>NZ_CP125947.1 GCF_030064165.1 Comamonas resistens
ATGACAGAGGAACCTACCAACGATGCAGGCCAGGCCCTGTGGCAAGTCTGTGTTGAGCAACTGGGTCAGGAGCTGCCAGAGCAGCAATTCAATACCTGGATCAAGCCGCTGACGGCAACAGTTGCAGAAGATTTTTCCAAGGTCACCATCTACGTGGCCAACCGCTTCAAACTGGACTGGATTCGCGCCCAGTATGCGGGCCGTATCTCGGCCATGCTGGAGTCGCTCTACGGCCAGCCAGTCACTCTTGAGTTAGCGCTTGCTCAGCGTGAAAGCGTTGTACGTACTTATGTACGTCCTCCATCTTCCGTTCAAACCAGTGCACCCGAGACCATGAATGTCTCCGTGCCCACGGTCAGCAATGAAGAGGCCAGTGCACCGGTTTTCCGCACCCGTCTGAACCCGGCTCTGACCTTCGAAACCCTGGTCGAAGGTACGGCCAACCGCATGGCGCGCTCTGCCGCCATGCATGTGGCGGGCTCTCCCGGCCACCTCTACAACCCGCTGTTCATCTACGGCGGTGTCGGCCTCGGTAAGACTCACCTGGTGCATGCTGTGGGTAACCAGCTGCTCAAGGACAAGCCCGACGCCAAGATTCTCTACATCCACGCCGAGCAGTTCGTCTCGGATGTGGTCAAGGCCTACCAGCGCCGCACCTTCGACGAGTTCAAGGAACGCTACCACTCGCTCGATCTGCTGCTGATCGACGATGTGCAGTTCTTCGCCAACAAGGACCGCACCCAGGAAGAGTTCTTCAACGCCTTCGAAGCCCTGCTGGCCAAGAAGAGCCATATCGTGATGACGTCCGACACCTACCCCAAGGGTCTGGCCAATATTCACGAACGTCTGGTATCACGCTTTGATTCTGGCCTTACTGTCGCCATCGAGCCTCCAGAACTCGAGATGCGCGTCGCCATTCTGATCAACAAGGCCCGTGCCGAGAACGCCGACATGCCCGAGGAAGTGGCCTTCTTCGTGGCCAAGAACGTGCGCTCCAACGTGCGTGAACTCGAAGGCGCGCTGCGCAAGATCCTGGCCTATTCGCGCTTCAACCAGAAGGAAGTCTCGATCCAGCTGGCCCGCGAGGCCCTGCGTGATCTGCTCAGTATTCAAAACCGCCAGATTTCTGTGGAAAACATCCAGAAAACGGTGGCTGATTATTACAAGATCAAGGTCGCCGACATGTACAGCAAGAAGCGCCCGGCCAGCATTGCCCGCCCGCGCCAGATTGCCATGTATCTGGCCAAGGAGCTGACGCAAAAAAGCCTGCCAGAAATCGGCGAGCTGTTCGGCGGCCGCGACCACACCACGGTGCTGCACGCGGTACGCAAGATCGCAGGCGAGCGCCAGACCAATACCGAGTTGAACCAGCAGCTGCATGTGCTGGAACAAACGCTCAAGGGTTGATGAAAACTCCCCCATGAATGTCACTCACACAGGGCAAAATGGGGAATTCACGCGGCATGAGGGAGCATCCGCCCCACCCTGCGGATGCCGCCGCGTCAAAACAAATGCGCACTTAAATCACTGAGGTTGACATGATCGTCCTGAAAGCCACACAAGACAAAGTTCTAGCGGTCCTGCAATCAGTGGCCGGCATTGTCGAGCGCCGCCACACCTTGCCCATCCTGGCCAATGTGCTGATCAAGAAGACAGGCAATGCGCTGCAGCTGACCACCAGCGACCTGGAAATCCAGATCCGCACCACGGCCGAGCTGGGCGGCGACACGGGAGACTTCACCACCACCATCGGTGCCCGCAAGCTGATCGACATCCTGAAGACCATGCCCGGCGACCAGACCGTGAGCCTGGAGACCCAGCAAGCCAAGATGATTCTCAAGGGTGGCAAGAGCCGCTTCACGCTGCAGACCCTGCCAGCCGAGGACTTCCCCCTGGTGCAGGAGTCGGCCGCCTTCGGCCCCGCGTTCAGCGTGCCCCAGAAGGTGCTCAAGGACCTGCTGGGCCAGGTTTCTTTCTCCATGGCCGTACAGGACATCCGCTATTACCTGAACGGCATTCTGTTTGTCGCCGAAGGCAAGCAGCTGTCGCTGGTGGCCACCGACGGCCACCGTCTGGCCTGGGCCAGCGCCACGCTGGATGTGGAAGTGCCCATCAAGCAGGAAGTGATCCTGCCGCGCAAGACCGTGCTGGAGCTGCAACGCCTGCTGTCCGACGCCAGCGGCGAGAACCAGCCCGTCATCGAGATGCAGTTCGCCAACAACCAGGCCAAGTTCACCTTTGGCGGCATGGAGTTCGTGACCAAGCTGGTCGAGGGCAAGTTCCCCGACTACAACCGTGTGATTCCCAAGAACCACACCAACAGCGTGACCCTGGGCCGCGCCCCGCTGCTGGCTTCGCTGCAGCGCACGGCCATCATGACCAGCGACAAGTTCAAAGGCGTGCGCCTGTCGGTCGAGCCCGGCACCTTGCGCGTGGCGTCCAACAACGCCGAGCAGGAAGAGGCCATGGACGAGCTGGACATCGACTACGGTGGCGACACCATCGAGATCGGCTTCAACGTCACCTACCTGATCGACGTGCTCTCCAACATGAACCAGGACATGGTCAAGATCGACCTGCAGGACGGCAACAGCTCGGCACTGATCACCATCCCCGAGATCGACAGCTTCAAGTACGTCGTGATGCCCATGCGCATCTGAACGCCACCCAGCTCAAAGCCAGCCCTTCTATTGCCTGAAAAACATGAGCAGCTACCGCTTGTCATTCATGCTTTTCAGGCAAGTATCCATTTGAAAGTTATGCCAGTCAGGCGCCAACCGCTTCTGACTTGGTAGCAGCAAGGTAATTTCATGACCGAAGAGAACAAGCCAGACACCCAGAGCGCCGCAGCAGATGCAGGCGGCTATGGCGAAGGCGCAATCCAGATCCTGGAAGGCCTGGAGGCCGTGCGCAAGCGCCCGGGCATGTACATCGGCGATACCTCCGACGGCACCGGTCTGCACCACCTGGTTTTCGAAGTCGTGGACAACTCCATCGACGAAGCGCTGGCCGGCTACTGCGACGACATTCTGGTCACCATCCACGCCGACGGCTCGCTGTCCGTGATCGACAACGGCCGTGGCATTCCCACGCGCGTGAAGATGGACGACAAGCATGAGCCCAAGCGCTCGGCTGCCGAAATCGCACTGACCGAACTGCACGCCGGCGGCAAGTTCAATCAGAACAGCTACAAGGTCTCGGGCGGTCTGCACGGCGTGGGCGTGTCCTGCGTGAACGCGCTGTCCATCTGGCTCAAGCTCACTGTCAGCCGCGATGGCCAGCGCTACGAGATCGACTTTTCGCGCGGCCATGTGCAAAACCGCCTGATCGAGGTCGTGGACGGCTTTGAAGTCTCGCCCATGCGCGTGGTCGGTGCCAGCGACAAGCGCGGCACCAAGGTGCACTTTCTGCCCGACCAGGAAATCTTCAAGGAAAACTTCGAGTTCCGCTACGAGATCCTGGCCAAGCGCCTGCGCGAGCTCTCCTTCCTGAACAACGGCGTGCGCATCCGCCTCAAGGACGAACGTGACGGCAAGGAAGACGACTTCTCGGGCGCCGGCGGCGTCAAGGGCTTTGTGCAGTTCATCAACGGCACCAAGAAGGTGCTGCACCCCACCACCTTCCACGCCAACGGCTCGCGCCC
Source organism: Comamonas resistens (assembly GCF_030064165.1). NCBI lineage: Bacteria > Pseudomonadati > Pseudomonadota > Betaproteobacteria > Burkholderiales > Comamonadaceae > Comamonas > Comamonas resistens. The sequence continues at coordinate 3,644 of NZ_CP125947.1, forward strand.
TGCGGAAACCTATGGCGGCATTCCCGGCACCGAGATCGGTGTCGAAGTGGCCATGCAGTGGAACGACAGCTATGCCGAGCAGGTGCTGTGCTTCACCAACAACATTCCCCAGCGTGACGGTGGCACCCACCTGACCGGTCTGCGTGCGGCCATGACCCGCGTGATCGGCAAGTACATCGCCGACAACGAACTGGCCAAGAAGGCCAAGGTCGAAGTCTCGGGCGACGACATGCGCGAAGGCCTGTGCGCCGTGCTGTCCGTCAAGGTGCCCGAGCCCAAGTTTTCCAGCCAGACCAAGGACAAGCTGGTCAGCTCGGAAGTGCGTGCGCCCGTGGAAGACATCGTGGCCAAGAGCCTGACCGACTTCCTCGAAGAGAACCCGAACGACGCCAAGATCCTCTGCGGCAAGATCATCGAGGCGGCCCGCGCCCGTGAAGCCGCGCGAAAAGCACGAGAGATGACCCGCAGAAAGGGTGTTCTCGACGGCATGGGCCTGCCCGGCAAACTGGCCGACTGCCAGGAAAAAGACCCTGCGCTGTGCGAAATCTACATCGTCGAGGGTGACTCCGCCGGTGGCTCCGCCAAACAGGGCCGCGACCGCAAGTTCCAGGCCATCCTGCCGCTGCGTGGCAAGATCCTGAACGTGGAAAAAGCCCGCTACGAAAAGCTGCTGTCCAGCCAGGAAATCATCACCCTGATCACGGCCCTGGGCACCGGCATCGGCAAGGTCAGCGAAGACTCGGGCAAGAGCAGCAGCGACGACTACAACCCCGACAAGCTGCGCTACCACCGCATCATCATCATGACCGACGCGGACGTGGACGGCGCCCACATCCGCACCCTGCTGCTGACCTTCTTCTACCGCCAGATGCCCGATCTGGTCGAGCGCGGCCATATCTACATCGCCCAGCCGCCGCTGTACAAGGTCAAGAACGGCAAGGAAGAGCTCTACCTCAAGGACGGCCCGGCCCTCAACAAATACCTGCTCAAGATCGCGCTGAACCACGCCAGTGTGAACACCGGCGGCGCCAATGCACGCACCGTCGAAGGCGAAGAGCTGGCCAGGCTGGCCGACATGCATCTGGCCGCCGAAACCGTCATTGAACGCCTGTCCAACTTCATGGACGCCGAGGCCCTGCGCGCCATCGCCGATGGCGTGCAGATCAAGCTCGACACCATCGAAGAAGCCCAGTCCTGCGCCCCCATCCTGGAAGCCAAGCTGCGCGAACTCTCTGCCACCGGCGTGCCCGCCGAAGTCACGGCCGAAATCGACCCCAACAGCGAGCACCCCATCCTGCGCATCAGCCGTCATCACCACGGCAATATCAAGAGCTCCATCCTCACGCAGGAATTTGTGCGCAGCCATGACTACGCTGCCCTGTCCGACGAGGCACAGAACTTCGTCGGCCTGCTGGGCGAAGGCGCCAAGGTCACGCGCGGCGAAGGCGAAAAGGCCAAGACCGAGAAGGTCGGCGACTTCCGCCAGGCCATGACCTGGCTGATCAGCGAAGCCGAACGCACCACGGGCCGCCAGCGCTACAAGGGTCTGGGCGAAATGAACCCCGAGCAGCTGTGGGAAACCACCATGGACCCCAATGTCCGCAGCCTGCTGCAGGTCAAGATCGGCGACGCCATCGAGGCCGACCGCGTCTTCACCATGCTCATGGGCGACGAGGTCGAACCGCGCCGCAACTTCATCGAAGACAATGCGCTGCGAGCGGGGAATATCGACGTTTGATTTTTGCCCTGGTTGCAAAAAACCAAATAAAAAAGGCCAGCTTGCGCTGGCCTTTTTTATTGCAGCCTCTGCACCGAGTCCCTGGCCTTCACTCGCTCGAAATGGGCTGCCACGCGCGGAAACTCGGTGATGTCCACGCCGTCGCCCTTGAGCCAGCCGGCGACGGTGTACAGATAACCGTCTGCCACGGTGAATTGCTCGCCCATCACCCAGGTCTTGTCGCCCAGGTAATGCTCTTCGATCATGGCGAAACATTCGCGCATGTTCTGGGGCACCTTGGCGCGCATGGCGGCCTGGGCGGCCTCGTCGTCTGCCCAGCGCGAGGCACGCGGACGGTGGGCGTGGGCGATGTGCGCGGTCGAGGCCAGATAGGCATTGAACTCCTGCATCTGCGCCAGCGCAAAAGGGTCGTTCAGCGGCGCCAGCCTTGCCTGCGGATGGGTCTGTGCCACGTACAGCAGCAGCGCGGGAGTCTCGGTCAGCACGCCGCGTTCCGTGGCCAGCGCGGGCACTCGGCCCTTGGGGTTGATGCGCAGGTATTCGGGGCTGCGCTGCTCGTTGTCGGCAAAGCTCAGCGCCTTGAGCGTGAACTGGGCATTCGCCTCATAAAGCGCAATCAGTACGGCCTGCGCGCAGGTGCCAGCTGCGTAGTAAAGCGTGGGTTGGCTTGCCAAAATCGTTCTCCCGTGGAGGTGATATGCCTGTGCAGTGTAGGCTGCTGCGCAGCCCGCTCAATCCCATGAACCGGGTCTGCTCATAGCCATAGCGCAAGGCAGACATCGACATCTCGTGGCAGCATCGCGCTTCTCCCAGAAGTGCCCCACCCGAAATGAAATCCTCCATCCGCATTGTTGACGTCGACCGCCTGGAAACCTGGAGCAAGTACAAGGCCGGCATGTGTGACAGCTGTGCGGCCAATTGCTGCACCATGCCGCTGGAGGTACGCCTGCCGGATCTGGTGCGCCTGGAACTGGTGGACCCGTTCGAGGTCGAAAACATCGAGCCCAAGCTGATCGCCAGGCGGCTGCTGAAGATGCGCCTGATTGACCACTTCAACCCCAAGCACGAGATCTTCACCATGGCCCGCCGTGCAGGTGGTGACTGCAATTTTCTGGACAAGAACACGCGCCGCTGCACGGTCTATGAGAAGCGCCCGGAAACCTGCAGATTGCATCCCAAGAAGGGCCCCAAGCCGGGGTTCTGTGCCTACGGCAACAAGGCGCTTTCCTGAGCCTTGATGCTGCGTAAAGGTACTGGGTGCAGCAGGTTCCCGAAGCAACTGCCGCTTCTCAGACCTTGGCAATGGATGGCAGCCAGATGCGGGCGATCAGACCGGGATTTGCATTCTGGAAACTGAGCTTTCCACCGTGCAATTGCACGATGGCCAGCACGCTTGCCAGACCCAGGCCATAGCCTTGCCGATCGGACTCGGCACGGTAAAAACGCGTGGTCATTTTTTCCAGCGTTTGCGCATCGGCCCCCGGTCCCTGATCCTGCACGGTGATCTGTACGCCCCAGGCGCTTTCAGGACCGCTTTCCTGAGCGGCTTTGGCAGTCAGCAGCACCTCACCCGCAGTCTCCGGCTTGACAGATGCTCCGTATTTAATAGCATTATCGACAAGATTGGCAACGGCGCTGGCGATCAGATCTCCATCACCAAAGGCCTGCACGCCAGGCCGCACATCGAGCTTGAGCGCACCTCCGGCGTCTTCGATCAAGGGCTCATAAAAGTCCACCACATCGACCAGCAGAGCCTGCAGATCCACGGGCGCAAAGCTCTTGCGGCTGGCCCCGCTTTCGACTTCTGCAATCTGTAGAAGCTTCTCGAAAACCACGCCCAGTTCGGCTACTTCTTCGGCCACCAGCGCCAACGTGGCAGACTGCATTTCCGGGCTGGCCTGCTGCGCATTGCGCAGGCGCAGAAGAATGCGCGTCAGCGGCGTTCTGAGGTTGTGCGCAATGCTGTTGGAGACATGGCGTATGCCTTCCATCAGCTGCTCCAGCCGATCCAGCATCGTATTGATGTCGCGGTTGAGCAGCGTGAACTCATCGTTGCGCAGATCGACCGGAATGCGCTGGCGCAGATCACCGGCGGCCACGCGCGACATGGTGATGCGAATGGCCGAGGCACGCTCATCAACCACGCGGCGAAACACCATGGCACCGATGATGGCCATCATGCAGGCCGCAATCGCCGCCATGAGGCTGGCACGGCCAAAAAGCTCTTCCATGTCGCGCTGCAGCTGCATATCGCTGCCGGCAGCCAGCAGGTTTCCGTTGGGCATTTCAGCCACTGCCACACGCCCGATGACGAGGCGTCCGTTGCGCTTGACGGTCAGCTCGCGCACGCCCATGGTGGTGAGCTTGCGTGCCGGAAACACTTCGGCATTGCTCACGATGGGTTCCCCATCGGGGTCCATGAGAATGAGGATTTCCGTGTCGGTGTTCACACCGTCACGGATGGTCTGCAGGATTTCGCTTTCCAGCGCACCGGGGCCGTACTTGGCCGAATGCTCCATCAGCCTGCGCAAGTGGTTTTCGGCCTGCTTGTCCAGTCGTACACGCACCACGCCAACCGTCTGCACATAGAAAACCGCCAGCACGATGGTCATGGTCAGCGCCATGATGGCGCCATAGCTCAGACCCAGCCGGAAAGCCAATGAACTCCAGGGACGGGAGGCCGACATCAGGCGACCTCGGGCAGGTCTTGCGGGCGATCCGAGAGGCTGTAACCCACACCACGCACGGTATGAATCAGGGGTGCGGGAAAGCCTTTGTCCACCTTGCTGCGCAGGCGGCTGATGTGCACATCGATGACATTGGTCTGAGGATCGAAGCGGTAGTCCCAGACGGACTCCAGCAGCATGGTGCGCGTGACAATCTGATGGGCATGCTGCATGAGAAAAGCCAGCAGACGAAACTCGCGCGGCTGCAGTGCCAGGGGCTGGCCTGCACGTTCGGCACTGCGCGACATGAGGTTCACGCGCAGGTCCGCCACGCGCATTTCCCGCGTGGGTGCAGGGATCTGCGCGCGGCGCACCAGCGCCTCCAGCCGCGCGGCCAATTCGGAAAACGCAAAAGGCTTGGTCAGATAGTCATCGCAGCCGGCCTTGAGCCCGCGCACTCTTTCATCTGTAGCAGACAGCGCACTGAGCACAAGCACTGGCGTCTGTTTTCCCATGGATCGGAGTGTCTGCAGAATCTGCAACCCGTCAAAGCCATTGGGCAACATGCGGTCCAGGATGATGACGTCCCAGTTTTCGCCCACGGCCTGCGCAATGCCTTGCACGCCGTCGCCACAGACACTGACATGCGCACCCTGCTGCCTCAGCCCTTCAGCGATGTAACGCGCGTTGAGCGCATCGTCTTCGATGATGAGGTAGCGGTACATGCTGTGTCTGTCTCTGGCCGTTGGGGGAAAGACACTATAAGCCGTTGCATCCTCGCCTGCAGGCATGGGCAAGATGGCAGCAGAAGATGGAGATTGTGGAAGCTGAGCCATCTTCTGCCGCTCCCCTCAGGGTTGTATCTGGGGCAGATCGCCGCTGGCCAGGCGCACTTCCCATTCGGCGTCAAGCATGTCCTTGACCAGCTCCAGATGCTCCAGACGGTGCTCGGTGATCGATCCCAGCGCATCGATCAGCTCCAGAATCGTGCCCTTGCCCAGCTTGTAGGCGTCCTGGGCCATCTGGTGCAACGGCGCGATCTGGGCCAGACCTTCCTTTTCGTAGTCGCGTACTGCCGTGCGGCGCAACTGCAACTGCTGCAGCGATCGCTGCAGCTCGGACTGTGCTGCCAGCACAGCGGCATCGCGGCGCAGCTCGGCCTGATCGGCCTCGACCTTGGCGCGGTCTATGGCACCCTGGCGACGATCGAACAGCGGAATTTCCACATTCACGCCAACCTGGTTGAAGCTGCCGTCAACGCTGTTGCGAATGCGCGCGACGCCAAAGGTCGGTGTGGGCAGCGCCTCGCGCTGCTCCAGCTTGATCTTCTGACGTGCACGGTCCAGTTCGGCCTGCGCGGCGCGCAGCACCGGCAGGCGGGTCTGCGCCGTTTCCCACAGCGGGCCATAGGCCGGTGCGTGGCGCAGATCCGAAGCCTGCAGGCTTCCATCCACCCTCACCTGCCATTGCGGCATAGCCGCAATGCTGGCCACGCGGGAAGCCGCATCCTTGAGTGCGGCCTGGGCCTTGCTGACCTGCATGGACATCTGGGCCTGCTGCAGGTTCAGGCGTGCACCGTCGTAGCGGCTACGTGTTCCTGCTTCTATCTGACCCTTGACGATATACCCAGCCTTGTTCAGCTCGTCCTGCGCACCCTGCCAGACCTTGTAGCGCTGCTGGGCCACCAGCAATTCGTTGAAGGCATGGGCCGCATCGCTCATGGTGACGGCAACGGCGACATCGGCATTGGCCACGGCCGCCTTCTCGCCCAGCTTGGCGTTTTCCATGCGCATGCCGCGCTGACCAAAGATGGGAATGGGCTGCTCCACGCCCCACTCTTTCTCTCCGCGCTTGCTGCTGTAGTGCGCAGCAGGATTGGGGAAAGCCGATGCAGTCCTGCTATCGGCCTTGGCCAACGCAGTCTGCATGCGCTCTGCGGCCAGGGCGGGCTGGTTTTGCACGACCAGACGCAGGTACTCCTGCAAGGTCACGGGCGCCACAGGCGCTGCTAGGGGGCTTGTCACCGCCTCTGCGCCAGATGCCAGATCTGCCGCATTTACTGCACCGCAGCACAAGGCTGCAGCGACTGCCAGAAAGTGCCATTTACTCATCTTGCGCGCTCTCATCCAACTCTTCGCGGGTCAACATCGTCTTCGGCCCCAGCAAGGCATACAGCACGGGCAGCAACACCAGCGCCACCAGTGGCAGCACGACCATGCCGCCCACAATGACCGAGGCGAACGGACGCTGTGTTTCACTACCCACACCGGTGGACAGTGCCATGGGCAGCAGGCCCAGCAGCGCCAGCAAAGCCACCAGGATGATGGAGCGCATGCGCTCTGCCGTGCCGGCTATCAGGGCCTGCATCACAGGCATGCCCTGACGGCGCAATTCCTCGACGGCAGAGATCACCAGCAAGCCTGCCAGCGCCACCTGACCCAGCAGCGCAATAAAGCCGATGGCCGCACTGATGGACAACTCGATGCGCGCCAGATGCAGGGCAGCAATGCCGCCCACCATGGCAAACGGCGCGCACAGCAGGATGATGCCGGCGCTACGGGCCTGGCCCAGCGCACCGAACAACAGCGCATAGACAATGACCAGCGACAGCGGCACCACCACCTTCAGGCGCGCGGCAGCGCGCTGCTGGTTTTCCCACTCGCCGCCCCAGACCGCCTGATAGCCCTCTGGCAGCTTTACATTCTTCTTGAAGGTGGCCAGCGTGTCTTTGACGACGGAGCCAATGTCGCGCCCTTCCACGTTGAACTTCAGCGCCATATAGCGTGCATTGCCTTCACGGAAGATGGAAGAGTTGCCCACCTTCATGCTGACCGTGCCCACCGAATGCAAAGGGACCGATCCGCCATCGGGCAGAGGTATGGCGATATTGCGAATGCGTTCCTCGTCCATGCGGTCCACATAAGGCAGCCGCACCCGCACGGGAACGGGGTATTGCCCCTCCCACAGCGTGGTGGCTACATTGCCTGCCAGGGCCACTTCCAGGGTCTTTTGCGCGTCCTCCATGGCAATCCCCTGGCGCGCCAGGGCCTGGCGGTCGAACTCCACATGCACCTGGGGAGCAGGCGCATCACGGTACAGGTCCAGATCGACCACGCCATTGATGTCTTTCACCAGTCCCTTGGTCTGCAGAAGAATGCCGCGCAGCGTGGGAATATCGGGGCCGAACAGCTTGAGCACAACCTGACCACGCGCACCGGAGGTGGACTCTTCCACGCTGTCGCGAATGGGCTGCGCGAAGTTGAATGCCACACCAGGAATCTCACCCAGCGTTGCACGCATTTCCTCGATCAAGGCCGGCTTGTCCAGCCCCTTGCGCCATTCACCATGAGGCTTGAGGCGCACCAGCACCTTGGCCAGATTGAGAGTCTCGTTGTCGGTTCCCGATTCGGGCCGACCCTGCTCCGTAGTGACGGTGATGACTTCAGGAAAGACCTTCAAACGCAAACGCACATCGCGCAGCACTTCCTGGCCTTTTTCCAGCGAGATCGAGGCCGGCATCTGCACCAGCACATAGGCATCGCCTTCATCGAGCTCGGGCAGGAATTCCGTGCCCAGCCATTTGGCGGAAACGCCTGCGACCACCAGCACGGCAGCAAAGACCGCGATCACCGCGAAGCGCTTTCGACCCGCGCCCAGCACGCCGGTGATCCAGTGCTGGTAGCCATGCTCCGCGCGTTCGAAGACCTTGGGCTCCTCCACCATCACATGCCTGGGCTTGAGGAACAGCGCGCACAGCGCAGGCACCAGGGCCATGGCAAAGACCAGAGCACCCAGCAAGGCAAAGCTATAGGTCATGGCCAGCGGACGGAAGATGCGCCCTTCGATGCTTTGCAGCGAGAACACAGGGATCAGCGCGGCAATCACGATCGCCATGGCAAACAGCGTGGGCTTGGCCACGGCCACGGCCGAATCCACGATGATGTGGCGCATGTCATTGGCCGTCTGTGGCCTGCGCTGGCGTGCATTGCGGATGATGTTCTCGGCCAGCACCACAGCGCCATCCACCATGATGCCGAAGTCGATGGCGCCCATGGAGATCAGATTGGCAGGCATGCCCAGCCAGTGCAGACCGATGAAGGCCACCAGCAGCGACAAGGGAATCACCGTGGCAACGATCAACGAGCCTCGCAGGCTGCGCAGGAACAGCCACAGCACCGCCACGATCAGCGTGGCACCAAACAGCAGATTGTGCTGCACGGTCTTGAGCGTATGACCGACCAGATCCGAGCGGTCATAGTTGGTAACCATGTGCATGCCTTCGGGCAGGCCACCGCCGTTGAGCTCTTCCACCTTGGCGTGGATATCGTCGAGCACTACCGATGGGTTGGCGCCGCGCTTGAGCAGCACAATGCCTTGCACCACATCATCCTGGTCATCCATGCCCACCGAACCCTGGCGCGGTGTATGCGACTGCGACACACGGGCCACGTCACCGATGGTGACGGGCGCCTTGCCACGCATGGCGACCACGACGTCCTGAATCTCCTGCGGCGTGCGCAGCAGACCGATACCGCGAATGATGAAAGACTGTTCTCCACGGCGCATCAGACCACCGCCCACATTGCGGTTGGACTTGGACAGCGCATCGCTCACATCATCCAGCGACAGTCCCAGGCTGTAGAGCTTTTCGGGATCCACTTCGACATGGAATTCCTTGACGAAACCGCCGATGCTCACCACATCGGCCACGCCCTGTACCTGCTTGAGCACACGCACCACATGCCATTCCTGCTCGGTACGCAACTGGGCCAGGGTGTGCCTGTCGCTTTGCAGTCGGTAATAGAAAATCTTTCCCAGCGGGGTGTAGTCAGGTGCCATCTCCGGCGTCATGCCGGCGGGCAGATCGGCCTGCGGCAAACGCTGAGAAACCTCGGCACGTGCCGTGAAACTGTTGGCATCGTCATTGAAGACGAGGTTGATCATGGACAGCCCGAAATAGCTTTCGGAACGCAGTGATATCAACCCAGGTGTACCGTTGAGCTCGCGCTCCAGCGGCTGGGTGATCTGACGTTCGACCTCTTCGGGGGCCAGGCCCGGGGCCTGGGTAATCACACCCACCTGCACATTGGTCACATCGGGGTAGGCCTCGATGGCAGTCTGCAGATAGGAATACACGCCGTACAGCGCGATCGCCAGCGTGGCGCAGACGGCCAGCAGGCGTCGGTGCACCACAAACGAAATGAATGAACGCAGCATGCTTGAAGCTCCTGCCGCGGTTACAGCAACTGGCTGGCTGCGCCGTCGAGCAGCAGACCACCACGCACCACAATCTTCTCGCCGACCTTGAGTCCATCAATCACCGGCACCATGCCGCGCGTGGGACGCCCCAGCGTCACCGTACGGGCCTCGAACTGATGGTTGTCATGCTGAACATAGACGACGCTGCGGCTTTCATCCTTGATAAGCACTGCCGTCACGGGAATCAGCATCTGTTGCTGGTTGGACAGCTGCACGCCCACCTTGGCTTGCATGCCGGGGCGCAGTGCAGGGTTCTGTTCGCTGAGCTCCACCACCACGGAAGCACGGCGAGACTCCTTGTCCAGTGTTGCCCCCAGATAGCGCACTTTGCCGGTGAGCGGCTGTGGAAGCTGAGGCACATTGACCTGAACAGAGCTGCCCAGACGAATGCCGGGCAGGTCGGATTCAAAGACCTCGGCCACCACATTCATGGCCTGTGGATCGCCGATCATGAACAGGGCCGATGAGGGCTCTACCGAGTCCCCCACCACGGCCTTGCGTTCCGCCACGATGCCCGCTCGCGGCGCACGCAACTCGATGCGATCACCGCCACCGGAGCCCAGCAATGCAGCCGTGCCCTGTGCGCGGGACAATTCCTGCGAGGTCTCGCGCAGCTTGGCCTGGGCCGCGCGCAGATCCACTTCCACGCCCACTCCCTTGTCCACCATGTTCTGCTGACGCTGGGCCTCCACCACGGCCACGTCATGGGCCGTCTTGGCGGCTGCCACTTCGTAACGGGTGCGCAATGCATCGGGGCTGACCAGGGTGGCCAGAACATCACCGGCCTTGACCATATCGCCCACATGCGCCGTCACGGACTGTACGCGCGCTGCGACAGGCACGGATACCGACGCCACACGGTCCTCGACAAAAGCGACATGTGCGGGAGCCCAGGCCATCTGCAAGCCCTGGGGATCGGCCACCGGTGCGATCTCCAGCATCTTGACGGATTCCGGTTTGACCTGAATGAAGCCCTTGGGCAATTGCGCCGCCTGCTTCTGAGGCTCAGACGTGGCATTGGAAGCATCGCAGCCAGACACCAGCACGGCAGTCCCCAGCAACAGCGCCACAGCAGACAACCTGCTTGCATTCCACATCGACAGGCTTTGCGCTCCCGGCCGCCCGACAAGGCATTTATTCATCGTTCACCCTCTTGATCCGTTGCCTGAAGACCAGGAGCAAGACAACACCCCCCAGTTTCAGCGATGGCACACATGCTAGGAACGGGGCAGACGCGCGTGGGTGACGCCGACATTACGGTTTGGTAAGGGCTGCAGAAGACCAGACAAGGAGCAGAGCAAACCTGTCTCGGCAAAGAAACGCCGCATTCGTTGAGTTTTGCACCTCAAATCCTCTCCGAATGCATATTTTTTAAGCACTTCTGTTTCAGACCGTATTTTTGCTTAAAAAACAGGCATTTTTCATGTATTTTTTCATACATGAGTACAGAAAGCATCTTCAATTTTGCCCTTATCGAAGATTCGCAGGGATCTCTCAACCCACCAAGAAATTTGGCTTCTATCCCCAATTCTCTTTGAATAAAAGCTATTAAAAATATAGCATTCAAAGAATCCACAATGTGGACAGATTTCACTCTCAAGTGCAGGACAGGCAGAAAAAGCAGCTTTTGAGCAACCCTCGGTACCGAACTACCGACTTATGGAAAAGTCCAGCCCTTCAGCCTGCGTTTCAAGACAACACCATATCTGTGGATAAATCCAATGCTTGAGAGCACTCCAGAGTCAACTTCTTGAAGAACAACCTTACCCACAGCGCTTGAAAACTCATCACAACAAGCTCATTCATAAGATTCCAAGAATCTATAAAATCTTTCTTATTCATAATTATTTAACAAACATATCAACAGACATTGATACAGACTTATCTCCAGAATATACACAACACAGACAACACTCCAATCTGTGGATAAGTTTCTTGAGAACTATGATTTCATTCATCCACAACTACAATGGACAAGCCCCATACAAGTAGTGGAAAAGTTCTACGCTATGCATTCAAAAAACGATGCTGTAGAACATACAGATCCCATGATTTGTAGCCTGTATTGCGTAAGAAATATCATCTTATTTAATACATATCACTGTACGAATATTTATAAAACGCCAAAGCACAGCGTCTTTGCGTCTCGAAAAACGCTGAAATGCATGAAAAAAAGTGGGCTGAAGAAGCCCTGAATTCCTTTGATGCCGTCGTTGGAGCCATGTCCGGATTTCGCAGCCGTGATGGACAGCGAAAAATGGCGGCTCAAGTCGCGCAAACGCTGAGCCAGGCCCAGCTCGGAAAATTCGATGAAGATGATCCCGAGCCTCGCAAAGCCATCGCCGTGGTCCAGGCCGGAACCGGAGTCGGAAAATCGCTGGCATACAGCATCCCGGCCATCCGTATGGCGCTGTCGCGTGGTACGCGCGTGCTGATCTCCACGGCGACAGTGGCCCTGCAGGAACAGCTGGTGAACAAGGATTTGCCGGCATTGGCCCAAAAACTGGATCAGCCGTTCAAGTTCGCACTGGCCAAGGGGCGTGGCCGCTTTGTCTGCAAGCTCAAGCTGGAGCGGCTGGCGAGCACTGGTGAAATTCAGGATGAGATGGAAGACGACCTGTTTGGCGAAGAACAGGCACAGGCGCGCGCCAGCCGCCCGCAGCACGAGCTTCAGGCGCGCATGCAGTTCTACAAGTCCATGGCCGATGCCCTGGCGACCGAGGCCTGGAACGGCGATCGCGACTCATTGGAAACACCACCCGAGCCCGAAGCCTGGAGCCCTGTGGCGGCCGAGTCCTCTTCCTGCACGGGCAAGCACTGCCCGGCATTCGGCAACTGCGTCTATTACGAGCGCCGCAAGGATCTGGTAGCCGCGCAAGTCATTGTCGCCAATCATGATTTGCTGCTTTCCTCGCTGGGCTCCAAGCTGCTGCCGGAGCTGGACAACTGCCTGCTGGTGCTCGATGAAGCCCATCACCTGCCCTCTACTGCCCTGGACCAGTTCGCGGGCGAGATGGATCTGAGCCGACTGACCTGGATCGACAAGCTGGCCAGCCGTGCCCTGCGCGTGAATCAGGTGGCCGAGGTCGAGGAACTGGCCGATGTGCCCAAGCATGCAAGCCAGCTGCGCCAGCAGATGCAGGAGCTGGCCAGACTGGTCATGGAGCACTACGGAGAGGCCCTCAAATCGCAAAAAGACAGCTATGGGCCCGCCAGGGTCAGAGCCCCCCGTGGCGAGCTGCCAGAGGCACTTCTGGAGCCTCTGAGCCAGATTGCACACCACGCCGATGGCTTTCTGGATGCGCTGCGCGCGGTATCCAAGGCCCTGCGGGCCGAGATCAAGGACAAGCCCGAGGAAGCGAGCCGTCTTTCCACCATTTATGCGCAGGTGGGCGCACTGGCACCGCGCCTGGAAGCCATCTTCAACACCACGCAGCTGCTGTTGCAGCACAGCAGCGACGACGGCGAGACCAGAGCCATTCCTCACGCCAAGTGGTTCACGCTGGAAACGGACGGCGAGTTCATCGTCGTCAAAGCCCATGCCAGCCCCATACAGCCTGGATCCACGCTGCGTCAGCACCTGTGGTCACAGGTGCGCGGGGCCGTGCTGACCTCGGCCACCCTGACCAGCTGCGGGCATTTCGACTTCTTTTTGCGCGAGTCCGGCCTGGCAGGTGACGCCAGCGTCACCACACTGGAGGTTCCAAGCCCCTTTGACTATGCCCGTCAGGGCAAGCTGGTGGCCCGGGAGACGGTCGCAGACCCTCGCGAAGCCGCACGCTTTACCGAGGAGATGGTCGAGGCCCTGCTCAACGACCTGAGCCGCGTGCAGGCCGGAGCGCTGGTGCTGTTCACCTCACGCGAGCAAATGCGTCAGGCCGTGGATGCCTTGTCCACCAGCATGCGCAACCAGGTGCTGGTGCAGACCGCCCTGCCCCGCCAGACCCTGCTGGCCCGGCACCGTGACAATGTGGAAATGGGCGAGCCTTCCATCATCTTCGGCATGCAGTCCTTTGGCGAAGGTCTGGATCTGCCCGGAGCGTTATGTGAATCGCTGTTCATCACCAAGCTGCCTTTTGCCCCGCCCGATGACCCGGTAGGCGAAGCCCGTGCTGAATGGCTGCGCAGCAGTGGCCGCAATCCGTTCAACGAATTGGTTGTTCCAGCCACTGCCATTCGCCTGGCGCAGTGGGTGGGGCGAGCCATCCGCACCGAAGAGGATCAGGCCCATGTCTACTGCTATGACAAGCGCCTGACCGGCACCAGCTATGGCCAGCAACTGATCAAGGGCCTGCCCCCCTTCACACTGCAGCGCAGACCCATCTGAAAGGGCTCCAGCGAGCCTCAAACGGCTTCCGGCCCCCCAGGCCTTCACACGCGGTCTTCAGCTCTCAAAACCCTGTTGCGTCTCTTTTTGAGAAGCACAGGGCTTTTGTAATTTTTCTAACACTCAGCGCCAACCTCATCCGCAGCAATGAGGGTGGCAGCCATCACCCCTTTCCTCGTGGACAAGGAACTGCCGTGCACCGATGAACATCGCGCCGATGCTGTGAGTAAAGCCATGCATCCATCGCTGCACTTCCCAAATACAGCAGGCATCAGCAAACAGCCGAACGATGCACCGAGCGCAACTGCATGAAGTCCGCGCTCAAAAATCCAATGAAAACAATGACCTGTGACCATTGAATTTTTTTGAATGAATATGGGGATGCAGTCATCGCACCCACTTCCGCTGGCATCAACCTTGTTTACCCCCAGCTGTTCATAACATCCTGTGGATAACAACGAATGCACAAGTACTCCGATAGCCGTTTATCCCCAAGTCGGTCTCAATGAGGGAGCGCATCTTACGCCAAATTTTCTGTCTCAGGCGATTCAATTTCGACAAAGCCATTTTTTGTGATCAATTTCCCATTTACAGAGGGATTGAGGCATCTGGATTGCTCTGTGCAGCCTCTGGCTTCTCGGCGGGGAAGGATCTTCTCTTCAGTTGTTCATTAGAAGTTTTATAAAAATATAGTCGTAGTAGTAAGAATCGGCATCTTCTGTGGATAACTTAACAAATATCCAATAGATCAAGCATCTTGGGCATTCATAAATCTGGAGACAAGTCACTGCTGCTGCTGTCTCTCAGGTATGAACAACTTGATCTTCTCTCTAAGTTCTGTGGATAACATGAAAATTCATACATCGTTTTCCACAATTTAGCTATGTCTCATATAAAGAATGAATTTCTCTTGAAATCATTGATTTATATTGACTGTTAGCTACTTTTTTTATAGTGAATAACTTTGCTTTGAGGAATCCATCACATGCAATTGGGTTCATGTGATCTTTTTAAAAAATGTTCGGCATGAAGTTGTCGGACATTTTTTTTGTCCAACACGTCCATGTATGCTGTGCAAACTTTCCTGCAGTTGTTGTTTCTAGTCTTATATTTTTAATTAGTGATAGTAGTAAGTAACCCACTTAATTGTTGATAAGTATAAAAATATATTAAAAATCAATGACTTAAAGTTTGTTTAAGTCTGTGCCTCAGACATGGCCCCTGCTGTCCTTGTTTTGGGAACAACTTTTTGCTAGCCTCCATGTCTGTGGAAAACCAAGAAATTGAAGATTTTTTATCACCATGTTTATGCACAGGGGGCTGTGAGATGGCCTTGGCCGTCAAAAAGCCACCCGAAGGTGGCTTGGTCTTGTGTGGCTGATCGGCTGTGTCAGAAGTGGCGCGCGTAGCGAATCTGCAGAAAGTTCTCGCCAGGATTGGGGTGTTTGATGCCTGCGTTCGAGTGGTGCTCCAGGCGCAGGCTGATTTCGCTCTTGAGTTGTTCACCAAACAGATAGCCAACTCCGATGTGGGTGGCGAAGTTGTACCGGGTCGAAAAGTCTTTCTGATCGGTCAGATAGCGATGATTGACGGCATAGCTGACACCCAGGCCGGCTTCTGCAAACCAGGGGGACTGACCCTGGTCGGCACGCCAGCGCAAAGTGGGTTTCGCGCCGATGACCCAGGTCGAACGGCTGCCGCCCTGGTAATCGCCTGACCATTGCCCACCCCAGATATCCCAATATCCGGTGACCAGGCCTGAACCCAGGGAGTAGTTCCAGTTTTTCCAGGGTAGGGTGACGCCAAGCGCCCAGCTGTTCGCGCTGTGTTTGGCCTGCCCATACTGAAGATAGATGGCATTGTTTTGCACAGCCTGTGCAAAGGTATTGCCGCCCAGCAGGCTGCCAAGCACGGCAGTGGCGCAATAGCTGGAGATTTGCAATAGATTCATATCTAAATGCCTCGAATTGCGTGCATCTGGCCGGTTGGCAGCAAGCCGGATTTGCGCGACTGATGTTGAGAGCAGCTGTGGATATGACCGTAAGTTCTTGTGCGCAATTTGCCTGTCGGCCAATAGGTGAGGATGAAGTCAGCCAATCCGCTCAGGCGCAAAAAAGCCCCCTGACTTTCATCAGGGGGCTTGAGGTTCTCAGCAGGTGTTTACTGGGCGGCGGGGGCTGCTGCATCCTGGCCTGGGCGTGCGCCGTGGTGTTTGCCATGACCCTTGTGCATGCGCATTGCGGCACTGTCAAAGGTTTTTTGTTGGTCGGCGTTCAGCTGGGCATAGAAGGCCTTGGTGGCTTCGCCACGGCGATCCATTTCGGCACTGCGCTTGGCGCGGAGCTCGCGCATCTTGTCGATACGTTGAGGTGTGGTGAGCTTGGCAAAGGCTTCACGGTCGCCGGGGGCAGGGCGCTCACCGGGCTTCATGGCCTCGATATAGGTCGTCCATGCACCTTCCTGGGCTGGGGTCAGCTTCAGCTCGGCCTTGAGCTTTTCCAGGCGCTGCTTCATGTGTTCCATGCGATCACCGCGCTTGTCACCACGCTGGTGCTTGTGGTGGTCGGCAGCGGCCTGGGTGGCTACAGCCTTGTCGGCAGGCGCTGCCGCGGTCTGTGCAAAGCTGGGCATGCTCAGCGAGGCCAGCAGGGCGGTAGCAACAGCAGCACCAGTGAGGGTTTGGCGAAAGCGGGTCATGTCAGTTTCCTTTTCAACAGAAGTGCAAGAAGTGGCCGCTCGGTCTTGCTCCACAAGGGCATTCGGCAGCGGATGACTGAAGTGTGGCGGCCTCATGTTTCTGCGACGTGAGGTTTTGCAGCCGCTCTGTAAAGTATTGAGAAGTTTGAGTGCTGCCAGCTGCGCAACAATGCATGCATGGGACTGTTTCAGCAGTCGTTTTTTGCCGTGAGATCCTGCTGCTGGATCATCACGATGATTGAAGGTTCAACAAGGGTTTTTGATGTTCAAGAACATGATTGTTTATCGCATTGCCGAGAGCTGGCAGGGCGATCTGCAGGTGCTGGAAGAGGCGCTGCAAAAAACGGTGTTTGCCGAGTGTGGTGCAACGCAGGAGCGTTCCGTGGGCTGGGTGCCTCCGCGTGGCGAACAGCATGGCCCGCTGGCCGAATCCGTGGCCGGCCAATGGGTGATGCGCTTCATGAGCGAGTCCAAGATGCTGCCGGCCAGCGTGCTCAACCGCAAGGTCAATGAAAAGGCCGAGCACATCGAAAAAACCGAGGGCCGCAAGCCTGGCAAGAAAGAGAAGAAAGAGCTCAAGGACGAGGCCAAGCTGGACCTGCTGCCCATGGCCTTCACCAAGCAGGGCAGCATGTGGGTCTGGATCGACCCGCAGGCCCGCACCCTGGTGCTCGATACCAGCGCGCAAGGCCGTGCCGATGAAATCGTGAGCCTGCTGGTGGAAGGTCTGCCAGGCTTTGCGCTGGCTCTGGTGGATACGCAGACCAGCCCGCAGGCGGCCATGGCCCACTGGCTGATGACGCAGGAGCCGCCTGCAGGTTTTTCGATTGACCGTGAGTGCGAATTGAAGGCTGCCGACGAGTCCAAGGCCGTGGTGCGCTACGCCCGTCATCCGCTCGATATCGATGAGGTGCGCCAGCACATCGAGCACGGCAAGATGCCCACCAAGCTGGCCATGACCTGGGACGATCGCGTGAGCTTTGTGCTGACCGAAGGTCTGCAGATCAAGAAGATTGCGCTGCTGGATGCGGTGATGGACGGTCAGTCGCAAGACGACGGTGGCTTCGACACCGATGTGGCCATTGCCACGGGCGAACTCTCGCGCCTGATTCCCGATCTGATCGAGGCCCTGGGCGGGGAAGGGCGCACAGGTCTGGGCGATGGTCTGCCGGCATCCCTGCAGGCGGCTCCCGCAGCACAAACCCTGCCAGTGCGGCTGGCTCAGGGGCGCGGCCAAGGCACGGTGACAGGGCCTGCCGTGGCGCCTGCAGATACTGCGCCGGAGGAAGCGCCGTTCTGATGCTATGAATGGAGTAGCTGTTATCGCTGGATACACATGAATTTCAATATTCTTTGATATTGAAAACATGGCTGGACATGCGTAAGCAGCTATCAAAAAAAGGCCTGCCAGATCACTCCGGCAGGCCTTTTGCTTTGCGGATTCAAAGCCGCTTACACGCGCTCGAAGATCGCGGCAATGCCCTGGCCACCACCGATGCACATGGTCACCAGCGCGTAGCGACCGCCCGTGCGCTGCAGCTCGTAGATGGCCTTGGTGGTGATGATGGCGCCCGTAGCCCCAACAGGGTGGCCCAGCGAGATGCCCGAGCCGTTGGGGTTGACCTTGGCCGGGTCCAGGCCCAGCTCCTGGATCACGGCGCAGGCCTGGGCGGCAAAGGCTTCGTTGGCTTCGATCACGTCCATGTCGGCGATAGTCAGGCCGGTGCGCGCCAGCACTTTTTGTGTGGCGGGGACCGGGCCTATGCCCATGTAGGCGGGGTCGACACCGGCGTGGGCGTAGCCGACCAGGCGGGCCAGGGGTTTGGCGCCCGAGGATTTCAGGGCTTGCTCGCTCATCATCAGCACGGCGCCTGCACCGTCGTTGATGCCCGAGGCATTGCCGGCGGTGACGGTGCCGCCTTCCTTCTTGAAGGCGGGCTTCATGCCGGCCAGGGTGTCCAGCGTGGTGGCGGCGCGCACATGTTCGTCGGTGTCGAAGACCACCGTGCCCTTGCGCGTGGCGATTTCCACGGGGACGATCTGTTCCCTGAAGCGGCCGGCTGCTATGGCGGCAGCTGCGCGCTGCTGGCTGATGACGGCCAGCTCGTCCTGCATGGTGCGGCTGATCTGGTAGCGTTCGGCCACGTTTTCAGCGGTGATGCCCATGTGCATTTTTTGCCAGGGGTCATGCAGGATGCCCAGCATGTAGTCGATGCTCTTGGCATCGCCCATGCGCACGCCCCAGCGGGCCGCCTGGTCGAAGTAGGGGCCACGGCTCATGGATTCGGAGCCGGCGCCGATGGCCACTTCGCAGTCGCCCAGCGCGATGGCCTGGGCCGCGGAGACGATGGCCTGCAGGCCCGAGCCGCACAGGCGGTTGACGTTGAAGGCCGGGGTTTCGATGGGGCAGCCGGCATCGACGGCGGCCACGCGGGACAGGTAGGCATCGCGCGTGTCGGTGGGGATGACATTGCCCATGACCACATGGCCGACCAGATCGGCGGCAATGCCTGCGCGCTCAATAGCGGCCTTGACCACGGTGGTGGCCAGCTGGGTGTTGGGGACGTCCTTGAGGCTGCCGCCGAAGGTGCCGATGGCCGTGCGCGCTGCGCTGACGACGAAGATGTCTCGGGTGCTCATGCTGTTGTGTCTCCTCCATTGCGATGGCAATGGCTTGTGCGTGAATTATTGATGCGATGGATATGTCGCGACATCCATCACATGGACCATTCTGCAGCACTTGCTGCATCGCAACATGTCTCGTGGCTGACCGGCAATTTGCGCCCTCGGCGAGGTTTCACGTGAAACCCTTAGCGGTTCATGCCGTGGCTTCGGATTTGCGCCTGGAGGCTGGTGCGACCGGCTCGTGACGGGCGGGCGACAGATCGGTATCGGCGCTGGCCAGGTCGTCCAGAATCGGGCAATCGGGGCGATCGTCACCGTGGCAGCAATGCACCAGCGTCTGCAAGGTGCGCTGCATGGACTGCATGGCGGCTATGCGCTCGGTCAGCACCGTGATGTGTTTTTGCGCAATGGCCTTGACCTGGCTGCTGGCGCGGCCCTGGTCCTGCCACAGACCGAGCAGGGTGCTGATCTCCTCCATGGAAAAACCCAGATCTCGCCCGCGACGGATGAAGCGCAGCGCGTGCACATCGGCCTGGGTGTATTGGCGGTAGCCGCTGTCGGTGCGGTGAACAGGCGGTAGCAGGCCCAGGGATTCGTAGTGGCGAACCATGCGCGGAGACACCCCGGCGCGGCGCGCAGCCTCTCCGATCACGACAGGCCAGTTCTGAGCGTTTTTTGGGGCGGGTTGATGTGCAGGCATGGGGAACCCTTGAAAAAAGCGCCAGCGGCCGTTTCCTGGCTTGCAGGAGCTGCTGGCGCTGTATGGGACGGGTGCAGTAGCAAGGCCGCTCAGGCGACCTTGTAGCCTTCTTCCGCGATGGCAGCAGCCACGGCTGCGCGGTCTGCGCCGGTTTCGACTTCCACGCGGTTGGCGGCGCGGTCGATCTTGACTTGTGCATCGGCATCCACGCCCTGGATGGCGTTGGTGACGGCGCGCTCGCAGTGGCCGCAGGTCATGCCCTGAACTTCAAAAACTTGTTGCATTGCTTCACTCCTTGAACGGGAGCCGCCCGGTTGGCGTCTCCATGGCTTGAATCTTCAACCCTAACATCATGGCAAGGTCAAGCGCTGGACAAGACAGGGATTCGAGCAAGGTTGATATCGGGCAATGGCCGGCTGCGGCAATGCGCCATATTGCACATGCTGAAAAGATCTGCGTGACTGCGCTACAGAGCGGCCTGGATTTGCCGATAAATTGAAACAAATTGTCAAATTTAGGGTAAAAGACGCAGGCTAAACAAGACGAGAGGGAGATTCATGAGTCTGTTGGGAATGATGCGCCGCTTCACCATTCGCACGCGAATGCTGGGGGCGATCGGCGTGGTGATTGTGTTGCTGGGATTGTTGGGAGGGGCAGGCATGCTGGGCATGTTCCGCATCCAGCAGATGAGCCAGGATTTTCTGAACGACGCCTATGCCAAGGCTGGCTATATGGCGCAGCTGCGCACGGAGCTGGGCGGTATCCGCATCAGCGAAAAAGACATGGTGATCCAGTACGAGCGTCCCGAGGAAGTGCGCAAGGCCCACGAGCAGTGGGTAGGCTTCATCGAGAAGTCCCAGGCAACCCTGGCGCGCTTTGTGACGGGCCGCAATGCGCAGGATGACGAGCTGGCCAAGAACATTGCCGCACGCATAGACAACTATCGTAAGGCTTTCGAGCCCGTGGCGCGCCAGCTGGAGGCGAGCGGCTACGACTCGGCCACGACGGCCAACCGCATGAGCGGCAAGGCACTGGCCGAGGTCGCGGAAGCCGACAAGTTGCTGTCGCAGCTGGATGCTTTGCTGGATCAGCAGTCCGATGCGCTGGTTGCAGCCGAGCTGAAGGTGGCGGCGCAGACGCGCTGGATGTTCATAGGCGCGGTGATCCTGACGCTGATCGTGGTGGTGCCGCTGACGCTGCTGAACATGCAGTCCATCTGCCGACCGCTGGAGCGCGCACGTCAGATGGCGTTGACCATCGAAGGTGGCGATCTTTCCACCCGCCAGACGGTGACGGGCAATGACGAGCTGTCCGAGCTGCAGCGTGCGCTGGAGCAGATGCGGCAGTCGCTGAGCAGCATGGTCGCTCAGGTGCGTGACGCCAGCGGCAATATCGCGACCGCCAGCCAGGAAATTGCCACGGGCAATCAGGATCTGTCGGCAAGAACCGAGCAGACGGCCAGCAATCTGCAGGAGACAGTGGCGTCGCTGGCGCAGCTGACGGCCAATGTGCAGCAGACCGCATCGTCTTCGCAACTGGCCAACCAGCTCGCGGCATCGGCTTCTTCCACGGCCGTGGAGGGGGGCCAGATCGTGGGGCAGGCCGTGAACAGCATGCAGGAGATTTCGGCCTCCAGCCGCAAGATCGGCGACATCATCGGCCTGATCGATTCCATCGCTTTCCAGACCAATATCCTGGCGCTGAATGCAGCCGTCGAAGCCGCGCGGGCCGGCGAGCAGGGCCGAGGCTTTGCCGTGGTGGCGGGCGAGGTGCGCAGCCTGGCCCAGCGCTCGGCACAGGCCGCGCACGAGATCAAGGGGCTGATCAACACCAGCGTGCAGACCGTGGACACAGGCTCGCGCCAGGTCGATGGCGCGGGCAAGGCCATGCAGGGCACGGTGGAGAGCGCCAAACGCGTGGGCGACATCATTGGCGAGATCACGGCTGCATCGGCAGAGCAGTCGCTGGGTATCAGCCAGGTCAATCAGGCCGTGGGCGATATCGACCGCATGACACAGCAGAACGCGGCGCTGGTGGAGGAGTCCGCAGCCGCCGCCGAATCTCTGCGTGAACAGGCTGCACGACTGGCACAGCTGGTCAGCCAGTTCAAGCTGGCCGAAGGGGATGCGCAGACGACCAGCCGCATGGCACGCGCCAGGCCCCAGGCGGCTTATCCTGCAATGGCTCCGGGTGCGGCCGCCGCTGCAAATCAGGCGCTGCCCGGGCAGAAAGCTCCGTTGCTGGAACATGCCTGATACGGCTTCAGCCGCTTCATGAAAAAAGCCCGGTTGCAGTGATGCACCGGGCTTTTTGCTTTGATTTCAATAGCTGTATGCGCTTGATGGAAAACAGCCTGAAGCTGTTTTCATGAAAACTCAAACCGTGGGGTAGTCGGTGTAGCCATCGGCGCCACCGCCATAGAAGCGGCTGCTGTCCCATTCGTTGAGCGGCAGATCGTCATGCAGCCGGTGCACCAGATCGGGGTTGGAGATGTAGGCCTTGCCGAAGGCCACGATATCGGCATAGCCGCTTTCCACGGCGCGCATGGCCAGTTGGCGGTCATAGCCGTTGTTGACCATCCACGCACCCTTGCCGCCTGCTGCGCGGTAAGCCTCCTTGAGTGCGTGATAGTTGAAGGGGCGCTCGGGCAGTTCGCGTGGGCCGCCGGTCGCGCCTTCGATCACATGGATGTAGGCCAGACCCAGAGGCGCCAGCTGCCGCACCAGATGCTCGAACAGTGGCTGAGGATCGGCATCCACGATGTCATTGGCCGGCGTGACCGGCGAGATGCGGATACCGACCTTGCCGCCACCAATTTCATCGGCTACGGCGCGCATGCATTCCAGCACCAGGCGCGCCCGGTTTTCAATGCTGCCGCCGTAGTCGTCCTCGCGCAGATTGGTACCGGTCTTGAGGAACTGGTCGAGCAGATAGCCGTTGGCTGCATGCAGCTCCACGCCATCAAAGCCTGCGCTTTCGACCGCCTGACGGGCCGCCAGGGCAAAGCTGCGGACAATGCCGGGTAGCTCATCCTGGTGCAGTGCGCGCGGGGCCGAGGTGGGGGTGAAATGGCCTTGCCCAGTGGCATGGTCGATCACATAGGTCTTGGACTTGGCAGTGATCGCCGAAGGCGCGACGGGCGGCTGACTGCCAGGCTGCAGCAGCGTGTGTGAAATACGCCCCACATGCCAGAGCTGGGTGACGATGCGTCCGCCCTTGGTGTGCACGGCATGGGTCACTTTCTTCCAGGCTTGCAACTGGTCTTCGCCATAGAGGCCTGGGACATCGGCATAGCCCTGGGCCTGCGCACTGATGGCCGTGCCTTCGCTGATCAGCAAGCCTGCGGTGGCACGCTGCGTGTAATAGGTTTCCATCAATGGCGTGGGCACAGCATCAGGTGCGCGGTTGCGCGTCAGCGGGGCCATGGCAATGCGGTTGGGCAGGCGCAGCTTGCCTGCATCGATGGGGTCGAACAATGAGGTCATGCAGAACTCCGAGGACAAAAAAAGCCCGGTGAAATACCGAGCTTTCAGTGTGAACGCAAGCGAAAAAGCTTACTTCAGCAGGCCTTCTGCCTTCATGGCGGCCTGTACGGCGGGGCGCATCAGAATGCGTTCGCGATAGGCCTGGATATGCTTGAGATCGGAGATATCCACGCCAACAAACTGTGCCCAGCCCGTGACCGTGAACAGATAGGCATCGGCGACCGTGAATTGGTCGCCCATCAGATAGGACTTGTTGGACAGTTGCTCGTTCACCCAGTTCAGGCGCTTGATCACATTGGCGCGAACCGTGGGCTTGAAATCTTCGGGAGTGGCCGGATTGAACAGAGGGTTGAAGCCCTTGTGCAGCTCGGTAGCGATGAAGTTCAGCCATTCCTGCAGGTGGTAGCGGGCCATGGTTCCGTTGGCGGGAGCCAGGTTTTTTTCCGGCGCCTGGTCGGCCAGATATTGAACAATGGCCGGACCTTCGTGAAGCGTATCGCCGTTGTCCAGCACCAGAAAAGGTACATAGCCCAGCGGATTGATGCTGTAGTAGTCCGTTCCGTCCTGCAGCTTGTGGCTCTTGGTACTGGCCATGATGGCCTCATGTTTGAGCCCTGTCTCGTGCAGCACGATATGGGGGGACAGGGAGCAGGCGCCGGGGCTGTAGTAAAGCTTCATGGTGATGGGCTTCCTATTGCATTGAAAAGACAAGTGGACATGCTAAACCGGTTCAATGTCCGTCGCATGCATGCTTAACAGTAGTCGAGATTGGGTAATAGTTGGCGAAACAGTGCAAGCGCTTCGCGGCCCTTGAAATCGGCGATCTCGTCGAGTGCCAGCTGCTGTTCGCTCTGCGCGTAGGCGATGGCCCAATCCTTGAATTGACGCTCTGCATCGACCGGGCCATGAAACTGCAGCCTCACATCGGTGTGGCGGTTGTCTTCAAGAATGCTTTGCAGCACGCTGGACACCGAAGACGACGGACCTTCGAGGTATTGGCAAAAGTGCTGACCATCGAAGACCAGGATACCGGTCAGATTCAGCGCCGCATTCTTTTCACGGGCCGCTTTGACGATGTCGCCGACCACGCTGACGGGCTGCCTGGGGCAGATTGAGCTGCAGTAGAGAAAGGCATGCAGGCCGGTGCTCAATGACATCGAAATCCTCTCGGTGACGTGGACTGACGGCCCGCTGCGGGCGGGCCTGGTGGCAACTTCCCTCTCAGGCGTGCAGGCGTTGTGCAGCCCACAGCACCTGGGACAACACCGCCTGAACACCTTGTTGGTCTTGAGGGTACATCAGCTGCCCCTGTGCATCGAAAGCATCGGCTGCCCGGCTGACGGCATGGCTGCGAGGAGCCAGCCAGCACTCCAGATTCAAGAGCAACGGAGCCAGATGGGACTGAGCGCGCAGGCCGCCAAGACCACCGGGCGAAGCGCTGCACATGCCCACGACCTTGCCACGAAATGGCAGCACGCCATCGCCCCACACCGGGTCGCCCTTGACGGGGCTGGAGGCCCAGTCCAAGGCGTTCTTGAGCAGGGCCGGGTAGCTGCCGTTGTATTCGGGGCAGCAGATGATCCAGGCCGCGTGGCTGTGCAGCGCCTGCTTGAAGCGGATGACATCGGGGGGTGTGCCCCGGGCTTCCAGATCGGCGTTGTAGAGCGGAATGTCGTAGTCCGCCAGCTCCAGCAATGTGGCCTGGGCACCCTGGCCGGTGGCGATTTCGGCAGCCGCCTTGGCCAGCTTGCGGTTGTACGAGTCTTGGCGGGTACTGCCCGCAAAAATAAGGATTTCCATGCCCGCATTGCAGCACAGAGGGTTGGCATTTTTCCTGCGTTGGCAGAGGAATCAGGGCAAACGCTAGGCATCCATGTTTCACGTGAAACCCGGAGCCTCAACCCCTGGCGAGGCATTGTTGGGCCAATGGTGGGAAAATTACGGGTTCCCCGCTGGGCAGGGCATGGCGCATCCGCCTGTCTGCCCGCCATGAGAGCCGAAGCATGGGTGCTTCGTGCAGGGACCAAGGGCCGGGCATGGCCCGGAGCAAGAAAATGTTGTACCCACAGGAATTTGATGTGATCGTGGTCGGTGGCGGCCACGCCGGCACCGAGGCTGCGTTGGCCGCTGCACGCATGGGCAGCAAGACATTGCTGCTGACCCACAATATCGAAACCCTGGGCCAGATGAGCTGCAACCCCAGCATTGGTGGGATCGGCAAGGGTCACCTGGTCAAGGAAGTGGACGCCTTGGGTGGTGCCATGGCCCTGGCAACGGACAAGGGCGGTATTCAGTTTCGCATCCTCAACAGCTCCAAGGGGCCGGCCGTGCGCGCCACACGTGCCCAGGCGGACCGCATCCTCTACAAGGCCGCGATTCGCGAGATGCTGGAAAACCAGCCCAATCTCTGGCTGTTCCAGCAGGCCGTCGATGATCTGATGGTGGAGGGCGACCGCGTGGTCGGTGCCGTCACTCAGGTCGGGCTGAAGTTCCGCAGCCGCACCGTGGTGCTGACGGCGGGTACCTTCCTCGACGGCAAGATCCACGTGGGCCTGAACAACTATGCAGCGGGCCGTGCCGGTGATCCGCCTGCCGTGAGCTTGTCTGCACGCCTCAAGGAACTCCAGCTGCCCCAGGGCCGCCTGAAAACCGGCACGCCTCCGCGTATCGACGGCCGCTCTATCGACTTCAGTCAGTGCGAGGAACAGCCCGGCGACGGCATGCCCGGCGGTGTGAACGAGGGCGAAGTGCCCGTGTTCAGCTTCATGGGCAACCGTGCCATGCACCCCAAGCAAATGCCTTGCTGGATTACGCATACCAATGAGCGCACCCACGAGATCATCCGCAGCGGCTTTGACCGCAGCCCCATGTTCACGGGCAAGATCGAGGGCGTGGGCCCGCGTTACTGCCCCAGCGTGGAAGACAAGATCAACCGTTTTGCCGACAAGGAAAGCCACCAGATCTTCCTGGAGCCCGAAGGCCTGACGACTCACGAGTTCTATCCCAACGGCATCTCGACCAGCCTGCCGTTCGATATTCAGTACGAACTGGTGCGCAGCATGAAGGGCCTGGAGAACGCACATATCCTGCGTCCCGGCTATGCCATCGAGTACGACTACTTCGATCCACGCTCGCTCAAGAGCAGCTTCGAGACCAAGCAGATTCAAGGCCTGTTCTTTGCGGGCCAGATCAACGGCACGACCGGCTACGAAGAGGCCGCAGCCCAGGGCCTGTTTGCCGGCCTGAACGCCGCGCTGCAATGCCGTGGCGAAGGTCCATGGATGCCGCGCCGTGACGAGGCCTATCTGGGCGTGCTGGTCGATGACCTGATCACCAAGGGTGTGACCGAGCCTTACCGCATGTTCACCAGCCGCGCCGAGTTCCGTCTGCAGCTGCGTGAAGACAACGCCGATATGCGCCTGACCGAAGTCGGCCGTCAGATGGGGCTGGTTGACGATGAGCGCTGGGATTCCTTCAGCCGCAAGCGCGATGCTGTTTCACGTGAAACCGAGCGCCTCAAGTCCACCTGGGTGAATCCGCGCATTGTTTCCGCCGAAGAATCGGAGCGCGTGCTGGGCAAGGCCATGGAGCGTGAGTACAACCTGTTCGACTTGCTGCGCCGTCCCGGTGTCGACTACGACAAGCTCATGAGCCTGAACGAAGGCCGGTACGCATCTGCCGATGTGCAGGTCCAGACGCTGGGCGAGCTCAGTGCTCCGGTGCTCGAGCAGGTGGAGATTGCTGCCAAGTACTCGGGCTATATCGACCGTCAGAAGGATGAGGTCGAGCGTGCCGCGCATTTCGAGCGTCTGCGTCTGCCGCTGGACTTCGACTACATGCAGGTCTCAGCCCTGTCCTTCGAAGTGCGCCAGAAGCTGCAAAAGCACAGGCCTGAAACACTGGGTCAGGCATCGCGTATTTCGGGGGTGACGCCGGCAGCTATTTCCCTGCTGATGGTTCACCTGAAAAAAGGCGGCTTCAAGGGCTTTGCCGCACATGAAGAGGCCGCCGCATGAGCCAGGCATTGCGCTCCCAACTTGAGCAAGGCATTCAGGCGCTGAAGCTGGAGCTGACACCAGCTCAGGTCGATCTGCTGATGTCCTTCATGGATCTGCTGCAGAAGTGGAACAAGGTCTACAACCTGACTTCGGTGCGTGATCCGCAGGAAATGCTGACGCATCACCTGCTGGACAGCCTGGCCGCCGTGCCCGCCTTGCTGCGCCATGTGAACGGTTTGCCGGTGGAAGAGGGCAAGCGTTTGCCCTTGCTGGATGTGGGCTCGGGCGGTGGCTTGCCCGGTGTGGTGTTCGCCATCTGCTGCCCGCAGATCGACGTGAACTGCGTCGATACCGTGGGCAAGAAAGCGGCCTTCATCCAGCAGGTGGCGGCATCGTTGCCCCTGCCCAATCTGCATGGCATTCACGACCGGGTGGAAAACCTCAAGACCCGCTATCCGGTCATCAGCTGCCGCGCCTTTGCGTCCCTGGTGGATTTCACTACCTGGTCGCGCAAGGCCCTGGCCGAGGACGGCATCTGGTTTGCCATGAAGGGCAAGCACCCCGACGACGAGATTGCCGCCTTGCCCGCCGATGTGCAGGTGTTTCACGTGGAACCGTTGCAGGTGCCCGGTCTGGATGCAGAGCGCTGCGTGATCTGGTTGAACTTGAAATAACCCCCTGAGCGGCTTTGCCGCTTCCCCCTGAAAGGGGGACGACGCCTTCGCCGCAGGGCGGCGGGGCCGTCTAGGCCTTTGCTCGGCGTCTCTGGCTTGGGGCGGTGCCAAAGGTCGCGGGCAGGCGACAGGAACGGGGTTTTTACATACCGTAGCGGGCAACATCTGTGCAATGCCGGTGCGCCAGGCATAGCCCTCGCATAAACTCGACGTTTTGCATCGCGCAGGATTTGAATGTTTGGCATCTCCGATTACGGCGCTTTTGTGGCAGCCGTTACCGTCTTTTTGTTGATCCCGGGGCCGGGCAATCTGGCCTTGATTACCTCGACAGGCAAGGGCGGCTGGAGGGCGGGCATGGCCTGCTGTCTGGGCGTGATGGCTGCCGATCAGGTGCTGATGTGGCTGGCTGTGGCCGGGGTTGCCACGCTGCTGGCCGCCTATCCCGCGGCTTTTCATGCCGTGCAATGGGTGGGCGCTGCCTACCTGGCCTGGCTGGGCTACAAGCTGCTGACGGCCAGACCTGGCGATGCACCGGCCATTCAGATCCAGCCGCGCCAATATTTTCGTCAAGGGGCTTTGATCACCTTGATGAACCCCAAGGCCATTGTTTTTTACATGGCCTTTTTCCCGATGTTCGTGAACCCGGCAAAGCATCAGGGGCTGCTGACCTTTGGCGTGATGGCGGGCACGGTGGCCTTGATTACCTTGCTCTACAGCCTTGTCGTCGTGATGCTGACCACGGTGCTGGCAGAGCGTCTGCGTGCCAACCCGGCCGTGGTGAAGTGGCTGGAAAAAACAGCCGGTGTGTTTTTGATCGGTTTTGGCCTCAAGCTGGCCACCAACTAAAAGAGAAGTTCAATGGCCAAGATTTTCTGCGTTGCCAATCAAAAAGGTGGAGTGGGCAAGACCACGACCACTGTCAATCTCGCTGCCGGTCTGGCCAAGGTCGGCCAGCGCGTGCTGCTGATTGACCTGGACCCGCAAGGCAATGCGACCATGGGCTCGGGCGTGGACAAGCGTGCGCTGGAGCTGTCGGTCTACGACGTGCTGCTGGAGAATGCCAGCATCAAGGAAGTGGCTCAGAAGTCCGAGCAGGTCGGTTACGACGTGCTGGGCGCCAACCGCGAGTTGTCGGGTGCCGAGATCGAGCTGGTGTCTCTGGATCGCCGCAATGACCGCCTCAAGGCCGCTTTGCAGAGCGTGGATGCCGACTATGACTTTGTGCTCATCGACTGCCCGCCCTCGCTGTCCATGCTGACCCTGAATGGCCTGTGCTCGGCCCATGGCGTGATTGTGCCCATGCAGTGCGAGTATTTCGCGCTCGAAGGTCTGACCGATCTGGTCAACACCATCAAGCAGGTGCATGCCAATATGAACCCCGATCTGCAGATCATCGGTCTGTTGCGCGTGATGTTCGACCCGCGCACCACGCTGCAGCAACAGGTCAGCGACCAACTCAAGGAGCACTTTGGCGACAAGGTGTTCGATACCGTGATTCCGCGCAACGTGCGCCTGGCAGAAGCTCCCAGCTATGGCTTGCCTGGCGTGGTGTTCGATGCTTCGGCCAAGGGCAGCAAGGCCTTCATCGAGTTTGCCCAGGAAATGGTGCGTCGAATCAAGAAGATGTGAGTGTTTCACGTGAAACAGCTCTCCACCCCATATCCAGCAAGCGCGGGTAGCTATGACATCTGATGCATTGAGCCCTGAGGATGTCTGGCTGCTGCCCGGCTGGCAGAACTCCGGCCCCGGTCACTGGCAAAGCCTGTGGCAGCAGCAGTACGGCTATCGGCGCCTGGAGCAGCACAACTGGCAGCATCCGCTGCGTGGCGACTGGAGCATTCGCCTGCAGGAACTGGTACTCGATGCGCCGCGCCCCGTGACGCTGGTGGCGCACAGCCTGGGTTGTGTACTGGTGGCTTGGTGGGCCGCGCATTCGCAGGTTGCGAAAACCAAGGTTAGCGCTGCCTTGCTGGTGGCCCCCGGCGATACGGAGCAGGACAGCCTGCGTGCGGTTTTGCCGGGCTGGTCGCCCGTGCTGCAGCAGCCATTGCCCTTCCCGTCGATACTGGTGGGCAGCGACAACGATGCCAACTGCACGCTGCAACGCGCCGAAACCATGGCCAAGGCCTGGGGCAGCCGTTTTGTGAATGCGGGTTCTGCAGGCCATATCAACCAGGCCAGCGGACTGGGACTTTGGGAAGCCGGGCATGAGTTGCTGCTCTCCCTTTAAAGAAAGAATTGAGCAATGGTGACTAAGAAACCCAAGGGCCTGGGACGTGGTCTGGAAGCCCTGCTGGGCCCCAAGGTCAGCGAAAAAGAGCAGCAGACGGCGAGCAACATGCCAGCCAATCTGCCCAGCACGCTGGAGCTCAAGGTGATGGTCGCAGGCCAGTATCAGCCGCGCACGCGCATGGACGAGGGCGCGCTGTATGAGCTGGCCGAGAGCATCAAGGCCCAGGGCATCATGCAGCCGATTCTGGTGCGCCAGCTCTCCAAGGGGGAGAACGCGGGCAAGTACGAAATCATCGCCGGTGAGCGCCGTTTCCGCGCCGCACATCTCGCAGGTCTGGCCGAGGTGCCGGTGCTGGTGCGCGATGTGCCCGACGAAGCCGCCGCCGCCATGGCGCTGATCGAGAACATTCAGCGCGAGGACCTGAACCCGCTGGAAGAGGCGCAAGGCCTGTCGCGTCTGGTCAAGGAGTTTGGCCTCACGCATGAGCAGGCGGCCCAGGCCGTGGGCCGTTCGCGCAGCGCCGCCACCAATCTGCTGCGCCTGCTGAACCTGGCCGAGCCCGTGCAGACCATGCTGATGGCCGGCGATATCGACATGGGCCATGCACGTGCCTTGTTGACGCTGGACCGAGCCACGCAGATCACGGCGGGTAACCAGATTGCGGCCAAGAAGATGTCGGTGCGCGAAGCCGAATCGCTGGTCAAGAAGATTGGCGCGGAGTTCAGCCTGACGCGTCAGAAGGCCAAGAAGGATGGCAAATCGCGCGATGTGAAGCGCATCGAGGAAGAGTTGTCCGACCTGCTCACGGCGGATGTGGAAGTGCGCATCAAGAAGACCGTGCGGCGCCACGGCAAGGTGCAGGAGTTGGGTGAAATCGCCATCCAGTTCGGCTCGCTGGACGAGCTCAACGGCATCATCGAAAAGCTGCGCGGCGAAGGCTGAGCGAGGCTTTCACGGACGCAGAAGGGCATCCATCGGATGCCCTTTTTGCATTCAGGCCTGCTGCCTCAGCTGCGGTAGCCAGGGTCGATACGGTCGAGCTTGCGCAGCAGTGCGGGCCAGACGAAGCGGCCGCCCAGACCGTCGGTCTGTACCTTCATGGCATGGGCAACGCCTTGCAGAATCTGTGGATTGACTTCGGTGAGTTCACCGCCGCCGGACTGGGCCGCGATCTGGATCTGACAGGCCGACTCGAACACATACATGGACAGAAAGGCGTCGGCGATCGTGGCGCCGCAGGTCAGCAGGCCATGGTTGCGCAGCATGAGGAAATTGGCCCCGCCCATGTCTGCCGCCAGGCGCGGCTTTTCATCCTCGCGGAAGGCCACGCCCTCATAGCCGTGGTAGGCCAGCGAGCCCAGCACGAAGGTGCTTTGCTGGCTGATGGGCAGCAGCCCCTTTTTCTGCGCCGCCACGGCCACACCGGCGCGCGTGTGGGTGTGGATCACGCATTGCACATCGGCGCGTGCCTCGTGCACGGCGCTGTGGATGACGAAGCCCGCGGGGTTGACGGGAAACGGCGAGTCCATGAGCTTGTTGCAGCCCATGTCCACCTTGACCAGGGAAGAGGCCGTGATCTCGTCGAACATCAGGCCGTAGGGGTTGATCAGAAAGTGATGCTCCGGCCCCGGCAGGCGCGCGCTGATATGGGTGAAGACCAGATCGCTCCAGCCATATTGCGCCACCAGCCGGTAGCAGGCGGCCAGGTCCTGGCGCAGCTGCCATTCCTCGGGGCTGACCAGATGCTGCACGCTGGGAATGTTCAAGGCTTCTTGACTCACGGCGACTCTCCTTCATCGTTGATGCAATGAATGTAGAGACTCAGCCCTTGCAGGTCTGTTGGCTAGGCGACAGAAGCCATGCATAAAAAAGGAGCTGGCAGCGCCAGCTCCTCATGGGTCTCAGATCGATAACTGCCTGCAATGCATGTTCGGCATGCGCAAGCAGCTATCAAAATCTCTAGCTTCGCATCACTTGATCTGGCCGCGCGAGAGATCCTGAATCATGCGTGCCGCCAGATACAGGCGTGGAGCGATGGTGTTGATCTGCACATATTCGGCGTCGTTGGAATGCGCGCCATAGCCCGACAGACCAAAGCCCTCGATCACGCCGCCCTTGGCCTTGAGGGCGGCAAACGCTGCGTCCGTGCCGCCGCCCGTGGCCTTGCTCATGACCTTCATGGGCAGCTTCAGTTCCTGGTCGTAGATGCCTTTGGCATGGGCGGCCAGCTTGCGTGCCGTGTCATTGGCTTCCAGCGGCGGACGGCGCACCTCGAACTTCAGCTCCACCTTGCTGGCGGGGAGCAGCTTGCTGCCGATCTTGTCCTGCATGGCTTTCTCCAGCGCCGTGAAATCGGCCACGCGCAGGGCCCGCGCATCGGCCTGGGCCGTGGCTTCGGCGGGAACCACATTGCGGTTGGTGCCGGCCTTGGACACCGTCCAGTTGAGCTTGAGGCCGTCTTCCGGCTTGGACAGATCCTTCATCTGCAGCAGCTGGTGCGACAGCTCGTACAGCGCGTTCACGCCGTCCTCGGGCTTGGCGCCCGCGTGCGAGGCCTTGCCCTGAACCTTCAGATAGGCTGCACCAATACCGCTGGTGGCCAGACGCAGGCTGCCGTCGGTGCCGCCGCCTTCAAAGCTGAAAACCGCATCCTGCTCGGCCCCCAGGCGCGTGATGGTGCTGCGTGCGCCGGGCGAGCTGATTTCCTCGTCGCCGTTGATCAGCACGGTCAGCGTGCCGTAGTCCTCGATGCCCAGCTTCTTGAGCAGGGGGGCGATGTGAAGAATCAGTGCCACGCCCTGCTTGTCGTCGGCAATGCCCAGACCATAGGCCTTGTCGCCATCGACGCGGAACGGCTGGTCCTTGATCATGCCGGGCAGATAGACGGTGTCCATGTGGGCGATCAGCATGATGCGGCTTGTGCCCTTGCCCTTGAACTCGGCATGCACCATGGGGCCGACCTGCTCGGGCGTGTCGTCCAGGCGGTAGATATCCGTGGGGTTGATGAACTCGACCTTGGCGCCCTGGCTCTTGAGCTTGGCGGCAATGTATTCGGCAATCTTCTTCACGCCCGCCACATCCTTGCTGCCGGACTCGATATGCACCAGGTCGCGCAGCGTATCGAGATAGGGCTGCTGCTCTTTCTTGGCCAGCTCCAGCAGCTCGGACTGCGGGGCTGCGTGGGCTGCGCCAAAGGCCAGTGCCAATGCCAGCGGAGTGGCACGAAAAATAGTCGATGCAGATGAATGCCAAGGCATGGGGGAATGTCTCCTGTCGCGGTGTCGGGGGAGGGCGGTGCTTTGTTTTTAACGGTGCACCAGCCTGTGCGGGCGAGGGCTTTGTGCAGCCCGATCAGCCCGGTTGGGCAGCTTAGCAGCCTGTCTCAGGCTTCCGAGGCTGGGGGAATCGGGGTAAACACCAGCGTGGGTCGCGCATGAAAAAGGGCTTTCTGCTTGATGGGGAGCACGGCCCCGGCGTATTTCCCCCTGGGGCGGCTCGGCAATAAAAAAGCCCTGCGGCGGCAGCGCGCAGGGCTTGGAGGAAGGAGAGAAAGATCAGGCGGCAGCCATTGCCGCCTTGTTCTTTTTGCTCACGCCATCTCCCACGACGACGGCCGACACCACGGACAGCAGCAGTGCCATCGCCGAGCCGTAGAACACGGCATTGTTCATATGGTGGTCCAGCATGTAGCCGAACACCGGGGCGGCCAGGCAAAAGCCCAGGTCCAGGCCCGAATAAACGGTGCCGTAGACGCGGCCCGTGGCGCCGGGTGGCGCGGCGCGCTTGATCAGCATGTCGCGCGAGGGGCCGGCCAAGCCCGTGCCCAGACCGGCAACTGAGGCCACGATCACGGCCGCCATGCCGGGCAACCAGCCCGTGCCCACGACAAACAGCAGCAGACCCGAGCCCAGCATGCAAATCGATATCACCTTCTCCAGCCGCTGCACGCGGCCCACCAGAAAGCCGCCCACGACCATGCCTGCAGCGCCGCACAGCATATAGCCGGTGACGATCAGCGCCGTCACGGAAAGCGGCAGGCCGTACATGGCCTGCATGGCCGGGCTGGCAAAGCTCTGGATGGCGCTGAGCGCGCAGGTGCTCCAGAAGAAGAAGGAAAAGCACAGCCACACCGAGGGCAACTTCATGAAGGCCATGGGGTGCTCCTTGGGGGCAGCCACGGCATTCACGGAACCCGCGGCGGGCTTGGCAGCGGTGCCTGCCGATGCATTGGCCGCTTCGGCGCGGTCATCGAGCGCATCGCGGTTGAGCACCATGATGACGAGCACGGTCAGTGCCCACATGGCGCCGCAAAAGCAGGCGGTGCGCCAGGAGCCCGTGGCCGTGGTGATGCCCGCCATGAACAGCGGTGCCAGTGCCCAGCCGATATTGCCCGACAGGCCGTGGACCGAAAATCCATGGCCTATGCGCTGGGGCGAGACGCGCTTGTTGAGAATCGTGAAATCCACGGGGTGGAAGGGCGCATTGCCCAGGCCTGCGAAGAAAGAGGCGGCCAGCAGCATGGCATAGCCCTGCGCGGTGCTGGCGATCAGGCCTGCCACGGCAAAGCTGCCCAGCGCGGCAAACAGGATGGGGCGTGCGCCGAAGCGGTCCACGGCAAAGCCGGCCAGAGCCTGGCCTGTGCCCGAGACAATGAAGAACAGCGAAACCAGCACGCTGAGCTCGGCATAGCTGTAGCCGAAGTCCTTGATCAGCCAGGGAAACAGCGGCGGCAGCAGCAGGTGGAAGAAGTGCGAGGAGCCATGAGCCAGGCCGATGAGGCCGATGGTGCGCGCATCGCTGCGCAGCGTGTCAGGCGCCTGGTTTTGAAGTGTTGTGGAGGCAGGGCGGTTCATGTGTCGCATCTTAGGCAGACGGCCCGCGTCTTGTATGCGATAGTCTGCCAATTGCTATCGCAAACCAGCCAACCCTATCATGTCCAGCTTCACCGCCCCCGAGCCGCTGCGCGCGGGCAAGGCTTCCGCCTATGTCGAGACGCTGACGCCGCATCTCTTCATACCGACCTCGGACCGCCCCGTGCGTGCCAAATGCCGGTGGCTGGAGGCCGATACCCAGGTCAAGCCGCACCGCCATCCCTGGGGGCAGCTGGCCATCTCCACCACGGGAACCATCAGGCTGACCGTCGCACAGGGCACTTACATCGTGCCGCCCTCGCGTGCGTTGTGGGTTCCGCCAGGCATAGAGCATGCGGTGACCATGGTGGAAAGCGCGGATTTGCGTACGCTGTACTTCTTCCAGACCCATGGCCGCTGCGGGCCCGATGTGGATGAGCAGCAGCAAGCAAAGTGGCGGCAGTGCCGCGTGCTCAATGCCTCGGACCTGCTGCGCGCCGTGGTGCGGGAGCTGCCCACCTTGCCCGATGACAGCCTGCAGCTGTCCGATCAGGACAGGGCGCGGGAGCACCACCTGAGCGAGCTGCTGCTGGACGAGATGCGCCGCGCCAGCGTCGTGCAACTGGGCGTGAGGCTGCCGCAGGACAAGCGGCTGCGCCTGCTGTGCGAGGACGTGCTGGCCGACCCCACGCGATTCGAGACCCTGGAGGACTGGGCGCAGGACACGGGCGCCAGTCCGCGCACGGTGGCGCGATTGTTCCGGCAGGAGCTGGAATGCAGCTTCACCCAGTGGCGCCAGCAGGTGGTGCTGGCCCATGCGGTGAGCCTGGCGGCGCGCAACTGGCCGATCCAGCGCATCGCGGCCGAGCTCGACTACAGCCCCAGCGCCTTCAGCGCCATGGTGAGGCGCACCGTGGGTATGCCGCCCGCGCAATTTTTCGGCCTGCATACGCAAAACCTATAGCTGCAAGCGCATTACTGCAAAGCGTTGTGGGCGATTTTGAGGGTTGTTCTCAAAGCAGGGCAGCAAATTATTTGCAAGGACATGGAATGAAAGCTGCGCATGCGCGCTCTTTAGCAACATGATCTCCACCGCCGAGTCGCGCTACAACCAGTGGGTGCGCGAGCATTACCGATTCCTGCTGCGCAGCGCCTGGGCGTTGACCGGCTCGCGCGCCATTGCCGAGGATGTGGTGCAGGACTGTTTCACCAGCGCCTGGCGCTTTCGCAACCAGCTGCGCGATCCTGGCATGGCCCGTGCCTGGCTGTTCCAGATCATGCGCCGTCACGCCTTCAGGCACTTCGATCCGGCGCAGCATCTGCCGCAGGAGCTGGAGCAGCTCAGCGATGAGGCCAGCCACCATCACCACGATGCGCTGGATGCACAGCTCGATGTGGTCAAGGCGCTGTCGCGCATCGCCCCCATCCACCGCGAGGTGCTGGTGCTTTACTACTTTGACGACATGCCCACGGCGCAGATGGCCGAGGCGCTGGACATTGCTCCAGGTACCGTGCTTTCGCGTCTGGCGCGGGCGCGTGAGGCGTTGAAGAACGCCTTGCAGCCACCAGCCCGTCCACAGGGTGACGCCGCCAGTACCGCCAGCCCCGCCACCAGCGTGATACCGCTGAGAAAGCGCGCACCATGACTTCCCACGACCGTCCCGAGGACACCGCTTTTGACCTGCGCGCCCGTGCCGAGCTGGCGCTGGCATTCGAGCCCGGCGAGCCACCTGCGCATCTGCTGCGCAACACACCCTGGTATGCACGCCGCGGTCTGCAGCGCATGTTTGCCGCGCTGCTGGTGGGCGGCTCCGTCACCGGCGCCGTGTTTGCCATGCGCCCGCCCGAGATGGTGCGCTCGGCCATCGAACACGAGTATTACGAGCGCACGCTGCGTGGCAATTTCATGCCCGAGGCCGAGATCGCCCGCCACATGGACTGGCCCGCCGACCGGAAGCTGCCCGGCTACACCCAGCTGATGCGGCCCTGCGATATCGACGGCAGCCGCGCGTATCACCTGACGACCTTTTTTGAAAAAGGCGGCATCGTCACCGTGCTGGCGTTTGAGCAGCCCCAGCAGATTGCTGACGGCCAGGGCTGGTGGGCCAATACCTACTGGCAGGTCGTGCGCTCGCGCGAAGGCCGTCCGCTGGTGCTGATTGCCGAGAAAAAGCAGGCGCTGGCCGTGGCTTCGCGTGTGCTGAGCCAGCCCAGCAGCTAGACAAGTTCCCGTTTGACCTTTCCCCCACCACGAAGAAGAGGAGACCTCATGCAACACCACCCTTCATCCCTGCCGCGTCGCCGCATGCTCGCGGGCAGCGCCAGTGCATTGGCTGCAGCCGGTCTGGCCAGCTTTCAGAGCCAGGCGCTGGCGCAGACCGCTGCCCCCGCAGCGCCTGCCGCCAAGCCTCTGCCTGGCTATGCCAGCTTCAAGAACGCCGATGCCGTCATCGTCCACAGCTCCACCACCATAGAGACCAAGCGCTCGGCCTTTGGCTCCAGCGTCGTCACGCCGACCAACCAGCTCTATGTGCGCAACAACCTGCCCACACCGCCCGAATCCATCGTGGCTGATCGCGATGCCTGGAAGCTGCAGATCGATGGCGTGAAAAAGCCCAGGCAACTGAGCCTGGCCGAGCTCAAGACCATGGGGCTGGAGACCGTGACCATGGTGCTGCAATGCTCGGGCAATGGCCGCGGCTTCTTCCCCAGCAAGCCCAGCGGCACGCAGTGGACCGTGGGCGCAGCCGGTTGCGTGGTCTGGAGCGGTGTGCCCGTGCGTGAGGTCATCAAGGCCCTGGGCGGCGTGGCCGATGGCATGGTCTATATGACCGGCACAGGCGGCGAAGTGCTGCCTGCCGGCATCGACCCCAAGACCGTGATGGTCGAGCGCTCCGTGCCCTTGGCCGCCATGGAAGATGCGTTGCTGGCATGGGAGATGAATGGCGAGCCCGTCTCGCTGGTTCACGGCGGTCCTCTGCGCCTGATCGTTCCTGGCTATACCGGTGTGAACAACATCAAGTACATCAAGCAGCTGGCTTTCACTGCCAAGGAAAGCGAAGCGCACATCATGTCGCATGGCTACCGCATCTCGCCTCCCGGCAGCAAGGGTGACCCGAGCCAGCCCTCGGTGCAGGAGATGAGCGTCAAGTCCTGGATCAACAGCCCCATTCCCGAAGACGGCAACCAGGCTGCGGGCAAG
Organism: Comamonas resistens; assembly: GCF_030064165.1. Classification (NCBI taxonomy): domain Bacteria; kingdom Pseudomonadati; phylum Pseudomonadota; class Betaproteobacteria; order Burkholderiales; family Comamonadaceae; genus Comamonas; species Comamonas resistens. The sequence goes on from NZ_CP125947.1 coordinate 42,098, forward strand.
GTGCAGATCCAGGGCGTGGCCTTTGGCGGCATGAATGCCGTCAAGGGCGTGGAAGTCTCCACCGACGGCGGCAAGACCTGGAAGCAGGCGCGCCTGATCGGCCCCGATATGGGCAAGTACGCCTGGCGCCAGTTCGTGCTGCAGGCAGAGCTGCCCAAGGGCACCTACCGGCTGGCCAGCCGGGCCACCGATGACAAGGGCAATGTCCAGCCCGAAACCCGTGGTGAAAACCAGAGTGGCTACAACAACACCAGCTGGGCAGACCACGCCGTCACCGTGACGGTGGCCTGACCCCTGCCCGCTTCATGTCCTGCGCAGCAGCACAGGGCATGAAGCCTGTCTTCGATGAATGAAAGCCACAAGAATGATGAAGAAAACCTGCACCCTCGCCGCACTCATGCTGACCGCTCTGGCCGGCACTGTCCATGCCGATGAAGCCGCTCAGATGGCGCGTGGCAAGGAGCTGTTCACCACGGCTGCCGTGCCTGCCTGCGCCGTCTGTCACACCCTCAAGGACGCGGGCACCGAAGGCGCCATCGGCCCTGTTCTGGACGAGCTGCAGCCCGATGCCGCCCGCGTGGCGCGCGCCCTCAAGGACGGCATTGGCGCCATGCCTTCGTTCAAGGCCACGATGAGCGAAGCCGATATTGCGGCCGTCGCCCTGTATGTGAGCAAGGCCAGCGGCGGCGCCAAATAAGCCTGTCTCAGCGCTGTCCATTGCCTTCCAAGGGCATGGAATAGATCCAGACCTTGTGGCGGCTATTGCCCTCCAGACAGGCCGTGGGCGTCACCCCGGGCAGCGCAAAATCCAGGCTCACCAGCCAGCTGCCGGGCTGCATTTCGGTGGCGGCCTTGACGGCGGCACGGCCCATGCTTTCGGGGCGCTGGAACAGATAGACCAGCTGATAGTCACTCCAGTCCGCCAGCCAGATATCGGCACGCCGTACCCTGGCCCAGGGGCAGCGCAGCGCGCAGACCAGGCGCAGCGGCCAGCTCCACTCCAGGCCGTGCAGCCGGGCTTGTGGCAGCTCGCTGCGCAGGGCGCGCAGCCCGTCGCCCAGGCCGCAGCCCGCATCCAGCACCAGGGCCTGCTCGGGCAGTTGCACCACATTGGCGAGGCCGCGCAGTGCATGCTGTGGCGTGGGAAATACCGGCGCGTCGCGCCAGGCGTTGAGCGGATAGACCAGCAGCAGCAAGCCCAGCGGCAGCAACCAGCCCCAGGCTGGCAGCTGACTGGCCCACATCACCGCAAACGACAGCGGAAAGCCTGCCGCGATCATGGCTCTGCGCCACCAGCTGTCGCCGAAAAGACTGGCTGCCGTGCTGAGCGTGCAGGCCATGCCCAATGCCAGCCACCAGGGCAGAACACGGATCAACAGCAGCAGGACGGCCCAGGCCATGGCCCAGGTGATCAGGGCCGGCAGCGGCCAGGGCAGGGTAGAGAGGCGCAGGAACATGCCAGAGGTATATCTCAGTGATACCTGCCAACTTTGCTTGAGACAGGATTGCACCGATTTTTTACGCTATTCACTCAATCACTCGATTGTTTGAACCTATTAACCTGGAAGTTTTCCGTTGCCAGCCATTCGTTTCCCATCAGGCCGGTTTGTAAAGTGCGTAAAAATTATGCAAATCTCCCATGTATACTTTTTGGCTTCCAACGGATAAGAACCACTGAGGGCTACTCATGCGATTTGTTCTTCCCTGTCTTTCCCTGGCTGCGCTGGCGCTGGCAGGTTGTGCCGCACAGACTCCACAAGAGCAGCTGGCACCCGCGTCACCGACGGTTCGCCTGTGCGAAGGCAACAACTGTTCCGAAATGCCGCGCAATGTCGCGACCTTTCGTGGCGAGCCGGTCAACCCTGAGGCCGAGCGCCGGCTGGCGGCCTTGACGGCCCGTGCCGAAGCGGATCCGCGCGCAGCCTACGATCTGGGTCTGCGCTATCTGCGCGGCGATGGCGTGGAGCGCAACAGCTATCAGGCCATCGAATGGATGCGCAAGGCCGGCGATGCAGGCCATGGCCCGGCCCAGTTTGCTCTGGGGCGCCTGTACCTGCTGGGCTTCGAAGAAATGGGGCCCGACCCCGCAGAAGCCGAAGCCTGGCTGTCGCGCGCATCGGCCAAGGGATTCAAGGAAGCCCGTCGTCTGCTGCCTCAGGCACAAGCCATGAAGCGTGATGCGCATGCACGCTATCAAGCCATCGAGGACGAGCGCAAATCCTGGGGCATCTGGTACACCAGCGCCCCTTACTACTGGGTCTGGGGATCCTCGGGCTGGTATCTGCGTTGAGGCGCACTGAGCGGCAGTGTTGAGCGCTGCGCTCTGTTTTTTCCTATTTTTCATTAGAAAGACTTTCTATGTCCAAGAAGACAACTCTGCGCCTGGCCGCTCTGGCTTCGGCCCTGGCCCTGGGTGGCTGCGTGACGCCTGGCGGCGGCACCATCAGCACCGGTACCGCTCCTACGGCTGCCACCGGCGCTGCGGGCGGCGGCACCAGCGTCAACGCCAATCCTTCGCTGGAGCGTTGCGATGCGCCTCTGGGCACGCTGGCTGTGGATGACGGCCGCGGCAAGGAGTGGTATGCCAGCTTTGGCGCAGCGACCAAGATCACGACCATCGAGCCCCTGATCCGTCTGGCCGTGCAGCAGTCCAACTGCTTTGTGATCACCTCCATCGGCAACAACCGTACCGAAAGCAAGATGTCGGCCATCACCGACAAGCAGCGCAACTCCGGTGAATTCCGCGCCGGCTCCAAGCAGCAAAAGGGCCAGCGCGTGGCGGCTGACTACTACATGGAGCCATCCATCATCATCGACAACGACGCTACCGGTCAGCTGGCTGCCGGCGTGGGCGGTCTGTTCGGCAACGTGGGCACGCTGATCGGCGGCGCCATGCAGAGCAAGGCTTCGGTGGTGACGCTGAGCATGTTCGACATCCGCTCGGGTGTGCAGATCTCCATCTCCGAAGGCAACTCCACAGCCACCAACTTCGGCGCAGCCATGGGCGCGTTCGGCGGTGGCGTGGGTGGCGGCCTGGGCGGCTTCTCGCGCTCTCCCGAAGGCAAGGCCACCGTGGCCGCCTTCATGGATGCCTACAACAATATGGTGATCTCGCTGCGCAACTACAAGGCGCAGGAAGTCAAGGGCGGCCTGGGCCGTGGCGGCCAGCTCAAGGTCGGCAAGTAATTCCCGTTTGCAGCAACAGAAAAGGGCCTGAGAAATCAGGCCCTTTTTCATTGGAAGCGCGGATGCAGCAAGCGCTGCCAGCTATGCTTATTACAGCTGGAAGATCTTGCCGGGGTTCAGGATGTTCTTGGGGTCCAGCGCCTGCTTGATGGCGCGCATCATCTGCACCGCACCAGCGCCAGCTTCCTCGAGCAAAAAGTCCTGCTTGTGGATGCCGATGCCATGCTCGCCTGTGCAGGTGCCGCCCAGCGCAATGGCCCGTGCCACCAGCTGGTGGTTCAAGGCTTCGGCCTGTTGGCGCCGTGCGTCGTCGGCTGGGTCGATCAGATAGCCGAAGTGGAAGTTACCGTCGCCCACGTGGCCGACCAGGAAGTAGGGGATGCCGCTGGCGTCGGCCTCGGTCACGCATTCCAGCAAAGCATCGGCCAGACGGCTGATGGGCACGCAGGCATCCGTCGTGATGCAGCGGCAGCCGGGCACGCTGGAGACCGCCGCAAAGTAGGCGTTGTGGCGCGCGGTGAACAAGCGCGTGCGGTCTTCGGGGCGCTCGGCCCATTCAAAGGCATTGCCACCGAATTCATTGGCAATGTCCTGCACCATCTCGGCCTGCTCCTTCACGCCCGTGGGCGAGCCGTGGAACTCCATCAGCAGCATGGGCTCTTCACGCAGATCCAGCTTGCTATAGGCGTTGACCATGCGCACCGAGTTCACATCGACCAGCTCTACGCGCGCGATGGGAATGCCCATCTGTATGGTCTGGATCACCGTGTGCACGGCCTTCTCGATGCTGGGGAAGGAGCAGATGGCGGCGCTCACCGCTTCGGGCAGCGGATAGATGCGCAACGTGATCTCGGTGAAGATGCCCAGCGTGCCTTCGCTGCCCACCATCAGGCGCGTCAGGTCGTAGCCGGCGGCGCTCTTCTTGGCGCGGTTGCCGGTACGGATCACCTCGCCATTGGCAGTCACCACTTCCAGGGCCAGCACGTTCTCGCGCATGGTGCCGTAGCGCACGGCATTGGTGCCGCTGGCGCGGGTCGATGTCATGCCGCCTATCGATGCGTCCGCTCCCGGGTCGATGGGAAAGAAGAAGCCTGTGTCCTTGATGGCATCGTTGAGCGCCTTGCGCGTGATGCCAGGCTGCACGGTGATGGTCAGGTCTTCGGTGTTGACCGAGAGCACCCGGTTCATGCGGCTGACGTCGATGGTGATGCCGCCTTGCACGGCCAGCAGATGGCCTTCCAGCGACGACCCTGCGCCATAGGCGATCACGGGCACACCGTACTGGTCGCAGAGCCTGATGGCGTCCTGCACATCCTGGGTGGACTCGGCAAACACCACGGCCGCGGGGGGCGGAGCGGCGATGGAGCCTTCATCGCGTCCATGCTGCTCGCGCACGGCCAGGGCGGTGGAATACTGACTGCCATAACGCGCTGCCAGCGCTTGCAGAAACTCTTGGGGAATGGGGCGCTGCAAGGCGTGCAGCTCATGCGTGGCAACAGGTGCGTTCATGGTCTCGGCGAATCTCCAGGGGGGTCAAAAGAATACCACCGCAGAGCCGCCAGGAAGGCCGCGATCAACCCTGTTGTGCGGGGGCTGGCTTGGCGGAATGCGAACCGTGGGCGTGCTGGGAAAGCACGGTCTGGATGCGATGGACTTTGTCGTCGCGGCTGCTGGAGTGATGGGCCATGGCAGCACCGGCACTGCCGAAGGTGAGAGCTGAAAACAGAATCACGCTCATGACTTCAAAAGGGGTGTCCCTGCAGTGATGCCACAGCTTGTGCTGTACTTTTTTCATAGCGTATCTCCTATGACGGGTATCGGTAATACAAGGTTTTCATGGGCGCATTCCAACCCGCATTGCTTTGTAAAGCCAGCACTCTTGCAGCTTGTTGCCTGAGACAACATTTGCCTGCGGGCTGTAAGCAGGCATAGATAAGTTTGGACAAAGCTCATGAGAAATCAGTGTTTAGTTTTGGCGCCAACGCTGCCTATATTTCAGAGCCTTATGGCGTGCGCTGCAGAGCTCGCTTCAGACAACAAGCAAGCTTGGAAGGACGGCTCATGCCAGTCACAGGACGAAGATCTTTTCTATGGGGGCTGGGAGGCGCATCGGCCCTGGCCATGCTGGGAACGGGGTGGTCCGCGCATGCCACGCAGGGGCAGAGCTGGCCAGCCAGGCCCATCAGGCTGGTCGTGACCTTTCCGCCCGGTGGTTCCAGCGACATCGTGGCGCGGATTCTGGCGCCTTTGCTGGCCGAGAAACTGGGCCAGAGCGTGGTCATAGACAACAAGCCAGGCGCGGGCTCCTCCATCGGTGCGCAGATCGTCGCGCACAGCGCCAGTGACGGCTACACACTGCTGGTGTCCAATTCGGCGGCACTGTCGATTGCACCGTCACTGCTGCAAAAGCCCGGCTATGACGCGGTGCGCAGTTTCGATCATCTTGCCTATATTGGTGCCGTGCCCACGGTGTTTGCCGTGCATCCGTCCGTGCCCGTCAACACTCTGGGCGAGCTGGTCGCGTGGATCAGGGAGCAGGCGGCTCCGGTGTCGTTCGGCAGCGGCGGCGCGGCGTCGGTCGGCCACCTGGTGGGTGAGCAGTTTGCGCAGGTGAACAAGCTCTCCATGGAGCATGTGCCTTATCGCGGCGCCGGGCCCATGCGCGCCGATTTGCTCAGCGGCCATATCAAGCTGGCCGTGGATGCCCTGCCCCAGAACATCGCCCTGCAAAAACAGGGCCGCGTGAAGCTGCTGGCGCTGACATCGCCGGGCCGCGTACCGCAGGCTCCAGGCATTCCCAGCGTGGCCGAACTGGGTCTGCCCCAACTGGTGTCCGAGAACTTTGTCGGTATCTCGGCGCCTGCCGGTCTGCCCGGGGCACTCGGTGAAAAGATCAGCGATGCCGTGCGCGAGATCAGTGGCAGAGCCGATTTTGTGCAGGCTCTGCAAGCCCAGGGTTTTGTGACCCGCGACATGGAGCCCGCAGCCTTTTCCCGATTGATTGCAGACCAGCGGCAGAGCTGGTCCGAGATCGCCAGGAAAACTGGCGCCAGACTTTGAAGAGAACACATATGACAAGCTCCATTCCATCTGTTCATGTCTCGCGTGGAAGCTGCGGCGCAAGCCGTTATGCCGTCGTGCTGTTCGGTCCCGAAGGGCAGGGCAGTTTCAACGAATCAGGACTGCAGGGCGCGCACCAGGCGCGGCGCGCTGGCTACGATGTCGATGTGCTGTGGGTTGCAGGCCAAAGTGCCGAGCAGCGCGCTCAGGAAATGTCCGTGCTTGGCGATGGTCGCTATGCCTTGATCCTGGCCCATGGCGGGCAGGGTGACGGGCCCGTGCAGATCCTCGCAAAGCGCTGGCCCGGGCAGGCGTTTGTGGTGACCCAGGGCAGCTGGAGTGCCGCCAATGTGGCGCGCTATGAGGTGTTGCAGGAGCAGTCGGCCTTTCTGGCCGGTGTGCTGGCCAGCCAGTACAGCAAGACGCGCGTAGCGGGGCATTTTTCGGGCGAGAAAGTGCCACCGGGTTTGCGCGGTCGTGCCGCCTATATCGACGGGCTCAAGGCTGCCGGTTTCGAGGGGGGCATTGTGACCCAGTTCTGCGGCCATCAGCACCGCCCCGAGTGGGCCCGGGCCTGCGTTTCCGATATGGCTGGCCACAGTGGGCTGGATGTGCTGTTCGCCATGGTCGATGGCGGGCGCAGCGGTGTTTCACAAGCCTGCCGCGAGCATGGCGTGGCACAGATCGGCAATGTGCTGAACTGGGTCGAGCGCGATCCGCAGGTATTTCTCGCTTCGGCCATCTGCGATTCGGGAGCCGCGCTGTTTCGCGCCATTGAAGACCATGCACATGGTCTTTTGCCGCTGGGCGGTTACCGTTCTTTTGGACTGGAGGAGCCTGAGCTGGTGCGGCTGGAGATGGGCTCTGGCGTGGACGCGGCAAGCCGTGCACTGGTCGAGACCTGGGCCCAGCGCTTGCTCTGCGGCCAGCATGAAATCCACCTGGAATATGGTGGGCCGGAGTTCGCGTTGCCGGTGACTGCGCAGGAGCCGTCACTAGCCTGAGGTGATCGTCAGTCCATGGGCTCTGCGCCTCAAGCACAATCAAGGCTTGCACCCGCATTGATTGAACAAGGAACAGCCATGGGCAACCGCCTCACGCAGATCGCCACCCGCACGGGCGATGACGGAACCACCGGACTGGGCGACAACACCCGCGTCTCCAAGAACAGCGGCCGCCCGCATGCCATGGGCGATGTGGACGAGTTGAATTCGCATATCGGTCTGCTGCTGTGCGAGCCGCTGTCGCAGGACGTGCGCGACCTGCTGATCGATATTCAGCACCAGCTTTTCAACCTGGGCGGCGAGCTGTCCATGCCCGGCTATGAACTGCTCAAGGATGATGCGCTGCTGCAGCTGGACAATGCGCTGGCCCACTACAACGCGCAATTGCCGCGCCTGCTGGAATTCATTCTGCCCGCCGGTACGCGGGCGGCATCGCAGGCCCATGTCTGCCGCACCGTGGCGCGCCGCGCCGAGCGCCATGTGGTGGCGCTGGAGCAGGCCGAGGCCATGCGAGCCGCACCGCGCCAGTATCTGAACCGCCTGTCCGATCTGCTGTTTGTGCTGGCCCGGGTGCTCAACCGTGTCGACGGCGGTGACGACGTTTACTGGAAGAGCGAGCGCCTGGCCCGCAGTCAGACCGAGGCTTGAGGTCCATCACTGCTCACCGGGCCATGGCCTGCTTGTAGAGGCTTTGCTTGGGCGAGGCCATGAGGCGGCGCAGCATGGGCTCGAATTCCGAGATCGGCAGCGTCTCGCCCTTGGGGTCGAAGGCCGGGTTGTCGTAGAGCTCGCAGAACTCGGCCGTGAGTTCGTAGTGGGGGTGGTCCTTGAACTGTTCGCGCATGTCCCTGTCCATGCCGAGATGGTGGAAGAAATAGTGGCCCTGGAAGATGCCGTGGTGCTTGACCATCCAGTGGTTGGCTTCGCTCACGAAGGGCTGAACAATCGCCGCGGCAATATCGGGGTGGTTGAACGAACCCAGGGTATCGCCAATGTCGTGCAGCAGGGCACAGACCACATATTCCTCATCGCGGCCATCGCGCAGGGCGCGTGTGGCGGTCTGTAGCGAGTGGGTGTAGCGGTCTACCGGAAAACCGCCATAGTCGCCTTCCAGCAGCTTGAGATGAGTCATCACCCGGTCCGGCAGCCCCTTCACAAAGTGCGCGAATTCGCCGCCTATCAACTGCCAGTCTTCACGCGTGCTGTCCTGCATGCGGATGAAATTCGCCCGTGCGTTCATGCCTGTCTCCATGGGGTGTTGTGCGGCCACTGTAGGGCGGCATGAGAGGCCGCGCTGTCAACGGCATGACAGGCGCAGCCGTAGTGATGCGGTGATGACTCCCTTGCTTGCCCGCCACGTGCGGCCGCTGTCCCAATGCACTTCAAGGGCTCAATAGGTTTCCAGGTGCAGACGCCCTTCGCGCTTGAGCTTGGCACCCAGATCATCCCAGTTCATGCCGCCTTGCTGGGCCACATCGCGCAGGGCCAGCACCACGCCTTCTTCCATGCTTTTGAGGCCGCAGACATAGATATGCGTGTTGTCGTCGCGCAGCAGCTCGGCCAGGTCGACAGAGCGCTCGCGCATGGCGTCCTGCACATAGCGTTTGGGCTGTCCCGCCACACGTGAGAACGCGAAATTGTTGTCGATGAAATCCTTGGGCAGGTTCTGCAGCGGGCCGAAATAGGGCAGCTCCTGCGGCGTGCGCGCACCGAAGAAAAGCAGCAGCTTGCCGCCATCGAATTTGCCGCTCTTGCGCAGACGGCGGCGCCACTCCGTCATGGCGCGCATGGGCGCGCTGCCCGTGCCGGTGCAGATCATCACGATGTGCGAGCGCGGGTGGTTGGGCATGAGAAAGCTGCTGCCAAACGGGCCTATGACCTGCACCTTTGCACCCACCTGCAGATCGCAGAGATAGTTGCTGGCGATGCCGCGCACGGCGTGGCCATTGTGATCCTCGACCACGCGTTTGACCGTCAGCGCCAGATTGTTGTAGCCGGGCCGCTCGCCATTGCGCGCACTGGCCACCGAGTATTGGCGTGCCACATGAGGCTTGCCGCTGGCATCCACACCGGGCGGGATGATGCCAATCGACTGGCCTTCAAGCACCGGAAAGGGCATGGAGCCAAGGTCCAGCACGATGTGATGGGTCTCGTTGTCAAAGCCGGTTTCCGTGCAGTTGATATTGCCCACCACGGTGGCCGTGACCGGGGCCTTGGGTCCATGCAGATTGGTATAGGCATGGGCCGCAGACCAGGGCGGTGTGGTGGCCCCGAAACTGGCGGCGCGAAAGACTTCGGCCTCCGTCACCGCGCCGCTGCTGCTGGCGTTGGGTGCAATACCGGCAGCAGCCGCAATCACGGCCTGGGCCTGGCTCAGATCCTGCACATCGCCGCTGCCGGCGGTGCTTTGCGCAGCGGCCAGCACATCGTCTGGAAGCTCTGTGGGAAGACTCTCCCAGCCCAGCTGTTCTTGCACCGTATAGGGCCTGCTCACCAGCACCTTGCGCCAGTTGTCGATGGAGCCCGTGGGGCAGGGCGAGATGCAGTCCATGCAGCCATTGCAGACATCAGCCTTGACGACATAGTTGGTGTCGTCATGCGTGATCGCATCGACCGGGCAAGTCGCTTCGCAGGTGTTGCAGCGAATGCAGATTTCCGGGTCGATCAGATGCTGGTTCAGAATGCCGTTTTCAATCAGCGTGGTGGTGCTCATCTTGTTCTCCAAACCGGCGCAACCCAAGCTCCACCCAACTCAGAGGCATCAAGCAAGGGCCGCCCCGCAGCGAAGATGCCGTCCCCCTTGGGGGAAGCGGCCTAGCCGCTCAGGGGGTTACGCGAACTTCACGTATTCGAAATCCACAGGCTGTCGGTTGATGCCCATGACCGGTGCTGCAATCCAGCCGGCAAATTTGCCGGGCTCCAGACATTGCTTCATCAGCGAGGCCACAAAGGTGCGGTCGTCATCGGTGGGCAGCCATTCATTCTTTTTGGCTTGCCATTCCTGCTCGCTCACGGGGCGGCCTTCGGGGCTGACGCGCACACCGGCCAGCGCGCCGATCTGGCGGTTGAAGGCCTTGTGCGGCACGGTCAAACGGAAGGCTATGCCGGCCTTTTCCATGACCTTGTTCCAGCGGCCCACGCCGGCATTGCTGTCCTTGATGTAGTCGTCACGCAGCACCTCGTTCAAGGCGTTGAGCATGGGCACTTCCTTCTCGCGCAACTGACCGTCCACGACCTCCAGCACCTTGTAGTTCTGGTCGTGCAGCTTGTGGTCGTCTTCGCGCTTGCCTTCCTCGTAGCGGCCCTTGAGGCCCGAGCTGTAGAAGGTGGCAGCGTTGCTCGACTGGTCCGCGCCAAACAGGTCGATGGTGACGCTGTAGTGGAAGTTCAGATAGCGCTGAATCGTGGGCAGATCGATGACACCCGCATTGCGCAGCTTGTTCACATCATCGGTCTTGAGTTCGTTCATCATCTGGCAGGTGCGGGCCAGCACGCGGGAGACGCCGGACTCGCCCACAAACATGTGGTGGGCTTCCTCTGTCAGCATGAACTTGGTGGTGCGCGCCAGCGGATCGAAAGCGCTTTCGGCCAGCGCGGCGAGCTGGAATTTTCCGTCCCGGTCGGTGAAATAGGTGAACATGAAAAATGCCAGCCAGTCCGGCGTTTTTTCGTTGAAGGCACCGAGAATGCGCGGGTTGTTTTCATCGCCCGATTGGCGCTCCAGCAGGGCCTCGGCTTCCTCGCGACCATCGCGGCCGAAATGCTTGTGCAGCAGGTAGACCATGGCCCACAGATGGCGGCCTTCCTCCACATTGACCTGGAACAGATTACGCAGGTCATACAGCGATGGTGCGGTCAGGCCCAGGTGGCGCTGCTGCTCCACCGATGCAGGCTCGGTATCGCCCTGGGTGACGATGATGCGGCGCAGGTTCGCGCGGTGTTCGCCGGGCACGTCCTGCCAGGCCTTCTCGCCCTTGTGATCGCCGAAATGGATGCTGCGATCCTGCTCGGCAGGGTTCAGAAAAATACCCCAGCGATAGTCACGCATCTTGACGTAACCGAACTGTGCCCAGCCTTGCGGGTCCACGCTCACCGCCGTGCGCAGATAGACGTCGTAGTTGGTCGATCCTTCGGGGCCCACATCGTCCCACCACTTGATGAAGTTGGGCTGCCAGCTCTCCAGCGCACGCTGCAGGGTGCGGTCGCCGCTGAGGTCCACATTGTTGGGAATCTTCTGGGTGTAGTCGATGCTGCTCATGGGGTGTCTCCTGAAGGTCGTGGATATCAAACGCGATTGAAATCGAAGCCGGCTTTCTGGCCGGTTCCATACAGCTTGAGAGCGCCTTTTTCGCCCACGGCATTGGGGCGGTTGAAGATCCAGTTCTGCCAGGCCGAGAGGCGGCCAAAGATGCGCGTGACCATGTTTTCCTGGCTGGCGAAACGCAGATTGGCTTCGAGGCCTGTGAGTGCATCGGGCGACATGGCGGCGCGCTCTTCAATGGCGATGCGGATTTCGTCAACCCAGTCGATATCGTCAAGTGCAGCCGTGACAAGGCCCAGCTTCTGGGCGGCATCACCATTGAGCTTCTGGCCCACTGCATGGCGTGCGGCCTCCATCGGCTCTGTCTCTTCGTAGAAGCGGCGCTGCAGACGGCTCTGGTCGTTGACCAGAGGCAGCAGGCCAAAGTTGAATTCATCGAGCTGAATGACGGGCTCGCGGTCGGTTTCATCGGGCAGCACCAGCATATAGGCGCGGTCGGCGCAGAACGCCAGCTCGGCCAGCATGCCGGCAAAGCAGGAGCCGGGTTCGATCAGCGCGAACAGCGAGCGCGAGGACACATCCAGGCGTGCAAACGTGCGGCGCAGCAGGCCTATGGTCTGGCGTACCAGCCAGTGGTCCTGGTGGGCGATCAGGGTCTGGTCCATGGCCAGTACGGCAGCACCATCGCCTTCGGTTTTCAGAATCCAGGTGCCGATGTCCGGCTCATTGGTGCGCAGGTGCAGGATGGCATCGTCCAGCTCGCGGCCCATGGCCAATGGCCACCAGGCGGCGCCGGCATTTTCAATGGCTTCCACGGTGCCGGGTTGATCGCCTTGTGGCGCTTTCACGGTCAGGGTGGCGCAGCGCTTGCTGCGGTCGATATCGACAACGACATGGGTGTAGGCCATGGCGTTCGGGCTTGGGGTTCGCTCTATCTTCGTGAGCTGAACACCCTTGGCAGATGCGGGGCGCGAGCTGTTTTCAGCCAGCTTTGCGGCGTGCTGGTTGACCACATCGGCAAACTGCGCTGGTTTGGCAATCGCATCGACCAGGCGCCAGTCCACCGCACGCTGGCCGCGCACGCCTTCCACGCTGGTGCAGAAGATGTCGGCCAGGTCGTGGCGTACATGGCGCTTGTCGGTCACACGGGTCAGGCCGCCCGTGCCAGGCAGCACGCCCAGCAGCGGCACCTCGGGCAGAGAGACCGAGGAGGAGCGGTCGTCGATCAGCACGATGTCATCACAGGCCAGGGCCAGCTCGTAGCCACCACCGGCGCAGGCGCCATTGACGGCAGCGACGAACTTGAGGCCGTCGTGGCGGGAGCTGTCTTCGATGCCGTTGCGCGTTTCGTTGGTGAACTTGCAGAAGTTGACCTTCCACGCATGCGAGGAAACGCCGAGCATGAAGATATTGGCTCCCGAGCAGAAGATGCGCTCCTTGCCGCTGGTGACGATGACGCTCTTGACTTCGGGGTGCTCGAAACGGATGCGGTTCAGCGCGTCATGCAGCTCCACGTCCACCCCCAGGTCATAGCTGTTGAGCTTGAGCTTGTAGCCGGGGCGTATGCCACCGTCTTCGGCAATGTCGAGCTTCATGCGGGCGATGCTGCCCTCGACTTCAAACGACCAGTGCTGGTACTGGCTGGGCTCGGTGCGGTAATCGACGATGGGTTGCTGCATGCTCGACTCCTGGTGAGATGAAAAATAATGCAGTTATTGACTGGGTGTTGGCACAATTATGCAGAATCATGGAAAAAAAGCAGCAAAAAATAAGCACTATGTTGCATGTTTTCAGTAAAACACAGGGTAATTCCTAGAAGGTGCTGTCTTCAAGGTCGAACTTGAAAAACAGTGTTTTCAGCCTCAAACCAATAGCTGTAAAGCGCTGACAGCTATGAATTGGTGAGCGTCCGCAACAGGCGTCACAGCCGCCGAACTCGCGTGGACGTGGTGCCTGACCGCTTGCACAATAGGGCCATCATGCTGACCTATGCCGATATCCAAGCCGCCGCCGAACGCCTGAACGGTGCCGTGCTTCTGACCCCTTGCGTTGAATCCCGCACGCTCTCGCAGATCACGAATGCGCAGGTGTTCCTCAAGTTCGAGAACCTGCAATTCACTGCATCCTTCAAGGAGCGCGGCGCGCTCAACAAGCTGCTGATGCTCAGCGATGCCGAACGCGCGCGTGGCGTGGTCGCCATGAGCGCCGGCAATCACGCTCAGGGCGTGGCCTATCACGCACAGCGCCTGGGCCTGCGCGCCGTCATCGTCATGCCGCGTTTCACGCCCGGGGTGAAGGTGGAGCGCACTCGCGGCTTTGGCGCCGAGGTCGTGCTGCATGGCGACACCCTGGCCGAAGCGCGTGCCTATGCCTATCAGTTGGCGCAGGAACAGCAGCTGACTTTTGTCCACCCCTATGACGACGAAGCCATTGCCGCAGGTCAGGGCACTTTGGCTTTGGAGATGCTGCAGGCTCAGCCCGATCTGGACACGCTGGTCGTCGCCATTGGCGGTGGCGGTCTGATCGCCGGTATTGCCACGGCAGCCAAGGCCATCAAGCCCGAAATCGAGGTCGTGGGTGTGCAGACCCAGCGCTTTCCTTCCATGGTCAATGCGCTGCGCCATACCGATATGCCCATGGGCACATCGACGATTGCCGAAGGCATTGCCGTGACCCAGCCCGGAGTCATCACCCAGGAAGTGGTCAAGCGCTGCGTGGACGATCTGTTGCTGGTGGACGAGGGCGATATCGAGCAGGCCGTGCTCATGCTGCTGGAGATCGAAAAGACGCTGGTCGAGGGCGCTGGTGCCGCAGGGCTGGCGGCCTTGCTGCGTCACCCCGGGCACTTCAAGGGCAAGAAGGTCGGACTGGTGCTGTCGGGCGGCAATATCGACCCCATGCTGCTGGCTGCCATCATCGAACGCGGCATGGTGCGCTCGGGCCGCCTGGCGCGCGTGCGCGTCAGCGCGCGCGACGTGCCCGGCGTGCTGGCCCAGATCACGGCCACGGTGGCCGGTGCCGGTGCCAATATCGAGGAGGTGCATCACCAGCGCGCCTTCACCATGCTGGCCGCGCAGAACGTGGAGATCGAGTTCGTGCTGCAGACGCGCGGCCACGCCCATGTGAGCGAGGTGCTGGACCAGCTGCGCCGCGCCGGCATGGAGGCCGCCCTGGTCTGACGGCATCCATGCATTGTGGGCCGCTGCGGTTCAGACCTGCAAAGGCCCGAGCTTCTTCATGAGCGGCGTGACCAGATCCATGGGCAGGGGGAAGACCACGGTCGTGTTCTTGTCCGCGCCGATCACGGTCAGCGTCTCCAGATAGCGCAGCAGGATGGCCTGGGGCTCCTGTGCCAGGACCTTTGCCGCCTGGGCCAGTTTTTCCGAGGCCTGCAATTCGCCCTCGGCATGGATCACCTTGGCGAGGCGTTCGCGCTCGGCTTCGGCCTGGCGCGCAATCGCCCGGATCATGGACTCGGTCAGATCGACCTGCTTGATCTCCACATTCGCGACCTTGATGCCCCAGGCATCGGTCTGTGCATCCAGCGCCTGCTGGATGTCCAGGTTCAGCGATTCGCGCTCCGCCAGCATCTCGTCGAGCTGATGCTTGCCCAGCACGGAGCGCAGCATGGTTTGCGCGAGCTGGCTGGTGGCTTCCAGATAGTTGACCACCTGGATGACGGCCTTCTCTGCATCCACCACGCGCAGATAGACCACGGCATTGACCTTGACCGAGACGTTGTCGCGCGAGATCACGTCCTGTGCCGGGACCTCCAGCACCACGGTGCGCAGGTCCACCCGCACCACCTGCTGAATCGCGGGAATGATGAAGACCAACCCCGGCCCCTTGACCTTCCAGAACCGCCCTAGCGTGAAGACCACGCCACGTTCGTATTCGCGAAAAATCCAGATCGAGGTGGACGCCAGGCCTATCACCAGCAGCAGGGCGATCAGCCACAACAAGAAAGAGACACTGACCATATCGGCCATCCTTTCGGCGATGGACTTCGGCGCCGCTTTGCGGCCTTGCACTGGCTGCGCCATGCGCCGGGTTGTCCACGGACTCAGCATATTCCCATGCATGCAAGTGCGCACCTGTTGGCGTATGGTCGACATGAAAGCAGTGCTGTTGCTTTCGACCGCGCCCTGGCACGGGTATGTCAGCGCGGCTCGCGCGGTTGCAGCCAGTGCACGGCCAGCGCCGATGCCAGGCAGACCACGCCCAACTGCTGCACCAGCGCCGCCAGCGCCAGGCCCGCACCCAGTAAGGTGTAATAGCTCAAGCCCAGCAGTGCGGCCGCCGTGCCCCGGCAGTCGGTGTAATGCTGCAGCGCCGGTGCCAGCAGATTGGGAATGGCCAGACCGTAGGCCAGGGCCACCAAGGCCATGGGAACCACCAGCCAAGCGCTGCGGCCAAGCACGGCCAGCATGACTCCAAGTGCTGCAGCCAGCAACAAGGCGTTGGCCCTGCGGACCAGGGCCGTGGCGTTCGTGCCCTGGGCCAGCCAGCGCCGGTTGAGCCAGGCACCGGCCACGGCGCCCAGGCCCAGTAAAACGCCGCCCGTGGCCAGCCAGGATGAAGATGCACCCCAATGCGTCAGATGAAAAGGCATCAACTGGTAGAAGCCATAGAGGCATAAGTTGTACCAGGCCACCATGCTTGCCGTGCGCCACAGTGCCGCATCCCGCGCCATGCGGCGCAGCACCGGCCATACAGGTGTCAGGCCCTCCCTAACCGCAGGCCGGGTTTCTGGCAGAGACCCGGCAGTCCAGGCGCTCAGCAGCAGCGCCAGCCAGACCAAGCCCAGAAACACGCCTTCATGCTGGCGCCAGTGCACCAGGGCCGAACCGGCCAACAGCCCCAGTGCAGGGCTGATGGCCAGTGCCAGACCCATGAGTGCAAAGACCTGTGCCAGCTCTGCGCCGCCGTACTGGTCGCGCAACACGGTCTGTGTGACCACCGAGCCCACGGCTGCCCCCATGGCGGCGAATAGACGGGCGGCCAGCAGCCAGCCAAAATCCGGTGCCCAGAGCGCCATGCAGGACGCCATACCGTAGAGCGTCAACCCGGTCAGCATTGCCGGCCGGCGTCCCCAGCGATCGCATAGCCGACCCCACAACACTGTGCCCAGAGCAAAGGCCGCAAAGTACAGCGACAGTGTCTGCCCTGCCTGGGCCGAAGTCACGGCATAGCCTTGCGCAATCGATGGCAATGCCGGGCTGTACATGGTCTCGACGACCTGGGGAAACATCAGTAGCGCCGCCGGCAAGGCCAGGCCGGTGCGAACAGAGAAAACAGATGACATGGCAGGCAATGTAGGCAGGCACTCGATGACGTAGTTACGTAACGATGACGATTTATTACTAGAATCGGACAAAGCCTAGACCCAGCACCGCTCTGGCGCGCAATCTTCAGGAGACATGACCATGGCCTGGCTGGCCGCCCACAGGGCGTTCGACGCAGACCGCGAAGCCGCTGCTCATGACGTGCCCGTTCTCGGCGTGGCCGCCCGGCTGGGGCCCGGGTGGCCTGACTCGGGCCGCCATACCCATCAGCTGGGTCAGCTGCTGTATTCCGCGCAAGGCTGCATGCGCATCGTGCTGGCCGATAGGCTCGTCATGCTGCCGCCCACACGCATCGCCTGGATTCCGCCCCACACCCCGCATCGCACGCAGATGACGCGTGTCACGGACTACCGCTCGCTGTACCTGGACACCCGGCGCTTTCCCAGCTTGCCGCAGCAGATCCGGGTCTGGACAGCGACAGAGCTGTTGCAGGCTGTGCTTGAGCGCTTGGCACAGTTGCCCTTCGCCACCGACTGGCGGGACAGTCCCGCTTCCCGGTTGCTGCAGGTGGCGTTCGACGAGCTGCAGCAGGCCAATAGCGAGCCCATGGTGTTGCCGCTGCCCAGCGACCGGCGCCTGGCTGCATGGCTGCAAACCCTGGGCACACAGGTGCCGCCACCGCTGCATATGCTCGCCGGTCAGACTGGTGCCAGCAGTCGCACCATCGCCCGCATCTTCCAGCGCGATACGGGTATGGGCTATCAGCAGTGGCGCCAGCAATGGCGGCTCATGCGGGCCATCGAATTGCTGACCGAGCCGTCCTCGCTGCAATGGGTGGCCCATGCGCTGGACTTCAGCACCGACGCCGCATTCACAGGCTTTTTTCGGCAGATGACGGGTTTGCCGCCACGCAGCTATATGGCTCGTCGACAGCTCGGCATGGAGCCGCAGTCGCCGGAAGGCGCGGACTGAAGAGTTCCACAGGCCGTTCTGGCTTTCCCCTAGCGGCCATGGGCAGCTCATGCCTAGAATGATTGCGACCCCTTTGCCATCCCACCGCTTGTTGTCAGGAGTGCTGATCGCATGTCAGATGATCCCGTCGTGAACCATGAACCGCAGGACGCCGTCGAAGCCGTCGTGCCCTTTATCCCTGTCATCATCCCCGCAGCTGGCGCGGTGATGATGTTCTTGCTGGCCTTCATTGCCGTGCACATGGCCTGAACTGTCGCCGATGTGCTCCAGGCAGCAAAACCCCGCATGGCGGGGTTTTTTCATGCCCGCGCCGCTTACATATGTGCATATTCTGATGCTTAAAACGCATAAATATTGCAGCGCATTTGCTGACAAATTCACCCCCCCTACCTAGAATCGGTGTCCCACTGCCTTGGAATGCAAGGCAGATATGACTGTTTCAGACGGATTGCGAGCGTGAAAACACGCTAGGGAGGAAGGTTCGGAAAGCCTTTTTTCGAAGACGCAGCGGGCCTGCTTCTTTGAAAAACTGGTTTTTTCAATTGAAGGACTTCCCCATGAACGCCGCTGTGCAAACCCTGAAGATTCAGGCGCCCGAATACGTCAAGAACCCCAAGCTCGTCGCCTGGGTGGCCGAGATGGCCGCGCTGTGCAAGCCCGCCAAGATCCACTGGTGCGATGGCTCGCAAGCCGAGTACGACGCTCTGTGCCAGCAACTGGTGGATGCCGGTACCTTCAAGCCTTTGGCCAAGCGCCCCGGCAGCTACCTGGCCTGGACCGATCCTTCGGACGTGGCCCGTGTCGAGGACCGCACCTATATCTGCTCCGCCAAAAAGGAAGACGCCGGTCCGACCAACAACTGGATGGCTCCCGCCGAGATGCGCTCCACTTTGCAGCCCCTGTTTGACGGCTGTATGACAGGCCGCACCATGTATGTGGTGCCCTTCTCCATGGGCCCCCTGGGCTCGCCCATCGCCCACGTGGGTATCGAGCTGTCCGACAGCCCCTATGTGGCCGTCAACATGAAGCTGATGACTCGCATGGGCCGCGCCGTGTACGACGTGATCGGCACCGACGGCGAATTCGTGCCCTGCGTCCACACCATCGGCGCACCTCTGAAGGACGGCGAGAAGGACCAGACCACCTGGCCCTGCAGCAAGACCAAGTACATCGTTCACTACCCCGAAACGCGTGAAATCTGGTCCTACGGTTCCGGCTACGGCGGCAACGCCCTGCTGGGCAAGAAGTGCTTTGCGCTGCGCATCGCCTCGACCATGGGCAAGGATCAGGGCTGGCTGGCCGAGCACATGCTGATCCTGGGCGTCACCAACCCCGAAGGCAAGAAGTACCACGTGGCGGCGGCCTTCCCCAGCGCCTGCGGCAAGACCAATTTCTCCATGCTGGTGCCGCCCAAGGCTTTTGACGGCTGGAAGGTCACGACCATCGGCGACGACATCGCCTGGATCAAGCCCCAGGCCGACGGCTCGCTGCGCGCGATCAACCCCGAGGCCGGTTACTTCGGCGTGGCCCCCGGCACCAATATGCTGACCAACCCGAACTGCATGTTGAGCCTGGACAAGAACGTGATCTTCACCAACGTGGCGCTGACCGATGACGGCGACGTGTGGTGGGAAGGCATGGAAAAGGACCAGGGCAAGCTGCCCGATCACCTGATCGACTGGCAAGGCAAGGACTGGACGCCCCAGATCGCCAAGGAAACCGGCGCAAAGGCTGCCCACCCCAATGCCCGCTTCACCGTGGCCGCGACCAACAACCCGGCTCTGGACGAAGCCTGGGACGATCCCGCTGGCGTGAAGATCGATGCCATGATCTTCGGCGGCCGTCGCTCGACCACCGTGCCTCTGGTGACCGAAGCCCGTGACTGGACCGAAGGCGTGTACATGGCTGCGACCATGGGTTCCGAAACCACGGCTGCTGCCTTCGGCGCGCAAGGCGTGGTGCGCCGCGACCCCTTCGCCATGCTGCCGTTTGCCGGCTACAACATGAGCGACTATTTCCAGCACTGGCTGGACCTGGGCGCCAAGATCGAAGCCCAGGGCGCCAAGCTGCCCAAGATCTTCACCACCAACTGGTTCCGCAAGAACGCCGAAGGCAAGTTCGTCTGGCCCGGCTACGGCGAGAACATGCGCGTGCTCAAGTGGATGATCGACCGCCTGGAAGGCCAGGCCCAGGGCCAGGAAACGGCTTTTGGCATCGCCCCCCAGTACGCCGAAATCAACTGGACGGGTCTGGATTTCGATGCCGCCCAGTTCGACAGCGTGACCAATATCGACAAGGCAGCCTGGGCCGAGGAAATGAAGCTGCATGGCGAGCACTTCGACAAGCTGGCCTATCACCTGCCCAAGGCCCTGCTCGATACCAAGGCCAGGCTGGAAGAGCGACTGAGCGCCTGATTGCTCCCCTTGAGCGGCTTTGCCTAGGCGGCCCCGCCGCTTCCCCCTCTCTGGCGCTTCGCGCCGGAGGGGACGGCAGCTTCGCCGCGAGGCGGCTCTTGCTGGCTGCCTCTGAGATGGGCCGTGCCCGAACTGTTAACTCAGTACGAGAACAAACAAAAAGCCGCTGGCCTTATGGGCAGCGGCTTTTTTGTGGAAGCTTCAGCGCTTAGCGGCTTTGACGATCCATGGCTCGGGCCAGGTCGGCCATCAGGCGCGCATCCTGCAGAGCGGCGTTCCAGACGCGTTCATCGGCAGCGGCTTGCTGGCGGCTGCGGCTCCAGCCACGATAGGCAGAGCGCAGCATCTGGATGGCGCGACGGGCAGGTGTGGAGAACAGTGCGATGGCGGCGAAAGCCATGGTCCACAGAACCATCCAGGCGGTCAGCATGGGAACATTGCCCTGCAGCTCAGAGGATTCGATCCAGTGGGCAAGCACCACCACCAAGGCAGCTGCACCAGCGATCAGATAGCTCAGCAGGGGCTGACGTGGATATTCCACACGACGACGGGCCGGTGCTGCGGCAGAGGCCAGACGCTCTTCTTCAGCTTGATAGATACGCACCGTACCTGGGTGCTCGACACAATAGGAGTTGTAAATAAAGTTGCTCATGGCAGTAAACCCTTTGACCCACGCTTTTGGCGACATGCCCGGGGAATAGGTAGAACTATAGGGATTACCCTATATTCATTCAAATTTATATTTTGAATCTGTAGCATTCATGCTGGTGATGTATTGGAGAAAGTCATGCCCTTGAACTTCCGCTCGCTGGATCTCAATCTGCTGCGTGTGTTCGATGAGGTCATGTCCGAGCGCAGCCTGACCAGGGCCGCTCACAAGCTCAACATCACCCAGCCAGCCGTCAGCAATGCCATGCGCCGCCTGCGCGAGGTGCTGGGCGATGAGCTGCTGGTACGCCAGGGTCAGGGCGTGGAGCCCACGCCGCGTGCGCAGGTTCTGTGGCCGGTGGTCAGAGAGGCCATGCAGCAGCTGGAGGGTGTGCTGGCCCCCGATGACTTCAACCCCGCGACGGCCGATACCACCTTTGTGATCGCCATGGCTGACGCCACGGCGGCCACGCTGATCCCGCCGCTATATCCCATTCTTGAAAAAGAAGCCCCGGGCATCAGCGTGCGCTTGTTGCCGCTGACCACGCGCGATCCGCGCCCGCTGCTGGACGACGGCCAGGCCGACATGGCCGTGGGCTATTTCCCCGCCGTGCTGGCCGATCTGACGGCCCGTGCCCAGGCCGGTGCACTGGTGGCCTTCGACAGCCGCCGTCTGTACGAAGGTGAATACCTGTGTGTGATGCGCAAGGGCCACCCGCTGGAGCATGTGCCACTCACGCTGGACAACTACTGCGCGGAGCGCCATATGCTTGTGAGCTTTTCGGGCCGGTCTTTCGGCTTCATCGATGAAGCCTTGGCCTCGCTGGGCCGTTCGCGTGATGTGGTGCTCACGGTCAACCAGTTCTTCACGGCCGCGCGCGTGGTGATCAACTCCGATCTGCTGACCATCTTGCCGCGCCACTTCGTGCCCGTGACGGGCATGCAGGAGCAGCTGGTGCTGCGCGAGCTGCCGTTTGACGTCACGCCCGTGCATGTGGACGCGCTGTGGCGCCGCCGCGGCCCGCATCCCCAGGCCTATGACTGGCTGCTCAGGACGCTGACGCGGGCGGCGGAAATCACTTTTGCCGACGGCACGGCCCAGGTGGCCTTGCCTGGCTGAACAAACACGATTGAGGCAAGGCAGGTTCAGGCAAGCGCTTTGCCGCGAGGCAGCGGTTGTTGCCACATCCGTGCTTGCGCAAGTCCTAATAAACTGAGGGCATGAAGATCCAGTTGCTGTCCGACCTGCACCTTGAAGTCCATCCCCAATTCGTGGCCGAGCCGGCTGCCGGTGCCGACCTGCTGGTGCTGGCCGGCGATATCGGCTCCTACCAGAGCAACTCGCAGGTTCAGGGCGAGTACTTCGGGCTGGAGCGTTTCTCGCCACTGCCCCAGTACGCCAACTGGCCCACGCCGGTGCTGTTCGTGCCCGGCAACCACGAATACGACATGCAGGATTTTGATGAAGCCCGCCTGCGCCTGCAGCGTGCCTGCGATCAGTTGGGCCTGATCTGGCTGGACCGCGAAACCGTGGTCATGGACGGCGTGCGCTTTATCGGTACCACGCTGTGGAGCGACTTCGATGCCATGGCCATGCACGAGGGCGTGACCGACCTCACCCGCTTGCACCAGCTGCGCGAGAAAGCGTTTCGTGCGGCCAACTTCTATTTGCAGAAGACCGGCGGCACGCGCCATGGCGAGCCATTTCTGGCCGAGCCCATGCGCGAGGAAAGCATGCTCTGCCAGGACTGGCTGCGCGCCGCGTTGCAGCAGCCTTTCGACGGCTCCACGGTGGCCGTGACCCACTTTGCGCCCAGCCTGCGCAGCGCCGACCCACGCTATGGTCTGGTGCCGGGAACGGCGGGCTTTTGCAACGTCATGGACGACTGTCTGCCCTATGCCGACCTGTGGCTGCACGGCCATCTGCACTGCGCCAGCGATTACATCGCCCGCGGCCGACGCGAAGATGGCAGCGGCTGGCAATGCCGTGTGGTGGCCAACCCCCTCGGTTATGCGCGCAAGGGCGAGCAGCTGCAGTTTCAGCCCGCATCCACCATTGACTTGAGGCAAGTCAAGACGCAAGCTGCGGCAAGTCATTAGTCTTGAAACATCGACAAGGAGGATCCGAGATGAAGATTTTGTTGGCCGTTGACGGCAGTGCCTACACCCAGAAGATGCTGGCCTATCTGACCTCGCATCAGGAGATGCTGGGCACGGGTCACGAGTACACCATCATCACCGTGCAGCCGCTGCTGCCGCCCCGTGCACGCGCTGCGCTGGGCAGGGATGTGGTGGAGCAGTATTACGACGAAGAATCGACCAAGATTCTGCAGCCCGTGCAGGAATTCCTGAACGGGCGTGGCGTGCAAGTGCAGAGCATCAGCAAGGTTGGCCCGATTGCCGACACCATCATCAAGGAAGCGCAGGACGGCAAGTTCGACCTCATCGCCATGGGCACCCATGGCCATGGTGCGCTGGGCCGCCTGGTCATGGGCTCGGTCAGCTCGCAGGTGCTGGCTGGCTGCACGATTCCTGTTCTGCTGATTCGCTAAAAAATCCATAGCTGCCTGCGCTTGATACGTCTTGATATCAGCAAGCAATCAACTTGAGATCATGGATGAATGAGCGTGTGCAGCTACAAAAATCAATACGACTTACGCAAATCAGGTCCAGGCAAGACGTTTGTCCTATGGGCATGCCTCTTGCGCATCCTTGTTTGCGTAAGTCCTGATCAAGATACCTCCGTTTGATTTGACACTTCCCGGCCGTGCCTTGCAGCACGGCCTTTTTTCTGGGCAGCTCAGCCGGCGTCCAGCAGCTCCCGTGCCTTGCCCTGCAGTGCCTGGCTCACACGCGCCAGCACGCGCGACTCCAGATTCCAGCAATGCCAGAACAGCGCAATGGCCAGCGCATGGCCGGGTGCGACATCGACCAGATCGCCGCTCTCCAGCGCAGGCTGTGCCAGCAACCGGGGCAGCACGCCCACGCCCCAGCCTGCGCGTACGGCACGTACCTGGGCCTCGCAACTGGGCAGCAGAATCTGGTGCTGCAGCGACACATTGCGCAGACCCAGGCAGCGCGCCACGAACTCGGCCTGCATATCGTCCTTGCGGTTGAACGAGAGATAGGGCAGCTGGTTGAAGTTCTTGCGTGTCAGCCCCTGCGGCAGCCTGTCACGAGCGAAGTCGCAAGCGGCAACGGCCACATAGCGCATGGCGCCCAAAGGCTGCACCGTGCAGCCGCGCATGGCCTGGCTCAGCGTGGTCACGCAGCCCATGACCTGACCCGATCTCAGCAGCTCCTGCGTGAAGTCCTGGTCATCGACCACCACCTCCAGCGGCAGGCCGCCGCGTACCAGTTCGTCGAGAGCCGTCATGGCCCAGGTGGCAATGCTGTCGGCATTGATGGCGATGGAGACGATTTCTCCGGCCAGACTTTGCCCGGTCTGCGGTGCCAGCTCCTGCAACTCATGTGCGAGATCGGCGCGCAGCAGGCGCAGCTGCTTGGCATGTTTGAGCAGCAGGCGGCCGGCACTCGTGGGCTTGACGGGGCGCGTGCGTTCCACCAGCACCGAGCCCACCTGTGCCTCCAGCGAGCGCAGGCGCTGGGACACGGCCGACTGGGTGATGTGCAGCTTTTGCGCGGCACGCTCGAAGCCGCCTTCTTCGACGATGGCCGCCAGGCATTCCAGTGCAGCAGGGTCCCAGGAGTGCATGAGAAATCATTAGCAAAACTGATGAAACTGCTGAAAATTTAATGATGCTTTTGGTTGTCCGCAAGAGTGCAGACACTGGGCGCATGAACATCATCGTCCTCGGCGCCGGCATCATCGGCATCAGCACCGCCTGGCATCTGCGCGAGCGCGGCCATCAAGTCACCGTGGTGGACCGCCAGGCCGGCCCTGCGCTGGAGACCAGCTTTGCCAATGGCGCGCAGATCTCCGTGAGCTACTGCGAACCCTGGGCCAATCGCCAGGCGCCATGGAAGGCGCTCAAGTGGATGTTCGACAAAGAGGCTCCGCTGCTGTTTCGTCCCCAGCTCGACCCTGCGCAATGGCGCTGGTGTCTGCAGTTCCTCGCTCAGTGCAACGACAAGGCGTTTGCGCGCAATGTGCAGCAGATCGTGGCGCTGGGTGCCTACAGCCATGCGGCGCTCAAGGATGTGGTGAGAAAGACCGGCATGGAGTTTCAGCGGCTGGAGCGCGGCATCGCCCATTTCTACAGCAGCCAGCAGGCGTTTGATGAAGCCGCGGAAGGCGTGGAACTGATGCGCCGGTATGGCGTGCAGCGCCGCCTGGTAAGCCGCGAAGAGCTGCTGAAGATCGAGCCCGCATTCACGCCCTATGCCGACCATATTGCGGGTGGCACTTTCACTGAAACCGATGAAAGCGGTGACGCGCGCATCTTCACCGAGAAGCTGGCCCAGCTCTGTGCCGGTGCGGGTGTGGATTTCCTCTATCAGCAGGATATTCTGAGCCTGCAGCCCGCACGCAGCGGCAAGCCTGCCAGTGTGCAGATCCGCTCCACCACCGGCGGTGCAGCACGCATGCTGAGTGCCGATGCGGTGGTCGTGGCCTGCGGCTCCTACACGCCCTTGCTGCTGGCGCCGCTGGGTGTGAAAGCACCGATCTACCCTGGCAAGGGCTATAGCGCTACTCTGCCTTTGCTGCAGCCTGACAAGGCCCCTGTGGTTTCGAGCATCGACGACAGTCGCAAGGTTGCCATGAGCCGCCTGGGCGACCATCTGCGCGTGGCCGGCACGATAGAGCTGGGCGGTTTTGACATGCGTCTCGATACATCGACGGCACGTGCGCGCTGCGAGATGCTGGTCCGGCGCGTGGAAGAGCTGATGCCCGGTGTCTGCGATACGCGCCTGCCCGAAGAGGGCGGCGACCCGCAATTCTGGTGCGGCCTGCGTCCCGCCACGCCCACCAATATCCCCTGCATCGGCGTCACGCAGGCACAGGGTATCTGGATCAATGCAGGACATGGGACGCTGGGCTGGACCCATGGCGCGGGCTCCGGCAAGGCCATGGCGGCGCTGATCAGCGGCGAGCAGCCGGCGCTGGACTTCGGCTTCTGGGGACAATCACCCAAACACGCTGCGATTCGTCCTGTAAGCGTGTCTGCATGAGGCTGTAACAATGCACGCGATTTGCGTGCAAACCCTGATCCGCAGCGGTTGACGAGGTGGCGTGGTGAGCATGAAAATTACCACGTTAACTAAAAATCAACCATGCAGATTCAACCATTTCTCCTGAGTGACGATCTGCCGCTTGGCACGGTCTACGGCGCGCTGCTCAATGACCGCGCCACGGTGCAGCGTCTTGCGCCCCAGTTCGACAGTGCGCCCTACAAGGCTGCGCCCAGGGCGCCGGTGCTCTACATCAAGCCGCGCAATACCTTTGCATCCGATGGCGCGGCTGTTGCCACGCCTGCAGAGCTGCGTATCGATGCCACCATCGGTCTGGTGATTGGAGAAAAGGCGAACAGAGTCACCGCCGATCAGGCCCTCAAACATGTGGCCGGCTTTGTACTGGCCAGCGACCTGACACTGCCCCACGACAACTACTATCGCCCGGCCATCCGCCAGCGTGACCGCGATGGTTTTCTGCCCCTGAGCGCGCTGCTCCAGGGCGATGCCGGCTTTGACCCGGACAAGGCCACGCTGAGCATTTCCGTCAATGGCAGGCCGGTGTACGAGCGCAGCTTTGCCACACTGGTGCGCCCTGCCGCGCAACTGATTGCCGATGTGACGGAATTCATGACCCTGGCCGTTGGCGATGTGCTGCTGCTGGGGCCGGGCGAAGCTTCGCCCGTGGCGCGTGCAGGCGATCAGGTTCACATCACCGTGCCCGGTCTGGGCGAGTTGCGCCACAGCGTGGCCGAGGAGAAGCTGGCATGAAGCACGGACGAGTGATCTACCAGGGCCGGCAACTGGCGGTGACCGAAAGCAGTGATGGCCGCGTGCAGCTGCCAGACGGAAAAGTGGTTGCCGAAACCGAGGTGCAATGGCTGCCGCCCATGGAGTTCGGCACCATCTTTGCGCTGGGCCTCAACTATGCCGACCACGCCAAGGAAATCGCCTTCAACAAGGCACCCGAGGAGCCACTGGTTTTCCTCAAGGGCCCGAACACGCTGAACGGCCACCGTGGCCACACACGTCGCCCTGCCGACGTGAGCTATATGCACTTCGAATGCGAGCTGGGCGTGGTGATCGGCAAGCGCTGTCGCAATGTGCAAAAGCAGGACGCATATAGCGTGGTCGCAGGCTATGTGACGGCCAATGACTATGCGATACGCGACTATCTCGAGAACTTCTATCGTCCCAATCTGCGCGTGAAAAACCGCGATGGCGCTACGCCCGTGGGGCCCTGGTTTGTCGATGCGGCCGATATTGCCGACCCCATGAATCTGCGTCTGCGCAGCTGGGTCAACGGCGAGCTCAAGCAGGACGGAAATACGCGTGACATGGTTCACGACATACCGTCGCTGATTGCCCATCTGTCGAGCTTCATGACACTCAATCCTGGCGATCTGATTCTGACCGGCACGCCCGACGGCGTGGCCGATTCCAAGGTGGGCGACGAGATCGTGACCGAGATTGAAGGCGTGGGCCGGCTTGTCAATTTCATGGGCGGCGAGGAACTTTTGGCACAGGCCTGAAGCACAGATACGACTTACGCAAATCAGGTTCAGGCAAGACGTTTGCCCCATGGGATATGCCTTGTCGCATCCTTGTTTGCGTAAGTCCTGACAGAGATTGCAGGAGAAAACATCATGCGTATCGATCACCTGATCAACGGCAAAAGCGTTGCCGGCAAGGACTATTTCGAGACCGTCAACCCCGCCACGCAGGAAGTGCTGGCCGAGGTGGCTTCGGGCGGCGAGGCCGAAGTCGACGCGGCCGTGGCCGCAGCCAAGGAAGCCTTTCCCAAATGGGCCAACACACCCGCCACGGAGCGCGCCAAGCTGGTGCGCAAGCTCGGCGAGCTGATTGCCAAACATGTGCCCGAGATCGCCGAGACCGAGACCAATGACTGCGGCCAGGTGATTGCCCAGACCGGCAAGCAGCTCGTGCCGCGTGCGGCCGACAACTTCACCTACTTTGCCGAGATGTGCACACGCGTGGACGGCCACACCTACCCCACGCCCACGCACCTGAACTACACGCTGTTCCACCCCGTGGGCGTGTGCGCGCTGATCTCGCCGTGGAACGTGCCCTTCATGACCGCTACCTGGAAGGTCGCGCCCTGCCTGGCCTTCGGCAACACGGCCGTGCTCAAGATGAGCGAACTCTCGCCCATGACGGCCGCGCGTCTGGGCGAGCTGGCGCTGGAGGCCGGCATTCCCGCAGGCGTGCTCAACATCGTGCACGGCTACGGCAAGGAGGCCGGCGAGCCGCTGGTGGCGCACCGCGATGTGCGCGCTGTCTCGTTCACGGGATCGACGGCCACGGGCAACCGCATCGTGCAGGCCGCGGGCCTGAAGAAGTTCAGCATGGAGCTGGGCGGCAAGAGTCCGTTCGTGATCTTCGACGACGCAGACTTCGAGCGCGCTCTCGATGCGGCCGTGTTCATGATCTTCAGCAACAACGGCGAGCGCTGCACGGCCGGCAGCCGTATCCTGGTGCAAAAAGGCATTTACGCCAAGTTCGTCGACCGCTTCGTGGAGCGCGCCAAGCGCATCACCGTGGGCGATCCGCTCGATGAAAAAACCATCGTCGGCCCCATGATCAGCCAGGGCCATCTGGCCAAGGTGCGCAGCTATATCGAGCTGGGCCAGAAAGAGGGCGCCAACATGCTCTGTGGCGGTCTGGATGCCCCCGTGCTGCCAGACCGCGTGAAGAACGGCAACTATGTGCTGCCCACGGTGTTTGCCGATGTTCAGAATTCCATGCGCATTGCCCAGGAAGAAATCTTCGGCCCCGTGGCCTGCATCATTCCGTTCAGCGACGAGGCCGAGGCCATACGCCTGGCCAATGACATCCAGTACGGCTTGTCCAGCTATGTGTGGACCGAGAACATCGGCAAGGCCCACCGCGTGGCCGCGGCCGTCGAAGCCGGCATGTGCTTCGTCAACAGCCAGAACGTGCGCGATCTGCGCCAGCCCTTCGGCGGCACCAAGGCCTCGGGCACGGGCCGCGAAGGCGGCACCTGGAGCTACGAAGTCTTCTGCGAGCCCAAGAACGTGGCCGTGTCCATGGGCTCGCACCATATCCCGCACTGGGGTGTGTGAGTTTCTGGAATTTTGATAGCTGCCAGCGCTTTCCACATCAGCGTTACGGGCTGAAAAGACGATAAAAGGAGACACCTATGCAACGCCGTCACTTCCTGCAGGCCTGCTCGGCCGCAGCACTCGCCTCCAGCACTCAGCTGAGTCTGGCTCAGCCTGGAGGCTGGCCAGCCAAGCCCATACGCATCGTCGTGCCGTTCACGCCGGGCGGCACCACCGACATGGTGGCGCGCCTGATCGGCACCGAACTGGGCAAGCAGCTGGGCCAAAGTGTCATCGTGGAGAACAAGCCCGGCGCGGGCACGGTGATCGGCGTGGACTATGTGGCCAAGCAGCCGGCCGACGGCTACACCTTTGTCTGCGTGGCCAACAGCTTCACGGCCAACAAGACGCTGGTGAAGAACCTGCCCTATGACACCACCAAGGACCTGCAGCCCGTGGCCCTCATGGGCCTGTCCGAACATGTGCTGGCCACCCATCCCCAGAGCGGATTGAAGACGCTGGACGATCTCAAGAAAGCGGCCCTGGCCAAACCTGGGGCGCTGACCTATGCCTCGTTCGGCAACGGCACTTCCGCACATCTTTCAGGGGCGCTGCTGTGCCAGATGATGGGTGTGGAAATGATCCATGTGCCCTACAAGGGCCAGGGTCCGGCGCTCACCGACTTGCTGGGCGGCCAGGTCAGCGTGATGTTCGGCAACTGGTCGGAGTTTCGCGGTCATATCGAAAGCGGCAAGCTTGTCGCCCTGGGCATGGCCACGCCCAAGCGCTCGCGCTTTGCCCCCAATGTGCCCACGCTGGCCGAGCAGGGTGTGGCGCTGGACTCCAATTCCTGGCAGGGCCTGCTGGCCCCTGCCGGCACGCCCGAGGCTGTCGTCCAGCGCGTCAACGCCGAAGTCAACAAGGCCCTGGCCTCGCCCAATGTGGTCGAGGTCTTCGCCAAAAGCGGCGTGGTCTCGCAGGCCGGCTCGGTCGCGCAGTTCTCGGGCTTTGTGAACAGCGAGATCGCCAAGTACGGCGAGATCATCCGCCGCGCCAATATTTCCATGGGGTGAGCATCATGGGCAAGCTAGCACTCGCGGCCAAGATCACGCATGTTCCGTCCATCTATCTGAGCGAGCTGGACGGGCCGCGCAAGGGAACGCGCCAGGATGCAATCGACGGGCTCAAGGAGATCGGTCAGCGCTGCCGTGATCTGGGCGTGGATACGCTGGTGGTCTTCGATACGCACTGGCTGGTCAACGCCAACTATCACGTGCTCTGCGGTCCGCATTTCAAGGGCCTGTACACCAGCAACGAGCTGCCGCATTTCATCAGCCATATGCCTTTCGAATTCCCTGGCAACCCGGCGCTGGGCAAGCTGCTGGCGGCCCAGGCCAATGCGCTGGGGGTGGAGACGCTGGCCCATGACGCCACCACGCTGGAGCCCGAATACGGCACGCTGGTACCCATGCGCTACATGAACGCAGACCAGCACTTCAAGGTAGTGTCGATATCGGCCATGTGCATGGCCCATTACCTGAACGACAGTGCGCGTCTGGGCTGGGCCGTTCGCCGCGCGGTGGAAGAGCATTACGACGGAACGGTGGCGATTCTCGCCAGCGGCTCGCTGTCGCATCGCTTTGCGCAGAACGGGCTGGCGCCCGACTATGCGTTCAGGATCTGGAGCCCGTTTCTGGAGCAGCTTGACCAGGAGGTCATCCGCCTGTGGCAGGCCGGTGAATGGCAGACTTTTTGCGGCATGTTGCCCGAGTACGCGGCCAAGGGCCATGGCGAGGGTTTCATGCACGACACGGCCATGCTGATGGGGGCCCTGGGCTGGTCGGCATACGACGGCAAGGCCGAAGTCATCACGCCGTATTTCGGTGCCTCGGGCACGGGCCAGATCAATGCCGTCTTCCCCGTCACGCCGCAGGACGGCAGCGCCATTCCCGCAGCCCAGGCCAGCCAGGCCAATGCTGCAGCCGCCGTGGCGGCAAGACTCTGAGCAAGGAATGACATGCCGCATGTCGTGATTCTTTACACCGGCAATCTGGAGCCGCATGTCGATATGGGCAGCCTGTGCCGCAAGCTGGCCGACACCATGCTGGCCGTGCACGCCGAAGATGGTGCGCAGGTCTTTCCCACGGGCGGAACGCGCGTGTTTGCCTACCCTGCGCCGCACTACGCGGTCTCCGACGGCGGCACCGCGGGCCGTGCCGCTGGTGGTGATGGTGACTATGGCTTTATCTACATCAATCTGCGCATGGGCAAAGGGCGCTCCGACGCGGTCCAGAAGGCCGCGGGCGACGCGCTGCTGGCCTGCGCCCAGGCGCATCTGGCGCCGCTGTTCGCCGACCCGCGCAAGCACCTGGGCCTCACGGTGCAGGTCGACGAAGCGCCGGGCCAGGTGTACGACGCCAAGCACAGCACCCTGCATCCCCTGTTTGCCAAGAAATAGAACCATGTTTTCTCCCGAACTTCTGACCCAGCTCGCGCAGGAACTCGACGCCAGCGAGGCGTCGCGCCAGCAGATCGAGCATTTCTCCAAGCGCTTTCCCGGCATGACGGTCGAGGACGGCTACCGCGTCTCGCGCGAGTGGGTGCGCATGCAGGTCGCCGCGGGCCGCAAGGTCATAGGCCACAAGATCGGCCTGACCTCGCGCGCCATGCAGATGGCTAGCCAGATCGACGAGCCCGACTACGGCACCTTGCTGGACTCCATGCTCTACACCTGCCGACCCGGCCAGGTGCTGGAGATTCCGGTCGCGAACTTCATCGCTCCGCGCGTGGAGGTCGAGCTGGCCTTCATCCTCAAGGCGCCGCTGGTAGGTCCGGGCCTGCCCGGCGGCAAGGAAGTGACGCTGGACGACGTGCTGGCCGCCACCGAGTACGTGACGCCGGCCATCGAGATCATCGACGCGCGCATCGAGCAGTTCGACCGCCACACCAAGGCCATGCGCAAAGTGTTCGACACCATCAGCGACAACGCGGCCAATGCGGGCATCGTGGTTGGCGCCCAGCGCGCTGACCCC
The DNA here is from genome assembly GCF_030064165.1 of Comamonas resistens. Lineage (NCBI taxonomy): Bacteria > Pseudomonadati > Pseudomonadota > Betaproteobacteria > Burkholderiales > Comamonadaceae > Comamonas > Comamonas resistens. The sequence goes on from NZ_CP125947.1 coordinate 74,176, forward strand.
AAGGCCGTGGACCTGCCCTGGTGCGGCGCCATACTGCGCCAGAACGGCATCGTCGAGGAAACCGGCCTTGCCGCTGGCGTGCAAGGCCATCCGGCCATAGGCGTAGCCTGGCTGGCCAACAAGCTCGCGCCCTGGGGTGAATCCCTGCAGCCCGGCCAGATCGTGCTGGCGGGCTCCTTCACGCGTCCGGTGGCGGCCAAGCCCGGCGACATGTTCGAAGCCGACTACGGCCCCCTGGGCAAGCTGCAATTCCGATTTGTCTGAATCACGGAGATCTCCCATGCCTTTGCAATTACGCGATCCGAGCCTGCTCAAGACCGAATGCCTGATCGACGGCCGCTGGCTGGCCGCCGGCGACGGCACCACCATTGCCGTGAACAACCCGGCCACCGGGGAGTTGCTGGCGGCCGTGCCCAAGATGGGCGAGGCCGAAACCCAGACCGCCATTGCCGCGGCCGAGCGCGCCTTTGCCGAGTGGAAGTCTCGCACCGCCGACCAGCGCGCCGCCATCCTGCACAAGTGGTTCGAACTGCTGATGCAGCACCAGGAGGACCTGGCACAGATCATGACGGCCGAACAGGGCAAGCCCCTGGCCGAATCGCGCGGCGAAATCGCCTATGCGGCCTCCTATGTGCAGTGGTTTGCCGAGGAGGCGCGCCGCGTCTACGGCTCCACCGTACCCTCGCCCTGGGGCGACAAGAAGATCGTCGTGACCAAGGAGCCGGTGGGCGTGTGCGCGGCGATCACACCCTGGAACTTCCCCGCAGCCATGATCACGCGCAAGGTGGCGCCGGCCCTGGCTGCCGGCTGCACCATCATCGTCAAGCCCGCGCAGCAGACGCCGCTGTCGGCCCTGGCGCTGGGCGAACTGGCTCAGCGTGCCGGCGTGCCTGCCGGCGTGTTCAGCGTCCTCACCGGTCCGGCGCGTGCCATCGGCGGCGTGCTCACGGCCAGCATGGCGGTGCGCAAGCTCACCTTCACGGGCTCCACCGAAGTGGGCCGCGTGCTGGCCGCGCAATGCGCGCCCACGCTCAAGAAGATGTCGCTGGAGCTGGGCGGCAATGCGCCCTTCATCGTCTTCGACGATGCGGATCTGGATGCCGCCGTGGAAGGAGCCATGGCCTCAAAGTACCGCAATACCGGCCAGACCTGCGTCTGCGCCAACCGCCTGCTGGTACAGGACGGGGTGTACGAGGCCTTCATGGCCAAGCTCAAGGCCGCGGTGCTGGCACTCAAGGTCGGCAACGGCGCCGACGCCGGCATTACCCAGGGCCCGCTGATCGACGAGGCGGCCGTGGCCAAGGTCAAGGAACTGGTGGCCGATGCCGTGGCCCAGGGTGCCGAAGTCGTCACCGGCGGCAAGCCTTCGGCGCTGGGCGGCACCTTCTACGAGCCCACCATTCTCGGCGGCGCCACGGACCGCATGCGCATCGCCAGGGAAGAGGTCTTCGGCCCCGTGGCACCCGTGTTCCGCTTCAGCACCGAGGAGGAGGCCATCCGCATGGCCAACGACACCGAATACGGCCTGGCGGCCTACTTCTATGCGCGCGACGTGGGCCGCGTCTGGCGCGTGGGCGCGGCGCTCGAATACGGCATGGTCGGCATCAACAGCGGCATCATCAGCACTGCCGTGGCGCCGTTCGGCGGCGTCAAGCAGTCGGGCATGGGCCGCGAGGGTGGCGCCGCGGGGATTGAAGAATACGTGAGTACCAAATATCTTTGTATGGGGTACTGAGATGAAAACCCCCTGAGTCGCTTCGCCTAGGCGGCCCCGCGCCTTCCCCCTCTCTCTACGCGCTGCGCGCTACGGGAGGGGGACGCAGCCAGCGCGGCGGCCCTTGCGCGGCTGCCCTGGCCTGGCGAGCGTCAGTTGCATGGGCAGCGGGGGCGCGAAGCACTATGGATAACTGAAATGACAATGCAAACACCCACCAATCCCTTCAAGGCCGCGATTGCGGCCGGCCGCCCACAGATCGGCCTGTGGCTGGGCCTGGGCAGCCCCTATAGCGCAGAGATCTGCGCGGGCGCGGGCTTCGACTGGCTGCTGATCGACGGCGAGCATGGCCCCAACGACACGCTGACGCTGTTGGCGCAGCTGCAGGCTATTGCCGCCTATCCGGCCAGCCATGCGATCGCACGCATCCCCATGGGCCATGGCGAGATTGGCGAGATGCTGATCAAGCAGTATCTGGACCTGGGCGTGCAGACCCTGCTGGTCCCCATGGTGGAGACGGGCGAGCAGGCTACCCAGATAGTGCGCTGTTCGCGCTATCCGCAAGATGACGGCAAGGGCGGCATTCGCGGCATGGCCGGGGCCAGGGCTTCGGGCTGGGGACGGCGGGCCAGCTACTACCACGAGGCCAATGCACAGGTCTGCATGTTGCTGCAGGTCGAATCGGTGCAGGGCTTGAAGAATCTCGATGCGATTGTCGCGACCGAGGGCGTGGACGGCGTGTTCATAGGCCCGGCCGATCTGTCGGCCACCATGGGGCATGTGGGCAATCCCGGCCACCCCGAAGTGCAGGCCGCCATTGCCGATGCGATTGTGCGCATACGCAAGGCGGGCAAGGCTGCGGGAATTCTCACCCCCAATGAGGCCCAGGCGCGCAAGTACCTGGAGCAGGGCTGCAGCTTTGTGGCTGTGGGGCTGGATACGGGACTGCTGGTGCAATCCACCAGTGCGCTGGCCGCGCGTTTCAAGGATGTCAAGCCGGTCGCGCCCAGCAGCACGTACTGAGGACGCAGGTCTGTAGTGACCTGGAGCCTATTCGCCAGGCGGGCCTCTTACATACAATCGGGCAGCAACCTCACCTTCGCTATGACCCAGCACGACACAACCAACGCAACTGAACCCATGCGCTCGTTTGCGCGTTCCCTGCCGATGGCCTTGCTCAAGGCGCGTGAGTCGGTCATGGTGCGCTTTCGCCCTTCGTTGCGGGCCCATGGCCTGACCGAGCAGCAATGGCGCGTCATTCGCGCCATGTCGGCAGCAGACCACAGGCTGCGCCCCATGGAGCTGTCGCAGATGACCTTCATCAGCATGCCCAGCCTTTCGCGTCTGCTCAAGACGCTGGAAGGGCGTGACCTGATCAAGCGCGGCCGTCATGTGGGGGATCTGCGCGGTTCGGAGTTCGGCCTCACGCCTGCGGGCCACGCCATGGTGGCCGAGATCGCGCCGCATGCCGAGGAAATCTATGCCGAAATCGAGCGTGTGGTGGGCAGCAAGGAGATCGAGCAGCTGTACTACGTGCTTGAGCAGGTGGTGCAACGCCTGGGCCTGCCCGGCGAGGATGAACTGGAATAACCCCCCTGAGTCGCTGCGCGCCTTCCCCCTGGAAGGGGCGACGTGCAACGGGACGACGCCTTCGCTGCGGGGCGCATCTCTGGCGCGCCTTGCCGGCTTCATGCGCTCCAGCACGGCAATGGCGACAATACGGGCATGAGTTCTGCCATTGCCGTCATCGACTTTGAAACCACGGGCATGACACCCGCCCAGGGCGCCAGGGCGACCGAGATCGCCATCGTGCTGCTGGAGCAGGGGCGTGTCGTCGATCGCTTCCAGAGCCTGATGCAGACCGGTGCCTGGGTCTCGCCTTTCATCACGCAGCTGACCGGCATCACCAACGAGATGCTGCGCACGGCTCCGCCTGCGGCCGAAGTCATGCGCGAGGCCGCACGTTTTGTGGGCGATGTGCCCATGGTGGCCCACAACGCATCTTTCGACAGCAAGTTCTGGCAGGCCGAGCTGGCGCTGGCGGGGCAGGCCGCGCCCCATGCGTTTGCCTGCACGGTGCTGCTGTCGCGCCGCATCTATCCACAGGCACCCAGCCATAGCCTGGGCAATCTGGCGCGCTATCTGCAACTGCCGTCCACAGGGCGTGCGCACCGGGCACTGGCCGATGCCGAAATGGCGGCGGCTTTGCTGGCACGCATGCAGCAGGATCTGTGCACGCGTCATGCTCTGCCCTGGCCCGACCATGCGCTGCTGATGCAGCTGCAGCGCTGCAGCAAGGCGCGCACCGGCAGCTGGCTGGCCCAGCAGGCAGCGCAGGTCAGTCTTACTGCGGGCTGATACATTGCCTGATCGCCTCGGGGGCTTGTATTGGGGATTTGATGTTTTTCAAGGCTTGGGCCCTTATGTATCAAGCGTCAGCAGCTATGGATAAATGAGTCAAATGCTGTTGCTCTTGCGCCGAAGTCCTTACGAGTCGTGATCCGACAGGTTCAGGCCGATAATCAAGCGCAACTCCTGCAGGTGCTGGTGCCTGCTGTTCTTGACCCTGTGGTGCGCTTGAGTGGCGGCCATTTTGTGCTCCTGTTTTGTTGTGAACTCCGCCCTGCCAACTTCAGTCCTGCGTACTGCCGAGCCTTTTTCGCAGCGCGAATTTCGCGATGCGCTGGGGCAGTTCGCCACAGGCGTCACCATCATCACGGCACGCAGCGCTGAAGGGCATGCGGTGGGCACGACGGTCAGCTCTTTCAATGCGCTGTCGCTGGCACCCTCCCTGGTGCTATGGAGCCTGGGCCTCAAGGCCAACTCCCTGCCCGTGTTTCGTCACAGCGTGCATTACGCCGTCCATGTGCTGTCAGCCGCGCAAAAGCCGCTGGCCGAGCTGTTTGCGCGCAGGGGCGCCGACCGCTTCAGCCATACGAGTTACCAGGACTCCGCACATGGCGTGCCGCTGCTGGAAGGCTGCGCGGCGGTGTTCGAGTGCCGCAATCTGCGTCAGCATGAGGAGGGCGATCATCTGCTCTTCATCGGCGAGGTCGAACGCTGCACACACCATGCCGACAGAGCGCCTTTGCTCTATCACAGCGGCCATATGCACACCCGCGGCCTGATCTGAGCCGCCTGCAGCGACTCCAGGCTGTTTGCGCTGCATGACGGCTTGATCGGCCTTGAAGCCGGTCTGATAACGCGCAGTTAAGACGTTTGCTGCAAGCTGGTTTGGGAACCTGTTTAGAGTGCCGGTAAAGGGCAGTCGCTGCCCGGTACCCCAACCCAGCGAGGCAAGACATGCAGCAACAAGATTTTGATTACGACTTTCTGGTCATAGGCGGTGGCTCGGGAGGCGTGCGCGCCAGCCGCGTGGCGGCCGGCCTGGGCGCCCGCGTGGCCCTGGTGGAGGCTGCCCAGCTGGGCGGAACCTGCGTCAACGTGGGCTGCATTCCCAAGAAACTGCTCAGCCACGCTGCGCATTTCAGCCAGCTGGCCGAAGAGGCCAAGGGCTTTGGCTGGCAGCTGGCGCAGCCGCATTTCGACTGGCCCACGCTGATTGCCAACAAGGACCGCGAAATCGAGCGCCTGAACGGCGTTTACGCCAAGATGCTGGCCGGCGCCGGCGTGACTGTCGTTCACGGCCGTGCGGCGCTCTCCGGGCCTCACAGCGTGGTGGTGAACGGCCAGACGCTCACGGCCCATCACATTCTGATTGCCACGGGCGGCACGCCACGTCTGCCCGACATTCCAGGCGCGGAGCATGCCATCAGCTCCAACGAGGCATTCCATCTGCCGCAGCTGCCTGAGCGCGTGGTGGTGGTGGGGGGCGGCTATATCGCTGTCGAGTTCGCATCCATCTTCAACGGCCTGGGTGCGCAGACCACCTTGCTGCACCGCCGTCCGCAGCTGCTGCGTGGCTTTGATGCAGACCTGGGCCTGCATCTGGCGCAGGAGATGGCTCTGCAGGGCGTGAGTTTTCGCTGGGACGAGGAAATCCAGTCTATCGACAGGCAGGAGGACGGGCTGCACCTGCAGCTCAAGAGCGGCGAGCAACTGGTCGTGGACTGCGTGATGTATGCCACGGGACGTGTGCCGCTGACCGAGGGGCTGGGGCTGGACAAGGCGGGCGTGCGCTGCACCGACAAGGGGGCGATCGAGGTGGATTCGCGCTTCGGCACCAATGTGCCGTCCATTCACGCCGTGGGCGATGTGGTGGACCGCATGGCGCTGACCCCGGTGGCACTGGCCGAGGGGACGGTGGTGGCCCATGAACTCTTTGGCAAGGGCGGCAAGAGCGCCCCTGACTATGAGCTGGTGCCCACGGCCGTGTTCTCTCATCCCCAGGTGGGCACGGTGGGCCTGTCCGAGGAGTCGGCGCGCAAGCGCTATGGCGCCGTGCAGATCTTCCAGTCCAGCTTCAGGCCTCTGACCAACCGCATGGGGGCAGAGCCCGAGAATGTGTTCCTCAAGCTCATCGTCTCCAAGGCCGATCAGCGCGTGCGCGGTGTGCACATGGTGGGCGAGGGCGCGGGCGAGTTGATGCAGGGCTTTGCCGTGGCACTGCAGTGCGGCGCGACCAAGCAGCAGTTCGATGCCACGATAGGCATACACCCCACGGTGGCCGAAGAGCTGGTGACCATGCGCGAGCCGGTACGGGAATGAGGCAGGTTTGCCCGCGCTTTCGCAGGCGGCGCAGCCGCAGGGCGACACCGTCATGAAAAATGGGCCTTAAAGGCCCATTTCCTTGTCCATCAAGCGCTGTGCGCTATGAATGGATGAGTCGGTATCAGCCGCGTGCGGCGTCCGGCAGCTCGATCTTGACTTCCAGCACTTCGAGGTTTTCCTGGCGCTCCAGCTGCACCTTGATGTCGTTGGGATTGATGTCCACATATTTGGAAATCACGGCCATCAGCTCTTTTTGCAGGGCCGGCAGATAGTCGGGCTTGCCGCCGTCGCCGCCCACGCGTTCGCGCGCCAGAATGATCTGCAGGCGCTCCTTGGCCACCGAGGCCGATTTTTTCTTCTCTCCAAGCAGAAACGACAACATGGACATTGTGCTTACCTCCCGCCAAAGATGCGCTTGAAGAAGCCGGGCTTGACGGCTTCGGTAAAACGCATGGGCTTGTCTTCGCCCAGAAAACGGGCCACCACGTCCTGATAGGCCTCGGCCACGTCCGAGCCCTGCATATGCACGGCGGGAATGCCCTGGTTGGAGGCCTGGAGCACGGTTTCGGACTCTGGAATCACGCCGATCAGCGGAATGCGCAGAATGTCCTGTATGTCTTCCAGCGACAGCATCTGGCCGTCTTCCACGCGGTTGGGGTTGTAGCGTGTGATCAGCAGATGTTCCTTGATGCTCTCGCCCTTGCTGGCCGCTTCGGTCTTGGAGCTGAGCATGCCCAGAATGCGGTCCGAATCGCGCACCGAAGAGACTTCGGGGTTGGTCACCACCAGCGCTTCGTCGGCATAGTGCATGGCCATCAGCGCACCGCTTTCGATGCCGGCGGGCGAGTCGCAGATGATGTATTCGAAGTCCATGCTGGACAGATCGGCCAGCACCTTCTTCACACCTTCTTGCGTCAGCGCGTCCTTGTCACGAGTCTGCGAGGCAGCCAGCACGAACAGGTTTTCGCACTGCTTGTCCTTGATCAGGGCCTGGTTCAGGTTGGCTTCACCCTGGATGACATTGATCAGGTCATAGACCACGCGGCGTTCGCAGCCCATGATCAGATCCAGGTTGCGCAAACCCACATCGAAATCAATCACAGCGGTCTTGTGACCGCGCAGAGCGAGGCCCGATGCGAAGCTGGCGCTGGTGGTGGTCTTTCCGACCCCGCCCTTGCCAGAGGTCACGACGACGATTTTGGCCATGTTTGCACGATTCCTTAAAGACAAATGAGGCAGGTTGATGGGGTGTCCGGTGCGTTTGTCACACCGGCTCGATGATGATCTTTTCTCCCTCCAGACGGACTTTGGCAGGTTTGCCAGCCACATCTGCAGGTAAATCGGTTTCAATTGTGCGGTAGATACCCGCGATGGAGAGCAGTTGTGCCTCCATGCAAGTGCTAAAAATTCTTGCGCTGGTATTGCCGCTGGCTCCGGCCACGGCCCGACCGCGCAGCGGTGCATAGACATGGACGTTGCCGTCGGCAATCACCTCGGCACCATAACTGACCATGTCCAGCACCACGATATCAGTACCCTTGGCATAGACGCGCTGGCCCGAACGCAGCGGCCGGTCCACGATGACGGCATCGGCCAGCGGGGCCGGCACTTCGACCTCGTGCACCACCTCCACCTCGCGGATGATTTCGTGGATCTCAGGCTCGCTGCGGCGCACTGGCGTGGCGTCCGGGGCTGCGTTCAGGCCCAGTGCCTTGGCCGCTTCCATCTGCGCCTCGCTGCCGCTGCGCACGGCAACCGGCACGGTGCGGTGCTTACGCAAGGCCTCGATCAGGGCGGGAAAGTCGATTTCTTCCTCGACTTCGCGCACTTGACTGAGGTCGATCAGCACAGGGTCGTTGTCGAAGAAGTCCGGGTCATCGGCCAGGCGGCGAGCCAGATCCTGCGTCAATGCCAGCATGTCGGTGCTGCGAAGCACGACGGAAAGCACCGGCAGTTGCGCGCTCTTGAGGTCAAAGCTGGGGCGCTCGGCGCCGGTCGATTCAACAGACATGGGAATGGGATCAGCGCACGCTAAGGTGCTCTATGAGGACGATAAAGTGTACCTGCGTACCAGCGAAAGATATGGTCACTGAGTGTTTGCACTGCAACACTTGATGTGCCTGGGCAAGCTCAATGGCTGCAGGTCTGGATGAAAATACAGTCATGTCTCCAGAGCTTTTGATCCAGGGCGCCTGTGCCAGCATCACCTTGCGCCGTCCCGAAGTCGCCAACAAACTGCTGCCCGAAGACCTGAGCGTGCTGCGCCGCCAGATCGACGAGGTCAACGCCAACCCGGCCGTGCTGGTGCTGACGCTGCAGGCCGTGGGCAAGCATTTCTGCAGCGGCTATGACATTGGCGAGATTGCCAACAGCCAGAACGAGGGCAGCTCCTTTGGCGAAATGGTGGACGCCATAGAGGGCTGCCGCGCCGTGACGATTGCCGCGATTCAGGGCGGCGTGTTTGGTGGCGCCACCGACATGGCTCTGGCCTGCGACTTCCGCGTGGGGGGCGCAGGCAGTCAGATGTTCATGCCTGCGGCCCGGCTGGGTCTGCACTTTTACGCCTCAGGGCTGGAACGCTATGTGACGCGCCTGGGCCTGGACATGGCCAAACGGCTGTTTCTGACCGGTGAAAAGCTGCAGGCGCAGGCCATGAAGGACTGCGGCTTTCTGACCGATCTGGCCGACGGTGCGGACATCACGGTAGCGGTGCAGCAGTTGCAAACTACCTTGGCTGGCATGGCGCCACTGGCCTTGCTGGGCATGAAAAAGCATTTGAATGCCATTGCACGCGGCGTGCAGGACAGGGCCGGCATCGATGCTGCCGTTCAGGCCACGATTGCATCGGCGGATTTGCAGGAAGGCGGCCTGGCCTGGCGTGAGAAGCGCAGGCCGCGATTTACCGGGCGATAACCAGGGACCAACGGCCAAGGCGCGAAAGAGGATGAGGTTCTAGCCTGCCAGCTCGGTGGCATGGACGCGGTTGCCGCCCCCGTGCTTGGCTGCATAGAGCTGTGCATCGGCCTGCTCCAGCAGGCTCTGGGCCGTGCCCGATCCGGCTTGCAGCGTCGCCAGGCCAATGCTGATGGTGAGATGTCCGGTCTCGGCCCGGGTGTTGGGCAAAGCCAGCTGCTCCACCGCCTGGCGAATGCGCTCGGCCAGAGCCAGGGCGTCGCTTGCGCCGGTGGCTGGCAGCAGGCAGGCAAACTCTTCGCCGCCATACCGGGCCGTCAGATCGGTGGCACGGGACGCCGTCTCTTTGAGCGCTTTGGCGACGGCGCACAGGTAGGCATCGCCTGTGGCGTGGCCGTAATAGTCGTTCACGGCCTTGAAGCGATCCAGGTCCGCCATCAGCACGCTCAGCGGCGTGCCCATGCGGCTGCTGCGGGCATGCTCGCGCAGCAGCTCCTGATCGAAGGCCCGACGATTGGCCAGGCCCGTCAGGCCATCGGACAGGCTCAGGTGTTTCAGCTGTGCATTGGCACTTTCCAGTGCCTTGGCCTGCTCCTGGATCTGGCGGTTGCGTTCGTTCAGCAGCCTGGCCAGGCGCCGGTAGTAGAGAAAGGCCATGCCGAAGATCAGCACCAGCGCCGTGCTGCCGATGCCGACGAACTGCCATAGCTGATGCTGGCTGCGCTGCTTGACATAGAGCTCTATGAGGTCGCGTTCGCCTTTTTCATGTTTGGTGACAGACAGCGAGACATCGATGGCTGCCAGATAGCGGTCAAACGCCTGCACGATGCGCTGGTTCTGCGCGGTGGGGCTGAAGTAGAAGCGATATTCACGTGGGTCATCGAGCAGGGTGTGAATGGCTTCCAGGTCGAAGTATTCGCGGGTGTAGCGTTTTTCCTCGAAGATGCTCTGGCTGAAGACGGCGGCGTCCAGAGTACCGTCCTGCACGGCTTTGAACAGGCCGTCGCTGTTGGCCTGATCGAAGCGCTGCAGCCGGTTTGGGGGGAGCAGGGATTGCAGCCGGGCGTCCAGCGCCACCCCTTTGACAACGCCTACCTGATAGGACTTCAGATCGTCGATGCTGTCTACGGACAGCTGTCTGTCCTTGCGGGTGATGACGGCGTAGAAGCTTTGGTAGTAGGGCTCGGTGAAGATGCCAAGCTTGGCCCTTTGCGGCAGCAGGCTCAAGGGCATGAAAACATCTGCGCGGCCTTGCTGCACCTGTTCTATCTTGCTGGCGACGGTCTGGTCGCGTGCCGAATCGATTTCATAGCGCAGGCCCAGCTTGTTCGTGATGAAGCACCAGGTATCAACGGCAACGCCGGTATAGCTGCCTTGCTTTTTGTCATAGCGGGACATGGGCGGAGCATCGACCGCGAGCATGCGCAGCGGAGCCATGGCGCGAAATTCGGCCAGCTCCTCAGGGCCGATTTCCACGGGATGGAGCAGACGGATATGCTGTGCGCCATTGCAGGCCAGAGTCCCTCCCCAGGCCGTGCCACACCAGACCGCATAGAGCAGGCCACACAGCATCGCTGTTGTTCCATGTCTCATGAAATTGCCGTTGGCCCTCATGCAAACATTTTGCAACATCAAGATGCAAGTTGCGGCGCTGCGTGCCTTTTTTAGATCGAGAACACGCTCTCAAGGCGAGCCTGCTCAGCCAGGCGTTCCCGTACGTGCCAGATGCTGGCGCGCAAAGTCCTCATACCAGTCCAGGCAGCCGGGGTTGGCCATGGCGTCCTTGTTGACCACCTTGGCCAGGGGCTGGCCCAGCAGCAGTTTCTTGATGGGCAGCTCCTGCTTCTTGCCGCTGAGCGTGCGCGGAATCTCGGCCACGGCAAAGATATCGTCGGGCACAAAGCGCGGCGACAGCGCCGAGCGTATGGCCTTGTTGATGCGCTCGCGCAGAGCCGAATCCAGCTCCACGCCCGGCCGCAAGGCCACAAACAGCGGCATATAGCTGTTCTTGCCCAGATATTCGAGATCCACCACCATGCTGTCCAGCACCTCGGGCAGGGCTTCTACGGCGCTGTAGATCTCGCTGGTGCCCATGCGCAGGCCATGGCGGTTGATGGTCGCATCGCTGCGGCCGTAGATGATGCAGCCGCCCTCGCCGAGCAGCTTGATCCAGTCTCCATGACGCCAGACAGGCCCCATTTCGGCGTCACCATCGCCGCCACCGGGCTTGCGGCCATGACCGGCCGGGTACATATCGAAGTAACTCGACAAATAGCGCTTGCCGTCCGCATCGCCCCAGAGAAACAGCGGCATGGAGGGAATGGGCTGGGTGCAGACCAGTTCGCCGACCTCGTCCATCACGGGCTGGCCCTCTTCGTTCCAGGCCTCGACGGCCGCGCCCAGCTGGCGGCATTGCATGACTCCGGGCACCAGCGGCAGATCGCGGTTGCCGCCGATAAAGGCGCCCGCGAAGTCGGTGCCGCCGGATAAGTTATTCCACCAAATATTGGCGCGGCCCAGTTTCTCGAATTGGTCTGTACCCCATTGCTGAACTTCAGCAGACAGTGGCGAACCCGTGCTGCCCAGCCCGCGCATGCGCGACAGATCGCCGCAGGCGGACAGATCCACGCCGGCCTTCATGCAGTTGGCGTAGAAGGCGGCGCCTGAGCCAAAGCTGGTCACGCCGGTCTCGGCCGCGAAGCGCCACAGCGTGCCCCAGTCGGGCTTGTCCTTGCTGCCGCCGGGGCTGCCGTCGAAGATCACGCAGGTCGTGCCGCCCAGCAGGCCCGAGACCTGGGCATTCCACATCACCCAGCCCGTGGAGCTGTACCAGTGATAACGCTCGCCCCAGCTATTGGGCTCGTAGCTGCAGCCTATGTCGTTGTGCAGACCCTTGAGCTGCAGGGCGACCAGCACCATGCCGCCATGACCGTGGACTATGGGTTTGGGCAGGCCGGTGGTGCCGCTGGAGTAGACGATCCACAGCGGATGGTCGAACGGCAGCCACTCGGGCGTGAAACCTGCAGTCTCGGCATCATTTCTCGCTGTAACGCTTGTGTAGTCAGCGGTGTCAGCTATCTTTACAGAAGTATTCAGATTGGGCACCAGCACCACATGCTGCACGCTGGGCAGGCCTTGGCGCAGCTCCTGCAGGACCTCGCGGCGGTCTATGTCCTTGCCTGCGTAGTGCACGCCGTCCACGGCGATCAGCGCTTTGGGCGCTATCTGCTTGAAGCGGTCAAGCACGGCATGGGTGCCCATATCGGGTGCGCAGATGCTCCAGATGGCGCCCAGACTGGCGCAAGCCAGAAAGGCGATCATGGCCTCGGGAATATTGGGCAGATAGGCCGCGACGCGGTCGCCCTTGGCGATGCCCTGGGCGCGCAGGTGCAAGGCCAGGGCCGCCACCTGGCGCTGCAACTCGGGCCAGCTCAGCTCGCGCTGCAGGCCCTGCTCGTTGCGGCTGATGACGGCCGGCATGCCGGCGGCATGGGCGGGCTGGACATGGCGCAACACCTGCTGCACATAGTTCACCTGCGTGCCCGGGAACCACTGCGCACCGGGCATGGTGTTCTGGGCCAGCACGGCGGTATGCGGCGTGGGGGACTGGACGTCGAAATAGTCCCAGATGCTTTGCCAGAAGGCATCGAGATCGCTGGTCGACCAGCGCCACAGCGCGTCATAGTCGGCGAAGCTCAGGCCGCGCGTTTCACGCAGCCAGTTCTGGTACAGCCGGATCTGGGGGATATAGGGAGCGGGGTGTTGCGGTGCAGAAGACATGGGTCCAGCCTAGCGCTGCAGCCCTTGCAAGTCATTGGTGGTGGCCCCGCCAGATGTCACCTGTGCAGCAGCGCGGTCGGCTGTATGGGCGCACACGAGCACAGCTGAGCGGTCAAACCGACACGACTTACGCAAATCAGGTTCGAGCAGGAACTGCGCTGTAGGGACGCAGCCTTGGTGCATCTATGTTTGCGTAAGTCCTCATCGATAATCGGGGCCTGTTTACACCGTCAACGGCGCATGCCGGCGACCCGCACCCCATGTCCGCTTTGCCCACCCGCGTGCTGGCCGTCATTCCGCCGATGACGCAGCTCAACACTCCCTACCCCTCCACGGCCTATCTGACCGGCTTTCTGCGCTCGCGCGGCATCACCGCCATGCAGGAAGATCTGGCTCTGGCCCTGGTGCTGCATCTGCTCTCGCCCGATGGCCTGCGCGCCGTGGCCGAGCGTATCCAGAGCCTGCCTGCCAAGCAGCACACGCCTGCCGTCCAGTCCTTTGTCGCGCAGCAGGAGCGCTATCTGGCCACAATTGCGCCCACGATTGCGTTTTTGCAGGGGCGAGATTCCACGCTGGCCCACCGCATCGTGGGGCGCCACTTTCTGCCCGAAGGTCCGCGCTTTGCCACGCTGGACGTGTACGAGGACGAGGAAGGCGGCGATCCCCTGGGCTGGGCTTTCGGGGCCCTGGGTCTGCACGACAAGGCCAAGCATCTGGCCACGCTGTATCTCAACGATCTGGCCGATGTGCTGCGCGATGCCGTGGACGAGCGCTTCGAGTTCGTGCGCTATGCCGAGTCGCTGGCCGGCAGCCAGCCCACCTTCGATCCGCTGGCCAGCGCCCTCGCGGCAGAGCCCAATCTGGTGGACGAGGTGCTGGAGCGCCTGACGCTGGAGGCCGTGGAGCGTCACCAGCCGACGGTGGTGCTGCTGTCCGTGCCCTTTCCAGGCTCGGCCTATGCGGCGTTTCGCATTGCCCAGACCATCAAGCGGCGCTTTCCGCAGATTGCCACGGTGCTGGGTGGCGGCTTTGTCAACACCGAGCTGCGCGAGCTGGCCGAGCCGCGCGTGTTCGACTACTTCGACTTCGTGACGCTGGATGCGGGCGAACGCCCGCTGCTGGCGCTGCTCGAGCATCTGCGCGGCGAGCGTGGCAGATCGCGGCTGGTGCGCACTTTTGTGCGCGGCAGTGATGACGAAGGTGGCAAGGTCCAGTACATCAACATGATGGAGTCCGACATCGCGTTTGCCGAGGTCGGCACGCCCACCTGGGACGGCCTGCCGCTGGACCGATACCTGTCGCTGCTGGACATGCTCAACCCCATGCACCGTCTGTGGAGCGACGGGCGCTGGAACAAGCTCACCGTGGCCCATGGCTGCTACTGGAAGAAGTGCAGCTTCTGCGATGTCAGCCTGGACTATATCGGCCGCTACGAGGGCGCCAGCGCCGCCGTGCTGGCCGACCGCATCGAGGCCATCGTCGCCGAGACCGGCCAGACCGGCTTTCACTTCGTCGACGAGGCCGCGCCGCCCAAGGCGCTCAAGGCGCTGTCGCAGGAGCTGATTGCGCGCAATGCCGGCATCTCGTGGTGGGGCAATGTGCGCTTCGAGAAGACCTTCACGCCCGAGCTGGCCGAGCTGATGGCCGACAGCGGCTGCATCGCGATTTCGGGTGGTCTGGAAGTGGCATCCGACCGGCTGCTGGCGCTGATGAAAAAAGGTGTCACCGTGGACCAGGTGGCACGCGTGACCAAGGCCTTCTCGGAGGCCGGCATTCTGGTCCACGCCTATCTGATGTACGGTTTTCCGACGCAGACCGTGCAGGACACGGTGGACGCGCTCGAGTATGTGCGCCAGCTGTTTCTCAACGGTTGCATTCAAAGCGGCTTCTTTCACCGCTTCAGTTGCACCGTGCACTCGCCCGTGGGCCTCAACCCCGAGGAATACGGCATCGAGCTGCCGCCGCTGCCCGAGGGCAACTTTGCCAAGAACGACCGCCCCTTCATCGACCCCACGGGCGTCGATCACGACGCACTGGGCGCGGCGCTCAAGAAGGCCATCTACAACTTCATGCACGGCATCGGCCTGGAGGAGGACGTGCGCATGTGGTTCCCGTTCAAGGTGCCCAAGCCCACGGTTAAGCGCGACCGCATTGCGCGTGCGCTGCAGCAGAAGCAGTGAATTTGATAGCTGCTTGCGCTGGTCAATTCTGAAAATATCAATAGTTTGAGCTCAAAATCAGGTATGGATCTGCGGTAGCAGCTTCGCTTTTGATAGCTGCTTGAAGCAGCGCCCCTGCTGCCGGCCGTTGCAAGCTGCCACTGGCCGTTCACGGAAAGCAAGGGCTTGCCATAATCTGCCCCGTTTAATAACTCCAGGAGTGACGGGATGGGAATATTTCAATGGCAGGAGCGCTCGGCCGCGACCCTGCAGGCCGGGGGCGTGATCGGCCCCGACGAGCGTCTGCCATGGCCGCAGACCGGGCTGATGGGCGTGCAGCACGTGATCGCCATGTTCGGCTCCACGGTGCTGGCGCCCATCCTCATGGGCTTCGATCCGAATCTGGCCGTGTTCATGAGCGGCATAGGCACGCTGATCTTCTTCATCATCACCGGCGGCAAGGTGCCCAGCTATCTGGGTTCGTCCTTTGCCTTCATCAGCGTGGTGGGTGCTGTCACCGGCTATAGCGGCCAGGGCGCCAATCCCAATATCGGGCTGGCGCTGGGCGGCATCATCGCCTGCGGCCTGGTCTATATGCTGGTCGGCTTTCTGGTGCAGGTGATCGGCACGCGCTGGATAGAGCGCATGATGCCGCCCGTGGTCACGGGCGCCGTGGTGGCCGTGATCGGCCTGAACCTGGCATCGATTCCCGTCAAGAACATGGCCTCCAACAACTTCGAGGCCTGGATGCAGGCGCTGACCTTTGTCAGCGTGGGTCTGGTGGCAGTGTTCACGCGCGGCATGGTGCAGCGTCTGCTGATTCTGGTCGGCCTGATCGTGGCCAGCCTGCTCTACGGCCTGTTCACCAATGTGCTGGGCTGGGGCAAGCCGGTGGATCTGTCGGGCGTGATCAATGCGCCCTGGTTCGGCGTGCCGCATTTCCATGCACCCGTGTTCACGGCCCATGCCATGGTGCTCATCGTGCCCGTGGTCATCATTCTGGTGGCCGAGAACCTGGGCCATATCAAGGCCGTGACGGCCATGACCGGCAAGGACATGGATCAGTACATGGGCCGTGCCTTCATCGGTGACGGCGTGGCCACCATGGTCAGCGCCAGCGTGGGCGGCACGGGCGTGACCACCTATTCCGAAAACATCGGCGTGATGGCGGCAACGCGCATCTACTCCACCGCCGTGTTCTTTGTGGCGGCCCTGCTGGCCGTGCTGCTGGGTTTCTCGCCCAAGTTCGGCGCGCTGATCCAGGCCATTCCGCTGCCCGTGATGGGCGGTGTTTCCATCGTGGTCTTCGGCCTGATCGCCATTGCCGGCGCCAAGATCTGGGTGGACAACAAGGTGGACTTTTCGCAGAACAAGAACATCATCGTGGCGGCCATCACCCTGATTCTGGGTACGGGCAACTTCACGCTGCTGTTTGGCGAATTCAAGCTCGAAGGCATAGGTACCGCCACCTTTGGCGCCATCATCCTCTATGCCTTGCTCAACCTGCGCGAGCAGGGCGATGAAACTCGGGAAACACGCGAGTGAGTGCTGACATGTAACCGAGGGAACATACCCTTGACAGCAGCGCGGGGCCTTTGCGGGTAAACCCGAAACTCATGTTCCGCGCTGGTAACATTTCTCGCTGGAGATATGCCGCCCTACCCGGGCGGTTTTTTTTAGGGGTGCCAGCCACGCGCTGAGCATGGGCCGCAAAAATGCCATCGTGCTCGCGCTGGTCAGGCTCGCGTGCCGGGCCGGGGCCTCTGAGTTTGGAGCCAACAATGTCCATCGCAGATCGCGTACGTTACCCAGAATTCCTCTCGCGCGTCATGACGGCCGAAGAGGCGGCCGCCATGATTCCCCATGGCGTCAATGTCGGTATGAGCGGCTTTACCGGAGCCGGTTACCCCAAGGCGCTGCCCCAGGCGATTGCCGCCCGTGCCAAGGCCGAACATGCCGCTGGCAAGCCCTACAAGATCAATGTCTGGACCGGCGCGTCCACGGCCGCCGAATGCGATGGCGTGATGGCCGAAGCCCATGCGCTGGGCCAGCGCCTGCCCTTCAACACCGACCCCACGGCGCGCAAGGCCGTGAACTCGGGCGAGATCGACTTCATCGACATGCATCTGTCCCATGTGGCGCAGCACGCATGGTTCGGCTTTCTGGGCCCTATGAACATCGCCGTGGTCGAGGTGCTGGGCGTGACCGCCGACGGTCTGCTGATTCCGTCGACGGCCGTGGGCAACAACAAGACCTGGCTGGAAATCGCCGACAAGGTGATTCTGGAAGTCAACACCAAACCGCCTGCCAAGATGGAAGGCATGCACGACATCTACTACGGCACGGCCATCCCGCCACGGCGCATGCCCATCAGCATGACCCATGCCGATGACCGCATCGGCGAGGCCTATCTGAAGGTCGACCCTGCCAAGGTGATCGCCGTGGTCGAGACCCACAAGGGCGACCGCGACAATGTGTTCGCCGTGCCCGACGAGAACTCCCAGAAGATCGCC
This sequence comes from Comamonas resistens, assembly GCF_030064165.1. Taxonomy (NCBI): domain Bacteria; kingdom Pseudomonadati; phylum Pseudomonadota; class Betaproteobacteria; order Burkholderiales; family Comamonadaceae; genus Comamonas; species Comamonas resistens. The sequence goes on from NZ_CP125947.1 coordinate 91,926, forward strand.
GGCTACATCATCGACTTCCTGGCCCACGAGATGAAGATGGGTCGCCTGCCCAAGGAAATGCTGCCCATCCAGTCGGGCGTGGGCAATGTGGCCAATGCCGTGCTGGCGGGTTTGCTGACCGGCCCGTTCGAGAACCTGCTGGGCTTTACCGAAGTGCTGCAGGACGGCATGCTGGACCTGCTGCGCGCGGGCAAGATGAGCAAGGCCTCGGCCACCTCCATATCGCTGTCTGCGGCAGCCTACAAGGACTTCGAGGACAACATCGACTTCTACCGTGAGCGCATCATCCTGCGCCCGCAGGAAATCTCGAACCACCCCGAGCTGGTGCGCCGCCTGGGCATCATCGCCATGAACTCGATGATCGAAGCCGATATCTACGGCAACATCAACTCCACCCATGTCATGGGCACGGGCATGATGAACGGCATCGGCGGCTCGGGCGATTTTGCGCGCAACGGCTATCTGTCCTTCTTCGTCACGCCTTCCGTGGCCAAGGACGGCAAGATCAGCTGCATCGTGCCCATGTGCTCGCATGTCGATCACACCGAGCATGACACCCAGATCATCGTCACCGAACAAGGCCTGGCCGATCTGCGTGGCCTGTCGCCCAAGCAGCGAGCGCAGGTCATCATCGACAACTGCGCCCACCCCGACTATCGCGATCAGCTGCAGCACTACTTCGACCGCGCACGTCTGAAAGGTGCGCAGCATACGCCGCATATCCTGCGCGAGGCCCTGAGCTGGCACGAGCGCTTCAGCGAAACCGGTGACATGCGCGTTTAATTGTTTACCCCCTGTGCCGCTGCACGGCTTCCCCAGGGGACGACGCCATCGCGGTGGGGCGGCGGGGCCGCCTAGGCCCTTGCCCGGTGTCTCTGACGAGGCAGCGTTAGCCAAGCGAAACTCGTTTATCCAGTAGCATCAAGGACGGTCTGTTTCAGGCCGTCCTTTTTTCATCGCCGGGCCGCCCCAAGATGAAAAGCCCCTCTTGGAGGGGCTGCGAACCACACGCAGTGTGGGCGTGGGGTGTCTTTTTCATGCTGCAACCCGTTTCGCGCCATGCATATTCATCAGATTCCGGAAGACTCCGCGGCCACCACCACAGGTTCCTGTCTGTGCGGGCAGGTGAGGTTTGCAATTCACGGCGAACTGGCCGGAATTCAGGCCTGTCACTGCAGCCAGTGCCGCAAGGCCCAGGGCGGACCGCTGGCCACCAATATTCCGGTGAGGCAGGAGCAGATCCGCTGGCTTGCGGGGCACGATCAGCTGCGTCACTTCGAATCCTCGCCAGGCAAGCTGCGCGCCTTCTGCCCGCAATGCGGCTCGCCGGTCTACAGCCAGCGCAGCAGTCTGGCCGGAGTGCTGCGCATACGTGCCGGTCTGCTCGATGAGCCCGCAGGGACCTCATTGAGCAGCCACCAGTATGTGGCCTCGCGCGCTTCCTGGTGGCCTTTGCCCGAGGATGGTTTGCCCCGGTATGACGACGCTATGCCACCTGCCTCAACGCAGGCTTCTCATTGATTGACAGCACACAGGATTGATATGGCTATCTGGACCCGTGAAATTGATCTCAAGGCACTGAATGCAGGCGGTGTCAACACCGCAGTTTCCCATTTGGGAATTGAGTTCACCGAGTACGGTGATGACTTCATCTGCGCCCGCATCCATGTGGACGAGCGCACCTGCCAGCCCTATGGCATTTTGCATGGCGGCGTCAGCGTGGTGCTGGCGGAAACGCTGGGCTCCACCGCCGCCGCCCTGTCCATTCCACAAGGCCATCGCTGCGTGGGCCTGAGCGTCACGGCCAACCATATCCGCGCAGGCCGCAAAGGCAGCTGGATCACGGCCACCGCACGCCCTGCGCATCTGGGGCGCACCACCCATGTCTGGAGCATCGAGCTGCGCGATGAGAACGGCAAGCTGACCTGCAATTGCAGTTTGACGATGGCGATTTTGGCGCCTGAGGCGGCGAAGAATGTGAGGTTGGATCAGGCTTCTGTGGGCGGGGTGCAGTAGTTTTCTTTTGAGGACAGAGGCCGGGATTTCGCCCCGGCAGGCGACCTACTTTCTTTTGCAAGAAAGTAGGCAAAGAGCCAGCCCCTACTGCGCACGTCCCTCCGGCTTCGCCTGCGGGCAACCTGCGCCGTCAAGCCCTTGGGGCTGTGCGGCCCAACTCACTGCGTGCCTGCGGCACTCCGTTCAGACACACGGCCGCAAGTCAGGGCACGAAGCTGCTGCACTCTGCGGTGCAGCAGCCAGCCCCAAGAACTTGCCGTCGCAGGCGTGGGCACAAGGGGCAATACCGGGTACGGGATAGCTTCTTTAAAAATTGATAGCTGCTGCCGCAATCTGAATAAGCGCTAGAAGCTAATTTCGTCACAAATCCTGCAGGCCGTCCGTTCCCGCCTCCACCCGTCTGTCTGCGCCTGCGGCATGCGGTTCAGGCTGCGGGCATTGGCACCGAAGAGTGCCAATGCATCGTCATCAAATTTGCGGCAACGTGTTTGAACGCAGCGCTGCAAGCGCGCAGTGAGTTTTGCCGTACCGCAGTCTGAATCGCGTGACACAGGTTTGCCCGTAGGCGAAGCCGAAGGGACGCAGACACTCGGGTCGCATTCTTTGGGTTACTTTTCTTGTGCGAGCAAGAAAAGTAACTCGGCTGGCGGGCCGAGACCCGCCCTCTGTCCTCAAACAAAACAGCAGCGAAAAAATCAAACCCCCAACAACGCCGACAACTTTTCAGGGCGCTGAATCAACTCCGCAGAAGGCGCTTGCAAAGCAAGCTTGCCCTTTTCCATCACCGCCGCGTAATCAGTGTGCGCTAGCACCTTCTTGTAATCGCGGTCCACGATCAAAGTGGAGATACCGGTCTCGCGAATCTGTGCAATCACGCGCCAGATTTCGGCCACCACCAGCGGGGCCAGACCTTCTGTCGCTTCATCCAAGATCATGAGGCGCGGATTGGTCATCAGTGCGCGGCCTATGGAGACCATTTGCTGCTCGCCGCCCGAGAGCTGATCGCCGCCGTTGGACAGGCGCTCCTTCAGGCGCGGAAAAGTCTCCAGCACGCGCTCATAGGTCCAGTCCTTCTGGCCGCCCAGGCCGGCGCGCGCGCTCATCTGCAGGTTTTCCTTGACCGAAAGATTGGGGAAGACGCCGCGCCCTTCGGGTACATAGCCAATGCCAAGGCGTGCCATTTTTTCGGGGGCGGAATTCGTCACCTCGCGGCCATCGGCAAACACCTTGCCTTGCCGTGCGGGGACATAGCCCATGAGCGTGCGGATTAGCGTGGTCTTGCCCATGCCGTTGCGGCCCAGCAGGCCCACGGCGCGGCCCTGCGGCAGCTCCAGCGAGACGCCGTGCAGGATATGGCTGTCGCCGTAATAGGTGTGCAGTTCCTGCACGCTGAACATGGCATGGTTCGAAGGCTCGGAAAGTGGGCGCGTGCCTGTGCCAGAGGCACCAAGCAAGGGCCGCCCCGCAGCGATGGTGCCGTCCCCCTCCCGCGCAGCGAGAGAGGGGGAAGCGGCAGAGCCGCTCAGGGGGTGCCTGGTTTCAAGCATGTTCTTCCTCTCCCAGATAGGCGGTGCGCACCACGGGATCGACGCGAATCTGATCGGGCGTGCCTGTGGCCACCACCGTGCCGTTGACCATGACGGTGATGCGATCGGCGATGCGGAACACGGCATCCATATCGTGTTCGACCAGCAGCACGGCATGGCCTGTTTTGAGTTCCTGCAGCAGGTCCAGCATGCGCTCGGTCTCTTCGGCACCCATGCCGGCCAGCGGCTCGTCCAGCAGCAGCACGCGGGGCTCGGTGGCCAGGCACATGGCCACTTCCAATTGGCGTTTGGCGCCATGGCTCAGGCTGCCTGCGATGCGCTGCGCATGGGTGCCCAGGCCGGCGCGCGAAAGCGCAGCTTGTGCGCGCTGCAGGCTGCGGGCGCAATGCTGGGCGTTTTCCCAGATGCGCCAGGGACTGGCACTGGCCTGGGCCTGTGCGGTCAGGCGGCAGTTTTCCAGCACGGTGAACTCGCCAAAAATCGTGGTGCGCTGGTAGCTGCGGCCCACGCCTGCCTTGGCGCGCTGGGGCTGGGGCATGGCGGTCACGTCATGGCCTTCGAGCGTGATGCTGCCGCTGCTGGCCGCTATCTCGCCCGAGAGCATATTGATCAGCGTGGACTTGCCCGCGCCATTGGTGCCGATGACGGCGTGAACCTCGCCTTCGTGCAGATCGATGTCCACATTGTTGACAGCGACCAGACCGCCAAAGCGCCGCGTCAGGCCGCGCACGGACATCTTGGGTGCGCGTGTTGCATCAACCATGGCTTGCTCCTTGATCGATAGCTGCTGGCGCTTTTTCCTTCTGCGCTGCAGCCCTTTTTTGCCAACGGTCATTGATGCCGACCAGCCCCTTGGGCAGCAGGGCCACGAGCGCGATGATGGCCATGCCCAGCGTCAGCTGCCAGTGGTCTGCTGCATTGCCCATGATGGCATGCGTGCTCAGCAGCTCCTTGAGCAGCACAAAGGTGATGGTGCCCAGTACGGCACCGCGCAGCGAGCCCACGCCGCCCAGAATCAGCATCAGCAGCACTTCGCCCGAGTGGTGCCAGGCCAGCAGTTCGGGGTTCACAACAGCGTCACGCGCGGCGAGCAAAAAGCCCGCCAGCCCGGCCAGTGCACCCGCGATCACAAAGCCTGCCAGCTTGTAGCCATAGGTGGTGAAACCGGCGGCACGCATGCGCTGCTCGTTGACACGGATACCTGCGAGCACATGGCCGAAACGCGAGTGGCGCAGCACGGCGACAAAGCCATAGACCAGCACCAGTGCGGCCAGCACCACGTAGTACTGGGTGCTGCCGCTCTCCATGTCCAGCGCGCCTATGGCTGGGCGCTGCATGAGGTAGATGCCGTCGCTGCCGCCGAAGTAGCCCACGTCATGCACGACGAAGAAAGCCAGCTGCGCAAACGCCAGCGTGACCATGATGAAGTACACGCCTTTGGTGCGCAGGCTCAGGGCGCCCACCACCAGGGCATACAGGCCGGAAGCCAGCAAGGCAGCGCCCAGCATGACCAGGAAATTGCTGCCGTCGGGCCCGGCAGCTTTGACGGCTGCATAGGCGCCCAGGCCGAAGTAGGCCGCATGGCCGAGGCTGACCAGCCCGGTCCCGCCGACCAGAATATGCAGGCTCAGCGCAAAGATGGACAGGATCATGATCTTGACCACCAGGTCGGACAGATAGCCCGACCAGAAAGGCTGGGCCACGGCCAGCAGCAAGGCCACGGTCAGCGGCAACACCGTGCTCACCCAGCGGCTCTTGGAGCGTATGGGGCGGCTCTGGTTGGTCACCGCAGGAGCCTCGGCATAAGCCTGGTTGGACTGCGGCAGCGGCGTATAGGAGGTGTCGCTCATATCAGTGATCCGAACGCTTGGTAGGGCTGAGCTGCGCATGAACTGGGCGCAATCCAGGTCGGGGGCACCGAGCAAGGGCCGCCCCGCAGCGAAGGTGTCGTCCCCCTCCGGCGCGCAGCGCCAGAGAGGGGGAAGGCGCGAAGCGACTCAGGGGGTGCCTCATCTTTTTCCCATCAGACCTTCGGGTCGCCAGACAAGAATGACGGCCATCAGCAGATAGATGCTCATGCCGCTGAGTTCCTGGAAGAACACCTTGCCAAAGGTATCCACAAAGCCCACCAGCAGCGAGGCAATCAGTGCGCCGGTGATCGAGCCTATTCCGCCGATGACGACGACCACAAAGCAGATGATGAGCACGCTGGAGCCCATGTTCGGGTAGACCGAACTCATGGGTGCGGCAATCATGCCTGCGAGTGCCGCCAGGGCCACGCCCACGGCAAACACGATGCGGTACAGGCGTTTGATGTTGATGCCCAGGCCGCGCACCATGTCACGGTTGCTGGCACCGGCGCGGATCATCATCCCTAAGCGCGTGCGGTTGACGGTGTAGTACATCAGCAGCGCCACGACCAGGCAGGCCACGGCCGCAAATACGTTGTACCAGGGGTATTGCATCATGCCCATGAGGGGGAAGCTGCCGGCCAGCCAGGCCGGCTTTTCCACGCCATGCACATCGTTGTCCACAAGGATGGCGCGCAGGCCTTCGAACACCAGGATCAGGCCGTAGGTCATCAGCACCTGCTGCAGGTGATCACGCTCGTAGAGAAAGCTGAAGAAGGCCCATTCCAGAAAATAGCCGAGCACCACGGCGATAAGGACGCCGAGCAGCAGCATGGTGATGAAATGCTGGCCCAGATAGGGAGCCAGCGAGAACGCCACATAGGCACCGATCATGTAGAAGCTGCCATGGGCGAGATTGATCACGCCCATGATGCCGAAGATCAGGGTCAGGCCGGAGGCCAGCAGAAACAGCAGCAATCCGTACTGAATCGAGTTCAGACACTGCACGAGAAATGTGGCGATATCCACGGCAATCCTTCGCTAAGCGGAATCTCGGTCTTTTGTCCTCGCGGGTCATACAGCCCAGCGAATCGTAGATTCGCGTTCGAGACGAGGCGTCTTGTCGCAGACAGCACCAAGGGTGCGGCAAGACAAGGCAACGACGTATCAAGGGCTGTATGGGCCGCGCAACTTACATGCGGCAGCCGCGTGCGGGGTCTGCCAGGGCCTTGACGGCAATGCCGATCTTCTTGTTTTCCTTGCCGTCGACCTTGCGCAGATAGATGTCCTGCACCGGGTTGTGCGCCTTGCTCAGGGTGAAGTCGCCGCGCGGGCTGGCAATCGTGGCTTTTTCAATCGCCGTGCGGAAGACGTCCTTCTTGCCGATGTCGCCGCCTGCGGCCTTCAGGCCTACGGTCAGCATCTGCGCCGCGTCATAGCCTTGCACGGCATAGACATCGGGTTGCAGCTTGTAGTTCTTGGCGTAGTTGACGCGGAAGGCCTTGTCGCGTTCCGTGCCCAGCTCGTCCGCGTAGTGCAGCGTGGTCAGCATGCCTTGTGCGGCCTCGCCCTGGGCTTCCAGCGTGCCATCGGTCAGGAAGCCCGGGCCGTACAGCGGAATGGTCTTGGACAGACCCGAGGCGTGATAGTCCTTGACGAACTTCACGGCGCCGGCGCCGGCAAAGAAGGAAAACACCGCATCGGGCTTGGCCGCAGCGATCTCGGTCAGCAGGGCCTGGAATTCCACGTTGGGGAAGGGCAGGGTCAGCTGCTTGCTGACCTTGCCGCCGCTCTTTTCAAAACCTTCCTTGAAGCCGTTGACGGCTTCCTCGCCGGCCGCGTACTTCCAGGTGATGGTCATGGCGTTCTTCTTGCCTTCCTTGGCGGCCACCACACCCATGGGGTAGGCGGTCTGCCAGTTGGTGAAGGAGCTGCGGAAGATATTGGGCGCGCACATGGGGCCGGTCACGGCGTCGGCGCCGGCATTGGGCACGATGAGCACGGTGCCGCTTTCCTTGGCGGCCTTGGCCATGGCCATGGCGACGCCCGAGTGCACGGTGCCCACGATCACGTCCACCTTGTCGCGCTTGATCAGACGGTTGACATTGTCCGTAGCCTTGGCGGGGTCGGACTCGTCATCGACCTTGAAGAATTCGATCTCGCGCCCGCCCAGCTTGCCGCCTTGCTCGCCCACATACATGCGAAAGCCGTTTTCGATGGCGTTGCCCAGCGCCGCATAGGTGCCGCTGTAGGGCAGCATGAAGCCGACCTTGATCTTGTCCTGCGCCATGGCGCTGCAGCTGGCGGCTGCTGCCAGCGCGATGGCGCTCCACTTTGCCCATTGCTTGCTCATGCTTGTCTCCTCGTGGTTGGTCTGTAATTGCCTGGGTTGAATCACTGGTGCTGACAGGGGGCGTGTGGGCCAGATGCGCACACGAGCGCACTCTAACAACTTTAGGTTTAAAGCAATACCGGCGATTGCCCTAGTGAGCCGACTTCGTTTTTGCTAGCTGATCGCGCTTGATTGGCAAAGCTTCAGCTGGGTTTTGACTCCAATTCGCGCAGGCGAAAGCGCTGGATCTTTCCGGTCGCGGTTTTGGGCAACTCGTCGACAAACTCGATGAAGCGCGGATATTTGTAGGCAGCCAGGCGTGATTTGACAAAGGCCTTGAGCTCATCTTCGGTGGTGCTGTGCCCGGGTTTGCACACCACATAGGACTTGGTCTTGACCAGGCCTTGCGCGTCGGTCACGCCAATGACCGCAGCTTCCAGCACTGCGGGGTGCAGCTGCAGCGTGGATTCGACCTCGAACGGCGAGACGTAGATGCCGCTGACCTTGAGCATGTCGTCGCTGCGGCCCGCATAGGTGTAGTAGCCGTCGGCATCGCGCACATATTTGTCGCCGCTCTTGAGCCAGGCACCCTGAAAGGTATCGCGGGTCTTGTCGCGGTTGCACCAGTACATCAGCGCGGTGCTGGGGCCCTTGATGTAGAGGTCGCCGATTTCGCCATCGCCCACGGGTTTGCCGTCCTCGCCGCGCAGCTCCACCTCATAGCCGGGAACGGGCTTTCCGGTGCTGCCGTAGCGTATGTCCTCGGGCCGGTTGGAGATGAAGATGTGCAGCATCTCCGTGGAGCCGATGCCATCGACGATATCGGCACCAAAGTGTGCCTTGAAGCGCTGGGCAATCTCGGCGGGCAGGGCTTCTCCTGCCGATGAGCACATGCGCAGGCTGACCTGGTCACGTGCAGGCAGAGCAGGGTGGGCCAGCATGCCGGCAAAGCCCGTGGGCGCACCGAAAAACACCGTGGGCCGATGCCGGGTCCAGCGCGCGAAAGTGGCTTCGGGCGTGGGGCGTTCGGCCATCAGGACCACGCTGGCACCCACGCTCAAGGGGAAGGTCAGGGCGTTGCCAAGACCGTAGGCAAAGTAAAGCTTGGCAGCGGAAAAGCAGACATCGTTTTCCGTCAGGCCCAGCACGGGCTTGCCATACAACTGTGCCGTCCAGTAGGGATTGGCATGGGTGTGGACCGCGCCCTTGGGCTTGCCGGTGGAGCCTGAGGAATACAGCCAGAAACCGGGGTCGTCGCCCTTGGTCCTGGCGGCGTGGGCCAGGGGCTGCTGCCGGTCCAGCCAGGGCTGCATGGGCTCGAAAGCCGGTGGCAGGCCCTGGGGCGCATCCTCGGGGTGAGCCACCCAGATATGGTTGACCTCATGCTGAGCCTGGTTCAAGGCTTGCTGCACCACGGGCACCAGGGCGCCGTTGGTCAGAATTGCCTGGGCCCGGCTGTGCTCCAGCATATAGGCGTAGTCGTCGACGGTCAGCAAGGTATTGATGGCAACCGGCACCACGCCTGCATACATCGCTCCCAAAAACGAGATCGCCCATTCGCGCATATCGTGCATGACCAGCAGCACGCGTTCCTCGCGATGAATGCCGGCCGCAGCCAGGCCTTGCGCCAGTCGGCGGGCCTGTTCCTCCAGTTGGGCGTAGCTGAGGCTGCCGTGGTCGTCGATATAAGCCGTCTTGCTGCCCCGCGCGCGGTTGAGCTCAAACAGATGCTGGGCAAAGTTGAAGGGCTGTGTGAAGTCGACGGTGGTGTTGATCGTGGTGTCGTTCATGGCCTCATGCCTCCACACTCTGGTTCAGCGCCTGCAGCACCTGGGGCGCGGCCTGAATGGCGCTCTTGCGGTGGTAGAAATCCAGTGCCCGCAGACCGCCCAGCTCGGCCCCGCCGCCTGCGCGGCCCGGGCCGCCGTGCTGAGATTGGGGCATGACGTTGCCGTGGCCTGAATGCAGCTTGGCGACATCGGGGCTGATGATGTGCACGCGCCCATGGCTGGCTGCCAGATCACTGGCAGCGGCGGCCAGTGCGCCTGCATCTTCGCCATAGACGGAACAGACCAGGGAGCCCTGGCCGCGATGGGCCAGTGCCAGGCCGTGCTCAAGATCACGATAGGGCATGAGGGTGGCCACGGGGCCAAAGACCTCCATATCGTGGACCAGGGTATGGCCGTCGGGGTCTTGCGTGCCCAGCAGCACGGGTTGAGCACAGGCTGCAATGGTCGGATCGGCATCTATCAGGGTCTTGCTGCGTCCGTCATGAAGCGTGCTGGTGTGGGCTAGCAGTTGACTCAGGCCTTGCTGCACGTTTTCGTACTGCGCGCGGCTGACCAGAGAGCCCATGCGAACGGATTCGTTGCGTGGGTTGCCCACCGTGGTTTTGGCCAGCTGTGCACCAATGGCCTGGGCCACGCTGTCATACAGCGTCTGCGGCACCAGCACGCGGCGTATGGCCGTGCATTTCTGGCCGGATTTGACCGTCATTTCGCGTGCCACTTCGCGGGCCAGCAGGGCCACGGCGTCGCTGTCTGCGGCATGGCCGGGCAGCAGCAAGGCGCAGTTGACGCTGTCGGCCTCGATATTGCTGCGTACCGAATGACGTGTGATGGCCGCATGAGCGCGAATCGTGGCGGCTGTATCCGCAGAGCCCGTGAAGGACACGACATCCATGGGCTGGAGCTGATCCATCAACCCGGCCGAGCTGCCGCAGATGATGGAAAGCGCACCGGGCGGCAGCACGCCGGCGTCAATGACATCCTTGACCATGCGCTGCGTGAGCCAGGCCGTGGCCGTGGCTGGCTTGACGATGATGGGCACGCCCGAGAGCAGGGCCGGGGCCGCTTTTTCCCACAGACCCCAGCTGGGAAAGTTGAAGGCGTTGATGAACAGCGCCACGCCACGCGTGGGCACTTGTATGTGCTGAGACTGGAAGGCTCCATCCTTGGCCAGCGCCACGGCGGAGCCATCGGTCAGATGCCTGTCATTGCCCAGGGCAGCACCCCATTTGGCGTATTGACTCAGGGTGTAGATGCCGCCATCGACATCGACGGCCGTGTCGTTCTTCACGGTGCCGCTGTTGGCGATGGAAATTTCGTAATACGCGTCGCGGTTGGCCAGCAGCACGGCGGCCACGTCGGCCAGCAGCTTGGCACGCTGGGCATGGCTCAGCGCGCGCAAGGCCTTGCCACCGGTTTCGCGGGCAAAGGCAAAGGCGGCGGGTAGATCCAGGCCCGTGGCATCGACACGGACCAGTGGCGTGCCCAGCACGGGATCCAGCAATGTGCTGCCCGGGCCCTGGCCGGTTTGCCAGCGGCCAGCAACATGATTGGCAAGTAGCTCTGTCATGACTTCAACCTTGATGAATGACTGCGTGTAGCTAGAGGCCTTCAAGCCGCGCGTCGTGTGAACTGGATCTGCCCTTGCGGCAGCAGATAGAGCACCCAGGCCTCACCCTGGATCACGGTGGGATGGTGGGCGCTGCCCGGCCCATAGACGCACCAGCCAGCGGCATGGCCGTCAAACAAGGCGCCTGGCGTGATGGGGAGGATGAGATCGATCTCGCCCAGAGGGTGGCTGTGGTGCGGGCCGGCAATGTCTTTCATCTGCACCACATCGACCGAGAAGCCGCCCAGCTCGGCGCCGGCTTCAAACACGCGGCCCCAGCGTATGCCGCCGTTTTCGCGCTGGCAGAGCCAGCCTTGTGCCACGCCGCTGGCGCAGGCTTCCATCATCTGCCGGTACCAGTCGCTGTCTGCACCATAGTGCGCGTTGAGCCATTTCTGCAGATCGGCATCCAAAGCGCGCCCATACAGGCGTTGGGCGACAGTTGCGACCAACTGCTGGAATGTCTCAAGTGAGTGCGCGGTGCTGGGGGCAGCCATGATGTCTCCTGATGAGCTGCTCTGAGCAGCATCAAATTCTTTGCCGAAACATGCAATATTGTGCGTGTATTTCAAAGATAGATAGGTGACAATGCAGTGTCAAGCAATATATTGCATGACTGGCGTTAACCCCACTGTTTATCATTCACGCCCTCTGGGGAGTTTTATGGATCAGTTAGACATGGCAGCCACGGTGGTTGCAGACATGGACGAAGCGGGTAAAAGTCCGCTGCTTCAGGCCTTGGGCGAGCGGGTGCGCAATCTGCGGGCTCGCCGTGGGCTGACGCGGCGCAGCCTGGCAGCGGCGGCTCAGGTATCTGAGCGGCATCTGGCCAATCTGGAATACGGCACGGGCAATGTCTCCATCCTGGTGCTGCACCAGATTTCGCTGGCTTTGCAGTGCAGCATGGCCGAGTTGCTGGGGGATGTCAGCACCTCCAGTGCGGAATGGCTGCTGCTCAGGGAGATGCTGGAAGGGCGCAGCGAGGATGATCTGCATCGCGTGCGCATGGCCGCGGCCGAGCTGTTGGGCGCGGCGGCTGGCGCCGATCCGCATCGTGGCTCACGCATTGCGCTGATTGGCTTGCGCGGCGCGGGCAAGTCCACGCTGGGGCGCATGCTGGCAGAGCAGCTCGATGTCCCGTTTCTCGAACTCAACCAGGAGATCGAACGCGTGGCGGGCTGCAGCGTGCGCGAGATCTATGACCTGTATGGCGCGGGAGCCTATCGCCGCTACGAGCGCAGGGCATTGGAAGAAGCGGTGCAGATCTACAGCGATGTGGTGATTGCAACGCCGGGGGGCATTGTTTCCGATCCCGCAACCTTCAATGTACTGTTGGGTCACTGCACCACGGTGTGGTTGCAGGCCAAGCCGGAGGAGCATATGGGCCGCGTGGTGGCACAGGGCGACACCCGCCCCATGGCGGCCAACCCCGAAGCCATGGACGATCTGCGTCGCATTCTGGACGGCCGCACGGCTTTTTACTCAAAGGCCGACCATTTGCTGGACACCAGCGGCAAAAGCCTGCAGCAAAGTGCCGGCGAGCTGCGTGCACTGGTGGCTGCCAGCTAGGTCACGGCTTATGCAAATGAGGCCAAGGTAGCAGCCCTTGGCTCATGCTTGTTTGCGTAAGTCTGAAAGGTATTACCGGCGTCGTGCCTGCTCGTACAGCGACATGACGCGCGGCACATTGCTCTCCAGCTGGCGAATGCGGTCTGGCCCCGTGGGGTGGGTGGAGAGAAAGCCTATGCCGCCCTCGCCGGTGGCCTCGCCCATCTTGCGCCACAGGCTGACAGCCGCCTGCGGGTTGTAGCCGGCACGGGCGGCCAGCTCCAGCCCGACCAGATCGGCTTCGCTTTCGTCATTGCGGCTGAACTTGAGGCTCAGCAACTGACCGCCAAACCGCGCGGCCGCGCTGCTGATATCACCAAGGCCCAGCAACTGGGCGCCCAGAGAAATACCCAGGCTGGTGGCCTGATTCTTGGCCAGCTGCTCGCGGGAATGCTCGCGCAGCGCATGGGCCATCTCGTGGCCCATGATCATGGCGATCTCGTCGTCGCTGAGCTTGAGCTGATCGATGATGCCGGTGAAGAAGGCAATCTTGCCGCCAGGCATGCAAAAAGCATTGATCTGTTTGCTGCCTATCAGGTTCACCTCCCAGCGCCACTGGCGGGCACGGTCGTTCCACTGAGCGGTATAGGGGATCAGGCGCTGGGCAATCGTGCGCAAGCGTTGCAACTGGGCGTTGTCGCTGCCAGCCAGCGCCCCCTGAGCCTTGGCCTGCAGCAGCAGCTTCTGGTACTCGTCGGCAGAGGAGGTTTCCAGCGTCTCTGCCGGAATCAGGCGACGCAGATAGGACGCATTGCCCACATCCACCTGGGCCTGTGCGGCGCCCTGTGGCAATGCTGTGCAGGCCAATGCGAGCAGCAGTGGTGCAGAGGCCCGGCGCAAGGGCAAAATCAGGCGCTGAAATAGAGACTGGGCAAGCATGGCAGCAGTCTATTGCAGCGCTGTATTCCCGTGATTTCTGGTATCGCTTCTTTCGGCCTGCACGACCAGCCAGAGGCCTGCAATAACGGCCAGTAAACCCAGTATGGACCACCAGGCAGGGCGCTCTCCGACCACCAGCAGCGACAATGCGAAAGCCGTGATGGGCTCGGCCTTGCTCAGCGCCACGCCGGTGGCTGCAGACATGCCGCGCAGCCCTACGGAGAACAGCAGGTAAGCCAGACCCGTGGCCACCACGCCCAGATACACCACCACAGCCCAGCCGCTGGCGCTGGCCTGTAGCGGTCCGCCCAGCCAGGCCGCAACCGGAAGAGAGAGCAGGGCAGAGCAGGCAAACACCCGGGCATTGACCGAGGCGACCCTGGCCTGCACTACCAGTGCCTGATTGACCAGCGCATAAGCGGCATAGGCCATGCCGGCAAGCAGACACAAAGCCATGCCGCCCCAGGGCAGGTGTCGCGGGTCGCTGGCAGCCAGTGCCATGGCAATGCCGCCGGCAACGCCTGTGCATGTTCCCAGCCACCACTGCGGCCCAGGCATGCGCTGCTGCACAACGGCCTGCATCAGCCCGGCCCAGATGGGGCCGCTGCCAATGGCCAGTGCCGTGCCCAGCGCCACGCCGCTGGCCTTGACGCCTGCGAAAAAGCTGAGGTTGTAGACCGCCATGCATGCGCCGCAAAACAGGATGCGGCCATGGTGCATGGGCTGCCTGGCGTGGCCTCTGTCCATGACAAAGGCCAGTGCAACAAAGAACAGCGCTGCCATGACCATGCGCAATGCGCCTACCCAGTAGGGCGAGAACTGTGCGGGCGCAAAGTGCTGCGCCGTGCCTGTGGTGCCCCAGAGCATGGCGGCAGCCAGCACCAGGCCAACAGGGCCTATGGCTGTGCGGGTGGACAGGGGCGAAGACAGAGAGCTGCTGGACATGATGGCTGCAATCATGCGCGGCAGCGCAAGCGGAACTATCGAGAAACGCTTGAGCTGAGGCGAATCAGCGACTGGCTTTGAGCTGGCGCGATCTGAGGCCGCGGTCGCGGCGCAGCGCATAAGCCAGTGCGCTGGCCGAGGCATAGCCGCAGCGCAAGGCAGTGGCCTCCAGTGCGGCGCCCTGGCGCAGCTGCTGGCAGGCCGCATCGAGACGCAGATTGCGCAACCAGTCCTGCGGTGTGTTGGCGGTCAGCTCCACGAAGCGGGCATGGAACTGGGCCACGCTCAGGTGAACCATGGCGGCCAGCCTGGCTGTGGGCCAGCTTTCATGCAGGGCGGCCTGCACCTGCTGCTGCAACAGCTGCAGATTCAGTGCCCGGCGCTGCAGCAGCGAGGGGGCTTGAAGCACCAGCGCCATCTGGGCGGCGGCAGACAGGCTGGAGACGGGAAAGCGCAGCGGCGGCGGAACGGCAAAGCGGCGCAGCTTGTCCAGGCCCGAGGCCATGGGCGCATCGATCACGAACACCTGGGTTTGCGGCTGGGCCAGATAGCCATGAGCGGTGCCGGCGGGGATGACCATGCCGCAGGCGCTGTCCACAAAACTGGATTGGCCGGAGACTTCCAGCTCCATGCGGCCCTGCAGTGCAAACAGAATCTGGGCGTGCTCGTGAGCATGGGCCTGATGCTCGCCGCTGTAACTGCGCACCGATGCCTGTGCCTGCTCAAGCGCAGGGTGGGCGGCGAAAGTCTTGCGGAATTGCATGGATGGGCAGGTGGAGCGTGGTGGTCAGTGAGGGCACGCCATGGTAGTGCGAGGGCTAATGCCTGTGCAACCGATAATGCCTCGTGCCCTCAAGAGCCAGACCATGACCGAGTCCTCCAAATCCAACAACACCGCTTTCAACACAGAAGATGTCGCACCCAAGACCAGCTGGGCCCAGGCATTGAGGATCTATGTGCAGCCCACCAGCTTGCGCATGCTGGCACTGGGCTTCTCTGCGGGCCTGCCGCCGCTGCTGGTGCTGGGCACCTTGAGCTTCTGGCTGCGCGAGGCCGATATCGATCGCACCACGATTGGCTTTCTGAGCTGGGTCGGCTTGGCCTATGCCTTCAAGTGGGTGTGGTCGCCGCTGGTGGACCGTCTGCCCTTGCCTGTCATGAACCGTCTGCTGGGGCGGCGGCGCAGCTGGCTGCTGTTTGCGCAGCTGGTGATTGCAGCGGGCCTGTTGGGCATGTCCTTCATGGACCCCAAACAGTCGCTGCAGGCACTGGTCATCTGCGCCGTGGTCGTGGCCTTTGGCTCGGCCACGCAGGATATTGCGCTCGATGCCTACCGTATCGAGTCGGCCAAGCTCGACGATCAGGCAGCGCTGGCCGCGTCCTACCAGAGCGGCTATCGGCTGGCCATGATCTGGGCCGGAGCCGGTGTGCTGTGGGTGGCTTCCAAGGTGCAGGGCGGCGGCGCGGGCTATGTGCTGCATGCCTGGCATGTGGCTTATAGCGTCATGGCTTCCAGCATGCTGGTGGGCATGTGCACGGTGCTGCTCTCGCCCGAGCCCCTGGCGCGGCCCATGGCCCCCGCCCGCAATGCGCAGGAATGGATCAAGGGTGCGCTGGTTGCCCCGTTTGCCGACTTCATTCGTCGCTACCGCTGGCAGGCCTTGCTGCTGCTGGCGTTGATCGGTTTGTACCGGGTCAGCGATGTGGTCATGGGCATCATGGCCAACCCGTTCTATGTGGACATGGGTTACACCAAGGATGAGGTGGCCGCAGTGTCCAAGGTGTTTGGGGTGATCATGACGCTGCTGGGCGCTTTTGTGGGCGGCACCATGGCGGCGCGCTGGGGGGTGATGCGCATTCTGATGCTGGGCGCCGTGCTGTCAGCCTGTACCAATGTGCTGTTTGCCTGGCTGTCCACACGCGGACATGACCTGACGGCGCTGATCTGGGTCATCAGTGCCGACAATCTGGCGGGCGGTATTGCCTCGGCCGCGTTCATTGCCTATCTGTCCGGCCTGACCAATGTGCAGTACTCGGCCACGCAGTATGCGCTGTTCAGTTCCATGATGAATCTGGCGCCCAAGTGGCTGGCCGGCTTCTCGGGCGCTTTTGTGGACAGCTATGGTTACCAGGCGTTTTTCCACACCACGGCCATGATGGGCGTGCCGGTATTACTGCTGATCTATCTGGTTTCAAGAGTGAAAATGGACGCTAACGCTTGATGGTCAAGCGCAGATAGCTATTGTTTTTGCTGAATGTAAAGCGTTTACCCAACTTTACGCAGCAGACAAGCGCAGCTCACGCGCGTGTTTCAGCATGCAGGCATGAACCAACCGCAAGGCGCGAGCATGACTACACTGCCTTCTATGAGCACGCACCAACTTCTGATGATTGAGGACGACGTTCGCCTGGCCCAAATGGTGAGCGACTATCTGGGCAACAACGGTCTGGAGGTCAACCACCAGGCCGACGGGAAAAGCGGCCTGGAACAGTTGCAGCCTGCTGACGGCTCCAGTGCGGAGCCACCGGATCTGGTCATCCTGGACCTGATGCTGCCCGATATGGATGGGCTGGAGGTCTGCCGCCGCATTCGTTCCATGAGTGGGGCTACGGCCCAGGTGCCTGTGCTGATGCTGACCGCCAAGGGTGACCCCATGGACCGCATCATCGGCCTGGAGCTGGGGGCCGACGATTATCTGCCCAAGCCTTTCGAGCCGCGTGAACTGCTGGCCCGCATCCGCGCCATCCTGAGGCGCAAGGGCAGTGATGGCCCCGCGCCATCGGCTTCCGTGATGCGCTTTGGCAGCCTGGAAATCGACCGTGATGCGCGCACCGTGGCCGTGGGCGAGCAGCCTGCCGACCTGACCTCCTACCAGTTCGATCTGTTGGTGGCGCTGGCTGAGCGCGCGGGCCGCGTGCTGACGCGCGACCAGATCATGGAGGCCGTGCGCGGCCGGGAGCTGGAGGCCTTTGACCGCTCCATCGACGTACACATGGGCCGCATCCGCGCGGCCATCGAGGCCGATCCCAAGAACCCCAAACGCATCCTCACGGTGCGCGGCGTGGGTTATGTTTTTGCCAAGCAACAAGACTGATGAAACTGCTGCATGTTTTCTCGCAGCGCCTGTATCTGCGCATCTGGCTGGCCGTGGTGGTCGGCGTGGCGGCGCTGACGCTGTGCGTGGCCTGGGCCTGGAAGATTGCCGAAGAGCAGCGCGCTCAGAACAGCAGCACGCCACCGTCGCGTGAAATGGTGATGCGTGGGCCGGACGGCAATGTGCTGGTCGAAGGCCGCGGCACGCGCGTGCCGGGTTCGCCCGGCGATGGGGTGAGCTTTGAGATTGCCGGCAATGATGGCAAGGCCTATGAGCTGTGGCTGGCCCCGCGCGAATGGCGTGAAGGCCGTCCCCCGCCGCGTGATGGTGCGGTTGCCTTCTGGCTGCGTCCGCCGTTCGGCTTTTTGTGGATGCTGGGCCTGGTGGGGATTGCGGTGATTGTGGGTGTGTTTCCCATCATCCGTCGCCTGCTCAAGCGCTTGGAGAACTTGCAGCGTGGCGTGAAGCGCTTCGGTGAGGGCGATCTGTCGGTGCGCGTGCCGGAGCATGGGCATGACGAAGTGGCTGACCTGGCCCACCAGTTCAATGCGGCAGCGGCCCGTATCGAGACGCTGATGACTTCCCACAAATCCTTGCTGGCCAATGCCTCGCATGAGCTGCGCTCACCGCTGACACGCATTCGCATGGGCCTGGAATTCATGGGCAACGATCCGGCCAGTGCACGGGCCAAGGCCGAGATACAGCGCAATATTTCCGAACTCGATCAGCTGGTGGATGAAATTCTGCTGGCCAGCCGTCTCGACACCCGCGAGGTCGATGTCGGCATGGTGGAGTCTGTCGACCTGATCGGCCTGGCGGCCGAGGAATGCGCGCGCATTGATGCCGAGCTCGATGTGCTGACGGACGGTCCGCTGGATGTGCAAGGTATTTCCAAACTGCTGCGTCGCGCGGTGCGCAATCTGCTGGAGAACGCGCGCCGCTACAGCCAGGGTGAAATCCAGCTGACGTTGGAGAAACAGGACCATTCGGTGGAAATCCGTGTGGAAGACCATGGTCCCGGCGTTCCTCGAGAGCAGCGCGAACGCATTTTTGAAAAATTCTACCGGCTGCCGGGTGCCAGCGAGCGGTCCGGCGGCGTGGGCCTGGGGCTGTCGCTGGTGCGCTCGATTGCGGAGCGACATGGTGGCACGGTGCACTGTGAAGCACGCCAGGACGGCCGCAGCGGGGCGAGCTTTGTGATCTGTTTGCCGTTGTCTTGAGCCACCGTCCAGAAAAAAGCCCCGCAGACTCTGGCCTGTGGGGCTTTTTTTGTTGCCGGGCCGCCCCGAGACAAAAATGCCCCTCGGGGGAGCGGCCACACGCCAGTGGGTAAGCGTGGGGGCATTTTTGTTTCAGCGCGGTTGCTGGGCGGGGCGACCGATGGAGACATAGCCCAGGCCATGGCTGGCAGGCAGGGCTGGCTCGTAAAGGTTGCGGCCGTCAAAAATCATTTTGTCGTTCAGCGTGGCGGCCAGAAGGTCAAAGTCCGGTGCGCGGAAGACCTGCCACTCGGTCACGATGGTCAAGCAGTCGGCACCTTGCACGGCAGCTTGTGGGCTGTCCACCAGTTCAAGATCCATCCGCTCGCCATAAATGCGGCGTGCCTCCTTCATGGCCACGGGGTCGTAGGCTTTGACCTTGGCGCCAGCAGCCCAGAGTGATTCCAGCAGATTGCGGCTTGGAGCCTCGCGCATGTCATCGGTGTTGGGCTTGAAAGCCAGGCCCCAGACGGCGATGGTCTTGCCTTCGAGCCTGCCGTTGTAGAACGCATGGATGCGTTCAAACAGCACCTTGCGCTGCGCGTGGTTTCGGTCTTCCACCGCGTTGAGCAGCAAGGGCTCGAATTCCACTTCCTTGGCGGTGTGGATCAGGGCCTTCACATCTTTGGGGAAGCAGCTGCCGCCATAGCCTACGCCAGGGTAGATGAAGTGGTAGCCGATGCGCGGATCGCTGCCAATGCCGCGGCGCACGGCCTCCACATTGGCGCCCAGCTTCTCTGCCAGGTTGGCGATCTCGTTCATGAAGCTGATCTTGGTCGCCAGCATGGCGTTTGCCGCGTATTTGGTCAGCTCGGCGCTTCGGACATCCATTACCACGATCTTGTCACGATTGCGGTTGAATGGAGCATAGAGCTCGCGCAGCTTGGATTCGGAAGCCGGGTTGCTGGTACCGATGATGATGCGGTCCGGACGCTGGCAGTCGCCCAGCGCGGCACCTTCCTTGAGGAACTCGGGGTTGGAGACCACGTCAAACGGATGCTGGACGCCGCGCTGAGCAAGACCTTCGGCGATCACGGCCGAGACCTTGTCCGCCGTGCCCACGGGGACCGTCGATTTGTTGATGACGATGCGCGGGCCGTCCATATGTCGGGCAATCGTGCGGGCCACGGCAAGCACGTATTGGAGGTCGGCGCTGCCATCCTCGTCGGGAGGTGTGCCCACAGCCAGGAAGATCACCTCACTGTGAGCCACGCCTTCTGCGGCGTCGGTGGTGAATTGCAAACGGCCCAGTTGCTGGTTGTTGATGACGAGAGCATCGAGGCCCGGTTCGTGGATGGGGATCTGGCCGGCCTTGAGTGCCGCAACCTTTTTTTCATCCACATCCACGCAGAGTACCTGGTGGCCGACGTCAGCCAGTACGGCTCCTTGCACCAGACCGACATAGCCGGTTCCAAAAACAGTGACTTTCATACGCGATAAAAAGAGCGGTACCAATCTATAAAACGCTGCACGCCCGTCATCACGGGCATGGCTGGTGCAAATCCTACCCAGGCTTGCAGTGCCCGGGTGTCGGCCGATGTGCTGTGCATATCGCCTGGCTGTATGGGCAGCATGCGCTTGTGCGCCGTGGAGCCGATGGCGGTCTCGATGGCTGCGATGTAGTCCATCAGCACGGTGGGAGAGTTGTTGCCGATATTGAAGATGCGATAGGGCGCTGTGCTGGTGCCAGGGTTGGGGTGCTGGCTGTCGTAGCTGGAGTCAGGTGTGGCAGGCTTGTCCAGCACGCGCATGATGCCTTCGACGATATCGTCGATATAGGTGAAGTCGCGCACCAGCTTGCCTTCGCCATACACGTCGATGGCTTCACCTGCGAGGATGGCTTTGGTGAACTTGAACAAGGCCATGTCGGGGCGACCCCAGGGACCATATACCGTAAAAAATCGCAGGCCGGTGGTGGGTATTCCATAGAGGTGCGAATAGGTGTGTGCCATCAGCTCGTTGGCCTTCTTGGTGGCCGCGTAGTAGCTGATGGGATGGTCTACTGCATCGCTTTCGGCAAACGGCATCCTGGTATTGCCACCATAGACGCTGGAGCTGCTGGCATAGACCAGATGCTCGACCTTGTGCTTGCGGCAGCCCTGCAGGATGTTTCCAAACCCCAGCAGATTGGAGTCCGTGTAATCGTCGGGCTGGTCGATGGAATAGCGCACACCTGCCTGGGCCGCCAGATGCAGCACCTTGGCTGGAACTGCTTCGGCAAACAGCTCGGCCATGCCTTGGCGGTCAGCCACATCCAGTTCCACAAAGCGGAAGTGGGCATGCGGACGCAGTTGCTCCAGACGGGCGTGTTTGAGTGCCACATCGTAGTAGCTGTTGAGGTTGTCGATACCGACAACGGGCACGCCTTGCTCCAGCAGGCGCTTGGCACAATGCATGCCGATAAAGCCGGCGCAGCCGGTGATCAAAACAGGATTCATGGTACGACCCGGAGATATTGGTATTGGGCAGGTGTTGCGCTGGCGGGCATTTTCTCGAAAGGAATGCTCAGGGTCTGGGGCGCGGCATGCTGAGGCAGCACGGCTTTGACGCCATCCCACCAGTTGGGGGCGGGCCTGTCTGCTCGTGTGATCAGCAGCAGTGGTGCCCCGGTTGGCGCATGAGCCTGGGCCAGGCACTGCTGCAGCAGATGGCCATCCGTGCAGCCCAGTGCATAACTGGCGGGAAACTGCGAA
Source organism: Comamonas resistens (assembly GCF_030064165.1). Lineage (NCBI taxonomy): Bacteria > Pseudomonadati > Pseudomonadota > Betaproteobacteria > Burkholderiales > Comamonadaceae > Comamonas > Comamonas resistens. The sequence continues at coordinate 113,546 of NZ_CP125947.1, forward strand.
TGCAGCATGGCAGCGATCATGTGATCCGAGCCAACAATCACGCCCTGGCCGTCATAGCCGGCGCTGCGCAGCTGTGCGGCCAGTTCTTTGACCGGGTGGTTCAACTCATCTGGGTCATTCTTGCGTCCGCCCTGCCAGGGGCGCAGCGTGGCCATCAGCAGAAAAATCAGGGCAAAAACCAGGACCAGGCCGGTGAATACCTTGCCCGCTCCGGGCTCTAGCAGCGCGGGGCGCCAGACATAGAGAGCCAATGGCGCAATTGCCACCAGTGGAAGCATCCAGCGTTGTTTGAAGTCGGTCACGTCTGCCAGCAGCACCATGCCGAGAAGACAAGCGATGACAAGCAGCAGATAGCGCTGCAGCAAGGCAAGAGCCCAACTGCGCTCAGGCAGAGGCAAAGACGAGGCAGCGGCCCAGAGCTTGGAGCGATAGCCCAGGCCAACAGCGATCAGCCACAAGCCCATTGCCGAAATCAGGGCCTTGCCCAAATTTCCCAAACCCTTGAGGTGTGAAACCTCTGCAGAAATGGACATTTTCTGCACGGTTTCCGTGGTCGCCATGCCCCAATGCAAAGCCAGCCACCATGCATGGGGCGCAACCAGCAGCAGGCCGACTACAGGAGCCAGCCACCAGCCTTTGGCAAAGAGGGCGGACCTGACCTGACCCACGGACATGGAGGCGACAAACAGCGCAGCGATCAGCATGGCATAGCTGTATTTGGACAGCATGCCCAAGGCGCAAAAAATGCCAATCAACACGAAATTGATAGGTTGGGGGCTACGGACCTGGCGCAATACGGCCCACCACAATCCCATGGTCATGGCCGTCACCATCACGGTATGGGTCTGGTCGCGCAGCGAATCCCAGCCAAATGGAGGCATCAGCAGCAAGCCGGCCGCCACCCACCAGGCGCCTTTGGCATTGAGCAGCTGTCTGCCTGCAAGCCATGCCAGGCAATAGGTCAGTGCAATCAAGCCGTGCTTGAGCACGGCCAAGGCCAGCACGGATGGGCCCAATACCTGGCAGACCACCCATTGCAGCCAGGTGTAGAGCGGGGGCTGGGGACCATAGCCCAGCGATAAAGTTTGGGCCCACAGAATCTGCTCGGATTCGTCCCATTTCATGCCGGAAGAGATGGCAACACGGGAAAGAATATGCGCGCAGGCCAATAAGAGAACGCAAAGCCACGGCTTGGCGTACAGCTTTTGCTGCCAGTCCTGATAGTTGGTTGGGGAGGTCATGAAGCCACTGTATTCGGGCTGAAGGGAAAGGCCGGAATGGCGCCCGGCGAAAATCGTGCCAAGGGTATTCAGTTAGTATAGGTGGACTGTTATTCCAATGCTGAGCATGACGTCCGTGCACGATTCCAAGCCCGAAGTTTCCATTGTTGTCCCTGTCTATAACGAGTTCGATAATCTGCCCGATCTGGTCGCTCGCATTGACGAGGCCATGCGTCAGCAGCCACTCAGCTATGAACTCATTGCCGTGGATGACGGCTCTACCGATGGCAGCGCCAAGCGCTTGAAGGAACTGGCGGAACAGCACCCATGGGTGCGAGCCGTGTGTCTGGTGCGCAACTATGGCCAATCCAGCGCATTGCAGGCCGGCTTCGACAGGGTGCGCGGTCGTTATGTAGTGACGCTGGATGCGGACTTGCAGAACGAGCCTGGTGATATTCCACTGCTGCTGGAGCGCCTGGAAAACGATCCCGATGTGGATATGGTGTCTGGCTGGCGCAAGAACCGCCAGGACAAGGCGCTCTCACGCCGTCTGCCGTCGGTGCTGGCCAACCGCCTCATCTCCAGCTCCACGAATGTCAAGCTGCATGACTACGGCTGTGCCTTGAAGGCCTACCGCCGCGAGATCATCGACCGCATTCGCCTGTATGGTGAATTGCACCGCTTCATCCCCTCGCTGGCGCGTGATGCGGGTGCGCGTATCGCGGAAGTTCCCGTGCGCCACCATGCGCGTACGCGTGGCGTTTCCAAGTACGGTATCGATAGGACTTTCCGGGTGATTCTGGACCTGATCTTCATCGTCTTCTTCATGCGTTTTCGCCAGCGTCCGCTGCATGCGTTCGGCGGGCTTGGTCTGTGGCTGGCGACGCCGGGCATATTGATTCTGCTGTGGCTGCTGGGCGAGAAGATCATGGGCGAATCCATTGGTGGGCGCCCTTTGCTGATGGCTGGCGTCATGCTGGTGCTGATGGGCATGCAGTTCATCGCTGCCGGCCTGATCGGTGAATTGCTGACGCGTATCTATTACGAGTCGGGCAGTGGCTTGCAGTACTACGCCAAGGAATATGGCGCGGTGGAAACCGCGCCTGAACCACAAGCCTCGGAAGCGGTGCTCGGCACATCGTGAACAAAGGCCGCAAAGCATTTGCCAAGGGCATGCTGGGCCTGGCATTGCTGGGCGCTGTCATCTATCTCGCCAATCCCGTGCAGCTCTGGGGGCGCTTGCAGCAGGCAAATCCCTGGTGGTTGCTGGTGGGCTTTGGGTTTGCCATTGCCTCCAACGTAGTATCTGCCTGGCGCTGGAGGGCCATGGCTGTCTGGCTGGGGGCCGAGATGCCGATGGCCTCAGCCATGCGCTGGTATTTCCAGGCCATTGGCCTGAATGTGCTTCTACCAGGGGCGGTTGTCGGCGGTGATGTTTACCGGGCTTTGGCTATGCAAAAGACCGGACAGTCCAAATCGGCAAGCAGCCTGTCGGTGATTCTGGATCGGCTCAGCGGTCTCTGGATGTTGTGCGCCATTGGAGGCTTGGGCGCCGTAGCTTGTGCAGCCACATTGGCGCCATGGCTGGATTTGGACGTGACGCTTTTCAGGACAGCTTTGCTGCTCATCACCTTGCTGTGGTTGCTGTTGCCATGGGGCCTGCTGAAGGCTGTACATCTGGAATGGGTCAAGCTGCCGGGCGCTTGGCTGGCCCCCTTGCAAGACGCGGTGCAAAGGGCTGACTTCATACCTCAGCTATGGCTGCAGGGTTTGAGCTCGGCCATGGTGCAACTGCTGTCGGCCGCTGCGCTGGCCTGTGGTGCGCTGGCCCTGGGTCTGTGGCAACCACTGTCCGTGTGGGCTTTTGCGATTGCCCCGATTTTTCTGATGGCAGCGTTGCCGGTCAGTGTGGGGGGCTGGGGAACGCGGGAAACCGCGGCGGTTGCCGCACTGGCTCCGTTTGGCGTGCCCGCTACCTTGGCTGTTGGCGTGGGCTTGCTCTATGGCGTTTTTGCCTTGGCTCAGGGCGCGCTGGGTGCGTTGGCCCTGGGCCTGCCTGCAAGAGATCAGGCTTGAGGCGAAGCGCCGGATTGGGCCTCCAGGCGACAGATCCCGCCCCAGAGTACGGCCAGGCCGAAGATATAGAACATATTGCCGCTGTTGTGGGCAAAGAAGACCTGGGTCCAGCCAAAGCCAAAGTACGCCAGAGGCAGCAGGGTTGCGGCTGCGCGTAAGGCCAAAGCCTTGGAACGCATTTCCTCGTGCACCCTATTCAGCCGCTTGTGCGTAGGCCAGAAGATGATCGCAGGGACTGCATAGAAAAGCAGCAGCAGAATCAGACCCAGCAAGCCGCGCTTGACCCACATGTCGAGGATTTCATTGTGGGCGTGCCCGTACTCCATCACGGACGGGTGAGCCAGACCTTGATCCACCATCTTCTGCTTGGCTGCGGGGTAGCCGGCCAGACCCCAGCCAGAGATCGGGCGTTGCTCGATCAGATGGATGGCCAGACGCCATTGCTCCAAGCGCTGACCTACCGATGTGGTGGCATATTTTTGAGGGTCCTGCAGATATTCAGAGACTTCCCGGCTTGCCTCCTGGGTGCGCTGCTCCAGTTTGTTATAGGCAGGCACGGCAATGAGCACACCAAGCACTACCATGATGGCAGCAGCCATGCTGGCCAGCTTCTTGAAGCCATTAAGCCAGGCCATGAGCCAGATCGCCGCGATCAGCAGCGGCGTTACCACCCATGAACCGCGCGAGTCCGAAAGAAAAGAGGCCAGGATCCCGCAGGCTCCCAGCAGGCCCAAGGCCGCTGCCTGCCATTTACCCCAGCGTCCGAGGATGGCCACAGCAACTGCGGCAAAGCCCAGATACATGGCAATACCGCCATATTGAATGGCGTTGGTGAATCCGCTGACGCGTGGCATTTTGAGAACGCCAGCCTGATAGGCGGCAATGGCCAGTGCGCCCAGGGCTCCACATGCCAGCCCCCAGACAATTGCGGAAAGCCGCACGCCAGTCTTGCTGAGATACCATAGACTCAGGGCCGCCAGCGCATATTTGGTGCCATATCCCCAGCCAGCAGCAGAGAACAGACGATCGAAGGACATGCTCCAAAGCAGGCCCATGATCAAAATCATGCTCACCAGAACTCGCGTATCTCTTGCTGTCGGCTGTTTGGCGCGGAAAGCTGCGCAGCCGACGATGGAGAGCAGAGCCAGAGCTGTCGAGCCATATGAGTAACCGGAGGGGAGACAAAGACTCAGGGCGAAGAAGGCGAAGCTGGAGGCATCCAAAGCGTGTGCAAAGCCTCGGGCCATTTTTCGTTGATCTGGCTTCGCAGACGTTTGTAAATGCGCAGTCATGGTGTGGATGAGTGTGGCAGCGAGGTGATGGTCTTCAAACTACACTGCGGGGTTTGTCTTAAGTGCCGAAGTGTATGTCGTCATTGCCCGTGGTTTTTATCAATTTGTCCAAGGATGTAGAGCGTCGTGATCGCATGACGACTCAGCTAGAGCAGATGGGCCTGAGGGCATCTCGCCTCCCCGCCGTGTGGTGGTCAGATTTGCCAGCCGATGAGCAACGGCGGTATTTTTCGTCCGCGGAGAGCCGAGGCCGTTACTTCAAGCCATTGGGTAATGGAGAAAAGGGTTGCTATTGCAGCCACCTCAAGGCATGGCAGTCGCTGCTGCAGAGCAATGAACCCGCCCTGGTGGTTTTTGAGGATGACGTCAAACTACTGGACAGCTTGCCGCAGGCTTTGGCCGCGATCAAGGCACTGCCGAGCGATGGCAGCTGGGACATGATCAAACTCTATGGGCGTGAGCAGGAGAAGATTGCCAATCAAGGCCCCTTGGTCGAGGGGGCCCTGCAACTGATCTCTTACCAGCGAGTGCCGAGCTTTGCGGCTGGCTATGTCGTCAGCAGGGCAGGCGCCGAAAAATTGCTGAAGACGCGCATTCCGTTTGACAGGCCTGTGGATGTGGACCTGCGCTTCTGGTTTGAGAACGGGCTGCGTATCTTTGGCGTCTATCCCTCTGTCATCGCCTTGGATGACACCAGCGAAGTCAGCAGCATCTGGGCACAGAAAGAGGCGCGGGCAACCGTGCTGCAGAAAATACGCAAGTTCAAAATGAAGCTTGCGCTCAACTGGGGCAACTTCTGTGCAAAAGCTCCCCATGTGTCCGAAGTGCTCAAGCGTTAACGGGAAGCAGTTTTTGATATTGCTGCCACATATGCTCGCGCCCATAGTGATTCAGGGCATGGTCGCGTGCCGCCAGGCCGAGATTTTGCGCAAGCTCCGGGTTATCCAATAGCTTTTTCAGAGCCTGGGCCAGGGCCTCGGGATCGGACTCCGGTACACGCAGACCATTGACCTCGGGGGTGATGACTTCCCGTGCGCCAATCACATCTGACACGACGCAGGCGCACCCTGCTGCCATGCCTTCAACCAGAGCCAGAGGCATGCCTTCCCAATGTGTAGCAAGCACAAAGATCTGGGTTTGAGAGAGGCGCAGGGGAAGATCGGAAACGTTGCCAAGAAAGCGGACTTGTTGTGTCAGACCCAGCTCCGACACCAGCTGTTCGGCCTTGGCTTTGAGAGCGCTTTTACCGCCGCCGGCGAGATAGAGGGTGGGCGTGCAGCCTTGGCGCCTGAGTATGCCTAGAGCCTTGATCAGGCTGGCATGGTCTTTCTGGCGGGCGAAGCGTGAGGCCATGTAAATGGCGGGTTCGCGTTCCTGCCAGCGCAAGGGCTGGGTGGACTGTGGAAAACGCTCCAGGTCGATGCCGTTGCAAATGGCCAGGCATTTCTCAGGGGGGAAGCCCCGTTCGATTAGGCTGGTCTTGACGCCTTCCGAGACCCCGATATGGGCCTGCGTAAGCGGCTCAAGCGCCAGAGCCTGCCGCAGTCTGCGCGGTGTGTAGCGCTCTCTGGAATTGTGTTCCACATGAAAGATATGTGGCACCTGCTCTGCTGCGGCAGCACGCCGCCCCCAGATATGGTCGCTGAATCCATGGGCAAAGACCGCATCGGGCTTGAAGCCGCGAATGACCTTGCGCAACTCCCAGACGGTGATGGCGTGCATCCAGTTGGAAACCACATGGACCTGAAGGCCCTGCTGGCGCAGCTTCTCGACCCTGGCGTCATCAGTGCTGGGCTTGCGCCTGAGCACCAGCATGACTTCGTATCCCGGCGTATGCAAAGCCGCCAGGCTGAGGTCGATGGCAACCTGGGTGGCTCCGGAAAATCCTCCGGTGACGAAATGCAGAATACGCATGGGCACTAGTAATGCAGAAATGAAAGATGGTTCCCTACGCTCTCACACCTGCGTGTGAGGCAGCCCCTCCAATAAGGGGCATTTTCATCTTGGGGCGGCCCGGAAATGAAAAAGCACCTGGGTACTTATGGAAGTCGCCAGGTGCTTGAGAGTTGGGACCGGATCAATGACCGCCCGCAAACACCTCGCCAGCCTTCAGACGGTAGGCTGTGCCGCAGTATGGGCACTTGGCTTCGCCGGTCTTGGCCACATCCAGATAGACCTTGGGGTGGCTGTTCCACAGCTTCATATCGGCCTTGGGGCTGGGGCAGAACACGCCACCTTGGGCATTGAGGTCTTTGGCGGCCAGTTCGACGACGGCGTTCGTGGTCATTTCTCGTGTCTTTCTCTTGATTTTGATGAAGCGGGCTTGCTGCCGGAAACAGCAGTCAAGCCGCTCAGGGGTGTGATTTTTACACCAAGGTCAGCCAGTGGGCGTACTTGGGGTTGCGGCCGTTGACGATGTCAAAGTAGGCCGACTGGATTTTTTCGGTAATCGGGCCGCGGCGGCCTTCGCCGATCTGCACGCGGTCCACCTCGCGGATGGGTGTGACTTCGGCGGCGGTGCCGGTGAAGAACAGCTCGTCCGAGATATACAACTCGTCGCGGGTGATGCGCTTTTGCACCACTTCCAGGCCCAGGTCCTTGCAGATGTGCAGCACGGTGTTGCGGGTGATGCCGTTGAGGGCACCGGCGGACAGGTCGGGGGTGTAGACCACGCCGTCCTTGATGACGAAGATGTTCTCGCCCGAGCCTTCGGACACAAAGCCCGAGGCGTCCAGCAGGATGGCCTCGTCGTAGCCATCGTCCAGCGCTTCGGTATTGGCCAGGATGGAGTTGGTGTAGTTGCTCACCGCCTTGGCCTGGCTCATGGTGATGTTCACATGGTGGCGGGTGTAGCTGGAAATCTTGGTGCGGATGCCGCGCTGCATGCCTTCCTCGCCCAGGTAGGCGCCCCAAGCCCAGGCGGCGACCATCAGGTGGATGCTGTTGCCCTTGGGGCTCACGCCCAGCTTGCGGTCGCCGATCCAGGTCAGCGGGCGCAGATAGCAGGACTTGAGGCCGTTGGCCTTGACCACCTCGACCTGTGCCTGATTGACCTGCTCCTGGGTGAACGGGATCTGCATGCGCAGGATCTTGGCGCTGTTGAACAGGCGCTTGGTGTGCTCTTCCAGGCGGAAGATGGCCGTGCCCTTGTCGGTCTCATAAGCGCGCACGCCTTCAAAGGCGCCGCAGCCGTAGTGCAGCGTGTGGGTCAGCACATGGATCTTGGCGTCGCGCCACTCCACCAGTTGACCATCCATCCAGATCTTGCCGTCGCGGTCGGACATCGAAGGAACTACAGGGCTCATAAAACCATCCTTTTGGGTTTGTGTAATCAGTGGTCGCCAGCATGGGTTCAACGCTGGCGCTTGTCTCCTGAATTCGCCATTTTAGGGGGCAGTGGTGCTCGATGGTGCAGCTGTTGTTTCTGGTTCAGGCGTGGTGCTACTGCCTGCGGCATCGGGGCGCTTGAGCGTCCACTTCATGAGCCGACCTTTGACAAATTCGCAGGTCACATGGGAGTCGGTACCGTCCGTCCAGCGGTAGATCTCGGGGTCCTGCCCCTCTTCAGACAGACGCTGACCCAGGGAACGGGTCATGGCGACCACATGTACCAACGGAACCTTGGGCTTGAGCTTGGCATTGAGCATCACGGCGCTACCGACATAGCCGATAGGGCGGCTCGATGCCTTCCTCATGACGGACATCAGGCGGGTGAAATGCAGCAGCACCCACATGATGATGCCGCCAACGACTGCCGCCACGCCGGGCCAACCCGCCGAGCGGTGTGCAGCAATGACCAGCACGATCATGCCTAGAGGGACCAAAATATTGCGTAAATTCATGGGCTTAATTGTCTTACGTAGGCCAGTCCTGTTGCCTGCGGGCAGTGCGTATGCCCCAGGCACTTGCGGGACAAGGCTATTCTCAAAACAGTAGCCGCCAGCGCTTGATGTTCAATGAGTTCAAGAAAATTCCTGTCTGGACTCCACTAACTGCATGCGTCAGCAGCTATCAAATTAACCTATACCGCGCACGATATTCATGGCCTCGTCCACGCGTTCCACAGCATGAATGGTCAGGCCGGCAATGGCTTTCTTGGGGGCATTGGCCTTGGGAACGATGGCGATAGTGAATCCTAACTTTGCTGCTTCCTTCAGGCGCTCCTGGCCGCGGGGAGCCGGGCGCACCTCACCGGCCAAGCCGACTTCGCCAAAGGCGATAAAGCCCTTGGGCAAGGCCTTGCCTCTAAGACTTGAAGTGATTGCCAACATCACTGCCAAATCAGCTGCAGGCTCGTTGATACGTACGCCGCCCACGGCATTGACGAATACATCCTGATCGGCACAGGCCACGCCCGCATGGCGGTTGAGCACGGCCAGCAGCATGGCCAGCCGGTCGCGGTCCAGGCCCACGGACAGCCGCCGAGCTGCGGGGCCGCCTTGGTCCACCAGAGCCTGGATTTCCACCAGCATGGGCCGCGTGCCCTCCAGCGTCACCAGCACGCAGCTGCCAGGCACGGGCTCGCTGTGCTGGCTCAGAAAGATGGCGCTGGGGTTGGTCACGCCCTTGAGGCCTTTTTCCGTCATCGCGAAGACGCCGATTTCATTGACGGCTCCGAAACGGTTCTTGATGGCGCGCACCAGGCGAAAGTTGCTGTGCGTATCGCCTTCGAAGTAGAGCACCGTGTCCACCATATGCTCGAGCACGCGCGGGCCGGCCAGCGCACCGTCCTTGGTCACATGGCCCACCAAAATGATGGTGATACCCGTGGTTTTGGCCGCACGCGTCAGATGGGCCGCGCATTCGCGCACCTGGGCCACGGAGCCAGGTGCCGACGAAAGCTGGTCCGAATACACCGTCTGGATCGAGTCGATCACCACCACGGCGGGCTGGGTGGCCTCCACGGTGGCCAGGATTTTTTCGAGCTGGATCTCGGCCAGCACGTTGACCTGGCTGTTGTCCAGCCCCAGTCGGCGCGAGCGCAAAGCCACCTGGGCACCGCTTTCCTCGCCTGTCACATAGAGCGTGGGCAGACCAATGCGATGCAAGGCATCCATAGCTTGTAAAAGAAGTGTGGACTTACCTATTCCTGGGTCGCCGCCGATCAGCACCACGCCGCCTTCGACCACGCCGCCGCCCAGCACGCGGTCCAGCTCCTCGATGCCGCTGGGCGTGCGCGCCACATCCTGGGCCTCGATGGCCGACAGCGGGGTGACGGGCTGGGCATTGGCCAGGCCCGCATAGCCCTGGGGCTGGCTCAGGCGGTTCTTGCCGCCCGAGGACGAGTCGGCCACGGTTTCAACCAGGGTGTTCCAGGCGCCGCAGCTGGGGCATTTGCCCAGCCAGCGCGGGCTGGTGCCGCCACAGGCATTGCAGGTATAGGTGGTTTTGTCTTTGGCCATGGGCGGCAACTATACCGACTGACTTCTGGCGCAAATGCCGTTTGCCAAAGCAGCTGGGCGACAAATCTCAGAGTGAACAACCACAAAAGACAAGCATTTATATAACTACTCCGCATGACGAACCAATATGCGCTACAATTCATCCCATCGACACAGACTCTGTGTAGAGAAACAAATTACCGCGCGATGGAGCAGTCTGGTAGCTCGTTGGGCTCATAACCCAAAGGTCGGAGGTTCAAATCCTTCTCGCGCAACCAATAAAAGAGCCTTCTGGAAACAGAGGGCTTTTTTCGTTCTGGTCGAGCAAAAACTGGCGCGAACCAGCAATGAGATGCCGAGCAAGAGCCGCCTCGCGGCGAGGGCATCACCCCCTCCCGAAGAGAGAGGGGGAAGACGCGATAGCGCCTCAGAGGGAGTTCATAAAGAACTTCAGGCGGTGCTTATGGATACAGTCCGCGCATCTCGCGGGCATGCAGAATGCGCTTGCAGGCCACGATGAAGGTGGCGGTGCGCAGTGTCACCTTGTGCTCCTGGGCCACGGCCCAGATACCGGCAAAGGCCTCCTGCATGATGCGTACCAGACGGGCATTGATCTCGTCCTCGCTCCAGAAGAAGCTGGAAAAGTCCTGCACCCATTCAAAGTAGCTGACCGTCACGCCGCCGGCGTTGGCGATCACGTCGGGCAGCACCAACACGCCCTTGTCGTTGAGGATGTCGTCGGCCTCGGGGGTGGTGGGGCCGTTGGCACCTTCGATCACCAGCTTGGCCTTGATCTGGCCGGCGTTGTCCTTGGTGATCTGGCTTTCCAGCGCCGCAGGGATCAGGATGTCGCAGTCCACCGCCCAGAAGTCCGCGTTGTCCATGGCTTCGGAGCCGGCAAAGCCGCCCACGCCGCCGGTGTTGCCCACATGTTCGAGCAGGGCCGGCACGTCCAGTCCATTGCTGTTGAAGATGGTGCCGGTATGGTCCTGCACGGCCACCACCTTGGAGCCGGCTTCGGCGAACAGCTTGCCAGCCGTGCCGCCCACATTGCCAAAGCCTTGCACGGCCACGCGGGCGCCTTGCAGGCTCAGGCCGGTCAGCTTGGCAGCTTCCACGCCCACGGTGAAGACGCCGCGGCCGGTCGCTTCCACCCGGCCCAGGGAGCCGCCCAGATCAATCGGTTTGCCAGTGACCACGCCGGTGGCGGTGGCGCCGGTGTTCATGGAGTAGGTGTCCATCATCCAGGCCATGACCTGCCCGTTGGTGTTCACGTCCGGTGCCGGGATGTCCTTGGAAGGGCCGATGAACAAGCCGATTTCGCTGGTGTAGCGGCGGGTCAGGCGCTCCAGCTCGGCGGTCGACAGTTTCTTGGGGTCGACGCGGATGCCGCCCTTGGCACCGCCGTAAGGCACGTTCACGGCGGCATTCTTGATGCTCATCCAGGCCGACAGGGCCATCACTTCGGAGAGGGTCACGTCCTGGTGGAAACGCACGCCGCCCTTGCCGGGGCCGCGGCTCAGATTGTGCTGGACGCGGTAGCCTTCAAAGTGGGCGATGGTGCCGTTGTCCATTTCGATGGGCACGTCGACGATCAACATGCGCTTGGGGCGCTTGAGAGTTTCCACCCAACGGGCAAGAGAGCCCAGATAGGGGGTGACACGATCCACCTGTTGCAGGTAGTTGCCCCAGGGGCCGAGGTGATCGGGGTTCAGGTAGGAAGGCAGCGCATGGGCTTGAGACATGATGGGAGCCTGGTTGACTGATGTGCAGCGGCGCGAAATCTCGCGGTTCGCCGTCCGGAATCTCAGTGTGCGCGCACTGATGAATGCTGTCCAAGGCTAGTTGTTTGCAGGGTTATGCATTTGATGCATAAAGCCTTTTCCGCGCCGGCCGACGCGGCGGGGTGAAATTTGCCATCATCCCCTCCATGGCTGAAAATAAAGATTGCTCAACTGGCTGGTGCGGCCCGGCGCCGTTTGCCAACACTCCGCCCATAGGTCTGGCTCCCGAGCTGCAAAAGCAGGAAGACGTGCTGCCTGACTGGACGCAGATTGCCTCCGATCTGCCCGAGGATGCCTACGCCACGGCCGATGCGCTGTGGTGGTCGCGCAAGCTGGGCGCTCCCCAGGCGCTGGGTGCGGACCTGGCACCACTGCTGGCTGGCGAGGATGACGCCCGCGCCGTGCAGCGCGCCCTGGCCAGAGCCTGGGACTGGTGGCCTGCCGACCGTGCGCCGCGCTACTGGAAGTCCGGCGGCGCGAGCCGCGAAGCGGCCTTGCTGCATGTGCCGCTGCCCGAGAACGGCATCCATCTGGGCTTGGCGAAGGTCGCTGCGCCCGAGACCGTCTTCAATCTGCGCTGTGCCGAAGCCGAGATTGCCCTGCGCATAGGCCGGGATGTGAGCGCCGAACAGGCGGCTGCCCTGGATGAGGCTGGCGCATTGGCGCTGGTGGACGGCGTGGCCGTGGCCATCGAATGGGTGGATGTGCGCTGGCGCGACGGGCTCGAGGCGCCTGCCCTGGCGCTGCTGGCCGATGGCCAATGTCATGGCGGGCTGGCGCTGGGCGACTGGCTGCCTGCTTCCGTCCTTTCGGGGCGTGACTGGTCGCAACAACGATGCGCTGTGACCGTCAATGGCGGCGAGGCCCAATGGTTTACCGGCACGCACAGCCTGGGTGACCCGGCCTGGCTGTTGCGCGACTGGCTGAAGCATGTGGCCCGTGAATATGGCAGCGTGCCGGCTGGCACGGTGGTGACCACGGGTACCTGGTGCGGCTGCATGCCTCTCAATGCCGGCGATGGTTTCGAGGTGGAGTTTGAAGGACTGGGCCGCCTGGGCTGGCAGTTTTGATTCTCAAAAACAAGAGCGGATGGCGCTGTATGGGTCTGGGTTACAAAGCCTTTTGTGCTTGAAACCTGGTCTTCACAAGCGCCAGCCGCTTTTGTTTTGCGAGCAAGCCCGGCTTACTTCACCTTGATCTTCTCCAGCGCCGGTGCGCCGGGCGGATATTTCAGCTCGAGATTGCTCAGAACCTCGCGCAGCACGGTGGCAATCATCAGATTGCGGTGCGTCTTGGAGTCCGCTGGCACGATGGTCCAAGGCGCCCAGGGCGTGTGCGTGGCGGCCAGCAGCTGGGCATAGGCCTGCTGGTATTCGTTCCACTGGGCGCGCACCTTGAGGTCGCCTTCGTCAAATTTCCAGTGCTTGCACGGGTCGTCCAGGCGTTCCTGCAGGCGCTGGCGCTGCTCGTCCTTGCTGATGTGCAGCATGAACTTGACGATGACCGTTCCCGTCTCGCTGAGCATGCGCTCGAAGTCGTTGATCTGGGCATAGCGCTGGGTCTGCTGCTCGGGCGTGATCCACTGGTTGACCACGGGCACCAGCACGTCTTCGTACTGGCTGCGGTTGAAGACCACGATTTCGCCGCTGGCCGGTATCTGCAGATGGATGCGCCATAGATAGTCGCGTGCCTTTTCGGTCTCGGTCGGGGCTTTCCAGCCCACGGTGCGCACGCCCAGAGGTGTCATCTGGCTGAACACGCCGCGCAGCGTGCCGTCCTTGCCGGCCGCATCCATGCCTTGCAGGATCACCAGCAGCTTGAAGCGTCGGTCGGCGTAGAAGATGTTCTGCAACTCATCCAGCTCGGTGGCGAGCTTGAACACCGTCTCCTTGTCCTGCTGCTTGCCCTTGCCCAGGGAAAAAGGCTTGGCGGACGGGTCAAAGGCCGCCAGATCGACCGCGCCCGGCTTGGCTTCATGTGCAGCGCGACTGTCCTGGGGCTGGCCGGGCTGCCATTGCTGCCACAGCTTGCGCAGCGGCTTGTCCTTGCTGTGGAAGGGGTAGACATTGGCGCTGCTGTCGCCTGGCTGGTGCAGGGGCGCGGTAGCGGCGGTGATGGCGGCTACCGGAGCATCTTCGTGCCTGGGCGGTTTGGCAGGCAGGATCGTCACGGCAGGCGTCTTGATTGCGGCTGTCTTGACCGCCGGCCTGACGTTTTGCATGGACTCGCTGGTAGGAAACGGCAGAGTCTTGGCCGCAGCGGCCGGACCGGCTTTGGCGGGCGCGGTTTTGACGGGAGGCTTGGCAGGGGCTGGCGGGCGGGGCATGGATGAAACTCCTGTGCGGGGTAGCGGTGCTATGGATTGACGAGCGCAAAGCGCCTTTGTCTGCTGCGCTTGACGCTGTTTTGCCACAAAAATCCGGGTTCCGGCGTCAGCAATTGTCTGCTTGCCTTTCGCGCAACAACTGCAGGAAGCGTCGTGCGGCCAGGCCCATGGGGCGCTCCTTGGACCAGACCCAGTCGACGAACAGCGTGGTGCCGTTGCTCAGGCTTTGCACGGGAATCACCATCAGGCTGCCGGCAGCGATATGGGGTTCCACCCGGCTCAGGGGCAGCCAGCCCCAGCCCAGGCCCGCGCTGATGAGGGACAGCGCCGCCTGGTGGCTGTCCGTGCGCCAGCGCTGTTGGGCGAAGACAAAGCGCGCGTCGATCTGCGCCAGGTCGCGGCTGGCCATCAGGATCTGCCGCGCGGCGGCCAGTTGTTCCACGGTCAACCTGGCCTTGGGGCCTTGTTCGGCCATGGCCTTCTGCCAGGGCGCGAAGCTGGGGGCCATCACGGCCACCAGGGTCTCGCGGCCCATTTCCTGGAAGCCTTCGCGGCCGTCGATGGCAGGGCGCTCGAAGACCAGGGCCAGGTGGGCTCGCCCTGTATGCAACAGTTCGAGCGCATCGTTTTGCGAGGCGGCCAGCACCTCGATGGGCAGGGTCGGAAACTCCTGCACCAGTTGGGCCAGGGTGCCGGTCCAGTGGGTAGATTGCAGCTCGGGCGCAATGGCCAGCGTCAGCCGCTCCTCCAGGCCCTGGTGCAGGGCGCTGGCCTGCCAGTTGAGCTGCTGCAGCTGCTCGGCCAGCAGGCGTGCCTGCGGCTCCAGCGCACGTGCGGCTGCCGTGGGCACGGGCTCGCGCCCGCTGCGGTCGAAGAGCTGCAGGTCCAGTTCGGCCTCCAGCTGGGCAACGGCCATGCTGACGGCCGATGGCACGCGCCCCAGCTTGCGCGCGGCGGCGGAAAAAGAGCCGGCATCAAGCACGGCCAGAAACAGGGGGACTTGGTCGGCGGCAAATGGCATGCTGCGATGTATCAGAAAAACTGAAAGAAGCTGACTTTTATCTTCAATTTTCAGAACATACACTGCCTCCCATGTCTCAACAAGTTTCTGTTTCCACTGCGGCGATTGCCTCTGCATCCGCATCGCCTTCCGTTTCCAGCACCGCCCGCGAGGAGGCCCGTGCGCAGGCCACAGGCCTGCAGGGCCCCAAGCGTCGCATCGTCTATGTCGGTCTGTACGAAACCATTGCCATCATCGTCTCCAGCCTGATCTTCATGGCCATAGGCCAAAAGGCCAGCGACTCCGGCGTCATGGCCGTGGCGGCCTCCGTCATTGCCATCTGCTGGAATCTGAGCTTCAACTACCTGTTTGAAAAATGGGAAGCCAGCCAGAGCGTCAAGGGACGCTCGGTGCTGCGCCGTGTGGTGCATGCCATCGGCTTTGAAGGCGGTATCGCCGCCATGCTGATCCCGCTGATGGCCTGGTGGTTCAACATCTCGCTGTGGGAAGCTGCGGTGATGGAAGCCGGCCTGCTGGTGTTCTTCATGGTCTACACCTTTGCCTTCAACTGGGGCTTTGACCGCCTCTTCGGCCTGCCCGCTTCCGCCCAGGCGCTGACGAAATGAAGATGACTCAAAACGGCTGCAGGCGCTGATGGGCAGCTATCCATCAATAAAAAAGGGCGGGTCTTAGACCCGCCCTTTCTTCATCCTGAAGCCTTCGGCATCAGCGCAGCACGCTGATGAACCCCTGCAGCGCAAATGCGTTGATGATGTCGATGAAGAAGGCGCCGACCAGCGGCACGATCAGAAAGGCCTTGTGCGAGGGGCCGTACTGGTTGGTGATGGCCTGCATATTGGCCACGGCCGTGGGCGTGGCACCCATGCCGAAGCCGCAGTGACCGGCGGCCAGCACGGCGGCGTCGTAGTTCTTGCCCATGATGCGGAAAGTCACAAGGGCCGCGTACAGGGCCATCATCACGGTCTGCGCGGCCAGGATGATCATCAGCGGGCCGGCCAGGTCGGTCAGCTCCCACAGCTTGAGCGACAGCAGCGCAATGGCCAGGTAGATGGATAGCGCTGCATTGCCGAACACATCGATGGCACGGTCGAAGACCTTGATGCCGAAAATATAGTCCAGCGCATTGCGGATCACCACGCCGCCGCCCAATGCCCAGACGAAGGTGGGCAGCTGGATGGCCGTGCCCTTGGTCACGCCGGTCATGAATTCGGCAAAAGCCAGGCATCCGGCAAACAGGGCCAGTGTTTCCACGGCCGCGTCAGCAGTGATCAGGCGGGGCGCCTTGCTGGGGGATTCAAAGTTGGCCACCTCGTTGCCTTCAGGCACGGTGCTGGCGCTGGGGCTCAGCTGTTCGTCCTCGGTCCGGGGTGATGCGAGCTGATTCTTGGTGATCAGACGCTTGGCCAGAGGGCCGCCCAGCAGGCCGCCGATGACCAGGCCGAAGGTGGCGCAGGCGATGCCCAGGGTCGTGGCGCCGGTCAGTCCATATTCGCTCTCCAGCACCGAGCCCCAGGCGCCGGCCGTGCCGTGGCCACCCACCAGGGTGATGGAGCCCGCCACCAGACCGATCAGCGGATCCAGGCCCAGAACCTTGGCCAGGCCCACGCCGACCGCGTTCTGCACGACGATGAACACGGCAATCACGCCGAGGAAGACGAACAGCGCAGAGCCGCCTTCACGCAGCTTGGTGAAGTTGGCGCTCAGGCCGATGGAGGAGAAAAACACCAGCATGAAGGCCGACTGCAGGCTGCCTTCAAAGCTCACGGTCAGCCCCGTGATCTGATGCAGGGCGAAGATGGTGGCGGCAACCACCAAGCCGCCAGAGACGGGCTCGGGGATGTTGAAGTCGCGCAGAAAGCGGATGTGTCGCGTCATGAACTTGCCAAGCAAGAGCACGAGGACGGCCATGATCAAGGTGTAGTACGCGCCAAAGGTCACGTTCATAAATAATCTCCAAAGGGTTCCAGGCGACGACGGGTGGCCCAGCCAGCAGCGGGCGGGCCTGTCGTGCGCGGGTGCGTACTGCGTGCGGAGGCTGCACCGATGGTGCCAAAGCCCGCAAAAGCATTGCTGTAGGTACTTGTCCAGTTGTGGGGACAGCCTGCCCCAGAGGGCAGGCCACAACCAGCCGACCTCGCGTGCATGAGGTCATGCAACACAGGCCATAGCGTGAATATGCGCGAAATGCGATGTCTGCATTCGCTGTTAGCGAAATTACCTTGGCGTTTACCCGCATTTTCATAAAGCTGACAAGCGGGGATCTGCTAATAGGGCGCTCCCAAAAGGGCTCGCCAAGTGGTTGTTGCAAATAAATACATATCACATGTACACATGACATGTGATGAATGCTAAGGTCAAAGCATGGAACATAAGACATCAGCCCACTACCAGAGATTGCACCGGCAAAGACTGCGTGAGCAGGGGCTGGTGAAGAAGGAAGTCTGGATTCTTCCCGAGCACAGCCCGCTGCTGCAGCGGCTGGAAAAGCAGATGCGCCTGCCACAGGCGCTGCCGGACTCATTGCTGATCGACCACAAGGAGGGCTCTATGGATAGTGCAAACCATGCGTACTCGAGTATTCACAGCTTGGCCGACGACCTGCAGCAAAGCGCGCTGGCGCGCGATGGCAGGTTGCATGTCGAGGTGCTTGAGGGTGCCGATGCCAGCGTGCTGGTGACCCTGCCGGAGTTCGGCGACCTGCCTGTGCACCTGGCCCTCTCGGGCGAGCAACTGGTGGTGGAGGCCTTTCTCTGGCCTGCCGACCAGGTCAAGGACCGTGCAGGCCTGAACGAGCAGATCCTGCGCCTGCAAAAGCTCTTTCCCTTCACGACCATGGCGCTGGAGCCCATGGCCCACGGCGGCGAAGGCTATGTGATGTTCGCGGCCCTGAGGGCGACCAGCAGCTGCGAGGACATCGTCAGCGAAATCCTCACGTTGTCCGACAGCGTGATCCAGGCCACCGAAGCGCTGCAAGCCCATTTGTCGCTGGCGCAGGCCTGAAGCGTGTCAGACCCTTTTCCTCTACAACCCACAGCCCCAGGAGAACATCATGGCAGTTTGGAACAAGCTGGTGACAGCACTGCGCGGCGCGGCCCATGAGGCCGGGGAAGCCGTCACGGACAGCCAGGCGCTGCGCATACTCGACCAGGAAATCCGCGATGCTGACAATGACCTGAGCAAGTCCCGCGAAGCGCTGGCCGAGATCATGGCCAAGCAAAAGCTTGCGGCCGGCAAGCTGCAGACCACGCAGTCCAGGCTTGCCGAATACGAAGGCTATGCCGTCAAGGCGCTGGATACCGGCGACGAGACGCTGGCGCTGGAAGTGGCCGGCAAGGTTGCCCTGCTGGAAGCGCAGCGTGACGAGGAGCAGGCGCAGCTGCAGGCTTTCACCCTGAGCGTGGAGCAACTGCGCGAGGCCATACAGACGGCACAGACCAATATCCGCCGCCTCAAGCAACAGGCCGATACGGTCAAGGCTACCGAAAGCGTGCAGCGCGCCCAGGCCACGGTGGCGGGCCGTTATACGGGCTCGCAATCGCGCGTGCAGACGGCGCTGGATTCGCTGGAGCGCATCAAGCAAAAACAGGCCGAGCGCGGCGCGCGGCTGCAAAGCGCGGCCGAGCTGGCACAGGACGGCACGGAAGATGCGCTGGATGCCAAGCTCAGGGCTGCGGGCATTGCCCCCCAGGCCGGCGACGCCAGAACCGTGCTGGAGCGCCTGAAGGCCCAGCGCGCGGGCGGCGACAAGCCCGCTTGACGTTGGCCCGGGCAAGGGCAGGAGCAACAAGAGGCTGCCGGGGCCTCCCGGGCAATACCTCACCGTACGAAAGGAAACAATATGAGCGCTTTCTTGCAGTACGCATTCGGCTTTCCCACCTTCATTTTTGGGGCGCTGCTGGCGTTCATGCTGCTGTATTGGCTGGTGGCGCTCGTGGGCCTGGTGGAAACCGATGCGATCGACCACTGGGTGCTGTTCGACGGCAGCGACCATGCGCATGGGGTCGAGCATTCGGCCAGTGCACTGGCCGGCCTGCTGCTCAAGGTGGGGCTGGGCGGCATTCCTTTGACGGTGATCCTCACGGTGCTGTTTCTGCTGGCGTGGCTGGCGTCCTATCTGCTGTGCCATCTGGTGCCCATGCCCCAGGGCTGGACCTGGATCAATGTGCTGACCGGCAGCGTGGTGGCTGCGGCGGCGCTGGTGCTGGGCTTTGTGACCACCGTGCTGGTGCTGCGCCCGCTGCGTGGTGTCGTCAACAAAATCGCACCGGCTGAAGAGCCCAAGGTGCTGCTGGGCCGCAGCGGCATGGTGCGCAGCGCCGTGGTCAACGCCGCGCAGGGCTATGGCAGCGTGGACGATGGCGGCGGTGGCCTGAACCTTCAACTGCGCTCGCCGGAGCGCGAGCTGGTGCGTGGCACCGAGGTGGTGTTGATCGAGCATCTGCCCGAGCAGGGCGCCTGGCGCGTTGTCAGCAAGGCCGAGTTCGACGGCGGCGAAATGGGGTGACACATTGGGATGAGACATGACGTGTGCATGAAATGCGCACGCCATGTGGATGGTGTTTTCTTGATGATTTATTGACTGGGGAGATTCGTTATGGGTTTGGACAATATGGAGTGGTACATCGTTGTCGGGGTGGTGATCGGTTCGATCTTCATCATCATCCTGGGGCTGTTTGCACTGATCAAGGCCTTCTATATCAAGGTGCCTCAGGGTACGGCGCTGATCATCAACGACACGACATCCCAGCCCAAGGTCAAGTTCACCGGCGGCCTGGTGCTGCCCGTAATCCACAAGAAGGAGTTCATGCGCATCTCGCTGATCACGCTGGAGATCGACCGACGTGGCAAGGAAGGCCTGATCTGCAAGGACAATATGCGCGCTGACATCACGGTGGCCTTCTATCTGCGCGTCAATGAAACGGCGCAGGATGTGCTGAAGGTGGCCAAGGCCATAGGCGTGGAGCGTGCCTCCGACAAGGTGGCCGTCAACGAGCTGTTCAATGCCAAGTTCTCCGAGGCGCTCAAGACCGTGGGCAAGCAGATCGACTTCGTCAAACTGTTCGAGAACCGCCAGGACTTCCGCGACCAGATCATTCATGTGATCGGCAACGACCTCAACGGCTATGTGCTCGAAGACGTGGCCATCGACTACCTGGAGCAGACGCCCAAGTCGTCGCTGGACCCGAACAACATCCTGGACTCCGAGGGCATCCGCAAGATCACCGAGCTGACGGCCAACCAGAACATCGTCACCAACGAGCTCGAACGCAATGCCGAGCTGGCCGTGACCAAGAAAAACGTCGAGACCAAGGAAGCCATGCTGGCCCTGGAGCGCCAGCAGGCCGACGCCGAGGCCCGCCAGAAGCGCGAGATCGCCACCATCCAGGCGCGCGAGCAGGCCGAGACCCAGAAGGTGCAGGAGGAAGAGCGCCTCAAGGCCGAACAGGCCCGTATCCAGACGCAGGAACAGCTCGATATCCGCGAGGAAAACCGCCAGCGCGAAGTGGCCGTGGCCCAGCAGAACCGCGAGCGTGCGGTGGTGATCGAGGTCGAGAAGGTCACCCGCGCCCGCGATCTGGAAGTGGTGGCTCGTCAGCGCGAGGTGGAACTGCAGCGCATCGAGAAGGAAAAGGCCATCGAAGTCGAGAAGGCCAACATCGCCAACGTGGTGCGCGAGCGCGTCGCGGTCGAGAAAACCGTGGCGCAGGAGGAAGAGCGCATCAAGGAAGTGCGCGCGGTGTCCGAAGCCGAGCGCATGAAGCAGGTGACCGTGCTGACGGCCGAGGCCGCGGCCCAGGAAGAGCTGGTGCGCCAGGTCAAGAAGGCCGAGGCGGACGAGACCGCATCACGCCACAAGGCCGTGGAAGTGACCACCATGGCCCAGGCCGAACTGGAGGCCGCGGGCAAGACCGCCGAGGCCAAGAAAAAGCTGGCCGAGGCCATCGAGGTGGAGCGCGCGGCGCCGGGCCTGGCCGATGCCAAGGTGCGCGAAGTGACCGCCGCCGCCATCGAGAAGGAAGGCATGGCGCAGGCCAAGGTCATCGCCGAAAAGCTGCTGGCCGAGGCCCGGGGCGAGCAGGAAAAGGGTCTGGCCGAGGTGCGCGTGATCGAAGCCCAGGCCGATGCCAATGAAAAGCTGGGCCTGGCCGATGCCAAGGTGCTGGAGGAGCGTCTGCTGGCCCAGGCGCGCGGCGAAGCTCAGGTGGGAAATACCAAGGCCGTGGTGACCCGTGAGGTGGGACAGTCCGAAGCCGATGTGCTGCAGGGCAAGCTGTTTGCCGAGGCCAAGGGCCTGACCGAGAAGTTCTCGGCCCTGGGTTCGCTGTCCGACCAGGCGCGTTCGCACGAAGAGTTCCGCATGCAGCTGGAAAAGAACTTCGAGCAGGCGCTGGCCGCCATCGAAGCGAACAAGACCGTGGCGCAGGAGCAGGCCGAGGTGCTGTCGGCCGCGCTGTCCAAGGCCAATATCGACATCGTCGGCGGTGGTGGCGATTTCTTCAACAACTTTGCCAAGGCGCTGTCCGTGGGCAAGGCCGTGGAAGGCGTGTCCGCCAAGAGCCCCATCGTGCAGGAGCTGCTGGGCAAGTTCCTCGGGGGCAAGTCCCTGTCTGCGGATACCCTCAGCGGCCTGCTCAACGGCGGCAGCAAGGGCCTGCCGCCCGCACAGAACAGCGCGGAGTAGGCGCGCGATGTTGCCCGATTCCACCTTCGCTTGCGGGCGTGGATCGGGGTGAATCGAGCGCGGGCAGGCTGTGCGCGTTTCGTCCGCTCCTGCTCGCTTTGAGCGAAAGCCATTGAATTCCATGTCCGAAAACACCTCTCCCGCCGAACTCCAATCCACCTCCGCGGTCGATCAGGCCGTCGCCAGCGGCGGCTCGTATGAAGTTCTGGCCAAGCGGCTCGATGCCCAGGGCCAGGCGCTGGAAGCCCTGGTACGCCAGCTCAACGAAGAGCGGCTGGAGGAGTTTGGCCGCAGCCAGATGGAAGTCGTCGGCCGCATGCGTGTGCGCACCGAGAACAATTGCCTGGGCCGCGATATCGCCCAGGTCGGCGGCTATCTGCTGTTTGGCTACAACGTCTTCATGGGACTGAAGCGGGAGACGCGCGTCGAGGACGTATTTGCACTGTACCGCCTGCACGAAGGCGAGCAGGGCTACGAGGTCACGCCGGTGGATCTCAAGGAGAGCTTTCTCGGCATACAGAGCTTTGTGCAGGACTTCCAGGAGCTCTACGCCTACTACAAGAACACCAAGCTGATGCAGCTGGCCGTGCGCGACGGCAAGCTGCTGGCCAGCTTCCAGATCGGCGAGCGCCTGACCGATGTGCGCGTTTTCCGCTGGTCGGTATCGTCCGATGGTCAGCAGATCCGCTATATCGACAACCGTGGCGAGCGCGATATCGAGCTGCCCGCACCCCATGACTTCGAGTGGCAGCGCGCGGGTCGCGAGCAGCTGGTGCAGGGGCGCTATCCGCATCTCAATATTCTGGACAAGGTGTTTGTCGAGACGCTGGGTGGCGATCTGACCATCAAGGTGGAGAACAACACCAACGATGGCCTGGGCATCTACCGTGAGCCCGTGCAGGAAAAGAACCAGTCGCTGGACGATGCGGTGTTCGAATACGCGGCCGTGGGCAGCCTGATCCTGCTCAAGATCCTGCCCTACCGCGAGGAGCAGTGGCGCTATCTGGTCTACAACACCTTGTCGCAGCAGGTGCTGCGCATGGACTCCATCGGTTCGGCCTGCATACAGCTGCCCGATGACCACGGCATCATCTTTCCCGGCGGCTACTACCTGCAAAGCGGCGAGCACCGCTCGTTCGAGCAGAACATGCAGGGCATGCGCTACCGGCGCAGCATCCGCTCGCCCAATGGCGAGGATGTGCTCTACATCTTCTACGAGCCCGAAAGCGGGCGCATGGCGCTGTTCAAGTACAACCTCATCGAGCGTGCGCTGCAGCCGCCGCTGGTAGGCCATGGCTATGCGCGGCTGGAGGACGGGCGCATCGTCATCTTCGCGGCCGAGAGCAACGAGGCCTCGCGCGTGCACCCCATGCAGGTCTGGCATACGCCGTTTGCCTCGGAAGACTATGCGGCGCGCCAGCCGCAGCGTGACAGCTTTCTGGGCCGCATCGGCAATGCCGAGCTGGTCAGCGGCATCTCCGACTTCTTCAGCGTGCGCAAGGAAATTGCGGCGACCGAGGTTTCGCTACCCCGCTACGAGCGGTTGATAGACAGCACGCGCCGCCTGTTCGAGCGCTACCACTGGCTGGGCACGCCCACGCTCAAGACACTCAACGAAGCGCTGCTGGGCATCGTCGCCACGGGCGATGCGGTGATCGACGAATACGAAAAGGTCGAGAGCATCCGCCAGGCCTCGGCGCGTGCCATGGCCGAGGTCTCGGGCCGCCACCAGGCCCTGCTCAAGCAGTTGCGCAGCTCGGACTGGGAAACGGTGGACGAGCATGTGCAGGCGCTGAGTCAGCTGGGCCAGCTGCGCGGCCAACTGATGTCCACGCGCGAGCTGCGCTATGTGGACCAGGGCGCCATCGACGCCATGGTCGCAGCCGCTGGCGAACAACAGGCCGAGGTCTCGCAGCAGACGGCGGCCTTCATTGCCACCGACGCGGCCCTGCAGCCCTATGTGCAGCAATTGCAGGAGCTGGACCAGGCGGCGCAGGCGGCCACCACGGTGGCGCAGATCGGCGAGCCCATGCAGAAGATGGCGGACATGGCCGGCGCGCTGGACATGCTCTCCGAGCTCATGGGCAGCCTGCAGATCGCCGATGCCACGCAGCGCACGCAGGTGGTGGACCGCATTTCGACCATTTACGCGCGCCTGAACCAGGTGCGTGCACGCGCCCAGCAGCGCAAAAGCACGCTGGGCAGTGCTGAAAACGTGGCCCAGTTCGCGGCCCAGCTGGCCCTGTTCTCGCAAAGCATAGTCAGCGCATTGAATCTGGCGCAGACGCCCGAGCGCTGCGACGAGCAGCTGGCGCGCCTGCTGGTGCAGCTGGAGGAGATCGAAGGCCAGTTCGGCGAGCACGAACAGTTCCTGGGCGACATCGTGGCCAAGCGCGAGGAAGTGCTGGAGACCTTCGAGGCCCACCGGCAGGCGCAGCAGGATGAGCGCCAGCGCCGCGCCCAGGGCGTGCTGGACGCTGCGCTGCGCATCGTGCAAAGCTTGCCCAAGCGCACGGAAAAGCTGGCCAGCTCCGATGCCCTGCATGCCTTCTTCGCGGGCGATCCGCTGATCGCCAAGCTCAAGGAGCTGGCGCAGCGCCTGCGCGAGGAGCTGCACGATCCCGTCAAGGCCGACGATATCGACAGCCGCATCAAGACGCTGCGCGACCAGGCCTTCCGTGCGCTGCAGGACCGCACCGACCTGTACGAAGGCGACGGCAACCTGATCCGGCTGGGGCGCCACCGCTTCTCCGTGGGCAACCAGGAACTGGAGCTGACCTTGCTGCCCCGTGGCAAGGAGTTGTTCCTGCATATCGTGGGCACCGAGTATTTCGAGCCCGTGAACAACGCCGAACTGGCGGGCCTGCAGGGATACTGGGATGCGGCCACGCCGGCCGAGTCGCCCAGCCTCTACCGCGGCGAATATCTGGCGCTGCAAGTGGTGCGAGCCATGCGCGCGGGCCGCGAGGGCTGGAACCAGAACCGTCTGCGGCAGCTACTGCCCGATACCGAGGCGCTGACCCAGGCGATACGCGAATTCGCCGCGCCGCGCTACCGTGAAGGCTACGAGCGCGGCATTCACGACCATGATGCGGCCCTGATCCTGCAGGCCCTGACTCCGTTGGCCGATGCGGCCGGAGCGCTGCGCCATGCGCCCCATGCGCGCAGTCTGGCGGCCCTGTTCTGGAGCCGCAGAGACCGCATACAGCAGCCCCGGCTGGCAGCGGCCATTGCGCTGTGGCCCGAAAGAGCGCAGCAGGCCCAGGCCATGCAGCAGCTGTTTGCCAGCGACGCGCAGAAAAGCCAGCTGCAGGCCGATATGGCTGTGCAACTGCTGGCCTTTGCCCGGGATGAGGAGTTGCTGGACGATTTGCTGGCCAGCGACCCGACTCGTGATGGCACGGGCGTCGATGCGGACGGCGCAGATTCCGAACAGTCCGCAGAGATCGCCAGCCTGGTGAACGCCGCTGCCGAATACCTGCTGGCCGAGCTGGCGCAAAAGGCCTTGCGCTTCCACGCCTCGGGCGCCAGCCAGACGCTGATAGCTGCACTGCAGGCGGCCATGAAGGCCGGCAGCCAGGAAGGCGGGCTGCACTGGGAGGAGCTGCAGGCCTACTGGAGCGCCAAGGCCGCAGGCCGTGGCAGCGAAGGCGCGGCACTGGCCGAACGCTGGCGCAGCGCGTTGCACTGGGTACAGACCGCATGCAGTGCGCAGGTCGGGGACGAGACGACCTCACTCCAGGCTTACTGCAGCGAAGCCGCGACCTGGCTGGTCTGCGCCGGCAACCTGCCCAGCACCGTGAGCAATGTGGACCTGCAGGTGCAGATACCAGGCCTGCTGGGCCAGCATGCCCGCATCATTGACGGCCAGATGCATTTGCAGCTCGACCAGCTGGGTACGCGTGCGGCGCGCCACTACCGGCTCTTCGTGCCGCAGTGGGAGCGCTACCAGCAGCTGCGCCAGCAGGTGCTGCAGGACTATCGGGCACGCATACGCCTGGAGGAATTCAAGGCGCGGCCCCTGTCCTCCTTTGTGCGCAACAAGCTCATCAATGAAGTCTACCTGCCCGTCATAGGCGACAACCTGGCCAAGCAGATGGGCGCACAGGGCGAGGCCCGCCGCACCGACCAGATGGGCCTGCTGATGATGATCTCGCCCCCTGGCTACGGCAAGACCACCTTGATGGAATATGTGGCCAGCCGCCTGGGCCTGATCTTCATGAAGATCAACGGCCCGGCACTCGGCCATTCCGTGCGCTCGCTGGACCCGGCGCAGGCGCCCGATGCCACGGCCGCCAAGGAGCTGGAAAAGCTCAACCTGGCGCTGGAGATGGCCAACAACGTGATGCTGTACGTGGACGACATACAGCACACGCACCCCGAGTTCTTGCAGAAGTTCATTTCGCTGTCCGACGGCACGCGCCGCATCGAAGGCGTGTGGCAGGGCCAGACCAAGACCTACGACATGCGCGGCAAGCGCTTTTGCGTGGTCATGTCGGGCAACCCGTACACCGAGTCGGGCGAGGTCTTCAAGATTCCCGACATGCTGGCCAACCGTGCCGACATCTACAACCTCGGCGACGTGCTGGGCGGCATGGAGGAGGTCTTCAAGCTCAGCTACATCGAAAACAGCATGACCAGCAATGCCGTGCTCGCACCCATGGCCACGCGCAGCCTGCAGGACCTGTACCTGCTGCTGGACAAGGCGCAGGGCAAGGAAGTCTCTGCCAATGCACTCAGCCACGACTACGCGCCCGCCGAGCTGCGCGAAATCGAAGCCGTGCTCCAGCGCATGCTGCAGGTGCGCGAGGTGGTGTTCCGCATCAACCAGCAATACATTCTGAGCGCCGCCCAGGACGACGACTACCGCACCGAGCCCGCGTTCAGGCTGCAGGGCAGCTACCGCAACATGAACAAGCTGGCCGAGAAGATCACGCCGGTGATGAACGACCAGGAAATGCAGCAGATGCTCGACGACCACTACCAGGGCGAAGCGCAGATGCTGACCACGGGCGCCGAGGAGAACCTGCTCAAGCTCAAGCAGTTGCGCGGCCATGCCAGCGGCGCGGAGAGCGCGCGCTGGGAGGAAATCCGCACCCAGTTCCTGCGCCACAAGGCCGCCGGCGGCGCCAATGCCGATGCCGGCACGCGTGTGGCCACGCAGCTGGTCGACCTGGTGGCCGCCACACGCGAGATGGCGCATGGCATGGCCGATGCGCGCCAGCAGCAGGCCGAACAGCTGGCACTGTGGCGCGATGCCGACCAGGGTCAGGACGCGGCGCAGCGCGAGGGCTGGCAGGCGCTGCTGGCGCAATTGCAACGGGCACAGAGCGCCACCGACCAGTCCCTGCAAGGCATACGCCAGGCGCTGGCCGAGGTCGGCAGCCGTGAAGACAGAAACGGGTCGCAAGACTCTGCGCAAAGCGGTCTGGCCAGCTTGCTGGGTCAGGTGATGGCGCACTCGCTGCAGCCGGTGGTCGAGCATCTGGAGCAAAGCCGCAACCAGCAACTGGGTCTGCACCGTGTGCTCATGCAGGTGGCCACGCGCATGCAGGAGCAGATCGACAGCCAGCGCGCACAGCTGCAACGAGCCAGCACGCAGTCCACGCTGCATGCCGGCGAGATAGACCGGGCCTTTGACCGCATGCAGGAGGGGCGGGGACCCAGGTAATGCATAGGGGACTTGCGCAAACAAGCTGGGCCGCCACTGCGGATGCACAACGGGCATTTCTATCGACGAAACGCCATGCCTGATCCGAATCTGCGCAAGTCGCTGCATATTTCATAGCTGTCTGCGCTTGCAGCAAGCTGATTTTGTATATGAAAGTATCAAAAACTGTTTGCTATAAAGCGCCAGAAGCTCTTGAATACATAGCGAAAAACATTTGGCATTGGGCATGCCGATACACTGCGCCGATGCGTGTATTCCCTCTGCCCACTCCTGCCATTCCCGCTCTGTCGCGCGGCACCACATACCGGCTCTGGCTGCTGTCTGTGTTGCTGGCGCTGTGGGTGGTGCTGGCGGGCGTGGCCCAGGCAGCCCCTGGCTCCACGCTGCCCGGCCCCTTGGGCAGCCTGAGTGCAGGCTCGGGCGGCAGCTCGGCTGCCGATGAGGAGCAGCGCGCTCTCCAGGCCCAGCGGGACGCCACCGACAGCGCCAACCAGGAAGCCGATGCCCTGGCCCAGTCGCTGGACCGCTTGCGCGCCAAGGCGCAGGCACCGGTACAGACCTTGCCCGCGCCGCTAGGCGATGCGGAGCTGGCCGGGCTTCTGGCGCGCTGGCAGGAGCGCATTCCCGCCAACGCCAGCCAGGAAGTGCTGGAGCGCCTGCTGGCCGACGAGCGCGATGCCATCGCCGCGCTCAAGACGGGGATTGAGAAGTCCGCCGCCGAGCAGGCCAATCTGGTGACCCAGCCCGGTCAGGGGCGGGCCGATCTGTCCACGCTGCAGCAGCGCGTGCAGGACAGCGCCGAACCCGTGAGCGCCGAACCCGGCGAGCCGCCGGCGCTGACCCAGGCGCGCCAGCTGCGGCGCAGTGCCGAGCACCGCCGCGCCATGCTGGAGCTGGCCTTGCGCCAGGAAGAACAGTCCACCATAGAAACCCGCCAGCGCCTGCTGGACGCCCAGTTGCAGGCCCAGCGCCGCGAATTGCTGGAGCGCACGCCACGCGTGGCCTGGCTGAATCAGCGCATTGCCGAGCGCAGCCGCCAGCAGCTGGAGCAGCAGGCACGCGAAGCGCGCGCGGCGGAAGATGCCGTCACCAGCGCCTCCCCCGCGATCCGCGAGCTGGCGCAGCAGAACGCGGCCCTGGCGGCCCAGATCCTGGAGCACACCAACCGCCTGGCGCAGGAGCGCATGGAACTGGCCGGCGACGAGTACCGCCAGGGCCAGCTGGCTGCCGCGCTGCGCGACACCCAGGCCCGCTTGCGCCTGGGTGGCGGCGCGGCTGTGGGTCAATGGCTGTGGCAGCAACGGGTGGCGTTGCCCACGGCCAACACCGTTCAGGCGCGGCGCAAAGCAGCGCAGCGTCAGCTGGCCGAGCTGCGCCTGGCCTTGTTCAACGCGAGTGAGCGACGCTTCAGCCTCAACAGCGCGGCAGGCCCCATGGACGGCGTGGGCACGGAGGCCAGCGCCGAAGCTGCGGCCCGGCGCACGGCGCTGTGGGGCCGACAGGCGGCGCTGATCGACCAGCTGCAGCCGCTGCTGCTGCGACGCATCGCCGTGCTGGAGCAGACCGAGGCTGCGCTGCAGGCTACGCAGCGCAGCGGCAGCGAACTGCGGCAGGTGATGGACAAGGAGCTGCTGTGGTTCCCCAGCCACCGGGCCATGGACAGCTCCTGGCTACGCGAATGGCGCACCGTGCTGCAAAACGCCGGCGGCGAGGGGGCAGGGCAGGCTTTCAGCGCCTCGCCATGGAACACGGCCCGCGCGCTTGGCGCCAGCCTGCTGGCCAACGTCTGGGCCTATCTGGCCATTGGCGCAGGCGTGCTGGTGCTGCTGAGGCTGCGGCGCCAGGCCTTGCGCAAGCTCGATGCCATCGCGTCGTGCGTGGGCGATTTCTCGCGCGACCATTTCGGGCTGAGTCTGGCCGCACTGGGCTGGAGTCTGCTGTACGCGCTGCCCTGGAGCTTTGCCACGGCTGCGCTGGGTGGGCTGCTGCAATCGACCAGCACGCCGGCGGCGCTGGAGCCGCTGGGCCTGACGCTGGAGCAACTGAGCAGCTTCATCTTCGTGGCCACGCTGCTGCAGGCGCTGTTTCGTCCGGGTGGACTGGCGCTGGCCCATTTCGGCTGGCCTCTGGAGCGCGTGCAGACGCAGAGCCGTGTGCTGCGCCAGGCCACCTGGCTGATCGTGCCTGCAGAGCTGCTGGGTGGGCTGGCCTTCTTCAGCCATGACGATCCGGCCATCAGCACCTGGGGGCGCTTGTGCATTCTGACGCTGGTGCTGGGCCTGGCTTGGGTGTCGGGGCGCTACTTCCGCGACAGCCTGCGCAGAAAAGGCCTGAGCTGGCACTGGGGGCTGATCGTGAGTGCGGTGCTGGTGCTGCTGCTGCTGGGCCTGGCCGTGGGCATCGCGCTGGGCTATGTCTATACCGCCACCGAAGTCATCCAGGCGCTGCTCAGCGGTTTCGTCTTCCTGGCTTGGGTCGAGGTGCTGATCGGCCTGCTGCGGCGCTGGCTGCTGCTGGGCGAGCGTCGCCTGGCGCTGAACCGGCTGCGCGCCGCGGCGCTTGCGCAGGCCGCCGCCCTCGCCCAGACCGACGGCCAGACGGATGCGGCCAAGCCCCCTGTGGACGAGCAAAGCCAGATGGCCCTGGTCACGGTGAGCGCGCAGACGCACCGGCTGCTGGGCCTGCTGCAGCGGATACTGGTCGTGCTGAGCCAGATCTATGTCTGGTCCCCGGTGCTGCCCGCGCTGCTGCGCTTCAATGGCGTGGTGCTCTGGTACACCACCAACACGGGGGCCGACGGCATAGGCCATCCGGCTCCCGTGAGCCTGATGGACGTGCTGCTCACCGTGCTGCTGCTGCTGCTGACCGTCAGCCTGACGCGCAATCTGCCGGGCCTGATGGAAGTGGTGCTGTCGGCGTCGCTGCGCATCAGCAACTCGGCGCGCTACACGGCCACCACGCTGGCGCGCTATGTCGTCGTCATTGCGGGCGCCATCACCGCGCTTTCGCTGCTGGGGCTGCGCTGGGGCCAGTTGCAATGGATGGCCGCGGCGCTGACCGTGGGCCTGGGTTTTGGCTTGCAGGAGATCTTTGCCAACTTCGTCTCGGGGCTGATCCTGCTGGTGGAGCGGCCCTTCCGCGTGGGCGACGTCATCACCATCAACCAGCTGGACGGCACCGTCACCCGCATCCGCACGCGTGCCACCACGGTGCTGGATTTCGACAACAAGGAAATCGTCATCCCCAACAAGACCTTCATCACCGGCCAGGTGACGAACTGGACCCTGAGCGACGATGTGACGCGTCTGGTCATCGAGGTGGGCGTGGCCCACGGCAGCGACTCCGCACGGGTGCGCGAGCTGCTGCTGGCCATTGCCGGCGAGCACCCCCAGGTCTTGCGCGAGCCCGAGCCCAACTGCTGGTTCATGGCTCTGGAGGGCCAGGGCCAGAAGTTCGAGCTGCGCGCCTATGTGGGCTCCGTGGCCGACCGGCTGCCGGTGCGCAACGACCTGAACCGCAGCATACGGGAGCGGTTGGCCGCCGAGGGCATTGCCGTGGCCTTCCCGCAGATGGGTGTCCATGTGCGGGAGTTGCCGGGGCAGCCGTGGGCACCAGGGGCAAGCCCGGATACGAATAGCAGATAGATTCTCGGATTTGATAGCTGGTGGTGCTTTGTGGACGGGCGCTAGCAGCTGTTTTCATGCTGAGCCAATAGCTTCCTGGCTGCGGCACGCGCCAAGCGCCTTGCACCATGCCTGTACGGCTATGGCGGCCAGCCTGCAAAGCGTGGCGCTAGCGCTTAAAATCCGAAGTTCCGCCTCCAAGGAGCGCTGCAGCCAGCCGGTTGTCCACCACAACCCGCCCGTCAGGCTTGGGGGTGCGCAGATGGTCTCAGACCTCTGTCTCCATAACGGCGCTCACCTGTTCTCGATTCTGTCTGGTTTGTATACAGGTGAGCCTCATGTCCGCTTCCGCTGCTTCCGTTTCCGTTCCTCCCATGCGCCTGTCGGGCCTGGAGCCCGTCTTCATCGGCGAGGGTACGCTGTTCGTCAACGTGGGCGAGCGCACCAATGTCACCGGCTCCAAGGCCTTTGCGCGCCTGATCCTCAACGAGCAGTATGAAGAAGCACTGGCCGTGGCGCGCCAGCAGGTGGAGAACGGTGCCCAGGTCATCGACGTGAACATGGACGAGGCCATGCTGGACAGCAAGGCCGCCATGGTGCGCTTCCTGAACCTCATCGCCTCCGAACCCGATATTGCCAAGGTGCCGGTGATGGTGGACAGCTCCAAGTGGGATGTGATCGAGGCCGGCCTGCGCTGCCTGCAAGGCAAGGGCATCGTCAATTCCATCTCCATGAAGGAGGGCGTGGAGGAATTCAAGAAGCACGCCAAGCTGGTCAAGCGCTATGGCGCGGCCGCCGTGGTGATGGCTTTTGACGAAAAAGGCCAGGCCGACACCTTTGCGCGCAAGACCGAAATCTGTGAACGCGCCTACCGCATCCTGGTCGACGAAGTGGGTTTCCCGCCCGAGGACATCATCTTCGACCCCAACATCTTTGCCGTGGCCACCGGCATCGAAGAGCACAACAATTACGGCGTGGACTTCATCGAGGCCACGCGCTGGATCAAGCAGAACCTGCCTGGCGCCAAGGTCAGCGGTGGCGTGTCCAATGTGTCGTTTTCCTTCCGCGGCAACGACCCGGTGCGCGAGGCGATTCACACGGTTTTCCTCTACCACGCCATCAAGGCCGGCATGGACATGGGCATCGTCAACGCCGGCATGATCGGCGTCTATGACGATCTGGAGCCCGAGCTGCGTGAGCGTGTGGAGGATGTGGTGCTCAACCGCCGTCCCGATGCGGCCGAGCGCCTGCTGGAGATTGCCGACAGTGCCAAGGGCGCGGCCAAGGACGACAGCAAGAAACTCGAATGGCGCGGCA
Source organism: Comamonas resistens (assembly GCF_030064165.1). Lineage (NCBI taxonomy): Bacteria > Pseudomonadati > Pseudomonadota > Betaproteobacteria > Burkholderiales > Comamonadaceae > Comamonas > Comamonas resistens. The sequence continues at coordinate 145,939 of NZ_CP125947.1, forward strand.
CGGCCGAGAACCCCAAGACCGTGAGCGAGCGCCTGTCGCACGCGCTGGTGCACGGCATTACCGACTTCATCACCGAGGACACGGAAGAGGCCTACCAGCAGATCGTGGTGCAGGGCGGTGGCCGTCCGCTGCACGTGATCGAGGGCCCGCTGATGGACGGCATGAACATCGTCGGCGACCTGTTCGGCGCCGGCAAGATGTTCCTGCCCCAGGTGGTGAAGTCCGCTCGCGTGATGAAGCAGGCCGTCGCCCATCTGGTGCCCTATATCGAGGAAGAAAAGCGCCAGCAGGAAGCGGCGGGCATGGACGTGACCAGCAAGGGCAAGATCGTCATCGCCACCGTCAAGGGCGATGTGCACGACATCGGCAAGAACATCGTCACCGTGGTCCTGCAGTGCAACAACTTCGAAGTCATCAACATGGGCGTGATGGTGCCCTGCCACGAGATCCTGGCCCGCGCCAAGGCCGAGGGCGCGGACATCATCGGCCTGTCGGGCCTGATCACGCCCAGCCTCGAGGAGATGCAGTACGTGGCCGGCGAGATGGACAAGGATGACTACTTCCGCATCAAGAAGATTCCGCTCTTGATCGGCGGCGCGACCTGCTCGCGCGTGCACACGGCCGTGAAGATCGCACCCAAGTACGACGGCCCCGTGGTCTATGTCCCCGATGCCTCGCGCTCGGTCAGCGTGGCGCAGAGCCTGCTGGGCGATGGCAAGCAGGCCTATCTGGACGAACTGCAGACCGACTACGACAAGGTGCGCACCCAGCACGCCAACAAGAAGAAAACACCGCTGTGGACGCTGGAGCAGGTGCGCGCCAATGCCGCCGTGGTCAAGCATGAGCCCGTGACTCCCCGCGTGTTGGGCCGCCGTGTGTTCAAGAATTTCGATCTGGCCGAAATCGCCCAGTACATCGACTGGGGTCCGTTCTTCCAGACCTGGGACCTGGCTGGCCCCTATCCAGCCATCCTGGACGACGAGATCGTAGGCACCGAGGCGCGCAAGGTGCTGGCCGATGCCCAGGACATGCTCAGGAAAATCATCGAAGGCCGCTGGCTGCAGGCCAATGGCGTGATGGGCCTGTTCCCCGCCAACCGCGTGGGTGACGATATCGAGTTCTATACCGACGAGTCGCGCAGCCAGGTGCTGACCACCTGGTACGGCATGCGCCAGCAGACCGAAAAACAGGCCGTTGATGGTGTGCTGCGTCCCAGCCGCTGCCTGTCCGACTTTGTGGCCAGCAAGGAAAGTGGCATCAAGGACTATGCGGGCCTGTTTGCCGTGACGGCCGGCATTGGCGCCGAGAAGAAGGACAAGGAGTTCCAGAACGCGCTGGACGACTATTCGGGCATCATGTTCAAGGCCTTGGCCGACCGCCTTGCCGAGGCTTTTGCCGAATGCCTGCATGCCCGTGTGCGCAAGGATCTGTGGGGCTATGCGGAGGGCGAGGCCTTGAGCAACGAGGACCTCATCAAGGAAAAATACCAGGGCATTCGCCCCGCGCCTGGCTATCCTGCCTGCCCTGACCATACGGCCAAGATCGATCTGTTCAAGACGCTGAATGCCGAGGAAATCGGCATGACGCTGACCGACAGCCTGGCCATGAACCCGGCATCCAGCGTGAGCGGCTTCTACATCGGCAACCCCGAGGCAAGCTACTTCAATGTGGGCCAGATCGGTGAAGATCAACTGGCTGACATGGCCGCGCGCCGCGGCATGGATATCGAAGAGCTGCGCCGTTATCTGGCACCGAATCTGGGTTGATTCCGGCCAGCAGGCGCGCAGGAGTGCAGAAAAGCCAGGGCAGGCCCTGGCTTTTTCATTTTTGCGGCAGCGGGCTTCGCTTGAGCACGGGCGCCAGCGTGGCGCGCAGGCGGTCGCCAGGATCCGAGGCGGCTTCGGGCGCGCGAATTTCGAGCGAGCGCTCCACCGTGCCTATGTGCTCCAGCAGCAAGGCCTTGGCCTCCTCGGTGTCGCCACGCTCCAGGGCCGCCACGATGCGCTCATGTTCGGCGCAGGACTGGCTGGCGCTGTGCGTGGACTGGTAAAGCGTGGCCGCCAGAGTGGTGCGTGCCGTCAGGTCGCGCAGCGTGTCGGCCAGCAGTCTATGGCCCATCTGTTCGGCCAGGCAGACATGGAAATCCGCGAGCAGGAAGGCGCGCATGGCACTGTCCACGCCCGCAATGGCTTTTTGTTCCTGGGCGATATGGCGGCGCAACTGGGTGATGACACGCTGCAGTGGCTTGCCCGCATCCTGCAATATGCCGGTCTCGATAATGCGCCGGGCGGAGAAAGCATCCTTGGCTTCGGCGGCCGAGGGCTGAACCACATACCAGCCCCTGCGGGCCTGGACCTGGACAAAACCACGGGCCTGCAATTGCATCAACGCTTCGCGCACCACGGTGCGGCTGACGTCGAAGTTGTTGGCCAGATCCTGCTCTCCCAGCCTTTCACCAGGCGCCAGCTTCTGGGCCAGAATGGCTTCGACGATGCGTTCTGCGATGTGCTGTGGAGAGGCAGGAGTCATTGCTTGATTCAGTGGCTGGAGTGGGAGGCTGGGGCAGGCGGAACCTTAGCAGATGCATCGGCCTCTTCATCGTTTTGCGGTTGAACCCTGCCGTCAAGCACGGCATGGGCACGTTCGCGGTCGATGTCACCTTCCCAGGCTGCGATGGCCACGGTGGCCACGCAGTTGCCGATCAGATTGCCCAGGGCGCGGGCAATACCCATGAACCAGTCCACCGACAGCACCAGCACCAGGCCGATGGCGGGAATGGCGGGAATCGCATGCAAGGTGGCAGCCAGCACCACGATGGCCGAGCCCGGCACGCCATGTGCACCCTTGGAGGTCACCAGCGCAATGGCCAGGATGGTCAGCAGGTCGGACATGCTGATCGGGGTGTTGGTGGCCTGGGCGATGAAGACCGCAGCCAGCGTGATGTAGATCGAGAAGGCGTCCAGGTTGAACGAATAGCCGGTGGGAATCACCAGGCCCACTGTGGAATCGCGCACGCCCATGTTGCGCAGCTTGGCCATGATCTGGGGCAGCACGCTGTCGGACGAGGTGGTGGCGAAGACGATGGTCAGCTCCTCACGCAGGTAGCGCAGCAGCTTGATCAGGCTGAAGCCCGACAGGCGCATCACCAGACCCAGCACCACGAACACGAAGATCAGCACCGAGACGTAGAACAGCGCCACCAGCATGCCCAGCTGCTTGAGCGAGCCTATGCCGTACTGGCCGACGGTGAAGGCGATGGCGCCCAGCACGCCCAGCGGGGCCAGCTTGATGATGATGCCCATGATCTTGAACAGCACCATGGACAGCGTGTCCACCAGGTCGAAGACGGGCTTGCCGCGCTCGCCCAGCAGGGTCAGTGCGCAGCCGAACAGCACGGCAAACAGCAGCACCTGCAGCACATCGCCCTTGGCGAAGGCTTCCACCACGGTGCTGGGGATGAGCTTCATCAGAAACTCCACCGTGCCGCCGCTGGTCAGCTTGTCGGCATTGCTGGCGTAGGCAGCCATGGCCGAGGGGTCGAGCTTGCTGGTGTCCACGTTCATGCCGACGCCGGGCTCGAAGACAAAGGCCAGTACCAGGCCCAGGCCCAGAGCGATGGTGGTCAGTACTTCGAAGTAGATCAGGGCCTTCACTCCCACGCGCCCTACGCGCTTGAGGTCGCCCGCGCCGGCAATGCCGTGCACGACCACACAGAACACCAGGATGGGGATGATCATCTTGATCAGCTTGATGAAGCCATCGCCCAAGGGTTTGAGTTTCACGGCCCATTCAGGGGCCAGTAGTCCGGCGAGCACACCCAGGATGAGTGCGATCACCACCTGTCCGAAAAGTGATCTGGCAAAGCGGCGCATAGTCGTCTTTCGCAAGTTGTGAATCTTGTATGCAAGTAATTTGAAACTTGCATACAAGAATGTAGGCAAGCGAAAGTCGTGCCAATAGAGGGTATTCCTGAGGATTTCCGTAATTCCTAAGAGGGTCAGCCCTGACTTTCGTGCGGGAAATCAAGGAACGTTCCGCCCTGGTGCGACCGGGGCGGTCCGTGCGCACGCGTGTGGTGCGTGAGTGGGGTTCATGCCCAAAGCCAGGGCATGAGGCTCAGAGCAGCGGGCTCAGGGCGCCCAGCAGGTTGTCCCAGATGCGCTTCCACCAGCGAGTGGCACGCACCTGCTCCAGCGTCACCACATCGGAATCGCGCAGATAGCTTTGCTGGCGCTGACGGATGGCCTCGGTGGTGGCCTCGTCATGCAGCAGCACATTGTTTTCAAAGTTCAGGTCAAAGCTGCGCAGGTCCAGGTTGGTGGAGCCGATCAGGCTGACCGCGCCGTCCAGGCACAGGGTCTTGGCATGCAGCAGGCCGGGACGGAATTCGTGGATATGCACACCGGCCCTGAGCAGGCGCCAGTAGTGGCTGCGGCTGACGGCGCCGACTATCCATGAGTCATTGCGCGCAGGCAGGATCAGCGTGACGGACACACCCCGTAGCGCGGCCGCGCACAAGGCGTCCAAGACGGTGGTGTCCGGCACAAAGTAGGGGGTGGAAATCACCACTTCATGGCGGGCGCTGGCCAGCAGGCAGGAAACGAGCTGGGGCGTGGCGCGTGGTCTCTCTGTCGGGCCCTCCGCGATGGCCACGGCGCTGAACCCATGAGGGGATGGCCGGGCCGTCTCTGTGGAGGGAGGAGCGATGAGGGTTGGCGACTGTGCCCAGTCGCTGGCAAAAGTCTGCTGCATCTGGGCTACGACCGGGCCTTGCATGCGCAGCATGATGTCCACCCAGGGGGCATAGCGCGGCTTGACGCGAAAGGCTTCGTCGGCGCAGTTCTGGCTGCCTATATAGGTGATGCGCTCATCGATCAGCGTGATCTTGCGGTGGTTGCGCAGGTCGAGCCGGCTGGTCAGCATGACGGTGAGCGGGCGGTTGATGGGCAGGGCCACGCTCAGGTGCACGCCGCCTTGCTGCATCTGCCGCCACAGCGGTGAACGGACCAGTGCACGCGAGCCCAGGCCGTCCACCATGGCTCGGCAGGTCACGCCGCGCCGGGCAGCGCGGATCAGTGCCTGGGCGACCTGGGTTCCGGTTTCGTCCTCCAGCCAGATGTAGTACAGCACATTGATCTCGCGCTGCGCGGCGTCCATGTCGGCAACGAGTTGCGCGCGTGCATGATCGCCGTCCTGCATCAACTCGGCTACCTGGCCGGGCAGGGGCAGAAAGCCGTTGATCGACGAGGCATAGCGAAATGCGGGCTGCCACTGGGCGGGGATGTCGGTGTAGGTCTCCAGCGTGCAGGCACTATTGCCGGCGACATTGCTGCCATGGGACTGGCAGAACTCGCGCACATTGAGTCGCTTGCGTCCTGGCACGCGGCCCAGTGCCACTTCGCCAAAGAAGTAATACAGCAGGCAGCTCACATAAGGCAGCAGCACGATCACCAGAAGCCATGCCAGGCGCACATCGGGCCGCATGTCTCTGCGCAGCAGAATGCGCAGGCCAAAGCCCGCAATCAATATCACATGAAGAGTCAGCAACAGCCAGGTCATGATCAATGCTCAACAATGAAGCTTTGAGCATAACCAGCTGGTGCGGTTTTGCCGTTTGCCGGGCCAGTAGGCTTGACGGACCGGGTGAAGGTGCCGGTCGTTTGCCCTGGAGCTGGGCTGAAAAAGCACAAAGCCAGCTGTTTGCTGGCTTTGTGAATTTGAGCGAAAACCGGCTCTAGCGCTTTATGCGCAAGCGTCAGCAGCTATCCAAATATGATCTCTCACTTGGCTTTCAGCTCGGCGATATAGGCTTCGCGAGCCTTGACGCCGGCAGCCGTGAAATCGGTGAATACGCCATCAATGCCCAGGCGGTAGTAAGCCAGATATTCCTGTGCAGGGTCACCCTTGAAGATGCCTGCCAGGCGGCTGGCCTCGCTGCGGAAGGTAAAGCTGTGCACCACCAGTCCTGCCTTGTGCGCATTGGCGATCAGGCCCGTGTCCTTCAAGGTGTTCACATCCTTGAGGCCTGCCCCGTCTTTGTAGGGCACGACGGAGTGAGCGATGACCTGGGGCTTCCAGGGGCCGATGCCGTCGGCATAAGTCTTGATTTCCGCCAAGCCGGCAGGCGTTTGCATGGCGGCAAAAGTGCGTGCATCGCCAGCCAGCGTCCAGCTGTAGGGGCGGCCGCTGATGAAGGTCCATTCGTCGCTGGTGATGTAGCCGACCGAGCCGTCCTTGAAGTTGTAGTCATTGCCGTCGATCAGCTGCACGCCCTTGGCCTTCATGCCCACCTTGCGCAGGTATTTCAGGCTGTCGGGGTCGAAGCTCTGGATGTAGATGGGCGCGTCCTTGGTGTTGAGCCGGTTTTTTTCCAGCAGCGCCATCACGGCGTCTTCGAACGGGTGATCGCCCGTGCCGCAGCTGTTGGCGATGGCCTGCTGGTTGTTCCAGTACGGATTCTTGGTCTCTGCATAGACGGAGATGCTGCGGCCCGCAGCCTTGCCCTTGGCCGCGGCGATGTCGATCACGTCCTGCGCGCTGATCAGCGGCAACTTGCCATTCCATTCCGTGGGGCGGTCGGCACGGTTGTCCAATATGGTGCCGCCCAGCAGGGTGCGCAGCTCATGCAGGGTGAAGTCGGAGATGGACCAGTCGTTGGTGTGGTCCTCGCCATCGACGACCAGGGCCTGAAGCACGGACTTCTGGTTGTTGGGATCGATACGGTCGCTTAGATAACGGGCCGGCCCGTTGTCGGGTGTCGCGGGGTATTTCACATCGACCCATACCCCGGGCGTGGTGCGCTTGCGCGCGGCCACATAGGAGTTGCTCTTGGCAACATCGGCGATATTGGTGCTGTCGCTGAGCCAGGCGTTGTGGCGAGCCACCAGCTGGCAGTCACGCGTCATGTGCATGTCCAGCTCGATCATGTCGGCGCCCGCATCAATGGCTTTTTCATAGGCCATCTGGGTCTGCTCGGGGTACAGGCCCGAGTAGCCGCGGTGGGCGATGACCTGGGGCTGCTTGCCATCGAGGGTCAGGAACTGAGGCTTGGGTTCCGGTATGGGACCATCACCTCCGCCGCAGGCGGTCAAAGCCATGGCGGCAAGCAAGATCAGAGCAGGAGAAGCGTGACGGGTTTGGAGCATGGATGTCATGAGGGGTGAGCAGATGTGGATGCTTGCGGTGCTTGGTGAAAGCTTTGTGACAGGGGCAGAAAGAGCAGGCTGGAGCATGTGTGCAATGCCCAGCCTGTTGCCTCGGGTGAGGGCTTAGAGACCCAGTTTCTTCGCCACGTAATCCGCGTCCTTGTCGCCGCGACCCGAGAGGTTGACGAGAATGTGCTGATCCTTGCCCAGCGTGGGCGCCACGCGCATGGCCCAGGCCACGGCGTGAGAGCTTTCCAGGGCAGGGATGATGCCTTCGATGCGTGACAGCGTCATGAAGGCGTCCAGGCACTCCTTGTCGTCCACATGCTGGTAGTCCACACGGCCAATGTCTTTCAGATAGCTGTGCTGCGGGCCCACACCGGGGTAGTCCAGGCCGGAGGCAATGCTGTGCACTGCTGCGGGCGTGCCGTCATCGTTTTCCAGCACATAGCATTTCATGCCGTGAATCTCGCCGGGCTTGCCCATGGTGATGGTGGCCGCATGGCGCCCGGGCTTGTCCACGCCTTCGCCCGCCGGTTCCACGCCGACCAGATGCACGGATGCATCTTCCAGGAAGGCCGTGAAGATGCCCATGGCATTGCTGCCGCCGCCCACGCAGGCCGCCACATGGTCGGGCAGCCTGCCATGCTTGGCCTGGAACTGCTCGCGTGCCTCCCGGCCCACGATGGACTGGAAGTCTCGCACCATCATGGGGAAGGGATGGGGCCCGACCACGGAGCCAATCGCATAGATGGTGTTGACGGGGTCCTGCAGATAGACCTCGAAGGCACTGTCCACGGCCTCCTTGAGCGTGGCTGCGCCGCGCGTGACGGGCACAAGATTGCAGCCCAGAATGCGCATCTTGGTGACGTTGGGATGCTCTTTCTCGATGTCCACCTGGCCCATGTGAATCTCGCAGGGAATGCCCACCAGCGCGCAGGCCGTGGCCAGTGCCACGCCATGCTGGCCGGCGCCGGTTTCGGCAATCACCTTCTTCTTGCCCATGAACTTGGCCAGCAAGGCTTCGCCCAGGCAGTGATTGATCTTGTGTGCGCCCGTGTGATTCAGATCCTCGCGCTTGAGATGGATCTGCGCCCCGCCCAGCTGGTCGGACAGGCGCTTGGCGTGAAAGATGGGGCTGGGGCGGCCGACATAGTCGGCAAACAGCGAAGCCAGCTCGTCCTGGAAGTCCTGGCGCTGCACGATCTCGGCATAGGCCGTGGCGATCTCATCCATGCATTTTTTCAGCTCTGGCGGCACCAGCTGGCCACCATAAGGACCGAAAAAGCCGTTGACGTCGGGCATGGACTGGGGGTTCTGGGTCATGCTTGTCTCTCCTGTGTAGGCATGGTTTTTTGACAATGCGCATTCATATCACAGGCTGTGCGATTGGCGGATGCAGACAAGCCCCAGCAATGGCATCAGAACAAGCTGCAGCGCCTATGTGGTAAGCGCTGGCAGCTATTGTTTTTGCGGCTGGATGATGGCTGCAACACAATAGAGGGATGAAAGCCAGTTCTGCCCGCGATATCGTCTTTGCGCATGCCATGGAAACGGCGGCCCCCCATGAATCACTGCCCACTGCAGAGCGCTGCAGCGCCATTACTGCGCATAGCCTGCATGCCCTGGGCGGGGACAAGGCAGGCAGCCGCACGGCCTATCTGCGATTCCTGCAGGACCGCGCCGTGCGCATCATCGAAGCGGCGCAACTGCCCGCGGATATCCGTGCCTTGAGGCAGCAGAGCTCCGGCTTGTCGCGCTGGCTGTCCCTGGCCGTGCTGATAGGGGCGCTGGTGCTGGGGTTTGCGGGGCATGCGATCACCGATCCGCACCGGGTCGATCTGCTTTCGCCGTCGCTGATCGGCATCGTGCTGTGGAATGTGCTGGTTTATGGGTGGTTGCTGGTCAGCGGCATACGGGGCCTGTTCAGGCGTCGCCCATCCATGGTGCAGGCTCTGATGCCGACACAGAGCGCGACCGTGCCGGTTTCTGCACCCGTTGCCAGCCACTGGTGGCAGAAGCTGCAGGCTCGCGCAAGTGGCATGGGCGGCCTGGCGCGTGGTACCGGCCTGCGCAAGATGGCCCTGAATTTCGAGCAGAACTGGTGGCAGTTGCACAAGCGCTCGCGCCATGCGCAGTGGCTCATGCTTATGCACCTGGGCGCGAGCATGCTGGCCTTGGGCGCGCTGCTATCGCTATGGCTGACGGGTCTGACGAATGCCTATCAGGTGGGCTGGGAAAGCACGTTCCTGTCGCCCGCTGCCGTGCAGGCCTGTCTGAACATGCTGTTTGCACCTGTCCAGGCGCTGGTCGGCCTGGCACCCTGGAGCCTGGACCAGGTCCAGTCCTTGCAGGGCTGGGCCTTGGGCGGCACGCCAGAGATGGAGCCCGGCCTGCGCCAGATTCTGGAATGGCCAACGCTGGGCCAGCGCTGGGTGCAGCTCTATACATTGTTGCTGCTCATCATGGTGATTGCGCCACGTTGGGCGCTGGCCCTTTATCAAGGCCTGAAGGTCTGGTGGTTCAACCGGCATGTGGAGCTGCCGCTGCAGCAGCCTTACTTCCAGCAGCTGCAGCGTGACTGGGCTGGCCGGGCGACCGAACTCAAGGTTCAGCCCTACAGCCTGGACATGACGCCCGAGCGCGAAGCTGCGCTGCGCCGGTATGTGGCCTTGCACTATGGGGCAGGGGCACAGCTGTCGCTGCAGCCCGTGCTGGCCTATGGCGCGCCTTTGCCAGAGGTTGAGCAGGGGAGTGCGCAGCAGGTGCTGCTGCTGAATCTGGCCGCCACGCCGGAGGTGGAGATTCACGGCGCCTTGCTCAAGCAAGTCCTTGCCCGCTGGGGGGTGCAGACCGATGTCTGGCTCTGGGCCGCAGACTTCCGTGCACGCAATAGCGGTGCGCCATCGCGTGTGCAGGAGCGAGAGCATCTGTGGCGCGAGTTCGTCCATGGTCTGGGGTTGAATGCCAGTCTGGTACCAGAGGCGGGAGTGTGATGATGAGTGACGAACAAGAACTGCGCAGCGGCGAGCACAGCATTCAGTGGTGCCTGCTTTCCCACACCAATATCGGCAAGACCACGCTGACACGCACGCTGATGGCGGGCGACGTGGGCGAGATTGAAGATGCAGCCCATGTGACCAGTCAGTCCCAACGTTATTTGCTGCAAAAAACGCAGCAAGGAGACGAGCTGTGGCTATGGGATACACCGGGCTTTGGCGACTCCGTGCGCCTGTATGAACGCCTGCGTCAGCAGGGCAATCCCCTGGGCTGGTTTCTCAGCAATGTCTGGGATCGCTGGCGCGACAAGCCTTTCTACCTGAGCCAGCGCGCCTTGCTGGCCGCGCGTGACCATGCCGATGTGATGCTCTACCTCGTCAACGCGGCCGAGGACCCTGCCGATGCTGGCTACTGGAGCGCCGAGATGAACATACTGGCCTGGCTCGAAAAGCCGGTCATCGTGCTGCTCAACCAGATCGGCAGCGACACCACGCAAGAGCAGGCGGCGCAGGACCTGCAGCGCTGGAAGCAGGCAACACAGAGCTTCCGGAACGTGGTGCGCGACGTACTGGTGCTCGACGCATTCACGCGCAGTTGGTGGCATGAGCGCAAGATGATGCAAAGCATTGAGCCCCTGCTGCCCGCGGCCAAACAGGAGGCCTACCGGCGTCTGCTGCAGCAGCGCCAGCAGCAGCAGCAGCAGCGGGAACAAGCCAGCCTGCAGGTCATGGCAGAACAGTTGCAGATGGCCGCAGGCCTGCACGAGAAGCTGGACCCGGAGCAGGGAAAGCTGCTGGCCAGGGCCTGGCAGGGACTGAGTCAGCTCACCAGCAGGCTGAGCAAATCCACGGCTGCGGAGGGCAGCCTGGACGCCCAGGCCAGGGCGGCGGTGGAGCGCCTGATGCTGGGCTTGCGTCAGTCGGATGTCCTGGCAACACAGCGTCTGCTGGAGATTCACCAGCTCGACGGCCAGGCGGCCAGCCAGATTCAGGAGCAACTGCGCAGCCAGTTGAAAGTCAGCAAGCCTGTGGATGCGCAGGCCGCCAGCTTGTGGGGGGCGGTGACTGCAGGTGCAGCCACCGGATTGGGCGCCGATCTGATGGCCGGGGGCCTGACCCTGGGGACGGGAGCCCTGGTCGGGGCGCTGGTGGGAGCGCTGACCTTTGGCGGCGCAGCCTGGGGGGCCAACAAGATGTTCGACCAGGAGCAGCAGAGCTTTCAGCTATCGCTGGACTACTTGACGAGCCTGGTCAGCCAGGTGCTGCTCAAATACCTGCTGATCTCCCACTTTGGACGTGGGCGTGGTCGTTACACCAGCCCTGCTGCTCCCGAGCAATGGAGCGATGCCGTCCAGGCTGTGGTCCAGTCACAGGCCGGCCAATGGGCGGGCATCTGGGAGCAATTGCGCAGCGAAGCCCTGGAGGACGACGCGGTCGATATAAGGCAGGGCATGCAGCAACTGCTGGCGCAGAGCTTGCAGCAGGTGATGGAGCGCCTGTATCCCGATTTGCAGGCCTGAGAGGCGCTCAGTAACGTGGAAAGCGCACGGTAAAAAGCGCCCCGCCGCGCTCGGACACCCCGGTGCTGACCGTGCCACCTTGTGAAGTCACCAGGGCTTTGACGATGGAAAGCCCAAGTCCCGACCCTTCTCTGCGACGCTTGCCGGGGGGCTGGGCGAAACGCTGGAAGGGGTGGGCCTGCAGGTCGCCGGCCAATCCGGGGCCGGCATCGCTGATCTCCAGCGTCACCCAGGGCTGTCCTTGAGAATCAGGGATGGTTTGTACCTTGATGCCCAGCCAGCGGCCGCTGCTGGCATGGCGCAGCACGTTGCTGATGAGATTGGTGATGATCTGGCGCAGCCGGTCCGTGTCTGCGCGGATATCGGTGCTGCCATCGCCATCCTGCATGGGCAGATCCATGGACAGGGCCATGGCGCTTTGCTGCAGCTGCGGCCGCAGCTCGTCCACCACCTCTCCCACCAGGGTGGCAAGGTCAAGCCTCTCGCGGCGCAGGGACAACTGCCCGGCGTCGGCCATGGACAAGGTATGCAGGTCGCCGACCAGTCGTCCCAGGTGCTCGACCTGGGCGAGCAGCGTCTTCATCTCGGCCTGGTCGCTGTCTATGACGCCATCGCAAATGGCATGCAGCCGCGCCTGCAGCACGGTCAAGGGCGTGCGAAGCTCGTGCGAGATGGAGGCGGCGGTTGCCAGGCGCTCGGCCTCCAGGTTTTCCAGGGAGTCGACCATGCCGTTGAAGGCATCGATCATCTCGGCCATCTCCCCGTGGGCTGTGCCCTTGACGGCTCTGGCCGCCAGGTCGCCCCGCTCGACGCGTGCGGCGACTTCCACCATGGAGGCCAGCGGGCTGGTGATGCGCCGTGAGATCCAGAAGCCCACGGCCATGCCAAAGGGCAGGCTGACGGCAAGGCCTATGACCAGCGACCATTTCTCGCCGAACAGGCGGTCGCCTTCCCAGTATTCCGAATAGATTTGCAGGGCACGGGGGCTGTCTTCGAGATCCTGGGATTTCAAGGATTCCAGCTCGGTTCTGACGGGGCTGGGCAGATGGCGGTAGAAATCCCGGTACTGGAGCTCGGAAAACACCAGCACGCCAGCCGCCAGGGCCGCAATGGCAAGCAGTACGGCGGCCGTGATCCACAGGCCGAAGCGTACCCAGATGCGATTCAGTCCCAGGGCCATAAGCGGTAACCGATACCACGCACGGTTTCGATCAGACCTTCCTGCCCAGCCAGTTGGAGCTTGCGCCTGAGCTTGGAGAGGTGAGAGTCTATGACCCGCTCCAGGGCATCGCTCTCGGGCAGGCAGTTCTCGATCAGATAAGCGCGCGAAAAGCAGCGCCTTGGCTGGGCCGCGAGACAGGCCAGCAGACGGAACTCCGTCAAGGTGAGGGCCAGCGGCGTGGCGTGCCCTGCGCTGTCATAAACGGCTGCGCTATGGGCTTCCACATCGATCTCGATGGGCCCAACCCGAATCGGCGCCGCAATCGCGGCAGGCTTGGCCTGGGTGCGGCGCAGTACGGCCCTGACTCTGGCAACCACCTCAGGAGGGTTGAAGGGTTTGACCACGTAGTCGTCGGCTCCCAGGCGCAAGGCCAGCAATTTGTCCACATCGTCAGCCAGGGCCGTCACCATGATGACGGGTACTTCGCTGTCATTGCGGATCATGCGCAGAACATCCACGCCATCGACTTTGGGCAGGTGAATGTCGAGCAGCACCAGGTCGGGGCGCAGTTGGCGAAAGCTCTGCAGTGCCTCTTCTCCGTCTTGCGCCATGCGGATGCGCAGTCCATCCCGCTCCAGATAGGCACTGAGTATGCTGGCAATGGCGGGCTCATCCTCAACGACGAGCACCAGGGGGGTGGAAGCAGGTTGAGCAAAGGTATTCATGGTTTTTGGCGCAGCAAAGTCATGCATTCGCGAGACCTCTGAAGCTTGTTAGCCACACATTATGAGCTTTGCCGCTGTAATCAAAGACTGCGGTCAGCTCTCCATAATTCCTACATAAATCTTGCAATCTTGCGAAAGCTTGCCGCCGTCCAATAGCGGACGGTGGAAAGTTGTTTGTGCTTTCCGTGTGCCCTCCAAGGTGAAAACCGATAGTTCGCTAGCTGTACTGTGATTCCTTTTTTCCGTGCCTCACATACCCGCATGGCTTGTCTGTGCCTTTGCGCGATGTCATTGCTGGCAGGGTGTGCTGCGCCCGTTGATGTGAAGCTCGATAAGGAAACTCCGGATTTGTGGAGACAGCAGCTCACTCAAAAGGCAGGCAGCGCTGACTTGGCACAGTGGTGGAAGTCATGGAATGACCCGGCGCTCAATGCACTGGTTGATGAGGCCCTGGCGCAAAACCTGGATGTGGCCCAGGCGGTACTGCGGCTGCGGCAGCAGCGCTTGCTGGCCGGAGCGAGCAACGCCACCTTCATGCCAGTCGTCAGCGCGGGAGGCAAAACCCTGCAGGATATTGCGGCGGTCGATTCCTACTTCCATGCCAGCATTGACGTGAGCTGGGATCTGGGCCTGTTTGGCGACTCGCAGGCGGCCCGCCGTTCAGCCGATGCCGGTGTGCTGGATGCACAGGCTCAGTTGCACGCGGCGCGGGTAGCCCTGGTTGCCGATGTGGTACATCGCTATCTGGATATCCGGCAGGCTCAGGTACAGCGTGGTCTGGCACTGAGCCAGCAGCAGCAGGCACAGAGGCAGCTGGAGCTGCTGCAGGTCAGGCAGGCGCAAAGGCTTGCCGATACCCAGACGCTGGAGCAGCAGCAGTTGCAGTTGCGCGGCGTACAGGCACAGTTGACCACACTGGATGAAGCCCAGGCGCGAGCCGCTCATGCGCTGGCGGCCTTGTTGGGGCGCGACCGTCCCGAGCCGCAATGGCTGCAAGCCGATGCCGCAGCGGCCTTGCCTCAACTGCAGGCGATTGCGGTGTTGCCGGCCGATCTGCTGCGCAGGCGCCCCGATATTCAAAGCGCCGAGGCCGCGGTGGAACAGGCTGCGGCAGAGGTGGGTGTATCGCGTGCGGCGCTATATCCTCGTCTGACGCTGACGGGCTCGCTGCTGTTTGCCTACAACCTGACGCGCAACCATAGAACGACCTCGGACTACATTCCCATGGTCGGACCGCAGATCGATATTCCGCTGTTTGACTGGAGCCGCCGTCGTGCGGTGGCCGATGGCAAGGAGCTGGCGCTGCAAGCCAGCATCAAGGCCTACCGTCAGGCGGTTCTCAACGGCATTGCCGAAGCCGAGGGCGCACTGGCGGCCATTGCTGCCCAGCAGCAACGCCAACAGGCCTTGCTGTCCGCGCAGCAGATTCATGCGGCACGCGACAAGGCGCAGGCGGTACGTCAGAAGCTGGGGCTGTCCAGCGAGCTGACTGGCCTGGACAACGCGCGCGCCAGCTTGCAGACGCAAAGCGAGCTGGCAACTGCCAAGGCCGCAGAGGCGCTGGCCTATGTGGCGCTCTACAAGGCAGTGGGAGCCGCTCCGCTGGATGAGGTTGCTGTTGTGCAAAAAGCCGAGGTGCAACCATGATTGCACTGGCTCGCAAGACGCTGATTCATGAGTGGCGGCGCTTTGTCCCTTCGGTGTTTGCCGTAGGGTTCTCGGGTGTTCTGCTGGCCATGCAGGCTGCGCTGGTGCTGGGGATTTTTGGCTCTGCCGCGATCTATGTGACGGCATCATCGGCAGATCTCTGGGTTGGCTATCCCGGCACTCAGAGCGTCAACTTCGGCCGCAATATCGGCAGCGATGTTGAGATGCGCTTGCGCATGGACCCCGATGTGGCGAATGTGGAGCCTTATGTCTGGCTCGATGGTGACTGGCGTTCGGGCTCCGTGGCGCAAGGTGCAGCAGGAGGCGGCGTCTCCGTCTATCTCTCCGGCATCAGCACGGCCGAGGGCTCCATGATGTTCACCAAAGTGCTTACCTCCTGGCAGCGTCAGCTGCTGCGTGAGCCCGGAGCGGTGATTGTGGATCGGGCCGACCTGGGGACCTTGGGAGCGCAGGAGGGCAGCACGGCCTGGATCAATAGCCATGCCGTGAAGATTGTGGCGGCCGTGGATGGGCTCAGAGGGCTGGGCGGCGTCAATATCCTGGCGTCTCTGGCCACCGCCCGCGAGATCGCCGAGATGCATGCAGAACACGGCAGCACCTATTTTGTGACGCGCTTGAAGCAAGGCGCCAAGTTGAGCGAGGCTCAGGCGCGGCTGAGCAAGGCCGGCAGCAGCTTCGGGCCTTATGAGGTCTGGACGGCCGAGGCATTTTCGCGTCGCTCGCAGCGCTACTGGATGCTGGACACCGGGGCCGGTGCAGGTGTGCTCTTCATGGCCATCATTGTTTGCCTCGTGGGGGCGATCGTGACCAGCCAGTCGTTGAAGGCCGTGGTCGCAGGTTCTGCCCGCGAGTATGCGGTGCTCAATGCTTTGGGGGTCAGCCGTGCATCCCTGGGCCGGGTGGTGGTGGAGCAGGCTTGCTGGATTGGGGGCCTGGGATTTGTCCTGGCCGCCCTGACCAGCGCGGTGCTGCTGAGCATTGCATCGAGCTACCGTGTGCCCGTGGCCATCAATCTGCCTGCGGTGCTGGCCTGCGGAATTCTGATCGCCGTGTTGTCGCTGCTGTCCGGTCTGGGCGCCATGCGCAGCCTGCTGCGCGCCGACCCTGCCACCTTGCTGCGTTAAGGCCTGGAACATGCAAGACCAGATCGTGGAACGCACCCCAAAAACCATGGCTGCCAAAGACGCAGCGCCCAGCCTCGAAGCCATTCGCCTGGAGAAGTCCTTTGTGTCGGGCATCGTTCAGGTGCACGTGCTGCAAGGGCTATCCGTAAGTCTTTATGCCGGTGAGCTGAGCCTGATATCCGGCCCCTCGGGCTGCGGCAAAAGCACGCTGCTGTCGCTGATGTCCGGCCTGCAGAAGCCCGATGGTGGTCGTGCGCTGGCGCTGGGACAGGACCTGGCCAAGCTTGGCGCTGGAGCGCTGGAGAAGTTTCGCCTGCGCCATACGGGCTTTGTCTTCCAGGGCTTCAATCTGTTCCCCGCGTTGACGGCTCTGGAGCAGGTGCAATTGCCGCTGGGCTATATGGGCCTCAAGAACGCCGAGACATTGCGCCGTGCCAAAGAGGCGCTGGATGAAGTGGGCCTCTCACACCGCAGCCATATGCGGCCGGCCCAGCTATCGGGCGGCGAAAAGCAGCGCGTGGCCATTGCCCGTGCCATGGCCAAGGAGCCGCAGCTGCTGTTTGCTGACGAACCCACGAGTGCGCTGGATGCCGAAAGCGGCCAGCGCGTGATCGACATACTGCACCGGGCGGCGCGCACCCACGGCACTACCGTGCTGTGCGTGAGCCACGACCCGCGACTGGTGCGCCACGCAGACCGCGTGTTGGGCATGGAAGACGGCGCCATCCGCAGCGACTGGCGCCAGAACAGCCCCATCAAGGAATAATTCATGAAACGTAGCCCAATGAGTTTCAGCCTCATGCCGGGGATGCCAGTGCTGGCAGCAGCCCTGCTGGCGCTGGCTGGGTGCTCTCCCTCTTCGGACTCCGCATCCGTGGTGACCTCTGCGGCAGCGCAGGCCAAGCCACAAAGTCAGGTCGCGGTGGCGCGAGGCAAGATCGATGTGGAAGGTGGCTTGCTCGATCTTTCAGCGGCGGCTCCTGGCCTGGTGCAACAATTGCTGATCAAGGAAGGTCAAGCGGTGCAAAAGGGCCAGCTTGTGCTGCGCATGGCCGATGATGCTGCGCGCGCGGATCTGGCCGTTGCCGAGTCGGAGCTGCAACTGGCCCAGACCAAGCTCAAAACCCGGCAGGAGCGCCTGCCTGTGCTCAAGACCGCGCTGACACGCTGGCAGTCCGCTGCCAAGCAAGGCGCGGCCGATTTGCAGAATGTGGATGAAGCCATGCAGGCTCTGCGCGATGCACAGGCCGAGGTGGATATTGCAGGTGCGGAGGCCACGGTGGCAAAGCGAAAGGTGGAGCAGCTGCGAGCCTTGCAGCAGCGCCATGAGTTGCGCGCACCCGAGGCGGGCACAGTGGTGCGCCTGGAAACACAAGTGGGAAGCATGCTGCAAAGCGGAAGCCATGTGGCGGTGCTGCTGCCACAGCGTCCTCTGATCGTGCGTGCGGAGGTCAATGAGAGCTTTGTTTCCGCGATTCGTGAAGGCATGAAAGCCCAGGTGAGCGTGGATGGCGACGCTGCTCCGACGAAGCAGGATCTGCCATCAGCGACGGTGCTGCGCGTCAGCCCGGTATATGGCACGGCGCGTCTGCAGGACGACACGCAGCGCGGTCCCGTGCGTATCGTCGAAACCGTGCTGGCCTTTGACCAGCCTCCAGTCAATGCCAAGGTGGGCCAGAACGTGAGGGTCAGCTTCCATGAATAAGCGTATTCCAATTTTTTCGTCTTCCTCGTCTCAATCCTCGACAGGCTGGATGGTGCAAAGCGACTTCGACGGCACCATCAGCCTGCTGGATGTGACCGATACCCTGCTCAACCGTTTCGGCAAGCCCGGCTGGCAGGAGCTGGAAGACGCCTGGGAACGTGGCGATATCGGTTCGCGCGAGTGCATGAAGGGCCAGGTGGCCTTGCTGGACATGAGCGAGAGCGAGCTGCAGCAGCATCTGGACACTATCGAGATCGATCCGCACTTTGCGGGTTTTGCTGCCGAAGCCAAGGCGCTTGGCATCAAGGTGCAGGTGGTCAGCGACGGCATCGACTATGCGATCCGTCATGTGCTGACACGCCACGGCCTGGTGGACCTGGAGGTCATCGCCAATCGCCTGGTACAGACAGGCGAACGCAGCTGGCGCCTGGAGTCACCCTGGGCCAGCGCACGCTGCGCACGTGCTAGCGGCAACTGCAAATGCGAACGTCTGGCCGAACAGCAGGCCGTGCATGGCCGTGTGCTTTATATCGGCGACAGCACTTCGGACTTCTGTGTCTCCGGCAAGGCCGATTTTGTCCTGGCCAAATACAAGCTGATCGGCCATTGCGAGAGCCAGGGCATTGCACACGCCCGCTTCGAGCATTTCGGGCAGGCCACGCAATTGCTGGAGCAGGTCATTTTGGGTATGGAGCTGGCTGCATGAATGTTGCTGACGGGTATGCGCAGATGCAGCAGCAAGGCTTGCAGCAGCTGTGCCTGACTCCACATGAATTCGTCATGCCGGGTGTTGGCCAGAATGCTCGCACGGGTGTGCTGTTGATTCATGGCCTGACTGGCACGCCAGCCGAAATGCGCCTGCTGGGCAAGGGTTTGAACAAGCAGGGCTTCACTATCTATGGCGTACAGCTGGCAGGTCACTGCGGCAGCATGGAAGACTTGGTCGCCGCGCGCTGGACGGACTGGCTGGCCAGCGCGGAGTCGGGTCTGCAGCGCTTTGCCGGGCATGTAGACCATGTGGTCGTCGCGGGCCTGTCCATGGGCGCGCTGCTGTCGCTGGCCGTGGCCGAACGCCACCCCGACAAGGTGGCCGGCGTTTGCGCCCTGTCCACGACCTTCCGCTATGACGGCTGGAGCATTCCTGCCTATACCAAGCTGGCATTTTTGCTGCCTCTGTTCCGTCTGCTGGGCATTGGCCGCAACAGCGTCTTCATGGAGGCGCCGCCCTACGGCATCAAGGATGAAGCCCTGCGCGCACGCGTGGTGGAGCAGATGAATAGTGGCGACAGCTCGGCCGCGGGCTTGCCTGGCAACCCATGGTGGAGTGTCATCGAGCTGCGGGCCTTGTCTGCCAACGTGCAGGCCAATTTACAGAAGCTGCGCTCGCCCGGCCTGGTCATCCACGCCAAGGAAGACGATATTTCCTCGGTCAGCAACGCCTACGATATTCAACGCGGGGCGGTGAATGCCAATGTCGAACTGGTGTTGCTGGACAACTGCTATCACATGGTCACCATAGACCGTGAGCGCCGCACCGTGATAGCGAAGATGAATGACTTCATTGCGCGCATCGCCAGCTCCGCTGCACTCGTCAAGGCTTTGTCAGAGGTTTGAATGGGCAGTGATCTTTCGCCTCTGGTTGTGACTCTGTGGGTGCTCAATGTGTTGGTGGACAGTGGCGGTCAGCTGGCTTTCAAGGCGGCTGCGAGCGAACCAGGGGATCGGGATGGCATGGAGCGCTGGCGCTTCATGCTGGCCAGGCCCTGGCTCTGGGTGGGTATCGCCTGTTATGTGGCGGAATTCCTGGTCTGGCTGGCGTTTCTGTCGCTGGTGCCGCTGTCGGATGGCGTGTTGCTGGGCTCTATCAATATCGTGGCCATCATGATTCTGGGCCGCGTGCTGTTTCGCGAAAAGCTGGCCCCC
Source organism: Comamonas resistens (assembly GCF_030064165.1). Classification (NCBI taxonomy): domain Bacteria; kingdom Pseudomonadati; phylum Pseudomonadota; class Betaproteobacteria; order Burkholderiales; family Comamonadaceae; genus Comamonas; species Comamonas resistens. The sequence goes on from NZ_CP125947.1 coordinate 165,910, forward strand.
ATGCGCGTGGTCGGCATTGTGCTGGTGTCCATCGGTGTGGCTATTGTGGGACTGACCCCCTGAGGCGCTACGCACCTTCCCCCAAGGGGGACGACAGCTTCGCGGCGGGGCGGCCCTTGCTCGCTGTCCCTGGCCTGGAACAGGCTTGTTTTAAGCGTCGGGGCAAAGTTCGACGTCATGGATAACTCAAGATGAAGCGTTTTTACATCATCGGCTTTCTGGTGCTCATGGCTTTTGACACGCTGGCGCAGCTCAGCTTCAAGCAGGCCGGAGATTCCGCACTGCCGCTGGAGTTCTCGACCGGCTGGCTGTTGCGCGTGTTCGGCCAGCCCTGGATCTATGGGGCGTTCGTTGGCTATATCGGTGCTTTTTTCACCTGGATGAGCCTGCTCAAACACGCCCCTATTGGCCCGGCTTTTGCAGCATCGCATCTGGAAATCATTTCGGTGCTGGCCATCTCCTACTGGCTGTTCAACGAGCCCATCGGCTGGCCGCAGATCATCGGTTGCCTGTTCATCGTGGCTGGCATCATGTGCCTGGCCGTCAGCGAGACACAAGAGGTTGAAAAGGCGCACTGATATGCGCGAAATCACCGTTCCACCGACTGCCGGTCTGCCATTGCAGAGCGCAGATTTGTGGCCATGGGGTGCGGGAAATTTCGCACAGCTAATGGCTGGCTGGCTGGCGGTACCCGAGGTGCAGCTGCAGTGTTCGGGGACATCGGCGCTCATGGTGGCATTGCGGGCTCTCAAAACGCTGAAGCCGCAGCGCCGCGAGGTCATCGCGCCGGCCTACACCTGTCCGCTGGTTGCCCTGGCAGTGGCGCAGTGCGGTCTGCAACTGCGGCTGTGCGATCTGCGCAGCGATACCCTGGACATGGATGCCGAGCGCTTGCAGGCCTTGTGCAGCGAGCAGACCCTGGCCGTGCTGCCCACGCATCTTTGCGGGCGCGTGGCCGATGTGGAGGCTGCCCTGCAATCTGCGCGTGCCGTGGGCGCCTATGTGATCGAGGATGCGGCCCAGGCGCTGGGCGCGCGCAGCGATGGCGTGTCCGTGGGGCTCAAAGGGGATGTGGGGTTTTTCAGCCTGGCCGTGGGCAAGGGGCTGAGCACGTTTGAGGGCGGTGTGCTGATCGCGCGGGACCCCGCCATGCGTGCTGCATTGAAGGCCGCCGGGCGTACCACCAGATTCAGCCCTTGGTGGGAGCTTCGGCGCAGCGTGGAGTTGCTGGGGTATGCGCTGCTCTATCGCCCTCGCTGGCTGCACCTGGCCTATGGCAAGCCGCTGGCTGCATCGCTGTCGCGTGGTGATTGGGTAGAGGCGGCCGGGGATGATTTTGATGACCACATCCCGCAGCACAGTCTGGGACGCTGGCGTCAGGCCGTGGGTGCCAGAGCGTTGCGCCGTCTGCACCATTTTCAACGCACGACGGCGGAGCAAGCCAGGATGCGTGTGGCGCAATTGAAGGATTGCGGGCTGGATGTGGTGACCGATGCCACGCCTGCTGCACAAGGTGTGTGGCCGGTGATCCTGCTGCGCTTGCCCAGCCAGCGGATCAGAGACGCCGTGATGCGTGCGCACTGGGGCGATGGCAGCGGCCTGTCGCTGCCCTTTGTCCATGCGCTGCCCGACTATGGACGCTATGGTCATGTGCTGGCGTCTGCATGCGATGACGATGTAAGTCAGGCGCGGGATTGGGCCGGGCGCCTGCTGGCCATCAGCAACAGCCCCTGGCTGGATGACGCGCGCTTTGCGCAGTTTTTGTCGGTTCTTGAGGGGGCACTGCTGCAAGGATGACACCAGCGTCTGTGAGCAGCAATTTGTCCGCAATAAAGATATAGAAATCCATTCGTTCCGTTTTGAACACGCCGTTTCTACACTGAATTGGTACCGAGCCGAAACGCTGCATGGCGTGAAGGCAGAGAGCCAAAGGAGTCGTGGAAATGGGTGCGAAAACATCAACAGAGCAGAGGGTCGCCGACACAGCAGCCGCCGTACAGCACGATGTGGATGTGCTGATCATTGGCGGCGGTCCCGCAGGTGCTTGGGCCGCCATCAGCGCGGCAGGGTATGGAGCCAGCGTGGCGCTGGTGGACAAAGGGTATTGCGGCACCTCGGGTGCCACTGCACCTTCGGGCTGCGGTATCTGGCATGTGGAAAACAAGGGCGATTTGCGCGAGAAAGCCAAGGCTAGCCGCTATGCCATGGGTGGCATGCTGGCAGAGCAAGCCTGGATGGACCGCGTGCTGGGGCAGACCTGGAGCAATATCGAGCTGCTGACCGAATGGGGCTACCCCTTTCCTGTGGATGCAGAAGGTGCGCTGCGCCGCAACTCCCTGCAAGGCCCGGAGTACATGCGCCTCATGCGCAAGCAGGTCAAGGCCTCAGGCGCGCGCATTCTCGACCACAGCCCGGCGCTGGAGCTATTGCTCGATGATGACGGGACTGTCTGCGGCGCCAGCGGCGTGCGCCGCCAGACGCAGGACCGCTGGCAGGTGCGTGCTGGTGCCACGGTGATTGCCACGGGTGGTTGCGCGTTTCTGAGCCGCGCCCTGGGCTGCAATGTGCTTACCGGTGATGGCTATCTAATGGCAGCAGAAGCAGGGGCCAGGCTGTCGGGCATGGAGTTCTCCAATGCCTATGGGCTGGCGCCTGCCTTTTCTTCGGTCACCAAATCACTGTTCTACAACTGGGCCAGTTTTTACTACGCCGATGGCCGCCCTATCGAAGGCGCGGGCTCCTCGCGCGGGCGCAGCGTGATTGCCCAGACCCTGCAGACCCAACCTGTGTTCGCGCGCCTGGACAAGGCCGATGCGCGCATTCAGGCCTGGATGCGCACGGCGCAACCCAATTTTTTCGTTTCGTTCGATCGTCAGGGCATAGATCCGTTTCATGAGCTATTTCCTGTCAGCCTGAGGCTGGAGGGCACGGTACGCGGCACAGGCGGACTGGATATCGTGGCCGACGATTGCGCAACCTCTGTACCAGGCCTGTATGCCGCAGGCGATGCCGCTACGCGGGAGCTGATCTGCGGTGGCTTTACCGGCGGCGGCAGCCATAACGCGGCCTGGGCCGTGTCATCGGGCTTCTGGGCCGGCGCGGGGGCCGCTGATTTCGCTTTGCACAACAAGTTGGGCCGCAAGCCTTTGTACCGTGCGGGCCAGACTGGCTTGCAGGAGCAGGGGTCAACACCGCTCGACAGCCGGCAACTGATTGCAAGCGTGCAGGCCGAGGTCTTCCCCTATCAGCGCAACTGGAGCCGCCAGTCAGACGAGCTGCAGCAATCCCTGCAGAACCTCGATGGCCTGTGGCAGCAACTGCGCGCAGGTGCGGTGGTAGGTGATATGACAGAGCGGCTGCGTCTGCGAGAGGCCGCAGCCATGCTGGCCACATCACGCTGGATGTACCGCAGCGCCTTGCAGCGCACGGAAACTCGCGGCATGCACAGGCGCCGCGACCATCAGCATCAGGACCCTGAGCAAAGGCATCGCTTGATTGCAGGCGGACTCGATGAAATCTGGGTAGGCCGTCTGCCTGTCAAAGACTCATTGTCAGAGGAGGTTTTTGCATGATTGAAATCGTCAGCGCCCAGCGCTGCACGGGCTGCAATATCTGCGTTCATGCCTGCCCCACCAATGTCTTCGAGATCGTGGCCGGAAAGCCGCCGCGCATTGCGCGTCAGGACGATTGCCAGACCTGCTTTATGTGCGAGCTGTATTGCCCGGAAGATGCCCTCTATGTCGCTCCGGTGGCGGATGCACCCGCGCAGGCCGAAGAGGCTGCGTCTGCGACTCAAGCCCTGATGGGTAGCTATCGAGCCTCCATAGGCTGGGGCAAGGGACGCCAGTCAACCGCCAGTCTGGATGCCAGCTTCGAGCTGCTGGCGCGTGCGCACTGAAAGACTTCCTCTCATGTCAGAACTTCAGCATTCTTTTTCGCAAATCACTGCTGTGTCTTCTCTGCAGCGCCGCCAGTGGTTGCTGGCCGCATTGGCTTCGGCTGTGCCGGGCTGGGCCATGGCACAGACCGCGGCCACCGCGCAAACCCTGCGCCTCGGTTATATCGGTCCGGGCAGGAAGCCAGCCTATGCCACGGGCTGGGCGCTGCAGCAGGGCATTTTGCAGCGCGAGCTGGAGCCGCAAGGCATCACGCAAGTGGTGACGCGTGTGTTTCCCAATGGACCCGATCTCAACGAGGCACTGATAGCAGGCCATCTGGACATAGGAATTTACGGCGATACGCCTGCCATCGTCGCTCATGCACAGGGCTTTCAGGGGCGCTTGCTGGGCTTTGACAGTGTGGGCATGAATGCCTGGCTGCTGACGCCGCGCACGGGCGTCAAGAGCCTGCAGGAGCTCCAGGGCAAGGTGGTGGGGGTGGCCTTGGGCTCCTATATGCACCGTTTTGTGCTGGGCCTGCTCAAGCTGCAAGGCCTGTCCGGCAAGGTCAAGGTCGTGCATATGTTGCCTAGGGATGGCGCGCCTGCGCTGGAGCGTGGGGATGTAGCTGCATTTGCGGCTCCCAATAATCTTGGCCCCTTGCTGATCAGCCAGGGCTTTCCGGTGTTGGCCGAGGCACTGCAGACGCCGCAGTTGCTGGGCACATCGGTGGTCGTGGCGGCGCCCAAACTGCTGGAAAGAGTGCCGCAATTGCCGGCTGCCTGGGTGCGGGCTCGCAATGCTGCACTCAAGGAAATACGCACCGACAGCGAGGCCTACTACGCGTTCCATGCCGAGGCCAGTGGTTTCCCATTGCAGGCCGTCAAGGCCGCCATACCGCTGTCAAACCTGCCTGATCAGAGCTATCCGCAACAGGGCCTGAACCTGCTCGCGCAAGCCAAGCGCTTTTTGCTCGAGGAAAAGCTGATACGCAAGGAATTCTCCGTCGAGCAGTGGCGGATTGCCGGCCTGGTCTGAAGCGGACCTCAAACCATCGACATGCTCTTTTGCGGCGCGGCGTGAGCATCTGCTGCGGTGTTGCCCGAACCGCTCTCTCGCACACGCAGCTGTGCCTCGCGTTCTGCCACATAGTCGCGCGTCAGCGGCACAGCTTCCTGGCGGCGCGCGAGCTGGACCTGGAAGATGGCGATGTCCTGATAGCGGAAGGCCGTCTCGGACATGGACAGATAGAACTCCCACATGCGGCAGAAGTGCTCGTCATACAGCGCTGCCGCTTCGGCGCGGCGCGCCATGAAGCGCTCGCGCCACAGGCGCAGGGTCTGGGCATAGTGCAGGCGCAACACCTCGATGTCGCAGACCACCAGGCCCGAGCGTTCGATGGCCGGCGTGAACTCGGACATCGACGGTATATGGCCGCCGGGAAAGATGTAGCGTTCTATCCAGGGGTTGTTGAAGTCCGGCACATCGCTGTTGCCAATGAAGTGCAGCAGCATCACGCCGTCGTCGCTGAGCAGCTCATGGCATTTGCGAAAAAAGGCGTCATGAAACCGGGTGCCCACATGCTCGAACATGCCGACCGAGACAATGCGGTCAAAGGGTCCCCGTGTATCGCGGTAGTCCTCCAGCCGGTATTCAAGCTGCGCGGCTTGCGGTGACTGTCCGGCCTTGAGCTGGGCCCCGGCCAGTTGTTCGGTGGACAGGGTAATGCCGGTGACATGGCCCGCACCTGCAACTTCGGCCAGATAGCGCGAAAGCCCGCCCCAGCCGCAGCCTATGTCGAGCACGCGCTGGCCTGGCTCGATGAGCAGCTTGGCCGCGATATGGCGCTTCTTGGCCAGTTGTGCGGTTTCGAGATCTTCATTGCCTTGCTCGAAATAGGCGCAGGAATACTGGCGCTCGCTATCGAGAAACAGCTGATACAGCCTGTCGTCCAGATCGTAGTGGTGTGCCACATTGGCGCGCGATTTGCTGCGCAGATTGTTCTGCAGCAAGGGCCGCAGCTTCATGCGCCAGGCATCCAGCATCTGCACGGTGGCGCTGACAGGCACATGCTTGGCACCGCGCAGCACCAGCTCCAGCACATCGTAGACCGTGCCTTGCTCGACCAGCAGGCGCTGTTGCATGAACATCTCGCCAAAGTTCAGGTCGGGGTCGCGCAGCAGCGCGAAGACGGCGCGTTTGTCGGTGAACCGGATGCGGGCCTGAGGCTGGCCGCCGTCGCCAAATGTCAGCGTGGTGCCTGCAGGCGTGACGACTTGCAGCTGACCAGTCCTGACCAATGGATCGAATGCGCGTTGCAGCAATTTTTCGGTCAACCGGTCCAGCATGTCAGCTCCTTGAAACAAGTTCGCGCGAGGCGTTGAAAGTGATGTTTATCCCGTGTGGCTGGCAGCGATATGCGCTACCAGCCTTTGATTCAATCCGTGTTGTCCAGCCTGCCATGCTGCCAGCGTGGCGGCATCAATCTGCGTGTCCTGTCCGTCTCCGGCACTCAGCAGGCGCTTCCACCAGGTGGCATAGTGCCATGACGACACATCACCTGTGATGTCACTGCCTGTGATCTGTCCGTGCAGCGCATCGATCAACTGGACAGCCTGCTGTTCCAGCATCTGGCCCTGGTCCCAGTTGGTGCGCACAACCTCGGCAGCGAAAACATCCTTGTCAATGCTCAGATAAGTGTCCTGTGGCCAGGCATGCAGATGGTTGGACAGCGCCTTCACCAGCTCCGAGATATTGGCAAAGCTGCGAAATGCCTTGCCCGCGCCCAAGCGCCTGGCCCAGCCGGTGTCCACGCCGCAGCTCCAGTAGGTGAGCTTGCCGGCACGCAGTGGCCGCAGATAGTTCTCCCAGGCATGGCCCGAACCAATATCCTGAGAGGTGATGCCCGCCACATGGACTTGGGAGACTGCAGGGTGCATGGCCACGCGCCGTACCCAGGAGCCGCAATGCACGCCCCAGGGAAAGCGCATATTGTCCGGATGGTTGTCCAGCACCACGACACGCAATGGGCGTGCTGCACTGAAGCCCTGCTGTGCAATGCAGCGCTCTATCAGCGGCCAGCTCAGGTGATGAAAATCACCGCTGCCCATGAGCACCGTGCCATGCCGCTCGGGCAGGGCAGTCTGCATGGCTGCGGTGAAGCATTTGAAGGTGCCAAGGCCGCAGCCAAAGCGCACCCTTTCCTGCCACGGTTGCAGCGGCAGGCGCAGCTCGTCGGCCAGTGGACCCACAGAACCATCCATGTCGAGTATTACGGGTTGCCACACCATGTCATCACTCTCCATAAAACCGGCGCGGCCAAGCTGCGGGACAGCGAGGAAGGGCCGCCCCGCACCGAGGCGGTCGTCCCCCTCTGGGGGAAGGCGCGTAGCGCCCCAGGGGGCTTACTTCCATTGGCTATCGCTTTCAAAATGCCCGGCAAAGCGGCGTCCCAACGCGCGCAGCAAAGGGTTGCGGATAAACACCGCGTGTTGAGTCATGGTGAAGCGGGCGCCAAGCTGGGCCTTGACTTCGGGGTCGGTCCAGCCCGCCACATAGTGGCTCAGGCCGCGCTCCAGTGCGTATTCGAGATTGACCATCCAGCTCACAAAATACAGATTGGCTTCGCGGGCTGCGGGGTAGGACAGACCTATGTATTTGTCGATCAACTTGCCGCCATGCTCGAAGCAGAGATTCCAGCCCAGCAAGGCATTGCTTTGCAGATCCCGGTATTCGAACACCATGCCGCCGTTGTCCGCATCGCGCAGCAAATCGGCAAAGAAAGCACGGGTGAGCTTGTCGAAATGAATTTCGCTTTGTGCATACACGGCTTCGAACAGCGCGTAGTACGCGTCCACGCTTGCGTCATCGGCAAATGCGGGGCCTGTGGGAATGCGCTTGATCGCCAGTTGCGCACGGCTTTTGAGCTTGCGCTTGAGGCTGCTGCGCCGGTTCTTGGACAGGCCCGCCAGGTATTCTTCCGGGCTGGTGAAATCAATGGACACATAGGCCAGGGCCTGGCCTTCCACGGCGATGAAACCCTGCTCCTTCAGCGCCTGCAGCAGTGTGGCGGACGCGGCGTTGTCTTCGCTGCTCAGTAGGGGCGAGGCCTGGGGCAAGTCCTTGACGATGGTGAGCATCCTGCGCCCGGCGTGGTTGCGCAGTTGCTGGGCCAGCTGCATGGCATCTTCAGTCTGAGGCAGCAACGCATATTCGCTGACCGTGGTGCCGACAAAGTCGGTCTGCAGGCGCAGCCTGGAGCTCAGCCAGTGACCGCCCGGAAACGACAAAAGACGCGCCTTGAGCGCGTCATCTGCGGTGGTCAACAGGTCGAATGGGGCGCTGAAGGCAGGTGCCGGCCAGTCCTTCAGCAAGGCAAAGCCTTCTGGGGGGTGGCTGGTGAACTGCCTCAACAGTCCGCTGGGTTCGAGCTGGTTGCGATAAGGCTTGTCCCTCATCATTTCAAGCATACGCAAACAATCAATTCAGTAGCATCAGGCGCTTGTTGGTAAAGCGCTTAATGCTATTTTGACTTGAGTTTTGCTGTATCAGGCAGCCTTTGCCTTGGTCAGCAATTGATCCAGCAGCACCATGGCTTCGTCGATCTCGGGACGCGTGATCATCAGCGAAGGAGCGAAGGTGATGACGTTCTTGTAGTAGCCGCCCACGTCCAGCACCAGGCCGCGTTTCTGGCCGTTGTATTCCAGACCGCCTTCGAGGCCGATGTCGACCATCTTGTCCAGCAGCGCCTTGTTGGGCGTGAAGCCGTCTTCGGTGCAGATCTCGGCACGCAGGGCCAGGCCCAGGCCGTCCACATCGCCGATTTCCTTGTGGCGCTTTTGCAGCTCCTTGAGGCCTTCGAGGAAATAGGCGCCCGATTCGCGCACCTGACGGCCGAAGTCCATCTCGTGGGTCATCTTCATGACTTCCAGGCCCAGGGCCGTGCCCAGCGGGTTGGAAGCGAAGGTGGAGTGGGTCGAGCCAGGTGGGAACACCGTGGGGTTGATCAGTTCTTCGCGTGCCCACAGGCCCGACAGGGCGTTCAGACCGTTGGTCAGCGCCTTGGCGAAGACCAACACGTCGGGGTTGACGCCGAAGTTCTCCACCGACCACAGCGTGCCGGTACGCCAGAAGCCCATCTGGATTTCATCGACCACCATCAGGATGCCGTGGTCGTCCAGCACCTTCTTGAGGCCCTTGAAGAAGTTGGGTGGAGGCACGACGTAGCCGCCCGTGCCCTGGATGGGTTCCACGTAGAAGGCCGCGTATTCGCACTGGTTGGTCTTGGGGTCCCAGACCGCGTGGTATTCGTTCTCGAACTTGCGTGCGAACTCGCGCACGATCTGGTCCGAATACTCCTCGGACGTCATGCCCTTGGGACGACGGAAGGGATAGGGGAAGGGGATGAACTGCGCGCGGTCGCCGAAATGGCCGAAGCGGCGGCGGTAGCGGTAGCTCGAAGTGATGCTGGAGGCGCCCAGCGTACGGCCGTGGTAGCCGCCCTCGAAGGCGAACATCAGGCTCTTGCCGTTGCTGGCGTTGCGCACCACCTTCAGCGAGTCTTCGATGGCCTGGGCTCCGCCCACGTTGAAGTGCACGCGGCCCTTGCTGCCCCACTTCTTTTCGGCGTCCTGGGCGATGAACTTGGCCAGCTCGATCTTGGTCGGGTGCAGGTACTGGCTGGCAACCTGGGGCAGCTCCTTGAGCTGCTCGATCATCTTGGCTTCCAGGCGCGGGTTCTTGTAGCCGAAGTTCACGGCCGAATACCACATCTGCAGGTCCAGATAAGGTGTGCCCGCGTCGTCGTACATATAGCTGCCTTCGCAGCCGGTGAAGATCTTGGGGGGATTGACGTAGTGGACGGTGTCGCCGAACGAGCAGTATTGGGCTTCGTCGGCCAGCAGTTGGGCGGTATTGATCACAGCAGAAAAGACTCCGGAAAGTATGCGGGCGCAGTGTGGCCGTGCAATCTTTCCGACCTGTCGAGCAATTGTGTGCGAATTGTGGAGGCATCCTGCCCAATCACCTTATCAGAGCCGTTGCAGTTACAGCTCCTCGCTTGTCTCTGTGCCATTTCAAGCGCGGCGATGTGTATCTATATCAAATGTGATCAAGTGGTGGATGGATCCAATCCATCCATGAGTTTCCCCATCCCATGCTGTCGATCTTTGCTAAGCTCATGCATCAATGACAAATCCGCCAACCGCTACAGCCGACCATGACGGCTACCGCTTTTCCGACCAAATCGGTCACCTGCTGCGGCGCGTTTACCAGCGGCATGCGGCGCTCTTTCAGCACTACATCCCCGACTCGCAGCTCACGGCGGCACAATTTGTGGTGCTGTGCTCGGTTCGCGACAACAGCGGCAGTTCGCTGGCCGACATCGTCAAGGCCACGGTCATTGACCAGGCCACGATACGCGGCGTGGTTGATCGGCTCAAGCAGCGCGAACTGGTGCAGGTGGACCATGACCGCATCGACCGCCGCAAGGTGGTTATCAGCCTGACCGAGGCTGGCCAGCAGTTGGTGCGCGAGATGGAACCTTTTGCCCAGCAGATCACTGAAAGCACCTATGGCCGGCTCAATCCGGCCGAGCGTCTGGCGCTGGATTTCCTGCTCAAGAAAATGCTGGAGGGCAGCGATTCCGGCTGAGCTGCTGAGCCCTTTAAAAAAGGTAATCCCCACCCAAACCGGACCAGAGTTACGCTGGTCCGACGATGAAACGATGTCCTGAATGTTCCGCAAGCAGGCCCTACAAACTGTCCGATGGACGGCTCAAGTGCCGTGCGTGCGGCAAGCGGTTCAGTTGGACGTCTGTGTGGGATTCGGTACGGTTGAGTAGCCGCAGCAAGACCGGTCTGCTGGAGTTGTTCGTGTTCGGTGTGCCGGTGTATCGGCAGCGTTTTGACACGTCGGTCAGCGATAAATCGCGCGAGCGCTTCTACCGACTGATCCGCGCCTGCATGGCGCAGCAGGAACAGTTGCGTGAGCCTTTCACCGGCGCTCTGGAATGCGACGAAACCACGTTTGGCGGGGCTCAGCACGGCAAGCGCGGCTGGGGAGCTGCTGGCAAGGTCATGGTCTTCGGCATCGTCAAGCGCAATGGCCAAGTGAAGGCTACGCCGATTGCCCGCCACGACCAGGCAGCCATCATGGAGCAGATCCAGGCCCATACCCGCGAGGGCTCGCTGTACTACACCGATGCCTGGCAGGCCTATGCCACCTTGCGGCTACGAGGTGGTCATGTAGTGGTGCGCAAGGAGAAGGGCAAACCGGTTGGACGAGACCACATCAATGGGATCGAGGGCTTCTGGAGTTACGCCAAGAACTGGCTGTATCCATACCGTGGTGTGCCCAGCAAATTTTATTTGGCAGAAACGTGCTACCGATTCAACCATCGCGATGAGGACCTGAAACCCTTGCTGCGTAAGCTTTTGCAGGCAACTCCCACCTTCGAAATTCAACCCATATTGGTCCGATCTGGGTAGGAATTACCTTAAAAAACACAAAGGCCAGAAGGAAAAATCCTTCTGGCCTTGTTGCTGAGCCAGCTCACCAGCGACGCCCTTGCCCTTGTGGCAAAGGCGACTCCGGCCGCTCAGGGAGTCATCAATCCAGCGCTCGGTTGCGCGACTCCACATCCACCGCCCAGATCGAGACCGCACCACCCAACAGCATGGCGGACAGCACGACCAGGGCCAGCGTGAAGTGGGTGGCCATGATGGGAGCGATGATGGCGGGGGCGAACAGGCCCCCGAAGCGGGCCACGGCACCGGCCATGCCCATGCCGCTGGCGCGCAGGTCAGTCGGATAGACCTCCGGGGTGAACGCATACAGCGCGCCCCAGGTACCCAGCAGCGAGAAGCTCATCAGCAGGGTGGAGCCGATGACCACGAAGGGCGACGAGCCCAGGCTGTAGAACATGCAGCCCACGGCGCTGAGCAGCAGGAAACCGATCAGCGTGGGCTTGCGGCCCCAGCGCTCGACGCCATAGGCCGACAGCGCGAAGCCCGGCAGCTGCACCAGCGCCAGCACCACCAGGAAGACCTGGCCGCGCATGAAGGCAAAGCCCTCGCTGCTGAGCTTGACCGGCAGGTAGACGAAGACCCCGTAGTAGGCGATGGAGATCAGCGCCCAGGCCAGGAACAGCGCGAGGCTGCGGCGGCGCAGCTCGCCCGAGAACAGCGCGAAGACCGACTTGCGCTCCTGCTTTTCGGGCTGCAGTTCGGGGATCGGTGCCGAGTTGCCGTTGACCTTGGCGACGCGCTCAAGCACCTTGCGGGCCTGGTCCGACTTGCCGTTGCGGTTCAGGAACATGGGCGACTCGGGGATGTAGAAGCGCAGCACCACGCCGATCAGCGCCGGAATGCCGGTCACGAAGAAGATCACGCGCCAGGCGTCGTCGCCCCAGGACACGGCCACCAGCGCCAGGATGGCCAGGAAGATGGTGCCCACGGCCCAGAACGACTCCAGCAGCACCAGCCAGCGGCCGCGGCGGTCGCTGGGCAGGAACTCGGCCATCATCGTGTGTGTAGTCCACCGGCAGCGTGCCACCCACGCCGATACCGGTCAGGAAGCGCAGGAACAGCAGCCAGGCGAACTCGGGGGCGAAGGCCGACGCCACGCCGCAGCACGCATCGATGACCACCGCCATCATCAGCACCGGGCGGCGCCCGATGCGGTCGGCCAGACGGCCGAACACGAAGGCGCCGATCAGCATGCCGATGAAGAAGAAAGTGCCGGTCTGCAGCGCCTCCGGAACCGTCTTGCCGAAGGTCTTGGCAATGGACGGCGCGCTGAAGCCTATCGACAGCACCTGCATGGCGTCCGCCAGCCAGACCAGTCCGAAGATTACGAAGAGCCGATATTGGAACTGGCCGACACCTGCTGTCTGGATGCCTTTTTCCACAGAAATAAATGAAGATGACATGTAGGAACTCCTCTTTTTAGTCACCGCAACGCTGTTGAATCCGCATTCCGCCAAGACGCCATTCGTTATCGACACGCGCCTTGCCAGAAAACCTCTGGCGCAATAAGCCCCCTCGGCACCATCCGCATGGTCCGATCACGAAAAACCTCTGTCGTTGTCTGGAGCCCCGCATGCAATGCGACGGCCTCTGCCCTGCTCCAGCATCTGATCGTCAGAAGCGGGACCCGAGGGCCGCCTCCTGTATCTGCGGCACCCCTATGCCGCCGCCCGTTTCCACCCTTATTCCGGGTGTGCGTGCACTTGGGCACGCAACCGGCTAATCGTCGTCGTATCGTCTGGCCAAGCTTTCTCCTCCGGTGCAAATCGTTCGCGCAAATAGCCGAGCAGATCGGCGATCTGCCGGTCGTCCAGGCTGTCCCTAAAGCCCGGCATATAGCCCAGGGCGTCATTGGCGGGTGTCTGTATGCCGTTGAGGATGACCTGGACCAGGTTGTCCGGCGCGGCGGCATGCAGGTTGGTGTTCAGGCCCAGCAGCGGCTTGACGCCGAACAGGGTGGGGCCGCTGCCGGCCTCGTGGCAGACGGCGCAGGCGTTCTGGTAGATGCGCTCGCCATTGATGTGGCGTTCGAGCACCCTAGCCGGCGCGTCCTGGACCTTGGCCTGGGCCTGCACCGGTATTTCATGAGCCGCCTGCGGCGCCTGGCCCGGCAACTCCATCAGATAGGTGACCATGGCGCGCACATCGGCCTCGGGTAGTTCGGCCAAGCCGTGGATGACGGGCGCCATGGGGCCGGCGGCCACGCCATGGCGTGCCGAGAATCCGGTGCGCAGGTATTGGTATAGCTCGTCGCGACGCCAGGGCAGCTTGCCGCCGGCCAGCTGGTTGAGCGCCGGCGCGCTCCAGCCTTCGGCCTCGCCGCCGCTCAGGTAATGGATGCCGGTCTTTTCGGCACCCAGAGCATTGCGCGGCGAGTGGCAGGCCGCGCAATGCCCTGCGCCTTCGACCAAGTAGGCGCCGCGGTTCCATTCGGCGCTGCGCGCGGGGTCGGCCTTGAAGGGTGTGGCGTCGTGGAACAGCAGGTTCCAGCCTGCCATGGCCGGGCGCAGGTTGTAGGGAAAGGCCAGCTTCGTCTCGGGAGCCTTGGCCTTCACGGCGGGCTGGGACATCAGGTAGCCGTACAGCGCCTGCAGATCGCCATCGCTGAATTTGGCAAAGGCCGTGTAGGGGAAGGCAGGATACAGCTGGCGCCCATCCTGATGGATGCCGTGGCGCATGGCACGCTCGAAGGCCGCGTAGGACCAGCGGCCGATGCCGGTTTCGTTGTCGGGTGTGATGTTGGTGGAGTAGATGGTGCCGAACGGTGTCTCCAGCCCGAAGCCGCCGGCATTGGCCGCGCCGCCCGGGGCTGTGTGGCAGACCACGCAGTCGCCCGCTGCCGCCACTAGGCGGCCGCGTTCCAGGGCCTGCGGCGAGTACAGGGAGACGTCGGGCCCCTCGGTCAGCGGCAGGGCCGGCTTCAGCGGCCAGGCCATGGCGGCCATGCCGGCAAGGCCTGCGGCGCCCGCAGCCAGCCAGCCCCAGCCACGGCCACGGCCGGACCCTGCAATGGATGGTTTGCCCGCGCCCTCGCCGACCAGTGCCAGGCGCAGCTGCTCGGGCTGGAAAGGCACTTCGCGCAGGCGCACGCCCGTCGCATGGTGGATGGCGTTGGCAATGGCGGCAGCGGCGGGCAAGGTGGCCACACCGTCCAGCGCCAGACTGCCCTGGCGGATGACTGCGACATCGCCGGGCGCATGCTGCGCCAGATCGGAGCCAGGCTTGCCGGCTGCAGCGGCAGAACCAGCCCAGTCATCAAAAGCGGGGGCCGTGCCCAGCAGCCGGCGCGCATCGGCCAGCAATTGCGGGTCCTGCTGGAAGATCTCGGGCCGGGTTCTGGCGGCCTGCGCCGCTTGCAGGGTGCGGCTGTCATGGCCGGCTACCACGCGGGTCACTTCAATCTCGCCTGTTTGCGGATGCACGGCCACCTCGGCCACCCAGGCGCTCCAGGCATGGAGGTCGGCGCCCTGCGCATCCAGGGTCTGCAGCTGGGCGGTGGCAAAGCCCCGGCCCAGCAGGCGGCCATCGGCGCCCTGGTAAGACGGTGCTTGCTGCGATGCCTGCGCACGCTCGGCCACCTGCTGCGCCAGATCGCGCACCGGGCCTTCGGGCAGGTGCTGCAGCCGCCATTGCACGGGATCGCGACCCTGATCCAGCGCCTGCTCATGCCAACGGCTTTCGCGGGCAAAGACCTGGGCGGCGTTTAGATCATCGACGCCGGCATGCCGCAGGCTGGCTGCCAGCTTGCGCTCGTGCACTTCACCGGCATCGAGTACGGTGGCCAGGGCAGCAGCGCGCGCCAGCTCGGGCTGGCTCAGCAGGCGCGCCATGCTGGGGCGCACGGCCCAGGGCGTGTCGGACTGCAGCAGGTCCGGCTGCGGCGATGTATTGACCACATGGAGCTGCGCCTGCGTGTCGGAGGCAAACCCCTGCGAAGGCTGCACATCCACGCGCAGCACCAATTCACGGCTGTCTGCGGTGCCCGCAGCCCAGGCATCGCAGGCCACGCTGACTGGCCGGCCCACAGCCTGCGACAGCAGGGCCGCATCTGCGGCAGCGTCCATGAGGTCCAGCGCATGCGGGGTGCCGGCCGCCGGGGCCGGCAGGCTGAACAGCCGCAGCGCGGACTCCGTACATTGCAGCAATGCGGCCAGTTCGCGGCTGATCATCTGCCGCACATCGGCATCGCAGGGCGGCAACCAGATGCTGGCATGGCCGTCCAGGCACCACACGGCTGTGCGTGCAACACCTTCGCAAGACATGGCGCCCGCCATGCGCCAGATATAGCGGCCGGAATCGGGCAGGTCGGCCTTGTCGGCCAAAAGGGGCACGCTGGCGGCCTTGGCTTCCTGTCGGTTATCCCAGGCAGGAGCCAAGCTGGCAGCAGCCTGCCGGGCATGGACAGGCGCCACGGCCACCACGCCCAGAAAATGCCCGCGCTGCACCGAGGCCACCACGCCGGCCATGGCCTGGGCGTCCTGCAGCCGTGCATGCAAGGGCACGCTGCCCCGATAGCGCAGCCCGTCCCAGGCCGCAACGGGCGGGCGCAGCGCCAGACCGTGCAACAGGTCGGAAGGTAGGGCGGGGGCGCTGGCGGCCTGGCTCATGGCTGGACCTCGCCCGCGCAGGAAGATGGAAATTCGGTGGGCGCCTGCAGCGCGGCGCGGTGCGCACGCAGCTCCACGGCCCGCAGGGCGGCTTGCATGATTTCCACATGCGTGCCACAGCGGCACAGGTTGTGGTGCAGCTCGTTGCGCAATTCCTGCTCGGAGGGATTCGGGATACGGCGCAGCAGGGCCTCGACGGTCATGATCATGCCGTTGAGACAGTAGCCGCACTGCGCTGCCTGGCAGTCGATGAAGGCCTGCTGCGTGGGGCCGGGGCACTGGCGCGAGCCCAGTCCTTCCAGCGTGGTGATCTCGCGGCCCACGGCAGCGCGCACGGGGATCACGCAGGAACGCGCGGCCACGCCATCGATCAGCACCGTGCAGGCACCGCACTCGCCCAGCCCGCAGCCGTACTTGGGCCCGTTCAGCTCCAGGTCGTTGCGCAGCACATGCAGCAGCGCCGTCTCGGGCGCTGCCGGCACCTCGCATGCGCGTGCATTGACCTGCAGGCGGATGGGGTAGGTGTTACTGCTGGAATGAATTGGAGTTCCCATGGGGTCAGGCTCTTGCAACTTGGCTGCGGTTCAGGATGTCGACGTTCTGCGGCCGAACAAGAGGGGCACGCCCCCTTTGTCCGGCAGGCAGCGAGTATCAGGCCGCTACCTTGACCTTGGGCTCAGCCAGGGGCACGTTGAACACGTCATAGCCAAAACACCACGACGGATCCTCGTTCGTGCGCAGCCAGGTGTTGTCGTGCGAGATGCGCTGCACCTTGCTGGCGCGCTCGGCCCGGTTGGCTTCGTAGAGCGCGAAGGCCAGCTCATGGTTGCTGGCGCCGACCTCCTTGAGGCAGCGTGCCAGCATGGCGCCATCCTCGATGGCCATGGCCGCGCCCTGGGCCATGTGCGGCTTCATCGGATGGCAGGCGTCGCCCAGCAGCACCAGACGGCCGCGGCTCCACAGCGGCAGCGGATCGCGCTCCAGCAGCGACCACTTGGTCACCTCCACCGTCGCGTCGATCAGCGCCTGCACCGTGGGGTGCCAGCCGGAGAAGGCCTCGCGCATCTCGTCCTTGCTGCTGGGCAGCCAGCGGTCGTCGAGGTCCCACTGCTCGACCGGCACGCCGGTCACGTAGTACAGCTCGTCGGCCTTGCCGGTGACGAAGTAGGTCATCATGTGGCGGTCGTCGCTCCACCACTTCACGCAGGCATCGAAGGGCAGCATGCCGGCCTTGACCTCGGGCGTGGGGAACACGGCGCGGTGCGCCAGGTAGCCCGCGTACTTGGGCAGCTCGGGGCCGAGCAGTTCCTCGCGGATGCGCGAGTTCACGCCGTCGGCGCCGATCACGATGTCGGCTTCCTCGGTCGTGCCGTCGGCGAAGTGCATCACCACCACATGGCCGCGGTCCTCGACCTTGGTCAGGTGCTTGCCGTAGGCCATCACGCTGTCGGGCAGGGCCTCGATCAGCAGCGCGTGGAAGTCGCCGCGGTGCACCGTCAGGTAGCTGGCACCGTATTCCTTGACGGCGTAGTCGCCCAGCGGGATCTGGGCCAGCACGTCGCCGGTCTGCCAGTGGCGGCTGTACCAGTAGTCGGGGTGCGAGCCCTGCTGGTTGAGTGCATCCTCAATGCCGATGCGGCGCAGGATCTTCATCACATTCGGCCCCACGTGGATGCCTGCTCCCAGGCGCGAGAAGCTGGGCGCCTGTTCATAGACACGGACATTGAAGCCTTCCTGCAGCAGCAGCTTGGCGGCAGCAGCGCCGCCGAGGCCGGCACCGACGACAGCGATACGAGGGGATTGGGACACGGTTTTCTCCTTGCGGGAATGTTGAGAGTCAGACAGAACGGCCGTCGCTTCAGCCGGGTCTTGCAGCAGGTACAGCAGGATCCATGCCAAGAGTCAAAAAGCCTTAATTCAGGTGTATACACTTGATTTTTGATCGGTATCAATTGCACCACGAGGCGGCAGAATAAATTGATTTATGCTTTTTATGGTGCAATTTATGCACCATTTAAGTACAAACACCGATAAAAATGAGGTTTGCAAGACGGCACGTCTTTTGCAAGAATAAAGCGTACACACTCATTTGATATTCATCAAACCCTCGCAAACCCGCAACAAGGCAAGTCATGACCAAAACGTTCCGCATCGGCCAGATCGTCCCCAGCTCCAACATCACCATGGAGACCGAGATCCCGGCCATGCTGCGTGCCCGAGAGGGCATCCTCCCCGAGGAAAGCTTCACCTTTCACAGCAGCCGCATGCGCATGCACAAGGTCACCAAGGAAGAGCTGGCCGCGATGAACAAGGAAGGCCTGCGCTGCGCCGCCGAGCTCGCCGACGCGCGGGTCGATGTGATGAGCACCGCCTGCCTGGTGGCCATCATGGCCATGGGCCTGGGCTACCACCGCCAGACCGAGCAGGAACTGACCGCAGTGGCGCGAGCCAACCAATGCCTGGCCCCGGTGATGACCTCGGCCGGCGCGCTGGTGGAAGGGCTGAAGATCATGGGCGCCAAGCGCGTATCGATCATGGCGCCCTACATGCGGCCGCTGACCGACCTGGTGGTGCAGTACATCGAGCACGAAGGCATCGAGGTCATCGATTCCATTTGCTTCGAGATCCCCGACAACCTGGAGGTGGGCCGCCGCGATCCGCTGCAGCTGCTGGACGACGTGAAACGCCTGAACACCAAGGGTGCCGACGTGATCGTGGCCTCGGCCTGCGTGCAGATGCCGTCGCTGCCCGCCATCCAGCGCATCCAGGATGCGACCGGTATCCCCACCGTCTCCACGGCCGTGTGCACGGTGCGCCGCATGCTGGACCACCTGGGCCTGGAGCCCATGGTGCCAGGCGCTGGCGCGCTGCTATCGGGCGCCTATCCCAGCAACTCCAAGGCCTGAGGAGCATTCGCATGAGCAATACCACCAGCACCTTCCTCCATGGCGGCAACGTGCACGCCAACGGCATCCGCCAGCACTACCTGCGTTACGGCGGCGCAGAGGGCGAACGAGCACAGCGCGACGCCGTCATCCTGATTCCCGGCATCACCAGCCCGGCTGTGACCTGGGGCTTCGTCGCCGAGCACCTGGGTCGCCAGTTCGACACCTATGTGCTGGACGTGCGCGGGCGCGGCCTGTCGTCCTCGGGACCGGGCCTGGACTACGGGCTGGATACTCAGGCCGCCGACGTGGCCGCCTTCGCCCAGGCCCTGGGTCTGTCGCGCTGGGCCCTTATGGGCCATTCGATGGGCGGACGCATCGCCGTGCGCGCTGCGCGCAGCCAGCCGGCCGGTCTCACGCGCCTGGTCATCGTCGATCCGCCGGTCTCCGGCCCCGGCCGCCGCGCCTACCCGGCCGCCCTGCCCTGGTATGTCGATTCCATCCGCCAGGCCACGCTGGGCATGGATGCCGAGGCCATGCGCGCCTTCTGCCCCACCTGGACCGAGGAGCAGCGCCAGCTGCGCGCCCAGTGGCTGCACACCTGCCATGAGCCGGCCATCGTCCAGAGCTTCGAGGACTTCGGCCGCGACGACATCCACGCCGACCTGCCCCACATCCGGCACCCGCTGCTGCTGGTCACGGCCGAGCGCGGCGACGTGGTGCGCGCCGAGGACGTGGACGAGTGGCAGGGTCTGGCACCCCAGACCGCGCATGTGCGCGTGCCGAACGCGGGCCACATGATTCCCTGGGACAACGAGGCCGGCTTCTATGCGGCCCTCGGTAACTTCCTCGGTGCACGGGTGGACTGAATGCCCGCCAACCACCTTTGTCCATCCACCGCGACGCCAAGGAGAGCCACATGTCCGTCAGCGATATCGATCTGATCCACGCCTGGAAGCAGGTGCTCACGCTGTCCCGGCTCGAAGCCGGCCAGACCATCACCGTGCTCACGGGTGCCGACACGCATCCGCAGACGCTGCGCTGCGCCATTGCCGCCTCCAGCGAAATGGGGGCGCGCGTCAACCGCCTGGACCTGCCGCCCGTCAATGCCGAAAAATCCCTGAGCCGCGACTCGCTGGCCTACCTGGGCACGACGCCGCTCACCGGCAACCCGGCCGCCATCGCCGCGCTCAAGGCCAGCGACCTGGTGCTGGACCTAATGACGCTGCTGTTCTCGCCCGAGCAGCACGAGATTCTGCAGACCGGCACCAAGATCCTGCTGGCCGTGGAGCCGCCCGAGGTGCTGTGCCGCCTGGTTCCCACCGAGGCCGACCGCGCGCGCGTGCAGGCGGCGGCCAAGCGGATCGAGGCAGCCAGGCAGATGCACATCACCTCGGCTGCGGGCACCGACCTGCACTGCCGGCTGGGCAGCTTTCCGGCCATCAGCGAGTACGGCTTCGTGGACCAGCCCGGCCGCTGGGACCACTGGCCCAGCGGCTTCGTGCTGACCTGGCCCGACGAAGGCGAAAGCAACGGTCGCGTGGTCCTGGACCGGGGCGACATCCTGCTGCCCATGAAGGACTACGTGATCGAGTCCATCGAGCTGGTCATCGAAAAGGGCTACGTCACACGCATCAGCGGCGGCCTGCAGGCCGACCTGCTCAAGGAGTACATGGCCTCCTACGAGGACCCCGAGGCCTATGCGGTCTCGCACGTCGGCTGGGGGCTGCAGCCGCGCGCCCACTGGTCCATGCTGGCCCACTACAACAAGGAAACCCACATCGGGATGGACGCCCGCGCCTTTGAGGGCAACTTCCTGTGGTCCATGGGCCCGAACAACGAGGCCGGCGGCAGCCGCACCACGGCCTGCCACATCGACATTCCCATGCGCCGCTGCTCGGTCGCGCTCGACGGCCGCCCGGTCGTTATCGCCGGCGTGGTGCAGGACGAGCAGGGACTGGCGCGCGCCGCCAGACAGCCGAAGCAACGAAAGGACATCGCATGACAACCACCACCAGCGCCCAGAGCATCCCCACCGAGGGTGTGCAGGGCGACATCTCCGCCTATGCCCGCCAGGGCTTCGGCACGCCGCTGCCGCTCAAGGCGCCCTTTGGCCTGCTCATCATCGACTTCGTCAACGGCTTTGCCAACCCGGCCGTCTTCGGTGGCGGCAACATCCCCGAGGCCATTGCGCAGACGCGCCATCTGCTGGCCCACGCGCGCGAGCGCGGCTGGCCGGTGGCACACAGCCGCATCGTGTTCTCGGACGACGACGCCGACAGCAATATCTTCTGCCTCAAGGTGCCGGGCATGCTCACGCTCAAGGAGGGCAGCCACGACAGCGCCATCGTGCCCGAGCTGGCGCCGGCGCCGGGCGAGTATGTGGTGCGCAAGGCCACGCCCTCGGCCTTCTTCGGCACGATGCTCGCGCCCTGGCTGGCCCAGCGCGGCGTGCAGACCCTGCTGGTGGCCGGCTGCGTGACCAGCGGCTGCGTGCGCGCCAGCGTGGTCGACGCCATGCAGTCGGGCTTCCGCCCGCTGGTGGTGGCCGACTGCTGCGGCGACCGCGCGCTGGGCCCGCACGAGGCCAACCTGTTCGACATGGCGCAGAAATACGCGGCGGTCATGCCATTGACTCAAGCCCTTTCCGACACCGACTCCCTCGCGCGCTGATCCCACCGCAAGAACGCGTCTATAGGGGCCGGCAACCCGTGGCCGGCCCCGCACGCATGCATGATTGGCGTGCCAGCGAAGAACACTGCCCCATGAACCTGCCCCAGCCCCAAGCCCTGCACACGCAGTTGCTGACCCGCCCCGCCACCTTGCTCGTGGTGCGCCAGCCGGTGGCGCCGCCACGGCCCGCGCCAGGCCAGCCCGGCACGGCCACCGACTATGTACAGTCCACGCCCGAGATATTCGTGGCCGTACTAGCCGACGACAGCGCCCCACAGGGCTGGCGTGCCATGGCCTTCAACGGCCATGTGGACCTGGGCACGGGCATACGCACGGCCCTGGCCCAGATCGTGGCCGAAGAGCTGGAAGTACCCCTGGACCGGCTGGAGATGGTGCTGGGCCACACGGCTGCTGCGCCCAACCAGGGCCCGACCATTGCCAGCGCCAGCATCCAGATTTCCGCGGTACCGCTGCGCCGCGCAGCCGCCCAGGCGCGCGAGCAATTGCTCGCGCTGGCCGCGCAGCAATGGAACGTGGCGGCAGGCCTGCTCCAGGCCCGCGAAGGCGTTGTGCGCTTCACTGACGGCAGCGATGCCCGCGCACTTGGCTATGGCCAGTTGCTGCGCGGCCAGCAGTTGCAGCTGACGCTGGCCCCGCCCGATCAGGACGTGAAGCTCAAGCCCGCCAGTGAATACCGGCTGGTCGGCCGTGGCGCGGCGCGCGTGGACATCCCCGCTAAGGCCTCCGGCGAGCTGAGCTTTGTCCACGATGTGCGCGTGCCCGGCATGCGCCATGGACGCGTCGTGCGCCCGCCGCACCCGGGCCGCGACGGCGGCGACTTCATAGGCCGCTGCCTGATCGCCGTGGACCGCGAGTCCGTCGCCCGCCTTCCCGGCAATGTGCAGGTGGTCACCGAAGGCGACTTCGTCGGCGTGGTCGCCGACCGCGAGGAGCAGGCCATCGCCGCCATGCGCGCGCTGCGCGTGCAGTGGCGAGCCGTTCCGCCCGCGCCCGACCTGAACGACTTGGCCAGTGCCATCCGATCCAATTCCGCCCAGCATCGCGCCCTGGTCAACGAGGGCGATATGGATGGTGCCTTCGCAGGCGCCGCCACCGAGCTGCGCCGCAGCTATGTCTGGCCCTACCAGATGCATGCTTCCATCGGCCCCTCCTGTGCCGTGGCTGACTTCCAAGACGGGCACCTGAAATTGTGGGCTGGCACGCAGAACCCGCATATGCTGCGCACCGACCTGGACCGGCTGCTGCAACTGGGCGAAGACCGCATCGAGATCGTGCGCCTGGAGGCGGCCGGCTGCTATGGCCGCAACTGTGCCGACGACGTCTGTGCCGACGCGGCCCTGCTGTCCATGGCCGTGGGTGCGCCCGTGCGCGTACAGCTCACGCGCGAGCAGGAACACCAGTGGGAGCCCAAGGGCACGGCCCAGCTCATGGACGTGAGCGCGGCCATCAATGCGCAGGGCGAACTGCTGGCCTACGACTTTGCCGTGCGCTACCCCTCCAACGACGCGCCGCTGCTGGCTCTGCTACTCACCGGCCGCATCCCGGGCCAGCCGCGCACGCTGGAGATGGGCGACCGCACGGCCGTGCCGCCCTACCGCTACGCCAGCCAGCGCATCGCATGCCATGACATGGCGCCCATCGTGCGCTCCTCCTGGCTGCGCGGCGTCTCGGCCCTGCCCAATTCCTTTGCCCACGATTGCATGATCGACGAGCTGGCCCATGCGGCGGGCGCTGATCCCGTCGACTACCGCCTGCGTCACCTCGATGACCCGCGTGCCGTCGAGTTGATCGAAGCCACGGCACGCCACGCAGGCTGGCAGCCAAATCAAACGGGAAGCCGGGGCAGATCCGGCACCGATGGACTGCTGCACGGGCGCGGCGTGGCCTATGCACGCTACGTGCACAGCCGCTTTCCCGGCTTCGGCGCGGCCTGGGCGGCCTGGGTCATCGACATCGACGTAGACCCCGCCAGCGGCCGCATCGCGGTACGTCGGCTGGTCGTGGGCCAGGACACGGGAATGATGGTCAACCCCGACGGCGTGCGCCACCAGATCCACGGCAATGTCATCCAGACCTTGAGCCGCAGCCTGATGGAGAAGGTCGCCTTCAATGCGCAAGGCGTGGCCAGTCGCGAATGGGGCAGCTACCCCATCATCGGCTTCCGCGACCTGCCGCCCATCGAGGTGGTGCTGATGCCGCGCCAGGACAAGCCCCCCATGGGTGCAGGCGAATCGGCCTCTGTACCCGGCCCGGCCGCCCTGGCCAATGCCTTGTTCGATGCCACGGGCCGACGCTTTTATGCGGCACCGTTCACGCCGGATGTGGTGCGTACCAGAATGCAGGCACTTGCAGCATAAGAACGTATCTTCTTACCTAGAACCATGACAACTACACATTCATATGCGCCGCGGCAAGGCCACGGCCTGCCCCACGACCCTTTCAACGCGATCGTGGGCCCCCGCCCCATTGGATGGATTTCCACCTGCTCCGCGGCAGGCGTGCTGAACTTGGCGCCTTACAGCTTTTTCAATGCGTTCAATTACGTGCCGCCCATCATCGGCTTTGCCAGCATCGGACACAAAGATACATTGGCCAATATCGAAGCGACCGGCGAGTTCGTATGGAATCTGGCGACCGAGGCCCTGGCCCAGCAGATGAACCAAAGCAGTGCCTCGGTACCTCCCGAGACGGATGAATTCACCCTGTCCGGCCTGACTCCTTTAACGTCTTCACAGGTGCGGCCACCCCGCGTGCAGGAAAGTCCCGTTTCCATGGAATGCCGGCGGACACAGATCATCCAGCTGCAAGGCGCTGATGGCTCGACCGTGCCCACATGGCTGGTGCTGGGCGAAGTGGTGATGGTGCATATCGACACATCGCTACTGGACAACGGAATTTTCCAGACTGCACGTGCCCGCCCGTTATTGCGAGCGGGCGGTGCGGGGGACTACTTCACAATCAGCATGCAAGGGCATCTTGATATGCGCAGGCCGAAATAAGCCGGCCGTTACACGCCAACCACCCTCAGCACCTCGGCGCCATAGGCCTCCAACTTCTTGGCACCCATACCGCTCACGCCTTGCAGGTCCTGCAACGATTGCGGATTGAGCTCGGCAATCGTCGCCAGCGTGGCATCGTGGAAGATCACATAGGCGGGCAGATTGTGCGACTTGGCCACTTCGGCGCGCCAGGCCTTGAGGTTGATGAAGCGCACCTGGGCATCGGGCCCCAGATTGATGGCCGCCGCATTCGCCGCCGACTTCTTGCTCTGCTTCTTGCTGCGCGATGCGGCCACGGCCTCGCGTAGCTGCACGGTCACCTCGCCCTTGAGAACGGCGCGCGAGCCGGGGGTCAGGCATAGCGTGTCGAACACATGGCCACTGTTCTCGCTGACCACCTTGTGCAGGCCCAGGGCGCCCGTGGCCAGCAACTGGCGCATCACGGCGCGCAGCTGCGGCTCGCTGTATTCCTTGCCTATGCCGAAGGTCGATACCTTGTCATGGCCGTACTGAGCAACCTTTTCGGTCTCCTTGCCGCGCAGCACATCCATGATGTGGCCCGCGCCATAGGTGAGTTTGCTGGCTTCGTGCACGCGGAAGATGGTGGACAGTAGCTTGCGCGCCGCATCCGTGCCATCCCATAGCGCAGGTGGCTCCAGGCAGTTGTCGCAGTTGCCGCATTCGGTCCTGGCCACGGCCTGCAAGGGGCGGCCTTCGCTGGCCGGACCCAGGCCGTACTGCTCGCCGAAATAGGCCAGCAGGCGCACGCGGCGGCAGTCCGTGGCTTCGGCCAGGCCCAGCAGCGCATCTAGCTTGCCGCGCATCACCTGCTTGAATTCTTCCTCGGCCGGGCTTTCGTCGATCATGCGGCGCTGGTTGACCACGTCGGACAGGCCATAGGCCATCCAGGCGTCGGCCGGCAGGCCGTCGCGGCCCGCGCGCCCGGTTTCCTGGTAGTAGCCTTCGATATTCTTGGGCATGTCCACATGGGCCACAAAGCGCACATCGGGCTTGTTGATGCCCATGCCGAAGGCAATCGTGGCGCACATCACCACGCCTTCCTCGCGCAAAAAACGGTCCTGGTGGCTCTGGCGCATGTCCTGGGGCAGGCCCGCGTGATAGGGCAGGGCATTGATGCCGTTCTGCACCAGGGTCTGGGCCAGCTCCTCGACACGCTTGCGCGACTGGCAATAGACCACGCCGGCCTCGCCCTCGTGCTCGCGCTCGATGAAGCGCAGCAACTGGTTCGTGACGTCTTTTTTTTCGGCGATCTTGTAGCGGATATTGGGCCGGTCGAAGCTGCTGATGAACTGCTGCGCGGCCTCCAGGCGCAGGCGCTCGATGATGTCGGCGCGCGTCAGCGCGTCGGCCGTGGCCGTGAGCGCGATGCGCGGCACACCCGCATAGCGCTCGTGCAGCACCGTCAGTGCCCGGTATTCGGGGCGGAAGTCATGACCCCACTGGCTCACGCAATGCGCTTCGTCGATGGCGAACAACGACAGCTTGCCCTGGGCGTGCAGATCGTCGAGCAGGCCCAGAAAGCGCGGCGTGTTCAGGCGCTCGGGCGCCGCATAGAGCAAGGTGATGTCACCGCTTTGCAGGCGCAGCTCCACCTCGCGGGTTTCGTCGTAGCTGAGGGT
Source organism: Comamonas resistens (assembly GCF_030064165.1). Classification (NCBI taxonomy): domain Bacteria; kingdom Pseudomonadati; phylum Pseudomonadota; class Betaproteobacteria; order Burkholderiales; family Comamonadaceae; genus Comamonas; species Comamonas resistens. The sequence goes on from NZ_CP125947.1 coordinate 192,139, forward strand.
GGAGTTCAGATAGGCAGCGCTGATGCCGGCCTCGTGCAGCGCGCCGACCTGATCGTGCATCAGCGCAATCAGCGGCGAGACCACGATGCTCACCCCATGGCCCAGCTGCTGACGCGCAATGGCCGGCACCTGATAGCACAGCGATTTGCCGCCGCCCGTGGGCATGAGCACCAGCGCATCGCCACCCGCGATCACATGCGAGACGATGGCCTGCTGCGGGCCACGAAATTGCTCGTAGCCAAAGACGGCTTGCAGAATGGATTGCGCGGAAGACACCGGGTACTCTTTAAACAATAGCTGAAAGCGCTTGATCCTATTGGGTTAGAGGTCGTTTTTCCTCTAAGCCTGCAGCGCAAAAAATAGCGCCTATTGTGCGCTGCGCGGGGCAGAGCTGCCCATGGCGGGTTATGAGAGGCTCAGGCCGAGCCGACCGCCGAAGGGGAAAAATGTGCGTCCAGTTCGTACAGGTCGGCGGGAAAGGTCAGCCGTACAAAGGTGATGGGCAAACGCCCGGTCCAGGTGCAGCGGTCTATGACCAGGCAGGGAAAGCCTGGGGCCACCTTGAGCAGGCCCGCCGTTTCTGCGCTGGCCGCTTCGGCGCGGATGCGGTGCTCGGCCGAGCTCCAGGGCACATGGTTGACCATCCAGGAGCTGGGGCTTTGCTCCGTGAACATCTCCTGCTCGGCATCCGGTACGGCTTCGAGGTTGATCAGGCGGTCCTCGATACAGAATGGGCGCATCCCCGCCATATGCAGGCATAAGGCATGCACCACGGAGCTGGTCTTGGACATGCGCATGGCGTCCATGTCTTCGCGCGTGCTCCGGCGCTGGAGACGGCTGAGCAACTGGCTGGTATATTCCTGCCCCATGCCCAGCACCACCTGGCGCAGATCGGGAATCTCCAGCACGGCAGAGCTGGTATGAGGCCGCGTGACAAAGCTGCCTGCCTTGCGCTTGCGCTCCAGCAAGCCAGCCTGGGCCAACTGTGTCAGCACCTTGTTGACCGTCATGCGTGAGCAGCCGTAGTGCACGGTAAGCTCCATCTCCGAGGGGATGCGGAAACCCGGCGGCCAGCGGCCGCTGAGAATGTTCTGCTCGATCTCGGTGAGGATTTTTCCGTGCAGCGACATGGCGGAGTGTTTATCCATGCGGCAATTACACCAGCAAACACCCCGGTATCGGCATCATGGCAAAAATTTGCGCTCACACCCCCTGAAGAACCGAGCGCGCGATGATGGTGCGCTGGATCTCGGAAGAGCCCTCGTAGATGCGCAGAATGCGCGCGTCGCGCACATAGCGCTCCAGTGGCATCTCACGCGTGTAGCCATAGCCGCCGTGGATCTGCAGCGCTTCGTCGGTCACGAAGCCCACCATTTCCGAGGCGTAGAGCTTGGCCATGGCCGACTGCTGGGTGAAAGGCTGGCCGGCCTGGCGCAGGGCAAGTGCCTGCATGGTCAGGCCCCAGGCCGCTTCGAGGCGCAGCTTCATCTCGGCCAGCTTGAACTGAATGGCCTGCTTGGTGGCGATGGGCTCGCCGCCGACCAGGCGCTGATTGGCCCAATCGACTGCCGCCATGAGCGCGGCCTCGGCAATGCCCAGCGAGGTGGCGGCCACATCGAGGCGGCTGTTGTCCAGCACCTTCATGGCGATCTTGAAGCCCGTGCCTTCGGCCCCCAGTCGGTTGGCTGCGGGCACGCGCACGCCGTCCAGCGACACCTCGAAGGCATGGCCGCCGCGTATGCCCATGAGCTTCTCGGGCGAAGACACCTGGATGCCAGCCAGATCGCGCGGCACGATGAAGGCGCTGACGCCGCGCGCGCCGGCCTCCAGGTCCGTCTTGGCAAAGACCACCATGAAGGCCGCTTCCGCGGCGTTGGAGATAAAGTGCTTGACGCCCGTGATCACGTACTCGTCGCCATCGCGCACAGCGCGGGTGCGCATGTCCGCAGGGTGGGAGCCGCCGCGCGGCTCGGTCAGCGCGAACGCGGCCAGCCACTCGCCGCTGGCGCAGCGCGGCAGCCATTGCGCCTGCTGCTCGGCGCTGCCGCCGAGGTGAACCGCATCCGTGCCCAGGTAATGGGCACCGATCATGGACGAGGTGGCCGCGCAGGCACGCGAGATGGCCACCAGCGACATCAGCATGGCCGTGGGCGTCACGCCCGGGCCGCCCAGGGACTCGGGCAGGTTCATGCCCATCACGCCCAGCGCCGCCAGGCCCGGCACATGGCGGGTGGCGGAAAACGCCTCCTCGTCCATGGCCTGGGCCACGGGGGCCAGGGTTTCGTCGGCAAAGCGCGCCACGGCGTCGGCAATGGCCTGGTCGTCCTCGGTGCTTCCCAGTCTCAGAAAGTTCATATCGTTAGCTCGCAAGGTGAAAAGTGGATTCGCGGGTCAAGCGTCAATGCGCGGGGCCCAGGGCGCCGGCCTCGCGCAGCGCGGCTATGGCCTCGCCGCTGCGGTTCAGCCAGCTCGAAAGCAGCAGCTCGGTGTGTTCGCCCAGGGCGGGCGCACGCTGGGCGCGGTTGGCGCAAGCGCCGTTGAAATGAACAGGCTGGGTGGGCAGGCGCAGGCCGGGCAGGCGTTCGTCGTCGACCTCGCGCAGCAGGCCGCGCGCCTGGATCTGCTCGGACTCGAGCGCCTGCGCTATGTTCCAGATCGGCGCCACGGGCACGCCCGCGGCCTCCAGCCTGGCCACCACCTCGGCCACCTCGTGCTGCATGGCCCAGCCCTCGAGCGCGGCGCGCAGCGCTGGCTCGTGGGCAGAGCGGCTCTCGTCCGTGGCAAAGCGCGGGTCACCCGCCAGCTGCGGCAGCTCCATGGCCTGCACCGTGGCGTCGAACAGCTTCTTGTTGAGCACGGCCAGCGCAAAGTGGCCGTCGCGCGCTTGGTAGACGCCGAACGGGGCCGACAGCGGATGGCGGTTGCCCACGCGCCGCGCGGGCTGGCCGGTGAACAGATAGCGCGACATGGAGGTGGCCAGAAACGTCAGCGTGGTGTCGAACATGGACACGTCCACATGCTGGCCCTCTCCAGTGCGCTGGGCCTGCAGCAGCGCGGCCAGCGTGGCCCAGGAGGCGAACAGGCCAGCCACCACGTCGCTGACGGCCTCGCCCACCAGCGTAGGGGCGCCCTGGGGCTCGCCCGTGGCTTCCATCAGCCCGCTCATGGCCTGCACGATGATGTCGTAGGCCGGGCGGTGGGCCAGCGGGCCGGTCTGACCGAAGCCCGAGACGCTCACATAGACCAGCCGGGGATTGAGGGTGCGCAGCGCCGCTGGCCCAATGCCCAGGCGCTCGGCCACGCCGGGGCGGAAGTTCTCGACCACCACATCCACCTGTTGCGCCAGTTCATGCACCACGGCCACGGCCTGCGGATGCTTGAGGTCCAGCACCAGGCTTTGCTTGTTGCGGTTCATCACCGTGAACAGCGCGCTCTGGCCGTTCCTCATGGGGCCTATGGCGCGGTAGTCGTCGCCCTGGGGCGGCTCCACCTTGACCACTTCGGCGCCCAGGTCGGCCAGCAAGGCCGTGGACATGGGGCCGGCCAGGACCCTTGTGAAGTCCAGGATGCGGATGCCGTCCAGCGGGAGCGGCTTGGATAGGGTTTGGGCAGCGGTCATGGGATTGCGTGTCGGGCCTGAAAAGAGGGTCCATGCTGCGCCGATATCGAATCAATGGAAAATATTCATTTCACATGCATTGAATTCAAAAAATTGATTCATCTCAATCTGCGCCAGCTCGAATACTTCGTGGCCGCGGCCCGCCATGGCAGCACCTCCAGGGCGGCACAAGCCATCAACGTCTCCCAGCCTTCGATCTCCAAAGCCATTGCCGATCTGGAGCTGCAATGGAAGGAGGTGCTGTTCGTGAGAAAGCATGCCAAGGGGCTGGATCTGACGGCTGCGGGCGCGAGCCGCAGCCAGGAGGCCATGGCGCTGCTGGCCGCCGCCGAAAAGCTGCAGCAGCGCCGCCAGCACGGCCTGGCCGGCGTGCTGCGCCTGGGCTTTCTGAGCACGCTGGGCGCGCTGTGGATTCCGCAGATCCTGACCCAGATGCAAAAGCGCCATCCCGACATCCGGCTGGAGCTGGTCGAGGGCGATATCGCCTCGCTCACCCGTCAGGTGGAGCAGGGCGAGCTGCACGCGGCGCTGCAGTACGGGCTGGGACTGGAGAGGCCGGGCCTGAGCACCCTGGCCGTCGCGGCCTTGCCGCCCTATGTACTGCTGCCACAGCGCCATCCGCTGGCAGCGGCGGCCAGCGTGAGCGTGGCCGAGCTGGCACGTTCACCCCTGCTGCTGATCAATCTGCCGCAGAGCCGCGAGTACTTTCTGTCCCTGTTCCGCGAAGCCGGCGTCACGCCCACGGTGAGCTATGAGTTCTCGTCGCTGGAGCTGCTGCGCTCCATGGTGGCCAACGGGCATGGGGTCAGCATTCTGACCACCCGCCCCGCCGTGGATCGCACCCATGACGGCAAGCGCCTGGTCTGCAAGCGCATCAAGGGCCGGGTGGCCAAGCAGCCCGTGGTGCTGTCCGTGCCCAGCAGCAATGCCTCGCCGCTGATTGCACCGTTTCTGAGCGTGGCCAGAAGCGTGATCGCACCGCAATAGGGCCGCCCGCCGGCTTTCCACCCCGCTGCGCCGGCCTCTTCGGGCGCGGCCGGGGCGCAGGCAAATTGGCACGCGGCTTGCAAAGACAACGGTGTCGGCTTGGCAGTTCTACCGGTTAACCCTGTGCTCTTCGTCAGTCTCGGGTAAGCCTGTATATACATGACTGCACAACAAAAACACACTGCGTTGTCCGTACTGCCTGCCAGGCCGACAAACCCATTTCTGCAATCTTGCTACTCACCCTGATCGAGGAGGGTCTTATGACATCGACAAACCCATTGCGTCGCATCCCCGCCTGGCCAACCGCACTGCAAATGGCGCTGGTTTCCGCTTGCCTGGCCGCCGCCGCACCGCAGGCCGGGGCCCAGGAAACCAAGATCGTGCTAGGCATGTCCGGCTGGACCGGCTTTGCGCCGCTGACCCTGGCCGACAAGACCGGAATCTTCAAGAAAAACGGCTTGAACGTCGAGCTGAAGATGATTCCGCAGAAGGACCGCCACCTGGCACTGGCCTCAGGCGCCATCCAGTGTGCCGCGACCACCATCGAAACCCATGTGGCCTGGAACACCAACGGCGTGCCGATTGTCCAGCTCTTCCAGATGGACAAGTCGTACGGCGCCGACGGCATTGCCGTGCGCAACGACGTCAAGAGCTTTGCCGACCTCAAGGGCAAGACCGTGGCTGTGAGCGCGCCCGGCACGGCCCCCTACTTCGGCCTGGCCTGGATGCTGCACAAGAACGGCATGACCATGAAGGACGTGAAGACCGTGTCGCTGGAGCCACAGCCAGCGGCCCAGGCCTTTGTGGCAGGCCAGAACGACGCGGCCATGACCTATGAGCCCTATCTGTCCACCGTGCGCGCCAACCCCGCGGCCGGCAAGATCCTCGCCACCACCATCGACTACCCCATGGTGATGGACACCGTGGGCTGCGATCCCAAATGGCTCAAGGCCAATGCCCCCGCCGCCAAGGCCCTGGCCCAGTCCTATTTCGATGCCGTGGCCATGATCGCCGCCGACAAGGACAAGAGCTACGAGATCATGGGCGCGGCCGTCAAGCAAAGCGGCGAGCAGTTTGGCAAGTCGGCCTCCTTTCTCAAGTGGTCGGACAAGGAAGCCAACCAGAAGTTTTTCGCCAATGACCTGGTTCCCTTCATGAAGGAATCGGCCGTTATTCTCAAGGAAGCCGGCGTCATTCGCAGCATCCCCGAGAACTATGGCGTCATGTACGACGCCAGCTTCATCAAGTAAGCGCGAGGCTCCCATGGAAGCGGTATCCCCTTCTGTTCACTCTGCACCCCCCACCATGACCAAGGTGATAACGCCTTCCGTGTCCCCGGTACGCAAACGCCGCATGGCTCCGCTGGAGCCTGTCAGCCCCACGATGAAATGGGTACTGGGCACCGGTTTCTTCGTGCTCTTCGTCGTGATCTGGTCCACCGTCACGCTGGGCGGCTTTGTCTCGCCCACCTTCCTGGCCAGCCCCATGACCATGGTGCGCGAAGGCATCACGCTGTTCACCGAGTACGACTTCCTGCACGACATAGGCATGACGGTGTGGCGCGTCATGGGCGGCTTCATCCTGGCCTCCATCGTCGCAGTCCCTCTGGGCATCGCCATGGGCGCCTGGAAACCCGTCGAAGCCTTTTTCGAGCCCTTTGTCTCGTTCTGCCGTTACCTGCCGGCCTCGGCCTTCATCCCGCTGCTGATCCTCTGGGCCGGCGTGGGCGAGACGCAGAAGCTGCTGGTGATCTATATCGGCTCGGTGTTCCAGATCACGCTGATGGTGGCCGTCACCGTGGGCGGCGCGCGCAAGGACCTGGTTGAGGCGGCCTATACCCTGGGCGCCAGCAATACCGGCATCGTGCGCCGCGTGCTGATTCCAGGTGCCGCCCCCGGCATTGCCGAGACACTGCGCCTGGTGCTGGGCTGGGCCTGGACCTATGTGATCGTGGCCGAGCTGATCGGCTCGTCCTCGGGCATAGGCCACATGATCACCGACAGCCAGGCCCTGCTCAATACCGGCCAGATCATCTTCGGCATCATCGTCATCGGCCTGATCGGCCTGGTGTCCGACTTCATCTTCAAGACGATCAACCGCCGCATGTTCGAGTGGAGCACTCTGTGATGAATCTTTTGTCCATTCAAGGTGTATCGCGCACCTTTACCAGCCATAAAGGCACCCAGACCCAGGCTCTGTTGCCCGTGGGCTTCGAGGTGCGCGAGAACGATTTCGTCACCATCCTCGGCCCCTCGGGCTGCGGCAAGTCGACCATGCTGCGCATCGTGGCGGGGCTCGATTTTCCGACCACGGGCCAGGTCCTGCTGGACGGCCAGGCCATCGACGGCCCCGGCGCCGACCGTGGCATGGTGTTCCAGAGCTATACGCTGTTCCCCTGGCTGACCGTGGCCCAGAACATCCGTTTCGGCCTGCGCGAAAAAGGCGTCTCCGAAGCCGTGCAGAAGGAGCGCAGCGACTACTTCATCGCCAAGGTGGGCCTGCGCGGCTTCGAGAACCACTTCCCCAAGCAGCTCTCGGGCGGCATGCAACAGCGCACGGCGATCGCCCGCGCGCTGGCCAACGACCCCAAGATCCTGCTGATGGACGAACCCTTCGGCGCGCTGGACAACCAGACCCGCGTGGTGATGCAGGAGCTGCTGCTGGGCATCTGGGAGGCCGAACGCAAGACCGTGATGTTCGTGACGCACGACATCGACGAGGCCATCTTCATGGCCAACCGTGTCGCGGTCTTCAGCGCCCGGCCCGGCCGCATCAAGGCCGACATTCCCGTGAACCTGCCCCATCCCCGGCACTACACCGTCAAGACTTCGCCGGAGTTCATGGAACTCAAAGCCCGGCTGACGGAGGAAATTCGCGCCGAAGCCCTTGCGGCTGCAGCACACTGAGGGCTGTTCCAACTCTGTCTGCCCCCATGACTTCCCGTGCCGCCCCCTCCCGCTCCGCTGCCAGGTCCGGCCGCGACCTGCCCGTCGCGCTGTACCAGCAGGTCAAGGACCATGTGCTGCAGAAGATCGGCAACGGTTCGCTGACCGCCGGCGCGCGCGTGCCTTCCGAGCAGGAACTGGTGCAGGAGTTCGGCGTGGCCCGCATGACGGTCAACCGCGCGCTGCGCGAGCTGGCCGAGCAGGGCGTAATCGTGCGGGTAGCCGGCGTCGGCTCCTTCGTGGCCGAGGAAAAGCCCCAGTCCACGCTGCTGCGCATCGCCAATATCGGTGAGGAGATCACGCAGCGCGGGCACGACCACCGCTTCGAGCTCATCAGCATGCGCCGCGCCTCGGCCTCGCCCGAGGTGGCGGCGGCGCTGGACCTGGCCGTGGGCGCTTCGGTCTTCCACCTGCAGGGTGTGCATTTCGAAAACGAGGTGCCGGTGCAGCTCGAGGACCGCTATGTGAATCCGCGCCTGGTGCCGGACTTCATGGAACAGGATTTCTCGGCCGTCCAGCCCTCGGTCTATCTGGTGCGCAACGTGCAGTACGACCAGATCGAGCATGTGGTCGACGCCATCCTGCCCACCGCGGAGCAGGCGCACTGGCTGCAGATGGCAGCCGACCAGCCCTGCCTGATGCTGACACGCCGCACCTGGCTGCGCGGCGTCCCCATTACCTGGGTGCACTGCGTGCATCCGGGCATGCGCTACCGGCTCGGTAGCCGCTTCCGCACGGACCCGGTACACGGCGGCTGAAGAACGCTGTAGAAAGATCTATGCGGGGTTTTTTGACTTCTCAACTGTATAGACAGGTATAGCCATGAACACCATCACCACTCCAGGAATTTCATCTTCCAAGCTGGAACTGCGTCCCGGTCAGGTCACGCTGGCCCAGCTGCGCGCCATCCAGAGCGGCGGTGTACAGCTGAGCATGGCGGCTTCGGCCTACGAAGCCATGCGTGCAGCCCAGGCCCATGTGCAGCACATCGTGGACGAGGACCAGGTGGTCTACGGCATCAACACCGGCTTCGGCAAGCTGGCCTCGACCAAGATCGCCCACGACCGTCTGGCCGAACTGCAGCGCAACCTGGTGCTGTCGCACAGCGTGGGCACGGGCGAGCCGCTGCCCGACCATGTGGTGCGCCTGGTCCTGGCCACCAAGGCCGTGAGCCTGGCACGCGGCCATTCGGGCGCCCGGTCGGCCCTGGTCGACGCGCTGCTGGCCCTGGCCAATGCCGACGTGCTGCCCGTGATTCCGGCCAAGGGCTCGGTAGGCGCCTCGGGCGACCTGGCGCCGTTGTCGCACCTGGCCTGCGTGCTGATCGGCGAAGGCCAGGCCAAAGTCAACGGCAAAGTGGTATCGGGCCGTGAAGCCATGAAGCACATCGGTCTCGAGCCTTTCGTGCTCGGCCCCAAGGAAGGCCTGGCCCTGCTCAACGGCACCCAGGTGTCCACTTCGCTGGCTCTGACCGGTCTGTTCCAGGCCGAAAGCGTGCTGGCCGCGGGTCTGGTGGCAGGCTGCCTGACGCTGGAAGCCATTCAGGGTTCGATCAAGCCTTTCGATGCGCGCATCCACGAGGCGCGTGGTCAGCTGGGCCAGATTGCCGTGGCCGCCGCCGTGCGCGAACTGCTCGACGGCAGCGCCATCGACCCCTCGCACCCCAACTGCGGCCGTGTGCAGGACCCGTACTCCATCCGCTGCGTGCCCCAGGTCATGGGTGCCTGCCTGGACAACCTCGGCCACGCGGCGCGCGTGCTGGCAACCGAGGCCAATGCGGCCTCCGACAACCCGCTGGTGTTCGACAACGGCGACGTGATCTCGGGTGGCAACTTCCATGCCGAACCCGTGGCTTTTGCGGCCGACATCATCGCGCTGGCGATCGCCGAGATCGGCGCCATCTCCGAGCGCCGCATGGCCCTGCTGCTGGACACCGGCCTGTCGCGCCTACCGGCCTTTCTGATCGAGGACAGCGGCGTGAACTCAGGCTTCATGATTGCCCAGGTCACGGCCGCCGCGCTGGCCGCTGAAAACCAGTGCCTGGCCAACCCCAGTAGCGTGACCAGCCTGCCCACCTCGGCCAACCAGGAGGACCATGTCTCCATGGCCACCTACGGTGCGCGCCGCCTGGCCGACATGGCCAGCAACACAGCCGTGATCGTGGGCGTGGAGGCCATGGCCGCCGCGCAGGGCATGGATTTCGACCGCCGGCTCAAAAGCTCGGCGCTGATGGAGGAGCAATACGCGCTGATCCGCAGCAAGGTGGCCTATCTGGACAAGGACCGCTATCTGGCGCCCGACATCGAGACCATGCGCCTGTGGGCGCTGGAAACCGACTGGCCCGCCGCGCTGCAGCGCATTCTGCCGAGCACGCTCTAAAGCTGCTGCCTACGACCCACACCGCAAAAATTGCCAGCGCCCCAGGCCAGGGGCGCCGAGCAAGAGCCTCAGCCGGCCGCACCGCCTCGCAGCGAGGGCGCCGTCCCCCTCGGGGAAGCGGCGCAGCCGCCCAGGGGGCATCAAAAGCTCCCGGTGAACTTGTAGCGGGAGGCAGGATGCCACAGTGCCGACACCGAAGCCACCTGGCCCTGGGAGCGCGTGGCACGGCGCAGCACCAGGCAGGGCTCGCCGGTCTCCATATGCAGCAACTCGGCCACGTCGGCGGCGGGCATGCTGGCCTCGATGGCGAACTGCACGCCCTGCAGCGGTGCCACGCGCGTCAGGTAGGCGTTGGGCGTCTGGCTGGCGAAGTCCTGGGTCAGGTAGTCGGGCGCGACCGCAGGATTGACGTAGCGATCCTCGACCTGGATGGGCACGTCGTTCTCGAAGTGCACCACCACCGAATGGAACAGGGTCTGGGCGGTGGACAGCTCGAACTGCCGCAGCAGGGCCGCATCGGCGCGGCAGCGCTCAAGCTTTTGCAGCTCGCCGCGGTGCCTGTGGCCGCGCGCCGCGATCTCGTCGGCGATGTTGCGCAGTTGGACCAGGGTGGACTGGTATTTCTGCTGGGCCACGAAAGTGCCCGAGCCCTGCACGCGCGTCAGCGTCTGCTCGTCGCTGAGCTCGCGCAGTGCGCGGTTGACCGTCATGCGTGCCACCTCGAACTGCCTGGCCAGGGCCGCTTCGCTGGGAATGGCATCGCCTTCCTGCCAAGTGCCGCTGTGGATCTGCTGCAGCACATAGTCTTTGATACGTTGGAAGGCCGGAACGGCCGCCGGAGATGGCGCACGAATGGGGCTGGGCATAGGGTTTGTTCGGATCAGAAAACCTGTATAGACGATTGACGGTGCGGGGAGTAAAACACAAAATTGGTCTATACAACTCTAGATGAATTACCTAGAAGTTGTATGCACATAAAAGCACCCAGAGGGAATGACGGAGCATCCATCCCATGAGCATTGAGACAAACGCGCCGGTTTCGACCGGTCCCATCGAAACCCGAACCATAGACATGGTTCCCGAGCGGGAGCGCCACGGTTCGCCCTCCAGCCAGTTCACCCTCTGGTTCGGTGCCAATATGCAGATCACGGCCGTGGTCGACGGCGCCCTGGCCGTGGTCTTCGGCGCCGAGGCCACGACGGCCATACTCGGCCTGCTGATAGGCAACATCCTCGGCGGCATCGTCATGGCGCTGCACTCGGCCCAGGGCCCGCGCCTGGGCCTGCCGCAGATGATTTCCAGCCGCGTGCAGTTCGGCGTCAAGGGCGCGGCCCTGCCTCTGCTGCTGGTCATCCTCATGTACCTGGGCTTTGCGGCCACGGGCACGGTGCTCTCGGGCCAGGCCATCAATCTGATGTTCGGCTTCAGCACCCCGGCCGCCGGCATCATCATCTTCGGCGCGCTGACAGCCCTGGTGGCCGTGGTCGGCTACAAGCTGATCCACGTGGTGGGCCGCATCTCCACCGTGGTCGGCATCCTGGGCTTCGGCTACCTGGCCTGGCAGCTGTGCCACCAGTACGACGTGGCCAGCGCCTTCGGCCAGAAGCCCTTCACCTGGACCAGCTTTCTGACGGCCATGGCCCTGTCGGCCGGCTGGCAGATGACTTTCGCGCCCTATGTGGCCGACTATTCGCGCTATCTGCCGAGCAAGACCTCGACGGCCGCCACCTTCTGGACTACCTTCGGCGGCAGCGTGATCAGCGCCCAGCTGGCCATGACCTTCGGCACGCTGGTGGCGGCCCTGGGCGGCAACTTCATCAAGAACCAGGTCGGCTTCCTGGGCGAGCTCGCGGGCCCGCTGGCCGTGGTGATCTATCTGGTCATCGTGACCGGCAAGCTCACGGTGAACTGCCTCAACGCTTATGGCGGCGTCATGACCATGCTGACCACGGTCAGCGCCTTCAACGACAAAAAGCAGTTCTCGCCCGCCACCCGCCTGGTCTACATCCTGGGCTTTGTGCTGCTCACGGTGCTGGTGGCCCTGCTGGCCAGCTCCAACTTCCTGGCCACCTTCAAGAACTTCGTGCTGCTGCTGCTCACGGTGTTCGTGCCCTGGAGCGCCGTCAACCTCGTGGACTACTACCTGATCTCCAAGGAGAAGGTGGACATCCCCGCGCTCTACAACAGCCAGGGCCGCTACGGCGCCTACAACGGCGTGGCCCTGTTCAGCTATGTGCTGGGCATCGTCGTGCAGATCCCGTTCATCAACCAGGCCATGTACGAAGGCCCGCTGGCCAAGGCCATGGGCGGCGCCGACATCTCCTGGATCGTGAGCCTGATCGTCACCTCGCTCGTCTACTACCCGCTGGCCAAGAAGACCATGAAGGTCCCCGACCAGATGATTTACCCGGCCGATCAGGCCGGCACCTCCAACAGCAGCGGCAAGGCCGCCTACCTGAACACCGCATCCGCCTGAGCCACAGGGCCGAGCTTTTCACCGTTTTTTCATGAAGGATCAGACCATGAACGCCAACGACGCCATCCTCCAAGCCGCAGCCGATCCCCGCTACGACGCCAGTCGCGTCATCCGCGCTCCCCACGGCAGCCAGCTGCATTGCAAGAACTGGCTGGCCGAGGCCGCCTACCGCATGCTGCAGAACAACCTGGACCCCGATGTGGCCGAGAACCCCAAGGCCCTGGTGGTCTACGGGGGCATCGGCCGCGCGGCGCGCAACTGGGAATGCTTTGACGAAATCCTGGCCCAGCTCAAGAAGCTGGAGGCCGACGAGTCGCTGCTGATCCAGTCGGGCAAGCCCGTGGGCGTGTTCAAGACCCATCCCGACGCACCGCGCGTGCTGCTGGCCAACTCCAACCTGGTGCCCAAGTGGGCCACCTGGGAGAAGTTCAACGAGCTGGACCAGAAGGGCCTGTTCATGTACGGCCAGATGACGGCCGGCAGCTGGATCTACATCGGCAGCCAGGGCATCGTGCAAGGCACCTTCGAGACCTTTGTCGAGGCCGGCCGCCAGCACTACAACAACGACCTGACCGGCAAGTGGATTCTCACGGCCGGCCTGGGCGGCATGGGCGGCGCCCAGCCCCTGGCCGCCACCTTGGCCGGCGCTTGCTCGCTGAACATCGAGTGCAAGCAGAGCAGCATCGACTTCCGCCTGCGCACCCGCTATGTGGACAAGCAGGCCAAGGACATCGACGACGCGCTGGCCCTGATCAAGCACCACACCGAAAAGGGCGAGGCCGTCTCCATCGCCCTGCTGGGCAATGCGGCCGAAATCCTGCCCGAGCTGGTCAAGCGCGCCAAGGCCGGCGGCCCTCGCCCCGACATTGTGACCGACCAGACCTCGGCCCACGACCTGATCAACGGCTACCTGCCCGTGGGCTGGACCGTGGCGCAGTGGGAAGCCGCTGCCGCCGACCCCGGCCAGCATGCGCGCCTGAGCAAGGCCGCCGCCCAGGGCTGCGCCCAGCATGTGCAAGCCATGCTGGACTTCCAGGCCATGGGCATCCCCACGGTGGACTACGGCAACAACATCCGCCAGGTGGCGTTCGACGAAGGCGTGAAGAACGCCTTCGACTTCCCCGGCTTCGTGCCCGCCTATATCCGCCCGCTGTTCTGCGAGGGCAAGGGCCCGTTCCGCTGGGTAGCGCTGTCGGGCGATCCCGAGGACATCTACAAGACCGACGCCAAGATCAAGGAGCTGTTCCCCGAGAACAAGCATACCCACCGCTGGCTGGACATGGCGCGTGAGCGCATCGCCTTCCAGGGCCTGCCCTCGCGCATCTGCTGGCTGGGCCTGGGCGAGCGCCACAAGGCGGCCCTGGCCTTCAACGAGATGGTCAAGAACGGCGAGCTCAAGGCCCCCATCGTCATCGGTCGCGACCACCTGGACTGCGGCTCCGTGGCCAGCCCCAACCGCGAAACCGAAGCCATGAAGGACGGCACCGACGCCGTCTCCGACTGGCCGCTGCTCAACGCCCTGTTGAACACGGCGGGCGGCGCGACCTGGGTCAGCCTGCACCATGGCGGCGGCGTGGGCATGGGCTACTCCCAGCATGCGGGCGTGGTCATCGTGGCCGACGGCACCGACGAAGCCGCCAAGCGCCTGGGCCGCGTGCTGTGGAACGACCCGGCCACGGGCGTGATGCGCCATGCGGATGCGGGCTACGAGATTGCCGTGGAGGCGTCCAAGCGCCATGGGCTGAACTTGCCGATGGTGAAGTAATCACCCCCTGAGGCGCTGCGCGCCTTCCCCCCTCTCTCTACGCGCTGCGCGCTAGGGGAGGGGGACGGTGCCTTCGCCGCGAGACGGCTCTTGCTCGGCACCTCTGAGTTGGGGCGCGCCAGTTTTTACGGATATCTACCCTCATGCAACGCTTTGACCTGAACCAGATTGCGCCCAGCCCGTGGAAGAACGGGGGCGGCAGCACGCGCGAGATCGTGTGTTTTCCGCCTGGAGCAGGCATGGACAGCTTTGCTTGGCGCATCAGCGTGGCGATGATTTCCCAGGCGGGGCCGTTTTCGGCATTTCCGGGCATAGACCGGCAGATCATGCTGCTGGACGGCGACGGGGTGCAGTTGGTCAGCGCCGCGGCGGGCATAGACCATGCGCTGCAGCAGCGCTGGCAGCCGTTTGCGTTTTCTGGCGATGTGGCGCTGGACTGCAGCCTGCTGGGCGGCACGTCCACCGACTTCAACGTCATGACGCGGCGCGGCCAGTGGTCGGCCGAGGTGAGCATTCATGACGCCGCGGTACGGCCGGGTCGCAGTGCCGCGGGCCTTTGCCTGGTGCTGCAGGGCGGCTTTGTCCAGGGCCGGACCCTGCTGCAGGCCGGCCAGGGCCTGTGGTGGGACGCTGCCGAGGATGCCGAGCCTTTGCTGCCTCATGATGCACACAGCCGGCTGGTGCTGGTGAGCCTGCACCAGGCCGCATAGGCTGCTATTCAAAAAAGAGCTTCCGGCGCTAGGTACATAGGTCATTGGATATGAAATCCTTCTGAAACCAATGCACAACCAGCGCTGGAAGCTATCGAATCAGAGAATCATTCAAAGGAACCCATGCCATGACGCAAGCCGCAAAGCCTCACACTTCCGCCGACGGGCGCTGGCTCAATCTGCGTCTGGCGCCCGAGTTGTTCGCGGCCGATGTGCCGCTGGCCGATGGGCAGCCGGCCTGCATCGTGGTGCAGCAGGGCCGCATCGTCTGGGTGGGTCCGCAGGACCAGGTTCCCGCCGTCTACGCCGGCCTGCCCGCCCATGACGGCGGCGCACGCCTGGCCACGCCGGGCCTCGTCGACTGCCATACCCACCTGGTCTATGGCGGCGAGCGCGCCAACGAATTCGCCATGCGCCTGGCCGGCGCCACTTACGAGGAAGTGGCCAGGGCCGGCGGCGGCATCGTCTCCAGCGTCAAGGCCACGCGCGAAGCTTCCGAGGAAGAGCTGATCGCCCAGGCCTTGCCGCGCCTGGATCAGCTGCTGGCCGAGGGCGTGACCGCCATCGAGATCAAATCGGGCTACGGCCTGTCACTGGAGCACGAGCGCAAGCAGCTGCGCGTGGCGCGCCGCCTCGCCGAGCTGCGCGGCGTGACCGTGCGCACCACCTTTCTCGGCGCCCATGCGCTGCCGCCCGAGTACGCGGGCAAACCTCAAGGAAGCCAGGACTACATCGACCTAGTCTGCCGCGACATCATGCCCGCGCTGGCTGCCGAAGGCCTGATCGACGCCGTGGACGTGTTCTGCGAGCGCATCGCGTTTTCGCTGGCCGAGACCGAACAGGTCTTTCAGGCCGCACAGGCGCTGGGCTTGCCCGTGAAGCTGCATGCCGAGCAGCTGTCGAACATGGAAGGCGCGGCGCTGGCCGCGCGCTATGGCGCTCTGTCCTGCGACCATATCGAGCATCTGTCCGAGAACGGCATCGCCGCCATGCGGGATGCGGGCACCGTGGCCGTGCTGCTGCCCGGCGCCTTCTACACGCTGCGCGACACAAAGCTGCCGCCTATCGACGGTTTGAGGGCCGCCAAGGTCCCCATGGCCGTTTCCACGGATCACAATCCAGGTACCTCCCCGGCTCTGAGCCTGCTGCTCATGGCCAATATGGCTTGCACGCTGTTCAGGCTCACGGTGCCCGAGGCCCTGGCCGGCATTACCCGCCATGCGGCGCTGGCCCTGGGCCTGCAGCACGAGCAGGGCCTGATCGCCGCGGGCCGGCCTGCCAACTTCGTGCTGTGGCCGGTGCGCCATGCGGCCGAGCTGGCCTACTGGTTCGGCTACAAGCCCGATTGCACCGTGGTGCGCCAGGGCCGGATCGCCCGGACCGGCGGCTGAGCACGGGGAGCCTGAAAGGCTAGCCGATGTCACACGAAAAATTTCTCGATGAACTGATTTCCACCCTGGGTGCCGACGTGGCGCAGCGCGGCGCCGACGTGCCCGAGCGCTACCACACGGACTGGAGCGGCACGCCGCCGCAACGCCCCCTGGCGCTGGTGCGTCCGCGCAGCACGCAGGAGGTCAGCGCGGTGCTGCGCCTGTGCACGGCCCACAAGGTGGCCGTCGTGCCCCAGGGCGGGCTCACGGGCCTGGCCGGCGCCGCCGTGCCCAGCCAGGGCGCCATTGCCCTGTCGCTGGAGCGCATGAATACCATCGAGAGCACCGACACCCGCGCCGGCCTGATGCAGGTGCAGGCCGGCGTCACGCTGCAGGCCGTGCAGGAAGCGGCCGTGGCCGTAGGCATGGTCTTCGGCGTGGACCTGGGCGCGCGCGGCAGCTGCCAGATCGGCGGCAATGTCGCCACCAATGCGGGCGGCAACGGCGTGCTGCAGCACGGCATGATGCGCGAGCAGGTGCTGGGCCTGGAGGCGGTGCTGGCCGACGGCACGGTGCTGCCCATGCTGCGGCCCATGATCAAGAACAACACGGGCTACGACCTCAAGCAGTTCTTCATCGGTGCCGAGGGCACGCTGGGCGTGGTTACGCGCGTGCTGCTGCGTCTGCGCCCCGCGCCCCAGGCCACGGCCACCACGCTGGTGGCCATGCCCGATTTCGACGCGGCCCTGGCCGTACTCAAGCGCATGCAATCGCGCTTCGGCAACAGCGTGGCGGCCTACGAGCTGATGTGGGACAGCTTTGTGCAGGCTTCGCTGTCCTGGCTCAAGCTCAGTGCGCCGTTCGCCGAACGCCATCCGCTGCTGGCGCTGATCAATGTGGACGGCAAGAACGAATCCCAGCTGCAGGGCGACGTGCAGCAGGTGCTCGAGGAAGCCATGGAGGCCGGCGAAGTGCTGGACGCCATCGTTGCCCAGTCCGTGGCCCAGGCGCAGACGCTGTGGAAGCTGCGCGAGGCGCCGGCCGAGCTCAACAACAATATGCATCCGGCCATCAACTTCGACGTGAGCCTGCCTCAGGCCGACATCGGCCGGTTTGCCCAGGCCTGCGAAGCCGCGTTCAGCGCGCGCTGGCCGGCCAAGCATGCGCTGTACTTCGGCCATGTGGGCGACGGCAATCTGCACGTCTCGGTGGACGGCAAGACCGTGGGCGGTGAATGCAATGCCGTGGAAGCCGAGCTCTACCGCCTGGTGGGCGAATTCCAGGGCAGCGTCTCGGCCGAGCACGGCATAGGCCTGCACAAAAAGCCCTATCTGCAAGCCAGCCGCACGCCGCAGGAACTGGCCGTGATGCGCTCCATCAAGCAGGCGCTGGACCCTTTGGGCCTGATGAATCCAGGAAAGGTTTTCGACTGATGACTGACTCTCCGATCGCCACGCTGGCGCGCCCCGAAGCGCGTCCTTTGCCCGCCTACAACGCAGGCCTGTCCAACGAGGCCGTGCGCGCGCGCTACGGCGTCACCGACATCGCGCGCCTGGCCAGCAACGAAAACCCGTTCGGCGTCAGCCCCGCCGTGCGCCAGGCCCTGGCCGGCGTGGCCGACGCTGTGGGCAACTACCCCGATGCCCATTGCACGGCGCTGCGCCAGGCGATTGCCGAGCGCAGCGGCATGGCCGCCGACCGCCTGGTGTTCGGCAACGGCTCGGAAGACCTGATCAAGATCCTCTGCGAGGTGTTTCTCTCGCCCGGCGATCTGGTCGTGACCCAGCGCCCCGTGTTCGGCCTGCACGAGATCTACCCGCGCATGATGGGCGCCCAGGTGGAGCTGCTCGAGCTCGACGCCGAACTGGGCTTCGACATCGACGCCTGGTGCGCGGCCATGGCCAAGGCGCCCAAGATCGCCTTTTTGCCCAACCCGTCCAACCCCGTGGGCTGCATGATGGACGTGGCGCAGTTCGCGCGCGTGCTGGAGGCCACGCCCGGCAGCACCATCCTGGTGGTGGACGAGGCCTATTACGAATACGCGCTGCATGACGAGGACTACCCCGACGTGCTGGCCATGCTGGCCGCACGCCAGGGCCCGTGGATCGTGCTGCGCACCTTCTCCAAGGCCTGGGGCCTGGCAGGCCTGCGCGTGGGCTATGGCATGGCCGACAGCGCCGCTTTCGTGCAACTGCTGGACAAGGTGCGTTCGCCCTTCAACGTGAACCTGGCGGCCCAGCGCGCGGCGCTGGCAGCCTGGAGCGATCCCACGCACATGCGCTCGGGCGTCGCGACCACGGTGGCGCTGCGCGAGGCCTTGCGCCACGAGCTGAAGGCCCTGGCCGCGCCCGGCGGACCGCTGCAGGGCCTGCGCATCGCGCCTTCGGTGGCCAATTTCCTGTTCCTCGACATAGGCCGTCCCAACGGCCCCGTGACCGAGGCGCTGCTGCGGCGCGGCGTGATCATCAAGCCCTGGAAGGAGCCGGGTTTCGAGCATTTCCTGCGCGTCTCCATAGGCACCGAGCAGGACAACGCGCGCTTTGTCCAGGCCCTGCTCGTGGCGATGGCCGAGCCCGTCGCCGTCTGATTTTCACCGCACTCTTTGAGCTGACTGCCATGACCGCACCCTCTCTCGCCCCACGTACCTTGTTTGCCGCAGATGCCTTGCTGCCCGCGGGCTGGGCGCGCAATGTCCTGCTGAGCTGGGATGAAAAAGGCCGCCTGACCGAGGTACTCACCGATGTGGATCTGCAAAGCGGCGAGGCTGGCGAGGCCGAGGATGCGATCCGTGCCGCAGGCCCTGTGATTCCCGGCATGCCCAATCTGCACTCGCACGCCTTCCAGCGCGCGTTCGGCGGGCTGACCGAGTTCCGCGGCCAGGCGCAGGACAGCTTCTGGAGCTGGCGCAATCTGATGTACGGCTTTGCCAACCGCATGACGCCCGAGGCGCTGGAAGCGATCGCGACCTGGCTGTATCTGGAGATGCTGGAGGCCGGCTATACCTCGGTCTGCGAGTTCCACTATGTGCACCACGATGTGGGCGGCAAGCCCTATGCCGACGACGCCACGCTGTCGCTGGCCCTGTTGCGCGCGGCCGAGAAGACCGGCATCGTCATGACGCTGCTGCCCGTGCTCTACCAGACCAGCGGCTTCGGCGGCAAGCCGCCGCGCGAGGATCAGGCCCGCTTCATCCGCAGCACGGACAATATGCTCTCTTTGTTGCAGCGCCTGACGCCCGCCACACAAGCGCAGAACGCTGTTCTGGGTCTGGCCCCGCACTCGCTGCGCGCCGTACCGCCCGACAGCCTGAAGGCCGCCGTGGCCGGTCTGCACGCCATGCTGCCCCAGGCGCCCGTGCACATCCATATTGCCGAACAGACCCAGGAGGTCGATGACTGCCTGGCCTGGAGCGGCCAGCGCCCCGTGCAATGGCTGATGGAGCATGCTCCCGTGGACCCGCGCTGGTGCCTGATCCACGCCACCCATATGAAGCCCGAGGAGTACGCGAGCGCCGCCAGGAGCGGCGCCGTGGCCGGCATCTGCCCCACGACCGAGGCCAATCTGGGCGACGGCATCTTCGACATGCCGCTGTGGCTGCAGCATGGCGGCCGCTGGGGCGTGGGCTCGGACAGCCACGCCACGGTGAACGCGGCCGAGGAACTGCTGATGCTGGAATACAGCCAGCGCCTGCACCTGCGCCAGCGCAATGTGCTGGGCGGCGGGCTGCAGCCTCAGGTGGCGACCTCCATGACGCTGCAGGCCGTGGCCGGCGGCGCCCAGGCCTCGGGCCGCGTGGCACGGGGTGAAGTGGCCGGCCTCGTCGTGGGTCGACAGGCCGACTTCGTCGTGCTGAACGCCGAGCATGTGGCGCTGGCCGGCCTGCCGGCCGACAGCGCCCATGCAAGCCATGTGTTTGCCAGCCATCGCACGTCGGCCATTGCCGACGTCTGGGTCAATGGCCGCCTGCGCGTGAGCCAGGGCCGGCACAATGGCCATGAAGCCGCCAAACAGGCCTTCACCAAGGCACGCAGCCAGTTGCTGCGGGCCGCCTGATTTTTCGAGAAAGACGCTCCTCCCATGAGCCCATCCATCCCCCCCTTCATCTTCCACCAGGGCACGGCACCGCTGCTGATCTCCATGCCTCATACCGGCACCCATGTGCCGGCCGACATTGCCGCCAAGCTCACGCCCGAGGGCCGCGAGGTCCATGACACGGACTGGCACATGCCCGCGCTCTATGACTTCGCCAAGGCGCTGGGCGCCTCCATCCTAGTAGCCACGCATTCGCGCTATGTGATCGACCTTAACCGTCCGCCCGATGGCGCCAGCCTCTATCCGGGCCAGAGCGTCACGGGCCTGTGCCCGGTAGACACTTTCGACGACACGCCGCTGTACGCCAGCAAGGCGGACGAGCCGGACGACGCCGAGATCGCGCGTCGCCGCGAGGCCTGGTGGCAGCCCTACCACGGCCAGCTGCGCGCCGAGCTGGATCGCATCAAGAGCGTGCACGGTACGGCCATGCTGTGGGACGCGCACAGCATCCGCTCGGTGCTTCCGCGCTTCTTCGAAGGCAAGCTGCCCGACCTGAACCTGGGCACGGCCGACGGCAAGAGCTGCGACCCCGCGCTGGCCCAGCAGCTGCTGGATATTGCCAGGCAGGCTCCCGGCCACACCAGCGTGCTCAACGGCCGCTTCAAGGGCGGCTACATCACGCGCAACTATGGCCAGCCCGAGCAGGGCTTCCACGCCGTGCAGCTCGAAATGACGCAGTCCAGCTACATGCAGGAGCACATGCCCTTCGACTATCTGCCAGAAGTCGCGGCACGCATCCAGCCCACCATGCAGCGCATGCTGCAGGCCATGCTGGCTTTCGCGCACTCGCGCAAGGCTTGAGCCGCAAGGGGGCGATCATGACTTCCCCTTTGCTGACCGCCCCAGTCTGCGCCCTTGAAGCGGTGGACGGAAATGGATATTCCCAAAAATGGAGGTGCAAAAAAATCAAAATATTGGTTGCTGCAATATTTTGTTTTTCATGCACCCTATCTACCGCTCAAACAGAATTCGATTCCATTGAGTTTGGTGATATTTTTTTGAACAATAAGTCCTTGTACACAAAATTCAACCATCTCAAAAATATCCTCAGCGACAAAGACAACCGAGCAAAGGCTTATCCATCAAAAGATATAAATATTCCTTTCGTGGAATTCAATGCCAATGAGGTGGTGTACAACGTAGCATCCGAGCATATCGTTTACAACTATTCAGAAGAGAGGCCGAATGATATTTTCGTCACCTACGTGAAACCCAGTAAAAATTTCAAAATAAGTTTGGGCGGCAACCTTTTTTTGAGAAAAGGTATCAACGTATCTTCATTGAAGATGGCATATCCCAAATCTTATAATATGCATTTAACCCATCCTGAAAACAACTTCAGACTGGTGGTAAAAAAGAATCATCAATCTGCTTTTCTGGACCTTGTCTTTAAAGACAATCTTTTTCAGGAAATGTACCTGACAACGCAATAGGTTTTTCATTCGCAACCGACCCCGATCAAGTGGAGTCAACCGCTGACTTGTCTGTTTTTTGCAAATCCTCTTTGCACAAGCCCCGTTTTTGGGGCTGTCCAGGCAGTTCAAGTGCACCGCCTGAAAATGGGGCTTCGCAAACGCTTGCCTCCCAGTAACATGGCGCGTAACTTACCGCACCATGCCCGCTACCACCTCCGCACAGTAACATCTAGCGCTCAGTCAAACTGTCATTGAACGTCTGCTGCCCATGACCACGCCTTTTTCCAATGCAGACAAGGCGCTCAGGGAGTATTTGCTGGCCGCCTGGCTGGAAAAGCTGCAGGCCTTGCAGGAATTGGAGCGGCATGCCGAAGCCGCACAGACTGCCGGTGCGCTGGCCAGCCGCCCATCGCGCAGATGCCGCAGATAGGCAGCAGTCGCAATGCGCTCGCTGCCGTGAAAAAGCGGCAGAGCCAGGTGTGCCAGCGTCAGCACGACGCCGGCCAGCACGGCCAGACTTGCGAGCACGCCGTGCCAGCCCATGAGCGAGGCCAGCAGCAGCTCATAGCCGTTTGCCAATGCGGCGGCAAGATTGCAGGCGATGAAAAAGCCCAGCGCCGGGCACAGCAGGCGGCGCAGCTCCCAACGGCTGGCGAACCGGGACGCGAGGGGCGCGCCCGCCGCAAAGCTCAGGGAAAAAGCCGTAGTCAGCTGGCCCGCGACACCCAAGGGAGTCTGTCGGCCTTCTGCCAGTGCCGGCAATATGCCGACGGTGATGTTTTCCGCCAGCCCCGTGACGAAGGTCGCCAGGGCCAGCAGCCAGACGCGAGCGCTCATGCGTTTGCTCCATGCGAAACCGGTGGCGCACCGGGTCCGCAGGCCCTGTCGGCCGACCGTGGTGGTCGAACACACCGGGTTTCGAGGCAGAGCTTCGGTTATCCCGCTAGAGCCGCCATTCTAGGCGGCGCACAATCACAGCGCCCACCCGCCCAAACCCTATGACTCTCCCGCTGTTCGATACCGATGCCGAGCCCACTGCCCCAGAGCGGCTGGACGAGGGCGCACTGCTGCTGCGCGGCTTTGCCACGGCACAGGCCGGGCAATGGATTGCCGAGGTGCAGGCGCTGCAGGCCGTGTCGCCCTTCAGGATCATGCAGGTGCCTGGCGGCAAGTCCATGTCTGTCGCCACCACCAGCTGTGGCGCCTGGGGCTGGATCAGCGACGCTGGCGGCTACAGCTACAGCGCCGTGGACCCGCAGACCGGCCGGCCATGGCCCGCCATGCCGGCTTTCCTGGCCCTCCAGGCCCGGGCTGCGGCGCAGGCGGCCGGCTATGCGGATTTTGTTCCCGACGCCTGCCTGGTCAACCGCTACCGGCCCGGCGCAAAGATGGGCCTGCATCGTGACCAGGATGAGGCCGACTTCGCTGCACCGATTGTTTCGGTATCGCTGGGCCTGGGCTGCACTTTTCTCTGGGGTGGCCTCAGGCGCCAGGACCCGGTCCGGCGCATTGCGCTGGTCCATGGCGATGTGCTGGTCTGGGGCGGGCCCACGCGTCTGGTCTATCACGGCGTTGGCCCGCTCAAGGACGGCAGTCACCATCTGTTGGGCAACGAGCGCTGGAACCTGACTTTTCGCATGGCCAAGGCGGGTTACCCGGACCGGTAGCCGTTGTTGTCGGGCACGGTGTCCACAGGCGCGGCGCCGGATCGTCGATCACCCAGGGCATGGCTGGTTTACCCAGAACTGGGAGCCGGGTCTGTGCAAGCTTCCTACAATGACGAGCTATGAGCCAGCCGAAAAACCTTCCTGCCTATACCCGGGCCCAAGAATTGCCCGCCACTCTTGCCCAGCGCATTGTCATTCTGGACGGCGCCATGGGTACCATGATCCAGCGCTTCAAGCTGGGAGAGGCCCAGTATCGCGGCGAAGGCTATACCGGCGCTGATGGCGCGGGCGAGCGTTTCAAGGACTTTGCCTACGACGTCAAGGGCAATAACGAGCTGCTGTCGCTCACCCGTCCCGACGTGATCCGCGACATCCACGAGAAATACCTTGCCGCTGGCGCCGATCTGATTGAGACCAATACCTTTGGTGCGACCACGATTGCGCAGGAGGACTATCACATGGCCGATCTGGCCTATGAGATGAACCTCAAGAGCGCCCAACTGGCGCGTGCGGCCTGCGACAAATACAGCACGCCCGACCACAAGCGCTATGTGGCCGGCGCCCTGGGCCCCACGCCGAAGACCGCATCGATCAGCCCCGATGTGAACGACCCTGCCGCGCGCAACATCACTTTCGAGCAACTGCGCCAGGCCTATCTGGAGCAGACGCTGGCCCTGATCGAAGGCGGTGCCGACGTGATCCTGGTCGAGACCATCTTCGACACCCTCAACGCCAAGGCCGCGCTGTTTGCCGTGGACGAAGCCTTTGAGCAGACCGGCCAGGTGCTGCCCATCATGATCAGCGGTACGGTGACCGATGCCTCGGGCCGTATTCTCAGCGGCCAGACCGTGACGGCCTTCTGGCACAGTGTGCGTCATGCCAATCCGCTGTCCATAGGCCTGAACTGCGCCCTGGGGGCCAGCCTGATGCGTCCCTATGTGCAGGAGCTGGTCAAGGCCGCACCTGACACCTTCATCAGCTGCTACCCCAATGCCGGCCTGCCCAATCCCATGAGCGACACGGGTTTCGACGAAACGCCCGAGATCACCAGCCGTCTGGTGCATGAGTTCGCGGCCGAAGGTCTGGTCAATATCGTGGGCGGCTGCTGCGGCACCACGCCCGATCACATTGGCGCCATCGCCAAGTCGGTGCAGTCCACGCCGACGCGCAAGCTGTTCTATCCGGCAGAAGCCTGATTCGGTAGGGATTCTTAGTAAAAAATGGCTCTGACGCTTTCCCATAAAGCGCTGGCAGCTCTTTTTTTGATAGTCCGCTGCCGGAGCGGCACAATGGCCTGATTCTGGCTTTGATGCTCAAGCACCGCTGACCGCATGACTGCGCCCCTGCAACCGATCGCCCCTGTTCTGCCCGTGTCCATCCCCACGGGGCAAGCGGCTGCGTCGGCCGGCAATGTGGCCGCCGTCAGTGCCGCAGGCGTACCCGCTGCCCAGCAGGAGCAGGCTGCTCAAGCGGCGTCTCCGGCAACCAGCATCGTTCAGTGGTCGCCGCAAACCTTGCAGAACCTCAAGCTCCAGGCCTTTGAATATCTGATTGCGCAACTGGCCCTGCAGGTGCAAGCCCAACCCGGGGCGCCTGCGGCAAGCTGGCCCAGCCAGGGTCTGCCAGCGGCCGTGCAGCAGTTTGTGCAGAACCTGCTGGCGCAGGTGCAGGTCAACCTGCAGGGACAGGCCCAGCCATTGCAACTGCTGGCCGGCCAGCAGGGATCGGTGGCGCTGATGCAGGCCTTGGCGCAGGCCGCGGTGTCTGGCGCGCAGCCGCCCAGCTCGGCCTTGCAGACGGCAGCAGCCCTGTCGCCCACGGCCGCCGTGGCGCTGGAGCAGGCGCAGCAGGGCACAACTGCGACGCCCGCTGCCGCTGTCACTCCACGTTTGCCTCAGTTGCAGAACTGGCTGGTGCAACAGGGCATGCTGGTCACGCCGCAGGGTGAACGTGGCTTTTCTCTGACACTGCAAGTGCCTGCCGCCTGGGCGCAAGCTGTGGGCGCGGCATCCACCCAGGCTGTTCAGGGGCAGGGGCCGGCCTTGCGTTTGCCCGTGGTGGATCTGGGGGCGTTGAGCAGCGGCCCATTGGCGCTGGTGCTGCAGCCGCAATCTTCAGCGGCGGCCACCCCACTCGCCACCAGCGCCTTGCTGTGGCTGGAGCTGCAACCCATCGCTGCGACCTCCGCCCAGGCTGCGCCTGCACAAATGGCCGGGCAGATGGCCGGTCTGCCTCTGACCATGCCCGCGCCCGCGCTGGCGCAGGAAGTGCAGCAGCTGCTGCAGAACAAGTCAGATCCCTGGCTGATGATGGCCGCCGCTCAGGCTGCCAATGCCCTGCCCGTGCCGCGCCGCAACAGCGAGCATCGCTCGCATCTGTGCAGCACCGAAGGCTGTCAGTACCAGGGCCTGGCACCCTGCGCCCAGCCGTTTTGCAGCGAAATGAACCGCATCTGGGCTGCTTCCGGCGTGGCGCGCAGCGGCTGAACCAAGCTGACGCTGGGCTGGACTCTGCCAAGGCCCCACTTTCATAATGCGTCTCGTTGCCTGCTTTTTGAGCAGGCTTCTCGGGTCGGAATTGGCAGCCCAACTGCCAGCCATGTTCCGGCTGTCTTCAGTGCATCAGGCCGTGCCTGACTGCCTGTCATCGCCTCATCTCACAGGTCTTCGACCTTCTCTGTCTTCTGCTGTGCCAAGGGCTGGCTGCGGGGGCAGTGACTTCACAATTCAAGGAGAACCACCGGCATGCGCTTGCGTACTGGCATTGCTTGTTCCACATGTTTCACTCTTTTGTCTGCCGTGCTGCCTGCGGCAGCGCAGTCTTCCAACGTCAGCATTGGCGGCCTGATTGATGGCGGCATCTTTCGGGGCTTTGATGGCACGGCTCAGGCCGGCACCATCCAGCGCAGCAATCTGGCCATTGCCGGCTGGGAAGACCTGGGCGGCGGCCTCAAGGCCACATTCCGCCTGAGTACCCGTTTCGATATCGACACCGGGACCATGGAGGGCGCGGGCAGCAAGCCGTTCTGGCACGACGAGTCCACGGTGGGCCTGCAAGGCGGCTTTGGCCATCTGCGCCTGGGTCGCGCCCTGTCGGCCATGTGGTCGCAGGACTGGAAGTTCGACCCCTGGGCCAACTTCAACCGCATTTCCTCGCCGGCCTGGTACCAGTGGCACTACCTCACGCCTACCGACCGCTACAGCAACAACGGCACGGCCGAATATGGGCGCATGGCCAACGGCATCTTCTACGACTCGCCCACGGTGGGCGGCTTCACCCTGCATCTGAGCGCCTCGCCGGAGCGAACCGAGGTGCCGCTGACCTTGCGCCGTGAGGGGCGTGGCTATTCGGCCTCCCTCAACTACGACTCTGACAGCCTGAGCGGAATGCTGGCCTTCGAGCGCAACGGCAGCGGTGACAAGGACACTTTCGTGGCTGGTAAATACCGCTTTGGCGCGGCCGCCGTGATGGCCGCCTGGGACTATTCGCGCGTGGCCCAGACGGCACTCTCGGCCAAGGCCCTGACGCTGGGCGCCACCTACCAGATGGGGCAGACCACGCTGAAGGCCGGTTATGGACGCCAGCGCATGCAGGAGCAGACCAATCATTTCTACTCCCTGGGCGCCGACTACGCGCTGTCCAAGCGCACCACGCTCTATGCCAGCCTGGGGCGCAAGAGCTACGAGTACGGCGCGGACTCTGGAACTTCGTTCGGCGTGGGCATGGCTCACGCCTTCTAAGCCCAGGCCTCCAGCCCCATAGCCGCAGCCTTGCTGCGGCTTTTTTGCGCCCGGTGCGAATGTCCAACAAGAGTTGAGGGAATTAAATCCGCCAGTTTGGGGTGTTTGTGCGCCTTTGCACGGGCGGTACAGCACCGTTTCTGGCCCTGATCCAGGCCTTGTCCGGGTAAAAATCGCCAAAAACCGTGTTTTTTGCCGATATCTACGCTCTTCCTCGTTGAAATCCAGGGTCTGAATCTGGTGTATTTCACTTAATTGAGTGCACAAGAGCTCAATTTGGCAGAAGTTATGGCTAGCTGTTTCTAATGAGTGCTGAAAATATGTCAAATGCATTGAAATAGTGCTCAAAAATAGCGCTTCTTGCTGTAACTCTTTGGCTGGCAACTATTTGCATGTGGGCTCTGTAAATCCTTGATTTTTTTGCCCAAAATGCGCGGCATTCCCCCGATTGAGGAGAGACCGCGATGTCCCATTCCGTGCCCGAGCAAGACAACCCAGTGCGTGCCGCCGACGCACAGCAAGCCGCCGGTGGCAGCCAGACCGTGCACTGGCATGCGCCGGCCAAGCCCGCCGCGGCGCCCGAAGTGCAGCGCTGGCCTGTGGAGGCCGTGCAGTCCCTGCTGGATATGCCATTTCTGGACTTGTTGCACCGTGCTCAGAGCGTGCACCGTGAGAACTGGCCTGCAGGCGAGATCGAGCTGGCGACCCTGCTGTCCGTCAAGACCGGCGGCTGCCCCGAGAATTGCGGCTATTGCCCGCAGTCGGCCGAGTTCGATACGGGCGTGAAGGCCGAGAAGCTGATGAGCGTGGAGGAAGTCACCCGCGCCGCCAAGGCGGCCCAGGATGCCGGAGCCACCCGCTTTTGCATGGGCGCTGCCTGGCGCGCGCCCAAGGACCGCGACATCGAGAAGATGAACGAGCTGATCGGTGCCGTGAAGGGGCTGGGCATGCAGACCTGCGCCACGCTGGGCATGCTGCAGCCACACCAGGCGGCATCGCTGCGCGATGCGGGTCTCGACTACTACAACCACAACCTCGATACCGCGCCCGAGTACTACAAGGATGTGGTCAGCACGCGCCAGTACCAGGATAGGTTGGACACGCTGGCGGCCGTGCGCGATGCGGGCATCAGCGTGTGCTGCGGCGGCATCATCGGCATGGGCGAGACCGAGGTCCACCGTGCCGGCCTGATTGCCCAGCTCGCGAACATGGAGCCCTATCCCGAGTCCGTGCCCATCAACAGCCTGGTGCCCGTGCCCGGCACGCCGCTGGCCGACAGCGAGCCGGTGGATCCGCTGGACTTTGTCCGTGTGATCGCAGTGGCGCGCATCACCATGCCCAAGGCCCGCGTGCGCCTGTCGGCGGGCCGCCAGCAACTGGGCGAGGCCGTGCAGACCCTGTGCTTCATGGCGGGAGCCAATTCCATCTTCTACGGCGACAAGCTGCTGGTGACCGGCAATCCAGATGTGGAGGCCGATACCACCTTGATGCGCAAGCTGGGCCTCAAGGGGCTGGGGGCATCGGCCGCAAGCTGATCCCTGAATCTTCCCCGGCCATCGCGCCGGGGCTTTCTCATTGCAAATTGCATGGCCCTGCCTCTGGTGCGGGCCAGGCCGCGCTGCGCCTGCGTTTTGACAAGGCGGGTGATTCGCCTCAGGAGTTTTTGATGGAACACAGTCTTGCCAGCCGCAGCCTGCGCCATGTCTGGCATCCCTGCACCCAAATGAAGCGGCACGAAGCCGCGCCGCCGATTGCCATCGACCATGCCATCGGGCCCTGGCTGGTGGATACCGATGGCCGTCGCTATCTGGACGGCATCAGTTCCTGGTGGGTCAATCTGTTCGGTCACTCGCATCCGCATATCCGGGCGGCGCTGACCGAGCAGTTGCACAAGCTCGATCATGTGATGCTGGCCGGTTTCACCCACGCCCCCGTGGTCGAGCTGTCCGAGCGCCTGGCCGGCCTGACCGGCCTGGGCCATGCGTTCTACGGCAGCGACGGCGCTTCGGCCACCGAGATCGCGCTGAAGATGAGCGCCCATTACTGGCGCAACCAGGGGCATCCTGCCAAGCACCGCTTTGTGGGCCTGGCCGGCGGCTACCACGGCGAGACGGTAGGCGCGCTGTCGGTCACCGATATTGCGCTGTTTCGCGATGCCTATGGCCCCCTGGTGCGCCTGTCGGCCACCGTGCCCAGCCCCGATGCACGTCAGGCCCGGCCTGGCGAAACCGCTGCCGATGTGGCGCGCCGCGCAGCTGAGGGCCTGGAGGCCTGGCTGCAAGCGCATCACCAGGAGACTGCTGCCCTGATTCTGGAGCCGCTGGTGCAGTGCGCCGCCGGCATGGCCATGCATGACGCCGAATACCTGCGTCTGGCCCGGGCGCTGTGCGACCGCTATTCCGTGCATCTGGTGGTGGACGAGATCGCCGTGGGCTTTGGCCGTACCGGCAGCCTGTTTGCCCACCAGCAGGCCGGCATCAGGCCGGATTTCATCTGTCTGTCCAAAGGTTTGACTGGCGGCACTCTGCCTTTGTCTGCCGTGCTGACGACCGATGAGATCTATGCCGCTTTTTACGACGACGATGCTGCGCGCGGCTTTCTGCACTCGCACTCCTATACCGGCAACCCGCTGGCCTGCCGCGCTGCCGTGGCTACGCTGGAGCTGTTCGAGCAGCTGGACCAGTTGGCCGCCAATCGGCAGCTGGCCCGAAAAATCAGTGCTGCATTCGCCGGGCTGAATGCTCACCCCCGCGTCAGCAACGCGCGCCAGCAGGGAATGATCTGGGCCTGGGACATCGATACCTCCTTGCCGGACTTTGCACAGCACTACAACCAGGCGGCGCTGGACCTGGGCCTGCTGCTGCGCCCCATAGGACGCACGCTGTACTGCATGCCGCCCTATGTGCTGGACGATGCCGATATCACCCACCTGGGTCAGGCCGCGCTGGCCGCGCTGAACACCACCTTGCAGCAGGAAGCGGAGCTCGCCGCGAAGAAGGGAAAAGCATGATCGGCTGTTTCGTCACGGGCACCGATACCGGTGTGGGCAAGACCCTGGCCAGCTGCGCGCTGCTGCACGCACTGGCAGCCCATCATTCGCGCGTGGTGGGCATGAAGGCCGTAGCTGCCGGGGCCGATCCCGACGGGCAGGGCGGCTGGGTCAACGAAGACACGGTGGCCCTGCGTGCGGCCTCCACACTGGCCGTGCCGGCAGCGCTGGACAATCCTGTGCTGCTGCCTGATCCCATGTCGCCGCATATCGCGGCCCGGCGCGCGGGCGTGGAGGTGACGCTGGCGCCGATTCTCGACGCCTACCGGCAGCTGGCCGCGCAGGCAGATGCCGTGGTGGTCGAGGGCGCGGGTGGCTGGCGCGTGCCGCTGTCCGAGACTCTGTGCATTGCCGATCTGGCCGTGGCGCTGCAGCTGCCGGTGGTGCTGGTGGTGGGGCTGAAGCTCGGTTGTCTGAACCATGCGGTGCTGACCGCAGAGGCGATTCGCTCCGCCGGCTTGCCGCTGGCGGGCTGGGTGGCAAGCCGTGTGGAGCCGCAGATGCTGGTGCCTGAGGAAAACATGGACTGGCTGCGCAACCAACTGGGACGGCTTGGTGCGCCGCTGCTGGCCGATATTCCGTGGCAGGCCACTCCCGATCCTCGCCTGACCAGTTTCTCTTTGCCCAAGGAATGGCAATGACCGCATCTTCCAATTTCTGGCTGCAGGATATTCCACGGCAGCTGGCAGCGCTCGACGCCGCCGCGCTGCGCCGCACCCGCCGTACCGTAGCGCCCCTGCAAGGCGCGCGCATTCTGGTCGACGGGCAGCCCATGCTGCAGTTCTGCAGCAACGACTATCTGGGGCTGGCCCAGCACCCGGCCATGATTGAGGCGGCCTGCGCCGGTGCGCAGGATTTCGGTGTGGGCTCGGGCGGCTCTCCCATGGTCAACGGCCATAGCACGGCCAATGCTGCGCTGGAGGAAGAGCTGGCCCGTTTTGTGCAACTGCCCCGTGCGCTTTACTTCTATGCGGGGTTTGCCACCAATGCCAGCATCATCCCGGCGTTGGTGGGGGCGGGCGACGCCATTTTTTCGGACGCTCTGAACCACGCCAGCCTGATCGATGGCTGCCGCCTGTCGCGTGGCCAGATCCGCCGTTTCGGGCATGGCGACCTGGCCGCATTGGAGCAGTTGCTGGCTGCTTGCCCGGTGCAGCGCAAGCTGGTGGTGAGTGACGCCGTCTTCAGCATGGACGGCAATTTGGCTGATATCGAGGGTCTGCTGGCGCTGTGCGAGCGTTACGACGCCCTGCTGCTGCTCGACGATGCCCACGGCTTCGGCGTGCTTGGCCCGCAAGGCCGCGGCAGCCTGACGGCTGCAGGGCTGACGGGTGCCAAGGCTTCGCCACGCGTGCTGTACATGGCCACGCTGAGCAAGGCGGCCGGTATCTCTGGCGCCTTTGTGGCAGGCCATGAACTGCTGATCGAGTGGCTGCTGCAAAAAACGCGCAGCTACACCTTTGCGACGGCCGCCCCTGCGATGCTGGCGCGCGCCCTGCAGACCAGCTTGCAGCTGATAGAGCAGCAGAGCGCTTTGCGCGATCAGCTGCAGGCCCGCATTGCCCAGCTGCGCGCGGGTCTGCAGCCTTTGCTGCAGGGCAAGGGCTGGCAGCTTTTGCCATCGGAAACGGCCGTGCAGGCACTGGTGGTGGGCAGCAATGACGCTGCGCTCGGCCTTATGGAAGGGTTGCGCCGTCATGGCCTATGGGTGCCCGCGATTCGTCCTCCCACCGTGCCCGTGGGCACGGCTCGGTTGCGTATCGCACTGTCGGCGCTGCATACCGAGGCCGATGTGAAGCAGCTGCTGGCAGCGCTGCAGGAGCTGGCAGGCTGAGGCCTTGCCGCGCGCTGCTCGCTGTCAGCGGCCTAGTGCCTGCAGCACCTGAGCCAGCTTCCTCGCAGCGACTTCGAGCTCGTGCGGTGTATGTGCAGCAA
Organism: Comamonas resistens; assembly: GCF_030064165.1. NCBI lineage: Bacteria > Pseudomonadati > Pseudomonadota > Betaproteobacteria > Burkholderiales > Comamonadaceae > Comamonas > Comamonas resistens. Next base: position 224,288 of record NZ_CP125947.1, read on the forward strand.
ATCCCATGAGGAAACCCGCCTTGCGCTGGCTCGATGCATGCAACTGCGTCAACCCGAGCAGGTCGATGCCTGCTCTGCGAGCGCAATCCACTGCGGTGCGTTCGGAAATGTCGCGGATCAAGGCACACGGCATCTGCATGCCGCCCGCAGGCACCCGCGGCTCCAGAAAATCCCCCAGATGCTCGCACACCAGCCGCGCCAGCACGTCACGCCGCTCGGCATAGACGGCGCGCATGGTACGCACATGCGCTCCCAGGTGCCCGCCTTCGATGAACCGCGCCAGCGTCAATTGCGCAATGGGTGCGCTGTGTCCATCAAGCAAGGTCCGCGCCACCGTCATGGGGGCAACCAGCGAAGTCGGCAACACCATATAGCCTATGCGCAGCCCGGGGAACATCGACTTGGTGAAGGTGCCGATATAGATGGTGCGCTCGTGCTGATCGAGCCCCTGCACGCAGGCCTTGGGCTTGCCGGCGTAGTGAAACTCACTGTCGTAGTCATCTTCGATGATCCACGCCTGCTCCTGCTGCGCCCAGGCTATGGCGGCGAGCCGGCGATCCAGGGCCAGCGTGGTGCCCGTCGGGAATTGGTGGGATGGCGTCAGGAACACCGCCTTGGCGCACGGCATGGTCTGCAATAGATCCACCTGCATGCCATCGGCATCCAGCGGCACGGGCACACATTCCAGCCCCGCCGCATCGAAGGCTTTGCGTGCGCCGTGATACACCGGGTCTTCGATGAAGATGCGATCACCGACATCGAGCAGTACGTTGGCGCACAGGGTCAGAGCCTGTTGCGAACTGGTCAGCACCAGCACGCGTTCAGGTGTGGCGCGCGCGCCGCGCTCCAGGTTCACATAGGCGGCAATGGCCTGGCGCAAAGCCTCGGTGCCCTGCGGTGGACTGTGCAGCAAAGCCCGGGTGCCGTGCTCCTTGAGCACCTGCCGCTGCAAGCGCTCCCAGGTCTGAAGCGGGAAGTTGCGTGTCTCGGGCACACCGGGCGCAAAAGCGCGTGGCGCGAAGAAGTCACGCAGGCCACCGCCCGCGAACATGGCTGCGCCGCGTTGGCTCAAACGCAGGGCGGGAACGCGCGCCAAAGGACTTTGCATCAGGCCGCGCCCCGGAAGGCGTTGCACCTGCTCGGACACAAAGCTGCCGCTGCCGGTGTGCCGTTCGATAAAGCCTTCGGCATGCAACTGGCCATAGGCGGCCTCCACCGTATCGCGCGAGACGGACAGCGATTGGGCCAGGGCGCGCGATGCCGGCAGGCGCCGGCCCACGTCCAGCGCGCCATCGAGGATCAGCTGGCGCAGGGCTCGCTGGATGCGGACATGCAGCGGCAAGGCGCCATGAGCGGGGTCGCCGATCCAGGCCTTGACGGATTCGAGTTGGGCGTGCTTGAACAATTGGTCTGTATTCCTACAAAAAAGTGGCCGGGAGTATCAGGCCATTTTGATTCTATAAATCGAATGCCCCCAGGGCCGATCCATTTTCAAGAGCTACTGCAAGACATGCCAACCATCCATTCGCCAGCGCGCCTTCGCTGCAACGATCTCCTTCATCCCATCGTGGCAGGCCTGATCTCGGTCATCGTCAACTACGGCGGTACCTTCATCCTTGTGTTCCAGGCGGCCAAGGTGGCGGGCCTCGGCCCCGAGCTGACGGCCTCCTGGGTATGGTCGATTTCGATTGGCGTAGGGGTGACAGGTCTGCTGCTGAGCTGGGTGACGCGTGAGCCCATCATCACGGCCTGGTCCACGCCTGCTGCGGCCTTCCTGGTGACGGCCCTGGCGACCACGCCTTATGCCGAGGCCGTGGGAGCCTATCTGGTCTCCGCGCTGGCTTTCGTGGTGCTGGGGCTGTCGGGATATTTCGAGCGCGTCATCCGGCTGATTCCCGCCGGCATTGCGGCCGGACTGCTCGCGGGCATCCTGCTGCAATTCGGTATCAAGGCGTTTGGTGGCATGAGCGTCGATCCCATGCTGGCGGGCCTGCTGATCGCGACCTATGTGGTGCTCAAACGGATTTCGGCACGCTATGCCGTCGTCGGCATCCTGGTGCTGGGGCTGGTCTTTTTGCTGTCGCAGAATCGGGTCGATCTGTCCGGGCTGGAGTTGCAGCTTGCTGCTCCAGTGTTCACCAGGCCGGAGTTCTCGCTCAATGCCCTGCTCAGCGTCGCGCTGCCGCTGTTTCTCATCACGCTGACCGGCCAGTACATGCCCGGCATGCTGGTGCTGCGCAACGATGGCTTCAAGACCAGTGCCAACCCCATCGTCACGTTCACGGGCCTGGGCTCGCTGCTCATGGCGCCGTTTGGCTCCCACGCATTCAACATCGCCGCGATCACGGCCGCCATCGCCACGGGCCGGGAGGCGCATGAAGATCCCTCCAGGCGCTGGATTGCCGGCGTTGCCGCAGGTCTGTGCTACATCGTGGTCGGCGTGTTCGGTGTGACGCTGGCGGCAGTCTTCATGGCCTTTCCCTCCACCTTCATCACCACGCTGGCAGGTCTCGCCCTGCTGGGCACCATTGGCGCCAGCCTGGCCACGGCCCTGGCGGATGCCAAGGTGCGCGAGGCCGCGTTGATCACCTTCCTGGCTGCTGCCGCCAACATCACGTTGCTGGGTATTGGCGGCGCCTTCTGGGGGCTGGTCATAGGGCTGCTCGCCTATGCGGTCCTCAACGGCAGGATTCCATGGAGCGCACAGCCGGGCGCGACAGCCGCCATCGAACAAGCATGAGGGGATGATCATGACTTCAGAAACCCTGACCCGGCACGACCAACACGGTCTGTACCCCGAGGCCGGCACGGTAGAGGACTTTCGCCGCAACCTCGCCACAGTGCAGGAGCGCATTGCAGCTGCCTGCCAGCGCGTGGGGCGTGATCCAGCCAGCGTGCGCTTGCTGCCCGTCAGCAAGACCAAGCCGCAAGCCAGCCTGCGTCTGGCCCATGCGGCGGGCTGCCGCCTGTTGGGTGAGAACAAGGTACAGGAGGCGTTTGGCAAATGGGAGTCCATGCAGGACCTGAGCGATCTGCGCTGGTCGGTCATCGGCCACCTGCAGACCAACAAGGCCAGGCTGGTGGCACGTTTTGCCAGCGAGTTCCAGGCATTGGACAGCCTGCGCGTGGCAGAGGCGCTGGACAGACATCTGCAGGCCCAGGGGCGGTCGCTGGACGTGTTTGTACAGGTCAATACCTCGGGCGAGGCCAGCAAATACGGCTTGAGTCCCGAGGCTGTTCCGAGCTTCATCCAGCAACTGCCTGTGTTTTCCGCGTTGCGCGTGCGTGGTCTGATGACGCTGGCGCTGTTTTCCGCCGAAGCCGAACGGGTGCGTCGATGTTTCATTCTCCTGCGCGAGCTGCGCGATCAGCTGCAGCAAAGCGCGCCTGCGGGCATGGAGCTGGATGCGCTGTCGATGGGGATGTCCGGCGATTTCGAGATTGCCATTGAGGAGGGCGCTACCGTGGTGCGCGTGGGGCAGGCCATCTTCGGCGCGCGTCCGTTACCCGATAGCTATTACTGGCCAACGCACTTTGATCCAGACACGCCGCGATAAGCCCGCGACCCATGGACAGGGTCGCGGAGCAATCGCAAGTGGTGATGCCTGCTTGGCGCATTGCGGTCGCTGCAAGCCTGCCGGCAAGTCCTGCAGATGCTGCGCCACGCTCGGCAGACGCCATGCACCTGGCTTTTTGACGGAGCAGGGCCGGCTTACCTACCGGCGCCTTCGATCACCTTGGGCACGCGTGCTGTCACATGGCACATCAGCTCATAGCCCAGCGTGCCGGCTGCGGCCGCCACCTCGTCGATGGGCAGCACGGCGCCATTGTGGGCCCGGCCCCAGAGCGTGACCTCGCTGCCCAGCCCGGCCTTGGGCACGGGGCCCAGGTCCACGGCCATCATGTCCATGCTGACGCGGCCCAGCGTACGGGTGCGCACGCCGTCCACCAGCACGGGTGTACCCGTGGGGCAAACACGCGGATAGCCGTCCGCATAGCCGCAGGCCACCACGCCCAGGCGCAGAGGCGCTTCGGCCCTGAATTTGGAGCCATAGCCGACGGAGTCTCCGGCCTTCAGCTCCTGGGTGCCGATGATCCTGGAGGACAGGGTCATTGTGGGCTGCAGGCCCCAGTGGGCGATGTCATGCGCGGGGAAGTCGGGCGAGCTGCCATAGAGCACGATGCCGGGGCGCACCCAGTCGCAGCGCACATCGCTCTCTTCTCCATGTAGCAGGGTGGCGGCGCTGTTGCTGATGCTGCGCTCGCCGGGCAGGTCCAGCGTGGTTTCGTGAAAGACCTTGAGCTGATGGTCGATGCCATGGTCCGCATCGGCATCGCTGAAATGGGTCATGAAGGAGATTTCGTCGACCTGGGGCAGGGCGTTCAGCCGCGCATAAGCCGCACGAAAACGCTCGGGTGTGAAGCCCAGGCGGTTCATGCCGCTGTTCATCTTGAGGAAGATACGGTGGCCGACCTGGGTCTTGTGGGCGGCCAGCCAGTCTATCTGTTCATCGCAGTGCACGGCATGCCAGATGGACAGGCGCGAGCACAGTTCCAGGTCGCGCGGCTCGAACACACCTTCGAGCAAAAGAATGGGGCCGCGCCAGCCCAGAGCGCGTATGCGCTGGGCTTCTTCGAGCTCCAGCATGGCAAAGCCGTCGGTTGCCCGCAGGCCCTCAAACACGTTTTCGATACCGTGGCCGTAAGCGTTGGCTTTGACGACAGACCACAATTTGGCGTCGGGGACGGCTTGCCGCACCCGCTCCAGATTGTGGCGAACGGCTTCAGGATGAATGGTGGCAATGATGGGACGGGGCATGGTTTTTCTCAATCAGACCAGTGGGATTCTGGCACTCCCTGCCGAAGCCTGCGTGATATAACCGCCAGTCACTTGCCACAGGGTCTCTTATTTCACCAGCATTGGTCCATCCAGTGTCGGTTCAGCTAATTCATGAAGCGCGGTTTCTACACCATCATGTCAGCGCAGTTTTTCAGCTCGCTGGCAGACAACGCCTTGTTTGTGACCGCTGTCGAGCTGTTGCGTGCCAATGGTGCTCCCGAGTGGCAACGTGCTGCCCTGGTGCCCATGTTCGCTCTGTTCTATGTGGTCCTGGCGCCCTTTGTCGGAGCGTTTGCCGACGCCTTGCCCAAGGGTCGGGTCATGTTCATCAGCAATGCCATCAAGGTGGTCGGCTGTCTGATGATGCTTTTCGGTCATCACCCGCTGATGGCGTATGCGGTCATCGGCCTGGGGGCTGCGGCCTATTCGCCGGCCAAGTACGGCATCCTGACCGAGCTGCTGCCTGCATCCCAGCTGGTCAAGGCCAATGGCTGGATCGAGGGCTTGACCATCACCTCCATCATCCTGGGCGTGCTGGTGGGCGGCCAACTGGTCGGGCCGATGATTTCCGATCACCTGCTGGCGCTGGATTTCCCTTACTTCGATACCGGCATAGATACGCCGGCCGAGGCGGCGATTGCCGTGCTCATCCTCATTTACGTGCTGGCGGCCTGGTTCAATCTGCATATTCCGCTGACCGGCGTGGCCATGCGTCCGCTGCGTCAGGACCCCAACAAGAGCCTGATGGCCAATGTGCTGGGCCTGCTGCCCGACTTCTGGCGCTGCAGCAGGCGCCTGTGGGGCGACAAGCTGGGCCAGATTTCTCTGTCCACCACCACGCTGTTCTGGGGCGCGTCGGGCAATCTGCGCTATATCGTGCTGGCCTGGGGCGCAGCGGCCCTGGGCTACAGCACCACCCAGGCATCGGCCCTGGTGGGCGTGGTGGCCATAGGTACGGCCGTGGGTGCCGTCATTGCCTCCATGCGCATGCGTCTGGACAATGCCACGCGGGTCATTCCGCTGGGCGTGATCATGGGCTTGCTCGTGGTCTGCATGATCTTCATCAACAATCTGTGGGTGGCCGTGCCATTCCTGATCGTGCTGGGCGGCCTCGGCGGCTTCCTGGTAGTGCCCATGAATGCATTGCTGCAGCACCGCGGCCACAACCTGATGGGCGCGGGCCGCTCGATTGCCGTGCAGAACTTCAACGAGCAGCTGGCCATCCTGGCCATGGGTGCGTTCTACAGCCTGTCCACCAAGATGGGCCTCACGGCCTTCGGTGCGATCACGGTTTTCGGCCTGCTGGTGGCCGGCACCATGGTGCTGATCGGCATGTGGCACCGCTATAACTGCAGGCAGCATCCGCAGGAGGTGGAAAAGCTGCTGGAAGTCGCCCGCCGCGATTGCCATTAAAGCCTGCGGCCACTGGCTGCAGAGATATTGAATTGATAGCTTCTAGCGCTTGGTTGACGGGCGCTAGAAGCATTTTTTATGCATAGTCCACTGCCTGTTTTCGCGCTATTGCTCAACGCCCTGATCTGGGGGCTTTCCTGGTGGCCGTTTCGTGCCATGCATGAGGCGGGTCTGCATCCGCTGTGGGCCACGGCCTTTATGTATGCGCTGGTACTGGCGGGCTTGCTGTGTCTGCGCCCTGCCGCGCTGAAGCAGGCCTGGAAGTACCCGGTGCTGATCCTGCTGGCGGCCAGCTCGGGCCTGAACAATATGGCTTTCAACTGGGCCGTGACGGTGGGCGATGTGGTACGCGTGATCCTGCTGTTCTATCTGATGCCCGCCTGGGCCGTGCTGCTGGCCTGGAGGATTCTGGGCGAAAAGCCCACGCCCATGGCGCTTCTGCGCCTGCTGTTGGCATTCGGTGGCGTGGTGCTGGTGCTGCTGCCGGCCGATGCTTCGCTGTCAGGGCTGTTTGCCGGACTGTCGCTGGCCGACGGGCTGGCCGTATTCGGCGGCTTTATGTTTGCGCTGACCAATGTGCTGCTGCGCCGCTTTCAGAGCATTCCTGCCCAGGCCCGCATGCTGGCCATGTTTGCCGGTTGCATGAGCATGGGTCTGCTGACCGCACTGGCAGCCAGCAGCCTGGGCGTGGTGCCGGCTTTCCCGGCCCTGGACAGCAGTTGGGTGACGGTGGCCCTGGGCTTGGCCGTGTTGCTGATGCTGGGCAACTGGGCACTGCAGTTTGGCGCGGCGCGCCTGCCTTCGGGCGTGACCTCGGTGGTCATGCTCTCCGAGGTGGTATTTGCCAGCGTTTCTTCGGTGCTGATCGCCCATGAGACTCTGTCGGGACGCACCTTGGCTGGTGGCGCGCTCATCATGGCTGCGGCGCTGCTGGCGTCTCTGGGTAATCTCAGAAAGCGTCGCTAAAACAGGCTGCAGCGCTTGCTCATCAAGCGCTGCAAGCTATGCTTTTGATACTCAGGCGAGCTTTCCGGCCAGAACCAGATAACCGGGCAGCCAGCCCGTCAGAATTCCCTGCGCAATGCACAGCCAGCCCGTGGGGCGGTCGATGCGCTTTTGCAGGCCCAGCAGCACAAAGAACAAGCCCCAGAGCACGGCCCAGGCCGCCCAGTTGATGCCCATCCACCAGTCCAGCGTGGAATGCGCGTCAGCCAAGGTATCCAGTGCCACGGGCACGGCGGTGATGGCGATGAACAGGCTGAACCAGCCCAGGCCGCGGCCATCGGCGCCGCTGAAGCGGTTGAACGCCACCCACAGATAGGTGAAGGCAAACAGCAGGGTCAGCGCGCCGCCCTTGACCGAGGCCGCATCAGTCGCAGGGCCGAAGATGCTGGCCATGCCTATGCATAGCGACACCACCCCGGTGAAGATATTGATGACCCAGATTTCCTTGTCGGCGATGCGTCCCAGCATCCACAGGCCGTTCAGGCACAGCACGGCGCCCACGTAGAACAACGACAAACCCAACCACATATGCGCTCCTCGGCTGCACGCTGGTGCAGCGCGGCCAGGATTGTGGGGCCGTGCGGGTCGGGCCAGAACCTTGGGTAAACGCAAAAGAGTCTTGCGCCATGGTCAGGAATGAGTCAGGAATGCTCAGCCCGAGCGCCGCGCAGGCGGCGGTACAGCGTGCCGCGCGAGATCCCCAGGGCGCGTGCGGCCTGGGAGACATTGCCGCCGTGGAGGCCCAGCGTTTCCCTGATCAGCTGTACGCTGTGCTCGCGCAGCGTCGCCAAGGGCTGCGCCTCGGCGACGGCAGTTGCTTCCGTGGCGACGGGGATGGCATCGTCTTCCGCGGCGCTGGCGTCCAGGTGCGTGCCCAGGCCGTGCGAGGTTTGCAGCTGCGCCTGCATCCAGACGCCCAGGCCGCTGGCCAGGCGCAGCGGTGTGGGGCCGGGCTGACCGCTCAGGCGCAGCAAGCAGGATAGATCATGGCCCAGCAGCTCCTGTGCGCTGCACCTGTCATGCACGGACTGGCCGATAAGCTGGGCGGCGGTGCCGTTCATCCAGGCGATGCTGCCATCGGCGGCCACGCCCATCAGCGCCTGCAGTGGCGTGTGCAGCAGGGCCGGCGTCACCTGAAAGCGCAGCACCAGATGCTCGTGGGACTGCGCCTGCAGCAAGGTGTTTTCGATGGTCGATGCATACATGCCGACCACGGGGCCGGCGTCGAAACTGAAATGCTGGTTCTCCACCATCAGATTGAGCACACCGGCCAGGCGGCCATGCACGTCGCGTATGGGAGCCGCTGCGCAGCGGAAGGCGTGCAGCTCGTCGAAGTAGTGCTCGCCGTTGCTGACGGTGCAGGCCTGACCCGTGGCGGCGACGATGCCGGGGGCGGTCGTGCCGATGGCCTGTTCGGACATGTTCAGGCCGACCCGCTCGTCGCGGGGCCGCATGGGCGCCGGGGAGATATGGAGCACGATGCCCTTGCCGTCGGTCAGCAGCACGCGCGTGCCGGTGCCTGCCAGCGCTTGTTCCAGGGTCGGCAGCTCGTGCCGCAGTGCCAGCAGCAGGCCGCGGCAGCGCTCCTGCGTGGCATGCAGCCGACTGGGACTGACGGGAGCCAGCGGCAGCCGTCGTCGATTACGGTGCTGGCGCTGGCTGCGCAGCCAGGACTGGATGACGGCCTCGCTGACCAGGCCCGAGGGGCGTATGCCGGCCTCGAAGAACTGGCGGCGCGCCTGCAAGGCCCGCTCTGCCCCGGTGTTCGAGAAGCACTGCTGTAGCGCGTCCATCGCGCGTGGCTCGCCAAAGCTCATGTCATTTCCAGGCAGTCCGAAGGAGGGACCAATGTGTCCCGCAATGGAACAGTTTCGGCCTGGGGAAATCCCGATCGTGAAGAAAAACAGGCGATACACCATGCTTTGCGGCATAGCAATCACAACAGGAGACATCGATGGAACGGCTGATCGACAACTCTCGCGGACGGCCAGGCCGCATGCTTTGGCTGCTGGCCGCCTGCCTGGGCAGCGCAGCGGCTTTCGCACAGACCGACCCCGCAGTCCAGGCCGCTGCCGCCGTGCAGCGCGTCGACGGGGCCTTCATCCGCGCCAATGCCGCCAAGACGCCCGACTGGCCCACCACCGGCGTGGACTATGCGGAGACCCGCTACAGCCGCCTCGATCAGATCAATGCCGCCAACGTCAAGGACCTGGGCCTGGCATGGTCGTACAACCTCGAATCCACGCGCGGCGTGGAGGCCACGCCTGTCGTCGTGGACGGCATCATGTACGTCAGCGCCTCGTGGAGCGTGGTGCACGCCATCGACACCCGCACCGGCCAGAGGATCTGGACCTATGACCCGCAGATCGACCGCAGCACCGGCTTCAAGGGCTGCTGCGATGTCGTCAACCGCGGCGTGGCGCTGTGGAAGGGCAAGGTCTTTGTGGGTGCCTGGGACGGCCGCCTGATCGCGCTCGATGCCGCCACCGGCAAGGAGGTCTGGCACAAGAACACCTTCGAGGGGCAAAAGGGGTCGCTCACCATCACGGGCGCGCCGCGCGTGTTCAAGGGCAAGGTCATCATCGGCAACGGCGGCGCCGAATATGGCGTGCGCGGCTATATCACGGCCTATGACGCCGAGACCGGCGAGCAGAAATGGCGCTGGTTCAGCGTGCCCGGCGATCCGTCCAAACCCTTCGAGGACGAATCCATGAAGCGCGCTGCCAAGACCTGGGACCCCAGCGGCAAGTGGTGGGAAGCCGGTGGCGGCGGCACCATGTGGGACAGCATGACCTTCGATGCCGAGCTCAACACCATGTATGTGGGCACGGGCAACGGCTCGCCCTGGTCGCACAAGCTGCGCAGCCCCAAGGGCGGCGACAACCTGTATCTGGCTTCCATCGTGGCCCTGGACCCCGACACCGGCAAATACAAGTGGCACTACCAGGAAACGCCGGGCGACAACTGGGACTACACCTCCACCCAGCCCATGATCCTGGCCGACATCAAGATCGCCGGCAAGCCGCGCAAGGTCATATTGCATGCGCCCAAGAACGGTTTCTTCTTCGTGCTCGATCGCATCAACGGCAAGTTCATCTCGGCCAAGAACTTCGTACCCGTGAACTGGGCCAGCGGCTACGACAAGAACGGCAAGCCCATGAACATTGCCGCGGCGCGCGACGGCAGCAAGCCCCATGATGCGGTGCCGGGCCCGTATGGCGCGCACAACTGGCACCCCATGTCCTTCAACCCCCAGACGGGCCTGGTGTATCTGCCTGCGCAGAACGTGCCCGTCAACCTGATGGACGACAAGAACTGGGAGTTCAACCAGGCCGGGCCGGGCAAGCCCCAGTCGGGCACCGGCTGGAACACGGCCAAGTTCTTCAATGCCGAGCCGCCCAAGAGCCAGCCCTTCGGCCGCCTGCTGGCCTGGGACCCCGTTGCGCAAAAGGCCGCCTGGAGCGTGGAGCATGTCTCGCCCTGGAACGGCGGCACGCTGACCACGGCAGGCAATGTGGTGTTCCAGGGCACGGCGGACGGCCGTCTCGTGGCCTATAACGCGACCAGCGGCGAAAAACTCTGGGAAACGCCCACGGGCACCGGCGTGGTGGCCGCGCCCAGCACCTATATGGTGGACGGCAAGCAGTATGTCTCGGTGGCTGTGGGCTGGGGCGGGGTCTACGGTCTGGCTGCGCGCGCCACCGAGCGCCAGGGCCCGGGCACGGTCTACACCTTCGCCGTGGGCGGCAAGGCCAAGATGCCGGAATTCGTGGCCCAGCGCACGGGCCAATTGCTGCAGGGCGTGAAATACGATGCCGCCAAGGTCGAGGCCGGCACCATGCTGTATGTGGCCAACTGCGTGTTCTGCCACGGCGTGCCGGGTGTGGACCGCGGCGGCAATATTCCCAATCTGGGCTATATGGACGCGAGCTATATCGAGAACCTGCCCAACTTCATCTTCAAGGGCCCGGCCATGGCGCGCGGCATGCCGGACTTCACGGGCAAGCTGTCGGGAGATGACGTGGAGTCCATCAAGGCCTTCATCCAAGGCACGGCGGACGCCATCCGGCCCAAGAACTAAGAACGTGTTGATGATCTCCTCGCGCCGCGACAGAGACTTTGCGGGATGGGATACAAGGCGCGATACCGCAGCAATAGCCACGCTATTGCGAGGATTCGCAACGCCGCAGACCGCCCGCAAAGCCACCGTCCCGAAGGGTTGGAGCGAAATCGGGCGATTTCTGCGCGCTGTCTCTTGCTTGCACCCCGGTGCAAGCGGCGAGCCATCCGCTTCGAACTCATCCCGATTGCGCTCCAACGCGGCTGCGTAGAGATCGTCAACACGTTCTAACGCCTGTTTTTCACCGCGCCGGTGCGCTTGAACCGCGCACCGGCTGCCTTACGAGTCAGTACCAAGGAATCTTTCATGCAAGACCATCTGCAGTTCTATATCGACGGCCAATGGGTGAATCCGGTCAGCCCGCGCAGCCTGGACGTCATCAATCCCTCCAACGAGCAAGCCATCGCCCGCATCAGCATGGGCTCGGCCGCCGATGTGGACAAGGCCGTGGCCGCTGCGCGCCGCGCCTTCGAGAGCTATTCGCGCAGCAGCCGTGAAGAGCGCCTGGCCCTGCTGGCCAAGGTGCTGGAGGTCTACCAGCGCCGTTACGGCGACTTCGTGCAGACCATCTCGCAGGAGATGGGGGCGCCGCTGTGGTTGTCCAAGGCGGCGCAGGCCGCCATGGGTGTGGCCCATCTGGGCTCCACCATCGAGGTCCTCAAGAACTTCGCCTTCGAACATGTGCAGGGCAGCACCGCCGTCGTGCACGAGCCCGTGGGCGTGGTCGGCATGATCACGCCCTGGAACTGGCCCATCAACCAGATCATGTGCAAGGTTGCCCCGGCCCTGGCCGCTGGCTGCACCATGGTGCTCAAGCCTTCGGAGGTCGCGCCGCTCAATGCCCTGCTCGTGGCCGAGGTGCTGCACGAGGCCGGCGTGCCGGCCGGCGTCTTCAACCTCGTCAACGGCGACGGCCCCGGCGTGGGCGAGGTCATGTCCTCCCACCCCGACATAGACATGATGACCTTCACGGGTTCCACGCGCGCGGGCATTGCCGTGGCCAAGGCCGCGGCCGACAGCGTCAAGCGCGTGGCCCAGGAGCTGGGCGGCAAGTCCGCCAACATCGTGCTGGATGACGCCAATCTGCAAAAGGCCGTGACCCAGGGCGTGCAGGCGGTGCTGATGAATTCGGGCCAGAGCTGCAACGCCCCCACGCGCATGTTCGTGCCGCGTGCCCTGCATGGGCAGGCCGTGGAGATCGCGCGCAGCGTCGCCGCAGCAGCGACCGTGGCCGATGCGCTGGCCGAGGGCATGCACATGGGTCCCGTGGTCAGCGAGGCGCAATGGGGCAAGATCCAGGCCCTGATCCGCAAGGGCATTGAAGAGGGCGCGACCCTGGTGGCGGGCGGCACGGGCCGCCCCGAGGGGCTGACCCGGGGCTATTTCGTCAAACCCACGGTGTTCGCCGACGTGAGCAATGAGATGACCATCGCGCGCGAGGAGATCTTCGGTCCCGTGCTGGTGATGATTCCCTACGATGACGAGGAAGACGCCATCCGCATGGCCAACGACACGGTGTACGGCCTCTCGGGCTATGTGCAGTCGGCCAGCCTGGAGCGCGCGCGCCGTGTGGCCGCGCGCCTGCGCACGGGCATGGTGCACCTCAACGGCGCGGGGCCCGACTTCAATGCGCCGTTCGGTGGCTACAAGCAGTCAGGCAATGGCCGTGAATGGGGCGAGCACGGTTTCCGCGATTTCCTGGAAACCAAGGCCGTCATGGGCTACGGCGCGGCCTGATCTTTTCAACTTTGCTAGCTGCTGGCGCTTCTCTGGTAAGCGCTAGCGGCTATTTTTATTGATTTTTCTGCTGGCGGCGGCGCGCACGTTCCAGCTGTTGCACGACCTGACGCGGGTTCATGCCGTACATCTCGGCAAATTCCTGCTCCGAAGTCTGACCGCTGAGCTCGAAGGAGCGCAGCAGCGCCTCGTCCTTGGCGGCACGGGCATCGGCTTCTGCCAGGGCTTGCGCGACCAGGGTGTTGGTGGCTTCGTTCTTGCCCAGAACGCGCTCGGCATATTCCTCGCGGCTCAGGCCCGAGGCCTCGTAGGCCAGGGCAATGCGGTTGCGCAGCTTGGGCGTCAGGTCTTCCTGGGTGCGCTGCTGGCGGCGGCGGAAGACTTCGATCAGCGCATGGTGCACATGCTCGGGCAGCGTGGCTTCCACGGGTCGGCCGCTCAGGTCATGGCGCTGCTGGCCGCTGGCCATGGCGGCCAGATAGCGACCCGAGCGCGTGTGCTGCTGCAGCGCGGTCTTGAGGGCGTCCTTGTCCAGCTCGGGGTGAGCGGCCAGCAAGTCTTCGAAGATGCCGCGCTTGAAAGGCAGCAATTGCTCGCCAAACAGGGCAGGGTACCACTGGGCCAGTTGCTCCAGCAGCGGATTGGCCGGGCGCTGAGCCTGCTGGGGCTGGGCAGCCTGGGCCGGCTTGGCGGCATTGCCATCACGGCCACCGCCACGGCGGCCGTCGCTACGGCGCGAGCGGCGCACGGCTGTACCTTGCTGCTCTTGTGCAACGCTTTGGGCTTCGGGCTGCTGGGCAGCCTGGGCTTGCTGTTCTTGTGGTTGAGACAGGATTTCAGTCATGGCAAAGCCCGTGGGCTAAGGGGAAAAACCCCCAATCATGCCAGCATCGGCAAACTGCAGTGGCAATCGGGGGTGTCGGGCCGCTCCTGGAACCTGTTTACGCCGTCGCCAATGACTGGTCCAGCAGCTCTACCCAGTGCATCACCGGCACATCGGTGCCGTTTTGCAGGTGAACGATGCAGCCCATATTGGCCGAGAGAATGGCGGCTGGTTTGGCCGGCGCGAAAGGCTCGTCCAGCGCGGCAATCTTGCGCTCGCGCAGCTGATGCGAAATCTCGGGCTGCAGCACCGAATAAGTGCCGGCGGAGCCGCAGCACAGATGCGACTCGGTACGCGCCACGCGCACGTCGAAGCCCAGCTCGCGCAGTGCGCCTTCCACGCCGCCGCGCAGCTTCTGGGCATGCTGCAGCGTGCAGGGCGGGTGGTAGCCCACGGGCGCCTTGGGCGTCTGCAACTGGCCTTGCAACCTGGCTACCAGTTCGGGCAGCATGGCCGGCAGCAGCTCGCTCAGATCGCGGGTCAGCGCGCTGATGCGCGCGGCCTTTTCCGCGTACTGCGGCTCCAGCCGCAGCAGATGGCCGTATTCCTTGACGGTGGCGCCGCAGCCCGAGGCGTTCATCACGATGGCCTCGACCTCGCCGCGCTCCACCAGCGGCCACCAGGCGTCGATATTGGCGCGCATCTGGGCCTTGCCGCCATCCTGGTCGTTGAGGTGGAACTTCACCGCGCCGCAGCAGCCGGCCTTGTCGGCAATCACGGTCTGCACGCCCACGGCGTCCAGCACGCGCGCCGTGGCGTAGTTGATGCGCGGCATCATGGCCGGCTGCACGCAGCCGGCCAGCAGCAGCACCTTGCGGGCATGTTCGCGCGTGGGCCATGTGCCTGCGTCCTGTGCGGCAGGGATTTTTTCGGCCAGCGACTCGGGCAGCAAGCCCTTGACGGCGCGGCCCAGCTTGAGTGCAGGGGCGAACAGCGAGGAGTTCATGCCCTCCTTGAGCAGCCAGCGCTGCAGCTTTTCACCCGCGGGGCGCTCGACCTGCTCATCGACGATCTTGCGGCCTATGTCGACCAGATGGCCGTACTGCACGCCGCTGGGGCAGGTGGATTCGCAGTTGCGGCAGGTCAGGCAGCGGTCCAGGTGCTCCTGGGTGGAGCGCGTGGGCGTCTGACCTTCGAGCACCTGCTTGATGAGGTAGATGCGGCCGCGCGGGCCGTCGAGTTCGTCGCCCAGGGTCTGGTAGGTGGGGCAGGTGGCGGTACAGAAGCCGCAGTGCACGCATTTGCGCAAAATGGCTTCGGCCTCCAGCCCTTCGGGTGTGGCGCGGTATTCAGGAGCGAGATTGGTTTGCATGGTTCTTCTCCTGTTTCTTACCAGTTCGCCGACAGCCGGCCCACGTTGAAGATGCCCGCAGGGTCGAACGCCTGCTTGAGCCGGGCATGAATCTGGGCCGCGGTGCGGCCTGCTGCGCTGCTTTGGGCGTGAGCATCAAGATCGCTGATTCCCGATATCTGGTCTGCGCTTTCAGCTCTGAAAAGCGAAGCAGATCCGCCCACGGACTGGGCCAGTTGCTGCAGTGCTGCGGCCGCCGAGCGCGGCGCGCGCACCCAGCGTTGGGCGCCATGCCAGTCTATGAACGGACCCACGGCATCCGCAGGCAGTTGCAGCGGTGCGGTGGTGGCGGGTACGGACAGTCGCCACAGGCAGTGGTCGGCGGCGCGCTCCTGAAACCAGGGCAGGTTCAGATCGCGGCTGGCACTCCAGTCGGCGGCTACGGCATCGCTGTCCAGCCGCTCGCCACCCAGGCGCTGGCAGGCGGCCTGCACGGCCGCGCGCGCACCGCGCAGGCGCAGGTAGAGCGTGCCGCCGCTGCCTTCTTCCTGCAGCCAGTTGCTGGCGTTCAGCGGCAGCGGCTGGCCGCCCCACTGGTTGAGCCATTGCAACGCCTGCTGCTGGCTGCAATCGGCAAAGCGCAGCGTGGCCTCGGCAGGAGCCACGGGTAGCACCTTGAGGCTGACCTCGGTAATCAGGCCCAGAGTGCCCCAGCTGCCCGCCATCAGCCGCGATACGTCATAACCGGCCACGTTCTTCATCACCTGACCGCCATAGCGCAAGACTTCGCCCTGGCCGTTGATCATCTCCAGGCCCAGCACAAAGTCACGCACGGCACCCACATTGGCGCGCGAGGGGCCGGACAGGCCTGCGGCCACCATGCCGCCCACGGTGCTGCCGGGGCCAAAGTGCGGTGGCTCGAAGGCCAGGCATTGGCCCTGGGCTGCCAGCGCGGCTTCCAGCTCGGTCAGGGGAGTGCCGGCGAGCACGGTGACTACCAGCTCGCTGGGCTCGTAGCTGACGATGCCGCTGAGCGCCCGGGTGTCCAGCAGCTCGCCCTGCAGAGACAGACCGTGGAAATCCTTGCTGCCGCCGCCGCGAATGCGCAGAGGGGTCTTGTCATGGGTAGCGGCGCGAATGCGCTCGCTGATGGCTTTGATGTGGCTGGTGGCTGAATCCATGGCCTGCATGGTAGCGGCTGCGCCTTTGCGCGGGGCGAGAGGCGGCTGTGATTTTTTTGAAACGAGCGCTTGAATAAAAAAGCCCCGCAGCACAAGCTGCGGGGCAACGTAATGAAACTGAACAGAAGGCCGCGGTGTCTCAGCGTGTATAGGCGACCTCCCCATGAGAGGTGATATCCAGGCCTTGGCGCTCGGACTCTTCGGAGACACGCAGTCCCACGGTCAGAGAGGCAATCTTGTAGGCCACCAGGGAAACCACGCCGGACCAGACGATGGTCAGCAGCACGCTCTTGAGCTGTACCCACACTTGATGGGCCATGTTGTAGCCATCGGGCTCGATGCCACCCAGACCCTTGGCGCAGAAAACGCCGGTCAGGATGGCCCCCAGAATGCCGCCGACGCCGTGGACGCCGAACACGTCGCAGACATCGTCAACACCCAGCAGGCGCTTGAGGCCCGAGACACCCCACAGGCACAGAGGCCCGGCGATGAGGCCCATCACGATGGAGCCCATGGGGCCGACAAAGCCGGCGGCAGGGGTGATGCAGACCAGACCGGCCACGGCACCCGATGCGGCGCCCAGCATGGAGGCCTTGCCGCGGTGCAGCACCTCGGCCGAGAGCCAGGACAGGGCGGCTGCGCCGGTGGCCAGGATGGTGTTGATGAAAGCCAGACCGGCGATGCCGTTGGCAGCACCGGCGGAGCCGGCGTTGAAGCCGAACCAGCCCACCCACAGCAGGGATGCACCCACCATGGTCAGCGTCAGGCTGTGCGGGGGCAGGGCTTCCTTGCCGAAGCCGATGCGCTTGCCCAGCATATAGGCGCCCACCAGACCGGCGATAGCGGCGTTGATGTGCACCACGGTGCCGCCGGCAAAGTCCAGCGCGCCGTCTTCGGCCAGTAGACCGCCGCCCCACACCATATGGGCCATGGGAATGTAGGCAAAGCTGAACCACAGCACCGAGAACACGATCACGGCCGCGAACTTGATACGTTCGGCAAACGCGCCCACGATCAGCGCCACGGTAATGGCGGCAAAGGTGGATTGAAAGGCCACGAACACATATTCGGGAATGGTCTTGAGGGCACTGGACAAGGTGTCCGGCGTGATGCCCAGCAGAAACAGCTTGTCAAAGCTGCCAAAGAACTTGCCTTCGCCGCCAAAAGCCAGCGTGTAGCCGTAGATGGCCCACAGCACGGTGATCAGCGAGAAGATGACAAACACCTGGGCCAGCACGGACAGCATGTTCTTGCTGCGTACCAGGCCGCCATAGAACAGGGCCAGGCCGGGGATGACCATCAGAATCACCAACATGGTGGAGGTCAGCATCCAGGCCGTGTCGCCCGCGCTCAGCGTGGGCACGGTCTCCACTGCAGCGGCAACGGCGGGAGCCGCTGCAGGCACGGCATCCTGCGCCCATCCAGCTGCGCTGGCAGCCAGCAGGCCCAGTCCCAGGCCTGCGCTCAAAAGCTTCTTGGTCATGACTGTTTTCCTTGGAAAGCGTGAGGCAGTTACAGCGCCGATTCGCCGGTTTCGCCGGTACGGATGCGGATGGATTGCTCCAGCGGTTGCACAAAGATCTTGCCGTCGCCGATCTTGCCGGTGCGGGCCGCGCCTTCGATGGCATCGATCACGGACTCCAGCAGATCATCGGCAATGGCGACTTCGATCTTGAGCTTGGGCAGAAAGTCCACCACGTACTCGGCACCACGGTACAGCTCGGTATGGCCTTTCTGGCGGCCAAAGCCCTTGACTTCGGTGACGGTGATGCCTTGCACACCGATCTGGGAAAGCGCTTCGCGGACTTCGTCCAGCTTGAAGGGTTTGATGATGGCGGTCACCATTTTCATGACAGTCTCCTCAGCAAATCAAAAAGTCTTGGCCAGCGTCACGATCAGACGCGCCTTGTTCACATCACCGAAATAGGCCTTTTTGTTGGCACCTGCCACGACCGCAGCGAGGGAGAAGCCGTCTCCGAGGTCATAGGCACCGCCCGCGCTGTAGTCCACATAGTTGGGTACGCCCAGGCTTTTGATATCGCTGGAGAAATGCGTGTAGCCCAGCGATGCCTTCAGTGTCACCTTGGGGGCGACTTCCTGGCTGTAGGACAGCTGCAGATAGCCGGTGTTGCGGCCCTTGAGACCCGAGCCATCACGTGCGCCAGCCCAGCCGAAATAGTCCTTGGAGACGGTGTGCGAGTACTTGGCCGTGAAAGGCCCGTAAGTACCCGAGCCATAGATCTCGGTGGTGTTGCCACGGGTGTTGCCCGAGTAGACATAGGTCAGTGCACCCACATCCCAGTCGATGTCGCCTGCCTTGAACTTGTAGCCGCCGTAGACGTCGGTTTCCAGCGAGTTGCCGGGCAGCCAGTCCACCGAGGAGTTCCAGTTGCCCACATAGAAGCCGCTGTCGCCAAAGCTGTAGTCAAAACCGCCCTGCAGCGCGGGCTTGACGGCGCGGCTGCGGCTGCTGTCCTGGTCCTGACCACGGAACTTGTAGTTGGTGGTCAGCGCCACATTGGCCGACAGCTGTGCATGGGCCCACAGGGGCGAGGCCAGCACACAGGCCAGGGCTGAGGTTTTGGCGAAGGTTTTGAAACGGCTGGCAGCGAGACTGGGCATTCGGGGTTCCTCCGGTTTGCAAAAAATTCTTGGACAAAGCGGATAAAGCACAGACCGTGCCAACTCTTGCTTCCGCTCACAACGACTGGGCAGCCGTCTGGAACCCCATGAAATCTGCACCGCTTGCATGCAGGCCTGGGCCGAGATGGTCACGAGTTCAGGACGCTGCCAGGGGCGTTGCAGAGAAAAGGCACCAAAAAAGTGCATTCCATGGAGAGGTAGAGGGAGTTGCGTACATTTATTGACATATATCGGCGTCTGGAAAGACAATCGAGCCCCTTCCTGGTGCGGTACTCGATCCAGTCGGTCCGAGAGTTTCCCCAGCTCTCAACCGGCTTCAGGTTTTCCAGTCCCGATCCCCGCGCCTTCTGTGCCCTGCGCACATGTCTCTTTGGCCAATCCCGTTGGCACCCTGCTCTGCTGCCGGGCGAACGTTATGCGTTCGCCGCCGCGTAGCTGTCTGCAAATCCTCATCCATCACAATTCGGAGTCTCGAATGATCATTCGTCTGTCCAAAGCCGCCATGGTGCTTGCCATGGCTTTCTTCGCCACGCTGGTTGCCTTCGGCAACATCACCGACTACGCCACCAACTTCGCGTTTGTCCACCATGTGTTCCTGATGGACACCACCTTCCCCGGCAACGGCATCATGTACCGCTCCATCCAGCAGGAATGGATACATCACGCGGGCTATATCGGCATCATTGCGCTGGAGGGCAGCACCGCCATCCTGTGCTGGATCGGCGGCATCAAGCTGCTCAAGGCCCGCAATGCCCGGCCTGCAGCGTTTCGCGCCTCCAAGGCCTGGGCCATCGGAGGCTTGACACTGGGCTTTCTGACCTGGCAAGTAGCCTTCATGTCCGTGGGCGGAGAGTGGTTCGGCATGTGGATGTCCAAGCAATGGAATGGCGTGCCCGATGCCTTCCGCTTCTTCATCACGCTGCTGATTGTGCTCATCTACCTGACCATGGATAACGATGCCCTGCCTGAGTCGCAGGACAGCGTGGCACGCTGAAATTCACCATTCCGTGAAATGAAAAAAGCCTGCTGGCAGTGCACCGGCAGGCTTTGAATAGAAGATCGCTTCAGGCTCAGTAACTGGCCTGAGGCAGGTCGTTCCTGGTGAACACCAGCGAGACCTTGGCCTCTTCGGGGATCGGCGGCAGGCTCTGGTTCCACTGCTGCCAGGCGGCGCGCAGTTCGGCCAGTTTCTGCGGCTCGCGATCACGCAGATTGGCGCGCTCGCGAGGGTCAACCGCAATATTGAACAGGTACTCTATGCCCTCGACTTGCAGATATTTCCAGTCACCGCGGATCAGCGCTTTTTGCTCGCGATGCTTCATGCGCCAGGCCAGGTCGCGCTCGGGCGTCCAGCGCGGGTTCTGCATCAGCGGCAGCAGGCTGATGCCGTCCTGCGGATAGTCGGGGTGGGCGTTCACGCCGGCAGCAGCCAGGAAGGTGGTGGACCAATCCATGGTCAGGTTGGGTGTGTCGCAGACGGCACCCGCAGTCATGCGGGCCGGCCAGCGGGCCAACAAGGGCACGCGGATGCCGCCCTCCAGCAGGTCCATCTTCTGGCCGACAAAAGGCCAGTTGTTGGAGAAGCGTTCACCACCGTTGTCGCTGGTGAAGACGATGAGCGTGTTCTCGCTCATGCCTTGCTCCTCCAGCGCATCGAGCAGCCAGCCTATGCCCTCGTCCATGTGGTGGATCATGCGCTGGTAGGTGGCGATGGAGCCGCCGTCCACATGCTTGCCCATGCCCTTGAGGCGCTCGGACTCCGCGCGGTCTTCGCGCGTCAGCCAGGGCCAGTGCGGGGCGCTGTAATGCAGCGACAGGTAAAAAGGCTTGTCGGCCGACTGGCGCTTGATGAAGTCCACGGCGCGGCGGCTCAGCAGATCGGTCAGATAGCCGTCTTCCTCATGCGGCTCTTCGTTGAGCCAGAAGTCGGGGCGGCCGCGCGGATCGCAATGCGCGAAGTAGTCGGCGCCACCGGCGTGAAAGCCGTAGAACTCCTCATAGCCCGATTGACGTGGACCAAAGTGTGGCGGGTAGCCCAGATGCCATTTGCCCACCAGGGCCGTGGCGTAACCGGCATCGCGCAGCAGCGAGGCCACCGTGGGGTGATCGGGCGGCAGGCCCAGCACCTTGTCGCCATGCGCGCTGGCAATCGGCTCCTCGGCCGCGCCGCGCAGACGGTATTGCCAGCGACCCGTGGCCAGCGCAAAACGCGTGGGCGAGCAGACGGCAGAGTTGGCGTAGCCGCGCGTGAAGCGCAGGCCCTGGGCGGCCATGGCGTCCAGTCTTGGCGATACGTCGGTGGCATTGTTGTGCGCATCGCGTGCGCCGGTACAGCCCAGGTCGGCGTAGCCCAGGTCGTCGGCAAGGATGAAGATCAGATTGGGGCGGGGATCGGTCATGGAAGAAATCAGGGAAAGCTAAAAACAGAAGCTGGCAGCGCCTGTCAACAAAGGGTTTGAGTGTGTTTTCAATATAAAACCCATGATTTAAAAGAGCAGGCAGCTCCTAAAAAGGCATGTCTCAAGCGAGAGACGCCGAGCAAGAGCCGCCTCGCGGCGACGGCGTCGTCCCCCTCAGGGGGAAGGCGCGCAGCGCCTCAGGGGGATTCAAGGTCTGAAGCCTGAACGCTGCACCACGGGTGCCCACTGCGTGCGATAGGCCTTGAGCATGGTCTCGGTCTGCGCGGCGCTGCTGACCACGGGGATCAGATTGGAGGCCGCAAACTTCTGCTGGGTGTCGGGATCCTTCATGACCTCCTGCACCAGCTCGGACAGGCGCTGCACCGTGGCCGGCGCTATGCTTTGCGGCGCGAACAAGGTGTTCCAGCCCGTGCCGACCAGGTTCACGCCCAGTTCCTTGAGCGTGGGAATGTTCGGCGCCATGGGACTGCGCTTTTCGCCTGAAGTGGCCAGCACGCGCAGCTTGCCTGCTTCGATCTGGGGGATTTGCGTATCGAAGGTGTCCACGGCGATCGGCACCTGGCCGCCCATCAGGTCGGTGAGCAGCGGGCCAGATCCCTTGTAGCCCACGACCTCGACGGGCACCTTGGCTGCCTCACCCAGCATCAGCGCGAAGAAGTGCGGCAGGCTGCCCGTGGCGGGGACGCCGAAATTGGCCTGTTGCGGATTGGCCTTGATCCAGGCCAGCAGGTGCGAAAGCTCCTTGACCGGCACGGCGCTGGCCACGGCCAGACCGAACTCGTAGCGGTTCACCTCGCTGATCGCACGGAAGTCCTTTTCCGGGTCGTAGCCAGAGTCATGAAAGACCAGCGGCGCCACCACCATGACGGCGGGGTTGGCCAGCAGGATGGCGGGTTGGGCTGCCGGAGCGTTTTTCACATACTGGGCCGAGAGGCGGCCGCCGGCTCCGGGCTTGTTTTCCACGATCACGGGGCTGCCGAGTTTGGCCTGCAGCTTGTCTGCCACCAGACGCGCCACGCGGTCGGTGGCGCCGCCTGGCGGGTAGCCCACGACAATGCGCAGCGGCGTCTTGGCGGGGAACAGCGGTGCTGCGGTCTGGGCCTGCGTCACAGCGGGCATCAGTGCGCAGGCGGTCAGCACGGCGCCTAGCGCCAGCTTGCTCAATTCTCTTCGCTGCATGGGGGTGTCTCCTGGTGTTTGGGGGCGGATGGCGGTTCTGCCATTTATTCAGCCTTGAGCTGAATTTTGCGGGTCAACGCTTCCCATTTCCCGGAGAGCTCCTTGGCTTTTTGCTGGGCCTGATCGGCAGTGCTGCCCACCATCTCGATGTCCACCGGCTTCACGCGATCTTGTTGTTCCGGCGAGCGGATGGCGACTTCCATGGCCTCTAGAAAGCGCTTCTGTATATCGGCGGGCACTCCCTTGGGGGCGGCCAGGAACAGCCAGAAAGTGCCATCGAATTCGGGGTAGCCTGACTCGGCAATCGTGGGCAACTGCGGCATCAGCGTGGAGCGCTGCTTGCCCGAGGTGGCCAGGGCCGTCACGCGGCCGCTCTGGATCTGCGGCAGCACGGTAGGGGCCGCCAGAAAACCGCAGTCCACCTGTCCGCCCATGAGGTCCTGCATGGCCGGGGCCGGGCCTTTGTAGGGGATATGCACCATCTTCACCCCGGTGGTGGAGAGCAGGGATTCCATGACCAGATGTCCTGGGGAGCCGGCTCCACCCGTCGCATAAGTCAGCTCCCGGGTCTTGGCCGCATCGATCAT
This sequence comes from Comamonas resistens, assembly GCF_030064165.1. Taxonomy (NCBI): domain Bacteria; kingdom Pseudomonadati; phylum Pseudomonadota; class Betaproteobacteria; order Burkholderiales; family Comamonadaceae; genus Comamonas; species Comamonas resistens. The sequence continues at coordinate 247,587 of NZ_CP125947.1, forward strand.
GTCTTTGACGGATTTGAAGCCAAGCTTGGGGTTGCAGATCAGCGTCTGTGAAAACCTGGCCGCGGCATTGAGCACCACGATGGCGTCGCTGGAGTAGCCAATGTTCTTGTAGATATGTTTGTTGACGGTCAGCACCGGGTCCATGGCCCACAGCCATGTATAGCCGTCAGCGGCCGCTCGGGCCACTTCGGCGGCTCCGATATTGCCGTTGGCTCCGGCTCGGTTTTCCACGATCACGGGCTGGCCCAGCGCCTTCTGCACTGCGGCAGCCAGAGGGCGGATCGCGATGTCGGAGGGGCCGGCCGGAGGGTTGGGAACGATGATGCGTATGGGCTTGAGAGGCCAGTTCTGAGTCGCATGCGCCGCTGTCGGCAGCGCGGGTGCCAGCAAAGAGGCTGCCGCCAGCGCGGCCAGGGCTCGGCGGATGATCGGACGGCGGGGCATGGTGTGTCTCCTGGTCGTTGTTCTGGAGGCCACTGTAAGCAGTGGCCGGATAATGGATCTAATCCATCATTCCTAGAGAAAACCCATAGCCCCATGTCCAAGGATCAGCGCCATCCATGGCGACAACCATCGCAGCTGGACGATCTGTTCCTCTATCAGCTCGCTCGCCTGATGAGTGCGGCAGGCAGCATGGTCGTGCGCCTGTGCGAGGGCGGATACGGCATCACCCGTCGTGAATGGCGCATGATAGGTTTGCTGGCGGAAAAGGGGCCCTTGCGGCCATCACAGCTTGCAGAACATGCACAGCTGGACCGCACCCGGACTTCACGCACCATCTCTGGCTTGATCGAGAAGGGCCTGCTGCAGAAACAGAGCATTGCTGCTGACAGGCGTCAGGCGCTGGTACAACTCACATCGTCGGGGATCAAGCTGCATGGGCAGCTGTTTCCGCAGGTTCAGGCCATCAATCAGGAACTGCTCGGTGATGTGAGCGATGCCGAGCTGCAAATGCTCTCCACGGTGTTTGAGCGCATCGGCCAGACGGCGGCGGGCATGGAGCAGCGGGGAGATTTTCCCAAGGCCGAACGCAGGCTAGGTCGGGCTTACGTGACCAAGGCGCTGAAGGACTAGCGGCGGTTGGGGCTGTGCTCATCCCTATTGCCTCCGGCACGGACTCCCGCATACCCTAGGCGCTCATCATGGAGCGAGGGCGCTTATGGGACTTGCACTGATTCAAAGCCGTGCCTTGCTGGGCCTGGATGCGCCCGGCGTCACCGTGGAAGTCCATCTGGCCAACGGCCTGCCGTCGTTCACCTTGGTGGGGCTGGCCGATGTGGAAGTCAAGGAAGCGCGCGAACGCGTGCGTGCGGCCATCGTCAATGCGGGGCTGGAGTTCCCCAATAACAAGCGCATCACCGTCAACCTCGCACCTGCCGATTTGCCCAAGGATTCCGGACGCTTTGATTTGCCGATTGCCCTGGGCATTCTGGCGGCCAGTGGCCAGATTGACGCGGCCAGGCTGGCGGATTACGAGTTTGCGGGCGAGCTTTCGCTGACCGGCGCGCTGCGCCCGGTGCGCGGGGCTCTGGCCACGGCGCTGGCCCTGCAACGTCAGCAGCACAGCGTGCGGCTGGTACTGCCGCCAGAAAGCGCGCAGGAGGCCGCTTTTGTTCCGGCCATCGAAGTCTTCAGCGCCTTGCATCTGCTCGATGTGGTGCGGCAGTTCATCGCCCATGAAGCGCAGCCTGATCTGGAGGCCGATCAAGCGACAGCGGCCGGCTGGCAGCGCGTGCAGACCTTATCCGCGCAAGCGCAGAGCCATGGACTGGATCTGCGCGAGGTACGCGGTCAGGTACAGGCCAAGCGCGCTCTTGAAATTGCAGCTGCTGGCGCGCATGGGGTCTTGATGATCGGCCCGCCGGGCTCTGGAAAGTCCATGCTGGCCCAGCGTTTTGCCAGCCTGCTGCCGCCCATGAGCGACGAGGAGGCACTGGAGGCGGCGGCCGTCGCCAGCCTCTGCGGTCGTTTTAGCGCCGCGCAATGGCGTCAGCGCCCGTTTGCATCGCCCCATCACACGGCCAGCTCGGTGGCGCTGGTTGGTGGTGGCTCGCCGCCCCGGCCCGGAGAGATTTCATACGCCCATGGCGGTGCGCTATTTTTAGATGAGCTGCCCGAGTTTGCCCGCAGTGCGCTGGAGGCCTTGCGCGAGCCGTTGGAGACGGGGCGTATCACCATCGTCAGGGCGGCGCAGCGCGCGGAATTTCCGGCGCGCTTTCAGCTGATTGCGGCCATGAATCCCTGCCCCTGCGGCTACTGGGGTTCGCGTGTGCGGGCCTGTCGCTGCACGCCCGATCAGGTAGCGCGCTATCAGGCTCGCATCAGCGGGCCGCTGCTGGACCGCATCGATCTGCATGTGGAAGTGGCGGCGCTGCCGCCGCAGGAGCTGCTGGCTGTGGCTGAAGGCGAAAGCAGTGCCGATGTGCAGCAACGCGTGGCCCAGGCGCGTGAACGGGCCATGCAGCGCCAGGGCCAGCCCAACCATTTGCTGCAGGGCGCGCAGCTTGATGCTCATCTGCAGCTCGACCCGGATGCGTTGGCCTTTGCCCACAAGGCTGCAGCCCGTCTGGGCTGGTCCGCACGCGGCACGCACCGCGCGCTGAAGGTGGCGCGCACGATTGCCGATCTAGCAGGCTCGGACGGCATCGCCCAGGCCCATGTGGCCGAGGCATTGCAGTACCGTAGAGCCCTGATGCAGGCCTGAAGCCGGACCATCCTCAGGCCGCCATGGCCAGCGGCACTGGCCGCGATTCGCGGCTTTGCGGATCCACGCCGAGCACTTTGGCAAACGCATGGACGGCAGGCGACCAGCCCTCCAGCGCGCCGCTCACAAAACAGGTGTCTACCCAGGCCAGCTCGCGGCCGGTCTTGCCGGGCAGGGTCATCCAGTGCACATCAAAGCGCTGTTGCTGGGCCTCGACCAGGGAGCGAGACAACAGCGCATAGCCCATGCCAGCAGCCACGCAGCCCAGAATGGTGTCCAGCATGCCCAGCTCCATGATGCGTACGGCGCTGATGCCCATGGAGGCCATCAGCAGCTCTATGCGCTGACGGTAGCTGCAGCCCTGGCGGAAAGCGAGGAACACCGAAGCGCAGAAATCATCGGCGCTCGGAAACTGCTTCAGAGGCTTGTTGCTGACCAGCACCAACTCCTCGCGGAACACGGGCCAGGAATGCAGATCGCTTTGCGGTGCCGCGCCGTTGATGAAGGCGCAGTCGATACGCCCGGCTCTCAGCTCGTCCAGCTGGCTGGCAGTGGGGCTGACCGCCAGTTCCAGATCAATGCCCGGGTGCTGCTGGCGCAACCGGGCCAGCAGCGGCGGCAGGCGCAGTGCGGCCGTGGTTTCCATCGAACCTATGCGCAGCACGCCGGTGATGGGGCCCAGCGCAAACTGCGGCGATTGCAGCAGGGCCAGAGCATGATCGTGGGACTGGAGCATCTGCCGCGCATACTGCAGCAAGGTATGGCCGGCAGGCGTGGGAAATACCGGATTGGCACGCACCAGCAGTTGTGCGCCTACTTCGTCTTCCAGTTTCTTGATATGGGCCGTGACATTGGATTGCACGGTATGCAGTCGCTGGGCCGCAATACCAAAGCTGCCGCTTTCGCAGACGGCCTCGAACATGCGCAGGGATTTGAGTTGCATGGCAGTCCTTGTAATCTCAAATAAAGATGCTGTTTATCATTTTGAATCATTGGACATGATTGCTGCGCTGCGCGTAATCTTGCCCCAATACCGCAATGGGAATGCCCTGTGATCGCGCGCAAAGAACTTCCTCTCCTGTTGACCGGCTTCATGGCCACGCTCAGTGGTGTGGGGCTGGCACGTTTTGCCTATACGGCACTGATGCCGCAGATGGTGCATGCCGGCTGGTTCAGTGGCGAGCAGGTCGCCTATCTGGGGGCTGCCAATCTGCTGGGTTATCTGATCGGGGCTCTGGCCGCTGCGCCCTGGGCCGAGCGCATGGGGGCCTTGCGTGTGCTGGTGATCTGCTGGGTGGCTGTGGCATTGAGCTTTGCCGGTTGCAGCCTGCCCCTGCCCATGGCCGTGTTCTTTGTCTGGCGGCTGGTATCGGGTATTGCCGGGGCTGCCCTCATGGTACTGGGGCCGTCGGTGGCCATGGCGGCTGTGGTGCCGGCGCGTCGTGCGGCCCTGGGGCCGCTGATGTTCTGCGGCATTGGTGTGGGTGCGCTGCTGGCCGCCACGTTGGTGCCCATGTTTGCACGCAGCAGCCTGGGTGCCGTCTGGTGGGCTCTGACCTTGCTCAGCGCCATGGCCGCCTGGGTGGGTTGGCAGGCGGCACGACAGATAGGCGTGCATGCGCCTGTGGCCATCACGCCTATGCATATACCCACGGCAAGCGCCGCACCGCGTACCGCGATCTGGAGCACGGCCGTGGTGATGGTGTTTCTGGCCTATACCTGCGATGCCTTCGGCTTTGTGCCGCACACCGTGTTCTGGGTGGATTATCTGGATCGTGAGCTGCAGCTGGGTGCGGGCTATGCCTCCACACAATGGGCATTCTTTGGCCTGGGTGCGATTGCCGGGCCGCTGTGCGCGGCGCTTTGCGCAACACGTTGGGGCTGGTGGGGAACGGCCACGGGTGCCTATCTGGTCAAGGCCACGGCCATCGGTCTGCCGCTGTTGCTGACGGGCTTTGGCGCCCATGCCATCTCTGGCTTTCTGGTGGGGGCGCTTTCGCCCGGCATGTCGGCCATCACCTCCGGTTATCTGATGCAATTGATAGGCCCCGATCAGCACAAGAAAATGTGGGGCTATGCCACGGCGGGCTTTGCGCTGCTGCAGGCCACCTCCGGCTATCTGATGGCCTTCATCTATGCGAGCGTGGGCAGCTATCGCCCGCTGTTCGCGCTGGGCTGTGCGGGGCTGACCTTGGGTGCCCTGCTGGTGTTCTGCAGCCGCTTGAGCCGCGTGCATGCGAATGCAAAATTTCAGTAGGACTTGCGCAGACAAGCCGGGCCGCGGCTGCGGATGCACCAGGGCTGCGGTCTTGAGGTGCGGCTCTTGGCCCAACCCGATTTGCGTAAGTGGTGTTCAGGAAATGCGATGACTTCTCTACCTTCATGGATGGCCAATCTGGGCCTGCTGTCTCCGATCATTCAAGCGCCCATGGCCGGGACTTCAACGCCGCAACTGGCTGCCGCCGTCAGCAACGCGGGTGCTCTGGGGTCGGTAGGCATAGGTGCTTACGGCGTGGATCAGGCACGCCAGCATATTGAGCAGACCCTGGCGCTGACGGATCGCCCTTTCAACGTCAATCTGTTCTGCCACCAGGCCGCTGCAGCCGATGCCATGCGCGAAGCGCAGTGGCTCCAGTATCTGGCGCCGGAATTTGCCCGCTTCGGCGCGCAGGCCCCGTCCGTGCTGCGCTGCATCTATGAGTCCGCCGTGGGCAATGCGCCGCTGCAAGCCATGCTGTTGGAGCTGCGCCCGGCCGTGGTGAGCTTTCATTTCGGCCTGCCCGAGCAAAGCTTTATCGACGCGCTGCGAGCTGCGGGCATCACCACGCTGGCTTGCGCCACCCATCTCGATGAAGCGCGCCAGATCGAGCAGGCCGGCGTGGATGTGATCGTGGCCCAGGGCATGGAGGCGGGTGGCCATCGCGGGGCTTTTGTACCCGAGCAGGACAGATTGATGGGCGTGTTCGCATTGGTGCAGTTGCTGGCGCGTGAATGCAGCCTGCCCGTGGTGGCAGCGGGCGGCATCATGGACGGCGCAGGCGTTGCCGCAGCGCTGCAACTGGGGGCCAGCGCCGTGCAGATGGGCACGGCCTTCATTCTTTGCCCGGAGTCGGCTGCCAGCGCCGCCTACCGGGCCGAGTTGCAAAGCGAGCAGGCCCAGCACACGGCCATCACGGCAGCGATTTCGGGCCGGCCCGCACGCGGCATGTTCAACCGCTTGCACCAACTGGGGCGTGACTATATTGGCGAGTTGCCCGCATATCCCATGGTCTATGACGCGGGCAAGGCACTGCACCAGGCGGCAGCGGCCCAGGGCAGCAGCGACTATGCCGCGCATTGGGCAGGCCAGGGCGCGCCGTTGGCGCGGGCCATGCCCGCAGCGCAGCTGGTGCAGACCCTGGTGCAGGAGCTGGAAGAACATAGAAGTTGATAGCTGCTGGCGCTTGCTGGCATTGAGTTGCAAGCTGCTTTCATTGAAATATGGCAAGCGCCGCCCCTAGTCCTTATAGAGGTAGCCAGCAGCCAGAACTTGCTCCAAATTGATCCGATCAATCACAAGACGGAGACCGGAATGAGCAAGGCTTTGGTATGCGTAGTCACGGGTGCCAGTCGTGGCGTGGGCCGCGGTGTGGCGCTGGCACTGGGAGCTGCGGGTGCGACGGTCTATGTGACGGGGCGCAGCGTGAAAGAGGGCGACTCGCCCTTGCCCGGTACCGTAGGCCAGACGGCGGCCGATGTGACGGCTGCGGGCGGCACGGGCATTGCCGTGGCCTGCGACCATGGTGATGACGCCCAGGTGGCAGCACTGTTCGAGCGCGTGCGTCGCGAGCATGGTCGGCTCGACATCCTGGTCAATTGCGCGATCGCGATTCCCGATGCGCTGACCGTGCCCGGTCCGTTCTGGCAAAAGCCGCTGAAGATGACCGAGCTGCTCGATGTGGGCCTGCGCTCCACCTACGTGGCCAGCCATTGCGCGGCCGGCCTGCTGATTGCGGCGCGTGGCCTGGTGGTCAATATCTCGTCGGCAGGTAGCCGCTGCTATATGCACGGCCCGGCCTATGGCGTAGGCAAGGCCGGCACGGACAAGATGAGCTTTGACATGGCCCATGATTTCAAGCCTGCCGGCGTGAGCGTGGTCTCGCTCTGGCCCGGTCTGGTCAGGACAGAGCGCTCCGAACGCGTCTGTGCGGCGGAGCCCGAGAAATATGGCGACAGCTTTGACAGCGCCGAAACTCCGCAGTTCATAGGCCGGGTGGTGCTGGCCCTGTATGGCGATGCCGAATGCCTGGAAAAGCGCTCGGGCGGCGTGTTCTACACAGCCGAGCTGGCAAGCCAGTACGGCGTGCAGGACATCGACGGCGCGCAGCCGCCGTCGCCGCGCGCCTACTTCGGCACGCCACCGGAGTTCAGCCCGGTGGTGGTGGAATAGTGCGCTTCACTATCATCGGCAGTGCTTGTTCAATTTCCCTCCAGGTGCTTCAAGCATGAAGAAATTTGCCATTGCGTTGCTGATGCTCTGCGGCCCGGTTTTTGCGGTGCTGGCGCAGGTTGATCGCACCCACAAGCCCGCGGAGGACGCCCGTTGGATCACGCTGATCGTGCAGGCCCAGGAAGGTCTGCAGCCCTTGCCCATCTCACTGAAGTACGAAGCGCAGAAATGCAAGGAAGAGAGGCCCTACGGTGTGGGCGGGCAGTCGCAAAGCGGCAGCATGCTCATGCGGGCACTGAGCTTTGAAAAGCCATCATGGACCAAGAAGGCAGGCAGTCATGACTACCTGCTGAGCTTTGCCCTGGATGGCGGAGGTGACTGCCAATGGCAGCTGCAGTCGCTAGAGTTCAGGCTGCAGTACCAGAGCCGGGATCCCCGGGCCAAAAACCAGCAGGCCCAGTCAGGCCAAATCGATATTGATTTTCGCAATGACAAATCGGCGTTGCGCCGCGCCGATGTGCGCATGAAGCTGGACTATTTCCCGGTGCTGGTGCTAGGTGATGACGCCGCGAAAAACCAGCTCAAGCTGCGCGCCAAGATGCTGTACTTGCTACCCCACTTTGATCCGCCAGAGTCCGGCATCATCGTGCTGCGCTCCCAGGTTTTTGAGGACATGACGCTGATCGCGCGCCAGAGCCCGGAAGATCGCTACAGCTATCTTCTTCAATACCCGGATGGGTCGACGGGCAAGGCTTCGTCCCAGGACACCATTGGCGTGGAGGACAGCCGCATGCAATGCCTGCTGGAGACGGGCAAGCCCGTCTGCGGCAAATACCCTGGGGACGCCGATTAAGACTCTCTGACACAACCCTTGATACGTCGTTGCTTCGCCTTGCTGTACTCTGGAACTGCCTGTGGCTTCGCGCCTCGTCTCAAACGCATGCTGGGTCGTGTCAGCGGCTCCAAGACCAGGCCTTGATTCACACGCCCAGATATTGCTTGCGCACCGCCGCGTCGGCCGCCAGTTTGCGCATGGGAGCCTGGTGCACGATCTGGCCCTTTTCCAGCACATAGGCGCGGTCGGCCACGACCTCGGCGAACGGCAGGTTCTGCTCGCTGAGCAAGATGCCTATGCCTTGCGCCTTGAGCTCCAGAATCGTGCGCGCCATCTGCTCGACGATGACGGGGGCCACGCCTTCCGAAGGCTCGTCCAGCAGCACCAGATAGGGTTGGCCCATCAGCGTGCGCGCCACGCTCAGCATCTGCTGCTCGCCGCCGCTCATGCGCCCGCCTGGGCGGGCGGGCATCTCGCCGAGGTTGGGAAACAGCGCAAACAGCTTCTCGGGCGTCCAGTGCGGAACTGCAGTGCCATCGGGCCATTGACGCGGTTTTTGCCGGCCGACTTCCAGGTTCTCCAGCACCGTGAGTTCGGTGAAGATGCGCCGGTCTTCGGGTACATAGCCGAGACCGCGCCGGGCAATCTGGTGCGAGGCTTTTTGAGCAATGGATTCGCCCATGAAGCGGATGCGTCCTTCGCGGCGCGGCACCAGGGCGGCAATGCTTTTGAGCGTGGTGGATTTGCCCGCACCGTTACGCCCCATCAGCGCGACGACTTCGCCCCGGCCCACGTTCAGCGCTACGTCGTGCAGGATATGGGCCGCGCCATACCAGGCATTGAGACCGTCGACTTCAAGTAATTTACTGTTCTGGCCCTTGTCCATCATGCGCTGCCTGCTATGTTTTTCATTAAAAATGATATGGAATGGCAATCATCGTTGGTTGCCGGTGAAGCGGACGAGATTTTGGCGAGTGGCACCGAGCAAGAGCCGCCTCGCGGCGATGGTGCCGTCTCCCTCCAGCGCGTAGCGCTAGAGAGGGGGAAGGCGCGAAGCGCCTCAGGGGGAGGGTAGGTCATGCTTTTCCAGAACAAGGCCCGTGCCCAGGTACGCCTGCTGCACGCGGGCGTCGTCGCGTATGGTTTGCGGCGTACCTTCGGCCAGCAGCTTGCCGCGCACCAGCACGGCCACGCGGTCGGCCTGGCCGAAGACCACATCCATGCTGTGCTCGGTAAACAGCACGCCCATGCGGCGTTCCTGCGCAATGCGGCGCGTGAGTTCCATCAGTGCCACGCGCTCGCCCGGGGCCATGCCGGCCGTGGGTTCGTCCATCAGCAGCAATTGCGGGTCATGGGCCAGGGCCATGGCCAGTTCCACACGCTTGACATCGCCATAGGCCAGATCGCTGCAGGAGCGATAGGCCTGAGCCTGCATATTGACCTGGGACAGCAAGGCCAGTGCATGATCGCGGCGGTGGCTGGCGGCGCGGGGCCACCAGTGAAAAATCATGCGGTCGGCCGACAGCAGCGCCATCTGCACGTTCTCGATCACGGTCAGCGAGGCAAAAGTCTGGGCAATCTGGAAGGTGCGGCCCACGCCCAGGCGCCAGATGGCGCGCGGCGGCAGGCCGGTGATGTTTTTGCCATTGAGCAGCACCTGGCCGCTGTCGGGCGCCAACTGGCCGCCAACCATATTGAAGGTCGTGCTCTTGCCCGCACCATTGGGGCCAATCAGGGCCAGCAGCTCACCGGGCTGCAGGGCAAACGATACGCTTTGCACGGCTTTCACGCCGCCAAAGGACTTGCTGATGTTCTCCACCTGCAGCAGGCTCATGATGCCTCTCCCTGCGGTTGGGCAGGCCGTAGTCTGGCCCACAGCAACTGGGCATACCCGGCCAGGCCTTGCGGTGCCAGCAGCACCAGGATCAGCATGATGGTGCCCAGCAGCGCACGCCAGTATTCGGTGTTGCGGGCCACGGTGTCATGCAGCCAGGTAAAGGCCGCTGCGCCCACCACGGGGCCGGCCAGAGTCTGCACGCCGCCCAGCAGCACCATGACCAGACCATCGACGGACTTCGTGACCGACAGGGCATCGGGCGCCACGCCGCCCTTGCTGAACGCAAACAGCGCGCCTGCCAGGCCTGCGAACAGGCCGGCAATCACAAACGCCGTCCATTGCACGCGGCGCACATCGATGCCGATCGCATCGGCGCGCAAGGCCGAATCGCGCGCGGCGCGCAGTGCATAGCCCAAGGGCGAGAACAGCATGCGCCGCAGCAGCCAGATGCCCAGCGCACACAAGGCCAGGGCGAGCCAGTAGAAGGCCGGTCCATTCGAGGCCCATTCGGGTGGCCACACGCCGGTCACGCCATTGCTGCCGCCCGTGAAGTCATCCCACTGGAAGACTATGGCCCAGCTGATCTGCGCAAAAGCCAGCGTCAGCATGGTCAGATAGACGCCCGACAGGCGCACGCAGAACCAGCCGTAGAGCAGGGCGCCGGCAGCAGCCGCCAGCGGCCCCAGCAGCAGGGCGGCAGGCATGGACAGGTCCAGATTGCGTACCAGCAGCGCGGCGCCATAGGCACCCAGGCCGAAGTAGGCGGCATGGCCGAAGGAGTGCATGCCGCCGGGGCCGAGGATGAAGTGCAGGCTGGCCGCAAACAGCGCGGCGATGAAGATATCGGTCAGCAGCACGGTGCTGTAGCTGCCGCTATCGCCACTCAAATTGCCGCTCAGCAGTGGCAGCAGCACCAGGGCAACCAGCAGCGCCACCCAGCCCGAGGTGGCGGCGCGCCCGGAGGGTTGCAGCGGCCGCTCGGGCTCGCCGCCATTGCGGCTCAGCGACTGAGGCTTGCCCAGCAGTCCCCAGGGTCGCCAGACCAGCACCACGGCCATCACCAGAAACTCGACGACCAGTGTGAGCTTGGAAAACGAAATTTCCACACCGCCAATTTCCTGCACCCCCAGCCAGATGCAGATGGCCTTGAGCTCGGCCACCAGCAGCGCCGCGATGAATGCACCGGGAATGCTGCCCATGCCGCCCACGACCACCACCACAAAGGCTGCGCCAATGGTCAGCATGTCGGCCTCCAGGCTGGCGGGCTCGCGCGGCAGCTGCAGCGCGCCGCCCAGGCCCGCCAGCAGCGTACCCAGTGCGAAAACGGCGGTGAACAACCAGGCCTGGTTGACACCCAAAGCACCGACCATCTCGCGGTCCTGTGTGGCGGCGCGCACCAGGGTGCCGAAGCGGGTTCTGGTCAGCAAAAGCGTCAAACCCAACAGCACGCATGGGCCAACAGCTATCAAAAACAGATCGTAGCAGGGGAACTGGCGGCCCAGGATCTCGATCGAACCTTCCAGTCCTGCAGCACGCGGGCCGAACAGCTCTTCCGGCCCCCACAGCCACAGAGTGGCATCCTTGATGACCAGCACCAGTGCAAATGTGGCCAGCAACTGAAACAGCTCGGGCGACTTGTAGATGCGGCGCAGCAGCGCCATCTCGGTGATGGCCCCCAGCACGCCGCAGGCCAGCGGAGCCAGCAGCAGCGCGGGCCAGAAGCCGATATGGGGAGAGAGCTGATCCACGCTGCTGTAGGCGATGAAAGCCCCCAGCATGTAGAACGAGCCATGGGCGAAGTTGATGGTACGGGTGACGCCAAAGATCAGCGACAGTCCGACCGACACCAGAAATAGCGACGATGCGCTGGCCAGCCCGTTGAGCAATTGGGCCAGCAGGCCGGATGCGCTCATGCGGCGGTGCTCCTGTTCATCAGCTTGTCTCCTTGCACAGATGGGTGCAGATGCGAAAAAGCCACCCTTCGCGGGTGGCTTGTCCATTTTCGCAAAAGCGGCGCTCAGTTGGCAGTTGCCGGACGCAGCTTTTTCACTTCGTCGTCGCTGGGCTGGTAGTTCTTGCCGTCGGCATAGCGGTAGTCGACCAGCACGCCACGGCCCAGCTTGCTGTCGTAGGCCGTCTTGCCTATGTAGGCGCCCATGGTGGACTGGTTGTCCTGTGCGCGATAGGTGATGGGGCCGAATGGCGTGTTCACCTCCAGGCCCTTGAAGGCGGCGATCAGTTTCTCGGTATCGGGGTCGCCATGGGTCTTGCGCAGGCCTGCGGCAATCGACTGGATGGCGTTGTAGCCCACGATGGTGCCCAGGCGCGGGTAGTCCTTGAACCTGGCCTGATAGGCCTTGAGGAAGGCGCTGTGCTCGGGCGTGTTGATCGAATACCAGGGGTAGCCGGTTACGGTCCAGCCCACGGGCGCTTCTTTCTTGAGCGGGTCCAGGTATTCGGGCTCGGCCGTCAGCAGGCCCACGACCTCACGGCCCTTGAACAGACCGCGCGTATTGCCCTCGCGCACGAACTTGCCCAGGTCGGTGGCAAACAGCACGTTGAAGATGGCATCGGGCTTGGCGTCGGCAAGCGCCTGCACCACGGAGCCGGCGTCGATCTTGCCCAGCGCGGGTGCCTGCTCGGCCACGAATTCGATATCGGGCTGCTTCTCCTTCATCAGCTTCTTGAAGGTGGCAATAGCGGACTGGCCGTATTCGTAGTTGGGGTAGACGATGGCCCAGCGTTTTTTCTTGAGCTTGAGCGCTTCTTCCACCAGCATGGCCGTCTGCATATAGGTGGAGCCGCGCAGGCGATAGGTGTAGTGGTTGCCGCTGGCCCAAACCACCTTGTCGGTCAGCGTCTCGGAAGCCAGGAAAAAGCGCTTTTTCTGCTTGGCGTAGTCGGTCAGCGCCAGGCCTACGTGTGACAGAAAGCTGCCCGTGAGCACATCGATCTTTTCGCGCGTGTACAGCTCCTCGGCGGCACGCACGGCATCTCCCGGCGTGGCGTTGTCGTCGCGCACGATCAGCTGCAGCTTCTTGCCTGCAATGCCGCCTGCGGCATTGACCTGCTCCACGGCCAGCTCCATGCCTTTTTTATAGGGTTCCAGGAAGGCGGGCTGGGCCTTGTAGCTATTGATCTCGCCAATCTTGATGACGCCTTGCGCCCAGGCGGGCATTGCGGCCAGTGTCAGCAGGGGCAGGGTCCAGCGCAGCTGCATTGTCTTTCTCCTCGGTGGCGAGTGTGCGGCCATGGCCGGGTGTGCGCATGCCGCTCTCGATTATTAATGCTCAGATTGAGTATTAGTATGGACAAATAAAGCGCTTTCATCAAAGCGCAGAGAGAGGGGCATCGTAGAACAGTGCTTTGCACGCGTCAAGAATGCAACATGGCAGGCCCACCGCCAGAGGCGTCATTCTGCTTATCACTAATCGGTATCAAGACATTGGCAGGTAACACAACCGTTTTATGCCATCTTGCGGGACAATACAGGCAAGTCCCGCTTGGCAACCGGCAGCCAAAGCGCTAGCAGCCACTTTGCTGTTGCGCCCCGCCAGCCCAGCATTTGCCGCGCAGGTTTTCTGCTCCCAGTTTTTATTTTCAGACGAATCATGAGTGCTTTTCTCGAAGAACGCGTGCTGTCCGTCCACCACTGGACCGACCGTCTTTTCTCTTTCACGACGACCCGCGATACCTCGCTGCGCTTTTCCAACGGCCACTTCACCATGATTGGCCTGAAGGTGGACGGCAAGAATCTGCTGCGTGCCTATTCCATCGCCAGCCCCAACTACGAAGAACATCTGGAGTTCCTGTCCATCAAGGTGCCTGACGGCCCTCTGACCTCCAAGCTGCAGAACATCAAGGTGGGCGACACCATCATCGTGGGCAAGAAGCCCACGGGTACGCTGCTGATCGACTATCTGCTGCCCGGCAAGAACCTCTACATGATAGGCACCGGCACCGGCCTGGCCCCCTGGCTGTCCGTGGCGCGCGACCCCGAAACCTACGACAAGTTCGAGAAGGTGGTGGTGGTGCACGGCGTGCGTCAAGTCAACGAACTGGCATATCAGGAACTGTTCGAGAAGGAACTGCCCGAGCATGAGTTCCTGGGCGAGATCGTCAAGGACCAACTGGTCTACTACCCCACGGTGACGCGCGAGCCTTTCCGTAACCACGGCCGCATCTCCACCCAGATCAACAACGGCACCTTCCCCCAGAACATCGGCCTGCCCGATCTCAACCCCGAGACCGACCGCGTCATGCTCTGCGGCAGCCCTGCCATGCTGTCCGAACTCAAGGAACTGCTGGAGAAGCGCGGCTTCAAGGAAGGCAATACCACCACGCCTGGTGACTTCGTCATCGAGCGCGCCTTCGTCGAGAAGTAAGCGTCAGCGCCGAGCTCTGCTCGGCGCTCCGCCCCAAGCCACGCCCCGGTCTCTGTGAAAGAGACTGGGCGTGGCTTTTTTGATGGCCAAGCTTCAGTTCTTGAGGGCAACCGAAGGCACGCCGAACGGCAGCAGGCCGCTGACGCTGCGGTTGGTGTTTTCGGCCAGAAAGTCCAGCAGCGCCCGCACGCGCGCCGGCATGAACTGGCGCGAGGGCATGGTGGCATAGAGCGTGAAGACGCCGGTGGTCCACTCGGGTAGCAACTGCACCAACTGGCCTTCGCACAGGGCGCGGGCGATCAGATCCGAGGGCTGGGCGCTGATGCCCGCGCCATCGAGGGTGGCGCGCAGCAAGGTGCCCGTGTGGTTGGCCACCAGCAGCGGCGTCACGAGCACTTCCTCTTCGGGCCTTGTGTTGTCGATGCGACGCAGGCGCAGCATATAGCCGCGTGCAAAAGCGTAGCTGCGCAGCAGCATCTGGTGCTGCGCGAGGTCCTGTGGCGTGCGCGGCGTGCCATGCTGCTCCAGATAGCGGGGAGAGGCGCAGACCATGCCGTAGGTGCTGACGATGGGGCGCGCGATCACATTGGCGTCATAGCCTTCGGCGGCACTGACAAAGGTGATGTCGTATTCGCCCAGCGCAGCCTCGGTCGAGGATTCGACGACCACCTCGATAGACACCTTGGGATAGATCTGGTGAAACTCCGTCACCAGCGGCGCAAGAATATGCTCGGCGAAAACGGGCGGCATGAGCACGCGCACCAGGCCCGACAGCTCGGCCGTGTGCGCCTGGGCCATGGAAAAAGCATCATCCACCTCGACCAGAATGCCGCGCACGCGCTGCAGATAGGCCTCGCCCGCCTCCGTCAAGGTCACGCTGCGCGTGGTGCGCTGCATCAAGCGGGTACCCAGATGCTGCTCCAGGTCGGCAACCAGCCGGGTGACGGTGGGCACGGACATATCCAGTTTGCGTGCAGCCGCAGAGAAGCCGCCTTCATCGGCAACGGACTGGAAGACACGCATGGTGAGCAGACGATCCATGAGGTGATGCTCTTATTGAATGGATAGCGCTTATCGTAAGCAGATAAAGGGCTGGAGGCCTGTTTAGATGTTTTCCCCGGCGTGCTCGGGCAGGCGCTCCGACCCCGTGGCTTCGGACTTGCCCGGTTTGCCGCGCAGCGCAAATGGTTTGTGGAATTTCACCCCGGCGCGGCTGCAGGCCTTGGCCGTGGCTGCAGAGAACAGCAAGATGGCCGAGGTGAAGTAGAACCACATCAGCACCACCACCAGCGAGCCCGCTGCGCCATAGGCCGAAACCACGGCAGCGGTGGACAGATACCAGGCCAGGGCCTGCTTGCCGACGGTAAAGAGTATGGCGCCCATGATGGAGCCCAGCAGCAGGTACTTCAGGGTCGGCTTGAGGCCGGCCCCCATGCGCATCAGCCCCAGGAACAGCAGCACCTCGATGCCGAAGGAAATGCTTTCGTTGATCAAGCCCACCAGCGGGCCCAGCGGCACCAGTTGCAGCTCGTCATTGGCCCATTTGGTGACCATCTGGATGACGGTGGACAGCACCATGGACACCAGCAGCAAAAAGCCCAGCCCGGCCACATAGCTGAGGCCCCGCAGGCGCGAGACCGCCATGCTCCACCAGGCGGCCTTGGTCTTGGGCACAGGCTCCTCGCCCATGGACCAGAGCTTGTCCAGCGAGGCCTGCAGCTCCACGAACACGCCGGTAGCGCCCGAGAGCATCATCACCAGGCCGAGGATGGAGGCCAGAGACCCTTCACTCGAGCTCTTGGCACTGGATAGCGCGCTCTGAATCACCTGGGCCGCGCGCTCGCCCACAACGCCTTGCACCTGCTGAATCAGCGTGCTTTCCACATAGCTGCGGTCCATCCACCAGCCCAGCAGGCCGACCACGGCCAGCAGCAGTGGCGCCAGACTCAGCATGCCGTAGAAGGACATGGCGGCGCTCATACGCAGACCGTCGGCCTGCAGCCAGAGCTGCACGGCGTCTATCAGCGGCTGAAAGGGTTTGCTCCAGCGCATCAGGCGCTGTTTCCACAAAGAAAAATCCAGAGGCATAAGGCATTGTGTCCGCAAGCGCTGTAATTCCCCTGTCAGCCCAGGCCGCCCCTGGCTGCTGCCTGCATGGGGCTTAAGCCGCTGTCGGATATAGAAATCATCAAAATTGATAGCGCATTGCGCATGTTCCATCTTGAGATTCTGATGGAATTTTTTTGAAAGCTCTATTCGGCAAGCGGAAGATGCTACTGTTTTTGAAATATCGGCTTTGTTGGCGTTCTCTGTTTGCCGGGGATGAGTACCCGGGTTTGTACTAGTCAACTACGCTGGAGTCTGCTGCGTGAGCGTGGTTCACTTCGGGTTTGCACCGATTACGGTGCAAGCATTGAACGATAAGAAACGTCGCCTTCCGGGCGGCACCGCACGACGAGACATTCCCATGCACACCACTTTCACCCAGGCATCCCCCGCGGATCGCGTGCTTTGCGCGGCCCTGCGCGAACGCATCATGACGGCCGACCAGGCGGCCAGCCTGATCCAGTCCGGCATGACGCTGGGCATGAGCGGCTTCACGCCCGCAGGCGCACCCAAGGCCGTGCCCCAGGCGCTGGCGCGCCGCATCGAGGAGCAGAACGCCAACGGCGGCAATTTCCGCATCAGCCTGTGGACCGGCGCGTCCACCTCGGCAGAGCTGGACGGGGCTCTGGCCAAGGTGCACGGCATAGAGCGCCGCCTGCCCTATCAAAGCGACCCCACGGTGCGCAAAGAGATCAACGAGGGGCGCATGCAGTATGTGGATATCCACCTGTCCCATGTGGCGCAGTACGTGTGGTTCGGTTTCCTTGGTCACCTCGATGTGGCGGTGATCGAGGTGGCAGGCATCCTGCCCGATGGGCGCCTGATTCCATCGACCTCGGTGGGCAACAACAAGACCTGGCTGGAGCAGGCCGACAAGATCATTCTGGAGGTCAACAGCGCCCAGCCCGCCGAGCTGGAAGGCATGCACGATATCTACTACGGCGCCGCCGTGCCGCCCCGGCGCAAGCCCATTCCCATGGAGCACCCGTTCGACCGCATCGGCGAGCCCTATCTGCACTGCGATATGAGCAAGGTGATTGCCGTGGTGCCCACGGCCCAGCGCGACAGGCTGGCGGCCTTCACGGCACCCGACGAGGACTCCCGGCGCATTGCCGAGCACATCATCGACTTTCTGCAGCACGAGGTGAAAGTGGGCCGCCTGCCGCCCGAGCTGCTGCCGTTGCAGTCGGGCGTGGGCAATATCGCCAACGCCGTGCTGGCGGGCCTCAACAACGGCCCGTTCGAGCATCTGAACGCCTATACCGAGGTGCTGCAGGACGGCATGCTGGACATGCTGGAGTCGGGCAAGCTCGATACCGCATCGACGACCTCGCTGGCGCTCAGCCCCGCAGCCATGGAGCGCTTCCTTGCCAATATCGAGTTCTACCGCCAGCGCATCATGCTGCGCCCGCAGGAGATCTCCAACCATCCCGAGCTGATACGCCGCATGGGCCTGATCTCGATGAATGCGCTGATCGAGGCCGATATGTACGGCAACGTCAACAGCACGCACATCATGGGCTCGTCCATCATGAATGGCATAGGCGGCAGCGGTGACTTTGCGCGCAATGCCTATCTGTCCATCTTCATGACGCCGTCCACGGCCAAGGGCGGCAAGATCAGCTGCATCGTGCCCATGGTGTCTCACGTCGATCACACCGAGCATGACGTGCAGGTCATAGTCACCGAGCAAGGTCTGGCCGATCTGCGCGGGCTGGCTCCCGTGCAGCGCGCGCGCCTGGTCATCGAAAAATGCGTGCATCCCGACTACAAGGACGCCATGACCGACTATCTGGACCGTGCCCTGCAAGGCGCGCCGGGCAAGCACACACCGCATCTGCTGGACGAAGCCTATGCATGGCACCAGCGCTACCTCAAGACCGGCACCATGCAGCCAGAGCAGCAACCGGCGCTGCGTCTGGCCTGAAGCCAACAAAAAAAGAGCTGCCGAGGCAGCTATTTTTGCATCAAATCAGCCTGCAGCGCTTGTCCAGTAAGCGCTGTCAGCTATCAAATCAGAATAGCAGCGTTTTGATCCAGGGCGCGGCCAGCACATTCAGGGCGCCGGCGATCAGCATCACCAGCGAGGCCATCACGGCCTGCACTTCCCCGGTCTGGCGGGCGCGTGCCACGCCGCTGCCGTGGGCCGCACCGCCCCAGCTGGCACCGGTGGCCAGTTTGCTGCGGATATTGGGCAGAAAGCGCAGCACGGTCTGGCCCAGCAGCATGGCGCTGACGCCGGTCAGCAGCACAAACAGCGCCGCCAGATCGGTGGGGCCGCCCAGCACTTTCTCGGCCTCGATGGCAAATGGCGTGGTGATGGAGCGCACGACCAAGCCTTTTTCCAGATCTTCGGACAGGCCAAACCACTGGGCAAACAAGACCGAGGTGCCTATGGACACGGCGGTGGCAGCGACCACGCCGGTGGTGATGGACATCCAGTGTTTCTGCAGCAGCTTGCGGTGCTCGTACAGCGGCAGCGCAAAAGCCACGGTGGTCGGGCCCAGCAGCCAGACCAGCCAGTGCGTCTGGGCGTAATACTGGGGAAAGCTCACCTGGGTCAGCGCGGCCAGTGCAATCAGCGCCACGGGCGTGGCGATGATGGGCATGAGCAGCACGTTGCGGTACTGGCGATAGAGGCGCTTGTTGACCCAGTAGCAGGCAATGGTGATGACCAGAGAGAGCAGGCCTATCATTTCATGGGACATGCTCTCACTCCTTGCCTGCCAGGGTCCGACGGGCACTGGCCGTGGATTTGCGGCGGGCCAGCCACAGCTCCAGGCGGTAGACGCGCTCCACCGCCAGGGCGGTCACGGCCATCACGCAGGCCGTGCTGGCCACGATGACGACCAGGATGCGCAGGCCCTGCTGGCGGATCAGGTCGGGGTATTCGGTCACCACCAGCATGGCGGGCACGAAGAACAGCAGCATCTCGGCCATCAGCCAGTTGGTGCCGGCCTGCAGCCAGCTGGCTTTGATCAGGCCCGAGAAAAGCCCGAGCGCCAGTAGCGCGAAGCCGATCAGGCCTGCGGGCAGGCTCCAGCCAAAATGCTGGCGCAGCGTATC
This sequence comes from Comamonas resistens, assembly GCF_030064165.1. NCBI lineage: Bacteria > Pseudomonadati > Pseudomonadota > Betaproteobacteria > Burkholderiales > Comamonadaceae > Comamonas > Comamonas resistens. The sequence goes on from NZ_CP125947.1 coordinate 266,949, forward strand.
CATGGCGATCCAGATGGCGCTGAGCACCGCGATCTGCAGCACGGCCTTGGCGGCCTGACTCCAGCGCGAAATAAAGGCAGACTCCTTGAGGGCAGGAGCTTCCGGAAAATGGGACATACAGAAATTCTAGGGTTTTTACCTATATTCTGAAAATGACTTATTTTTATTTTTTCGATTCATTCAAGGAATGCACATGGATTTGCGAGCACTGCGCTATTTCATCGAGGTAGTCCGGCAGAACGGCTTCACGCGTGCCGCCGAGTCCCTGCATGTGACGCAGCCCACGATCAGCAAGATGGTCAAGGCGCTGGAGGAAGAGCTGGGCGGCCCGCTGCTGCTGCGCGAGGGCCGGGGCGTGCAGCTGACCGATGCGGGCCAGGTCGTCTATGACCGGGGGCTGGAAATACTGGATCAGGCCAAGCTGCTGCGCCAGCAGGTGGCCGAGGTGGACAACATCACGCGCGGCGAGCTGTCGGTGGGCATCATGCCCACCACCGGCCACTACATGGTGCCGGTGATAGCGCTGTTCCAGCAGCGTTATCCGGGCGTGGATCTGCAGGTTAACGAGCAGGGCGCCCGCGCCCAGTACCAGCTGATCCAGGAAGGCAAGCTGGACATGGCGCTGGGCCTGTTCTCTGCCCCCGATCCGGCGCTGGAGCGCTACACCGTGGCGCGCCAGAAAACCCGTGTCGTGCTGCCCGTGCACCGCGTGGCGGACTCCGCCCAGCCCATGCGCTGGCAGGACCTGCGTGATCTGCCCTTTGTGCTCTACACCTCGGACTTTGCGCTGCACGAGCATGTGCTGCAGCAGTGCGAGGCCGCAGGCTTTTCGCCCAAGGTCAAGCTGCAGACCCGCTACTGGGACTTCATAGGCCATCTGGTCGCCGCCGACGTGGGCGTGGCCGTGATGTTCGAGCATGTCATTGCCCGCTACAACCCCGAGCGCGTGGCCAGCCGCCCGCTGGTCGAGCCTGAGATTTCCTGGGATGTGGCGCTGATGTGGCGCCACGGCCATCTGTCCCGCGCCGCGCAGGCCTGGCTGGACTGCGTGCGCGAGGTCTATCCGCGGCCCTTGATCGGGGCGGAGTTCCCGGATTTTCAAAAAACATAGCTGCCTGCGCTTGATTCTCAAGTGCTTGAGCGCGATTTGGCATTTCTGGCCGGACAGCGAGGCCATTGGGCTGGCGCTAAGCTTTGGGCCATGCCCCGTCCGTTTCCGCCCAGCCGCAGCTCTTCACGTCCCACTGCCACCCGCCGTGCCGGCCCGCAGCGCCAGGCCGCGCCCAGGCCCGAGGTCACAAGGCTGCTGTGCTTTCACAAGCCCTATGGCGTGCTGAGCCAGTTCACGCCCGAGGGCAAATGGCAGGGTCTCAAGGACTGGATCGCCGTGCCCGGCGTCTATGTGGCGGGGCGGCTCGATGCCGACAGCGAAGGCCTGTTGCTGCTGACCAATGACGGCCAGTTGCAGGCACGCATTGCCGATCCGCGCCACAAGATGGAAAAGACCTATTGGGTGCAGGTCGAGGGCGTGCCGGCCGACGCCGCGCTGCAGCGCCTGCGCGATGGCGTGGAACTGAACGACGGCAAGACCCTGCCCGCCAGGGTGCGGCTGATAGAGCCGCAGCCCGATATGTGGCCGCGCAACCCGCCGATTCGCGTGCGCCAGAACATACCCGACTGCTGGATCGAGCTCATCATCCGCGAAGGCCGGAACCGCCAGGTGCGCCGCATGACGGCAGCCATCGGCCATCCCACGCTGCGCCTGGTGCGCATGGCGGTCGGGCCGTATTCGATAGCGGGGCTGGAGCCCGGGCAGTGGGTGGATGTGTCGCCGGTCTAGGGCGCGGCTTCAGCGCAGGGCATCAAGCCTGGAAAGATCATCTCCTTCAGGCAACTTCACGGCCTGCCAGCCTTGCAGCAGCAGCCAGTTGCTGCGCTGGGGGCTGAACCAGTTGTGCTCCACCTCCACGGGTTGCAGACGCCCTTTGAGCGCCTCCATGGCGGTGCGCAGGTCTGCGGCTCTGCTTTGCACGCAGCCCCGCATCTCCTGCACCAGCTGCTGGCGCTGGCTGAACAGGAGGCTGCGCGCCATTTGGTTCGGCGATGGCTGGCACTGTGCATAGGCCAGCAAGCTGGGGTCAGGAGTGTCGCCACTGGCGACCATGTCCAGCGTTTGCTGATGCAGGCTCAGTTGCTCGTCAGGCATCAGGCCCGCCAGCTGAATCTCCAGCGCTGCCCCATGAAAGCGGTAGCGTGCGGGCACGGCGTCCAGCAAGGTGTAGCTGCTGCCGTTGCGTGATCTGGCGTGGTAGCGGACGACACGACTGCCTTGCTGCAGCAGCGGCTGCACCAGCGCCATCAGCGCTTCGCGGCCCGGCCCATCATCGGTAGTGAGCGGAATGCGCAGCTGCGTGCTGGGGTAGCCGCGCCATTCCTCGCGCCAGACCATCCAGCCCGCCGTGTTGGGCGCAAAAAAGATTAGCACGATGACGGTGAACATAGGCACCAGCCATGAGGCCAACGCCCAGGTGGCCTTGATATCGGCGGCGGCTTCCGCGCCCTTCCCTGTGCTGAGCAGATTGCCGACCAGCCGCACCAGCGTGCCCAGACTCACCACAAAGGCAATCCCTACGCCCAGCGACAGCTGCTCCGGCGAGAACATGCGCTCGGGCAAATGGATCAGCGTCCACAGCATGGCCGCCACGCCCAGCCAGATGACCAGCGCCGACAAGCCATAGAACAGGGCCGGGTGGTTCTGCAGCTCGGCGTTCAGATCAAGAGCGGGGTTCTGCGCCTTGGCGCGCAGCAGCTGATGTCTGCGCCACCAGCGCAGCGGCTGCCACAGCAAGGCGCCGGCGATCAGGCCTGCAGCGATGGAGATCAGCGTCGCCGAAAATGCCCAGAGCATCAGCAGCCCCATCAACACCATCATCAAGCCCACCAACCAGATCATTGCTTCTGCCTCCCTATGTAATTGATAGCTGGCAGCGCATGATCTACCGAAACTAGAGCCTGTTTTTAACCCAAAAAGGAAAACGCGCTTGCTGCAGCCGCAGACAAGCGCGTTTCAGGGTGTGATGTGAGCGATTAAGAGCAGGCCTTGCTGCCCTTGGCGGCGTGGGCGCCAGCGGCCTTGGCATCGGCTTCGCTCATGTACTTGCCGCTCTTGGTTTTGCCGTAGTAGCGGTCGCCCTGGCAGTGATAGACCTTGGTGTTTTCATTGACCCAGACCTGGCCGGGGCCGCCGCCGGGCGCTGCACCTGCGGCCGGTGCCGCAGCTGCAGCAGGCTTGGCTGCCGCCGCAGGAGCTGCCGCTGGCGCGGCTGCGGGCGTGGGGCTGGTCGTCAGCTTGGCGGTGGCGTCCTTGTCTATGCCTTTATGGCCTTTGCAAGTGCCCTTGGAGCTGGCCGCGCTGACGCTGGTGCCGTCCTTGCACACAAAGGTTTGCATGGCCGCTGCCGCCGGGGCGGCTGCAGGTGCCGGTGCAGCCTTGGCCGCCGGAGCTGCAGCAGCGGGAGCCGCTGCCGGAGTTTGGGCAAAGCTGGCAAATGCGCCGCTGACCAGGGCCGAAGCCAGCAAGACTTTCCATGTGTTGCTCATAAAGACACTCCCAGATGGTTGGCATCACAAACGGTGTGACGCGCACATGCTGCTACCGCTGCAAGCAATCTGCAAGTACCAAGTGTGAACTTCTATGCAAGCTTGGGACTTCAGCCTTCTTTAAGCTCGGCGAAGTTCAGGTGCCGCTGACATAGGGATTCATCTTGCGTTCGCGGCCAAAGCTGCTTTCCGGGCCGTGACCGGGGATGAACACCGTCTGGTCACCCATGGGCCACAGGCGCTGCACGATGGAGTCAATCAGTTGCTGGTGGTTGCCCTGGGGAAAGTCCGTGCGGCCGATGCTGCCCGCGAACAGCACGTCGCCGACAAAGGCGCGGTCGATCTGTGGCGAGTGGAACACCACATGGCCAGGTGTGTGGCCGGGGCAGTGGCGCACATTGAGGCTCTCCTTGCCGATAGTCACCGTGTCGCCGTCATGCAGCCAGCGCGTGGGCACAAAGGGCTCGGAATGGGGAAAACCGAACATCGCACCCTGCTGGGGCAGGCCGTCAATCCAGAACTGGTCGCCTTCGTGCGGGCCGATGATGGGCAAATCGTGTTTGGCTGCCAGCTCGCTGGTGCCGCCCGCGTGGTCGATATGGGCATGGGTGAGCCAGATGGCCTTGAGGTTCAGGCCCAGGCGTTCCACCTCCCACTCGATCTGCTCGATATCGCCGCCAGGGTCGATGACGGCGGCATCCATGGTCTGGTCGCACCAGACCAGAGAGCAGTTTTGTTGGAAGGCAGTGACAGGAACGGTGTGATATTGCAACATGGGTGACTTGTATTTTTTGGGCGTTTGCGTAGTCTCGCGGGCAGAGAACATCGTCAAGCATGCCATGACAGACAGGGGGCACCACAAATGCCCTCCCGACTTCTAGAAGCATCCTCCATTTGCGCTAGCACAGATGCGCGTGCCCCAAGTTGGTGCGTGCTGCTACAAAGCTTTGTGCTGCAAGGCAGCGGGCCAACGCTCATCAAGAAGCGGCCCAACCCGGTTTCATTTTCAGGCCGAGCCATGCCCGAGCAGACTCCATTCCCGGTCTTGTCCACAACCGGAAGGAGGAGAGGGCGCCGCTGCGGCCTGGAGTCCAGATTCAAAACTCCAGGAGACTCTCTCTCATGTCCACCACCTCCAACCAACGCATAGGCGTGCTGCGGGAAACCTTTCCGCTGGAAAAGCGCGTGGCCACCGTGCCCGATGTGGTCGAAAAGCTCATCAAGCTGGGCTTTGGCGTCTGCATCGAATCCGGTGCCGGTGAGGCCGCCAATTTCAGCGACGATGCCTACCGCGCTGCGGGCGCCGAGGTACTGCCCGATGCTGCCGCCGTCTGGTCTGCGGCCGATATCGTCTTCAAGGTGCGGCCTCCCACCACGGAGGAGGTGGAGCTCATGCATGAAGGCCAGATCCTGCTGGACTTCATCTGGCCCGCCCAGAACCCTGATCTGATGCAGCAGCTGGCCGCCCGCAAGGTGACGGTGCTGGCCATAGACGCGCTGCCCCGCACCTTGAGCCGCGCGCAGAAGATGGATGCGCTGACCTCGATGGCAGGCGTTTCCGGCTATCGCGCCGTGATCGAGGCCGCCAATGCCTTCGGCCGCTATTTCAACGGCCAGATCACGGCGGCGGGCAAGGTGCCGCCGGCCAAGGTCTTTATCGCTGGCGCTGGTGTGGCAGGCTTGTCTGCCATTGGCACGGCGGCCAATCTGGGAGCCATCGTGCGCGCCAACGACACGCGCGCCGAGGTGGCCGACCAGGTTACCTCTCTGGGTGGCGAGTTCGTCAAGGTCGATTACGAAGAGGACGGTGCTGGCGGCGGTGGCTATGCCAAGGTCATGAGCGAGGGCTTCCAGGCCGCCCAGCGTCAGATGTATGCCCAGCAGGCCAGGGATGCCGACATCATCATCACCACGGCGCTGATCCCCGGCAAACCCGCGCCCAAGCTGATTACGGCCGAGATGGTGCAGAGCATGAAGCCCGGCAGCGTGATCGTGGACATGGCGGCCGAGCAAGGCGGCAACTGCGAGCTGACCGTGCCCAACGAGGCCGTGGTGCGCCACGGCGTGACCATCATCGGCTACACCGATCTGGCATCGCGCCTGGCCAAGCAGTCGTCCACCTTGTACGCCACCAATCTGCTGCGCCTGACCGAAGAGCTGTGCAAGGCCAAGGATGGCGTGGCCGTGGTCAATATGGAAGACGACGCGATCCGTGGCCTGACCGTGGTCAAGGATGGCGAAATCACCTGGCCCGCGCCGCCCATTGCCCAGGCGCCCAAGCCCGCAGCCAAGCCTGCTGCCGCAGCGGTGGAGCAGAAAAAAAGCGGCCATGGTCATGGTGCCAGCGGGCCGCTGCCGGCCAGGACGCTGGCCATCATCTTTGCCGTGGCGGCGGTGGTCTTCTGGTTGATCGGGGCTTATGCGCCAGCGGCCTTTCTCGGCCACTTCACGGTGTTCGTACTGGCCTGCTTCATCGGCTACATGGTGGTGTGGAACGTCACGCCCGCGCTGCACACGCCGCTGATGAGCGTGACCAACGCCATCTCCAGCATCATTGCCATCGGAGCCCTGGTGCAGATTGCGCCGCCAGAGACGGCTGGCACAGGCCGGCCTGATGAGCTGATTCGTTGGCTGGCCTTTGCTGCGATCGTGCTCACTGCTATCAATATGTTTGGCGGCTTTGCCGTCACCCGCCGCATGCTGGCCATGTTCCAGAAATAAGAAGAACGAGAAAAGAGAGAAACACCATGTCCCAAAGTCTCGCAACGGTGTCTTACCTGGGCGCCGCCATCTTGTTCATCCTGAGCCTGGGTGGTCTGTCCAACCCTGAAACTTCGCGCCGCGGCAATCTGTTCGGCATCATCGGCATGGCCCTGGCCGTGCTGGCCACCGTCTTCGGCCCGCGCGTCGGTCCCTCGGGCATGGCCTGGATCGTCGGTGCACTGGTCATCGGCGGTGGTATCGGTCTGTATGCGGCCAAGGTCGTGAAGATGACCCAGATGCCAGAACTCGTGGCACTGATGCACAGCCTGGTCGGGTTGGCCGCCTGCCTGGTGGGTTTTGCCAGCTATGTCGATACCTCGACCCAGCTGCAGGGCGCCGAGAAAGCCATTCATGAAGTCGAAATCTATGTCGGCATTCTGATTGGCGCCGTCACCTTCTCGGGCTCGCTGATCGCCTTTGGCAAGCTCAACGGCAAGATCGGCGGCAAGCCGCTGCTGCTGCCCGGCCGTCACTGGCTCAATCTGGTCGCGCTGCTGGTGGTGATCTATTTTGGCCGTGAGTTTCTGCATGCCGAAACTGTGGCCGACGGCATGCTGCCGCTGATCGTGATGACCGCCATTGCCCTGCTGTTCGGTGTGCACATGGTCATGGCCATCGGCGGTGCGGATATGCCGGTGGTCGTGTCCATGCTCAACAGCTACTCGGGCTGGGCCGCGGCAGCCACGGGCTTCATGCTCAGCAATGACTTGCTGATCGTGACCGGCGCGCTGGTGGGCTCCTCGGGCGCGATTCTTTCGTACATCATGTGCAATGCGATGAACCGCAATTTCATCAGCGTGATTGCGGGCGGCTTTGGCTCGGGTGCTCCGGCCAAGAAGGCCGATGGCGCTGCTGCCCAGCCTCAGGGCGAAGTCACGGCAGTGAGCGCCGCCGAGACCGCCGAGATGCTGCGCGACGCCAAGAGCGTCATCATCGTGCCCGGCTATGGCATGGCCGTAGCCCAGGCCCAGCACACCGTCAACGAAATCACGCGCACCCTGCGTGACAAGGGGGTGAGCGTGCGCTTTGCCATCCACCCCGTGGCAGGCCGTATGCCCGGGCATATGAACGTGTTGCTGGCCGAAGCCAAGGTGCCTTACGACATCGTGATGGAGATGGACGAGATCAACGAAGACTTCCCCGAGGCCGACGTGGCCATGGTCATCGGCGCCAACGACATCGTGAACCCTGCGGCCCAGGACGACCCGAGCAGTCCCATCGCCGGCATGCCGGTGCTGGAAGTGTGGAAGGGCAAGCAGTCCATCGTGATGAAGCGCTCCATGGCCTCGGGCTATGCGGGTGTGGACAATCCGCTGTTCTACAAGGACAACAATCGCATGTTGTTTGGCGATGCCAAGAAGATGCTCGATGAAGTCCTCACAGCTTTGAAAAGCTGACGAGCTGGAGAGTGCCCCTCTGAGGCACTTCACACCTTCCCCAGGCTTGGGGAAGTCTCTGTTTTGAATGCCTGCGGTTCTGTGCCGCAGGCATTTTGTTTTTCAGAGATGCTGGACGACGATCTCGCCCAGCAGCACTGCGGCGATCACCAGCATCAGCGTGCCGGACAGGCGCGAGACGGCGAGTGCAGCTGCGGGGCGCGAGCGCAGCACGCTTTGCGAGCCCCAGCCCACGCCAAAGTAGACCACTGTACAACTGGCCGTGTGGACGGCGCCCAGCATCATGATTTGTGCAAACACGGGCCAGTCGTCGCCGGGCCGCACAAACTGGGGCAGCAGGGCCAGCAGCAGCAACAGCTGCTTGGGGTTGAGGCCGCTGACGCTGGCGCCCTTGAGCGTCCAGTGCCAGCGTGTACCGGCCTCGGCATCGTCGCCGCTCTCGATGGCTGCCGGGCTGCGCCACAGGCCTATGCCCATCCAGGCCAGATAAAGCGCGCCGGTGGCAGTCAAGGCTGTGAGCAGGGCAGGGTTGCGCGCCACGAGTGCGCCCACACCTGCGGCCACGGCCAGCGTGGCCAGCAGCGCGCCGCAGGCCAGACCGGCGGTGGCGGGCAGCACCAGCCTGCGCCCGCGCAGACCTGCAGAAATCACATAAGCCCAGTCGGCACCAGGCGTGAGCACCAGAAGAAAGGAAACGGCCCAGAAGGCAGTCAGAGCGGCGAAGGACACGGGGTTCTCTCGAAAAGCGTTGATGGCGAGAGAATATGGAAGACAGGCGAGAATGTGCTCTCAATAAATGCTGGTGTATGGCTTGAAATTGGAAGAATCTGCCTTGTGAACGCACTTGATCGAAAAATTCTTGCGGCGCTGGAAAACGATGGCCGCCTGACTGTGACCGAGCTGGCCGAGCAGGTCGGCCTGAGCCTCTCGCCCTGCCATCGTCGCGTGCGTGCGCTGGAAGAGTCTGGCGTGATTCGCGGCTACCGTGCCGAGTTGGACCCGGCGGCGCTGGGGCTGGATTTTTCGTCGCTGGTCTTTGTCACGCTCAAGGACAGCAAGTCCGTCCCCGCTTTCGAGGAGGCCGTGGCCCAGCTGGACAATGTGATCCAGGCTCAGCGCTTGTTTGGTGACCCCGACTATCTGCTGCAGGTCGTCGTGCGTGATCTGCCTGCCTACCAGCGTCTCTATGACGAGCATCTGACGCGATTGCCCGGAGTGCTGCGCATGACCTCCACGCTGGTCATGAAGCATGTGGTGACCAACCGGCCGCTGACATCGGCGATGGAGTGAGCATCAAACAAAAACGCCTGCAATGCAGGCGTTTTTTGATAGCGAATCGCAGATCGGCTTAAAGCGTCATGTCATAGCCGATCGTGATGGGTGCATGGTCCGAGAATTTCTCGCCCTTGTAGATGGACTCCGTGCGGGCCAGTGCCGCAATCGCAGGGGTGGCCAGGTGGTAGTCCAGACGCCACCCCACGTTGTTCGCATAGGCCTGGCCCCGGTTGCTCCACCATGTGTAGCAGGCATCGGTGGTGTCGGGCTGCAGCTGACGGTAAACGTCAACCAGACCACCGGTGATTTCAGTCTTGTGCAACAACTTTGTCATCCAGTCGCGCTCTTCGGGCAGAAAGCCGCTGTTTTTCTGGTTGCCGCGCCAGTTCTTGAGGTCTTCCTTCTGGTGGGCGATGTTGATGTCGCCGCACAGCACAAAGTTGCGCTCGGCCTTGAGATTCATCAAATGTGTGTGCATCTTGGCCAGAAAGCGGAACTTGGCTTCCTGGCGCAGCTCGCCCGAGCTGCCGCTGGGGAAGTAGGTGCTGATGATGGACAGCTTGCGGCCGGGCGTGTCGAAGCGGGTCTCGACATAGCGGCCTTCGGCATCGAACTCCTCGGTATCGAAGCCCACGATGACCTCCGAAGGCTCGTGGCGGGTGTAGACGCCTACGCCCGAGTAGCCCTTCTTTTCGGCAAAGTGGAAGTAACCCTTCATGCCGGCCAACACCTCAAAGCGCCCGGCCATATCTGGAGCCTGGGCCTTGATTTCCTGGACGCAAATACAATCCGGCGCAGTGGCTGCTATCCAGGCTTCAGCGCCTTTGGTTGTGGCAGAGCGGATACCGTTGAGGTTGAGGCTGGTTAATTTGAACAAGGATGAATCCATGGTGGTAGATAAGCAGCCAATGGACGGTGCAGACCGTCTGGCGCAGGAATTTGTGCAGTTTGCCGTCGATGCGGGTGTGCTGCGCTTCGGCGAATTCAAGACCAAGGCCGGGCGCATGAGCCCGTACTTCTTCAACGCTGGCCTGTTCGATGACGGCGCCAAGATGGCACGTCTTGCTGAATTCTATGCAAAAGCCATTCTGGCCAGCGGCATGGAGTTCGATATGGTCTTCGGGCCTGCCTACAAGGGCATTCCCCTGGCTGCCACCGTGGCCGTGGAACTGGCACGTGCCGGCAAGAACGTGCCGTTTGCCTATAACCGCAAGGAAGCCAAGGACCATGGCGAAGGCGGCACCCTGGTGGGCGCTCCTCTGAAGGGCCGCGTGCTCATCATTGACGATGTGATGAGCGCCGGCACGGCCGCGCGCGAGTCGATTGCCATCATCAAGGCAGCAGGCGCCCAGCCCCATGCCGTGGCGATTGCGCTGGACCGCCAGGAAATGGCAACCGAGAATGGTCAGGACGTATCCCACAGCGCAGTGCAATATGTGCGCAATCAGCTGGGCATGAAGGTCTGTGCCATTGCCAAGCTGGCAGACTTGTTGCTTTATCTGGAGCAGCAAGGCGGCAATGCAGGCCGCGAGCATCATGAGCGCGTGCTGGCCTACCGCCAGCGCTACGGTGTCGAAGACAAGGAATAAACAGATCCATGAAGCAGGCGTGGCAGGCAAGAATCGGTGGCGTATTGCTGGTAGCAGCCTGGGCGGGGGCTGCTCTGGCCCAGGCTGGTGCGAATCAGGGTTCCATTTACGCCTGTACCGATGCCAAGGGGCGGCGCATCACGGCTGACCGTCCCATTGCCGACTGCGTGGACCGCGAGCAGCGTGTGCTGGGCAACACCGGCGTGGAATTGCGCCGCGTCAGCCCCACGCTCACCGAGCAGGAGCGCAGCGCGATCGATGCTCGCCGCCGCCAGGATCAGGCCGAGCAGGCCCGCGTGCGCGAGGAACGCTCGCGCGATCGCGCCATGCTGCTGCGCTATCCGAACCAGGCCAGCCATGATGCAGCGCGCAATGAGGCGCTGAGCCAGGTTAGCGATGTGAATGCCGTGGCCCAGCAGCGCCTGAGCGAGCTCAAGCAGCGTCGCACCAAGCTCAATACCGAGCTGGAGTTCTATCAGAACGACCCGAAGAAGGCTCCCGCCAATCTGCGCCGTCAGCTCAAGGACAACAGCGAGTCCCAGGAAGAGCAGCTGCGCTTCATCAAGCAGCAGGATGAAGAGCAGCAGCGCATCAACCAGCGCTTCGATGCGGAGCTGCAGCAGCTGCGCAGGCTCTGGGGCCAGGCGCAGGCCCCTGCTGTCGCGCGCTGAGCGCTGTCACTCAAATGGTTTGTGCAGGGCCATGACGCGGCCCAGCAGCAAGGCCGCAACCCAGGCCAGTCCGCCCACGATCAGGGGAATCTGCGTCAGCAGCGAAGCCTGCGCCATCAGCAGCAGCGCGTCGGCCCGCCATAGCGCACCATAGCCCTTGAGCAATCCATAGCCCAGCCACAGCAGCAAGCCTGCCGTGGCCAAGGCCGCCATGGAGCGCGAGGCGCGACCGTCGCGGCTGCCTACGGGAATGCGCAGCGCCCTGCGCCAGAGCCAGCCTACGGCAGCCAGTACCAGCAGCACGCAGGCAGCGACGGACAGCGGCAGCCATAGCGAAAGAGGAATCATCGACATGGCGCGGCACTTTATCCCAGACATGAAAAAACCCACCGAAGTGGGTTTCTCGCGAAAAGGCGCGAATCAGCAGGCTTTCCAGACGCCGGGGCTGCCTGTCACGGGCTGTATGCCCAGCACGACTTCATGACGCTGCAGCAGCTCGTCAAAGGTCTTGGTCGATTCGCTGCTGGCGGCGCTGCCTTCGTATTCCGTGGCGGCCTGAGCGGCGGTGAAGGAATGCGGGCCGAAGCTCTGCACGATGTTGCGCAGCTTGTCGAGGTTGGGGGTGAACACGGCGTTCATGGCAACTCCTTTAAGGCAATCAAGATTGGGGGTGAACACGGCGTTCATGGCAACTCCTTTAAGGCAATCAAGAGGGCTTGAGAAGCAGTGTAGTGCCCGGTGCCGGATGGGCAAGAGGCCAAGTCTCTAGGAACTTCTAGGAGTTGATGCTGAGCAAGGTGCGAATGACATCCGAGCGGGTGATGACGCCCACCAGCAGATCGCCGCGCTGCACGGCGATGAATTGCACGGTGTGGGAAGCCAGCTCGTGCAGCAGATCGCCAACCGGGGTGGATTCCTGCACGCAGAGTTCGGGCTCGCGCATCATGTCCTGGGCAATGGCCTGGGGTCCGCTCCGTCTGGCGGGGCGGCGCAGCCGCTGCCACAGGCTTTTTTGCTGCTGGTCGCGGTGGCCTTGCCAGAGCCAGTCAAACAGGTCGGCGCGCAGCACGCGGCCTATGAGCTGGCCTTTGTCGTCCACCACGGGCAGGCTTTTGACCAGATGGCGGTGAAACAGATCGGCCACGATCTCCAGAGAGGTCTGGGGGCTGACCGTCAGCAACTGGGACGACATGACCTGGCCGCAGCTGATGGCGGCAAAGCGGCGCTTGATGGCTTCTTCCTCGGCGGCAGCCAGCAGGTCGCCCAGGTCGTCGGTGGTGAGGTTGTAGGACTGGTCAAAGCGGGTCAGCAGGGCCTGAAGATCACCTTGCGACAGGGCCAGCTTGCCGGCCTGGGGCTGGGCGGCAACGGCCGGCGCGGCATGGGGGCGATGCAGATAGGCGCGGCCCGTGGCGCGATGAAACAGCACGCCGGCCAGCACCAGGCAGGCAGTCATCACCGCCATGGGCACCAGCAGCCACCAACCCAGGGGTAGCAGGCTGGAGGCCGACAGCACGGTCAGCAGTGCCACGGCGCCGCCTGGGGGGTGCAGGGCGCGGCAGGCCAGCATGATGGCGATGGCGCCGCCCACGGCCAGCGCGGCGCTCAGAGGCAGCGGCATGGACGGTGCCAGCTGCAGCAGGGTCAGCGTCCACAGTGCCGAGACGGTATTGCCCACCACGCAGTTCCAGGGCTGGGCCAGCGGGCTGCTGGGCACGGCAAATACCAGCACGGCCGTGGCGCCCAACGGGGCAAAAAGGAATAGCAGACCGGTATGGGCAAACCGATCGGCCCAGGCCAGCAGGCCGACGATGGCCATGCCCAGCGCGGCTCCCAGAATGGCGCGCAGCAGTTCTCTGCTGGAGGGGCGGGTGCTGACGGGCCCCAGTTGCAGCCACAGTGTTTGCAGTGCAGTCATTTTTTAATTGATAGCGGCTTGCGCAATGTCGTATTGGGTTTGCACGCATTTTCAATAAAAAGCCCCACCGGGCTGTCGGTGGGGCTTTGCGACCAGAGGCCTGCGTTCAGGCTGCGGTTTGCAGCGCTCCGGCGCTCAGCACCTCATCCAGGGACTTGCGGCCGGAGGGCACTTCGCGTTCGCGCAGGTCGTCGGGCAGCGTGGCTGCGTCGGCACGCAGGCCCACGGCGATCACGACCTCGGGTACCAGATTTGCGGGCAGGCCCAGCACCTGGCGCGCCTCGTCGGCCGAGAAGCCGCCCATGGCGTGGGTGGCCAGGCCCATGGCGTGGGCTTCCAGGGCCAGGTAGCCCCAGGCACAGCCCGCGTCAAAGCTGTGCTTGCCGGGGGAGGCTTCGGTATCGGACAGCAGCACGATCAACGCGCCGGCATTCAGGCACCAGCGGCGATTGAACTCGTTGGGGATGTTGGAGAAGGCCTCCCAGTTTGCATCGCCGCGCAGCGCATAGGCAAAGTGCCAGGGCTGCTTGTTGCTGGCCGAAGGCGCCCAGCGGGCGGCGTCCACCAGTTGCTCGACCTGGGCCGTGGTCAGTGCCTCGGGCACAAAGGCGCGGGGCGACATGCGCTGCAGAAACTGGGACTGGATGGGGGTGGCAGTGGTTCTGGTGGTCATTGTGAAATCCGACAAACAAAAAGGCCCGGCCTGCCATGTGCAAACCGGGCCAGCAACGATAGCGCAAGCAGGGCCAGTCTATCGGGCCTATGGGTTTCAGGACTTGTGATCGCGTTCGGCCTGCTGGCTCATCTGGCGCATGTGGCGCTCCATGCGGATCATCACCAGCACCATCACCACCATCACCAGGCAGGAGACCAGCATGGTCAGGAAGGCGGTCTCTATGCCGCCGAAGTCCCACTTCTGGGCATCGGGATCCTCGCCGCGCAGGGTCTGGGCCGTGCGGTCAAATGCCATGGTGTAGTTGGTCAGCAGCGTGGAGACGATCTGTGCGGCCGACTGCTGCTGCAGCTTGGCGCTGAGCTTTTCGTTGGCCAGCACCAGCTGCAGGCCGGCAGGCAGGCCCTTGATATAGGCGGCGTAGGAGCCTTCGCCATGCTCCATCTCGGCCATCTGGGCGCGATCGTTGATTTCGGTAGCCAGGTTGACGGGGTTGCTCAGCATCTCCTCGTCATCCGCTGCAGCGTCGGTCGCGGCCTCGGCGGCTGCATCGACCGCAGCGCGGGCCATCATGTCTTCACGCGTCAGATTGATGCGGCGGGCCGTCCAGGCCGCATCCACGGCAGCGGCGGCAGCGTCTGCAGCCTCCTTGTCGCAGCAGGAGTTTTCGCGGGCTTCGCGCATCTTGATCTGGCGTGCCACCTCGTCGGCCGAAGGCACGGCATCACCCTTGAGCAGCGGATGGATGGGCTCCAGACCCTGGCTGCTGTTTTCCTTCTCGATGCGCTTGCGGGCTGCCGTGTCCTTGTAGATGAAGCCGCGCAGCAGGCCGTCGGCCTTCTGGAAGGAGGGGCGCAGTTCCGGGTCGGCCAGACGCTTTTCAATGGCCACCTGGGTGGACATGCTGTTGAGGTCCCGGCCGGTCTCTTCTTCCATGAACTTCAGGTCGAGCTTGGCGTCCTTCCAGTCCAGCGGCGCCTGGGTGACCGAGGCCATGCTGGCCTCCTGCTTCTTGGGTTTGAAGTGATCCCAGGCCCAGATACCCATGCCCACGAGGGCAAAGACCATGAACGCGAGCAAAACAATGCGCACCAGGAAGACCATCAGGTCCTCGATGCGGCGAAAAACAGTAAACATGCCAACAATCCTTTAAAAAATAAGTCGCATGCTGCGCCTTCAGCTATGAAATTTGCAGCACCCTATGGGCGGGGATTCTAGAAAATGAAAGCGGAAGTCTTAGTTTTTTACAAATTCTTGATTCCGCTTGGTAGGCACTTGCTTCGCGTTTGTGCCGGTGAAATGCTTGCCTTGTGCATGAACAGGAATCTGGCGGGCGCTGGTCTGCGCGGCACAAATGCAACAGATTGCACCCAGAAGCCGTACCGAAATACCCAATTCGCTTTAATGGGGTTTTCACCGATCTAAGGACAGGCTCATGGGCAAGACATCGCTGGATAAATCGAAGATCAAGTTTCTGCTGCTGGAAGGTATTCACCCATCGGCGCTCAAGGTGCTGAGCGATGCGGGCTACACCAATGTGGAGGCGCTGTCCGGTGCGCTGGAGGGCGAGGAGCTCAAGCGCAAGATCGCCGATGTGCACTTTGTAGGCATCCGCTCGCGCACGCAGCTGACCGAGGAAGTGTTTGCCGCCGCGCAAAAGCTCGTGGCCGTAGGGTGTTTCTGCATCGGCACCAACCAGGTGGACCTCAACGCAGCGCGCGAGCGTGGTGTGGTGGTCTTCAACGCACCTTACTCGAACACCCGCTCCGTGGCCGAACTGGTGCTGGGCGAGGCCATCCTGCTGCTGCGCGGCATTCCCGAGAAGAACGCCGTATCCCACCGGGGCGGCTGGAAGAAGAGCGCAGAGAACTCCTTCGAGATTCGCGGCAAGACGCTGGGCATTGTCGGCTATGGCTCCATCGGTACGCAGCTGTCGGTGCTGGCCGAAGGCCTGGGCATGAAGGTCATCTTCCACGACGTGGTCACCAAGCTGCCGCTGGGCAACGCCCACCAGGCTGCCAGCCTGAACGAGCTGCTGGGCCGGGCCGATATCGTGACCCTGCATGTGCCCGAGCTGGCTTCCACCCACGGCATGCTGGGTGCGGCGCAGATTGCGGCCATGAAGCCGGGCAGCATTCTGATCAATGCTTCGCGCGGCACCGTGGTCGATATCGAGGCACTGGCCGAAGCCCTCAAGGCCGGCAAGCTGCTGGGTGCGGCCATCGACGTTTTTCCCAAGGAGCCCAAGAGCAACAAGGATGAGTTCCTCTCGCCGCTGCGCGGCATGGACAACGTCATCCTCACGCCGCATATCGGTGGCTCCACCATGGAGGCTCAGGCCAATATCGGCCTTGAAGTGGCGGAAAAACTGGTCAAGTACAGCGACAACGGAACGACCACCTCGGCCGTCAACTTCCCCGAAGTGGCACTGCCCGAGCACCCGGGCAACAACCGCATCCTGCATGTGCACGAGAACCGCCCCGGCATTCTCTCGGCCATCAACCAGGTGTTTGCCGACAACGGCATCAATATTGCCGGTCAGTACCTGCGTACCGACGAAAAGGTCGGCTATGTGGTGATCGATATCGACGCCAAGTCCTCGGCGCTGGCGCTGGAAAAGCTGGCGCAGATTGCTGGCACCATCCGCTGCCGGGTTCTGTTCTAAGGCCGCCAGCACAAAAAGGAAGCTTCGGCTTCCTTTTTTGATAGCTGCATGCGCTTTACAGGTAAGACCTTAAGGGCAAAAAAGCTTATTTTCTGGCTGGGCCCACATGAGCCTGGAGCTGGGAGCGCAGCTCTCCAAGAACGGCTTGATCGGGGTCTGCGACCTTGGGCACGATGTAATAGAGATTGGGTTGCAGATACAGCAGCATGAATTCGGCGTTCTCGGCCCATTGGATGAGAAAGTTCCAGGGCACTCTGGATTCTCCCTGGCTGGAGCGCATCGTCAGCTCACCATCGCTCAGCTCCAGTGTCTGGGCCTGATGCATGGCCGGATAGCGGCGATAGGCGCGTTGGGCCATGGGGCGGACATACATCTGAAAGCTGGAGGTGGCTACCAGCACATAAATGGCGCCACCCACGGCCAGCCAATAGGTCTTGAGCCGAAGGCTGGTCACAAAGATCAGCACGCCCAGGATGGCCATCAGATAACGCAGCCAGTGGGTCCAGCGGGGTCTGAGCTGGGCATGCAGGCGCAGTGCCGCGACATATTGCTCTTCGTCGATGTGATAGGTCAGAGAGGCCATGGCGGCGATGATACGGGCTGGCCCGGGCGTGCTGGCTCGACTCGCGCTGCCCGGCCGCTTGCCCTGATGGGGTTCTTGGATCAGTGAGAGTGAAACCATGAAACGTGGATTTTTTGTGCCTGCGGCGCAGGCAGACGGCGGTGAGCAACCCTACCGGCGGGGCAATTTCAGCTGCGCCCATGAATGGCTGGAAGACGTCGGCGGCATGGATGAGCTGCTGCAGGTGCTGGATGCGCTGAGCGCTGCCGACCCGCTGCACCGTTATCTGTGCACGCTGGATGACATCAGCCAGTGCAGCTATACCTGCGGACATGCGGGGCAGGATGACCGCCTGTATCTGGAGGAGACCGGTGAGGACGGCATGGACTGGGACGACCCTGTTCAGCTGGCCGCCTGGGAGCAGGCGTCGCTGCAGCATCGCATCCGCCAGATGGGCCATCCCGAGCTGATCCAAAGCTGGGATCAGGTCTGCGGCACGCTGGCCACGGCGGCCTGCGACGTGAAGGCCCTGTTGCAGGCCAACCGGGAGCCGGACGCGCTGCTTGACGATGTGGTCTATGTGCAGCGCATTCCGGTGCCGGCGGAGGACCTCAAGATCGCTGCCCAGCCCAATGGCTATTTCAGCGCCGACTGGGACACGTTTCAGAACCACGCCATCATCCGCCACCTAGCCGGGCAGCACGGTTATCGCTTTTTCGGCATGGGCGCAGCCTGGATGGGGTTTGTGCGGGCCGAGCCGTTGACAGCCGAACAGGCCGTGCGCCTGGTGGCTGACCTGCGGGATCTCTATGGCCGTGGACGGGAGCAGGTAGTTGCCCATGCGGGCTGGAGCGAGCTGCAGCAGCTGCTGCAAGGCCAGCGCCTGCTGATGCTGGGCTATGTGGAAAACCTGTCCGAGTCGCTGGGAATGGATGATGAGGAGTGCTGAGCTACTTGCAATCTGATAGCTGCTTGCGCTTGAGTATCAAGGGCTGGGGGCTTGAAAGGCATTGAGATTCCAGCGCTTGCGGAGTCTGGGCTGGGCGTTCCCGGTTACAAGAGCTTACCGTGTGCCGCTCTCGTCGGAATGTGTTTTTGAGGGGCGGTGCAGGTGCAGCGCTTAAGCTTGGGCGCAATCCCCCCTGTCCATGCTCCTGTCGCTGCACAACGGCCCCGGTGCTGGTTCAGGTTTTTCATTCACTTCCATGGCAACGCGCCAATGCTGCCGATAGACAACAACGGCCAGACCGTGCCTGACTTCACAGCCCAGGCCTGCGCCCAGAGCCGACACGACTTATGCAAATCAGGTTCAAGCCAGAAATTTGCCCTGTGGGATCGCTCCCTGTGCATCCGCAGTG
This sequence comes from Comamonas resistens, assembly GCF_030064165.1. Lineage (NCBI taxonomy): Bacteria > Pseudomonadati > Pseudomonadota > Betaproteobacteria > Burkholderiales > Comamonadaceae > Comamonas > Comamonas resistens. The sequence goes on from NZ_CP125947.1 coordinate 285,420, forward strand.
GCGGCCTAGCTTGTTTGCGTAAGTCCTAGCCTATAAACATGGTCAAGACCTCCCGAACCTACTTCTGTCCGCAATGCGGGGCCCGGCGCAGTCATCCCGTCGCGGGCCTCAGCGGCCAGCATGTCTGCGAGAGCTGCGGTACCACGTTTGCGGTGGGGACCGGCGCTACTCCCGATGTCACTGCCTTGCCTTTGCAAGCGCACCGGCAACTGCTGGACAGGTACCGCAATGCCGTGATCGCGGTGGTGCTGGCGCTGGTGGCCGCCATGTTCCTGCTGCCGCTGCTGGTGGATCTGAAAAAAAGCAGCCGCACCGTGGCTGCGGCGCAGAGCCGGGGCAGAGCCGATATGTCGGCCCTGCATGAAGCGGGTGGCAAGTTCAGCCGCATTGATGTGTACAAAAACCGCACCGACCAGAACGAGGATGAATACCGGATCGAGGTCAGCGACATGCAAAGCGGTGCCGCCCTGTCGCAGCCACAGTTCTACCGTTTTCCCTGGATGCAGAACGGAGGGGAATTCAAGAACTTCAGCGACGGCAATCTCTATTTGCAGCTCAAGGAGGCGACGGTGCTGCGTTTTGACCCCGGGGCGCAGCAGTTTGTGGACCTCAGCCCTTTGCTGATGGCCCAGTTCCCGAGCGAGTTGGGCGTGGGCCTGGCCGGAGTTCGCTTCTCCTATGACGACAGGCCGGACTGCCTTCAGGTCGTGACCAATGATGGCCGCAAATACCATGTGTACTGGGTGGCGGGCCAGATTCTGGACGCCGAAGTCGCGAGCCAGCTCGATGAGCAGCGAGCTGCCAAGGCTCGCCAGACCCGCAAGTACTACCGCTATGCCCCCCTGGACAAGGGATCGTCGTTGGAGAAGCGCTTTCTGCTGGTGCAGTACTGGAACAAATACGAAAACGGCCAGCCCCAGTACCTGACCCACTTCGAGCTCAAGCCCCTGGAGGAAGCTGGGAGTTTTGATCGCGATGTCGGTGGCGGTTATGCCGTCAGCCATTATTCGGTCACTCGCGGTCTGGTGAGGCTGGAGGTGATCGATGCCACGCCGCGTTTCCAGGCCGAGGTGCTGGCGGAGAACGCCACACGTCTGTTGCTGTCCTATAGCGCCACGCCGGAGCAGGGCAAGGGGCGCATGCTGCAGTTGCTGGACAAGCAGAACAATCAGATCGTCTGGAGCCGGGATGTGGCCCAGATCCCTTTGCTGGCGCGCGAGCGCGGCGGCATCTATGCCAGGGCCCAGGGCCTGCCCTCGGGCTTTTTCATGCAGGGCAGCAGCCTGGAGCCCGGCTATCTGATGGATAACCAAGGGGAGCTGGTGCACGAGTTTTCGTGGCGCTAAGGGTTGCGCAGAACATAGAAAGAAAACACAGAAAGAGCACAGGACATGGCCGTACAGATCACAACCCTTGTCTGCCCACAATGCGGGTCGGGCCGCTGCACCAAGGCGGCGGGCACACCCAATCTGTTCGCCTGCAGTGCCTGCGGCACGGAGTTCGTACTCAGCGACAGCAACGCACCCAAGGAAATGCGTGTCATCCACAGCATGGATGCCGGGCAGTTCAACAGCCTCAAGAGCCTCAAATACCTGCCGCTGGGCCTTGGTGTGGTGGTGGCGCTGGCCGTTGCTGCCCCTCTGGTGCTGAGCATGCTGCGTGCGGCGGTACCGGCGGCGGTCGATCATGGGCAGTTGCAGGCATCCACCGTTTATGAAACGGCGAACGGCCAGTTCAATGTGGTGCGCGTGCTGGAAAAAACCGAGGGCCGCAGCGATGACTATCAGATCCTCGTCAACAGCCTGGACAACGGCAAGAAACTGGCCGAGCCGCTGGCGCTGAGCTACCAGCGCACCACGCTGTCGCAGAACCCGCAGCTTGCCCATTTTTCGGACGGCAGCATCTTTCTCATCATGAATGCGCAAAAGCTCTTTCGCCTCGACCAGAGCAGTGCGCGCTTTATGCCGCTGGACGACGAGCTGGTCAACCGCCATGCTTCGCAACTGGGCACGGGCATTTCCAGCATCGAGCTGGCCGGCAGCGACAAGCCCGATGCCCTGATCGTCACCAGCAACAGGGGCGAACGCTTCTACGTCTACTGGCTCACGCAGCAGATCCTGCCGCTGGCGCGGCTTTATGAGGACTTCCGGCAGCGGCCTTTTGCCAGCTATACCGAGACGCTGCAAAGCTATGCCTTTGCGACGCTGGACGTGGGCAGTGCCGCCAGCTCGCCCGGCCTGCTGGTGCGCTACACGCAGAAGGTGCGCGCCGGCGAATATCCGAAGCGGCCCGAGCTGAGCATGCAGTCCAGCCAGGAAGAGCAGGTCAAGGCGCTGTCCGGCGACTACCAGCGCATCACCGCGGACTGGGTGGTGATGGACAAGATGCTGCGTGAGTCTGGCGTGACCGAGTTGCGCCTGGTGGAGCCCGTGCAGAAACGTTATCGCGGCGTGGTGCTGGCACAGAACGCGCAGCGCGTGCTCATCGTCTTCAACACTACGCCGGTCACCGACCAGGGCCGTGTGCTGCAGCTGCTGGACCTGGCCACGGGCCAGCCGGTATGGAGCCGCACGCTGGAGCAACTGCCCCAGATCACGGGCAATGGCAGCTATCTGTCCGCCGATGGCCTGCCCTCAGGCTTTTATCTGCGCTCGGATGAGAGAACGCCCTCGCTGCTGATCGACAACCAGGGGCAGATCCTGCATGACTTCAGCCCCAAACGTGGCTGATGCTGTTTATTTGATCTGAGATCTGCTTGTCTTGTTGGCGGGCAAGACCTGGCCTTTGCTGCAGGTGCCAACGCAATGCATTTTTGATAGCTGCCTGCGCTGACTGTGTAAAGGGGAGGGCCTGATTCGGCATTCTCGGCCCGCTCAATGATGACGCGCCAGGGCAGCTTGCTCCTGCCCGTTCCCGATTGCATGCGCTGCATCGCTTGCCGCACGGTGAGCGCCCCGGGCAGGGTGATGCCGCGGAAGATAGCCCACGGAGGAATCGTGTAATGCGATGTCTGCCAACGCCAGTCAATAATGGCGGTAGTAAAGTCCCGGGCCCGGCATCAGCCTGCCGGTCAGGGCCTGGAGTTCGCATGCAGCCACTGGGCGCCGACATATGGGTCTTTGGAGACCGTGTAGGCCTGTTCGGTCAGGTGGGGAGGTATACGGGCCGGCAACAGCATGGCGCCGTCGGGAAAACCGGAGCGTGGGAGCAGAGAGCACACCGGCTCGCATCAACGATTGCAGTTATGGAAAAAAATACTTTATCGCGTGAATTCACGCTGCGCGGCGTCATTCTGGGCGCGCTCATCACGCTGGCCTTCACGGCGGCCAATGTCTATCTGGGCCTCAAGGTCGGGTTGACCTTTGCCTCGGCCATCCCGGCGGCCGTGATCTCCATGGCGCTGCTGTACCGCTTCAAGGATTCCAACATTCTCGAGAACAATCTGGTGCAGACCCAGGCCTCGGCCGCGGGCACGCTGTCGTCGGTGATCTTCGTGCTGCCGGCGCTGCTGATGCTGGGCCTGTGGTCGGGCTTTCCGTTCTGGCAGACGGCACTGATCTGCGCGGCCGGCGGCACGCTGGGCGTGCTCTACACCGTGCCGCTGCGCCGTGTGATGGTGGTGCAGTCCGATCTGCCCTATCCCGAAGGCGTGGCCGCAGCCGAGGTGCTGCGCGTGGGCGAGAGCCAGCGCCATCAAAGCGACGCCTCTGCCGGTACGCCGCGCTCGGGCCTGCGTGATCTGGGCTGGGGCGCGGCTCTGGCGGCGCTGTTCGGCTTTCTGAGCGGCGGCCTGCGCGTGCTGGGTGAGGCCATCAATCTCTGGATTCCCGTGGGCGGCGTGGCTCTGCGCGTGGCCGCAGGCTTTTCGCCGGCGCTGCTGGCCGCGGGTTACCTCATGGGCGCGGCTGCGGGTGTAGCCGTCTTGGTGGGTCTGGTGCTGTGCTGGGGTGTGGTCGTGCCCTGGCTCACGGCCCACGCCACACCGGCCGCTGGCCAGGCCGTCAGCGACCTGGCCAGCCAGCTGTGGAGCGGCAAGGCGCGCTTTCTGGGCGCCGGTGTGATCGGCATCTCGGCGCTGTGGACCGTGGGCACGCTGGCCGGTCCCATCATCCAGGCCATCCGCAGGCAGCCCGCTCGCGCGTCGGGCAGCTCGGCTGCGGCGGGCGACGAAACCGACAAGGACATGCCGCGCAGCTGGATGTTGCTCATCGGTCTGGCCGCGCTGGCCGTGCTGTTCCTGGTCGTCAACGGCTTTGTGCACGAGCATATGCCCGAGCTGTCGGATGCCGCGCGCTACGGGCTGGCGGCGCTATGCGTGCTGTTTGCCGCCGTGTTCGGCTTTTTGGTCGCGGCGGCCTGCGGCTATATGGCGGGCCTCGTGGGCTCGTCGGCCAGCCCCATTTCGGGCATAGGCATCATCGCCACCATTCTCATGGCGCTGGCGCTGCTGGGGCTGCATGCTACGGTGCCCGCCTTCGCGCAAAGCGTCTCGGGCCAGCTCGGTGTGGCGCTGGTTCTGTTCATGGTCTCCGTCATCCTGGCCATGGCCTCTATCTCCAACGACAACCTGCAGGATCTGAAGACCGGTTACCTGGTCGGCGCCACGCCCTGGCGTCAGCAGGTGGTGCTGATCATCGGCTGCCTGGTCGGCGCAGCCGTGATCCCGCCCGTGCTGGACCTGCTCTACAACGCCTACGGCTTTGCTGGCTCGTTGCCGCGCGCAGGCATGGACCCCAGCCAGGCGCTGGCTGCCCCCCAGGCCACACTGATGAAGCAGATCGCCACCGGCATCTTCAGTGGCTCGCTGGACTGGACCATGCTGGGTCTGGGCGTGGCGGTCGGCGTGGTCGTCATCGTGCTGGACGTGGTGCTGCGCAACAGTGGCAAGGGCGCGCTGCCGCCGCTGGCCGTGGGCCTGGGCATCTACCTGCCGCCCACCATCGGCCTGACGCTGACCATCGGTGCCGTGCTGGGCTTTTTCCTGCAGCGCGCCATCAAGGCCTACGGCCAGCGTCTGGGCAAGGACTGGGCGGCTGCGGCCGAAGAGCGCGGCTTGCTGCTGGCCTCGGGCCTGATCGTGGGAGAAAGCCTGATGGGCATAGTCATTGCCGCGCTGATCGGCTTCAGCGGCAAGGATGCGCCGCTGGCCATCGTGGGCGCGGATTTCGCCCCTGCCATGTGGCTGGGCCTGCTGTGCTTTGCGGCCCTGTGCGCCTTCTTCTACAAGCGGGTGCTGAGCCGCTAAAGTAGCCCGTAGAGGACTTACGCAAACAGGCCGGGCCGCTGAGGCGGATGCACAGGGAATGCACCCATGGTGCAAACGTCTTGTTTGAACCTGATTTGCGCAAGTCGTGCCGTTTTTTCTACCGCATCACCACCCATGGCCCGCATCCAATTCGAGCTTCCCGCGCAGTTTCTGTTCTCCACCGAGATGCAGATCTACATCAGCCACGTCAACCAGGGCGGCCATCTGGACAACGCCCAGTTGCTGACCCTGGTGTCCGAGGCGCGCGTGCGTTTTTTCAAGCATCTGGGCTACCGCGAGTCGGACGTACAAGGCCATGGCGTGGTGGTGGGCGACATCGTGGCCCAGTACAAGTCCGAAGGCTTTCACGGCGAGACCATGCGCGTGGAGATGACGCCGGCCGACCCCAACAAGTACGGCTTTGACCTGGTCTTTCGCATGACCGAGACAGCCAGCGCCCGCGAGGTGGCGCGCGGCAAGGTCGGCGTGGTGTTCGTGGCCAGGGGCGAACGCAAGGTGGCGGCTATTCCCGAGGCATTGCGGCTGGCGCTGTTCGGCGCTGATCCTCAAACCAGGCCGCTCGCCTAGCCGGCGGAATTCGCGAACCGCGCCACGGCATCCCACAGTGCGGGAGCCCGCAAAATGCTGGAGTGCCCCGTGTGCGGCAGGGTCAGCACTTCCACGGCTTTGCCCTTGAGGCTTGCCAGCAGGGCATCGGTGCGTGCAGGGGCCACCGTATCGTCGTGGCTGGCGCGCAGCACCAAAATGGGCCCCGAGTAGCCCTGCAGATGCGCGGCGGAATCAAACGGGTCGCGCAGCAGCAGCTTTACAGGCAGCCAGCCATACATGCCGCGTACCGTGTTGAGCATGCTGTCAAAAGGGGTGATCAGCACCAGCTGATCGGGTTGGCGTAGCTCCGCCACGGCAGAGGCCACGCCCGTGCCCAGGCTGCGCCCGATCACCGTGATGGGTTGCTGCGGGTGCAGATGCCTGACTTCATCGAACAGGGCCACGGCATCCTGCGTCAGCAGCGGCTCGGAAGGCTGGCCTTCGCTGGCGCCATAGCCGCGGTAAGCCAGCATATAGATATCGCTGTGGGGAAAGGTCTGCGTCAGGAGCGGCAGGTGGTGCTCGATGTTCTCGGCATTGCCGCCAAAGTAGAGCACCACGCCGCGGACCTTGCCCTCTGCCGGATGCCACTGCCAGCCGCGTAGCAGCACATCACGCTGCAGCGAGAAATTGGTCTGTTCCTGCGGCAGCTGCGTGAGCCCGCCCTGGAAAATCATGTTGCGCTGCTGCGCAAACATATAGCCGCAGATGCAAAGATAGAGCGCCACGCACAGGGCGATCAGCCAGAGCAGGAGCTTGAGCAGCTTGGAGGGCATGGATGGGTATGAAGTGATGCGGGGCTGCGCCGAATTGTGCGCAGATTTTTGTGACCCCTGTGTGCGCTTTATCTGGGCTTTATGTAAACGATGTTCTTTAAATTGATAGCTGGTAGCGCTTGTGGGGTTTGGGTAGGAGGCTGATTTCGCCACAAATCTTGTGGGCTGACCGCTCCCACCCGTCTGGCTGCAGGTTTGCCCGGAGCGAAGCGCAGGGACGCAGACAATCGGGTTGTGTTCTTTGCTCACTTTCTTGCACAAGCAAGAAAGTGAGTCGCCAGCCGGGGCGAAATCCCGGCCTCTGTCGTGAACGACGGAACGGTGCTGTTTTGATAGCTGCCCGTAGCAACCTAGCCTGTGTTCACACTCCTGGCAAAAAATACCCCGCCCTATGCTGATTCCGGCTGCTGCTGATGCACAGCTTGAGCCGCGCCTCCATGTACTGCCGCACTTCCGAGCGATCGCACATCTGCGCCAGGTCTTCCCAGTAGAGCAAGCTGGTGAAGGATGTCTTGGACGGCTCTGCGGTATCGGCCTCGGCCGCTCCCGCGGGCGCAGCCGGGGTGGGCACAAAGATCGGCACGTTCACGGGGGCATAGTGCTGCACGGGGCGGCCTGCGGCTTCTTCCTTGCGGCGTGAGGTCAGCACAAAGTAATGCTGTCTGGCGCCAGCCAGATGGGGCTTTTTCTCGGCGTCGAAGACCTTATCCAGTCGCTCCAGGCCTTTGGCCACATCGGCGGCATAGGTCCAATTCGTCAGGTACTTGGTTTCTATGAACAGAAACACCTGGCGTGCGGGGTCGGAGATCAACACGTCGGACAGCTTGCTGCGCAGGCGCTCATGGCACAGATAGGCGTGGGTGTCGAACGAGACATTGGGGCTGTGCAGGCCCAGGTCTTCGCGCCCCGAGACTTCCTGGATATAGCGGTTGAACAGCGTGATGCGCTTGGTGTAGCCGGGCGTGAATTCGTTGAAGAAGTAACCGGCAAAAAACTTGGTGCAGAGGTTGCGCTCTTTTTCGGATTCGATGAGGGAGGCGTTCGAGAAGATCACTGAATTTTTCCTGGGCAGGCGGCACAGGGCATGGGGAGCGGCAAATAACGAGGCCGCAGGCATATGCTGCCTGCGGCCCTTAGAGCGTGCTCACATTATCTGAGGTCACAGGCACGCCTGTAACGACGTGCTTGTAACAGAGTTGGCTGTTCTCAGGCCAGCTTGGCCTTGAGCAGCTCGTTGACCTGGCCGGGGTTGGCCTTGCCCTTGGAGGCCTTCATGACCTGACCGACCAGGGCGTTGAAGGCCTTGTCCTTGCCGGCGCGGTATTGCTCGACGTTGGCGGGGTTGGCCGCAATCACCTCGTTGATGATGGCTTCCAGCGCGCCGGTGTCGTTGGACTGCTTGAGGTCCTTGGCTTCGATGATGGCGTCCACATCGGAGCCTTCACCGGTCCACAGCGCCTCGAACACCTGCTTGGCCGAGTTGTTACTGATGACATTGCCGTGGATGCGGGCGATCAGGGTGCCCAGCTGCTCGGCGCTGACCTTGACCTGGTCCATGCCGATCTCTTCCATGTTCAGGCGGCGCGAGATCTCGCCCATCACCCAGTTGGACGCCAGCTTGGGCTGGCCGCAGGCCTTGGCGGCGGCTTCAAAGTAGGCGGCCATGGCCTGGCTTTGCGTCAGCGTGGTGGCGTCGTACTCGGGCAGACCGTAGCTTTCCACAAAGCGCGCGGCCATGGTGCGGGGCAGCTCGGGCATTTCGGCCTTGACCTGCGCCACCCATTCGGGCGCCACGACCAGCGGTGGCAGGTCGGGGTCGGGGAAGTAGCGGTAGTCGGCCGCGTCTTCCTTGGTGCGCATGGCGCGGGTCTCGCCCGTGTCGGGGTTGAACAGCACGGTGGCCTGCTGGATCTTGTGGCCGTCCTCGATCTGCTCGATCTGCCAGAGGATTTCGTAATCGATGGCGATCTGCATATTCCTGAACGAGTTCAGGTTCTTGATCTCGCGGCGTGTGCCCAGCGGCTGGCCAGGCTTGCGCACGGAGACGTTGGCGTCGCAGCGAAACGAGCCTTCCTGCATATTGCCGTCGCAGATGCCGATCCAGGTGACGATCTTGTGCAGTTCCTTGGCATAGGCCACGGCTTCGGCGGTGGAGCGGATATCGGGCTCGGTCACGATTTCCAGCAGCGGCGTGCCGGCGCGGTTCAAATCGATGCCGGACTGGCCGATGAACTCGTCGTGCACGGACTTGCCGGCATCTTCCTCCAGGTGGGCGCGCACCAGGCGCACGGTCTTGAGGACGTTGTTCTTGCCTTCTTCCAGGTAGAAGCTGACCTCGCCGCCCTGTACCACGGGGATCTCGAACTGGGAGATCTGGTAGCCCTTGGGCAGGTCGGGGTAGAAGTAGTTCTTGCGCGCGAAGATGGAACGCGGCGCAATCGTCGAGCCCAGCGACAGGCCGAGCTTGATCGCGCATTCCACGGCCTTTTTGTTCATCACCGGCAGCGTGCCGGGCAGGGCCAGGTCCACGGCGCAGGCCTGGGTGTTGGGCTCGGCGCCGAAGGCGGTGCTGGCACGGCTGAAGATCTTGCTGTTGGTCGCCAGCTGGGCGTGGGTTTCAAAGCCGATGACGACTTCGTAGCCATTGATCAGTTTCACAGTCATTGCTCTGTGTGTCCTAACTGCTAAAAGTGAAGCGGCTTGCGCATGATCTGTATGCGTTTCAGGCTTATTCGATGCTGAAATCCAATCAATACAAGCGCAAGCGGCTATAAATTTTTAAATGCCTTTGGGCTGCTTCAGGTGGAAGTCGGTGGCTTGCTGGAAGCGGTGAGCGGCGTTGAGCAGCCTGCTTTCGCTGAAGTAGTTGCCGATGAGCTGCAGGCCCACGGGCAGGCCGCCGTCGCCAAAGCCTGCGGGCAGGCTGAGACCGGGCAGGCCGGCCAGCGATGCGGGCAGGGTGAAGATGTCGGCCAGATAGTTGCTCACGGGGTCGGCCTTGCCGCCAATCGCCCAGGCCGTGGTGGGCGCGGCAGCGCCGGCGATGACGTCGCAGTCCTTGAAGGCGGCCTGGAAGTCGTCGGCAATCATGCGGCGGATCTTCTGCGCCTGCAGATAGTAGGCGTCGTAATAGCCTTCGGACAGCACGTAGGCGCCGATCATGATGCGGCGCTTGACCTCGTCGCCAAAGCCTTCGGCGCGGGTCTTTTTGTACATATCGTTGAGGTCTTCGTACTTGGCGGCGCGGTGGCCGAACTTCACGCCGTCAAAGCGCGACAGATTGGACGAAGCCTCGGCCGGAGCCAGGATGTAGTACACGGGCACGGACAGCTCGGTGCGCGGCAGGCTCACGGGCACCAGCTTGGCGCCCAGCTTCTCGTATTCCTTGAGCGCGGCGTCCACGGCGACGCGCACGTCGCCGGCCAGGCCTTCGCCGAAGAATTCGGCCGGAATGCCGATGCGCAGGCCTTCAATCGAGTCGTTCAGCTTGGCTGTGAAGTCTTCGGCCGGGTAGTCCAGGCTGGTGGAGTCGCGGTCCAGATCGGGGCCGCACATCTCGGAGAGCAGCAGCGCGCAATCTTCGGCGCTGCGGCCCATGGGGCCGGCCTGGTCGAGCGACGAGGCAAAGGCGATCATGCCGTAGCGGCTGGCGCGGCCGTAGGTGGGCTTGATGCCGGTGATGCCGCAAAACGATGCGGGCTGGCGGATCGAGCCGCCGGTGTCGGTGCCGGTCACGGCCGGGGCCAGGCGCGCGGCCACGGCAGCGGCCGAGCCGCCGGACGAGCCGCCGGGCACGCGATTCGTATCCCAGGGGTTGCGCACGGGCTGGGGCTCAGCAAAGCCCACGGGGGCCACGGCCGAGTTCTCGTTGGCGCCGCCCATGGCGAATTCGTCGCAATTGAGCTTGCCCAGGGTGACTACGCCGGCATCGGCGAGCTTCTTCACCACGGTGGCGTCGAACGGCGACTGGTAGCCTTCCAGCATCTTGCTGGCCGCGGTGCTGGGGAAGTCCTTGGTGACGAAGATGTCCTTGTGGGCAATGGGCACGCCGGCCAGCTTGCCGCCCTGGCCTGCGGCGATCAGGGCATCGGCGGCCCTGGCCTGGGCCAGGGTGGCGTCTTCATCGATGGAAACAAAAGCACCCAGGTTCTGGTGCTGCCTGGCGCGGGCCAGGAAATGCTGGGCGGCTTCGGTGGCCGAGACCTGTTTGGCGCGCAGTTGCGCGGCCAGCTCGGCCACGCTCAGGTGATGGAGTTCGGTTTGGCTCATTGTTCTTTGCTTCCTGCGCGTTTACTCGATGACCTTGGGCACCAGGAAGTAGCCTTTCTCGGCCGCCGGTGCGTTGTGCATATTGGCGTCGCGGTTGTCGGACTCGCTGACCAGATCGTCGCGCAGCCGCAAGGCGATGTCCTGGATGGCCGCCACCGGATGTGACAGCGGGCTGACGCCCGAGGTATCCACAGCCTGCATTTTTTCGACGATGCCGAAAAAGTTGTTAAGTTGCGCGAGCATGCGCTTACTTTCGTCTTGTGACAGTTCGAGGCGGGCCAGATTGGCGATACGCGCAATGTCTTGATCGTTCAGTGCCATAGAAATTATTTAACAGGGCAGCCGCATGTAAAGCAGTGTTTCTAACCCTGACAGTAGAAGTTATTCACAGGGGATACGGTATTATCTCGGCTTTGCCGCAATACCTCCGACCGGCTGGTCATTGTGCAAAAAAAGCCCACCCACCCAGACTCCCTTACCTTACACCCCGGCGACGGCCAGCCGATGCGCAAGCCGTGCCTGAGAGGACCTTGAATGTTCGGAGCTTTCCGTCGGTACTTCTCCACCGACCTTGCCATCGACCTTGGCACAGCCAACACCCTGATTTTCGCCCGAGACAAGGGCATTGTTCTTGACGAGCCTTCGGTCGTTGCCATCCGCCATGAGGGCGGCCCCCACGGCAAGAAGGTGATCCAGGCCGTTGGCCGCGAAGCCAAGGCCATGCTGGGCAAGGTGCCCGGCAATATCGAAGCCATCCGCCCGATGAAGGACGGCGTGATCGCTGACTTCGTGATCACCGAACAGATGATCAAGCAGTTCATCAAGATGGTGCATCCACGCTCGGTGCTGACGCCCAGCCCTCGCATCATCATCTGCGTGCCCTGCGGTTCCACCCAGGTCGAACGCCGCGCCATCAAGGATGCGGCCGAGGCTGCGGGTGCCACGGCCGTGTACCTGATCGAAGAGCCCATGGCCGCCGGCATCGGTGCAGGGCTGCCCGTGTCCGAAGCTTCGGGCTCCATGGTGGTGGACATCGGCGGCGGCACGACCGAAGTGGGCGTGATCTCGCTGGGCGGCATGGTTTACAAGGGTTCGGTGCGCGTGGGTGGCGACAAGTTCGATGAGGCCATCATCAGCTACATCCGCCGCAACTACGGCATGCTGATCGGCGAGCCTACGGCAGAAGCCATCAAGAAGCAGATCGGTTCGGCCTTCCCCGGCTCCGAGGTCAAGGAAATGGAAGTCAAGGGCCGCAACCTCTCCGAAGGCGTGCCCCGCAGCTTCACCATCTCTTCCAACGAAGTGCTGGAAGCGCTGACCGATCCGCTCAACCAGATCGTCTCTGCCGTGAAGAACGCGCTGGAGCAGACTCCTCCCGAGCTGGGCGCCGACATCGCCGAGCGCGGCATGATGCTGACCGGTGGCGGCGCGCTGCTGCGCGACCTGGACCGTCTGCTGGCCGAAGAAACAGGCCTGCCCGTGCTGGTGGCCGAAGAGCCTCTGACCTGCGTGGTGCGCGGCTGTGGCATGGCGCTGGAGACCATGGATCGCCAGGGCAGCATCTTCACCAGCGACTGATCGTCGCTGGGCATTGTGGAGTGCGGCAGTACGCGGCATAGTGCGCGTACTGCTACACCAATGACCAAACAGGGCTTGAGTCCGTGATACGCCTGCACACCGCGCTCTCTTTTTGCATGTCCTCTTCCCGGGCAGGGAAGCGGGCATTTTTGGTCACGCAAACGGGACGCTCATGACACTGGAAACGCTGGACCATCGCGCGCCATCGCTGTTCAAGCAGCAGGCCTCCCGCACCTCGCAGCTCGCCCTCTACAGCGCCTTGGCGCTGTTTTTGATGGTGGCCGATGCGCGTTTCAAGATCACGGCGCCAATTCGCACCGCAGTGTCTGCGGCGCTGGCTCCCGTGCAGTGGCTGGTGGCCCAGCCTGTGCAGGCCTATCAGAATGCCAGCCGTTATGCCGAGGTGCAGCAGCAGGCCGTAGCCCGCGAAGATGCCGCACGCAAGGAGCTGGTGGTGATGGCCCAGCGCGCCGAGCTGGCCGAAGAGCTGCTTCAGGAAAACACCCATCTGCGTGCCATGCTGGAGCTGCGCGAACGCAGCTTGACCCCGGGGCAGGTGGCTGAGGTGGTCTATGACAGTCCCGACCCTTACACGCGCCGCGTGGTGATCGACAAGGGACAGGTGGACAAGATCGAACCGGGCTCTCCGGTGCTCGACGAAAAAGGCGTGATCGGCCAGGTCACACGCGTCTATCCCACACGCGCCGAGGTCACGCTGCTGATCGACCGCGACCAGGCCATTCCCGTGTTCAACCCCCGTACCGGCGCGCGCAGCGTGGCCTATGGGGATGCCTCCTCTTCCCGTGCCGGTGGGCTGGAGCTGCGCTTCATGCCCAGCAATGCCGATGTGCAGGAGGGCGACCTGCTGACGACCAGCGGCGTCGATGGTCTCTACCCCCAGGGCCTGCCTGTTGCCAAGGTGGTGACGGTGGACCGCCGCGCCGACTCGGCGTTCACCCGTATTTATTGCGAGCCCGTGGGCCGGGTGCAGGGCGTGCGCCATGTGATGGTGCTCAAGCCGCTGAACCGCACCGAGCACCCCGAGGCTGCGAACATGGCCGCGCAGGCGGAAGCCGAAAAAGCTGACCGCGCTGCCAAGGTCCGCAGCAAGAAGGAAAAGGCAGCTGCCGAAAAAGCTGCAAAGGATCCCGCATGATCATGCCGCGCGGCCAGCAGCTGTTGCTGCCGGTCAATCCTCTTTTCATTGTCTTCACGCTGCTGCTGGCGCTGTTCATCAACATGCTGCCGCTGGGGCGCATCATCTGGTTGCCGGACTGGCTGATGGTGTTGCTGGCTTTCTGGAGCCTGAACCAGCCCCAGCGCGTGGGCCTGGGCATTGCTTTTGCGCTGGGTCTCATCATGGATGTGGACCGAGGCTCGCTGCTGGGCCAGCATGCAATGGCCTATACGCTGCTGGTCTTCGTGACGGGCTGGATGAGCCGCCGTCTGCTTTGGTTTTCAAGCCCCATACAGGCATTGCATCTGCTGCCGCTGTTTGCCCTGGCACATGGCGTGCAGGTGCTGCTGCGCGTGGCAGCGGGAGGCATCTTCCCTGGGCCCTGGTTTCTGTTGGCGGCGGTGATCGAGACCTTGCTGTGGCCGATAGTCAGCGTGCTGTTGCTGGCGCCGCAGCGTCGTGCGCCCGACAGCGACGAAAACCGTCCTCTGTGATGCAACACCCCCTGAGTCGCTTCGCGCCTTCCCCCTCTCTACGCGCTGCGCGCTATGGGAGGGGGACGCAGCCCTCGCTGCGGGGCGGCCCTTGCTCGGCTGCCCGCGCTTGGGACGCGCCAATTTCGCGGGTAACTGAATCATGATGGAGATTCGCAATACCGAAGCCGAGTTGCAGCGCTTTCGGCTGCGCGCCATTGTCATGAGTGGTGTGGTACTGCTGGCGTTTTGTCTGTTGGTGTCACGTCTGCTGGTATTGCAAGTGGAGCGCCATCAGGAGCTGGCCGAGCGTGCCGAGAGCAACCGCACGGCCGTGGTGCCCATCGTGCCCAATCGCGGGCAGATTCTCGACCGCAATGGTGTGGTGCTGGCGAGTAATTACTCTGCTTATACGCTTGAAATTACGCGCTCCAAGGTGTCGGACCTGGACGAAACCATCGACGGCTTGTCCGAGATTCTGGAGATCACGCCGCGCGATCGGCGCAAGTTCAAGCGCCTGGTGGATGACTCCAAAAGCTTCGAGTCCATCCCCATCCGCTCGCGTCTGACCGATGAGGAAGTCGCCAAGTTTGCGGCGCAGCGCTATCGTTTTCCGGGCGTGGATATCAAGGCACGGCTGTTCCGTACCTATCCGCTCAAGGAGACCGGCAGCCATTTGATTGGCTACATTGGCCGTATCAATCAGCGAGAAAAAGAAGAGATTGATGACTCTGACGATGCGGCCAACTATCGCGGTACCGAGGTCATAGGCAAGCTGGGCGCCGAGAAAAGCTACGAGAATCAGCTGCACGGCCAGACCGGCTGGGAGGAAATGGAAACCTCGGCCGGCGGTCATGCCGTGCGCCGCCTGGGCAGCCGCCCCGCCACGCCGGGTCATAGCCTGCAGTTGTCGGTGGACATCAAGCTGCAGAAAATGATCGAGGATCTCTACGGTAACCGCCGTGGTGTGGCCATCGCCCTGGACCCTCGCAATGGCGAAGTGCTGGCCATGGTCAGCAAGCCCACCTACGACCCCAATCTGTTTGTTGACGGTATCGACCAGGAAAACTGGAAGATGCTCAACGAGTCGCTGGATCGCCCCCTGCTCAACCGTTCCATGCGCGGCACCTACCCCGTGGGCTCGACCTACAAGCCCTTTATGGGCCTGGCCGGCATAGAAACCGGCAAGCGTACGCCGGGCACCGTGATTCAGGATGGCGGCTCCTGGACTTTCGGCGGCCATACCTTCCGCTCCGGCCACGCCCTGGGTCCGGTGGATCTGGCGCGTGCCATCCAGCATTCGAGCAACGTCTATTTCTACACCCTGGCCAACGAGATGGGTGTGGACGCGATTCATGACTTCATGAAGCCGCTGGGTTTTGGTCAGATCACCGGCATCGACCTGCCCGGCGAGGTGCGCGGTGTGCTGCCCAGCAAGGAGTGGAAGCGCAAGACCTACAAGCGCGCCGCCCAGCAGCAATGGTTTGCGGGCGAAACGATTTCTCTGGGTATCGGCCAGGGCTATAACAACTTCACCATTCTTCAGCTCTCGCATGCGCTGGCCACGCTGGTCAATAACGGCATGAGCTACACGCCTCATGTGGGCAAGGAACTGATCGACTCCGTTACCGGGGTGCGTTCGCCCATTGTTCAGCCAGCGCCTGTCAATCTGGGCTACAAGCAGAGCAATGTGGACGCGGTCAAGCGCGGCATGGTGGGCGTGGTGACCGGCGGCACGGGCCGCGGCGTGTTCGGCAGCGCTGCCTATCTGTCGGGTGGCAAGACCGGTACGGCCCAGGCCGTGACCGTGGGCCAGAAGGAAAAATACAACGCGGCACGTCTGGCCGAATACCAGCGCGACCACTCCCTGTATATCGCCTACGGCCCGGCGGATGCGCCCAAGATCGCCGTTGCGGTGATTGTGGAAAACGCCGGCTTTGGTGCTGCTGCCGCTGCGCCTATCGCGCGCCGTATTCTCGACTACTGGCTGGTGGGCAACTATCCCAGCGAGGCCGACATTGCAGCCGTGCGTGTGGGCAAGGCGGGAGCGCCCATAGGCACGCCCCGCCGCGTGGAAGATATCTCGGTGCTCTCCGAGGAGGAGATGACGCCTTGAACTTGATAGCGCTCAACGCTTGATGGGTCTGCGCTCAACGCAGAAAAGCGTCATATCCGGTCTTCAGAATCAGCAGACTGACCACGCCGATGAAGATGCTGCGCACAAAGCCCGTGCCATGGCGCAGGGCCATCCAGGTGCCCAGCATGCTGCCCAGCACATTGGCCACGGCTAGCGGCACGGCAAAGTGCCACCACACATGGCCCTTGAGCGAGAACAGCAGCAGGGCTGCGGCGTTGGAGGCCAGATTAAGCAGCTTGGCACTGGCAGAGGCGTTCAGGAAATCGTAGCCCAGCAGGCGCACGAACAGAAAGACGAAGAAGCTGCCCGTGCCCGGGCCGAAGAAGCCGTCGTAAAACCCGATGAGCAGGCCGATGGTGCTGGCGGTCAGCATCTCGGCACGCCCCGCAAGACGTGGCGTATGGTCGCGTCCCAGCTCCTTCTTGGCCAGGGTGTAGAGCAGCACGCCCAGCAAAATAAAGGGCAGCAGCTTTCGCAGAAAGTCCGGCGAGATCTGGGTGACGGCCCAGGCTCCGAAAAACGCGCCCACCAGCGTGGTGGCGATGGCCGGCAGCAGCGTGGCCCAGGTGATGTGCACGCGTTTGCTGTATTGCCAGGCCGAAATCGCCGTGCCCCAGACGGCCGCACTCTTGTTGGTGCCAAACAGTGTGGCCGGTGCGGTGTTGGGAAAGGCCGCGAACATGGCGGGCACCAGAATCAGGCCGCCACCGCCCACGATGGCATCCACAAAGCCGGCCAGCGCCGAGGCGAGAGAAACAAGAATCCATTCCATGAAGCAGTGCCTGAAAGTGGTGCACGGCGCTTGTGGATGAAAGGTCCGGCCATGCAAAGGTGAGACAGGGGCGCCGGACTGACCCTGGCGGCGGCGCCGATTGTGCACCGTCAGGACATAAAAAAAGCGCCACTGGGGCGCTTTTGAATGCATCTTTGATGCTTTTATAAATGTAGATCTGATTGTGTGTCGAGTTGTCTCCTCGGCCCCCCATGCTGCTTCGTGGAGCAGCGAGAGTGACGAGAATGTAAATGTTGCACCGCAGTGGTGCATTGGGGAATTCCCTTGGGTTGTATCAAAAAAGTCTTACAAATGAAACCGTCTTCTGGCCTACAAGAGAAATTTTTCTGATGTCTATCAAAAAGCATAGCTTGAGGCGATTGATACACAAAGGGTTTTAGTGAATTTTGCTGCAGCAGGGGAGTCGAGCGCAGGCTGCGGCACGGATTTGTTTTAAAGCGTTAGGCGAAACAACACTTCGGGCTCTGCGCTGCTAGTCCGAGAGTTTTCCTCGGGATCTTTGAGAATCCAGCCGGCAGCCTTCTCGGCCATCATCAGCGTCGGGCTGTTGGTGTTGCCGCTGGTGATGGTGGGCATGGCTCCGGCGTCGACCACGCGCAGACCCTGAATGCCGCGCACCCTGAAGCGACTGTCCAGCACGGCCATGGCATCGCTGCTCTTGCCCATCCTGGTGGTGCCTACGGGGTGAAAGATGGTGGTGGCGATATCGCCAGCCAGACGGGCCAGATCTTCGTCGCTCTGGTACTGCACGCCAGGCTTGAACTCCTCGGGCCGATAGGGCGCCAGTGCGGGCTGGCTGACGATGCGTCTGGTGACGCGCAGGCTGTCGGCGGCGACCTGGCGGTCTTCGGCGGTGGACAGATAGCGCGGCGCAATGGCCGGGGCCTGGCGGAAGTCCGCGCTTTGCAGCTGTACCGTGCCCCGGCTGCTGGGATTGAGGTTGCAGACGCTGGCGGTAAAGGCCGCAAAGTCGTGCAAGGGCTCGCCAAAGGCATCCAGGGACAGCGGCTGCACGTGATATTCCAGATTGGCGTGGGG
Organism: Comamonas resistens; assembly: GCF_030064165.1. Taxonomy (NCBI): domain Bacteria; kingdom Pseudomonadati; phylum Pseudomonadota; class Betaproteobacteria; order Burkholderiales; family Comamonadaceae; genus Comamonas; species Comamonas resistens. The sequence continues at coordinate 303,515 of NZ_CP125947.1, forward strand.
CTGGCCGGGGTCGCTGCGCGTGAAGGCGCCCAGCTGGGAGGGCGCCATGCTCATGGGGCCGCTGCGCTTGAGGGCGTATTCCAGACCGATGGCCGCCTTGCCCATGAGGCTGCTGGCCATGGTGTTGAGAGTCTTGGCCCCTTGCACCTTGTAGACGGAGCGGATCTGCAGATGATCCTGCAGATTGGCGCCCACACCGGGCAGATCGCGTCTGACCTCGATGCCGTGGCGCTGCAGGAGCTCGCCCGGACCTATGCCCGAGAGCTGCAGAATCTGCGGCGAGTTGACGGCGCCGGCGCATAGCAGCACCTCGCGCTCGGCATGGACGGTGACCATCTCGCTGCCGGTCCAGACCTCGGCCCCGGTGCAGCGCTGGCCGCCACCCGGCAGATCTTGCAGCAACAGGCGGCTGACCTGGGCATGGGTCCACATCTCGAAATTGGGGCGGCCATAGCAGGTGGGGCGCAAAAAGGCCTTGGCGGTGTTCCAGCGCCATCCGCCTTTTTGATTGACCTCGAAATAGCCCACGCCCTCGTTGTCACCCCGATTGAAGTCATCGGTGGCGGGGATGCCGGCCTGCTGTGCGGCCTGAGCAAAAGCGTCCAGAATGTCCCAGCGCAGGCGCTGGCGCTCCACGCGCCACTCACCGCCGCCGCCAATGCTCTTGTTGCCGTGCAGGCGGCGGAATTCCTCGCTGACCTGGGCCAACTGATCGGCATCCAGCCGCCAGTGGTCTTCATGCTGGCGAAACGCGGGCAGCACCTGATCCCAGCGCCAGGTATCGTCGCCCGTCAGCTGGGCCCATTGCTCATAGTCGCGGGCCTGGCCGCGCATGTAGATCATGCCGTTGATGCTGGAGCAGCCGCCCAGGGTCTTGCCGCGCGGATAGCGCAGGCTGCGGCCGTTGAGGCCGGGGTCGGGCTCGGTCTGATAGAGCCAGTCGGTGCGCGGATTGCCTATGCAGTAGAGGTAGCCGACGGGAATGTGAATCCAGTGATAGTCGTCCTTGCGACCGGCCTCGATGAGCAGCACCCGGTGGTTTTTATTGCGGGACAGACGGTTGCACAGCAAGGAACCTGCTGTGCCGCCGCCGATGACGATGTAGTCAAAAGTGGTGTCGCTCATGGGCAGAGATCTAGGGCCGGAAAAAAACCATCGGCAGTGCCGGTGGCCAATTGATTGTGCGGAGCTGTCAGGAGGTGTCGATAGGGAAAGCCTGCTTGTACTCCTGTTTTTGAAGCGTCTTGCGCTGTATGGTTGCGGGGTTTAGCTGTTTTTTGATAAAAATTGCATAAGTTTGGGCATCGGCATGCGTCCTGCGCCTACGCCGCCTCATTGCGGGCGCGCAGCCAGCCGCCGCCGCCCCGCGTTATGCTGGGCGGCCTGCCCACTGTCTTTGTTCTAGGAAATTTCTTTGTCCAGCACTGACCCAAATCCTCAATGCCCGCTGCAGACCCTCGATGGTCGGCCATGGGCCGTGCCCGAGGGGCGCTGGAGTGCCGCAGAGCTGGGGGATCGCAAGCTCTGGCGGCAACTGGCCCCGCAGATTCGCGCTGTGCCCGCAACTGCCGGCTGGGATCTGCAGCAGTTGCAGTGGCTGGACCATGTGGGCGCCCAACTGCTGTGGGAACAGTGGGGCCGGCGCTGGCCCGAGCAGCTCAAGACCACGGACAATCAGCGCACCATGCTGGAGCGCGTGGCCAAGTTCAGCGATGTTCCCGAGCCCAAGCCCGAACCCTCGGGCCTGATGTGTCAGGTCAACAACCTGGGGCAACTGGTCATCAATGCGCGCGGCCATTTCTGGGATCTGACCGGATTGGTGGGGCAGTTGCTGCTCGACTGCCTGCGGCTGGCGCGCAACCCGCTGCGTGGCCCCTGGCGCGATATTTCGGGCCATCTCTATGCCACGGGCGCCACGGCCCTGCCCATCACGGCCCTGGTGGGCTTTCTGATCGGCGTGGTGCTAGCTTATCTGATGGCACTGCAGCTGCGCCAGTTCGGTGCCGAGTCCTTCATTGTCAATATTCTGGGCATCTCGCTGATCCGCGAGCTGGGGCCGCTGTTGGCCGCCATTTTGGTGGCAGGGCGCAGCGGCTCGGCCATCACGGCGCAGATCGGCGTGATGCGCGTGACCGAGGAACTCGATGCCATGCAGGTCATGGGCATCTCCAAGGGCTACCGCCTGGTCATGCCACGGGCGCTGGCGCTGGCCGTGTCCATGCCGCTGGTAGCCTTGTGGACCATTCTGGCGGCTTTGGCCGGAGGCATGGTGGCGGCGGATGTCACCATGGACATCACGCCTTCCTACTTCTTCCAGAGCCTGCCTTCCGCCGTGCAGATCGGCAATCTGGGGCTGGCCATGGGCAAATCCGTGGTCTTTGGCGTGCTGATCGCGCTGATCGGCTGCCACTGGGGTCTGAAGGTGGAGCCCAATACCCAGAGCCTGGGCCAGGGCACGACGGCATCGGTGGTGTCGTCCATCACCATGGTCATCATCGTGGATGCCATTTTTGCGATCTTGTTTAGGAATGTGGGGTTTTAGATGAGATACCCCCTGTGCGGCTTCGCCGCTTCCCCCAAGGGGGACGACGCCATCGCCGCGAGGCGGCTCTTGCTCGGCGTCACTGTGTTGGGCTGCGCCGGTTTCAGAGGGGGGCGCGTATGGCCGCAGTGATGCAAAACCGCCTGATCGACGGCGCTGTCGGTGGCTATCTGCCGCCGCAGGATGTGAAGCCTCTGGTGCAGGCCAAGGACTTGTGGACCGAGTTCGGCTCGGGCGAGAGCCGCTTTGCCGTGCACCAGGATTTGAACTTTGATGTCTATCCGGGCGAGATCCTGACCCTGGTCGGTGGCTCGGGCACGGGCAAGACGGTGCTGCTGCGCCAGATCCTGGGCCTGCTCTCGCCCTCGCGCGGCACGGTCACGATCGATGGACGGCCTTCGCGCGAGGTCATCAGCGGCGAGCTGGCGGCCAGCCATGTGGGCATGCTGTTCCAGCAGGGCGCGCTGTATTCGGCCTTCAATGTGCTGGACAACGTCGCGTTTGCGCTGCGCGAGCAGGGCACCCTGCCCCAGGCCGTGGTCCGCGACGCGGCCATGGTCAAGCTGCAGATGGTGGGGCTCAAGCCAGAACATGCGACGCGCATGCCTGCCGACCTGTCGGGTGGCATGATCAAGCGTGTGGCGCTGGCGCGCTCACTCATCATGGACCCGCCACTGCTGCTGCTGGACGAACCGACGGCCGGACTGGATCCCAAGGGCTCGGACGAGTTCTGCGAGCTGTTGCGCGACATTCATGCCGAACTGGGGCTGACCGTCATCATGGTCACCCATGATCTGGACACGCTGTTCGCACTGTCCACCCGCGTGGCCGTGCTGGCCGAAAAGCGCGTGCTGGTCACCGGTGCGCCGCGCGATGTGGCCCAGGTCAAGCACCCGTTTATCGAACACTTCTTCCAGGGAGAACGTGGCCGCCGTGCCATGGCCCCGGTGCAAGGCGGCGTTGCCGCAGAGGAAAGCTGATGGAAAACAAGTCCCATGCCATGGCGGCCGGCATTTTCGTGCTGGTCGTCGCAGCCCTGCTGGCAGGGCTGGCCGTCTGGCTGACGCGTGACAACCGGCAGTACCAGCTCTATGAAATGTCCACCAAGGATGGCGTCAGCGGCCTGCAGCCTCAGGCCACGGTGCGCTACAAGGGCGTGCCCGTGGGCAAGGTGGTGCGCATAGGCTTTGATCCGCAGATCCCCGGCAATGTGCTGATCCGCATCGCCGTGGGCGAGGACACGCCCGTGACCCCTGCGACCTATGCCCAGCTTGGCTACCAGGGCGTGACGGGGCTGGCGCATATCCAGCTTGACGATGATTCCAAGACACCGCAGCAGCTCAAGCCCGGCCCCAGCGGCTTGCCGCGCATGCCCATGAAGTCATCGCCGCTGAACATGCTGGCCGATCAGGGGCCGGTGCTGCTGGAGCGGGTGGACGAGATTTCGCGCCGCCTCAGCGCAATGCTGGATGAGGACAACCAGAAGCGCGTGAGCGAGGCACTGCAGAACATCGCGGCCGCCGCAGGCAGTGTCAACGAGCTGGCTGGCACCATGAACAAGGCGGCAGCAGGTTTTCCCCAGATCACGGCCGATGCCCACCAGACCTTGCAGTCGCTGACCAAGGCCGGCAACGCGGCCACGGGCGTGGCGGGCGACCTGCAGCAGACGGTGCGCCGCATCAACGCGCCTGACGGCCCGCTGCAACAGATCGCGGCAGGTACGCAGTCGCTGACCGTGGCGGCCGATGCGCTGGGTCGCAGCACTCTGCCACGCGTCAATCGCGCGGCCGATGATTTTTCGCGCGCCTCGCGCAGCCTGAGCAATATGGCCAGCCGTATCGGCGACAACCCGCAGTCCGTGCTCTATGGCGCGGGTGCCGGAGAGCCCGGCCCGGGCGAGCCCGGGTTTGCGGCTCCTGCCGCGGCCCATTGATCTGGCGAACAACGTCACAGGAACCGATATGGCACTACCTCTTCACTTCTCGACGGGACTGCTGCGCGCAGCGGCCCTGCCTGTGGTTGCGCTGGCGCTGGCCGCCTGCTCGGCCTTGCCCACGCCGCCCGTGCAGTCCGCCCGCTATGACCTGGGGTTGACCGACACCACGGTGCCCCTGGCCACGGCAGCCGCACCCAGTGTTGCGCCACCGCCGCTGGTGCTGGCCGAAGTCCAGACGCCTGCCGGAGCCGATAACTCCACGGCCATGCTCTATCGCCTGAACTACGCAGACAACCAGGAGCTGCGCAGCTATCAGCGCGCCCGCTGGAGCCTGCCGCCGGCCCAGATGCTGGAGCAGCGCCTGCGCACCCGCCTGGCGCTTGAGCGCCCGGTGCTATCGGAAAAAGACAATCTCAGCGCCAATCCCAATGACACGCGTTCTCTGGGGTTGCTGCGCCTGGAGATTGTGGAGTTCAGCCAGGTGTTCGACAGTGCCAGCAGCAGCCAGGCGGTGGTGCGGATTCGCGCCAGCCTGATCGCGCAGGATCGCCGTGGCGGCAATGTGCTGCTGGGGCAGCAACTGTTCAGTGCCCAGACCCCGGCCGCCACGGCCGATGCCGCGGGTGGCGCGCGGGCCATGGCCACTAGCGTGAACGAGCTGACCGTGCAACTGAGCAACTGGCTGCAGCGTTACGGCCGCTGATTGTCACGATCCGCTTTGAAAGCCCTGCAGTGCAGGGCTTTTTTTGATGGGCTCCGATTCGCGGTGCCATCGCAGCGCAGCTTTGCTGATATGGGTCAATGGCTGGGGGCGGCGATCTTTCTAAGCTGGGACTTCCGCAACTTGCAAAGCAAAGGAATCGCTATGGCCAGCCTGGAATGGACGCCTGCTCTGGTACTGGACCTGCCCGCCATGGATGCGGTCCATGAAGAATTTGTGGCGCTGCTGGGGCTGGTGGAAGCGGCTGACGATGCGCGGCTGTGTGCGCTATGGGATGAGCTGATCGTGCACACCCAGCATCACTTTGACCAGGAAGACCGCTGGATGCAGACCACGGGCTTTGCCACGGGCAATTGCCACAGCCAGCAGCACAAGGTGGTTCTGGCCGTCATGCGCGAAGGCGCTGCAAAGGGTGCGCAGGGCGATCTGGACACGATTCGTCACATGGCCGCAGAGCTCGGGCCCTGGTTCAGCCACCATGCGCAGAATATGGACGCGGCTCTCGCCCTGCACATGCGCCGCGTGGGCCTTGACCCGGTCAGCGGTGAAGTCCTGCTGTCCGAAGCCTTGCCTGCCGAGCCGATTACCGGCTGCGGCGGTGCTTGCAGCACAAGTGAGGACAAAGAAGAAGCTATCGCTTAAATCTGGCGCGGCCCATCTCAGGGACACCGAGGAAGGGCCGTCCCGCACCGAGGGTGTCGTCCCCCTTCCTTAGCGCGAAGCGCGTAGAGAAAGGGGGAAGCGGCAAAGCCGCTCAGGGGGTTATGGATAAATCGCAGGCGAAGCCAGTATGGGGAAGATCTTGATCAACCCGCCCGTCATCACCTCGATGGCCAGGGCTGCCAGGATCAGGCCCATGAGTCTTGTCATCACATTGATGCCGGTTCTGCCCAGAACGCGGGCAATCGGGTCGGCCAGCGAGAAGCATACCATGATGGCGAAGGCGACCACCACGCCATAGCCGACCAGCGCCACATGCTGCCAGATGCTGCGCGCCTGGTCCGCATAGATCACCACGGTGGACATGGCGGCAGGCCCTGTCAGCAACGGAATGGTCAGCGGTACCACGGCAATGCTGTTGCCTTCGGCGGCTTTTTCCACACCGGCTTCCAGCGTGGCGTTGTTCGGGCGCTCTTCCGCAGGGCGGGAGTTGAGCATGTTCATCGCACTGATCAGCAGCAGGCCGCCTCCGACCTGAAAGCTTTGCAGCGAGATATTGAAGAACTGCAGAATCTGCAGCCCCAGCAGGGCGCAGACGGCAATCACGCAAAAGGCCGCAATGGCCGCGGTGCGAATGGTCTGCCAGCGTTGGGTGGCGCTGAAGCCTGCGGTGTAGTGGATGAAAAAAGGAACGATGGCCAGCGGATTGATGATGGCCACCAGGGTGATGAGGGGCTTGAGATCCATGGCGGATTGCCTCCGGAAAGAGTGATCAGCGGCCTTGGCTGGAGCGGGTGTGGAGGCCTGACGTTGGGCTTGCGTGCATCGGTCTGGTCGGGCGAAGGTTCATGGCTGCATGGCTTGTGAAAGAATGGCTGGATTGCCGGGGCGCCTCAGCCATTACAGCATTCACCTTGTGATTTGCGTATCAAAGGCTGGTAGCGCCCGTCAGGTGTACGACTTGTGCAACAGAAATAGGAGCTAGAACAATGGGCAGCTTTGTTGAACTGACCGCCGTGGATGGAGCGAAGATCCCCGCATACGTGGCCAAGCCCGAGGGCGCAGCGCGTGGCGCCATCGTGGTGTTGCAGGAGATCTTTGGCGTGAATTCCCATATCCGCTCGGTGGCAGACCGCTATGCGGCCCAGGGCTATGTGGCGGTGGCCCCCGCCACGTTCCAGCGTGTGCAACCCGATGTGGAGCTGGGCTATACCGACGCTGACATGAAGCAGGGCTTTGCCCTCAAGACGGCCGTGGAGGCTTTGCCCGAGCCCGGCGTGCTGCGCGATGTGGAAGCTGCCGTGGCCCATGCAGCCGAGCTGGTACCCGGTGGCAAGGTGGGCGCGGTGGGCTTTTGCTGGGGCGGCCTGATGACCTGGCGCGCGGCCTGCAATCTGGACACGTTGTCGGCTGCTGTCTGCTATTACGGCGGCGGCATGACGGGCGAGCTGGAAGCCAGCCGTCAGGCGCTGTGCCCGGTGCTGGCGCACTTCGGTGCCAAGGATCACTACATTTCGCTGGAGTCCGTGGAAGCCTTCAAGCTGGCCCAGCCCAAGGTGGAAGTCCATATCTACGAAGCCGACCATGGCTTCAACTGCGATCAGCGTGGCTCGTACAACGAGGCGGCTTCAAAGAAGGCCAACGAACGTACGCTGGCCTTCTTTGCAGAACATCTTCAGGCTTGATTCGGATCAGCAGTAGCTAGCTGCTGCATGAAATGTGCTGCCGTAGTGGTCAAGCAAGAGGCGAATAACTGAGGCCGTGTTCAGATGGGAGAGGGTGCATAGTGAAACCCGACAGTGGCTCGACCCGAAGAGGGGTTGTGTCCAACCCATAGGCAGCTCTCACCGATTGTTTCCATGAACAAATCCACCTTGCCGCTCAGGACGTCAAACGCGACAGAGCAGGCGCCATCTTTTTTGCTGAAATGCACCAGCGAAGCCACGCTACCGCCTGCGAAGCGACCTAACAAAGCCTTGCTGCCCTGTTCATGAAACATGAACTGAGCTTGACCTTGCTTGGGCACCATGACACGGTCGCCCAACTGTAGGGTCTGACCTGAATATGCCGAGTGCGCCCGGCCGTTGCGCAGAATCAGAACCCCTTTGCTGCTTTGAAGCAGTCTGGCATGAGGAGGCTCTTCTTGGTCTGGTGCAGGCGCTGGGCACATTGCAGCACTATCGAGATCGAGAGCCCGGGAGAATCGGCCTGCCATCCATTGACGCAGAGACTGCTGAAAGCCAGATGCAAAGGCATTGAGTGCGAGCATAAATCCTCCTGATACAAGCATCACCAAGCATTGATGATGGGGATGTGTTACCAGGTGTGGTAAGCAAAAAACATGCCATGGATGAAGTATTTGATTTTTTTGTATAAGTAATTGATTTTATTTGATTATTTTTTCAATTTTTAAAAATTGAAGTCCTCTGTGTTGGCTGTGTTACATTGCGCGTAACGTAACGCTCAGGATCATTCACATGGAGGCCGTAGCGGTTACGGTTGGTCGTTATTTTCTAAATAGCGCCTGCGCCAGAAGTAAGCCACAAGCACCACGGTGATGATGGCCATGGACACCAGCGCCCAGATAAAGCCGTCCTTTTTATGCACAAAGGGGATGAACTCGAAGTTCATGCCAAAGATGCCGGCAATCAGGTTCAGCGGCAGAAAGATGGCCGTCACCGTGGTCAGCGTGCGCATGATGTCGTTGGCGCGGTTGCTCTGGGCCGAGAAGTGCATTTGCACGGCGGTTTCGGCGCTTTGTTCCATACGGTGAATGTGGTGGGTCACGCGCTCTATATGTTCGAGTACGTCGCGTGAGCGCACGCGCAGCAACTCGCGCTCATGCTGGCGCGCAGGCGTGCTCTCGGGTGGCCAGCCTTCCAGTGCCTCGGTCCAGTCCTGCATGGCGGCGCGCTGGTCTTCGCAGATCTCGTCGAGCTGGTGCAGCGCCAGGCGCACATCGAGCACGCTGGCCCAGTTGGAAAAGCGCTTGTTGGGCTTGAGCAGCGCCATCTGCCAGTGATCGATCTGCCGCGTCAGCGAACGGCGCAGGTCCAGATAGCCGTCCACCATGCCGTTGACCATGCGCAGCATCAGGTCGGCAGGCTCCACCGGCATCTTGCTGCTTTGCTGACGGCCGTCGCCCTTGCCCGGGCCTGTGATCAGGCGTTGCCAGAAGTTCTCCTGCACAAAGCAGTCGTCGGGGTGCACGGACAGCAGCACATGGTCATAGAGCGCAAAGCCCACGGGCTGGGTTTCCACGCGCTGCAGCACCGGCGCGTCGCGCTGGGGTTGGGCATGGGCCGGGCGGTGCGAGGGCGGGGCACTGGGTGTGGGGGGCACAGGGCTGGGGGCAGCGCTGGCAATGGATTCATGGGAGCCGTTGAGTGGCGGCAGATGGGCGTTGGCGAGACGGCGGAACACCAGGATGTCGTACACCGAGGTGTAGTCATAGTTGGAGGGCAGGGTCGGGTTCAGCAGGTCGGAGACATGCAGGTCCACCAGCGGCGTGCCGCCGACCTGGCTCAGCATGGCCTGTATGGCGGGCAGCTGGCTTTCCAGCTCCGAACGCATGCAGGAGACCCAGTAAAAGCCCGTCATGGGCTCCCGCGTGGGCAGGGTGTCGACGGGCTGGGCGTAGAGCGGGGAAATGTGCAGAACACGCATGACAGGAGTTTCAATGCAAAACGGCCCGGAGTGCACCCGGGCCGTGAAATCATGCCTTAATTGGCCTGAAGCGCAAGCACATCAAGCGCTTGCAGCTATCAAAACCATTACCGCCTTCAAAGGCCACGCAGCTTTTTGGCGGCGTCGATGGCGAAATAGGTCAGGATGCCGTCGGCGCCCGCGCGCTTGAAGGCCATCAGCGCTTCCATCATCACTTGGTCATGGTCCAGCCAGCCGTTGGCGGCAGCGGCCTTGAGCATGGCGTATTCACCGCTGACCTGGTAGGCGAAGGTGGGGACCTTGAACTCGTCCTTGACGCGGCGCACCACGTCCAGGTAGGGCATGCCGGGCTTGACCATGACCATGTCCGCGCCTTCGGCGATGTCCTGAGCCACTTCGCGCAGGGCTTCATCGGTGTTGGCGGGGTCCATCTGGTAGACGTTCTTGTCGGCCTTGCCCAGAGCGCCGCGGGTACCCACGGCGTCGCGGAAGGGGCCGTAGAAGGCGCTGGCGTACTTGGCGCTGTAGGCCATGATGCGGGTATAGATATGGCCTTGCAGCTCCAGCGCCTCGCGGATGGCGCCGATGCGGCCGTCCATCATGTCGCTGGGGGCCACCATGTCCACGCCGGCTTCGGCATGGGTCAGGGCCTGGCCGACCAATACTTCCACGGTTTCATCGTTGAGGATATAGCCGGTTTCGTCCAGGATGCCGTCCTGGCCGTGGCTGGTGTAGGGGTCCAGCGCCACGTCGGTCATCACGCCCAGGTCGGGGAATTCCTTCTTGAGCGCGCGCACCACGCGGGGGATCAGGCCGTCGGGGTTCAGGGCTTCCTTGCCGTCAGGGGTCTTGAGTGCGGTGTCGATCTGCGGGAACAGGGCCATCACCGGGATGCCCAGCTTCACGCATTCTTCGGCCACGGGCAGCAGCAGGTCCAGGCTCAGGCGGTCCACGCCGGGCATGGAGGGTACGGCTTCGCGCTTGTTCTGGCCTTCGTGCACGAACACGGGGTAGATGAAGTCGTGGGGCGTCAGCACGTTCTCACGCACCAGGTTGCGGGTAAAGGCGTCGCGGCGCAGACGGCGCGGGCGATTCTGGGGAAAGGGGGTAGGGCTGGACAGATGCATGGAGAAAATTGTGCCCCATTCAACATGGCTTGGCTTGCCACTGCGTGACTAATCCATGCTGGCTCTCACTTTGGCCCGGTTGAAGTAAAGAGTCGGCCCCTGTCAGCCAGGGCATGGCGGGCCGACTTACACTGACCGCATGCTCTGGGTCAAAGCCTTTCATATCGTGTTCGTGGCCAGCTGGTTCGCTGGTCTGTTCTATCTGCCGCGCATTTTTGTCAATATCGCCATGGTCACGCCGGGCTCGGTGGCCGAGCGTGATCGCCTGCTGCTGATGGCGCGCAAGCTGCTGCGCTTTACCACCCTGCTGGCCGTGCCCGCGCTGGGGCTGGGTCTGTGGCTCTGGCTGGGCTGGGGCTTTTCGGGCGGCTGGCTGCATGCCAAGCTGGCCGTGGTGCTGCTGGTCATTGGCTATCACCACAGCTGTGCCGTGCTGCTGCGCAAGCTGGCGGACAACAGCTGTCATAAAAGCCATCGCTGGTTCCGCTTCTACAACGAGGTGCCGGTGCTGCTCTTGGTTGCCGCCGTGATCCTGGTGGTGGTCAAGCCGTTTTGATGATATGTATGGTCGGGAGCTGTCGTGACTGAACCTGCGGTATCCGAGACGGTCCGTGCGCCTGTGATTTCCATGCGTCATACCTCGGCATGGCCGCTGGCGTTGATCTACGCGGTGCTGATCGTGTTCGCCAGCCTGTTTCCGTTCGATGGCTGGCGCGCGCAAGGCATTGATCCGCGCGTGTTCCTGTTCGCCAAGATCCCGCCGCCGTACTGGACCTGGTTCGACGTCAACATCAATATCGTGGGCTATGCGCCGCTGGGCTTCTTTCTGGCGCTGGCGTTGATGCGCTCGGGCAAGCCGGTGCTGTCCGTGCCGCTGGCCTTTGCCTGCGGCACGCTGCTGTCGCTGTGCATGGAGTTTCTGCAGATCTATCTGCCGCGCCGCGTACCGTCCAATCTGGACCTGGTGCTCAATGCGGGGGGCACCTTGGTTGGCGCGCTGCTGGCAGCGTTGTTGGAGAGGCTGGGCGCGCTGTCGCGCTGGAGCGCATTTCGCAGCAAATGGCTGGGCGACGATAGCGGGGGCGTGCTGGTGCTGCTGGCGCTGTGGCCGTTTGCCCTGTTGTTTCCGGCGGCCGTGCCCTTCGGCCTGGGGCAGGTGCTGGAGCGCCTCGATGAAACCTTGCAGGACTTGCTGCTGAGCACGCCATTCGAGGACTGGTTGCCGCTGGGCGACTTCGCCATGACGCCGCTGTCGCTGGTGACCGAGATGCTGTGCGTGATGCTGGGCCTGTGGATTCCCTGTCTGCTGGCCTACTGCGCCGTGCGCCACATGGGGCGGCGCGCGTTGGCCGCATTGGTGCTGGTGCTGCTGGGCGTGGGGGTGACGGCATTGTCGGCCGCGCTGAGCTGGGGGCCGGCCCATGCCTGGGAATGGGTGGACCTGCCGGTGCGCATAGGCGTCTGGGGCGGCCTGGGTCTGGCGGTGATTGCCTTGCCGGCCTCACGCCGCATGTGCGCCGTGCTATTGCTTTTGGTGCTGGTGCTGCATCTGAGCATCCTCAATCAGGCTCCCACCAATGTGTACTTTGCCCAGACCCTGCAGGCCTGGGAGCAGGGGCGTTTCATCCGCTTCTACGGACTGGGTCAATGGCTGGGCTGGCTCTGGCCTTACGTGACGCTGGTCTATGTGGTCGTGCGCGTGTCCCGGCGTCAGCAGCCTGCCTAGAATGGCCTCACTATGAGCGACACCCAGAACTCCAACCATGCTGCTGGCTACTATCAGCGCCATATCTTTTTCTGCCTCAACGAGCGCCCCAATGGCGAGGACTGCTGTGCGTTGCATGGCGCCAAGGCAGGCTTTGATCACTGCAAGCGCCGTGTCAAGGAAGAGGGGCTGGCCGGCAAGGGGCAGGTGCGCGTGAACAAGGCGGGCTGCCTGGACCGCTGCGCCGGCGGCCCGGTGGCCGTGGTCTATCCCGAAGCGGTCTGGTACACCTTTGTCGACGACAGCGATATCGACGAAATCGTCGAGTCCCACCTCAGGAACGGCAAGGTGGTGGAGCGCCTGGTGCTGCCTGACAGCGTGGGCAGGTGATGCCCTCCCCCTGAGGGGTGCGACACCTTCGGTGCGCGGCGGCGCTTCCTTGGTGTCCCTGATATGGAGCATGCCTGCTCGGGAACTTTAAGCGTTTTCAAGCGTCAGCCTAATAACAGCAAGCGCTGGCAGCTACAACTAGGATAGCGTAGTGAATTCTCAGACTGAACGACTGACGTTGACCGGCGGTGCCGGTGTGATCGAAGCCCTGCGCGATGCGCCGCAGATGGCCGAGGGGCAAGCCCCCAAAGGCGTGGCCGTCATCGCCCATCCCCATCCGCTGTTTGGCGGCACCATGGACAACAAGGTGGTGCAGACGCTGGCGCGGGCCTTTGTGCAATGCGGCTATACGGCTGTACGCTTCAATTTCCGGGGTGTAGGTGCCAGTGCCGGCGAGCATGATGCAGGCAAGGGCGAGGCCCAGGACCTGCTGGCCGTGGTGCGTCAGGTCGCGCCGCAAGGTCCCATCGCCCTGGCGGGCTTTTCCTTTGGCGCTTTTGTGACCAGCCATGCTCTGACCGAGCTGTGGCCCGAAGGCCGGGTGCAAAAGACCGTGCTGGTCGGCACGGCCGCCAGTCGCTTCGAGGTGGCTCCCATCCCCCAGGATGCGCATGAGCAGACCTTGGTCATCCATGGCGAGGCCGACGACACCGTCGAGCTGTCTGCCGTCATGGACTGGGCACGCCCGCAGATACTGCCTGTTACCGTGATCCCGCAGGTCGGGCATTTCTTTCACGGACAATTGCCCTTGCTCAAGAGCCTGGTGGTACGCCACCTGCAGTCACAGTAAGAGCCTCAGACAGATTGCCGGACGAACGTGAAATTCCACCGCGTCTTGCTTACCCTCTTTTCATAGCGCCAAGCCAAGGTATATCCTTGGCTTTGGCCGTTTTCGGCGGTAAATAACCGCGCCCATCTTTGCTTTAGCGAGAGTCGTCTTTATGAAGCCCATCTATTCCACACTGCGTGTTCTGGCCGTCGCTGCTGCAGTGGCTCCCGTGTTTGCCATGGCGCAGGTGGCTGCCCCCGTGCCGCCCGAAATCGCCGCCCGTAACTACCTGCTGGTGGATGTGACCGCCGGCCAGGTGCTGGGCGCCAAGGACATCGACGCTCCGGTCGAGCAGGCCTCGCTGACCAAGCTGATGTCGGCCTATGTGGTCTTCGACGCCTTGCGCGCCAAGAAAATCACGCTGGAGCAGACCATGCCCGTGAGCGAGCGCGCCTGGAAGATGCCTGGCTCGCGCATGTTCATCGACCCCAAGATGCAGGTGCCCGTCAACGACCTGATCAGCGGCATGATCATCCAGTCCGGCAACGATGCCACCATGGCGCTGGCTGAAGCCGTGGGCGGCACGGCGGAGAACTTCGTCAAGATGATGAATGACCAGGCCAAGGCTCTGGGCATGAAGAACACCGCCTACAAGAACCCCGAAGGTCTGACCGAGCCTGGTCACCTGACCACGGCGCGCGACCTCTCCATCCTGGCCCAGCGCCTCATGCATGACTTCCCCGAGTACATGCATTACTACGCGACCAAGCATTACGCCTATCCAGGCACGCCTGCCTCCAACGGCAGCAACCGCAACACGCTGCTGTTCCGCGACCCCACCGTGGACGGCCTCAAGACCGGCCACACCAGTGCCGCCGGCTATTGCCTGGTGGCCACGGCCAAGCGCGACTTGCCTAATGTGGGGCAGCGCCGCTTGCTGTCCATCGTGCTGGGCACCGCCAGCGAAAAGGCGCGCGCCAACGAAAGCCAGAAGCTGCTGAACTGGGGCTATACCGCCTATGACGCGGTCAAGCTGTTCGATGCCGACCAGCCCGTGGCTACGCCTGTGGTCTGGAAGGGGGCTGCCAATGCCGTCAAGATCGGTCGCGAAGGCGGCCCCATTGTGGTCAGCGTGCCTTCGGGCAGCGGCGGCAAGCTGACCACGGAAGTGGTTCGTCAGGACCCGCTGATCGCTCCTATCGCCAAGGGGCAGGCGATGGGCACGCTCAAGGTGAAGATGGGCGCCGACACCGTGGCCGAAGTGCCTCTGGTGGCGCTGGAGGCGGTGGAGCAGGCCGGCTTCTTTGGCCGTCTGTGGGACACCATCCGTCTTTGGATCAAGTAATTTTTTGAGGCCTGGTGCGAGTTCGCCTCGTGCCGGGCCATCTCTGAAGAATCCGCGAAGGTCTGGGCTGGCTAGGGCCATTGAGCGGCTGCAGTTGTGCAGTTTTTCGCAAGCTGGTACAGTCGAGGGCTTTTCGGAATTTCCGAAGGGATTCACGTTTTCGCATCAAAGTCAGTTTGCTGCGGATAAACCTTTTGCTTTCACGAAGCAAATTCACGTTTAGGGACGTTTAATTAATGCCAACCATTAACCAACTCGTGCGTCAGGGCCGCACGGTCGAAGTTGTTAAATCCAAGAGCCCTGCTATGGAAAACTGCCCCCAACGCCGTGGCGTGTGCACCCGTGTGTACACCACCACTCCTAAGAAGCCTAACTCGGCTCTGCGTAAGGTGGCTAAGGTTCGTCTGACCAACGGTTTCGAAGTGATTTCGTACATCGGCGGTGAAGGCCACAACCTGCAAGAGCACAGCGTTGTGCTGGTGCGCGGCGGCCGTGTGAAGGACTTGCCTGGTGTGCGTTACCACATCGTGCGCGGCTCTCTTGACCTGCAAGGCGTCAAGGACCGTAAGCAGTCCCGTTCCAAGTACGGTGCCAAGAAGCCTAAGGCTAAGTAATCAGCCCTGGTTTTTTGAAAACAAACGGTGTTTGATTCGCCTGACTGGCGCGGTCAAACGTAGTGACCCGAAGCGCAAATGTTTGCGTGGGTCGAGTAAGTGAGAGTTTTGAATAGCTCTCGCGGTGTCGAAAAGACGCCAACTGAAGCAAAGATAGAGGTAAAAAATGCCACGTCGTCGCGAAGTCCCCAAGCGTGAAATTCTGCCGGATCCCAAGTTCGGCAACGTAGAGCTGTCCAAATTCATGAACGTGATCATGGAAGGCGGCAAGAAGGCAGTTGCCGAGCGCATCATTTATGGCGCTCTGGAACTGATCGAAAAGAAGCACCCCGGCAAGGATCCTCTGGAAGCCTTCGTGGTTGCTATTAACAACGTCAAGCCCATGGTGGAAGTGAAGTCCCGCCGTGTGGGTGGCGCCAACTACCAAGTGCCCGTGGAAGTGCGTCCCGTCCGTCGTCTGGCTCTGGCCATGCGCTGGATCAAGGAAGCTTCGCGCAAGCGCGGTGAGAAGTCCATGGCTCAACGCCTGGCCAACGAACTGATGGAAGCCACCGAAGGCCGTGGCGGCGCTATGAAGCGCCGTGACGAAGTGCACCGCATGGCCGAAGCCAACAAGGCATTCAGCCACTTCCGCTTCTAATCGGAATCTCCTCAGGGATGCAGGGCCGCATGCAAAAAATTGCTGCGGCCTTGTCTCGATTCTGAGTGCCCCCATATAGAGCTGCTGCCCGGGTGTAACAAACGCTGCAGGCAGCACTCCCATACGATCAAGCAAGGATCCATCATGGCTCGCAAGACCCCCATCGGCCGCTACCGCAACATCGGTATCTCGGCTCACATCGACGCAGGTAAGACCACCACGACCGAACGTATCCTGTTCTACACAGGCGTGACCCACAAGCTGGGTGAGGTGCACGACGGCGCTGCCACGACCGACTGGATGGAACAGGAACAAGAGCGCGGCATCACGATTACGTCTGCTGCCGTGACCTGCTTCTGGAAGGGTATGGACCTGTCCTACCCCGAACACCGTTTCAACATCATCGATACCCCCGGCCACGTGGACTTCACGATTGAAGTGGAGCGTTCCATGCGCGTGCTGGACGGCGCTTGCATGGTGTACTGCGCTGTGGGTGGCGTACAGCCCCAGTCCGAAACCGTGTGGCGTCAGGCCAACAAGTACAAGGTGCCTCGTCTGGCCTTCGTGAACAAGATGGACCGTACCGGCGCCAACTTCTTCAAGGTCGTGGACCAGATCAAGACTCGCCTGAAGGGCAACCCCGTGCCTGTGGTGGTGCCAATCGGTGCCGAAGACAACTTCAAGGGTGTTGTGGACCTGCTGAAGATGAAGGCCATCCTGTGGGATGAAGCTTCTCAAGGCATGAAGTTCGATTACGCTGAAATCCCTGCCGATGTTCAGGAAACCGCTGAGAAGTGGCGCGAGAACATGGTGGAAGCTGCGGCTGAAGCCAGCGAAGACCTGATGAACAAGTACCTGGAAGAAGGTACTCTGTC
This sequence comes from Comamonas resistens, assembly GCF_030064165.1. Taxonomy (NCBI): domain Bacteria; kingdom Pseudomonadati; phylum Pseudomonadota; class Betaproteobacteria; order Burkholderiales; family Comamonadaceae; genus Comamonas; species Comamonas resistens. The sequence goes on from NZ_CP125947.1 coordinate 320,505, forward strand.
CGAAGAGGACATCAAGAATGGTCTGCGTGCTCGTACCCTGGCTGTGGAAATTCAGCCCATGCTGTGCGGTACCGCCTTCAAGAACAAGGGTGTGCAGCGCATGCTGGACGCCGTGATCGACTATCTGCCTTCTCCTATCGACATTCCCGATGTGGAAGGCACCGATCCCGACGACGAAGAAAAGCGTCTGTCGCGCAAGGCTGATGACGAAGAGAAGTTCTCGGCCCTGGCTTTCAAGCTGATGACCGACCCCTTCGTGGGCCAGCTGACCTTCGTGCGCGTGTACTCTGGCGTTCTGTCCAAGGGCGACACCGTGCTGAACTCGGTCAAGGGCAAGAAGGAGCGTATCGGCCGTATCGTGCAGATGATGGCCAACGAGCGTATCGAAATCGAAGAACTGCGCGCTGGCGACATCGCTGCTTGCGTGGGTCTGAAGGACGTGACCACCGGTGAAACCCTGTGCGATGTGGCTGCTCCCATCGTGCTGGAGCGCATGGTCTTCCCCGAGCCCGTGATTGCACAGGCTGTGGAACCCAAGTCCAAGGCCGACCAGGAAAAGATGGGCATCGCCCTGTCGCGTCTGGCTGCTGAAGATCCTTCCTTCCGCGTGCGCACCGACGAAGAATCGGGTCAGACCATCATCGCCGGTATGGGCGAGCTGCACCTGGAAATCATCGTTGACCGCATGAAGCGTGAATTCAACGTGGAAGCCAACGTGGGCAAGCCTCAAGTGGCTTACCGCGAAACCGTGCGCAGCACTGTCAAGGATGTGGACGGCAAGTTCGTTCGTCAGTCCGGCGGTAAGGGTCAGTACGGTCACGTGGTGTTCACGCTGGAACCCCAGGAAGCCGGCAAGGGCTTCGAGTTCGTCGACGAAATCAAGGGTGGTGTGGTTCCTCGCGAATACATCCCTGCGGTGGAAAAGGGCGTGATCGAAGCTCTGACTTCTGGTGTGCTGGCTGGTTACCCCGTGGTGGACGTGAAGGTGCGTCTGACCTTCGGTTCGTACCACGACGTGGACTCGTCCGAAATGGCGTTCAAGATGGCCGCTATCTTCGGTTTCAAGGAAGCTGCTCGCAAGGCCAACCCCGTCATCCTGGAGCCCATGATGGCTGTGGAAGTGGAAACGCCTGAAGACTACGCTGGTACCGTGATGGGTGACTTGTCTTCCCGCCGCGGCATGGTGCAGGGCATGGACGACATGGTTGGTGGCGGCAAGGCCATCAAGGCTGAAGTGCCTCTGTCCGAAATGTTCGGCTACGCCACTCAGCTGCGTTCCATGACCCAAGGTCGTGCCAGCTACACCATGGAGTTCAAGCACTACTCTGAAGCTCCTCGCAATGTGGCTGAAGCCATCGTTGCTGCCCGCGCCAAGTAATTAGCGCAGGTTTGACGAATCGGTCATAATCCCCGGTTCTGATCGCAACAGCTCCTTGTGAGCTGTTGCGATTTTGCCGGTCTGCGATCCCATGCCGTCCTGTTTCCTGTGCGGGGCGAATCAGCAATGAGGTGCAGACCTTAAACATCACACAGGTTTTTGCTCTTTCGGAGAAATCATGGCAAAAGAAAAATTCGAACGTACCAAGCCCCACGTGAACGTGGGCACCATCGGTCACGTTGACCACGGCAAGACCACCCTGACTGCTGCTATCGCCACCGTGCTGTCCAAGCACTTCGGCGGTGAAGCCAAGGACTACTCGCAGATCGACAACGCGCCTGAAGAAAAGGCCCGTGGTATCACGATCAACACTTCGCACGTCGAGTACGAAACCGCTGCTCGTCACTACGCTCACGTGGACTGCCCCGGTCACGCTGACTATGTGAAGAACATGATTACCGGTGCTGCCCAGATGGACGGCGCTATCCTGGTTTGCTCCGCTGCTGACGGCCCCATGCCCCAGACTCGCGAGCACATCCTGCTGTCGCGCCAGGTGGGCGTGCCCTACATCATCGTGTTCCTGAACAAGGCCGACATGGTGGACGACGAAGAACTGCTGGAACTGGTCGAAATGGAAGTGCGCGAGCTGCTGTCCAAGTACGACTTCCCCGGTGATGACACTCCCATCATCCGCGGTTCCGCCAAGCTGGCTCTGGAAGGCGACCAATCCGACAAGGGTGAACCCGCTATCCTGCGCCTGGCCGAAGCTCTGGACACCTACATCCCCACTCCCGAGCGTGCTGTTGACGGCGCCTTCGTGATGCCTGTGGAAGACGTGTTCTCCATCTCCGGTCGTGGTACCGTGGTGACCGGCCGTATCGAGCGCGGCATCATCAAGGTTGGCGAAGAAATCGAAATCGTCGGTATCAAGGACACCGTCAAGACCACCGTGACCGGCGTGGAAATGTTCCGCAAGCTGCTGGACCAAGGTCAAGCTGGTGACAACGTGGGTCTGCTGCTGCGCGGCACCAAGCGTGAAGACGTGGAACGCGGCCAAGTGCTGTGCAAGCCCGGCTCCATCAAGCCCCACACCCACTTCACCGCTGAGGTGTATGTGCTGTCGAAGGACGAAGGCGGTCGCCACACTCCTTTCTTCAACAACTACCGTCCTCAGTTCTACTTCCGTACGACCGACGTGACCGGCTCCATCGAGCTGCCCGAAGGTAAGGAAATGGTGATGCCTGGCGATAACGTGTCGATCACCGTGAAGCTGATCGCTCCTATCGCTATGGAAGAAGGTCTGCGTTTCGCTATCCGCGAAGGTGGTCGTACTGTTGGTGCCGGTGTGGTTGCCAAGATCATTGCCTAATTCTTAGAAAAGCTAGGAATTAACAATGTCTAAGCAAAAGATCCGTATCCGCCTGAAGGCGTTCGACTACAAGCTGATCGACCAGTCTGCAGCCGAAATCGTTGACACCGCCAAGCGCACCGGCGCGATTGTCAAGGGTCCTGTGCCCCTGCCAACACGCATGAAGCGTTTCGACATCCTGCGTTCGCCTCACGTCAACAAGACCAGCCGCGACCAGTTCGAAATCCGCACTCACCAGCGTCTGATGGACATCGTTGACCCCACCGACAAGACGGTTGACGCTCTGATGAAGCTGGACCTGCCCGCAGGTGTGGACGTCGAAATCAAACTGCAATAAGAGTTTTGGAAACCCTCCGAGGTACATCCTTGGGGGTTTTTGAGGGTCTTTATTTAACGCGAACTTGCTTGAAAAAGCAGTTCGCGTTAAACTTTGGGGCTTCGCTTTTGATGCGAAGTTTTATTAACCTTCTTTTGTGTGCTAGGCCTGAAGGCTGAGGCGCAACGCTGGGCCAATTGCAGTTTCAGCGGCAAAAGTTTTGGAGCAAACAAATGAGTCTGAGCAACTCCCTGGGGTTGCTGGGTCGCAAGGTGGGCATGATGCGTCTGTTCACTGATGATGGGGACGCAGTGCCTGTCACAGTGGTGGATGTTTCTAACAACCGCGTGACTCAGGTCAAAACCCAAGAGAACGATGGCTATGTGGCCCTGCAGGTCACTTTCGGTGCACGCAAGGCTTCTCGCGTGACCAAGCCTCAAGCTGGCCACCTCGCCAAGGCGGGTGTTGAAGCCGGTGAAGTGACCCGTGAATTCCGCGTGACTGATGAAACCGCTGGCAAGTACGCCGCTGGTGCTGTTCTGCCTGTGGCTGAACTGTTCAGCGTTGGCCAGAAGGTGGACGTGCAAGGCACTTCCATCGGTAAGGGTTACGCCGGCACGATCAAGCGTCACAACTTCTCGTCGCAGCGCGCTTCGCACGGTAACAGCCGTTCGCACAATGTCCCCGGCTCGATCGGTATGGCACAGGACCCCGGTCGTGTGTTCCCCGGCAAGCGTATGACCGGCCACATGGGCGACGAAACCGTCACTACTCAAAACCTCGACGTGGTTCGTATCGACGAAGCACGCCAACTGCTGTTGATCAAGGGTGCTATTCCTGGCGCCAAGGGTGGCTTCGTTTCCGTGCGCCCCGCGATCAAGGCTAAAGCTTCCAAAGGAGCGAACTAATGCAGCTCGAACTCCTGAATGAACAAGGCCAGGCTGCTTCCAAGGTGGAAGCTCCCGAGACTGTGTTCGGTCGTGAATTCAACGAAGATCTGGTCCACCAGCTGGTGACTGCCTACCGTGCCAACGCACGTCAAGGCACTCGCGCTCAGAAGGACCGTGAACAAGTGCGTCACACCACTGCCAAGCCTTTCAAGCAAAAGGGTACAGGCCGTGCACGTGCTGGTATGTCCTCCTCGCCTCTGTGGCGTGGCGGCGGTCGCATCTTCCCTAACCTGCCCGAAGAAAACTTCTCGCAGAAGATCAACAAGAAGATGTACCGCGCCGGTATGGCTTCCATCCTGTCTCAGCTGGCCCGCGAAGGCCGTCTGGCAGTTGTGGAATCCCTGACGCTGGATACCCCCAAGACCAAGGTGCTGGCAGACAAGTTCAAGGCTATGAACGTGTCTTCGTCGGTGATGGTGATCGCTGAAGAAATCGACGAGAACCTGTACCTGGCATCCCGCAATCTGAAGAACGTGTTCGTGGTTGAGCCGCGCTATGCAGACCCCGTGTCGCTGGTGCACTACAAGAAAGTGCTCGTCACCAAGGGTGCGATCGACAAACTCAAGGAGATGTTCGCATGAGCACTACCAAGTTTGACGAAGGTCGTCTGATGCAAGTGCTGGTCGCTCCCATCGTGTCCGAAAAGGCCACTCTGGTTGCTGAAAAGTCCAATGCTGTGACATTCAAGGTGCTGCAGAACGCTACCAAGCCCGAAATCAAGGCCGCTGTGGAATTGATGTTCAAGGTTGAAGTGGCTGGCGTGTCTGTGGTGAACACCAAGGGCAAGACCAAGCGCTTTGGCAAGACCGTGGGCCGTCGCGACAACGTTCGCAAGGCATACGTGATGCTCAAGCCTGGTCAAGAGCTGAACCTGTCCGGGGAGGCTGCGTAATCATGGCTGTTATCAAGCTCAAACCTACGACCCCCGGCCAACGCGGCGCGGTGAAGGTTACTCGCGACCACCTGCACAAGGGTGAGGGCTTTGCCCCCCTGCTGGAAGCTCAATTCCAGAAGGCCGGTCGTAATAACAACGGTCACATCACGACTCGCCACAAGGGCGGTGGTCACAAGCACCACTACCGTGTGGTGGACTTCAAGCGCAACAAGGACGGTATCCCCGCCAAGGTTGAGCGCATTGAATACGACCCCAACCGTACTGCTCACATCGCTCTGGTGTGCTATGCAGACGGCGAGCGTCGCTACGTCATTGCTCCTCGCAACCTGGAAGTGGGCGCCACCATCATCAGCGGCTCCGAAGCTCCTATCCGCGTGGGCAACACCCTGCCTATCCGCAACATCCCCGTGGGCTCGACCATCCACTGCATCGAACTGAAGATCGGTGCCGGTGCTCAGATCGCTCGCTCGGCTGGTACCTCCGCCACTCTGCTGGCTCGCGAAGGCATCTACGCTCAAGTGCGTATGCGTTCGGGCGAAGTCCGCAAGGTGCACATCGAGTGCCGCGCCACCATCGGTGAAGTTGCCAACGAAGAACACAGCCTGCGCCGTCTGGGCAAGGCCGGTGTGAAGCGTTGGATGGGTATTCGTCCTACCGTCCGCGGTACGGTCATGAACCCTGTCGACCACCCGCACGGTGGTGGTGAAGGTAAGACCGGTGAAGGCCGTCACCCAGTTGACCCATGGGGCAATCTGACGAAGGGCTACCGCACCCGTAACAACAAGCGCACACAGACCATGATCGTGTCGCGCCGTAAGAAGTAAGGGGTAGCAAATGACTCGTTCTCTTAAAAAGGGTCCGTTTGTTGACCATCACTTGCTGGCCAAGGTCGAAAAGGCCGTTGCCACCAAGGATAAGAAGCCAGTGAAGACCTGGTCGCGTCGCTCCATGGTTCTGCCCGAGTTCATCGGTCTGACCATCGCCGTGCACAACGGCAAGCAACACGTGCCGGTTTATGTGACTGACCAGATGGTCGGCCACAAGCTGGGTGAATTCGCGCTGACTCGTACCTTCAAGGGTCACCCTGCGGACAAGAAAGCCAAGAAGTAAGGAATAGAACATGTCTGAAACACGTGCTGTTCTCCGTGGCGTCCGCCTGTCTGTTGACAAGGGTCGCCTGGTCGCGGATCTGATCCGCGGCAAGAAGGTGGATCAAGCTCTGAACATTCTCCAGTTCACGCAGAAAAAAGCTGCCGTGATCGTGAAGAAGGTTCTGGAATCCGCTATCGCCAACGCTGAGCACAATGACGGCGCCGATATCGACGAACTGAAGGTCAAGACCATCTACGTCGAACAAGGCACCACGCTCAAGCGTTTCACTGCTCGCGCCAAGGGCCGTGGTAACCGCATCAGCAAGCCTACCTGCCACATCTACGTGACAGTGGGTAACTGAGGCCTTAAGGAAGAATATGGGACAGAAAATCCATCCTACCGGCTTCCGTCTGGCGGTGAGCCGCAACTGGGCAAGCCGCTGGTACGCTAGCAACCGTGACTTCGCCGGCATGCTGGCCGAAGACATCAAGGTGCGTGAGTACCTGAAGGCCAAGCTGAAGAACGCTGCCGTGGCTCGCGTTCTGATCGAGCGTCCTGCCAAGAACGCCCGCATCACCATCTTCTCGGCTCGTCCGGGCGTGGTGATCGGCAAGAAGGGTGAAGACATCGAGGCGCTGAAGAAGGAACTCGCTACCCGTCTGGGCGTGCCTGTCGCAGTGAACATCGAAGAAGTGCGCAAGCCTGAAATCGATGCCAAGCTGATCGCTGACTCCATCTGCCAGCAGCTGGAAAAGCGCATCATGTTCCGCCGCGCCATGAAGCGTGCCATGCAGAACGCCATGCGTCTGGGTGCTCAAGGCATCAAGATCATGTCGTCCGGTCGTCTGAACGGTATCGAAATCGCTCGTACCGAGTGGTACCGTGAAGGCCGCGTGCCTCTTCACACTCTGCGTGCTGACATCGACTATGGCTTCTCCGAAGCCAAGACGACTTACGGCATCATCGGCGTGAAGGTCTGGGTCTACAAGGGTGATACCTTGGGCCGCAACGACCTGCCCGCCGTGGAAACGCCCCGTCCTGACGACGAGCGTCGTCCTCGTGGTCCCCGTCGCGACGGTCGTCGTGATGGCGCTGGCCGCGGTGGTCGCCGTCCCGCTGGTACCAATGCCGCTCCTGCCGATGGCAGCGACAAGCCTGCTGGCGCTGGTGCTGATTCCGTTAAGCGCGTTCGTAAGGCTGACGCGCCCGCTACAGCAGCGGACGGTAAAGGAGAATAAACATGCTGCAACCTGCACGCCGCAAGTTCCGTAAGGAGCAAAAAGGCCGCAACACCGGCATCGCTACCCGTGGCAACTCCGTTGCTTTCGGCGATTTCGGTTTGAAGTCTACTGACCGTGGTCGTCTGACCGCACGCCAGATCGAAGCTGCACGTCGTGCAATTTCCCGTCACGTCAAGCGTGGTGGTCGTATCTGGATCCGCGTGTTCCCGGACAAGCCCATCTCTACCAAGCCCGCCGAAGTGCGTATGGGTAACGGTAAGGGCAACCCCGAGTACTACGTGGCCGAAATCCAGCCCGGCAAGGTGATCTACGAAATCGTGGGTGTGCCTGAAGAGCTGGCCCGTGAAGCGTTCCGCCTGGCTGCTGCGAAGCTGCCTCTGCGCACGACCTTCGTGTCCCGTCACATTGGTGCTTAAGGAGATCAACATGACGAAATCTGCTGAACTCCGCCAAAAAGACGTGGCTGGTCTGGAAGCTGAAGTGAAGTCCCTGCAAAAGGCTCACTTCGGTCTGCGCATGCAAAAGGCCACGCAACAACTGGGCAACACTGCGACCCTCAAGGCCACGCGCCGCGACATCGCTCGTGCCAAGACCATCCTTGCTGAAAAGCAAGCCGCCAAGTAAGGAGCCGACATGACGGAAGCTAAAACATCCCTCAAGCGCACCTTGATTGGCAAGGTGGTCAGCGACAAGCGTGCCAAGACCGTGACCGTTCTGGTGGAACGCCGCGTCAAGCACCCCATCTACGACAAGATCATGATCAAGTCGAGCAAGTACCACGCTCACGACGAGCAAGGTGAGTACAAGCTGGGTGACGTGGTTGAAATCACCGAGAGCCGTCCTCTCTCCAAGACCAAGAACTGGGTTGCTACCCGCTTGGTGCAAAAGGCTGCTCTGGTGTAAGCCTAACTGGCACCACCGGCTGCAACGCCTCTAAAAACGACCCACAATGCGTGGGTCGTTTTTTTATTTGGGCCGTCAATTCCGGTGGCCCATGCTGATGCAACCAAGGAGAAATTCATGATCAAAGTTGGAGACACACTGCCCACCGTCACACTGACCGAGTATGTGGAAGTGGAAGGTAACGGCTGCAGCATCGGCCCCAACCCCGTCAAGCTGCCTGAAGCCCTGGCCGGCAAGACCATTGCCCTGTTTGCCGTGCCCGGCGCTTTCACACCCACCTGCTCCGAAAAGCACCTGCCTGGCTACGTGGCTCAGGCCGATGCGCTCAAGGCTGCGGGCGTGGATGAAATCTGGTGCCTGGCGGTGAATGACGCCTTTGTGATGGGCGCCTGGGGCCGTGACCAGAAGGTTGGCGGCAAGGTGCGCATGATTGCCGACGGCGATGCCGCATTTGCCAAGGCGACCGGCCTGACGCTGGACCTTAACGGCAAGGGCCTGGGTCTGCGCGCCAACCGCTTCTCCATGCTGGTCAAGGACGGCAAGGTTGCCACGCTGAACGTGGAAGGCCCGGGCAAGTTCGAAGTCAGCGGCGCCGACACCCTGCTGGCCCAGGCCAAGGCCTGATCAAATGCTCCCCTGAGTCGCTAGCGCGCCTTCCCCCTGAAGGGGGACGAAGGCGCCCCCGCCGCGAGGCGGCTCTTGCTCGGCCTCCCTCTGCTCTGGAGTGCGCCGGCTTTATGGGGAGTGCTCGATATGAAAAGGCATTGCCAATTCGGCAATGCCTTTTTTGCATTCAGAGCTCAGAACAGATCCGCCTTGAGGTAATGCGCACCAGGAAGCGGGTTGTGATAGTAGGGGTCGATGGACTCGAAACCCAGGTCCACATACAACGCGCGGGCGGCCTCCATATCGTCCAGGGTGTCGAGCAGCACATGGTCATAGCCGGCCTGACGTGCGGCGTCGAGCATGGCTTCGGCCAGTTGACGACCCAGGCCAAAGCCGCGAAAGGCCTTGCGCACATACAGGCGCTTCATTTCGGCAGCGTTGGGGTAGTCGCAGTCGTCAAGCGGGCGCAGAGCACAGCAGCCTGCCAGTGCGCCGTCCACGCGAGCCAGCAGAATCTGACCGCGAGGTGCGGCATAGTCGCCGGGGAGGTCAGCGATTTCGGATTCGAATCCTTGAAATTTCAGGTCAATGTTCAGGCTGTCTGCATACTCCTGAAAGATCTGGCGCACTGCATCCATTTCTTCGGGGGCTGGAGCCAGCAAGTCCACGGCAGGCTTGTCCACGGCAACTAGGCAATGATGAAAGAAGACTCAGTGTAGCGGCAAGAACGAAACAGGGTGAAAGCGTTGCCTTGCTCAGCGTCTGTAAAGGTGTTTTATTAAAAGGATGCCACCTGGCCCAGCTGATGCACCCACCAGGCAAGGCCGCTGGAGACCAGGGCCAGCACGGCGGCCAGCAGTCGGGTGCCAAGGCTGTCGCGTGCGGAGGTGACCGGGGACTCCAGCTGCTTGTCGCCGCTGATCATGGCAGGCACCAGGCGGTGGCCGCGCAGGCTGTACCAGGCGATGGCAACGAGGTGCAGGCCGACCAGCGCATAAATCAGATACTGCCCCCAATGCGCGTGGTAATGCGTGGCCGTGGAGATGGTCTCGCCCGAGACGAAGCGCGTCAGCGGCCCGCTGAAGGCAATTTCATCATCTGCCAGCAACCCGCTTGCGACCTGCGCTATCAGAGCCACGAGCATGGTCAGCGCGGAAAGCGCGCCCAGCGGGTTATGGCCGGCGCGGTCGCTGACATGGGCTGCACCGCGCAGATAACGCGAGAGTGCGGAGGGCGAGGGCAGCAGTTGCATCAGCCGCGACCAGTAGCCGCCCACCAGTGCCCAGAGCAGCCGAAAGATCAGCAGGGCCAGCACGACCTGCCCCAGGATCAGATGCCAGTTCATCGCATTGCCGCCGAGTTTGGCGGTCACCACCAGCGCCACGATGCATAGAGCCAGCAGCCAGTGAAACAGGCGCGTGGGCAGATCCCAGATGCGAATGGTGTGAGTGGCGGGGCGAGTGGGCGTCATGTGCTTGTGGAGGGAAGTGGTGCCTGCAGCATTGTGCCTTGCGACGCAGGCCGCAGTGCGTTGTCGACACAAGCGTCTGCGATACTGCGCGGACTGTCCGCTCGAGGCAGCTTGTCGATACTCAGAAAGGATGACCCGATGAAAGTTTTCTCCACCCTGGCTTTGGCTGCAGTGATTGCCACCGTGGCCCTGCCAGCGTCGGCCCAGTTTGCGAAGCCTGAAGATGCCATCAAGTACCGTCAGAGCGCTTTGAGCGTGCTGGGCACGCATTTCGGCCGCCTGGGCGCCATGGCCAATGGCAAGATGGCTTATGACGCCAAGAGCGCGCAGGAGAGCGCCGAGATCGTGGCCTTCATGTCCAAGCTGCCATGGGCTGGCTTTGGTGCCGGCACCGAAGGTGGCAAGTCCAAGCCCGAAGTGTGGAAGGAACAGGCCAAGTTCCATGATCTGTCGGACAAGATGCAGGCCGAAGCGGTCAAGCTCAATGCCGCCGCCAAGGTGGGCAATGTGGACAGTCTCAAGGCCGCTTTTGGCCCCGCTGCCAATAGCTGCAAGAGCTGCCACGACAGCTTCCGGAACAAGTAACCCCCCTGAGCCGCTGCGCGGCTTCCCCCAGGGGCAGCATCATTCGATGCTCCAGGCATGAAAAAACCGACCATTGGTCGGTTTTTTTGTGAGCTACTGCCGCTTGCTATTTCTATGTTTCAGGTGCTTTTGATATTGAAGTGACCTGCTATCAAGCGCTGCCAGCTATGGTTTTGAATCAAGCTGCAGCCGGCTCTGCCAGAAGCTTCTCGATCAGCTTGTGCAGCTCTTCGAAGTTGGGTGCTCCCACATAGCTCTTCACGATTTCACCGCGCTTGTTGACGATGAAGGTCGAGGGCGTGAGCTGCACATCGCCCCAGGCTTTGGCCACGCCGCCAGTGTTGTCCAGCGCTACGTTGAAAGGCAGCTTGCGCGACTCGACAAAGTTCACCACATAGCTGGGTGGGTCGTAGCTCATGGCCACGGCCAGGGTGTCGAAGCCCTTGTCCTTGTATTTGTTGTGCGTGCTGATGATCTCGGGCATCTCCGCCACGCAGGTGGTGCAGCTGGTGGCCCAGAAGTTGACCAGCGTGACCTTGCCCTTGAGGTCGGCCGTCGTCTTCTGGCTGCCGTCCAGCAGCACGAATGTGGACTGAGGTGCAGCCGACTGACCGGCGCCCGAATACACCCAGGCTCCGACGCCAATGACGGCGGCAGCCACTACGCCTGCGATCCAATGTTTGCTTGCCATGGTGGGATTGTGCACAAATGATCAGCACCTTGCTGGTCTGCAGGTTTGGAGCTCCAGTCTTGCGTAAAAGTTCAATCTGTCCTCTGCCTGCCCCGGGTCAACCCTAGGGCTTTATGGCGCAAGCCCCTGTGGGGGCTAAAGATAATGCCGATATGAGAACTTCGGGACTGGCAGCTTCGGCAATGCTGGCCTGCAGCATCGTGCTGCTGGCGGCCTGCAGTCCTGCGCTCAATTGGCGTACGGTGCAGCTCAAGGACGCTGCGCTGCAGATCACTCTGCCTTGCGATCCGCAGGCAGCTACGCGCCCGGTTCCCATGGGGCCCGCGGTAGTGCAGCTGTCGGTGCTGGGCTGCGAAGCCCAAGGCTCGACCTATGCGGTCTCGCACTTTCAGCTCGCTGATCCGGCTGGTGCGGCCAGGGCGCTGGGTTACTGGCAGCAGGCGGTGCTCAATCAGCTGCGCTCCGAGACTGACCCCGGCAGTGCGGCGGTATTGCAAGCGCAAGGAGATGGTCCCTGGGTGCCCAGGGGCGCACTGAATCTGCCGCAATCCCGGCGCATCACTTTCGAGGGACTAAGCAGCCAGGGTCAGAAAGTGACAGGGCATGGTCTCTGGTTTGCGCGTATCGAAGGGACGGGTGTGCGGCTTTATCACGCGGTGATCTATGGGCGCAAGGCGCAGCCCGCCGAGGCCGATATGTTCTTTTCAGGGCTGCAGCTGCAGTAGGGCGCTGGTCCGACGCCATGTCCCCTTGCTTTTACCTACGCCACGAGACCCAGACTTCGGCCTTCAAGCGCCATAATTTGCCATCAAGAACTGTGATTACATGACCACGCGCATTCTTTTGCTCACCCACGCACCGCTGGCTTCCGCTCTGCGCGAGTGTGCCCTGCACGTCTTTGCCGACAGCGCAGACGATGTGCTGGCGCTGGATGTCCCCGCCAGCGAGGCGCCCGAGGCCACGCTGGAGCGTGCCCAGGCCTTGCTGGCCGCTCACGGCGGCATGGAGGTCTCCACATTGGTGCTGACCGATTTGTTCGGTGCCACGCCCTGCAATGTGGCTCAGCGCCTGACGGCCCAGTTGCCTGCGCGGCTGGTGGCCGGGGTGAATCTGCCCATGCTGTTGCGCTCCATCGGCTATCGACATGAGCCGCTGGACGAGCTGGTGTCCCGGGCCATGGTGGGCGGCAGCCAGGGAGTGATGCAGGTGGCCAGCAGTTCCCGACAAAATCAAAGCGCACGACCCTCTCATGATCAAGACCAACATCACCATCAGCAATAAATTGGGCCTGCACGCCCGTGCGTCGGCCAAGCTCACCAAGCTGGCCGGCAGCTTTCCCTGCGAAGTCTGGCTGACCAAGGGCGAGCGCCGCGTCAATGCCAAAAGCATCATGGGAGTGATGATGCTGGCCGCGGGCATTGGCTCGGAGCTGGAGCTGGAAACCGATGGCGAGCAGGAGCAGCAGGCCACCGATGCCTTGGTGGCGCTGATCGACGACAAATTTGGTGAAGGTCAGTAAGAACTGGTCTCACAGGGCGTCTGGGGCATGGCCGCCAGATGCAGGATTGACGATAGGCAAGGGTGGAAGCTAGCCCCTGCCGCTCGTAGCAAAGAGCAGGTTTTCATGCCGGCATGCGGCAGGGATACGTGCTGTCTGCTGCGAAAAAAAGAGCAAAAAGCAATCGCGGTTTTCGCGAAAGGGCATTCGCTATGACATTTGCCATCCATGGTCTGGCCGTATCCAGGGGCATTGCGATTGGGCGCGCGGTGGTGGTCGCTTCCAGTCGCATGGAGGTGGTGCACTACTTCATCCGCCCCGATCAGGTGGAGGCGGAGATTGCGCGAGCCAGGGGCGCGCGCAATGCCGTGATCGAAGAGCTGCGCCGCCTGCAGGAGGAAATGCCCAAGGATGCACCTGGCGAGCTGGATGCGTTGCTGGACGTGCATCTGATGCTGCTGCAGGACCAGGCGCTGGCCGAGGCCATCCGCAACTGGATTTCCGAGCGCCTGTACAACGCCGAATGGGCGTTAACCACCCAGCTGGAAATCATCTCGCGCCAGTTTGACGAGATGGACGATGAGTACCTGCGCGAGCGCAAGGCCGATCTGGAGCAAGTGGTAGAGCGCATCTTGCGGCATATGAAAGGTGCGGCCAGCCCCGTCTCTCCAGCCGTGGAGCCCGCGCCAACGCGCGCGGCAGACCCGCTGGGGCAGCTGGAGCTTGATGGCACTGCGGACACTCCGCTGGTGCTGGTGGCGCAGGATCTGTCACCGGCCGACATGCTGCAGTTCAAGAGCAAGGTGTTTGCCGGCTTCATCACGGCCGTGGGCGGTAAGACCAGCCACACGGCGATTGTGGCGCGCAGCATGGACATCCCCGCCGTGGTGGGGGCGCGTGCCGCCAGCCAGCTGATACGCCAGGATGACTGGGTCATCATCGACGGCAACGAGGGCGTGGTCATCGTCGACCCTACGCCCATCATCCTGGCCGAATATGGCTTCCGTCAGCGCCAGAACGAGCTGGAGCGAGAGCGTTTGTCGCGCCTGCGCTATACGCCATCGCTGACGATGGATGGACAAAAGGTCGAGCTGCTGGCCAATATCGAGCAGCCCAGCGATGGCGTGGCCGCCGTGCGTGCTGGCGCTGTGGGCGTGGGGCTGTTCCGTACCGAGTTTCTTTTCATGGGCCGCAGCGGCAATCTGCCCGGCGAGGAAGAGCAGTACCGGGCCTATCGCGAAATCATCGACAGCATGCAGGGCATGCCTGTCACCATCCGCACGCTGGATGTGGGCGCCGACAAGCCGCTGGACAAGGCCCAGCCCAAGGACTATTACCTGAACCCCGCGCTGGGGCTGCGCGCCATCCGCTGGAGCCTGGCTGACCCGGTCATGTTCCGCACCCAGTTGCGCGCCATCTTGCGGGCGGCGGCCTATGGTCAGGTCAAGCTGCTGTTTCCCATGTTGGCGCATCGCAGCGAAATCGAGCTGACGCTGGCGCAGTTGCGTCAGGCGCAGGCCGAGCTGGATGCGCGCGGTATTTCCTATGGTCCGGTCAAGCTGGGCGCGATGATCGAGATCCCGGCGGCGGCCCTGACGGTGCGCAGCTTCCTCAAATATTTCGATTTTCTGTCCATAGGCACGAACGACCTGATCCAGTACACGCTGGCCATCGACCGTGCCGATGAGGCGGTGGCCCATCTCTACGACCCCATGCACCCCGCAGTGCTGCGGCTGGTGGCCGAGGTCATCGCGGCCTGCAATGCGGCGGGCAAGGAAATCTGCGTCTGCGGCGAAATGGCCGGTGACCTGAGCATGACGCGGCTGCTGCTGGGCCTGGGCCTGCGCAGCTTTTCCATGCACCCCGCGCAGATTCTGGCCGTCAAGCAGGAGGTGCTGCGCGCCGATGCGCAAAAGCTGGAGTCCTGGGCGGAGCAGGTCATGGACAGCGAAAGTCCTGCCGAGTTGCTCAACGTCGCGGCCTGAGGTTCTGGAGCGACGCGGCACGAGAGTCCGTGTCCTTGCTGGCCGTATGCTTGGCGCGTAGACCCACAGACAAGGACCGTGTGATGAACTATTGCTCCGAGCAGGAAATAGCCCAGGCCATAGAGCCGGTGCTGGAAGATGCCGAACTGGCGCGCCAGTTGGCGGCTCAGTCCCGCCCTGCGGTCTGGCTACAGACCCAGCTGGCGCAGGGCGAGGATGAAATTCCGCTCGGCGCAACCAAGCTGGGAGGCTGCCCTGATTTGCCTGCACAGACGCGCTGGCCGGAGCGTGGCCCTTATCCCGATACGCATCAGCGCGTGGAGTCTCTCCGCGCAGACAGCGTGGCGCCCAATAGTCGCTGGCGCTGGGCCAAGCCGGAACAGGCGCAAAAATTCCGCGCCGAGGCACTGCAGCATGTCGAGCGGCTGCTGAACCCGTTTCCGCTGCATTTTCTGGCCCAGATCAACTTTGCCGATGTCTGGGCTGCCGGGCCTGTCGATGAGGATATGCCGCGCTCAGGCCTGTTGTCGCTGTTCTATGACCTTGAGGAGCAGCCCTGGGGCTACGACCCGGCGGACGCCTGTTCGCTGAAGGCGCTGTGGCATGAAGCCGGCAGCCAGCTGCAGCGCCATGAGCAACCGGCGGCGCTGCAGGCCATCAGTGCCGACTGGCAGATCAAGCCTGCGACCTGTGAGTTGCACGCCTGTCGTGCGCCTTTGTCCATGGAGTCGGCCCAGTGGAACGCGCTGCAGCTGCCACTGACCGAAGAGCAGGAGGATGCTTTTGCCGAGTGGTGGTTTGACGAGGCGCAGAACGACGCCAGCAACGACGGCGAAGACGCCTGCTGTCATCGCATCGGAGGCTGGCCCACGCCGGTGCAGGGAGATATGCAGACCGAATGCGCGCTGGTGGCTGCCGGACAGTACTGCGGCAATGGCCAGGCCTATCAGGATCCTGCGTTGCAGGCCGTACGGGAGACTGCGGGCCAGTGGCTGTTGCTGCTGCAGCTGGGCACCGATGAAAAACTGGGCATGAACTGGGGCGATAACGGCCAGCTCTATCTGTGGATCCGCCGGGACGATCTGCGTGCCCGCCGTTTTGACAAGGCGTGGCTGGTGCTGCAATGCCATTGATAAGCCTGCTTGGCTGTCCCGAGGCGGCACAGCATTTTGTGAAAATTTAATTGATATTGATTCTCATTTGGTGTTAAGATTCGAGCCAGCTTGCAGCGCAGAACTCTGGTGGGGTACACACGCTGCGCAGCTCAGTTTCATCGTGGGGCGACTCGTCAGGCCAGTTCAGCCTGCAGTCGTTTTTGCCAGCCAGCGGTTTGCCGGTTAGCCAGGCTTTTTTTGCGATGCATGCTGGGGTGATATGAAATTCATAGCTGCTTGCGCAAGCGCAGCAGGTATATGAAGTCAAAGGTGCTATGAAATCGTTGGTATGAATGCGCTGGAAGCTCCTGATTCGGGAGCTTTTTTATTGCCTGTCCCTGCCTTGCATCTTGCTCAATGGTGCGGACCAAGCCCGCAATTTCTCGAGAGCAAAATCTTTTCATTGATTGGAGATCTCCGAAGAGTCGCCAGATACCGCTGCAGCGCTGCTCATGGCCCTGGCCATCTGCTTTGACTGAAGACGCTGTTCTGGCCCAGCCTTGAGCATGAAAAAAGCAGCCGCGAGGGCTGCTTTTGCTTTGAGTGTCCAGGTGCTTAGACGCCGGCGGCATGCGCCTGCTGATCGGCGTGGTAGCTCGAGCGCACCATGGCGCCCACGGCGGCATGGGTGAAGCCCATCTTGTAGGCCTCTTCCTCGAACATCTTGAAGGTGTCGGGGTGCACATAGCGGCGCACGGGCAGGTGGCTGTTGGTAGGTGCCAGGTACTGGCCGATGGTCAGCATGTCGATGTTGTGGGCGCGCATATCGCGCATCACCTGCAGGATTTCCTCGTCGGTCTCGCCCAGACCCACCATGATGCCGCTCTTGGTCGGCACGTCAGGGTGCAGTTCCTTGAACTTCTTGAGCAGATTCAGGCTGAACTGGTAGTCGGAACCGGGGCGCGCTTCCTTGTACAGGCGCGGTGCGGTTTCCAGGTTGTGGTTCATCACATCGGGCGGAGCCGACTTGAGGATTTCCAGAGCACGGTCATCGCGGCCGCGGAAGTCGGGCACCAGGATCTCGATCTGCGTCTCGGGTGAGAGTTCGCGGATGTTCTTGATGCATTCCACAAAGTGGCCCGAGCCACCGTCACGCAGATCGTCGCGGTCCACACTGGTGATCACCACGTACTTCAGGCGCAGCGCGGCAATGGTGCGTGCCAGGTTCAGCGGCTCGTTCACATCCAGCGGATCGGGGCGGCCATGGCCCACGTCGCAGAACGGGCAGCGGCGCGTGCACTTGTCGCCCATGATCATGAAGGTGGCCGTGCCCTTGCCGAAGCATTCGCCGATATTGGGGCAGGAGGCTTCCTCGCAGACCGTGTGCAGATTGTTCTTGCGCAGAATGTCCTTGATTTCGTAAAAGCGAGTGCTGGGGCTGCCCGCCTTGACGCGGATCCACTCGGGCTTCTTGAGCACTTCGGCCTGCTCGACCTTCACGGGGATGCGCGAGAGCTTGGCGGCAGCCTTCTGCTTGGCCAGCGGGTTGTAATCGGCTTGGGATTGCGCTTCGCGCACGACTTCATTGGTGCTCATGATCTTGCCTTCAGGGAGTCAGACGCGCTTTCAGCTGGCGGCCCAGCACATGCGCGGCCTCGTCCCAGGTTGTCTGTACGCCGATTGTAGAAAGGTCCACGGTTCTCAGTCCTGCGTATCCGCAAGGGTTGATTCGCAAATAAGGTTCCAAATCCATATCGACATTGAGGGCCACTCCGTGGTAGGTGCTGTGACGGCTCACTTTGATGCCAAGGGCCGCAATCTTGCCCAGGCCTTCGAAATGCGGCTCGGGCGCCGGGCTGCCGGGCTCGCGCTGCTGGGGGCGCTGCTCCAGCATGGCGTGGCTGCGCGGGTCGTCGAGGCGCACATAGATGCCTGGGGCGCCGGCCACGCGGTGACCGGTGACGCCGAAGTGCTCCAGCGTGCGGATCACGGCATCTTCCAGTCGGTATACATACTCTTTGACGAAGTAGCCCATGCGCTGCAGGTCGAGCAGCGGATAGGCCACGACCTGTCCGGGGCCGTGATAGGTCACCTGGCCGCCGCGATTGGTGGCTACCACCGGGATATCACCGGGATGCAGCAAGTGATCACTTTTCCCGGCAAGCCCTTGTGTGAAATGCGGGCTGTGCTCGCAAATCCATAGCTCGTCACGCGTGCCCGCATCACGGGTACGTGTGAACTCCTGCATGGCGGCGACCGTCGCCTCATAACCTGTGCGCCCCAGTGTGCGCAAGTCCATCGGCTCGGGGGCAATAGCTGGCTGCGCGGCGCTGGCTTGTGCCTGGCTCACAGAACCACCTTCACCAGAGGGTGAGAGGTCAGGGCGCGATAGGTGTCGTCCAGTTGCTCGCGGCTGGTGGCGGTGATGGTGATGGTGACGCCCAGGTATTTGCCGCCCGAGCTGGGGCGCAGCTCGATGGTGGTGGCGTCGAAGCTGGGGTCGAACTTCTCTGCAATCTTGGTGATCTCGTGCACCAGATGATCGTCTTTGATGCCCATGACCTTGATGGGGAACAGGCTTGGATACTCGATCAGCGAATCCTTGCGCGGATCTTCGGGCTGGGTTGGCTCGTTGACGGCTGGGGGATTGGTGTTGGAGTCGCTCATGGTTTTATTCCCGTTCTGGCTGAAGTTGGGCAGCGCCTGGGGCAGCGCTGCATTGGCAAAGATTGTGCGCTACGGCGGCACGGGGGGCTGGTGCGTAGGCTTAATTCACGGCTTCGCGTGGCTTGGCGGTCACTCAAAGCCCCCGGCGGCTGACGGGCAATTCCGGGTAATCAGGTCTTTCAACTGAGGCACACTTGCGCCGCGCCAGGGGAGCCCGCCATAAGTGTTGGCTCGCGGCGACAGGTAGCAGAAGACATCAAAGACCTTTTACACATAGCAGTATCAACCCCTATCGAACCTCGGGGGTTTTTACTTATAATCAGAGGCTTTGTAAAAAAGTCTTGTCCAGGTTACTAGATAAGTGCTGAGTCTGATTGGGTCAGTGGCGTGAAAGAAAACATGCAGAAAATGCCCGCTGATTTCCAGGATGAGGACGAAGTCGAAGACTTCAAGCCCCTCACGGCTCAGGAAGCCTCGGCATGGCGCTCGCGCTTCCCCCAGGTCTCGGTCTGGCGCATTGTTGCGGTACAGGCGGTGGTGGGAGTTGTGGTTGCGGCGCTGGCCTGGCTGGTGACAGGACGCATGGCGGCAGGTTGGTCGGCAGGCTATGGGGCCTTGTCGGTGGTATTGCCAGCAGCCCTGTTTGCAAGAGGTGTGGTCCGTCAGCGGCAGGGAGGTGCCGGGGCGGCCATGGCAGGAATTTTCGGTTGGGAACTTGTGAAGCTGGTGCTGTGCATCGCCATGTTGGCGGCTGCACCCAAACTGGTACCCGACCTGAGCTGGCTGGCGTTGCTGGTCGGCTTGATTGTTGTGATGAAAACGTATTGGGTGGCACTGCTGGTGCGATCCAATGTCCAAAAACCGATTGATATTTGAGAGAAGTTGACCGATGGCCGCAGAAGCGCACGCACCAACTGCAAGTGAATACATCGTCCACCACTTGCAACACCTCCAGAACATCAAGCAGAAGTCCATCATCGACTTCTCCGTGTTCAATCTGGATTCGATTGCCGTGAGTGTGACTCTGGGCGCTTTGTGCCTGTTCGTCCTCTGGCTGGCTGCCCGCAAGGCGACTTCCGGCGTTCCTGGCCGTTTCCAGGCTGCCGTGGAGATGCTGGTTGAGATGGTGGACAACCAAGCCAAGGCCAACATCCACAACGCCGAATCCCGCAAGTTCATCGCTCCTCTGGCTTTGACCGTGTTCGTCTGGATTTTCGCGATGAACGCCATGGACATGCTGCCTGTGGACCTGCTGCCCGTGCTGTGGCAGACCGCCCAGGGCGACTCTCATGCCTATCTGCGCGTCGTGCCTACTGCCGACCTGTCCACCACTCTGGGTCTGTCGACCGGCGTGCTGGTGCTGTGCCTGATCTACTCCGTGAAGATCAAGGGCATGGGCGGCTGGGCGCATGAGCTGGTGACCGCTCCGTTCGGTACCTCTAAGAATCCCGTGTTTGCTGTGATCCTGGGTGTTGTGAACCTGGCCATGCAAATCATTGAATACATTGCCAAGACGGTTTCGCACGGTATGCGACTGTTCGGCAATATGTACGCTGGTGAGTTGGTGTTCTGTCTGATCGCCTTGATGGGCGGTGCGGCTGCCATGTCGCTTTCCGGTGTGTTGCTCCCTGTGGGGCACATCATTGCAGGTTCGATCTGGGCGATCTTCCACATCCTGATCATTACCCTGCAAGCCTTCATTTTCATGATGCTGACGCTGATTTACCTCGGCCAGGCACATGAAGCTCACTGAAATCCTTTATTTCACTCAACCTTCCTTTAATCCCTAGGAGTCATCATGGAAAACGTTCTCGGTCTCGTCGCTCTGGCTTGTGGTCTGATTGTTGGTCTGGGCGCTATCGGCGCTTCGATCGGTATCGCTCTGATGGGTGGCAAGTTCCTGGAATCCTCGGCACGTCAGCCTGAGCTGATCAACGAACTGCAAACCAAGATGTTCATCTTGGCTGGTCTGATCGACGCCGCCTTCCTGATCGGTGTGGCTATCGCTCTGCTGTTCGCCTTCGCCAACCCCTTCCAACTGGTTGCCTAAGCTCCGTTCAACGCCCTAAATAGAAAGGTGTTGCCGTGAGTATTAACGCGACCCTGTTCGTTCAGCTTGGTGTTTTCCTGGTTCTGGCGCTGTTCACGATGAAGTTCGTGTGGCCCCCGATCGCGAAGGCACTGGATGAGCGAGCCCAGAAAATCGCCGATGGCCTCGCTGCTGCCGACAAGGCCAAGTCTGAGTTGACCGCTGTGAACAAGCGCGTTGAAGCAGAACTGTCCCAGACGCGCAACGAAACAGCTTCGCGGCTTGCGGACGCCGAACGTCGTGCACAGGCCATCATTGAAGAGGCCAAAGCCCGCGCGACAGAAGAAGGCAACAAGATTGTTGCTGCTGCCCGCGCTGAAGCTGAACAGCAAGCCATTGCTGCCCGTGAAGCCCTGCGCGAGCAAGTGGCAACGTTGGCTGTCAAGGGTGCCGAGCAGATCCTGAAGAAGGAAGTCAATGCCGGCGTCCACGCTGATCTGCTGAACCGCCTGAAGACAGAGCTGTAAGGAGCGCAAAAAATGGCAGAACTCGCCACCATTGCCCGCCCTTACGCCGAAGCATTGTTCAAGACCTGCGCCGATCAAGGCGCAGATTTGAACAACAGTGTCGCTTGGGTGGAGGAATTGGCGGCGATTGCCGCCAATCCGCAATTGCGCCAACTGGCCGGCAATCCGAATGTGAGCGGCACGCAGGTGTTCGATCTCATCACGGGTGTGGCCAAGTCGGCATTGCCCGAGTCTGCACGCAATTTTCTGCGTGTGGTCCTCGAAAACGGCCGTCTGGACGCGCTGCCTGAAGTGGCAGCCCAGTTCCGCAGCCTCGTGAACAGCAAGAGCGGCTCTTCGGATGCCGTGGTGTACAGCGCTTTCCCCATTGAGGATGCAGCGCTGGCCGAGCTTGGCGCCACGCTGGAAAAGCGCTTTGGCCGCAAGCTGAATCTCGCCGTGAAGCAGGATGAATCGCTGATCGGTGGCGTTCGCGTCGTGGTGGGCGACGAGGTGCTGGACACCTCCGTCAAGGCCCGTCTGGAACAAATGAAAGCGGCCCTCACCGCGTAATGCGCTTGAGGTCTCGGCTAACACACAAGAAAGAAGGAAAGAGTCATGCAACTCAATCCCGCAGAAATTTCTGAACTGATCAAGAGCCGCATTGAAGGGCTGGCTGCTAGCACTGACGTCCGTAACCAAGGCACCGTGGTGTCGGTGACCGACGGTATCGTGCGCGTGCACGGCCTGTCGGATGTGATGGCTGGCGAAATGCTGGAATTCCCCGCAGGCGCCGACGGTCAACCCACTTACGGTCTGGCCCTGAACCTGGAGCGCGACTCCGTGGGTGCCGTGATTCTGGGTGCTTACGAGCACATCGCAGAAGGCAACACCGTCAAGTGCACTGGCCGTATTCTGGAAGTGCCCGTGGGCCCCGAACTGGTCGGCCGCGTGGTGAACGCCCTGGGTCAGCCTATCGACGGCAAGGGCCCCATCAATGCCAAGATGACGGACGTGATCGAAAAGGTTGCTCCTGGTGTGATCGCACGTCAATCCGTGGATCAGCCTCTGCAGACCGGTATCAAGTCCATCGACTCCATGGTTCCCGTGGGCCGTGGTCAGCGTGAACTGATTATTGGTGACCGTCAGACCGGCAAGACTGCCGTGGCCATCGACGCCATCATCAACCAAAAGGGCCAAGGCGTTACCTGCGTGTACGTGGCGATTGGTCAGAAGGCTTCTTCGATCAAGAACGTGGTGCGCGCTCTGGAACAAGCCGGCGCGATGGAATACACCATCGTCGTGGCGGCTACCGCCTCCGAATCCGCTGCCATGCAGTACGTGTCGGCCTACTCCGGCTGCACGATGGGCGAATACTTCCGCGACCGCGGCGAAGACGCTCTGATCGTTTATGACGATCTGTCCAAGCAAGCTGTGGCCTACCGTCAAGTTTCGCTGCTGCTGCGTCGTCCTCCCGGACGTGAAGCCTTCCCCGGCGACGTGTTCTATCTCCACAGCCGTCTGCTGGAGCGTGCCGCTCGCGTGAACGCCGACTACGTCGAAGCTTTCACCAAGGGTGAAGTCAAGGGCAAGACCGGTTCTCTGACCGCTCTGCCTATCATCGAAACACAGGCTGGCGACGTGTCCGCTTTCGTTCCCACGAACGTGATTTCGATTACCGACGGCCAGATCTTCCTGGAAACCAGCCTGTTCAACGCTGGCGTGCGTCCCGCTATCAACGCCGGTATCTCGGTGTCCCGCGTGGGTGGTGCTGCTCAGACCAAGGTTGTCAAGGGCCTGTCCGGCGGTATCCGTACCGACCTGGCTCAGTATCGTGAACTGGCTGCCTTCGCGCAGTTCGCTTCCGACCTGGACGATGCCACCCGTAAGCAGCTGGACCGCGGTGCCCGCGTGACCGAACTGCTCAAGCAAGCTCAGTACTCTCCTCTGTCGACCGCTCTGATGGCTTCTTCGCTGTTCGCAGTGAACAAGGGCTTCATGGACGACATCGAAGTCAAGCAAGTGCTGCCCTTCGAATCTGGTCTGCACCAGTTCCTGAAGACCAGCCACGCTGCTTTGCTGGACCGTCTGAACGAAAAGCGTGCTTTCGACAAGGAAGGCAAGGACGAAGCTGAACTGACTGCAGCCATTACTGCATTCAAGAAGTCCTTCGCTTAATACAGGCGAGGAGTCATCATGGCAGCAGGTAAGGAAATACGCGGCAAGATCAAATCGGTGGAAAACACCAAGAAGATCACCAAAGCCATGGAAATGGTGGCTGCATCCAAAATGCGCAAGGCGCAGGAACGGATGCTGGCTGCCCGTCCATACAGCGAAAAAATCCGCAACATTGCAGCCCATCTTGGCGAAGCCAACCCTGAATACGTGCATCCGTTCATGCAAGTGAACGATGCCAAGAAGGTTGGCGTCATCGTGGTGACAACCGACAAGGGTTTGTGCGGCGGCATGAATACCAACGTGTTGCGTGTCGTCACCAACAAGTTGCGCGAACTGCAAGATGCGGGTGTTGCGGCAGATGCAGTGGCTATTGGCGGCAAGGGACTGGGTTTCCTGAACCGTGTCGGTGCCAAGGTGGTCTCCCACGCTACAGGCCTGGGCGACACGCCTCATCTCGACAAGCTCATCGGGCCTGTCAAGGTGTTGCTGGACCAATATGCTGAAGGCAAGCTGAGCGCGGTGTACCTCTCGTACACCAAGTTCATCAACACCATGAAGCAGGAGTCGGTGGTGGAGCAGCTGCTCCCCCTGTCGTCCGAAAAAATGCAAGCCGAGAAGACGGGTGCATCCTGGGAATACATCTACGAACCTGATGCCCAGAGCGTCATCGACGAACTGCTGGTTCGTTACGTGGAATCCCTTGTGTACCAGGCTGTGGCGGAAAACATGGCGTCCGAGCAATCGGCGCGCATGGTGGCCATGAAGGCCGCTACCGACAACGCAGGCAACGTCATCAGCGAGTTGAAGCTGGTCTACAACAAGACGCGTCAGGCAGCGATCACGACCGAGTTGTCGGAAATCGTGGCAGGCGCAGCCGCTGTGTAAACGGCTTTAACGAACAAAGAGATTGGAGCAAAAAATGGCTCAAGTACAAGGCAAGATTGTTCAATGTATCGGCGCCGTGGTGGACGTGGAATTTGCCCACGGCCAGGTGCCCAAGGTGTATGACGCCTTGAAGCTGGAAGGCTCGGCCCTGACCCTGGAAGTTCAGCAGCAGCTGGGCGACGGCGTGGTGCGTACCATTGCCCTGGGTTCTTCGGACGGTCTGAAGCGTGGCCTGATGGTCACCAACACCGGCAACCCCATCACCGTTCCCGTGGGTAAGGCTACCCTGGGTCGTATCATGGACGTGCTGGGCAACCCCATCGACGAGCGCGGCCCCGTGGACCAGACTCTGACGGCTGCCATCCACCGCAAGGCTCCTGCGTACGACGAACTGTCGCCTTCGCAGGAACTGCTGGAAACCGGCATCAAGGTGATCGACTTGGTCTGCCCCTTCGCCAAGGGCGGTAAGGTGGGCCTGTTCGGTGGTGCCGGTGTGGGCAAGACCGTGAACATGATGGAACTCATCAACAACATCGCCAAGGCCCACAGCGGTCTGTCGGTGTTCGCTGGTGTGGGTGAGCGTACCCGTGAAGGTAACGACTTCTATCACGAAATGTCCGACGCTGGCGTGGTGAACCAAGAGAATCTGGGCGAGTCCAAGGTTGCCATGGTTTACGGTCAGATGAACGAGCCCCCAGGAAACCGTCTGCGCGTGGCGCTGACCGGCCTGACCATGGCTGAGTCGTTCCGTGACGAAGGCAAGGACGTGCTGTTCTTCGTGGACAACATCTACCGTTACACACTGGCCGGTACCGAAGTGTCCGCTCTGCTGGGTCGTATGCCTTCCGCCGTGGGTTATCAGCCTACTCTGGCTGAAGAAATGGGTAAGCTGCAAGAGCGTATTACCTCCACCAAGGTGGGCTCGATCACCTCCATCCAGGCCGTTTACGTGCCTGCGGATGACTTGACCGACCCCTCGCCCGCCACCACTTTTGCTCACTTGGACTCCACCGTGGTGCTGTCCCGTGACATCGCTTCGCTGGGTATCTACCCCGCTGTGGATCCTCTGGACTCCACCAGCCGTCAGCTGGACCCCCAAGTGGTTGGCGAAGAGCACTACAAGGTGGCTCGCCAGGTGCAGGGTACGCTGCAGCGCTACAAGGAACTGCGCGACATCATCGCGATTCTGGGTATGGACGAACTGGCTCCCGAAGACAAGCTGACCGTGGCTCGTGCTCGTAAGATCCAGCGTTTCCTGTCTCAGCCTTTCCACGTGGCTGAAGTGTTTACCGGCGCTCCTGGCAAGTACGTTCCCCTGTCTGAAACCATCCGTGGCTTCAAGATGATCGTGAACGGCGAAGCCGACCACCTGCCCGAACAGGCTTTCTACATGGTTGGTACCATCGACGAAGCCTTCGAGAAGGCCAAGAAGCTGGCAGCCTAACTGGCTTGCACCCCCTGAGCGGCTTGCGCCGCTTCCCCCTCTCTTTCGGGAGGGGGACGACGCCCTCGCTGCGGGGCGGCCCTTGCTCGGCGTCTCTGGCTTGGGGTGTGCTTGTTTTAGGACCAGTTTTTACCTTTTCTAGGAGCAAAGATGAACACCATCCACGTTGATGTGGTCAGTGCCGAAGAGTCCATCTTCTCCGGTGAAGCGCGCTTTGTCGCCTTGCCCGGTGAAGCCGGCGAGCTGGGCATTTATCCCCGCCACACACCGCTGATCACCCGCATCAAGCCGGGTTCGGTGCGCATCGAAATGCCTGATGGCAGCGAAGAGTTCGTCTTCGTGGCCGGTGGCATTTTGGAAGTGCAACCCAACTGCGTGACCGTGCTGTCCGACACCGCCATCCGCGGCAAGGATCTGGACGAGCAAAAGGCCAACGAGGCCAAGGCTGCTGCCGAGGAAGCGCTGAAAAACGCCAAGGGCGAGCTGGACATCGCTCGTGCACAGTCCGAGCTGGCAGTCATGGCAGCTCAGATCGCTGCTCTGCGCAAGTTCCGCCAGAAGCGCTAATTGTTTCTGCCGCTCCAAGGAGTGGTCTGAAATACCAAAAAGCCACCCGGGCAACCGGGTGGCTTTTTGTTTGATTGCTATCTAAATCGAAGCTGCTTGCACGGATGTACAAAGGGTTTGAGTGCCAAAGCACTCAAACCCTGGTCATTGCGCGCTCGGTTTGGCGATCAGCTGTTGCAGGCGGCCTGATAGGCGTAGATGACCGAGTCGTCCTTGGGGTCCACATGGCGAGACTTGCGGATCACGGCCTTGCTGGGGTCATCGCACATGGCGCGAATCTGGGCCTCGCACTTCTTGGGATCATCGACCTTGAGCTTGCAGCTCAGAGCGTAGTCATACTCTTGAGGGACTTCCGCCCCCTTGGGGCTGATGGAGGAGCAGGCGCTCAGAGCCAGGGCAGAGCCGAGGATGGCAAGAGAGAGCAGGGATTTCTTCATGCGATAGTGCTTTCTTAGGAAAATACGGCTGCCCTGACGCTAACACAGTCATGTGCCAGGCACGCAGATTTTCTGTGCAGGACAGACCTGCATTGTGCCGCTCACGACAGCGTTCATCCCTAATTTCAGTGACCTAACGCCAAAGAAAGAAGCCAACAGACATGCGATATCAGGGAAGTCTGATCCAGTGGAATGATGAGCGTGGCTTTGGCTGGATTGCTGCCGATGAAGGCGGCGAGAAGATCTTTGTGCACATCAGCGCTTTTGTGCCACGTCCGCATGCAGATCAGCGTCCCAGGAACGGGCAGCGCCTGGAATTTGCCGTGGGCATGGACAAGGGCAAAAAATGCGCGCAGCAGGTTGCCTGGCGCAGCTCCAATATGTGGCTGGAGCAGACTCAGCCAGCACGGCGATCCGCTCCGGCCGCGCGCCCGCCACAGAGTTCGCGCTCTGCCACGGGCTGGCATGCATCGAGCCGCTTCAGCTATGGTGCATTGATAGTCTGGGGAGTGTTGATGCAAGCCTGTGCCGTGCTTTGGTCGGTACCGGCCTGGATATGGCTGGCCTATATGGGCCTGAGTGTGCTGACCTTCATGATGTACTGGCAGGACAAATGGGCGGCGCAAAAAGGCCAATGGCGCACGCCCGAGAAAACCTTGCAGATGCTTGCGCTTGCTGGTGGCTGGCCGGGTGCGGTGCTGGCCCAGCAGTGGCTGCGCCACAAATCGAGCAAGACCCGCTTTCAGCTGCAGTTCTGGTGCATGGCACTACTCAATGCCGTGCTCATATTCTGGCTGCTGTCGCCTTATGGGCGGCATTTGCTGGTTTGAGGCTCTTCTGCCTCAAACCATTGAATGACAGGCGCTTGCAGCTATCAATAAAAGAGTGGTTTCAACGGCCTCGGCCCGGTAGGTGTTGCTGAACCACGGGGGCATCGGGCAGATTGACCTCATCCGGGGCCGCCTCTTTTTTGCGGGGGAAGTGGTGTTGCAGCTGCTGGCTGACGCGCTCGAGCGCTGCCACCAGTCCCACGCTGAAATGCCCGCTCTGAAAGGCCGATTGCATATCGCTGATCAGGGTTTGCCACTGCTCGGTGCTCATGGTGCGATCCAGAGCGCGGTCGGCCACGATCTCTATCGCATGGTCGGCCAGCAGCAGATAGATGAGGGCACCGTTGTTGTGCTCGGTATCCCAGACACGCAGCTTGCCGAACAGGGAGATCGCGCGCTGGCGTGCCGTCGCGTCGCGCCAGATATAGCTGAAGGGCAGGCCTGCCTCCACGCAAATGCGTACCTGGCCGGTGTGGCCCAGCTCGCTTTTGGCGATCAGCTGCTCAAGCTCCTGAAGGGTGGCAGGGGGCAGAGCCTTGCGCAGATGCAGCTCGGCCCAGCGGTGGCGCACCAGGCGTGCAAAGCGATGAAAAACGTTGCTCATTTCACCAGTCTCCCGAGGCGCCGCCGCCACCAAAGCTGCCGCCGCCACCGGAGCTGAAACCACCTCCGCCACCAAAGCCTCCTCCGCCACCGCTCCAGCCGCCTCCGCCAGTGCTGATGTAGGGGCCGCCGCCGCCACCTCCTCCTCTCCCGCCGCCGGACAGATTGGACAGCAAGGTAAAGAGCAGGCCCAGAACGGCAGCAATGCCGGCAATGATGAGGCTGGTCGTGACCACATAGACAGCGAAGCCTGCAACACCGGCGACGACCAGGGAGCCGAGAAAGCGCCCGAAGATGGCGCGTGCGATGGCGATGCCAATGGGAAAGCCGAAGAAGAGCAGGGGCAGCAGAAAGTCCGTGTACTGCGTCCAGGACTTGCTGGCCCGCTTGGGTTCGGGAGCTGGCAGCTTTTCGCCATGGATCAGCAAGCTCATCTGGTCGATGGCTGCAGACAGACCGCCCGCGTAATCATCGTTGCGAAAGCGTGGCTTCATGGCTCCATCGATGATGCGGGCGGCCATGATGTCGGGAATCGCACCTTCGAGCTTGCGAGCCACTTCGATGCGCATGCGCCGGTCATTCTTGGCCACCACGATCAGCGAGCCGTCGCCAATCTCCTGGCGTCCCAGTTTCCAGCTGCTGGCAACGCGCCAAGCATAGGCCGCGATGTCCTCGGGCGCAGTGCTGGGCACCATCAGCACGACGAGCTGCGCACCGGTCTCGTCTTCCAGTTTTTTGAGCTGAGCGCTGAGCGACTGCACATCGGTGCTGCTGAGCGTGCCGCTTTGGTCAATGACCCGACCCGTGAGCTGGGGCACGGGCTGCAGCTGCGTGCCGGCGCTGTTCTGGGCGACGGCAGGCAGGCTGCACAGCAAGCATAAGCATGCAAAAACCATTGCTGCCAGCGCTTGATGAAAAAGCGCTGGCAGTTGTTTTTGCGGATGCAGGCTCACGCGCACCATCAATTATTTGCTGCCTGCGGGCGAGGCTGGAGCCGCCGGTGTCGCGGAGAAGTCCACCTGCGGGGGCTGGGAGATCTGGGCTTCGTTTTGCACCGTGAAGTTGGGCTTGAGAGGGTAGCCGAAGATCTTGGCCGTGATATTGGTCGGGAAGCTGCGAGCCAGCACGTTGTAGGCCTGCACGGTGCCTATGTACTCGTTGCGCGCCACGGCAATGCGGTTTTCCGTGCCATCCAGCGTCACGCGCAGATCGCGGAAGGCCTGGTTGGCCTTGAGGTCCGGGTATTTCTCCGCCACGACCATCAGGCGTGACAGCGCGCTGGACAGCTCGCCTTGGGCTTGCTGAAACTTGTTGAAGGCTTCGGGGTTGTTGATCAGCTCGGGAGTGGCCTGAATGGAGGTGGCCTTGGAGCGCGCTTCAATGACCTTGGTCAGCGTGTCCTGCTCGAAGCTGGCTTCGCCCTTGACGGTGGCCACGATATTGGGGACGAGGTCGGCACGGCGCTGGTACTGGTTCAGCACCTCGCTCCAGGCGGCCTTGGACTTTTCGTCCAGCCGTTGAAAGTCGTTGTAGCCACAACCTGTCAGAGAGAACATCGACGCAGCGGTCGCAAGCACGAGGAGCCAACGTTTCATGGGGGTCTTCCATTCGCGAGAATAAGGCTGAAACGATAGCATAAGGTCTCGCCTGCACCTGTGCGTCCTTGGCTGCTCGCCGTGTACTCTGAGCCATCCATGTCCTCTTTTCCTCCTCTAGATGTTTTGCGGGGCGCGCAGCGCCCGGGGCCTGCTGCCGTGGCCAGGCCGCGCATGCTGCTGGCAGGAGCCACCGGCCCGCTGGGTAACGAGGTGCTCAATCGTGTAGTGGGCGGGCAGCGATATGCATTGGTACAGGTGCTGGCGCGTGAACGCTATACCGAGGGCCTGCGCGACATGCAGTTGCTGCCGCAGACCGGCGATGACGCGTTGCAGTGGCCGCTGCAGGCGGCGGAGGTGGGGCTCATCATGTTCGAGCCTCCACGGCCCTTTTACCAACGAGAGCGGGCTTTATGGACACCGCAACCAGCGCAGCTGCAGGCAGTTGCACAGTGGATGCGTGCCTGCGGGGTGCAGACTCTGGCGGTGGTGCTGCCGCACGATATGGGCAGTTTGCCGCAGTCCATACGCCAGGGGCTGGCCAATGTGGATGAACAGCAAGTGGCGGCCCTGGGCTTTGAGCGATTGATTCTGGTGCGATCGGCCCGCGAGCCCGCCAGGCTTGGCGCTGGCAATGTGCTGCACCGCGTGGCAAGAGCCATGCTGTCGGCGCTCAGCTATATGGTGCCGCAAGGCGACAGGCCGGTGCGTGCCATGCATGTGGCCAGACTGGTGGAGGCGGCTTTGCTGCAAGCGCCTCCCGGCATTCATGTGGCTGCGCCCGAGCGTGTGTGGCGCGCCGCACAAAAAGATGGCCTGCAGACCGAGCTGCAAGACTGGCTGAGAGTTCATCATGAGCCTTGAGCGTTTTCGTTCTCCCTGGTGGCAACCCGGCGGTCATGTGCAGACCATCTGGTCGGCGCTTTGTGCACGCAGCCATTTGCGAGGGCAGCAGGCCCGGCCCTGGCGGCGCGAGCGTTGGGAAACCGGGGATGCAGATTTCATCGATGTGGATTTTTCCAGCCATGCTGTTGCGGCCGATGCGCCGACCTTGGCCCTGTTTCACGGGCTGGAAGGGTCATCGGCCAGCCATTACGCGCGGGCCATGGCCGAGGTGTGCGCCCAGCGAGGCTGGCAATTGGCCGTGCCGCATTTCAGGGGTTGCAGCGGTGAGCCCAATCGCTTGCTGCGCGCCTATCATTCAGGCGATGCGGCCGAGGTGGACTGGATACTGCGCAGGCTGCAGTCACAAGCAGGTGGTGAATTGCTGGCCATGGGTGTTTCACTGGGGGGGAATGCGCTGGCGCGTTGGGCGGGGCTGCAGCAGCAGGCTGCACAGCAGGTGGTAAGGGCGGTGGCTGTCGTTTGTGCACCGCTGGATCTGGTGGCGGGCGGAGCCCAGTTGGGGCGAGGGGTGAGCCGTTGGCTCTACACACCCATGTTCATGCGGACCCTGGTGCCCAAGGCCTTGGGTAAATGGCAGCAATCCCCGGGGCTGTTTGACAGGGCCAGATTGCAACGTGCCCGCACGCTGCGCGAGTTTGACGATGTGTTCACCGCCCCTGTGCACGGCTTTGTGGATGCCGATGACTATTGGCGCAAGGCATCTGCCAAACCCTTGTTGCGGCAGGTCACGGTGCCGCTGCTGTTGCTCAATGCCCGCAACGATCCTTTTGTTCCCGCCGGCAGTCTGCCCACAAAGGCGGAGGTCAGCGCATCGGTGCAGCTATGGCAGCCCGAACATGGGGGGCATGTCGGTTTTTCCAGCGGCAGCTGGCCTGGCCATGTGCAAGCCATGCCGCAGGCGGTGGCGGCGTGGCTGGGCCAATGGCTGCCAGCGCAGAATTGGCAGAATCAGGAGACGAAAAATGGATGACATCGTGAAGCAGGCCATGGCCAAGTGGCCCAATGTGCCCGCCTGCTATGGCTGGCTGGCTCTGGATGCACGCGGCCAGTGGTGGCTGCGTGATGCCGAGGCGCAAGCCTGCGGCGCGTTTGGCAGCGGGGCAAAAGGGAGCAAAGGTCATGTGCTGCGCCATGAAAAATTGCTGGAATTCATAGCGCGCAATTACCTGGCCGGGCAGGATGGCCGCTGGTTTTTTCAGAATGGCCCGCAGCGTGTCTATGTGGAGCTGGAAGTTGCTCCGTGGATATGGCGCCTGCATCGTGCTGACCAGGGCCTGATATTGCGCAGCCATACCGGCATGCAGCATCCATTGGCCGAGGTGCAGCAAGCCGTAATGGACGAGCAAGGGCGGCTGTATTTGTTGCTGCCGCAAGGTCTGGGCATGGTGCACAGCCTGGATATGCTGGATGCGGCCGAGGCGCTGGAAAGGGCTGAGCTGCCAGAGGTGCAGGAGCTGGCTTTTGCACAGCTGCCCGCACAGTTTGGCTATGTGCTCAACCCCGAGGGGGAGCAAAAAACATAGCTGCTTGCGCTTTATGTATAAGCGCTGGAGGCCAAAAACACAAAAACCGGCGTGAAGCCGGTTTTTTCATGGGCGGGATGGCTCTTACTTGGCCGCATCCACCATGTACTGAATGGCTGCCTTGAAGTCTGCATCCGAAGCGGTAGAGCCCCCCTTGGGAGGCATGGCACCCACGCCTTGCGTGGCTTTTTGCACCATGTCGTCGATGCCCTTGGCAATGAAGGGGGCCCAGGCTGCCTTGTCGCCAAACTTGGGGGCTCCTGCCACACCGCTGCCGTGGCAAGCCACGCAGGTGGTGCTGTAGATATTCTTGCCCACATCGGCGGCCGCGGAAGCTGCGGGTGCGGCGGCTGCTGGTGCAGCTACAGGTGCCGGAGCCGGCTCTGCAGCAGGGGCGGGCGCTGCTGCCGGTTCGGCGGCAGGAGCTGCGTCACCAGCCGCGCCGGCCGGAGCCTTGGGCTCGGGGAAGTTGCCGCCTGCGGCATTGGCCATGAAGACCACGCCGCGTGCAATTTCGGTGTCATTGAACTCGCCGCCGCCCTGGGCCGCCATGGCGCCCTTGCCGGCAAGGGCCGAGTGGATCAGGGTTTCCAGGCCTTGCTTGATGCGAGGGCCCCAGGCGGCAGCGTCCTGGAACTTGGGTGCACCGGCGGCACCGGTGGCGTGGCAGGCCGAGCACTGGGACTTGTAAACCTCTTCACCGCCGCGCAGAGGGCGATTGGCATCGCGGATTTCCACGGAACCCACTTTCTGAAGGCGCATGGCCTTGGCCATTTCGGCGTTGGCTGTGCCGGCACCACTGGTGTCGGAAGCGGTCACAAACTTCACCAGACCGATGATGACGAAGACAGGAACGACAAACGAGAAGAAGACGGCAAGCAGCAGATGCTTGGGATTTTTGATGGGGCCGGTATGGGCTTCTTCGTGGTGTTGCTCGCTCATGAAGTCCTCTGAGGTCGTGGGAAGGGAATTAACAATCCATTATAGAAGTGGGGGTAAAGAACGCCAGTGCACGACGATACGGGTTGACGGCCGTGGCATAAAGGAGTTGAGTTGGATCAACCTCTGCTTGGCTTTTACGCCACAGCCTGCTGCGCCCATGAAAAATGGCACCCCACGCTTGCCACACTTCGTGTGGCCGTTGCCCCTCCAAGAGGGGCGTTTTTCATCTTGGGACGGCCCGGCGATGAAAAAAGGCGTCCGAAGACGCCTTTGGAGTACCAGCTTGTGAAGCTGTAGTGTTCAGTGTTTATTGAACGGTGGTCGCGGAGTTGGCTGCCGCCGCATTGCTGCCGGCTGCCGGCTCGGTCCAGCCACCGCCCAGCACCTTGTACAGATTGACCTGGTTTTGTAGCTGCTGCAGGCGAACCTGCACCACCGATTGCTCCAGGGCAAACAGCGAGCGCTGCGCATCCAGCAGGTCCAGATAGCTGGCCACGCCGTTGGTGTAGCGCAGGTCCGACAGCTTGTAGCGCACCTGTTCTGCTTCCAGCTGGCGGGCCTGGGCCTGCAACTGTTCCTGCAGTGTCTGGCGGCTGACCAGTGCGTCCGAGGTTTCGCGGAACGCGGCCTGAATGGCCTGCTCGTACTGCGCCACGGCAATCTTCTGGTTGGCCTCAGCTACCTGCAGATTGGCCCGGTTGCGGCCAGCGTTGAAGATGGGCAGATACAGCGACGGTGCGACGCTGAAGTACTTGGAGCCCGAACTGAACAGGTCCGAGATTTCAGGATTGGCAAAGCCTGCAGAAGCCGTCAGCGAGATATTCGGGAAGAAGGCCGCGCGTGCCGCACCAATGCTGGCATTGGCGGCAATCATGCTTTGCTCGGCCTGACGCACATCGGGACGACGCAGCAGCAGGTCGGAGGGCAGGCCTGCCGGGACATCGGCCAGCGGAGGCAAGTCGGCCAGCTTCTTGCCCTGCATGCCTGACAGCAGCTCGGCTGGCAAGGTCTGCCCCACCAATTGGGTCAGCGCGTTGGCATCGAGTTCGCGTTGACGCGTTTGCTGGGCCAGCGTGGCGCGGGCGCTTTCGGTCAGCGACTGGGCCTGGCGGAAGTCCAGCTCGGAGGTCACACCCGCATCCAGGCGCAGCTTGGTCAGCTTGATGGACTGCTCCCGTGTGCCCAGGGTGCGGCGCGAGATGCTCATCAGCTCTTCATCGGCCTGCAGGTTCAGCCAGGTATTGGCGACGTTGGAGATCAGGCTGATTTGCGCAGCCTTGCGACCTTCCTCGGTGGCCAGATACTGGGCCAGAGCCTGCTCCTTGAGACTGCTGATGCGTCCCCAGAAGTCAATTTCCCAGCTGGGCATGGTCAACCCGGCCGTGAAGCTGTTGCCGTACTGGCCTGTCAGCTGGCTGCGTGCCCGCTGGCCGCCTGCGGCTGCAGCCAATTCAGGGAACTGGCTGGCGCGCTGGATCTGGTATTGAGCCTGGGCCTTCTCGATATTGAGCATGGCCACGCGCAAGTCGCGGTTGTTATCCAGGGCCAGCTGAATGACCTGCTGCAGGCGCGGATCGGTGAAGAACTGCTGCCAGGGAATGTCAGCAGCCGCGACCTGGCCTGCGGTCTGTGATGCAGCCGCAGGGAACTGGTCGGCCACCGGCAGGGCCGGGCGATCCAGCT
Source organism: Comamonas resistens (assembly GCF_030064165.1). Taxonomy (NCBI): domain Bacteria; kingdom Pseudomonadati; phylum Pseudomonadota; class Betaproteobacteria; order Burkholderiales; family Comamonadaceae; genus Comamonas; species Comamonas resistens. The sequence continues at coordinate 355,374 of NZ_CP125947.1, forward strand.
GAGGAATGAAAGAGCAGCCGCCGGCCAGCAGCGCGCTGGCCAAGGCGATAGGAAGCAGAGTCTTATTCATGTTGCGAGCCTCCCTGCGCTGCAGAGATGGCTGCAGGGGAAGTGGCGTTGTTGTCTTGCCCAGGCTTTTTGCCGAAGAACTTGAATACGGCGACAAAGAACACAGGCACCAGGAACACGGACAGAGGCGTGCCGATCACCATGCCCCAGAACACGCCGGTGCCGATGGCCTTTTGACTGGCCGCGCTGGCGCCGGAGGCGATATACAGCGGCACCACACCCAGAATGAAGGCCAGCGAGGTCATCAGAATGGGGCGAAAGCGCAGATGGCCGGCCTCCAGGGCGGCTTCCAGTGCACTCTTGCCCTGGGCATGCAGATCCTTGGCGAACTCCACGATCAGAATGGCGTTCTTGGCCGAGAGACCAATCACCGTGATCAGCGCCACCTGGAAGTAGATGTCGTTAGGCATGCTGCGCATCATCACACCAGCCACGGCACCGAACACGCCCAGAGGCACGACCAGCAGCACGGACAGCGGGATGCTCCAGCTTTCATACAGAGCAGCCAGGCAGAGGAACACGGCCAGCAAAGAGAAGGCATAGAGCAGCATGGCGGAGGAGCCTGCTTTCATTTCGTCCAGCGACTGGCCTGTCCACTCATAGCCGAAGCCTTCGGGCAGGTCCTTGGCCAGCTTTTCCATTTCCTTCATCGCGTCACCGCTGGTGTAGCCGGGCTTGGCCTGGCCGGTGATGCTCATGGAGGCGTAGCCGTTGTAACGGGACATCTGCATGGGACCGTTGACCCACTTGGTCGTGGCCAGGGAAGACAGTTCCACCAACTGGCCGTCGGAGTTGGGCACAGTCAGTTTCAGCACATCTTCGGGCTGCATGCGGCGAGCCGCGTCGGCCTGAATCGTCACGCGCTGCATATAGCCCTTGTTGGGGAAGTCCGTGGAGTTGGTCGAACCCAGGGCTGCCGACAGCGTGGTGGCGATGTCGGCGATGCTGACCTTCTGTGCATAGACCGCATCACGGTTGATGTCGATCTGCCATTGGGGCGCATCGTCCACACCGTCAAAGCGCACTCCGGTGAGAACGGGGCTGGCATTGGCCTTCTGAATCAGGTCGTTGCGGGCCGCGAGCAAAGCAGCATGACCCTTGGCGGAGCGGTCCTGCAGGCGGAAGGTAAAGCCGTCGCTATTGCCCAGTTCAGGAATCGAGGGTGGCACCAGCGTGTAGATGAAACCATCACGCAGAGCCATCATGGCGCCCATGGCCCGTCCTGCAAACGACTTGGCGTCCGAGCCCTGGGCCTTGCGCTCCGACCAGTCCTTCAGCGTAGTGAAGGAAAGGCCCACGTTCTGGCCTTGGCCGGCAAAGCTAAAACCGATGATGCTCACGATGTCGGCTGTTTCAGGCTGGCTCAGTGCAAACTTTTCGAGTTCGCCCATGGTGTTGCTGGTGCGTTCCAGTGTTGCACCAGGAGGCAGCTGGGTCAGCGAAATCACATAACCCTGGTCTTCCACAGGCAGGAAGGAGGTTGGCAGTTTTAGGAAGATGAAGGCTGCACCTGCGATCACCAGCGCGTAGACGATGATGGCCTGCACGGAGCGCTTGACCACGCCCGTCAGAGCGCCGGAGTAGCGGTTGGTGCCAGCTTCGAACTTGCGGTTGAACCAGTTGTAGAAGGGGCCGAGCAGGCCGGTCTTCTTGTCATGCGCATGACCCTTGGGAATGGGCTTGAGCATGGTTGCGCACAAGGCCGGCGTCAGAGTTAGGGCAAAGAAGCCCGAGAAGAAGATGGAGATGGCCATCACCAGCGAGAACTGGCGATAGATCGCGCCGGTGGCGCCACCGAACAGGGCCAGCGGAAGGAACACGGTCACCAGAATCACGGTAATGCCCACCACGGCGCCCTGGATCTGGCCCATGGCCTTGATCGTGGCTTCCTTGGGCGCAAGACCTTCTTCCGCCATGATACGTTCGACGTTTTCCACCACCACGATGGCATCGTCCACCACGATACCGATCACCAGCACCATGGCGAACATGGCCAGAATGTTGATGCTCAGGCCCGAAACCAGCATCACGGCAAACGTGCCAAGCAGCGCGATAGGCACGACGATGGTGGGAATCAGGGTGTAGCGGATGTTCTGCAGGAAGATCAGCATCACGATGAACACGAGCACGATGGCTTCGAGCAGCGTGTGCACCACCTTCTCGATGGAGATCTTCACGAACTTGGAGGTGTCATAGGGCGAGGACCATTCCACGCCGGCGGGCAGGAAGGGTGCCAGATCTGCCATCTTGGCGTAAACCAGCTTGGCTGTTGCCATGGCGTTTGCGGTAGCGGTCAGCTGCACGGCCATGGCCACGGCGGGCTTGCCATTCAGGCGAGACTCGAAACCATAGCTTTCCGTGCCCAGTTCCACGCGGCCGATGTCCTTGATGCGAACGGTCGAGCCATCCGAATTGGAGCGCAGCACAACCTCGGCGAATTCTTCAGGTGTGGAGAGCTGGCCAGGAACCACAATCGTGGCGTTCATGTTGGTGCCGGGAAGGCTGGGTGTGTTGCCCAGGGAGCCGCCCGAGATCTGCAGGTTCTGCGACGCGATGGCCGAGTTGACCTGTGCGATCGACATGTTGTAGCCCTGTAATTTGGCAGGGTCCACCCAGATGCGCATGGCGCGGCCGGATGCAAAAAGCTGTGCCTTGCCCACGCCATCCAGACGCTGGATCTCTGGCAGCACGTTGCGGTTGACGTAGTCGGCGATGTCGTCGCGTGAGGTCTCTCCTGTCTCTGACTTGAAAGCCAGAATCATCAGGAAGTTGCTCATGGACTTCTCAACGCGCACGCCCAGCGACTGCACAATTTGCGGCAGCCGGGATTGCACACGGGCCAGGCGGTTTTGCACGTCCACCTGAGCCAGATCCTGGTTGGTTCCGGGCTCGAAAGTCACGGTCAATGTGCCTTGGCCGGTGGCCGAGGCACTGGTATCCATGTACATCATGCCGGTGGCGCCGTTCATTTCACGCTCAATGAGCTGCAGAACGGAGTCCGTCATGGTCTGGGCCGTGGCGCCAGGATAGGTCGCTGTCACCGTGATGGTAGGGGGTGCAACGGTCGGGAACTGCGACACGGGTAGCCGTGTGATGGATATGACGCCTGCGAGGATCACGAAAATCGCAATCACCCAGGCAAAAATCGGTCGGTGAATAAAAAATTTGGACATACAGTGCTGCCTGATTTACTTGCCGGTCTGGGCGCTGTCTGCTTTTTCGGCTTGGGCCGCAGCTGGCTTGCCCTGTGCTTGATCTGCAGCGGCTGGAGCAGCAGCCGGCGCTGCGGCAGGGGCGTCACCCTTCCATGGCACGGGGGTCACTTTCTTGGCTCCCATGCCAACCTTGATCAGACCGTCGACCATGACCTTCTCGCCAGCCTTGAGGCCGGAAGTGACGATCCAGTTCGTGCCCTGAGACTGGCTGATCTGCACGGGGCGGGGAGCGACGGTGCCATCCTCTGCCACAACCATGACAAAGTTGCCCTTTTCATTGCGCGTCACGGCCTGTTGTGGAATCAAGGCTGCGCTATCAATCTGGGCTTGCTCCAGGCTCACGCGCACATAGGTGCCGGGCAACAGCATGCCTTCGGGGTTGGGTAGCTCTGCGCGCACGCTGACCTGACCCGTGGAGGGATCTACGCTCAGATCAGTGAACAGCAGCTTGCCGGGGAGCGGGTATTCCTTGCCATCGTCCAAACGGACGTGGACCTTGATACCGTTATTGCCTACCTTTGCTAACTTGCCGGAATTGATTGCCTCGCGCATGCGCATGATGTCGGAAGCCGACTGAGTCACGTTCACATACAGGGGGTTGATCTGCTGGATGGTAGCCAGCTGGGTGGCGTCACCTTGGCCTACGAGAGCACCTTCAGTAACCAGTGCACGCCCAATACGGCCAGAAATGGGCGCGGTGACGCTGGCGTAACCAAGGTTGACGTTGGCATTGGTCACGGCTGCCTTGCCTGCAGCGACCTGTGCCTGGGCCGCTTTTTCATTGGCGATCGCCGTGTCGTATTCCTGCTTGCTGATGGCATTGGCCTCTACCAGAGGCTTGTAGCGGCGGGCAGTGGCGGCGGCTTGCGCCAGATTGGCTTCGGCCTGTGCCAGCGTCGCTTGCGCACTTTGCAGATTGGCTCGGTAAGGCGTGTTGTCGATCTGGAACAGCGTCTGCCCGGCCTTGACGTCCGAACCCTCCTGGAAGAGTCGCTTTTGCACAATGCCTGCAGCGCGAGCGCGCACCTGAGCGATGCGCGAAGCCTCAAGGCGGCCAGGAAGGTCGGCAACCAGTGGCACGTTCTGTAGCTCGACCGTCACCACCCCCACTTCAGGAGGCTTGCCTTGGGCTGCTGCCTGTGCTTTTTGTGGATCGTCTCTTTTGTCATTGCAGGCAGCAAGACCCAGAGCCGCAATCAAGGACAGGCCGATGACCGCTGCACGAGTGTGGCTGGGGGTAAACAGGAGCTTGTGTTGCTGAGCCTGGTTTTTTTCATACATGTGATGCATGAAAGTCCTTCCGGTAGACATTTGAAAAACAACAGAAGAGCGCAGCCCTCCAGGGCTGCGCTCGAAACTTGGGGAGATGTTGACTGAAAGCTCTCCCTTTCACAATGCGTCGAATTATACATACATGCATAAATGTATAATTAGAAAAATTCACACCGGAAGCTTGTAAAGGTGGGTTTTTTTGTGGTTGTGCAGGTGCTCAAGCGGTGAAAAGGAAAAGTGATGGCGCGTAGAACCAAGGCGGAGGCCGATGAAACCCGGACCAAGCTGTTGGATGCGGCGGAAGAGGTGTTCTTCGAAAAGGGCGTTTCTCGCACCTCTCTGGGGGATATCGCTTTGCGTGCGGGGGCGACGCGTGGTGCTGTGTATTGGCACTTCAAGGACAAGGTCGACGTTTTTTCGTCCATGCTGGCGCGCATCTGCATGCCTTTTGATGAAATCTGCGACGACAAGTATGGTGAGTTGCCGCCGCTGCAGCGCATTCGGCGATCCATGCTTGCAGTTTTCGAGAGTCTGGATGGGGATGAGCGACGTCGGAAGGTCTTTGAAACGGCCTTGTTCAAGATGGAATATGTCGGCGAGCTGGAGGCGGTGCGGGAGCGCCATGTGGAAAGCGCCAGGCTGTCCCAGGAAAAATTCACCCGTGACCTGATCCTGGCAGCGCGGGAGCAGTCCTTGCAGCTGGCCATTTCGCCGCAGGAGGCTGCGCTGGGCTTGCACTCTCTGTTTGTGGGACTCATACATGGCTGGGTTTTGAATAAGGGTAGTTTCCCGTTGGTTGATGTTGGGATGATGTCGGTCGAGGTCTATTTGTCCGGTTTGGGATTTCGCTTGAGTTCGTAATTCGAGGTCGAAAGCTGTGCAATAATTGCGAGGTTGAATTGTTGTTGGCCATGCATGGTGTGACTAACGGATTCGCGGCTGTAGCTCAGTGGATAGAGTATTGGCCTCCGAAGCCAAGGGTCGTGGGTTCGATCCCCGCCAGCCGCGCCAGTAAACGTCGATCGGCAAAACAAAAAAATCCCTGATTTCTTTTGAGCTGAAAAAACGGTGCTACAATTCGAGTCTCTTCGGAGGGGTGGCCGAGTGGTTAAAGGCAGCAGACTGTAAATCTGCCCGCTAACGCGTACACAGGTTCGAATCCTGTCCCCTCCACCAATTTGGTGAAGAAGAGAGGTTGCTAGAAATAGTGACTGCGTGCAGTAAATCTGTGCGGGAGTAGTTCAATGGTAGAACCCTAGCCTTCCAAGCTAATGACGCGGGTTCGATTCCCGTCTCCCGCTCCAGTTTGCGAGCAAAGATTTTTGAGGTTGCATTTTGCAATTTCGATGCCCATGTGGCTCAGTGGTAGAGCACTCCCTTGGTAAGGGAGAGGTCGCGGGTCCGATTCCCGCCATGGGCACCATTTTCTGGTGCGCTCGCTTTGATAGGGTTGCGCCGATATCCTCTTGCAGTAATTTAGTTTTTTCGGAGTCGGAAAAATGGCAAAAGAAAAATTCGAGCGCACCAAGCCCCACGTGAACGTGGGCACCATCGGTCACGTTGACCACGGCAAGACCACCCTGACTGCTGCTATCGCCACCGTACTGTCCAAGCACTTCGGCGGTGAAGCCAAGGACTACTCGCAGATCGACAACGCGCCTGAAGAAAAGGCCCGTGGTATCACCATCAACACTTCGCACGTCGAGTACGAAACCGCTGCTCGTCACTACGCTCACGTGGACTGCCCCGGTCACGCTGACTATGTGAAGAACATGATTACCGGTGCTGCCCAGATGGACGGCGCTATCCTGGTTTGCTCCGCTGCTGACGGCCCCATGCCCCAGACTCGCGAGCACATCCTGCTGTCGCGTCAGGTGGGCGTGCCCTACATCATCGTGTTCCTGAACAAGGCCGACATGGTGGACGACGAAGAACTGCTGGAACTGGTCGAAATGGAAGTGCGCGAGCTGCTGTCCAAGTACGACTTCCCCGGTGATGACACCCCCATCATCCGCGGTTCCGCCAAGCTGGCTCTGGAAGGCGACCAATCCGACAAGGGTGAACCCGCTATCCTGCGCCTGGCCGAAGCTCTGGACACCTACATCCCCACTCCCGAGCGTGCTGTTGACGGCGCCTTCGTGATGCCTGTGGAAGACGTGTTCTCCATCTCCGGTCGTGGTACCGTGGTGACCGGCCGTATCGAGCGCGGCATCATCAAGGTCGGCGAAGAAATCGAAATCGTCGGTATCAAGGACACCGTCAAGACCACCGTGACCGGCGTGGAAATGTTCCGCAAGCTGCTGGACCAAGGTCAGGCTGGTGACAACGTGGGTCTGCTGCTGCGCGGAACCAAGCGTGAAGACGTGGAACGCGGCCAAGTGCTGTGCAAGCCCGGCTCCATCAAGCCCCACACCCACTTCACCGCTGAGGTGTATGTGCTGTCGAAGGACGAAGGCGGTCGTCACACTCCTTTCTTCAACAACTACCGTCCTCAGTTCTACTTCCGTACCACCGACGTGACCGGCTCCATCGAGCTGCCCGAAGGCAAGGAAATGGTGATGCCTGGCGATAACGTGTCGATCACCGTGAAGCTGATCGCTCCTATCGCTATGGAAGAAGGTCTGCGTTTCGCTATCCGCGAAGGTGGTCGTACTGTTGGTGCCGGTGTGGTTGCCAAGATCATTGCTTAATTATTGGTTTGTAGGGGTATAGCTCAATTGGCAGAGCGTCGGTCTCCAAAACCGAAGGTTGTAGGTTCGATTCCTACTGCCCCTGCCACCTCTTAATGGTGGAATCAACAAGAGCCCGCCTTTGGCGGGCTTTAGTGTCTTGAAATTGTGCAAAATTTTGCACATTTGAAATGAAATATGGCCACTACTCAGGTTGAAACAGTCAGCTCTGGCGCTGACAAAGCAAAGCTTGCCGCAGTCGCGGCTTTAGTCGTTGCTTCTATTGCTGGCTTTTATCTGCTGAGCAAGCAAGGATCCGTTGCCCAGTGGGCTGCTCTGATCGTGGGGCTGCTCGCTGCTGCTGGAGTATTCCTGATCTCTGAGCCAGGCAAGCGTTTTACTGGCTTTGCGCGAGATGCTTGGCGTGAAGTGAAGAAGGTCGTTTGGCCTACCCGCAAGGAAACACTGCAAATGACTTTGTACGTGTTCGCTTTTGTGGTGGTGATGGCCTTGTTCTTGTGGTTCACCGATAAAACTCTGGAATGGGTTTTGTACGACCTGATTTTGGGCTGGAGGAAGTAATGGCTGATGCTGTCGATACAGATGTGAACGATGGAGCAGCATCTGCTAATCCAGATCTGCGTTGGTATATCGTTCACGCCTACTCGGGTATGGAGAAGGCGGTCGAGCGCAATATTACCGAGCGTATTGCCCGCTCCGGTATGCAATCCAAGTTTGGACGTATCCTGGTACCTTCTGAAGAAGTGGTCGAGATGCGCAATGGTGCACGCCGTACGACCGAGCGTCGCTTGTTCCCCGGCTATGTGTTTGTCGAGATGGTCATGGAAGATGACACTTGGCACCTGGTCAAGCACACCAGCAAGGTGACGGGCTTTGTGGGTGGCGCCAAGAATCGCCCAGCGCCGATCTCTGAAGAGGAAATCCGCAAGATCGTCGATCAGATGCAGGAAGGCACCGAGAAGCCGCGTCACAAAGTCGAGTTCATGGTCGGCGAGATGGTGCGAGTCAAGGAAGGTCCTTTCGCAGATTTCAACGGCTCCGTCGAAGAAGTCAACTACGAAAAGAACCGTCTGCGTGTCTCGGTCACCATCTTTGGCCGTGCGACTCCTGTGGAATTGGAATTCTCTCAAGTTGAGAAAACTTGAGATTCGCAATAGAATCTAGGGCTTCGCATTTTTTGACTCGATGCGAAGCTTTTTTATAGAGTCAGCAACCTCGGGGAGCTGCCGGCAAAGATTGCAGGTGGCGCTATACCCGTAAGGAGCTCAACATGGCGAAAAAAATCGTCGGCTTCATCAAGCTGCAAGTGCCAGCTGGTAAGGCCAATCCTTCCCCTCCCATTGGTCCTGCGCTGGGTCAGCGTGGCCTCAACATCATGGAATTCTGCAAGGCGTTCAACGCCCAGACCCAAGGTGTCGAGCCCGGTCTGCCTCTGCCTGTGGTGATCACGGCTTTTGCTGACAAGAGCTTCACGTTCATCATCAAGACTCCTCCCGCAACCGTTCTGATCAAGAAGGCTGTGAAGTTGGACAAGGGCTCTTCCAATCCTCTGAAGAACAAGGTTGGCAAGATCACTCGCGCTCAGCTGGAAGAGATCGCCAACACCAAGCTGAAGGACATGAATGCCGCTGACGTCGACGCCGCCGTGCGTACGCTGGCTGGTTCTGCCCGTTCGATGGGCGTGATCGTGGAGGGTGTGTAAATGGCCAAGCTGACCAAGAAGCAAAAAGCTCTCCAGGGCAAGGTTGATTCCAACAAGCTGTACGCTTTCACCGACGCTGTGGCTCTGGTGAAGGAAGCTGCAACTGCCAAGTTTGATGAGTCCATCGACGTGGCTGTGCAACTGGGCGTGGATGCCAAGAAGTCGGACCAAGTGGTGCGTGGCGCCGTGGTTCTGCCTCACGGTACCGGCAAGACTGCTCGCGTGGCCGTGTTCGCACAAGGTGCCAAGGCTGAAGAAGCCAAGGCTGCCGGTGCAGACGTGGTGGGTATGGACGACTTGGCTGCTCAAGTCAAGGCTGGTGACATGCCTTTCGACGTGGTGATCGCTGCTCCCGACGCTATGCGTGTGGTGGGTCAGCTGGGCCAGATCCTGGGCCCACGTGGTCTGATGCCTAACCCCAAGGTTGGCACCGTGACTCCTGACGTGGCTACGGCTGTGAAGAACGCCAAGGCTGGTCAAGTGCAGTTCCGCGTGGACAAGGCCGGTATCATCCACGGCACCATCGGCCGTCGCTCGTTCGACACCGAGAAGCTGCAAGGCAACCTGGCTGCTCTGATCGATGCCCTGAACAAGGCCAAGCCTGCTACCAGCAAGGGTCTGTACCTGCGCAAGGTTGCGGTTTCGTCGACCATGGGTGTGGGCGTTCGCGTCGACACGCAAACCATCTCGGCGTAATTGCTAGAAATCGTCAGGTGAGCCCAGGCTCATCTGGTGTGGTGGGTCACTCGGATGTCAATCCGGGTGGGTCATCCAAGACCGTTGGTGTGATTCGATCACTTAATCATGATGACCAACGCAGATGGCGATCCCGCTGCAGATGGAAGAATTTCCAAAACAGTTGGTCGCTGCAACAAGAGCGCGCATGCGGAGTTCGCTCCAAGTGCGCATTTGAAGGAGTAGACCTTGAGTCTGAATCGCAGTGAGAAAGAAGCGGTCATCAATGAAGTGACCAGCCTCGCCGCTAAAGCTCAAACGCTTGTGATCGCGGAATACCGTGGCATCACGGTCGCCGACATGACCAAACTGCGCGCTGATGCACGCAGCAAGGGCGTGAGCCTCAGCGTGTTGAAGAACACCCTGGCCCGCCGTGCTGTGGCTGGCAGCCAGTTTGACGTGGTGGCTGACCAGATGACTGGCCCGCTGGTCTATGGCTTCTCTGAAGACGCAGTGGCTGCCGCCAAGGTGGTGGCCGACTTCGCGAAGACCAACGACAAGTTGGTGATTCGCGGTGGCGCGTTTGCAGGCAAGGCCCTGGACGTCAACGGCGTTAAGCAACTGGCAAACATCCCCTCCAAGGAAGTCCTGCTCGCACAACTGTGCGGCTTGCTCATGTCGCCTATGTCGCGTACAGCCGTTGTGCTGGGCGCCCTGGCAGCAAAGAAGAGCGAAGGTTCCGCCGAGGCAGCTGCAGCTTAATTGCGGCAAAACAAACCAACATAGATTTAGGAAATCAAAATGGCATTCGATAAAGACGCATTCCTGACCGCCCTGGACAGCATGACTGTTCTGGAACTGAACGACCTGGTCAAGGCTATTGAAGAGAAGTTTGGCGTGTCCGCCGCTGCTATGGCTGCTCCCGCTGCTGGCGGCGCTGCTGGTGGTGCTGCTGCTGCTGAAGAAAAGACCGACTTCGACGTCGTTCTGACTGAAGCTGGCGCCAACAAGGTGTCCGTGATTAAGGCTGTGCGTGAAATCACCGGCCTGGGTCTGAAGGAAGCCAAGGATCTGGTCGACGGCGCTCCCAAGACCGTGAAGGAAGCCGCTCCCAAGGCTGACGCTGAAGCCGCTGTGAAGAAGCTGGTGGAAGCCGGTGCTAAGGCTGAACTGAAGTAATTCAGTGAAATCAAGGGCTGGAGACTCGTAAAAGGGTCTCCAGCCTTTGGCGCTTGTGGAACGCGCTGAAAGAACACACCAGAAAGCAGGTTTCCTAGGGAGTCTGCTTTTTAGTGTCTTCTGACAATCCGACAGCAGAAGATGCCTTGGTTCGGGCGATGTGCAACGCATCGTCGTCAGCCATGGTTGGTAGTGGCCAACCGCCAAGCCCGCAGGAAGAACCTCCTGTGGGGCAGTCGTCGCAGACCCAGGACTCATGTCTTTGCCCGGAGATCTCATGGCCTATTCTTATACCGAACGCAAGCGAATCCGCAAAAGCTTCGGGAGCCGCGATAGCGTGCTCGAAGTGCCTTATCTGCTGCAGATGCAAAAAGATGCCTATACAGCATTCCTGCAGGCAGATGTAGCCCCCAAAAAACGTACCATTGATGGCCTGCAAGCGGCCTTCGATTCTGCTTTCCCCATCGTCTCTCACAACGGTTTTGTGGAGATGAAGTTTGTCGAGTACAACCTCGCCAAGCCTGCTTTCGACGTGCGTGAGTGCCAGACCCGTGGTCTGACCTTTGCTTCCGCTGTGCGCGCCAAAGTGCAGCTGATCATCTATGACCGCGAGTCTTCCACGGCTCAGTCCAAGGTGGTCAAGGAAGTCAAGGAGCAAGAGGTCTACATGGGCGAAGTGCCCCTGATGACCGACAAGGGCTCGTTCATCATCAACGGTACCGAGCGCGTGATCGTGTCTCAGCTGCACCGTTCGCCTGGCGTGTTCTTCGAGCACGACAAGGGCAAGACCCATAGCTCGGGCAAGCTGCTGTTCTCGGCTCGTATCATTCCCTACCGCGGCTCCTGGCTGGACTTCGAGTTCGACCCCAAGGACCTGCTGTACTTCCGCGTGGACCGTCGCCGCAAGATGCCGGTGTCGATCCTGCTGAAGGCCATCGGCATGACGCCCGAAACCATCCTGGCAACGTTCTTCGTGAACGACAACTTCCGCCTGATGGACAGCGGTGCCCAGATGGAATTCGTGGCCGAGCGCCTGAAGGGCGAAGTCGCACGTTTCGACATCACCGACAAGGCCGGCAAGGTCGTGGTCGCCAAGGACAAGCGCATCACCGCTCGCCACACCCGCGAGCTGGAGCAGTCCGGCACCAAGTTCGTCAGCGTGCCTGAAGACTTCCTGCTGGGCCGTGTGCTGGCCAAGAACATCGTTGATCCCGACACCGGCGAAATCATCGCCAAGGCCAACGAAGAACTGACCGAAGCCCTGCTCAAGAAGCTGCGCAGCGCCGGTGTGCAGGATGTCCAGTGCATCTACACCAACGAACTGGACCAAGGCGCCTACATCTCGCAGACCCTGCGTACCGATGAAACCGTGGACGAGTTCGCTGCGCGCGTGGCCATCTACCGCATGATGCGTCCCGGCGAGCCTCCTACCGAGGACGCCGTGCAGGCCCTGTTCCAGCGCCTGTTCTACAACGCCGACACCTATGACCTGTCGCGCGTGGGCCGCATGAAGTTCAACGCCAAGATCGGTCGCGAAGGCGCAACCGGTCCCATGGTGCTGTCCAACGAAGACATCCTGGCCGTGGTCAAGATCCTGGTGGACCTGCGCAATGGCCGTGGTGAAGTCGACGATATCGACCACCTGGGCAACCGCCGCGTGCGTTGCGTGGGCGAACTGGCCGAGAACCAGTACCGCACCGGCTTGGCACGTATCGAAAAGGCGGTGAAGGAACGTCTGGGTCAGGCCGAGCAAGAGCCTCTGATGCCTCACGACCTGATCAACTCCAAGCCCATCTCTGCGGCTCTGAAGGAGTTCTTCGGCGCCTCGCAGCTGTCGCAGTTCATGGACCAGACCAACCCTCTGGCAGAAATCACGCACAAGCGTCGTGTTTCCGCCCTGGGCCCAGGCGGTCTGACCCGCGAACGTGCCGGCTTTGAAGTGCGTGACGTGCACGTGACCCACTACGGTCGCGTCTGCCCTATCGAAACGCCTGAAGGTCCTAACATCGGTCTGATCAACTCGCTGGCTCTGTACGCCCGCCTGAACGAGTACGGTTTCATCGAAACCCCGTATCGTCGCGTGGTGGACGGCAAGGTCACGATGGACATCGACTACCTGTCGGCCATCGAAGAAGGCAAGTACGTGATCGCCCAGGCCAACGCCGATCTGGATGCCGAAGGCAATCTGGTGGGCGATCTGGTGTCGGCCCGTGAAAAGGGTGAATCCACCCTGGTGCTGGCCGAGCGCGTGCAATACATGGACGTGTCGCCTGCGCAGATCGTGTCCGTGGCCGCTTCGCTGATTCCGTTCTTGGAGCATGACGACGCGAACCGTGCCTTGATGGGTGCCAACATGTCGCGCCAGGCCGTGCCTGTGCTGCGTCCTGAAAAGCCCATGGTCGGTACCGGTATCGAGCGCGTGGCTGCGGTTGACTCCGGCACTGTCGTGACGGCCAAGCGTGGCGGTATCGTGGACTATGTCGACGCCACCCGTATCGTGATCCGTGTGAACGACGACGAAGCCGTTGCCGGCGAAGTCGGCGTGGACATCTACAACCTGATCAAGTACCAGCGTTCCAACCAGAACACCAACATCCACCAGCGCCCCATCGTCAGCCGTGGCGACAAGCTGGCCAAGGGTGATGTGCTGGCGGACGGTGCGTCGACCGACCTCGGCGAAATCGCCATCGGCCAGAACATGCTGATCGCGTTCATGCCCTGGAACGGCTACAACTACGAAGACTCGGTGATGATCAACGAGCGCATCGTGGCTGACGATCGCTACACCTCGATCCACATCGAGGAACTCGTGGTCATGGCTCGCGACACCAAGCTGGGCGCCGAAGAAATCACACGCGACATTCCCAACCTGTCCGAGCAGCAACTGAACCGCCTGGACGAATCCGGCATCATCTACGTGGGCGCCGAAGTGCAACCCGGCGACGTGCTGGTGGGCAAGGTCACTCCCAAGGGCGAGACCACGCTGACGCCTGAAGAGAAGCTGCTGCGCGCCATCTTCGGCGAGAAGGCTTCCGACGTGAAGGACACTTCGCTGCGTGTGGATCAGGGCTCGCAAGGCACCGTGATCGACGTGCAGGTGTTCACGCGTGAAGGCATCCAGCGCGACAAGCGTGCTCAGCAGATCATCGACGATGAACTCAAGCGCTTCCGCCTGGACCTGAACGACCAGCTGCGTATCGTCGAAGCCGACTCCTTTGACCGTATCGAGAAGCTGCTGACTGGCCGCGTGGCCAACGGTGGCCCTCAGAAACTGTCCAAGGGCGCCAAGATCGACAAGGCCTATCTGGACGGCGTGGAGAAGTTCCACTGGTTCGACATTCGCCCTGCCGAAGACGAAGTGGCCGCTCAGCTGGAGTCCATCAAGAACTCCATCGAGCAGCAGCGTCACACCTTCGACCTGGCGTTCGAAGAAAAGCGCAAGAAGCTCACTCAGGGCGACGAGCTGCCTGCCGGCGTGCTGAAGATGGTCAAGGTCTACCTGGCCGTCAAGCGTCGCCTGCAGCCTGGCGACAAGATGGCCGGTCGTCACGGTAACAAGGGTGTGGTCTCCAAGATCACTCCCGTGGAAGACATGCCTTTCCTGGCCGACGGCACCACTGCCGACATCGTGCTGAACCCGCTGGGCGTGCCTTCGCGTATGAACATCGGTCAGGTGCTGGAAGTGCACCTGGGCTGGGCCGGCAAGGGCCTGGGCCAGCGTATCGGTGACATGCTGCAAAAGGAAGCCCGTGCTGCCGAAGTGCGTGCCTTCCTGGAAGAGATCTACAACCGCAGCGGTCGCAAGGAAGAGCTGTCTCAGCTGGACGACGGCGAAGTCATGTCCATGGCCAAGGAGCTGACCACGGGCGTGCCTTTCGCAACCCCTGTGTTCGACGGCGCCTCCGAAGCCGAGATCAAGGACATGCTGAAGCTGGCCTACCCTGACGACATCGCTGCCGCCAAGGGTCTGACCGAAGCACGTACTCAGGCTTATCTGTATGACGGCCGTACCGGCGAGCGCTTCGAGCGTCCGACCACCATCGGCTACATGCACTACCTGAAGCTGCATCACCTGGTCGACGACAAGATGCATGCCCGCTCCACCGGTCCTTACTCGCTGGTGACGCAACAGCCTCTGGGCGGTAAGGCCCAGTTCGGTGGTCAGCGTTTCGGTGAAATGGAAGTGTGGGCGCTGGAAGCTTACGGCGCCGCTTATGTGCTGCAGGAAATGCTGACTGTGAAGTCCGACGACGTGGTCGGTCGTACCAAGGTGTACGAATCGATCGTCAAGGGCGAGCATTCGATCGAAGCGGGCATGCCCGAATCGTTCAACGTGCTGGTCAAGGAAATCCGCTCTCTGGGCTTGGACATCGAGCTCGAACGTTCTTAAGCCCTATTAAACAGAGAGCTGCAACCGCTTTAAAACAAAGGATTTGCGCTTGGTTCGTTGCTGAAACCAAGGCAAATCCAGCGGTGGCTGCAATGATTTTTGACGAAAAGGAAAGAGTTACATGAAATCGCTACTCGACCTGTTCAAGCAATTTACGCCTGATGAGCATTTCGATGCCATCAAGATCGGCCTGGCTTCGCCCGAAAAGATCCGCTCCTGGTCTTTCGGTGAAGTGAAGAAGCCTGAAACGATCAACTACCGTACTTTCAAGCCCGAGCGTGATGGTCTGTTCTGCGCCAAGATCTTTGGCCCGATCAAGGACTACGAATGCCTGTGCGGCAAGTACAAGCGCCTCAAGCACCGCGGTGTGATCTGCGAGAAGTGCGGCGTTGAAGTCACACAGACCAAGGTGCGTCGCGAACGCATGGGTCACATCGACCTGGCCGCGCCCTGCGCTCACATCTGGTTCCTGAAGTCCCTGCCTTCGCGCCTGGGCCTGGTGCTGGACATGACGCTGCGTGACATCGAACGCGTGCTGTACTTCGAAGCCTATGTGGTGACCGACCCCGGCATGACTCCGCTGAAGAAGTTCAGCATCATGACCGAGGACGACTACGACGCAAAGCAACTCGAGTACGGTTACGACGAATTCACCGCCAAGATGGGCGCTGAAGGTATCAAGGACCTGCTCGAAGGCATTGATATCGACGTCGAGATCGAACGCCTGCGCGGCGATTTGACCGGCTCTGAAGTCAAGGTCAAGAAGAACGCCAAGCGCCTGAAGCTGCTCGAAGCGTTCAAGAAGTCCGGCATCAAGCCCGGCTGGATGGTCATGGAAGTGCTGCCCGTGCTGCCTCCCGATCTGCGTCCTCTGGTGCCTCTGGACGGTGGCCGTTTCGCCACTTCCGACCTGAACGACCTGTATCGCCGCGTCATCAACCGTAACTCGCGTCTGCGCCGCCTGCTGGAGCTCAAGGCTCCCGAAATCATTGCTCGCAATGAAAAGCGCATGCTGCAAGAAGCGGTGGATTCGCTGCTGGACAACGGCCGTCGCGGCAAGGCCATGACGGGCGCCAACAAGCGTGCCCTGAAGTCTCTGGCCGACATGATCAAGGGCAAGAGCGGTCGTTTCCGTCAGAACTTGCTGGGCAAGCGCGTGGACTACTCCGGTCGTTCCGTGATCACCGTGGGTCCTTACCTCAAGCTGCACCAGTGCGGTCTGCCCAAGCTGATGGCTCTGGAGCTGTTCAAGCCCTTCATCTTCGCGCAGCTCGAGCAGCGCGGCATCGCCACGACCATCAAGGCGGCCAAGAAAGAAGTGGAAGCCGGTACGCCCGTGGTGTGGGACATCCTTGAAGAAGTCATCAAGGAACACCCCATCATGCTCAACCGTGCGCCTACGCTGCACCGTTTGGGTATCCAGGCGTTTGAGCCTATCCTGATCGAAGGCAAGGCCCTGCAACTGCACCCGCTGGTCTGCGCGGCCTTCAACGCCGACTTTGACGGTGACCAGATGGCTGTTCACGTGCCCCTGTCTGTGGAAGCACAGATGGAAGCCCGCGTGCTGATGCTGGCCTCGAACAACGTGCTGTTCCCCGCCTCGGGCGAGCCCTCCATCGTTCCTTCTCAGGACGTGGTGCTGGGTCTGTATCACGCCACGCGTGAAAAGATCAACGGCAAGGGCGAAGGCATGGTGTTTGCCGACCTGATGGAGCTGCAACGTGCTCTGGATGCCGACGAGACCGAGCTGCATGCCAAGGTGAGCGTGCGCCTGACCGAGTGGAACAAGAACAAGGAAACCGGCGAATTCGAGCCCGTGACCTCGCTCGTGGAAACCACCGTGGGTCGTGCTCTGCTGTCTGAAATCCTGCCCAAGGGCCTGGCTTTCAGCAACATGAACAAGGCGCTGAAGAAGAAGGAAATCTCGAAGCTGATCAATGCTTCGTTCCGCAAGTGCGGTCTGAAGGCCACCGTGGTGTTCGCTGACAAGCTGCTGCAAAACGGTTTCCGCCTGTCCACGCACGCCGGTATCTCGATCTCCATCGACGACATGCTGGTGCCTCCGCAAAAGGCCGACATCCTGGCCCGCGCAGAGTCCGAAGTGAAGGAAATCGAGCAGCAGTACGTCTCCGGTCTGGTGACCGCTGGCGAGCGCTACAACAAGGTGGTGGACATCTGGGGCAAGGCCGGTGACGACGTGTCCAAGGTGATGATGGACCAGCTCAAGGTCCAGAAGACCACCGACCGTCACGGCAACGAAGTCGATCAGGAATCGTTCAACGCGATTTACATGATGGCCGACTCCGGCGCCCGCGGCTCCGCAGCTCAGATTCGTCAGCTGGCCGGTATGCGTGGTCTGATGGCCAAGCCTGACGGCTCGATTATCGAGACGCCTATTACCGCGAACTTCCGCGAAGGCCTGAACGTTCTGCAGTACTTCATCTCCACCCACGGTGCTCGTAAGGGTCTGGCGGATACGGCGCTGAAGACGGCTAACTCCGGTTACCTGACTCGTCGTCTGGTGGACGTGACCCAGGATCTGGTCGTGAACGAACAGGATTGCGGCACTTCCAACGGTTACCTGATGCGCGCCATCGTCGAAGGCGGTGAAGTGATCGAATCCCTGCGCGACCGCGTGCTGGGCCGCTCGACCGCCGAAGATGTGCTGCATCCGGAAAACCGCTCCGTGCTGCTGGCCGCAGGTACTCTGCTGGACGAAGACACCATCGAAGAGCTGGAAAACCAGGGCGTGGACGAAATCAAGGTGCGTACGGCTCTGACCTGCGAGACCCGTTTCGGTCTGTGCGCAACCTGCTACGGCCGTGACCTGGGTCGCGGCGGCCTGATCAACCTCGGCGAAGCCGTGGGTGTGATCGCTGCCCAGTCCATCGGTGAACCCGGCACGCAGCTGACCATGCGTACCTTCCACATCGGTGGTGCCGCTTCGCGTGCCGCCATCGCTTCGAGCGTGGAAGCCAAGTCCAACGGTACGATCGGCTTCAACAGCACGATGCGCTACGTGTCCAACACCAAGGGTGAGCTGGTGGTGATTTCCCGTTCCGGCGAAATCGTGATCAGCGAAAACGGCCGCGAGCGTGAGCGTCACAAGGTGCCTTACGGCGCCGTACTGACCATCAAGCCCGACGAAACCATCAAGGCTGGCAAGATCCTGGCGAACTGGGATCCGCTGACCCGACCCATCATTACCGAATACGCCGGTCAAGTGCGTTTCGAGAATGTGGAAGAAGGTCTGACGGTGGCCAAGCAGGTCGACGAAGTGACCGGTCTGTCCACTCTGGTGGTGATCGACCCCAAGCGTCGCGGCTCTGCCAAGGTGGTGCGTCCTCAGGTCAAGCTGATCGACGCCAACAACCAGGAAGTCAAGATCCCCGGTACCGACCATGCCGTGACGATCGGCTTCCAGGTTGGCGCTCTGATCCAGGTGCGCGACGGCCAGGACGTGGGCCCCGGCGAAGTGCTGGCCCGTATCCCCGTGGAAGGTCAGAAGACCCGAGACATTACCGGTGGTCTGCCTCGCGTGGCCGAGCTGTTCGAAGCCCGTACGCCCAAGGACAAGGGCACTCTGGCCGAGATGACCGGTACCGTGTCCTTCGGTAAGGAAACCAAGGGCAAGATCCGCCTGCAGATCACCGATCTGGAAGGCAAGGTCTGGGAAGAACTGGTGCCCAAGGAGCGCAACATTCTGGTCCACGAAGGCCAGGTGGTGAACAAGGGCGAATCCATCGTCGACGGTCCCGCCGATCCTCAAGACATCCTGCGCCTGCTGGGTATCGAAGAGCTGTCGCGCTACATCGTGGACGAGGTGCAGGATGTGTATCGCTTGCAGGGCGTGAAGATCAACGACAAGCACATCGAGGTGATCGTTCGCCAGATGCTGCGTCGCGTGATCATCGAGAACTCCGGCGATACCACCTACATCCAGGGTGAACAGGTCGAGCGTTCCGAGGTGCTCAACACCAACGAAGAGATGCAAAAGGAAGGCAAGCTGCCTGCCACATACTCCAACGTGCTGCTGGGTATCACCAAGGCTTCGCTGTCCACCGACTCGTTCATCTCCGCGGCTTCCTTCCAGGAAACCACGCGTGTTCTGACCGAAGCTGCCATCATGGGCAAGCGCGACGAACTGCGTGGCCTGAAGGAAAACGTGATCGTGGGTCGTCTGATCCCTGCCGGTACCGGTCTGGCCTATCACCAGGCTCGCAAGGCCAAGGACGAAATGGACGACGCCGAGCGCCGTGCCATTGCCGAGGCTGAAGAAGCGGAACTGGCCGGTGTCGTGGCTGATGACGCCGAAGCCGCGCCAGCTGGCGAAGCATCGGCTGAATAAGCCAGGCCCTGATCCGGTGCTGCCTGCAGCTCCGGATCAGCGCTGATGCACCGCGCTCCCGCTCTGCCTTGTGCAGACGGGAGCGTTTTTCTTTTCAAGACAAGCATGACTTGCGCCAATCAGGTTCGAGCAAGAGCTTCGCGTCAGGGCTGCAGTTCTTGGTGCACCCTTGTTGGCGTAGGTTTTAACAAGATTCATTCGGTTCAGAGCTTCATGACTTCCACACCCCCTAGACACAAGAACGCCGATTCAGCTCAGGCTGCGCCCTCTGCTCCAGCACTGTGGCAGCAGCTGGAAGCAGTGGCACAGGCCTTGCACGGCATTCTGGGTGGGCAGTCCAGCAAGTCTGTGCTGGCACAGGTGCCGCAGCGGCTGCGCCCCGGCGTACAGGCCTTGCTGTTCCAGGTTTTGCGCAATCTCGGGCGGGCTCAGGCGCTGCAAAAGCAACTGGTATCGCGCGCGCCAGCGCCCAAGGTCAGTGCCTTGCTGAGCACGGCGCTGGCTCTGGCCTGGGATGAGACTCATGCTCCCTATCCGCCGTTCACCCTGGTCAATCAGGCCGTGGAGGCTGCCAAGCATGGTGCGGCGCGCGCCCAGTCCGGCTTCATCAATGCCTGCCTGCGCCGTTTCCTGCGCGAGCGTGATGCCTTGGTGGTAGCCACGGATTCGGATCCGGTGGCTGTATGGAACCACCCGGCCTGGTGGATTGCCAGACTGAAAAAAGACCATCCGGGCGACTGGCAAACCATTCTGGCGGCCAACAATGCGCAGCCGCCGATGACCTTGCGTGTCAATGCAAAAAAATGCACTCCCACCCAGTACCAGTCAGCGCTGGAAGCTATGAATTTGAAAGCATTGCCGGTGGCGGAATGCGGGCTGCAGCTGGAGCAGGCCGCACCGGTGCAGGAGTTGCCGCATTTCGAGCAAGGCTGGGCCTCGGTGCAGGACGCAGCAGCCCAGGTCGCAGCGCCCTTGCTGCTGCAGGGGCTGGAGCCGCTGCAGGGGGGGGCGCTGAGAGTGCTGGATGCCTGCGCTGCTCCAGGCGGCAAAACCGCGCATCTGCTTGAGCATGCGACGGCTGCTGGCTTGCAGGTCACGGCGCTGGAGATCGACCCCGAGCGCGCTCGCCGTATCGGCGAAACGCTGTCGCGTCTGGATCTGCAAGCGCAGGTGTTGGTGGCGGACGCGGGCCAGCCCGAAGCCTGGTTTGAATCGCAGTGCGGCGGCCAGCAGTTCGATGCAATTTTGCTGGATGCACCATGCACGGCCTCGGGCATTGTGCGCCGCCAGCCTGATGTGCGTTGGCTGCGCCGTGAAAGCGATGTGGCGCAGCTGGCCCGGATTCAATCTCAGCTGCTCGACAAGCTGTGGCCTTTGCTCAAACCCGGCGGACGCATGGTTTACTGCACCTGCTCCGTCTTCAAGGCCGAGGGCGATACGCAGGTCAAAGCGTTTCTTGCGCGCAACAAAACGGCCATCAGCTTGCCCGCTCCCTGGCATTTAATTCCCGGCAAGTCCGCCAAAGGCGATTCCGTGGCCGACAATGGTTTGGGTGACCACGACGGCTTTTTTTACGCACTGCTGGAAAAATCGCGCTAACGCCAAGGCGGGAGCCTCATGGCGCGTGGTCTGGGCATGCGTCATGGCGGCGATGCTCTGGCTGGGCACAGCAGTCGCGCGGGCAGACTCCATCGCGCCCGACATCAGCTCCATGGACTTGAGCCGCACCGATGAAGGCCTGTTTCTGTCGGCCAATATGCAGTTCGAGCTGCCCGGCCAGGTCGAAGATGCTCTGCGCCAGGGCATTCCCATGTATTTCACGGCCGAGGCCCAGGTTCAGCGCGAACGCTGGTACTGGTCCGATCAGCATCTGGGCACGGCCACGCGCTACTACCGGCTCACGCATCAGCCGCTCACACGCCGCTGGCGTCTGCATATCTCCAACACCGCGTTTGCGGGCTCGGGCACAGGGTTGGCCCTGGGCCAGACTTATGAGCAACTGGAGGACGCGATGGGCGCCATCCAGCGTATCTCGCGCTGGAAGATTCTGGATCCGGCTCAACTGGGGTCGTCTTCGGGGGTCTCCGTTCAGTTGCGCTTTCGGGTAGATCTGTCGGCCCTGCCGCGTCCGCTGCAAATCAGTGCGCTGGGCCGAGCCGGTTGGAATTTGCAGCTGACGCGCACCATGGCGCTGGAGGCCACGCCCTGATGCCGGACTTTTCCGCTCTGGACGGCCAAGGAGGGCAGTTGCCCCCGCGCTGGTCTCGCGCTACCCGCTGGGCCGTGGGTGTGGGTGTGGTGTTGATGGTCGTGGTCGGGATCATGCTGCTGTTCCTGCTGACCATGGCGACGAACAACCGGCTTTCGTACGAGCGCAATTACAACTGGTTGTTTGCGGCCAATGTGCTGGTCGCCGGCCTGCTGCTGCTGGTGCTGCTGTGGGGCGGGCTGCGGCTGGCGTTGCGGCTCAAGCGTGGCCGCTTCGGCAGCAAGCTCCTGCTCAAGCTGGCAGGCATCTTCACCCTGGTGGGGCTGCTGCCGGGATTATTGATCTATGTGGTGTCCTACCAGTTCGTTTCCCGCTCGATCGAGAGCTGGTTCGATGTCAAGGTCGAGGGGGCGCTGACCGCTGGCGTCAGTCTGGCCAGTGCCACACTGGATACGGTGGCCAACGATATGGCCAACAACACTCGCACGGCAGGATTGCAGCTGAGCCAGGTCTCCGATGCCGGGGCGGCGCTGATGCTGGAGCGCATTCGCGATCAGATCGGTGCCTCCGATGTGGTGCTTTGGAATGCCTCTGGCAAGGCCATTGCCAGTGCGGGCAAATCGCAGTTCAGCCTGGCACCCGAGCGCCCGAGCGCGCAGATGATGCGCAGCCTGCGCGAGCAGGGCGGCCAGCGTGCCGTCTCCAGTATCGAGGGCCTGGATGATGCCGATGATCTGCCGGCGGGCAATGCTGCCATCAATGCCAAGGTGCGCACGCTGGCGCTGGTGCCCAGCTCGGCCGTGAACCTGCTCGAGGAGTCGCGCTATCTGCAGGCCACCATTGCCTTGCCGGAAACCTTGGTGCGCAACGCGCTGGCCGTGCAGGAGGCCAATCGTGAATACCAGGAGCGGGCTCTGGCGCGCGCCGGACTGCAGCGCATGTATATCGGTACGCTGACGCTGGCTCTGTTCCTGGCCGTGTTTGGTGCCGTGGTGCTGGCCATTGTGCTGGGCAATCAGCTGGCCAAGCCCTTGCTGCTGCTGGCCCAGGGCATGCGTGATGTGGCGCGCGGAGATCTGCGGCCCAAACCTGCGCTGTCGAGCAAGGATGAAATTGGCGGCCTGACGCGCTCTTTTGCCGTCATGACCCAGCAACTGGCCGACGCCCGCTCGGATGCCAATCGCAATCTGCTGCAGCTTGATGCAGCACGCAGCAATCTGCAAACCATTCTGGACAACCTGACATCGGGTGTCATCGTGCTCGACAGCGATGGCCGCATCGTGCTCAGCAACCCTGGCGCGACCCGCATTCTGCGTGAGCCCATGGCGGTGTTCCAGGGCAAGCATTTGCGCGAAATTTCTGGCCTGCAGGACTTGGCGCGCGTGGTGCAGGAGCAGTTCGAGCTGTTCTTCGGTGATCCTGCGTCGCAGCAGGGTCGCGAGCGCTGGCAGCAGGTGTACGAGCTCGATGCCGGTGACGGCGACGTGGTGCACAACACCACCAGTCTCGTCATGCGTGGCGCGGAGCTGCCCGATGCCCAGCGGCTGCTGGTGTTTGACGATATTTCGGAGATCGTTTCCGCCCAGCGCGCGCAGGCCTGGGGCGAGGTCGCGCGTCGTGTGGCCCATGAAATCAAGAACCCGCTCACGCCCATTCAGCTCTCTGCGGAGCGCATGGCCATGAAGCTGACGGACAAGCTGGAGCCTGCCGAGCAGGCATTGCTGACCAAGTCCGTCAAGACCATCGTCGATCAGGTTGCGGCCATGAAGCGTCTGGTCGACGAGTTCCGCGAATATGCGCGTCTGCCAGCCGCCAAGCTGCAGCCCATGGATATCAACGCCCTGGTCACCGAAGTGCTGCAGCTCTATGGCGAGGAAAATGCGACCGTGCGTGTGGAAGCTTCTCTGGACGAGAACTGCCCCATGATTCGCGGCGACAGCCAGCAGTTGCGACAGGTCATCCACAATCTTTTGCAAAATGCGCAAGATTCAACGGCTCAGAGAGCCCAGGAAACAGGGCAGACTCCGGGCGTCGTCACTATCGAGACCCGCTGGGTCGATGCAGCGCAGCGCGTGCGCCTGAGCATCAGTGACAGTGGTACGGGTTTTGCACCCAATATTCTGCAAAGAGCTTTCGAGCCCTATGTGACCACCAAGACGCGAGGCACAGGCTTGGGTCTGGCCGTCGTCAAGAAAATCGCCGATGAACATGGCGCCAGAGTGGACCTGGGTAATCGAGAGGAAGACGGGATAGTTCAAGGCGCGCGAGTGTCGCTATCATTCCAACCTAATGAAGGTGATCAGGCGGGTTGATCTCCGACTGATGCACAGGACAGCAATAGGCTTAAGACAACATGGCAAACATACTGGTGGTCGACGACGAACTGGGGATCCGGGATTTGTTGTCGGAAATCCTCAACGACGAAGGTCATAGTGTGGATCTGGCGGAAAACGCCACGCAGGCCCGAGTCGCACGTGCAAGCAATAACTACGATCTGGTTCTGCTCGATATCTGGATGCCCGATACCGACGGCGTGACCTTGCTCAAGGAGTGGGCCACAGCCGGTCAGTTGAGCATGCCCGTCATCATGATGAGCGGCCATGCCACCATCGAGACAGCGGTTGAAGCAACCCGTATCGGTGCACTGTCCTTTCTCGAAAAGCCCATCACCATGCAGAAGCTGCTCAAGGCGGTGGAGCAGGGCTTGGCACGCAGTACCGACAGCCAGGCGGCGGAATCCTCTTCCGCTCCCAGTCCTGGTGCTGCGCCATCGGCCAGTGCTAGCGTGACTGCACAGGCCGCCGAGGACAATATGCCCAGCTCGCACCAGGGCTTTGACCTCGATCGTCCGCTGCGTGAGGCGCGCGACGGTTTTGAAAAAGCCTATTTCGAATTTCATTTGGCGCGTGAAGGCGGCTCCATGACCCGTGTGGCCGAGAAGACGGGCCTGGAGCGCACCCACCTGTACCGCAAGCTGCGTCAGCTGGGCGTGGACCTCGGACGCAATCGCCGCGGGTAATTCTCAAAAAATTCGCAGTTTTCGATTTGGGATCGAAAAGTATGCCTATAATCGTGGCTTCGGTGCTCAAGGGTGCTGGAGAAAGGCCCGGTAGCTCAGTCGGTAGAGCAGAGGATTGAAAATCCTTGTGTCGGCGGTTCGATTCCGTCCCAGGCCACCAAACATAAAACCCCAGATCAGAAATGGTCTGGGGTTTTTCTGTTGAGAACCTGCTTTCCTGACTGCCCGCTTCGCCGGATACGATGCCTGGGCAGAATTCAAGGTCGAAAAATAGGCCTATAATCAGGGGTTCAGCAAACATGTGCTGAATAGCAAAGGCCCGGTAGCTCAGTCGGTAGAGCAGAGGATTGAAAATCCTTGTGTCGGCGGTTCGATTCCGTCCCAGGCCACCAGATTCAAAACCCCAGTACCGCAAGGTGCTGGGGTTTTTTGTTGGCCTGTGCCGCGGATGCAATCATCTGCGGGACTTGCGCAAACAAGGGTGAGTCAAGACGGCTTCCTTGTGGAAAAGCGCTTACCTGAATCCGATTTGCGTAGGCCGTGATCTGGAATGGCGCTGCATTTGCGTTGCATCAGGCTTTGGGTTGCTGTGCATGGCCGTGATCGCGCCGCTGATGGCGTGGCGCGTGATTCCGTTCTTTGTCATGCGGGGCCGTGACGGGTCTGCAGATTCCCATGCATACGGTCGCGGTCAGTGGCAACTAGGCGCCGGTGTGCTGGCTGTTGCCCGCCTGCTGCTGGGTTGGAAGCCGGGCATGGCAGTCGCTTTGGCTGTAGCGGGGCTGCTGCTGACGATCAAGATCGTGCCGGCGCTCAGCGTGCTGCTGCATTTCTTCACGGCCATGTGGTGGCGCCGCAAAGGGCCGCTCAACGGGCGGCGCTCGCACCGGCTGCACCTGAGCGTATTCAGCCATATGCTGCTCATCGTGCTGCTGGCCAAGGCCATGTTCTATCTGCACTGGTAAATAGTTGATAGCTGCTAGCGCCAGATAGGACTGAATTTCAATGTGTTTTTTATATGAATTCATTGAATGACGAGCGATAACAGCTCTTGATATCAGAGCGGCAGGATTTGCGCGGCTATCTCTTCAAGTCGCGTTAAGCTCGCCGCTGGCGTGGCAGGCAAGACAGGAGGGCGTGAGTGGCAGCGCATTGGCAACCGGGGTTGATCGCCCTGCATGGAAACCGTACCGAAGCGCTGGCCGATACGGTGCTGGCCTGGCTGGCCGCGCATCCCCTGGCCGCACTGGAGCCCGAGATCGTGCTGGTGCAAAGCAATGGCATGGCCGAGTGGTTCAAGATGCGCATGGCCGAGCAGCAGGGCGTGTGCGCGGCGGCTCAGGTCGAGCTGCCGGCGCGCTTTGTCTGGCGCAGCTATAGACAGATTTTGGGCAAGCAGGAAGTTCCGCGCGAATCGCCGCTGGACAAGACGCCCATGACCTGGCGCCTGATGCGGCTGCTGCCGCAGTGCCTGCATGAGCCTGCGTTCGCACCCATAGCCAATTTTCTGCGTCCCGGCGAGCCACAGCGCCTGCTGCAACTGGCCGGGCGCCTCGCTGACCTGTTCGACCAGTACCAGATCTACCGCGCCGACTGGCTGGCGGCCTGGGAGCAGGGCGAGGATGTTCTGCGCACGCCCGGCAAGCCCGATGCGCCCGTGCCCGAAGGCCAGCTATGGCAGCCCATGCTGTGGCGCAAGGTGCTGGCCGAGCTCGATGAAACCGAGCGCTCCGCCACGCGCCCGGCGCTGCTGGCACGGATTCTGGAGGCGCTGGAGTCGGGCCGGCAGCCTGTGACGCCGCTGGCGCGCCGTGTGGTGGTGTTCGGCATGAGTCAAATGCCGCTGGCGCTGATGCAGTTCTTGAGCGGCATTGCTCGCCACAGTCAGGTGCTGATTGCCGTGCCCAACCCCTGCCGCTTTCACTGGGCCGATGCCATAGACGGGCGCGAGCTGCTGCGCCAGCAGCGCCGCCGCCATGCCGACAAGGGCGGCAAGGACCTGGCACAGATTCCTCTGGAGGCCATGCACGCCCATGCTCATCCGCTGCTGGCCGCCTGGGGGCGGCAAAGCCGCGACTATGTGCGCCAGCTGGACGCCTTCGATACGTCGACGGATACCGCCGTCCAATGGAACTGGCCGCGCGTCGATGTGTTCGAGGAGACCGATGCCGACGATCTGGCGCAGGCGCCGCTGCTGCAACAGGTGCAGCAACGCATACGCGACCTCGTGCCCTTGTCCGAACATCCGGCGCTGGAAATTCCCGCTGCCGATGATTCCATCGTCTTTCACAGGGCCCATGGCCTGGTGCGCGAGCTGGAGGTGTTGCATGACCAACTGCTGCAATGGCTGGCACAGCCTGCCGCTGGGGAGAAGGCCGGCTTGACGCCGCGCGATGTGGTGGTCATGCTGCCGGCGATCGAGGAGGCTGCCCCCGCCATTCGCGCCGTGTTCGGCCAGTACGGCCGCCATGATGCGCGCCATATTCCCTTTGACATTGCCGATGTGGGCGCGCGGACCAGCAGCCCGCTGGTCACGGCGCTGCAATGGCTGCTCAAGCTGCCGCAGCAGCGCTGCCGTCTGAGCGAGATCTGCGATCTGCTTGACGTGCCCGCCGTCGCCGCGCGCGTGGGGCTGGCGGCCGACGATCTGCCACAGCTCACGCACTGGATGGCCGGGGCCGGCATACGCTGGGGCTTGAACCACGCGCAGCGCGCCCAGCTGGGGCTGGAGGCCTGCGGCGACCCCAACAGCGCCTGGTTTGGCCTGCGCCGCATGCTGCTGGGCTATGCCAGCGGCGCGGCCATCGAGCTGCAGGGCGCTGGCGATGCACAGGCCGCGCAGTCGCAAGCACGGTCGCAAGCACCATCACAAGCTTTTGCGGGCATAGAACCTTATGACGAGGTCGGTGGCCTCACGGCAGAGCTGGCGGGCAGTCTGGCCAGCCTGCTGGCGCGCATGCTGCAGTGGTGGCAACAGGCAGGCGATACCGCCACGCCTTTTGTCTGGGCGCAGCGCTTCAGGGCGCTGCTCGATGGTTTCTTTGTCGCGCAGACCGATGAGGATCAGGCTCTGGTCTCGGCACTCGATACGGCGCTGGTCCGCTGGCAAAGTGCCTGTGAACAGGCGGGTTTTGAGGCCGAAATTCCGTTGGAAGTGGCGCAGGAGGCCTGGCTACAGGCCTTGTCCGAGCCGGCACTCAACCAACGCTTTCGCGCGGGCGGTGTGACTTTTTGCACGCTGATGCCCATGCGCGCCATTCCGTTTGAGGTGGTCTGCCTGCTGGGCATGAATGACGGCGACTATCCGCGCCGCGCCACGCGCGTGGACTTCGACCTGATGGCCCAGCCGGGCCAGCAGCGCCCTGGTGACCGTGCACGGCGCGACGATGATCGCCAGCTCATGCTCGATGCTCTGTTGTCGGCCCGGCGCAGGCTCTACATCAGCTGGGCGGGCCGTCATGTACGCGACAACAGCGAGCAGCCGCCTTCGGTACTGGTTTCGCAGCTGCGCGACTATCTGGCCCAGGGCTGGCAGGGCGATGAGGGGGATCTGCTGGCGCAGCGCACCTGGCAGCACCCGCTGCAGCCTTTCAGTCGCCGCTATTTCGAGCAGGCTTCGGGCTTGTCCACCTTTGCCCGCGAATGGCATGCGGCCCACCAGCAGGCCCAGGCGCAGGTGCTGCCGCAGATGGCAGCGTATGAACCGGACCCCGAGGTACCGCTGACGCTGGCACGGCTGACGGACTTTTTGCGCAACCCCGCCCGCAGCTTTTTGCGCCATCGTCTGCTGGTGCGTTTTGAGCAGGAAGACGAGGTGGTCGAAGACGATGAGCTGTTCACCGTCGACGGCCTGACAGCCTATGGCCTGGTGCAGCAGCTGCAGCAAGGCGTGCGCACGCAGCTGGCGCAGGCAGATGGGGCCGTCGATGTGCCTGGCCAGGTGCGGCGCAATGTGCAGCGGCTGGCGCGTGCGGGTGTGTTGCCGCTGGCAGGACTGGGTGAGCGTGAGGCGCAAGTGCTGCAGGCGCAGACCAC
The DNA here is from genome assembly GCF_030064165.1 of Comamonas resistens. Taxonomy (NCBI): domain Bacteria; kingdom Pseudomonadati; phylum Pseudomonadota; class Betaproteobacteria; order Burkholderiales; family Comamonadaceae; genus Comamonas; species Comamonas resistens. The sequence goes on from NZ_CP125947.1 coordinate 384,177, forward strand.
GCCGTCCCTGCAGGCCTGGCAGCAGCAGATGCAGCAGTGGCCTTTTGCTGCATCACGCCAGCGCTTGCTGCTGCAGCAAGGCGATCTGGTGCTGGACGACTGGATCGACGGTTTGCGCGAGCGCGATGACGAGATCACCGCGGGCGACGGCGCCCTGGCCGAGGGCTTTGCACGTTGCTGGTTCTCGCTGGAGCCGCGCGGTCTGCTGAGCAAGGAGCGCGAGCTGCAGGCCAGCAAGCTGCTGCCGCTGTATGTGCGCAGCCTGGCACTGTCGGCGGCCGGCGGCAAAACGCTGATGGGGGTGATTGCGCGCGACGTCATTGTCTGGGTTGTGCCGCTGGAGGTGGAGGACGCCCGCCAGCAGTTGCTGGCCTTGATGCAGCTGTGGCTGCAAGGCCAGAACGAGCCGCTGCCCCTGCCTTTGCGCAGCGCTGTAGCGGCTGCCAATGATGATTTGCGGGCGGCCGCTCAGGCCTACGAAGGCGGATTTATGAGTCCGGGTGAATGCGAAGACCCAAGCTGGGCGCGCTGCTTTCCGGGCTGGGAAGATTTGATCGCCGATCTGCGCTTTGAGTCCTTGGCCAAGCAGGTCTATGGCCCGCTGCATGACTGGCTGGACGCCCATGTCACCACCGACGCGTTGCCGGAAATGCAAACCCAAGGAGAGCAGGCATGAGCGCGCCGGCCCAACAAGTTAGCAGCCATGTGCTGCAGCCCCTGCAGTTTCCGCTCTGGGGATCGCGCCTGATTGAAGCCAGTGCCGGCACGGGCAAGACCTGGACGATTGCTGCGCTATACCTGCGGCTGGTGCTGGGCCATGGCGCCGAGAACGGTTTTGCCAGGCCGCTGACGCCGCCCGAGATTCTGGTCATGACCTTTACCCGTGCGGCCACGCGCGAATTGTCCGACCGGGTGCGGGCGCGTCTGATCGAAGCGGTGCAATGCTTTCGAGGCGAAGCCGAACCCGAGGCACACGACCAGTTTCTACGCGATTTGCGCGACGCCTATGCGCCGGGCGCAGAGCGCGATAAGGCGGCCTGGCGGCTCGATATGGCGGCACAGTGCATGGACGATGCCGCCATTCACACCATTGACGCCTGGTGCCAGCGCATGCTGCGCGAGCACGCGTTTGACAGCGGCAATCTGTTCGACGAGACGCTGGAAGCCGATGAAAGCCAGCGTCAGCTGGAGGCTGCTCAGGACTACTGGCGCCAGCAGTGCTACCCGCTGTCGGGCGAGGTGCTGGAAGAGGTACTCAAGGTCTGGCCCAGCGTGAATGCGCTGGTGAAAGATATGCAATCGCTGCTGCGTGAAAACGTGCCGCACACCCATGCCGATTTACAGCTGGGTTCCTTGGTCGATACCGCGCTGCAGCAGCAAAAAGCGCAGTTGCAGGCTCTGAGCGAAGGCTGGGCCGACAAAGCCCTGCGCCTGGAGGACTGGCTGGACGGCCAGCTGGCCAACAACAAGAGCGCCTGGAACGGGCTCAAGCTGCGCCAGGCCAATTACAAGGGCTGGCTCAAGACGCTGCGCGACTGGGCCGCGGCGCCGAATCTGGCGCTGGAACAAGCGCTGAAAACCGGGGCCAAGCGCCTGATTCCGGCGGGGCTGGACGAAGCCCGCAAGGGCGATGCCCCGGTGGACTTGCCGCCCGAGTCGCAGGCACTGGAGCAACTGCTGCTGCAACTGGCAGCCATTCCAAGCTTTGCCAGCCAGCTGCGCCTGCATGCGGCGCAGCATGTGCAGCAGCGCCTGCTGTGGATCAAGCGCCAGGCCGGCACCTTTGGCTTTGCCGATATGCTGCAGCGCCTGGATACAGCGCTGGCGGGCGATAACGGCGCCGCGCTGAGGGACAGCATTCTGGCCCAGTACCCGGCGGCCTTGATTGACGAGTTTCAGGACACATCGCCGCTGCAATACCGCTTGTTCGACCAGGTCTACCGCACGGCCCATAACGCAGAAGACCGCGCCCGGGACAGCGCGCTGCTGCTGATTGGCGACCCCAAGCAGTCCATCTATGGCTTTCGCGGTGCCGACATTTACAGCTATCTGCAGGCCCGCCAGTCCACCGAGGGGCGGCACTATGTGCTGGACACCAATTACCGCTCGACCGAAGCGCTGGTCGATGCCGTCAACCAGTGGTTTGCGCAGGCGGAGCAGCGCCCCGGAGAGGGGGCGTTCATGTTCCGCGCGGGGCACAGCAATCCGCTGCCCTTTGAGCCCGTGAAGGCCCAGGGCCGCGGCGAGATGCTGGTGCAAGCCAGCCAGCCCGTACCGGCGCTGACGATTGCCTGGGACGGCAGCGGTGGCGAGCCGTTGAGCAATGACGAGATACGCCGCCGGGGCGCAGAATTCTGCGCCAGCCAGATCGTGCACTGGCTGATGGATGAGACGGCGGGCTTTGCCAGAAAAGGGCAAGAGCTGCAGCGCATTCGCCCCGCCGATATTGCCGTGCTGGTGCGCACCGGCAAGGAGGCTGCTGCCGTGCGGCGGGCGCTGGCCAAGCGGTCGGTGGCATCGGTTTATCTATCGGACCAGGACTCGGTGTTTGCCAGCGGCGAAGCGCAGGACCTGCTGCTGTGGCTGCGTGCCGTGGCAGCGCCGCTCGATGGGCTGGCCGTGCGGGCAGGTCTGGCGACGCCGATGATGGACCTGTCTTTTGACGAACTGGCCTGGCTGGCCAGCGATGACGAGGCTTTCGATGCGCGCAGCGAGCAGATGAAGGAGTTGCACAGCGTCTGGCTGCGCCTGGGCGTGCTGGCCATGCTGCGCCAGACCTTGTATCGCTTCAACCTGCCTGCGCGCTGGCTGCTGAAAACCGGTGGTGAGAGGCGTTTGACCAACTATCTGCACCTGGCCGAGTTGCTGCAAAGTGCTGGCGCCCAGCTGGAGGGTGAGCAGGCGCTGATCCGCTGGCTGGCCACGCAGATCGAGTCCCCGGGCGCGACGGGGGACGCCCAGATCGTGCGGCTGGAGTCGGATGCAGATCTGGTCAAGGTCGTCACCATCCACAAGAGCAAGGGCCTTGAATATCCGGTGGTCTGCCTGCCGTTTGGCGGCAGCTTCAGGTCATTGGACAACAAGGCCGCTTATCTGTCGCTGCCGGTGCAAGGCGAATATGGCCCGGCGCGCGAGCTGGTGCTGGACTATGACGGCGCGCAACTGGCCCGGGCCGACAAGGAGCGTCTGCGCGAAGACCTGCGCCTGCTCTATGTGGCGCTGACCCGGCCGCGCCATGCGCTGTGGATGGGCCTGGCCCCCATGAAACGGGGGCACAGCAAAAGCTGCGCCAACGAACAGGGTGCAGCGGGCTATCTGCTTGCCGGAGATGCTTCGCAATCTGTAGCGGGCTGGCGTGCCAGCATTGAGATCCTGAGCCAGCAATGCGCGCATATCAGCGTGCTGGACTTGCCGCCGGAGCTGCCGCTGCTGCAGCGCTATGTGCCCGCGCAGGAGCTGCCTGCGCTGCAGGGCGCGCCGGTGTACACGGCGGAGTTCGACCGCCGCTGGGGCATTGGCAGCTTCTCGTCGCTGACCCGTGCCATGGCGGCCCCCAGCCTGCCCGTGCTGGCCGTGGCGGCCATCAGCCCTGCCGAGGACGAGCGGCAGATGCAGCGCGAAGAAGACTCTTTGCTGGATCTGAGCGCCTTGCCCATGACCGCAGGGGCGCGCAGCAGCGCCGCCGTGTGGCATAGATTCATGCGCGGCCCGGTGGTGGGCAACTTCCTGCACGACCAGATGGAGTGGCTGGCCGGTGAAGGCTTTGCGCTGTCCGAGCAGGATGATGCCGAAGTCTCCGACCCTGTGAACGCCTCTTTGAGTACCCGTTTGAGCACTCGTTTGCTGCGCCGCTGCGAGCGCGCAGGCCGCAAGGATCAGGCCGCCGATGTGTTGCAGTGGCTGCGCGCCGTGGTGCACCAGCCGCTGCGGCCGCTGGGCGTGACGCTGGCTGATCTGGGCGCGCAGGATGCCCTGCTGGCCGAGATGGAGTTCTGGCTGCCCGCGCAGCGCCTGTCGGCCCAGCGCATCGACGTCCTGTGCCGCGAACATATATTGCCCGGCCAGCCGCGCCCGGTGCTGCCCGAGCGCGAGCTGCACGGCATGCTCATGGGCTTTGCCGACCTGGTGTTCTGTCATGCGGGCCGTTACTGGGTGCTTGATTACAAGACCAACCATCTGGGGAGCGAGGCTGCGGCCTATACGCCCGATGCGCTGGCCGGCGCCATGCTGGAGCACCGCTACGACGTGCAGGCCGCGCTCTACCTGCTGGCACTGCATCGCTTGCTGCAAAGCCGGCTTGGCGATGCCTATGAGCCTGCGCAGCACCTGGGCGGTGCGCTCTACTTTTTCATGCGCGGCATCGATGGCGAGGCCCAAGGCATGCATGTGCTGCCAGCGCCGCTGGCATTGCTGCAAGCGCTGGATGCGCTGCTCGGAGGCAGTGCCGAACCCGTACAGGAGATGCTGCCATGAGGGGGCGCCGCAGAACCGATCTGCAGACACTGGATCTGTTTGCAGACCATGAATCCAGCGCTACATCTGGCGATGAAGCTGTCACGGTATTGAGCCGCGCCGATCTGCTGACCGCGCTGGAGCGCCTGGCTGATGCCGGCCTGCTGCGCCGCCTGGACAGCGCACTGGCCGCCTTCGTCGCTGCCCAGGATGCGGAGGCCGAACCCGCCTTGCTGGTAGCAACGGTCGTGCTGGCGCAGATGGAAGGCCGCGGCCACAGCTGTCTGCCGCTGGCCGCGTTACCTGCCAATCCCAATGAAATCCTGGGTTGGCCCAAAGAAGCTATGCCTGTACAGCTATCACTGTGGGAGCAACTGCCAGCCACACTGGACGGCTGGCTGCAGGCTTTGCGCCGCAGCCCTGTGGTGCGCGTCATGCGTGGGGTCAATGGCGACGCGTCGGCGCCCGATCTGGGCCAGCCGCTGGTGCTGCTCGATGACCCCGCGCCGCTGCTCTATCTGCGTCGCTATTGGGACTATGAGCGCAGCGTGGCCGCGCAGATTGCGCAGCGCACGGCCGCAGACGGTGCAGCTCTGGATGAGGCTCTGGTCAGGCGCTGGCTGGACAGCTTGTTCAGTGCATCCACCAGCCAGCCGGACTGGCAAAAACTGGCTTGCGCGCTAGCCTTGCGCGGGCGGATGTCCGTCATCACCGGCGGCCCCGGCACGGGCAAGACCTATACGGCGGCCCGTCTGCTGGCTCTGCTGTTTGCCACGGCTCCCGATGCCGCCCAGTTGCGTGTGGCGCTGGCAGCGCCCACGGGCAAGGCGGCAGCAAGGCTCAAGCAGTCCATTGACACCTCTTTGCTGGAGCTGAAAACCGCTGTCGGCGATGCTCTCGACCTTGAGGCCCTGGTGCAGCGCATGGGGGCGGCACGCACCTTGCACTCGCTGCTGGGCGCCAGGCCCGATACGCGGCGCTTTGCCCACCATGCGGGCAATCCGCTCGATGTGGATGTGCTCATCGTCGATGAGGCCTCCATGATCCATCTGGAAATGATGGCCGCGCTGCTGCAGGCCCTGCCGCCTACGGCGCGTTTGATCCTGCTGGGCGACAAGGACCAGCTGGCCTCGGTGGAGGCGGGAGCCGTGCTTGGCGACCTCTGCCGCGATGCCCAGCAGGGCCATTACTCGGACGACACCCTGGCCTATGCGCAGCGCGTGGCGGGTCTGCTGTTGCCTGCGCAGTTCATGGCCGTCAGTCCGGCGCTGCAGCTTCCTCAACCTCTTGCCCAGCACACCGTCATGCTGCGCGAAAGCCGCCGCTTTGGCGGCCCCATAGGCCAGCTGGCGCTGGCCGTCAATGCCGGTGATGCGCCGGGCGCCATGGGCCTGCTGCGCGCCCAGACCCAGTCCGGCCTGAATGCCGAGCTCTGGGCCCGTGAAGGCGGCGAGGTGGAGGCCGTGGTGCGCAGCGCCGTGCAGGGGCGCGGCACGGCGGCCAGTTATGCAGCCTATGCCAAGGTGCTGGCGCAAGGCATGAAGACCGGCTTTGACAGCGACGCGGCTCACCAGCAGTGGGTGGCCCAGGTGCTTCAGGCCTTTGACCGCTACCGGCTGCTGTGCGCCGTGCGCGAAGGCCCCTGGGGCGTGACCGGTCTGAATCGCGCGGTGGAGGCGGCGCTGCACGCAAGCGGCGCCATCCGCAAGGACGGCGAATGGTATGCGGGTCGCCCCGTCATGGTCACACGCAATGATGGGCAGCTGGGCGTGTTCAACGGCGATATCGGCATGGCCCTGCCCAGTTTTGCCGACCCCAGGCGTCTGCGTGCGTATTTCATGCAGGGCGAGAAGCTGCACGCAGTCAGCACCGCACGGCTGGCCCATGTGGAAACGGCGTTTGCGATGACGGTGCACAAAAGCCAGGGTTCGGAGTTCGAGCACACGGCCCTGGTGCTGGCCGCCCAGGGCGGCAACATGCTCAGCCGGGAGCTGGTCTACACCGGCATCACGCGGGCGCGGCAGGCGTTTTCGCTATGGTCGGAGCTGCCGGGTCTGCTGGTGTCGGCCATGGGCAGTCCTACGCAGCGCAGCAGTGGGTTGTTGCGGTTTCTGGAGGGGGTGGTGCCTGGTTAAGGGCTTGTCCTCAAGCCGTTGCATGGGCCTGGCAAGATCAGTGCTTGCCAATCTTCACCATCTGAATCGCGTCAAACGGGCAGCGCACGGCACACAGGGCACAGCCCGTGCAGCCTGGCGCGTCATGCAAGGTGGAACGCTTGGGGCCGAACCCTGTAGGACTTTGAACCTGCAGCGACAGCACATGGGGCGGGCACACCCCTATGCACCAGCCGCAGCCCGTGCAGCGCTGGGGATCGATTTCGGGTAGTGCCTTGCGCGGGGCTGGCATGGGTTTCAGTGCTCGTAGACCGCTTCCCAGCTGGCAAAACCCTTGACCTCGATAGGATTGCCGCTGGGGTCATGGAAGAACATGGTCCACTGCTCGCCAGGCTCGCCCTCGAAGCGTACCTGCGGCTCCAGTACAAACCGGGTGTTGGCGGCTTTCAGGCGCTCGGCCAGGGCCATCCAGTCGGGTTTGAGCAGGATCACGCCCAGGTGGGGCATGGGCACCATGTGGTTGCCGACCTTGCCGGTATTGGCCACGGCAAAGGGCTGGCCCAGGTGCAGGGAAATCTGGTGGCCGAAGAAGTCGAAGTCGACCCAGGTATCGGTGCTGCGGCCTTCGCGGCAGCCGAGGACGCCGCCGTAGAAGCGGCGTGCCTCGTCAAGATCGGTCACGTGGTAGGCAAGATGAAACAGGCTTTGCATAGTGATGCAGAAGATAGCACTGCCTGCCTCCTGCCGGGCCGTATCAGCGCGCGGCCTTGGCCTTCATGTGTTCCATCAGCTCGATGGTGTTGGTCTTGCGGTCGGCGTTGACTTTTTGCACCGTGGGGCGCTCGCCCATGCGGGTCAGATAGTCGCGCACGGGCAGCTCGGCCAGCAGGTCGGTGCCGCCCATGATCTTGGTGGCACTGCTGATCAGCGGCAGATGCACGATGGCGCTGCAGTCGGCCAGGCTGAACTGCTCGCCAGCGATGAACGGCATGTCGAAGCGGGCGATCCTGGCGAAGGCGGCAATATTCTTTTTCAGCTGCTCCAGCGTCTTGTCGCGCGCGGCGTCGCTGACCTTGCCGCCGAAAAAGGCCTGGGGATAGAGGTTGCGCGCCACCAGTTCCAGGTGCAGATTCAGATAGACGCACAGCTCGCGCACCTTGGCTGCGGCGAACGGGTCGCTGGGCAGCAGAGGTGTGGTGGGCGACAGGGTGTCCACATATTCGATGATGGCGTCGGATTCGCTGATGGCTCCATGCTTGGTGAGCAAGTAAGGCACTTTGCCCAGGGGGGACTGGTCGGGGTTGGTATCGCCCAGCCAGACCAGTTTTTCCTCGAATGGAATTTGCTTTTCCATCAGGGCCAGCTTGACCTTGTTGTAGTAATTGCTGGCCGAGAATCCGCACAGAGTCAGCATGCATGTCTCCTTGGTGGTTGGTCGCCTTATTGGCGCTGACATCTTAGAACGCGGCGGCGACCTCCTCGCGTCGCCAACCGGATAGCGAAAGCTGCTTCTACAATCCGCCCATGCTCTGGCGCGCCCTACAACATCGCACCCTCTCGGCACGTTGCTTGCTGGCGGCTTGGCTGTGCGTGCTGTTGACCACGGTGGCGGCGCCATTTGCCCAGGCCCAGCTTCCTGCCGGCTGGGAGCCGGTCTGCAGCGCCACGGGGTCTGCCTTCCGGGTGCCCGGCCCTGTTGCCGCTGATGAGGCTGTGCCACAGGCCCATGGGCTGGACTGCGCGCTATGCCTGCCCATGCTGGCTCCGCCACCGGCGCGGCAGATTGACGCGGGCTTGCGTCCCCAAACTGCAGTCCTGCCCGAACGAGGGCAGGGCCTGCTGCAGGCTTTTATCTCCACCTTGCCGCCGGTACGCGCGCCACCGCTTTAAAAGCTTTCAAAACCATAGCTGCAAGCGCTTTTCTATAAAGGGTTTGCAATCAATCTGGCTGTGAAAAGCAGCCTGAATAGTTGTTGAGAATGGAGAAAGTTTCATGAATATGCGTCGTACTGCCGTGATGGCTCTGGGTTCCTTGCTGATTTCCGGGATGGCCTGGGCCCATCCCGATGCCGCCCATGTCAAGGTCGAGAATGCCTGGGCGCGTGCCAGCGTACCGGGCCAGCAGGCCTCGGGTGCCTTCATGCGTCTGACCGCCGAAGAGCCTCTGAAGCTGGTGGGTGTGGAAACCTCTGCGGCCGGAGTGGCCGAGGTGCATGAGATGAAGATGGAGGGCGATGTCATGCGCATGCGTGCCATCGACTCGCTGGACCTGCCCAAGGGCGTGGCCGTGGACCTCAAGCCCGGCGGCTACCACCTGATGCTGCAGCAGCTCAAGGCCCCGCTGGTCAAGGACAGCCAGGTGTCCGTGACGCTGATCTTCAAGGATGCCAAGGGCGAGCAGTCCCGTCTGAACCTGCAATTGCCGGTGCGCATGGCGGCTCCAGGGGCCGCTGCGGCCAAGGGGCACGAGGCCATGGGCCATGGCGCGCATATGCACTGATATATGCACTGATGCCCGACCATGCAGAGCTGGATGTGTAGCCAGCGCACACCTGCAATGCGCTAGCTGCTCCTTTGTTTGCAGCAGATGCTGCAAGTGAAGTAAGCTCGGCTCCGTACCCGTTTACCAACGGGGCGGAGTCTGGTTCACATCCCTGCAGCGGAGAGCACTATGAGCGGCGACACATCGGCATTCGGTTTCGGCAAGTTCATTCCGGGTTTTGAATTTCTGCAGGGGCTGGCGCAAGGCGCTGGCGCTGCGGCCTCGCCCCTGGGCCGTGTGCCGCAATGGGTGGCTCCCACGGTCAGTGTGGAAGAGGTGGACAAGCGCATTGCCGAGCTCAAGGCCGTGCAGTTCTGGCTGGAGCAAAACGGCCGGGCTCTGGCCGCCACCATCCAGGCTCTGGAGGTGCAGCGCATGACGCTGTCCACTCTGCAGGGCATGAATGTCAGCATGAGCGATCTGGCCAAGAACTTCCCCTTCCCTGGCGGACAGGCGGCGGCCTCGGCCTATACGGGCTGGCCCATGGGCGCAGGCAGCTCCAGGCATGAGGAGCCGGCATCCGTGCCAGCCGCTGGGCCAGTGCCTCAGCCAGAGCCACAGGCCGAAGCGGCAAGGCCCGAGGCCGATGCCTCCGAAGCCGCCGCCAGCGCCCAGCAGCAGACCCAGGCCGCGTTGGGCCAGGCCATGCAATGGTGGGGCGCGCTGACCCAGCAATTCCAGCAGATCGCCGCCAAGGCCATGGCCGAGCCGGTTCCGGCCGAGACCATGGCTGCGGCCCAGCGCGCGACAGAAGCAGCCAGCAGCTTTGCCAAATCCGCCATGGACAAGGTCATGGAGCAGGCCGGCACCTTTACCCCAGGTGCTGATGCCAAGACTGCAGGCAAGCCAAAGCCAGCCGCAGAGGCTTCTGCTGCAACCGCCAAAGCGGCGGCCACTCGCAAATCTGCGGCGCAGAAGACAGCTGCCCAAAAGCCGGCCACCAAGGCCGCAGCAGCACCTGCTGCCCGCAAGCGCGCTGCCGCACCGCGCAAGAGTTGGGGGCAGGGCGGGCAAAGATCTGAATGAGATTGCGGGGCGCAGGGCGTGCCCGCGTCTATCAGGGCAGGAGAGCTTATGTCGTTGTTTCCCGTCGGTCATGCCAGTCACGACGACTGGCGCCATGCGGTTGAGCAGGTCGTGCTTCAGCTGCGTGGCCAGATGCTGCGCCAGCCGCAGGCGCAGTACAGGCTGGGTCTGATCTATCTTTCCCAGAGCCTGGCGCCGCATGCGCAGGAACTGCTGGCGCTGCTGGCCCGCTCCTTGCCCCAGGTCACGGACTGGGTGGGCAGCTCGGGCCACACGGTGCTGGCCATGGAGCATGAGTACTCGGCCTCCTATTCGCTGGCCGTGATGCTGCTCGATATTTCCGCGGCAGACTACCGCGTCTATTCGGGCGTGGCGCCGCTGGCGCTGGGCGGCGCGGAGGCGGGCTTTGAAGCCCATTCGGCCCTGGTTCACTCCAGTATTGACCAGCCCGACCTGGGCGAGCTGCTGCTGGAACTGTCCGAGCGCACCAGCTCGGGCAATCTGTTTGGCGCGCTCAGCGACGAGCGGGGTGCACAGATCGCCTGCCGCGCCGAGGATCTTGCGCAACTGCGCACGGGCGCTGTCGTGGGTGTGTTTCACGCGGGCTTTTCCGGCGTGGCGTTCGACAGCGATGTGGCCTGCATGTCCAGGCTGGCGCAGGGCTGCTCGCCGCTGGGTGTGGGCATGGAGATCACCCAGGCCACGGGGCCTGTGCTGCTGGAGCTGGAAGGCGAGCCTGCCTTGCCCCGTTTGCTGCAGCTGCTGGATGTGCAGGCCAGCTCCGGCTCAAGTCCCGGCGAGGGCGGCTGGCAGGCTGCCCTGTCGCAACTGCGCAAGACCCAGGCCGCCATTGCGCCGCTGGGCCGGGGGCTGGAGCGCGGTGCGCTGACCGATGAGGCCCAGGTACTGCATATCGTGGGGCTGGACCCGGTGCGCCAGGGCGTGGCGTTGTCGTCGCCGGTGGAGCCCGAGCACACCGTCATCTTCTGCCAGCGCGACACCAGCGAGGCGCGCCATGAACTCATGCAGATGGGCGCTGCGCTCAAGGACGCGCTGCAACCCGACTTTGCCGATGCGGGGGGCGATGAGGGCGGCAATGAAGCGGCGCATGCCGAGGCGGTTCAGCATATTCGCGGCGCCATTTACGTCAGCAGCAAGGGGCGAGGCAGCGAGATGTTTGGTGGCGCAGACGCAGAGCTGAAGCTGCTGCGCCATGCCCTGGGCCCCGTGCCATTGATAGGCGTGGTTGCCGACGCGCAACTGATGGATGCCCGAGTCCACCAACTGGCTGGCGTGCTGACGGTGTTTACGGGGAAATAGTTCTGATTTGATAGCTTTCTGCGCTTGATATAAAAAGATTTCAGGAAGTTTTCTATCTAAAACTATTGAACGAAAAGCGCTATCTGCTATCAAAAAGAGATCAATGCCAGAAACTGGCACGGCCTAACAACGTGACAGCGAGCAAGCGCCGCCGCGCAGCGAGGCTGTCGTCCCCCTCCCATAGCGTGAAGCGCGTAGAGAGAGGGGGCGCCCGGCTAGGGGAAGGCGCGGGGCCGCCTGGGCAAAGCGCCTCAGGGGGTGTAAATCTCCACCCCCAGATTCAGCATCAAGCGATTGGCCCAGCCAAACAGGGCGGCCGAGTGCAGCATGTCCAGAATCTCCAGATCGGACAGGCCGGCATCGCGCAGCGGCTGCACGTTCTGCACGCCAAAGCTGCCCGGTGCGCGGGTCAGGGCCAGCGAAGACTGGATGATGGCGCGCTCGCGGGCATTAGTGCCGGCGGTATCGGGGTCGTCGAACATCTGGGCCATCACATCGTTGCGCTTGGCCAGTTGCTCGAAGCGCTGGGCGTGCACCGAGGCGCAGTACACGCAGCCATTGGAGCGCGAGACGGCGGTGGCCGCCACTTCACGCTCGGCGCGGGACAGGCCGCCGGGCGCGTACATGATGGCATTGAAGGCCTGGGACCGCTCCAGCAGCACCTGGGGCTGGCGGGCCAGCAGCAGGTAGAAGTCCATGGTCTTGGCCTTGGGGTGGCTGACTTCCAGCACATGCTGTTGCTCGGGCGTGGCGGTTTCGGGGTTCAGCACTTCCAGCCAGGCCTTCCAGCCCAGGGTTTCGCTGGTAAAGCCGTTGCGGCGCAGCGGCTCGCCGGGCGGCGGCAGATTGGCGGGGTGGACAAAGGGTACGGCATCGGCGGGCTGGGCGGCAGGCGCTTCGGTCACGCCGCCCAGATCGCTCATGGCCTTGACGCCCACCAGCAAGCGGGCCTGATAGGCCACAAAGCCGATCAACTGAGCCAGCAGCACGGTGTCGTTGAGCGACAGGCCGGCAGCCGGAATGGCCAGCAAGGCCTGCTGCTCGCTTTCCGCAGGGTTGAGCGCCAGGGTGCGCACAAAGTGCAGCATGGCATCGAGGCGCGCATTGCCGGTCTGGGCGCCGGCCTTGTCCAGAATGCTGCGCAGCTCGGCGGTGATCCCGGCGTCCAGTGCTTCGGCCCGGGCGCGGTATTCCGCCTCCAGCACACTTACGCCGCTGACGCGGGCCTGCTCGGCGGCCAGTATCAGGCGCTCGGCCTGGGTCAGCGCGCTGTCCAGCTGATTGCCCAGCAGCAGGTCTTCGCAGGCCTGGGTGGCCAGGGCAACCTTTCCGCGCTCGTGGCGGGTGGTGAATGTGGGGCTGCCTTGCTCGAGGCCGGCCAGTCGGTCTATGGTGTCTGTCATGCGAAGTCTCTTGATTTAGGGTTGCAGCTGGCGGATGCGCGCAGCGCTGTCAGCGGCGGTCCATTCCGTGCCGTCCAGCTCGGGCTCGGCATAAGCTTGCAGCTTGGCGAAGTGTTGCTCGATATCGCCCAAGTAGAACAGCGAAGCCAGGCCCTGGGCCAGCTTGCGCGCGCCGTCGCTGATGGCGGGAATGTCGCCGGACACCGTGCCATGCGAGAGCGCAGCGGGGTAGCAGAAGCAGTGGATATGGTCGATGCCGGGCAGATCACCCTGGAACTCGAACAACGGCCCCAGATCGGGCGATGCGCTCAGCTCCGCATCCTCATCACCGGCGGCTGGCGTGAAGCGGCTGCTCCACAGCTTCACATGCGGGGCGATATCGGCGAATTCGGGGCGCAGGCTCCAGTCGATGGCAAAACCCGTGGAGATGATCAGAAAGTCCAGCACGAAGCGGCCGGCCGTGGTCTGCACATGCAGCTTGTCGCCCACGACCGTTGCGCTCTGCACGGCGCAGCCCAGGTTGAAGAAGGCGTTGTCGTGGCGCGAGACGCGCAGCGTGCTGCCGTGCGGCGGTGGCACTTGCTGGGCATTGATGTAGTGGCGGATGCGCCATTTCCATTCGTCGGGCAGCAGGTACTGGCCATGGGTCAGGCCGGGTACGCCCGAACCCTTGGATTTGTTGATCTGCGGCAGTTGCTTGCGGCGAATCAGCATATCGACGCTGGCCGCGCCGTTTTCGAGCGCCGTCGCGGCGCTGTCCATGGCCGAGGCGCCGGCGCCGACCACGCCCACATGCTTGCCGGCCAGCGTGGCGTAGTCCATTTCGTCCGAGGAATGGGCCCAGAATTTCTTGTCCACAGCCTGCATGAAGGCGGGAATCGTGGCGCCGCCCAGACCGTCGCGGCCCGTGGCCAGCACCAGGCGGCGGGTCTGCCAGGTGGCGGTGACGCCGTTGGCCTTGACATCGATTTCCACCACGCCATCGGCCTGCGGGCGCACGGCGACGACTTCATGGCCGTTGCGCACATCGGCGCCGGTGACACGGCGGTACCAGCGTAGATAGTCCATCCACTGCAGACGGGGAATCTTGTCCAGCTCCGTCCAGGCGGCTATGCCGAACTGGGCGATGAACCAGGCGCGAAAGGACAGCGAGGGGATGCCCATGGCCGGGCCGGTCAGCTCCTTGGGCGAGCGCAGGGTTTCCATGCGCGCCGTGGTGGCCCAGGGGCCTTCGAAGTCCAGCGGCGCTTTGTCCAGCAGCACGGGCTTGATGCCGACCTGACCCAGCGCCACATGCAGGGCCAAACCAGCCTGACCGGCACCGATGACGATCACGTCATGCACGGGCAGATCGTGGCGGGTGGAGGGCGGAATCCAGGCCTTGGCGGGCCATCCCAGCGTGAGCAGATCGTCGCGCAGGCGTTCTTCCAGCGTTGCCAGCCCAGATGCAGCGGCTGTCGTAGAAGTAGAAATTGACATAGCTAAAACCCAAAAGCGCCTGAGGCTTGAGCCGCAGACGCATCAAACAAACACCGATAACTTAACACTGCTTGAACTCGAAGCAGGACCAAGTGAGAGACACCGAGGAAGGGCCGCCCCGCACCGACGGTGTCGTTCCTCTCCCTTAGCGCGCAGCGCGTAGAGAGAGGGGGAAGCGGCAGGGCCGCTCAGGGGGTGTTAGTCAATACTTATTTTGGCATCCTTGACCACCTTGGCCCATTTGATGCGATCGTCATGGACGGTTTTCTTGAACTGCTCGGGTGTCTCTTCGCGGATGGTATTGCCCTGGGAGACAAAGCGTTCGCGCACCTCGGGCTGGCCCAGCACTTCGTTGACCGCGTGATTGAGCTTTTTGACGATGGCGGGATCGGTGCCCTTGGGGGCAAAGATACCGAACCAGATGGAGCTGTTGAAGCCCTTGGTTCCTGGCAGGCCGCTGGCGGCAATAGTGGGCACTTCCTTGACGGCTTCCACGGGCTTGGCCGTGGTCACGCCCAGCAGACGCACCTTGCCGGCCTTGTAGTGGCTCAGCACGGTCTGCACCTGGTTCATGATGCAGCAGGTCTCGCCGCGCAGCACCGAGGTGATGGCTTCGGGGCCACCCTTGTAGGGCACGTGCACCATGTCCAGGCCCAGGCGCGAGTTGAACTCGGCAAACGCCATATGGGTGCCGGCGCCATTGCCGGTGGAGGCGTAGTTGTACTTGCCGGGATGGGCCTTGACCTCGTCGACGAACTCTTTGAGGTTCTTGACGTTGATCACATTGGGATTGATGGTCAGCACATTGGCCACGTCCACCAGCGGTGCCACGGGCACAAAGTCGGCCTCCACGTCGAACGGCAGTTTCTTGTAGAGCGCGGCATTGCTGCCATGGGTGGCGGCGGTGCCGAAGTAGATGGTGTAGCCGTCGGGCTTGGCGCGCGCCACGAACTCGCTGCCGATATTGCCGGCGGCGCCGCTCTTGTAGTCGATGATGATGGGCTGACCCAGAATCTTGCCCAGAGGCTCCTGCGCCACGCGGCCGATCACATCCACACCCGAGCCGGCATTGAAGCCCATGATCATGGTGATGGGCTGGTGGGGGTAGCTGGCCGCGCCGTGGTCGGCCGCCTGACTGGCAATGGGAAGCAGGGCGGCGGCCGCCGCTGTAGCAGCAAGACCAGAGAGAAAACGGGGCAGCAAACGCATGGTGGGACTTGTCCAGATAAACCGTGAATTCGGGTAATTGTGTCCGTAAATTAATGCCTTGCTTCTATATGCTTATGCAGCATAAAGGCTGTAGGGTTAAAACAAAAACAGCCCACACTCTATGCAAAGTGTGGGCCGAAATCCGCTGGAAAGTGATGACTGGCAGGGGACCAGCGGAGGGAGCGATCAGCGACGGTACGGATTGTTGGGGCTGCGGTCATAGCGGTTGGGCACGCCATCGCCATCACGGTCCCAGCGGCTACCGCGGTAATCCCAGCGGCCGCCATGCTGGCTCCAGGTGGGTGGGCGATACACATAGCCGGGGCGGGCTTGTACCCAGTGGCCGGCACGCCAGACATGGCGGTGGCCGCGTGGCTCCCAGTAACCGGGGGCCCAGATATAGCCGCGGCGTGGTGCAGGCACGACCTCATAGCGGGGAGGTGGCGGGGCGCCGAACTGGACATTCACAAAAGCACCCTGGCTGACACCTGGGCCGTACATCCCGTGGGCCTGGGCGGGAGCGGCAAAGCCAATCAGAGCCAGTGCACTGGCCGCCAGAGCGGCTTGGACTGTGGAGCGGATTGTCAGCATGAGAGCCTCCTTGATTCGAGTGGATGGGTTGCCTATGTGGTCTCGGGCATCCCTTGGGCTCTATGTTCGGTGGCTTGCGTCAACCCGCGGTTGCCGCTGTGCGAAGTCTTGCAATCTTGTGTGTCTGTTCGGTGAAGTATGTATATAAATGGCTTTCAGGCTATGCAGGTAAAGCGCATATAGCTACATATTTGGTAGTGGCTGCTCAGCGGCGCAGCGCGGCAAAAGCCGGCAGCTCCCATTTGCGCATGCCCAGCACCAGGGTGTAGCCCTCGATCTTGCTGGATCCCAGGCGCTGGTCCTGCAGATGCTGCTGAGAGAAGTCCTGGCCTATGCGCTGTATGCGCTCCACAAAGCTGGGCGCCAGATGGGGGGCGATGGATCCATGAACCAGCAGCATGGTCTCGTCCTCTCCGGCGAACTGGCCGCCGAAGTAGTCGAGCACGGCGTTTTCGCGAAAGAAATCCATGACCGGACCGTTGGTCTGCCAGCGGAAGGTCTTGGCCAGGCGCAGCTTGTAGCGGTTACCGGGGCGCAGCTCGATGATGCCGATGCGGTCCAGCTGGGCCAGATAGCCGATGCCCTCGGGTTCGCTGATGCGATAGGTGGCAACGATCTGCTCCAGCGTCCACTGGCTGAGCACGCAGATGGCCGTCAGCAGCAGCTTGCGGTCGGCGACCACGGCAACTTCCTGCTCGCGTGTGATCTGCTGCAGCAGAGGGCGGCTGTCGGCCACGCTGCGCGCCAGATCGGCAAAGTCCAGATGCAGGGCACGGCAGATCTCGTCGATGCGCGACAGCGGCATATCGCCCTTGGCCAGCATGCGCTTGACGCTGGATTCGGCCATGTCTATGGCCTCGGCCAGGTCGGCGTAGGTCATCTGGGCGGCTTTGAGTTCCTTTTTGATGGCGGTGACAAGGTCGGCGGTCGTGCTCATGGTATCGGTCTGTAGTACTGACGGTGCAGCGGTGTAGCGCAAGTGTAGAAGATCGATGCTGCAGCATGGGCTGATTCCCATACTGCGCGGCAATCACACAAGGAGCCGCGCCATGCGCCTGTACACCACGCCCGTTACCACTGTGGAAATGACGGTACCCGAGACCTCCGGAACGCTGGAGCAGCGCTTTGCACTGTTCGGCGGCATGGCTTTTTTGTTCACTCTGGCGCTGGTGTTGCCCGGCATGGCGCAGCCCGAGCACTATCACGCGTTTGCCGACCGGCGCGCTTGGGGCGCTCTGCCGCATGCGGCCGATGTGCTGAGCAATCTGGGTTTTGTACTGGCGGGGCTTGCCGGTTTTGTGGCGCTGTGGCGTGCCGATCTTTGCCGACTGCGTGGTACGGCCAGAGCGTTGTGCGCCTTGTTTTTTGCAGGACTGCTGTGCTCGGCTGCGGGCTCGGCCGTCTATCACTGGGCGCCGCAGAATGCCAGCCTGGTCTGGGATCGTCTGGGCATGAGCGTGGCTTTTGCCGGTTTGCTGGGGTTGGCGGTGCAGACCCGCATCGACGATATCAGCGCCCGCCTGGCGACGATGGTGATGCTGCTGGCGGCCCCGGCCAGCATATGGGTCTGGGCGCAGACCAGCAATGTCCTGCCCTGGGTGCTGGTGCAGGCAGGCGGCATGCTGATGGTGTTGTGGCTGGCTTTTGTGTCGCCGCGTCGCCATGCACTGCCGGTGGAGCTGGGTTGGGTGATCGGTCTGTACGCCTTGGCCAAGTTGCTGGAGATATCCGACAGCGATGTCTTTGATGTCAGCGGCCACCTGATCTCCGGCCATAGTCTCAAGCATGGGGTGGCTGCCGCCGCGGCATGGCCGGTGCTGCGTGCGCTGCGACAATGGCGAGAACAGTAATTTTCATAGCGGCTTACGCAGCAGTATCAAGCGGTTGCGGCATAAAACCTACACAAAACTCAAAGCAAATAGGCAAAATGCCAGCAGCGCACCAGGGAGAGACCCATGAATTCAACGCCGGCCGGTGAGACGACAGCCCTTGCAGATCCGCACTCGCACCCGGATTCGCATCCCAATCAGTTTGCCCTGCTGGGCCAGCGCCGCTTTGCGCCGTTCTTCTGGACGCAGTTTGCCGGGGCGGGTAACGACAATCTGTTCAAGTTCGCCTTCACGGTGATGGTGACCTACCAGCTCAGCGTCTCGTGGCTGCCGCCTTCTATGGCCGGGCTGGTGATTGGTGCGCTGTTCACCTTGCCCTATCTGCTGTTTTCTGCCACCTCGGGGCAGCTGACCGACAAATGGGACAAGACGCGCATGTTCCGCCTCGTGAAGAACCTGGAAATCGTCATCATGCTGATCGCGGCCTGGGGCTTTATCCAGGCCAATGTGCCGGTGCTGCTGCTGTGCGTGTTTCTCATGGGGCTGCACTCCACGCTGTTCGGCCCCGTCAAGTTCGCCTACCTGCCCCAGGTGCTCAATGACCGCGAACTCACTGGCGGCAACGGCATGGTGGAGATGGGAACCTTTGTCGCCATCCTGCTGGGCCAGGTCGCCGGTGGCTTGTTGATTGCCGTGCCCGAAGTCGGTCATATGCAAGTAGCCATGGCCTGCGTGTCGGTGGCCATCATCGGCCGTATCTGTGCGCAATTCATTCCCCATGCGCCGGCAACCGACCCGGGCCTGGTCATCAACTGGAATCCGTTCACCGAAACCTGGCGCAACCTTCAACTGGCACGTCAGCAGCCCGTGGTGTTCCGCTCGCTGCTGGGCATCAGCTGGATGTGGTTCTTCGGCGCGGTGTTCCTCTCGCAGTTTCCCAGCTTTGCCAAGGAGGTGCTGCATGGCGACGAGCATGTGGCATCGCTGCTGCTGGTGATCTTCTCGGTCGGTATCGGCATTGGCTCGCTGCTGTGCGAGGTGTTCAGCCGCCGTCAGGTGGAAATCGGCCTGGTGCCGCTGGGTGCCATAGGCATGAGCGTGTTCGCGGTGGATCTGTTCTTTGCCACGCGCTCCCTGCCGGCCTCCGAGCTGATGGGCGTGGCGACTTTCTTCGCCGAGCACAGGCATTGGCGCGTGATGCTGGACCTGGGGCTGCTGGCGCTATCGGCCGGTATCTACAGCGTGCCCATGTATGCGCTGATCCAGATGCGCAGCCAGCCCACGCACCGTGCGCGCATCATCGCGGCCAACAATATCCTGAACGCGCTGTTCATGATCGCCTCCGCCGTGCTGGCCGGCGCCCTGCTGGCCGCAGGCTGCAGCATTCCCCAGGTGTTTCTGATCACCGGCATTGCCAATGCCATCGTGGCGCTTTATGTGTTCCTGTTGGTGCCCGAGTATCTGCTGCGCTTCGTGGCCTGGGTCATCACCCACTTTGTCTATCGTTTCAAGGTGCGTGGCTACGAAAACATCCCCAGCCAGGGTGCTGCGGTGCTGGTCTGCAACCACGTGAGTTTTGTCGATGCCATCCTGCTCATGGCGGCCAGCCCCAGGCCCATCCACTTTGTGATGGACCACCGCATCTTCCAGGCTCCGGTGCTGGGCTGGCTGTTCAAACTGGCCAAGGCAATTCCGATCGCTCCGCACAAGGAGGATCCTGCAACCTATGAAGCCGCGTTCGCGCGTGCGGCAGAGGTGCTGCGCGAGGGCGATCTGCTGGCCATCTTCCCAGAAGGTGGAATCACCTTTGACGGCCAGTTGCAACCCTTCAAGGGCGGCATCATGAAGATTCTCGAACGAGCCAGGGACGATGGCCTGAATGTGCCGGTCATCCCCATGGCGCTGACCAATCTATGGGGCTCCTACTTCAGCCGCATCGAGGTGCGCGCAGGCAAGAATGTGGCCATGGTCAAGCCGCTGCGTCGCGGCCTGTTCAACCGCGTGGGCCTGGAGGTGGGCACGCCGGTGTCGGCTTTCGAGGTCACGCCAGGTTTGCTGCAGCAGCGCGTGGCGGATCTGCTGCACAAGGGTTGAGAGGAGCCTCAGGGGTGCAGATGGATGTCACCCATATAGGCCAGACCGCTGCCGTGGGTGTTGTCCGAGTCGGCGGAGATGGTGATGCCGATCAGCATGGGCATGGCGCTGGATTCATCGCCGAAGACCTGGGCGTAGTCGGCTGCCAGATTGCGCTGCTCCGCCACCCACTGGCCCAGGTGCTGCTCGCCGCTTTGCAGCACGATGTAGCGCATGCGATGGGTAAAGGCATTGTGCTGGGTGCTGCCCACGGCCTGTTTGTTGTCCCAGACATAGCAAAGCGTCTCAGCCGGAATATTCTCTCCCGTGCTGATCCTGCCCAGGCGCAGCCTGGTGCGCTCGCCCAGGCTCAGCTGTGATTTGTCAAAGTCGAAGGACACGCAGAGCTTGAGCGCGGAGTCATCGCCTGCCTTGCGGCTGATGTCGGCCTTTTCCACTAGGTGGTCGACACGCCAGCGCCACTGCAGCTGCGGGCTGGCCGAAGGCGCCTGGTGCAGGGCATAAACCATATTGCCGTAGGCATCCTGGGTGGCGACGCGCAGCACATGCTGGCCGTCGAGCTCCGCCACCGTGAATTCGGTGGCGTTTTTGCCGGGCAGGGTGGCAAAGTGCCAGGGCGCGGGCAGGGGGCCGGTGCTCATCTTCGAGAATGTCAGGGCAATATCGTCCTGGGCCCAGCCGCTGCCTGCGCAGAGGCCCAGGGCTGCGGCGACAGCCAGCGCAGGGCCGCGGGTAAAGGTCCGCATGATGGGGCTCATGATGATTGATAGTGGTGGGCCATGGATCGAGGCAAGATGTTGCCCGGGCGTCAGTCCGCCTCAAAGTATCAATGCAAGATACTGCGAGCGCTGCGACGCGCTGATTTTGACAAAACACCATGTGCTTTGCTGTTGGCGCATCGATGATTCATCTGTCGCCGCTACAAGGCGGTGACAGATTTCAACAACAACCGGGAGCTTTCAGTGATTTCAACCTCGACCCTGATCCGCCCTTTGCGCAACGGCCTGTGTGCGCTTGGCATGGCCTGCGCCTTGCTGTGCGGCGGTAGTGCTTATGCGCAAAGCGAGGCTTCTCTGGTGCTGTCGGCTCTGCCCGTGGCATCGGTGGTCGCTGCAGCCTCCGGTGGAGGATCGGAGCATGTCGTGGCTATTCCCCTTTTCCTGTCTGCTGCTGGCGCCTCTGTGGTGGTCGAGGCGGTGGAGTCCAGCGCCGAAGGCGTGAGCTATGTGCTCAAGAATGTGGCAGATGGCACTTCTGCCGTGGTCAAGGTTTCTGGCCAGGCGGCAGGCGCACTCTCAGTGGGCGTGGGCACGGTGGTGCAGACCAGTGTGATCGGCGCCGGCGTGATTCTTTCCGCTGCAGGCAAGGTGCTGGCCTTCATCCCCAATGAAATCGGCAAGGCACTGATGCACAACGAGCGTCTGTAAACACGGAGGTCACCATGAAACATACGGCCGTGCATGCCATGCTGCCCGCACAGAACCGTCGCCAGACTTTGTCCAGTACCGCTTTGCTGGTGCTGGGGGTCACCCTGATGGCCTGGACCGGCTTGGCCCAGGCGGGCCGAAGCTGTGAAAACAAGCCCTTGACGGCCGAGACCATGAGCAAGGGCCTGAATCTGGCGTTGAACACCGCCAGGGCACTGGATGCCGAATACAAGAAGAACGGCACCCAGGTCGTGCTGCTGGCACGGGAAGGGCAGGATCTGAGCAAGTACGAGCTCAAATATTCCCATTACGGCTGGGCCTACCGTACCCCGGAGGGAATATGGCGTGTGGCGCACAAGCTCAACGAATGCGGCACGGCAGGTGGCCATGTCTATCGTCAGGGCCTGGGTGAATTTTTCCTCGACGATATGTGGAGCTATACGGCCGGCATTCAGGTTCCCACGCCAGCCGTACAGAAGGCGCTGTGGAGTTTTCTGACCCAGCCCACGGTGCTGCGTCTGCAAAACGAGCCCTACAGCATGGTCAGCTATGCCTGGGGGCAGAAGTATCAGCAGTCCAACCAGTGGGCGACCGAGACATTGGCTGCGGCCATGAGCCCCGCCAACATCCAGAACCGGGCGCAGGCCCAGAGCTGGCTGCAAAGCCAGGGCTATGAGCCCGGTGTGCTGATCATCCGCGCGTTCTCCAGGCTGGGCGGTCGCATGACTGCGGCCAATATTGCGTTTGACGACCATCCCAATGATAAGCGCTATGCCAGCCGCATCGAGACGGTGACCGTGGATTCCGTGACCCGTTGGCTGCAGCGAGCGCAACTGGCATCCGAGGTACGGGAAGTCCGCTGAATTTCAAGAAAATCTGTCTCTGGTGTATTGAGGTCATACGCTGTCAGCTATGAATTGAGGAGCGATTGAATATGAGTAAATCCCTGCGATTGCCGGAAAAATGGTTCCGCCGCGGCCTGTGGCTGGTGGCCGCGGCCTTTGCTTTTTTTCTGATAGGACTGGGCAGCCTGGTTGTCGGCAATCTGCCGCAACCCAATACGGCGCTGGAGGTGGAACATTTCATCCCCGATGCCGATGCACAGCGCGTGCAGGCTGCGATCAACAAGGCGCAGGCCCTGGCCCATCAGACGGGCCGGGAGCGTGACAAGGCACAGCTCAAATACGATGCCGAAAGAGCCCGCTATCAGTCCGCGCGCGACACGTTCGAGAACTGGGTGTCCACACGCCGCGCGACCGAACGACCCGAGCAGGATGCAGAACTGCTGGCCCGCACCAAGGCACTTGACGCTATCAAGCAGTCCGAAAACAAGGCCCGCGAGGAGCTGGAAAAGCAGGAGCAGACCAATCTGGAAGCCTCGCAGGCCGTCTCGAACGCCGAAGTCGAGATGAGCCAGTTGCGAGACGCGGCCTACCCGCAGTGGCAATCGGCCATGCGTGCCAGCGAGCTGCGCGTTTTCCTCTATCGCCTGGCGATCACCTTGCCTTTGCTGGTGGTGGCAGGCTGGCTGTTCGCCAAGAAGCGCAAGAGCACATGGTGGCCTTTTGTTTGGGGCTTCATCTTCTTCGCGCTGTTTGCCTTCTTTGTGGAGCTGGTTCCCTATCTGCCCGACTACGGCGGCTATGTCCGCTATATCGTGGGCATCGTGGTCACGGTGCTGCTGGGCCGATACGCCATCATTGCGCTCAATCGCTACCTGGAAAAGCAAAAGCAGCGCGAGGCCATGCCCGAGGTGCAGCGCCGTGAGGAGCTGAGCTATGACGTGGCGCTGGAGCGGCTGTCCAAGAGCGTATGCCCGGGTTGCGAGCGTCCCGTGGACCTCAAGAACACCGAGATCGACTTCTGCCCGCACTGCGGCATCGGCCTGTTCGACCACTGCGGCCATTGCCAAACGCGCAAGAGTGCCTTCTCGCGTTTTTGCCATGCCTGCGGCACGCCGGCGAGCAAGGTGGTGCCGGTGCCTTCCGCCAGCGCAGCCAAGGTCTCGGCAGGCCTGGTCGAGCCGCCCGGCCAGGCCAGTTAATTCACGGGCCGCAGCCTGGGCCTGCGGCTCAGTCCGTGCGTATGCGCGCCTTGCGGATGGTGCTCTCCAGCACCTTCTTCTCCTGTTCCAGATAGGCCGCGAACTGCGGCTGGGTCATGCGCATGGGCTTGAAGCCGGCTTCCGTCAGCTTTCTGGCCGTGTCCGTCTCGGCCAGCACGGCTGCCGTTTCCCGGGCCAGACGGTCGACGATGCGGGCATCCGTGTGGGCCGGCACCAGCAGCCCTTGCCAGGCTTCGACCTCCAGTGCCTGCAACTGCGGCGTCTCCGACAGGCTGGGCGTCTGCGGCAGGGTGGCCACGCGCTGGCGCGAGGTCACGCCCAGGCCCCTGACCTTGCCTTCCAGAATGAAGGGCTGGGCCAGGGCCACGGGCAGCACGGCCAGATCGATCTGCCCGCCCGCCAGCTCGGTCAGCACCTGCGGGCCGGACTTGTAGGGCACATGCACCAGTTCGATGCCGGCCAGTTGCTGGATCAGCTCGCCGGTCAGGTGCAGGCTGGTGCCGACACCGTCGGTGCCGAAGGTCAGCCGCCCCGGGTGCTGGCGTGCCAGCTGCAGCAGATCGTCCGCGCTGCCGGCCGAAAGGCCGGGACGTGCGACCAGGGCAAAGACCGAGGAGGCCACGGGCGCCACGGGCTGCAGTTCCCGCAGGCCGTCATAGCGGAACCTGGTTGGCGACACCAGCGGTGCTATCAGCACCGAGCTGGCCACGCCGAACAGCAGCGTGTAGCCGTCGGCCTTGGCCTTGATGACACGCTGCGTGGCAATCGTGCCAGAGGCACCAACGATGTTCTCGATGATCACGGGCTGGTGCAACCGTTCGGCCAGGCGCGGCAGGACGAGCCTGGCGGCCACGTCCACGCTGCCGCCGGGCGCGAAGGGTACAACCACCGTCAGGGGCTGGGCCGGCCAGGATGGCGCGGTCGGGCCGGAGGCCCGAGCGGTCAGCGGCAGCTGCGGCAGCAGTGGCGCGCCCAGCGCCCAGGCGGCGAATTGTCTGCGTCGTATCGGCATGATGGCTCCTGCTCTGCGGTGTTTCAACGGGCCAGCCAGGGCAACTGGTCGGCGTGGTAGCGCCAGGTCTGGAACACGGTGTTCAGGCGTCCGGGGCCCGTGCGGCGGGCGGTGGCATCGGGGTACTCGCCGAACCAGGGCAGGATGAATTCCCAGACGACCTCGCCTTGCGGCGTGACTTCGAACAGGCGGCCGGTGGCCGATTCGGTGATGTGGGTGTTGCCGTTCCACAGTCGCTGCGCGTTGCCCATGAAGGCGGTGTAGAAGGCGTTGACCATCTCGTCCTGGTAGCTCCATGTCACCTCGTGGGTGGCCGGGTCTATCTCCAGCACCCGCGAGAAGGCCACGTGCGCGCCTTCGCGGAAGTTGCCGTTGTCGAAGGTCAGGATGTGGCCGTTGGGAAGGGGGACCGGCGCATGCTGGTGCGAGACCACCGAGGGCGGAATGTGCAGCGTCACGGCGCCGCTGGCCTTGTCCACGCCGATGATGCCCGAGGTGGTGCGCAGGCTCATGAGCACGCTGCCGTCGCCCGCCACGGCCAGGCCGTTGACCAGCGGCCAGTGGTAGCGGCCGAAGCCCGAATGGATGGGAAAGTCCTCGGGATCGAGGTGTTCCCAGGCCTTCCATTCCCAGACCAGGCGGCCCGAGCGGTCCACCTCGCGGATCACGTCCGCATACATCACTTCATCGGGGCCGTGGGCCGTGCCCCCGGGCACGCGCTCGGCAAAGCCCGGCGGCACGGGCGCGCAGGCCGCGTACAGCAGATGGCCGTTGGGCAGCCATTGCGCGTCGTGGTGATGGGCCGGGTCCTGGTAGCTCCAGACAACCTCGCCTTCGGGCGTGACCTCGTAGAAGTCGCCGCCATGCCACATGGACCAGGGCGCATAGAGATCGGGAGAGTTCGGATGATTTCCGTTGTAGCCCAGGTTGCCATTGGGCAGGATCACGGCGTGGCGGCCTGCGCGCACGGGCAGCTTCCATTCGTGGGCCACGCGGCCTTCGATGTCTATCAGGTAGACATGGCCGTTGGCGGTCTGGGGAGCGATCAGCGTATAGCCGCCGGCACTGAGGGCGGGATCGTGGGCGATGAGACCCGTGCCGCGGCGGCGCTGGGTGACTTGGTCGACGGTGGTGGTCATGCAGTTCTTTCTGAGACAGGAAGCGGTAACAGGCGCCACTCTAGAAGTTCGATAGCGTCAGGAATAGCTGTTTGTTTTTGATTGGGCGTCAGAAAAAAATTTACACTTGGCCATGCCAGCAATTTCACAGGCCTTTCGATGTTTTGACGAGGTGGCGCGCCGTGGCTCGGTGCGTAAGGCCTCCGCAACGCTGTATCTGACGGCGGCCGCGGTCAACCAGCAGATTCTGAATCTGGAGGCGCAAGTGGGCCTGCCGTTGTTCGACCGGCTGCCCAGGGGCATGCAGCTGACGGCGGCGGGTGAGATCGTGCTGGCGGCCGTGCGGCGCAGCCAGCGCGACTTCGATAATGCGCTGGCCCAGGTAGAGGATTTGCAGGCCCTGCGCCGCGGCCATGTGAGCGTAGGCGTCTCGCATGCCACGGCCGAATACCTCGTGCCCCAGGTGATCGCGGCCATGCACGGCCGCTATCCGGACATCACCTTCAGCGTGCGTGCCGGCATCGGAGAAGAGCTGCTGCGCGGCGTGGCGCAGGGCGAGATCGACGTGGCCTACTGCCTGCGGCGCACGCCTCCCGCGGGCGTGGAGGAAATGCGCTCCTGGTCTCAGCCGCTGGGCGTGGTGATGGCGCCGGACCATCCGCTGCGCACGCGGCCACGTCTGCTGCGCCTGCGTGACTGCCTGGCCTATCCACTGATCCTGATGGCGCCCGATATGGAGCTGCGCAGCATGCTGGAGCGCCTGGACGGCGGTGCGCTGGGGCAGACGCGGCCGCTGGTGGAAACCAGCTCCGTGCCCATGGCCCGGCGGCTGGTGGCGCGCAGCGCGGCGCTGGGCTTCATGGTGCCGGACAACGTGGCCGAGGACGTGGCGGCCGGGCGCCTGATCTGGCGCATGCTGCATGACACTGGAGCGCAGCTGCACAGCTGCGCCTACCAGCGCACGGGCTACGCCATGGCTGCAGCCATGGAGATGTTTCTGACGGAACTGGAGCACGCGGCAGACGAGCTGAAGGCACGCTTTGAAACCGGGGTGTCGTGGTCGCTGGGCGATCTGGCTGTCTGACCATCAGCGACTCCCGGGGCGTAGCCCCAGGGCAGGGCGAGCGGCCCTTGCAGGCCGCTGCCTCAGACGCCGCGAGCCCGGTCTGCCTTGAAGCGGGCGCGGAATTCGGTGAAGGTGCCGGCATCCAGCGCGTCGCGGATTTCCTGCATCAGGTTCAGGTAGTAATGCAGGTTGTGGATGGTGGTCAGCATGGGGCCCAGCATCTCGCCGCAGCGGTCCAGGTGGTGCAGGTAGGCGCGGCTGAAACCGTCGCGGCCGCCATCGTCCCAGCTCACACCGCTTTTGCCCGCGCATGCGTGGCAGGTGCAGGTGGTGTCTATGGGCTGGTGGTCCACCTTGTGGCGCGCGTTGCGGATCTTGAGGTCGCCGTAGCGCGTGAAGATGGTGCCGTTGCGCGCATTGCGTGTGGGCATCACGCAGTCGAACATGTCCA
This sequence comes from Comamonas resistens, assembly GCF_030064165.1. Taxonomy (NCBI): domain Bacteria; kingdom Pseudomonadati; phylum Pseudomonadota; class Betaproteobacteria; order Burkholderiales; family Comamonadaceae; genus Comamonas; species Comamonas resistens. The sequence goes on from NZ_CP125947.1 coordinate 411,375, forward strand.
CGCCGTCGGCCACGCCCTGCACCAGGTCCTCCGGAGTGCCCACACCCATCAGGTAGCGCGGCTTGTTGGCCGGCAGCAGATGGGGCGTGTGGGCCATGATGTCCAGCATCTCGTCCTTGGGCTCGCCCACGGAAACGCCGCCCACGGCGTAGCCAGGGAAGTCCATCTCGACCAGAGCCTCAAGCGATTCCTCGCGCAAGTTCTTGAACATGCCGCCCTGGACGATGCCGAAGAGTGCATTGGGGTTCTCCAGGCGCTGAAACTCGTCCTTGGAGCGCTTGGCCCAGCGGCGGCTCATTTCCATGCTCTTGCGCGCCTCGGCCTCGGTGGTCTTCTTGCCGTTGGTCTCGTAGGGCGTGCATTCGTCGAGCTGCATGACGATGTCCGAGTTCAGGATCGTCTGGATCTGCATGCTGACCTCGGGCGACATGAACAGCTTGTCACCGTTCACGGGGCTCTGGAAATGCACGCCTTCCTCGGTAATCTTGCGCATGGCGCCCAGCGACCAGACCTGGAAGCCGCCCGAGTCGGTCAGGATGGGCTTGTCCCATTTCTCGAATTCATGCAGTCCGCCGAAGCTCTTCATGATGTCCAGGCCCGGGCGCATCCACAGGTGGAAGGTATTGCCCAGGATGATCTGGGCGCCCATTTCCTCGAGGCTGCGCGGCATCACGCCCTTGACGGTGCCATAGGTGCCCACGGGCATGAAGATGGGGGTCTGAACCTTGCCGTGGTTCAGGGTCAAGGTACCACGGCGCGCGTGGCTGGACGGGTCGGTCTTGAGAAGGTCAAACTGCAGCATAGTCCGGTATTTTCCCAGATGACCGAAGGCATTGCTCCAATGGCCTGATCTTGACCTATGGCGCCTCCCAGTTTTTGCCGCCTGAGCCTACACTGCAGAGGTTGGACAACAAGGAGAGCCTGATGGTCAAAATCATGATTGCGGTGGATGGTTCCGAAGCTGCTCTGGAGGGGGTGCGCCATGGCATCAAGCTCATGCAGCAAGGGCTGGATGCTCACTTTGTCATCGCTCATGTGCAGAAAGAAGCGTCGCTGCTGGAGCTGGCGACCACCGATTCGGATCTGATTGCCAACGCCAGCATAGAAGCAGGCATGGACCTGATCGCCCCGGCGCAGGAATTGCTCAAGGCTGCAGGCGCGCCTTACGAGGTGGAGATCAGCCTGGGTGAGCCAGGCAATACCTTGATCGATATTGCGCAGAGCACAGAGTGCGACCAGATCATCATCGGTGCCACGGGCCAGGGCGGTCTGGGCAGCATTCTCATCGGCTCGGTATCCCGGGAGGTGGCCAGACACAGCCGCCTGCCGGTGACGATTGTGAAACTGCCCGAAGTCGTCGAGGCTACAGATAGCGAGGAAGAGGAATCCTGAAACGATAGCTGCTGGCGCAATCAGGCATTGCGCTAAATGTGTTTTTGATGACTATGCTGCCCGGCGTTGCTGGGCAGATTCGCGGTGCTGCCAGCTGCTGTGGCCGCCCGGCTTGCGTGCATTCATCTTGCCGTGCGGAATATGGGCCAGCCGCATCAGCAGCCAGCGGCAGTAACCCTGCACGCGCAGGCATTTGTTGAGTTCTTCCTCGGGCAGCGGACCGGAGACCACGACCAGCCGGTCTGCTTCATCCCAGTCGCCCGCCATGCGCAGGCGCCGCTGCGTTCCCATGGCCCAGGCGTTGATACGCGTGGGATGGCCATGCTGGTAAATACGGCCCGTGACGCGGTCGAAGGCAATGGCTATGAGCTCGCTCTTGAGGCGATAGGGCCGCTCTCCGGTGATGGCATTGGGCGCATCACGCAGGTCGTACAGGTAGTAGTGCCCCGATCTGAGCTGATATCGCAGATGCAGTAAATCCATGAACCATGCCCTTCAAAGCGTGTGCCACGCAGGACTGCGTGCTGGGCATTCTCCACGAAATGATGGGCAAATGGTGGTTTTCAGGCTCAGGCGTCTTCTGCGGGGCTGAGCACCAGTCGCAGCTTGCCCAACTGCTCGTACAGATCCTGGGCGTTGTCCTGGCCCAGTGGGCCCAGCAATTGTTCGAGCCAACGCTCATGGGCGACAGCCATGGCCTTGAACTGCTTTTTGCCTGCGCGAGTCAGCCGCACGATCATGGAGCGGCGGTCTTCCTCGTCGGCCACGCGCTCCACCCAGCCCTCGGCCTCCAGCTGATCGGTCAGTCCCGTCACATTGCCGCCCGTCACCATCAGATATTCGGACAGCGTTTTCATGCGCAACCCTTTGGGAAAGCGGCTGAGCTGCGCCAGATAGTCGAAGCGCGGCAAGGTGGTGCCGAATTCATTGCGCAGCTGGGTGCGGATCACCTGTTCGATCTGCGTGCTGCAGGTCAGCAGGCGCAGCCACAGGCGTACAGCCTGATGCTCGTCATGAGACAGACCAGCCTCCCTTCCCAGGGCTTCTGGCTGTGCAGCGGAAACGTCTGAATGGAATTTGTCCATGGCATGAAGGGTGCACCCACCCATGTGTTTTTGCTTCAGGGTTAGGCCCGATTTTAGTGAAAAATTCATGCATTAATAATTTAGATATAAAGTAATTTTCAACGAGCCAGAACTGGATCTCCGAGATGAAAATCGTCTGCATAGGTGGCGGCCCCGCCGGTCTGTATTTCGCGCTGCTGATGAAGCAGCTGAACGCGGCGCACGATGTCACCGTCGTGGAGCGCAACAAGCCCTACGACACCTTTGGCTGGGGCGTGGTGTTCTCCGATGCGACCATGGACAATATGCGCGAGTGGGACCCGGTGACGGCCGCGCAGATCGAGGAGGCCTTCAACCACTGGGACGACATCGAGCTGCTGTTCAAGGGCCGCCGGATCCGCTCGGGCGGCCACGGCTTCGTGGGCATAGGCCGCAAGCACCTGCTCAACATCCTGCAGGCGCGCTGCGAGCAGCTCGGCGTGAAGCTGGTGTTCGAGACCGAGGTACAGTCCGACGAGGACTATGTGGATGCCGACCTGGTCATTGCCAGCGACGGCGTGAACTCGCGCATCCGCACCAAGTACGCCGACACCTTCAGGCCCGACATTGTCACGCGTCCCAACCGCTTCATCTGGCTGGGCACGAACAAGGTCTACGAGGCCTTCACCTTCGACTTCGTGCGCACCGAGCACGGCTGGTTCCAGGCCCACATCTACAAGTTCGACGACAAGACCTCGACCTTCATCGTCGAGACCACCGAGGACACCTGGAAGGCCAGCGGACTGGACCAGGCCGACCAGCAGCAGTCCATAGACTTCTGCGAAAGGATCTTCGCGGACAACCTGCAGGGCGAGAAGCTCATGACCAATGCGCGCCACCTGCGGGGCTCGGCGTGGATCAACTTCCAGCGCGTGGTCTGCGAGCAATGGTGGCTCAGGAACGCCAAGGGCAGCCATGTGGTGCTGATGGGTGATGCCGTGCACACGGCGCATTTCGCGATTGGCTCGGGCACCAAGCTGGCCATCGAGGATGCGATCGAGCTGGCGCGCCAGTTCAAGCTGCTGGGCAATGTGTCGGGCGATGGGCGCGAGCATATCCCCGAGGTGCTGGCAGCCTATCAGGAGGCGCGCCGCGTGGAGACGCTGCGCATCCAGAACGCGGCCTGGAACGCCATGGAGTGGTTCGAGGTCTGCGGCCAGCGCTACTGCGACCATCTGGAGCCGGAGCAGTTCATGTACTCCATGCTTACGCGCAGCCAGCGCATCAGCCACGAGAACCTGCGCCTGCGCGATGCGGGCTGGCTGGGCGGTTACGAGCAGTGGCTGGCGCAGAAGAATGGCGTGCAGGTCGAGGGCAAGGCGCCGCCGCCCATGTTCCTGCCCTACCGGCTGCGCGGCCTCACGCTCAAGAACCGCATCGTGGTCTCGCCCATGGCCCAGTACTCGGCCGTGGACGGCGTGCCCGGCGACTATCACCTGGTGCATCTGGGCGCGCGCGCCCTGGGCGGTGCGGGCCTGGTGTTTGCCGAGATGGCCTGCGTGAGCCCCGAGGGCCGCATCACCCCGGGCTGCCCGGGCACCTACAGCGAGGCGCAGAAGGCGGCTTGGAAGCGCATCGCCGACTGGATCCATGCTCACACCGACGCCAAGTTCGCCATGCAGATCGGCCATGCGGGCGCCAAGGCCTCGACGCGCGTGGCCTGGGAGGGCACCGACCTGCCGCTGGAGGAGGGCAACTGGCCCATCATCTCGGCCTCGCCCCAGCAATACCTGGAGGGCGTGAGCCAGATCTCCAGGCAGATGACGCGCGCCGACATGAACGAAGTCAAGGCCCAGTTCGTGCACGGCGCGCAGATGGCAGCCGACATCGGCGCCGACTGGCTGGAGCTGCACTGCGCCCACGGCTACCTGCTGTCGGCCTTTATCTCGCCGCTGACCAACCACCGCGACGACGAATACGGCGGCAGCCTGGAAAACCGCCTGCGCTACCCGCTGGAAGTGTTCCGGGCCGTGCGCGCCGCCTGGCCCGAGGACAAGCCCATGTCCGTGCGCATCTCGGCCCATGACTGGGTGCCGGGCGGCATCACGCCGGACGATGCGGTGCAGATCGCCAAGGCCTTCAAGGCCGCGGGAGCGGACCTGATCGACTGCTCGTCGGGCCAGGTCAGCAAGCAGGAAAAGCCGGTCTACGGCCGCATGTTCCAGACGCCGTTCGCCGACCGCGTGCGCCAGGAGGCCGGCATTGCCACCATGGCCGTGGGTGCGATCAGCGAGGCCGACCACGCCAACTCCATCATTGCGGCCGGCCGCGCCGACCTGTGCGCCGTGGCGCGGCCGCATCTGGCCAATCCGGCCTGGACGCTGACCGAAGCGGCCAAGATTGGCTACACGCCCATTGTCTGGCCCAAGCAATATTTCCAGGGCAAGCGCCAGATGGAAACTTTGTTCGAGCGTGAAAAGGCCTTGAAATGAAACACCCCCTGAGTCGCTTCGCGCCTTCCCCCTCTCTCGCTTCGCGGGAGGGGGACGATACCTTCGCTGCGAGGCGGCTCTTGCTCGGTATCTCTGGCTTGGAGCGCGCCAGTTTCATGCGCTATGGAGAACTCGATGACGCGCGATTTGAATGATCAACATGCGCTGGTGACCGGCGCCGGCCAGGGCATAGGCGAGGCCATCGCACGCCAGCTGCTGGCGCGCGGTGCCAGGGTCACGGTGCTGGGGCGCAGGGCCGGGACGCTGCAACAGCTGGTGGACGAGTTCCCCGGCCTATGCCACATGGAACTTGCCGATGTGGCCGATGAATCCCAGGTCAAAACCGCTTTTGCGCAGGCTGCATCTGCGCTGGGTGCTATCGATATTCTGGTCAACAACGCGGGCCAGGCACAGAGCGCGCCGTTTCTGAAAATGGACGCGGCGCTGTGGCAGAACATGCTGGCCGTCAACCTCACGGGAACCATGCTGTGCATACAGCAGGTGCTGCCCGTCATGGTGGAGCGCGGTCGCGGGCGCATCGTCAACGTGGCCAGCACCGCGGGGCTCAAAGGCTATCCCTATGTGGCGGCCTATTGCGCGGCCAAGCATGGTGTGGTGGGCCTGACGCGCGCGCTGGCGCTGGAGCTGGCGAGCAAGGGCGTCACAGTCAACGCCGTCTGCCCCGGCTATACCGAAACCGAGATCGTGCGCGAGAGCATTGCGCGCGTGGTGGCCAAGACCGGCCGTACGCCCGAGCAGGCCATGGCCGAATTCGTCAAGGGCAACCCGCAGGGCCGGCTGGTCCAGCCGCAGGAAGTTGCCGATGCCGTGCTGTGGCTCTGCGGTCCGGGCGCGGGGGCGATTACCGGCCAGGCCATAGCCGTAGCCGGCGGCGAAGTGTGATGCACCCCCTGAGCCGCTACGCGGCTTCCCCCTGGAAGGGGGACGGCGCCTTCGCAGCGGAGCGGCCCTTGCTCGGCGCCACTGGCTTGGGCTGGGGTGGCTTGAGAGACAGTGCCTTGGATGACTTATTCAATGGAGAGCGAGACCAAGATGAGTGAATACGCAATCGATCCCGCGCTGGTGGCGGGCAACCATCAGTATCTGGCCGGCTACGAGGCCCGGCATTTCCTGTGGCAGGTGACGGACGGCGTGGCCACGATCACGCTCAATCGGCCCGAGCGCAAGAACCCGCTGACCTTCGACTCCTACGCCGAGCTGCGTGACCTGTTCCACAGGCTCAAATGGGCACAGGACGTGAAGGCCGTGGTACTGGTGGGCGCGGGCGGCAACTTCTGCTCGGGCGGCGACGTGCATGAAATCATCGGTCCGCTGGTGCAGCTCAAGGCGCCCGAGCTGCTGATGTTCACACGCATGACGGGCGAGCTGGTCAAGACCATGCGCGCCTGCCCCCAGCCCATCATCGCGGCCGTGGACGGCGTCTGCGCGGGGGCCGGCGCCATCATGGCCATGGCCTCGGACATGCGCCTGGGCACGGCGCGCAGCAAGACGGCTTTTCTTTTCAACCGCGTGGGCCTGGCGGGCTGCGACATGGGGGCCTGCGCCATCCTGCCGCGCATCATCGGGCAGGGCCGCGCCAGCGAGCTGCTCTACACGGGCCGCAGCCTGGGCGGGGAAGAGGGCGAGCGCTGGGGCTTCTTCAACCGCCTGTGCGATCCCGAGGCCGTGCTGGATGAGGCGCGCAAGCTCGCGGCGGACCTAGCGGCCGGCCCCACGTTCGCCAACGGCATCACCAAGACCATGCTGCACCAGGAATGGGCCATGACCGTGGAGCAGGCCATAGAGGCCGAAGCCCAGGCCCAGGCCCTGTGCATGCTGACCCAGGACTACGGGCGCGCTTATCACGCGTTTGTCGCCAAGCAAAAACCTGAGTTCAAGGGGAACTGAAATGAAGCTCCCCCTGAGCCGCGGCACGGCTTCCCCCTCTCTCGCTTCGCGGGAGGGGGACGACGCCCTCGCTGCGGGGCGGCCCTTGCTTGGCGTCCCAGGCTTGGGCCGTGCCGGTTTGGCGAATCATTGAGTGATGCTTGGTATTACGGAGACTTGAAATGGCAGATGAGAATTATCTGAAATGGCCGTTCTTTGAAGCCCGCCATGCGCAGCTGGCGCAGCAGCTCGACGCCTGGGCAGCGCAGCATATCGCCCACGATCACGGCCCCGATGTGGATGCCGAGTGCCGGCAACTGGTCAAGGCCCTGGGGGCGGGCGGCTGGCTGCGCCATGCGGTGGCCGGTGCCGAGTTCGGCGGCGCTGGCGAGGAGATCGACACGCGCTCCATCTGCCTGATCCGCGAAACCCTGGCCCGCCACAGCGGCCTGGCCGACTTCGCCTTTGCCATGCAGGGCCTGGGCTCGGGAGCCATCAGCCTGGCCGGCACGCCCGGGCAGAAGCAGCGCTACCTCGGCAAGGTGGCGGCGGGCGAGGCGATCTCGGCCTTTGCGCTGTCCGAGCCCGAGGCGGGCTCCGATGTGGCGGCCATGGCCTGCGAGGCCAGGCTTGAACGTGATGGTGAGGGCGACCACTATGTGATCAACGGCGAGAAGACCTGGATCTCCAACGGAGGCATTGCCGATTTTTACGTGGTCTTTGTGCGCACGGGCGAGGCGCCAGGCTCGCGCGGCATCTCGGCGCTGATCGTCGATGCCGAAACGCCAGGCTTTGAGATCGCCGAGCGCATCAATGTGATCGCGCCGCACCCGCTGGCGCGGCTCAAGTTCACCCATTGCCGCGTGCCAGTGACGCAGCGCGTGGGTGCGGCCGGCGAGGGTTTCAAGGTGGCCATGCGTACGCTGGACGTGTTCCGTACCTCTGTGGCCGCAGCGGCCCTGGGCTTTGCGCGGCGTGCGCTCGACGAGGCGCTCAAGCGTGCCACCACGCGCAAGATGTTTCAGGGGGTGCTGGCGGACTTCCAGCTGACCCAGGCCAAGCTCGCGCAGATGGCCACGCAGATCGACAGCGCGGCCCTGCTAACCTACCGCGCCGCCTGGCAGCGCGACCAGGGCGAGAACGTGACGCGTGAGGCCGCCATGGCCAAGATGACGGCCACCGAGAACGCCCAGCAGGTCATAGACGCCGCCGTGCAGATCTGGGGCGGGCTGGGCGTGGTCAGCGAACAGCCCGTGGAGCGCCTGTACCGCGAGATTCGCGCGCTGCGCATCTACGAGGGCGCGACCGAGGTGCAGCAGCTCATCATCGCGCGCGAACTGCTCAAGAGCGTCTAGGAGAGCCAGCCATGTCCTATACCGCCCATATCGACACCTTTGCTTTTGATAACCTGCCGCCCGCCGAACTGCAGCCCGAGTACGTGTTCGAACTGCCCGAGCTGCAGTTTCCCGAGCGCCTGAATTGCGCGGCCGAGCTGCTGGACCGCCATGTGGAAGAAGGGCGTGGCGACAGGCTGTGCATACAGGCAGAAGGCCTGCGCTGGACCTACGCCGAACTGCAGGACAAGGCCAACCGCATCGCCCATGTGCTGACCCGGCAACTGGGCCTGGTGCCGGGCAACCGCGTGCTGCTGTGCGCGCCCAACAATCCCATGATGGTGGCCTGCTGGTTCGGCGTCATCAAGGCCGGTGGCATTGTCGTGGCGGCCATGCCGCTGCTGCGCGCCAAGGAGCTGTCCACCATCGCCGACATCGCCCAGATCAGCCACGCGCTGTGCGACGAGGCACTGCGGGCCGAGGTGGAGGGCGCACAGCAGAAATCCGCCACGCTCAAGACCCTGCGCTTCTTCAACGGCCGCGCAGACGTCGCCAATGCCACCAATGCCGCCGACGCGCTGGAGCCCTTGATGGCCCAGGCATCGGGCCAGTTTCAGACGGTGGACACGGCGGCCACCGACACCTGTCTGCTGGGCTTCACCTCGGGCACCACGGGCGTGCCCAAGGCCACCATGCATTTCCACCGCGATGTGATGGCCGTCTGCGCCTGCTGGCCGCCACATGTGCTGCGCGCCGAAGCCGACGATGTGTTCATAGGCAGCCCGCCGGTGGCCTTTACCTTCGGCCTGGGCGGGCAGGTGCTGTTTCCCATGTCCATAGGCGCCTCCATGGCGCTGCTGGAAAAGGCCGGACCCAACCAGCTGGTGGACGGCATGGAGCGCTTCGGCGCAACCGTGGTGTTCACGGCGCCCACCTCCTACCGCGTCATGGCCCAGCAGGGCGAGCGCCTGCGCAAGACCCGGCTGCGCAAATGCGTGTCGGCAGGCGAGGCGCTGACGGCCTCCACGCGCGCGCTCTGGAAGGACGCCACGGGCATAGAGATCATCGACGGCATAGGCTCGACCGAGATGCTGCACATCTTCATCTCGCACCGCGAGGAGGAGGCGCGTCCCGGCGCCACGGGCAAAGCCGTGCCCGGCTACCGGGCCAAGGTGGTGGACGACGAGGGCCGCGAGCTGCCGCCGGGCACGGTGGGCAAGCTGGCCGTGCAAGGCCCCACGGGCTGCCGCTATCTCAACGACAGCCGCCAGAGCAAATATGTGAGCCAGGGCTGGAACCTCACCGGCGATGCCTATCTGATGGACGCAGACGGCTATTTCGTCTACCAGGCGCGCACCGACGACATGATCATCTCGGCCGGCTACAACATCGCGGCGCCCGAGGTCGAGGAGGCCTTGATGCAGCATGCGGCCGTGGCCGAATGCGCGGTGATAGGCGTGGCCGACGCGGAGCGCGGCCAGATCGTCAAGGCCTTTGTCGTGCTGAGTGCGGGCCATGCGGCGGGCGATGCCATGGTCAGGGAGCTGCAGGATTTCGTGAAGAGCACCGTCGCCCCCTACAAATATCCGCGTGCCGTGCAGTTTGTGGACCAGCTGCCGCGCACGGCCACGGGCAAGCTGCAGCGCTTCAGGCTGCATGGACAATGAATGCTATTTTTGCAGGAGCTGTTGGCGCTTTTCCATCAAGCGCTGCAGGTCGATTTGATTGAAACAGGTGAAGGCGATGACTAACGAGGCCGTGGCAGGCAAGCGCTTTGTGACGCAGGTTCCCATCCGGTTTGCGCATTGTGATCCGGCGGGCATCATCTTCTTTCCCCAGTACCTGGTGTTGTTCAACGGACTGGTGGAGGACTGGTTCAATCAGGCCCTGCAACTGCCTTATGCGCACATGGTGCAGACCGAACGCATAGGCCTGCCCATAGTGCATCTGGAGTGCGACTTCCGCGCCATCACCCGCATGGGCGAGAACGTGGACTTCGGCCTGAGTGTGGCCAAGCTGGGCCATCGCTCGCTGACGCTGGCGGTGGATTGCCGCGGCGCGGACGGCGAGCTGCGCGTGGCCGCCACCAAGGTGCTGGTGTTCACCGACCTGCAAAGCCACAAGGCGATCGTCATACCCGTCCATATACGCGCCGCGATGGAGCGCTGGATGCATGAGCTCGCCGAGCCGCCGCGCGGAAACTGATTTGGTTTTTAGAAAGGAATGACGATGCAAGTACTGCTGCCTTCGGGCTGGCCCCGCCCCAAGGGCTATGCCAACGGTGTGTCCGTCAGCGGCCGCCAGATCTATGTGGCCGGCATGATAGGCTGGGATGCCGAGGGCGTGTTTCACTCCGACGACCTCGTGGAGCAGGTACGCCAGGCCATGCAGAACATCGTGGACGTGCTCAAGGAAGGCGGCGCCGGGCCCGAGCACATCGTGCGCATGACCTGGTACATCACCGACAAGAAGGAGTACCTGGCGCGCCAGGCCGAGATCGGCAAGGTCTACCGCGAGCTGATCGGCTCGTTCAGTGTGGCCATGACGGCCGTGCAGGTGGCGGCCTTGATCGAGGATCGCGCCAAGGTCGAGATCGAAGTGACAGCCGTGGTGCCGGAATGACTATGTTTTAAATAGCTGCTAGCGCTTGATTTGATTGGGTTTTCAAGATGGGATACCTTGAAACTCATCAATACCAAGCGCAACCAGCTATCAAATACGAATCCTGAGCAGCAACCTTTGGTAGGCGCCATCTACAAAACTGGCGCGGCCCAAGCAAGGGACAGCGAGGAAGGGCCGCCCCGCACCGAAGCTATCGTCCCCCTTGGGGAAGGCGTGCAGCGCCTCAGGGGGGCCTAAAAATCCAGCAGGCTAAAGCCCACGCTTAGCACCGTGCGCTTGTAGTTGTAGTCCACCAGGCTGTCACCGTAGCCGCTGAACAGCTGGACATGCAGGCGCAGATTGCTCTTGCCGCCGTTCCAGCCCTCGCCCAGGGTGCGCAGCCATTCGATGCGGCCCGAGCCCCTGCCCTGGCCCAGCGAGCCGCGGGCCGTGAAGCCCAGGTAGTTCTGCTCGTTGACATTCCAGCCCAGCTTGACTTCGCCGCGGCCTATGTAGTCCTGGATATGCGGGTTGTCGTCGTCGGGCGCGCTTTCGCTGATGCGCTTCCAGGCCTTGAGGTGCAACTGCCAGCGGTTGCCCAGTTCGGCACCGGTCATCAGATACCAGCGGTTCCAGCTGCGCGACAGCGGATTGCTTTGGCCGTTGGACTGGTGCACCAGGCCCACGCCCGAATAGCGCCAGCGCCAGCCAAAGGGCAGCTGCGCGTCGGTGGGGTAGACATAGAACACCTCGGGCTCGTGGTCCGTGGTGCGGAAAGGGCGCGAGATGGCGCCGTTGAACAGCTGCCAATACGACTGCTGGGTATAGCCGAACCACAGCGAGTCCTTGCCGCCCGAGGTCGGCCCGGTCAGCAGGCCAGAAGCCAGCTTGGTGCGCGCCGACAGCTGGATGCGCATCTCATGCTTCTGGTAGCCCTCGGGCTCAGGCGAGCCGCGGCTGGGCGAATAGGGCTGGGTGTCGACACGGCTGCCGAACACGGTGGATATCGACATCGGTCGGTAGCCGCGGAAGCTGAAAGTGCCGCAGTCAGAGCCGGGCTCGAGCTCGTAGTAGCGCGAGATCTCGCTGTAGCGCGGGTCGCGGCAGCCGCCGTTGGTCGGTGTGGCGGGCAGGACCAGACCCTGGTTGTCGTCGGCTGCGACCACGGGTGTCGGCTCGGGCGCTGCTGCAGGGGTGTTGACGGCGCTTGCGGCATTGGTGTCGGGCAGGCTCCAGTTGGCGCCGGGCGGAGCCGTGAGCGGCTGCTCATGCTGGGCCCAAGCGTCGAAGCAGGCCAGGCGTGCCTGGTTGTCGGTGGTGGCTGCGCACTGGCGCCAGCCTTGCGCAGGCGGCGGCAGCTCAGGCTCAGCTGCCTTGGCCGGTGCCATGGCCGTCAGGCTGCCGAGTGTGAGGGCTGAAGCAAGGGCCAGAGGCAGCGGTTTCAGCGGCAAGGTAGGCAAGGAAGCGGGCATGGATGAATGATATGCATGACTTGCGTTGCTAAAGGAAACTGTCTTGATACATCCGCGGCGGCCCGGCTTGTTTGCGCAAGTCCTGTATGGATGGGCTGGCGACGGAGAGACTCAAGGCTGCTTGCGGAGCATGAACTCCTGGGCAGGAGCCTCTTCGGATGCCTGAAAGTTGCCGCGAATTTCCCGGCCACAGCTGGAGGGGATGACTTCGCCCAGCCAGGTTCCGGTAATGCGGGTCCCATCTGCACTTTCCTCCAGCGTGACGACTCCATTGTTGAGGTCGCCGACCATGGGGTGGGTGGAGCCGTCGCGCTCTATCGTGCCTTTGACGGTTCCCTTCCATTCGGGGTGCGGGCCCAGCACCAAGTGCACCGAGTCGTTCAGGCTGGGAATGGAACCTCTCCACTCTCCCTGCAACTGCTTGTCGGTCATTTCCCAGCCCGGTGGGCAGGTGCTCTCTGAATCGGGTTGATTTTGCGCTGTAGCGCTTGATAGATAAGCGCTTGCAGCTATGAAAACAAGAATTCTAAAGATCATGGGCTGTGCTCAGTTGGGTGCACCGGGGCCTGGCTGGGTCTTGCGTGCAGCGAATTCCTCCCGCAGCTTGCGCAGCTTCTCGCGCGGGTCTTCCTTGGCGGTGGCGGCGTCCAGGCCCATCTCCTTGATGAAGCGGCTGGGCTGGCAGGCGACCATTTCCCGGCCTTTCTTGCGGCGCTTGGTCCAGCTCACGGCCAGTGTGCGCTGGGCGCGGGTGATGCCCACGTACATCAGGCGGCGCTCTTCCTGCAGGCGGGCCGCGGTTTCGTCGCTGACCTTTTGCTGGCGGCCGTCGTCATCGTCGAGCTTGAAGGGCAGCATGCCCTCGGTCACGCCCACCAGCATGACATGGGGCCACTCCAGACCCTTGGATGCGTGCAGCGTGGAGAGCACGACCATGTCCTGCTCCTTCTCGCGCTCGCTGATGGTGGAGAGCAGGGCGATGTTCTGCGAGACCTCGAGCAGGCTCTTGACCTCGGTCTGGGTGGTCGTGCCCGCCGCATCCTCGATCTGGCCGCCCGCGCGCTGGGCCATCCAGTCGCAGAACTCCAGCACATTGCTCCAGCGCGCGGCGGCCACGGATTCGCTGTCCTCGCTGTCGTAGAGATACTGTTCGTAGCCGATTTCCTTGAGCCAGTCCATCAGAAAGGCTCGCGAGGCCTCTGCCCCCAAGGTATGGCGGGCGCGGTATTCCAGATCGTTGATGCTGCGGCCAAACTCCAGCAGACCTTCGAAGGCTTTTTTGGGCAGGGCGTCTTCCAGCATGGCATTGAACAGCGAGCCGAACATGGACAGCTTGTGCGCGCCCGAAAACTCGCCGAGCTTGCCCAGCGTGGTGTGGCCAATGCCGCGGCGCGGCGTGGTGATGGCGCGCAGAAAGGCCGGGTCGTCGTCGTTGTTGATCCAGAGCCGGAACCAGGCGCACAGGTCCTTGATTTCCGCACGGTCGAAGAAGCTGGTGCCGCCCGAGACCTTGTAGGGGATGTTGAGCTTGCGCAGCGCCTTCTCGAAGGGCTTGGCCTGGTGGTTGGCGCGGTAGAGGATGGCCATGTCCTTCCAGGCCGGCTGCGGGTTCATGCTGGCGCGCAGGCCCTGGATGCGTGCGGCCGCGCGTTCGGCCTCGTGCTCCTCGGTATCGCAGTCCACGATGCGCACGGGTTCGCCCTCGCCCAGCTCCGAGAACAGGGTCTTGGGAAACAGCTTGGGGTTGGGGCCGATGACGTTGTTGGCCGCGCGCAGGATGGCGCTGGTGGAGCGGTAGTTCTGCTCCAGCTTGATGATGTTGAGCTGCGGAAAATCGACGGGCAGCTTCTTGAGGTTGTCCAGCGTGGCGCCGCGCCAGCCGTAGATCGACTGGTCGTCGTCACCCACGGCCGTGAAATGGCCTCTGCTGCCCACCAGCATCTTCAGCAGCTCGTACTGCGTGGCATTGGTGTCCTGGTATTCGTCCACCAGCACATGGCCCAGCAGGCGCTGCCATTTCTCGCGCACCTCCAGGTGGTTCTTGAGCAGGCGCATGGGCATGCCGATGAGGTCGTCGAAGTCCACGCTCTGGTAGGCCGTCAGCCGCTCCTCGTAGCGCTGCATGATGAGGGCGATGCTGCGCTCGTTGTCGTCCTGGGCCATGGCCAGGGCCTTGCGGCTGTCCCAGCCGTTGTTCTTCCAGCCGCTGATGGTCCATTGCCACTGGCGGGCCGTGGCCACATCGGTGGTGCCGCCCGCGCAGTCCTTGAGGATGCCCGTGACGTCATCCTGGTCCAGGATGCTGAACTGGGGCTTGAGGCCCAGCACATGACCGTCCTCGCGCACCATGCGCACGCCAAGCGAGTGAAAGGTGCAGATCAGCACCTCCTTGGCCTGGCGGCCGATCAGCCCGGCGGCGCGCTCGCGCATTTCGGCGGCGGCCTTGTTGGTAAAGGTGATGGCCGCAATGCGGCGCGGGGCCAGGCCGTTTTCAATCAGCCGCCCGATCTTGTGCGTGATCACCCGGGTCTTGCCCGAGCCCGCACCAGCCAGCACAAGGCAGGGGCCTTCGGTGTAATGCACGGCCTGGAGCTGAGCGAGATTGAGACCAGCAGACATGGAACAGATTGACCCTTCATCCTTGAAACAAGGTCTCGGAGGATACCGCTTTGGCATCCGAAGGCCCGAGGCTCGCCATCACAACTGACAAAGAAAAGGGGTGGGCCTAGGCCTGTTCCCGCCTTTCGGGTCAGCACAGCACTGGATAATTTTGTAATAAGGTGTGAATATTGGTGTCAAAAATTGTTTTTTCGTGGCAATTTGCGGCTGAGATGTGAAAACCTTGTTGCTATTGTTTCGCTGCAGCAATGATTCCAACGATGAAGAACAAGCAGGGCGGTTTGCATGGCGAAGACCATTGGTGAGGTCAACTGGGCGGCGCAGTTGTGGACGCCGGCAGTACAGCAGCGTTTCGATGCGCTGTTTGCCGTGGCGTCGCGCAAATCGCTTTCTGCCTGGACCCAGGTGCCCAGCGAAGCCGCCGAGGTGCTGATCCTGGACGGTGCCATGCCGATGCAGGACGACAAGGCCTTCCCCTGTGTGGTTTATGTGGGTGGTGATGCCTCCATGCAGCCGCTGGGACGTTCATCCCAGGGCTGGGCCGCGCATCTGGATGTGGAGTTCACGCTGTCCGACCTCATCGACATGCTCGATCGCGCGGCCGTATTCCTCATGGACTGGAAGGCTCGCCAGATGAAAGCCGCGCCCCTGACCTTGCAGCGCGCCATGTCGGATCTGCAGGAGCGGGGGATGGGCTGCCCGCACCGCTTTCAGCTCAAGTCCTGGGTGGTGTTGCCCGGGGCTGCCAACACGGCCCAGAACCTGCGCGCATTGGCCCTGCTTTCCCGTGGTCCGATTGCCGTGCAATCGTTGAGCGAACACTCGGGTGTGGAGTTGCCGCAGCTCGTTGCCCTGTTGTCTCTGCCACAGGTGCAGGCTGCATTGCGCTGCAGTCTGCAAGCCGTCGAGGTATCCAGGCCTCAGGGAACGACAGATACAACTACAGCTGCGGCCGCATCGATCACCCGGCAGTGGGTACAGAAGCTGACAGGCTGGATCACGCGTGGAGGGCGCTCATGACATCTTTCATCCCCAGGCAGCCCGGGCAGGGCCTGCTGCGGGTCAGTCTGCTCGGCCCCATGGGCATAGGCAAGACCACGGCGTTGCACAGTCTGTGCGGCCAGCTCATGGCGGGCAGCGATGTCCCCAATCTGGACAAGGCCGCTCATGCCAAGGAGTTCACCACGGTGGGCGCCGAGTTTGGCGAGATCGACCTGGGATCGGGCGAGCGCCTGCAACTGGTGGGCAGCCCCGGCCAGGACCGCTTTGACTTCGTGCGGCGCTGGGTGCTGTCGGCTTCGGTAGGTGTGCTGCTCATGATCGACGTCAACGACGGCGATGCGCTGGACTATGCCAGCGAGATGCTGACCGGCCTGGCCGAGCTGGAGACTGCGCCGCTGCTCATCATCCTGAGCTGCCGCCCTGCCAGCGAAGCGCGGCTGGAGGCGTTCAGCACGGCGCTGATGTCCCGCGGACATGCCATTGTTCCCGTTGTTCAGGCCGATCCGCGTGATCGTCAGCAAATGCTCGATGCCCTGGGGGTGCTGGCCTCGCTGCTGTCCTTGCAAAGTCAGACTTTATGAAGACCCATACCTCTCCTGTCATTCCTGCCGAAGTCGTTCAGGCCGGGCGCGACATTCTCCTGCGTGCCGTGTCCCCTGTGGAGGGGGTGCGCATCGCACTGCTGTGCACGCCCGATGGCTTTGAGATCACGGCGCTGCGCATTCGCAGCGAACTGCCAACCGAGCGCCTGTCCGCCATGGCGGGTTCGCTCATGGCCATGGCCAAGGCCGTGGCCAATGAAATCGGTCACAAGGACTGCAAGCGCCTGACTTTCGAAACGGAGTCGGGCACGGTGGTGTTCCAGGCAGTGGGCGGCCAGTTTCCGGCCGTGCTGTGCCTGGTTGTGGATCAGAACGCCTTGCTGGGCCGCGCACTCTGGGCGGCGGGTGAGGTCGCAACCGGGTTCATGCCCTGACAGGTGGTTGCGCTCGTTCTGAGTTTCAAAGTGTGCGCATTGTGCGTACGGGTTCCTGGGTTCGCATTTCTGAAAGGTGGATTTATGGCCTCTATTCAAGATTCCCTGAACGCTTTGATGGCCGTGGAAGGCGCCATCTGTGCAGCCTTGGTGGACAGCACCAGCGGCATGCTGATGGGGGGCGCCGGCGGCGGCGTGGACATGGAGCTGGCTGCGGCGGGCAATACCGAAGTGGTGCGGGCCAAGCTCAAGACCATGCGTATGCTGAACCTGAACGACCAGATTGATGACATCCTGATCACGCTGGGCAAGCAATATCACATCATCCGCCCGGTGGCCGCCAACGAGGGTGTGTTCTTCTACCTGGTGCTGGACAAGAGTCGTTCCAACCTGGCCCTGGCCCGCCGCAAGACCATGGATGTGGAAAAGGAGCTCAAGCTCTGAGTGCCTGAGCCCTTTGCCAGCCCCAAGCCTGCCTTGTGCAGGCTTTGTTGTTTGCTGCGTCCTGTGGGGATGTGCTTGAGCCGAGCAGATGGCCTGGACCTCGTGCGGCGCGAGGTCTGTCTGCAGATAATTTCAGGTGCCCACCGGGCCGAAATGAGCAAGCACCGTTCACAATTTGCCGGTGCTGTCTGTTCTTCTCATCACCTTTCCCTTTTTTGCGCTGGTGGCCTGCGGCTTCTTGGCGACCTGGCGCGGCGTGCTGCCGCAGGCCGCCATTCCGGGGCTCAACGCTTTTGTGCTGTACTTTGCCTTGCCCTGCATGCTGTACCGCTTCGGCGCGCAGACGCCGATTCACCAGTTGCTCGATATCAACGTCACCCTGGTCTATCTGTGCTGTGCGGCGCTGATGGTGGGCGCGACCGTGCTGTTGACACGCAAGCGCCTGGGCTGGAACGACGCGGCATTCGGTGCACTGGTTGCCGCCTTCCCCAACACCGGCTTCATGGGCGTGCCCATGCTGGCCGCCCTGCTGGGCGCGCAAAGTGCTGGGCCGGTGATCGTGACCATGGCCATAGACATGGTTGTCACCACCTCGGCCTGCATTGCGCTGTCGCGCCTGGATCTGGCGGGCGGGCAGGGCATCTGGCCGGCGGTGCGCAACTCGCTCAGGGGCATGGCCTCCAACCCCATGCCCTGGTCCATCTTGCTGGGCGGTCTGGCCTCGGCCATGGGCTGGGTATTGCCAGGCCCGGTGGACAAAACCGTGGCCATGCTGGCAGGGGCCGCATCGCCCGTCGCACTGTTCACCATAGGCGCGGTGCTGGCGCGCTCGCAGATGAATAGCCATGAGCGCGTGGCTGCTGTGGACTATGTGCCGATTGCACTGGCAAAACTCATCATCCACCCGCTGCTGGTCTGGGCTGCGGGCATGGCGGCGATTGCACTGGGCATGCCGTTGCAGCACGATACTCTGGTCGTGCTGGTGCTGCTGGCCGCGCTGCCATCGGCCAGCAATGTCTCGCTGCTGACCGAGCGCTACGGCGCCCACAGCGGCCGCGTGGCCCGCATCATTCTGGTCTCGACCAGTCTGGCTTTCCTGAGCTTCTCCGCCACCGTGGCGCTGATGACTTGATAAAAAATAATAGCGGCTTGCGCTTTCTCAGTAAGCGAAAACCGCTGTTTTGATGGCTATTCTCTGAGCTGCGCCGGGTTCCCTAAAGGCTGCCAAGGGCTCAAAACGAAAGCCCGGTAGCCACCGAGGTTCAACGACTGCCGATGATGTTCAAGGCCATCGAAACGGCAGGCAGCATCTTTCTTCAAGTTACAAACACCGAGTCAACGCCCCAAAAAATTCCTCGTTAAAGAGACTAAGCATGGCGAGTGCCATAGCCCTGAAAGTCACTTGATGAATTACACGTCACTCTCGCTGTTTGCCGCCCTTGCCTTGGCTTCGGTGCCAGGTCATGCAGAGGTCTATGTGGGTATAGGCTATGGTGCTCCGGCTCCTTACGTGGCCGCACCTTCCCCGTCGTACTACTACGCGTCACCGCCCGTTCAATACGGGCCGCCACCGGTTCAATACCTGCCGCGGCCGGTCTATGCCCCTCGACCCTTGATCGTGGCGCCGCCGCCAGAAGCTGTTCCGGATTGGCGCTGGCGCGAAGATGGCCGACGTTGGAACCGATGGGAACGACACCATCATCGAGGCTGGCGTGAGGATGACGATGATTGACGTAAGTCCAGGCGTCGGCACTTGACTCAGGTGCCTGGAAGATGTCCCGGGATCGCGGCTGGGGGCCGCTCCTGGACGCTCTTCGACTGTCACAGAGCCGCCGAAGCACGAAGCTGATCTGCACAAACCGGCGGTTGACGGCAGTCATTCATCAGCAGCGAATCAGCCATATGGCCATCAGCCCGGGTTACCACGATGTCGCCATGAAGTTTGATGGCTTGCTCCCGAGCTTCTTGCGAAACATGGTGGAGAAGGCGCCAGGGCTGTCATAGCCCAGTTGCAGCGCCACCGTTGTCACCGGGTCACCGGCTCCCAGTCTGGCCATCGCATAAAGAAGACAGGCCTGGCTTCTCCACTCTGCAAATGACATTCCGGTTTGCGCGCGAAAGAACCGGCTGAAGCTGCGTTCACTCTGGTGCAACTGCTGTGCCCAGGCCAGTGGCGACAAGCGCATGTCGGGCTGGTGAAGAAAAGCCATGCATAAAGTCGCCAGTCGTTCATCTCGAGGCACAGGCGCAAAGAATGGCAATGCTGCTGCGCGACCGACCTCGAGCAGCAAGAGCGACATCAGCGCACCATCGCGACCGCGCTCGTCATACAACGCTGGCAAGTCGATAGCTTCGATCAGCAGCTGCCGCAGCAAGGGGGACACGGCCAGCACCTCGCAATGCGATTGGCTTCTTGGTACCTCGTCAGGCTCGATGTAGAGGCTTCGTGTGTTGACTCCCACCATCTTCACCCTGTGCGGCTTGCCTGCTGGAATCCACACCCCACAGTGTGGCGGTATCACCCAGGCGCCGTCGTCGGAACCGACCTCCATCAATCCGGTTGCACCATAGAGAAACTGTGCGCGGCGGTGGCTATGGGTGTCCAGAACGGTGCCAGGCGCATAGTCGGTGCCAATGGCCACAACGGCGCGCGGTGTGGCATCGAGTGAGTTCAGTGATTGGTTGCGCACAGCGAGACTGCAAAGCGTGAATGGCCGAAATGCAAATATTGTTGGCCAAACATCGAAAGCGCGCCAGTTCAGAGCCATTTACTGTGACGGCTCCTGCATCCATGGAGTTTTTCGTGTCCTTGTATTTGCTGTTGGCCGTCTGCGGTTGTGTGACGGGCGTTACCACCGTTCTGTTTGGTTTTGGTGGCGGGTTCGTGGTGGTGCCGCTGCTGTTTCGCATATTGTCCACCTCGAGCGGCCCAGGCAGTGCGGCGGGGCAGTCGGCCATGCAGATTGCCGTTGCCACATCCACTTGCGTGATGGTCTTTGGTGCGCTTCTGGCAACCTGGCGCCACCAGCGGGCAGGAACCGTGGATTGGGTGAGCGTCAGGCCATTGCTGGGTCCTATTGGCGCCGGGGCGATACTGGGCGCGCTTGCGGCAAGCCTTGTTCAAAGCGAATGGCTGCGCTGGGCGTTTGCGGCATACCTGATGCTGACCATTCTGGACTGCTGGCTGAGGCCTGGATTTCTTGCCCAGCCCACAACCAAGCAGCGCCGCCCTGGGGCACTGGCGAATACGCTGTCCGGACTGGTGATCGGGTGGGTTGCCGCATTGCTGGGAGTCGGCGGTAGCGTGATGACCGTTCCCCTGATGCGCCGCCGTGGAATTGAAATGACAAGAGCTACCGCCATGGCGAATCCGCTATCGCTGCCGGTCGCGCTGGCGGGAACAGCAACCTACATCGCCCTTTCCACGCAATCTCCTTTAGCGCCTGGGGAGTGGCATCTCGGCTATATCGACATACGAGCCGCTGCTGTGCTCGTGGTCGGCTCTTGGATCGGTATCCGTGCCGCATCGCTGTGGATTGGTCGTATTCCAGACCGAGTTCACGCGAAGGTCTATTTGGGGCTGTTGATCGCCGTCTTTTTGGCGATGGTGACCACATGAGGCCCGAGCCAAAAGCAAAACGTCTTGCGCAGGCGACACCTGCGCAAGACGTTTTCAATATCCAAACCAACCCTGTCATCCCCTTCCCTAGCGCGCAGCGCGTAGAGAGAGGGGGAAGGCGCGTCCGCGCCTCAGGGGGATTGGATCAATACTCCCAGAACATCCGCTGCAGTTCCTTGGTGTTGGCGCCCTTGGTCAGTGCCAGCATGGTCAGCAGACGCGCTTTTTCAGGGCGCATATCGTGGGCGACCACCCAGTCGTACTTGTCGTCGGGCTGCTCGGCATTGCGCAGCACAAAGCCGTAGGGCACGCGTGAGGAACGCACGATGAGCACACCCTTGCCGCGGGCATCCTGCAGCGGCTTGACCATGCGGTCGGCCACCGAGCCATTGCCCGTGCCGGCGTGGACGATGGCCTTGGCGCCGGCATCGACCAGTGCGTTCACGGCCGTGGGCTGGACGCTGCCGTAGGCATAGACGATGTCCACCTGGGGCAGCTTGTCGATGTTGTCGATATTGAATTCGGAGTTGTTGGTGTGGCGCTTGACGGGGGCGCGGAACCAGTAGTTCTTGCCTTCGACCACCATGCCCAGCGGCCCCCACTGGCTGTGGAAGGCACTGGTCTGGATATTGATGTCCTTGTTCACATCACGGGCGGTGTTGATCTCGTCATTCATGGTGACGAATACGCCCTTGCCGCGCGCATCCTTGGACCCTGCCACGCTCACGGCATTGAGCAGGTTCAGCGCACCATCGGCCGACAGGGCCGTGCCGGGGCGCATGCTGCCGACCACGGCGATGGGCTTGTCGGTATGCACGGTCAGGCTCAGGAAGTAGGCGGTCTCGGCCAGAGTGTCCGTGCCGTGGGTGATGACGATGCCGTCCACATCGGACTGCTTGGCCAGGGCGGAGACGCGTTTGGCCAGGGTCAGCAGGTTGTCATTGGTAAAGCTTTCGGAAGCGATCTGGAACACCTGCTCGCCACGCACATTGGCCACATTGGCCAGTTCGGGCAGGCCGGCCAGCAGCTTGTCCACAGGCACCTTGGCGGCCGTGTAGGTGGCGCTGTTGACGGTGGAGGCACCGGCACCCGCAATCGTGCCACCGGTGGCCAGAACCACCACATTGGGCTTGGCCGTCTGAGTCTTGGCCGCTGTTGCGGCAGCGGGCGTGGCATCCTGGGCCAGAGCTGCTCCGGGGACGGACAGAATGCTCAGTGTGGCAAGAGTGGCAGCCAGCAGGGTCTGGCGGAAAACGTTTTTCTGCATGAGGGTGTGCTCCATGTTGGAAGAAATCGGCTTCTTGTGGAGCCGAGCCTCACACCATGCAATAGCCATGCCGGCTTGCCCATTCGCGCAAATCCCGATGGATTTGGCAGGCGGCTGCGATTTATATAAATTGATAG
This sequence comes from Comamonas resistens, assembly GCF_030064165.1. Taxonomy (NCBI): domain Bacteria; kingdom Pseudomonadati; phylum Pseudomonadota; class Betaproteobacteria; order Burkholderiales; family Comamonadaceae; genus Comamonas; species Comamonas resistens. Next base: position 433,660 of record NZ_CP125947.1, read on the forward strand.
CTGTCAGCGATTGTGGGTAAAGGGCTGGAGGGCTAAAAACCTTAAATCCTGGACGGCTTTAGATGCTCAGCGGGTCCACATCCACCAGCCAGCGCACCAGCGGCCTGTGCTCGGGCAGGCCGCGCAGCCAGTGCAGATATTGCTGCCAGGCGTTCAGAAAGCGCAGCAGGGCGCTGCGGTTGCCGGCCTCCAGCAGCATCTGGGCACGCTCCACATTGGCCACGCGCTGCACCGCCATGGGGATGGGGGGATAGATGAACACTTCGTCCAGATGGGGCAGGGCGGCATCGCGTGCGACCTGGGTGGCGGCACTCAGAAAAGCCTGTGCGGCTTCCTGGCTGCGTGCATCGGCGCGGACTATGGCCTGGAAAGCATAGGGCGGCATGCCCGCGTCCAGGCGCTCCTGCAATTGCTGTCTGGCAAAGGCGGGATAGTCATGCTTGCGCAGCGCTGTGTAGACGGCGTTTTGCGGATCATGGGTCTGAATCCACATCTCGGGATGACTGCCCTGGGCCTTGACATACTGGGCGTCACGTCCCGCCCGGCCAGCCGCTTGCATCAGCAGGCAGAACAGGCGTTCGGGCGCGCGATAGTCGCTGGAGTACAAGGCGCTGTCGGGCTGCACGGCGGCGACCAGCGTGATGCGCCGGAAGTCATGGCCCTTGGCCACCATCTGCGTGCCGACCAGCACATCCACATCGCCGGCATGCACCTGGGCCAGTTGCTCTTCCAGGCTGCCCTTGGCCTTGGTGGTGTCGGCGTCTATGCGTGCCACGCGAGCAGGGTCCCCATCGGGGCGCTGCACATTGCGCAGCAGCCGCTCCAGCTCTTCCTGCAGCTGCTCCGTGCCTTTGCCCAGCGGCAGAATGTCGGGGTTGCCGCAGCTGGGGCAGGCAAAGGGCACGCGCTGGGTAAAGCCGCAGTGGTGGCAGCGCAGCGTGCGGTCGCCCTTGTGGAAGACCTGGTGGGCGCTGCAATGCGGGCAGTCGCTTTTCCAGTTGCAGTCGGCGCAGAACAGCACGGGGGCAAAGCCGCGGCGGTTCAGCAGAACCAGGCTTTGTTCGCCGCGCTGCACGCGCTCGGTGATGGCGTCCATCAGCGGCGGTGAGAATACGGCTCGTTTGGGCTGCTGGGTCATATCGACCAGCCGCACCTTGGGCAGCGATGCCGTGCCTGAGCCGGTCGCGCCTATGCGGCTGGGCATATTGAGGCGCAGATAGCGGCCCACCTCGGGGTCGGATGCGTGCCAGCTCTCCAGCGAAGGCGTGGCGCTGCCCAGAATCACCTTGGCTCCGGTATCGCGCCCGCGCCAGATGGCCAGATCGCGTGCCGAGTAGCGCGCACCCTCCTGCTGCTTGTAGCTGGCGTCATGCTCCTCGTCGACCACGATTAGCGTCAGCTGCGGCAGGCTGGCAAAAATCGCCATGCGCGTGCCCAGCACAATGCGGGCTTGGCCCATGTGGGCGGCCAGCCAGCTTTTGAGACGCTGCGGGTTGGTCATGCCGCTGTGCATGCTGACTACGGACTCCTTGCCGTACCGGGGCGCAAAGCGGCCGACAAAACGCTCTTCCAGCTGGGGCGTGAGATTGATCTCGGGCACCATCACCAGCACCTGGGCCTCGGGGTTGGCATCGAGCACGGCCTGTGCGGCGCGCAGATAGACCTCGGTCTTGCCGCTGCCCGTGCTGCCGTAGAGCAAAAAGGGGCCGGAGTTTTGCTCTATTTGCTCGAAAACCAAGGACTGTTCTGCGCTGAGTGCTACCAAATCAGGTGTTGCTGCAGCTTGTGCTTTTGCCGGCTCGGCGGCCTCGGCAATCGCTGGTTCCTGCTTCAGGGCGGCTTTCTTGCTCTTGGGTTTGGCAGGCTTGGGTGGAGCCAGGCGGCGCGCCAGCTGTTCGGGCGTCATGTCGCGCAACTGAGGCGGCAGCGCAGTGACGGCGATCTCGCCCACGCTGCGTTGGTAGTAATGGGCGGCAAAGCCGACCAGGCGCCGCCAGTTACGGCTCAACGGGGGAATTTCCCTCAGCACGGCAGCGATGGAGCGCAGTTCCACGCCTTCGGGAAGGCCATCGGGCGCGGAAGGCGCATCCCACACCACTCCTAGCAGTTCCCGTTTGCCCAGCGGCACCCGCACCAGGGTGCCGGGAAGCAGAGGCTCGTCACTGCGGTAGCTCAGCAGTTCCCCCACGGCGCTGTGGGCAGGCGTCTGAACGGCGACGTTGACGATGTGAGACATGGGCGAGAGGTGGGGGAAAGAGCGGGTGCTTGTCGGTCAGCCTGACTGCTGGCACAGGAGCTATAGCAGATTTTGATGCTGCTGCAGGCTTTGCGGCTTGTGGATAACTTTGTGGGGGAAATTCGAGTGATAGAGGCTATGGATCTTCAAATCGGCATTTGTCTATTTGTATAAGACGGATAGAAGAATTTGAAAATATAAATAAAACAATAACTTATTTGGTTTTTACGTGATCTTGGAGGGTGCGTGAATCAGGCTGAAAGCTAGCCACCTGCTTGTGCACATCTGTGCATAAATGAGGGGCGAGGGGCTGTCAAGACCGAAGCTCCCTAGACCTAAATTCGCTTAAATTCTTCCGTAAAGTGGACAAATCGCCAAGAAAATAGCGCTAATGCACGCAGTGGCGTGGCCTGCAGGGCAGGTGATCCATTCGGAGTGTGGATAACTTCGGAAGGCTTTGCTCAGAAAATAAAAAAATGTGAAAACTTGCCGATGCCCATGAAATTTGTGGTTTCTGAAAACCCATTGAAAAATCAAAGGCTTGAATGAATTTGCGCGACATCTGTTGGTGCAAATGTCGCGCAATAACCATTTGTAGATACAGGTTGAATTCAAGGGTTAACCCTTGAATCTGCTGCCATGAAGGCGTTTAGCCGCGCAGCTTGCGCGAATGGCTGTGTACGGCTTCCACCAGGGCCGCCACATGCTCGGGCGGAGTGAACTGGCTGATGCCATGGCCCAGGTTGAAGATGTGGGTGGGGCCGGTGGTGTTTCTGTCGGTATGGGGTTTGCCAAAGCTGTCCAGCACGGCACGCGCCTGGGCGGCAACCTGCTCGGGCGCGGCAAACAGCACATTGGGGTCGATATTGCCCTGCAGTGCCTTGCCGGGGCCGCCGACTTCGCCGCCCACAATGGCGCGAGCCTTGCCCAGATTGGCCGTCCAATCCAGGCCCAGGACTTCGCAGTCGATGTCCTTCATGTCGGGCAGCCAGATGCCGCCGCCCTTTGTGAAGACGATGCGGGGCACATCGGTTCCGTCCACGCCGGTGCGCTTGAGCTGGGCCAGTACGCGCTTGGTATAGGCCAGGCTGAATTCCTGGAACGCGCCATCGGCCAGCACGCCGCCCCAGCTGTCAAAAATCATCACGGCCTGTGCGCCGGCGTCGATCTGGGCGTTCAGGTAGAGGGCCACGCTGTCGGCATTGACTTCCAGGATGCGGTGCATCAGGTCGGGGCGCGAATACATCAGCGACTTGACGGTTCGGTAATCGTCGCTGCCCTTGCCTTCGGTCATATAGCAGGCCAGGGTCCAGGGGCTGCCGGAGAAGCCGATTAGCGGCACACGGCCGTTGAGCTCCTTGCGGATATTGGTGACGGCGTCGAAGACATAGCGCAGCTTGTCCATATCGGGGACGGCCAGTTCGGCCACGGCGGCCTCGTCACGCACAACCTTGGCAAAGCGCGGACCTTCGCCTTCGGCGAACGACAGGCCCAGGCTCATGGCGTCGGGCACGGTCAGGATGTCGCTGAACAGAATGGCTGCGTCGAGCGGGAAGCGTTCCAGCGGCTGCAGGGTCACCTCGGTGGCGTAGTCCACATTGGTGGCCAGGCCCATGAAGCTGCCGGCCTTGGCGCGGGTGGCCTTGTACTCGGGCAGGTAACGTCCCGCCTGGCGCATCAGCCACAGGGGCGTGTAGTCAGTAGCCTGGCGACGGCAGGCGCGCAGGAAGGTGTCATTGGTCAGGGGGGCGAAGCTCATGGCTTGATTGTCGCCCAGTCTGGCTGCCCCATTGCATGCAATCCCGAGCAGCAGTCCACACCTTGCGTGAATACAGAGCATGGGGTTTGTGCGGGTTTGATGCAGATCAGTGCAGGAATACTATTTCCCGACCGGTTGGTAGATTTTGTTGATCTGCCACAAGCCATACCCTGTCACAGGAGTGAGCATGTCGGAGTCCCTCGTCCTGGTGGGGCAGCAAGGTGCGGTGCGCACGCTGACCCTCAATCGTCCCAAGGCCCTCAACAGCTTCACGCAGGCCATGCATGTGGAGCTGCTGGCGGAGCTCAAGGCAGCTGCCGCAGATTCAGGAGTGCGCTGCCTTGTATTGACGGGTGCTGGACGCGGTTTCTGTGCAGGACAGGACCTGGCCGATGAAGGGGCAGCCCCGGCACCCGAGGGGCTGCCGCCCACCGATCTGAGCTTGTTGATAGCGCGCCATTACCGCCCGCTGTGCGAGCAGCTTCGCGCCATGCCCATGCCGGTGATTGCCGCCGTCAATGGTGTGGCTGCCGGCGCGGGGGCCAACATCGCGCTGTGCTGCGATCTGGTCGTGGCCTGCGAGTCGGCCAGCTTCATTCAGGCCTTCACCAAAATAGGCCTGTTGCCGGACAGCGGCGGTACCTGGTTGCTGCCCCGACTGGTCGGCCGCCAGCGAGCACTGGGGCTGGCGTTGCTGGGCGATAAGCTTTCAGCCCACGATGCCGAGGCCATGGGCCTGATCTGGCGCGCGCTTCCGGATGCGGGCTTTGAGATCTCGGTGGCCGAGATGGCAAACAAGCTGGCTGCCATGCCCGTCAAGGCGCTGATTGCCACCCGCAATGCCATCGATGCGGCCCAGCATCTGAGTTTCGAGGAATCGCTGGCGCTGGAGGCGCAGACGCAAAAGCAGCTGGGTAGTGCCCACGACTATCTGGAGGGAGTGTCGGCCTTCATGGCCAAGCGCGCTCCCGTGTTCACGGACCGCTGAAAGCGAGGCAGACCCATGACACCTCAGCAAACGGCAGAACTGGTACGTGATGGCATGTTTGCCCGTGACCGTGCCGCGCAAAGTCTGGCCATGCGCATCACCCATATTGCTCCGGGTGAAGCCACGATAGAGATGCCTGTGCGTGACGACATGCTCAACGGCTTTGACACCTGTCATGGCGGCTATATCACCGCGCTGGGAGACACGGCGTTTGCCTATGCCTGCAATACGCGCAACGAGATGACGGTGGCATCGGGCCTGTCGGTGGACTTCGTGGCGCCGGGCCGCCCCGGCGATGTGCTGGTGGCCCAAGCGCGCGAGCTGTCGCAGGCCGGGCGCACCGGTGTCTATGACGTGACCATCCGCAACCACCAGGGGCAACTGATTGCGCTGTTCCGGGGCAAATCCTACTCAATGAAGGGCAAGCCCACGGTGCCTGCCCAAGCTGCCTGACTCCAGCCATCAAAAGGTCATCACCATGGATGCTCGCAAACACCACACTCAAGTGCTGGACGCCATTGAAACCGCCAGCCGCGATGAAATCGAGGCGCTGCAGCTGCAGCGCCTGCGCTGGACAGTGCAGCATGCCTATGACAACGTGCCGCACTACCGCAAGGCCTTTGATGCCAAAGGCGTGCACCCGGCCGACTTGAAGACGCTGGCCGATATCGCCAAATTCCCCTTCACCACCAAGAAGGATTTGCGCGACAACTATCCGTTTGGCATGTTTGCCGTCCCGCGCGAACAGATCAGCCGCATACATGCCTCCAGCGGCACCACGGGCAAACCCACGGTGGTGGGGTATACCAGGAACGATATTGATATCTGGGCCGACCTGGTGGCGCGCTCCATCCGCGCGGCGGGCGGCCAGGCAGGCGACCTGATCCATGTGGCCTATGGCTATGGCCTGTTCACGGGCGGACTGGGCGCGCACTATGGGGCCGAGCGTGCTGGCTGCACGGTCATCCCCATGTCGGGCGGGCAGACCGAGAAGCAGGTGCAACTGATCGCGGACTTCAGGCCCGACATCATCATGGTCACGCCCTCGTACATGCAGGTCATCATCGAGGAGATGCAGCGCCAGGGCATGGACCCCGCGCAAAGCTCGCTGCGCATAGGCATCTTCGGTGCCGAGCCCTGGACCGAGGCCATGCGCCACGAGCTGGAAACCAAGGGCGGGCTGGATGCCGTGGACATCTATGGTCTGTCTGAGGTCATGGGGCCGGGAGTGGCCAGCGAATGCGTGGAAACCAAGGATGGCCCGGTGATCTGGGAGGACCACTTCCTGGCCGAAATCATCGACCCCGATACCGGCGAGGTACTGCCCGAAGGCAGCGAGGGGGAACTGGTGTTCACCTCTCTGTCCAAGGAGGCCATGCCCATCATCCGCTACCGCACGCGCGACCTCACGCGGCTGCTGCCGCCCACGGCGCGCTCGTTCAGGCGCATGGGCAAGATCGTGGGCCGCTCGGACGACATGCTCATCATCCGCGGCGTCAATGTCTTTCCCACGCAGATTGAAGAGATCGTGCTGCAGAACGCGCAGCTGTCCGGCCAGTATCAGATCGTGGTCACGCGTGACGGGAATCTGGACCAGGTGGCGGTGCGTTGCGAGCTGCAGCCCGGCAATGCCGGCGAGAAGCAGCAACTGGCCGAGTGGGTGCAGCAGCGCATCAAGACCCTGATAGGCATCAGCACCGCGGTCGAGGTGCTGGGCTCCGATTCCATCGAACGCACGCTGGTCGGCAAGGCCCGCCGCGTGATCGACAAGCGTTCTCGTTGAAGGAGGTGCAGCCATGTACACCCAAGCCATGGATTTGATGGGCAAGGAAGGCCGGGCCGAGGCCCCCGTGCTACGCAGCGCCGAGGAGCTGGCGCTGGAGGCGCGCTTTGATGAGCGCATCGACGCGGGTGAGTTCATCGAGGCCAAGGACTGGATGCCCGAGCATTACCGCAAGACCCTGCTGCGCCAGATCAGCCAGCATGCACATTCCGAGATCGTCGGCATGCTGCCCGAGGGCAACTGGATCACGCGGGCGCCCACACTCAAACGCAAGGCTATTTTGCTGGCCAAGGTGCAGGATGAGGGCGGGCATGGCCTGTATCTGTATGCGGCTGCAGAGACGCTGGGCACCAGCCGCGACCAGATGTTCGAAGCCCTGCACCAGGGCAAGGCCAAGTACAGCTCCATCTTCAACTACCCCACGCTGAGCTGGGCGGACATGGGCGTGATCGGCTGGCTGGTCGATGGCGCGGCCATCATGAATCAGGTGCCCATCTGCCGCTGTTCCTATGCGCCCTATGCCCGTGCCATGGTGCGCATCTGCCGCGAGGAGAGCTTCCACCAGCGCCAGGGTTTCGACAGCCTGCTGACCATGATGAAGCAGGGCACGCAGGCGCAAAAGGACATGGTGCAGGATGCCGTCAACCGCTGGTGGTGGGCCACTTTGATGATGTTCGGCCCGCCTGATGACCAGTCACCGAACACGGCCCAGTCCATGCGCTGGGGCATCAAGCGCATCAGCAATGACGACCTGCGCCAGAAATTTGTCGATGCCACGGTGGAGCAGGCTCAGTTGCTGGGCGTGAGCCTGCCCGATCCCGAGCTGCGCTGGAACGAAGAGCGCCAGCACTACGACTTCGGTGCCATCGACTGGGACGAGTTCTGGCGTGTGGTCAATGGCGACGGCCCCTGCAACCGCGAGCGGCTGGCTGCGCGTGTCAAAGCCTGGGAGGGCGGTGCCTGGGTACGCGAGGCTGCCCTGGCTCATGCGGCCAAGCACAGCGAAGCCCCGCGCAAGCAGGCCTGAAATCCAATCTGAATCCCGGAGTTCATCATGAGTACAACCCCTGAAACCAGTCCGCGCAACGAATGGCCGCTGTGGGAAGTCTTTGTCCGCAGCAAGGCCGGGCTGGATCACAAGCATTGCGGCAGTCTGCATGCGGCAGACGCCGCCATGGCCATACAGATGGCGCGCGATGTTTATACGCGCCGTCAGGAAGGCACCAGCATCTGGGTTGTTCCCTCGGCGCAGATCGTGGCCAGCGACCCTGGCGACAAGGACATGTTCTTCGACCCCGCGCAGGACAAGGTGTACCGCCACCCCTCGTTCTATCAGCTGCCCCAGGCCGTCAACCACATGTGAGGAGTGTTCCATGCAACACAGCATCACCTTGCAGGACGATCCGGCCCAGCAATATCTGCTGCGCATAGGCGATACCTGCCTGATCCTGGGGCAGCGCATTGCCCAGTGGTGTGGTCACGCACCGATTCTTGAAGAAGACATTGCGCTGTCGAACATGGCGCTGGACCTGATAGGCCAGGCCCGCGCCGTGTTGACGCTGGCGGGCCTGGCTTCGGGGCACGACGAAGACCAGCTGGCCTTTCTGCGCGAGGAGCGCCACTACTACAACCCTACGCTGGTCGAGCTGCCACGTGGCGACTTTGCCTTGACCGTGGTGCGCAACACCATGGTGGCGACCTTCATGGCGTTGCTGTGGGAAGAGTTGTTGACGTCCAGCAATGCCGAGCTGGCCGCCATTGCCGGTCAGGCGCTGAAGGAAGCGCGCTACCACCAGCAGCATGCGGCCGACTGGATGGTGCGTCTGGGTGACGGCACGGTCGAATCGCGTAGGCGCGCACAGGCTGCGGTCGATGCGCTGTGGCGCTATGCGCCCGAGCTGTTCAGCGGCGATGCCGTGGATCTGCAGGCGGAACAGACCGGGCTGGGTCCAAGCTGGGGTTCACTGCAAAAACACTGGCAGGCGCAGATGGAGTCAGTGCTGCATGCTGCAACTTTGGAAGCGCCCAAGGCCTCGGCCTTCATCAGCACCGGCAAGCGCGGCATGCACAGCGAGCATATGGGCTACATCCTGGCCGAGATGCAGCATCTGCAGCGCGCCTACCCGGGCGGAGTCTGGTGATGGCTGCCGTGGCTTGCTTGAGCACATCGGAGCGCGTGCAGCGGGCCTGGGCCGTGCTGGCGCAAATTCCGGACCCGGAGGTGCCCGTGGTCACGCTTTGCGACTTGGGCATGGTGCGCGCGGTGCAGGAAAGCGGTGATGTGCTGGAAGTGGCGCTGACGCCTACCTATTCGGGGTGTCCCGCTACGGAAATGATAGAGCAGAGTGTGGTCGAAGGCTTGCAGGGCGCAGGCCTTGGCCCTGTGCAGGTTCGACTGCAGCGCGCTCCTGCCTGGACCACGGACTGGATCACGACCGAGGGGCGCGAAAAGCTGCGGGCCTACGGTATCGCCCCACCTGGCGCAGTGCCTGAGCATGAGCCCATCAGCCTGCGCTTTGTACCTCGTGAGCAGTATCGGCAGCAGCGCACCGCGGATGGTGTCGCAGTGGCTTGCCCGCGTTGCGGCAATGTGAAGACGGAGCGACTGTCAGCCTACGGATCGACAGCCTGCAAGGCGCTTTACCGCTGCCTGAGCTGCCACGAGCCTTTTGAATATTTCAAGCCGATATAAGCCATGAATCACCACCTGAACAGCTGCGCTGTTTCCTCCTCTCTCGCTTCGCGGGAGGAGGACGATGCCATCGCTGCGAGGCGGCTCTTGCTTGGCATCTCTGAGAGACGCTGTGAGCGCTTGTGGTGTGCAGCGAGTCTTGTTGCCGCCAGCAAGAAATCAATTCCGATAGAGGCATCCTGATGAGTACCTTGTTCTATCCTCTGACGGTACGTTCCGTGCAGCCCGATACGGCAGAGGCTGCCATCGTGAACTTGGAGGTGCCGGACAATCTGCGGGAGCAGTTTGCCTTCACCCAGGGCCAGTACCTGACCTTGCGCGCCGAGGTCGACGGGCAGGACCTGCGCCGCAGCTATTCCATCTGCTCAGGGGTGGATGACGGGCAGTTGCGCGTGGGGGTACGCCGTGTGGACGGCGGGGCCTTTTCCAACTGGGTGCACGCCCAGCTCAAGGCCGGTGATCAGATCCAGGTCATGCCACCGCAGGGACGCTTCTTCATTCCTGTCGAACCCGCGGCGCAGCGCCAGTATCTGGCGATTGCGGGCGGCAGCGGTATCACGCCGATTCTGTCCATCATCAAGACCGTGCTGGCGCGTGAGCCGGGCAGCTGCGTGACGCTGCTTTATGGCAATCGCAGCCTGCAGTCCACCATGTTCAAGGAGGAATTGGACGACCTCAAGAACCGCTATCTGACGCGGCTGGTGTTGCACCATGTGTTTTCACGCGAGGAGACGGAAGCCCCGCTCAATATGGGCCGCATGAACCAGGCCAAGGTGACGCAGCTGCTTCAGACCGTGGCGCCCGTGCAGGCGCTGGATGCCGTGTTTGTCTGCGGCCCCTATCAGATGAACGACGAGGCGGAGGCTGCGCTGCTGGCCGCAGGGGTTCCGCAGGAGCGCATTCACATCGAGCGTTTCGGCATTCTGCCCTCCACGGGCGGGGGGGCGCCTGCCCGTCATGTGCAGGAGGTTCAGGCCGCGCAGATCACCTTGATACGTGACGGATTGACGCGCAGCTTCCCCTTCAAGTCTGCACACGGGAATCTGCTGCAGGCCGCGGAGGCGGCTGGCCTGGAAGTGCCGTACTCCTGCACCTCGGGCGTCTGCGGCACCTGCCGCGCCAAATGCCTGGAAGGCGAGGTGGCGATGGAGCGCAACTTTGCACTCAGTGCACAGGAGGTCGCCCAGGGCTTTGTGCTGACCTGTCAGTGCCATCCGCTCAGCAGCAATGTGGTGCTATCGTTTGATGAGCGTTAACCACAGAATGTATCAATGAAAGAGCTGGAAATTTTGAAAAATCACCTGGAGAGGACCTATGGCTAGAGGTCGTGCAGCAGGTTATGACGATCAGCGTGATCTCATTCTTCAGCATGCGGCCGCGCTGTTTGCGCGCCAGGGCTACGCCGCGACCAGCATGAACGAGGTGGCTCAGGCCTGCGGATTGTCCAAGCCGGCCATCTATCACTACTTCACCGAGAAATACGCGCTGCTGTTCGAGATCTGCGACACGCATCTGACCCGGCTGCAGGCTTTGGAGCAGGAAGTCAAGGACTTGCCGGGGCTTGATGCGCAGCAGCGCCTGCGCAGCCTGATTGCGCGTTTCGTCGAGGAATATGCCTTGTCTGCGCATGCGCATCGCGTGCTGACGGAAAGCGTGCGCTATCTCAAGGGTGAGGATCACCAGCAGGTGCTGGACAAGGAGCGCGCACTGGTTGCGGGCTTCAGCAAAACGCTGGCACAGATACGTCTGGATCTGGATGAGGCAGGGCTTTCCAAGGCCATCAGCATGCTGCTTTTTGGCATGATGAATTGGATGTTTACCTGGCTGCGCTCCGATGGCGCGCTGGATCAGGAAGCGATGGCGCAATTGGTGGCGGATTTGTTCATGGGAGGAATCGGGGAGGTACAAACCCCGACTCCCAAGGCCGAAAAAACACTGGCACAAATATAGTTACCAAGATAAATTGTGCGCGCCAAGGAATCGAAAATGCATTGAAAAAAAGAGCGGTCGTCCATTGGGAAGCAGGCCGCCATTCAGTGATGTGGCAGCTGGATTTTTGTGTGAACCACTTCTAGGAGACAAACATGAAGCGCATTGCAAAGTTGGGCCTGGTCGCCGCCGCACTGGCCGCAGTCTGGGGAACGGCTCTGGCCGACATCACGGTGGGGGTGGTGGTGTCCGCCACGGGGCCTGCTGCCTCGCTGGGCATTCCCGAAAAGAACACGGTGGCCCTGATGCCCCAGACCATGGGTGGCCAGAAGGTCAACTATGTGATTCTGGACGACGCCTCGGACACCACGGCCGCCGTCTCCAACACCCGCAAGCTCGTCAGCGAAAACAAGGCCGACATCATCATCGGCTCCAGCACCACGCCCAACTCGCTGGCCATGATCGATGTGGTCTCCGAGAGCAAGACGCCCATGATCACGCTGGGCGCCTCGGCGCGCATCATCGAGCCCATGGATGACAAGAAGAAGTGGGTCTTCAAGGTGCCTCAGAACGACAGCATGATGGCTGGTGCCATTGCCGATCACATGGCCAAGAGCGGCGTCAAGACCGTGGGTTTCATCGGCTTCAACGATGCCTATGGCGAAGGCTGGCTGCAGGAGTTCAAGAAAGCCGCGGAAGCCAAGGGCATCAAGATGGTGGCGACAGAGGCGTTCTCGCGTACCGATACCTCGGTGACAGGCCAGGCGCTGAAGATCATGGGCGCCAAGCCCGATGCGGTGCTGGTGGCTGGCTCGGGTACTCCCGCAGCGCTGCCTGAGAAGACGCTCAAGGAGCGCGGCTACAAAGGCAAGTACTACCAGACGCACGGCGTGGCCAATGCCGACTTCCTGCGCGTGGGAGGCAAGGATGTGGAAGGCACGCTGCTGCCGGCCGGTCCCGTGCTGGTGGCCCATCAGCTGCCGGATTCGCATCCCGTGAAAAAGACGGCCATGGCCTATGTGGACGGTTATGAGGCCAAGTTCGGCAAGGGCAGTGCCGCGACCTTTGGCGGTCACTCCTGGGATGCGGGCAAGGTGCTGGAGGCTGCCGTGCCTGTGGCTCTGAAGAAGGCGCAGCCAGGCACGCCCGAGTTCCGCGCCGCCCTGCGCGATGCGCTGGAGCAGACCAAGGGCGTGGCGGGCGCGCATGGCGTGTTCACCATGTCGCCCACGGACCACCTGGGCATCCAGAACGGCGTGGTCATGGTCAAGATTGAAAACGGTACCTGGAAGTACCAGCCCTAAGCCCGTTACGCCCATGACACTTCATCCTGCCTGAAGCCAGTGCGCTTGCGGGTTGGATGGGGTGCGGGCGGCTTCAGCGAAAGTTTCCATCATGGATTTGCAGATTGCCTTGCTGCTTGGGCAGGATGGCATTGTCAACGGCGCCATCTATGGGCTGTTGGCGGTGGCCCTGGTGCTCGTCTTTTCCGTTACCCGGGTCATCTTCATACCGCAGGGTGAGTTCGTTTCCTTTGGGGCGTTGACCCTGGCCATGATGCAGGCCAAGCATTTGCCGTCCACGCTGTGGCTGCTGCTGGTGCTGGCAGCCATTGTTCTGGTGATCGACATCTTGCGCTCATTGACGGGGCGGGAGGTCAGCTGGCCCGCTTCGCTGTTCTGGACGGTGCTCGCTCCAGGCCTGGCCTTTTTGCTGGCTTATGTGCTGCGGCCGTCTTCGCTGATGCTGCAGGCCGTCACCACCCTGGCCATCATCACTCCCATGGGGCCGCTGATGTACCGCCTCGTGTATCGCCCGCTGGCCAATGCCACCGTGCTCAGCCTGCTCATTGTTTCCGTAGCCATGCATGGCGTTCTGGTGGGGCTGGGACTCTATTTCTTTGGTGCAGAAGGCTCACGCACTCCTGCATTTTCAGAAGCCTCTTTCCAGTTGGGCGACATCCCGGTTTCAGGTCAGTCGCTGGTCGTCATCGGGGTGACCATTGCGCTGGTGCTGGCGCTGTTCGTGTTCTTTGGCCGCTCCATGGTGGGCAAGGCTCTGCGCGCCACGGCCATCAACCGCGTGGGCGCACGTTTGATGGGCATCCCTACCGGGCTGGCCGGTGACGTGAGCTTTGCACTGGCGGCGCTGATCGGCGCCATCTCCGGTTTGCTGATCGCCCCTTTGACGACTGTGTACTACGACACCGGTTTTCTGATCGGTCTCAAAGGCTTTGTGGCCGCCATTGTGGGTGGACTGGCCAGCTACCCGCTGGCCTTGGCGGGTGCCGTTCTGGTGGGGCTGTTGGAAGCGTTTTCCTCCTTCTGGGCCAGTGCCTACAAGGAGGTTCTGGTCTTCACCTTGATCATTCCGGTGCTGTGGTGGCGCTCGCGTAACAGCCACCATGTGGAGGAAGAAGAATGAGTACGCCCGTATCTACCCAGGCAGCAACTGCCGTGCTGCCGGAGCGTCGAGGCCTGATCAGCGCACGGATGCTGACGGCCGTGGTGATTCTGGCACTGGCGCTGAGCTGGAATTTTCTGCCGGACTTCACGATTGTTCTGCTTTGCTACATCGGCCTGTATTCCATGGTGGCACTGGGTCTGGTGATGCTGACCGGTGTGGGCGGAATGACATCGTTCGGTCAGGCGGCTTTCGTGGGAGTAGGGGCCTATGCAACAGCCTGGGTCTGCACATCGCCCATGGCTGTCAATGCCCTGGGTGGCCTGTTTGGCGCCCAGGCTCTGCCCTGGCTGGGTCTGGTGCTGGGCTTTGTCATCACCTTTGTCGTAGCCTGGGTGCTGGGCTCGGTCACCGTGAAGCTGCAGGGCCACTATCTGCCGCTGTGCACCATCGCCTGGGGGCTGAGTCTGTACTACCTGTTCGGCAATATGGAGTTTCTGGGCGGCCAGACCGGTTTGACAGGGATTCCCGCGATCAGGATTGCCGGGCTTGATCTGTCTTCCTCGCGCACCATGGGCGTGGTGATCTGGGGCGTGATGCTGCTGGCCATGTGGCTGCTTTACAACCTGCTGGATTCGCGTGAGGGCCGGGCCATACGCTCCCTCAAGGGCGGGCAGGTCATGGCGGAATCCATGGGGGTGAATACCGCGCGCTACCGCGTCAAGCTGTTTGTGCTGGCGGCGCTGCTGGCAACTCTGTCGGGCTGGCTGTATGCGCATATGCAGCGCTTTGTCAGCCCGGCACCGTTCAATCTCAACATCGGCATCGAATACCTGTTCATGGCCGTGGTCGGCGGGGCCGGTCACCTGTGGGGCGCAGTTCTGGGCGCTTCCATCATCACCTTACTCAAGGAAAAGCTGCAGGACATTCTGCCGGCCCTGCTTGGCAGCAACGGCAATTTTGAAGTCATCGTCTTTGGCCTGCTCATGGTGCTGGTGCTGCAACGCTTTGCCGAGGGGCTGTGGCCCACGTTTCAGCGCCTGACGGCCGGGCTGGTGCGCCCGCCAGAGAAAAAGCTGCAGGGAGCGCCTCAACCGCTGGATCAGCGCTCCTTGCCTGCTGTCGGCACGGTGCTGCTGAAAGCCGAGCATGTCATCAAGAGATTTGGTGGGCTGGTGGCCAACAACGATGTCTCCATGCAGCTCAAGGCTGGTGAAGTTCATGCCTTGATCGGCCCCAATGGTGCGGGCAAGAGCACGTTCTTCAACATGATCTCCGGGGTTGACTCGCCGACCGAAGGCCAGGTGCAGCTGATGGGCGAGGTCATGGGCGATGCGCCTTCGCGCCGGTTTGCCGCACTGGGCCTGGGGCGCACTTTCCAGCATGTGCGTCTGCTGGGGCAGCGCTCGGTATTGGAGAACGTGGCGCTGGGCGCGCACCAGCGGGCCCACAAGGGATGGATGGCATCCATGTTGCGTCTGGACAGGGGCGAAGAGGCCGCATTGCTGGCAGAAGCGCGTAGGCAGATCGAGAGATGCGGGCTGGGGCCTTATGCCGATGTGCCTGCCGCCTCGCTGGCCCTGGGCCAGCAGCGCATCGTGGAAATTGCCCGGGCCTTGGCCAGTCAGCCAGCGGCCTTGCTGTTGGACGAGCCCGCTGCTGGTCTGCGGCACCTTGAAAAACAGGCGCTGGGCAATCTGCTGCGTCAGTTGCGTGCCGAAGGTCTTGGCATTCTGGTGGTGGAGCACGATATGGAGTTTGTGATGAATCTGGCCGATCGCATCACGGTGCTGGAGTTCGGTACGGTTATTGCCGAAGGCACGCCGGCCCAGATTCAGTCCAATCAACGCGTGCTCGACGCCTATCTGGGTGGTGGTGACGATGAGGAGGCCGCAGCATGAGTGGCGAGACATTGCTTGAACTGCGCGGGCTGAGCGTTTTTTACGGCCCTGTGGAGGCCGTGCATCAGGTTCAGCTAAACGTCCAGGCCGGCGAGATCGTCACGGTGATCGGCCCCAACGGTGCGGGCAAGACCACGCTGCTGTCGGCGGCCATGGGTCTGCTGCCGTCCAAGGGGGAGATCCGGCTGGATGGCGAGCGTATTGCCAAGCCCTCGGTGGAAGGCATGGTTTCCCGGGGGCTGGGCCTAGTGCCTGAAAAGCGCGAGCTGTTTGGCGAGATGTCTGTCGAAGACAACTTGCTGCTTGGCGGTTTTTCTCTGTGGCGCAAGGGGCAGCGTGACCAGAACGCACGCATGGAGGAGGTGTTTGCCATCTTCCCTCGCTTGAAGGAGCGGCGGGCACAGATGGCATCCACGCTCTCCGGTGGCGAGCGCCAGATGCTGGCCATTGGCCGCGCACTGATGGCCAAGCCACGTTTGCTGATGCTCGATGAACCCTCGCTGGGACTGGCTCCGTTGATCGTCAAGGAGGTGCTGCAGGTGGTGGCCAGCCTGCGCAACCACGGCGTTTCCGTGCTGCTGGTCGAACAGAACGCGCGCGCTGCTCTCAAGGTGGCAGACCGTGCCTATGTGCTGGAGATGGGCTCCGTGGCGCTGAGTGGCAAGGCCAGTGATCTGCTGGGCGACAAACGCATCATCGAGACCTATCTGGGCATAGGCAACAAGACGGCTGTCGAAGTGGCCTGAGCTACCTCTCTCCTGCACCTCAACGCAGCTCCTGAGCTGCGTTTTTCTTGGGTAGCTGTCATTCAAACGTCATGAAAATGACTCGCAGCCTTCATCTGCGTTTTTCACAATGACCGCACGCAGACACACCGTGTGGCACAGGCAGGCCGCCAACTGCGTCCAACACTGAGAGGAAAGCAGAGATGAGGCATCCCGAGGTACTTGATGCACTGAACAACCAGGCCATCACGACACCCCAGTCACCGCTTGTTCCGCTTTCTTCCCGCTCTTCCCCTCCAAATGCAGCTGCGCCAGCCCTGCGCTTGCAGGTGCGCTGGGCCAGGCATCTTGATGAAGTCCGTCAGGCGCAGCGCCTGCGCTATCAGGTGTTTGCCCAGGAGATGGGAGCCGTTCTGCAGACTCCGGTGGCAGGCCACGATGTCGATGCTTTTGATGACTTCTGCGAACACCTGATGATCTGCGACGAAGAACAGGAGCGCGTCATCGGTACCTACCGTCTGTTGACTCCCGCCCAGGCTCAGCGTGCAGGGGGCTTGTACAGCGATCAGGAATTTGACCTGACGCCCATCAACGTCTGGCGTGACCGCATGGTGGAGCTGGGCCGTAGCTGCGTGCATGTCGATCACCGCCAGGGGGGGGTGATTCTGGCTCTATGGGGCGCGCTGGCCGAGTTCATGCAGCGTAACCGGCTCGAAGCCATGGTGGGCTGTGCCAGCATTCCCATGCAGTATCCGGGTCTGGCACATGGCGAAGGGCCTGCACGTATCTGGCAGCAATTGCGCCAGACTCATCTGGCCGAACCCGAGCTGCAGGTGCGTCCCCGCGTGGCCTTGCCCGAAGAGCTGGCGCATATCAGCCATGTTTCGGCCGACGCCCTGAAGGTGGAGCCTCCCGCCTTGATTCAGGGCTATCTGCGCACGGGCGCCAAGGTGCTGGGGGCGCCAGCCTGGGACAGCGACTTCAACACCGCAGACCTGCCCATCATGATGCGCATGCAGGATCTGCCCTCGCGCTATCTGCGCCTGTTTGCACGCGGCAGCAAGAGCTGAGCGGCTATTCCGCAAACAAAAGCGCCCGCAGAGGGCGCTTTTTGCTGTGATCGTTCGGATCGTCAGGACGCGTGAGCCGGTTTCTCATCGAGCCCTTCGGCCAGCAGGCCCAGTGCCGACAGGCCCAGACCCAGCATGACGAACACATAGGTGGCGGTGGCCAGACCCAGGCTCAGGCTGTAAGCCCATTGCAAAACGGTGCAGGCCCAGCTCCATTGCGAATACAGGCTGTCGCACTGACCGCTGACAGGCATGTGCACATACCAGGTCACGGCAACCCACATCAGTACCAGCATGGTGGCGATGGTGGCTATCTTGTGGTGCTTTTCCTGGTGCATGCTCCACAGCAGTACACCGGGGATGGCGGCACCCCAGACAAACATCATCAGCCAGCTCAGCGCGGGAGCCTGTGCCAGCGCATGCTGCAGCCAGTTCATCTTGGGCATCTCGTTGACCAGGCTCAGGACATCCCACACGAAAGGAAGAATCAGTCCTGCAATTGCCAAACTGGCCAAGCCCAGAGCGCGCAAAAAAGGATGGCGCCGGGTCGGGGAATGGGAGAGATCGGCATGCATGGCTCACCTCCTGAACGGTTCAGGCGGCCCGCAGGTGCGGGTAGCGCCTGGGTGGTAGACGAGTTCAGTCTAGACCGTTTGCGGCGCTTGTGCCATAGGGGAGTCTCAGGTCTATATCTGTTCCAGCGCTCCCAGAACTTCGGACTTGCTCAGCAGCTCCGACAGAACCACGGGGGGCTTGCCGGGGGCATAGAGCACATAGACAGGCACGCCGCTGCGTCCCAGGTCATGCAATGCCTGGGTGATGGCCGGGTCCTGGCGCGTCCAGTCGGCCCGCATCAGCTGCACCTTGCGCTGCTCGAAGGCATTCAGCACCTCGGCGCTGTTCAGGGTGGTGCGTTTGTTGACCTGGCAGGTCACGCACCAGGCGGCAGTGAAGTCCACAAACACGGGCTGCCCTGCCGATTGCAGCGACTGTACTTTCTCGGCTGACCAGGGCTGCCAGAGTTCGCCTGATTCGGCCTGCGTGACGCTCGCGGCTGGCGCGGAAATCATGGGCACTGCGTAATAGCCGATGGCTGCAGCAAGCAGCACGGCTGCAGTGCCCAGGACGGCGCGGCTTTTGCCCACCAGGCCCAGAGCCCAGATCAGGGCCGCCAGCGCCAGCAGCAAGGCCAGCAGGGCGGCTGCAGCATCCACGCCGCTTTGGTGGCCCAGCACCCAGACCAGCCAGACCACGGTGGCAAACATGGGAAAGGCCATGGCATGACGGAAGGTCTGCATCCAGGCGCCGGGGCGCGGCAGCCAGCGTACGATGGCGGGCACAAAGGCCGCCAGCACATAGGGCAGGGCCATGCCCACACCCAAAGCGCCGAACACCGTCAGGGCCTGTGCCGTGGGCATGTCGATGGCGAAGCCCAGCGATGCCCCCATGAAGGGGGCTGTGCAGGGCGAGGCAATGGCCACGGCCAGCACGCCGGACAGGAAGGAGTCCACGACCGGGTTGCGCGCCTGGGCATTGGCCAGGCGGCTGGGCAGGATGCTGCCGAACTCGAACAGGCCGGCCAGGTTCAGGCCCAGCACGGTGAACAGGGCGGCGAGTACGGCAACCACCGCAGGTGATTGCAGCTGAAAGCCCCAGCCCAGTTGCTGGCCGGCAGCGCGCAGGCTCAGCAGCAGTGCTCCCAGGGCCAGAAAGGACAGGATGACGCCGGCGGCATAGGCTAGGCCGCCCATGCGCTGGGCACGCTGGTTCTGGCCGTGGCCGGCAAAGCCCAGCACCTTGATGGCGAGGACCGGGAAGACGCAGGGCATGAGGTTGAGGATGAGCCCGCCGATCAGCCCGCCCAGCAAGGCCGCCCAGAGGCTGGATGCGCTTGCGGAAGAGGGGGCAGTGGGCGCTGCCGCGGCATTCTTGTTGGCTTCCAGCGCCGCTGCCAGGGCCGGAGAAACGCCGGTCAGCGCGGCGGCTGTCCATTGGCCATCCACATCGAGTTCGCTGCGCCAGGCAATGGGCCGGCCTTGCGACAAGGCTGTGTCGCGCGCCGCGGCTGGCAGGGCCACGACCACGGCCAGCTGCTTGGGTGTTTCGCCGCGCATGTCCGACAGCGGCAAGCCTTCTGCTACCCAGGTGCTGCCGTCCCAGCGCTGCTGCCAGTCCTTGCTGGACTCTGCTGCGTGTTTGAAGGTGTCGGCATTCTCGGGATAGAGCTCAAGCGGCTGACCCTGCAGGGCCGCGGGCAGGTCGGAAATGCGGACATTGATGCGGTCGTCACTTGCGGCGGCTTGCACCGTGGCCTTGCCCGCCGTGCCCAGCTGCACGGGTTGCAGGGTGTGAGCCTTGAGAAAGTCGTCGCCATGGGTGGCGGTAGAGCCCTGTACGGGCAGCTGCAGCGTGAATTCGCCGCTTTCGGGGATGCATTCCACCCGGCAGATCAGCCAGCTGGCCGAAAGGTGAATCTCTGCACTGCCGCTGGCAGGAGCCTGGAAGTCCGCCGCCACCTTGACGGGCACCGGCAGCAGGATGCGGCCCTCATAGCCGTAATTGACCAGAGGGCCTACGCGCAGTGCATGAGGGACCGGCCAGGCTATGGCGCCAGCGCTGAGACCCGCAGGAAGCTGCCACTGCAGATCGGTGGGCAGGCCGGAGTCCCCCGCATTTTTCCAGTAGGTATGCCAGCCCGGCTCGTGATCCAGTTGCAGGCCCAGCCACAGGGTTTGACCGGGCTGCACGCCATCGGGGGCTTGCGCGACCAGCTCTGCGCGCACGCGCGGGGTCTGAACGACAGAGGATGGCGCACCGCTGGAGGTTTTAAGGTTGATTTGGGCTCTAGCACTTATGGGTAAAGCGCTGATAGCTATCAAAAGCAGTGCAAAAAACCACAGTGCTGCAGCGCTGAGGTGAATACGGGGAGAAAAAGGGCGGGACGGCATGACCATTACTGGGAGCGTGATCGCATGATTTGGTTCCAGCTTGGCAGTATGCGCTGGCAAGGTGAAGGCAGTATGAGGGGGCGGCAAGCCTATGGTCTCAGGAGTCCGCCGTCTTGGCCTGATTGGCCACGGGGCCTGGCGGCAGGCCCGCCACTTCGGCGGGAATGGCCACGCGGTCACAGGCAGGGGATCGCTCCAGCAGGGCATCGCTGTCCAGCGCAGGGGCGTCAGCGTCGGCCTTGAATGGGGCGCTGGTTGAGGGCGTGGAGGCCGCAGCACCTGTTCCTGTGGGCAGCATGCGGGCCTTGCGCCAGTTGCCCCAGCGGTAATAGGCCAGGATCATGAGCACCGAGGCGGTCGAGCTGATGGGAAAGCTCCACCAGATGGCGTCCACACCCAGCAGGGGTTGAAGCCATTTGGCCGCAGGTACGCGAATGCCCCACATGGCAATGCCCAGAATCAGCATGGGGGCGAGCACGGCGCCCGTGGAACGCACCACGCCGGACAGTACAAAGGTCACGCCAAAGAACAAAAAAGAGCCTATGGCAATGTGGTTGAGGTGGCGCGCCACCTCCAGCGAGGCGCTGCCCGTGGGCAGAAACCAGCCCAGCACATGGCGGTCCAGCAGCAGGATCAGGACGATCAGCCCGCCGGTCAGCAGCACATTGATGAGCATGCCTGCCCGCGCCGTGGCGTCCACGCGCTTCCACAGCCCTGCGCCCACGTTCTGGGCGGCCATGGACGAACAGGCTGCGCCAATGGCCATGGCCGGCATCTGCACATAGGTCCATAGCTGCAGCGCTGCGCTATAGGCCGATGAAGTCAGCACGCCAAAGGCGTTGACCAGGGAGATCATGGCGATCATGGCCATGGAAATCATCATCAGCTGCACGCCCATGGGCAGGCCTTTGACGACCAGCGTGCGCACAATCGTCCAGTCAGGCTTGAACAGGCCCAGCTGGCGCCGGCCTATCCACAGCGGGTGGCGGTGTTTGTGCAGCCAGCCCAATAGCGCGAAAAAGCTCAGGCCGTTGGCAATCAGCGTGGCCAGGGCCGAGCCCTGGATGCCCAGGGCCGGCACCGGACCCCAGCCAAAGATCAGCAGCGGGTTCAGCGAGATATCGAGCACCACCACGATGAGCAGGAACCAGAACGGCGTGCGCGTATCGCCAGAGCCCCGCAAGGCAGCCGTCACAAAAGTGAACATGAACAGCAGGGGAATGGCCAGAAAGATGACCTTGAGATAAGACTCGGCCAGCGGCAGCGAGGCCTCGGGCGTGCCCATCCAGTGCATCAACGTGTGCGACAGCGGCCAGCCCAGCAAGGCCAGCAGCAGGGAAATCAGCCCGAAGAAGGTGGCGCTGCTGCCCAGCACGCGCTTGGCCTGGGCAATGTTGCGCGCGCCCATGGACTGGGCGATCAGGATGTTCGTGGCCATGCTGACGCCGAACATGGCACCAATCAGCGCAAACATCACATTGTTGGCATTGGCCGTGGCCGTCAGCGCCGCTTCCCCCAGGTGCCCGCCCACCCAGACGGCATTGACCGAACCATTGAGCGACTGCAGCACATTGCCGGCCAGTATGGGCAGGGCGAAGGTCAGCAAGGTACTGGCAATCGGACCCTGGGTCAGATCACGGGTCCGTGGCTTGGACATGGGGGGCTTGGAATGACTGGTGCTGGCTTCGGGCATGCAGCGATTGTGGCGGCAGGCCACATTTCTGTGTTGACCGATGGCGACTCCCGGCCCTGGAGAGCGTCGCAGCCGCTACGATG
The DNA here is from genome assembly GCF_030064165.1 of Comamonas resistens. Taxonomy (NCBI): domain Bacteria; kingdom Pseudomonadati; phylum Pseudomonadota; class Betaproteobacteria; order Burkholderiales; family Comamonadaceae; genus Comamonas; species Comamonas resistens. The sequence continues at coordinate 455,870 of NZ_CP125947.1, forward strand.
ACGGGCATGAGCAATACCTTCCCTCCCGCTGCGCGCTGGCCTTCACGCTTCTGGGCCCAGGTCTCGGCCCATGACTTTGCGCTGGCCCAGACCAACGGGCTGGCCGCCGACACCGTGGCCGTGCTACCGGTGGGCGCGGTGGAACAGCATGGGCCGCATCTGCCGTTGTCGGTGGATGCCAGCCTGGTTGACGGCGTGGTGGCGGCGGCCTTGCCGCAGCTGCCTGCAGATCTGCCGGTACTGTTTCTGCCACCGCAGAACATCGGTCTGTCGGTGGAGCACAGCCATTACGCGGGCACGCTGACGCTGGAGCCTGCCACGCTGATTGCGCTGTGGACGCAGCTGGGCGCCTGCGTGGCGCGCGCCGGGGTGAAAAAGCTGCTGCTGCTCAACGGCCATGGCGGTCAGGTCAGCGTGATGGATATCGTGGCGCGCGAGCTGCGCATCAAGCATGGCCTGCTGGTTTACAGCGCCAGCTGGTTCGGGCTGGTGGACGATGCGGCCAACCAGCAGTTCTGTGCGCATGAGCACCGCTTCGGCATTCACGGCGGCGAGGTGGAAACATCGATGATGCTGCATCTGGCACCCGAGACCGTGCACATGGAGCGCGCGCAGAACTTCGCCTCCAGCTCGGAAGTGCGGGCCGGCAAATATCACTTCATCGGCAATGGCCGCAGCGCCAAGCTGGGCTGGGCCATCGAGGACTACAACCCGGCCGGAGCGGTGGGCAATTCCGCCGCTGCCACGGCCGAGCGCGGCGCGAAGGTTGTGCAGTCCGCCGCAGAAGGTCTGGTCAGGCTGCTGGGCGAGATTCATGATCTGCCGCTGAGCACGGTAGGGAATCAGCCGCAGCCACTTTGAATTCAGGAGCCGTTCACGCAATAACAGCCTGCAAATGCAGGCTGTTTTGTATTGAACTCCATTGCTGTCAAGCGCTAGAAGCTACTGAAAGCATAGTCCTCGCTGTCATTGCTTCGGTATTTTTGCCTGAACGATCACATCGCCCCAGCGCTTGATTTCAGACTGCAGCAGTTTGGCCGTCTGCTCGGGCGTGCTGGCCTGGGCCTGCACATTGAGCTCACGCAGCTTTTTGGCGACTTCGGGGTTGTTGACGGCAGCGTTGATTTCCTGGTTCAGGCGGGCGATGACGGCAGCCGGAGTCCTGGACGGTGCGGCCAGCGCATTCCAGGAGGAAGCCACAAAGCCCTTGACGCCCGATTCCTGGGCCGTGGGCACATTGGGCAGCAGCGGCGAGCGCTTGTCGCCGGTCACGGCCAGCAGGTTCACGGCCTTGGAATTGATCTGTCCCATGATGGGGGTGAGGATTTCCACGGCCGCATCGACCTGCTTGCCGCGCAGGGCCGTCACCACGGCGGGCGTGCCGTTGAAGGGCACGATCTGCGCGTCAATGCCGGCTGTGGTCTTGAACAGCTCGGCCGCCAGATGCTGGGTGCTGCCCACGTTGATGCTGCCCAGGTTCAGCTTGCCGGGGTTGGCCTTGGCGTAGCCGATCAGCTCGCCCAGATTCTTGAACGGCGACTTGGCATCGGTGATGACGCCGATGTCGAAGTAGCCCAGGGTGGAGATCGGCGTCAGGTCCTTGACCATGTCGAAGGGCAGGTGGTTGAACAGATTCACCGTGACGGCGCTGCCGTTGGACATCAGGAACAGCGTATGGCCGTCGGGCGCGGACTTGGCCACGGTATCGGCCGCCACGATGCCACCGGCGCTGGGCTTGTTGTCGATGACCACGGGCTGGCCGAGCTGGGCGGACAACTGCTGGGCCACGACGCGGGCCGTGACATCGGCCACGCCACCGGCGCCAAAGGGCACGACGATGCGAATGGGACGGTTGGACAGGCCTTCGGCCTGAGCGGTTGCGGCAAACCCTGTCAGCAAGGCAGCCCCCGCTGCAGCGCTGATCAGGGATTGGGTGAAATGGCGACGCTTCATGGTCTGTGTCTCTCTGTAGCTGAAACCTAATCGGCACAGTTTGGCGCAAAACCAGGAGGCGACACAGCGGAAAACCGCTCTGCCAGCTATGCCTGAAAAAGATAGCGAGGCTGGTGCCGGTCGTTCAGTCGCCCGGCTGTGCATCGATGGCCAGGACTTCCGTCATGCCCCAGTGGTGCATGGCCTCGCGCAGTATCAGCAGGGCAGCGGCCGATTCGGCGGTCTGTGTCAGCTGCAGCTCATGAAAGCCCGGCTGCAATGCCTGACGGGCCAGGGCGGAGAACAGGTTTTCCACGGCTTCACGGCTGGCGCTCTGGGCATGGGGCAGGCCCGTGGCGTTCTGGATCAGCTGGCCGACCAGCGCATCGCGGCTGCCCAGCACCCGGGCCTCGGACGGCAGCCATTGCCCGGCAGGCATGATGGCATCTTCCACATTGGCAATGGCGTTTTCCAGCGTCAGAGCATTGGGCATGCGATGGCCAAAGGCCTGGGTCAATGTGGAAATGCCAATGGGCAGCAGGCGCTGCGCGTTACCGGCAGTCAGGGTCAGCGTGGTTTCACCGAGATGGAGCGTGACTTGATGCATGCAGGACTTGTATCAGATTGTGTGCCTGCTGCACAGCTTTGCCGCCATTCATGCACTGGTGATCCAGCTGCGGTGCTTATCGGTGTCCAGGTGGTTGAGGGTGTTGAAGGTCTGCAGCATCAGCCGCTTGGGATTGATGCTGAATTCGCTGACCGCGATATTGCGCAGCCGCATATTGAGGGCAATCGTCACCTCGGGCGAGGTGCCCAGCACCTGGCCCACGGCCGTGGAGATGGGGCCGCCGCTGCTGACCAGCAGCACATTCCGGCCGCTGTGGGCATGGCGTATTTCTTCCAGTACCTGGTGCACGCCACCCGAGAAGCTTTCCCAGTCGGGCATGCCCTCGGGGCTGATGGTGCCTCCCATCCACTGTGCCAGCGCATCGCAAAGCAGGCGAAAGTGGTGGCGGTACAGCTCGGGCGTATCGGGCCTGGGCAGGGGGGCGGGGTGGATGGCGCGCAGCAGTGCCTCGCTGTCGTATTCATTGAGCCCGGGGCGGCTTTGCAGGCTTGCGCTGCTCCCCATCCCCTGCTCGATGCCGGCCAGAGTCTGCTGGTGGCGCTTGAGCGTGCCCGCATAGACAGTATCGAACTTCAGCCCGCGCTCGCGCCAGTACTCACCCAGGCGCACGGCCTGCGCCTGACCGCGTTCGCTGAGCTGGTCGTAATCATCGGCGCCAAACGAGGCCTGGCCGTGGCGCACAAGGTAGAGGGTTCCCATGGGGCGGATTGTGTTGCGGCGGTTTTGCCCGGCGCTGTCATGCGGGCGACCTGATGGCGCTTGGGCGACAGCCATAGGGCCACTGCGGCGGTCTGGTATGTGCTGCCAGGCGCAGGCCAAGAGCGGTTAAGATGATTGAGAGCTATTCTCAAAAACATAACATCACGCTCCGCTTCCAGCGCCTGGAACCTGTCTTTGCTGCAGTGCGGCAGAGCCCTTGTTCCGGCGCCCGTTGCGGAGCGTGCTTTTTTGTGCGCTTTCTGTCACCTTCTGGAGACCTCCATGTTCCGACGACCCTTGTTTGCACTGGCCGCCGTTGCCAGCCTGTGCGCCCCTGCGCTGTCCGCCCACGCCGAGGACATCACGCTCTACACCACGCGTGAACCGGCATTGATCCAGCCGCTGCTGTCGGCCTTCACTGCCCAGACCAAGATCGGCGTGAAGACCGTCTTCGTCAAGGATGGTCTGCTGGAGCGCGTCAAGGCCGAAGGCGAGCGCTCCCCCGCCGATGTGCTGATGACCGTGGATATCGGCAATCTGCTGGATCTGGTCGACGGTGGCGTGACCCAGCCCGTGAAGTCGGCGGCACTGGAGGCAGCCATTCCCGGCCAGTTGCGCGCGGCAGACAATCAGTGGTTTGCGCTGTCCATGCGCGCCCGTGTGCTGTATGCCGAAAAGGACATGAAGATCGGCGCCTTCCGCTACGAAGACCTGGCCAAGCCCCAGTTCAAGGGCAAGGTCTGCAGCCGTGCCGGCCAGCACCCCTACAACACGGCGCTGATTGCCGCCATGATTGCCCATGAGGGCGAGGCCAAGACCGAGCAGTGGCTCAAGGGCGTGAAGGCCAATCTGGCGCGCAAGGCTACGGGCGGCGACCGCGATGTGGCACGCGACATTCTGGGCGGCATCTGCGATGTGGGCCTGGCCAACACCTATTACGTGGGCCATATGAAGGCGGCCAAGGAAGGCACGGACGCACGCAAGTGGGGCGATGCCATCAAGGTCGTCAAGCCCACGTTTGCAGACCCCAAGAGCGGCACGCATGTGAACATCAGCGGTGCTTCGGTAGCCAAGCATGCGCCTCACCGCGAGCAGGCCGTGAAGCTGCTGGAGTTCCTGGTCTCCGAATCGGCCCAGAACATGTATGCCCAGGCCAACTACGAGCACCCCGTGCGCAAGGGTGTGGCGCTGGACCCCGTGGTGGCCCAGAGCATTGGCGAGATCAAGATCGACCCGCTGCCGCTGACCGAGATCGCCAAGTACCGCAAGCAGGCCAGCTTGCTGGTGGACAAGGTGGGGTTTGATAAATAAGTAGCCCCCTGAGGCGCTGATGCGCCTTCCCCCTCTCTCGCTTCGCGTGAGGGGGACAACACCTTCGCTGCGAGGCGGCTCTTGCTCGGTGTTCCTTTGATGGAGCATGCCTGTCCAAGGGCCGTTTCCTTTTCGATTTTTTGATGTTTTCTTATCTTCGTTCCGGGCTGCGGCCCGTCGGGCCGGTGTGGCAGGGCGCAAGCTGGTTGATTGCGCTGGGGGTGTTGGCGCCCATTGCCTCACTGGCCTGGCTGGCGCTGGGGGCCGATTTTTCGCACTGGCAGGATCTGGTGCGCTATGTGCTGCCCGATGCTGCCGCCAATACGGCCTGGCTGCTGGGCGGGGTGGGCCTGCTGGTGCTGATTGTCGGCACGGGCTGCGCCTGGCTGGTGACGGCTTATGACTTTCCGGGGCGGCGCTGGCTGCATTGGGCGCTGCTGCTGCCGCTGGCCATGCCGGCCTATATCGTGGCCTTTGCCTACCTGGATCTGCTGCACCCCATTGGCCCGGTGCAGGGTGCACTGCGCTGGTTGCTGGGCTACGACAGCCCGCGCCAGTGGCGGCTGCCCGATCTGCGCTCCATGGGCGGTGCGATCTTTGTGCTGGGCTTCACGCTCTACCCCTATGTCTATATGACGGCGCGGGCCATGTTCATGACCCAGCCTGCGCACTTGATGGAAGCGGCGCGCTCGCTGGGCGAGACGCGCTGGGGTGCTTTTTGCCGAGTGGCCCTGCCCATGGCGCGGCCGGCGCTGGTCGTGGGCCTGAGCCTGGCCCTGCTCGAAACCCTTAACGACATAGGTGCGTCCGAGTTCCTGGGCGTGCACACGCTCACGGTGTCGATCTACACCACCTGGGTCACGCGCTCCGATCTGGCTGGGGCTGCGCAGATCGCCTGCTCCATGCTGCTGGCCGTGGTGGCCCTGGTCTGGCTGGAACGCCAAGGCCGCAGCCGTCAGCGCTTTGGCTCGGCCCAGCGCATGCGGGCGATAGCATCGCATCGTCTGCCAGCCCGCACGGCCTGGCTGGCCACGCTGTTTTGCAGCGTGCCCGTGCTCATCGGTTTTGCCGCTCCCGCAGCCTATCTGGCCTGGGAAAGTGCCAAGCGTTTTGCCCATGGCACGGGTATCTCGGCAGGTCTGTGGTCCAGCCTGCTCAATACGCTGGGGTTGGCGCTGGGGGTGACCGTGATCGCGGTTGCTGCCGGTCTGGTCGTGGCCTGGGCCACGCGTACCAGTGTCAGCACGCGTGCGCCTTCGCGCTGGCAGGCGCAACTGGCGGCGCTGGGTTATGCCGTGCCGGGCACGGTGCTGGCCATAGGCTTGCTGACGCCTGCGCTGGCGCTGGATGCCGGGCTGGCCCGGTTGTTTGGTGCAGAGGGTTTGCCACTGATGGGGCAAGGCGTGGTGCTGGTCGTGGCCTGCGTGATCCGTTTTCTGGTCATGCCCGTGGGCGGTATCGAGGCGGGGCTGGCCCGCATTCCGCCGACGCTGGAGCAGGCTTCGCGCCTGTTGGGTGAAAGCCGTCTGGGAACCCTGCGCCGCGTGCATCTGCCGCTGCTGCGCCCTGCCATGGTCACCAGCGCCATGCTGGTGTTTGTCGATGCCATGAAGGAGTTGCCTGCCACCTTGCTGTTGCGCCCGGCCGACTTCGATACCCTGGCCACCTGGCTCTATGCCGAAGCCGCGCGCGGCACCTATGAAGAAGGCGCGATTGCCGCGCTGTGCATTGTGGTCGCGGGCCTGGTTCCCGTCATGCTGCTGGCGCGTACCCAGCTTTCAGAGAAAAATAATTAAGATGAAATTGGATTCAAACGCTTATGGGTATTGCGCCAGAAGCTATTGAATGTGAAGTGATTGCATGACTGCCTCTCTACAAATTGCACAGCTGCATCTGGGCTATGAATCGCCTCAGGGCTTTCACACCGTGCTGCAGAGCTTTGACCTGCAAGTGCCTGCCGGCCATATCGCCAGCCTGCTGGGGCCCTCGGGTTGCGGCAAGACTTCGGTGCTGCGTGCCATCGCAGGCTTTGAGCCCGTGCGCGCGGGCAGCATTCATCTGGGCAAGGTGCTGCTGTCCGGCCCCGGAACCCATCTGCCGCCCGAGCAGCGCCATGTGGGCATGATGTTCCAGGAGTACGGCCTGTTTCCCCATCTGACTGCCGCACAGAACGTGGGCTTTGGCCTGCGCCGCATGGGCAAGCCGGAGCGCGACCAACGTGTGCAGGAGTTGCTGGCCGTGGTGGGATTGGCGAATTCAGGCAGCAAGTTCCCGCATGAGCTGTCCGGCGGTCAGCAGCAGCGCGTGGCTCTGGCGCGGGCCCTGGCGCCGTCCCCGGCCTTGCTGCTGCTGGACGAGCCTTTTTCCAATCTCGATGCCGCCACGCGCGAGCGCCTGACGCTGGAAGTGCGCGACATTCTGCGTGCGGCTGGCCAGACCGCCATCCTGGTCACGCACAACGCGCAGGAGGCTGAAACCATGTCCGACCAGATCTGTCAGATGACGCCCATCCAGGGGCTGTAAGAGAGAGGCCTTACAGTAGCACGTGGCCGCTGGTCACGGTGATGGTATGGCCGCCCACCCAGAGCTTGCCGTTGTTGCCGGTCTGCACATGGACCTGCCCGTCGCGGCCCACGCATACCCCCTGGGCTGCGGTATAGGGCGTTTGCAGCAGGCCCTTGCCCGTCAGCCACTGAGCCAGCGCTGCGTTGAGGCTGCCGGTGACGGGGTCTTCGCTGGCGGTTTCACCGATCAGAGCACGAACTTCCAGCTGAGGATGGGTAGAGGCGCTCTTGCCCTGCGCTGCTTCCTCGGCTTGCTTGGCAAAGGCGCGCGCCTCGCGGCTGGAGCGGCCTATCAACGGAGCATCCTCTTGCTCCTCGTAAATGGCAGCCAGACCGGCCTTGGCGTCCAGCTTTTTGAGCGCGCCAAAGTCCGGCTCCACCGCCAGCACGGTATCGGGGTGGTCCAGCAGCAGGCCCAGCCAGGCCGAGCCGTTGTAGAGGCGGCGCGCCATCAGCAACTGTTCACGCGCAAGGCCCAGTGCTTGCAGCACGGGGGCCAGCTCGGCTTCCGGCACCTCCTGGGAGTCCAGGGAGGGGGCTTCAAAAAACAGAGCGCCTTGCGCGCTTGCCGTAATGGGTACCAGCCCTTTTTTGCATTCCTGCAGCACTTGATCCGGATTGCGCGGCTGGCCGCCCTGGGCCAGCCAGGCGTGGCAGCTGCCCAGTGTGGGGTGACCGGCAAAAGCCAGCTCGCCCGCGGGCGTGAAGATGCGCAGCAGATAGTCGGCGCCTGCGGCCAGCCCGTCGGCACTGGGTTGCATCACAAACGTGGTTTCGGACAGATTGGTCCAGCGTGCAAAAGCCTGCATCTGTGTGTCGCTCAAGCCATCGGCGTTCAGCACCACGGCCACGGGGTTGCCGAGCAGCGCGGTTTGCGTGAACACGTCCACGGTCATATAGGGACGGGAGATGGGGCTGGTTGAGACGTTGGCAGACATGGGCAGCGATTGTCGGCAAAAAGAAAAACCGGCGCAGGGCCGGTTGATGAGGCATTGCACATGCCATGGGGTATCAGAGACGCCGAGCAAGAGCCTAGGCGGCCCCGCCGCCTTGCGGCGATGGCGTCGTCCCCCTCCCGCGAAGCGAGAGAGGGGGAAGGCGGGGCCGCCTAGGCGCGGAGCGCCTCAGGGGGAGCCTTCAGATCAGAGGCTGGCCTTGATCGCGTCGGCCAGCGACTTGATGCCGGTGTTGATTTGCTCGGCGGACACCGTCACATACGACAGGCGCAGCGTGTTGTTTTGTGCATCGCCGGCATAGAAGGGGGCGCCGGGCACAAAGGCCATATTGCGTTCCACGGCCTTGGCCAGCAGCGCCTGTGCATCCATGCCAGCGGGCAACTTGACCCAGAGGAACATGCCGCCCACGGGGCGTGTCCACTTCACGTCGAGGCCGGCCATCTCGCGCTCCAGCGCCATCAGCATCACATCGCGCTGGGCCTTGTACATGGCGCGGATGGTGGGCACATGGCGGTCCAGGAAACCGTCCTTGATGACTTCGGCCACCACGCGCTGGTTGAAGCTGGGGGTGTGCAGGTCGGCGGCCTGCTTGGCCTGGGTCAGCTTGCCGTAGACGGACTTGGGCGCCACGATGAAGCCGATGCGCAGGCCGGGAGCCAGCACCTTGGAGAACGAGCCCATATAGATCACGCCCTCGGGGTTGCGTGCAGCCAGGGGCAGTGGGGGCTCCTGCTCGTACCAGAGGTCGCCGTAGGGGTTGTCCTCGATCAGGGGGATATCCAGCTCCCTGGCCTTGTCGACCAGAGCCTGGCGGCGTGCATCGCTCATGGTGCGGCCGGTGGGGTTCTGGAAGTTGGGCAGCACATAGGCCAGACGGGCCTTGTCGGCGCCGGTGCCGACCTGGGCCGCGAAGGCGTCGATCAGCATGCCTTCGTCATCGCTGTCCACGCCTTCGGCCACGGGTTCCATGGGGGTGAAGGCCTGCAGTGCGCCCAGATAGGTGGGCTTTTCGACCAGGATGCGGCTGCCCTTGTCCAGGAAGATCTTGCCGATCAGGTCCAGCGCCTGCTGGCTGCCGGTGGTGATCAGAATCTGCTCGGGATCAACGCTCCAGGGCAGGAAGTCGGCAATCGCCTGACGCAGCGGGGCAAAGCCTTCGGTGGTGGAGTACTGCAGGGCGGCGGCGCCGTCGCGCTGCATCACGGCCTGACAGGCCTCGGTGAATGCATCCAGGGGGAAGGCCTTGGGGGAGGGCAGGCCGCCAGCCATGCTGATGATGCCGGGGCGGTCGGTCAGCTTGAGGATTTCGCGGATGGCGGAGGAATTCATCTTGGCAGCACGTTCTGCCAGCGTCCAGGTTGTCATAAAACAGTACTCGATCTCTACGTTGCCAGCCCCGGCGGGACTGGCCAATGTGCGGTCTCACGCCGTTGTCGGGCATGTGCTGGCAAAAGCGCGAGCTTTTTGACAGCGCGGGTAGCGCCGCCAGTGTGCACCAGCGGTGGGTTTATTGTGTCGCTGCCTGCTTGCCAATGTGGGCTGCTGGGCAATTGCGACGATTTGGTCTGCTGCCGGTGGGCGATGAACCGTGGCCCAAGTCCTCAGTAGAGGGCGGCCAAGCGAGGTTGATGGATTCAATATACGCTTGAGACCATTACAGTACCTATACAGACAGGCTCACAATTCTTGCTTCTGTATTGGTGTCCGCTTCAGTACAGTTTTCCGCCCATCACCATGTCCATCTCCCTGTCCCGCCAGGCGGCCCTGACCCTGACCCAGCAGCTGGCCGAGCGTCTGGCCGAACGCATACACATGCGGCTGCTGCCCGCGGGGGCGCGCCTGCCTTCGGTGCGCGAATGCGCGCGCCAGCAGGGTGTGAGTCCGTACACGGTGGTGGCCGCCTACGACCTGTTGCAGGCCCAGGGGCTGGTCGAGGCCAGGCCGCAACGTGGATTCTTTGTGCGGGACTATGCACAGAATCCGCTCCAAACCCAGGAGGGGAAGGCGCAAGCAGCTATCAATGGCAGAGCGGTTGACACTCCGGTCGGCATCGCACCGGGTACACGTATCAACGCCACCATGTTGATTCGCGGCATGTTTGTGGAGAGCGTGGCCGGCAAACCCCAGCCCGGTGCCGGTGTGCTGCCCGCCGAATGGCTGGATGCCGGCTTTCTGGTGGCGGCCATGCGCAAGGTCACCAGCGGGCAGGCGCTGCGCGAATCCTTGGTGCGCTATGGCGAGCCCATGGGTGACAGCAGTCTGCGCGAGGCGCTGGCCCGGCGTATGCAGCGCATAGGCATTGCGGCCGCCCCGGGCCAGATCATCACCACCATGGGGGCGACCCAGGCGCTGGACATTGTGAGCCGTGCCCTGCTGCAGCCCGGCGATCCGGTAATGGTGGAAGAGCCGGGCTGGGCCGTTGAATATGCGCGCCTGGCTGCCATGGGCATGCGCGTGCTGCCCGTGCCGCGCGGGCCCGAGGGGCCGGACATGGCGGTGATGCAGCGCTATTGCGAGACCATGGCCCCCAAGCTCTATGTGAGTGTCAGCGTGCTGCACAACCCCACGGGCTACAGCCTGAGCGCGGCCAGCGCCCACGAGGTGCTGCAGATGGCGCAGCGCCACGGCTTCTATGTGGTGGAAGACGATAGCTACTGCCATATCGCTGCCGATCATGCACCGCGCGTGACGATGCTGGACCGCTTGCAGCGCAGCATCTACATCAGCGGCTTTGCCAAGGTGCTGGTGCCCAATTGGCGCCTGGGCTATATGGCGGCGCCACCGGAGCTGGTCGAGAGGCTGCTGGACACCAAGCTGCTGTCCACCCTGTCCACGCCGACCCCCATGGAGCAGGCCCTGGCCCTGTGCATGGAACAGGGCCAGCTGCGCCGCCATGCCGAGCGGCTGCGTCAGCATCTGGCCCAGGCGCGCACGCGCAGCGTGGCGCTGGCCCAGGCAGCCGGCTGTCGTTTTGTGGCCGAGCCTGCGGGCATGTTCGGTTGGGTGGATACCGGTGTGGATACCGAGGTGCTGACCCAGTTGCTGCTGGACGAGGGCTATATGATCGCCCCGGGCGCCATGTTCCACGCCAGCCGGGGCTCCAGCACCTGCATGCGCATCAACTTTGCGACCACGCAGGACGCCACCTTCTGGCGTGTCTTCGAGCGTGTGGTGGCGGGAATGCGGGCCCAGGCCCAGAAGTCCTAGCGCAGATGGATGGGGCCCTGATGAATATGGCAGCTATTGCGTTGCAGCAGCTCGCCAAAGGCATCGGACATCAGATATTCGAATTCCACGGGGCGCTGCCTGCCAATGGCGTCTCCTTCCACCACGTCGCTGGCCGGGTGGCACATCAGCAGGCCGCCGGCCGCCATATGCGGCAGCCAGGCGGCCATCTGCCTGTCGTAGCTGGCCGTGTCGGGTGCATCAAAGCCATAGACGCCGCCAAAACCATGGTTCATGGGAATGTCTGCATGGCGCAGCCGCCGGGTGGTGGCCCAGCCGCCGAGCAAGGCAATGATGGCGGCCTTGGGGCTGCGCCACAGACCCGAGGCCGGTGCCGTGGAGCGCACCCAGGGCATCTCGTGCGTGGCATAGCGGGCCTGGAGCTCGGCCTGCATGGCTTCACGCAGGCCCGGCAACTGGTGCACATGCTGGTGGCCGTCGATAAAGTCCGGTGGCGTGCCCATGGCCTGCTCGAAGGCATCGAGCTGCTCGCGCCAGGCCGCGCGCATCTGCGCCTGCGGCAGTTGCCGGGCATAGGCTTGCCGGATCACGGTTCCCAGCGCCTGTGCGGCATGCTGCCCGTCATGGCCTTCGGTCAGATTGAAGTGCAGGCCGGCAGAGAGCCGGGGGCGCAGCTCCCGTAAGGCCGGTGCGGCTTGTGGCCAGAGGGGCGAAGTGGTCATGCAACTGGTGGCGGACAGACGACCGGCAAGAGCCAGCTGCCGCACAGCGTCGTCCACCAAGGGGTGCAGAGCGTAATCATCGGCGCACAGCAGGATGGGACGGGTGGTGCTCATGTGATTCATTCGGCCTTGTGCGCCTTGAAGGCCCAGAACTTGCTCATGACGAACGTGCCGACGGCCACCAGCACCAGCACGGCGGCCAGACTCCAGAAGTAATGCCAGTGCAGCCAGTTCAGGGCAATGTAGTAGAGCAGCTCATTGGCGACGAAGGACAGGCAGGCCACGGCGAAGAATCTGGCCACCACCGGCCAGCCTCTGGCTCTGGTCGCTGAAAATGTGAACAGGGCATGGCCGTTGTAGCTGACGACAAAAGCCACCAGAAACGCCAGTACATTGGCCGCCAGAGGCGGCATGCCCAGCAGAGCAACCAGCAGGCCGACCACCGCCAGATGTGTGGCAGCGGCCGTGCCTCCGACCAGCACGAATTGGAGCAGCTGCGGCAGGCGGCGCAGTCTTTGCAGCAGTTGCGCGATCACGATGGCTCGCGCTCATGTTCACGCAGAGGGCTGCGGTCTTCGTCATGTGCCACCAGGTAGATGGGGCGGCGCTTGACCTCTTCGTAGATACGGCCGATGTACTCGCCCAGAATGCCTATGGACAGCAGCTGCACGCCCGAAAACAGCATGATGCTGGCAGCCAGCGTGGGCCAGCCGCGCAGCGGGTTGCCAAAGAACAGGGCCTCTATGGCAATCCACAGGCCATAGGCCAGTGCCAGCAGGGAAATGCCGGCACCCACCATGCTCCAGATGCGCAGGGGCAGGGTGGTGAAGGAGGTCAGCCCCAGCAGCGCCAGCGAGCCCAGACGGCGCAGATTGAAGCTGGAGCTGCCTGCGGCGCGATCCTTGGGCACGAAGGGTAGAGCTACGGTCTTGAAACCGACCCAGGCGTACAGGCCCTTCATGAAACGGTTGTTTTCGGGCAAGGCCTTGAGGGCATCGACAACCTTGCGGTCCATCCAGCGGAAGTCGCCTGCGTTGGGCGGCATCTTGACCGAGCTGCCAGAGTTCATCACACGGTAGAACAGTTGGGTACCCATGCGCTTGGCGCCGCTTTCTGCCGCGCGGTCGGCAATCACGCCATAGACCATCTCGTAACCCGATTGCCACAGCTCGTGCATTTCGGCCAGCATCTCCAGTGGATGCTGGAAATCGGCGTCTATCAGCAGCACGGCATTGCCACGGGCATGGTCTATGCCGGCAGACAGGGCGGCTTCCTTGCCGAAGTTGCGCGACAAGGCCAGATAGCGCAGCGGCAGCTCCTGCGCAAGGCGCAAGCTCAGCTCATGTGTGGCGTCGCGGCTGCCGTCGTTGACCACCACGATCTCGAAATCGGGCGTCAGAGCCCGGACCGTCTGGGCCAGCGCGCGCAGAAAGCCTTCAATATTCGCTTGTTCGTTATAGGCCGGCACCACGCAGCTCAGCCTCAGCGGCTGACGCGGCAACTGGGCTGGCGGGGCTGCGGGAGCATATTCGGCGTGAAGATCGGTCATGGAGCAGGATTTTCGCGCAAGTCGGCGACTGCTTGCTGGGCTGGCAAGGTTTGCACTGTGCCCGAAGGAGGCCGTCGCTATACTCACGCCCCTAGGCAATGCTGCCCCGGCTCTTTTCTTTCCTGTGATCGTCTGATGACCGCTGTCCCACGCGAATCTCTTGTTCTAACCGGCCGTACCGTTGCCGCCTTGCTGGCGGTGTACGGTGTGATCTGGCTGGCCATTAACTGGCTGACGGCCCTGGCCGCACCCGGTGACAACGTGGAGCAACTGATCTGGATTCGCTCCCTGGAGCTCGGCTATTTCAAGCATCCGCCCATGCCGACCTGGATCATGGCCGCCTCCGCGGCCGTCTTTGGGCCGTCCGTAGGCCTGACCTATGTGCTGGGCGGCGTGCTCACACTGGGCTCGTTGGCGATTTTCTGGAAGCTGCTCTGCGATATGCGCGGCCGGGCCTATGCGACCGTGGGTCTGCTGGCGGCGCTGAGCATCACCTTCTATTGCGGCAGGCTTTACTACTACAACCACAACGTCGTGATGATGTTGTGGATCTCGCTGGCCGTGGCGCTGACCTGGCATGTCACGCAGAAACCGTCGCTGGCTGGCTGGGCCTTGTTGGGCCTGGTCTCGGGCCTGGGCATGCTCAGCAAATATCAGTATGTGCTGGCACTGGGCGTGATCGGCCTGTGGTGGTTGCGCATAGGCGCCTGGAAGAACCCGGTGCATGTCAAAGGAGCCGCACTGGCTGCCGTGATCGGCCTGCTGGTGCTGTCTCCCCATCTGTACTGGCTGAGCACCCATGACTGGATGCCCATGCATTACGCCGAGCGCACTTCCCTGGGTCTGCATCTGGATACGGCCGCCCGCATCAACATGTCCTGGAAGTTTGCGGTGGACTGGATCTTCAACCGCTGCATGCCTGCCTGGATCGTGCTGGGAGTGGCTCTCTGGTGGGGGCGCAAGAGTGCCGCTCAGGCAGAGCTTGGGCAAGCGCCTGCCTCTGAAGACAGGCAGCTGCGCGAATTCTGGCTGCTCTGGGGCTGGGTGCCGCTGCTGGCCATTCTGGCCCTGTGCCTGTTCACAGGTTCCTATCTGCATCTGCAATGGGGCACGGCCTTTATGTTCCTCTGCGTGCCTGCTGTCATGGAATTGGTGCGTTCGCCCCAGAGCTGGGGAGGAACGGGGCGTTTGCGTGCCGCCTGGGTGACATTTGCGGTCTTGCAGGCGCTGCTGTTGCTGCAGTTCTGGCTGGCGTCGCCCTTGGGGCTTTCGGGCTACAAGAGCACCCATCAGAACCATATCCCCGTGGACAAGATTGTGGAGGGCCTGGTTCCCGGGGCGCATCAGGCGCTGGGCGGTCCTGTGGACATCATCATCGGCCCGCAGGCGCTGGCCGGGCGTATTGCGATGGAGCTGCCTGAGCGTCCGCGCGTCTATGTGGAGCGCAATCTGCAGTACAGCCCCTGGATTCACGAGGAAGAGCTGCCCACGGCCCGGATCATCGAAGTATTTGTGGCGCCTGACCCGCTGCCCGAAGGCGCCATGCGTGCATACGGCGTGTGGGCCTGGCGGCCTGTAAAGATCGGTGTGGGTGAGCACTGAAACAAAAAGGCGGACCTGAGGTCCGCCTTTTTGTTGAAGAGCCTGGGCTTAGCTGGCCGCGTGATAGATCCGCGCGCGGCCTGTCTGCGATGCGCCGCGCAAGCTGCTTTCATAGGTGCTGTCATCGGCCGAGGGCACCAGGGCCTGGGCGCGGCGCTGGTTGAGTACGTTCAGGCGGGCCAGCTGGTCGCGCATCAGCGTGATTTCAGCATTCAGATGCTGGGCGCGATCGAGCAGGGCGGGCGTCCAGTCTTCAGGCGCAAAGCGTTTGACAAGCTGGGAGACGGCCACCATGGCGTCGCGCAGCCGGGTGCTGGATTGCTCCAGCGCGGAGGCGTCCGAAGATTGCAGCGATGTCGAGACGGTCTGAACCACCGCATCCAGCGAATCGAGCATTTCCTGCAAGGTCATCGGGTCAGTCTCTGTTCAAGGGCTCAGGCAGGGGGCGCTTCAGCCGCGAGCGTGAACCAGGAATTCTTCGGTATTGGCCAGCAGCTTGTCGGCCACGGCTTCGGCGTTCACGCGGAAAGTCCCGTTGGCAATGGCTTCGCGCATGGCCTTGACGCGCTCTGTGTCGAAGTCGGAACTGGCGCGGCCCTGATTGTCCAGGGCACGGGCTGACGATGAGAAAGAGACGGGCACACCGGCGGCTTTCTCGGGTAAACCCTTGGTTGATTCTTCGGTGGCAATCGCAGTCGCGGATTTGGGAGCCTGTTTGGCTGCGGCAGTGGCCTGCGGCAGATCCGGCTTGTTACCTATCTTCATGCTGGTTCTCCAATCGCCCTGTATCGGCGTAGGGCGCTGTAGCCTTGCTTTCGACAAGAGCGCGCAAAACTTGAGGAATATTTTCGGGGTGTGAGCCGTGTTTCTGTAACCGCTGGTTAGTGCCAGCATCCAAAGAGGCTTGGGGGCAGAAGAGATGTCGGAACGGCATGTTCACTGAACCTGAACCACGCCGCTGGCGTTGACCGTGCCCGTGACAAGGCGGCCATTATCCATGCGAACGCGCACTTGCTGTCCTTCTCCGGCCGCAGCCATAGCCTTGCCGGAACCCGAAACACTGAAGCCACCGCCATTGACCATCACCTGCACGGGCGATCCCGCCGTGAACAATGCCGGCGGGCGCACCATGTTCTGGCGCAGCGCCTGTCCCGATGTCAGCGGGCGGGCCGTCACCATGCCTATGAAATCCTGGGCATTGGCGAAGACGGCAGCGCTGTCCTCGGCCCAGTCCACTTCCGCAGGGACTGCATCCTCGGCGCTCAGCGTCTTGCCGGCAGGAATATTGCCTTGGGCCACCCAGGCAGGGCCGTAGGCGCGCACGGTGATCGGCAGAAACACATTCCAGGGCACGGCCCCTTCCAGGCAGCGCAGGCCCAGGCGGGTACGTCCCCAAAGCCGGCTTCCTGCCGGAAGATAAGGCTCTACACGGGCACAGGCGGCCAGGCGCAAGCGTGAGTCCAGCTGGCCCATCTGCACTTCCATGCGCAGCGGCGAGCCGTTGCTGGCCTGGGGGGCATCGGCTGCAGGCTGGTGCAGGGCAGCATCCACAAAGCGCTGGCCGATCTGGCTCAGCTGTGCGGCGCCATCCTGGGCCTGAGCGCTAGCCCCCGTCAGCACGGCGACCAATCCCCACGCCGCAGCCACGCCCCGCAGAGGGCGGCATGGGTTGGATGGGGGAAAACGGCCAGACATGCATCAATCCTTTATAGGACTTACGCAAACAAGCCGGGCCGCCGATGCGCAGGGCCGCCGATGCGGATGCACAAGGAGCATTCCCATAAGGGAAATGTCTTGCTTGAACCTGATTGCGTAAGTCGTGCTTTGCAGTCCACAGAGACAAGTACTGCAGACGATGGCTGCAAATATAGGTGCAGCAGAGGTGGGGCAATGGTTGGAAGTGCCAGTGCATTACCGCTTTCTTCGCGCTTTAGTTTGGCGAGCCGATTTTCATAATCCTCGCATGCCGCAGTCTGCATGACCAGGCAGCAATGAATTCTTGAAAGCGAGGCCGCGATGCTGAACAAAATGACCGAACGACTGGACTTCCAGAGCGAAGCGCTGCTGCTGCGCGCCGAGCGCCAGCGCGCCATTGCCAGCAATATCGCCAATGCCGACACCCCCGGCTATGTGGCGCGCGACTTCAATTTTCGTGAAGCCCTGATGGCGGCGACCAGCGGCCCCAAGCCCTTGACTCAGGCCAGCACCACGGCGGCCGGCCATATTCCCTTGCAGGCGCAGATGTCCGATGAGGCGCTCAAGGCCAAGCTCGGCTACTCGGTCAACTCCCAGCCCAGCCTGGACAGCAACACCGTGGATCTGGACCGTGAGCGCGCCAACTTTGTGGATAACGCCGTGCGCTACGAGGCCACGCTGCGTTTCATCAACGGCCAGGTCAAGACCATGCTCAGCGCCATCCAAGGCCAGTAAGCCCAGGAGCTAAACCATGTCCATGTTTTCCATCTTCAATATCTCGGGCAGCGCAGTCAGCGCCCAGTCGCAGCGCCTGAACGTGGTGGCCTCCAATCTGGCCAACGTCGATGCCGTGGCCGGCCCTGACGGCAGCGTCTACAAGGCACGTCAGGTCGTATTCCAGACCGTGCCCATGGGCAACGACGGCAGTGCGGGCGTCAAGGTCAATGCCATCAGCGAAGACAACACGCCCGGCCGCCGCATTCACGATCCAAGCCACCCGTTGGCCGATGGCGAGGGCTATGTCACCCATTCCAATGTGAGTGCTGTGGACGAGATGGTCAACATGATCTCGGCCTCGCGCTCCTACCAGAACAACGTGGAAGTCATGAACACGGCCAAGACGCTGCTGCTCAAGACTTTGCAAATGGGCCAGTAAGCCCGAAAGGCCAGACATGATTTATGGCACCGACAGCACGGGCGCGACCGGCACCAATGTTTCCAGCGTCAGCAAAAGCAAGTCCGAGGTCACCAACCCTCAGGAGGCGCAGGATCGTTTTCTGAAATTGCTGGTTGCGCAGTTGCAGAGCCAGGATCCCATGAACCCCATGGACAACGCGCAGATGACCTCGCAGATGGCGCAGATCAATACCGTGACCGGGATTCAGCAGCTCAACCAGACCATGCAGAGCATGGCGGGCCAGTTCACGGCCATGCAGGTGCTGCAGGGCACCTCCATGATCGGCCGCACAGTGCTGACTGAAGGCAACACATTGGGCGTTGCCGCAGATGGAACGCATACGGCAGCCTTTGACCTTGAGGGCTCGGCGGCCAGCGTCAAGGTCTCTATTACCACGGCCAGTGGCGAACTGGTAGACACCATCGACCTGGGCTCGGGCCAGGAAGGACGCAACTACTTCACCTGGAATCCGGCCGGTAAATACAGTGGCGACGCATCGCAGCTGCGCTACACCGTGACGGCTGCCAACGCGGGCGCTGCAGTGGCTGCAACCACGCTGTCGCCGCACGCAGTGATCGCCACAAGCGCCAACAACGGCAACCTGACCCTGGAGTTGGACAACGGCTCCAGCCTCGCCTACGCCGAAGTCAAGGCTGTTTACTAATCAGCATTCCGATCGATCTGCTTCACAGGAGCACACCATGAGTTTTCAACAAGCGCTTTCCGGCCTGAACGCTGCCGCGCGCAATCTGGATGTTATCGGCCACAACATCGCCAACTCGGGCACCACGGGCTTCAAGTCCTCGCGCGCCGAATTTGCCGAAGCCATGGCCAGCGCCGCAGGCTCGGCCAGTGGCCAGTCCGTGGGCATCGGTGTCAACGTGGCTGCAGTGTCCCAGCAGTTCAAGCAAGGCGACATCACGGCCACCGGCAACAATCTGGACGTGGCCATCAACGGCAACGGCTTCTTCATGCTGCGCCAGCCCGACGGTACCGAAGCCTATACGCGCGCCGGCAACTTCAAGCTCGACAAGGATGGCAATCTCAAGACCAACAGCAACGACCAGATACTGGGCTTTCCTGTGGATCTGACCACAGGCAAGGCGCTGACTGGCACACAGCCCGTGCCCATGTCCTTCCCCTCGGGGCAGGCTATGCCCGCCAAGAGCACTACCCAGGTTGCGCTGACCATGAATCTGGACGCGCGCGCCCATAACGCGGCAGGGGACCCTGCCGCAACACCACCAGTGGCAGCCACGCCGCGTGCCACCTACGGCACATCGCTGGAAGTCTTTGACAGCCAGGGCGTGGCAACGCCGCTGAGTCTGTATTTCGTAAAGACGGCAAACCCCAATGAGTGGGAAATTTACACCACGCTTGACGAAACCGTGCAGGCCCCTGGCTCGCCTGTGGGCAAGCTGACATTTGACGACGCGGGTAACCCTACGCCACAGCCCTTGCCGCCGCTGGCCATCGTCCTGAATGCAAGCAACAACCCCAACAATCCCAATCCGGCGACCATCAACCTGAATGTCGATTTCGCCAAGGTCACGCAGTTCGGCACCAAATTCTCCGTCAATGACATCAAGCAGGACGGTTATACCGCCGGCACCATGACGGGCCTGAATATCAGTAAGGATGGCTCCATCGTTGCCACCTACTCAAATGGTGTCAAACGCACCGAAGGCCAGTTATCCCTGGCCAGCTTCACCAACCCCCAGGGCCTGGCCTCGGTGGGGGATAACAAATGGGTATCAACCCCCGATTCGGGTGTGGTTGTGGCCGGTCTTGCTCAGACCGGTACGCTGGGCACGCTGCAATCGGGAGCGCTCGAAGGATCCAATGTGGACCTGACAGCCGAGCTCGTGGACATGATGACTGCCCAGCGTGCCTATCAGTCCAATGCTCAGGCCATCAAGACGCAGGACCAAGTGTTCTCCACTCTGGTGAATTTGAGGTAACCCCCTGAGGCGCTTTGCGCCTTCCCCCTGAAAAGGGGATGAAGCCTCGCTGCGAGGCGGCCCCTGGCTTGAATCGCGTCAGCCTCGGGCGACATGGGCAAAGGCGCAGCGCCAAGGATGATTGATTCGAGCGAAGGAGATTCAGCATGGACCGCATTATTTATACGTCGATGACTGGGGCCAATGCGGCGGCCCAGCGTCAGGCCGTGCTGGCCCACAACCTGGCCAATGCGGGCACCAATGGTTTCCGTGCCGAGATGTCCACGTTCCGCTCGGTGCCGCTGCAGGGCTCCGGTGCCGGCACGCGTGTGTTTGCGCTGGAGGCGACCTCCGGATATGTGGACACCCCCGGCCCTGCGCAACGCACAGGCCGCGCTCTGGATGCCATGGCCATGGGCCGTGCCTGGTTTGCCGTGCAAGGCCTGGACGGTCAGGAAGCCTATACGCGCAATGGCGTGTTTGAAATTTCGCCCGAAGGGCAACTGGTCAACAGCAACGGCCAGGCCGTGCTCTCCGACGGCGGCGCGCCCATCGACATCCCGCCCGAGTCCACGATTTCCCTGGGCTCGGACGGCACTCTGACCGCCAAGATGGGCAATCAGCTGCCCGTGGCCGTGGGACGCGTCAAGCTGGTGACGCCGCCCGTCGACGAGCCTCTGGTGCGCGGCGATGACGGTTTTTTCCGCGCAGCGCAGGGCGATGCGTTGCCCAACGACGAGACGGCACGCCTGCTGTCGGGCTCCATCGAAGGCTCGAACGTCAACTCCGTCGAAACCATGGTCGGCATGATCGCCGCGTCGCGCCAGTTCGAGCAGCAGATGAAGCTGATGCAGACCGCTGAAACCAATGACAAATCGGCCAGCCAGTTGCTGAGCTTGAACGGCTGATAGCCGAAGGAATACGCCATGATCAATTCGCTGTTCATCGCCAAGACCGGCATGGAAGCCCAGCAGACCCAGCTGGACGTGATTTCGCACAATCTGGCCAACGTCTCCACGACGGGCTACAAGCGTGCCAACGCCGTGTTTGAGGATCTGATCTATCAGAACCTGCGCCAGTCCGGTTCCCAGACCACCGAGCAAAATCAGCTGCCGACTGGCCTGCATCTGGGTCTGGGCGTG
Source organism: Comamonas resistens (assembly GCF_030064165.1). NCBI lineage: Bacteria > Pseudomonadati > Pseudomonadota > Betaproteobacteria > Burkholderiales > Comamonadaceae > Comamonas > Comamonas resistens. The sequence continues at coordinate 476,973 of NZ_CP125947.1, forward strand.
CGCACCGTGGCCACCAGCCGCAACTTTCTGCAGGGCAGCCTGCAGCAGTCCAGCAACGCGCTGGATGTGGCCATCAACGGCAATGGCTTCTTCGAGGTCAACATGCCCGACGGCACGATTGCCTATACACGCGACGGCTCTTTCGAGGTTGACGCCCAGGGCCAACTGGTGACTTCCAGCGGTCTGCCCGTGGCCAACGGCATCACCATTCCTCAAGGGGCAACCAAGGTCTCCATCAGCGCGGATGGCGTGGTCAGCGCCACCATGCCGGGCCAGGCTGCGCCGCAGCAGGTCGGCAATATTGCGATGAGCCAGTTCATCAACCCGGCCGGACTGGAGCCGCGTGGGCAAAACCTCTACATCGAGACCGCCTCCTCGGGCCAGCCCCAGCAGGGAACACCAGGTACCAACGGCCTGGGCACGATTCAGCAGGGTTATCTGGAAGCATCGAATGTGAACGTGGTGCAGGAACTGGTGACCATGATCCAGACCCAGCGTGCCTATGAGATGAATTCCAAGGCCATCCAGACTTCCGACCAGATGCTGGCCAAGCTGGCGCAGCTTTGATATTTACTATGAATTAAGGAGCTTATTGCGCTTTCCAGTATTGAGATTTCATAGAAAAGCTATTGAATCCAATATGGAGCAAGCGCTGAAAGCTCTTTTTTAGATAGCGTGCGTTGCGCACGCCAAATGCATGAGAGGCCAAGAGCCTGAGTGCCAAGGACTTGCCGCCATGTTCAAAGCCCCTGTTTTTCATAGCCCAACTGCAAGCGCCATTGCAGCCGCTCTGTTGGTGTCCGGTTGCGCAATGCCGCCCAATGCACCGCCGCCGGTGGACATGCCTTCCACTGCTGCGCCCGTGTTGCAGCCGCGCGAGCAGATGGCGCAGGCTCCTACGGGCAGCCTGTTCAATGCCAGTCGCTATCGTCCCATGTTCGAGGATCAGCGAGCGCGCATCGTGGGAGATGCCGTCACGGTGCAGATCGTGGAGCGGGTGTCTGCAGGGCAGAGTACGGACTCCAAGGTCGGGCGCAACAACGACATGAGCACCAGCATCAAGGGCTTGCCGCTGTTCAGGGGCGGGGCGGAGGCGACGCTGGCAGAGGCGCTTTCCATGGGTGTGGGCAGCAAGAACGATTTCAAGGGCTCGGGTGCGACCACCAGCAATAACTTCTTCACCGGCTCCATTGCCACCACCGTGGTCGATGTGCTGCCCAATGGCCATCTGGTGATTGCGGGTGAGAAGCAGATCGGCGTCAACCATAACGTCGATGTGCTGCGTTTCACGGGCACGGTGGACCCGCGTTCGCTGCGTCCGGGCAGCACCGTGGCGTCGACCCAGGTGGCCAATCTGCGCGTCGAGTCGCGCAGCCGTGGACAGGCTGGTGAAGCCCAGTCAATTGGCTGGTTGTCACGCTTCTTTTTGAACGTTATGCCGTTCTGATTCTCTAGAGAATGGACGGTATGAAAGTACTGTCCACGCTCCTGTCACTGCACCCGGCGCGCACCTCCTTGCTGGTGCTTGCAGCCCTGGGCGCCAGCGGGCTCACCCTGCCTGCGCATGCCACACGCATCAAGGAGGTTGCTGCCATTCAGGGTGTGCGCAGCAACCAGTTGACCGGCTATGGTCTAGTGGTCGGCCTTGACGGCACGGGCGACCAGACCACGCAGATGCCCTATACCAAGCAGGCACTGGCCAATTACCTGGAGCAGATGGGCATCGCCCTGCCGGCCACGGGCAATGCGGCGCAGTTGCAGCTCAAGAATGTGGCGGCGGTGATCATCACGGCCGATCTTCCTGCCTTTGCCCAGCCCGGCCAGGCCATCGACATCAATGTCTCCTCCATGGGCAATGCCAAGTCGCTCAAGGGTGGCACGCTGGTGGCGACCCCGCTGCGCGGCGCAGACGGCGAAATCTACGCGCTGGCCCAGGGCAATGTGGTGGTCGGTGGTGCCGGGGCCGCGGCGGGCGGCTCCAAGGTGCAGGTCAATCACCTGAACGCAGGCCGCGTGCCGCAGGGCGCGCAGGTGGAGCGTGCAGTGCCCACCCCCGTCAACCAGGGCAACACGATCACGCTGGGTCTGAATCAGACCGACTTCCAGACCGCCGACAAGATGGTGCGCGCCATCAACCAGCGCATGGGCGCGGGCACGGCCATGGCCTTGGACGGGCGCACGGTGCAGGTCAATGCCCCCATCGATCCGGGCTCGCGCGTGCGCATGATCGCCGAGATTCAGGAGATGCCCATCGAGACCTCCAAGCCGGCGGCCAAGGTGGTCATCAATGCCCGCACCGGCTCCATCGTGCTCAATCAGGCCGTGACCCTGGGCCCCTGCGCGATTGCGCACGGCAATCTGTCCATCACCATCAGTACCACGCCGGTCATCAGCCAGCCTGCACCGTTTTCGCAGGGGCAGACCGTGGTGGCGCAGAAGTCCGATATCCAGGTCAAGCAGGAGCCCGGCAAGGTCATCAATATGCCCAATTCGCCCCAGCTCACCGATGTGGTGCGGGCGCTGAATTCACTGGGCGCCACGCCCCAGGACCTGCTGGCCATCCTGCAAGCCATCAAGGCAGCAGGCGCCATGGATGCCGAACTGGAGGTGATATGAGCACGTCGCTGCCCCATTCTTCATCGCTGGCGGCCAGCAATGCGCTGGCCGTCGATGCACGCTCGCTCAATGCGCTCAAGACGGCGGCCGGCGAGAACAGCCCCCAGGCCGCGCGCGAGACCGCCAAGCAGCTCGAGTCGCTGTTCATGCGCGAGATGATCAAGAGCATGCGCGAGGCGACCATGAAGTCCGGCCTGCTCGACAGCGCCCAAGGCAATCTCAGCACCGATTTGCTGGATCAACAGCTTTCCGTGGCCATGGCTGGCCAGCCCGGCGGCCTGACGGACGCCATCAGCAAGCAGCTGGCACGCAGCATGGGAGTCGACGCCGCCGAAGACGCGGAAATTGCCGTGCCTTCGACGCTGAGCCTGAGCCGCAATGCCTGGCGCAATGTGGGCAGCAGCGGGGCCTGGAGCGGCAATCGCAGCCAGGCTGCGCAGTCCATCAATGCCTATGCACCGGCGCCCAAGGGGCGCGACAACTTTGTCACGGCGCACACCAGCGCGGCGCAGCGCGTGGCGGCGGAAAGCGGCATTCCTGCCCACTACATGATCGGTCAGGCCGGCCATGAAACCGGCTGGGGCAAGAGCGAGATCCGCAACAAGGATGGCAGCAATTCCTTCAACCTGTTCGGTATCAAGGCCGGCGGTGGCTGGAAGGGCAAGGTCGCCGAAGTCACGACCACCGAGTACATCAACGGCGCTCCTAAAAAGATCACGGCCAAGTTCCGCGCCTACGACTCGTATGAGGAGTCCTTCCGCGACTATGCGCGCCTGATCGGCAGCAATCCGCGTTACGAAAAAGCCATGGCCCAGACGGGCTCGGCCCATGCCTACGCCAGCGAGCTGCAAAAGGCCGGCTATGCCACCGATCCGGCCTATGCCGCCAAGCTCAGCCGAGCCATTCAAAGCGTGACGCAGGTCAGCCAGGCCGTGGCCCGTAGCCCGGCGGTCGGCGCCCGTACCGCACAGATCAACCAGATCACCGAGAACCAGTCATGAGTCTTCTGAATGTGGGCGCTCGTGCCCTGATGGCCAACCAGGTTGCCCTACAGACCACGGGCAACAATATTGCCAATGTCAATACGGCTGGCTACTCGCGCCAGAGCGTGGTCCTGAAGACCTCGTCAGGGCAGGACATTGGCGTGGGATACATCGGCAATGGCGTGGATGTGGCCACCATCGTGCGCAATTACAACGATCTGTTGTCACGCCAGGCGGCTATGGCTGGGGCCGTAAGCGCAGGGGACACAGCGCGCGCAGAGTCCCTGTCGCGCATGCAGGAAATCTTCACGGGTGGCAAAAATGGTATTGGCGGGGCCATCAGTGACATGACGAATGCTTTTGCCGACATCGTAGGAGCGCCGACCGACCCGACTGCGCGCAACGTGGTGCTCACGCGCATGAATGAAATGGCGGCGCGCTTTCGCTCGGCGTCCGGCCGGCTTGAAGAGCTGGACTACACCAGTCGCCAGCAGATGGCCAATGATGTAACCCAGGTCAACAGCCTGGCTGCACAGGTGGCGACGCTCAATGGTCAGATCAGCCGGGCCATGGCCACGGGCAATACGCCCAATGATTTGCTGGATCAGCGCGACCAACTGGTGCGCGATATCAACAAGTTCGTGCAGACCAGTCAGATTCAGGCCGATGACGGTTCGCTCACTCTGTTCGTGGCCAACAGCCAGCCGTTGGTGATGGGTACCAGCTCTGCCAGGATGAGCCTGCGTGAAGCCACGGAATACCCGGGCAGTGGTCGCCAGGCGTTGTATTTCGAACAAAGTGGTAGCCAGTCCCTGGAGCTGACGCCTTCCATGCTTGGCGGGGGCGAGATTTCAGGACTGCTGCAGTTTCAGTCCGAAGACCTGGCCGAGGGGCGCAACCTGCTGGGGCGTCTGGCTACGGCGCTGGGCACAGCCATGAACCAGCAAAACCAGAGCGGTCTGACGCTGTCGGGCGCGCGTGGCACGGCGCTGTTCAATGTGCCTGATTCGGTGAAAGGCTATACCAATATCAGCGGCGTGACGGCGCGAGCTGATTTTGTGGATATCAGCTCTACCGATGTGCCCAAGCCGCCCTATGACACGGCAGGTTATATGCCTTCGGACTACAAAGTGGTCTTCAAAGATGGTGGTGCGCTATCTCTGGTGCGTCTGTCAGATAACAAAGCCTGGAGCTTCAACAGTGTGGGTGATCTGGCGAACACCACAGTGGATGGTTTGCGCTTCAACATCTCCGGCCCTGGCGCCAGGAGCGAGTCCGTGCTGTTCCAGCCCTATGCGGGTGTGGTCAAGGATTTCAAGGCTCTGGTGTCGACTCCCGGCGATCTGGCGGTGGCCAATCCCATCACTGCAGGCATGAACCAGAGCAACCAGGGAAATCTGCAGCTGGAGTCGCTCAAGGTGCTGTCACCCAATACCGCGCTGCCACCCATACCGGGAGGGGTTGATGTGAGCTTCCAGGTCGATTCCGTCACCGGTGCCATTACCTACACGGTGGCCGGATCGGTGGGCAGCGATGGCAGTGGCAAGACCTATGTGTCAGGGCAGCCTATCGAGATTGACGGCTGGAGCATCACGCTCAGCGGCACACCGCACGCAGGCGATTCGCTAAAGGTCGGCAATGCGCTGGATCCCCAGTATGGCGACAACTATCGTCGCAACGCAGGCAACGCTGCGGCCTTCATGGATCTGCGCGACAAAGAGCTGTTCGACGGCAACACCACGCTGAGTGATGGCTTCTCCAGTCTCATGGCTCAGGTCGGAACCCGCACTCAGAGCGCGACTTATGCCGCCAAACTGTCACAGACCATCGCTGCCAACCTGGAGACGGATCGTACCTCGGTGTCGGGCGTCAACCTGGACGAGGAAGCCGCCAAGCTGCTGCAATACCAGCAGGCCTATCAGGCCTCGGCCAAGATGTTGCAGATTGCGCAAGGCATTTTCGACAGCGTTCTGCAAACCGTGGGTCGCTGAGCGCGTGGCTGATTGAAGGAGATTCAGATATGAGCACTATCACCCGTCTGGGCACGGCGAATATGTACGACAGCACGCTGCGCAACATCAATGGGCGCCAGAGCGACCTGGCCAACATCGCGGAAAAGAACGCTGCTGGCAAGCGCGTGCTGCGCCCCAGCGACGATCCGGTGGCCGCCGCGCAGGCTGAGCGCGCGATCACACGCATGGCTCGGACCGACGCTGACCAGCGCGCGCTGGACGCACAGCGCGGAGTCATCGAATACGCAGGCTCCACGCTCAAGGCCTCGATGGATGCATTACAGGAGTTCCGTGGTCTGTTGTTGGGCGCGGGTAATGGCGCCTATGAGCAAAGCTCTCGCGATGCGCTGGTAACGCAGATGACCAGCCTGCGCGACCAACTGCTTACCTACGCCAACCGCAAGGATTCCAACGGACTGCCGCTGTTTCGGGGGCTGGACAGCTCTGAGCAACCCATACAGGGCTACAACTTCGCGGGGCAGCCTGGCCAGACTGCCAGCAGTGACAACAGCATCGCCAATACCATTGACGGCGCTGCAGCCTGGATGAATGTACCCACGGGCAATGGCGTGCTGGCGGTCTCCATTGGCGCGGGCAATACCGGCAAGGCTTGGGCTGACGTAGGGGTGATCACCGATCCGGCTGCGGCTACGGCGCTGACGGCGCCCGTGGACATCGCTTTCTCCAAGGACGCCTCGGGCAATCTGCAATATAGCCTGGATGGAGGCGCCACCTTCACGTCCTACAAATCCGGTGACGCCATCAACGTTGCAGGTATGAAGCTGACCGTGACCGGCGAGCCGGCTGTGGGCGACAAGTTCACGGTCAAGCCCAGCGAACGCACCACGTTGTTCAATATCCTCGACCAGGCCATTGCCGCTGTGCGCAGCGGCGCCAAAGCTAATGGCAGTACCGATACAGGTGCGCTCACGCATGCCGTCACGCGCGGTGTGGCGGAGATTGATGCGGGCCTGAATCGCTTGAGCTCGGCACAGAGTCTGACTGGCGATTTGCTCAACCGCGCCGATCGGGTGGAAGAAGGGCTGGCTCTGCGCAAGGATAGGCTGGAAGGCGAGCGTTCCAGCGCCGAAGATATTGATTTGATTGCGGGGCAATCCGAGCAGCAGATGCGCCAGCTGGGGTTGCAGGCTGCGCTACAGTCCTATGCTTCTATCCAGAAGCTGTCTCTGTTCAACTTCATTAACTGACTCCGTGATTCGGCCCTCGCAAAAGCCGCGTCCGCCTTGCTATGGCCCAATCCGTTCTCTGTTCCCTGACTCTTGGTTATCGTCCGTTGTGGGACCGTCAACGGCGCTTGACCGGTATTCAACTGTTTGTGCACGAGGACCCGGGCTGCAACGCAGATATGGGGCACTTCCTGCGCAGCCTGAATGAAATCTGGAGCCAGCAGGCCCCACCGCTGCTGATTTCTGCCCAGTCCCGGCAGGTGCTGTGCAATCTGCTCGAACATGCGCCCCAGGGTAGTCCATGGATCGAGGTGCAGGGCGACTGGCTGCAGCAGGACGAGGGCATCTACGAGCTGGTCCAGAAGGCCAAGGCGCGTGGCCTGATGCTGGTCTGGGGTGGTTCCCTGGCCGAGGTGCCTGATGCGGATGCGGCACGCTGCTTTGCCAGTAGCTTGCTCAGCCTTCCCCCGGAGGGGGCGAACGGCATCGCCAATGTAGTGAGAAGCGCAACCGGCAAGCTGGAAGCAGCCGCCAAGGCGGAGGACGCCGGCTTTTTTACCGATCAATCGCTGAGCCTTCTGGGTGGCCAGATGTACCAGGGCTTGCAAAGCCTGGAGCTGGCGCGGGCCTGCCTGGATACGCATGATGCCGCTGGCGTGGCAGGCTGGCCCGTGGTGGATACGATTCAGGCCTTCAAGCTGCAGCAGCCCCAGCCGTCGCGCGACGTGCTTTTCAGATTGATGAAGGCCATCGACAAAGAGCAGTCGCTCGATGTGATGGAGGAGATTCTGAGCTCCGACCCGGTGCTGGCCTACCGCTTCCTGCTCTACACCAACTCGGCGGCTCTGGGCCTGCGTCGTGGCGTGGATTCGCTGCGCCGGGGGCTGGTCATGCTGGGTCTTGGCACACTGGAGCGCTGGCTGGCCGACCAGCTGCCTCACGCCTGCTCCGAGCCGGATCTGGTACCGCTGCGTACCCAGGTCGTGCTCAGGGCACGTCTGGCCGAGCGGCTGATCGAGGCGGGCGTCAGTCTGGAGCTGCAGCGTGAGATGTATCTCTGCAGCCTGTTTTCCCAGCTGGATCTGCTGCTGCACGAGCCTGTGGCGAATATTCTGCGCCGCACACCGCTCAATGAGCGCATCTTCAATGCCATCGTCACGCGAACCGGCCCTTATGCCGCCGTGTTGCAGATGAGCCAGGCGCTGGAGAGCAGCGATGCCGCGCCGATTCGCCAGCTGCGTGAGCAGGAAGAGTGGGATGCCGAAGAGCTCAACCGCCTGCTGCTGCGCATGCTCAGCGAACTCAAGCTTGGCATGCCCCAGACGCAAAGCGCTTGAACCTGAATTGGCATGAAAAAGGGCTTGAGCCCTTGTTCATCCAGCGCTGAAAGCTATCAAATTTGCTGTTTTGAACTGCTGCCTAGTCGTGCATAAGCATGGCTTGCCTGCCGCTTATCCGCGCATTGCCAGCAAGCCAGATTCGGACAATCTGGGCATCCCATCCGTCCGTGCGTCATGTCCGAATCCCAAGACAAAAACCTACCCGCCACCCAACGCAAACTGCAAAAGACGCGTGCGGACGGTCAGGGTGCGCGCTCGCGCGATCTGTCGCATCTGGCAATCCTGGGTACGGGGGCGGCGCTGATGTTTGTGGGCACGCAGCCGCTGATCAACCATTTGCGCGAAGCCATGGCCCGGCAGCTGGTCTTCAATGCTGCTGCCGCCAAGACTCCGGCGCTGATGCTGGAACGTGTTCAGTCCATGCTGATGCTGGGCCTGGGCATTGCAGTGATTTTTTCGCTGGTCACCACCACGGCTTCGGTGCTGTCTGGCGTGGCCGCCGGTGGCTGGATTTTCAGTTTCAAGCCCGTGCAGCCCAAATTCAGCAAGCTCAACCCCCTGTCGGGCCTGAAGAATCTGTTTTCCAAGCAGCAGCTGACCACGGTGGTCAAGATGGTGTTCATGACCATTGTTTTGGGCTTTGTAGCCTGGAAATACATGAGCGCCAATATTGCCGAGATCGCATCGGTCTCGACCCAGCCTTCGCCCATGGCGCTGTCCATGGTGGGCTCCTGGATGACTACAGGCGTCACGTTGCTACTGGTGGTGGTGCTGCTGGTGGCGGTGATCGACGTGCCGCTGCAGGCGTTTCTCTTCAAGTCGCGCCTCAAGATGAGCCACGAGGAAGTCAAGCAGGAGCACAAGGACTCCGACGGCAATCCGCAGATCAAGGGCAAGCTGCGTCAGAAACAGCGCGAGATTGCCGACCGCGCCAGCGTCTCTGCCGTGCCGCGTGCCGATTTTGTGGTGACCAACCCTACGCACTATGCCGTGGCGCTGCGCTATGACGACGCCACCATGGCTGCCCCGCAGGTGATTGCCAAGGGCACGGACCTGGTGGCGCTCAAAATTCGTGAAATCGCGGGTACGCACAAGATTCCGGTGCTCGAATCCCCCATGCTGGCGCGCGCCCTGTATACCCATGCCGATCTGGATCAGGCGATTCCAGCTGCGCTCTATACCGCCGTGGCCCAGGTGCTGGCCTATGTCTATCGCCTCAAGGCCGCATTGAGCGGTCAGGGCCCCATGCCCGATGCCCTGGGCGAGCCGCCCGTGCCGGTGGAGCTGGACCCGCACCGTGGTCGCACCCAGCCAACAGTCGCCGATGCCGCCGCGCAGCAAGAAGGTAATCTGTGATGACGTCGAATCCTCTGCAACTGTTCCAGAAGTGGTCTGGCTCCAACGCCGGTATCCTGCAAGGGTTGATTGCGCCCGTCCTGATCGTGGCGATTCTGGGGCTGATGGTGCTGCCCATTCCGCCGTGGATGCTGGACACCTTCTTCACCCTCAACATCGCCGTGGCGCTGATGGTGATGATGGTCGCGGCCTACATGATCAAGCCGCTGGATTTTGCGGCCTTCCCCTCGGTGCTGCTGCTGACCACCTTAATGCGCCTGTCGCTGAACGTCGCCTCCACCCGCGTGGTGCTGCTCGAAGGCCATCAGGGGCCGGGCGCTGCTGGCGCGGTGATCGAGGCCTTCGGCCATTTCCTGATCGGCGGCAACTTCGCCGTGGGTTTGATCGTGTTCGCCATTCTGGTGGTTATCAACTTTGTCGTGATCACCAAGGGTGCCGAGCGTATTGCCGAGGTTTCGGCCCGCTTCACCTTGGACGCCATGCCCGGCAAGCAGATGGCCGTGGACGCCGATTTGAACTCCGGCCTGATCGATGAGACCGAGGCCAAGCGCCGCCGCGCCGAGATTCAGGAGGAAGCCAATTTCTTCGGTTCCATGGACGGAGCCAGCAAGTTTGTGCGCGGTGACGCCATCGCCGGTATCTTGATTCTGGTCATCAACATCATCGGCGGCCTGATCATCGGCATGGCCCAGCACGGCCTGTCGGCCGGCGATGCGGCCAATAGCTATATCCTGCTGGCTGTGGGCGATGCGCTGGTGGCGCAGATTCCAGGGCTGTTGATCTCGGTGGCCGCAGCTATCGTGGTTTCGCGCGTCAGCAAGGAAACCGATGTGGGCCACCAGATCGTGACCCAGTTGCTCATGTCGCCCAAGGTGCTGGGCATCACGGCGGCCATTTTGCTGCTGCTGGGTCTGATTCCGGGTATGCCCCATCTGGTGTTCCTGGGCATAGGCGGCATGTTGGGCTGGATTGCCTGGAAGCTGGAAAAAAAGCAAAAGGCGCGCGCTGCGGCACCCGAGCCATCGGCCGTCGTCCCCCAGGTCAACCAGGGCGATGGCGAAGCCACCTGGGACGATCTGCAACCCGTGGATCTGCTGGGCCTGGAGCTGGGCTATCGCCTGATTGCACTGGTGGACAAGAGCCGTCAGGGCGATCTGCTGACGCGCATCAAGGGCGTGCGCCGCAAGTTTGCACAGGAAGTGGGTTTTCTGCCGCCGGCCGTCCATGTGCGTGACAACCTCGAACTCAAGCCCAGCGCCTATCGCATGACGCTGCGCGGCGTCATGGTGGGCGAGGGTGAAGCCTTCCCCGGCATGTTCCTGGCCATCAATCCCGGCGGCATCACCACCCCGCTGATCGGCACGGCGACGACCGACCCGGCCTTTGGTCTGCCTGCGCACTGGATCGACGAGCGGCAAAAGGAAGCGGCACAAATGGCCGGTTTTACCGTCGTTGATTCGGAAACCGTGATGGCGACGCATTTGTCACACTTGATGCAAGTGCACGCGGCCAAGCTGTTGTCCCGTACGGAGACGCAGCAACTGGTCGATCACGTGGCCAAGCTTGCTCCCAAACTCATCGAAGAAGTCATTCCGAAAATGGTGCCCATCACGACGTTCCAGAAAGTGCTCCAGCTGCTGCTGGAGGACTCTGTGCACATCCGTGATATCCGCACCATCATCGAAACTCTGGCCGAGAACGCCACGCAGACGGCTGACCCGGTGGAGCTGGCACGCCGCGTGCGTATTGCGCTGTCGCCTGCCATCGTGCAGCAGATCTATGGCCCCACTCGTGAGCTCAATGTGATTGCCATCGAGCCCGGCCTGGAGCGTCTGCTGGTGCAGGCTCTGTCGAATCCCAATGCGCCATCGCTGGACCCCGGCGTGGCGGAAATCCTCACACAAAAAGCGGTCGATGTGGCCAACCAACAGGAAGAGCTGGGCCTGCCCGCCTGCCTGCTGGTGCCCGACGCGATCCGCAACTCTCTTGCCAAGCTGCTGCGCCGTGTGGCGCCGCGTCTGCAGGTGCTCGCGCACAGCGAAATCCCCGAGACGCACACCATCCGCATCGGCCCGATTCTTAAAGGTGCATCCGCATGAACATCAAACGCTTCTACGCCCCCACCGCCCGCGAGGCCCTGGCCAAGGCGCGCATGGTCTTTGGCGACGGCACCCTGATTCTTTCCAATCGTCAGACGCCCGATGGTGTGGAGGTCATGGCCACGGCCGAAGAGACGCTGCAGGACATGGACTCCGCTGCGCAGGCCGGATCGTCCCTGAGGCAGGCGCTCGATCGCCGTGCGGCCGATGAAGGCATGAGCTTGCGCAAGGAACGCGGCCTGCCGCTGGCCCCCGCTGCGGTCAAGCGCGATTCGGCCGGGGCGGCCATGAGCACGCTGGAGCATGTACAGGCCCGCGAGATGCAGGCCCAGGAAAAACTGCAGGCCAAGCAGGTCAAGGAACTGGCTCAGCACTCCGTGCAGGACGATGTGGAGCAGCTGTCCATGAGCACGCTGACCTTCCAGGACTATGTACGCGAGCGCATGCTGCGCCGCCGCCATGAATCGTCGCTGGAGAGCAACGAGCCTTTGCCCACTTTTGCCCAGCGCGTGCAGGATCGCAACAACGAGCGCCCGGCCATGGCTGCCAAGGCGCAACCGGCAAGCGTGGCACGCCACAACCCGCTCAAGTCCGAGGCTATCCAGCTCAAGGAAAGCAGCCCCAAGGCCTCTGCCGCAGCGGCTCCGCAGAACTTCATGCAGGAAATGCAGGCCATGAAGGATTTGATCGAGGAGCGCTTCAATACGCTGACCTGGCTGGGCCAGACCCGCCAGAATCCGATTCAGTCCAGTCTGATGCACAAGCTCATTCGTGCCGGCTACTCGCCCGCACTTGCACGTGCGCTGATTGAAAAGCTGCCGGAGACGCTCTCTGCCGGCGACGCCGTGCGCTGGCTGATGCAGGTGCTGGAGCGCAATCTGCGTACCGATGCGGCCCAGCCCGCCATCTATGAGCAAGGCGGCGTGTTCGCCCTGGTCGGTGCGACCGGCGTAGGCAAGACCACCACCACGGCCAAGCTGGCGGCGCTGTGCGCGGCCAAACATGGCCCGGCATCCGTGGGCCTGATCACGCTCGATACCTATCGCATCGGCGGTCACGACCAACTGCGTACCTATGCCCGCATGCTGGGCATGGTGGCCCATCAGGCCCATGACAAGGCGGCGCTGCAGGATCTGCTGGGTCTGCTGCAAAGCAAGAAGATGGTGCTGATCGACACCACGGGTGTGGCACCGCGCGACCCGCGCAAGGACGAGATCATGGATGTGCTGGCCATCGATGGCGTGCAGCAGCTGCTGGCCGTCAATGCGGCCGCGCAGGGCGATGCGCAGGATGATGTCATGCAGGCCTTCAAGGCCCGTGGCTCGCACCAGGCCATCCTCACCAAGGTCGATGAAGCCGTGAAGATCGGCCCGTCGGTCGATACCTTGATTCGCCACCAGATTCAGCTGCGCGGCGTGACCAACGGTCAGCGTGTGCCCGAAGACTTCGAGCGTGCCAGCGCCCAATTGCTGGTGTCGGCTTCCATGCGCTCCGCGAGCAAATCGGCCTTCGATCCGCAGTCGCTGGATCTGGACTTCTTCTTCACGCCCTCGTCGGGTGGCATAGAGGCAGCCCATGCTTGAACGTCGCTCTCCTTTGCATCAGGGCATGGCCCTGCATGTCAGCGACGCCAGCACCGCAGGCCTGCGCGTGCTGGCTGTGCTGCACAGCGCATCGGGGGCAGCGGCGGAGCAGGCCGTGCTGTGGCCGCTGTGCGCCCAGCTGCAGCGCCTGGGCCAGAAGGTGCTGGTGCTGGACGGCAGCCAGGCCGAGTCTTTTCATGCGCCAGGTCTGGCGCAGTTGCTGGTGCAGCATGCCTGGCAGGCCCAGGCTGGTCTGCGCTCTGCCGTGGCCGATAGCCAATCAGTGGCCAGCCTGCCGGCGCGCCAGGGCCTCAAGCAGCTCAAGGCATTGGCCGGGGACATGGGGCTTGATGTACTGACCGCGCTGCAGGCCTATGTACGTGGCTTCACGACGGTGCTGATCTACGCGGGCAGCGAAGCTCTGACGCCGCTGCTGCAAGGCCAGGGTCTGCAGCCGCTGCTCGTGGTGCCCCCCGATGCCGAGCATCTGATCGATAGCTACCGCCAGCTCAAGCATCTGGCCGTGTTCGCTGGTGTGGAGTGCACGATTGCTGCACTGGAGGCACCCTTGAACGCAGATGGTCCGCAGAAATATGACTGGAGCCGCAAGCAGACCAGCTTGCAGACCGCCCAGCAAAATGCTCAGACACGCTTGCAGCGTTTGAATGCTTTGCTACAGTGTTCGCAGCGCCATCTCGGTGATGCGCCCGTGCTCATGCGCTTGCGCTGGCGTCAGTCCAGCGATCTGCACCAGCTCACGCTGCACATGCTCAAGACGGCCTGCATCCTGCCCGCCCACTCTCAGCCTGCAGCAGCTGCCGTACCTGAATCTCTTGCCTGGAGCCATTGACAGCCATGTACACCGCCAAAGGCCAACTCGACCGCGATGGGCTGATCCGTCAGCATGTACCGCTCGTGCGTCGGATTGCCCTGCATATGATCGCCAAACTGCCACCGAATGTGGAGCTGGATGATTTGATCCAGGTCGGCATGATCGGCCTGGCCGAAGCGCTGTCGCGCTTCGAGAGCGAGCAAGGCGTGCAATTCGAGACATTTGCCAGTCAGCGCATACGCGGTGCCATGCTCGATGAGCTGCGCGAAGGCGACTGGATGAGCCGCAGCTCGCGCAAGAGCCAGAAGGAAATCGAGCAGGCGCTCAATCGGCTGGAGCAGCGCCTGGGCCGCCCGCCACTGGAGTCCGAAATCGCCGCCGAGCTGGGCATGGCGCTGGACGACTACCAGTCCCTGCTGGGCAAGGTCCGCGGCACGCAACTGGTCTACCTGGAAGACATAGGTGGGGGCGATGGCGATGATGGCGACGACTATCTGGAGCGCCATGTGGCGGATTCAGGTGCCGACCCCTTTGCCTTACTGCGTGACCAGCGCTTGCGCGCTGCGCTGGTCGATGCCATCAAGCAACTGCCCGAGCGCGAGCAGTATGTGATGGGCATGTACTACGAGCACGACATGAACCTCAAGGAAATCGCCGCCGTGCTGGGGGTGACCGAGTCGCGCGTATGCCAGCTGCACAGCCAAGCCATTGCACGCTTGCGCACCAAGATGCGAGCACACTGAGGGATTCAGTGAATTCGGGCTGTAGCGCTTATGTATCAGGCGCTACGTGCTATGAAATAAATTCTGAAATCAGAAACCCAGACTGGCCAGCAGATCATCGACCTGTGATTGAGAGGTCACGATATCGGCCGTGTTTTCCGGGTCGACCACGGGGCCGGCCAGCTTGGGCTGAGCGGTCTCGGCAGGTGCCAGTACAGGTGCTTGCGCTATTTCGGGGGAAGTCTGGATCAGCAGCTCCAGCAGCTGGGATTCCAGATCGGCGGCCAGTGCCACGACGCGGGCAATGACCTGGCCAGTCAGGTCATGAAAGTCCTGGGCCATCATGATCTCGGTCAGATGGCTGTTGGTCTGCTGCGTGCCTTCCTCGACTTCCTGCAGGTAGTTCATCACCCGGCCTTTGGCCACGGCAGCCACCGGGTCCTTGATGAGCTCTGCACGCATGGCGCGGGTGCGCTCGGCCAGCGCATCCTGCTGGTTTTGCGTCACTTCCACCTGGCCCAGCACCTTTTCTGCGGCCTCGCCCGTCAGGCGGGCGATATAGGACAGGCGGCTTTGCGCGTCGGGCAATTCGCCCATGCTGCCGCGCAAGCGGTCCGCATAGCCCAGCTCGTTGAGAGAGTTATGCAACTGGCGTGTCAGGACGCCAATCTTGTAGTGGACGTTGGCGGAAGCCGGCTCGCTGCTCATGACTTAGAGGTCGAGTTTCTTGATGATGAGGTTGACCTTCTCTTCCAGCGTGGCCTTGGTGAAGGGCTTGACGATATAGCCAGCAGCGCCGCCCTGGGCAGCAGCCACGATATCTTCCTTGCGGGCCTCGGCCGTGACCATCAGCACCGGCAGATGCTTGAGCTTTTCATCCTGCTTGATCTCGTTCAGCAACTGAAAGCCATTCATGTTCGGCATGTTGATGTCGGTCACGACAAAGTCAAACTTGCTAGCACGCAGCTTGCTGATGGCCACCACGCCATCTTCTGCCTCATCGGCATCGGCAAAGCCGCTTTCCTTGAGCAGGTTGCGCACGATGCGGCGCATGGTGGAAAAATCATCAACAATCAAAAATCGCAGGGCATTAGCCACGAGAGGCCCTTTCGGTCGGAATAGGTGCGAGGGAACAAATTTTCAGCCGCGATAGTAACAATTTGTCAATCTCGGGGCGATGGTCGTGCATTGTCAGGCTTTTCGACAGATTCTGGGACAACTTCAGGGCTTGTTACAAACTCTTCAGCAGGGACCAGGGTCTGGACTGCCGGTATTACCTTGGTGTTACCACCTTGGGTAGCTGGTGCAGCGGGCTTGCGAGCAAGCGCCGATGTTGCTGCCTTGTGCAGGCTGTCAATGGCGTCGTTCGCGTTTTCGGCGGTTTCGGTCTGGCCCAGGCCCAGCACGCGGCGCTCGGCTTCCTTGGTCAATACCGTGATGGTGATGCGGCGGTTTTGCGCGGCGCGGGGCTGATCGGGCAGCAGCAGATCGCTGTTGGCCATGCCCACCACGCGGGCCAGTTGGTCCAGAGGCATGCCGGCATTCACCAGTTCGCGGCGTGATGCATTGGCACGGTCGGCAGACAGCTCCCAGTTGCTGTAGCCTCGATCGGCATTGCCATAGGGGGCTGCATCGGTGTGGCCCGAGAGGCTGATGCGGTTCTCTGCGTTGCCCATGGCCGCGCCGATTTCGCGCAGGATATCGCGCATATAGGGCTTGACCACGGCGCTGCCGCTGTCGAACATGGGGCGGTTCTGATCGTCCACGATCTGGATCAGCAGCCCGTCCTGCGTGATTTCGGTGCGGATCTGCGAGCGGTACTCGTTGAGCTTGGCGTTGCTGGCAATCATCGCGTCCACCTTGGCCTTGAGCGCATGCAGGCGCTGGGCATCCCGCTTGGACTCGTCAGCGCGGCCCATGGCCTGGCTGGCGCGGCGGTTGGCATTGTCATCGGCTTCGGAGCGGCGCACCTGACCATGCACCTTGCTCAGGTCATTGCCACCACCAGGCACGATGCTGGAGCTGTTGCCTGCGCCGCTGCCGCCCGACATGGCCACCTTGAGCGGGGCATTGAAATACGCGGCAATGCCTTGCAGCTCCCCCTGGGCCGTGGAGCCCAGCAGCCACATCAGCAGGAAGAAGGCCATCATCGCAGTCACAAAGTCGGCATAGGCAATCTTCCAGGCACCGCCATGGTGGGCAGGTGCCACCTTCTTGACACGCTTGATGATGATGGGCTGCAGTTTCTTGTCAGCCATGAGAGTGCTCCACGCGCATCACTTCTTGCCCTTGACGTGGGACTCCAGCTCCAGGAAGCCGGGGCGCTCGGTCGAAAACAGCACCTTGCGGCCGAACTCGATGGCCGTGGCCGGGTTGTAGCCCTGCATGCTGGCCAGCAGCGTGGCCTTGATGCATTCATATTCCTTGGCGCCGTCCTGGGTGCGCTGCTCCAGCAGGGCCGCCATGGGCTCGACCAGCGCATAGGCCAGCAAAATGCCCAGGAAAGTGCCGACCAGAGCGGAGGCAATCATGCCACCCAACACGGCAGGCGGCTGGCCCACAAAAGCCATGGTGTTCACCACGCCCAGCACGGCGGCAATGATGCCGAAGGCGGGCAGGGCGCCAGCCAGGCGGTTCAGCGCCGCCACCGGGCCATGGGCCTCGGCATGGTGAGCTTCGATTTCGCTGTCCATCAGCGCCTCGATCTCATGGGCGTTGAGGTTGCCCGAGACCATCATGCGCAGATAGTCGGTCAGGAACTCCATCACATGCGTGTCGGCCAGCAGCGCGGGGTAATTCTGGAAGATGGTGGAGGACTGTGGCTCTTCCACATCGGCCTCGATGGACATCAGGCCCTCCTTGCGGGCCTTTTGCAGCAGCTCATACAGAAGAGCCATGATCTCCATATACCGCGCCTTGGTATAGCGCGAGGGCTTGAGCGCGGACGGAATCGCCTTGGCCGTGGCCTTGAGCACCTTGGGCTGATTGCTCACGATAAAGGCTCCCAGGGCGCCACCGCCAATGGTCACCAGCTCGAACGGCAGCGCCTTCATGAGAACACCCACGCTGCCGCCATGCAGCACATACATGCCGAAGATGCAGCCGAAGGCGACGATATAACCGATGAGAACAAGCATGGGGAGTGATTGTGAGAGGGCTGGCCGCTGTCGTTGGCGCAAAAAGCCGGGTGATTGCTTGCTAGATCGGCAGCTTCAGGCGCTTTTGTAGAGTTGCCGTGCCATCTACTTTACCCGCAGGTGCTATGAAGGTGGCTTCGCTGCAAGATGTTGAAGCGTTGAATTGTGCGGTGAAAGCGTGCCTGTTTATGCGTGGCAGTTGCGGGTCTTAATTGCCCAATGGCGACGAATCGCGCAGTTATATTGGCGCGCAGGTATCGGGCGCTGATATGGCGCTGACGATGCATTTTCGGCACTTTTTTGGGTATCTATGTCATCTTCCCCCATCACCGCTCAGTCAGACCCGTCGTCAGCCGTTTTGTTGGGACTTGAAGAAATCCATCAGTTGATTAAGACCAACGAGTTCGTCCCTGCGCTCACAGCCTTGATGCAACGGGTGGCGCAGGACATGCGCAATCCGAAGCTGTGGCTGTTGATTGGCTTGGCCTATACCCGTATGTCCGACTGGACGCCCGCGATCGAAGCACTGCAGACTGCGCTGGAGATTGATCCCCAGGAAGTCCAGGCTGAGCATCTACTGTCCATGGCCTGGTTCAGCACGGGCCGCAAGCAGGAAGCCTGCGATCTGATCGACAAAGTGGCCAGGAAAGGAAACCTGGGGCCGCAATGGATGCTGCGTGCCTATATACATGCGCACACCAGCCGTGACCCCATGCTGGCGCTGCAGACCGCGCGCGACTGGGGGCGGCGCTTTGCTGATCCGCTCACGCGCAAGGCCAAGCCGCTGAAGGTGGCGGATCGCAACCCACGCAAAAAGCTCAAGATCGGCTACGTCACGGCGGACTTTCGCCAACACTCGGTGGCCTTTTTCATGCAGCCTGTGCTGGCCCACCACGACCCGGACTATGTCGAAGTGCATGTCTACTCCAACGGTCCTAGCGACAGCACCACTGAACACATGCGTTCTTTGGTGCCGCATTGGCTGGACGTGAGGGCGATGGACGATGAGGCGCTGTGCGAAAGAATCCGCCAGGAGGGAATCGATGTGCTAGTGGACTTGTCCGGTTTTACACAGGGCCACCGCCTGGGTGTTTTCGCTCGCCGCGCCGCGCCTGTGCAGGTGACCTGGCTGGGCTATATGCAGACACTGGGCATGAAAGCCATGGACTATCGCCTGGTAGATATGGGCATTGCCCCGCCCAGCCATGCACCGTATTACTCGGAAGCCTTGTTCTATCTGAAGAACATGGCCAGCTATGCTCCGCCTGCCTATGCGCCGTTGTGCGAAGAGCCGCCCATGCTGCGCAATGGCTACCCCACACTGGTCTCGCTCAATAGCTCGGCCAAGATCACCGATGAGATGCTGGGCATCTGGGCGCGCATTCTGCATGCGCGCGAGGACGCACGCCTCATCATCATGGTCAAGGAAGAAAACGCCGATGCGGCCCAGGCCCATATGCAGCCGCGCGTGGAGGTTGCAGGCATGCCGCTGGATCGCGTATCCGTGCTGCATCAGCAGCCGCTCGACCAGTTCATGGAAATGGGGCATATCGCAGACATTGCACTCGATACCTCGCCCATCTCCGGCGGCACCACGACCTTGCATGCGCTATGGATGGGGCTGCCTATTGTTGCTATGGATGCAGTACGTGGAGCAGATGCATCCTCGGCTCGTATGCTCCAGGGACTAGGATTTGGCGGAGTGATCGCTGCGGATCCGCAGGGTTATGTGGATGCAACACTGACGCTGATGAGTGACTCAGGCTATTTGCTGCGTCTGCGTGCCTCAGCAAGGGATCAGCTCAGGTGCAGCGTCTTGATGGATTACATATCGCGAACGGCGGAGCTGGAAAAGGCTTTTCGCCTAATGTGGCTCAACTATCTGTGTGGTGATCGCAAGGCCTTGAGCATCAATGTCGACTTGGTGCAGACATTGGCCGAGATGGACGCAACTGCATGACCACCAACCAGGAGCTGCCATGGGTTCCGCTGCTGGTGCCCGACATGCCGTCGCCGCAGGAACTGCTGCCCTGGCTGGAGCGCATGCATGCGGTACGGCACTACTCCAACTTCGGCCCGCTGGTGCAGGAGTTGGAGAAGGCGTTCGCACAGCAATTTGCTCTTGAGTCGGAGCAACTGACCACAGTGGCCAACGCCACTCAGGGATTGGAGTTGGTCTTGCAGGCACTGGATTTACCAACTGGTTCCCGCATCCTGCTGCCAGCCTTCACCTTTGTTGCCACGGCCACCGCTGTGGTGCGTGCAGGCCATCAGCCTGTGCTTGCCGATGTGGATGCGCACACCTGGATGCTTACGCCCGAAATCGCACGCGCGGCCTGCGAGTGCATGCGAATCGATGCCGTACTGCCTGTCGCCACCTTCGGCATGCCGCACGACATGCGGGCCTGGCAACAGTTCGAGCGAGATACGGGCCTAGCCGTGGTCATTGACGCTGCAGCCGCTTACGGCAGCCAATGGCTGCAAGGCGCAGAGGGAACGCTAGTCTTCAGCCTGCACACCACAAAAAGCCTGCCCGCAGGCGAAGGTGGCTTGGTGGTCTCCACGCGCCCAGGCCTGGGCGCCAAGGTGCGCCAACTCTCCAATTTCGGTATCAACCTCGACCCTGGCGCTGCCATGCCCGTGGGCGCGCTCGCCGACCTAGGCAGCAATGCCAAGATGAGCGAATACCATGCAGCCATCGGTTTGGTATCGTTGCAAAAATGGGAACAGCATGCACATAAAAGGCGCACGCTGCAGGCAGATTTGATACGTGAAATCTGCCTAGCCAGCGGCCATAGCTTGGCTTGGCAGGCTCAAGGTCCGGCTGGACCACAGATGGCTCCCACGCTGCTGTGCGTGCAACTGCCTGATGCCGCGGCCCGCACTACGGTGGAACGAGCTTGTCAGGAGGCTCGAATTATGACGCGGCGCTGGTACCAGCCGCTGCTGCAGCACATGGACGTGCTGCAGCAGCAGTGCCTGTCACTGGATACGCCCAATGCAGTGCAACTGGCGCAGACGCTGCTGGGGCTGCCGTTTTTTTGGGGCATAACGCTGGAGCAGCGTCAGAGAATATGTGATGTGGTAGCGAGGGCCTCGGCGGCTGCATGTTCTTTGAAATAGATGTAGGCCTTCGCGGAGTGATGCACCGGTCAAGGGACAAATTTCCAAATGTTATCAAGCGTAGGCAAGCGAAGGGCTTGCCAGAGATTTAATGTTCAGTCCCACAGTGAGATGGTGCGGATGAAGTCTAAAGCGACTTGGATCTTTTTCCCACGCCTCGCACATCGCACGGAATGGTGTCTTCCACTTGAGCGCTTTCAAGTGCTTGCCGAAGTTGTAGCTTTGAACAAATGCCTGGACATGCTTGCGTAGCTGCTCCAGGCCCTCGTACTCATACGCATTGATCGTGGATTCCTTGATGGTCCGGTTCATGCGCCCGACCATGCCGTTAGTCCAAGGGTGGTACGGCTTGGTATGTCGTTTTTCAATTCCATTGAACTTGCAGATACGCTCGAAGATGTGACCGATGCATGTGTCGGTGACGCCGCCTCTGAAGCGTTCTTGCCCTGTGAAGGCCATGCCGTTGTCCGTCAGAACGGTATGTATGCGGTACGGGAAGGCCACGAGCACCTGCCGAAGGAACTGCGCTGCGTTGGCTTTCGTAGCCCTGTCAAAGAACGCAACATGCGTGAACTTTGTGACGCGGTCTATGGCAACAAACATGTGCTGTCTGCCGCTGGAGATCTTCATTTCGGCACTGTCGATGTGCACGAAGCCCAGCGTCGTTTCTTCAAACTTTCCGTGCCTTCTCGGCACCCGCGTTGCGGGCTGTCGGCTGATGCCGTGACGCTGCAGGCAACGATGCAAGGCGCTGCGGCTGAGCTTGGGTGCTGTCTCCAGGAGCTGCCCCATGAGATCGTCCAGCGACAGATGCCCTTGCTTGCGTAATGCAATTGCCAGGTGTTCTTGCTCTTGAGAAAGATGCTGGCTTGCTCTGTCCCGAGGACCCATGGGCTCATCGAGAACAGAGGTGCGCGCACGCCACTTGGCCACGGTCTTGGGGTTAAGGCCATAGAGCTTGGCCAAAGACCGATGGGATCCGGTGGCTAGCTGGAGTTCTGCGCGGATACGCGGCGTCGTGCGGGCGCTGCCATGCAGGCGGATTGCCATAGTGCTCTCTCCTGTTCTGAGCTGAAGAATGCACCATGACTTCCTGGGACCGTACAGTTACGGCAGTGGTATGACCTGCTGGCGGCGCCTGCGTGACTGGAATGCCGATGGCGTCTGGCAGCGTTTGCACCAAGCCATGCTGGTGCGTCTGCGCGAGCATGACCAGATTGATTGGAGCCGAGCCAGCATAGATGGCTCCTCGGTGCCAAGCCCCCGGGGGGCCAGGAAACGGGCTCCAACCCCACGGACAGAGGCAAGCTCGGCTCCAAACGACACCTCGTTGTAGATGCCAGAGGCATCCCGCTGGTGATCCTCGTCAGCGGTGCCAACAGGCACGACTCCATGATGTTTGAGAAATGCATGGATGCGATTCCAGCCGTTGCAGGCTTGCCGGGGCGGGCACGCAAGCGACCGGCGAAGCTGCATGCGGACACAGGCTACGACTACAAGCGCTGCCGAGCCTACCTCAGACGACGAGGCGTGGCCAGCCGGATTGCCAGGCGAGGAGTCGAGAGCAGCGAGAAACTGGGCAAACATCGCTGGGTCGTGGAGAGAACACACGGATGGTTTGCAGGTTTTGGCAAGCTGCGAATCCGCTTTGAAAGGCGGCTGGGCATCCACGAAGCGTTGCTGAAACTGGCCGCTGCGATTATCTGTGCACGCTTCGTGGATCGGTGGTGTTAGCCGCTCTTATAAATTACCTTTATACTTTTCAAGTAAAGCCACATGATCCGGGCTAAGAGTTTGCTCGTTCATCAACCCGGATTTGGAAATGGAATGATATCCATTGGTATATCCGGTACATGTATCGATAATTCTTTCTCTATACGCGTACTCGTATTTTTCGTCTTTCACGAATACAGCCACGAAATCGTGCCAAGGGTCCACAGTTCCATCTTCTGATTTTGCTCCAATGAAAGACTCCAACATTCGAGGGGTGTAGCCCATTCTCTTTCCCCATGCAACCAATGCCAACCCAGAGTCAGGATAAAACCGCCAACAGTCAACAGGGCAACGATGGAAGCTCCCATTGCTCGGGGCATTCAAATAGAAGAGACCTTGAGGCTTCAAAACTCGTAAGATATCTAGAAAAACCAACCAAAAGAACTGTGAGTGCTCAAAAACTGAACTACATACAACGGCATCAACAGAGGCATCCTCTAATGGAAAATTGTATGGGTCATCGATAACGACATCCACGCCTTTCCCTTCGGTAAAGTCCAAACCGATGTATCGCACGCCATCAGGACTGACATCACGCAGAGAACCATTAATGTCACACGATCCAATTTCGGCAATCGTGAAATCATCTGATTTAGGTTGAGAACAATAAACCTCAAAAAAACGTTTTCCGTAATGCATAGCAGACTGATGCATTTTATTTCCTATCAATTTATCAGATGTGTTAATGAAAAATGGTCAATCCGCTTCATTTTGATGCAATAACCGACCATGCATTGGTGTCTTCATTTACTTTCGGCATAGAACTACCTGCCAAGGACAGATGACCCGGTAACACCTCCTCAACACTTCCTGCGATCACACGATTCCCAATAAGATTCAGCTCGGCAGATTTTTTTCTGATGATACAAAGTGAGTTGCAAAATTCGATTGAATTAATTTTTTCCAGAACACTCTCAGAAATAGTTACTTTGTAAGCTTCACGAAAATTATTGAGTATCTCAGATCGCTTGGCTTCTATACCCCAATGCTGGTGATTAATGACATCCACAAGAGACTTGAAAAAGGAAATTGATGAAGTTGGGTGAAAAATTCCTCCTTCGAACGCGTTCCAATAGCTGCAGCAGACATCCTCCACCACATAAACTCCTCCATCAGATAGGAGAGGAAAATATCGTGCGAACGACTTTACGATATCGCTAGAACGGTGTGATCCATCGTCAATGATGATATTAATATCATCTGATATTCCAGATATCTTGTCCTGCGTGGCATCAGAATTTGCATCGCCAACCACAACCGAAATCCTAGCATCTTCATATTGGAGAGCTTGGCAGCCCGGATTGATATCACATCCGACAAGATGCGATGCATTTTTAAAATATTTTGCCAAAACCTCAAGCGACCCGCCATTTGAAACACCTATCTCCAAAAGGCTTATGGATTTTCTGGAAAAATCGGAGAAAATTTCCTCATATTTTTTCAAATATGAAAACCATTTGTCAGAAACCTTGCCTTGGTGGCTTTCATATAAGGCCTGCAACGTACTCATTCCTCGGACTCCACTGCGCGCTCGGCGATCTCATCAATTAGCGTGTTGATTGTCACGCATTCCACCTGTACTTTTTTGCACGTCTCAAGAACCCAGGCTTTTCCTCCGGGGCTGGATGAAAAATCAATAGCCAAGGCATTCGGATATTGTTCAATACGTTGCAAAAATTCGGCGCTAGTCCAGCGGGGCGCTCCATAAATCTTCTCGCAATCCGCGCGATCATCAATTGCTGCAATTGCATTTTTGTAATATCTGGCCACGACAGGGCCGTAAATGCATCCATCCGTCGAAAACGGAGCCATAAGGAAAATTGGGCGCAAATGCACCTGGGAAAGGAAATGGCCTTCCGGAGAATTTTTCTCGGACAATAACGCGCACCCCAGCAGTGCCTGCTTCCTGTTTTGTTTCATGGCAGTATTTTCATTGCCATCAATCAAAGAGATTTTCTTGTTCTCCTGCAAGCAACTCTCATAAGATTCTTCTGGATCGTAGGAGATTTTCAGTACATACTGACAAATTAGGGAGTGTGGATTATTAATAATATTTTTAATAGTCGGGCCAGGAAGGTGAGGAAAGGGGTCGTCAGGCTGAAATCCCCACATGCCTACTGAAGTAGTCTCAAAGCTTTCTATCTTGAGCAGGTTCTTTGCTAAAAAACCTGGAATCGTTTTATGCGTGAAAAATCGAATATGAGTAGCGTCAAGCAGGCCGACATCGGTATATGAGAAATCATCGATAAGAAGTCCTGCCTTGATACTGGCATGTGCAAGATTTGGAAGAGAAACCAGAAACCGCCCTCCAGGCTTCAGGTAGCACAACATTTTCTCTAGAACTTCACATGGGTCATAGATATGCTCCAGAACATCCCCGAAGATGATGTAATCGAATTTACCAAAATATTCAGGGTAAGAATTTTCAGACAGCTGATTGAGATCAACCCGACTAACCTGTTCATACGCCCCCGTTCCTTGCGAGACAAGAACCGAACCAGCGTTGTGTTCCATGCCGTACATGGTGCAACCTTTGCTGTTGTGGAGAGCTACTCCCAAATCCCCGCAGGCACATCCTACATCCAGAACGACTGCTCCGTCCGAAACATATCTGAATAATATGCTTTTTGAATCATTGGCTGCATCCGTGGAAACGGAAGAAACCTTGTAAACAGCAGATCGTGCATCAGCGTCCGCACTGAGGGGAGAAACCTTGGGGACAATATTCGAGCAAGCGAGCGATGCGGATTTTCCCTCGCCACCGATTAGAGTAACCACGCCAGCATACAATCCATTTTTGTATTTTCTATCCAGATAGTCCAAATCTTTAAAATATGCGTCCCGACCATCCAGTGAGTCCGCTTGATTCCAATGGCAGCAATGCACGCGCAATATTTTTGAGTGCACTTTGAAATCTCGAAATGCCTTGATGCAAAAATCCTCGACATACAGATCGAATGTTAAATTCTCGTCAAACCGCAGCCTGTACTTTGAAACCAACGACGAATGCACAATCAAGCACTGGCAATCAAGCGTATCGACTATCGCGCCCGTATGGGAAACTTGGCAAAGCAAAAGACGAGCATTAGATCCATCCCTCTTTTTTTCCTGGCACTGACCGCGATACTCCCTGACATACGACCCATTTGGGTGACTGAATAGCGCGGCCCCTATCGGACCATAAATACACTCTTGATTCAAGGAGCTCAGAAGAGGAACAATATTTTCCTGTAATTCCCAATCGCTATGGCAAAAAACAAACCATGCCGATTCATTATAATTGTAATTGTCAAGAAAATCATTATAGCGAGCGGCTATGTTTTTATTTTCGCCCCTGTTATCAATGCCATGCAGCGATATGGATTGGTTATCTTTGATAAACGAATTTTCCGCCACGCACCTGGAATACAAGCCCATGTCAATAAACACTGAAACCAATATGACGCGATTCATTATTTTTTACCTTTCAGCAGGGCATCACGCGTAGCTTGCAGATATGCATAGCCGTAGTGGCTATCGGGTTCAAGATGTGCACCTTCCGCCCATTCATTCCATGCATTTACAAAAATTAAACTCTCGTCTCGAGAATGATTTTTCCGAGTGTATTCGATGCAACCGCTCAACCATTCTTTATAGACTTCGGGAGTGATTCCATCCAGAACAATGCTGCCGCTGTATGCTTTTCTGGGTGTGTTATCCCATGATGGTGCAACGCCTTTGAAGAGTTTGTACCGCACGTCATACAAATATTTTTTCTCCGCTACATAGTTTTCACCATCCCATACTTCACCACAAAAGTTGGGGTTTATGAAAACATTCAGCGACTTCTCATTTACCCCTCGTTCTTTCATCGAATGCGGCGGAAACTCCAGCATTGCGTCCATGCCCCATTGTCTAGGGTCATCTTGAAATCCGTGGGAATTTACTGAAATTAAATAAAGCCCAGGGAAACCATTTTCGACAGATTTTCTGCGCAAAGTATCGATAAACTGCAGGAATCTCTCTTTTTTGAATAAATGTGGCCTATATATGCTTAGCACTGGCTTTTCATTTATTTTAATATAGCGTTTATCATTAAAAAACGGCAAAATATCATCAAAAAATTTCTCGTCATCGTCCGGAAGAAGTTCCTGCTTATATCGAACTTCTCGATCTCCTCCGTCCCAGAGCTTTCCCCAATTTTCATTTGCCCAATTCAAGCAAAATGGAAAATCTATATCCTGATTACTCAGCCATTGAAATATGGGCATCTCCATCAAGCGAGAGCCAGAGAACCAATAATAGTGGAAGCAAAAACCGTAAATACCAAAAATCTTTGCTATTTCCACTTGGCGATGTACGACTGAAATATTGTTTAAATCGTAATAGCCAACATCAATGGGTAATTGAGGCTGATAATGGCCGGTGTATTGAGGGATGGCCTTGGTTACATTGGTCCATTCAGTGAAGCCTTTTCCGAACCACTCGTCGTTCAACGGAAAAGCATGAAATTGCGGTAAGTAGAATGCGATAGTTTTGATGTCTATCTTGTCAAGTTCGTTTTGCGGCACAGTTTCCAGTGGAACGAAATTTCCTCCTGTTCCACGTACACTTTTCGAGACGATGAAATCCGTATAATCTGAAATTTGCTCAAAGGTACAGCTTGGCAACTCGCCGAATTCCCGGAGGGCTTGCCTAAAACTTAAACATCGAACA
Source organism: Comamonas resistens (assembly GCF_030064165.1). NCBI lineage: Bacteria > Pseudomonadati > Pseudomonadota > Betaproteobacteria > Burkholderiales > Comamonadaceae > Comamonas > Comamonas resistens. The sequence continues at coordinate 504,431 of NZ_CP125947.1, forward strand.
CCGACTAGGTCGCATAGTCCGGCAACCCAAGCCTTTCCCCTTTCGCTGATGGATAAATCAATTGCTATCGCCCCCTCGTAATCACTAGCCCTTTCCTTAAATGCATCGCTGTTCCAGCGTGGCACGCCATAGATACTATGTTTTTCACTCGTATCATCAACTACGGAAATTACATTGCCATACGTTTTCACAATTTCGGAACCATATCTCGATCCAAGGCGAGAATTAGGAGCCATCAAAAAAATAGAGGGCATGTTGCACATTTATTAATAAAATTTATTATGTAAGCGATCAAATCCGTGGCGGCCACGCCAGACTCATATTCTCTTTATGTGCGGTCAAGTTAGGGCTGTAGGCCGGATCCCCCGCTTCGAAAAACTTTCCCCATCTGCGCCGTATATAGGCGATCTCTCGCTGTAACCTGATCAGCTTTTCAGGTGTACAGTCCAGACCGCGCGAAGCGGACTCATGGTGATACAGTAAAGCATTAGGTGTCCAAACGTTGCGATAACCTTTTTCAATAAAACGCAGGCATAGGTCAATATCGTTCAAGCCGACGATGAGATCCTCCTCATTCAAGCCTCGTACCTCGTCATAGATGCTTTTTTTCATTGCCAGACATGCGCCTATCAACGCGCTATACCCCCGCATCAAGCAGGCCCATCCGGCATATCCTGGGTGCATATGCGAAAAATTACGAAAAACTTGGCCCACGAGCATGTGGCTATCATCTGCCAACACAATACCGGCGTGCTGAACTGTTTCGTCGGGATAAAGCAACTTGCCACTCACAGCCCCCACACCAGGTTGCAATGCAATGCTGACCAACTCGTCCAGCCAATTGGGTGTAATCACTTCCACATCATTATTCAAGAGCACCAGGATGTCCCCGCAAGCCACTTTGGAGGCCGCATTATTTAGCGCTGAATAATTGAAGGGGCGAGCATCTTTTAGAACACGGAGCCCTGGCTTGCGTGCCAGTTCCGTAAAATATGACAACGACAGTGGGTCGTCCGATCCATTGTCCACTAGGATAATTTCATAATTATGATATGTGGTCTTGCTTTCTATGCTTTCAATGCATTTTTTCACTAGATCCACTGCGTTGCGCGTTGGAATGATGATACTGGCCAGAGGCTTGGAATCGGGCAAGGCATAGCGCACACGGTAGCCATGGTCTGACAGCTCGGCCTGCGCATCAATGCCTCGTCGTAACAAGTGCGCGTTCAGTGCCTGCACTCCAGCTTCAGTGAAAACCGGAATGTTGCTGGCCTCGCCCGAAGACATGTCTTCGGGCAAGCGTTCGTGATACAGCACACGTGGAATATGAACGATCTGCTTTTCGTCAATCCGCTCAAGGTATCGCAGAGCCAGGTCGTAATCATAGGCCTCAGCGCATCCAGCGTTGAAACCACCCAATTCGCGCAACAAGGAAACTCGATAAGCTGCCGAGCGGCCGATCAAATTTTGCGAGTAGAAAAGATCTCGATTCCAATTGCATTTAAACCAATGAGCAAGGCGAAATCCTTTTCCATCTATTTTGTCTTCGTCCGCGTAAAGAAGCTCGGCATTCGAATGCATGTCGATAGCTTCTGCAAACCGAAACAAAGCGTCTTCACTTAAGGTGTCTTGTGCTCTCAGCAATACGGCCCATTCTCCATGAGCCTGCGCCAGCGCCTGATTCAATGCTGCTGCGGTATGCAAGCAGGCGGTGTCTATTTGGCACAGTTCCCAATGCGGATAAAGCTGCGACTTGATGGATGCGATGGAATGAGCGAGATGAGTGTGAGCCGGATCACTCTCGTCAATCGCAAGCAGGATGGAAATCAGAGGCTTTCGGCTCAACGCGGCGATGCTCGAGCGAATGCTGTCGCGCCCCACGTCGTCCAGAGTGTCGAATTTTTTAATCCACTGAGCATAGTCGTCGGTGGTCTGTACGGTCGCAGGCGACGGCATGCGCCAGTGATAAAGAACCCTTGGAATGTGATGTATCTGCTCATCGACGATATGGTCTAGGCAGCGCAAGGCGAGGTCATACCCATGCGAGCCTTCCATGCCGATGCGAAATCCCCCTATCTTGCGCACCAACTGGGCATGATGGACGCCGAGATGAAACACCGTCCCATGGCTGCGGAAAAATGCGCGATTCCAGGCTGGCTTGCTCATGGGCGAACAGTGCTCGCCTTGGCTGTTCAGCTTGTCTTCATCGGTATGGATCAGGCGGATGTCCGGATGTCTGCTGATCGCATCAGCAACCCAGCGCAGTGCGTCGAAACTCAACAGATCATCGTGATCCAACACGGCAATCCACTCGCCAGTCGCGAGCTCCAGCGCGCTATTCAGCGCTGCCGACACTCGGCCGTTTTCTTTGCGCAGAACCAGCCGGATTCGATCATCTTTGGCGGCATACTGCTGCAAGACATCATGGACGGCCTGCGAGGGCGAAGCATCGTCGGCGATGCACAACTCCCAATGCGGGTAGTCCTGCTCCAGCACAGACTCGATGGCCTGCGCCAAATACGTAGGGGCCGTGTTGTACGTAGCCATCACGATGGATATCAACGGTGCCGTCATTTGCTTTTGATTCAAAAAATGATGCGTGCAGGGTTGCCAAAAACTGTGGCTCCTGCTGGTACGTTCTTGACCACGACAGCCCCGGCCCCTACCGTCGCACCTTCTCCTATTTGAATGCCTGGAGTAATAGTGGCATGGGGATGAATGACGGCATGGCGGCCAATAACGGCTTTGCCGCCGATGAATACCATAGCGCCGATTTGTGCGTAGTCTCCAATCTGTGCATCGTGTCCGACGATGGTCTGGGTATGGATGTTGACGAAATTGCCAATCCGCGCATCCGGACTGATCTGTGTCAGGTGGCTGAGTAGGCAGCCATCGCCTAATTGAACACGGTTACCGAGCAAGGCGTGAGCCTGGATGCGCAGAAAGTGTCCGCCGGCATCCTGCAGGGGGCGGGAATATTGTTCTCGTTGGCGTGGGTCACCGAGCGCGCAGACAAACAGGTCTTGCGGCCTAGGGGCATAGGTCAAAGGGTCGCCCAGAATCGGCGTGGATTCATAGTTCAATCCATCGAGGAGGTGACTGCGGCTGTCCAGAAAGCCTTTGACTGTCCAAGCCTTGCCATATCCCGGATCTGCCTGCAGCAGCGCCAGTACTTCGCGTCCCCAGCCGCCGGCCCCAATGATGAGAACCTGTGGCAGCGAAGGTTGAGGTGATACGGGTAGATCGGAAGATGGCATTTCGTGTCAAGAGTTGTAGGTGTAGATGGGCTGGTCGTAGCGTGGATCGAAGTACGTCTTCTCAGCCACATCATGGCTGTAGCGCTGGGGCCAACCTAGTTCGCAGCATGCACCTATGCGTATCCTGGGGGCCACCAGGGCGCCGTTGCGCAGTGTGCAATGTGCGCCGATGTGCGCGCCATCGCCGACATGGGTGCCCGCTTCCAGCCAGCAGGCGGATTGAATATCTACGTTGCAGCCCACTTGCGAGCCCGGCAGCAGAATGCTGTTGGAGCCGATGTGACTCCCCCAGCCCACGATGGCACCGTCGCCAATGAAGGCATTGGGTTCGACTTGCACATTTGAGGCCAGCAAGGCTCGAGGACTGATGAACGGCTCCAGTGCAAAGCCGCGTTCCACCAGTGCGGACATCAATTCTTGGCGCTTGAAGTTACAGAATCGCTCGTCGAATGCAACAAAGGCCGTGCCCACAGCTGGCGATAGGGCATCCAATGCGCCAAGGTCAAATTCATAGATGGCATTTTGTGAAATGCTTATCTTTTCCAGTTGCAGATTAGGGTGAGCTCGGTGCCAAGCATCATGCACTACCTCTAGAAAGGTACCGCTGCCAATAATCCATTTATAGGCCATTTTCAGTTTCCATCAGAGTGTGATACCAGCGTTCTATCAATCGGTTCATGCCCTCATAAGCGCCTTGGGTAGGGTGTGGAGCACCGGTATGCAAGGCCGCTTGGACGGCTTCCATGATTTTCACATCTTCACCAACAACCAGTTTGCTTTCATGCATCTCAGCGAGTAGAACAGCACTGGAGGATTTAAAGGGGGGCTGTTTTTTGCGTGAAGTGAACCGATAAACCTCTATATTTGTGCAACCTGGGGAAATGGGGATGTGGTTCTCAATAGTGAACGAGTACCCACCATTGGCACTTGCAATATGTAGATTGGGATACGCCAGCCAATTGTAGTAGGCATTCTCATTGCCCCAACGCTGCACTAGATCATGCCAAGCAAAGCGCTGCATTTTGGGGATGTCGGCATCTTTGCCTCCAAAACTGAATGTGCACATCTCTTTACGCAATGCGAAAGGACTGGTATCCGGCAGTTCCTGGGCAGATGCTTGCAATAGCTTCTCATTTATGGAGGGGAGGAAGGTGACCGCCTTGGCCAGTGTCTTAGGGTGAACGTAGGTGATATGGTTGAAGTCACGTAAATTTTCGTAGGGCAATTTCCAGTTGAAGCGGCATGTCCAGGTGGTGGCCATGACTTCGCTGTCATAACTATTGGAGCTGCTCTCCAGTGAAACGAGAAAATCAGGAGAAAATTGCTCCTCCAGCGCCAGAGGATGATTATCTAGATTTACAAAAATCAGGTTGCCGACAGCACGTAGAGAGAACTCGCGTAGCTTGAAGAATTGTTTTTGTGTATCGCTGAAGTGATAAATGGAATCGCAATGCGGAATATGGGAGACGTGGCCTTTGTCATCATATTTCCAGCCATGATATGGGCAGACCAGAGGACGGCAACCTGTTGGCTCGGTCTGGATCAGCGCACTGCGGTGCAGGCAGACGTTTTCAAAGGCATGGAGTTCCCCGTGAAAGTTCTGGATGACGACCGGAATGCCTGCGATCTTGCGGGTGATGAAGGCGTTGTGCTTGGATAGCTGCGTTTTGAGTCCGGCGAACAACCAAACCTTGCGGAAAATTTTCTGTTGTTCACGTTCAAAAATATTGCTGTCCAAATAATACTTGGGATGCATTCGTGAGCGCATGGCAGCTTTCGGATCCAATGGTCTTCAACCCAAGAGGTGGTAAATGGTGGTTGACATGATTTTCAATGAATTTTATGCCGATGTCGCCTGCAAGAGAGGGCGCTCTGGAGGCATATCAATCCGCTCCGTGTGCAAAATGCTGGTATTATCCAATTCATAGGCCATGTTCCGTCTCCATCAGAGTGCTATACCAGCGTTCCACCAGCCGGTTCATGTATTCATAAGCACCTTGAGTTGGTTTGGGTGCATGAGGATGTAAAGCCGCTTGTACATTTTCTAAGATTTTTACATCTTCTCCAAGAACCTGCTTGCTACCATGCATTTCAGCAAGCAATACTGCACTGGAGGAACTAAAATTATTTTTCTTTTTTGTAGTGAAACGGTATATCTCCATGTCCGTGCAATCGGGAGATATAGGTGTATGGTGTTCAATGGTGAAGGAGTGTCCGCCGTTGGTGCTTACAATGTGCAAATTGGGGTAGGCCATCCAATGGTAATAAACATCTTCATTTCCCCAGCGCTCCACAAAGTCATGCCATTTGAAGTTTTTTGCTATTTCTAAAGGGGTGGCTGGGCCTTTTGCGCTAAAGCGGCGCATTTCTTGCCAGAGATTTTGTGTCGAAGAATCGGAGAGGGAATCCATCGACTCCTGAATTAGGATACTATAGAAATATGGCTTGAATTTAATTTCCTTTGATATGGTCTTGGGATGAACGAAATTGACATGATGAGGATCACGGTAATTCTCGTAGATTAGTTTCCAATTATATTTCCCGCGCCATGTGGTCACCATGACCTCGGTGTCATAGGCATTGGAGCTGCTCTCCAGCGAGGCAATAAACTCAGGTGAGAACTGTTCCTCCAGCGGCATGGGCTGCGGATCCAGATTGACGAACAACAGATTGCCGATTACGCGCAGCGCAAACCGGCGCAGTTTCAAGCTGCATTTTTCTGAATCGTCGAAACGGTAGATGCCATCGCAATCAGGTATATGTGCGACCTGCCCTTGTTCGTCATAACGCCAAGCGTGATAGGTACATACCAGCGGACGGCGGCCAACAGGCTCGGTCTGAATCAGCGCGCTGCGGTGCAGGCAGACGTTTTCAAAGGCGCGCAGTTCACCGTGAAAGTTTTGGATGACGACTGGAATGCCTGCGATCTTGCGTGTGATGAAGGCGTTGTGCTGAGTCAGCAGTGTTTTCAGTCCCGCAAACAGCCAGACCTTGCGGAAGATTTTGTGCTGCTCACGCTTGAAGATCTCTTGGTCCAGGTAGTACTTGGGGAGCATTCGGGATTGCATGGCGGTTTTCAGGTCAAATTGCTCACAAACCCAAAGAGGGCAATTGCAGATAGCTATGGTTTTATCGGTGGGTATTTGAGAGATGACCTTATAGGTGGTGGCCGGCCGATGGGGCGGCTTTTGGCTAGCTTCCAACCAGGGGGCTTGCTGCTTCCGGATCCGAACCTTGGCTTTGTGTGGGAAGGCGCTGTAGCTGGCAGGCAATGCGGGTCCTCTGTCTTTTCTCCCTGTCAAAGCATCGCACCGCCATTCATCAGCAGGCTGGTGCCAGTCACCCAGCGGCTGGCATCGGAGAGCAGATAGACTGCCGCATTGGCCACGTCTTCGGGAGTTCCGAGACCCAGGAGGTGGCGGGCCTTTTCGGCCTCGATCATGTCGTGTTCGGCACCCCACATGGCGGTGGGTATGGTGGATGGCGATATGCCATTGACGCGGATCTTGCGCTTGGCTTGCTCTAGAGCCAGGCAGCGGATGATGCCCAGCAGCCCCGACTTCATGGCGGAATATGGGCCGACGCCGCGTGTGCCGATATGCGCTGCCGTTGAGAGCAGGAACACGATGGAGCCCTGGGGGGCGATGGCATTGGTATAGAGCAATTGCTGGGTCAGCATCACAGGCGCCAGAAAATTGACTGCATACATCTGCGTCATGATGTCTTCGGTCAATTGGCGCAGGGGGCAGATTCTTTGTTGTCCCGCGCAGTGAATCAGCCCATGGATGGGGCTGCCGGCCGCCAGAGCCAAGCGGTTGCGGTCGTCGGAAATGGTCAAGTCGGCCGTTATTTGCACATGTCCCTGGCCGTGCAACTGATCCATGGTTTGCTGTAAGCGCGTGGCATCGCGGCCGGTGGCGATGATGCGGGCACCGCGCTGGGCACAGGTAATGGCGGTCTGCCGACCGATGCCGGAGGAGGCTCCCGTGACCAGGATGTTCTTGCCATGAAGCGAAAAGGCCGCTGCGGTGGGGTTGAGGTCGCAAGTGCTCATGCGTAGATGTCCGAAGGAACCATCAGGCCACCGTCAATGATGAAGTAATTGCGAGTCACCCATCGGCTGGACGGAGAAAGGAAGAATATGGCGGCGTTGGCAATGTCTTCGGGCTCTCCTAGGCCCAGGGGAGCCATATGCATGAGCTCTTCCATATTGCCGCCGTTTTGTCCCAAGCCGTCGAGTAAAGGCGTGCGCACATAGCCGGGAACGATGCAGTTGGCGCGAATGCCTTGCTTGACCGTTTCTCGGCCTAGTACACGCATGGCACCCAGCAAAGCCCCCTTGCTAGCGGCATAGGCGGCACTGGCCATGGGGCCGGTATGCGAAGCGAGGGCGGATATGAAAACAATCGAACCTTGGGGCCGAATCTGTCGCTTGGCCAGCAGCTCCTTGGTCAGCAATATGGGAGCATAGGTGTTATGGCTGAACATCTCATCTAGGTGCGCTGGCTTCAGCATGCGCAATGGCACCAGTTTGGAGATGCCTGCCGCATGCACGATGCCATCTACCGGGCCCGCTTGGGCCGTGAGGATTGTCAAGTCTTCTGCGCGTGTCAGGTCCGCAGTGATGGACTGATGGTCTTTGCCAGTCAGCGCAGCCAGCGTATCAGCCAGTCGCTCGGTATTGCGGCCCGTGATGAGCAATTGCGCACCCATGTTCGCACAAGCAATTGCTGTGTGCCGACCTATGCCGGAGCTGGCACCAGTGACCAGAATGCGTTTGCCAGCCAGGGAAAAAGGATCAGGAAATGGGGCCATGTTTCAGCTAGGCTTCGAGCATGGGGGAGAACTTCGCGTCGTCAATGTCCACAATGGCGGTACCCCACGACAGCCCAACGCCGAAGCCGCCCAGCACTAGCTTGTGCGCGGTGCCGTCCAGCGCGCTGTGCAGGCGGGCGCTCATCGTGACGGGTAGCGATGCACCGCTGGTGTTGCCGAAGTCATGCAGTGAGGAGGGCACCTTTTCTACAGGTAGACCCAGCTTCTTGCGGATGGTTTCGTTGATCATCCGGTTGGCTTGGTGGAAAACGAAATAGTCCACCTCGTCCTTGGACACGTTGGCGTATTGGAGCACTCGTTCCACAGCAGGCGGCACGCGTTGTGTGGAAAAGCTCAGAACGGAGGGGCCGTCGAGCCGAAGATAGTCCGGCCCTGACAGATTGCCATGTTCGTCCCGCGTGGGGATGTGGTGCTGCGGACCATAAGGCTCGCGGTGGCCGCCTACAGGCAGCATGATGGCCCGGTAGCCGCTGCCGTCGCTGTTGAGGTCGAAGTGCATCGGTGGGGCATCGGCGCTGAATTCCAGTGCGGTCACTGTGCCTGCATCAGAGAACAGCGGGTCTTTGACCTTCAGGCTCTTGTCTCCGATCATCAGCAGCCCCTTCTTCACCCCGCCTGCCGCAATCATGCTGCCTAGTAGATGCAGGCCGAACGGGTAGCCCGAGCAGCCCAGATTCACGTCAAAGGCAATGGTGGAGTGCGGCAGTCCCAAGCGATCCTGCAAGATGATGGCTGTAGCTGGAACTAAGTAGTCGGGCGACTGGGTCACGACGATCAGCGCATCGATTTCCTCGCGCTGCCACTGCAAATCTGCGAGCAGCTTTTCGGCTGCGACAAAGGCCAGATCTGAAAAGGTCTGCCACTCGGGGCAAATACGCCGGGTCTGAATGCCGATATTGCGTACCAGCCGCTCGCGCTCGGAGCGCTGAGAAGGCGGGCAGTCCTCCAGATTGGAAACTATCCGTTTGGGCACGCAGCTTGCCATGCCCGCAAAGCGGACGTTGTGCAGTGTAGACAGCGCCATGGGGTGCCTTTCCGGGTTTAGCCCAGCAGTTTGTAGAGATCGTTGAGGGCGACGCAGGTCTTGAGATCGTCGCCGGTAATGGTCTTACCGTAGTCCACATCGAACATCACGATCACGCCCAGCGCGGCCAGCGAATCCCACTCGGGCAGGCTTTTGAGCTCGGTGTCGGGCGTCACCTCCACGGACTCCTGGAAGTCCACGGCGGTCAGAAAATTTTCGATGAATTGGTCGATGGTGATAGAGGACATGATGAGCCGATTCTGTAAAAAAGCCGCTTGTTAGCCATGGCGAACAAGCGGCCCAGGGTCTTTTGCGAGCGCCTGCGGGGCAGGCACCGCAAGTCTCTTATTTTTGCAGCAATTGCAGCACTTGCTGAGGAATCTGGTTGGCCTGGGCCACCATGGCTGTGCCGGCCTGCTGCAGGATCTGTGTGCGGCTCAGGTTGGCAGTTTCCTTGGCAAAGTCGGCGTCCACGATACGACCCCGCGCGGCGGAGAGATTTTCGGACTGGATGTCAATATTGTTCACTGCATTCTCGAAGCGGCTTTGCATGGCGCCGAGTGTGGCGCGGGCGCTATTGATTTGATCGACGGCGCTGTCGATCTTCCTGAGCGCGACCCAGGCGCCGGCTTGGGTGCTCACATCGATATCCTCAATGCCCTGTGCCTTGCTGACGGAACTGGCATCCGTGGCTCCGCCAGGGATACTGATGCCCGTGGGGTTGTCTGCAGGGTCAAGGCCGGTGTTGGTGGCAAGGAAATCTGCTCCGCCAAAGGCAACTTTCATGGGGTCGCCGTTGCTATCCAGTTTGCCGGACAGGATTTCCACCTTGAAGTTTTCCGTACCGTCGATCTTGGTCAGATAGGCCGTCACACCGGTATCGGAGGACTTGTTATTGATGGCCTCGACGACCTGACCCAGACGCTCCTGGGGGCTGGATGCGGCAGACAAAGGGCCCAACTGGACAGGTGTACCGGTGCCAACCGTGACTGTCAGATCGGTGGCCGCAACGCTGAAGTTGCCTAGAGGGGCAGAGGCTGCAAGCGGTTGAGCTGTGACAACGGATGGGGCGCTCGATTGGGCGTAGGACACCGATGAAATTTTGGACGAACGCGTATCGGCCAGCGCGCCCAGCGTGATGTTGTCACCCGAATTGGCACCCACCTGGAACACGGCGCCCGCAAAGCTGCCTTCCAGCAGTTTTTGGCCGTTGAAACTGGTTTGTTTGGCCACGCGGTCGATTTCTGCAGACAGCTGCTTGACTTCGGCTTGCAGGGCTTCACGGTCGCTCTTGCTATTGGTGGCGTTGCCCGCCTGCACGGCCAGCTCACGCATGCGCTGCAGCATGTCACCCACCTTGCCCAGCGCGCCTTCAGCGGTCTGCGCCAGCGAGATGCCGTCGTTGGCATTGCGCGATGCGACTTGCAGGCCGCGCACCTGGGTGTTCATGCGCTCGGCGATGGCCAGGCCGGCCGCATCGTCCTTGGCGCTGTTGACGCGCAGCCCTGAAGACAGGCGCTGCATGGAGGTGGCCAGCGAGCTGCCCGAGAGGGCTAGATTGCGCTGGGCGTTGATCGAGATGATGTTGGTGTTGATGGTCGCAGCCATGTCTAGAAACCTCCGGAATTAGGGCTTGGAGCATCGCAGCAGTGACCAAAGACACCGGTTAAGCGATTGGCAAACCTAGCGATGAGAGGATTCTTCTATGAACGGCGGGCTGGCATACGACCGAATAAAGCGCCAAATCCCCGTCTTCTTGTAGCTTCCCTGTGCTTTGTCTCGCAGCCCAGGCGCAAGTGGTCTTGATTGCAGTCATGGGCTGATATGGGGCAAAGAGCCTCAGTGCATGGACTGTTAAGTGAGTGATGCTATCAATATTGCAGATATCGCCATGTGCTTGCCGGGTGCTGCCAGTTCTTCGGTGACTTGCAGCGGATGAAATGAAAAAACGCTAAAGAAAAAAAAATACAGCCCGATAACTGGGTTGTACGGAGCAGGCAAGTCGCTCAAAGCGGCAGGCAAAGCCCAAAGAGGCTGTCAAGGCAAGGCTCCGGCAACCAAGCAAACCATTCATCAATACCGTCTGCGTAAGGGAAATTCATCATGGCAATGACCATCAACACCAACGTTGTTTCGATCAACGCACAGCGCAACCTGGGCCTCTCGGGCAGCTCGCTGGCCACCTCCATGCAGCGCCTGTCCTCGGGCCTGCGTGTCAACAGCGCCAAGGATGATGCGGCCGGCCTGGCTATCGCTGAGCGCATGAGCACCCAGGTGCGTGGCTTGTCCGTGGCCTCGCGCAACGCCAATGATGGTATTTCCCTTGCGCAGACCGCTGAAGGCGCAATGGGCAAGGTCGGCGACATGCTGCAGCGCATGCGTGAGCTGGCCGTGCAGTCCGGCAATGCCACCAATAGCAAGTCCGACCGCGAAGCCCTGCAGGCCGAGCTATCGCAGCTGCGTGATGAAGTGGATCGCGTGGCCAAGACCACGACTTTCAACGGACAGAAGGTGCTGGACGGCACTTTCACCGGCGGCGTGTTCCAGGTAGGCGCCAATTCGGGCGACAACATTACCGTAAGCGCGCTGGCTAACATCAAGGTGGATGAGCTGGGCAAGTCCGCTTATGGCAAGTTGGCGGATATCGCTGTGGCGACTGTCAAAACCGAGGCGCAGGCTTCGATTTCGCAGGGCGATGTGAAGATCGACATCACTGGTGCCAATGGCACGAAGGTCACTGCCACGATCAAGCAAGACGCCAATGTGACTGAGGATGAAGCTCTGGGCAAGGTGATCTCTGCCATCAACAGCAAGACGGCCGACACCGGTGTGACGGCCTTCCTGAGCGACGACAAGACTCAGATTGAACTGCGTGCCACGGCAAAGCCGCAGGATGGCGAGGATATTGCCAAGATTGCGATCAACACGGGCAGCAGCGTGGCAGCGATGGATGTGTTGACGGCTGGCACTGCCATTGAGGGTGGCAGCAAGGGTATCGATCAGGTGGATATCAGTACCCAATCCGGCGCTTGGGATGCCCTGCAGCGCATCGACAAGGCCATCGACAAGGTGAATGCTTCCCGAGGTGAGCTGGGTGCGGTGCAGACCCGCTTCGAAAAGGCCATCGAGAACATCGACATCATGGGTGAGAACCTCTCTGCAGCCCGAGGCCGTATCACCGATGCTGACTTTGCCAAGGAAACCGCCAACCTGAGCCGCACGCAGATTCTGCAGCAAGCCGGTACGGCCATGGTGGCACAGGCCAACCAACTGCCCCAGCAAGTGCTGAGCCTGCTGAAGTAGTCGGAATGGGCCTTGACGCTGCGCTCTTGCGCCAAGGCCCGGCATAGAAACCCAAGGCGTTGCAATGCAAACCTCCAGCGCGGGTTGCAGGGCCTTGAAAAGAACGGGTAGCCAGACTGCCTGGAAAAAAGGAGCTGGAGAACGACTGGTGCATGTTCTGCGTGGGCCCGTCGCCATCGAGATCCGTATCACAGAGTGAGCGTTAGAAACAAGGGGAAACTCAAATGGCAATGACCATTAACACCAATGTTGTGTCCATCAATGCACAACGCAATCTGGGGCTGTCTGGCAACTCGCTGGCGACTTCCATGCAGCGCCTGTCCTCGGGTCTGCGTGTCAACAGCGCCAAGGATGATGCGGCCGGCCTGGCTATCGCCGAGCGCATGAGCACCCAGGTGCGTGGCCTGTCCGTGGCCTCGCGCAATGCCAACGACGGCATCTCGCTGGCGCAGACCGCTGAAGGCGCGCTGGGCAAGGTGGGTGACATGCTGCAGCGCATGCGTGAACTGGCCGTGCAATCAGGCAATGCCACCAATAGCAAGTCCGACCGCGAAGCCCTGCAGGCCGAGCTGTCGCAACTGCGTGACGAAGTGGACCGCGTGGCCAAGACCACCAGCTTCAACGGTGCCAAGCTGCTGGACGGGAACTTCACCGGCGCGGTGTTTCAAGTGGGCGCCAACTCGGGCGACAACATCACCGTGGGCGCATTGGCCAACACCAAAGTGGCTGAACTGGGCAACTCCACCTACGGCAAGGCTACGACGGATCTGGTCGCTGCGACCGTCAAAACCGATGCGCAGGCTTCAATCTCGCAGGGCGATGTGAAGATCGACATCACTGGCGCCAATGGCACGAAGGTCACTGCCACGATCAAGCAAGACGTCAATGTGACCGAGGACGAAGCCCTGGGCAAGGTGATTGCTGCCATCAACAGCAAGACGGCTGACACCGGTGTGACGGCTTTCCTGAATGAGAAGAAGGACGGAATCGAGCTGCGCGCCACCGAAAACACGGCTGACGGCGATGATCTGGCCAAGGTAGTGATCGACACGGGCGGCAGCATTGCCTCGGCAGATGTGGCGACTGGCGCCATCGAAGAAGCTGGCAGCAAGGGCATCGATACGGTGGACATCTCTAGCCAGTCCGGCGCCTGGGATGCCCTGCAGCGCATCGACAAGGCCATCGACAAGGTGAATGCTTCCCGAGGTGAGCTGGGTGCGATTCAGACCCGCTTCGAGAAGGCGACGGAGAATATCGATATCCAGTCCGAGAACCTCTCGGCAGCCCGCGGTCGTATCACCGATGCCGACTTTGCCAAGGAAACCGCCAACCTGAGCCGCACGCAGATCCTGCAGCAGGCCGGTACGGCCATGGTGGCACAGGCCAACCAACTGCCGCAGCAAGTGCTGAGCCTGCTGCGCTAATGGCGGTACTTGCTGGCGCCGCTTCTATGAGGGCAGGCGCTAGCAAGCTTTTGTGAAAGTTTGCTTTTGATGGCGGTCTTGCCGATGCAAGACCGCCTTTTTTGTTTTTGGGAGACAAAAACGCCTCAAGTTTTTGCGGTGGTTGCCGAAAAAAGCGCGGGTAAGCCATGTTTTGGGGTGCTCAAGGCAGCGATAGGCAAGGCCTCATGCTGCTTTTCGCGCTTTTGACTTGTCCTGCTTTGGCTCAAAATGTGCCGCAGTGATTGGCATGGGCTACAGGAGTCCGTTGCCGCAAGGAGTATGAAATGGCTGGTATTTCCTCTATCGGTATTGGCAGTGGCCTCAATGTTTCCGACATCATTTCCAAGATGGTGGCGTTGCAGAAGCAGCCCTTGCAGGGATTGCAGGCCAGGCAGCAGACGATTCAGACCCAGATCTCAACCTATGCCCAGATCAAGTCGCTGACCAACACCCTGGCCGATGCAAACGCCAAGCTCACGCGCGACAGCGGCTGGAACTCGATGAGCATTAGCTCCAGCAACCCGGCGGTGTCTATGACGGTATCGGGCATTGCCAGCGCTGCGACGTATGACGTGTCGGTGACGCAATTAGCACGGTCGCAGACCTCGGTGAGCGCTTCGCGTGATGTGGACCAGAAAATAGGTACAGCGGGAATGCTGACCATTCAGGGGGCCAAGACCGGAGCGCTGCCGGTGGAAGTGAAGTACAACAGCGGCGACACGCTGACCACGCTGGCCGTGAAGATCAATGAGCAGGCCGGTGACATGCAGGCCCTGGTGATGCGCGACGGCGCCGGCAAGGAGCAGTTGGTATTGCGTTCCAAGGCTACAGGGAATGATGCGAAGTTCGATGTGAGCGATACCGGCGCTGTGGGGAATTTCTCGACCCCGCTTGGCCAGGATGCCCAGGATGCGCTGATCAAGATCAACGGCGTGACGCAGGCGTCGAGCACGGACAATTTCGACAATGTGCTGCCGGGCCTGAAGATCACGGTGAGCCAAGTGACGGTCGATCCAGTAACCCAGGCAGACAAGCCTGCGCGCGTTTCCGTGACCGCCGACAAGGCGGGAACCAAGAAGAACATTCAGGATTTCATCGATGCCTTCAATGCGCTCAATGACTTGTTGAGCAAGACCACCAAGGGCATGCGTGATGAAAACGGCAAGACGGTTTCCGCAACCGATGACAAGGATCCATCGGGTGTTTTCCAGGGTGATTCGTCCACGGTGAGCTTGCAGAGCAGCCTGCGTTCGCTACTGGGCGGGACGGCAAGCAACGCCTCAGGTGGGCTCAAGCGTCTGGCTGACATCGGTATCGAGTACAAGGATGGCTCCCTGAAGATCACCAAGTCCGATAAGTTGGACAAGGCCATGGATTCTCCCGATGCGCTCAAATCGCTGTTCGCGGCCAAGGCTTCCAGCGATGGTTCGGGTGGCGGCATTGCCGTGGGCCTAAAGAAATTCACGGATGAGCTGCTGGCCTATGACGGCACGCTGAACAGCAAGTCGGATGCGCTGGAGTTGCGCAAGAAGAACAACCTGAAGGACCAGGACAAGGTGAATGCGGGCGCGGCGACGCTGGAGGCCAAGCTGTCGAGGCAATACTCGGCGCTGGATTCGCAGATGGCGTCGATTACCGCGCTGAACACCTATATGCAGAACCAGATTGCGGCCTGGAACAAGAGCAAGTAAGACAAGACTTGCTGCACGAGATGAGTCCGAAGTTTTGCTCGGATTCAAAAAACAGTTGATTTTGCAGAGCGGCTGCCGATACACAAGGTACGCCGTTGACAAGGAAGCCTGCCATGTACTCCCCCTCTTTTTCCCGTGCCACGAGTGCCTATCGCCAGGTGAGTGCCCATTCTGGCGTGGAAAGCGCATCGCCCCACCGTCTGATCCAGATGCTGTTCGAGGGGCTGTTGCAGCACCTGAATGCTGCGCGCGGCGCCATTGAGCGCGGCGAGGTGGAGGTTAAGGGCTCTCAACTGGGCCGAGCCGTGCGCATTTTGGAAGAAGGCCTCAAGGGCAGTCTGAACCGTGAGCAAGGAGGTGAGCTGGCCATGAATCTGGGGGCTTTGTACGACTATTGCATCCAGCGCCTGACCTATGCCAATCTGCGCAACGATGTGCAGGCGGTGGAAGAGGTGGTGGCGCTGGTCGAGCCTGTGGCCCAGGGCTGGCAGGAAATCGGTTCCGCTCCGGCAGTGGCCGGGCAGTAATGCTATGCATATATGGAGCACACATTGATCGACTTCTATCGCGCCATTGAGGAAAGCAGTGCCAAGATGCTGCAAGCCGCCCAGGCCAAGGACTGGGATGGTGTTGCGCGCTATGAGGGCACTTGTGCCGTGCTGATCGAGCAGCTGCGCTTTCGCTCGCGAGATGAAAAGCTGGCGCCCGAACTGCGCAAGGAAAAGGCGCGCATCATGCAACGCATCTTGCGCAACGATGCCCAGATTCGCGTGCTGGCCGAGCCCTGGCTTGCAAGTTTCGAGCATATGTTCGACGGTCAGCCGCATGTAATGCACTGATTGCAAGCCACTCAAGCAAAAGCCTTGCTGCAGCAATGCACCAGGGCTTTTCTGTTGGTGCTTGAATATCTATGCCAAATTGGTTTCAAACCCTGTGGATTCAAGCGCTACAAGCTATCAATTTAATGGCGGAGTACCTGCTGCTCGTCTGGGCATAACAAAAAGCCCGCATGTCTTCCGACATGCGGGCAAGCCTTGGAGGGCAAAAGTTTCAGGGATGAGTCGCGCTCACACCTGCATATTCATGACATCGGAATAGGCCTGCACCAGGCGGTTGCGTACATGCAGCGTGGCCTGGAAGCCGATCTGTGACTTCTGCATGGCCACCATGGTCTGCTCCAGGCTGACGGCAGGGTTGTCCAGCTGCACTTCGCGCTGCAACTGGGTGGAATGGTTTTGTGCGCTGCTGACCGATTGCAGCGCGCTTTGCAGGGCCTGGCCGAAGCCGCCAGCGGCAACGGGTGATGGAGAGCCGCCGACCTTGCCAAGCTGGCTGCCCAGCTGAGCGGGAGAGAGTGCAGGAATCTTGAGGTCCATGGGTATATCCAGCTTGGAAGATTGATTGGGTGCAATCCTAGGTTTTCCCGTGCTCTGCAGACGGGGGATAAATGGGTGAAACGGCGCGCTTATCGGGGGAACGCGGCGAGGCCGAATCCGAATAATCCACAGGACGCTAGACCTCGTGTGGGGTCTGACACCTTGGAATTCAAATGTCTGCTGTTGCTGAAATCCCTGTCCCCAATGCCATGCCCGGCTCCGCGCAGCCGGCCCGCCCTGCGCTCGCGCAGCGCTGGAATGCGCTCGATCGTGGTCAGCGGCTGCGTTGGGGGGCGCTTGCCGCCCTGGTCGCCGTGGGTCTGGTGGCCGCAGCGGTGTTCTACCGCCAGCCGGACTACAAGCTGCTGTTTGCCAATGTGAGCGACAAGGATGGTGGTGCCATCGTGGCGCAGCTCACGCAGATGAACGTGCCCTACAAGTACAGCGAGGGCGGCGGCTCCATCCTGATTCCTGCAGACCGTGTGCACGATGTGCGCCTGAAGCTGGCCACGCAAGGCCTGCCCAAGGGCTCGGTGACGGGCTTCGAGCTGATGGAGAACAGCAAGTTCGGCATCACCCAGTTTCAGGAACGCCTGAATTTCCAGCGCGGTCTGGAAGGGGAGCTGACGCGCTCCATCCTGGCGCTCAATGCCGTGCAAAGCGCACGCGTGCATCTGGCGCTGCCCAATCAGAACGGTTTTTTCCGCGAGCAGCAAAAGCCTTCGGCTTCCGTGCTGCTGAGCCTGCACCCCGGCCGTATGCTGGACCGCGCGCAGATTGCCGGCATCGTGCATCTGGTGGCCTCCAGCGTGCCCGAGATGGACCCGGCTGCCGTCAGTGTGGTCGATGACACCGGCAAGCTGCTGTCGCAGTCGCCAGACGGTACGGCCGGCAGCGTGGACATGCAGCAGTTCCTCTATACCCAGCAGGTGGAGCAGCAGTATGTGCGCCGCATTCTGGACATCCTGGAGCCTGTGGTCGGCAAGAACAATGTGAAGGCCCAGGTCTCAGCCGAGCTGGACTTCAGCCAGACCGAATCGACGTCGGAGCAGCATCGCCCCAATCAGGCTGCCGATGGTGGCGCGGTGCGCAGCCAGCAGGTGATGGAGACCAATGGCGAAAAAACGGCCACTCCTCCTACCGGTGTACCTGGCGCGACCAGCAACCAGCCACCCCAGAACTCCACCGCGCCCATCAATGGCGCCAATCCCGCGCCGCAGGCCGCTGGTGGCGGTCAGGGCGGCAGCCAGGGCAGCAAGCGTGAGTCCATTACCAATTACGAGGTGGACAAGACCGTCAAGGTCACGCGTGGCAGCACCGGCAATATCAAGCGCCTGACGGCGGCCGTGGTGGTCAATGCGCCGCTGGCCGTGCCCGCCGGCGGCGACGCGGCAACCGCAGCCAATGCGGCGGCTGTCAGCTCAGGCATGCGCCCGCTGACCGCGCAGCAGCAAGAGCAGCTGTTGACGCTGGTGCGCGAGACCGTGGGTTACAGCGCGGATCGTGGCGATTCGGTGAATCTGGTCAGTGCCCCTTTCATGAGCGAGGCTACACCTGCAGAGCTGCCGCTGTGGAAAGACCCTGAAATGCAGGCCATGGCCAAGAGCCTGGGTGTGCCGATTGCGCTGGCCTTGTTTGGTGCTCTGGTGCTGCTGGGACTGGTGCGTCCGTTGCTCAAGTCGCGCAAGGCAGCGCCTGGCAGCCAGCTCAATGCCATCGAGGGCGAGGCGCTGGATCGTCCCGCCTTGCCAGCCCCGGCAACCGATCTGACCCCCACCAAGGAACAGGTGCGCATGGATCAGGCCAGAGCCCTAGCCAAGCAGAACCCGATCGCGGTGGCAAATATCGTGAAGACATGGATTAACGGAGAGGGGGCATAAGTGCCTTCCCCTGAGCGGCAGCACCGCTTCCCCGAGAGGGGCGACACCGTCGCGCGGGATGCCCCTTGCTTGGTGTCTCCGACTTGGGATGCGCCGACTTTTGGCGCCTGAATAACTGAATAGAGAGTTTGGATATGGACGACAGAGGCCTGAACGACGCTGCCATCTTGCTGGTCTCCCTGGGTGAGGAAGAGGCCGCCGAGGTATTCAAGCACCTGACGCCCAAGGAAGTGCAGAAGCTGGGCGAGACGATTGCCCGCATGCGTGGCGTGACGCGCGAAAAGGTGGATTTTGTGATCGACCGTTTCACCAGCGACGCCGCTTCCCAGAGTCTGCTGGTCGACGACGCCAGCGACTATGTGCGTTCGGTGCTCAAGCGAGCGCTGGGTGACGACAAGGCCGCGCTGCTGATCGACCGCATCTTGCAGGGCGGTGACATCTCGGGCATTGAAAGCCTGAAGTGGATGGATCCGCTGTCAGTGGCCGAGCTGTTGCGCGGCGAGCACCCGCAGATCGTGGCGGCCATTCTCGTGCATCTGGAGTACGAGCAGGCCGCAGCGGTGCTGATGCAGCTGCCTGACCGTTTCCGCAGCGAAGTCATGCTGCGTGTGGCGACGCTGGAGGGTATTCAGCCTGCAGCGCTCAAGGACCTCAACGAGGTGCTGTTCCAGGTGCTGGCCGGTGGCGACAAGGTGCGCAAGACCTCGCTGGGCGGGGTCAAGACCGCTGCCGAAATGCTCAACCAGCTGGGCGGCAACGCCGATGTGGCGGTGCTGGACTCCATCCGCCATTACGACCCCGAGCTGGCGCAGAAGATCATGGACAAGATGTTTGTCTTCGACGACCTGGTCAAGCTCGACGACCGTTCGGTGCAGCTGGTGCTGCGCGAGGTGGTGTCGGAGACGCTGATCGTGGCGCTCAAGGGTGGCTCGATGGAGGTGCGCGACAAGATCCTGGCCAATATGTCCATGCGTGCTGCCGAGTCGCTGCGCGAGGATCTGGAAGGCCGCGGCCCCATGCGCCTGTCCGAAGTGGAGGCCCAGCAAAAGGAAATCCTCAAGGTCGTGCGCCGTCTGGTCGAAGAGGGTCAGGTGACCATCAGCAGCGGTGCGGAGGACAGCTATGTCTAACGGCCAGCCTGTGCGCTCCCACTCCCGTTTCATTCCGCAGGAAGAGATCGACGACAACGCCGTGGTGCAGTGGCGCTTTGGCGCGGTGGATGCGCAAGGCGGTGCCTTCAAGGTGGAGCCATCGGCGGGTTTCATTCCTGCGGGGTCACCCCAGCAGTTCAATGGTTTTTCGCCCACGCTGACGCATCAGGCCCCGGCTAGGCCAGAGGTGGAAGACGAGGCGCAGCAGGAGCCGCAGACTCCGGCCTTCGATGAAGAGCAGCTGCAGCAATTGCTGGAACAGGCCCGTGCCGAGGGCCATGCCCAGGGGCTGGCCGAAGGGCGTGCCCAGACCCAGCAGCAGTGGCAGCAGCGGCTGGACGACCATATCAGTGGCGCGGGCCGTGAGAGTGCGCAGCGCGTGGACCAGGTGCTGCAAGGGCTGGACGAGAACTTCAAACAGATGCAGGCCGGCATGGCGCAGGAGCTGCTGAATCTGGCTTGCGACATCGCCCGCCAGGTGGTGCGCCAGGAACTGCGCAGCCAGCCCCAGGCCTTGCTGCCGGTGATCCGCGAGGCGCTGGACATGCTGGTCGATGAAAACCGCCCGGTCACCGTGCGCTTGAATCCGTCGGACTACGAAGTGCTGGACCAGCCCTTGCGGGCCGCGCATGGCACGCACAGCCGTATTCAATGGGTGGGCGATGCCTCCATCGCCGTGGGCGATGTCAAGGTCGAGTCCGGTGGCGCCGAGATCGACGGCGGTCTGGACAAGCGCTGGCGCCGCGCCGTGGCGGCGCTGGGCTTGGTTTCCACATGGTATGACGGGGACAAGGCATGAACCCCTGGCAGCAATTCATGGCCCAGGCGCGTTCGCGCTATGCCGAGCCTGTGCCGCTGGAATGTCATGGTCGGCTGACCAAGCTGACGGGCATGGTGCTGGAGGCCTCGGGCTTGCGCGTGCCTGTGGGTGCGCAATGCCATATCCATCAGACCGGGCAGGAGCCTGTGCTGGCCGAGGTGGTCGGTTTTGCCGGCGAGCGTGCCTTTTTGATGCCGGCCGGGGATATCCAGGGCCTGTCCAGCGGCGCCATGGTCACGCCTGCCGCTCCTTTCATTCCTGTGCCTCAGCTGGGCGTGCCGCAGAGCGAAAAGGTCAGCCAGACCGTGGGTGTGCTGCGCTTGCCCATGGGGGACGGCCTGCTGGGCCGGGTGGTGGATTCGCAAGGTATCCCGCTCGATAGAGGTCCCGTTCTGGATGATGTGGTGCCCGAGGTGCTGGACCGCAACCCCATCAATGCCATGGACCGCGACCCCGTGCGCGAGTCGCTCGATACCGGTGTCAAGGCGCTCAACGCCTTGCTTACCGTGGGCCGCGGCCAGCGTCTGGGCCTGTTTGCGGGCTCGGGCGTGGGCAAGTCCGTGCTGCTGGGCATGATGGCGCGCTACACCCGGGCCGATGTGATCGTTGTGGGCCTGATCGGCGAGCGCGGCCGCGAGGTCAAGGAATTCGTCGAGGACATTCTGGGCGCCCAGGACCGCAGCCGCGCCGTGGTCGTGGCCGCTCCCGCCGATGCGCCGCCGCTGCTGCGCATGCAGGGCGCCAGCTACGCCACGGCCATTGCCGAGCATTTCCGCGACAAGGGCAAGCATGTGCTGCTGCTCATGGATTCGCTGACCCGTTACGCCATGGCCCAGCGCGAGATTGCCCTGGCCATCGGTGAGCCGCCTGCCACCAAGGGCTATCCGCCATCCTGTTTTGCCAAGCTGCCGGCTCTGGTGGAGCGCAGCGGCAACGGTCTGCATGGCGTGGGCTCGATCACGGCCTTCTACACCGTGCTGTCCGAAGGCGATGACCAGCAGGACCCGATTGCCGATGCAGCCCGTGCGATTCTCGACGGCCACGTCGTGCTGTCGCGTGCGCTGGCCGAGACCGGGCATTACCCGGCCATCGATATCGAGCAATCGGCTTCGCGCGTCATGCACAACGTGGTCTCGCGTGAGCATTTCGAGCTGGCGCGCCGCTTTCGCGCCGTCTATTCGCGTTACCAGAAGGGCCGTGATCTGGTTCAGGTGGGCGCCTATGTGCCGGGCTCGGACCCGCAACTGGACGAGGCGATTGCGCTGCAGCCGGCAATGACCGGGTTTCTGCAGCAAAGCATGTTCGAGAGCTCCAGCATGGAGCAAAGCCTGTCGGGCATGGCGCAGGCCATGCAGCAGGGCTGAGCGTCAACGAATTAGCCAGAGGGAGTAGCCGCAGATGTCGTCCTTGAATGCATTGAATGTCGCCATTGAAGCCGCAGAGCGCAAGCGTGACGCCGCTCGTACGGCCATGCTGGAGCGTCAAAGTGCCCGGCAGGCCGCCCAGGCGCAGATGGATCAGCTGCAAGGCTATACGGCAGAGATGCAGGCCCGCTGGGGCGCACAGGAGGGCCTGGCTGTGCAGCCCGAGGTCATGCACCACCAGTATCAGTTCATGGAGCGGCTGCAGCACGCCATAGGCTTGCAGACCCGTGTGGTGGCCGATCAGGACATCCGCCTGGAAACGGCGCGCCAGGCATTGCTGGCGGCCGAGCTGCGTGTGACCAGCCTGCAAAAAGTGGTGCAGGTGCGCAAGCGCGACATGGCCCTGGTGCAGATGCGCCGGGAACAAAAGGAAACCGATGAGCGCGCGGCCATGGCCTTTTTTCGGCGCAGCCTGGGCCTGCAGTTCCAGGAGGCCTGAAGATGACGGATACCCGGATTGATGCCCCCCGCAACGGCGAGCCGCGAGCTGCAAAGCTTGCTCAATACATGTCCTCGGTGCGAAGTGCTGGAGCTGCCGGCGAAGAAGCCCAGGGGTTTTCTGTCTTACTGGCTGCGCTGGACGATCTGGCAGGGCTGGCTGCTGCCGGCTTGGCGGAGGATTCGGCGATGGCAGAAGATGCGCCGGAAGAAAAACCGGCCCTGAGCACCTTGGCGCAGGAAGACGCCTTGCTGGCGGCTCAGGGACATGCGCCATGGATGAGCCTGGTGGGCCAGACCGCACGACTGGATGCTCAAGGCAATGTTGATTTGAGCTTGGTGAAGCAGGCTACGCGCCTGAACTCTCAGAGCGATGTGGATCTGAGTTTGGTTGGGCAGACCGCGCGCCTGGATGCGAAGGGCGATGCCAGCCAGAGCGTGACCACGGACTTTCTGTCGGGCCGGGGCAATATCACCCAACTGGCGCATAGGCAGGAGTTGCAGCAAGGCCTTCCCAGCGCACATGCGGCTTTGCAAACGCAGGATATTCAGAAAAATCCCGATCAAACCCAGACGGGGCAGGCGCAAGCAGCTATTGATATTGAAGCCGCCACCTCATTCCAGTCTGCGGTTGACAATCCGCAGCTACTGGAGACGGAGCAGGGTGCGCAGGTCGTCAAGGCAGAGGATGCTCTGACCGCCCGCTCAGAGCCGGTACTGCATGGCAAGGCGCAGGGCGTGGAAACCAGGGGCATCAGCTTGCAGGGCATGACGGCGGTACAGCCGCAGGTGCTGGAGGAACTCAAGGATTTGCTGCGAACCGCGCGCTCACCCCAGCCGTCCGAAACCGAGACGGTGGGCAAGCCTGGCCCAGGTGCCGGATCGCACGAGGCAGTCGCGGCAGCGGCCGGCTTGGCCATGGGGGCATCCAGCGGGAATATGCAGGGTGGTGGCCAGGACACAGCGAACTCCGAGGCGGGCATGGATGGCCGGCCTGGAACACCCACCGAGCGCGAGCAGGAAGTCTCCGAACAAGTCGCCTTCTGGGTCCATCAGAAGACGCAGAATGCCGCACTTTCCATACAGCACGAGGGCAAGCCGATTCAGGTTCAGGTGCAGCTTCACGGCCAGGAGGCGCATGTGCGCTTCGCTGCGGATGATGAGCAGGCACGTCAGCTGCTGGCCGATGGCCAGTCCCAGCTGGGCGAGCTGCTGCAGGCTCAGGGTCTGAATTTGGCCGGAGTCAGTGTGGATGCGGGAGGCGCCGGCGCTGAAGATGCGGGCCGCAGAGGCGCCGATGCGCAGCCGGCCCAGACGCGGCTGGCCCGTGTGAGCAGCCGGGCGGCAGAGCTGCCAGCCGACGCTGCTCTGGCACAGCGCAACACCGTGCCGGACGGGCGCCCGGGGGTCGATCTGTTTGTCTGATCGGGGAAGCTGAAGCCGCGAGACCGACCTCGGGGTTCTGTAACAAGCCAGAGTCGAACCCGGGATCAAACCGGGTTTCTCGCTTTTATTCCGGCAATGCCCCAGGGGGCGCGCGGCGAATAATTCGGGCGTGGACCTTCCGTGTCGTGGCAATGGCTGCGAGGTGGATGCAGTCCCTCACTCTTGAGGAATACCCGCCGTGTCAGCCAACTCCAATGTCGCCCCTGCCGCTCCTGCCAAAAGCAAGAAGCTGATTGTCATCGTGGCCATCGTGGCCGTGCTGGCCATTGTGGCTGCTGCGGCCTATGTGCTGATGATGCAGCGCCAGCACAACAGCGCAGATGGTGACGAGGGCGCCAGCGCCACCGTCACGGTGCCCACTTTCCTGCCGCTGGACAATATGGTGGCCAATCTTTCGGACCCTGGCGGCGATCGCTTTGTGCAGCTGGGCATCACGCTGGAGCTGGCCGATGAGAAGACGGCTTCCACCGTCAAGCAATATCTGCCCAGCATCCGCAACGGCATTCTGATGCTGGTGTCGCAGCGCACGGCCGATGAGCTGCTGGCGCGCGAGGGCAAGGAAAAGCTGGCGGCCGACATTCTGGAAGAGGTGTCCGCCCCCCTGGGCTTTGGTGCCAATGCCAAGAAGCGTGCGCGTGACGACGAGGATGCGGACGAGGATCGCCCCCGCTCCAGCCGCAAGAACCCCGTGCGCCGCGTGCTGTTTGCCAGCTTCATCATCCAGTAAGCCGGGAGGAAATGCATGAGCGATTCTTTTCTCTCTCAGGAAGAGGTTGATGCTCTTCTGGAAGGCGTTACCGGCGAGAGCCAGCGCTCTGAAGTGGTGGAGGTCGATCTCGGCCAGGTTCGCAGCTACGACATCTCCAGCCAGGAACGCATCGTGCGTGGGCGCATGCCCACCATGGAAATTGTCAACGAGCGTTTTGCCCGCAATTTCCGTATCGGCCTGTTCAACTTCATTCGCCGCAGCCCCGAGGTTTCCGTCGGCACGGTGACGGTGCAGCGCTACAGCGCTTTTCTGCGCGAGCTGGCCGTGCCCACCAATTTCAACATCATGGCCATCCGCCCCTTGCGTGGCAACGGTCTGATCGTCTGCGAGCCTTCGCTGGTCTTTGGCGTGATCGACACGCTGTATGGCGGCACGGGCCGCCTGCAGACCCGTATCGAGGGCCGTGATTTTTCGACCACCGAGCAGCGCGTGATCAACCGCCTGGTCAATGTGGTCTGCGAGGAATACAAAAAAGCCTGGCATGGCATCTATCCGCTGGAGCTGGCCTATCAGCGCTCGGAAATGCAGCCTCAGTTCGCCAATATCGCCACGCCCAGCGAAATCGTGGTTTCGACCGCATTCCAGCTGGAGATCGGCGATATCTCGGGTTCCATCCATATCTGCATGCCTTATGCGACGTTGGAGCCGATTCGCGATGTGCTGTATTCGTCCACCCAGGGCGATGCCATCGAGGTGGACCGCCGCTGGGTCAAGGTGCTGACGCGCGAGATTCAGGCCGCCGAGGTGACCTTGGTGGCCGAGCTGGCCCGTGCCGACGCCACGGTGGAGCAGCTGCTGGCCATGCGCCCCGGTGATTTCATTGAACTCGACCGCGAGCCGCTGATTCGCGCCTCCATCGGTGGGGTTCCGGTTTTCGAGTGCCAGTACGGCACGCACAACGACAAATACGCAATCCGCGTGGAGCGCAGCCTGCGTGGCGGCGAGTCCGGCTGGATGGGAGAGAAGCATGGCAATTGATGACAACAAGCCCGCGGGCGATGATCCGTTTTCCGGTTGGGCCGAGGCGCTGGAAGAGCAGCGTCAGCATGACCAGGCCGCAGAAGGAGCCGATATGTCCGAGCAGGGCGGCCCGCTGTCAGGCGACGCCTCGCGCAATTACGGCGATGTGCCGGTGCATGACATCAACATGGTGCTGGACATTCCGGTTCAGCTGTCCGTGGAGCTGGGCCGCACCAAGGTACCCATCAAATACATTCTGCAGCTGGCACAGGGCTCGGTGGTCGAGCTCGATGCGCTGGCCGGCGAGCCCATGGACGTGCTGGTCAACGGCTATCTGATCGCCCAGGGCGAGGTGGTGGTGGTCAACGACAAGTTCGGTATCCGCCTGACCGATGTGGTCACGCCGTCCGAGCGCCTGCGCCGGGTCAGCCGTGGTTGAGAACGCAGCGGGCGCGGCAGCGGCTCCTTCCATGTGGCCCACGCTGGCCCTGGTCGCCTTGTTTGTGGCGGCCATGGCAGCGCTGCCATGGCTGGTGCGCCGTTTGCAGCAAAAGAACCTGCTGCCCCGCGGCATGGGCATGGCGCGCGGAGCCGCACCGCTGCCATCGCAGGTGCTGGGCACGCTGTCCATTGGCCCCCAGCAGCGTGTGATGACGGTGCAAGTGGGCGAGGGCGCCGAGGCCGTACGCCTGGTGCTGGGCGTGACGGCGCAGCAGATTCAATGCCTGCATGTGCTGAAAACGCAGGCTGCATCTGCGCAGGCAGCTCATTCTTATGTAGCGCATTCACCAGCCATGCCGTCGTTCAACGATTCGTTGATCCAGGCTCAGGCCGATGGATCTGCCCGGAATTCAGGAAATGACTAAGTTCGTATCTCGTGCGGCGACGGGTCTTTTGCTGGCGTTGCCGCTGGTGGCCGCCGCCCAGGGCGCACCCGCCAGTTTGCCGCTGCTGGTCGGCCAGAGCGGTGGCGGCACCAGCTATTCCGTGCCCATCCAGACCTTGCTGTTCTTTACGGCACTGTCGTTCCTGCCCGCCATCCTGCTGTTGATGACGGGTTTCACCCGCATCGTCATCGTGCTGAGCCTGCTGCGTCAGGCGCTGGGTACGCAGTCGGCTCCGCCCAATCAGGTGGTGATCGGTCTGTCGCTGTTTCTCACCATGTTCGTGATGGGGCCCACGCTGGACAAGGTCTATCAGGATGCCTACCTGCCCTATACCCAGAACAGCATCAGCTTCGAGCAGGCCATCGAAAAGGCCGAGGCTCCCATGCGGGGCTTCATGCTCAAGCAGACACGCCAGTCGGATTTCGCCCTGTTCAAGCGTCTGGCCAAGCTCGACGCCGATGTCACCGCCGAAACCGCGCCGCTGCGCGTGCTGGTGCCCGCCTTTGTGACCAGCGAGCTGAAAACGGCGTTCCAGATCGGCTTCATGATCTTCATTCCGTTTCTGGTCATCGACATGGTGGTGTCTTCCATCCTGATGTCGCTGGGCATGATGATGCTTTCGCCGGTGCTGGTGGCTCTGCCTTTCAAGCTCATGCTGTTTGTGCTGGCCGATGGCTGGAACTTAATTATTGGGTCGCTGGCCGCCAGCTTCGCAACATAGCGGATCCCCCTGAGGCGCTTGCCTAGGCGGCCCCGCGCCTTCCCCAAGGGGGACGACACCTTCGGTGCGGGGCGGCCCTTCCTCGGTGTCTCGCACATTGAGCCGCGCCAGTTGCAAGCGTATTGGATTCGTTGAATTTTGAAGAGAGCGTCATGACTTCTCAATTTGTTCTGACCTTTGGCCGCGAGGCCTTGACTCTGTTGCTCATGATCTCCATGCCGGTGCTGGGCGTGGTCATGGGCGTGGGCTTGCTGGTCAGCGTCTTTCAGGCCGTGACCCAGGTGCATGAGGCCACGCTGGCCTTTGTGCCCAAGTTGCTGGCAGCGGTGCTGGTGTTTGCTGTGGCCGGGCCTTGGATGCTGTCCACGCTGGTGGATTTCATTCGCCGCACCATAGAAAGCATTCCAGGCTCGGTGGGATGATTTCCTTTAGCGAAGCCCAGATTGCCGCCTGGCTGTCGCCGCTGATTTGGCCTTTTGTGCGCGTGCTGGCGCTGTTCACCACGGCGCCCGTGTTTTCTCAGCGGGCCATTCCCATGCGGCTCAAGGTCGGGCTGGCCTTTCTGGTGGCGCTCTGCGCTCAGCCCATATTGGGTGATCAGACCGTGGTCAGCATTGCCTCGCCCCAGGCGCTGGGTACGCTGGTGCAGCAGGTGGTGGTGGGCTTGTCGGTAGGCTTTGCCGTGCGCCTGGTGATGGCGGCGATCGAGGTTGCCGGAGAAGTCGTCGGTTTGCAAATGGGTCTGAACTTTGCGTCGTTCTTCGATCCGACCAGCAATGCCCAGCTCAGTGCGGTGGCGCGCTTCATGGTGCAGATTGCCACGCTGCTGTTCATTGTCATCAACGGCCATTTGCTGGTGCTGATGGCAGTGCTCAAGAGCTTTGAGGCTTTTCCCGTCGATGGCAACTTCATGCATGCCATTGCCCAGATGCGTCTGCACGAGATGGGCAGCGCAGTCTTTTCCAGTGCGTTCTGGATTGCCCTGCCCATGATTGCCATGCTGCTCTTCGTCAACCTGGTGCTGGGCATCATCTCGCGCGTGGCGCCGCAGATGAATATCTATGCCGTGGGCTTTCCGGTCACCTTGACCGTGGGTCTGGTGGGTTTGACCGCGACCTTGCCCTTGCTGGAGCAGCCGCTGGTGGCCTTGCTGCAAAAGGGCATGACGATTTTTGGCGTTTAGTTGCAGGCCTGATTTAGCTGTTTTGATAGCTGCTGGCGCAGAGTAGGTAAGCGTTAGAGACCATTTTCTTCAAAACTGGCGCAATCCAGATCAGGGGCAGCGAACAAGCGCCGCCGCGCAGCGAGGCTGTCGTCCTCCTCTGGGGGGCGCCCGGCTAGGGGAAGGCGCGGGGCCGCCTAGGCAAGCGCCTCAGGGGGGTCAAATCAGCTTGTTATGAATCGCGTAGGCGGTCAACTCGGCATTGCTGCTCAAGCCCAGCTTTTCCAGTACCCGGGCCCGGTAGACGCTCACGGTTTTGGGGCTGAGCATCAGTTCCTGCGCAATATCGGTCTGGCGCTGGCCGCTGGCAATTTTCAAGAGGGTCTGCATCTCGCGCTCGGACAAGGCCTCGTGCGGCACGGGGGCGGCTGGCTGGGCCAGGCTGTCGGCCAGCATCTGCGCGACCTCGGCGGTCAGGTACTTGCGGCCGGCATGAACGGTACGCACGGCCTCGATCAGCAGCACCGGGTCGCCCGCCTTGTTGGCATAACCGGCCGCGCCGGCCTTGATGCTGCGCAGGGCGTACTGATCCTCGGGGTACATGGAGACCATGATGACGCGGATCTGTGGATGGGTTTCCCGTACGCTGGTCAGCACTTCCAGGCCGCTGCGGCCCGGCATGTTGATGTCCAGCAGCAGCACATCGCAGGCGGCTTCGCGCAGGGCCTCGCGCAGCTCGGCGTAGCTGCCTGCCTCGGCGGTGACACGGATGTCTGTGGCTTCGGCCAAGGTGTCGCGTATGCCTCTTCGCAAGATGGCATGGTCATCGCATAGCACCACGTGGATCAAAGTCGCTCTCCCAGGGAAACAGTCCGACGGTCGCAACATGGACAGGCACTGCGTTTGCTCATGTTTTGATGTCGGTCAGAGGAATGGTGAGGATGATAGAGCTTCCCCGACCGGGCTGACTACTCACATCCAGCCAGCCTTGTACGGTGCGCGCACGCTCATTCAGGCCTCTGAGGCCGAAGGACTGGGGCTTTTCGCGATCTGCGGGGCTCAAGCCTACCCCGTCATCTGTTACTTCCAGTGTCAAAAAATCCTCGTGATCGGATAGATCCAGCGTGACCTGGCTGGCTTGGGCATATTTGCTGACATTGGTCAAAGCCTCCTGGGCTGTGCGATAGACCACAACCTGCAGCGCGGGGGCAAACTCGGCCTGCTGGCAGCGCACATCGAGCCTGGCGGGAATGCCGGTGCGGCGCTCGAAGTCCTGCACCAGCCACTGAATGGCGGGCAGCAGGCCCTGGTCCAGTACCGGCGGGCGCAGGTTCTGCATGATGCGCTGGCTGGCCCCCAGCGCATGCTCCAGCATCTGCAGAGCGGATTGGGCGTGCTCGCGCAGCCCACCTTCGGGGCTGTTGCGCCGTATCCAGGCCAGATCGAATTTGACGGCGGTGAGCGAGCCTCCGAT
This sequence comes from Comamonas resistens, assembly GCF_030064165.1. Lineage (NCBI taxonomy): Bacteria > Pseudomonadati > Pseudomonadota > Betaproteobacteria > Burkholderiales > Comamonadaceae > Comamonas > Comamonas resistens. The sequence continues at coordinate 534,495 of NZ_CP125947.1, forward strand.
ATCGTCGTGAATTTCACGCGAAATGCCGGCGCGCTCCTGCTCGATGCTGGTGTGCAGATGCTCGGTCAGCTCGGCCAGGCGTTTTTCGGAGGCCGCCAGCTCCTGCATGGCGCGGCGTCGGGCGCGCCGGGCTTCATGTACTTCCAGGGCGCGCTTGACCACATGAGGCAGGCTGGCGATCTGGTCCTTGAGCAGGTAGTCGCTGATGCCCAGGCGCATGATGTCCACGGCGGCAGATTCGCCAATGGCACCCGACAGCAACACGAAAGGCGGATGCTCGGGCAGCCGGCGCACCAGCTCCCAGACGTCGAGTGCGGTAAAGCCTGGCAGGTGGTAGTCGGCCAGGATCAGGTCGAAATTCTGCGCCTGCAGCGCCGCTTCGGTGGCCTGCAGACTGTCCACTGTCGTGAGCAGACAGGGTAATTGACCGCGCTTGAGACTCAGGCGTGCCAGAGTCTGATCGGCGGGAGAGTCTTCAATATGAAGGATCTTCACACGCTGTTCCTGCGATTGCTCATAGCCAAGGGCGCTATCATTAGATACATTTTGGAACATGGGAAGCAATAGTCGTCAAATCGTGAGCGAAAGCTGCGGCGGCGAACTGGAGCCGGTTCCTTGCACGGAGCATGACGGTCAGCCCGTCATGCAAGGCCAATCGCTGTTGGAGTAACAATGCAGACAACGCAAAACCCATCGGGTGTGCCTGCGGTCGCCATGCCCGTCATGGTGGCCGCGGAGCTGCAAGATGCCTTGCTCGTCACGCTGCGTGACTTGCAGCGTCTTGAGGGTCTGCTCGACCATGCCACGCAGAATCTGCTGCAGCGTTTCGATGAGGCCAATGGGCAATTGTCGCATCACGGCCAGTCTGATGCTGGCGTTCTGGAAGGCGCGCGCGAGGCTTTGCGTCTGGCGGTGACGGAGTTGCAGTTTCACGACATGTCCTCTCAGCTGATTGCCCATATGTCCTCCACCTTGCAAGCCTGTGCGCTGCGCCTGGGGGCGGCCACCATGGGCGTGGACGAGGAAGAAGACGGGCCCGCCTGTCTTCCGCAACTGCCCGACAGACCCAATCCCGTCACGCAAAGCGAGATGGATGCTGGCTCCGTGGAGCTGTTTTGACCTTTCACCCTATTTCCTGTTGCCCATCTGTTGGAGCTATACATGCGATCGATTCTGGCTGTTGATGATTCCCCCTCGATGCGAAAGATGGTGTCTTTCACATTGACCGGTGCAGGTTTTAAGGTGGTGGAAGCCGTCGACGGAGTGGATGCGCTTGAAAAAGCGAAAGCGCAGAACATTGATCTGGTACTGGCCGACCAGAACATGCCGCGCCTGGATGGCATCGGCCTGACGCGCAAGCTGCGCGAGGATCCCAAATTCCAGGGAACCCCCATCCTTATTTTGACCACCGAATCCAGCGATCAGATGAAGCAGGCCGGTCGTGCTGCGGGGGCTACGGGATGGTTGGTCAAGCCTTTCGACCCCAACCGATTGATCGAAGTCATTCAAAAAGTGCTGCGATAAGCCGATAGACCAAGAACAACAGCAGGAAACACCATGGCGGACTTACACCAGGATGGCGCAGGCGCAGACTTTGACCTGAGCCAGTTCTATCAAATCTTTTTCGAGGAAGCGAGCGAGAACCTCGACCAGATGGAGCAGATGCTGCTCAGCCTGGACTTGTCTGCGGCCAATGACGAGGAGCTCAACGGCATCTTTCGCTGCGCGCACTCCATCAAGGGAGGTGCCGCCACGTTTGGCTTCTCGGATGTGACCGAGCTGACCCATCGCATGGAGTCCCTTCTGGACCGATTGCGCCGTCACGAGATCACGCCGGTGCCTGCCATGGTGGATGTGCTGCTGGAGTCGGCCGACGCCAGTCGCAGCTTGCTGGCCCGCCATCAGGCCGGAGGTGAGGGCGAGCCCATGTCCACGGCCGAGCTGGTCATGCGCATCGAGACCCTGGCTCAGGGGCTGACGGAAATCCCTCAGCTTGGCAGCGTGGCGACCGAGCAGCCGGCGGTGGAGCCTGTGGCCGTGATCGCCGAGCCCCAGGTCAGCCACGTTCCGCAAGCCGTGCCTGCCATTTCCGACGCTGTCATCGGTACCGAGCCGCCTGCTGGCGCACGTACGCTGCAAATCAATATCGGCCCTTTGAGCAAGCTGGAGATGGGGGATGCCATCAAGGAGCTGTTCCGCGATATTCCGGGCCTGGGCACCATACAGGACCAGCCCGGCGCAGCCGATGGCTATCGTCTGTTCCGGGTCAGAACCGCATCGACCGACGATGAACTGCGCGATCTGTTTGTCTTCCATGTCTCCAAGGAACAAGTACAGATCAGCGATGCGCAGCAGCCTGCGGCCGTGATCGAGGCCGAGACTCCGGAAGAGATCTCTGAGCCCGTGCAGGACGAGGCTGCATTGCCGCCTCATAATCTGCCGCCCGAAGAGGCCTACGGCTTCTTTCCTGGCTCTCCAGGAGCGCCAGGGTTGCTCTTGAATAAAGAGCAGTCTGCGCAGAATGGACAGGCTCTGGCGGCTCAAAATACTGCAAAAACTGCGCCCAAGGCCGCTGCTCATATGGAGTCCACCAGCATCCGCGTGGATGTGAAGAAGGTGGACCAGCTGATCAATCTGGTGGGCGAACTGGTCATTACCCAGGCCATGCTGGCGCAGAATAGCCAGGGGCTGGATCCGGCCGCCTATCAGCAATTGCTGGCGGGGCTGGCCGACCTGGATCGCAACACCCGCGATCTGCAGGAATCGGTGATGTCGATCCGCATGATTCCCATGTCTACCGTGTTCAGCCGCTTTCCGCGCATGCTGCGCGATCTGGCCGGCAAGATGGGCAAGAAGATCGACCTCATCACATTGGGTGAGGCCACCGAGCTGGACAAGGGCCTGGTCGAAAAGATCACCGATCCGCTGACCCATCTGGTGCGCAACAGCGTCGATCACGGTATCGAGCTGCCCGAAGACCGCCTGGCGGCGGGCAAGTCCGAGCACGGCACGCTGACGCTGGCGGCTTCGCATCAAGGCGGCTCCATCGTCATCGAGGTGCGTGACGACGGCAAGGGCATGAATCGCGAGAAGATTCTGCGCAAGGCGCGCGAGCGCGGCATGGACGTATCCGACAGCATGCCCGACAGCGAGGTCTGGCAACTGATTTTCGCGCCAGGCTTTTCCACGGCCGATGTGGTGACCGATGTCTCTGGCCGTGGCGTTGGCATGGATGTGGTCAAGCGCAATATCACCTCGCTGGGCGGCACGGTGGAGATCGAATCCACGGCCGGTGTGGGCATGAAGGTGGCGGTGCGGCTGCCGCTGACCCTGGCCATCATGGACGGCATGTCCGTCGGCGTGGAGGACGAGGTCTACATCCTGCCGCTGTCGTCGGTGGTGGAGTCCTTCCAGGTCAATACCGACGATGTGAACACGGTGGCCAATGGCACGCAACTGGTCAAGGTTCGTGACGAATACATGCCGGTGATTGCGCTGGAACGCACCTTCCAGGTGCCGCGCGCCGATGAGAGCAAGACCAGCAACATCATGGTGGTGGTCGAGGCCGATGGCAGCCGCGTGGCCCTGCTGGTGGATGAGCTGCTGGGCCAGCATCAGGTGGTGGTCAAGAACCTGGAGAGCAACTACCGCAAGGTTCCCAATGTCTCCGGAGCCACGATTTTGGGGGATGGCTCGGTGGCCCTGATCCTGGACACCGGCGCCCTGGTGCGCAGAACCCGTCATTGAGCCGCTGCCCACGCAGCGCCAATCCAATCATCCGCATGGCACTAGGCCTCAAGGAGCTGAAATGAACCAGACCAACAAGACTGCAGCAGGCGTGGCCACGGGCGCACGCGAGTACCTGACCTTCCGCCTGGGCGAGGAGGAATACGGCATCGACATCCTCAAGGTGCAGGAAATTCGTGGCTACGAACAGCCGACCCGAATTGCCAATGCACCGGAGTTCATCAAGGGCGTGGTCAACCTGCGCGGCACCATCGTGCCCATCGTGGACATGCGCCTGCGCTTCAACTGCTCGGAGATCGAGTACAACGCCTTCACCGTGGTCATCATCCTGAACCTGGGCAGCCGCGTGGTCGGTATCGTGGTGGATTCGGTCAGCGATGTGATGGAGCTGTCCGCCGAAGCCATTCGTCCCGCACCCGATATCGAGAGCGCCATCGACAACGGCTGCATTCTGGGTCTGGGATCGGTGAGCGAGCGCATGCTGATCCTGCTGGACATCGAGAAGCTCATGGGCAATGTGGACATGGGCCTGGTGGCCTCTGAAGCCTGAGCCGCGCCGGAATCGATGTGCTGAACCCGGAACGCCATTCCGCCTCTGCTTCCTCTTTGGCTCGAAACACCCAAGAGGTCGATGCCCCGCTGGGCGCATCATTTGGTCCGCTGGCGCAGGGGCGCGAGTTTGCCTGGTCCGGGCGCGATTTTTCCCGGGTGCAGGCGCTGATCTACAAGCGTGCGGGTATCAGCCTGCACGATGGCAAGCACGCCATGGTCTATAGCCGCTTGTCGCGCCGGTTGCGGGATACGGGGCATGACAGCTTCGGCAGCTATCTGGACTGGCTGGAATCCATCAACGACGGTCCGGAGTGGCAGGAGTTCGTCAACGCACTGACGACCAATCTGACCTCGTTCTTCCGCGAGGCCCATCATTTCGAGATCCTGGCCCAGCATCTGCGCAGCCACAAGCCTGCAGGCAATGGCTGGAAGGTCTGGTGCAGTGCGGCTTCCACAGGGGAAGAGCCGTACTCGATTCTGATGACGGCGGTGGAGAACCTGGGCGCATCGGCCAGCTTCGCCCTGACGGCCAGCGATATCGATTCACGGGTGCTGGACGTTGCCTCGCGCGGGGTCTATCGGGCTGAAAACCTCAAGGGAGTGAGTACCGAGCGGCTGCATCGTTTCTTTCTGCGGGGTCGTGCTACCAATGCAGGCATGGTGCGGATCAAGCCCGAGATCCGGCGCATGGTGGACTTTCTCAACGTCAATCTGATTGCGGGCGATTACACGTTCCGTGAGTCTTTTGACGTGGTTTTCTGCCGCAACGTGATGATTTATTTCGATGCCGCAACGCAGCGCCGTGTGCTGGAGCGCATCCATCGCGTGATGCAGCCCGGTGGCCTGCTGTTTGTGGGGCATGCTGAAAATTTCAGCGATTCTCGTGACCTGTTTGCACTCAAGGGCAAGACGGTTTATGAGCGCCAATGAGGCTGAACTGAGAGGGCTTGCCGCATGATGAATCCGCCTTCAGCCGAACTGGCTGCGAAAATAGAGCGCAGAGCTTCCATGCGTGTGCACAACTATGGTGCAGCAGATTACCCAGACCCCGCTGCTGCGGCACCTGCTGCCTCGCTGGAGCAGCTCAAGCGTCAGCCACGCCAGCGCGGCGAAGCCTCGTTTTTCTACTTCGATCCGCATTTCCAGCTCAATGCGGCCAAGGTGCTGCCCGGTGAGTACTTTGTCTCCCGCGAGGATATGACCATCGTCACGGTGCTGGGCTCCTGCATTGCCGCCTGTCTCTGGGACCGTTTCATGCGCGTTGGCGGCATGAATCATTTCATGTTGCCGGATGGGGACAGCAGCGATGTCTCGGGGCGCTACGGCTCCTACGCCATGGAATTGCTGATCAACGAGATGCTCAAACTGGGCGCACGGCGTGAGTCCATGCAGGCCAAGATTTTCGGTGGCGGTCAGGTCATGGCCAACTTCACGACCATGAATGTGGGCGAGCGCAATACCTCGTTCGTCACCGAATATCTGCAAACCGAGCGCATTCCCATCGTCTCCCAGGACGTGCTGGACATCTATCCGCGCAAGGTGGTATTTTTTCCGTCCACCGGCAAGGCCATGGTCAAGCGTCTGGCCCATGCCCATCCCGAGGCTCTGGTGCAGCAAGAGTTCAGCCGTGGCAATGCCGCCGTGGTGGCGCGCAATACGGCTGGCGGGTCGGTGGACTTGTTTTGAGGAAGGTTGAGCGTTGATAAAGCCAAAAATCCGGGTGATCGTGGTGGACGACTCCGCGCTGGTGCGCAGTCTGCTGGCCGAGATCATCAACCGTCAGCATGATATGGAGTGCATCGGTACGGCCAATGACCCGCTGATTGCCCGCGAGATGATTCGCGAGTTGAACCCGGACGTGATTACGCTGGATGTGGAAATGCCCCGCATGGATGGCATTGACTTTCTGGGGCGGCTCATGTCCCTGCGGCCCATGCCCGTGCTGATGATCTCCACGCTGACCGAGCGCGGTGCTGAGGTCACCATGCGTGCGCTGGAGTTGGGTGCCATCGATTTTGTGGCCAAGCCCCGTGTCGGTGTGGCCAATGGCCTGCAGGAGCTGGCCAGCCAGATTGTGGACAAGATCCGCGTGGCAGCCGTCGCCCAGGTGCGGCGGCTGGCGGTTGCTCCCAGTGGTGTGGCAGCTGGCGCTGCAAGCCGGCCCGCCGCTGCGGCCCGTCCCGCGCCTGTCTCTGGTTTGCTGGGACGTATTTCCACCGAGAAGATCATTGCCATCGGTGCCTCGACCGGCGGTACTGAGGCCATCCGTGAAGTGCTCACGCATCTGCCGGCAGACTGCCCGGCCATTGTCATCACCCAGCATATGCCGCCGGGCTTTACGACCAGCTTCGCGGCGCGGCTCAACAGCCTGTGTCAGATGACGGTCAAGGAAGCCGTGCATGGCGAGCGCCTGCTGCCAGGTCATGCCTATATCGCTCCCGGCGGTAAGCATTTCTCTATCGCACGCAGTGGCGCCAACTATGTGGCCGTAGTCGACGACGCACCGCCCGTGAACCGTCACAAGCCATCGGTGGAGGTGCTGTTCAAATCCGTGGCCGCTCATGCCGGCCGCAATGCCTACGGGATCATGCTGACCGGCATGGGGGCCGACGGAGCGACAGCCATGCGCGAGATGCGCAATGCGGGTAGCTACAACTTGGTGCAGGATGAGGCCAGCTGCATAGTCTTTGGCATGCCCCGTGAAGCGATTGCCCATGGCGCTGCCGACGAGGTACTGCCCTTGCCACAGATTGCGCAGGCGTTGCTGGGCAGGCTGCGTGGCGGATCCGATCAAGTCCATCACCGGATCTGAGGCTATCTAAAAAGAGAGCGCCTTGCGCTTGTCGTTTAATGAGTCCAGGTGCTTTATATGCCGAAACTCATGGAAGACAAGCGTAAGGCGCTCTTCTTATTGATAGGCTAGGCGTTATTCGGACAGCAACGTCCAGCGCTCCAGCGCCTCCATCAGCGCTTCGTCAATCTCCGCATCGCGCTGATGCATGGCAACCGCCTTGGCGTTATCGGATGCATACAGGCTGCCGTCGGCCAGTGCATCCTGAATCTGCTTCTGCTCGGCCTCCAGTGAGGCAATCAGCTCAGGCAGGGCTTCCAGCTCACGCTGCTCCTTGTAGCTGAGCTTTTTCTTGGCAGTCGTTGCTGCGGGCGTTTCGCTACGGGCTTGCGCCGGTTTGGCTTCCTCCTTGGGCTGAGCCTTGGCCTGTGCTGCTTCGGCAATCGCCTTGCTGCGGCGTGACTGCTCCATCCAGTCCGTCACGCCACCTTCGTATTCACGCCAGTGGCCCGGACCTTCCCAGGCAATAGTGCTGGTGACCACGTTGTCCAGGAAGGTACGGTCGTGGCTGACGAGGAAGACCGTACCGTCATAGTTCTGCAGCAGCTCTTCCAGCATGTCCAGCGTCTCGATGTCGAGGTCGTTGGTCGGCTCGTCCAGCACCAGGACATTGGCAGGGCGGGCAAACAGGCGGGCCAGCAGCAAACGGTTGCGCTCGCCGCCAGACAGCGATCGGACCGGGGAGTGCGCACGGGCCGGAGAGAACAGAAAGTCGGCCAGATAGCTCTTGACGTGCTTTTTCTGGCTGCCGATCTCGATCCACTCGCTGCCCGGGCTGATGAAGTCCTCCAGGGTCGCATCCAGATCCACCTGGTGGCGCATCTGGTCGAAGTAAGCCACCTGAAGATTGCCCCCCAGGCGTACCTGACCGCTGTCGGGAGCCAGCTCGCCCAGAATCATCTTGAGCAAGGTGGTCTTGCCGGCGCCGTTCGGCCCCAGCAGGCCCACCTTGTCGCCACGCAGGATGGTGCCGCTGAATCTTTCAACGATCTTCTTTTCACCAAAGGTCTTGCTGACACCGGTGAGCTCGGCCACGATCTTGCCCTGATAGCCGTCGCCCTTGCCCGAGGCGATATCCATATTCACGCCACCCAGCACATCGCGGCGCTGTGCGCGATTGGCCCGCAGCTCCTGCAGGCGGGAAATACGGCTTTGGCTGCGGGTGCGGCGGGCTTCCACACCCTTGCGGATCCAGATCTCTTCCTGGGCCAGCAGCTTGTCGGCCTTGGCGTTGATGATCGCTTCCTGATTGAGCTGCTCTTCCTTCTGCAGCACATACTGGGAAAAATTGCCAGGGTAGGTGCGCAGAATGCCTCTATCCAGTTCCACGATGCGTGTCGCAATGCGATCCAGAAAGCTGCGGTCGTGGGTAATGGTGACGACGCTGCCCTTGAACGCAATCAGCAGCTCTTCCAGCCACTCGATCGAATCCAGGTCCAGGTGGTTGGTCGGCTCGTCCAGCAGCAGCACGTCGGGGCGGGCCACCAGAGCCTGTGCCAATGCCACGCGCTTGCGGGTGCCGCCAGACAGGCTGCCCACCAAAGCGGTGGGGTCCAGATGCAGGCGCTGCAGCGTCTCTTCCACGCGCTGCTCCCAGTTCCAGGCGTCATAAGCCTCGATCTGCGTCTGCAGCGCATCCAGATCCTCGCCTTCACCGCCCGCCAGATAGCGCTCGCGGATTGCAATCACCGCTGCAATGCCGTCCGAAGCAGACTCGAAGATCGTGTGCTCAGGGTTCAGATCCGGCTCTTGCGCCACATAAGTAATGCGGACCCCGTTTTGAACCTGGAGCTGGCCGTCATCGGCCTTGGCCAAGCCGCCCAGGATCTTGAGCAGCGAAGACTTACCAGCGCCGTTACGGCCAATCAAGCCGACACGCTCGCCGGCTTCCAGGGAAAAAGTGGTGTGGTCCAGAAGGGCCACATGCCCGAACGCCAGTTGAGCGTCCAACAAAGTAATCAGTGCCATCGTGCGCGCATTATGTATGGATGCCATAGAGGCAGAGGCCGTCAGGCCTCTGCCTCTATCTCCTGCAACCCTCAAGCTGCCAGCAAAGACCACGTCGCTGCATGAAGTTTTTGTGTCAAAAAATGGCGGCCTAGGGTTTCACCTATGCTATAGTTCAATCCATCGCAGCAAACAACTGCCTCGCAAGCTCTCAAAGAAATTGCGAAACAGCTTTGAAAACTGTGCTACAATGCAAGGCTTCGCTGATCGCAGCAAGCAACGAGATTTGAAATTGGTTTTGGCTGATTTTGTCTCGGTTCCTTAAAAAAATACAGCCGATAAGCGTGGGCGTTTGGTGGCAAGCAGCCAGTTCTACGGAACAAACTCTTCGGAGTTATCAAACGTTCACAAAAACAGTAATAAAGAAGATTTATCTTCTGATTTCCGTCAAGTGAATGAGCAGTCGAAAGACTTTAAATTCAAGATCGAACTATAGAGTTTGATCCTGGCTCAGATTGAACGCTGGCGGCATGCTTTACACATGCAAGTCGAACGGCAGCACGGACTTCGGTCTGGTGGCGAGTGGCGAACGGGTGAGTAATACATCGGAACGTGCCTAGTAGTGGGGGATAACTACTCGAAAGAGTGGCTAATACCGCATGAGATCTACGGATGAAAGCAGGGGACCTTCGGGCCTTGTGCTACTAGAGCGGCTGATGGCAGATTAGGTAGTTGGTGGGGTAAAGGCTTACCAAGCCTGCGATCTGTAGCTGGTCTGAGAGGACGACCAGCCACACTGGGACTGAGACACGGCCCAGACTCCTACGGGAGGCAGCAGTGGGGAATTTTGGACAATGGGCGCAAGCCTGATCCAGCAATGCCGCGTGCAGGATGAAGGCCCTCGGGTTGTAAACTGCTTTTGTACGGAACGAAAAGCCTGAGGCTAATATCCTCGGGTCATGACGGTACCGTAAGAATAAGCACCGGCTAACTACGTGCCAGCAGCCGCGGTAATACGTAGGGTGCAAGCGTTAATCGGAATTACTGGGCGTAAAGCGTGCGCAGGCGGTTTTGTAAGACAGTGGTGAAATCCCCGGGCTCAACCTGGGAACTGCCATTGTGACTGCAAGGCTAGAGTGCGGCAGAGGGGGATGGAATTCCGCGTGTAGCAGTGAAATGCGTAGATATGCGGAGGAACACCGATGGCGAAGGCAATCCCCTGGGCCTGCACTGACGCTCATGCACGAAAGCGTGGGGAGCAAACAGGATTAGATACCCTGGTAGTCCACGCCCTAAACGATGTCAACTGGTTGTTGGGTCTTAACTGACTCAGTAACGAAGCTAACGCGTGAAGTTGACCGCCTGGGGAGTACGGCCGCAAGGTTGAAACTCAAAGGAATTGACGGGGACCCGCACAAGCGGTGGATGATGTGGTTTAATTCGATGCAACGCGAAAAACCTTACCCACCTTTGACATGTACGGAAGTTACCAGAGATGGTTTCGTGCTCGAAAGAGAACCGTAACACAGGTGCTGCATGGCTGTCGTCAGCTCGTGTCGTGAGATGTTGGGTTAAGTCCCGCAACGAGCGCAACCCTTGCCATTAGTTGCTACATTCAGTTGAGCACTCTAATGGGACTGCCGGTGACAAACCGGAGGAAGGTGGGGATGACGTCAAGTCCTCATGGCCCTTATAGGTGGGGCTACACACGTCATACAATGGCTGGTACAAAGGGTTGCCAACCCGCGAGGGGGAGCTAATCCCATAAAGCCAGTCGTAGTCCGGATCGCAGTCTGCAACTCGACTGCGTGAAGTCGGAATCGCTAGTAATCGTGGATCAGAATGTCACGGTGAATACGTTCCCGGGTCTTGTACACACCGCCCGTCACACCATGGGAGCGGGTCTCGCCAGAAGTAGGTAGCCTAACCGCAAGGAGGGCGCTTACCACGGCGGGGTTCGTGACTGGGGTGAAGTCGTAACAAGGTAGCCGTATCGGAAGGTGCGGCTGGATCACCTCCTTTCTGGAAAAACGCTGCTTAAAATTGAACGTCCACACTTATCGGTTGTTGGAACAAGCCAAGGCCTGGCACTGATCGAAGCAATTCGAGAGGGGCGAGGAATTGGAATGGGTCTGTAGCTCAGCTGGTTAGAGCACTGTGTTGATAACGCAGGGGTCGTTGGTTCGAGCCCAACTAGACCCACCAAAAATTCCAATGTCTGGTGAGAAGGATCCCGGGGGATTAGCTCAGCTGGGAGAGCACCTGCTTTGCAAGCAGGGGGTCGTCGGTTCGATCCCGTCATCCTCCACCAAAAACGGCGCACTAAAAGTGCTACAATCGAAGGCTTCCCAATACAAAAGCAGTCTGCGTCAGACTGCTTTTGTATTGAGATACATCTCAATAGGCTGTTCTTTAAAAATTCATAGAGTCGAAATCAGCGTTGCTGGTGGAAAGCGAAATCGAAAGATATTCGCACCGTGCCGCCAGCAACATTTTGATTGCGTCAAAACAGATATTTTGCGAATGCGAAATTATCTAGTAATGACGAATATTCTCTAAGCTGCATTGAAAGATGCAGCCAAAGATATTCACATTACGGCATAACGCGTGAGGTGCAAGACCTCACCAGTCTTTGAAATCTAGAGCTTTGTGCTTCGCAAGAGGCATCAAAGTTATAGGGTCAAGTGACTAAGAGCATATGGTGGATGCCTTGGCGATGATAGGCGACGAAAGACGTGATAGCCTGCGATAAGCTTCGGGGAGCTGGCAAATAAGCTTTGATCCGGAGATTTCTGAATGGGGGAACCCACCTCGCAAGAGGTATCGCATACTGAATACATAGGTATGCGAAGCGAACCTGGAGAACTGAAACATCTAAGTACCCAGAGGAAAAGACATCAACCGAGATTCCGATAGTAGTGGCGAGCGAATTCGGAAGAGCCTTGCAGTGATAGTCGATCGGTTAACAAAACGGCATGGAAAGGCCGACCATAGTGGGTGATAGTCCCGTATGTGAAAACCGATCGGTGGTACTAGGCTGCAGACAAGTAGGGCGGGGCACGAGAAACCCTGTCTGAATATGGGGGGACCATCCTCCAAGGCTAAATACTCATCATCGACCGATAGTGAACCAGTACCGTGAGGGAAAGGCGAAAAGAACCCCGGGAGGGGAGTGAAATAGATCCTGAAACCGTATGCTTACAAAAAGTCGGAGCCCTTCGGGGTGACGGCGTACCTTTTGTATAATGGGTCAGCGACTTACATTCAGTGGCAAGCTTAACCGAATAGGGGAGGCGAAGAGAAATCGAGTCCGAATAGGGCGACTAGTCGCTGGGTGTAGACCCGAAACCAAGTGATCTATCCATGGCCAGGATGAAGGTGCCGTAACAGGTACTGGAGGTCCGAACCCACTAATGTTGCAAAATTAGGGGATGAGCTGTGGATAGGGGTGAAAGGCTAAACAAACTTGGAAATAGCTGGTTCTCTCCGAAAACTATTTAGGTAGTGCCTCAAGTATTACCGTCGGGGGTAGAGCACTGTTTAGGCTAGGGGGTCATGGCGACTTACCAAACCTATGCAAACTCCGAATACCGACGAGTACAGCTTGGGAGACAGAGCACCGGGTGCTAACGTCCGGACTCAAGAGGGAAACAACCCAGACCGCCAGCTAAGGTCCCTAAAATTGGCTAAGTGGGAAACGAAGTGGGAAGGCTAAAACAGTCAGGATGTTGGCTTAGAAGCAGCCATCATTTAAAGAAAGCGTAATAGCTCACTGATCGAGTCGTCCTGCGCGGAAGATGTAACGGGGCTAAGCCAGTTACCGAAGCTGCGGATGCACAGTTTACTGTGCGTGGTAGGAGAGCGTTCTGTAAGCCTGTGAAGGTGTCTGGTAACGGATGCTGGAGGTATCAGAAGTGCGAATGCTGACATGAGTAGCGTTAAAGGGGGTGAAAAGCCCCCTCGCCGTAAGCGCAAGGTTTCCTACGCAACGTTCATCGGCGTAGGGTGAGTCGGCCCCTAAGGCGAGGCAGAGATGCGTAGCTGATGGGAAACAGGTCAATATTCCTGTACCGATCAATAGTGCGATGTGGGGACGGAGAAGGTTAGCTCAGCCAACTGTTGGATATGTTGGTTCAAGCCTGTAGTCGTGCCTGGTAGGCAAATCCGCCAGGCTGAGATGAGGGGTGATAACGAGTCTGCTTGCAGACGAAGTGAGTGATACCCTGCTTCCAGGAAAAGCCACTAAGCTTCAGCTATTGACGACCGTACCGCAAACCGACACTGGTGCGCGAGATGAGTATTCTAAGGCGCTTGAGAGAACTCAGGAGAAGGAACTCGGCAAATTGACACCGTAACTTCGGGAGAAGGTGTACCCCAAGTCAGTGAAGTTGAACAAACGGAGCTAAAAGGGGTTGCAAAAAATTGGTGGCTGCGACTGTTTAATAAAAACACAGCACTCTGCAAACACGAAAGTGGACGTATAGGGTGTGACGCCTGCCCGGTGCTGGAAGATTAAATGATGGGGTGCAAGCTCTTGATTGAAGTCCCAGTAAACGGCGGCCGTAACTATAACGGTCCTAAGGTAGCGAAATTCCTTGTCGGGTAAGTTCCGACCTGCACGAATGGCGTAACGATGGCCACACTGTCTCCTCCTGAGACTCAGCGAAGTTGAAATGTTTGTGATGATGCAATCTCCCCGCGGAAAGACGGAAAGACCCCATGAACCTTTACTGTAGCTTTGTATTGGACTTTGAACGGATCTGTGTAGGATAGGTGGGAGGCTTTGAAGTGCGGTCGCTAGATCGCATGGAGCCAACGTTGAAATACCACCCTGGTGCGTTTGAGGTTCTAACCTAGGTCCATTATCTGGATCGGGGACAGTGCATGGTAGGCAGTTTGACTGGGGCGGTCTCCTCCCAAAGCGTAACGGAGGAGTTCGAAGGTACGCTAGTTACGGTCGGACATCGTGACGATAGTGCAATGGCATAAGCGTGCTTAACTGCGAGACTGACAAGTCGAGCAGATGCGAAAGCAGGACATAGTGATCCGGTGGTTCTGTATGGAAGGGCCATCGCTCAACGGATAAAAGGTACTCTGGGGATAACAGGCTGATACCGCCCAAGAGTTCATATCGACGGCGGTGTTTGGCACCTCGATGTCGGCTCATCTCATCCTGGGGCTGTAGTCGGTCCCAAGGGTATGGCTGTTCGCCATTTAAAGAGGTACGTGAGCTGGGTTTAAAACGTCGTGAGACAGTTTGGTCCCTATCTTCCGTGGGCGCTGCAGATTTGAGGAAGCCTGCTCCTAGTACGAGAGGACCGGAGTGGACACACCTCTGGTGTACCTGTTGTCACGCCAGTGGCATCGCAGGGTAGCTAAGTGTGGAAGAGATAACCGCTGAAAGCATCTAAGCGGGAAACTCGTTTCAAGATGAGATCTGCCGGGGCCTTGAGCCCCCTGAAGGGTCGTTGTAGACCACGACGTTGATAGGCTGGGTGTGGAAGCGCAGTAATGCGTTAAGCTAACCAGTACTAATTGCCCGTGCGGCTTGACCCTATAACTTTGGGTTGAAGCTCAGAAAATGAAGACGGAATGGATCGAAAGATCGTTCAAGTTATGCCAAGTGATGGCGCAATCGAAAAGCTGATAGAAGACTCTATGAATTCGTTGGAGAGAGAGTAAGGGATTAAGAAGTTAATGCCCAAGCGATCGATCCGACAAAAAGTTTATGCCTGATGACCATAGCGATTTGGTACCACTCCTTCCCATCCCGAACAGGACAGTGAAACGAATTTGCGCCGATGATAGTGCGGGTTCCCGTGTGAAAGTAGGTCATCGTCAGGCTCTTACGCCAAAACGCCTGGCTCACGCCAGGCGTTTTCTTCTCTCTCTTCGGCAAGAGGTGTGAGAAGAAAACGCAAAAGCGTTCTAAAAGCGCCGTGAAAACTGTGCTACAATGCAAGGCTTCGCTGATCGCAGCAAGCAACGAGATTTGAAATTGGTTTTGGCTGATTTTGTCTCGGTTCCTTAAAAAAATACAGCCGATAAGCGTGGGCGTTTGGTGGCAAGCAGCCAGTTCTACGGAACAAACTCTTCGGAGTTATCAAACGTTCACAAAAACAGTAATAAAGAAGATTTATCTTCTGATTTCCGTCAAGTGAATGAGCAGTCGAAAGACTTTAAATTCAAGATCGAACTATAGAGTTTGATCCTGGCTCAGATTGAACGCTGGCGGCATGCTTTACACATGCAAGTCGAACGGCAGCACGGACTTCGGTCTGGTGGCGAGTGGCGAACGGGTGAGTAATACATCGGAACGTGCCTAGTAGTGGGGGATAACTACTCGAAAGAGTGGCTAATACCGCATGAGATCTACGGATGAAAGCAGGGGACCTTCGGGCCTTGTGCTACTAGAGCGGCTGATGGCAGATTAGGTAGTTGGTGGGGTAAAGGCTTACCAAGCCTGCGATCTGTAGCTGGTCTGAGAGGACGACCAGCCACACTGGGACTGAGACACGGCCCAGACTCCTACGGGAGGCAGCAGTGGGGAATTTTGGACAATGGGCGCAAGCCTGATCCAGCAATGCCGCGTGCAGGATGAAGGCCCTCGGGTTGTAAACTGCTTTTGTACGGAACGAAAAGCCTGAGGCTAATATCCTCGGGTCATGACGGTACCGTAAGAATAAGCACCGGCTAACTACGTGCCAGCAGCCGCGGTAATACGTAGGGTGCAAGCGTTAATCGGAATTACTGGGCGTAAAGCGTGCGCAGGCGGTTTTGTAAGACAGTGGTGAAATCCCCGGGCTCAACCTGGGAACTGCCATTGTGACTGCAAGGCTAGAGTGCGGCAGAGGGGGATGGAATTCCGCGTGTAGCAGTGAAATGCGTAGATATGCGGAGGAACACCGATGGCGAAGGCAATCCCCTGGGCCTGCACTGACGCTCATGCACGAAAGCGTGGGGAGCAAACAGGATTAGATACCCTGGTAGTCCACGCCCTAAACGATGTCAACTGGTTGTTGGGTCTTAACTGACTCAGTAACGAAGCTAACGCGTGAAGTTGACCGCCTGGGGAGTACGGCCGCAAGGTTGAAACTCAAAGGAATTGACGGGGACCCGCACAAGCGGTGGATGATGTGGTTTAATTCGATGCAACGCGAAAAACCTTACCCACCTTTGACATGTACGGAAGTTACCAGAGATGGTTTCGTGCTCGAAAGAGAACCGTAACACAGGTGCTGCATGGCTGTCGTCAGCTCGTGTCGTGAGATGTTGGGTTAAGTCCCGCAACGAGCGCAACCCTTGCCATTAGTTGCTACATTCAGTTGAGCACTCTAATGGGACTGCCGGTGACAAACCGGAGGAAGGTGGGGATGACGTCAAGTCCTCATGGCCCTTATAGGTGGGGCTACACACGTCATACAATGGCTGGTACAAAGGGTTGCCAACCCGCGAGGGGGAGCTAATCCCATAAAGCCAGTCGTAGTCCGGATCGCAGTCTGCAACTCGACTGCGTGAAGTCGGAATCGCTAGTAATCGTGGATCAGAATGTCACGGTGAATACGTTCCCGGGTCTTGTACACACCGCCCGTCACACCATGGGAGCGGGTCTCGCCAGAAGTAGGTAGCCTAACCGCAAGGAGGGCGCTTACCACGGCGGGGTTCGTGACTGGGGTGAAGTCGTAACAAGGTAGCCGTATCGGAAGGTGCGGCTGGATCACCTCCTTTCTGGAAAAACGCTGCTTAAAATTGAACGTCCACACTTATCGGTTGTTGGAACAAGCCAAGGCCTGGCACTGATCGAAGCAATTCGAGAGGGGCGAGGAATTGGAATGGGTCTGTAGCTCAGCTGGTTAGAGCACTGTGTTGATAACGCAGGGGTCGTTGGTTCGAGCCCAACTAGACCCACCAAAAATTCCAATGTCTGGTGAGAAGGATCCCGGGGGATTAGCTCAGCTGGGAGAGCACCTGCTTTGCAAGCAGGGGGTCGTCGGTTCGATCCCGTCATCCTCCACCAAAAACGGCGCACTAAAAGTGCTACAATCGAAGGCTTCCCAATACAAAAGCAGTCTGCGTCAGACTGCTTTTGTATTGAGATACATCTCAATAGGCTGTTCTTTAAAAATTCATAGAGTCGAAATCAGCGTTGCTGGTGGAAAGCGAAATCGAAAGATATTCGCACCGTGCCGCCAGCAACATTTTGATTGCGTCAAAACAGATATTTTGCGAATGCGAAATTATCTAGTAATGACGAATATTCTCTAAGCTGCATTGAAAGATGCAGCCAAAGATATTCACATTACGGCATAACGCGTGAGGTGCAAGACCTCACCAGTCTTTGAAATCTAGAGCTTTGTGCTTCGCAAGAGGCATCAAAGTTATAGGGTCAAGTGACTAAGAGCATATGGTGGATGCCTTGGCGATGATAGGCGACGAAAGACGTGATAGCCTGCGATAAGCTTCGGGGAGCTGGCAAATAAGCTTTGATCCGGAGATTTCTGAATGGGGGAACCCACCTCGCAAGAGGTATCGCATACTGAATACATAGGTATGCGAAGCGAACCTGGAGAACTGAAACATCTAAGTACCCAGAGGAAAAGACATCAACCGAGATTCCGATAGTAGTGGCGAGCGAATTCGGAAGAGCCTTGCAGTGATAGTCGATCGGTTAACAAAACGGCATGGAAAGGCCGACCATAGTGGGTGATAGTCCCGTATGTGAAAACCGATCGGTGGTACTAGGCTGCAGACAAGTAGGGCGGGGCACGAGAAACCCTGTCTGAATATGGGGGGACCATCCTCCAAGGCTAAATACTCATCATCGACCGATAGTGAACCAGTACCGTGAGGGAAAGGCGAAAAGAACCCCGGGAGGGGAGTGAAATAGATCCTGAAACCGTATGCTTACAAAAAGTCGGAGCCCTTCGGGGTGACGGCGTACCTTTTGTATAATGGGTCAGCGACTTACATTCAGTGGCAAGCTTAACCGAATAGGGGAGGCGAAGAGAAATCGAGTCCGAATAGGGCGACTAGTCGCTGGGTGTAGACCCGAAACCAAGTGATCTATCCATGGCCAGGATGAAGGTGCCGTAACAGGTACTGGAGGTCCGAACCCACTAATGTTGCAAAATTAGGGGATGAGCTGTGGATAGGGGTGAAAGGCTAAACAAACTTGGAAATAGCTGGTTCTCTCCGAAAACTATTTAGGTAGTGCCTCAAGTATTACCGTCGGGGGTAGAGCACTGTTTAGGCTAGGGGGTCATGGCGACTTACCAAACCTATGCAAACTCCGAATACCGACGAGTACAGCTTGGGAGACAGAGCACCGGGTGCTAACGTCCGGACTCAAGAGGGAAACAACCCAGACCGCCAGCTAAGGTCCCTAAAATTGGCTAAGTGGGAAACGAAGTGGGAAGGCTAAAACAGTCAGGATGTTGGCTTAGAAGCAGCCATCATTTAAAGAAAGCGTAATAGCTCACTGATCGAGTCGTCCTGCGCGGAAGATGTAACGGGGCTAAGCCAGTTACCGAAGCTGCGGATGCACAGTTTACTGTGCGTGGTAGGAGAGCGTTCTGTAAGCCTGTGAAGGTGTCTGGTAACGGATGCTGGAGGTATCAGAAGTGCGAATGCTGACATGAGTAGCGTTAAAGGGGGTGAAAAGCCCCCTCGCCGTAAGCGCAAGGTTTCCTACGCAACGTTCATCGGCGTAGGGTGAGTCGGCCCCTAAGGCGAGGCAGAGATGCGTAGCTGATGGGAAACAGGTCAATATTCCTGTACCGATCAATAGTGCGATGTGGGGACGGAGAAGGTTAGCTCAGCCAACTGTTGGATATGTTGGTTCAAGCCTGTAGTCGTGCCTGGTAGGCAAATCCGCCAGGCTGAGATGAGGGGTGATAACGAGTCTGCTTGCAGACGAAGTGAGTGATACCCTGCTTCCAGGAAAAGCCACTAAGCTTCAGCTATTGACGACCGTACCGCAAACCGACACTGGTGCGCGAGATGAGTATTCTAAGGCGCTTGAGAGAACTCAGGAGAAGGAACTCGGCAAATTGACACCGTAACTTCGGGAGAAGGTGTACCCCAAGTCAGTGAAGTTGAACAAACGGAGCTAAAAGGGGTTGCAAAAAATTGGTGGCTGCGACTGTTTAATAAAAACACAGCACTCTGCAAACACGAAAGTGGACGTATAGGGTGTGACGCCTGCCCGGTGCTGGAAGATTAAATGATGGGGTGCAAGCTCTTGATTGAAGTCCCAGTAAACGGCGGCCGTAACTATAACGGTCCTAAGGTAGCGAAATTCCTTGTCGGGTAAGTTCCGACCTGCACGAATGGCGTAACGATGGCCACACTGTCTCCTCCTGAGACTCAGCGAAGTTGAAATGTTTGTGATGATGCAATCTCCCCGCGGAAAGACGGAAAGACCCCATGAACCTTTACTGTAGCTTTGTATTGGACTTTGAACGGATCTGTGTAGGATAGGTGGGAGGCTTTGAAGTGCGGTCGCTAGATCGCATGGAGCCAACGTTGAAATACCACCCTGGTGCGTTTGAGGTTCTAACCTAGGTCCATTATCTGGATCGGGGACAGTGCATGGTAGGCAGTTTGACTGGGGCGGTCTCCTCCCAAAGCGTAACGGAGGAGTTCGAAGGTACGCTAGTTACGGTCGGACATCGTGACGATAGTGCAATGGCATAAGCGTGCTTAACTGCGAGACTGACAAGTCGAGCAGATGCGAAAGCAGGACATAGTGATCCGGTGGTTCTGTATGGAAGGGCCATCGCTCAACGGATAAAAGGTACTCTGGGGATAACAGGCTGATACCGCCCAAGAGTTCATATCGACGGCGGTGTTTGGCACCTCGATGTCGGCTCATCTCATCCTGGGGCTGTAGTCGGTCCCAAGGGTATGGCTGTTCGCCATTTAAAGAGGTACGTGAGCTGGGTTTAAAACGTCGTGAGACAGTTTGGTCCCTATCTTCCGTGGGCGCTGCAGATTTGAGGAAGCCTGCTCCTAGTACGAGAGGACCGGAGTGGACACACCTCTGGTGTACCTGTTGTCACGCCAGTGGCATCGCAGGGTAGCTAAGTGTGGAAGAGATAACCGCTGAAAGCATCTAAGCGGGAAACTCGTTTCAAGATGAGATCTGCCGGGGCCTTGAGCCCCCTGAAGGGTCGTTGTAGACCACGACGTTGATAGGCTGGGTGTGGAAGCGCAGTAATGCGTTAAGCTAACCAGTACTAATTGCCCGTGCGGCTTGACCCTATAACTTTGGGTTGAAGCTCAGAAAATGAAGACGGAATGGATCGAAAGATCGTTCAAGTTATGCCAAGTGATGGCGCAATCGAAAAGCTGATAGAAGACTCTATGAATTCGTTGGAGAGAGAGTAAGGGATTAAGAAGTTAATGCCCAAGCGATCGATCCGACAAAAAGTTTATGCCTGATGACCATAGCGATTTGGTACCACTCCTTCCCATCCCGAACAGGACAGTGAAACGAATTTGCGCCGATGATAGTGCGGGTTCCCGTGTGAAAGTAGGTCATCGTCAGGCTCTTACGCCAAAACGCCTGGCTCACGCCAGGCGTTTTCTTCTCTCTCTTCGGCAAGAGGTGTGAGAAGAAAACGCAAAAGCGTTCTAAAAGCGCCGTGAAAACTGTGCTACAATGCAAGGCTTCGCTGATCGCAGCAAGCAACGAGATTTGAAATTGGTTTTGGCTGATTTTGTCTCGGTTCCTTAAAAAAATACAGCCGATAAGCGTGGGCGTTTGGTGGCAAGCAGCCAGTTCTACGGAACAAACTCTTCGGAGTTATCAAACGTTCACAAAAACAGTAATAAAGAAGATTTATCTTCTGATTTCCGTCAAGTGAATGAGCAGTCGAAAGACTTTAAATTCAAGATCGAACTATAGAGTTTGATCCTGGCTCAGATTGAACGCTGGCGGCATGCTTTACACATGCAAGTCGAACGGCAGCACGGACTTCGGTCTGGTGGCGAGTGGCGAACGGGTGAGTAATACATCGGAACGTGCCTAGTAGTGGGGGATAACTACTCGAAAGAGTGGCTAATACCGCATGAGATCTACGGATGAAAGCAGGGGACCTTCGGGCCTTGTGCTACTAGAGCGGCTGATGGCAGATTAGGTAGTTGGTGGGGTAAAGGCTTACCAAGCCTGCGATCTGTAGCTGGTCTGAGAGGACGACCAGCCACACTGGGACTGAGACACGGCCCAGACTCCTACGGGAGGCAGCAGTGGGGAATTTTGGACAATGGGCGCAAGCCTGATCCAGCAATGCCGCGTGCAGGATGAAGGCCCTCGGGTTGTAAACTGCTTTTGTACGGAACGAAAAGCCTGAGGCTAATATCCTCGGGTCATGACGGTACCGTAAGAATAAGCACCGGCTAACTACGTGCCAGCAGCCGCGGTAATACGTAGGGTGCAAGCGTTAATCGGAATTACTGGGCGTAAAGCGTGCGCAGGCGGTTTTGTAAGACAGTGGTGAAATCCCCGGGCTCAACCTGGGAACTGCCATTGTGACTGCAAGGCTAGAGTGCGGCAGAGGGGGATGGAATTCCGCGTGTAGCAGTGAAATGCGTAGATATGCGGAGGAACACCGATGGCGAAGGCAATCCCCTGGGCCTGCACTGACGCTCATGCACGAAAGCGTGGGGAGCAAACAGGATTAGATACCCTGGTAGTCCACGCCCTAAACGATGTCAACTGGTTGTTGGGTCTTAACTGACTCAGTAACGAAGCTAACGCGTGAAGTTGACCGCCTGGGGAGTACGGCCGCAAGGTTGAAACTCAAAGGAATTGACGGGGACCCGCACAAGCGGTGGATGATGTGGTTTAATTCGATGCAACGCGAAAAACCTTACCCACCTTTGACATGTACGGAAGTTACCAGAGATGGTTTCGTGCTCGAAAGAGAACCGTAACACAGGTGCTGCATGGCTGTCGTCAGCTCGTGTCGTGAGATGTTGGGTTAAGTCCCGCAACGAGCGCAACCCTTGCCATTAGTTGCTACATTCAGTTGAGCACTCTAATGGGACTGCCGGTGACAAACCGGAGGAAGGTGGGGATGACGTCAAGTCCTCATGGCCCTTATAGGTGGGGCTACACACGTCATACAATGGCTGGTACAAAGGGTTGCCAACCCGCGAGGGGGAGCTAATCCCATAAAGCCAGTCGTAGTCCGGATCGCAGTCTGCAACTCGACTGCGTGAAGTCGGAATCGCTAGTAATCGTGGATCAGAATGTCACGGTGAATACGTTCCCGGGTCTTGTACACACCGCCCGTCACACCATGGGAGCGGGTCTCGCCAGAAGTAGGTAGCCTAACCGCAAGGAGGGCGCTTACCACGGCGGGGTTCGTGACTGGGGTGAAGTCGTAACAAGGTAGCCGTATCGGAAGGTGCGGCTGGATCACCTCCTTTCTGGAAAAACGCTGCTTAAAATTGAACGTCCACACTTATCGGTTGTTGGAACAAGCCAAGGCCTGGCACTGATCGAAGCAATTCGAGAGGGGCGAGGAATTGGAATGGGTCTGTAGCTCAGCTGGTTAGAGCACTGTGTTGATAACGCAGGGGTCGTTGGTTCGAGCCCAACTAGACCCACCAAAAATTCCAATGTCTGGTGAGAAGGATCCCGGGGGATTAGCTCAGCTGGGAGAGCACCTGCTTTGCAAGCAGGGGGTCGTCGGTTCGATCCCGTCATCCTCCACCAAAAACGGCGCACTAAAAGTGCTACAATCGAAGGCTTCCCAATACAAAAGCAGTCTGCGTCAGACTGCTTTTGTATTGAGATACATCTCAATAGGCTGTTCTTTAAAAATTCATAGAGTCGAAATCAGCGTTGCTGGTGGAAAGCGAAATCGAAAGATATTCGCACCGTGCCGCCAGCAACATTTTGATTGCGTCAAAACAGATATTTTGCGAATGCGAAATTATCTAGTAATGACGAATATTCTCTAAGCTGCATTGAAAGATGCAGCCAAAGATATTCACATTACGGCATAACGCGTGAGGTGCAAGACCTCACCAGTCTTTGAAATCTAGAGCTTTGTGCTTCGCAAGAGGCATCAAAGTTATAGGGTCAAGTGACTAAGAGCATATGGTGGATGCCTTGGCGATGATAGGCGACGAAAGACGTGATAGCCTGCGATAAGCTTCGGGGAGCTGGCAAATAAGCTTTGATCCGGAGATTTCTGAATGGGGGAACCCACCTCGCAAGAGGTATCGCATACTGAATACATAGGTATGCGAAGCGAACCTGGAGAACTGAAACATCTAAGTACCCAGAGGAAAAGACATCAACCGAGATTCCGATAGTAGTGGCGAGCGAATTCGGAAGAGCCTTGCAGTGATAGTCGATCGGTTAACAAAACGGCATGGAAAGGCCGACCATAGTGGGTGATAGTCCCGTATGTGAAAACCGATCGGTGGTACTAGGCTGCAGACAAGTAGGGCGGGGCACGAGAAACCCTGTCTGAATATGGGGGGACCATCCTCCAAGGCTAAATACTCATCATCGACCGATAGTGAACCAGTACCGTGAGGGAAAGGCGAAAAGAACCCCGGGAGGGGAGTGAAATAGATCCTGAAACCGTATGCTTACAAAAAGTCGGAGCCCTTCGGGGTGACGGCGTACCTTTTGTATAATGGGTCAGCGACTTACATTCAGTGGCAAGCTTAACCGAATAGGGGAGGCGAAGAGAAATCGAGTCCGAATAGGGCGACTAGTCGCTGGGTGTAGACCCGAAACCAAGTGATCTATCCATGGCCAGGATGAAGGTGCCGTAACAGGTACTGGAGGTCCGAACCCACTAATGTTGCAAAATTAGGGGATGAGCTGTGGATAGGGGTGAAAGGCTAAACAAACTTGGAAATAGCTGGTTCTCTCCGAAAACTATTTAGGTAGTGCCTCAAGTATTACCGTCGGGGGTAGAGCACTGTTTAGGCTAGGGGGTCATGGCGACTTACCAAACCTATGCAAACTCCGAATACCGACGAGTACAGCTTGGGAGACAGAGCACCGGGTGCTAACGTCCGGACTCAAGAGGGAAACAACCCAGACCGCCAGCTAAGGTCCCTAAAATTGGCTAAGTGGGAAACGAAGTGGGAAGGCTAAAACAGTCAGGATGTTGGCTTAGAAGCAGCCATCATTTAAAGAAAGCGTAATAGCTCACTGATCGAGTCGTCCTGCGCGGAAGATGTAACGGGGCTAAGCCAGTTACCGAAGCTGCGGATGCACAGTTTACTGTGCGTGGTAGGAGAGCGTTCTGTAAGCCTGTGAAGGTGTCTGGTAACGGATGCTGGAGGTATCAGAAGTGCGAATGCTGACATGAGTAGCGTTAAAGGGGGTGAAAAGCCCCCTCGCCGTAAGCGCAAGGTTTCCTACGCAACGTTCATCGGCGTAGGGTGAGTCGGCCCCTAAGGCGAGGCAGAGATGCGTAGCTGATGGGAAACAGGTCAATATTCCTGTACCGATCAATAGTGCGATGTGGGGACGGAGAAGGTTAGCTCAGCCAACTGTTGGATATGTTGGTTCAAGCCTGTAGTCGTGCCTGGTAGGCAAATCCGCCAGGCTGAGATGAGGGGTGATAACGAGTCTGCTTGCAGACGAAGTGAGTGATACCCTGCTTCCAGGAAAAGCCACTAAGCTTCAGCTATTGACGACCGTACCGCAAACCGACACTGGTGCGCGAGATGAGTATTCTAAGGCGCTTGAGAGAACTCAGGAGAAGGAACTCGGCAAATTGACACCGTAACTTCGGGAGAAGGTGTACCCCAAGTCAGTGAAGTTGAACAAACGGAGCTAAAAGGGGTTGCAAAAAATTGGTGGCTGCGACTGTTTAATAAAAACACAGCACTCTGCAAACACGAAAGTGGACGTATAGGGTGTGACGCCTGCCCGGTGCTGGAAGATTAAATGATGGGGTGCAAGCTCTTGATTGAAGTCCCAGTAAACGGCGGCCGTAACTATAACGGTCCTAAGGTAGCGAAATTCCTTGTCGGGTAAGTTCCGACCTGCACGAATGGCGTAACGATGGCCACACTGTCTCCTCCTGAGACTCAGCGAAGTTGAAATGTTTGTGATGATGCAATCTCCCCGCGGAAAGACGGAAAGACCCCATGAACCTTTACTGTAGCTTTGTATTGGACTTTGAACGGATCTGTGTAGGATAGGTGGGAGGCTTTGAAGTGCGGTCGCTAGATCGCATGGAGCCAACGTTGAAATACCACCCTGGTGCGTTTGAGGTTCTAACCTAGGTCCATTATCTGGATCGGGGACAGTGCATGGTAGGCAGTTTGACTGGGGCGGTCTCCTCCCAAAGCGTAACGGAGGAGTTCGAAGGTACGCTAGTTACGGTCGGACATCGTGACGATAGTGCAATGGCATAAGCGTGCTTAACTGCGAGACTGACAAGTCGAGCAGATGCGAAAGCAGGACATAGTGATCCGGTGGTTCTGTATGGAAGGGCCATCGCTCAACGGATAAAAGGTACTCTGGGGATAACAGGCTGATACCGCCCAAGAGTTCATATCGACGGCGGTGTTTGGCACCTCGATGTCGGCTCATCTCATCCTGGGGCTGTAGTCGGTCCCAAGGGTATGGCTGTTCGCCATTTAAAGAGGTACGTGAGCTGGGTTTAAAACGTCGTGAGACAGTTTGGTCCCTATCTTCCGTGGGCGCTGCAGATTTGAGGAAGCCTGCTCCTAGTACGAGAGGACCGGAGTGGACACACCTCTGGTGTACCTGTTGTCACGCCAGTGGCATCGCAGGGTAGCTAAGTGTGGAAGAGATAACCGCTGAAAGCATCTAAGCGGGAAACTCGTTTCAAGATGAGATCTGCCGGGGCCTTGAGCCCCCTGAAGGGTCGTTGTAGACCACGACGTTGATAGGCTGGGTGTGGAAGCGCAGTAATGCGTTAAGCTAACCAGTACTAATTGCCCGTGCGGCTTGACCCTATAACTTTGGGTTGAAGCTCAGAAAATGAAGACGGAATGGATCGAAAGATCGTTCAAGTTATGCCAAGTGATGGCGCAATCGAAAAGCTGATAGAAGACTCTATGAATTCGTTGGAGAGAGAGTAAGGGATTAAGAAGTTAATGCCCAAGCGATCGATCCGACAAAAAGTTTATGCCTGATGACCATAGCGATTTGGTACCACTCCTTCCCATCCCGAACAGGACAGTGAAACGAATTTGCGCCGATGATAGTGCGGGTTCCCGTGTGAAAGTAGGTCATCGTCAGGCTCTTACAGAGAAAAACCCCGTAGTCAGATGACTACGGGGTTTTTTATTGCTCGCTTCGAAATGAGGAGCAATTTGCGCAGGCTGTCAAAGCATTGCGGCTGTAAAAATACCGGAAATCCATAAAAAGAGAGCGCCAGGCGCTCTCTTTTTATTTACGCGGCAGCTGGAAGCGTATTACGCCATGCTCATCGCGTCTGCGTTGGAGCTGCCGAGCAAACCAGAGATGGTGAAGATGGGCCAGGGCTTCGCCCATGGCAAAGGTCATCTGGTGGGGGTCGAGTGTGCGCTTGAAAAGGATAGACAAGATATCCGCCGCGCTGAGGGAGCGGGTTTGCGCTGCTTTCATGATGTCATCAAGGCGCTCCTGATGATGATTCAGCAATTGATGAACACGTGGATGCAGGCCGGTGAAAGGCTTTCCGTGCGATGGCAACACATAGCAGTCCTGAGGCAGTTCAAGGTAGCGTCGTAAAGAACTGAGGAAGAGCTGCAAGGGGTTGGCTTCAGGCTCGGAGGCATGCACGCTGACGTTGGCTGAAATGCGCGGGAGCACCATGTCGCCGCTGATGAGGATGTTCAGCGCCTGGCAATACAGTGCCATATGCTCGGGTGCATGGCCATAGCCGACGATGCATTGCCAGTCATGGCTACCGATGGTGATGCTTGAGCCGTCCATGATGCGGCAATAGGTTTCGGGAATGGGACTGACCAGCGAGGAGTAGTAACTGCCGCGTCCCCGGACATGCGTGAGAAAGTCTGCATCCGTCTGGCCATGCAGGCGATAGAACTCAAAGCCCGATTCGCCGCCAAAACCATCACGATCCTTCATTGCGACACGGGCCGTGTTGTAGTCGGTGGCACTGATCCAGAGTGGAGCCTTCCAATGTTCGCACAGCCAGCCGGCCAAGCCGATGTGGTCGGGATGCATGTGCGTGACGATGACTCGCAGAACAGGCAGGCCCTCGAGCTCATTCGCAAAAATCTGCTCCCACTGGCTGCGTGCTTCTGTGCGATTGACGCAGCAGTCGATGACTGACCATCCATCCACCATCTGTCCGTACATATCTTCCTGGCGGTCACGCAGCAACCAGAGGTTGATGTGATCCAGTGCGAATGGCAGAGACATTCGAATCCATTTGATGCCGGGTGCTATCTCCAGACATTGGCCGGCGGCCGGCAGATTCTCACCCAATGGATATTGAAGAGCAGATTCATGGGGATGGTTCATGGGTGGCCTATATCGTTTAGCATTGACGTTAACGTAAACGTCAGTGATTTAAACAATATTTTAAAGAGCGGGATGCGTGGTGCAGTCACCTGCGCGATGCATTCTTGCTAGGTAGAACCATGTCTAACAACTACACCATCAGCGATCTGGCCAAGGAGTTCGATCTCACCACCCGAGCTATCCGCTTCTATGAGGATATGGGTCTGCTGCAGCCTGAGCGATCCGGGGCAGCGGGGCGCAATCGCGTGTATTCGTCGCGTGACCGCGCACGACTGCGGCTGACGCTGCGTGCCAAGCGGCTGGGCCTGTCATTGACCGAGGCCAAGGAGATCATCGATCTCTACGACAGCCCACGTGATACCGGCGTTCAATTGAAGAAGTTCCTCGACGTCCTGGCTGTGCATCGCAAGCAGTTGGAGAGCCAGATGGCTGATCTGCAGGCCACTCTGGATGAGGTGCAGGAGCAGGAGAAAGAGGCGCGTCAGCTTCTGAAGAAGCTCGACAAGAAAAATGCTGCATAATTGACGTTTACGTAAACGTCAATGTGAGTGAGAAGAGCCGGCCTTGTGAGCTGGCTTCTGTGAAGCTCTGTTGGCGTCAGTACCAGTCAATTCAGATCTTGTGGAGACCATGCATGAAATTGCAGGACGACTCAATGGATTACGAGAGTCGCGTACGCCAGAGTTTTGGCTTGCAGGGGGCCATGCAGACCTTGGGGGCGGAACTCACCCGCATAGCGCCAGGTGCCGTGGACATCTGCCTGGATTGGGCGCCCGGCCTGACTCAGCAGCATGGCTTTCTGCATGCAGGCATGGTGTCCACTGCCCTGGACTCCGCATGCGGCTACGCAGGGCTGACCCAGATGCCAGCCGATGCCGCGGTGTTGACCATCGAATTCAAGATCAATCTGTTGGCTCCGGCAAAAGGACAGCGCTTTCGCATGGAAGGGCGGGTGATCAAGCCGGGACGCACGATCACCGTGACGGAAGGCCGGGCCTATGCCATAGACCAGGATAAAGAAAAGCTGGTGGCTACCATGGGCTGCACGCTGATGTGTGTGCAGGACCGCCAAGGCCTGAGCGATTAAACCAACCATTCAATCCAGATTCGACGATATCAATAGGAGACAACCATGAGCCTTGCCAATCTGCCAGGACTGAATTTCCAGCTGGGCGAAGACATCGATGCCTTGCGCGATGCGGTGCGCGAATTCGCGCAGAGCGAGATTGCACCACGTGCCGCGGAGATCGACCGCAACGACCAGTTCCCCATGGATCTGTGGCGCAAGTTCGGTGATCTGGGCGTGCTGGGCATCACCGTGCCCGAGCAGTACGGCGGTGCCAATATGGGCTATCTGGCCCATATGGTGGCCATGGAGGAGATCTCGCGTGCCAGCGCCTCGGTGGGCCTGTCCTATGGCGCGCACAGCAATCTGTGCGTGAACCAGATCAACCGCAACGGCAACGAGGCGCAGAAGGCCAAGTATCTGCCCAAGCTGATCAGCGGCGAACATGTGGGTGCACTGGCCATGAGCGAGCCCGGTGCTGGCTCCGACGTGATCAGCATGAAGCTCAAGGCCGAGGACAAGGGTGGCTACTACCTGCTCAATGGCAACAAGATGTGGATCACCAACGGCCCCGATGCCGACACCTTGGTGGTCTATGCCAAGAGCGAGCCTGAGATGGGCGCGCGTGGCGTGACGGCCTTCCTGATCGAAAAGGGCATGAAGGGTTTCAGCATCGCGCAGAAGCTGGACAAGCTGGGCATGCGTGGCAGCCACACGGGTGAGTTGGTGTTTCAGAACGTCGAAGTGCCTGCCGAGAACGTGCTGGGCGGCGTGAACATGGGCGCCAAGGTGCTGATGAGTGGCCTGGACTACGAGCGCGCCGTGCTGACTGGCGGGCCGCTGGGCATCATGCAGTCGGTGATGGACAACGTCGTTCCCTATATCCACGATCGCAAGCAGTTTGGCCAGAGCATTGGTGAGTTCCAGCTCATCCAGGGCAAGGTGGCCGATATGTACACCGTGCTGCAGGCGGGCCGCTCCTTCGCCTATACGGTCGCCAAAAACCTCGATCTGCTGGGAACCGACCATGTTCGTCAGGTTCGCAAGGACTGCGCCAGTGTCATTCTCTGGTGTGCCGAGAAGGCCACCTGGATGGCTGGCGAAGGCGTGCAAATCTATGGCGGCAATGGGTATATCAACGAGTATCCGCTCGGTCGTTTGTGGCGAGATGCGAAACTCTACGAGATTGGTGCCGGAACCAGCGAAATTCGCCGCATGTTGATAGGCCGCGAACTGTTTGCTGAAACCTGCTGAAAAAGCAGGAGCTGCGCCGTTCTTTCAACCACAAAAAGAAGGATAGCTTCATGACAACGACCTCCATCGAAGAACTGTTTGTCCACAACCGCGAATGGGCAGACCAGATGGAGCGTGATCGTCCTGGTTTCTTTACCGGACTGATGGCGCAGCAAAAACCCAAGTACATGTGGATCGGCTGTTCGGACAGCCGTGTGCCAGCCAACCAGATCACGGGTCTGGAGCCTGGCGAGGTGTTCGTTCACCGCAACGTGGCCAACGTGGTGGTACCCAGCGATCTGAACTGCCTTTCCACCATCCAGTACTCGGTCGATCATCTGAAGATCGAGCACCTGATGGTTGTTGGCCACTATGGTTGCGGCGGCGTGTATGCGGCCCTGAACAATCTGCGCCTGGGCCTGGTGGACAACTGGACCCGCCATGTGCGCGATGTGCGCGACAAGCACATCAAGCTGCTGGAAGGCATCTCCACCCAGTTCCGCCACGATGCGCTGTGCGAGCTCAACGCCATCGAGCAGGTGGTCAACGTGGCACAGTCCACGGTGATGCAGGATGCCTGGGCCCGAGGGCAGAAGGTGACTTTGCACGGCTGGTGCTACAGCCTCAACAACGGCCACATTACCAACCTCGAAATGACCGTGCCCGGTGTGGGCGGTCTGGAGGATGTCTACAACAAGGCTGTCGAGAAGGTCGCAGCGCGCAAGCGCGACTGATCGCTGCCGCTGCGCAGTTGCAGTGCTGTGGTGCAGGTCCGAGACGCCAGCCGTCCGGCCTGCCTGACCGCATTGCTTGTTTTTGGAGCGACTGGCCCGCCATGTTTCCGCAACGACTGGACGCCCCGCAGGCCTATGCCATTGCACAGGCCTTGATGCATGGTTTCAACCTGCACTACCGTATGTTCAGTGCGGAGGCTGCCAGAGCCAAGCACCGCTTTGAATCCATGGACTGGCAGGGTCAGCAGCGCGCGCAGCGCGAGCGTATAGCGTTTTATGACCTGCAGGTGCGTGCCTGCATTCAACGGCTGGAAGAGGAGTTTGAAGCCAGCCAGCAGAGCATGGCCGTCTGGCAGCAGGTCAAGCTGCACTATATCGGGTTGATGGTGGATCATCTGCAGCCCGAGCTGGCCGAAACTTTTTTCAACTCGGTCACCACCAAGATCCTGCACCGCACGCACTTTCACAACGACTTCATCTTTGTGCGCGCGGCCGTCAGCACGGAGTATCTGGAAAATACGGAGCCCGGGGCCATCCCCACTTACAGGGCCTACTATCCCGGCAGTCGCGAGCATCTGGAGGACACGCTGCAGACGCTGTTCGAGCAATTGCAACTGGCTTGCCCCTTTGAGGATCTGGCGCGGGATGTGCATTTGCTGGCCGATCGCATGCGCCACAAGCTGGCGAGCCTGACGCTCAGACCCAACTTCCAGATTCAGGTGCTCTCCAGCCTCTTCTATCGCAACAAGGGCGCTTATCTGGTGGGCAAGATCATCACCGGCTATACCGAGCTGCCGCTGGCAATTCCCATCCTGCATGGCAGCCGAGGCCAGCTGATACTGCATGCGGCATTGTTTGGTGAAGACGATCTGCATGCGCTGTTCAGCTTTGCGCGGGCTTACTTCATGGTGCACATGGACGTGCCCAGCGCCTATGTGAGCTTTTTGCATCGCCTGATGCCGCGCAAGCCGCCTACCGAGATCTACAACGCACTGGGTCTGGCCAAGCAGGGCAAGACGCTGTTCTATCGCGATTTTCTGCATCATTTGCGCCATTCCAGCGATCAGCTGCGCATTGCGCCGGGTATCAAGGGCTTGGTCATGCTGGTGTTCGACCTGCCCAGCTTTCCCTATGTCTTCAAGCTCATCAAGGACCGCATCGCCAGCAGCAAGGAGATCACACGCTCCCAGGTCAAGGACAAGTACCAACTGGTCAAGCGCCATGACCGGGGCGGGCGCATGGCCGATACCCTGGAGTACAGCCTGGTGGCCTTTCCGCGCAGCCGCTTCAGCAGCGAGTTGCTGGCCGAGCTGCAGGCGCATGCCCCTGAACAGATAGAGATCAGCGACCGTGACGGTGACGGCCAGGAAGAGGTCATCATCAGCCACCTTTACATCGAGCGGCGCCTGGTACCGCTGAACCTGTTTCTGATGGAGTGTCTGGCCGAGGCCGATACCAAGCCCGAGCGCCGCGCGGCCATGGAAAAAGCCATCGTGGAATACGGCAATGCCATCAAGGATCTGGTCGCCACCAATATCTTTCCCGGTGACATGCTGTGGAAAAACTTTGGCGTGACCCGCGGCGGCAAGGTCGTGTTCTACGACTATGACGAGATCGAATATCTGACGGATTGCAACTTTCGCGATGTGCCGTTGCCGCGCAACGAGGAGGAGGAAATGTCGGGCGATATCTGGTACCCGGTCGGCCCACGAGATGTATTTCCCGAAACGTTCGGGCCTTTTCTGCTGGGCCATCCTGCCGTGCGCGACATCTTCATGCGCCACCATGCCGACTTGCTGGAAGCTGATTTCTGGCGCTCTCATCAAAACCGTATCCGCGATGGGCAGATGCTGGATGTGTTCCCCTATGAGCGCAGCCACTTCCTGCACGCGGGCGAGACAGGCCTGGCCACGCAGACTTGAATTTTCTCAACCCATAGCCTCGTTCAAGAGGCAATCCCCCCCCCCCTCAAAGGAGACAAACCATGCATCAGGACCCCGTCGTCATCGTCAGCGCAGCTCGCACTCCCATGGGCGCATTCCAAGGCGATTTTTCCGATCTGGCTGCCCATGACCTGGGCGGTGCAGCCATCAAGGCTGCGGTGGAGCGTGCAGGCATCCAGCCCGAACTGGTGGAGGAAGTGCTGTTCGGCAACTGCCTGATGGCCGGCCAAGGCCAGGCGCCCGCCCGCCAGGCCGGCTTCAAGGGCGGTTTGCCGCAATCCACAGGTGCCGTGACCCTGTCCAAGATGTGCGGTGCCGGTATGGAGGCCACGATTCTGGCCCACGACCAGCTCATCGCAGGCAGTCGTGAGGTGATGGTCGCCGGCGGCATGGAGAGCATGACCAATGCGCCCTATCTGCTCAAGAAGGGACGTGGCGGCTATCGCATGGGGCACGACAAGATCTTCGATCACATGATGCTCGACGGCCTCGAAGATGCCTATGAAGCAGGCCGCTCCATGGGCACCTTCGGCGAAGACTGTGCCGCCAAATACCATTTCACGCGTGAAGCGCAGGACGCGTTTGCCATTGCCAGCGTGCAGCGCGCGCAAGCTGCTGCGCAAAGCGGTGCGTTTGACGCCGAAATCACGCCTGTCACCGTCAAGACCCGCAAGGGCGATGTGACCGTCAGCCTGGACGAGGGGCCGGCCAAGGCCAAGCTGGACAAGATCGGCAGCCTCAAGCCAGCGTTCAAGAAGGACGGCACGATCACCGCAGCTTCCAGCTCCAGCATCAACGATGGCGCTGCCGCCATGGTGCTGATGCGTGAATCCACGGCCAAGCAACTGGGCTGCAAGCCGCTGGCGCGCATTGTCTCGCACGCCACCTTTGCGCAAGCTCCCGAGTGGTTCACCACGGCTCCTGTGGGTGCGACCGAAAAGGCTCTCAAGAAGGCCGGCTGGAAGGTCGAGGACGTGGATCTGTGGGAGATCAACGAAGCCTTTGCCGTCGTGCCCATGGCGCTGATGGCCGACCTCAAGGTGCCGCATGACAAGGTCAACGTGAATGGCGGTGCCTGTGCCCTGGGGCACCCTATTGGCGCCAGCGGTGCGCGTATTCTGGTGACGCTGCTGCATGCGCTGAAGGCACGCGGCAAGAAGAAAGGTCTGGCCACGTTGTGCATCGGCGGCGGTGAGGCCACAGCCATGGCGGTCGAGCTGGTCTGATCGACTTCTGCCGCGTTTCAGCGAGCCGGTGCCGATTGCTCCAAGTCGTCACCGGCTTGCGATACATTGAGGCCATGTTCAACGACTGCCGGGAGAGCGCTGGCAGCCATCTAGTGAAAGTCCTTCATGAGCGCAGACATTGACCGAGACGATGACCGGACCGTGGTACCGCTGAGCGATCAGCAGGCTCAGGCATTCTGGAGAGAGTTTTCCCGCCAGTTGCCCGCGCTGCAAGCACTGGATGGACATGGTTTTGTGAGTACGGCCAATGAGGTGCTGAACAACTACGCTCCAGGCCTGGCCATCGAACTGGAAGGTGCTGCCAAGGAGGCCGGCTCCAAGCTCGTGATTTCGGCGCATGGCAACACGGCCGAGTTCGAGAACGCGCAGGTGCTGGTGCGCAATGCGCCCAAGCTACAGAACTTTGCCGTACAGGCCTATCGCAGTCGCACCCTGGGTTCCGACTTCGGCATGCGCATGGAGGACTTTGAGCTGACCAGCTCCGATGTGCTGGTGGGCTATTACGATGCGGGCGGAATCACGGGGCTGGAGCTGGCATTTGCCAAGCCGATTCCCTCGGACATGATGGGCCATGCCCAGCATATGTCCTTCATCATGCTCGACCATATCTTGGGCGAGTGGGATTTTTCGGTGCGCGTGGGGCCGGTGGAGTTCGTCGAAGAGATCTCGCAAGGTCTGAGCAGGCCGGTAAAACTCTCGGAATTTCCGCCCGTCTTTGACGGCTTTGTGCGTCAGGAGCTGGGGCGCAGCTACGAATATCCGCAGGAGCAGGACAGCCGTTGGCTGTCGCTGGAAGTGCGTGCCCGCGATGCCGAGGACGGTGATCCTCCCGATATCCTGACCTTTCATGATTCGGCCAATGCCGTGGCGACGCGAGCCGACCTGTCGTACTTCATGGAATGGCGCTTCAGCTTCGACAGCCAGGCCCAGCTGGACCAGGTGCGCGATGTGCAGGATGCGCTGGACACCGAATTGGCCCGCCATCAACGCGGTATTCTGGTCTTCACAAGAGTGGAGAGCATGAGCTCGCGCGTGGCCGCCTATTACGTCGATGACCCCCTGCATGCGCAGCAGCAGGCCGAGCAGCTTGCGGCCAAGCATGCCGGCGGTATCAAGGCCGAGCTGAACATGAGCTTTGACCCCGCCTGGAACGAGTATCTGTCGTTGTATGGCGCGATTCATCGTCGAGGCGAGGAAGAATGATTCAGTCTCACGAACAGTTGCGTCAGCTCTATGCTGAGCCTGCCGAGCGGGCCTTGCTCAAGCAGCAACTGGAGCTCGACCGCTACTGCCTGCGCTTCATCGCCCTGTCGCCGTTTGTGGTTCTGGCCACAGGTGGTGCCAACGGAGCCATGCTCGACGCTTCGCCGCGCGGTGGCAAGCCCGGTTTCGTCAAGGCGCCAGATGCCCAGACACTGTTGATCCCAGACGCGGGCGGCAACAACCGCCTCGACAGTTTCAGCAATCTGATCGACGACCCGCGCCTGGGTCTGCTGTTCTTTGTACCGGGGTTTGATGAAACCCTGCGCGTCAACGGCACGGCGCGACTGCGCGATGAGGCGCATTACACAGCGCTGTTCGCCAGCGACCATTTCCGTCCCAGGCTGGTGATCGAAGTACAGGTGCAAGAGGCCTATCTGCACTGCGCCAAGGCCTTGATGCGCTCCAGGCTCTGGAGTGCCGAGGCGCAGGTGCCGCGCAAGGTGATGCCATCGCTCAACCAGATGATCCAGTCACAGCTAGGCATGACCAGCGAGCCTGAATCGCAGGAAGCCATGGTGGCGCGCTATGCGTCACTGATTGCCCAGGAGCAGAACCGATGAAGTGCGCAGCGGCAGTGGGCGTGGATCTGGCCGATGGCCTGCATGCAGGCTAGGCCACCTGGGGCGGTGAATGCCTAGGCCCTGGGCGGCAGCTTCGATGACGCGGCTGCTGTGGCGCTTTGCCGCCATGCTGGCCGTCATTTGCGCAGCGACGCTGCTTGCCGGCGGTTACCTGACAGAGAACACCTTGCGCAGCGCGCAGCAGGAGGCATTCACGGACCGTTTTATGCTGGCTTCCCAGCGTGCGGCCACGGCTGCGGAGAATGCCCTGGCGTTGGGCGTTCCCTTGGCTCCAGACACGCCCCTGGCCGGGCTGCTGGCGCGTGAGGCGGCGCTGGAGCCGGCGCTGAGCTCTTTTGTGATTGATTCCGCACAGGGCGAACCGCTGCTTGCCGTGACCGTTGGTCAGCCAGCTGCGATGCAGGGGGGGGCACAAGCCAGCACGCCTATCCGCAATGATCTGGGTCAGACAGTGGCCTGGGCCAGGTTGCACTATGACGACAGCGCACTGAGCGCCGCGCAGCAGCGGCTGCATCAGGCGGTGCTATGGGCCGTCTGGCCTGCGCTGGCCCTGGTGTGTGCGGCGCTGGGGTTGCTGTGCGGGGGGCTGGTGGCCAGGCTCGGACGGCGGCATCGGCCGCTGGGGCTGCCAGGAGGGGAGCGCGCCCTGCTGACCGTCGCTTCGGCGCTGCTGCTGGGGGCTGCGCTGGCCTGGGTGGGCTGGCAGGCCGGCGTGGCGGGTCGGGCCAGCATCCAGCCCGACCAGATCGCCAAGGCCCAGGCCATGGTTCGCTCCAGTGCCGCGCTGATTGCCAGGGCTCTGGAAGCAGGCGTGCCCGCCGATGCGCTGGTGGGTGTCGAGGCACACGCGGCGGCATTGCACGCGCAAAGCCCTGAAATCGCCGAGCTGGCTTTTCTGGCCCCTGACGGACGCCTGTTGGCCGGAACCGTTCCGGCAGAAGGCCGGCTCCCGGTCCGGGCTCCGGTGCTGACGGCCGCCGGTCAGGAGCGGCAGGCCGGCGAGGTGGTATTGGCACTGGACCCCGGCGTGCTGACGCGCAGGCTGCAGGCCACGCTGCTGGACCTGGCATTTCTGGGTGCGATCTGTCTGCTGATGGCGCTGGAGTTGCTGGCGCTAGGCCTGGGCACGCGCGGCGCCCGCGCGCTGGCCGCGGCCGATGCGCGCCGCAACCGCCGGGCGCAGGCTGCGCCCGGTGCTGCTGCACAGCCCTGGCGCACTACCGGTGCTGCAGCTGTGCGGCCGGCGTTGTTCCTGTTCATGCTGGCCGAGGAATTGACGCGGCCCTTCTTGCCGACCTGGGCGCGCGCGCTGGCGCCCACTGACGGCCCGCTGTCACCGAATCTGCTGGCCAGCCTGCCGCTGGTTGTATTCCTGGCGGTCGTGGCCCTGCTGCAATGGCCTCTGGCCGCCTGGTCAGAGCGCCTCGGACGCCGTTCGGGGCTGATACTTGGCGCACTGCTGGGTGCTGCGGGTCTGGCTCTGGCTGCGGCCCTGCCCGGATACGCCGCGCTGGTTGCGGCGCGCCTGCTGGGTGCGGTCGGCTTTGCCATGGTGTTCGTATCGGCGCAGGGCGCCGCCATCGACGGCTCGGCCAGCCATGACCGCGCGCGCAGCCTGGCGCAGTTCGTGCGTGCCATTCTGGTGGCTGGCCTGTGCGGGCCGCCACTGGGTGGGCTGGCCGCTGATCGCTGGGGAGCTCCTGCAGCCTTTGCCTTGGCGGCTTGCGTGGCCTTGCTGGCCGCCGCCGTGGCCTGGAGGCAGATGCCAGCCCCCTCCCGGGCCGTGCAGCAGCCCGTGGCTGCGGTGCAAGGCCTTTCCTGGTCGGCCATGCTGCGCCAGCCCGGCCTTGGGGCCCTGCTGCTGGGCTGTGCACTGCCGGCCAAGCTGTTGCTGGCAGCGCTGTGTTTTTACCTGCTACCCATGCATTTGCAGGACATGGGCTATGGCAGTGCCGTTACCGGACGGCTGCAGACCATTTATCCGCTGACCATGGTTCTGCTGGTTCCACTGGCCGCGCGCCTGGCGGATCGTTGGCGGCGGCGCGGCAGCTTTGTCGTGGTCGGGGGACTGCTGGCCGGAGCCAGCGCCATGCTGGCCTGGCCCATGGATGCAGACCCCATGCAGCTGGCGCTGATTCTGCTTGGATTGGGTCTGGGGCAGGCGCTGTCCATCACGCCCCAGTCGGCCCTGGTCGCTGATCTGGCTCGCAGCCTGCCGGCTCGCCAGGGGGCTGGCCTGCTAGGTCTGTTCAGGCTGACAGAGCGTGGCGGCAGCGCCTTGGGGCCTGCCTTGGGTGCCTGGCTGCTGCCTGCCGTTGGCTTCAGCCCGGCGCTGGCGGTCATCGGCGCACTGGTGCTTGGCGGTAGTCTGGCCTATGGCTGTAGCCTGAGCCGGCAGAAGGCGCTGCGTACCAGAGGCTGAATATTTGGCCTGAGAGGCGGTGGCGGGCACATCGATTGAACAGAATTTTTTGAAAAAATTCTTGTAAGGCTTTGTGAGAGACTAGTGCGCATGTCACGCCGCCGCTTTCTCCGCCATTGCCTGCAGGGCACCAGCTTGCCCATGCTTGGACCGCTGTCTGCCATGGCTGCTCCGGTGTTGCAGCCGGTGGGCGGCCGGGCTTTCCATATTCTGATGATCACTTTTCGTGGTGAAACCGATGTGGACAAGGGCTTCCGGGCCTATCTGGCCGATGCCGGGCTGCAGGTACGTTACACGGTGCGCGATGTGCAGCAGGATGTCTCCCGCATTCCTGCCATCCTGCAGGAAGCAAAGGCGCTGGCACCGGACCTGATCTATGTCTGGGGCACGCCCGTCACGCTGGCCGTGGTGGGACCCTATGACGAACCCGACACGCAGCGACGCTATGTGCACGATATTCCCGTGGTCTTTGCGCTGGTGGCCGCGCCTGTGCAGTCGCGCATCGTGCCGCGGCTTGACGTACC
This sequence comes from Comamonas resistens, assembly GCF_030064165.1. Classification (NCBI taxonomy): domain Bacteria; kingdom Pseudomonadati; phylum Pseudomonadota; class Betaproteobacteria; order Burkholderiales; family Comamonadaceae; genus Comamonas; species Comamonas resistens. The sequence goes on from NZ_CP125947.1 coordinate 573,089, forward strand.
GGGGCGCAAGGTGACAGGAGCCGTGCATGTGGTGCCGCCCGAGGTACAGCTGCGCGTCATGCAGAACTACCGGCCTTTCACCAAGCTGGGCGTGCTCTACAACGGAGCCGAGCCCAATTCACGGGCCATCGTGGCCCAGGCCAGGGTTTTTTGCCAGCGCCAGGGCGCTGAGTTGGTGGAGCGTACCTTTCACACGAATGAGCAAGGCCAGCCCGTGGGCGACGGCGTGGAAGACCTGGTGGCGCAAATCCACGCCGCAGGCGCGCAATGGCTGTACCTGCTGCCCGACACCTTCCTGGGAACGCTGTACGGTCGAATCACCCCCGCAGCATTGCAGCTGCAACTGCCGTCCTTCGGTGCGGCGGAGCTGGCCGTGCGCTCGGGCGGTGCGTTGCTGGGGCTGGTCAGCCGCTATTACTCGGTGGGACAACTGGCTGGCGCCAAGGCCGTGGACATCCTGGTCGGCGGCAAGCCGGCAGGCGCACTGCCCGTGGAAACGCTCAAGCGCTTTTCCCTGCTGGTCAATATGCGCGTCGCCCATAGCTTGCGCATGTATCCGCCCATCGACATGCTCAACTACGCTGAAGTCATTGCCGTGGGCGATGCAGCGGCCTTCTCGTCATGACGAACCCGGCTCCCGACGCAAGCCGCCTGCAGTGGCGCCTGCTGCAGGAGGCAGACCTGCAGTCCATGTATGGACTGCATTTGCTCAGCATTGCCGGCATGGCCGCTCAGGCGGTCAAGCCCGAGACGCGGGAATTCATGCTGAGCCTGTTGCAGGGCCGGGGGCGCGTGATCGGCGCCTGGCATGAAGATGCCCTCGTTGCCTATGGCGTGCTGCAGCATGATTTACTCGAGCACGACGATCCGCGCAGCCTGTTGGGACTGACGGCGGCCCAGCCGGTCTGCAAGCTCGCGGGTGCGGCCGTGGACCCAGGTTGGCGCGGCCAGGGGTTGCAGCGTGCGCTGATCCGGCGCCGCATGGACTGTGCTCCCCGTGACGCCGCGCTGTTTGCCACCGCCGCACCCTGTAATCTGCCCAGCTGGCATAACCTGCTGGCCTGCGGCTTTGCGGTGCGTGCGCTGCAATACCTCTACGGCGGCCATGCGCGCTATCTGCTTGCCCTGCTCCCGCAGGAGCAGGCTGTCTCGCTGCGGCCCGAAGCGGAGGTGTGCGTGGAACTGGACAACGGCGAGCTGCCGCAGCAGCAGGCCCTGCTGATGCAGGGGTGGCGCGGCACGGCTGTCGGCATGGCCGCCGGCAGCCTGCGTCTGGTGACGACTGTGAAGGGCAGGTAGCCATGAGCCTGCAGCTTGCCGCGCATGATGGGCCGCGCCTGTGCATAGACCTTGGCGCGCTGGAGCACAACTGGCAGGTCGTGCGCGGCGTCTGCCCGGGCAGCCGTGTCGGCGCTGTGGTCAAGAACGATGCCTACGGCCTGGGAGTTTCGAACGTCGTCCCTCAACTGTGGCAATGGGGCTGCCGCGATTTCTGGGTGGCGACCGTGGACGAGGCGCTGGCCGTGCGAGCCTGTCTGCCTGCGGATGCGAGGGCGGCGGGGCTGCGTATCCTGGTGCTCAATGGCCTGGCCGGGCTGACCGCTGAAGATTTTGCTGCGCATGGCCTGACCCCTGTGCTCGCCGGGCCCCATGAGCTGGCGGCCCTGACCGGTTATGCCGCGCGCCATGACAAGCGCTTTCCTGTGGCCCTGCACCTCGATACGGGGCTGACGCGCCTGGGCTTTGGCACTGCAGAGCTGGCGCAATTGCAATCCGGCTCCAGGCTCTGGGACGATGCCCAGGTTCAGCTGTGGGTGACCCATCTGGGGCGCTTCCACGACCCCGAGGCGCTGCAGTGCCAACGCCAGCGTGAGCGCTTTGTGCAATGGACGGCGCAACTGCCGCGGGCCGAGCGCAGCGTCGCCACCTCGTCCAGTGTGTTCGCGGGGCCGGGCTGGCATTTCGAGCAGGTGCGCGTCGGCAGCGCCTTGTTCGGCGTGCCCATAGGCGCGCACGCCGCCGAGCTGCTGCAGCCCGTGGCCAGCCTGAGAGCGCCTGTGCTGCGCGTGGCCGATGTGTCCGAGGGCACCGAGGTCGGCTATGCGGGCAGCTATGTCACGGGCGGCCCGCGGCGCATCGCCACCGTGGCCATGGGCTACGGTCATGGCCTGCCGTTCAGTCTGGTCAACTGCGGCCACCTGATCCTGGCGGGACGGCCGGCTCCCATCGTCGGTGGCGTGGCCATGGGCATGGTGGGGCTGGATGTGAGTGGCTATGCGCCCGGAGAAATCCAGCCTGGCATGTGGGCCGAGGTCTATGGTCGGCAGCAGCCGCTGCAAACGCTGGCCGCAGCGGCCGGCGTAGCCGCCAATGTAGTGCTGGCGCTGTCGGCCGCACTGGCACCGCACCGCCGCCAGTGCGGCGCGGCCGAAACCATGGAGGCCGCATGACGCTGCCGGGGCGCATCCATGCTGTCGTGCAGGTCTGTGTGCTGGCCCTGCTGGCGGCCTTGCTGCTGCTCACGCAGCAGGCCGAGCGCACCCGTCAGGCAGATATGGAAGCGCAGCTCGATGGCTATCTGCTGCGCAGCTTGCGCACCACGGCCGAGAACTTCCTCTCCACGGGATTGCAGCTGGAGCAGATGGAGGCGCTGCAGGGCGTGATCGAGCGCGAGCAGGCTTCCTTTGCACGGGTCGTTGCCATTGATGTCTATGCCGCCAGCGGCAGCGTGCTCTACAGCACCGATGTCGACAGCCGCGGCCGGCCCGTGCCCGACGACTGGCGTCGGTATCTGGCTCAGGAGCAGCCCTGGCATGCCGAATCGCTGATGCTGCGGCAGATCGGCCAACGTTTTGACAACGACCTGGGCCAGGCGGCGGGAGGCATCGTCATCACCCTCTCCACTGCACCTGTTCCGCAAACGCTGGAACAGTGGAAACAAAAAGGGCAGCAGGGGCTGCAATGGTTGATGCTGGCGGCCTTGGCCTGCCTGGTGGCCTGGGCCTGCGTGTACATGGGGCTCAAATTTCTGCTGCGGCCCTACGGCAATGCCGCACGCATTCTGCAAGGCAGGCCGTTGGCCCAGAGCGATGCACAGACGACTGCGCTGACGCAGGCGGCCTTGCGCCAGCGCGGGCAGTGGCAGGCCATGCAGCAAGGCTGCCAGCAGAGCATGAAGCAGCTGGAGGAGCTGGATCATGAGGCTTGAGCGCAGTTTTCCGGCCCTGCAGGATCTGCGCTGGCGTGCGGGCCTGCTGGCTTTTGCGGTGCTGCTCGTCGTCGGCAGTGGCTGCGCGCTGTGGGCCCTGCACGAACTGCGCATAGGGGGCGCACGCGCTGCCAGTCAGGATGCTCGGGCCATGGCCCGGTCCGTGGCCCAGACCCTGGCCCAGCAACTGGGGCGCGCGGCAAGGCTGGGTATTCCGCTGCAGGAGCTGCCGGGCGTGGCGCCCTACCTTGCGGCGGCACTTGAGCGCCAGTCCGCGCTGGCCTCGATTGCGGTGGTGCTGCCTGACGGCCGCACGCTGCATGCCGTGGGGGCCGAGTCCGCTCCCGGCGATGCAGCAGACTCGGTTCGCGTGGAGATCGCTGCCAAGAAAGGGGTGGCCGGTGCCGTGGTGGCTGTGGCAGGAGGCCGTGCCGCCAGGCCGCAAAGTCTGGCGCGGGCTCAGGCGCTGAGCGCAGCAGCGGTGCTGGCGCTGGCTGTGGGCGCAGGCCTGTGGGCGGCGCTGGGGCCGGGCGCGCAGCTGGAGCGCCAGCGCCGGGCGGCAAGGGCCTGGCTGGAGGGGGGCGTACTGGCCGATATTTCCGGGCTGGAGGTCCTGTGCCGTGGAGGCGGGTTGCAGCCCCTGTTGGAAGCCCTGACCCAGGGCGATGCCGAGCAGCGCGCGGCGCAAGAGGCTGTGAAGGCCTATGCCCAGGAGTTGCTGGCCATGGATTTCGACGGACTGATGCGTGAAGACATAGAGCGCATCGTGAACCCTGCCGCCGGGCAGTCGGAGGAAGGCTGAATGCTGCTGCGCACGCGCATCACCCTGATGGCCGCCGCAGGCCTGCTGCTGACGGCGCTGGGCCTGGGCAGCGCCGGACTGTTGCGTGAACAGTTGCTACTGCAGCGCCTGGCCGTCACGACCCAGGCCGCGCAGACGGCGTTATGGGCCGAGGCCCTGGCTGCGGAAGACCAGACGCTGGACCAATACGCGGACCGGCTGGTTCTGGCACCGCATTTTCTGCAGGCTGTGCGGCGCGCCGATCCGGCTGCCATTTCCCAGGCCATGGCACAGGCGGGCCTGAAGCCCGGGCCGGGCCAGCCGCTGGATCTGGTGGCTGTGCTGAGCCTGGGCCGCAGTCCCATGGTTCAAGGGGCGGTGCCGCAGAGGGCCTTGCTCGATGCGGACAGCCTGGAGCGGGCCGTTGCAGGCGATGTCATGGACGGACTGCGCGTGCTCGGGGCAGATCAGGTGCTGGTGATTTCCACCAGAAGACTGCCCGACCAGTCCGAGCCTGCGGTGCTGGCGCTGGCGCGCGATGCGCACCATGCCCTGCAGCACATGGCGCAGCGCACGGCTTCCGTGGCCACGTTGCTCGACCTGCGCGGTAATCTGCTGGCGACCACCGATGCCGAGCTGTGGCGGGCTGCGGCTCGGCATGTGGTGCAGCGTGCGGCGCAGCATGGCGAACTGGAGCTGGACGGCAAAACCTATACCCTCAGCAGCATGCCGGTGAACGATCTCGCAGGCCATGCGGCAGGCACGCTGATCACGCTGGCCGACCACACCCAGGATGCTGCGGCAAGCCGTTTTCTCGGGCGGCTGGCGCTGGGCGCCATTGCTGCCTTGCTGCTGGCCGTGCTGCTGGGGCTGAATTTCTACCTGCGTCGCAGCCTGCGTCCGCTTGAGCGTTCCATCGACGTCTTGCAGGCGCTGGCCCAGGGCGATGCCAGCGTGCGCCTGTCCTATGCGGGCAATGATGAAATCGGTCGCATTGCCCGGGCCGTGGCTGCTTTCCGGCGCAATGCACAGGAGCTTGCTGCCGCACGCGCCTTGCGTGAGCGCGTGCGCCGCCGGCAGGAGCGCCTGCTGCGCACCAAGCTGCAGAGCCTGGCTGAAGCCACGCACCAGCCCCTGGCGCTGCAGGCCGGTGATGGAGACGAGGATAGTGACGAGGATAGTGACGAGGAGCAACTGCGTCAGCTGGCCGGTGTGATGAACGAGTTGTCGGGCCGGCTCATAGACCAGCACCAGCGCCTGACCGGCATGGTGCAGGAGCTGCGCGAGGCCCTGGTCACGAAGAACCGCCTTGCGGGTCTGGAGCAGGAGCTGCAGATCGCGGCCCAGGTCCAGCTGAGCATCTTGCCGCGCCAGCAGCCGCAGGACGCGCGCGTGCAGCTGCATTGCCACATCACGCCGGCGCGCGAGGTCGGCGGGGACTTCTACGACTACTTCTTCATCGACGATGCACATCTGGGCTTTGTGATCGCCGACGTTTCCGGCAAGGGCGTGCCCGCTGCGCTGTTCATGACCATCACGCGCACGCTGCTCAAGGCCACGGCACAGTTCATCGCCGAACCCACGAAATGCCTGGGCCAGCTCAACGACCTGCTGGCCGCAGAGAACGAGCAGATGATGTTCGTCACGCTGTTCTATGGTGTGCTGAATCTGGAAAGCGGTCAGCTGCGCTACGTCAATGCCGGGCACAACCCGCCATACCTGCTGCGCGCGGACGGCGGCGTGGCCTTGCTGCCGCGTACCGGCGGCATGGCCGTGGCCGTGAGCGAAGGCTTTCCCTACCGCGCGGGCAGCGTGGAGCTGGGTATTGGCGACCAGCTATTCCTCTATACCGACGGTGTGACCGAGGCCTTCGATCCCGATGGGCGGGAATATGGCGAGCCCCGGCTGGAGCAGGTGCTGTGCACGCTGATGGCCGGGCCCGAGCACGCGCCGGCGCAGCTGGCCGCAGGCGTGCTGGCCGATGTCCATGCCTTCGAGCGCGGCGCACCCCAGGCCGACGACATCACCTGCGTGGCGCTGCGCTATATGGGCTCCTGAAAACAGGAGCTTATTGCGCTTGCTGGATAAGGAATTGAAGGCATTTCATTTCTGAAATGCTGGTGTGGCAAGCGCAAGCAGCTATTTTTTTTGAGTGCATTAATTCTCGAAGGTCAGCCGCAGCGTGCACAGCCCATCGGCATTGCTGCTGGCGCGTGCACCGTGAGCCGACTGGCTTACCAGGTAGCCGGTCATCTGCAGCTCGGCCTCGGTGCTGGCCATCAGCTCTTCGGCCGACGGGGGCTGTTTTGCCAGCGGCAGCAGGCCGCCGCGGTAGCGCACGATGAGGGTGAAGATGTATTCGTCAAAGCCCGTCTCCACCTCGATCTCGCTCTGCGGGTCCGCCAACAGATGATGGCCGGTGAGTGCCTCCACCACCTGCCAGCCCACCAGCTCGGCACGGCGCACGGGCTCGTGGCGTGCGCCCCAGAGCCGACCCTGACTTTCGAGGAACTCGGTGATGTCGTCCAGCGTGGTGTGGTCCAGCGCGAAGCGCTTGCGCGTGCCCTGGCGTATGCCCAGACGGAATACCGAGGACATGAGCACCGTCACGCACACGCCCGCCGCTAGGCCCGACAGCGCCACATAGGCCAGCGAGGGCCATAGCTGCTGAATGGCCGGCTGGATGATGGGCATGCCCGTGCCCACCATCAGGCCCAGCCCCACGGCCAGCACGCGCCGGTTGTCCAGCATGCGCGAGGCGATCAGCTGCAAGCCGCTGAGCGTGGTGAAGGTGGCAAGGTACAGCAGCAGCGCGCCCATGACGGATGCGGGCAGCAGCAGCCACAGGCCGATCAGCTTGGGTACCAGCGCGGCCAGCAGCAGCAGGCCCGCCGTCCAGTAGCCGAGATAGCGGCTGGCGCTGCCCGAGGCTGCAGCCAGGCTCACGGCGCCGCCGCTGGCGGCCAGCGGCAGGCCGTTGACCAGGGCCGCGAACAAATGGGCCACGCCCTCGGCACGCACGCCGCGTGCCAGCGGGCGCAGATGGGGTCGCACCCAGTCGGCATCGGCGCTGCGCTGCACGATGGTCTGCGTGCCCATGGAAGTCAGAGAGAGCACGAAGCCCGTGACGATATATGGCGCTATGGCCATGGGCTCGAAGCTCCAGCCGAAGACCGGCAACTGAGGCAGCCGCACCCAGGCCAGTTGCTGCCAGGCGTGCAACTGCTCGGGCATCAGATCCAGCAGCAGACTCAGCGCCATGCCCACAAGCAGGCCGGCCAGCGGCGCCATGAGCTTGAGCAGACCCCTGGCCCAGACGTTGCAGCCAATCATGGTGCTCAGCGCCAGTGCTCCGGTCAGCAGCGAGGCGCCGGTCAGCGGCTGGCCATGCGACAGCCGCGTGCCGGTAATCTGCTGCAGGCCCAGCGCGCCCAGGCCCAGCCCGATCAGCATCACTGCCACGCCCGATACTTCGGTGGTGAAGATATTGCGCATGCGCATGATGAGAAAGCTGAAGGCGATCTGCGTCAGCCCCACCACCCAGATCATGCCGAACACTGCTTGCAGACCCGAGCCCGGCAGACTGGCCACCAGATACATGCCCGGCAGCACAGCGCCCGTGGCCTGCAGCGGGTAGTAGTAGCCAGCGCCCAGGTAGCGCAGCGCGCGCACCTGCAGCACGATAACCAGCGCCGACACCAGCAGCGTGGCCGAGGCGATGTCCAGAAAGCCGCTGCGCTCCTCCAGCCCCGCCGCGCGTGCATAGATATCGGGAATGATCATCAGCGCGCCGAGAAAGGCCAGTTGCTGCAGGGCCAGCCCCAGAGCCAGCTTTGTGGGCAGCGGGTCGTTGACGCCGAAGGCGATGTTGTCTGGGCGGCGCATCTGTCAGTCTTTCAGTCGATGACGGGCATCAGCTGCGTGCCGCCGGGCTCGGTGGTCCAGAGGTCGCCCGTGTCCAGGTCGAACCACCAGCCGTGCAGCACCAGATTGCCTGCCTCGACGCGTTCGCGCACCCAGGGATAGCTCATGAGGTTCTTCAGCGAGCCGGCCACCGAAGCGCGCTCGACCAGCGCCGGGTTGTCCTTCAGGCGCTCCAGCGGGGCCAGCAGGGGCTGGCCCTGGGCGTCTTTCTCGGAGAGCTGCAGGCGGCTGGCGTCCAGTGCCATAGAGACCCAGTTGCCGATGAAGTCGCTTTGCAGCCACTGTCCACCCGCGCCGCCCAGCATGGCCTTGATGCCGCCGCAGTGCGCGTGGCCCAGCACGATGATGTGGTCTACCTTCAGGTGGCATACCGCGTATTCGATGGCTGCGCCCGCACCGTCGAAATGGTGTGCGGGATCGTAAGGAGGCACCAGGTTGGCCACGTTGCGCACCACGAACAGCTGACCTGGATCGGCGTCGGACAGCAGCGTGGGATCCACGCGCGAGTCACTGCACGAAATCACCAGGGCTGGCGGCGATTGGCCTTGATCGACCAGCCGGTGCATCAGCTCGCTGTTGTCTTCATAAAAGCGCTGGCGAAAGCGCTTGATGCCCTCCAGCAGATGGCTGATGTCGCGGCAGGCGTCGCCGGCGTGTGCATGATCATGATGGGCCAAAATGATTTCTCCACAAAACAAGTTAGGACTTGCGCCAATCAGGATGAATCAAGGATTGCTGTTTTGAGGCAACGCTCTTGCTTGAGCCTGATTTGCGCACATCGTGCAAAGGTCGGGAACGAGAATCCTGCCACAGCCCTGGCGGGCTGCAACATTTGCTTGCATTCGTTTATGGCTCCAGCGCCACTTCCAGCAGCAGCACATTGCGCAGCGCTTCGCGGCGGTACAGCATCTGGTGCAGATAGTGGCGCATCAGCCGCAGGCCATGGCCACCGACCTGCGCCTCGTCCAGCGAGGCGGCCAGATCGGGCGAGGCCTGGGCCGTCGGGTCGAAGGCCACGCCGTTATCCTCGATCCTCAGAGCCAGGCCATGTGCCGTGGGGCCGCAGGCCAGCCACAGGTGCAATGGCTGGTCGGGCTGAGGGACGATATTGGCCAGGGCTTCGTCGGCGCACAGCGTCAGTGCAAACAGTGTCTTGGGCGGCCAGGCCTGGTGCTCGCCCAGTGCCTGCAGCCAGGCCAGTGCGCCGGAGATGCTCTCGGGGCCGGGCATGGGCTCGAAGCGCTGCGCCGGCGCGGTCCAGGCCGGCCATTCGGGTTGTGCAGTGGCGGTTGCCGCAGTGCTCATGGGTGGCAGCTCCTTGGAGTTTTGGGGCCTCAATGCTCGAAATGCAGGCGCAGCATGGCTTCACCAGTACCGACGTTATCTGCGGTGCTCACACGGTCCGCCAGATGGCGCAGCAACTGGCCCGAGACATTGGCCAGCGCCGCGTCGATGGCGCTGTCGTCACCATCCAGCAGCGCGGCGGACGCCGGCGCGGCCGGGCCCGAGGACAGGGCCAGCGGCGCGCCCGTGTGCAGCATCTCCAGGTCGAGGTTGAATTCGTCGAAACTGCCGCGCATGCCCGTCAGCTGACGTCCCTGGGCAGCCACGGCCTCGGCGGCCTCCAGGGCGGCAATGGCCGCGCGCTGCACCACGTTGCGCCGCGCACCCCAGGCTGCGCCCCAGGTCTCGACCAAGCCCGTGATGTCTGCATGCAGCGTGGGGCTGGCAGACTGCAGCGATTGCGCAGCGCGCTGCGAGGTGCCGATGCGAAACAGCAGGTTCAGCACGATGACCAGAATGCCAGCGACCACAAATCCGTCACCCAGCAGGAAATGCAGCCCCGGGGGCAGATGCTGCGCCAGTTGCGGCATCTGCATCAGCGTCAGGCCTGCGCTCAGCGACAGTCCCACGGCAAAAATACCGCGGCTGTCCATGGCGCGTGAAGCAATCAGCTCCATACCCGAGACCATCAGAAACCCGGCCGCATACAGGCCCACGGCGCCCAGCACGGGCTCGGGAATCAGCGTCAATGCCATGGTCAGCTGCGGCAGAAAAGCCACCAGAGCCAGGAGCAAAGCCGTCATGAACCCGATGACGCGGGCCGTGGAGCGCGTGGCGTAGACCAGGGCGATATTGGCGGAGCTGACGCAGGTGGGAAAGCCGCCCAGCATGCCCATGAGCAGATCACCGATGCCGTTGGCCTTGATGCCGCTGCCCACGGCCTGCATGTTGGCGCGCTTCCAGTCCGCGTCGTCCATCTTGTCGAGCATGATGACGCTGCCCAGCATATCGAGCTGTGTGAGCACGGCCACCAGCGCCACGGCCACCATCATGCCGGCATCAAGGCCGAGCACCGGCGCAGCCACCTGCGGCAGCGCCACCAGCGGCACGTCCTGCAGCACCTGCAGGCCTTCGAGTTGGCCCAGCATGGCTGCCACCACAACGCCCGCCGCAATGGCCACCAGCAAGGCCATGAGGCGCAGCCGCCTGCCCCAGACCGACAGCACCACGATGCAGCCCAGCGTGATGCCGGATACAAGCGCGCTGCCGCCATCGACATGCCATTGCCCGTCCACGCCCAGCGCATGGCGTACTGAGGACGACACCAGCGCCATGCCGCCCATGCAGATCACCACGCCCACGACAGGCGGTGGAAACAGCGCTCGCATATGGCGCACCAGCGGTGCCATGACCAGCGTCACCACGCCGTAGACCAGCGCCGCAGTCGCCATGCCGCCAGGCCCATGCGCGGCCACCAGTGCCGACACAAAGGCGATCATGAACGGGTTGGGCATGTGTACCAGCAGCGCGCCGCTGCCCCAGCGTCCGCCCCAGGCCTGCAGCGCCGTGCACAAGGCCATGCCCAGCAGCGTCATGGCCACCATGGACTGCGTGCCCCAGCGGTCCAGCCCGGCCGTACGCGCCGCGACCAGCACATAGGTGACGAAGGCCATGGCCGTGGCCGCATGCTGCGCGCCCAGCACCAGCAAGGCACCGGCCGAAGGCCGCTCGTCTGCGGCGTATACGAGGTCGGGCGGACGGCGGCGTACGGCCAGTGCGGGCAAGCGCAGAAAGGACAAATACATGGTCGGGAAAATTCTGGCAGGGTTCGGCAAGAGGCCACGCTATCATCGCAGCGGCTTGCATTCTGCGATAAACCACAGAGAAAATTATTTCCATGACGATTGCCATCGAACCTACCGCCGCCGCCACCATCGTGCCTCTGCAAGGGCAGATCAACAGCGCCAATGCCGCAGCCATCGAGGCACAGGTGCTGGCGCTCGTGGATGGCGGCACCAAGAATCTGATCCTCGATTTTGCGGGCCTTGACTACATCTCCAGCGCCGGTTTGCGCATGGTTCTGGTGGTGGCCAAGCGCCTCAAGCAGGAAAGCGGTCTGCTGGTGCTGTGCGGCATGCAGCCGCATGTGCGCGAGGTCTTCGACATCAGCGGCTTCCTGGCCATCCTCAATGTCGAGCCCACGCGCAGCGAGGCATTGACTCGGTTCTGAGTGGACATCTTGCTGTCCTCTCTGGCAAAGGGCGCAGGCCATTTTCACGACAAGAAAACAAAAAACGGCGCAACCGTGCAGCGGCGTCAAGCAGTTCATCACCGGGGGCAAGAACGGTGATGTGGCCGTTGTCATTGCCATTGCCGACAAGGCGACAAGGCGACAAGGCGGCGGGTAAAAAAGGCATGAGCGCCTCTCGTACCGACCGCCAGCCCCGGCTCATCGTGGCGCGCCTTGAGGACAAGCGGGGCCGGCACAGCGGCGATACGGCACGGTGCTGTTCGCAAGCGATCATTTCCGCCCCAGGCGGGTGATCAAGGTGCATGTGCAAGAAGCCTGTCTGCACTGCGCCAAGGCCTTGATGCACTCCAGGCGCTGGAGTGCCGAGGTGCAGGTGCCGCGCAAGGTCATGCCATCGCTCAATCAGATGATCCGGTCGCAGTCAGGCATGACCAGCGAGCCGTGGCCCGCTACAGCGCGCTGATTGCAGCAGAGCAAGGCAAACAGAGCTGATCGATAGGGCTCATTGAAATGGATAGCTGATTGCGATAATGGTTAAAGGAGTTCAGTTGAAAAATATCTTGAAACCTAATAACGATAGGCGCTGGCAGCTATGTCTTTGATACTGATTCTGGGAGCCTCCCGCGGGCTGGGCAAGGCGTTGACCCAGGCCTATGTGGAGCAGGGGCATCGTGTTATCGCAACGGTGCGCAAGGCCGAGGACATGGCTGCCGTGCAGGATCTGGGCGCACAGGTGTTGCAAGTCGATCTGGCCAACCCGGCCAGCATCAGCGGTCTGGCCTGGCAACTCGATGGCAAGAGCATCGATCTGGCGCTGTATGTCGCTGGCGTCTGGGATGGGCATGCGGCGGGCGTGCCGCCCACGCAGCAGCAGTTTGATGCCGTCATGCACAGCAATGTGCTGGGCTTCATGCAGGCGCTGCCGCAGATTGCTCCCATGGTGCAGGAGGCTGGAGGCGTGGTGGCGGCTTTTTCCAGCGAGATGTCGCTGCTTTCCAGTGCGGACGAAAGCGCTTGGCTGTATCGCGTCAGCAAGGCCGCCCTCAATATGGCCGTGGCTTCGGCCTGCCGGCAATGGCCCGGACTGACGCTGCTGGCGCTGGATCCGGGTTGGACGCAGACCGAGATGGGTGGCAACTCTGCGCCTGTGACGGTGGCGCAAAGCGTGCAGGGCCTGATGCAGGTGTTGGAGCAAGTCCGCCCCGAAGACCGTGGCAGCTTGCTGCGTTATGACGGAACGCGTACTCGTTTTTTGGATGCCTAGCCCAGGCTGAAAAAGGGTATACAGCTATAAATATTGGAGACATTCATGCTGCTGAATCAGGACCAGGAAATGATTCGCGAAGCTCTGCGCGATTTTGTGCGAGAGCAGATCACTCCCCATGCGGCGCGTTGGGACAAGGAACACCATTTCCCCAAGGATGTGCATAAGGGCCTGGCGGCGCTCGGTGCCTACGGCATCTGCGTGCCCGAGAGCCTGGGCGGCGCAGGCCTGAACTATCTGAGTCTGGCTCTGGTGCTCGAAGAGATTGCCGCAGGCGATGGCGGCACCAGCACCGTCATCAGTGTGACCAACTGCCCGGTCAATGCCATTCTCATGAAATACGGCAATGCCCAGCAGCAGGAGCAGTGGCTGCGTCCGCTGGCTCAAGGAACGATGCTGGGAGCCTTCTGCCTGACCGAGCCCCATGTGGGCTCGGATGCGAGTGCGCTGCGCACCACGGCCACGCGCGAGGGTGACGAGTACCTCATCAACGGCGTCAAGCAGTTCATCACCAGCGGCAAGAACGGCGATGTGGCCATTGTCATTGCCGTCACCGACAAGGCTGCAGGCAAGAAGGGCATGAGCGCCTTCATCGTGCCCACGTCCAATCCCGGCTATCAGGTTGCACGCCTGGAAGACAAGCTGGGCCAGCACAGCAGCGATACGGCACAGATCAATTTCGACAACTGCCGTATTCCCGTCGCCAACCTGATCGGCGCCGAAGGCGAGGGCTACAGGATTGCACTGTCGGCGCTGGAGGGTGGACGCATAGGCATTGCCGCGCAAAGCGTGGGCATGGCACGTGCGGCTTTTGAATGCGCGCTGCAATACAGCAAGGAGCGCGAGAGTTTTGGTCAGCCCATCTTCAATCACCAGGCCGTGGGTTTCAGGCTGGCGGACTGTGCCACGCAGATCGAAGCGGCGCGTCAGCTGATCTGGCACGCGGCCAGTCTGCGCGATGCAGGCCAGCCTTGCCTCAAGGAGGCGGCCATGGCCAAGCTGTTCGCCAGCGAGATGGCGGAGCGCGTCTGCAGCATGGCCATCCAGACCCTGGGCGGCTATGGCGTGGTCAATGATTTCCCCGTGGAGCGCATCTACCGCGATGTGCGCGTGTGCCAGATCTATGAGGGAACGAGCGACGTGCAGAAAATCATCATTCAGCGGGCGCTGGCCTGAATGCGCTGACGGCGCGGGCGCAAAAAGCAGAGGCTGTCAACCTTGCCGGTGCATCTGTGGCAGCTTAGGGCCATGCCGGTTGCTGTTGTCACCTGCGCTGTCTAGGATGCTTTGAGCAAGGGGCTGCGCGCCCCGTTTCCTATCACTGCAGCAGGGAGACCACCACATGCCTTTTGCTCCGGTCAACGGCCAGAACATCTATTATGAAGACACGGGCGGACGCGGCCCGGCCATCGTGTTCTCCCACGGCTTGCTCATGGATCGCAGCATGTTCGATCCGCAGATCGAAGCCTTGCAGGCACAGTTCCGTTGCATCAGCTGGGACGAGCGTGGTCATGGCCAGACGGCAGATCCCGATCATTGCGCCCCCTTCACCTATTACGACAGCGCTGACGATCTGGCCGCATTGCTCAAATTTCTGGGTGTGGAAAAGGCCGTGCTGGTCGGCATGTCGCAAGGCGGCTATCTGTCGCTGCGCTGCGCGTTGATCCATCCCGATGTGGTGGCTGCGCTGGTGCTGATAGACACCCAGGCCGTGATGGAAGATCCCGAGCAGATGCCGCATCACGAGGCCTTGCTCAAAGCCTGGATGGAGCATGGCTTGTCCGACGATATGGCGGCCACGGTAGAGCGTATCGTCCTGGGTGAAGGCTGGGGCGGTGCAGCCCAGTGGCGCGCCAAATGGAAGCAGGCTTCACCTATCAACCTGGGGCAGAGTTTTGCCACGCTGGCGCTGCGCGATGACATCAGCCCGCGCCTGGCAGAGATCAAGGTACCGGCCCTGGTCATCCATGGTGACAAGGATGCCGCCATTGCCCCCGAGCGTGCACGTGCCATGTTCAAGGCCTTGCCCAATGCGCGCTGGGTGGACGTGGCAGGCGCGGGCCATGCCTCCAATCTCACCCATCCCGAGCCCGTGAACCTGGCCATTGAGCAATTTCTGAACTCCTTGGGCTGATGACTGGGAAGGTGACTTAAGCCTCGCCCAGATCGGCAGCGCTGCGCTTGCGCAGCACCACGGTGATCTGCCCATTGGTTTCTATGGTGGCGCGTTCCACCTCATGGGCATTGAGGCAGCCGTTGGAGCGCAGGGCAGCTGCCAGATCTTCGGCGGTGATCCTCTCCTGAGTCATCAGGCTGGGTTGAACCATCCCCTGGTGAATCAGGACCTTGGGCTTGCCGTTCACCAGCTTGCGCAAGGTGGGTGAGCGATAGGTCAGGTAGGACAGCAAGACATGGCAGATGATCAAAGTGCTGGCGCTGATCAAGCCGCCGATCAGGGAGTTGTCTCCGGCATTCATGGAGTTCTGCACGGCGTTGGACAGAATCAGCAGCAGCACCAGGTCGAAAGGTGCGTACTGCCCGGTCTGGCGCCGCCCCGTCAGGCGCAGAAACACCAGCAAAAACAGATAGACGGCGACGCCGCGAATCACAAATTCCCACCACGGAACGGCCATAGCCCACATAGAACCTCCCTTGTACAGCGGCTACTGTGCACCCTGGCTGCGGTGCAAGGCAAGCCGTATGAGCTGCTGGAATGGGCTGACAATGTGCTATTGCAGACCATGCCTGTCGGGGCAGATACCGAGGTGCCGTGAAAGCCAACGAAAAAAAACAGGATTGCCCTTGCGGGCGCATGAACGCCAAAGCCAGGTCATTGGCTTATGCCGACTGCTGCGGCCGTTATATCGAGCATTGGGACGAGCAGCCAGCCCCAGATGCCGAGTCCTTGATGCGTTCGCGCTACAGCGCTTTTGTGCAGGAGAACGCTTCTTATCTGCTAGCAACGTGGCATGCGAGTCAGCGTCCGCTGCAGCTGGACTTTGAAGCCTCCACGAAATGGCTGGGGCTGGAGATCAAGGACTTTCAAGTGACGGGCCAGGATAGTGCCGAAGTTGAATTCGTCGCCCGCTATCGCATGGATGGACGCGCCGTGCGCATGCATGAGCGCAGCTGCTTTGTACGCGCAGAGGGGCGCTGGTATTACGTGGATGGCGAACAGTTCTGAGCCGGAGTCCGCGCAACTGGCCGGAGTGTCCTTCCCTTGAACTCAAAAAAAGACATGCTCGCATAATCGGGAGCATCTTTTTTTTGACCAAAGGCGCCATCAGGCGCCTTTTTTGCATCGCTGGCTGCGATGCGGATGATTTCATGACTGCTTTCGACGCTGTGCTTTTTGACTGTGATGGGGTGCTGGTGGACAGCGAATCCATCACCAACCGTGTGCTGTGCATCATGCTCAACGAGTCCGGCTGGGCCATCAGCCAGGAGGAGTGCACGCGTGACTTCATTGGCAAGACGGTGCGCAGCCAGGCTGCCATCATCGAAGCGCACACGGGCAAGCCTTTGACCGATGCGTGGATGGCCGAGTTCTATGAGCGCCGCAACGTAGCCCTGCAAGCCGAACTCGTGGCCATAGCCGGTGCGGTGCAAGCCGTCCAGCAGATTCACGAGCTATGCCAGGGCCGTATCGCCTGCGCTTCGGGCGCGGACCGTGCCAAGGTGGAGATGCAGCTGGCCAAGGTGGGAATGGCGCCCTATTTCGAAGGCCATGTCTACAGCGGCCATGAAATGCCGCGCAGCAAGCCCTTCCCCGATGTGTATCTGGCCGCGGCCCAGGCGCTGAACGCCGATCCTGCCAAATGCCTGGTGATCGAAGACACCATGACCGGCGTGCAGGCTGGTGTGGCAGCCGGTGCCACGGTCTGGGGCTACTTCCCCGCCGATCAGGGCCATGCGTCGGCGGAGCAGTTGCTGGAAGCCGGTGCTGCCTGCGTGTTCGGCCATATGGGCGATCTGCCTGCCATGTTCGCGGCAGTGTGCAAGAGTGCGGCTTCCGCCACCCCGGGCGACGGCGACGAGCACGAGATTTCGTGAGTCTGCAGTCGCCGCGAGCGGCCTGATCAATCCCAGATTGATAGCGCTTCACGAAGGCGCTGCATGGGGCTGTCGGCAATAACACTGTTGTGCAGCAGTATCACGCGCTGTACCGGCAGGCTCTCGATCTGCCGTGCACAGGCCTGTACGGCGGCCTTGTCCCTGACCAACAGGCGTATGGTGCGCGGCACGGTCAGGCGTTCATGACCCCCGGTCAACCCCAGATACATGCGCACCGGCAGGCTCAACGGGCCCTGCCAGCATTGAAGAAGGTCGGTGGCAATCAGGCTGCCGCTGCGGGGGTGAAACCAGAGGGTCTCATCCAGCATGGGAATGCCGTTGACAGGCAGGCATTGCAGCTGCCCGGCCCAGGCAGCGCTTTCATCTGGTGGGACGAGTTGCATCTGCGGCAGATCCGGATGCTTGTGCAGCACGCCCGCCGTACCGTACAGGCGGGCCTGTGGATAAAGCCGGGCCAAGGCTGGCACGAACATATGGTGCATGGCGCTGGGCGCCACGATATGGCGCAGCGGCCCCAGTGCGTCCAAGGCTGTTTGCTGCGCTGGCGTCAGCGGCACGGCGGAGTGGGAAAACAGGCTGCCGTCGGCGAGCCGGATCACGGTCATGCGTGTGCTGATGGCCATGCCTTTGTTGCTGAACTGATAGCTCAGGGCCCAGACGCCATCGGCAATAGATTGCCATTCTTGGGTGGATTGCTGCATGAGATTGGGTACTGGATTCAAGAAATACGCTGGCCGGCTGTCTTGCGAAATTCCGAAGGGGAAAGCCCGGTCCACAGCCGGAAAGCGCGGATAAAGCTTTTGTCATTGAGAAAGCCGCAGGCCTGTGCCACGCGCTTGATGGGACGGCTGGTGCGCAGCAGCAGCGCAATGGCGCGCTCGCGGCGGATCTCGTCCTTGAGTGCCTGCAGCGATACCCCTTCCTCCTTGAGCTGGCGGTGCAGGCTGCGCTGGGACAGATGCAGCTGGCGCGACAGGGTCTCGGCCGTCTGCTGCTCCTCGGTGCTGGCCGTTAGCAACTGGCGCACACGCTGAACCAGTGTCTTCTCGCGCTGATAGGGGCGCACCTGGATCGGCAGGGCGCGCTGCAACATGCGGTTGAGCGCCGTCTCGTCACGTGCCAGGGGGGCTTGCAGCCAGTGGGCCTCGAACTGCAGGCTGGCGACGGGCGCATCGAACTCCAGACTGCCCGGTGCGAACAGCACCTGATAGACGCTGGCATGCGGCGGTGCGGCAAACGGAAAGCTCGCCTGCAGCAAGCCAATGGGTTCGTTGATCAGCCAGCTGGCAAAACCATGAATATTGCGCAGCACGGAGATCAGGCAGAACTCCCGCATATCTCCCAGCGACCGGCACTCATGCAAGGTCAGCGTGGCGATGCCGGCCTGCTCGCTCAGGCTCAGCTGGATGTCGCTGGCGATCAGGCCATGGTGGCGGCACCAGCGTGCCAGAGCCAGGCCCAGCTGCGGCGCACTGATGCTGGCGCGGGCCAGCATGCCGTAGCTGCCCCAGGGCAGGCGGCGCTGAAACCAGCCCAGAGCCTCGTCGTCAAGCTCGCGCATGGCGGCGTCCGACAGTGCCTCCATCTGCAGGGCCGTGATGCACTCATCAGCATGGTTTAACAACTCTGGCGGGATTTGTGCCTTTTCAAGTGCGGCCAGCGGCGACATCTGGCGCTCTTCATAGGCCCGGACGATGGCCTTAACAAAGGCCATCGGGGTAATTGCCGGGTGCGATTTGAGGACGGAACTGGCATTGTGTGGCAGCGGCGTCTTGACCAGGGAAGGGGTAAGCATTTGGCAATTATTGCAACCTTACTGACTTCTTCTGGACAGGGCTAGCCCTTATTCTGGGCTGCAGAACAAGGTGCTGAATGGAAGCCGCGCAACCTGTTTGCAAAAGGATGCGGGGTCAAGGAGACAGGAAACCATGAACACGCTGACCGCCAGTTATGCCAAGGGGCGCACGGATGTACCGCTGATCGAGCAGACGATCGGTGATTTTTTTGCGGCCATGGCGCAGCGCCAGGGCAGTCGTGATGCGCTGGTCAGCCGCCACCAGGGCTTGCGTTACAGCTACGCCGAGCTGCATGCGGCGGCACGCCAGCTGGCCAGTGCCCTGCTGAACCAGGGGCTGGAAAAAGGCGATCGCGTCGGCATCTGGAGCCACAACAATGCCGAGTGGGTGCTGATGCAGCTGGCCACGGCCCAGATCGGTCTGGTGTTGGTCAACATCAACCCCGCCTATCGCACGTCGGAAGTCGAGTACGCACTCAACAAGGTAGGCTGCAAGGCACTGGTGACCATGCCCCAGTTCAAGACCAGCGACTACCTGGGCATGCTGTGCGAACTGGCCCCTGAGCTGATGGTGTGCGAGCCCGGAAAGCTGCAGTCGGCACGTTTGCCCACGCTGCGCAGCGTGGTCTGGATAGATGTCGCAGGCCAGGGCGAAGAGCAGCCCGGCATGCTCCGTTTTTCGCAGCTGCTGGCGCAAGGTACACCTGCAGATGAGCGCATAAATGCCATTGCTGCCACGCTGAAGAATACCGACCCCATCAATATCCAGTTCACCAGCGGCACCACGGGCTTTCCCAAGGGCGCGACGCTGACCCACCGCAACATCCTGAACAACGGCTTCTTCATCGGCGAATGCATGCGGCTCACGCCCGAAGACCGCTTGTGCATTCCCGTGCCGCTCTACCACTGCTTCGGCATGGTGCTGGGCAATCTGGCCTGCTTTACCCATGGCTCGACCATCGTCTATCCCAACGATGGTTTCGACCCCATCACCGTGCTGGAAGCTGTGCAGGCAGAGAAATGCACGGGCCTGCATGGTGTGCCCACCATGTTCATTGCCGAGCTCGATCACCCGCGCTTTGCCGAGTTCGATCTGTCCACACTGCGCACCGGCATCATGGCCGGCTCGCCATGCCCTATCGAGGTCATGAAGCGCGTGGTCAGCGATATGCATCTGTCCGAGATCACCATCGCCTACGGCATGACGGAAACCAGCCCCGTGAGCTGCCAGAGCGACAACGAGACGCCGCTGGAAAAGCGCGTGGCCACCGTGGGCAAGGTGCAACCGCATCTGGAGGTGAAGATCGTCGACCCGACCACGGGCGAGATCGTGGCACCCGGTATTTCGGGCGAGCTGTGCACACGCGGCTATTCGGTCATGCACGGCTACTGGGACGACGAGGCCAAGACGCGCGAGGCCATCGACGCCGAGCACTGGATGCATACCGGCGACCTGGCCACCATGGACGAAGAGGGCTATGTGAACATCGTGGGCCGCATCAAGGACATGGTGATTCGCGGCGGCGAGAACATCTATCCGCGCGAGATCGAGGAATTCCTCTACCGTCACCCTCAGGTGCAGGACGTGCAGGTGGTCGGTGTGCCCGATGTGCGCTACGGCGAGGAGTTGTGCGCCTGGATCATCGTCAAGCTCGGCCAGACCTTGGGCGAGGATGATGTGCGTGCTTTTTGCAAGGGGCAGATTGCGCATTACAAGGTGCCGCGCTATATCCGCTTTGTCCAGGCCTTCCCCATGACGGTGACGGGCAAGATCCAGAAGTTCAAGATCCGCGACGAGATGATCGAGCTGCTGGATCTGCGTGTCATCAAGACCGCTTGAGATGGTGGCGGCCATGCGCAGCTTGCTCTTGCCCATGAAAAAGCCCCGCACAGGCGGGGCTTGGGCGGCAGCATGCGCGCGTAGGTCTTCAGTGGCCACCGGTATCGCCGGGCGCCAGACCTGCTGCGCGGCGGGCCACGACCAGGCGCTTGCGCATGGCAATTTCCTGCATGTCCAGCTCGCTGACCAGGCTGCGCAGCGATTCGTCATTGATGCGGTGAGCCTGCCGCTCGGCGTAGTAGAAGTCGCGCTCGGCGTGAATGCATTCGATGCGGGTTTCGATCTCCAGCACATAGCGCAGCTTGCGCTGGCGCACGACCTCGGGCGCTTCGCGCAGGGATTCGATGCTCTGGACCGCACCGCTGCCGTCGTCCAGCAGCTGGATACGGTTGCGGTACTCCTGAATCAGGTGGCCGTTGACCTCCTGGCGCATGGCCACCCATTCGGGATCGCGCTTCTGGATTTCTTCTTCGGTCAGCGTGAGCCGGGTCATGGCCGCCATGCAGGCCTGTTCGCGCGCCAGACGCTCTTCACGCACGGTGGGCGATTCCTCGTGGGCCGGCAGGTAGCGCAGCACGATGGGCAGGCCCACGGCTCCGATGACCAGGGTGAACAGGATCGTGCCCGTGGCCAGGAAGATCAGCATGTCGCGGGCCGGGAAGGGCTGGCCGTTACCCAGCAGCATGGGCACGGACAGGGCACCGGCCAGCGTCACCGCGCCGCGGATGCCGGCCAGTGTGGTGGCCAGGTTGAGCAGGGCCGAGGGGCGCTCGCTCATCTTGCCCTGCCGGTGGGCGCGCAGCAGCAAACCGTGCACGCCCAGCGTCAGCCAGATCCAGCGCATCAGCAGCAGCGCAAACGAAATGGCGGCCACATAGCCCACCAGAATCCACCAGTCATGCCCGGCCTGATGCAGGGGCACACCGATGATGGAGGGCAGCTGCAGGCCCAGCAGCAGGAAGATGGCACCGTTGAAGGCCGCTTCCACCATGCTCCAGGTGCCTGCGGTCTGCATGCGCTCGCTGATGTAGCTGCTGCGTTCCAGATCGGCGAAATTGGTGGCGATGCCGGCTGCCACCGCGGCCAGAATGCCGGAGACGCCGATCTTCTCGCCCACGATATAAGCGGCAAACGGCAGCAGCACCAGCAGCAGCACCATCTGCGTGGCCGCCACATCGCCCAGGCGGCGCGTGATGGTGCCGCGCGCATGGCTGAAACCCCAGCCGATCAGCGTGCCCACACCGAGGCCGCCCACGGCCATCCAGGTGAATTCCTTGGCGACTTCGCCCCAGGAAAAGACGCCGGTCAGCGTGGCGGCAACCGCAAATTTCAGCGCCACCAGGCCCGATGCGTCGTTGAGCAGCGACTCGCCTTCCAGCACATGCATGGTTTTTTCGGGCATGCCCAGATTGCGCGTGATGGCCGATACGGCCACGGCATCGGTGGGCGAGACCACAGCTGCCAGGGCAAAGGCCACCGTGAGCGGAATTTCGGGAATCATCCAGTGGATCAGATAGCCCAGGCCCAGAACGGTGAGCAGCACCAGGCCCAGGGCCAGCAGCAAGATGGGCTTGGCCAGCGCAAAGAATTCACGCTTGGGAATGCGCCAGCCGTCGGCAAACAGCAGCGGTGGAATGAACAGCAGCAGGAACAGTTCGGGGTCGAAGGCGATGTGCAATCCCGCCTGGGGCCAGGCAATCAGCGCGCCCAGCGCAATCTGGATCAGAGGCAAGGGAATGGCCCGGATATAGCGGGCCACGATGCCTGTCAGTGCTCCCAGGAGCAGGACAAGAAGTACGGTTTCAACAGCATGCATAAGGCATTTTCTTCAACTGCGGTTGCAGCGCTGTGTCCGAGCAAGAAAAAAACCAAGTTCCCGTATCGGGCAAAGTAATCAAGACAAGAGGTAAGCAATGAGCATCCTGGGGACACAACTGAATCCGCGCTCTGCGGACTTTCTGGCCAATGCGGCGGCCATGCAGGCGCTGGTGGACGATCTGCGTGCGCGCTGCGAGCAGACCGCGCTGGGCGGCAACGAAGCCGCACGGGCCAAGCATGTGGCACGCGGCAAGCTGTTGCCGCGTGAGCGTGTGCAGCGCCTGCTCGATCCCGGCACGCCGTTTCTGGAGCTGTCGCCGCTGGCGGCGCTCAATATGTACAACAACGACGCGCCGGGCGCAGGCGTGATTGCCGGCGTGGGCCGTGTCAGCGGCGTGGACTGCATGATCGTCTGCAACGATGCCACCGTGAAGGGGGGTACCTACTACCCGATGACGGTGAAAAAGCATTTGCGTGCCCAGGAGGTTGCGGCGCAGAACCATCTGCCCTGCATCTATCTGGTGGACTCGGGTGGCGCCAATCTGCCCAACCAGGACGAAGTCTTTCCCGATCGCGAGCACTTTGGACGCATCTTCTTCAACCAGGCCAATATGAGCGCCCAGGGCATTGCCCAGATCGCCGTGGTCATGGGCAGTTGCACGGCAGGCGGCGCCTATGTGCCGGCCATGAGCGACGAGTCCATCATCGTCAAGAACCAGGGCACCATCTTCCTGGGCGGCCCGCCGCTGGTGAAGGCTGCGACCGGCGAAGTCGTCAGCGCCGAGGACCTGGGCGGCGGCGATGTGCACACGCGCCTGTCGGGCGTGGCCGACCATCTGGCCGAGAACGACCTGCACGCGATCGCCCTGGCCCGCCAGGCCGTCAGCAATCTCAATAAGAACAAGCCTCAAACGCAGACGGATCATGCGCCAGCAGCTCCTGTATTTGATGCTCAAGAGCTGTATGGCGTGATCCCCGTGGATACGCGCAAACCCTTCGATGTGCGCGAGATCATTGCCCGTATCGTGGACAGCAGCCAGTTCGACGAGTTCAAGGCCCGTTTCGGCAACACCCTGGTCTGCGGTTTTGCGCGCATCGAGGGCATGCAGGTCGGCATCATTGCCAACAACGGCATCCTGTTCAGCGAGTCGGCCGTCAAGGGCGCGCACTTCATCGAGCTGTGCTGCCAGCGCAAGATTCCTCTGGTCTTTCTGCAGAACATCACGGGCTTCATGGTGGGCCGCAAGTACGAGAACGAAGGCATCGCGCGCCATGGCGCCAAGCTGGTCACGGCCGTGGCCACGGCCAGCGTGCCCAAGTTCACCATCATCATCGGCGGCAGCTTTGGCGCCGGCAACTACGGCATGTGCGGCCGTGCGTACTCGCCGCGCTTTCTGTGGATGTGGCCCAACGCGCGCATTTCCGTCATGGGCGGCGAGCAGGCTGCCAGCGTGCTGGCCACCGTCAAGCGCGACGGCATCGAGGCCAAGGGCGGCAGCTGGAGTGCCGAGGAAGAGGAGGGCTTCAAGGCCCCGATTCGTCAGCAGTACGAAGACCAGGGCCACCCTTACTACGCCACGGCCCGCCTCTGGGATGATGGCGTAATCGACCCTGCAGACACGCGCCGCGTGCTGGCGCTGGGTCTGTCGGCCACGCGCAATGCGCCGATCGAAGACACCAGGTTCGGTGTGTTCCGCATGTAAGCGACCGAGGGCCTGACCATGATGCGCTGCGCTGTCCCCGCTCCGATGCAAGCTCTGCTTTGTGCAGCGCTGGCCTTGCCCATGGCGGCCCAGGCCGATGTGCAGCAGTTCGACGCGCGCATTCCCGTCTGGGTGCCAGCCACCGAACAGGTTGCTGCGCATACGGCCAATCTGGCAGGCCATGTCTATCGTCCGCAGGGTACAGGCCCCTGGCCGCTGGTGGTGCTGAGCCATGGCACGCCCAGTGGTGCCGATGCCCGTGCGGCGCTGACCGAGCGCTACGGCCCGCAGGCGGTGGCGATTGCAGCCCTGGGCTATGTGGTGGTGACAGGGCTGCGCCGCGGCTACGGCGCATCGGACGGTCCTCTGGCCGACCGCTATGGCAGCTGCGACGCACCCGATTACCCGCATGCCGCGCAGGAAGCTGCACGCGATGTGGCAGCCATCATGAGCTACGGGCAGAAGCTGCCGTTTGTGAACAGCGCCCAGGTGGTGCTGATGGGCAAGTCGGCAGGCGGTTTTGCCTCGTTGGCGCTGGCGGCCCAGCAGCCTGCGGGTTTGCGCGGCGTCATCAACTTTGCCGGTGGCCGGGGCTCGCAGCCCAGGATGCGCGAAAAGGCCGAGGTCTGCGGCGAGGCGCAGCTGCTCAAGACCATAGCCGGCTTTGCCGCCACCAGCCGGGTGCCTCAGCTGTGGATTTATGCCGAAAACGATAGCTACTTCCGCCCGCCGCTGGTACGCAAGATGGCCGAAAGCTATAGGGCCGCAGGCCAGAGCCTGACGCTGGTGTTTGCTCCGTCCACCGATGAGGAGGGACACCGGTTTTTCGACCGCGCAGCCAATATCGGGCAATGGCTGCCGCAGGTCCGTGAATTTCTGATGCAGCAGTTGCCAGGCATGGCGACTGCACAACTGCAAAGCCATAACTCACAGGGAGACAAGCCATGACCGCTTTGACTTTGACCGTGGACGGCGGCATTGCCCGCATCACGCTGACCCAGCCCGAGATCCGCAATGCCTTCAGCGACGAGGTCATTGCCGAGATTACCACCGCGTTTCACACGGCGGGGGAACGACCCGATGTGCGCGCCATCGTGCTGGCCGCCGAAGGTCCGGCTTTCTGCGCCGGCGCCAATCTGAACTGGATGCGCCGCATGGCCGATTACTCGCGTGACGAGAACCGCGTCGATGCCGGTCTGCTGGCCGAGATGCTGCGCGTCATCTACGAATGCCCCAAGCCCACGATTGCGCGCGTGCAGGGCGACGTCTATGCGGGCGGCATGGGCCTGGTGGCCTGCTGCGACATGGTGGTCAGCGTGGATACCGCGGGCTTTTGCCTCAGCGAGGTCAAGATCGGCCTGATTCCCGCCACCATCAGCCCCTATGTGATTCGCGCCATGGGCGCGCGCGCTTCGCACCGCTACTTCCTCACGGGCGAGCGCTTTTCGGCGCAGGAAGCGCACCGCATAGGCTATGTGCACGAGGTGGTCGATGCCGAGCAGCTGGACTCCGTGGTCGACGGCTGGCTCAAGCATCTGCTGAGCGCCGGGCCTGCCGCCGTGCGTGCCTGCAAGCGCCTGGTGCTGGATGTGGCCGAGCGTGAAATCAGCGAGCAGCTGATTGCCGCCACCGTGGAGCAGATTGCCACCATACGCGCCAGCAGCGAAGGCAAGGAAGGCGTGCAGGCCTTTCTCAACAAGCGCAAGCCCAACTGGCTGCCCGGCTGAGACAGGATGAAACAGGGCTGAACCGACAGACCTTGCACCTGTGAGGGCCTAGAGTGGGCGCAAGCGCCGCACGGCACACAGGACAGGGAAGCACATCATGGACATCTGGCAAACCATCATCGACTGGCTGCACCGCGCCGGCCTGCATGTGGACCCGAGCACGGCCCAGGCCGTGGGGCAGGCTGCAGACCAGATCGGCGACGTGGCGGCCAGGGCCGGCAACGCCGTGGGCCAGATGGACATGGGCTCCATGCTGGCGCTGGCTGCGGCCCTGGGCTGGGCCAGCGGTTTTCGCCTCTATGCCGTGATGTTTCTGGTCGGTCTGCTGGGCGCCACGGGGCTGGTGCCCCTGCCCGGCGGCCTGCATGTGCTGCAGCACCCGATGGTGCTGCTCATCAGCGGCGGTCTGCTGTTCGTGGAGTTCTTCGCCGACAAGATTCCGCTGGTCGATTCGGCCTGGGACATGTTCCAGAGCGTGCTGCGCATTCCCGCCGGTGCAGCGCTGGCGGCCATGGTCTTTGGTGCCGACAACGCCACCATGGCCACGGCCGCTGCCTTGATGGGCGGCACGCTGGCGGCCACCAGCCAGGCTGCCAAGACCACGACCCGGGCGCTGATCAACACCTCGCCCGAGCCGTTCTCGAATGTGGGAGCCAGCCTGGCCGAAGACACGGTGTCCGTGGGCGCCATCTGGCTGGCGCTGGCCAACCCGCTGGTCTTCGCTGCGGTGCTGCTGGTCGTGGTGATTGCGATGTGGCTGGTGATCTGGGCACTGTGGCGCTTTCTGAAGGCGATTTTTCGACGCCTGCGCGGCGAGGGTGAAGCGCAGGATTCTTTGCAAAAAACATAGCTGCCTGCGCTTGATGGATCTGCGCTGGATAGCGATATGACTTAAATATTTGGAGACAGCATGTTCAAGAAAATTCTGATTGCCAACCGTGGTGAGATCGCCTGCCGGGTAGCGGCTACGGCACGTCGCATGGGTGTGAAGACCGTGGCCGTGTATTCGGATGCCGATGCCCAGGCCAAGCATGTGGCAGCCTGCGACGAGGCCGTGCACATTGGCGGCAGCGCCCCCAAGGACAGCTATCTGCGCTGGGAGCGCATCCTGGAAGCCGCCAAGGCCACGGGCGCCGAGGCCATCCACCCCGGCTACGGTTTTCTGTCCGAGAACGAAGACTTTGCCAATGCCTGTGCGGCGGCCGGTCTGGTCTTCATCGGCCCGCCCGCCAGCGCGATTCGTGCCATGGGCCTGAAGGCAGAGTCCAAGCAACTGATGGAGAAAGCCAAGGTGCCGCTGGTGCCCGGCTATCACGGCCACGATCAGGACCCCGCAATGCTGCACAAGGAGGCCGACCGCATCGGCTACCCCGTGCTCATCAAGGCCAGCGCGGGCGGCGGTGGCAAGGGCATGCGTCTGGTGGAAAAGAGCGAGGACTTTGCGGCCTCGCTGGAGTCCTGCAAGCGCGAAGCCATCAACAGCTTTGGCAACGATGCCGTGCTGATCGAAAAATACGTGCTGCGCCCTCGCCATATCGAGATCCAGGTGTTTGGCGATACGCATGGCAACTGCGTCTATCTGTTCGAGCGCGACTGCTCGGTGCAGCGCCGCCACCAGAAGGTGCTGGAGGAAGCGCCGGCTCCCGGCATGACCGAAGCCCTGCGCAAGCAGATGGGTGAGGCCGCCGTGGCCGCGGCCAAGGCCGTCAACTACGTGGGTGCGGGCACGGTGGAGTTCATCGTCGAGCAGCCCGGCGGCTATGACCAGCCCGAAGCCATGAAGTTCTACTTCATGGAGATGAACACCCGCCTGCAGGTGGAGCACCCCGTCACCGAGGCCATCACCGGCGAAGACCTGGTGCAGTGGCAGTTGCTGGTCGCCAGCGGCAAGCCCTTGCCCAAGCAGCAGAGTGATCTCAGGATCATCGGCCATGCGATTGAAGCGCGCATCTGCGCCGAGAACCCCGAGAACAACTTCCTGCCCGCCACCGGCCATCTGGCCGTCTATCGCAAGCCCGAGTGCAGCAGCTTCGAGATCGCCAATGTGCGCGTGGACGATGGCGTGCGCGAGGGCGATGCCATCAGCCCCTTCTATGACTCCATGATCGCCAAGCTCATCGTGCGTGGCGACGATCGTGCCCAGGCGCTGGCGCGCCTCGATGCGGCACTGGCCCAGACCCATATCGTGGGCCTGACCACCAATGTGCAGTTTCTGCGCCAGGTGGTGAAGAGCCAGGCCTTCAGCAACGCGCTGCTCGATACGGCGCTGATCGAGCGTGAACGCGAAGCCCTGTTCGGCAAGGACTTTGTGGGCCGCGATCTGGCCGTGGCTGCGGCCATGGCCCATCAGCTGCAGCAGGAGCAGGCGTTGCAGGGCGCAGACCCGTTCAGCCGCCGCGATGGCTGGCGCATGCTGGGTCGCGACGAGCGCCAGTTCGGCTTTGAGTACCGTGGCGAAGCATTGAATGCAGCCCTGGCCTATGGCCGTGATGGTCAGACCCATCAGCTGCGCGTCGGTGAGGGCGAAACCCGCAGCGAGGCCGTGCTGCAGTGGCGTGCCCTGGCCGACGGCCGTCTGGAGCTGAACCTGAGCGGCAGGCGCTGCGTGGCCGTGGTTCACGCCCAGGGCGATCAGCTGTCGGTCTTTACCGATGCCGGCAGCACCCAGATCATCGTGGTCGACCAACTGGCCCATGCGGGCGATACCGGCCACGAAGGCGGACGCCTGACAGCCCCCATGCCCGGCAAGGTGGTGTCGTTTGCCGTCAAGGCCGGCGACCAGGTCAGCAAGGGCCAGCCGCTGGCCGTGATGGAAGCCATGAAGATGGAGCACACGATTGCCGCGCCCGGCGACGGCGTGGTGCTGGAGCTGCTTTATGTGCCCGGCGACCAGGTCAGCGAAGGCGCGGAACTGTTGCGCCTGGAGGTGTGAATCACCCCCCTGAGCCGCTACGCGTCTTCCCCCGCTCTCGCACCGCTACGCGTTGCGGGCAGGGGGACGCAGCCCTCGCTGCGGGGCGGCCCTTGCTCGGCGGCTCTGGCCTGGGGTGTGCTCGTTTCAGGTGCTGTGAGCTGGATGTTTTTCTGTGTTACTGCTGCAGCGTGGGTTGAACTGTTTTGCAAAAAGAGCGGTTTGCGCCGGATGAGCAAGGGTTCTGGACGGATTTGATGTCGAGATCGATATGTATCAAGCGCAAGCAGCTTCTTTTTCAATAGCGGTCTATTTGCCGATGACGTCTGCAGCCCACGCGCCAAACCGTTAGGCTTCACATCTATGAAAGTCCTATTTTGCTGTGAAGATACGCGGCCAGAACCCTGGCTCAAAGGTTTGCATGAAGCGCTGCCCGGCGCGGAGATCGCCATCTGGGAGCCGGGTGCGGCGCAGGCCGACTATGCGCTGGTCTGGGCACCGCCCCAGCAGTTCATCGACGAGCAGGCCGCCGGCCTCAAGGCCATGTTCAACATCGGCGCAGGCGTGGATGCATTGCTGCCGTTGACCATTCCCTCGGAGCTGCCCGTCTACCGCCTCGAAGACGCGGGCATGGCCGTGCAGATGGCCGAGTACGTGGCGCAGGCCGTGATCCGCTTTTTCCGCGGCCTGGACCGGTACGAAGCCGATATGGCGCAGGGCCTGTGGCAGCACCAGCGCAACCCCAAGCGGGCCGACTATCCCGTGGGCGTGATGGGCCTGGGCAAGATGGGCGAGCGTGTGGCCAGGGCGCTGACGGTGTTTGACTTCAAGGTCAACGGCTGGAGCCGCTCGCCGCGCGAGATGCAAGGCATACGCTGCTTCAGCGGCATGGAAAACCTGGACGCCTTCCTGTCCGAAACCCGCATTCTGGTCAATCTGCTGCCTTTGCACGACGAAACCCGCGACATCATCAATGCGCGCACATTGTCTTTGCTGCAGCCCGGGGCCTATGTGATCAATGTGGGCCGTGGCGGCCATGTGGTCGATGCCGACCTGGTGGCGCAGATCGAGAGTGGCCATGTCAGCGGTGCCATGCTCGACGTGTTCCGCGAAGAGCCCTTGCCCGAAAATCATCTGTTCTGGAACCAGCCCAAAATCATCCTCACCCCCCATACCTCGGCCCGTACGCTGGCGGCGGACAGCATTGCCCAGATTGTGGGTAAGGTCGCTGCCATGAGCCGGGGTGAGCCCGTCACAGGTCGTGTCGATCTGAAAAAGGGATATTGATCCCAAGGAGACAAGAATGAAGTACCCCGCACGCGTCAAGATCATCGACGTAGGCCCGCGCGACGGCCTGCAAAACGAGAAGCAAGCTGTGCCAGCCTCGGTCAAGATCGAGTTGGTGCAGCGCCTGCAGGACGCGGGCCTCAAGGAGATCGAGGTCACCAGCTTTGTGTCGCCCAAATGGGTGCCGCAGATGGCGGACAACGCAGAGGTCATGGCCGGGATCGCGCGTGACAGCGGGGTGCTTTATTCGGTGCTGACACCCAACCTCAAGGGCTTCGAGGCGGCAGTGGCTTCCAGGCCTGACGAAATCGTGGTGTTTGGCGCGGCCAGCGAAGCCTTCAGCCAGAAGAACATTAACTGCTCGATTGCCGAAAGCATCGAGCGTTTTGCCCCCGTGGTGCAGGCGGCGCTCGATGCCGGCATTGCCGTGCGCGGCGCCATCAGCTGCACCGTGGGCTGCCCTTACGAGGGCGAGATTGCCCCCGAGAAAGTGGGCTATGTCGCCCGGCTGATGAAGGACATCGGCGTGCAGCGCGTCGACGTGGCCGACACCATTGGCGTGGGCACGCCCATCAAGGTGCAAAAAGCGCTGGAGGCCACGCTGGCACACTTTGGTATCGACCAGGTATCGGGCCATTTTCACGACACCTATGGCCAGGCTCTGAGCAATACGCTGGCGGCACTGGAGCTGGGCGTCTGGAACTTCCAGTCTTCGGTCGCGGGTCTGGGCGGCTGCCCCTATGCCAAGGGCGCCACGGGCAATGTGGCCACCGAAGACGTGGTCTATCTGCTGCAGGGCATGGGCATTGAAACGGGTATCGACCTGGACAAGCTCATCGACGCCGGCCAGTTCATCAGCGATCACCTGGGCCGGCCCACGCAGTCGCGTGTGGCCAAGGCGCTGCTGACCAAGCGTGCCGGTTGACGGTATGACATCAAGCGCGTGCTGCACGCTTTTATGCTTTCTTGCCAATATAAGGAGGTGTGGATATGCGTGTGGAAAAACAGACGGCCTTTCGCTTTGCATGGCTGGTCGCAGTGGTGAGCCTGGCAGCTGGTTGTTCGACGATGGATGCCGATGAGTGCCGCGTGGCCAACTGGTCGGGGCTGGGCTATGCAGATGCAAGCAAGGGAAAGGATGTCTCGATGGCCGGCGACCGGGCACAGGCATGCAGCGAACATGGCTATCGCATGGACATGGCGGCCTATCAGCGTGGCTGGAATGAGGGGCTCAAGGAGTTCTGCACCTTCCCTGGCGGCCAGGCTTTTGGCGATAGAGGTGGCAACTACAAGCCTGGCTACTGTCCGCCGGGCGCGGAAAGCCAGTTTCTGGCCAGCTATCTTCCCGCCTACAAGAGGTATCAGTATCAGCAGCGTATCGACGGTCTGCAGCGGGATATCAATCGCAAAAATAGCGAAATCATCCGTCTGCAGTCCAGGAAGGATGGCAGCGACGAAGGGAAAATCTCCCGCCTCAAGGGCGAAGTCAGTGCGCTGAACAACCAGCTCCAAAGCGAGCGCATGCGGCAATTCATGGACCGCTAGTCATCAGGCTGTGTGGGGCGGGTTGTTACCATGAGCTCATGTATGCATCACGTATTTATCTGGCTTTGACACTGTCCTCAGTCGCCTTGCTGTCCGCCTGTGCAGGCATGGATGCACAGGAGTGCAGAGACACGGACTGGGCCTATCTTGGCCAACTGGACGCCATGGATGGCAAGCAGGACATCACCACCCGGGCCAAGCGCCATTTCCGCACCTGCAAGGAAAACGGTGTGCAGATGGATGTACCTGCCTATCAGCAGGGCTGGCTGCGCGGGCTCAAGGATTTCTGTACGCCGGAGAGCGGCAAGGCTTTCGCCGAGGCAGGCAGGAAATTCCAGATGGGCTATTGCCCGGCCCAGCTGGAAGCGGCCTTTTTGCAAGGTTATTCCCCGGCGCGTGAGCGCTATGAAATGAAGGAGTCCGTTGCCGAGCTTGAGCGGCGCATTTCCGCCAAGAAGAAGGAGCTGCGCGAGGCACGCGATGCCAAGAACAGCGGCAGCCATATTGCCTATGTGCAAAAGGACTTGCGCGATCTGCAGCAGGAGCTGTTCCAGTTGCGGCTCAAGCTTGCCCAGTAAGGCGGGAGTCTGAGCATGCAGACGGCTTCCGACTTCATTGCGGCCCTGACGGTGGACGACTCCCTCAAGGCCGCGCAAATGCAGCCGGTGTTGGTGGCCCTCATGCCCTGGCTGCAGCAGGCGCCGGCGGTGGAGGTCCATCAGCTGGCTCGGGCGCTGCTGGTCGCCAACACGCGCTGGCATGTGGTGCTGCACGACACCTTGTCCTGGCTGGCCGAGGGTGACTGGCCTGCGCTGGTGGCCGCAGCACTGCAAAGTGCCCAGGTGCGCGGCAGCATGAGCGAGGCCGAGCGCACGGTGCTGGAAGCCGCAAGTTATCAACAGCCCGGGTTGCTTGCTCCACTGCAGTCGCAGCTGGAAGAGCTGGATTGGGGTATAGAGTGTTTTGAGCCGGAAACCCAGGTGCAGAATGCGCAGTCAGCTATGCATTTGATATTTCCTCCGCATTATCTGCGGCGTGGAATTTCTTGGATACCCAGGCATTGGCTCCGAGCTGGAACCTGCAGCCCGGCCCTGAGCGCTGGCGCTTCGGCGGTGCGGGTGTGGGCCGCTGCCAGCATTGTGGCGGGCCTCTGCAGCATCTGATCAGTCTGCCTGCAGGCAATGTGTATGGGAGTAATCAGCCAGCTGGAAAAACCGTGCAGCTGCAGCTGTGCCTGTCCTGCATGGAAAGTGGTGTGGGCGAGCTGCATTACTTCCATGATGAAGCGGGTCAGGCCCATTGCCTGAATGCCGCGCAGGACGGGCAGCTGCAAGCACCGGATAGGGAGTACGGGCCTTTGCAAGCTACCGAAGTTGCACTGGCCGATACACCGGCACGCTGGCAGCGGCAGGACTGGGGCCAGTCCAACGGCCGCGAGAATCTGCACCGCGTCGGTGGTGAGCCGTCGTGGATTCATTCGCCCTGGGAGCCGCTGTGCACGGGCTGCGGCCAGGCCATGCGCTTTGTGCTGCAGCTGGATGCGCAGATTCCTCAGGCCGAGGGTGGGGATGCGCATTTCTGGGGCAGTGGCGGCATGCTTTACGGCTTTGCCTGTTCGCCCTGCGCGCGCAGTGCCTACATCACTCAGTACACTTGATGCACGGGGCGCGGTGGGCGCTCTTTCTTCGAGAGTTTGTATGTGTGGATCAGAACTTCACGCGCTGCCTGAAGGGGTGCAGCGCGTCAGCCGCTTTTTGCAGGATGCCGGTCATCCTCATGCGCCGCAGATGCTGGACGGCGCAGCACGCACGGCGCAGGAAGCCGCCGATCAGCTCAGCATTCTGGTGGGGCAGGTGGCCAAGAGCATCATCTTCAAGCGCAGGCTGGACGGTGCCGCCGTGCTGGTGGTGACATCGGGTGACAAGCGCGTGGATGAGAAAAAGGTGAAAGCCATCGTGGGTGCCATAGGCCGCGCCGATGCAGATTTTGTCAAAGCCAGCACGGGCTTTTCGATTGGCGGTGTCAGCCCTGTCGCGCACGCGACCAGGCTGGTGACCTTGATCGATCAGGAGCTGCAGCGCTTTGATGTGGTCTGGGCCGCAGCGGGTCACCCTTATGGCGTGTTTCCCGCAACGCCTGCACAGCTGCAGGCTTTGACCAGTGCGCCATGGTCCGATGTGGTGGAGCAGTCATGAGCGAAACGATGAATCTGCAAGAGCAGCAGGCGCAGCAACTGGTGCAACTGGAAAGCAGGGCCGAGGCGGCTTTGATCTGGGCCAAGGCCGATCAGCCCGTGGCCTCACCCTGCATCAATGTCTGCCGCATGACCGAGGACCGCAGCCATTGCAAGGGCTGCTTTCGTACCATTGACGAGATCAGGGCCTGGTCCAAGGCGGATGACGAGCAGCGCCTGCAGATCTGGGCGCAGTTGCTCAAGCGCGCGGGCTTGCAGGATCCCAGAGCCGCAGATTTGTGAACCGAAAGGGCGGAGCATGAAGCACATCACTTTCTATCTGGACTTTGTTTCGCCCTATGCCTGGCTGGCATTTGCACAGTTGCCCGAGCAGCTCAGAGGCATCAGCTGCCATGTGCGCTACCGCCCAGTCTTGCTTGGCGCTTTGCTCAAAAAGTACGCGAATCCCGGCCCCGCAGGCATTCCACCCAAGCGCGACTGGACCTACCGCCATGCCGAGTGGCTGGGTCATGCACAGGGCACGCCGCTGCACATGCCGCTGCACCACCCGTTCAACCCCTTGCCTCTGCTGCGGCTGGCGCTGGAATGCAGCGATGACGGCTGCATCAACCGCTTCACGGCCGAAACCATCTTCCGCCATGTGTGGGAGGGCGGGGCCGATGCACTGGCTCCGGAGCGTCTTGCGGCCCTGCGCACGCAGCTGTCAGCACAGCTGCGCACGGACGAGCAGGCCGCGGAGCGTGCCAAGGCCTTGCTGCGCTCCAACACCGAAGATGCTTCGACCGCAGGCTTGTTTGGCGTGCCCAGTCTGGCGTTCGATGAACGTGTCTTTTTTGGCTTGGATGGATTGCCCATGTTGCGTGCCTGCTTGCAGGGCGACAGCTGGTTCGACCAGGGGCGCTGGGAAGCAGCTGCAAGTGTGGAGCAAGGCTTGCAGGCTTGAATGTCTGTGCCATGCCCAATTCCTTCAATTTCTCGGTTTCCCCCTTTGACTGCTTGACGCCCGACGAGCAGGCGCTGGTGCGCAACAGCGTCGATATTGCCTATTTTCCGGAAGGCGCTGTGCTGCTGGACCGGGGTGTGGCGCCCACCCATCTTTTTGTCATCATCAAAGGCCATGTGGAGCAGACCGAAGGGGAGCAACTGCTGGCCTCCTACGGACCCGAGGATTGCTTTGATGGCCGAGCCCTGGTTGCAGGGCGCGCCAGCAGCCGCTTTGTGGTGGTCGAGGAGTTGGTGGCCTATCAGCTGTCGCGTGACATCATCAACGAGCTGATTGCGCGCAACCGGGCCTTTGGCGCCTTGCTGTTTGCGGATCTGGGGCACAAGCTGGGTACGCTGGCCCAGTTGGCCGATCAGCACGAGAGACAGTCGCTGACCTTGATGCGTGTGGATCAGGCCTTTGTGCGCCCTGCCCATGTGGTGGACGCATCCACCGATATCGTCAGCGTGACGCGCTTGCTGCACGAGCAGCGCATCACCAGTGTGCTGGTTTCGGGATTGCCGCAGGGCCTGGGTATCTTCTCCAACACCACGCTGCAGCGTGCCATTCTCGACGGGCGTGCGCTGACCGAGTTGACCGTTGGCGAGTTCGCCAGCAGCCCTGTGATCAGCGTTCGCGCCAGTGAGCAACTGGGCGATGCGATGGCGCTGCTGTTGCGTGCCCGCGTTCACCGGCTGGCGGTGCTGGACGAGGCGGGCCAGGTGTGCGGCATTCTGGATGCGCTGGATCTGTTCAGCTTTCTGGCCAACCACTCGCATCTGATCCTGGTGCAGATCGAGCAGGCCGGTGATCTGCAGGCGCTGGAGCAACCGGCGGCGCAGATCAACGAGCTGCTGTCCGCCCTGCACCGGGGCGGTACGCGCGTGGCGCTGATGGCGCAACTGGTGCAGCAGCTCAACACCCGCTTGTTCGAGCGCGCCTGGCAGATGCTGGCACCTTCGGATCTTGTGGCCAATAGCTGTCTGTTCGTGATGGGCAGCGAAGGACGGGGCGAACAGCTGCTCAAGACCGATCAGGACAATGGCCTGTTGCTGCGCGATGGCTATGTGCCGCCCGCCGATCTGGCGGCTATCTGCGATGCTTTTTCCGCCGTGCTGCAGAGATTCGGTTATCCGGAATGCCCGGGGCGCATCATGTTGAACAACCCGGAGTGGCGCGGCACGGCCAGCGAATTCGCGCAGCGTTGCCAAGGCTGGCTGCTGATGCCCAGCGCCGACAGCCTGATGCGGCTGGCCATCTTTCTGGATGCGCGTGCGGTGGCCGGCGATGCGGAACTACTGGCGGGTGTGCGCCAGAAGCTGCAGGCACTGGCCACGGATAACGATGCCTTGATCGCCCGCTTTGCCGCGGTGATCGACAGCTTTGGAGAGTCTGGCCGCTGGTGGAGCCGATTGCTGGGCCGCGATGACGAATTCAGCCGCGTGCACCTGAAGAAGGCCGGCATCTTCCCCCTGGTGCATGGTGTGCGCAGCCTGGCTTTGGCGCGGCATGTGGATGCGACAGGCACGGTAGAGCGCATAGAGGCGCTGGTCGCCGACGGAACGCTGGATGCGGCCCTGGGCCGGGAGATGCGCGAAGCCCTGCATCTGCTCATGGGCCTGAGACTGCAGGCAGGGCTGAAAGAGCTCCAGCGCCACCGGCCCGTGACGGCCGAGGTGGACCCTGCCACGCTGAGCAGCCTGGAGCGGGATCTGCTCAAGGATGCGCTGGCCGTGGTACGGCGTTTCCGGGCCTTGCTGCAGCAGCGTCTGCGGCTGGATGTGCTGTGAAGATCCGTTCCTGGCTTCAGTCCTGGCAGCATCAGCGGCTGCTGCGCCAGCTGAGCAGTCCCTCATACGCCTTTGTGCTGGAGCCGCCGCCGCTTGATGAATGGGTGTCGCTGGACTGCGAAACCACGGGGCTGGATACGCGTCGCGATCACATTGTCTCCATCGGTGCGGTACGCATTCATGGGCAGCGCATCCTGACCAGCCAGCGGCTGGAGCTGCTGGTGCGCCCGCCCCAGGGTGTCAGTGCGAACAGCGTACGCATCCACCAGCTGCGCGAGCGTGATCTGGCGCGGGGCATGCAGGCCGAGGAGGCCGTGCTGGAGCTGCTGCGCTTCATTGGCAGCCGCCCCTTGGTGGGCTACTACCTGGAGTTTGATCTGGCCATGATCAATCGGGTGCTCAAGCCCGTGCTGGGCATTGCTCTGCCACAGCCGCGCAACGAAGTGTCCTCGCTGTACTACGACTACAAGTTCAGGCAGCTTGCGCCGCATCGTCAGCAGAATCCCGAGATTGATCTGCGTTTTGACAGCCTGATGCAGGATCTGGAACTACCCCAAAGCCGCGCTCATGATGCTCTCAACGATGCGGTGATGGCGGCGCTGGCCTTCATCAAGCTGCGCCAGTTGCTGGGGCAGCACTGAGCAATATTTAAAAAGCCCCATGTTGGCCCACTTCGTGCTGCCGCTGCCCCTTCGAGAGGGGCTTTTTGTCTTTGGGGGCCGGCAATAAAAAAGCCGGACTCGAAAGCCCGGCTTGTAGTTGCAGCGCGCCCGTGGCCGCGCTGCAGGACGGGTTAGTGACCCGATGCGCGAGAGGCACCCAGACCGGTTTCCGAGCGCACTTGCTGCGCCGCAAAAGCCTCTTTCTCCTTGTCTGCCTGGCCGCTCTTGTCCAGCACCGAGAACAGCCACACGCCCACAAAACCGATGGTCATGGAGAACAGTGCGGGTGAGGTGTAGGGGAACCAGGCCGAGCCGGCAGGGTTGCCGAAAGTGGCTTCCCAGACCGATGGGGAAACAATGGTCAGGCCCACGGAAGAGATCAGACCCATGAAGCCGCCGATCACGGCGCCCTTGGTGGTGCAACCCTTCCACAGCACGGACAGCAGCAGCACGGGGAAGTTGGCCGATGCGGCAATCGCAAAGGCCAGTGCCACCATGAAGGCCACGTTCTGCTTCTCGAACACAATGCCCAGCAGCACGGCGATGGCGCCCAGGGTCAGAGTGGTCAGACGCGAGACCTTGAGTTCGGAGGCGCTGTCCGCCTTGCCGTTCTTGAAGACGGTGGCGTAGAGGTCATGCGACACGGCAGAGGCACCCGACAGCGTCAGACCTGCAACCACGGCCAGGATGGTGGCAAAGGCCACGGCCGAGATGAAGCCGTAGAACACATTGCCGCCCACGCTCTTGGCGACCAGCACGGCCGCCATATTGGCCGTGCCTGCACCGCCGAGGATCACGCCCTTGGCCGTGTCGGCCATTTCAGGGTTGGTGAGCACCATGGTGATGGCGCCAAAGCCGATGATGAAGATCAGGATGTAGAAGTAGCCGATCCACACGGTGGCCCAGCCCACGGATTTGCGGGCTTCCTTGGCATCAGGCACGGTGAAGAAACGCATCAGGATGTGGGGCAGACCCAGGGTGCCGAACATCAGCGCCATGCCGAAACTGATGGCGGAAATGGGGTCCTTGATGAAGCCGCCGGGGCCCATGATGGATAGCCCCAGCTTGGCCGCCACGTCAGGCTCCTTGCCGCCGGCTGCCGCGATCTCTGTCTTGACGCGCACGCCATCGGCAAACAGCTTTTCAAAGCTGAAGCCGTAGTGCGACATGATCATGAAGCCCATGAAAGTCACGCCAGCCAGCAGCATGCAGGCCTTGATGATCTGCACCCAGGTGGTGGCAGTCATGCCGCCGAACAGCACATAGACCATCATCAGCACGCCGACCAGCACCACGGCCACCCAGTAGTCCAGGCCGAACAGCAGCTTGATCAGCTGGCCTGCACCCACCATCTGTGCGATCAGATAGAAGGCCACGACCACCAGCGTGCCGCTGGCGGCAAACATGCGAAATGGCCCTTGGGCAAAGCGGTAGCCGGCCACGTCGGCAAAGGTGAACTTGCCCAGGTTGCGCAGGCGCTCGGCCAGCAGGAAGGTCAGGATGGGCCAGCCCACGAGAAAGCCGATGGAGTAAATCAGGCCGTCGTAGCCGCTCGTCATCACCTGGGCCGAAATGCCCAGGAAGGAGGCCGCTGACATGTAGTCGCCCGCAATGGCCAGGCCGTTCTGGAAGCCGGTAATGCCGCCGCCAGCCGTGTAGAAGTCCGCTGCGGATTTGGTGCGACCGGCAGCCCACTTGGTGATCCACAAAGTGGCCAGCACGAAGACCGTGAACATGATGATGGCAGTCCAGTTGGTGGACTGCTTGGCCGTATTGCCAATATCACCACCGGCTGCCAGGGCAGAGCCGGCAACCGAGAGCAGGAGAGATGTGGCCAGCGCAGGGATCAGCGCGCGTTGCATGGAGCTCTTCATTTCTGGGCGTCCTTCAGGATCTGCTGGGTCATCTGGTCGAACTCGTTGTTGGCGCGACGGATGTAGAACAGCGTGATGGCGATCGTGAAGATGATCACGAAGAGGGCAATCGGAATACCCAGTGTGGTGACGCCAGCGCTGCTCAGAGGCTGGGCCAGAAGCTCCTTGTCGAAAGCAATCAATGCCACATAGCCGTAGTAGACGACGAGCATCAGAATGGTCAGCGTGGAACCTAGCCGGTTGCGTTTGCGGCGCAATTCCTGGTAGACAGGATTGCGTTGAATTTTCTCAGTTGCCGAGTCAGTCACTTTGTCTCCTTGGGATGCGAGCTGCACGCTCTTTTCGAGATGAGTTGCTATGCAGGTCTGGCCATTCTGTGAAGCGCGTCTGACCGCCTCCTTACTTGCGATATGGGTGTTTTCACCGGGTTTTTCATATCGAAAAAAAGCGGATTCGGGTTAGTGCTGAGAGGGTCGGGAAAAGCCTTGTCTTGAATTTTTACAAATCGGTTTTTTGTAAGTTAGCGGTCAGTTGTCACTTTGATATTGGACAAACAGGTGGATTGGCAGCGCCTGATTTTTAAAATCTAGGAGACAAACATGGCCATCAACGCGACAGCAAACATGGGGGGGAAGTCGGCTCCACGGCCGATGAGCCCGGAGGAGCGCAAAGTGATCTTTGCGTCTTCGCTTGGAACGGTTTTCGAGTGGTACGACTTCTATCTGTATGGCTCGCTGGCGGCCATCATTGCCAAGCAGTTCTTCAGTGGACTGGATGCGGGCTCTGCCTTCATCTTCGCGCTGCTGGCCTTTGCCGCAGGCTTCATCGTGCGGCCCTTCGGCGCACTGGTGTTTGGCCGCCTGGGCGACATGATCGGTCGCAAGTACACCTTTCTGGTGACGATTCTGATCATGGGCCTGTCCACCTTCATCGTGGGCGTCCTGCCAACTTACGCCAGCATTGGCGTGGCTGCCCCCATCATCCTGATCGCACTGCGCATGCTGCAAGGCCTGGCGCTGGGCGGCGAGTATGGCGGCGCAGCAACCTATGTGGCGGAGCATGCGCCCGATGGCAAGCGTGGCGCCTACACCTCCTGGATTCAGACAACGGCCACGCTGGGGCTGTTCCTGTCGCTGCTGGTGATTCTGGGTGTACGCACCTCGCTGGGCGAAGAGGCGTTTGTTGACTGGGGCTGGCGCATTCCCTTCCTGGTGTCCATCCTGCTGCTGGGCGTCTCGGTCTGGATTCGTATGACGCTGTCCGAGTCGCCGGCCTTCCAGAAGATGAAGGCCGAAGGCAAAGTCTCCAAAGCGCCTTTGAAGGAGTCGTTTGGTCAGTGGAAGAACCTCAAGGTGGTGATCCTGGCTCTGCTGGGCTTGACCGCAGGTCAGGCCGTGGTCTGGTACACAGGCCAGTTCTACTCGCTGTTCTTCCTGACCCAGCAGCTCAAGGTCGACGCCGTGACTGCCAATCTGATGATCGCGGCCGCGCTGCTGATAGGTACGCCTTTCTTCGTGATCTTTGGCACGCTGTCGGACAAGATCGGCCGCAAGCCCATCATCATGCTGGGCTGCATTCTGGCCGTGTTGACCTACTTTCCCGCCTTCAAGGCTCTGACTGCAGCCGCCAACCCCGATCTGGCTGTGGCTCAGGCCAGGAACAAGGTCGTCATCGTGGCCGATCCGGCTGAATGCTCGTTCCAGTTCAATCCGACAGGTACAGCCAAGTTCACCAGTTCCTGCGATGTGGCCAAGCAGGCCCTGGCCAATCGTTCGGTAAGCTACGAAAGCGAAACGGCACCGGCTGGCACGCCAGCGGTTATCAAGATCGGCGACGACACCATTGCCAGCTATTCGCTGGCAGGCCTGGGTGCCGATGAACTCAAGGCCAAGGGGGCAGAGTTCAACAAGACCGTGACCGAAACCCTGAAGAAGGACGGTTATCCCGACAAGGCTGATCCCAGCAAGATGAACAAGCCTTTGATGGTCGCCATCCTGTTCTACCTGGTGCTGCTGGTGACCATGGTCTACGGCCCTATTGCCGCCATGCTGGTGGAACTGTTCCCCACGCGCATCCGCTACACGTCCATGAGCTTGCCCTATCACATCGGCAATGGCTGGTTTGGCGGTCTGTTGCCCACCATGTCCTTCGCCATCGTGGCGCAGACCGGCAATATGTATAACGGCCTCTGGTATCCCATCATCATCGCGGGCGTGACCGCCGTGATCGGTACGCTGTTCGTACCGGAAACCAAGAACCGCAATATCTACGCCGAAGACTGATCTTCAATGGGGGCCGCAGTTCCCGCGGCCTGCTCACCAAGGCCCGCGCAGCGCAAGCTCGCGGGCTTTTGCCATATTGCTGCGGTGTTTCAGTAGTGTGGCAACAAAGCATCAAACACTCATTTTTTTGAGACGCAAATCAAGCTTTTCCAAGGTGCGCACCTAGAATTGCTCCTAGCCGCGAGGGGGCCACAAACCTACAAGCCAATGCGGTGCACAACATATTTCAAGATCAGGAGCACTCAATGACCAAGATGACTCGCATCGCTCTGGCCGCACTGGCAGTGATGGGCGCAACTACTGCCATGGCACAGAGCAGCGTGACGCTGTATGGCCGTATCAACACCACTGTCGAGCGTCAGAAGATTGGTGATGTGAACAACACCAAGATGGAGAACAACGCGTCGCGTTGGGGCATCCGTGGTACCGAGGATTTGGGTGGAGGCCTGAAGGCTGGCTTCATTCTGGAAAGTGGCTTCAGTTCTGATACTGGTGCTGCTGCATCGACCTTCTTCGGTCGTCAAAGCGAACTGAATCTGTCCGGCAACTTCGGTATGCTGCGTCTGGGCAACTTCTTCCCCGAGTCGTACTTTGCTTCTGCTGACTATGTCAGCATGCACAACCACGATACCGGCACTTCCAGTGATGCCCTGTACCAAGATCCTAATTGGATGGGTGCTTCGGCTGGTGGCCAAGGCGGTGCCGGCGGCGTTGGTACTGGCAACAAGGTTGCTTACCGCACTCCTTCCATGGGTGGTTTCTGGGCCGAAGGTTCGGTTTCCCTGCACGAAAAGGCTGCAAGTACCAACAGCAAGAACGGCTACGATCTGGCTGCGAACTACAGCCAAGGCCCTCTGCATCTGGGTGCAGGCTACAGCCGCTGGGACGGCAACTGGCAGGCGTCTGTGCGCGGTCTGTACACCCTTGGTCAGCTGACTTTCGGCGGCTACTATCAGCGTAACGACGAAAACCTGCTGGGTTCGCGTAATAATTTCCGCCTGTCTGCCATGTACACCATGGGCGCATCCGAGTTCCACCTGAACGCCGGTCGTGCCAACAGCTGGAGCGAGCTGTCCAACTCCGCTGGTACTCAGTACACGCTGGGCTACAACTACAACCTGAGCAAGCGCACCAAGGTGTACGGTTACTACACTCGTGTGAATAACGGTGCCAATTCTTCGTACGGCTCTGGCGTTCGTGGTGCTGACTTCAGTTCCTTCGCTCTGGGTGTGCGTCACGCCTTCTAATTTGTGCACCGCGTAAGCGGTGTCTCCAGCAGCTGCAGCTGATAATGCAGACCATTACTCCAAGTTCATACCCCATGTCGCAAGGCATGGGGTTTTTTCTTGGGCGTTGTAGCCGATACCCGGTTTCTTCGATGAATGAATATGCCCCGAGGTGAGGCTGTGATTGGCTTGCAGCTCGCCATCTCGAGGTGGGTCGCAGCGGATGTCTGAGTGGAAAGCATGTTGAAGATACCGAGCCAGCCCAAGTAAATCCGTCACGCTGCTCCAGGCTCGCATTGGAAATGCGTTGGGCAATCACGTGCCAGCCTCAGGTGCTTGGCAAGACTGCCTAGAATGTTTGGCCTCTACTGAAGACCAAACACTATGACGCAGGGCCTGATTCGCATCCGTGGTGCACGCCAGCACAATCTCCGCAATCTGGATATCGACATCCGCACCGGCGAGCTCACGGTGGTGACAGGGCCCAGCGGTTCGGGCAAATCCAGCCTGGTGTTCGACACCCTGTATGCCGAAGGCCAGCGCCGCTATGTCGAGACATTCTCGGCCTATGCGCGCCAGTTCCTGGACCGCATGGACAAGCCGGCCGTGGACAAGGTCGAAGGCGTGCCGCCCGCGATCGCCATCGACCAGACGAATCCGGTGCGCAATTCGCGCTCCACGGTGGGCACGATGACCGAGCTCAACGACCACCTCAAGCTGCTGTTCGCGCGCGCCACCCAGCTGTTCGACCGCGAGACGGCCCAGCTGGTGCGTCACGACACGCCCGAGACCATCTACGCCGAGCTGGCCCGGCGCTGCGCGGCGGCGGGCGATCCGCGCATCGCCATCACCTTCCCGGTCGAGTTGCCAGCCAACACGTCGCCGGCCGAAGTGGAGCAATGGCTGTCGGCCAGCGGCTTCACCAAGGTGCAGGCCGAGCGCGAAGTGGAGCGCCACGCGGGAGAGGTACTGCGGGCCGGCGAAGTGCCCGCCAAGGGTGCGAAGAAGGCCAAGGCGGCGCCCGAGAAGATCAAGGTGCTTGACGTGGTGGCCGACCGTTTTCGTCTCGGCAAGGCAGAGCGCGCACGGGCCATGGAGGCCATCGAAGTCGGGCTCAAGCGTGGCAGCGGCAGGTTGACGGTTTACGTGCTGCCGGAAAGCGGTGAGGCAGATGCGGCCGAGCCAGAGCTGTGGAAATTCTCGCAAGGCCTGCATTGCCCCGAGAGCAACCTGTCCTATCACGAGCCGATTCCGTCCATGTTCTCGTTCAACTCGGCCGTGGGCGCCTGCGAGGCCTGCCGCGGCTTCGGACGGGTGATCGG
The DNA here is from genome assembly GCF_030064165.1 of Comamonas resistens. Lineage (NCBI taxonomy): Bacteria > Pseudomonadati > Pseudomonadota > Betaproteobacteria > Burkholderiales > Comamonadaceae > Comamonas > Comamonas resistens. The sequence continues at coordinate 616,833 of NZ_CP125947.1, forward strand.
CGTGGACTGGGGTCTGGTGATTCCCAACGACAAGCTCACGCTGCGCACCGGCGCCATCAAGCCCGTGCAGACGCCGGCCTGGAAGGAGATCCAGGACGATCTGATGCGCCATGCCGAGGCCGAAGGCATTCCGCGCGACACGGCCTGGGCCAAGCTGACCCAGGCGCAGAAGGACTGGGTCGTCGAAGGTTCGCCGAACTGGAACGGCAAGTGGAACCAGACCTGGTACGGCATACGGCGCTTCTTCGAATACCTGGAGAGCAAGGCCTACAAAATGCATATCCGGGTGCTGCTGTCCAAGTACCGCAGCTATACCGAATGCCCGACCTGTGGCGGCGCGCGCCTCAAGACCGAGAGCCTGCTGTGGCGCATCGGCAGCAAGCAGGCGGCGGACAGCGTGCTGTCCACCCATGGCGAGGGCGCCGAGGGCCGCTACCAGCGCTTCATGCCCCGGGGCACGGGCTGGAGCCGCGAGCAGCTCGACAGCCTGCCGGGCCTGTGCCTGCACGACCTGATGCGCCTGCCGATCACACGCTTGCGCGATTTCTTCGCGCAGCTGGCGCCCGGCACCGCGGCCGACAGGAGCGATGGCGATGCACAGGCGCTACGCATGCTGCACGAGGAGATCATGACGCGCGTGCAGTACCTGTGCGACGTGGGCATTGGCTACCTCACGCTGGACCGGCAAAGCCGCACGCTCTCGGGCGGCGAGGTGCAGCGCATCAACCTGACCACGGCCCTGGGCACCTCGCTGGTCAACACGCTGTTCGTGCTCGATGAGCCTTCCATCGGCCTGCACCCGCGCGACATGGAGCGCATCACCGAGGCCATGCAGCGCCTGCGCGACGCGGGCAACACCCTGGTGGTGGTGGAGCACGACCCGGCCGTGATGTTCGCGGCCGACCGCATGATCGACATGGGGCCGGGCCCCGGTGCGCGCGGCGGCCAGATCGTGTTCGACGGCACGCCCGAGGAACTGCGCCAGGCCGACACGCTGACCGGCGCCTACCTGGGCGGACGCAAGCAAGTGGGCTTCGGCTTCAAGCGCATGGTGACCGAATCCACGCCGCGCCTGATCCTCGAAGGCGCGCGCGAACACAATCTGCAGGGCATCAGCGTGGAGTTCCCGCTGCAGCGCCTGGTGACCATCACCGGTGTCTCGGGCTCGGGCAAGTCCACGCTGATCCAGGATGTGCTGGTGCCGGCGCTGATGCGCCACTTCGGCAAGCCTACCGAATCGGCGGGCGCGTTCGAGCGCCTGATGGGCGCCGACCATCTGGCCGACGTGATGTTCGTGGACCAGTCGCCCATCGGCAAGACGGCGCGCTCCAATCCCGTGAGCTATGTGGGCGCTTGGGATGCGATCCGCGAGCTGTTCGCGGTGGCGCCGCTGTCGCGCCAGCGCGGCTACACGGCCGCCAAGTTCAGCTTCAACAGCGGCGACGGCCGCTGCCCCACCTGCGGCGGCTCGGGCTTCGAGCATGTGGAGATGCAGTTCCTTTCGGACGTGTACCTGCGCTGCCCGGACTGCAACGGCTTGCGCTACCGGCCCGAAATCCTCGAGATCACGATAGAGCGCGGCGACCGGGCCTTGAACGTGGCCGATGTCCTGGAGCTCACCGTGGCCGAGGCGGCCCTTCTCTTCTCCCAGGATAGAGACGTGATCCGTGCGCTGCAGCCGATTGTCGACGTGGGCCTGGAGTATGTGAAGCTGGGCCAGCCCGTGCCCACGCTCAGCGGGGGCGAGGCGCAGCGCCTCAAGCTCGCGGGCTTCCTGGCCGAGGCGGCCAAGGCGCAGTCCAAGAGCAAGCAGTCGCTGGCCAAAAAGGGCACGCTGTTCCTGTTCGACGAGCCGACCACGGGCCTGCACTTCGAGGACATCGCCAAGCTTATGCGCGCGCTGAGGAAGCTTCTGGAGGCCGGCCATTCGCTGATCGTGATCGAGCACAACCTCGACGTGATCCGCGCCAGCGACTGGCTGATCGACCTGGGCCCCGAAGGCGGCGACGGCGGCGGCCTGGTCGTGGCCGAAGGCACGCCCGAGGACGTGCGGCACGCCCCCGGCTCGCACACGGCCCAGGCCCTGCGCGAGTACGACCTGGCCATGGGCGTGGGCGGCGAGGCCGTGCGCGAGGTGGCGCCCATGCTCTACAAGCCCGAGCGCAAGGCCAGGGCCAGCCAGGCGCCGCAGGCCAAGAATGCGATCGAGATCGTCAATGCCAAGGAGCACAATCTCAAGAATCTCAGCGTCGATGTTCCGCGCGGCAAGTTCAACGTGGTGACTGGCGTTTCGGGTTCGGGCAAGTCCACGCTGGCCTTCGATATCCTGTTCAACGAAGGCCAGCGCCGCTATCTCGAATCGCTGAATGCCTATGCGCGCTCCATCGTGCAGCCCGCGGGGCGGCCCGAGGTCGATGCGGTCTACGGCATTCCACCCACGGTGGCCATCGAGCAGCGTCTGTCGCGCGGCGGACGCAAGTCCACCGTGGGCACGACCACCGAGGTCTGGCATTTCCTGCGCCTGCTCTACGTGAAGCTGGGCGTGCAGCATTGCATCCACGACGATGCCATCGTGCAGCCGCAGACCGAGGAAAGCATTGCCGCCCAGCTGATGACGAACTTCCGCGGCCAGACCATAGGCCTGCTGAGCCCCCTGGTGGTCAACCGCAAGGGCGTCTATACCGAGCTGGCCGACTGGGCGCGACCGCGCGGCTACACGCATCTGCGCGTGGACGGCGAGTTTCTGCCGACTACGGGTTTTCCACGCATCGACCGTTTCAAGGAGCACACCATCGAGCTGCCCGTGGCCAGCGTGACGGTGACGGCCGCCAACGAGGGCGAGGTACGCGCGCATCTGCGCCAGGCGCTGGAGATCGGCAAGGGCGTGCTGCACGTGCTCTCGGGTCTGGAGAACTTGGCCGAGGCCATGCAGGGCGGGCAAAGCACGGCGGGCATAGGCAATCTGCAGGTGTTTTCCACCCAGCGCGCCTGCCCGGTCTGCGCCACCAGCTATGCCGAGCTGGACCCGCGGCTGTTCTCGTACAACAGCAAGCATGGCTGGTGCCCCGACTGCGTGGGCACGGGCGTGAAGCTGAGCAAGGACCAGCGCAAGGTCTATGACGACACGCTGCTGGCCGACGACAACCGCGGCCGCGAGGTGAAGTTCGAGGGCCAGGAGGTGGAAGACCTGGCCGAGGTCGAATGCCCGACCTGCCACGGCACGCGCCTGAACCCCACGGCGCGCGCGGTGAAGTTCCACGGCACGGGCATTACCGACATTGCCCGGCTGTCCGTGTCCGACGTGCGCCGCTGGGTACAGGCGCTGGCGTTGTCGGGCCGTGAAAGCGATATCGCGCGCGACCTGATTCCCGAAATCCAGAGCCGTCTTGAATTCCTCGAGGAAGTGGGCCTGGGTTATCTCACGCTGGACCGCGGCGCGCCCACGCTCTCCGGCGGCGAAGCCCAGCGCATCCGCCTGGCGGCCCAGCTGGGCAGCAATCTGCAAGGGGTCTGCTACGTGCTGGACGAGCCCACCATCGGCCTGCATGCGCGCGACAACCAGATCCTGCTCAACGCCCTGCACAAGCTCGGCGACAAGGGCAATACGCTGGTCGTCGTGGAGCACGACGAGGACACCATACGCCGCGCCGACCACATCATCGACATCGGCCCCAGCGCCGGCATACGCGGCGGGCGCCTGGTGGCCCAGGGCACGGCGGCCGACATCATGGCGGCCGGGGATTCGGTCACGGGCCGCTATCTGCTGCATGCCATGCGCCATCCGTTCCAGCCGCGCCGCTGGGTGGGCGAGGGCGAGCCGCCCGCAGCGGCAGATACTGCTCTGAAAACGGAAGCGGCTGCCGCAGAGCAGGAGGTCGTTGCGGAGGTAAAAGCCTCCAAGACCCGCAAGAAGAAGGCGCCAGCTGCTACGGAAGTTGAAGCGGCGCCGGAATCCTCTGGGCTCAAGTGGCTGAGCGTGCTCGGCGCCCATATGCACAACCTGCAGAACGTGGATGCGCGCGTGCCGCTGGAGCGGCTGGTGGCGGTGACGGGCGTCTCGGGCTCGGGCAAGTCCACCCTGGCGCGCGACGTGCTGCTGGCCAATGTGGCGGCCTGGGTGGGCCAGCGCGCCACCAAGGCCGGGCGCGACGCGATGGATGCCGGCAAGGCGCCGCCGCTGGTGGGCTGCAAGGGCCTGCAGGGCTTCGAGACCGTGGACCGCGTGCTCGAGGTGGACCAGACGCCGATCGGCAAGACGCCGCGCTCCTGCCCGGCCACCTACATCGGCTTCTGGGACACCATCCGCAAGCTGTTCGCCGAGACGCTGGAGGCCAAGGCGCGCGGCTATGCGGCCGGGCGCTTCTCGTTCAACACCGGCGAAGGCCGCTGCCCGGCCTGTGAAGGCCAGGGCATGCGCACCATCGAGATGAGCTTTCTGCCCGATGTGAAAGTGCCTTGCGAGGTCTGCCACGGCGCACGCTTCAATCCCGAGACCCTGGCCGTGACCTGGCGCGGCAAGAGCATTGGCGATGTGCTGCAGATGGAGGTCGACGAGGCCGTGGAGTTCTTCGCCTCCATGCCCAGCATCGCCCACCCGCTGCAGCTCTTGAAGGACGTGGGCCTGGGCTATCTGACTCTGGGTCAGCCTTCGCCCACGCTCTCGGGCGGCGAGGCCCAGCGCATCAAGCTGGTGACCGAACTGACCAAGGTGCGCGACGACGTGACCCGGCGCGGCCAGAAGGCGCCGCACACGCTGTACGTGCTCGACGAGCCCACGGTAGGCCTGCACATGGCCGACGTGGACAAGCTGATCCGCGTGCTGCATCGCCTGGTCCACGCGGGCCACAGCGTGATCGTGATCGAGCACGACCTCGACGTGATCGCCGAGGCCGACTGGATCATCGACCTGGGCCCCGAAGGCGGCAGGGACGGCGGCCGTATCGTCGCGGCCGGCACGCCCGAGGATCTGGTGCTGGCCGCAACCCATACCGGCAAGGCGCTGGCGCCCGTGCTGGCGCGTACTGCCTAGGGCTAAGACCGTCAGGCAATGGTTGCGCAATATCCACACATTTCCGGGGAGCCGCCTCCATCAATGTAAATATTGCGCAATGCGGCTGTCAGCAACTGCCCAGGCCACGCCCAAAGTCAATAATGGCGGGCAGAGAAGAGCGGCGCCACTAGGTTCGGATGCAAGGTTGCACCGGGTAAGCCGTTGATGCCATGTCCGACACCATTGTTTTGCGCGGGCCCGAGAGGCTGGATTTTTTGTGCCAGGAGGTGCTGGCCGATATTTTTGAAGCAACTGCCCTGGCCCATCCAGAGCAGATTGCGTTGATCGAAGGGCAGGGCGAGCAGCTGAGGCAGCGCAGCTATGCCGAGCTGGATGGCGATGCCAGCCGTGCCGCACATAGGCTGATCGAGGCCGGCATACGCCCCGGCGACATGGTGGGCCTGTGGCTGCCGCGGGGCATCGAACTCCTGACCTTGCAGCTGGCCATTGCCAAGACCGGCGCGGCCTGGTTGCCCTTCGATGCCGAAACTCCGCTGGAGCGCATTGCCACCTGCCTGGAGGACGCCAGTGCCAAGGCGCTATTGATTGCAGAGCGCAGGACGCAGGATGTACAGGCGCAAGCCGATATTTCAGCGCAGATATTCACCGAGGCGGAGCTGCTTGCGGCGCTGCCGGCAGAAGCGCCATTGCGCCGCCGCGAAGGCGCTTTGCCCGAGCATCCGGCCTATGTGATCTACACCAGCGGCTCCACCGGCAAGCCCAAGGGCATAGCTATCACCCAGGGCAGCATCTGCCACTTTCTGCGCAGCGAGAACGCGCGCCTGGGCGTGCGCCGGGATGACAAGGTCTACCAGGGCTTCTCGGTGGCCTTCGACATGTCGTTCGAGGAGATCTGGATCAGCTATCTTGTAGGTGCCACGCTGTGGCTGGCGCCGCGCGAGATCGCCGGCGACCCCGAGGCCCTGCCGCGCGCGCTGATGGAGCAGCAGGTCACGGTGCTGCATGCCGTGCCCACGCTGCTGGCGCTGTTCGCGCAGGATGTGCCGAATCTGCGCCTCATCAACCTTGGCGGCGAGATGTGTCCGGAGTCGCTGGTGGCGCGCTGGGCCAACGCCTCGCGTCAGATGTTCAATACCTATGGGCCTACCGAGGCCACGGTGTCCGCCAGCCTGGCCGAACTCAAGGCGGGCGAGCCTGTGACGATTGGGACGCCGCTGCCCAATTACAGCCTGGTCGTGGTGCAGGTGATAGAGGCCGACAGCTTTCCGGCTGGTACGGCGCCCAAGCTGATAGGCCTGCCTCAGGGCGAAGTGGGCGAGCTGTGCATTACCGGCCCCGGCGTGGCAGCAGGTTATCTGGGGCGGCCCGAGCTGACGGCAGAGAAGTTTCTGAGCAACCCCTGGGCCAACGGTCCGCATGACACCCGCCTGTACCGCACCGGCGACCTGGCCCGTATTGACGAGCAGGGGCAGATTCACTGCCTGGGCCGTGCCGACGACCAGATCAAGATTCGCGGCTTCCGTGTGGAGCTGGGCGAGATCGAGGCCGTGCTGGCCCAGCAGCCTGGCGTGGGAACGACGGCGGTGCTATTGCGCCGTGACGATGGCATGGATCAGTTGGTGGCCTTCTATGTACCCACCGACGAGCCCTGTACCGCCAATCAGCTGCGCGCTGCGCTGGCCGACCGCCTGCCGCCCTATATGGTGCCCGCGCGTTTCGAGGTGCTGGCCGAGATGCCGCGCCTGACCTCGGGCAAGATCGATCGCAAGGCTCTCAAGGCCATGGAGCTGTCCCAGGCTGCAGCTCCCACGGACTCCGATACGCCGCAGACAGAGGCTGAGCAAGTGCTGTTTGCAGCGCTGGCGCAGATTTTCCCGGGGCAGGCGATTCGGCGCAGCCAGGACTTTTTCAGCGATCTTGGCGGGCATTCGCTGTTCGCCGCACGTTTGACATCGCTGCTGCGTGCCGATCCACGCTTTGCACAAGCCACCGTCAGCACGGTCTATCAGCAGCGCAAGGTGGGCCTGATTGCCGAGGCCTTGCAGGCCGCCATGACGGTGGGCGGTGCTGCCGAGCAACAGCGTCCCTTCCGCATTCATTCGGCGTGGCGGCGCTGGCGCTGCGGTGCGGCGCAGTCGGTGGCGATTCCGCTCTTGGTGTTGATCAAGATGGCGCAGTGGCTGGCACCGTTCTTCACCTACCACTTCTTCACCGGCGACGAGAGCGATTCAGTCTGGTTTGCCGTGGCCATGTCGGTGCTGGCCTTTGCTGTTGCCACGCTGGCCGAATTCGCCATCGCCTGGGCCGGCAAATGGCTGGTGGCCGGGCGCCTCAAGCCCGGGCGTTACCCGCTATGGGGGCTGACCTATTTCCGCTGGTGGTTTGCCGACCGTCTGGTGGAAGCGGTGCCGATTGCCATGATCACGGGCTCCTCGCTGCACCCGCTATGGCTGCGTGCCCTGGGCGCCAAGGTGGGGCGTGAGACCAATCTGGGGTCGATGACGGTGCGCGCGCCCGACCTGCTGAGCATCGGCGACGGCGCAAGCATAGGCAATGCCGTGAATCTGGAAAACGCGCGCGTCGAAGGCGGCGAGCTGGTGCTGGGCCGCATCGAGATCGGCAACGAAGTCTGCATAGGCTCGTATGTGGTGATAGAGGGCAATAGCCGGCTTGAAGATTGGGCGCATCTTGAGGGCCAGTCCGCTCTGGCGGATGGCTCGGTACAGCCCGCGCGCAGCGTGTGGGCGGGCTCGCCCGCGCGTGCCAAAGGCGTTTTTGACCCCGCCAGCCTGGAGCCCCGGCAGACGGCCAGCTTGCTTCGCCAGGGGCTGGAGATGCTGGCCTACGTCCTTGGCGGGCTGCTGGTGGCAACCCTGTTCTTCATGCCGGTGTTTCCAACCTTCATGCTGATCGACATACTGGATATCGACGCCATTTCCGTACGTCCCTTGCTGGAGCAGGGGGTGGTCGATGCGGGCGGAGCCTTTATCCTGCGCCTGCTCAAATTCTTCATGCTGGCTCTGCCATCCAGCCTGGTGCTGGTGGCTTGCACGGTGCTGGTGGCGGCGCTGGTGCGCTATCTGTTCCTGCCCAGAACCAAGGCCGGTACCTGGTCGGTACACAGCGGCCGCTATCTGGGCAAGTGGATGGTCAACCAGATTCAGGAGGCGAGCCTGGGCACGCTGCATGGCATCTATGCCACCGTGTATTCATCGACCTGGTACAGGCTGCTGGGTGCCAAGGTGGGCAAGCAGACCGAGCTGTCCACCGCGCTGGGCGTGGTGCCCGATATGCTGACCCTGGGCGACGAATGCTTTGTGGCCGATGCGGTGATGCTGGGCGACGAGCAGATCGATGGCGGCTGGATGACGGTCAAGCCCACGGTGGTCTCGCGCCGCAGCTTCATCGGCAACGGAGCCTATGTGCCCGACGGCTCGACCATTCCCGAAAACGTGCTCATCGGCGTCATGACGGCCGTGCCGCGCAATGCCGATATGAAAGACGGCGACACCTGGCTGGGCTCTCCGGCCATCAACCTCGCTGCCCGTGAAGTGGCCCAGGGCTACCCAGAGCATCTGACCTTTGCGCCATCGCCCTGGCGGCGGCTGGGGCGCGGTCTGGTGGAGGCTGCGCGCATTGCCGTTCCTCATGCGGTCGTCATTGCCGTCGGCTATGCGATTGTGCTTGATGCGATGCCGCTGGCATCCGAAGGGCGCTGGGGCGCCGTGGTGCTGGATCTGGCCGTGGCCGGCATCATCTTCGGCATGGTGGCCTTCTTCGTCGTGGCCTTGTTCAAATGGCTTGCCGTCAGGCGCTATGCCAAGACCGCCGTGCCCATGTGGACGCCGTTTGTCTGGCTCTCCGAGGCTGCGACCAATATGTACGAAGGCCTGGCCATCCCCAACTTTCTGCGCTATCTGCGCGGCACACCCTGGCTGCCGCTGGCCATGAATCTGATGGGCAGCAGGGTTGCCGCCAGCGCCTGGCTGGATACCACGGACATCACCGAGCATGACTGCGTGACCATAGGCGAGCACAGCGAACTCAATGCACTGTGCTGTCCGCAGACCCATCTGTTTGAAGACCGGGTGATGAAGATCGACCATGTGGTCATCGGCAAGCGCGTGACCATGGGCGCGCGCTGCACCGTGCTTTACAGCGCAAGCGTGGGTGACGATGTGCAACTGGGCCCGCTGACGCTGGTGATGAAGGGCGAAGCCCTGCCAGCCCGCACCCGCTGGGAGGGGGCTCCCGCAGCGCCCATGCGGCAGCCTGCATGATGCAGATCCAGACCTGCGAGCTTGTGGGCGAGGCACCGGTCGGATGGCCTCGGTTGCGGCTGGTGAAGGGTCTGGATGCTCGGGATCGCGACAGTGCCCGGCTGCAGGCCAGGGCAGCGCTGCGCAGCTGTCTGGCGCTGGAGCTGGGCTGTGCCGAGGCCGAGCTGGAGATCAGCAATCTTCGCAACCAGCCACCGCGATTGCGACTGCACGGACAACGGCTGGATGAGCTGCATTGCTCCATCAGCCATGCGCCGGGGCTGGCGCTGCTGGCCTGGCACCGGGGGGGCGCGGTGGGAGTGGATATTCAGGCCGTGGATGAAGGCATGCCCCGTGCAGAGCTCGAAGCAGTGGCTCGGCTTTTCTTGCCGCCAAAAGTGGTTGAGATGCTTTCGGATACTGCGGAAGGTGCTCTGTTTTTTGAAGAGTTTGCAGGCGCCTGGGCGCAGCAGGAGGCACAGCTCAAATGCGCGGGACTGGGCCTGGTGGAATGGAGTGCAGAGCTGCAGGCCCGGTTGACAGGTATGAGCTGTGCTTCGCTGTCCTTGGCGCAAAGCCACGCAGCAGCCGTGGCCTGGTGGCCTGCAGCCGACGAGGAAGCGCTCGCCTGACACGCAGAAGCCCAGGTCACTGCATCCAGCCACCGCGCTGGGCATGGATGCGGGTCCAGGCATCGTCCAGGCGGTTGTTATGGATTTCGCAGGAGGCTTGCTTGTTGGCTGCGCCCTCGGAAAAAGCTCCCCATTGATTCATGGTGGAGAAGCGCACGGGAATGGTGATGGTCAGCACCCGCTTGTCCTTGGTGTAGTCCAGATACTGGGTATCGGGCGGCAGCTGCATCTGCTTTTTGTACCAGTCCAGGCAGAGCCGGGCTTCGTGTTCGTAGACCGATGCGGGCAGATGGTTCGGTGGCGGCGGCAGAGGCTGGCTGGGCTCCTGAGGGATGGAGACGACATGGCCGCTGCCCGATAGCGGTGCGTTCTGCAAAGGGGGCGCGGGCGCAATGCTGGCGCTGCTGCTGCCTGCCGGGCAGGCTGTATCCTGATACCAGATGCGGCCACCGCTTTCACAGCGTTGAATGGCCGAGGCCAGAGGGCTCAGGCAGGTGAGCAGCGCAAAGGGCAGCAGCAGTTTTTTCATGAGGATACCCGTGGCAACGTGAATCAGCTCATTGTCCGGAAGATGGTCGCTGGAACGATTGCAGATTTCCTGCCGGCATGAAAAATGACCCCCATGCTCCCCACTTCGTGTGGTCGCTGCCCCCAAGGGGGCAGCTTTTTCATCTTGGGGCGGCCCGGCGATGAAAAAAGGCTGCCATAAGTCAGCCTTTTTGTCTGGACGCGGTGATGCTTACTGGAAGCCCAGCGTATGCGGCAGCCAGGTCGACAGTGCGGGGATGAAGGTCAGCATGCATAGCACGACGAAGTGGGCCAGCAGGAACAGCGGCATCTCGCGCGTGAGATCGGTGATGGAGACACGTGTGGCCACCGAGGTCACGAACAGCAGGCCGCCCACGGGCGGCGTGATCATGCCCAGCGTCAGGTTGACGATCACCACCATGGCAAAGTGCGTGGGGTCTATGCCCAGGGTGAAGGCGATGGGCGCCAGTATGGGCACCAGAATCATCACGCCGGGCAGCGGCTCCATGAAGATGCCGAAGACCAGCAGCAGAATGTTCACGGCAATCAGGAACATGGTGGGCGAGAGTTCCCAGCTCACGATCAGCTCGGACAGGTATTGCGGAATGCCTTCCACGGTCAGCACCCAGGCAAAGGCCGCCGAGGTGGCCATGACCAGCAGCACCGAGGCCGTGAGCATGGCCGAACGGGCCAGAATGCCGGGCACGGCCGACCATTGCAGCGTGCGGTAAATCCACTTGCCGCAGATCAGCGCATAGAACACGGCGACCACCGAAGCCTCGGTGGGCGTGAAGATACCGAAGCGGATGCCGACCACGATGAGCACGATGAGCAGCAGCGCCGGAATGGCCTTGAAGCTGTTGACCCACATTTCGCGCGCGCTGGGGCGGGGCTCGGTAGAGCGGTAGTCGCGCTTCTTGCACACCCACCAGTTCACTGCCGCCATGGCCAGCGCGATCAGGATGCCGGGGATGAAGCCGGCCATGAACAGGCCGCCGACCGAGACATGCTCGTCCTGCAGCGCATAGATGATCATGCTGACCGAGGGCGGGATGATGGGGCCGACGATGGCAGTGCTGGCCGTCAGCGCGGCCGCGTAGGGACGGCTGTAGCCGGCCTTGTCCATCATCTTGACCATCATGGAGCCGGGACCGGCCGCGTCGGCCAGGGCCGAGCCCGAGATGCCCGAGAACAGCGTCAGCGACAGCACATTGGCATAGCCCAGGCCGCCACGCAGATGGCCGACAAACTGGGCCGCAAAGCGCAGCAGCACATGCGTGAGTGCGCCGCCCGACATCAGCTCGGCTGCCAGGATGAAGAAGGGCACGGCCATCAGCGGAAAGCTGTCTATGCCCGTGAACATTTCCTTGAAGACGATCAGCTGTGGATAACGTCCGCCGACAAAGACTGCAAGGGCTGCCGAGATGGCCAGCGCAAACGCCACCGGAAAGCCCAGCGTGAGCAGGACGACGATGGCAACAAATAAAGTGATACCCATGATGTTTCAACCGATCAGTGATTCGTGGCGCAATGCATAAAACTGGCCTGACCCAAGCCAGAGACAGCGAGCAAGGGCCTGGGCCGGCCGCGCCGCCCCGCAGCTAGGCTGTCGTCCCCCTTTCAGGGGGAAGGCGCGCAGCGACTCAGGGGGTGTTTCATATCGATGCGGCTGCATCGGCGTCCATTTCGTCGGACTCGGCGAAGCTGCCTGCGGCGATATAGCTGCGCGCAATGAACAGCAGGTGAATCAGCATCAGCACAAAGCCCACGGGCATGGCGCCGTAGATATAGGAGATTGGGATGTCCGTGGCGGCCGTGGTCTGAAAGCGCGTGGCATAGACATATTGCGACGAGGTCACGGTCATCACGACAAAGAACAGGGCCAGGCTGACCACGACGATGCCGCGAATGATCTGCGCGCTGCGTGTGCCGACGGCGCGGTGCAGATTGTCGATGGCCACATGGCCGCCAAAGCGCAGCACCAGGCCCGCGCCCAGGAAGGTGACCCAGATCATCATGTGGCGGGCCACTTCCTCGGCCCAGACGATGGAGTCGCCCGTGGTGTAGCGCAGCACCACATTGGCAAAGACGATGCAGGCCATGGCCAGCAGCAGCAAGATCAGCAGCCAGCGATTGCCGGCCACAAGAATGCGTTCGATACGATCAAGCATAGGAGTGGGGGTGAGCAGCCAAAGCAGCAAGGAAAGCCACCCGAGCCGGCTGCGTCACGAAGTTGAGGGCTGCTTCATCATCGGCAGGAATTGGCGCAAGTCCATTCGTGCTGACCGCAGCCGGGCAAAGGCAGGCCTTGCCCGATGAGATGGAAAACAGCAGACCCTATTGGCCTGCTGCGGGCTTACTTGACGGCAGTGATGGAGTCCAGGGTCTTCTGGCCGAACTTCTTGGCGTATTCCTTGTAGGCGGGCTCAAGCGCGGTGCGGAAAGCGGTCTGATCCACCTTCTCCACGACCTTCATGCCATTGGCCTTGGCTTCTTCCACGCCCTTTTTCTCCACGCTGTCCACAAAGGCGCGCGAAGCCAGGGCGCCCTTCTTGGCGGCTTCGGTGAAGGCCGTCTTCTGGGCGGCATTCAGCGAGCCCCAGAACGAGGGCGAGACGATCAAGGCCATGGGGGCGTAGACATGCGAAGTCAGCGTCAGATGCTTTTGCACTTGCCAGAGCTTGGCCGAGCTCAGCACGGAGATGGGGTTCTCCTGGCCGTCGATCGTGCCCTGCTGCAGCGCACCGATCACTTCGGGCCAGGACATGGGCGTGGGCGATGCGCCCAGCGTGCGGAAGGCCGTGATGTGCACGGGGTTCTCGGTCACACGGATCTTCAGGCCCTTGAGGTCGGCCACGCTGTTGACCGCATGCTTGTTGTTGCTCAGGTGGCGAAAGCCCTGCTCGCCCCAGGCCAGGGCCACGAGGCCGCGTTTCTGGAACTTGGCCAGCAGTTCCTGGCCGAAGGCGCCATCCATCACGGCGCGGGCGTGCTGGGTGTCACGGAACAGGAAGGGAATGTCCACCACGCCCACGTCGGGTACGAAGTTGCTCAAGGCGCCGGTGGAGACGATGGCCGCTTCCACGGTGCCCAGCTGCAGGCCTTCGATCAGCTCGCGCTCACCACCCAGTGCGGAGGCGGGGAACTGCTTGAACTTGTAGGCACCGTTGGTGCCTTTTTCCACGCCTTCGGCCCAGGCGTTGGCAGCCGCGCCATAGTGCGAGTTCACGGCCAGCGCATAGCCGATCTTGACTTCCTTGCCTTGGGCAAAAGCAGTGCCTGCGGTCAGCGTGGCAGTAGCGGCCACGGCAGTGGCGACAAAAGTGCGGCGAATCATGCGCATGGTGTTGGTCTCTCTGACATGTTTTGAAATGAATCAAAAATTGTAGTGAGTGCCAACCATGGGTTAACCACGAGACAGGGGTCGTCTTGTACGCGCAATCCCATCGTCGTTCACGATGGGTGGCGCAATAAAAAAGCCCGCAGCGCAAGAGCCTGCGGGCCTTGATTTTGAGAGCTGTCAGCGCTTGCTTTGACTAGGTTTCAGATCAATTGAATGCTGAAACCATTTGTCATAAAGCGCAGGATGCTCTTATTTTTGAGATGCCAGAATATGCTCGGCCAGCTGCACAAAGCCATCGCCGCGTTCGGCTTGCGTCACATAGCGGGGCAGGTGCTTGAGCTGTGGCACAAAGCGCTCGATATTGGCCACACCTACGGACAGGGGCATGTTCTGGAACATCAGCTGGTCATTGGTCGAGTCGCCGATATAGATCCACTGGTCCAGCGTGGCGTCCAGGGCTATGTCGAACAGCTCGCGCACAATCCAGCGCGCACCTTCTAGCTTGTTGTGCTCGCCGAACCAGCCGTTGATGTGGATGGAGCTGACGGTGGCGTTCATGCCCGCCGCCTTCATGATGGCCACGCATTCATCGATCCGTGCCTGGGGCAGGTTCGTGAACTCGCTGTGGTCCACGGCGATATCGCATTCGCGGCCAGCCGAGTCGGTGGCGCGATTGGCGCCGGGCACGCTGGCCTCGATCTGTTCCAGCACCTGCTGCATGCGGGCAAAGTTGCTGACGCGTTCAGCGTCGCCCTGCTGGTAGAGCTTGTCCAGAGTGCCTTGCGCATTGCGGCGCAGCGCCACGGCGCCGTTTTCGGCGACGATGGAATCCACGGGCCAGGCGGAGGCAAACGGCACGCTCCAGCCCACGGGACGACCGGTGATGGGCACGACCTTGAGGCCGGCATTCTTCAGGCGCGCGATGGCGGCCACCACATGCTCGGGCACCACGCCCTCGGTGGTCAGCGTGTCGTCGATATCGGTCAGCACGCCCAGCAGATTCCGGGGAACCGGCAGTTCAGACAAAGGGCGCAGAAATTCTTGGCTCACAACAAACTCTCAATGCATTGCAAAAGACGTCCGAACCTGGCGCGGCCCATCGGCGGGACGCCGAGCAAGGGCCGCCCCGCAGCGAGGGCGTCGTCCCCCTCCGGCGAAGCCAGAGAGGGGGAAGGCGCGAAGCGCCTCAGGGGGTGATCGCGCTCAGTTCGCTGAGCCCAGGCTCAGCCCCGCATGCTCGCGCAGCGGGTGGAAGTGGATCTTGGGGAAGCGCTCCTGCGCCAGACGCACGTCATAGGGGCTGGTGCACAGATAGGCCAGGGTGTCGGCCGCATCATGCGCCAGACGCATGGGGTAGGCGTTCTCGAACTCGCGCAGCTCGGCCGGGGTATCAGCCGTGATCCAGCGCGCGCCCGTGTACTGGCAGCCTTCCAGGCGCACGTCGCAGTCGTACTCGGTCTTGAGGCGGTGCTGCACCACTTCGAACTGCAACTGACCCACGGCGCCCAGCAGCATGTTGCCGCCGACATCGGGCTTGAAGACCTGGATCGCGCCTTCCTCGCCCAGCTGCATCAGGCCTTGCTGCAGTTGCTTGGTGCGCAGCGGGTTCTTGAGCACCACGGTCATGAACATCTCGGGCGCGAAGAAGGGCAGGCCGGTGAACTGCAGGCTGGGGCCGTCTGTGATGGAGTCGCCCAGCTGCACGCCGCCGTGAATCGTGAAGCCGATGATGTCGCCCGCATAGGCCTCATCCACCGCTTCGCGGCGCTGGCTCATGAAGGTCACCACGGAAGTGGGGCGCAGCTCCTTGCCGGTGCGCTGCACCTTCATCTTCATTCCCGGCGTGTACTTGCCGCTGGCCACGCGCACAAAGGCGATGCGGTCGCGGTGGTTGGCGTCCATATTGGCCTGCACCTTGAACACCACGCCGGCAAAGGTCTTGTCTTCGGGCTTGATGGTGACTTCTTCGCGCTGGCGGTTCACTTCGGTGAAGGCGACGCGCGGGCCGGGCGGGGGCGACATATCGACCACGGCGTTCAGCACTTCCATCACACCGAAATTGTTCACACCGGAGCCGAAGAACACGGGGGTCAGCTTGCCCTCCAGAAACGCCTGGTGGTCCCATTCGGCCGATGCGCCCTGGGCCAGTTCCATGCTCTCGATGGCATCGTCGTAGGCCTTGCCGAAGCGCGCGCGCAGCCGGTCGACTTCCGTCAGCGGGATGACTTCGAAGTCTTCGGGGCGCTTCTCGCTGCCGGCAGCAAACACCGTCATGCTCTGTGTCTGCAGATTGATGATGCCGCCGAAGCTCTTGCCCTGGCCCACGGGCCAGGTGATGGGGCAGCAGGGCATGCCCAGCTCGCGCTCGACTTCGTCCATGATGTCCAGCGGGTCGCGCACTTCACGGTCGAACTTGTTGACGAAGGAGATGATGGGCGTGTTGCGCTGGCGGCAGACCTCGATCAGGCGACGGGTCTGGGATTCCACACCGTTGGCCGCGTCGATCACCATCAGCGCCGAGTCCACGGCTGTCAGCACGCGGTAGGTGTCTTCCGAGAAGTCCTTGTGGCCGGGGGTGTCGAGCAGGTTGATCACATGGTCGCGGTAGCTCATCTGCATCACCGAGGACGCCACCGAGATGCCGCGCTGCTTCTCGATTTCCATCCAGTCGGAGGTGGCGTGGCGCGAGGCCTTGCGGCCCTTGACGGCGCCGGCGATCTGGATCGCGCCCGAGAACAGCAGCAGCTTTTCGGTCAGCGTGGTCTTACCCGCGTCCGGGTGGGAGATGATGGCGAACGTACGACGGCGCCGGGTTTCTGGGGCGTATGACACAGTATTGAGAGCTGTAAATACAGCCGGAGAACGCCGGCTGTGACAACAAAAAGTGCAGCGGTCCGTTTGCTGCACCAGGGCTGCGCTCCTGCGGAGCAGCCCTGTGAGTAAGGCTTGAGGGCGCTTATTTTAGCGGCAGGGCCAATTCATGGAGAAGGCGCGGAATTGAGAACCTGTGACCCGCATTGCCTGCCGCAGGTGACAGATGCGGCTGTTGACGGGGCGCACAATAGCCGCATTGCTCCAGGTTTTCGTTTTCCGCCATGAACAGCGCTCCACGCGATGTGAACACATCCTCACCCACTTGCCCGCAAGATCCTGCCGCACCCGTATGGATCAAGCGTGGCACGGCGCAGTACTGGCGGGTCAGCATGGCCCTGTTTCTGGCGGGTTTTGCGACTTTTTCCCTGCTGTACTGCGTACAGCCCCTGCTGCCCGAGCTGGCTCAGACCTTTGCCGTGAGCCCGGCGCAAAGCGCGCTGGCGCTGTCGGTTTCCACGGCCTGCCTGGCTGCGTCCATCGTGCTGGCGGGGGCGCTGTCCGAAGGGCTGGGGCGGCGCAAGCTGATGTTCATCTCCATGGCGCTGGCGGCGCTGTGCAATCTGGTGGCCTCGTTCCTGCCGCAGTGGCATGCATTGCTGGCAGCGCGTGCGCTGGAGGGAATCCTGCTCGGCGGCGTGCCGGCCGTGGCCATGGCCTATCTGTCCGAGGAGATTGATCCCAAGGGTCTGGGCTTTGCCATGGGCCTGTATGTGGGGGGCACAGCTCTGGGTGGCATGCTGGGCCGTATAGGCATGAGCGCCATGACCGAGTTCTGGGGCTGGCGCCATGCCATGGCCGCGTTGTCGGTGCTGGATCTGCTGGCCGCAGTGGGCTTTGTCTGGCTGCTGCCCAACTCGCGCAACTTCATCAGGAAAAGCGGGCTGGGCGCCCGCTACCACCTGCAGGCATGGGGCCGGCATCTGCGTCACAAGGGCTTGCCGCTGCTGTTTCTGATTGCCTTTGGCCTTATGGGCGTATTTGTCAGCATCTACAACTACGCAGGCTTTTTGCTGAGCGCAGAGCCCTACAACATGAGCCAGCTGCAGATCAGCCATATCTTCTACGCCTATCTGTTCGGCATGGTGGCTTCGCCCGTGGCCGGCGGCCTCGCGGACCGTCTGGGTCGTGGTCCGGTGCTGGTTGCGGGGGCCTTGTTGATGGCTGCGGGTGTGGTGCTGACCCTGTTTCAGCCTCTGGCCGTCATCGTGGTCGGCATTGTGCTGCTGACAGCCGGTTTTTTCGTGGCGCACTCTGTGGCCAGCGGCTGGGTAGGGCGGCTGGCCACGCAGACCAAGGGCCATGCCTCATCGCTTTACCTCTGGGGCTATTACATGGGCTCCAGCGTGCTGGGGGCGGGCGCAGGCTGGTTCTGGTCGCGCTGGGGCTGGAATGGTGTGGGCTCCGTCTCCCTGCTGGTGCTGGCGCTGGTGATTGCGCTGGCCTTGCGCGTGCAGTGGCTGGCTCAGCAGGCGGCCGGTGCGCAGACGAGCCGCGTGTAAACAGCATCTTGATGCCGTCTTGATATCTCCGGCGTCAATCTCTACCCGCTCTTGACGGGTGGATTTCTACAGTTCCTCCATCGCAATCAAGCCGCGTGAACGGCTTGCGGGAGGAATGAAATGACCATCACCTGGATCGAAGCCCTGGCCGCCTTGACGGCGCTGGGGCTGTTTGCCTATTTGGGCTATGCGCTGCTGCGCCCCGAAAATTTCTGAGGGGGCTGCCATGCAAGTGCTGCAAGACCTTGTTTTCGTGAGCCTGACGGTCGCCTGCTTTGTCGGCCTGCTGGGCTTTGTGCGCGCGCTGACGCGCATCTGAAAGGGAGCACATCATGTGGTTACCCTGGATGGAATTTGCCGCAGTGCTCGCGGTTCTGACGCTGTTGGCCATTCCCATGGGCCAGTGGCTGGCGCGCTGCTTCACCAGCGACCATCACACCTGGCTGGAGCGGCTCAGCTATCGCGCCTTGGGCGTGAACCCTGGCGAGCACATGGGCTGGCAGCGCTACGGCGCGGCCCTGCTGCTGTCCAACGCGGCCATGATGCTGCTGGGCTATCTGATCCTGCGGCTGCAGGGCTGGCTGCCGCTGAATCCGCTGCAGATCGCAGCCCAGGCGCCCGATCTGGCCTTCAATACCGCAGCCTCGTTTATCAGCAATACCAACTGGCAGGCCTATGCGGGCGAGAGCAGTCTCACCAATGCCACGCAGATGGCGGTCATCACCTTTCTGATGTTTGCCGGTGCCACCACGGGCGTGGCGGCCGGCGCAGGCTTTGTGCGGGGCCTGGCACGCTCCAGCAGCAAGGACATCGGCAACTACTGGGTGGACTATGTGCGCGTTTTCTGGCGCGTGCTGCTGCCGCTGT
The DNA here is from genome assembly GCF_030064165.1 of Comamonas resistens. Lineage (NCBI taxonomy): Bacteria > Pseudomonadati > Pseudomonadota > Betaproteobacteria > Burkholderiales > Comamonadaceae > Comamonas > Comamonas resistens. The sequence goes on from NZ_CP125947.1 coordinate 635,846, forward strand.
CGTTTGTGCTGGCTCTGGTCTATGTCTGGCAAGGCATTCCGCAGACGCTACACACCGAGACCTTGGACACCACGCTGGAAGGCGCGCGCCAGCAGCTGTTGACAGGGCCCGTGGCCAGCCTGGAAAGCATCAAGCACCTGGGCACCAATGGCGGCGGCTTCTTCAATGCGAATGCCGCCCACCCGTTCGAGAACCCCACGCCGCTGACCAATGTGCTGCACATCCTGGGCATGATGCTGATTCCGGCCAGCATGACCTATGCGTTCGGCTCCATGCTGCTGCGCCGCCGCCAGGGTTGGGTGCTGTATGGCGCCTGCATGGTGATGTTCATCGGCTTTCTGAGCCTGGTGTTCGTGGCCGAGCAAAACGGCAGCCAGCTGCTGGCGCGCGCCGGAGCCGATCAGCAGTACAGCCTGACCCAGAGCGGCGGCAATATGGAAGGCAAGGAGCTGCGCTTCGGCATTGTCGACACCTCCCTGTTCGTGACGGCCACCACGGCGGCCACCACGGGTTCGGTCGATGCCATGCATGATTCGCTCACGCCGCTGGGCGGCATCACGCCGCTGGCGCTGATGATGCTCAACTGCGTGTTCGGCGGCGACGGCGTGGGCCTGATCAACCTGATCCAGTACGCCATCCTCACGGTGTTTCTGGCCGGCATGATGATAGGCCGCACGCCCGAGTTCCTGGGCAAGAAGATCGAGGTGCGCGAGATCAAGCTGGTCATGCTCTCGGTGCTGGCGCAGCCGGCCAGCATCCTGGGCTTCACGGCGCTGGCCTTGCTGTGGCCAGACGCCTCCGCCAGCCTCAACAACCACGGCCCCCACGGCTTCTCCGAGATTCTCTATGCCTATGCCTCGGCCACGGCCAACAACGGCTCGGCCTTCGCGGGGCTGAACGCCAACACGCCGTTTTTCAACGTCACGCTGGGCCTGGCCATGATCGTGGGGCGCTTTCTCACGCTGTTGCCCATGCTGGCCGTGGCCGGCAGCATGGCGGCCAAGACCACGGTGCCTGCGGGCCCCGGCACCTTCCCCACGGCCTCGCCGCTGTTCATGGGTCTGCTGGTGTTCGTGGTGCTGGTGGTGGGCGGGCTGACCTTCCTGCCGGCGCTGGCATTGGGGCCTGTTGTGGAGCATCTGCAAATGCTGGTGGGCCAGCTCTATTCCTGATGTATTGAATTCCTGCGGATGGCTCCCGGTGCTGCAGTGCGCCGGGAGCCTGGGAGCAAAACCATGAAATCCTCTTCTCTTTCCCTCTGCGCACCGGTGGCTTCGGTGGCGGATGTTGAATCGTCTCCGGCCTCCTGGGGCCGCCTGGTGGCCAGCAGCGTGCGCGCGGCCGTGGCCGTGATGCTGGTGGCCGGCATTGCCTATCCGCTGGCGACCACCGGCGTGGCCCAGGCCCTGTTGCCGCATGCGGCCAACGGCAGCCTGATAGAGCGCAACGGCCAGGTCGTGGGCTCGGCCCTGATCGGCCAACAGTTCGCGGGTGCCACTTACTTCCACGGCCGGCCCAGCGCAACGACGGCGCCTGACCCCGAGAAGGAAGGCGCCAGCGTGGCTGCCCCCTATAACGCCGGCCAGTCCGGCGGCAGCAACCAGGGCGCCACGCACAAGGATCTGGCCGAGACGGTAGCCGCCCGCGTGGCGCAGTACCGCGAAGGCAACGGCCTGGCCGCCGATGCCCCCGTGCCCGTGGACGCGGTGACGGCGTCGGCCTCGGGGCTGGACCCGCATATCTCGGTGGCGAACGCCATGCTACAGCTACCACGCGTGGCCCAGGCGCGCCAACTGCCCCAGGAACAACTGCGGCAACTGGTGACGCAGGCCACACAGGGGCGCACCCTGGGTCTGCTGGGCGAGCCCCGCGTGAATGTGCTGCGGCTCAATCTGGCGCTGGATGCGCTGAACCCATCCGCTGCGACCAAGGAGTAAGCCATGAACAGCCATAAAGTAAAGGCAGGCGCTAGCCTGTTCGAACCGCGCCTGGTGCGCGAGGCCCTGTTCGACGCGGTGCGCAAGCTTTCGCCGCGCACGCAGTGGGCCAATCCCGTGATGTTCGTGGTCTATCTGGGCGCCATCCTGACCACGCTGCTGTGGGTGCAGGACCTGCGTGAGCCTGCGTCTGCCGCAGACAACGAGGGCGCAGGCTTTGCGCTGGCCATTGCGCTGTGGCTGTGGTTCACGGTGCTGTTTGCCAACTTCGCCGAAGCCCTGGCAGAGGGGCGCAGCCGTGCCCAGGCGGCCAGCCTGCGCAGCATGAAGCGCGATACCGTGGCCAAGGTGCTGCAGCAGCCACGCTTCGGCAGCTCCTGGATTCCGCTGCGGGCCAGCGAGCTGCGCAAGGGCGTGGTCATCTTCGTGGAGGCCGGCGACACGATTGCGCTGGACGGCACGGTGATCGAGGGCGTGGCCTCGGTGGACGAAAGCGCCATCACCGGCGAATCGGCCCCCGTGATCCGCGAGGCGGGCGGCGACTTCTCCTCGGTCACGGGCGGCACGCGCGTGCTGTCGGACTGGCTGGTGGTGGAAGTCACGGTGAACCCTGGCGAGTCCTTCCTGGACCGCATGATCTCCATGGTCGAATCGGCCAAGCGCCAGAAGACGCCCAACGAGCTGGCGTTGACCATTCTGCTTGTGGGCCTGACGCTGGTCTTTCTGATGGTCATCGTGACCCTGTGGCCGTTCTCGGCCTTTGCCGTGGGGCAGGCGGGCGCGGGTTCCGTGGTCGGTATTGCCGTGCTGGTGGCGCTGCTGGTGTGCCTGATTCCCACGACCATCGGCGGTCTGCTGTCGGCCATCGGCGTGGCCGGCATGAGCCGCATGATGCAGGCCAATGTGATTGCCACTTCGGGCCGTGCCGTGGAGGCTGCGGGCGACGTGGACGTGCTGCTGCTGGACAAGACCGGAACCATCACGCTGGGCAACCGCCAGGCCAGCGACTTTGTGCCGGCGCCCGGGGTGTCGGTGCAGCAGCTGGCCGAGGCTGCGCAACTGGCCTCGATTGCCGACGAAACGCCCGAGGGCCGCAGCGTGGTAGCCCTGGCCAGGGAGCGCCACGGTCTGGCCGAGCGTAGCGCCACCGAGCTGCAGGCCGAGTTCGTGCCCTTTACCGCACAGACGCGCATGAGCGGCGTGGACCTGTCCACCTCCCAGGGGCCGCGCCATTTGCGCAAGGGTGCAGCCGATGCGGTGCGGCGCCATGTCGAGGCCTTGGGCGGGCAGTTCCCCGCCGCCGTATCGCAGGCGGTGGACAATGTCTCGCGCAAGGGCAGCACACCGCTGGTGGTGGCTGACGGAGCCCGCGTGCTGGGAACGATCGAGCTCAAGGACGTCGTCAAGCCCGGCATGCGCGAGCGCTTTGCCGAGCTGCGCCGCATGGGTATCAAGACCGTGATGATTACCGGCGACAACCCCTTGACGGCGGCGGCCATCGCCGCCGAGGCCGGTGTGGACGACTACCTGGCCGAGGCCACGCCCGAGGACAAGCTGCGCCTGATCCGCAGCCACCAGGCCGCGGGCCGCCTGGTGGCCATGACCGGCGACGGTACCAACGATGCCCCGGCCCTGGCCCAGGCCGACGTGGCCGTGGCCATGAACAGCGGCACCCAGGCGGCCAAGGAGGCCGGCAACATGGTGGACCTGGACAGCAACCCGACCAAGCTCATCGAGGTGGTGGAAACCGGCAAGCAGATGCTGATGACGCGCGGTGCGCTGACCACCTTCAGCATCGCCAACGACGTGGCCAAGTATTTCGCCATCATTCCTGCCGCCTTCGTGGGCACCTATCCGCAACTGGCCTCGCTCAACGTGATGCAGCTGCACAGCGCCGACTCGGCCATCCTGAGCGCCGTGATCTTCAACGCACTGATCATCATCGCCCTGGTGCCCCTGGCCCTGCGCGGCGTGCGCTACCGCGCCGTAGGTGCCGCCGCGCTGCTGCGCCAGAACATGCTGATCTACGGTCTGGGCGGTCTCATCGTTCCATTCGTGGGCATCAAGCTCATCGACATGTTCCTCACGGTTCTGGGTCTGGTTTGAGCGCTGCCGCTACAGCCCCGCTGGCAGGGGCTGTAGCGGGTGCGGGCCCTTTCTCCTCATGGTTCTTCGGGCTCCCCCTGCAGGGAAGGGGGAGTCCTGGCTCTCGTTTTCCCATCATGTGCAAATCTTTCCAAGCATCTTTCGTGGCTTCACGTGTGACTTCGCATGTATCTTCCCGCGTCCTGGCAGTGGCGGCGTTGCTGGCCGTTTCTGGATTTCTGTTGCTGCACATCGCTGCAGCTCAGGAAAAACCGGATCCGGCCGCCATGCCTGAAGCAGTGCAGGACAAGGCGCAGGCCGGTCTGCCCATCACCGGCAGCCTGAGCCTGCTGTCCGACTACCGCTTTCGCGGCATCTCGCAAACCTGGGGCGCCGCCGCCGTGCAGGGCGGGGTGGAGCTGACGCTGCCGCGGGGCTTTTATCTGGGCACCTCGTTGACCAACGTGTCCACCCACAGCTATGGCCGCGGCGAAGGGCTGGAGAACGATATCTATGGCGGCTGGCGCGGCGATGTGGCGCCCGGCTGGCAGCTGGATGCCGGCCTGCTGCACTACCGCTACCCGGGCGCAAGGCTGGCAACGCCGGACGGCGGCAGCAAGCGCTTTGACACCACGGAAGCCTATCTGGGCGCCACGCATGGTGGCCTCAATGTCAAATGGTCGCTGGCGCTGACGCCGTATTTCGGCCTGCGCGAGAGCACGGCCGGCTCGGCCTTTGCCACGGCGCTCGCACCGGCGGGCAGCAGCCGGGGCAGCCAGTACCTGGACCTGAACTACCAGCATCCGCTGGGCGACTGGGCCACGCTGGGCGTGCATGGCGGCTATACCCTGGTGCGCAACTACGGCGAAGTTTCCTACGCCGACTGGCGTGTGTCCCTGGCCAAGACCTGGGGGGCGTGGACGGCGTCGGCAGCCTGGGTGGGGACATCGGCCGATGCCCGCTATTACAGCGCAGCCAACAGCGAGGGGCGCCTGCGCAGCCTGGGGCGCAGCGGCCTGGTGCTTGGCCTGAGCGCGGGCTTCTGAGCCGTGCATCCGTCTTGTTTCTCTGCAAGCGAGTGATACGCTGATAGCCCGATGCCCATAAGCCATTCCCCACCCCTTGCCCCGCGCCCCGATCCCGACGCGCTGGTCGCCCAGCTGCAGGCCGAGCAGCATCTTGCCACGCGCGGCAAGCTGCGCATTTACTTCGGCTCCAACGCTGGCGTGGGCAAGACCTACGCCATGCTGGCGGCTGCGCAGCGCGAACGTCAGGCAGGGCATGAAGTGCTGGTGGGGCTGGTGGAAACGCATGGCCGGGCCGAGACCGAGCAGCAACTGCATGGCCTGGAACAGTTGCCGCGCCAGCATCTGCCCTACCAGGGGCGGCAACTGTCCGAGTTCGATCTCGATGCCGCGCTGCAGCGCCATCCCGAGATATTGCTGCTGGACGAGCTGGCGCACAGCAATGTGCCGGGTGCGCGCCATCCCAAGCGTTGCCAGGATGCGGAGGAGCTGCTGGCTGCCGGCATCAATGTCTGGACCACGCTCAACGTGCAGCACCTTGAAAGCCTCAACGATGTGGTGGGTGGCATCGTGGGCATCAAGGTGCATGAGACCGTGCCCGACCAGGTTTTCGACAACGCAGACGAAGTCATCGTCGTCGACATCCCGCCGGAGGAGCTGCTCAAGCGCCTCAAGGCGGGCAAGGTCTATCCGCTGGAGCAGGCCGAGCGCGCCTCGCACAATTTCTTTCGCCTGGGCAATCTGCTGGCGCTGCGCGAGCTGGCGCTGCGGCGCACGGCCGACCGTGTCGACGAGGACATGCGCGACTACCGGCGCGAGCGCTCCATCGGCGATGTCTGGCCGGCACGCGAACGGCTGCTGGTGGGTGTGGGAGGCCATGCCGGCGACGATGCGCTGGTGCGCCAGGTGGCGCGCCTGGCGCGGCGGCTGGAAGCCGACTGGATGGTGGTCTATGTGGATGCGCCCGAGCGCCAGCACCGGCCACGCCGGGCGCAGGAGGGCGTGCTCAAGACCCTGGCTCTGGCTGCGCGCCTGGGCGCCGACACGGCCACGATTCCCGGCGCCAACGTGGCGCAGGCCCTGGTGGCGTTTGCGCGTGAGCGCAATGCCAGCCATCTGGTGCTGGCGCGCATGCAGCGCCGCGTATCGCGCTGGCTGCCCTGGGCGGCGGCCAGCCTGCCTGAGCAGATTGCGCGGCTGGACCCGGGGCTGGACGTGCTGGTGCTATCTCCGCCATTGCCCAAGAATGAGAGCGCCGCGCGCAAGCCCGGTATCGATCGCAAGCCGATTGCATGGGTGGGCTACGTGGGTGCGACCCTGGCCTGTTTTGCCGCTACGGCGGTGGCCGAACTGCTGCTGCAGGTGTTCGAGCCGGCCAACGTCGTCATGCTGTTCCTGCTGGTGGTCGTGCTCTCCGCCTTGCGCTGGGGGCGCGGTCCGGGTGCCTGGGCCGCCTTGCTGGCCGTGCTGTGCTTTGACTATTACTTCGTCCCGCCGCGAGATTCGTTCTCGGTCAACGACACGCAATACCTGTTCACCTTCAGCCTGATGCTGGGTGTGGCCCTGGTCTGCGGCCAGCTCATGGCGCGGCTGCGCCACGAGGCGCGCGTGGCGGCCGAGCGCGAGCGCCGGGCCGGGGCGTTGGCGCGGCTGGCGCGCGATTTGTCGGGTGCGCTTACCCAGGAGCAGGTGGCGCAGATTGCACTGTCCACGGTTTCTGGCGTATTCGATGCGCAGACCGGGCTGCAACTGCCCGATGCCCAGGAGAGCCTGCACGCGGTGGCCGGCAGCGAGGGGAGCATGGACACCAGCATTGCACGCTGGAGCATGGAGCACGGCCAGCCGGCCGGACAGGGCACGGACACGCTGGCCGCATCTCCGGCCCTGTATGTGCCGCTGATGGCGCCGGTACGCGTGCGCGGCGTGCTGGTCCTGCATCTGCGCAAGCCGCAACAGCTGGATGTGCCCGAGGAGCGGCGCCTGCTGGACGCCTGTGCCAGCCAGATCGCGCTGGCGCTGGAGCGCGTGCACTTTGTCGAGGTGGCGCAGCAGACCCAGGTGGCCATGGAGGGCGAGCGGCTGCGCAATACCTTGCTGTCGGCCGTGTCGCACGATTTGCGCACGCCGCTGACCAGCATTCTGGGGGCGGCGCAGACGGCTCTGCCCCATGCGGGCCAGGGTGTGGCGCACGAGATGCTGGAGCAGATCCACAACCAGGCCCAGGCCTTGCAGCAACTGGTGGACAATCTGCTGGCCATGGCGCGCCTGCAGCAGGGAGGCGTGCACCTCAAGCGCGAATGGCTGCCCGTGGCAGAGCTGGTGGGCAGTGCCCTGCAGCAGTTGCGCGGCCGGCTGCAGGGGCATCTGGTGCAGACCCGGCTTGGCGTCGATCTGCCGCTGCTGCAGGTCGATCCCGTGTTGATGGAGCGTGTGCTGGTCAATCTGCTGGACAATGCCGCCAAGTACACGCCCGCAGGCACGACCATCACCATCAGCGCCCAGGTCGAAGGTACGGACTGTCTGCTGGTGCTGCAGGACAACGGGCCGGGCCTGCCCGGGCACCTGGCGGCCGAACAGTTGTTCGAGCCGTTCATGCGCGGGGTGACGGAATCTGCGGTCTCGGGCATGGGTCTGGGGCTGACGCTGGCCCAGCGCATTGTCGAGGCCCATGGCGGCAGCCTGCAGGCTGAGTCCTCCGCCGCAGGCACGGTGTTCAGCATTCGTTTGCCCGTGCCGAAGCAGCCACAACTCGATGACGATCTCGGTGAATAATTTCCTCCATGCCCGCTACCAGCCCCCGCATTCTGTTGATTGAAGACGACCCCAGCATTCGCCGCTTTGTGCGCCTGGCGCTGGAGGACGAGGGCTGGCAGGTGTCCGAGTCCGAAACCGCCAGGCGCGGCCTGATCGATGCGGCCAGCCGCCAGCCCGATGCCGTGGTGCTGGATCTGGGCCTGCCCGATGCCGATGGCAAAACCGTGATTGCCGAGCTGCGTAGCTGGAGCCAAATGCCCATCCTGGTACTGTCGGCGCGCGAGCGTGAGGAGGAAAAAGTCGCCGCACTCGACGCCGGGGCCGACGACTACCTGACCAAGCCTTTTGGCGTGCCCGAGCTGCTGGCGCGTTTGCGCGTCATGCTGCGCCGCCGGCGGCAGGCGACCGCTGCCGACAAACCCTGTACCCAGGCACATTTTGGCGAGGTGGTGGTGGATCTGGCCACGCACGAGGTCACACGCGCCGGCCAGGCCGTGCACCTGACGCCTATCGAGTTCCGTCTGCTGGCCGCACTGATTGCTGGACAGGGCCGGGTGCTCACGCACCGCCAGCTGCTGCTGCAGGTCTGGGGTCCCGAATATCTGGACCGCCCCCACTATCTGCGCGTGCACATGGCCAATCTGCGCCAGAAGATCGAGGTCGATGCCGCCCAGCCCCTGCATCTGATGACCGAGCTGCAAGTCGGTTATCGACTGGCGGGGCTGGAAGCCTGATTCCCTTATAATTGCCGACCATCCGAGGAGCGTTGCAGCGTTCCCCAGTCCCGATCACCACGGGGCGGCAGCGGGGCGTGAGGCTCGGATTTCATCCCGCAACGACGCTCACCCACGCTTTCTGTGCGGTGAGATGGCATTTCCTCCTTCTGCCGCAGAACGTGGTTTTTCATTCAATTTTTGGAGAAAACCATGAACGCTGCTGTGCGCTTCAACCCCGCTGACTCGGCCATCGCCGATATTTCCCTGGCCGCCTGGGGCCGCAAGGAAATCAAGATTGCCGAAACCGAGATGCCCGGCCTGATGGCCGTGCGCGAAGAATTCGCTGCGAAGCAGCCCCTGAAGGGCGCGCGCATCACCGGCTCGCTGCACATGACCATCCAGACGGCCGTGCTGATCGAGACGCTGACGGCTCTGGGTGCCGACGTGCGCTGGGCTTCGTGCAATATCTTCTCGACCCAGGACCATGCCGCTGCCGCCATCGCCGAAACCGGCGTGCCGGTCTACGCCATCAAGGGCGAGTCGCTGGAAGACTACTGGAACTACACGCACAACATCTTCGAATTCGGCGCCAAGGGTACCGAGAACGAAGGCCCCAACATGATCCTGGATGACGGCGGCGACGCCACCATGCTCATGCACCTGGGCAAGCGCGCCGAGCAGGATCTGTCCGTGCTGGCCAACCCCACTTCGGAAGAAGAGCGCATCGTCTTTGCCGCCATCAAGGCCAAGCTGGCCGTGGACCCCACCTGGTACAGCCGCAAGTCGGCCCAGATCATGGGCGTGACCGAAGAGACTACGACCGGCGTGCACCGCCTGAACGAAATGTCGGCCAAGGGCACACTGCTGTTCCGCGCCATCAACGTGAACGACTCGGTGACCAAGTCCAAGTTCGACAACCTCTACGGCTGCCGCGAATCGCTGGTGGACGGCATCAAGCGCGCCACCGACGTGATGATCGCCGGCAAGGTGGCCTGCGTGGCCGGCTACGGCGACGTGGGCAAGGGCTCCGCCCAGGCTCTGCGCGCGCTGTCGGCCCAGGTCTGGGTGACCGAGATCGACCCCATCAACGCCCTGCAGGCCGCCATGGAAGGCTACAAGGTCGTGACCATGGAATACGCTGCCGACAAGGCCGACATCTTCGTGACCACCACCGGCAACAAGGACATCATCCGCCACGAGCACATGGTGGCCATGAAGGATCAGGCCATCGTCTGCAACATCGGTCACTTCGACAACGAAATCGATGTGGCTTCGATCGAGAAGTACAAGTGGGAAGAAGTGAAGCCCCAGGTGGACCAGATCGAGTTCCCCGACGGCAAGAAGATCACACTGCTGGCCAAGGGCCGTCTGGTGAACCTGGGCTGCGCCACCGGCCACCCCAGCTTTGTGATGTCCAACTCCTTTGCCAACCAGACCCTGGCGCAGATCGAGCTGTTCACCCGCCCCGACGCCTACGAAGTGGGCAAGGTCTATGTGCTGCCCAAGATCCTCGACGAAAAGGTCGCCCGCCTGCATCTGAAGAAGGTCGGCGCCATGCTGACCGAGCTGACCGATACACAGGCCGCCTACATCGGCGTGAAGAAGGAAGGCCCTTACAAGCCGGAGACATACCGCTACTGATCGTAGCGGTCACCCCCTGAGGCGCTTTGCGCCTTCGCCCCTCTCTCTACGCGCTTCGCGCTAGGGGAGGGGGACGACAGCTTCGCCGCGAGGCGGCTCTTGCTCGCTGTCCTGAGCTTGGAGCGCGCCTGTATCGAAGCTGTGTTGATTTATTTGATAGCTTCTTGCGCTTGTCAGTCATTGATTTCAGATGGATATCTATCTGAATGGCAAGCAAGGCAATCGCAAGCAGCTATCTAAAAAGATTTCTTTTGCCCGCTGCACTTGGGTGCAGTGCCTGGCGCCGGTTTATTTCAAAGGAAGCGACGCTATGCGCGCAGATGTTTTTTTGGTGGAAGCAGGCCATGCTTCGACACGCTCGCAGGCCCAGCGCCTGATTGCCTCAGGCGTGGAATGGCGCCTGACGCCTCTGGCTCCCTGGAAGAAGGTCGCCAAGAACGGCGACGATATTCCTGCCGGTGCCGAGCTGCAGCTGCTGGACGCTGCAGAGGCCAAATACATCTCGCGCGGCGGCCTCAAGCTTGAAGGGGCGCTGGCCGCCACGGGTATTGCCGTCAAGGGGCTGCGCTGCCTGGATGTGGGTCAGAGCACCGGCGGTTTCACCGACTGCCTGCTGCAGGCCGGTGCGGCCCAGGTCATCGGCATCGACGTGGGCCATGCTCAGTTGCACGAGCGCCTGAAGAATGACGAGCGCGTGGTCTGCGTCGAAGGCTTCAATGCCCGTGCGCTGACGCCCGAGCTGCTGGAGAAAGCCTGCGACGAGGCACTCAGCGAAGTCATCGAGGAAGAAGAGGACAACGACACCCAGCCCGTCGCCCCCTATGCCTGGATGCGCAATGGCGGTCAGGTCGATGAAGACTATGACGACAGCGACGATGCCAAGGAGCAAGACGTCGAGAACTTCAAGGCTGAGCGCGCCGCCAAGGCCAAAGCCAAGGCCGAAGGCTCTGTTCCCGTGGAGCTGCGCCGCCGGGCAGGCACCGAAAACATCGACATCACACCGGCTTTCGATGTGGTGACCGGCGACCTGTCCTTTATCTCGCTGACGCTGGTGCTGCCTGCCGTGGTGCAGACTCTCAAGCCCCATGGTCAGCTGCTGATGCTGGTCAAGCCCCAGTTCGAGCTGCAACCCGGCCAGATCGGCAAGGGCGGCATCGTGCGCGACAAGGCCTTGTATGCCGAAGTGGAGCAGCGCATTCGCGGCTGCCTTGAAGACCTGGGCCTGACGGTCAAGCAGTGGCTGGATTCGCCCATTGAGGGCGGCGACGGCAATCACGAATTCTTTGTCTGGGCTCAGCAGGGCGCAGAAGTCAAAGCCGCGGCGCCTGTGGATGCGGCAGATGCCGCGCCTGCCAAGCCCGCCGGCAAGACTGCGCCCAAACGCCCATCGCGTGCCGATATCAAGGCTCAACGCGCCAAGCAGGAGCTGTACGAAGACCCCGAGGTCGCCAGCTTCGGTCAGCCCGGACCTGCCCGGGCCAAGCAAAAAAAGCGCAACGAGCGCTGAGGCCTGCAAGCCTTAGCCAGATCTACAGAATCCAGAGACAAGAGCAGCCATGAGTTTTCCCATCAGCTTTGAGTTTTTCCCCACCAAGACGCCCGAAGGCGCTGCCAAGCATGTGGCTACGCGTCAGGCCCTGTATGCGCGCAAGCCTCAGTTCTGCTCCGTGACCTACGGTGCAGGCGGCTCCACGCAGTCCGGCACTTTTGCCATGGTGCGCGACATTCAGAACGAGGGTGTGGCTGCGGCTTCCCACTTCTCCTGCATCGGTGCAACCCACGAAAAAGTGCGAGCCGAACTCAGCGAGCTCAAGGCCATGGGCGTCAAGCGCATCGTGGCCCTGCGCGGTGATTTGCCCAGCGGTTATGGCCTGGGTGGCGAGTTCCATTACGCCAGCGATCTGGTGGCATTCGTGCGACAGGAGTTTGGCGACTGGTTCCATATCGAAGTGGCGGCTTACCCGGAAACCCACCCCCAGGCAAAATCCCCACGCAGCGATCTTGAAGCATTTGTTGCTAAAGTGCGCGCTGGTGCAGATTCCGCCATCACGCAATACTTCTACAATGCCGACGCATACATGCGCTTTGTGGATGAGGTGAAGGCCCTGGGGATTGAGACTCCCGTCGTTCCCGGAATCATGCCTATCACCAGTTCCACACAGCTGATGCGTTTCTCGGATGCCTGCGGTGCCGAGATCCCGCGCTGGATTCGTCTGCGTCTGCAGGCGTTCGGAGATGACACAGCATCCATTCGTGCGTTCGGTCTGGATGTCGTGACCCATCTATGTGATCAGTTGCGCAGCCAGGGGGCTCCAGGGCTGCACTTCTATACGATGAACCAGAGCGTCGCCACTCTGGAGATCTGCGACCGACTCGGGCTTTGAGCATCTGCGTGCTGGCCCCTGTGGGCCAGTCTTGGGCGGCACTCACTTGACGAGATCAAGGAGGCTATCCGCCCATGTTTCGCATGAACCGCTGCTGGCGCCTGTGCCAATGGCTGGCCCTCGGCGCTTTTACCGTCGCAATGGCTGGCTGTGCACCCACGACTGAACGGGAGGGGGCCGACCCCGCACCGCTGAGCTCCGCCGCCAAGACTTCCGGCAGCCCTGCCAAATCTGCAAAACGCGTGGCCACGACCGAGTTGGGGGTGGATGGCTATGACCTGTCCTCGCGCCTGATGGGGCCCCCTGATCTGATGGAGCTCGGGGCCATGCCGCCTCAGGTCGACAACTACATCAACAGCCGCTACAAGGACAGAGGTCTGGGTGTGAGGGCGACGCGCCCGCCCGTGGAGGCGAGTGTCGACGCGGACGATCCCGACAAATACGAACTCAAGGCCCCGGCGCGCGACAGTGATCAGCAGGGCCAGGCATCCTGGTATGGTGAGCAGTTCCATGGGCGGCGTACGGCCAGCGGAGAGCGCTTTGACCTGAATGAAATGACGGCGGCCCACCGCAGTCTGCCGTTCGGCACCAGGGTCTGTGTGCGCAGTGCGGTCACCGGCAAGTCGGTGGTAGTGCGCATCAATGACCGCGGGCCATTTGCGCCAGGACGCGTCATCGATCTCAGCAAGGCGGCTGCAAAAGAGCTGGGCATGATGGGCCTGGGCATCAAGCCCGTGGAGATCTGGCGTCTGAACAAGAACGAGGACAGCTGCCCCGACGTGCTGGTGACCGAAGCCCGCCAGGGCAAGAGGGTGTCTCGCACCAAGATCGAGAAGGTCGAGAAGCGCAAGGTCAGCACCAAGGTGCACCCTAAGCGTCGTTGATGCTCGAAATGAAAAATGGCTCCCTACGCTCTCCACTGCGTGTGATTCGCTGCCCCTCCAAGAGGGGCGTTTTTGATCTTGGGGCGGCCCGGCAATGAAAAAAGGCGCTTGCAGCGCCTTTTTTATTGATGTTTGCGGATGTTTATTTGCCGCCCGACTCCAGAGTGAAGGAGGCATTCTCATCCTGGCCCAGCAGCTTGACGAGCTGCGGCATGGCGGGCTTGAGCTGATCCTTGAGATTGAACGGCGGGTTGATCAGGAACATGCCGCTGGCGGGCAGGCCGCCGCGCTCGGAAGTCTTGTTGCTCTTGACCGTCAAGGTGGCATGCAGCCAGCTCTTGCCGGCCTTGTTGGCCATGGTCTTGAGACGCTTGGGCAGGTCATGGGCTTCGGGGCGGGGAATGATGGGGTACCAGATGGCATAGGTGCCGGTGGGAAAGCGCTTGAGGCTGTCCGTCATCATGTCCAGCACGCGGCCGTAGTCGCTCTTGAGTTCATAGCTGGGATCGCAGAGCAGCAGGGCACGACGCGAAGGCGGGGGCAGGAATTTCTTGACGCCCTCGAAGCCGTCTTCGAGCAGCACGGCCACCTGGCGTGGCACTTCCAGCTGGGCCATGTTGCCGGTCAGCGAGCGCATGTCCGTGGGGTGCAGCTCGAAGGCCTTGAGGCGATCATGACCGCGCAGCAGCGCCTGGGTGATGAAGGGCGAGCCAGGGTAGTTGCGCACGGCATTGCCCTGGTTGAAGTGGCGCACCATCTGCATGTATTGCTGCAGCACCGGTGCCAGCTCGGCTTCCTTGGCTTCGGCCAGGCGCAGCACGCCGTCTGCCGCTTCGCCGCTCTTGCTGGCGTAGTCGCCGTCGAGGCGGTACAGGCCCGCACCGCCGTGGGTGTCGAGCACCGTCAGTGCCGCCTCTTTCTGGATGAGGTATTGCACGGTGGCAATCAGCACGGTGTGCTTGAGCACGTCGGCATGATTGCCTGCATGGAAGGCGTGGCGGTAACTGAACATAGAGACGGATGGTAACCAGCAGGGCAAGAGGGGAACAGCACTTTTTACCCTGTGGTCTTTAAAGGCTGTTGGCGCCTGTGTGCAGAGTGGAGAACGGCCCTGACGGGCTGATTCACAACAGGCTGCTGAACAAAAACGCGCAGATTCCGGCGTTTTCGTATAATGGCGGGCTTCGCAGCGATTTTATGGTTCCCGCGGCGAAGGCTTGGACTTCGGTTTGAGTAACCCCGCCTAAGAGGCTTCCTTTAAAGATCCGTCTTTTCAAGAAGAAGCACCGACCGCGGAAAAGGGACCGCCAAACCTTCTTGAAAGAGAAAACTCATGTCTACATTCAGCGCAAAGCCCGCTGAGGTGCAACACGAGTGGTTTGTGATTGACGCCACCGATAAGGTGCTCGGACGTGTCGCCAGCGAAGTGGCACTCCGTCTGCGCGGCAAGCACAAGGCCATTTACACACCTCACGTTGACACCGGTGACTACATCGTCATCATCAACGCCTCCAAGCTCAAGGTCACTGGTACCAAGAACCTGGACAAGGTGTACTACCGTCACTCCGGTTTCCCCGGTGGCATCACTGCTACCAACTTCCGCGACCTGCAGGCTAAGTTCCCTGGCCGCGCTCTGGAAAAGGCCGTCAAGGGCATGCTGCCCAAGGGTCCCCTGGGCTACGCCATGATCAAGAAGCTGAAGGTGTACGGCGGTGCCGAGCACCCCCATACCGCACAGCAGCCTAAGGCTCTGGAAATTTAAGGAGACCTAGATGATTGGTGATTGGAATAACGGCACCGGCCGTCGCAAGTCCAGCGTCGCTCGTGTGTTCCTGAAGAAGGGCTCCGGCAAGATCACTGTGAATGGCAAGGACATTCAGCAGTATTTCGGCCGCGAAACCTCCATCATGATCGCGAAGCAACCTCTGGTGCTGACCAACAACGTGGAAACATTCGACGTGCAAGTGAACGTGCACGGCGGCGGCGAATCCGGCCAAGCCGGTGCAGTTCGTCACGGTGTGACCCGTGCCCTGATCGACTATGACGCAGCGCTGAAGCCCGTCCTGAGCCAAGCCGGCTTCGTGACTCGCGACGCCCGTGAAGTCGAGCGTAAGAAGGTTGGTCTGCGTGGTGCCCGTCGCGCCAAGCAGTTCTCGAAGCGTTAATTCGTTTCCCAGCCCGAAAGACTCTTCGGAGTCTTTGCGCGAAAACCGCCCCGAACGCAAGTTCCGGGCGGTTTTTTCATGGCCGGGCCGCCCGAAGATGAAAACTCCGGGGCAGCGGCTCACACGCGGTGAGCAAGCGTGGGGTGCCTTTTTTCATCGCCGGGCCGCCCCAAGATGAAAAATACCCCTCTTGGAGGGGCAGCGGCTACACGCAGTGAGCAAGCGTAGGGTGCCTTGTTCATGCCCGCTGCTTTCGCGGCATGCACCTGTATTGCCGGCCTTGGGCAATGCCCCCACTTGCTCTGGCGACAAAGAAATATGGTCTGAATTCCCGAGCCCCTTGCTGTACCATTTCGGGCAATCAAGAACCTACGGAGTACTGCCATGAGCGCCGTTGCTGAAACCACGACCACTGAAATGCCTTCCCCCATCGTCTTCACCGACAGCGCTGCTGCCAAGGTGGCCGACCTGATTGCCGAAGAGGGCAATCCTGATCTGAAGCTGCGCGTGTTCGTGCAAGGTGGTGGCTGTTCGGGTTTCCAGTACGGTTTCACCTTCGATGAGATCACCAACGACGACGACACCACCATGACCAAGAACGGTGTCTCGCTGCTGATCGACTCCATGAGCTATCAGTATCTGGTTGGCGCGGAGATTGACTACAAGGAAGACCTGCAAGGCGCGCAATTCGTGATCAAGAACCCCAACGCCACAACCACCTGCGGCTGCGGCTCCAGCTTCTCGGTCTGAACCCCATGCCTGCTTGCACGCCAGCCGCCAAGGTCTGGTGTGTGCACTCCATTTAAGCCGCTGCCTGCCAGCGGCTTTTTTGTTTTTACGGCTGGACCTTCTTGGAGTTGCCCATGGGTGAAATACCCGTCATGCACGGCAGTGCACCCCATAAAGAGAGATTGTTGTGGCTGGTGGCCATCGGTTTTTTCATGCAGTCGCTGGACGCGACCATTCTCAACACGGCCTTGCCCGCCATGGCGCGGGAACTGGGCGAGAGCCCGATGAAGATGCAGTCCGTCATCGTGGCCTATGCGCTGACCACCGCCATGCTGATTCCTGCCACGGGCTGGGTGGCCGACCGTTTCGGCACGCGGCGTGTCTATGGCTGGGCGATCGGCCTGTTTGTGCTGGGCTCGGTGCTGTGTGCGCTCTCGCCCAGCCTGCCGTTTCTGATCGCGGCCCGCGTGGTCCAGGGTGTGGGCGGAGCCATGATGCTGCCCGTGGGGCGGCTGGCCGTGCTGCGCACCTATCCACGCGGCGAGTTCATACGTGCCATGAGCTTTATTGCCATTCCGGGGCAGGTGGGGCCGCTGCTGGGCCCAACCTTGGGCGGCTGGATGGTGGAGTATGCGAGCTGGCACTGGATCTTCTGGATCAACGTGCCTGTGGGGCTGATCGGCCTGTGGGCCACCTGGCGCTGGTTTCCGCGCAATGCACCGATAGTGGTGCGCAGCTTTGACGGCGCGGGCTATGCCATGCTGGCGTTTGGCATGGTGGCCATCTCGGTGGCGCTCGATGGCCTCTCGGGCATGGGGCTGGGCATGGCCTTGGTGGTGGTGCTCATGGTGTTTGGCCTGGCCAGTCTGGCCAGCTACTGGATGCATGCGCTGAGGGTGGATGAGCCGCTGTTTGCGCCGGAGCTGTTCAAGGTGCGCTCGCTGCGCGTGGGGCTGCTGGGCAATCTGTTTGCCCGTTTCGGCAGCGGCGCGGCGCCGTTTCTGATTCCGCTGCTGCTGCAGATAGGGCTGCAGATGTCGCCCATGAATGCGGGCATGATGATGCTGGCCACCGTCACCGGCAGCATGCTGGTCAAACGCATCGCGGTGCGCACCGTACAGCGCTTTGGCTACAAGCGGGTGCTGCAGGTCAACTCGGTGATGTTGGCGCTGATGCTGGCTTCCTTCGGTCTGGTGACGCCGGGCATGCCGATCTGGCTGCTGCTGGTGCAGATGTTCGTCTTTGGTGGCTTCAACTCCATGCAGTTCTCGGCCATGAACTCGGTCACGCTCAAGGACATGGAGGGCGAATTTGCCAGCAGCGGCAACAGCCTGCTGTCCATGGTGCAGATGCTGGCCATGAGCATGGGCGTGGCGTTGGCGGGTGCCTTGCTCACGGGCTTCAGCGAGATGTGGCCAGGCCAGGCCGATGAGCGCATGCTGGCCATTCGCGCGACCTTTGTGACCGTGGCCCTGATGACGCTGGCGGCGACCCTGGTGTTCAGTCAGCTCGACAGCGACGAACCCGTGCGTCCGGCCCCCGATGGTGGTGACAATTGAATTTGATAGCTGCAAGCGCTTAATTCATAGGGATTTCAGAGAAAATACACGCGCAAATGCACTAATGAATGGCGTGAGCAGCTATCAATATTGAGAATCAACCTTTTGCCGGAAGCGAAACGTTGATTCGGTATTTACCCGGGGTGTGGGGTGTTTTCTCCGGGTTCTCCCTTGATTTTGGTCGTGGATATATGCAGCGCTACATAGCCGCTATGAGCGCCGCCATATGAGAAGCTGCAACGGCAGGCTTAGTCTTGCCATATTGACAAATGCTGTGCGTGGAATACATCTTGCATGCAGGCATACCTTCTCATTTCAGTCCCACGATCATGAGCAATAGCCATAACACACAACCCATACGCTTCTTCCATCGCGGAGAAGTGGTCGAGGTGCAAGGCCCGCATCCCACTCGCTCCGTGCTGCAATGGCTGCGCGAGGACGCACACTGCACCGGCACCAAGGAAGGATGCAACGAAGGCGATTGCGGCGCCTGCACCGTGGTCATCGCCGAGCTGGCCGAGCCCGGCGCACAGGACGCCGTGAACGGCCTGCGTCTGCAGACCGTCAACGCCTGCATCCAGTTCCTGCCCAGCCTGCAGGGCAAGGCCTTGTTCACCGTCGAAGACCTCAAGGGCCAGTGCCCGGGCAAGGCCGGTCAATCCGGCGGCGCCTGCGCTCATGCGCACGGCCACAGCCAGGCAAATGGCAATGCATTGCACCCCGTGCAGCAAGCGCTGGTGGACTGTCATGGTTCGCAGTGCGGCTTCTGCACGCCGGGCTTTGTGATGTCGCTGTGGTCGGCCTACGAGCACCACCAGCAGCAGGGCACCGTGCCTACACGCCAGCAACTGGCCGATGAGCTGTCGGGCAATCTGTGCCGTTGCACGGGCTACCGCCCGATTCTGGATGCCGGCCAGCGCATGTTCGACCTGCCTTCCGTGCGCCTGGACGCCGCGCCCGTGGTGGCCGCGCTGCAAGGCCTGCAGGAGCAGCAAAAGGGCGTGGACTCGTTCGACTACGCGGCCACGCAAAACGCTCGCACCGACCATTTCCACGCGCCGCGCACGCTGGATGCGCTGGCTGCCATCTGCGAAGCCAAGCCCAAGGCGCGCATTGTTGCGGGTTCCACCGACGTGGGCCTGTGGGTCAACAAGATGTTCCGCGACCTGGGCGACATGATTTACGTGGGCGATGTGGCCGAGATGAAGCGCGTCGAGGAACGACCCGATGCCGAAGGCGGCGAGTTGTACATCGGCGCTGCGGCTTCGCTGGAAGCGGCCTGGGGCGCGCTGGTGCAGCGCTTCCCCAGCCTGACCGACGTCTGGCTGCGCTTTGCCTCCATGCCCATCCGCCATGCGGGCACCATGGGCGGCAACGTGGCCAACGGCTCGCCGATCGGCGACTCGCCCCCGGTGCTGATGTCGCTGGATGCGCAGATCGAACTGCGCAAGGGCGCGCGCGTGCGCCGCATGCTGCTGCAGGACTTCTATCTGGACTATATGAAGAACCAGCTGGAGCCCGGCGAGTTTGTCCAGGGCCTGGCGGTTCCGCTGCATGTGATGAGCCGCCAGGTGCGGGCCTACAAGATCAGCAAGCGTTTCGATTGCGACATCTCGGCGCTGTGCGCGGGCTTTTCCATTGAACTCGACGGCGAGATCGTGAAGACCGTGCGCCTGGCCTTTGGCGGTATGGCCGCCACGGTCAAGCGTGGTGCCAAGGCGGAAGCTGCCTTGCTCGGCAAGGCCTGGAACGAGGACAGCGTGAACGCCGCCAAGGCCGCGCTGGCCGAGGATTTCAAGCCCATGTCCGATATGCGCGCCAGCGCCGACTACCGCCTGCAGGTGGCGCAGAACCTGATCCAGCGTCTGTGGCTGGAAACCCGTGCCCAGCAGCCGGTCTCGATTGCCGAGACCAGCGTCTGGAGCGTCATGCCGCATGTCGTGGTCTGAGACTGTAGGAGCCTGAAATGAACAACCTCCGCGAACCCATTGCTCCCGCCGTCGCAACCCAGTCGGCCGAAGCCTTTGCCCACTACCTGGAAAACACGGCGTCCCGCATCGATGTGAAGACCGAGGCCCATGCCTTGCAGGTCGGCGCCCGTGTGGGCATCAGCCGTCCCCATGAGTCGGCGCACCTGCACGTGGCCGGCGAGGCCGCCTATATCGACGATCTGCCCGAGCTCGACGGCACGCTGCACTGCGCGCTGGGCCTGTCGCCCATTGCCCACGGTCGCCTGACGGCCCTGGCGCTGGAATCCGTGCGCGCCATGCCCGATGTGGTGGACGTGATCACGGGAGCCGACATTCCCGGCGTCAACGACTGCGGCTCCATCATCCACGACGATCCCATCCTGTGCGATGGCGAGATCCGCTACGTGGGCCAGCCCCTGTTCGCCGTGATTGCACGCAACCGCGACGCCGCGCGCCGCGCGGCCGCCCTGGCCAAGAGCGTGGCCACGATCACCGAGGCCGCGCCCGTGCTGACGCCGCAGAAGGCGCATGAGCTGGGCCAGTATGTGCTGCCCCCCATGCACCTGGAGCGAAGCACCAACGAGGGCGGCGCACGTGCGGCCATCGACAAGGCTCCGCACCGTCTCAAGAGCACCTTCGACCTCGGTGGTCAGGAGCAGTTCTATCTGGAAGGCCAGATCAGCTACGCCATTCCCAAGGAAGATGGTGCGGTGCATGTGCACTGTTCCACCCAGCACCCCAGCGAAATGCAGCATCTGGTGGCCCATGCCCTGGGTGTGCATTCGCATATGGTGCATGTGGAATGCCGCCGCATGGGCGGTGGCTTTGGTGGCAAGGAGTCGCAGTCGGCCCTGTTTGCCTGCGTGGCTTCCGTGGCGGCCACGCGCCTGCGCCGTCCCGTGAAGCTGCGTCTGGACCGCGACGACGACTTCATGATTACGGGCCGTCGCCACTGCTTCTGGTTCGAATACGAAGTGGGTTACGACGATGACGGCCGCATCCTGGGTGCGGAGATTTCCATGGTTTCGCGCGCCGGCCACTCGGCCGACCTGTCGGCACCGGTGATGACGCGTGCGCTGTGCCACTTCGACAATGCCTACTGGCTGCCCGACGTGTCCATGCATGGCTACTGCGGCAAGACCAATACGCAGAGCAATACGGCTTTCCGTGGCTTCGGCGGTCCGCAGGGCGCGATTGCCATCGAAAACATCATTGAAACGATTGCCCGCAATCTGGGCCGCGATGCGCTCGACGTGCGCCGCGTGAACTTCTACGGCACCGACAGCAACAACGTCACGCCTTACCAGCAGACGGTGGTGGACAACGTGATCCACGATCTGGTCGGCCAGCTGGAAGCCAGCAGCGACTACCGCGCCCGCCGTGAAGCCGTGAACGCCTTCAATGCGCAAAGCACGGTGCTCAAGCGCGGGCTGGCACTCACGCCCATCAAGTTCGGCATCAGCTTCAACGTCAAGCATTTCAATCAGGCCGGCGCCCTGGTGCATATCTACACCGACGGCTCCATGCTGGTGAACCATGGCGGTACCGAGATGGGCCAGGGGCTGAACACCAAGGTGGCCCAGGTGGTGGCGCACGAGCTGGGCGTGAGCTTCAGCCGTGTGCGAGCCACGGCCACCGATACAACCAAGGTGGCCAACACCTCGGCGACGGCTGCTTCCACGGGTGCCGACCTCAACGGCAAGGCGGCGCAGGATGCGGCGCGCCAGATCCGCGAGCGTCTGGCGGTGTGTGCGGCCAACCGCTACGGCGGCAAGGCGGAAGATGTGCGCTTTGCCAACGACCAGGTTCAGGTCAACGGCCAGACCATTCCCTTCGAGAAGCTGGTGGGCGAGGCTTACCTCGACCGCGTGCAGCTGTGGTCCGATGGCTTCTATGCCACACCCGGCCTGTCCTGGGACAGGGAAAAAATGCAGGGCCGGCCGTTCTACTACTTCGCCTACGGCGCAGCCGTGAGCGAGGTGGTGATCGACACACTGACCGGCGAATGGAAGCTGCTGCGCGCCGACGTGCTGCACGATGCCGGCAAGTCGCTGAATCCGGCCGTGGATATCGGCCAGGTCGAGGGTGCCTTCATCCAGGGCATGGGCTGGCTGACCACGGAGGAGCTGGTCTGGCATCCGCAAAGCGGCAAGCTCACCACCCACGCGCCCAGCACCTACAAGATTCCCACGGCCAACGACTGCCCGCCCGTGTTCAACGTGCGCCTGTTCGAAGGCCAGAACTTCGAGGACTCCATCCACCGCAGCAAGGCGGTGGGCGAGCCGCCGCTGCTGTTGCCGTTCTCGGTGTTCTTTGCCATCCGCGATGCCGTGGCATCCGTAGGCAGCTCCAGTTGCAACCCGCCGCTGCGTGCGCCGGCGACACCCGAGGCCATTTTGCGAGCCCTGGACGCCGTGCAGGCCGGCAAGGCCTGAGCTTCCAGCGCTCTCATTCATATTCCGCGCATCAGTGCGCGAACCGGAGTCCATGGCGGCCTTAGCTAAGCCGTCATGCCCTGTGCCGGGCCTATGGTCCGGCACTCAACCCCTGGGCGCTTTCTCAACCGTTGCGCCCCCGCATGCGAAAACAACACGGAGACAATTGCGATGAACTGGACCGAACGGGTGTTCAAGCTCAATGAGCATGGCACCAATGTAAAAACCGAGCTGATTGCCGGCTTGACAACCTTCCTGACGATGGCCTACATCATCTTCGTTAATCCCTCGATTCTGGGGGATGCGGGGATGCCCAAGGGGTCCGTTTTCGTGGCTACCTGCCTGATTGCGGCCCTGGGTACGACCATCATGGCGCTGTACGCGAACTACCCGATCGCGCTGGCTCCGGGCATGGGCCTCAATGCCTACTTCGCCTATGGCGTGGTGCTGCACATGGGCTTCACCTGGCAAGCCGCTCTGGGCGCGGTGTTTGTCTCGGGCTGCTTGTTCCTCATCGTGACGCTGTTTGGCTTGCGGGAGCTGATCATCAAGGGCATACCGCAGTCCATACGGATCTCGATCACCGTGGGTATCGGCCTGTTCCTGGCACTGATCGCGCTCAAGAGCGCCGGCATCGTGGCCAAGTCGGACGCGACCTTTGTGACGCTGGGTGACCTGCACACGCCTCAGGTGGTGATGGCTTCGCTGGGCTTTCTGCTGATCGTGACGCTGGACCGCCTCAAGGTTCCCGGCGCCATCCTGATCGGTATCGTGTCGGTGACCGTCGCTTCGTTCTTCTTCGGCGGCAATGAGTTCAAGGGCATTTTCTCGGCGCCTCCATCGATTGCTCCCACCTTCCTGCAACTGGACATCAAGTCCGCGCTGTCGGGTGGCATTCTGAACGTGGTGCTGGTGTTCTTCCTGGTCGAACTGTTCGACGCCACAGGCACGCTGATGGGCGTGGCCAAGCGCGCCGGTCTGCTGGTGCCGGGCCGCATGGAGCGACTGAACAAGTCGCTGCTGGCTGACTCCGGCGCCATCTTCGCCGGCTCGCTGCTGGGCACATCGAGCACCACCGCCTACGTGGAAAGCGCTGCTGGCGTGCAGGCAGGTGGCCGCACCGGTCTGACGGCTCTGACCGTGGCCGTGCTGTTCCTGGGTTGCTTGTTCCTGGCGCCTCTGGCGGGTGTCGTACCTGCCTACGCCACGGCTCCGGCGCTGTTCTTCGTGGCTTGCCTGATGCTCAGGGAGCTGACCGAGATTGAATGGGATGAAACCACCGAGGCCGTACCGGCTGCCGTGACAGCACTGCTGATGCCCTTCACCTATTCCGTGGCCAACGGTCTGGCCTTCGGCTTCATCACTTACGCCGTGCTCAAGCTGCTCACCGGCAAGAGCAAGGAAGTGCACTGGATGGTGTGGCTGATTGGTGGCGTGTTCCTTTTCAAGTTCATCTACATCGGCGGATAAGCCAATAAAGAGGGAGTCCCGGGTCAACCCGGGCTGAGGAGAAGCGCGAGAAAGCGCAGGGGGGGAACGTGGCAGCACGTTCCCTTTTCTTTTTTGCGGTGATGTGGGGCTGCAGTGCTCTATTCGGCCGTGGCCGGCAGACCGGTCACTCCGGCCCATTGCCTAGCCGGCTGCGGGCGGCTGAACACATAGCCTTGCTGCAGCACGCAGCCCATGCTGCGCAGCAGGGTCGATTGTTCCTGGGTCTCCACGCCCTCGGTGATCACGCTGAGGTCCAGATCGGCGGCCATGGAGATGATGGCGCGCACGATCTTCTGATCCTGCGCACTGGTGGCGAGGTTGCGCACGAAGCTGCGGTCGATCTTGATGATGTGAACCTGGTAGTGCGACAGATAGCTCATGGAGGAGTAGCCGGTGCCGAAGTCGTCGATGGCAATGCGCACGCCCTGGCTGCGCAACTGGGCCAGGGTCTGGGCCGCCAGTTGTTCGTCGCCCAGCAGCATGTCCTCGGTCACTTCGAGCACCAGGCGGTTGGCCGGCATGTCCAGGCTGGCCAGCGTCTTGGCCAGCTGCACGGGGAATTCGCCGCTGTAGATATCGCTGACCGAAACGTTCACCGCCAGATAGGGCTGGGCGGGGCTGCTCAGGTGCGGCAGAAAGGCAGCGCAGGCCTTGCGCAGCACACATTGCGTGAGCGCGCCGATATGGCCCGATTCGGTGGCAACGCGGATGAACTCGGGCGGCGGTATGGCGCCCAGTTCGGAGTGCTGCCAGCGCGCCAGCGCCTCAAAGCCCGCGATGCAGTCGCGGACGGTATCCATGATGGGCTGGAAGTAGACCTCGATCTCGCCATTCGCGATGGCATCGGGCAGGCTGGCTTCGATCTGGAACTGGCGCGTGGTACGCACATGGATGCGGCAGTCAAAGGCCACGACCTGTGTGCTGCGGTTGCGCTTGGCTTCGTACATGGCCGTTTCGGCCTCGCGCAGCAGCCGTTCGGGGTCCAGTGCGCTCAAAGGCGCCGAGCTCATGCCGAAGGCCGCGGTGACGGGAATGCGCTGGCCATTGATGATGAAGGGCTGGCTGAACAGGGCTTCGCAGCGTGTGCGCAGATGCTCAAGTGCAGGCTCACCGCGAAAATGAGAGACGATGACGAAGGAGTCGCCGCCAAAGCGCACCAGGGCCTCGCGCTCCGTGCGCCAGTGCCGCAGCCGCTCGGCCATGGCGGCCACGATGGCGTCGCCGAAGGCATGGCCATAGGTGTCGTTGATGAGCTTGAAGCGGTTCAGTCCCAGCATCACCAGCGCCACATGCTCCTGGTCGCCGGCGGCATTGCGGTCGCCCTGCAGCAGCAGCGGGGGAAGTCCGTGGCGATTGGGCAGTCCCGTGAGGTCATCGTGCGTGGCCTGATAGTGCAGGGCGCGCTGGCGCTCGGCCAGCACGCGGCTGCGTATGACCAGGATGGCCGCACTGGCCAGCAGCAGGGCCATGACCAGTGAAAAGCCGATCAGCGGTTGACGGTACTCGGAGTCGAAGATCGACACAGGCTCGTTGAGCAGCGCACTGCCTTCGGGTAGGTGTCGGGTGTTCACGCCAAGCCGTTGCAGTTCCTGATAGTCGAACAGCAGGGCCAGCGGTGTCTCACGCACATAGGGAATCTGCGAAGGCGCCCGGCCGGCCAGTATCTGCTGGGCCATGGAGGCCTGTAGCCGGCCGGTTTCCAGTCCGCTGTTCATGTAGCCGCCCACGCTGCCATGGCCGACCGAGGTGTCCAGGTCGGAATACACGGGCAGCTGAGTGCGCTCGTGCACAAAGGCCGTCACTTCCTCGGGCTCCAGTGGGGGCTGGCCTGCCAGCGCTGGAATCGAGCCCAGCACGAAGATCAGTGTGTCCCGGTGCTGGTGCTGCAGGCGCTCGCCGATACGCGACAGATCGGGGGCGATCCAGTGCTCCGCCTGAGGGCCGGGCGGCAGCAGCGCAAGGGTGGTGTCCACCCCGTTGCGCAGCTCGATGCCCGTTTCGTCCTGCGGCGTGATGAAGATCAGGCGCCGGGTGCCCGGATGCAGGGACAGGGCGATGCGCAGCGTGCGCGTCAGGTCGAAGCGCTCGAGAATGCCTGTGACCTTGGGGCGTTCGCCGACGATCTGGGCGGGGTCCCCATTGATGCCGCTGAAGACCACGGGCGTGCCGTCGAAAAGAGCGCTTTGCCGGGCCACGAATTCAAGCGCGTTGTCATCGACCGTGGCAATCAGGTCGAAGCGCTGGTGCGCGTATTTGTCTGTCAGGTAGCGGGCCAGGTGCTGGCGCTGCTCCGTGCCTGGGTAGCGTTTGGTGTCCATCCATTCGGTATGGAAGACCGGCTTGGCCATCCCTTTGCCACCCCATTCATTGAGGCCGGCCAGAATCCGGTCTTCCCAGCTGTGCCCGGGGTGGTAGGACATCAGCACCAGTACCTGGGGACGTGCCGTCTGCGTACCCAGCTCGGCCCGGCTCGCAGGCGCACCAGCGCTCAGCATGCAGACCGCGGCCCAGGCTGTGGCGCGGATCAGGCCGCGAAGGCGCCAGGCATGCAGATGGACGAAGGTGCGGGGCATGGAAGCTGGGTCGGGCCTCGTGAGGGTTGCGAGTTGTTACGATATTCTGTCATACGTGTGCAGCGGCCTCTGCAACAGCATGTTGATGGATATCCGTAACCGTTCTCAGGCCGGGTAGATGGCTCCCAGAATGCGCGGCCCGCGTGCACCTGTGACGCTGGCCAGATTGCCCGGCAGGCCCAGCAGGCACTGACGTGCCAGCCAGGCAAAGGCCGCAGCCTCCACCTCCAGAGGGGGCAGGCTGCGCTGCGCCGTACTGCCGACCTGGACGCCCGGTAGCAAGGCGGCAAGACGCTGCATCAGATAGGTGTTGAATGCACCGCCGCCGCAGACCAGCAGCTCGGAGCCTCCCTTGCCAAAGCGTTGGACAGCATCGGCGCAACTGGCGGCCGTGAATTCGGTCAGCGTGGCCTGCACATCCACCGGCGCGGCCTGGCTGGCATGCCGCTGCAGGTGCTGCTCCAGCCAGTCTGCATGGAAGAGGTCGCGGCCCGTGCTTTTGGGCGGGGTCTGTGCCAGATAGGGGTCGGCCAGCATGGCGGCCAATAGCTGAGGCAGGATCTGGCCGCCGGCTGCCCACTGACCGCAGGCATCATAGGGCTGTCCCGTGTGGCGCAGGCACCAGCCGTCCAGCAGTGCATTGCCGGTGCCTGTGTCAAAGCCCAGTACCGAGCCATCGGCCTCCAGCACGCTGAGGTTGGCGATGCCGCCGATATTGAGCACCAGAGCCGTTTCCCCTGGCTTGCCGAACACACTCTGGTGAAAGGCTGGCACCAGGGGGGCACCCTGGCCGCCGGCCGCCACGTCGCGGCTGCGCAGATCGGCCACAACGGAGATGCCTGTGAGCTCGGCCAGCAGTGCGGGACTATTGAGTTGCAGGGTATAGCCCGTGCCGTCGAACATCTGTGGGCGGTGGCGCACGGTCTGTCCATGGGCTCCGATGGCGGCAATCTGCCCGGCTCGCAGGCCGCTGGCCCGCAGCAACTGCTGCACGACCTGCGCGTAGTGGCGGGCAACAGCATTGGCCGCCAGTGCGGCGCGATGCAGCTCGTCACTGCCTCCGGTGCTGTTCAGAGCCAGCAGTTCTGCACGCAGTGAGCTATCAAAACTGCAGCCCGCGTGCAGTATGACCTGCGTCCTCTGGCTGAAGTCCACGATGACGCCGTCCACCCCGTCCAGCGAAGTGCCGGACATCAGTCCGATGTACAAAGGGCGTTGGGCAGCTTGTTCAATAGCATTGGGCATGGAGAGCAATCGGTAAAGATGTGCGTACTATCTTAGCTGTAGCGGATAGCGCTTGGTGGATAAGCGTTTGAGGCGATTTTGATGCTTGGCTTATGAAAAAGGGCTGCAGATGCAGCCCTTGGATGGAGTGAGTCTACGGCGTATCAGCGTGCGCTGGCCACGGCGACGGCCTGGGTGCCCGCATTGAGTTCGATGCGCATCTGCGCGGCCTGCTTGTCAAAGGCTGCGCGAGCAGATTTGCTGATGGGCTTGGCCGCGTCGGTGATCTGGGCAATGGTCAGCGGATCGCGCTGCTCGCCCTTTTCGCGGAATTCAAAGTGCAAGTGGGGGCCTGTGGCCCAGCCGGTAGAGCCCACGGCGCCGATGATGTCGCCCTGGTCCACATGCTGGCCCTGCCTGACGTCGATGCGGCTCAGGTGCGCATAGACCGTGGTGTGCTGGTTGGCATGCTCGACAAAGATCACATTGCCATAGCCGTTTTGCACGCCGGCAAAGGACACGGTACCATCACCCACGGTGCGGACCTTGGTGCCCGTGGGGGCCGCAAAGTCCGTACCCAGGTGGGCGCGCCAGGTCTTCTGGATGGGGTGCAGACGCATGGAAAAATTGCTGCTGATACGCGAGAACTCCACGGGGTAGCTCAGATAGGCCTGCTGCAGGCTCTTGCCGTCCAGCGTGTAGTAAGAGCCTTTCTTGCCATCCTCCTGGAACCAAATGGCCTGATGAGCCTTGCCATTGTTGAGGAACTCGGTGCTCAGCACGCGGCCGGCACGCAGGGGCTCGCCATCGGCTTCCAGGGACTCATAGACCACGGCAAAGCGGTCGCCCTTGCGCAGGCCGCGGCGGAAGTCCAGCTGGCCTTCGAAGATGTCGGCCATCTGCATGGAAACATTCTCGGGAATGTCTGCCGCGTCGGATGCTGCGTAGAAGGTGGAGCGGATCACGCCACCCGCCAGGCGGGGGCTGGCGGTGAGCTTGCCGGTTTCGATCTTGGTCTGAAGCTTGCCGTCCACGCGCTCGACAGTCAGGCGACGGAAGGTACCGTCCTCATCGGGAGCCCAGCGCACAGTCAGTGCCGTCAGCTGGTGGTCGGCCGTGGTTTCGGCGGAGACCAGGCGGCCAGCGCGGCTCAGCACGTTCTGGCGTACGGCCTCGTCGCTGCGCATGAAGGCGGCGGCCTGCGGGTCGGCAATGCCCAGGCGCTGCAGCAGAGACTCGGCGGTGTCGTTGCTGCGCGTGGTTTCGTTGCGGTAGAGGGAGAACGCCTGCAGATCCGTGAGTTCGGCCAGATCATGGCCCTGGGCCAGAGAGGCCACGGGTTCGATCAGAGTGCGTACGGGGAGATCGGCGGGGTCTGGGCCCAGATTGGCCACAGCGAAGGCACCGCTGCCACCGGTCAGCAAAACAGCCGCCAGCGCAGCCGAAGCGCGCCGAGGATGCTTTTGCAGGGCCGATGTCAGCCGCGCAATCAGTGCACCGCCGGCATTTTTCAAGCCAGTCATCAAAACATCAAATCCTTGGGAAAGCGTGTCGGTGGAGTTGGTATTTGTTACGACTGACACGTCTCCAGCAGCTCTACCGTGCCATAAGTCCATCCAAAGAGGTCTTTATGAGGGAGCAGTCTAGAATTGACCGTAACACCAAACCTCCAAGTATATCGGCCGCGTCCTACCTCGCCTGCCGAAAAACCCTTATGAATCAATCTGCTGTTACAAGTTTTCCCGTGACCGACAGAGTGAACCAGGCGCTGGAAGTCACTCTGCGTGGAGTCGATGAGCTGCTGCCCAAGGACGAGTGGGTCCAGAAACTGGCCAGGTCCGAAGCCACCGGTGTGCCCCTGCGCATCAAGCTGGGCCTGGACCCCACGGCTCCCGACATCCACCTTGGCCACACCGTGGTGCTCAACAAGATGCGCCAGCTGCAGGATCTGGGCCACCAGGTGATCTTTCTGATCGGCGACTTCACCACGCTGATCGGCGACCCCTCGGGCCGCAATTCCACCCGCCCGCCATTGACGGCCGAGCAGATCAAGGTCAATGCCGAGACCTATTACACCCAGGCCGCCAAGGTGCTGGACCCTGCCAGGACCGAGGTTCGTTACAACAGCGAGTGGTGCGACCAGCTGGGCGCACGCGGCATGATTGAGCTGTCGGCCAAGTACACGGTGGCGCGCATGATGGAGCGCAACGACTTCCATACGCGTTTCACCGAAGGCAGCTCCATCAGCCTGCACGAGTTTCTGTACCCGCTGCTGCAGGGCTATGACTCGGTGGCGCTCAAGGCCGACCTGGAGCTGGGCGGCACGGACCAGAAATTCAATCTGATGATGGGTCGCCATCTGCAGGCCGAATATGGACAGGAGCAGCAGTGCGTGCTCACCATGCCGCTGCTGGTGGGCCTGGACGGTGTGCACAAGATGTCCAAGTCCAAGAACAACTACATCGGCATCACCGAGGACGCCAACACCATGTTCGCCAAGGTGCTGTCGATCTCGGACGAGCTGATGTGGGACTGGTACACCCTGCTGTCCTTCAAGAGCCTGGCCGAGATCGCCGCACTCAAGGCCGAGATCGAGGCCGGCGGCAACCCCAAGCATGCCAAGGTGGCCCTGGCCAAGGAAATCACCGCGCGCTTCCACAGCGCGGCGCTGGCCGAGGCGGCCGAGCAGGATTTCATCAACCGCTCCAAGGGCGGCATCCCTGATGACATCCCTGAAATCAGCCTGTCCGGCGCTCCGCTGGGCATTGGTGCGCTGGTCAAGCAGGCCAATCTGGCTGCATCGACCGGCGAAGCCAACCGCCTGATTGATGGCGGCGGCGTGCGCATCGACGGCAATGTCATCAGCGACCGCGCACTGAAGCTGGAAGCCGGTACCTTTGTGCTGCAGGTGGGCAAGCGCAAGTTTGCGCGCGTGACCCTGAGCTGATGGCGCGTTTGGCACGAGCCGAGCCCTAAGAAGCCCTAAGAACAAGAGCCGCACAAGCGGCTCTTCTTGCTGGGCGGGATGGGCACCGCAGAGTGCACACGGCGGCATTGCTTGGTATGGTGTGCTCTCCCATCCAAGGAGTGTGTGATGAGTGAACGCGTCAACTTGGGCAAGGAGCTGCCCCACATATACCAATCCGTGCTGGAGGTGGACAGGCTGGCAGAGGCTGCGGCCCTGGAGGCTGGCTGGACCGCTGGATTCACCCATCTGGTGAAGCTCAGGGCCTCGCAGATCAACCAATGTGCTTTCTGCCTGCGCATGCATGCCAGAGACGCACTGGCGGCAGGCGAAGCCCCGGACCGCCTGGCGGTATTGCCGGCCTGGCGTGAAACCGCATATTTCACAAGCAAGGAGCGTGCGGGGCTGGCGTTGACGGAAGTCATCACGCTGGTGGCCAGTGATCAGATTCCCGATGCAGTCTATGCCGAAGCGGCCAAGGCGCTGAATACACGGGAGATCGCGTCCATAGAGTGGCTGGCCGTGGTGATCAATATGTGGAATCGCGTGGCCATTTCTTGCCGCACCCCGGTGCATCCCTGAATCGGCGGCTCAGGCAGCGTCCGGGCGCTGCTGCATATGGGCTCTTGTCTCTTCGGCCTGGTTCAGCAGCCATTGGCAAAAAGCCTGAACCTCGGGCCGCGCGCCGCTGCGCGGTCCTTGCAGCAGCCAGTACGAGAGCGGTGATGCCAGGCGGTGCTCGGGCAGCACTTCAATAAGGTCACCTGCGGCCAGCGCATCGGCGACCAACGGCAATCGGGCAATCGCCAGGCCCTGACCGGCCAGGGCTGCCTGAACGATCTGGTGGGCGTAGTTGAAATACAGCCAGCGTGGCGGTTGCAGCTGATCGCAGCCGTTGGCGGCAAACCAGCGCTGCCAGCTCAGCCATTCCAGCTGAGGCATGCGGTGTACATCGCCGGTTTCTATCAAGGTGAAGTGCGCTGCATCGGCAGGCTTGCGCAGCGGCGGCCCGTTCTTGAGCAGGGCAGGGCTGGCCACCAGCACCAGTTCTTCACCGAACAGGGACTGGGCGCCGGGGTCTATCACGCTGGCGCTGTACCGTATGGCCAGATCCACATCGGTGGTTTCCAGGTCCAGCACGGCATCACCCGTGTCGATGCGGATGTCGATGTCGGGGTGGGTGCGCTGAAAAGCCTCCAGGCGCGGAATTAGCCACATGGCAGCAAAGCTGGCCCAGGTGGTGATGGCCACGCTCTTGCGGCCTGCGGTCTGGCGGATCTGGCGGACGGTGGCGTCGATGGCTTCCAGCGCCGGCTGCACGGAATGCAGCAACTGGGCACCAGCGCCCGTCAGCTCCACGGCACGCGAGTGACGCAGGAACAAAGGCATGCCGACCTCGTCTTCCAGGGACTGAATCTGGCGGCTGACGGCCGATTGGGTCAGGGCCAGCTCATCGGCGGCCGCGCGAAAGTTCAGGTGTCTGGCTACAGCCAAAAAAGCGCGCAGATGGCCTGCGCCAATGGCGCGCGTGCGAAGCAGCGGGGTGGGACTGGAGGTGGCATGTGGCATGACAGGGCAAGCATACGGTGTTTGATGCTGCTGTTGCGCAGACCGAGTAGAAGCCGTCGCGCGTATGAGCCGATAATCAACGACTTAATGAGCTCACGAACAACTATGACTGCACCTCTGGACATCGTCATCATGGCTGCCGGCAAAGGCACCCGCATGAAAAGCCGCCATCCCAAGGTACTGCAAAAGCTGGCCGGTCGCGCCCTGCTGCAGCATGTGCTGGATACGGCAGCGCAGCTGAAGGCACGCTCGGCCGTGGTGATTACCGGCCATGGTGCTGCAGAAGTAGAAGCGGCTATCGCAGGCGCACAAAGCGCTGAAGCCGGTTTTGACCTGAAATTTGCGCGTCAGGAGCCGCAGCTGGGCACCGGCCACGCCGTGCAGCAGGCGGTGCCGCAGCTCAAGGACGACGGCCTGGTGGTGGTGCTGTCCGGTGACGTACCCCTGACGCAGGCCGATACCCTGCAAGGTCTGGTCGATGCAGCCGGGGCCGACAAGCTGGCGCTGCTGACGGTGAGCATGCCCGACCCCACGGGCTACGGCCGTATCGTGCGCAACGATGCGGGCACCGTGCAGCGCATCGTGGAGCAAAAGGATGCGAACGAGGCCGAGCGTGCCATCACCGAGATCTACAGCGGCATCATGGCCGTGCCCGCCAAATACTTGAGGGCCTGGCTGTCCAAGCTAGACAACAACAATGCCCAGGGCGAGTACTACCTGACCGACATTGTTGCCATGGCAGTCACCGACGGCGTGTCCGTGGTCGGTCATCGCATTGCCGATGCGCTGCAGGTCGCAGGCGTGAACAGCCCCTTGCAACTGGCTGAACTTGAGCGAGCCCATCAGCTGCGCCAGGCGCGTCGGCTGATGGAGCAGGGCGTGCGGCTGGCCGACCCCCAGCGTTTTGACCTGCGTGACGATGTGCGCGGCGCCAAGGCCAACCTGTCCTGCGGTCAGGATGTGGAGATCGATGTGAACTGCATCTTCACCGGCAATGTGACGATTGGCTCGGGCGCGAAAATTGGCGCCAACTGCCATATCAGCAATGTCCAGATTGCCGACGATGCGGTGATTCAACCCTTCACCCATATCGATGGCGAGAAGGCGGGCGTGGAGGTGGGGCAAGGGGCGCTGATCGGTCCGTTTGCCCGTCTGCGCCCCGGGGCCAGGCTGGGCCGAGAAGTGCACATCGGCAACTTCGTTGAAGTGAAGAACTCCACCATGGCCGATGGCGCCAAGGCCAATCATCTGGCCTATCTGGGCGATGCCTCGGTGGGTGAGCGCGTGAACTATGGCGCAGGCAGCATCACCGCCAACTACGACGGCGTGAACAAACACCGTACGGTGATAGAGGCGGATGTGCATATCGGCAGCAACTGCGTGCTGGTCGCTCCGGTGACCGTGGGGGCGGGCGGTACCGTGGGCGCAGGCTCCACCGTGACCAAGAGTACCGAGGCCGGGTCGCTGACCGTGGCGCGCGGCAAGCAGGTGGGTATCAGCAATTGGCAACGTCCTAAAAAACAGCCATAACATCGATGGATAAAGCGCCACAAGCCTCTGAAAAAATAGCGCCCGAAACGCTGGAAGAGGCGCTGGAACTGCTGGCCCGGCGAGATGCCGAGCTGGCAGCCCTGCGCGATGCCCAGCAGCAATGGGTGCATGCGGTGTCGCATGATCTGCGTGCTCCGCTGCGCCATGTACTGGCATTCAATCCCTTGATCGCCGAGCTGCTGCAGCAGGCAGCGCCAAGTGCCGATGATCTGCAGGAGGCCTGCAGCTTTTTGCAGACCATGGATCAATCGGCCAAGCGCATGGCCGCCATGTTCGATGGCTTGCTGCTGCTGTCACGGGCGGCGCGTCAGCCTCTGCAATGGCAAGCCGTGGATCTGCAGGCCATGTTGCAGCGTCTCCAGCTCCAGTTGCAGGCGCGGAACCCCGATCGCAACATCGAATGGAGGCTGCCGGTGACTGCTGCCGTCGTTCAAGGCGACGCACAGCTGCTGGAGCAGGCGCTGACGGCTGCCTTGTCCAATGCCGTCAAGTTCAGTCATCCGCAGACTCAGGCAAAGATTGTGGTGACGGTGGAGGAGGCCTACGGGTCGGTGCAGATCTCGGTGAGCGACAACGGTGCAGGCTTCGATGGCGCGCGCGCCGATCGGCTGTTCGGTATCTTCCAGCGCATGCACCGCGATTCGGAATTTGAAGGCGTGGGTACAGGCCTGGCTTTGATACAAGGCATTTGCCAGCGCCATGGCGGGAGGGCCAGCATCGAGGCTCAGCCGGGACAGGGCTGCACCTTGCAGCTGCACTGGCCTCAGCCAGCATCTTTCCCGTCTCAGTAAGTCAGATCGTCCTTGACCGGCTGCTCTTGTGCCACCGGGTTCAAGCTGGTCTTGCTGGCCGGCATGGGAATCGTCGCCGGACTGTTGGGAATGTGGCTGCTGGGGCCGGCATCAATGATCTGATCGCGACCGGCATCCTTGGCACTGTAGAGAGCGGTGTCGGCTGCCTTGATCCAGGTCGCCACGGACTCGAAGCTGTCATCGGCCGCAGCCACGCCAATACTGGCGCTGATCCTCAGTTTGGGATACTCGCGCAGGCGAATCTGCGCCAGTTTGTCGCGAATGCGCAGCGCCACAAAATAGGCATCTTCGGCCTTGGCGTTTTTGCACAGCACCGTGAATTCATCACCGCCATAACGGCCGGCAATATCGTGGCTGCGCAGGCATTGGCGAATGTTCAGGCCTATGAGTTTCAGCACCTCGTCGCCGACGATATGGCCGTATTCGTCATTGATGCGTTTGAAGTGATCAATATCGATAACCAGCAGGCTGGTCTGCTCCTGGCGTATGTGATGCTGGCGCAAAGCCGTGCGGGCCATTTTCCACCAGTAATCCCGGCTGTAAACCGTGGTCAGCGGGTCGATGCGCCCCAGCAGCTTGAGCTGTAGATTCTGTTTGGCCAGAGTCTTGAGCATTCTGCGTGTGGAGCGGCTGGTATAGGCGGTATGCAGAATGACCAAGGGCAGCAGACTGATCTGTACCCCCAATGGTGCCAGCCATTGCGCCTCAGGCTGAACCAGGGCTGCCATCAGGCCCATGCCAGCCAGCAAGGCGCCCACGAAGGGAAGCCAGCGCTGCTTGAGTCCCAGATAGGAGCGGTCCGACATGCTGATGGCCAGAATGCAAATGCTGGGCAGCAAGCTCCATTGCATGAGCGCGACCCAGCAGCCCACGATCAAAGCATCGATCAGGCAGTTCAGATATTCGGACTGAAAAGGATCGGCCTGTCTGCAGGAATGCAGGTAGGCAATATGGGGCCAGACCAGAGCGCTGACCGCTGTAAACGCCCACCAGACGATATTCGCCGGCTGATAAGCCAGGCTCGCAGCCACGACCAGACCGCACAGCCCCATATATGAAGCTCGCACGGGATAAGTCCTGCGGTGGATCCTTTGCTGCAGCGGCATCTGGCAAATGGCTGGAGGTCAAAGGTGCAGAGAATAATTGAAATCAAATAATTTGTATCAATTTACAACAAGCTTGCGCGGCGTTTACACCACAGCTTGAAATCAGGGCCTGAGAGGCCTCGCTGAGGATTACCTAAGTGCTTCTGGAATGGGCAATTCGGTGCTGAATTTGGCACGCTTCACTGCGAAAAAGGCTTTCACATTGCGCACATTGGCATCTTGCGTGAACAGCTTCTGACTCAGCGCCAGATAGGCAGGCATATCCAAGGTGGCGATGATCAGTACGAAGTCCGGCCCGGGTGAGACACGCCAGCATTGCTGGACGCCGTTCTCGGCAACGGCCTTGCGTTCAAACTGCATGAGGGAGCTGCTGTCCTGCCGGTCCAGCGACACTTCCACGATCGCCTGCAAACCGTGGCCCGTGACCTCGGCCAGTCGTTCCCGGCTCAGAATGGCGACCTGCTGCTCAATCAGACCCAATGATTGCAGGCGCTTGACCCGGCGCAAGCAGGTGGGCGGCGACAGGTGCAGCAAAGAGGCCAGAGCCTGGTTGCTGAGGCTGGCGTCGCGTTGTAACTGCCGCAATAGTTGCAAATCGGTGGAATCCAGATTGATGGAATATTCATTCATTAAAAGTAATTTTATTGAATAAAAGTTCAAATCATTTTTATTATGAAATTTTCAATCATTTTTTGTGATTGATTGATTGAAGATTTCTTTGTTGGGGGCGTAGCATGCCCTGCAAATCAACCTGAGGGTCTATCTATGTGTGGCATTGTGGCAGCGGTTTCTCATCGCGATATCGTTCCTGTTCTGGTTCAAGGCCTCCAGCGTCTGGAGTACCGTGGCTATGACTCCTGTGGTGTGGCAGTACAGGCGCAGAATGCCGATGGCCTGAGCCTGGGTCTGCAGCGGGCCCGTTCGACGGCCCGGGTGGCGGAGCTGATGGAGCAGGTCAAGACCGAGCATGTGCAGGGTCTGACCGGCATCGCCCACACGCGTTGGGCCACACATGGCGAGCCCGCAGTGCGCAATGCCCATCCTCACTTCAGCCACGGCCCCGGCATTTCTGCCGTGGCCGATGCCGATGCCCCCGCCCGCGTGGCTTTGGTGCACAACGGCATCATTGAAAACTACGAGGCATTGCGCACCGAGCTACAGGGCAAAGGCTATGTGTTCGCCAGCCAGACGGATACAGAAGTGATAGCACACCTCGTAGACAGCCTCTATGCCGGAGACCTGTTTGAGGCAGTGCAGGCCGCTACGGCCCGCCTGCATGGCGCCTATGCCATTGGCGTGATGCACAAGGACGAGCCCAGCCGCGTGGTGGGTGCACGTGCAGGCTCACCGCTGATTCTGGGGGTTGGCCAGGAAGGTGCCGAACATTTCCTGGCCAGCGATGCCATGGCGCTGGCGGGTGTGACCGACCAGATCGTCTACCTGGAAGAGGGCGATATGGTGGATCTTCAGCCGGGTCGTTACTGGGTTGTGAGCAAGAAGGGCGATCAGCTGACGGCGCAGCAACGCCCCGTGAAGACCGTTCTGGCCCACAGCGGTGCGGTGGAACTGGGCCCTTATCGCCACTACATGCAAAAGGAAATCTTCGAGCAGCCGCGTGCCTTTGGCGACACGCTGGAAGGTGTGCAGCATGTGGCCCCCGAGCTGTTCGATGGCGTGACCTCCGAAGGCAAGACGGGCGTAGCCGCCTGGCGTGTGTTCAAGGAGATTGACCGTGTGCTGATTCTGGCCTGCGGCACCAGCTACTACAGCGGCTGCACGGCCAAGTACTGGATCGAGGCTATCGCCGGCATTCCCTGCAGCGTGGAAGTGGCCAGCGAATACCGCTATCGCACCAGCGTGCCCGACCCCAAGACCCTGATCGTGACCATCAGCCAGTCGGGAGAAACCGCCGACACCCTGGCTGCACTGCGCCATGCGCAAAGCCTGGGCATGACGCACACGTTGACGATCTGCAACGTGGCGACCAGCGCCATGGTTCGCGAATGCGAGCTGGCTTACATCACCCGCGCAGGTGTGGAAATCGGTGTGGCCTCGACCAAGGCCTTCACGACGCAGCTGGCAGGTCTGTTCCTGTTGACACTGGCTCTGGCGCAGTCCAAGGGCCGCCTGCCCGAAGAGAAAGAGCAGCAATATCTGACCGCCATGCGCCACCTGCCCGTGGCGCTTCAGTCTGTGCTGGCTCTGGAGCCGCAGATCATCAGCTGGGCCGAGGATTTTGCGAAAAAGGACAATGCACTTTTCCTGGGCCGGGGCATTCACTACCCCATCGCCCTGGAAGGCGCGCTCAAGCTCAAGGAAATCAGCTATATCCACGCTGAAGCCTATCCAGCGGGCGAGCTCAAGCACGGCCCGTTGGCGCTGGTGGACAGCACCATGCCGGTGGTCACGGTGGCTCCCAATGACGAACTGCTGGAAAAGCTCAAGAGCAATATGCAGGAAGTGCGCGCCCGCGGTGGCGTGCTGTATGTGCTGGCGGATGCCAAGAGCAATATCGAAAGCGCCGAAGGCATGCATGTGATCCGCATGCCTGAAAACTACGGCGCGCTGAGCCCCATTCTGCACGTGGTTCCACTGCAGCTTCTGGCCTATCACACAGCCGTGGCACGCGGCACGGACGTGGACAAACCGCGTAACCTGGCCAAGAGCGTGACGGTCGAATGACCGGTGTGCTTTCGGGGCGGCGCAGCCGCCGCTGCGCCTTTACCAGACCTTGAAAAGAGCGCTTCGCCAGAAGCGCTCTTTTGCTTTGGATCGCTACATATTGTTGGGCAGCGCCGTCACGATCTGGGGGAAGAACCACAGAATCACCAGCGCCGTCACCATCAGGAAGAAGTACGGTGCGCAGACGCGGGCGATATAGGTGATCTGTTTGCCGGTCATGCCCTGCAGCACGAACAGATTGAAGCCCACGGGGGGCGTGATCTGCGCAGTCTCCACGGTGATCACCAGAAAGATGCCGAACCACAGCAGATCGATGCCCGCAGCCTGGATGATGGGTAGCACCACGCTCATGGTCAGCACGATGGTGGAGATGCCGTCCAGAAAGCAGCCGATCACGATGTAGAAAAAGCCCAGCACAATGATCAGCATGGCGGGCGAAAGGTTCAGGCTGCCCACGTACTGGGCCAGCTGGCGCGGCAGGCCGATATAGCCCATGGACAGGGTCATGAAGGCTGCGCCCGCCAGGATCAGCGCAATCATGCAGTACAGGCGCGTGGCTCCGAACAGTGCATCCTTGAAGTTCTTCCAGGTCAGCGCGCCCTGCACGGCCGACAGAATCAGCGAGCCCACCACGCCGATGGCCGCCGCCTCGGTGGCCGTGGCAATACCGGTGTAGATGCTGGCGATGACCGAGGCGATCAGCAGCACGACGGGAATTAGGTGGCGTGACTCGTAGAGCTTTTCCTTGAAGCCCATTGCCGCATCGGCCTTGGGAATCTTGCCGGGGTTGAGTAGCGCCCAGACCATGATCCAGCCGCTGAACATCACGGCCAGCATGATGCCGGGCAGCACGCCCGCCATGAAGAGCTTGGAGATCGACATCTCGGCCGATACGCCATAGACGATGAGGATGATGGAAGGCGGAATCAGCAGGCCCAGCGTTGCCGGGCCGCCCAGTGAGCCTATCACCTGATCCTGCGGGTAGCCGCGCTTCATCAGCTCGGGCACGTTCATCTTGCCTACGGTGGCGCAGGTTGCGGCAGACGAGCCGGAGACCGCGGCAAAAATCGTGCAGCCGATCACATTGGTGTGCAGCAAGCGGCCGGGCAGGGCATTGACCCAGGGTGCCAGGCCGCGGAACATGCTCTCGCTCAGATTGGTGCGGTAGAGAATTTCGCCCATCCACACAAACAGCGGCAGGGCCGTGAGCGTCCAGCTGCTGGCCGAACCCCAGATGGTCATGGCCATGGCATCGCCAGCGGCGCGTGCGGTGAAGAACTCCATGCCGAACCAGGCCACGCCCGCCAGCGTCAGACCTACCCAGACGCCGCCGCCCAGCAAGGCCAGCAGCACCACGATCAGGGCAATGCTTGCGGTAATTTCATTCATGGTGCGCGTCCTCGTTGACTGCGGCCTGGCGTTTTCCCAGTAGCTCCAGCACCAGCTCGTCGCATAGCGCTATGAAAAATATGCTGGTACCCAGCGCCATGAATATCTGGGGAATCCACATGGGCGTGGCATCTATGCCGACCGAGATGTCCTCAATCTCCCAGGACTGCCAGGTCAAGCGGGCCGAGTAAAAGGCCAGAAAGCCACCCAGCACGGTGGCAATGCCCAGGGCAATGACTTCCATCACCTTGAGTGCATGGCCCTTGAGAGCACCGAGCAGCAGAGTGACGCGGATGTGCTCGCCCTTCTTGAAAGTGCTGGCCAGCGCCATGAAGCCGGCGCCGGCCATGGCGTAGCCTGCATAGGCATCGGTGCCCGGCGCGCTGAAGCCGATAACGCGGCTGAGAACGGTAAGCAGCACCATCAGCAGAATGCCGATCATCGACAGCCCTGCCAGCCATGCAGCAGCGGTGTACAAACCATCGAGTAATTTGCGCATCTATGTACCCCAACAAGGCGTGCCCATCTGCAGCGGCAGATGGGCGCTTGTTTTTGCGGAGATTGCCGAAGACCTTATTTGGCGGCCTTGTAGGCATCCAGAATGGCCTTGCCCTCGGCACCGGCCTTGTCGGTCCATTCCTTGATGACGGTCTCGCCGACCTTGGCCAGGTCGGCCTTGAGTTGGGCAGAACCGGATTCGATGCTCATGCCGCCGGCCTTCAGCGCCGCAATGGACCTGGCATCCACTTCCTTGGATTCCTTCCAGCCGCGCTCCTCCGCCGTGGCTGCGGCCTTCAGAACGGCGTCCTGCTCGGCTTTGCTCAGCGCGCCAAATGCCTTTTTGCTCACGGTGACGGCATTCTTGGGAATCCAGGCCTGCACGTTGTAGTAGTACTTCAGGTTCTCAAACAGCTTGTTGTCGGCTCCGGTGGCACTCGACGTGACCAGTCCGTCCACCACGCCGGTGGCCAGGGCCTGGGCCAGCTCGGCCTCCTGCACGGTGACGGGCTGGGCACCGATCAGCTCGCCGATGCGGGCCGTGGTGGGTGAATACACGCGCCATTTCATGCCCTTCAAGTCCGCTGCCGACTGGATGGGTTTCTTGGTGTAGATGCCCTGGGGCGGCCAGGCCACGGAATACAGCAGGATCTGCCCTTGTTTGTCCAGCAGCTTCTGCAGCGCCGGCTTTTGTGCCTGATACAGCTTGAAGGCCTCGTCATAGCTGCTCACCAGAAAAGGCAGGCCGTCCACGCCAAAAATCTGTGACTCATTCTGAAAGCTCACCAGAAAGAATTCACCCATCTGCGCATTGCCGGTCTGCACGGCGCGTTTGATCTCGGGCATCTTGAACAGCGATGCACCAAAGTGCGGCGTGATCTTGAGCTTGCCGCCCGTGGCGGCATCCACATCCTTGACAAACAGCTCGTCGTTCTTGGAGTGGAAATTGCCGGGGCCATAAGCCGTGGCGAAGTCCCATTTGGTCTGGGCTGCGGCTGCGCCTGCAAAGGCAAGGCTGGCGATCAGGGGAACGGTGGCACAAAAGATGCGACGCTTCATGTTGACTCCCGAGTAGAAGGGCAGGAGGCCTGCGGAGAAAGCCTCTGGATGGTGTGTGATGGCGGGTGGTTTGCAGGCCAAAACTATCATCCCCGCTCAGAGGTAGGCACTAGGGATTTCAACAATATGTTGTTTTTGCTGGAGTTATTCGATATTTTGGGTGAGCTGAGTTGCCTGGATTGTTCAGCGATTGATTGCTGATCGTAGGCTATGGTGGGCTGAAAAGAAATCGCCCAAGAGTGTCCGAGCGTGGCGCGTGTTTGCAGGCAAGCTCCACGACGGGACAAGAGTTCACCGGGTTAAGGCTTGCCTTGCGCGGCAACCGCCGGGACTCTCAGGCGGTCTTGAGGCCGGTCTGGGCCAACTGCCGGGCATAGGCGGCAAGGATGATGCGTTCCGAATGCACCAGGTAATCGTGAAGCTCTGCCGCTGCATCTGCAGGCTTGCTGCTTTCGAAGGTTTGCAGAATGTGCTGATTCATTTCCACATAGGGTGCGTGCAGAAAATGCGGGTCGCGCAGCAGGCCAAAGGCCAGACGCAGCTCGGCCAGCAGGTGCGAGAACATTTCATTGAGACGTTCGCTGTCGGCCAGGGCCACGATGGCCTTGTGAAACGCCATATTGGCTGTGCCCACTTCGGCCCAGTTCTCGGCTTCGCTGTAGCGCCGGGCATCGGCCACTGCCTGATGCATCAGAGCACGCGCCGGGTGCATGGGGTAGGCCTGGGCCAGAGCCTGGCACTCGATCATGCGGCGCACACGGTAGATATCGATGATGGAAGCCATGTCGGGTACGGCCACCGATACGCCCTTGTTGGGCTCATGCACCAGCAGGCCTTCCTTGGTCAGCACGCGGAACACCTCGCGCAAGGTGTTGCGTGAGATATCCAGCGCTTCGCTAAGAGCTGCTTCGGACAGACGCTGGCCGGGTGCCAGCTCACCGTTGACCAGCTTTTCGCGTATTTCATGGGCAATCCGCTCGGTCAGATTCTGGGTGTCTGTTGCGGCTTTCATAGGTCTCCTGTCAGTCATGGCCCGAGTGTAGCGATTGCCCTGCCGAGGCTGCTGCAATCAAAAAATCAGCAAAACCTAGGGTTTGTTCTATATATAAGCTTTGATTGTTCTTTGGAGAATTAAATTTGTGCAGTCAATTGATATTGATTGTTCAACAATATGAAAGACCCAGGAGCTGCTGAACGTTGAACATGGGCGCTTTCAGTCCAAGAGAACGGACAGCGACTGGCGCATCGCCCGCTGCTGCCCGAAGGTGGTTTTGCAACAAGCGCGAAGCCTGTTTCCGGAGGTCTACATGCCTGCTGATATCAATCTGTGGCCGCTGATTGGCGTGCTCATCATCATTGCCGGCTTTGCGCTGCGCTTTAACCCCATGCTGGTCGTGATCGTCACGGCCATAGGAACGGCATTTGCCGCGGGCTTTCCCGTCGACAAGGTGCTGGCCGCCATTGGCACGGGCTTTGTCAAGACGCGCAACCTGCCGTTGATCATCCTGCTGCCGCTGGCCGTGATCGGTCTGCTGGAGCGCCATGGCCTGCGCCAGCATGCGCAGAACTGGATCAGCTCCATCAAGTCGGCCACCGCAGGTCGTCTGCTCATCGTCTATCTGGCAGCGCGCCAGCTCACGGCCGCCATCGGCCTGACCAGCCTGGGCGGTCATCCGCAAATGGTGCGCCCGCTGCTGGCGCCCATGGCCGAAGGCGCGACCGAATCGCGCTACGGCAAGCTGTCTGCCAAGGTCCGTGAAAAGCTGCGCGCCATGTCCGCAGCCACCGACAACGTGGGCCTGTTCTTTGGTGAAGACATCTTTGTGGCCTTCGGCGCCATCGTGCTGATGACGACCTTTCTCAAGGAGGCCGGTATCGATGTGGAGCCCATCCATGTGGCGCTATGGGGCATTCCCACGGCTTCCTGTGCCTTCGCCATCCATGCTTTCCGCCTGTATCGTCTGGACAAGGCGCTGGAGCGCGAGATCGCTGAAGAAAACAAGAACTCGCAGGGAGAGCAGGCATGATCATTTCCATCCAGTATCTGTACTACCTCGTCGGCATCATCCTGGCCATCACGGCCGTGATGACGCTGCGCGATGCCAGCAATCCGCGCCGCTATTCGGCAGGCATCTTCTGGGCTCTGTATGCCGTGGTGTTTCTGGTCGGCGATACGCTGCCGCCCGTGTGGGTGGGCGTGATTGCCGTAGCCATGGCACTGATCGCCGGCTTTGGCGGCGTGCTGGGCGGCAAGCACCAGCCGCGCACCGATGCGCAGTACCTGGAAAGCGCCAGGCGCCTGGGCAACAAGCTCTTCATCCCCGCGCTGGCCATCCCGCTGATCACCATGGTGGGCACCTTGTCTGCCAAGTACCTGATGGTGGGCGGTGTGCCGCTGATCGACCCCAAGAACACCACTCTGGTCAGCCTGGGCATCGGCTGCGTGATTGCGCTGGGCCTGGCCTGCAAGCTCACGCATGAGACACCCATGCAGGGCCTGCGCGAATCGCACCGTCTGATCGACGCTCTGGGCTGGGCGCTGGTGCTGCCGCAGATGCTGGGCATGCTGGGTCTGGTGTTTTCCGATGCCGGCGTAGGCAAGGCCGTGGCCTATATCAGCACCACCTATATCAACATGGACGTGCGCTTTGTCGCCGTGGCCGTGTATGTGATCGGCATGGCGCTGTTCACCGTCATCATGGGCAATGGTTTTGCAGCTTTTCCCGTGATGACCGGCGGCGTGGGCGTGCCTGTGCTGGTGGGCGTCTATCACGGCGACCCGGCCGTGATGGCAGCCGTGGGCATGTTGTCCGGCTACTGCGGCACGCTGCTCACGCCCATGGCGGCCAACTTCAACCTGGTGCCTGCGGCGCTGCTGGAAATTGACAAGAATGCGGTCATCCGTGCCCAGGTTCCGACGGCCATCGCACTGCTGATCGTCAATGTGTTCCTGCTCAATTTCCTGATGTTCCGTTAAGGCAGGCAGCCATGACCACTGTTGACACCCCTCGCATTCTGCTCACCGGCTTCGAGCCTTTTGACCAGGATTCGGTCAACCCTTCCTGGGAGGTGGCCCGCGCCCTGCATGGCGAGACGATTGCCGGGGCGCAG
This sequence comes from Comamonas resistens, assembly GCF_030064165.1. Taxonomy (NCBI): domain Bacteria; kingdom Pseudomonadati; phylum Pseudomonadota; class Betaproteobacteria; order Burkholderiales; family Comamonadaceae; genus Comamonas; species Comamonas resistens. Next base: position 680,160 of record NZ_CP125947.1, read on the forward strand.
GTCCATGCCGTGCAACTGCCCTGTGTATTCGGTGCGGCCATGGAGGTCCTGGACGAGGCGCTGGCCAGCCTGCAGCCCAGTCTTGTCATCAGCCTGGGTCTGGCAGGCGGTCGCAGCGAAATCACGCCCGAGCGCGTAGCCATCAATATCGACGATGCGCGCATTCCCGACAACGCGGGCAAGCAGCCCATAGATGCACCGGTGGTGGACAAGGCCCCTGCAGCCTACTTCTCCACCTTGCCCATCAAGGCCATGGTGCGCAATCTGCGCGAGGCAGGCCTGCCCGCCTCCGTGTCCAACACGGCGGGCACGTTTGTCTGCAATCATGTCTTTTATGCGCTGATGCACCGCCTGGCCCGACGCGCAGCACCTGGAGTGCGAGGCGGATTCATCCATATCCCGGCCTTGCCCCAGCAGGCGGCCCGGCATCCGGGCATGGCCAGCATGGCGCTGGAGACGCAGGTCGCCGGCATACGTGAAGCCATCCGCACAGCCATGACCGTACAACAGGACTTGCTCGAAAACGCAGGCCAGCTGCACTGAGCGCAGCAAGGAGAGAGTTATGAAAATGGATCTGAACAGCGACCTGGGTGAAAGCTTTGGCGCCTGGAGCATGGGCGACGACGCTGCCATGCTGGACATCGTCAGCAGTGCCAACGTGGCCTGCGGCTTCCATGCCGGCGATGCAGCCGGCATTCTGGCCACGCTCAAGGCCGCCCAGGCGCGCGGCGTGGTCATCGGCGCCCATGTGGCTTACCGCGATCTGGCGGGCTTTGGCCGCCGCAACATGGATGTGGCCAGCAGCGATCTGGTGGCCGACGTGATCTATCAGATCGGCGCGCTGCAGGGCCTGGCCCGCGCGGCAGGCACGGCGGTGAAATACGTCAAGCCCCATGGCGCGCTCTATAACACCATTGCCCAGGACAAGCGCCAGGCCACCGATGTGATCAACGCCATCAAGGCCATCGATTCTTCGCTGGTGCTGATGGCTCTGGCTGGCTCGCCGCTGATCGCCTGGGCGCGCGACGCGGGTCTGACCGTGGTGGCCGAAGCCTTTGCCGACCGCGGCTACACCCCGCAGGGCGCCCTGGTCTCGCGCCGCGAAAAAGGCGCCGTGCTGCACGATGAAAAGCTGATCGCCGAACGCATGCTCAAGCTGGTGCGCGACGGCGTCATCGAAGCCGTGGATGGCAGCCTGGTGCGCGTGGAGGCAGACTCCATCTGCGTGCACGGCGACAGCCCGGGCGCCGTGGCGATTGCGCGCCAACTGCGCCAGCGCTTCGAGCAGGAAGGCGTGAAGATCGCCTCCTTCACGGCTTGAGCGGGCGGCCAGGATGAGCAGCATGCGCTTTCTTCCCGTCAACCGTCAGGCCATCATGGTGGAGCTGGCCGATCTGCAGCAGACCCTGGTGCTGCTGGCATCGCTGCAGGCCCAGCCCATTGAGGGCGTGCAGGAACTGGTGCCCGCCGCGCGCACCATCCTGGTCTACTTCGAGCCGCACCGCATCACGGTGGCGCGGTTGGTGAACGCCATTGCTGGCCGCGATCTGCAAGGTTCGGTGCAGCGCTCCGAAGTGCTGGTGCAGATTCCTGTGAGCTACGACGGCGAAGATTTGGCCGAGGTGGCGCAGATTCTGGGCATCAGCGCCGAGGAAGTGGTGCGCCGTCACACGGGCAGCGAATGGTCGGTGGCATTCACCGGCTTTGCACCGGGCTTTGCCTATTTGAGCGGCGGCGATGCCATCTTCAACGTGCCGCGCCGTGCCACGCCGCGCACCAAGGTGCCTGCGGGCGCCGTGGCGCTGGCGGGCAGTTTCAGCGCCGTTTATCCCCAGGCCAGCCCCGGCGGCTGGCAGATCATTGGCGTGACCGATACGGCCATGTGGGATCTGTCGCGCGATCTGCCCGCACTGCTGCAACCCGGCTACCGCGTGCGCTTTGTCGATGCGGGTGCAGTGGAAAACATAGCTGCTGACGCTGGTCAGCAAAGCATTTCAGAGATAAAAGCATCTGAAATCAAGCAAGGGCATGCGCAAGCAGCTACTGAATCAGGTGCTGCAAATGGCTTGAAGGTCCGTGCCACGGGGCTGCTGACCGTGTTCCAGGACCGGGGCCGCCATGGCCAGGCCGGGCAGGGCGTATCGGCCTCCGGGGCCATGGACCAGGCAGCGTTCAAGAGTGCGAATCGCCTGCTGGGCAATGCCAGCGATCTGCCCGTGCTGGAAACCGCGGGCGGCGGCCTGAGCCTGCAGAGCCTGGGCGAAAACGTGGTGGCGGTGACCGGTGCCGATGCACCCATCACCCTCACCACCGCGCAGGGCCAGCGCTGGGCCGCGCCGCGTTACGCCGCGATTGCACTGGCCGATGGCGACAGCCTGAGCATAGGCCAGCCCGTGGCTGGTGCGCGCTGCTATGTGGCGGTGCGTGGCGGCTATCAGGTCGATGCGGTGCTGGGCAGTGCTTCTGCCGATACCTTGGCCCATGTCGGCCCCCCGGCTTTGCAGGTGGGCCAGCTTTTGAATGTGCAGCCAGCCACGCATGCCGTGGTCGGTCATGCGCAATTGCCGCCCGAGCATCTGCCGGCTGCAGGTGATGCGGACGATGAAGTCGTGCTCGATGTGGAACTGGGACCGCGCACCGACTGGTTCACGCCCGAGGCCGTGGCCCTGCTGGCCAGCCAGCGCTGGCAGGTCACACCCCAGTCCAATCGCGTAGGCCTGCGGCTGACCGGCGACACCGCTTTGACACGTGCCATCACGGCCGAGCTGCCCAGTGAGGGCACGCCGCTGGGTGCCATACAAGTGCCCGCCAACGGCCAGCCCGTGCTGTTTCTGGCCGACCATCCATTGACCGGTGGCTACCCCGTGATTGGCTGCGTGGCGCCCCATCATCTTGATCTGGCAGGGCAGATTCCTGTCGGTGCCTGGATTCGTTTTAACCCCATTCACCGTTTTGCAGAGCTTGCGCCCGCAGCTGTGAAATGAGGAGCGCTTTATGAAAAAAGTTCTGATTGCAAATAGAGGCGAGATCGCCGTCCGCATTGCCCGTGCCTGTGCCGACTATGGCGTGCAGTCCGTGGCCGTCTATGCCAACGCCGATATCGATGCCTTGCATGCGCGCATGGCCGACGAAGCCTATGGCCTGGACGGTGACAAGCCCGCGGACAGCTATCTCAATATCGAAAAGCTGATTGCGATCGCGAAGAAATCGGGCGCCGATGCCGTTCACCCCGGTTATGGTTTCCTGTCCGAAAGCGAGGCCTTTGCACGCGCCGTGCTGGACGCGGGACTGATCTGGATTGGCCCGAACCCCGACACCATCGCCAAGCTGGGCGACAAGGTCGAGGCGCGCAAGATCGCCCTCAAGGTCGGCGCGCCGCTGGTGGCCGGCACGCCCGACCCCGTCAAGAGCGCCGACGAGGTGCTGGCCTTTGCCCAGCAGCATGGCCTGCCCATCATCATCAAGGCCGCATTCGGCGGCGGCGGGCGCGGCATGAAGATCGCCTGGCGCATGGATGAGGTCGCCGAGCTGTATGCATCGGCCGTGCGCGAAGCCGTGACGGCTTTCGGCCGCGGCGAATGCTTTGTCGAGCAGTTCCTCGACAAGCCCCGCCATATCGAGGCCCAGGTGCTGGCCGATACGCATGGCAATGTGGTGGTGATGGGTACGCGCGACTGCTCGCTGCAGCGCCGCAACCAGAAGCTGGTCGAGGAGGCGCCTGCCCCCTTTATTACCGCCGAGCAGCGCGAGCGTATCCACGGCGCGGCTAAGGCCATCTGTGCCGAGGCCGCTTATGTGAGCGCCGGTACGGTGGAGTTTTTGCTCTCTGCCAACGGAGCCATCTCCTTCCTTGAAGTCAACACCCGCTTGCAGGTCGAGCACACGGTGACCGAGGAAACCACGGGCGTGGATCTGGTGATCGAGCAGCTGCGCGTGGCCGATGGTCTGCCGCTGTCCATCACCGAAACGCCTGCACCGCGCGCGCATGCGATCGAGTTCCGCATCAATGCCGAAGATGTGGGGCGCGGCTTTCTGCCTACGCCGGGCCTGATCTCGCGCTTTGCACCGCCCTCGGGGCCGGGCGTGCGTCTGGACTCGGGTGTGGAAAGCGGCTCGGTGATCCCAGGCACTTTCGATTCCATGATGGCCAAGCTCATCGTCACCGGAGCCACGCGTGAACAGGCGCTGACCCGCGCCCGCCGCGCGTTGGCCGAGTTCCAGATCGAAGGTGTGGCTTCGGTGCTGCCTTTCCACCGGGCCGTGATTGCCCACCCCGACTTTGTCGGTGAGCAGGGCTTCAAGGTCCACACGCGCTGGATCGAGTCCGACTTTGCCGAGCCACTGGCCGCCGCCGTGCGGGCCCAGCCGCAGGTCGATAGCAGTCTGGTGCGTACCGCCATCGAAATCGATGGCCGACGTGTGCAACTGGGCCTGCCTGCCATGCTGCTGCAAGGTCTGGCGTCGGGGGCTGGCCAGACAGCCGCCGCAGCACCCGAGTCGCAGGCCGTGGATGCCTCGGCCGTGCAGTCGCCGATTGCAGGCAACCTCCATGCCTGGAAGGTGGCCGATGGCGATGAAGTCAAGGAAGGCGATGTGATTGCCGTGATGGAGGCCATGAAGATGGAGATGCAGGTCAGCGCTCATCGAGGCGGCCGCATCACGTTGGCTGCGCAGGCTGGTACGGCTCAGGCGCTGGGCGGCGTGCTGGCCCATATCAGGGCTTGATACTTCCCTGAACGGAGGCTCTCCACGCGCTGTGCGCTGTGGGCGGTGCGTATGACGTCCGGTGCAGTCCTCGGCGGCAGGCTCTGGCTCGGCTGCCCGAGCTTGGACCGTGCCGGCTTCATATGCAGCGGGTCGTGCCCAGGGTCTCCAGCAATGCCAGCAGTGCCAGCACCTTGGGCGGCTGCGTTCGCGCCGAGGGCATCACCACGCTGACGGGCATGGGCGGCAGTACAGGTGCTCGCCGTCTGGCGTCAGGCTGACCTGTCTTGTGGTGCGGTGGAACAGCTTGACGCCCAGCGCAGACTCCAGACGGGCCACGCTCTTGGCCAGCGTGGATGGCGCACATCCCAGCTCACGGGCCGCCGCAGCAAAGCTGCCCAAGCGCGCGGTATGCGAGAACGCCATCAGTTGCTGCAGGCTGTTCATGTCTGGGATTAAGGAATTTCTTTCGGCAATGTTACGGTGCTTGCGGTGGTTCCGGAATCCCTGCGTTGGTGCCAGACTGGCGCCGTCCCTGGCCTTGGCCAACAACCGGAGACCGCCATGAGAATCCTGAGCGCTGCTTTTCCCGCCGCCCTGGTAATGGTTGCCGTGGGTGTCCCCATGGGCGTACAGGCAGGAGGGCCGACGGGCGATGCCTCCTCTTCCCAGACTTCGGTGGCGCGTGGCGCCTACCTGGTCAACACCATAGGCTGTGCGGACTGCCACACGCCGTTCAAGGCCGGCCCGAATGGCCCCGAGCCGGATTTCTCCCGCGGGCTTTCGGGCCATCCCCAGGGGCAGGTGCTTCGGGCGCCCGCAGCATCCAAAGGGCCGTGGATTTGGGGCGGCTCGGGTACGAATACGGCGTTCTGGGGGCCTTGGGGCGTGAGCTATGCAGCCAATCTCACGCCCGATGCCACGGGCCTGGGCCACTGGACCCCAGAGCAGTTTGTGCAGGCCATGCGCAACGGCAAGCATGCAGGCACGGGTCGGCCCATTGCACCGCCCATGCCCTGGCAGCATTTCGCTCAGCTGACGGATGCGGATCTGCAGGCCATGTTCGCCTATCTCAAATCCCAGCCACCGGTGCGCAATGCCGTGCCCGACTATCAGCCTCCGGCCGCTGCCGCCGGCAAGCCGTGATCCTGACCTGATCGCCGGCGCCGTTGATTGGCGCTGCTGGTGCCATGCCAAACGGCGGGTGAAGAATTTCTGCGTCATGCTTGACATTGACATGATGTTAATCTTTAAAGTGGCTTTAACCTGATGGAGAAAGCCATGAATGCATTGACGAAAAGCGCCATGTCCACTGCCCTGGTCGAACTGCCGGTGGAAGGCATGACCTGTGCCTCCTGCGTGGGCCGCGTGGAGCGTGCGCTCAAGAAAGTGCCAGGCGTGCGCAGTGCCGTGGTCAATCTGGCCACCGAGAAAGCCAGCCTGAGCCTGGACGACCCCTCGCAGGCGCAGACCGTGGTGCCCGCCGCCATTGCGGCAGTGGAGAAGGCCGGCTATGCCGTGCCGCAGCGCCAGTTCGATCTGCAGGTCGATGGCATGACCTGCGCTTCCTGCGTGGGCCGCGTGGAGCGGGCGCTCAAGAAAGTACCTGGCGTGCAATCCGCCAGCGTGAACCTGGCCACAGAGCGCGCCAGCGTACAGGTCAGCGACGGCACCGATGTGGGGACGCTGATCGCCGCCATTGCCAAGGCGGGCTACGAAGCCGCAGCTGTGCCTCAGGCCGGTGAAGGCGCTGCCGTGGAAGATGCCGCGGCCCAGCGCCAGGCTGCGGAGCGTGCGGCGCTGAAGAAATCGCTGCTCTTTGCCACCTTGTTCGCGCTGCCGGTGTTCCTGCTGGAAATGGGCGGCCATATGGTGCCAGCCTTCCACCACTGGATTGCGGGCAACATCGGCACGCAGAACAGCTGGTATCTCCAGTTCGCGCTGACGGCCATCGTGCTGTTTGGCCCGGGGCGCCGCTTCTTCGAGAAAGGCATCCCTGCGCTGCTGCGCGGCGCGCCCGACATGAACTCGCTGGTGGCAGTGGGCACCTCGGCCGCCTTTGCCTATTCGGTGGTGGCCACCTTTGTGCCTACGCTGCTGCCGGCAGGCACGGTGAATGTGTATTACGAGGCGGCCGCCGTCATCGTGGCGCTGATCCTGCTGGGCCGCTTCATGGAGGCGCGCGCCAAGGGCAATACCTCCGAGGCGATTCGCCGTCTGGTACAGCTGCAGGCCAAGACGGCACGCGTGCGAAAGGGCGGCGTGGTGCAGGAAATCGACATTGCCCAGGTACGCTCCGGCGATGTGATCGAGGTGCGCCCCGGCGAGCGCATTCCCGTCGATGGCGAAGTGCTGGAAGGCCAGAGCTTTGTCGATGAATCCATGATTAGCGGCGAGCCCGTACCGGTGGAAAAAACCGTGGGCGCAGAAGTCGTGGGCGGCACCGTCAACCAGAATGGCGCGCTGGCCTTCAAGGCCACCAAGGTGGGGGCGGACACGCTGCTGGCACAGATCATCCGCATGGTGGAGCAGGCCCAGGGCAGCAAGCTGCCGATACAGGCACTGGTGGACAAGATCACCATGTGGTTTGTGCCGGCGGTCATGGCCGCAGCGCTGATCACCTTTGCGGTCTGGCTGATCTGGGGCCCCGATCCTGCGCTGAGCTTTGCGCTGGTCAATGCCGTGGCCGTGCTCATCATTGCCTGCCCCTGCGCCATGGGCCTGGCCACGCCGACCTCCATCATGGTGGGCACGGGCCGCGCCGCGCAAATGGGCGTGCTGCTGCGCAAGGGTGAGGCTCTGCAGCAGCTCAAAGATGCCAAGGTGGTGGCCGTGGACAAGACCGGCACCTTGACCAAGGGCCGCCCCGAGCTGACGGACCTGGTGCTGGCCGAAGGTTTGCAGCGCAATGTGGTGCTGGCCCAGGTGGCTGCCGTGGAATACCGCAGCGAGCACCCGATTGCCCGCGCCATTGTCGATGCAGCCAAGGCCGAAGGCCTGCAGATTCCCGCCATCAGCGACTTTGAATCGGTCACCGGCTTTGGCGTGCGCGCCTTGGTCGATGGCAGCAGGGTCGAGATCGGTGCCGACCGTTTCATGCGCGAGCTGGGCCTGAGCGTGGAGGGCTTTGCCTCCGAGGTCCGGCGTTTGGGCAGCGAAGGCAAGACGCCGCTGTACGCTGCCATCGACGGCCGGCTGGCAGCCATGATTGCCGTGGCAGACCCGATCAAGCCCACGACCAAGCCTGCCATCGACGCGCTGCATGCACTGGGCCTGAAGGTGGCCATGATCACCGGCGACAACCGCCACACGGCCGAGGCCATTGCCAGGCAGCTGGGCATTGACGAGGTGGTGGCCGAGGTACTGCCCGGAGGCAAGGTGGAGACCGTGCAGCGCCTGAAAGCCGAGCATGGCACGCTGGCCTATGTGGGCGACGGTATCAACGATGCGCCGGCGCTGGCCGAGGCCGATGTGGGTATTGCGATTGGCACCGGCACCGATATTGCGATTGAGGCTGCGGACGTGGTGCTGATGTCGGGCGATCTTTCGGGCGTGCCCAATGCGATTGCGTTGTCCAAGGCCACGATGAAGAACATTGGCGAAAACCTGTTCTGGGCCTTTGCCTATAACGTGGCCTTGATTCCGGTGGCGGCGGGCCTGCTCTACCCGTTCAACGGCACGCTGCTTTCGCCGGTATTTGCGGCCGGGGCCATGGCGCTGTCCAGCGTGTTTGTGCTGTCCAACGCCTTGCGACTCAAGCGGTTCAAGGTCTGAGGGCTATTCAAAAAGAAGCTGCTCCCGCAATATCAGACTGAGTTTCAGAGAGGTTCTTCTCTGAAACTCAGGTAGACAGAGCGGGAGCAGCTCTTTTATTGGGAGTGCTTACTTGAGCTTGGGCACATCCACAAAATCATCCAGGCTCAGACCTTTTTCGGCCAGCAGCGCTTCAAGCACGGGCTTGAGACGGCCCAGGCTGGCTTCCACGGTTTCGCGCACGGTGTCCACCACTACCTGGGTGCTGCGCTCGATCTCGATATTGACCAGATCGCCGACCTGCTTGTTGCCGAACACCGTCATGCGCAGGGTTTCGGGAATCAGCCAGACCTCAAACCAGCCCTCTTTGCGATTCACCTCGGCCACCGTCAGGCTGGCGCCATTGACGGCGATATAGCCCTTGGCAAACACATAGGGGCGAAAGGCCTCGGGAATGCCGAAGCGGATCTTGTGATTGGTGTCGGTCTTGACGATTTCCAGCAGCGGCGCCGTGAAGTCCACATGGCCGGACAGCGGATGGCCGCCGATTTCGGCACCGTCCTTGGCGGCGCGTTCCACGTTCAGCGCATCGCCCACCTGGTATTGGCCCAGCGTGGTGATGTTGAGGCTTTGCTGCATCACATCGAAGCTGGCGCTGGTGGGCGAGAGGTTTTCGGTCACCGTCAGGCACACGCCGTCATGCGAGACGCTGGCGCCTATGGCCAGGTCCTGGCAAAAGCCTTCGGGAAACTCCATGGTGAAGGTGCGCAGACCGTCCTGGTCGCGCAGCGCGGCAATCTTTGCCACGGCCTGAATGATGCCGGTAAACACGGGGCAGACTCTCTTATCAGCAGGCGGGCGCAGGGCGCAGGCCTTGGGTCAAAACAGCTATTTTGCCTGCTTGCCCGGTAACCTGATCAACGTCTAGGCGAAGGCCGGCTGGCCTTCCCAGAACCCGCTGATCAGCGCCTCGGGCTTTTTCAGCGCACGCACCCAGGCGCAGTCGGGCCAGGCGTCCATTTGCACATTCATGCCGGCAAACACGCCATAGCCGGGGCCGGCGGTGATCTCCCCGTCGGCCTGCAGGGTTTCACCCGTGCGTATGCTGCAGGCAGCGCGGATATCGCCCAGCGCCTTGATGCCCCAGCCGGCCTCGATATGGTTGCCGCATTCGATGTGGCTGTTGCTGACAATGCCGTGGCCCACTTCCAGCAGGCCCTGCACCTCGATGGCGCCGCCTGCCTTCAGGCCCTTGCCGCAGTGCATATCGCCTTGTACCTGCACTTCCTGGCCGATATGGGCATTGCCTTTGAGCCTCACATGGCCGCCGCCGCGCAGCTCCCAGCTGCAGCGCAGGTCTTCGGCGCGCACCTCGCCCTCGACTTCCACACTCCAGGCCGCCCTGATGCTGCCGCCGGCCTGGAGCAGTTCACCGGCAAAGATGGCGCCGCCGCATTGAATCTCTTCGCCTGCTTCGAGCTTGCCCGCGCGTATGCCGCCGCCCGCCTCCAGGCTGCGACCCACCAGCAGCTGGCCGGGGACGCGCACATCGCCGTGCACGATCAGCGTGCCGGCATAGACGAAGTTGTCGGCCTCCAGGTGATCGAGCTCCAGCACGCTGTTGGTGGAGCCGAAGTTCTCCAGCAGCCAGCGTGCGTCTTCCACGCGGCCGGCGGCCACCTGGGTGTCCATGGCGGCCTGATAGTCGCCGCCGGCCAGGTTGTTGCGCACAAACCAGCGGTAGCCCATGGCGCAAGGGTTTTTGCCGCGCAAGAAATTTTGAGTGAGTTCCATGTCCATGGCTGACCTCCGGATCGTCCTTTGAGCAAGATGCGGTGCGCGTGGCGATACGGACGCCGAAGGCGTGGATGTACCTCTCCCATGCACCAGGGAAATGCTGTTTGGGAAGGCCGTGCGGAGGATGTGAGCTGTGTGCTTCAAGCCATCCGCACGGCGGCGGAAAGCATGGCCGTGACACCGCTCAGGCTCACGAATGCGGTGGGAATGCCATGGCGGAGGGTGTGCAGCGCACGCAGCACGCAGGCACGCGCGGGCAGCTCTGCGGCAAGGGCAGAGCGGCGCAAGCGGGCGGCGGTGGACAGGTGCAGGCAGGCCATGGTGTGGAGCATGAAGCAAGCGGCAATTATGCCGCGCAGCCCGGGCCGGTGCAGATGACCCCCTGCTTGTCCGTTATTTCATGGCGCTGTGCATGGCCTGGCACAGACGCTCCACGGCCTGCGCGATCTGCGGCACCTCGGGCGCGGCAAACGACATGCGCAGCGTGTGCAGGTCGGGGTCGGCCGGATAGAAGGCCTTGCCTGGCACATAGACCACGCCCTGGGCCACGGCGGCGTCGAAGAGCTTTTGCGGGTCGATGCGGCGGTCCAGCTCGGCCCAGACGAACATGCCGCCCGCAGGACGCGAGCAGCGTATGCGGCTGTCCGGTGCCGCGTTCAAGCCCTGGACCAGAGCCTGCATGCGGCGCTGGTACTCCTGGCGCGCGCGCTGCACGGTGGCCGGGTAGCGGCCGCTGTGCAGATAGCAGGCCGCGATCGACTGGGTCAGCGGCGAGGTGCACAGATCGGCCGTCTGCTTGGCCACCGTGCAGCGGCGCAGCAGGGCCGCGTCGGCCAGCATCCAGCCCACGCGCAGCGCGGGCGCCACGGTCTTGGACAGACTGGACAGATAGACGACCGGATTGCTGCCCGCCGCGGCCAGCCGCTCGCCCGTGGCGCGCACGGTGGCCGGCATGGCCTGGGGGGCGCCGCCGGGATCGTCGAAGCGCAGCTCGCCATAAGGGTCGTCCTCCACCACGCGAAAGCCGTACTCCAGGGCCAGGCTCACCAGGGCCTCGCGGCGCTCGGCCGCCAGCAGGGTGCCGCGCGGGTTGGAGAAGTTGGGCACGGTGTAGAGCAGCTTGGGGCGCTGCTGCGCGGGCAGGGCGGCCAGCAACTGGGCCAGGGCATCGGTCTGCAGGCCGTGCTCGTCCATGGGGATGGGCAGGATGCGCGCCTGTGCCAGGCGCAGGGCCTGCAGCGTGGCCGGGTAGGCCGGCACCTCGACCAGCACCGTGTTGCCGGGCTCGATCAGCACGCGCACCAGCAGATCGAAGGCCTGCTGCGAGCCTGTGGTTACCAGAATATCGGCGGCCGCGGCCTGCATGCCGCGCTCGCGCGCCTGCAGCGCCAGGGCCTCGCGCAGCTCGGCCAGGCCTTCGGTGGCGCCATACTGCAGCGCGGACTGGCCCTGGGCCATGGCCTGCTGGGCGGCCAGAGCCAGGCCCTCGGCATCGAACAGGCTGGGCGAGGGATAGCCGCCGGCCAGCGAGATCATGCCGGGGCGGGACAGATAGGGAAACAGCTCGCGTATGGGCGAGCCCGCGGGCTCGGCAAACGGCGCGGCAAACGGGGCCAGCGCCGGGCTCATGCGAGGGCTCCGGCCAGGGCCGTGCGCACCCGGGCCATGGACTGCTGCTGGGCCGCCTCGTAGAGAGCGATCTCGTCATGGACGCGTGCGCCCAGAGCGCTCTCGAAGACCTGCTGCGCCGCATGGGCCTGGTATTGCTTCTGTTCCTCACCACCCAGATTGGACTGGAAGATGCCGGCCGCGCTCACGGGCAGAAAGTCTTCATAGGTGATGGGCTCGGCCAGCACCAGGCCCTGGGCGATCAGTTCTTCCAGGCCCGCATCGGCGGCGCTCTGAGGCGAGCGGGCCTGGCCCTGCTCGGTCAGGCTGTAGCGGTAGAAGGCCAGGCCCTGATTGCGCAATTCCTCGTGCGTGTCGGGGAACTGCGCAAAGACCTGCTGCAGACGGTAATCATAGTCGGGCGCGGCGCTGCCCGCGTTGTCTATGCAGCGCACCAGGCCCAGCAGCTCGTCGTAGAGCGCGCGGCCCTTGCGCGTCAGCGCCACGCCGCGCTGCTCGATCTCGCCGAAGCGCGCGGTATGGGCGCCGGAACTGTCCGCGTTGGCGTCGGCATTGGTAAAGCGCACGGCCTCCTTGAGTGCCTTGAAGCTGGTCTGGCGCAGCAGGATGGGGCAGGCGCGCTGTGGCGGGCCTTCGACCACGTCCTTGGCATCCATGCCGCGCGTGGGCATATCGGCCTGGGCCATGTCTATGTCCAGCGTGCGTGGCGTCAGATGGTTGATGTGCGGGCCCTTGAAGCACACCACATCGGCCACCAGTCGGTGTGATTTTTGCAGGGCGTTGTAGGTGGCGGCATCCACGGTGGCGTCGCTGTGCCAGCGGAAGGTTTCCAGGGCCTGCTGCACAAAGGCGTCTGCATCGTTGCTGTCAAGGCCCCCGTCTTGCTCGGCCTGGGCAATGAGTTCCAGGGCGCGAGGCGTGAAGATGCGGCGGCGCTGGAGGATCTCGGCGGCCTGCGCACGCAGCGCCGTATCGGCGATCAGCTCCAGGCGCAGCAGCGAGGTGAAGACGCGAAACGGGTTGGCCAGCAGCGCCTCGTCGTGCACGGGGCGAAAGGCCGTGGAGTGCACGGGAACGCCGGCCACCGAAAGGTCGTAATAGCCCACGGGCTCCATGCCCATCACGGCAAACAGGCGGCGCAGCGTGGCCAGTTCCTCGGCCGTGCCCACGCGGATGGCGCCGTGGCGCTCCACATCCAGGCGCTCAAGCTCGCCGCTTTTGCTCATGCGCTGGCGCAGATCCGGGTCGGCCTGCAGCGCCAGTGCGTTGACATCGGCCACCAGGTCGATCAGCGTTCCGTACTGCGGCACCTCCTTGCGGTACATCTCGGACATGGCACGCGAGAAGCGCGTGCGGATCTCGTTGGAGGAGACAAATCGGGCAACGGAGGAAGAGGCGTGGGGCGTGGCACTCATGACGGAACAGAAGGGTCTTGGGTTCGTGGGATGGTCACGCCGCTGGCGTGGCCGCAGGAATATGCAGGATGTTGTGCGCCGTCATGACTTTGGTCAAACGATAATCCTGCCTTCAGGTCATACCCAAATGGAATGAACCTGCTGACAGCCCCATATTCACCGGTTCCCTCCATGCAGCTATCCCGTCGCTTTCTGCCCCCCATGTCCCTGCTGTGCGCGTTCGAGGCCTCGGCGCGGCATCAGAGCTTTACCGCAGCGGCCGCCGAGCTGCATCTGACGCAAAGCGCCGTCAGCCGCCAGATTCGCGCGCTGGAGGAGCGCCTGGGCACCGAGCTGTTCGTGCGCGAGCGCCAGACCGTGCGCCTGAGCGCTGCGGGCCAGGCCTATGCGCAGGAGATACGCGCTGCCCTGGCGCGCATCTCCAATGCCACGCTGGGCTTTCGCACCAATCCGCAGGGCGGCAGCCTGAACCTGGCCATCCTGCCGACCTTCGGCACGCGCTGGCTGGCGCCGCGGCTGCCGCAGTTCTTCAGCGCCCATCCGGGCATCACCATCAATCTGACAACGCGGCTGTCGCAGTTCGATTTCCAGCTTGAGGCCGTGGATGCGGCCATTCATTTCGGCTTGCCGAACTGGCCGGGCGCGGAGCTGGAGTTCCTCATGAGCGAGACCGTGGTGCCGGCCTGCAGCCCCGATGTGGCGGCCCGCCATGGGTTTGCCCGGCCCCAGGATCTGCTGCGCGCGCCCCTGCTGCATCTGGCTTCGCGCCCCGACGCCTGGCAGCGCTGGTTCGGCAGTCAGGGCTGCCAGGGCGGCGATATGCAGGGCATGCTGTTCGATCAGTTCGCCACGGCGGCGCAGGCGGCGATTGCCGGCGTGGGCGTGGCGCTGCTGCCCAAGTTTCTGATCCAGCGCGAGCTGCAGGCCGGCGATCTGGTCCAGGCCCTGCCGCAGCTGCCGGAGGTGGAAAGTGCCGAGCGCTACTACCTGGCCTGGCCTACCAGTCGCTCGACCTATCCGCCGCTGCAGGCCTTCCAGGGCTGGCTCAAGCAGGTAGCGCAGGAGTTTGCCTGCTCTGCGTCGATGTAATGAAAAAAGGAGCTGCAAGCGCAGCTCCTTCAATGAATTCAGCTATGAATATGTCTGAAGTGCTTGTTTAACAAGCGCAACAAGCTATCAATAAAGCATGACTCCAGGCGCGGTCTAGCGGTCGTCTCAGCTGTTGTAGGCTTCCAGCGGCTTGTCGTTGGGCTCCTGCAGCAGCTGCTTGAGCGTCTCGCTCATGGGCAGGTTCAGCGGCATCTCCTTGGGCGGGATGGGTTGCATAAACCATTTGTCGTAGATCTTGGCCACTTCGCCGGACTTCATCATGCGCACCAGCGCGTCGTCCACGGCCTTCTTGAACATGGGGTCGTCCCGGCGCATCAGCAGCGCGATGGGCTCGGAGCCCAGAGCCTCGCCCACGATCTTGTAGCCCTTGGGGTCCTTGGAGTTGGCGATCACGCCGGCCAGCAGATTGTCGTCGAGCACAAAGGCGTCGGCGCGGCCGGACTCCAGCATCAGAAAGCTCTCGAAGTGGTCCTTGCCCAGCTGGGTCGGCAGCTTCACATTGTTCTCGTGGCTGTATTTGCGCAGCAGCTGTACGGCGGTGGTGCCGGCCGAGGCTGCCACGGTCTTGCCGTCGAGCTGTTTGAACGAGGTCACTGGCGAGTCGGCGCGCACGGCCATGCGCACCTGGCTGACATAGGTGGTGACGGCAAAGGCGACCTGCTTCTGGCGGCTGAGGTTATTGGTCGTGGGGCCGCAGCCCAGATCCACCGTGCCGTTTTGCACCAGGGGCATGGTGTTCTGGGCGGTGATGGCCATGTATTCGATCTTGGCGCCGGGCGCGATCTGCGCCAGAACCTTCTCGCACAGCTCCACGTGGTAGCCGGTGAAGCGGTGGTTGGCACCTATGGCATAGGCCATGGGAGCGGAGCTTTCGCGCACGCCGATGACGACCTTGCCGGTCTTCTGGAGCTTGTCCAGCGTGCCGTTCTGAGCGGTTTGTGCCTGGGCGCCGAAGGCGGCCAGAAGGACGGTGCATGCCAGCGTTATGTTCGCGGTCATCAAGCGCATGGGGAAGTCTCCTCGGAAAGTGGGGTGGCAGAAGCTGGCGGAATGCACCTGCCGTCAAGTGCCTGCATCAACTATCGGGCAAATAGCAGCGGCCTCATAACGATGAAACGGAAGAAGGTCATGCGCTGCGCGTATGACCTGCGGCCCCATGCCCAGGGGGCGCAAAGCCGTAGCGGGACGGCAGCTTGTGCTTTTGGGTAACATCTGCGCCTATTGCACAGGCCCGCGCGCATATGTTCCCCTGCGTCCCGGCTTTGCTGCCAGGGCCGGGCCATGCCGCCGGGTCCGGCTCTTTTTCGGTTTGCGCAGCGCCGGCCCGCGAGGGCAGATGATCCTGGCATGCGCGAACCTGTTATGAGACAGATTCCATGACCGCCAATACTCCCCCCTCATTCCTCAGCCGCATCGCCATCGCGATCGGCAGCTTTTTCGCCATCCTCGGCAATGGCCGTCTGGCCGCCGACGTGAGCCGTGTGCGCGCCGGCGAGGCCTTTGCCGCCGATGTCGCCCCCAAGGAGGTGCGCGTCGAGGTTCCCGTCGAGAAGATCGTCGAAGTCCGCGTGGAAGTGCCCGTGGAAAAAATCGTCGAAAAGACCGTGGAGAAACGCGTCGAGGTACCGGTTGAAAAGCTGGTCGAGAAGACGGTTGAAGTGCAAAAGCTGGTGGCCACCGATACCGCCGCCCTGCAGCTGCTGGGCCTGATGCAGCGCGAGGCACGCTTTGTCGACTTCATCCAGGAGGATGTGGCGCCTTATACCGACGCCGAGATCGGCGCGGCCGCCCGTGTGGTGCACGAGGGCTGCCGCAAGGTGCTGCGCGAGCATTTCACCTTGGCTCCCGTGAGCGAGGAAGCCGAAGGCGCGCGTGTCACGCTGCAAGCCGGCTTCGATGCCACGGCCGTGCGCCTGAGTGGCAATGTGGTGGGCCAGGCACCGTTCACCGGAACGCTGTCCCACCGTGGCTGGTATGTCAGCGAGGTGAAGCTGCCTCAGCTGACGGATACCGAAGCCGCCAAGATCATCGCCCAGGCCGAGGTGGAGCTGTGAACATGAACAACTCCAACGCACAATTCAGCATCGGCATCGACCTGGGCACCACGCATTGCGCATTGTCCTATGTCGACAAGGCAGCCAGCGATGGCGACAAGGTCGTCCAAGGCGTGCTCAGCGTGCCCCAGCTCACGGCACCTGCCAGCGTCGAGGCCAAGCCCCTGCTGCCATCGTTTCTGTACCTGCCCCATGAAAGCGAGCTGAGCGAGGCCGAGCGCAGCCTGCCCGGCGCAGAGTCTGCTGACTTCATCGTCGGCGAGTTCGCCCGCACGCGCGGCGCGGCCACGCCCATCCGTCTGGTCAGCAGCGCCAAGAGCTGGCTTTGCCACCCCGGCGTGGACCGCCGCGCTGGCATTCTGCCTGCCGACGCACCGGCCGAAGTGGCGCGCATCTCGCCGCTGGCGGCATCCGTGCGCTACCTGTCGCACCTGCGCTGGGCCTGGGAGCAAGCCCACCCCGAGGCACCGTTTGCCCAGCAGGACATCACTGTCACCATCCCCGCATCGTTCGACCCCGCCGCGCGCGAGCTGACGGCCGAGGCCTGCCGCGCCGCCGGGTTTGCCAATCTCACCCTGCTGGAAGAGCCGCAAGCCGCGCTGTACAGCTGGATCCAGGCCAGCGGCGGCAGTTGGCGCAAGCAGGTCAAGCATGGCGACATCATCCTGGTGGTGGACGTAGGCGGCGGCACGACCGATCTGTCGCTGATCGCCGTGCGTGAGCGCGATGGCAATCTGGAGCTGCAGCGCATTGCCGTGGGCGAGCATATTTTGCTGGGCGGCGACAACATGGACCTGGCCCTGGCCTATGGCGTGGCCCGCAAGCTGGCCCAGGAAGGCAAGCAGCTTGACGCCTGGCAGACCCGCGCCCTGGCCCATGGTTGCCGCGCGGCCAAGGAGCAGTTGCTGGCCGACGAAAACCTGCAGGCCGTGCCCGTGGTCGTGCCCAGCCGTGGCAGCAAGCTCATCGGCGGCAGCATCCGCACCGAAGTCACGCGTGCCGAAGTGCTGGCCATGCTGGTCGAAGGCTTCTTCCCCAAGGTCGCCGTCAGCGACAAACCCCAGACCCGCGCCCGCGCTGCGCTGACCCAGCTGGGCCTGCCCTATGCGCAGGACGCTGCCGTCACCCGCCATCTGGCCGCCTTCCTGAGCCGCCAGGTGAATGCGCTGGAGCAGATCGAAGGCCTGGAAGGCAATCAGGAAGAAGGCTCCACCTTTTTGCACCTCACGGCCGTGCTGTTCAACGGCGGCGTGCTCAAGGCCACGCAGATCGAGCAGCGCATTCTGCAGGTCATCAACGGCTGGCTGGACGACGAGGCCTGCGAACCCGCCCGCCTGCTCGACGGCGCCAACCTCGATCTGGCGGTGGCGCGCGGCGCCGCCTACTTCGGCCATATCGCGGCATCGGGCCGCGGCATGCGCATCCGCGGCGGCACGGCCCAGTCGTACTACATCGGCGTGGAATCGAATATGCCGGCCATTCCCGGCATGGAGCCGCCGATCTCGGCCCTGTGCCTGGCGCCTTTCGGCATGGAAGAGGGCACGGAAGTGGCGCTGGATGCGCAGGAGTTCGGCCTGGTCGTGGGTGAGCCCGTGCGCCTGCGCTTCTTCGGCTCATCGGTGCGCCGCAGCGACGCCGTAGGCACCATGCTGGACTTCTGGGGCCCCGAAGAACTGCTGGAGCTGCAGGAAATCGAAGCCCATCTGCCCGCGGAGGGCCGCCAGCCCGGCGAGGTTGTCCCCGTCACCCTGCATGCGCGCGTGACCGATATCGGCACGCTGGAACTCAATGCCGTGCCCGTGGGCGGCAGCGAGCGCTGGAAGGTGGAGTTTGATGTGCGTGCACAGACGCAGGACATCGCTGCATAAGCCTGGTTGAGCCATGTTGCAAAAGCCCGCTGAACTCGAAACTCGGCGGGCTTTTTTGTTGAATATGGCTTTTGCCCTTGTGTGACATGCGCAGGCAGCTCATGTTTTGCATTGATGCATGACATGAAAGCATGCACGGGGCGATGCCAATGTCTGGCCCCGCCCGCAAAAGCAAAGCCCGAGTCGTCGTGATGCCCAGCAATGCTGGTGCCTGATTGTGATGTTCATGCCTAGTCGGCCCCGCCCCGCCGCCAGGTTCGGGCATCCGGGTCTTGTTACGATTGGCGACACCGTTTTTCGCGTCCTCGTCTCAGTCCATGCATCCATCCCGTCCCATCCTCGCCGTTGGCATTGACCTGGGCACCAGCCACACGGTGGTCGCAAGTGTTCCGCTGGACGGAGCTGCGGACGATATTGCGTTGCTCGACATTCCCCAGCGCAGCACGGCGGGCGAGGTGCTCTCCCAGCCCCTGTTGCCCTCGGTGCGCTATCAGGCCGCGCCCGGTGAGCTGGGCGAAGCCTGGCAGCAGCCCTGGCCGCCGCAAGAGGCGAGTACCGATGCCCCGGCCGTTATAGGCCGCTGGGCGCGTGACCTGGGTGCTGCCGTGCCCCACCGCTTGGTAGCCAGTGCCAAAAGCTGGTTGTCGCATAACGGCGTGGACCGCACGGCGCCCATACTGCCCTGGGGCGCAGGTGACGATGTGGCCAAGATCTCGCCACTGGCGGCCTCGGCCTCCTATCTGGCCCATGTCAGAGCGGCCTGGGACCGGGCTCATCCTGCAGCCCCGCTGCATCAGCAAACCGTGGTGCTGACGGTGCCAGCCTCGTTTGACGAAGGCGCACGCGCGCTGACGCTGGAGGCTGCGCAGCTGGCCGGGCTGTCCGGCGTGCAGTTGCTGGAAGAGCCCAAGGCGGCTTTTCACGACTGGCTGCTGCTACAGGGCGATGCGCTGGCCAAGCAGCTGGAAGACAGCCGGCTGGTGCTGGTCGTCGATGTGGGCGGCGGTACGACCGATTTGACGCTGATACGCGTTGAGGCAGCGCCCGGTGGCGGCCTGCCCGCGCTGACCCGTACGGCCGTGGGCGATCATCTGATGCTGGGCGGCGACAACATGGACCTGGCGCTGGCCCATCAGCTGGAGGGGGCGTTTGCCGGCGAGGGTCAGAAGCTGCCCACCGCGCGTTTTGCCCAACTGGTGCAGCGCTGCCGTATCGCCAAGGAGCAACTGCTGGCGCAGAACGCGCCCGATCAGCTAAGCATTACCTTGCTGGGCGGCGGCAGCAAGCTGCTGGCCAGGACGCAATCGGCCATCTTGACCCGGGCGCAGGTGCAGCAATCGGTGGTTGAAGGCTTTTTGCCGCAGGTGCAACTCAGCGATACGCCGGGCAAGCGCCAGGGCGCGCTGCGCGGCTTTGGCCTGCCGTATCCGGCCGATGCGGCCATTAGCCGCCATCTGGCGCAGTTTCTAGCCCGGCATGCCGGGGGCGAATTGCCCGATACGGTGCTGCTCAATGGCGGTGTCTTTCATGCCCATGCCATCGTCCAGCGGCTGACGGACTTGCTCACGCAGTGGCGCGGCAGTGCTGTGCGTGTGCTGCACAACCCGCACCCCGACTGGGCCGTAGCGCGCGGCGCGGCCGCCTATGGGCTGGCTCAGTACCAACATCAGCAGCAGGCAGCGCAGGCGCAGCAGGAATCACAGTCAAATCCGTCTCAAACGCAGTCTCAGATTGCGCAAGCAGCTATCAAAAGCGAGGTTTCACGTATTGTGCCCCGCATCGGCGGTGGCTCGGCCCGCAGCTACTGGCTGCTTTTGCCCGGCAAGAAAGAGGAGGCGCCTCAGGGCATCTGCCTGCTGCCGCATGGCACCGAAGAGGGCGTGCGCATCGTGCTCTCGGGCCGGCGCTTTGCGCTCAAGCTGGGCCAGGCCGTGCGCTTCAACCTGCTGGCCAGCAGTCAGAGCCAGGCCCAGGGGCAGGCCGGGCAGATCGCCGCATTGAGTGGTGAAGGCTGGGTGGAGTTGCCCCCCCTGTCTGCCGTGCTGCCCGCACCTGAAGGCAGGGCCCAGCCGCAGGTCGAGGTGCAGTTGCAAGCCTGCATGACCGAGGTCGGGACGCTGGAAGTGCGCTGCGTGGCGGTGCAGGACGCCAGCCAGTCCTGGTTGCTGCCTTTTGCCGTGCGCGGCGCAGTGGCTGCAGAAGCCATGGCCGGCAGCACAGATGTACCAGGCGCCGAAAGCCCGAATCAGCTGAAAGTCAGCGTTCCCAGGCTGACCGAGGCCGTGGCCCAGATCGACCGCATTTTTGGCACGCAGGCGCAGGAAGTGACGGCCAAAGAGGTGCGTCAGCTGCGCCAGTCGCTGGAAAAGCTGCTGGGCCCGCGCGAGACCTGGGATGCGGGCCTGCTGCGAGCCCTGTTTGACGCCCTGCTGACCCGCGCCAAGCGCCGCCGCCGCACGGCCGACCATGAGCGTGTCTGGCTCAATCTTGCGGGCTGGTGCTTGCGTCCCGGTGCGGGTGCGGAGCTGGACGGCTGGCGCATTGCCCAGGTCTGGGCCTTGTATGCGCAGGGTCTGGGCTATCCCAAAGAGGCGTCCAACTGGACCGAATGGTGGGTGTTCTGGCGCCGCGTGGCGGCCGGCCTCAATGAAGCGCAGCAGATGGAGTTGCTAGAAGACGTGGCTGGCCATATGCAAAAAGCCGTGCAGAAAAACAGCAAGAGCAGCCACGGAAGCTACGACGATATGTTGCGCCTGTTTGCCGCCATGGAGGCCGTGCCCTGGCAGTACCGCCAGGAAATGGGCCGGTGGATGCTGCAGCGCCTCAAGCGCGAGGGCGAAACCGTGCAGACCTGGTGGGCCATAGGGCGTCTGGCCGCGCGCCAGTCGCTGGCGGCCAATGCGCATCTGGTCATGCCGCCCGAGGCTGCGCAGGAGTTCTTGAACGCCACGCTAGACCAGGATTGGCGCAAGAACGAAACCGCCATGTTTGCGGCCGTGCAGATGGCCTGCATGACGGGTGATCGTGCGCGTGACCTGCCCGATGAGGCGCGAGCACAGGTGCTGGAGAAGATGCGCAGCAGCGGTGCGCCTGAACGCTGGATAGCCATGGTCGAGCAGGTGGTGCAGATGCAGGCCGAGGACCAGAAGCGCAGCCTGGGCGACAGCCTGCCGCCGGGGTTGGTGTTGCTGTGAGCCTGATGCCGCGTTGCAAGCTGATTATTAAAATAAATAATTAAAAAATTATCGCAAAACGATAATTTTGATAAAGTCACGCCATCTTGAATATGAAAAAGGATGGGTCGTGAAAACAAGAGACTCGCTGGCGCGCGGCAGTCAGTACATTGCGGCGGCGGCTTTGGTGTTGGTGGTGGCCATGCTGGCGCTGAATACCGCCAGCTGGTTTTTCCCCGCACTGGGCCGGGTGGACGGCGGTGCGGGGCTGAGCTTCTCGCTGACCCAGCGCATGACCGGTATGGCGGGCGTCGACGTGGCGGCCATGCCCTGGTGGCAATTGCTGGGGGCGGCGCTGATTTCCAGCATTCCGCTGCTGGCCATGGCCTATGGCTTGCTGCAGCTGCGTGCGCTGTTTCAGCAGTACGCAAGCGGCAACTACTTTGCGCATTCGGCCTATGGGCATATGGAGCGCATGGGCCGTGCCATCGTGCTTTGGGTGGTGCTGGACTTTGCCTGTGAGCCGGTGCTGAGCGCATGGGTCACCATGCTGGCACCCGCGGGCCAGCGCATGCTCACGTTGAGCCTGGAGCCGCAGGTGTTCATCGCCCTGTTTCTGGCGGCCTGCGTGATCGCGATTGCCCGCATTCTGCAGCGCGCCTGTGACCTGCATGCCGAAAACCAGCAGTTTGTGTGACGGCAGGCCATGGCGATTGAAATTGCACTCGATGTGATGCTGGCCAAGCGCAAGGTCAAGTCCAAGGACCTTGCTGCGGCCATAGGCATCACGGAACAGAACCTCTCCTTGCTCAAACAAGGCAAGGTCAAAGGCATGCGGCTGGCTACGCTGGATGCGATCTGCCGCCATCTGGATTGCACGCCCGGCGATCTGCTGATCTATGTGCCTGGTAGCGCAGGGGCCGAAGTCGGGGAAGAGGATGCGCTGTAATTGGCCATATGCGCCGTGATGCCATGGCATCGGCCCGGGGGCCGCGTGGATAGACTGCTTCACCCATCTCTTTGTTAAGGAGTGCGTGCATGATCAGTCTGGAGTTTTTGCTGACCTCGCTGGTGGTGGTGCTGATTCCCGGCACCGGTGTGGTCTATACCGTGTCCACGGGACTGGTGCAGGGCCGTAAGGCCAGCCTCTATGCGGCTCTGGGTTGCACCCTGGGCATTGTTCCGCACCTGCTGGCCACAGTGCTGGGGTTGGCGGCGTTGATGCACACCAGCGCCCTGGCATTCCAGTTGCTCAAGTACGCGGGCGTGGCCTATCTGTTTTATGTGGCCTGGGCCACCTGGCGTGACAAGTCCGCATTCGCCGTGGACGGCAGTGTGGCCAGAACCCCGGCACGCAGCCTGGTCATCAAGGCGGTGCTGATGAATGTGCTCAACCCCAAGCTGACCATTTTCTTTCTGGCGTTCTTGCCGCAGTTTGTGCCCCATGAGGCCAGCCGGCCGCTGCTGCAATTGTTGCTGCTCAGCGCCGTGTTCATGGCCATGACGTTTGCGGTGTTCGTGATTTATGGCTGGCTTGCCCACGCGTTTCGCCGCCTGGTCATCGAGTCGGCGGCCGTGCAGCAGTGGCTGCGCTATGGCTTTGCCTCGGCCTTTACCGGTCTGGGCATCAAGTTGGCGTTGACCGAAAAATAGCGCACGGCAGCAGTCCGGGTGGAGGCGGAAGCGGGGCGCAGGCATTCGTAGAATGCCCTGCAACTATTGCGTGGAGATTCACCGGTGAAGTCTGTTTCCAGAAGAAATATGGTGTCGTTTGCTGCCCTGGCCTTGATGGGCGGCATGGTATGTGCACAAAGCTCCTGGCCTACCAAGCCCATCACTTTTGTGGTGCCTCAAGCACCTGGCGGGGCCAATGATGTGATCGCACGTGCCGTGGCGCAAGGCCTGGAAAACTCCCTGGGCCAGCCCGTGGTGGTGGAAAACCGGCCCGGTGCCAACGGCAACCTGGGCACGGGCCAGGTGGCGCACGCGGCGGCCGACGGCCATACCTTTCTGGTGACGGCGCAAAGCGCCTACACCATCAATCCGGCGCTGTACTCCAGGGTTCCGTTCGACCCCATCAAGGATTTCACGCCCGTGATGCAGCTGGCGGTGGCGCCGTATCTGCTGGTGGTGAACCCGAACTTCCCGGCCAAGAATCTGAACGAGCTGGTGGCCTATGCCAAGGCCAATCCGGGCAAGGTGGAATATGCCTCGGCCGGCAATGGAACGCTCAACCATCTGCTGGGAGAGATGCTGAAAAAGCAAAAAGGTGTGGAGCTGCTGCATGTGCCGTACAAGGGAGCTTCGGCGGCCGCCACCGATGTGGTGGCTGGCCAGTTGCCCATGACCTTCGGCAGCTTTCCGGGCGTGATGCCCTTTGTCGCCAGCGGCAAGTTGCGCGTGCTGGG
The DNA here is from genome assembly GCF_030064165.1 of Comamonas resistens. Classification (NCBI taxonomy): domain Bacteria; kingdom Pseudomonadati; phylum Pseudomonadota; class Betaproteobacteria; order Burkholderiales; family Comamonadaceae; genus Comamonas; species Comamonas resistens. Next base: position 704,071 of record NZ_CP125947.1, read on the forward strand.
TGTGGCTTCCGACAGGCCCACGACGCTGGCCCCCGAGATTGCACCGCTGGGCAAGGATCTGGCCGTGACCAGCTGGTACGGCCTGTTCGCTCCGGCAGGCACGCCAAAGCCCATTGTGGACAGGCTGTACCAGTCCATTCGTGCCGTGCTGGCCAGGCCCGAGATGGGCGAGCGCTTCAAGACTCTGGGTGCCGAGCGTGTGGAGTCCGACCCGCAAAGCTTCAAGGCCATGCTGCCGGGCGAGCTGGCCCGCTGGAAGCAGGTGGTCAAGGATTCGGGCGCCCACATCGATTGATGCCTGGTATCCGGCTACCATCGCGGCTTTGATGGGCCGGAAGGTTTTTGGCCCCTTGTCCTGATGCTGCCTGTTTCCTCATTCCATCGTTCCCGCTGGCTGCTGACAATGCTGGCCTTGCTGGTCATTGCCCTGGGCCTGGCCTCGCGCCGCAGTTTTTCGCCGTTTCCGACCATGCTGGGCAACTACCCCGGCGATGCGCTCTGGGCCTGGGTGGTATTGCTGTGCGTGGTCTGGCTGCGACCGGCCATTGCACGGGTGCGGCTGGTGACGTGGTCGTTGGTGATCGCCTTTGCCATCGAATTCCTGCAGCTGTATCAGGCGCCGTGGATGCAGGCGCTGCGCGCCAACAAGCTGGCCTATCTGGTGCTGGGCAATGGCTTTGATCCGCTGGATTTGCTGGCCTATGTCCTGGGCATAGGCGTGGGGGCGGTGGCGGACTGGAGCTGGCAGCGGTGGCTTCAGAGGTAGGCAGCATGTTTCCCATGCGTTTTTGACTGCGGAGCTTTGCATGATGTTTGATCTGGCCAGCGTGCCTGCGTTTCCCGCATGGCAGACGGGTGAGCCGCGTGATGACGGGCTGATGATCTATGCGCCCGAGGATCTGGCAGAACGCAACCAAACCTATGAGGTGGCGCAGTACCTGCCAGGTCATCTGATGATTGGCGATGACAGCGGCGGCCGGGGCATTCTGGTGGACGGTAACGGTGCGCTCTGGATCTGCGGCCTGGGTGCGCTGTTCGTCGATTGCCGTGAGCCGTTGTCACCGCATCTTGCGCAATGGGTAATGCAGGGCTGCGCTTTGCCTGAGTGGGAGGACGAGAGCGATGAATAGCACGGTGTACTTTGAGCCCGAGTTTGTACAGTCCCTGCATGCCATGGCCTGGTTTTCGCGTTGTGGGCAAAGCCTGCCTGCGGATCTTGCTGCAAGCCTGCCGTTTGAGGTCGCACCGGCTGCCACGCTGAAAAAAGCCATGCGCCAATGGGGCTCCGCGCAATGGGAAGACGCCACGCTGGAGGCGCGCAATGAACTGACGGGCTTTCTGGCCGTGCATGCACGCGATGCCTATCAGCAGTGGAACACCATCACACAGCTGGCGAAGGTGGAAGTGGCGCAGCCGCTGGCGGAAGAATTCTGGCGGCCCTATGCGCAGCAGCAGGGGCTGGATGTGGATTTTCTGCATTGCGTGCAGTGGGACATATTGGCGCTGTGCATGGAGCATGCCTACCGTCAGCAGCGCGGCCTGCCGCAGTTCTTTCATGCACTGCTCAAGGTCTATGCGTCAGGCCACATGCCCTGTGGCTGGGAAGGCGGCAAATATCCCAAGGGCAGGCTGCTGGTCTGGTGACGTCGAGGCACATCGGGATACAACAGTCGATATGAAGCCTATTAAGCTGCCCCGGTCTCAGGCAACGATGGAAATGGCCCATGTCCCAAACTAAGAAAGCTCTGGTCCCGGCAACTCTGCTGCTGGGCTGCACGCTGATGGCGCAGGCGCAAAGCCTGGTTTTACCCAGCACTGCAGAGGCCACTGCGGCGATTGTCGAGATGTTCTCGGGCTCGGATCTTCCACGGCCTTCCAAGGTGCAACTCGGAACCTGCATCGCAGCAGTCGAGGCCAGCCATCCGGGGCAGCTTGCATGTACCGTGGCTGTGACCTTGGGGGCTGCCACCAATGAGACCCAGATTGATTTCTTCAAGCAGGGCAAGCGGTGGCAGGCCCAGCCCAGCGTATCGCAGGACAAGCTGCCGTTTCCCGATCCCAAGCTCCATTGATCTTAGGCTGTCGCTCCCCGGGGGGAGGCCCATTCAAGCTGACGGCCGAGGGTTAGCCCTGCTTTCCAGGCGTCTCATGCATGTCATGGCAAGTTAGCATGGATGGCTAGAATTTTTCTGCCTGAAACTGCTCAGGCATTCCCCTGAATGTTCTCCACACCCGGCCCGGAAAGTCTGCAGGGAGATGACGGCCGACATAGATGAGTCATGCGATGAGCACTGCATACCCGGATACCCAGCTTTTGATCGACGGTCAGTGGCAGGACGCTGCCAGCGGCAAGAAAATTGATGTCCGCAATCCGGCCACGGGCGAGGTGATCGGCCATGTCGCCCACGCCGATATTCCTGACCTGGACCGCGCGCTGGCTGCGGCCGACAAAGGCTTTCAGGTCTGGCGCAAGATGTCGGCCCATGACCGTGGCGCCATCATGCGCAAGGCCGCCAGCCTGCTCAAGGAGCGTGCCGACGAGATTGCAGCGTTGCTGACGCAGGAGCAGGGCAAGCCGCTGGCCGAGGCCAAGGTTGAGATCGTTGCCGGCGCCGGCATCATCGAATGGTTTGCCGACGAGGCCCTGCGTGTCTATGGCCGCATCGTGCCTTCGCGTCGCCCCGAGCAGCAACAGCTGGTGATCAAGGACCCTGTGGGCCCGGTCGCCGCCTTCACGCCCTGGAACTTCCCCGTCAACCAGATCGTGCGCAAGATTGGCGCGGCTCTGGCTTCGGGCTGCTCCTTCCTGGTCAAGGCGCCCGAGGAAACCCCGGCCTCGCCCGCAGCCCTGCTCAAGTGCTTTGTCGATGCCGGCATTCCTGCCGGTGTTGTGGGCCTGGTCTATGGCAACCCCGCACAGATTTCCGAATATCTGATTGCTCACCCCGTAATCCGCAAGGTGACCTTCACGGGCTCCACGGCCGTGGGCAAGCAGCTAGCAGCGCTGGCCGGCCAGCACATGAAGCGCTCAACCATGGAGCTCGGTGGCCATGCTCCGGTGATCGTGGCCGAGGATGCCGATGTGCAACTGGCCGTCAAGGCCGCGGGCGCGGCCAAGTTCCGCAACGCCGGCCAGGTCTGCATCTCGCCCACGCGCTTTCTGGTGCACAACAGCGTGCGTGAAGAGTTCACCAGCGCCATGGTCGCCCATGCCGAGGCGCTGAACGTGGGCAACGGCCTGGAGAAGGGCGTGCAGATGGGACCGCTGGCCAATCCGCGCCGCGTGACCGCGCTGACCCAGCTGATCCAGAACGCTGAGCAAAGCGGCGCCAGGCTGCTGGCCGGCGGCAAGGCCTTTGGCGATGCCGGCAACTTCTTTGCACCCACGGTGCTGGCCGACGTGCCTTTGACGGCCGATATCTTCAATCAGGAGCCTTTCGGCCCCGTGGCCGCGATTCGCGGCTTCGACAGGATCGAGGATGCCATTCAAGAGGCCAACCGCCTCTCCTATGGTCTGGCGGCCTATGCGTTCACGCGTTCGCTCAAGACCGCCCACCAACTGGCCCAGGACGTGGAGGCGGGCATGCTGTGGGTGAACCAGCCGGCTCTGCCTTCGGCCGAGCTGCCCTTCGGCGGCATCAAGGATTCGGGCTACGGCTCCGAGGGCGGCCCCGAGGCACTGGAGGCCTATCTGATTTCCAAGGCGGTGGCGATCACCTGCGTCTGAGCCTGGAAAGCGCTTGGCGGAAAAGGCCACCCTTGCGGTGGCCTTTTCCATTGGAGGGTGTATGTCGTTTGGCTTATGAGAGGCCTTTGGTAGTCGTTATTCAAAAAATGAATAGCGATGGCTAGAATCGACGGTTTTTTACATTCGACAACAATTCCAAGCCAACGCCATGCCACAGCATTCCACGGTTTTCCAGGTCCATCCCCCCAGTTTTGTTCTTCGTCGCAGTTGGTTGTGGGGCGCCCTGGCCATCGTGCCCATGGGGGCAGCCTGGGCCCAGGTGGCACCGGAGGCCGCAGCCGAAACGCCCAGCCAGACCTTCATGCTGGGCACGGTGGAGGTCAGCACCCGGCGCGATGCCGAAGAACTCGGAGCCGGCGACATGCAGCGCGTCGGCAGCGCCGAGATGGAGCGGACCAACGCCAATACCGTGGCCGATGCGGTGCGCAATCTCCCCGGCGTGAGCCTGTCGCGCAACAGTCGCAACGAGGAAATGATCAATCTGCGCGGCTTCGACTCGCGCCAGGTGCCTATTTTTGTGGATGGCGTGCCGCTGTATGTGCCCTATGACGGCTATGTGGATCTGGGCCGCTTCACCACCTTCGATCTGGCCGAGATCAACGTGGCCAAGGCCGGCGCTTCGCTGCTGTACGGCCCGAATACGCTGGGTGGTGCCGTCAATCTGGTCACGCGCAAGCCGGTCAAGTCCTTCGAGGGCGACGTGCGTCTGGGCCTGGGTAGCGGCAGTGAGCGCAAGGCTGCGTTCAATCTGGGTGGCAATCAGGGCAGCTGGTACTACCAACTGGGCGCCTCCTACCTGGATGCCGACACTTTCCCTTTGCCCAAGGGCTTCAGGGATTACAAGAAGCAGCCCACCGATACCGGCAGCAACCGCGAGAACGCGGATCGCACAGACAAGCGTCTGTCCTTCAAGCTGGGACTCACGCCCAATGCCACGGACGAATACGCTTTTGGTTATGTGCGCCAGGAAGGCGAGAAGGGCAATCCCGTCTACACCGGCCAGTCCACGCAAAAGAACGCCGTGCGCTACTGGCGCTGGCCCTACTGGGACAAGGACAGCCTGTACTTTCTGAGCACCACCCGCCTCAATGGCAGCAATGTGCTCAAGACCCGCCTGTACCACGATACCTACAAAAACGGTCTCGACATGTACAAGGATGCCAGCTACACGGCCCACGATCCGACCAGCAGCTACAAGGATGTGAGCAAGGGCGCCAGCCTGGAGTGGGTCAACTACGCCTTCTCCGGCCACGAGCTGCATGCGGCCTTCCATTACAAGCAGGACGAGCACACCGATGCGGCCTCGGGAAAGGACCCGCAGAAGCACTACCGCGATGTGACCACCTCACTGGTGCTCGAGGACCACATCACCCTGGCCGAGCGCTGGCGCCTGACGCTGGGCCTGAGCCATGACCAGCGCGACGCCAAGCAGGTCTACCAGTGGCCCACCGGCTCCACCAACGCCACCAATGGGCTGGCGCGCCTGAGCTATGCGCTCACGGCCCAGGGCGACGAGGTCTATCTGATCGCTTCGCACAAGAGCCGCTTTCCGACCATCAAGGACCGCTATTCGGCGCGCATGGGTACGGCCCTGGCCAAACCCGACCTCAAGCCCGAGGTGGCCAACCATCTGGAGCTGGGCCTGAGCGGCACGCCCTGGCAGGGCGGCAAGGGCCAGGCGGCCGTGTTCTACAGCCGGGTGCAGAACCAGATCCAGACCATGGTCGTGGACTCCACGGCCTGCGGTGGCAAGACCTGCAATCAGGCGCAGAACGTCGGGCGCACGCGCAATATCGGTCTTGAACTGTCGCTGGCGCAGCAGCTCTCGGCCCAGTGGGCCCTGCATGCGGGCTACACCTATCTGAGCCGCACCAATCTCAGCGACCGCAGCATCACGCTGACGGACACGCCGCGTCAGCGCCTGACGGCGGCCCTGCAATGGAATCCGCAGGCCCAGTGGCAGCTGCGCGCCGAGCTGGAAGCCGAGCAGGGCCGCAAGGTGCCGCTGTCGGCCAGCGGCCAGGCACAGGTCTACCAGATGGCCGGCTATGGTGTGGCCAATCTGCGCGCCCGCTATCTGCCGCGCCCGGACACCACGCTGGACTTCGGCGTGGCCAATCTCGGCGACAAGTGGTACCAGTTGGCCGACGGCCTGCCCATGCCGGGCCGAAGCTGGTACGTGAACCTTGGCTACCGGTTCTGATGGCCATGGAACACCTGCTTCAGACAACGCTGGCGCGCCGTGACTGGCTGCGAGGCCTGGCCGCACTGGGTCTTGCCGGCGGTCCGGCCCTGGCGGCCGGACCAAAAACCGCTTCGGGCACCGGCGTACAGGTGGCGGCCGTGGGCGGACTGGTGCTGTGCGGCGTGTGGCCGCGCGTGGCAGAGCAGACCAGTCAGGCCCTGGCCATGCCGGTCACCACCGTGGCGGCCGCACCCAAGGAGGGCGTGGTGCCAGCTTTTACGCGCGGCGAGGCGCAGATGCTGCTGATCCACGCCAGCGACGAAGCCATGGCTCTGGAGGCCAGCGGCATGGCTTCCGCCGCGCGTGTCTGGGGCTGGAACGAGCATGTGATTGCCGGACCCTCCCAGGATCCGGCCGGTGTGCGCACGGCCGGCGATGGCACGCAGGCGCTGCGGCGCATTGCCGAAACCGGCTCGCCCTTTATCGCGTTGCGCGACCCTGGCAGCTATACCGTGGTGCAGCGCCTGTGGCGGCGCGGCGGCATACGCCCCGATGCGCGCTGGCTGCGCGCCGACACAGGCCCGCGCCCGCAGGCGGTGCTGGAGCTGGCGGCCCGGGAGCAGGCCTATGCCGTGGTCGGGCATATCCCGCTGGCTTTCGGCAAGATGGGCGCTCCCGGGATCGAGCTGCTGCTGCATGGCGATCCGCTGATGCGCCGCCCCTATGTGCTGCTCACGCCCGGCCCGCGCCATCCGGCGTCGGCTGCGCAGCGCAGGGCGGTCAATCAGCTGGCCGACTATCTGCTGTCGGACGCCGGGCAACAGATACTCAAGCATGCCAACGGCAGCGACGGCCCCTGGGTGTTTGCGCGCGACAGCGTGCCCGCAGGTATGAGCACCGGCGTCGATGGATAGACCTGATCGAAAGACTTGCATGAGCACCAACCATGGTCTGCCGCCGCTGGCGGCACTGATCCACCCCGATGACCGGCACGATATCGAAGCCTTGATGGAGAGCGTGGCCCGGCGGCTGCAGCAATCGGGCCGGCGCGTGGGCGGGCTGGTGCATCGCCAGAGCCTGTACGCCAATGGCAACAAGTGCATGCGCCTCGTGGACCTGCGCAGCGGCCGGCAATTCGAGATGACCGAGGACCTGGGCGCCAGCTCAAAGGCCTGCAGCCTGAACCCGCAGGCCCTGGCCCAGGCCAGCGTGGTGCTGCGCCAGGCGCTGGCCGACGGCGTGGAGTTGGCCATGGTCAACTGCTTTGGCCAGCTCGAAGCCGCGGGCGGTGGCTTTGTCCAGGAGATCGCCGGTTTTGTCGAGGCCGGCATTCCCGTGATCACGGCCGTGGCAGCCCGGCATGAGGCTGGCTGGCTGGCTTTTACCGGCGGGGACTTTGTCCGTTTGCCGGTGGACGAGGAGGCATTGCTGCAGTGGTGTGGGCAGCAGCTGGAGCGCACGGACGCGCGAGGCTTGCCATGTTGACGCGCCGCCAATGGCTGCAAGGCTCGGCTGCGGCACTGGCCGCCGGACTTGGCCAGGGACCTGGATGGGCGCAGGACAACCGCTCCGTCATCGCCGCCCGCTTTGGCGCGCTGCCCGCACGGCCGGGCCGTGTGTTCGCCGCAGGTCCGCCGGCCGGCGCGTTGCTGGCCGTGCTGGCGCCGCAGCAGTTGCTGGGCTGGCCCATGCAAATGAGTGATGCGGCGCGCACCTACCTGGGGCCTCAGTTGCAGGCTTTGCCCTATCTGGGCCGCTTGTCGGGGCGTGGCAGCACGCTGCCGCTAGAGAAGCTGCTGGCGCTACAGCCCGATCTGGTGCTGGATTCCGGGACCTCCGATGCCACCCATGTCTCGGCCGCCGAACGTCTGGCGCGCCAGATGGGCCTGGCCTGCGTGCTGGTGCAGGGCAGCCTGCCCGAACATGCGCGCCAGCTGCGCGAGGTCGGCGCTCTGCTGGGCGTTGCCGAGCGCGGCGAGATCCTGGCCCGCCATGCCGACGAAGCCGCCAGGCTGGTGCGCGGCGTGACCGCGGGCCTGGGTCAAGAGGCGCGCCCGCGCGTCTATCTGGGGCGCGGCGCCAACGGCCTGGAAACCGGGCTGGCGGGCTCCATCAACGTCGAGGTGATCGACTATGCGGGCGGCCGCAATGTGGCGGCCCAGGCCGGTACGGGTGGACTCACGCGTGTCTCCATGGAGCAGATCCTGGCCTGGGACCCCGAAGTCATACTGACCCAGGAGGCCGGTTTTGCCGAGCGCGTGCGCCAGGACCCCTTGTGGCGCGGCGTCAGCGCCGTGCGCAGCGGCCGTGTGCACTGCGCGCCCGTGCTGCCGTTTGGCTGGCTGGACGGCCCGCCTGGCGTGAACCGGCTGATCGGCGTGCGCTGGCTGCTCGAGAAGCTGCATCCGGGCCGGCTGGCGCAGCAGGGCGCCAAGCCCCTGGAGCAGGCGGTGCGCGAGTTCCATGCGCTGTTCTATGGCGCCCAGCTGTCACCGTCCCAGTTGCGTGCGCTGCTGGACGCTGCGCGCTGAGGGTATGAATTTTTCATGAAGTTATTCCGCTCCAATCTAGGCAGGGTAAGCGCTGGAAGCTCTGTTTCAAGGAGCGCTGCCACGGCCTGGGGCTGGTGGTTGGCCCTGGCCTTGCTGGCGCTGGTGCTGCTGTGGGCGCTGGGCTCGGGCCAGTTTGCGCTGGCACCGGCACAGCTGGCCGAAGCGCTGTGGGCGCGGGCCACGGGGGCGGCGTCGCCGCTGCCGCCAGCGGCCGAAACCGTACTCTGGAATATCCGGCTGCCGCGCATCGCGGCCGGCGTGGCGGTCGGCGCGATGCTGGCTGCAGCCGGTGCGGCCTACCAGGGCATGTTCCGCAACCCGCTGGTTTCGCCCGACATCCTGGGCGTTTCGGCCGGCGCGGGCCTGGGCGCCGTCATCGCCATCTATCTGGGCCTGGCTATGTTCGCCGTGCAATGGCTGGCTTTTGGCGGCGGGCTGGTCGCCGTGGCCATCGTGGTGGCCATCAGCGCCTGCGTGCGCAGGCACGATCCGGTACTGGTGCTGGTATTGGCCGGCATTGCGCTGGGCGCCTTGCTGGGCGCAGGCATTGCCTTGATCAAGACCCTGGCCGATCCGAACACCCAACTACCCACCATCACCTTCTGGCTCATGGGCGGACTGTCGGCCGTGACGCTGCAGGATGTGGCCGGCACGGCGCCGGTGATGCTGATGGCCCTGGTTCCGTTGCTGCTGCTGCGCTGGCGCATCAATTTACTGGCCCTGCCCGACGAGGAGGCGCGCGCCCTGGGCGTGCCGGTCGGGCGGCTGCGCCTGGTGCTGGTGGTCTGCGCCACGCTGGGCACGGCGGTGTCGCTGGCCGGCATCATAGGCTGGGTCGGGCTGGTGGTGCCGCATGTGGCGCGCCTGCTGGTCGGCCCCGATTTCGTACGGCTGCTGCCGGCCTCGGCGCTGCTGGGTGCGGGCTTTGTGGTGGCGGCCGATACCCTGGCCCGGACCATGGCGCGCATCGAGCTGCCGCTGGGCATTCTGACGGCCCTGGTCGGTGCGCCTTTCTTTCTGTATCTGCTGGCCCGCACGGGCCGTCGCGAAGGAGAGGCCTGATGTCGGTGCTGGAGTTGCTTGGACTGCGTACCGGCCATGGCAGGCGCATGGTCAGCGAGGCGGTGGACCTGTGCATTGCCGCTGGCGAGGTGCTGTGCCTGCTCGGCCCCAACGGCTGCGGCAAGACCACGCTGTTTCGCACCGTGCTGGGCCTGCTGCCGCCGCTGGCGGGTCAGGTGCTGGTGCAGGGCCAGCTGGTGCAGCATTGGCCGCGAGCCGAATTTGCGCGCCGCGTCGGTTATGTACCCCAGGCCCAGGCCGGGGTGTTTGCCTTCGAGGCGCTGGACATGGTGCTCATGGGCCGTGCCGCGCGCCTGCCTTTGCTGGCCAGGCCATCACGCGCAGACAGGGTCCTGGCCCTGGCCTGCATGCAGCGGCTGCAGATCGCCCATCTGGCCGCACGCCGCTATACGGAGCTGAGCGGTGGCGAGAGGCAACTGGTGCTGATCGCGCGCGCTTTGGCGCAGGAGCCCGCGCTGCTGGTCATGGACGAACCCACGGCAAGCCTGGACTTCGGCAACCAGATTCGAGTGTTGGAGCAGATCGCCGTGCTGAGTGCCCAGGGCATGGCCGTGCTGCTGTCCACCCATCAGCCCGAGCATGCCTTGCGCGTGGCAACACGCATTGCCTTGCTGGGGCGCGGGCGGCTGCTGGACGTGGGCGAGCCGCGCGCCGTAGCCACGCCCTCGGCGTTGGCCGGGCTTTATGGTGTGGGCGAGGCGGCGATTGCCGCCCATCTTTCGAGCGGTCTTTCAGCAGCTGCCTGATGACTCAGGCCTGTGCATGGGGTACTGTGTGATGCTTCATGGACAGCGCGGCCTGTACGGCCAGAACGGCCACGAAGTTGAGCAGCAACGCGAACAGCCCGGTGTAGACCGCGAAGCTGTGGCCGCCCAGCACAAAGCTGTGCACCGGCTTGATACCGTCGCCAAACGCCAGGGCGGTTCCCGTCAGCATGCCCAAGGCCCAGCCCGTGAACAGTGCCGGGGCGCGCAGCCCCTTGAAGTAAAGGCCGCAGACCACGGCGGGAAACGTCTGCATGATCCACACGCCGCCGAGCAGTTGCAGGTACAGCGCAAACTGCGTGGGCACGAACAGGATGAACACCAGGGCACCGAGCTTGACGACCAGCGAAGCCAGCTTGGCGACCTTGGCCTGGCCCTCGGGCGTGACCTCGGGGTTCACATAGGCCTTCCAGAAGTTGCGCGTGAACAGATTGGCCGCGCCAATCGACATCACGGCCGCAGGCACCAGGGCGCCGATGGCGATGGCCGCGAACGCGAAGCCGCTGAACCACTCGGGGAACAGCGTGGCGAACAGTGCTGGCACTACATCGTTGGGCGTCTTGATGCTCAGGTGTGCGGCATAGGCCATATAGCCCAGCAGGGCGATCAGGCCCAGCAGCAGCGTATAGGCGGGCAGGAACACCGCATTCTTGCGGATGGTGTTGGCGCTCTTGGCCGCGAAGATGCCGGTCAGCGTGTGCGGGTACATGAAGGCCGCCAGTGCCGAGCCCAGGGCCAGCGTGGCATAGGGCAGCATCTGGGCGGGTTGCAGCAGCAGGCCCGTGCTGCCGCCCTTGGCCGCGAAGGCGCTGTCCGCGGCCTGGAACACGGCCGCGTAGCCGCCGAGCTTGGCCGGCACCAGCACCACGGCGGCGAGCACCACGATGTAAATCATCAAGTCCTTGACGAAGGCGATCAGCGCCGGCGCGCGCAGCCCGGCCGAGTAGGTGTAGAGCGCCAGGATCACGAAGGCCAGAGCCAGCGGCAGCTCTCCCTGCAGCCCCAGGGCCTGGATCACGACCTGCATGCCGACCAGTTGCAGCGCGATATAGGGCATGGTGGCGATCACGCCCGTCAGGGCCACGGCCAGCTCCAGCGTGCGCGAGCCGTAGTGGCCGTAGACCACGTCGGCCGCGGTCACATGGCCGGCATCGCGGGCCGCCTGCCAGAGCCGCGGCATGATCGCGAAGACGATGGGGTAGACCACGATGGTGTAGGGCAGGGCGAAGAAGCCGTAGGCTCCGACCGCGTAGACCAGGGCCGGCACCGCGATCACGGTATAGGCCGTGTAGAAGTCGCCGCCCACGAGAAACCAGGTGATCCAGCCGCCGAAGCGCCTGCCGCCCAGGCCCCATTCGTCCAGATGCTGGGCCGGTGCCGCCGCCCCGCGCTGCCAGCGTGAAGCGACAAAGCCCAGCACCGTGACCAGCGCAAAGAAGAAGGCGAAGACCGCGAGCGCGGTCCAGTGGATGGTGGTGCCGCTCATGATGAGCTCTCCCCGTCGGACGCACCGAAGTAATGGCGGTAGACCAGCCATGTCAGCAGCGCGCTGACGAAGACCCAGGCCAGTTGATACCAGTAGAAGAACGGGAAGCCGAACAGCGTGGGCTGTGCATGGTTGTACAGCGACACGTACAGCAGGCCGATGAACGGCGCAAGGAGCAGCACCCACATGGCGGTTGCCTTTCCACGGATGGACGTTCAATCACTGTACGCTTGTGGAAGGCGCTGTGCATCCTCCGTGGCAGCGTCAGGGGTATCGCGGCTGCATCGAGGAAGCCGGAAAGAAAAAAGCCGCTGTTACAGCGGCTTTTTTGGGGCCCATCAATCAGGCAATGCCAGCCGTGCTGGCAAAAAACCTCTGGTGCCCGATGATGTCCTGGGCAGCAAGCTGCAGCTGCAGGGCCTGTTCGGGCTGGCGCTGTTGTATGCGCCGGGCCAGGCCTTGCAGCAGCGGCGCAGCCTTGGCGGGGGAGCTGGGTAACTGCTGCAGTCTTTGTAGCGCACTGCGCACGCTGCGCAAGGTGCTTTCGGATAAAAGTACATCACCTTCCAGCGTATGCAGAATCAACACGGCCTTGCCTACGCGCAGCGCGGCCAGGCCGCAGTCGGCGGCTTCCTGCACGGCGGGGGCGCTGACTTTTTCGGAGGCGCGCACCAGGCGCAACAGGCGGTGGTAGAGGCGGGCGCGCCATACGCGCACGTCGCGGGCATGTGCGGGGGCCGAGGCCATGTCCTGCAGCTCGTGAACCATCATGGCGCGCAGGCCGTTGAGCCTGCCTTGCGCGGTGACGGGAAGGATGAAGCGATAGGCTGCCCAGCCGGCCAGCGGGCCGGTGACGATGGCAAAGGCCATGGACAGCGAGTGGCCCACATCCAGCTGATAGGGGAAATGCGGCGACAGCGCGAGCAGAATGACCATATTGCAGTCAAAGCCGTACAGCGTGGTGCGGCGGTGGCTGAGCAGCAGGGCGCCAAGAAAGATGAAGGGCAGCATCATCAGCACCATCTGCAATTGGCTGTTGGCAAACGGCCAGGCAAACCATTGGCAGACCAGCGCCACGCCCGCGCCCATGGCCTGGCCCAGAATCACAAAGCGCATGGTGAAGGCAGGGTTCTCGAACGAGGAGAACACGGTGATCATCACCGACAGGCCCAAGAGCATATAGGCGCCGCCATGCCAGCCGGTGACCACCCAGATCAGGCCGACCAGAAAAATGGAGCTGAAGGCCCGCAGCATGGCCCGGCGCGCGCCCACCCAGTCGCTGTGCAGGACCACGGGCAACTGGCGTGCGCGATGGTGGGCCGGCAGAGTCAGGTCGCTGGCAGCTACAAAGTGTGCCTGCAGGGCCAGGCCGATATTGCCCAGGATCTCCTCGGCATGGCCCCAGCCGGCGGCGGCGCTGCGGGCCGTGGCGATGGCGTCGATGGCGGCCAGCGGTGCAGGCTGGGTTTCGAGCAGCATGGCGGCCTGCTCCAGCGCGGCCGTCATGGCCTGGGCTTGGTCGGGCGAGAACTGGGGAGTGATGGTCTTGCCCGTGCTGTCGCGCAGCCAGAGCAGGGCCGAGATCTGGGTATTGATCAGGCGGCGCAGCGCCCGCACGGCGCGGCGCGAACGCTGTGAGCCTGCGGCATGCGGGTCCAGCCCTTCCTCGATGGCGGCCATGACGGCCAGGCGTTCGGCCAGATCCCTGGGGCTGAGGGTGCTATGCCCGCTGGCCGTGGCCTGGGCGGCTTCGGCAATATCGCGCAGCAGGCGGGCGCAGAGGCGGCGTACCCGGCCGTCGCCGGGGATTTCCGCACCCACGGGCGTGAGCAGCCAGCCCACGATCAGGGCCGCGACCACACCGGTCAGTGCGGTGAACAGGCGGTCCCAGCCCAGCTCATAGACATGGGCGGGGTTGCCGTTGTCCAGCAGGGCCACCATGGCTGCCGAGTAGCCGGAAAGCATGGTGCCGTAGGAGGCGAAGCTGCGCTGCAGATTGCCCAGGCCAGCGCAGACGCCCATCCACACGGCCAGGCCCGTGACCAGCCAGAGCAGATCGCCGTTGGCAATCAGCACCAGCACTACGCCGGCGGCCGTGCCGATGATGGTGCCGGTGATACGGAAAAAGCTTTTCTCCAGCAACTGGCCACGCAGCGGCTGGGAGGCGGCCCAGACCGTCATGCCCGCCCATTGCGGGTGCTCCAGCCCCAGGGCCCAGGCGGCGAATACGGCAATACAGGCTGCAAAGGCCGTGCGCAGATGCTGGCGCAGGCGGGCGCTGTCAAAGCCCCATCGCGTGGCGCCCTCCAGCAGGCGGTCATAGGCAGCCACGCTCATGCGCGTTCCTCGGCTTCGGTGTGAGCTTGTGTGCAGCGCTGGCTCTGCATTTGCTCGATGCGGGCGCGAATCTTGTTGACGCCGTCCAGCATGGCCTCGACCTCGGAGTCCTCAAGGTCCTGCAGCAGGCTGAGCTCGGCCTCCAGCATGGTGGCGCGTACATGGTCCACGGCACTATGGCCTTCGGCCGTGAGAAAGATGCGTTTGCTGCGGCGGTCGGCCGCGTCGGCGCGGCGCTCCACCCAGCTCTTGCCTTCGAGAATGTCCAGCAGGCGCACCAGGCTGGAGCTGTCCAGGCCCACGCGCTCGGCCAGCTCCTTTTGCGTCACGCCATCGCCCCAGGCGCGCAGGTGCAGAAGCGGCGTCCAGGTGGCATCGGTCAGGCCGCTGGCAGCCAGTTGTTCTTCAACAAAACGCCGCCATTGGCGCGTGAGGGTGACCATGAGAAAGCCCAGGCGGTCGCGGGAGGGAGCATCGGCAAAAGACATGGGCTGAATTTTGCTGCGTCATCAATTAATTTGCAATTCAAACTAATTGAGTCCGCATTGATATATAGGGTATTCCCTTGAATTTTGTGGAAGCAATAAAAAAGGAGAGCGCTTTGCGCTCTCCTTTAAAGGGTCTCCGCCCTATCAATATTTGAGTTGTACTCCGGTCAGGCGCAAGCTGCTATCAAAACAGGGTGGGAATCCACAGATTCAAAGCCAGGCCGGCGACCAGCAGCCAGATGAACAGGGCCAGTGCCAGAATCAGCGGTTTGGTGCCGGCAGCACGCACGGCGCGGATATGGGTGGTCAGACCCAGGGCAGCCATGGCCAGGGCCAGCAGCGCGTTGTCGAGTTGAATGCCGACGCTGACCACTTCCTTGGGCAGCACGCCCAGGGAGTTGATACCGGCCATCAGCACAAAGCCCAAGGCAAACCAGGGAATGGTGATCTTGTTGCCGGGCTGGCCGTTGTTCACACCCACGCTACGTTCGCTGCGCGACAGCCACATGGACAGCACCAGCAGAAACGGTGCCAGCATCATCACGCGCACCATCTTGGCGATCACGGCCGTGTCTGCGGCCTGGCTGCCTATGGCTTCGCCGGCGGCCACGACCTGGGCCACTTCGTGCACGGTGGAGCCGACGAAAACACCATACTGCTGCATGCTGGTGTCTATCCAGCCGTACTCGGCATTCCAGTGGAACAGCGCCGGGTAGAGAAAGGTGCCTATGGTGCCGAACACCACCACGGTGGCCACGGCCACAGCCACGTCTTCGGCGCGGCCCTTGGCCACGGGCTCGGTGGCCAGCACGGCGGCAGCGCCGCAGATGGAGGCGCCGGCCCCCACCAGCAAGGTGGTGCGCTTGTCCATGCCCAGCAGCTTCTGGCCTATCCATTGCGCCAGCAGAAAGGTGCTGGACAGCACCAGTGCGTCGATCACCACACCGGCCATGCCGACCTGGCCAATATCCTGAAACGTCAGGCGCAGGCCGTAGAGCACGATGCCGGTACGCAGCAGGCGGGCCTTGGTGAAGGCGATGCCGCTGCCGCACTGGCTGGCGATGGCCGGGTAGACGGTATTGCCGATGACCAGGCCGATGATGATGGCCAGCGTCAGCGCGCTCAGACCATTGTTCCTGACGGCGGGGAACTGGGCCAGCCAGGTGGCGGCAGCGGCAATGGCGCCAGCCAGCAGCAGGCCGGGAACCATGGCTGTTGTCCGGTGCATCCAACCCTGGGGCGGGCTGGCATGGGAAATAGTGCTTGTATTCATGAAACCTCCGGCTGCCTGATGCACACGGCGCGTGGCTGGCAGTGACGGGTTTCACTTTAGATTTTCTGGTTATATCTGTATAACGAATAGTTTTTGTAAGATCAATCGATAAAACAGGTAGATTGGGTGCTTGCGTTCCTGCTATTCGACTAAGCTCCTGATTTGCTTGGTAAGGCAAGCAAGTTGATCGCCCAGACAGTTCGGTGCCTTCGCTGCAAGCGGCGATTGGCCCCAGGCATTTTCCGAACACGAGTCCACCATGCTGCACCTCACCTTGCGTCAATTGGAGATTTTTTGCGCTGTAGCCCAGGCAGGGACTACGGTAGCTGCTGCAGAAGAGGTAGCACTTTCGCAATCTGCGACCAGTGCTGCGCTGCAGCAGCTGGAGTCCGGCCTGGGCGTGCCGCTGTTCGAGCGCGTGGGCAAGCGCCTGGTGCTCAACGATGCGGGCCGGGCCTTGCTGCCTCAGGCGCTGGCCGTGCTGGAGCAGACCCGGGGCATAGAGCAGGCGTTTTCGGCCAAGGCAGCCAATATGCCGGTGCGCCTGCGCGTGGCGGCCAGCACCACCATCGGCACCTACGCCCTGCCGCAGGTGCTGGCCAGGCTGGCACGCTCGCACCCGCTGGTGCGTGTGGATCTGCAGATTGCCAATACCCAGGAGGTGGGCGAAGCCGTGCAGGCGCTGGAGGTGGATCTGGGCCTGATCGAAGGCAGCAGCCATTGGCAGGGGCTGGAGGTCGAGCCCTGGCTCAGCGACGAGCTGGTCATTGTGGCCTCGCCCGGCGATTTGCTGGCCCAGCAGGCGCGCAGCAAGCCGCTGGGTGTGGCGGCGCTGCGCAAGGCCGCCTGGCTGCTGCGCGAGGCCGGCTCGGGCACGCGCGAAATGGTCGAGCATGCGCTGCTGCCGCATCTGCATCAACTGCCGGCTGCGGCCACGCTGGGCAGCTCGGAGGCGATTGCGCGCTGCGTGGAGCAGGGCCTGGGCATCAGCTGTCTGTCGCGCGTGCTGGTGGAGGCACAGTTGCAGGCCCGGACACTGGAGATCCTGCCCACCACCCTGCCGCGCATGTGGCGCAATTTCTCGCTGGTGCAGCGTGAGGGCAAGAGGCGCTCTCCAGCGCTGGAGGCTTTTGTCGCCGCCTGCCATGCCAGCGTACCGCAGGAATCTCCATGAAAACCGCCTTTTGGCATGCAACACATGCGCTGGCAGCTATGGTTTTTGCTGGTGCAGCAATTTCTTGCGTTGGGGCTTTTTGCCCCTATATTGCATAGACAAGCCCGCCACAAGTCGTGCAGCGCCGGGCCAGACAAGCAGGGAGAATCACCATGAAGACCATTGACGAAATGCTGCACCTGGACTTGCTGACCCATGAGCAGCATCTGCAGATCAGCCACTGGATTGACGCAGCCGATTCCCCCGAAGCGATCTTGCAAATGCCGGCGCTGCTATGGCAGGCCGTGGAGCGCGCCAGCCAGACCATGGGCGTGAACGAAGATCTGCAGCGCCCGCCGGCGCTGGATGCAGGCGGGCTGGCCTTCGGCTAACCGCTAGCCTAGCGGCCACGCAGGCTCAGCGCGAGCTCTTGTTCAGCATGTGAATTTGCTGACGTTCCTGTTCGCGCTGCTGCGCATTCATGGCTGACCATCTCTGCTGAAAACCGGTCAGCGCCTTGGTATAGATGCTGTCGTATTCGGCGACGCTGAAACCCAGCTGCCCGGGCATGTTCTTGCGGTGCCGGGCACGGGTTTGCTGTAGCTCTTTCTCGCTGACCAGACCGCATTTCAGGGTCTGCTCGCTCATGGTGGCCCCCGTCTCTATCAGGCTGAGCTTGATGTCGTGCTCCGAGGTATTGCCGGGAAGGGCGCGCTCAGAGGGCAGGGCATGGACCACCGGGCCGCTGAGAGCCATGGCCAGCAGATCCAGGGTGATGCCAGTCTTCATTTCTTGAGCGGGATGGGCGTGCCGTGGGGCACGGCCACGGCCGTCACGCTGTTCTGGGGCGAGCCTTCGATGACGCGGTCGGAATAGGTCATATAGACCAGGGCATTGCGCTTGGCGTCCACCATGCGCACCACGCGCAGGCGCTTGAACAGCAGCGAGGTGCGCTCGGTAAACACTTCTTCCTGCTGCTTGAGCGGCTCGGTAATCTGTATGCCTGCCGTGGCCTGGCAGACGATGGAGGCTTCGGAGCGGTCCTCGGCCAGACCCAGGCCGCCCTTGATGCCGCCGGTCTTGGCGCGCGAGACGTAGCAGGTCACGCCCTGTACCTTGGGGTCGTCATAGGCATCGACCACGATTTTGTGATCGGGGCCAATCCATTTGAAGACGGTATCCACGGCGCCGATCTGTTCGGCATGGCTCATGCCCACAAAGGCCATGGTTCCAACGGTGGCTGCAGCGGCAACAAGAACGGCGGAAAGAATTTTCATGGGGGTGCGCATGGGTGAGAGCAGAGTTGAAAGAAATTAAGGGTTAACCCTTGTTTGCTGACAGGGAATTGTGCCTGATCGCCGCCGAAAAAGCGGTGCTCTGGGGACAATACAGCTCTGCCGCGGCGCTTGCTCGTCTGCATGGCAATACAGATTCCCGGGGTGCTTCGTCAGCACCAGCCAAATCTCCCGGGTGCGCCGACCTGCTCGGAACGCACCAATCCTCTTGCTTTCTTTGGTATGCCGCAGCCGTTCTGGCCGTGGCTGGTTTTCCATGTCATCTCCAAAATCCGCGCCCGGTCTGGGCGCTTCTTCGTTGTTGCTGATGGCTCTGGCCTGCGGTTTGTGCGCGGGCGGTAATTATTTCAATCAGCCGCTGCTGCATTCCATTGCTCAGCACTTCGAGGTCGCCGAATCGGCGGCGGCCGCCAGTGTGACGCTGGCCCAGGTGGCCTATGCCTGCGGCTTGCTGCTGCTGGCGCCCCTGGGCGACAAGCTGCAGCGGCGCGGTCTGGCCGTCACGCTGATGCTGCTGGCGGCCTTGGGCCAGGCTCTGTGCGGGCTGGCGGGCAATCTGAATCTGTTTTTGCTGGGCACGCTGATGGCGGGCCTGTTTTCGGTGGCAGCACAGGTGCTGGTGCCCATGGCCGCAGCGCTGGCGCAACCGGGCCAGAGTGGCCGCGCCGTGGGCTGGGTGATGAGCGGGCTGCTGCTGGGTATTCTGCTGGCGCGCAGCGTGGCCGGTGTGGTGTCAGACACCTGGGGCTGGCAAGCCGTGTACCAGGGCGCTGCTCTGGTGATGACCGTGGTGGCTTTGTGGCTGTGGAAGGCGCTGCCTGCATCGCGTAACCCCAGCCCCGCCAGTTATCCCCAGGTGCTGGGCAGCATGTGGCAACTGCTGCGCAGCCAGCCGGGTCTGCGTCAGCGCACTCTGGTCAGCGCGCTGGCGTTTGCCTCCTGCAGCGTGCTTTTTTCCACCATGGCGCTGCAGCTGTCTGCCGGGCCACTGGGGCTGGATGACGGGCAGATCGGCTTGATCGGTCTGGCCGGAGCCGCGGGTGCACTGGTCGCCACGCAGGCCGGGCGACTGGTGGACAAGGGCCTGGGCCGCGTGAGCTGCGCCATCGGCGCGCTGGCCCTGCTGCTGTCCTGGCCCATGTTGTGGTGGGGTGGTGCGCACCTGGGCTGGTTTGTGTTGGGCATGGTGGTGATTGATCTTGGCCTGCAATGCCTGAACATCACCAACCAGGCCACGGTGTCCCAACTGCTGCCCGCGGCGCGCGGGCGCATGCATGCCGTCTATATGACGGGCTACTTCACGGGCGCGGCCGCAGGCTCGGCGCTGGGCACGCTGGCCTGGCGCATCAACGGCTGGCAGGGGGCCTGCGCGCTGGGCGTGGTGCTGGCCGTCATGGCAGGTCTTGGCACTTTCAGCATGCGCAAGACCCACCGTTTGCAAGCCGCTTAAAGATCCCAGCGCAGCGAGGCCGTATAGGTGCGCTGCGGGTAGGGATGGAAGTTCCAGTACTGGTAGTTGTTGAGATTGTCTATGCCAAAGGCTGCCGATAGCTGCTTGTCGATCTGGTAGCGGGCGCGCAGGTCGACGGTGAAGTATTTGCTGGCCCCCATATAGGTGCTGGCATTGACATCGCTGTTGTCCAGATTCGAGTACTGGCGGCCGCTGTAGCGCGCAGCCACCGTCAGTGCCCAGCGGTCCGTGGGCTGATAGGTGGCCCAGGCCGTGGCGCGCCAGCGCGGCACGCGGGGCTGCCACTTGCCCACGCTGGCGGGGTTGGCGGCATTGGCCACGATCTGGGAGTCGGCCCAGGTCAGGCTGCCGCCCAGGTCCAGTCCGCGAAGCCCTATGGATCGTCCGACGGACTGCGCCGAGTAAGACAGCTCCAGCCCCGTGGTGCGCACCTTGTCCACGTTCTGCACGGCCGAGGTGGTGCTGCCCGGAATCAGCTGACTGTAGAGCGCGTCGCGCGTGCTCTCATGAAACAGCGTGGCGCGCAGCAGGCCATTGCCAAGGTCCTGCTCTGCAGAGAGTTCACTGGTCCAGGAGCGCTCGGGTTTCAGATTCGGGTTGTTGATAAAGGACAGCGCACCGCCCGAGGTCGCGCCATACAGCTCGCCCACAGTGGGAAAGCGCACCGAGCGGCCCAGCGATGCCTTGAGCGTGGTGTTGCGGGCCAGCTGGTACGCCAGTGCCGCCTTGGGCGAGAAATGCGATTCGCTACGCTTGTCATAGCCGAGCTGGCTGCTGGCCGTGGCGGTGTGGCCGTCGCTGGCCGTCCAGTCTTCCCAGCGCAGGCCCAGCACGGACTTCCACCTGGAGGAAATCTTCCAGCTGTCCTGCGCCCAGAGGTAGCGCGTCTCGCTGCGGCCGCCGACCTGGCTGACCAGGGCTTGCGGATTCGCGGGGCCGGATTGCCAGTCGCCCAGCACGCCGTATTTGCGAATGTCTAGCTTGTAGGCATCGCGGCCCGCGCCAAAGTCCACAATATGCGCGCCCTGCAGGCCGTCGGGCCGCCAGGTGCCCTTGGCGGCGACGGTGTTCCAGCCCGTGCCGTTCTGATCCTGCAAGGTGCCGGCACCGCCTTGGGCTGCAGCAGGCAGGGCGATGGTGGGTACGCGTTGCTGGTCCTTGCCGTAGTCGTAGAGGCTGGCGCTGAGTTCCCAGTCAAAAGTCTCGCGTGCGTGGCTTTTGAGAGAGACGCCATGCATGGTGTGGGTCTGGCTGTCCCGGCTCAGGCCAAAGGCCGTGGGCGACACCATATAGCTCTTGCCATCGATATTGATGGGGCCGCTGTAGACGGTCTGGCCGTCGGGGCCTTTGAGATAGCTCTCGGCCCGGCCTTTGGCGCTGTTCTGCCACCAGCCCAGCGTGTAACTGGCGCGCAGCGTGGGCGTGATGTCATAGGCCAGCTTGATCTTGGCGTGATCCTGCTGCGTGTGGTACTGGGTGCCTGCACCCAGGATGTACCAGGGTTGGTTGGTGGTGTTCAGTCCTGCGATGGCGCCTGTCACTGGCGTGCCCGCGCTGCCTGCCGAGCCGGCCGATTGCAGCACAAAGGGAAAGGTCAACGGCTGGCTGTGGCTGTCCGTATGGTTGAGGTTGATCCAGAACGACCAGGGACCGCTTCTGCTGCCGATGGAGGCGCTGCTGTTCCAGCTGCTGTAGTGGCCGCTGCTGCCCAGCACATTGCTGCTGGGTTGGGACGAGTAGCCGGCTGC
Source organism: Comamonas resistens (assembly GCF_030064165.1). Lineage (NCBI taxonomy): Bacteria > Pseudomonadati > Pseudomonadota > Betaproteobacteria > Burkholderiales > Comamonadaceae > Comamonas > Comamonas resistens. The sequence continues at coordinate 725,654 of NZ_CP125947.1, forward strand.
CACATGGGCTTCGAGCTTGTCGGGCATGCGCGTCACATAGTCCACCACGGCACCGGCGGAGTTGCCCGGGTAGGCCGCCGAGAACGGGCCGTACATCACATCGACGCGCTCGATTTCCTCGGGTGTGACAAGGCCCCAGCGCGGCGCGTAGTTGGTGCCGTTGGCAATGCCATTGCCCAGATAGTTGGACAGCAGAATACCGTCGGCATAGACGACCGAGCGTGCGCTGTTGCCCGTGCCCGAAGCCCGCGTGGAGAGGATGGCGTGGTTGTAGTCGCCGATATAGCGCTTGCGCACCAACAGGCTGGGCATGTATTTGAGCGCGTCCTCGCTGTCGGTGGCATTGATGCGGGTCTCTATCTCCTCGCGCGTGATGCCTTCTATCGTGGTCGGAATCTGCGTGGGCAGCGAGCTGGGCTGGCCGCCGGTAACGGTGACCATGCCCAGCTCTCTGCTGCGCTCGGGTGCTTCGGAAATGTCCTGCGCGCTTTGCGCCAGGCATGGCCATGCGATGCCACCCGCCATGAGTGGCAATAAAAACTTCTTCATGCAATGTCCCCGGAGCGCTTTGGCTCCTATGAATCTGATAGCGGCCTGCGCAGATCAGGTCTGCGCCAGAGCCGGAAATGGTTCAGATTCCAGCAGGGGGTGGCCCGCGCGCGGGCAGAGGGTCGGCGGTAATCGACGCGATGCGAGCCCGCTCCACGGGCTGAAGCGCATGCCAAAGAGGTGATGCCGCTGGGGGCGGCAACTGCAGCGCGGGCGGCGGTGGCGCTGCATGGGGCAGACACATGGGGCAATCAAGATGTCCTGCACCCAGAACGATGTGATCGCTGCTGCCGTCCTCACCGATGACGATCAGCTTCACGGCGCCGGTGCTGGTACAGATCAGCTCAAAGCCATGCGGCTGAACCAGCGGCGACGCCACGGCGGCGCCCATGGACAGTGCAAACCATGCCAGCACGCACCGGCCCAGCAGGCAGGTGGCAATGCGGCGAAACGATTGCAAAGTCATGGCTGGCATCATAAAGATTCACCGTCATGCCTGAAACATGCTGCAAACGCTTGCTGCATCTGCGCAACATGCTCTGCTTTCCATAACAAAACCCGGCCTGGGCCGGGTTGAGTTCAAGGGAGCAGAGCCAGTAAAACTGGCGCACCCCAAGCGAGAGACAGCCAGCAAGCGCCGCCGCGCAGCAAAGGCTGTCGTCCCCCTCGTGAGGGGGAAGGCGCAAAGCGCCTCAGGGGGTTACTGCTGCTCTACATGTTTTCTCAGGTGTTCCAACGCCTCTTCCACCTGATCCACCAGCACCAGGCACAGATCGCCGGGTTGCAGGCGGGCAAGGGCATGATCGATGGCGAGGAATTCGCCGTGGATTTCGGTGCTGTAGCTGGTGCGGGCAGCGCCTTCCAGGCCCTTGCGCAGCAGACCCAGCACTTCGCCGTCTTCGCGGCCGCGCTGGCAGGCATCCTGGTAGAGGATCACGTCGTCGAACACCTTGCCCAGGATCTGGGTCTGCTCGACGATGTCCTGGTCGCGGCGGTCGCCGGCGCCGGAAATCACCACGCTGCGCTTCTTGGCAGGCATGGCTTCTACGGCCTGCACCAGCGCGCGCATGGCGTCGGGGTTGTGGCCGTAGTCGGCAATGATGGTCGCGCCCTTGTAATCCATCACGTTGAAACGTGCCGGGGCGTTGTCGCTGTCGTTGAGGAAGCCGGCCAGGCCGCGGCGAATGGTCTGCCAGGGCAGGCCGGACGCCCAGGCCGCACCGATGGAGGCCATGATGTTCTCCACCTGGAAGGTGATGGTGCCGCCCCGGGTCAGCGGAATCTCGCGCAGCGGGATCGATTCGCGCCACGAACCTTCTGCCGCCACGATGGAGTCTCCGTCCACATAGACCACGCGGCTGCCCTGGGCGCGGTGCGTGGCCATGACGGGGTGGTGGCGGTCGGCGGCAAAGAAGATGACCTTGCCGGGGCAGACATGGGCCATGGCGGCGACCAGAGGGTCGGCCGCGTTGAGCACCGCATAGCCGGTGGGAGCCACGTTCTGCACGATGACGCGCTTGAGAACGCTGACATCTTCCTTGGTGGTGATGAAGTTCAGACCCAGGTGGTCGCCTTCGCCCACATTGGTGACCACGGCGACCTGGCAGCGGTCAAAGCCCAGGCCTTCGCGCAGAATGCCGCCGCGTGCGCATTCGAGCACGGCTGCGTCGGTCTCGGGGTGGGCCAGGGCGTTGCGGGCGCTCTTGGGGCCCGAGCAGTCGCCGCTGTCGATCTGGCGGCCGTTGACCCACACGCCATCGGTATTGGTCATGGCGGTACGCCAGCCATGCGAGGTGAACAGATGGGCGATCACGCGCGTGGTCGTGGTCTTGCCATTGGTGCCGGTGACGGCGACCAGCGGAATGCGGCCATCGTCGCCAGGGGCAAACAGTTCGTCCACCATGGGCACGCCCACATTGCGAGGACGGCCGAAGGAGGGCGCCAGATGCATGCGCAGGCCGGGGGCGGCGTTCACTTCCACAATGCCGCCGCTTTGCTCTTCCAGGGGCTTGAGCATGGTTTCGCACACCACGTCCACGCCGCAGATATGCAGTCCGATAGTCTGTGCGGCTTCAATCGCGCGTGCCGCGATTTCGGGATGTACGTCATCGGTCACATCGGTGGCGCTGCCGCCGGTGGACAGATTGGCGTTGTTGCGCAGCACCACGCGCTGGCCCTGGGCGGGCACGGAGTCGGGGCTCAATCCTTCGGAGGCAATGCGCGCGATGGCGATGTCGTCGAGACGGATCTTGGTCAGTGCCGTACCGTGGCCCGAGCCGCGGCGCGGATCCTGGTTGACGATGTTCACCAGCTCGCGGATGGTGTGGGTGCCGTCACCCAGCACTTGCGGGGGCTCGCGGCGGGCGGCAGCAACCAGCTGGCCGCCGACGACCAGCATGCGGAAGTCATGGCCGGGCAGAAAGCGCTCGACCAGAATCTCGTCGCCAAATTCGCTGGCCACCTTGTAGGCGGCTTCCAGGCCTTCGCGGGTCGTGATGTTGACCACCACGCCCTTGCCCTGGTTGCCGTCCTGGGGCTTGACCACCACGGGCAGGCCTACCTCCTGGGCTACGGCCCAGGCGTCTTCCACGTCGGTCACGGGGCGGCCCATGGGCACGGGCACGCCGGCGGCATGCAGCAGGCGCTTGGTCAGGTCCTTGTCCTGGGCAATCGATTCGGCCACGGCGCTGGTGGAGTCCAGCTCGGCGGCCTGGAAGCGGCGCGCACGCGAGCCCCAGCCCAGTTGCACCAGCGAACCGCTGGTCAGGCGGCGAAACGGTATGCCACGGGCCACGGCGGCGTCAACGATGGCGCCGGTCGAGGGGCCGATGCGGTCGTCCTCGTCGAGTTCGCGCAGCTCGGCAATCGTGGCCTCGGCATCGAAGGGCGTGCCGTTCAGCGCGGCCTGGATCAAGGCTTCGGCGCGCTCCATGGCCAGCTTGCCCACGGCCTCTTCGGTGTACTCGACCACCACCTGGAAGGTACCGTGCTCCACGGTCTCATGGGTGCGGCTGAAGGTGACGGGGCAGCCTGCCTGGGCCTGCAGCGACAGGGCGGCGACTTCCAGCACATGGGCCAGTGACAGGCGCTGGTCTGCGCCATGGGGCTGCAGGGGGCCGATGGTGGGGAAACGCGCGCGCAGCCTGTCTTCGAAGCCGGGCATGGCGGTGTACAGCAGCTCGCTGTCGTCACAGTGCACGATGGCCTCAATGGCGGTGCTGCGGGTCCAGAGGTTGGGGCCACGCAGGGCTCTGGTGCGGGTGATCTGCATAGTTTTCTTTCAGCTGAATTTCAAGCTTTTTCTTGGTCTAGAGCTTATCTGGCAAGCGCTAGCAGCTATATCTATTGAAGCGTTCTAGGGCGCAATCAAGCCTGGTACTCAAAGGTTTTGATGCCGGCGCCGATCAGATCGGGCGTGATGTCCAGCGCCCAGGCCGTGGCAATCGCGGCCAGCAGCGCAGGGGTATCAGGCTTTTTACCGCCGGGCAGCGACAAGGCATCGAGTGTGCCCAGCACGCGCTCCTGCGTGCCGGTGGCCAGCACCACGTTGTTGCCCTTGACGAAGACGGCGCGGCCACCTTCATGCTGGGCTTCGGTGTTGGCGCGGTGGGTGGCCACGGCCTCATTGGCGGCATCCATCGAGTAGAGGATCACTTCGCCGTCGCAGAGCTCGGCCAGGTCGGCCACTTCGGGCAGGTCGGCGTTCAGCACGCCGGCACCCTCGTCCAGCACCACATCGATCTGGGTGCGCATCACGCGGCGCATCTGGCCTGGCTCCAGCACATCGTGGTCGGCCAGCTGTTCGTAACCGTCCATATCGGTGACCACGCCCACCAGGCAGCGGTCATAGGCTAGGCCTTCTTCCAGAATGGAGCGGGCCGTGGTCTGAATCACGGCGGCCTGGGCCAGACGGTTGGTCAGCAGGCGATGGGCGCCTGCCCAGTTGCCGGTATTGGTCTTTTGCGTCTGGCGGTTGGCGATGAACATGCCTTCGCTGCTGGCCACGCCCGTGAGCTTGCCCGACAGCTGCAGCAGCCAGCCCACGAGGCGGGCGATAAAGGCGTTGTTGCGCGTGCCGACAATGCCTGCGATGGGGATTCGGCCAGCGCCGGAACCGTCTTCACGTGGGAAAAGGTGGTCGGCAATCGCCATGCCCACGGGGCGCGGTGCGCCGCTGGTGGGCTTGAGGTGCATCAGCAGGCCGGGGCCGGCATTGACTTCCAGGATCGCGCCCTGGCCCTGCATGGGCTGGGAAACGTCCTTGAGGATCATGTCCATGCCGGCGATATCGAGGCCCACGATTTTTGCAGCCAGCACGGCGTAGTAGGCCACGTCGGGGTGCACGTCGTCCAGGCAGTCGATGGCCATATTGCCGTTGCGCTGCAGCAGCACGGCCTGACCCTGGGGGATCACGCTGTCGGGAGTCACATGCTGGCGGTTGAGTTCGAGCTTGACGGCGCCGGCTTCGAGGTTGATCCAGTCCAGCGGATATTCCTGCTCGGGGCCGCGGCGGGGGTCCTGGTTCAGCACCTCGACCAGCTCGCGCAGCGTGGCCTTGCCGTTGCCGTAGACGGAAACGGTCTCGCCCTTGGTTGCGGCAACGACCTTGCCGCCCACCACCAGCAGGCGGTGCTCCACGCCGTCGATGAATTTTTCGACGATCACGTCTGAGCCTTCGGGCTCGGCCAACGCAAACGCGGCCTTGATGTCGGCTTCCTGGGACAGTTCCAGCGTCACGCCACGGGCGTGGTTGCCGTCCGAGGGCTTGACGGTCACGGGAAAGCCGATGTCCTGAGCCACTTCCCAGGCCTCTTCGGGGCTGTGCACGATCTGCCCCTCGGGCACGGGCACGCCGCAGGCGGCCAGCAGGCGCTTGGTGAAGTCTTTGTCCTGGGCAATCCCTTCGGCAATCGCGCTGGTCTGGTCGGACTCGGCCGTCCAGATGCGGCGCTGTGCGGCGCCATAGCCCAGTTGCACCAGGTTGCCGTCGTTCAGGCGGATATGGGGGATGCGGCGCTCGGTTGCGGCATCGACGATGCAGCCGGTCGAGGGGCCCAGGTAGCGGTCGTTGATCGCTGTCTTGATGGCGTGAACGGCAGGCTTGAGATCGAACTTCTCGTCATTGATGGCTGCCATCAGCAGCTTGTGACCCTGCTCCAGCGCCACGCGGGCCACGGCCTCTTCGGGGCAGCGGAACACCATGCGGTAGACGCCGCGCTTGGAAATTTCACGCGTCTGGCCGAATTCGGCAGGCATGCCGGCCAGGTTCAGCAATTCGATGATCACATGCTCCAGCACATGGCCCATCCAGGTGCCGCCTTCCAGGCGCTGAATGAAGCCACCGCGTTCGCCCACGCCGCAGGTGTGCTCGATCAGGTCGGGCAGCCAGGCGGTCAGACGTTCGTTGAGGCCGGGAATCTTGTTGGACGGAAAGTCTTCCAGCTCTCCCAGATCCAGCCAGACTTCCAGTACCGGGCGGTAGGTCCAGACACTGGGGCCACGCAGGAAAGTAGTGCGCAAGAGTTGGATGTCGTTGAGTTTCGCCATGTCAGTCAGCGGATAGATGGGGGGAGAACAGGATTTTTTAGAATCCTGCCCAAGATGGATTGGCATTGTGCGCTCAGAATTTGCATTCCGGAGCGTGTCAGCCTAAACGCAGGTTCGCGCGTTAACCAGGATGTATCGAGCGTCACGCACAGCCACATTCACCATGTCGATGCGGTTGCCCGCATGACTCTTGGAGCCGTCATCGGCGGAGAAAAATAACTCAACATGCAACATCACCATACTGTGGACGCCTCGGCAGTCTTTGCCGGCCCCCTGGGGGACGAATTACGAGCCAAGCTCGCTTCACATGAAAACGTATTAGCCATCGTCCCGGTTGACCTGAGCGCGCAATTACAGTTTGGCAACGGCTTGCTGGCCCTGACGCAGGACCGTTTGCTGACCTGCGATCCACAGACCCAGCAGTGGGCCGAGTGGCCGCTGGCCGTGGATCAGAGCCTGAAGCTGCAGGACCATGGCGGTGTCGGCAATCTGGAGCTGCACAACCATGACGCCCGTCTGGTGCAATGGTTTGTAACGCTCAAGCATCAGACCTCGATGCTGCAGCTGATGCAGCAGTTCGACCGCCAGCGCGAGCGCATTGCTAAGCAGGAAGCCTATAGCGCGCTCAACGACGAGGATGCGGCCCACTGCCCGGTCTGCCATACGGTACTGCCTCCCGATACCGAGGAATGCCCGGCTTGCGCACGCCAGCAGGCCCCGCAGACATCGACCTGGGTGCTGTTGCGCCTGTGGCGCTTTGCCAAGCCCTACCAAGGCCAGCTGCTGCTGGGATTTCTGCTGACCCTGGCCACGACGGCGGCCCAGCTGGTGGCGCCGTATCTGACCATCCCGTTGATGGACAAGATCCTGATTCCGTTCCAGAACGGCGAGAAGATCGACTCCAGCCTCGTGACTTTCTATCTGGGCATGCTGCTTTTGTCAGCCCTGCTGGCCTGGGCCCTGGGCTGGGCCCGCACCTTTGTGCTGGCCAAGGTGTCCGAGCGCATAGGCTCGAATCTGCGCACCACCACCTATAACCATTTGCTGAACCTGTCGGTGGATTATTACGGCAGCAAGCGCACCGGCGATCTGATGGCGCGTATCGGTGCTGAAACCGATCGTATCAATCTCTTTCTGTCGCTAAATGCTCTTGATTTTGCGACCGATGTGCTGATGATCGTGATGACCTCGGCCATCCTGTTCTCCATCAACCCCTGGCTGGCCCTGGTGACGCTGGTGCCGCTGCCCTTCATCGCCTGGATGATCCACACCGTGCGCGACCGTCTGCGCACGGGCTTCGAGAAGATTGACCGCGTCTGGTCCGAGGTGACCAATGTGTTGGCCGACACCATCCCCGGTATCCGCGTTGTGAAGGCCTTTGCCCAGGAAAAGCGCGAAGCCGACCGCTTTGCCGATGCCAATCTGGTCAATCTGCAGGCCAACGACAAGGTCAACAAGACCTGGTCTCTGTTCACGCCCACGGTCACGTTGCTGACAGAAGTCGGCATTCTGATCGTCTGGGGCTTCGGCATCTATCTGGTGGCCGGCGGCTCCATCACCGTCGGTGTGTTGACGGCCTTCATCGCCTATATCGGCCGCTTCTATACGCGTCTGGATTCCATGAGCCGCATCGTCTCGGTCACGCAAAAGGCGGCGGCCGGTGCCAAGCGCATCTTCGACATCCTTGATCATGTCAGCAATGTGCCCGAGCCCAGCAACCCCGTGAAGCTGCCCGGCAAGGCGCAGGGCGCCATCACCATGGAAGACGTGGGCTTTCGCTACGGCAGCCGCGCCGTCATCAAGCATCTGGATCTGCAAATCAAGCCCGGCGAGATGATAGGCCTGGTCGGCCACAGCGGCTCGGGCAAGAGCACCCTGGTCAACCTGATCTGCCGCTTCTACGACGTGTCCGAAGGCTCCATCCAGCTCGACGGCGTGGACGTGCGCCGCATGTCCGTCTCCGACTACCGCAGCAATATCGGCCTGGTGCTGCAGGAGCCCTTCCTGTTCTTCGGCACGATTGCCGAGAACATCGCCTATGGCAAGCCCGGTGCCACCCGCGAGGAAATCGTGGCCGCTGCGCGCGCTGCCCATGCCCACGAGTTCATCCTGCGCCTGCCACACGGCTATGACTCGCTGGTCGGCGAGCGCGGCCAGGGTCTGTCGGGTGGCGAGCGTCAGCGCATCTCGATTGCGCGCGCGCTGCTGATCGACCCGCGCATCCTGATCCTCGACGAGGCGACTTCGGCCGTGGACACCGAAACCGAAAAGGAAATCCAGCGCGCTCTGGACAATCTGGTGCAGGGCCGCACCACGATTGCGATTGCCCACCGCCTGTCCACGCTGCGCAAGGCCGACCGTCTGGTTGTCATGGATCGCGGCGAGATTGTCGAAGTTGGCCCCCACGACGAGCTGATGGCGCTCAAGGGCCACTACTTCCGCCTCTACGACGCTCAGGCCCGCCGTGCCGAAGAAGATGCCCAGGCCGCGGGTCTGAAGCTGCAGACCAAGGAACCCCAATGATCGAAGCTCCTCAATCCAACCTGGCCGGCATGCAGCTGGTGCGCAACGCCCATGGTCGTCTGGTGCTGACGCTGGCAGGCGGCACCGTGTTCGAAGCCGTGGTGCCGGTGCGCGCCTTTCCCATTGCCGCCCCCACCGAAGGCCTGTCGCTGATCGGCGCCGATGGCAAAGAGGCTTTGTGGGTGGCCCGCATGGACGATCTGCAGCCAGAACACCGTCAACTGATAGAGCAGGACCTTGCCGTGCGCGAATTCGTGCCCACGATCGAGCGCATCCTCAAGGTCTCCAGCTTCTCAACCCCCAGTACCTGGGATCTGCAAACCGATCGCGGCATGACGCAGATGGTGCTCAAGGCCGAGGAAGACATCCGCAAGCTGGCCGGCCGCACCAAGCTGCAGATTACCGGCCAGGACGGAGTGCAGTACCGCATTCCCGACAGCAACAGGCTGGACAGACACTCGCGCAAGCTGCTGGAGCGCTTTCTCTGAGCTGAAGCGGAACTTCCCAAAGACCAAGACCTCGCGGGCAACCGGCGAGGTCTTTTTTTTTTGAGGTCTGCACTGAAACTGACATGAAATCGCCGGCAATCGCTTGTCCAATCTACGTTGCCTGCTATCAAACAAGAGCTGTAAAAAATGCTAAAGATTTCTCAAGCCAGGCCGATAACAGGGCGAGATAGCTGTTTTCCCGCCTGAACCTTTTCAACTGCCGAGGGCCAAGCCATGCAAATTCCACCTCTAGATCGTACACAGACGCCCTGGCGTACCCAGGGGGCCGATTTGTATTCCACAGGCGCTTCCGGCGCGGCGCCGGTGCGGCCCGTGAATGCAGTCAATGCTGCCGAATCCGTGGACAAGGTCGGTGAAGGACGCACCGTGCGCGAGCCTGAAAAGCCGTCCGCGCCCGACACGGAAAACCGCGACTGGACGCTGGCTGAAGAGATCAAGCAAAAGGAAGAGGTGGAGGAGCCGCCCAAGGAGCCGATTTCCAAGCAGCTGATCGAATTCATCCAGTCCATGTGGCGTGCCAGCGCCCAGGCCGTGGATCAGGCACAGGAAACCAGCAAGAGCGAGGATCTGCTGCAGAACAAGCGCACGGCCCGCAGCGAGCCCTTGACCTATGCCGAGCCGCGTATCAAACGCTCTGGCAATGCCAAGTGATTGCTCTGCTCTGATTTTGAGAGCTGCAAGCGCTTGATATTCAAGCGCTTGAATGCATTATTCGGCTTATTTGCTTTCAGGCTCGGCGCCTGCAGCTTCTGATTGGCTAGCGGCTGGTTCTGGCGCAGCAGCCGGAGATGGTGCTGCGGCTGGCGTTTTTGCTGCCGCTTTGGTCTTGTCCAGGCCGCGCTCGGCGCGGTATTTGACGGCAAAGGCGCGCACTTCCTCGTAGCTCACAAAGCCGTCCTTGTTGGTGTCGGTTTCGTCGAAGGCGGCGGCCAGCTTGGGGATGATGGCGACTTCGCTGCGGCTGAGCTTGCCGTCGTGGTTGAAGTCCAGCATCTTGAACTGGCGCTGGGCCTTGAGCTCGCCCTTGGAGAGCTGGGCTTCGGGTTTTTCGGTGGCTGTCTCATCGGCGCGTGCCGTGGGCAGCAGCATGAAGGCACTGGTCAGCAGCACCCCCATGGCAGCCTTCATGACGGAAGCGCTGCGCTGGGGCAGAGAGTGTTTTTTGGCTTGACGCATGATCTTGACAATGGAGGTCATGGCCGTATTTTCAAGCGCTCATGCCGCCAGCGGTCAGGCTTTTGCAATCCCTTTCAGGGCTTTGCCGCAGCTTTACGAAGCACGATTTCCGCCAATCAGGTTCAGGCAAGAGCTTTGCCTCAAGGTGGTGGCTCCTGCTGCATCCTGGTTGATGTATGGCCTAGGGATGTTTCAGCGCCTTCTCGTGGGCGATGCCGCTGCGCACATGGCCGGACGGCACATGGCTGGCCGCGTTGCGCACATGGCCGGTCTGGTCGTCAAAGAAGAAGTCAGGCTCGAACTCGCGCAGAAAGGCTCCCTTGGCCAGGCCACCGAGGAACATGGCCTCGTCCACATCGATTTTCCAGTCCATCAGCGTGTTCAGCGCACGCTCATGGGCCGGGGCGCTGCGTGCCGTGACCAGGGCCGTGCGTATGCGCATGCCGGGCACCTGCATCTGCTGCAGTCGGTGCAGCGCCGCCAGCAGCGGCTTGAACGGCCCTTCGGGCAGGGGCTGGGCAGCTTTTTCCAGCTCGTGCTTTTGAAAGGCTTCCAGTCCCTGGGACTGGTACACACGCTCGGCCTCGTCGGAAAACAGCACGGCATCCCCGTCGAAGGCAATGCGTACCTCCTGCGGGTGCGTGCCGCTGGCGCGCATGGAGTCGGTGAACACATGGGCTGCCGGGTAGCCCAGTTGCAGCGCCTGCGTCACATCGTCGGCATTGGCCGACAGAAACAGCTGAGCGCCCAGCGGGCGCAAATAGCCGAAGGGATCGCGCCCCTGGGTGAACACGCCGCGCTGGATGCTGTCCAGGCCATGGGCCTTGGCCGAGCGGAACACCCGCATGCCGCTGACCGGGTCGTTGCGCGACAGCAGCACCACTTCCACGCGCTGCGGAGCCTCGGCATTGAAGGCCAGCAGCTTCTGCACCAGTGAAAACGCCACTCCGGGTGCAGCGGGTGTGTCCAGCCGCTCGCGCTGCAGGCGCAGATAGGTGTCGGGGTCGCTGCGCTCGAACACCGTGTTTTCCTCTTCGAAGTCAAAGAGTGCGCGGGAAGAGATGGCGACGACCAGCTTGTCGTTCAGAGTCACAGCCATGGCGGTTGAGCTTGGGTTGGGGGGTGGATGTCCAGCCATCATACGCAGGCCTTGAGGCAAGCGTGAAAACAGCCTCAAACCATTGCCCTGCTTGCGCGGGCAGCTATGACTGTAAAAGCGGACAGCGGAGTGACAAAGCGCTGCCCCGCTGCCATATACGCTTTTTATTGTTTCAGTTTCTGAAATGGTGCGTTGTGATTCCAAGGGTTTTTACCAGGATCAAAGATGCCTAAAGTTCAGGTCATGGGTTCGCTGCAACCGGTCAATTTCAGCATCAGTCAACGAACTTCTGAACAACAAGGTCTGGAGAAAATCATGAAAAACACCATTCGTTTTGCCGCTGTTGCCGCTCTGGCTGTGTCCGCTTTTGCCGCTCAGGCTGCTGGCCTGGACTTCACCGGCGACCACTATCCAGTTCAAGAGCAAGCGCAAAGCCAGCTGACTCGTGCCGAGGTGTCGAATCAGGTCAAGCAGGCTGTGGCCAACCACACCATGCCTTTGCAAGGTGATCAATATGTGGTGCCTGCTGCACAAAAAGGCAGCTCCCTGAGCCGTGAACAGGTGCGCCAGGAGGCCGCTGCTGCAGAAGCCGCCGGCCTGCTGAACTTCGGCGCCTGAGCCCTCAGGGATAGAGGCTTGCCAGCCTCTTGAGTGAAGTGAGATATCAAGCCCGGGTCATGCCCGGGCTTTTTTGCGTTTGCAGCGGCTGGGCGCCTTATTTGACGAACTGGTTGAGCTGGATGATGGGCATGAGCACGGCCAGCACGATGAGCATGACGATCAGGCCCATGGCCACGATCAGCAGCGGCTCCAGAATCGTGGCCATGTGCATGGCGCGGCGCTGCACCTCGGTGGACAACTGGGTGGCGGCGCGCTGCAGCATCAGCGGCAACTGGCCGGTCTGCTCGCCCAGGCGTGCAAACATGGCAACCAGGCCCGGAAAGCGCTTTTTCTGCGCCAGAGCCGAAGCCAGCGGCGCGCCTTCGCGCACCAGCACCAGCGCATCCATGGCATCGGCGCGCATGGCGCGGTTGTTCAGGGTTTCGGCAGCAGCCTGCAAGGCCTTGAGTATGGGCACGCCCGCCCCGGCCAGCATGGCCAGCGTGCCGGCAAAGCGGGCCGCGTTATAGCTGCGCGAGAGACGGCCCACCAGCGGCAGGTGCAGCCACTGGGCGTCGAAGCGCTCGCGAAAGGACTCGTTCTTCAGTGCCATGCGAAAGCCCGTGCCGCCCACGACCAGCAGGCCCAGCATGAGCCAGCCATAGCTGCGCACAAAGTCGCTGACGGCCAGCATGATGACGGTGAGTATGGGCAGCGAGCGCTTGGTGCCCGCAAACACGCTGGCCACCTGCGGCACCACGTAGCTGACCAGAAAGATGACGATGACAATGGCTACCAGCGTCACGATGGCCGGGTAGAGCGAGGCACCCACCAGCTTGGACTGCAGGGCCTGGCGTGCTTCCAGATCGTTGGCCAGATTGTCCAGTACTGGCCCCAGGCTGCCGCTGGACTCGCCGGCACCGATCACGGCGCAGAAGATGTCGGAGAATTCGCGCGGGTGCTGCTCCAGCGCGCGGGCAAAGCTGGAGCCCGCATTCACCTCGGCGCGCAGCGCGGCCAGCAACTGATGCTGGCGTGCATCCTCGGCCTCTTCTGCCAGGGCGGCCAGGGCACGCTCGATGGGCAGGCCCGAGTTGACCAGCCCCGAGAGCTGGCGCGTCCACACCGCAAGACTGGTGGAGTTGAAGACCGGGCGCGTGAACCAGTCGGAAACCCCGCCGCCGCGCTTGCCCTGGCCCGCAGAGACGGGCTCTACCTGCAGCGGCACCAGCGCCTGGCTGCGCAACTGACTGCGGGCAGCGCGGGCGTTGTCGGCTTCCAGGGTGCCCTTGCGGGTCTGGCCCTGGGCGTCCAGGGCTTCAAAGATAAAAGCGGGCATGCGCGAATCGGGTGCTGTGTAACGGGTTAGCGACGATGGTAGCGAGTATTGATGACGACTTGCGCAAAGCGCGCTCAGGCAGGACCTGGACGCGATGGCAATGCACTTGCTACCTTTTGTCGGCCTTGGTCCTGTGGAGCTTGTCGGATTGCGGTGAATTCAGTGCAGCTTGCGCCAGCGCATGACGCCGCTCAGCGCGGGCGGCACAATGCACCGCAGGTCTTTTCCCATCCACAGATTGCGAGGTCGAGATGCTCAAGGACAAGGTTGCATTGGTCACGGGAGCGGCATCGGGCATAGGCCGTGCGGTGGCCCTGGTCTGGGCGCGTGAGGGCGCCCGGGTCGTGGTTTCGGACATCAACGAAGAGCAGGGCCGGGAAACCGCCGAGCTGGTGCGCGAGCTGGGCGCCGAAGCCCTGTTTGTACGCGCCGATGCGGGCAATGCGCGCGACCACGAAGAGCTGGTGGCACAGACGCTGCGCAATTTCGGGCACCTCGATGCGGCCTGCAACAATGCAGGCATTGGCGGAGCGAGCGGGCCCACGGCCGACTATGCGCTCGATGCCTGGGATGCGGTGCTGCGCATCAATCTTTCGGGGGTGTTCTACGGCTGCAAATACCAGATTGCGGCCATGCAGCAGAACGGCGGCGGCTCCATCATCAATATGGCTTCCATCCTGGGCGCCGTGGGCTTTGCCAATTCGGTGGCGTACACATCGGCCAAACATGGTGTGCTGGGCCTGACAAAGGCAGCGGCGCTGGAATACGCAGCCAAAGGCATTCGGGTCAATGCCGTGGGCCCTGCATTTATCCACACCCCCATGATCAGCGGGCTGGAGCAGGATGCCGCCACCCATGCGGCGCTGGTGGCGGCCCATCCCATGGGGCGGCTGGGCCAGCCCGAGGAGATCGCCGAGCTGGTGGCCTGGCTGGCCAGCGACCGAGCCTCGTTTGTGACGGGCGCTTATTACCCGGTCGACGGCGGTTACTTGGCGCGCTGAATACCGTGCCATCGCAAGGCAGATGGCGCGGCAGCGGGTTCAACTCAGGCTAACGTTCAGCGGCTCGGAGAACCCCTTCCCGTCCGCCAGGTCGGTGACGGACAGAATCAGCGTATGGCTACCCGCCGCCAGCGGCTCGGGGCGCAAGGCGCTGTCGAGCTGCATGGTGACGGGCGGGCCGAAGGTGATGGCCAGGCCGCCATCGGGCTCTTGCACGGGTGCTTGCTGGACCACGTCGTACAGCATGTGGATGGGCTCAACGATGTCGCCTTCGTATAGGTCACGGTCCACGCGGTCGGGCGGGGCATCGGTGTCGGCGAAGTCGATGTCGCGTGCGCCGATGATGTCACCCTCCAGCGCTCCAGTGGCCGGGTTGGGCTCGCAGCGCAGCATGAGCAGCACAATGCGAGCGGCGCTCTCGTCTTGGCGGCTTTGCAGGCGCACGGGCGCGCCGAGCAGCACGGCATCGAGCTCGCCGTTGGCGTTGACCAGATGGCTCAGGGTGAAGAGCAGCAGGGGCTGGCCACCCAGTTGGAGCCATGTCTGCAGGTCGTAGTACACCTGGCCGTTGCCTTGGCCGATGTCGCTGTGGATGGCGGAGATGAGGGGCGTGGTGCCGGTGACCTTGACTACGTTCGCGTTGACGGGCTGCACCTGCATTAGGTCGGCCAGTTGCACGCCGTATTGCGAGACGACTTCGCCCATCAGGATGCTGCTGCTGCGCATTTGCAGTGGCGTGACGTGGATGGCCGAGGGTGCTTGCTGCGCCTGCTGGGTGTGGCGTTCGATCAGCTCCAGATACCCTGCTGGCATGGCGAAGGGTTGGTACATGCTACGGTGTTCGGCGCTGGGCGGGCGCATGGGGAAGAAGATGCTCAGGCCGTGGGCGCTTTGCGCCTGGGGGCCGGTAGCGTTGAAGACAATGGCGTCTTGCAAAGCCTGGTCCAGCGCGGCCTGGGTCGTGGCGGCAATGCCGTCGGCGGCGAGCAGGGCGGCGAACTGGCGCAGATCTATCAGGTCGAGCTCGTCCTTGATGTCCGGCCTGGCGCCAAAGGCCATGGTGCGCAGGCGTGTCATGGCGACTTGCTTCCAGCGTTCGATGGTTGTTTTGCCTGGGGTGGCAGTGGTGGTAGCGAAGGTCTTGGTCTGTGGGCGGTGCGGCTGGAACTGGGGTGCCCAGAACGTGGTGTTGCTGACCAGGGCCAGCGAGGCGACATCGGCCTTGGCCAGTGGAGCTCCACTGTCGTAGTAAGCGTGCACGGCCCGGGCCCATTGGTCGAGCCGCTCCAGCAGGGCGGGAATGCGCGCCATATCGATGATGCTGAAGGTGGAGGCGTCCAGCAGTGTGGGTGCGACGCTGCCGGGCGGCAGGGCGCGCAGCTGCTTGTCGCGGAAAGCGGTGGCCACCACCTGGCCGAACTCGGGCAGGCTGGGGGCGGGCTGGCGCGAGGCGGTTTCGATCACGGCCTTCCAGTCCCAGCCCGAGCCGGGTTCCAGCTCTTGCGATGCGCCCAGGTAGTGGGCACAGGGCTGGAGGATTTTGGCCACTTCCACCGTGGCCATCAGACAGGCGTCGAAGCCGAGGTAGTCGAGCTTGACACCCGTGGCGGCCTGCGCGCCTTGCAGAGCGGCGGCCAGAGCAGGTATAGACATGGAGCGCGGGCCGTCCGGAAAGTTCTCGTCGCCGCCAAAGCCCTCATAGCCCGAGCCGTGATCCCACATCATCAACAGGGTGCGCTCGGCGGGGTAGGTGCGTATGGCCCAGGTCACGAAGTCTTGCAGCGTGCCGCCTTCGTTCATGTTGTGCGCGCCCAGGTCGGCCAGCTCTTTGAGCCTGCCGTCCGCCAGCTCGAAGCGCTTGACGGTCTTCCAGCTGGTGACTAGGCCCTTGGGATCCACTTTGTCAGCGCCGCCCGTGGTGATGACGATGCGGGTGTGGGGCGAGCCCTGGGCGGACAGCATTTCCATCAGATTCAGCGTGCCTGCGCTGCCCTCGCTCTCCAGGTTGGAGCCCAGCAGGTAGACGAGCAGTGTGGTGCGGGGCTGTGAAGCATCGTCGTTGCTGCCGCTATCGCCTCCGCAGGCGGTGAGCCCTGCGGCAAGCAGAGCAGCGGCGGTACCGAGCATGTGGCGGCGTGAAAGAGTGGACATATTTTTCTCCTTAGGTGGTGGGGATGGCTCAGGGTTTGAGCTTGGACGGAAGCAGGCCACGCTTGAATTCGTCGATTAGCTTGTGGGCTTGCTGCGGATTGCGGTACGTCGGGACGGCTGGGGCCCTGCGCTGCGGAGGCATATCCAGCGCCAGCGGGTGGCCCTGGCAGACGGTTTCGCGCTGTGTGGGGGATTCGCCCAGCAGGTAGCTCGTGACGGCGGGATCCACGCAACTGTCGCCATAGGGGTAGAGGCCGTGCTTATAGGAGGCTTGCACGTAGATGCGACGCGCGGCGGGGAGTTGGGAGAAGAAGTGGTCGGCCCCAGGGGTGTGAGTGGCTGTGTCGTATTGCGACTGCAGGAATAGCAGCTCCAGCGGCTTCAGTGGCTCCAGTCCGGGTTTTTGGACCTTGGGGCCGCCCCAGAAGGCGCAGGCGTGAAAAGGGATATTGCCAGGGGCGAACAGGGGAGCGCGCTGTGCCAGGCTGCGTATCCACCCGGCCCAGGCGGTCGGGTCGGTGATGGCGGGCGTGTCGTTGCAGTGGATCGCCGTGAGCACGGACTGGGAAGTGTCTAGCTCAACGTTGCCGGGCTGAGGCCGTAGCCAGGTGTTGGTGTAGGCGTACAGGAGCTCCTGCGCCTGCTGGCGGATGTTGGCATCGCGTTCGGCGTTGGCTGGGTCGAACACGTAATGCTTCAGGGCGTTGGCCGCGGTATCTGGGTTGATGGGCTGGGGCGTGTCCTTGAGCAGTATGTTCAACCCGTGCGCGGCAGAGATGGTGCCCAGGTATTGGTCGGCGTCATCGGGCCCGTAGCCGAGGTTGGTCAACCGAGCAACCAGTAGTTGCTGCACCTTGGGCTCCAGGCCTGTGACGAGGGCAAGTACCTCATCTGTCGTAGCGCCCAGGTGAAATGTATCCGCGTGCCGCGCCGCGTAGGGCACCAGGAGGTGGTCGAGCAGGTATTGGCGCGCGGACGGTTGGCCGCCAAAAACGCCTTGCTCCAGCGTGCCACTGAAATCGACGGCGCTGTCCAGCACCATGCGGCCCACTTTTTCAGGAAACAGACCGGCATACCACGCACCCAGCCAGGTGCCGTAGGAATAGCCCACGTAGTTGAGCTTTTTCTCGCCCAGCAGGCTGCGCAGCAGATCCATGTCGCGCGCCGTGGCATCGGTGTTGATGAAAGGGGTGATGGGGTTCTTCAGACAGGCCTGGGCCTGCTTGCGGCCGTTGTATTCGGCGTTGGCCAGGTTGGCAGGCGTGTCCCAGTGGGCCGCGCTGGTATCGATCGGGCGCATCAGCTCGTTGGTTGCGCATTGCAGTCGTGTGCTGGCACCGGTGCCGCGCGGCGAGAGGCCCACGCTGTCGTATTCACCCAGCAGGCGCAGTTGCATGGCGCCCTGTGGGCTGTCGGGGTTGCTCTGGGCAAAGGCCTTGAGCAGGGTGAAGGTCTGCTTTAACCCGTCTATGCCAGGGCCGCCGGGGTTGAACAGCAAAGCACCGCGCCGCTTGTCCGGCGAGGCGGCGGCCAGGCGCATTACGCTGATGAATACGTCGCCCCGCTCGGGATGGGCCCAGTCCAGCGGTGCGCGCACCATGGCGCAGCGCAGCCGCTCGCCTGCCAGCGCCCAGAGCTCGTCAAGCTTGGCGCTGCGCACGCCGACGATGGTGGGATCGCACTCCGTCCATTGCACGGCCTGCTCGCGGTACGGCTGCAGCGGATCGGGCGGGCTGCTGCTGTCACTGCCTCCGCCGCAGGCCGCCAGCGCGGCAGCCAGCGCCGCGCTGGCGGCGATCCGGGGAGTGTATTGACGGTGTTTTTGACCTGCAGCCCAGAGGAAGCCAGCGCGGATAGCTCTCATTTTTGTTACCAATGATTTTTAAGGTAACAAGTCTGCTGGGCTGCAGAGAGCTTGGGTATCCCTGAAATTGGTTATTTTTCGCAGGGAAACCCTGGCGGAATGGCCAAACCGCTCAGAGGGCGCTCATGGCCTCTGCGGTGATTTCCAGGCTGCGCAGGCGCAGATCGGCGTCGAACACATCGCTGACCATCATGAACTCGTCGGCCTGGGTCTCATCGGCCAGCTTTTGCAGGCCTTGGCGCACGGTATCAGGCCCGCCGACGACGCCCACGGCCAGGAAGTCGCCGATGGCAGACTGGGCACGCGGGTCCAGCTGTTCCCAGAAGTTTTCCACCGGTGGCATGAGGCGGCTGCGGTTGCCCGTCAGAATGCCCAGCACGCGCTGGTAGGTGCTGCTGGCCAGGAACTGAGCCTCTTCATCGCTGGGCGCTGCAATCACGGGCACGCCGACGATGGCATAGGGCTTGGCCAGCGCAGCGCTGGGCTTGAACATCTGGCGGTAGAGGCCGAGGGCCTGGTGCAGCATGCGTGGCGCAAAGTGCGAGGCAAATGCATAGGGCAGGCCCAGGTGCGCGGCCAGCTGGGCCGAGAACAGGCTGGAGCCCAGCAGCCAGATGGGCACATGGGTGCCAGCGCCAGGCATGGCCACGATGCGCGCGCCATCCTGGGCATCGCCCAGCAGGCGCTGCAGCTCCTGTACATCGCGCGGAAAGTCTTCCTCGGTCTCCACACGGTCGCGGCGCAGCGCGCGCATGGTCGGGCCGTCGGTACCGGGTGCGCGGCCCAGGCCCAGGTCGATACGGCCCGGATACAGCTCGGCCAGCGTGCCAAAGGCCTCGGCCACGACCAGCGGCGCATGGTTGGGCAGCATGATGCCGCCTGAACCCACGCGAATCTTTTGCGTGGCGCCCGCGATATGGCCGATCAGCACGGCCGTGGCCGAACTCGCAATGCCGGGCATATTGTGGTGCTCGGCCAGCCAGTAGCGTTCAAAGCCCAGTTTTTCAGCCTGCCGGGCCGTGCGCACGGCGATCTGCAGGGCTTCGGCCACGGTGCCGCCTTCGCGCACGGCGACCAGGTCGAGCATGGACAGCTTGACGGTGTTCAGGGATTTCATAACAGCCTCAGTGCTTCTTAATGTATAGCTGGCAGCGCTTGATGCATCAACGCTTTGAGCCAATTTCTCTGCCAAAGATGATGCCGACCAGCACGCCCCAGGCCAGCAGCACGCCGGCGATGGCGTAATAGGCGCTGCCGATTTGCATGGCAAACACCGAGCCCAGCAGGGCCACGAGCGCGGCCACGCGAATCACGCGGCGCAACTGCTGAACCTGCAGGCGTTTGCGGATGCCGACCAGTGCGGCAAGACTGACGACGGCCAGCGCGATCAGCAGCAGAAAAAGATCGCCGCCATAGGGCTGGGCGAAGGAGCGAAGGTTTTCAAGCATGGATTCATTGTGGCAAAGCGAAAAGAGCTTTGCGCACAGAGGCCATGCTTCTCAGGCAAGCCCTCAGTCGCGCGTCACGCGCATGACTTCCTCGGCGGTGGTGATGCCTTCGCGTACCAGACGTTCGCCGTCTTCACGCATCAGCTGCATGCCGCGGGCCTGCGCGGTCTCGCGAATCTCTGCCTCGCTGGCGCCGCTGTGAATCTGGGCGCGTATGGTGTCGTCCACCACCAGCATTTCGAAAATGCCCGTACGTCCCTTGTAGCCGCTGGGCTCGTTGACATCGATCTTGCGCACCAGGCGCTGGGCCAGCACACCCAGCAGCGATGACGAAAGCAGAAACGGCTCCACGCCCATGTCGATCAGACGCGTCACCGCACTGGGCGCGTCATTGGTGTGCAAGGTGGCCAGCACCAGGTGGCCGGTGAGCGAGGCCTGGATGGCGATCTGCGCGGTTTCGAAGTCGCGGATTTCGCCGATCATGATCACGTCCGGGTCCTGGCGCAGTATGGCGCGCAAGGCCTTGGCAAACGTCAGATCGATCTTGCTGTTTACCTGGGTCTGGCCCACGCCGGCCAGCTCATATTCGATGGGGTCTTCCACCGTCATGATGTTGTTGTGGCTGGCGTCCATGCGCTGCAGTGCAGCGTACAGCGTGGTGGTTTTGCCCGAGCCCGTGGGGCCGGTGACCAGCACGATGCCGTGGGGCTGAGCGGTGAGATGGGTGAAGCGTTTGAGCGTCTGGCCGCCCATGCCCACGGCTTCGAGGCTGAGTTTGCTCTCGCTCTTGTCCAGCAGACGCAGCACGGCGCGCTCGCCATGGGCGCTGGGCAGGGTGGAGACACGCACGTCGATTGCGCGTGTGCCCAGGCGCAGGCTGATGCGACCGTCCTGGGGAAGGCGCTTTTCGGCGATGTCCAGGTCGGCCATGATCTTCAGGCGCGAGATCAGGGCCGCATGCAGGGCGCGGTTGGGCTGCACGACTTCGCGCAGATCGCCGTCCACGCGAAAGCGCACGCTGGAGTGGCGCTCGTAAGGCTCGATGTGGATATCGCTGGCGCCATCGCGCGCGGCCTGCGTGAGCAGGGCATTGAGCATGCGGATGATGGGCGCGTCGTCGGCGGTTTCCAGCAGGTCTTCCACGGCGGGCAGGTCCTGCATCATGCGTGCCAGATCGGCATCGGACTCGACCTCGCTGACCACCATGGCGGCGCTGGAATCGCTTTGTGCATAGGCCGCACTGATGCGATGGGCCAGCGCGGCGGAGTCCAGCAACTGCCAGCGCTGTACGCCATGCTTGCGCTGCACTTCGGAAACCGCAGACCAGTCGGGCTGCGGGCTGTGCCAGAGCACGGTTTCCTGGCCGTCATCCTCGATCAGCAACTGGCTGCTGCGCGCAAAGGCATAGGGCAGTGGGTAGCGCATGCGGGGCCCTTGCTTACAGAGTGCCCGGGCCGGGTGTGGCAGGCGGCACGCTCACGGGTTTGCCGTCCACGGTAGGGTGGTTGGGGCGTGTGAAGTCCACCAGTTCGGGCTTGGCGCCGGGCACGATGACCACATTAGGCTGCAGTACTGTGGAGGGGCTGCCGAAGCCGGGCAGAACGGGCGCGGCATTGACATTGCGCATCAGCAGGTTCGGGTCGGGCTGTGCGTTTTGCTGCACGCCGCGAATGGCCTCGTAGCGGTCCTGGGACAGCTGGGTGGTCGCCGTGGCATCGCGCAGCACCGTGGGGCGCAGAAAGACCATCAGATTGGTTTTCTTGCGTGTACGAGCCGTGTTGCGGAACAGGTTACCGATCAAGGGGATATCGCCGAGCAGGGGGACACGCTCCTGGTTCTGCGCGTATTCGTCGGCAATCAGGCCGCCCAGCACGACAATGGCGCCGTCTTCGACCAGCACATTCGATTCGATGGAGCGCTTGGTGGTCGTGGGGCCGGAATTGGCGGCAGTGGCCGAGCTGGAGCCCTTGACGGCCGAGCTTTCCTGGTACACGGCCATCTTGATGGTGCCGTTCTCGTTGATCTGCGGACGGATCTTCAGCAGCGTGCCCACGTCCTTGCGTTCGTAGGTGGTGAAGGGGTTGATGGAGCCGTTGTTGCCGCCGGTATTGGTATAGGAGCCGGTGGGAAAGGGCACGTTCTCGCCGACCATGATGCTGGCTTCCTCGTTGTCCAAGGTCATCAGATTGGGAGTGGAGAGAATATTGGTATCGCCATCGCCCTGCATCAGATTGACCAGCGCGCCCAGGCTGGTGTTGCCGTTGACGGTCTGGGTAAAGCCGAGATTCATACCCTTCATGCCCGCGATGGCCGCGCCGTTGTCCTTGGAGACCGTTCCGGTATTGACCAGATCGCTGACCGCGCCGGCCACGCCAAAGATATTGGGAATACCGCTGACCGAAGTGCCATTGCCCAGCACGCCCAGCACGCGGCCGTTGTTGCGGATGATGGAGCTCCACTGCACGCCCAGCTGGGCGGCCTTGTCGGCAGAGACTTCGACAATCAGCGCCTCGATCAGCACCTGGGCGCGGCGGCCGTCGAGCTTGTCGATGACGGCGCGCAACTGGCGGTACATGGGGGCGGGCGCGGTGATGATGAGCGAGTTGGTGGTCGGGTCGGCCTGAATCAGGCCGCCTGTGGAGGGCTGCTGTGCGGTGCCAAAGCGTGAGCTGGGGCCGGCGTTGCCGCCGCCCAGGCCCACGGTGGCGCTGCCGTCGGTGCCGCGCGAGACCACGGGTTGCTGCGTGGCAGAACCCGTGCCGCCGGCTGCGGTGCTGGTCATGCCCGGCTGGTTGCCCAGGGCGCCTGCGGCCGTGGCCTGGGCACTGATGGCGGCGCGCAGCGTGGCGGCCAGGGAGACGGCGTCGGCGTTCTTCAGATAGACGACATGGATATTGCCCTCGTCGCCGCCGCCGATCATGGCCGGCTGGTCCAGGCGGGCGATCAGCGAGCGGATCTGCGCCAGCTTGGCCGGATTGGCGGCGCGAATCAGCACCGCATTGCTGCGCGGCTCGGCCAGGATGGAGGTGCGAAAGCTGTTGTCCATCTGGCCGGCCGGTGCGGCGGCGCCTCCTGTCTGCGACAGGCCTGCGGTGGCCGGGCCGCCATCCAGCAGGCGGTTGACCAGGGCCACCATGTCGGCCGCCACGGCGTGGCGCAGCGGGATCACTTCCACATCGGTGGCGTTGGAGACATCGGTGCTGGCGATGATGCGCGAGATGCGCTGCAGATTGTCCGCATAGTCGGTGATGACCAGCGAGTTGTTGCCGGGGTTGACGTTGATGGTGTTGTTGGGGCTGATCAGCGGGCGCAGCACGGGCACCAGATTGTTGGCGTTCTCGTAGTTGAGCTTGAAGATCTGGGTGACGATGCCGCCGCCGCTACGCCCGCTGTGGCCAACGGCCACGTCGTTGGTCTGCAGCTTGGCATCGGCCTCGGGAATGACCTTGAACAGGCCGGCGGACTCCACCACGGTGAAGCCCTGCATGCGCAGCGCCGCCAGATATTGCTGGTAAGCGGTGGCAGGGGAGACGGCCTTGTCCGTCAGCAGCGTGATCTGGCCCTTGACGCGGGGGTCCACCACCACGTTGCGGTTGGTGATGGCCGCCATGGCGCGCGAGACGGCCTCGATATCGGCATTGGTGAAGTTCAGCGTGACTGGCTCGCCAGGGCGCAGACTGGGTGTGGATTGAGCGTGAATTTGACCGCTAGTGCACACCACAATTGCGGCAGCAGCTATGGATTTAAGAGTGTTGCGCCAAACGGAACCCGGATGCTGAGTCATAGGTCAACCAAAAGTGATGATGGAGCGCGCGCCTTGGCGGCGTCCCAGAATATTGAGCAGATTGGAGAGCGCGGCTTCGCGCTCGGGGCTGGCAGATGCCTCGCCGTTGAAATGCAGTCGTGAGTCCACCCACTGGCCCAGGCCGCTGAGCTGCAGGTCGCCGCTCAGCGTGGACAGCTGCAGGCGGGGGCTGTCTCCACCCTGGATGTCCAGGCGGTAGCTGCCCAGGGGCTTGAGGGGCGAAAGCCTTGAGGATACGGCCAGGGCTTCCAGCCGGGTCAGCCCTTCGCTGTTGGCACGGCCCGCGCGGTAGTGCAGTTGCAGCTTTTGGGTGGACAGACGCAGCTGGCCTTGCAGCGCCACGGTATTCCAGGGGGTGCCCAGGCCTGCCAGCAGTTCCGCGGGCAACTCGATCAGGCTGTCCTGGATTTGTGCCGTCATGGCGTTCCAGCCAAGGCTGACTCTGGCCTTTACCGGAGCCGGTGTGCAGCAGTCGCTGTGCAGCGACATCTGCAGACCGTTGAAACCCGGGCGCAGCGTCCATTCCAGTCTTGTTGGCAGGCTGGTGCGGTCCCGGCTGCCTGCACCCTCGGCCAGAACCAGGCGGGCCGAACCGTTCCAGACCGTGCCGCGGGCTTCCTGCAGCAGCACCTTGCCGGCGGACGCGGCCTGCACGGCGCTGACCAGCCAGGCCGCAGGCGCCCAGATGAGGGCCGCCAGCAAAGCGCCGCAGAAGGCTCCGCTGATGGCCCAAGTCCGTGGCGAGCGCAGTGCGCTGCCGCCACGCGCTGAGCGTGCCGGGACGACGGAAGACAGAGGTGATCTCATGACGGCCTTACTGCGCCGCGCTGCCGGGCAGGTCCAGCAGCAGGCTGCCGCTCCAGCGCGTGGTGGCATCGCCAGCATTGCCGGCGGTCTGGCGGTTGAGCTTCATTTCGGCCACGGCCGCATGGCTGTTGTCCCGGGCCTGGCTCAGCCAGCGCGCCAGAGCGGGTGCCGGAGCCTGTGTCAGCGTGATCTGGGCGCGCTGGCCCAGCCACTGCAGCTTGGCGTTGGCACCGAGCTCGGCAGCGACGGATTGCTCCAGCAAGGTCTTGGCATCGGCGCTGCTGCTTTGCGGTTGCTGGCGCAGCAGTTCGGCCTGGGCCTGCATCTGCAGCATGGTCTGCAGCTCGCGGTCGGCTGCCGCATGGCGGGCCGGGGCAGTGCGCAGGCTGTTCAGGGCCGGGGCCAGGGCCACCCACCACAGCAAAGCCAGCAGTACGACAGAGCCAGCCAGCAGCACCAGATTCTGCTCGCGCTGGGCCAGCGCGTTCCAGTGCTGGCGCAGAGGTGCTAGGGCGGTCTGAATAGCGTTGGGCTGCTTCATGGCTGGCTGGACTTGGGCTTGGAGGAAAGCAGCAGATCGGCGCCTTCAGGGCTGAGCAGGTAGCCGGTGGCTTGCAGGCTTTGCTGCGCATCGGTCAGTGCCTCTGGCGTGAGGTTCAGGCCCGAGATGCGCAACTGCTTGTCCTGGTACTGCAGTGCACTGGCGTTCTGCACGCCGCTGATGGCAGCACTGGCGGCCAGCAGGGCTTCCGCGTCGCTGCTGGAGAGCGCGCCTGAGTTGCTGCGCAGCAGCTCCAGCTCGCGCTGCATCTGCGCGGGCGCATCGACGACGACCGGCACATGGGGGAAAGTGGTCTGCAGCACCTGTTTGGCCTGCTGCTGGCGCTGGGCGATGGCACGGTTTTCCTTGAAGGCCCAGGCGTTCAAGCCCAGCAACTGGGCAAGCAGGGCAATGCCTGCCGCCCAGCGTGCTGCGCGCCATTGGGGTGCCTTGGCAAAGCTTTGCCAGGCATCGAGCAGACGGCGGCGCAGCCGGGTGCTGCCGCCCAGGTCCAGATCGAACTGGGCCAGGTCGCCACGATACTGGCTGGCAGCCAGCAATTGCTGGGCCTGGGTGTAAATGCTGACCGGACGCTGCAGCGCTTCGGCAGCACGCGTGTGCTGGGGCTCGGCCAGCACGGGTAGATCGGGCGGCAGCTGGCTCAGCAAGGCCTGAAGCAGTGCCGCGTCGGCCTGCAGCGGGATTCGGGCAAGACTGGTTTTCTGCTCCAGGCCGGTAACCGTGAGCTGGGCCTGATCCGCATCACCGGACAGCAGCAGCTGTGGCTTGCTGGCAGGCCATAGCTGCGGGGCGATGCGGCTGACGGCGTGGCCGGCCGCTTCCAGTGCCTGCAGATGGGCCTGCAGCCAGGCCTTGTCGCAGGTGGCAACCCAGCTGGTCTGTCCCGCTTCGGCATCTGCGTCGAGAGCCAGATGCAACTGGCTGGAGTCATCCAGCAGTTTTTCTTCCAGCAGGCCGTCGAGTACGGCACGCACGCGTTGCTGATGGCGGCGGCTGCGCAGTTGCAGGCCGGGCGGCAGGGAGACGGCATGCCAGGAAAGGCGCGCTGCAGGAATGACGGCTGTGATCTGACTTGCACGGCCGGAGCCGGGAAGCAGGGATGCGGCAGCCTGGCCGCTGCGTTGGATGTGCTGGCCGTCGCTGCTGAGAACGTAGGAATATTCACCGCCTGCGCTGGTGTATTCCGCTGGCAGTTGTATTAGCAAGTTGCTCATGGGAGGGATGGAGCATTCTATGAGGGCAATGTGACAGTAGAGCGTCAGCGCTGCGCGATTGCGGGCATTCCCCAGTCGGCCTGCTCCTGCCACAGCGTGGTGACGGTCATGTCCTTGCGTTGTATCAGTGAGCGCTGGCTCAGTATATTGTCCCCAAGCCGCAAGCGTCCGCGGGCTTCGAAGTAGGAGGTGGTGACAGTGTGCGCGCTCTTGTCCAGCACGTTTGAGCGCCCCAGAGCGGTGCGGGCTGCCGCCACCGATTTGAAGGGGGTGCTGTCGCGCAATTGCACCAGTTGGCTGGCACCGGCCCAGTCCAGGTCTTCATCGCTGGCGTAAAGCACCTCGGCGCTGGCCGTGTTGATGTTGACCTGGGTGGCCTCTGGCAACAGGGTGACATAGGGCTCTATGCGCATCAACAACTGCGGCTCAATGCCCAGCCACGCCAGCTGGCGCACCGTGCGCGGCATCAGCGGTGCATTCTGGGCGCTGCCGCGTGCGGCCTGCTGCAGGCCGCTGGCAATCTGGGTGACGGCACTGGCGGGCAGGCCCAATCGGTTGAACAGGCGCACAAACGGCTTGAGGGCTTCGGGTGCGATGGCCTGATCGCGACCGCTGTAGAGATTGCGCAGGTTCAGCCGTGACTGCAGATCTATGACCTCGCCGGACAGAAAAGCGTCCTGCATATCGGCCATGCCATCTCCCACCTGGGTGACGTTTTTCTGCGCAGCCAGGAAAGTGGACAGGCGCGCTTCCTGCAGCGGCACAGCCCAGGGCTCGCCCAGATGGTCGATGGGATTGTTGCGGTTGGCCCGGGAGTCCTCCTGCAACACCACGCGCGACCAGTCCAGAGCGCTCAGCAACAGCCAGGCCGCCTGCACGCGGTTGCGCTCGGCGGTTTCCACCTCGACATCGCGCCACTGCTGCCACAGTGCGGCCGAAGCCAAGGTGGCCACCATGACCACGGTGAGCATGGCCGCCAGCAGCGCTGCGCCGCGCTGGCGCGCGCCTTGGCTTTGAACAGGCACGACACAAACCATGCGCTTGAAAGCGGCGCGGCCCATGCGAGAAACGCCGAGCAAGGGCCGCTCCGCAGCGAAGGTGTTGTCCCCCTGGGGGGAAGGCGCGTAGCGACTCAGAGGGGATCTCATGGCTTCATGATCTGTTATTCGAGCGCAGCGGGTTCACCCAATCCAGCGTCAGCACGCCGTTCATGGCACGGCCTGGCGGCAAGGTCAGCTCGATGCGAATGCCGTCAGGAGTGAGGGGCAGGTCGCTGCTCTGTGCATCGGTTTTGCTGCCATCGCTGGATTGTGGGTTGCTCCAGGCATTGTTGCGGTAGTAGTACACGCGCCACAGTTCCAGGGGCAGCAGCACGGTTTCACGGCGCATCTGGTCGCTGGACGGATTGCGCCCCCATTGCGCTGCCTGCATCCAGGCGTCATTCCATTCGCTGACCGTGCGCGCTGGCAGCGATTGCCAGCGCACCCATTGAAACTGACCGTCCACATTGCGGCGGCTCCAGGCCACGACCCAGGCACCCTGGTCCACCGGGCCGCTGCTTTTGCGCGTCATGCGCAGCACCTGGCCGTCCCAGTCCAGAACCTGGCGGCCTTGCAGCGGCATCAGGGCATTGAGGTCGGCACTCCATTGCGCCAGCACGGTTTGCAGCACGGCCTGCTGCTCGCCCTGGGTGCGGGTGCTTTCCTGGGTGCGGATCATGCCGTCCAGCCCGCGCCAGCTCATGATGGCAACCAGGGCCATGGCGGCTAGCGCCACCAGCAGCTCGATCAGCGTAAAACCGCGAGCCCGTTTTGTTGGAGGGGCTGCAATAGGTCGGTGAAGCATAAAACCGGCGCGGCCCAAGCCAGGGACGGCCAGCAAGGGCCTGAGCCGGCCGCGCCGCCCCGCAGCAGGGGCGGCCCCGGTAAAGGCCGTCGTCCCCACTTGGAGGGACGGCGCGAAGCGACTCAGGGGGGGCATCAATACTTCCCGACGATGGTGGAAACGCGCAGCACGGGCGAGGAATCGGCAAAGACCTGGGCATCCACACGCCGGAAGCTGGGGTTGGGGGTGGGACGCACACTGATCTGTACCTGCAACTGACGGCCCAGTTGCGGGCAGTTGACGGTGGAGTCGCCCACGGCCGGCATCTGGTTGATCAGCCTTAGCCTCACCAGCTCGTTCTGGGCGCAGGTCTGGGCCAGGATGACATCGGCCTGCCGCTGCGCATTGCGCGTCAAGGCATTGCTGGCCTGCAGTCCTGCCAGCAGGGCCACGGCGACCATGCCCACGGCGACCAGAACCTCGATCAGCGTAAAGCCTTGCTGGAGGCGATGGGGCTTCATGGCCTGCTGCCCTGCAAGGACTGCACCTTGAAGGGGCGCAGCCCATCGGTTACCAGTTGCAGTGGAGGAGAGTTGCCGTCGGGCAGCGAAAGCGTGATGGTCTGGCGCGGAATCAAAGGCTCGGGACCCAGGACCACAGGGGTGGCAGGCTGTACGGTGACAGCTGTTTGCAGCCATTGGCCGGGCATTTTCACCCCCTGAGGCAGGCCTTCAAAGCGAAACCCTTGTGGCATGGGACGCCAGATTACCAAAGAACCATTGGTGCGCGCCTGGGCGCGGGCTGACTCCAGCAGCGTGGCCAGCCGCTCGGCCTCGCGCTCCAGCTGCCGTTCTCCACCGTCACGAATGGCCAGGCTGACGCCAGCGGTTGCCAGCGCCATGATGGAGATCACCACCAAAAGCTCAAGAAGCGTGAAGCCGGTGGATTGAGTACGGGCCATGAAGTGGAGGGGCTATCTATGAAAGACCGCTGTAAAGAGCTTTTGGGCATGAGTTTTCGTCGCCGGGCCGCCCCAAGACGAAAACCGGCGCAAGCCGGTCAGGTCCCCCTCGGGGGGCTGCGACCACACGCAGTGAGGGAGCGTGGGGGCTCATTTCTATTGCCAGGAGCCAATATCCGCATCCTTGCCCTCGCCCCCAGCCTTGCCATCCGCGCCGAACGACATGATGTCGATGGCGCTCTTGATGCCGGGGTTCAGGTACTGGTACGGATTGCCCCAGGGGTCATTGGGCAGCTTTTCCAGATAGGGCTTCCAGTTGGTGGGCACGGGGCCGGAGGTGGGCTTGGTCACCAGAGCCTGCAGGCCTTGCTCGCTGGTGGGATAGCGCTGGTTGTCCAGACGGTAGAGCTTGAGTGCCTGGTTGATATTGGCGATATCGGTCTTGGCGGCCGTCACGCGCGCATCGTCGGCGCGATCGAGCACATTGGGCACGATCAGCGCTGCCAGCACGCCAATGATGACCAGCACCACCATCAGTTCAATCAGCGTGAAACCACGGCTTGCAGCGTGGCGGATGGCTTTCAGGTGGCGTCGGCAGGAAATTGTCATGTGGCGCTTGTAGGATGAATGCTGTACGCCACGATCATAATCTGCGAATGCGACGCTTATCTTTCAGCTCCGGTCAGGGCAATGCCATGCCCGTCAAACTCACCACCCTGCTGCTGTGGGCAGGAGCAGCGGGGATTGTCGTTTTCTGGGGGCTGCGCTTTGCAAGCCACTCAGGCAGCGAAGCCCCTGTGGTGGCTGCCGCGCAGCCGGTGCAGGCCAATGCTCAGGCCTTGGCCAAGGCGCTGGGTGCCGTGGCCTTGCCCGCCAGCGGCCCTGCAGTGACGCCCGTGGCCAGCCGCTATGCGCTGATGGGCGTGGTGGCAGGACGCGAGTCGGGTGCTGGCGCTGTGGTGATTGCCGTGGGTGGTCAGCCCGCCAAGGCTGTGCGGGTGGGTGAGGCCGTGGAAGAGGGGGTGATCCTGCAATCCCTGAGCACGCGCGAAGCCCGCCTGGGGCCTGCCAATGGGCCGGCCGCCACGGTGCTGGAGTTACCCAGGCCGGCGATTGCGGCTTTCAACTGAGATGCGCTAGCCGAGACGTACTTGCAGCCACTGCCCATAAGCAGGGGCAGGCAGCGTCCAGTCTGCGCTTCGTGGCTGTTCCAGGCCGTGCTGCAGCAGCCATTGCACGCAACGGGCTACACCCGCATGACAGATCCAGACCTGATGGTTGTGCGGACTGAGCCGGGCCTCTTGCAGGGCTGCGTTCACCCGCTCCAGCATCTGCATGAGTGATTCACCGCCACCAGGCGCGTGCTTGCCCAGATTCTTGGCCCAGGCGCTGATGGCGGGCTCGCCGATTTCATCCCAGCGCAGTCCCTCCCATTGACCAAAATCCATTTCCTGTAGACGTGCATCTGGTTTTGCAATGAAATCAGGCTCTAACACTTTCAGTGCATGCGCAAGCTGCTCACATCTTTGCAATGGAGAGTGAAGAATGTTGAGGTCGCCGCGCCAGGGGGGCAAGGCCTGGGCCAGAGCCTTTGCCGCTTTTTGCGTTGCCTGGGCATCGGCTACGACATCGAGGCGGCCGTAGCAGCGGTCGGTATCAATCAGAGGGCGTGCGTGGCGCACCAGCCAAAGCGTTTTTCTGAGCGTCTTCACAGAATGGGGCGCACGGCCAGAGTTGCGGCAAACAGGATGGCCAGTTCATTGAGTTGCTGGCAGGCGCCCAGACAGTCACCCGTCATGCCGCCCAGACGTTTGCGAAACCAGCGTTGCAGCAGCCAGGTGACGATGGCGCAGGCCAGTACGATTTTGGCAATCAAGGCCCAGGTGCCCAGCCACCATAGCAGGCCTAGCGCTGGCAGGCACCAGATGGCACCCGTGACCAGCCCGCCCCAGCCCAGTTGCTTGCCGGCGATGTTCAAGGTCTTGCTGGTGGCGGCCAGTCCCACATGCGGCAGGCTGTGCATGAGCAGCAGCGGCGTAAAGCGCGACAGCACATGGGCGCAGCACAGCAGCGCCATGACGGGAACCGGCCCCCAGAAAGCGGCGACGCTGCTCATGAGCACGGCAATCAGCGTGATCTTGGTCAGCAGCGCCATGAGCAGCGCCATCACGCCATAGGAGCCCAGGCGCGAATCCTTCATGATCTCCAAGGCGCGCTCTGGCGTTACAAAACCGCCCAAGCCATCGGCCACATCGGCCAGGCCATCTTCATGGAAGCCGCCGGTCAGCCACAAGGTGCCCGCCGTGCTGATGACGGCGGCCAGCAGCGGCGTCCAGGGGCTGGCCAGCGTTAACCACTGAATCAGAGCCACCAAAGCCGCGGCCCACAGGCCTACCAGCCAGCCCACGCCCGGCAGATGCGCTGCGCTGGCGCGCTGCATTTCCGGACTCCAGCCCATCCAGGCCGCCAGCCGTCCATGGATGGGGATGCGGCTGAAGAACTGCACAGCCAGCAGAAAGTGGCGCAGGGTTTGCATGGCTTGATAAAAAAGGAGCTGCATACGCTGGATAAGCTTTGATTTCAGCTGCTTTTGTCTCTGAAACCAAGCTGCAGAAAGCGCTACTAGATCCTGATTTTGCAGACCTTACTTCAAAAAAAGCTGGTAAGCCGGGTTGTTGGTTTCTTCCACCCAGGGGTAGCCCAGGTTTTTGAGGAAACTGTCGAACTTCTTGCTGTCCTTGGCCGGCACCTGCATGCCCACCAGAATGCGGCCGTAGTCCGCGCCCTGGTTGCGGTAGTGGAACAACGAGATATTCCAGGTCGGCGCCATCAGGCTCAGAAACTTGAACAGCGCGCCGGGGCGCTCTGGGAAGACAAAGCGCAGCAGACGCTCGTCCTGGGCCAGTGGCGAATGGCCGCCTACCATATGGCGCAGATGCTCCTTGGCCATCTCGTCAAAGGTCAGATCCAGGGCTTCAAAGCCGTGTTTCTGGAAGTTCTTGGTGATCTTTTCCGACTCGCCCCTGGTCGGCGTGGTCAGGCCCACGAACACATGGGCCTTGTCTTCATGGCTGATGCGGTAGTTGAACTCGGTCACATTGCGCGGGCCGCCGGGTAGCTTGCCCACGACCTCGCAAAAATGCTTGAAGCTGCCGCGCTCTTCGGGGATGGTCACGGCAAACAACGCCTCGCGCTCTTCGCCGACTTCGGCACGCTCGGCGACAAAGCGCAGGCGGTCGAAGTTCATATTGGCACCGCTCAGAATGGCGGCATAGGTCTCGCCCTTGGTCTTGTGCTTGGCCACATACTGCTTGATGGCGGCTACGCCCAGGGCGCCCGAGGGCTCGACGATGGAGCGCGTGTCGGTAAAGATGTCCTTGATGGCGGCGCAGACGGCGTCGGTATCCACCACCACAAAGTCATCGACCAGGCCCTGGGTGAGACGGAAGGTTTCCTCGCCCACCAGCTTCACGGCCGTGCCGTCGGCGAACAGGCCGACATCGGCCAGCTCCACGCGCTGGCCGGCCTCCACCGACTGCAGCATGGCGTTGGAGTCCTTGGTATGCACGCCGATCACTTTGACGTCAGGGCGCACGGCCTTGATGTAGTTGGCGATGCCGGCAATCAGACCGCCACCGCCGATGGGCACAAAAATGGCGTCCAGGCGCGGGCTGCCCAGCTTCTGCAGCTGGCTCAGCATTTCCATGGCGATCGTGCCCTGGCCGGCAATGACGTCGGGGTCGTCGAACGGGTGAACAAAGGTCAGCCCC
This sequence comes from Comamonas resistens, assembly GCF_030064165.1. Classification (NCBI taxonomy): domain Bacteria; kingdom Pseudomonadati; phylum Pseudomonadota; class Betaproteobacteria; order Burkholderiales; family Comamonadaceae; genus Comamonas; species Comamonas resistens. The sequence continues at coordinate 758,403 of NZ_CP125947.1, forward strand.
TGTTCCTTTTGCAGCTTGACTGAGTGCTTGTAGGCGTCAGAGTAGCTGTCGCCTGCCAGCACCACTTCGCCGCCCAGAGCGGCGACCGCATCGATCTTGACCTGGGGTGTGGTCGTGGGCATCACGATCACGGCGCGGCAGCCCAGCTTCCTGGCGCTTAGCGCCGTGCCCTGGGCATGGTTGCCGGCTGAGGCGCAGATCACGCCTTTTTGCAACTGCTCGGCCGTGAGGTTGGCCATCTTGTTATAAGCGCCACGCAGCTTGAAGCTGAAGACAGGTTGCTGATCTTCGCGCTTGAGCAAAATCTTGTTGTGCAGGCGGCGCGTGAGATTCTTGGCGGGTTGCAGATCGGACTCCACGGCCACGTCGTAGACGCGGGCGTTGAGGATGCGGGTCAGATAGTCGGCGGGAGTCAGTGCTTGGGACATGGGCAAAAAGAGCAAATCAATTGCCTGGCGCCCAAGCAAGGCACAGTGTTTGTGAGAGCGGGCGCAGGATTGCGACCATCATAGGCTCTTGAAAGTGCGGCTGCAGTACTGGCTCAAGAGGTGGGTGCTGTCTGATGGAGAACTGAATGTGTATGGGCAAAAAAAAGCCCCCAGCTGTGAAGCTAGGGGCTGAATCCACCATTAGAGGAGGTGGAGGAGACAAATGGTGCGATACAGACTGGGACTTACCATGGTTCTGTGGTCCATCTGCGGGTTAGACCCCACAGGTAACGCTTGAGTTGTATTGTATGGGTTTCGTTTTTGCGGTGCAAAAAATATTCGGGTTTTTATGGATTTGATGCAAAATTGCAACAGTTTTGAGAGGAGATGCTATGGAATGCACGGTTAGTTGGACAGGCGCTGCAACGGGAACGCGCTCGGGCATGGGTTTTGTGGCAGAGACCGGCAGCGGTCATGTGGTCAATATGGACGGTGCGCCTGATGAAAAGACTCCGGCCAATGGTGGTCGCAATCAGGCGCCGCGCCCCATGGAGATGTTGCTGGCCGGTGCTGGTGGATGCACCGCCTATGACGTGGTGCTGATCTTGAAGCGTGGTCGCCACGATGTTCGAGGCTGTAGCGTTCAGCTGACTTCCGAGCGCGCAGAGACCGACCCCAAGGTATTCACCAAGATCCACATGCAGTTCACCGTCAGCGGCAAGAACCTGCCCGCAACTGCGGTGGAGCGCGCCATTGCCATGAGCCATGACAAATACTGCTCGGCGACCATCATGCTGGGCAAGACGGCAGAAATCACCACAGGCTTTGACATCATTGAAGCCTGACGGATATCGACTTCGGATATCCAAGATCAAAGAAAACGGGCTCTGTCAGGGCCCGTTTTCTTTGCATTAAGCCGCAAATCAGATGCGGTGAGCCGTGGTGGTCATGACTTTGGCGGCGAGACGCATCAAGCCTTGTATGGGGGGCGGCAGCTGTATGGCGCCCTCGTCGATGGCTGCTGCGGCATGGCGTTCTTCGTCATCCTTCATGCGTTCCACCACGGCGCGGGAGGCTTCATCCTCATCGGGCAGGCGTCCCAGATGGCTGGCCAAGTGGGCTGAGACCTGGTTTTCGGTTTCCACCACAAAACCCAGGCTGGCGGCATCGCTGACCTTGGCGGCAATCGTGCCAATGGCAAAGGCTCCGGCAAACCACAAGGGGTTCAGCAGTGAAGGGCGATCGCCCAGCGCATGCAGCCGCTCACGCGTCCAGGCCAGGTGGTCCATCTCTTCGCGTGCGGCATGCAGCAGATGCTCACGCAATTCCACATCCTTGGTCACCATGGCCTGAGCGTTGTAGAGCGCCTGTGCACAGACTTCGCCCACATGATTGACGCGCATCAAGGCGCCAGACAAGCGACGCTGCTCGTCAGATAGATCGGCCTCGGCGATGCCAGAAGCGGGGGAGCGTTCGGCGGCAGGCGGATCGGCAAACAGGGTGCGAAGGGCTGTATCTGCAGCGGTCAAAAATTTATCCATGGCTCTTAAACAACAAGGCGCGGCGCTTGCGATGGCGGCAATGCATATAAGGTACACCAGAGTGCCTCATCCGCGGCTTGCGCTGGGGCAATCCAAGGAGAGAACTCCTAGGGGCCGCCCCCTATAGCGCTGTGCTCGGTTTGTTGCGGTAGTGCAACGAAAATGGATGGAATCGGCCCGTTTTAGGTGAATTCCTTTGCGCTGCTGGCAGGGGTCTGGTGCAATAGACCCAACTTCCCCACCAGGAGGTTGGCGCGGGAAACCGGTGGAGCTCGAGGCTCAAGTCTCTCTCCCATAGAACCGGCGCCCTTCTAAACCTTGGAGTAACTCGTAATGAAAAAATCTCTGATCGCCCTGGCAGTGCTGGCCGCTTCCGGCGCCGCAATGGCTCAATCTTCCGTGACCCTGTTCGGTATCGTTGACACTGGCGTGTCTTACGTGAACAACGCTACTGGCAACGATTCCAGCAAGTATGGCGTTGGCACTAGCGGTAACGCTACCAGCCGTCTGGGCCTGCGTGGTACCGAAGACCTGGGTGGTGGTCTGAAGGCTGGCTTCTGGCTGGAAGGCGAAATCTTCGGCGACACTGGTAACGCCAAGGGCTTTGATTTCAAGCGTGAATCCACAGTGCGTTTGTCCGGCAACTTCGGTGAAGTTCGCCTGGGTCGCGAAACAACTCCCACTTTCCGTGCTGGTCTGAAGTATGACCTGTTCGGCGCTACTGGTATCGGCCAGTTCATGGGTTACAAGGACTGGGCTGGTACAGGCCTGGCCGACGGCAACACGATCCGTAAGGACAACATGCTGTCGTACTCTTCGCCCAACTTCAGCGGCTTCACTGCCAACATCAGCTACGCTTTCGACGAGAAGGCTAACCAAGCTACCCTGGGTGGCAACGGTGGCCGTTACGTTGGTGGTAACGTCGGTTACGACAACGGTCCTCTGAGCGTGACTGCTGCTTACGGCACTCTGAGCTACGGCAACGTGGGCGACCGTGACGAAATGTCCATCGGTGCTTCTTACAACTTCGGCGTGGCCAAGGTTGTGGGTCTGGCTCAGCAAGTCAAGTACAAGCCTGAAGTCGGTTCCAGCGCCAAGTTCAACAACTACATGCTGGGCGTGTCCGCTCCCGTGGGTGGCGTTGGCGAAGTGAAGGCCCAATACGCTTACTACGACCAAAAGGGCAACGACACCAAGGCTCAACAGCTGTCTCTGGGTTATGTGCACAACCTGTCCAAGCGTACCGCTCTGTACGGCACTGTTGCTTACATGAAGAACAACAAGAACTCCAACCTGGGCCTGCAAGCCAAGGGTGTGAACGACGGTTCTCTGTCGGCTCTGGGCAAGAACCAGACTGGCGTGCAAGTTGGTATCCGCCACGCTTTCTAATCATTTGCTGGCATAAGCCAGTAATTGCTTAAAGCTTAAAAGGCCTGTTGAAAGACAGGCCTTTTTGTTTTTTCGGGTAAACCTTAAAGGGGGAATACTGAGAGGGTATTTCAGGGCGGGAAAGGCCTGTGTTGTGCTTGTGCAAATGGTTACGCAGTGGGTATGAGCATTTCTAGAATGAAATTTCCACCAACCGCTTGTTAACTAAGAGAGAGACAACACAATGGCGACATCATTTGTGAAAAAAACATTGGCTTTGGCTGTGCTGGGTTCCCTGGGAACAATGGCCTATGCGCAAAGCAGCGTGCAACTGTATGGCATTGTGGATGCGGCGATTCGTCATACGACGAATGAAGGAGCGAATAAGAGCGGCCTGACCAAGATGATTGGTGGAGGTATGTCGGAGAGCCGCTGGGGTATCAATATCAAGGAAGATCTGGGCGGAGGTTTGTCGGCTATCGCCAATCTGGAGAATCGCTTTTGGACGGACTCTGGCACGCCCAGCACGGCGCAGCCTTACTTTGCTCAGTCCTGGGTGGGTTTGCGCAGTACCAGTTTTGGGCAGCTGACCATGGGGCGTCAGTACAACGTACTGTTCGATCTGGTGACTTCGACCTATGCATCGTTCCCATATTCCCCTTATATGGATGCCTACAAGCCTGAAATCGGCATGTCTCTGGGTGCGCGCGCAAACAATATGCTCAAGTACGTGGCTGAGTTTGGTCCGGTTCGCGCGGGGCTGCAGTATTCTTTTGACGAAGGTAATACTTTTGCCAAAAAAGGCGGCGGTATTGATATGACGCCAGGAGGTTTGGCGCTGAAAACCGCAGGTGGATATCTGCGCTACTCTGCCGATGGAATTTCCGTGGGTGGTGCTTTCCAGCGAACGACCTTGCCGGCCGGTACTGATGTGGACGCCTGGACACTGGGTGGCTCCTACCGTACCGGTGCTTTGTACCTGATGGCCGGCTATGGCCAGAACAAGGTCAAGGATAGTCTGGGGGCTGCGGGTGCCGGTGCTATTTTCGATGCCGGTTTGCTGAACGCATACTGGACTGGCTCTTCCAATGGAGGTTTTATTGCGGGTAATGCCCCCGGGAATTTTGCCAACAAGCGCGAGATGTTCAAGGTGGGCTTTGGCTATCAAGTCACGCCTCAACTCAATGCGGGCCTGCATTACTACCACGCCAAGCAATCGGGATCGGCGACCGGTGCCTTCAATGGCAAAGCAGACTTTATCGTTGCAGTGGCTGACTATGCCTTCTCCAAGCGCACTGACGCTTATTTCGCTGTGGATCACACCAAGACCAAAGGCGGTGCAGGCGTGATGCTGGATGCCAATGGAGCGAAAACACGTACCGGTGTCACCGTTGGTCTGCGCCATCGTTTTTAAGCGAAGCCTTCAAATACAAAAAAGCCAGCCAATCATTTGGCTGGCTTTTTTATGTTCTGGATAAACAGCCTGGACGTGAAAAAGGCCGCATTTGCGGCCTTTTGTTTTGAGCAGAACCGGATGGTCTGAAGCATCCGGTCAGCAGCCTGGCAATTACATGCCCATGCCGCCCATGCCGCCCATGCCGCCCATGCCGCCCATATCAGGGGCACCGGCGCCTTCGGCCTTGGGGGCTTCGGCGATCATGCACTCGGTGGTCAGCAGCAGGGATGCCACGGAAGCGGCGTTCTGCAGGGCGGTGCGGGTCACCTTGGTGGGGTCCAGGATACCCATTTCCAGCATGTCGCCGTAGGTGTCGTTGGCAGCGTTGAAGCCGTAGTTGCCGTTGCCGTTCAGCACAGCGTTCACGACCACCGAGGGCTCGCCACCGGCGTTGGCCACGATTTCGCGCAGAGGAGCTTCCACGGCCTTGAGCACCAGCTTGATGCCGGCGTCTTGTTCGGCATTGCCGGTAGCCAGAGCGCCCACAGCTTGCTTGGCGCGCAACAGGGCCACGCCGCCGCCGGCCACGATGCCTTCTTCCACAGCAGCGCGGGTGGCGTGCAGGGCGTCTTCCACGCGGGCCTTCTTTTCCTTCATTTCGACTTCGGTGGCAGCGCCAACCTTGATCACGGCAACGCCGCCGGCCAGCTTGGCCACGCGCTCTTGCAGCTTTTCACGGTCGTAGTCGGAAGTGGCTTCCTCGATCTGAGCGCGGATTTGCTTCACGCGGGCTTCGATTTCGGCAGCTTGGCCAGCACCGTCGATGATGGTGGTGTTTTCCTTGCCGATTTCGACGCGCTGGGCCTGGCCCAGGTCTTCCAGAGTCACCTTTTCCAGCGACAGGCCGACTTCTTCAGCAATGACCTTGCCGCCGGTCAGGATGGCGATGTCTTCCAGCATGGCCTTGCGGCGGTCGCCGAAGCCAGGAGCCTTCACGGCCACAACCTTCAGGATGCCGCGGATGGTGTTGACCACCAGGGTTGCCAGGGCTTCGCCTTCGACGTCTTCGGCAATGATCAGCAGAGGACGGCCGGCCTTGGCCACGGCTTCCAGCGTGGGCAGCAGGTCGCGGATGTTGCTGATCTTCTTGTCGAACAGCAGCACGAAGGGGTTGTCCAGAACAGCGGATTGCTTTTCGGGGTTGTTGATGAAATAGGGCGACAGGTAGCCACGGTCGAACTGCATGCCTTCAACGACGTCGAGTTCGTTGTCCAGCGACTTGCCTTCTTCCACGGTGATCACGCCTTCCTTGCCGACCTTGTCCATCGCGTCAGCGATGATCTGGCCGATGGACTCGTCGGAGTTGGCGGAGATGGAGCCAACCTGAGCGATTTCCTTGGACGTGGTGGTGGCCTTGGATTGCTTCTTCAGCTCTTCCACCAGGGCGGCGACAGCCTTGTCGATGCCGCGCTTCAGGTCCATGGGGTTCAGGCCAGCGGCCACGTACTTGGAGCCTTCGCGCACGATGGCTTGGGCCAGCACGGTGGCGGTGGTGGTGCCGTCACCGGCGATGTCGTTGGTCTTGGAGGCCACTTCCTTCACGAGCTGGGCGCCCATGTTCTGCAGCTTGTCCTTCAGTTCCACTTCCTTGGCCACAGACACACCGTCCTTGGTCACGGTGGGGGCGCCGAACGAGCGCTCCAGCACCACGTTACGGCCCTTGGGGCCCAGGGTCACTTTGACGGCGTTAGCCAGAATGTTCACGCCTTCAACCATGCGTGCACGTGCTTCACCACCGAATACTACGTCTTTAGCTGCCATTTTTGGCTCCTAGAAATTTGGTTCAATTTGGCTTTAATCGCTTACTGAATAAGCGCTAAAAGCTATGAATATGGGAGTTCTTGAAGTTCTTGCTCTCAGGCGCTCAAAGGCAGACCTGAGGCAAGCGTAAATCGAAGGTGATTTACTTTTCGACGACTGCAAACAGGTCGTCTTCCTTCATGACCAGCAGCTCGTCGCCGTTGATCTTCACGGTCTGGCCCGAGTACTTGCCAAACAGAACGCGGTCGCCGACCTTCACGTTCAGAGCGATCTGCTCGCCCTTGTCATTGCGCTTGCCGGGACCCACAGCCAGCACTTCGCCTTGGTCAGGCTTCTCGGTAGCAGCATCAGGGAGCACGATGCCCGAGGCTGTCTTGGTTTCGTTTTCGAGGCGCTTGACGATCACGCGATCGTGCAGGGGACGCAGGTTCATACCAACTCCTAAATACATCAACAAAGTTGAAACAAGACTTGCCAGCCTTCTTGGCTGACATTCGGAACATATGGGGTCAAGCTGTTAGCACTCAACCACCTTGAGTGCTAATAATAAGGCAAATTGCCCCGCTTTCAAGAGCAGACCCTGTCATGTTGAGGGCAAGTACTAGCCCGGAGGGCCGCATTTGGTCAAAGCCGGTGTTTGCTCCGCTTTGATTGCAGGGGGCGCATGGTGTGGCTCCGCAGTTCGCTGACGCAAAGCACAGGCAGAAGGCGGGAGGGATACAAGTCACGGTGCGTACCGCAGGCACCGGCTTGGGATGGTTTCAGGATTGATGCGCCCGATGAAAGCTGCTCACTCTGAAGCGCGTTTGCCGGATGGTCGAGCTGGAGGCTCAGACCAAGCGGCGATGGGGTTCCGGTTTACTGAACCGGGAAAGGATTGTTTTCGTCGCGCGGTGCGTTGAAGTCAAACGAGGGAGTGGTCTTGATTTCGTACAGGCTGCGATCCTTGCCTTCGAGCCACTTGGGAGGCTTGCCACGGCCGGACCAGGACGCACCGCTTTCCGGATCGTAGTACTTGGCTTCGGCCTTTTTCTTTTCCTCGGGCTTCCAGGGGAAGACTTGCTGCACCGTGAAGCCAAAGGTGTCGATCAGCTGCTTGATGGTGGCCAAAGCCTCTTTGGCTTCGGTGTGGCGCGCTTCTTCTATGCGCTTGTCCAGCTCGTTCTTGCGAGCAATGAGTTCTTGGTAGCTAGGCATCCACGGATTCCCATAGTGTGTGATAGGGCGGCTGATGCCGCCTCTGCTCTTGTTTTTTGGCAGAACTTCTCATTCTGACTGAAACCGAATTTGTGAACAGAACGGATATTGCGTATATCGCATTTAGTCATGGGTTTTGCGTCAGTTTGATGGCTTTCACACAAGAGTCGTTGCCGCTTTGTTGCTTTAGTTCGACTGCTTGGGGTGAGCCAGGGCCTGCAGCGCAGAGCCCGTCATACGATAGCGAATCCACTCGTTCTGGGGCAGCGCACCCAGGCTGTCATAGAACTGGATGGATGGCGTGTTCCAGTCCAGGCAGCTCCATTCGAAGCGGCCGCAGTCTTTGTCCAGTGCAATCTGTGCCAGACGCTGCAACAGTGCCTTGCCTGCGCCATGACCGCGGGCGTCGGGAGTGACATACAGGTCTTCCAGATACAGACCATGCTGGCCTTGCCAGGTGGAGTAATTGAAGAAGTACACGGCAAAGCCTATGGCCTTGCCCTCAACCTCGCAGATCAGGCCGAAGACAGCAGGATGTTCGCAAAACAGCGTGCGGCGGATATGCTCGGGCGTGGCCTTGGCTTCGTCTTCGGCCTTTTCATAAATGGCGAGTTCGCGCACAAAGTGCAGGATGAGGTCGATGTCCTGCTCGGTGGCAGGGCGGATATTCAGCTGGCTCATAATTTTTTGAAGAAAAGTGCTTCCAGCGCTTGATGGTAAAGCGCTGGAGGCTATGGTTTTTATATTGAATCTCAGGCGATCCGTCTCGCTGGCTCATTGCGTGCCAGGGTGATGGGCAGGAACTGGCAGAGGATCTGAAAATGATCCTCGAAGAACTCTGCCTCCATCTGGGCCAGATCGGCCACAGGAATCCAGCGTGCCAGCGCTGCATCGTCCGCACCTTGCACGGGCGGCAGACTGGGCTGTACGCCCAGGTCCAGATAATGCACATGGGTGATGGTGCGCCCGCGCAGGCTGCGGTCCGGGTGATCGAACACCTGCACGGCCTGCAGGGCGGCCAGCAGATCGGCCTCGCTGACCGCCGAGCAGGTCTCCTCGCGCAACTCCCGCACACAGGATTGCCAGAGGCTGTCGCGTTGCTCCAGAAAGCCGCCAGGCATGGCCCACAGGCCCTGGCCTGGCGCGTGGCCGCGCTGAATCAGCAGCACCTGATCCTTGCCCTTGGCATGGCAGCGCAGCAGGGCGTCCACGGTCACAAAAACCGGGGAGTAGGGAGCCTTGGCCCAGGCCTGCTTGTAGGCCTGCAGCATATGCCACTCTTTTTGCATACGTACATACAGCGGCTGGTGTGCCCAGTGGCGTAAAAAATCCAGAGTGCTCTGCGGCATCTGGTCGGCGAGTTGGGTCAGCGCTGCATCCATGGCCTGGGGTGAGGCGGAGCCTTCGCCAAAGAAGATTTCGCGCAGCGGCGTGGCATCGAACTGCCCCAGGCGCGGCAGGCTGATCAGCTCCCAGCCGGGAAAGCGTGCCAGATAGCTGCTGCTGGAATCCTTGAAGTGACCGACCAGGGCCACGCTGGCACCCTCGGGTACATGGGCGGCCACAGCGTCGCGCACGGCCTGCACCCACAGAGGCTCGTTGTAATAGTCGCGCACGGGCACGCAGTGCACACGCTCGGCATCCTCTTTGGATAGCGCATCGCGCATCATCTGTGCGCGTTCCTGCCAGCTGAAGGGGTTTTTCGGGTTGGGCGCCTGCCAGGCGCTGCCCAGCACCACCACCACCTGGCGTGCACGTTCCAGCGCGGCGCGCAGCAAGGCCATATGACCGTTGTGCAAGGGCTGAAAGCGGCCAATCAGCACGGCGGTGTGCAGGGGTACCGATGTCGGCAAGGTTTCCGGGGCTGTGGAAAGAACACGCTTGCTGGTGGTGTAGGAACTGGCTTGAGGCATGAGAGCAAAACCCGTACAGAAATCGGTGCCCGCGAGGGCGGATATGGTCAAAAATGGCTGCAGCGCTTATTTGAAAAGCGCGGCCAGCTCACTTTTATGGAGCGGTCACACGGCCGGGCAAACCGGAGGTTGGCGGTCGAAACGAGGCGTGAAGCCGCAGGCTGTGCGGTTGGTACGACAAGGACGGACGCCGCAGCTTCGCATCAACGTATCAAGGTTTGTGTTGACGGCTCTTATTCATAGTGTGCCGCAATTGGCATCTGCCGGCCCGTACCGAATGCGCGTGGACGTACACGCAGCATGGGCGGGGCCTGGCGGCGCTTGTACTCGCTGCGGAACACCAGCTTTTGCACGTGGGCGATCGTCTCGGGGCCGCCGGGCTGTTGCCTGAGCTGCTCCACAAACGCGGCTGCCTGAATGTATTCCTTGCCGGGCAGATGTTGGCCTTCGATATGCCACTTGAGGATTTCATCCAGCACCGGATAAGGCGGCAGGCTGTCTTCATCCTTCTGGCCCGGGGCTAGCTCGGCCGATGGCGGCTTGTCGATGATGACCTGCGGAATCAGCTCGCGGCCCGCATGCTGGTTGATGTGGCGTGACAGCTCGAAGACCTCGGTCTTGTACAGATCGCCAAGCAGACCCAGGCCGCCATTGGTGTCTCCGTACAGCGTGCAGTAGCCCACCGAGACTTCGGACTTGTTTCCCGTGGTCAGCAGCAGATGGCCAAAGGCATTGGAAAACTCCATCAGCGTGGTGCCGCGTGCGCGGGCCTGCAGGTTTTCCAGCGCCAGACCCTTGAGTGGCTCCCCAAAGCTGGCCTCGAACTGGCGTGCATAGGTGGTGACCAGCTCCTTGATCGGGTGCTCATAAAGCTTGATGCCCAGATTGCGGCACAGATCTACCGAATCGTCGACCGAGCCGGCCGAGGAGTAGCTGGACGGCATGGTGATGCCGACCACGTTGTCCGCGCCCAGAGCATCCACGGCCAGTGCCAGCGTCAAGGCTGAATCGATGCCGCCCGAGCTGCCAACCACAATTTGTTTGAAGCCGCAGCGCCGCGCGTAGTCGCGCAGACCCAGCACGATCTGCTGGCGGTAGAACTCCATGGTGGGCAGGCCCTGCACGGGTATGGCCTGGAAGGGAGCGCCATCCACGCTCTGAAAGCGGCCGTTGTCGCCCAGCTCCAGTGTGTAGATATCTTCTTCAAAACGCTTGGCCTCGAACACCACGCCGGCCTCGGGTTCGACGGCGAACGATGCACCGTCAAACACGATCTGGTCCTGGCCACCGATCTGGTTCACATAGAGGATGGGCAACTTGTGGCGCGCGGCGGCCTGGGTGAAGACCTCATGACGCTGCTCGCGCTTGCCCAGATGACTGGGGCTGGCGTTGATGCTGACGACCATGTCCGGCGCGGCGTCGCCCATGCGCGAGAAGGGGTTGGTCGCATAGTCCGCGCCTTCGTCGTTCCAGCCGTCTTCACAGACCAGAAAGCCCACTTGGCAATGGCCTATGCGCAGCACCTTGGCCGTGTCGGCGCCGGGCTCGAAGTGGCGGCGTTCGTCAAAGATGTTGTAGGTAGGCAGCAACTGTTTGTCGTACTGCAGGCGAATCTGCCCGTTCTTGAGCACCAGCAGACTGTTGTGCAGCGGTTTGCCCGGCCCTTTGTGGCGCGTGGGCGCGCCCACGACCCAGTGCAGAGCTGGAAACTCTCGCGTGGCAGCCAGCAGGTCCTGCAGACCCGAATCAAGCCGCTGCAGAAAGCTGGGCTCGTCCAGCATGTCGCCGGGGTAGTAGCCGGACAGCGACAGCTCGGAAAACACGACCAGGTCGGCCTGGTCGGCAGCGGCCTTGGCGGCGGCTTCACGCATGCGTCGGATATTGCCGCCAATATCGCCCACCATGTAGTTCAGCTGGGCAAGGGTGACTTTCAACATAAGCTCTCTCCGGTGGTTCAGGCAGCCTTGGCAGCGGGCTCGGGAATATTGAAGACCTGGCGCAGATAGGCCAGATAGGTCTCGTCGTTGCACAGCGTCTTGCCGGGCGAGTCTGAAATCTTGGCCACGGGCTGGCCGTTGGCATGGGTGAGCTTCATCACGATGTTGATGGTCTCCAGGCCCATATCATTGGTCAGCCGGGTGCCTATGCCGAAGCCGCACTGGATGCGATCGGCAAAGCGGTGGTAGAGCGCCAGGGCCGTGTCCAGGTCCAGTCCGTCCGAGAACACCAGGCGCTTGTTCTGCGGGTCTATGCGCAGCTGGGCATAGTGGGCCAACGCTTTTTCGCCCCATTCGAAAGGGTCGCCAGAGTCATGGCGCAGGCCATCGAACAGCTTGGCAAAGTACATGTCGAAGTCGGCCAGAAACGCATCCATGCCCACGGTATCGGTCAGGGCGATACCCAGGTCGCCACGGTATTCCTGCACCCAGTCTTCGAGGGCCGCGACCTGGAAGTCACGCAGCCGCACGCCCAGCGCCTGATAGCTTTGCAGATATTCATGGGCCATGGTGCCGATGGGAACCAGATTCAGATCGCGGGCCAGCAGCACATTGGATGTGCCTTTGAACCATTGCGCGGTCTGCTCGGCAAAAGCCTGCACCACCTCGCGCTGCCAGGGGCCGGAAAAGCGCCGGCGTACACCGAAGTCAAACAGCTCGAAGGGGTTGCGCAGCTTGGCCTCCATGGCCAGATGCCTGAGCTGCTCGATCTTGAGAGCCAGACGTTTGCGGCCCTCGGTGAGTGCGGTCTCGGCATCAAAGCGGCGGAAGTACAGCTCGTTGACGATGGCCAGCACATAGATCTCGAAGCCCATCACATGGACTTGCGGGCCCCTGGCCACGATGTGCAGGGTCTCACCCTCGGCCCAGGCTTTGATGAAGGAGCGCTGGAACTGGAAGATGCGCAGAAAGTCGATGAAGTCGCTCTTCATGAAGCGCAGGCTGGCCAGGTAGCCCAGGTCCTCGGGCGTGAAGCGCAGGCTGCACAGGGCATCCAGCTCCTGATTTACCTCGGGCAGCAGGTCGGTCAGCGGGAAGGCGGTGGGTGTGCGGCAGACAAATTCATACTCCGCCTCGGTCTGGGGGTGGCGGTGCAGCATGGCCTGCCACATGGTGAATTTGTAGAGGTCGGTATCCAGCAGGCTGGTGATGATGGGAGTCATGCCGTTTTTCTTTTCAAAAATAGGAGCGGCTCGCGCTTTGCAGGAAAGCGCTTGAGGCAGATTTGTCTCATAGGCCGAAGCTGACGCTGGTTTCGCAGCGTACACCGATTGCCTGCATGCGCTGCAGGAAGTCGGTGTGTGCGGACTCGAAGCCGCCCACAGGGCTCATGCAGTCCGTCAGCAGCACGATGCGCGAGAAGTCCTGGCTGCCCCAGTTTTCCACAATGTGCTCGGTGGTGGCGCGCACGCAGTGGCTGCTGGCCTCGCCTGCAATCACCAGGGTGCCGCTGGCGCGCAACTGGGCCAACAGCGCAGTGTTCAGGCCGGTTTCGGGGTCCTGCGGGTCGGGTACCTCGGCACGGATGGCGCTGTAGTGCTCGGTCCAGGGGTTCATGCCCTTGAAGACATGGCGCGCGGCGCGCAGCTGGCTTTCTTCCCAGTCGCGGCAGGCCTTGAGCACGCTGGCATGGATGCCATGGCCCCAGCTGCCGATTTCACAGTGCATGGGCCAGACCATCAGCGTATAGCTGCCCTGGGCCTCGAGCTGGTCCAGATAGGCCAGGGTGCGGGCCAGCTCGACACTGTTGCGTGGTGCAAATTCGCCGGCACGTACTTGAGCCGCCGTGATCTGGGTGAAGGGCGTGATGGAGGCACCATTGCGCTGCTGCCAGAAAGCCGGATGGGCGATGTCATAGCTCTGGTGCGAATCCAGGGTGATGGTGATCTGGTCGATACCTGCGGCATGGGCCGCGATCCAGCCCGCCAGGCGCAGCATATCTTCGTGAGCGCCCGAAACGGGTAGCACCGGAGCCAGGATGGGTTCCGGGTGCATGCCGGGATTGGAGTAGGCGGGCAGCCAGTTGTCCGGCAGATCACAGAAGTCGTTTTGCGGGTCAATGATGAGTAGCTGTGTGCTGTGGTGGCTCATGGTTTTCATCTTCCGTGCATTGTGCGATGGCTGCAGTTTAAGAGGCTTAAATTAAAAATGCAACTAAGTAATTTTTGATGATTGTGAAATAATTACTAAGAGAAAAAATAGTTGGTAAAAAAATGAATCAAAGAGATGAGCCCAGAGCTCCGGTGCATGTCAGTGTCGATGTGGTGTTGCTGACGCTGGTCGAGCAGCAGCTGCATGCCGTGCTGCTGCGGCGTGCGGCAGCTCCGTTTGCCGGTGTCTGGGCTCTGCCCGGTGGCTATATCCATGCCGAAGAAGACGCCGACGCCAAGGCCAGTGCGGCGCGGGTGCTCAGAAGCAAAGTGGGTATTGAGGGGGCGTATCTGGAACAATTGGCCACCTTTACCGGCCCGGCGCGCGACCCGCGCGGCTGGTCGGTGGCGATTGCCTATTGCGCCTTGCTGCCGGTGCAGAAACTACCGCCGGAACGCGAAGATATCAACGTGGTGGCGGTGTCTGAACTGCCACAGCTGCCGTTTGACCATCGCTCCATCCTGAATGCCGCACTGGCGCGTGTGCGCAGCAAAAGCCTTTATTCCTCGTTGCCTGTGCATCTGTGCGGCGAGACCTTCACGCTGCCGCAGTTGCAGCAGGTCTATGAAAACCTGCTGGGCGAGACGCTGAACAAGGTGAGCTTCCGGCGCAAGATGGATGAAATGGATTGGCTGGAGGCTGTGCCTGGGGCCATGCAAAGCGGTGCGGCGCATCGGCCAGCCCAGCTCTACCGTGTCAAGCCGGTCTTCAGGCAGGAGCTGGCACTGAGCCCCAGAGGTCTTTGAGCCCGGCTAAAAATACTGCATCGCAGGATCTTGGCCTACCTGACCGAGCTGGCCGTGATTCCGGTAAAACGAAGTGCGACAGTGATGAAAGACGATGGCAAGCCCATGCCCAGGTGTCGCGCAATGCTGTGGGCTCTGATGCTCTCCGGCCAATCACGCCGGCAATAAAAAAGCCACCCAAGGGTGGCTTTTGGAAAGGGCTGGGTTATTTCAGCCCGGCTGCTGCACGCAGCGCGGCAGCCTTGTCTGTGCGTTCCCAGGTGAACTCGGGCTCTTCGCGGCCGAAGTGACCGTAAGCTGCTGTCTTGCTGTAAATCGGGCGCAGCAGATCCAGCATCTGGATGATGCCCTTGGGGCGCAGGTCGAAATGCGCGGCCACCAGCTTGGCGATTTCCGCATCGGGAATCACGCCCGTGCCTTCGGTGTACACGGTGATGTTCATGGGGCGGGCGACGCCGATGGCGTAAGCAACCTGCACCTGGCACTGGCGCGCCAGACCGGCGGCGACCACGTTCTTGGCCACATAGCGGGCAGCGTAGGCGGCCGAGCGGTCCACCTTGGTTGGATCCTTACCGGAGAAGGCACCACCGCCATGGGGGCAGGCACCGCCGTAGGTGTCCACAATGATCTTGCGACCGGTCAGGCCGCAGTCGCCCTGAGGGCCGCCCACGACAAAGCGGCCCGTGGGGTTGATCAGGTACTTGGTCTCCTGCAGCCACTCGGAGGGCAGCACGGGCTTGATGATTTCCTCGATGATGGCTTCGGTGAACGATGCCTTCATCTTGGTCGCTGTTTCCGACTGATCGGGGCTGTGCTGGGTGGACAGCACCACGGTGTCGATGCTGTGGGGCTTGCCGTCCACATAGCGCAGGGTCACCTGGCTCTTGGCGTCGGGGCGCAGAAACGGCAGACGGCCATCCTTGCGCAGCTGGGCTTGGCGTTCCATCAGGCGATGTGCGTAATAGATGGGCGCGGGCATCAGCTCGGGCGTTTCGTCGCAGGCGTAGCCGAACATCAGGCCTTGGTCGCCGGCGCCCGTGTTCAGCTCGTCATCGCTGGCCTTGTCCACGCCCTGGGCGATGTCCTGGCTTTGCTTGTCGTAGGCCACCAGCACGGAGCAGCCCTTGTAGTCGATGCCGTATTCGGTGTTGTCGTAGCCGATGCGCTTGATGGTGTCGCGGGCGACCTGGATGTAGTCCACATTCGCGCCGGTGGTGATTTCACCAGCCAATACCACCAGACCGGTGTTGGTCAGTGTCTCGGCTGCCACGCGGCTGTGCGGGTCTTGGGTGAAAATAGCGTCCAGAATCGCGTCGGAGATCTGGTCCGCCACCTTGTCTGGATGGCCTTCAGAAACCGATTCCGAGGTGAACAGAAAATCGCTGTTTGCCATAAATGAAAAACTCCTTCAGTACTTGGGCAATTGCGTTGCCCGAGCCTTCAGGAGCCTGGCGAACGCTTTAGCAGTTTTGTTTTTACGTCGCCCTGCAAGTTGCTCTTTAACTCAGCGACCCGCCTATTCTAATGCCTTCCCTGTTTCGACTGTTTGCTGCACTGCCTTTGTGGCTATTACATGGCCTTGGTGCTGCCATGGGCTGGTTGATCCTGGTGCTATCACCCACCTATCGGCGCCGATTTGTGGCTAACGCGGCGCAGGCTGGCTATGGATTTGTCCAGGTCAAGGCGGCTGTAGGGCATGCCGGGCGCATGGTGTTCGAGATGCCGCGTATCTGGCTGGGGCAGTTGCCGCAGTGCAATATCGTCGGTGGTGAAAGTGCCGAGAAGGCTTATGGCCGGGGCAAGGGCATCGTGTTTCTCACTCCTCATCTGGGCTGCTTCGAGATGTCCGTGCAGGCAGCGGCGCAGCGCTGGGCTGCCGAGCATGGCGACATCACGGTGCTTTATCGTCCGGCGCGCCAGAGCTGGTTGGCCGAGATTCTGGAAACCGCACGCAATCGTCCCGGTGTGCAGGCCGTGCCCACCACCTTGGCGGGGGTGCGCCAGATGATCAAGGCCCTGCGCCAGGGCGCGGCCGTCGGTTTGCTGCCCGATCAGGTGCCACCCAACGGTTTGGGGATCTGGTCGCCTTTTTTCGGGCGTGATGCGTATACGATGACCTTGGCAGCACGCCTGGTGCTGCAGACCGGTGCCACGGTGATCCTGGCCCGGTGTGAGCGCAAGTCCTGGGGGCGGGGCTACACGCTGTATTTAGAGGAATTGCCTGTGCCCGAATCTCAAACGCTGGAAGCCACGGTCCAGCTCATCAATGAGGCCATGGAGGCCACCATTCGCCAGTGCCCGCAGCAATACCTGTGGGGCTACGGCCGCTACAAGCAGCCGCGCGAGGAAAAGCTGCAGGGAGACAAGGCATGAGCGGCAGCAAGATTGCTATCGGCTTCATGCATGTGCTGGCCAAGCTGCCGCTGCCCATGCTGCGCGGTCTGGGCAAATTCATTGGTCGGGTGCTGTTTGTGGTCGCCGGTCAGCGCCGGCGCATTGCGCTGCGCAATCTGGAGTTGTGTTTTCCCGATGTGCCGCAAGCTCAGCGCAAAGCCTGGGCAAAAGAGTCTTTTGAGGTCTTTTGCCAGACGTTTCTCGACAGAAGCTGGTTGTGGTTTGGCTCCGAAGCGCTGGTGCGCAGCCGCGTCAAGCTGGTCGGAGCGACACATGAGCTGGAGGGCGACACGCCGACCATCGTGTTTGCGCCGCATTTCTACAGCATGGATGCTGGCGGCCTGGCCCTGCCGCTGAACACCGAGCGTGAATTCACCTCCATCTTTGCGACCAACCCCGATCCCGATCTGGACGCCTGGTTCATGGCCGGCCGCCAGCGCTTCGGCAATGTACGCATGCTCAATCGCGCCGACGGCGTCAAACCCATCATCTCCTGCGTGCGCAAGGGAGGCTTGTTGTATCTGCTGCCCGATATGGACTATGGCAAGAACGACTCCGTCTTCGTGCCATTCTTCGCGGTAGAGAATACAGCCACGATCCCCTCGCTCTCGCGCTTTGCGCGCCTGGGCAAGGCCAAGGTGGTAGCGCTCTACAACCGCATGACTCCGGAAGGCTATGTGGCCGAGCTGACGCCGGCCTGGGAGAACTTCCCGACGGAAGACCATGTGGCCGACACCGCCCGCATGAACCGCGAGTTGCAGGCCGCCATCATGACCATGGTTCCGCAGTATTACTGGGTGCACAAGCGCTTCAAGACGCGCCCTGATGGCGAGCCATCGCTGTACTCCGGGAAATAGGCGTCAGATCGTTCTCCATGCCATGATGGCTGGGCGCCAGAAGCTTCCTTTTCAGGAGCGCACTGGCGTCTGAAGAAACTCGGTCAGGGCGCGCTGCACAGCCTCGGGCCTCTCATGGACCACCCAGTGGCTGCAGCCTTGCAGATGCTCTATCTCCAACTGCGGCACCCATTGCTCCAGCCCATGCAGCAAGGCGGGCTGCAGTGCCAGGTCGCTATCGCCCCAGAGAATGCGCACCGGCACAGGAATGTGCAGCATTTCATCGGGTAGGCTGAGCTCGCGAATGTCCTGCAGCTCATCGGCGCTGCCGCCGGGCCGGGGCGGCACCAGGGGGCTGGCAGCGTAGAACATGCAGGCGCCATGCACGCCCAGATCCCAATGCTCGCGGTATTGCTGCTGACGCTCGGGCGTCAGCCATGCGGGCATGCTGCCGTCGGGGTTCTGAAAGAATCCCAGCATGCGCTGCCAGCCGTTTTCGGCCAGCAGCTCGGGGGCGTCGGGCCGGCGCAGAAAATGCATGTACTGGCTGGCGGATTGCTGCACGGGATTGGACTGCAGTTCCCGCAGGAAGCTGCCGGGATGTGGGGAATTGAGTATCAGCAGCCGCTCAAGCTGCTGGGGATAGCGGTTGGCCAGGCCCCAGGCCACAGCGCCGCCCCAGTCATGGGCAATCACGCAGGCGGCGCGCTGGTCAGCGCTTTCCAGTGCAATCAAGGCGGAAAGATCATCCACCAGATATTTGGCGCGGTAGTCGCTGATGGCCGTGGGTTGGCTGGAGCGCCCATAGCCGCGCAGATTGGGCGCCACGCAGCGGTAGCGGCTGCCGAATTGCTCAAGCAGCCCATCCCAGATGAAAGCGCCTTCGGGGAAGCCGTGCAGAAACAGCAACAGGGGCTGCCCCGGCTCGCCGCTGACACGGCATTCCAGTTCAACCCCTGTGGACAGGGAATGCATGCAAGTCATGACCATGAAGCTCTCCTTTTTGTAGCTTCTGGCGCTTGCAAGATAAGCGCCTAGGGCTGATTTTGCTCAGGTGTCCCGTCGTCAGGCGTCGCTTGGGTGACGGGAGCAGCCTGGGGCATTCCCTCGGGGTGACACCAGTGCCACAGCAGTTGGGCCACATCATCCACACCCTGCTTTTTGAGGGCCGAGAACAAACGCACCTCGCCACCGCCGGCATTGAGCTTGGTGATGGACAGTATTTTGGCCTGCTCGGCGCGGGTCAGCTTGTCGGCCTTGGTCAGCACGATGAGGAACTTCAGGCCTTGCTCTACGCGGGGACGGATGGCGTCCAGCAGGGCTTCGTCCAGCTCGGTTAGGCCCAGGCGCGGGTCGCACAGCAGCACCACGGCAGACAGGCTTTCGCGGCTCATCAGGTAGTTGAGCATGACGCGCTGCCAGCGTTCCTTGTCGGTGCGCGACACGGCGGCATAGCCATAGCCGGGCAGGTCGGCCAGCACGGCATCGGTCACACCCTGCTTGCCCAGGGAAAACAGGTTGATGTGCTGGGTGCGGCCGGGCTTCTTGGACGCAAACGCCAGCTGTTTTTGCTGGGTCAGCGTGTTGATGGCAGTGGACTTGCCTGCGTTGGAGCGGCCCACAAAGGCGATTTCAGGGACCTCGACCTTGGGCAGCTGATTGAGCTGGGCTGCGGTCGTGAAAAAGCGTGCAGTGTGCATCCAGCCCATCGCAAGCTTGCTGTCGATCAAAGAATGTGTTTTTCCGGGAGTTGTATCCGGGGAAGCATGGGTCATGACGGTAACTATTTCAGGGAGGCCCATTGTAGAATTTGACGGATTAGCACTCTCAACAATAGACCCGGCCCCCTCGATATGAAGTTGCTTGCCTCTTTGCTGACTGCTGCCATTTTCGCAGCACCTGCCTTCCCTGCATTTTCTGCAGGAGAAACACCTGTCAAGGCAGATGCCGCCAAAGGGCAGGCCAGTTATGGGGCGGTATGCGCCTCTTGCCACGCCGCTGACGGCAATTCCTCCGTTCCTCTGCAGCCCAAGCTGGCAGGCCAGCACCCCGAGTATCTGGTCAAGCAGCTGCGCGAGTTCAAGGACGGAAAGCGCAACGACCCCGTGATGAAGGGCTTTGCCTCTTCGCTCAGCGAAGGCGACATGCAAAATATCGCGGTTTGGCTGCATACCCAGGCGCCCAAGAACGGTTTTTCCAAGGAAAAAGATCTGGTCGCTCTGGGCGAGCGCATCTATCGTGGCGGCATTCAGGATCGTCAGATTGCTGCTTGCGCCAGCTGCCACAGCCCCAATGGTGCAGGCCTGCCGGCCCAGTACCCACGTCTTTCGGGCCAGCATGCCGATTACACGGTGAAGTCTCTGACGGACTTTCGTGACGGCAAGCGCGCCAATAGCATTCCCATGGCACAGGTTGCTGCCAAGCTTAACGATCGCGAAATCAAGGCCGTGGCAGACTATATAGCTGGCTTGCGTTAAAGGTCTTTCACTTCCATGCCTGGGTGATTCCGGGAACTTTCAGGCTTAAGGCAACCCCCAAGTCAGGCGGGCCATCGGCTGCATCAGCAGATGGACCCGCCTTTTTGCGTCCGGATATTTCAAATCGTTCATGTCAGACCTTCCACTTCGCGATCGTGACTCTTCTCGCTCACAGGCAGTGCGCGCGACCCTGGAGTTGCTGGCCTCGATGCGCTTCGCCATTTCACTGCTGACAGTGATCTGCATCGCATCGGTCATTGGCACCGTGCTCAAGCAGCACGAGCCGCTGGTCAACTACGTCAACCAGTTTGGTCCGTTCTGGGCGCAGCTGTTTCTGGCGCTCAAGCTCAATGCGGTCTATAGCGCTTGGTGGTTCTTGCTGATTCTGGCTTTTCTGGTCATCAGCACCGGCCTGTGCGTGATGCGTCATGCGCCCAAATATCTGGCCGATATCCGCACCTACAAGGAAAACATCCGCGAGCAGAGCCTCAAGGCCTTTCACCATCGCGCCGAGGCCGATGTGCCCGGCACTACGGAGGAAGCTGCAAAGCGTATCGGTCAGCAACTGGCAGGCGGTGGCTGGAAGGTCAAGCTGCAGCAACGTGACACGGCTGCAGGCCCTGGCACAGGCTGGATGTTGGCGGCCAAGGCCGGTGCGGCCAACAAGCTGGGCTATATCGCCGCACACACGGCCATCATTCTGATCTGTCTGGGTGGCTTGTTTGACGGCGATCTGATCGTGCGTGCCCAGATGCTGCTGGGCGGCAAAACGCCCTATACCGGCGGCGGCATGATTTCCGATGTGGCACCCGAGCACCGTCTGTCGACCAGGAATCCGACTTTCCGCGGCAACCTCATGGTATCCGAAGGTACGCAGTCCGGTACCGCCATCCTGGCGCAATCGGATGGCATCTTGCTGCAAGATCTGCCATTCTCGGTGGAGTTGAAGAAGTTCATTGTGGAGTACTACTCCACCGGCATGCCCAAGCTGTTTGCCAGCGATATCGTGATTCATGATCGCGAGACCGGCGAAAAGCTGGAAAAGCGCGTGGAAGTGAACCATCCGGCCAGCTACAAGGGCATAGAGATCTACCAGAGCAGTTTTGATGACGGTGGTTCCACCGTCAAGCTGCATGCCATGCCCATGGACGGCATTTCCAAGCCCTTTGATGTGGAAGGCGTGATCGGCAACTCCACAGAAATCGTGCGTCAGCTGGCCGATGGCAAGCAGGACAAGCTCAGACTCGAATACACGGCGCTGCGCACCATCAACGTGGAAAACTTTGGCGGCAAGGACAAGAGTGCCTCGGCCACCGATGTGCGCAAGGTGGATCTGAAGCAGTCGATTGAAGACCGGCTGGGCGCTGGCCACAAGACCACGGACAAGAAGGATTTGCGCAATATCGGCCCCAGCGTGGGCTACAAGCTGCGTGATGCCTCGGGCCAGGCGCGCGAGTTCCAGAACTACATGCTGCCCGTGGATACGGGTGATGGTCAGCCTGTTTTCCTGCTGGGTGTGCGTGAGAACCAGGCCGATGAAATGCGCTATCTGCGCGTGCCTGCCGATCCCGAAGGCACGATGAACACTTTCCTGGGCCTGCGCCAGGCCATGCAGGACAAGGACATGGCCGAAAAGGCAGCCCGTGCCTATGTGCAAAAGGCTGTCGATGTTTCCAAGCCCGAGCTGGCCGAGCCGCTGACCCAGTCCGCCCTCAAGGCGCTGGAGCTGTTTGCCGGCAAGGACGGCAAGATCAAGGGCCCCGATGGCAAGCCATTGGGCGGCCTGCAGGCGATCTCGAACTTCATGGACAGCAATGTGCCCGAGGCCGAGCGCGAGCGCGCCGGCGAGGTGCTGGTGCGCATTCTCAATGGCGTGCTGTACGAGCTGGCCCGGCAGGTGCGCGCCCAGGCGGGTCTCAAGCCTTTCGAGGGTGACGAGAAGACTCAGGCCTTCATGACGCAGTCGGTTTTCTCGCTCAGCGACGCGCAGTTCTATCCCGCACCCGTGGTTTTCATGATGACGGACTTCAAGCAGGTGCAGGCCAGTGTCTTCCAGGTGGCACGAGCCCCTGGCAAGAACATTGTTTATCTGGGCTGCCTCTTCCTGATCATCGGCGTGTTTGCCATGCTGTATGTGCGTGACCGCCGCATCTGGATCTGGCTGACTCCCGCCAACAACGGTGCAAGCCATGCGAACATGGCCTTGTCCACCAACCGCAAGACCATGGATGGTGACCGTGAATTCACCATGCTGGCCGACAAGCTGATCGGGGCCAAACCCGTGCAAAAGAAGACTCCCGGAGGTTCTGTATGAACACCGCCACGACGACATTGACACTGAACGAGGGCTATTTCGCCCGCCGCAACTGGTTTGACTGGTTGTTTGCGGTCGTGGTGGCCGTGGGGCTCGGTTATGCGCTGCAGCGCTATGCCAGCTATATGGATGTGTACGAGAAAGGCATTTTGCTGGCCTCCATTCCCGCCATGATCTGGCTGGGCTGGTTCTGGCGTCCGCTGTCGGTGCTGATGCTGGCGGTGGCGGCTTTCTCGTTGATGGCCATAGGCCTGTACCAGGGTACAGACGGAGGCGAGCTGGCACGCTCGGAGACGGTCTTCGGCCTGAAGTACTTCCTCTCCAGCCAGTCCGCCATTCTGTGGATGAGCATGGTGTTCTTCATCAGCACGGTGTTCTACTGGATTGGCGTGTTCGCCAGGAGTGAGCGCTCCGTCATGTCGCTGCTGGGCTCGCGCCTGGCGTGGCTGGCCGTGGCTATGGCGCTGATCGGCACCATGGTGCGCTGGTACGAAAGCTATCTGCTGGGCCCGGACATCGGCCATATCCCCGTCAGCAACCTCTACGAAGTGTTCGTCATGTTCTGCTGGATGACGACCATCTTCTATCTTTACTACGAGCAGCATTACGACACACGCGCCCTGGGCGGCTTTGTCATGCTGGTGGTCAGCGCGGCCGTGGGCTTTCTGCTCTGGTACACGCTGGTGCGCCAGGCCCATGAGATTCAGCCGCTGGTGCCTGCCCTCAAGAGCTGGTGGATGAAGCTGCACGTGCCCGCCAACTTCATCGGCTACGGCACGTTTGCGCTGTCGGCCATGGTGGCCTTTGCCTATCTGATCAAGCAGCAGGCGACCGAGACCAAGTGGTACAAGCTGGCGCCGCTGTGGCTGCTGGGCGTGGTGCTGTGCTTCGAGCCCATCGTCTTCCGCAAGGGCGCGACCGACAATGGCGGCAGCTACTGGATTGTTTACTTCGGCATCTCGGCACTGATCGTGGCCGGCATCCTGCTGTCGCGCAAGCGCATTGCCCAGCGCCTGCCTTCGTTTGAAATCCTGGACGACGTGATGTACAAGGCCATTGCCGTGGGCTTTGCCTTCTTCACCATCGCCACCGTGCTGGGCGCGCTGTGGGCGGCCGAGGCCTGGGGTGGTTACTGGAGCTGGGACCCCAAGGAAACCTGGGCACTGATCGTCTGGCTCAACTATGCGGCCTGGCTGCATATGCGCTTGATGAAGGGGCTGCGCGGCACCGTGTCCGCCTGGTGGGCGCTGGCCGGTCTGGCTGTCACCTCTTTTGCCTTCCTGGGCGTGAATATGTTCCTCTCGGGCCTGCATAGCTACGGCGAGCTGTAAGCCTTCAGGGCTTCGTAGGCCGGCACTCTGATAAATGGAGCTGCTTGCGCTGGTGGGTAAATGACTTCAGGCTATAAAAGTCTTGAAGTCACTATCCATCAAGCGCTAGCAGCTCCTTTTTTATTGAAGAATTCGGAGGAACTTTGCTGACGCAGGGGGCTTCCAAATCGCACTACTCTTGATCGTCGTTTGGGAGCATTCCTATGCTGATACGTCACCGCAACCAAGGCTTCGAGCACCCACTGGGCAGCGAGATCACGCCGCAGACCCGGTATCTGCAGCGCCGCGCTTTCATGCAGACACTGGCCATGGGGGCTGCGGGTGCCACATTGGCCGGCTGGGCTGGTCGTGATGCGCTGGCTGCCGCCGAGCGCGCGCATCTGCCTGTCTTGAAGGGGGCGACCAGCAAGGTGGCTGGAGCCATGACCATGGAAGCGGTGACCAGCTACCAGGATGTGACCAGCTATAACAACTACTACGAGTTCGGCCTGGACAAGGATGAGCCGGCCCGCAACGCGCATACGCTCAGGACCCGGCCCTGGACGGTGCGCATAGAAGGTCTGGTGCAAAAGCCGCAGACGCTGGACATCGACAGCTTGCTCAAGCTCGCGCCCATGGAGGAGCGCATCTACCGCCTGCGCTGCGTGGAGGGCTGGTCCATGGTCATTCCCTGGGTCGGCTATTCGTTGTCCGAGCTTCTGAAGAAGGTTCAGCCTCTGGGCAGCGCCAAGTATGTGGAATTCGTCACCCTGGCCGACAAATCCCAGATGCCGGGGCTGCGCAGCGCGGTGCTGGACTGGCCTTATACCGAAGGCTTGCGACTGGATGAAGCCATGCACCCGCTGACATTGCTGGCCTTTGGCATGTATGGCGAGGTCCTGCCCAACCAGAATGGCGCGCCGCTGCGCCTGGTCGTGCCCTGGAAATATGGCTTCAAAAGTGCCAAGTCGCTGGTGGCAATTCGGCTGACCGACAAGGAGCCGGGTACGGCCTGGAACAAGGCTGCGCGCAACGAATACGGCTTCTATTCCAATGTGAATCCCGATGTGGACCACCCGCGCTGGAGCCAGGCGACCGAGCGGCGCATAGGCGAGGGCGGCCTGTTTGCCAAAAAGCGCAAGACGCTGCTGTTCAACGGCTATGGCGATCAGGTAGCACAGCTGTATGCGGGCATGGATCTGAAAAAGTTCTATTGATGCAGGCCTGGTTGCAAAAACCGTTGCTGCAGCCCTGGGCCAAGCCGCTGGTCTTTGTGCTGTGTCTGCTGCCTTGCGCATGGCTGACCTATGCAGCCTTTAACGATGGATTGGGTGCCAATCCCGCGGAAGCCCTGTTGCGCAGCACGGGCGATTGGACGCTGCGTTTTCTCTGCATCGTGCTGGCGGTAACGCCGCTGCGCCAGATCACGGGCTGGACTCTGCTGGTGCGCTATCGCCGCATGCTGGGTCTGTATGTGTTCTTCTACGCCTGCCTGCACCTGCTTTGCTATGCCTGGTTCGACATGGGGCTGGATTGGGGCGATATCGTGGCCGATATTCCCAAGCGGCCTTTCATCCTGGTGGGCTTTACGGCCTGGGCCGTCCTGCTGGTGCTGGCCGCAACGTCGCCGAAATGGGTGCTAAGGGCTCTGGGGGGCAAGCGCTGGCAGTGGCTGCACCGTGCGGTCTATCTGGTGGTCCCGCTGGCGCTGCTGCATTTCTTCTGGATGCGCGCGGGCAAGAACAACTTTGCCGAAGTGGCTGTCTATGCAGTGATTCTTGCCACTTTGCTTGGCTGGCGTGCGGTACGCGCTATCAAAAAATAATAGAACTTACGCGAACTTGGGCAAGTCGTGAACCGTCAGCCTGCAACAGCACGCAATGGTGGGCGCACCTGGCGCGATACGGGGTCGATCTCGGCCGTAGGCAACTGGTAAGAGCGCTGGTCGAACAGGTCGATGCCGCACTGCAGGCCTTCTAGCCAGTTGAACAGGTCGCCAATGGCTTGCTGGCCCATGATGGGCGCGCCATGCTGAGGCACGATCATGGCGATGGGCAACTGCCGCGCCATCTGCACCCACAGCTTCAGAATCTTGTTGGAGACCATGTAGCGGCGGTGAAAGCCTTCCATCCGGGCGATATGAGGCAGCAGGTCGGTGACGGGGGTCTGGGCCTCGGCGCCCGTAGTCAGGGATACGCCCAGGTCGCCGGTGAACAGAATCTTGCTGATCGGGTCGTAGAAGTGGAAATTGCCTTCGGCATGCAGAAAATGCGCGGGCAGCAGCACCAGTTCGCTGTTACCCAGGGGCAGGCGACCGCCGGAGTCGGGCACGCCGATGACGCGGTTTTCCGTCTTGCCGACCTTGGTGAAGTGCGGCGCAAAGCGCTCCCAGATGCGCGAGATCACCAGTTGGGCGCGGGTGCTGGTCATCCAGCGGTCCAGCGAGGCGATGATGTCCGGGTCGGCATGCGAGGCCACCACATAGGCCAGCTTTTGCGGCGGGAAATGCCGCGACATGCCCATGAACAACTCGTTGAAAGCCAGGTTGCCGCCCGGGTCGATGATGGCTCCTGTACCGTTGTCCACGATCAGGAACTGATTGGCCTGGATCGCCTGCCCATCTTCCTCAATGAGGTCGGTGAACATCAGACAGGCATGGTGTTTGTCGCGATAGAGCTCTATGGGCATGGCAGGCAATTTGTCAAAGGACAAGGTGCCTGGACTCTAGGGGCTAAGCCCCCAACCCATGTTGATATGCATCAAGCCTCGGGGCTGGCTTTTACCGGAGGCCTAATAGGCCTCATCTTGGGGAGGTGGTGCCAGAGGCACTACAGGTGCCGGCTTTGTATCCGCCGAGCGGGAGGAAATGCCCAGCGACTCGGGCAAGGTGGCGCGCTCCTGAGCTGAAGGTGTGTTGGGCAGATAGAGAGACCCTCTTTGTCCGCAGCCGGAAATAGCGGCCATGGACGCCGCACAAGCTGCAAGGGCAATGCACCTGACTAGAATTTGATTGGCTTTCAACATGGGCAAATTGTAATGACTGACCTTGAATATCTGGACCGCGCCGACCAACTGCTTTTGGCGGTCGAGCAATGCTGTGACCGTATCGACGACGAAACCGATGCCGATATCGACGCCCAGCGTGTGGGGGGCATGGTGACTCTGGTGTTTGCAAACCGCAGCCAGATTGTGATCAACCAGCAAAAGCCCCTGCATGAAATCTGGCTGGCAGCCAAGGCCGGTGGTTTTCACTATCGCTTTGACGAGGTGCAACAGATCTGGCTGGATACCAAGGGTGCTGGTGAATTCTTTGCCAACCTCAGCCAATATGCGAGCGAGCAATCGGGCCTGAAGCTGGAGTTCAAGGCACTGGCCTGAAACTGAGCACTGCTCCTCAATAAAAAAGCCTGTCACCGATGGTGGCAGGCTTTTTTGTTTGGGGCGCAGCCGCTAGTGCGGCGCAGGGGCGTCAGTTCCTGAACAGATCCAGAATGCGGCTGCGTTCTTCTGCTGCAGGGGCTGGGGTTGCGCCGGGGCCAGCATCAGAAGGCGCAGCGCTTTCCATGCCCAGGCTGGGTACACCGCCGCCGCGGGCATTTTCCTCGTAGTACCAGTCGCCACCCATGCTCACCACGCCAGGAGGCGCTTGAACCTCAGCCACGGGGACGCCCTTGAGGGCATGCTGCATGAAGCTGATCCAGATGGGCAGGCTCAGGCCGCCGCCGGTCTCGCGCGAGCCCAGATTGCGGGGAGTGTCGTAGCCGATCCAGGACACGGCGGCCAGGGAAGGCTGATAGCCGGCGAACCATGCATCCACGGAGTCGTTGGTGGTACCTGTCTTGCCATAGAGGTCAGGACGCTTGAGAGTGGCCTGAGCCCGGGCGGCAGTGCCAACCCTGGCAACGTCGTTGAGCATGGTGCCGGTGACGAAGGCATTGCGGGCCGGAATGGCCTGGGGCAGCTGGCTGACGGGCGGAGGGGTGAACTCCGACAGCACGCGCCCCTTGTGGTCCGTGACACGTGCGATCAACCAGGGGTTGATGCGGTGGCCGCCATTGGCAAACACCGAATAGGCGCCGGCCATCTGCAAGGGCGTTACCGAGCCAGCGCCCAGGGCCATGGTCAGATAGGCCGGTTGCTTGGCGGCTTCAAAGCCGAAGCGTGTTGCCCATTCCTGGCCTGCCTTGGGACCTATGGCTTGCAGCAGGCGGATGGAGATCATGTTCTTGGACTTGTTCAAGCCCGTGCGCATGGTCATGGGGCCGGCGTATGTGCCGTCGTAGTTCTTGGGCTCCCAGGGTTGGCCGCCGGTGGTCGCGGCGCTGAAGAAGATGGGCGCGTCATTGATCATCGTGGCAGGCGAGAAACCATGTTCCAGCGAAGCCGAATAGATGAAAGGCTTGAAGCTGGAGCCGGGCTGGCGCCAGGCCTGGGTCACGTGATTGAACTTGTTCTTCTCGAAGTCAAAGCCGCCGACCAGAGCGCGGATGGCACCGGTTTCGGTGGACATGGCAACAAAAGCGCCTTCCACCTCGGGCAGCTGGGTGATTTCCCAGGAACCCTTGGCTGTCTTGACGGCGCGAATCACGGCGCCAGGACGAATCTTGGTGTTGGGTGGGGCCTTGGGGCTCAGACCCGACTCGGCAGGGCGCAAGCCTTCGCCCGTGATTTCGAAATGCTCGCCATCGGCCCGTGAAGCCACAATCTTGCGCGGAGAAGCCTCCAGCACCACCGCAGCGATCACATCGCCGTTGTCGGGGTGGTTGGCCAGGACATCGTCGATGGCGTCTTCACGCTCCTGGGCGTTGCTGGGCAGATTGATGAATTTCTCGGGGCCGCGGTATTTCTGGCGGCGCTCGTAGTTCATGATGCCGTCGCGCAATGCCTTGTAGGCAGCTTCCTGTTCACCGGCATTGAGGGTCGTGTAGACGTTCAGGCCGCGGGTATAGGCTTCGCCACCGTATTGTGCAAAGATCAGCTGACGGGCCATTTCGGCTACGTATTCCGCATGCACGCGGGTGGAGTTGCTGGTGGTGCGCAGCTTCAGCGGCTCTTCGCGGGCCTGCTTGGCTTGCTCGGCTGTGATGAAGCCGTTTTCCTCCATGCGGTCAATGATGTAGAGCTGGCGGATGCGTGCGCGCTTGGGATTGCTGATGGGGTTGTATGCCGAAGGCGCCTTGGGCAGACCTGCCAGCATGGCTGCCTCAGCCACGGTGATGTCCTTGAGCGGGTGGCCGAAATAGGCCTCGCAGGCCGCCGCAAAGCCGTATGCGCGGTTGCCCAGGAAGATCTGGTTCATATAGATCTCGAGGATCTGCTCCTTGGTCAGCAAGTGCTCAAGCTTGAAGGTCAGCAGGATTTCGTAGATCTTGCGGGTATAGGTCTTCTCGGAAGACAGATACACATTACGCGCTACCTGCATGGTGATGGTGGATGCGCCCTGGCTTTTGACTTTGCCCAGGTTGGCCAGCGCGGCACGCAGCATGCCCTTGTAGTCGACGCCTCCATGCTCGAAGAAGCGCGTGTCCTCAATGGCCAGCACCGCGTCGGTCATGACCTTGGGAATCTCCTTGATGGGGGTCAGCGTACGGCGCTCTTCGCCAAATTCGCCCAGCAGCGCACCCTCGCTCGAATAGATCCGCAGCGGCAGCTTGGGGCGGTAGTCGGCGAGTTCGGAGACATCCGGCAGATTGGGGTAGGCCATGGCCAGAGCCACTGCGACCGCAAGCAAGACAGCCAGAGCGCCAGCAAGCGCAAGGCCAAACAACCAGAAGATGGAGCGAGGCAGCCAGTGCATGCGTTTTTTAGGAGCAGGCTGGCCAGGTGGCGGAGCCTGATGAGTTGAATATTCTGAAGGCGGCATTTCGCTGTTAGTACAGAGGGTGACGCATTATAGAAATGCACCCTTGAGAGCAAGGCAGGGCAGTCGGATGGCTGCGATTTTGCTGAATCCTAAAGCACAGGGTTAGCACTGTTTTAATGATGGTCGAAACAGTTCTTGTATTTGATCGTGAACAAAAATGTCTTTTTTTGGCCACGAATCGAGGCAAAACAGCCTGCTGTAAAGGGCTGGCTGCTATAGCTTGCTGCTAGCATTCCGTCGTACTGTGGGCTTTTGTTTCTATTCTTACAAAAACGGGGGGGCATGTTGATTGCTCTGAGTTCCTTATTCAGCCGTCAGCCTGCTCCTTTGCTGGGCATTGATATCAGCTCATCCAGTGTGAAGCTGGTAGAGCTGAGCAAAAGCAAAAGCGGTGAGTGGCAGCTGGAACGCTGCGCGATCGAGCCTCTGGAAAAAGGCTGGATCACCGATGGCAATATCGAGAAATTCGATGAGGTAGCCGAAGCCGTGCGGCGCCTGGTCAAAAAAAGCGGCACCCGCACCAAGCATGTGGCCATGGCGCTTCCGGCGGCTGCGGTGATCACCAAAAAGATCTCCCTGCCTGCAGGTCTGACGGATCTGGAGATGGAGGTCCAGGTCGAGTCCGAGGCCAACCAATACATTCCATTTTCTCTGGACGAGGTGAGCCTGGACTTCTGCGTGGTGGGAGCATCCGCAGTTTCTGCCGGCGATATCGACGTACTGATTGCCGCATCGCGCAAGGAAAAAGTGCAGGACAGACAGGGGCTTGCCGAAGCGGCAGGCCTCAAGCCCGTGGTGGTCGACATCGAGCCTTATGCGGCCAGGATGGCGGCGACGCGTCTGGTGTCACGCCTGCCAAACCAGGGACAGGATGCGGTGGTTGCTCTGTTCGAAGTAGGGGCCATGACCACCAGCATGCAGGTGCTGCGCAACGAAGATGTGCTTTATGAGCGAGATCAGGCTTTTGGTGGCGCACAGTTGACCCAGTTGATTGCACGCCAATATGGCTTTTCTCCCGAAGAAGCCGAAACAAAGAAGCGCAGCGGCGAGCTGCCCGAAGACTATGCCTCGGGAGTGCTCAAGCCCTTTGTGCAGAGCCTGACGCAGGAAGTGGCGCGTGCGCTGCAGTTCTTCTTCACAAGCACGCCCTACAACCGCATCGACCATATTCTGATGGCTGGCGGCTCGGCTTCCCTGCCTGGCTTGGTGGAAGCCGTGAGCCAGCAAACGGGTTGCGCCTGCAGCCTGGCCAATCCGTTCGACGGCATGGAGATAGGCAGCGGTGTGCGCCTGAAAAAGATGGCTCGTGAGGCTCCGTCCTATCTGACCTCCTGCGGCCTCGCGATGCGGAGGTTCACAGCGTGATTCTGATCAATCTCTTACCGCATCGTGAAGCGGCGAAGAAGCGCCGAAAAGAAGCGTTCCAGGTCAATATGGTTTTGGCGGCCCTTGGCGGGCTGTTGGTTGCTGGCCTGATTTACTGGTATTTCCAGGTCATGATCGAGGGACAGCAGGAGAAAAACAACTTGCTGCGTTCCGAGATCAAGGTGCTGGAAGCCCAAATCAAGGAAATCGAGGGCCTGGAAAACGAAATCACGGCTTTGCGTGCACGCCAGAAGGCGGTGGAAGACCTGCAGTCGGATCGCAACCTGCCTGTACATCTGCTCAACGAGCTGGTCAAGCAGTTGCCCGAGGGGGTCTATATCACCAGCATCAAGCAAGACGGGCTGCTGGTGACCATGCAGGGAACGGCACAGTCCAATGAGCGCATTTCTGAAATGCTGCGCAATCTGACCGACGGTACGCCCTGGTTCTCCAAACCTGAACTCATGGAAATTGTTGCCAAGACCGTGGACGTGAGTGCCAAAGAAAGGCGCCGTGCCGCAGCCTTCACGCTGCAATTTCACCTGACTCGAGCCAGCGATGCAGAGAAAAGTCAGACCCCGTCCACTCCCCCGGTGAAGGCGAAGTAATGGCTCAAAGAAAATCTCTGAACGTGGATTTCGTTGCGTTGCAGGAAAAAATCCAGCGCCAGTTTCGCAATCTGGATCCCAACGATCCATCGGTATGGCCCGCCTTGCCCAAAGCATTGCTCTATGTGGCCGTGGCTGTGGCCGTCGCGGCGCTTTTGTGGTTTGTGATGCTCAAGGACTATGAGGAAGAGCTGGAGCGGGAGCGCAGTACCGAGGTGACGCTGCGTGACGACTATCAGAAGAAACTAATCAAGGCAGTGAGCCTGGAAGGTCTGAAGAAGCAGCGCGAGCAGGTCGAGCAATATGTGACGCAGCTTGAAAAGCAGCTTCCCAGCAAGGCCGAAATGGCAGCTCTGCTGTCCGATATCAATCAGGCTGGTTTGGGGCGTAGCTTGCAGTTCGACGTCTTCCGTCCTGGAGCCATGGTGACCAAGGAGTACTACGCCGAGTTGCCTATCACGCTGAAGGTGACGGGGCGTTATCACGACATCGGCGCTTTTGCCTCCGATGTGGCGTTTCTCTCGCGAATCGTGACATTGAACAATCTGTCAATTGCCCCAACAGGCAAGGAAGCTGAAATTCTGACCATGGATGCAACCGCCAGAACCTTCCGCTATCTGGACGCGGATGAAGTTCAGGCGCAGCGGGCGGCAGCGAAGGGGAAGAAATGAGAAAAATCATGATTCCCTGGTGCCTGCTATTGGGCGGTGCTTTGTTGTCGGGCTGCACCTCTTCAGATGAAGACGAGTTGCGGGCATGGATGGCCCAGGAAAGGGCCAATGCCAAACCGCGCGTGACGCCGCTGGAAGAGCCCAAGCCTTTCAAGCCTCAGGCGTACACGGCGGCAGAGGGCATGGAGCCCTTCAACCCACTGAAGCTGATCCAGGTTTTGCGCAAGGAGTCTGCGCAGGCGAATATCAGTACGGATTTGCTTGCGCCAGAGCTGAACCGCCGCAAGGAGCCCTTGGAGGCAGAGCCTCTGGATGCCATGACCATGGTGGGTAGCTTGGACAAGAAGGGCGTGCCGACTGCCTTGCTGAGAGTCGGCACCTTGCTCTACCAGGTCCGTGTAGGCAACTACCTGGGACAGAACTACGGAAAAATTACCAGGATCACCGAGAACTCCATCCAGTTGAGAGAGATTGTTCAGGACGGCGGTGGTGACTGGATCGAAAGAACGAGTACTTTGGAGTTGCAGGAGGGGAGCAAATGATGGGCATTAACCGCAGCATTCTGGCGAAAGCCCATTGGGGCGTTGCTTTGGGCGGACTCCTGCTGTCTTCGGCAGCTTGGGCGCAGGCTCGTATTGAATCAGTGACAGGGGGGCAGCAGTCAGGCTCCGAGGTCATTCGTGTTGAGCTGTCAGAGCCACTGGCAGCGGATCCCACAGGCTTTGTGGTTCAGTCTCCGGCGCGTATTGCTCTGGACTTCCCGGGAGTGAGCAACGCTTCGGGCAAGTCGCTTGTGGACTTCAACCAGGGCAATTTGCGCTCCGCGAATATCGTTGAAGCATCTGGCCGCTCTCGTCTGGTGCTGAACCTCAAAACGGCAACGACTTATCGCGTGCAGCGACAAGGCAAAAGCTTGCTGATTTTGCTGGATCCAGCAGGTGCCTCTGCTGCGGCAGCAAATGCTGCACCGTCCCCGGTAGCCAATGTGTTCGAGAGCAAGACAGCATCTTCTGATGTGGCTCCCATTCAGGGTGTGGATTTCCGCCGCGGAAGCGATGGCTCCGGCAGGGTGGTGGTGAGTCTGAGCAACAGCCAGACCGGTGTGGATCTGCGCCAGGAGGGCAAAGGGCTTACCGTTGATTTTCTGCGCACGGCATTGCCTGAGAATCTGCGTCGCAAGCTTGATGTAGCAGACTTCGGTACACCGGTTCAGACGATTACGACTCATCAGCAGGGTGATCGTGTACGCATGCGTATCGAGCCTGTGGGCGAATGGGAACATAGCGCCTACCAGAGCGACAATCAGTTTGTGCTGGAAGTGCGCCAGAAAAAGGTGGATACCAGCAAGCTGACGCAGGGACCTGGTTACAGCGGTGAAAAGCTGTCATTGAACTTCCAGAATATCGAGGTCCGCTCGCTGCTGCAGGTCATTGCAGATTTCACGAATTTCAATATCGTGACCTCGGATACCGTGACGGGAGCATTGACTCTGAGGCTCAAGGATGTCCCCTGGGATCAGGCGCTGCAGATCATAATGGATGCCAAGGGGCTTGGTATGCGCAAATCCGGCTCGGTTCTGTGGATTGCCCCCAAAGATGAAATCGATGCTCGCACCAAGCGTGACTACGAAGCAGCGATGGAAATCCAGAAGCTGGAGCCGTTGCGCACTCAGGGTTTTCAGCTGAACTATGCCAAGGCGGCAGACATACTGCTGCAGATCACGACTTCGACGGGGGGAGGTGCTGGCGGTGCTACAGGTGCAAGCACGCGTTTTCT
Source organism: Comamonas resistens (assembly GCF_030064165.1). Classification (NCBI taxonomy): domain Bacteria; kingdom Pseudomonadati; phylum Pseudomonadota; class Betaproteobacteria; order Burkholderiales; family Comamonadaceae; genus Comamonas; species Comamonas resistens. The sequence goes on from NZ_CP125947.1 coordinate 792,575, forward strand.
GTCTTCGCGTGGTTCGGCGATTTCCGAGCCGCGGACCAATCAGCTGTTTGTAACGGACACGCCCACCAAGCTCGAGGAAATGAAAGCCTTGCTGACTACGTTGGATGTACCGGTGCGTCAGGTGATGATCGAAGCCCGCATTGTCGAAGCTCGAGACACCTTTGGTAAGTCATTGGGTGTTCGGCTCGGCGGTGGGGCGCTTAACTCCCGGAATCAGATTTCCACGGGCATCGTCAACCGAAAGGAATTCAAGGTTGACCAGACTACAGGCGCAGTCACCAATACATTTGAAACGGATTTCAGCAAGAATTTTGTCAATCTGCCGGCTAATGTCTCCGGTGTGAATTCGGTAGGACAGCTTGCTTTTAGTGTATTTAACAGCGCAGCAACACGCTTTCTTTCGTTGGAGCTTTCAGCGATGGAAGCTGACGGCGATGGCAAGATCATCTCCAATCCGCGGCTAGTGACCGCCGACCAGAACAAAGCCTTGATCGAGCAGGGTACGGAGTACCCATACTCCGTCACGGCCCCGAACGGGGCCACAACGATCTCGTTCAAGAAAGCGGTGCTGAAACTGGAAGTCATTCCGCAGATCACGCCCGAAGGGGACATCATTCTGGATCTGGATGTGAACAAAGACAGCCGTGGCGAGACAACGACCCAGGGTGTGGCCATTGATACCAAACACATCAAGACTCAGGTGCTGGTCGAAAACGGCGGAACTGTGGTGATTGGCGGTATCTTTGAAATGGAAGAAACCAATCAGGTCAACAAGATCCCTCTGTTCGGCGACCTGCCGGTGCTGGGGCATCTGTTCCGCAATACCACCAAGGCATCAAGCAAGCGTGAAATGCTGGTGTTTATCACTCCCAAGATGCTCAACCAGATCCGGAACGCTGGCAAGTAAGTTTTTTGCTATGTAATTGGAAAAGGACTGTATCGATATTGATGCAGTCCTTTTTTATTGCAGCATGACAAGGCTGCGACAATCTTATGCATTGATGATGAATGCAGGCTGCAGGCTTGATGGCGCAATGAACTTCGTGATGGATTCGCATATCGCTTTGGTCGGACTTCCTGGAAGTGGAAAGTCCACGATTGGCCGATATCTGGCCCGGCGCTGGTCTGTGCCATTTGTGGATGTGGATGTTGCTATCGAAGAGCAAATTCAATGCAGCATTCGGGAATTTTTCGCCAAGGAGGGCGAGGACCGTTTTCGAGAAGTGGAGCAGGACGTTCTGGCACAGCTTCTGAAAAAGCCTGAAAAGATGGTCATTGCCACGGGCGGCGGAGCAGTGCTCAAACCAGAGAATCGCGCGCAGCTCGCTCGTCATTCGCTGGTGGTGTATTTGAGTGCTTCACCACATGAAATAGCGCGCCGGCTTCAAAAAGACACGCAGCGGCCTTTGCTGCAGGTTGGTAACCCCTTGCAGCGTCTGCAGGAGCTGCATGGAATACGCGATCCTCTCTACAAGGAAGTCGCAGATTTTGTAGTCGCTGGATCTGGTCTGTCTGCGACACAGGTTGCCCAGCGGGTCGCCATGCAGTTGGAGCTGGGAGCCTCCCGCTGAGTCGTCAGAAACTGAAGTTAAAGGGATATTGTGGAAACCGTGCAGATTGATTTGGGTGAGCGCAGCTACCCCATCGTGATTTCCGAGAACTTGCTGGCGCAGGAGCAGACTTGGCAAGCGCTGCCGCGTGCTGCTAGTGCCATGATCGTGACCAATGATGTGGTGGCGCCGCTCTATCTTTCGGCCTTGAAGCAGGTCTTGAACAGGCAGTATGCGCAGGTGCACGAGGTGGTTTTACCTGATGGTGAAGCGCACAAGGACTGGCAGACGCTGAACCTGATTTTTGATGGTCTGCTCTCCAACGGCTGTGATCGCAAGACGGTGTTGTTTGCTTTGGGCGGCGGCGTGGTCGGCGACATGACGGGTTTTGCGGCAGCCAGCTATATGCGTGGCGTTCCGTTTGTGCAGGTGCCTACGACCTTGCTGTCTCAGGTGGATTCGTCGGTGGGCGGCAAGACCGCCATCAACCACCCGCAGGGCAAGAACATGATCGGGGCCTTCTACCAGCCGCAACTGGTGGTTTGCGATCTGGCAACACTGGATACCTTGCCCGAGCGCGAACTCAGTGCAGGACTGGCTGAAGTCATCAAGTACGGTCCGATTGCCGATATGGCGTTTTTCGCCTGGCTTGAGCAGAACATCGAGGCCTTGCTCAGGCGTGATCGTGCTGCGCTAGCCCACGCCGTCAAGCGCAGCGTGGAGATCAAGGCCTGGGTCGTGGGGCAGGACGAAAAGGAGTCGGGCTTGCGTGCCATTCTCAATTTCGGTCATACCTTTGGGCACGCGATCGAGGCGGGCATGGGCTACGGCAAGTGGCTGCATGGCGAGGGCGTGGCTGCAGGCATGGTGATGGCGGCCGAGCTGTCCAGGCGTCTAGGTCTGGTCGATGAAGCATTTGTCGTGCGTTTGCGCAGCCTGATCGGGCGGGCTGGCTTGCCTGTGCGCGGTGCTGTGATCGATGCTGGTGATAACGCCGGCCGCTATCTGGAGTTGATGCGGGTGGATAAAAAGTCCGAGGCTGGCGAGATCCGTTTTGTGCTGATTGATGGCCCAGGCAGGGCCGTCATGCAGTCTGCACCCGATGCTCTGGTGCGTGAGGTCATTGATGGCTGCTGCGCCTGAGCACTGAAAGCATCCTCCAAGCTGCTAGAGTGGGCTTCATAGAATGCATGAGGCAAGTCCATGAAGACCCTGGCTGCTTATGCCTGCGATCCCCTGCAGAGCCGGGGACGCAGGTTTGAAGAACCTGTCGCACCCACGCGCAGTGATTTTCAGCGTGATCGAGACCGTATCGTTCACTCTTCGGCGTTTCGTCGTCTGGTCTACAAGACCCAGGTTTTTGTGAACCATGAAGGCGATCTGTTTCGTACCCGGCTCACTCACTCTCTGGAAGTAGCGCAACTGGGGCGTTCCATTGCCCGTTCCCTGGGTCTGGAGGAAGACCTGGTGGAGGCGATTTGCCTGGCTCACGATCTGGGTCATACACCGTTTGGCCATGCGGGGCAGGATGCGCTCAACGAGTGCATGCGGCTGCATGGAGGCTTTGAACACAATCTGCAGAGCTTGCGGGTGGTGGACAGGCTGGAAGAGCGCTACCCGGCTTTTGATGGACTCAATCTCACTTTTGAAACGCGCGAAGGCATTCTGAAGCACTGCTCACGCAGCAATGCACAGCTTATCAATGAGCGCGAGCCTGCTGGCGTGGCTCAGCGCTTTCTCGATGGTACCCAGCCCTCACTGGAGGCCCAGCTCTGCAATCTGGCCGACGCCATTGCCTATAACGCCCATGATGTGGATGACGGTGTGCGCTCGGGCCTCATCACCATGATCCAGCTGCGTGATGCTGTTCCCCTGTTTGCCCATTATTACGAGGCAACCCTGCGGGACTGGCCGGCGCTTGCCGTGCCCGAAGCCCAGCGCAAGCTGCTGTATGAGAGCATCCGACGCATGCTCAGTGATCAGGTCTATGACGTGATTGGCCACTCGCGCTTGCAGATTGAAAGCTGTGGCGTGAAATCGGTGCAAGAGGTGCGCCATTGTGGGCGGCTGCTGATGGGGTTCAGCGAAGAAATGAAGATCCGGTCCCAGGCGCTCAAGCAATTCCTGTTGCGTCAGCTCTATCGTCACCCGCAGGTCATGCAGACCATGGAAAGCGCGCAGCAAGTGGTGCACGACCTGTTTGCGGCCTATATGGTTGAGCCGGAGCGCATGAAGCCCCGCTTCGTACAGCGAGCTCAGGCAGCAGATACCTTGGGGGAAAGAGCGCGTGTGGTGGCTGACTTCGTGGCAGGCATGACAGACCGCTATGCGGCCCGCGAACATGAACGCATCACGGGGCTGCAATTGCTGGGTGCGGGCTAGGGTGGATTCCGGTCCTGGCTGAGCAGTCTGGAAACAGGCTCGCTAAAATGCCGCAACTGCGCGCCAAAGCTGGAATTTTCCACCCAGTGCGCAATCTCTGGGGGCGGAAGCCCCCGTTTGCATTTTGGAGAGCCTAGTCATGACCGAAACCAATACCATCGCCGCTCAGGGCTTTCCGCCCGAACTCGTGATTGAAGACACTGTGCGCTGGCTGGAAAAGGCCGTGATTGGATTGAATCTGTGCCCGTTTGCCAAGGGCGTGCATGTCAAGGGGCAGATTCATTACGCCATCAGCGCAGCCACCGATGCCGAAGGCGTGGCCGAAGACCTGTACCGTGAGCTGGAGGCGCTGGCCGAAGCCAGCGCCGAAAAGCGCGATACCACGTTGCTGATCCTGCCCCATGCGCTGCAGGATTTTCTGGATTTCAACGATTTTCTGGAAATTGCCGATGCCATGGTGGAGGAGCTGGACCTGGGCGGCATTTTGCAAGTGGCGTCTTTTCACCCACTGTTCCAGTTCGAGGGCACGGATGTCGATGATGTGACCAACTGCACCAACCGCTCGCCCTATCCCATCCTGCATCTGCTGCGTGAAGACAGCATCGACAAGGCCGTGGAGGTCTTCCCCGAGGCCGAGTCGATCTACGAACGCAATATGGAAACACTGGAAAAGATCGGCATCGAAGGCTGGCTGGACCTGGATGTGGGCGCGCGTTGCCCGGTGACTGGCCATGGCGTGCCCAAGGCGGGCGAATAATGGCCAGGCTGGACAAGAAGCAGATGGGTAAAAAGCTTCAGACTGCCCCTCAGGATATTGCTGCGCAGTTGGATCTGAAGCCAGGCCAGAGCATAGAGTTGCTCAAGGCGCTGCATATTCTGACGCGCGAAGGCAAGCTCAACCAGGATTCGCGCCGCAAGCTCAAGCAGGTCTATCACCTCTATCAGTTCATCGAACCCTTGCTGGCCGAGTTGTCCAAGGATGAGCATGCGGTGACCTTGGCCGATCATGGTGCGGGTAAATCCTATTTAGGCTTCATCCTCTACGATCTGCATTTCAAGGCTCAGGGGCGTGGCCGAATTTACGGTATCGAAACCCGTGCGCCGCTGGTGGAGGCTTCGCAGAAGCTGGCCGCAGAGCTGGGTTTTGAGCGCATGGAATTTCTCAATATGTCGGTGGCCGAGTCCACGCGCGCCGACTTCATGCCAGCGCAGTTCGATGTGGTCACGGCGCTTCATGCCTGTGACACGGCGACCGATGATGCGATTGCCTTTGGTCTGGAGAAAAAAGCCAAGGCCATGGTGCTGGTGCCCTGCTGTCAGGCCGAAGTGGCTGCCTGCCTGCGCCAGACCAAGGCCATGAGCCTGTCGCGCACGCCACTGGCCGAGCTGTGGCGCCATCCCATTCATACGCGCGAGATGGGTAGCCAGATCACCAATGTGCTGCGCTGCCTGTATCTGGAGGCCTGCGGCTACCAGGTCACGGTGACCGAGCTGGTGGGTTGGGAACACAGCATGAAGAACGAGCTCATCGTGGCGCGCTATACCGGTCAGAAAAAGCGCAGCGCGGCCGAGCGGCTGCGCCAGCTGCTGGCAGAGTTCGGCATCGCCTCGCTGCAGGCCAGCCGCTTCCCCATGCTGCCAGCGGAAACGAAAAAAGATGAGCTGCCTACGCCTGCAGATCAATGATCTGATGCTTGTTTCTTGCTGATATGCAGGCCAGAACTGCGTCAGCAGCTCTGTTTATATGAGCCCTGCCAAGCTTGATTGCGGCAGGGCTTTTTTCATGCACCCAAGGCCCGCTGCGCAGCAACTAGCGCCTGGCTGCGCCCGATCTGTCATGCAGCAGTCATGGTGCTGACACGTTGGTTTTTTACAGTGCCTCCATCAATCTAATGGGAGGCATGTTGCATATGGGATGCGGCATACCCCCGATCTATGAGAGGGTCCGCATGAAACAGAAATTGTTGTGCAGTGCACTGGCTGGCGTCCTGTTGTCGCTCAGTGCCTGTGGTGGCAGCGACAGCAGCCCGTCCACGAGCGCGGCGCCGACCAAGAACGTGTTGTTCTTCCTGGGCGATGGCATGGGCATGACGACCATGACTGCGGCGCGCATCTACAGCGTGGGAGAGGATGGCGAGCTGACCATGGACCAACTGCCCGAGACGGCGTTTGTCCATACCTTCTCGAACGATGCCCAGGTGACCGACAGCGCACCTTCCATGGCAGCCTATATGACGGGCGTGAAGATGAACAACGAAGTCATCTCCATGACCGCTGCGACCAAGGCCACGGATGCCAACGGCAAGCCCTACCAGGTCAACTATGACAGCACCTGCCCGACTTCCAATGGTCAGGCCGTGCCCACGCTGCTGGAAGAGATGAAGGCCGCAGGCTATGGTACGGGTGTGGTTTCCACTGCGCGCATCACCCATGCCACGCCGGCTGCGACCTATTCGCATGTCTGCCACCGCGATGCCGAGAACACCATTGCCGCAGCCCTGGTGCCGGGCGGTTCCGGCTACAACGCCAAGCTTGGCGATGGCGTGGATGTGGTCTTCGGTGGCGGCTCCAGCTATTTCACACCCAAGGAGGACGGTGGCAGGCGCAACGACAAGCGCAATCTGATTGCCGAATTCAAGGCGCAGAAGTACAGCTTCGCTGCGAACAAGGCCGATTTCGACAAGCTGCCCGTGGACGGCAGCAAGATTGCCGGCCTGTTCACCAAGGACCATATGGCTTACGACCTGGACCGCGATGCGTCCAAGGAGCCTAGCCTGGCCGAGATGACGGACAAGGCCATCGATGCGCTGACGGCCAAGAAGAAGGGCTTCTTCCTGATGGTCGAAGGCGGTCGCATCGACCATGCGCTGCACGCCACCAATGCCCGTCGCGCGCTGCAGGACACCGTGGCTTTCGACAACGCCATCAAGGCGGCACTGCTCAAGATGCAGCAGGTCGACCCCGGCCTGAAGAACACGTTGATCGTCGTTACTGCCGACCACGACCACACGATGCACCTCAACGGCTACGCCCAGCGCACGGGCAAGACCGAATCCGGCAAGCCCGGCATTCTGGGCCTGGTCAAGGACTATGTGACTGGTCAGCCGTCCAAGGATGTGGGCGGCAACCCCTACACCATTATCGGCTTCGGCAATGGTCCTGGACGCAAGGATGTGCGCGGTCCCATCGACAGCACCACGCTGGAAAGCCCCGACTATCTGCAGGAAGCCGTGGTGCCGCTGGCCTCCGAAACCCATGGCGGTGCCGACGTGTTCCTGGGTGCCCAGGGTCTGGGAGCCGAAAACTTCTCTGGTGTGATCGACAACACCGAAGTGTTCAGCCTGATCAAGAAGAGCATCGGCCTGTGATGCCGCGCCTTGTCAAGACCGCATCCAAGGAATTCCAAATGCATTCGATTTTCCGCAAGACCTCTCTCGCCCTGGCCGCTTTTGCATCGCTGACCATGCTGGCGCCTGCCGCATACGCGGCTGGCGAGGCCAAGAACGTGATTTTCTTCCTGGGCGACGGCATGGGCCCGGTGACCGTCACGGCTGCTCGCATCTACAAAGGCGAGAAGCAACTGGCGGCCCAGCCTGGCTCGCTCAAGAGCAGTGAATATGCCAAGCTGCAGATGCAGTCGCTGCCCTATGCCGCGCGTGTCAAGACCTTCTCGCTTGACGGCCAGACCACGGACAGCGCGCCTTCCATGTCGGCTTATATGACTGGCGTGAAGATGAATAACGAAGTCATCTCCATGTCGGCAGAGACCTCGGCCGTTGACGGCAGCGGCAAGCAGTACATCAATGGCGAAGACACGACCTGCCCGCCCGGCAACGGCCGGCCCGCGCAGACCTTGCTGGAGCTCTCCAAGGCTCTGGGCCGCTCGGTAGGTGCGGTCTCGACGACGCGTGTCGGTCACGCCACGCCCGCTGCGACCTATGCCCATATCTGCAACCGCAATGGCTACAACACCATTGCCGAGCAGTCCGTGCCCGGCCACGCCAATTACAACCTCAAGCTCGGCGACGGTGTCGATGTGCTCATGGGCGGCGGCCAGCGCAATTATTTTCCGAAGTCCACGGCCGGCAGCAAGCGTTCGGACGAGGTCAATCTGGTGGACATGATGAAGGCCAAGGGCTATTCGTTCGTGAGCAAGGGCAGCGAGCTGGCCGCGCTCGACGCGACCAAGGCCGGCAAGCTGCTGGGCCTGTTCACGCAAAGCGAAATGTCCTATGAGCTGGACCGTGTCAAGCAGAACAAGGACGAACCCAGTCTGGCCGATATGACGACCAAGGCGCTGGATGTGGTGAGCCGCAACAACAAGGGCTTCTTCCTGATGGTGGAGGGCGGTCGAATCGACCATGCCCTGCACGGCACCAATGCCAAGCGTGCGCTGGAAGACACTCTGGCCTTCGACAAGGCCATTGAAAGCGCCATGGCCTATATGCAGAAAAAGGACCCGGGCCTGAAGAACACGCTGATCGTGGTGACCGCCGATCATGACCACAACATGGTGTTCAACGGCTACTCCAAGCTGGGCAATCCGATTCTGGGCAAGGTGGCTGACTACCAGAGCGGCAATCTGTCCAAGGATGCCAATGGCAAGCCCTATACCACTCTGGTCTTCGGCAATGGCGGCCGCCCCAATGGCACGGCTTCCAGCCAGGTCAACCCCGAGGATGGCAACAAGGCCTGGATTGCACCGGCTCGCGGCACATCACGCGACGACCTGACGGCCGTGGATACCACCGATGACAACTTCTTGCAGGAAGTGGGCATCAACCTGGGTACGCCCGGCTCCGAAACCCATGGCGGTGGCGACGTGATGCTGTTCGCCAGCGGCGCGGGCGCCAAGATCTTCAAGGGCACCATGGACAACACCAGGGTGTTCAGCAAGGTCAGGGAAGCCGCAGGCCTGTAATTTCCATGATCCGGGTTGGCTTGAGGCCAACTGCGACCGGAGCCGTGGCGCTTGCGCCCGGCGCCGGTTTTTGTGCATCTACCGTCTCCATCACCTGTCATTCATGAGCTCTTCCGCATTTCCTATTCGTTCCCTGTCTGGCATCTGGCTTGCGGCCGCCTGGCTGGCTTGCTCCATGGCGGCTTCGCCGGCCCTCGCGCAGACCGCCAAACCCGCATCCGCCACAGCTTCGGTCAACACCAAGGCGGCTGATGCCATGGTCCGTACTTCGGCTGCCGTGCAGGCCACGCCCGAGGCCGATCTGCGCATTAGCTACGAGGCCATGAGTGTTGGCAGTGACGGCGTACAGCGCAGCAGCATCTATACCAACCGTGTCTACCGCCGCAAGGGCCAGCTGTGGATTGAGCGTGAACTGCCCGCCGCGCTGCGTCAGAGTCAGGAGCATGGCCACGAGCATGAGCATGGCCCGCATGCGGGTCACGCACACGACGAGGCGCGTGCCGCGCCGTTGTCCGTGCGCCGCACGGATGATGGCAAGGTGGCGGTGGAGGTCGTGCTGGCCAAGCTGCGTCGCGTGATCTCGGTGGACCAGGCTCACCATGGCAATGTCGGATATGGCGGCTCGTTCGAGAATGTTTACTGGATCGTGCCGCCCACGGCGCTGCAGAGCATGGAGCGTGTGGGCAAGCCCCAGGCTGGTGTGCAGCGCTACAAGGCCGCGGCCGGCGAGCAGACCACGGTGGTCGATTGGGACATCACCAACCAGTTCGCTCGCCGCGTGGAGCGCGGCGATGCTCATGGCACGGAGCGCATCGTGGTCACTGCCACACGCCTGCCTGGGCCGCTGGCACAGCCCTGGAAGCGGATCGAAGGCTACGACCGCGGCGATTACTCCGATCTGCTGGACTGATCACATGGTCGGAGTCGTGAAAGCTTTCCGCCTATCCAGGCGTCTGGCCCGGTTTAGCGATCGCTCTGGGTCAGGCGCTGCATCAGCCCCTGGGTTGAGGCGTCGACTCCTTCCCAGTCCTGACTGTCCTGACGCTGATGCAGTTGCTTGGCGAGTTTTTTGCCAAGCTCGACTCCCCACTGATCGAAGCTGTTGATATTCCAGATAGCGCCGGACACAAAAATCCGGTGCTCATAGAGTGCAATCAGGGCGCCCAGCGATGCAGGATCCAGCTGCTGCAGCAGCAAAAAGCTGCTGGGGCGGTTGCCCGGGCAGAATTTCTCGGCCCCGTCTCCATCGCGTCCCACCATCAGGGCCTGGGCTTGGGCAATTGCGTTGACGACCAGGCTCTGGTGATGCTTGCCCAGATATTTGCCTCCGTCGCGTAAAGCAATGAATTCCACGGGAATCACATCCTGGCCCTGGTGCAGCATCTGAAAGAAAGCATGTTGCCCATTGGTGCCTGGTTCGCCCCAGATGACGGGGGCCGAAGGCACGGCCAGAGGCTGTCCGTCCTTGGTGACGCGCTTGCCATTGCTTTCCATCTCCAGTTGCTGCAGATAGGCGGTGAGCCGGCGCAGGCCGTGGCTGTAGGGGGCAATGCAGCGGCTGGAAAAATGACAGAAGTCGCGATACCAGACGTCGAGCAGGCCTAGCTGGACGGGCAGATTCTGTGTCGTGGGTGTCTCAAAAAAATGCGCATCCATCGCATGTGCACCGCCCAGCATGGCGCGAAACTGCTTTGAACCGATGGCAATCGCAATCGGCAGGCCAATGGCAGACCATAGGGAAAAGCGCCCGCCCACCCAGTCCCAGAAACCCAGCGTGCGTTGAATACCGAACTCTGCCGCTGCCTTCTTGTTGGTGGTGAGTGCGACAAAATGAGCATCGACGGAGCAGGCCGCCCCAGGGTCTTCGCTGCCACCCTGGTCCAGAAACCACTGCCGGGCCGAGCGGGCATTGAGCATGGTCTCGGCCGTGGTGAAGGATTTGGAGGCGATCAGAAACAGCGTGCTTTCAGGTTTGACCCGGCGCAGCACATGGCCCAGTTCGTGACCGTCGACATTGGAGACAAAGTAAAAATTCTTGCCCCTGTCTATCCAGTCTTCGAGTGCATTGACCACGACCTCGGGGCCAAGATGCGAGCCGCCTATGCCGATGTTGACGATATCGGTGATCTGCGGATTGTTCCTGAGCTGATCGGCCAGGGCCAGCATCTGGTCCAGCGTCTCATGCACATCTGCCAAAGCGGTCTGCATGGCGGGCGACCAGTGCTTGACGACGCAGGAGTTCGCCAGATTGCCGCCATCACGCGGTGTGCGCAGCAGCCAGTGCATGACGCTGCGCTGCTCGCTGGTGTTGATGGCCTCGCCCGCCAGCATGGCGTCGCGCTTGGCGTCGAGCTGGCTCTGCCTGGCAAGCTGCTGCAGCAGCGCAGCGGTTTCCGTGGTCCACAGGTTCTTGGACAGGTCGGCAAACACATGCGGTGCCTGCAGGCTCAAACTGCCCAGACGTTGCTCGTCCTGTGCAAAAGCCTGGCACAGATCCAGATGCTGAATCTGTGACTGGTAATGGGTTTGCAATAACTGCCAGGCGGGCAGTTCGTGACAAAGAGAAGTCAAAAGAATTTCCGTTCCATCAGGCGGCGGCCTGCTGCATCAGCACTTCGAGCTTGCGGGTATCGACGGCAAAAGCGCGTATGCCTTCGGCCAGCTTTTCGGTGGCCATGGCATCTTCGTTGAGGGCAAAGCGGAACGATGGCTGGTCGTACAGCACGCGTTCCAGCGCTTGCTCCTTGGCAGTTTGCGAGTTGAGGGCGGGGCGCAACTGGGCGCTCGTCTCATGGCTGGACAGTTGTGCCAGCAACTCGGGTGCAATGGTAAGCAGGTCGCAGCCGGCCAGCGCCAGAATCTGCCCGGTGTTACGAAAGCTTGCACCCATGACTTCGGTGGCGATATCGAAGTGCTTGTAGTAGTGATAAATCTGGGCGACCGAGCGAACGCCGGGATCGTTGGCGCCAGCCATGGCAGTTTCGTCCCATTGCGCGCCGGCCTGCTTCTTGTACCAGTCGTAGATACGGCCCACAAAAGGCGAGATCAACTGAACCTTGGCCTGTCCGCAGGCCACGGCCTGACAGAAGGAGAACAGCAGGGTCAGATTGGTGTGAATGCCGCGCTGCTCCAGCATGCGGGCGGCTTCAATGCCCTCCCAGGTGGCGGCAATCTTGATGAGTACCCGATCTGTGTGCACTCCCGCAGCTTGATAGAGCTCGATCAGGCGTTCGGCACGGGTGACGGTGGCGTTGGTATCGAAAGACAGGCGTGCATCGACCTCGGTGGAAACACGGCCTGGAATGGTATTCAGAATCTCGCAACCGAAGCGCACCAGAATCCGGTCCATGATTTCGCCGAGATCGCGATCCTTGAATTGGGCCACGGTGGCGCGCATCAGCGGAGCATATTCAGGCTTTTGAACGGCCTTGAGAATCAGAGAGGGATTGGTGGTTGCATCCTGAGGCTGAAATTGCGCCAGTTGATGAAAATCACCGGTATCTGCGACGACGGTGGTGAACTGCTTGAGAGCCTCCAACTGATTCATGTCCATCCTTTGCTGTTATTCAGACGATTGGATAAGTGTAGAGGGTGAATCTTCTGCAGAAAACGATGACAGCTCATGGTTTGTCGCGAGCTGTCACGTAAATGCTGTGATTCTGTGGATGCTGCTTCGGCTTATTGAGCTAAATATGGACGTTTTTCCATATTGCGCCGTCTGGGACTTCACTTCGGTCTTATGCTTGAGCATTCCTGCCCTTCAATTCTTCTGCCCTTATCTGCTGCTCCTATGCTTGATCGCATCACCGCCTCCCTTCCGTCCTTGGCGCCAGCAGAGCAGCGTGTGGCGCGTTTGGTGCTGGCGGATCCAAGGGTGTTTGCGCATCTGCCGGTACGTGAGCTGGCTGTGCGGGCGCATGTCAGCAAGCCGACCGTGGTGCGTTTTTGCCGCAGCATGGGGTATGACGGCCTGGCTGATTTCAAGCTCAAGCTGGCTGGCAGTGTCAGCGAAGGCGTGCCATTTATTCACCGCAGCGTGGACAGCGACGACAAGACCAGCGATGTCATGGTCAAGGTGGTGGATAACGCGGTGGCGGCCTTCTTGCAGTACCGCAATGCTGCCAGCACGGCTGCAATCGAGCAGGCCGCGCAGGCCATTGCCGCAACCTGGCAGACAGGCAAGCGCATCGAGTTCTATGGCGCGGGCAACTCGGGCATTGTGGCTCTGGATGCCCAGCACAAATTCTTTCGCCTGGGTGTGACCAGTCTGGCCACCAGCGATGGGCATATGCAGGTGATGAGTGCCACCCTGCTGGGGCCTGGTGACTGCGTGGTGATCATTTCCAACTCGGGTCGTACACGAGACCTGATGGATGCTGCAGATATCGCCCGCAAGAACGGAGCGACCACCATTGCCATCACGGCCAGCGGATCACCATTGGCATCGGCTTGCCAGATACATCTGGCGGCCGACCACCCCGAGGGCTATGACCGCTACAGCCCCATGGTGTCGCGCCTGCTGCATTTGCTCATCATCGACGTGCTGGCGACATGTGTGGCCCTGCGCATCGGTCCAGCACTGCAGCCTGCGCTGGAACAGATGAAAAACAACCTTAGAGCCAAGCGCTACACAGGCTAGTAGCTATTAAATCAGGAGTTTCAGACTTTCTCGATCACCATGGCAATGCCCTGGCCGACGCCAATGCACATGGTGCACAAGGCGTAGCGTCCACCCAGGGTGTGCAACTGGTTGACAGCGGTGGTGACCAGGCGTGCGCCTGATGCCCCAAGAGGGTGGCCCAGCGCGATGGCTCCTCCCCACTGGTTGACGCGGGAGTCATCGTCTTTCAGACCGAGTTCGCGCAGCACGGCCAAACCTTGAGCTGCAAAAGCCTCGTTGAGCTCGATGATGTCCATCTGTTCAAGCGTCAGGCCCGTCAGCTCCAATACCTTACGTGTGGCGGGTGCAGGGCCTATGCCCATGATGCGAGGCGGCACGCCAGCGACTGCCATACCGACGACGCGTGCCTTAGGGCGAAGTCCGTATTGTTTGACCGCTTCATCATTGGCCAGCAGCAATGCGCAGGCTCCGTCATTGACGCCGGATGCATTGCCTGCGGTTACCGTGCCTTCGGGGTGAACCACGCCTTTGAGCTTGCCAAGCGCTTCCAGCGTGGTAGCGCGAGGGTGCTCATCCTGGCTGACCAGTGTGGGCTCTCCCTTGCGTTGAGGAATGGCGACCGGCACGATTTCCTTGGCCAGATATCCTGCCGCGATTGCAGCGGCAGCCTTTTGTTGGCTGGCATGTGCCATGCGGTCTTGCGCATCGCGTTCGATCTTGAAATCGCTGGCTACGTTTTCTGCTGTCTCGGGCATGGAATCCACACCGTGGAGGGCCTTCATCTGTTTGTTGATGAAGCGCCAGCCAATCGTGGTGTCATGGATGGCATTGCTGCGGCTGAAGGCTGAGTCGGCCTTGGGCATGACAAAGGGTGCCCGGCTCATGCTTTCCACGCCACCGGCAATCACCAGCCGGGCTTCTCCCGATTTGATGGCGCGAGCCGCAATACCCACAGCATCCAGGCCGGAGCCGCATAGGCGGTTGATAGTGGCTCCGGCCACTTCCACGGGCAAGCCTGCCAAAAGGGATGCCATATGTGCCACATTGCGATTGTCCTCACCGGCCTGGTTGGCGCAGCCATAGATCACATCGCTCACGGCTTTCCAGTCCACGGTGGGATTGCGCTCCATCAGTGCCTTGATGGGGAGGGCGGCCAGATCATCGGTGCGCACGCCTGAGAGCGCGCCGCCATAGCGGCCAATGGGCGTGCGGATTGCGTCGCAGATAAAAGCCTGTGTGCTGCTTGCCATAAAGTCTCCGGATGTCTCGTCATGCAATGGATAGTTCCTGCCGCAGTCTAGAGGCGCCGGTAAAAAATGTCGGCGCACACTGGTGACAACGTCTGGCCGGATAATGAAAGTGCTGACTTCTGAATAGCTTGCAATCATGGCCCGTCTTCCCCGTCTTACGCTGGCAAATCTGCCGCATCACATCATCCAGCGCGGAAACAATGGCGGCGAGATCTTTGTGGACGCGCAGGACCGCCTGGTCATGCTGGATTTGCTGCGCGAGATGGCGCGGCGCTTCGAGGTCGATGTGCATGCCTATGTGCTCATGCCCAACCACTTTCATCTGCTGCTGACGCCCAGAACCGTGCAGGGCGTGCCCCATTTCATGCAGGCCGTGGGGCGTAGCTATGTGCGCTACTTCAACAACCGGCACGGACGTACCGGCACCCTCTGGGAGGGGCGCTACCGCTGCACCGTGCTGCAGGCCGAGCAGTGGCTGATGGCCACCATGGTCTCCATGGATCTCAATCCCGTGCGCGACGGGCTGGTGCAGCGCGCGGTGGACTGGCCCTGGTCCAGCTATGCGCACAACGCAGGCCTGCAAAGCGATGCGCTCATCAGCCCGCACGCACTTTTCTGGGCTCTGGGCAACACGCCGTTTGCCAGAGATGCTGCTTATGTCAGGGCCGTGGAGGCAGGTCTCGACCCGGACACCCAGGAGCAGATCAGCCATGCCGCACTGCGTGGCTGGGCGCTGGGCGAGCCCGATTTCATTGAAAATTTGCAACAGAAAACCGAGCGGCGCGTGAAGCGGCAGAAGGCCGGCAGGCCTGCAGCACGCACAGCTTCGGTGCACAAGGACTAGGTGGTTCTTTCAACCCCTTGTTTTTATTGGATTGCTTTGTGCTGTTTTTATGTGTCCCTAATTAAATGCAAATAAAAAAAGTTGGGAATTAATTGGAATCTGACCCCAATTAAAACTTATTGCATAACTTCATGTCCTGTCGTAATCTTGCGTTCCCCGCGATTGATATAAGAGGATTCCCCATGACGACTGCTGCCGAGATCAAGTATCTCCAGGACCACGGTCTGTACTCCAAGAGCAACGAACACGATGCCTGCGGTCTGGGCTTTGTGGCCCATATCAAGGGCCAGAAGCGCCATGACATCGTGCTGGGGGCACTGAAGATCCTCGAAAACATCGACCATCGCGGTGCGGTGGGCGCCGACCCCCTGATGGGCGACGGTGCTGGTATCCTGATCCAGATCCCCGATCAGCTCTACCGCGAAGAAATGGCCCGGGCCGGTACGGCCCCTGACGGTTCCGTGGGCGTGGCACTGCCCCCCGCCGGCGAATATGGCGTGGGCATGATCTTCCTGCCCAAGGAACATGCTTCGCGCCTGGCTTGCCAGCAGGAGATGGAGCGCGCCATCAAGGCCGAAGGCCAGGTGCTGCTGGGCTGGCGCGATGTGCCGGTGAACCGCGACATGCCCATGTCGCCTACCGTGCAGGAAAAGGAGCCCATCCTGCGCCAGGTCTTCATCGGCCGTGGCGCCGATGTCATCGTGCAGGACGCGCTGGAGCGCAAGCTGTACGTGATCCGCAAGACGGCCTCGGCTGCCATCCAGAACCTGGGCCTCAAGCACAGCAAGGAATACTACGTTCCGAGCATGAGCAGCCGCACCGTGGTCTACAAGGGCCTGCTGCTGGCCGATCAGGTGGGTGTTTACTATCGCGATCTGGCAGACGAGCGTTGCGTCTCGGCCATCGGTCTGGTGCACCAGCGTTTCTCCACCAACACCTTCCCCGAGTGGCCCCTGGCCCACCCCTACCGCTATGTGGCCCACAACGGTGAAATCAACACCGTGCGCGGCAACTACAACTGGATGCTGGCGCGCGAAGGCGTGATGGCCTCTCCCGTGCTGGGCGAAGACCTGCAAAAGCTCTATCCCATCAGCTTTGCCGGTCAGTCCGACACGGCCACCTTCGACAACTGCCTGGAACTGCTGACCATGGCCGGCTACCCCATCAGCCAGGCCGTGATGATGATGATTCCCGAGCCCTGGGAGCAGCACGAGGCCATGGACGAGCGCCGCCGCGCCTTCTATGAATACCACGCCGCGATGATCGAGCCCTGGGACGGCCCCGCCTCCATCGTGTTCACCGATGGCCGCCAGATCGGCGCCACGCTGGACCGCAACGGCCTGCGTCCCTCGCGCTACTGCATCACCGACGACGATATGGTGATCCTGGCTTCCGAAGCCGGCGTGCTGCCCGTGCCCGATAGCAAGATCGTGCGCAAGTGGCGCCTGCAGCCCGGCAAGATGCTGCTGATCGACCTGGAGCAGGGTCGCATGATCGAAGACGAAGAGCTCAAGGCCAACGTCGTCAACACCAAGCCCTATAAGCAGTGGATCGAGAACCTGCGCATCAAGCTCGACGAGGTGGAAATCCCCGCCGATTTCAAGGCCCCTGCAGCCAAGACCGAGCTGTCTCTGCTGGACCGCCAGCAAGCCTTTGGCTTCACGCAGGAAGACATCAAGTTTCTGCTGACACCCATGGCCGAAAAGGGCGAGGAAGGCATTGGCTCCATGGGCAACGACAGCCCGCTGGCTGTACTGTCCGACAAGAACAAGCCGCTCTACAACTATTTCCGCCAGATGTTCGCCCAGGTGACGAACCCGCCCATCGACCCGATCCGCGAAGCGATCGTGATGTCGCTGGTGTCGTTCGTGGGGCCCAAGCCCAACCTGCTGGACATCAACCAAGTCAACCCGCCCATGCGCCTGGAGCTGCAGCAGCCCGTGCTCGACTTCGAAGGCATGGCGCGGCTGCGCGATATCGAGAAGCACACCAACGGCAAGTTCAAGAGCTCGACGATCGACATCACCTACCCGCTGTCCTGGGGCAAGCAGGGTGTGGAAGCCAAGCTGGCCTCGCTGTGCGCCCACGCCGTGGACGAGATCAAGGGCGGTGCCAACATCCTGATCATCAGCGACCGCAACATGAGCGCCACGCAAGTGGCCATCCCTGCGCTGCTGGCCCTGTCTGCCATCCACCAGCATCTGGTGCGTGAAGGTCTGCGCACCACCGCCGGTCTGGTGGTGGAGACCGGCACGGCCCGCGAAGTGCACCACTTCGCCGTGCTGGCCGGCTACGGCGCGGAAGCCGTGCACCCCTACCTGGCGATGGAGACCCTGGTCGACATCTTCAGCCGCGAAGCTGCGCCCATCACTGCCGACAAGGCCATCTATCACTACGTGAAGGCCATCGGCAAGGGTCTGTCCAAGATCATGTCCAAGATGGGCGTGTCCACCTACATGTCCTACTGCGGTGCGCAGCTGTTCGAAGCCGTGGGCCTGAACAGCGAGACCGTGGACAAGTACTTCACGGGCACGGCCAGCCGCGTGGAAGGTATCGGCGTCTTCGAGATCGCCGAGGAAACCATCCGCAACCACGTGGCAGCCTTCAGCGACGACCCCGTGCTGGAAACCATGCTGGATGCCGGCGGCGAGTACGCCTGGCGTGCCCGTGGCGAAGAGCATATGTGGACACCTGACGTGATCGCCAAGCTGCAGCACTCCACGCGTGCCAACAACTTCAGCACCTACAAGGAATACGCCCAACTGATCAACGACCAGACCAAGCGCCACATGACGCTGCGCGGCCTGTTCGAGTTCAAGTTCGATCCCGCCAAAGCCATTCCCGTGGACCAGGTCGAGTCTGCCAAGGAGATCGTGAAGCGCTTTGCCACGGGTGCCATGTCGCTGGGCTCCATCTCCACCGAAGCCCATGCCACCCTGGCCGTGGCCATGAACCGCATCGGCGGCAAGAGCAACACCGGCGAAGGCGGCGAGGATCCCAAGCGCTATCGCAACGAGCTCAAGGGCATTCCCATCAGCAAGGGTGAAACCCTGGCCTCCATCATCGGCAAGGACAAGGTCGAGTCGGACATTGAACTGCAGGCCGGCGACTCGCTGCGCTCCAAGATCAAGCAGGTCGCGTCCGGTCGTTTCGGCGTGACTGCCGAATACCTGGCATCCTCGGACCAGATCCAGATCAAGATGGCCCAGGGCGCCAAGCCCGGCGAAGGCGGCCAGCTGCCCGGCGGCAAGGTCTCCGACTACATCGGTGCACTGCGTCACTCGGTGCCCGGTGTGGGCCTGATCTCGCCTCCTCCTCACCACGACATCTACTCGATCGAAGACCTGGCACAGCTGATCCACGATCTCAAGAACGTGGCTCCGCACGCCAGCATCAGCACCAAGCTGGTGTCCGAAGTCGGTGTGGGCACGATCGCCGCAGGCGTGACCAAGTGCAAGAGCGATCACCTGGTGATCGCAGGGCACGACGGCGGCACCGGTGCCTCGCCCTGGTCCTCCATCAAGCATGCGGGCGGCCCCTGGGAAATTGGCCTGGCCGAGACCCAGCAGACCCTGGTGTTGAACCGTCTGCGCGGCCGTGTGCGTGTGCAGGCCGACGGCCAGATGAAGACCGGCCGCGACGTGGTCATCGGTGCTCTGCTGGGGGCCGACGAGTTCGGCTTCGCCACGGCTCCGCTGGTGGTGGAAGGCTGCATCATGATGCGCAAGTGCCACCTCAACACCTGCCCCGTGGGCGTGGCCACGCAAGACCCCGTGCTGCGTGCCAAGTTCACCGGCAAGCCCGAGCATGTGGTGAACTATTTCTTCTTCATCGCCGAAGAAGTGCGCCAGATCATGGCCCAGCTGGGTATCGCCAAGTTCGACGACCTGATCGGCCGCAGCGACCTGCTCGACACCCGCAAGGGCATCGCGCACTGGAAGGCTCAGGGCCTGGACTTCAGCCGTCTGTTCGCCCAGCCCGAAGTGCCTGCCGACGTGGCCCGCTACCACGTGGAAAGCCAGGATCACCTGCTGGACAAGGCGCTGGACGTCAAGCTCATCGAGCGCTGCAAGCCCGCCATCGAAAACGGCGAGAAGGTGCGCATCATGGAAGTGGCGCGCAACGTGAACCGCTCCGTCGGTGCCATGCTCTCGGGCGCAGTGACCAAGCATCACGCCGAAGGCCTGCCAGACGACACCATCCGTATCCACTTCGAAGGTACGGGCGGCCAGTCCTTCGGTGCCTTCCTGTGCAACGGCATCACGCTGAACCTCAGCGGCGAAGCCAACGACTACACCGGCAAGGGCCTGTCCGGCGGCCGTGTGGTGGTGCATCCCAGCCATGAGTTCCGTGGCTCGACCACGACCAACACCATCGTGGGCAACACCGTGATGTTCGGTGCCACCAGCGGTGAGGCCTTCTTCAGCGGCGTGGCCGGCGAGCGCTTTGCCGTGCGCCTGTCGGGTGCCACGGCGGTGGTCGAAGGCGTGGGTGACCACGGCTGCGAATACATGACCGGCGGTACCGTAGTCGTGCTGGGCAAGACCGGTCGCAACTTCGCGGCCGGCATGAGCGGCGGCGTGGCCTATGTCTACGACGAGGACGGCAAGTTTGCCGAGCGTTGCAACACCGCTTCGGTGAAGCTGGAGAAGGTGCTGCCGCACGACGAGTTTGTCTCGCGTGTCGATCCCGGCATCTGGCACCGCGGCCAGAGCGACGATCAGCAACTGCGCAATATGGTGGAGGCTCACAGCCGCTGGACGGGTTCCAAGCGTGCCCGTGATCTGCTGGACAACTGGGCCGCAGCGCGTGCCAAGTTTGTCAAGGTGTTCCCGACCGAGTACCAGCGTGCACTCGGCGAGATCTTTGAACGCAAACAGAAGGAAAAGCAAGCTGCGAAAGCGCCAGCAGCTCCTCAAAAAGAAGCAGTAGCCGCCAAGTAAACACGGCTCGAAGCGGTGGCGGCCAGGCGGCCACCGCACTGCAAGCGAACACAGATTTCAAGGATTAAAGATCATGGGAAAGACCACCGGCTTCATGGAATACGAGCGCATCGAAGAGGGCTATGCCCCCGTTGCGGAACGTCTCAAGCACTACAAGGAATTCGTCATCGGCCTGACGACCGATCAGGCCAAGGTGCAGGCTGCACGCTGCATGGACTGCGGCACGCCGTTCTGCAACAACGGCTGCCCGGTCAACAACATCATTCCGGACTTCAACGACCTCGTGTACCAGGGTGACTGGAAGAACGCCATCACCACGCTGCACAGCACCAACAACTTCCCCGAGTTCACGGGCCGCATCTGCCCCGCACCCTGCGAAGCGGCCTGTGTGGCCAACATCAATGGCGACGCCATCGGCATCAAGTCCATCGAGCACTCCATCATCGACCGTGCCTGGAGCGAAGGCTGGGTCAAGCCCCTGCCTGCCAAGCACAAGACCGGCAAGAAGGTGGCCGTGGTCGGTGCCGGCCCTGCAGGCATGGCAGCGGCCCAGCAGCTGGTGCGCGCCGGCCACGACGTGACCCTGTTCGAGAAGAACGACCGCGTGGGCGGCCTGCTGCGCTACGGCATTCCCGACTTCAAGCTGGACAAGGGCCTGATCGACCGCCGTGTCGAGCAGATGGTGGCCGAAGGCCTGAAGATCCGCACCGGCGTGCTGATTGCCGGCAAGGACGGTCTGGGCAAGGATTCCAAGGTCACCAACTGGGCCAAGGAAACCATCAGCCCCGAGCAGCTCAATGCCGAGTTCGACGCCGTGCTGCTGACCGGCGGCTCCGAGCAGTCGCGTGATCTGCCCGTGCCCGGCCGCGATCTGGAAGGCGTGCACTTCGCGATGGAGTTCCTGCCCCAGCAGAACAAGGTCAACGCGGGCGACAAGCTCAAGGGCCAGATCCGTGCCGACGGCAAGCATGTCATCGTCATCGGCGGTGGCGACACCGGCTCCGACTGCGTGGGCACCTCCAACCGCCATGGCGCCAAGAGCGTGACCCAGTTCGAGGTCATGCCCATGCCGCCCGAGCAGGAGAACAAGCCTCTGGTCTGGCCTTACTGGCCGATCAAGCTGCGCACCTCGTCCAGTCACGAAGAAGGCGTGGTGCGCGAGTTCGCGATCTCGACCAAGGAGTTCGGCGGCGAAAAGGGCAAGGTCAAGAGCCTGACCACCGTGCAGGTCGAGTTCAGGGACGGCAAGCTGAGCGAAGTGCCCGGCACGGAAAAGGTCTGGCCCGCCGATCTGGTGCTGCTGGCCATGGGCTTTGTGAATCCGGTGGCCACTGTGCTCGAAGCCTTTGGCGTCGACAAGGATGCACGCGGCAACGCCAAGGCCAGCACCGACTTCATCGGCGGCTATGCCACCAGCGTGCCCAAGGTGTTCGCCGCCGGCGACATCCGCCGCGGCCAGTCGTTGGTCGTGTGGGCTATTCGCGAAGGCCGCCAGGCAGCGCGTGCCGTGGACGAGTTCCTGATGGGCGCCAGCGAACTGCCGCGTTGAGCCGCAGCCTTGCGAGTCAAGGCCTTTCCAAGGTTCTCATAGGCGCCCTCAAGGGCGCCTTTTTTATGGCAAAACTGATTGCTAGCTGAGCTGATAGCAGCTTGCGCTTGATGAATCAGGGTTTGAAGCAGATTCAACTGCTGCTTTCAGTGCAGGTGCGCGCAAGCTGCTATCAAAAAAGATCTGTCTCAGCCAGAGCAACTGGGGTACGGCATCGGCGCTGCACCAGAGCACGGCGTTCTGCTGCCATTGCTCGCCCCAGATCCGGGCCGTGAGCGCGTCCATGCCCCAGATCAGCACGCTGGCTTCGCCGGGCCATCGGCCCTGCGGGTCCTCGCCGAAGCCGGTGCCGAAGACCCAGCCTTCAGCCGCCAAGGCTTCGCACAATTGGCGCATGCGTAGGGCATTGTCATTGGCGTTGAGCAGTTGTCCGTGTGGATTGCAGGCCGTCAGATAGGTAGCGCAGCAGACTCGGTGCTGCGCGTAGCCAGCCAGCAGCCGGGGCTGATGCGTGCCGACCTGCAGCCACCAATCGCTTGCGGGGCCGGATTCACCATGTACGCGGTATATGGCGCGGCAATAGGCTCGCTGCAATGACACAGGCAGCCCTGTTTTTTGCTGATTCATGGCCTGTTTATCAAGCTTCGAATGCGGTGAACGGGATTATTTTGTAGTGGGCTGGTGGAGCTTACAGCGCCCGCGACTGAAGCCTTGATTGGGTGGCGCAGGTGCTTGTACCAAGCTTTCTTGCCATAAATGTTTCAATTGATGCTTTTAAGCAAAATACAAAACAAAAAGAACTCAAAAGACACATTGGCTGACATATTGGGGTGGATGTGGTGTTTACCCCAGTGGTTAAGAGTTTTTGACAAACGAAAATCAAAATTAAATACAAAATAACTATCTAGATACTCAAAAACACACTCTAAGGACGAGGCCGTGAACGCTTTCCTGCGAAGCTGCGTGTTCTGTTGCGCATTGTTGTACAGCTGGTGTACCCAGGCTGCGGAGCCGACGGTTGCTGTTTATTACGGAGACAAGGCCTCGCTGAGCGAATTGAGTCTGTATGACATTGCTGTCGTCGAGCCCGACCATGGTTACGATCCCGTGCGCTTTCGCAAGCAGGCTCCAGGCAGTGATCTCTATGCCTATGCCTCGGTGGCCGAGGTGCAGCCCAGCAGAGGGTACTTCCAGAAGATTCCGGCGGAGTGGAAGATGGCTCGCAATGGCGCCTGGCGTTCGATCGTGGTCGACCAGACTCCTGCACAGTGGCCTGCCTTCTTCGCGGACGAGGTGATCGCTCCGCTCTGGGACAAGGGCTTTCGGGGATTTTTCCTGGATACGCTGGATTCCTACCGTCTGGCGGAGCGCTTTGATGAAGCTGCGCAGCAGGAAGGGCTGGTCCGTGTCATCGACACCCTGCATCAGCGCTTTCCCGGCATCAAGCTGATCCTCAACCGCGGCTTCGAAATCGTGCCACGCGTGCGCGACAAGATTCAGATGGTGGCGGCGGAGTCGCTGTATCGCGGCTGGGATGCCAACCTCAAGCGCTATGTCGAGATACCGGCCAAGGAGCGGGACTGGTTGCAGCAGCAACTGCAGACCATTCGTGAGCGCGACAAGCTGCCGGTATTGTCCATTGACTATGTGGCCCCGCATGACCGCGACACGACGCGCGCCACCGCACAGCGTATCGCGCAGCTGGGCTTTATTCCCTGGGTGACTGATGCCGGTTTGCAGACCCTGGGCATAGGCGCCGTGGAAGCCGTGGCACGCCGTTTGCTGGTTCTCTACAACGGCTCCGATGACCCGGCACTCAACTATTCCTCGGCACATCGCTTCCTGGAAATGCCCATCAATTACATGGGCTATATCGTGGACTATGCCGATGTGCGCTCCCCGTTGCCGGCCGACGTGGGGCGTGACCGCTATGCGGGGGTGGTGAGCTGGTTCGGGGGAGCCATCCCCGATGAGCGCTTCAAGGATGTGCGCAGCTGGGTGGTGCGCCAGGTCCAGCAGGGCATGCCGCTGCTGATGATGGAAGCCCCCGGCCTGCCCCTGGATCGTACGCTGGCGACCACGCTGGGCGTGCGCAGCATGGAGGGCGCGCCGACCTTTCCACTGAAAAAGGCCGAGCAGGCGCCGCTCATGGGGTTCGAGACCGAACCCGGGATGCCGGCTCATGACTATACGGGCTGGCTGTTGACGCCGCAGCTGCAGCAGCAAAGCCGGCAACTGCTTTCCTTTGACGATGCCAAGGGCCAGCGCTTTGTCTCTGCAGCCATCACGCCCTGGGGCGGTTTCGTGATGACTCCCTATGTGTTGACGGATGTGCCGGGTACGGAACAGTCGCGCTGGGTAGTCGATCCTTTCGCCCTGCTCAAGCAGGCCTTGCGACTCAGTGACATTCCGGTCCCCGATGTGACCACCGAGAACGGTCGCCGCCTGCTGCTGGCCCATGTGGATGGAGACGGTTTCCCATCCAAGGCCGAAGCACCTGGCGCCCCCTTTGCCGGCGAGATGCTGCGCCGCGAGATCCTGGAGCGCTACCGCATTCCGCATACGGTATCCGTCATCGAAGCCGAGGTGTCTCCCCAGGGGCTGTACCCGAAATGGGCGGACCAACTCGAAGGCATTGCCAAGCGCATCTTCGCCATGCCGCATGTCGAGATCGCCAGCCATTCCTACTCCCACCCCTATCTGTGGGATCGGCGCGTAAGCCACGGCCTGTTTGCGGAAAGCAAGGAGGTCGACCTGAATCTCAATATTCCGGGCTATCAGATGGACCTGCGCCGCGAGATCATCGGCTCGGCCGACTACATCCAGAAGCGCCTGGCGCCCGAGGGCAAGCCGGTCAAGGTATTTCTGTGGACCGGCGACACGGCGCCCAGCGCCGAGGCTCTGGCGATCTCCGATGCGGCCGGGCTGCTCAACATGAATGGGGGGGATACCTCCATCACACGCAGCAGCCCATCGCTGACCGAAGTCAAGAGCTGGGGGATCCGGAAAGGCGGGCATCTGCAGATCTACGCCCCCGTCACCAACGAAAACATCTATACCAACCTCTGGCATGGTCCGTTCTATGGTTTCGAGCGTGTCATCGAGACTTTCGAGATGACCGATGCGCCGCGGCGCCTCAAGGCTGTGGATATCTACTACCACTCCTATTCGGCCAGCAAACAGGCCAGCCTCAAGGCCTTGCACAAGGCCTACCAATGGGCACTGAGACACAAGCTGCACCCGATCTACGGCTCGGAATACATACGCAAGGTCGAGGATTTCTACGAGTTCGCTATCGGTCGTGAAGGCGAGGGCTGGCGTTTGCGTGGTCCCGGGCGGCTGCGCACGCTGCGCCTGCCTCCGAGTCTGGGCACGCCTGTAGTGGCCGAAAGCACTGGCGTTGCCGGCTATGCGCCGGGAGTGGACGGCAGCTATCTGCACCTGGCTAGCGGCGCGGCTCGGATGGTAGTGCGCGCAGGTGCCGTGCCGGCGGCATCCATTCCCTATCTGGTGGATGCCAACGCCCGGCTCAAGGACTGGCAAACCCAGGCCGACGGTAGCCTGCGCTTCACGCTGGAAGGCCATGTGCCGCTGGAGTTGCGCATGTATCTGCCGCCTGGCTGCTCGCTGAGCTCAGCCACCGCCGATTCCTCCATCAGCGCGGTTTCCACTGCGGACCGCTCTGCCATCCGTTCCTTCAGAAGTGCTAACAACAGTGCCCAACTCCAAGCGCAATGCCGTGCGTTCTGAGCGCCCGACCACGGTCCCTCCCTGGCTGATCGCACTGCTGGCAGTGCTGATAGGCGGAGCCTTGTGGATGCTGTTTCCCAAGCAGGCGCTGGAGCGCCGGCTCGCGGATACGGCGGACGACTCCGAGCTCTCGCTCAACTATCTGAACAATCTGCTCAAAAGTGATCCCGGCAACGAGCGCCTGCAAGCTTTGCTCAAGGCCAAGCAGCAGCGGCTGGACGCCATCAAGCAGGCGGCCGAGGAGGCGCGCAAGCAGGCCCTGCCCAGTGCTGCGGCACAGGCCTGGGATCGCTGGCAGACGCTGTACCAGCGCTATCTGGAGACCAAACAACAGGGCCATGGATCAGCTGGTCAGGCCAAGCAGCTGGCATCTACGGTGATGCAGGCGCTCAAGGCTGTGCCGCGCGGCGATCTGAGTCAGGAGCAAAGCCTTTATCTGGCATCTTCGGCGCTGGTGCTGAATGATGAGTCTCAGGCCCTGAAAATCTATGAGGAGCTGGCCAGCAAACAGGTATCTCCCGAGCGCAAGGCGCAGGTCTACGAGGCCGCGGCACGCCAGGCGCTGGGGCTGTCCATGTACGAGCAGTCCGTCAGGCTGTGGCGCGAGGCCAGCGCCGCGACGCAGGATGTGCAGCAGTCGCGCGACTATATGTGGCAGGCCTTGCAGGTGCTGCAGGCCAGCAACCGTGCCCAGGAGGCACTGGCTCTGGCGCGCGAGCAGCAGGAGCTGTTGGGCAGCGACCCCGAGACGCTGCGTCGGCTGATAGGCCTGGCGCGTGCTGCCGGTGCTTCGGCCGAGGCCGAGCGCTATGCCAAGCAGTTGCTCAAGCTGTCGCTGCTGCAGCAATGGCAGGGCATGCAGGCAACGGCTGTTGCCGATATGAGCGGCGAGGCCGACGATGGCGCCTGGGCGCTACGCCCCGTGCTTTGGAAGGCGCCGGGATGGACGCTGCAGCGCACGGCTGCTCCGGCCAAGAGCCAGGCACCAGGACTGCCGTTCGACGACAAAACCTATGAGCTGGGCTACCAGGTGTTCCTCGAGAACCGAAATCTCGAGGATGCCTGGCGCGTGGCCGCAGCTGCTGTGAACCAGGCCCCGGGCAATATGGTATGGCGCGAGCGTCTGGCCCAGGTGGCCGAGTGGAGCGGTCGCCAGCAGGTGGCCCTGGATAACTGGCTGGCCATCGCTCAGGCCACGCAGAGTGAGGCTGCCTGGCAGTCCGTGATGCGGTTGGCGCCGGGATTGTTCGACGATCGGGCGCTGGTGGCTGGGATCAAGCATGAACTGGGCCGCCGTCCTGGTGATGCAGCGCTGCAGCTGGCTCTGATCCAGGCCTACGAGCGCCAGGCAGAGCCGCAACCGGCGATCGACTATTTGCTGGCTCACGGGAATACGCCGCAAGCGCAGATTTTGCTGGCCCAACTGGCCGAACGTGCGGGCCAGCCCGTGGTGGCACTTAATGCCTGGAAGCGCCTGCTCAGCGATCCCGCTCAGCGCGTTCCTGCCAATGTCATGCCGGCTGCGGTGTTGGCATTCCTGCAAGGCGAGCGGGAACTTGGCCTGAGCTGGCTGGACGATGCTCAGGCGAGAATACCAGCCGGTATGGGGGCCGAAGCCGAGACCGAATACTGGCGCTTGCTGGGCGATATGGCACAAAAGCAGAACCAGGAGGCTTTGTCGTTGAAGGCCTTTCGGCGCCTTTTGGAGATGCCGGATGCAACGGCACGGGATTTCGACGAGGTCATCAACCTGCTGATGCGTACGAACCGGAGTGAGGCAGCGCAGGTCTCCCTGCGCGCCTGGGAGCAGTTCCATGATCCGCGTCATCTGACCCAGGCCTTTTACATGCTGGAAGACCAGGGGGACTGGGACAGTGTGGGCCGGCAACTCGATCTGGTCATGGTGGACCCCAAGGTGGCCAGCATTTTGCTGACGCAGCCGGCCTTTCTGCATGCCGCAGCGCTTTACTACCAGCATGTGGGCCAGGGGACTAAAGCCCTGGAGCTGCTGCAAAAAGGTCTGGCCCTGGATGGGAGTTCGACCCTGATGCGCCAGTCGCTGCTGTGGTTGCTGATAGACACGCAAAATGCCGCGCTGCTTGCACCCCTGCTGGCCCAGGCTGAGCCGACCTGGGCCCAGGATCCGGAGATGCACGATGCGCTGGCGGCTGCCTATATGGCGTTGTCCCGTCCGGCCGTGGCACTGCAGCGCTATCTGCGTCCCCATCTGCAGGAGAACGGTGACGACTTTCTCTGGATGATGAGCTATGCCGATGCACTCGAGCAGAATCAGCAGGCTGATCTGGCCTGGAGACTCAGGCGCGAGCTGTGGACCAAGCAGGCTCTCCAGACGAGGGATGCCGGGCTGGCCGATACCGCGACAGGCAAAGCCAAGGGTAGCAAGCTGCGCCGCTGGTTGAACCCCAAGGATCTGAGCAAGGTGCAGAGCCAGGCTCGCAACCGGCTGATGCTCTCGCAAGCGCACGGCGATGACGAGCTGGTCCTGCTACGTGAGCTCATGCGCATGGACCGCAATGCGGACCGAGATCTTTCCCCGGCGGCTGTGGAGCTGGCCATTGCCTGGTTGCAGGACAAGGGCGAATACTCGACCGAGCGGGGCTATCTGTGGCAGCAATATGCGCTGAGCCGCAGCAAGCGGGCGAACCGGCCGCTGTGGGCCGAGATTACCGTGGCACTGGCCGAAAAGGATCACGCCCAGGTCGGCCAGTTGCTGGAGCAATATGACGCCAGCCTGTCACGCTACGATCGCATCAATGCCGCGGCCCTGACGGGCGACGGCCGACTGGCGCAGTCGGCGGCCTTCGAGACCCAGCACGATCAGCCCGACGATGACAGTCTGCATCTGGCTCTCACGGAACAGCTGCTGGCCTTCAGCGACCATGCAGGCCTGCAGCTTCACAGCCGGCGGCTGGACGGCATAGATGAGAGCGCGCAGCGCCTGAGCTGGCATCTGGCGCTGAGTCCACGCTGGGCTTTGGACATCGACGCCGATCACACGCGTCGCACTGTGAACGGTCGCGGTTTCGTGCAGGCGCCTTCGTCAGAACATGGTCTGGGCCTGCGCCTGACGCGCAAGACTCAGGAGTCCAGTAGCGAGTTCATGCTGGGCCAGCGCCAGGGCCTGGCCAGCTATACGCCCATGCAGATCTCGCACACCCAGTCCCTGGACAACCGTCTGAGCCTGCAGGCTTCGCTGGGCCGCGATTTGCCGACACAGGAAACGTTGCCCATGCGCATGGGGGGCATGAAGGATCGCGCGGCTGTGGGTGCAACCTATAGGCTGTCGCGGCTGGACCAGCTCAGCCTGGAGTATGCCCACGAGCGCTTTCATGTGCAGACCGGTGCGCGTGTGGGTCTGGGCAACCAGACTACGCTGCAATACACCCATAGCTATCGAAGCGAAGCGCCCATGGTCCAGTTCGATGCCTTCACTTCCTGGCACCGCTACAGCCGCAACAACCCTGGAGACCTGAACGGCCGGGATGCCGCGGTGCTGCGCTATCTGCCACCGGGCAGCGATGCCGGTATCGACTATCTGCTGCCCGGCAATTTCCGTTTCTCGGGGGTGCGGATCTCGGCCAATATGCCTTATGCACAGGAGTATTCGCGAGCACTGCGGCCGTTTGCCAGTCTGGCGCTAACCCACCACAGCATCAATGGTGCGGGTTACGACTTGAGCTTTGGCCTGGCCACCAGCGTGCTGGGGGCGGACCACCTGATGCTGGGGTTGAATTTTTCCAAATCGGGTGTGAACACCACCGGCACCACCCGTGAGCTGCAGCTCACCTACCGCCTCCACTACTGAAGATTTCAAGGAGATCTCCCATGACTGACCGTACTTTTCTCTCCTCCCGCATCCGCATGCTCACGGGCGCAGCCCTGCTGGGGTTGCTCGCTGCCTGTTCCACGCTGGACTATGGCAAGTCCCCGGCCCTGGAGAAGAATGCCAGCTGGGCGGTGCTGCCGTTCGAGAACCATACGGAAACCCCCATGGCCGGAAGCCGGGCTGAAAGCATTGCCACGGCCTTGTTGAGCAGCCAAGGCATCGGTGCCGTCAAGCGCTATACAGGTGAGGCCCAGCAGGAGACGCTGTTCGACGGCCGCGATGCCAAGCGCCGCGAAGATGCTCTGGCCTGGGCGCGCAGCGAAGGGGTGCGCTACGCCTTGCTGGGTGCGGTTGATGAATGGCGCTACAAGGTCGGCGTGGACGGCGAGCCTGCTGTCGGCGTGGCCCTGGAGATCGTCGATATGAACAGCGGTGCCACGGTCTGGAGCGGTGCTGGCGGTCAAAGCGGATGGAGCCGCGAGGCATTGTCGGCAGTCGGGCAGAAGCTGATTCGCAAGCTGCTGGGCACGGGCCTGGCCAGCGCCCGATAAGCACTGAACAGGACTTCCAGCCATGCAAGATCACGCCACTACACCCACAGCCACTCCGGATTCCGCGCGCCGTGTGGGCATTGCCGCGGAATTCAGAAGCTCGCCGCTGGGGCTGCTGGTGCAAACCAGCGAGCGCCCCGGGGTGGTGGCGGCCGAGACCTTGCTGCTGCCTCTGCTGGCATTGCTGATAGGTTATGTTTTCAGCCGCAGTGATCCGCTGTGGGTGCATGCCGAGTTCCCCTGGTCCTGGTTTGCTCCCATGATCGTGGCCCTGCGCTACGGGCCTATCGCGGGCCTGTCGGCGGCCGGTGTGCTGCTACTGGGTTGGTTGGGGTTCAATCGTGAGGACGTGAGCAGTTTTCCCCAGCAGTACTTTCTGGGTGGCCTGATAGTGGTGATGATCGTGGGTGAGATCTCCAGTCTCTGGCGCGCCCGCATACGGCGCGCGCGCACCGCGCAGTACTACATGGACCAGCGTACCGAGCAGCTCGTACGCCAGCACTATCTGCTACGCCTGTCGCACGACCAGCTGGAGCAGGAGCTGATCGGCCGCCCGGTGTCGATGCGCGATGCGATCAGCGTGCTCAGCGGGCTCAGTGGCGCGCCCGGCGATGCGCAGAGCCTGCTCAATCTGCTTGCGCAGTTCTGTCAGATCAGTGCAGCCAGTCTGGTGGCGGTGCACGACGACAAACTTGAGCTCCAGCCGATTGCGCAGTTGGGCGGTGTCCATGAGATCAGGCCCGAGGATCCGCTGCTGCGCCAGGCACTGGAAGCCCGTGTGCTGACCCATGTCTCCCAGGGCCTGCGGGAGGCGCAGCAAACCCGCTATCTGGTAGTGGCTCCGATGCTGGATCTGAGCGGCGAAATCTATGGCCTGCTGCTGGTGGAGGAGATGCCTTTCTTTGCGCTTAAGGAGGAAACGCTGCAGACCATCAATCTGCTGCTGGGCTATTACACGGACAGCGTGGCGGCCAATCGACTGGCTCAGCCGTTGTTGCAGGCCTATCCCCAATGCCCGCAGCCGTTTGCGTCCGAGCTGCAACGCATGGAGCATGTGAATCGTAATGCCGGTCTGAGCAGCTTGGTCGTGATGCTCGAGCTTTCGCCGCAGGCGGTACAGAGTCAAATGGCCCAGCAATTAATGCGCCTGGAACGCATGCTGGATCGCTCCTGGTTGATCGAAGGCCGGAGCGGCAAGCAGTGGCTGGCCATCCTCATGCCGCTCGGAACCAGCGCCACGGCCGAGGGATATCTGAGTCGTATCGAGGTCTGGTTGGGCCAGCGCGGCCTGGAATCCTTGGGCGCAGCCGGTATCTTCCCGCACACCATCTTGCTGGATCGCTGCTCGGCCTCGAGCGTGCTCGAGCAGATCGACAGGATGAGCCATGATTAATGTCAAGCTGGCGCTGTCCGCTCTGCTGGCTGAGATCGCCTCCTGGAGCAGTTTGTGGCTGCTGCACAACCACTCGGATGCGGCGCTGCTCAGCTATCTGGTCGTGCATGCGCTGGCCAGTGTGTTGCTGGCGCTGTGCTTGTCCCCGTTTCTGGTGTCAACGGCTGATGCGCGGCAGCAGCGCCTGCCGTTGGTCGCTCTGATGGCCTTGCTCTCCTATGCCGTGCCAGTGGTCGGTTTTGTTGGCTCGGTGGTCGCCACCGTGGCGTTGCACCGGCGGCGCGGTTTTGCGGCACGCAAGCAACTCTCTTCGCTGCCGCTGCCGGAGTTCGATTCACACCAGCAGGCGAGCGGCGGGCGGCGGCAGGTGGGCCTGCAGTCCTTTCTGGCCAATCAGGCGGTCCCCGTGCCTTTGCGCATGCGCTCCCTGGCGGCCCTGGGTCATGTGTCCGGGCGCATTGCCTCGCCCATGCTGCGCATGGCGCTGAGCGACTCCAGCGATGATCTGCGACTACTGGCCTACAGCATGCTGGATGCTCAGGAGCGCCAGCTCAGCCAGTCCATCCATCAGGAGCTACAGACGCTGGAACGTGCGCGGGCAGTCGAGGGGGATGAAGCCGGCCCGCGCGGTTTGCAGGCTGCCTGGGCGCTTTCCGATCTGTACTGGGAGCTGATTTACCAGGGCTCGGCGCAGGGCGATGTGCGCGACCACGCCATCAAGCAGTCGCTGCATTACTGCGACCAGGTGCTGGACCAGCGTCCGGATACCGCGCTGCTGCTTCTGCGCAAGGGGCGCTTGCTGCATCTGCTGGCCGATGGCGACGGCGACGGCGACGGCGACGGCGCACAGTTCTACTACCAGAGGGCACTGGACCTGGGTCTGCCGGCGGCCCGCGTCATTCCCTATCAGGCCGAGCTGATGTTCGAACAGCGTCAGTTCGCCAAGGTGCAGGAGCTGATGCGCAGGCTCGAGGATCAGCAGGTCCTGCCCCGTCTGCGTCCCTGCATCCAGTACTGGAGTGCCCCATGAGTTCCTTTCCCAAGGCCGCACGGGCCGATATCGCTTTGCTGCTTGAAGGCACTTTTCCCTATGTGAGCGGCGGTGTGTCGAGCTGGGTCAACCAGATCCTGAAAGCCTACCCGCAGCATAGTTTTGCCATCGTCTTCATCGGTAGCCGGCGCGAGGACTATGGCGATTTCCGCTACGAGTTGCCACCCAATGTGGTGCATTTCGAGGAGCATTTTCTTTATGGCCGCGCATCGGGGATACCGCAGCCAGCGCCGCGCCGGGGTGATCCCGAGGCCATGTCCAAGCTGCAGCAATTGCTGAGGGCACTCGAGCGACGCGACAAGAGCCCCGCAGGCAGGACGGAGGTGCTGGCGGCCATGCGCGCTGTCGCCATGGAGCTGCTGCCCGGCGGCAGGCTGCCGCAGGAAGACTTTCTGCACAGCGAATATATGTGGGAGCTGATACAGGACAGCTACCGGCGCCATTGCACCGACCCATCGTTTGTCGACTTCTTCTGGACAGTGCGCATCATGCTGCAGCCGCTGTGGCTGCTGGCACGCATCGCCCAGGAGCTGATCCCGGTGCGTGTGCTGCACACGGTCTCCACGGGCTATGCGGGCTTTCTGGGAGCCATGCTGCACCATCTGCGCGGATTGCCGCTGGTGCTGTCCGAGCATGGCATCTATACCAAGGAGCGGCAGATCGACTTGCTCCAGAGCCAGTGGATACACGACAACCGCAATATCTTCCAGCGCGATCCCATGGAGGTCTCCTTTTTCCGGCAGATGTGGATACAGTTCTTCGATCTGATGGGGCGTTTTTGCTACGAGGCGGCCGATCCCATCATTGCGCTGTTCGAGGCCAATCGCCTGAGGCAGGTGGCTGACGGCGCTGAGCCTGCGCGCACCAGCAATATCCCCAACGGCATCTGCGTGGAGCGCTTTGCTCCGCTGCGTGCCCAGCGTCCGGCCGTGACGCCGCCCGTACTGTGCCTCATAGGCCGGGTGGTGCCTATCAAGGACATCAAGACCTTCATCCGTGCCATGCGCCGTGTGGTCAATCATCTGCCAGAAGCGCAGGCCCTGATTGCCGGTCCCACGGCCGAGGATCCGGCCTATGTGGAGGAGTGCCGCAATCTTGTGGGCAGCCTGGGCCTGCAGGAGCAAGTGCGCTTTCTGGGCATGCAGAAGATCGATGATCTGTTGCCGCGTGTAGGTCTGGTGGTGCTTTCGTCCATCAGCGAGGCCCTGCCTCTGGTGCTGCTGGAGGCGCAGGCCGCGGGCGTGCCCGTGGTCAGCACCGATGTGGGTTCCTGTCGCCAGCTCATCGAAGGACTGGAGCCCGAGGACCGCGCACTGGGTGCTTGCGGCCGCGTGGTCGGTATCGCCAATCCGGCGGCCCTGGCCGATGCTGCCCTGGAGTTGCTGCAGTCGCCCGAGGCCTGGCAGGCGGCCAGCGCTGCAGGGATTGCACGCGTGGAGCGCTATTACTCCGATCACCTGCTGTTCGACCGCTACCGGCAGGTCTATGACCGGGCCATGCAACATTCCGAGGAATATCACTGATGGCTGGCATTGGTTTTGAACTGCGCCACCTGCTGCGCAAAAACACGCTGACCAGCATGCTCCAGGCCTATGCCTATGCGGGCGTGATCGGTTCGGGCCCCTGGGTGTTCTCCATCATCGGCATTTTGCTGGTCGGGGTGTTCAGCCTCAGCGTCGTGGCTCCGCCGCTGCTGGTGACCCAGTTCCAGACCTCGGTGACCTATCTGGTGGCCTGCAGCCTGATACTGACCGGTGCGGCGCAACTGATGTTCACGCGCTTTATTTCGGACCGGCTGTTTCTCAAGCAGGATGAAACCGTGTTGCCCAATCTGCACGGATTGCTGTTGCTGATCCTGGCCGTCGCCAGTTGCGTGGGTACGCTGGCCCTGTTCCTGGTGCTGCCGGGTCAGAGCCTGCTGTACCGGATGCTGATGCTGGCCGGCTTTGCGTTGATGTGTGTGGTCTGGATGCTGACCGTTCTGCTATCCGGTCTCAAGCATTACAAGGCCATCACCGCGCTGTTCGGGGTCAGCTATGCGCTCATCGTCGTGCTGTCGCTGCCTCTGCGCCGCTGGGGGCTGGAAGGGTTGTTGAGCAGCTTTGTGCTCGGCAATATTGTGCTGGTGGCCGGTATGTGGGTTATCGTGCTGCGCGCTTTCCCGCTCCGCAAATGCTGGATTGCCTTCGACTTCATGCAGCGCTCGCTGATCTTTCCGGTGCTGATCGCCGTCGGTCTGCTTTACAACCTGGGCATCTGGGCTGACAAGTTCATGTTCTGGTATTTCCCACCGACCTCGCAGCAGATCATCGGTGGGCTCAGGGCCTCTCTGATCTACGACCTGCCGGTTTTCCTTTCCTACCTGTCCATCATTCCGGGCATGGCGGTGTTCCTGGTACGCATAGAGACCGATTTTGTCGAGTACTACGACAAGTTCTTCGATGCGGTGCGTGGTGGTGGCTCCCTGAGCTACATACAGTCCATGCGCAACGAGATGGTGTACGCGATACAGGCCGGTCTGGGCGAGATCGCCAAGGTGCAGACGTTGGCGATTCTCGTGACCTTTGTCACCGGTCCGGCCGTGCTGCATCTATTGGGCATATCGCAGCTATACCTGCCGCTGCTGCATGTGCAGGTGGTCGGCGCCGGCCTGCAGGTGGGCGTGATGGCTGTGCTCAATGTGTTCTTCTATCTCGACGAGCGGCGCATCGTGCTTCTGCTTTGTGTGCTGATGGTGGCGCTGAACATCATCTTTACCGGCATCTCGCTGGCGTTGGGAGCGGCTTTCTATGGCTATGGCTTCTGCCTGGCGATGCTGGCAACCCTGTGTACGGGCCTGTTTCTGTTGACGCGCGAGCTGGACCGGCTGGAATACAAGACCTTTATGCTGCAGTAACCGGGACCGGCCATTGAGCTCGCCCAGGCGCAATGGCCGCGGCGTGGCCCATGCGCCGAGCAAGTTCACGGTTTTGCGATCGGCGAGTGACGTTGTGCCCCGTCTGCGCGACAATAGCGGATTCGGCGCTGGCGGCAGCCCGGCTTCGGGGCGGCTATGGCTGCCCTGGACGGGAGACAAAGCCCCTGCCTTCGCTTTTTCCACTTCAAATATTGACGCCATGAAAAAACGTACCCTGCTGGCCTCGGTGGCCCTGACTGCAATTTTGGCTGCCTGCGGCAAGAACGAGCCCGCAAGCAACACTGCTGCAGCTCCTGCACCGGCTCCTGCGGCTGCTGCCACTAAGCTGGTGGTGGGTCTGGACGACAACTTCCCGCCCATGGGTTTCCGTGACGACAAGAACGAGCTGATCGGTTTCGACATCGACATGGCTCGTGAAGCTGCCAAGCGCGCCAATATTGAAGTGGAGTTCAAGCCCATCGACTGGAACGCCAAGGAAGCCGAATTGCTGGGCAAACGCGTGGATGCGCTGTGGAACGGTTTGACGATTCTGGAAGAGCGCAAGGCCAAGATCCTGTTCTCCGACCCCTACATGGTCAACAAGCAGATCGTTATCGTGAAAGCCGGCTCGCCCATCAAGACCAAGGCTGATCTGGCCGACAAGATCGTGGGCGCTCAGGAAGGCTCCAGTGCCGTGACGGCTCTGGAGAAGGACAAGGAACTGTCCTCCAAGTTCAAGGAAACCAAGCTGTTCGGCGACAACATCGCCGCGCTGATGGATCTGGAGGCTGGTCGTCTGGATGCCGTGGTGGTGGATGAGGTCGTGGGCCGTTTCTATGTGAACAAGAAGCCTGAAAACTATGTGGTTCTGGCCGAAGATTTCGGTACCGAAGACTACGGCGTGGGCTTCCGCAAGGACGACGAAGCCACTCGCAACAAGATCAACGACGCGCTGACCGAGATGAAGAAAGACGGCAAGGCTGCTGAAATCGCTCAGAAGTGGTTTGGCGCGGACGTCATCAAGCACTGATCATTTCTGATGGTGCTGCACCGGCAATGCATGGCATTGCCGGTTTTTTTTGCTTTGCAATGACAATGCGCGCAGGCGATCACTTTCTTCGCCGTGCGCCTGTGCCTGTGGCAGGCTTGACAGCCAGGGCGCCACACTGAAGGCCTTTCGATGGACTATGTAATCTCGCTGCTGGGGCCCATGACCAATGGGGCACTGGTCACCCTCAAGCTTTTTGTCATCACGCTGGTGCTCTCCATTCCCCTGGGGCTGGCGCTGGCGTTGATGCGTCTTTCCCGCCTCAAGCCGCTGAGCACGGCCGTGGGCGGCTATATCTGGCTGATGCGCGGCACGCCTTTGATGCTGCAACTGCTGTTTGTGTATTTCGCGCTGCCCTTTGTGCCTTATATCGGCATGCGCCTGCCGGACTTTCCGGCTGCCGTCGTGGCCTTTGCGCTGAACTACGCCGCCTACTTTGCCGAAATTTTCCGTGCCGGCATCCAGTCGGTGGATCGCGGTCAGTACGAAGGCGCCAAGGTGCTGGGCATGAGCTATGCCCAGACCATGCGCCGCATCGTGCTGCCCCAGATGTGGGCGCGCATTCTGCCACCTGTCAGCAATGAGACCATCACCCTGGTCAAGGACACCTCGCTGATCTATGTGCTGGCGCTCAACGATCTGCTGCGCGTGGCGCGCGGCGTGGTGCAGCGGGACTTCACCTTCACCCCGTTCATTGTGGCTGCGGCCTTCTATCTGATCATGACCCTGGTGCTGACCTGGGGCTTCCAATACTTCGAGAAACGCTATGCCAAGTACGACGCCTGATGTGATGATTTCCGCCCAGGGCATCCACAAGGCCTTTGGCGGCAACGAGGTGCTGCGCGGTGTCTCTCTCGACCTGCTGCGCGGTGAGGTGGTGGCTGTCATCGGCCCTTCGGGTTCGGGCAAGAGCACGTTTCTGCGCTGCCTCAACCACCTCGAAACCATTGACCGCGGCAACATCACCATAGAAGGGGAGGCCCTGGCACGTTCGGAAGGCGAGGGCAAGGCCCAGTATGTGGACGATGCCGAGATTCGCC
The DNA here is from genome assembly GCF_030064165.1 of Comamonas resistens. Classification (NCBI taxonomy): domain Bacteria; kingdom Pseudomonadati; phylum Pseudomonadota; class Betaproteobacteria; order Burkholderiales; family Comamonadaceae; genus Comamonas; species Comamonas resistens. The sequence continues at coordinate 830,211 of NZ_CP125947.1, forward strand.
GCATTGGCCGCAAGATGGGCATGGTGTTCCAGTCCTTCAATCTGTTTCCGCATCTGACGGTGCTGGAAAACGTCATCGAGGCGCCTATCATCGTCAAGGGCATGAAGCGCGAGCAGATCGTGCCCAAGGCCGAGGCTTTGCTCAAGAAGGTCGGTCTGCTGGAAAAGCGGGATGCCTATCCCAACCGCCTCTCGGGTGGTCAAAAGCAGCGTGTGGCCATCGCCCGTGCGCTGGCCATGGAGCCGGACATTCTGCTGTTCGACGAACCCACTTCGGCGCTGGACCCCGAGCTGACCGGTGAGGTGCTGCGCACCATGCGCGAACTGGCCGAGGAGCACATGACCATGCTGGTCGTGACCCATGAGATGGGTTTTGCCCGTGAAGTGGCCAACCGCGTGATCTTCATGGACGGCGGCCACATCGTGGAGCAAGGCCCGGCCGAGACCTTTTTCGCGTCGCCGCAACATGGGCGGACCAAGGCGTTTCTACACAATATGTTGTAAAAATACCGCAAATACTGTTGTTCCAAATAGTATGGGAAATGCCTTTAAGCCCAATTTCAGATTGGGCTTTTTGCTATTTTTTAAGTAGCTCCCGTTTTTGCATGACATGGCATAATCGCCCGAAACATTCATTCGTGTATGTTTAATTCCGGCCGCTTCCAGCAATTTTGATGCGGGCTCGGCAAAATACGCGTTCGACTCCTCACCGCCCTAATTCACCTCCGCATGTCTCTCAACGCACCCTTTGTGGAATTGCGCAATGTCACCTTTGGCTATGGTGAACGTGTCATTCTGCGCGATCTGTCCTTGCAGGTGCCGCGTGGCAAGGTCACGGCCCTGATGGGGGCCTCCGGTGGGGGCAAGACCACGGTGCTGCGCCTGATCGGCGGCCAGAACCGTGCCCAGAAGGGTGAGGTGCTGTTTGACGGTCAGGACGTCACGCAGATGGACGTGTCGCAGCTCTACGCTGCGCGTCGCCGCATGGGCATGCTGTTCCAGTTCGGTGCGCTGTTCACCGATATGAGCGTGTTCGACAACGTGGCGTTTCCACTGCGCGAACATACCGACCTGCCCGAAGAGTTGATCCGCGACATCGTGCTCATGAAGCTGCATGCCGTGGGCCTGCGCGGTGCGCGCCAGCTCATGCCCAGCGAAGTCTCGGGCGGCATGGCGCGACGTGTGGCGCTGGCTCGTGCGATTGCGCTGGACCCCGAACTCATCATGTATGACGAGCCTTTTGCAGGGCTGGATCCGATTTCCCTGGGCACGGCTGCTCAGCTGATTCGCGAGCTCAACGACGCCATGGGCCTGACATCGATTCTGGTCTCCCACGACCTGGAGGAAACCTTCCGCGTGGCTGACCATGTGGTGATCCTGGGCGGCGGCACGGTCGCTGCACAAGGCACGCCCGACGAGGTGCGCGCCAGCACCGATCCGCTGGTGCAGCAGTTCATCCATGCCAGAGCCACAGGCCCTGTGCCCTTCCATTACCCCGGCGTGAGTGCCGAGGACGACTTTGGTGTTTCGGCCGAAAGCCGGAGGCGCGCATGAATCCCTTGCATCCTGCGCACATCGGTGCCGTCGTGCGCAAACAGCTGATCAATATGGGCATGGGTGCCCGTCTGCTGTGGCAGTTGCTGACCCTGATGGGGCCGGCGCTCAGACGTCCGCGCCTGATCGGCGACCAGATTCACTTCCTGGGCAATTATTCGCTGGCCATCATTGGCGTCTCGGGCCTTTTTGTGGGCTTTGTACTGGGATTGCAGGGCTACTACATCCTGCAGCGCTATGGCTCGTCCGAGGCCTTGGGCATGATGGTCGCCCTGAGCCTGCTGCGCGAACTGGGGCCCGTGGTCACGGCCTTGCTGTTTGCGGGTCGCGCAGGCACGGCGCTGACGGCGGAGATCGGTTTGATGAAGGCCGGCGAACAGCTGTCCGCCATGGAAATGATGGCGGTAGACCCCGTCAAACGTATCCTGGCTCCGCGTTTTTGGGCGGGGCTGATCACCATGCCTTTGCTGGCCGCCGTCTTCAGTGCCGTCGGCATCATGGGCGGCTGGCTGGTGGGGGTAGTGATGATCGGTGTGGACAGCGGTGCCTTCTGGGGGCAGATGCAGTCCGGTGTGGACTGGTGGGCGGACCTGGGAAATGGCGTCATGAAAAGTTTTGTCTTCGGCCTGGCCGTGACATTCGTGGCCCTGCTTGAAGGCTATGCGGCCAAGCCCACGCCCGAAGGGGTTTCCAGGGCCACCACGCGTACGGTGGTGGTGGCATCGTTGACGGTGCTGGGACTGGACTTTCTGATGACGGCCACCATGTTCAGCATCTGAGGCTGGCAGCAGACAAAAGGTAAAAAATCATGCAACAGAACAAAAGTGATGTGTGGGTTGGCATGTTCGTGCTGATCGGGGTGCTGGCTCTGGTGTTTCTGGCCCTGCAGTCGGCCAATCTGCTGAGCCTGAACTTTGAAAAAACCTATACGGTGACCGCGCGTTTTGACAACATCGGCGGGCTCAAGCCCAAGGCCGCAGTCAAGAGTGCAGGCGTGGTCGTGGGTCGGGTCGAGGGTATCAATTTCAACGATCAGACCTTCCAGGCCGATGTGCAACTGAGCATGCAGACCCGTTATGCCTTCCCCAAGGACAGTTCGCTGAAAATTCTGACGAGCGGCCTGCTTGGTGACCAGTACATTGGTATCGAGGCAGGTGCCAGCGAAGAAAATCTCAAGAGCGGCGACCGCCTGACCTCTACACAGTCTGCCGTGGTGCTGGAAAATCTGATCGGCCAGTTCCTTTATGGCCGTGCCGAGCAGGGTGGCGGTGATGCAGCGGACTCCAATGCAGGAGCGACCAAACAATGACATGCCAACAATTGCAAAAAACACAGTCAAATCAGGTCTCAGCCCTTACACGCACAGCGCTGCTAGCTAGCGTATCGGTAGCGGCTCTGCTCACGGGCTGTGCCACGACCACCGGTGGTCCTGCCAATCCGGCGGACCCGCTGGAGTCCATGAACCGCAGCATCTACTCCTTCAACGAAGGTCTGGATGAGGCCGTGTTCAAGCCCGTGGCCACGGCCTACCAGACCGTGACTCCGCGCCTAGCTCGCGCCGGCGTGACCAACTTCTTCGACAACCTGGGTGACGCGTGGTCGCTTGTGAACAACCTGCTGCAAGGCCAGGGTGAGGGCGCCTACAACTCCATGGTGCGCTTCAGCGTCAACACCGTCTTCGGTATTGGCGGTCTGTTCGACGTGGCCAGCGAGGCCGGCATCCAGCGTGCCAAGCAGGACTTTGGCCAGACCCTGGGCCGCTGGGGCGTGCCCACCGGTCCTTATCTGGTGCTGCCGTTCTGGGGTCCGTCCACGATTCGTGATACCGCCGGCTTGGTCGTCGATGCTTACGGCTACCCCGCCAATACCCTCGATGATGTGCGCTGGCGTAACAGCCTTTACGCGCTGCGTGTCGTGAACCGCCGTGCCGATCTGCTCAAGGCCGGCGATGTGCTTGATTCGGTCGCGCTCGACAAGTACAGCCTGGTGCGCGATGTCTATCTGCGCTCACGCATTGGCGGCGCGGTGTCTGGCGGAGATGGTCGTCTGGAGAACTATGACGATGACGACAACGCTGGCAAGCTGCCTCCAGAAGGCCAGTAAGGCCGGATGCAGACCGTTACAAACCAAGATGCTCAAGTCCTGCCGGTGCGATGACACTTGCAGGCTTCGTGGAGAAAGCAATGAAGATTACTCGTCGTATGTGGGGCATGGCTGCTGGTGCCATGCTTGCTTTGAATCTGGGTCTGCCTGCGCAGGCGGCTGAAGAAACGCCTGATCTGCTGGTCAAGCGCGTCTCCTCCGACGTGCTGGAAACCATCAAGAAAGACGCCTCGCTGCGCAATGGCGATACCGGCAAGATCAATGCGCTGGTCAATGACAAGGTCATGCCCTATGTGGATTTCCGTCGCATGACGTCGGCTGCTGTCGGCCCGGCCTGGCGCCAGGCCACACCCGATCAGCGTCAGCGTCTGCAGGATGAATTCAAGGCCCTGTTGATCCGCACCTACTCTGGCGCTCTGTCCCAGGTCGGTGACCAGACCATTACCGTCAAGCCGCTGCGCATGGCCGCGGGCGACACCGATGTGCTGGTGCGCACCCAGGTCAATGGTCGCGGTGACCCTGTGCAGCTGGACTTCCGTCTGGAAAAGCAGGCTGGCGGCTGGAAGATCTACAACCTGAATGTGCTGGGCGTGTGGCTGGTGGAAACCTATCGCAACCAGTTTGCCCAGGAAATCAATGCCAACGGCATCGACAGCCTGATCAAGACTCTGGCCTCGCGCAGCTCCATGCCTGCGAATGTGGGCAAGTAAGTCGCTGCAGCCCGCTCTGTCATGGCATCGACCTCATCCCAAGCTCTGCAGCTGCCCAAGGAGCTGACCTACCGTCAGGCACGCGAGTGCCTGCTGCATCTGCGCCCGCAGGTGGTGGCTTTTGCGGCCTCGCTGGTGCCGGTGGATGCCAGTGCGGTCAAGGTGTTTGACTCTGCCGCGCTGGCCGTGTTGCTGGCTTGCCGGCGGGCTGCGCTGGAAGCGGGCAAGCGACTGGTGATCGAAGGCCTGCCCCAGGGGTTGCAGTCCATGGCGGCTCTCTATGGCGTGGATGGCCTGCTGATGCCGCAGGCCTTGCCCGACTCCAGCACGGCGCAGCAGCGCTGATTCACTGGAAACCGCCCGGATTCCCCGCGGCGGCAGAGGTGGCGGCGAAGTCCTAGAATCAAAGGCTCCATGTCCGCAGTCTCATTCCAATCCGTCTCCAAGTCCTACCGAACCCCCAAGGGGGAATTCCAGGCGCTCAAATCGGTGAGCCTGGATATAGAGGAAGGTGAATTCTTCGGTCTGCTCGGCCCCAATGGCGCGGGCAAGACCACGCTCATCAGCATTCTGGCGGGGCTTTCCAAGGCCACCGGTGGTCGCGTGCTGGTGCAGGGCAGCGATGTCCAGGCCAATTACGCCGATGCACGCCGCAAGCTGGGCATCGTGCCGCAGGAACTGGTGTTCGACCCCTTCTTCAATGTGCGCGAAGCGCTGAAGTTCCAGTCCGGCTATTTCGGCGTCAAGAACAATGACGACTGGATCGACGAGCTGCTGGACAGCCTGGGCCTGACGGACAAGGCGCACAACAATATGCGCCAGCTCTCGGGCGGCATGAAGCGCCGCGTGCTGGTGGCGCAGGCCCTGGTGCACAAGCCGCCCATCATCGTGCTCGACGAGCCCACGGCCGGCGTGGACGTGGAGTTGCGCCAGACGCTGTGGCATTTCATTGCCAAGCTCAACAAGCAGGGCCATACGGTGCTGCTGACCACCCATTATCTGGAAGAGGCCGAGGCTCTGTGCAGCCGCGTGGCCATGCTCAAGCATGGCGAGATCATCAAGCTTTCCACCATGAGCGAGCTGCTCAAGTCTGCCTCCAGCAATGTGCTGCAGTTCAAGACCGATAGCGCTCTGCCCAAGCCTGTGGCCGATCGCGCGCGTGTCACGGGTCGCATCGTGCAGATTCCCGCAGCCAACGCTGGCGATGTGGAGCAGCTGCTGGCCGCGCTGCGCGAAGGCGGCGTGACGCCCGAGGATGTGGAAATCCGCCGTGCCGACCTGGAGGATGTGTTCATCCGCGTCATGAATGAAGAGGGCCAGAAGGCCGGAGGTGCCGCATGAACGGCTGGCAAACCCTGCTCAAGAAGGAAGTGCTGCGCTTCTGGAAGGTGAGCTTTCAGACCATTGCCGCGCCCGTGCTCACGGCCGTGCTGTATCTGCTGGTCTTCGGCCATGTGCTCGAAGGCCGGGTCATGGTCTATGACCGCATTCCCTACACCGCGTTTCTGATTCCCGGCCTGGTGATGATGAGCATGCTGCAGAACGCGTTTGCCAACAGCTCGTCCAGCCTGGTGCAGAGCAAGATCATGGGCAATATGATCTTCGTGCTGCTCACGCCGCTGTCGCACTGGGCCTGGTTCAGCGCCTATGTGGGCGCGGCCATCCTGCGCGGCCTGCTGGTGGGCGCGGGCGTGTTCATCGTCACGCTGTTCTTTGCCATTCCGGACTTTGCGGCGCCGCTGTGGATTCTGGTCTTCGGCTTTCTGGGCTGCGCTCTCATGGGCACGCTGGGCCTGATCGCCGGCCTGTGGGCCGAGAAGTTCGACCAGATGGCGGCCTTCCAGAACTTTCTGATCATGCCGCTGACCTTTTTGTCCGGCGTGTTCTATTCCGTGCATTCGCTGCCCGGTTTTTGGCAAACCGTCAGCCATGTGAACCCGTTCTTCTACATGATTGACGGCTTTCGCTACGGCTTCTTCGGCCAGAGCGATGTCTCTCCGTGGCTGAGCTTTGCCATCGTGGGCGCGGCCTGGCTGGCCGTGAGCGCGCTGGCAGTGCATCTGCTGCGCATCGGCTACAAGATTCGTAACTGATTAAGGACTTACGCAAACAAGGATGTACCAAGATGGCTTCCCTGCGGCAAAGCGCTTGCCCGAGCCTGATTTGCGTAAGTCGTGTGATTTTTAGATTCCCGCGCTGCGGCATGCGAGACAATGTCCGGTTTCGTGTGCCCAGCGCCCAAAGGCTTTTTTCATGACTGCAGACCAACTCAAAGACCTGATCGCCGCCGGCCTGCCCTGCGAGCATATTGCGCTGGAGGGCGACGGCCGACATTGGTTTGCCACCATCGTCTCGGCCCAGTTCGAGGGGCAGCGCCTGCTGGGTCGTCAGCGGCTGGTCTATGCCACGCTGGGCAACCGCATGGCCACCGACGAGGTCCATGCCCTGTCCATGAAGACCTACACGCCTGCCGAATGGGCAGCCGCCCAGGCCTGAGGCGCACGAAATCATCTGATTTGATAGCTGCCAGCGCTTGATGGATAAGCGCTTGCGGTCATTTTTAATTCCATCATCGATTCAAGGCCTGAAGCCATGGACAAACTCAAGATCCACGGTGGTCGTCCTCTCAAGGGCGAAGTGATCATCTCTGGCGCCAAGAACGCCGCTTTGCCGGAAATGTGCGCCGCACTGCTCACCAATGAGCCTGTGCATCTGCACAATGTGCCGCGTCTGCATGACGTGGCCACCATGCGCAAGCTGCTGGCCAATATGGGCGTGCAGACCGAGACCCATGGCGAGCGCGGCGGCATGAGCTTCGTCGCTCCGGACAGCCTGACGCCCGAAGCGCCTTACGAACTGGTCAAGACCATGCGCGCTTCTGTGCTGGCCCTGGGGCCGCTGCTGGCCCGCTTCGGCCGCGCCAAGGTCTCGCTGCCCGGCGGCTGCGCCATTGGCTCGCGCCCCGTGGATCAGCACATCAAGGGCTTGCAGGCCATGGGTGCGCTGATCACCGTGGAAAACGGCTATATGAACGCCAGCCTGCCCGAGGGCAGGACTAGGCTCAAGGGCGCGCGCATCACCACCGACATGGTCACGGTGACGGGTACCGAGAACTTCCTGATGGCGGCAGCCCTGGCCGACGGCCAGACCGTGCTGGAGAACGCTGCCATGGAACCCGAGATCACCGATCTGGCAGAGATGCTGATCAAGATGGGTGCGAGGATCAGCGGTCACGGCACCAGCCGCATCGTGATTGAAGGCGTGGACAAGCTGCACGGCTGCGAGCATGACGTGGTGGCCGACCGTATCGAGGCCGGCACCTTCCTCTGCGCCGTGGCTGCCACGGGCGGTGAAGCCTTGCTGCACCATGCACGTGCCGACCATCTGGGCGCCGTGATCGACAAGCTCAAGGAAGCCGGCGTGCAGGTGGAATGCGTGGAGGCGGGCCTGAAGGTTTCGTCTTCGGGCAAGCTCAAGGCGCAAAGCTTTCGCACCACCGAATATCCGGGCTTCCCCACCGATATGCAGGCCCAGTTCATGGCCCTGAATCTGGTGGCCGAAGGCGCCAGCGTGGTGACGGAGACCATCTTCGAAAACCGCTTCATGCACGTCAACGAGATGATGCGCCTGGGTGCGCATATCACCACCGACGGCCGCGTGGCGACCATCGAAGGCGGCAAGCGCCTGTCCGGTGCCACCGTGATGGCCACCGATCTGCGTGCCTCGGCCAGTCTGGTGATTGCCGGCCTGTTGGCTGAAGGTGAAACCATCGTCGACCGCATCTACCATCTGGATCGTGGTTACGACCGCATGGAAGACAAGCTGCGCGCCCTGGGTGCAGACATCGAGAGAATTTCGCAATGACCGCAACTCCCGTGACCATTGCCCTGTCCAAGGGCCGTATCTTCGAAGAGACCGTGCCTTTGCTGGCTGCTGCCGGTATCGAGGTGACGGAGGATGTGGAAAAGTCGCGCAAGCTGATTTTCGACACCAACCAGCCCGATGTGCGTGTGGTGCTGGTGCGCGCCTCGGACGTGCCCGTGTATGTGCAGTACGGCGGCGCGGACCTGGGCGTATCGGGTCTGGATTCGCTGATCGAGCATGGCGGCCAGGGCCTGTATCTGCCGCTGGACCTGCAGATTGCCAAGTGCCGCGTCAGCGTGGCTGTGCGCAACGGTTTCGACTACGAGCGCGCCGTCAAGCAGGGTGCGCGTCTGCGCATTGCCACCAAATACCCCGAGATCGCGCGCAACTTCTTTGCCAAGAAGGGCGTGCACGTGGACATGGTCAAGCTCTACGGCTCCATGGAACTGGCTCCGCTGACCGGCATGGCCGATGCCATCGTCGACCTGGTGTCCACCGGCAATACGCTCAAGGCCAATGATCTGGTCGAGGTCGAGCCCATCATGGACATCAGCTCGCGTCTGGTGGTCAACCAGGCTTCGCTCAAGCTCAAACAGGCTCCGCTGCGCCACATCATCGATGCATTCACGGCAGCCGTGGCTGCCAAGAATAACGGCTAACTTTGCTTCTCTTTGCAGGTAATTACTATGGAATTCGTAGCTGCTCCCGCCCGTCTATCAACCGCAGATGCCGCATTCGAGCATGATTTTGCCCAGCGTCTGCATTGGTCGGCTGACACGGATGCGGCCATCGAGCAGCGCGTGGCCGACATCCTGGCCGATGTGCAAGCCCGTGGTGATGCTGCCGTGCTGGAGTACACGGCCCGCTTTGACGGCCTGAGCGCCGACAATCTGGCGGCGTTGGAGCTGAGCAAGGATGAGCTCAAGGCCGCTTTCGACAGCCTGCCTGCGCAGCAGCGTGAGGCTCTGGAATTCGCCGCCCGCCGTGTCCGCGTGTATCACGAGGCGCAGAAGAAGGCGAATGGCGAAAGCTGGAGCTATCGTGATGAAGACGGGACCTTGCTGGGCCAGAAGGTCACTCCGCTGGATCGCGTTGGTATTTACGTGCCTGGTGGCAAGGCCGCTTACCCATCAAGCGTGTTGATGAACGCAATTCCCGCCCATGTGGCTGGTGTGCCTGAAATCATCATGGTCGTGCCCACGCCAAAGGGTGAAAAGAATGCATTGGTGCTGGCTGCGGCCTATGTGGCCGGCGTGACGCGTGCCTTCACCATCGGCGGTGCTCAGGCCGTGGCGGCTCTGGCCTACGGCACGGCCACCGTGCCCAAGGTGGACAAGATCACCGGCCCCGGCAATGCCTATGTGGCCAGCGCTAAGAAGCGTGTGTTTGGCATGGTGGGCATAGACATGATTGCCGGCCCTTCGGAAATTCTGGTCCTGGCCGATGGCACGACCCCGCCCGAGTGGGTGGCCATGGATCTGTTCAGCCAGGCCGAGCATGATGAGCTGGCCCAATCCATCCTGCTGTGCCCCGATGCGGCTTACATCGATGCGGTGCAGCGCGAGATCGACCGTCTGTTGCCCGAGATGCCCCGCAAGGCCATCATCGCCAAGAGCCTGACAGACCGCGGTGCGCTGATTCTGACCCGCGACATGGAAGAGGCCTGTGCCATCTCCAACCGTATCGCGCCCGAGCACCTTGAAGTCTCCAGCCGCGACCCGCACAAGTGGGAGCCTCTGCTCAAGCACGCTGGCGCCATCTTCCTGGGGGCCTACACCAGCGAAAGCCTGGGCGACTACTGCGCAGGCCCCAACCATGTGCTGCCTACCAGCGGTACGGCGCGCTTTTCCTCGCCTCTGGGTGTGTATGACTTCCAGAAGCGCAGCTCCATCATCGAGGTCAGCGAAGCCGGTGCCCAGACCCTGGGCAAGACCGCTGCCGTGCTGGCCTATGGCGAAGGTCTGCAAGGCCATGCCCGCGCGGCCGAGATGCGCTTGAAGTAAGCCTCTTGCCCCCTGCCAGGCCGCGCATGTTCTGCGCGGCTTTTTTGTGCTCGCCGGGACTGTACGAAATGCTCTCAAGATGTTTTTTGCACTCGTGCTTTTGCCGGTTTGCGAAGACACTGCCCTGCATCACATCATCAAGAGGAGCGATTTCATGCGTAAAAGCATTGGTTCACGGTGGCAGTTCTTGCTGGGGCTGTTGTTCGTTGCCGGTCTTTCGGCATGCAGCATGCAGCCACCTGCGGCGACCGTAACCCAAGACAGTGCCTCCGCTTCCGGTGCCAGCTATGGCACATCGGCCAGGGCCGCAGCGCCTGCGCCAAGGGCGGCCAAGGCCGAAGCCACGCTGGGCACGCAATGGGGCGAGGGACGTGAATCGGTCACCAAGGTGGTGCGCGCTTCACGGTTGACGCCGGACCAGCCTCGCTTTGTGGGGCAGATGCGCTACTCCGACGAGGCCAGCATCCGCCGCGCCCTGGGGCAATATGCGGAGCGTCAGCTCAATGCCCTGCTGGCCGACGGCGATGTGGAAATGCAGATTGGCAGCGGCCAGGGCCAGCCGCCTTTGCGTATCTTCAGCTCCCGTGGTGGGCAAGACTATTACGTGGCAGGCCGTGCTGGTGAGCGCTATGAGCTGATCTACACCAATCGCAGCAATCGGTTTTACGAGGTGGTGGCCACGGTCGATGGCCTGGATGTGCTGACGGGGCAGCCCGGCAGCGTGCGCAATGAAGGCTATCTGCTGCGTCCTGGCGAGCGGCTGGTGATTGACGGCTTTCGCAAGAATGACCGGGAGGTTGCCGCTTTTCGCTTCTCGAACAAGGACCGCGCCTATGCCAACAACACACCGGCCGGCGACGCACGCAATGTGGGTGTGATCGGCTCGGCCTTGTTTGAGGTGCGTCTGGACGAGCGTGACCCGGATCTGCCCGTGAACCCTGTGCCCGCGGCGCAGCGCGGCCAGCCACAAGCTTTTCCAGCCGATGGCGGCCGCTATGCACCGCCTCCGCAATACCGCCGTTGATCTGACGAGCGGTATGCCAAAAAAGGCCCGCAGAGCGGGCCTTTTTTTGTCGTGTCGCTGGCTTAGGGGCGCCGGGTGAATAGGCCCTGGCCTTCATCGTCATAGAACTCCAGCCAGATGTTTTGAGCCGGACCTGCATCGCCGGCCTCGAAGACGGCCAGCGAGATGCTGTGGGGAGCGGCGCTCTCATTGCCTGGAACAAAGCTGAACTGCGTGCCGCTCCAATGCTGAAGTATGTAGCTCTGAGGCTGAGGGCCGATGCTCAGTTGCAGCTTGTCGTTGGCGATGCTGATCTGCAAAGGGCCGTAATACGCATTGTCATAGACCCCGACATAGCGCTGCAGCGGCCCGGGCGGCACCGGCGAGGAGGGGGGCTTCTGGTGCAGCAGGGAGCCGGTAGGCGCCATCAAGGGGGCGATTTTCTCGCTGTACAAGGTCCACCATTCCTGTGTGAGGCGACCGTTCTCCATCAGGTCCACGAACTGGCGGCACAGGGTTTCGGGGATGCCGATGGGAATGCCGTTGGTGAGTACGACGACGGCCGCATCCAGCGATGGCATGAGCATGAAACAGGTGGCGGCTCCCAGCATGAAAGCGCCGGAGTGGCTGACGAATTTCAGTCCCGCATCGGTGGCGCCCACATTGAAGCCGAAACCATAGTGCCCGCCAAGTGCCTGAGGCTGCCAGGCCGGCTGCAGGGCGGAAGCGGCGACCAATTGCTGTCCCTGCCAGCGGCCCTGAGCCAGCAGCAGGGCCAGCCAGCGTGCCATGTCGTTGACGCTGGAGCTGGCGCCGCCTGCCGGAGACTGTGGGTCGGCATTGCGTGGCGTGCTGGGCTGCCAGCTGCCATCGTCGGCGCGCACATGGCCGACCGCCCGATTGGCCTGCCGCATGAATTCTGCGTGAACCGAGGTGGTTCGAGTCATGCCCAGCGGCGCATACAGCGTTTGCTGCGACAGGCTGGCCCAATCGGTTCCGGCCGCTTTGGCCACGGCAATGGCGGCCGCTGTCAGCCCGGCATTGGTGTAGGCGTATTCGAGCCCTAGTTGTTTGACGGGCAGCAGGCGCAGCCGCTCCAGAACCTCGCGCTGTCCGTAGCCCAGTTCCTCAAGCTTGTCGCCGGCATGGTCGGGCAGGCCGCTGCGATGGGCATAAAGGTCGCCCACGGTCAGTAATGCGGTGCTGCCGGGGTTGCGCAGAGCGAACCATGGCAGCAGCTCCTGCATGCGGCTGTCCCACGAGACCCGGCCTTCGCCAACCTGGCGCGCCACCACCGTGGCCCCCAGCGATTTCGAAACCGACGCCAGCTGGAAGGTGGTGTCGGCATTCACGGCATCGCTGCGTCCGGCCTGGCATACGCCCAGGCCCTGGGCGGCAATGGTCTGGTTGCCATGCACCACGGCCCAGGCCAGGCCGGGAATGCCGGTGATCTTTCGTAACTGCTCGGCAAGCTCCGGCAGTTTCCGGGCTGCGTCTGCGGCGCTCAGACCTTTGTGGCTATCGTCGTCTCCGGCGCAGCCGGGCAGTGCCAAGCCTGCACTGGAGCCTATCCCCAGGCCGGCTCCGATTCGGAGGCTTCGGTTCAGCATCTGGCGCCGCGTTGGCCAGGTCTGGGCTTGTCCGCTCATGGTTTGCTCCCTCTTTTGTTTATAGGTTTGTGAGTCACAGATTCTTGCGAAGTATGGGCTGGGGCAAGTGAATTGGCAATTTGCACTAATGACACGAATTTCGTGTGACACTAATTTCGTGTACTATGCGAGGCATGAAGAACGTCACCATCACCGTGGAAGACAGCGTGCTCGAATGGGCTCGCGTGGAAGCCGCTCGTCGCGGCACCAGTGTTTCGCGCATGCTGGGTGACTTCATGGCCGAGATGCAGCGCCGCGAAGACTCGTATGAGCGCGCCTATCTGGCCTGGCGCACCGATGAGCGCAACTGGCAGGCCGAGTCTGCCTCTGCATCCAAAGCCGTGGCGCGCAGTGCAAGCCCCAAGCGCGCTGGTGCGCAAAAAGAGATGAGAGCCGGAGCTGCCCAATGAGCGCCATGACCACGGTGTTTGTCGACACATCGGTGCTGGTGGCGGCCGAGGATGTGGCCGGTGCCGATCTGTACACCGCCACACTGAGCTGGCTGGATGCGCTATGGCGCAGCCGCACGGGCCGCACCGGCAACCAGGCACTGGTCGAGTTCTACGATCAGGTCACCACCGCCGCCAACCCCATGCCCCAGGGCGATGCCCGCGCTGCGATTCGCCGCTATCAGACCTGGACACCATGGAAGACCGATGCCGCCACGCTGGAAACCGCCTGGGCCGTGCAGGCCCGCCATGCCCTGGACTTTGGCGATTGCCTGGCCGTGGCCTGTGCCCAGCACAGCGGCTGCAGCCATATTCTGAGTCTGCATCTGCCCCATGGCGCAGAGTTCGGCGGCGTGACCGTGGTGCACCCGCTGCAGCAGGCAGCCCCCCAGGATCCAGAAGCGTGAGTGTCGCCAAACCAGGCCAAGCCCACCTCCGTGTGAAAGAGTGAATCCCATGACGACTCCAGATATCTCCTCCCAGGCTTTGCAACGCATTCGCGCCGATGTGCGCGCCATGCAGGCCTATCATGTGCAGGATTCGCAGGGCCTGCTGAAGATGGACACGATGGAGAACCCCTACCGCCTGTCTGCCGCGTTGCAAAAACAGCTGGGCGAGCGTCTGGGGGCGCTCGAAATCAACCGCTACCCCGGCGAGCGCCTGGAAGTGCTCAAGAAAATGCTGGCCGACTACGCTGGCGCACCTGCGGGCTCGGCTGTGCTGCTGGGCAATGGTTCGGACGAGATCATCACCTTGCTGGCGCTGGCAACGGCTCAGCCCACCGAAGGTGCCCGCGCCAAGATGCTGGCACCCATGCCCGGCTTTGTGATGTATCCGCTGTCGGCCAAGCTGCAGGGGCTGGACTTTGTCTCCGTCAATCTGACGGCCGACTTCGACCTGGATGTGCCCGCCATGCAGGCCGCGATCGCTGCGCAAAAGCCCGCCATCACCTATATCGCCTACCCCAACAACCCCACGGCCACGCTGTGGGAAGAGGACAAGGTGCAGGCCATCGTCGACGCCGTGGCGCAGATCGGCGGCCTGGTCGTCATGGATGAGGCCTACCAGCCCTTCGCCAGCCGCAGCTGGATCACGCGCATGAAGGCCGAGCCCGAACGCAACCAGCATGTGCTGCTGATGCGCACGCTCAGCAAATTCGGTCTGGCCGGTGCACGCCTCGGTTATCTGATCGGCCCGGCGGCCCTGGTGCATGAGATCGACAAGGTGCGCCCGCCCTACAACATCAGCGTGCTCAACTGCGAAACCGCCATCTTCGCGCTGGAGCACGAGTCGCTGTATGCCGAACAGGCTGCCGCCATCCGCGCCGAACGCCAGCCGCTGATCGATGCGCTGGCTGCTCTTGAAGGCGTGGAAAAAATCTGGCCCTCCGAGGCCAATATGGTGCTGCTGCGCGTGGCTGACGCGGGCAGGGCACAAGCCGAAATGAAAAAGCGTGGCGTGCTGGTCAAGAACGTCTCGGCCATGCATCCGCTGCTCAACAACTGCCTGCGCCTGACCGTGGGCACCCGCGAAGAAAACGCCCAGATGCTGGCGGCCCTCAAGGAGTCTTTATGAACAATCTGGTGACCACCTCCGCAGCACCGCTGCCACGTACCGCTGAAGTCACCCGCAACACGGCCGAAACCCGTGTGGCCGTGCGTGTGAACCTGGACGGCACGGGCAAGGCCAGCCTCAATTCGGGTATCGGTTTCCTCGACCACATGCTCGACCAGATCGCGCGTCACGGCCTGATCGACATGGACATCGAATGCGCGGGCGATCTGCATATCGACGGCCACCACACGGTGGAGGACATCGGCATCACCCTGGGCCAGGCCTTTGCCAAGGCCATTGGCGACAAGAAAGGCATTCGCCGCTACGGCCATGCCTATGTGCCGCTGGACGAAGCGCTGTCGCGCGTGGTCATTGACTTCTCGGGCCGCCCCGGGCTGCACATGGATGTGAAGTTCACGGCCGGCAGCATCGGTCAGCTCGACACGCAGCTGGTCTTCGAATTCTTCCAGGGCTTTGTCAACCATGCCGGTGTGACCTTGCACATCGACAACCTCAAGGGCTTCAACGCTCACCACCAGTGCGAAACCATTTTCAAGGCCTTTGCGCGTGCCATGCGCTTCGCGCTGGAGCATGATGAGCGCATGGCGGGCGTGATTCCCTCGACCAAGGGTGCTCTGTAATCAGGAGCTTCTTGCGCCTGTTCACACAGCATCTCGAAGCTTTTTGTTTATAAAAGCCAATCTCTACAAGCGGTAGCTGCTATGAGTTTGAAGAACAACACCGTGGCCGTGGTCGATTACGGCATGGGCAATCTGCGCTCTGTCTCCCAGGCTGTGCGCACGGCCGCAGCGGACACGGGCTGGGAGGTGGTCGTTACGGCCGATCCCGAGGCGGTCCAAGCGGCCAACCGCGTGGTCCTGCCAGGTCAGGGCGCCATGCCCGACTGCATGCGCGAGCTGCGCGAGGCCCATGACGGCGGCCTGCAGCAGGCCGTGCTCGATGCGGCCGCCAACAAGCCGCTGTTCGGTGTCTGCGTGGGCATGCAGATGCTGCTCGACCATAGCGATGAAGGCGATGTGCCGGGCCTGGGGCTGATTCCCGGCGATGTGCGCAAGTTCGATCTGGCCGGCAAGAACCAGGCCGACGGCAGCCGCTTCAAGGTGCCGCAAATGGGCTGGAACCGCGTGCATCAGACCCTGCATGGCGGCAAGCCCCATGCGCTGTGGGCAGGCATTCCCGACGGCAGCTTCTACTACTTTGTGCACAGCTTCTATGCGCAGGTGCAGCAAGGCGAGCATTGCGCTGCCGAGGCCGACTATGGCGGCCTCTTTGCATGTGCTGTTGCACGCGATAATATTTTCGCCACCCAGTTCCACCCCGAGAAAAGCTCGGACCAGGGGCTGGCGCTGTTCCGCAACTTCCTGGGCTGGAAGCCCTGAAGTTTTCTTTGTGCACTGGCCATTTCTGACGGCCAAACTTGCTAGCAGATCACCATCATGTTGCTCATCCCCGCTATCGACCTCAAGGACGGCCACTGCGTACGCCTGATTCAGGGTGATATGGACCAGTCCACAACCTTCGGTGAGGACCCCGCCGCCATGGCCGCCAAGTGGCTGGATGCGGGCGCCCGTCGCCTGCATCTGGTGGATCTGAACGGCGCCTTTGCGGGCCAGCCCAAGAACCTGTCGGCCATCAAGAGCATCCTCAAGGAAGTCGATGGCGAGATTCCCGTGCAACTGGGCGGTGGCATCCGTGATCTGGACACCATTGAACGCTATATCGATCTGGGCATCGAATACCTGATCATCGGCACGGCGGCCGTGAAGAACCCCGGTTTCCTGCAGGATGCCTGCAGTGCCTTTCCCGGCCACATCATCGTGGGCCTGGACGCCAAGGACGGTAAGGTGGCCATCGACGGCTGGAGCAAGCTCACCGGCCAGGACGTGATCGAGACGGCCAAGCGCTTCGAGGGCTGGGGTGTGGAATCCATCATCTACACCGACATCGGCCGCGACGGCATGCTGACCGGCATCAACATCGACGCCACCGTCAAGCTGGCTCAGTCGTTGAAGATTCCCGTCATCGCCTCCGGTGGTCTTTCCGGCATGTCCGACATCGAAGCGCTGTGCAAGGTGCAGGACGAGGGTGTGGAAGGCGTGATCTGCGGCCGTGCCATCTATACCGGCGATCTGGACTTTGCCGCAGGCCAGGAACGCGCGGACGAACTCACCGGTGAATGATTCGATATTTCAGGCCCGAACCCAAGTCCAAACGACCAACTGGCAAGGGCTGCCCGCTATCGCTTTAAAGCTGGGTCAGGGTGACTCGGCCTTGATCTGCCTGCAAGGCGCGCAGGTGCTGTCCTGGGTCAGCCAGGGGCAGGAGCGTCTGTTCCTCAGCCCGTTGGCCGTCCACGATGGCCGGACCGCCATTCGCGGCGGCATTCCGGTCTGCTTTCCCCAGTTCAATCAGCGTGGCCCCCTGGTCAAGCATGGCTTTGCCCGCATCATGAGCTGGGCGGCCGATAAGGCCCAAGCGCTGGGCAACGATGGCGTGCAGCTGAAGTTGCGCCTGAAAGACACCGAAGCCACGCGCGCCGTCTGGCCACACGAATTTGAAGCGGTGCTGACTGTGCAGCTCACGCCCGGTCAGTTGCGTGTGGAATTGGCTGTGAACAACGGCGGTACACAAGACTTGCCATTCACTGCTGCACTGCACAGTTATTTGCGCGTGCCGGATGTTGAGCAAGCTGCTTTGCAGGGCCTGCAGGATTTGAGCTATTGGGATGCGGTGGCCGACACCCATCCCCGGCAGCAAGGCGCGCTGCGCTTTGGTGTGGAGACTGACAGTGTCTATCCGCGCGCTGACGAACCTCTGCAGTTGCTGGCTGGAAATCAGCCCTGGCTGCAGATTGCACAGGACGCGGCATGGAGCGAAACCGTGGTCTGGAACCCCGGCCCAGCGCTGTGCGCCACGCTCAAGGATATGGAGCCTGCCAGCTGGCAGCAGATGCTCTGCGTGGAAGCTGCAGCCATTGACGCAGCGGTCATCGTCGCTCCCGGCCAATGCTGGAAAGCAGCCCAGCATCTGACAGCGCACTGATCTGCGCTGCCCTTGTTTTTCATCGTTCAGAGAGTTCATCATGCTTGCCAAACGCATCATTCCCTGTCTTGACGTCACCGGTGGCCGCGTGGTCAAGGGCGTCAACTTTCTGGAGCTGCGCGATGCGGGCGACCCGGTGGAAATCGCCGCGCGCTACAACGCCCAGGGTGCGGACGAGCTGACTTTTCTGGACATCACCGCCACCAGCGATGGCCGCGATCTGATCCTGCCCATCATCGAGGCCGTGGCCTCGCAGGTCTTCATTCCGCTGACCGTGGGCGGCGGCGTGCGCACGGTGGACGATGTGCGCCGTTTGCTCAACGCAGGGGCCGACAAGACCAGCTTCAACTCGGCCGCCATTTCCAACCCCGACACCATCAACGCCTGCAGCGACAAGTACGGCGCGCAGTGCATCGTCGTGGCCATCGATGCCAAGCGCCGCACGCCCGAAGACGAGCAGCGCATAGGCCCTGCCGGCACGCCCATGGGCCCGGGCTGGGATGTGTACAGCCATGGCGGTCGCAAGAATGTGGGCCTCGATGTGGTGCGCTGGGCCGAAGAAATGGCCAGGCGCGGCGCCGGCGAGATCCTGCTGACGAGCATGGACAAGGACGGCACCAAGAGCGGCTTTGACCTGAAGCTGACCCGCGCCGTGGCCGATGCCGTGGGCGTGCCCGTGATCGCCTCGGGCGGTGTGGGCAATCTGGACGATCTGGCCGATGGTGTCACCATAGGCGGCGCCGATGCCGTGCTGGCCGCCAGCATCTTCCACTACGGTGAATACACGGTGCAGCAGGCCAAGGAATGCATGCGCGCGCGCGGCATTCCCGTACGCTTGTAAACATTGACGCTATTTAATCAATAGCTTTTGGCGCTGATTGGAAGTCATATTTTCGTGATTTCATATGAAATATGACGAGAAAAAAGCGCTAGCCGCTATGAAATCAGGAATCACCATGGAATGGCTAGATCAAGTCAAATGGGATGAAAAGGGCCTGGTGCCCGTCATCGCCCAGGAAAAAGACACAGGCGATGTGCTGATGTTTGCCTGGATGAACCGTGAGGCGCTGGCCAAGACGGCCGAGCTGGGCCGCGCCGTGTACTTCAGCCGTTCACGTGACAAGCTCTGGTTCAAGGGCGAGGAATCGGGCCATGTGCAGACCGTCCACGAGCTGCGCATCGACTGCGATAACGACGTCGTTCTCATGCAGGTCACGCAGACCGGACACGAGCCCGGCATTGCCTGCCATACGGGTCGGCACAGCTGTTTTTACAGCGTGTTGCGAGATGGACAGTGGACGCCCATTGATCCGGTCTTGAAAGATCCTGATTCCATCTACAAATAACTGACATGACTTCTTCTCAAGATTCTCTGGCCCGCCTGGCGGCGGTGATCGAAAGCCGCAAGCCCGCCAACGGTGGCGACCCCGAGAAAAGCTATGTGGCGCGCCTGCTGCACAAGGGCCCCGATGCCTTTCTCAAGAAGATCGGCGAGGAGGCCACCGAGGTCGTGATGGCGGCCAAGGATGCCGAGCACGGTGGTGACAAGGGCGAATTCCTTTACGAAGTGGCGGACTTGTGGTTTCACTCCATGATTGCCCTGGCACACTTTGGTCTCACGCCCGCGCAGGTCATCGCCGAGCTGGAGCGCCGTGAAGGTCTCAGCGGTCTGGAGGAAAAAGCCCTGCGCAAGGCCAATGAACGTGCCGAGCAGGAGAAAGGAAATGCCTGATGAATGATCGAGACGTTGTGGATGTGCACAGCAGCACCCAGTCCGAAATCGAAGGCCTGAAGGCCTGGGGCTGGGTCAGCTATCTGCTGCACCTGATCGTGGCCGTGGCCGCCGTGCTGCCGGGTGCGCAGGTCAGCGTGTTTTTGCTGATCGTGGCCGTCATCATCGACCTGGTCAAACGTGACGATGCGCGCGGCACCTGGCAGGAGAGTCATTTCTCCTGGCGTCTGCGCAGCGTGCTGTGGGCCGCCGTGCTCTACGCCGTCACCTTCCCGTTCTTCCTGCTGGGCCTGTTGATCTTCAACCCCGCCTGGGTGGTGATCTCCATCTGGTTCCTCTACCGCATCGTGCGCGGCATGGTCGCCATGAACAAGAACCAGTCCGTTCAGTCCTGAATCCCAAGGACTGACCCTAAGCCCCTGTGAGGACCGCAGGGGCTTTTTTGTACCTGATGCTGCTGCAGTGCAGCAGAACAACGCTGACATCGTCTTGCGCGATGCATGGCTGGGCGAAAGCACTGCGAGCCGCTAACCTGTGCCTTCATCTTCACGAATCACAGGACGGCGCATGGCTGCAGCAACACCGCACACACTCAATCTGGCCTTGCAGGGCGGGGGATCGCATGGCGCCTTGACCTGGGGTGTGCTGGATGCGTTGCTGGAAGACGATGGACTGGTCTTTGAGGGCATCAGCGGCACCAGCGCCGGAGCCATGAACGCCGTGGTGCTGGCGCATGGCTTTGCCCAGGCAGCCGCGCAGGAGAAAAAACCGGCAGATGCCCTGCATCTGGGGCGGGATCTGGCCCGCCAGGCGCTGCGCGAGCTCTGGGAGGGCGTGGGAACCATGGGAACCATGGGCAATATTCTGTGGGGCGTGCCGCTGCCGGGCGTGCCCATCATGGGCGTACTCAACCAGTTCCTGTCTCCCTACCAGACCAATCCGCTCAATATCAACCCGCTGCGCCAGCTGCTGACCCGCGTGGTGGACTTCGACACCCTGGTGCATCCGGAAAACGCTGCCGTGGTTCCCAAGCTCTTTGTCTGCGCCACCAATGTACGCACGGGCCGCGGCAAGATCTTCACCGGGGAGCAGGTCACGGCGGACGCCATCATGGCCTCGGCCTGTCTGCCCCAGATGTTCAAGGCCGTGGAAATCGATGGCGAGCATTACTGGGACGGCGGTTTTTCGGGCAACCCGGCGCTGTATCCGCTGCTGTACGAGACCAAGAGCCGGGACATCCTGCTGGTGCAGATCAACCCCAAGGAGTCGGACAAGCTGCCCGATAGCGCCAGCGAGATCATGGACCGCATGAACGAGGTGACCTTCAACGCGGGCTTGCTGGCCGAGCTGCGAGCCATCGAGTTCGTGGTGCGCATGCTGGAGCAAAAACGCCTGGACTCGGATCGCTACAAGCATGTGCTGATGCACCGCATCGATGGCGGCGAGGTGCTCAAGCCCTTTGGTGCATCCAGCAAGGCGCGGGCCGATATCACCCTGGTGCGCGAGCTGTTCTCTCTGGGGCGCGAGCGCGCCCAGGAATGGCTGCACCGCAACCGCGAGCATCTCGGTGTGCGGCAGACGCTGCGATTCAACGACAATATGGTCTGACCTCCCTGAGGCGCTTTGCGCCATCCCCCAGGGGGCGACGGCCTCTATTGCGGAGCGGCCCTTGTTGGCCGTCCCTGGCTTGGATCGCGCCAGGCTCACAAGGATGAGTGGCGCAACCATTGAATTGACAAGCACCCATGCACGACCACGATTCCCACTACGATTCCAGCTGTATTTTCTGCCGCATTGCCAGGGGGGAGATCCCTTCGCGCAAGGTGTACGAGGATGAGGAAATCTTTGCTTTCCACGACATCAATCCATCGGCCCCGGTGCATTTCCTGATGATCCCCAAGAAGCACATTCCCTCCCTGGCCCAGGTTGGTGCCGAAGATGCGGCGCTGCTGGGACGCATGATGGTGCTGGCACCCAAGCTGGCGCTGGAACAGGGCTGCAATCCCTATCCCGATGGTGGCTTCCGTGTCATGGTCAATACCGGCACCGAAGGTGGTCAGGAAGTCCATCACCTGCATCTCCACGTCAAGGGCGGCCCCCGTCCCTGGCTCAAGGGCTGATTCAAGGGCCGATCGCAGCCAAACCATCGCCATACAGGGCTTGCACCCAGATACAGCTCCGAGTGGCGGGCTTTTTGGGCCATTGCAGACAATCTGACACAGGCGCCGTCTAAAATGGTTTGCAATTCTTAGGAGAGATTCTCATGGGCTCGTTTTCTATCTGGCACTGGCTGATCGTGCTGCTCATCGTGGTTCTGGTGTTCGGCACCAAGAAGCTCAAGAACATCGGCAACGATCTGGGCGGCGCCGTCAAGGGTTTCAAGGATGGCATGAAGGAAGGCACAACCGACCCCGCATCCACTCCCGCTGCTGGTCAGGTTGCCAGCCAGCAGGCTGCAGACAAGGCCACCATCGACGTGGAAGCCAAGCAAAAGAGCTGATCGCTGGCAACTTGGCACTGATAGATGTTTGATATTGGCCTGTCCAAGATGGCTCTGATCGGAGCCGTGGCCCTGGTGGTCATCGGCCCCGAGAAGCTGCCGCGCGTTGCCCGCATGGTGGGCACGATGCTGGGCCGGGCGCAGCGTTATGTGGCCGACGTCAAGGCGGAAGTCAACCGCTCCATGGAGCTGGATGAGTTGCGCAAGATGAAGGAAACGGTCGAGGGTGCTGCGCGGGATGTGGAGTCCAGCATTCGCACCCAGGCCTCTGACCTCGAAAAGGACTTGAGCGATGCGACCAAGGATTTGCGCGACGACGCGCATATGACTTCCGCATCGTCGTACGAGTCCTATGGCTCGGATGGCGGCTATGGCAGCTATGGCGAGTCCGATACGCACAGCGCCGTGGTGCCCAGCTACCGACACCCGCGCAAGAACTGGCGCCTCAAGCGTGGTGCCGTGCCGCAGTGGTACAAGGCGCGCGCAGGCGTGCGCACCAAGGTTCAGTCGGGTGCAGCGCGCGTGGCGCGTTTTCGGCCCAAGAAGTTCCATTGAGCATGCGCGGACGCAGCCTGCAGATCCTTGGCTCGCCTGCTGAGGCAGCAGGTTTTGCTCCGGCAGTTCGCCTCTTGCCCGTGTCAGCGGGCGTTGTTGTTTCAAGCGTGCGGAGCCCCATCGGCTTCGACGCGGTTTTGCACCATGTCCGAACCCTCTAAAGAAGACGAACTGGCCGGCACCGAGCAGCCGTTTGTGCAGCACCTGATGGAGCTGCGTGATCGACTGCTGTACTGCATCTACGGCATTGGCGTGGCGCTGGCCATTCTGTTTTTCTGGCCCGGCCCAGACGGGCTGATCGACTTTATCGCTCATCCCATCAAGGAGCACATGCCGCCCGGCGCCAAGCTGATTGCAGTGGGCGTGTTCTCGCCGTTCTTTGTGCCGCTCAAGGTGCTGATGATGGTGGCCGTGCTGTTGGCGCTGCCCTGGCTGATGTACCAGATATGGGCTTTTGTGGCGCCGGGCCTGTACAGCCATGAAAAGAAGTTTGCGCTGCCGCTGATCCTGTTCGGCAGCCTGCTGGCTTATGCCGGCATTGCCTTTGTGCAGTTCTTCGTGCTGGGCAATATGTTCAAGTTCATCCAGCACTTCACACCGGCCAGCGTGGCGGCGACGCCGGATATCGCTTCCTATGTGGAGGCCATCCTTGCGCTCTACATCGCGTTTGCGGCGGCCTTCCAGGTGCCTATCGTGGTGATGCTGCTGGTGCGCTTTGGCCTGGTGGAGATTGACAAGCTCAAGTCCTTCCGCGGCTACTTTGTCGTGGTGGCCTTCATCATTGCGGCCGTCATCACGCCTCCCGACGTGATTTCGCAACTGGCGCTGGCCATCCCCATGTGCCTGCTGTACGAGGTGGGCATTGTTGGCGCCCGCTGGTTCAACAAGGCATCGCGCCCCGAAGGCGAGTTGCCCGAAAGCACCGAAGTGGACAAGCCTGCCGATCAGAATTGAAGCTGCGGCCTATGGCCGAGTTCTGATCCCCAAAGCCCTTGAAGCGATTCAAGGGCTTTTGTTTTTATCGGTTTTGATAGCTGCAAGCGCTTGATGGGAAAGCGCCAGATGCCGATTTGATGCATAAAAAAGCCAGCGCATTGCGCTGGCTGGTGGTGAGCGGAGGCGGAACCCTTGGATGCCGCTGTGCTGTTTGAGTTAGCGGCGGCGCGCGCCTTGCTGCAAGGTGCTGGCCGCAGGTCGTACGCCGGGGGTGATGGCCAGAGCCACTTCGCTGTCGCCACGGCGCACTTCGAACTTGGAGGCCTCACCGGGCTTGAGTGCGGCCACGGCCGTCAGTAGTTGCGAGACATTGTGGATGTCGGTTTCGCCGACCTTGACGATCACATCGCCTGGGCGCATGCCGGCCTGGGCTGCGGGGCCGGCCTGCAGCACGCCGGTGATGATGACGCCGGCATCGGCCTTGACGCCAAAGGTTTCGGCCAGCTCGGGCGAGAGCTCGTTGGGCTCCACGCCAATCCAGCCGCGTGTGACCTTGCCGTCCTTGACGATGCCGTCCAGCACCATCTTGGCCGTGGATACTGGAATGGCAAAGCCTATGCCCATGCTGCCGCCCGAGCGTGAATAGATGGCGGTGTTGATGCCCAGCAGGCTGCCGTTGGCATCGACCAGTGCGCCGCCGGAGTTGCCGGGGTTGATGGCGGCATCGGTCTGGATGAAGTTCTCGAAGGTGTTGATGCCCAGCTGGCTGCGGCCCAGCGCGCTGATGATGCCGCTGGTCACGGTCTGGCCCACGCCGAAGGGGTTGCCGATGGCCAGCACGCGGTCGCCCACGGCCACCTGATCGGAGTTGCCCAGCACGATGACGGGTAGCTTGTCGAGTTCGATCTTGAGAATGGCCAGATCGGTCTCTGGGTCGGTGCCTATCACCTTGGCCTTGGCCTGGCGGCTGTCGGTCAGCGTGACCTCGATATCGTCGGCACCTTCGACCACATGGTTGTTGGTCAGGATGTAGCCATCTTGACTGATGATGACGCCGCTACCCAAACCAGATTGCTCTTGCGGACCCTGGTCGCCAAAGAAGAACTGGAACCAGGGATCGTTGGCGCGTGGATGACGCACGGCCTTGCTGGTGTTGATGCTGACCACGGCGGGTGCGGCCTTGCGGGCGGCAGGTGCAAAGCTGCCAGGGGCGACTTCACCGGCTGGCGCAGCTGGGGCCTGCAGCAGGGAGACGCCAGCACTGCTGCGGACATTTCCGCGCTGAAGCCAAGTGGGCTGTAGGGTAGCTACTACAAAATAGATAGCCACCAGCACGGTGACGACCTGCGAAAACAGCAACCAGGTGCGTTTCATGTAATGCGTATGAAAAGTGGTGGAAACAAGCCCCATTGTGAAGCATGGCGCCATGGGCCCTGATGACGGGCATTGAGCTTGCTTGTATTTGCTTAACGCAAAGTTGCAAGTTCTGCACGCGAGGCAGGCATAGGGTTGCGGCCATCTATAGTTTTGCAGCGGCTGTAGCCATGGGTGTAAACCCTAGAATGATTTTTCGACTGCGCCAATGTCGCCGTTTGCCAGAGTGATTGCCCACCAAGCGCTCATCTCTCGCCAAGCGTGGCTTTGCACCTGAAGCCCGCCGCATCCGGTTTGCTGCTGCACGCTGACCCGTGCGAGCCGCTTCTATCCGCGCTGTCCTGCTGTTCGATCTAGGAAACACCATGACTACGCTTGACACCGCCGCCCCGATAACCACGTCGGCTGCTGCGAAAAACCGTTCCCTGAACCGGGAGGACTACAAGACCCTGGGCCTGTCGGCCCTGGGCGGAACGCTGGAGTTCTATGACTTCGTGGTGTTCGTCTTTTTTGCCAATGTGATTGGCAGCCTGTTCTTTCCGGCGGAGATGCCTGAATGGATGCGCCAGCTGCAGACGCTGGGCATTTTTGCGGCTGGCTATCTGGCCCGCCCCATTGGCGGCATTCTGATTGCCCACTTCGGCGACATCCTGGGCCGCAAGAAAATGTTCACGCTGTCCGTCTTTCTGATGGCCGTGCCCACGCTGGTCATCGGCCTGTTGCCCACCTATGCCTCCATCGGCATCGCGGCGCCCATCCTGCTGCTGCTGATGCGTGTGATGCAGGGCGCAGCCATTGGTGGCGAGATGCCCGGTGCCTGGGTGTTCGTGGCCGAGCACGCACCGCAAAAACGTTATGGCTTTGCCATTGGCGCGCTGACCTCGGGCATTACCGGCGGCATTTTCCTGGGCTCCATCATTGGCGTATGGCTTAACAGCACGTACAGCCAGGTGGAAGTGCACGACTGGGCCTGGCGCATCCCCTTCATCCTGGGTGGGGTGTTTGGCCTGGTGTCGGTGTATCTGCGCAAGTTTCTGCACGAGACCCCCATCTTCCAGGAGATGCAGGCCCGCAAGGCCGTGGACCGCGAGCTGCCCATCAAGACCATTTTGCGTGACCACCGTGAGGCCAGCATCGTCGTTGCGCTGATGACCTGGGTGCTGTCCACAGCCATCGTGGTGGTGATTCTGTTCACGCCCGCCTATCTGCAAAAGGTCTTTCACATCGCTCCTGCGGATGCGCTCAAGGCCAATGCGGTGGCCACGGTGACGCTGACCATAGGCTGCGTGTTCTGGGGCTGGCTGTCCGACAAGATCGGCACCAGGCTGAGCATGATCATCGGCTGGGGCGGCATGACGGCCACTGCCTATCTGTTCTATCTGAACCTGCCAGGTACCGAGGCCTCGCTGGTCTGCACCTATGCGACGGTGGGATTCTTTGTG
Organism: Comamonas resistens; assembly: GCF_030064165.1. NCBI lineage: Bacteria > Pseudomonadati > Pseudomonadota > Betaproteobacteria > Burkholderiales > Comamonadaceae > Comamonas > Comamonas resistens. The sequence goes on from NZ_CP125947.1 coordinate 856,701, forward strand.
GGTGCCATCTCGCTGCTGCCCGTGGTGGGCGTGCGCGCCTTTCCGCCCGAGGTGCGCTTCACCGGTCTGTCCTTCTCGTACAACATGGCTTATGCGGTGTTCGGTGGTCTAACTCCCATGCTGGTCTCGGTGTGGCAACAGGTGGATGTGATGGCGCCTGCCCACTATGTGGCCGCCATGGGCGTGCTGGGTGTGGTCATGGGCTTCTGGCCGCTGGCCTGCAAGGGCTGGCAGGCTTCGGTCCCCCTGAGTCGCTGACGCGCCTTCCCCAAAGGGGACGACGGCCTTTGCTGCGGGGCGGCCCTTGCTGGCCGTCCTGCGCATAGGGAAGCTTTGGTCATGGATAGGATGGTCTTGGCACAATGGCAGCCATGAGCATTGAGCGAAACAACCTGCTGTCCGTCTTCAATGGACTGCTGCAACCCGAGCGATTCAAGGACTACGGCCCCAATGGCCTGCAAGTGGAGGGCAAGGGCGAAATCCGCCGCATCGTCAGCGGCGTCACGGCCAGCCGTGCGTTGATCGAGGCCGCCATTGACGCCAGGGCCGATGCCATCTTCGTGCACCACGGCCTTTTCTGGCGCGGCATGGATGGTCGCATCACCGGTTGGCTCAAGGAACGCATACGCCTGCTGCTGGCCCATGACATCAATCTGTATGCCTACCATCTGCCGCTGGACGCCCATGCAGAGCTGGGCAATAACGCGCAGCTCGGCGCCAGGCTGGGTGTGCAAGGGCAGGCCGCATTCGGCGACCAGAACCTGGGCTGGCTGGCCGATGCCGATTTTGCCAATGCCGATGCGCTGAACACCCATGTGCAAACCGTGCTGGGACGCAGTGCCACCTTGGTCAGTGCAGATGCTTCGCGACCCATCCACAAGCTGGCCTGGTGCACAGGGGGTGCCCAGGGCTTTTTCGAGGCGGCCATTGCCGCAGGTGCCGACGCCTTCATCACGGGGGAGATTTCGGAGCCTCAGGCCCATCTGGCGCGTGAGACTGGGGTGAGCTTTATTGCGGCCGGCCACCATGCGACCGAGCGTTATGGCGCACCGGCTGTGGCTGACCATGTGGCGCGGGAGTGCGGCATAAAGCACCAGTGGATAGAGATCGATAATCCCGCCTGAGCTGTTTATTGACACGACTTGCGCAAATTAGGCCCAGGTAAGCGTTTCGCCTCAAGGACGCTGCCTTGGTGCATCCTCATTTGCGTCAGTTCTATTTAATTTGATAGCTGCAAGCGCTTTAAAACAAAGGGTTTGAGCTTAATCTCTATGTTTGCTGCCGAAACAACTGCTGCCTTGCCCATAGCCATCACCCAGGGTGACTGCGCCGGCATTGGTCCCGAAATCATTGCCAAGGCTTTTCGTGCGCAGCCGCAGCTGCTGCGCGGCTGTTTTGTCGTGGGGGAATTGCAGACGCTGCGCCGTGCCACGGCCCTGGCGGCCAGGGCCGCCGACGGCGAACAAGGCATTGCTCAACCCATTGCCGTGATTGACCAACCGCAGGATGCCTGGTCTGTACCCGAAGGTGCGATCGCATTGCTGGGGCTGCCGGGGCTGGCTGGTCCTCAGCCCTATGGCCAGATATCGGCGGCGGCGGGCGAGGCGGCGGCCAGGTGCGTGGTCTGGACCGCGCAAGCGGCTTTGCGTGGCGAGATTGCGGCCCTGGTGACGGCGCCTTTGCACAAGGAAGCGCTGCATCTGGCAGGTGTCGCTTTTCCCGGTCACACCGAGCTGTTGCAGGCCGAGGCCGCCATGCATGCCGGTGTTTCGATTGCACAGATGCCGGTGCGCATGATGCTGGCCAACGACGAGTTGCGCACGGTGCTGGTCAGCATTCATGTCTCTTTGCGCGAAGCCATCGAGGCCGTCACGCAGCCGCAGATTCTGCAGACCTTGCGCATCACGCATCAGGCTTTGAGCAAAAGTCTGGGCCGCTCACCACGCATTGCCGTGGCCGGCTTGAACCCGCATGCAGGGGAGGGCGGCATTTTTGGCCGCGAGGAAATCGACATCATTGCGCCGGCGATTGCGGCTGCGCGGGCCGAAGGTATCGATGCATCCGGGCCCTTTGCACCCGATACCGTGTTCATGCGCGCGCGAAACACGCTGGATCACCCTGGGGAATTCGATGCAGTGTTGGCGATGTACCACGACCAAGGGTTGATCCCGGTCAAATATTTGGGTGTGGAGGACGGCGTGAATGTGACGCTGGGGCTGCCTCTGGTGCGCACCAGCCCGGATCACGGAACCGCTTTTGACATCGCCGGAAAAGGCATTGCCGACGCAGCCAGCCTGCTGCAGGCCGTGCAGATGGCGCGCAATCTGGCGGCCTGAATCGCAAGCCAAAGCGATGGCCGATTGCAGCCATCCGCTCGCAATGCGCTCTTCATTTTTTGAGAGTGAGTTCAGTCATCGCTGCATGGCATTGCAAGCTCTTGATCAAGAAAAATCAGGATGAAAAAAGCCTGCTGGGTGCAGCAGGCCGAGTATCTTGAAATCTGTTTTTTCAGGCTTTGCGATTGAGGCTGTCGCGGATCTCGCGCAGCAGCTGGATGTCTTCAGGCGTAGCAGGCGCTTCTTCTGGAGCGGCCGGTGCTTCGCGCTTGAGACGGTTGATTTGCTTGACCATGATGAAGATGATGAAGGCCAGAATCAGGAAGTTCACCGCCACGGTGATGAAGCTGCCGTAGGCAAAAACAGGAACTCCGGCCTTCTTCAATGCGTCCAGTGTGCGCGGCACACCCTCGGGCATGGTGCCCAGCACCACAAACAGATTGGAGAAGTCCAGCTTGCCAAAGATCAGGCCTACCAGAGGCATGATCAGATCGCTGACCACCGAGTCCACGATCTTGCCAAACGCGCCGCCAATGATCACGCCCACGGCGAGATCCATCACGTTTCCCTTGATTGCGAATTCGCGGAATTCTTGCATCATGCCCATAAGCAGTTCCAGTCACTGAGAGTTTGAGATAGCGCAGTATTGCGTGACTTTGGCGCTTGTCAACGTCGGACATGGGCTGGAATAACCATAACCCCGCCGCTAGAATTTGCAGTTGACCCCAAATCAAGCGATGTACTTCGAGGAAATCCATGAGTGACTCTCCAGTCGACTCCAGCAAGCGCACGTGGATCATCACGTCAGCCTGTGCTGGTGCCGTGGGCGGTGTGGCAACGGCCGTCCCTTTTGTGAGCTCCTTTCAGCCTTCTGAAAAAGCCAAGGCAGCAGGTGCTGCGGTAGAGGTGGATATCTCCAGCCTCAAAGAGGGTGAGAAGCTCACCGTCGAATGGCGAGGCAAACCTGTCTGGATCATCAAGCGTACGGCCGAGCAGCTCAAGGAGCTGCCAAGCCTGGACGCGGAGCTGGCTGACCCCAAGTCGCAGCGCCACCCGGAAGAGTTCACTCCCGTCTATGCGCAAAACGAAGCGCGCTCCATCAAGCCCGAAGTGCTGGTGGTGGTCGGCATTTGCACCCACCTGGGCTGCTCTCCTACCGACAAGTTCCACGCGGGTCCGCAGCCTTCGCTGCCCAACGACTGGAAGGGCGGCTTTCTGTGCCCTTGCCACGGCTCGACCTTTGACATGGCAGGCCGCGTGTTCAAGAACAAGCCTGCGCCCGATAACCTTCAGGTGCCTCCGCACATGTATCTGTCTGACACCAAGATCCTGATTGGTGAAGACAAGAAGACCGCCTGAGGGAGACAAGAACAATGGCCCACGAATTCAAGCAAATTGACCCGAACTCCACGACCGGAGCGAAGGCGATGAACTGGTTGGAGAACCGTTTCCCGACAGCATTTGACGCCTACCGCGTCCATATGTCGGAGTACTACGCTCCCAAGAATTTCAACTTCTGGTACATCTTCGGCTCGCTGGCCCTGCTGGTGCTGGTGATCCAGATCGTGACCGGCATCTTCCTGGTGATGCACTACAAGCCCGATGCAGACAAGGCGTTCGCATCGGTCGAGTACATCATGCGCGATGTGCCCTGGGGATGGCTGATCCGCTATATGCACTCCACGGGCGCATCGGCCTTCTTCATCGTCGTGTATCTGCACATGTTCCGCGGTCTGCTCTACGGTTCCTACCGCAAGCCGCGTGAGTTGGTCTGGATCTTCGGCTGCGCCATCTTCCTGGTGCTGATGGCCGAAGCCTTCATGGGCTATCTGCTGCCTTGGGGTCAGATGTCGTACTGGGGCGCGCAGGTGATCGTGAACCTGTTTGCTGCCATCCCCTTCGTCGGTCCCGATCTGGCGCTGTTGATTCGTGGTGACTATGTGGTGGGTGACGCCACGTTGAACCGCTTCTTCAGCTTCCACGTGATTGCCGTGCCTCTGGTGCTGCTGGGCCTGGTGGTGGCGCACTTGCTGGCGCTGCACGATGTGGGCTCCAACAATCCCGATGGCATCGAGATCAAGGGTCCGAATGCACCCAAGGATGAAAAGGGCCGTCCGCTGGATGGCGTGCCTTTCCACCCCTACTACACGGTGCACGACATCTTCGGTGTGACGGTGTTCCTGTTCCTGTTCTCGGCCGTGGTGTTCTTTGCGCCCGAGTTCGGTGGCTACTTCCTGGAGTACAACAACTTCATCCCGGCCGATCCGCTCAAGACGCCCAATCACATTGCTCCCGTCTGGTACTTCACGCCCTTCTATTCGATGCTGCGTGCCATCACCAGCGAGATGGTGTATGTGCTGATCGCCTGCGTGGTGCTGGGTGCCGGCTACGGCATCCTGAAGTCCCGCCTGCCTGGCTTTGCCAAGGGTGCAGTGGGTATCGTGGCTCTGGCCGTGATCGCCATGATGCTGTCCATCGATGCCAAGTTCTGGGGCGTGGTGATCATGGGTGGTGCCGTCATCATCCTGTTTGCCCTGCCATGGCTCGATTGCAGCCCGGTCAAGTCGATTCGTTACCGACCCAGCTGGCACAAGTATGTGTATGCCGTGTTCGTCGTGAACTTTGTCATCCTGGCCTATCTGGGCGTGCAGCCTCCCTCGCCCGTGGGTGAGAAGGTGTCGCAGGTTGGAACCCTGTTCTATTTCGGCTTCTTCCTGCTGATGCCGTGGTGGAGCCGTTTGGGCGAGTCCAAGCCTGTGCCTGAGCGTGTGACCTTCAAGCCTCACTGAACCGGGAGACAACAAGAATGAAGAAACTGATTCTGACCCTGGTTGCAGCCCTGGGCATCATGGGTGGCGCGCAAGCGTCCGAAGGTGGTATTCACTGGGACAAGGCCCCGGTCAATACCGGTGATACGGCCTCGCTGCAAAACGGCGCCAAGATTTTTGTCAATTACTGCCTGAGCTGCCACTCCGCTGCCTTCATGCGCTACAACCGCCTGAAAGACATCGGCCTGACCGATCAGGACATCAAGGACAACCTGCTGTTCACCACCGATAAGGTCGGTGAAACCATGAAGGCAGCCATCAACCCCAAGGAGGCCAAGGAGTGGTTTGGTGCCAATCCGCCGGATCTGACCGTCATTGCGCGCTCGCGTGCGGGGGCGGGTGGAAGTGGCGCGGATTACCTGTATACCTTCTTGCGTACTTTCTACCGGGATGACACAAAAGCCACAGGCTGGAATAATCTGGCCTTTCCCAGCGTAGGCATGCCGCATGCGCTGTGGGAGCTGCAGGGCGAACGTCGCGCGATCTTCGAGGAACACGATGATCACGGCACTAAGACCCAGGTCTTCAAGGGTTGGGAGCAGATCACTCCTGGCAAGATGACCGCAGTGCAGTACGATCAAGCGGTTGGCGATCTGGTGAATTACCTGCAATGGATGGGAGAGCCTGCCCAAAATACCCGTACCAAGGTTGGCGTGGGTGTGCTGATTTTCCTGGCTTTCTTCATCTTTGTAGCCTGGCGCCTGAACGCCGCGTTCTGGAAAGACGTCAAGTAAGTTGTTGCTGTGCAGATGCTGTCTGCAGCCAAACCGTGTTAGTGCAGAGTGGGGCGCCGTGGGCGACCCACTCTTTTTGATTTTTAGGAGCCTCCACCATGATGGTGCTTTATTCGGGAACGACCTGCCCCTTCTCACACCGCTGCCGCTTTGTGCTGTTTGAAAAAGGCATGGATTTCGAAATCCGCGATGTGGACTTGTTCAGCAAGCCCGAAGAAATCAGCGTGATGAATCCCTATGGCCAGGTGCCTATCCTGGTGGAACGCGACCTGATCTTGTACGAGTCGAACATCATCAACGAGTACATCGACGAGCGCTTCCCCCATCCCCAGCTGATGCCCGGTGATCCCGTGGACCGTGCCCGTGTGCGCCTGTTCCTGCTGAACTTCGAAAAGGAGCTGTTCGTGCACGTGAACACTCTGGAAGAGCGCAACGTCAAGGGCAACGAGAAGGCACTGGAAAAGGCTCGTGCTCATATTCGCGACCGTCTGACCCAGATGGCTCCCATCTTCTTGAAGAACAAGTACATCATGGGCGAGAACTTCTCCATGTTGGACGTGGCCATCGCTCCCCTGCTGTGGCGCCTGGACTACTACGGCATCGAGCTGTCCAAGAACGCAGCTCCTTTGCTCAAGTATGCCGAGCGCATCTTCTCGCGCCCCGCCTATATTGAAGCGCTGACGCCTTCTGAAAAGGTCATGCGCAAGTAATTGCACATGAGCATGGAGCGGGCACGCTGAAGGAGGTTTCCTTCATCTGCCCGCTTTTTTGTCTTTGCAAATGTCCGGAATTGATTGGTCAGGAAACGACATGACAGCCCCTGAAGCGACATCGACCCGCCCCTATCTGCTGCGTGCCCTGATGGAGTGGTGCACCGACAATGGGTTCACTCCTCACATCGCAGTGCGTGTGGATCGCAATACCCAGGTTCCGATGGAATTTGTGCGCGATGGACAGATCGTGCTCAACATCAGCTATGACGCCACCAGCGGCCTGCTCATCGGTAACGACTATGTGCAGTTCACGGCCCGCTTTGGCGGCAAGCCTCGCGAGATCATGGTGCCCGTGGTCAACGTCATGGCCATTTATGCGCGCGAGACCGGACAAGGCATGGCTTTCCCGCCGGAGGACGAAGAGCTGGATGAAGCTGCTGAAGTCGAATCCGAAGAGCTGGAGGCCGCGCTGGATGAGGAACACGCTGCTGAAGACCGTGTGGTGCAGCTGGTCACAGCGAAGGCCGAGGACGATGACCCAGATGACGATCAGCCCCGTACGCCACCTCCCGCCGGTGGCCGCCCTGCGCTGAAGCGGGTCAAGTAAGGCAGCAGGCAAGGCAGGCGGGAATTTGCAAATAAATTGCCGCTTCCAATTTTGAGAGCAAATTTCTCAGTTAGAATTTGGGCTTCGCCGGTTTAGCTCAGTTGGTAGAGCACCCGCCTTGTAAGCGGTAGGTCGTCAGTTCGAATCCGACAACCGGCACCAAACAAATAGGTCTCTTCGGAGGCCTTTTTTGTTTTCTGGCCTCGGCTGGCTTCAGCCCTGAACCTTGATGCGGATGCTGGCTACGTTCCAGCCCTTGCTGCGCAAATGGGCGGCCATGGCCGGCAGCAACTGGCGCACCTTGGCCGCTGCGGCATTGTTCTTGACCAGCAGGCACCAGCAATCACCCTCGATAGGGCCAGCCTGAAGACTGGCACGCAGCATGGGTGGAATCAGGGGCTGCACGGCCTTGAGTCGCCTGCTGGAGTCCTGAGTCAGCGCCGCCAGCTTGGCCAAGGTGGGTGAAGACTCCACGGCAGTGATGGCTGTGACGGCGTGATGGCGGCGAACAATGGTCATGGCGGCGGCAGACTGATGGGCAGAAGGCAGCTTATCCCAGAGCGGATGGCCTGCAGGCCTGCAGGGCAAGGGCGAATGCCCTGTCCAGGCGCAAAAACAGCGAAAAACCTAGGGTGGCTTGCGCGGTTAGAATCATTTTTTGGTCCGTGTTTCAGTTTTTGGCAGTTCAGGCCGGCTTTAATGGTTAAAGCAGGCTCTTGATTGCCGCTGGGACGGCCCCATTTGAATACCAACAATCAAGGGATTCTGGGCATCGTGCTCTACGTCTGTGACGCATGAGAGCAGGGTGTCTTTGCACGCATGGCCACCAATTTCCTCACCAAACTGTTCGGCAGCCGCAATGACCGGTTGCTCAAGCAATACCGCAAGACAGTCGCTCGCATCAATGCGATGGAGCCTGAGTACGAAAAGCTCAGCGATGAGGCATTACGCGCCAAGACACAGGAATTCAAGGATCGCGTCGCCAAGGGCGAATCGCTGAACGCCTTGCTGCCCGAAGCTTTTGCCGTGGTGCGCGAGGGCTCCAAACGCGTCATGAAGATGCGCCATTTCGATGTGCAGCTGGTCGGCGCCATGGCCTTGCACGAAGGCAAGATTGCCGAAATGCGCACCGGCGAAGGCAAGACGCTGACTGCAACTTTGCCGGTTTACCTGAATGCCCTGTCCGGCGACGGCGTGCATGTGGTGACCGTCAACGACTATCTGGCCAGGCGCGATGCGATGACCATGTCGCGCTTGTACAACTTCCTGGGCCTGACAGTAGGCATCAACCTGCCCAACCTCTCGCGTGAGGAGAAGCAGGCAGCGTATAACTCCGACATCACCTACGGTACGAATAACGAGTACGGCTTCGACTACCTGCGTGACAACATGGTCTACGAGCCCGTGGATCGCGTGCAGCGCGTGCTGAACTACGCCATCGTCGACGAGGTGGACTCGATCCTGATCGACGAGGCGCGTACCCCACTGATCATCTCAGGCCCTGCCGAAGATCACACGGCCATGTATGTGGCCATGAACCAGATCGTTCCGAGTCTGGTGCGCCAGGAAGGCGAGGCCGATCCCCGCACGGGCGAAGGCGTGACCAAGCCCGGCGACTTCACGGTCGACGAAAAGTCTCATCAGGTTTATCTGACCGATCAGGGCTATGAGGCGGCCGAGCGTCTGCTGGCGCATGCCGGTCTGATTGCCGAAGGCTCGTCGCTGTACGACCCATCGAACATTTCGCTGGTGCACCATCTGTACGCAGCGCTGCGTGCCAACCAACTGTATTTCCGCGACCAGCACTATGTGGTGCAGGATGGCGAAATTGTGATCGTGGACGAGTTCACGGGCCGCCTGATGGCAGGCCGCCGCTGGAGCGATGGTCTGCACCAGGCCGTGGAAGCCAAGGAAGGCGTGACCATTCAGGCCGAGAACCAGACCATGGCCTCGATCACCTTCCAGAACTATTTCCGCCTGTACCGCAAGCTGTCGGGCATGACGGGTACGGCCGATACCGAAGCCTACGAGTTCCAGGAAATCTACGGTCTGGAAACCGTGGTCGTACCGCCCAACAAGCCCAGCAAGCGCCAGGACCAGCTCGATCGCGTCTACAAGACTACCAAGGAAAAGTACGACGCTGCGATCAAGGACATCCGCGAATGCTACGAGCGCGGCCAGCCCGTGCTGGTGGGAACAACCTCGATCGAGAACTCCGAAATTATCGACCAGCTGCTGACGCGCGAAGCTCTGCCGCACCAGGTGCTCAATGCCAAGCAGCACGACCGCGAAGCCGACATCATCGCCCAGGCCGGTAGCGAAGGCATGATCACCATCGCCACCAATATGGCTGGCCGTGGTACCGACATCGTGCTGGGCGGCAATATCGACAAGGAGATCTCTGCCATCGAGGCAGACGAGGCCTTGAGCTCCGAGCAGCGTCAGCAGAAGATCGAGCAGCTGCGTGCCGACTGGCGTGTGGAGCATGACAAGATCGTGGCCCTGGGCGGCTTGCGCATCATTGCGACAGAGCGCCATGAGTCGCGCCGTATCGACAACCAGCTGCGTGGCCGTTCGGGCCGTCAGGGCGACCCCGGTTCCTCGCGCTTCTATCTGAGCCTGGACGACCAGCTGATGCGCATCTTCGCGGGTGACCGCGTCAAGGCCATCATGGATCGCCTGAAGATGCCCGAAGGCGAAGCCATCGAGGCCGGCATCGTGACGCGATCCATCGAGTCGGCCCAGCGCAAGGTGGAAGCACGCAACTTCGATATGCGCAAGCAGCTGCTGGAGTATGACGACGTGGCCAATGACCAGCGCAAGGTCATCTACCAGCAGCGCAACGATATTCTGGATTCCAGCGATCTGGCCGGCATGCTGGCTGCCATGCGTGATGACGTGATCACGGGCGTGGTGCACCAGTACGTGCCTCCCGAGTCCATGGAGGAACAGTGGGATATTCCGGGCCTGGAAAAAGCCTTGTCCAGCGAATGGCAGGTCGAGCTGCCGCTGCAGCAGGAAGTGGCTGCCTCGGAGTCCATCACCGACGAAGACATTCTGGAGATGGTGCTCAAGGCCGCGAACGATATGTTCGATGCCAAGGTGGCTCTGATCGGTCAGGAGAACTTCACCCAGTTCCAGCGTGCCGTGCTGCTGCAAAGCTTCGACACCAACTGGCGTGACCATTTGGCCGCGCTGGACTATCTGCGCCAGGGCATTCACCTGCGCGGCTATGCCCAGAAGCAGCCCAAGCAGGAATACAAGCGCGAAGCCTTCGAGCTGTTCCGCCAGCTGATCGACCAGGTCAAGTCCGAGGTCACCCGTGTGTTGATGACGGTGCAGGTGCGTTCGCGTGAAGAGATGGATGAAGCTGCCGTCGCCATGAACGAGCGCGGCGCGCAAAGCCTGGAGCATATGAGCTATGCCTCGCCTTCGGAGACGGAGGCCATGAGCATAGAAGACGATGTGACGCTGGCCGAGCCTCTGGCCCTGCCGGAGGGCGTGCATGTGGGTCGCAACGATCCTTGCCCCTGCGGCAGCGGCAAGAAGTTCAAGCTCTGCCACGGGAAATTGTCGTGACCCTCTGAGCGGCTTTGCCGCTTCCCCCTGGAAGGGGGACGACGCCCTCGCCGCGAGGCGGCTCTTGCTTGGCGTCTCTGACTTGGGTCAGCGATTTGGCGGAGCGCAAACACAACACGGGCTGAGGCCCGTGTTTGCGTTTGTGCAGTGGCTTTTTACTCGGGCAATCTCAACAAAGCCCGGCAAGGCTTGGATTGTTCCGATAATGGAGCGCGTTTTCTCAATCACAAGGACTTTTGCAATGCCCGTGAATCTCTCCGCTCCTGTTGCTGCTGATCTGCTGGCGATCAACGGCGTTCGCATCGGCATCGCCGAAGCTGGTGTGCGCAAGGCCAATCGCAAGGACCTGACCGTGTTCCTGCTCGATGAAGGTGTGTCGGTTGCGGGTGTGTTCACGCAGAACCGTTTTTGCGCTGCGCCGGTGCAGATTTGCCGCGAGCATCTGGCGGCGGGCAGCGGCATCCGCGCCATGGTCATCAACACCGGCAATGCCAATGCCGGCACTGGCGCTGCGGGTCTGGCCAATGCACGTGCCACCTGCGCTGCGCTGGCCAAGGAGCTGGAGCTGAATGCGGGCCAGATCCTGCCTTTTTCCACCGGCGTGATCATGGAAGAGCTGCCCGTGGATCGCATCGTGGCCGGCTTGCCCAAGGCCATCGCTGCTGCCAAGGCCGATAACTGGGCTACAGCTGCCGAAGGCATCATGACCACCGACACTCTGCCCAAGGCTTTCAGCCGCAGCGTGAGCATCGGTGGCAAGACGGTTGCCATCACCGGCATCAGCAAGGGCGCGGGCATGATTCGCCCCAATATGGCGACCATGCTGGGTTTTCTGGCCACCGATGCGGCGATTGCTCCCGAGCTGCTGCAACCCCTGGTCAAGGAGCTGGCCGACGGCTCCTTCAATCGTGTGACGATTGACGGCGACACATCGACCAATGACTCCTTTGTGCTGATCGCCACCCACAAGGCGGGCAATGCACAGATCACGACGCTCTCCAGCGCCGAAGGCGAGCAGCTCAAGGCTGCGCTGCTGGAAGTGGCGCAAAAACTAGCTCAAGCCATTGTGCGCGATGGCGAAGGAGCTACCAAATTCATCAGTGTCAAGGTCGAAGGAGGCAAGAGCGAGGAAGAGTGCCGTCTGGTTGCTTATTCCATCGCTCACTCGCCCCTGGTCAAGACAGCTTTCTTTGCCTCCGACCCCAACCTGGGTCGTATCCTGGCGGCGGTGGGCTATGCTGGCATTGCCGATCTGGATCAGACCCAAATCGATCTGTATCTGGATGACGTGCATGTGGTGATCGACGGTGGCCGCAACCCTTCCTACAAGGAAGAAGATGGCCAGCGCGTGATGAAGCAGCAGGAAATCTCGGTGCGTGTGCTGCTGGGCCGTGGCAATGCAGCGCAGACCGTGTGGACCTGTGATCTGAGTCACGAGTATGTGACGATCAACGCTGATTATCGTTCCTAGTCACCCCCTGAGCGGCTTTGCCGCTTCCCCCTCTCTGGCGCTTTGCGCCGGAGGGGGACGATACCTTCGCTGCGCGGCGGCGCTTGCTCGGTATCTCTGGCTTGGCTTGCGCCAGTTTTATGCCTCGCAGGCCATGATTTGCGCTTCAAATTGAGAAGCTGCTAACGCTTGCTTGTATTGGATCTCAGTCATATTTGTTGCTGAAACCAATCAATACCAAGCGCAGGCAGCTATAAAAACAGATGGAGATACTGCCGTGCAAGATGTGATGAACCCTTTGGAGCGCTTGGTCGAGCGTGCCGAGCAATTGATGCAGCGCATCGAATCCGTGCTGCCTCAGCCCCTGCAAGCGCCTGCCGACTGGAATGACGCCATTGCCTGGCGCTACCGCAAGCGCTCCAATGGCTGCGGTGTGCTGGAGCCGGTGCGCCATGTGGGTGCCATGCAGCTTTCCGATCTGCAGAACATCGATGTGCAAAAGGAAAAGATTGCACGCAACACCGAGCAGTTTGTCAGCGGTCGCACGGCCAACAACGTGCTGCTCACGGGCGCGCGCGGTACGGGCAAGTCTTCGCTGATCCGCGCCTGCCTGCACAGCTATGCACCCCAGGGCCTGCGTCTGATCGAAGTGGACAAGGTCGATCTGACCGATCTGCCCGATATCGTTGACGTGGTGGCGGGCCGGAGCGAGAAGTTCATCATCTATTGCGACGACCTGAGCTTCGAAGAAGGCGAGCCCGGCTACAAGGCCATGAAGTCCATGCTGGACGGCTCCGTCTCGGCTGCCACGCCGAACGTCCTGGTCTACGCGACCAGCAACCGCCGTCATCTGCTGCCCGAGTACATGACGGACAACCTGACCCAATCCAAGGGCGAGAACGGTGAGATCCATCCCGGCGAGGTGGTGGAGGAGAAGATTTCCCTGTCCGAGCGCTTTGGCTTGTGGGTGAGCTTCTATCCTTTCAGTCAGGACGAGTACCTGCGCGTTGTGGCGCAGTGGCTGTCGGCTCTGGGCATGGACGAGGCCACGATCGAGGCAGCAAGGCCCGAGGCTCTGGTCTGGGCGCTGGAGCGTGGCTCGCGCAGCGGCCGCGTGGCCCACCAGTTTGCACGCGACTATGCGGGCCGTGCAGAGCGCCCCGCGTCCGGCATTGCACGCATTGCCGATGTGCATGGCTTGGCCGAAGAGGCGGATCTGGAATAGAGCTCTGCACCACGCCTTGCCACCTTATTGATGAGAAAGACTGAAAGTGACTGCTGAAAACATGGCCAAGCCTGTGCGCAAACATACCGAAGTGGCGGTGGGCGTGCTGCTGCGCGAATCCGATGGAGCGCTGCTGATTACCAGCCGTCCTGCGGGCAAGCCCTATGCGGGCTACTGGGAGTTTCCTGGCGGCAAGCTGGAAGAGGGCGAGACCGTGGAGCAGGCGCTGCGCCGTGAGCTGATCGAAGAGCTGGGCGTGACCATAGGCGCGGCCATTGCCTGGAAGATCACCGAGCATGACTATCCGCATGCGCTGGTGCGTTTGCACTGGTGCAAGGTAACCGAGTGGACAGGGAATTTCGAGATGCGCGAGGGCCAGAAAATGGCCTGGCAACAGCTGCCGCTGGATGTGCATCCGGTGCTGCCCGGTTCCTACCCTGTGCTGCAGTGGCTCAGCGAAGAGCGGGGGCTGAGCTTTGATGCCCGGTACTACGAGGAGCATCAGCCAGCCTGAGCTTCGGCTAGAGACTTGCAAAAGAAGAGCGCCTTGCGCTTGCCAGATAGTGACTTCAGTGATGAATCGGCTGAAGTTGCATGACTGGCAAGCGCAAGGCGCTCCATTTTGGTGAATGCCCGAATCAGGGCTCGGTTTTGGGGTCACCGAAAGGTGCGTCCTCTGGCGGTGTCTGCGCAGGAACGCGGAACTCTTCATTGGCCCAGGCGCCCAAGTCGATATTGCGGCAGCGTTCGCTGCAGAAGGGGCGGAATTTGTTGCTCGGCGCAAAAACGCTGGGGCCGCCACAGGTGGGGCATGTCACCATGGTTGGCGATGGCTTGTCAGTACTCATGGCGTAGATGTATCACAGGCGGAAAATGCGCGCGCAGTGCGGAGTTTGATGCGGGTGCGGATCAGGCAAAGATCAGGCGCACAGGGTGAGTTCGAACGAGGCGTCCTCGGTGCAGGGCTGAGGCTTGCTGCCGCTTTCCATCTTGAGTAGTCGCACGGACACCAGCAGGCGGTTGCCACTGATCTCGGGCACCAGATTCAGGTGCGGCGCTATGCGCAGGCGCAGCAACTGAAAGCTGCGCCCCGCTGGCATGGCCTGCTGAAAAATGCCCTGCTCGGCCGCCACGCGCTGGGGAACCCCTGTCTCGCGCAGCAATTGCAGGATCAGCTCCAGCGACTGGCCCAGCGGCATCAGCTCTGCGGCCCAGTCTTCCAGATCGCGCTGGCGATAGCGCGGGTCCATATTGAGCCAGGCATGGTAGGCCGGCAGGTCAAAGCTGCAGGTGCCGCCAGGAATGCCCAGGCGGCTGCGAATGGACATCAGCCATTCGTTTTCCGTCAGTGCCTGGCCGGTGCGGCCGGTCTGCTCGTTGATGATCTTGAAGCAGTGCTCGACCTGCCGCGCCACCTGGTGCAGCATGTGCTGGGAGATATCGGGGTTGTCGCGCAGCACTTCCAGCAGGGTTTTCTGGCGCTCCAGATCCTTGAGCACATCGGCCCTGAGGTCGCTGCGTGACGCCACCTCCATGATCTCGAAGATGGTGGTCAGCGTGAAGTGGTGATCGACCGCGTGCGCGCGCGTCAGCAGTTCGCTCAGACGGCGATACAACTGCTCCAGACGCAGATAGGTTCTAAGACGCTCGTTAAATGGATATTCGTACAGGATCACGCTTGCTGGGCTCCTTGGTGCACACAGGAACAGCGGTTAACGTGCACATGCGGCGATCACACGCACAGGCCAAGCCATGCGCGCATCATAGCCCGAACCATGCAGCGATTTGGTCTGTAAATGCGTCGAGAGCTTCGATCGTGACGCCCTCATCGTTGTAGAGCACCCAGTCGGCCGCGGCCAGGCGCTGCGCGCGGCTGGCCTGGGCATGCATGATGGACCGTACGGCATCGACGCTCAGGCCATTGCGGGCCATGACACGTTCCACCTGGGTGCTCTCGCGGCAATCGACGACGAGTACACCATCGAGGTCCTGGCGCCAGCGGCCGGACTCGACCAGCAGGGGAATGTCATGCACCACCAGCTTGCAGCCGGTCGCCACGGCTGCCGCATATTGCTGCCGGGTTTGTTCGGCGATCAGAGGGTGGAGGATGCTCTCGAGTTGCTGGCGAGTCTGGGTATTGGCAAACACCAGCTCGCGCATGCGGGGGCGGTTGAGAGCGCCATCCCCGGCAATCAAATCGTTACCAAAAACCTGTGCGATGACGGGCAGTGCGGCACCGCCTGCCGCTGTAAGGCTACGGGAAATGGCATCGGCATCGATCAACGCGGCGCCGCGCTGGGCCAGGCGCATGCCCACGGTGCTTTTGCCGCTGCCAATGCCGCCGGTCAGGCCGAGGCGAAAGGGCTGGGCTGATGTCGCTGCTGCCATTTGCATGCTTATGGGTAGCTGCTCAGAGTCCGGCTAAGCTCAACACGGCCTGAGGGCCCCAGATCAGGCTGACAAAGCCGCCACCTGCCAGAAATGGGCCAAAGGGGACATAGCCACCTTCGCGCAGCTTGCTGTTGATCTTGAGCGCAATGCCAATAACGGCACCTACCACCGAAGCCATCAGAATGATGGGAATCAGTGCCTGCCAGCCAAACCATGCGCCCAAGGCAGCAAACAGCTTGAAGTCACCATAACCCATGCCTTCTTTGCCAGTGGCAAGTTTGAAAGCCCAGAAAATCAGCCACAGCGACATATATCCTGCCACAGCGCCCCAAAGCGACTGCGCCAATGGCACTGCAGTCCATTGCAGAGCCGAGGCGATCAGTCCGGCCCAGAGCAAGGGCAGGGTGATGGAATCCGGTAAAAAGGTGGTGTCCCAGTCAATCAGAGCCAGTGCCAGCAGCGCCGCGCTGAAGCCGCACCAGGCAAAGCCCGTGGGGGTCAGGCCATCACGGCTCAGGCAAAAGGCGAAAAGTGCTGCGCATGCCAGTTCCACCACGGGGTAGCGCAGGCTGATCGGCTTCTTGCATTTTGCGCAGCGCCCGCGCAGAAACAGGTAGCTGAACACGGGGATGTTCTCGTACCAGGCAATCTGGTGACCGCAGTGGGGGCAGCGTGAGCGAGGTGTGCTGAGTGTGATGGGATCTGCTGCGGGAGGCAGCTGGATTTTTGCGCCTTTTTCCTTTTGTTCCTCGGCCCATTGCGCGCCTTCGGCATTCCATTCCTGCTCCATCATGCGGGGCAGGCGATGGATGACAACATTGAGGAAGCTGCCAATCAGCAGACCCAGCACGCCACCCATGGCGGCGTTTGTTGCGACTTCGGAAATCATCAGACGACTTGGCCCAGTTTGAAGATGGGCAGATACATGGACACGACAATGCCGCCGATCAGCGTACCCAGGAAAACGATGATGATGGGCTCCATCAGGCTGGAAAGGCCGGCTACCATATCGTCCACTTCTTCTTCAAAGAAGTCGGCAGCCTTGCCCAGCATGTGGTCGATGGAGCCGGATTCTTCGCCGATGGCGCACATCTGGATCACCATGGAGGGGAAGATGTTGGCATTGACCATGGCCACGGTCAGGCTGGTGCCCGTGGAAACCTCCTGTTGGATCTTCTCCGTGGCATTCCGGTAGATGTAATTGCCCGAAGCTCCGCCGACGGAGTCCAAGGCTTCGACCAGTGGCACACCGGCTGCAAACATGGTGGACAAGGTGCGCGTCCAGCGCGCTACACAGGACTTCTCGATCAGTACGCCGAAGACGGGCACCTTGAGCATGGTGCGGTCCATGAACTGCTGTACGCGTTCATTGCGTTTCCAGGCCTGCATGAAGAAGTAGATGCCGCCACCCAGAATGCCGAAGATCAGCCACCAGTACTGCACAAAATAGTCACTGATGCCCATGACGATCAAGGTGGGGGCGGGAAGATCGGCACCAAAGGAGGTAAAGACCTCCTTGAAGGCCGGAATCACGAAAATCATGATGATGGTCACCACGATGAAAGCCACGACGACCACCGAAGTGGGGTACATCAATGCCGATTTGATCTTGGACTTGATGTTCTCCGTCTTTTCCATATAGGTGGCCAGGCGATCCAGCAGAGACTCCAGGATACCGGCGGCTTCACCCGCTTCCACGAGGTTGCAGTAAAGGCTGTTGAAGTACAGAGGGAACTTGCGGAAAGCCGAACTCAGGGACGTGCCGGTTTCCACATCCGAGCGGATGTCATTGAGCAGCTTGGTGACGCTGGGATTGTTGTTGCCACGGCCCACGATGTCGAAGGCCTGCAGCAGCGGCACACCAGCTTTCATCATGGTGGCCAGTTGGCGCGTGAACAGGGCAATGTCCTTGGGCTTGATCTTCTTGCCGCTGCGGGTCTTGCGCTTTTTGATCTTGGAGGGCGTGACGCCCTGGCGGCGCAGCATGGCCTGGATCTGGTTTTCACCACCAGCCCTGGTTTCTCCGCGCACGATCTTGCCGTGCCTGTCCTTGCCTTCCCACTCGAAGACGAACTCCTTGATACCGCTGGACGCTGCAGTCGCCATGGCATTCCCTCGCTGATCTTATGTTTTTACTCGTTGGTGACGGCCAGCACTTCTTCGAGTGATGTCAGGCCTAATTTCACTTTGTGCAGACCGGATTCGCGCAGAGAGCGTACACCTTCGGCCTTGGCTTGTGCGGCGATTTCTAGCGCACTGCCGTCGCGCAAAATGATGCGCTGAATTTCCTCGCTGATGGGCATGACCTGATAGATACCAACACGTCCCTTGTAGCCATTGTTGCAGGCGGCGCAACCTACGGGCTTGTAACTCACCCAGCTGCCATCCACTTCGTCCTCGCTATAGCCGGCATCGATCAAGGCTTCATGCGGTATATCGGCCGGCTGCTTGCACTGCGAGCACAAACGTCTCGCCAGCCGCTGGGCCGTGATCAGAATCACGCTGGATGCAATATTGAAGGGCGCAATGCCCATATTGCGCATGCGCGTGAGCGTTGTCGGGGCGTCGTTGGTGTGCAGCGTTGACAGCACCAGGTGGCCGGTCTGCGCAGCCTTGATGGAAATGTCGGCGGTTTCCAGATCCCGAATTTCACCCACCATGATGATGTCCGGATCCTGACGCAGAAAGGACTTGAGAGCCGCCGCAAAGGTCAGACCGGCCTTTTCGTTCACATTGACCTGGTTGACCCCCGGCATATTGATTTCGGAAGGGTCTTCTGCGGTCGCAATGTTCACACCGGGCTGATTGAGCAGGTTCAGGCAGGTATAGAGCGACACGGTCTTGCCGGAACCTGTGGGGCCTGTGACCAGAATCATGCCGTAAGGGCGCTTGATAGCCGACAGCAGGCGTTCCTTTTCCTCGGGCTCATAGCCCAGGGCATCAATGCCCATCTTGGCGGAGCTGGGATCCAGAATACGGATCACGATCTTCTCGCCAAACAAGGTGGGCAAAGTGCTGACGCGAAAGTCGATGACCCGATCCGGGCCAACCTTGAGCTTCATGCGGCCGTCCTGGGGCACACGCTTTTCGGAAATATCGAGGCGTGAGATCACCTTGATGCGAGAAGCCAGCTTGTCCTTGATGGCGATGGGCGGGGAGGTGATTTCGCGCAACTCGCCGTCAATACGGAAGCGCACGCGATACTGGTGCTCATAGGGCTCGAAGTGCAGGTCAGATGCCCGCATGTTGAAGGCGTCAAGCAGCATCTTGTGCAGAAACTTGACGACAGGCGCATCCTCTACATCGGCTCCGATGGCGTTGTCTTTTTCCTCGGGAGCATCTTCGATCTTGACGTCATCAAAGTCGAAATCGTCGGAGCTGGGGTAGGTATCGAGGGATTCACCGACACTTTTTCCAGCTTGGTCAATGAGCTTGTGCAGCTTGTCGGCTTCAACGACTACCCAGTCCACGAACAGCTGGGTGGTGAACTTGATCTGCTCGGCCGCTTCCTGCTGCGTGGGGTCGGCGGTGGCAACCGTCAATCGGTTGCCACGCTTGCTCAGGGCCAGGACGCGATAGCTGCTGCTGATCTTGGGATCCAACAGTTCGCGCGGCAGCTGCGAGACATCCACGGCGTTCAGGTCCAGCAAAGGTGTGCTGAACATGGTGGAGATCGTCTCGGCGATTTCCAAGGCGCTGATTTCGCCGGATTGACTGAGCTCCGAAATAAACGGGGTTTTGCTGCTGGCAGCTTTTTTTGCAGCAGCTTCGGCCGCTTGCTGTGAAACCTTGCCAGCAGAGATCAGCGCACGACCCAGGCCGGGGATAGCGATGGGTGCTGGAGGGGTTTTTTGCAGCGAATCGGCAGCAGCCATGTAAGCAAGCTCTGTAGGACAAGGAAGGGTGATCCTACCATTGCTACAGGGAATTCAGATGCGCACAAGCTCCCATGACTGGCCTTGATGCAACGCCATTGCATTGGCTCAATAAAAGAGGGTAGAGGAGGAAGTGGTCGGGGTGAGAGGATTCGAACCTCCGGCCTCTACGTCCCGAACGTAGCGCTCTACCAGGCTAAGCTACACCCCGCAAACTTTTATCGCTGAGCACCTTTGCGCACCTGTAGCTTCAGGTGCGGCGCTCCAAAAGTTGAGAGGCCAATTGTAGCAAACTTGCCGTGTGTTCGTTGTCTGGCAGTGCCGCCAAGGAGTCGATGGCGCGCTGTGCCTCGTCATGTGCCGCTGCACGTGCAATGTCCAGGGCGCCTGTGCTGCGCACGATCTCGACCACTGCATCAAGCTGGTCGGTGGAGCCCTGCTCGATAGCATTGCGAACGATGGTCGCCTGCTCGGGTGTGCCGCGCTGCATGGCCGCAATCAGAGGGAGTGTACATTTGCCTTCGCGCAGGTCATCACCAAGGTTCTTGCCCATTTCCTGGGCGTTGCCGGTGTAATCCAGCACATCGTCGATGATCTGAAAGGCCGTGCCCAGTGCCTGACCGTAGGTGGCGCAGGCTTGCTCGACTTCGGGGGATGCATCTGCCAAAACGGCTGCCAGCTGAGCACTGGCTTCGAAGAGCTGTGCAGTCTTGGAACGGATGACATGCAGGTAGCCGGCTTCATCCAGCGAGGCATCATGCGTGTTGATCAGTTGCTGCACTTCGCCTTCTGCGATGACGTTGGTGGCATCGGACAGGATCTTCAGCACGCGCATACTGCCCACTTCCACCATCATCTGGAAGGAGCGGGTGTGAAGAAAGTCGCCAACCAGCACGCTGGCAGGATTGCCAAAGGTCTCGTTGGCTGTGGGGCGGCCGCGGCGCAATGTGGACTCGTCCACTACATCGTCGTGCAGTAGGGTTGCGGTATGGATCAGTTCCACCACGGCGGCAAGAATGTACTTGTGATGGCCTTTGTAGCCCAGGGCGCCGCAGATCATGAGCAGCAGGGCTGGGCGAAGACGCTTGCCGCCTGCTGCGATGATGTACTGAGAGATTTGACCAATCAAGGGAACGCTGGTTGTCAGTCGCTGAGCAATGACACGATCCACTTCACGCATGTCGTCTGCGATCAGGGCAAGCGGATTGGATGTGGAAATTTCTGTAGTCAAGGTGATGAACCGCCAAGTGGACTTGCGATTATAGAAAGATGCAGCTCTTCTCAGAGCAGCAAGTGCCGGCATGCTCCAGTGAACACTGTGGGGGAATAAAAGCGAAAAAAATCCATGCGTGCTAGAATCTACGGCTCTGTGGAAATCATTTCGCAGAACTCTCAAACTTTAGAGGTTTTCATGTACGCAGTCATAAAAACCGGCGGCAAGCAGTATCGCGTTGCAGCTGGCGAAAAGATCAAGGTAGAACAGATTGCTGCGGACGTAGGCCAGGAAATCGTGATCGACCAAGTTTTGGCCGTCGGCAACGGCGCTGAAATCAAGGTCGGTGCACCCCTGGTGTCCGGCGCATCTGTGAAGGCAACCGTGGTTGCTCATGGCAAGCACGACAAGGTGCACATCTTCAAGATGCGTCGCCGTAAGCACTATCAAAAGCGCCAAGGCCATCGTCAGCAGTTCACCGAACTGCAAATCGTGGCGATTGCTGCTTAATTTTTAGGAGCTAGACATGGCACAGAAAAAAGGCGGCGGCTCTACGCGCAACGGACGTGATTCCAAGCCAAAAATGCTGGGTGTGAAGGCCTTTGGTGGCGAGCTGGTGACAGCTGGTTCCATCATCGTGCGTCAGCGCGGCACCAAGTTCCACCCCGGTGAGAACGTTGGCGTGGGCAAGGATCACACCCTGTTTGCATTGGTTGACGGCCACGTGTCGTTCGGTGTGAAGGGCGCTCTGTCCAAGCAAACAGTCAACATCACGGCTGCATAAGTCGTATTTGACTCACACAAAGCCCCGACTTGTCGGGGCTTTGTTGTTTGAAAAGGCTCCAGGCCGCAGATTTCTGGCAGATGGGGCATGGTAATAGAGCACTCAAGTGTGGCCCGGGGCTCTGGTGCACACTGATTTAGTAGACTGGATGCCTCATGAAGTTTGTTGACGAAGCTTTTATCGACATTGCAGCCGGTGACGGCGGCAATGGTTGCGTGTCTTTCCGGCACGAAAAATACAAGGAATTTGGCGGCCCCGACGGTGGTGACGGTGGCCGTGGCGGTCACGTTTTCGCCGTGGCCGATGTAAATCTGAACACCTTGGTGGACTACCGCTATTCGCGCCGCCACGAAGCCAAGCGCGGCCAGCATGGCATGGGCTCCGACATGTTCGGGGCTGCGGGTGCCGACATCACGCTGAACATGCCTGTGGGCACCATCATCAGCGATGCCGATACCGGCGAAGTGCTGTTCGAGCTGCTAGAGCCTGGTGAGATCATCACCATTGCCAAGGGCGGCGATGGCGGTTTTGGCAATCTGCGTTTCAAGAGCGCCATCAACCGTGCTCCACGCCAGAAGACTCCCGGCTATCCCGGCGAACGCCGCAGCCTCAAGCTGGAACTCAAGGTGCTGGCCGACGTGGGTCTGCTGGGCATGCCCAATGCGGGCAAGTCCACTTTCATCACGGCCGTGTCCAATGCACGTCCCAAGATTGCCGACTATCCCTTTACCACTCTGCACCCCAATCTGGGTGTGGTGCGCGTGGCTGCCGAGCAGAGCTTTGTGGTAGCCGATATCCCCGGTCTGATCGAGGGAGCCTCCGAAGGTGCGGGCCTGGGTCACCAGTTCCTGCGCCATCTGCAGCGCACGCGTCTGTTGCT
Source organism: Comamonas resistens (assembly GCF_030064165.1). Lineage (NCBI taxonomy): Bacteria > Pseudomonadati > Pseudomonadota > Betaproteobacteria > Burkholderiales > Comamonadaceae > Comamonas > Comamonas resistens. Next base: position 879,316 of record NZ_CP125947.1, read on the forward strand.
GCATATCGTGGACATTGCGCCTTTCGACGAGGGTGTGGATCCGGTCGAGCAGGCCAGGGCGATTGTGGGCGAGCTCAAGAAGTACGACGCCGAGCTCTATGACAAGCCGCGCTGGCTGGTGCTCAACAAGCTGGACATGGTTCCCGAAGAGGAGCGTGAGGCCAGGGTCAAGGATTTCGTCAAGCGCTTCAAGTGGAAGGGACCTGTCTTTGAGATCTCGGCGCTGACCCGTGAAGGCTGCGAGCCGTTGATTCGCAAGATCTTCGAGCATGTGCACAACCAGCAACTGGCGGAGCAGGCTCCCAAGGAGGTTGACCCTCGTTTTGCGGGAGGCGAGGATTCTGGTCTGGATATGACCGATCCGCGTTTTGCCCCCCAGGATCCGGAATAAGCTTGGGGCTATGAACCAGCAGCGCACTTGGTGCGCTGTTTTGCTTTGAATTTAATAGCTGCTTGCGCTTTCCTTATAAGCGTTAGAGGCCTAAAACACTGTAGATTCTCATGTCTTCCAACGTGTTGCGTGATGCCCGTCGCATCGTCGTCAAAGTCGGCTCCAGCCTGGTGACCAATGAAGGTCGAGGGCTGGATGAGGCTGCCATTCAGGAGTGGAGCCGCCAGCTGGCGGCCTTGGTGCATGGTGAGGATGGCATCAAGCGCGAAGTCATCATGGTCTCCAGTGGCGCCATTGCCGAAGGCATGAAGCGTCTGGGCTGGGCCACGCGTCCGACCGAGGTGCATGAGCTGCAGGCCGCTGCTGCCGTCGGTCAGATGGGGCTGGCCCAGATGTACGAGACCAAGCTGCGCGGCGAAGGCGTGCCCAGCGCCCAGGTGCTGCTGACTCATGCGGATCTGGCCGATCGCGAGCGCTATCTGAACGCCCGCACCACGCTGCTGACGCTGCTGCAACTGGGCGTGGTGCCCGTCATCAACGAGAACGACACGGTGGTGATCGATGAGATCCGCTTCGGCGACAACGACACCCTGGGCGCGCTGGTGGCCAATCTGGTCGAGGCCGATGCCCTGGTCATACTGACCGATCAGCGCGGCCTCTATAGCGCCGATCCGCGCAAGAATCCCGATGCCCGGTTCATCGACGTGGCCGAAGCCGGCAACCCCGAGCTGGAGGCGATGGCCGGCGGCGCGGGCCTGTCCATCGGTACGGGCGGCATGATCACCAAGATTCTGGCGGCCAAGCGTGCGGCGGGCTCCGGTGCTTCCACCGTGATCGCCTGGGGGCGTGAGAAAGACGTGCTGCTGCGCCTGACGCGTGGCGAGTCCATAGGCACGCTGCTGGTTGCCAACACGCACAAAATGCAGGCGCGCAAGCAGTGGATTGCCGACCATCTGCAGCTGCGCGGCTCGGTGACCGTGGATGCGGGTGCCGTCTCCAAGCTGCGTGATGAAGGCAAGAGCCTGCTGCCCATCGGCATGATCGCTGTGGACGGCGATTTTTCGCGCGGCGAAGTGATTGCCGTGCGTGATGAGGACGGTGTCGAGATCGCCCGTGGCCTGGCCAGCTATGCCAGCGCGGAAGCGCGGCTGCTGTGCCGCAAGAGCTCCTCGGAGATTGAATCGCTGTTGGGCTACTCGGCAGGTCCCGAAATGATGCACCGCGACAATATGGTGGTGGCAGGACACTGAGCACCAGCCGTCACCAAAAAAGCCGTAATGCTGTGAGGCATTACGGCTTTTTTCATTGTAGAGGCTTGTGATCGGGCGGATTGTCTATGCCGGTCTGCGGGTCCGGGTCAAAACTGGCGCCGGGCGGCAGCTCTATGCCGGGGTTGATGCGAAAGCTCCCTGTGCGGGCAGGGTACATGACCTGATGGTGCTGCCCCGGATGGGGAGTGCCGCCGGTGGCCTGGCCTGCCTCCTGATCGCGCGGCCGCATGCCGCTGCGAAGATAGCGGTTGCGCTGCTGCTCGCCGCGCGGCAGAAAGCGCGCCAGCTCGGTCAGCGCCATTTCATAGACGCCGCGTTTGAATTCGACCACCACATCCAGAGGAACCCAGTAGTCATTCCAGCGCCAGGCATCGAACTCAGGGTGGTCGGTGGCACGCAGGTTCAAGTCCCAGTCATGCCCGACCAGTTGAAGCAAAAACCATATCTGCTTCTGGCCTTTGTAATGCCCGCGCGCGTCGCGGCGGATGTACCTGTCTGGCACCTCGTAGCGCAACCAGTCCCTGGTGCGGGCAACCACGCGAACGTGATTGGGCTTCAGCCCCACTTCCTCGTGCAGCTCGCGGAACATGGCTTGCTCGGGTGTCTCACCCCGATCAATGCCACCTTGCGGAAACTGCCAGCTGTGGGTGCGAATGCGTTTTCCCCAGAACACCTGGTTTCTTTGGTTGAGCAGGATGATGCCGACGTTCGGGCGAAATCCGTCCCGGTCAAGCATAATCAAACCCCAAATTTTTGAATTGTGTTCATTATGCATGGCCCCTTGTGATCGACAAGCGGGCCATGCCTATTTCCACTGAATTGCCAGTTCCATGAAAGCCTCCCAATTTCTCATCTCCACCCTGAAAGAAGCTCCGGCCGACGCCGAAGTGGTCAGCCACAAGCTCATGATGCGGGCTGGCATGATCAAAAAGCTGGGTGCTGGCATTTACAACTACATGCCCATGGGCCTGCGCGTGATCCGCAAGGTCGAGGCCATCGTGCGCGAGGAAATGAACCGCGCCGGCGCCATCGAAACCACCATGCCCGTGGTGCAGCCTGCCGAGCTGTGGCAGGAAACCGGCCGTTTCGAGAAGATGGGCCCCGAGCTGCTGCGTATCCAGGATCGCCATGGCCGTGATTTCGTGATCCAGCCCACTTCCGAAGAGGTGGTTACCGATATCGCGCGCCAGGAGTTCAAGAGCTACAAGCAGCTGCCCAAGAACCTCTACCAGATCCAGACCAAGTTCCGCGACGAGCGCCGTCCCCGCTTCGGCCTGATGCGCGGTCGCGAGTTCATCATGAAGGACGCCTATTCCTTCGACAAGGATCGTGATGCGGCCCAGATCAGCTACCAGACCATGCGCGAAGCCTACAAGCGCATCTTCGACCGCTTCGGCCTGCAGTACCGCGCCGTGCGTGCCGACTCGGGCGCCATCGGCGGCGATCTGAGCGAAGAGTTCCAGGTCATCGCTTCCACGGGCGAGGACGCCATCGTCTACTGCCCGAACAGCGACTACGCTGCCAATATCGAGAAGGCCGAGAGCCTGGCGCCCACCCAGGCTCGTCCTGCCGCCGCCCAGGCCATGCAAAAGGTCGCCACACCCGGCAACAGCACCTGCGAAGCCGTGGCCGAGCAGCTGGGCCTGCCCCTGGCGCAGACAGTGAAGTCGCTGGTGCTGGCCACGGACGAGCTCGACGACAAGGGTCTGATCGTCAAGTCGCAGGTGTGGCTGTTGCTGCTGCGCGGTGATCACGAGATGAACGAGATCAAGGTCGGCAAGGTTGAAGGCCTGGCGGGCTTCCGTTTCGCGACCGTAGGCGAGATCGAGGAGCACTTCGGTGCCAAGCCCGGTTATCTGGGCCCCATCGGCCTCAAGAAGCCCGTGAACATCGTGGTGGACCGCGACGTGGCCGTGATGGCCGACTGGGTCTGCGGTGCCAATGAGGAAGACTTCCACATCACCGGCGTGAACTTCGGCCGCGACCTGCCCGAGCCCGCCGTGGTGGCGGATCTGCGCAATGTGGTGGCTGGCGATCGCTCGCCCGACGGCGCGGGCGAACTGGCGATCGAGCGCGGCATTGAAATCGGCCACGTATTCTATCTGGGCACGAAGTACTCCAAGGCCATGGACGCTACCTTCCTCGGCGACAACGGCAAGCCCCAGCACTTCGAGATGGGTTGCTACGGCATTGGCGTGACCCGCCTGCCCGCCGCTGCCGTGGAGCAGAACCACGATGAGCGCGGCATGATCTGGCCCGATGCGATTGCGCCGTTCACCGTGGTGATCTGCCCCATCGGCATGGGTCGCAGCGAGGCCGTGAAGACCGAGGCCGAGAAGCTCTATGGCGAGCTGCTGGCACTTGGCGTGGACGTGATCCTCGACGACCGCGACGAGCGCCCCGGTGCCATGCTGGCCGACTGGGAGCTGATCGGCGTGCCCCACCGCGTGGTGCTGGGTGACCGTGGCCTGAAGGAAGGCGTGCTCGAGTACCAGCAGCGCCGTGACACGGAAGCCACAAAGCTGGCGACGAATGAGGTGCTGGGTCACCTCAAGAGCCGCCTGGGCTTGTAAGCTTCTGCTTCCATGTTGCTCAACAGACGTTCCTGTCTCGCTGCCGCTTCGCTAGCCCTGCCGTCGGCGGGCTGGCTGCTGCCGCAAGCGGCCTGGGCTGGAGGACAGCTGGAAGAGCCGCTGGCCGACTCTGTGCGTAGCGCCATGAGTGCTGCCGTGGCTGGATCGGGGGCGCCTCCCGAGCTGGAGTTCATCTCCACCGAGTCTCGCATGAGCTATCTGCGCTGGCTGGTGGCCTGCAGCGACAAACTGGCCAAACGCAAGCCCGACCCGCAGGTGCGGCGCGAGTTTTTGCAGACCGTCTGGTATGAAGCCAAGCGCGCGGGTCTCGATGTATCCATGGTCATGGGCCTGGTTCAGGTAGAAAGCGGCTTTCGCAAGTACGCGATCTCCAGTGTGGGCGCGCGAGGCTATATGCAGATCATGCCGTTCTGGATGCGTCTGATTGGCGATGGAGACTCGGGCAAGCTGTTTCACATGCAGACCAATCTGCGCTTTGGCTGCGTGATCCTGCGTCATTACCTGGACCGGGAAAAAGGCGATGCCTATATGGCCCTGGGCCGCTACAACGGCAGCCGTGGGCAGCCCCAGTATCCGAATGCGGTCTTTGGCGCACAAAGGCGTTGGCTGATTGAAGAGCCGCGTTCGGTCTGAGTACCCAGCTTTCATGCGAAAAGCGAGCCTCAGGCTCGCTTTTTTATGCTCGAAAAGGCTTGAAATCCAGGGGAGTCAAGCGCTGTCAGCTATGGTTCGAGGAGTCTTTGGCTGATATGGCCGAGCTCTGTACCTTGGCTGCGGCAGCGGCCGCCGGGGCCGCTGACTCTGCCGCGTCTGTGGACATGCGTGTGACCATGACCTGGTCGATACGGTAGCTGTCCACGTCCAGCACCTCGAACTTGTAGTGGTTCCAGTTCACGGTGTCCGTGCGTCGCGGCACGCGGCGCAGCATGACCATGAGAAAGCCGGCCAGCGTTTCGTACTCGTCGTCATGTGGCATATCGTCCAGATGCAGCACACGCATCACGTCCTCGATGGGCGTGATGCCGTCGATCAGCCAGGAATGCTCGTCGCGGCGGATGATCTGCTCCTCGTCGGCCGGGCCCACCAGGTCGCCCATCACCGTGCTCATCACGTCGTTGAGCGTCACCACGCCCACGACCAGGCTGTATTCGTTGACGATGACGGCAAAGTCTTCATGCACCATGCGGAACTGCTCCAGCACCTCGGCCAGCGTCAGGCGGTCGGGCACGATGAGCACCTTGCGGATCAGGCTGTCGTCGCTGAGCGACAGCGGCTGGTTGTTGAGCGCGCGCTGAAACAGGTCCTTGGCGTCCACATAGCCGATTACATGGTCGATATCGCCGTCGCAGACCGGGTAGGTGGAGAAGGGCTCCTCGGCAATGCGGGCGCGGATGATGGCATCGCTGTCGTCGCGGTAGAAAAAGGCCACGCTGTCGCGCTGGGTCATGGCCGAGGCCACGGTGCGCGAGTCCAGCTCGAAGACATTGGCAATCACCTGCTGCTCGCGGGCGGCCAGCACGCCGGCCTTGGTGCCCGCTTCGGTCATGGCCAGGATGTCGTCGCTGGTGATGCGCTCGTCGCGCGTGGCGGGCAGGCCCAGCAGGCGAAACAAGGCGTCGGTCGCGAGGTTGTAGAACCAGATGATGGGCTTGAAGATCACCACAAACCAGCGCATGGGGGCGAGCACGCGCACCACGTAGCGCTCGGGCTCGTTCATGCTGATGCGGCGCGGCAACAGGTCGGCCAGCAGGATGAAGGCCGAGGTGACTATGAAAAACGAGAGCAGGAAGCCGAGGGTTGCAGAGAGGCTGGGCGAGAACCAGATCGAGAAGAACTCGGTCAGCGCAGGGCTGAACGCCCCCTCGCCGACGATGCCGCCGAGTATGGCGACGGCATTCTGCCCCACTTGCACCACGGTGAAATATTCGCCCGGCTGCTCCTGTACGCGCAGCGCATGCTCGGCTCCCTCATTGCCGTCGTCGGCCATCTGGCGCAGGCGCAGGCGACGCGAGGCGGCCAGAGAAATCTCCGCCACAGAGAAAAAGGCGCTGAGCAGAATCAGCAGAACAATCACCGCAAGGCTTTGGGACACACTCATAGGCAGGGCTGCTGCGGCACGTCGACGTGCCTGCGGCCGGTTATCAAGGAGTCTCTATTCGACCACATAAAGCCTGTGGCAGGCAGCCGTACTGGCTTCAGGACTGAAGCGCGGCTGCCGAATGGGCCATGCGTGCCAGCGCATCGGCCTCGGTGTTGCGGTGTCTGGGCACCCATTGCAGCACCAGCTCGTCAAAGCCCTGCATCTGCGCACGGGCGGCCTCGAACAGCGTGGCGAGCCGGGCGATGGGCCGCGCCGGCTTGGCCGTGGGCGGGCCGAGCTGCTCCAGCAGCACCTGGGAGTCGGTGCGCACGGTCAGGCTGCGCGCGCCGAGATCGCGTGCCAGCGTCAGGGCGGCCATCAGGGCCCGCAGCTCGGCTTCGTTGTTGCAGCCGCTGCGGTGCAGATTCTGCGACAGCGTATGGCGGCTGCCGTCGGGCAGCTGCAGCAACACGCCCAGGCTCATGGGGCCGGGGTTGGGCAGGGCACTGCCATCGATATGGATGCAGCAGTGGTGAGGGGGAATGGGTTTGGGGGGCGGCATGAAAAAAGCCACCGGGGTGCCGGTGGCTTGCAGACGGGATGCGGCTTACTTGGCGGCCAGCACTTGCTGCAGCTCGCCCGATTCGTACATCTCCATCATGATGTCCGAGCCACCGATGAATTCGCCCTTGATGTAGAGCTGGGGAATCGTGGGCCACTGGCTGTAGTCCTTGATGCCCTGGCGGATTTCCTGGTCTTCCAGCACGTTCACGGTGGCGATGGACTTGGCATCCACGCCGCAGGCCTTGAGGATCTGGATGGCACGGCCCGAGAAGCCGCACTGAGGGAAGCTGGCGTTGCCCTTCATGAACAGCAGGATGTCGTTGTTCTTGACCAGGTCGTCGATGCGTTGTTGGGTGTTGCTCATAGTGGGCTCCGGATTTTGGAAATGGCGGTACCAGCCGCGATGTCTGTGATTATTTCACCGTCTGCAAGCAATGCGGCGGTGTGAGGAAATGTGAAGAAATCCTGTGCGGTCTTAGCTGAGGCTGCCTGACGGAATTTCAAGCCTTGCCGGGCCATTGGCCGCCGGTGCAGCGTTCTATGCCTGCGAGGTCTCTTCGGTGCTGCACCTGGACAAAGCCTGCCTCGCGCATCAGTTGGGTCACATCATCGGCCTGATCCCAGCCATGCTCGAAGATGAGCCAGCCACCGGCCTTGAGCACCTGAGGGGTCTGACTGATGATGGCACGGATATCTTGCAGTCCGTCCGCTCCGCTGGCCAGTGCCGAAAGCGGCTCATGGGTGAGGGCGGCCAGGTGGGGGTCATCCGAGCGGATATAGGGAGGGTTGCTGATCACCAGATCGAAGGCAGCCTGGCCAGCCAGTGGCTCCAGCCAACTGCCATGGGCAAACTGCACTGGCAGTTTCAGCTGCCGGGCATTGCTTTGGGCGACGGCCAGTGCATCGGCACTGGCGTCGACAGCGAAGACCTGCGCGGTAGGGCGCTGGCTTTGCAATGCCAGAGCAATGGCGCCGCTGCCGGTGCCCAGATCGACAGCACGCAGGGGCCGGTTCTCGGGCATCAGTTCCAGCGCCCAGTCCACCAGGGTCTCGGTATCGGGGCGCGGATCCAGCACACGGCTGTCCACGGCCAGATTCAGGCCGTAGAACTCCTTGTTTCCGGTCAGATAGGCAACGGGTGTGCCTTGCTGGCGCAGGGCGCACAATTGCTCCCAGCGTTGCTGCTGCTCGGTGCTCAGAATATCGGTGTCATGCGTGATAAGCCAGGCACGGGCATGCGCTGGCTGCTGCACTAAATGTAGCAGCAGCATCTGTGCATCGACACGAGCTATGCCTTGGCGGGCGGCTTGTGCAAGTGCCTGAGCCACGTTGAGCGGGCTGGGAGTGATGATCTCTGTCATGTTCTTAACGACCGGGCGCCGAGATAAAGGGGCGCGACTGCAGGATGATGAGCTGATCGCCCTGCACGGCCCATTCAATATCCTGATCCCTGCCGCCAAAGCGCTGCTTGATGCCGGCACCGGCGCGGGCCAGGCGCTGCACCAGTTCATCGCTGAGAACGGCGCGGCCGGCGGCCACGGGTACTTCGCGCACGCCGCCTGCGTTGTCGAGTTGCAGAGCCACGTTGTCATCGGAGCGGTTGAGCACCTGCACGGCCTTGCTGCGGCTGTTATAGAGGATTTGCTCTGCGACTCGCTTGCCTTCCACCACGCGTATGCCTATGCCACGCTTGGCGGCGATATAGCTGGCGTAGCGGCGGGCGGCATCAAACGGGTCGCGCGTGATCATCACGCCCGAAGCCGTGGAGTCCACGGCCTTCTGCACAAAGACGGACATGACAACCTGCTGGTCGTCAATGCCCGCGGCCTGGCGGGCTTCCCAGGCCTCGAAGTTGTAGACCGAGGCCCAGACCTTGCGCACGGCTGCTGCCAGATCGGCGCTGCTGCGCACATTGGGGACGGTGGTGTAGAGACCCGCGCCGCTGAAGCCGGGAAGGTCTTCGGAGCTTGAGGAGCTGCGCACAAATACGCCCTGGCTGCCCAGCTGGCTGGCCCAACGCTTGGCCCAGGCGTCTGCGACCGGCGGACTAACAGGCCATTGTTCGATTTCGGCCTGCAGCGCAGACAGGGCCTGCCTGCGAACTCCTGCATCTGTAGCAAAACCGGGCTGCTGGCGCATGCGGGCAATGCGTTCTGCCAGGCCGTTGCCGCGCATGAAGTCGGCATAGGCGGCAAAGGGAATGCAAAAACCATCGGGCACGATCACATCGGCCAGCCTGGCCGACTGAATTTCCCCCAGGTTGGCGGCCTTGGCCCCGCAGCGCTGGCGGTCTGTGCTGCGCAGGCTGGTCAGTGGAATCAAGTCGCTGCGCTTCAGATCAGGCTTGATGAGCACGCGATTACCATTGGCGGGCTTGTTCTGGAAATTCTTCTCGGCGGCCTGACGCTCGGCATCGGTGGCAGCGCGCAGTTGCATGCCAGAGGGCTGAACATCGATATGTACCCATTGGCCGTTGAACGGTGCATATTGCTCGGCGGCTTCCTGCACATAGGCATTGGGTATGCCCCAGCCGCGGGCCAGCAGGTTGACGTGGGAAAGCACGGTGGAAGGGCGCTCCGTGACTATGCCGGCAACCGGGGGTAGGCTGATGGGAACTTCGCGCAACAGGACGATGTCCTGCGGTTTCAGATCGCTGACTGCTTCTGCCGCAGACAAAATGCGCAGCCGACCCGTGGCTCGGCCCTGGTTCAAAGGCAGGAAAGTCTGCGAGCCCAGCAACTGCGCCTGGGTTACGGCTTCGATACCGGCGGTCTGGGCGACGGCCTCATGCAAGGTGGAGTTGGCCTTGAAGCGTACCGGGGCGAAGAAGCTGGTCTTGAGCGCGTTGGCCGTGGTCTGCAGCAGCTGCGGGGTCAGTTGGTCGCCTTCCCAGAACTCATAGCTGTAGTCCTTGAGCATGGGCTGCCAGCTCAGCGTGCCCAGGATAAAGCGTCGGTCGGGCTCGCGGTAATTGCGGTTGAGCGCCTGTTTGCCCGGTGGCAGCAGATGCTTGGCATGCAGGAAATCTTCGTGAAAGGCGTAACGCGGTGTGTTGATGAAATAGATCTTGGCGGGCTTGCTTTGACGGTCGATGACAAACAGCAGATGCGGCATGGCGTTGGCGCTGCCGGCGTCATAGACGCGGGCCAGACGGTCAAAGTCCGCACGGTTGCCCAGAAGGCCGAGGCTGGCGGGAGAGGTGCGGTTGCCGCTGGCATCGACCGGGCTGCCTGCGCCGGAGTCATAAGCCGAGGGCTTGCGCACCACCAGTGCATGGGCAGGGCTGAGGAAGGCTGTCAGCAGGGTGCAGGAAAGCAGCAGGGTGCCCAGGTCTGGCAGCAGTCGTCTCATATCAATGGGTCTCTAGTTCGGCAAGCAGTTCGGCTTCGCGGGCATGTTGCAGGGCTTCGATCACGTCGCCCAGATCGCCTTCCATCACGGCCAGCAGCTTGTATAGCGTGAGGTTGATGCGGTGGTCGGTCAGGCGGCCTTGCGGGAAGTTGTAGGTGCGGATGCGGTCACTGCGGTCGCCAGAGCCTATCAGACCTTTGCGCATGGCCGCTTCCTTGGCGGCGCGCTCGCTGCGCTCTTTTTCCTGGATGCGGGCCTGCAGCACCTGCAGAGCCTTGGCCTTGTTGCTGTGCTGGCTGCGGCCGTCCTGGCATTCGGCGACGATGCCGGTAGGCAGGTGGACCACGCGCACGGCGGAGTCGGTCTTGTTGATGTGCTGACCACCTGCACCGCTGGCGCGGAAAGTGTCTATGCGCAGATCGGCGGGGTTGAGGGTGATGGCCTCGGCCTCGTCGGGCTCGGGCATCACGGCCACGGTGCAGGCGCTGGTGTGGATGCGGCCCTGGGTTTCGGTGGCAGGCACACGCTGGACGCGGTGGCCGCCGGACTCGAAGCGCAGCGCGCCGTAGACGTTGTCGCCCTCGATGCGCAGCACCACTTCCTTGTAGCCACCGATTTCATTCTCGTTGGCGCTCATGACTTCCACTTTCCAGCCCACGTTGGCTGCATAGCGGGTGTACATGCGGGTCAGATCGCCGGCAAACAGCGCGGATTCGTCGCCGCCGGTGCCGGCGCGGATTTCCACGAAGGCGGGACGAGCGTCATCGGGGTCCTTGGGCAGCAGCAGACGCTGCAGCTCGGCTTCGAGCTTGAGCAGCTCCTGCTCGCCACCGGCGATTTCCTCCTGCGCCATCTCAACCATGTCGGGCGAATCTTGGGAGTCCGCGAGCATTTCGCGGGCAGCGGAGACGTCGGCCTCGGTCTGCTGATAGCGGGTGTAGCGGCTGGCAATGGCCGTCACGTCGGCATGTTCGCGCGAGATGGCGCGGTACTGCTTCATGTCGCCCATGATGTCCTCGCGCGAGAGCAGGAAGTCCAGCTCCTGCAGGCGTTGGGCATAGCGTTCTAGCTGGTTGCGCAAAAAGTCTTGCATGGTGTCTACCAATGGCTGGGAATATGCGCGGCGGCATGTTCCTTGAAGGGGAGGAGAAGGGAAAGTCTTCAGGCCACGACCGGGCCCGGGCGCTGCGGGAAGGGAAGCGCGGCATGCGGGCGAGCGCCGCTAAAGCTTGCTGGAGTTGCGGCTGGCGCGCAGGAACAGGCGGGAGACAGCATCGGCCGTCTGGGCGCGCTCCTCGGCACCACCCTTGTGCAGCTCGGCCATGGTGCCGTGCAGCATTTTCTGTGTGAGACCGCGCGAGAGCGCTTCCAGCACGGTGTCGATGTCTTCGCCCTTGGCCAGCAGCTTTTTGGCACGGGCAATCTCCAGCGCGCGCCATTCGTCGGCCTGGGCGTTGACCTGCTGGATCAGCGAGACCGAGCCGCCTACGGGCTTGCGCTGGTCCATCCATTGCATAAAGCTTTGCACGCCGGTGTCGATGATGACCTCGGCCTGTTGCACGGCGGCCTGGCGCTGGGCCTGACCGGTGCGCACGACGGTTGCCAGATCGTCCACGGTATAGAGATAGACGTCGTTGAGGTTCTTGACCTCGGATTCGATATCGCGTGGCACGGCCAGATCGACCATGAAGATGGGGCGGCGTTTGCGCTTCTTGAGTGCCGATTCCACCGCTCCCAGGCCGATGATGGGCAGGGTGGAGGCGGTGCAGCTGATGATGGCGTCGTATTCGTGCAGATGCTCTGGCAGATCGGCCAGACGCATGGTGCCGGCGCCGAATTGGGCCGCGAGCTTCTCGCCGCGCTCCATGGTACGGTTGGCGATGGTGATCTGCTTGGGGTTGCGTGCGGCAAAGTGGGTGGAGACCAGCTCGATCATCTCGCCTGCGCCGACAAACAGCACGCGGATCTTGGTCAGGTCTTCGAACAGCTGACCGGCCAGACGCACGGCGGCGGCAGCCATGGAAATCGAGTGCGCGCCGATTTCGGTGGAGCTGCGCACCTCCTTGGCAACGGCAAAGCTGCGCTGGAACAGCTGGTTCAGCGTGGAGCCCAGAGCGCCCGCGGTCTCGGCGGCGCGCACGGCATTCTTCATCTGCCCGAGGATCTGGGCTTCGCCCAGCACCATGGAGTCCAGGCCCGACGCGACGCGGAAGGCATGGCGGGCGACCGAGCCGTCCTGCAGCAAATAGGAGTGCTGGCGCAACAGCTCGGGCGTCACGCCGCCGCTATTGGCCAGCCAGTGCACGGTGTGCTCCATGGCAGGCGCATTGGCGGCGCAGTAGATTTCCGTGCGGTTGCAGGTGGAGAGAATGGCGGTCTCCACAGCATCATGGGCTTTGCCGGAGCTGCTCAGAGAGCTGCGCAGACCCTGCAGCGTCGGCGCGATCTGATCGAGCGCGAACGCAAAACGGCCCCGCATATCGAGCGGAGCCGTGTGGTGATTGATACCTAGAGCCCAGACTGCCATAAGTGCCGATTATAAAATTTCGTGCCGGATTGGGCATCTTGCCGCCTCAAAGCCTTGGAAACGATTGCTGTCATGGGTCTTATTGCGAGCGTGAATCATTTGCTGAACTTTGTGGCCCCGGCGTTTTTTATGGCGCTGGGCTTGGCGCTATGTGCTCGTATTTTCAAGCAAAACAAGCCTGGATCCCAATCCTTTATTGCGCAAGTAGCTATTAATTTCATACTGGGAAGCTTGGTTCTGCTTGCCGGTTTGTGGCTGTTTTCCCGGGATGGAAAGATGGCCAGCTATGCCGCTTTGGTCGGCTTAAGTGCCTTGTGCCAGTGGGTGCTTTCACGCGGTTGGCGTTGATTGCGGCATCAAACGCGAAGCTGTTTTGTGCAAAAGCTTGATGTGACTCAAGGCGACTGTTGTATTTGTGCCCGCTGTTCAGAGTGAAATTGCCTTGGGTGCGGCCTGCTCCCGTATCCAGCTTCTGAATTGATCGAGAGCCTCCGTCGCTGTGCGGTTGGCCGGGCGGCACAGAAAGTAGCCGCGTTCGATATTGACCGGTGCATCCAGAGCCAGGGCCACGCGGCCTGCAGCCAGGTCTTCCTCGACCAGACAGCGCTGTACCACGGCCACGCCCATGCCGGCGGCCACGGCCTGCACCAGCAAGGCCACGGTTTCAAAGTCTGCAATCGGGGCGGGACAGGGCTGGCTCAGACCCCGGGCCTGCATCCAGCTGGCCCAGTTGCCTGGGTAGTTGGTGTGGAACAGCAGCGGGCGGCCCAGCAAATCCTGCTCGGTGCGAATAGGGGCAGGCCCCTGCAGCTCGCGCGGGTGGCAGATGGGTATCAGGTCGCGGCCAATCACATATTCGGCTTCCATGCCCGCCGGCCATTGCTGGCCGCCGACGCGAATCCAGGCATCGATCTCGGGAGCGTTGAGCGGATCGTCGCGCCGGTAGGGCGCAAAGGAGAGCATGATTTGCGGATGGCGGCGGTTGAAGTCGGGCAGGCGTGGAATCAGCCAGTGGCTGAACAGCGTGGGAATGACCGACAGGCGCAACTGCGGCCCGTGACGGCGCCGGCGTGCGGCGGCCGATGCGGCTTCTATCGCCATGACGGCGGGCTCTACCGCCTGCAGATAGTCCTGCCCTGCCGGGGTGAGCGCGTTGCGTCTGCCCAGGCGTTCGAACAAGGCAAAGCCCAGATGCTCCTCAAGCCGAGCAATGGCCCGGCTGACGCCGCCCTGCGTCACATACAGCTCCTGTGCGGCGAGCGAGTAGCTGCCCAGGCGGGCCGCGGCGGCAAAGGCGTGAAGTTCGGACAGGGAGGGGGAGTGCATGCGCATGACGTCTTGAATTATGACGGCTGGTAATACTTGCGTGCCGTCTTGTCGCTTTTCGTTGTGTGGTCAGCGGCACAGAATGAAAAAAAGGTCGGAGTGCCGGCGGAGCGCCGGATGAAGTGCTCTCAACCGACTCATAACCAGTCTTTCAAGAGATCCAAGGAGAAGCCGCATGGCTATTCGTCGTACCGTTCTGTCGTCCATTGCTGCTTGCGCAGCTGCAGCAGCGCTGTCCCCCGCGTTTGCTGCCAATGCCGCAGCCGATTACCCCAATCGTCCCATCCGCCTGGTCGTGCCCTTCGGTGCCGGTGGCTCCACCGACATGGTCGCGCGCCTGCTGGCCGAGAAGATGAGCACGGTGCTGGGCAAGTCCGTAGTGGTGGACAACAAGGGTGGCGCAGGAGGCTCCATCGGCGCCTCCGAAGTGGCCAAGGCCGCCGCCGACGGCTACACCATCGGCATGGCCACGGTGTCTACCCATGGCTCCAACCCCGCCATCTTCCGCAAGCTGCCTTACGACGCGATCAAGGACTTCGCTCCCATCACCAATGTGATGGCCGTGCCCAGCGTGTTTGTGGTCAACGCCAGCGTACCCGCCAAGACCATGAAGGAATTCATTGCCCTGGCCAAGGCCAACCCCGGCAAGTACAGCTTTGCCTCGCCGGGCACGGGATCGCTGGGTCATGCCAATATCGAGAACTTCATGAATCTGGCCGGTATCGACCTGCTGCACATCCCTTACAAGGGAGCAGGCCAGGCCATCACCGATGCGCTGGGCGGCCAGGTCAATGCCATGACGGACAACCTGCCCTCGACCCTGCCGCATATCAAGGATGGCAAGCTGCGCCCTCTGGCCGTGCTGGCCTTCAAGCGCGCCGATGTGCTGCCCGATGTGCCTACCTATACCGAGCTGGGCTTCCCCCAGATGGGTGATGGCGGCTGGTTCGGGCTGGTGGCGCCTGCCGGCACACCCAGGCCCATCATCGACAAGCTCAATGCCGCTGCCCACAAGGCCATGGCCATGCCTGACTATCTGGAAAAGCAGAAGTCCATCTCGGGCGAATCCATGGGCAATACGCCCGAGCAGTTTGCAAAGCAGATCAAGACCGCCATCGACCGCTACACCGCTGTGGCCAAGCGCGCCAATATCAAGCTGGACTGATGAAGGCCTGGATGTCTTTGCCTGACTTTCTGCAAGCCCTGCCCGACCAGCCGGTGCTAGTGCATCTGCCCCAAGGCCGGGTGCTGCCCATAGTCTGCGATTCGCCACATAGCGGCACGGCCTATCCCGAGGACTTCGGTGCGGTCGTGCCCATGAGCCTGCTGCGCCGTGGCGAGGACACGCATGTGGCGGCGCTCTGGGACCGCTGGCCCGAGTTTGGTGCAAGCCTGCTCGAGGCCACATTCCCGCGCACCTATATCGACCCCAATCGCAACGAGTCCGATCTGGACCCGGCGCAGATCGAGGGCGAGTGGCCCGTGCCGCTGGCGCCCAGTGTCAAGACCCAGCAAGGGCTGGGCCTGATCTGGCAGCGCATCAGCAAGGCCGGTGTGGCGACGCCGCTGTATGAGCGCAAACGTACGGTGGCGGAGGTGCAGCATCGTATTGCCAATTACTGGCGTCCCTACCATGTGGCGTTGGCGCAGGCGATCGATGACAGCGTGAGCCGTTTTGGCCGCGTCTGGCATCTGAATCTGCATTCCATGCCCAACGATGTGTATCAGCGCCTGGGGCGTACCGATGCGCCGCCGCTGGCCGACTTTGTGCTCGGAGACCGCGATGGCACAACCTGTGCGCCGGAGTTCATACACCTGATCGGCGACACGCTCCAAGGCTTTGGCTATAGCGTGGCTTATAACGAGCCTTACAAGGGGGTGGAGCTGATTGGTCGTATCGGTCAGCCGCAGCTGGGCCGTCATTCGCTGCAGATCGAGATTCGTCGCCCTGTCTATATGGATGAGGATACGCGCGAGACCAATGCCGGCTTTGAGCCGCTGCGCGCCCACTTTGCCCAGCTCATGCAGGTGGTGGCCGATTATGTTGAGCAACAAATGGCTACAAACTGAGCGCCAATTTCTCGAGAAATCCAGAAAAACCTGTCCAAAGCCCGGCATCGCCGGGCTTTTTATTTCAGCCTGGAAATGTCAAAAAACTGTGGCGAGGAAGCTGCGATTCAGGGATTCCTTGCCTTATCTGCTATCAGAATCAGTTACGCTCGCAGGCTGGTGTCATCGTATATCTGATGTAACTACACGAAACAAAGCGTCTAGGAATCGTACCGGAATGAAGTTCACTCCCATCGCAGTGCTGGTCATGTCGAGTCTGGCGGCTTTTGCCCAGAGCGCATCCGCGCAAGCCGGAGCAGAAGGCCGTATGAATTTCCTGCGCGATGCCCGCGCCAGTACCTCCGGTCCGCAGTTCGAATTCAGCCGCCTCCAGTACGGGCCTTTGCCGATTTCTGGCTCCCGTGTGGCATCCCCTGCCGGGCCTTTGCAGGCCGCCGAGCGGGGTGACGCCAAGGCCCAGAATCAACTGGGCGAGATGTATATGCATGGTCAGGGCGTGCCGCAGAATGCCGCCACGGCTGTGCAATGGTTCCGCAAGGCCGCCGCGCAAAACCATGTGGGTGCGCAAAACAGCCTGGGCGCCCTGTATGCCAGCGGTCAGGGTGTGCCACAGAATTACCGCGAAGCGGCCCAGTGGTACGCGCGTGCTGCCCAGCAGGGCAATGCCGTGGCGCAGTACAACCTGTCTCACCTCTATCAGGAAGGTCTGGGCGTTCCCCAGAGCTTTGGCACGGCTGCCCAGTGGCTGGAAAAAGCCGCGGCGCAAGGTCATGTGACGGCGCAGTTCGAGCTGGGTCAGCGTTACCTCAAGGGTAATGGCGTGGCCGTCAACTACATGACGGCGGCAGACTGGTTCAAGAAGGCCGCCGACCAAGGCCATGCCGAGGCACAGAATCAGCTGGGCTCCATGTTGTCCGATGGCGTGGGCGTGAAGCTCGATCCCGTGCAGGCCGCCCAGTGGCTGCAGCGTGCTGCGGAACAAGGCGATGCCCGCGCCCAGAACAGCCTGGGTCGCATGTATATGGATGGCGTGGGGGTCTCGCGCAACTACCAGACTGCGGCGGGATGGTTCCAAAAGAGTGCCGAACAGTGGAATGCCGATGGCCAGAACAATCTGGGTCGCCTGTATCTTTACGGCCTGGGTGTGGAGCAAAGCCCGGCCTATGCCGCGCAATGGTTCCAGCGCGCCGCCGACCAGAACCATGCCGATGCCCAGTACAACCTGGGTACGGTTTATGCCGAAGGCCTGGGTACGCCCCAGAACTACGGCACGGCCCTGCAGTGGTATCAGAAGGCGGCCGAGCAAGGCCATGCCGCTGCCATCAATAACGTGGGCACGCTCTACGCCGAAGGCCGAGGCGTGCCGCAAAACTATGCGACGGCCATGCAATGGTTCCGCCGTGCGGCCGACAAGGGCGATGCCTCGGCCCAGTTCAATCTGGCGCGTCTGTATGCCGACGGTCAGGGCGGTGCGGCCAGCCCGGCTCAGGCTCTCAAGTGGTATCTGGCTGCGGCCGAGCAAGGCCACTCCGGTGCGCAGAACCGCCTGGGCGTGATGTATGCCGAAGGCCAGGGCACGGCGCGCGACTACGGCAAGGCCGTGCAGTGGTACCAGCGCTCCGCCGAGCAAGGCGATGCCGCAGCCCAGTTCAATCTGGGCATGGTCTATGCGCAGGGCCAGGGCGTGCCGCGTGACAATGCCAAGGCCTATTTCTGGTACAACCTGGCCGCCATGGAGCTGGGTGGCGACGCGGCCAAGCGCCGCGACGAGACCGCGCAAAAGCTCTCGATCGCCCAGGTGGCCGAACAGCAGAACAAGGCTTTGGCCTGGCAGCCCAAGCGCTGATCGCGATCGGGCCCCGGGATTCCTGTCAAAGCGCTTCCTTGATGAA
Organism: Comamonas resistens; assembly: GCF_030064165.1. NCBI lineage: Bacteria > Pseudomonadati > Pseudomonadota > Betaproteobacteria > Burkholderiales > Comamonadaceae > Comamonas > Comamonas resistens. The sequence continues at coordinate 897,382 of NZ_CP125947.1, forward strand.
GCGCTTTTTTCTTGGGCGTTTCCATGGGTTTATGCGGATGCTTCACCTCTGAATCAACGCTGGGCGGCGTGCAATGCGCCGCTACACTGCAGCCTCCCGGAGAGGGGCGCACCAGGGCAATTCAGGCTTGGATGCGTTCGCACAATTTCTATTCGTGATGGAGACAACAATGAAGAAAACCGTTCGCACCTGCCTGGCAGCCCTGATGGCTGGTGCAGGCCTGCTCATGTCCATGGGTGCTCAGGCTGCCGATGCCTTCCCCAGCAAGCCCATTCGCATCGTCATGGGCTTTCCGGCGGGCGGCCCGCTGGATCAGCATGCCCGTCTGCTGACCGACAAGTTGCAGGGCATTCTGGGTCAGCCCGTCGTGGTCGATTACAAGCCCGGTGCCGGCGGCTCCGTGGGCGCGCAGGATGTGATGCGCTCGTCGGCCGATGGCTACACATTGATGCTGGCCAATACCGGCGTGATGGTGATCAACCCCGCGCTCTACAGCAAGCTACCCTACAGCACGCTCAAGGACTTCACTCCCATTGCGCGTACTGCCATGCAGCCGCTGGCCTTGCTGGTCAACAACAAGGTGCCTGCCAAGAATCTGCAGGAGCTGATTGCCTATGCCAAGGCCAATCCTGGCAAGATCAATTTTGGCTCGGCCGGCAACGGTGGCATCAGCCATCTGGTGCCCGAGATGTTCAAGAGTGCAGCGGGCGTGGACCTGGTGCATATCCCCTACAAGGGCAGTGCCCCGGCCTTTACCGATCTGATCGGCGGTCAGGTGCAGTTCATGGCCGAGAGCATTCCCCAGGCTGCGGCTTATCACAAGCAGGGCAAGGTACGTGCCCTGGCCGTGACCAGCAAGGAGCGCAACCCCGCATTGCCCGAGGTGCCGACAGCGATCGAATCCGGTCTCAAGGGCTTTGAAGTCGTGGGCTTTTACGGCTTTCTGGCTCCCGCCAACACCCCCAAGGATGTGGTGGCCAAGCTCAGCAATGCCTTTGGTCAGGTCATGAACATGGCCGATGTACGCGGCCGCATGGTGGAGCAGGGCGCGGATCCTGCCTTCCTGGACTCGGAAGCCTTTGGCAAGTTCCTGGCGGCCGAAACGCCGCGCTGGGCTGCTGCGGTCAAGGCATCGGGTACGAAGCTGGATTGACACCCCCCTGAGGCGCTGTGCCTAGGCGGCCCCGCGCCTTCCCCCGCTCTCGCAGCGCTGCGCACTGCGGGCAGGGGACGCAGCCATCGCCGCGAGGCGGCTCTTGCTGGGCTGCTCTGATTCTGTCAGCGCCAGTATTGGAGGTCGTGAACGCAAAAAAGCCCGGTCACTTTGCAGTGGTCGGGCTTTTGTTTGCTATCAGTAAGAGAGCTGTTAGCGCTTTTTATACAAAGATTTCAGACTTGATCATTCCTGAAATATCGACTGGTTAAGCGGCGGCAGCTCTCAAATTAGATATGCTTGCCCGTCTGCGCGGGGCTGAACAGGTCCACGCGGTCGGTGATGATGCCGTCCGTGCCCAGGTCTATCAGGCGCTGGGCGGCCCATTCGTCGTTGACGGTGTAGCTGCTGCAGCGCAGGCCTGCGCCATGCACCTTGGCAACCAGCTCTGGGCTCCACAGGCCCTGGTTGAGCACCATGGCCGAGCAGTCCAGATCCAGCGCGATTTTCAGATCGGCGTCCCCCGTGCCGTCGGCAAGCTTGTCCACCAGCAGGCCGCGCGGGATATGGGGTGCTACCTCGCGTGCGCACTTGAGCGAGCTGGCCTTGAACGAGGTGAATAAGGGTTGGACGATGTCCTTGGGCCAGATGCGGTTCATCAGCTCGCCGCAGGCACGGCCTGTTTCCTCTTCCTGGCCGGGCGTGGGCTTGATTTCCACATTCAGGTGCAGATGGTTGGCCAGGCACCAGCGTGCCAGGGCTTCCAGCGTGGGCAGGGCCTCACCCGCATAGGCGCGCGAGTGCCAGCTGCCTGCATCGAGCTGAGCGATCTCTCCCATGGTCAGCTCGCCGCCGATGCCATGGCCGTTGGTGGTGCGCTCCAGTGTGGCGTCGTGCATCAGGAACAGCACGCCATCCTTGCTGAGCTTGGCATCGCATTCAAAGAAGCGGTAGCCATGCTGGGCGCCCAGGCGGAAGGCGCTCATGGTGTTCTCGGGGGCCAGCTTGCCGGCGCCACGGTGGGCTGCCCAGCGGGGGTAAGGCCAGGGTTTCAATGCGGTAGTCATAACTTTTGTATGCCTTTATGTGACAAGAGCACCGCAAGCTGGTGCCTGGGTGCTCTTTGAAAAGTCAGTCTGGTGTGACCTTTGGCTGAATCAGACGCGCTTGCCTGTTTCAGCGTTGAACCAGTGCAGACGGTCTTCGCGGGCGGAAATACGGGCGGTTTCGCCGGGCTTGGGGAAGGGCTTGCCTTCTTCCACGCGCACGGTCACATCCTCGTCGCCGACCTTGCCGTACAGCAGGCGTTCGGCGCCCAGTAGTTCCACGGTGTGGACCTTGAACTCCACGCCACCGGCCTCGACCAGGTCGATATGTTCGGGGCGGATGCCCAGGATCAGGCCGGGCTTGCCGTTGGGCGAGTTCTTCAGCAGGTTCATGGGGGGCGAGCCGATGAAGCTGGCCACAAAGGTGGACGCCGGCGTGTGGTAGACCTCTTCGGGCGTGCCGAACTGCTCCACATAGCCGCCGTTCATTACCACCATGCGCTGGGCCAGTGTCATGGCTTCGACCTGGTCGTGGGTCACGAACAGGCTGGTGATGCCCAGCTCGGCGTGCAGCTTCTGGATTTCCAGGCGGGTCTGGCCGCGAAGCTTGGCGTCCAGGTTGGACAGCGGCTCGTCAAACAGGAAGACCTGGGGCTGGCGCACGATGGCGCGGCCCATGGCCACGCGCTGGCGTTGGCCGCCCGACAGCTGGCGGGGCTTGCGGTCCAGCAGGTGGCTCAGTTCCAGAATCTTGGCGGCCTTGTCCACGCGGCGCTTGATTTCGTCTTCGGGTACCTTGGCGAGCTTCAGGCCATAGGCCATGTTCTCGTAGTTGGTCATGTGCGGGTACAGCGCGTAGTTCTGGAACACCATGGCGATATTGCGCTTGGCGGGTTCCAGGTCGTTGACCTTCTTGTCGCCGATCAGCAGGTCGCCGTCGGTGATTTCTTCCAGTCCGGCGATCATGCGCAGCAGAGTGGACTTGCCGCAGCCCGAGGGGCCGACCAGAACGATGAATTCGCCGTCCTTGATTTCGACGTTGATGCCGTGAATGACAGGCACGGCAGCCTTGCCGGTGCCGTAACGCTTGATGATGTTCTTCAGAGAGATGGATGCCATGAGAGGTATTCCAGGTATTCGTTCAATGGGGCAAAAGAGGGGGAGTCTTGGGGCGAGGCTTACTTCTCGGTATCCACCAGACCCTTCACAAACCACTTTTGCATCAGCATCACCACGGCCGTAGGCGGCAGCATGGCCAGGATGGCAGTGGCCATCACGATATTCCAGTCCACGCTGGCGTCGCCGCCACCGCCCAGCATGCTCTTGATACCCACGACCACGGGGTACATGTCTTCCGAGGTGGTCATGAGCAGAGGCCACAGGTACTGGTTCCAGCCGTAGATGAACTGGATCACGAACAGGGCGGCAATCGAGGTCTTGGACAAGGGCACGAGGATGTCCTTGAAAAAGCGCATGGCGCCGGCGCCGTCAATGCGGGCCGCTTCCACCAGCTCGTCCGGCACGCTCAGGAAGAACTGACGGAACAGGAAGGTGGCCGTGGCCGATGCAATCAGCGGCAGCGACAGACCGGCATAGCTGTTGAGCAGGCCCAGCTCGGCCACAACCTTGTAGGTGGGCAGGATACGCACTTCCACGGGCAGCATCAGGGTCAGGAAAATGGCCCAGAAGCAGAGCATCTTGAAGGGGAAGCGGAAGTAGACGATGGCAAAGGCCGAGAGCAGGGAGATGGCGATCTTGCCCACGGTGATGATCATGGCCACGACAAAGCTCACCCACATCATGCGCACGACATTGGTGTTGGAGCCCAGCTTGCCGGAGCCCAGCAGCGCTTCCTTGTAGTTGTCCCACATGTGGGCACCGGGCAGCAGCGGCATGGGGGCCTGCACGATGGCGTCGGCCGTATGGGTGGACGCGATCAGCGCCAGATACAGCGGGAAGGCGACGATGGCCACGCCGAGAATCAGTACGGCGTGAGAGAGGAAATTAAGCCAGGGGTTGCGATCCACCATGATCAGTACTGCACTTTCTTTTCAACATAGCGGAACTGGATCACAGTCAGCACGACAACGATAAACATCAGGATGACCGACTGCGCGGCCGAGCCGCCCAGATCCAGCGCCTTGAAGCCGTCCAGATAGACCTTGTAGACCAGGATCGAGGTCGACTGGCCGGGGCCGCCGTGGGTAGCTGCGTCGATGATGCCGAAGGTGTCGAAGAAGGCGTAGACGATGTTGATCACCAGCAGGAAGAAGGTGGTGGGCGACAGCAGAGGCAGCTGGATGTTCCAGAAACGACGCCATGGGCCGGCGCCATCAATGGAAGCCGCTTCGATCAGCGCCTTGGGGATGGACTGCAGGCCCGCAAGGAAGAACAGGAAGTTGTAGGAAATCTGTTTCCACACCGAGGCGATGACGATCAGGGTCATGGCCTGGTTTTCGTTCATCAGGTGATTCCAGTCGTAGCCCAGCTTGCCCAGGTAATAGGTCACCACACCGATGGAGGGCGAGAACATGAACACCCAGAGCACGCCGGCGATCACGGGAGCGACGGCGTAGGGCACGATCAGCAGGGTCTTGTAGACCATGGCGAAACGGATGATGCGGTCGGCAAAAATGGCCAGGGCCAGCGATGTGGCGATACCGATGCCTGCGACCAGCACGGAAAACAGTGCGGTGCGCTTGAAGGAATTCAGATAGGTGGGGTCATCGAGCAACTGTCTGAAGTTGTCCAAGCCTACCCATTCGGAGCTCATGCCGAACGCGTCTTCCATCTGGAATGACTGGAGGACAGCCTGACCAGCGGGCCAGAAAAAGAAGATACCGATGATGAGGAGCTGGGGCGCTATCAGCACCCAGGGCAGCCATCTGGATCGGAAAAGAACGCGTTTTTCCATGAGGAGTCACAAATAAAAAAACCACCGGAGCCTGGGTTCAGTCAACGTGGCATTCAAGGGGCTGTGCCTTGGGTGAAGGCACAGCGGGCCCGCAGGCGCCTTGCGGCGCCGGCAGGATTACTTCTTGTAAGAACGCTCGAAACGGGCCAGCAGTTCGTTGCCGCGGCTCACGATGGCGTCCAGCGCTTGCTGGCCGGTCTTCTTGCCTGCCCACACCTGTTCGAGTTCTTCGTCCTCGATGGTGCGGATCTGCACATAGTTGCCCAGACGGATACCGCGCGAGTTGTTGGTGACCTTGCGGATCATCTGCGTCACGGCAGTGTCGGTGCCGGGGTGCTTCTGGTAGAAGCCGGACTTGTCAGTCAGTTCATAGGCAGCCATGGTCACAGGCAGATAGCCGGTGCGTTGGTGAGAAGCTGCCTGAACCTTGGTCTGGGACAGGAATTCGAAGAACTTGGCCACGCCCTTGTAGTGTTCTGCCGACTTGCCGGCCATGACCCACAGCGAAGCGCCGCCGATCACGGTGTTCTGGGGCGCGCCCTTCACATCGGGGTAGTAGGGCAAGGGAGCCAGGCCGTAGGCGAACTTGGCGTTCTTGGCCACATCGCCGTAGAAGCCGGACGATGTCTGGATCATGGCGCACTCACCGGCGGTGAACGAAGCCTGGGCGGTGGAGGCACGGCCCTTATAGACGAATTCGCCGGCCTTGGCAGCAGCCGCCAGGTTGTCGATATGCTTGACGTGCAGAGGCGAGTTGATCTTCAGGCGGGCCTTGTAACCATTGGCGCTCAGACCGTTCTGTTCGGTGGCGAATTCCACGTTGTGCCAGGTGGAGAAGGACTCCAGCTGGGTCCAACCCTGCCATGCCAGCGTCATGGGGCAGCTATGACCGCTGGCCTTGAGCTTCTTGGCGGCTTCGAACACTTCGGGCCAGGTCTTGGGAGCCACGTCGGGGTTCAGGCCGGCCTTCTTGAAGGCGTCCTTGTTGTAATAGAAGATCGTTGTCGAGCTGTTGAAGGGGAAGCTCAGCATCTGGCCATTGGGGGCCGTGTAGTAACCAGCCACGGCGGGGATATAGGCCTTGGGGTCGAAAGCGACGCCAGCGTCGGCCATCACCTTGCCCACGGGCACGGTGGCGCCCTTGGAGGCCATCATGGTAGCGGTGCCCACTTCAAACACTTGCAGGATGTCGGGTGCATTGCCCGAGCGGAACGCGGCAATCGCAGCGGTCATGGACTCGTCATACACGCCCTTGAAGGTCGGCACGACCTTGTAATCCTTCTGGCTTTCGTTGAACTGCTTGGCCAGGTCGTTGACCCACTCGTTGTTCACGGCAGTCATCGAATGCCACCATTGGATTTCGGTGGCGGCTTGTGCCGAGAAGGCGGTAGCGGCGACGGCGGCGGCCATGGCCAGTTGCTTGAATTGCATGAGGGCTCCTCTAACTATGGGTGACTAAATGTGCAGCACGCACATTAGGTCATGCATATGACATATACGTGTCATTGTTTGCCAGGACTTCGCGGACTGTCGTAGGTCTCAACCCTCAGAGGTTTGACAGTTTGATGACGTCGAAATGACGAACCAAGGCCGCGCGAAGCTGCGCCATTCTATGGCAAGCTCATTTCGTTTGTTGTTGGTAGTCTTTCGTATTGAGTTGTTTTTGATTCGTAAATGGTTGGTTCTGTCGTAAATAGCCTATGAAAATCGGGAGTTGCGCAAGAACATGGCTGGAATGATTCTTCAAATATCCTGCCTGGACATGTGTCAATGAACGAGGGGGGAAGCTGGAAAGGCTGCTGGCAGCTTCAGCGCTGGTTTCAAGGCGGCGCCTGTCGCCCATGGCGATGGCATGACAGAGTCCTCAGCAAAGCATAAGAAGGCGGGCGTCGCTTAAAATCGTCATCCCACTGGCTTAGGGGCGCCACCGGGCGCCCAACACGGTCTACCCCATGAATGTACCGATTGCGTTGGCTGCCGCCTTGCAGGCACAGGCTGCCGAACCTGCTCGACTGCGCGAGATTCCCTATAACTACACCTCGTTCTCTGACCGTGAGATCGTGATCCGTCTGCTGGGCTCATCCATGTGGGATGTGCTCAACCAGCTGCGTCAGGAACGTCGCACGGGGCGATCTGCACGCATGCTCTATGAGGTGCTGGGGGATATCTGGGTTGTGCAGCGCAATCCCTATCTGCAGGACGACCTGATCCACAACCCCGAGCGCCGCAAGTCGCTGGTCGAGGCACTGGAGCACCGTCTGGCTGAGATCGACAAGCGCCGCGAGCCCAACGAAGACCCCGTGCGTGATCGTCTGGTGGGCCAATTGGTGGATGCTGCGCATCGTGCCGTGCATGAATTCAACGCCACGTTTGTGGAGGCCGAGCAGCTGCGCCGCCGCGTGCAAAAGACGCTGCGCCCCTACACCGCCAAGGACAACATCAAATTCGACGGTCTGTCGCGCGTGGCCCATGTGACCGACGCGACCGACTGGCGCGTCGAATACCCATTCGTCGTTCTGACGCCCGATACCGAAGCCGAGATGGCCGGTCTGGTCAAGGGCTGTATCGAGCTGGGTCTGACCATTATTCCCCGTGGAGGCGGCACCGGATATACGGGTGGTGCTATTCCTTTGACATGGCGTTCGGTGGTCATCAACACCGAAAAGCTCGAAGCGCTGAGCGAAGTCGAGATGCGCATGATCCCCGGCGTGGATCACGAAGTGCCCACGATCTACTCCGAAGCCGGTGTGGTGACCCAGCGTGTGGCCGATGCGGCCGAGCGCGGCGGTTTCGTGTTTGCCGTGGACCCGACTTCCATCGAGGCCTCCTGCATAGGCGGCAATATCGCCATGAACGCGGGCGGCAAGAAGGCCGTGCTCTGGGGCACGGCCCTGGACAATCTGGTGTCCTGGCGCATGGTGACGCCAGACGCTCAGTGGCTGGAAGTCACGCGCCTGGATCACAACCTCGGCAAGATTCACGATGCCGCAATGGCCTGCTTCGAGCTCAAGTACTTCGAGGCGGACGGTAAGACCCCTATCCGAACCGAGCGTCTGGACATTCCGGGCAGCACTTTCCGCAAGGAAGGCTTGGGCAAGGACGTGACCGACAAATTCCTCTCGGGCCTGCCCGGTATCCAGAAGGAAGGCACGGACGGCCTGATCACCAGCGCGCGCTGGGTGGTGCACCGCATGCCCGCGCATACGCGCACCGTGTGCATGGAGTTCTTTGGCAACGCCAAGGATGCCGTGCCCTCCATTGTCGAGATCAAGGACTTCATGTTCGCCGAGCAAAAGCGCTCGGGCGTGCTGCTGGCCGGTCTTGAACACCTGGACGACCGCTACCTCAAGGCCGTGGGTTACGCGACCAAGAGCAAGAAGGGCAACGGCCATCTCCCCAAGATGGTGCTGCTGGGCGATATCGCTGGCGACGATGCCGACGAAGTGGCCCGCGTGACCAGTGAAGTGGTGCGCATTGCCAATTCGCGCAACGGCGAAGGCTTTATTGCCATCAGTGCGGAAGCGCGCAAGAAGTTCTGGCTGGACCGCAAGCGCACGGCAGCCATTTCGCGCCATACCAACGCCTTCAAGATCAATGAAGACGTGGTGATTCCTCTGCCGCGCATGGCCGAGTACACCGATGGCATCGAGCGCATCAATATCGAGCTGTCGCTGCGCAACAAGCTCAAGCTCTGCGACGAGCTGAGCGGTTTCTTCAAGCATTCCGACCTGCCACTGGGCAAGAGCGATGACGCTGGGGATATCCCCAGCGCCGAGCTGCTCGAAGACCGTGTGCAGCAGGCCCTGGCTCTGGTGGCCGAGGTGCGGGGGCTCTGGCAGGGCTGGCTGGACGGCGTGGCCACGCTGTTCCCCGAGCTGCAGGATCACCGGCTGCGTGCGAGCTGGAAGACCCAGCTCAAGGAGCCGTTGTCCAAGATTTTCGCGGGCGCTGCCTTCCAGCCGCTGCGTGAATCCCTCAACGAGATTCACCAGAAGGTGCTCAAGGGCCGTGTCTGGGTAGCGCTGCACATGCATGCCGGCGACGGCAATGTGCACACCAATATTCCCGTCAACTCCGACGACTATGAAATGCTGCAGACCGCGCACGAAGCCGTGGCCCGCATCATGGAGCTGGCGCGCAGCCTGGACGGCGTGATCTCGGGCGAGCACGGCATCGGTATCACCAAGCTGGAATTCCTCTCGGATGCCGAGCTGGCACCGTTTGCCGATTACAAGAAGCGTGTGGACCCCGAGGGCCGCTTCAACAAGGGCAAGCTGATCCGCAACGAGGAATGGGATGCGTCGGCGCACCAGAGCCACGACGGCCGCTCGCCGCGCGAGTCGCTGATGTTTGCCGACCTGACCAATGCCTACACGCCGTCCTTCGGCCTGATGGGCTATGAGTCCATCATCATGCAGCAGTCGGACATTGGCGCCATCGCCAACTCCGTCAAGGATTGCCTGCGCTGCGGCAAGTGCAAGCCCGTGTGCGCCACTCATGTGCCGCGCGCCAATCTGCTGTACTCGCCGCGCAACAAGATTCTGGCGACCTCGCTGCTGGTGGAGGCCTTCCTCTACGAAGAGCAGACACGCCGTGGGGTCTCGCTCCAGCATTGGCAGGAATTCGAGGATGTGGCCGACCACTGCACGGTCTGCCACAAGTGCTTCAACCCCTGCCCGGTCAAGATCGACTTCGGCGACGTGACCATGAATATGCGCAATCTGCTGCGCAAGATGGACAAGAAGAGCTTCAGGCCCGGCAACAAGCTGGCCATGGCCATGCTCAACGCGACGAATCCGGACACCATCAAGTTCATGCGCTCCGCCATGGTGGGTGTGGGCTTCAAGGCCCAGCGTCTGGCTGCCGATGTGCTGGGGGCCGTCGCCAAGAAGCAGACTGCCCATCCACCGGCATCGGTGGGCACGGCTCCCATCAAGGAGCAGGTGATTCACTTCATCAACAAGAAGCTGCCTGGTGGTCTGCCCACCAAGACGGCGCGCGCCTTGCTGGACATCGAGGACAAGGACTACGTGCCCATCATCCGGGACCCGCAGGCTACCAAGTCGGATACCGAGGCGGTGTTCTACTTCCCTGGTTGCGGTTCTGAGCGCCTGTTCAGCCAGGTGGGTCTGGCCACCCAGGCCATGCTCTGGCATGCCGGCGTGCAGACCGTGCTGCCGCCCGGTTATCTGTGCTGCGGCTATCCCCAGCGCGGCTCGGGCCAGTTCGATAAGGCCGAGAAGATGATCACGGACAACCGTGTGCTCTTCCACCGCGTGGCGACCACGCTCAACTATCTGGACATCAAGACCGTGGTGGTGAGCTGCGGTACCTGCTATGACCAGTTGCAGGGCTACCAGTTCGACAAGATCTTCCCTGGCTGCCGCATCATCGACATCCATGAATATCTGCTCGAAAAAGGCATCACGCTGCAGAACAAGGGTGCTTACCTCTACCACGACCCCTGCCACACGCCCATGAAGCTGCAGGACCCCATGAAGACCGTCAAGGCCTTGATGGGCGACGATGTGCTCAAGAGCGAGCGTTGCTGCGGTGAGTCTGGCACGCTGGGCGTGACGCGGCCCGATATCTCCACGCAAATACGTTTTCGCAAGACTGAAGAGATCCGCAAGAGCGAGGCAGTGCTGCGCGAGACCGGCAAGGTGGGCGAGAAGGACAACGTCAAGATCCTGACCAGCTGCCCCAGCTGCCTGCAGGGCCTCTCGCGCTACGGCAACGATCTGAACAACGGTCTGCTCGAAGCCGACTACATCGTGGTCGAGATGGCGCGCGACATCCTGGGCGAGAACTGGATGGCCGATTACGTCAAGCGCGCCAACGATGGCGGTATCGAGCGCGTGCTGGTCTGAGGTCGCCATGAGCCATCAAGACAACTGTCCTCTGTGTGCAACCGACGGCGGCGCACTGATCTGGAGCGGTGAGAAGCTGCGCGTGATCCGCGCAGCGGAAGCCGGCTTTCCCGGTTTTTATCGCGTGGTCTGGAACGACCATGTGGCTGAATTCTCGGATCTGAGCGCGCCAGACCGCAATCTGTGCATGGACGCTGTGGCCGTGGTGGAGCAGGTGCTGCGTGAGCAGCTCTCGCCTACCAAGATCAACCTGGCAGCGCTAGGTAATATGGTGGCGCATCTGCACTGGCATGTGATCGCGCGCTATGACTGGGATAGCCATTTCCCGGGCTCCGTCTGGGCGCAGGCCCAGCGGCCACGCGATGAAGCGAGGGAAGCAGTTCTTGCCCAGCAACTGCCGCAAGTGGACGCAGCGCTGCAAGAGGCATTGACGCGCTGGGCCGCTTGAAGTTTTTTAGAACTTACGCAAACAAGGATGCACAACGGGCATTTCTATGGAGGAAACGCCATGTCTGATCCGAATTTGCGTAAGTCGTGTTTTTGTCTCCTGGCTGGAGATTCAAAGGGCAGCTCCAGGCTGCCCTTTTACGCATTGAATAGGAGAAAGTCATGGCCGGATTGCAAGCCCATACTCCCACCCCCAAATCCCTGACCGTGCACGGAGCATCGCGTGTGCTGGAGGTTTCCTACTCGGACGGCAAGACCTTCCGCATTCCGTTCGAGCTGCTGCGAGTGTATTCGCCCTCGGCCGAAGTGCAGGGTCATGGCCCCGGCCAGGAAGTGCTGCAGACCGGCAAGCGCGAGGTGGGCATCAACACCATCGAGCCCGTAGGCAACTACGCGATCAAGCCCTTTTTCAGCGACGGCCATGAAAGCGGTCTTTTCACCTGGGAATACCTGTACCAGCTGGGCAGCCAGCAGGATGAGCTGTGGCAGCAATATCTGCAGCGCCTGCAGGAGGCGGGTCTGGATCGCGACACACCCATGCCCGAGAAGGGCGCCAGCGGCCATGGCTGCAGCATGCACTGAGATTGAGATATGACTTTTCAGGGCCTGCCAGCAGCGCCAAAAGCCTGCGGCAGCGTCCCTCTTGCACCACATCACCCATGCGTTGTACGCAGGGTTATTGAGGCTGGTGCTATATTTCCAATAGCTTATGGCGCAGGCGTACCAAGCGCGCAAGGCCAATTCTTTCAAAAAACCATAGTGCTTCAAAGCCTGTAGTCATACGGGGTTGTCGCTGTACGCGCAAGCACTGCCTGCTTAGCATTCTTTGTTATGAGCTCCACACACTTCGGATTCCAGACTGTTGATGAAAGCGAGAAAGCATCGCGCGTACGCGGTGTGTTCGACTCCGTGGCGTCCAAATACGATGTCATGAACGATGTGATGTCCGGTGGTCTGCACCGCGCCTGGAAGGCCTATACCTTGATGGTGGCCAACCTCAAGGAAGGTGACAAGGCGCTGGATATCGCAGGCGGTACCGGAGACTTGGCCCTGGCCTTCTCCAAGAAAGTGGGCGCGTCGGGGCAGGTGGTGCACACCGATATCAACGAAGCCATGTTGCGCGTGGGGCGCGACCGCCTGACCGACAAGGGCGTGATCCTGCCCACCATGGTTTGCGATGCGGAAAAGCTGCCCTTTCCCGACAACTATTTCGATCTGGTCAGCGTGGCCTTCGGCCTGCGCAATATGACGCACAAGGATGCCGCGCTCAAGGAAATGAACCGCGTGCTGCGTCCCGGCGGCAAGCTGCTGGTGCTGGAGTTTTCCAAGGTGGCCAAGCCCCTGGAGAAAGCCTATGACTGGTATTCGTTCAAGGTGCTGCCTGCCATGGGCAAGCTGATTGCCGGCGACGCGGAAAGCTACCGCTATCTGGCCGAGTCCATTCGCATGCACCCTGGCCAGAAGGAGCTCAAGGCCTTGATGCAGCAATGCGGTTTTGGCCATGTGGACTATCACAACATGACAGGAGGCGTCTGTGCCTTGCATGTGGGAATCAAGTGTTGAGAGCGCCTTGTGCGCAGATTTGTAGCGACTTTCCAGAAGAAGGGAGATGAGATGAAAAAATTGTGGTCAATCGCCTTGGTGGCAATGCTGGTCGTGGCCCATGGCCAGGCCGATGCAAAACGCATGGGCGGCGGCTCGTCGTTCGGCAAGCAGTCCGGCAATGTCACCCAGCGTGAAGCTTCTCGTGCTCCCGCCCAGAACCCCCAGCAGGCTCCTCAGCAGAATGCTGCCCAGCAAAACCGTGCTGCAACGCCTCCTGCACCTGCGGCTGCTCCCAAGAAGCCATGGGGCGCCATGCTCGGCGGTCTGGCTGCAGGCCTGGGCTTGGCCTGGCTGGCCAACTCCCTGGGCCTGGGTGCAGCCTTCGGCAATATTTTGCTGATCGCTTTGCTGGCCATGGTGGCCATGGCGGTGATCGGCATGATCATGCGCCGCCGCAATGCAGCGCCTGCTCAGGCCAATAGCAGTCCTTTTGCCTTCCAGGGCGCTGCGCCCGCGGGTGCCGGCAATATGGGCGGCAACGTCAACGCGCCTCAGGCTCGCCAGTACAACCCCGAGAAGGTGGGTAACGATGCATCGGCTCGCCCCTGGGAGCAAGACCATCTGCCCCAGGCTGCTGCTGGCGGCTCCATGATCGGCTCGGCGCTCTCCGGCTCGCAAAGCTGGGGCGTGCCTCCCGGCTTCGATGCCGAGGGCTTCCTCACGGCCGCCAAGCGCAATTTTGTGTCCCTGCAGTCTGCCTGGGACCGCTCCGACATCACGTCGCTGCGCGCCATGATGACCGACGAAATGCTGACCGAGATCCGCTCGCAGCTGTCCGAACGCGAAGCACAGCGCCCGGGCGAGCCCAATCACACGGAAGTCCTGATGATCGATGCCCAGTTGCTGGGTATCGAGGATCTGGGCAACGACTACATGGCCAGTGTCGAGTTCTCGGGCATGATCCGCGAAGATGCTTCCGCAGGTCCAAGCCCGTTCCGCGAAGTCTGGAACATGACCAAGCCCAAGAGCGGCTCCAGCGGCTGGCTGGTGGCAGGCGTGCAGGCGCTGCAATAAGCAGCGACGGCCCAAGCAGGCATGCCCCAGCTAAGGGGCGCCGAGCAAGGGCCGCCCCGCCGCGAAGGTGCCGTCCCCCTCAGGGGAAGGCGCGTAGCGCCACAGGGGGGAATCAATTTCATGAATAATCGGGGGCTATGGCAACACAGTCCCCTTTTTCTTTTCTGGGCGGTCTCGTCGAACGCGCGATGGCCGGACCTCAGGCTCCCCAATGGCTGGTGAGTGAAATGCACCAGCGTCTGGTGCTGTTCCTCAATCATGTGCTGATGCAGGAAAAAGAGGCCATGGATCGCCTCGTGCGTCAGAAGGGCCGCATTGCGCGCGTGCAATGGCGCCAGTATTCGGTGGCTTTGCTGGTGACGCCAGCTGGCCTGTTCGATGTCGCTCCCGAAGACGCCACGCCAGACCTGATGCTGGAAGTGACCGAGACATCTCCTTTCTCTCTGGCCCAAACCGCTCTGCGTGGTGACAAGCCTTCCATTCGCATCGAAGGCGATGTGCAGTTTGCCGCCGAGATCAACTGGCTTGTGGACAACGTCAAGTGGGATGTGGAAGAAGACCTGGCGCGGGTGATCGGCGACGTGCCGGCGCACACCATCGCCAAGGTGGCACGTACAGCTTCCCAGGGGCTGCGCCAGTTTGTGGGCGCACGCATGGGTGGCAAGGCCGCAGCGACAGCGACCGAAGCCAATACCGCCAGCACAGTGCCCGTGGCCTCCATGCCGGGCGGTGATTACACACAGCCATGAGCCGTTTTCTGCGAGGTTGGGCCATCCTCTGGGTGGTGTTTCGTTATGGCCTGGACGAGCTGGTGCTCTCCGGTCTGCCCCATCCGGCGCTGCGCAAGCTGCGTGGCGTGCTCACCTTTGGCCGCAAGCTCGACAAGCCGCGCGGCCAGCGCCTGCGTGAGGCACTGGAGGAGCTGGGCCCCATCTTCGTGAAGTTCGGTCAGGTTCTGTCCACGCGCAGCGACCTGATGCCGCCCGATGTGGCCGAAGAGCTGGCCAAGCTGCAGGATCGTGTGCCGCCGTTTGATTCGCAGATTGCCGTGGACACCATAGAGCGGTCCTTTCGCAAGTCGCTCGATCAGATTTTCGTGAGCTTTGAGCGCGAGCCTGTGGCCAGTGCCTCGATCGCCCAGGTGCACTTTGCCGTGATCCGTGACAAGAACGGTGTGGAGCACGAGGTCGCAGTCAAGGTGCTGCGCCCCGGCATGAAGACCGTGATCGACAAGGATCTGGCGCTGATGCACATGATGGCGAGCTGGCTGGAAAGGCTCTCGCACGACGGCAAGCGGCTCAAGCCCAGGGAGGTGGTTGCCGAGTTCGACAACTATCTGCACGACGAGCTGGACCTGATCCGCGAAGCCTCCAATGCTGCGCAATTGCGCCGCAATATGGAAGGCCTGGATCTGGTGCTGATTCCCGAAATCTTCTGGGATTACTGCCACACCGATGTGATGGTGATGGAGCGCATGAAGGGCGTGCCCATCAGCCAGGTCGAGCGCCTGCGTGAAGCCGGTGTCGACATCCCCAAGCTGGCGCGCGATGGCGTGACCATCTTCTTCACCCAGGTGTTCCGCGACGGCTTCTTCCATGCCGACATGCACCCGGGCAACATCATGGTCAGCCTGGAGCCCGAGACCTTCGGGCGCTATATCTCGCTGGACTTCGGCATCGTCGGCACGCTGACCGAATTCGACAAGGAATATCTGGCGCAGAACTTCCTGGCCTTCTTCCGCCGCGACTACAAGCGTGTGGCTGCCTTGCACGTGGAAAGCGGCTGGGTGCCGGCCAATACCCGTGTGGAAGAGCTGGAAGCCGCCATACGCGCCGTGTGTGAACCCTATTTCGATCGCCCGCTGGCAGAAATTTCGCTGGGCATGGTGCTGATGCGCCTGTTCCAGACCTCGCGCCGCTTCCAGGTCGAGATACAGCCGCAACTGGTGCTGCTGCAAAAAACCCTGCTCAATATCGAAGGGCTGGGCCGTCAGCTCGACCCCAATCTGGACCTCTGGAGCACGGCCAAACCATTTCTCGAAAAATGGATGCTGGACCAGATGGGCCCGCAGCGCCTGTGGCGCGAAATCCAGGCGCAGGCTCCGCGCTACGCGAAAATCCTGCCCGATCTGCCGCGTGTACTGCACCAGTACCTGTCCAGCAAGGGCGCAGACCGCGAGCACGATGATTTGCTCAAAGAGCTGCTCAAACAACAACAGACCACAAACCGTCTGCTGCAGGCCATTCTCTGCGGCGGCATTGGCTTCGTCATCGGTCTGGTGGTGCTGCAGATTCTGCTGCGCGTCCGCTTCTAACAAACAACCTCCAATTTCTGCAACAGGAGTGCCAGCGTGCTGCTCTCATTGGTGATCGTCTACCTGTTTGTGACCATAGGCATTGGCCTGTGGGCGGCCAAGCGGGTGAAAAATACGGCCGACTTTGCCATTGCCGGGCGTCATCTGCCTCTGTACATGATCATCACCACCACCTTCGCGACCTGGTTCGGGTCCGAGCTGGTGCTGGGCGTACCTGCCAAGTTCATCGAGGGCGGTCTGCACGCCCTGGTGGAGGACCCGTTCGGCGCGGGCATGTGCCTGATTCTGGTGGGGGCCTTTTTCGCGGCCAAGCTCTACCGCATGAATCTGCTGACCATCAGCGATTACTACCGCGCGCGTTATGGCCGAGCCATCGAGGTGATCTGCTCGATGATCATCATGCTCAGCTATCTGGGCTGGGTCTCGGCCCAGGTCACGGCGCTGGGTCTGGTGTTCAACCTGCTTTCGGGGGGCGCGGTCAGTATTCCCATGGGCATGACGATCGGCGTGCTTTCGGTGCTGGTCTATACGCTGTTCGGTGGCATGTGGTCCGTGGCCGTGACGGACTTTGTGCAGATGATCATCCTGGTGCTGGGTCTGCTGGTGCTGGCCTTCTTCGCTGGCGACATGGCCGGCGGTGCCGGCAAGGTGGTGGATCTGGCCACCAGTCGCGATCTGTTCAAGTTCCTGCCCGAGCCTTCGCTGCATGAAATCGTGTTCTTCATCGGCGCTGCCGTGACCATGATGCTGGGCTCGATTCCGCAGCAGGATATCTTTCAGCGCGTGATGTCGGCCGATACCGAGAAGTCTGCCGTGCGCGGCACCATCATCGGCGGTGCCTGCTATGTGATTTTTGCCTTTGTGCCCATGTTCCTCGTGGCCAGTGCGCTCATCATCATGCCGACGGAAGCCACGGCCCTGCTGGCCGAAGATCCGCAGAAGGTGCTGCCTACCCTGGTGATGGACAAGATGCCGTTCGCCATGCAGGTGCTGTTTTTTGGCGCGCTGCTCTCGGCCATCAAGTCCTGTGCTTCGGCTACCTTGCTGGCGCCCAGCGTGACCTTCACCGAGAACATCTGGCGCCAGTTCCGTCCGTACACCACGGACAAGGACAACCTCAAGACCATGCGTATCAGCGTGCTGGTGTTTGCTGCATGTGTGCTGGGCTACTCCATCCTGATGCAGGGCACGCCGATCTATGAGTTGGTGGCCAGTGCCTATCAGGTGCCGCTGGTGGGGGCATTCGTGCCTCTGGTCTTTGGTCTGTACTGGAAGCGCGCCACGACTCAGGGGGCCATCAGCGCCGTGGTTCTGGGCATTGGCGTATGGCTGGTCTTCATGGTCACGCCGGTGCTGAACCAGTCTTTCCCACAGCAGCTGGCTGGTCTTTTGTCGGCTGTCTTTGGCATGGTGGCGGGCTCCCTGCTGCCGCAATGGATTGGCAATCACCAGCGTGAAATCGAGAACTACACGCAGGCCAAAGCCTGAATCCAAAATCCGGGCGCTGTCGGAGATGTCGCTGCAATGCAGCAAAACAAGGGTCGGCGCCTATAATTGAGAGTTTTTGCACTTCCCTCGTTTTAGCGCTATGCCTATCTATGCATACAAGTGTGGCTCCTGTGGCCACGCCAAGGATGTGCTGCGGAAAATCTCGGACGCGCCGCTGACCGTGTGCCCAGCTTGCGGGGCCGAGGCCTTTTCCAAGCAGCTCACAGCCCCGGGCTTTCAGCTCAAGGGCTCTGGCTGGTACGCCACGGACTTCAAGAACAGCGGCAGCAAACCGGCTGCAAGCAGCTCTCCATCCACTGACAGTGCTGCTGCGCCTGCAGCCGCTCCTGCTCCTGCCACCGCCAATTCCTGAGGCTCACTCACACTATGTCTGCATTGCGCAAGTGGTTGATTGCCGGCCTGCTGGTCATCGTTCCCTTGGTGATCACGCTGGGCGTGCTCAACTGGATCATAGGAACCCTGGACCAGACCTTGGCAATCCTGCCCGAGGCCTGGCAGCCCGACAAATTGCTGGGCATGCATATCCCGGGCTTCGGCGTCATATTGACTCTGCTGATTCTGCTGCTGGTCGGCGGCATTGCCAGCAACTTCATCGGCCGCAAGCTGGTGGGCTGGGGCGATGCGCTGGTGCGCCGCATTCCCGTGGTGCGCTCCATCTACTCCAGCGTCAAGCAGGTCTCGGATACCGTGTTCTCCGACAGCGGCAATGCCTTTCGCACCGCCGTGCTGGTGCAGTGGCCGCGCGAGGGCGTATGGACCGTGGCTTTTGTCACGGGTCAGCCCAGCGGTGAAGTGGCGGCCCTGCTGCGCGATGAATATGTGAGCGTCTTTGTGCCCACCACGCCCAACCCCACCGGGGGTTACTTCGTGCTGGTGCGCAAGAGCGAGTGCATCGAGCTGGAAATGAGCGTGGATGCGGCGCTCAAATACATTGTTTCGATGGGTGTGGTGGCTCCGCCAGACCTCGCCCTGATCGAAGAATCCAAACAAACAACCTTGTCGCACCCCTAAGGTGCAGGAAGACTTTTCATGGCAATGCGTTCTCAATACTGCGGTCTGGTGACCGAAGCCCAAATGGGCGAAACCGTGACCCTGTGCGGCTGGGTGAACCGCCGCCGTGACCACGGTGGTGTGATCTTCATCGACCTGCGCGACCGCGAAGGCTATGTGCAGGTGGTCTGCGACCCTGACCGTGCCGAGATGTTCAAGACCGCCGAAGGCATCCGCAACGAGTTCTGCGTGCAGGTCAAGGGCGTGGTGCGTGCACGTCCCGCAGGCACGACCAACGACAAGCTCAAGAGTGGCCAGATCGAAGTGCTGTGCCATGAGCTCAACGTGCTCAACGCTTCCGTCACGCCTCCCTTCCAGCTCGACGACGACAACCTGTCGGAAACCGTGCGCCTCACAAACCGCGTGCTGGACCTGCGCCGTCCCGTCATGCAGCGCAATATGATGCTGCGCTACAAGACCGCCATCCAGGTGCGCAACTATCTGGACAAGCTGGGCTTTATCGACATCGAAACCCCCATGCTGGGCAAGTCCACGCCCGAAGGTGCGCGCGACTACCTCGTGCCCTCGCGTGTGCATGACGGCGAATTCTTCGCGCTGCCCCAGTCGCCCCAGCTGTACAAGCAGATGCTGATGGTGGCCGGCTACGACCGCTACTACCAGATCACCAAGTGCTTCCGCGACGAAGACCTGCGCGCCGATCGCCAGCCCGAATTCACGCAGATCGACTGCGAAACCTCCTTCCTGAACGAAGAAGAGATCCGCGCCATCTTCCAGCAGATGATCACGGAAGTGTTCCAGACCCAACTGGGCGTGGAACTGGGCGAGTTCCCCATCATGACCTACCAGGACGCGGCCTTCCGCTTCGGTTCGGACAAGCCTGACCTGCGCGTCAAGCTGGAGTTCACCGAGCTGACCGACTGCATGGGCGACGTGGACTTCAAGGTCTTCTCCGTGCCTGCCACCACCAAGGGTGGCCGCGTGGTGGCCCTGCGCGTGCCTGGCGGTGCCCAGATTTCGCGTGGCGAGATCGACGGCTACACCGAGTTCGTCAAGATCTACGGCGCCAAGGGCCTGGCCTGGATCAAGGTCAATGAAGTGGCCAAGGGCCGTGACGGCCTGCAGTCGCCCATCGTCAAGAACATCCATGACGCGGCGATCGCTGAAATCTTGAAACGCACCGGCGCGCAAGACGGTGACCTGTTGTTCTTCGGTGCAGACAAGGAAAAGATCGTCAACGACTCCATCGGCGCCTTGCGCCTGAAGGTCGGTCACAGCGAATTCGGCAAGAAGAACGGTCTGTTCGAAGACAAATGGGCGCCGCTGTGGGTGGTGGACTTCCCCATGTTCGAACATGACGAGGAAGACAACCGTTGGGTGGCCGTGCACCACCCCTTCACCTCGCCCAAGGATGGCCACGAGGAGCTGATGGTCACCGACCCCGGCAAGTGCATCGCCAAGGCCTACGACATGGTGTTGAACGGCTGGGAGCTCGGCGGCGGCTCGGTGCGTATCCACCGCGCCGACGTGCAGGCCAAGGTGTTTGCGGCTCTGAACATCTCGCCCGAAGACCAGCGCGCCAAGTTCGGCTACCTGCTGGATGCGCTGCAATACGGCGCGCCTCCCCATGGCGGCCTGGCCTTCGGCCTGGATCGTCTGATCACGCTGATGACTGGTTCGGACTCCATCCGCGACGTGATTGCCTTCCCCAAGACCCAGCGCGCCCAGGATCTGCTGACCCAGGCTCCTTCGCCCGTGGATGAGAAGCAGCTGCGCGAGCTGCACATCAAGCTGCGCAACCCCATGGTGACCACCACCGAGGCTTGATGCATTGCTGTCGGCACAAGGCCTTGAGGCTTTGTGCGATAGTCCGGGCGCCAGACAGCGAATTCGCTGCTGGCGCTTTTTTGTTGCCGGGCCGCCCAAAGGCAAAAAGCGGTCCCCACCGGGGACAGCGGCCACACGTCAATGGGCGCGTGAGGGTATTTGTTGGTTGTTGCTAGGCTATCAATAGCTGAAGCCGCCTGTCTTTATTGATATTCCATGAATTTGATACCTGAAATCCATGATGGACGCGCGCAGTCAGCTCTCAAAATGGCTGCAATAGCCTTGCTGACAGGCTTGGCCCTGGCCGGCTGCAACAAGCAGCAGACCGAGCTGGGGCAGGGGGGCTCCGAGATCTCGGGCTCCGCCGGACCGCTGGGTGCCAACCACGCGGCCAAGTCGCTGGAGCAATGCGATGCGCCCATCGCCACCGTGGCCCTGGTGGAGAATCCGCGCGGCTATGTCATGCCTCACGGCAACGGTCAATTGCCGCCCACGCCCGTGCCGCTGATCAAGCTGCTGGCCCAGCAAAGCGGGTGCTTCCGCGTGGTGGACCGCAACGCCGGCCTGCAGGGCACGATCCAGGAGGGCGAGCTGCGCGACTCGGGCGTGTTGCGCAAGAACGGCACGGTGCACAAGGGCCGGGGCTACGAGGCCCAGTACCAGATGGTGCCCAGCCTGACCTTCAGCGAGCAGAATGCGGGCGGCGGCCTGTCCGGCATCATCGCCATGATTCCCGTGTTGCGCGATATTGCCGGGCTGGCGGGTCTGGCCGAGAACGTCAAGCTCAAGGAAGCTCAGACCGCGCTGTTTCTAACCGATACCGAAACCACGGAGCAGGTGGCGGCCTCCACCGGCTCGGCCCGCGCCACCGACCTGGGCGTGGGTGGCCTGGTGCTGGGCAAGCTGGGCGGCGGTGGCGGCGCGGGCTGGAGCAATACCAATGAAGGCAAGGTCATCGCAGCGGCTTTTCTCGATGCCCACAACCAGCTGGTGCACCAGCTGCGCGCGCTGCAGGCCAAGGAGCTGCCGCCGGCCGTGGCCACCAGGGCAGGTCGCTCCTGAGTCGATGGCCGTGCTCAGCCTGCCGTCATGCTCCAGGCGTAGGATGGAGGCATGACTTCATCGTCCGAAGAATCCAGGCCACTGCCCAGGCCCTACAAGATTCCGGAATCCGTGCTCGTGGTGATCTACCGCGAGGGCGGACAGGTCCTGCTGCTGCGCCGCACCCTGCCAGCGCCGCAGGGCGAGGATTTCTGGCAATCGGTGACCGGCAGCAAGGACAGCGCTCAGGAAGACTGGCGCGAGACCGCCGTGCGCGAGGTGCTGGAAGAAACCGGTATCGATGCACTGGCCGAAGGCTGCCAGCTCACGGACTGGGAACTTGAGAACATCTACACCATCTATCCAGAGTGGCAGCACCGCTATGCGCCAGGGGTCTGGCACAACCATGAAAGAGTCTTCGGGCTTCGTGTGCCGTCCTACATGCCTGTGCACTTGAATCCGAGAGAGCACACCGCACATGATTGGCATGATTGGCGCGAAGCAGCCCGGCGCTGCTTTTCCTCTTCCAATGCCGAAGCGATTTTGCTGCTGCCGCGCTTCGCACCGGAGCTTGCCGGTGCCCAAGACCGTTTGCCGCAGCCATGAACAAGCCTGAGCCTATGCCTGAAACACAGTTGTCCGCCGCAGCCGATCCGCAGATTCTGCGTGTGGCCACTTACAACATTCACAAGGGAGTGCAGGGCCTGGGGCCCGCCAGACGGCTGGAAATCCACAATCTGGGACTGGCCGTGGAGCAGCTCGATGCCGATATCGTCTGCCTGCAGGAAGTGCGCAAGATGAATCGCAAGGAGGAGCAGTACTTCGACCGCTGGCCCAGCGTGCCCCAGGCCGAATATCTGGCTCCCGAAGGCTACGAATCCGTTTACCTGACCAATGCCTACACGCGCGATGGCGAGCACGGCAACGCGCTGCTCAGCCGCTGGCCCGTGATCGGCTACCAGCGCGAGGACATCTCCGACCACCGTTTCGAGCAGCGCGGCCTGCTGCATGTGGAGCTGGATATTCAGGGCAAGCGCGTGCACTCCATCGTCGTGCACCTGGGCCTGATTCATGGCAGCCGCATTCGCCAGATTGCCCAGCTGCATCGCTTCATCGAGCGCGAGGTGCCGCCCAATGCCCCGCTGGTGGTGGCGGGCGACTTCAATGACTGGGGCAACCAGATCAAGCGCATGCTGGCCGGCTTTGGCCTGTTCGAGTTCGAAGGCGATCGCGGTGCACTGACCTATCCCTCGCGCCTGCCGATTGCCCAGCTGGACCACATCTATGTGCGCGGGCTGACGCCGCTGGGCCTGCAGGTGCCCAAGGGGCGCATCTGGTGGCGCATGTCGGACCATCTGCCCCTCATCGCAGAGTTCAGGCTGTAACACCCCCTGAGGCGCTTTGCGCCTTCCCCCTCTGTTCAGGAGGGGGACGACAGCTTCGCTGCGGGGCGGCCCTTGCTTGCTGTCTCTTGTTTAGGCTCTGCCTGATCTGAGTTGCTCCTGAAATAATAGCTTTCTGGGCCTTCTAAATCAGCCTGGGATGACAAATCCTTTGTGGCCTTGGGTCGTTTATTCGCTGGTACCATGCCTGCCATGTTCAGAGATCTCGCCGACATGAAAAAAGACAACTCAGCCGAGGGGACGCCCGTCTCGGTCAAGATCCGCGAGCGGCTGCATGCAGCGCAGAAGCGCTTCCACGCTAACGACAATATTTCCGAATTCATCGAGCCCGGCGAGCTGGAAAAGCTGCTGGACGAGGTGCAGGAGAAGATGCAGGGCGTGCTCGACTCCATGGTCATCGACACCGAGCACGATCACAATACCCGCGCCACGGCCCGCCGCGTGGCCAAGATGTACCTCAACGAAGTGTTCCGCGGCCGCTATGTGCACCAACCCGCGATCACCGAGTTCCCCAATGCCGAGCATCTGAACGAGCTGATGATTGTCGGCCCGATCACCGTGCGCAGCGCCTGCAGCCACCACCTGTGTCCCGTGATCGGCAAGATCTGGATCGGCGTGCTGCCCAACAAGAACACGAATGTGATCGGCCTGTCCAAGTACGCCCGTCTGGTGGACTGGATCATGGGTCGCCCGCAGATTCAGGAAGAAGCCATCATCCAGCTGGCCGACCTGATCATGGACAAGACCCGTCCCGACGGCCTGGCCGTGGTCATGGAGGCATCCCACTTCTGCATGTCCTGGCGCGGCGTGCGCGAGATGGACAGCAAGATGCTCAACTCCGTCATGCGCGGTGCTTTCCTCACCAACTCCGAACTGCGCCGCGAATTCCTGTCGCTCATAGCAGCTAGAAAATAAATGATCCCCCTGTGGCGCTTCGTGCCTTCCCCCACGGGGGGACAACGCCTTTGCTGCGGGGCGGCCCTTGCTTGGCGTCCCTCACAAGTGCTGTGCCAGTCACATCAGGCACTGGTCATGTGCGGCCAGATGAGCAACTGAATTTTTCTTTTCAAAAGGCTGCGCGTCGCGCGGCCTTTTGCATTTCTGGCCCTCATGTCCCTGCAAGCGTTCACTCTCATCATTTTGGCCGGCCTGATTCATTCGGGCTGGAATATCGTGGCCAAGAAGGCGAGGGGAGATGCGCGCTTTTCGCTGTATGTCTCGGTCTTCAATGCGCTGATCTGGGCGCCGCTGGGCTGGTGGCTGGGGCGGGATGTGGTGCCGGGATGGGGCTGGATGGAATGGGGCTTCGTCACGGCCAGTGCCTTGCTGCATGTGGCGTATTTTGTCGTGCTGCTGCGTGGCTACCGCGTGGCGGATCTGACGGTGGTCTATCCGCTGGCGCGTGGCAGCGGGCCGCTGATTTCTTCGCTGGTGGCGGTGCTGTTCCTGGGAGAGCAGATTTCCACACTCGGTGCAGCCGGCATCGCAGGCGTGGTGCTGGGCGTGTTTCTGATTGCCGGTGGACCGCGCATGATTCTGGCCGTCCGTGAGGGCCAGAATGCCGAGGCCCGCCAGCGCGTGCTGGCCGGGCTGTACTACGGCTTGCTGACGGGCATGTTCATTGCCGCCTATACGGTGGTGGACAGCTACGCGGTCAAGATGCTGCTGATGTCGCCGATTCTGGTGGACTATGTGGGCAATCTGATCCGGCTGCTCGTTCTGGCCCCGCTGGCGGTGCAGGACTGGTCCGAGACCCGGCGGCTGTGGCGCGTGCAGTGGCGTTATGCGGCTCTGGTGGCCTTTTTCAGTCCCATTGCCTATGTGCTGGTGCTGTATGCGGTGCAAAGCGCGCCCATCTCCCACGTGGCTCCCGCGCGCGAGGTCTCCATGCTGTTTGCCGCGCTGATCGGCGGCAAGCTGCTGGGCGAGGGCGATAGAGGTCTGCGCATTGCGGGCGCCATCATGATCGCGCTTGGCGTGACGGCGCTGGGTCTGGGTTGAACAGGGGCTTGGCATGCAGTTCACACGATTGCTGGGTTGTGACTTCAGCAGCAGTCCAAACCGGCGCAAGCCCATAGTCGTGGCACGTGGGCGGCTATGTATTGATGAGCAATTCATACAGCTGCAGCAGCTTATTGAGTTTGACTCGCTCGATACTTGGCAGCAGTGGCTGGCCAGCGCGGAGCATGGCCCCTGGGTCGGCGGCTTTGACCTGCCCTTTGGCCTGCCCAGGGAGTTGCTGCAAGCACTGGGCTGGCCCATGGAATGGGCGGCTTGCATGGACTTCTACGCCGGCCTGAGCCGTGCGCAGATACGCGAGCAGTTCAAGTCTTTCTGTGATGCCCGGCCTGCCGGCAGCAAGTTTGCGCACCGTGCCACCGACTTGCCTGCAGGCTCCAGCCCATCCATGAAATGGGTGAACCCGCCGGTGGCCTATATGTTGCATGCGGGCCTGCCCAGGCTACGCGCAGCCGATGTTTACCTGCCAGGGCTTGAGCCCCTGAAACCCCAGGCGCAGCGCGTGGCGCTGGAGGCCTATCCAGGCCTGCTGGCGCGCACCGTGCTGGGACGGCGCAGCTACAAAAGTGATGATGCGAGCAAACAGACGACAGCACGTGCAGAAGCCAGGGCTCTGTTGCTGCAGGCGCTGGAGCAGGGCGATGCGGGCGGCCTGGGGCTAAGCCTGCAGCTGGACGAAGTGCAGCGCAGCCTTCTGCTGGCCGATGGCAAAGGGGATGCGCTCGATGCCGTGCTGTGCCTGATGCAGGCCGGCTGGGCCGCCTGCCGGCACCATGCTGGCGACAGCTTGTACGGCCTGCCGCCGGACATGGATGCGCTGGAGGGCTGGATTGTCACCGCGGGTATGCCGTCACCGGGAGTAGCCAAGTCTTGATAAAGCCGAATTTTCACTGGAGCCACTCGCTATGCCTGTGCGTTGCATTGCTGGCCGCGCAGCAGCCCGCTGTTCAGGCCGCGCCTGCGCCCTGGTATCTGTGGCGCAGCCAGCTCGATGGCGCGCTGACCTGCCAGCAGTTCTCGCCGGGTCAGGCCTGGAGCCTCTACGACGGTCCGTTTGCCGATCTGGCCTGCCAGAAGCGTGTGACTATCAAAAGGTGAGCTGCCCGCGCTTGATAATCCAAGGTTTAGATGTGTAATCAGTGCAGATTGAGAGACTGCAGCGCGCAAGCAGCTATTGATTTGATTGCCGCAGAGAAATCCATATGCCTACTTTGCAGACCTTGATCGCGTTTTTCGGTGTGGCCGTCCTGCTGGGCCTGAGCCCTGGGCCGGACAATCTGTTCGTGCTCATGCAGTCGGCCCAGCGCGGCTGGCGTGTGGGCCTGTGCGTGGTGCTGGGTCTGTGCCTGGGTCTGGTGGGGCACACGGCCGCCGTGGCCATGGGGCTGGCCGCCATGGTGGCGACTTCGCCCATGCTGTTTACGGCCATCAAGCTGTGTGGCGCGGCCTATCTGCTGTATCTGGCCTGGGGCGCCTGGCGCGCACCGGTCAGCGCCGGGGGCTCGGTGCTGCAGCAGTCCGAGCGTGACCGGCTCACCTGGGACTCGGCCCTGCGCTGGGTGGGGCGCGGCACAGTCATGAACCTGACCAATCCCAAGGTGCTGATCTTTTTCCTGGCCTTTTTGCCGCAGTTCGCCGACCCGGCCCGCGGCAGCCTGGCGCTGCAGGTCGTCGTGCTGGGCTGCGTGTTCATGCTGGCGGCGCTGCTGGTGTTCGGCTCCATTGCCTGCGGCTCTGGCCTGTTCGGCGAGCTGCTGCTGCGCTCGGCCCGCGCCCAGCGCTGGCTCAACCGCATCGCCGCCACGGTATTTGGCGCGCTGGCGCTAAAACTGGCTTTAGCCCAGCGCTGAAACAAATATCTTCAAAAACTGGCGCGGTCCAAGCCAGGGATGCCGAGCAAGAGCCGCCTCGCGGCGGGGCCGCCCAGGCGAAGGCATCGTCCCCCTCCCATAGCGCGAAGCGCGTAGAGAGAGGGGGAAGGCGCGCAGCGCCTCAGGGGGTGTTCAACGTCACCCCCAGGATAAGGAAGACAGGTCGTTGACGAAGACGGGCATATCCTTCCACAGCCCGCGCAGCTTCTTGTCGGCCACGCTGACCCATTGCGGGGTGTAGAGGAAACCGTGTACCGCGTCCCTGGCCAGCAGGCGCTGGGCATCGCCGAGCAGGCGGGCTCGGTCTGCCGGGCGCGGGGTGCTTTTGATCTTCTCGAACAGCTCGTTGAACTCCTGGGAGTGGTAGCCCCAGTAATAGTCGGGCTTGGCAAAGTTGCCCAGATCGAAGGGCTCCACATGGGAAATGATGGTCAGGTCATAGTTCTTGTTGGTATAGGTACCCGACAGCCACTGGGCCCATTCCACGTTCTGCAGCTTGACCTGAATGCCGATCTTGGCCAGCTGGGCTGCAATCAACTCGCCCCCCTGGCGCGCATAGGGAGTGGGCGGCAAGGTCATGGTCAGCGACAGCGGCGTCTTGATGCCGGCCTCGGCCATCAGCGCCTTGGCTTTTTCCAGATCAAAGGGGTTGACGCCCGTGGTGTCCACATAGCCGAAGGCCGTGGGCACGTAGTAGCTGCCTATGGGCACGCCATAACCGTCGGCAGCGCCGGCAATCACGGCCTTGCGGTCGATGGCTGCGGCGATGGCGCGGCGCACGCGTACATCGTTCAAGGGCTTGCGCGCATTGTTGATGGCCAGGATGGTCTTGGCGCGTGAATTGCTCACCACCACCTGAAAGCGCGGGTTACGCTGGAACTGGGGCACGCTGCGCGGCGTCACGCGGGGGAAGGCGTCCACGTCTCCGGCCAGCAGCGCCGCGACCTGGGCTGCAGGGTCGGGGATGAAGCGAAATACGGCGCGCTTGATGCGAATGCTCTGCGCCGCGCGGAACTCGGGCCAAGCGGCCAGGGTTACCGACGAGCCCTTGCTCCAGCTGCGCAGCACATAGGGGCCGGTGCCCACGGGCTTGGCGGCATTGGTGGCGGCGCTTTTGGGCTCGACGATGATGGAGGTGGCCTGGCCCATCACGAACAGGAAATCGGGGTCTATGTCCTTGTTGGTGATGACGATGGTGTGCTCGTCCGAAACCTGGGTGCTGAGGTTGGCAAAAGTGCGCTTGTCCTTGTTGGTGCTCTTGTCGCCGGCTGCGCGGTCGAACGAGAACTTCACGGCGGCGGCGTTGAAGGGTTCGCCGTTGTGGAATTTCACATTCTTGCGCAGGCGGAAGGTATAGGTCTTGAGGTCGGAAGAAACCTCCCAGCTCTCGGCCAGCAGGGGTGAGACGCTGCCATCGGAGTTGATCTTGGTCAGTGTCTCGAAGAGGTTGTAGTGCACCACTTCGGCAATCGAAGAGGCTGCGCCTGCAGTGGGGTCCAGTCCTGGCGGCTCCAGCGTCATGGCCAGCGTGACGCTGTCTTTTTTGGCCTGGGCCAGAGCGGGCCAGGCCGTGAACAAGGGCAAGCTGGCAGCCGAGCTGGCCAGCAAGGAGCGGCGATTGAGCATCAACAAAGTCTCCGAAGGGCGTGCGCAACCCTGAAAGCTGCGCAAAAAGGCGGTGCAGTCCATGGCGATAGAGCCAAGGCTGTTTCACCTGCCTTTTTACACCAGGCCACGGGTGCTACCCGAGCTCGACCGGCATATAAGCGGTAACTTCCGTCAGCCTATGCGTGGAGCGGCGCGGACCAGGGATTGGGTGTAGGGATGCTCGGGGGCACTGAAAAGTTTCTGCGGTGTGCCGCGCTCCACGATTTCGCCTTGATAGAGCACGATGACCTGGTCGCAGACATGTTGCACCACGGCCAGATCGTGGCTGATGAAGAGGTAGGACAGGCCCAGCTCCCGCTGCAGATCCTGCATGAGGTTCAGCACCTGGGCCTGCACCGAGACATCGAGTGCGCTGACGGGCTCGTCGGCCACGATCAGGCGTGGCCTGGTCATCAGCGCACGGGCGATGGCAATGCGCTGGCGTTGGCCGCCAGAAAACTCATGCGGGTATTTGTGCGCGTCCTGCTCGCGCAGGCCAACCTGCTGCAGCACGTCGTGCACGCGTTGCCGCTGTTCATCATGGCTGGGCTTTTCATGCAGGGTGATCAAGGGCTCGGCAAGAATGCGAGCCACGGTCATGCGTGGGTCCAGCGATCCGTAGGGGTCCTGGAACACCATTTGAAAATCACGGCGCGCGGCGCGCAGCTCGCGCTCACCCAGTTGGTGCAGACTGCGGCCCAGCAGTTCCACGCTGCCGGCGCTGGGCCGGTCCAGCGCCATGATCAGACGGGCCAGCGTGGATTTGCCCGAGCCCGATTCGCCGACCACGCCCAGGCTCTGGCCGGCAGCCAGTTCAAAGCTCACGCCGCGCAGCGCCTGCAGCGGCTCGGCCGCATGCCACAGGGAGGTGCGCGGTCTGGGATAGGCACGTTCCAGCCCGTTAACCCTTAGCAGTGGCGCGCTGGATGCTGCGATTTCAGGAGTCATCTCCGGGCTCATGGCTGCTCTCCGGGCTGCAGGGCTGCTTCATACAGGCAGTGCGCGATATGGGGCTGGCGCCAGAAAGCCAGGGAAGCCGGGGCGGCGGTGCCGGGCGCTTGCAGCAAGTGGGCGGGCGGCGTCTGCAGATAGCAGTCGCCCTGGGTATAAGGACAGCGGCCCGCAAACGGACAGCCAGCGGGAAGATCGACCAGCTCCGGCACGGTACCCGCGATGGTGGGCAGTTGGGTGGGCTGCGAGATCCGGGTGCTGGCCACATTGAGCTGCGGCCGCGCGGCAAACAGGCCACGCGTGTAGGGGTGGGCGCGGCGGGCAAACACGGCCTCGGTCATGCCGGACTCGACCACCGTGCCGCCGTACATGACCAGCAACTGCTCGGCATTCTGGGCAATCACGCCCAGATCATGCGAGATCAGCACCAGTGCCATGGAGTGCTCGGCCACCAGCTCCTGCAGCAGGTCAAGAATGCGTTGCTGCACGGTGACATCAAGGGCCGTTGTGGGCTCATCGGCCACCAGCAGGTCGGGACCGCAGGCCAGGGCCATGGCAATCATGATGCGCTGGCGCTGGCCGCCCGAGAACTGGTGCGGATAATCATGAAGTCGCTGTGCGGCCTGGGCAATGCCTACGCGTTCCAGCAGCTCGGTGGCGCGGGCGAGGGCCTGGGCACGGCTCAGACCCAGGTGCAGGCGCAGCGGCTCTGCAACTTGGCGGCCAATGCTGTGCACGGGGTTGAGGGCGCTCATGGGTTCCTGAAAGACCATGGCCAGACGATTGCCGCGCAGCGCGCACAGCTGGCGCTCGTTCAGGTCCAGCAGTTCCTTGCCATCCAGGCGTATGCTGCCGCTGACCTGGGCATGTTCGGGCAGCAGGCCCATCAGGGACAGCGCCGTCAGCGATTTGCCGCAGCCCGATTCACCGATCAGGCCCAGCGTGGCTCCATGCTCCAGCGTGAAGCTGACATTGCGCACGGCCTGGGCCAGCCCGCGCGGAGTTTGCAGATTGATGCAGAGGTTGGATACTTCAAGCAAAGCCATGGTCGGCATTCCTGCGCATTAGCGCTCGCGTGTCAGTCGGGGGTCCAGCAGATCGCGCAGACCGTCGCCCAGCAGGTTCAGGCCCAGCACCGACAGGGCAATCGCCACGCCGGGCCAGACGGCCAGCAACGGTGCCTGGAACATCAGGGTTTGGGCTTCGCTGAGCATGCGGCCCCAGGAGGGCTGGGGCGGCTGGGTGCCCAGGCCCAGGTAGGACAGGGCGGCCTCGGCCAGAATGGCCAGCGCAAACTGTATGGTGGCCTGCACCACCAGTACCGAGGCGATATTGGGCAACACATGGCGCAGGGTGATGGCCGTGCGGCCTTGCCCACAGGCGCGCGCCGCCATCACGTAGTCGCGTGCCCAGATGGCATTGGCAGAGGCTCGGGTGATGCGCGCAAAGGTCGGAATGTTGAAGATGCCGATGGCGATGATGGCATTGACCATGCCCGGCCCGAAGACTGCCGTGAGCATGATGGCCGAGAGCAGGGCGGGAAAGGCGAAGGTGAAGTCCGCCAGCCGCATGATGATTTCTTCCACCCAGCCACGACGTGCGGCGGCGATCAGGCCCAGCACCACGCCCAGGCATAAGCCTATGCCCACGGCGATCAGGCCTACGGCAATCGAGGCACGGGCGCCGACGAGTATCTGGGAGGCCACATCACGCCCGTAGGCATCGGTGCCCAGCCAGTGCTGGCCGCTGGCCGGCAGCAAGGCGGCATCCATATCCATCTCGTAGGCAGAGCCCGGCGTCCAGACAAAGGACAGCAGGGCTGCGGCAATCAACAAGATGGTGAGCATGGCGCCCAGCACAAAGCTGCGATGCCGCAGGGCTCGCTGCAGCAGGTTTTGCGGTTGCTGGCGACTGAGCGCGCGCGTGGGATAGGAAAAAGGCTCCGGCGCGCTCATATATCGCTGGCCTGGATGCGCGGGTCTATGAATGCGTAGAGCATGTCGACCACAAAATTGACAAAGATCACCATGGCTGCCAGCAGCAGCACGCAGTTGCGCACCACGATCACATCGCGGTTGGAGATGGACTGAAAGATCAGCCGGCCAAGCCCTGGCAGATAGAACACACTCTCCACGACGATGGTGCCGGCCAGCAGATTGGCAAACTGCAGGCCCATGACGGTGACGACGGGAATCATGGCATTGCGCAGCACATGGCCCCAGAGCGCGGAGCGGCGGGACAGCCCCTTGGCACGCGCCGTGCGTACAAAGTCCTCGCGCAGTACCTCCAGCACGGCAGAGCGTGTGATGCGCGCCAGGATGGCGGCCTGCACCACGGCCAGAGAGATGGCGGGCAGCAGCAGCGCCTGCAGCGCAGGCCAGAAGCCGCCGCCGTCTTCCTCGCGCCAGCCCGGAAAGCCGCCGGCCGAGAACCATTGCAGCTTGACCGAAAACAGCAGGATCAAAAGAATCGCAAACCAGAAGTTGGGGATGGCAATGCCGATCTGCGCCAGTCCCATGACGCCGATATCGCCCCAGCGCTTGTGCCTGGCTGCGGCAAACACACCGGCGGCGATGGCCAGCACGGCCGTGATGAGCATGGCCAACACCGCCAGCGGCACCGTCACCAGCAGCCGCTCCCAGACCAGCTCGGATACGGGGGAGCCGTAGGCGTAGCTGTTGCCCATGTCTCCATGCAGCAGACCGCGGATCCACTGGCCGTAACGGGTGAGAACTGGTTGATCGAGACCCAGTTGCTGCACCATGGCTTGCACGGCCTCAGGCTCTGCATCGGGGCCCATGAGCATCTGGGCAGCATCGCCGGGCAGGATTTCAAGCACGGCAAAGACCACGATGGAGGCACCGAGCAAAGTGACTATCAGGGTGATCAGGCGTTTGAGCAGAAAGATGCTCATGACTTCAGGCGGATTTCATCGGAGGAAAAATCGGAGAGGAAGGTGTATCCAGGCTTCGATTGCGCTGTGCAGCATAGCGGCAATTGCGCAGCGCCGTGCTGCAGCCCCAGACTTTGCCTGACGGGCAGCGCTGTCTCTTGGCGCACAGGATAATGTGCCTTCGAAAGATGTATAGCCCACCAAAACTGGCGTACCCCGAGCGAGGGACGCCGAGCAAGGGCCGCCCCGCAGCAAGGGCGTCGTCCCCCTTTGGGGGAAGGCGCGCAGCGCCTCAGGGGGAAAGGACAATATGGCATTGATGATCACCGATGAATGCATCAACTGTGATGTGTGCGAGCCCGAGTGCCCGAACGACGCCATCTATATGGGCGAAGAGTTCTACGAGATAGACCCGCACAAATGCACCGAGTGTGTGGGGCACTTCGACGAGCCGCAGTGCGTGCAGATCTGCCCGGTGGCCTGTATTCCCGTCAATCCCGAATACATCGAAAGCCGCGAGGTATTGCTCAGAAAATATGAGCTGCTTACGCAAGCCAAGAAGGCAGATTAAAGCCTTTCTGGGAGAAATCCCAGGCCCATCAAGCGCTGATAGCTCCTTTTCAAGGAGCTATTTTTTATTCAGGCTGGCTTTGCGGGTTGGCTGCGGCTTCGGGTGCGGGCTTGCGTGGGGGCTTGGGACGTGGCGCCTTGGTGGTATGGATGGCGAGAGTGGCCTTGTCCATCTGGCCGGCCACCATCTCGGGCCAGGCCTTGAGCGAATGTGAGATCGCGTCTTCGATCAGCTTGAGCTGATCGGGAGCTGGCTTCTTGAGCACCCAGTTGGCGACTTCGCCCTTGTTGCCGGGGTGGCCTATGCCCACGCGAAGGCGCCAGTAGTTGGGTGAGCCCAGCTGCGCATGAATGTCGCGCAGACCGTTGTGGCCGCCATGGCTGCCGCCTTGCTTGAGTTTGACCACGCCAGGTTCAAAGTCCAGCTCGTCATGCACGACCAGCACTTCCTCGGGCTGAATCTTGAAAAAGCGTGCCAGTGAGCCTACCGATTTGCCGGAGAGGTTCATGAAGGTCTGTGGCTCCAGCAGCCAGACGTTCTGACCGTGGATGGTGGTGCGTGCCATCAGGCCCCAGTAGCTGCGCTCGGGCACCAGTGTGACCTTGAGTTCGCGCGCCAGTGCATCAATCCACCAGAAGCCTGCGTTATGGCGCGTATCTTCGTATTCAGGGCCAGGATTGCCGAGGCCGACAAACAGTTTGATCATGGCTTGATTATCTTCTTGCTGAAAAAGGTGGACGAGGGATTGGCAAGGTTCCAAAGAAAAAGCCCACCGAAGTGGGCTTTTTCTTTGGATACAGCGGCAGGCGCTGTACCTGGGACACAAGAATTACTTCTTGCCCTTCTTGGCGGGAGCAGCTGCGGGAGCAGGTGCGGCGCCTTCGGCAGGAGCCACTTCGGGCAGCTTGATGGACACCAGAGCGGGGTTCTTGTTGGCGCCACGCACCACAGCCTTCACGCCGTTGGGCAGCTTCAGAGCTTGCAGGCCCAGCACGGATTTGGAGGTCAGGGCGCTCAGGTCCACCTTGATGAACTCGGGCAGGCTTGCGGGTTCGCAGATCACTTGCAGTTCGTGCATCAGAGGAGTCACGGTGCAGTTCTCGACCTTCACGGCGGGGGATTCAGCAGCGCCTTCGAAGTGCAGAGGCACGTTCATGTGCAGCTTGGTGTTGGCGTCCACGCGCTGGAAGTCGATGTGTTGCACCAGCTTCTTGTAGGGGTGGAACTGCACGTCGCGCAGCACAACCTTGGTCACTTGACCGTTGATTTCCATGTCCAGGATGCTGGAGTGGAAAGCTTCCTTGTGCACAGCGTGCCACAGGGCGTTGTGATCGATTTCGATCAGTTGGGCTTCACCAGCACCGTAGACGATACCGGGGGTCTTGCCCGACAGACGCAGACGGCGGCTCGCACCCGTACCTTGCTTGGCGCGCTCAGTAGCGACGAATTGCATAACTAACTCCTTGATGGGCGGACCGCGACCAGTCTCGCCCGATTGAAAAAAGAATCTGTACCTACTAGAAAGGCCCTGGACTCTTGCGGTGGCCTCGAAACAGTCAAACCTCCCGAAGGAGGTTTGCTTGGGCCCGAAGCCGAAAAACCAGAGATTTTAAGCGGTAAACAGGCTGCTCACCGAATCACCTGTGGAAATGCGGTGAATTGTCTCGGCAAACAAGCCGGCCACGGACAGCTGGCGGATCTTGCCGCACTGCTGGGCAGCGGGGCTCAGGGGGATGGTGTTGGTCACAACCACTTCGTCCAGAGCGCTGCCGTTGCCGATGCGCTCCAGGGCCGGGCCCGAGAAGATGGGGTGCGAGCAGTAGGCGTACACGTTCTTGGCACCGCGCTGCTTGAGCACTTCGGCAGCCTTTACCAGGGTGCCGGCGGTGTCGATCATGTCGTCCATGATCACGCAGTTGCGGCCGTCGATATCGCCGATCACATGCATGACTTCAGACACGTTGGCCTTGGGGCGACGCTTGTCGATGATGGCCAGATCGCAACCCAGTTCCTTGGCCAGGGCGCGAGCACGCACCACGCCGCCAACGTCGGGGGAGACAACGATCAGGTCTTCGTAGTTCTTCTGACGCAGGTCACCCAACAGCACGGGGGTGGCGTAGATGTTGTCCACGGGGATGTCGAAGAAACCCTGGATCTGGTCGGCGTGCAGGTCCATGGTCAGCACACGTTCCACGCCGACGGCCTGCAGCATGTTGGCAACCACCTTGGCGGTGATGGGCACGCGGCTGGAGCGGGGGCGGCGGTCTTGACGGGCGTAGCCGAAGTAGGGGATCACGGCGCAGATGCGCTCGGCAGATGCGCGCTTGAGGGCATCCACCATGACCAGCAACTCCATCAGGTTGTCGTTGGTCGGTGCGCAGGTGGACTGAACCACGAACACGTCGCGGGCGCGAACGTTCTGCTTGATCTCGACTGCGACTTCTCCGTCGGAGAAGCGGCCAACGTCGGCAGCACCCAGGGTAGTGCCAAGGTGCTTAACAATCTCTTCAGCCATGCCAGGGTTGGCATTGCCTGTGAAGACCATGAAATCAGAGTGATGTGAATGCATTGTGCGTCCCAGTGCTGTGGGTTGCTTTGACGCAAGAAGATGTTTGGCAGGGGAGGAAGGATTCGAACCTTCGCATGCTGGAATCAAAATCCAGTGCCTTAACCAACTTGGCGACTCCCCTACACAGGCTTTCTGTCGGAAACAAAAAGCCTTAAAACTTTTGATCTGAAACCCAACTTGAAAGCGGATGAATTTCGAGATTTTTGCAGATTTTGACTTCCCATGTGCGAGCTGCACTATTGATGTCAATAGTCTGCGTCAGCGGTGCAAAGACTGCACTTCCTGAGCCGGTCATTCTAGCATGCAATTTGAATGATTCCAGCCATTGTATGGCTTGGCTCACTTCAGGCTGCAGACTTTCTGCGACTGGCTGCAAGTCGTTATGACCGAAGTCATAGTGCTTTGCAACGAAGTCGGCGATTATAGCAGGCTTTGTGTCGCGCTTGAGCGCACTGCTGGTGAAAATCTTGCCCGTATCCAGTCCGTGTTCGGGCTTGACCACGACGAACTGCTGGCTGGGCAGTGCATGGTTGCCCGTCAGCGGCTCGATGATTTCGCCGATACCGCCGACCCAGGCCGAATGACCGCAAAGGAAAAACGGCACATCGGCGCCCAGCGCAAGGCCAATGGACTGCAACTGCTGCCGTGTCAGACCCAGGTTCCAGAGCCGGTTCAGCGCAATCAGGGTGCTGGCCGCGTCCGATGAGCCGCCTCCCATGCCGGCCTGAGCGGGCAGATTCTTGTGGATGCCGATATGCACGCCTTGTGTGCAGCCCGTGGCTTGCTGCAGCGCGCGCGCCGCGCGGGTGATGAGGTCATCAGCCGGCAAGGCCATGCCGCTGAGATCTTCCCGGCTGATCTGTGCGGTGCTGCTGCGCTCGAAATGCAGCACGTCGTGCCAGTCGAGCAGCATGAAGACCGATTCCAGAAGGTGGTAGCCGTCGGGCCTGCGGCCGGTGATATGCAGAAAAAGATTGAGCTTGGCCGGAGCCGGCACGTCATAGAGCGAGTGCATGGCGAAATAGAGGATGGGACTTGCGCAAACAAGGGGTCGCCAGGGATTGCCGCCTTGAGGCGAAGCTTTGGCCTGAATCTAATTTGCGTAAGCCGTGTATTGGAGAGGGAACGGCGCAACCTTAGCACCGAAAAACAGTTCTCAGCGCGCGTCCTGATCGAGAACAATGCGCAGAGACGCTTCTGGCGGCGGGCTGAAACGGTCGGCGCGCAGGCGTCCCTGGGTCAGATTGCTCAGATCGGTCTTCCAGCCGCCAACTGCCGTGTTCTTGCCTTGCAGCCAGTCAAACAGCGCCGTCACCGGAATGTCGCTGCCGGTCATGCGGTTGATGAGTTCGGGCAAAGATGCGGACTCGGTAATGTTCTCGCCTTGCTGCAGGGTTGCGCCCTGAGGCGTCCATTGCAAGCGTGCAATGACCGAGCCCAGAGGGTTGAAGACCAGCAGCGTGCCTTGTTCGGGGCGGCCCTGCAGCTCGAACCCGGCGCTGAAGGATTGCTGCTGCGAGTCCTGCACCTGAAGTGCCATGCGACCAGACCAGTGATGGCTTGCGCCGACCTCGCCTTGCAACTGGCGCACGGGCTGGGCGCAGCCCGCGAGAAGGGCGCTCAGTACAAGCAGAGCGGACAGAGGGCGCGGCAGTCTCATGGCTTGACGTTCAGGCGCTTGAGGGTTTCGAGCAGGGTGGCGTTGCTGTCATCGGTCTGCAGGCCTTCGCGCCAGACTTTCAGGGCGCGGTCGCGCTTGTTCTGCGCCCAGAGCACTTCACCGAGGTGGGCCGCAATTTCGGCATCCTGTCGGGTTTCGTAGGCTTGCTCCAGCAGTTTTTCCGCCTCGTCGAGATGGCCGCGGCGGAAATGCACCCAGGCCAGGCTATCGGTAATGAAGGGGTCGCCGGGCGTCATGTCCAGCGCTTTCTGGATCAGTGCCTGGGCTTCTTCAAGCTTGATGTTGCGGTCTGCGTAGGAGTAGCCCAGGGCGTTGTAGGCATGCTGGAAATCGGGCTTGCGCTCGATGATGCTGCGCAGCAGGCGCTCCATCTCGTGGGTCTTGCCGGCTCTTTCGGCCATCAGCGCCGTGTCGTAGGCCAGCTCGATATCGTCGGGGAACTGGGTCTGCAAACGGGCCTGCAGCGCATAGGCTTCCTGGGGCAGGTTGGCATCGCGCAGCAGCTGAATTTCGGCGATCTGCTTGAGCCTCTGCTGGTTCGGCCCTTCGGCCGGGACGGCGCGGATGATGGCGCGGGCTTCCCTGATCTTGCCCTGACGGGCCAGCAGGTCGGCGCGGCGGGCCTGTACGCTCAGCAGATTGGGGGCATCTGGAATAAGCTGGAGATAGGCATCCGCTTCGTCATAGCGTTTGCGCTTTTCGGCCAGATCGGCCTGCAGCAGATACAGCTGAGCCTGGCCCGCCTTGCGTGCCACGCCATCGGGCAGCCTGGGTTGCAGGGCTGCAAATTGCGTGATGGATTGCTCGGCCTCGTCATATTCCTTGTCCTGCAATTGCAGATTGGCAAGGACGGCCCAGGCTTCAGGAAACTCGGGTGACTCACTGGTAATCGCCTTGATCTGGGCCTTGGCGTCGGCAGGCCGCTTCTGGCCAATCAGCACGCGGGCAAAAGCCATGCGCAACTGGGGCGAAGGGTTCTTGTTGATGTAGCGCTGTACCAGTGGCTCCACCTCGGCAGAGCCCGATTCCAGCAGCTCCAT
Source organism: Comamonas resistens (assembly GCF_030064165.1). NCBI lineage: Bacteria > Pseudomonadati > Pseudomonadota > Betaproteobacteria > Burkholderiales > Comamonadaceae > Comamonas > Comamonas resistens. The sequence goes on from NZ_CP125947.1 coordinate 935,775, forward strand.
GCCCAGCAGGGCGACGGCGCTGGAGTCGGGGTTCAGCTTTTCACCGTTTTGCAGAGCTTGCAATGCGGCGGGCTTTTGCCCCGCGACCAAGCGCATATGACCGATGGCGGCCCAGGCCATGGGGCCGGTTTGCGGATCTCTGAGGCTGCTCTCAAGGGCCTGTTCAACCACATCGGCAGCCAGGGGTTTGTCCGAAGCATTGCCATAGAGCTGGGTGATTGCCAAAAAAGTGGAGCCGCGTCTCTCGGCAGGCGTCAGCTCCACCTCGCGGCGCAGATAGCTGGCGGAGTCGGCAATGCGGTTCATCGTCACCATCAGCCGCAGCACGGCGCGATTGGCATCTCGGGATTCGGGGTAGGCGTTGAGCCAGGCGCGGGCGTTGCGCAATGCCTGCTCACCGGATCGAGACTGCACGGCCAGTTCGGTTGCGCGGCGATACAGCTTTTCGTTGTCGCTGTTGCGAGCGGCCTCCATCATCAGGGCCTGGGCATCGGTCAGGGCACCTTCCTGGGCGGCCATTTCCCCTACCAGGATTTCATAGAACAGCTCGGCAGACATGGCTGCCTGGCGGTTCTCGGTCTCCATGGCTTTTTCCAGGTCAGAGGTTTGCTCCGATTCGGCAGGCTTGGCCGGTGGGTCTGAAGGTTGGGCGGAAGCGATTGCTGTTCCCATGGCCAGAATGGCGGCCACGGCGAGTCCCTGAAAACGATGAGGATGAGCCATCAGCCCATAATAATCGAAGCCTGTTGAACACTTGCCGAAGATGAGATTGCATGCCTGAGTTGCCAGAAGTCGAGGTCACGCGCCGCTCCTTTGCCGAGCGCATTGCCGGTGCACGCATTGTTTCCTCAGTCTTGGGCAAGCCTTTGCGCTGGCCACTGGGCCTGCAGCCCCAGGCATTGCAGGGGCGGCTGGTGCAGGGCGTGCGGCGCAGGGGCAAATATCTGCTGCTGGACCTGAACGAGGGTCTGCTGCTGATTCATCTGGGCATGTCGGGCAGTCTGCGCTTTGTGGGCGGTGATGAAGAACCTCTGGGGCCGGCCGGGGTGCATGATCATTTCGACCTGCAGACCACGCGCGGATTGCTGCGGCTTCATGATCCGCGCCGCTTCGGGGCAGTGATCTATGTGCCGTCCGAAACCGATGCACTGGCGCGCAAGCTGCTCGATCATCTGGGCATGGAGCCTCTGGGCGACGGCTTTACCCTGCCTGACTTCAAAGCAGGGCTGGCGGCCAGCCGTGCGCCCATCAAGCAGTTGCTGCTCAGTGGCAGCGTGGTGGTGGGCGTGGGCAATATCTATGCGTCCGAGGTTCTGTTCCTCTCCAGAATTCACCCGGCAACGCCGGCGCGGGACATCGGTCCGCGCAAGGTCAAGGCTTTGTACGAATCCATCCGTGAGGTGCTGGCTCTGGCCGTGGAGCAAGGCGGCACCACCTTGCGCGATTTCTCGTCGGCCAACGGCATGGAGGGGCACTTTCAGCTGCAGGCCAAGGTCTATGGGCGTGAAGGCATGCCTTGTACCCATTGCGGAGCCCCCATCCGGTTGCTCAAGCAGGGGCAGCGCAGCACCTATTACTGCGCTCGTTGCCAGAAATCGTCCTGATTTATCAAGATTGATAGCTGTCTGCGCTTATGAGATAAGCGTTATCAGCCTTTTCTATGAATTTTGGCGTAGTGCTTGATATGTGTCAGAGGGCGGACGCAAGCGGGCCGTCTCCTGGGGTTGAGGGACAGGCAGGCGCGATACTTCATACCGTCAAAAAGCATCGGGCCTAGCCCTGTGCCGCTCTGTCACGGGCCAGTGCTATATTTTGTAAGGCTCGGCAGCAGGCGCTGCCAGGGCCTACAGCAAGAATAAAGAGGGATTCACGTGGGAGCTTCATTCAACGAGCAGTTTGACCAGCATGGCGCATGGCGAAGAGGCTTTGCCGCGCAACTGCAGGAGCTGCGCGAGTGGCTGATGGCCCAGGAGTTGCTGGACGCTTCCGTACAGGAGCGTCTGCAGAGGCTGGAAGAGCAGATGCGCAGTGACAAGGTCATGGTGGCCTTTGTGGCTGAGTTCTCGCGTGGCAAGTCCGAGCTGATCAATGCCATCTTCTTTGCCCATTACGGGCGCCGCTTGATGCCGGCCAGCGCAGGCCGCACCACCATGTGCCCGGCCGAGCTGGCCTGGGATTCAGAGCTGCAACCCTGCTTGCGTCTGCTGCCCATCGAAACCCGTGCCTCGACGGAAAGCCTGGGCCAGTGGCGCATGCGCTCCGACGCCTGGCAGCAGCATATGCTGGACATCGCCAGCGCGCAGCAGATTGCCGACACCCTGGCCAAGGTGGCCGAGGTGCGCAAGGTCAGCATCGACGAGGCGCGTGAGTGGGGACTGTGGCATGACGACGAAGCGGCAGACAACCCCTTGGTCGATGCACAGGGCATGGTGGAAGTGCCCATGTGGCGCCATGCCCTGATCAATATGCCGCACCCGCTGCTGCGTCAGGGGCTGGTGATTCTGGATACACCGGGTCTCAACGCCGTGGGCGCAGAGCCTGAGTTGACCGTCAACCTGATTCCCCAGGCCCATGCGGTCGTGTTTGTGCTGGGTGCCGATACAGGGGTGACCAAGTCCGATCTCGCCATCTGGCGCGACCATGTGCTGCCTGCGGGCGCGGGCAAGCTCGCAGGGGACGAGGCTTTGACGGCTTCGCGGCTGGTGGTCCTCAACAAGATAGACACCTTGTGGGACAGCCTGAGCTCGGGGGCGCAGGTGCAGGCCCAGCTGCGTCGCCAGCAGCAGGATTCAGCCCATCTGTTGGGCCTGCCCGAAGACCGAGTGCTGCCAGTGTCCGCGCAGAAGGGACTGGTTGCCAAGGTTGGCAAGAACGATGCCTTGCTGCAGGCCAGTGGCCTGCCGGCTTTCGAGGATTTGCTGGCCAACGGCATCATGGGGCGACGCCAGCAGGTGCTGCAGGCCGCCATGCAGGCCAATGTGACCCGGCTGCAGGGCGAAGTCGAGCGCGTCATCAATATGCGCCGCAGCGATCTCGATGATCAACTGGCGGAGCTGTGCAGCCTGCGCGGTAAGAACGTCAATGTGATTGCCGGCATGCGCAGCCGTATCGAGGCCGAACAAAAAGAGTTCGAGCAAAGCACGAGCAAGATTCTGGCCATGCGTGCGATACATATGCGCATGCTCAAGGAGCTGTTTCAGCTGCTCAGCTCTGGCGCGCTCAAGACCGAGCTGGCCGAACTCAAGGACGCGCTGGCCCAGCGGGGCTTGAAGCTGGGCGCGCGCAAGGTCTATGCTCATACCTTCGAGCGCTTGCATGCCATTGCCGCCAAGGCACAGGCGCAGGCCGAGGAGATCCACGCCATGCTCAGTTCCGCGTTCAAGGAGCTCAATGCCGAATATGGCTTCTCGCTGCAGGCGCCGCCGCAGCTGGTGCTGCCGGAGTTCACGGATGACCTGCGCAGCATCGAGGCCAGCTATACCCAGTACCTGGGCCTGAGCAGCGCCATCAAGCTTAGCAGTGCGGCTTTTTCTCAGCGCCTGATCAAGGCGCTGGCGCTGCGCATGCGCACCGTGTTCGAAGCGGCATCCAATGATGTGGATATGTGGAGCAAATCCCTGACTGCGCCAGTCGATGCACAATTGCGGGAACGTAAACGCAGCTATACACGTCGCCTGGAAGCCGTGGACCGCATACAAGGTGCGGCCACAGGTCTGGAGGAGCGTATTTCCGAGATGGAGAGCGCCCAGGTCCGGCTTGGCATGCTGCAGTCACAACTGGCCAGCGTGACAGGGCAATTGCTGCATTCTTTGGTGTCCACAAAGCAGGCAGGTGCCGTGCTGCTGGACATCAATCTGGTAGCCTGAGATCTTGACTCTTCCTTCGATTGCCACCGCCGTCGTGCAGTGGCAGGCCAGCCATGGCCGCAACCACCTGCCCTGGCAGCAAACCCGTGATCCTTACCGTGTCTGGCTGTCGGAGATCATGCTGCAGCAGACCCAGGTCAGCACCGTGCTGGGCTACTACCAGCGCTTTCTCGACGCTTTTCCCGATGTCGCCAGTCTGGCCGCCGCTCCGCAGGACGCGGTGCTGGCGCTGTGGAGCGGCCTGGGCTACTACAGCCGCGCGCGCAATCTGCACAAGTGCGCGCAGGCCGTGATGGAACTGTGGGGCGGAGCCTTCCCCGGCAGGGCCGAAGACCTGGAAACATTGCCCGGCATTGGCCGTTCGACGGCGGGCGCGATTGCCTCGTTCTGCTTTTCCGAGCGAGTGCCGATTCTCGACGCCAATGTGCGGCGCGTGCTCACGCGCGTACTGGCTTTTGACGGCGATCTGGCCCAATCCCGCAATGAAAAGCAGCTCTGGGAGCATGCCCAGCAACTATGCCCCACGCAGGATCTGCAGCAGTCCATGCCGCGCTACACCCAGGGCATGATGGATCTGGGCGCCAGCATCTGCACGCCGCGCAAGCCCAGCTGTCTGGTCTGTCCTTTGCACGGTGAATGCCGTGCAGGCCGCGCAGGCAATCCGGAAAACTATCCCGTACGCACCCGCAAGGTCAAACGCACGGCGCAGGCCTGGTGGTTGCTGATCGTCATGGATGGGCGGGGGCGTGTCTGGCTGCAAAAGCGCCCGCAGGCGGGTATTTGGGCCGGGCTCTACAGTCCGCCTGTGCTTGACAGCTATGAAGCATTGCAGAGTTATGCGCAGCAGCGCTGGCCGGAAAGCACTGCGCAATCTTGGCGGGAGCTACCAGGATTCCTGCATGTGCTGACCCATAAGGACTTGCATCTGCATCCTGTTGTGGTGCCCGTTGCTAGTGTGCAAGCAGCTATGGTTTGCGAAGCGGATGAGTCCTGCTGGGCTGATGCCGCGGGTTGGGCAGACCTGGGGCTGCCGGCGCCCATACGCAAATTGCTGGATACCGAATTGAGTTGATCCGGTTCGGCGCGTTCCATAAAAAAAGCTGAGCCTGCAAAGGTCTCAGCTTTTTTTGGGTCTTGCAGACGGTTTTAGAAACGCATGCGTGGCATCAGCATGGAGCAGCGCAAGCCCATCAAGGCCAGGCACAGCGCTTTGGCTCTTGGGTCGCCGCGCCTTGCCTGCAGTTGACGGCCCGCTGCTGCTACCAGCTCGCGTATGGATTGCTGGGCCTGGCGGTTACCGCTGCTCTGCGCCACCTGCCATAGTTGCCGGTATTGCTGCACGCGGGTTTGCCAGTCTTCTTCGCTGAGCAGGTGGCGGGCCGAGATTTCCAGCAGCGCAGCAGCATGCGGATTCAGGTTGGCATTGTTCATGGTTCCTGCTCCTGGATGGAGATGGCTTGCGTGGCAGATTTGGCATCAGTACCTTGGCCAAACGCATACCAGTCCACGCGGCGGGTGCAGATCATGACCAGAGTCAGCACGGCGAACAGCGCGATGGAGCCCACGACCAGCGCGGTCTGCTCCAGCTGCAGCAGCACGAACAGCAACCCGTAGAGCGCAGCAATGGCGGCCGCAAACGGCAGGCCGCGCCTTATGCTGCCGAGAATGTGGCTGGCATAGAAGGCGAGCAAGGCAACGCAGGCACTGGCTGCAATCGCATAGGCAGTGGCAAAGCCCAGGTGCTCGGACAGACTGATCAGCAGCAGGAAAAAGCTGCACAGCGCCGTGCCCACCAGCAGGTATTGCACGGGGTGAACACGCAGCTTTTTCAGAACCTCGAACAGGCCCACGGCCACAAAGGTCAGCACCACAAACAGCAAGCCATACTTGGTGGCGCGCTCGCTCAGCGAGTAGATGTTGACGGGGTTGACGAACTCCGTGCCCATGGTCTCGATGCAAGAGTCATCCTCGCCGGAGGCCGCAGCGTTCATGGTGTGAGCGAATGCTAAGTTGCCCTGATCCACGCACAATGGTTGCTGGCGATTGAAGGCGGTGCTGGACGAGGTGGCCAGCGAGGAAATCTCCCAGTCGGCGGTAAAGCCGTTGTTCGTCACTTCACGGCGTGTGGGCAGAAAGCTGCCGCCGAACGAGGGGTGGGGCCAGTCTGCCGTCAGCGTGACTTTGTTCTCGGTGGCGATAGGCGTGAAGGCCAGGCGTTCCGTGCCCAGCAGTTGCAGCTTGAGGCTGATGTTCAGCGGCTCGCCTTTCTTCAGGGCAGAGGTATTGACCTCGGCTTGAATGCCTTTGCTGTAGCGCTGCAGCGAGGTGCCGGTCTCTACCGACAGCTCCTTGTCATTGGCCTGCATGGTGGCGCTGCGAATGCCACGGGGGTCGCTGAGCGCAAATGTCAGATAGAGCTTTTCGCAGCTGACGACTGTCTTGCCGGCAGCCGGCGACTTGCTCAGACGCTCAGAACCACCAGATCCCGGGGGCTGGGCAAATTGCTCGGCATTGCTAAAGCTGGCCTGAATCTGGTCATGCAGCACATAGGCATTGACGCGGTGCAGGCCGCGCGCACGTTCCTCCATCGTGGCGTTGGCGTTGTGATGCACGCTGTCGGGCAGCAACTGGCGCTGGAATTCGCGCGTGGTGTATTCGATCTTCTTGCCATTGGGTATGGCCGTGGTTTCGGTGCAGCTTTGCACCAGAGCCGGACCTATCAGCGTCTGCGAGCCTGCAAGGCTGGAGACCACGCTTTGCACCGCATATTCACGGTTGTTGATGCGGTCTCTGACCACGTCCTGGATGATGTTCAGTCCAAGCATCAGCAAGGCCAGAACAATGAGCAGCGAGACTGTCTTGAATATCCGCTGGTGTTTCATGAATGCTCCCGAAGTTCAGATTCGAGAGCGAGTGTGGACAGGGTCTGTGTGCCGCCAATGAAGTCTGTGAAGGCAGTGTGAAGTCGGCTTCAAATCACTTGGGTCTTATGCAGACAAGGGTGTGGCAAGGACTGCTGCCCTTGAGGCGAAGTGCTTGGCCGAGCCTGATTGGCGTAAGTCTTTTCACTTCTCAGGAGCAAAGTCCAGTGAGACGGCAAGACCGGGGTGCAGATTGCGCACGCTCATATAGCCGCCGTGCAAATGCATGATGCGGGTGACGATGGACAGGCCCAGTCCCGTGCCGCTGCGCTCGCCATTGGGCCTGGGCGTGGTCAGGAATCGCTCGCCCAGGCGGGCCAGCATGGTTTCGGGGACGCCCGGCCCCTGGTCGCTGATGGTGATGCGATGCGGCGCCAGTGTGGCCGTGATGCAGCTGCCGTCAGGTGAAAAATCGAGTGCGTTCTGTAGCAGATTGCTGATGGCCAGCACGATCAGACCTGCTTCCCAGGGACCGGTGCTGTCCACGCCTTGCAGCTGCAGCGTGATGCCGCGCTGGCTGGCATGGCCGTTCAGGGCCTGGATGGCTTGTTGAGTGCAGTCCATCAGGCTGCAGCTATGGCTTTTGTCCAGTTGCTGGCGCTGCTCCAGGCGGCTGAGCTGGAGCAACTGGTCGATCAGGTTTTGCAGGCGCAGGCTCTGGTCGACCACCTGGCGCGCAAACATTTCGCGGTCCTGCGCAGGCAGGTCCTCCTGCAGCAGCTCGCCCGCGCCGCGTATGGCGGCCACAGGGCTTTTGAGCTCGTGGGTCAGGGCGCGCACATAGCCTTCGATGTAGTCGCGTCCCTCCAGGCGTTTGCGCATGGTGTCCATGGCCAGGGCCAGCTCGCCCAGCTCGCCAGGCATTTGCGGCACTGCGAGTGCGGGGCTGGCCTGATCGGGGTGAAGAGCCTCGTTGAGCGTGGGTGCCTGTACCTGCTGGGCATAGCGGCGCAGCCTGCGCACATGGGCCACAAACCACAGGGTCACGGCGCAGCCCACACCAGCCGAGAGCAGCACAAACAGCAGGCCGCCGCGCAGGATCTTGCGCTCGGCTCCATCCACGATTTTCTGTACCGAGCGGGAGGGTTTGGAGGCCGTCAGCACTCCGGCAATCCTGCCGTCCACCATGATGGGGGCAGAGACATGCATGACGCTGCTGGACTCATCGTCCTTGACCGCGCGTGTGGTGCGGGCGCCGTATTCGCCGCGCAGCGTGAGATAGACATCGCGCCAGCGCGAATAGTCGGCGCATTCGTCCTTGCCGTCCGAATCAAACAGCACCATGCCTTGTGCATCGGTGACCGTGATGCGCATGTCCAGCGTGGTCTTGCGCGTGTCCCAGATCCAGGCCTGGATGGGGCGCTGCGTATAGCCCGTCAGCTGCTGGCGGAACTGGCTGTTCTTGCCCGGTTGCAACTGGCCGCTGGCCAGGTCAGGGCTGGCCAGCGCGGCCAGGGCATAGGCAGTCTCGACCAGAGTGTCCTCCGTCACCTTGCGCACGCTGGGCTTGATCTCGACCATGAAGACGCGCAGCACAAAAAATGCGGCCAGCCCGTTGATCAGGAAGAAGGCAAAGAACAGGCGCAGGCCCAGGCGCATGGCAGCTAGACGGGCAGGCTCAGGCTATAGCCCAGGCCGCGGTGGGTGGCGATGATTTCCCTGTCGGGCAGATGCTCGCGCAGCTTGGCTCTCAGGGTTTTGATGTGGGTGTCCACCGTGCGGTCCGTGCTTTCGCTGTCCAGTCCCCAGATCTGCTCGAGCAGATGCTCGCGGCTCAGAATGCGGCCCGCGCCTTGCATCAGGCATTGCAGCAACTGGTACTCGCGGCGTGTCAGGTCCAGTGTCTTGGCGTGAACCAGTGCACGCTGACCTTGCTCATCTATTTGAAGTGCTGCCGCTGGCTGGGCTTGCGCTGCAGGCTGAAATTGCCTTAAGCGGCGCAGCAGGGCGCGTGTGCGGGCCAGCAGCTCGCGCGGGCTGAAGGGCTTGGTCAAATAGTCGTCTGCACCGAGCTCCAGCCCCAGCACCTTGTCCATTTCTTCACCACGTGCGCTGAGCACCAGAACAGGCGCGATGGAGCCTGCAGAGCGCAGCTCGCGGCACCAGTCCAGGCCGTTGCCGTCGGGCAGGCCCACATCCATCAGCAGCACATCAAATGGTCTGCTGCCCCATTGCCGACGTGCGTCGGCAATCAGCAGGCTGTGGGTGACGGCAATGCCCTCGCGCTCCAGCGCATAGCAGATGGTGCGGGCAATGGCCGGATCATCTTCGAGAAGCAAGACCTGGGGCGCGTTGGCGGGCATGCGGAATCAACCGGCGGCGGGGGCTGCCAAAAACTGCTGGGAAACCTGCATGAAGTGACCGCGGAAGTCTAGCGAGCGATGGCGGCGCACCGTGGGCCATGTTTTCTCGAAGTGCCTGGCCAGTGCCTCCACCAGATAGACCGAGCGGTGCTGTCCGCCCGTGCAGCCAATGCCGATGGTGACGTAGCTGCGATGATCCTTGGCCAGCAGCGGCAGCCAGCGTTCCAGGAACTGCTGTATGTCCTGCTGCATCTGCTGCACCTCGGGCAGGTTGCGTAGATAGCTGGCCACCGGCTCGTCCAGTCCGGTCAGAGGGCGCAGGTCTTTCTCGTAGTGCGGATTGGGCAGCATGCGTACATCGAACACATAGTCTGAGTCCGTGGGCATGCGGTGCTTGAAGCCAAAGGACTGGAACATCAGCGTCATCTGGCTCTCGGGAGCCTGGATGGTCTGCTTGATATAGCTTTGCAGCTGCGCGGACTTCAGGTCGCTGGTATCGATGACGGTGGAGCGATCGCGCAGCGCACCCAGCAGTTCTCGCTCCTTGTCGATGTCCTGCACCAGTGCCTGACGCTCTGACACCGAGGGACCCGGCGAAAGCGGGTGACGCCTGCGGGTTTCGGAAAAGCGCCGTATCAGGGTGGAGGTGCTGGCGTCGAGAAAGATCAGATGGGGTTGAATGCCCAGTGCCGAGCACAGATGCTCCAGCTGCTCCGGCAACTGGGGCAGGCCCTGGGCACTGCGTGCATCCATGGCAATCGCCACCTTGTCGTTGCTCTGGCTGAGCTTGAGTTCCACAAAGGCTTGCAGCAGCTCGGGCGGCAGATTGTCCACGCAGTAATAGCCTGCATCTTCCAGCGCATGCAGTGCAACGGATTTGCCCGATCCGGACATGCCGCTGATCAGAACAAGCTCCATAGACATGATTTCAGACTCCTCTGACTCTGCTGCCCGTTTTGCGGGCCGCAGTCGTCGATTTGTTGTCCCGGAGGCCGGGCGTATTCAGATGGGGGGTGGACGTCAATCTTGCCATGCCCAGCATTTCTCTGGCATGTGCCATGGTCGCTTCGGACAGGTGCTCTCCGCCCAGCATGCGAGCCATTTCCATTTCGCGCTCCGCGCCTTCCAGGGGGTCCACGCTGCTGATCGTGGTGTTGGACTTGGGACGCTTGGTGACGCGGTAATGCTGGTCGGCATAGGCCGCCACCTGGGGCAGATGGGTCACGGCCAGCACCTGGCGAGATACACCCAGCGAGCGCATGAGGCGACCCACCGTCTCTGCAACGGCTCCGCCGACGCCGGAATCCACCTCGTCAAAAATCAGCGTGCCGGCTTGGCCCAGTTCACTGGTCGTGACGGCAATTGCCAGCGAGATGCGAGACAGCTCGCCACCCGATGCCACCTTGGCAATCGGTTTGGGGGTTGCGCCAGTATGGCCTGCGACCAGAAAAGTCACATTGTCCGTGCCTGCAGGGCTGTTGGTCTGGGAGGATTCCAGCTGAACTTCGAAGCGACCGCCTTTCATGCCCAGGCTTTGCATGGATTGCGTGATGGCACGCGACAGGCGCGGGGCGGCCAGGCTGCGTTGCTGAGAGACCTGACGCGCTTCGGTCTGAAAGCGCTGCAAGGCCGCTTGCTCCGTAGCGCGCAGACCATCCACATCCACGGCAGCATCCAACTGGCGCAGCTCCTGCTTCCAGCCCTGCAGCAGACTAGGCAGCTCCTGCGGTGTGCGCTTGTAGCGGCGTGCCAGCTGCATCCAGAGCGACAGGCGCTGATCCAGATCGGCCAGTTGTTCCGGGTCCAGGTCTGCGCGGCGCAAATAGGCCTGCAGTGAATGGCGAGCATCATGCAGCTGGGCCACGCAGGAGCCCAACACATCGGCGATGTCCTTGAATTCCGGCTCCAGATGTTCCTGATCCTGAAGCATGTGGTGAGCTCTGCCCAATGGCGTAGCCGCACCGGCATCGTCATCCTCCAGCAACTGCAGGCAGGTCTGGGCGCTGTCCATCAAGGTCTGCGCATGGGACAGTCGCGTGTGCTGCGCGTTGAGCTCCTCCCACTCATCGTCGCGCGGGGCGAGTTTGTCCAGCTCGGAAATCTGCCATTGCAGGCGTTCACGCTCGCGCTGCAGATTGTCCTGGGCTGCCAGGGCCTGCTCCAGTGCCTGGCTGGCCGAGCGCCAGTTGGACCACAGTGTTTTGAGGCCGCTGGTGTCTATGCTTCCGTAGGTGTCCAGCATGGCGCGCGCCGCATCGGGGCGTGTCAGGCTTTGCCAGGCATGCTGGCCATGGATGTCGATCAGCTGATCGCCGAGCTGGCGCAACTGGGTGGCCGTAGCCGGGGTGCCGTTGATCCAGGCACGGCTGCGGCCCTGGTTGTCGATCACGCGGCGCAGCAGCAATTCAGGCTCTTGCGCAAAGCCGGCCTCTTCCAGCCAGGTCTGCAATGAAGCGGGGCAGTCAAATGCCGCGCAGATGTCTGCCTGGTTGCAGCCTTCACGCACAACCTGAGCGTCGGCGCGTGCACCCAGCACCAGTTGCAAGGCGTCGAGCATGATGGATTTGCCGGCCCCGGTCTCGCCGGTCAGCACCGTGAAACCTGCCTGCCAGTCCAGATCCAGCGACTGCACGATCACAAAGTCCCTCAGGACGATGCGCTTCAAGGCCATGATCAGGAACCTCCCTCGTTCCAGCCCAGCTTTTTGCGCAGCGTGGCAAAGTAATTCCAGCCCTTGGGATGCAGAAAGTGCACGCTGTGGTCGGCTCGCTTGACCAGAATCCGGTCACCATGCTGCAGCGATGCCAGCGACTGCATATCGAAATTGGCACTGACGTCACCGCGACCGCCAACAACTTCGATCGTGATTTCCTGCGCGTCCGAAAGCACGATGGGGCGGTTGGAGAGGTTGTGCGGCGCAATCGGCACCATGACCCAGGCCGGGATGGATGGGTGCAGCATGGGGCCGCCTGCGGACAATGCATAGGCGGTGGAGCCTGTGGGTGTCGCCACGATCAGGCCGTCGGCGCGCTGGTTGGAGACGAAATGACCGCCGACTTCGATACGTAGCTCCACCATGCCGGAGGTGGAGCCGCGATTGACCACCACATCGTTCATGGCCTGGGCCTCGAAGACGCAGACATCGTCGCGCATGACGCGCGCATGCATCAGCGGGCGCTCATCTTCTTCGTACTCGCCCTGCAGGATGGAGGAGATGGAAGACTCGAAATCATCGAGTGCGATATCGGTCACAAAGCCCAGGCGACCCTGGTTGATGCCCACCAGCGGCGTGCCATAGCGCGCAAGATGGCGGCTGACACCCAGCATGGTGCCGTCTCCGCCCACGACCAGACCCAGGTCGCAATGCTTGCCCAGCCCGTCCACGTCCATGCTGGGGTAGTCGGTCATGCCTGCATAAATGGCGGATTGGGTATCCAGAATCACTTCACAACCCAGGCTGCGCACATGGGCGGCAATGCGCTGCAGCGACGCGCTCGACTCAGCCGACGGAGCCGCTGCAGAAGGGGTGTGGTACTTGCCTATCAAGGCAATATGGCGAAACGTGGATGTCATCTGGGAAATTACATCATTAAAATGAAATCATGCTCGACGAACGTGCCAAGTTATTGCTCAAAGCGCTGATCGAGCGTTATATCGCTGACGGTCAACCAGTCGGCTCGCGCACACTCTCACGTGCATCCGGGCTTGAATTGTCGCCTGCCACCATACGCAATGTGATGGCCGACCTGGAAGAAATGGGGCTGATCATCAGTCCCCATACCTCGGCGGGCCGGGTGCCCACAGCCAGAGGTTATCGCCTGTTTGTGGACACCATGCTCACCGTGGACCGGGCGAACCTTGTAACGCCGGATCTGGTGCCCGAGCAGCCGCAGAAGGTCATTGCCAATGCGGCCAATCTGCTCTCCAACCTCTCCCAGTTTGTGGGCGTGGTCATGGTGCCGCGCCGCAGTTCCGTCTTCAAGCATATCGAGTTTGTAAGACTGTCCGAGCGGCGCTTTCTGGTCATCATTGTTTCGCCCGAGGGAGATGTGCAGAACCGGGTGATCTTCACGGATGTGGATTACGGCTCCTCGCAGCTCATCGAAGCCTCCAACTTCCTTAACCGCCACTATGCAGGACTGACCATGGAGGAGGTTCGCGTGCGCCTGAAGACCGAGGTCGAGCAGTTGCGCGGAGAAGTGGCCAGCCTTATGCAGGCTGCCGTTAATGTGGGCGCAGAGGTCATGAGCGGCAACGAACAGGAGGATGTGGTCATCGCTGGCGAGCGCAATCTGCTGTCCGTCAGCGATTTCTCCAGCGACATGGGCAATCTGCGCCGAGCCTTCGATCTGTTCGAGCAGAAAACCCAGATTCTGCGGCTGCTGGATTTTTCCAATCAGGCCGATGGCGTGCGCATCTACATTGGCGGTGAAAGCCAGACTGTGCCGTTCGAGGACCTCTCGGTCGTCAGCGCGCCCTATGAGCTCGATGGGCAGGTGGTGGGCACGCTGGGTGTGATCGGACCCACGCGCATGCACTACGACAAGATGATCCAGATTGTCGATATCACATCCAAACTGGTGAGTAATGCTCTAAGTCACAAGCGTTAGGCCCTACAATGGTGGAGTTTTTCTGTCGGCAGCCATGGCTGTTGTCAGTGTTGGGGCGTTAGCTCAGTTGGTTAGAGCAGAGGACTCATAATCCTTTGGTCGTCGGTTCAAGTCCGCCACGCCCTACCATTTTTTCTAATGGAAACAACAGATTAGGCTTGCACTGTTGTAGCGAAGGCTATTCACCATAGCCCCTGAGGTAACAGTTTCGGTACATTGAACCGAAGGCACCTCATGGCAAGCATCATCAAAACCCCCTCTGGCACCTGGAAGGCCATCATCCGCAAGCGCGGCTTTCCCACCACCATCAAGACTTTCCGCGTCAAGCGAGATGCCGATGATTGGGCTCGCACGACTGAGGATGAAATGGTGCGCGGCTTGTACATTCGTAGACAGTCCGCCGATCGCATGACGTTGGTCCAGGCTCTGGAGCGCTATGCGGCTGAAGTCACTCCCACCAAAAAGCATTACACCCAGCTCGGTGAGCGATCGCATCTTGCTGCCTTGACGAAGTTCTTTGGGGCGTACTCCATGAGTGCAGTGACGCCCGAGCTGGTAGCTAAATTCCGTGATCAGCGTTTGGCTGATGGCAAGGCTGCCAACACAGTGCGGCTTGACTTAGCGCTGTTAGGCCATCTGTACGCTGTGGCTATGCGTGAATGGGGTGTAGGGCTCGTTTACAACCCGGTGCGCTTGATTAGGAAGCCTACTCCTGGCGCTGCCCGCGACCGGCGTTTGGATGCTGGTGAAGAAGCTCGATTGTTTGCCGCAGTGGCAGCACATAGCAATCCCATGTTGAAGTGGATTGTGGAGCTGGCTATTGAGACTGGAATGCGCCGATCCGAAATAACTTCATTAAAGCTAGAGCACGTGGACATGGAGCGGCGTATCGTCAGACTGCTTGACACTAAAAATGGTGAGCCACGAACCGTTCCTCTCAGTCGGCGGGCTACCGAAGTGATGCAAGAGGCTATTTCTAACCCTGTTCGTCCTGACGATACCCGTCTTATATTTTTTGGAGAACCTGGCCGGGATGGTCAGAGAAGACCATGGCAATATGATCGAGTTTGGCGCCAAATTTTGACGAAGAAAGGGTTCCGTGACCTTCACTTTCACGATCTTCGCCATGAGGCTGTAAGCCGTCTAGTTGAGCAAGGTTTCAGCGATCAAGAGGTGTCTGCGATCAGTGGGCACAAATCCATGCAGATGCTGAAGCGCTATACCCACTTAAGGGCAGAAGATTTGGTTGCGAAGCTGGACAAGAGAAGTGAATCAAACTTACTCGATTGACGGCATTTTGGAGCTGAGCACAACTTGTCTAGATAGCGCTTTGCAACGATTGCTGCTGGTTGAGTTGTTTGCTTTTTAGGTGAGGTTTCACCGTCGGGAGCGGGCGCTTGCCATCAACAGCTTCGCCTCATCGCGTATGGAGATCAAGCGCTTAGATTTGTCGTTTAGTTCGAATAATGCGAGCGCATATCAATCGTCTGGTTCGCGCAATGAAATCAGGCATCGAAGGACTATGCCAATTCTTCTCTCGAAGCCTCGGTCTGAAGTAGTCGACCGCCTGTCGAGATGTTGAATAGTACCCTCGACGCACGTTCAAGCGTGATATATGGCGCGCCCGTTCCTCGATAGGCAGACGCAAAAGTAGGCCAGTCGGCGAGCACCATTTGCCTTAACAACTCAACCTCGGTCTCCGACTCGCAAGCCACGCCAAGAACACAGTCCGACAAGGTCACTCGTCGACCTTTGCCGAGCACGCACAACTTACCCGGCGTGACGAGCCCGACGCGAGGGAAGAGGAGAGCTGGACCAGTAAGGACCGCCCCCACGACATACACCCCGGAGCTCGTTACGGCGCCATTCTGCAAGTGGTTCGTGTGGACCAACGGTTTTCCTGCTCGGGACGAGACTACTTTGCGGGAGTGCATCTGAACGCAGCCGCGCACAATCGCAAGCGTTGGTGGGCTGGCAACATGCTCGGAGGCAGCCAAAGGTATGCTCAACTTCGTCATACGAACTAGGCATGTGCGTGCCCTTACGCCCTGGAATGCAGACCGAGCGTTGTCGCGAATCACCTCGACTTTGAACTGCTTGTGCAGAGCCCTCCACACAGGCTCATCATGTTTACTCACCAGACATCCGTCAGGTAGAACTGCCAAGATGGCGCCATCCGTCCTCAGGAACGGAATGCTGTTGACGACAAACGCCATTGCAATGCTGGCGTGAAATATCTCATCTCCAAACGCAACCTCGAAAGTCTGTCGGTTTCTACGCGAGAACGGAGGGTTCAGCAGGACCAGGTCGACGCCTGTAAGGTGATTCCGGAGCGAAGACGACCGTACAGAGCGTGGGTTCAGGAAGTCCGAACATGCTGTCCGCCACTTCGGCCGGCTCTTCCGCAGGCTGCCCACCGATGCTGCGGAGACGTCATTGGCGATCATCAAAGCCGCTGGCCAGCGCCGCTCGGCGGCCAGCAACAGGCTGCCTTCGCCACATGCAAAGTCGGCAATCGTAAGCGTACGACGATGCAACGTTGCGAGGCCAACCAGTGCATCGGCAAGTTCGGGCGATGTGTAGAAGCGGTCCATTAGTACCGCCCCACTCCGGTCGTCATTGAGTTGCCGCCCGCGCCTGCGGTGATGGCGCCAACGTGATAGACCAAGAGCCTATCTAGGCCGTCAGTTCGGCCCTCCTTACGAATCGGGTTGTCATAGATGAGCTCAATGCGATTCGGTGACGTCAACGCGAACATCACCGCCCCCAGTGCGTGTGGCTTCGTGCCAATCATGGCAACCTTCAACGTGGAGTTGGGATGGTACTGAGCCAATTCCTGCAGAAGGTAGAAGCAACTGAAGGGGCAGTTCGCCGGCACGAACTCAATGTGGTGCCAGGCGCTCGTTTCCTCTAGCGCCGCCCTGTTCCCCATGTAGGCTTCGAAGACGTACCAGGGTTTGAAGCCTGGGATGCCCACCACTGGCACCATCCGCTCGTTGCTTGGCTGCACTTGCTCGATGACATGACGAAACCTTGCACCTTCGAACCCCAGCAGAGGCACAAAGACTGATTCCTCCGTTGTGGAAATTGTTGCGAAGCCCGGCATTGGCGCGATACCTGCGATGCGTGCACTGAGGTCGTAGATTTGGCCTTCAAGCGGTGCTGCACTTCGCTTGTACCGATACGGTTCCACATAGACAGCACGCACCTCCATCCTTGCGGCGATGGCTGCCCGGATGAGCGCAGCCCAGGTCGGATGGCTTAGGCCGGTGATGTCGACATAGAGGACTCGACCGGTTCCCAATGGAGCAAGCAGCCTCGAAAGCGATGCGGCGCTCCGCAGGAAGAATTCCTCCTCGCCTCCAGAAATCTGGAAACCAGAGACGGATTCAGTGGTGACCTCGATGAACTGAACATCCTTGCAGCTCTGTTGCCATTGTCCGGTGTGACCGCTGCGGTCTTCACTGCTGACGCGATAGATGTACACGCTTCCAGGCACGGGCGTAAACAGGTTGACCGACTCGAAGGTGTCAGTAAGAATCGGCTCGCGCTTCAACTCACGCATAGAAATCACCGAACAACTGCATCTGATCGGGAAGGTCTGCTTCAGACTCCCTGTGGTTGAGCTTTAAGACGGCTTCGATGCCCTCTCTAGGCTTGTCCACCAAGCTCAACAGGTTCGCCGTCGACAGCAGAATTTTTCGTTTCTTTCGGTGGCTGAAGACAAAGAAGGGCGCAAAGATGGGGTGAATCATGTAGTCGTAGGCCTTGGTGTCCCGCTCGTCCAGTAACTTGCTGCCGGCATACCTGACCAACGCCAAATGCATCACCGAATGCTTGAGCAGGTCCATTGCCTTCCCGTCACTATCGGACTCCTGCTCCTCGCGGAGGTGGAACTGGTTCGCCTCAGGCGTGTGTCCAGCTGGCGACTCAGCCAGAACGCCAAAGACCCGGCCGAGGCTTAAAAGTAGCTTCGTTAACCGCGCGCCGTCGACGCTGAGACCCTCCAGCTCGGATAGGTTCTTCCGCCCGACTGCTTGGGCAGCTCGGGTCTGAACTTCGGGGCTGATGGGCAATAGCGGCTCGCCACCTTCTTCGTCGTGAAGGAGAAGCGCTGAGTGCACCAGCTCAAGAAGGTAGCGGATGTTGCCTTCACAGAGCGCCAGGTAAACATCCCAGCCACTGTAGTACTTTCGGATGCCCCGCTTGCCGTTGCGAATAGCGAACAGTGACGCATGAAAGTGGTTGTTGAAACGGTCCTTGCTGGAAGATTTTTCCGAAAGCCACCCATCAATCTCGTCGGACAGCGTAGTCGTTCCCTTGTGAGAACTCGCCCAATAGTCCAAAAAATACTGAACGCCAATCGGAAGCGCCTTGGCAGCCTCGAGCTGCTCTGGAGAGCTGGCTGCTGCAATCGCCTTGCGAACCCGAGCTTCTTGACCCTTGTCAATCAGGCGCGCGGCCTCATTGAGTTCATCCAGCTTAGGAAACAGTGAAGGGAAATCTGCAACAACGGCAGTTCCCTCAACTGCTCCCTGGTATCGCGCCGACAGAACGCCCTCAGCGAACGATTTGAAGCGAGATTCCGTCAGCATCTCCGCGATGGAGATGCGTGCGTAGTCAGCCGGAGAGGTCAACTGCTCGTTCTCATTCAACGTTGATCGCTCTCGCCATCCAAGCTCTCGCACACCGACCTTAAATGTGTAGGCGCTCTGCGAGTGCTTGATGATGGTGTTGAGGATGCGCTGCTGATAATCCTCAAAGTTTTCAAATTCGTCGATGAGAAAATAGAACTGCTTGCCTGCCAACTCCTTCGTACCGAGTAGCGCGGAGGCAAGCGTGTCAACTGGCGTGCCCTGCATTGACAGGAAGGTCGGTGGCGAATCTATGATGCTGTTGATAGATGCTTCAAACACCAACATCTGAAGCCTGACTTCCTGGGCCAAGTCAGCGAGGCGGCCAGTGGACTTGAGGTTTAGGGTCGCTCGGAACGCGGCTAATTCGTTCGGGGCCAGTGACAGATCTCGACCCGTCTGAAGTTCGTACCAGCAGGCAAACTCCAGGAGCTGCATGCAGAACACCAAGTTTAGATAGTGGGCAAAGCAAGCGCGCCACCTTTCTTCAGACAGCTCCGGTCCCCGGAAGGCCGTCACGCGGTTGGTGTTGACGCGGTGGTAGAGGCCAAAGAACTGCCAAGTGTCGATGACCTCCTTGTTAGATTTAGCTAAGGCGAATTGACCTTGATACGAGAGTCCCTGCAGGACAGTCGTCTTCCCCGTGCCCCGTCCTCCAATAAGTACACAAGGGCGGTTCGTCTTCAGTAAGTCGAAGTACCCCGGCACCGAAAATAAATCGAACAGCTGCTCACGAAGCCATTCAGCCTTGTATAGGCCAAGCACCGTACTCAGCTTATCGATAGACCCGTTCTGGCTTGTCATGTTATCTCTGCTTCAGAAGCGGCTTCCAGCCATTCTTTTGGTGTGTGAAGATAGGCAGCACCGCGTCTGGCCACCCATGCTCGAAGGCAAGCGCCAAGCCAAGCCCTCGGTAGCCCGTCCAACAGCCTTCTTGTCCCTCGCGAAAGGGGATACCCGCCCTCTCGCTTGCGCGTTTGACGAAGAGTGGGCCATCCTCTTGCATGTCATCCCGCCATATCACGGAGTTAACAGACAAGGCGCTGTAGGTTTCTGGCAGTACGTGGGCTGGTACTACCTTCACCCAAGGACAGTTGTCCGAGATGTGCTTACGGCCGCGCTCGGTGCAAATCAGTGGACAGTAATAAAATCCCACAGTGCCTGAGCCGATAGCGCTGACCAGCGAGTTGAATGACGCGGAGGCGAAGCCAGACAGCCAGTGATTCTTGGTCCAGGTGTCCTGGAACTGCTCACCCGAACCTACGAAGTCGTCCACAAAGACGACATTTCCGCGCGGTGTTGCCCGCAGCTTCTCCAGTGCCTTCGCCGGCGAAAGAAGCTGCTCTTCCTGCACACCAAGCTTGTTGCGCGCCAGCCTGGTGAAGATGAAGCCGCTGTCAGCGTCGCTGCTGTAGTTGCCCTCGGCGCGAACGACAATGACCGACTCTAGGAACTGGGTCCACTGGGTGCTGGCGGAGAAGTAGTTGTTTTTATTCTGAACTACGAGCTGCGAGAGGTTCTGGAAGGCCGCCTGGAACAATGCCTCAATCAGCTCATCCGCGAAGTAGGTGAAGCCCTCCAACAAGCGGATTGCGTATTTTTGGTCAGCCTCATCGAAGTTCGTGAGCCAGCCCTTGGGGTCAAAACGGGCTGCACGAGGCCACAGCTGCGCGTTAACAAAGAACTTCCAGTTCTCGGCAACCGTAGGTGGTAACTCAACGGTCACGCATTACCTCGGCATACTTCTTTGAAAGCTGACCGTAGAGCTCGACTGCGAAGGTGGTCGGGTTCTTGTCCAAGCCCGCCGCGAACTCAACCAACCACACGTTGTCCTCGCGGCCGTCCCAGGTCTTGATGTACGTGCCCGCCTTGTAACCATGGTCCTGCCGGAACGCGTTGAGCACGTTCTTCCCGACGTACATCTCGTAGAGGGTTTGCTCTTCTAGGCCGACGGCACTGGCGAGCTCGCAGAACCCAGCTAGGTCGAAGCGCCTCGTCGTCAAGACGAACGTCGCAAAAGCTTCCACCAGAGTGATGCGTGCCGTGGAGTCGTCAACGCCTGCACCGCTGCGCTTTCCGTAGACGACGTAGGCACTGAGGAGCTGCGTTGTTGCCGCGTTCGGCGTCCCGTGCTGCTGCAGAAGCTCGCTCAACCCGAAGTGAAAGATGTCGACCAGCTCCAAGTGGACCTGAAGGATGTCTGGCGATTGATGCTTCCACCACTTCCAGCCGATGTGGTCCACGAGCTCCGCACATTCCGTCCAAATCGCCCGGAACCAAGCGTTGTTCGCGTTGCGCCAGTCGGGACGAATCTTGCTATTGATGCCATCCTGAAGCTCGAGCATGGACTGCAGCCTGCTCTTGAAAATGACGTCGTCTACACCATTCATATCGTTAAGCCTAATATTTGTCCAGGGCATTCTAAGTGGGAACCGAGCTATGAAGCCCCTGGGCGATACCAGATCTCGACGGGCTTCTCTACTGCCGCTTCAGTCGATAGCGGCCCCGACCGCGAAGCATGCAGCGAATGGCTGCAATTAGCTGCCTGAAGCTGACACTGGTGTAGATCAGGCAGGTCGGTGCTTAGTTAGCCGCTGTCGTGATTTCCAAGATATCTAAGCCGTTCTCACAGGTGGTGAAGTAAAAGAATTTTTAAAAAACATATATATGACAACATGTTAAGGGTTTCTGTCTCATTTTTACTATATTCACCATACTTCCGCTGATCAGTTCATTTGCTCAAACTCCGCTCATACCCGATGTGTTTCGGTTGTTTGTGGAGTAAGAACATGACAAAAGAACAAGCCCTAATCAGCAAGTACGGCACCTTGATGACATTGGTGCATTTGGCTCAAGAACTTCACCGTTCACCCGATGGCCTGCGTATCAGTTTGCGTAGCAATGCCGTATGGGCAAGTCAGGTCAATGCCGCACGCAAAAAATTCGGGCGACGCGTTTATTTCGACACTGCGCAGATCGCAGCCATCATTGATTCAATGAACTGATCTGGGTTTCGGCATGTTGATGTCAGAACTCGTTGACGCGCCGCAAATTGAGGCGTTGCAGCGGTAGTCGCGTATGGAAGATTCCTTCGAGTGGCTTAAACAGCGTGTATACGAGGCACAGGCTTATACAGAGCCGCCACAAGTAGCTCGTAAGCCCGTTGAATTGTTTCTTCGTGGCATGGATGATCTCAGGCGAGCAATGCCGAATCAGATAGCAAGATCGTCACTCTTTGCCCCTCTAGCTAGAGGGCGGCGAGAGCAGCTCACCGAGGCGCAGCTTGTAACGCGCGCAGATGCTGTCATGAGCTATTCGGGAGAGCAGCTTGATGAAGCTGATGCGGATATTGCGTTGCAGCTATTCTTCGAGGCCAAAAATCAACCGTTGGGCTTGCCAATGAAGCTTAATCGTGCAGCTTTTCTGCGTGCAATGGGCAGGCAAACAAGCGTGAGCCAGTACCAGTGGCTCATGAGGCGGATGAAAGCGCTAACCAAGGCAACACTCATCGTTGAAGCAAGGAGATCGGACGGCAACAGGAAGTACCGAGTGGGAAAAGCTGATGCGTTTCACATTGTTCAGAGCTTTTGCTATGACCCCGTCACAAAGAGCTATACCTTCACGTTGGATTCGCGGTGGGCAGTACTGTTTGGCAACGACGAGTATGCCCTTCTGGACTGGCAGAAACGAAAGCAAATAGCTAGGGGGCAAGATATGGCTAAGGCTCTTCAGCGGCTTGTAGCAACCTCTAGTGACCCCATACAACGCTATTCGCTTGAACGGCTCAAGGAAAAAATGCAGTATCAGGGGCGGATGCGAGATTTCAAGAAGGCACTCGTGCGTGCGTGCCAGGAACTTGAGCGTTTGAGCATCGTTGTCAATAGCAAAATCGAGATGAGTACCAAGGGCGGGCGTGTCCGAATTTTTGTGTAAACGGTTCGGACTTCAATTGACGGAGATGCGGTCTCCGAACTGAATGGTAAAGCGGGTCAGCGCAGCCTTCCAATCCCGGATGGGCATGGTCCACTTCTGACTGATGTTGCGCAGGGCCAGATAGAACAGTTTGGTCAGCGCTTCGTCACTGGGGAACGAGCCCCGGTTCTTGGTCAGCTTCCTCAGGCTCATGTTGACCGACTCGATGGCGTTGGTGGTGTAGATGACCTTGCGGATTTCGGGTGGGTAGTCAAAGAACGGAATCAGCCGGCTCCAGTTCCTGCGCCAGGACTGGCCGATGGGTTGGTACTCGGCATCCCAGCGGGCCTCGAATTCACCGAGCATCAGCTCGGCCTCCTCGGCGGTGGTTGCCGTGTAGATGCGTCGCAGGTCGGCGGCCACTTCTTTGCGACGCTTCCACGAGACGTAGTTCAGGCTGTGGCGCACCATGTGCACGATGCACAGTTGCACCACCGCCTTGGGGAATACCGCCTCAATGGCGTCGGGGAAGCCTTTGAGCCCGTCGACGCAGGCGATGAAGATGTCCTGCACGCCCCGGTTGCGAAGTTCGGTGACGACCTGCAGCCAGAACTTGGCACCCTCGGTTTGCGCCAGCCACAGGCCCAGCACCTCCTTGTCACCCGTCATGGTGATGCCGATGGCCAAGTACACCGCCTTGACCCGCACAGCGCCCTCGCGCACCTTCACATGGATGCAGTCCAGATAGACGATGGGGTAGATTGCATCGAGCGGGCGGGCTTGCCAGGTCTTGACCTCATCGGCCACGGCGTCGGTCACCGAGGAAATCAGGCTGGGCGAGACCTCGGTGCCGTACATCTCCTCCAGGTGGGCCTGTATCTCGCGCACCGTCATGCCGCGGGCGTACAGCGAGATGATTTTGTCGTCGAAGCCGGCCCAGCGGGTCTGGTGCTTGGGGATGAGCTGGGGCTCGAAGCTGCCATGGCGGTCACGTGGCACCTCGATGGGCAACTCGCCGAAATCGCCCTTGAGGGTCTTCTTGCTCTTGCCATTGCGGGTGTTGCCAGTGGTGTTGGCTACCGCTTCGTTGCGTTCGTGGCCCAGATGCTCGGTCAGTTCGGCGTCTAGGGCTCGCTCCACCAGCAGCTTGGTCAACTGCTTGAGCAGGCCGTTCTCGCCGATGAGGTCTTCGGGCTTCTTGTAGTTGGCCAGCAGGCCAGACAGCAGTTCTTCGGGTACGTCGTGTTTCTTGATGCTCATTGTGCTTACGGACAGGCCGGCTTGCGCCGGCGGTTGATTGTCCGTTTACACAAAATTCTGCACACCCTCCCAAGGGCAAGCAACAACTATCGCTCTGGATGGCTGTCTCCGCATAGCGTCGCTCCTAGCATCGAGCAACGTATCCCTGCCGGATTCAGCGCTTGTCCTGGTTAAGATGGATCGGTTTGCTGGTCGTGACCTACTGAGTTCAGCTGTAGAAGTTCAGCCAACAGTAGTCGGCATCAACCCTTTAAGGATGACTGCTTCGGACGGGGCGCGGATATTGAACTCATACCACCCGGGGGTGCCTCAACAATGGAGACGCTCAACCCTCTCTTGTGGCTTTTTCTAGCCCCGATCCCGGTCTGCTGCATAGCGGCCTGAGCAGTAATAGCAGCGGTACTCAACTCCGTGTTCGTCACTCCAAGTTTCTAGGTCGCCGGATGTCATGTGCGCGCCGCAGATTGTGCAGTTGGCAGGCAATTCATCTCCATATTCGTTATCGCAGAACGTACAGCGATAGCCCGTTCCAGATTCTTTATTGACCACCATCGTGTGGTTACCGCACTCCTCGCAATCCATGCGAACAGGATCGATTTCAGGATCCATTGGATCGGTAGGGTTCGCCTTCTCGACTTCATCTGCGGTCTTGAGGGCATCGTGCAGCTTGAACTGGTACTCATCGGAGAGAACCGAGAAGATCGCTTTGGTCTCTTCCGGGATTCGCTTCTCAACGTCTACGACCCCGTAGTAGTCGAGGAATTCCAGAACAGAGCGGAAAAGACGGCCGATGGCGATCCGAGCGGTAGGCACGTCCATCTCGAACTTGTGGTGCTCGATGTCGTTCCGCAATTTCTTTAGCCACTCCAAATCCTTTCTGAAATCTCCTGCAACGGCGTCCTTTTCTTCGTTATTGATGAAGTTGACCGCCTCCCATAGGCCGATGGTCTTAGCAGTCGCTGGGTCTATCTTTGCCGCGAAAGGGTTGGCGTAAATTAGCAGCGGGTGCTTCTCGGTAATGTGGTGCTTGAAGATCAGCTCAATGAAGTGCGCCATGTGGAGCACGCAGAACTTGTAGGCCTTATGGTCACCTTCGTCTCCTTCTTGAAACTTCTTCAGCGCCTCTTCCAGGCTGTCCATCGCATTGCCGAGCAAATCTAGCTTGTGGCTCATGTGAGCACCCTCCCGTGGTTGTCTTTCGATAGTGCGTGCATGCCGTAGACAGGCATCCGCTTTTGCCACAATTGTCGCGACTTCGGCCGACCGTTAGGCATCTTGACGCTCCTGCAACTGGCAAACGAATTCATCATGAAGAGACCCAACTGCAGATGACATTCAGATGGCGGCTGGCCAATTCATTCAACACGCTGGACTACAGAACTCTGGTCGATTCAGTTTAGGTACTGAAGTTGCTCAGAACATCCGCATAGCGTCGCGCCCCTTTCCGCATAGCATCGCTCTTCATCTGCATAGCGTCGCGCTTTATCCGCATAGCATCGCGCAGGGTGTCTGCAAGGTATTGTCACCATTGGTTTTTTTGACACTTTTTTGCCCTTTACCTTCTTATTACCTTCTTTTTACCTAGCGTGACCTGTGGATAGACAGTTATGCATGGGCTTTATCGAGCAACTGCTGGGGCTGGCCATCCGCCCACGCTCCGCTTGGAAAAACTGGCCTCTGCTTTTTGGACGCTGGCGTTACTTGGATTTTTTCCAGGCCTTGGCCGGTGCGGGTCTGCCCAATGGATGGCCTGAGGGGAAAGTGGAAATGCGCGTCCTTAAGCGCATCCTGAGGTCAACTCTTTAGAGCTTGCTGATCTTTTGCTTATGTTTTGCTGATGCCCTATTGAGAGTTGCTGATGTTTTGCTGATCCCGACTGCATTGCGGAACGTGGTCGATATTCGATGGAGTGTCTTGGACACTGCGGCAACTCAACTGAACGAACTTCGCTGCTTAGTGGAACATAAAGAACGTGCCACGTTGCAGGTTGTTTTCAATGATTTTTCTTTGTAAATCATTGAGTTAGTGAGTGGCACATGCAAGCCGCAATGTGCTCCATTTCGAGCACATGTCATGACGTCCTGTTGGGGCAGTGAATTTGCAGTGAAACTGCAGTGAACTTGCGGTGTAAGGGGTCGCCTCAGAAAACGGAAAATAAAGCACGTTAAGGCAAAACGGCTCCGCCGTTGGGCATCAATACGGCTTTGTCATTGACGCGCTGTCGCGCATTCCTGGCAGAACACAACAGCAGGATCGGCGTTCAACAGTTCCGGCTCCAAATCACTGTGACAGGCGCAGCACAGCCCATAGGTGCCAGAGTCGAGGCGGGCCAGCGCAGCTTCGACCTTGCGCTTGCGAATGGTCAGCCGCTCCCGCAATCCTTGGGCGAGAGCCTGCTGTTGGAGGGCGTCGATACGCGACACCCTACCGACACAGGATTGATCCAGCTCGACCGGCGCGGCGGACTGTTGAGCCTGCTGGATTGCCTCAACGGTTTCCCTTTGCTCGATCAGCAGTCGAGCGCGGAACTGTTCCATGTCCATTGAGGCGACTCCTTCGCTATCGCAGTAGAAGCGTGGGGACGGTCGAGGAACGCAGCAGGTCAGCGGTCTTGCTGCCGAACATCAAAGTGCGCAGCGGCGAGTGACCGAATGCGCCCATGATGAGCATGTCGATGGACTGCTCCTTGACCGTCTTGGCGATGATGTTTTCCGCATCGCCGGGGATCAGCGAGGCGGTCACATTGAAGCCAGAGGCCTCCAAGGTGGTCTTGGCCCAATCAAGCTGCTTGGGTGCGTCCTGGCTTTCCTTTCCCGACATCAGCAGGGTGATTGGCAAGCCACGGAACAGCGGGCTGCCTGCGACCATTTCGACGCCACGCCGGGTCACGGTACTACCGTCGAAGGCGATCATCACGCGCTGCGGCTCTTTGAAGCCTTCGGTCACGGTCAGGATCGGTTTGTGCAGGGACCGCACTACCTGTTCCACATTGCGGCCCAAGTCGCGCTGTGTGGCTCTGTTGCAAAGATTGGCGGCAGTCAGAGGTAGGCTGTCGCTCTGCGCCGATCAGGCGGCTGCTGCGAAATGGTGGTTGAGCATGCCCATGGCCTCCGTCAGCGCCGAGGGCCCAATGCCAAAAGCTCTCTCCACAAGGCGCACCTCGCCCCTGATGCCGGGCTGCAGGCACCAGGGGCGAGCCTGTCCTTTGCGCAGGGCTCGCATGACTTCGAATCCCTTGATCGTGGCATAGGCCGTGGGGATCGATTTGAAACCGCGCACCGGCTTGATCAGTATCTTGAGCTTTCCGTGATCGGCCTCGATCACGTTATTGAGATACTTCACCTGCCGGTGGGCCGTCTCCCGGTCCAGCTTTCCTTCGCGCTTCAATTCGGTGATCGCTGCACCATAGCTCGGCGCTTTGTCGGTATTGAGCGTGGCAGGCTTTTCCCAGTGCTTCAGGCCTCGCAGGGCCTTGCCCAGGAACCGCTTCGCTGCCTTGGCGCTGCGGGTCGGCGACAGGTAGAAATCGATCGTGTCGCCCCGCTTGTCGACTGCCCGGTACAGGTAGGTCCACTTGCCCCGCACCTTGACGTAGGTTTCATCCAGGCGCCAGCTCGGATCAAAGCCACGCCGCCAGAACCAGCGCAGCCGCTTCTCCATCTCCGGGGCGTAGCACTGGACCCAGCGATAGATCGTCGTATGGTCGACCGAAATGCCGCGTTCCGCCAGCATTTCCTCAAGGTCGCGATAGCTGATCGGATAGCGACAATACCAGCGCACCGCCCACAGGATCACATCACCCTGGAAATGGCGCCACTTGAAATCCGTCATCGTTCCGTCCGTCCAATCTCCGCCAAGCATGCTCAAGCTTCACGATTTTTGCAACAGAGCCGGCCAGCGTGCCGGTGCAGATCGCCGCCCGGCGGCTGGCGCAGTACCGGATCGCGGTGCTGGCGGGCCTGCGGCCGGTGGAGCTGGGCGAACTGGACGGGGACAGGGTGCTGCCGCCGCTGGACACCCGTCTGCCGATCGGCGACGTGAGCGCCTTGCTGTCGCGCCGCCCCGACGTGCTGGCGGCCGAACGCAACATGGCCGCCGCCAACGCCGACGTGGGGGTGGCGACCGCCGAGCTGTACCCGCGCATAGACCTGGGCGGCTTCCTGGGCTTCGTCGCCTTGCGCGGCGCGGATTTCGGTTCGTCGGCCAGCCGCGCCTTCAGCGTCGCGGCCAATGCCAATTGGCCCGCCTTCCACCTGCCGACGGCACTGGCGCGCAAGCGCGGCGCGGTGGCGCGCTCCGATGGCGCCGTCGCCAGCTACGAGCAGACCGTGCTGCGCGCGGTCGAGGAGCTGGAGTCGGCGCTGACGGAATACGGTCAGACGCAGCAGCGGTTGGGCAGCCTGGCGCAGGCCGCCGTGCATAGCGGCAGGGCGGCGGAGCTGGCGCAGCTGCGCTACCGCGAAGGCAGCGCGCCGTATTTGACGGTGCTGGACGCGCAGCGTACGCTTTTGCGCGCCCAGGACGCCGTGGCCGTCGCCGAGACCGAGTCCTATACCCGCCTGATCGCGCTGTACAAGGCGCTGGGCGGCGGCTGGGAAGCGCCCGAGGCGGCGCCGCAAGCGGCCGCCGGCTGACCGCCAGGCGCGGTTCGTGGCACCATAGGCACCTATCCGGAGACCCCACATCCATGTCCGACAGCCCGTCCCATCCCGTCGCCTGGCAGCATCAACCGGCGGACCGCGTGCTCATGACCCTGAAGACGCGCGGCCCGCAATCGGTCGCGGTCATCGCCAAGGCCATGGACGTGACGGCCGAGGCCGTGCGCCAGCAGATGGCCCGCCTGCATGCCGAGGGATTGGTAGATTCGGAAAGCCAGAGCGCGGGCCGGGGCCGGCCTACGCAGATCTGGTTCCTGACGGAAGCGGGGCATGGGCGCTTTCCGGACACGCATGCCGAAATGACGGTGCAGATGATAGGCGCCATCCGCCAGGTGTTCGGCGAGGATGGCGTCGAAAAGCTGATCCAGGCGCGCGAGACGGCCATGCTGAACGGCTACCGCCAGGCCATGCAAGGCGCCCGCAGCCTCAAGGAAAGGCTGGAGCGGCTGGTGGAAGTGCGGTCCGCGGAAGGCTACATGGCCGAGCTGCGCAAGGACGGCAAGGACTATCTCTTCATCGAGAACCATTGCCCGATCTGCTCCGCGGCCAAAGCCTGTATGGGCTTTTGCCGCAGCGAGCTGGAACTCTTCCACAAGGTGCTGGGCGACGAGGTCCAGGTGCGGCGCGAAGAGCATATCCTTGCGGGCGCGCGCCGCTGCGCCTATCGCATCGAGAAAAGCTGACGGCGGGATGGGGCCGCGTCGAAAGGCCGGAACAGGAATTCCGGCCTGCGGCGCGCGTAGCCCGCCAGCGCATCAACCGGAAATGCCCGGCGGGTCCGCCTGTTCCCAGCCTCCCAAGGCCTTGTACAACTCCACCGCATTGACCAGCCGGCGCTGTTGCAGCCGGATGAACTCCTGCTCGGATTCGAACAGGCTGCGCTGCGCTTCCAGCATTTCCAGGTAGCTGGCCACGCCGCGTTCGTAGCGTCTTTCGGTCAGGCGCTGGCGGTCGCGGTCGGCGTCGCGGACCTTGCGCTGGGCGTCGATCTGGGCGCGCAGCGTGTCGCGCGCGGACAGGGCGTCGGCCACTTCGCGGAAGGCTTGCTGGATGCTGCCTTCGTACTGCGCCACCGCGATGTCCTTGCGCGTTTCGGCCAGCGACAGGTTGGCGCTGTTGCGCCCGGCGTTGAAGATGGGCAGCGTCAGCTTGGGCACGAAGCTCCAGGTGCCCGTGCCTGAACCGAACAGGTCCGAGAAGCTGCCGGCGGTGGTGCCGATGTCCGTCGTCAGCTGCACCGACGGAAAGAACGCCGCGCGCGCCGCGCCGATGTCGGCGTTGGCGGCGCGCAGCGTGTCTTCGGCTTGGCGCAGGTCCGGGCGCCGGACCAGCAGCGTGGACGGCAGGCCGGCCGCCAGCGGCGTCAGGCTTTGGCTTTCCAGCGTGACGGCGTCGGCGTCGGGCGGCAGGGAAAAGTCGCCCGCCAGCAGGCCCAGCGTATGCACGGCCTGGCGGTACTCGCGGCTCAGCTCGGCGTGCGTGGCGCGCGACGACTCCACCAGCATCTGCGCGGTGCGCAGTCCCACGGCCGTTTCCAATCCAGCGTCATAGCGGCGCTGCGTGAGTTTGAGCGAGGCCTCGCGCACCGCCAGGGTGCTCTCGGTCAGGCGCAACTGCTCGGCCAGCGAGCGCTGGTTGAAATAGGCCGTCGCCGTTTCCGAGACCAGCGACAGCGTGGCGGCGCGGTGCGCCTCCTCGCTGGCCAGGTAGCGCGACAAGGCGGCGTCGCTCAGGCTTTTCACGCGGCCGAAGAAATCCAGCTCGAACGCGGAAATGCCGACGGCGGCGCGGTAGCGGTCCGCCACGGGCATGCGCGGCTGGCCGGGTTCGGCGTCGCGGCCGCGGCTGTACTCGCCCACGCCGTCGATGGACGGCAGGCGGTCGGCCTGTTGCACGCCATAGAGCGCGCGCGCTTCCTGGATGCGGAGCGCCGCCACCCGCAGGTTGCGGTTGTTCTTCAGCGCGGCTTCGATCCAGGCTTGCAGCGCCGGGTCGTTGAAGTAGCCGCGCCAATCCTGCGGCATGGCCGCCAGGCCTTCGGCGGCGGGCGTGTCATAGGCCTGCGGGACCGGCGCGGCCGGGCGTTCGTACTTGGGGGCCAGCGAGCAGCCGGCCAGGGCCAGCGCAAGCAGGGTCATTGCCATAGCCTTCATGGCGAGGTCTCCAGCGTTTCGCGGCCTTGCGGACGCAAGGGGCGGACGCGCGTGCCCAGCACGCGGCCCACGATGAGAAAGAACAGCGGCACCAGGAAGATGGCCAGCACCGTCGCGGTGATGATGCCGCCCAGCACGCCCGTGCCGATCGCGGCCTGGGCGCCCGAGGCCGCGCCGGTGGCCAGCGCCAGGGGCAGCACGCCCACGCCGAAGGCCAGCGAGGTCATCACGATGGGGCGCAGCCGCAGCCTTGCCGCCTCCAGGGTGGCGGACACGATGCCCTGGCCGTCGCGCACCAGGTCCTTGGCCACTTCCACGATCAGGATCGCGTTCTTGGCCGACAGCCCGATGGTGGCGATGAGGCCGACCTTGAAGTAGATGTCGTTGGGCATGCCGCGCAACGTCACCCCCAGCACCGCGCCGATCACGCCCAGCGGCACCACCAGGATCACCGCCAGCGGGATGGACCAGCTTTCATACAGCGCGGCCAGCGCCAGGAACACCACCAGCACCGACAGCGCGAACAGCACGGGCGCCTGGTTGCCGGACAGCCGTTCCTCGTAGGACTGGCCCGACCAGTCGAAGCCGATGCCGCGCGGCAGGTCGGCCGCCAGGGCTTCCATGGCGCGCATGGCTTCGCCGCTGCTGTGACCCGGCGCCGCCGAGCCGTTGATCGTGAACGAAGGGAAGCCGTTGTAGCGGTTGAGCTGCGGCGGCCCCATCGACCACGTCAGGGTGGCGAAGGCGGACAGCGGCACCATCTGGCCCTGCAGGTTGCGCACGTGCAGGCGCGACACGTCGTCCACCTTGACGCGGCTCTTGCCGTCGGCCTGCACGGTCACGCGCCGCACCTGGCCGTTGAGCATGAAGTCGCCGATGTAGTCCGATCCATACATCACCGCCAGCGCCGTGTTGATCTCGTCGATCGTCACGCCCATGGCCTGGGCCTTGTCGCGGTCGACGAACAGCTGCAGCTGGGGGGCGTCTTCCTGGCCGGCGAAGACGACCTCGGTGAGCGCGGGATGCTTGGCCGCCGCCGCCAGCAGCTGCTGGCGGGCCTGGGTCAGGGCCTCGTAGCCCAGGCCGCCGCGGTCCTGCAGGCGGAAGTCGAAGCCGGAGGTGGAGCCCAGGTCGGGCAGCGGCGGCGAGTTCAGCGCGTGCACCATGACGTTCTTGCGGTCGGCGAAGGCGGCGTTGATGCGTTCGACCACCGCATTCACGTGCAGGTCGGCGGCGCCGCGCTGCTTCCAGTCCTTCAGCGTGACGAAGAACATGGCCGAGTTCGGTCCGCTGCCGTAGTTGCTGAAGCCGTTGACCGAATAAACGTATGCGACGGGCTCGTGCTCCATCATGTAGCGCTCGACCTCCTTCACCATCGCCATGGTCTCGGCCTGCGGCGAGCCCTGGGGCAGGATGACCATGGCCATGAAGCTGCCCTGGTCCTCGTCCGGCAGGAAGGAGGAGGGCAGGCGCGCGAACAGCAGCGCCACCGCGGCGATCACCGCCAGGTAGGCCAGGCCGAAGCGCACTGGCCGCGCCAGCACGCCCGAGACCCGCGCCGTATAGCGCGTGGTCAGGCGCGCGAAGGCCCGGTTGAACCAGCCGAAGAAGCCGCGCTTCTCGTGGTGGCCCGCGGCGATGGGCTTGAGCATGCTGGCGCACAGCGCCGGCGTCAGCGACAGCGCCAGGAAGGCCGAGAACGCGATCGACACGGCCAGCGTCACCGCGAACTGGCGGTAGATGTTGCCCACCGCGCCGTCGAAGAAGGCCATGGGCACGAACACCGACACCAGCACCACCGTGATGCCCACGATGGCGCCGCTGATCTGGCCCATGGCCTTCACCGTGGCCTCGCGCGGCGGCAGGCCTTCCTCGGCCATGATGCGCTCGACGTTCTCCACCACGACGATGGCGTCGTCCACCAGGATGCCGATGGCCAGCACCATGCCGAACATCGTCAGCACGTTGATGGAATAGCCCAGGCCCAGCATCACGCCCAGCGTGCCCAGCAGGGCCACGGGCACGACCAGCGTCGGAATGAGCGTGGCGCGGAAGTTCTGCATGAACAGGTACATCACGCAGAACACCAGGGCCACGGCTTCCAGCAGCGTCATCAGCACCTTCTTGATGGAGATCTCCACGAAGGTGGAGGTCTCGTACGGAATGTCCCAGGTCACCCCCGGCGGGAAGTACTGGGCCAGCTCCTGCATCGTGGCGCGGATGCGCTTGGTGGTTTCCACCGCGTTCGACCCGGGCGCCAGCTTGATGCCCAGGCCGGTGCCGGTCATGCCGTTGACGCGCGACAGGTACATATAGTCGGTGCCGCCCAGCTCGACCCGGGCCACGTCCTTCAGGCGCAGCGTGGCGCCGTCCGGCTGCGCGCGCAGCGGGATGTTGCCGAACTGCTCGGGCGTGCGCAGGGATTCGCCGGCGACGATGCTGGCGTTCAGCGGGGCGTCCTTGGGCACGGCCTGGTTGCCGAGTTCGCCGATGGTGACCCGCGCGTTATGGCTGCGCAGGGCCGTGACGATGTCGCCCGGGGTCAGGGACATGGCCGTCAGCTTGGCCGGATCGGGCCAGATGCGCATGGCGGCTTCGGCGCCGAAGGATTGCACCTTGCCCACGCCTTCCACGCGGCGCAGGGCCTGCAGCACGTTGGAGGCGGCCAGCTCGCCCAGCTGGATGTCGTCCAGGCTGCCGTCCGATTTCAGCGACACCACCAGCTGGATGTTGTCGGCCGCCTTCTCCACGCGCACGCCGTCGCGACGCACCGATTCGGGCAGGCGCGGCTCCACCGCCTTCAGGCGGTTCTGCACTTCCACGGCCGCCAGGTCCGGATTGGTGCCTTGCTTGAAGGTCAGGTTGATGCTGGCCCAGCCCGTCGAATCGCTGCTGGACGAGGTGTACATCAGCCCCGGGGCGCCGTTCATCTCGCGTTCGATGATGGCGGTGACGGCCTCTTCGACCACCTTGGCCGAGGCGCCGGGATAGCTGGCGCCGACGTTGACCACCGGCGGAGCGATGTCGGGATACTGAGCCACCGGCAACGCGCGGATCGACAGGATGCCGACCAGCACGATCAGTAGCGAGATCACCCAGGCGAAGACCGGGCGATCGATAAAAAAACGCGCCATTGCGGTTTATCCTTTTTTGCCCTCGGCGGCCGTCCTTGCCTGGACGCCGGCCTCGGGATTTTCTGCGGCGGCGGCCTGCGCGCTGGGCGCGGCCCGTTCCACCGGTTTGATTTTCTGGCCCGCGGCCAGGTGCGCGGCGTTCTCGACGACGATGCGCTCGCCGCCCGCCAGTCCCTGCGTGACGATCCAGTTGGCGCCCTGCAGCCGATGCGCCGTGACGGCGATCTTCTTCAGTTCGCCGTCCGGCCCGGCGGCCAGCACGTGCGCGCCTTCGGCGTTGCGCAGCAGGGCGTTGCGCGGAACCAGGTAGGTGTCGCGATTGATCGCCTGCTCCAGCCGCACCCGCACGTACATGCCCGGCAGCAGGTCGCGGCCCGGGTTCTCGAACAGCGCCCGCATGGTGACGTTGTCCGTGCCCGGATCGACCGCCAGGTCGGCAAACGACAGCGTGCCGCCGCGCGCGTACTCGGAACCGTCAGGCAGCAGCAGCCGCACCCGAACCTGGTCCGGCGCCACGCTTTCCAGGGCGCCGGCGCGGATCTGCTTCTGCAGCTGCATCACCTCGGCGGCGGGCTGCGCGAAGTTCACGTAGATGGGATCGATCTGCTGCACCACCGTCAGCGGCGTGGCCTGGCCTTCGCCGACCAGCGCGCCTTCCGTCACCAGCGCGCGCCGCGCCCGCCCGTCGATGGGCGAGGTGACGCGGGCGTAGTCCAGCTTCAGCTTGGCGCTTTGCAGGTTGGCGCGGGCCAGGGCGACCTCGGCCCGGGCCTGGCGTTCCTGTGCCACGCTTTCGGCGTGGTCGCGTTCGCTGATGGCGCGGTCCGACACCAGGTCCGCGTAGCGGCGCAGCTTGTCGGCGGCGGCGGACAGGTTCGCCTGCGCCCGCGCCAGGTTGGCGGCTTCGGAATCGTAGGCGGCCTGCAAGGGGGCGGGATCGATCTGGAACAGGGCGGCGCCGCGCGCCACGTCCTGGCCTTCCTCGTACAGGCGCGCGGTGACGATGCCCGCCACGCGGGCGCGCACCTCGGCCTCGCGATAGGGTTCCAGCCGGCCCGGCAGTTCGGTGGCGACGCTGGTGGGCGTGGCCGCCGCGACGATGACGCCGACCTCGGCGGGTTCCTGGGCGGCTTGCTGGGCTTCCGGCTTCGAGCAACCAGTAATAAGAACTACTACGGATAAAAGGGCGAGCGTGCGTAGAGAGACTCTTTGCTTCATTTTTAAAATTGTCGTGGTGTGGCCGCAGGGGGCCGTGGTGGGGAAAGGCGCCGACTTTCCCGGTGGGGAAGCGAGTCTATCATTTAAGAAAACTGCGAAAAGCGCACCTAGCCCGCGCAATGCATCATCCAGCCGTAACAGAACGAATGGTTTGATGCGAACCGGCTTTCCGGTCCCGCCATGGCTGTGATGAGTCTCCTTGAGGAAAATGCAGGCAAGCAGGAACGCGAACCCGTTGAGAAGGGCGGCGGCGATAAACGGGGCATGAGCAGAGATACCACCGAGCATGCCACCAAGTGCTGGCCCGGCAATCATGCCCGCCCCATAACAGGCCCCCATGTAGCCGAACCAGCGTGCGCGAGAACCTTCCCCCGTCGAATCGGCAATGGTTGAGGCTGCTACAGCTCCGGTTGCGCCCGTGACGCCGGACACGAGTCGGCCGATATAGAGCACCCATAAGACCGGCGCTGATGCCATAATCGTGTAATCGACTGCGGCTCCTGCAAGAGAAGCCAGAAGTACCGGACGCCGACCGTAAGAATCCGAAAGCTGTCCAAGCATGGGCGCGAAGACGACCTGCATCAATGCATAGAGCGACAGCAAGGCACCATAGTGTCCAGCGACCTGCTCTGCTGGCACAAGCTCACGCAGAAGCGTCGGAAGGACGGGCATGATGAGGCCGAGACCCATGGCGTCAAGACCCACGATCAGCAGGGCAATGATGGCAGAGCTGCGCACCTGAAACTCCAGCGCCGCTCAATGGAGCGACTTTATCAACGATAAGGAGATGGAAATATAACTTATCGGTGATAAATTGTCAAGCACTGGCGAAGGAACGTGAATGACCAAACTGGACAAGGGCACCGTGATCGCGGCGGCGCTAGAGCTGTTGAACGAGGTTGGCATGGACAGCCTGACGACGCGGAAGCTCGCTGAACGCCTCAAGGTTCAGCAGCCTGCGCTTTACTGGCATTTCCAGAACAAGCGAGCGCTGCTTGATGCGCTCGCCGAGGCGATGCTGGCGGAACGCCATACCCGCTCGCTACCCGAAGAGAATGAGGACTGGCGGGTGTTCCTGAAAGAGAATGCCCTGAGCTTCAGAACGGCGTTGCTCTCTTATCGGGACGGCGCGCGTATCCATGCCGGCACTCGACCGACAGAACCGAATTTTGGCACCGCCGAGACGCAAATACGCTTTCTCTGCGCGGAGGGCTTTTGTCCGAAGCGCGCCGTTTGGGCGCTCCGGGCGGTCAGTCACTATGTGGTCGGTTCCGTTCTCGAGCAGCAGGCATCTGATGCCGATGAGAGAGTTCCGGACAGGCCAGATGTGTCCGAGCAAGCACCGTCGTCCTTCCTGCACGATCTGTTTCACGAGTTGGAAACAGACGGCATGGATGCTGCGTTCAACTTCGGACTCGACAGCCTCATCGCTGGTTTCGAGCGGCTGCGTTCATCTACAACAGATTAGAGGCTTATGCCCCTTTGCCGCCCCAACTGCCACGACACCGATCCGCTTTGCACGATGCCCATGACCTCACGGCCGAGCTGGCGGTCGATGACCGGCCGCCACGGGACAAGGGAAATGAGCGGTATCTTGCCAGACAGGATACCGCCATTCACGAGGTTTCGAAGATTATTGCGCCGCATCGGAGCGGGCTTGCTTCCAGTCGTCGGCTAGACGACTGGCGACTTCTCGGTGGCAGCATCACGGGATCGAAGGAGCGCCAGCCCCAACGACACCAGCACTGCCATTGCCGTGGCGTAACAAATCACGGGCCACGCTGTATCGCCGTTTAACAGCGTCACCGCCAATGTCCCGACGATACTGACTATCAGGCTTTGGATGCAGAAGTAGAACGCAACCGCTGATCCAGCGATGTCGTCGAACTCTGCCAAAGCGCCGTTCGCGGTAACGGACACCGTGAAGACAATACCGACCGCGACAACCCACATCGGTAGGATGAAGGTGAGGAATGACGGCGAGCCGTAAAGTTCGCCGATCCCCAACAGGACCGCTCCGCAAACAAGCAACGCCATCCCACGCGCCACGCATCCTGCGATGCCCCATCTGGCGACAAAGGACTTCGCGAAACGGGTTGTCACGATCATTACAAGCGCGACAGTGGCGAAGGCAAAGCTGAATCCGATCTCGGAATATTCCGCTTGGCCTATGAGCACACGGGGAGCCGTCGAGAAGAAGACGAAGTAGGTGCCCATACCGGCGCTAAAGCCGACAGTGTAAACCCAAAAAGCCGGACTCGCGAAGATCGGCAAGACAGATCGGCGCGTCTTGACTTGATCCAGAGGGCGGGTTTCGTGCCACCTGAAACCCGCATTTAGGAGTGCGAGCATCGCCAGTATAGCCAAAGTAATGAATATCGCCTGCCATCCCAAGAACTCGCCGATCAATACTCCGGCGATAGGGCCGAGCGCAGGCACGAACGCCAGCATCGAACTGAAAAGGCCGTAGATGACGACACCCTCAGGACGGTTGGCATAAACGTCGCGAACCGTCGCGAACGTCGCCACCAGCATGGCCGACGCGCCCACTGCTTGAAGTAGACGGAAAGCGACAAAGGCCGGTGCAGTTGAAGACCAAGCTGCTCCCAGAGACGCAATGACGAAAGCCGTTGCGCCCGCAAGTAGAATTGGCCGTCGCCCGATTCTGTCTGAGAGCGGACCAAAAATCACCTGGCCCACGCCGAGCATCACCATATAGAGGCTCAACGTGAGTTGGATCATAGCGGGCGTCGTGTTCAGGATGCCGGGCATCGCTGGAACGACAGGGAGATAAATATCCATCGCCAGTGAAGCGAGGATGTCGAAAGGAGCCATCAGCAGCAGTGCTGCCGGCAGCGTATAGGCCCACGCGGGGCGTGTGGTGGTCATGACGAATCAACCCTCGATTAAGGAATACCGGGCGACGTCTGCTCGTCAGCAATCAGATGAGACTAGCCTTACAGAGCGCCGCAACAACAATACTGGTTGTTGCGGCTTACTTGTCTGCTGACTTGGAATTTCCCATCTGATTACTCCACGCTTACGAATATGAATTGCTACATTTTATCCGATTATCTTTTGCTTCGCAATGCGGCATGGGCGCACTCAGCGTTCCAGCCCCCTCTGCCGCCCTAACTGCCACGACACCGACCCGCCCTGCACGATGCCCATAACCTCGCGGCCGAGTTGGCGGTCGATGATCGGCCGCCACGGGACAAGGGTGAACTCATGGGATTTCTCGACCACGGCGAACTTGCCGCTCGATAGATGCACGGTTCCGGTAAACTTGCCGCTGACGCTCTCGCCGTCCGTGGCGGCGCGGAACGGCAGGCCCTTACTCAAAGCCATATCCGATCCGACGCCGGCTACCTCGCGCTCCCGCAGGATGGCGAGAAGGTTGCGCCGGTAGAAGACGCGGCTGTCCCGGCTGCGGGTGGCGTCGCCCTGTTCGATATGGTGCTCGCGGCGCTGGTCCATGGCTTCGCGGACTTGTTGCCCGAAGCCGGTTGGCGCAAGGTCGGCCGTCTCGCCGTGGATCAGCCGCCGGTCCATCCCCGGATCGAGGATGAGCCGGTCGGCAGCGACCCCGCTCCGTCGCAAGGCGGAAACCCGCGCCTCGAAGAACCGCACAATCTCGTCGAGCGCGTCTTCGGGTCGAAGGTGACCGGTGCGGGTGGCGATGCCATCCCGCTGCGCTGAGTGCATAACCACCAGCCTGCAGTCCGCCTCAGCAATATCGGGATAGAGCGCAGGGTCAGGAAATCCTTGGATATCGTTCAGGTAGCCCACGCCGCGCTTGAGCGCATAGCGCTGGGTTTCCGGTTGGAAGCTGTCGATTGAAACACGGTGCATCTGATCGGACAGGGCGTCTAAGAGCGGCGCAATACGTCTGATCTCATCGGCCGGCGATACAGGCCTCGCGTCCGGATGGCTGGCGGCCGGTCCGACATCCACGACGTCTGATCCGACTCGCAGCATTTCGATCGCCGCGGTGACAGCGCCGGCGGGGTCTAGCCGCCGGCTCTCATCGAAGAAGGAGTCCTCGGTGAGATTCAGAATGCCGAACACCGTCACCATGGCGTCGGCCTCCGCAGCGACTTCCACGATGGGGATCGGGCGAGCAAAAAGGCAGCAATTATGAGCCCCATACCTACAAAGCCCCACGCATCAAGCTTTTGCCCATGAAGCAACCAGGCAATGGCTGTAATTATGACGACGCCGAGTCCCGACCAGACTGCATAAGCAACACCGACAGGGATGGATTTCAGAACCAGAGAAAGAAAATAAAATGCGATGCCATAACCGATTATGACAACGGCGGAAGGGGCAAGCTTAGTAAAGCCCTCGCTAGATTTTAATGCGGATGTTGCGATTACTTCGCCAACTATTGCGATAACAAGAAAAAGCCAGCCTTTCATGATATATCTCCCAATTTGTGTAGGGCTTATTATGCACGCTTAAAAATAATAAAAGCAGACTTGACCTGATAGTTTGGCTGTGAGCAATTATGTGCTTAGTGCATCTAACGTTTGACATGAGGGGCGGCCAAGGGCGCCAGCCCTTGGACGTCCCCCTCGATGGAAGGGTTAGGCATCACTGCGTGTTCGCTCGAATGCCTGGCGTGTTTGAACCATGTACACGGCTGGACCATCTGGGGTGGTTACGGTACCTTGCCTCTCAAACCCCGCTTTCTCGTAGCATCGGATCGCTCGCAAGTTGCTCGGCGACGGGTCCGTTTGGATCTTGGTGACCTCGGGATCATTGAACAGCAACTCAACCAGTGCTCGAACCAGCTTGGTTCCCAAGCCTTTGCCCAGTTGTGATGCATTCGCCAGTGACTGGTCTATTCCGCGTACTCCTGGATCGGTTTCTTCTTCCCACCATCCGTCCCCGCTTCCAAGAGCAACGTACGACTGGGCATACCCAATCGGCTCTCCATTCAGCATTGCAATGTATGGAGTGACGGACTCTTGCGCTAAAACGCTTGGCAAGTACTGTTCCTGTACGTCAGCAAGTGTCGGGCGTGCTTCTTCTCCGCCCCACCACTCGACGATATGAGATCGATTTAGCCACTCATAGAGCATCGCAAGGTCATGCTCAGTCATGAGGCGCAGTGTGACGGAATCGTTGCTGTTGGTCACGATGCTGTACTTTGTGATGCCTAACGCCGAGTTCAGCCGCAGGCTGTAAGTTGGTTTTTTGTGGAATACTTTTGCGTAGCAAAACCACAAAAAGGCAACTTACAGGCTGTCGAGTGCGCGAAGCGCACGCTGCTGGAACGATTTGTTAGGCAGGCTCCGCTTAATCATATATGACATGAAGTCCATTGCGCTTTAGATTCTCCAAGGAATCCAGCATCGCTTTCAGGGCTTCAGCGGAGTGTCCCTCCCACTCTTCAACGACCCCCACAATCTGGAGAGGCTCAGAAGTTCGATAGGACATTGTTGGATTTCCTGGAAATTTTTTATTGGTAAGATTCGGGTCATCCTCGAAAGGTCCAGTTGGTTCAACTAAGTATATGTATCCCCGGCCATCTAGACCAGACAGTGAAACAGCGAGTTCAGCCCCCCAAATTGCTGGCTCAAGCATAGCTGAAAAATAAACGTGCTTGAGTGTGCGACCCTCTTCAAAATGAGTGTTGAACCCAGTTGTTAGGAGTTCACCTACCGATAATTTAGCTTTGGTACCATGATAAAACGGTCCCTGCATATTTTTACAATTTTCATGTGTGGTTGGAATCCAATCTTTAATCATTCTTCACTCCGAAGGTTGGGAAAAGGTTTGACAGCCTAACTTTGTTTTAGGGCGACTGCCCTGCTGCGTAACATCGTTGCTGCTCCATAACATCAAACATCGACCCACGGCGTAACGCGCTTGCTGCTTGGATGCCCGAGGCATAGACTGTACAAAAAAACAGTCATAACAAGCCATGAAAACCGCCACTGCGCCGTTACCACCGCTGCGTTCGGTCAAGGTTCTGGACCAGTTGCGTGAGCGCATACGCTACTTGCATTACAGCTTACGAACCGAACAGGCTTATGTCCACTGGGTTCGTGCCTTCATCCGTTTCCACGGTGTGCGTCACCCGGCAACCTTGGGCAGCAGCGAAGTCGAGGCATTTCTGTCCTGGCTGGCGAACGAGCGCAAGGTTTCGGTCTCCACGCATCGTCAGGCATTGGCGGCCTTGCTGTTCTTCTACGGCAAGGTGCTGTGCACGGATCTGCCCTGGCTTCAGGAGATCGGAAGACCTCGGCCGTCGCGGCGCTTGCCGGTGGTGCTGACCCCGGATGAAGTGGTTCGCATCCTCGGTTTTCTGGAAGGCGAGCATCGTTTGTTCGCCCAGCTTCTGTATGGAACGGGCATGCGGATCAGTGAGGGTTTGCAACTGCGGGTCAAGGATCTGGATTTCGATCACGGCACGATCATCGTGCGGGAGGGCAAGGGCTCCAAGGATCGGGCCTTGATGTTACCCGAGAGCTTGGCACCCAGCCTGCGCGAGCAGCTGTCGCGTGCACGGGCATGGTGGCTGAAGGACCAGGCCGAGGGCCGCAGCGGCGTTGCGCTTCCCGACGCCCTTGAGCGGAAGTATCCGCGCGCCGGGCATTCCTGGCCGTGGTTCTGGGTTTTTGCGCAGCACACGCATTCGACCGATCCACGGAGCGGTGTCGTGCGTCGCCATCACATGTATGACCAGACCTTTCAGCGCGCCTTCAAACGTGCCGTAGAAGGCACTGTTGCAAAGTTAGCGATGAGGCAGCCTTTTGTCTTATTCAAAGGCCTTACATTTCAAAAACTCTGCTTACCAGGCGCATTTCGCCCAGGGGATCACCATAATAAAATGCTGAGGCCTGGCCTTTGCGTAGTGCACGCATCACCTCAATACCTTTGATGGTGGCGTAAGCCGTCTTCATGGATTTAAATCCCAGCGTGGCGCCGATTATCCGTTTCAGTTTGCCATGATCGCATTCAATCACGTTGTTCCGGTACTTAATCTGTCGGTGTTCAACGTCAGACGGGCACCGGCCTTCGCGTTTGAGCAGAGCAAGCGCGCGACCATAGGCGGGCGCTTTATCCGTGTTGATGAATCGCGGGATCTGCCACTTCTTCACGTTGTTGAGGATTTTACCCAGAAACCGGTATGCAGCTTTGCTGTTACGACGGGAGGAGAGATAAAAATCGACAGTGCGGCCCCGGCTGTCGACGGCCCGGTACAGATACGCCCAGCGGCCATTGACCTTCACGTAGGTTTCATCCATGTGCCACGGGCAAAGATCGGAAGGGTTACGCCAGTACCAGCGCAGCCGTTTTTCCATTTCAGGCGCATAACGCTGAACCCAGCGGTAAATCGTGGAGTGATCGACATTCACTCCGCGTTCAGCCAGCATCTCCTGCAGCTCACGGTAACTGATGCCGTATTTGCAGTACCAGCGTACGGCCCACAGAATGATGTCACGCTGAAAATGCCGGCCTTTGAATGGGTTCATGTGCAGCTCCATCAGCAAAAGGGGATGATAAGTTTATCACCACCGACTATTTGCAACAGTGCCTCAGCAATCATATTTTTAAATTATATAACTCCCAACTGAGCTTTTGCTCCAACGATAAGGCTTTCATTTTGAGTTTCTAAGGCAAATAAACCATACATCAAAGGAGAGGCCGCTGCTCTTTCTAAAGTCTGTTCATATAGTTTATTCCAAACTTTACCCCCTAGTTTTTCATACTCGATGATTAGAGTTTTGAGGCTTTCTTCTCCAAACAAAGTTACATGCCCAGCAAAATCAATCGCTGGGTCATCTATATGGGCTGTTGACCAATCAATAACGCCTGAAACAGCTCCATCCTTTGAAGCTAGTACATGCCCAGCATATAAATCGCCATGTATAAATTGGGTGAAATCTGCCCATAGAACATCATTATCCAACCATTTTCTGTAGCGGGTTTCCAATTGCTCACTTATACCAATTTCAGATTTTACTAACTGCAAATTGTTTGCTATTTCAGGTCTTAAATCTGAAGGTTTCATAATTTTCAAATCATTTTCCCGAACTTCTTTTTCAGGAATACTATGGATTTCAAATAAGGTTTTTGCCAAAGATGTTATGTATTTCGGGCTATCTTTGTCCATATTCCAAATTATTTCATAGGTTTCAGCATCCAAATTTAAAACAGGATTATCTTTAAGTATGGGATAAGCCACTAATTCTGTAGATGAAATTCTCCAATCAGGAACCTCTACAGAAAGATGTTTTTTTACCAATTCTAAAATGCGTTTTTCTTTCTTGATTTGTTCCCTCATGCCATCACGACGAGGAATACGCAGCAACCATTGTTGCCCCTTTGTATCAAGAGCAAAAACGACCTTAAAATCAATGCCCATTTCATTGAAATTCATTTTGTCCGTAAGCAACAAGCCGTGTGCTTCAGCAAGTGATTGAATATCTTGAATTGTCATTTTTAATTTCCTTTAAAGAGTTCAATAATTAATGTTCGGATTAGATTGGCTATCATTAACAATCTCTCTCAAAAGTCTTGATGATTTTGTGGTCTTTGATCTCGTAGATAATGTCAGCAATATTATCGACCAATTGCTTGTCATGAGATACGAAGATAATAGTTCCTGCATAGGACTTCATCATTGTTTCTAATGCGGCAATACTTTTTAGGTCAAGATAGTTTCCTGGTTCATCCATAAGCAAAATATTATATTTTCCTAAAAGCATTTTGGATAAAAGCAGTTTGATGATTTCACCTCCCGATAAGTCGGATAAGTTTTTTTGAATATCATTCGCTCCGATCCCCATTGAAGCCAATACTGCACGAATTTCCGCAACTGTGTACTCGCACTCTTCCTGCATAAAGGAGAGCACAGATTTATGCGTGTTAAATTTATATCCTGTTTGTGTAAAGTAGCCAATTTCAGCTTTTGGAGATATGGTTAATCCATCAGCACGTTCTGATATCATTTTTAACAAGGACGTTTTCCCTGTTCCATTCGATCCAGTTATAGCGACTTTAGCGCCAAGCGGTATTATAAAGTTAGCGTCATCAAAGATAGTACGGCTACCAAATTTTAAGCTCAGACCATCTGCCGTAATCGGGAACTTATTGTGCAGTTCTAGGGCTGAACTTTGACGAAAACGAATAGAACGCAAATGCTCTGGTGCTTGAATATCTTCTAATGCAGCCAAACGCTTTTCCATACTCTTAGCTGCCTGATACAGTTTTCTTTGCTTGGTGCCAGTCATTTTTGCATGCCCAAGTCGTCCAGCACTTTCGGTAGAGTTTTTGGATTTTTCTCCTT
The DNA here is from genome assembly GCF_030064165.1 of Comamonas resistens. Lineage (NCBI taxonomy): Bacteria > Pseudomonadati > Pseudomonadota > Betaproteobacteria > Burkholderiales > Comamonadaceae > Comamonas > Comamonas resistens. Next base: position 979,745 of record NZ_CP125947.1, read on the forward strand.
TTTTCTTATTGTCTAATCGATTAGCTTGCTGGCGTTTTTCTTGCACAGCAGATTCTAATCGCTCCCGTTCCTTCATCATCAGCTCATATTCTACGGCTTGGTGTTGTCGCTCTTCTTCTTTTTGACGCAAGTAATCCGAGTAACCACCCCAATATTCCGTAATTTTACCGTCTTTTAACTCCCATATCTTGTCTACAACCATATCAAGAAAATATCGGTCATGACTGATAACAAGTAATGCTCCATCAAATGCTTTAAGTTGACCAATAAGTAGATCTATTCCATTGAGATCAAGGTGGCTGGTTGGTTCATCCGCTAGAATGCCATGTACTTGTTGGGAAAATGCGGCAGCAATTTTTGCACGAGTTTCCTCTCCGCCACTCATTGTGTCGTTTTGTACATTGGAAACACCAAGGCGAGATAACATTGCCCGGTCTTCGACCGTTTCTATTTCGATTCCGCCCAGTTGGCTGATATGTGCAAAATCACCAAAACGCTGTAATGTCGCTTCGGCTAAAACAATTTCGCCATTAAGTACTTTGAGTAAACTACTCTTTCCTGCTCCGTTATCACCCACAAGACCAATACGGTCATAAGAGTGAATTTCCAATTCATCAATATCCAAAACATCACGCCCAGCATAATCCAAGCGTATGTTTCTCGCTTTAATAATTAAACTCATTTTTATTTACTCCTGTTTAGCTCTTGAAATTTTTTATGCAGCAAACAGGATTTAGGTGAAAACAAAAGCTAGCATCACAGTGTCCTCCCAAAAAAAAAGCTATTCATCCACAGGGTGGACAAATAGCTAGTCAATTAAGTTATAACTGGAAACTATGCACTAAAAGCATACTTATAAATTAAGCATACTTTTACTTTATATATCCGCATATATTCTTAAAGACACAACAAAAGCCCACCATTATAAAATAGTGTCACTATGCAAATAGTTGTGTCTTAACGAATGCGGATAGAATGCATAAACTTACCTAAAAAATAAAATTCAGTTTTATGATAACTTTACTGTTAAAAGAAGTCTAGACAACCTTGTTTTATGCTTGGATATAAGGCTTATTTTAGGCACTGTTGCAAAGTTAGCGATGAGGCAGCCTTTTGTCTTATTCAAAGGCCTTACATTTCAAAAACTCTGCTTACCAGGCGCATTTCGCCCAGGGGATCACCATAATAAAATGCTGAGGCCTGGCCTTTGCGTAGTGCACGCATCACCTCAATACCTTTGATGGTGGCGTAAGCCGTCTTCATGGATTTAAATCCCAGCGTGGCGCCGATTATCCGTTTCAGTTTGCCATGATCGCATTCAATCACGTTGTTCCGGTACTTAATCTGTCGGTGTTCAACGTCAGACGGGCACCGGCCTTCGCGTTTGAGCAGAGCAAGCGCGCGACCATAGGCGGGCGCTTTATCCGTGTTGATGAATCGCGGGATCTGCCACTTCTTCACGTTGTTGAGGATTTTACCCAGAAACCGGTATGCAGCTTTGCTGTTACGACGGGAGGAGAGATAAAAATCGACAGTGCGGCCCCGGCTGTCGACGGCCCGGTACAGATACGCCCAGCGGCCATTGACCTTCACGTAGGTTTCATCCATGTGCCACGGGCAAAGATCGGAAGGGTTACGCCAGTACCAGCGCAGCCGTTTTTCCATTTCAGGCGCATAACGCTGAACCCAGCGGTAAATCGTGGAGTGATCGACATTCACTCCGCGTTCAGCCAGCATCTCCTGCAGCTCACGGTAACTGATGCCGTATTTGCAGTACCAGCGTACGGCCCACAGAATGATGTCACGCTGAAAATGCCGGCCTTTGAATGGGTTCATGTGCAGCTCCATCAGCAAAAGGGGATGATAAGTTTATCACCACCGACTATTTGCAACAGTGCCGTCCTGGGGGCTATTTGCGGAACTGCGGGCGTGGCGCTGTTGGTGTTGACACCAAACGCAGCGCTAGATCCTGTCGGCGTCGCAGCGGGCCTGGCGGGGGCGGTTTCCATGGCGTTCGGAACCGTGCTGACCCGCAAGTGGCAACCTCCCGTGCCTCTGCTCACCTTTACCGCCTGGCAACTGGCGGCCGGAGGACTTCTGCTCGTTCCAGTAGCTTTAGTGTTTGATCCGCCAATCCCGATGCCTACAGGAACCAATGTTCTCGGCCTGGCGTGGCTCGGCCTGATCGGAGCGGGTTTAACCTACTTCCTTTGGTTCCGGGGGATCTCGCGACTCGAACCTACAGTTGTTTCCTTACTGGGCTTTCTCAGCCCGGGGACCGCCGTGTTGCTAGGATGGTTGTTCTTGGATCAGACGCTGAGTGCGCTTCAAATCATCGGCGTCCTGCTCGTGATCGGGAGTATCTGGCTGGGCCAACGTTCCAACCGCACTCCTAGGGCGCGTATAGCTTGCCGGAAGTCGCCTTGACCCGCATGGCATAGGCCTATCGTTTCCACGATCAGCGATCGGCTCGTTGCCCTGCGCCGCTCCAAAGCCCGCGACGCAGCGCCGGCAGGCAGAGCAAGTAGAGGGCAGCGCCTGCAATCCATGCCCACCCGTTCCACGTTGTTATAGAAGCCGCATAGATCGCCGTGAAGAGGAGGGGTCCGACGATCGAGGTCAGGCTGGTGAGCGCCGCCAGTGAGCCTTGCAGCTGCCCCTGACGTTCCTCATCCACCTGCCTGGACAACATTGCTTGCAGCGCCGGCATTCCGATGCCACCCGAAGCAAGCAGGACCATGATCGGGAACGCCATCCATCCCCGTGTCGCGAAGGCAAGCAGGATGTAGCCTGTGCCGTCGGCAATCATTCCGAGCATGAGTGCCCGCCTTTCGCCGAGCCGGGCGGCTACAGGGCCGGTGATCATTGCCTGGGCGAGTGAATGCAGAATGCCAAATGCGGCAAGCGAAATGCCGATCGTGGTCGCGTCCCAGTGAAAGCGATCCTCGCCGAAAATGACCCAAAGCGCGGCCGGCACCTGTCCGACAAGTTGCATGATGAAGAAGACCGCCATCAGGGCGGCGACGACGGTCATGCCCCGGGCCCACCGGAACGAAGCGAGCGGGTTGAGAGCCTCCCGGCGTAACGGCCGGCGTTCGCCTTTGTGCGACTCCGGCAAAAGGAAACAGCCCGTCAGGAAATTGAGGCCGTTCAAGGCTGCCGCGGCGAAGAACGGAGCGTGGGGGGAGAAACCGCCCATCAGCCCACCGAGCACAGGTCCCGCGACCATCCCGAACCCGAAACAGGCGCTCATGAAGCCGAAGTGCCGCGCGCGCTCATCGCCATCAGTGATATCGGCAATATAAGCGCCGGCTACCGCCCCAGTCGCCCCGGTGATGCCGGCCACGATCCGCCCGATATAGAGAACCCAAAGGAAAGGCGCCGTCGCCATGATGGCGTAGTCGACAGCAGCGCCGGCCAGCGAGACGAGCAAGACCGGCCGCCGCCCGAAACGATCCGACAGCGCGCCCAGCACAGGTGCGCAGGCAAATTGCATCAACGCATACAGCGCCAGCAGAATGCCATAGTGGGCGGTGACGTCGTTCGAGTGAACCAGATCGCGCAGGAGGCCCGGCAGCACCGGCATAATCAGGCCGATGCCGACAGCGTCGAGCGCGACAGTGCTCAGAATTACGATCAGGGGTCTGTTGGGTTTCACGTCTGGCCTCCGGACCAGCCTCCGCTGGTCCGATTGAACGCGCGGATTCTTTATCACTGATAAGTTGGTGGACATATTATTGTTTATCAGTGATAAAGTGTCAAGCATGACAAAGTTGCAGCCGAATACAGTGATCCGTGCCGCCCTGGACCTGTTGAACGAGGTCGGCGTAGACGGTCTGACGACACGCAAACTGGCGGAACGGTTGGGGGTTCAGCAGCCGGCGCTTTACTGGCACTTCAGGAACAAGCGGGCGCTGCTCGACGCACTGGCCGAAGCCATGCTGGCGGAGAATCATACGCATTCGGTGCCGAGAGCCGACGACGACTGGCGCTCATTTCTGATCGGGAATGCCCGCAGCTTCAGGCAGGCGCTGCTCGCCTACCGCGATGGCGCGCGCATCCATGCCGGCACGCGACCGGGCGCACCGCAGATGGAAACGGCCGACGCGCAGCTTCGCTTCCTCTGCGAGGCGGGTTTTTCGGCCGGGGACGCCGTCAATGCGCTGATGACAATCAGCTACTTCACTGTTGGGGCCGTGCTTGAGGAGCAGGCCGGCGACAGCGATGCCGGCGAGCGCGGCGGCACCGTTGAACAGGCTCCGCTCTCGCCGCTGTTGCGGGCCGCGATAGACGCCTTCGACGAAGCCGGTCCGGACGCAGCGTTCGAGCAGGGACTCGCGGTGATTGTCGATGGATTGGCGAAAAGGAGGCTCGTTGTCAGGAACGTTGAAGGACCGAGAAAGGGTGACGATTGATCAGGACCGCTGCCGGAGCGCAACCCACTCACTACAGCAGAGCCATGTAGACAACATCCCCTCCCCCTTTCCACCGCGTCAGACGCCCGTAGCAGCCCGCTACGGGCTTTTTCATGCCCTGCCCTAGCGTCCAAGCCTCACGGCCGCGCTCGGCCTCTCTGGCGGCCTTCTGGCGCTCCTGCTGCGGCGTCCGCTCGTGGGCCGTGGCGCGGGTCCGCGCGCCGGCCTCGTGCGCCTGGCGCTCGCGGGGGTCGATAGAGAAAACGGGAAATAAAGCACGGTAAGACAGCGGCAGGCCATGCCATGCTTGGTCTTTCTGGAATGGTGTCCAGTTGAAGTATACCCTAATCTGGCGTCAATGATTGCTCCCGAAATCCGTCAGGATAGAGTGAGTTTTGATATTTGTTGACACGATCAACAAAGGGTCATAGATTCTTTTCTGACATTTTGCACGGGAGAGCATCTTGAAGGGACAACGGATCGGGTACGTCCGGGTCAGCAGCTTCGATCAGAACCCGGAACGCCAGCTTGAGCAGACACAGGTGGACAAGGTGTTCACCGACAAGGCATCGGGCAAGGACATCCAGCGCCCAGAACTGGAAGCCCTGCTGGCCTTCGCCCGCGAGGGCGACACGGTGGTGGTGCATAGCATGGATCGTCTGGCGCGCAACCTCGATGACCTACGCCGTATGGTGCAGACGCTCACCAAGCGCGGGGTACGGATCGAATTCGTCAAGGAGTGCTTGACCTTCACCGGCGAGGACTCGCCGATGGCGAATCTGATGTTGTCGGTGATGGGCGCGTTCGCCGAGTTCGAGCGCGCCTTAATCCGTGAGCGGCAACGCGAGGGCATTGCGTTGGCCAAGCAGCGGGGCGCGTATCGTGGACGCAAGAAAGCACTGTCCCCTGAGCGCGCCTCCGAATTGCGTCATCGCGCCGAGGCTGGCGAACAGAAATCGAAGCTGGCCCGTGAGTTCGGCGTCAGTCGGGAAACCCTGTACCAATACCTGAAAGATGCCTGACGATGCCCCGCCGATCGATCCTGTCCGCCGCCGAGCGCGAAAGCCTGTTGGCGTTGCCGGACACCAAGGACGACCTGATCCGACATTACACATTCAGCGATACCGACTTCGCCATCATCCGGCAGCGGCGCGGCCCGGCCAACCGCCTGGGCTTCGCCGTGCAGCTTTGCTACCTGCGCTTTCCTGGCGTCATTCTTGGTGTCGATGAGGCGCCGTTTCCGCCCTTGCTGAAACTGGTCGCCGACCAGCTCAAGGTCGGCATTGAAAGCTGGGGCGAGTACGGGCAGCGGGAGCAGACCCGGCGCGAGCATCTGGTCGAACTGCAAACGGTATTCGGCTTCCAGCCCTTCACCATGAGCCACTACCGGCAGGCCGTCCACACGCTGACCGAGCTGGCCATGCAAACCGACAAGGGTATTGTGCTGGCCAGCGCCTTGGTCGAACATCTACGGCGGCAGTCGATCATTCTGCCCGCGCTCAACGCTATCGAGCGGGCGAGCGCCGAGGCGATCACCCGCGCCAACCGGCGCATCTACGATTCCTTGGCCGAACCGCTGTCGGACGCACATCGCCGCCGTCTCGACGACTTGCTCAAGCGCCGGGACAACGGCAAGACGACCTGGCTGGCCTGGCTACGCCAGTCACCGGTCAAGCCGAACTCGCGGCACATGCTCGAACACATCGAACGCCTCAAGGCGTGGCAGGCGCTCGATCTGCCTTCCGGCATCGAACGGTCGGTGCACCAGAACCGGCTGCTCAAGATCGCCCGCGAGGGCGGCCAGATGACGCCCGCTGACCTGGCCAAGTTCGAGCCGCAACGGCGCTCCGCGACCCTGGTGGCGCTCGCCATCGAGGGCATGGCCACCGTCACCGACGAAATCATCGACCTGCACGACCGCATCCTGGGCAAGCTGTTCAATGCCGCCAAGAACAAGCATCAGCAGCAGTTCCAGGCATCCGGCAAGGCGATCAACGCCAAGGTGCGGCTGTTCGGGCGCATCGGCCAGGCCCTGATCGAAGCCAAGCAAGCTGGCCGCGATCCGTTCGCCGCCATCGAGGCCGTCATGTCCTGGGACGCCTTCGCCGAGAGCGTCACCGAGGCGCAGAAACTCGCCCAACCCGAGGACTTCGATTTCCTGCACCGCATCGGCGAGAGCTACGCCACGCTGCGCCGCTACGCGCCGGAATTCCTTGCCGTGCTCAAGCTGCGGGCCGCGCCCGCCGCCAAGGACGTACTCGACGCCATCGAGGTGCTGCGCGGCATGAACAGCGACAACGCCCGCAAGGTGCCCGCCGACGCGCCGACCGACTTCATTAAGCCGCGCTGGCAGAAGCTGGTGATGACCGACGCCGGCATCGACCGGCGCTACTACGAGCTGTGCGCACTATCGGAACTCAAGAACGCGCTGCGCTCGGGCGACATCTGGGTGCAGGGATCGCGCCAGTTCAAGGACTTCGAGGACTACCTGGTGCCGCCCGCGAAATTCGCCAGCCTCAAGCTGGCCAGCGAATTGCCGCTGGCCGTGGCCACCGACTGCGACCAGTACCTGCATGAGCGGCTGACACTGCTGGAAACGCAACTTGTCACCGTCAACCGCATGGCAGCGGCCAATAACCTGCCGGATGCCATCATCACCGAGTCGGGCCTGAAGATCACGCCGCTCGATGCGGCGGTGCCCGACACCGCGCAGGCGTTGATCGACCAGACGGCGATGGTTCTGCCGCACGTCAAGATCACCGAACTGCTGCTGGAGGTGGACGAATGGACCGGTTTTACCCGTCACTTCGCGCACCTGAAGTCAGGCGACCTGGCCAAGGACAAGAATCTGCTGCTGACCACGATCCTGGCCGACGCGATCAACCTGGGCTTGACCAAAATGGCCGAGTCCTGCCCCGGCACGACCTACGCCAAGCTGGCCTGGCTACAAGCCTGGCACATCCGCGACGAAACCTACGGGGCGGCCCTGGCCGAGCTGGTCAACGCGCAGTTCCGCCATCCCTTTGCCGAGCACTGGGGCGACGGCACCACGTCATCGTCGGACGGTCAGAACTTCCGCACTGGCAGCAAGGCCGAGAGCACCGGCCACATCAACCCGAAATACGGCAGCAGCCCAGGGCGGACGTTCTATACCCACATCTCCGACCAGTACGCACCGTTCCACACCAAGGTAGTGAACGTCGGCGTGCGCGACTCGACCTACGTGCTCGACGGCCTGCTGTACCACGAATCCGACCTGCGCATCGAGGAACACTACACCGACACGGCCGGATTCACCGATCACGTCTTTGCGTTGATGCACCTGCTGGGCTTCCGCTTCGCCCCGCGCATCCGCGACCTGGGCGACACCAAGCTCTACATCCCGAAGGGCGATGCCGCCTATGAGGCGCTCAAGCCGATGATCGGCGGCACGCTCAATATCAAGCACGTCCGCGCCCATTGGGACGAAATCCTGCGGCTGGCCACCTCGATCAAGCAGGGCACGGTGACGGCCTCGCTGATGCTCCGAAAACTCGGCAGCTACCCGCGTCAGAACGGCTTGGCCGTGGCGCTGCGCGAGCTGGGACGCATCGAGCGCACCCTGTTCATCCTGGACTGGCTGCAAAGCGTCGAGCTGCGCCGCCGCGTGCATGCCGGGCTGAACAAAGGCGAGGCACGCAACGCGCTGGCCCGCGCCGTGTTCTTCAACCGCCTGGGTGAAATCCGCGACCGCAGTTTCGAGCAGCAACGCTATCGCGCTTCCGGCCTCAACCTGGTGACGGCGGCCATAGTGTTGTGGAATACGGTCTATCTGGAGCGGGCCGCGAACGCCTTGCGTGGCCATGGCCAGACCGTCGATGACGGGCTGTTGCAGTACCTTTCGCCGCTCGGCTGGGAGCACATCAACCTGACCGGCGATTACCTCTGGCGCAGCAGCGCCAAGATCGGCCCGGGCAAGTTCAGGCCATTGCGACCGTTGCAACCGGCTTAGCGTGCTTTATTTTCCGTTTTCTGAGGCGACCCCTGTAAGTGCAGTGATCAGGCCGTGAATTTGCAGTGCCAGTGCAGTAGTCGCCGAGGGGCTATGTAAAGACAGGGCCGCGTGCTTTGCTCGCTAGGAATGCTTCCCAAGCGTCTGTAACCGTCCCGCTCCCGCCTGAGTGGGCTATCCAGTGCTTGCGGTTGGCATCATCAAGTTGGATCCACCAATCTTCACGTGCCCGCTCGTAGGCGGTGGGCAGGTTTTCTGCCCAATCCGGTAATGGCAGATGTTGACCTGGTTGGAGGTACGCTCTAAAACAAGGAGTTGGTTCGCGCTTCATGCGTGTGGATCCTAGAGTTGTTGGTCGATGTGGAAAGCGGTCAAATTTTTAGCTTCTACCGGAAATTCAAACCCTCTTGTGAAGAGCTTGTTTGGCTTTTGACCTGGGATTTCTCGGTACACCAGCGGTACACCCACCAGTTCTATCGAACTCCATCAAACTTCGCTAACTTACTGTCACTAAAATACTTTTAGCTTCTGCAGGTTTCGGTGCACTTCGGTACACTTCCCTAGGCAAGCACAAACCTGCCGAAACTCATAATCCTTTGGTCGTCGGTTCAAGTCCGCCACGCCCTACCAATATTCATGAAAAGCCTGCTACCTAAACCGTAGCGGGCTTTTTTTTCGGGCTGATGGCGAAAAAATTCCGGATTTGGCCTGGAGCGTGTTCTTGCGCTGCTAGAATACAACCCTGTTGCGGCTGTAGCTCAGCTGGATAGAGTACTTGGCTACGAACCAAGGGGTCGTGGGTTCGATTCCTGCCAGCCGCACCAAAACGTCAATCCTCAGAATCGAAAGGTTCTGGGGATTTTTCGTTTCCAGGGCTCTGGTTTGATGTGTTCAAGCCTTGGGAATCAGCAGGGTGAAGGTGCTGCCCTGACCTGGCGCACTCTGGATTTGCAGCTGGCCGCCATGTCGCTCAGCGACGGTTCGCACAAAGGCCAGGCCCAGACCCACTCCGTCCATGCGCTGATGCTGTTGCAGGCGCTCGAACGGCTGGCTCAGGCGGGCCAGCGACGCGGCATCCATGCCTGAGCCATGGTCGCGCACGGCAAGGCCCCAGAAGGCGTCGTTGTCGATCAGGCTGCATTCCACTGTGGCTGTGGCTGTGGCTTTGGTGTCTGATGGTTTGCCGTACTTGATGGCGTTGCTCAGCAGGTTGATGGTGGCACGGTAGAGCAAGCCCGGGTCGCCGCGCACCATGGCTTCGGCTTCGGGGAGCTCGAATGCCAGCTTGACCTGCTGCTTCTGTGCAGCGGTCCAGCTGTCCGAGACGGCTTGATCGGCCAGCAAACCCAGGTCCAGCTCCTCGCTGCGGTAGCTCTGCTGCTGTGCACGGGCCAGATGGACAAAGTTGTCTGCAAGCTGCAAGGAAGACTGGGCATAGCCTTCGATGCGCGTGAACAGTTCTTTGTCAGCCTGCTGTGCCTGGCTGCCGCGCTGCATTTCCAGCAAGGTGATGATGGAGCCAATGGGGGCGCGTATGTCGTGCGAGATGAACTGCATGGCCTGGTCGCGCTGGGTCTGGGCGCTGCGCAGCTCGCTGATATCGACCAGCGTGATGAGCCAGCCTGAATTGGGCGGTGCATCGAAAGCTTGGCTCAACAGCATCAGATTGCGGCCCTGAGCATCTCTGCCTTCGCTTTGCCTGGGCAAGCTGGATTGCAGCATCTCGGATCGCTGCAGCAGCGAGGTACGCTTGGCTGGCTGGCCGCTGGGTGATGCAGCCGGTTCCGCGCTACTTAGATTCGCCAGCAGGCTGACCAGGTCATCGCCTGTTTGCAGCGTGATTCCCAGGCTTGCGACATAGGCATGGGCTGCGGTATTGGCCAGCAGCACCCGGCCGTTGCGGTCGCAGACAAAGGTGGCAGATGGCAGCTGACGCAAGCTCTCACTGACGAAATGGTGCAAAGAGCGCAGCTGGCGTGAGGCTTGTTCCACCGCCGCGATGCGCTGATCCAGCACATCGCCGGTCAGCACATTGGCGTTGCTGATGGGCAGGCCCTGGCCTTGCAGGTCTTGCAGCTCCAATGCCAGAAAATGGGTGGCCGAGCGCAGGCGCAGCCAGCTCCAGAGCGGATAGGCCAGCGCTAGTCCCAGCAAGGCCGCAGCCGGCTCGGTTTGAATATGTCCCCAGCGCGGCGCAAGGCCTGCAGTCAGCAGGACAAGCGCTGCCAGACCTGCGCATGCCAGCAGACCACCGGAGGGGCCGAACCAGGCCAGACCCAGCAGGGCCAGCAGCACGGGCAGCAGGTTGAGAGCGCGGTTCCAGGGAGTGGAAGCAGGTTCCAGATGCAGGTGCAGCTGGATGCCGCTGAGCACATGGCCCAGCATTTCCACATTCGAGATCAGCCGTGCGCCAAAGCCCACGGGGGCCGTGAATTTTTCTCCCAGCCCGGCTGCCGTGGCGCCTATCAGCACATATTTGCCACGGAAAGCAGCGGCGGGAATATTGCCGCGCAGCACATCGATATACGAGTAGGTGGTGAAGGGAGAGCTGCCTTGCGATTCCTGCTCTTTTTGCGGTGCGGCGAAGGCCAGGATTTCAGGCTGCAGCTGCAACCATTGATGATCTGCTGCATCGGCTGCAGAAGCAGAGGCCGGTGCGATGCAGGCTGCGCCTGTTTCGGCCACGCAATGCAGGCTCAGCGCCATATGCCACTGCAGTGCGTCCCTGGGGCCTTCGATGGCGTTGAAGCGGCGCACCACGCCATCGGCATCCACCGGCATCTGGGTGTGGCCGACAGCGGCGGCAGCCTGGCGCAGGCTGGGCAGCGGCTCATTGAGCCTGCCCGCTGCACTGCGGCTGACGGGCAGCACGGTGCGGCCGTTTTTTTGCAGGGCGCGCTGCAGCAGCAGGTCGTCGCCGGGGTAGTCCAGGTCCTCTTCGCTGAAGACAATGTCCATGCCGATGGCGCGGGGCTGGCCTGCCGTGATGCGGTCAGTCACCGCCGCATGCAGAGCGCGGCGCCAGGGCCAGCGGCCTATGGCGTCTATGCTGTGGTCGTCGATGGCGACGATGACGATGTCGGCAGACGCCGGGCGCTGATGGAGCCAGGCCGAGGTGTCCTGCAGAGCGCCGTTGAATCGCGTGAGCTGCTTGGGTCCACTCAATACATAGACCAGGGTCAGCAAGAAGGCGCTGAGCAGCAACCAGCTGTAGCGCAGCTTTTGCGGTTTGCGGGTCGTGGCCTCAGGCATGAGGCGGGCCTGCCGATATGCTCATCAATGCATAGCTGCTTGCGCATGCCATGCATTGAGTTGAGATGAAAAGCGTATGAAGTTCTGCAGTCATCATGCGCTAGATGCTCACATTTTTATTGACGCATCAGGCGTACACCATCGCCGGATGACAGCGTCTGTCCGTCACCTGTGGTGACCCAGTTGCCCGTCTGGAACTGGCGTGCGGGTGTGAAATTGCTGCGCAGGCCGTTGCGGTCTTCCACCTGCATCTGCAGGTAGTAGTGACCGGGCGCGAGATCCTGGGTGGCCCATTGCGGCTCGGTCAGCCAGGTGTCGACCACGGGCTGCGCAAAGCCGGCATCCTGGGCGACCACGATGTGATAGCGATGTCCTTCCTCGCCGGCCCAACGAATATTGCGGCTGCCTTCACCGGCGGCGCCGTCGAGTTGCAGCTCGGGCGAGCGTGGGGCTTCGGCCAGTTTCATGCGCTGTGCGGGGGCGAAGGGGCCAGGGTCCAGCTTGCCATCGGCCAGCGTGCGGATGCTGGCCGCCCGCCACAGATAGTCGCCCACGGGCAGTTGGGCCAGCGTTTGAGCGGGCAGGCTGCAGTCCTGCAGCAGATTGGCATCGATGAGTGGTTGGGCAAAGTCGCTGTCAGCCGGGGCGACCTGAATGCGGTAGGCCGATGCCTGATTGACCTTGGTGCACTCCAGGCCGCGCTGACTCAGGCCGACCACGGCATCGGGCTCGGGCGATTCATACAACGGCGGCACGGGCGTGGCCTTGACACGCAGGCTGTGCGTGCTGCGTGCTGCGTGCGCCGGGAATGCCGTTGGCATCTATGGCACGGATGGAGACCAGGTAGTCGCCATCGGCGACGCCGGTCAGGCGGGCGGGCGATTGCTGGAAAATGCCGCCACGCACGACCTGATTCAAGTCCTTTTTGGCGTCCTTTTGCTCAGCCAGTTGGATCTGATAGCGCACGGCGCCTGCCATGGTCGGCAGAGGCAGGCTGACCCAGCTGGCATCTTCGGCCAGAGCGGGCCAGGAAGCGATGTCCGGTGCGGGCAGCATCTTGGTGGCTTTGCCCAGCTTGCCGTCGGCAGACACTGCCACGCCTTGGCCGGGTTTGAGCAGGGTGGAGGGCTGGCCGGACTGCACGGCCACCGAGCCTTCGTCCACGGCGGCCGCTGTCTGGCCCTGGGCATCGGTCAGCACCAGAAACTGGGTGCCGCGTACGCTGGTGGATGCTGCCGGAGTGCGGATCTCAAAACGGCGCTCGCGCTCAGACTGGGCCTGTTGGGTGACAGAGGCTTCAACGCCGCCCTCGCGCAGGTCCAGCACAGACTGTAAGGAGCCAGCGCGGCCCTTGCGGCGCATCTGGCGCAGTTGCACATCGGACTCGGACTGCACGCGCACCAGCGATCCATCAGCCAGACGTACGGAGACAAAGCCGTTGGCCGGGACCTTGAGCGAATCGCCTTCCTGCAGCAACTGGCCTTTTTGCACAGGCTGGCTGTCTGCCGCGGGCGAAGCCGCGGCTTCGGTGTCGGCCAGGTGGTTGAGCGAACGGCTGCTGCGCACATCGCCCTGTACAAACTCCACCGACGCCGCTGCGGCGCGCAGCAGCCTGGTGGGGATCTCCAGCATGGAGCCCGGGCGCAGCCGCAGGGGGTCCTGTACGCGGTTATGGCTTTGCAGCGCTGTCCAGCGGGTGTGGTCGCCCAGGTAGCGTGCTGCCAGCTGTTCCAGCGTATCGCCTGTCGTGACCCGGTGCTCCAGCACATCGCCCTTCGGTGATGCAGGGCGAATCTGCGCCGTTGCCTGGCCTGCCAGGGCCATACCGGCGGCGCCGGTACAGGCCAGTACTACCTGCATGCCAGACAGTGGCTTGCGGGAGTTGTGGGGCGGCTGAACATGGAGGCAGATGGGCATAAGGCGTAGATGGGGTATGCGCTATGAGCTATGAAAAAAGGAAATCAGCTGGAGCTGGGCGTGGGCTGTGTTTCGGCTTCCGGCACATCGAGGCGGTAGCCATAGCCATAGATGGCGGAGATGGAGTAAGGCTGTCCGGCGCGCAGATTGAGCAGATTGCGCAGGCGCGAAACATGGGTGTCCAGAGAGCGTGATTGCACCTCGGAGTTATGGCCCCAGACCACTTCGCGCAGATGATCGCGAGAGAGCAGACGGCCCTGGTTCTGGAACAGGGTCAGCGCCAATGTGTATTCGCGGTGGGTGACTTCCACGGGCTGGCCATCCATCTCGATGCCGTTGGTGGCAGTGATGAAACGGTAGGGGCCGAAATTCAGCACGCTCTGGGAGGTCAGCGGATAGGCACGGCGCAGCAGAGCCGACATGCGCGCCCGCAGCTCGGCCGCGCGGATGGGCTTGATCATGAAATCGTCGGCCCCGCAGTTCAGACCTTCGACAATGTCGGCCTCTTCGCTGCGGTGGGTGATGAAGATGATGGGCAGCTCCTTGCTGATCTGCTCACGCACCCAGTGCACGACCTGCGTGCCGGGAATGTCGGGCAATTCCCAGTCCACCAGCAACAGGTCAAAGCTTTCACGGCGCAGCGCCTGCTGCAAGGCCGCTCCTTTGAGAAAGTTGTGGCAGCTGTGACCGGCTTCCGTCACGACCTGCTCCAACAGCTGCAGTTGCAGGGCATCGTCATCCAAGGCGGCGATACGCATGTGTCATTCCTTTTAAGGACTTACGCAAACAAGCCGGGCGTCGCCGAGCCGGGCCGCCGCTGCGGGTGTGCCAAGACGGCTGTCTTGAAACAAAGCTCCTGCCTGAATCTGGTTTGCGTAAGTCATGCTTTTGTCCGAAGGATTTCATCCTCTCACAACCCGTATTGCGGTCGGCGGGCTGGTTCTCATTGTGCTGCGCCCAGTGTTTACTGTTCGGCAGCTTCGCGCAGTTGCTCCAGGGCTTGTATCACCTGCTCGTCCTGTACGCCATCCACGGCTTGCAGACGGGGCTTCAGAGTGGACAGGGCCGCCGCGCCTTCACGCTGCAACTGCGCAATGCTCTGGCCGGCTTCCTTGGGGGCTGCAAAGCCCTGGCTTTGCAGCAGCAGTTGACCATCGGCGGCCACCAGCTTGAAGTAGAACTGGCCATCGGCTTCGCGGTATTGCTTGAACTGGGGCAGCGATGCCTTGACTGCCTTGACCTTGGCCTTTTGCGCCTGGGCCAGATTGCGGATGCCCACGGCGCTGCGCAGCTGCTGCACGAAAGGCGTTGCCAGCTTGCGGGCCTTGGCGGCGCCCGCCTGCAGGATTTCCTCAAGCTCGGCGGGGTGGGTGATCAGGTATTCATAGCGCTCGCGCATGGGCGCGATTTCGCGGTCTATGCGCTCGAACAGCATCTGCTTGGCGTCGCCCCAGGCAATGCCGTCGGCATATTGCTGGCGCAGGGCGGCGGTTTCCTCTTCGCTGGCAAAGGCCTGGTAGATCTGGAACAGGGCCGAGCCTTCGACCTCCTTGGGCTCGCCGGGTGCGCGTGAGTCGGTGGTGATGCTGTTGATGAGCTTTTTGAGCTGTTCGCGCGGCGCAAACAGAGGAATCGTGTTGTTGTAGCTCTTGCTCATCTTGCGGCCATCGAGGCCGGGCAGGGTGGCGACGGATTCTTCCACCACGGCTTCGGGCAGCGTGAAGTAGTCGCTGCCATAGATGTGGTTGAAGCTGGACGCCATATCGCGCGCCATCTCCAGGTGCTGCACCTGGTCGCGGCCCACAGGGACCTTGTGGGCGTTGAAGATCAGAATGTCGGCACCCATGAGCACGGGGTACATGAACAGACCGGCTGTCACGCCGTCATCGGGCTCGGCACCCGAGGCATTGTTCTTGTCCACGGCAGCCTTGTAGGCGTGGGCGCGGTTGAGCAGGCCTTTGCCGGTCACGCATGTCAGAAACCAGGTCAGCTCGGGAATCTCGGGGATGTCCGACTGGCGGTAGAAGGTCACATGCTCGGGGTCCAGCCCTGCGGCCAGCCAGCTGGCGGCAATCTCGATGGTGGAGCGTTGCACGCGATCCGGGTCCTGGCTCTTGATCAGCGCATGGTAGTCGGCCAGAAAGTAGAAGTTCTCCACCTTCTTGTCGCGGCTGGCCGCGATGGCGGGGCGCATCATGCCTGCGTAGTTGCCCAGGTGCGGAGTGCCGCTGGGGGTGATGCCAGTCAGAAAACGGGTAGTGCTCATAGGATCCACAGCAAATGTCGGTAACGGTCTGCAGCGTCGGTGTCAGCGCAGCAAGGCCATGAAGGGGTAGAGAATCAGGTCGATGGCCGAATAGCCCAGGCTCATCAGCGGGCGCAGCCAGTAACTGCCCACCACACCGGCAATCACCAGTGCCATGACGATGAAAAAGCCATAGGGCTCCACGCGGGCCACGGCCTGTGCCTGCTTCCAGGGCAAAAGACCGACGAGGATACGGCCCCCATCGAGCGGGGGCAGCGGAAACAGGTTGAAGGCCCACATCACCAGGTTGACCATGATGCCAGCGCGGCACATCTCGAGGAAAAAGCGCTCGTGCAGGCCCAGCCCCACCAGCAGCACCAGCATCAGGGCCCAGAAGATGGCCTGCACGAAATTGGAGGCTGGACCGGCCAGCGCCACCCAGATCATGTCCCGCTTGGGATGGCGCAAATGGTCGAAGCGCACGGGTACGGGCTTGGCATAGCCGAACAGAAAAGCCCCAGACGTGGCGAAGTACAGCAGCAGCGGCATCAAGATGGTGCCGATGGGGTCGATATGCTTGATGGGGTTGAGCGTGATGCGCCCCATCATGGCCGCCGTGTTGTCGCCAAAGTGACGTGCGGCATAACCGTGTGCTGCCTCATGGATGGTGATGGCAAACAGCACGGGCAGGGCGTAGATCAGTACGGTCTGTATGAGTTCTTGGATTTCCACGGATGGATTGTCTCAGACCAGAGGCCCAAGTGCAGAGGATGCCGGCGAAGCTGAGGCAAGCACTTAGTTGTGTTGTTCACGGATTGTTGCAAAATGCAACGAAAACCGGTCATTGACACTGGAGACAAAGTTAGGAATCCATCGTGGGAATTTTTGCAAGACTGCCCATCAGCATGCGGCTGGTGATCGTATTTGGTTCCATCGGCATGCTGATGCTGATCCTGATGGCCATGGTTTCGAGTTCGCTGTCAGCGGTAGATGCAAGTTTGCAAGCAGGGGCGCTGCAGCCTGCCCAGATGCAGGACTTGTTGGCGGATGTGCACAGCACGCGCTGGTGGGCTTTGGGATTGGGAGGAGTGGTGTGCGCGGTCTGTGTAGTGGCGTGGTTTAGCCTGCGCAGAGGTATCGTGCAGCCGCTGCAGCAGGCCATCCTGATTGCGGAGACGGTGGCTTCCGGCGACCTGAGCCAGGAATTCTCCTCCGACATCCAGGGCGACTTTGGCCGTCTGTTGACAGCCCTGGGCACCATGGAAGACACATTGACCGAACTGGTGGGGCGCATCAAGCAGTCGACCGATGCCATCAGCGTGTCGGCCGGTGAAATCGATGCCGGCAATGACAATCTCTCCAGCCGTACGCAGGCCCAGGTCAGCGCCCTGACCGAAACAGCTGCGAGCATGGAGCAGCTCACGGCGACCGTGCGGCAGAACGCAGAGCGTGCGCATTCGGCCAGCTCTCTGGCTGTCTCTGCGTCGGCGCGTGCCGAGCGGGGTGGCGAGGTGGTCGGCCAGGTGGTGCACACCATGGATGCGATCAGCGGCAGTTCACGCAGGATCGTGGACATCATCCAGGTCATAGAAGGCATTGCCTTCCAGACCAATATCCTGGCCCTGAATGCAGCGGTGGAAGCGGCTCGCGCCGGTGAGCAGGGGCGTGGTTTTGCCGTGGTAGCCAGCGAAGTGCGTTCGTTGGCCCAGCGCAGCGGCGAGGCCGCCAAGGAAATCAAGGAGCTGATTCATGCCAGCGTCAGCCAGGTGCAAAGCGGTGCCGGGCTGGTGAGTCAGGCAGGCAGCACCATGCAGGACATCATGCAGGCGGCCGGGCAGGTCAGTGGTCTGTTGGGAGAGATCTCGCATGCACTGCAGGAGCAAAGCGAAGGCATTGCCCATGTGAACATGGCCGTAGCGCATATGGATAGCACCAACCAGGAAAACGCCGTGCTGGTGCAGCAGGCCACGCAGGCTGCGGGCGAACTCAATGCGCGAACGCAAGATCTGCAGCAGGCCGTGGGTGCCTTCAAGCTGGACGACGACGAAATGCCGGCCTTGGTGCCTGCTGCCTTCGCTGTTCCAGCTGTGCGACATGGCTTCAGCACGCGACCGGCCATGCAGAAAAGCCGAGAGCTGGAGTACGAAGAGGCGTGATCTAGCGGCTCTGGTTGAACAAGCTGCCGATCATCAGTGCGGTAAAGCCAAGGTGCATGCAGATGGCAATACCCAGCACGATGCGACGGAGCTTTTGGGAGTCATCGGCTGCGGCGTACAGGCCTGGCGCAACATGGAATCTCTTGCCCTTGGCATAGGCATGGATGGCCCAACAGGTCCAGGCCGTGGCAATGGCGTAAATCAAGCCGAAATGCGTGCTGGGCATGGAGACAAGGGCCGTCACCGCCGCCAAGGTGCAAATGCCCGAAATCAGCAGTGGCCAGCGAGCCTGGACAAAGTCAAGGTTTGCGATCGGCGCCGGGGTTGGCCCGCTCATTGCGCTTGCAGGCCCAGGGACGTGAGACTGCCCAGGCCCTGGCGCACCAGGGCAGGAGGATTGTTGGCCGCCATGGGTGTCAGGTCCAGCACCGTGGTGGGTTCGCTGGGGCAGGCCCCGGAATCGACCACGGCATCCAGCTCATGAGGGAAGCGTTCCAGGATTGCTTCGGCATCGTTGAGAGGCTCGGTCTCACCGGGTGCAATCAGCGTGGTGGCCAGCAAAGGCTCGCCCAGTTCATCGAGCAGCAACTGCAGGCCCTTGCGGTTGGGGACGCGCAGGCCAATCGTCTTGCGTGAAGGGTGGCTCAATCGCTTGGGCACTTCCTTGCTGGCTTCCAGGATAAAAGTGTAGGGGCCGGGTGTGGCCAGCTTCAGCAGGCGGTACTGACGGTTGTCCACCCGTGCATAGTTGGCCAGCTCCGACAGGTCGCGGCACAGCAGGGTCAGGTGGTGCTTGTCATTGATCTGGCGGATGCGGCGCAGCCTGTCCACGGCGTTCTTGTCGTCGAGGTGGCAGACCAGGGCATAGCTTGAATCCGTGGGGACAGCCATGATGGCACCCTTGCGCAGCATCTCGGCCGCCTGCTTGATGATGCGGGGCTGAGGATTTTCTGGATAGACTTCAAAGACGGTCGTCATATGATTCCTTGTCGTTGTCAGGCGCGCTGTATGCGTTCTTGCAGCAGTTCCCACACGGGCGTCAGATGCGCAGGCAGATAAGGCAGCTCGCCCAGGTCGATCTGGGATTCATCGGGGCTGTGGAAATCGCTGCCGCGCGAGGCTGCCAGCTCAAACTCCCGCGCCATATCGGCATAGGTCAGATATTCGGCTGGGCGGTGGCTGCCGGTGATGACTTCCACGCCTTGCCCACCCAGCTGCTTGAACTCCGAAAACAGTGCGTACTCCAGATTGGGGCTGAAGTCATAGCGCGCCGGGTGGGCGATCACGGCAACGCCCCCTGCATTGGTGATCCAGTGCACGGCATCGCGCAGACTGGCCCAGGTATGGGGCACATAGCCGGGCTTGCCTTCCGTCAGGTAGCGGCGAAATACCTCATAGGTATCGCTGCAGACGCCGGTTTCCACCAGATAGCGGGCGAAGTGGGTGCGCGAGATCAGCTCGGGGTTGCCCGCGTGGCGCAGGGCACCTTCGTAGGCTCCTGCAATCCCTGACAGCTCCAGCTGTCTGGCCATTTCACGGGCTCTGGGGCCACGGCCATTGCGGGTGTCGTACAGGCCCTGAGTGAGGGCAGCGTCATCAGCGTCAAAGCCCAGACCCACGATGTGCACCGTGCTGCCGGCAAAACTGACCGAGATCTCCGTGCCGGTCAGATAGTCCATCCCCGCTGCGCGCGCTGCGTCTGAAGCGCGGTGCTGGCCTCCAACCTCATCATGGTCGGTCAGCGACCACAGTTCCACACCGCGTGCAGCGGCGCGCTGGGCCAGTTGTTCGGGCGTCAGCGTTCCGTCGGAGACGACAGAGTGACAGTGCAGGTCGGCGTTGAGATAGGTTTGAGGCACGGCTTCATTGTAGGCCGGGCCTCGGACCAAGGGTTTGCAGCAGCGGGCTCAACTTTTGCGCAAATGCGTCGAAAAGCTATCAGCGCGCGTGGCCCTGTGCTCGGATGAGCTGGCACTTTGGGTTTGCGCAGATGTTGATGAGGTCAAACTTTCATGAGATTGAATCAGTTCTCGGTGACCCAAAAGTTGTGGTCCCTGGTCGGGTGTCTGCTGGCGGGGCTGCTATTGGTTACGGCAGGCAGTCTTTTCTATCTGAACGGCGTCTCTGCAGGCATTGCCCTGCAGGTGCAGCAGGCACAGCAGGTGGCAAGCCTGGCCAGCGAGTGGCGGCACCTGACGGAGCTCAGTGTGGATCGTTCCATCGTGGCTGCTATTTCGACCGAGGAGAATCTGGTCGAGCAGCAGCGCAAGCTGATGACCGATGGTATTGCCCGCATCAACGAGCTGCAAAAGCAGGTGACCGATCTGGCCCAGGACGATGCCTCGCGCAAATCGCTGGAGCAGGTGGCGCAGTGGCGCAGCAAGACGCTGCAGGCCAACAGCGCCGTGCAAAAGGCCCGCAGTGAAAGCGACTTCGCCACAGCCTATGACATTGTGGAAAAGCAGCTGCGCCCGGCAGCGCTTGATTACATGGGGGCACAGCAGGCATTTGTGAAACTGCAGGAGCAGCGACGCAACCAGGCTGTGCTCAACGGTGAAAGCAGCCAGAGGAATGCCTATGTGGTGATTGCCGTGGTCTGCAGCATCATCGTGCTGTTGGGTCTGGTGACGGCCACCTTGATTCTTCGCACCATCACCAGCCCCCTGCACGAGGCCGTGGCCCTGGCGGACCGCATTGCCGAAGGTGACCTGACGGCCAAGGTGGCCATCAATCGTCATGATGAACTGGGACGTTTGCTGGGCTCCCTCAATGCCATGACCGAACGTCTGCGCTCGGTGGTAGGGGAAGTCCGCTCCGGCGTGGATTCCGTGTCCACCGCTTCGGGCGAGATCGCCACAGGCAACCAGGACCTGTCGGCGCGTACCGAGCAGACTGCCGCCAATCTGGAAGAGACCGCTGCCAGCATGGAGCAGCTGACCGCTACGGTGAGCCAGTCTGCCGACACGGCCCGTCAGGCCAATCAGCTGGCCGCCACGGCCGCCCAGGCTGCCGAACAAGGCGGTACGGTGGTTCAGCAGGTGGTGCAGAGCATGCAGCAGATCACCGACAGCAGCCGCAAGATTGCCGACATCATTGGCGTGATCGATTCCATTGCTTTCCAGACCAATATCCTGGCCTTGAATGCCGCAGTGGAAGCGGCCCGTGCCGGCGAGCAAGGGCGTGGCTTTGCCGTGGTGGCTGGCGAAGTGCGTGCACTGGCCGGGCGTTCGGCCGAAGCTGCCAAGGAAATCAAGCAACTGATCACTACCAGCGTGGATAACGTGCAGTCGGGCTCCCAGCAGGTGGAGCAGGCGGGGCGCAGCATGGACGAGATCGTGGCCAGCGTGCGCCGCGTCAGCGACCTGATTGGCGAGATCACGGCCTCGTCCACCGAGCAGCGTGACGGCATCAACCAGGTCAATCAGGCCGTGAGCAATCTCGATCAGATGACGCAGCAGAACGCTGCTTTGGTCGAAGAGTCGAGTGCGGCGGCCATGGCACTGCAAGAACAGGCCAGCCGTCTGTCGCAAGTCGTCTCGGTTTTCAGAATTGGCCATCAGGAGCAGTTCAAACAGGCTGCTCCCCGGCTGGCTCCCGTTTCGGTGTCCGCTGCAGTATCAGTGGCCAAGCCCGCACAGGCTGCGTTGCGGACCCCAGCCAAGACGGCTGCTGCAGCGAGTCCTGCACTGGCTGCCAGTGTCAGCAGGGGCAAGACTGCCGACAGCTCAGCGAAGGCTTCAGATGATGAGTGGGAAACATTCTGAACTGGCTTGCAGGAGCTGATATGGAGCCGGCTTGCAAATGACAAGGAAGAGCTGCGGCGCAAAAGCCGATGTAGCGCTGTAGAGGAGCCAAAAGATGTTCAATCTCAATCACGTATCTGTTTCCCGCAAGCTGTGGCTGCTGGTTCTCGGCCTAGCCATGGCCATGCTGCTGGTGCTGGGCGGTCTGCTGGCCTATGTAAATCGCTTGAATGACCAAGCTGCGCAGACAGTCCAGGAGAACCAGGATCGTATTTCCATCGCATTGCGCTGGCGGGGGCTGGCAGCTTTGACGATGGAGCAGGTGACTTTTTCCCTCTCCATGGCGGATGAGGCCCAGGCCGCAGAAAAACTGAAACAGGCCAAGGATGGCATCAAGCTTGTCGTACAGCTTCAGAAGCAGGTTGAGGAGGCTGCCGACTCTGCTGCAGACAAGGCGTTGCTGGCACGCGTGGCGCAGGCGCGCCAAACGGTTGCGGCAGTTCAGGGTGAAGTGAGAGAAAAAAAGGCCGAGGGCGACATTGCAGCGATGCAGTCCATCATTGCATCGCGACTGGCATCCACTGCGGATCAATATCTGGCCACCCAGGATGAATTCGTGCAGTTACAGGAGCGGCAGCGTGATGAGGCCAAGTTGGCTGCTGAACACTCACGTCGCAATGCAATCTGGATGGCAGCAGGCATTGCGGTTGTCGTCATGTTGTTGGTGGGCTGGATGGCCTGGCTGCTGGTTCGCTCCATCACGCATCCTTTGGGGCAGGCTGTGGGCCTTGCCGACGCAATTGCAGCAGGCGATCTGAGCCAAAGCGTATCCGTGCAAAGAAAGGACGACCTGGGCCAACTGCTGAATGCGCTCAACGGTATGACAGCACGCCTGCGCTCGGTGGTGGGCGAAGTCCGCTCCGGCGTGGATTCCGTGTCCACTGCTTCGGGTGAGATCGCCACAGGCAACCAGGACCTGTCGGCGCGTACCGAGCAGACTGCCGCCAATCTGGAAGAGACCGCCGCCAGCATGGAAGAGCTGACCGCTACGGTGAGCCAGTCCGCCGACACCGCCCGTCAGGCCAATCAGCTGGCCTCGACCGCGGCCCAAGCTGCTGAGCAGGGAGGCCGCGTGGTTCAGCAGGTGGTGCAGAGCATGCAGCAGATCACCGACAGCAGTCGCAAGATTGCCGACATCATCGGCGTGATCGACTCCATTGCTTTCCAGACCAATATCCTGGCCTTGAATGCCGCTGTGGAAGCGGCCCGAGCAGGCGAGCAAGGCCGTGGCTTTGCCGTGGTGGCTGGCGAAGTGCGTGCACTGGCCGGACGTTCGGCCGAAGCGGCCAAGGAAATCAAGCAGCTGATCACTACCAGCGTGGATAACGTGCAGTCGGGCTCCCAGCAAGTGGAGCAGGCGGGACGCAGCATGGACGAGATCGTGGCCAGCGTGCGCCGCGTCAGCGACCTGATTGGCGAGATCACGGCCTCGTCCACCGAGCAGCGTGATGGCATCAACCAGGTCAATCAGGCCGTGAGCAATCTCGACCAGATGACACAGCAGAACGCCGCTTTGGTCGAAGAGTCGAGTGCTGCAGCCATGGCGCTGCAAGAACAGGCCAGCCGCCTGTCGCAAGTCGTCTCGGTTTTCAGGATCGGCCAACAGGCACAGGCCTCGATAAAGCCGCTTGCGTCACATTCGGCGGTTGTATCAGCGGCCAAGCCAGCCCATGCGGCGCAACGCCCGCAGCCCAAGGCCGCCGCGCCAGCTGCGTCCAGGCCGGCGGTTGCCAGTCGGCCACCAGAGCATGTACGTGCCAGCATTGCTGGCGGGAGGGAGCCTGTTGGAGTGCAGGCGAAGGCTGCGGATGACGAGTGGGAGAGCTTCTGAGATCCGGTCTGAGAGAGGCCAGGGCATTCAGGAGGTTCCGGCAAACATGGGGCCGACCATGCGCACGATCTGGATGATGGCCGGGCCAAGCACCACCATCACGATGGCCGGGAAGATGCAGGTCACCAGTGGGAACAGCATCTTGGTGGGAATCTTGGCCGCCAGTTCCTCGGCGCGTATCTGGCGCTTGTGGCGCAGGTCCTCGGAGAACACGCGCAGCGAATCTCCAATGCTGGTGCCGAAGCGGTCCGCCTGCGTCAGCATGGCCGCGAAGGTATAGATCTCATCCACGCGAGTACGAGCGGCCAGATTGCGCAAGGATTTTTCGCGGGTGCTGCCGGCGCGTATTTCCAGATTGGTCCAGTGCAGCTCTTCGGCCAGGGCTTCACTCTTGATGCGGATTTCGTCGGTCACCTTGCCCAGGGCCGCATCCAGACCCAGGCCGGCTTCCACGCAGACCAGCATCAGGTCAGCGGCATCGGGAAAGTTCTCGAAAATCTCGCGCTTGCGCTGCTTGGCCAGCCAGCGCAGCACCAGGTTGGGCAGATAGCAGGCAACCAGTGCGGCCGCCAGGGGAAAGAGCAGCAACTGGCTGGACTCTGTGGTGCTGGAGGCCCGCATGAGGGAGTACACGGCAAATGCCATGACCAGCGGCAGCAGGGTCTTGATGCCGAAGTACAGCAGCGGTGCATGCTCGTTGCGGATGCCGGCATTTAGAAAGCGCAGCCGCAGCGGTGTGGCGTCGACGCCTTCTGTCGGCGAGGACAACTGAGCGAACGGGCCCACCAGCTTGATGGCGGTCTCCGTCCAGTGGCTTTGTCCGGAGGCTGGGGACAGCGCCTGCAGGCGCTGTGCGGTGGCCGTCGGCGTCAGCCAGAAGAACAGGGCGCCCGCGGCCAGCATAAGGGCGGTAAAGGTGAGCAGGGCGATGATTAGCATGGCGGACTCCTTGCGTTCGGTACGGGCTCAGACCCGGATGCGGGCAATGCGGCGCAGCAGCAGCATGCCGATGACCATCATCACCGCCAGCCATTGGAGGATGGTGATGCCTATGGGATCGGTCCACAGCGGGGACATGAACTCAGGGTTCAGCAGGTAGAGCAGGGCGCCCAGACCGAAGGGCATGAGGCCCAGAATCCAGGCCGACATGCGCCCGTCGGCCGAGAGCACGCGAACCTTGGCATGGAGCTTGAGTCGCTCGCGGATCAGATGGCTCAGATTGCCCAGCATCTCTGTGAGGTTGCCTCCCGATTCACGCTGTATGAGAACGGCCACAATGAAGTAGCGCAGATCGGTGATCGGCACGCGCTCGCCCAGATTGCTCAGGGCCTGCTGCAGCGAGGTGCCGTAGTTGATCTCGTCGTGCACCAGGCGGAACTCGCCGGCCAGGGGCTCGGCCAGTTCGTCCCCCGCCATCTGCAGGCCCACGGAAAAGGCATGGCCGGCGCGTAGTGCGCGCGTCATCAGGTCCAAGGCGTCGGGCAACTGGCGCTCCATCAGGGCAAGGCGCTGGTGGTGCTTGCGTTGCAGGTAGAGCCAGGGCAGGGCGCCCAGTGCGGCTCCGGCCAGCATGGCCAGCACCATGGGCTGGCGCAGCATGCTGGCCGCCAGCATGCCCAGGGCCAGCAGTATTGCGCTGCTCAGCAGCAGGCCGGACACCGTCCAGTCCAGCCCCGACTGGACGATGATGCGGTCCAGCCGGTGGGCGCGCGGCATGCGCTGCAGCGTGCGCTGCAGCGCCGGCATATTGCTGAGCACGCGCTGCTTGACGAGATTGGTTGGCGCGCTGCGGTCATCGGCCGCGGACAGCGCCCGCAGGCGGCGTTCCAGCCGCTTGGCCTCGGGGCTTTTGTACTGTTTCCACAGCGTATGGGCGGCCTGCAGCAACAGCAGCACCGCAGCAAACACCAGCGCGATGATGATGAGGACCGAATGGGAGGAAAAAAAGGACGGCATGGCGGCTCCTTCTCACTGCGTTCTCTCGGCGTTCATTGATAGCGACGGGCAGGGTCGAAGACCGCGTCAGGCAGCGCAATGCCAAAGCCCCTGAGCCGGTCGGCGAACTTGGGCCGCACGCCCGTGGCGTGAAAATGCCCCTGTACTTCGCCCCCGGCGCCGACACCGGTCTGGGTAAAGGCAAAGATCTCCTGCATGGTGACGACCTCGCCCTCCATGCCCGTAATCTCCTGGATGCTGGTGATCTTGCGCTTGCCGTCCGTCATGCGCAGCACCTGGACGATGACCGTGATGGCCGAGGCAATCTGCTGGCGCGCTGCCTGGTGCGGCAGGTTCATGCCGGCCATGCCCACCATGTTCTCCAGCCGGGCCAGCGAATCGCGCGGCGTGTTGGCGTGGATGGTCGTCAGCGAGCCTTCGTGGCCCGTGTTCATGGCCTGCAGCATGTCCACGGCCTCTGCGCCGCGCACCTCGCCGATGATGATGCGGTCGGGCCGCATGCGCAGCGCGTTGCGCACCAGGGCGCGCTGCGTGATCTCGCCACGGCCCTCGATATTGGGTGGGCGCGTCTCCATGCGTACCACGTGCGGCTGCTGCAGCTGCAGCTCGGCGGCATCCTCGATGGTGACCAGGCGCTCCGCCTCGGGGATATAGCCCGAGAGGATGTTGAGCAGTGTGGTCTTGCCGGCGCCCGTGCCGCCCGAGATGATCATGTTCACCTTGGCCTTGGCCAGCGCTTCCAGCACGCTGGCCATGGCCGGCGTCAGGCTCTTGAGATCGTTGACCAGGTTCTCCATGCGCAGCGGCGTGCGCGCAAAACGCCGGATAGACATCATGGGACCGTCCAGCGCCACGGGCGGAATGACGGCATTCACGCGCGAGCCGTCAGGCAGGCGGGCATCGACCATGGGGCTGGATTCATCAATGCGCCGGCCTATGCGCGAGACGATCTTGTCGATGATGCGCAGCAGATGCTTCTCGTCTGTGAAGACCACGGGTGTCAGCTCCAGCCGGCCGTAGCGTTCCACATAGATGCGGTCGTGGCGGTTGACCAGGATGTCCGAGACCGCGGGGTCGGTCATCAGCAGCTCCAGAGGGCCGAAGCCCAGCATCTCGTGCTGGATGTCGCGGATAAGCAGCCGCCGCTCCATATCGTTGACCGCAGTCGTGTCCTCGGCCAGCAGGCGCTCGGTCATGACCGCGATTTCCTGCTGCAGAGTCTGCCTGGGCAGGGACTCCAATGCGGAGAGGTCGAAGCGCTCCAGCAGCTTGGCATGGATGCGACCCCTGAGCGCCAGATAGGCCGCCGAGTGCCCATGGATGGCGGGGGGCTGAGCCGCGGAGGGGGGCGCAGGGGCGTCATCCGCAGCTGGCATGTCTGGTAGGGCCGCAGGCTCGGGCACCACCTGCAGCGCAGGCTTGGGGGTACGTGTCGCCGGTGTGGCGAGAAGGTCGCGCAATGACATGGCCAGTTCCTCCCATGTGGGTTGCAATGCTCAAGTTCCCAGGCCCTCAGGCCCGGCGGAACAAGCGGTTCAGAAAGCCGCCGCCTTCTTCCTGCGGCCGGGGCAGCAACTGCTCGGCCCAGGCCGCCAACTCGCGCGCCACGGCGCTGCCACGGCTGGATTCGGCCAGCGGCACGCCGGCGTTGACGGCGGCCTGTACTTCCTGTGGAGCGTCGGAGATGGTGCGCCACTGCAGGTCCGGCCCCACGGTTCTGCGTACCTCGGGCAGACCGATCTCGTGGCGTCGGTCCACGCGGTTCAGAACCGGGTGCAAGCGGCCCTCCGGATAGCCCAGGTCGTGGAACATGCGCAGCAGCTTCTGCGCATTGCGCACGGCGGGCACATTGGGCAGCAGCACGGGCACGATGTGCTGAGCCTTGTCCAGCATGCGCAGGGCCAGCGGGTCCAGCACCCGGCCCAGGTCCAGCAGCACGAACTCATAGTGCACGGCCGCCAGCTGCACGATGGCCTCCACATGCCCGGGCTCTACCTCCATGGCGTGGATCACATCTTCCGGGGCAGCGAGTACATGCAGCCCGGGTGTGAGCTTGACTGTACTGGCCGTGAGAAAGGAGGCATCCAGGCGGTGGATGTCGCGTGCCACGTCGGCCAGGGTCGATGCGGGCTTGCCCTCGTGGAGGTAAGCCAGCGCATCGCCGAACTGCAGATTCAGGTCGATCAGCAGCACCGAGTGATTGCGCGCCAGCGCCCAGCCCAGATTGGTGGCCAGAAAGGTGGCGCCGGCGCCGCCCTTGCAGGGCAGAAAGGCCATGGTCTGGCCTTGTACACGGAGGGGGGCACCGTCCTGCAGCTTGGCGGCCATGCGCTGTACGGCATCCAGCAGCGCCTGCGGCGGCGGTGGCGAGGGCAGAACTTCCCGCACGCCCGCGCGCATGGCCTGCAACAGAAACTCGGGCGTCTGCTGGGCGCACAGCAGCAGCACCGCCGTTCGCGGGTAGCGGTTGGTCACGGACTCCACGGGCGCCAGGTCGGCCGGGTCGCAGCACATGCCGTCCACCAGCATCAGGTCGGGCCGCTCCTGCTCGGCAATGGCCGGCATGCGCGTTTTGCCGCCCTCGAAGGTCCGTACCTGATGCGAGCGTTGCTGCAGCACCTGGGCCATTTCCTGCAGATGGATGGTGTTGGGGGAGATGATGGCGATTTTCATCTTGGTCCTCACTTGTCAGGGTCACATTCCTGGGCGGCAATGACTTGTGGGTCCTGGCGCATGATTTCGCGAGGCAGGGTGGTGCTGAATCCCGGCATGTCAATGATCTGCGGCGCCACAGAGCCCACGATGGGGGCAATCCATTGGAACTTCAGACTGTTCTTGGGAATGCTCACCGTCACGCTCTGGCAGGTGGCGGGCGTGCAGCTTCCTCCCCAATCAATCGCCACATCGGTGATCTGCGGCAGCCGATTTTGCATATACCGCAGCACGTTGGCCTTCTGGTTTTTGTCATCGCACACCACTGCATAGCGCGCGCCCGCGCGCGTGGCTTCGTTGGCGGCGGCCCAGGTGTAGAGCAAGCGGCTGAAGTCCACCACGCCCAGCAGAAACATCAGAAAAATCAGCAGCCCCAGAGCAAACTCGATGAGCGTGGCGCCGCGCTGATGGACAAAGTGTTTCATGTCAGCGTCCTCATCGTGGCAGCGATATCGCTGAAGGTAATGCCGCCGTTGGTTAACTGTGTGCCGAATACGCTGCTCACCATCGACTGGAAGCGGTAGCCGGTGACCGTGACAGTGACGGTGTTGATCAGCGGATAGGTTCCGGCGGTCTGCCAGCTACAACTGACGGCGCTGGTCTTGAGCCCTGGCGCCAGCGGCGTGTTGCCAGAACCGTAGACCACCAAATTTTGCGCCGTAGGACAGCCCGTGTTGGGCTGCTGTGCAGACAGATAGCGCGCCGCATCGCGCACTGATTTAGTGACTGTGTTGTACTCGTACAGCGCACGGCCAAACTCGATGACGATCATGCTCAGCAAAATCATGAATGGAATGCTCAGCGCCAGCTCAATTAGCGCGGCCCCTTGTTGTGAGCGGTGTTTGTGCATCATGCTTACCTCACAAGAACGGGAACCAGCGGGCCATTGGTTCCGCCTGCCAGGCCTGTGGTAGTGCAGGGACTGTCGAGGTCGGTGGCGTTACCTCGGTATTCAAGGTAAATGTCGTCTTTGACGGGTTGGGGTATCGGCTGCAGCATCAGCATGCAGGCGAAATTGACGACATTACCTGTGCCATCTACTACGGGTACTAGTACCAGGCGGCGATCTGCGCCATAGCTTTGGAGTTGATTGGAGTTAACAGCAGTTTCGTTGCTTCCATTAATGGGGCAGTTGGGGCCGCAAGGGGTAAACGACTGGCGCTGCGTTATGAAATTTTGGATAGAGCCCGATGCTGGACCGTTGTACGCATTGAACTGACTAGGCCAGTTTGTTGAGGTGTAGATGTAGCCCGTGTAATCGGGGCGACTTGCGGTTGGGCCATTGGTCGTGTTAATCGCACCCTTGTAAATACCAAAGCGATGATTCCAGTACTCAAAGGCGGAGGCCACCACGCCGCTGGTGCCAATGGGGAGCTTGGGGAATTGAGTGCTGCAGTATTTCCCTTCCAACTCAGACCATGTTTCTGGGGCTTGATTGGAACCATCCAGATTGGCCCAACCAAAATCGCTGCCGCTTCCGGACTTGGTTAGGGCGACGATCCAGGTGCCTTTACCACCGCCGGGTGAACTGTTAAGGGCATCGAACTTGGTTTTTTTAAACTGCACCGGAATTGGGCAGGCACTTTGCGAAGGCGCACGTGTAGCCACGGCCCGCGCCCCCACGGTGCCGGTGCTGGACCAAGTGGCGCTGTCGCCCGTGAAGGCGCCCATAGTCTGCAACAGCCACAGCTTGATGCTGTTCATGGTGTATTTGCATTCGGCATATTGGGCTGATGCCGACGCGCTGGTGACCGCATAGTTCTTGTCTAGAAAGGAAATATTGGCCGAGGCGATCTTGTCGGCACCGTTCCAGTTACTTGATTGCAGATTGGTGTTGTTGTCGTTGCCGGAGGCCTTGCCTGCGCTCTGGGCGCGGTCGATGGCGTCGGTTTGGCCGTTGAGCTCGCGTGCCGCAGCTAGCGCGCAGCTGTCCATGGCCGTCTGCAGCTCAGTTTTGACGACAAATAGACGACCAATATCGAGAGCGATGCCCATAAAACCCAGCAGGAACAGCATGAGCAGCGCAAAGGTAATTAGAAAGGCACCATGCTGGCGCCGCAGCGCGGCGGCAGAACCGCGCATAGACCTTGCTAAAGGCCATTTAAGCGGATGAATCTTCATGGTGTTTTGAGTTAGAAAAAAGGGGTTTTTTAGTCAGTGAAAACCATCTGTTATGTAACGATGGTTTTCACTGGGGATTAATTTAGGTGCATGTAGCAGTGCCAGTCAGGCATTTTGTTACACGAGCAATGAAGTCTCCGAAGGGAGTACCTGTACCAGTGCCGGCTAGTCCTTTCAATGCGAGCACTAACGCGATAGAGACAACAGCAATAATCAATCCGTATTCGACGATTTGAGCGCCTTCTTCATCGCGGACAAAGGATTGCAGGGAATTACCAAATTGCGGAGCGATCTTGTTCATGGTGATACCTCGAAAGTGAATGAAGAATGGGAGACACGTTGGAAGCGCCGGCGTGTGGGGCCGGTGGATGGCGTGCAAGGCCGATATGCGGTCTGGACTCCTTTCAGATTCATTCAGCTGGAATAGCTAAACCAGTGGCCGGAAGATATTTGGGCTAGGGTGTGCCACTACCGCCGCCGCCGTTTGAGTTACTACTCAGCGAGCCGCCGATATTGATGACGTTGACTGCTTGCGGCGGCGTCTTGAAGCTGTGTTCATAGCGCTGCATGGTCTCGTCGGTAGCGCGGCCGTCCATGCCGGTGGCGGCATCCGCACCCATGCCCACGGTCCGGCCGGCATCGGGGTTGATGGTCATCTGCATACGGGCGGTGCGAACAGCCTCGCCAAAGTGGGCGTCGTAGTTGGGCGTGGTGCTGCCGCAGCCGGCCAGCAGCATGGTGCAGGTGGCCAGGGGAAAAAAGATGCGCGTGGTCATGGCGGGTCTCCGGTTCATGCGGGCGAATGCAGCATCGGGTACTGCCGGCGAACTGGCTGCTGTGGCGCAGTTGCTGGCGGCATGGGCGTGGGTTCGGTGATGGATGCCGTCGGGACCGGCGCAGATGCAGCTGCCGGCTGCGGTGTTACGGCGGGTGCCGGTGCCTCAGGTGCCACAGGTGTCACCGGTGCTATGGGGGCAGGCGCCATGGATGCCGGTGCTGACACCGGTGCCGGCTGCGGGGGCGCGGCCTGCGGTGCAGGCGCTGTGGCAGGTGTCCGGGGCGGCGTGGCGCTTTCGAGCGAGCCGTTCATATAGACCTCGGCACGCGAGGGTACGACATGGTTGTCGGTGGGCACGCGCGGGGCTTCGGCCAGGGCCTGGACCATGCGCGGGGTGATGACGAACATCAGCTCGGTCTGGTCGGTCTGGAACTCGGTGCTGCGCGCCAGCGCGCCGAGCACGGGAATCTCGCCCAGGCCCGGGAAGCGCTTGACGGCTTCGGTGAGGTTGTTCTTGATGAGGCCGGCGATCACCAGACTCTGCCCGTCGTTGAGTTGCACCGTGGTGTCGGCCCGGCGCACGGTAAGCGAGGGGATGACTGAGGTAACGCCGTTGATGGCGGTGAAGGGCGAACCGGTCTGCGACAGGTCGGACACTTCGGAAACCAGCTTGAGGTTGACGCGCGAGTTGCCGAGCACGGTGGGCGTGAACTTGACGCCTATGCCGAATTCCTTTTCCTCCAGCGTCATCACCGGCACGCCGTTGCTATTGCTCTGGGCCACGGGGATGAAGATCTTGCCGCCCGAGAGAAAGCTGGCCTGCTGGCCGCTGATGGCCATGATGTTCGGCTCGGCCAGGATGCGTACCAGGCCGTCGTCTTTCTGGCCGTCAATGCTCAGCGAGGCCTTGCCTATGCGCAGGGCGCTGAGCACGCCGTTGCCGCCGCTCAGGAAGTTGGAAATGATGGAGTAGGTGTTCGAGCCGTTGACGGCCTGCTTGGCGAAACTGGAGCCCAGTTTGTCGAGCAGGGTCTTGCTGACTTCGGCGATCTTGACTTCCAGCATCACCTGATGCGGTGAGGTGGTACGCATCAGGTTGACGATCTTCTTGCTGTCGCCATAGGCCGAAGCCAGCGTCAGCACGTCGTCAAGCCGCAGCGGGTTGCTGATCTCGCCGCTGAGCACCAGGGCGTTGTCGGCACCCTGCACGCGGATGCCACGTTCTTCGGGCATGAGCTCGGAGAGCTTGGCCTGCAGCGGGCCCGGGTCCATGGTGACGACCACGTCCTTGATGAAGCAGGTGCCCTGGGCGTTCTGCAGGATGACGTTCATGGCGCCGGCCTTGCGGCCGCGGAAGAACAGGTCGCGGGGGCTGAGCAACTGCACTTCGATATCGGCGATACCGCTTTGCGCCTGCATGGGCATCTGGCCGCCGGCAGGCATGGCCGCCGGCGAGGCACCGGGCGTTTGTCCGCTCACCAGGATGCGCGCCATGGGCGAGGCCAGCGGAATGACGACGGATTTGCCCAGGGTGACGGTGGCGGGTTCTTCCGTGCGGATGGAGGTGCAGTTGCGCGCCGGCATCGTGGTGCGTGCAGTGGCGTGGGCTGCCGCGGGCGCAGGCGCCGCTGCGGGAGCCGCCATGGCCACGGCCTGCTGCGGAGGAGTGCTCACGGACTGGGCGTTGGCGGCCAGGGCCGTAGCGGCACTGGCAAGCAGCATATTAGCTGCCGTGTACAGATGATGGTATTGCACGGCCGGCCTCTCTTGGTGGTTGATCGGTTGTTGCTTGTGCGGAAACCAGAAACATCAGAAGCAGTTGAGGGTGCTGCTGCCGCCCTGGATGACCTCGACGCAGGTGGCTGGCGAGGGCTGCGGGGCAGGCCGTGCGCGCTGCACTGCCTGCCTGGCGGGGGCGGCGACCTTGACCGGTGCCGGAGCAGGTTCGGGGGCGCCGAACAGCTGGTGCTTGGTGATGCCGGCAGTGCTCACCGGGTCTTTGTCGATCTGGTTGCGCAACACCAGCGACAGGCTGCCCACGCTACGGGCCAGGTCCAGCTTTTCGGCATCCGACGGGCTGAGCTCGAGCGTGACGGCGCTGACCACCTTGGGCTTGGTCTCGTCACGGCCGGCCTCTTGCGCCACGGCCAGCACCAGCACGTTTTCGAGCACGGTCATGCTGATCTGGCGCGAGTCTTCCGCCTTGCCGCTCTGTTCCTGCTGGGCATTGACCACCACATCCACGTAGTTGCCGGGCAGGGCAAAACCCGCAACGCCGACCACATCGTTGACACGCACGCTCATGGCCCGCTTGCCAGGGGCGATGATGGCAGCCAGCCCGCCCTTGGTGCCCTCGGGCGCCAGCTTGCCTTCGAGCACGGCTTCGCCGCGCAGCACACCGACCTTGACGACGCGCTCCTGGAGCTTTTGCATGTCGTTGAAAGCGCCCTCGGGGATGGAGCCACGGGGCCAGTCCACCGTGCTGAGCATGGTGGGCGTGATCTTGCTGCCCAGCGGTATGTCGGCGGCCGCGACGACGACCTTGTCTGCGTCTATGCTGCCGCGTTGAGCGACCCAGTTGGCCGCATAGACCGCGGCCGCCAGGCTGGCGAGCACCGCCAGGACGAACAAACTCAGAGCCTTGAGGTTTTTCATGGGACCCCCTTGCTATGTCGTTGCATTGACTGTTGCGCTTGCCGTGGTGGTGGGGCAGCGCTATGGGCCTGTTTTGGCTATACCCAGGTGAACTGGCGGGCCACCAGGAACGCGACGGTTCCCAGGGCAATGCTGACGCCGTAGGGCAGACTGCCCACCGACTGCGTCGAGCTTGCGCGGGCATCGGGCCGGATGCCAGCAGCAACGGTTACGAACAGAAGTTCCGTGGTCTGCAGCGTGTTGCGCAGCAGCTTGCCGGCCACGCGGTGCCACAGCGCATAGGCCAGGGCAGCGATGCCTCCGGTGATGAAGACGAAGATCACGGTCTGCCAGGTGCCATCGGGGCCGAGAAAGGCACCGGCCATGGCCATCAGCTTGACGTCGCCAGCGCCCATGGCGCGCACCAGATAGAGCGGCAGCATGAGCGCAAAGCCCAGGCCTAGGCCACCCAGTGCCCACAGCAGGCCGCCGCCGTGACGTGGCGCAGCCATGCCGTACAGCAGGGCAACGGCCGCGCCGCCAAATGTCAGCAGGTTGGGGATGCGGCGCGTGCGCAGGTCGCAGATGGAAGCCGCCAGCAAAAGCAGCAGCAAGGTGAGCGAGCGCAGATCCGTCAAAAGCATGCCTAGCAGTTCGGCTGCGGCTCGGAATTCGGTGAAGTCCACGGCACACCCCTTCATTCGTTAGAGCCCTGCGAACCGTGTTCCGCGCCACCTGCTGACGCTTTGCATCAGATGTGTTGCCGGCCTGAGGGCCCAGCTCCAGTCATCTGTGCCGAATCACGATTCAGAGGACAGACATGCAACGAAATTAAGAATTTCTATTGAAATCTGTAACTCGTTTGGGCAAATATTAGGAGTGTTAAAAATTCTTATCAAGCTTTTTTTGTCGTTAGTTAGAAATTATTTTCAAGGGTGAAAAAAGGCCCCGGAGACGGGGCCTCTGTTGGGGTGGAACGACCTATTCGGCGATCTGCGCTGCCGCTTCCACGAGAAACTGCACCTTGCGCTCGCCGCGCCATTCATTGATATCGAGGCGGTAGGCCAGCGTGGTACGGCTGGGCAGGGGCTCGGTGTGGTTGAACCAGATGCCGTCAATCTTGCTGCCGTGGTGCAGCAGCTCCAGCTTCAGATGCTTTTCCCCGACCAGGCGCTGCGAGGTGATTTCCATCTCTTCGCTGAAGGTGGGCGCGGCAAAGCCCTGGCCCCAGACGGCCAGCTGCATCTGCTCGACCAGCGCCGTGGTCAGCCATTGTGGTGACAGCGGGCCGTCGGTTTCCAGGCGGCGCGTCAGCGTGGCGGCGTCCAGCCATTCCTGGGCAACCAGGGCCAGTGCCTGCTCGAATTCGTCGAAGCGGGCCTCCTCCACCGTGCAGCCTGCGGCCATGGCGTGGCCGCCAAAGCGCAGCAGCAGGCCGGGGTGGCGCTTGCTGACCAGATCCAGCGCATCGCGCAGATGAAAGCCGGGAATGCTGCGGCCCGAGCCTTTGAGTTCATGCTCCTTGCCGGGTGCGCCACTGGCTGCGAACACAAACGTGGGGCGGTGCAGCTTGTCCTTGATGCGCGAGGCCACGATGCCGACCACGCCCTCGTGAAAGTCGGGATCGAACACGCTGACGGCGGCGGGAGGTGTCATGCCGTCTTCGCACAGGCCTTCGGCCATGAGGAAGGCGTGCTCGCGCATGCCGACTTCAATTTCGCGGCGTTCGCGGTTGATGCTGTCCAGTATGCGTGCCAGATTGTCGGCACGGCCCGCATCTTCGGTGGTCAGGCATTCGATGCCGATGGTCATGTCGGCCAGGCGGCCCGCTGCGTTGATGCGCGGGCCCAGTGCAAAGCCGAAATCGAAGGTGGTAGCCGCGTCGAAGCGCCGTCCAGCCGCATCGAACAGGGTGCGAATGCCGGGTTGCATCTGGCCCTTGCGGATTTGCTTGAGACCCAGGGCCACCAGGCGGCGGTTGTTGGCATCGAGCTTGACCACGTCGGCCACCGTGCCCAGGGCCACCAGCGGCAGCAGCACTTCCAGGCGCGGTTGCGTGTGCTTGTCAAAGTGGCCACGGTTGCGCAGCTCGGTGCGCAGCGCCAGCAGCACATAGAACATCACGCCGACACCGGCCATGGACTTGCTCTCAAATGTGCAGCCCGGCTGGTTGGGGTTGACGATGGCATCGGCCAGCGGCAGATGCGTGCCGGGCAGATGGTGGTCGGTAACGACCACGGAGAGGCCCAGCTCCTTGGCCACGGCCACGCCTTCCACGCTGGCAATGCCGTTGTCCACGGTGATCAGCATGTCGGCGCCGGTTTCCTTGACGCGGCGCGAGATGGGGGCGGTGAGGCCGTAGCCGTCCACCACGCGGTCGGGCACCAGATAGTCGACATGGGCGGCACCCAGCAGGCGCAGGCCGCGCAGGCCCACGGCGCAGGCCGTGGCGCCGTCGCAGTCATAGTCGGCCACGATGCACATGCGCTTTTGCTGGGCAATCGCATCGGCCAGCAACTGCACGGCGGTATCGATGCCGCGCAGACCCGAGGGCGCCAGCAACCTGGCCGGGGCCTCGTCAAGCTCGTCAGGCGAACACACGCCGCGTGCCGCATAGAGCTGGGCCAGCAGCGGATGAATGCCTGCCTGCTGCAGCGCAGAGACGCTGGCATCTGGAATTTCGCGGGGAATGATTTTCATCGCCGGGCCGCCCCAAGATGAAAATGCGCCCTTCCAGGAGGGGCAGCGAGCACACGAAGTGGGGAGCGTGGGGTGTCATTTTTCATCGCCGGGCCGCCCTGAAAAAGAAGAAAGTGCTAACTGTTTTCATAGCATTCCCCGCAGATCAGGC
Organism: Comamonas resistens; assembly: GCF_030064165.1. Lineage (NCBI taxonomy): Bacteria > Pseudomonadati > Pseudomonadota > Betaproteobacteria > Burkholderiales > Comamonadaceae > Comamonas > Comamonas resistens. The sequence goes on from NZ_CP125947.1 coordinate 1,016,407, forward strand.
AAGGGCTTAGCGCCAAAAAGGCTCTTGATCTTGTCCATCAAGCCCTGAGGCTTGCTCTGCCAGGTCACCGCATTGCGCTCGCCGCAGAGAGTGAGCCTGATGGCTTCGCCCTTGGCTGCGCGCTGCTGCAGCGTGGCGATCAGGCTCTGGTCCAGCGCCTGCCATGCCTGACGCCAGCCCTGCACATCGCCTTGCAGTGCGGGCTGGCCGAGGTCGCCCACGCAGATGGCCTGAGGCTTGCCGGCGGGCAATTGCATAAGACTGCCCGTGCCATGCACCCAGAAGGAGTTGATGGGCGCCAGGCCGCGATGGCTGCGCTGGTCGTTGAACACATTGGTGTAGAGCAACATCTGCAGCTCGGTCTGCAGGCGCTGGATGACGGCGCCCTGAATCGGGTTGGGCATCCAGGGGCGAACATCGCGGCCTATGGCCCGGTCCATGGAGGCCGTGGCCAGGTCCCGAAACGCTTCGCCACGCGCCAGCCAGGTGTCGGGACGCAGGTATTCAAGGGTGATGCCGTCGTCACTGAACCAGGGCGCAATCAACGCCAGCAACTGGCGGGATTCATCCTCGCCCAGCGGCGCGCTGGCCGGGTCGGTCTGGTGCACCTGATCGGGCGTGATATGCCAGTGGCAGGGCGTGATGAAGGCGCAGGCCTGCGCGGTATCGGTTGCGGCCACGGCGGCCCAGGGAATCAGGCCCGGGGTGTCGGGCAATTGCATGGCGCGGGCCAGCACCCGTTCATGCGGAGGAGAGAAATCCATCTCGTCGCCTTGCACTGCGGTGGTGGGCGACAGGCTGGCCAGCAAGGCTTGCAGATGTGGCAGTTGCAGACCTTCCCAGACTTGGGGAATGTCGGCGGGGCCGCTGGCGTAGGCAACAATGATTTCAGCAGCATCTGCGGCCAGGGCTTGGGCAGCAGGGAGCAAGGGCGCGGTCAAGGACATGGGCGCTATTGTCGAGCATGCCGGTTGTGCAGGTGCAGAGCGGGGTGTCTTGCCGTGTTTGCAATGCTATGGATTGGGGAGCTGCTTGCGTTTGATGGGGGCTTGATTTTCCATTGAACCATCTTGAAATCAATAACAGACAAGCGCAAGCAGCTCTTTTTTCAGAAGCGGCCTAACGCTGAGGCATGTTCCTGGCCGTGTAGACCAGGCTGAAGCTGGCATCCGGCGCAATGGCGGGCATCTCGGCATTCCAGCGTTCCCAGTCGGCGCGCATGCGCTGCAGGCGCTCGGGTTCCTGGGGCGCCAGATTGGCGCGTTCGCGTTCGTCGCTGGCGATGTTGAACAGATAGTCGTGCTCGTCCACGCGCAGGTATTTCCAGTCGCCGTCGCGTAGCGCACGCTGGCTGCGGTACAGCATGCGCCAGTACAGCGGGCGTGCGAACTCGGCGCCTTCGCGCTGCAGCACGGGCAGCAGAGAGATGCCGTCCAGCGGATGGCCGGGATCGGCGGCCACGCCCGCTGCGGCAAGCACCGTGGCCGACCAGTCCATGCTCATGCACTGCTGGGTGCTGGTGCGGCCGGCGGCTATGACGGCGGGCCAGTGCGCAATCCAGGGCACGCGGATGCCGCCTTCGGTCAAATCCATCTTGCCGCCCACCAGCGGCCAGTTGTCCGAGAAGCGCTCGCCGCCGTTGTCGCTGGTGAAGACGATCAGCGTGTTGTCCAGCTGGCCGTTGGCGCGCAGCGCCTCGACGATCCAGCCTATGCCCTCGTCCATGTGATGGATCATGCGGCGGTACTGGTGGATGTTGCCGCCCGCCAGATGCGCGATACCCGCGCCCAACTGCTCGGCCGTGGTGCGGTCATCGCGTGTTTCCCAGGGCCAGTGCGGGGCCGTGTAGTGCAGGCTCAGGAAGAACGGGGCATCGCCTTGGCTCATGCGGTTGACGAAATCCACGCTGCGCTGCGACAGCAGATCGGTCAGATAGCCTTCGTCGTGGTGCTCTTCCTCGCCGATCCACAGGTCATGTTGGCCCGAGCTGCTCAGATGGGTGAAATAGTCCACGCCGCCCGACATGGGGCCGAAGTATTCCTCGTAGCCTGAACGCAGCGGGCCGAAGTGGGGCGGGTAGCCCAGATGCCATTTGCCGATCAGCGCGGTGCGGTAGCCCGCATTCTTGAGCAGAGAGGCCACGGTGGGCACCTCGGGCGGCAGGCCCAGCTTCTCGCCCAGCGGCGTGCCGCGAGTCTTGCTGTTGATGGGTTCCTCGGCCGCTCCGCGCAGCCGGTACTGGTAGCGCGCCGTGGCCAGGGCAAAGCGTGTGGGCGAGCACACAGGCGAATTGGCATAGCCCTGGGTGAGCTTCAGGCCGCCCGCGGCCAGGCGGTCGAGCACGGGTGAAACCGGACCGAAGTCGGCCTCGCGGCCGCCGTAGCAGCCCAGGTCGGCATAGCCGAGATCGTCGGCCACGATGAAGATGATGTTGGGACGGGACATGAAAAAAAGTGTCGTTGTGGAGGGACAGGAGAGGGATTTATTCCATCTTCATGCCCGTGGCCTGGGCCAGGCTGCGGTAGCGGTCGGCCAGGGCCTGGATGCGCTTGGCTGCGGCGTCGCCGGTCAGCCCTTCGTAGACCATGTCGTTGATGCGCATGCGCTCGCGCAGTGCGCCGTCCTTCATGGCTTTCTCGAAGCCGGCCTGGATCTTCTGCACCAGCGGTTCGGGCATGCTGCTGGGCACCCAGGCGGCGAACAGCACTTCCTGCTGCAGCTCCTTGTGGCCCAGCTCATCGACCGACGGCACATCGGGCAACAAGGGGTTGCGTTTGGCTGTGGTCACGGCCAGCGGCGTGATCTTGCCGGCCGCCACATGGGACAGCATGGCCGTGGAGCTGATGACGCCGCCGTCCACCTCGCCCGAGAGCATGGCCAGCGTGGCCGGTGCGTTGCCCTTGTAGGGCACGTGGTTGACCTTGGCACCCGTGGCATGCGTGAGGATGCTGGCCGCCAGATGGCCCGGCGTGCCGTAGCCGGCGGAACCCAGGGTCAGGCCTTTTTCCTTGCCGCGGGCGATGAACTGTTCCAGCGTCTTGATGCCGGTCTGCGGATTCACGGACACCAGCATGCCTTGCGAGGCAAACACCATCACCGGGCGCAGATCGCTGTTCTTGAACGGCATGCTCTTGTAGATGAGCGGGTTGACGGTGAAGGTGGTGTCCAGGCCGAACAGAATGGAGTAGCCGTCGGCGGGTGATTTGGCCACGTTGTCGGAGCCGATATTGCCGCCGGCGCCGGTGCGGTTTTCGACCACGAAGGGCTGCCTGGTCTCGCGCTGGAGCACTTCGCCGACACCGCGCGCCAGAATGTCCACGGCGCCGCCCGGCGCAAACGCCGCCACCAGGCGCACCGGCTTGCTGGGCCAACTGGCAACGGCATCGCCCGTGGTCTGGGCCTGGCTTGTGATTTGGCCGGTGAGTGCGGCGGCACCCAGGGCAAGAGTCAGGCTGTGGCGCACAAAGTGGCGGCGTGAAGCGGGAAGCGCGGAAAACATGGACGGCGACCTTTCCTGGCAATATTTCTTTGCAATAGGGGGGCTTGGCTTTGGGGAAAATCAAGTGGCTGCCGGGTGAGGCCATCAGGCCTTGTGTCGGGAGCGCCCACTGTAGAAGTCGCTTCGTCAATTGACCAAATCAACTCTTGCCCGTGAATACCCGACCGATACCGCAAACGATCCACCAGATGCTGCTGTTTCGCATCAACCGTTTCTTTGGTGCGGCCGGTGGCGTGGCCATGCGCATGTGCGAGGCGCGCTTCGGGCTGACGCGCCGTGAGTGGGGCGTGATGGCCACGGTGGCCATGAACGAGGGGCTGCTGTCGTCGGAACTGGCGGACAAGGCGCAGCTCGACAGGGCGCGCACCTCGCGTGCGCTCAGCGGACTGGAGGGCAAAGGCTGGGTGCGGCGCCAGCCTTTGCCGGGCGACCGGCGGCGCGTGGCCATCCATCTGACCGAGGAAGGCCGGCGCATGTACGAGCGCATCCTGCCGGCCATGGCCCAGATTCATATGGATCTGGTGTCGGTGCTCAGCGATGAAGAGGTGCTTCAGTTCGACGCCATGCTGGCCAGGTTGCAGGCCCATGCCCAGACCTTGGAGCAGCTGCCGCAATACGTGGATCTGCCGCGGGTGGAGCGGAGTAGAAAGAAGTGACCCCCTGAGCCGCTGCGCCTGGGCGGCCCCGCGCCTTCCCTCTCTCTTCGGGAGGGGGACGATGCCTTCGCGGCGGGGCGGGGCGGTGCGGCCGGCGTAGGCCCTTGTTCGGTGTCCCTGATGTGGGTGGCGGTGAAATAGACGGTTTCACAAGAACAGCCCGATTGGGGGAGGGCTGGAGCAAGGGCATCGCCGCCAGTGCCACAATGCGGGCAACATGCAATTTCCCTACGAATTGGCCGTCGGCTGGCGCTATACCCGTGCGGGGCGCGCCACACGCCGCAATGGCTTTATCTCCTTTATTTCCGGTGTCTCCATGCTTGGCATTGCGCTGGGCGTGGCGGCTTTGATCATTGTGCTCAGCGTGATGAACGGCTTCCAGAAGGAAGTGCGCGATCGCATGCTCAGCGTGGTTTCCCATGTGGAAATCTTCGCGCCGCAGGGCGCACCGCTGCCCGATGTGGAACGCACCATGCGTGAAGCCCGTGCCAACCCCGATGTGGTGGGGGCGGCGCCCTTTGTCTCGGCCCAGGCTTTGCTGGCGCGCGGCGAGGACATGAAAGGCGCCCTGGTGCGCGGCATAGACCCCGCGCGCGAAGGCGAGGTCACCGATCTGGCTGCCGCCAGTGGCGAGGTGTTGCAGCGCCTGCAGGCCGGCCAGTTCAAGGTGGTGCTGGGCATAGAGCTGGCGCGTTCTCTGGGCGTGGTCGAGGGCGATGTGATCACGCTGATCGCGCCCAGCGGTCAGGTCACGCCTGCCGGAGTCTTGCCCCGCATGAAGCAGATGACGGTGGCGGGTACCTTTGACTCCGGCCATTACGAATATGACTCCACGCTGGTGATGATGCATTACGAGGATGCCGAGCGCATCTTCCGTCTCGAAGGGCCGACCGGCATTCGCCTCAAACTCAGGGATCTGCACGAAGCGCCGCGTGTGGCCCATGAGCTGGCCGACACCTTGACGGACCGACTCTTCATTCGCGACTGGACGCAGCAGAACAAGACCTGGTTTGCCGCCGTGCAGCTGGAAAAACGCATGATGTTCATCATCCTCACGCTGATCGTGGCGGTGGCGGCCTTCAATCTGGTTTCCACGCTGGTGATGAGCGTGCAGGACAAGCGCGCCGACATCGCCATCCTGCGCACGCTGGGCGCATCGCCATCGTCCATCATGGGCATCTTCATGGTGCAGGGCGCCATGGTGGGGGTGATCGGCACACTGGCAGGGCTGGCGCTGGGCTTGCTGATTGCCGTGAATATCGACGTCATCGTGCCCGCCATCGAGCATGCCTTGCACGCCAGCTTCCTGCCCAAGGACATTTATCTGATCAGCAAGATGCCCAGCGAGCCGCAAAGCGCAGACATCGTGCCGATTGCCGTCATCTCCCTGATTCTTTCTTTTGTGGCCACGATCTACCCCAGCTGGCGTGCCAGCCGCGTGAACCCTGCGGAGGCACTGCGTTATGAATGATTTTGTGACAGGGCAGACCGTGCTGGAAGCACGGGGCCTGACCAAGCGCTTTGCCGAGGGCAAGCTGGATGTGACGGTGCTGCAGGGCGTGGACCTGCAGGTGCATGCCGGCGAGACGCTGGCAATTGTGGGTGCATCAGGCTCGGGCAAGTCCACCTTGCTGCACTTGCTGGGCGGGCTGGATTCGCCCACGACGGGCAGCGTGACCCTGATGGGCCAGCCGCTGCACCAGCTCAGCCCGCAAAAGCAGGGCGCGCTGCGCAACCAGCATCTGGGCTTCATCTATCAGTTTCACCATCTGCTGGCAGAGTTCACGGCCCAGGAAAACGTGGCCATGCCGCTGCGCATACGCCGCGACGCCAGGGAAGATTGCATGGACCGCGCGGCCGAGATGCTGCGCGCCGTGGGCTTGAAGGAGCGCATGTCACACCGCCCGGCCGAGCTGTCTGGCGGCGAGCGCCAGCGTGTGGCGATCGCCCGCGCGCTGGTCACGCGTCCGGCTTGCGTGCTGGCCGATGAGCCCACGGGCAATCTGGACAGGGGCACGGCCGATTCCGTCTTTGCGCTGATGCTGGAGCTGGCGCGCAGCCATGGCACGGCGTTTGTGATGGTCACGCATGACGAAGGCCTGGCCGCGCGTTGCGACCGCATGGTACGGCTGGTGCGCGGGCGGTTGGCCTGAAGCGGACAGACGAAAAAAGGTAGGACTTGCACAAACAAGGATGCACCCAGACTGCAGCCTTGAAGCGAAGCTCTTGCCTGAACCTGATTTGCGTAAACCGTAAGGCTCCCAGGGAGCCTTTTTACATTGAAATAGAGCTCTATCCCTTTATCAGCAAGCGCTGACAGCTGCATTCTTGATAGCGAGATGGGCCTGTTCGCGTGCCAGTTTCCGGGTCGAGGCAGGTGCGAGTTCGGACGGTTCCAGGTCTTGCGCACTGACCGTATCCTGCGCAGTCAGGTTCTCGGTCAGCTCATGCAATCTGGAGGATTGGGCCAGCAAGGTCTGTACCACATCACCCATGATCTGCGTGACCTGGTGTGAGGACGCGACGATCTCTTCCATGGTCTTTCCGGCATCGCGCACCTGGGTCACGCCCTGGGTCACCTGATGGGCCGAGGCCTGGATCAGCTGCTTGATCTCCTTGGCGGCTTCTGCGCTGTGCTGGGCCAGCTGGCGCACCTCGCTGGCGACCACGGCGAAGCCGCGGCCCTGTTCGCCCGCGCGGGCGGCTTCCACGGCAGCGTTGAGTGCCAGCAGATTGGTCTGGAAGGCGATGGAGTCCATCATGCCGATGATGTCGCCAATCTTGCGGGAGCTGGCGCTGATGGACTCCATGGTGCTCACCACGTTCTGCACGGTGCGCCCGCCCGCCTCGGCCACATGGCAGGCATCTTGTGCCAGCTCATTGGCCTGGCGTGCCTGGCTGGCGCTGGTCGTCAGGCCTTGCACCGTCTGGCGCAAGGTCTGCACGGCCATCACGCGGCGGGTGATATCGGTGGCGAATTTGACGACCTTGAAAGGCCTGCCTTCTGCATCCAGGATGGGGTTGTAGCTGGCTTCAATCCATACCTTGCGGCCATTCTTGCCGATGCGCAGATACTGCCCTGCATCGTGATGCCCCTGGCTCAGCTTGCGCCAGAACTGCTGGTAGGCGAGGCCTTGCCGCTCCTGCGTCTGCACGAACATGCTGTGGTGCTGGCCCACGATTTCATGCAGCGCATAGCCCATGGTCTGCAGAAACAGCGCGTTGGCGTCCAGGATGATGCCGTTCAGATCGAACTCGATGGTGGCCTGCACCTTGGCAATCGCATTGAGCTGGCCGCGCGCATCGTCTTCGCGCAGCTGCTGCTTGGTGACGTCGGTGGCGTATTTGACCACCTTGCAGGGCTGCCCCTGGCTGTTGAAGATGGGGTTGTAGCTGGCCTGCAGCCAGACATCCTGCCCCTGGCTGTTGATGCGGCGGTAGCGGCCGCTGTCATGCACACCGGCGCCCAGGCGCTGCCAGAAGCTCGCGTATTCGGCAGACTGCCGGGTTTGCTCGTCGACGAACATGCGGTGGTGCTGGCCGATGATGTCCTGCGCGCTGTAGCCCATGGTCTGCAGAAAGATGTCGTTGGCGGCCAGGACATGGCCCTGCAGGTCGAATTCGATCACCGCCTGAACCTCGTTGAGCGCATCGAGCTTGCCCCGCATGTCGGCGTATTGCTGGCGTTGGCTGCGGGCTCCCCAGAGAAAACCGGTCATGACGCGCTCCCATCGGTGATAGCAAGTTTGTTAATGTTTTATTTGTTTCAATTTGTTATGTGTAGGACGAAGCAGTCTCTTGTATCTGCCTGGGTGCAGAGCATTCCCTGAGTCCGTTGCCGGACGGATGGCATGATGTCTGCATGCCTTGCTGGATCGATACCCACTGCCATCTGGATGCTGCCGAATTTGCCCCGGACCGTGATGAGGTGCGCGCGGCGGCCCGCGCGGCGGGCGTCGCTCATCTGCTCATTCCTGCGGTGGAGCGCGGCCATTGGCAAGAGGTGGTGGAACTGGCACATCGCCATGGCGACAGCTATGCGCTGGGCATTCACCCGCTCTATACGCCAAGAGCCGATGAAAGCGATATAGCAGCCCTGCGTGATTTGCTGACCAGGCAGCGTAGCGACCCGCATCTGGTCGCCGTGGGCGAGATCGGCCTGGATTTCTTCGTGCCGGGGCTGGATGCGCAGCGCCAGATCTGGTTTTACGAGCAGCAGATCCGTCTGGCGCGCGAGTTCGAGCTGCCCGTCATCCTGCATGTGCGCAAGAGCAGCGACCGCTTGCTCAAGACCTTGCGCCAGCACAAGGTGGTGGGCGGTATTGCCCATGCTTTCAATGGCAGCGCCCAGCAGGCTCAGGCGTTCATCGATCTGGGCTTCAAACTGGGCTTTGGCGGTGCGGTGACTTACGACCGCGCTCTCAAGCTGCGCGAGCTGGCGGCCAGCCTGCCGCTGCAGTCCCTGGTGCTGGAAACCGATGCGCCCGATATTCCACCGCACTGGCTCTACACCACTGCCGAGCAGCGCGCAGCAGGCATCAGCCAGGGCCGCAACAGCCCCGCCGAGCTGCCGCGAATCGCGGCCCAGGTGGCGCAATTGCGCGGCATCAGCATCGATGCCTTGGCCGAGGCCAGTACGGCCAATGCCAGGCAGGTGCTGGGGCTGGCATGAAACTGGCGGCTGGCGCATACCTGTCAAGCGCGGGATGCTCCTTTTTTGAATAGCGCTGCGGCACACGGGTCGATGGCAGCTGGGCGACAATTGGGCATGTCCGAAAAACGATCCGCTGCCGATGCTGTTCCCGAGTCTGTTCGCTGGCAGGGGCTGGGTGCGGTGGCCGATGCGCGTACCCAGGCGCTGGTGCTGGGCAGCTTTCCCGGCGTGCGTTCGCTGCAGCTGCAGCAGTACTATGCCCATCCGCAAAACCAGTTCTGGCCCCTGTTGCAAGCTCTGTGGCCGCAGTGTCCACAGCCGCCTCGCGAGGATTACGCGGGCCGTTGCGAATGGCTGCTGGCACGCGGGCTGGGGCTGTGGGACGTTTATGACAGCTGTGAACGTGAAGGCAGCCTGGATAGTGCCATCCGCGCAGCCCAGGTCAATGATTTTGCGGGCCTGCGCGAGCGTTGTCCCGGACTGAAACTGGCCTTGCACAACGGAGGCGAAAGCTATAAGCATGCGCGCCAGACCGAGGCCCTGGGTCTGACAGCGATCAAGCTGCCATCGACCAGCCCGGCTCATGCCAGCTGGTCATTCGAAAAAAAACTGCAGGCATGGCGCGAGGCTCTGGCCGCCCATGAACTGCTTTGAACACGACTTATGCAAATCAGGTTCAGGCAAGAGCTTTGCTTTTCAAGACAGCAGCCCTTGCCGCATTCTTTTTTGCGCAAGTCTTATTGAAGATTGGTGTGAAACGTGATTCGTAAAACCCGTGGCGGCGCCAAGTCCGCGCAAGACAAGAAAGTGGCGACGGCGCCTGACCTGCCCGAAGTCAGCGTCTCCGACGACGGCGATGTCCGTTATCTGCACCTGGGCACGCCCTGGGTGCAGGGCTCCATGCGCATACGCGACCCCTTCGACATTGATCTCGAGTATGTGCAGCGCATGATGGGCTGGCTGCTGTTTGCAGACCCTGCGGAGGTGCCCCGTATGCACGCCATGCAGCTGGGTCTGGGCGCTGGTGCCATCACCAAGTTCTGCCACAAGAAGCTGCGCATGAAGACCACGGCCATCGAGCTGAACCCGCAGGTGCTGGCCGTGTGCCGCAGCTGGTTCAAGCTGCCGCCCGACAGCAGTGCGCTGCAGGTGGTACTGGCCGATGCGGCGGTGGAGATCCAAAAGCCCGAATGGCATGGCACGGTGGATGCGCTGGCCGTGGACTTGTACGACCACGAGGCGGCGGCGCCGGTGCTGGACAGCGCCGAGTTCTATGCCGACTGCCGCAATCTGTTGACCGAGGACGGCATCATGACCGTCAACCTGTTCGGCCGCTCATCGAGTTTTGACAGAAGCCTGGATCAGATGGCACAGGCTTTCGGTGAAGACGCACTCTGGGCCTTTCGCCCCACGCGCGAAGGCAACACCGTGGTGCTGGCCCAGCGCACGCCGCGTGTGCTGCAGGGCGCCGAGCTGGATGTGGCTTGCGATCAGGTGCAGGCCCGCTGGGACCTGAACACCACGCGCTGGGCCAAGGTATTTGTTCCTGCGCGCGATGCCGAGGCGGGCAGTACGCTGGCCAAGGTCAAAGCCAGGATCGAGAAGATCAACCGCGGCCAGACGGACTGATTGGACAGGCCTGACGCTCGATACAGATGCTGAGCTGAATCAGCCAATGGTGCCTGGGATGCGCTGAAGGCTAGCCGGGCGCTGCAGCAAGGTCGTCGAACGGGGTACAGTCGAAGCAGTTTTTCTGCCCAGGCCCATCATGTCCTTGATTGAACCCACTCTTACCCGGCCCATCGAGTCTGCAGCCTATCAGGGGCCGCTGGACTGGCGCATGCTGGTGCAGTGGTTGCAGGACGACGGCGTGATCACGGCGCAGGAAGCCGAGCGCACGGTGGCGCGCTGCTCGGCGGCCGAAAGCGTGCAGCTGCCGCTGGTGCGGCTGGCCAATGTGGGGGTGCAAGGCGCGCAGTCCGGCAGGCCGTTGGATATTGAAACCCTGACCCAGTATCTGGCCCGGCGCAGCGGCCTGGCCTATCTGCGCATCGATCCCTTGCGTGTGGATGTGGGCCGTGTCGGTGAGGTCATGAGCGCCAGCTATGCCGAGCGTCACAAGGTGCTGCCCGTGCAGGTCACGAGCAAGGAAGTGGTGATAGCCACGGCCGAGCCTTTCATCACCGACTGGGTCGGCGAGGTCGAGCGTCAGGCACGCCGCAGCGTGCGCTGCGTGGTGGCCAATCCTCTCGATATCAAACGCTTTACAGCGGAATTCTTTGCGCTGGCCAAGTCCGTGCGCGCCGCCGAGAAAGCCGGGGGAGCCGCCAGTGCCGCCAGCTTTGAGCAACTGGTGGAACTGGGCAAGAGCAACAAGCAGCTTGACGCCAACGACCAGGGCGTGGTCAAGGTGGTGGACTGGCTCTGGCAGTACGCTTTCGATCAGCGCGCCAGCGACATCCATCTGGAGCCGCGGCGCGAGCAGGGGGTGATCCGCTTTCGCATCGATGGCGTGCTGCACCCGGTCTACCAGATGCCCATGGGCGTGCTCAATGCCATGGTCGCGCGCATCAAGCTGCTGGGCCGCATGGACGTGGTGGAAAAGCGCCGCCCGCTGGATGGCCGCATCAAGACCCGCAACCCGCGTGGCGAGGAGGTGGAAATGCGTCTATCGACGCTGCCCACGGCCTTCGGCGAAAAGATGGTGATGCGTATCTTCGACCCCGAGAACACGGTCAAGAACCTCGATGCCCTGGGCTTCAGCGCTCATGATGCCCAGCGTTGGGAAGAGCTGGTCAAGCGGCCCCACGGCATCATTCTGGTCACCGGCCCCACGGGCTCGGGCAAGACCACCACGCTGTATTCCACGCTCAAGCGCGTGGCGACCGAGGAGGTCAATGTCAGCACGGTGGAGGACCCCATCGAAATGATCGAGGCCAGCTTCAATCAGACCCAGGTCCAGCCCCAGCTGGACTTCAATTTCACCGAAGGCCTGCGCGCGCTGATGCGCCAGGACCCGGACATCATCATGGTCGGCGAGATCCGGGATCTGGCCACGGCAGAGATGGCGGTTCAGGCCGCGCTGACAGGGCACCTGGTGTTCTCCACGCTGCATACCAACGACGCTCCCAGCGCGGTCAGCCGTCTGATGGAACTGGGCGTGCCCGCCTATCTGATCAATGCCACCTTGCTGGGGGTGCTGGCCCAGCGTCTGGTGCGCACGCTGTGCGCCGCCTGCAAGCAACGCGATGAGGCGGCCACGCCAGAGGAGCTGGCCGAAACCGTCAAGCCCTGGAAACTCAGCGGCAGCTACCAGCCCTACAAGCCCGTGGGCTGCGAGGACTGCCGCATGACGGGCTATAGGGGACGCATGGGACTTTACGAGTTGCTGATGGTCTCGGAAGCGCTCAAGAAGCAGATTCACGATGCCCCATCCATGGATGCCTTGCGCCGTCAGGCGGTGCAGGATGGCATGCGCCCGCTGCGGCTTGCCGGCGCTTTGCGGGTGGCAGAAGGCGTCACAACCTTGTCCGAAGTGCTGGCCTGCACGCCATTGATGAGCGAAATCTGAACTGCTCAATGTGTGCGCCTGCTTGCGTCTTGATGCAGGCAGGCAAAACATTCCATGACCGTTTTCTGGATACGGAAATGTGTGCAAAACGTCGACACTAGGGTATGCCCTCTGTAGGTGGAATCCACATCAATTTGGCATATCTATGAAACGAGAATCGCCAAGTCGTGATTTCCGTAAGGAGACGTTTTGTGAAAATCAAGAGCCAAAAAGACTTTTTCTCCGGTCTGATGTTCTTGGTCGTCGGCCTCGCATTTGCGATCGGCGCATCCAACTACACCATTGGCACCGGTGCCCGCATGGGGCCAGGTTACTTCCCTCTGATTCTGGGTGTGCTCATGGCCATCCTGGGTGCAGCCATCTGCATCGGCGGTTTGACCAAAGGCCCCGAAGGTGGTGACAAGATCGGCAAGTGGGCCTGGAAGCAGGTGTTCTTCATTCTGGCAGCCAACTTTGCCTTCGGCATCCTGTTGGTCGGTGTTCCTGGTCTGGGCATTCCTCAGTTCGGTCTGGTCATTGCGATCTACGCACTGGTCTTTATCGCAAGCATGGCGGGCGATAAGTTCAACTTCAAGGAAACAGCCATCCTGTCCACCATTCTGGCGGCTGGTAGCTATTTCGCTTTCGTGTGGGCGCTGAATCTGCAGTTCCCCGTGTGGCCTAGCTTCATCGCTGGCTAATCAGGAGCATCGTCCATGGATCTGATTCAGAACTTGTCGACGGGTTTTGGCGTGGCTTTCACGTTCCAGAACCTGATCTACTGCTTTGTGGGCTGTCTGCTCGGTACGCTGATCGGCGTGCTGCCCGGCATCGGCCCTGTGGCAACCATCGCCATGCTGCTGCCCGCAACCTATGCACTGCCTCCCGTGGCGGCGCTGATCATGCTGGCAGGTATCTACTACGGCGCCCAGTACGGTGGCTCCACCACCGCCATTCTGGTGAACCTGCCCGGTGAGTCTTCGTCGGTGGTGACCGTGATCGACGGCTACCAGATGGCCCGAAAAGGACGAGCAGGCCCTGCGCTGGCAGCGGCCGGTATCGGCTCCTTCTTCGCTGGTTGTGTGGGTACCGTGATTCTGGCTGCCTTCGCTCCTCCTTTGACCGAAGTCGCCTTCAAGTTCGGCCCTGCCGAGTACTTTTCGCTGATGACCCTGGGTCTGATCGGTGCCGTGGTTCTGGCTTCCGGCTCGCTGCTCAAGGCGATCGCCATGATCGTGCTGGGTCTGCTGCTGGGCATGGTCGGTACCGACGTGAACTCTGGTGTGGCCCGCTACAGCTTCGACATTCCTGAGCTGACCGACGGCATCGACTTCGTCGTGATTGCCATGGGTGTGTTCGGCTACGGTGAAATCATCTCCAACCTGGCTCAGCCTGAAGACGAGCGCGAAGTGTTCGCCGCCAAGGTGACCGGTCTGATGCCCACCAAGGAAGACTTCAAGCGCATGCTGCCCGCCATGCTGCGCGGTACAGCCCTGGGCTCGGCTCTGGGTATCCTGCCCGGTGGCGGCGCCATGCTGTCGGCCTTTGCTGCCTACACCATCGAAAAGAAGACCAAGCTCAAGCCCGGTGAAGTTCCTTTCGGTCAAGGCAATATTCGCGGCGTGTGCGCTCCCGAGTCGGCCAACAACGCCGGTTCGCAGACATCGTTCATTCCTCTGCTGACCCTGGGTATTCCTCCCAACGCCGTGATGGCGCTGATGGTGGGTGCCATGACCATCCACAACATCCAGCCCGGTCCTCAGGTGATGACCAGCAACCCCGAACTGTTCTGGGGTCTGATCGCCTCCATGTGGATTGGTAACCTGATGCTGATCATCCTGAACCTGCCGCTGATCGGCGTCTGGATCAAGCTGCTGACCGTGCCTTACCGCTGGCTGTTCCCCTCGATCGTGCTGTTCTGCGCGGTGGGTGTGTACGGTACCAACAACAATGCATGGGACGTGTGGATGGTCGGTATCTTCGGTTTCATCGGCTATGTGTTCCACAAGCTGGGTACCGAGCCTGCGCCTCTGCTGCTGGGCTTCATCCTGGGCCCGATGATGGAAGAAAACCTGCGCCGTGCCCTGCTGCTGTCGCGTGGTGATTGGTCGGTGTTCGTGACCCGCCCCATCTCCGCCTGCCTGCTGGCCGCTGCCGTGGTGCTGCTGGTGGTGGTGCTGATGCCTGCAGTGAAGAACAAGCGTGAAGAAGCCTTCGTGGAAGACTGATCGTCAATCTGATCGCTGATCATCGTTAAAGCGGCCCTTATGGGGCCGCTTTTTTTATATGAGGACCTTTGTTTCAGGGGCCATGGATTAGGGCGGCAAAATAGCTGCAGTTACTTGAGGATTGCATGGCTTCGTCTCTATTGCCCGAGCAGCACCCGGAGCGGGTTCAGCTGCATAACGAAATTCACGCTCGCCCCGCCGAGATCATCGAAGCTCCGCTGGCCATCACGCATATCGTGATGCTGACCGATGCAGCCCAGCGCGAGGCCAGCCGTGCCCATGTGGCAGCGCTGCTGCGTGACCATCATCGCCCGCTGCCCGATGCCGCAACCACCCATGTGCTGATCGACCTGGGCGCATTCCGCCTGCGCTGGGAGCAGCACACCGAGTTCGTCGCCTGGACCTTTGCCACGCCCATGGAGCCGTCTTCCGTGGCCGATATGCGAGAGCCTGAAACCGCGATCAATGCCGTGCCGCAAAGCTGGCTCAGAAAGCTGCCTGGCCAGTGCCTGAGCAGCCTGCATCTGTGGGCGCTGAGTGAGAGCGCGGTCGACGCGCCGCAACTGGTGCGGCATATGCTGCATGCGGACACCCTGGTGGGCTCCCGTGTGGCAGGCGATGCAGGCAGCATCTATACCGATTTTGCGATTCACGCCGATGGCTTTTCGCGCATGCTGCTGCTGGCCAGCGATGAGCTGACGCCACGCCGCCTGGGCCGCCTGGTGCAGCGGCTGCTGGAGATCGAAACCTACCGCATGGCGGCTCTGCTGGGCCTGCCCGCCGCGCGCAAGGCCGCAGCCGTGCTGGCCACGGCAGAGCGCGAGCTGGCCGAGCTGGCCCATGCCATCCGTGCAGCCGACCGTGATACCGAACCGGCGCTGCTGGACCGCCTGACGCGTCTGGCCGGTCAGGTGGAGAGCGAATATGCGGCCACGCATTCGCGTTTTTCGGCCAGCTCGGCTTACTTCGAGCTGGTGGAGCGGCGCATCCAGGAGCTGCAGGAAAGCCGGGTGGACGGTATTCAGACCATACGCGAGTTCATGGACAGGCGGCTGTCTCCGGCGCGTGCCACTTGCGAATGGGCCACACGCCGTCAGAATGCCTTGTCCGAGCGGGTCTCGCGCGTCAGCAGCCTGCTGCGCACGCGGGTCGAGATCGAGCAGCAGCAAAGCAGCCAGCAGTTGCTGGGCACCATGAACGACCGCCAGGGCATGCAGCTGAAGCTGCAGTCCACGGTGGAAGGCCTGTCGGTGGCGGCCATCACCTACTACATCACCGGCCTCATCAGCTATCTGGCCAAGGGGGCGCAGAAGCTGGGCTGGCCCTGGTCGCCGGAGTCCACGGCGGCCGTGGCCATCCCCATCGTGGCTTTCTCCGTCTGGTGGTCGCTGCGCAGACTGCACCACAAGCTGTTTGGACGTCATGCATGAAATTGGGCTCTAGCGCTTATGTATCAAGCGTTAGAAGCTATGTATTTTGATGTTTCCGGGCATGAGTGCCCGGATGGAAAACCGTGAAAGGACTCCGAAATGGACTTTGGTATCTCCGGGCGCTGGGCTTTGGTCTGTGGCGCCAGCAAGGGACTGGGTTTTGGCTGCGCCACGGCACTGGCGCAAGAGGGCGTGAATCTGGTCGTCAATGCCAGAAATGCCGAAGCGCTGCAGACTGCCGTGCAGAAGCTGCAAGCCATTGCTCCGCAGGTCCAGGTGATCGGCGTCGCTGCCGACATCACCACGCCCGAAGGCCGCAGCGCCGTGTTTGAAGCCGCTGGCGGCCCAGGCAAGGACTTCGACATCGTGGTGACCAATGCCGGTGGTCCGCCCCCCGGCGACTTCCGCAGCTGGGATCGCGAGGCCTGGATCAAGGCCGTGGACGCCAATATGCTGACTCCCATCGAGCTGATCAAGGCCACGGTGGACGGCATGGCCGAACGCGGCTTCGGCCGCATCGTCAACATCACCTCCAGCGCGGTCAAGGCGCCCATCGACATTCTGGGCCTGTCCAACGGTGCACGCAGCGGCCTGACGGGCTTTGTCGCGGGTCTGGCACGTTCGAGCATTGCCGCTCAGGGCGTGACCATCAACAACATCCTGCCGGGCAAGTTCGATACCGACCGTCTGGCGGCCACACACCAAGCTGCGGCCACCAAGACCGGTAAGGACCTCGATGCCGTGCGCCAGGCCCAGGCCGCACAGGTTCCCGCCAAGCGCTTCGGTACGGCCGAAGAGTTCGGTGCCATCTGCGCCTTCCTGTGCAGCCGTCAGGCCGGCTATATGACGGGCCAGAACATCCTGCCCGATGGTGGTCTCTACCCCGGCACCTATTGATCGGTGATGGATCTATGAACGCACAAAGCCCCGCATTGCGGGGCTTTGTTGTTGGGGCTGTGCTTATTTGCGGGACGACACGACGATGCCGGCCACGATCAGCGCAAAGGCGATGGCGTGATAGAGGTGCGGCGTCTCGCCCAGCACCGGAATCGACAGCAAGGCCGTGAACAGCGGAATCAGGTTGCCGAAGAAGCCCGCAATGGCAGGCGTTGCGCGCTGCACGCCCATGCCCCAGAAGCGGTAGGCCAGAATGGCAGGCCCCACGGCAATGAACAGCAAAGCGCCCAGCAGCGGCCAGCCGGGAACAAAGCGGAAGTCGCCCAGCAAGGCCTCGCCCCCGGTGAACAGCGCCGACCAGGCCAAGCCAAACGTCACCTGGGCCAGCAGAAAGCTGGCCCAGTGCGCCTTGACCTCCTGCGGCCCGGTGCTGCGCGAAAGCAGCCAGGTGTAGAAAGCCCAGGCAATCGTCGCCAGCATCATGAAAAGGTCGCCCGCCACAAAGTGCAGACCGAGCAGGGTTTGCAGATCACCGCGCGACATCACCACCGCCACGCCAAGTATGGACAGCGCCGCGCCGCAGAGCTGGCGGCGGCTGACCGCAATGCCCCAGAACAGACGGCCTATGGCCAGCATCCACACCGGCATGCTGGAGCTCACCAAGGTCACATTGAGCGGCGTCGAGGTCTTGAGCGCCAGGTACAGCAGGGCGTTGTAGCAGCCTATGCCCAGCAGGCCCAGCAATGCGTACTGGCGCCATAGGGGCCAGATGGGGCTGCTCCTGCGCAATACCTGCCAGGCCAGCGGCAGCAAGAGGACAAAGGCGATGCCCCAGCGAAAGAAATTGAGTGCAAAAGGGGAGATCAGGTCATGGGCGAGGCGGCCCACGATGGCATTGCCTGCCCACAGCAGCGGTGCCAGAGCCAGCATGGCTGCGGTGGAGGGCTTGAGCGAAGCATTCATGGAGCGTCACTGTACCGCGTGCTGCTGCGAGCGAGGCCTTCGCGCGCTGACTCATGACGCGTGCAGTCCTGTGCGGGACGCCGCAAATAGTGAGGCAAGCCTTCCCTGATGGAGAAGCTGAGCACAATGCCGACCATGGGAGATTTTTCATGAATCAGCAAACACGACAATGGCTGCAGGAACAACGCGCCCAGGCCCATCAACCGCTTTTGCGGGACAGGCAGGACCTGTGTGTGGATGGCGAGCAAGTAGGCAGCATAGAGCCCGCCCTGGTGCAGCAACTGGGGCCGACCTTGCTGGATGCCCATGCCGTGCATCTGCAGCACCGCGATGGCCAATGGGACTTGCAGGGCGAGGGCAGCGCCACGCAGAGGCTGAACCGGCTGGCGCTAGCCTTGCGCGGCGCTGGTCTGGCGGGGGCTTGGCGAGACGAGCAACTGGCGGTCTGCAACGGCGCGGGCCAGCGGATTGCCACGATAGAGCGGGGAGCAGTGCGCCCGCTGGGAATTGCCACCCGCGCCGTGCATCTGGTGGGGGCTGTGGCGGACGGGCGTTTGTGGGTACAGCAGCGCTCGCAGAGCAAGGCCAACAACCCGGGCATGTGGGATACCTTGATGGGCGGAATGGTGTCGGCCCAAGACAGCCTGGAGCAGGCCTTGGCGCGCGAAACCTGGGAGGAGGCAGGGCTGGAGCTGGCAAGCCTGCAAGGCCTGCGTCATGGCGGGCATGTGGACTTTTCCCGGCCCAGCGACGAGGCAGAGGGCCAGGGGCTGATGCGCGAGCATATCGACTGGTTTGCCGCGCAGCTTTCGGAATCCCTGATGCCCGCCAACCAGGATGGCGAGGTGCAGCGCTTCGAGCTGCTGCACCCGCAAACCGTGGAGGCCTGGCTGGTGCAGGGCCGTTTCACGCACGAGGCCTCTTTGATCCTGGCCGCGTACATGGGCTGGTAGCAGCGGCGGTCCGGCGCGAGGCGTGCGTGACGCTTAACGCTTGGCGTCCAGCGCGGATGGCTTGAGGCGGCTGGGCGCCAGCGCACCGGCCTGCTCCAGAATCGGATAGGCGACCGAGCACAGCAGGGAATTGATGCGCTTGAGGTCACTGATCATGTCGATATGCAGCGAGCTGGTCTCTATGCTCGATACCGTGTGCTGAGACAGGCGCGCCAGGTGAGTGGCGGAATAGGCCAGTTCCAGATCGCGGAAACGTGCTTTTTCTTCCAGCAGCTTCTGCGCCTCGCGCGCATTGCCGTTGAGGAACACGCTCATGGCTAGGCGCAGATTGTCCAGCAGATGCTGGGTCAGCTCGTGGATTTCCTGCATGCCGGCCTGCGAGAACTGGCGTCCCTTCTTGATCTTCTTGTCTTCCAGGTCCAGCAGCACGCGCTCGATGATGTCACCGATCTGCTCCATATTGATGGTGAAGCTGATGATTTCCGTCCAACGCTGGCCTTCGCGCTCGTCCAACTCGGCGCGTGAAATCTTGGTCATGTAGTACTTGATGGCCGAGTACAGATCGTCGACCGTGGCCTCGAGGTTGCGCACCTCTTCGGACAGCTTGGCGTCATCGGTTTCAGCCACTTTCTGCAGACCGATCAGCATGGACTCGATCACATCAGCCTGGTGCAGCGATTCGCGCACGGCGCAGCTGATAGCCAGCGAAGGCGTGGACAGGGCCGAAGGGTCCAGGTGACGGGGGCGCAGCAGTTTGGCCGAGCTTTCCTCCTCGGGCTTGGGCAGCATGATCGTGACCCAGCGGGCCACCAGTTGCGTGAGGCCGATGAAGCACAGGCTGTTGAAGACATTGAAGGCCAGATGGAACATGACCACGTTCTGGCCGGGGTCCGACAGATAGGGCTGCACATAGTGCGACCACAGGCCGATGAAAGGCGCAACAATGGCCACGCCCATGATCTTGAACAGCAGATTGCCGATGGTGACCTGGCGCTCTTCCACGGCCGACTTGGCGGTTGTGATGGCTGCGACCAGGCCGCTGCCCAGGTTGGCGCCCAGGGTCAGGCCCAGGGCCACATCCAGAGGAATGGCGCCCGAGCTGGCCATGGCTGCAATCAGCAGCACCACGGCCAGGCTGGAATAAGCCACGACGGCCAGTACGGCACCCAGCAGCAGTTCCATGAACAGATCGCTGCTGACCGAGGCCAGCAGGGTGCGCACGGCCTCGGCCTGCAGCAAGGGCTCGGTGGCCTCCACCACCAGACGCAGGGCCAGCAACATCAGGCCCAGACCGATGAGCACGCGGCCGATACGGCCGGGCTTGGAGTCCTTGCGCGTGATGTAGAGCACCACGCCGACAAAGATGAACAGCGGCGACAGCCAGGACAGGTCGGTGGAGAACAGCACGGCCATCAGCGCCGTGCCCACATCGGCGCCGCGCATCACTGCAAGAGCCGAAGGCAGGGTGATCAGGCCCTGGCCCACAAAGGATGAGGTCATCAGCGACGTGGCGGTGCTGGACTGCACCAGGGCCGTGACGCCCATGCCCGAGAGTGCCGCCGAGAAGCGGTTGCTCATGCTGCGGGCGAGGACGTTACGCAGATTGGCGCCAAAGACCTGCAGAACGCCGGTGCGAACCATCTGTGAGCCCCAGACCAACAGAGCTATGGCTGCTAAAAGATTCAGTAGATGCTTCATGTGCTATAGACGAAGAAGCAATCAAATATACCTCTGACTGACGAGCCATGCTGGCTTCGCAGTTTCCAAAAGGTGCATATCAGTGCGAATTAAGGGTAAATATGGGCGCGAAATTGTGCGTTTTCGAAAAAACACGCGTTTCCTCACATGGCATCGGTCGAGTCTGATCCGGGCAGTGCGCGCTGCATCGACCCTGGCGCCGAATTTCCGTGCCAGAAATCATGCAAATTCGGCACTGTAGTCACCTGCGGGGGCGGCACCGCTCGAGGCCAGACTGCTGGCCCAGGACGGAATTGTCTTCCTGGCAGGGCGCATGCCGGAGGTGGGTGGCCGTCCCGGCCCTGAATATCTCACCGGCCGGATGCAGCAGTTTCTGGGCTGGCTGCAGGCCCAGGCCGGGCAGGGGATGGCGGAAAACCCTTAAAGTGTCCCATATGCTGGATCGACAGGCGCCAGCTGCTATCAATATGGGTGAAACATGATTCCTGGTGCGGGCGGCGCGGCGGCTGCCGGTTTTTTGCTGATGGTGCTGGCGGCGTTCATCGGAGCGCTGCTGCTGCTCTGGTGGGGCTGGCGGCTGTGGAATGAGCGGCGCGGCACACCGCGCCCACCGCTTCGTCTATGGCAATGGGGGCTGGCCATCGTGCTGTCCGTGCTGCCCATATCCACGGCGCTCTCGCTGGCACAGTGGGCCCTGCATGACTTCATGAGGGAGCGAAAAATGGCGCAGCAGGACAGGCTCAAGCATTTCACCTTGCGGCAGGCCCTGCCCTGGGGCGAGATCACCCTGCCTGCTGGCAGCCATGCGCAGCGCGAGTTGCTGGAGGGCGATGAGCGCTTGAGGGGCGATGCTTCGGATCTGCGCAGCCTGACGGATATACGCTTTGCGCAGGCCGTGACCTGGGGCGAGGTGTCGGTGAATGCAATGAGCCTGAGCGGCAGGCAGTTGCTGCTGGAGCTGGACCGGCCTCACCGCTTTGCTGCACCCGCTCAGGCGCAGGACTGCCCTGCCGGATTTACCGCACAGTTCAATGCCCTCAAGGAGCCGGTGCTGCTGGCCGATGTTCCTTATCCGGTGTATGAGGCCCGGCCGCTGAACATGGCGGACTGGGTATTCGACAGCTGCTATCAAACCCAGCCCATTGCCGTGCGTTACTGGCGCGATGGTGAGCTGGTCTGGGCGAAGGCACCGGACTATGGCTATGAAGAATAAAACCCGCTGCTCTTGCGAGTCAGCGGGTCTTTGAATTGATAGCGGCCTGCGCCTGTCAGGCCTGCGTTTTGGCGCGTCTGGCCCTCAGAACCTCATCCAGGATCAGCAAGATGGCACCCAGGGTGATGCCCATGTCCGCCACGTTGAAGGCCGGAAAGTGGCTGGTGCCCCAATAGAAGTCCAGAAAGTCCACCACATAGCCATGCTGCAAGCGGTCCACCACGTTGCCGATGGCGCCGCCCAGGATGCTCGATAGCGAGAGGCAGAACACCTTCTGCTCGGGATGCTTGCGCAGCTGCCAGACGATGATGACGGTGGCCACCACGGCAATGCCCACGAACAGCCAGCGCTGCCAGCCGCTGCCGCCGGCCAGGAAGGAGAAGGCCGCGCCCGTGTTGTGCGCGCGCACGATGTTGAAGAAGCTGGTGATGGGGGTCCAGTCGCCGTACTGGTAGTGGCTCAGAATCATCTGCTTGGTGATCTGGTCCAGGCCGATGATGATCAACGCCCACAGAAGCCAGGGCCAGATGCGGCCAAAGCCTGCGGGAGATGTCTGGGTGTTGCTCATGGCAGCTCTTCAATGACTATGTTTTTGAGAGTGGCTGGCGCTGGTTGATCAAATCTTTCAAGATGATTCCAGCGTCAAAGAGGCTACCAGCTTGCGCTGGCAGCTCACTTTTTGAGGGCTTAGGCCTTGGAGCGCAGCTCGCCCGTGCCGTGCAGATTGCTGTCGCAGCGGCCGCACAGGTTGGGGTGCTCGGGGTTCACGCCCACATCGTCGCGGTAGTGCCAGCAGCGCTCGCACTTGGCGGCTTGCGAAGGCTTGACTTCCACGGCCAGCGCATCGCCAGCCACGGCCTGGGCGCTGGATGTGATGAACACGAACTTCAGGTCATCGGCCAGCGACTGCAGCAGGGCCAGGTCCTCGTGCTGGGCAGAGATGGTGACCTCGGCCTGCAGCGAAGCGCCGACCAGGCCCGTACCACGCACGGTCTCGATGTCCTTGTTGACCAGGTCGCGGATTTCGCGGATACGGGTCCACTTGGCCAGCAGGGCTTCGTCGCCTTCGGGCAGATCCAGGAAGGTTTCCAGGAAGATGGTTTCGCTCCGGCCCACGATCTTCCAGGCTTCCTCGGCCGTGAACGACAGGAAGGGCGCCATCCAGCGCAGCAGCGCCTGGGTGATCTGATGCAGCGCGGTCTGGGCCGAGCGGCGGGCCAGGCTCTTGGGCGCCGTGGTGTAGAGGCGGTCCTTGAGCACGTCCAGGTAGAAGCCGCCCAGGTCTTCCGAGCAGAACAGTTGCAGCTTGGCCACCACGGGGTGGAACTCATAGACCTGGTAGTGGCCGATGATTTCCTTTTGCAGCTGGGCTGCGCGCGCCAGGGCGTACTGGTCGATCTCCAGCATGTCCTTGTATGGGACGCTGTCGGCGGCGGCGTCGAAATCGCTGGTGTTGGCCAGCAGGAAGCGCAGCGTGTTGCGGATGCGGCGGTAGGCATCCACCACGCGGGCCAGGATCTTGTCGTCGATGCCCAGGTCGCCCGAGTAGTCGGTCGAAGCCACCCACAGACGGATGATTTCGGCGCCCATCTTGTTCGATACGTCCTGCGGTGCCACGGTGTTGCCGATGGACTTGGACATCTTCTTGCCCTGGCCATCCACGGTGAAGCCGTGGGTCAGCAGACCCTTGTACGGGGCGCGGCCGAAGATGGCCGAAGCCAGCAGCAGCGAAGAGTGGAACCAGCCACGGTGCTGGTCATGGCCTTCCAGGTACAGATCGGCTTCGGGGCCCTGGTCGTGGTGCATATCGGCGTGGGTGCCGCGCATCACATGCCAGAAGGTGGAGCCCGAGTCGAACCAGACTTCCAGAATGTCGGTGCTCTTGGTGTAGAGCTTGGCTTCCTCGGCGCCGAGGATTTCCTCGGTCGTCACGCGGCTCCAGGCCTCGATGCCGCCTTGCTCGATCATGTCGGCCGCCTGGTCGATGATCTCCATGGTGCGCGGGTGCAGCGCGCCGGTATCGACATGCAGGAAGAAGGGGATGGGCACGCCCCACGAACGCTGGCGCGAGATGCACCAGTCGGGACGGCCGGCGATCATGGCGCGCAGGCGGTCCTGGCCGTTTTGCGGGTAGAAGCTGGTGTGGTCGATGGCTTCCAGCGCGATCTGGCGCAGGGTCTTCTCGGGCTTCTGGGCCGGGTCGGTGAACACGCCTTCGCCTTCGTCCATGCGGATGAACCACTGGGCCGCTGCGCGGTAGATCACTGGCGTCTTGTGGCGCCAGCAATGGGGGTAGCTGTGGCTGATGGTGGTGGTGTCCATCAGGCGGCCCGCGACCTTGAGCGCGTCGAGGATGACGGGCACGGCCTTCCAGATATGCTGGCCGCCGAACATGGGCAGATCGGCCGCGTATACGCCATTGCCCTGTACGGGGTTCAGGATCTGCTTGTAGTCCATGCCGTTGGACATGCAGGAGTTGAAGTCATCCACGCCATAGGCGGGTGCCGAGTGCACGATACCGGTACCGTCCTCGGCCGTGGCGTATTCGGCCAGATAGACGGGCGAGATGCGGTCAAAACCCTTGTCCACATGGGCCAGCGGGTGCTTGAAGGGCATATGGTCCAGCTTTTCGCCCTTGGCAGTGGCGACCACCTTGCCGTCGAGCTTCCAGCGCTCCAGGCACTTTTCGACCAGGGCCGAGGCCACGATCAGCAGGCCGCGCTCGGTGTCCACCAGGCTGTATTCCAGATCGGGGTTGACGTTCAGCGCCTGGTTGGCGGGAATGGTCCAGGCCGTGGTGGTCCAGATGACGATAAAGGCTTGCTTGTCCAGCTGGGGCAGGCCGAAGGCGGCAGCCAGCTTGGCGGGCTCTGCCGCAGGGAACATCACGTCCAGCGTCTGGCTCTGCTTGTCGGCGTACTCGATCTCGAACTCGGCCAGAGACGAGGCGCAGTCGAAGCACCAGTACACGGGCTTGAGGCCGCGGTAGACGAAGCCGCGCTCCAAGACCTTCTTCAGGGCACGCAGTTCCTGCGCCTCGTTGGCGTAGTTCATGGTCTTGTAGGGGTGGTCCCAGTCGCCCAGCACGCCCAGGCGCTTGAAGTCCACCATCTGCTGCTCGATCTGCTCGGTGGCAAAGGCGCGGCTCTTGGCCTGCATCTCGTCGCGCGGCAGATTGCGGCCGTGCAGCTTTTCGATGGCGTTCTCGATGGGCAGGCCGTGGCAGTCCCAGCCCGGCACGTAGCGCGCATCAAAGCCTTCGAGCTGGCGGCTCTTGACGATCATGTCCTTGAGGATCTTGTTCACCGCGTGGCCGATGTGGATCTTGCCGTTGGCGTAGGGCGGGCCGTCGTGCAGGATGAACATGGGCGCGCCCTTGCGCGCCACACGCAGCTTTTGATAGGTGCCTTGCTCGTCCCATTCCTTGGCCCAGCCTGGCTCACGCTTGGGCAGATCGCCGCGCATGGGGAAGGGGGTATCGGGCATGTTCAGCGTCGATCGGTAGATGGACGCTTCGGACTTGTTGGACTTCGAATCAGACATGGAAAACCTTGAAAGCAATGCGTTGCCCGGGCAGGACTGCCAGGGCGTGAATGGAGAGGTGAGCGCCAGTGCGCTGCTGCGCCAGTGGCGTGCGAGCAGCGAGCGTCAAATTCGGTCGCGCGTGGTCTGGCGACGGGTCTCGGTATAAGACGGCAGATGAGAAGGCGTGTGGGCGGACGCGAAAAACGCGCGCGCATCATCGCAGTCCTTGGCGATGCCTGCCGTCAGGGCATCGAGACTGTCGTACTTCAACTCGTCGTGCAATTTGTGCAGAAGTTCCACATGGGCGATTTTACCGTAGGCCCCTTCCCCTCCCAGCTCGGCGGGCCAATCGAAGCAGTGGGTCTCCAGCAGCACGCGTCCGCCGTTGATGTCATTGGGGTCCAGCGACGGGCGTACGCCCAGATTGGCCACGCCGCGCAAAGGCTCGCCCGACAGGCCGTGGACCAGCACGGCGAAGATGCCGCTGGCAGCGGGCTTCCAGTGGTCAAAGCGCAGGTTCAGTGTGCGAAAGCCGTCATTGGCCCCTGTTTGCGACTCCGCGAGCTTTCTGCCCAGCTTTCGGCCATGGACCACATGGCCCGAAATCGTATAGGGGTGGCCGAGCAGCTTGGCTGCCTGCTGCATGTCACCGGCGGCCAGGGCGGCACGCACCTCCGTACTGGAGACGCGCAGGCCGTGTACCTCATAGCTGTTCATGCGGGCCACGTCAAAGCCCAGAGCCTGGCCTGCGTTATCCAGCATGGCGTAGTCGCCCGTGCGTTTGCGGCCGAAGCGGAAATCGTCGCCGACCAGCACATAGCGGGCGCCCAGGCCGGAGATCAGTACATCCTGTATGAAGTCCTCGGGGCTCTGATTGGCCAGCGCATCGTTGAACGGCAGTATCACGACCTGATCGACGCCGCAGATCTCCAGCTGGCTGAGCTTGTCGCGCAGCGTGCCCACGCGGGCCGGGGCCAGCTCGGGCTTGCCCAGCTTCTGCGCAAAATAATCACGCGGGTGGGGTTCGAAGGTCATGGCGCAACTGGGAATGCCGCGCTGGGCTGCTTCGGCCTTGAGCAGGCCCAGCATGGCCTGGTGTCCCCGGTGCACGCCGTCAAAGTTGCCAATGGTCACAGCGCAGGCGGGAGCCAGGCCGGGATGATTGATTCCGCGGAAAATCTTCATGGGCTGCTTTGTTTTTCGTAGCAGCTGGCGCCGATGCATGCGGCGCAAGCCGTCAATTTGACATAATTTCAGAGTATATTGCTTCCATCCGTGCAGCTGGGGAGGCTGTACAGGAACAGGTCTTTGTCATGCGCAAACCTGTTTCCAAAGAGCGCCAAGACGCTCTGCCGTTTCTGTGGTCGAACTGTTTGACTGGAGGCGTGTTGTGAAAGTCTTGAAGCTGACAGCCCAGGGGCTGCCGCAGTCCTGGGTTACGCTGGAGCAGGCGGCGCTGCATTACGCAGCAGATGAAGTGCGCTGGGAAGCAGGCGCGGAGATCGCCTGTTTTCGTGGAGGACACAATGCGGTGACCGGCAGGCAGTCAGTCATTCACATCAACTCCATCATCGGCACCAAGGGTGTTCCCAATATCAACCCGCACGAGCTGCTGCCGGGTCTGACCAACGGCAAGCTGTTTGCACGCGACCGCTGCCTGTGCGCTTATTGCGGGCGCCAGTTTCATGAAAGCGATCTGACGCGGGAACATATCAAGCCCGTGAGCGCCGGGGGCGAGCACAGCTGGATGAACCTGGTCACGGCCTGCCGTGCCTGCAACCACCGCAAGGGCGCCAGAACGCCGGAGCAGGCCCGCATGCCGCTGCTGTATACGCCCTACACGCCCACGCTGTGGGAGGACTTCATCCTGCGCAACCGCCGCATACTTGCCGATCAGATGGAGTTTCTCGTGGCCCATGTGCCGCGCAATTCACGCTGGCGCAGCTAGGCGGCCCCGACGTTTTCATCCTGGAGCGGCCCGCCAATGAAAAAAGCCCCGGGCCGAAGCGCGCGGGGCATGAGTGAAGAGAGGTCAGAGAAATGTGCGATCAGGCCGTGGTGGCGACGGCCTTTTGCCAGGCTTCGTAGAGGTCCTCGCCTTCATCGCGCACATGGTGGCTGATGAGGGTCAGTTCGCGCTGGTCTTCGGGCTTGGCAAATTCCACATAGCCGCGTGCCGCCGACAGGTCGTAGGGCTCGCCGTCTTCGTTGGAGTAGGCGTAGTACACCTTCTTCACGCCGGCAAACAGCATGGCGGTGTAGCACATGGTGCAGGGGTAGCCGCTGGCGTAAACCACGGCGCCCGACAGATCGGTCGTGCCCAGGGCCTTGGCGGCGGCGCGCACGGCCTGCATCTCGGCGTGGGCCGAAGGGTCGCAGAGCTCGTCGACCTGGTTGACGGCGCGGGCCAGCACCTGACCGTCCTTGACCAGTACGGCGCCAAAGGGCCAGGTGGCCTGCTTGCGGCCTTTGACGTTGCCCATGGCCAGGCGTATGGATTCGACCAGGTACTTGCCGGTGTCGTTATCGTTGCTCATCGAGTCGTTCTCCTAGGTAAAGACAATGGGACTTGCGCAGGATGTACCAAGGTGGTTTCCTTGAGGCCAAGCACTTGCCTGAACCTGATTTGCGTAAGTCGTGGAAAAAATCAGCTGCCGCGGTAGGTGTTGAAGAACCACGGCGAGCACAGCATGGGCACGTGATAGTGCTGGGCCGCGTCGAAGATGGAAAAGCGCACCAGCACTTCGTCCGACAGGGCCGTGGGCTCCTTGAAATGCTCGCCGGTGTAAAAGCGCAGTTCAAAGTCCCCGGTACGGGCCGCTGCCGCGGCCAGCATGGGCGCATCGGTACGGCCATCGGCGTTGGTGCGTGTGCTGGTGATGCGCTGCGCGGGCGTTTGCGCAACATCGTAGAGTTCCACCCGCATGCCGGCTATGGGGCGACCGGTGGTGAGGTTGAGTACATGGGTGCTGATGCCTGCCATGGTTGTCCTTCGTTGGGTTGCGATAGAGCGGTAGGGCGGCTCAGCTGCCGCGCGAATAGGTGTAGCTCCAGGGGCCGAACTGGATCGGCAGGTGGATGCGCTCGGCCACGTTGGTGATCTGGAAGCGCACCGGTACCTTGGAGAGGAAGGCCGGGCGGGGCAGCCTGGCACCCTTGGCGGCGAAATATTCGTCCACATGCAGCAGCAGCTCATAGCGGCCGGCGCGGTAGCTGTCGTCGATCAGCAGCGGCTCGTCGGCGCGGCCGTTGGCATTGATCGTGAAGCTGCGCACTGGCACATAGACCTCGCCGTCAAAGCGGGAGAAGTCGATGCGCAGGCCGGTGGCTGCCATGCCGTGGAAGGTGTCGATGGTGTGTACGGTCAGGCGGGGACTCGCGCCATGCAGCACGATGGGACCGGAGGATTGGGCTGGTGCATCGGCCGCCAGCGCGCCGCGAGCGGCCGTCAGGGCCGAGGCACCGAGCGCCAGGCCCGAGAGTGCAAATTGCCTGCGCGATGGCGCCAGTGGTTTTGTGGATTGCATGCTCATGTCTCCTTCAGGCGCTCTTGCGGCGCTGGATGCGGGCAATGAAGGCAATGGCCAGGATGGCTGCCAATGCTTCGACAATGGCCACCAGATACAGACCGGGGGCAACCTTGCCGGTGGAAGCCTTGATCAGACCCATCAGGTAGGGAGCGCCGAAGCCGGCCAGGTTGGCGACCGAGTTGATCAGCGCCACGCCCACGGCGGCGGCACCGCCGCTGAGCAGCATGTTGGGCATCTGCCAGAACACGGGGATCGCACTCATCGTGCCCACCAGGGCCAGGACCATGACGGTCAGTGCTGCGAGCACGGGGATGCTTTCCATGCCCATGGTGATGGCCAGGGCCAGCATGCCGACGGCACCCAGCAGGGCGGAGCCGGCAAAATGCCAGCGCACTTCACCGCGCTTGTCGGAGTGGCGACCGTTGATGATCATGCCTGCGGCACCCAGCAGATAGGCGGCGCCGGCAATCCAGCCCACTTCCATGGGGGAGGTGAAGCCCGCTTCGCGGATCACGGTGGGCATCCAGAAGGTCAGCGTGGAGTTGGCGCACAACAGGCAGAAGAAGACGGCGATCAGCAGCCACACCATGGGGTTGGTGAACATGGTGCGCCAGTCGCTGTCACGCTTGCCTTGAGCCTTTTCATCGAGTTCGAGCTGTTGCTTCACGATGGCGCGCTCGCTGTCGCTGAGCCACTTGGCCTGCTCGGGGCGGTCCGTCATATAGAAGTAGGCGACGATACCGGCCAGCACCGAGGGGATGCCTTCGATGATGAACAGCCACTGCCAGCCGTGCATGCCGTGCAGGCCCGAAGCCCAGGTCATGATGCTGCCGGCCAGCGGGCCGCCGAGCACGCCCGCCAGGGCCGAGGCCGACATGAAAGTGCCAAAGGCCTTGGCACGGCGCTTGGAGGGGTACCAGTAGGTCAGGTACAGGATCACGCCGGGGTAGAAGCCCGCCTCAAAGGCACCGAGCAGAAAGCGCAGGATGTAGAACTGGGTAGAGGTAGTCACCCAGGCCTGCAAGATGCAGATGATGCCCCAGCCTATGGTGATGCGCATCACCGTCTTCTTGGCGCCGATCTTTTGCAGCAGCGCGTTGGAGGGCACTTCGAACAGGAAGTAGCCGATGAAGAAGATGCCGGCGCCCAGGCCGTAGACGGCCTCGCTGAACTTCAGGTCATCGAGCATCTGCAGCTTGGCAAAACCGATGTTGACGCGGTCCAGCCAGGCCAGCACCCAGAGCACGCCCAGAAAGGGCAGCAGGCGCCAGGATATCTTGGAATAGGTGGCGTCGATTTCGTCGACGCTGTGGGAGGCTGCGCCGCGGATCGGCACATGTTGAGCACTCATGGCAAGTCCTTGTCTCGGAAGTTTGTTGTTTGGGTTTGTGGACGCTTGCATGGTCGCGGGTTGTGGCGGTATGCGAAACTAGGCAGCTGCTATGAGCCGCATAGCAAATCGCATATTTCTAGGGAAAACACTTGTCTCGAAGCGAAGACCCGTTCGATACCTATCTGCTGCGCGTGCTGTGCACCTTGATCAGCGAGAAAAGCGTGTCGCGCGCCGCCATCCGGTTGAATCAATCGCAACCAGCCATCAGTGCGGCGCTGCGGCGCCTGCGGGCCATCTTCAACGACCCGCTGCTGGTGCGGGACAAGAACCGCATGGTGCCCACGGCGCGGGCTCTGCAGGCCGTGGAGCAGGCGCGTGCGGCACTGGGCCTGATCGACGGGCTGCTGACCTCGGGCAAGGAGTTCTCTGCCGGGACCACGCAGCAGCGCTTCACCATCGCCACGCCCGACTATCTGGCGCCGCCCTTCATGGCGCGCGTGGTTCAGCTCATGCGTGCGCAGGCGCCGGGTGCCCGGCTGGTCATGCTGCCGCTGGGCCAGAATTTCGACTACGAGCAGGCGCTGCAAAGCGGCGAGGTGGACATCGTCATCGGCAACTGGCCCAGTCCGCCCGAGCATTTGCACATGTCCACGCTGATCGAGGACGAGGTGGTCTGCCTGCTCGATGAAACGCATCCGCTGGCTGCGCAGGGGGCGCTGACGACCGAGCTTTATCTGCAAGCTTCCCATGTGGTGTTCACGCCGTACTCGCCGGACCAGCGCGGCGTGGTGGAGACCAGCCTGGGCACCATGCGGGTGAGCCGCGACGGCCGTGTGCAGTGCACGCACTTTTCGCTGGCGCCGGATCTGCTGGTGGGAACCGATCTGCTGCTGACCACCAGCCGCCATTTCGCGGCCTATCACGCCAGGCGCCTGCCGCTGGCCATGGTGCCCTTGCCCATGGGAGCCCGCACCATGCGCTTCTATCAGCTCTGGCATTCGTCGAGGCACCGCGATGCCTCGCATATCTGGCTGCGCGGGCTGCTGAGCCAGGCCTCACAGGTGCTGGCCGAGCTGATTCCGCTTTCAAATCATTCGAGTACGGGAAGGCGAAGCGAAGGCAGTACAGATGTACGACGAGCGAAACCGACAAAGTAATCGGATGATGGGGAAATGGAATGACGTAGCCGGCTGCTATACGGGCTATAACAAGTCAGGACTGTGAGACGGCAAACACGCTTTCTACACTGGCTTCCATGACTACCACCACTACCCACCCCACGCTAGCCGAACTCAACACCATGACCCGCGAAGCCTTTGTGGCTGCGCTGGGTGAAGTCTTCGAGTACGCCCCCTGGGTCGCAGAATCGGCTGCGGCTCAGCGCCCTTTCAACAGCCTCGATGCGCTGCATGCCTCCATGCTGGCCGCCGTGCACGCCAGCCCCCGCGAGCAGACCGTGCGTTTTCTCTGCGGCCACCCTGAGCTGTCGGCGACCGCTGTGCGCTCCGGCACCTTGACCAGCGATTCGCAGCGGGAGCAGCAAAGTGCCGGCCTTGGTGATCTGGAGCAGGAGCAGGGCGAGCGTCTGGCCGCGCTGAACAAGACCTACCTCACGCGCCACGGCTTTCCCTTCATTGCCTGTGTGCGCCATTACACGCGTGCCGGTCTGTTCGCCGAACTGACATCGCGCACCGAGCGCGACACGGAGCAGGAGTTTGCCGAAGCCCTGCGCCAGATCAGTTTCATCAGCCGCCTGCGCCTTTCGCAGCGCGTGAGTGTAGGCAGCCTGTAATCGGCCTGCATCCGTTCCTGTCGCCGCCGGGCCCTGCAGATTGCGGGGCCTTTTTGTTTCAGCCTCGATTGGGCGCGGAGTTCCTCGGGAACGTCCTAGGAAATATAGTTTCCGGACTGCCGAAAATCGGTCTGCTTCATGGTGAAATACAGGGTTTCCCCTTGTTGATATACACCATGATCGTCAGAGACCGTCCTTCAGGCTTCAAGCTGCTCTGGATTGTTCGAGGCTCGGTGCTTCAGCGCATCAAGGCTGTGCTGGCCATCAACATCGTGCTGGCCATCATCGTGACGGTGGCTCACGGCAATCTGTTTCATACCAAGATACCGATCACGCCCATCCCATTCACGCTGATCGGTTTGCCGCTGGCGATCTTTCTGGGCTTTCGCAACAACACGGCTTACGCCCGCTATTGGGAGGGGCGCAAGCTCTGGGGGGAGATCCTCATCTATGCGCGCACCCTGGCACGCCAATGCCAGAGCCTGATTCAGTCCGATCTGCCCGTGGACCCACGCCAGCGCGCCAACGATGTGCGCGTGCGCATGGTGCACCGCACCGTGGCCTTTGCCCATGCGCTGCGTGCCCAGCTGCGCGTACTCAAGGAAGACACGGCGGCCGAGCATTGGCTGGTGGATACGGAATGGCAGCATGTGCAGCAACTGCCGCTGAACCACCGTGTGGACGCCATCATGCTGGCCATGGGCAAGGACCTGGGCCAATGCGTGCACGATCACCGTATCGATCCCTGTCTGGCGGTTTCCATTGACAAGACGCTCAACGGCCTGACGGCCGCCGCAGCATCCTGCGAGCGCATTCGCAACACGCCCATTCCGTTTTCCTATACCTTGCTGCTGCACCGCACGGCCCATCTGTACTGTTTTCTGCTGCCCTTCGGCCTGGTGGATATCACGGGCTTCATGACGCCATTTGTCGTCGCCATCGTGGCCTATACCTTCTATGGCCTGGACGTGCTCGGTGATGAGCTTGAGGAGCCTTTTGGCATGGAGAGCAACGACCTGGCGCTGGACTCCATCTGCCGCAGCATCGAGATCAGCCTCGGCCATTCGCTGGGCGATCCTCAGATTCCCGAGCCTCTGAAGCCTGTGGACTATCTGCTGACCTAGGCATTGACGCCAGAAATCACAAAGCCCTGAACTCATCCTTCAGGGCTTTGTTTTTGATAGCTGCTAGCGCAGGCGTTGCTTAGACAGTGGCGCGATTTTCGTCCACGGCTTTTTGCCAGGCTTCGTACAGGTCTTCGCCGGCATCACGCACGCGCTGGTTGATGATGGGCATCTCGCGCTTGCTTTCGGGGCGGGCCAGCTCGACATAGCCGCGCGAGGCGGACAGGTCATAGGGCTCGCCGTCTTCATTGGAATAGGCGACAAAGACCTTCTTCACACCCGCCAGCAACATGGCGGTGGCGCACATGGAGCAGGGGTAGCCGCTGGCATACATGACAGAGCCCGACAGATCGGTGCTGCCCTGGGCCTTGGCGCCAATGCGCAGTGCCTGCATTTCGGCATGGGCCGAGGGGTCGCACAGTTCCTCGACCTGGTTGACGGCACGGGCCAGCACCTGGCCATCCCTGACCAGCACGGCGCCGAAGGGCCAGGTGGCACGCTCACGGCCCTTGACGTTGCCCATGGCCAGGCGGATGGATTCCAGCAGGTATTTTTCGGTGTCTCTATTGCTCATTGGCGTCTCCTTGGGCGGAGATCATAGGAAGCCGGCGGGCTGCCATAGCGCATCCTGAAAGCAAAACAGCACGCCGCGGCGTGCTGTTGACTTGCTGAAAGTTGGCTTGTTTTGACGGCGGTTTAGGCGAATACGCCCGCAGAATCCTGCATATTGGCCGAGACAATGCCCAGGTGATGAAGCGTGTCGCCACCGGTCATTTCCATCTGCGTCAGGCGCTTGAAGTAATGGCTGCCTGCGTATTCGTCGGTCACGCCGATGCCGCCATGCAACTGTACCGACTGCTGGCCCACATAGCGCATGGCCTGGCCCAGCTGCACCTTGGCGCGGGCAATGGCCGTGTGGCGTTCCTCGGCGGGCGCGCCCAGCTTGAGCGTGCCGTAGTAGCTCATGGAGCGGGCCAGTTCCAGCTGCATCTTCATATCGGCCACGCGGTGGCGCAGGGCCTGGAAGCTGGAGATCACCACGCCGAACTGCTTGCGCTGGTTCATGTATTCGGCAGTCAGCTTGAGCGTCTGCTCCATCACGCCCACGCCTTCGGCGCACAGTGCCGCATTGGCCACATCCTGTGCCAGTGTCAGCGCCGTCAGGCCGTTGGCAGTGATCAAGGTGGCAGGTGCAGCCTTGCAAATCAGATCTGCGGCGCGGCCTTCATCCTGGGTGGCATAGCCCCGGGTGCTGAGGCCTTCGGCACCGCTTTCCACCAGAAAGAGGGCAATCTTGCCATCGAGCTGGGCGGGCACGATGAAGGCATCGGCCTGGTCGCCGACGGGGACTATGTTTTTCGTAGCGTTTACCGTATAGCCATTGGTCGTTTTGGTAGCAGTTCCTGCGCAAACATCAAGCCGGTAGCGCGCCTTGTGCTCCTGCGATGCGAGCACCACCAGCTTTTCGCCCGTAGCGATCTGCGGCAGCCAGGCTTGCTTGAGCGCCTCGTCGCCAAACTGGCTGAGCACGGCAGAGGCCACAAAAGCCTGTGTCAGCGGCTCCATCACCAGGCCACGGCCCAGCTCTTCCATCACCACCATGACATCGACCGCGCCCTGGCCCAGACCGCCATATTGCTCGGGCACGGTGAGGGCGGTCAGGCCCAGCTCGGCCAGCTCGTTCCAGACCTCGCGCGAGAATCCGCCCTGGCGGGCAATGCTCTGGCGGCGCTCGAAGGTATAGCCCTTGTCCACCCAGCGGGCGACGGCATCACGCAGTTGTTGCTGGTCGTCGGAAAAATCGAAATCCATATTTGTCTCCTGCTGCTGAAGCGAGTGCGCTTTGCGCACCATCACATTCAGCGAAGCTCTAGCAAGAACCCCCTCCCGGAGGGGGCACGGGGGAGCCGTACGTGCAAAATGCAGACAGTGCGGGGCTTTAGCCCAGCACCGTCTGCGCGACGATGTTTCGCTGCACCTCGTTCGAGCCGCCGTAAATCGTGGTCTTGCGCATATTGAAATAGGTGGCGGCCAGCGGTGCATTGCCCAGCACGC
This sequence comes from Comamonas resistens, assembly GCF_030064165.1. Taxonomy (NCBI): domain Bacteria; kingdom Pseudomonadati; phylum Pseudomonadota; class Betaproteobacteria; order Burkholderiales; family Comamonadaceae; genus Comamonas; species Comamonas resistens. Next base: position 1,051,507 of record NZ_CP125947.1, read on the forward strand.
CGCCAGGGAAGTCGCCCTGGTAGCCTGCTTCCATGGCTTCCTGGATGAAGGGCAGGGAATAAGGGCCGGCGGCCAGCATCATCAGTTCGGAGTAGCGCTGCTGAATTTCGCTGCCCTTGATCTTGAGCAGGCCGGCAATCTCCAGCGGGTTCTTGCCCGACTTCATGGCCGAGAGCACGCGCAGCACCAGCATCTCCAGCGCAATCACATCGACTTCGAGCAGGGCGATCTGGTCGCGAAAGCGCTGGTCCTCCCACACGCCTTCGGCCTTGGCGATGCGCTTGACGCGCTCCAGCTCGCGCTTGGCACGGTTCACGTCGGCAATATTGGTGCGCTCGTGGCTCAGCAGGTGCTTGGCATAGGTCCAGCCCTTGTTCTCCTCGCCAATCAGCTGATCGGCAGGCACTTCCACATTGTCGAAAAAGACTTCGTTGACCTCGTGGCCGCCGTCCAGCAGCTTGATGGGGCGCACGGTCACGCCGGGGGACTTCATGTCCAGCAGCAGAAAGCTGATGCCGGTCTGGGGCTTGCCCTCGTTGCTGGTGCGCACCAGGTTGAACATCCAGTCGCCATACTGGCCCAGCGTGGTCCAGGTCTTCTGGCCGTTGACGATGTATTTGTCGCCTACGCGCTCGGCGCGGGTCTTGAGGCTGGCCAGGTCCGAGCCGGATCCGGGCTCGGAATAGCCCTGGCTCCACCAGACTTCACCGCTGGCAATGCCGGGCAGAAAACGCTTTTGCTGCTCGGGCGAGCCATAGGCCATGATGACCGGGGCCACCATCACGGGGCCGAAGGGCACGATGCGCGGCGTGCAGGCCAGTGCGCATTCTTCCTCGAACAAATGCTTTTGCACGGCGCTCCAGCCGGGGCCGCCGAATTCCTTGGGCCAGCCGTAGCCCAGCCAGCCTTTTTTGCCGAGGATCTTGGCCCAGCGCTGCATGTCGTCGCGCGTCAGGTGCAGATCGCTGCGCACCTTGTGCGCAATGTCCTCGGGCAGATGGGTCCGCACCCAGGTGCGAACCTCTTCACGAAATGCCTGTTCTTCAGGGGTGAAAGCCAAATCCATGCGTGGTCTCCTGCAAATCTGGAGCTTTTGTAGCACGCACGTTCTTTTTCCGACTGTCCAAATCGTGACAAGAAAGGGTTCCCCCTGAGCGGCGGGGAGGCTTGTTTCGGCCGGTCACTTCATGGAAGAGCGAAGCCCGCATCGCAAGGCGATTCTGACTTCTTGGGACTTCAGTGGAATTGGCCGCCAGCGCTTGTCGGTAAAGCGCTGGCAGCTATCCATTTCATTCAGTTGGGGCTGCGGGTGGTTCCACGCCCAGCGACTCGCAGAGCATCTTCACGGTGGCGTTCAGCTGGGCGACTTCGGCTTCCAGGGCGTCCACGCGCTGCTGCAGGGCCGATGCGTTGCTGCCCGTGCTGGCGCTGCTGGCCGTGGCCAGGGCGCTGACATCGACGGGGCCGCTCAGCAGATGGGCCCAGCGCTGCTCGCGGGCGCCGGGTGCGCGGGGCAGCAGCACGACCAGGGGGCCGCCTTTTTCCTCGCTGCGCTCGCGCAGTTCGTCAAGAAAGGCCTCGACCGAGGAAATATCGGCAAAGCGGTGCCAGCGCTCGGAGTTGATGCGCAACTCGCCCGCGGTCTGCGGGCCGCGCAGCATCAAGAGGGCCAGCAGCACGGCCGACTGGTCGGGCACGCCTATGCCGCGGGGGAAGTTGTGCTCCCAGCGGGTGGATCTGGTGCTGCTGATCTGCACGCTCAGGGTCTTCAGGCGCAGGCTGTCCAGCGCTTCCTGGGCTTCGCCCTCGCTGACTTCCATCACGGGGTCGCGGCTGGACTTCTGGTTGCAGCCCGTGACCAGGCTGTTGAGGGTGAGTGGGTAGCTGTCGGGCACGGTGCGGGCTTTTTCCATCAGCGTGGCCAGGACGCGGGCCTCGACGGTGCTCAAGGGGGTGTTGCGTGGGTCAAAAGGCATGGGGTCTCCTCGAAAGTCTTAGGGCAGCGCACAGGAACTGGTGCAAACCCGATAGGGTTTGTCCGTCAATGCGACAATCGCCGCCCATGAAAAACATCGTGATCCTGATCTCGGGCGGCGGCTCGAACATGGCCGCCATTGTGCGTGCATCCCAGCAGCAGAACTGGGCAAAGCAGTACAACGCCAGGGTTGCGGCCGTCATCAGCAACAAGGCCGATGCCCAGGGTCTGGTCTTTGCGCGCGACAACGGCATTGCCACCGAGGTGCTGGATCACAAGCAGTTCGACAGCCGCGAGGCCTTTGATGCCGAACTGGCCCAGGTCATTGACCGCCACTCCCCGGATCTGGTGGTGCTGGCCGGTTTCATGCGCATTCTCACGCCGGGCTTTGTCTCGCATTACGAGGGGCGCATGGTCAATATCCATCCCTCGCTGCTGCCGGCGTTCACGGGGCTGCACACCCATCAGCGTGCCATAGATGCGGGCTGCAAGTTTGCGGGCTGCACCGTGCATCGCGTGACGGCCGAACTCGATGTGGGCCCCATCCTCGACCAGGCAGCCGTGCCTGTGCTGCCCGGTGACACGGCCGAGCTGCTGGCCGCACGGGTGCTGGTGCAGGAGCACATCATTTACCCGCGCGCGGTGCTCAATCTGCTCAAGGGTTGATGCAGGTTTGATAGCTGTCAGCGCTTGATGCATAAGCGCTGCAGCCTGTTTTCATTCGGATTTCTGCTGCTCTGCGAGCAAGCGGCGAAAGCGTGGCTGCTCCACGCCATCAATCACCACGGTCTCGTTGAACATGGCGGCAGGGCGCACCCACAGGCCATGTTCGCCGTACAGGGCGCGGTACAGCGTCATGGGCTCCAGTGTTTCGCTGTGGCGCACGGTGCCAACCACCTCGTAGCGCATGCCTTTGTAATGCTCGTACAGACCGGGCGTGGTTTCGATCAACGGGGGAAGTTCGGAGTTGCTCATGGTTGGGTGCAATCAATAAAAGGCGTGACGACTGCCGTGTGAGAATGCTGAAAAAAACCAGCATCAGGGAGGCAGGACAGCGCCATGGAACAGGCAGATTATGTGCATCTGGTTCGCGTCAGCGAGCTTGCCAGCGCCGAAAACAGTCATGCATATAGGCGCAGCGTGGCCTTGTTTGCGGCACTGGGCTATGCCTGGGTGCTGGGCTGTCTGATTCTGGCACTGTGCCTGCTGCTCTGGGCCGGCTCGCATCTGCTGGCCGGGCAATGGCGCTTTGTCTGGGTCATGACGGCTATTGCCAGCCTGAGCCTGTTCTGGAACAGCCTGCGCGCGCTGTGGTTCAAGGTGGACAAGGCCGAGGGCATTGCGCTGATGCCCGAGGATGCTCCGGCCCTGTTCGAGGCACTGGAGCGCATTCGCCGCAAGATGGCCGGCCCCGGGATCGATGCCGTCTATCTGACCCGGGACTTCAATGCCAGCATTCGCCAGGTGCCGCGCTGGGGCGTGCTGGGCGGCGTACGCAATGAGCTGAGTCTGGGCTTGCCGCTGATGATGGCGCAGGACAGAAACCGTTTGCTGGCCGTGCTGGCCCATGAATACGGCCATCTGCGTGGCGGGCATGGCAAGTTCGGTGCCTGGGTCTACCGCACGCGGCTGAGCTGGACCCGGCTGTACGAAGGCATGCAGGATGACTCCGGCGTGGCCTCGTTTGCCACGCGCAAGTTTCTGCACTGGTATTTCCCGCGCTTTCTGGCCAGGACCTTTGCCATGGCGCGCCAGGACGAGTACGAGGCCGACAAGGCCGCGGCCGGTCTGCTGGGTCAGACCGTCATGGCTGATGCGCTGGTGGAAATCGATGTGCGCCAGCAATGGTTTCAACAGAAATTCTGGCCGCTGCACTGGCGCTCGGCCCGCAAGCAGGCAGTGCCCATGGGGCCGTACAGCGTCATGAAGTATTGGCTGGCGCAGCCCGTCAAGCCGGCGTTTGCGCGCCAGGCGCTCAAGGCCAGCCTGAGCCGCAAGTCCGGCCTGGAAGATACCCACCCGGTGCTCAGGGAGCGCGTGGATGCGCTGACCGGCGAGCGTCCGCAGCTGCCGCAGCAATGGTCGGCGGGCGGTGCGCTGGCCTTGCTCAACCCGCGCAAGCTCGGCGAATGGCTCAAGAGTTTTGACAAGCAGTGGTGCCTGGAAAACGCCAGCGCCTGGAAGGAGCATCACGCCCGCCTGGCGCGCAGCGAGCGCATGCTGGCTCAGCTCGAAGGCGAGGGCTACCAGTCCGTGGCCGACCTGCTGCTGCGCGTGCATCTCATGCTGAGGCTGGACCCCCATGCCGAAGTCAGAGCGCTGTATCAGGAGGTGTTGCGCCGCGAACCCGACAACGCCAAGGCGCTGGCAGGCATGGTTGACGTGTTGCCGCCGGACATGGGCGATGTGCAGCTCGACATGCTGGAGCGCCTGTTCGATCTGCATGTGGAATATCGCTGGTGGGCCGCCAATTTTGCGGCGGAGCTGCTGGAGTCCCGTCAGCAGATAGGGGTGGAGGGCGAACCGGTCCAGGCGCTCAAGCTGTGGCGCGAGCGGGTCAGGCAGACCAGCGAGCTGGAAGACCGGTTTTCCGAAGAGCTGATGCAGACGCCTTTGCTGAGCGCTCTGCTGCCGCACGGGCTGACGGATTTCGAGATTTCAGAGGTCGAGGCCGAGCTGCGCAATTTCCGCGCGGTATCCCAGGCCTGGCTGGTGCGCAAGCAGCTCAACACCATTCGCAGCCGGCCCGTCTTCCTGCTGCTGGTCGAAATGGACGGGCTGGGCGAAGAGGAAGGCGATGCGCTGGGGGAGCAGATTCACGACCGCCTCGAAGTGCCCGGCAAGCTCTACGTCATGCGGGTGCAGCAGGCGGCAACGCTAGACGATATAGCGCGCCAGGGTCTCAAACCCGTGTATCTGCGTACTTTTGCTGGCTAAATACATAGCTGTTACCGCTTGTCTTCATTGATCTTCAGGCAGTTTTGAATTAAAGATCAAGGCATGTATTGCGCTGAAAGCTATGATTTTCATGGTTTTGTCGCAGGCAGTCAGAGGGCGTCATATGGATATGCGGGCAGTGGGACAATTGCGCCCATGCATCCCAAACAGCTTCTCGACGCTTGCTCTGAACTCGTCAAGCGCGCCATGACATTTGAACACCCGGCCGATGCCGTGGTGTCCCGCTTTTTCCGCGAAAACCGTTACCTGGGCCCGCGCGAGCGCGCCACTCTGGCTGAAACCACTTACACCGTGCTGCGCAAGAAGCTGTTGTTCGAAGCGCTGGCGCACTCGGGCAGCGGCGCGCGTGAACGCCGCCTGGCCATCCTGGGCTTTGCCGCCGTGCTGCGCGAGCAGGCCAAGAAGGAAGGCAAGGTCAAGAACAAGGACGGCCAGGACAGCGAGACCTTCATCAAGGCCGCTCTGAACCCTCAGGAACTCAAGTGGCTGGCTGCCTGCGACGGCATCAAGCCCGAAGACCTGATGGAAGCGCACCGCCACAATCTGCCCGAATGGCTGGTCGAGCCGCTCAAGGCCCAGCTGGGCGACGAGTTCTGGGCACTGGCCGCCAGCATGGAGCAGGCCGCTCCGCTGGATCTGCGCGTCAACACCCTCAACGACAAGCGCTCCGATCTGCGCAAGGAACTGGAAAAAGCCGGCATCAAAGCCGAGCCCACGCCGTTCTCGCCCATCGGTCTGCGCGTGGACGGCAAACCCGCGCTGGCCAAGGTCGATGCCTTCAACCGCGGAGCCATCGAGGTGCAGGACGAAGGCTCGCAACTGCTGGCACTGATGCTGGACGCCAAGCGCGGCGAAATGGTGGTGGACTTTTGCGCCGGTGCCGGCGGCAAGACCCTGGCCATCGGTGCGGCCATGCGCAACACCGGCCGTCTGTACGCGTTTGACGTTTCGGGCCACCGCCTCGATGCGCTCAAGCCGCGTCTGGCCCGCTCGGGTCTGTCGAATGTCCACCCTGCCGCCATTGCCCATGAGCGCGATGAGCGCGTCAAGCGCCTGGCCGGCAAGATCGATCGCGTGCTGGTCGATGCTCCCTGCTCGGGCCTGGGCACGCTGCGCCGCAATCCCGACCTCAAGTGGCGCCAGAGCGCCAAGGCCGTGGAAGAGCTGACACAAAAGCAGGCTGCCATCCTGGAAAGCAGCGCCCGTCTGGTCAAGGCCGGCGGCCGCCTGATCTATGCCACCTGTTCCATCCTGCCGCAGGAAAATGAGGCCATTGCCGAAGCCTTCAGTGCCGCTCACCCCGAGTTTGTGCCGCTGGATGCGGGCGAGGTGCTGGAGCAGCTCAAGATCGCTGATGGCGACAAGCTGTGCAGCGGTGGCGAGGGCGGCAGACGCTATCTGCGTCTGTGGCCGCATCAGCATGAGACAGATGGGTTTTTCGCTGCCGTTTGGGTGAAAAAGGCGTAACTTCGGTGCAAATCCGGTATCCGCTGCCGGGAAATCGGCAGCAGATCGGTCGGCGTCTCACCTAAAATGGCACGACCGTGCTGATTGGGTGAGCGCGGTTTTTTGCCAAAGGCTTTGTTATTTATGTCGCTGGATATCGGCTTGATCTGGAATGCCGTCGTGGATTGGATGGCCAACGGGCTGTGGGATCTGTCCTGGTGGCAGCTGTTGCTGTACACCTTGTTCACGACCCATATCACGATTGCGGCGGTGACCATCTTCTTGCATCGCAGCCAGGCCCATCGTTCGCTGGATCTGGGCCCCATCCCCTCGCATTTCTTCCGCTTCTGGCTCTGGCTGGGCACGGGCATGGTGACCAAGGAATGGGTGGCCATCCACCGCAAGCACCATGCCAAGTGCGAAACCGAGGAAGATCCGCACAGCCCCCAGACCCGTGGCCTGGGCAAGGTGATGCGCGAAGGTGCCGAGCTGTATCGCGTCGAAGCCAGGAACGAGGAAACGCTGAAGAAATACGGTCACGGCACGCCCGATGACTGGATGGAGCGCAATATCTACCGCCATTCGGTGATGGGCCCCTCGCTGATGCTCATCCTCAATGTGGCGCTGTTTGGTGTCATCGGTCTGACGATCTGGGCCGTGCAGATGGTCTGGATCCCGTTCTGGGCGGCAGGTGTGGTCAACGGCGTGGGCCATTTCTGGGGCTATCGCAACTACGAGGCCTCGGACGCTTCCACCAATCTGGTGCCCTGGGGCATCATCATCGGCGGCGAAGAGCTCCATAACAATCACCATACCTACCCAACTTCGGCCAAGTTCTCCGTCAAACCCTATGAGTTCGACATTGGTTGGGTCTATATCAGCCTCATGCAGAAGCTGGGCTGGGCCAAGGTCAAGAAGACGCCGCCCCGTCTGCGCAGCGGTGTGGTCAAGCCCGTGGCTGACGAGCTGATGCTGGAAGCCATCATCGCCAACCGCTATGAGGTCATGGCCCGCTATGCGCGCGGCGTGCGTGCTGCGGTGCAGCAGGAGCTTGAAGGGCTGAAGGCACGCAAGGCGCGGCAAGCCGATGTGTCCTTGCTCAAGAGCGCCCAGCGCTGGCTGCATCGAGATGCCGAGAAAGTGCCTGCCAATGCAGCGGGTCAGCTGGTCCAGGCGCGTGCGGCCCACCCAGTCATCGACCAGATGCTGACCATGCGCGAAGAGCTGCGTCAGCTATGGCTGAACACCACGCTGAGCCGCGAACAGCTGACCGGCCAGCTGCAGGCCTGGTGCCAGCGCGCCGAGGCCAGCGGTATTGCGGCGCTCAAGGACTTTTCCATCAGGCTGCGCGCTGTCCACGCTTGATATTTCCAGTGGTCTTGCGTACCGCTGACCACTGAAGAGTCATCCACCGCCTCAGGTCCGCAAGACCGAGGCGGTTTTCTTTTGCGGGAGCCGGGTTCATCTGCACCTGTATGCGGCTGCGCTCGCCCACGCACAGCAGCTGGACCCAGAGAGCGGCAGGTGCTCGCCAGCTCTGGCCGTTATGCAGCTGCATCTGGTAGCCGCTGCAGGCATCCAGCGAGGGAAGTGATGTGGTGGACAGCTGAATCGCTGAACCCAGGCATAACAGCGTGCTGCCTTCGGGCAGGCGCAGAGTGAGCAAATTGCCAGGTGTCAGTGTGTGGCGCTCGATGGTGCTGCCGGTGCTTTCGGTTTGCATGAATAGCTTCTCTGGGAGTGATTCAGGGCTCCTAGCGTAGGTTTTGCCGGCATTTCACAACAGGCACAGCAAGCGCTTCGTACATGCGCATCAGTGCAGATGAGGGAGTGCCTGTTCTGGTCTGTTTGCTGGAAATCTGTATCTGTTGCAGAACAGGGCGCAATGGCATGATGGGCGCCCAGAAGCACGTTTTCGCCACCATGCTGATCTCCGCCGCTGCATTTGACGCCTCACCCACCGCAGGCCAGACCCTGCCCCTGTATCAGCGGCTGGCCGCCCACTACAGCACGGCCATCGTCCTGGGCACGCTCAAGGCCGGAGAGCGCATGCCTTCGGTGCGCGAGCTCATGGCCAGGCATGACATCAGCTTGTCCACGGCCTTGCAGGTGCTGCGCTATCTGGAAGAGCAGGGCAGTCTGGAAGCGCGTCCACGCGTCGGCTATTTTGTGCGGGCCATGGGCACGGGCTTGCCCTTGACCAGCGAGCCGGATCTGAGCCAGCCCGTGCAGCCCAACCCGCATGCGCATTTCGTGGGGATCAACGAGCATATTTCCCTGCTGCTGGAGCGCGGCCGTCAGGCCGAGGTCTACATGGATATCGGTGGCTGCACGCCACCGCCTGAACTTTTTGACCATGTGTTCCTGAACAAGACCGTGACGCGCTTGCTGCGCGAGCATCCGACCTTGCTGTCTCAGGGGCGCTCGCTGCTGGCCAATCAGGGCAACCATCCGCTGTTTCAGCAGGCCATGGCCAGACGGGCGCTGGCCTCCGGTATCCGCGTGGCGCCTGCCGATGTGCTGGCCACCACAGGCAATTCCGAAGGGGTGAGCCTGGCACTGGCCGCCGTGGCATCGCCCGGGGATATGGTGGCTGTCGAATCACCGACCTATTACGGCTTGCTGCAGGTCGTGGAGTCGCTGCAGCTGCAAACACTGGAGATCCCCTGCAGCCCGCGCACAGGCATGTCCATCGAGGCGCTGGAGCTGGCCTTCCAGACCCAGCCGCGGCTGAAGGCCGTGGTGGTGGTGCCGGATCTGCAGATGCCGCTGGGTGCGCGCATGCCCGATGAGAAAAAGGCAAGGCTGGTCGCGCTGTGTGCGGCCTATGGTGCGGCGCTGATCGAGGATGATTCCTATGGCCTGTTTGTCGAAGGGGCACAGGTAAAGCCGCTCAAGGCCTGGGATAGTGCCTCCGGCCATGTGATCTATTGCCAGGCCTTCAACAAAAGCCTGGCGCCAGGCCTGCGCCAGGGCTGGATGAATGGTGGCCAGTGGCATGGTCGTATCCAGATGCTGAAGTTTGCGCAAAGCCGCAATACGCAGACACTAGGCCAACTGGTAGTGGCCGAGGTGTTGGGCTCACCCACCCATCAGCGCAGCATGGAAAAGCTCAGGCAGCAGCTCAAGCGCCAGCGTGAAGCCATGGCCAGACTGGTGGCGCGCCATTTCCCTGTGGGGACGCGCATGAGCTTGCCAAGTGGGGGGCTGTGCCTGTGGCTGGAATTTCCGCAACAGATGTCCACCTCGGAGCTGTTCACGGCAGCCCTGGCGCGCGGCATACGCATTGCGCCGGGCAGCATGTTTTCGAACTCCGGCAGGTACGAGCACTGCATGCGGCTGGCGTGCACGCATCCGGTCAACGAGCTCATGGAGAGAGCCATGAAGGATCTGGGAGCCATGGCCTGCCAGCAACTGAAGCAGAGCCCGCGCAGCTAGAGCTGCCCATGCCTTTTATTTTGCGAGCTGTCCGGCCATGCACTGGCGCAGGAACTCGCGGGCCTTGCCTCCCTCCTTGTAGAAGGTGCTGATGACTTCCTTGCCTTCCACAGAGACCTTGAAGCTGGCTTCTTCCTCAAGCTCCTTGACCAACGCGTCAGATCCTCCAAGCGCATAGGCCATGGCTCCCCATTTGCCATTGGACATGGTGTAGTTGATGGCACCGACATCCTGGGGCTGCTCCTTGTTCTGGGTCAGCGTGGTTCTGACCTTGCGCGGGCTGGCGGGTTGGGGAATATTCATGCCCAGAAAGGTCAGCAGGGCGCCGTTGTGCTTGGCCGTGGGGCCGGAGAGCTGAACGGCGCCGGACATGCTGCCAAAAATCGCCGCACATTCAAGACCCGAGCGCGGGTTTTTCTCGTCATGCGAAAACATCCAGTAGCCCTTGCGCAGCTTCTGGTACTGCGGGTCTTGTGCAATTCTTTGCCCTTCCTTGATCAGCTCCTGCCCCTCGCGCAGCAGCTCCATCTGGCTGCGTGCCAGACCGCCCAGGGCATCGGCGGGCGATGGTTCGGCGCGTTGGGGGGCTGCGGGCGCGGAGCTGAACTGTTCACAGACCGGCACGGAGGCCAGGCCGGGCGAGCCGCCCGTCATGCCGACCTGCCGCTGGCCGGGTCCCGGGCCGGTGGGGCAGACAAAGGTCTGGCCGAAGACGGCGGGTGAGGCGGCAATCGAAATGAAGAGTGCGCCCAGCGTCTTGCGATTCATGTGATCCATCCTTCATCTTGAAAAACGCCAAGTATAGGGAGGGACCCGGTGGGGACAATCGGGCTGCCGCGAGCATAAAAAAACCGCCTGCACTTGCGTGAGGCGGTTTTGCAGGAGACAGGCTGAATTACTTCAGCTTGGCTTCCTTGTACTCGACGTGCTTGCGAGCCTTGGGGTCGAACTTGATGATCGACATCTTTTCAGGCATCGTCTTCTTGTTCTTGGTCGTTGTGTAGAAGTGACCGGTACCAGCAGTGGAAGCCAGCTTGATCTTTTCGCGTCCGCCTTTAGCAGCCATGGTGTTTCTCCTTCAGGAAATTAAGCTTGGCCACGAGCGCGCATGTCTGCGAGCACGGAGTCGATACCGTTCTTGTCGATCAGGCGCAGAGCAGCGCTGGAAACGCGCAGGCGCACCCAGCGGTTCTCGGTTTCCACCCAGAAACGACGGTATTGCAGGTTGGGGAGGAAACGACGCTTGGTCTTGTTGTTGGCGTGGGAAACATTGTTGCCCACCATGGGCTTCTTGCCCGTAACTTCACATACGCGTGCCATTGGGACACTCCGATAGTTGAATCGGCCGCCGACTCTGTAGCCCCGCTTGTGCAGCAGGATGTGTCGACAACCTCACCTCGCCAGTTTGTAATGGGTGGCGGTAGCCCGATTGCGGAAGTCCCATGCAGCACGGTAAAGCGCGAACCTGGAATTCAGCAAAGTCTGCGATTATAGCGTTTCCGCAAAAAAGCCCTTGGGGCGGGCCAAAACTGGCCAAACCCAAGGGCTTTTGCCTTGATCGTGCGTCAACAGGTTCTGAGCGCCGATCAGCAGGGCTTGCTCAGGACTCCTGCTCCAGGAAGCGTTGGGCATCCAGTGCGGCCATGCAACCCGTGCCGGCGCTGGTGATGGCCTGGCGGTAGACATGGTCCTGGCAGTCACCGGCGGCAAACACGCCGGGCACATTGGTCTGCGTGGCAAAGCCCTTGAGGCCGCCCTGGGTGACGATATAGCCGTTCTCCAGTTCCAGCTGACCCTGGAAGATGTCGGTGTTGGGGTGATGGCCGATGGCGATGAACGCGCCTTGCAGGGTCAGGTCTTCGGTATGGCCGTCCTGCGTGTGTTTGATGCGGATGCCGGTCACGCCCGATTGGTCGCCCAGCACCTCATCCAGCGTGAAGTGGGTCTTGAGCTCGATCTTGCCTTCCTTGACCTTTTCCATCATCTTGTCCACGAGGATGGGTTCGGCCTTGAACTTGTCGCGGCGATGCACCAGAGTGACCTTGCTGGCGATATTGGATAGATACAGCGCTTCCTCCACTGCCGTGTTGCCGCCGCCGATCACGCAGACGGGCTGATCGCGGTAGAAGAAACCGTCGCAGGTGGCGCAGGCGGAAACGCCGCGGCCCATGAAGGCTTCTTCGGAGGGCAGGCCCAGGTACTTGGCCGAGGCGCCGGTGGCGATGATCAGGCTGTCGCAGGTGTAGGTGCCGCTATCGCCGATCAGCGTGAAGGGGCGCTTGGAAAGGTCCACCTTGTTGATATGGTCGAAGACGATCTGGGTCTTGAAGCGCTCGGCATGCTCCTGGAAACGCTGCATCAGCTCGGGCCCCTGCACGCCCATCACGTCGGCGGGCCAGTTGTCCACCTCGGTGGTGGTCATCAGCTGGCCGCCCTGGGCCATGCCGGTGACCAGCAGGGGCTTGAGGTTGGCGCGCGCCGCATACACGGCAGCGGTGTAGCCGGCAGGGCCGGAGCCCAGAATGAGAACTTGTGCGTGTTGGGTAGAGGACATGAAGCGTGACTTGGAAAAAAGCAGGCCGACAACCGGCGCGCGGTCATGAAAACATGAAATGAGGTATGGGAGTATCGCTCCGGATCAAGGTCTGCGTTTTCGGCAGTCTTAATCACTGGAATTGTTAAAAATGATAGTGATACCCTGTTTGCACAGTTCGATGGCATGCTCTGTTGCATGTGCTTGCATTACGCTGAGAACCCGCTTGGCCGAATGCATCGCGTGGATAGGGGCCTAAGGTAAGCTTGCGCCTGCGTATGACATATACATTGAACGCTTCCAACGCGTCTTCTTCCAGTAAATCCAAATCCCGGACAGCCGCTCCGCGCTATGGGGTAATTCGCTTCAGCCAGGAAGTCCTGCTGCTGATCGGCTTGCTGGTGCTTGTTTTCTGGCTCATGGCCATGTTCACCTACTCGCCGCAGGATGCGGCCTGGTCCACCTCCGGTGCCGGTCAGAGGCCTTTTGTGCACAACTGGATGGGACGCGTGGGTGCCTGGCTGGCCGATGCCTGCTACTTCGGCTTTGGCCTGTCTGTCTGGTGGCTGGTGCTGGCGACGGTGCAGGCATGGATCACATCGCTGCTGCGCTGGATGCGCGGCGGCGTGGACAAGAATGGCTCCCCTCTGCCTCTGTGGCGCCGCCGTTTCCTGTTCTGGGGTGGGCTGGTGGTACTGATGGTGGCCAGCTGCGCGCTGGAGTGGACGCGCCTGTACCGCTTTGAAAACATGCTGCCCGGTCCTGCCGGTGGGGTGTTTGGCTACATGGTGGGCTTCAACAGCATCAAATGGCTGGGCTTTGCGGGCTCGGGCCTGATTGCCATCTGTCTGTTCGTGCTGGGCGCAGCCATGGTGTTCGGCTTTTCCTGGGGGCGCCTGGCCGAAGGCCTGGGTGCGCGCCTGGACGGTCTGGTGCAATTTGGCCGCGAGCGCCGTGAAATCGCCAAGGATGTCTCTGTCGGCAAAAAGGCCGCACGTGAACGCGAGCGCGAGGAAGTCGTGTTCGACCGCACCGAAGGCGCCATCACCGCCCCCGTGCATCAGCCCGTGCAGATCATCGAGCCGGTGTTGCAGGAAGCGGCTCAGCCCAGCGTACGCGTGGTCAAAGAGCGCCAGAAGCCGCTGTTCACCGATCATCCCGACAGCAAGCTGCCCCAGGTGGATCTGCTGGACGCGGCGCAGCAGCGCCAGGAGTCGGTTTCCGCCGAGACGCTGGAGATGACCAGTCGCCTGATCGAAAAGCGCCTCAAGGACTTCGGCGTGGAAGTGCGTGTGGTGGCCGCCATGCCCGGGCCCGTCATCACCCGCTACGAAATCGAGCCCGCCACGGGCGTCAAGGGTTCGCAAATCGTCAATCTGGCCAAGGATCTGGCGCGCTCGCTGTCCCTGGTGTCGATTCGCGTGATCGAGACGATTCCCGGCAAGAACTTCATGGCGCTGGAGCTGCCCAATGCCAAGCGCCAGTCGATTCGCCTGTCCGAGGTGCTGGGCTCGCAGGTCTATCACGATGCCAAGAGCCTGCTGACCATGGGCCTGGGCAAGGACATCGTGGGCAATCCCGTGGTTGCCGACCTGGCCAAGATGCCGCACGTGCTGGTCGCTGGTACGACGGGCTCCGGCAAGTCCGTGGGTATCAACGCCATGATTCTGTCGCTGCTGTACAAGGCAGAGGCCCGCGATGTGCGCCTGCTGATGATCGATCCAAAGATGCTGGAAATGTCGGTCTACGAAGGCATCCCGCACCTGCTAGCCCCCGTGGTCACCGATATGAAGCAGGCCGCCAACGGTCTGAACTGGTGCGTGGCCGAGATGGAGCGCCGCTACAAGCTCATGAGCAAGCTGGGCGTGCGCAATCTGGCCGGCTACAACAGCAAGATAGACGAAGCCAAGGCGCGCGAGGAGTCGATTCCCAACCCCTTCAGCCTGACGCCCGAAGATCCCGAGCCGCTGCAGCGCCTGCCGCATATCGTCATCGTGATCGACGAGCTGGCCGACCTGATGATGGTCGTCGGCAAGAAGATCGAGGAGCTGATCGCGCGTCTGGCCCAGAAGGCGCGCGCCGCGGGTATTCACCTGATTTTGGCCACCCAGCGCCCCAGCGTGGACGTGATCACCGGTCTGATCAAGGCCAATATCCCCACGCGCATCGCCTTTCAGGTGTCGAGCAAGATCGACAGCCGCACGGTGCTGGACCAGATGGGCGCCGAGTCGCTGCTGGGCATGGGCGACATGCTCTACATGGCCAGCGGCACGGGTTTGCCCATTCGCGTGCACGGCGCCTTTGTCTCGGACGACGAGGTGCACCGCGTCGTCAGCTACCTCAAGGAGCAGGGCGAGCCTGACTACATCGACGGCGTGCTGGACAGCGGCAGCGCCGAGGGTGAAGGAGAGGAGGGCGGCGAAGGTGGTGGCGAGAAGGACGAGCTTTACGATCAAGCCGTGGAGATCGTGCTGAAAGACCGCAAGGCCAGCATTTCCTATGTGCAGCGCAAACTGCGCATTGGTTACAACCGCTCGGCCAATCTGCTGGAGCAGATGGAACGCGCCGGGCTGGTCAGCTCGCTCACATCCAGTGGGCAGCGCGATGTTTTGGTACCGAACAGGGAATCTTGATACCCCCTGAGGCGCTGCGCGCCTTCCCCCGGAGGGGGACGGGCGCCTTTGCTGCTGGGCGGCCCTTGCTGGCGCCCCATCCTCCCATTGGAGAGCTTTTATGAAAAGATTAGTCACTGCAATTTTGATAGCTGGTAGCGCAGCATCCGTATGGGCTGATGGGCTGAAAAGCCTGGAATCCTTTATGAGGAACACCCAGGCGGGCAAGGCCGAGTTCACCCAGTCCGTGACTTCGCCGCCCAAGGCCGGGCAGGAATCGCGCACCAAGGTGTCGAGCGGCAGCTTCGAGTTCCAGCGCCCAGGCAAATTCAAGTTCAACTACACCAAACCCTTCGAGCAGCTTATCGTGGCCGATGGCAAGACGCTGTGGCTCTATGACGTGGACCTGAATCAGGTGACGGAGCGCGCACAGGCTCAGGCTTTGGGCAGCACGCCCGCAGCCATTCTGACCTCGGCAACCGACCTCAAGACACTGCAGAACGACTTTGCCTTGAGCAACCAGCCCGATAGTGAAGGTCTGGAATGGGTGCTGGCCAACCCCAAGCAAAAGGGCGGCCAGCTCAAGACCGTGCGCATCGGCTTCACGCCCGAGGGGCAACTGGCAGCGCTGGATATCGAGGACAGTTTTGGCCAGCGTTCATTGATGCAGTTCAAGAATCTGCAGGCCCAGGCTTCGCTTCCGGCATCGACCTTCCGCTTCACGGCGCCCAAGGGGGCGGATGTGCTCAAGCAGTGATCTGGCGCAGATATCAATAAAAAGGCCCGTGGATGAAAGTCCACGGGCCTTTTTGTATCGAATATGCCTTTAGCGCTTGTCCATGATGCGCTGTCAGCTCATGTTTTGATAGTTTCTCAAACCTGCTCGGCCGCTGTCCGGGTCTTGCCGTCGGCCATGAAGTCCATCAGGCCGCAGACCAGCAGCATGGCAAGCACGGGAGTGATCCAGCCCATGCCCATTTCGGCTCCGGGCAGCTTGGCTAGCCAGCCAGGAACCAGCGCATCGAAATTGGCTGCTTTGGCTGCATCGAACAGGCCCAGTACCAGGGCGATCAGCATCACAGGCCTGTAGACGCGTGCGGGGCGATTCCAGCGGTGCAGCAGGCTCAGGGCGATCAGCGTGATGGCCAGGGGATACAGACCCACCAGTACGGGCACGGCCACGGCGATCAACTGGGCCAGCCCTTGGTTGGCCACCACCGTGCTGAACACGGACAGACCGATGACCATCGCGCGGTAGGAAATGCCTGTGAGCTCGCTGAAGAAGCTGCTGCAGGCCGTGATCAGGCCCACGCCGGTGGTCAGGCAGGCCAGCATGATGACGATGGCCAGAAGCCACAAGCCTGCGGGGCCAAAGGTGTGCTGCACAAAGGCCGTGAGGATCTGCACGCCGGTGGTGGCGTTCTCTGCCAGATTGCTGCTGGTGGCTCCCAGGTAGATCAGCGACACATAGACCAGACCCAGGCAGGTGGCGGCGATCAGGCCGGCGTAGATGCAGTAGCGCGTGTGCAGCTTGCCGTCGGTCACGCCTGCGGCCTTGATGGCGTTGACGATGACGATGCCGAAGATCAGCGAGGCCAGGGCATCCATGGTCTGGTAGCCCTGCAAAAATCCCTCGGCAAAGGCCGCGCCCTGTGTGGCATAGGCATCGGTGCTCAGGCTGTAGCCGCCGGCGGGCGCCATGAAGGCGGCGCTGCCCAGCACCGCCAGTGCGATGATCAGAACCGGGGTAATGATCTTGCCCACGTTGTCCATGAGCTTGCCGGGGAACAGCGACAGCAGCGACACCAGCACAAAGTAGGTGATGGTGAAGGCCAGCAGCATGGAGGGGGTGTTGCCCACAAATGGCGCCAGGCCCATTTCAAAGGACACGGTTGCCGTGCGCGGTGTGGCAAAGAGGGGGCCTATGGTCAGGTAGATGGCAATGGCCAGAACCAGGCCTGCAATGCGGCCTAGGGGGCTGGTCAGCGTGTCCAGGCCTCCGCCCACGCGGGCCAGCGCCACAACGCCCAGCAGGGGCAGGCCCACGCCGGTCAGCAGAAAGCCGACCGAGGCGCCCAGCAGGTTGTGGCCTGCGGCCATGCCCACCATCGGGGGGAAAATGATGTTGCCGGCGCCCAGGAACAGGGCGAAAGTCATGAAGCCGAGGGCAATGATGTCCCGCGTCTTGAGTGTTGTCATAAGCGTAGGCCCCGGCGTGTGCTCATGCGGCGGCACACCCTGGAGCAGTTGGAACCAAGGAAAGCTGCGGATTCTTTCGATTGAGTTCTGGCCGATGGGTGGTAGCCGCATCAGTCGCAGGAGTTGCTAGCCAGGGGTGGCAGCAGGCAAACATCAGAGAGAAAGCCGCTCAGCCTGGCTTGTGGCAGACAGGTTCAGGGCGGCAGTCCATGTAGGTGAGGGGTGACCTCGCTAATGGAGATTGGTGATCCGCTAAAACACCTATTTTCCATGATCATTTATTCTGATAGCAAAACTGGGGTTAACACAGGCTGCGCAGATGCGCTTGCTATGCCGGGAAAAACTGCTTTGATCAGGCTCCAACCCGCATGCAGCAGCGGACAAGCATGGCAATGGATACTTGAGGGCCATGGTCACGCACAACAGCAACTCATCCCATCCCCCATCATCCTCGGCTGCACATCAGCCTCTGGCAGAGCGGCTGCGCCCGCGCACGCTGGCTGAAGTCATTGGCCAGCAACATGTGCTGGGCGAGGGCATGCCGCTGCGCCTGGCCTTCGAGTCGGGGCGGCCGCACAGCTGTATCTTCTGGGGGCCGCCCGGCGTGGGCAAGACCACGATCGCGCGGCTCATGGCCGACGCCTTCGATGCGCAGTTCATCTCCATCAGCGCCGTGCTGGGGGGCGTCAAGGACATACGCGAGGCCGTGGAGCAGGCTCAGATTGCCCGCGACGGGCTGATGCAGCAGCGCACCATCGTCTTTGTGGACGAGGTGCACCGCTTCAACAAGAGTCAGCAGGATGCCTTTCTGCCGCATGTGGAAAGCGGCTTGTTCACCTTTATCGGCGCGACCACGGAGAACCCTTCGTTCGAAGTCAACTCGGCCTTGCTCTCGCGTGCCGCTGTCTATGTGCTGCAAAGCCTGAGCACTGAAGATCTAAAGCAGATCGTGGTCAAGGCGCAGGCCATCAAAGCGGTGCCAGCTATCGAAGATGAAGCGCTGGAGCGTTTGATTGCATATGCCGATGGCGATGCGCGCCGGCTGCTGAACACGCTCGAGACCCTGGCCATCACGGCCGAGCAGGCTCGTGTCGCAAGCATCACCGATGCCTGGCTGCTCAAGGTGCTGGGCGAACGCATGCGCCGCTACGACAAGGGCGGCGAACAGTTCTACGATACCATCAGCGCGCTGCACAAGTCGGTGCGCGGCTCGGACCCCGATGCAGCGCTCTACTGGTTCTGCCGCATGCTCGACGGCGGTGCCGATCCGCGCTACCTGGCGCGGCGCATCGTGCGCATGGCCTGGGAGGACATTGGCCTGGCCGATCCGCGTGCCATGCAGATGTGCAACGACGCGGCTGCCACCTACGAGCGACTGGGCAGCCCGGAGGGCGAGCTGGCGCTGGCCCAGGCCGTGATCTATCTGGCCGTGGCACCCAAGAGCAATGCCGGCTATATGGCCTACAACAAGGCCAAGGCCTTTGTGAAGAGCGATACCACGCGGCCTGTGCCCTTGCATCTGCGCAATGCACCGACCAAGCTGATGAAGCAGCTTGACTACGGCAAGGACTATCGCTACGCGCACAGCGAGGAGGGCGGATTTGCGGCGGGCGAGACCTATCTGCCCGACGGTATGGAAGAGCCCGGTTTCTACCAGCCCGTGCCGCGCGGGCTGGAGATCAAGATCGGCCAGAAGCTTGAGGAGCTGCGCGCGCTCAATGCGGCCGCGCGGGAGCAGGCCAGGGGCGACTCCACAGAGGAGTGAATCAGGTGGCGCCTGCTGTGCCCAGGGCAAGCTGTATGCGCTCGCGCAGCAGCGGCAGCACCTCGGCCTCGAACCAGGGGTGGCGCTTGAGCCAGGCCATATTGCGTGGGCTGGGGTGGGGCAAGGGGATCACCGGCCCCGGCGCCTTGAGCCAGGCCGCCACCGCATCGGACAACGTGGCGCGCGCCTGCTCGGGGCAGTGCCAGGCCAGTGCATAACGGCCCAGCACCACGGTCAGCGCTATCTGAGGCAGCGATGCCAGCAGGGGTGCGCGCCAGGCCGGTGCGCATTCGGGCTGCGGCGGCAAGTCGCCGCTCTTGCCGGTGCCGGGAAAGCATAGGCCCATGGGAATGATGGCCACGCGGCTGGCGTCGTAGAACTGCTCGCGCGTCAGGCCCAGCCAGGCGCGCAGGCGTTCGCCGCTTATATCGTCGAACGGAATGCCGCTCAAATGGGCACGTCGCCCCGGCGCCTGGCCCGCAATTAGGATGCGTGCGCCGCTGCCGGCCTGCAGCAAGGGCCTGGGACCCAGCGGCAAACCCTGGCACAGCGTGCAGGCACGCACGCGCTCCAGCAGCGCATCGAGCTGGAGGGTCTGGGGTGAGGTGGACTGAGGCTGGTTCATAGGGTGCTGGTGGGCGGAGCCGTTGCCAGCAGGCTGCATGACGGCAGCTTTCATTGGCTTGACGACTGCGGTAATTTCTCTACTGAAATGCTAGCGCCAGGCGCGCGCTTTGAATGCATTTGAGCGTTGATCGACGGGTTAAGTAATTGATTTAAAAGCGCTGAATGCTCCTGTTTTTTATGTTGCACTGCTGCATAAAAGCCTTGTGTCCTCTTGTAAAGCCACGGGAAACCCCGCCCTTACGCCAGGGCGGGCGCTGCCTAGAATCGCGCCAGCTTCCTGCTGCGTGCGGCCCACAAAGTCGTGACAAAGCAGGGCGCAGACATGGCATCGCTGGCTCCGTCGTTCGGGATGAGAGGCTTGCAGTGTCTCCATCTTGGACGGGAGAAGGAGTGCGCGTGTATGGATATCCTGCTGCAGCAAATCATCAATGGTTTGGTACTGGGCAGCATGTATGCCTTGATAGCCCTGGGCTACACCATGGTGTACGGCATCATTCAACTGATCAATTTTGCCCATGGGGAAGTGCTGATGGTCGGCGCGCTGACCAGCTGGAGCTGCATAGGCCTGATGCAGGAAGCCATGCCTTATCTGCCTGGCTGGCTCATGCTTTTGATAGCCGCCATCATTGCCTGCGTGGTGGCGGCCTCGCTGAATCTGGTGATCGAAAAAATCGCGTACCGGCCGTTGCGCAACAGCCCGCGCCTAGCGCCGCTGATCACCGCCATCGGTGTCTCCATCCTGCTGCAGACGCTGGCCATGATCATCTGGAAGCCCAACTACAAGGCCTATCCCACGCTGCTGTCCTCCACGCCCTATGAAATAGGCACGGCGGTCATCACACCCACGCAGATTCTGGTGCTGGTGGTCACCGCAGTGGCTCTGGCGACTCTGATGTATCTGGTCAACTACACCAAGCTGGGGCGCGCCATGCGCGCCACGGCAGAGAACCCGCGCGTGGCGGCGCTCATGGGCGTCAAGCCGGACATGGTGATTTCGGCCACCTTCATCATCGGTGCCGTGCTGGCGGCCATCGCCGGCATCATGTATGCCTCCAATTACGGCACGGCCCATCACACCATGGGCTTTCTGCCGGGTCTCAAGGCCTTCACGGCGGCCGTGTTCGGTGGTATCGGCAATCTGGCCGGGGCGGTGGTCGGCGGCCTGCTGCTGGGGCTGATCGAGTCCATCGGCTCGGGCTATATCGGCGATCTGACGGGCGGGGTGCTGGGCAGTCAGTACACCGATATCTTTGCTTTCATTGTGCTCATCATCATCTTGACGCTGCGCCCCTCGGGCCTGCTGGGTGAGCGTGTGGCGGACCGCGCATAAGGAGTGCCCATGCAAAACAACAAGACACTCCACTGGGTTCTGGGTGGCCTGGCCTTGCTGGTGCTGCCGCTGGTTCTTCAATACTTCGGCAATGCCTGGGTGCGCATTGCCGATCTGGCCTTGCTCTACGTGATGCTGGCGCTGGGCCTCAATATCGTGGTCGGCTATGCCGGTCTGCTGGATCTGGGCTATGTGGCTTTCTATGCGGTGGGCGCTTATATGTTTGCGCTCATGGCCTCGCCCCATCTGGCCGAAACCTTTGAAGGCTTTGCCGCCATGTTTCCCAATGGGCTGCATACCTCGATCTGGCTGGTGATTCCGCTGGGTATGCTGTTGGCCGCAGGGGCCGGGGTGCTGCTGGGGCTGCCTGTGTTGCGGCTGCGCGGCGACTATCTGGCCATCGTGACCCTGGGCTTTGGCGAGATCATCCGTATCTTCATGAACAACCTGGATCAGCCTGTCAACATCACCAACGGCCCCAAGGGCATTGGACAGGTGGACTCGGTCAAGATCTTCGGCCTGGATCTGGCCAAGCGCCAGGAGATCTTCGGCTTCGATATCGCTTCCGTCACGCTCTACTACTACCTGTTCCTGGCGCTGGTGCTGTTCACGATTGTGATCTGCTACCGCCTGCAGGACTCGCGCATAGGCCGCGCCTGGATGGCGATTCGTGAAGACGAAATCGCCGCCAAGGCCATGGGCATCAATGTACGCAATATGAAGCTGCTGGCCTTCGGCATGGGGGCATCGTTCGGCGGTGTGGCCGGCTCCATGTTCGGCGCCTTCCAGGGTTTCGTCTCGCCCGAGTCTTTCAGCCTCATGGAGTCCGTGATGATCGTGGCCATGGTGGTGCTCGGCGGTCTGGGTCATATCCCCGGCGTGATTCTGGGCGCCGTGCTGCTGTCGGCATTGCCCGAGGTGTTGCGCTATGTGGCCGGCCCCTTGCAGGAGATGACGGGCGGGCGCCTCGATGCTTCCATCCTGCGCCAGTTGCTGATTGCGCTGGCCATGATTGTCATCATGCTGCTGCGCCCGCGCGGCCTGTGGCCGACCCCTGAGCATGGCAAGAACCTGAGCCGTCCATCGTGAAGACAAGGGGATGAACTGATATGGCAGATAGCATGACTTCCACGGTCCTCCACGTCTCGGATATCTCCAAGCGCTTTGGCGGGCTGCAGGCCCTGTCCGGCGTGAACATGAAGATCGAGCGCGGACAGGTCTATGGCCTGATCGGCCCCAATGGCGCGGGCAAGACCACTTTCTTTAATGTCATCACCGGCCTTTACACGCCCGATACCGGCAAGTTCGAGCTCGATGGCAAGCCCTACGAGCCTACGGCGGTGCACAAGGTGGCCAGAGCCGGTATTGCACGTACCTTTCAGAACATTCGTCTGTTCGCAGAAATGACGGCGCTGGAGAACGTCATGGTGGGGCGCCATGTGCGCACGCATTCGGGCCTGATCGGCGCGGTGCTCCGCACCCGGCGCTTCAAGGCCGAGGAAGCAGCGATCCGCGCGCGTGCGAAGGAACTGCTTGACTATGTGGGTATAGGCAAGTACGCGGACTTCAGGGCGCGCACGCTGTCCTATGGCGACCAGCGCCGCCTGGAGATCGCCCGCGCGCTGGCAACAGACCCGAAGCTGATTGCGCTGGACGAGCCTGCGGCCGGCATGAACGCCACCGAAAAAGTGCAGCTGCGCGAGCTGATCGACCGCATCCGCAATGACCAGCGCACCATCTTGCTGATCGAGCACGATGTGAAGCTGGTCATGGGCTTGTGTGACCGCGTGACCGTACTGGACTACGGCAAACCGATTGCAGAGGGCACGCCTGCCGAAGTGCAGAAGAATGAAAAAGTGATTGAAGCCTATCTGGGCACCGGAGGCCACTGAAGATGCAGGATCAAGTACAGGAACATCCTCAGGCCGCCAAGGCCGCAGGTGCGGTGCTGCTGCAGGTCACCGGCCTGAAGGTGGCTTATGGCGGCATTCAGGCTGTCAAAGGGGTGGATTTCGAGGTGCGCCAGGGTGAGCTGGTATCCCTGATCGGCTCCAACGGCGCCGGCAAAACCACCACCATGAAGGCCGTGACGCGGGGCCTGCCCATCGCGGACGGAGACATTCTTTATTTAGGCAAAAGCATCAGAAACAAGGGCGCCTGGGATCTGGTGGCCGAAGGGCTGGTCATGGTGCCCGAGGGGCGCGGTGTCTTTGCCCGCATGACGATTACCGAGAATCTGCTCATGGGCGCCTATACGCGCAATGACAAGGCCGGCATCCAGGCCGATATCGAGCGCATGTTCGGCATCTTTCCCCGTCTCAAGGAGCGCAAGGATCAGCTGGCCGGCACCATGTCCGGCGGCGAACAGCAGATGCTGGCCATGGCCAGGGCCTTGATGAGTCAGCCCAAGGTGCTGCTGCTCGATGAGCCATCCATGGGCCTGTCTCCCATCATGGTGGACAAGATTTTCGAGGTGGTGGCAGATGTCTATGCCTTGGGGGTGACCATGGTTCTGGTGGAGCAGAACGCCAGCCGCGCACTGGCGGTGGCTGACCGTGGCTATGTGATGGAGTCCGGCATCATCACCATGACCGGACCCGGTCAGACTCTGCTCAGCGATCCAAGGGTGAGAGCCGCTTATCTGGGGGAATAGAGTTGGGCAAGCAAGAGAGCGGCTGGCAGGTGCATCGCTTGGTCGATGGCGATGCACTGTTTGACGACCTGCTTCGACTCAGACTCAAATCCCCTTAAATCTGTGTAAGTGACAAAAATATGACGTTTTTGTGTCATATTTTTTTGTTTTATTTGCTTCTTTTTAACTCTTTTTGATTCGATTTAACAACTGAAAGAAATTTGGATAGATCGAAAAGAAATTATTGGAACGAAATCGCAACATCCGAATGGATTGCCATGTGCGGGTTGCAGCTTGCTCCGGGTCTTTGCATATCGCCGTTGCCGGTAAGTGATCCGGTTGGCTTGGTCGGCTTGGGACAGTTGATTGCCTGCCTCAGGGTTGCCGACTGGGAGCATTGACTGGGTGATGGTGGAGAGAGCCAGGATCCAGGTTTTTTGCATGGAAATACCTGGGGAATACCCTGTAGATCTTGCTCGTGAAGCTCGCCGTCAAGCGCGGCAAAGCGGCATGGCGACGGCTGCGGAACCACCAGTTTCGCAGCTGCTGTTACATGCTCGGACTGAGCTGTGTTTGGGTTCTTCTATTTGAACTGGCAGGCCGAGTGAAGTTTTTTATGGATGTCCAAGGCAAGACAGGTGAGGTGTATTTTATTTTTCGTGAGGCTTGAAGGGGTGTCTTGAATGCGCGCACAAACGCACAAAGACTCAAGAGTAAACTTCGCCCCGTTTAAGCCGGGAACCATGCTGTGTTGCAGTGCGTCGCCTGGTTTCTTTTTCCCCGGTAAGGAGCATTCATGCTGTTTGGCAAGCTATTGCCGCGCGAAGGTAATTTTTTCGAGATGTTCAATCAACATGCAGACCGCATCGTTGAAGCAGCTCACGCCTTCTCGCAACTCGTTGCAAACTACAACGACCCTCATTTGCGCGAAAAGTACAACGCTGACGTTGACAACGCCGAGCGCGCGGCTGACCGTGTGACCCACGATGTCTCCAAGCTGCTGCACAAGACCTTCATCACGCCTCTGGATCGCGAACATATCCATTCGCTGATCAACACCATGGATGATGTGGCCGACCTGATTCAGGACTCGGCGGAAACCATGGCCCTGTACGACGTGCGTCACATGACTGACGAAATCACACGTCTGACAGACCTGTGCGTGCGCTGCTGCGAGCGTCTGCGCGACGCCGTCAAGCTGCTGGATCGCCTGTCCGATCCGGCTATCGTCGAAGCCATGCATAAGACCTGTGACGAGATCGATCGTCTGGAAGGTGATGCGGACCGCGTGATGCGCGCCGCCATGAGCAAGCTCTTCCGCGAAGAGCCCGATGTGCGTGAGGTGATCAAGCTCAAGGCCATCTATGAGCTGCTGGAAACCATCACCGACCGCTGCGAAGACGTGGCGAACCTGATCGAGGGCATCGTCCTCGAGAATTCCTGATTCTCGCTGGAGCCCGATCATGGAGCCGGTACAGGCAGCCCTCTGGGTTGTGATTTTGCTGGTGGTGCTCGCCTTGCTGTTCGATTTCATGAACGGCTTTCACGACGCTGCCAATTCGATTGCCACCGTGGTCTCCACGGGGGTTCTCAAGCCCACGCAGGCCGTGGTGTTTGCCGCGTTCTTCAACGTGGTTGCGGTTTTTATCTTCCATCTGAGCGTGGCCGCAACCGTGGGCAAGGGTATTGTTCAGCCGGGCATTGTGGATACCCATGTGGTGTTCGGCGCTCTGGTTGGCGCCATCGTCTGGAACGTCATCACCTGGATCTACGGCATTCCCAGCAGTTCCTCGCACGCTTTGATTGGCGGCATCGTGGGCGCGGTGATTGCCAAGGCAGGTGCCGGTGCGCTGATCGCCAGCGGTATCTGGAAGACCGTGGCATTCATCTTTATTTCCCCGGTGCTGGGCTTTTTGCTGGGCTCGTTGATGATGGTGCTGGTGGCCTGGATCTTCCGCCGCACCAGCCCCAACCGCGTAGACAAGTGGTTTCGCCGTCTGCAACTGGTGTCCGCCGGTGCATACAGCCTGGGTCACGGCGGTAATGATGCGCAAAAGACCATCGGCATCATCTGGCTGCTGCTGATCGCCACAGGATACGCCAATGCCGGCGATGCCTCGCCCCCGACCTGGACCATCGTGAGCTGCTATCTGGCCATTGGCATGGGCACCATGTTCGGTGGCTGGCGCATTGTGAAGACCATGGGCCAGAAGATCACCAAGCTCAAGCCCGTGGGCGGCTTCTGCGCCGAATCCGGTGGTGCTTTGACATTGTTCTTTGCAACCTTCCTGGGTGTTCCTGTCTCGACCACACACACCATTACCGGTGCCATCGTGGGCGTAGGTTCCACTCAGCGCGCCAGTGCCGTGCGCTGGGGCGTGGCTGGCAACATCGTCTGGGCCTGGGTTCTGACAATCCCTGCCAGCGCTTTCGTGGCTTCGATTGCCTACTGGGTCAGCCTGCAGCTGTATTGATCGGCATCTGCTTCTTTATCAGTAGCTGATGACGCTTTCTGAATAAGGGTGAAATGCTAAAAAGGCTTCGCAATGCGAAGCCTTTTTGTTTGGCGCCTAGGGTGGGTCAGGCTGCTTTTCGTAGCTGACCGACTTGCGGCATATGCAGCAGCGATTTGAGTTGGTGTGCAGGCACTGGCGCGCTGAACAAATAACCCATGAAATGCTGGCAGCCATGCTGGGCCAGCAATGCTCTTTGCTCCAGCGTTTCCACACCAGAGGCGACGAGCAGAACCTGGGCGCGTTGGGCCAGAGCGATGGCCGTCTGTGCTGCAGCATCGCTGGCATTGTTGGGCCCCAGGCGTTGCACCAGAGTCTGGGAGAGCTTGACCTGAAAGAGCGGAAGTCGGGCCAGAACGTCCTGATTGCCAGCTCCGTTGCCGAAGTCGTCCAGTGACAAGCGCACCCCCATGGTGTTCAGTTGCCCGAGCACGGTGGCGAGATCGGCATCGAGTGGCTGCAGCGAGCGATTGGACAGTTCCAGAATCAGTAAGGTCGGGGCTATGCCTGTTTGGGAAAGAATGCTCTCCAGCTGTTCGACAAAGTCGGGCTGCTGCAGCTGTCTGGGGCTGATGTTGACGCTCACGGGCAGGTGATTCAACTGAGCATCGTTTTTCCAGCGAGCCATCTGCTCGCAGGTGGCCCGGATGCTCCAGAGTCCCAGTGGAACAATGATGTTGGAGTCTTCTGCCACCGCAAGAAAAATGCGGGGAGGCACCAGCCCGCGCACGGGATGGCGCCAGCGCAGCAAGGCTTCCAGGCCTGTTGCCGTGCCATGAACAGAATACTGAGGCTGGAACTGCATCTCGAACTGATTGAGGCGCATGGCCTTGCCCAGCTCCTGCTCCAGCAGGCTGCGATCAGTGGGGGCCATCAATTGCTCGGGGCGGAAGAAATGCAGGCCACGGCTTTCTTCATCGCGCAGGCGATACATGGCGCTCTCGGCCTGATTGAGCAGTTCACTGGCCGAGCGTGAGTGGGGGCCAAACAGCGTGGCGCCGATATTGGCCTGCAGTTTGAAGGACATGCCAGAGACGGTATAGCCAGCATTGAGGCTGTCTTGCAGCCGCTCACCAAGTCGCTCTACGAGCAGACTGGCCAGATCGGGGTCCGGGGAAAGGTCCGAAATCATGATGACGAAATGCTCGGCATCCACGCGCGCCACGCTATCGCATGCCCGCATGCAGCTGAACAGGCGCTGAGCAATCTCCTGCTGCAGGTGGCTGGCAGAGGCACTGCCGCCCGTTTGCTGCAAGGCTTCGCCTGCATTCATGTCTATGGTCAGCAGAGCACCGCGCCAGCCTGTGCGTTCAGACTGGATCATGGCCTGGGAGAGGCGATCCAGCAGCAGTCGGCGATTGGGTAGCTGAGTCAGTGCATCAAAGAATGTCAGGTCGTCGGCGTCGTTGCTGTCAGAGATGATTTCCTTGCAGGTCAGCAGGCTGTAGCTGGCCGATATGGGGTGAATTGCCAGCAAGACCTCACGCCCATTGGGAAGCGTGGCTTGTGCGCTGGGAAGCTGCCGGGATAATGTGCTCAGATGGGCTGCGGCCACACTGCTGTGTCTTTCAGCCGCGCAGGCTGTTTGCAGCACGGCTTGCAGCGAGGAGCCGACCTTCAAACTCTGAGCCAGCCATGGGAAGAGCTGGAGATAGCCTTCGTTCCAGCGCTGTGCACGGTTCTGCGCGTCGAGCAGAACAAAGCCGCTGCAGGCTTGCTCCAGAATGCGAAACAGTTGTTCGCCATAGGCCCCGACAAGGCTGGTGGCTGTGGGGAATGGAGATTCAGTCTTGGCAGACTTGTCAGTAGGTGCGGACATGGAACCTCTTGAGGCAGACATGAGGCAAGCCAGACCCTCGGAGCCTGCAAGGCGACGGCTGAGGTCTGCATTCATCACAAAATGTATGCGATGGTTACATTGTGGGCGGCCTGCTGCAAAGGCGGCTTTACCTGGAGGCGAAGTGACAAAAATTAGATTTTTGCCTACATGCGCGCAGGCGTTCAGCGTTCAGTTCAGGCAGTGCTGAAAGGCTCAGCACCGCTGTGGTTCAAGATCACTGGGAGATCTTGCGTGCTTCCTCGACTTGATATTCGAAGTAATGCTGGAAGCTATAGGCGATGCTGGCCATGAGCACGGTGGCCCCTAGCATCAATGACAGGCCTATTCCCATGATGGTGCCCCAGTGAGTGCTGCCGGCAGGCGCATCGGCTGGCAGCTCGGGGTTGAAACGCTGGTTCCAGCGGGTTTTGTCCATCAGCCCATAAAGAATGGCACGCAATGCGCAACCGGCCAGGGTGAAGCCCAGCATGGGTATCAGCAGCCAACTCAGTTGGTCGTCCTGCCCCAGTTGCTGAACGCGCTCGATTCCGTACACGCCAAGCGCTGTGGGAATGGGGAGCAGCCAGCCCATCCAGTCGCCCATGCCGTAGAGGTAGAAACGGTGCAAGCCCAAAGCGCCTCCCAAAAAGGCCAGCCAGGTTGCGACCGTCTTGTGCTTGGTTCTGGCGGTGACGGAGGAGGTGGTCAAGGTGCGGCTCATGAGCGGAAGATGCAGGGCATGGGAACGAATCCATTATTCATGCGCTGCAACATTTCGGGCTCAGGGCAATTGCGGGCTATACCGTGGTGGAGGCAGGTCTGTTGTAGTTTGGATAGGCATCCTCTGGAGAACTCGATATAATCGAGGGTTTTACAGCGTGTCGCTGGCCGGGTGGTCATGTCGCGTGTCTCAAACGCTGTAAGAGAACTTGCGCAGTCGGCAATTTTTTGACTGCCGTCTGTAACCACCCGAAGGAAATATCATGGTTGTTATTCGTCTGTCCCGCGGCGGCTCCAAGGCTCGTCCCTTCTACAACGTCGTCGTTGCTGACAAGCGCGTGCGTCGCGACGGTGCTTTCATCGAGCGTCTGGGTTTCTACAACCCCAGCGCCCGTGGCGCTGAAGAAGGTCTGCGTATCGCTCTGGATCGCGTGACTTACTGGAAGAGCGTGGGTGCTCAGGCTTCTGAAACGGCTGAACGCCTGATCAAGCAAGCTGCGGCTAAGGTTGCTGCCTAATTTCAGGTAGCTGCCCTCAAGGCACTTCTCAAAGCGGGTTCCGTTGGCTTGCCTGACGGAGCCCGTTTTTTATTGAATTTTCAAATATTCCCGGTTGATTCCTATGAGCCATATGCCTCTTCTTGAAGCCACAAGCTTGCCAGCGGATGCCATCGAGGTCGGTCGCATTGCCGATGCCTGGGGCATCAAGGGGTGGTTCAAGGTCCACGCCTTCAGCAGCGCCCCCGAGGCTTTGTTTTCTGCCAAGTCCTGGTATCTGCAGCCGGCTGAAAAAGGTGCCAAGCAGTTCACGGGGACGGTTGTCTTGCCCGTCAAGCAGGCCCGTTTTCACTCGGACACCATAGTCGCTACCTCGCCCGAGGTGGCGGACCGCAATGCTGCAGAAGCCTTGCGTGGCGCCCGTGTCTTTGTGGCGCGCGAGCATTTCCCCAAGACCGAGGACGGTGAGTTCTACTGGGTGGATCTGATGGGCCTGACCGTGGTCAACCGCGAAGGCGTTGAGCTGGGCGTGGTCAATGATCTGATGGCAACAGGCCCGCAGACCGTGCTGGTGCTGGGCTTTGAGCAAGATGGCAAGGAGCAGGAGCGCCTTATTCCCTTTGTGGATGCCTATGTGGATTCGGTGGACTTGGCCGGCAAGAAAATCGTTGCCGACTGGCAGCCGGATTACTGATTTTTTTGCAGCGTGTTTTAGCTATTGATTAAATAGCTGAAAGCGAAGACACATCATGCGTTTCGACATTATTACCCTGTTTCCTGAGCTGTTTGCCCCGTTTCTGGAGAGCGGGGTGACACGACGCGCCTACGGCTCGGGTCAGGTGGCTGTGCATCTGTGGAATCCGCGGGACTGGGCTGAGGGTAATTACCGCCGCGTGGATGATCGTCCATTCGGTGGCGGCCCGGGCATGGTGATGATGGCCGAGCCGCTGCAGCATTGCCTGGAGGCGATTCGCGCCGCGCGTGCCGAAGCTGATGCGCAGGAGCAGGCCGAGCCGGCTCCAGTCCTGCTGTTTTCGCCGATAGGCACCACGCTTAAGCATGAGGTGGTTGCGCACTGGGCACAAAGCCGTGGTGCAATTTTGCTGTGTGGTCGCTATGAAGGTATCGATCAACGCTTTATCGATACCCACGTGACGCATCAGCTGAGCCTGGGGGATTTCGTACTCTCCGGCGGTGAATTGGCAGCCATGGTGTTGCTTGATTCTCTGACACGGCTGCAGCCCGGCGTGCTCAATGATGAAGGCAGCTTTCAGCAGGACAGCTTCAATCCCGCGCTGGATGGATTGCTCGATTGCCCGCATTACACCCGTCCCGAGGTCTGGAATGGGCAGGAAGTGCCGGCCGAGCTGTTGTCGGGCCACCACGCAAATATCGAGCGTTGGCGCCGGGATCAGCGCCTGCGCATCACGGCCCAGCACCGGCCGGAGCTGATCGAGCAGGCGCGTGGCCAGGGGTTGCTCAATGCCAAGGACGAGGGGTTTTTGGCAAAAACAAGGACCAAGCTATAATTGCAGGCTCTTTGATCCTCTATCCGGCCGCTGTAAGGAATAGCGGAGCAGCCCCATCGGCTGCTTTGTAATACAGCCATAGCTCCAATCCCGGAGCTTGCCAATTTTGGCGCGGACAAGATCAAGGTGGACTTACATCATGAATCTGATCCAGACCCTCGAGCAAGAAGAAATCGCTCGCCTGAACAAGACCATCCCCGAATTCGCCCCTGGTGACACCGTCATCGTGAGCGTGAACGTGGTGGAAGGTTCGCGTAAGCGCGTGCAGGCTTACGAAGGCGTGGTGATTGCCAAGCGCAATCGCGGCCTGAACAGCGGCTTCACAGTGCGCAAGATCTCCAGCGGTGAAGGCGTGGAACGTACGTTCCAAACCTACTCCCCTCTGATCGCTGGCATTGAAGTCAAGCGTCGCGGCGATGTGCGTCGTGCCAAGCTGTACTACCTGCGTGAGCGTAGCGGCAAGTCTGCTCGTATCAAGGAAAAGCTGCCCCAGCGCCGTGTCAAGACTGCAGCCGCAGCCGAGTAATCCGCGCTTAGGAAGTCTTTCCGAGAAAGCCGCTACAGTTCGCTGTGGCGGCTTTTTTTATTGCAGCCGGGCCGCCCCGAGCCAATGCCCCCCTGTGGATGCTCACGCGCTATTGGGCAAGCGTTGGGGACTTTTTATGCCTTGCTGCATCAAAGTACATGCTTTCATCCGATCAAGCTTCTAAGAACACAAGCTCTGTGGGAATCAGCGATCCCAGGCTGGCACCTTTGCTGGGGGTGGATAGTGAGCTGCCCAGCGTGCCGCTGGATGCCCAGACTCCCCAGGCGCTGCGTCACCGCTTTGCCAGTAGCCGGGACTGGGTGCCCGAAGCCATGGAGGAAAAGCGCTTCACTACCCGCGCGCCATTGGATGCCGCGGTACTGGTGCCCATTGTGATGCGCGAGCAGCCGACGGTGCTGTTGACCGTGCGCTCGGCCAAGCTCTCCACCCATTCGGGGCAGGTCGCTTTTCCGGGTGGCAAGCGTGATCCGCAGGATGTCTCTGCAGAAGCCACGGCACTGCGCGAAGCGCATGAGGAAGTGGGCTTGTTAGCCAAGAATGTGGAAGTGCTGGGGCGGTTGCCGATCTATGTGACGGGAACCGCATTCAACATCACGCCCGTGGTGGCGCTGGTGCAGCCGCAGCCCGCCTACTTTCCCAACCCGGGAGAAGTGGCGGATTTGTTCGAGGTGCCGCTTTCTTTTCTGCTGAATCCCGCACATCACGAACGTAGAGGCATGCTCTGGCAGGGCGTGCAGCGGCAGTGGTTTGCCATGCCCTACCAGGACGGCGCACAGCAGCGCTATATCTGGGGGGCCACAGCAGGCATGCTGCGCAATCTCTATCGTTTTTTGGCGGTCTGAAATGATGCTTGTAACAAGCTGCACGACTGCGCCGGTATGATGAAGCAATGAGCTTTTTTGCCATCCTGATCGCCTTGCTGCTGGAGCAGGCGCGCCCGCTGGCCCGATCCAATCTGGTACAGGGGGGCTATCGCGCCTGGACCGTGACGGTGCGCAGCAATTTTGATGCCGGCAAACCTCACCACGGCTGGCTGGCCTGGGTCATGGCGGTACTGCTGCCCTGTGTGCTGGTGCTGGGCATTTATTTTGCCTTGCTGGAGCTGATCGGCTGGCCGGTGGCCATGCTCTGGAATGTGGCCGTGCTTTATGTGACGCTGGGCTTTCGCCAGTTCAGCCACCATTTCACGCGCATTCGCGATGCGCTGGATGCAGGCGATGAGTATGCGGCACGCCAGGCATTGGCTGACTGGCAGCAGGTAGATGCCGGTGAGGTGCCGCGCAGCGAAGTGGTGCGCCATGTCATCGAATATTCGGTACTGGCAGCGCACCGCCATGTGTTCGGCGTGCTTTTCTGGTTTTCCGTCCTCTCGGCGCTGGGCCTGGGGCCGCTGGGCGCGGTCATGTACCGCATGGCCGAGTACCTGTCGCGTGCCTGGTCGCGCAAGGGCGTGGAAGGTCTGCAGGCACCGACCAGCGAGCGCCTGCAGCGCGTTGCGGCCAGGGCCTGGTATGTGATCGACTGGCTGCCGGCGCGGCTGACGGCCCTGTCCTTTGCCATGGTGGGCAGTTTCGAGGAGGCCATAGACAACTGGCGTCTGTATGCCCAGCGCTTTCCCAATGACAACGATGGTGTGATCCTGGCTGCGACGGCTGGCGCCATCAATGTGCGCCTGGGCGGGGAAGCCCTGCGCCGCCGCGACGCCGGCTATGGCGAAGAGGGTGACGAGGCGCAGTGGGAGCCCGGCAGCGATGTCACCCCTGGCCGCGAGCCCGAGATGGCGCATCTGCGCAGCGTGGTCGGCCTGGTCTGGCGCTCGGTCGTTGTCTGGTTGCTGCTCCTGGCCCTGCTGACCTTTGCGCGCTTGCTGGGGTGACTCATAAAAATAGCAGCCAGCGCTTATGTATCAAGCGCTGGCTGCTATTGATCTGGAAGTCCATTCAGTAGCCAACCTGGCTCAGCTCATCGAATAGTTCGCCGTAAATACGATAGCGGTTGTCGCTGATGGGCAGGGTGTCTGAGCCGTTTTTGACGGCCTCAATCACGCCACAGCCTGGCTCATGCAAGTGCGTGCAGTTATAGAACTTGCAGTTCTTGGCGTGGGCGCCGATATCGGGCATGCAGGCGGGCAGCTGTGTGGGCGCGATGTGATACAGGCCGAATTCCTGAAAACCCGGCGAATCAATGATGGCCGTGCTGCGCGCTTCATCCACCCAGTACAAGGTGGTGCTGGTCGTGGTGTGCTTGCCGGTGTTCAGCGCCTGCGAGATTTCGTTGGTGGCGACCTTGGCGTCAGGCAGCAGCAGATTGATCAGCGTGCTTTTGCCCACGCCTGAGGGGCCGAGCACCAGCGTGGTCTTGCCTTGCAGCAGGCCGATGATGGCCTCACGATCTTCTTCGTCGGCATCTTCCAGCGACAGCGGCAGCACCATGTAGTGCGGTGGGTCATCTACCGCGTCGCGCATGGTACGGTAAGGCTCTAGCCGCTCCCAGGCGCGCAGGAACGGCTCTTGCAGGTCCATCTTGTTGAGCGCGATGATGGGCGTGATGTGAGCCGCCTCGGCGGCGATCAGGGCGCGGGCCAGCTGCACCTCGCTGAATACAGGCTCGGCAGCGATCAGGATCAGCAACTGGTCGAGGTTGGCGGCAAAAGTCTTGGTGCGAATGTCATCCTGGCGGTAGAAAACATTGCGGCGCTCGACGACCTTCTCGATCGTGCCCTCATCGCCCTGACCGGGAGGAGGGGCCAGCCATTGCACATGGTCGCCCACCACCGCCTGGCTTTTCTTGCCGCGTGGATGGCAGATGCGGCGCTCGCCGTCCGGAGTCTCGACCACGCAGTGGCGACCGTAACTGGCGACGACCAAGCCTGTTTGAATATCAGCTGCTGCCTGGGCGCCGGGGCGCCGTCCTTGTTTTGCCATGGAACTCAGGCCAGCTTCAGCAAGGCTTCGATGCGGCGGGCGCAGTCGATATCGGTGTCGGAGATGCCGCCCACATCATGGGTGTTCAGGCTGACCTGGCAGCGGTTGTAGCTGACTTCCAGGTCGGGGTGGTGATCCTGCTGGTGGGCGACCAGGGCCAGGGCATTCACAAAAGCCATGGTTTCGTAGAAATTGCCAAAACGGTAGGTCTTGCGGATGACGGGGCTGGCAGCGGTGCCAGTCAGCTCCCAGCCGCTCAGTGCGGCCAGTTGCTCGCGAGTCTGTTCAGGGCTCAAGGCACTGCGCTTTTGCTGGGACCAGTCTTTTTGTTGCAGGGTCATATTGCTCATATTGGAAACTCTTGTGAAGTTACAAGCTGCCCGCGGGAGTAGGCATGCGCGCCAATCGGTCCACGGCAGGAGGGTGTGAATAGTAAAAGCTCACATACCAAGGGTCTGGCGTGAGGGTTGAGGCATTGTCCTCGTAAAGCTTGAGCAGTGCCGAAGCGAGCTGAGCACCATCGGCCTGCTGCATGGCATAGGCGTCGGCTTCGAATTCGTCGCGGCGCGACTGGGCCGACATCAGTGGCGTGATGAAGAAGCTGAACACCGGCACGGCCAGCAGGAACAGCAGCAGTGCCAGAGCATTGTTCTCGGCGGGTACGCCCAGGTACTTGCTCTGCATGATGTTGACGCCCAGGCCCGAGTAGAACCAGGGTTGCTGGCTGAGCCAGCCCAGCAGCCCAAAGCCCAGCAGGGATGCGCCAAACATCAGCACCATGCGCTTGGTGATGTGCTTGTGCTTGAAGTGGCCCAGCTCGTGCGCCAGCACGGCTTCCACTTCGTCAGGGCTCAGTTGTTTGAGCAGGGTGTCGAAGAACACCACGCGCTTGGAATTGCCAAAGCCTGTGAAATAGGCATTGGCGTGTGCCGAGCGGCGGCTGCCATCCATGACGAACAGGCCTTTGGCCGCAAAGCCGCAGCGTTCCATCAATCGGGTCACCCGGGCCTTGAGACCTTCATCGGCCAGTGGCTCGAACTTGTTGAACAGCGGTGCGATGAAGCTGGGGAAGATCCACATCAGCAGCAGGTTGAACGCCGTCCAGGCGCCCCAGGCCCAGAGCCACCACAGCGGGCCCGTGGAGCCCATGAGCCAGAGAATCAATGCAGCCAGTGGCAGGCCGATGGTGGCGCCCACCAGCGTGGATTTGAGCAGGTCGCCCAGCCACAGGCCCAGCGTCATCTGGTTGAAGCCGAAGCGCTGCTCCAGCTTGAAGGTCTGGTACAGCGAAAGCGGCAACTCGATCAGCGACGAGATCACGGCAAAGCAAGCCAGCAACGCCAGTTGTTGCCACAGGCCCGGGTTGATGAATTCAAGCAGCCAGGAGTTGAGCCAGTTCAGTCCGCCCAGCAGCGTCCAGCACAGCAGCACGGCGGCCGATAGAGTGATGTCAATCAGCGAGACCTTGGCCTTGGCCAGCGTGTAATCAGCAGCTTTCTGGTGTGCGGCCAGGCTGAGGCGGTGAG
This sequence comes from Comamonas resistens, assembly GCF_030064165.1. Taxonomy (NCBI): domain Bacteria; kingdom Pseudomonadati; phylum Pseudomonadota; class Betaproteobacteria; order Burkholderiales; family Comamonadaceae; genus Comamonas; species Comamonas resistens. Next base: position 1,087,097 of record NZ_CP125947.1, read on the forward strand.
CGAAGGCTGCCGGCACGGCGGCGCGGTGCTGCGCCACATGCCGTACCTGGCGCGAAATCAGCCAGACGCGCAGCAGCCATTGCAAGAGCACTGCTGCTGCAAACAGCAGCGAAAGTGCCAGTGAAAAATCTAGGTTGGAAGCCATGTATTGGCAGTGTAGGCGACAATTTGTGCCATGTCTGAAGCTTCCTGTACGAATTCCGTCAGTGCCGAGTCACTGCCCGCCGACGCCCCTGTTCTGCCCAAATCCGACCTCAATATGGTGTGGCTCGATTGCGAGATGACGGGCCTGAACCCCGACCACGACCGCATCATCGAGATCGCGGTGGTGGTCAGCAGCGCAGACCTGCAAACCCGCATCGAGGGCCCGGTATTTGCGATTCACCAATCGGACGAGCTTCTCAATGGTATGGACGCCTGGAACAAGGGCACGCATGGCAAAAGCGGGCTGATCGACAGGGTCAAGACATCCACGGTGACCGAGGCCGAGGCGGAGGCTGCGCTGATTGCCTTTCTGGGCAAATACGTGCCCAAGGGCAAGACGCCGCTGTGCGGCAACAGCATCGGTCAGGACAGGCGCTTCATGGAGCGCTACATGCCCAAGCTCAACAATTTCTTTCACTATCGCAATATCGACGTCAGCACCTTGAAGGAGCTGGCCAAGCGCTGGAAGCCCGTGGCCTATACCTCCTTCAAGAAAGCCCAGCGCCACACGGCGCTGGCCGATGTGCATGAGTCCATCGACGAGCTGCAGCACTATCGCAAGGAATTGCTGAGCGTCTGAGCCGACTGCAGAGTGGTATAGCCCTGCCACTTGCGGGAAAACCCGGTGCATGAGACAATGCGCTGCTTACCCGATATATGGGTAATTTGCGCATCTCCATCACACACCGGGTTCTTACTTGCGTGCAGCGGCCTGCATACAGCCGACACGCCAAGCCATAACGCCCATCTGCCCCTTTTGCGAACGGGCAGTCAAAGTCTGACGGTGGATGTTGATAACCAACCGTCAAAAGAAGTGGGCAGCACGCTGACTGCGCCGCTTTTTTTCGTGAGTTTTTCATGACTGAAAAATCCCTGGAGCAGGGCCAAGTGGCCGCTGCCGATATGTCTTTGTCTTCTCCTGAACTTGATTCCCGCCTCGACGCCATGCTGGCTGCCGTAGATGCCGAGGAATTTGATGTCGAACCAGCTGCTGAAGAGCAAGCTGAAGCCGAACCCAACGGCTTTGTAGAACTGGGCCTGGCCCCCGAGCTGGTGCAGGCTGTGGCCGATCTCGGCTACACCAAGCCCACAGGCGTGCAAGAGCAGGCCATTCCGCTGGCCATGAACAGCGGCGGCGAGCAGCCTTTTGTGGACCTGATGGTGTCCAGCCAGACCGGCTCTGGCAAGACGGCTGCCTTCCTGCTGCCCGTGCTGCACACGCTGATCAAGCAACGCGCTGAAGCCGACGCTGCTGCCAAGGCCGAGTTCGACCGCCTGTGCGCAGAAGCTGCAGCCAATGGCCAGCCTGCCCCCAAGCGCGCCAAGCGCAAGGACCCGACCAACGCCCGCAACTTCAAGGCTGCCGTGCCCGGCGCGCTGGTTCTGTGCCCCACGCGTGAACTGGCCCAGCAGGTGGCGCATGACGCCATCGAGCTGGTCAAGCACTGCCGCGGCATCCGCATTGCCAACATCGTTGGCGGCATGCCCTATCAGCTGCAGATCGCCAAGCTGCAGAACGCTGATCTGGTGGTGGCCACGCCTGGCCGTCTGCTGGACCTGCAGCGCTCCATGCAGATCAAGCTGGATCAGGTGCAATTCCTGGTCGTGGACGAGGCCGACCGCATGCTGGACCTGGGCTTTGCCGACGACCTGGCCGAAGTCAACCAGATGACGGCCCAGCGCAAGCAGACCATGATGTTCAGCGCCACGTTTGCGCCCCGCATTCAGCAGCTGGCCATGCGCGTGATGCATGACAACGGTGCCAACGTGCAGAAGATCACGATTGCCACCGCTCAGCAAAAGCACGAGAACATCAAGCAGGTGCTGTTCTGGGCCGACAACGCCCAGCACAAGCGCAAGATGCTGGACCACTGGCTGCGCGACAGCAGCATCAACCAGGCCATCGTGTTTGCCTCTACGCAAGTGGAGTGCGACGGTCTGGCCAACGACCTGCAGCAGGACGGCTTCTCGGCCGTGGCACTGCATGGCGCGCTGAGCCAGGGCCTGCGTAACCGCCGCCTGATGGCGCTGCGCAATGGCCAGGTGCAAATCCTGGTGGCTACCGATGTGGCTGCCCGCGGCATCGACGTGCCCACGATCACCCACGTCTTCAACTACGGTCTGCCCATGAAGGCTGAAGACTACACCCACCGTATCGGCCGTACCGGCCGTGCCGGTCGTGAAGGTGTGGCCGTGACCTTTGCCGAATTCCGTGACCGTCGTCGCGTGTTCGATATCGAAGGCTACACCCGCCAGCAATTCAAGTCCGAAGTGATCCCGGGCCTGGAACCTGTGCAGCGCTTCCCCGCAGCCGGCGAGCGTGATGGCCGCCGCGGCGGCGGTGGTGGCCGCGGTGGCTTTGGTGGCCGTCGCGATGGCGAAGGCTATGGCCGCAAGTCCGGCTTCGGCAGCTTTGGCGGCGGCCGTGGCAACGACCGCGGTGGCTTCGGTGGCGACCGTGGCGGTGATCGTTTCGGTGGTGACCGTGGTGGTTTCGGCGCGCCTCGCGGTGATCGCTTTGCTGACCGTGGCGGTGAGCGCGGTGGCGAGCGTGGTTTCGGTGGTGGCCGCCCCAGCTTTGGTGGCGACCGTCCGGAGCGCAGCTTCGAGCGTCGTGACGAGCAGCGCGGTGAACGCAGCTTTGGCGACCGCGGTGGCAACGGCAACCGTGGCGGTTTTGGCGGTGGTGAATCGCGTGGTGGCTTCGGCGGCGGTCAGCGTCGCGGCGATGGCCCCCGTGAGGGTGGTGATTTTGCTCGCAAGAGCTTTGGCGGTGGCCGTGACGCTGCCCACGGTGGCCGCGAAGGCGGCTTCCGCGGCGGTGAGTCGCGTGGCTTTGGTGGCGGCGACCGCCGTCCCGCTTTCGGTCAGAGCGCCGGCAAGCCCTACCAGCCTCATGGCGAGCGTGGTGCTGATCGCGGCTTCGAGCGCAAGCCTCGCGCTCCCCGTCGTGACGAGCGTTAATCGCTAAGGCTCAGGCCTGAAATAAAAAAGCCAGCTTTACGCTGGCTTTTTTGTATTCATGACTTTGAAAAAGTGAGCTGCTTGCGCCTGATGAATATTGGATTCAGCATGAATTTGCGCTGAACCCCTTGTCTGGCAAGCGCCAGCAGCTATTGATATTTCATTGATCAGAAGCATGGCGGCCAATTTCGGGCCAGTGGTGATGCAGATAGATCCAGGAGACCAGGCCGATCAGCATCATGAGGATGGAGCCGGTTGCCAGCAACACGGCGGAGTGCATGACCAGCGGTGCGATCACGCCCGCGACAAAGCCGTTGGCAACCGAGCCGACCACAGCCTGCAAAGAGGAGGCCAGACCGCGCCGCTCGGGGTGGATGTCCAGTACCAGCAGCGTCACCACGGGCACCATCAGCGCCCAGCCATAGGCGAACAGACTGATGGGAATCAGTGCCCAGCTCACGTGGGCAGTCCAGAGCATATTGGCCACCAGGTTGACGATGGAAGTCAAACACATGATGAGAAAGCCGTGACGGATCTGGCGCTTGGGGGGAATGCGCCCGGCTAGACGCCCGCTGGTCCAGCTGCCGGCCATGATGCCGCTGATCGTGGCGATGAAGAACCAGAAGAACTGCGTGGGCTCCAGGTGCAGGATGTCGCCCAGAAAGGCGGGTGCCGACAGCAGATAGAGGAACATGCCGTTGAACGGTACGCCGCTGGCCAGTGCCAGCAACAGAAAGCGCGGGTCGGTGAGCAGCACGCCATAGCCTTGCATCAGCGGCTTGAAGCGAAAGGGCTGACGCTTTTCCAGGGGCAGCGACTCGGGCAGGAATTTGATGTTGATGGCCCAGAGCAGCACGCCAACCGCGCTCAGAAACCAGAACACCGCCTGCCAGCCCAGGTGCACGAACAGCCAGCCTCCGATCACCGGAGCGAGTGCAGGGGCGATGCCAAAGAAGATGGTGATCTGCGCCATCAGGCCCTGGGCCTGGGCGGGCGGAAAGATATCGCGCACGATGGCGCGCGAGACCACAATGCCGGCGCCCGTGGACAGGCCTTGCAGCGTGCGGAATACCACCAGCTGGGTGATATCGCGGGAAAGGGCACAGCCCGCAGAGGCCAGCGCAAAGGCCACCAGCCCCCAGAGAATTACCGGGCGGCGGCCGAAACTATCGGCCAGCGCGCCATGGAACAGGTTCATGAAGGCGAAGCCCAGCAGATAGGCAGACAGCGTCTGCTGCATCTCTATGGGCGTGGCACCTAGTGCCTGGGCGATGCCGGAGAAGGCAGGGATATAGGTGTCTACGGAAAACGGCCCGAGCATGCCGAGGATGGCCAGGAGAACGGCCAGTGTCCAGCGTGGACCGCGCCAGAAATGTTGCATAGGAGATCAGTTGGAAGCCTGCGGCTACTGCGCCGCAGTGCTTCCGAGCATGCCACAACTGCGGCAGGCTTTGCTGTGCGCTGCGCCGCTCAGTTGGTGTAGGGGATCCAGGCGTCAGTGCCGGACTTGAGCAGATATTGTCCGTTGTCGTCATGCATGACGACGACATCCGCGTTTTCTGCAACGAAGCGCGTGCCCTGCAACTGAGCCACCCGGCCGGCCAGTGGCGTGGCTCCGGGACGATAGGGGTTGTCCTGCATGAGGTTGTTGACCAGCGTGAAGAGGTCGAAGTAGCTTGTGGGCTTGCTCACGATCACAGGGCCGGTTTGGGCGGAGGGCTGACCGGCAGGGGCTGCTCCAGTCGCACCGGCTGGATGCGGCAGGCCGATGAGCTTGATGGCCGTGGGCACCAGGGTCACGCGCGGGCCGGGGATCTCGCGCATGCCAGAGATCTGCATCTTGTCACCCCGCAGCGAGGCGCCGTGCTCGGGCACCAGCATCAGTAGCACGGGGCGGCCGCTGGACTCAAGGAGGCTGATGAAGCGGTCGAAGTCAGACAACAGCTGCGTCAGCCGTGGCTTGTAGGTCTGCAGGCTGTTGCGCGATGCAATGCCGGGCACACGGTTGCCGTCGTGCAGAGTGATGGTGTTGTAGTACAGGGCCACAGGCTCGTCGCCGCGGCTTTGGCGTTCCTTCCACCACTGTGATAGCAGGGCCAGATCGCTGTAGACAGGAGAGCCGTCAAAACTCTGCATGGCCTCTGGGGCGCCCTGGTTCTTCTCCATCTTGCCTGCGAAGCCGCCGCGCTCCTGCAGCGACTGGGCAAAGTCGTCAAAGACGCCGTTATGGTTGAGCAGGGCACTGGTGTGGTAGCCGACCTGTTCCAGACTGGGGAAGACGTTGCAGGCCGAGTCCGTGCCTTCATAGAGGGCCTTGTGCGGCATCTGGCCACAACTGCCGTGCAGCACGCGCAACTGGGCCGGGCCGCTGTAACTGGCCGCGCTGTTGAACTGGGTGAAGACGGCGTCGAAGCGCTGCAGCAGAGGTGTGTTGCGCATGCCTTCGAACTCCATGTCGTCCCAGGCCAATGAGCACACATGCAGCAGCACGATATCGAAGGGCGGTGTGGTGCCCGAGGCGAAGTTCAGCCGGCGCTGGTGTTCACTGGCGTAGAAGTTGGCAAGCAAGGCATCGGGCGTGGCTGCGGGTGCGGCGGCACCGGGCTGGGCGCTGTCTTGGGTCTGGGCAAGCACGGGCTTGACAGGTCCTTGTTGCAGGCGGGTGACCAGCGGAACGCTCAGAATGGCCAGCAGTGCAAACGTGGCAAAGCGGATGCGGCGCGCCAGTACGCTGTAGAGCGCCAGCAGAACGACAAAGCCCAGCAGGGCCTGCCAGGAGACGACGCGCTGCACCAGCTCGAGCATGTAGCTGGCACTGAAGCCGGCCAGCGCCGAGACCTGGGACAGCACGCGCGAGATGGGCGGGAAGTGCGTGTCGTAGTACAGCAGGGCGATGGCCGCGATCAGGCCCACGGCCAGGCGCAGGCTCTTCCATAGCCGTGATTGCAGTGGCCAGAACACAACGAGGGCCAGCAGCAGGTTCAATAGCCAATGCAGGCTCAGGTAGCCGGCGTAGTGCAGGCCGACCTTGGCGAGAAAATAGAAACTCCAGTAGCTCATGGCGTGCTCTTAGAAGGCGTGAGAAGGGACTGTCGGGCGCTGCGCATTTCCGCAACCAGGGAGTGCCAGAACTTGCGGTATCCATGCAGGCCCAGGATGCCGAGTTCGAGCAGGCCCTGCAGGGGTTTGTCGGTGTCGTGCTCGTTGCTCCATTCGCGCCAGGCGGCGGGGCGCGCGAACGTACATTGCACCAGCTGTATCTGCTGGAACTTGTTCAGTTCGCCGAACTCCAGCCCTATGGCACCGTTTGCATGGCAGGCGATGACGCGTGCGGGGAAGACGCATTCGCGCTGGTCGAACCACAGGCCAACATCCAGGTTGCTGCCGGGAGGCAGGGTCAGGCCCGGCGCGGCCTGCAGGCCCAGGCCGGACATGGAGAAGTCGGTGCAGTTGGTTTTGAGCACATGACCCGAAGGCAGGTACAGCGTGGCTGGCAGCTCGGATGCCACGCGGTGCATGCGGCGTACCTGCTTGGACTCGGTGGCCACGCCCAGCGCCGTGCCCAGCATGAAGATGCTGTAGGCCGTCCAGACCATGTTGAGCAGCACGGTCAGCGGCTCGTCGGAGTTGGCGTAGACAAGGCGCCACAGGCCCACAAAGAAGGCAGTAATGTTGAGCAGAACCAGGACTGTGTAGGGTCGGGAGATGGCCCAGTCGAAATAGCTGTGCGTGACAAGCCCGCCCTTGGCCGTGACATTGAATTTTCCATGGCGTGGCGACAGCAGGGCCACCGTGGTGGGAAGGGCGATGTACCAGGCCAGAACGGTTTCATAGACCTCGGCCCAGAAAGTGTGGCGGAACTTGCCCTGTACGTGGGCGTTGGCGATGTTGGTCTGCAATATGTAGGGCAGTACATAGAGCATCAGCAGCACGGCATTGGTGTTGATGATGTGCAGCTCGAAGAACAGATAGGCCATGGGGGCCGTGAGGAACACCAGTCGCGGCAGGCCGAAGAAGAAGTGCAGCATGGCATTGGCATAGCAGATGCGCTGCCACAGGCTCAGACCGGCCTTGAGGAAGGGGTTGTCCAGCCGGAAGATCTGTGCCATGCCGCGCGCCCAGCGGATGCGCTGGCCGATGTGGGCGGAGAGGCTTTCGGTGGCCAGGCCCGCAGCCTGTGTTTCATTGATATAGGCCGTGTTGTAGCCCTTGCTGTGCAGCTTGAGCGCAGTGTGGGCGTCTTCGGTCACCGTCTCCACGGCAATGCCGCCGACTTCCAGCAGGGGGCCGCGCCGCAACACGGCGCAGGAGCCGCAGAAAAAGGTGGCATTCCAGAAGTCGTTGCCGTCCTGGATGAGGCCGTAGAACAGCGCCCCTTCGTTGGGTACACGCCGGAAGGTGCCCAGGTTGCGCTCGAAAGGGTCGGGCGAGAAGAAATGGTGCGGCGTCTGCAGCATGGCGCACAGCGGATCGCGCTGGAACCATCCACCGGCGGTCTTGAGGAAGCTGCGCGTGGGAATGTGGTCGCAATCGAAGATGGCGACGAGTTCTCCGTCGGTTTGCGCGAGGGCATGGTTGAGATTGCCCGCCTTGGCATGGCGGTTGTCCGTGCGACAGATGTAGCCCACCCCCAACTGGTTGGCGAAGTCGCGGAATTCTTCGCGACGGCCATCATCCAGGATGTAGACCTTGAGCTTGTCCTCGGGCCAGTCCAGCGCCATGGCAGCCAGCACCGTGGGCCTGACCACGCTCAGGGGCTCGTTGTAGGTGGGGATGAAGACGTCCACCGTGGGCCAGCTCGAGGGCGGTCCGGACAGCGGGGCGGGCTTGCGCTGCAGCGGCCAGGCCGTCTGTATGAAGCCCAGGATGACGATCAGCCAGGTGTAGGCTTCGGCGGCCAGCAGGCCATAGCCGAGAGCCGCTTCCAGCGCGCTGTCGAACTGCAGCGTGTTGTTCATGCGCCACCAGGCATAGCGTCCCATGGCCATCAGGCTCAGCGTGGACAGGGCCAGCGATGGAAAGCGCCCGGGCAGCTTGCGCAGGACCAGGGAGAGCAGCCAGATGATGATCAGGAACAGCAACTGCCCGGCCCAGCTCAGGGGCGTGGTCATGACCACCGCCGTGACGGCGGCGCCTGCCCCCAGCACGGCCCAGCGCATGCCCGGAATGGCGAACAGCGGATGCAGCAGCGAGTCGGCCTGACGGCCGAAGGCGTCCGAATCGATGCGCGAGGCCACGCGTTCGGCGCCGCGCATGGCCATGCGTATGGGCCAGGACAGGATCAGCAGCAGGGGGCGCAGCAGCAGCCACACTCCGCTCCAGATCCAGGCCAGCGCCTGGAACATGGGCTGCAGCACTGCGACCAGCAGGTTTTCCAGGTGCATGCCGCCTTGGCGGCCTGAAGGGTCGGGGCGAAGGAACAGGGCCAGCAGCCACTGTTGTGGCGAGGCACCGGAATCCAGTTGCAACTGGTGCGCCAGCCATTGCAGCGGGTCGGGCACCTGTGTGGAAGTCAGAGGCATCCAGGCCTGCGTGCGGCGGGGCAGCACGAACAGTCGCCTGGCCCACGAGGACCACTGCGCGGGCTGCTCGACCTGCAACTGATTGGCCAGCCAGAGGGCGCTGAAGTGCAGAGGGTTCATGGCGGATCCTGGGGCAGGAGGGCGAGATCTGACAACAGCCTGAAGGCCAGTCCCTGGAAGTCGTGGGCGGACTGCGCGTCGGGTAGGCGTTGATGTACACACAGGCCTTGCGAGAGGGCTTCGCAGATGGCTTCGTCGTCATGGACCAGATCTGGCAGCAGGGCCTCCCCCCATTGCTGGCGCAATTGCTCCAGCGCGGCCTGCTGGGTCGGGCGGCGTGGTGCGTAGCGGTTCACGACCAGTTGTAGCCGCGTCTGGGGCGCTAGGCTTTGCTGCAGCGCCTGTATGGCGGCATGCGCCTGCAAGGTGCGCTCGGAAGCGTCCAGCACCACGACCGCCAGGTCGGCAGCCTGCAGGGCTTGACGGCCCAGGGGGGAGCATGGAGGGGGTGCGTCCATGACTACGAGGGTGGAGGATGACAGGTCCAATGCTTGCAGGTTTTCGGACAGCCAGTTGGGATGGCTTTGCCAGTGCGCATGCAGGCGGTTGCATTCCTGGTCATTGAGGTAACCGCGCGGCATGTATTGCAAGCCCGCAGAGTTGGCCATTGCAGCCTGGCCCCACCACTGTTGCTGCAGCAGCGCATTGCTCCAGCCCTGTGCGGCGCAGGAAGGCAGACCCAGGTAGCGTCCCAGCATGTTGCCGGGACTCAGGTCCAGGGCCAGGCAGTCGCTGCCGCGCTGCACAGCCAGTACCGAAATATGGGCGGCCAGAGTGGTGCAGCCTGAGCCTCCGAGGGGGGAGATAAAGACGAGACGTTGCATGAGGCTTAGCCTTTTCCTGAAGGACGCGCCGATGGTCCTGGCTGGTAGGGCTGGAGATAGTGGGGCCTGCGCAGGCGGCTCAGCAGCTTGTTGCCGGATTCGATGCGTCCGAGCAGCCACAGTGCCACGGCGATGACGATGCCAGCAGTGATGCCGGTGAGGAACAGGAAAAAGGACATGGCGTATTCCTAGGCGCTGTGAGGCGGGGAAGGACGTCTGGGGATGGGGCTGTGGCCCATGACCGATGCGCTTGCGGCTGCATCTGTCGCTGGTGCGATACGGGGCAGGGTTGCAGATGGCTGCACGGAGTTGTGCATCTGTGCGTTAATCGGGCGACGGGCAGTCGTGCCTGGCATTGCCACTGCGGTGTAGTCGGGTAGCCCAGCCTCGGCGGCCGATTGCAGGCGACCCAGCATCAGCAGCATGCCTTCGTGGCTACTGTCTGAAGTCTGGGAGCTGAACAACTGGGCCAGGGGCTGCAGGAAAAGACGGGGCAGGGCAGTGTCGATATCGGACTCCCCACAGGCGAACAGGAAGACGTAGATGGAATCATGGTCGGCGGTGATGAGGTCTCCGTCGCGCGAGGGGCGATAGGCTTCTATGGCCTGGATATGGGAGGCATGGCTTAGCAGCCGCAACTGGATCAGGCTATGGCTCAGGCCCATGGGTTGCGTCTTGCGCAGCATGTTCAGGGTCAGGGTGCAGAAATACGCAGGCTGCTGATAGCCCCGTTCCGGAATGGGCAGAAAGGCATCTAGGGCCTGCTCGTAGCTTTCGGGAACCTGGCGCGAGAAACGCTGGGACTGCAGGTCCCGCAGTCGCTGCAGCAGCCGGGAAAAGCCCAGCTCGCGGTAGATGACGTCGTTGGCACCCAAGCGCAGCAGCGCCTGCTCGCTGTTCAGGCGTAGCTTGCCAACGGTTTCGCGGACTACGATCTTGAGCGTCTGCGGGTGGGTGCGTCGCAACTGGTGCACCATGCGAGCCAGAGCTTCGAATTCGATGCTGCTGCCGGCGTCCAGCAACACGGTTGCACCTAGGGCGTGTTGCACGGCTTCGGGGATTAGTTCCCGGGTCGCGACCACATGCCAGGGCGCAGGCGGCTGGCGCTGGTCCGCAACGGCGGCCTGCGTGGCATAGACATCCAGTTCGTCGGGCGCGTATATGAGCTGTGCGGAGGACCCCTGCATGACGACACCGTTGGCGTGCAGGCGCTGGGCGGTATCGGCCCAGTCTGGCGCCTGCAGGCCCAGCCGGATGGCGAAGACGGCACCCTGCGCGCTGTTCCAACGCTCCAGGCGCAGAGCCAGCCCATTGCCGTCCTGCTCCAGGAGGGCGTAGTACGGGAAGGCGTGAGCAAAGCTGGTCAGCATGCCATGCACTTCGTCGCCCGGTGCTTCAAAGCACAGTATCACAGGCGCCTTGCGCTGGCTTGCCCATTGGTGGAGCTGGCCAGCCAGACGGTGGATGCGCTCCAGGGAGGCGCCGGTGAACAGGGGCGAGGCGTCGAGCAGACACAGCGCCTGCTGTGGTCTCAGGCCCGCGCGCTTGAGATCCTTGTGCAGGGCGGCAAAGCCGGCTTCCTGCAGCTGGCTCTGGGCGGTGCTTGGCAGTACCCAGGCGTCGGGACGGGGGGCTGTGTGATTGTCCGGCTGGGTGGCGAACAGACGGTCCAGCAGAAGCGCATCAGGAGCCACCAGCATGGTGGGAAAGTCCCGGCATAGGTCCTGGACCAGATGCCGGCGCCAGTTTTCGAAAGCCGTACCGGACGAGCCAGCGAGCGCGATCACACCGCTGTGCGGCAGCTTTCCCATATCGTCCGGCAGGCCGTCTATGCCCAGGTTGCCGGCGGTAAGAGCGGGGCTGGTTTGGGCCATGGTCGTCTGTTGCATGTCAGAAGCTTGAGTAGGGCTGTACGGGGCGGGGGCGATTTACGAGCGGTGCGGTTACCGGATCGAGCAGGAAGCGCGCATAGAGCATCAGGCTGGATGGCGCGTAGTAGGCCGATCTGTCCATTTCGAACTGCGCGCCCAGGGCCAGATTGGAGGTGAGCTGGTGCTCGACGACCGCGCGCAGTGATCTGCCAAAGCCCGTGCTGCTGCCTCCCGTGTAAACGGCCGACCGTCCCAGCGCGTTTGCCTGAGCCTGCAGTCGTGGGTCGGTGGGGAAATAGTCCATGGCGTTGCTGGAGCTGCTGGAGAAGGAAACCGAGGCACGCAGCAGCCATGTCCACTTGCCTTCGCGGCCGCTCCATTCCAGCGGCAGGGCTATGGAGGCGTAGCGGTTGGGGCTGTAATAGCCGCCATGGCCCCAGCTGTATTCGGACAGGTCGCGTGCATAACCCCAGAAGGACAGGGCTGCGCCCAGGTTGACGAGCTGGTTGGGGGTGCGCCAGACATCGCGGTCCAAGGCCGCGCGCAGCTGCCAGCGGGTGTTGCTGCGCACGTTCTTGCCGGTCAGGGCCGCGTAGTTGCCACTGAGCGAGGCCCCAAAGCCACCCACATTGGTGGAGGCGCGTGCAGACACGCCTGTGGCGACCACCCCACCCCAGGTCTGGCCGGTGATGGGGTCATGGGCACCGCCATAGGCAAGAAGACTGCCGGTCAGCGGGCGGCGCGACACCTCGAGCCGGTAGCCGACATCGCGCCAATCGCCGGTATGCGCAACGCCGCCGACCACGTTGGTGACAGGCATGCCGGCTCCGGTCGTACCTATATCCCATTGCCAGCGGTCGGCCTGGTAGCCGAAGCCCACGTTGAAGCCATCTGCCTTGGAGTGAGCTCCCGTGGTCGGATATCGGGCCGAGGGCCAGGCTGCGACTTGGCCGTAGCTCATCGCATCGCTGGCGTTTCTGGGCAGGGCGCCGGCATCGAGATGGACCTGGTCTACATGCAGGAAGTAGAGACCGTCATAGCCGCGCGGGAACCATGCCACGGCGGGGCGCTCCCAGCCGTGCAGGGAGGAGATGCCATCGGTGGACGACTTGCGCAGTCCGGTCTGACCAACCTCGACCCAGCTCTGGCGGCGCCCTTCTATGGATGCAATGTCCGATTCGATCTTGGTCACGGAGCTGGGCTGGGGGGCGGCGGTACCGTCTGCAGGCAGGTTGCGGCGCTCGATGGCCAGTGCGTCCCGGTAGGAGGACAGGGCCTGGGCGTAGTGGCTTTCCGAACGCTCCAGGCGCGCGCTGTGCAGCAGTACCTCGGTGTCGTCGGGGTTGTCGGCCTTCAGCGATGCGAGCAGTGCCCCGGCCTCATCGGGCTGGCCGATCCGTTGCCACAGCCGTACCAGGGCGAGTTGGCGATAGGACTCCTGGCTGGCCGCACGCTGCCGGGCCCACTGTGCTTCCGCACGGGCGGCTTCTAGCTGGTACATGCGCGCGAGCGCATTGCCGCGGCCTATGTGCAGGTCGTAGCTGTCGGGCGAGTCCTTGAGTGCGATGTCGAACTGTTCGAGGGCTACGGCGTTCTCATTGGCCGCGAGCATCAGCCGGGCGCGGGCGGCACTGCGCTGGGCCTGAGTGGTCTGGCCCTGATGCAGGGGCGAGGCTGCCAGCTGCTGTGCCTGCGCCAGGCGAGCCTGGCTTGTGGCCTGATCCACCTGCCGTTCGAGGTGGCTGGCCTGAATTCCCAACAGGTCCGCATCCTGATCGGCTGTCCAGTCCTTTCGTGTCAGCAACTGCGGAAGCAGAGATTGCAGCCGGTTGTCCTCGGCCACGCGGCCGAGCAACTGAGCCAGCCGCAATTGGTCAGCGGGGTCTGGGGCGGGGAGTCTGGCCATACGACGGTCAAAGACTGCCACGGCTTCCCGGGGCTGGTTCATGCGGAACCAGGCGTTGGAGACCGCGTATAGCAGGTCGCTGTCGTTGCCTGCCGCGCGCTCGGCGGCTTCGAGCCGCGCCTTGGCCTGCACAGGATCGCTTGAAGTCTGGGCAATGTAAGTATGGATTTGTGCACTGTTCAGCAGGCTGCGCATGGAGTCGCTGTACTGGGCTTCGGGGATTTTCCGCATGTCGGAGAGTGCGCCCTCGTCGTCATTGACGGCGCTGCGGATCAGGGCTCGCGCATAGCGCATGTCCGGCTCGGCAGGGGCGAGGTCTATGCCAGCGTTCATGACCTGCAGCGCCGATTCGGGTTGCTGCATGCGCAGATAGGTACGTGCCAGCCGGTGCCTGAGCCAGGGATCCGCAGGGGTAAGTTTCAGAGCCTGTTCCTGCAAGCCCAGCGCCTTGCTCAATTGGCCGGCCTCCAGCGCGGTATTGGCTTCGCGGGCGAGCAGACCGGCTTGCACGGGCTGAAGGTCCTGGGCCAGGCTGGCCTGCTGCTGCGCGGTCTTTTCGAGCAACTGGCGTGCGCGCTCGGGCTGGCCCTGGGCTGCGTAGAGATCGGCCAGGGCAGTCAGGGCGGAGACATTGCCGGGATTGCGCTGCAGAGCCCGCTTGTAATAGGTTTCGGCTCCGGCCGCATCCTGGTCGCGGGCCTTGATCTCACCGGCCAGCATCAGCGCCTGCAAATTGTCGGGTTGCTGTTGCAGGGCCTGCTGCGACAACTGCTGTGCCGATGTCAGATCATCGGCCTGCAGTGCGGCTTCGGCGGCGCGCAGATGAGCCCAGAACTGGGCCGTGGTGCGCAGGTCTCGCCATTTACTCTGATGGTCTATGGCGTAGGCCTGGTCCAGCAATGGCAGTGCTTCGGCATGGCGGCCCTGGCGCATGCGCAGCAAGCCCTTGTTGCCCAGTGCCTGAGCGTCGCGAGGCCTGCGTTGGAGCACTTGGTCGAAGCTGCGCTCGGCCAGCTCGAACTGTTCCTTGTCCAGTGCAGCCAGGCCGGTCCTGAGTGCAATGTCGGCAGGGTCGCGCACAGCCTGGGTTTGACGGGATGGAGCGCTGCCAGACGGGCGCTTTGTTTTTTCGGGTGTCAGGGCCGCGTCTGCCGTGTTCGGTGCAGCGGGTTGCACCGCCGCCTGCGCCGCAGGCTGTGCGTCGGGTGGAGGGCCTTCGCCAACGATCTGGTAGTACTCGCGCACCAGGCTGCCGGTCTGTGGTGGGCCTGCAGGGAAAAGCTGACGGGCAATGGCGGCGGCCTCGGTCTTGCGTCCCGCACGGGCCATGAGCCGCATCTGGGCGAGCTGCTGCTTGCCTGGGCCGTAGGCATTGATCAATGCCGCGAGATCACGCGTCGACTGGCTTGAGGGGCTGGAGCTCTGCAGGCGGGCGAGGAGGCTTTGCGCCTCCTGGGTCTTGCCTTCCTGCAGCGCGATATCTCCCAGCGTGGCTAGGCCTTGAGGCGAGCGTGGGTTGATGGTCAGCAGCTTCTCTATTGACTGACGCGCCAGGTCCGCGCGCTGGCGGCTGTTCCACATCTGGGCTGTGCGGAGCAACTCGGCCTCCACGGCCTGGGTTGAGCCGGGCTGTGCCATGGAGGAGGTGCAGCACAGCAGGGCGGCTATTGCAATGACGCCCAGCGGCTGATACGTGCAAGCGAAAGGAATCATGGTTGGGTGATCCACCTGGGCTGAAACTCGCCGAGCCTGCCAAAACGGAATTGCTGCTGCATCCAGCCAAGCCCGAACAGGGCCAGGCATTGTTCGTAGTAAGCCGTGGGCCGCAGGGGCTGATCCTGTATACGGGCCTGCTGGGCCTGAACGGCCTCCTCGTCGCCCTGGGCGCGCAGAAAGGGCAGCATGGCGGCGCTGAAACCGCTGGGCGCCACGCCTGTGCTTTCACCGCTCATGGGGTCTATGCGCTCAGGTGGACGACCGGTGTCGCGCACCAGCCTAGCCATGGGGCGCAGTGCGGTCAGTACCTGAGCGCGTGCTGCAGCCTCGGGGTGCAGCATGCCGGCCCAGAGATAGACACGGATGGCGTTATAGGCACCCATGGCCTTGTCTTTGTCCGTGTCCCTCAGAAAGCCCCACTTGGTGTCGTATATCACCCAGTCGGGCGAGATACCCTTGGGAGCCGTGTCCACCGTGAGCCTGAGGGAGCTGGCGCGCAGCGCCTTCCAGCGGGGATGACGGGGCAGGGCTTGGGCGAGGCAGTCCAGTACCTGCAGCGGCACGTAGCTGGGGTTGAGGCGCCATTGGCCCTCGCCGAGCTTGAAGCCCTGGGGGCCGGGCAGTAGCGTGGGGCCCAGGCCCGGCAGGTCGTCGGTTTCCTTGTCCAGCAGCAGGGCGCTCATGACCGAGGCCATCGCGCGGTAGCGCCGGTCATTCCACAGCCGCCCCGCCTCCGCCAGAAGGTAGACGATCCACAGGTCGGCGTCTGAGGCTGCATTGGTGTCCAGAGGGCCCCAACTGCCATCCGGCTTTTTGCCCCATAACCACGCGGGCAGAGCGGTGCTCAAATCACCCGCGCACAGGTTGTTCTCCGTCCACTGCAGCAGCAACTCGAAGGTCGGGCGATCATTGGCCGCCAGCGCAAAGAACAGGGCGTAGGCCTGGCCCTCGGAATAGGTCTGGCCGCCCTTCTCATCGTCAGAGACGATGCGTCCGTCCTGGGTCATGAAACTGCGCTTGAACTCTTCCCACATCGGCCAGGGCGTCGTTGCAGCCTGCACAGGTCGTGTCGTCAGACAGGCCAGCGGCCCAGCCATGGCCAGGCTGGCTGCCGATCGCAGCCAGCTGCGGCGCTTGAGCCACAGCTCAGGCATTGTTCTTGCCTCCAAGGCGGCGTGCAGCCAGGGAGCGCAGTGCGCCGTAGACCAGGAAGGTGAGCAGCAGGCCCGTGACGATGCCGGCCAGCGCCAGTGCCACGGGGTGGTTATGCAGGTGGAACCACATGCGCTGCCACCAGGGCAGGTCGCCTACATAGTAGATGGGATTCACGCGGAAGCTCTCCACCTGCTCGGAGCGCAGAAAGCTCAGGTCGCCGCGCATGGCGCTGATCTTGCTGGAGTCGCTCAGGCCCCGGTAGATCTGTGCCATGGCAATGTCGTCGCTGGCCGTGAGGCCGACGACACTGCGGCCCTTTTGTAGTGGGGATTCGAAGCCCACGATGGCTGCCAGCGGGCCCTTGCCTTCCAGCGTGGCCAGCCCGCTGCTACCCGGTGTGGGGGCATCTGAGGCGTGCTGGAACAGTTCGCTGAGTGAACTCACGGCACGCTCGAGCAGATGGGTGGTGCGTTTGCCAGCGACGATCAGAGTCGGAATGTCCTGCGACCACTTCTGCAACAGGCCGTCCTTGTCACCCGCAGATATCAGCAGGATGTCCGTATCGCGGGCCTTTTCGATCTGGCTCGCATTCATCAGATTGAAGCGTATGCCGGCCAGGCCCGTGGCTGCGCTCATGCGGGCCACGGCTGTCAGATAGGCTTCGGCATCGGCTGCGGTAGGCTGGTTGGGCAGGACGATGGAGGTTTGACTGAGGTCGGCGTACTTGGTGAATGGGTAGCCGCTGTTGGCATAGGCTGCCAGATTGGGCATGGGCAGGTAGTGCCTGAAACCTCGCAGGTCGATGTTGGACTCGGGGTCAATTGCTGCACGCAGCTCTGTTGGCTGGGTGGAGCGGCATTGACCGAGGTCGGTGGCAGGTAACTGAAAGCCTAACTGCAGCTGGTTGTCTCCTCCTACGAGAAAAGAGGGAATCCGGAAGTCCGAACTGGCCTGAGTGCTGCCGTCCTCGAACAAGGGCAGCATGATGGTGCTTTTGCCGCTCTTGTCGTCATCTGCGGCGCGTAGCGGATAGGCCTTGATGAACTGGTTGTTGATGGAGACGCTGAGCGAGCCATGCTGTGATACCGAGTTCGGTGTGTAACGATAGTTCAGCTGCAACGGAACGCCGCGGGCATTCCAGGAAAACAGATCTGGCGCCATGCGCGCAGGAATGTTGATGGTGTTGTTGAGTGCATAGCCGCGCAGTTGCAGGTCTGATGGGTTGCTCACCAGCTCGGATAGCAGAACAGGCCGCTTGGTGGTCAGCCAGCGTGGTGCGTCGTAGGGCTTGCGTTTTTCAGGGTATTCCAGCTTGGTCACCTGCATGCTGCTGCCGCTCAGCGCGGCTTTGCCCAGTGCCAGGGCGTCGGCAGCCTGCTGTAGCTGGGCATTGTCCTTGCCCTGTACCACGAGCAGCTTGATGGCTGGATGCTCGGGGTGGGACATCATGGTCAGCGTGGGCTGGGCGACGGGTGGCTGCTCCTTGAGGAAGTCTGGGCGGTGGTCGTTGGTGGCAAAGACCACTGAGTTACGCTCGGGCAGCTGGTTTTCGAAAAGCGGGAAGCGGTTGCCCCGGTAGCCCGACAGCATGCCCAGCCAACTGGCCACCGAGCCTGCGGCCTTGAGTTGTCCCATATCCTTGGCATCGGCAAAGACGAAGGGGACGTTGACAATCTGGTTGTCGCGTGAATCGAAGAAAGGGGCGGGTAGAAGCTCGAGGTCATCGCTCAGTGGCAACTGGCGCAGCGTCAGATCAAGCTGGCTGTCGTTGCTGATGGATGCCCACAAGCTGGTGTGGTTGGGCATCTCGCAGTCCATCGTGTAGTGGCCGACGAACTGAAAGCGCAACCGGTTGTAATCCGTGAACAGGCGCGGATCGATGGGGATTTCCAGCTTTTGTGGGACTCCCAGCTGCTCCTTGGGTAGGGAGATAGTCTGCAGCAACTCCTCGTTGAGCAGTAGTTTGATGTGTGACAGCGACGGAATCAGAGACGGGGACAGTGTGAAGGTCAGGCGCAGAAGGGCGGATTCGACCAGCTCGTCACGACGCACGCTGATGTTGACGCTGCCTTCGCTTTCCACGCCTCGCAGCATCATGGAGCTGCCCTGGCCCAATTGCTGGAAGGTTGTAGTGAGTTCACGACGCGGGAGCCCTGCAAGCGGGTTGGCTGCCAGTGCGGCGGCTGTGGGGGCGCTGGGCGGCTGTTCCTGCGCAAAGCCGCAGACGGCGGGAGTCAGCAGAGTCAGTCCGATGACGGCAAGAGCCCAATGAGGAATGTTGGATTTATTCGGAATCGGGGACACTTTTGCTCCTCAAACTGATTTGTTGGCGGGATAGGCCAGATTCACTTAGTTATTCTTACATTGATATTTTGATACATATTGCTGATGGTTCCCTATCAGTACTGGAGATTTGACATTGGTTTAAATAATGGTGTATGTCAAGCTAGGTAGGGGTAGCAAGGGGGTAAATTAGAAGCCCGAAAAACAAAAAACCCGCTGCTCGAAAGAGCAGCGGGTTGCTGATTTTGGTGGGCCCTGAGTGATTCGAACACTCGACCAACGGATTAAGAGTCCGCTGCTCTACCAACTGAGCTAAGAGCCCGCCGGGTAAACCGGAGGATCAATCCGATGAAATCAGATCGAAGAAATTTTGGTGGGCCCTGAGTGATTCGAACACTCGACCAACGGATTAAGAGTCCGCTGCTCTACCAACTGAGCTAAGAGCCCGCCGGATAAACCGGAGGTTCAACCTGAAAAAATCAGACCGAAGAAATTTTGGTGGGCCCTGAGTGATTCGAACACTCGACCAACGGATTAAGAGTCCGCTGCTCTACCAACTGAGCTAAGAGCCCCACACGGGTTGCCTGCGCTGCAAGCAAGACCGCAATTATGCGCCAATTCTGACGGGCTTGCAGGAAAACCCGTGGATTTTTTTAATCGAGTGCGTTGCGCCGTTGCAGTTCGACATACAGGCCGGCCTGATCGAGGTCGCCCAGACCGTTCTTGACGCCTTCGGCATACAGCTCTTCGAGCAGGTCGGTGATGGGCGCGCTGAAGCCGATTTCGTCGGCGGTGGCCATGGCGTTGCGCATGTCCTTGAGTTGCACCGTCATGCGGCCGCGCGGTGCGAAGTCATGGTTGACCATGCGTTCGCCATGCACTTGCAGAATGCGGCTGTCGGCAAAGCCACCAGAAATGGCTTCGCGTACCTTGGCCGGGTCGGCGCCACCGCGCTCGGCCAGCAGCAGGGCCTCGGCCACGGCACCGATGGTGATGCCCACAATCATCTGATTGGCCAGTTTTGCCAACTGGCCTGCGCCGTGGGGCCCCACATGGGTGCTGCGGCCCAGGGCTGCGAACACGGGCTGGGCGCGCTCGAAATCGGCAGCCTCGCCGCCGGCCATGATGGCCAGCGTGCCGGCTTCGGCACCCAGCGTGCCGCCGGAAACGGGCGCATCCAGGTGCTGCACGCCCAGCGCCTGCAGCTGGCTGGCGTGCTCGCGTGCTTCGCGGGGCTGGATGGAGGCCATGTCGATGAACAGAGAGCCCTTGGGCATGGCGTCGGCCACGCCCCGCTGAAACAGCACCTCGCCCACGATGGCGCCGCTTTCCAGCAGGCTCACGGCAAAATCCACGCCGCGCACGGCGTCCGCGGCCTGGTCGTGGATGGTCACGCCGTCGGCGGCCAGCGGCTCGGCCTTGGCGCGGGTGCGGTTCCAGGCATGAACCTCATGACCGGCTTGTGCCAGCCGGCGTGCCATGGGCAGGCCCATCATGCCGGTGCCCAGAACTGCAATCTTCAAACCAGTGCTCATTGCGTTGTTTCCTTGGAGCTTTTATGAATGCCTACATGCTAAAGCCTGAGGCGGCGAGCAATGCTGGGTAGCGGTGCAGATCAGTTATGCCTGAACTGACACAAACACCACCAGAATACAAAAAGGGCAGCCGAAGCTGCCCTTGATGCTTTTTTTGGAGGTTCACCTTCGCGCTGGTGAGATGCGCTTGCGCGTTTACATCAGCAGGTGCTCTCCGGCATTGTCGCCGCCCAGGATCACGTAGTTGACCTTGCGGATGTCCATGAGCTTGGTGCCGCCGGAGTAGCTGATGGAGGACTGAGTGTCCTGCTGCATCTCGATCAGCGTGTTCATCAGCGGGCCCTTGACGGGTTCCAGAATGCGCTTGCCTTCGACATGCTTGTACTCGCCCTTGTTGAAGTCGGAAGCCGAGCCGTAGTATTCCTTGAACAGCTGGCCATCCACTTCCACGGTCTTGCCGGGCGATTCTTCATGGCCGGCAAACAGCGAACCAATCATGATCATGGTGGCGCCGAAGCGGATGCTCTTGGCGATGTCGCCGTGGCTGCGGATGCCACCGTCGGCAATGATGGGCTTGGTGGCCACGCGTGCGCACCACTTCAGGGCCGACAGCTGCCAGCCGCCCGTGCCAAAGCCGGTCTTGAGCTTGGTGATGCAAACCTTGCCGGGGCCCACGCCGACCTTGGTGGCGTCGGCACCCCAGTTTTCGAGGTCGATCACGGCTTCGGGCGTGGCCACGTTACCGGCGATCACGAACGTTGCAGGAATCTTTTCCTTCAGGTAGGCGATCATGTTCTTCACGCTGTCGGCATGGCCGTGGGCAATGTCGATGGTGATGTACTCGGGGCAGATGCCCTCGGCCACGAAACGGTCGACCGTGTCGTAGTCGGGCTGCTTCACACCCAGCGAGATCGAGGCGAACAGGCCTTGCGACTGCATGGACTTGGTGAAGTCCACGTTGTCGATGTCAAAACGGTGCATCACATAGAAGAAACCGTTTTGTGCCAAAAATGTGCAGATCTTCTCGTCCACCACCGTCTTCATGTTGGCGGGCACGACCGGCATCTTGAAGGTGCGGTTGCCCAGCTGCACGCTGGTGTCACATTCGGCACGGCTTTCCACGCGGCACTTGCGGGGCAGAAGCAGAATGTTGTCGTAGTCGAAGATTTCCATGGTTCCAAGCTCCGGAAAAGGTCATGGCGGGAATCTCACCCGCCTCAATTTTCAAGGATAGGCGCTTGGCTTGGAGACCGGTTTTTTGCAGCGCTGGCAAACAGCGGGCAAAAAAAACCGGACCTCAAAAAACTTGGGCCCGGTGATTGATTCTATACGGCGTTGCCGGAAAGTACATGCATCATGTGAATTATGAAGTTTATAAGGAAATTCTTATAAATTGGCATGTGTTCCAGATCGAGAGGCGTCGGGCTGGAGACGGACGGCTGCTATTGCCGATATGAAGCTATAAAATTGATAGCTTCATGCGCATGATTTGATTGAATGTAGAGACTAAATTCATTTTAAGTTGGCGAATTGCATGCGCAGGCAGCTTTGCTTTTGATAGCGGAAAGTTCTCTGAAAGCAGCAGCAAGTCATGGGGAGTCGCCAGCATTTCTACAATGACAGGCTATGTTCCCGATCGACCTGCTTGACTCCGCGCCGGAAGGTGCAAATTCTGGTGCCCATCCCGCCTCTCATTCCCCTTTGCTGACGGGTCTCAATGACGAGCAACTGGCCGCGGTGACTTTGCCTGCGGGCCATGCGCTGATTCTGGCGGGTGCAGGTTCCGGCAAGACGCGCGTGCTGACCACGCGCATTGCTTGGCTGCTGCAGACCGGCCAGGCCACGCCCGGCTCCATCATGGCCGTGACCTTCACCAACAAGGCGGCCAAGGAGATGCTGGCGCGCCTTTCGGCCATGCTGCCCTATAACGTGCGCGGCATGTGGATTGGCACCTTTCACGGCCTGTGCAACCGCATGCTGCGCGCCCACTATCAGGTGGCAAAGCTGCCGCAGGCGTTTCAGATCCTCGATACCCAGGATCAGCTCTCGGCCATCAAACGGCTGTGCAAGCAGTTCAATGTGGACGACGAGCGCTTTCCGCCCAAGCAGCTGATGTACTTCATCGCCGGTTGCAAGGAAGAGGGCATGCGCCCCGGCGACGTGGTAGCGACCGATCCGGACACCCGCAAAAAGGTCGAGATCTACCAGCTCTATGAAGAGCAATGCCAGCGCGAAGGTGTGGTCGATTTCGGCGAGCTGATGCTGCGCTCCTTCGAGCTGCTGCGCGACGATGTGCACCTGCGCCAGCACTATCAGCGCCGCTTTCAGCATATTCTGGTGGACGAGTTCCAGGACACCAACAAGCTGCAATACCAGTGGCTCAAGCAACTGGCGGGCGAGGCCGATGGCAGCCGTTTTGTCTCGCAGTCCAGCGTGATCGCCGTGGGCGACGACGATCAGAGCATCTATGCCTTTCGCGGAGCGCGCGTGGGCAATATGGCGGACTTCATCCGCGAATTCGAGGTGAAGAACCAGATCAAGCTGGAGCAGAACTACCGCTCTTACAGCAACATCCTGGACTGTGCCAATGCACTGATCAGCCACAACAGCAACCGCCTGGGCAAGAACCTGCGCACCACGCAGGGGCCGGGCGAGCCGGTGCGCATCTACGAGGCCCCCAGCGACCTGGCCGAGGCCTCGTGGATGGTGGACGAAATCAAGCAGCTGGTGAAGAACGACGGCTTCACGCGCCAGGAGATTGCCGTGCTCTACCGCAGCAATGCGCAAAGCCGGGTGATTGAGTCGGCACTGTTCAACTCCGGCATTCCCTACCGCGTCTACGGCGGCCTGCGCTTTTTCGAGCGCGCCGAAATCAAGCATGCGCTGGCCTATCTGCGCCTCCTGGAGAACCCGCACGACGACACCAGCTTCATGCGCGTGGTGAACTTCCCGGCGCGTGGCATTGGCGCGCGCACCATCGAGCAGTTGCAGGACGCGGCGCGCAGCAGCGGTTGCTCGCTCAGCGATGCCGTCACCGCTGTGGGCGGAGCCGCCGGCACCAAGCTCCAGGGTTTTGTGGCACAGATCGATGTGCTGCGCGAGCAGACGCAAGGCAAGACGCTGCGCGAGATCATCGAGACTGTGGAAGAGCAAAGCGGGCTGATCGAGCATTACCGCAATGAAAAAGAAGGCGCCGACCGCATCGAGAACTTGCAGGAACTGGTGACGGCGGCCGAGAGCTTTGTGACCCAGGAAGGCTTTGGCAAGGACGCGGTGGCCCTGCCGTTGGATGCACAGGAGATTCTGCCCGCAACGAATCTGACACAAAGCCCGGTCAGCCAGGGGCTGGACCCCGAGGCCCCGTTGCTCGATCAGCCGTTGCAGGCACCGGCAGGCACGCTGGCATCCATGGTCAATGCAGACACGGGTGAAACCATGTCGCCGCTGGCTGCCTTTCTCTCCCATGCCTCTCTGGAGGCCGGCGACAACCAGGCCCAGGCAGGTCAGGACGCCGTGCAGCTGATGACGGTGCATGCCAGCAAGGGCTTGGAGTTCGACGCCGTGTTCATCGGCGGTGTGGAAGAAGGCCTGTTCCCGCATGAGAACGCGATGATGGATAGAGGCGGTCTGGAGGAAGAGCGCCGCCTGGCCTATGTGGCCATCACGCGCGCGCGCAAGCGGCTGTATCTGAGCCATTCGCAGACGCGCATGTTGCATGGTCAGACGCGCTACAACGTCAAGAGCCGTTTCTTTGACGAGCTGCCCGAAGAAGCGCTCAAGTGGATCACGCCCAGACAAAGCGGTTTCGGCAGTTTCGCTCCTAATTCAGGTGCTGGTGGCGCTTATGGATCAAGGGGTTCGGGCCAGTTTGGTTCCAACTCTGGCTGGAGCAACAAAACGGAGGTCTTTGCCAGCCCCGTGGTGCCCAGGCAAAAGGCCGAGCCCTCGCATGGCATCAAGGCGGGCATCACGGTGTTCCACAACAAGTTCGGCGAAGGCAAGGTGCTGGCCGTCGAAGGCCAGGGCGACGATGCTCGTGCCCAGGTGAGCTTCGGCCGCCATGGCACCAAGTGGCTGGCGCTGGCGATTGCCAAGCTCACCGTCGTGGAGTAAGAGACTGCAAAGGCATGGCCCTGCATACATAGAAAAAGCCGCCTCATGAAGGCGGCTTTTTCTGGGGCTGATGAGCTTAGTTGGCGCTCAGCTTAATCTGTGAAGGTGTGGCAGTGACATAGCCCACAGTGGCCGCCACCTTGTTCTTGTAGTTCTTGTTGATCTCGGCGTCGACGGCGCTCCTCACGGCCTGCACGGTGGCATCGGTGTATTCGCCTGCGTGCTGGAAGCTGCTGAGGATGTAGGTCCAGCCATTGAGGTCTTCCACGCCATGCAGGCCGGTGGACTCGGCACCTGCAGGGCAGGAGAGCAGGCGCTCCAGCTTGCCGCTGTCCACGCTGTAGCCCCACATGAAGTTGTTGACGTGTTGGCCGCTGTCCTCGCCGATGAACAGCGTACGCAGCTTTTCGGAGTACTTGAGGTTGTCGGGCTGAGAGATCTTGCCTGCAGCGTCGGTGTTGCCGAGGGCATCGGGGGCGGAGAGCTGTTCGCCGGCCAGCAGCAGGCTGGTTTCGGTCGGCACCCATTCGCTGTTGATGGCGGTGCCCGTGTCATCCTGCTGACCGCCGCCCAGCTTGTGCTGCAGCACATAGCCGGCCGTGCTCTTGGCAAAGCCCGCCAGGCTGGCTACCGGAGTGGAGCCTGCAGCGGCGTTGAGCGGCAGTTCCTTGTTGTGGTCGCTGCCGGCGACAAAGGTGCTGGTGCTGCCGGACACTGCCGAGTAGGCGATCTTGTCCTTGGCGTTGACCGTCGTGCCTTCGAGCTTGTTGAACACCAGGCTGCCACCCTTGAGTGCGGCGTAGCGGTGGGTTTCGAGGAAGGCGGCGGCCTTTTCCTGACCGGGCTTGAGCTTGACCCAGGCGCTCTTGCCGCTGAGCTTGATCTCCGTGAAGCTGGGGTCCTTCGGGTCCTTGCGGGTCGAGGCGAAGATACCGTTTTCCTTGAGGTCGCTATTGCTTGCATTGACCGAGACCTTGGTCAGGGCGCTGTTGTTGGCCAGTACCTTGATTTCGTCGCTGGTGGCCTTGCCGAGCTTGATCCATTGAATCTTGCCGGTGCTGGTTTCATTGAGCGCCGTGATGTATTTGGCGACGTAGAGCGTGCCCGAGGAGAGGTCGCCGGCCTTGTCGGCCACGAACAGGAACAGGCCGCCATTGTTGGAGTCGTCACCGCCCAGAACGGTCTTCTGGTCGGGGAAGACCTGCACCAGTTCGCGCGAGTAGCGGCCCAGGTTGTAGTACTTCTTGAAGTCGGCCGTACCGTCGGTCTTCACCGTGACTTCGGGCAGATGGCCATACCAGTAGGGGTTGGCATCGGCGTTGCCAAAGGCGTTCTGGCTGAAGGCCCGCAGCGTGGACAGACTCTGGTTGTCGCCCTGGTCGAAGGCGTCGGGATGATATTCCTCGCTGGACAGGTGGGTGCCCCAGGGAGAGAGGCTGCCGCCGCAGGGAATCCACAGGCCATGCGAGTCATTGGCGAAGGTGTTCACATTGTGGTAGCTCTTGAGCGTGAGCTTGCCGGTATCGGGGTTCTGGTCCAGCGTCAGCACGGAGATGGGCGAGGGCAGCATGCCGTAGGCGTTGGAGTTGTATTCGTACTGCACCACGGCATGAACCGTATTGCTGGGGGCACCGGGAATGCTGAACAGCGAGGAGCCATCCACGCAGTCGGAGAAGATCTGGCCCGCCTTGCTCCATTCTGTGGGGGCGCTGTCCTTGCTGTAGCCGGTCAGAGCGGCGGCCGTGCCGTCGGCACTCTTGATGGTGGTGATGGGGTTGCCGTTGGCGTCGAAATAGCCGCCGGCGATGACTTTGCCGCCCCCGGTCCTGTTCACGCTGTCGCCAGTGTTGAAAAAGCCCTGGTAGCCCAGGTCGTAGACCTGCTGGCTCTTGTCATCGAAGTTGACCGTCAGCTTGGAGCCCACAGCCATGGTGGCCATGGCAGCTGCATTGTTCGGGCTGGGTGCAGCCATGCCGGTGAATGTGGCCGACACATAGTTGGGCTTGGCCACGGGAGGCGTCACAGGCTTGGAGTCGCCGTCACCGCCGCCGCAGGCCGCGAGCAGGCTGGTGGCCGATACGGCAGTGCCCAGGGGCAGCAAGGGTGCGGCGGAGAAAAATTGCAGGGCTTTACGACGGCTGAGCAGATTTTGTGACATGGAAGATGATTCGCTGTGGGGTTGGCATGAAGAAATGGCCGTAGAGGGGTTGTAGGAAAAGCCTCACGACTGCCGGGCGAATGCTAGAAATCTTCCGTGTCACCGCTGTTGCATTGGCGTGACATTTCTGTGACGCAAGCATTGGTGAGCAACAGATATAAAAAAAGCCCCGGCATATGGCTGGGGCTTGTAGCGTGCTTCTGAAATCAGAGCTCGGTGGAGGGGGGAGAGGGGGGCGGGCTGGAAGGCAGCACAGCCGTATCCGGCGCTTCATCGGGCGGGCTGAAGCAGTCCCGGAAGGTGAAGACGATGGACGAGAAGAACATGGCCGCCAGCATCAGTGCAGTGGCCACCATCAGGCCGCCGGCAATGGGGCCGATCACTGCAGCCAGAATGCCGGTCACCATGGCAAGAACCATGCCGCTGACGATGAAGACGCCGGCCCAGCAAATACCAAAGACCAGATAGGCGCCGAAGTTGCGCACGCAGGCCACCAGACTGAAGAACAGCGACTTGATGGGGCTGATGCCGTGCCAGTGGATCAACGCCGGAGCGTGCCAGAAAGCCAGGGACAAAGGCAGGTAGAGCAACATGCTCATCCACATGGCGGACTGGAATTCCGGGTCCTCGGCCAGTTCCACGGACATGGGGGTCTGGCCGATGTAGACGCTGGCAAAAGTGCCGCCGTCCACGATGCTGGAGGCGCCGATGATGAGCAGAAAGCCTGCGGCATAGAGACCGCCCAGCGTCAGCATGGCATGTGTGTGCTGGCTGCCGGAGCGAAATGCGACCAGCAGCAGAGCCGGCGTGGGCTTGCGGCCGTGGGCTGCCTCGGAGGCGGCCACCATCATGGTCAAGGAGATACAGGGCAGCAGTGCCAGGGCAATGACAGGGCCGATCAGCGGCACGGCCGTGATCAGTGACATGCTGGCCATGCCCAGAAAGAACAATGCGGCCAGGGCCAGCGGCTGGCTCTTGAAGGTGCGCAGACCAAGCTGTACCCACTGCAAGCCAGTACGGGCGGGAACGATTTGAAGTTTCATGAGGAATTGAAGCGCTTCTGCCAAGGGTTGCAAAAGCTGCACTTGTCACTGTACCCGAGCCGACTCGCAGGGGCCACGAATAGCCCCGCGTGGGTTTGGCTGCTTGTGGGCTGAGTGGGGCTTCAGCCCAGCGTCAGCGGATGGGCGATGCGCTGGCTCAGTACGCGCTCGAAGTGCGTGGGATCGTGAGGGGTGAGCAGTGCAGCCTCGCGCGGCAGATGGAAATCCCAGAGGCGGGAGATCCAGAAACGCAGGGCACCGGCACGCAGCTGGGCGTTGAACAGCTCGCGCTCTGCGCTGGTCAGCGGGCGCACAGCCTGGTAGGCGTCGATCATGGCCTTGGCGCGTGGTGCATCGTGAGCACCTGTTGCGTGGTTGATACACCAATCGTTGAGGCAGACCGCCAGATCGAAGAGCCAGGTGTCGACACCGGCGAAATAGAAATCGAAGAAGCCGGTGAGCTTGTCGCCATCGAACATGGCGTTGTCACGGAACAGGTCGGCATGAACGGGACCGCGTGGCAGGGCAGCGTAGCTGGCCGAGGCTGCCACATGGTTCTGGTAGGCCAGCTCGGCGCGCAGCATGGCCGCGGCCTTCCCGTCCAGGTGGGGCAGGACCACGGGCACGGTTTCGTTCCACCAGGGCAGGCCGCGCAGATTGGGCTGCTGGCGTTCATAGCTTTGGCCTGCCAGATGCATGCGCGCCAGCATGTCGCCCACGGCGGCGCAGTGCACGGGCTGGGGGGCGAGCTGGCTCTTGCCTGCCAGCTTGTTGACGATGGCCGCGGGCTTGCCGCAGACCTTGAGCAGAATGTCGCCGCTGCGGGACTCGCTCTGTGGATCTGGAACAGGAATACCTGCCTGTGCCAGATGCTTCATCAGATGCAGATAGAAGGGCAGTTGCTCGAAGCTCAGGCGCTCGAACAGGGTCAGCACGTACTGGCCCTGGTCGGTGGTCAGAAAGTAGTTGGTGTTCTCAATACCGCCCTGAATGCCCTGCAGCGTTTGAAAGGAGCCAAGGGACATGCGGCGCAGCAGATCGCGCGCATCTTTATCGGAAACTTCGGTGAAAACAGCCATGGTGAATGCGCCGGCCTGGGGCGACCGACCGAACTAGCAGGGATAAGGTGTCTATATGCAACAGGGCAGTGCTCTGAAGCACTGCCCTGTCATGAATGGGGGAAAAGCGCGCCGCGCTTCAGAACTTGAGGAAATTCCAGACGCGGGTGCCTGTGGTGTCGCCGCTGTTGTTGTTGCGGTTGCGGGCTGCGCGGGCGCCGTCGTTGGACTGCACTTCGTATTCAGGCATGGAGCCGACCTTGGGCTGCACGGTAATGCTCTGGGTCTGACCACCTACACGGGTTTCATCCACACGGCTGCCACCGTCCTCCACGCGGATATGTTCTATCCGCTGGTTGTGCTTGCCCGTGGGAGCCGAGTTGTCCTGCTGGCCCTGAGGGGCAGGAGCTACCACGGCTTCGGCGGGAGCAGAGGTGGAGGTCTGGGCCAGAACGGATCCGGCGACCAGGCTCAGAAGAATGAAAAGAGGTGCAGCGCGCATGATGTAGAGATTGTAGGGCGACTTCGAATTGTCACACCATGGGTTGCCAGTCTTTGATCGCTGGCTCTGGGGAGCCGGGCAGGCGTGCACAATCCGGGGTATGAGCAATTCCAAGACCCTGGCGCTGGTGGACGGCTCCAGCTACCTCTACCGCGCCTACCATGCCATGCCCGATCTGCGGGCGATTCCTGGCGACCCGGCCAGCCCGGCCACGGGAGCCATTCGCGGCATGGTGAACATGATGCAGGCGCTGAGGAAGGATGTGCAGGCCGATTACGCCGTCTGCGTGTTCGATGCCTCGGGCCCGACCTTCCGCGACGAGATGTACACCGAGTACAAGGCCACGCGCTCGCCCATGCCCGATGATTTGCGCAGCCAGATCGAGC
Source organism: Comamonas resistens (assembly GCF_030064165.1). Taxonomy (NCBI): domain Bacteria; kingdom Pseudomonadati; phylum Pseudomonadota; class Betaproteobacteria; order Burkholderiales; family Comamonadaceae; genus Comamonas; species Comamonas resistens. The sequence continues at coordinate 1,116,397 of NZ_CP125947.1, forward strand.
CCATCCACGAGGTGGTGGGAATGCTGGGCTGGAAGGTGGTGGCCGTGCCCGGCGTTGAGGCCGATGACGTGATCGCCACACTGGCTCAGATCGCTGCAGCGCAGGGCATCCAAGTTATCGTCTCCAGCGGCGACAAGGACTTGAGCCAGCTGGTCAATGAGCATGTGACCATCATCGACACCATGAACGGCAAGAAGCGCGACGTGGCTGGCGTGACGGCCGAGTTCGGCGTGCCTCCGGCGTTGATGATCGACTACCAGGCCCTGGTGGGCGACACCGTGGACAACGTGCCCGGCGTGACCAAGGTCGGCCCCAAGACCGCCGCCAAGTGGCTGGAGGAGCACGGCTCGCTGGACAATCTGATTGCCAGTGCGGCAGGCATCAAGGGCGTCGCGGGCCAGAATTTGCGTGATGCGATTGCCAGCGGCCAGCTGGCGCTGAGCCGCCAGCTGGTGACCATGAAGACCGATTGCGATCTGTCGGGCTATATCAGCGGCCTGCCGCAGCTCGATGCGGTCACCCTGGCCGAGCCTGACAATGCGGCGCTCGCGCCTTTTTATGAGAAATACGGCTTCAAGGGCTTGGTGCGTGCGCTGGGTGCTACGGCTTCTGAAGCAAAGCCCGCCCAATCAGGCAAGGCCAGCAAGGTCGACAGCGCCCAGGGCGGCCTGTTCGATGCCGATGACGCGGCTGCCACCGAGGTGGCCGTTGAGGCCCAGCAGCGTGATGTGGTCTACACCAGCATCCTGAGCGAGGCGCAGCTCGATGACTGGCTGGCCAAGATCGATGGGGCAGCGTTGACGGCGCTGGATACAGAGACCGATTCACTGGATGAAATGGTGGCCCGGATTGTGGGTATCTCGTTCAGCGTGGAAGTTGGCGAGGCCGCCTATATTCCGCTACGCCACGAGGGCATGGATGTGCCCGAGCAGCTGGACATGGACATGGTGCTGGCCAGGCTCAAGCCCTGGCTGGAAGACGCCAGCAAGAAGAAGCTGGGCCAGCATGTCAAATACGACCAGCATGTGTTTGCCAACCACGGCATCACCGTGCGTGGCTATGCCCACGACACCATGCTGCAGTCCTATGTGCTGGAGGCTGACCGCCCGCACAATCTGACGAGTCTCGCGCTGCGCCATGTGAGCCGCACTGGCATCAGCTACGAAGACCTGTGCGGCAAGGGCAAGAACCAGATTCCGTTTGCCCAGGTGAGCGTGGACAAGGCTGCAGCTTACAGCTGCGAGGACTCCGACCAGACGCTGGACGTTCACAGGACCCTGTGGCCGCGCATCCAGGCCCATGCAGGTCTGCTGCATATCTACGAGCTGGAAATGCAGACCAGCGAAGCGCTGTTTCGCATCGAGCGCAATGGCGTGAGCATCGACGCGGGCGAGCTGGCGCGCCAGAGCAACGATCTGGGCGCACGCATCCTCAAGCTCGAGGAAGAGGCTTACGAGATCGCGGGCCAGCCCTTCAATCTGTCCTCGCCCAAGCAGCTGGGAGAGATCTTCTTCGACAAGCTGGGCATGCCCGTGGTGAAGAAGACCGCCACCGGCGCGCGCAGCACGGACGAGGAAGTGCTGGAGAAGCTGGCCGAGGACTATCCGCTGCCCGCCAAGCTGCTAGAGCACCGCTCGCTGTCCAAGCTCAAGGGCACCTACACCGACAAGCTGGCGCAGATGGCCTTGCCTAGCGACGGCCGCGTGCACACCCACTACGCGCAGGCCGTGGCGGTGACGGGGCGCCTGTCCAGCAACGACCCCAATCTGCAGAACATTCCCGTGCGCACGCCCGAAGGTCGCCGCGTGCGCGAAGCCTTTGTGGCCCCCGAGGGCAAGCTGATTGCCAGCGCCGACTATTCGCAGATCGAGCTGCGCATCATGGCCCATCTCTCGGGTGACGAAGCCCTGCTGAGTGCCTTCAAGAACGGCCTGGACGTGCACCGCGCCACGGCCGCCGAAGTGTTTGGCGTGAGCGTGGATGAAGTCAGCAGCGAGCAGCGCCGCTATGCCAAGGTCATCAACTTCGGCCTGATCTACGGCATGAGCAGCTTTGGCCTGGCCAAGAATCTGGGCATAGAAACCAAGGCGGCTGCGGCCTATATCGACAAATATTTCCAGCGCTACCCCGGCGTGAAGCGCTATATGGACCAGACCGTGGAGCTGGCCCATGCCCAGGGCTATGTGGAGACCGTGTTCGGTCGCCGTCTGGTGCTGCCCGAGATCAACGGCGGCAACGGCCCGCGCAAGAAAGCGGCCGAGCGCGCCGCCATCAATGCGCCCATGCAGGGCACGGCCGCCGATCTGATCAAGAAAGCCATGGTGGCCGTGCAGGCCAGGCTGGATGCCGAAAAGCCCGAGGTGCTGGTCATCATGCAGGTGCATGACGAACTGGTGTTCGAGCTGCCCGAATCCGCCCGGGATTGGGTGCAGGCCGAGATCCCGGCCATCATGGCCGGCGTGGCCGAACTGTCCGTGCCATTGCTGGCCGAGATCGGCTTTGGCACAAACTGGGAAAAAGCCCATTGATGGGTCTCTCATGAAAAAAGGCTCGACGAGCCTTTTTTTATTGGTGAACTGTGTTGAATCGCCCGCATTGAAGGGCATGGTGGTTGCAGATTTGTAAGGCTTAGACTACAAATTCGCATTGTGTCGGTATGCTTTTTTGTTCATACGAACCGCCCAAAGGGATCATGGCCTCCTCCCTGTCTTGCAGAGCTGTCCTGTCCATGCGCTTAAGCCGTCAAAGGCTTTCCTGTCTGTTGCTCGGTGCTTTTGTGCTGATGGGCGCTTCCCCTGCGGTGGCTGAGGAAAACGAGCCAACCTGGTATCTGGTTCAGCCCCTGCTGCGCGCCTCGCTGGTGGACCCGTTGTTGCGCCACTACCTCAAGTTCTTGCCGCAATATCTGGATGGCAAGGTGGTGGTGCGAGAGACAGGCAAGAAGCCGATGCTTGACCGGGTGCGCACGGCGCTCACCGATGAGCGTGCAGATCGAACCGTGGTGTTGATGGCGCCTCTGCCCTATGGGCTGATTCACGACGAGCAACTGGCGATGCGCTTCGAAGTGAGTGCTGTCCCATTGCAGGTGGTGGCCAGGCGTCCCTGGTGTCTGGCCCAGGCGCAGGACATGGCGCCGCGCAACCGGGCGGCATTCATGAGCTGGCTGTCGAGCTTGCAGCGCCCGGTGCGCATTGGTCTGGCCAGCTCGAAAGGCATGCCGGCGATATGGATTCGCGCCATGGAGCGCAAGACAGGTCTGACCTGGACTTCCACCGACTTTAATTCCAGCGCGGAACAAGGCCTGGCCAGTCTGCTCTCGGGGCAGCAGGATTTGCTGCTGGAAACCTGCGCGGAGCTGGAGCGCATGCGTGCTTTGCGCGTGGCGGGGGCAGACCAGGGCCGGGTAAATGTGCTGCTTTCCGAGCAGGCAGCGGCGAACAGGAGCGTGGCAACCTTTGCGCAATGGCAGCTGCCCACGCCAGCACCGAGCTGGCTGGCATGGTTTACCTCCAGCAAGATGCCGCCGGCGCGGCGCAGCCTTCTGGGCAAGGCCATCAATGCCGTAACCCTGCGTGAGGACACGCAGGCCTTGATACGTGAGCTGGGGCAGGAGCCCATGCAGCTATCGGTGCAGGCCAGTCAGCTCTATGTCGACAACTGGCTCAGCGACTGGAAAAGCATCAGCACCTGGATGAACAATCTGCCGGAAAAGGCGGCCGCCGAGCCAGTTGGCGCCACCACGCCAAAGAAAACGCGCAACTGACGCCGTATCTGCTATTTGAAAGATAGCTGTATGCGCCGGGTATGAGCGGCGTTGTGCTATTTTTCCTGCTATGTCCGCTTCCCCTTCTTCCGAGAGCCAGGCCCGCTGGCTGACGCCGGCCACGCGCATGGGCCTGTCCATCTCCATTGCCACCGGGCTTTATGGCATCTCTTTTGGTGCACTGAGTGTGGCCTCCGGCCTGAACCTCTGGCAGACCATGGCCTTGAGTGCGCTGATGTTCACCGGCGGTTCACAGTTCGCATTCATAGGCGTGATTGCCGGTGGTGGCAGCGGCATGGCAGCCGTGGGCGCGTCGACCCTGCTGGGTGTGCGCAATGCCATCTATGGCGTGCAAATGAGCCAGGTGCTTGGTGTGAGCGGGCTCAAGCGCCTGCTGGCCGCGCATTGGACGATTGATGAGTCCACGGCCACTGCGGCCGGGCAGGACTCCCTGGCCGAGCAGCGTCGGGGCTTCTGGGTGGCTGGCGCTGGCGTGTTTCTGCTCTGGAATCTGTTTACGCTGCTGGGGGCCTTGCTTGGTGACGCGCTGGGCGATACGCGCCGCTTCGGGCTGGACGGTGCGGCGGTGGCGGCGTTTCTGGGCCTGCTGTGGCCGCGTCTGAATGCGCGTGAACCGGTGGCCTTGGCGCTGGCCTGCGGTCTGGTGACTGCGGTGGCCATTCCGCTGGTGCCTGCGGGTGTGCCGATTTTGCTGGCTGCAGCTGCGGGGGCGTTCTGGGGTTGTATCAGGCCGTCTGAGGCCGGTTCCCTGGCAAGGGGGCAGTCATGACCTTGTGGCAGTGGGTCTTTCTGGCTTGCGCTTTGGCATTTGCGACCAAGTTGCTGGGTTACAGCCTGCCCGAGCGCTGGATGCGCAGCCCACGCATGGTGCAGGTGACGGCCTGCCTGACCGTGGCCCTGCTGGCATCGCTGACGGTAATGAACACCGTGGCCAGTGGTGCGCAACTGGTGCTGGATGCACGCCTGGGCGCGCTGGCAGTGGCAGCGATTGCCTTGTGGCTGCGAGCCCCATTCTTGCTGGTGGTGATACTGGGTGCACTGGCTGCGGGTTTGCTACGCTGGTGGGCTTGAGCGGGCCTGCGGTCAGCTTGTGATCAGGTGCCCCGGAGCAGGGCTGTGGCGGGATGGCCGGAAGTTTTCGTCACCAACCAGGAGTCGTCATGAAGTATGAAGAGATCGAGCGGGAAGTGCAGTCTTTGCTGGGCCTGGCAGAGCCCGTTTCTGGCACGCGCAGACGCGATGCATTGCGTATGGCGCTGGGTGCGGGCCTGGGTGTTGGCTACGCCAGTGCAGCGGGTGTGGTCATGGCCCAGACCGCGATCAAGACCGCTGCAGATGGTCTGACGGCAGGTGAAGTCGGCATCGATGTCAAAGGCTTCAAGCTGCCCGCTTATAGAGCCATGCCCGAGGGCAAGCAGAACCTGCCGGTGGTGTTGGTGATTTCCGAAATCTTTGGCGTGCATGAGTACATTGCCGACACCTGCCGTCGTCTGGCGCAAGCAGGCTATATGGCAATCGCGCCCGACCTGTTTGTGCGTCAGGGTGATCCCATGGTCTATGGCGAGACGGCCAAGCTCATGAGCGAGGTGATTTCCAAGGTTCCCGATGCCCAGGTCATGGGGGACCTGGATGCCGCCGTGCAATGGGCGGGTGCCAACGGCGGCGACACCAGCAAGCTGGCGATCACCGGCTTTTGCTGGGGTGGCCGTATCACCTGGCTTTATGCCGCACATGCGCCGGTCAAGGCCGGTGTTGCCTGGTATGGACGCTTGCAGGGCAATAAAAGTGATTTGCAGCCGGCACATCCCATTGATCTGGTGTCTAGGCTCAAGGCCCCGGTACTGGGGCTTTACGGCGGACAGGACAGCGGCATTCCGCTGACATCGGTGGAAGCCATGAAGGCTGCGCTCAAGAGCGGATCTGCGGCTGCCAAGGCGTCTGAGTTCGTCATCTACCCCGATGCACCACATGCCTTCCATGCCGATTACCGGCCCAGCTACAGGGAGCAGGCAGCCGTGGATGGATGGCGTCGCATGCTCGATTGGCTGCGCCTGCATGGTGTTGCCTGACGACCTGGCGGGGGGCTTGACAGCTTTGATAGGCTGAAGACGGTCCTGTGCATTCGGGGCTGTCGACGTGGGGATAGTGCAGCGGTGGGCCTGTGCAGGCGCATTCTGCGAAAATCCGCGATTCGCTTTGTGCAGAGTGTGCATGAGGCATACGGTTAAGCCATAAATAGCTATGACATTGGTAGCAATTATCTTGGCCACCCTGGCTGCTGGTATCGGCAGTGTCTGGGTGGCCGCATTGTTGATGGGCCTGGGGGGAGGACGTTCGCCGGGAGTGATGCCGCAGCGGCTGTTGAGTCTGGCAGCAGGCGCGCTGCTGGCCACGGCCTTCATGCATCTGCTGCCAGAGGCTTTCGAGAGCCATGGCAATGCACAAAGCCTGTTCGTGGTGCTGCTGGTCGGCCTGGTGTTTTTCTTTTTGCTGTCCAAGGCCGAGCTATGGCACCACGGTCATGAGCATTCGCACAGCCATGTGCAGCAGGAGGCACATGTCCATCACCACGGTCATGATCACCACCATGACCATCACCAGGAGCACAGCCATGGCAAAGGAGGCTGGGCCGTATTGACCGGCGACAGCGTACATTGCTTTGGCGACGGGATTTTGATTGCCTCGGCCTTCATGGCCGATATTCGCCTGGGCATGATTGCGGCCCTGTCCGTGCTGGCCCATGAGGTACCGCACCATATGGGCGATATCGTGGTGCTGCGCCAGTCCAGCACCAATCGGCGTGTGGCGCTGATCAAGGTATCCATGGCCGGGGCAGTCACCACCCTGGGTGGCGTGGCGGGTTACTTCCTGCTGGGCCAGCTGCATGATCTGCTGCCGTATTTTCTGACCGTTGCCTCCAGCAGCTTTATCTATGTGGCGCTGGCGGACCTGATTCCGCAGCTGCAAAAACGGTTGAGCGCAAAGGAAACAGTGGCTCAGGTGTTCTGGCTGCTGCTGGGCATTGTGCTGGTGACGGTGATGAGCGGCGCGGCCCACAAGCATGGGCATGAGCACGAACACGACCATGAGGCGGAGCACTCGCACAGCAGCGAGCCGCCTCATTCCCACTAGGAGCAGTGTCGGTTCGGGCGGTGCTTGAGGCGTCCAGGCCGCTTCAACGCGCTGCTCTGGCAATCAGCTTCTGTCCTTGAGCTCGCTTTTCACAATCGCCAGCTGCCTGCGCGATACGGGTAGCAGCTCGGGCACGCCCTGCAGGCGCAAGCCCCAGCCTTCACCTTCCTCAGGGTCGTCATAGCGCTCCAGGCTGCGCAATGCGGCCCGCGCGACCAGGGCGTTGCGGTGCACACGCAGCAACTGGTCGCTGTGGCGCGACTCCAGGTCGGCCAGAGCGCCTTCGAGGATGTAGTGGCGCTGCACGGTGCGTACGGTGATGTATTTCTGCTCGGCCTTGAGGTAGCGCACCTCGGCCAAGGGCAGGCGTACCGTGCGGCCACGCTCCTGAATCACCAGGGCCGGCCCATTGGCCAGCGCCTGCTGGGTGTTGAAGGAGCGCTCGGCTTTCTGGAGTGCCTGCTGCAATCTCTCCAGGCGTACGGGCTTGGTCAGATAGTCTGCTGCATCCAACTCGAAGGCCTGCAGCGCATGGTGTGCATGGGCCGTCACAAACACAATGGCGGGCGGCTGCGGCAGGGCCTTGATGGCTTGTGCCAGCTGCAGGCCGTCCTGGCCGGGCATGTGAATGTCCAGCAGTACCAGTTGCACAGGCCTGGGCTGCTCGGTTGACAGGATCTGCAGGGCGGCTGCCGCACAACTGGCTTCCTGCACCTGATGAGGCCCGTTGCTGCAATCGCCAAGCAGCATGCGCAGGCGGGAGCGGGCCAGGGTTTCGTCGTCGACGATCAGGATGTTCATGGCATTCAGGCAGAGGTCTGAGGGGTGGGCAAGGGCACGGTCAGGCGCACGATGAAGAAACCATTGCGCTTGCGTGCACTGAAACTGCCTTGCAGATCGTGCAGCAGCGACAGACGGGCTTTGACGTTCTCCAGAGCCATGCCATGGCCGGGACTGGTGGGGGGGGCCTCGCCGTCGGGCAAGGTGTTGATGATCTGTATCAGCGCTTGCTGTCCCCGTCTCTCGGTACGTACCTGCAGCTTGCCGCCGCGCGAATGAGGCTCTATGCCGTGGCGAATGGCATTCTCGACCAGGGGCTGCAGCAGCAGGGGCGGCAGCAGTGCGCCATGCGCGCTCTCATCGAGCTGCCACTGGACCTGCAGGCGCTGCTCAAAGCGCACTTGTTCTATGGACAGATAGCGCTGGGCCAGCTCGATCTCCTGCGCCAGCGTGGTGGTCGTGTGAGGCTCGGCCAGTGCATAACGAAACAGATCGCTGAGATCTTCAAGCATGGCTTCGGCCTTGGCCGGCTCGGCACGCACCAGAGCAATCGCGCTGTTGAGGGTGTTGAACAGAAAGTGGGGGCGTATGCGGGACTGAAGCTCGGTCAGGCGCGCCTGGGTCTGGGCCGGCGTGCTGCCGCGTGCGCGCAGCACCAGGGCTGTGACCAGCAGCGCCGCCAGCAGGCCACCGGTGACGGCGCTGGCCAGCCAGGGCATGTTCTGCAACCCGATGAAAGACAGCATGGAGCAGGCGTAAAGACCCGCCAGGGCGCCCAGCAGCACGCCAGCCAGGTATTGACCACGCATGCTCATGCGTTGCAGCTGATGCTTGAGGCTGCAGGCCGCTATCAGCCAGATCAGTGTGCCGGGCAGGCTGGCGCCGGTCAGCAAGGCCATGGTGCTGATCCAGCCCAGTGCGTCGTCAGTGCCGTAAAGGGCCGCTGTGGCCACCACAAGCTGCACAAAAAGCACGGCACGCAGCACCACGCCGACGCTGCAGGCGTCAAACACCAGCGCCTGACGGGCGGCGGGGTTGGGCGAAGAGGTGTTGAACAGGCGTGAGAACAAGGCTTGGGCTTGCGGATGACGATGCCCGGGATTATGGGCAGTCTGGCCCCTGCCCGAAACCAGTGTGCTGCAGCATGTCGGTTTGTTGCCTCAGTCTTGAGCAGGCGCAAGACCGCGGGCGCGTTGAAAGCGCTTGAGCGACCAGGCGATGCCAAGCAATATCAGCAAGATGGGAGCCAGCTCGCCAGGCAGCGGCAGGCGGCGCTCATAGATGAAATGGTAGGCCAGGGCGAACAAGGTCTCGAACACCAGCAACTGCCCCACAAAGGTGATGGGCAGGCGCTGGCTGGCGGCATTCCACATCCAGTTGCCCAGCCAGGATGAAAAAATGGCGATGCACAGATTCAGCAGCCAGAACAGTTGCCAGCGCTGGGCAGGAATTGCAGGCTGATGGCTGTCGGGGCCGATCAGCCACAGCAAGGCCCAGAGCAGGGCACTGATCAGGCCGACCACCAGACCCCAGAGCGTGGACCACTCCGTGCCGTTGAAGCGGCTTTGCGCCAGATAGCGGGTGTTGTCCAGTGCGTAGCGGCTCCAGCTCAGCACGGCCAGGACAGCCAGCACCACGCCGAGCAGGTGACGGCCTGCCTGGGCCGATGGCTCGTCCGTCATGGCTCGGGTATTGATAAGCACAATGCCCGCCAGGATCAGCGCCATGGGGGCCAGCATGCGGCGCAGTGGAATTGCGCCCGTGGTCTTGCGGCCCAGCAAGGGCACGGTGACGGGCACCAGCCCCACGATCAGCGAGGTGACGGCCATGCCTATCCACTGCACCGAGGTGGCGACCAGCGCGAAGTAGACGATGTTGCCTGTCAAGGCCAGCCAGATCAGATGGCGTACATCGCTCGCCTGAAGCCTGGGCAGCAGGCGAGCGGCCTGGGGCAGGAAGACGCACAGTGCGACCAGGCCGTAGAGCACAAAGCGACCGAAGGTGATCTGCAGCGCCGAGAATTCCGGCAGCACCACGGGCACAAGAAAGATGGCGCCCCATAGCGCGCAGGCCGCCAGGGCAAAGCCAAAGCCGGAAAGAAAAGAGGTGCGGGAAGTCATGCCAGGGCTGCGCACAGCGAGGGCGCAGCGGTCAGGAGAAGGTTCTGGGCCGTGATTCTGCGCTGCAAGCCAAAGCCGCTGTGCGGCACCTGACTTCCCGGTTTTTAATGAAAACAAGATGAAACGATTGCCTATCAAGCGCAAGAAGCTATGAATAAATGAGTGTCTGCTGCCATCGTCAGGCTTTGCCGCAGTGCCCGGCAATGGCTATGGCGGGCAAGAGCGCCAGTGGCGGGTCAGACCGATAAAATCCCCGTTTCTGCTTTGCACAGCCGTCACGCCAAACTTCTGCATTGGGCGGCCTGTGGTTTTACGGGATTGCTGTCCTCACATGTCTACATCTGCTCCTTCGCACAACCAGCTCGACACCAAGGCCGAAGCCTGGTCTGCCCTGTTCTCCGAACCCATGAGCGACCTGGTCAAGCGCTACACCTCCAGCGTGTTCTTCGACAAGCGCATGTGGCAGGCCGACATCCAGGGCTCTCTGGCACACGCCGAAATGCTGTCGGCCCAGAAGATCATCGGCGCCGATGACTTCGCCGCCATCCAGAAGGGCATGGCGCAGATCACGGCCGAGATCGAGGCCGGCACTTTCGAGTGGAAGCTGGATCTGGAAGACGTGCACCTGAATATCGAGGCGCGCCTGACCGCTCTGGTCGGCGATGCCGGCAAGCGCCTGCACACCGGCCGCAGCCGCAACGACCAGGTGGCGACCGACGTGCGCCTGTGGCTGCGCAGCGAGATCGACCTGATCGAAGGCCTGCTCAAGGAGCTGCAGCGCTCGCTGGTCGAAGTGGCCGAGAAGAATGTGGATGTGATCCTGCCCGGTTTCACCCACCTGCAGGTGGCCCAGCCCGTGAGCTTCGGCCACCATATGCTGGCCTATGTGGAAATGTTCAAGCGTGACGCCGAGCGCATGCTGGATGTGCGCAAGCGCGTCAATGTGCTGCCCCTGGGCTCTGCGGCCCTGGCCGGCACCACCTACCCGCTGGACCGCGAGCGCGTGGCCAGGACCCTGGGCATGGAAGGCGTGAGCCAGAACTCGCTGGACGGCGTGTCCGATCGTGACTTCGCCATCGAGTTCACCGCGGCGGCCTCGCTGTGCATGGTGCACGTGAGCCGTTTGTCGGAAGAACTGATCATCTGGATGAGCCAGAACTTCGGCTTCATCAAGATTGCCGACCGCTTCACCACCGGCTCGTCCATCATGCCCCAGAAGAAGAACCCCGACGTGCCCGAGCTGGCACGCGGCAAGACCGGCCGCGTGGTCGGCCACCTGATGGGCCTGATCACCCTGATGAAGGGCCAGCCCCTGGCCTACAACAAGGACAACCAGGAAGACAAGGAGCCGCTGTTCGATACGGTGGATACCTTGAAGGACACGCTGCGCATCTTCGCCGAGATGATCGGCGGCCAGATCAATCCTGCGACCGGCGCCAAGGAAGGCGGCATCACCGTCAACGCCGAGAACATGCGCGCTGCGGCGCTCAAAGGTTATGCCACCGCGACCGATCTGGCCGACTATCTGGTCAAGAAGGGCCTGCCCTTCCGCGATGCCCACGAAACCGTGGCGCATGCCGTGAAGCTGGCCACCATGAAGGGTGTGGACCTGACCGAGTTGCCTTTGGCCGAGCTGCAGGCCTTCAACCCCAATATCGAGGCCGATGTGTTCGAGGCCCTGAGCCTGGAAGGCTCGCTCAATGCCCGTAACACGCTGGGCGGCACGGCACCAGCCCAAGTGCGTGCGCAGCTGGCCAAGCATCAGACCCGTCTGGCTTGATCAGGCTGAACTCTGTGGCGTAGTCATCACGCCGGGAAAGCGCCCTTACGGGGCGCTTTTGTTTTGGTTAGCCTAGAAAAATTGAGGAGAAAACCCATGACGCAAAACCGTCGTCTGCTCTTGCGCGCCGCTGTTGGCGCAGCTGCAGCCAGTGCTCTGGCGCCCCTGGCCTGGGCGCAGTCCGCGCAGCCTATCAAAATCCTGGTGGGCTTTCCGCCGGGGGGCGGATCGGATGCGATTGCGCGCCTGCTGGCCGACAAGCTCAAGGACGAGCTGGGCGGCATGACCGTGCTGGTGGATAACCGCCCTGGTGCCGGGGGGCAGATCGCCGCCCAGATGCTCAAGGCAGCGCCTGCCGACGGCCATACCCTGTTTCTGACACATGACCACACCATTTCCATCCTGCCCCAGGTGGTGAGAAAGCCGGGCTTTGATCCGCGGCAGGATTTCGTTCCCGTGGCAGGCATAGCGACCTTTGTGAATGCGCTGGCCGTATCCAGCAACACGCCGGCCAAGAATCTGGCCGAGTACATGGCCTGGGTCAAGAGCGAAGCCAAGCGAGGCTCGATAGGCATTCCGGCTCCGGCATCGACGCCGGAGTTTCTGGTCAAGATTCTGGCCGAGCATTACAAGCTGGATCTGGTGGCCGCGCCATATCGCGGCAGTGCCCCATTGCTGGCCGATATGCTGGGCAACCAGATTCCGGCAGGCATCGCTTCGGTGCCGGACTTCATGGAGAACCACAAGGCCGGCAAGCTGCGCGTGATCGGTGTGCTGGGGGCCAAGCGTCAGGCTTCCATGCCCGAGGTGCCGACCTTGCTGGAGCAGGGCATCAAGGGCTTTGAAGATCCTCCGTACTACGGTATCTATGCGCCCAAGGGAACGCCGCAGACATTTGTGGAGCGCTTTTCCATTGCCGTGGCGAATGTGCTCAAGCAACGTGACGTCTATGCACAGCTGACCGCATTGGGGCTTACAGTTGGATACATGAATCCTGCGCAGTTGGCTGCTCGGGAAAGTGCCTATACCGGGGTTTGGGCCGGTATCATTCGTCGCAGCGGTTTTCAGCCGCAGTAGTCCGCGCGTGCTGCACAGGCGCCTCAAGGCCCTGCTTCACTGGTGGAAGCAGGGCTTTTTTGTATCTGTTGTCACTGATTTGTGACCTGCTGCGAGCCGGGATCGAACTCCAAATTCAAACATCAAGGCCGGCGTCGGAGGGCCTTAAACAGGGATGACTCTATGACTGTGCCAAGCACGGATACGAGCGGAGCAAGAGAAATCATCACAAGCCAGCCATCGACCGGCTGGCGCAAGCTGCTGGGGGCCAGCCTGCTTCTGGGGCTGGCTGCCACGGCGGCCCATGCCGTGGGGGTCAGGCAGTTCAGTCCGCAGGGCGATGTCAGCAGGGTGGGCCAGGTGGTGGTGCAGCTCGATGGCGCTGGCGTACGTTTTGGTGACCCCAAGGCCGAAGCTCCGGTGACGCTGCAGTGCAGCAACGCCGAGGCTGCCAAGGGTTACGGGCGCTGGAACAGCGAGAAGGAATGGGTTTTTGACTTCAACCAGAACCTGCCCGCCGGCGTGCGCTGCACAGCGCAGATCAACCCCAAGTTCAAGACCACGGCAGGCACAGCACTGACGGGCGCTGCCAGCTATCAATTTCAGACCGGCGGACCACAGGTTTCGAGCATCTCTCCGGACACCTACGAGTCGGTGGACGAGCAGCAGTATTTCGCGCTGCGCCTGACGGGGGCTGCCACCACGGACAGTCTGCAAAAGCGTGTCTGGTGCACCTCCGAAGGCGTGGGTGAACGCATTCCCGTGCAGCTGATCGAGGGCAAGGAGCGCGACGCCGTGCTCAAGCAGCAACACTGGGACAAGGATGCCGCCAAGAACCCGCAGAGCTATGCGGTGCTGGCCTGTAACCGCCGCCTGACATCGGGCAGCAAGATGACCCTGGTCTATGGCAAGGGCGTGGCCATGGCCAATGGCCTGGTCAGCAAGGATGAGCAGCGCTACGAGTATCAGGTGCGCGAGCCCTTCTCGGCCGACTTCAGCTGCGAGCGCGAGAATGCCAACTCTGCCTGCTTGCCGATTCGCCCCATGCGCCTGTCGTTCAATGCGCCGGTGCCCCGCAAGTTGATGGAAGCCATCCGTCTCAAGAGCGGCGCCTCGGCTGTGGCTCCCATCATCGAGCAAAACGGCGACAAGCTTGCCGAAGACTCGCTGGTGGATTCGGTGACCTTCCCGGCCACCATGACGGCGAACGCCAAATACACCATCGAGCTGCCGCCGCAGTTCAAGGATGCGGCCGGCCGCACGTTGAGCAATGCGAACATGTTCCCCCTGGCCACGGCCACGGGCAATCTGCCGCCGCTGGTCAAGTTTGCTGCCGCGCCTTTCGGCATTGTCGAGCGCTTTGCCGAAGGCCCCAATGGCCCGGCGCTGCTGCCCGTGACGCTGCGCAATGTGGAGCCCGATCTGGCGGCAAGGTCGCTGGATGCCAGCGTGGTGCGCACCAAGAAAGGTGGCTCGGACGCCGACATCATTGCCTGGTTGAACAAGGTGGAGCGCTACAACGACTATAGCGTCGAGCGCAAGCGTGCTCAGCTTGATGTGCGTGTTCTGCCTCCGGTCATCAATGATGACAAGCACTGGGTGCAGTCGCGCATGCTGTCGCTGCTGGATGGCCAGAACCAGGTCCAGATGCTGGACATGCCCAAGGCTTCCAAGGGAGATCCCCGTCCGTTTGAAGTCGTGGGCATTCCCATGAATCCAGGCTTCCAGGTCGTCGAAATCGCCTCGCCCATGCTGGGCAAATCGCTGCTGGATGAAGGCTATGGCGCGGGGCGCACCATGTATGTGCGTACTTCGGTGCTGGTGACCAATCTGGCCGTGCATTTCAAGCTGGGCCGCGAAAGCTCCATCGCCTGGGTGACCTCGCTGGACAAGGGCAAGGCCGTGCCCGGAGCCACGGTGCAGATCTCCGACTGCGGCGGTCGGGCCATTGCTTCGGCCGTGACCAACGAGCAAGGTGTGGTGACCTTCAAGGGGCTGGAACCCAGCGCCCCCCGATGTGTCGGCGACAACTACAGCAACCATAGCGGCAATTACTTTGTCAGCGCCCGTGTGAATACCAACGCAGGCGAGGACATGGCCTTTGTCTGGAGCAACTGGCAAAAAGGTATTGAGCCCTGGCGTTTCAATGTCCCCACCAGCTCCAACAGCCAGCGCGACGAAGTTGCTCATACGGTGTTCGACCGAATGCTGTTCCGCGCCGGCGAGACCGTGTCCATGAAGCATCTGATGCGCGATCTGGTCGGTCCCGGCGGCAAGAACAATGGCTTTGTGCTGCCCTCCAGCTTTCCTGACAAGCTGACGATCACCCATCTGGGCAGCGGTCAGCGCTTCACACAGGCTCTGAACTGGAAGAGCAACGGCAGTGCCAGCAGCGAGTTCGCCATTCCCAAGGCTGCCAAACTCGGTGAATACTCGGTGCAACTGGGCTACGAGGGCAACAGCCATGGCCGCCCCAGCTTCAACACAGGTATCTTCCGTGTCGAAGAGTTCCGCCTGCCCGTGATGGAAGGCCGTGTGGGGCCCGCCAGCAAGGATGCGCTCTATGCCGTCACCAGCGTGCCGGCTGAAGTGCAGATCAACTACGTCTCCGGCGGTGCCGCAGCGAATCTTCCGGTCAAGGTTTCTGCCTTGATGCGCGGCAAATCGCCCGATTTTTCGGGCTGGGATGGCTTCAGCTTCAACGCACCGCGTAGCGCACAGGACGTGGGCAACAGCGATGACGAGGAAGCCACGGCCAGCGACGACACCAAGGTGGTGGCCGACAAATTGCCCGTAACACTGGACAAGAACGGCCTGGGCAAAGTCACCATCGACAAGCTGCCCAAGTCCTCCGAGCCGCGCGAGCTGCTGATGGAGGCCACCTATGCCGACCCTAACGGCGAGGTGCAGACCCTGCGCAGCACGCGTACCATCTGGCCCGCCGCCGTGGTGGCTGGCGTGCGCTCGGAAAGCTGGGTGTCTGTGGACCGCAAGCTCAGCTTCCAGGCGTTGACGCTGGATACCGCAGGCAAGGTCCAGGCCGGTGTGCCCGTCAAGGTCGAGGCCGTGGCGCGCATCACCACCTCCAGCCGCAAGCGTCTGGTGGGGGGCTTTTACAGCTATGACAACCAGACCACGCTGAAGTCGCTGGGCACCGTGTGCTCGGGCACATCGGACAGCCACGGTCTGCTGCAGTGCGAGGCACAGCTTTCGCAGCCTGGCGAGGTGGAGCTGATTGTGCGTGCGGCCGACAAGGATGGCCGCACTGCGCAGGCAGCGACATCGGTCTGGGTGACGGGCAAGGGCGAGATCTGGTTCGGCGGTGAAGACCATGACCGCATGGATGTGCTGTCCGAACGCAAGAGCTATGAGCCCGGTGAGACCGCGCGCTTTCAGGTGCGCATGCCTTTCCGCCAGGCTACGGCCCTGGTATCCGTGGAGCGTGAAGGTGTGATCAGCACCCAGGTGGTCGAGCTGACGGGTGAGAACCCCACGGTCGAACTCAAGGTTCAGGAAGACTGGGGCCCCAATGTCTACGTCAGTGTGCTGGCCCTGCGCGGTCGCCTGATGGAAGTGCCCTGGTACAGCTTCTTTACCTGGGGCTTCAAGTCGCCGCTGGAATGGTGGCGCGCCTTCTGGAACGATGGCAAGGAATACATCGCACCTACGGCGATGGTCGATCTGTCCAAGCCCGCTTTCCGCTTCGGCATGGCCGAAATCAATGTGGGCCTGAAGGGGCACACCATCGATGTGAAGGTCACATCGGACAAGGCCAGCTACAAGGTGCGCGGCACCGCCAAGGTGACCATCAAGGGTACATTGCCTGATGGCAAGCCCGCTGCCGGCGCCCATGTGGCACTGGCTGCAGTGGACCAGGCGCTGCTGGAGCTGATGCCCAATACCAGCTGGAACCTGCTGGACGCCATGATGACGCGCCGCGACTGGGGCGTGCAGACAGCGACGGCGCAGATGGAAATCATCGGCCGCAGGCACTATGGCAAGAAGGCCGTTCCCGCCGGCGGTGGCGGTGGTCGCAGCCCCACGCGTGAACTGCTCAACACCTTGCTGGTGTGGATGCCCGATGTGGTGCTGGATGCCAATGGCATGGCACTGGTCGATGTGCCGCTCAACGACGCGCTGACCACCTTCCAGGTGGTGGCTGTGGCCGATGCGGGCACCAGCCTGTTCGGTAAAGGCCAGGCAGCGATTCGCACCACGCAGGATCTGCAGATCATCAGCGGCCTGCCGCCGTTGGTGCGCGAGGACGATCTGTTCCGCGCGCAGGTCACGCTGCGCAACACCTCGGCCAAGGCCATGAAGGTGGAAGTCACACCGCGTGCCACGCTGCTGGAGCTAAAGGCCCAGACCGTGGAGATCCCTGCAGGCGAAGCGCGTGAAGTGGCCTGGGATGTCAAGGCTCCGGCCCAGCTCTCGGGCACGCGTGCCGAGGCGCTGATCTGGGAAATTGCGGCCCGCGATACCAGTGGCGGCGCCGACGCTGCGCAAGACGCTCTCAAGGTCAGCCAGCGCATCGTGCCGGCCGTGCCCTTGAGCGTGCAGCAAGCCACTCTGGTTCAGGTGGACGGCAGCTTCACCATGCCTGTGGCACCGCCTGCAGATGCTCTGCCCGGTCGTGGCGGTCTGCAGATGTCGCTGGTGCCCAAGCTGACCGAAGGTCTGCCGGGCGTGCGCGACTGGTGGGCCCGCTACCCCTATTCGTGCCTGGAGCAGACCACCAGCAAGGCCGTGGGTATGAACAGCCCCGAGCTGTGGAGCAACACCATGGCTCAGTTGCCCAACTATCTGGACCGAGATGGTCTGGCCAGCTATTTCCCGCTGCAGGAGGGTACGAGAAACCTCGGCAGCGATACGCTGACTGCGCATCTGCTGAACATGTCGGCTCTGGCTCAGGGCGTGGACAAGAGCTATGTGATCCCCGCTGCCGAGCGTGCTCGCATGGAGGATGGTCTGGTCGCCTTTGTGGAGGGCCGTATCCAGCGCGACTTCTGGAGCCCCCGAAAGGACCTGGAAATGCGCAAGCTGGCGGCAATTGCCGCGCTGGCACTGTCCGGCAAGGCCACGCCGCGCATGCTCGACAGCATCAACATCACGCCCAACCAGTGGCCCACACACTCGGTCATCGATCTGGTGATGCTGTTGCAACGCATGAAGGACGCACCGCAGCGCGATGAGCGACTGGCCCAGGCGCAGCAGATCCTGCGTTCGCGCCTGACCTTCAACGGAACGCGCGCGGGCTTCAGCACCGAGCAGGACGACAGCTGGTGGTGGCTGATGCAAGGCCCTGACGTGAATCTGGCACGCCTGATTCTGGTCACGATCAACGACCCCAGCTGGGCGCCCGATATGCCGCGTCTGGTCAGCGGCTTTATCGCACGCCAGCAGGCCGGTGCCTGGAACACGACGACGGCCAACCTCTGGGGTGCGCTGGCGCTGCGCCGCTTCTCGGCCAAGTTCGAATCCGAGCCCGTGGCCGGCACGACTGTGGCCAGCCTGGGCGGCAACGAGGCCAAGGTGGACTGGAACACTGTGAAGCGCGCCACGACGGAAGATGCGCAGGGCGCAGCCCATGTGGCCAGCGCCTTTGGCGAGCCCGTGCGAGCCGGTGGCCTGATGAACAACTCCATGTTCATGCCCTGGGCCAAGGCCGGCAAGGGCCAGCTCAGCGTGAGCCAGCAAGGCACGGGCAAGCCCTGGCTGACCGTGCAGTCCGTGGCTGCCGTGGTGCTGAAAGCGCCTTTCGCTTCCGGCTACAGCGTCAAGAAGACCATCACGCCCGTGGAGCAGGCGGACAAGGGCTTCCTGGGCGGTGGTCAGTACACCCGTGGCGATGTGCTGCGCGTGACGCTGGAAGTACAGGCCAAGACCGATATGACCTGGGTGGCGATCTCTGACCCCATCCCCACGGGCGCCACCATTTTGGGCGGCGGTCTGGGTCGCGATTCGGAAATTGCCTCCAAGGGTGAAAAGCAGGAAGGCGCGGGCTGGCTCGCTTATGAGGAGCGCAGCTTCGAGGCCTACCGTGCTTACTATCAGTACCTGCCCGCAGGTACCAGCAAGGTCGAGTACACCGTGCGCCTGAACAACGCCGGTGAGTTCGCTTTGCCGCCCACGCGTGTCGAAGCGCTGTATGCGCCCGAGATGTTCGGCGAGTCGCCGAATGCCAAGTTGAAGGTGTCCATGCCCAAGTAGCCGCAGCCTCGCTGCAAAGCCCCGGTCAGTGCAAGCTGCCGGGGCTTTTTCATGGCCGCTGTACGCTACCCGCTCTGACATGCGCTTGTCATGTTCAGTTTCTAGACTGGCGCGATGTCTTTGATCGAGCTGGAGAACGTTGCCAAATCCTGGGGCAACACCACGGCCTTGCAGGCCGTGAATCTGAGAATTGAGCCAGGCTCGTTTTGTGTTTTGCTGGGCCCTTCGGGCTGCGGAAAATCCACCACCTTGCGCATGATTGCCGGACTGGATACGCCCAGCTCTGGTACGGTGCGCATCGATGGTCGCGACGTCACCCATCTGCCGCCGGCCGAGCGCGGCATTGCCATGGTGTTCCAGAACTATGCGCTGTTTCCCCATCTGACAGTAGCCGACAACATCCAGTTCGGCCTGCAGGTGCGCAAGCTGCCCAAGGCCGAATGCATGCAGCGCCTGCAGCAGACGGCCGAGCTGCTGGGCCTGACTGCCTTGCTGGATCGCAAGCCCGGTCAGCTTTCGGGCGGCCAGCAGCAGCGTGTGGCGCTGGGCCGGGCACTGGTGGCCCGGGCCAAGGTCTGCCTGATGGACGAGCCGCTGTCCAACCTCGATGCCCAGCTACGTCAGGAAATGCGCGCCGAGCTGCGCGAGCTGCAGCAGCGTCTGGGTCTTACGGTGGTCTATGTGACCCACGATCAGGCCGAGGCCATGAGCATGGCCGATCAGGTCGTTCTGCTGCATCAGGGGCATGTCGAGCAATGCGCCAGACCCCGTGACATCTATGCTCAGCCTGCCACGACTTTTGCTGCACGCTTTATCGGCACACCGGCCATGAACATCGTCAGGCTGCAAGGGCGAGGCATTGCTGGCAGCGATTGCGAAGTGGCTCCCAGCATGGTGGCAGGCAGTGCCTACCCGCAGCTCATGGGCATCAGACCTGAACTGATTGCCGTCGCTTCAGACCGCCAAGGTGTATTGGCCACCGTGCAGGGGTTTGAGTATCTGGGTGCCGATCTGGTGCTGCGCTGCCTTGTGGGCACGGAGTTGCTGACGGTGCGTGCACCGGGCAACGCCCATGCAGGTCTGGAACCCGGGCACAGCGTGTATCTGCAATGGCCTGCCACGGCGGCGCACTGGTTTGATGGCCAGAGCCGGCGTATCGAAGCGCTGTCCGCAGACCTGGCTGCAGACCCGCTGTTTCTGGCCAGTGCCTGAGCACTTCTGATGTCTTGTGCCGGAGCCTCCATCTCGCATCGGCTCCGGATTTTCGATTTTCTGTTTCGCATCCGCTGATCCCGAGGAGGAATTCCCATGCGTCGCCAAACCTTTATCCATGGCCTGATTGCAGGCGCTGCCACTTTGAGCCTGTCGGGCCTGATCCAGGCACAGACCCCGCTGGAAGTGCCGTTCTATTACCCCGTGGCCGTGGGCGGTCCCATCACCAAGGTGATTGACGGCTATGCGGCCGAATTCAACAAGGTCCACCCCCAGTACAAGCTCACGCCGGTTTACGCGGGCACCTACCAGGAGACCATCGTCAAGGCACTGACGGCCCACAAGGCCGGCAAGGCGCCCGCGACCTCGGTGCTGCTGTCCACCGACATGTTCACGCTGATGGACGAGGACGCGATCGCGCCCATCGACGACTTCGTGAAGACCGATGCCGACAAGGCCTGGCTCAAGGGCTTCTATCCGGCTTTCATGGCCAACAGCCAGGCCGGTGGCAAGACCTGGGGCATCCCGTTCCAGCGCTCTACCGTGGTCATGTACTACAACAAGCAGGCCTTCAAGGAAGCCGGGCTGGACCCCAATAAAGCCCCCCAGAACTGGAAGGAGCTCAAGGAAGCCGCGCACAAGCTGACCAAGAAGGATGCCAGCGGCAAGGTCGTGCAGTACGGCATCCAGATCCCGTCCACGGGCTTTGCCTACTGGATGCTGCAGACGCTGACCACGCCCAACGACGCGCTGCTGGCCAACGAGGCCGGCACCAAGGTCACGCTGAACCATCCCAAGGTCATCGAAGCGCTGGACTTCTGGGTCAGCCTGGTCAAGGAGGGCGTGCATCCGGCCGGCGTGGTGGAGTGGGGCACGACACCCAAGGACTTCATGGAAAAGAAGGCCGCCATCATCGTGACCACGACCGGCAACCTGACCAATATCAAGGCCAATGCCAAGTTCGATTTCGGCGTGGGCCAGATCGCCGGCAATATCCGCAAGGGCTCGCCCACGGGCGGCGGCAATTTCTACATCTTCAAGAAGGCAGCCAAGGAGCAGCAGCAGGCCGCCTTCGAGTTCGCCAAGTGGATCACCCAGCCCGAGCATGCCGCGCAGTGGAGCATGGACAGCGGCTATGTGGCCGTCTCGCCCGCAGCCTACGAGACGCCCGTGCTCAAGAAGTACGGCCAGGAATTCCCGCAGGCCCTGGTGGCACGCGATCAGCTGCCGGTGTCGGTGGCCGAGTATTCCACGCATGAGAACCAGCGCGTGACCAAGGTACTCAACGACGCCATCCAGGCGGCCCTGAACGGCAGCAAGACCCCGGCCCAGGCCATGGAAGAGGCGCAGAAGGAATCCGATCGCATTCTGCGTCGCTACAAGTGATGAGCGCCACCGCGACCGACAACGCGCGGGGCGGCCTGCGGCCTGCGGCAGGAGCCCTGGCCGCCGCAGCGGCCCGCCGCGAGGCTGTCCATGCCTGGCTGCTGCTGTTGCCCGCCCTGGTACTGCTGCTGAGCTTCACGCACTGGCCCACGCTGTCCACGTTCTGGGACAGCTTGCATGCTACGGGGCGCGGCGGGCAGACCGGCGCATGGGCGGGTCTGGAGAACTATGCGGTGATGGTCGACGACCCCGTGTTCTGGCAGGCCGTGCGCAACAACCTGTGGTTCGCCGCGGCGACGATCCCTCTGTCCATGGGGTTGGCGCTGCTGATGGCGCTGTGGGTCAACGAAAAACTGGCCGGCCGGGCCTTTCTGCGCATGGCGTATTTCACGCCCACGGTGCTGCCCATGATCGCCGTGGCCAATATCTGGCTGTTCTTCTACACGCCGCAGTACGGTCTGCTCGAGCAGATCCGTGGCGCTGTTGGCTTGGGCGCGCACAACTGGCTGGGCGATCCGTCCACGGCCCTGGCCTGCGTGACCCTGGTGGCCGTGTGGAAGGAGGCGGGTTTCTTCATGATCTTCTACCTGGCCGCGCTGCAGACGCTGAACCCCAGCCTCAAGGAGGCGGCGGCCATCGAGGGCGCATCGCGCTGGTATTTCTTTCGCCGCGTGCAGTGGCCGCTGCTCATGCCCACCACGCTGTTCGTGCTGGTCAATGCGGTGATCAATGCCTTCCGCCTGGTGGACCATATCTTCATCCTCACGCGCGGCGGGCCGGACAATGCCTCCACGCTGCTGCTCTACCATCTGTACGAAGTGGGCTTCAAGTTCTGGGACACCGGCTATGCGGCGGCCATCACCGTGGTGCTGGTGGTGGTGCTGGCCGGTGTGGCGCTGCTGCAGTTCTTCGTGCTCGACAAAAAGGTGCATTACCAATGAGTGCCGCTGCACTTTTTTCAACGCGCAATCGCGCTGCGGCGACCATCTATGCCACTTCATGGCTGGACACCGTGGCCGCCTGGTTGCTGGCCTTGCTGTGGATACTGCCGCTGGCCTATGCGGTCTGGACGGCCTTTCATCCGGCCGATGTGTCCACGCGCCTGGATCTGTCCGCCCCCTGGACGCTGCAGAACTTCCGCCACGCCTGGGAGGCCGCGCCATTTGCGCGCTACTTCCTCAACACGATGATCCTGGTGGCGCTGATCCTGGCGGCGCAGCTGGTGCTGAGCACGCTGGCGGCCTTTGCCTTTGCGCGCTACCGCTTTCGCGGCAGCAACGTGGCTTTCGCGCTGGTGCTGGTGCAACTGATGATCATGCCGGACATCCTGCTGGTGGCCAATTACCAGACCATGTCGCAGCTGGGCGCCGTCGATACGCTGCTGGGCATAGGCCTGCCGTATTTCGCCTCGGCCTTTGCGATCTTTCTGCTGCGCCAGACCTTTATGGGCATCCCCAGGGAGCTGGACGAGGCCGCGCGCGTGGAAGGCGCCAGCACGTTGCAGATCCTCTGGCGTGTCTACGTGCCGCTGGCAAAGCCCGTGTACACGGCGTTTGCACTGGTGTCGGTGAGCTTTCACTGGAACAACTTCCTGTGGCCGTTGATCATCACCAACAGCGTGGAATCGCGTCCGCTCACGGTGGGCCTGCAGGTGTTCTCCAGCGTGGAGTCGGGCGTGGAGTGGTCCACCATCTGTGCGGCCACGCTGATGACCTCGGGCCCGCTGCTGCTGGCCTTTTTGCTGTTCCAGCGCCAGTTCGTGCAAAGCTTTATGCGCGCCGGCATCAAGTGATTAGCAGGCGGGCGGCGGGGTACAGTGGCGTTCTTGTGTAATGGAGTATTTGCCATGTCCGGACCCGCTGCAGCAGGCGTGCTGATCTACGCCAAACACCGCGATGCGCTTGCGAACTTCTACGGCAGCGTGCTGGGCATGCAGCAGCTGTATCGTGACGAGCATCTGACGGTGATCGCGTCGCCGCAGCTGCAGCTGGTCGTCCATGCCATTCCCGAAGCCATTGCCAGCCAGGTCGGCATTGCCTCGCCGCCGGCGCGGCGCGAGAACGTGGCGCTCAAGTTCTTTGCCACCGTGCCTTCCATTGCCGAGGCCGCCAGGGCTGCCGAGGTTCTGGGTGGCCAGGTCTTCGACGAGCGCTGGCAGGGAGCGGGTTTTGCGGTCTGCAATGCCATGGACTGCGAAGGCAATGTGTTCCAGCTGCGCGAATGGACGGCGGTCCAGGAGTGACGCAGCGCCTCTGGTCTGGCGTTGCAGGCTTTTAAAACGATAGCTGAAGGCACTTGCTGAATCGGCGTTAGCCCCTTGTTTGATGCAAAGGAAAAACATGCAGATACTGACCTGGAATACGCAGTGGTGCTGTGGCATGGACGGCATGGTCAGCGTGGAGCGCATAGTCCGTCACGCCCTGGAAATGGGCGAAGCAGCTGGCGGGCTGGATGTGCTGTGCCTGCAGGAAATCGCGGTCAATTACCCGGCGCTGCAGGGCTCTCCTGGCGATCAGTTGGCCGAACTGCGTGCGCTGCTGCCGGGCTGGGCGGTATTCATGGGCGCCAGCGTGGACGAGTTCACCGCTCAGGGGCGCCAGCGTTTTGGCAATGTGATTGCCACCCGCATGCCCGTGCTGCAGCTGCAGCATCACCTCTTGCCCATGCCGGCGGATGCCGATATGCGTTGCATGCAGCGCATGTGTTCGGTGGTGACGGTCAGCGATGCAGCTCTGGGGCTGGTGCGCATCATGACCACGCATCTGGAATATTTTTCAGGGATTCAGCGCATGGCCCAGGCCCAGGCATTGCGTGCCCTGCAGATGCAGGCCTGTGCATTGGCCGATGTACCGCCTCGGCCCGCCAGCGATGGCTCTCCCTACCAGACCAAGCCGCACACCCGCCATGCCGTGCTGTGCGGAGACTTCAACTTCGAGCCGCATGAGGCCGAGTATGCGCAGCTGTCTGCACCATGGGACGGAACCAGCGATGGTGCAAAGCCCGGTCGGTGGCTCAACAGCTGGAGCGTGCTGCATCCGGACAAGCAGCAACCGCCCACTTTCCGCCTGCTCGATAGAACCTGGGGGCCAGCGCCCGGAGCCTGTGATTTCCTGTGGGTCAGCGATAGCCTGCAAAGCCATGTGAGGGACTGGCGGGTGGACAGCAGCACTCAGGCGTCCGATCATCAACCTGTATTGCTGGGGTTGGGCTGATCTTGGCCAGAGGCCTTGTGCCCATGTTTTGATAGTCATCTGAAGGAGGATTTCATGCATAGCAATATTGCTTCCATGTCCGTCATGTTCCGTCGCAACTGGTGGGCACTTCTGTTGCGTGGTCTGGCCGCCATCGTGTTCGGCGTGCTGACCTGGCTGCAGCCCGCCGCATCGGCGGCAGCCCTGGTGCTGGTGTTCGGCATCTATGTGCTGGTGGACGGTGTGCTGGCCATTGTTTCTTCCTTCCAGAGCCGTCAGGAGTCACGCCACTGGTGGGTGGTATTGATCTGGGGGCTGATCAGTGCCGTGGTGGGTCTGCTGATGCTGTTCCAGCCTGCGGTCACGGCGCTGGTGATGACGATCTATATCGGAATCTGGGCGCTGATGACGGGAGTGATGGAGATCGTGGCGGCTATGCGTCTGCGCAAGGAAATCCAGGGGGAATGGCTGTTGATCCTGGGCGGCTTGATTTCCGTGCTGTTTGGAATTTTTGTCCTCATGCAGCCGGCTGCCGGAATGATGGCCATGCTATGGGTGCTGGCTACCTATGCTGTGGTGTTTGGCGTGTTGATGGTGATCCTGGCTTTCAAGGTCAGAAGGGCTTTCTGAGGGCAGGGAGCCGATCAGCAGCGGCCCCGGTGCAGGGCCGCTTTTTTGTGTCCATCCGTTGTGCGTGATGCTCCTGTGCCTGGAGCTGCTGCGCATCTTTGGGACAATGGCTCAAAAGGCAAACCATGCAGACAACGGACAAGCAACAAGGCAAGAAACTGGCAGGCAGCGCAGCGAGACGGCTGCTATGGGGCGGTACGCTATGGCTGGGACTGATTGGCAGCAGTCATGCATTGCCGAACTTTGACGAGGTCCGGCGTGAGCATCGTTCGTCGGAGACCCTGCTGCTTTCACGCGAGGGCGAGGAGCTGCAGCGCATACGTACCGACAGCACCGTGCGCCGTGGCCCATGGGTGGGCCTGGGCGATGTGTCGCCGGCGCTGCGTACAGCGCTGGTGCTCAGCGAGGACAAGCGGTTCTATGAACACAGCGGTGTGGACTGGGCGGCGGTGACGGCTGCGGCCTGGGGCAACCTCTGGAACAGCCGCACGCGTGGTGCCAGCACCATCACCATGCAACTGGCCGGTCTGCTGGACGGCGACTGGCGCCAGGGCCCTGGCGGCCGCACGGTGGTGCAGAAGATCGGCCAGACGGTGGCCGCCCAGGTGCTGGACCGGCGCTGGCGCAAGGATCAGATTCTGGAAGCCTATCTGAACATGGTGCCGTTTCGCGGCGAGATCGTGGGCATCGAAGCCTTGTCTCAAAGCCTGTTCGGCAAGGCGCCGCATGGCCTGGATGCGCGAGAGGCGGCCATTGCGGCAGCGCTGGTGCGTGCACCCAATGCCTCGGCCGAACGTGTGGGCCAGCGTGCCTGCGGTGTGCTGCAGGTGATGGCGCCGGACGATGTGGCGGCCAAGGATTGCAGCGCCATGCAGCTGTATACGGCCAGCGTGTTGCAGCGCAGGCAGTGGCAGCCGGTGGAAGGCATAGCACCGCACTTTGCGCGGCGCTGGCTGGCGCTGCCGCAGAACAAGGGGCAGGAGCAGGTGCGTTCCACCCTGAGCGCGCCGCTGCAGCGCTTTGCGGTCAGCAGTCTGCAGCAGCATCTGCGCGAGCTGCAGGGCCGCAATGTGGAGGACGGTGCACTGGTGGTGCTGGACAACCGCAGCGGTGAAATTCTGGCCTGGGTGGGCTCTTCGGGCACGCTGAGCCAGGCCTCGGAAGTCGATGGCGTCACCGCCATGCGCCAGCCCGGCTCCACGCTCAAGCCTTTTCTCTATGCACAGGCGATTGCGGAAAAGCGCATCACCGCTGCATCGCTGATCGAGGATTCCTCGGCCCATATTCCCACGCAGAACGGCCTCTACATCCCGCAGAACTACGACCGGCGCTTCAAGGGCTGGGTTTCTGCGCGCACGGCGCTGGCTTCTTCGCTCAACGTGCCGGCGGTGCGCACCCTGGTCATGGTCACGCCCGATGCATTTTTCGACCAGCTCAAACGCCTGGGCCTGCCGCTGCGCGAAAGCGGCGGCTATTACGGCTTCAGCCTGGCGCTGGGCAGCAGCGAAGTGCCCTTGCTCTATCTGACCAATGCCTACCGCGCGCTGGCCAATGGCGGCCAATGGCAGCCCGTGAATTGGGGAGAGAAAACAAAGGAGGGTGCCGTGCAAGCCGTGGATGCGCGTGCTGCCTTTATCGTGGGCGATATTCTTTCCGACAATATGGCGCGTGCCCCGACCTTCGGTACCGACAGTGTGCTGGCCACGCGCTTCTGGACTGCAGTGAAGACCGGCACCAGCAAGGACATGCGCGACAACTGGGCCGTGGGTTGGTCGCAGCGCTACACGGTCGGTGTCTGGGTGGGCAATGCGCGTGGCGAGGCCATGCACTCGGTCAGCGGCACCAGCGGGGCCGCGCCCATCTGGGCCGAGGTCATGGGCTTTTTGCACCGCAATACGCCAAGCCGTGCGCCCAAGGCTGCACAGGGCCTGGTGCAGCAGCAGGTGCAGTTCGGCGCAGGAGCAGGCGGCTCTCCCATCGAAAGCCAGCGTAGCGAATGGTTTGTCGCGGGAACGCAGCAGGCGGTTTTTGCTATGGATCACATAGCTGATGGCGCTGGACCATCAAGCGCTACAGGCCAAAAAGGCTCAAAGACTGGCGGCACCACAGGTGCGGTGAGCTCAGTGCGTATCTCGCGTCCGGCCAACGGCACCATCCTGGCATTGGATCCAGACATCCCGCCCGACAGCCAGCGCGTGCAGCTGATTGCCCGTCAGGCTGGCATGGCCGCAGAGCAGGACTGGCGCGACAGCAGCTTGCGCTGGCGTCTGGTCACGCGCCAGTATGTGGCGCCGCCCAAGGCTGCAGATGGCAAGCCGCAAGCGGTGACCCCTGTGGTGCGAGAAGTCCCGCGCGAGCTGGGGCGCGGCAGCCAGCTGGGCTGGTTGCCCTGGCCGGGCCGCCACCGGCTGGAGCTGCTCGACGCCTCGGGCAAGGTGCTGGACAGCATCCAGCTGGAGGTGCGTGGGGCAGGGGCTCTGGTGGCCGGACCCGAGCAGATCCGCAGCACGCCACGGCGCTGAGTGCCCGCGCTTCAGCCGCTCTTGCCCTGATCGAACTGCGCTACCAGAAAGTCCAGCAGTGCACGCAGCTTGGGGGCCATATGCTGGCGCGATGGATAGACGGCATAGAGCGTGGTCTTCACCGTGCTCCAGTCCTCCAGGGCGGCCTGCAGCCGGCCTGTGCGCAGGTCTTCCTCGACATAGGGGCGCGGGATCAGGCTGATGCCAAAGCCCGCGCGCAGCGCATCGCGCACCGCCAGGCTGGAAGACACCGAATAGCGGGCGTTGACGGCAATTCGTTCCATGTGCCCGTCTTGCTCGAATTCCCAGACATCCGCGTGGCCCGAAAGGCTGAAGCGTATAGGGTCCAGGCCCTTGAGATCGGCTGGCGTGCGGGGGCGGCCATGCTTTTCGAAGTAGCCGGGAGCGGCGCACAGCACATGTGACATGGCCGTCAGCGGGCGCGCGATCAGCGAGCTGTCCTCGAGCCGGTCGCTGCCGCGTATGGCCAGATCGAAGCCTTCGCGCACGATATCGACACGCCGGTCGTCCAGGTGCAGATCCAGCTGCAGCTCGGGGTAGCGCTCCAGGAAGGCGGGGATGGCAGATGAGATCTGCGTCAGCGTGAATGTCATCGGGGCGCTGACCTTGAGCAGCCCGCTGGGCGAGGCCTTGATGGGGCATAGCGCCCTGTCGGCATCGGCCAGCGCATCCAGCGCCCGAGTGACATGTTCCAGATACAGGCGGCCTTCTTCCGTCAGCGCCATGCGCCGCGTGGTGCGATGGATCAGGCGTGCGCCCACATGAGCTTCCAGCTCGGCGATGTTCTTGCTGATGGCGGCGGGTGACAGTCCCAGGCTGCGGCCGGCCTCGGCAAAGCTGCCGCGCTCGGCTACGCGGTGAAAGACTTGCAGGGCAATCAGTCGGTCCATGGGATTCTTATTTATTGGTGAATGGTTTCTTTTGAAATACGCCAATTATCAATTGATAGTGAATTATCTACAGTCGAGCCATGACCACACCACATCCCACGCTTACCCTCATCGAGCAGCGCATCTCGGCCAACCGCTTCGATGCCTCCCACCGCCTGGCGGACGCCGAGATCGAACGGTTGGTAGAGCTGGCCACGCGCGCCCCTACGGCCTACAACCTCCAGAACTGGCGTTTCATCGCCGTGCGCACGCCTGCGGCCAAGGCCAGGCTGCGTGCCGTGGCCCAGGACCAGGCCAAGGTGGAAGAGGCGGCCGTCTGCTTCATCGTCTGCGGCGTACTGGCCGACCCTCAGTCCCTGGCCGAGCGGCTGCAGCCATTCGTGGGCGCGGGCTTCATGCCTGCGGGCATGGCACAGGGCTGGCTGCAGGCCGCGAGCCAGCAGTACGCCAGCGCGCAGGCGGTGCGTGATGAGGCCCTGCGTTCGGCCAGCTTGGCCTCCATGACGCTGATGCATGCGGCGCAGGCGCTGGGTCTAGCATCCTGTGCGATGACAGGCTTCGACGCCGAAGGCGTGGCAAGTACCTTCGGCCTGGCGCCCGAGGAGGTGCCGGTCATGCTTGTCACCGTGGGCCGTGCCGCAGCGGGCAACTGGCCGCAGAAGCCGCGCCGGCCGCTGGCGCAGGTGCTGGAGCTGGCATGAGCGTCCATCAGTCCGAGCGGGCACAAGCATCGGCACGCGATCTGCTGCTGACGGCGCTGGCTCCAGCTATCTGGGGCAGCAGCTACATCGTCAGCACCGAGCTGCTGCCCCAGGTACCGCCGATGACAGTGGCCCTGCTGCGTGCTCTGCCCGCAGGCTTACTGTTGCTGGCGTTTGCACGGCGCCTGCCGCAGGGCATCTGGTGGTTGCGGGTGTTCATCCTGGGGGCGCTCAATTTCTCGGTGTTCTGGAGCATGCTGTTCGTCTCAGCCTACCGCCTGCCGGGTGGCGCGGCCGCCACCGTCGGGGCCGTGCAGCCACTGGTGGTGGTGTTTCTTGCGGCCTGGGTGCTGGGCAGCGCGGTGCGGCCGGCTTCGGTGCTGGGGGCTCTGGCCGGGCTGGCGGGCGTGGCCTTGCTGGTGCTTACGCCGGGCGTGGCGTTGGATGCGACGGGCATTGCGGCAGGTCTGGCCGGAGCGGTCTCCATGGCCTGCGGCACGGTACTCACGCGCAAATGGCGCCCGCCCGTGCCGCTGCTGACTTTCACCGCATGGCAGTTGACGGCTGGCGGCCTGTTGCTGCTGCCGGTGGCACTGTGGGCAGGGCCGGATTTTCCGTCTCCCACGCTGGGTCATCTGATCGGGCTGGCCTGGCTGGGCCTGGTGGGCGCGGCGCTGACCTATGTGCTGTGGTTTCGCGGCATTGCCCGGCTGGAGCCGGGCGTGGTGGCATCGCTGGGCTTTCTCAGCCCGGTGACGGCGATTGTGCTGGGATGGATGGCTCTGGGCCAGACGCTGACGGCCGTGCAGGTGGCCGGCGTGGTTCTGGTCCTGGGCGGCATCTGGCTGGGGCAGAGAGGCGCGGTGCGCTGATTTCCCCAGTCTGGGCAGGCAGCTATCGAGTTGTCATTCCCGCACCAGCAGATCGCCGGTGATCTCGCCCACGTTCTTGACGCTGGTCAGCGTCATGGCCACGCGCATTTCCTTTTCGAGCAGCTCGAGCAGATGGCTGACGCCGGCGCCGCCTTCGGCCGCCAGCGCATAGATGAAGGCGCGGCCGATCATGGTGCAGTCGGCGCCTAGGGCCAGCATGCGCACGATGTCCAGGCCGTTGCGGATGCCGGAGTCGGCCAGGATCTTGATCTGACCCTTGACGGCGTCGGCGATGGCCGGAAGGGCTCGGGCCGAGGAGAGGGCGCCGTCGAGCTGGCGGCCTCCGTGGTTGGAGACGATGATGCCGTCGGCGCCAAAGCGCACCGCATCCCTGGCGTCCTCGGGGTCGAGAATGCCCTTGATGACCATGGGGCCCTTCCAGAAGTCGCGTATCCATTCCAGGTCCGCCCACGAGATCGAGGGGTCGAAGTTCGCGCCCAGATAGCCCATGTAGTCTTCCAGGCTGACGTTCTTGCCCAGGTAGGTGGAAATATTGCCCAGCGTGTGCGGACGGCCCAGCAAACCCACGTCCAGCGCCCACTGCGGATGGGTCACGGCCTGTAGATAGCGGCGCATGGCCGCATTGGGGCCGCTCATGCCTGAATGCGCATCGCGGTAGCGGGCGCCGGGCACGGGCATGTCCACGGTGAACACCAGCGTGGAGACACCGGCGGCCTGGGCGCGCTCCAGCGCATTCTTCATGAAGCCGCGGTCCTTGAGCACATAGAGCTGGAACCACATCGGGCGGCCCAGCTTGGGGGCCACTTCCTCGATCGGGCAGACCGAGACGCTGGACATGGTGAAGGGGATACCCTTCTGATCGGCGGCCATGGCGGCCTGTACCTCGCCGCGGCGCGCATACATGCCGGTCAGGCCGACGGGGGACAGCGCCACGGGGAGGGAGAGCTTTTCGCCGAACAGCTCGATGCTGGTGTCGAGCTGGCTCATGTCCTTGAGCACGCGCTGGCGCAGCGCCACATCGGCCAGATCGTCGACATTGCGGGCTAGCGTCTTCTCGGCGTAGGCACCGCCGTCGATGTAGTGGAACAGAAAGGGCGGCAGGCGCTTTTGCGCGGCCGCGCGGTAGTCGGTGGTGGAGGAGATGATCATGAAAAAATGACTGCGGAGGATGAGAAACGGTCCAGGCGCTTGCGCCGGGCCGCTTCTGCATCCGATTCGGACAACTTGTCGTGAACGTAGGCCAGGTGTTGGCCGATGGCGCTTCTGGCCTGCTCGGGATCGCCGTCGACAATGGCCTGCATGAGGTTCTGATGTTGGGCGGTCAGATGCTCGAGTGTCGAGAGATCGTCGTGCACAAACATCAGGCGCCGGTTCTGAGCCACGGTGCCCAGCACCAGCTCGAAGAGGCTGCCCATGAGCTGCACCAGCACAGCGTTGTGCGAGGCCTCGGCAATGGCCAGATGGAACTGGGCATCGGAGCGGGCGGCGCTGGCCGCGTCGTGCGCCTGCTGGTGGCGCAGCATGTCGTCAAAGCAGCGGCGGATGCGGTCCCGGTCCTTGTCGGTGGCGCGCTGGGCTGCGTACCAGGCGGTGCTCAGCTCCAGCGCCTGGCGAGCTTCCAGCACGTCGTAGCGGTACTGGGGGTCGTCGCGCAGCAAGGACTCCAGCGGCGCGACGGCCTGCTCGTGCCACAGCGGCTGGCGCGACCCCACAAAAGTGCCGGCACCCACGCGGCTTTCGAGCACGCCGCGGCTGGCGAGCTTCTGAATCGCCTCGCGCAGCGCCGTACGAGAGACGCCCAACTGCTCGGCCAGCGCCCGTTCGGTGGGCAGCTTGTCGCCGCTCTGGAGCTGAGTGTTCTGGATCAGCTCCAGCAGTTGCTGGGCAACGCGGTCGGACAGGCGTAGGGCGGGCATGGGATCGGGCTTGAGTTTCAGGTGGTTGGAATCATCCACGGAAACACATAAGCCTGCAGCGTGCAGATGATGCCGATCAGCACCAGAAAGGCCAGGCTGTGCTTGACGGTGAAGCGGAACAGGTCTGATTCCTTGCCGGCCAGGCCCACGGCCGCGCAGGCAATGGCAATGGACTGGGGCGAGATCATTTTGCCGGTCACGCCGCCGGTGGTGTTGGCGGTCACCGCCAGTACCTCGGGCAGGCCCAGCTGCGCCGCTGTCGTGGCCTGCAGCGCGCCGAACAGCGCATTGGCCGAAGTGTCCGAGCCCGTGAGGAACACGCCAACCCAGCCCAGGAAGGGCGAGAAGAACGCAAAGGCCTTGCCGGTGTGGGCCAGGGCCATGGCCAGCGTGGTGGACAGACCCGAGTAGTTGGCGATGAAGGCAAAGGCCAGCACCATGCCGATGGAGTAGATGGGCAGGGCCAGTTCCTTGAAGGTCTCGCCCAGGGTGCGCACGGCCACCGAAGGCTTCAGGCGCAGCAGCGCGATGGCGATCACCGCCGCGATCAGGATGGCCGTGCCCGTGGCCGACAGCCAGTTGAAGGAATAGACCGCACCATAAGGCGTGGGCGTGGCGACGACGGGAGCCATTTTCTGCACCAGGTTGTGCAGCATGGGCACTGGAATGCTGACCACTGTGCCGGCCAGCGCGCCGCCCGAGGCGAACAGTGCCTTGAAGGGCTTGAGGCTCCAGATGGTCACCATGGCCGTGAGGATGATGAAAGGCGACCAGGCCTTGAGCACCACACCGGCCGTCAGCTTGACGGAAGACGTGGTCTGGATCTTGGCTGCGCCGGGCTCGGTTTCGAAGCGGAAGATGCGCTTGGGCTGCCAGAACTTCAGGAAGGTGGTCAGCGTCACCAGGGCGAAGATGGCCGAGGTGATGTCCGGCAGCTCGGGGCCCACGTAGTTGGCCGTCAGAAACTGTCCGAGCGCAAAGCTGCCGCCGCCTACCAGCACGGCAGGCCAGGTTTCCTTGACGCCGCGCCAGCCGTCCATGATGGCCATGAGCCAGAACAGCACGATGATGGTCATGAACGGCAGCTGGCGGCCGGCCATCTGGCTGATGGCCATGGCGTCCACGCCCGAGACCTGGCCCGCCACGATGATGGGAATACCCATGGCGCCGAAGGCCACCGGTGCCGTATTGCCGATCAGGCACAGCCCTGCTGCGTACAGGGGACGAAAACCCAGGCCCACGAGCAGCGCCGCCGTGATGGCCACGGGCGCACCGAAACCGGCGGCGCCTTCGAGGAAGGCGCCGAAGCAAAAGCCCACCAGGATCAGTTGCAGACGCTGGTCCTCGGTGACCGACAGAATCGACGAACGGATGATGTCGAACTGTCCGGTCTTGACCGAGACCTTGTAGAGAAACACAGCCGCGACAATGATCCAGGCAATCGGCCACAGGCCGTAGAAGAAGCCATAGACGCCTGCGGCCAGCGCGTTGGCGACTGGCATGCGGTAGAAGAGCAGCGCCACGGCCAGGGACAGCGCCACCGTGATGGTGCCCGCCACATAGCCCTTGAGGCGCAGCTTGGTCAGCGCGAGAAAGAAAAAGATGATGGGTATCAGCGCCACCAGCGCCGACACCCACACATTGCCTGCGGGGTCGTAGTTCTGCGACCAGATTTCTTGCATTGCCTTGATCTCCTGGAGATGCGCGGGGAGGTCAACCCTCCTGACTGTCCAGAAGTCTTCCCCGTCAAATTTTCAAAAATGACCGTGTGCAAAACCGGCTGTGCCGCTCAGGGGTGGGCCCGATGTATTCCAGCCTTGCTTGCTAAATTGGTATTACCAAATTGGATCTATTTCGATTGGAATGGATTGTATGAAGCGGAATTAATCTTGAATTTCATGGTTTTCCCTTGATTTTTGAAATTAATTGGTAATACCAATTGAAGAAAAAGATGAAATTCTGAGGACATAAAAAAGCCGCAGGCCTGGAGCGCTGCGGCTTTTATGGACAAGCTCATTGCCGGTCTGACGGCGGGTTTTGAGCGCGGTGCTTAAAACCGCGGCACCCAAGCCAGAGACGGCCAGCAAGGGCCGCCCCGCAGCAAAGGCCGTCGTCCCCCTGGGGGGAAGCCGCAAAGCGGCTCAGGGGGGGACTAGTTCACCATCAGATGGAAGGGCCAGACATAGGCCTGCAGGGTCACGAAGATGCCCATCAGGCATGCCAGGGCGATCGAGTGGAAGAACACGTAGCGCAGGATGTCGCCTTCATGGTTGAACCAGCGCGTGGCGGTGGAGGCCACGACGATGGACTGGGCGTCGATCATCTTGCCCATCACGCCGCCCGAGCTATTGGCCGCGCCCATGAGGTTGGGCGACAGGCCCAACTGGTCGGCCGCCACTTTCTGCATGCCGCCAAACAGCACGTTCGATGCCGTGTCCGAGCCCGTGAGCGCCACGCCTAGCCAGCCCATCAAGGTGCCGAAGAAGGGGTAGAGCACGCCGGTGTTGGCAAAGGCCAGGCCCAGCGTGGTGTCGGTGCCCGAGTAGCGCGTCAGCGTGCCCAGGGCCAGCATCAGCACGATGGTCAGCAGCGAGTAGCGCACGATGTAGATGGTCTTGAAGAACTGGCCCACAAGCTGCACGGGGTTGTACTTCATGACCAGGCCGCCAACGATGGCCGACAGCAGAATGCCGGTGCCTGTGGCCGACAGCAGGTTCAGCGTGTAGACCGCGCCTTCCTTGGTGGGCTGTTTGACCACGGGCGGCATCTTCTCGATCAGATTGTGCAGGCCGTCCATGGGGAAGGCGGGGCTGAAGATGCCGTTGAGTGCGGTCTTGACCGAAGGCAGGCCCCAGATGAAGACGAAGACCGTGAGAATGGCCCAGGGGGTCCAGGCACGGATTACATCGGCGCGTGAATGCTTGGTGATGGCGCGTGGTGCTTCACCTTCACCCTGACCGCTTTCATGGCCACGCAGTGTGGTGGTGCGCCAGATGTTCTTGGGCTGCCAGACGCGCAGGAAGGCGACCAGGCAGACCATGGAGATGATGGCGGCGATGATGTCCACCAGCTCAGGGCCAATGAAGTTGGACACCAGGTATTGAGGGATCGCGAAGGACACGCCGGTCACCAAGATGGCGGGCCAGATCTCCATCATGGCCTTGCGGCCCGCAAAGGCCCAGATCAGCCAGAACGGCACCAGTACCGAGAAGAAGGGCAACTGGCGGCCGATCATGGCCGTCACTTCCATCAGGTCGTAGCCGTGCACCTTGGCCAAGGTGATCACGGGCGTGCCCAGGGCGCCAAAGGCCACGGGCGCGGTATTGGCGATCAGCGACAGGCCCGAGGCGGCCAGCGGCGAGAAGCCCAGGCCGATCAGGATGGCGGCCGTCACGGCCACCGGTGTGCCAAAACCTGCCGCACCTTCGAAAAAGGCGCCGAAGGCGAAGGCAATCAGCAGCAGCTGGATGCGGCGGTCCTCGGTGATGCCGGCAATCGAGTCCTGCAAGATCTTGAAGCTGCCGTTCTTCTCGGTCAACTGGTGCAGGAAGATGATGTTGAGCACGATCCAGCCAATGGGCAGCAGGCCGGTGAGGCCGCCCAGCATGGCCGCGCGGCCGGCCATGTCGGCCGGCATGTTGTAGACGAAAACGGCAATGATCAGCGCTGCCACCAGGCCCGCGCCTGCGGCCCAGTGGGCTTTCATATGCAAAAAGCCCAGACCCACGAGCATGACCACTACCGGTATGGCAGCCAGCAAGGTCGATAACCACATATTCGATAGCGGGTCGTATACCTGTTGCCAAATCATCTTTTACTTCTCCTCCATGAATGAATGGAAGTGATGGTGGCGGCGTGGATGGCTTCCCACACTAGCGAAAGCCCTTGGTTTGCCATCGCTGCAGAAAATTTCAATACGGGAATAAATCACTTCAAACCCGAGTCCGAGAAAGAAAGGCCTTGTCGGTACTACCATCAACCGCAACTCAGAAACACAAGTTACAGAGGTAGAAACCGTGGCTGATCTTTCCAAAATCACCTGTATCGAAGACCTGCGCGTGGTGGCAAAGCGCCGTGTGCCGCGCATGTTCTATGACTATGCGGACTCGGGGTCCTACACCCAGGGCACCTACCGCGCCAATGAGGATGACTTTCAGAAGATCAAGCTGCGCCAGCGCGTGGCGGTGAACATGGAAGGGCGCAGCACGCGCAGCACCATGATCGGCCAGGAGGTGGCCATGCCGGTGGCGATCGCGCCCACGGGTCTGACCGGCATGCAGCATGCCGATGGCGAGATTCTCGGGGCCAAGGCTGCGAAGGCCTTTGGTGTGCCGTTCACGCTGTCCACCATGAGCATCTGCTCTCTCGAAGACATCGCCGAGCACACCGATCACCATCCGTTCTGGTTCCAGCTCTATGTGATGCGCGACAAGGCCTTCATGGAGCGATTGATCAACCGCGCCAAGGCGGCCAACTGCTCGGCGCTGGTGGTGACGCTGGACCTGCAGATCCTCGGCCAGCGTCACAAAGACATCAAGAACGGTCTGTCCACCCCGCCCAAGCCCACGCTTGCCAACATGATCAATCTGGCCACCAAGCCGCACTGGTGCCTTGGAATGCTCGGCACCAAGCGCCGCAGCTTCGGCAATATCGTAGGTCACGTCGATGGCGTGGGCGATGTGTCCTCGCTATCGTCCTGGACGGCCGACCAGTTCGATCCCTCGCTGAACTGGAGCGATGTGGAATGGATCAAGAAGCTCTGGGGCGGCAAGATCATTCTGAAGGGCGTGATGGACGCCGAAGACGCGCGCCTTGCCGCGCAAAGCGGTGCCGATGCTCTGGTGGTCAGCAATCATGGCGGCCGCCAACTCGACGGCGCGCCTTCGTCGATTGAAGCCCTGCCATCGATTGCAGAAGCTGCGGGCAAGGATATCGAGGTCTGGATGGATGGCGGCATCCGCAGCGGTCAGGATGTGCTCAAGGCCCGCGCTCTGGGTGCTCAGGGAACGATGATCGGCCGCAGCTTTCTCTATGGTCTGGGGGCCTATGGGCAGGCCGGCGTGAGCAAGGCGCTGCAGATCATCCACAAGGAGCTGGACACCACCATGGCCTTCTGCGGCCACACCCAGATCGACAAGGTGGGCCGGGAGATTCTGTTGCCCGGCACCTATCCCAAACCGTTTGCAGTGATCTGATCTGTGCTGTCGGCGGCTTGCTGTACTGCGAGCCGCCGCGATCTCAGACGGGAGTTCAGGAATTGCTGGCCTTGGGCTTCCACTCCTGCACCTGCTGCTGGATCTTGGCCCTTTGTGCGGGCTTCAATTTCTTGGCAATGATTTCCTGCTGCTTGGCGGAATCCTTCTCGCCATCCTTGGCTGCCAGCAGCGCCCAGAAATAGGCCTGGGGCCAGCTTTGCTCCACACCGCGGCCCAGCGCATACATGGAGCCGACGTTGAACTGGCTGTTGGCATCGCCCTGTTCTGCGGCCACCATGTACCACTTGAAGGCCTCCTTGCTGTCTTGCGCCACGCCACGGCCCTGGTCGTACATATAGCCGAGATTGCTCTGACTCGAGACATGGTTCTGTGCCGCCGCCAGGCGGTACAGCCGGACGGCTTCTTCCTGGTTCTCTGCCACGCCGCGGCCGTCGTCATACATCAGAGCAAGGTTGAACTGCCCATCGGCATCTCCCTGTTCTGCAGAGAGGCGGTACCACTTGAAGGCTTCCTTGTCGCTTTGCGCAACGCCGCGCCCCCGGTCGTACATCAAACCGAGATTGGCCTGGCTTTCGGCATGCCCCTGTGCTGCAGCGAGGACAAACCACTTGGCCGCCTGTTCGTCATTCTTTGGCACGCCGCGGCCCTTCAGGTACACCGCAGCCAGGTCGAACTGGGCTTGTGCATCGCCGGCCTGTGCATTTTTCAGCAGATCGGCTGGTTGCGCGGTCGCCAGCGTGCTACTCAGCAGCAAAGCTGCGGAACATAAAAAGTGACTGAAGTGTTTTTTCATGGTTTCCTGATAGTTTCTTTGTCGCAGACGAGGGCGCATTCATTGAGGCAAGGCAAAGCTCTTGCCTCGATGGGTGTTGAGCGGGGTTGTGGTGCGCCGGGCGTGAACGTTCAGGGGAGCCGGCCATGCCAGACAGGCTATCGAGCCCTGCCTGTGTGCATGTCCGGCAATTGATCTTCCACGCTCCGAAATGCAGTGAACCTCTCTGAGAGGGGCCAGCCATTGCAGCTGGGTGGAGCGGTTTCAGATGAGCGAAGCCATTGTAGCCACGCGCCGGGCCTGGTCTTCGCCAGCCCTGCTGTGGCCCGGACTGTCGGCTATGCGCCGTCAGATCAGGGCTCCTCTTTTTTGTCGCGCTTCAGCTCGTAAGTGCTTGAGCGCGAGAGACTCTCAATGGCTCTGCAAACGTTTGCGGAACACAAAGCCGTAGCTCAGGCCCAGCACTGCGGCCATTGCCGAACCCGCCAGAATGCCCAGCTTGGCCGCGCCTAGCAGGCTGGCGTCGTCAAAGGCCAGTCCACCCACAAAGATGGACATGGTGAAGCCTATGCCTGCCAGCAGACCCACCAGCAGCACGCCGCGCCAGTTCAGGCCTTCGGGCAGGCTGCACAGCCCGCTCTTGACGGCCAGCCAGGTGCAGACGAATACGCCCAGCGGCTTGCCCAGAACCAAAGCCAGCATCACGGCCCACATGGCGCTCTGGGGTCCACTCGCCTGCAGATCGGCGCCGCTGAACTGCACGCCGGCATTGGCCAGCGCAAAAATCGGCATCACGCCAAACGAGACCCAGGGATGCAGCATCATGGGCAGGCGCAGGGCAGGGGGCAGCATGTCGCGCTGGGCTGCCTGCACGGTGCGCAGGTTCTGGTGGACTTGCTGGGCATCGGGCTCGGGCCGTGCCAGCTGGGCCTGTGCGCTTTGCAGCGCCTGGCTGGCCATGGCCTGGGCTGGTCGGACCGATGGGCGCATCAGCACCGGCGTCATCAGGCCCAGCACCACGCCGGCCAGCGTGGGGTGGGCACCGGTCTTGAGCAGACCGAACCACAGCACGGCACCCGGCAGCACATACAGCGGCGCAGACGCAATGCCCATGCGGTTGAACAGCAGCACCAGCAACACGCCGGCACCGGCAATCACAAAGCCCATGGCTTGCAGGCCACCCGAGTAGAAGAAGGCAATGATGAGCACGGCCACGATGTCGTCGATGATGGCCAGCGCCAGCAGGAAGATGCGCAGCGACCCCGGGATATTGCGCCCCAGCAGCGCCAGCACACCGACGGCAAAGGCGATATCGGTGGCGGTGGGAATGGCCCAGCCGTTGAGCAAGGTCTTCTCATTGCCAACCCAGACCATGTAGATAAGGGCGGGAACAATCACCCCGCCCACGGCCGCGATCAGCGGCAGACTGGCCTGGCGCAGGCTGGCCAGGGCGCCGTCATGCAGCTCGCGCCGGATCTCCATGCCGACCACCAGGAAGAAGATGGTCATCAGCACGTCGTTGACGATGAAGTGCAGATCGGTGCTGAAGCTCCAGGCCCCCAGCGTCATGGCGACGGGGGCATGCCAGGTGGCGAAGTAGCTGGCTGCCCAGGGGGAGTTGGCCCAGATCAGCGCTGCAGCTGCGGCCAGCATGAGCACCATGCCGGCAAAGGATTCGATATGCAGCAGATGCGCGATTTTTTCCTGCAGCCGTTCGGTGGCGATTTGCAGGGCAGGAATGCGGGGCTCGTTTTGGGGTGCAGAAGGCGCAGGGGCCTGCACAAGAGTCTGTGGGTCCATCTGTCGGTAGGTGAGGCAGTCGTTTGGCCTGTTGAGCACTCGGTGCGCGAGACAAGACCCGCATGCTGCACAAAGCGCTGCAAACGACTGGCGCGCTGGCGGCCCGACCTGCGCATGAACATTCACCTGCCATCGCCACCTTGTGTGACGGGCACCCAACGGAAATTGTAGCGAACATTGCTTAAACGGTCTGGATTTCGGGTTATTTGGCGCTAAAGCCGGCATCGTGAACCGGCCGATCTTGGCTCGCATTCCACGTCGCCTTGACTGATGGGGCCGGGCTGCGCGGATGGCGTCAGCGCCGCACCGTCGTGGCCGCTATGCTGACGGCCTACAAGGATTGGGGCGGCAGATGTCTGGTATGGGAATGGAATATTTATGGGTGTTCGTGGTGCTGTTTGCGGCGGCGGCGCAAACGGTGCGCAACACGGCGCAGCGCTCGCTGACGGCGCAGATCGGCACGCTGCCGGCCACGCTGGTGCGCTTTCTCTACGGCTTGCCATTCGCCGCCGTCTATCTGCTGGCGCTCTATGCCCTGGGCGATGGCAGCCAGGCGCTGCCGCAGTTCTCCTTGGCCTATGTGGGCTGGATTGCGCTGGGTGCCTTCTTTCAGGTAGCGGCCACGGCAGCCTTGCTGATGGCCATGAAGGAGCGCAACTTTGCCGTGGCGGTCACGCTCTCCAAGACCGAGGTATTGCAAGTGGCCTTGTTTGCGGCCATGTTCCTGCACGAGCTGCCGACCCGGCTGGCGCTGCTGGCCATGGTGCTGGCCACGGTGGGTGTGCTGATGCTGTCGCTGCCGCCGCGCGGTCAGGTCTTCAGCCTGTCGGCCTGGACCAGCAAGTCCTCGGTGTATGGCCTGATCTGCGGCGCCTGCTTTGCGCTGGCCACCATAGGCTTTCGCGGTGGCGCGGTGGAAATTGCCAAGCTGGGCGTGAACTCGCCCTGGCTGTCCGGCGCCTGGGGGGTGTTGATTGCACAGGCCATGCAGTCGGTGGGTCTGGGCGCCTGGATTGCCAGGACCCATGAGCAGGGCCTGCACCCATTGATCCAGTCCTGGCGCATTTCCCTGCTGGCCGGCAGCATGGGCGCTGCCGCATCGCTGGCCTGGTTCACGGCCTATGCCATGCAGGGCGCGGCGCCGGTGCGCACGCTGGGCATGGTCGAAGTGGTGTTCAGCTACATCGTCTCGCGCCGCGTGTTCAGCGAAAAGCTGTCTCTCACCGAGAAGCTGGGCATGGCGCTGATGATGCTGGGGCTGGTGCTGATCTGTCTGCAGCTCTGATTTTGAGAGCTGCCTGCGCTTCATCTCTCTCGTTTTTAGATTGAAAAATATCTGAAACCAAAAGGAATGGAGCGTAAGTAGCTCTTGAATCAATAGCTTGCCATTGCAGTATCAGCCGCGGTATCAAACAGCGCAGGCGCGACGTTGACTTGCGGCTGTCATGCATCTCAGGCGACTTGCTGCGCTTGGGTCAGGCTTTGATGCGGTGCGGGCTTGACCGCGTAGAGCCGGTAGCCAATCGTCAGCAGCGCAAACCATACGGGAGCGATATAGAGCGCCACGCGGGTGCTGGCGTCCAGCGACAGGCAGACCAGCACCGCGGCCAGAAAGGCCAGCACAAACCAGTTGGTGAACGGTGCCCCCGGCATGCGGTAGGCCACGGCTGCGGCGCGTCCCAGTCTCACGGCGCGGCGGTAGCGCAGATGGGCAAAGACGATGATGCCCCAGGTCCACACGGCGCCTATGGTGGCAATGCTGGTCACATAGATGAAGGCCTCCTCGGGCACCAGATAGTTGAGCACCACGCCGACCAGCATGAAGGCCGCAGAGATCACAATGCCGGCGGCCGGCACATGGCGTGAATTGACCTTGCCCAGGCGGGCGGGCGCCTGCTTGAATTGCGCCAGCGTGTAGAGCATGCGGCCCGTGCTGAAGATGCCGCTGTTGCACGAAGAGGCTGCGGCGGTGATGACCACGAAGTTGATGATGCCGGCAGCGGCAGGAATGCCCAGCTTGTCGAAGACATGGACGAAGGGGCTCATGTCGGGACTCAGCTCGTTCCAGGGTACCAGCGACATGATGACCACCAGGGCGCCGACGTAGAAGATCAGGATGCGGTAGACGATGCTGTTGGTGGCTTTGGGCAGCACCTTCTCGGGCGACTCGGCCTCACCGGCAGTCACACCTATCAGCTCCACGCCGGTATAGGCAAAGCAGGCTATCTGCAAGGTGAAGACCACGCCGACCATGCCCATGGGCGCAAAGCCGCCGTGCGACCAGAGATTGGAGAAGCTGGCGGTCTGGCCCAGCGGGCCCCAGCCCGTGGTGATGATGGCCACGCCCAGCACCAGCGTGGCCACAATGGTCACGACCTTGATCAGCGCGAACCAGAATTCCAGCTCGCCAAAGACCTTGACCGCAATCAGATTCACGCCCAGCAGCAGGGCCAGGGTGGCGAGCGCCGGAACCCATTGCGGAATGGCCGGAAACCAGTAGTGGGTGTAGATGCCTATGGCCGTGAGCTCGGCCATGCCCGTCACCACCCAGGTGAACCAGTAGGTCCAGCCGGTGACGAATCCAGCCCAGGGGCTGACGTAGGTTTCGGCATAGGTGGCAAAAGAGCCAGCCACCGGGCGGTGCACCAGCAGCTCGCCCAGCGCCCGCATGATGAAGAAGATGGCCAGCCCGGCAATGGCGTAGCTGACCAGCAGCAGCGGCCCGGCTTTGTGAATGGCCTTGGCCGAGCCCAGGAACAGGCCCACGCCAATGGCGCCACCCAGGGCGATCAGCTGGATATGCCGGTCCTTGAGGCCGCGCTCCAGCTCCCCTGTCTGCTGCAGCGACTCCCCGGCTGCGATTGGATGATTTCGGCTCATGTTGTATGTCTCCGTTTTGCCATTCACACGGCAACAGTCGCCCCTCACGGGGCGCTGCGGCTGCCGTGTCTGGCTTGTTGGTGAGGTTTTCAGGTGGTGCTCAGGCGCGAGCGGTGGTCAGCGTGGCCGGTCGGGGCTGTCTGCTGGTGCTGCCCATGGACTGCAGCACGACATCGCCCACCATGTCGGCAGTGATGGCCGACAAGGTCCAGCCCAGATGGCCGTGGCCGGTGTTGTAGAACACGCAGGGCTTGTTGCCGCGTCCCACGCGCGGCAGCATGTCCGGCATCATGGGGCGCAGACCGGCCCAGGGCACGACGCTGCGTGTGCTGACGCCCGGAAAGCATTGCTGCACCCATTCGATGAGCGGGCGAATGCGGTCGGCGCGGATGTCCTTGTTGTAGCCGTTGAACTCGGCCGTGCCGGCCACGCGGAAGCGATCGTCACCGAGACGGCTGGTGAC
Source organism: Comamonas resistens (assembly GCF_030064165.1). Taxonomy (NCBI): domain Bacteria; kingdom Pseudomonadati; phylum Pseudomonadota; class Betaproteobacteria; order Burkholderiales; family Comamonadaceae; genus Comamonas; species Comamonas resistens. The sequence goes on from NZ_CP125947.1 coordinate 1,159,752, forward strand.
CAGCTTGGTTTCGTCATCGAGCAGGCTGACCACGGGAGCTGCGGCGCGGCTGGCTGCATCGGGCAGATTGACGGTGATGGAGTAGCCTTTGACCGGATAGATGTTGACACTGTCGCCGAGCTGGCTGGCCAGCGCGCGGCTGGCCGTGCCGGCGCAGACCACCATGGCGTCGAAGGTCGAGGTCGCGGTTTCCGCGCCTTGGCGCACGGTCACGCTGGCCTGCTTGCCGTTGCTGTCCACCGCCACGATCTCCTGGTCGTAGCGGCATTGCACGCCCAGTCGTTCGCAGGCAGCAGCCAGGCCGCTGGTGAACTTGTGGATGTCGCCGGTGGAATCGCTTTCGGTGAAGTAGCCGCCATAGAACTTGCCCGACAGCGTGGGCTCGATGGCATGCATTTCATCGGGAGTGACGGCACGGCGCTCCAGTCCGCCTTTGGCCAGCAACTGCGAAACCCTGCCCGCATGTTCAAAGCCCGCCTGGTCGCGATAGATATGCAAGATGCCCTGCTTTTTGAGGTCGAAATCAATGCCTTCGCGTTCGGCCCAGGTGAACAGATGTTCGCGCGCCGCAATGGCTAGGCGCGCGGTTTCGACCGTGTTTTTCTCGTAGTGAGGAATGGCTGCCAGAAACTGGCAGAACCAGGAAATCTTGTGCCAGCTGGGCTTGGGGTTGAGCAGCAGCGGAGCATCGCTCTTGAGCATCCACTTCAGGCCCTTGAGGATGGTGGACCAGTGGGTCCAGACCTCGGCGTTCGATGCCGAGAGTTGTCCGCCATTGGCGAACGAGGTCTCCATGGCGGCATAGCGCTGCTTCTCGAACAGGGTGACGGAAAATCCGCGGCGTGCGAGGGCATAGGCGGTGGTCACGCCCGTGATGCCACCACCGATGACGGCGATTGTCTTCATGATTCAGATTCCAGATACGTCAAAGGTGGAGCCCGTGCGCGATATGCGCAGCGGACGCCCCCTCTGTTCTGGACCTGAGAGATTCACGAGGCAGATGCCCTGGGGCGCTGCTCGCTTGCTCCTTCGGTATGCCCGGCGGACGATGACGTCCGGACATTCTTCAGAGTGTGTGAAACGGTGATGCCGATCCTTTTGCCTGAGAGTTTCCGGGGCGGTTGCTCCTTCGGCGCTGCCTGCTTTTTGACGAGTGGCAGTCTCTCTCGATATCACCGGGCTGAAAGCCTGCGAGCAAATGTAGAAAGAACGCCAGTCATTGGATATACGGGTTTTCTAGACTTACAAATGCTGACGTGGTGGCAATGTCTTCGAATAGCGCTCTGCTTTGGATAGCTGATGACGCTTTGTGCCCCAGGGTTACATGAATAAAAAACCAGAAAAGTGATGCAGACAAAGCGATAGATGCTTGTACTTTCATAGCAAATCACTCTGTCAAGCGAGCTGGAGCAGCCCCAGAGCCCGTCATTGCATTGACCGGGGCCAAAGTGGCGGGACGGGGTTTTGGGCAGAATACGGGTTTTGCCTGTCAAGGGGTCTGGTGATATCTGCGCCCGACCTTTGAAGCACCCGACTGGGGTGGCTACCGATACAGAGTGCAGCCGGCTTATCTGCCGCCATCGCGTTCTGCCTCATGGCTTTGTTCCTTTGTCCTTGTTGTCTGCGATCGCAATGGTCGCTTTTTTGCGTTGCATGCAGCAGCGCCTGCGGGATGGTTTGGTGCTTTGGCTTGAACAGGCGCAAACCAAGACAACAAGACTTATGTCCCAACCCAACTCCGGCCAGCAGCCCACGCAGACGGTGCAGGCCTCTTGCAGCAGTGACAGCGAGCAACCCCGGCTGCACCGGGTGCTCAAGCAGCGTCACCTGAGCATGATTGCCATTGGCGGGGCCATCGGCACGGGCCTGTTTGTGGCCTCCGGCTCGGCCATCGCCCAGATCGGTCCTGGTGGCGCGGTACTGACCTATCTGCTCATCGGCATCATGGTGTACTACATCATGACCAGCCTGGGCGAACTCGCGGCGTTCATGCCTGTCGCCGGTTCTTTTTCGACCTATGCCTCGCGCTATGTGGATCGCGGCTTCGGCTTTGCGCTGGGCTGGAACTTCTGGTTCAGCTGGGCCGTGGTGGTGGCGGTGGACCTGGTGGCCTCGCAACTGGTCATGGCCTACTGGTTCCCCGATGTGCCGGGCATCATCTGGAGCCTCTTGTTCCTGCTGCTCATGGTGGGGCTCAATGCCTTCTCGGCGCGCGGCTTTGCCGAGGCCGAATACTGGTTCGCGCTGATCAAGGTGCTGGCCGTGGTGGCATTCCTGATCACGGGTGTGCTGATTCTGTTCGGCATCGTCAGCAACGGCCATGTGCCCGGCTTTGAAAACTGGACCACGGGCGACGCGCCTTTCGTCGGCAATTTCGCCACCTTTGTGGGCGTGGCCATGATCGTGGCCTATTCCTTCCAGGGCACGGAGCTGGTGGGCGTGGCAGCGGGCGAATCCGAAAACCCGCGCGAGAACGTGCCGCGTGCCATTCGCAAGGTGTTCTGGCGCATTCTGCTGTTCTATGTGCTGGCCATCATCGTCATCGGCTTTCTGATTCCCTATACCGATCCGCAGCTGCTGCGCACCGACGTGGCCGACATTGCCGTCAGCCCCTTCACGCTGGTGTTCCAGCATGCGGGCCTGCTGTCGGCGGCGACGGTGATGAATGCGGTGATTCTGACCTCGGTGCTGTCCGCCGGTAACTCGGGCATGTATGCGGCCACGCGCATGCTCTACAACATGGCGACCGAGGGCAATGCACCGCGCATGTTTGCCAGGCTGACGAAGAACGGCGTGCCCCTGGTGGCCCTGGTCGGCAGCACGCTGGTGGCCAGCCTGTGCCTGTTTTCCTCGCTCTACAGCCCGCAGGCCGTCTATATCTGGCTGCTGAATCTGGCCGGCATGACGGAGTTCATCGTCTGGCTGGGCATTGCCGTCAGCCACTATCGCTTCCGCCGCGGTTATGTCATGCATGGTCATGATGTGGGCCTGCTGCCCTACAAGGCCGGCGCCTTTCCCTTCGGCCCGATCTTTGCCTTTGTGCTGTGCCTGGTGGTGACGCTGGGTCAGAACTATCAGGCCTTCCTCGAAGAGCGCATCGACTGGGGTGGTGTGATCTCCACCTATCTGGGCATTCCCTTGTTCCTGCTGTGCTGGCTGGGCTACTGGCTGGTCAAGCGCAAGACCTGGGTCCGCTATGCCGATATGCGCTTTGAAGAGGTGGATGAGCTGCGCCGTGAAGCCGCCGCCAGATAAAGCTCCCGGGGCCGATGGCATCAGCCTTGCTGCCGACGCTTGCCAGCGCAGGCAGAATCGGCACTGTGAGCGATCTTCCCGTCAGCCCTGAAACCAAGCCCAGGCGCATAGCGCATCTCGATATGGATGCGTTCTATGCCTCGGTGGAGCTGCTGCGCTATCCGCAGCTCAAGGGCTTGCCCGTGGTGATTGGTGGCGGGCGGCGCAGCTTTGACGATGCGCTGCTGGCACGGCATGCGCATCTGCCGCTGTCGGAAATCCCCGTTCAGGATTTTCCGCTGCTGCGCGATTACACGGGGCGCGGTGTCATCACCACGGCCACCTATCCGGCGCGGCAGTTTGGCGTGGGTTCGGCCATGGGCATGATGAAGGCCGCCAAGCTGTGCCCGCAGGCCATTTTGCTGCCCGTGGATTTTGCCGAGTACCGGCGCTTTTCACGCGCATTCAAGGAAATCATTGTCTCGATCGCGCCGCTCATGGAGAACCGCGGTGTGGATGAGGTCTATATCGACTTCACCGATGTGCCGGGCGGCCAGCGCGAAGGCGGGCGTGTGCTGGCGCGGCTGATCCAGAAATCCATTTTCGAGGCCACAGGCCTGACCTGTTCGGTGGGCGTGGCCCCCAACAAGCTGCTGGCCAAGATGGCCAGCGAGTTCAACAAGCCCAATGGCATCTCCATCGTCCAGCCCGAGGATCTGCAAAGCCAGATCTGGCCGCTGGCCTGCCGCAAGGTCAATGGCATAGGCCCCAAGGCCGATGCCAAGCTCAAAAGTCTGGGCATAGAAACCATAGGCCAGCTGGCGCAGCAAAGCCTGCCGCAGCTGCTGCACTGGTTTGGCAAGAGCTATGGCCACTGGTTGCATGAAGCGGCCTGGGGGCGCGACGAGCGCCCCGTGGTGACGGAGAGCGAGCCGGTTTCCATGAGCCGGGAGACCACGTTCGAGCGCGATCTGCATGCGGTGCGCGACAAGGCGGAACTGGGGGGCATCTTCACCGATCTGTGCGAGCGCCTGGCCGAAGACCTGCAGCGCAAGGGCTATATGGGGCGCACGGTGGGCATCAAGCTGCGCTACGACGATTTCAAGATTGCCACGCGGGATCAGACTTTGTCGCTGCCCATACTCGATGCTGCAGCCATCCGGCAGGCGGCGGGCCAATGCCTCAAGCGCGTGCCGCTGGAGCGGCGCATCCGGCTGCTGGGAGTCAAGGTCGCCAGCCTGATACGGACGGCCGACTGGCTGGCCTCGGAGCATGATCCGGTAGCACGCGAAGCCTTGCTCAGACCCGCAGGTTTGACTTCCGTCAAGAACTCGGATCCCTATACCGCCTCTCTGTTCTGAACACTGCACGTGGACATGCTGGCTGTGCGATGATCCAAGTGTGAGATTGTGTATCTTGGTAATCAGTGCCTGCTGAGCCCGCCAGTCTGCCGTCTCGAACGATAAAAAACAGGCTCATTGAGGAGTGAGGGCATGCGCCTGAATCTGCCAGTAACCCAAAAAAACTACGACTTCCCGGGCGACGAACTGCTGGTCTCCAGCACCAACACCAAAGGCGAGATCACCCATTGCAACCCCGCCTTCGTGCGCGTCAGCGGATATGTGTATGAGGAGCTGATCGGTCAGCCCCACAACCTGATCCGCCACCCTGACATGCCGGCCGCTGCCTTCAAGGACATGTGGCGCACCATTGCCCATGGTTACCCCTGGACGGCGCTGGTCAAGAACCGTCGCAAGAATGGCGATCATTACTGGGTGCGTGCCAATGTCACGCCCATCATGGAGGGTGGCAAGCCCAGCGGCTATCTGTCGGTGCGCACCAAGCCGTCGGCCAAGGAAGTGGCCGAGGCCGAAGCTCTTTACGCGCGCATGCGCGCCGAAGAGCAGAAAGGCCAGGCGAGCTTTCGCCTGCGTGCCGGCGAAGTGCGGCGCCTGGGCCTGATGGGACTGTGGGAGAGCCGCAAGGACGTGGGTCTGGTCGCGCGCATGGCCTGGTTGCTGGCCCTGGTGGCGCTGATTGCCATGCTGCCCGATATGCTGGGCTGGCAGGGGTCCATGGCCTGGGGCTGGCGTGCCGCCACTTTGGTGCTGGGCGGCAGCTTTGTGCTGTGGCGCTTCTACCGCCGCTGCGTGGCCGGGCTGGAGGAAGCCAGCCGTTTTGCGGCCGATGTGGCCAGCTGCAACCTCAGTACCGAATGCAGCCATGATTACAACGGCGATATGGGGGCGCTGATGCTGCGGCTGCAGCAGATCCAGATCAATCTGCGGGCCGTGGTCGGCGATGTGCGTACCGAGGTGCGTGGCTTTGCCGATACCGCGCACGATATTGCCCAGAGCAGCTTCGAGCTGGCGGGGCGCACGGAGGCTCAGGCGGCCAGCCTGCAGCAGACGGCCGCGTCCATGGAGGAAATCTCGGGCACGGTGTCCCAGACGGCCGATACGGCCCAGTTCATGGCGGGCGCCAGTGACGAGAGCCGAGGCGTGGCCAGCCGCAGCGGCACGGCCATCAGCGAAGTGGGCGTGGCCATGGAGCATATTCGTGGTTCCTCGACCCGCATGAGCGAGATCATCGGCGTGATCGAAAGCATTGCCTTCCAGACCAATCTGCTGGCGCTCAATGCAGCGGTGGAAGCGGCCCGCGCGGGCGAGCAGGGGCGTGGTTTTGCCGTGGTGGCCGGTGAGGTGCGGGCCCTGGCCCAGCGCAGTGCCGAGGCCGCCAAGGAAATCAGCAGCCTGATCAACCGCACGGTCGACGGCATCAACGACGGCAACTCGCGCATGCGTGCAGCGGGCAAGACCATTGATGGCATGGTCGAGTCCGTGGACAAGGTCAGTGCCTTGGTGCATCAGATCAGCATCGCCACGCGCGAGCAGTCGATCGGCATCTCTCAGGTCAACGAAGCCGTGGCTCAGCTGGACTCCGTCACGCAGCAGAATGCGGCGCTGGTCGAGCAGTCCACCAGCGCGGCGGATTCGCTGCGCCTGAGTGCCAAGACGCTGGAGAGATCGGTCGACGTGTTCCATCTTTGATAGCATCGGGCGCTAGTCTGAAGACCTATTGGCAGCTGACACAGACAGCTGCCTTTTTTGTATCTGCCGTATCTGCTGCTTGAGGATTGCAGAATGAATGTTGTGCTGACTCTGGTGTCGATTTCGGCACTGGCCCTGTGTCTGCTGATCTGGCTGCTGTCGCGCCTGCGTGATCGAAAAGGAACTGGAGCGGAGGCGAAGCCGCAGGCCGAGCAGTCTGCGGAGCCGGCTCGCGTCGGCCAGCAGGAGCTATCGAATCAGGAGCTGCCAGCGCAAGAGCAGCAAGTGCTAGAGGCCAAAAAGGATGTGAATTTCCGCATCCAGGGCGAGCGCGGCATGGGCGGCCCCGTCTATGGCGATGTGATGTGCGCTGATGGCGTCTATCTGCCCCATGTCTGGGAGTCGGACATTCATACCTCGTTTGATGGGCGCTGGCTGCGCACCGGCTTTTACGACAGCGAGACTGCGCATCTGGTGGACCGCAAGACCCGGCGCAGCTGGGTGATCCAGGCCGGCGAGGCCGAGGCACTCGATGCCGTGCATTGGCGTATGCCGCGCTGGAGCGGCGAGACCATCAACGAAAGCGGTATTGCCGACGACGCCCATGTCATCTTTTCCGATGCCAGCTTCGAGGCCTGGCTGACCGAGCATGTCGGCGCCCAGGCCGAGCCGCTTTTGCAGCTCAGGGACATCTGGCTGCCCAAGGAATACCTGCCGGCCCATGCGGGCGAGCAGGCGCCGGAACTGGTTGCGGCCCCCGTACTCAAGGCCGAACCAGGCAAGCTGGCCATTCCTGCGCCAGAGCTGGCGCTGGAGCGGCATTGGCCACCATCCCTGCGCCATCTGCACTCGCCGCTGGCCCCTTTGCAGCAGCCCAACTGGCGTCTGCTAATGGCGGGCAAGCCCACGCCCTGGATGATTGATGACGACCATGCCATGGTCTGGCGTGACGATGCCCAGGCGCTGGCCCTGTATGCCTATCCGGCCGACGATGCGCAGGAGTATCTGCAAAGACGGCTGGTGGTATGGACCGCAGAGCAGGGCTGGCAGCAATGGGCTGGATATCAGCCCCATGACCGCAAGTCCTGGAGCGTGAATGCCTATTGGCCTGAACCCGAGGAATCCAGCCCGCTGCCGCCATTGAGCTGGGCTGAAACGCTGCTGTTGCAGCGGGTGCAGGTGGACACGCCGGAGACAGAGCGGCTGCACGATGGCACCAGCATCAGCTGCGTGGCCAGCCGTATCGAAGGCTGTGCGGAGCATGAGCGGGATGGGCAGGTGAGGCTAAAACCCATTCCTGTCGTGAGCTTTTGCTGGCTGCGCGACCCTGCCCGACCGGAGGTCTGGCGGGCGCAGAGCGAACCGGTGCGGGGCAAACCGCTGATCTGGACCTTGAGCAAGGATGCCAGGGACGAGCAGGGCGAGACATCGGCCTGGAATCTGCAATGGGGTGACAAGCATTTCAGCGGCAGCTGGGCGCTCGAACATGTGATTGTGCGGGGACGCTGGGCCGTGCTGATGCCATTCGGCCGTGCTCCGATTCGTGGTGGTGCGGGCCAGCTTCAAGTCTGGGATGGAGAGCGCCTGCAGACCGTGGACCTGCCCTGGCCCGTGGAGCGCATCAGGCCTGTGCCTGGCAAGAACAATGGCCCATCATTGCGTGTACGGCTGATCGCACTGGTGGCCAGCCTGGATGACAAGGACTGGGACCCCAGCCTGGGCAGCTGGCGCTGGCCTGTGCATTCGGTCTCGTCCAGCCATCTGGCCAGGCCCGACTGGCGCCCCGTGTATATGCACAGGGAGATTGCGCCGGATGTCCAGGGCCGCTGGCGGCTGCTGCCGCGCTGGCGTGAGGTCAGCCAGATCCAGCACCCTTGTGCCGACGGCGACTATGTCTGGCGCGATGCCGCACGCGGCGATGCGCTGTGGTGGTGGGGCGGCCAGAACCAAAGGGTCAACAGCTACTGGAGCGAGGACGAATGCCGCATCGAAGGCGTGACCATGACACGCAGCGGCCTGGCGCTATGCGGCACCGGCCCTTGCGCCTGCCCTCATCCCGCTGGCGAGGGCTGGGCCGTGCTGGAGTTTGTGGATCACCATTACGCGCGTGCCAATGAGTGGAAGCTGCACTGGCTCAACCCCGTGGAAAAAGAGCTGCGCACGCTGGTGCTGGCAGGCAATATGCCGCTGCTCACTGCCTGGGATACCCAGGGCCTGCATTGGGTGGATACGCAGCCTGACGAAGAGGATGCTACTGCTTCTGATGGTTCGAGTGCAGCTCAGCTGATCACGCTATCCATGTGGGACAAGGCCGAGGTGGAGCCGCTGCGCCAGGGCCAGAACGGCCTGTGGCTGCGCAAGCAGGACCTGCGCTATGCGCAGACCTTGCAGGCGCAGGATGATTGCCCCTGGAGGAGTTGACCCCCTGAGAGGCATCGCATCTTCCCCCAGAGGGGGGCGACAGCATCGCTGCGGGGGCGGCCCTTGCTTGCTGTCTCTGGCCTGGGCGGTTGAGGTTTAATGGCTCCGCCCTGGGTCTGCCTCTGGCTTGCGGCGTGGCGGGTTTAGCCGGTTTTATTGGCGTGCGGTGCGCACATTGGCTGGCAGGGCGCCGGGGTGGCTGGTGCGGAAGGGGTTGATGTCCAGGCCGCCGCGGCGGGTGTAGCGGGCGTAGACGGACAGCTTGATGGGTTTGCAGCGTGCCCAGACATCCATGAAGATGCGCTCCACGCATTGCTCATGGAATTCGTTGTGGTTGCGAAAGCTCACCAGGTACTGCAGCAGGCCTTCCTGGTCGATCTGAGGGCCGCTGTACTGGATCTGCACGCTGCCCCAGTCGGGCTGGCCGGTGACCAGACAGTTGCTCTTGAGCAGGTTGCTGACCAGGGTTTCGGTCACGGGTGCTTCGTCGTGATTGGCCCGCAGCAGCTCCGGGGCAGGCGTGTACTGCGTGCATTCCACATCGAGTCGATCCAGCAGCAGGCCGTCCAGCTCATGCACCTGCTGGGCGTCGAACTTTTCGAAGTCCAGCAACTGCACGCCGACGCTGCCCTTGCTTTCGCTGCCGCGCCATGCGGCTTCGGACAGATCGGTGCGCAGACGGGCCAGAACCTCACTGGCATCGGCAAAGCGGCTGTTGTTGAAGCTGTTCAGATACAGCTTGAAGGATTTGCTTTCGATGAGGTTGGGTGTCTCGCAGGGAATGGTGAAGTGCACCAGCGCCACCTGGGGCTTGCCGCGCAGATTGAGCCAGGACAGCTCGAATGCGGTCCAGAGGTCGGCGCCAAAAAATGGCGGCTTGCTGCCTGCACCGATTTCCTCGCGCTTGACCAGGCGAGGAATGGGAAAGAGCAGGGATGGGTCGTACTGGTCCACATAGGCCGAGCTTTTGCCCAGCTGCGATTGTTCAGGGGTGTTCATGGCAGTTCAGAAAACCAGGGCGCAAGCAATATGAGAGCTGCTTGCGCCCGTGTGAATGGGGATCGAGCTCGTTTTTACTTGAATTCGCGTTCACGCAGCCACTTGGTGGCTATCCACTTCTCGCCTTCGAGCACCGGTGCTCCGCCATGCAGGGTCTTGGTGCTCGGGTCCGGGCGGTCGTAGCTGAAGAATACCGCGTTGCCGCGACGTGGCACCACCTGCAGGCCCGCATCCGGAAAGGTGGTTCCACCGCCGCGTGTGGGCTCGTTCAGATACATGACCAGCGTGCCCACACGCTGACCGCCGCGTTTGACGATGGTGGGCGTGCCCGGCTCGTTGGGGGCAAAATAGTCGTAGTGGGGCTTGTATTCGGCGCCTGGCCGGTAATGGAGCACCTGCAGGCCTTCGCCGTTTTCCAGCGGCCAGTTCAGCAGCCTGGCAATGCGTTCCTCGATGCGGCGGATCAACTCGTTTTCGCCACGCTGAAAAAACATGCCGTTGCTGGTGCGGTCGTCGTTGATGGACTCGCCGCCGCTCTGGTTGTCCACGGTCAGCGAGCGCTGCATGCGCGGGCGGGCCTCGGCAATGATGGCCTCGCACTCTTCATTCGAGAGCAGATTGCCGAACACCACGACCCGGGGATGGCGCATGCTGGTGAGCACATGGACTTCGCGGTCCCCGGCATGGATGCAGCAGGGATCGGTCTTGAGGTCGGGCTCGGGAACGCCCGAGGCGGGTGTCTGGATCTGCAGCTCGGACGAGGTGGTGGCCGCCACAAAGGGAAATGGCAGCTCGCCTTCCTCTGGTAGTGTGAGGGCACGGCGTGCCAGATGCTCGGCCCAGCCTGCCTTGCGCATTGACTGCAGCAGGGAGGGCAGAGGCACGCCAGCCGCGCTTTGCGTGCGCACCCATTGCATCAGCTCGGGTGTCAGGCCGGGAGGTGTGACGAACTCGTCTTGGGTGGAGGTGCTCATGTCGACAATGCTAGTGCGCACTGATACCGATTTCAATGCGCAGGGTCAGTCTTCCAGCTTGCGGCGGAACACCAGTCTGGCAGGCGTGCTGGCCGGCTCGGCCAGTGCATAGCCTTCGAGATCGAACTTGCGCAGATCGGCCACCTTCTTCGCCTTGTGCTGCACGGCCCAGCGCACCATAAGGCCCCGTGCGCGCTTGGCGTGGAAGCTGATGACCTTGTATTTGCCACCCTTGAAGTCTTCAAACACGCACTCCACCACGGGGGGCTTGAGGGCTTTGAGATCCACGGACTTGAAGTATTCCTGCGAGGCAAGATTGACCACGATGCGCTCGGCCTCGGGTTGTTCATCGCTGCGCTGGTTCAGATAGTCGGCAATCTGGCTGCCCCAGAACTGGTACAGATTGCTGCCCTTGGCGTTGTGCAGGCGTGTGCCCATTTCCAGGCGATAAGGCTGCAGCAGGTCCAGTGGACGCAGCGCGCCGTACAGGCCGCTGAGGATCACGACATGGTCCTGCGCCCAGTCCAGTTCCTTGGGCTTGAGGCTATGGGCGTCCAGGCCTTCGTAGACATCGCCGTTGAATGCCAGCACGGCCTGGCGCGAGTTCTTGGCTGTGAACCTGGGGCTGAAGGCTTCGTAGCGGCCCACGTTGAGCACGGCCAGCTTGTCGCTGATGCTCATGAGCTCGGAAATTTGCTGCGGGGATTTTTCACGCAGAACCTCGATCAATTCCAGCGGCTGCTTCTTGAAGACGGGCAGTGTGTGGGGGAGTTCGCTGGGAACAGGGCTTTCATAGTCCAGCGATTTGGCTGGCGAGATCAGAAACAACATGGCTCGACGCTAACAAAATCAAAAAACAGGTGCATGAAAGAGGGCTCCCCACGCTCCCCACTGCCTGTGGTTCGCTGCCCCTCCAGGAGGGGGGGGTCATCTTGGGGCAGCCCGGCGATGAAAAAGGGCCAAGGCCCCATCCACTGCAGTGGACAGTACCCTTGGCCCTGTGATGCCGGAAGGCAGTCTGCTTAGGCGTTTTGGCCAGCAGCCTGTTCTTCCTTCTCGAACGGCAGCTGCATCAGGCTCAGATCCTTGCGGGTCTCGACCAGAATCAGCGGGCCTTCGTCGAGCACTACCACCGGTGGGCGCTCGCGCGGAATGCGCACGGGCTTGGGCTCGGCGGCAATTGCTGCTTGCACGGCCGCCACCTTGTCTGCATCGGAATTGATCCACTGCAGACCGCAGGCGCTAGCCAGCTCCTGCAACTGCGTCATGGGCAGCTCGTAGGCCTGGGCCTTGGCCATGACCTTTGCTGCAGGCTGCTCTGGCGCGGCTTCAGCTGCTGCGGGTGCAGCAGCCTCTGCGACAACAGCCGCTTGCTGAGGCTCGGCAGCGATAGCCGCCACAGGGGCCACAGCCTCAGCAGTCACCGATGGAGTCTGTGCAACGACTTCGGCCACTGGCGCAGCTGGTGCTTGCACTTCTGTAGCTGCTGGCGCTTGCTCTGCCTGGGCTTGAGGCGTAACAGAGTCAAAGTAGCTGCGGCGTGCGGGCTGCTCGGACACTTCGGCAGCAGGTGCTTCTGCGGGAGCCTGGGTTTCTGCAAGCTGTTCAGGCAATTGCCCTTCGGCTTGTGAATCGCGTGGTGCGCGGTCACGGCGGTCGCGGCCGTAGCGGTCGCGAGAGCGGCGCTGGCGTTGCTCGCGCGGCTGCTGTTCGCCCTGGGCATCCTGAGCCTGGGCGTCAGCACCTTCCATCTGAGCGGACTGCTGCAGACTCTCATCTGCCACAGGCTGCATCACGGCTTGGGCATCGGCGTTGCGAGGCTGGCGCTCGCGACGATTGCCGCCTTCATTGCGCTCACCGCGATCACCACGTTCGGAGCGTTCACCGCGTTCCTGGCGGTTGCGTTCCTGCTTGGGCGCTGCCTGGGCGTTGAACTCCTCGTTGGCGTTCAATGCGGCTTCTGCCACCTGGGGTTGACGGTCGTCACGGCGCTCGTTGTTGCGTTCACGGCGGTTGCCGCGTTCCTGGCGCTGTTGCTGCTCGGGACGCTCGCTGCGTTGTTGCTCTCCATCACGGTTGGCACCGTTGCGCCGGTTGTTGCGCTCGCCACCACGCTCGGCGCGTTGTTCGCCGCTGTTGCGTTCATTGCGTTCGCTGCCACGGCGGTTGCGGTCGCCACGACCTTCGCTGCGGCGGCCGTCACGACTGCCTTCGCGGGCTGCGGGTGCTGGGGCCTCGGCCACAGGGGCGGGAGCCGCCACGGGTGCCGGTGTGCCAAAGCCGAACAGGTTCTTGAGCCAGGCAAAGAAGCCTTGCTCGCGCACCAAGGGGCGAGCGGCTGCTGCGGGCGCGGCCGCAGGTGTGCCCGCTTGAGGGCGTGGCTGGCGTGGAGCGCGGGGCTCGGCAATCGGGGCCGGAGCATCGGGCAACACCCCCTTGATGACGGGAGTCTGCTTGTTGGTGGGTTCTTGCGAGCGGCGTGTGACGGTGGTCACGTCTTCCACTTCATCGGCCAGCTTGTAGCTTGCTTCCATGGATTCCAGGCGTGCATCGTCGTGCTTGAGGCGCTCGAGCTTGTAGTGCGGCGTGTCCATGGACTTGTTGGGCACCATGATCACGTTGACGCGCTGCTTGAGCTCGATCTTGGTGATTTCGCTGCGCTTTTCGTTGAGCAGGAAGGAGGCCACTTCCACGGGCACCTGGCAGTGCACGGCGGCCGTGTTGTCCTTCATGGACTCTTCCTGGATGATGCGCAGGATCTGCAGCGCCGAGGACTCGGTGTCGCGGATATGGCCGGAGCCGCCGCAGCGCGGGCAGTTGATGTGCGCGCCTTCGGAGAGGGCGGGCTTGAGGCGCTGGCGGCTCATCTCCATCAGGCCGAACTTGCTGATGGTGCCGAACTGCACGCGGGCACGGTCCTGGCGCAGCGCGTCGCGCAGGCGGTTTTCCACTTCGCGGCGGTTCTTCGACTCTTCCATGTCGATGAAGTCGATCACGATCAGGCCGCCCAGGTCGCGCAGGCGCATCTGGCGTGCCACTTCGTCGGCGGCTTCCAGGTTGGTGCGGGTGGCGGTTTCCTCGATGTCGCCGCCCTTGATGGCGCGGGCCGAGTTCACGTCCACGGAGACCAGGGCCTCGGTGTGGTCGATCACGATGGCGCCGCCCGAGGGCAGGGTCACGGTGCGCGAGTAGGCCGACTCGATCTGGTGCTCGATCTGGAAGCGGCTGAACAGCGGCGCATCGTCGCGGTAGCGCTTGACGCGGGCCGCATGCTCGGGCATGACGTGCGCCATGAACTGCTGGGCCTGCTCGTAGATGTCATCGGTATCGATCAGGATGTCGCCGATGTCATTGTTGAAATAGTCGCGGATGGCGCGGATCACCAGGCTGGATTCCTGATAGATCAGGAAAGCGCCCTTGGAAGCCTTGGCAGCGCCGTCAATGGCGTTCCACAGCTTGAGCAGGTAGTTCAGGTCCCACTGCAGCTCGGGCGCGGTGCGGCCGATGCCGGCAGTGCGCGCGATGATGGACATGCCCTTGGGGTACTCGAGCTGGTCCATGGCCTCCTTGAGCTCGGCGCGGTCCTCGCCCTCGATGCGGCGCGAAACGCCACCGCCACGGGGGTTGTTGGGCATCAGCACCACATAGCGGCCGGCCAGCGAGATGAAGGTGGTCAGGGCCGCGCCCTTGTTGCCGCGCTCTTCCTTCTCGACCTGGACGATCAATTCCTGGCCTTCACGTATCACATCGTTGATGCGGGCCTGGCTGGGGGAGACACCCTCGGCAAAGTATTGCTTGGAGATTTCCTTGAAGGGCAGAAAGCCGTGGCGGTCTTCGCCGTAGTCCACGAAGCAGGCTTCGAGCGAGGGCTCCACGCGGGTGACAACCGCCTTGTAGATATTGCCCTTGCGTTGTTCGCGGCCTTCGATTTCGATCTCGTAGTCCAGCAGCTTCTGGCCGTCCACAATGGCCAGGCGGCGTTCTTCGGACTGTGTTGCGTTGATCAGCATCCGTTTCATGATGCGTTTCCTTTATTCGTTTTATGGGGCGCGCTGGTCAGGGCACATGCCATCAGACCAACGCACCTTTGACTGGTAATCAAAGATGGACTCGACAGGGAGCCTTGATGCCAGACGAACGCGTTGAAACGAATGAGGAATCGGGGCAGTGCAGGACTGCGCTACTGACCTGGAATCAAGTCAGTAGCGGAGGTGCAGGCCGGGGGACGAGCGAAAGAGGGCGCGCATGCATGCGAGGCGTAAACATAACCGGGGGGCGCGCCAGGGAGGTGGGTGGTCTTTTCTGCACACGGCTCACCCCGGCAACAGGTCTAGCCCTGCCCCAGAAGTTGATCATCCATGTCCAAAAAATCCACATGCTCGTTGTGATTCACCGGCAGTTGCAGGCGGCTTTGGCCTGGAACAACTACCGGGATGAGATTCCGTATCAGCGTTTCAATTTGTCAGCCTTTACCAGGATTCCACAGGCGGCTGCAGCGCTTCGGGCTGCAATTTGCGTGTGTAAAACTGACGGGCATCGACCTGCCTGTGCGGTGGGAAATGGCTGTTTGGACTAAACTCCATGCGAATCAACCACTTACAACTAGCTCGGCACAGGTGAAACACATTATAGAGGGCAAACCGGCACAGGACCGGTCCCAGAACGCAGCCGCGGTCTCCGTGCGGCTCGTAGAAGTCGATGCCGATTCCGCTGGACAGCGTCTGGACAACTTTCTTTTGCGCCACCTCAAGGGCGTACCCAAAACCCATGTCTACCGCATCATTCGCAGTGGCGAAGTGCGCATCAACAAAGGACGCGTGAGCGCCGAAACGCGCGTGCAGGCCGGCGACGTCGTGCGCATTCCACCGGTTCGGATTTCCGAGAAAGTGGCTGAAAAAGCAGAACGACCTGCACCGGCTAAGGACTTTCCCGCCCTGTTGGAGGATGAGTACATGGTGGCGCTGTCCAAGCCGGCTGGCGTGGCCGTGCATGGCGGCTCCGGTGTGAGCTTTGGCGTCATCGAGCAGATGCGTCAGGCGCGGCCCGAGGCCAAGTTTCTGGAACTGGTGCACCGCCTGGATAGAGAAACCTCGGGCATCTTGCTGGTGGCCAAAAAGCGCTCATCGCTCATCAATCTGCAGGATCAGTTCCGCGAGCGCGAGACGGGCAAGACCTATCTGGCTCTGGTGCAGGGGAATTGGCCGGCCAATAAAAAGGTCATTGATGCGCCGCTGCACAAATATCTGCAAGCCGATGGCGAGCGCCGTGTGCGCGTGACCACCGAAGATGACCCCGATGGCATGCGCTCCATCACGCTGGTCAAGGTGCGCAAGCTCATCGAGCCGCGCCCCATGCAGGGCCTGCCGGCCATGAGTCTGCTGGAGGTGACCATCAAGACGGGGCGCACGCACCAGATTCGCGTGCATCTGTCGTCGCAGGGGCATCCCATCGTGGGCGACGACAAATACGGTGATTTTGATCTCAACCGTCGTGTGCAAAAGCAGGGGCTCAAACGCATGTTTCTGCACGCCTGGCGGCTACAGTTCAACCATCCTGCCAGTGGCGAACGCGTGGAGCTGCGTGCCGAACTCCCGCCCGAACTGGCCGATTTTGTGAACTGACAAGAGTTTCATGACAACTGAGAACCATAGCGAAAACTCTGGCGAAAAGCGTCCTCGCCGCTTCGATCTGATCGCTTTTGACTGGGATGGAACCGTGGCGGACTCCACGGCCATCATCACGCGCAGCATTCAGGAGGCCGTACGTGATGTGGGCGGTACCGTACCCAGTGACGAGCAGGCGGCTTATGTCATCGGCATGGCGCTGATGCCTGCGCTGGCCCGCGCTGCGCCCGATGTGCCGCCCGAAAAATATCCCGAGCTGGGTAATCGCTACCGCCATCACTTCTTCAAGCATCAGGACGATATCTGCCTGTTCGATGGCATCTTGTCGCTGCTGGGCGATATGCGGGCTCGCGGCCATTGGTTGGCCGTGGCCACGGGAAAGAGTCGCATGGGGCTGAGCCACGCGCTGCAGGATCCTCAGCTCAAAGGCATGTTCGACGGCTCGCGCACGGCGGACGAAACGGCGGGCAAGCCCAGTCCGCTGATGCTCCATGAACTGATGGCCGAGTTCGGCGTGGAGCCTGAACGCACGTTGATGATTGGAGACACCACGCATGATTTGCAGATGGCCGTGAACGCAGGCTGTGCCTGCGTGGGCGTCTCTTACGGAGCCCATGCACCAGACAATTTTGCGCAGTTCGATCCGCTGTTTGTGGCCGATTCGGCCAGGCAACTGCACCAGTGGCTGGCTGAAAACGCCTGAGGATGCATTGATGACCGATGTCATGGAACTGTGTCCCAGCACCGATCTGGTCGATGGCGGCAAGGCCGTGGCCTTTGAGGTGAATTACGCGGGCCAGCTCAGCCGTGCTTTTGCGATTCGCTATCAGGGTCAGGTTCATGCCTATCTGAATCGCTGCAGCCATGTGCCGATGGAGATGGACTACCAGGAAGGTCAGTTCTTCGATGACACAGGCCGCTGGCTGTTGTGTTCTACCCACGGTGCGGCCTACGAACCTGACAGCGGAGCCTGTTCCGGAGGCCCATGTCGCGGCGGTTTGGTGAAAATCAAACTCTCCGAGAGCAATGGTGTGGTGCACTGGCATACTGGAGCGCAACTGAAATCCGTAGCATTTTGAGATGAGTTCCCCAATCCCCCCCGAGAACAATGACTCCCAGCAGCCGGTGACGCCGGGGGCTGATCTATGGTCCAAGGCGGCAGCTCCTGCTGCGCCCGCGCCAGCGGCCAATGCAGCCGGCTGGGAGCGTGA
Source organism: Comamonas resistens (assembly GCF_030064165.1). Lineage (NCBI taxonomy): Bacteria > Pseudomonadati > Pseudomonadota > Betaproteobacteria > Burkholderiales > Comamonadaceae > Comamonas > Comamonas resistens. The sequence continues at coordinate 1,177,265 of NZ_CP125947.1, forward strand.
TGTGCTTGAAAAGCTGGTTTTTGCCTCGCTGAGCGAGCAGCGCGCCGCGCGCCGCTGGCGTCTTTATGGCCGCTTGCTGTGGACGGTTGTGGTGCTGCTGGTGCTGTGGGTGGTGTTTTTCAAGGACACGACGGCCAAGACCAGTACCTCGCCGCATACCGCCGTGGTGGAGATCAAGGGTGAGATCGCTTCGGGTGCGGATGCCAGTGCCGAGTTCGTGGTGGCAGCCATGCGCAGCGCTTTCGAGGACTCTGGCTCGCGCGCCGTGGTACTGCTGATCAATTCGCCCGGTGGCAGCCCCGTGCAGGCCGGCATCATCAATGACGAGATGACACGTCTCAAGGCCAAGTACAACAAGCCTTTGTATGCAGTGGTCGAGGAGTCCTGTGCGTCGGCTGCTTACTACATTGCTGCTGCGGCCGATGAGATTTTTGTCAACAAGGCCAGCATCGTGGGCAGCATCGGCGTGCTCATGGACGGTTTCGGCTTTACCGGTGTGATGGATAAAGTGGGTGTGGAGCGCCGTTTGCTGACAGCTGGTGAGAACAAGGGCTTTCTGGATCCCTTCAGTCCCATGTCCGAGCGGCAGAAGGAATATGCCCACACCATGCTGGAGCAGATTCATCAGCAGTTCATCGGCGCGGTGAAGCAAGGCCGTGGTGAGAAGCTGCGCGAAACCCCGGAGATGTTCAGCGGCCTGTTCTGGACCGGCCAGCAGGCCGTGGAAATGGGGCTGGCCGACAAGCTGGGCAGTCTCGACTATGTGGCACGCGAGGTGGTCAAGGCCGATGAGGTCATCGACTACACCCGCCGTGACAATATGGCCGAGCGCCTGGCCAAGAAGTTTGGCGCCGCGATTGGCGCCGGATCGGTGCAGGCGGTGCAGGGCCTGATGCCCAGCATTCGTTGATTCATAGTAAAAATGGCCGCCAACGCTGATGGATAAAGCGCTGGCAGCTATCAAATCACGACTTGCGCAAACAAGGTTCGGGTATGAACTGCGCCTCAAGAAAGCAGCTTTGACGAATCTTGTTTGCGTAAGTCCTGTAAATAAAAGCCCGCAGTGTTTGCTGCGGGCTTTTTTGTCCGAGGGGCGCTCGGGCGTTCTATCGGCCGATCGAAAACACCACCGGCGTGCGGTTGTCGGGCGGCGCGTTGCGCTGGCGCCATTCGCGCACCAGATGGCTTTCGATGCGAGCCGTTTCCAGCGTCAGGCCGCTGGCCAGCGCCAATCGGGTATTGGGCTGCAGCGTTTGCAGCAGCGCCTGCCACAGCGCGGCGTTGCGGTAGGGAGTCTCTATGAACTGCTGGGTCTGGCCATGGCGCAGTGCCAGGCTCTCCAGTTCCTTGATGCGGGCCGTGCGCTCGCTGCCGTCCTGGGGTACATAGCCGACAAAAGCGAAGTTCTGGCCGTTGAGGCCGCTGGCCGCCAGGCCCAGCAGCAGGGAGACGGGGCCGATCAGCGGCACGACGCGAATCCCCAGATCATGGGCGGCGCGCACGATGGAGCTGCCGGGGTCGGCTACGGCGGGCATGCCTGCTTCGCTGATCAAGCCCATGTCATGGCCGGCCAGCGCGGCCGCCAGCAAGGGCTTGGGGTCGAACACGGCCGCGCCCTTGTTGCCATGGTCGCCTTTCTTATGGGCTTCGCGTGGCAGCTCGGCAATATTCTGGGCCTGCAGCGGCGCGGCCAGCGGGAAGAGGGTGTCTATGCGTTTGAGATAGGCGCGCGCGGTCTTGGCGTTCTCGCTGATCCAGTGGGTCAGGCCTGCTGCACGGCGCAGCGTGCCCTCGGGCAGTACCTCGGTCAGCGCGGTCTGGCTTTCGCAGCCGAAATCGAGTGGCGCGGGGACCAGATAAAGGGTGCCTGCTTTATTTTCAGTAGCGGAACTCATGGGAGCACAACTCCGGCAGCGCGCAGCAACTGGCAGGTGCGGATCAATGGCAGGCCGATCAGCGCCGTGGGATCATCGCTGACGATGGCATCCAGCAGCGCAATCCCCAGGCCTTCGCTCTTGGCCGAGCCCGCACAGTCATAGGGCTGCTCGGCGCGCAGATAGCGCTCGATCTCGGCGTCGCTCAGTTCGCGAAAGCGCACCTGCACCGTCACCACGCTGGATTCGGCAAAGCCGGTTTCTGCGCAGCTTACGCAGACGCCGGTATGGAAATTCATCTGGCGGCCGCTCATCTGGCGCAGTTGCTCGGTGGCACGCTCGTGAGTGCCGGGTTTGGACAGAGGTTGACCATCCAGCTCGGGCACTTGGTCGGAGCCGATCACGATGGCACCGGGATGCAACTGAGCCACTGCCTGGGCTTTGGCTCTGGCCAGACGCAGGCTCAGGTCGTAGGGTGTTTCGCCGCCAAGCGGGGTTTCATCCACTTCGGGGGAGACCGTTTCAAACGGCAGTTGCAGGCGGCTGAGCAGCTCACGGCGATAGCGGGAGGTGGAGCCGAGGATCAATGGACGCATGAGTCGTCCGGTAATCAAGGATTCGGGCATGGCGGGATTCTCTTACACTGGCTGCATGAGCAAGGATTTTTCTGCGACCCGTCTCGATGTGCGCGCTTTTGCACAGGCAGCGGGTCATTTGCAAGGCCAGACCCCATTGTCCGACTTCAAGCGTCTGGCTGCGGATGCGCTGTCTGTGGAAGGCGAGCAACCCATGGTGCACTGGGAGGCCGAGGGCGAGCTGGTCGAGCAGACCGGTGGCGCAGGTCATGTGTGGCTGCACCTGACCGCCGAGGTGGCTCTGCCCATGACCTGCCAGCGCTGCCTGACCGAGGCCGATATTCCCCTTTATGTGGATCGGTCATTCCGCTTTGTCGCGGACGAAGTCACGGCAGAGCAGGAAGATGACGACAGCGATGAAGACCTGTTGGCCATGAGCCGCGAGTTCAATCTGATGGAGCTGATCGAGGATGAGTTGCTGATGGAAGTGCCTGTGGTGCCCCGTCACGAAGAATGCCCCGTGCCCGTCAAGCTGGAGTCCAGCGACGCTGACTTCGAGCAGGCCAATGAGCAAAAGGAAAACCCTTTTGCGGTGCTGCAATCACTCAACGTCGGCAAATCTGCCGATTGATCATTCCAGCGACACGCTGGGGATTTGATAATGGCTAGGTCACGAAAAGCGTTTGCGCTATAATCGTGAGCTTCGCGCGAATCCCCCTCGTGTCTTTAATGGGCTGATCGCGTTTTTTACCAACCCTTTCAAGATACACAGGAGCCATCATGGCTGTTCAGCAAAACAAGAAGTCCCCCTCCAAGCGCGGCATGCACCGTTCGCACAATGCACTGAATGTGCCTGGCATCGCTGTGGAAGCCACGACTGGTGAAACCCACCTGCGTCACCACATCAGCCCCAACGGCGTGTATCGCGGCCGTCAAGTGCTGAAGAACAAGTCCGAAGCCTAAGCGACGACTGCATTCGCAAGGCCCGTTGCTACATTTTTTGTAGCGCGGGCTTTTGTGTTTTCTTGGGGGAGATATTTGCAAAATCAGTGCAGGATTGCGCTGACTTTGCTGATAGCTCCCGTTTGTGGTCGCTAGACCGTTCAACCTTTTTATCCAAGCCCGAATGGACTTGACAGTCGCCCATGATTACTTTGGCTGTTGACTGCATGGGGGGCGACCATGGCCCCCGCGTCACGCTGGCCGCGTGCCGTCAGTTTCTGAACTCTCATCCTGATGCCCATCTGCTGCTGGTCGGCAAAGCCGAGGAATTGGAAAATTTCAAGCACGAACGTGTGACCATCGTGCCTGCTAGCGAAGTGGTGGGCATGGATGATCCCGTGGAAGTGGCGCTGCGCAAGAAAAAGGACTCGTCCATGCGCGTGGCCGTGCAGCAGGTCAAGGATGGTGCGGCCCAGGCCGCGGTCTCTGCGGGCAATACCGGTGCTCTGATGGCGATTTCGCGCTATCTGCTCAAGACGCTGGATGGCATTGACCGTCCCGCGATTGCTTTTGGCTTGCCCAATGCCAAGGGCAGCGACACCACCATGCTGGACCTGGGTGCCAATGTGGACTGCACAGCCGAGCATCTGCTGCAGTTCGCGGTCATGGGCTCGGCCCTGGTTTCGGCGCTCAAGAATACCGAAGCGCCCAGCGTGGGCCTGCTCAATATCGGCGAGGAGCTGATCAAGGGCAGCGAGGTCATCAAGCGTGCGGGCGAGCTGCTGCGCGCCGCTGGCGAGGCCGGCAACCTCAACTTCTACGGCAATGTCGAGGGCAACGACACCTTCAAGGGCGTGGTGGACATCGTGGTCTGTGACGGTTTTGTCGGCAATGTGGCGCTCAAGACGACCGAAGGTGTGGCGTCGATGATTGCGGGTATTCTCAAGGAAGAATTCAAGCGCAATATCTTCACCAAAATTGCGGCCATCATTGCTTATCCGGTGCTAACTGCACTGATGAAGCGCGTGGATCATCGCCGCTACAACGGCGCGGCGCTGCTGGGCCTGCGTGGTCTGGTGTTCAAAAGCCACGGCTCGGCTGATGCAATGGCTTTCGAGCATGCGCTCAACCGCGCGTATGATGCGGCACGCAACAACCTGCTTGACCGTGTTCGCAGCCGTATTGCCGCCGCCGCACCTTTGTTGCTGGCAGCGCAGACGGAACAAGGAACTTCGGCGCCCTGATAGAAGACATGAGACGCTACGCACGCATCACTGGTACCGGCAGCTACCTGCCTCCCCGCCGCCTGACCAACAACGATCTGGCTGCAGAACTGGCCCAACGCGGCATCGAGACCTCGGACGAGTGGATCGTCGAGCGCACCGGTATCCGCGCTCGCCACTTTGCCGCCCCTGATGTCACCAGCAGCGATCTGGCACTAGAGGCTTCCAGAAAGGCCATCGAGGCTGCGGGCATCAGCGCGCAGGACATCGACCTGATCATCGTGGCGACCTCCACGCCAGATATGGTCTTCCCCTCGACGGCGGCGATTCTGCAGCACAAGCTGGGCATTACCAATGGTTGCCCGGCCTTTGACGTGCAGGCGGTGTGCAGCGGTTTCGTCTATGCAATGACGGTGGCGGACTCCATGATCCAGACCGGCGCGGCCAGGCGTGTGCTGGTCGTGGGCTCGGAAGTCTTCAGTCGCATCCTCGATTTCAATGACCGGACAACCTGCGTGCTGTTCGGTGACGGGGCTGGTGCCGTGGTTTTGGAAGCCTCGGATGAACCAGGCATTCTTTCCACCGAACTGCACGCCGATGGCAGCCATGTGGGCATTCTTTGCGTGCCAGGCAATGTCTCCGGTGGCAATGTGCTGGGCGACCCTCTGCTTAAGATGGATGGTCAGGCCGTGTTCAAGCTGGCTGTAAGCGTGCTGGACAAGGCTGCACGTGCCGCGCTGGAAAAAGCGGGGCTTACCGATGCCGACATCGACTGGCTGATTCCACATCAGGCCAATATCCGCATCATGCAGAGCACGGCGCGCAAGCTCAAGCTGTCCATGGATAAGGTAGTCGTGACTGTCGATCAGCATGGCAACACTTCGGCGGCTTCGATCCCTCTGGCGCTGGACCATGGCGTGCGCTCGGGCCAGGTCAAGCCCGGCCAGACCGTGCTGCTCGAAGGCGTGGGCGGTGGTTTCACCTGGGGTGCGGTGCTCCTTAAGATGTAGCATAAAGCGCTTGGCATGCAAGCGTTTTAAGTACTTTTTATACTAAGAAATATGAAAAAGTTCGCATTTGTATTTCCCGGCCAGGGTTCGCAATCCGTGGGCATGCTGGACGGCTGGGGAGATCACCCCGTGGTCGCACAAACCGTGGCAGAAGCTTCGGATGCTCTGGGTGAAGATGTGGGCCTGCTGATCAAGCAAGGCCCCAAGGAAGCTTTGGCGCTGACTACCAACACCCAGCCCGTGATGCTGGTGGCCGGTGTCGCTGCCTGGCGTGTCTGGCAGGCCGAAGGTGGTGCGCTGCCTGATGCGGTGGCCGGTCACTCCCTGGGTGAATACTCGGCATTGGTGGCTTCCGGCGTGCTGACGCTGGCCCAGGCCGCGCCTTTGGTGCGTCTGCGTGCTGCCGCCATGCAGGATGCCGTACCCGTGGGTACGGGCGGCATGGCTGCCGTGCTGGCGCTCGATGCGGACAAGGTCAAGGCGGTCTGCGCCGAAGTGACGGCCCAACTGGGCGGTGCCGAAGTGGTGGAAGCGGTGAACTTCAACGATCCCGGCCAGACCGTGATCGCCGGCAGCAAGCTGGCCGTGGAAAAGGCCTGCGAAGCCGTGAAGGCTGCGGGCGCCAAGCGTGCCCTGCCTCTGCCTGTGTCCGCGCCTTTCCACTCCAGTCTGATGAAGCCTGCTGCTGAAAAGCTCAAGATTGCCCTGGCCGAGCTGACGCTGGCTGCACCTCAGATTTCCGTCATCAACAATATCGACGTCACCGTCCAAACGGACGCTGATGCAATTCGCGATGCCCTGTATCGTCAGGCCTTCGGTCCTGTGCGTTGGGTGGAATGCGTGCAGGCCATTAAGGCTCGCGGTGTGACCCATATTGTTGAATGCGGCCCCGGCAAGGTGCTGGCTGGCATGGTCAAGCGCATTGACGCCGACCTGACGGGTGCCCCTCTGTTTGATACAGCCACTTTGGCTGACGTGAAAGAATTGCTCGCATGACTGATAACCAGACCAAGCCTCAAGTTGCCCTGGTGACCGGCGCCACCCGTGGCATCGGTGCCGCCATCGCGCAGGAGCTGGCCTCCAAGGGCTATCAAGTGATCGGTACGGCCACATCGGATGCCGGTGCCGAGAAGATCACCCAGGCGCTGTCCGCCTTCGGCGGTCGTGGCGTGAACCTGAATGTGACTGACGGTGCGGCCGTCGATGCCCTGATCGACTCCATCGTCAAGAACGACGGCGGTCTGCATGTGCTGGTCAATAACGCCGGCATCACCCGCGACACCCTGGCCATGCGCATGAAGGACGAGGATTGGGATGCCGTGACGGACACCAATCTGAAGGCGGTTTTCCGAGTCAGCCGTGCGGCTATTCGCCCCATGATGAAGCAGCGTTTCGGCCGCATCATCAGCATTACCAGCGTGGTCGGCGCCTCCGGCAATGCCGGCCAGGCCAACTATGCAGCCGCCAAGGCCGGTGTGGCCGGCATGACCCGTGCTCTGGCCAAGGAGCTGGGCAGCCGTGGCATCACCGTGAACTGTGTGGCCCCGGGCTTTATCGCCACCGATATGACGGCCGATCTGCCGGAAGCGCAGAAGGCTGCTCTGAAGGCGCAGATTGCCATGGGCGATCTGGGCCAGCCCAGCGACATCGCGCATGCCGTTGCCTATTTGGCATCCACAGGTGCAGGCTATGTGACGGGCCAGGAGCTACACGTCAACGGTGGCATGTACATGTAAAAATTCGGCAGTTTGTGCGGCGTTTGTCGCACTTGCTGCCAGAAGCTGAACACTTTTGCAAGTTCAGTGGCCGATTCCTCGCGACGGCCTGCCGAAAAAGGTCTTGGGCCTGAAACGGCTAGAATCGCGGGTTCATTCACAACCCCCTGAGGGAAACCATGAGCGATATCGAAGCACGTGTCAAAAAAATCATTGCTGAACAACTCGGCGTTGAAGAGTCCCAAGTGACCAACGAAAAGGCCTTCGTGGCCGACCTGGGCGCTGACTCCCTGGACACAGTGGAACTGGTGATGGCCCTGGAAGATGAATTCGGCATCGAGATCCCTGACGAAGACGCAGAGAAGATCACGACGGTGCAAAACGCCATCGACTACGCCAATACCCACCAAAAGGCCTAAGGTCTTTTTTCAGCGATCAGTTAAAGGTTTGAACGCATGAGCCGTCGTCGCGTTGTCGTGACCGGCCTGGGTTGCATTTCCCCCGTGGGTAACACGGTTGGAGACGCCTGGGCCAATCTTTTGGCCGGCCAGTCCGGCATTGACCTCATCACCAAGTTCGATGCGTCGAGCTTCTCTTGCAAGATTGCAGGTGAGGTCAAGGGATTTGATGTGGAGAAATACATGAGCGCCAAGGATGCGCGCTCCATGGATACCTTCATTCATTACGGCATCGCGGCTGCGGAGCAAGCCGTTCTGGACGCAGGCCTGCCCACAGGCGAAGCCCTGTCCGAAGACCTGGCCACACGCATCGCCTGCGTGATCGGCTCGGGTATCGGCGGCCTGCCGCTGATCGAGAATACCCACGCAGAACTGGCTGCCCGCGGTCCTCGCCGCATCACGCCGTTCTTCGTGCCTGCTTCCATCATCAATATGGTGGCAGGGCATGTGTCCATGCGATTTGGCTTCAAGGGGCCGAATCTGTCGATCGTGACAGCCTGTACCACAGGCCTGCACTGCATCGGCGAAGCCGGACGCATGATCGAATACGGCGATGCCGACATCGTCGTGGCCGGTGGCACGGAAGCCACTGTTTCGCCTCTGGGTGTGGGCGGCTTTGCTGCCATGCGTGCGCTTTCCACGCGCAACGACGACCCCAAGGCAGCTTCGCGCCCCTGGGACAAGGACCGTGACGGTTTTGTGCTGGGCGAAGGCGCCGGTGTGCTGGTGCTCGAAGAGTACGAACACGCCAAGGCCCGTGGCGCCAAGATTTACGCGGAGCTGGCAGGCTTTGGCATGAGTGCCGACGCCGGTCACATGACGGCTCCCAATATGGACGGCCCGCGCCGCGCCATGCTCAATGCTCTGCGCAACGCCGGTGTGAACCAGGATCAGGTCAATTACCTGAATGCACACGGCACTTCCACGCCCCTGGGCGATGCCAACGAGTCCAACGCCATCAAGGCGGCCATGGGCGAGCACGCGAAGAAGGGTCTGGTGGTCAGCTCGACCAAGTCCATGACGGGTCACCTGCTGGGTGGCGCTGGTGGTATCGAGAGCGTGTTCACCGTGATGGCTTTGTACGATCAGAAGATCCCGCCCACCATCAACCTGGACAACCAGGATCCCGAGTGCGATCTGGATTACTGCGCCAATGTGGCGCGTGATGCCAAGCTTGACGTTGCGGTGAAGAACAACTTCGGCTTTGGCGGTACCAACGGTACGCTGGTCTTCAAGCGCGTCTAAGCCCCGGTTTCGACCTTTCCAGGTCAAGACAAAAGCCCGCACAGGCATGGCCTTGCGGGCTTTGCTGTTTCTGCGGTGCTTTCCCTAGGTGGTAGTGACCGGGCTTTTTGCACACTGCAGCCATGAGCACCCGCTACCACGCCCCTGCAGTGAGTTATGGCTTTGAGCGGCCGGGCCTGGCTGCTGCGGCGTTGGCATTGTCATGGCTGCTGCTTGCCACGGTTTTGCTGGCCTGGTGCCATATGGCTCAGTGGCATGGTGTGCAACTGTTGACGGCTTTTGCGGTGTCGATGCTGGCTGCAGGGCTGTTGTTCGGGCAATGGCGAGACTGGCCGCGCGGCCGGCTGCGATGGGATGGAGAGCAGTGGCGGGTCGATCTGGCGGATCAGGTCGGCAAGCAGGGGCGGTTCGTGCAACTGAAAGTGGGTTTGGATGGCGGTAACTGGCTGTGGTTGAGTGCCGCAAGTCTTTCGCCTTCTCAGTCTTTGCCCTTTAAGCGCAAGGTGCTATGGATTTTGCTGCGACGGCAACACAGCCCTGTCCAGTGGGGCGACTTGCGGCGTGCGGTATATTCTTCGGTCGTGCTGCTGGCAGAGCAGGGCTAGAGTCCGCGCCGGTTATGGCAGCACGCCGCTTGGCTATTCATGACACCTCCCGATTTCCCCACTCCATCCGCTGACAGCGATCTGGCATTGGTCGAGCGCGCCAATGCGGGCGACACCCGGGCCTTTGAGCTGCTGGTCATCAAATACCAGCGCCGTATCGAGAGGCTGGTGGGCCGCATGGTGCGCGATGTGGATATCGTGCAGGACATTGCGCAGGAAACCTTCATCCGCGCCTACAAGGCGCTGCACCAGTTTCGGGGCGAGGCGCAGTTCTACACCTGGCTGTACCGCATTGCCGTCAACACGGCCAAGAAGACGCTGATGGAAATGCACCGCTCTCCGGTCGTGACCGAGAGTGCGTTACACACTGGGGGTGACGAGGATGAAACTTCTTCTCTCGGACGAGAACTAACTACCCAGGAAACCCCGGAAACAGTATTGGCAGCTCAGGAAATTGCCGAAGCCGTCAACGCTGCGATGGAGGCTCTGCCCGAGGATTTGCGCCAGGCGGTCACGCTGCGCGAGATCGAGGGCCTGAGCTATGAGGAAATTGCCCAGGCCATGGACTGTCCCATTGGCACGGTGCGATCACGCATCTTTCGGGCGCGTGAGGCAATTTCGGCAAGGGTCAAGCCCTTGCTGGAGCGCCAGACTGGCAAGCGTTGGTAGTACAGCAGGACGAGCAGGTGAACTTCATGAATGACGATCTGATCAAGCGCGAGCAGCTTTCGGCTCTGGTGGATGGCGAAGCCGCCTCGCAGCACATGCAGGCCGTGCTTTCTTATGCGGAAAGTGACGATGGTCAGCAATCCTGGCGCATGTACCACCTGATTGGCGACGTGCTGCGTTCGCCCGAGTTGGCGCATCACAGCTGCCACGACATTCTGAGCGGTGTGCGTGCCCATATGGCGCGCGAGCCCCTGTGCGGTATCGATCTGGGTATCCAGCCAGAGTCTGCCCATAGCCTGCTGACTGGCGAGCTTGAGCAAATTGCGCCAGCAGACATGGGCAAGAAGCAAGGCGGTAGCGCGACTGTGGTGTCCATGCCCGCACGGCAGGCGGCCAATGCATCGGTGTTCCGCTGGAAGATGGCCGCCGGCTTTGCCTCGGTGGCTGCGGTTGCGGCCGTGGGTTGGGGCGTGATGCTGGCGGGTGGCGGTTTGGGCGGCCGCCAGGGCACGCAGCTGGCTGCGGTCACGCCTGATGCGGTGGTCGTGGCTTCGGCCCCGGCCAGTGCTGCAGCACCTCTGTCGGTCAATACACTGGCCGGCATTCAGGCTGCCGAGCAGGAATCGGGCATTCCTCTGGGGGCACAAGCCCAGTCTTCTTCCGTGGTGGCGGTTGCCGGCCCCAATGGCCAGACCGTGATGCTGCGTGATCCCCGTCTGGATGAGTTGCTGGCAGCCCACCCGCAATACAGCAGTGCCCCGAATCTGCAAATGCCGGCCAGTTTTTTGCGCAATGCAAGCTTTGGCTCGGCCACTCGCCATTGATGCCGGATATAGAGGTGCCGATAAGGTTTCAGGTCTTTTGGCGCTCTAACGCTTATCCTGTCTGTGCAGGAAGCTATTGATTTTGAAATTCTGGTCCTCAGTTGCTATAACAGCCGTGACTGCTGGGCAGCAGATTTCGGCTGAAAGCTGTCTTTGCCCCTACCGGCGCCTTCATGGCTTTGCCAGAATGGGGCGCTAAGCCTGTGAACTCACGATCAGACTGTCCCGTTGGACAATGACCCGGTCTCTTCAGACATATTGAACAAGGAACGATAACGATGCGCACACCTGCCTGGAGGATGCTCAAGTCCCAAGTCTCCGCCACCGCCTTGGCTTCTGCCATGGTCGTGGCCGCTCTGGCGGGTGGCGCTATGCTGCCGGTCACTGCGGCACATGCGCAGAGCGCCGCCGCCGCGCGTGGTTTGCCAGACTTCACGGACCTGGTCGATCAGGTCGGGCCCTCGGTGGTGAATATTCGCACGCTGGAGAAAGTGTCCAACAACGCCGGTGATGCCCTGGGCATGGATGAGGACATGCTGGAGTTCTTCCGTCGCTTTGGCCTCCCCGTGCCCAATGTGCCGCGCCAGCGTGCGCCCAAGGGCGGGCAGTCCGAGGAAGAGCAGCCACGCGGCGTGGGCTCGGGCTTCATCCTCACGGCCGACGGCTATGTGATGACCAATGCTCATGTGGTCGATGGTGCCGATGAAGTCATAGTCACGCTGACCGACAAGCGCGAGTTCAAGGCCAAGATCGTAGGGGCCGACAAGCGCACCGATGTGGCCGTGGTCAAGATCGACGCCAAGAACCTGCCTGCCGTGAAGATCGGCGATGTGAGCAAGCTGCGCGTAGGTGAATGGGTGATGGCCATTGGTTCGCCCTTCGGGCTGGAGAACTCGGTCACGGCCGGCATTGTCTCGGCCAAGCAGCGCGATACCGGCGACTACCTGCCCTTCATCCAGACCGATGTGGCCATCAATCCCGGCAATTCGGGTGGCCCGCTGATCAATATGCGTGGCGAAGTGGTGGGCATCAACAGCCAGATCTACTCGCGCTCGGGCGGCTTCATGGGCATCAGCTTTGCGATTCCCGTGGATGAGGCGATTCGCGTCAGCGATCAGCTGCGTGCCAGCGGCAAGGTCACGCGCGGACGCATCGGTGTGCAGATTGGTCCCGTGACCAAGGAAGTGGCCGAGTCCATAGGCCTGGGCAAACCTGAGGGCGCTCTGGTATCGGCCGTCGAGCCGGATTCTCCTGCAGCCAAGGCAGGGGTGGAAGCCGGTGACGTGATCACCAAGTTCGAAGGCAAGGCCATCGAGAAGGTCTCCGATCTGCCGCGCATGGTGGGCAATACCAAGCCCGGCACCAAGAGCACGATCACGGTGCTGCGCCGTGGCAAGCTCAAGGATCTGAGCTTGGTGATTGCCGAAGTGCCCAGCGACGAGGCGGTCAAAACCAAGGCGGGCGCTGACAGCAGCAAGCCATCTCAGGGCGCGTTGGAGAACAAGTCCCTGGGCTTGAAGCTGGGTGAGCTGACCGCCGCGCAGAAGAAGGAGCTGGCCGTCAAGGGCGGTGTACGCGTCATGGCGGCCGTGGATGCCGCAGCCCGCGCCGGCCTGCGCGAAGGCGATGTCATCCTGCAACTGGCCAATGCGGAGGTCACGGACCTCAAGAGCTTTGAAGCGGCCTGGGCCAAGGCTGACAAGTCCAAGCCCGTTAACGTGCTGGTGCGCCGTGGCGACTGGGCGCAGTACGTGCTGATTCGCCCGTCCAAGTAAGCGCGATGAAACCAACAGGTCTGGCATTCATTTCATGATCTGGAATGAGGTGCAAGACCTGTCCCCTCAGTGACCCTATGCCATTGGGTAGAATCCAACGCAAATGCATGGTGGTTGGACGCAAAAAAATCAGCACTTACGGGCGGTTTTCAAGCGGTGCAAAAGCCTTTGCAATCCCCGGCCGCTGATGGGTAAAAGGCATCTTCTGGTTTGTGAATAAGTTGTTGATAAATGAAGTCGAAAATCACAAACCGGAACTTGTCAAGCCTTGCTGGGTCTTTGTTTGAGGCCAGTTTTGCCTACAATGAAGTCCCAACTATCGCAGTTGCCAAAGATTGTTGGTTAAGGGCGCGCCGCTGAGGGTCGCGCCCTTTTTTCTTGTCTCTGCAGACCACTGTTTTTCAATTCCAAGCTGTCTTTCTCGTTGATGAACCACATCCGTAATTTTTCCATCATTGCGCACATTGACCATGGCAAGTCCACGCTGGCGGACCGTCTGATCCAGCGCTGCGGCGGCCTTGCTGCGCGTGACATGGAGGCGCAAGTGCTTGACTCGATGGACATCGAGAAAGAGCGCGGCATCACCATCAAGGCCCAGACTGCGGCCTTGCAATACAAGGCTCAGGACGGCAAGGTCTACAACCTAAACCTGATCGACACCCCAGGCCACGTGGACTTTTCCTATGAAGTCTCACGCTCGCTGTCGGCCTGCGAAGGCGGCTTGCTGGTGGTCGATGCCTCCCAGGGCGTGGAAGCCCAGACCGTGGCCAACTGCTACACCGCGCTGGATCTGGGCGTGGAAGTGTTTGCCGTGCTCAACAAGATGGACCTGCCCCAGGCCGATCCCGACAATGCCAAGGCCGAGATCGAGGACGTGATCGGCATCGACGCCAGCGACGCCATCCCCTGCTCGGCCAAGACCGGCATGGGCATTGACGAGATCCTGGAAGCGATCGTGGCCAAGGTGCCTGCTCCCAAGGGCAACCCCGACGGTCCTCTGCGCGCCATGATCGTGGACAGCTGGTTCGACCCTTATGTGGGTGTCGTGATGCTGGTGCGCGTGGTCGATGGCGAACTCAAGAAGAACGAACGCTTCAAGATGATGGCGACCAATGCCGCCTATGAAGCCAACAGCGTCGGTGTGTTCACCCCTGCCAACGAAGCGCGCGATTCGCTCAAGGCCGGTGAGGTGGGCTACATCATTGCCGGCATCAAGGAGCTCAAGGCCGCCAAGGTGGGCGACACCATCACGCTGGAAAAAAAGCTGCCCAATAATCAGGGCCCTGCCAGCGAGCCGCTGCCTGGCTTCAAGGAAGTCAAGCCTCAGGTGTTTGCGGGCCTGTACCCGACCGAAGCCTCCGAATACGACCAGCTGCGTGATGCGCTGGAAAAACTGCAGCTCAATGACGCCGCCCTGCAGTTCGAGCCCGAAGTCTCGCAGGCGCTGGGCTTTGGCTTCCGTTGCGGCTTCCTGGGCCTGCTGCACATGGAGATCGTGCAGGAGCGCCTGGAGCGCGAATTCGACCAGGACCTGATCACCACCGCTCCCAGCGTGGTCTACGAAGTGGTCAAGGCCGATGGCGAAGTCATCCAGGTGGAGAACCCTTCCAAGATGCCCGATCAGGGCCGCATGGAGGAAATCCGCGAGCCCATCGTCACCGTGCATCTGTACATGCCGCAAGACTATGTGGGTCCGGTGATGACGCTGGCCAACCAGAAGCGCGGTATCCAGAAGAACATGGCTTATCACGGCCGACAGGTCATGCTGACCTATGAGATGCCGCTGGGCGAAATCGTGCTGGACTTCTTCGACAAGCTCAAGTCGGTCTCGCGCGGATATGCCTCCATGGACTACGAGTTCCTCGAGTACCGTGCCTCCGACGTGGTCAAGGTGGACATTCTGCTCAACGGCGACAAGGTCGATGCGCTGTCCATCATCGTGCACCGCTCGCAAGCCACCTATCGCGGCCGTGCCGTGGTGGCCAAGATGCGCGAGATCATCAGCCGTCAGATGTTCGATGTGGCCATTCAGGCCGCCATCGGTGCCAACATCATTGCACGTGAAACCGTCAAGGCCATGCGCAAGAACGTGCTGGCCAAGTGCTATGGCGGCGACGTCAGCCGCAAGCGCAAGCTGCTTGAGAAACAGAAGGCCGGCAAGAAGCGCATGAAGCAGATCGGCTCGGTGGAAGTGCCGCAGGAAGCCTTCCTGGCGATTCTGCAAGTGGAGGAATAATGCAAGTCATGCAGTGGATCACAGCCGTCATCCTGGCGGCCTTTGTCGGCTATATCGCAGCCTGGTACACCGGCTCCATCGAAGGCAACTTTGCCCTGCTGCTGTTTCTGGCGACCGTGGTGACCGGCATCTACTGGCTGGCAGAGCGCTTTTACTTCCTGCCCCAGCGCCGCGCTGCGGCAGCAGCGGTGGAGCAGGCCGCCGTGGAGCGCCGTGCCGAGCTCGATCGCATGGGCATCGCCAAGACGGATATCGAAGTCTCGGAAGAGGCCAAGGGCCGCATCCTCATGCAGCCCTGGTGGCTGGACTGGACCGCGGGTCTGTTCCCGGTGATCGCCATCGTGTTCGTGCTGCGCTCGTTTCTGTTCGAGCCCTTCAAGATTCCCTCGGGCTCCATGATCCCGACGTTGATGGTGGGCGACCTGATCCTCGTGAACAAGTTCACCTACGGCATCCGTCTGCCCGTGATCAACAAGAAGATCACCGAAGGCAACAAGCCTCAGCGTGGCGATGTGATGGTGTTCCGCTACCCGCCCCAGCCCACGCTGGACTACATCAAGCGTGTGGTCGGTGTACCCGGTGACGAGGTGGCCTACATCAACAAGCGCCTGACCATCAACGGCAAGGAGCTGCCCACACGCGAGCTGCCAGACTTTCTGGATCGCGACGTGATGCGCTACTTCAAGCAGTTCGAGGAAACACTGGGCGATGTGCCGCACCGCACCATCGTCAACAACGATGTGCCGGCCTTCATCCAGGGCGCCAGCAACTTCGAGTTCAAGGAAAACTGCCGCTACAGCGTCGAAGGCGTGACCTGCAAGGTTCCCGAGGGCTACTACTTCATGATGGGCGACAACCGCGACAACTCGCTGGACTCGCGCTACTGGGGCTTTGTGCCCGACAAGAACATCGTGGGCAAGGCCTTCTTTGTCTGGATGAACTTTGGTGACCTGAGCCGCATCGGCCGTTTCCAATAATTCACGGCCACGACTTACGCAAATCAGGCTCAGGCAAGCACTGTCTTGGTTGCGTAAGTCCCAATAGCATTCGTTTCGTCAGTTTTCAGGAATGCGCGGGCAGGGACATGTCCGCCTAGGGAGGGAAAAAGCATGAAGCATCTCGCATCGCGTAGCCGCCAGCGCGGCCTGTCCTTTATCGGTCTGGTGTTTCTGGTGGCCATTCTGGTCGCTGTGGTGGGGATTGGCGCACAATCGGTGCCTGTCCTGCTGGAGTACCAGGCCATCACCAAGGCTGCCAACAAGGCCGCCGCTGAGGGCAACACCGTCGCCGAAGTCAAGGCCAGCTTTGACCGATCGGCCGCCATTGACGACATCAAGTCCATCACTGGCAACGACCTGCAGGTGAGCAAAGTCAATGACAAAGTCGTTGCGGGCTTTGAGTATTCCCGCGACATTCATCTGGTAGGTCCGGCCTACCTTGTTTACCGTTTCAAGAAATAGACCTTTCAGGTGGAACCTGCTCTAGTCGCACTGCAGCAAAGGCTGCAACACCAATTCGCCAACCCGACTTTGCTGCAGCGTGCCATCACGCACCGCAGTTTTTCGGCCGACAACAACGAACGCCTGGAGTTCCTGGGCGATTCGGTGCTGAGTCTGGCCATCTCCAGCTTGCTCTATGCCAAGCTGGCCTCCATGCCCGAAGGCGATCTCTCGCGCGTTCGGGCCAACCTCGTCAAGGAAGGCACGCTGCACAAGATTGCATTGCAGCTGCAGCTGCCCGAGCTGCTGCGCCTGGGCGAGGGGGAATCCAAGTCCGGCGGCAAGCAGCGTCCCTCCATCCTCGCGGATGCCGTGGAAGCGCTGATTGGCGCCGTCTATCTGGACGCAGGCTTTGCTGCGGGTGAGAAAGTCGTACACCACCTCTTCGAGGGCGTGGACATCAACCCCCATATGCGTGCTGCGGACAAAGACCCAAAAACCGCACTGCAGGAATTGTTGCAAGGCAAGCGCATGAAGCTGCCGCAATACGATGTGGTGGAAATTACCGGCGCCGCGCACAAGCAGACCTTCAAGGTTCAGTGCACGGTGGCTGAATGGAATATCAGCGCCCAGGGGCAGGGAGCCTCCCGCCGCATGGGCGAGCAGGCAGCCGCTACTGCCGTGCTGGAAATATTGAAAGCCAGAAAACCATGACCGATGCTGCTAAGAAAAAAATAGCAGGCACCGCAGGTGCAGCAACCGCCAAGGGCCAAAAAGGCCCCAAGGCTGTGACTACCGATATCAGCGACCCCAGCCTGGACTACATCAGTGCCATGCTGGCGGCAGCCAAGCCCGGCAGCGCGCCTACGGCCATCCGTGACGAAGAGGAGGCCGAGCCTGCCCGCGTCTACGCGCCAGAAGAGCAGCGCTGCGGCCTGATCGCCATCGTGGGCAAGCCCAATGTGGGCAAGTCCACGCTGATGAATGCACTGGTGGGCCAGAAGATCTCCATCACCTCGCGCAAGGCCCAGACCACGCGCCACCGCATCACGGGCATCCGTACCAAGGATGAAACCCAGTTCGTCTTCGTGGACACGCCCGGTTTCCAGACCAAGCATTCCACGGCCCTGAACAAGTCGCTGAACAAGACCGTGATGGGCGCGATCGGCGACGTGGACCTGATCCTGTTCGTGGTCGAAGCGGGCAGCTTCACCCTGGCCGACGCCAAGGTGCTGAGCCTGTTCAAGCCCGGCATCCCCACGCTGCTGATCGCCAACAAGCTCGATACCGTGGGCCGCCGCGCCGAGATCGCGCCCTGGTTGCGCGACATGCAGGAGCGCCATCCTTTTGCCGAGTTCGTGCCCATGTCGGCCAAGAACAAAAAGGATATCGAGCGCATGTTCGGCATCTGCTCCAAGTATCTGCCCCAGCAGCCCTGGTTCTATGGCCAGGACGAGCTGACCGACCGCAGCGAGAAGTTCCTCGCGGCCGAAACCGTGCGCGAAAAGCTGTTCCGCTTCACGGGCGACGAGCTGCCTTACACCTCCACGGTGGTCATCGACAAGTTCGAGGAAGAACCCAGCCCCAAGTTCGGCCGCTTCATGCGCATTGCCGCGACCATCGTGGTCGAGCGCGATGGTCACAAGGCCATGGTGATCGGCCAGGGCGGCGAGCGCCTCAAGCGCATTTCCACCGAAGCCCGCCAGGAGCTGGAAAAGATTCTGGACGCCAAGGTCTTCCTGGAGATCTGGGTCAAGGTCAAGTCGGGCTGGGCCGACGACGAAGCCCGGGTCAAATCCTTCGGCTACGAATAAGTGACCCCCACGCTCGCTCACTGCGTGTGCTTGCTGCCCCCCGAGGGGGCCCTGACCCGGCTTAGGCCGGGTTTTGCCTTGGGGCGGCCCGGCAAGAAAAGGTGCCCCCACGCTTCCTCACTGCGTGTGGTCGCTGCCCCCCGGGGGGGACTGACCTGGCTTGCGCCGTGCTTTGCCTTGGGGCGGCCCGGCGGCAAAACCGCCTTCCTCTCGGTTCCGTTGGGGTTTCGGGCGCAGCCATGCGCCGCTGCCAAAGCTGGAGTGCCTCATGGCTAGCGCCAAACGCGTCAGCGACGAACCCGCATATATCCTCCACCAGTACGACTGGAGCGAATCCAGCCTGATTCTGGAGGTGTTCACGCGCCACCGCGGGCGTGTGGCTCTGGCGGCCAAGGGGGTCAAGCGCCATACCTCCAACTTTCGTCCCGTGCTGCTGCCGCTGCAGCCGCTCAAGCTCAATTACACGCTGGGGGCCGAAGGCAACGCCGAGATCCACACGCTCAAGGGCGCGGAATGGGTGGGCGGCCATGTCATGCCCCAGGGCGATGCGTTGTGGTCGGGCATGTATCTGAACGAGCTGCTGCTGCGCTTGCTGGCGCGCGACGACCCTTATGCGGCGCTGTTCGATATCTATGCCGGTGTGGTGCGCGTGCTGGCAGGTCAGCATGGCGGCACGACCGAGGCCATCGAGCCCGTGCTGCGCGCCTTCGAGCTGGTGCTGCTGCGTGAACTCGGCCATCTACCCGATCTGGCCCAGGAAAGCACCACGCTCAGCGAGGTTCAAACTTCTTTGCGCTACACGCTGGTAGCCGATGGCGGGCTGCGCCAGGCGTCCAGCCACGAGCGTGCGGCATTGACGGGCCGACAGTGGCAAAGCATAGAGCGGGCGCTGCAGGCCGAGCAGCCTTTTCCCCGCACCCTCCATGCCCTGGCCGAGCCCGAGGTGGCCCAGGCATTGAAGCCGCAATTGCGCCATCTTCTGCAATACCATTGCGGCTCAACCATGCTGCGCACCCGCCAGCTGATGATGGATCTGCAATCGCTATGAAACCTTCCGCTTCCCCGCGCACCGCGCTTTCGGTCAATGTCAACAAGGTGGCGCTGCTGCGCAATACCCGTCATCTGGGCATTCCGTCCGTGACCCGTGCAGCGCAGATCTGCCTGGAAGCAGGCGCGCAGGGCATCACCATTCATCCGCGTCCCGATGAACGCCATATCCGCGCTCAGGATGTGTTCGAGCTGCATGCACTGATGAAGAACTGGCCCGATGCCGAGTTCAATATCGAGGGCAACCCCACGCAGAACCTGATGGACTTCATCCGCCAGACGCGCCCTCACCAGGCCACGTTTGTGCCCGACAGCGAAGACCAGTTCACCAGCGACCATGGCTGGACCTTTCCGCAGGATGCCGAGCGCCTCAAGCCGCTGATCGACGAATGCAAGGCCCTGGGCGTGCGCGTGAGCCTGTTCATGGACCCCATCTCCGAGCAGATGGCCGCAGCCAAGGCTGTGGGGGCCGACCGCGTGGAGCTCTACACCGAGCCTTTTGCCGCCAACTGGGGCCGGGCCGGCCAGGAGCAACAGCTGCAGACCTATGCCAAGGCTGCGCAAGCCGCGCTGGATGCGGGTCTGGGCATCAACGCCGGCCACGACCTGAACCGCGACAACCTCGCGGCCTTTGTGGCCCGTGTGCCCGGCCTGGCCGAAGTCTCCATTGGTCACGCCCTGATCGCCGATGCGCTGGAGCTGGGCTATGCCGAGACCGTCAAGGCCTATCAGGCCTGCATTGATGCGGGCATGGCGGCCAAGTAATCCTGAAAACATAGCTGCTTGCGCTTGACTGCCAAGCGCTAGAGCCCGATTTGGCTGAAAGGAGTCCCGCATGATCTACGGCATAGGCACCGATATCTGCGATGTGCGCCGCATTCGCGTCAGCCTGGAAAAGCATGGCGAACGCTTTGCGCTCAAGGTGCTGGCCGAGGGTGAAATCGCCACCTGGAAGGCCCGCAGCGCCCGCTGGCCCGAGCGCGGCATCCGCTATCTGGCCACGCGTTTTTCCGCCAAGGAAGCGTTCAGCAAGGCGGTCGGCATGGGCATGCGCATGCCCATGACCTGGCGCCATTGCGAAGTCATCAAGCTGCCCAGCGGCCAGCCTGCGATTCGCCTGCACGGCGAACTCAAGCAATGGTTCGAGCAGAACAATCTGACGGCGCATTTGTCCGTCACGGACGAATCCGATTACGCAGCCAGCTTCTGCGTCGTGGAACGAAAAGAGTGAAATTGGTCTGTAGCGCTTGATGGATAAGCGCGAGTAGCTATCAAATCTGAATCAAACCTCATGAGCATGCACGCCCCTCTCATCATTGATATTGCAGGCACATCGCTGACCGATGTGGATCGAGAACGCCTGGCCCATCCGCTGGTGGGCGGCATCATCCTGTTCAAGCGCAACTGGGAAGACCGGGCCACGCTGGTGCAGCTGTGCGCTGACATCAAGGCCGTCAAGCCCGATCTGCTGATCTGCGTGGACCACGAAGGCGGCCGCGTGCAGCGTTTCCGTACCGACGGCTTCACGCATATTCCGCCCATGCGCGCCTTTGGCGAGATGTGGATGGACGACGGCAAAGGTAAAAAATACCGCGAAGGCAGCGGCGCCATGCGTGCCATGAATGCGGCCACAGCCGCTGGCTATGTGCTGGGCACGGAGTTACGCGCCTGCGGCGTGGACTTCAGCTTCACGCCGGTGCTGGACCTCGACTATGGCGAATCCTCGGTCATCGGCGACCGCAGCTTTGGTCGCGACCCGCGCGTGGTGGCTGCCCTGGCCAAGAGCCTGATGCACGGCCTGCTGCAGGCGGGCATGGGCAACTGCGGCAAGCATTTCCCCGGCCATGGTTTTGTGAAGGCAGATTCGCATGTCGATATCCCCGTGGACAAGCGCAGCCTGTCGGCCATCCTCGATGAAGATGCTGCGCCGTATCCCTGGCTGAGTAGCGTGCTCACGGCGGTGATGCCTGCCCATGTGATCTATCCCAAGGTGGACCAGCGTCCCGCAGGTTTCAGCGAAAAGTGGCTCAAGGACATTCTGCGCAGCCGTCTGCGCTATGACGGAGCCATCTTCAGCGACGACCTCAGCATGGAAGGCGCGCGCCGCATCAATGGCGAGCTCATCAGCTACACCGAAGCGGCCCTGTCGGCGCTGCAGGCGGGTTGCGATATGGTGCTGCTGTGCAACCAGAGCCTGGGCTTTGGCGAGCATGTGGACCAGCTGCTCGATGGCATGGATGCCGCGCTGCGCGACGGCCGCTGGGTGCCTGACGAGGATAGCGAATCGCGCCGTGTTTCCCTGTTGCCCGACACCGAACCCCAGGTCTGGGATGAGCTGATGCGCCAGCCGGCTTATTTGCAAGCGCTGGATCTGCTGCCTTGAGCACAGGTGTAGCTGCGCGGTTCACACAAGAGGCCTGAGGGCCTCTTTTTTTGTGCCCATCCTTCTCAAATACCCAATTTCAGGGAGTTACTTTTTGTAGGAAGCCAGCCATTCTTCTCCAACAAAGGCCAAGTCAAGGGAGAAGTGAAAAATGTCCAGATCGTCATCGCCATCGTCCATGTGGGCGCAAACCTGGAGCCTGATCAGGCCGTATTTCTGGGAATCTCCCCAAAGAGCGTCTGCGCTGGCGCTGATCGCTTTTGTGTTGGTGCTGTCTGTCTTTGGCGGCTGGTGGCAGACCAAGCTGGTCGCCTGGATGGGAGCAAAGACCAATGCCTTGCAGAGCAAGAATCGGGAACAGTTCTATGCATTGCTGCCAGATTTTTGCTGGCTCTTGCTGGTGCTGATTGTGGTGGTGGTGATGGCGTTCTATCTGGCGGAGGTGCTGGAGATTCGCTGGCGGCGCTGGTTTACCAAACGACTGCTGGCTCGCTGGTTCGAGCACAGAGCTTTTTATCAGCTGGAGTTGATGCGCAATATGCCTGGCTCGCAGATGCCGGATAACCCGGATCAGCGAATCCATGAAGATGTTCAGCGATTCGTGAGCAGTACCTGCAGTCTTGTGACCGGATTGATGGTGTCATTGGCGACACTGGTGGTTTTCGGTGCGGTCCTGGCAGGCATAGACGATGGTGCAGATCTGATGATTGCCGGAGAGGCTGTGAATATTCCGGGCTTCATGCTGTGGGTGGCCTTGCTGTACTGCGGCGCGGGAACGCTGATCACCTACTGGCTGGGCCGTGCGCTCAAACAGATGAACTTTGAGTTGCAAAAGCGTGAAGCACATTTTCGCTATCACATGGCCCGCGTTCGTGATAACGCAGAAGCCATTGCTCTCGATCGTGCGCAGGAGATCGAGCATTTTCAGCTGGACCAGAAGCTGGAAGCCTTGCTGCAAAGCAAGTATGCGTTGGTCAAGCGACAGACGAGGCTGAGCTGGTTCACCAATTTCTTCAGCAATCTCTCCATGCTCTTCCCTTATCTGGTATTGGCGGAACGCTATTTCGGCGGTCATATCAGCATGGGAACCCTGGTGGAGGTCAGCATGGCTTTTGGCATGGTGCAGACCTCGCTTTCCTGGTTCATCAACAATTTCAGCGGCCTGGCCGAGTGGCGAGCATCGGCACAGCGTCTGGCTGAACTTGAGTCCGCTCTGGATAGGGCTGTAGAGCCCTCAGCGCTGCATCATGACAGCGTGGATTCGCATCTGGCTGTCGAAGGACTTGAGCTGCGCCTGCCGTCAGGCCAGCTACTGCTGCAGAACATTGCCATACGTATTGAAAAAGGCTGCAATGTGCTGATTGGCGGGCCTTCCGGCTGCGGCAAATCCACCTTGCTCAGGGCTTTTTCAGGCATCTGGCCCTTTGCCAAGGGGCATGTCAGTCTTCCGGACAAAGTGATGTTTATTCCGCAGCAGCCTTATTTCCCCGAGGGGCGTCTGCGGGATGCCCTGGCCTATCCATCTCATGCAGAAAACTATTCAGATACGCAGTTTGCGCAAGCCTTGATGCAGGCGGGGCTGTCGGCACTGCAATCACGGCTGGATGACTTCGAAGCATGGCAAAGCCTGCTGTCGGGAGGAGAGAGACAGCGCTTGGCGGTTGCCCGTGTCTTGCTCAAGCAACCGGCCTGGGTGTTTGCGGATGAGGCTTCCAGTGCGCTGGATAACGCTTCGGAGGCACGGGTATATGAGGCGCTGACCCAGATGGCGCAACGCAATGGCGGTGCGGTGATTTCCGTCGCGCATCGGGACAGCGTGCGCAAGTACCACCAGCAGCAGTGGCTGCTTGATCCGAAGACGCATGGTTTGAATGCAGCGATGGTGACTGAGCGTCCTGCCCCAAGCAGTACTGCGACAGCTTGTTGAGCGAGCATGAGTACGAATGAGTCTGTGCCGCTCAGGTGGCTATCACCGGTCCAGCCTGCTAAAGCCAGGAGGCAAACGTTTGCGCCTTGGCTGCCCATCATTGAGACTGAGATACGGCTCTTATCCGCATAAGGCCGCTGATCACTTCGACAGCCCTGTCCTGCGAAAGCCGGCAGGGCTGTCTTGTTGTCGGACGCCGTGACTTGCTTTTGCCTGGTGCTCCCGGCGAAAGAGGCGAAGCATGCAGGCGGATTTTCGGCCAGGCTTTTCAGAAAACTATTGGCTGGGCCGCGCGAGTTTTTAAGCCTGGCCTCAGTCGGCAGAGGTAAGTTGGTGGCCTGATTCTCACCAGAAGAGGCCGCATGACCACCAACGCATCAGCGGCGGCTGCCCCCGGGCACAGCCGCCTCCATGTCTTCAAGCAGGCATTTGACCTGAGCCGGCCGTACTTCGTTTCCGAGGAAAAAGCCAAGGCCTGGGGCCTGCTGGCCGCCATCGTGGCGCTCAATCTGGCGGCCGTGTTCATGCTGGTGCAGATCAACGAGTGGAACCGCGTGTTCTACGACGCGCTGCAGAACAAGCAGGCCGACGTTTTCTGGCAGCAGCTGTGGCGCTTTCTCTGGCTGGCGCTGGCCTATATCGTCATTGCGGTCTACAAGTTCTACCTGACCCAACTGCTGCAGCTGAACTGGCGGCGCTGGCTCACCCAGCACATGCTGGGGCGCTGGCTGGCGCATCAGGCGTTTTACCGGCTGGAACTGGGGCGCTATGGAGAAGGCTCCGGCAAACGTTCCGGCGCGCCGGACAATCCCGACCAGCGCATCCAGGAAGACCTGAATCTCTTCACTACCTACACGGTGTCGCTGAGCATGGGGTTGCTCAACGCCTGCGTCACCTTCGTGAGCTTTGTCGGCATTCTGTGGGGCCTGAGCGCGGCCATGGATGTGAGCCTGCCGCAGCTGCCGGGTGTCCTGGATGGGGGCGAGCTGCATATCCCCGGCTTCATGGTCTGGATGGCCGTGCTGTACTGCCTGGTGGGCAGCGCCATCACCTTCTGGATCGGCAAGCCGCAGGTCTGGCTCAATAATCGCCAGCAACAGCTGGAGGCCAATTTCCGCCACCACATGATCCGCGTGCGCGAGCATTCCGAAGCCATTGCACTCGATGGCGGCGAGCGTGTGGAGGGGGGCCAGCTGTCGCTGCGCTTCACGGATGCGCTGGCCAACTATCTGCAGCTGATCCGCAAACAAAAGAACCTGATCTGGTTCACCAACTTCTTCGGCCAGGCGGCGGTGGTGTTTCCCTTCATCATCGCGGCGCCGCGCTTTTTCAGCGGTGCCATCCAGCTGGGACAGCTCATGCAGATCGCCTCGGCCTTCAATCAGGTGCAGGACTCGCTGAGCTGGATCGTCAACAACTACGCCGACATCGCCGCCTGGCGCGCCACCACCAATCGCCTGGGTGGTTTTGATGCCAGCCTGCACGGCGAGGAGACCGCAGCCGAAACGGTCCGCGTGCAGACCGGTGCACAACTGCATGCCGAAGCCCTGGAGGTGGATCTGCCCAATGGCGAGCGCATCATGCGGGCCAGCGACCTGAGCGTGCAGCCCGGCGACAGATTGCTGATCAGCGGCCCTTCGGGCAGCGGCAAATCGACTCTGCTGCGCGTTTTTGCGGGCATCTGGCCGTTTGCCAAGGGGCGCGTGCAGCGACCTGCGGATGCCATGTTCATTCCCCAGCGTCCCTATTTCCCCGACGGCAGCCTGCGCGATGCGCTGGCCTATCCCGAGCCGGCTTCGCGTTATGCCGATACGGCGCTGGAGCAGGCGCTGGTCGATGCGCAACTGCCGCGGCTGGTGGGGCAGTTGGACCGGCAGGCGGCCTGGAATGCGCTGCTCTCTGGCGGCGAGCGCCAGCGCCTGGCGATTGCGCGCGTGCTGCTCAAGCGTCCGGCCTGGGTGTTTACCGACGAAGCCAGCAGCGCGCTGGACGGCCAGGCCGAGGCCGAGGTCTACGCGCGCCTGGTGCAACTGGTGGGAGAGCGGGGCGGGGCGCTGGTCTCCGTGGCTCACCGCGACAGCGTGGCGCGTTTTCATGACAAGCGCTGGGTGCTCGATGCCGAGACGGGCAAAATCCGCGCGGCTGGTATTTCCTCTGTGGCGCCAGCTGTTTGAGCGACTGGCGCCGTGGGATGATAGAGGCTGTTCCTGTTTTTGGAGAGTTCCTTCATGCGCGTTGGTGTGTTGACCGGTGGCGGAGATTGCCCAGGCCTCAATGCGGTGATCCGTGCGGTCACCAAATCCCTGATCAACCATGGCCAGTGCGAGGTGCTGGGTATCGCCGATGGCTTTGAGGGCCTGATGGACGAGAAACCACGCGTCAAGCCGCTGAGCTGGGATGAGGTCAGCGGCATTCTGCATATCGGTGGCACCATACTCGGCACCAGCAACAGCGCCAACCCGCTGCGCGATGCTGCCACGCTGGAGCAGGTGGCCCGCAACGTCAAGGACCTGAGCCTGGATGTGGTGGTCGCCATCGGCGGCGATGGCACGATGAGCCTGGCCCATGGCCTGGCCCAGGTGGGGCTGCAATGCGTGGGCGTGCCCAAGACCATTGACAACGACATCGCCAACTGCGAGCGCAGCTTCGGTTTCGATACCGCCGTGACCACGGTGACCGAGAGCCTGCGCCGCATCGAGAGCACGGCCATGAGCCACCACCGCGTGATGATCGTGGAAGCCATGGGCCGCCACGCGGGCTGGCTGGCGCTGGAGTCCGGCATCGCAGGTGCAGCCGACATCATCTTGCTGCCCGAGATCGATTACGACCTGCAGGCCATCGTCGACTTCTGCAAGGCGCGCGAAGAGCGTCAGCGCTACACCATCATCTGCATCGGCGAAGGTGCCAAGGAAAGCGGCCAGAGCCTGACGGTACGCGAGCGCATAGAGCACAGCCCCGACCCCGTGCGTCTGGGTGGTGTCGCTCATGTGCTGCGCGAACGCCTGCAGCCGCACCTCAGGAGCGAGGTGCGCGCCACGGTGCTGGGCCATGTGCAGCGCGGCGGCGACCCCACGCCCTTCGACCGTGTGCTGGCCACCCAGTTCGGCCACCATGCGGCGCAACTGGTGCTGAACGGAAAGTTCGGTCATATGGTCACGCTGCAAAACGGGCGCATCGGCAGCGTGGAAATTGCCAAGGTGGCCAATACCCAGCGCACCGTGCCGTTGGACAGCCCCTTGCTGACCATGGCTCGCGATATTGGCATTTGCTTTGGCGAGGTCTGAGCTGCGCTAAGGTGTGAGCTGGCACGCACTTTGAGCCTGCGTGCAGGAGATATACCGGATGGACCGACATGAAGAAGCCGTGATGCAACTGCTCACGGCCAATGGCGAAACCTTTGTAGCCCCCAAATACGAGCTGGCGGATGGCTGGCAATGCCCGGCTTTTGTGGCGCTGCGCCCCGCACGCAAGCAGGTCTATGTGGTCGAGGTATCTGCCTCGGGCTATCCGCTGGCGCTGGTCAACCGCCTCAACGAACGTGTCGAAAAATGGTATGCGCCGTTGCTGGCCCAGCTGCATGGCCTGGCCATCACCCGGCCCGACTGGGAAATCGCCTGCCTGGTGTTTGTGCGCAGCGACCAGGCCGAGTGGCTCAAGGAGCGCGTCAAGGACATGAGCGGCGTGCATGTGCTGAGCCTGGAGCAGGCCAGCAGTCCCTGGAACTGGGACGACGCGGTGTGGACGGCGGACATGCGGTTCGACAACGCTGGCGGCATCCCGCAGCGCGGCGTCAACCCGGCTGGGCTGACACACTGAAATCTGAATGAAATCGGCTGCAAGCGCTTGTCCTTCAAGCGCTTGCAGCTATTGAATCGATAATGAATTGAATCCAAGGAGATCTCTGTGAGTGAGCGGAACCCTTCCCAAGGCTTTGCCGAACAGCTGCGCCAGTCCTGCATTGCCGACTGGGATGCCTGCGTGCAGCACCGCTTTGTGCACGAGATCTTTGACGGCAGCCTGAGCGATGCGGTGCTGCGCAAATATCTGGTGCAGGACTATCAGTTCATCAACCGCTTCGTGGCCCTGCTGGGGGCGGCGATTGCCAGTGCCGATGTGTTCGCACCGCGTGTGACCCTGTCGCAGTTCGCGGCCATGATCACCAGCGATGAGAACACGTATTTCCTGCGCAGCTTCGATATGCTGGGCGTGCCGCAGCAAGAGCGCCTGGCGCCGGCGCTGACGGCGCCTACCCAGGCCTTTCAGCAGCTCATGCACGAAGCGGCCCAGAGCCTGAACTATGCCAATTGCATGGCGGTGCTGACGGTGGCCGAAGGCATCTATCTGGACTGGGCCGATCAGGAGGCCAAGAAACAGCTGCCCATGCCGGAACGCTTCGAGCATTCGGAATGGATAGTGCTGCATGCCAATGACTTCTTCCGTGGCTTTGTGGGCTGGTTGCGCAGTGAGCTGGACCGTATCGGTCCCGCGCTGGATGCGCAGCAAAAAGCCGAAGCCACCCGCTATTTCCAACGTGCCGTGAAACTGGAGCGCCAGTTCTTTGACCATGTCTATGAATAAAAGCAAAAACTGCCTGGCGATTGCCGCCTTGCTGTTTGCCGCCAGCGCCCCGGTCTTGGCTGGAAACTGGGAGATCTGCGACCTTCAGGTCGAGGTGCGTGACAAGCAAACCGACCGCCACCAGCTGCAGACCCGGGTCATAGAAAGCCAGGCCCAGGCGCAGGCCGAGTGCCCGCAGGCCGGTACGGCGCTGAGCTTCAGGCCGGAGACTGTCGATTACCAGAGCGAGCTGCCGCGTCGCCAATGGCCCAAGCCCGGCACAACGGTGACGGTGCGCTACCGCTATCTGGATGGCGAGTGCAAGGACCGTGGACCCTGCCGCATCCAGCATTACTCGCCGGTACTGCGCTGATTGGTGTGGATGAGCGGGCAGCTTGCACGAGGCATGGCAGGCCCAGGCAATGGGTGCCGTCAAGGTGCAGGAATACCGGTTCGGTATAATGCGGGTCTGGGCTGAGAGGCCGCCCATCTCGCAAAAGCAGACGCACCTTCATCGACTTACGCAAACGGGCCGCAGCTGCGGATGTGCCAAACGGCTTCCTTGAAGCAAACAGGGCCTGATTTGCGCAAGTCGTATCACTGTCGATCGCAAGCATCAAGCTTGCATACCATTCCGGGCGTGTAGCGAGACCTGCCTAATTCACAGGAGTTGGTATGCATACCTCACCCTTATTTCATCCTTTCGAAGCCCGGGTTCCCGAGCGAGTGGCCGCTGTCTTGCGTGCCGCCAAGCTGCTGCATAGGCATGCCGTGGCCGATTCGCGCATGCAGTCGCTGCCCGTATTGCGACGCTTGATTTCCAGTCAGGTTCTTTGGGGGCTGAATCTGCCTCAGCTGTTTGACCAAAAATCCATGGTCCAGCGCAAACATGTGCTGCAGATGCTTGCGCTGGAGGCCGGCATGTCGGACTGGGCCAGCTATCGGGACGCGCTGGCAGGCAACAGCCCGGATGTGCATCTGCCCCTGGAGGCCTTGAGCTTGCATGCGGGCTACCCCAATCACTGGTTCTCCACGCTGGAACAGGCCAGGGCGCATGCGGCGCAGCGCGGGGGGCAGGTGGTGCAGGTCGGTACGCAGGCCGTGGTGTTGCCCAATGTGGCTGAAGCACCCGCAGGGCATTGGGGCTGACCTATGATCGGGGCCCGGCAAAGGTGACTTTGCCGGGCTTTTTTCATGGCGCTACCCATAGATGCCGCACACCTGCAGGATGCACTGATGACCACCTTAGGAACCCCTCTCACCCCCCACGCCACCAAAGTCATGCTGCTGGGCAGCGGCGAACTGGGCAAGGAAGTGCTGATTGCCCTACAGCGTCTGGGCGTGGAAACCATTGCCGTGGACCGCTACGAGAACGCGCCCGGTCAGCAGGTGGCTCACCATGCGCGCACCATCACCATGAGCGATCCGGCTCAGCTCAAGGCACTGATCGAGGAAGTCAAGCCCGATCTGGTCGTGCCCGAGATCGAAGCCATTGCCACGCCCATGCTCGAAGAGCTGGAGGCAGCGGGCGTGGTTACCGTCATCCCCACGGCCCGGGCGACGCGATTGACCATGGATCGTGAAGGCATTCGTCGTCTGGCCGCTGAAACCCTGGGCCTGCCGACCAGCCCCTACCGTTTCTGCGATTCGCTGGCCGAGCTGCAAGCCGCGATTGATGGCAGCGACGGCCAAGTTGCGATTGGCTACCCCTGCGTGGTCAAGCCCGTGATGAGCAGCTCGGGCAAGGGTCAGAGCAAGATCGATGGGCCGGCCGATGTGCAAAAAGCCTGGGACTACGCCCTGGCCGGCGGCCGCGTGGCCAAGGGCCGCGTGATCGTCGAAGGCTTTATCGACTTCGATTACGAAATCACCCAACTGACCGTGCGCGCCAAGGGCGCAGATGGCCAGATCGAAACTCACTTCTGCGACCCCGTAGGTCATATCCAGCAAGCCGGTGACTATGTGGAAAGCTGGCAGCCTCACCCCATGCATCCCGCAGCGCTGGAAAAGTCGCGCCAGATTGCCAAGGCAGTGACCGACGATCTGGGTGGCCTGGGCCTGTTTGGCGTGGAGCTGTTTGTGAAGGGCAAACAGGTCTGGTTCAGCGAAGTCTCGCCGCGTCCGCATGACACGGGTCTGGTCACGCTGTGCACACAGTGGCAGAGCGAGTTCGAGCTGCATGCCCGTGCGATTCTGGGTCTGCCCGTGGATGCGAGCCTGCGCAACCCCGGAGCCAGCGCCGTGATCTATGGCGGCCAGGATGCAGAAGGTCTGGTCTTCGATGGCGTGAATGAGGCCCTGGCCGTTCCCGGCACCGACCTGCGCCTGTTCGGCAAGCCCGAAAGCTTTGTGAAGCGTCGCATGGGCGTGGCGCTGGCGCGCGCGGCCGATGTGGAGCAGGCCCGCGTGAACGCCAAGCTGGCCGCCAGCAAGATCAAGCCTCGCCTGCCGTAAATATTTCCATTCTGGCGCAAACCCTGAGCGCTTGGGGCTGTCCTCCCCCCTCTCTGGGGGCGGAACCGTTCAGGGGGTGTTTGGCGTCACCATAGCAATGGCGCAGGCTTCTTCCTGGGCGCTGGCAGGAGTGTTTTCAGTCACGGCAGGCAGGCCACCCTTCCAGCGGCGTATGACACGCTGAAAGACCAGTGAATTGGGTATCTGCAGCAGGTTGGGCGTACCTGCGGGCGCACTGTCATCCTGCAGCGTGATATAGAGCATGTTGAGGTCCACCACGCGGCCCTTGGCTCCGGGCTTCTCGGCGGTGTCCAGGACTTCGATATGGTCGCCAAGCCGGAAGGGGCCCACCGTCACGATCAACACCGCGCAGAACAGATTGGAGAGCACGCTCCAGGCGGCAAAGAACGCCACTGCACCCACGGTGGCAAAGCCGGTGAAGGCCGTCCACAAGACGGTGGCAGACATGCCCAGGCGCTCCAGGATCGCCAGGATGGCAGCCGCAATGATGAGCCAGCGAAATATGCCGCGCAGCGGCATCAGCAGCTCATGTGGCAGGTCGTAGGCCTTGCCCACGCGCGCAAAAATGCGCTTGAACAGCCAGTTGAGCAACCAGGCGACAAAGATGATGAGAACGATCTGAACGCCAGGGATCAGAACTTCCAGCCAGTCCTGCATCCAGTCGGGCAGGTGCATTTGAAGACGACGCATAACCAAAGCCAATAAAACGCTAGAAGGGCATCCTAGCGTTTTATTGCCGGGCTGCGGCTCAAAGCTGGCGCTGCTCTATGGTGTCCATCTGCATCTCGAAGCTGAAAAAGCGATTGCGGCCTTGCGACTTGGCCGCATACAGGGCCGCGTCGGCCCGCATCAGCATGGACTCGGCGCTGGTGTTGGCATCGGGGATGCAGGTGGTGATGCCTCCCGACAGCGTGAGCAACAGGTCTTCATTGATTCCGGGTGGACGGATTTTCAGGAACTTGAGCATCTGCCCCAGTGCGCGGGCAAACGTCATGGCCCCTGAGCGTGGCGTGTTGGGCAGGATCAGTGCGAATTCCTCACCACCATAGCGCGCTGCAATATCGCGTGGGCGTACGCAGACTTCTCGCAGCAGGCGGCCGATCTGCTTCAGGCATTCGTCGCCCTGGACATGACCGTAGGTGTCATTGAAGTGCTTGAAGTGATCAAGGTCGCAGAGCATCAGCGTCAGCGGCTTGCTTTCGCGCTGGGCTGCGGCAATCTCGGCATGCAGCATGCGGTCCAGGCCGCGGCGATTGACCAGTCCGGTCAATGCGTCAAGCTCCACCATTTCATTGAGCTTCTGGTTGGCCAGATGCAACTCTGCAGATACCGTCACCAGGCGGCGGCGCATGTCCAGCAGGCGGCGCATGGCGCGCAGCTTGGCCACCAGCACGATGGGCTTGACGGGCTTGACCAGATAGTCGTCGCCACCGGCTTCGATACCGCGCCAGACGTCCAGGTCATTGTCCAGGCCGGACAGGAAGATGATGGGGGTCCATTCTCCGGGCTCTGCCTCGCGCAACTGGCGGGCGACCCAGTAGCCATCCTCGCCGGGCAGGCGAATATCGAGCAACACCATGTCGGGGCGTTCGCTGCGAAACAGTGCCAGAGCAGCGCGGCCATTCTCGGCTTCCAGAACCTGGGTCACACCGGCCTGCTTCAGCTCGGTCACCAGCGCCGCGCGCATGACGGCCTGGTCTTCCACCACGAGTACGGAGAAGGGGGCCAAGGAGTTCGGCGACGAAAGACGTGCCCCGGTGGCTTCAATGGCCGCGGAGGCTGGAGCAGTGGGCGGCAATGCTGTCATGGAGGAGAAGATAAGCGCGATCCATTCAGATATTCACGGCGTGTGGCTATGACTGCGTGGGCTTTGTAATCTCTTGTTACTTTATACGACAGATTACAGATCTGGGAGTTTTGCTGTGAATTAGTGGTTCAGGCCAGTGGCAGCGAGGACTGGGCCTTGCTGGCGCTGTCATGCCAGGGGACAAATGCCTGTGCCTCAAGGCAGAAAGTGCTTGGCCCCAACTGCTGCAGAAAGCGGCAGGCGGCGAACCGTTCGGATTTTTGCTCATAGAGCTGGCACCATTCCTGGCGCGCCGATAGATTCTCTGCAGAAACCGGCCAGCGCCGCGCCTGGGTGGAAAGACCGCTGATCCCCATGCGCCAGGGCTTGCCGCTGACGCGGGCTCTGAAGCATTGCTGCTTTTCGCACAGCAGGGCGTAGACGGGGTCTGCCCCCAGTTCCTGAAACAGTGTCTTGACTTCGGGGGCCTGCGGAGCCCATGCAGCATGGGTCACGATCACGCGCAAGCCCTTTGGCGTTTCATAAACGCGCAGACCCCAGTCCGGATGATTGGCCTGTGCCTGCTGCACGCGGGCGACGGCCTGGTCCAGGGCGCGGGCCTGACGCGTCTGCTTCGTCTTTCTGGCGCTCAGCCATTGCTTGAGCCTGGAGTGGAATACTAGGCCCGTGGCTGCAATGATGACGATCAGGACAATCTGCTGAACGCTCCAGACCAGAGGCGTCAGCCACAGCCATGGCAGAGCCAGCAGCATGAAGATCATCGACAAAAACGGGAAACCTGGCAGCGGCTTCTCGCGTGGATAGTCCATGTCGGCAATCGCCACTTGCGCGGTGTTCAGGCAATGGGCGCCGTAGTTGTTGCGGGTCATGACCGTGTCGTTCTGGCGCTCCAGCACTTCCTCGCGAATGGGCGTGCTGCCATACAGGCCATATTCTCCTGCCCATTCCATGCGCTCGAAGTCACTGTCGAGGTGATGCGTTTGCGGGGCCTTGAGTACATCCTCCAGCGCTTGCTGGGCACGCTGCTGGGCATGGTTCTGAGCGTCGGCCTGGCTGATGTCAGACCAGCCCCAACGCAGCACCGTGGCTCCATGGCGAATGCCGGTTTCATGACGCAGCCGCACTTGTGCCCAGTATTGAGGAATCTGCATGGGATTCAGTATAGCCAGCCCCCTGTTACCAGGATTTGACTTGCTTCAGGGAAGACAGGCCCCGGCCGGCGCAGGACCATGGAGCCAAGTTGTCGGCGATGTAATGCAGGGGCCGGGTCTCATTGCGGATGCTGGCGCTGCCGGTCAGCAGCAGGCTGAAACAGCCGAGGCCCAGCCTGGCTGGGCAAGCTCTCAGGACGGAATGGGGGCGAACGGCAGGTAATCGACCTGCGCACCGCGCACGACGATCGCCGTGGACTCGGGCACCTGGGCCCAGGCCTGCGGCAGATCGACCAGCGGCTCGGACACGATCAGATACGCATCGTCACCAACGGCCGCGATGCGCGGGTCGTCGGGATACAGCGCGTGAAGATGCTTGAAGGAGGTGCTGTGATAGAGCGAGCGCGGCGACTGGCCTTCGCTCGCGTAGCGTACGGCCACCAGTTGCTCGCCATCGCTGGCGCAGACGGTCATGCTCAGCGGGTGAGCTATCCCATGCCTGCGCGCCGTGGCCTCGACAAAACCCGCCATGCGCGCGATGGCCGGCACAGGACTGTGCTCCAGCCCGAAAGTCATGGCCAGAAGGAACATGGTCTCCGAGTCCGTCGAGCCTTCCAGCGAGGTGAAGAGCTGCGGATCGATGGCCATGAGCAGATCGCGCCGTACCAGGGGAAAGTCCTCGATCATGCCGTTGTGCATGAACATCCAGCGCCGGTGGCGGAAGGGATGGCAGTTGGTCTCCTGCACAGGCGTATGCGTTGCCGCGCGAACATGCGCAAGAAACATGGGGGCGGACACGGCGCGCGAGAGCTCGCGCAGGTTGTGGTCGTGCCAGGCCGGCTGGATGCTGCGATAGCGAAAAGGCATCTCGTGTGGATGCTGGTACCAGCCCAGTCCGAAGCCATCGCCATTGGTCGTCGTCGCGCCTAGCCGCGAATGCAGGCTTTGGTCGATCAGCGAATGGCGCGCATGGAACAGCATTGTTTCCAGGGAAACAGGATTGCCCGTATAGGCCAGCCAGCGACACATGGCGCTCTCCTTGAGACCTGGAACCGATGATTCATCCTATCGGTTCCAGGTGCTTGCCAGGCAAAGCCTGTTTTTGCCGATTCTTTGATAGCAGGTAGCGCATGCTCTGCTTGGTTTTCAGTAATAAAAATATCTGAAGACCAAGACGGATAAGCGCTAGAAGCTATCAATTTTCAGGCTTACTGTTCGCGACGCAGGGCAGGGAACAGAATCACGTCACGGATGCTGGCGCTGTCCGTCAGCAGCATCATGAAGCGGTCGATGCCGATGCCGCAGCCGCCGGTGGGAGGCATGCCGTATTCCAGGGCGCGCACAAAGTCGTGGTCAAAGTACATGGCTTCGTCGTCGCCGCCATCCTTGGCTTCCACCTGGGCATTGAAGCGCGCGGCCTGGTCTTCGGCGTCGTTCAGCTCGGAGAAGCCGTTGCCGAATTCGCGGCCGGTGATGTAGAGCTCGAAGCGCTCGGTCACCTCGGGGCGCTCGTCGTTGGCGCGGGCCAGCGGCGAGATTTCCGTGGGGTGCTCCATGATGAAGGTGGGGTTCCACAGCTTCTCTTCCACCACTTCCTCGAAGTACAGCACCTGCAGGCTGGCGAGAGTCCGGGTGGACAGCTTGTCCTTGTCTTCCTTCATGCCCAGCTTCTTCAGGGCATTGATCAGCCAGTCGCGGTTGGCCACGCGGCGCTCCGTGCCGCCTTCGATGACTTCGCCGGCTTCGGTGTACTTGACGATGGCTTCCACGATGGTCAGGCGTTCGAAGGGCTTGGTCAGGTCCACGGGCTTGCCGCCATAGGTCAGCTCCAGCGTGCCCACGGCCTTGATGGCGGCGTCGCGGATCAGCTTTTCGGTGTAGTCCATCAGGTCCTGGTAGTTCCAGTAGGCCGCATAGAACTCCATCATGGTGAACTCGGGGTTGTGGCGTACCGAGATACCTTCGTTGCGGAAGTTGCGGTTGATCTCGAACACGCGCTCGAAACCACCGACGATCAGGCGCTTGAGATACAACTCGGGCGCGATGCGCAGGTACATCTCCTGGTCCAGCGCATTGTGGTGGGTGATGAAGGGCTTGGCGTTGGCACCGCCGGGGATAGGGTGCAGCATGGGAGTTTCGACCTCGAGGAAGCCGTGCTCGACCATGAAGTCGCGGATGCCGGCCACGGCCTTGCTGCGGGCCACGAAGCGCTTGCGCGCCTCTTCGTCGGTCATCAGGTCCACATAGCGCTGGCGCACCTTTTGCTCCAGGTCGGCCATGCCGTGGAACTTGTCGGGCATGGGGCGCAGGCTCTTGGTCAGCAGGCGGATCTTCGTGGCCTTGATCGACAGCTCGCCGGTCTTGGTCTTCATCAGCTGACCTTCGACGGCGATGATGTCGCCCAGATCCCACTTCTTGAAGTCGGCGTAGACCTCTTCACCGACGGCATCGCGGGTGACATAGGCCTGGATGCGGCCGGTCGCGTCCTGCACGGTGGCAAAGCTGGCCTTGCCCATGACGCGCTTGAGCATCATGCGGCCGGCTACGCTGACGGCGATGGCGGCAGCGTCCAGCGCCTCGGCGTCCTTGTCGCTGTGTTCGGCAATCAGGGCAGCAGCGCGGTGCTCGGGCTTGAAGTCGTTGGGGAAGGCGACGCCGCCGTTGGCCTTGGAAGACTCGCGCAGGGCTTTGAGTTTTTCGCGGCGCTCGGCGATGAGTTTGTTTTCGTCCTGAGGGGCGGTGATTTCTGCCGCAGAAGAGGTATTTTGTTCAGTCATGAAAATGAGAGCGCCGGCGCCGTGCGCCGCTTGAAGACCACAGGGATGGGGCTGCCGCCGTTGCTGCAGCCCGAAACGAGAGATTTTAAGTTTTTTGCCAAACTAAGGGGCAGATGGCGGTCAAAGCGCGGATTGCCGCTGAGGATTGCGCATGCGTTGCCAGCGGGAAAAGTATTGCTGGTGCTGGAATCTGCTATCTGAATAAGAGCGTCATGCGCAATGTCGTAAAGCGTCAGAGGTTGTTCTTATGCTTATTCCGGTTGGGTTGGTGGTTGGGCTGAGCCGATGCCGTTCTGTTCCAGCACATCGGCCACCAGCTCCAGCCGCAGCAGCGGACTGTCCAGGGTCATCAGCTGTTGCTTGACGCTGACAGGCAGTGGCAGCATCTCGGCCCAGCGATTGGCGACCCAGCCGCAATCGTTGAGCTGCGAGGGTGTGGGCAGGTAGCGGTGGTCGATGTCCTGGCCGTGCATATTCATCAGCACCTGAAACAGCGCGTGTGCCATGTTCAGCAGATGGGGCGGGATGGGCATGGCCGTATCGGCGTCTTGCATGTTCACATCGGCCACCCACAGGCCGTGCGGAAGCTGCCAGCTGTTCTGGATATGAAAGCGCTGCATGCCCAGGCACTGCAGATGCAACAGGCCCGCTTGCAAGGGCTCCAGCGCTTCAATGCGGGCCAGCACGCCTTCGGCAAACAGCTGCTCGGGCTGGGCGCCGGCCTTGCGGACTTCGTGGCCGCTTTGCAGTGCGACGACACCGAATGGCGCACCCGTGCTCTGGCATTTGCGCACCATATCGAGGTAGCGTACCTCGAACACGCGCAGGCTCAGGTGCCCGCCGGGAAACAGGACTGTGCCCAGCGGGAACAGGGGCAGCGAATGCAGACTTGAGGTTTCAGCCATGGTGCCCGGCTATCATCCCACGAATACGACTTACGCAAATGAGGTTCAGG
This sequence comes from Comamonas resistens, assembly GCF_030064165.1. Taxonomy (NCBI): domain Bacteria; kingdom Pseudomonadati; phylum Pseudomonadota; class Betaproteobacteria; order Burkholderiales; family Comamonadaceae; genus Comamonas; species Comamonas resistens. The sequence continues at coordinate 1,214,748 of NZ_CP125947.1, forward strand.
CCAGACGGTTGTCCTATGGGAATGCCTTTGGTGCATCCTTGTTTGCGTAAGTCCTAACGAATACGACTTACGCAAATCAGGTTCAGGCAAGGCGGTTGTCCTATGGAAATGTCTTTGGTGCATCCTTGTTTGCGTAAGTCCTAACGAGAATAGGCAATTCGCCTGCCATCTAATGGACCGAGCCCATGCTGTTTGAAATTGTTGTATTCCTGCTGGATATTGTTGTTGGCCTGATCAGCGGCGCCTGCCTGCTGCGCATGTATATGCAGGCCCAGCGCGTGCCGTTTGGCAATCCCGTGGGGCAACTGGTTTTTGCGCTCAGCGATTGGATTGTTCTGCCGCTGCGCAAGGTCGTCGCAGGCAAGGGGCGCTGGGATATGAGCTGTCTGCTGGCTGCATTTGCGCTGCAACTGGTGGAGATGCTGCTGCTGTGGTTGCTCCAGGGAGCCAACAGCATGGTGCTGGCGCTGCCCTGGCTGGCGGTTTGCGGGCTGGTCAAGGTCGCGCTGTCCGGGCTGATGGGTATTTTGCTGATCTATGCCATCTTGTCCTGGGTGCAGCCCTATTCACCGATTTATGGCGTGCTGCAGCGCCTGGCCGAGCCGGTAGTGGCACCTGTTCGCAAGCGTGTGCCCCTGATCGGCAACGTGGACTTTTCCGCCTTGATCGCGTTGATCGCGCTGCAGGTGTTGCTGATGGTGCTCAACTATGTGCAGGCTGGCGGCTTGCGCTTTCTGGCAGGCATGTAAGGTGGAACCGCTTCCGAGCGGTTTGTGATGTGGCCGTGCAATGAAAAAAGCGGCTGACGTAGATTTAATCTACGTCAGCCGCTTTGCTTTTGATAGCGTCTGGATTTATTCCACGGCGTCGGCAGGCAGGCGTTGCAACATGGCCAGCGAGCTGGAGATGCGGTCGCGCAGTTCGCGGCGGTCCACGATCATGTCCACGGCCCCCTTTTCCTGCAGGAATTCGGCGCGCTGGAAGCCTTCGGGCAGCTTGACGCGCACGGTGGTTTCGATCACGCGGGGGCCGGCAAAACCGATCAGGGCCTTGGGCTCGGCCATCACGATGTCACCGACAAATGCGAAACCGGCAGACACGCCGCCCATGGTGGGGTCGGTCAGCACCGAGATATAGGGCAAGCCTTTCTTGGCCAGGCGGGTCAGCGCGGCATTGGTCTTGGCCATTTGCATCAGCGACAGCAGGCCTTCCTGCATGCGCGCACCGCCGGTGGCGGTAAAGCAGATGAAGGGGACTTTTTGCTCGATCGCTGTTTCCACGCCACGCACAAAGCGCTCGCCGACCACGGAGCCCATGGAGCCGCCCATGAAGTCAAACTCGAAGCAGGCCACGACCACATTGATGCTCTTGACGGAGCCACCCATGACAACCAGTGCATCGGTCTCGCCGGTGTTTTCCAGCGCTTCGGCCAGACGCTCGGGGTACTTGCGGCTGTCCTTGAATTTGAGGGGGTCGACGGGAATGACTTCCTGGCCGATTTCATAGCGGCCCTCGGCATCGAGAAAATGGTTCAGGCGCGCGCGTGAACCGATGCGGTGATGGTGGCCGCAGGTCGGGCAGACGTTCTGGTTCTTTTCCAGATCGGTCTTGTACAGAACGGTTTCGCAGCTGGGGCATTTGATCCACAGACCTTCGGGAATCTGCTGGTGGCGTTCCGTCGGGTTGGTCTGCTGGATTTTTGCAGGCAGAAGTTTTTCAAGCCAAGACATGGTTATTTCCTTTTCAGTTTCCACTGCACTGCGCGCCACCCGCAACCCATGAGAGCGGCGCGGCGCAGGCACTGGCGCAATCCCGGTCAGGGACGGCGAGCAAGGGCCGCCCCGCTGCGAGGCTATCGTCCCCCTACAAGGGGGAAGCGGCAAAGCCGCTCAGGGGGTGGCTGATTTCAGGGCTGCATTATGCGTCGAGAGCCTTTCGCACGCCGCGCAGAAAGTCTATTGCCAGGGGCACGATTTTCTCATGCGGCTGGTTGTCGAGCAGATCGATGATGCGGCTGCCGATGATGACGGCGTCCGAGACGCGGCCCACGGCCTGCGCTGTCTGGGCATCGCGGATGCCGAAGCCCACGCCCACGGGAATGCTGACATGCTGGCGAATGCGGGGCAGCATGGCCTCCACGGCCGAGGTGTCCACCGCTGCCGTGCCTGTGACGCCCTTGAGCGAGACATAGTAGACATAGCCGCTGGCCACGCGCGCGACCTGCTGCATGCGCTCGTCGGTGCTGGTGGGGGCCAGCAGAAAGATCAGGTCCATGTCGCGCTCGCGCAGCTTGGCGGCGAACTCTTCACATTCCTCGGGCGGATAGTCCACGATGAGAATACCGTCCACGCCGGATTCTGCCGCGTGATTGACGAAGGCGTCTTCACCGTGGATCTGGTCGTAGCGCTCTACGGGGTTAGCGTAGCCCATGAGTACCACGGGGGTGGTGCTATCTTTTTTTCGGAACTCGGCCACATAGGCCAGCACCTGCTTGAGGCCCACGCCGTTGGCAATGGCCTTGTCGCCGGCGCGCTGGATGGTGGGACCGTCGGCCATGGGGTCGGAGAAGGGGACGCCCAGTTCGATCACATCGGCGCCGGCCTCCACCATGCCGTGCATGAGCGAGGGCGTGATGGCCGCAAAGGGAAAGCCTGCCGTGATGTAGGGAATCAGCGCCTTGCGGCCTTCTTCCTTGAGCTTGCTGAAGGTGTCAGAAATTCGGCTCATTATTTGTTGCCTCCCGTGGTGGGCGCATGGGGCGCGGCTTTGGCGGCCTCCAGGCTGTGCGCGCCCTTGACGGTCAGGCCGCGCATGGAGGGGCGGTCAAAATATTCGGCACCCGACAGATCGGCCACGGTGCCTATGTCCTTGTCGCCACGGCCCGAGAGGCTGACGAGAATCGACTGGTCGGGGCGCATGGTCTTGGCCAGCTTCATGGCATAAGCCACGGCATGGCTGGATTCCAGCGCGGGAATGATGCCCTCGGCGCGGCACAGATAGTGGAAGGCATCCAGGGCTTCGGTATCGGTGATGCCCACGTACTGGGCACGACCGATTTCCTGCAGCCAGGCATGTTCCGGACCCACGCCCGGATAGTCCAGGCCGGCGCTGACCGAATGGGTCTCGGTGATCTGGCCGTTCTCATCCTGCAGGATGAAGGTGCGGTTGCCGTGCAGCACGCCCGAGCTGCCTTTTTGCAGCGATGCAGAGTGCTTGCCGGACTCCAGGCCTTCACCCGCAGCTTCCACGCCGATCAGCCGGGTGTTCTCGTAGGGGATATAGGGGTAGAAGATGCCCATGGCATTGCTGCCGCCGCCCACACAGGCCACAACGGCGTCGGGCTGCTTTTCGGGGCCGAGGAATTCGGGCATCTGGGTCAGGCATTCGTCGCCGATGACCTTCTGGAAGTCGCGCACCATCATGGGGTAGGGGTGGGGGCCGGCCACGGTACCGATGATGTAGAAGGTGTTGTCCACGTTGGCCACCCAGTCGCGCATGGCTTCGTTGAGCGCATCCTTGAGGGTCTTGGAGCCGGACTCCACGGGCACCACGGTGGCGCCCAGCAGCTTCATGCGGTAGACGTTGGGGCTTTGGCGTTTCACGTCCTCGGCACCCATGTAGATGATGCATTCCAGACCGTAGCGCGCGCAGATGGTGGCCGTGGCCACGCCATGCTGGCCAGCGCCGGTTTCGGCAATGATGCGCGGCTTGCCCATGCGCTTGGCGAGCATGGCCTGGCCGATCACATTGTTGATCTTGTGGGCACCCGTGTGGTTGAGGTCTTCGCGCTTGAGGTAGATCTGCGCACCGCCCATTTCACGCGACATGCGGTCTGCGTGATAGACAGGGGAAGGGCGGCCTACATAGTGGGCCAGCTCGGACTGGAATTCCTTGATGAACTCGGGATCGTTCTGGTGTCTGGCATAGGCGTCGCGCAGCTCGGCCAGCGCGTGGGTCAGGGTTTCGCTGGCGAAGCTGCCACCGTAGCGGCCGAAGTGGCCGAGGGCGTCAGGGTATTGGTATTCAAACATGAGCTTGTCTGCAAATAAGAGGCATCAGCTGCACGGACGGCAGCAATGAAGCGGTGAATCTTGTGGGCATCCTTGATGCCTTTGAGGGGCTTGCCATCGGGGCCGTCGGCCTCGACTCCGGAGCTCACATCAACGGCCAGTGAGAGCCCGCGAGGGCGCACTTGCAAGATGCCATCGGTCACGTTTGCAGGCGTGAGTCCACCAGACAAAACGAGGTGAGAGGCGACGCTTGTTGGCAGAAGTGACCAATTGAATGCTTTCCCGCCACCGCCATAGCCGTCGACATGGGCGTCGAGCAATATGGCCTGGGCCTTTGAATAACGTTGTGCATATTCTACGAGGTCGAACCGGATCGCATCATCCCCAAGGGGTATGCGCGCTGCTCGCATCCAGGGTTGTACGCCCCGGGTTGCGGCCTCGCAGTCCTCGGGCGACTCGTCACCATGAAATTGCACGCAAGCGTTTGGTATACGTGCGCAAGCAGCTATGACATTGTTAGCGCTTTCGTTGACGAACAGCAGAACAGGCGTGACAAAAGGCGGCAGGCGCCCGGCCAGCTGCGCCGCGCGTTCCAGCGTGACGGCACGCGGGCTTTGGGCATAGAGCACAAAGCCGATAGCGTCGGCTCCGGCCTGGACGGCGGCATCGACGTCCTGCTCGCGTGTCAGGCCGCAGATCTTGATGCGGGTACGGGGGGCAATGAAAGACATGACAGGCTTGTGGCGGCGGCAGCTCAAGGCAGCCAGGCAAATGGAGGCGTATCGCCAGGCAGCCCCCAGCGTGCGTCGTAGATGGGGCCGAGGAAGTACAGCCCGTCGGGGGAGAAGGTGGGCGCGGCCACTTCGCGTGAGCGTGCATCCAGCACCTGTTGCATCCACTCTACCGGCTTGGAGCCCTGGCCCACGTAAATCAGGCAACCCATGATGTTACGAATCATGTGGTGCAAGAAGGCGCTGCCTTCGAACTCAAAACGCCAGTAGCCACATTCCATCTGCCCATCTCGCATGGGAGCCTGGCCCGCAGGGCGGTAGTGGATATCGATGCGGTGAAGGGTCTTTACCGGGCTCTTGGCTTGGCAGCCTGCGGCGCGAAAGGACGAGAAATCATGCTCGCCCAGCAGCAGATCGGCGGCAGCGCGCATGCGCTGTGCATCCAGAGGCTGGAACACCCAGCCGACCCGGCCATGGTCCACGCTGGGGCGCACGGGGGATTGCAGCAGCACATAGGCATAGCGGCGGGCGGTGGCGCAGGCGCGGGAGTGAAAGCCATCCAGGCCATCCGGTACTTCGGCCGCCCATTGCACGGCGATGTCTTTGGGAAGAAAGGTGTTGGTGCCGCGCACCCAGGAGTTGGGCACCCGCTGCAATTCGGTGTCGAAATGCACGACCTGCATCAGCCCGTGAACACCGGAGTCGGTGCGGCCGGCGCAGATTGTGGACACCTCTTGAGCAGCAAAGCGGCCCAGGGCCGCTTCGAGTTTGTCTTGTACGGTGTTGCCATCGGGCTGGCTTTGCCAGCCGCGATAGGCCTGACCGTTGTAGCTGACACCAAGAGCTATGCGCATGGCATGGCCCCTGGCGCGGATTTTTCACGCATCAAATTCAACCAATCTGAGAGAGCAAGGCTTGAGCCTTGGCCTTGAGATCGCCATGGGCTTCGGCGATCACTTCTTCGATGAGTGTACGCGCTCCGTCGCTGTCGCCAATGGCGTTGAACTCTTCGGCCAAAGCCAGCTTGGTGGCCATGGGGTCTTCCGGCATGGAGGGGGTGGCCGCGGCAGGAGCCATGGCAGCTTCTGGCGAGGTTCCCAGATCCAGCGACAGACCGCTGAGGTCGAACACAGGCTCCGGCTCAGCCTGAGAAGCAGCATTGGCATGGCTGTTGCCTGCATCCGCATCGACAGGCAACTCCAGTGTTACGTCGTCACCGGCCAGCGACAGTTCCGAATCCGCAGGGGAGGCTTCGACCTTTGCCTGTGGCGGGGCGAAGCTATCCAGGTCGAACTCGAGCGCATTGAATGTGTCGGCAGGCGATGGGGTGGCTGCGGGCTCGGCGACTGCCGGTGCCTGCGCGGCAGGCAGGCTGAAGGAGGAGGCCAGATCGTCCAGGTCCAGATTCAGGCTGTTGTCCGCCGCGGGAGCGGGGACCGGTGCGTCCCACTGTGCCAGCGAAGCGAAGTCTTGCTCGCTGGGCTGAGGAGCCATGACGTCGGGCAGAGGCTGCGCGACAGGAATCTGGGCATCGGCAAGGCCCGTGGGCAGATCCAGATCCAGGCCGAAGTCCATATTCGTGGGCACGGTGGGAGGGCCTTCGTGATCTTGTGCTGGAGTCGGCTCCTTGGGTGCCTGATTGACCGAAGCCAGGGCATCGCCGAATGCCATGCCGCCAGCGACGGCAACAGCAGGAGCCCCCCCCACCGTGTTCTGGCCCATCAGGCCTTGAGAAGCAGAGGCGCTGGCTGCAGCCTGGCCGCCGGGTTGGTACAGGGCGTTGTCGGGATCCAGAGTCCGACCCTGATCGGCCACGCGCTGCCATTCGGAGCCCTTGCCCTGGGTCAGGTTGTAGAGATTGCCTGCGACAGCGGCATAGGCAATCCGGTCGTTGCGCTTGGCATAGATTTCCGCCAGCTTCTGGTGTAGAACCAGACGGTTGGGGTCGGTGCGCAGGGCTTCCTTGAGGATTTCCTCGGCTTGCAGATCACGGCCATAGGCCAGATAGACGTCGGCTTCGGCCAGGGGGTCCACATCACCGGCGTCCAGCTGGCTGGGCGAGTACTGCATGGATTGGCCCGACATCTGGCTGCTGCTTGTGGTGGTGTCCACGCGCTGGCCGCCGCTGGCGCCAAAGAAGGAGTCGGCTGCCAGTTGGCTGTCGCCCAGAGAGCTGTCGGCACTGGCTGCTGCAGCAGCCTTGCGGCGCTGGGCCACCCGGTAGCCGCCATAACCGAGCAGCAGAGCCAGTATGGCTGCGCCCGCCAGCGGAATGGTGGGGTCATCCATCAGGCCGTCTATGAAGCTGGGCTCGGGCGGTGGCTCCACGGGGATCGGGGCCGGCTTGGGCGCAGGTGCTGGCGCAGGGGTTGCGGGGGGCGCTTCTGCAGAGGGGGCATCTGTGGTTGGCGCAGCGGAGTCCGGCGCGCTGCCTGCCTCTGCTGCAGCTGCGGCTGCTGGTTCAGCTGGCTTGGCGGTTTCGGCAGGCTGTGCACCTGCTTCAGGCGCGGGTACAGAAGCCGCAGGAGTTGCAGCGGCGGGAGCAGGAGTGGCTGCCGCATTATTGGCTGCGGTTGCCAGTGGAACGTTTACCCCTGGCGTTGTTACCGGAGCTGCTGCGCTGGCTGCTGGTGCTGCGGCACCGCCGGCCGGTTGTGTGGCAGCGGCGATCTGGCTGAGCTCGGCCATGTTGCGCTTGAGCTCGTCGGTGCGGGCAGACTGATCCGAGGCCTGCTTTTGCTGTGCCAGCTTTTCATCGGCGGCCACGCCCTTGACCGAGCCCTTGGAGAGGGTCAGCTTGTCAGGCGCTGCCGTGTTGGGCTTGCTGTCTTCCACATGGGCCTGAACCTGACCCGACGCACTGCGCGTGGCTGCAGCAACAGGGGCAACCGGTGCGATGCCGGCCAACTGGCGACGGAACTCGTTGAAGTCGCGCGATTGAGCGGCCATGATCTGGCGCGCTTCCTTGTTGGAGGTCGCTTGTGCAGTGGCTGCATCGGGCAGTTGAATCACGGCGCCGCTGCGCATGCGATTGATGTTGCCGTTGACAAAGGCCTGGGGGTTGCTGCGCAGCATGGCGACCAGCATCTGATCCAGCGACACGCCAGCGGGCTTGTTGGCGGATGCAATGCGGCCGGCGGTATCGCCTGTCTTGACGCGAACCGTGTCTGCCTCGTTGCCTTGGGCTTGAGCGGCAGCAGCCTGGCCCTTGTTCCTAGAGGTGCGGGCGGTCTTGGTTGAACCTTCATCCAGATCGCGGTCGTTGCGCAAATCGCGACCTTGCGCGGCGGTCACGGCCGGTGCTGCGGTGGCCTGGGCAGGGCGCTCGACGACCGCTGGGCGGGCAGGGCGAGGCTGCGTCTCCGCAGGAACCTGGGCTGCAGTCACAGGGGCGGGGGTCGACCGGCGGGATGCAGGAGGATCGAGCAGCAGGGTGTAGTTGCGCTGAATCTTGCCGGACGCCCAGTTGGCGTCGATCACCAGATCCACAAACGGGTCGTTCACAGGCTGGAAGCTGCTCAGCTGCAGTACCGCTGAACCGTTGGCACGCTTTTGGACCTTGACGCGCACGGAGTTGGCCGTGCTGGTGTATTCCATGCCTTGAGCGCGGAAGGTGGCTGCGGGCGCGATGGCTGCTTGCAGGCTTTCGGCCTCGGCAGCGCTCAGTTGGGGAATTTCAACTTCTGCACGCAGTGGCTCTCCCAGCGCCGACTGAACGGTGATGCGGCCCAGTGCCAGGGCCCAAGCATCGGTGGCCGTAAGGCTGGACAGAGCGAGGGAGGCAGCGGCTAGCGCAGAGAGTTTCCAGCGTTGCATAAGGCATCAAACTTGGTTTTTGCATCCAGCCCGCTCTATTGTTTTTTTAGCGAGATCCAAGGGTGGATGCGTCAGTCAATGAAATTTCCGACGGTCAGCGAAGTGTTTCTTGGCCCGTAGGACACAGTTTGCATTGTCAACGACGCTATTGCATTGTGAGCAATTGCGTCTTTGTCAAGGCGAAGTAATGTTGTCGATTGGCAACGAGATGCCTGCGAATATAGCGCCAGCCTGGCAGGCTGACTCGGTGAAACAAGCGGGTGATTGTGACCCAAGCCTGGTCTTGGACATGAAAAAGCGCCATCCGCGACGAGCGTGGTATGGCGCTTTTTGCGCTGGCTCAAGCCAGCAAGAGGTGCTTAGCGAGCTCAGGCTGCCAGCAGGATGCGCAGCATGCGGCGCAGCGGCTCGGCAGCACCCCACAGCAGCTGGTCGCCGATCACGAAAGCGGACACGTACTCGGGGCCCATGTTGAGCTTGCGCACGCGGCCCACGGCCACTTCGAGGCCGCCGGTGGTCGCGGCAGGTGTCAGCTCCTTGACGGTCTCTGCGCGGTCATTGGCCACGAACTTGACCCAGGGATTGCCACCCTTGATCAGCGCTTCGATCTCTTCCAGGGGCAGATCCTTCTTGAGCTTCAGCGTCAGCGCCAGGCTGTGGCAGCGCATGGCGCCGATGCGCACGCACAGGCCGTCGACGGGGATGGTGGCTTCGGTGCCCAGGATCTTGTTGACTTCGGCCTGGCCCTTCCATTCCTCCTTGGACTGGCCATTGGGCAGTTGCACATCGATCCAGGGGATCAGGCCGCCGGCCAGAGGTGCGCCGAAGAATTCGGTGGGTACATCGGTACGGATGGTTTCGGCCACCTTGCGGTCGATTTCCAGGATGGCGGAAGCGGGTGTTGCCAGTTCGTCGGCCACGGCAGCGTGCACCACGCCCATGCCCTTGAGCAGTTCGCGCATATGGTTGGCGCCGCCGCCCGAAGCTGCCTGATAGGTCATGGAGCTGACCCACTCCACGAGACCGGCCTTGAACAGGCCGCCCAGGCCCATCAGCAGGATGGAGTTGGTGCAGTTGCCGCCGATCCAGTTCTTGCCGCCGGCGGCGAGCTTCTGCTTGATCAGGCCGTCGTTGACGGGGTCCAGCACGATGACGGCATCGCTCTCCATGCGCAGCGAGGAGGCTGCGTCGATCCAGTGGCCGTTCCAGCCGGCGGCGCGGATCTTGGGGAAGACTTCCTTGGTGTAGTCGCCGCCCTGGCAGGTGATGATGATGTCGCACTTGGACAGCTCGGCGATGTCGTTGGCGTCCTTGAGCTGGGTGTGCACCGTGGCCATCGCGGGGGCCTTGCCGCCGGCATTGGAGGTGGAGAAGAACACCGGCTCAATCAGCGCGAAGTCGCCTTCGACCTGCATGCGGTCCATCAGCACGGAGCCGACCATGCCGCGCCAGCCCACCAAACCTACCAGTTGCTTACTCATTTGAAATGCCCTTTCAGTTTTGAAAACCGTTGTTTTCGACTGCTTCGTCCGGCTCGTCTGAGCCGGAAAGGGCGCACGACGAACCGGGCTGGGTCAGCCTGTAATCGTCTTAATGGTGATTGCGCGCGCGTCCAGACCGGCAAGCATTGCGGGTGTGGCTGTTTCAGTGTTGAAGGTACGTGCGGCAAACATAAGAGTTGTCATTCTAGCGACTAGAGAAAAAGCGTGAAGAATTAAAAGTGCTTAAAACTATAGTCAAAACGTCGAAATAAATTATTTATTTATGACGTTTTGTTTTATCTGGCATCGAAAAATACGACAAACATAAAGCCACCGCTTTTGCGGCGGTGGCTTCGCATCAGCCGTTCATGGTCATTTGATGGCCATCAGTCAGACGCTGGCCAGGGCTTTGACCACGGCATCGCCCATCTGGGCGGTGCTGACCTTGGTCGTGCCTTCGCTGTAGATGTCGGCAGTGCGCAGGCCGTCTGCCAGCACCTTCTGCACGGCAGCTTCAATCCTCTGGGCAGCGGCTTCCTGGTTCAGCGAGAAACGCAGCATCATCGCGGCCGAGAGGATGGTGGCCAGCGGGTTGGCGATGCCCTTGCCGGCGATATCGGGAGCCGAGCCGTGGCTGGGTTCGTACAGGCCTTGCTTCTTGTCGTTGAGCGAGGCCGAGGGCAGCATGCCGATGGAGCCGGTCAGCATCGAGGCTTCGTCGGAGAGGATGTCGCCGAACATGTTGCCGGTGACGACCACGTCGAAGCGCTTGGGTTCCTTGACCAGCTGCATGGCGGCGTTGTCCACGTACATGTGGTCCAGAGCCACATCGGGGTACTGCTTGCCCACTTCGGTGACCACATCCTTCCACAGCTGGAAGGTTTCCAGCACATTGGCCTTGTCCACGCTGGTCACACGCTTGCTGCGCTTTTGCGCGGCCTGGAAGGCGACATGGGCGATACGCTCGATTTCGGGGCGGGTGTAGCGCATGGTGTCGAAGGCTTCCTCGGCGCCGGGGAAGTGGCCGTCGGGAGCCACACGGCGGCCGCGTGGCTGGCCGAAGTAGATGTCGCCGGTCAGCTCGCGGATGATGAGGATGTCGAGGCCTGCGACCAGCTCGGGCTTGAGGCTGGAGGCATGGGTCAGTTCCTTGTAGCAGATGGCGGGGCGGAAGTTGGCGAACAGGCCCAGGGCCTTGCGCAGGCCCAGGATGGCCTGCTCGGGGCGCAGCGGACGGTCCAGCGTGTCGTACTTCCAGTCGCCCACGGCGCCGAACAGGATGGCGTCGGCTTCCTGTGCCAGCTTCAGCGTGGCAGGAGGCAGGGGGTGGCCGGCAGCTTCATAGCCGGCACCGCCCACGGGAGCTGTCTCCATCTCCAGGCCCAGATTCAGGGCCTCAAGCACCTTGACGGCTTCCGCGACGATTTCGGGACCGATACCATCACCGGGCAAAACTGCAATCTTCATGATGTTCCTTTGATTAATTTGATAGCTGCTTGCGCTTGATATTCATAGACTTCATATTGAATTTGCTTGAAAGTCTATGAATGGAGAGCGCTGGCAGCTCATTTATTGATAGAAATGAATCAGCGCTGGATCAATGTGTGAGCCAGCCAGGGCTTTTGCGCCAGACGCTCGGCCTCGAAAGCCTTGATCTTGTCGGCATGGCGCATGGTCAGGCCGATGTCGTCGAAGCCGTTGAGCAGGCAGTACTTGCGGAAGGCGATCACGTCGAAGGGGATCTCCTCGCCCTGGGGCCTCAGGATCACCTGGCGCTCCAGGTCGATGGTCAGTTCGTAGCCGGGGAAGGCCGCCACTTCGTTGAACAGCAGGTCGATCGTGGCCTCGGGCAGAACTATGGGCAGCAGGCCGTTCTTGAAGCTGTTGTTGAAGAAGATGTCGGCAAAGCTGGGGGCCAGAATGGCGCGGAAGCCGTACTGGTCCAGGGCCCAGGGCGCATGCTCGCGGCTGGAGCCGCAGCCGAAGTTCTTGCGCGCGATCAGGATGGAGGCACCTTTGTAGCGCGGCTGGTTGAGCACGAAGTCGGGGTTGGGCTTGCGCTCGGATTCAGGAACGCCGGGCTGGCCGGGCTGGTCCAGGTAGCGCCATTCGTCAAACAGATTGGGTCCGAAGCCGGTCTTCTTGATGGACTTCAGGAATTGCTTGGGAATAATGGCGTCGGTGTCGACGTTCTCGCGGTCCATGGGGGCGACAAGGCCCTTGTGCACGGTGAATTTCTGCATGGTGTGATTCCAGAATCTTGTGTCTTGATGGCTTACGCGAACTTTCGGATATCCACGAAATGGCCGTGAATGGCGGCCGCTGCGGCCATGGCGGGGCTGACCAGATGGGTACGGCCACCGGCGCCCTGACGGCCTTCGAAGTTGCGGTTCGAGGTCGAGGCGCAGCGCTCGCCGGGCTCCAGGCGGTCTGCGTTCATGGCCAGACACATCGAGCAGCCGGGCTCGCGCCATTCAAAGCCGGCGGCCTTGAAGATCTGGTCCAGGCCTTCGCGCTCGGCCTGTTCCTTCACGAGGCCGGAACCGGGAACGACCATGGCCAGCTTGATGTTCTTGGCCACTTTCTGGCCGAGCTTCTTGACCACGGCGGCGGCTTCGCGCATGTCCTCGATGCGGCTGTTGGTGCAGGAGCCGATGAAGACCTTGTCCACGAAGATGTCGTTGATGGGTTTGCCGGGCTCCAGTGCCATATAGGTCAGCGCGCGCTCGATGGCGCCGCGTTTGCCCGCGTCCTTTTCCTTGTCGGGGTCGGGCACGCTGGCGTCGATCCCCAGCACCATCTCGGGGCTGGTGCCCCAGGTCACTTGCGGCACGATGTCGGCCGCGTTGAGCTCGACCACGCGGTCGAACTTTGCATCAGCGTCGGAGTGCAGCGTTTTCCAGTAGGTCACTGCAGCATCCCATTCGGCACCTGTGGGGGCCAGAGGGCGCCCTTTGATGTAGCTGATGGTCTTGTCGTCCACGGCCACGAGACCTGCGCGCGCGCCGCCTTCGATGGCCATGTTGCAGACCGTCATGCGGCCTTCCATGGACAGATCGCGGATCGCTTCGCCCGCGAATTCGATGGTGTAGCCCGTGCCGCCAGCCGTGCCGATCTTGCCGATGATGGCCAGAACAATATCCTTGGCCGTGATGCCAGGAGCCACCTTGCCGTTGACCTGCACCAGCATGTTCTTGGCCTTCTTGGCCAACAGGGTCTGGGTGGCCATCACGTGCTCGACCTCGGAGGTGCCGATGCCGTGGGCCAGCGCGCCGAATGCTCCGTGCGTGGAGGTGTGGCTGTCGCCGCAGACCACGGTCATGCCGGGCAGGGTGGCGCCTTGCTCGGGGCCCATCACGTGGACGATGCCCTGGCCCTTGTCCATGAAGGGGAAGAAGGCCGCAGCACCGAAATCGGCGATGTTGCTGTTGAGGGTGATGATCTGTTCCTTGCTGATCGGATCGGCAATGCCGTCATAACCACGTTCCCAGCCATCGGTGGGGGTGTTGTGATCGGCGGTCGCCACTACGGAGCTGGTGCGCCACAGCTTGCGACCGGCTTCGCGCAGACCTTCGAACGCCTGGGGGCTGGTCACTTCGTGCACCAGGTGGCGGTCGATGTAGAGGATGGAGGTCCCGTCTTCCTCGGTGTGAACGACGTGCTCGTCAAAAATCTTGTCGTAGAGGGTGCGTCCCATGGTGCTATTGCTCTCGTGAGTTGGAGTTGTCGGGTGGTTTATTCGGTACAGGCCAAGGCCGTTTCAGGCCTTGGCGCTGGTGGGGCAAAGATGGTCCACCAGCAGGCGGGCCGTGACGGGCAGGGCGTCAAAATCGCGGGCGACCACGCATAGTTCGCGCAGGGCCCAGTCGTCGCTGAGCTGCACGGCGCGCAGATGGCCCACGCCATGCATGAGCTCGAAGGCGCGGTCGGGCAGCAGGCCCAGTCCCAGGCCGTTGTCGATCATGCGACACATGGCGTCCAGGCTGGTGACCTGGATGCGCTGGTGCAGCGCATGGCCGGCCTGGGCTGCCGCGGCGCGCATGGCCAGGCTGATGGAGGAGCCTGCGTGCAGGCCGACGATGTCCCATTCCAGCACTTCGGAGAAAGCCACGCTCTCGCGCGAAGCCAGTGCATGGCGCTCGGGCACGACGACGACCAGACGGTCTTCGCGGTAGTTGCGGTACTGCAGGGCTACATTGCCCTGAGTAAGCGGCACGGTGGCCTGGTTGCCTTCGCCACTCTTGACATTGCCCAGCGTGCAGATGCCGATGTCGGCCGTGCCTTCGGCCACGGCGCTGAGCACATCGGGGCTCAGGTGTTCCTGCAGATCGATCTTGATCTGGCTGTGTTCGCGGGCAAAGGCGCCCAGGTCTTCGGGCAGGAACTGCACGATGGCCGACATATTGGCATGCATGCGCACATGGCCGCGTACGCCGTCGGCGTATTCGGAGAGCTCGCCCTGCATGCGCTCCAGCCCGTACAGCACATTGCGGGCATGGTGCAGCAGGCTTTCGCCAGCAGGTGTCAATGTCACGCCGCGGCTGTGCCGATAGAGCAGGGCGGTATCCACCGTGGCTTCCAGGTCCGACAGACGCTTGCTGACGGCCGAGGCGGCAATGAACTCGCGCTCTGCGGCACGGCCAATGCTGCCCAGTTCGCATACGGCGACGAACAACTGAAGAGAGGTGAGATCGATGCGGCGCGCAAAACTGCGCTCTGAATTCTTCATGGGGCTGGCTCAAGTCTTCTCATTTTGAGAAGTTCTCTGTATTTTTACCGATTAAAAACCATTCATCCATCTTTGAATGAGATGTCTTGTTTCGCGATGATTAATTGATGAAGATGGTTGTAATCGTGATTTTCGATGGCTTTCGGGGTGCCTGCTTGGGTGTCCGTGCAGGTGTTTCCATATATTTCAAAATTGATAGCGCTTGTCGAGCGCCAGGCAATAGTTTGTGTCAAATTTCATGAATAATTCCGTGGCACGGTATTTGCAACGATGTTTGCAAGTGTTAACCGTCAGTAAAGGGCGTCCTGCATGGGCTATTTGCTGCAAAAATGTGAGTTATGAGAGCCTCCAATACCGAAACAAGCAAGGGTGCAATCGTGGCTGCGCCAACTTTTCCGATACCGCCGAGCGCGGGCAGACGCTGGGGGCAGCTTTGCGTGCTGGCGGTTGCTCTGACGCTGGGGGGCGTGGTCTCCGTGCCTGCTGTCGCCAAGGGCAAGACCAGCACGGCTGCCAAGCCCGCAAGCAAACCTGCCGGCAAGAGTGCGGCTACAGCCGCCAAGCCGGGCAAGGGGGGGAAAGCTGCCACGGGCAAGGCAAGCGGCAAGGCCGCTGGCAAGAAAGCAGCGCGCGGCGGTCATGTCGCGCGTGGCGCTGCGATTGGCGCGGCTGCAGCGGCTGCGCCCATGGGGCTGGAGCACTGGTCGCCCGGTAATGCCAAGTCCGACCATGTGGAGGACGCCAAGGAGTTTGAGTCGATTCGGGCGACCGCCCAGACCGGAGATGCCAAGGCTCAGTATCTGCTGGGATCGCGTTATCGCTTTGGCAAGGGGGTGAAGCAGGATCTGGCGCAGGCCGTGCAGTGGTATCGCAAGTCTGCCGAGCAAGGCTATGCGCCCGCCCAGTCCGATCTGGGTGTGATGTATGCCAACGGGCGCGGTGTGAGCCAGGATGAACAACAGGCGGTGCGCTGGTATGGCAAGGCCGCAGAGCAGGGCGACGGCATTGCCCAGAACAATCTGGGCCTGATGTATGCCGAAGGGCGTGGAGTGGCCAAGGACGAGGCGCAGGCTGTGCAGTGGTTTCAGCGCTCGGCGCAAAGTGGCGAGGCTGCGGGCCAGTACAGCCTGGGGGTGATGCTCTCCAGTGGCCGCGGCATCAAGGAGGATGGCCGCGCATCCCTGCAATGGTTTGAGAAGGCGGCCGAGCAGGGCCATGCCGATGCTCAGTACAACACGGGGATGATCTATGCCGTGGGCGCCTTGGTGCCGCAGGATCTGCCGCGAGCCGCGAAATGGCTGGACAAATCGGCGAACCAGGGTAATGCCGCGGCCCAGTCATCACTGGGCTTTCTCTATGCCAACGGCCAGGGAGTGAGTCAGGATGCCAAGACCGCCGCTCGCTGGTTCGAGCGCGCCTCCAGGCAGGGGTATACATTGGCGCAGTCCAATCTGGCGGCCATGTATGCAGGCGGTCAGGGTGTTGAAAAGGATATGGCCAAGGCTTATTACTGGCTGCTGATTGCCCGCCAGCAAGATCCCGCACTGCAAAGCCGGGTGGAGACGGCAGAGCAGGAGTTGAGTGCTGCCGAGCGGGTTCGCATCCAGCGCCTAGTCAGCGCCTGGAAGCCGGTCAGGGAATAAATCCCCGGGCATGCGATCCACGCGGTCTCTTCAAGAGAACGGGTGTCGTGGGACGGTCTGGCGATGAAAAAAGCCCATCAGGCATTTGCCGATGGGCTTTTTTGCAGGCTTAGCTGAAGAAGCTCTTCAGGCGGTCGGTCCAGCTTTCGCCGCTGGGTGAATGCTTGGAGCCGCCCTTCTTGAGGGACTCGTCCAGATCCTTGAGCAGCTTGCGCTGGTACTCGGTGAGTTTGACCGGAGTTTCCACGACGATGTGGCAATACAGGTCGCCAGGGTAGCTGGAGCGCACGCCCTTGATGCCCTTGCCGCGCAGGCGGAACTGCTTGCCGGCCTGGGTGCCTTCGGGGATATCGATGGCGGCCTTGCCTGCCAGCGTCGGTACTTCGATCTCGCCACCCAGGGCTGCAGTGATGAAGCTCACGGGCACATTGCAGTGCAGGTCGTCGCCATCGCGCTCGAAGATGTCGTGATCCTTGACGCGAATCTCGATATAGAGGTCGCCTGCCGGGCCGCCATTGGTGCCGGGCTCACCGTTGCCGGCAGAGCGGATGCGCATGCCGTCGTCGATGCCGGCTGGAATCTTCACTTCCAGGGTCTTCTGATGCTTGACCTTGCCTTGGCCGCCGCAGCTGGTGCAGGGCTCGGGAATGATCTTGCCGGTGCCGCGGCAGTGCGGGCAGGTCTGCTGAACGCTGAAGAAGCCCTGGCGCATCTGCACCGTGCCCATGCCGTTGCAGGTGGTACAGGTCTTGGTGCTGGTGCCGGGCTTGGCGCCGCTGCCATGGCAGGTGTCGCAACTGTCCCAGCTGGGAATGCGTATCTGGGCATCCTTGCCCTTGGCAGCCTCTTCCAGGGAGATTTCCATGGAGTAGCTGAGGTCGTTGCCGCGATAGACCTGGCGGCCACCACGGCCGCCGCGGCCCTGGCTGAACATATCGCCAAAGATATCGCCAAAGGCTTCGGCGAAGCCGCCAAAGCCTTCACCGCCGCCCATGCCGCGATTGGGGTCGACGCCGGCATGGCCGTACTGATCGTAGGCTGCACGCTTTTGGCTGTCGGAAAGCATCTCGTAGGCCTCTTTGACCTCCTTGAACTGCTCTTCGGCCGCCTTGGCCTTGTCACCCTGGTTGCGATCGGGGTGGTACTTCATCGCAAGCTTGCGATAAGCCTTTTTGATTTCATCGTCCGAGGCGCTTTTGGCAACGCCCAGAACTTCGTAGTAGTCACGTTTGGACATGTTGTTTTCCGGTCGGATAGAACAGCAACGCCGCGCCAGCTCTGTTCAGAGCTCGGCGCGGCGGCAAGCGGTCACGGGTTTGAGGCCAGGACCTGCCCGCGCTTAGTCCTTCTTGACTTCCTTGACTTCAGCATCAACGACGTTGTCGTCAGAAGCAGCGGCCGATGCACCCGCGCCTGCTGCACCGGCTGCAGCTGCCGCTTCAGCACCGCCTGCGGCCTGTGCGTCGGCGTACATCTTCTCGCCCAGCTTCTGGGCAGTGGTCATCAGTGCCGTGGTCTTGGCATCGATGTCGTCCTTGTTTTCGCCCTTCAGAGCTTCTTCCAGTTCCTTGACTGCAGCTTCGATGGCTTCCTTCTCGGAAGCTTCCAGCTTGTCGCCATGCTCGGAGAGGCTCTTCTTGACGCTGTGGACGGCAGCTTCGCCCTGGTTCTTGGCAGTCACCAGTTCCAGCTTCTTCTTGTCGTCAGCGGCGTTCAGCTCCGCATCCTTGACCATCTTCTGGATTTCGTCTTCCGATAAGCCGGAGTTGGCCTTGATGGTGATCTTGTTTTCCTTGCCCGAGGCTTTGTCCTTGGCGCCCACGTGCAGGATGCCGTTGGCATCGATGTCGAAGCTCACTTCGATCTGGGGCACGCCACGGCCTGCGGGTGGAATGCCTTCCAGGTTGAATTCGCCCAGCAGCTTGTTGGCGCTGGCGATTTCACGCTCGCCCTGGAACACCTTGATGGTCACGGCGGGCTGGTTGTCTTCGGCCGTGGAGAAGGTCTGAGCGAACTTCGTGGGGATCGTGGTGTTCTTGCTGATCATCTTGGTCATGACGCCACCCAGGGTTTCGATACCCAGGGACAGAGGTGTCACGTCCAGCAGCAGCACGTCGGAGCGCTCGCCACCCAGCACCTGGCCTTGCACGGCAGCGCCCACGGCCACGGCTTCGTCAGGGTTCACGTCCTTGCGGGGATCCTTGCCGAAGAATTCCTTGACCTTTTCCTGTACCTTGGGCATGCGGCTCATACCGCCGACCAGGATGATGTCGTCGATGTCGGACACGGAGATGCCCGCGTCCTTGATGGCGGTACGGCAAGGAGCGATCGTGCGCTCGATCAGGTCGTCAACCAGACTTTCCAGCTTGGCGCGGGTCAGCTTGATGTTCAGGTGCTTGGGGCCTGTGGCATCGGCCGTGATGTAGGGCAGGTTGATGTCGGTCTGGGCAGAGTTCGACAGTTCGATCTTGGCCTTCTCGGCGGCTTCCTTCAGGCGCTGCAGGGCCAGCACGTCCTTGGACAGGTCGACGCCCTGTTCCTTCTTGAACTCGTCGATGATGTAGTTGATGATGCGCTGGTCGAAGTCTTCGCCGCCCAGGAAGGTGTCGCCGTTGGTCGACAGCACTTCGAACTGCTTTTCGCCGTCCACGTCGGCGATTTCGATGATGGACACGTCGAAGGTGCCACCGCCCAGGTCATACACGGCCACCTTGCGGTCGCCCTTGCCGGACTTGTCCAGACCGAAGGCCAGGGCCGCAGCGGTAGGCTCGTTGATGATGCGCTTGACTTCCAGGCCGGCGATGCGGCCAGCATCCTTGGTGGCCTGGCGCTGTGCATCGTTGAAGTAGGCGGGCACGGTGATGACGGCCTCGGTCACGGCTTCGCCCAGGAAGTCCTCGGCGGTCTTCTTCATCTTGCGCAGCACTTCGGCGCTGATCTGGGGAGGAGCCAGCTTTTCGTCACGCACCTGAACCCAGGCATCGCCGTTGTCGGCCTTGATGATCTGGAAGGGCATCAGGCCGATGTCCTTTTGCACTTCGGCTTCGTCGAACTTGCGGCCGATCAGACGCTTGGCGGCGTAGATGGTGTTCTTGGGGTTGGTGACAGCCTGGCGCTTGGCAGAGGCGCCAACCAGGATTTCGCCGTCGTCTTGGTAGGCGACGATGGAGGGGGTAGTGCGGGCACCTTCGCTGTTTTCAATCACGCGGGTGTTGTTGCCGTCCAGAATGGCGACGCAGCTGTTGGTCGTGCCCAGGTCAATACCAATGATTTTTCCCATAATTCTCTCCGTAATCTGTTGAATGTTTGCTTGAAAGTCAGTTAGGGGCGCTTGTGAAGCTCTTCAAGAGTCCTTGCTCACAATATTTGCGCCCCTGGCTTGCGAATTTGTGGCGATCAGCCTTGAGCCACGGTGACCAGGGCCGGGCGCAAAATGCGGTCGGCAATCACGTAGCCCTTCTGCAGCACGTTGACGACAGTGTTTGCGGGCTGTTCGGCAGGCACCATGCTGATGGCCTGGTGGTAGTGGGGGTCGAACTTCTCGCCGGCGGCGGGATTGATCGCCAGAACCTTGTTGCGCTCCAGGGCCGAAGTCAGCTGGCGCAGCGTGGCATCGGAGCCTTCGCGCAGTTGCTCAGGCGTAGCGTTCTGGATGGCCAGTGCTGCATCCAGGCTGTCGATCACGGGCAGCAGGCTTTCGGCAAAGCCTTCGATACCGAACTTGCGGGCCTTGGCCACATCTTCTTCGGAGCGGCGGCGCACGTTCTCGGCCTCGGCCTTGGCGCGCAGATACTGGTCGGCCAGCTCGCTGCTCTTGGCCTTGAGTTCTTCCAGCTCGGCCTTCAGACGCTCCAGCTCGTCCGACGCATTGGCTGCCATTGCGGTTTCCACTTCCTCAGGGCTGGCGTCATTGAATGGGTTGGGGTTGTTGTTCTCGGTCATAGGTGGTGAAGGTTTCTCAAAACTTGTATCAGTCTGATGACTAGATATGCGCAGGCCGCTCTATTTCAAGCCTTGTCCTCTCTCTGGGTAGAAGGGGATTGCATTGTCAGTCCATAATTGAAAGTTACAGAGGGTTATGGAGAGTGTGAGCACTTCTTCTCTGAGCGTTCTGCCTGGTATTGTCCCGTGACAAGTCCCGGGTTTTCCAGTGCCAAGTGTACAGATAGTCGGGTACTCGGCTAGAATCTAACGTTTTGCCTTGCCGCACCACTACCAGACGCAGTGGGCGGCGTTTTCCCAAAAGGAGTCGTTATGCGTCATTACGAAATCGTTTTGTTGATCCATCCGGATCAAAGCGAGCAAGTTCCTGCCATGCTGGAGCGCTACAAGGGCATGATTACCGCTGGTGGCGGTAAGGTGCACCGTGAAGAAGACTGGGGCCGTCGTCAGCTGGCCTACATGATCAACAAGCTCGCCAAGGCTCACTACCTGTGCTTGAACATCGAAGCCGACCAGGCTGTGATGGCTGAACTGGAACACGCCTTCAAGTTCAACGATGCCGTGCTGCGTCACCTGACTGTGCAGAAGAAGAAGGCTGATACAGCTGCTTCCGCCATGATGAAGACCGTTGAGCGCGAAGAAGCTCGCAAGGCCAACCAGGCTGAGCACGCTTAATAGCATCAGACTCTGAAGGAGTGGAAAACCGCGTTGTGTTGACGGGTGCGCTCGCCGAGCAAGCTGCTCTGCGTTACACGCCCGCCGGACTGCCCGCGCTGGATCTGCGAATTGAACACAGTTCGCAACAGCAGGAAATGGGCAATGCACGCAACGTCACCGCATCTGTAAAAGCTGTGGCCTTTGGCCCGCTGGCTGAAAAGCTGGCCCGCCAGGCTCCGGGTAGCCAATGGACCTTTCAAGGTTTTCTGGCCACCCCGCGCAACAGCAAGATGCTGGTTTTGCACATTCAGGACATCCAACAAAACTAATTTTCAAGAGGTCCAGAAATGGCCACGTTCAAGAAATTCAACAAGGACAAGCGTCCCAAGCGCAACACCCAGTCGCTGCTGTTCAAGCGCAAGCGCTTCTGCCGCTTCACCGTTGCCGGTGTGGAAGAGATCGACTACAAGGATGTCGACACACTGCGTGACTTCATCGCCGAAAACGGCAAGATCGTGCCCGCTCGCCTGACCGGCACGCGCGCCATCTACCAGCGTCAGCTGAACACAGCCATCAAGCGCGCTCGCTTCCTGGCTCTGGTTCCTTACTCTGACCAGCACAAGATCTAAGGAGCACGAACATGCAAATCATTCTGCTCGACAAGGTTGTGAACCTGGGTAACCTGGGCGATATCGTCAAGGTCAAGGACGGCTACGCTCGCAACTTCCTGATCCCTTCGGGCGCTGCCCGTCGTGCGACAGCTGCTGCAAAGGCTGAATTCGAAGCCAAGCGCGCTGAGCTGGAAAAGGCTGCTGCCGAGAAGCTGGCTGCTGCTCAAGAACTGGGCGAAAAGCTGAACGGCGCTTCCGTGAAGATCACTCAGAAGGCTGGCGTTGACGGCCGTCTGTTCGGTTCGATCACCAATGCCGACATCGCTGAAGAACTGGTGAAGGCCGGCTTCGCAGTGCACAAGGCACAGGTTCGCATGCCCAACGGTCCTATCAAGATGGTTGGCGACGCTACCGTGGTAGTGGCTCTGCACACTGATGTGTCCGCAGAAGTGACTGTCTCCGTGTACGGCGACCACTCCTAATTCGGACTCGTTTCCGGATTGGCAAGAAACCGCCTTCGGGCGGTTTTTTGTTTTCTGGCCCTATTGGGTTTACCAGTGTTTTTATAGTCACCTTCGGTGATGAAGTCGCGGCCTCCCGCTACGATGGAGGACTTACCTCAAGGATAGGACTTACGCAAACAAGGATATGCCAAGAAGTGCTTTCCTTGAGGCGAAGCTTTTGCTTGAACCTGATTTGCGTAAGTCGTGAAGGAGTCTCATGTCGTCTGTAATGCCCCCGCTTGATATGGAAGATGATGCGTTCGCGCCCTTGCCCGGCTCCGGTTCCCTTGCGGATCCCGAGGTGGCGCAACTGCGCGTGCCGCCGCACTCCATGGAGTCGGAGTCCTCGGTGCTTGGCGGTCTGTTGCTGGACAACAATGCCTGGGATCGGGTGGGTGACATGCTCAAGCCCGGGGATTTCTACCGCAGCGAGCATCAGCTGATCTTCGAAGCCATAGGCAAGATGATCAACGAGAGCAAGCCTGCCGACGTGATCACCGTCTATGAGCGCCTGCAGGGCATGGGCAAGGCCGAGGAAATTGGCGGGCTGCTGTATCTGAATCAGCTGGCTCAATATGTGCCCAGCGCGACGAATATCCGCCGCTATGCGGAAATCGTGCGCGAGCGCTCGATTCTGCGTCGTCTGGTGACGACCAGCGATGAAATCGCCACCAATGCCTTCAATCCTCAGGGAAAGTCGGTCAAGGACATTCTGGAGCAGGCCGAGCAGAAGATCTTCGCCATCGGCGAGGAAGGCTCGCGCATGAAGCAGGGCTTTCAGTCGCTGGACTCTCTGGTGGTGGATCTGCTGGACCAGGTTCAGGAGATGGCCGACAACCCCATGGATGTGACCGGCGTGCCTACAGGTTTCGTTGATCTGGACCGCATGACCTCGGGTCTGCAGGCCGGCGACATGGTGGTGCTGGCGGCACGTCCTTCCATGGGCAAGACCTCGTTTGCCGTGAATATTGCCGAGCATGTGGCGCTCAACGAAGGCCTGCCGGTTGCCATCTTCTCCATGGAAATGGGGGCTGCCCAACTGGCCGTACGTATCGTGGGCTCCATCGGCCGGGTGAACCAGGGCAATCTGCGTACCGGCAAGCTCAGCGATGACGAGTGGCCGCGCCTGACCGAGGCCATCGAGCGCCTGCGCACGGTGAGTCTGCATATCGACGAAACGCCGGGTCTGACTCCCATCGAGCTGCGCGCCAATGCGCGCCGTCTGGCTCGTCAGTGCGGCAAGCTTGGCCTGATCGTGGTGGACTACTTGCAGCTGATGAGCGGTTCCGGTGGGGCGGGCAGCGACAACCGTGCGACCGAGCTGGGCGAGATCTCCCGAGGCTTGAAGATGTTAGCCAAGGAGTTGCAATGCCCGGTGATTGCGCTGTCCCAGCTCAACCGCTCGGTGGAGCAGCGTACCGACAAGCGTCCCATGATGTCCGACCTGCGTGAATCGGGCGCCATCGAGCAGGATGCGGACATCATCATGTTCATC
This sequence comes from Comamonas resistens, assembly GCF_030064165.1. Classification (NCBI taxonomy): domain Bacteria; kingdom Pseudomonadati; phylum Pseudomonadota; class Betaproteobacteria; order Burkholderiales; family Comamonadaceae; genus Comamonas; species Comamonas resistens. Next base: position 1,238,366 of record NZ_CP125947.1, read on the forward strand.
TACCGTGACGATTACTACAACAAGGATAGCAAGGAGCCCAATATTGCCGAGGTCATCATCGGCAAGCAGCGTAACGGTCCGACAGGTACCGTGAAGCTCTTCTTCCAGAAGAATCAGACACGCTTCGAGAATCTGGCTCAGGGCTACGGCACTGACGAATATTAAAAATCATAGCTGCCAGCGCTGATTGAGAAAGGGTTTTAAAGTTCTATGAATATGAAATCTATGAATATCATGCGCTGACAGCTATCAAAATGACTGCTGCAGAAAAAAGCCCGCAGGCCATAGGCTGTGCGGGCTTTGCTTTGAATGGGGTGATTCAGTGTCTGAATACGTAGACGGCGAGGCTGACCAGGCTGATGCCCAGAGCGCCGCAGGTCCAGGCCAGGCGTTGCGCGCCTATGCGTAATGCACCGACGGTGGTAACGATCTGGGCATTCTGCTCGGCCAGTTTTTCGATGATCTCCAGCGACTGGCGCTGGGATTGCTCAAGCTGGGCGATGCGCTCTTCCTGCTGCTGAATCAATCTCAGAGCCTGCTCGCTCGCAGATGCCGGGGGCGAGAGGTGGGATGCCTGTTGTGCATGGGCTGCCTGTTCGCGCGCCTCTTCCTGAGCATCTTTCTTCTTGAGCATGCTTTGGGCGGCTTTCATGACCTGGGGTGTGGCCTTGATGACCTCGCCCCAGGGCACGAGCTTGAGCGCAGCGATCCAGCTCGCCACTTACAGCACCTCGCTGGCGAAGTCGGCCAGACGCGAGCGCTCTCCGCGCGCCAGGGTGATGTGGCCGCTATGGGGCCAGCCCTTGAAGCGGTCCACCACATAGGTCAGGCCCGAGCTGCCTTCGGTCAGATACGGTGTGTCGATCTGCGCCAGATTGCCCATGCAGATGATCTTGGTGCCGGGGCCAGCGCGCGTGATCAAGGTCTTCATCTGCTTGGGTGTCAGGTTCTGGGCCTCGTCGATGATCACGTACTTGTTCAGGAAGGTGCGGCCGCGCATGAAGTTCATGCTCTTGATCTTGATGCGGCTGCGGATCAGTTCGTTGGTCGCGGCGCGGCCCCATTCGCCGGCGTTGCCACCGTCGCCCTTGGCCAGGAACTCGAGGTTGTCGTCCAGGGCGCCCATCCAGGGGCCCATCTTCTCCTCCTCGGTGCCGGGCAGGAAGCCGATGTCTTCGCCTACGCTCACCGTGGCGCGGGTCATGATGATCTCGGTGTAGCGGCGCTCGTCCAGCACCTGTGCCAGGCCCGCGGCCAGGGCCAGCAGGGTCTTGCCGGTGCCGGCCGTGCCCGTCAGCGTGACAAAGTCCACGTCGGGGTTGACCAGCAGATTCATGGCGAAGTTCTGCTCGCGGTTGCGCGTGGACACGCCCCAGACGGCGTTCTTGGGGTTGCCGAAGTCGCGCAGGGTCTTGAGCACGGCCGTCTTGTCGCGGATTTCGGTCACGCGCATGTAGAGGCTGGGCTCGCCCGGTGCTTCGTGATAGACGAACTGATTGATCATCAGCTGCTCCACGATGGCGCCGCTGACACGGTAGTAGGTGATGGCGCCTTCCTGCCAGCTCTCCACGTTCTTGCCAGCCTTGGTCCAGAAATCGGCGGGCAGTGCCAGGGCGCCCGAGTACAGCAGGTCGCCGTCTTCCAGCACCTTGTCGTTCTGGTAGTCCTCGGCGGCCAGGCCCAGGGCGCGAGCCTTGACGCGCATATTGATGTCCTTGGACACCAGTACCACTTCGCGGTCCTTGTGCTGCTCGCGCAGGGCGGCGACCACACCCAGGATCTGGTTGTCGGCCTTGCCTTGAGGCAGGCTCTCGGGCAGGGCGGCATCCAGCGGCTGGGTCTGGAAATACAGCGTGCCGGTGGCGCTCTTCTGGCCGGTGGCGTTCAGTGGCAGACCCTTGTCCAGGCCGTCGGCGGGCTGGGAGGCAACCAGTGAATCCAGTGTGCGGCTGACCTGGCGGCCATTGCGCGCCACTTCGGTCATGCCCTTTTTGTGGTTGTCCAGCTCTTCGAGCACCACCATGGGCAGGAAGATGTCGTGTTCCTCGAAGCGGAACAGGCTGGACGGGTCGTGCAGCAGCACATTGGTATCCAGCACGAACAAGGTGGTCGGGCCGGTGCTTGTATTGCGTGTACGGCGCGATGGCTTGTCGCTGCTGGCGGAGGTTTTGCTGTTGTTTTTGCTGGCTTTGCCGGTAGTGGCTGGAGCCAATGCCTCGGTTGTCTGCTTGGTTGCAGTCTTGCTGGCAGCCCTGGCGCTTGCGGCGCTGGTCACGCGCTTGGGTTTGGCGATTGCGGCAGCGGACTGAGGCGCCGCTACTGCTGTTGCTGGGCTGGAGGGCTCCAGATCGTCGTCAGCTCTCGCGGTCTGCTTGGCAGTGCTGCGGCTGGACAAAAAGGCTTCTGCGGAAAGCTTTGCGGCGCGGCGGCCGGGTGCGGGTGGCAGGGGCATAGTGGACGAACCGTTCCTCAACAAGATTCAAAAAGCACAAAGCCGCCTGGAAACCGAGGCGGCTTTGGTTGGGTGAGCTGAAAAAACTGCATAGCACTGAGGCATGCCTCATTATGCATAGCTACCGGTGTGCGAAATCGGAATTTGCTGTTTCAGCTTGGTTAAAGACTTTGAAACGCTTTGCGCGTATATGGTGTTTCAAAATCTTTGGGTGCTGCCGCTCAGGCAACCTTCTTGTCTTGGGCCTTCAGAGCCTTGACGGCCTTGAGAACTTCATCCACATGACCGGGAACCTTGAGGCCGCGCCACTCCTGGGCCAGCAGACCGTCGGCGCCGATCAGGAAGGTGGAGCGCTCGATACCCTTGACCTTCTTGCCGTACATGATCTTGTTCTTGACCACGCCGAACATGTGGCACATTTTTTCTTCGGTATCCGCAATCAGCTCGAAGGGCAGTTCCAGCTTTTCCTTGAAGTCATCGTGCGACTTCATGTTGTCGCGCGAGACGCCAAACACCGTGGCGCCAGCCTTCACGAAATCCTTGTATTTATCGCGGAATTGCATTGCTTCCGTGGTACAACCGGGCGTATTGTCCTTGGGGTAGAAATACAGAATCAGAATCTGGCCATTGTGCGAGGTGTTGGACACCTTGATGCCGCCAGTCGCGCTGGCTTCAAATTCTGGAAGGGGTTTGTTGACAACGATCGCCATGCGTTTGTATCTCTCGGGTGTAGTCGTTGAAATGCCGAAGGCGCCGGTGGTATTTTTGTTTTTATCTATCGAACGCCCCCAACCGCAACCTGCGATTTTACTCTGAAATACGTGTTTCTCTCAATGACCCCTTATAAGCCTATGCCTGCAAGAGGGCCGCAATGACATTGCGACCTTCTCCGGCAAGGACGTTGTAGGTACGGCACGCCGAGGCCGTATCCATGGCTTCCAGGCCAATACGTTTTTCCATCAGCGGCTTGAGCCAGGCGGGAGGGGGAAAGCGGTTTTTGCTTCCGCTGCCGAAAATGATGACCTCGACATCAAGCATGGCCAGTTCTTCGAAATCACCGGCGGTCAGATCCTCAAAGCGCACAGGCCTCCAAGGCTGCAGCATGCCGCGTGAGCCGACCAGCATGCTGGTTTCATGATTTTGTTTATCAACCGCAATCCAGCCCTGGCCGTAGCCGGTGATGGTCTGCGCATCGGATTTGTCTGCCTGGAATTTCATGATGAAGAGTGTGCGCAATCGGCGCGCTTGGCGAGGGCGATGGCTGCTGTCTCCATACAGAGGGGGGGGGGACATTGCTGCAGCGCGGAACTGTGTTCAAATTATAGGTTTCACCATGGCGTTTATTGCGCCATGGCGTGTCTGAAATCCTTTTGCATTGACTCGCATGAAAACCGTTCAAAAATCCGCCAAATTAGCAAACGTCTGTTACGACATCCGCGGGCCGATCATGGACGCGGCGAAGAAGATGGAGGATGACGGCCAGAAGATCATCAAGCTCAATATCGGCAATCTGGCTGTGTTCGGCTTCGATGCGCCTGAAGAAGTTCAGCAGGATATGATCCGCAACCTGCCCAACTCGGCAGGCTACTCCGACAGCAAGGGCATCTTCGCGGCGCGCAAGGCTGTGATGCACGAGACGCAGCACCAGGGCATCAAGGGCGTGACGCTCGACGATATCTATCTGGGCAATGGCGCGTCCGAGCTGATCAGCCTGGCCACCAATGCACTGCTGGACAACGGCGACGAAATGCTGCTGCCAGCGCCTGACTATCCGCTGTGGACGGCTGCCACTAGCCTGTCGGGCGGCACGCCCGTGCACTACATGTGCGACGAGGCCAATGGCTGGATGCCCAATATGGCCGACATCCGTGCCAAGATCACGCCGCGGACCAAGGGCATCGTCGTCATCAATCCCAACAACCCCACGGGCGCGCTGTACTCCAGGGAGCTGCTGCTGGAAATCGTGGAGCTGGCGCGCGAGCATGGTCTGGTCATCTTCGCGGACGAGGTCTACGACAAGGTGTTGTACGACGATGCCAAGCACACGCCTCTGGCCAGCCTGTCCATCGATGTGCTGACGCTGACTTTCAACTCGCTGTCCAAGGCCTACCGCAGCTGCGGCTATCGTGCGGGATGGATGGTGATCTCGGGCGACAAAAAACCTGCCAAGGATTACATCGAGGGCTTGAACATGCTCTCGAACATGCGCCTGTGTGCCAACGTGCCCGGCCAGTGGGCCGTGCAGACGGCGCTGGGCGGTCACCAGAGCATCGACGAACTGGTCAAGGAAGGCGGCCGTCTGCGCGTGCAGCGCGATCTGGCCTGGGAGTTGATCAATGCCATTCCAGGCGTGAGCTGTGTCAAGCCGCAAGGCGCGCTGTACATGTTCCCGCGCCTGGATCCTGCGGTCTATCCGATCCAGGACGATCAGGAGTTCTTCCTTGAAGTGCTGCAGGAAACCAAGGTCATGCTGGTACAGGGTACAGGCTTCAACTGGCCCGAGCCCGATCACTTCCGCATCGTTTTCCTGCCGCATGAGGCGGATCTGCGCGAGGCCATCAACCGCCTGGCAGCCTTCCTCGAGAAATACCGCAAGCGCCATGGCACGGACAAGCCCAAGGCAGTGCCGGCCGAGAAGGCGCTCAAGCCTGCCAAGGCTGAGAAAGCCGCGTAACACATCTTTTTGATAGCTGATGGCGCTTGATTTTCAAGCGCTTCAGCGCTTTTTTGACCTTAGAACTTATGAAACCCATCCAAGTAGGCCTGTTGGGCATTGGCACCGTAGGCAGCGGTACTTTCAATGTGCTGGAACGCAATCAAGACGAGATTCGCCGTCGTGCGGGTCGTGGCATTGAAATTACCATGGTCGCCGACTTGGATACCGATCGCGCCAAGAGCGTGGTGGGTGACAAGGTCAAGGTGGTCGGCGATGCACGTGAAGTCATCGCCAACCCCGATATCGATGTGGTGGTCGAGCTGATCGGCGGCTACGGCATTGCCAAGGCCCTGGTGCTGGAAGCGATCGCGGCCGGCAAGCATGTGGTCACCGCCAACAAGGCACTGCTGGCCGTGCATGGCACGGAAATCTTCAAGGCTGCGGCCGAGAAGGGCGTGATGGTGGCCTATGAGGCCGCCGTGGCCGGTGGCATTCCCATCATCAAGGCTCTGCGCGAAGGCCTGACCGCCAACTCCATCCAGTGGGTGGCGGGCATCATCAACGGCACGACCAACTTCATCCTGTCCGAAATGCGCGACAAGGGCCTGGACTTCGACGTGGTGCTCAAGGAAGCGCAGCGTCTGGGCTACGCCGAAGCCGACCCCACCTTCGACATCGAGGGTGTGGACGCTGCCCACAAGGCCACGCTGATGAGCGCGATTGCCTTCGGCATTCCAGTGCAGTTCGACAAGGCCTATGTGGAAGGCATCACCAAGCTGGCCGGTGCCGATATCCGTTACGCCGAACAACTGGGCTACCGCATCAAGCTGCTGGGCATCACCAAGCGCACGGACAAGGGCATCGAGCTGCGCGTGCACCCCTCGCTGGTGCCTTCCAAGCGTCTGATCGCCAATGTGGAAGGCGCGATGAACGCCGTGGTGGTGAACGGCGATGCCGTGGGCACCACGCTGTACTACGGCAAGGGCGCAGGCTCCGAGCCTACCGCCTCGGCCGTGATTGCCGATCTGGTCGATATCGCCCGCATGGACGGTTCCGACCCCGCCCACCGCGTGCCTGCCCTGGCCTTCCAGAGCAGCAGCCTGGCTGCCGCCGGCAGCGAACTGCCCGTGCTGCCCATGGCCGAAGTCGTGACCAGCTACTACCTGCGCATTCGCGTGGCCGATGAGGCGGGCGTGCTGGCCAAGATCACCGGCCTGCTGGCCAATGCCGGCATCAGCATCGATGCCGTGCTGCAGCGCGAAGCCGATGAAGTGGGCGGCGAAGGCTCGACCCAGACCGACCTCATCATCCTCACGCATGACACGCGTGAAGGCGATATGAACAAGGCCCTGGATGAAATCCAGAGCCTGCCCACGGTGCTGGCACCCATTACGCGCATCCGCAAAGAAGAGTTGAACTGAGTTCACCCCCTGAGCGGCCCCGCCGCTTCACCCCTCTCTCTACGCGCTGCGCGCTAAGGGAGGGGGCGATACCTTCGCTGCGCGGCGGCGCTTGCTCGGTATCCCTTAGTTGGAGTGCGCTTGATTTGTGTCCTGTGCTTTTCAGGAGAATTCTGATGTCCTGTTTCGCTCGACTAGATAGTTCCCCCGCTCAGCGCGATCAGCGCACCGCTTTATTCAGCAAAGGCTGGCGTCATTGGATGCTGGCCTTTTTTGTTTTTGCGGCCACTGCGGTGCAGGCTGCGCCGGTTGATGTCTATCGCGGCACGCTGGGCGGCTCTGAAGTGGTGCTGGAGCTGCGCAAGCCCGATGCCGATGGCGAGCTGCAAGGCCGTTACTTCTATCTGCGCCATGGTGTGGATATTCCGCTCAAGGGGACGCTCAATGCGCTGGCTGAAGCCTTGCCGCTTAATGATGGGTGGAGCCGCTCGCAGCCAGAGCTGCCAATCTTTGCGAATGAGCAAGAGCGCAGCGTGAAGTGGAATGTGGCGCAGCAAGGCGATGCACTGACCGGCGAGTGGGTGGATGGCATTCATGGCAAAAAACTGCCGCTAAGCCTTCAACGTATTGCGCAATATGATCCTGAAAAGATAGCGCCGCGCGGTGTGGAGGCGGTGACTTTGGCAATCGTTCAGGGCGCGGGCAGCGGTGTCTCGCAAGATGAGGTGATCTCTGCGCAGAGCACGCCCTATGACTATCTGAAGCTTGGCGAGCAAAAGCTGGAGCAGGGCAAGGAAGTGGTACTTGCTCCAGACCTGGCTTGGCGACCTGTGCGGGACACGCGCACCAAGTTCTGGTATCCGCGGCTGACCCGTCACCCGGATGCCAAGATATTGGCTCAGACCAATGCCGTGCTGGAGCAGCGCCATTGGGGCATGAGCCTGGCTGCTTTGGGTTGCCGAAGTGCCATCTATCGTGACAACGGCCCGGAGGCTGGGACTTTGGGCTATTTCGATCACGAAAGCATTGCCGTGACCTATCTGAGCCGCGCCATGATGAGTGTGGTGGAGTCTGGCGCCACGGGCTGCGGCGGTGCGCACCCCAATAACCACTACGACCCTTTTGTGCTGGATTTGCTGCAGGGTGGCTATATGGACTTCACCCGTTTGTTCAAGGGAGCAAAGTATGGCGACTACAAGCTGGAACTCAGCGAGCAGATGCAGGGCTTCATCCGCAAAGCCGTGGGCAAATACTCCAAGGATGACAAGGAATGCACGGAGGTTCTGCCCAGCTATATGGCACTGATGCTCGATAAGCCGGACAAGATGAGTTTTGTGATTTCCGGCATCGGCCACGCCATGGGCGTGTGCCTGGGCAGCGGCGTCAGTGTTCCATTCAAGATGCTCAAGCCCTATATCAAGCCGCAAGCAGAGCGCTATTTCCAGCGCTGAGGCCATCACCCAAGGCACAGCAGCGATACCGCGTTGGCCGGTCTCTTCAATGGCGCATGGTGGAGGTGGAACTGCTGGCTGATAATGGAGAGCTTGGCGGCATGACTTCTGCCTGTTTGCCTGCCCGTTCCGAATTTTAGTTTTTGGCGAGTTTGAGATGCTGTATCTGTCCACCCGCGGCCATGCTGACCGCAAGCGTTTTTGCGATATTTTGCTGGCCGGTCTGGCTCCCGATGGTGGTCTGTACCTGCCCGTCGAGTACCCCCAGATTGACGACGCCAAGCTGAGCCAGCTGCGCGAGACGCTGGCCACCAAGGGCTATGCAGCGCTGGCCTTCGAGATTCTGTCGCTCTATATCGACGATATTCCTGCTGCCGATCTGCAGGCTTTGTGCGCCAAGACCTATACCAGGGAAGTCTTTGGCACGGACGCCATCGTGCCCGTGCGCCAGCTGGACGGCGTGCTGCACATCGAAGCCCTGTCCAACGGCCCCACGCTGGCCTTCAAGGACATGGCCATGCAACTGCTGGGCAATCTGTTCGAGTACGAACTGGCCCGCCGCAATGAAGAGCTGAACATTCTGGGCGCCACCAGCGGTGACACCGGCAGCGCGGCCGAGTACGCCATGCGCGGCAAAAAGGGCGTGCGGGTCTTCATGACCAGCCCCCACGGTCGCATGAGCCCCTTCCAGCAGGCGCAGATGTTCAGCCTGCAGGACGAGAACATCCACAACATCGCCATCGAAGGCGTGTTTGATGACTGCCAGGACATCGTCAAGGCCGTCTCCAACGACCACGCCTTCAAGGCCCAGTACAAGATCGGCACGGTCAACTCCATCAACTGGGCGCGTCTGCTGGCCCAGGTGGTCTACTACTTTGCTGGTTACCTGCAGGCTACTCAATCCAACGACCAGAAGGTTAGCTTCACCGTGCCTTCGGGCAACTTCGGCAATATCTGCGCAGGCCATGTGGCGCGCCAGATGGGTTTGCCGATTGCCAAACTGGTGGTGGCGACCAACGAAAACGATGTGCTGGACGAGTTCTTCCGCACCGGCGTCTACCAGGTGCGCGGCTCGGCCAACACCTACGAGACATCGAGCCCCTCGATGGACATCTCCAAGGCCAGCAATTTCGAGCGCTTTGTCTTCGATTTGGTGGGCCGCGACGGTGCACGTACCCAGCAACTGTTCGCCGAAGGCGTGGCCAAGGCGGGCAAGTTCGACCTGAGCGCCGACCCAGCCTTCAAGGATGCGGCCGGCAAGTACGGTTTTGTGAGTGGCAAGAGCACGCATGCCGACCGACTGGCCACCATCAAGGACACCTTTGAGCGCTTTGGCCAGATGATCGACACCCATACCGCTGACGGCGTGAAGGTGGCGCGCGAGCATCTGGGAGCGGAGCCTATGCTGGTGCTGGAAACCGCCTTGCCCATCAAGTTCGCGGCCACGATTGAAGAAGCGCTGGGCCGCCAGCCTGAACGTCCTGCCAAGTTCAACGGCATCGAAGACCTGCCCAAGCGCGTGGTCGTGATGGCTGCTGACGTGAACAAGGTCAAGGCTTTTATCGCTGAAAACTGCAAATAAAACCTTGCGGCGTTAAGCTGGAAAAGCACCTGTAGCTTGGCGGCAGGTGCTTTTTCTTTGAATGAAATTGGCCTTTTGCGCTTATCCATCAAGCGCTGATAGCTATCAAAAGCATATTGAAATCAAGATGAAGGTCATAGGCTTTGCCGGGTATTCGGGCGCGGGCAAGACCACGCTGGTCGAGGCCCTGGTGGCGCTGATGAAGCAGCGCGGGCTCAAGGTCTCGGTCATCAAGCATGCCCATCACCACTTCGATGTGGACCGCGAAGGCAAGGACAGCTGGCGCCACCGCAAGGCCGGAGCCTATGAAGTGCTGCTGGCCTCCGACAAGCGCATGGCGCTGATGCGTGAGTATGAGCAGCCCACCGAGCTGAGCGTGAGCGACATGCTGGCGCAGCTGGACCCTGCGGTGGACTGGGTGCTGATAGAAGGCTTCAAGCATGGCGAGCTGCCCAAGATCGAAGTCTGGCGACAGCAGCAGGACCGGCTGGACAAGGGCAAGAGCCAGGCGCCTCTGTACCCTCATGACGCCATGGTGATGGCCGTGGCCACCGATGCAAATCATGATCTGCCGCAGACTCCGACCCAGCCTGTGCTGGATTTGAGCCAGCCGCAGGCCGTGCTGCAGTGGCTGCTGGATCACGCAGACTCACTGCAATACAGGAATTAAGGAAAGACACCGCAATGCAAGCCCCACAGACGCCTCGCAAACCCCTCAAGCCTCTGGATGACGCCCTGCAGGAGCTGCTGGCCCATGCCCAGCCGATGGCGGGCGTTCAGCAGGTCGATACCTTCGATGCCGATGGCCGTGTGCTTTTGCAGGCCGCCGTTTCGCCGTTGCAGGTGCCACCCCAGGACAATTCGGCCATGGACGGCTATGCCGTGCGCGCTGCCGAATGTGCGAGCGCAGACGCCGTGCTGCCCGTGTCCCAGCGCATTCCTGCGGGTACGGCGCCCGAGGCGCTGGCTGCTGGCTCCGTCGCCCGCATCTTCACGGGCGCGCCCGTGCCTGCCGGCGCGGACGCCATCGTCATGCAGGAAGACTGCGAAGTGCTGGGAGATGGCCGCGTGCGCATCAAGGCCCAGCCTGTGGCCGGCCAGTGGATTCGCCGCTCGGGCGAAGACATCACCCAGGGAGCGACCGTGATCGAAGCCGGCACGCGTCTCACGCCCGCGCATCTGGGTCTGGCCGCCAGCATGGGCTTTGCCAGCCTGCCCGTGGCGCGCAAGCCGCGCGTGGCGCTGTTCTCCACGGGTGACGAACTGGTCATGCCCGGCACCGTGGCGCCCCAGGATATGAAGCCCGGCAGCATCTACAACAGCAACCGCTTTTTCCTGCGTGCGCTGCTGCTGCGCATGGGCTGCGAGGTCACGGATCTGGGCATCGTTCCCGATGACCGCGAAGCCACGATTGCCGCACTGGCCGATGCGGCCATGGACCATGATGTGATCGTCACCAGCGGCGGCGTCTCCGTGGGCGAGGAAGACCATATCAAGCCTGCCGTGCAGCAGCTGGGCCAGCTGGATCTTTGGCAGATCAGCATCAAGCCGGGCAAGCCCTTTGCCTATGGTCGCGTCAATCGCGAATATGGTTCGGGCTTTGCCCATTTCATCGGACTGCCGGGCAATCCGGTCTCCAGTTTTGTCACCTTTCAGGTGCTGGTGCGGCCCTTTTTGCTGCGTCTGCAGGGCGTGCAGCAAGTGCTGCCGCGCTCCATTGCGGCGCGGGCCGATTTTGTTTGGCCCAAGGGCGACAAGCGCCGCGAGTTTCTGCGCGTGCGCTACAACGAGCGCGGGGGGCTGGAGCTGTTCAAGAATCAGAGTTCGGGTGTGCTGACTTCCACGGCCTGGGGCGACGGCGTGGTGGACAACCCTGCCAACACCACGATTGCCGAAGGCGACAGCGTGCGCTTTATTCCATTTGCCGAGCTGATGGCCTGAAGGAGACGGACATGAACCAGATTACCGTGCGTTATTTCGCCTCCATCCGTGAAGCCATGGGCACAGGCCACGAAAGCCTGCAGACAGCGGCGGCCACCGTGGATGCACTGCGTGCCGAGCTAATGGGCAAAAGCGATGCCGCCGCCCAGGTGCTGGCCGAAGGCCGTGCCGTGCGCATGGCGCTGAACCAGGACATGTGTACCGGCGATGCGGCTTTGAAGAGCGGTGACGAAGTGGCTTTCTTCCCGCCCGTCACCGGCGGCTGAGCGCCGTTTCTGCTCTGCCCGCAAAGGCCTGCGCTTTCCAATAGCTCAGGCTTTTTTCATCGCCGGGCCGCCCCAAGGTGAAAAATCCCTCCTCGGGGAGCATGGGCTGCCATTTTTCATACGTAAGTCTCCTATCGTGTGATTGCTTACTAGGGTTAACCCAGGAGAGTTTTCACCAGGCTGACGCCTTTCCTTCATGACAATCCGCGCTTTCTAAAAGAGAGACAGAAAGCGCTTACTCATGACAACTCACGTCAATATGGAGGAAACCCGCTCTGCGCGCTTTGCCATGCGCTGCGCCAGCTGGGCGGAAAAGTGGTTCCCGGATTCCTGGGTGTTTGCCGTGGTCGGCATCTTCATCGTGGTGCTGGCTGCCTTTGCGATCGGTGCGCCTGCCGCCGAAACCAGCAAGGCTTTCGGCAAAGGCTTCTGGAGCCTGATTCCCTTCACCATGCAGATGGCATTTGTGGTGATTGGCGGCTATGTGGTGGCCAGCTCCAAGCCGGCATCCAAGTTGATCCACGCCCTGGCTCTGGTGCCCAAGACCGGCCGTGGCGCCGTTGCCTGGGTGGCTTTTGTATCGCTGACCGCATCGTTGCTGAACTGGGGCCTGAGCCTGGTGTTCGGCGGCCTGCTGGTCAAGGCGCTGGCACGCCGCACCGATATCAGAATGGACTACCGCGCGGCCGGTGCTGCCGTCTATCTGGGCCTGGGCGCCGTATGGGCGCTGGGCATTTCCTCGTCGGCCGCGCAGCTGCAGGCCAACCCCGCCAGCCTGCCGCCCGGCATTCTGGCCATTACCGGCGTGATTCCATTCACGCAGACCATTTTCATGTGGCAGTCCGGCGTGATGCTGGCCGTGCTGATGGTGATTTCCATCGTTGTGGCCTATATGACTGCGCCTGGCGAAAAAACGGCGCGTGATGCCGGCCAGTGCCAGGTCGATCTGAGCGAAGAAGTGGTCAAGGAAGTCAAAAAGCCCAGCCGACCCGGCGAATGGCTGGAGTACAGCCCCATTCTCATCATCCTGTTGGTGGCGCTGACCGTGGGCTGGATGGTGGAGGAGTTCTCCAGCAAGCCTTTCATTCAGGCGATCTCGGGCCTGAACACCTACAACCTGCTGTTCCTGATGGCCGGTGCGCTGCTGCACTGGCGCCCGCGCAGCTTTCTCGATGCCGTGGCCCGTGCCGTGCCCACCACGACCGGCGTGCTGATCCAGTTCCCGCTGTATGGCGCCATCGCGGCCATCATGACGGACGTCAAGGGAGTGGATGGTGCCAGCATCGCCCACCATATCTCCACCTTCTTCACCAGCTTTGCCACGCACGACACCTATGCGCTGCTGATGGGCACCTACTCGGCCGTGCTGGGCTTCTTCCTGCCCTCTGGCGGCGGCAAGTGGATTGTGGAGGCCCCCTATGTGATGCAGGTCGCCAACGATCTGCAATACCACCTGGGCTGGGCCGTGCAGATCTATAACGCGGCCGAGGCGCTGCCCAATCTGATCAACCCCTTCTACATGCTGCCGCTGCTGGGCGTGCTGGGCCTGAAGGCACGTGATCTGATCGGCTACAACTTTGTGCAACTGCTGGTTCATGCGCCGGTGGTGCTGTTCCTGTTATGGTTCCTGGGTCAGACCCTGAGCTATATCCCTCCCGTAATGCCATGACCCAAGCTACCGATTTGCCATCCACCGAGGCTGCGCCCGCAGTCAATCCGGAGATCAGCTCCCGAACCCGCAAGGCTTTGGCCGAAGCGCGCGAGCGCGGTGTGAAGCTGGGCACGGCTGGCGCGGCCAATATCCGCGCCACGGTGGAAAAGCGCAAATCGGCGGCCGATGCCTTTGCCAGGCAGCATGAAGCGCTGTTTGTGCAGTTGCAACAGCAGGGTCTGACCCACCGCGCCATGGCGGCCGAACTCAATGCCCGTGGCATTGCGGCAGCCAAGGGCGGGGAGTGGACCCATGGTCAGGTGCAGCGCATTCTGAATCGCTATGCCGACTGGAAGGCAGCTCAATCAGACGCAGCCTGATCGGTTGTACGCATGAAAAGGCACCCCACGCTCCCCGCTGTGCGTGGTCGCTACCCCTCCGAGAGGGCCTGGGCACCCCCGGCGTTTTTCATCTTGGGGCGGCCTGGCGATGAAAAAAGCCGTGCAGTGAAAACTGTACGGCTTTTGTTTTGATAGCTGTCAGCGCTTGATGGATAAGCGCTTGAGGCTGGTTTGATACTTATTCTGCATTGCCGGCTGGTAGCAGCGGCGCTCGCCACTCCAGCAACTCGGCCACGCGCTGCACGATCCAGCCGGCCTCGGGCGGGCTGACAACCGAGCCTTCGGCCGCCAGGCCCGCATGCATGCCCAGCAGCACCTGTTCCTCGGAGGAGTTGCCCGAGTGGTAAAGAGTCTGTGCCTGCTCGGTCAGATGGCAGGCCAGGTCTTCGCAGAGTTCATAGCGCGCCACCACCTCGGCAATGGGGGCGGACAGCTTGCCGCTGCGTGTGCGAAACAGCTCGGCAAAACTCGGTGGAGGCTGAATCTGGCTGGTGTCGTCCATGGCTCAGCTCGGCTCGAACAGGCGCTCGAAACGTGCCAGGTCGTCGGCCAGCTCGCAGGTGATGAGCTGGCCCGACTTGTTGTCGCGCTTGCGGTGGGCCGCAAACAGCGTGGCCTTGCCCTTGAAGTTGTAGTCGGGCAGATGGATCAGCTCATAGGGATAGGGCACAAAGAGCTGGAATTCGAAAATCATCCGGTGCTCGTTGCGCGGCGACGGGTACAGCGTGTACTCGGGCAGATTGATGGTTTGTGTGGCCATGGCCCAATGCTAATGCGCAGCACATGCCCATGCAGGCCTGCGACAATGTGGGCATGACTGCTGCACGTGTTTCCATCCAGACCCAGGACTTTGATCTGTCAACCGAAATTGCCGCCCTGCGCGCCGGCGATGCGCGCGTGGGCGCGGTCTGCAGCTTTGTGGGCACGGTGCGCGACCGCAACGAGGGCGATGCCGTCTCCAGCATGGAGCTCGAGCACTACCCCGGCATGACCGAGAAATCCATTGAGGCCATCATCGACAAGGCCGTGGCGCGCTTTGGCATCTTTGGCGCAAGAGTGATTCACCGTATCGGCCTGATGCAGCCCATGGAGCAAATCGTGCTCGTGGCCGTGACCAGCGCCCATCGCGGCAAATCCTTCGAGGCCTGCGAATACATCATGGACTACCTCAAGTCCGAAGCCCCATTCTGGAAGAAAGAGCAGACCGGGCAGGGGGCGCGCTGGGTGGATGCGCGTGTTAGCGATGAGCAGGCATTGGCGAGATGGGCTACCCCCTGAGTCGCTGACGCGCCTTCCCCCAAGGGGGACGACACCTGCGCGGCGGGGCGGCCCTTGCTTGATGTCTCTGGCTTGGAACATGCTTGTCCCGGGTGCAAGGGCTTGGTCTTGCGCTTCAGAGTCAAAAAGCGCTATTGCGCTTATCTATCAAGCGCAAGCTGCTATGCCTTTTGTAGTTTCGCGCTTTGCAGCCAGCGTGGTGGCCTGAAGACCAGCACATTGCCGGCCATCACCAGGGCCAGGCCCAGCAGTCCCGCTGCAGTCCATTCATAGCCTTCCACCACGGCCGAGATATTGAGCGCCACAATGGGAAACAGTACCGTGGCATAAGCGGCTTTCTCGGGCCCAAGTCGGCCCACCAATGTAAGGTAGGCGGTAAAGGCAATCACCGAGCCGGGAATGGCCAGATACAGCAGTGCGCCTGTGTATTGCAGGCTGGTATCAAAGCGCCATGGCAGACCGGCGATCAGTGCATACGCCACCAGCAGCAGCGTGCCGGCCAGCATGCCCCAGGCATTGGTGTGGAGAGGCTTGTAGCCCAGGCCCTGCAGCGATGCAGAAAGCATGTTCCCGCAGGAAAAGCACAGCGTTCCGCCCAGCGCCCACAACAGACCTTGCCAGCTGGCGTGCTGACCCTGCTGTAGCTCCGGCCAGAACAGAATCATCAGACCCGTCAGGCCCAGAGCACTGCCTGCGAGCACATTGGGTGCAAGCCTGCGCCCATGGATGGCTCGCGCCAGCAATGCATTCCAGATGCTGGCACTGGAAAACACCACGGCAGCCAGACCGCTGGTCAGGGTCTCGCTGGCGTGCATGAAGCAGACAAAGTTCAGGCTGAACAGGCATAGCCCCTGGCCCAGCACGCGTGGAATGGCTGCGCCGCGGGGTGTGCGCCACTGGCGGGCCAGCAGCAGCCAGGCAAAAAGTACCAGGGCAGCAAAACCAAAGCGGTAGGCGATGGACAGCTCTACGGGTACGCTGCCCAGTTGCATCTTGAGAGCGATCCAGGTGGAGCCCCAGATCAGCACGACCAGGGCGTAAAGAGGCAAAAGCATGGCAAGTCTTGGTGCTTGGAAGAGCCAAGATCTTGCGCGCCTGGATCGGCTCTGCGTTGCACATTCCTGCGGTTTTGTGGCGCTGCAGCAAGCGCGGCCAGATGGCTGGAGCCACAATGCAGGCATGCCCGCCAGCGCTGTATCCGCCCCATCGCATCTCAGTCATGTTCTGGCTCGGTCACGTGCCCAGATCAGGCGCAGAGCGGGTTTGAGCCAGTCGCTGGAATTGGCAATCTGGGCCAATCGCGATGATGAGGTGCACTACCGCCAGCAAGGGCATCACACGCTGTCTGTCTATCTGGCCGGAGGTCAGGGCTCGCAACTCAAGGACGATGCACTGGCCCGGGGCGAGGCAGGGCGCTTTTGCGTTCTCCCGGCCGAACATGAATCGCGCTGGCTGGTGCGTGAGCCCGTGCAGTTTCTGCACCTGTATGTCTCGGATATTGCCTGGGCCGACCGAGTGGTGCGCCTGCTGGATGCCGAGCCGCGCAGCATTACGCTGACACCGCAGATTTATTCCCAGGATCCAATCTATGCGCAATGGGCGCAGGCGCTGTGGCGGCTGGACTGGAGTGGGGCCCACGACATATGGCAGGCGGATTGCCTGAGCCAGCAAGTGCTGGACAGGCTGGTGCTGCAATCGGCGGCGCCCTGGCAGCGGCACAAGCTGCTGAAACCGTTGGGTGGCCTGTCATCCACGGCCCGGCGCAAGGTGCTTGACTATGTGGAGGCCCATCTGGCTGACAGCAAAGCCCTGAGCTTGCCCGCGCTGGCGCAGGTCGTGGCCTTGTCCGAATATCACTTTGCCCGCATGTTCCATCAAAGCATGGGGTGCACCGTGCATGACTGGGTCATGCAGCGGCGTTTGCAGCAGGTCTGCGCCCGCCTGCAGGGCAGTGCAGGCGGTGAGAGGGGGCGCACGCCGCAGCTGGCATGGCTGGCTGCCGAAATGGGGTTTGCCAATGCCAGTCATTTGTTGCGCAGCTTTCGCAAGCACTATGGGCTTACTCCTACGCAACTGGCCCGGTGCTGGCGCGATGCTTTAACTTGATATACCGCAAGCAGGGCGGCTATAGATTCGTTTTTGCTGTTTTTTTGCGCATCAGGGTCTTGAAACCCCCTGTTTGACTATCAGATAAATGGCAATGAATCTGATTGGAGCGAAAGCGACAAACCATGCGAATTGACAAACTGACGACCAAATTCCAAGAAGCCTTGGCCGATGCGCAGTCTCTGGCGCTCGGTGCGGATCAATCCACTATCGACCCCCTGCACCTGCTGGTGGCCATGCTGCGCCAGGACGACGGCCCGCGCGCGCTGCTGCAGCGTGCCGGCGGCAATGTGCAGCAACTCAAGAACCTGGCCGAACAGGCCATGGCCGATCTGCCGCGCGTGCAGCAGCAAGGCGATGTGCAGGTCGGCTCCGAGCTGGCTCGCCTGCTGCAGGCCTCGGAGAAAGAAGCCCTCAAGCGCGGTGACCAGTTCATCGCCAGCGAGCTGTTTTTGCTGGCGCTGGCCGATGCCGCAGGCTCGGCCACGCGTGCCGGTGCCTTGCTCAAGCAGAGCGGCGTGAGCAAATCCAGCCTGGAAGCGGCCATCAATGCCGTGCGAGGAGGTCAGAACGTGGACAGTGCAGAAGCCGAAGGCCAGCGCGAAGCGCTCAAGAAATACACGCTGGACCTGACCGAGCGCGCCCGTATCGGCAAGCTTGACCCGGTGATCGGCCGCGACGACGAGATCCGCCGCGCCATCCAGGTGCTGCAGCGCCGCAGCAAGAACAACCCCGTGCTCATCGGCGAGCCCGGCGTGGGCAAGACCGCCATCGTCGAGGGCCTGGCCCAGCGCATCGTGGCCGGCGAGGTGCCCGAGAGCCTGCAGAACAAGCGCGTGCTGTCGTTGGACATGGCAGGCCTGCTGGCCGGTGCCAAATATCGCGGCGACTTCGAGGAGCGCCTCAAATCCGTGCTCAAGGAAATCGCTCAGGACGAAGGCCGCATCATTCTTTTCATCGACGAGATTCACACCATGGTGGGTGCCGGCAAGGCCGATGGCGCCATGGATGCCGGCAATATGCTTAAGCCCGCACTGGCGCGCGGTGAGTTGCATTGCGTGGGTGCGACCACGCTCGATGAATACCGCAAATACATCGAAAAGGATGCAGCGCTGGAGCGCCGCTTCCAGAAGGTCATCGTGGACGAGCCTTCGGTGGAGGACACCATCGCTATCCTGCGCGGCTTGCAGGTGAAGTACGAGGCGCACCACAACGTCGATATCACCGACCCGGCCATCGTTGCCGCTGCGGAGCTGAGCCACCGCTACATCACCGACCGTTTCCTGCCCGACAAGGCCATCGACCTGATCGACGAGGCTGCGGCCAAGATCAAGATCGAGATGGACTCCAAGCCCGAGGTGATGGACAAGCTCGAGCGCCGCATGATCCAGCTCAAGATCGAGCGCGAAGCCATGAAGCGCGAAAAGGATGACGCCTCGCAAAAGCGTCTGCAGCTGATCGAAGAGGAGCTCGGAAGCCTGGAGCGCGAGTACGCCGACCTCGAAGAGATCTGGAAGGCCGAGAAAGCCAGTGCGCTGGGCTCGGAGCAGATCCGCAAGGAAGTGGACCAGTTGCGCGTTCAGATTGACGAGTTCAAGCGCAAGGGCGATTTCAACAAGGTGGCCGAGCTGCAATACGGCAAGCTGCCGGCGCTGGAAAAGCAGTTGCACGAAGCCCAGGTCAAGGAAGAAGGCAAGGACGGCACGGCGGCCAACAAGCTGCTGCGCACGCAAGTCGGTGCCGAGGAGATTGCCGAGGTGGTGAGCCGTGCCACAGGCATTCCCGTGGCTAAGATGATGCAGGGCGAAAAAGACAAGCTGCTGCACATGGAGGACAAGCTGCATGAGCGTGTGGTGGGGCAGGAGGAGGCTATCTCCGCCGTGGCCAATGCCATCCGACGCTCGCGCTCGGGTCTGTCCGATCCCAACCGTCCTACAGGCTCCTTCCTGTTCCTGGGCCCTACGGGCGTGGGCAAGACCGAGCTGTGCAAGGCACTGGCCGGATTCCTGTTTGATAGCGAGGACCACCTGGTGCGAATTGACATGAGTGAGTTCATGGAAAAGCACTCTGTGGCACGCTTGATTGGTGCGCCTCCCGGCTATGTGGGCTATGAAGAAGGTGGCTATCTGACGGAAGCCGTGCGCCGCAAGCCCTATAGCGTGCTGTTGCTGGACGAGGTGGAGAAAGCCCACCCCGATGTCTTCAATGTGTTGCTGCAGGTGCTGGACGATGGCCGCCTGACTGATGGTCAAGGCCGTACGGTGGACTTCAAGAACACCGTGATCGTCATGACCAGCAACATTGGTTCACATTTGATTCAGGCCATGGTGGGCGAGGAGGCAAATGATGTGAAGGAAGCGGTCTGGGGGGAACTTAAAAACCATTTCCGACCCGAATTCTTGAACCGCATCGATGAAACCGTGGTCTTCCATGCCCTGGATGCCAAGAACATCGAGGCGATTGCCAAGATCCAGCTGAAACTGCTGGAAAGCCGTCTGCAGAAGATGGAGCTGAGCATGCAGGTGTCCGATCAGGCTCTGGCCGAGCTGGCCAAGGTTGGATTCGATCCCGTGTTCGGAGCCCGTCCGCTCAAGCGTGCGATCCAGCAGCGTATTGAAAACCCGCTGTCCAAGCTGTTGCTTGAAGGCAAGTTTCCGCCCAAGAGTACGATTGCAGTGACAGTTGACCCGGTGAATGATCCCGGGGTGTTCCGGTTCGAATCTGCGGCCACCGCCTAAGATCGGACTTTAGAGAGGTATTGCTTTGAACGATTTCGCCACCACCGCAACCCGTTGGGCCGTCCGCATCATGCTGATGCTGGTGGGCCTGGTGTTCTTCCTGTGCCTGATGGCCGTGGCGGCCCTGATCGCTTTGGCCTGGGGCGTGCGGGCCCTGTGGGCCAAGCTCACGGGTCAGCCCATCATGCCCATGAGCTTCGGCTCCATGAGCCCGTTTGCGGGCTGGCAGACGGTGTACCGCTCGGGTGCGGAGTGGATGGCGCAGTCGTCGGGCGATACCGACGCGAAAAAGGAAGCGCGCGAGACCCGTATGCGCCGTGGCGTTCTGCCCGGTACCGGTGAAGTGACCGATGTGCAGCCGCGCGAGGTCCATGAATCCTGATAGAGCTGCGAGCTGATCGCCAACAAAGAGCCTGCGCTTGTATGTGTCAGGCTCTTTTTTTTACGCGGTACTTACCTCGCTTGCGCTGAACTAAGGACGAATTCAAATTCTTCGAGGGCACAATGGCAAAAAAGACATCTGAGCAAAAAGCTGCAGAGGAGCGCCGCTACATTGCAGCCTGCGGTGCCGCCAATGCACAAGAGCTGGAGCCTTTCCTGACGGATCCCAATCAAGCCATCCGGGCGACTGCAGCGATGAATCCTGATGCAGATGCCGAGATTCTTGACCGCTTTGCAGATGACAGGTTCTGGGGCGTGCGCATGGAAGTCGTTCGCCATGCCAAAGTCGGCGAAGCCACGCTGCGCCGCTTGCTGGAGTCGAGGCCGGCGAAGCGTGGCTTGGTACACCATGCCGCGCGCGCCAAGCTGGAAGAGCGCGGCATCGCATTTGGCGCAGATGGCATGCCGCTGGAGATGCCTGGATGAGGGGATGCTGGTCCGATACAGGCACTGGCTTGGGTAAGAATGAAAACGCGTGAACAGAGGTTTTGAAGACAGGCATGAACTACATGGACTTGCACCGCATCTTTGACTTGCAATACCAAGCCAGCCGCGCGCAGGTTGATGTACCTGTGCTGGTGCGCCGTGAGCGTTTGCTGCGCCTGCAGAAGATGCTGGATGAGAATGGCGAGCAGCTTTGCACCGCAGTGCAGCAGGATTTTGGCGTGCGCTCCGAGCGCTGGACCGAGATGCTGGATCTGATGCTGGTGCGAAACATGCTCAAGCACACGCTCAAGCATCTGGGCAAGTGGGCCAAGCGCCAGCGCGTGCGCACGCCGCTGATGCTGCAGCCGGGCAAGGCCTGGGTGGAGCGCCAGCCTTTGGGCGTGGTCGGTGTGATCTCGCCCTGGAACTATCCGATTCAGCTGTCGCTGGCACCTGTCATCACGGCATTGGCCGCAGGCAATCGAGTCATGCTCAAGCCCAGCGAGCTGACACCACATACCTCTGCCAAGCTGGCGCAACTCGTGGCCCAGTTTTTTGCGCCAGAGGAGTTCTGCGTCATCGAGGGCGATGTGGGCGTGGCGACGCAGTTTTCAGGCCTGCAGTTCGACCATCTGCTGTTTACAGGTTCGACGGCTGTGGGACGCCGCGTGGCACAAGCCGCGGCCGTGCACCTGACGCCGACGACGCTGGAGCTGGGTGGCAAATCGCCTTGCATCATTGCCCAGGATTGCGATATCGAAGCCGTGGCGCTCAAGGTGGCCTACGGCAAGCTGGTCAATGCAGGCCAGACCTGCATTGCCCCTGACTATGTGTTGCTGCCACGCGGGCAGGAACTGGTCTTTGCCGAGGCTTTCAAGGCGGCGGTGCAGAGGCTGTACCCGCGCATCTCGGGCAATCCCGACTACACGGCCATCATCAGCAAGCGTCATCTGGCGCGGCTCAAACAGATGCTGCGGCAGGCGCAGAGCCTGGGTGCGCAAGTGCACTGGATGCATGAGGCGGCCGCTCCGGCAGCCGACGGCGACAGCACTGCCTGGGGTGATGCGGTGGAGCGTCAGCTGGCTCCAGCTCTGGTCTTTGGCACCACGGGCGAGATGCAGCTCATGCAGGAAGAGATCTTTGGCCCCATCCTGCCCGTCATCTCATACGAGCGCATTGAAGATGTGATCAATGCCATCAATGCCAGCCCCAGGCCGCTGGCGCTGTACTGGTTTGGCAACGATGAGGCCGAGCGCGATGCGGTGCTGACCCGCACCGTCAGCGGTGGTGTCTGCGTGAATGACACCCTGCTGCATGTGGCCCATGACAACCTGCCTTTTGGCGGTGTGGGAGACAGTGGCTGGGGTGCTTATCACTCGGAGCAGGGCTTTTTGCGCTTTGTCCATCAGAAGGCGGTCTTTGTGCAGTCGCGTTGGGCTGCGACGTCCTTGCTGTATCCACCGTTCGGCGAGAAATTCGACCGCATGATGGACTTCATGCGACGCTGGCTTTGAGCGACTGGCGAAGCCTATTGCAGGCTTTGCCTTCAATCAGGGCTTTGGGTAGCGAGCACGTTTAGTATCAAATAGTGCTCAAACCTAATATGAACGCGGGCTTGCTGCTCTGGTTAGGGTAGCGCATAGCACATAGATTGCTGCAGGGCAAGAAATTGCGAACAGCCGTAGTCGAACACATGGCTAACCAATGTGCTTTGCGCCAAAACTCTGAATATGTAGACAATTACGCCCTTTCTATTCTTACATGTTTCCGTTCCGGTTTTTCCATGTCTAGTATCCAGGTCCGTCCCGCTACTCTTCGCGATGCAAAAGCGATTGCCCAGATCCATACTGCTTCCGCACTGGAGGCTTACCGAGGTCTGGTTCCCGATGATCAACTGAAGGCCATGTCCTCTGTTGAAAAGCGTCAGGCTTACTGGCGCGAAGCCATTGAATACTGTGAGCCCCAGGTCCAGGTCGCCATCGACGGTGACAAGATCGTGGGCTTTGTCGGCTTTGACCGCTCCCGTGATGAAAAATCCCGCCAGACCACTGGTGAGATTTGGGCCATCTATGCGGCTCCTACCCATTGGAACCAAGGTGTTGGTGTTGCCCTGTGGGACGCTGCGCGCGATGGTCTGCTGGAAGAAGGCTGCACCAACGTGACAGCCTGGATTCCTCTGCGCAACGAGCGCGCTCTGCGCTTCCATGAAATGGCTGGCTTCAAGCGCGAAATGTCCACGGCCAAAACGGCTGTGATCGGCAGCATCAAGATTGAAGAAGTGCGCGTCAAGCGCCCTCTGAACGGCTGATTGCCGTTGCTTTGAAAGACAGGCCGTGAAGACCCCCAGCAACAATGTCGCGGCCTCAGTCTCCGCTCCAGCAACTGCTTTCGAACTGCTGCAATGGCAGGAACAGGACAAGGCCAGCACGGCCTTGTGGCGCACCGGAAGCAGCTTGCCCAAGCCTCGTCGCATAGAGATTGCTGACGACACCATGCCCGCTGATACGGCGTTTCGCCATATCAGCGAGGGGGCGTCGTTGCTGTGGCGTGGCGATTTTCAGAATGCCCGCCAGTTGCTGCTGGCGCTGGGGCGCAGGCTGGACAAGAAGTCGCGACGCAAGCCTTCGGCTGCGGCCGGCTTTCCCCATGCTTTTCATTTGTTTCGACAAACCCAGGCTCAGCGTGCGCGCATGCTGGCCAGTCTGCTGATCGAGCTGGACGAGCACTGGCACTGCAGCTTGCGCCGCGCGCCAGACTGGCGTGTTGCCTGCAGCGAAAGCTGGGGCACTGTGGCTGTGCAGGCTGAGGCCCGTACGGTGCTGGTGCCGCTGCGTGATTTGCTGGGTGTGGTGGGCGCACATGAGTGGCGCAAAAAGGGCGTGGAGATTGCTGCGCTGGATGGTGCCCGCATTCATGCCCACTATGGCGTTTTCTCGCCCGTACGCGGCGAGTACCTCGATCTGGTCATGCGTGCCCCGTTGCCTGCAGCTGGCGTAAGCCAGGCCTGGGATATCGGCACGGGCACCGGTGTGCTGGCTGCGGTGTTGCTCAAGCGCGGCGTGAAGTCCGTGGTGGCCACCGATATGAGCGAACGTGCGCTGGCCTGCGCGGGTGAGAACCTGCAGCGGCTCGGTCAGGCTGCCAAGGTCGAGCTGCAGCGCACAGATCTGTTTCCCCAGGGGCAGGCAGGGCTGATTGTCTGCAATCCACCATGGCTGCCCGGCAAGGCAGCATCGCTGCTGGATCAGGCCATTTATGACGAAGACAGCCGCATGCTGCGCGGGTTTCTGCAGGGGCTGGCGATGCATTTGCTGCCCGGTGGTGAAGGCTGGCTCGTCATTTCCGATCTGGCCGAGCATCTGAAGCTGCGTTCTCGTGAAGAGTTGCTGGCCTGGATAGCCTCTGCAGGCCTGAAGGTGTTGGGGCGTGAAGACATTCGCCCACACCATGGCAAGGTGCAGGATCAGACAGATCCTTTGCATGCCGCTCGTGCTGCCGAGGTGACCTCGCTCTGGCGCCTGGCAGCGGCTTGACGGCTTTCAGGCCAGGCTTTCTTCCCTCTCTGTTTCGCTGGCGTCATCGCTGTATGCGAGTAGGGCGGCCAGTCTCTCGCGCAGCGACTGGGCCCGTTCTTCGCCCGCATGCTCATGCACGGCATGCAGCAGCTTCAGGCCGGCTTCTTGCAGGGCAGGCAGGTCTCTGGCTTCGCGCAACTGTGCGCGCAGTTGCTGAGCCAGTTGCTCATGGCGGTTGGCAAACAGGCGCTCGCACATATCGAAAAGATACATGCGGGTGCCTGCCATATTGATGCTGCTGGTCGCGGGCTCAGCTGGCTTGGCAGCAACAGCCTGCGGAGTGGGGGCTGGGCTGCCACTCTCGCCGGACTGCCATTGCAGATAACCTTGCTCCATCAACTGTCGTGCCAGTTCGGCATGATCGCTACCCAGCATGCGCTGCAGGTCGTCAAGGCTTCTGCCGCCGGCCATTAGAAGAACGGAGCGCGCGCGCTGGGGCAGCTGACGGGATCCGGGCTGCAGTTCTTCGATGGCCTTGGCGGTTTTTTGCAAAATCATGAAACTGTGGCGCGGTGCGTGTAAAAAAGTGTTATTGCGCTTATTGCACCCAAAGTCTGTGACAGACATGTGAATACCAGCCTTCTGCAGACTGGATGAGTTCATTGCTTGCTTCTGGATTAATAGCTTTCAGCGCTTGATATATAAGCGCTACAAGCCGTTTTGATATGTATTTGAGATGAGACTGCTGCTTGCGCCCATGGAGGGGCTGCTGGATTTTGTGCTGCGTGATGTGCTGACCCGTGTGGGTGGGGCGGATCGCTGCGTCTCCGAGTTCATCCGCATCAGCGGCACTTTGCTGCCGGACAAGGTGTATCTGCGCACCATGCCGGAGCTGCGCAATGGCAGCAAGACCCTGGCAGGTGTGCCTGTGCGCGCGCAGTTGCTGGGGTCCGACCCTGTCAGCATGGCTGAGAACGCCGCGAATCTGGCCCGCCTGGGACCTGAGGGCATTGACCTGAACTTTGGTTGCCCGGCCAAGGTGGTCAACCGCCACGGAGGTGGGGCTTCACTGCTGCAGGATCCCGAGCAGATTGGGCGCGTGGTGGAAGCCGTGCGCCGTGCCGTGCCCGCGCAGATGCCGGTGTCGGCTAAGATGCGGCTGGGCTTTAACGACCGTGCCTTGATGATCGAGTGCGCCCAGGCCATGGAGCAGGGCGGTGCCTGTGAGATCGTTGTCCATGCGCGCACCAAGCTTGATGGTTATCGCCCTCCTGCGTATTGGGAAGAGATTCCACGCATCCGCGATGCGGTGCAGGTGCCTGTGGTTGCCAACGGCGAGATATGGACCGTGGAGGAGGCGCTGCGCTGTCGCGAGGTATCGGGCTGTGACGACCTGATGCTGGGCCGTGGCATTGTGGCCGACCCCGGGCTGGCCCTGGCGATCCGCAATGCCGTGGAGCAGGGCGGCAGCACCACGGCTGCAGGCATAGCCTGGCTGCAACTGGTGCCCCAGGTGCAGCGCTTTTGGGAAATGGTCTGTGCCGATCTGGAGCCGCGCCAGAGGGCGGGACGGCTCAAGCAGTGGCTGAATCTGATGCGCAGGCGCTTCCCTGAAGCGGAAGTGGCCTATCAGGAGGTGCGTACGCAGACCGATCAGCGCGCCATCAGCGACTGGGTGGCGGCCTTGTCCCAGCGCGATCTGCAGCTGGAATGGCGCTGGCCAGAGCGAGCGGAAGTCACAGCAGGCTGTCAGGAGCCAGAGGCCCAATCAGCTGCAGCATGATGCGCAGGCTGAGGCTGGCATCTGGCTCGGTGTAGGCGTCTGACAGGCCGCTGTCCTGCGGCGCGCGCCAGACCAGCTTGCCATCCTGGTCCAGCTGCACCATCCAGCTGTTTTCAGCCAGGCTTTCCTCGATGCTCTGAGTGGCCAGCTTGCTGAAAGTGTGGCTGGCAATCAATACCGCAATTTCGGTGTTCTGCAGCTGCGAGCGCATGTCCAGGTTCATGGAGCCTATGACAACCAGACGTCCGTCAATGACCAGCAGCTTGGAGTGCAGCATGGCGCGCGAGGTGCCGGAATTGCCGCCGCTGGAGCCGGTGCTGCCTGCGCGCAGGGCCGAACGGACATTGGCGGCCTCGCTGCGCATTTCATGCAGCTCTATGCCCATCTCCAGCAGCTTCTTGCGATGGCGGGCATAACCTGCATGGGCCAGCGGTGCATCGTTGGATGCAAGGGAGTTGGTCAGGATGCGTATGCGCACGCCGCGCTTTCGGGCGGCGCGAAACGCATCCATGATTTCATTGCCGGGCACAAAGTAGGGCGAGACGACCAGCAGATCGCGGCTGGAGGTTTTGATCAGGGCCAGCAAACCGTCCACCACCGAATCGGCATGCAGCACCGGAGCGGCACCAGCCAATGCCGTGGCGGGGACTTTCAAGGAGGCCACGCCGCCGTTGTTGGTGGACGAGTTGGCGGATGCTGCTGTTTCGTTGCTGGTCTCGTCGTTTTCGCTGGGGATTTTGGTGGGGCTATCGGCCAGAACCATGGCCTGTGCCCAGATCCAGGGCAGTTTTTGCAGGTCCAGTGGCTTGTCTTCAAGCTCTGGCTCAGAGTCACCATCGGCATGCAGGCCGGGGCTGGCATCTTCCTGATCGAACCGGGCCTTGAGCTGCAGCAGCTCTTTTTCGCTGATCAGCGATTGCACCGGATAGGCGCGCACATTGTTCCAATAGCTGTCAAAGCTGCGCGACAGATCCTTGACGACAGGGCCGGCTGCGAGCACATCCACATCCACGAAGTTGCCGTCATTGGCGGCGTCGAAATAGGCGTCGCCCAGATTGCGGCCACCCATCACGCCCATGGCGTTATCTGCGACGAACAGCTTGTTGTGCATACGCTGCTGGGCACGCTGGAAGTCCGTCAGAATGGTCCAGGCTCGGCCCAGCGTGGAAGCGCGTGAGCCTGCCAGCGGGTTGAACATGCGCATTTCCACATTGGGCACAAAAGCCAGGCGCATGACCTGCGCATCGGGGCCGGTACTGTGAAAGTCATCGAGCAGCACGCGCACGCGCACGCCGCGCCGAGCCGCGTGGACAATGGCGTGCAGCAGCTTGCCGGTGCTGCGGTCCGCATGAATGGCGTAGTACTGCAAGTCCAGCGTTTTCTGCGCGCTCTGCACCAGCGCGAGACGACTGCTGTAGGCATGCTGCGGGCCGTTCATCAAGACAAAAGCCGATGCCCCCGCCTTTGAACGAGCTGGCTTCACTTGGGCGATCATGGCGCCCAGATTGGTCTCTTGTGGCTTGGACAGAGCCTCCGAGACCGGCCTTTCCACATTCTTGGGCAGTGGCGCAGCGCAGCCGGCCAAAAGCATTGCACCAACTGCAAGCCCAAGCGCTGTGATGCGCTGTAGCCTGCGGGTGGCGTTGCTTGTGAAGGTGAAAAAAGGCCGGATCTGCATGTCTGGTTTGTAACCCATGAACGCAAAGGTAATTTGTCGGACGGAGACCGGCTGTGCGCGGCTAGAACGCAGAGCGGCCCTCAACTCTGGCCACGATGCGCAAGTCCGGGCCGACGCGTGCAACCTCATGCAGCTCCAGTGCAAGCCCTTTGTTCAAGTCGTCCAGAGGACCGAAATTGGCGATGCCCATGGCTCCTGTGCCCAGCAGCTTGGGAGCCTGGTAGAGCAGAAACTCATCGACCAAGCCTTCACGGATCAGCGAGCCATTGAGCTTGAAGCCCGCCTCTACATGCAGCTCGTTGGTGCCACGTGCGGCCAAGTCGCGCAGCATGGCTGCAAGATCCACCTTGCCTGCTGCATTGGGCATGTGAATAACCGTAGCGCCTAGCGCTTGTAGCTGCTTGATCTTGAACTGGTCTGTACTGCAAGTGTAGATAAGGCAACCGCTAGGTGCTTGCAAAACATGAGCACCCAGCGGAATGTCCAGTCTGCTGTCCACTACTGCCACCCGTGGTTGGCGGGGCGTTTCCACTTCACGCACATTCATCCGTGGGTTGTCCTCCAGCACGGTACCTATGCCTGTCAGGATGGTGCAGGCGCGGGCGCGCCAGGCATGGCCGTCAGCACGGGCCTCAGGCGAGGTGATCCACTGGCTTTTGCCGTTATGCAGTGCCGTCACCCCGTCGAGCGAGCTGGCGGCCTTCATGCGCACCCATGGCATGCCTCGGATCATGCGGCTGAAAAAGCCGATATTGAGTTCGCGCGATTCGGCAGCGCCCGGGCCGACTTCGACCTCAACGCCAGCCGCACGCAGGCGCTCGAAGCCGCGGCCTGCGACTTGGGGGTTAGGGTCGGTCAAGGCGCCTACCACCTTGCCTATGCCTGCGGCCACCAGCGCATCGCAGCACGGGCCGGTGCGTCCGTGGTGGGAGCAGGGCTCCAGCGTCACATAAGCCGTAGCCCCGTGCACCTCATTTCCCTTGGCGGCCGCATCACGCAGCGCCATGATCTCGGCGTGGGGGCCGCCTGCCTGCTGGGTAAAGCCCTGGCCGATGATCTGGCCAGCGTCATTGACGATCACGCAACCGACACGCGGGTTGGGCGAAGAAAGAAAAAGCGCTTGAGCAGCCTGCTCAAACGCCTTGTTCATGAAGTGGGCAGAGGGTGTCATGCCCAGGATGGTAATGCAGTGGGTAGGCTTTATTTACTCCAGCACTCCGCGGCGGTCGCTCCGCTTGCAAGATTGTCTGCCCCTCTTGCTCCAGTGTGAGTCAAAGTGAAGTCGCCGCATTTGTCGGAGGCCTGGGGACCTGGGTTTTTCCGCGTGGCAATTAATGTGTATGCCGCGTTGGTACTGGTATTGGCTTTAAACCCAATGGTGTAGCGTTTGTTCGCATCACCGGTCCAGCTCAGTGCAGCAGGCAGGATTTTGGTAGCGTCCGCATTCGTCGGATAAACCCCCGTCGCAGTCGCCGCCCTCTCCATCCACATCTGGGCCTGCAGCAAGCCCGCGCGCGCATCGGCCCTATGACCGCGCTGCACGTATTCCGTATAGCTGGGGTAGGCAATGGCGCTGAGAATGCCTATGACCGCCACCACGATCATCAATTCGATCAATGTAAAGCCACGGTTCTTGCGCTTCATGGTTTGTACTTTCATTCGTAACCTTTACTTCACCTGGCGCCAGCTGGGGCGTAGCGATTGCTCGGGCATGCGGGCCAGCAGTTCCTTGTTGTTCTTATTGTCGAGGTCAGTGACCCGGTTCTTCTTGGTAATCAGAGTGTGTGATCCCTTGGTCACCTTGCGCCGGGAGACATTGACATCAAGCGCACCGTAGAGTCCGTCGCCATTCTTGTCCACCAACTGCACGCTGGGGCGCTTGCCGTCCATGATGTTGATCAGGGTGCGGTATTGGCGCTCTTCATCCACCGAGCTGGAGTCACAGCTTTCCACGTTCGGGTCCACGTCCGTGCCTTTGGCCGGCACTTGTGAATACACGGCCAAGATGTTGCTGCCATCGTAGAATTCCATATTCTTGAGTAGGCGTTCACCCACTGCGGGAAGGTCCATGTACCAGCCATTGAAGCCGACCCAGGTGCTTGCATTGAGCGTGCTATCGGCGTTTTTTGAACTCACAGTGCCAAAGTCGCCATTGTCCAGGTCAGTGATGACTTGCTCGGCCAGCTTGGCGTTGCTGACACCTGCTCCCAAGGCCTTGGGGGCGACGATGCAGTCACCAGCGGTGGCGGAGCAGCCGCTTTCGCCAGCATGTATTTGCAGACGCCCATCGACGAGCTTGTAACGCGTGTTGTCCAGCACCGAGTACAGTGTCTGCACATTCCGGTCGGATTCATCTAGTTTGGTCACGTTGCGGCCAGTGCCGAACGAAACCATCATGCCGCCCACAGGCAGGGTTTTCTGATCGTTGCCGCTGCGTACAGTCATCTTGCGGTCGTTGGCACGCACGGTGGGTGCGACGGTGATGGGCTGAACTATGGTACGGGCACTGCCCAGCGACGCTGGGCCCTGGGCGGTGAACAGCGGCTGGCCGTTGAATGCGGTATTCCAGTTGCTGTCGTTTGTGCTGGTTAGGTCAAACTTCCACATATTGCCGCGGTTGTCACCTGCATAGGCCACGTCGGGCATGCCGTCGCCATTGATATCAACCAAGCGTGGGACAGATAGACCATTGTCTGAGATGTTGTCGCATTCAGCTTGCGTTTTGGTGCGGGGAGTGGCTGCACAGTCCGCAGCACTGGTGCTGCCTGTAGCCACTAGACGCCGGAGCTCGCGATCATTATCCAAATACTGAATCAGTAGCACAGGGCGCTGGTTGGCGCTGTTATAGCCATTGCCCATGACCACGGCCCAGCGCCCGTTGTTTAGGCGTGTGATCTGCGTGGTGCGCATGGGGTTGTTTTCATCCAGTACGGGCAAAGCGGTAATGTTGCCAATGTCGCGGTCTTCATCCACTGCCTTGACGCAGGCGGCTTTTTCCTCTGCTCCCATAGTGTCCAGCGCGCAGTTGGAGACGGTGGCTCCCATGTCGGCATCGGTGCTGCGTGTACGGTCGAGCTTGACCAGGCTTGAGGCGTTGGCTGCTGTGAAGCTGGCTGGGTTGGTTACATCCAAGACGAAATAGCCTTTGCCGCCCGCGCCCAGAGATCCAACCAGCATGGTGCGCCAGTTGGGGGTGGCGCTGGAGCCCAGGTTCACGTCGCCGGTCATGGGCGAGCCATCGACAAAGAAACGGTGTTTCTGGTTATACGTAGGGTCAGTTAACCGCGCCAGACTTGGCAGCACACCTTGGGGCACATAGGCGATTTTTTCATTGCCGTCCGCGGTGGAGAAACCGTGCAGCATTCCGTCGTTACCGCCTACATAGATCATGGGTTGGCGGTTTTTCTGGTCGCTGGTGAACTTCGAGTAGCCGTTGAGCGCATAGTTGCTGGCGGGTACGCCTGTGTACCAGATAGTCGAGTTGATGATGTCGCCCTGAATGCTCTTGCGCTGGCGGAAAGGCTTATCCGTGGTGTAACCATTGGCGGTGTCCGAACCTTCCAAACTACGGTCGCCGCGAATGTAATTGAGCCGCTGATTGCCTTTGGTTGCACCTTCGTCGGTGCTTGTGCCATCAGGCTTTCTTTGTAGCCAGAATTTTTGAGCCGTGCTCAGATTGCTTTCATCGCTGGCCCACAGAAAGGGCACGCCGCCCTTGTAGGCGCTCCCCATCCATTTGTCGCTCCAGCTCCAGATCACGCGGTTGCTGACGGTCATGGCGTCCAGTCTGTCTGCCGTGGTCTTGCCACTCCAGCCGGCAGGTGCCCCGATGGTGTCATTGGTGTCCGCGTTCACCGTCGCGGCGGTCACAAAGCCCTTCCAGGCATTCTTGGGCTCGAAATTACCAGTGAACTTGTCCACGCTGGTCAGTGTGTTGTTGGAGCCGCTGGCAGCCGTGGAGGTCAGCTCGGGCTCGGTCTGCGTATTGATCTGTTGGAAGATCTCGCGGAAAGCCTTGGCCAGATCCTTGCCCTGCTCCACGGCATAGAAGCGGCCCCGGCCGTTGAGGGCGGCGTGCCACAGGTCGAGGGAGCGAACGGGCTCGCCGCCAGAGTCTAGGTCGGGCCATTTCTTCGTGCCGGTGACCAAGTCGAGAAAACTCTTGTCGTAGCCGAATGGGACCTTGGTGGAGGGGGCTTCGATCGTCGGAGCATCGGGCCAAGTGTAGGCCATGGCGCTGAAACCGATGGTATAGGTCACCATGTGCGGCCAGGTGGCGGGGTTGTAGCGCGGGTTCCAGAAACGCTCCAGGATGGCGTTTTTGTTGGCGGTATCCTTGCCGAAATCTTCGGTTTGTGACGCCTTGTCGTAATCAGGCAATGGCTGAACACTGCCTTTCAGGCCACTCGTGCCGGTGGCATCAGTGGCGGTTTGAAGCTTTGTAGACCAGCTTTTGAAAGCCCAGTCGGCCAGAGTGTTGCTGTAGGTATCGGCGTAAAGCTGGTTGTTGGGGCGCAGGCTTGCATTGGTGCTGCCATAGACCGTGCCATCGGGCAAGGTGAGGTTCTTTGTGTTGTCATCCTGCGAGCCGCCTGATACTGAGCCGTTCCAGCGACCGTCAGTCATGAAGATATGGTAGTTACGTCGGCAGCCAAGATAGGGCGCAGCGGTAGTGCCGGGAACGGAAGCCCATGGGCCGTACTGGTTCAAGCTGGCCCGCATGTATTCATCAGCCTGCTTGAACATTTTGTGTGAAGGTGTCGAACTGCCGGGTGTCAGTTTGTCGACAAAGGCGAGAAAGTCCGTTCGATGCGCACTTGCCAGCACTTGCATGGAGTTGGTGGTAGATGTGGGAGCTGTGCTGGTTGTGCCAGGGAGTGAGCCAGGATTACCATTGTTGGCATTCATAGCTTGCCATGCCAGCCGGATTTTCTTGTCTGGCAGCAAGGTGCTGTCATATTGAGAATGAGTCGGATCGAAAATCGACTTCAACGCATACTTCAACACGTTCATGCGTCGGCTGTTGACAGGCCAGGAACCATCCGCTGCTGGCTCTGTATCGTCATTGGCATTCAGCCAACCAGTACCCCAGGCCGTGCAATTGCCCTTTTTGTCGGTTTTTGTACAGACGGTCCCTTGTACGCAACTGGAGGTGCCTTCTTTATTCAGGCAGTAGTTCATGCTGCCCGAGTCGTCGATCGAGATGATGACGTTGGGTGTCACATAGGGTTGGACCGTGCCTGGTGGTGCTTGTACCAGGTCAATGGCCCAGGCGCCATATGGCAGCAGCGCGGCGCTTGAAGCCAGCGCCAGCAGGGTCTTGTGAAAGCGTGGTGCGGTATTGTTGAGGTGCATAGCGTCCTCCTCGGGTATTGAATGTATACGGTTAAATATGGGTCTGGAGCTTGAAGGATCTGCTGAGAATGCTCTATTTTTAGAAGCGAATTGATCCTTGATCGTCAGTCCTTGAGCCGCTGCCGGGCATAGGTCTGCTGAAGTACCACCATGGTGTTAGCCTTGCGTCCATAGGCGAGGGCAGTGATGCGGTAGACCACGCTGGGCGTCAGATTCAGTGGCAGCCGGCCAGGGGTGTTGACACCAGGGTCGGAGACAATGAGCCCGGAGTTCTTGCTGCTTTCGTCATAGGGCAGTACTTCGATCCAGTACCAGCCGCCCCTGTTAGCAGCGCTGGTGTCGAACAGGATGGGGTTGGAGGGTTTGTCGGTGCTGCCTTTATCTGCGCCGGTGTACTGACCGTAGCGTGCACCTATACCGTCCTGAGCCAGGGCTGCTAGTGCGTCCTTGTCATTCCAGAAGTCTTTCCTGTCGCTGGTCTTAGCGCATAGCGCATTGCTGCAACTGTTGGTCTTTCCTGTCAGTGCGGTCAGCAGGGGGCCGATGTCCTTGGCTTCGAGTGGAATTTTTTCGACAGAACTCATGCTGTTGCGGCAATTGCTGCTTGTGCAGCTGGTGCCGTCGGCGTTTTCCCCGCGAATGTCCAGCTCGGCATCCAGTATCAGGGCTTGGGCGGCCTCAAAAGCCCGCTGGTAGTCAGCGTCGTTGCCCACTACCAATTCATTAAACAGCGAGGTGCGCGAGGCCCATAGTGCCAGCAGCATCGAGAGCATAACGAAGACGATGACGACGAACAGCGCTACGCCGCGCTGGCTCGAAACGGAGGCTGTGGGCATGCGTTGTGGCATGGTGGTTTTTTTCATGAAGGGTTAAAGCACGGTGCCAAGCAGCCCCTGGCTGCGCAACTGAAAGACGTTGCGAAAGGTGATGTGCATGCGCCGTGCTTCCGCTCCGGTGGTCGGTATGTTTACGGAGGAACCATCGCAGCCCGTATAGGCACTGTCTGCGGGCAGGTCAATAGCCTCGTCTCCATAGAGGACCAGGCAGACCTCTGCGGCCTGAACCTTGCCCCAGTCGGACGCTGTACCAACTTTACTGGCCGCCACGTATTGGATCTTGGTGGCACCTGGCACGCTGTTGTCTTGCAGCAGGTAGCGCACCTGGAAGTTGGCGACGTTGCGTGCGAGAGGCTGGACGGTGCCATTGCCGGTGCACTGCAATTCGTTTTTGTCATTGCGCTCGAAGACGCTGAGGATTTTTACCTGCGCATCGTTCTTGGCGTCATCTGAAGGGCTGCCCAGGCAGTTGCGCAGCAGGGTTTGTTCAGTGCTGCTGCCATAGACTGCTTCCTTATAGCGACGGTAGCCCACGGCCAGCTTGTCCGGACTGCTGGAGCCTAGGAGCGTACTAGTAGCTGGGTTGATGTAGTCGAGGGGGGGGGATGTGCTGAGCAGGTCGTCAGCCGCGCTTTTCGAGGTATCTCCTGCGGTGGCTTCGAAGACCACGACGGATGCAGCAAGGGTGGCCGCATCGGCGCCAGCCTCCGCTGGGTTGGGCTGGGGGTTGAGATAGAGGGAGCCAGCCTGGCGCAGTTGCTGGCCAATGACGCGCATGGCGTAGGTTGCTTGCTGCTGAATGCTGCTGGCATCGCTGACGGTGCCAGAAACCGAGCGCGAAACCATGAGGGCTCCCGAGGCGACGGCGACGACCAGTAGGCCAATGGCAATGCCGACCATCAGCTCTAGCAGCGTGACGCCGCGCTGGAGCCGCTGGCTCAGGTATTTTTGATTGGCAGAGGTAGTGGGAGTTGCTCGGGAAGCTATGTTTTTTATGAGCATTGTCAGGCTCCAGGGCAGAAGTACTGGGCTTTGACCGCAGCGGCATCGCCGCCGAAATAGGGGGCGCAGCGGGCTGCCACAGTGATGTATTGGAGGTGGCAGGTGTAATTCGCCGGGCAGGTTTGTGCTGCATCGCTGGTATCACTGCCGGCATTGAGAGTGCCAGAGCCATCGGTGGCAAGGACCTTCGTGGCGTCGATGTTGTCTCGATAAATTTTCTTGTCCTGGGTGTTGGCAATATCACGCTCGTTCTCGCGCCAGGCGATCATGATGCCAAGCTGGCGCCGGTTGGAGTCAGTTGTCTCGCCGGAGGCCAGAAAAATGCTGGCCTGCCCTAAAGGAAGTCGATTCTTGACGGACTGCTTCCAGCTGCCGAGGTCGAAGGCCGCCAGTTGTGCATGGGTGCAGCTGGCGCTCTGGCAGTCGCCGGGCGAGGGTTCTGCCGAAAAGGCCGAGACATAGGCGCTGATGTCGCTTGCTGCATTTGGATTGACTTTCATGCGCTCGCTCAGGTCTTCAATAAGCCGAATGGCTTGCGCTCTGCGTACAGTGGTCTGGGTATCAGTCAGGGTCCGCATCTGTGCGCCCAGAATGCCCAGAATGCCGAGAGCCGCGATGATGATGGCAATCAGGGACTCGATAAGCGTGATGCCGCTTTGGCGGAGGGGCGGTTGGGTGTTCATGAAGTGCATGGAATTTCTTCCGAGGGAATGATGCGTATGCGGCCACCCGAACTCATGCAAAGGCCTTGTGCCGCGGGGTTGGAGGTGGACTTGTCCAGGGGAACGATGCTGAAGCTTAGGAAGGCTCCATCGACCAGGCCCCAACGATTGAGTTTGATGGTGTCGGCTCCGCCGGTGCGTGTTATCTGAACATTGCGTGGTGCACTTACGGTTTGCAGAATGGGATCGGTTTTAGTGCAGGTGCCGCTGTTGTTGCTGTCATTGCAGACGATCCAACCGCAGTCCCAGTCGGTCTTGTTGGTGGCGCTCGTGCAGCCGTCGGTGTTGTTGGCTATTTTCTGAATCACGATCTGACCACTTTGCTTGATGGCTTCTGAGCGGGCAAGCATCAGGCTGGATTTCAGACTCTCGGTGGTTTGTCGAACACTCCAGCGCTCAAGCAGAGTACGGAAGCTAGGCATGGCAATGGCTGACAGAATGGCCAGTATCGCGAGGGTCACCATTAGTTCGACGGCTGTGAAACCATGGTGTGCAACTCTGCTGGCATAGTGCAGATGCAGTGTGCTGTTGGCGGCGGTATACATAGAGACTCCTCATCAAAGATTGCGACCTCTGTAGCGACGCAGATAAGAGCGGGTGTCTGGTTCATGAGCACGATGTACTGCCTGTGTCCGGCGTGTAGATGCGGCCAGTGCTGCTAATGCACATGGAGCTGGTGCTGGCTTGCGCTTCGCTGCTTCCCTTAAGTTCTATGGCTGCATTGGCAGCTGAGAGCTGGCCCCAGCGATCCACCTTGATGAGGGTGGGCTCGCTGATGCCAGTTAATTTGACACTGACTTTTGAGGGCAGGGCGATGGTCTGCAAGGTGTCTTCGCCGCTGTCCTGCTTGCCATCATTGTTGGTGTCGACAAAGACGGTCCAGCCGCAGCTCCAGAGGCTGGTGTCGCTGCCGACAGTGGTGCAATCTGTCGTGTTACCGCTGCGCAGTATGGTGATGCCGCCGCCGCGCTTGATTGCTTCCGAGCGAGCCACATAGAAAGTGGATTGCAGCTCTTCTGTAACTTGGCGAACTTTCCAGCGCTCGATCAATGGCTTGAAGCTGGGGGCTGCAATGGCCGCAAGCACGCCAAGAATGGCGATGGTCACCAGTAGTTCGATGGCGGTGAAGCCTTTGGTAGAACGGGGTGAGGGCATTTTGAACATGCCCTGATGTTACGTTTTGAGAGCCTGTGTAAATAATGAGCTTGGACAGGTGGCAGAAAGGTCGCGACAAACGGTATTTCACCAGGGCTTGTGCAAATCGGGTTTAGGCAGGACCTTCACCTCAAAAACAGTCCTGGTGCATTCTGGCTTGCGTAAGTCCCACCCTATTCACTAACGTTTGCTATCTTGAGGTTTTTGCGTATACCCCGAACAGGCTCCTGAATTGGGTCTACCTTGACATTCCCGGTAGAGGCGCCGATCGCGTTCTGCAGCGGTTTCTTCCGAGCCGCTGCGAATGTTCTGGATTCTGACTTTGCCGCTCTGGTCCTTGCTGTTTTTGCGCCCAGCAGCAAGGGTGTCGGTGGCAAGTGTTGTTGCTATCAATGCTGCGACAGTCACGGCAGCGTACTGGAGCCTGTAAGCGTGTTTGAGCCAACGTGTCATGGTCAGTCCTCGGTGAAGCTGTGACGGCTCATTGCAGCGTGTGTGCCATTGGCTGGCAATATGGGTTTGTGCGTGGGGAGTAGTGGATGCCAGGGAAATGGGCTCTTGATATAATCGCCAAGTTTTGCATGGTGCAAGACGCACGCTGAGGCCTTTCCAGCCTTGGCGCAAGTAACCAAGGTGCTCCTCGTCGAGTGCCAAATCCTAAGGAAAACAAAATGATCGCTGCCGATAAGAAGGCTGAAGTTGTCAAGGCCAATGCTCGTTCCGAAAACGACACTGGTAGCCCCGAAGTGCAAGTGGCTCTGCTGACAGCTCGCATCAACGAACTGACTCCCCACTTCAAGGCTAACGCCAAGGACCACCACGGTCGTCGCGGTCTGCTGCGCATGGTGAGCCGTCGCCGCAAGCTGCTGGACTACCTGAAGTCCAAGGACGCTGACCGCTACACTGCACTGATCGCCAAGCTGGGCCTGCGCAAGTAAGCACGGTGAAAGATCGAAACGCCTGAGTTAGATTGCCTAGCTCAGGCGTTTTTTACTTCGGAGTTCGCAAAACAGAGCGAAGCTGTGTCATTCCAATGCTTCACTATTCATAGCGTTTAGCGCAGCACTGGAATGGCATCGTGTTCTGTTTGCACTCCAAATCAAGACTGGATGAACGCATCCAGCTATTCATAAAGGAGTCAATATGACCATGTTCAACAAAGTTACCAAGACTTTCCAGTGGGGCCAGCATACGGTCACCATGGAAACCGGCGAAATCGCGCGCCAGGCCTCCGGCGCCGTGCTGGTCAACATCGACGACACCGTGGTGCTGGCCACCGTCGTGGGTTCCAAGATCGCCAAGGCCGGCCAGGACTTCTTTCCCCTGACCGTTGACTACATCGAGAAGACCTACGCCGCCGGCAAGATCCCCGGCAGCTTCTTCAAGCGCGAAGCCAAGCCTTCCGAGCTGGAGACGCTGACTTCGCGTCTGATCGACCGTCCCATCCGTCCTCTGTTCCCCGAAGGCTTCTACAACGACGTGCATGTGGTCATCCACACCATTTCGCTGAATCCCGAAGTCGACGCCGACATCGCTGCCATGATCGCCACTTCGGCGGCGCTGGCTGTGTCCGGTCTGCCTTTCAATGGCCCCATTGGCGCTGCCCGCGTGGGTTACATCAACGGCGAATACGTGCTGAACCCCGGTCAGACCCAGCGCAAGGATTCGCAGATGGATCTGGTCGTCGCCGGCACCGAATCCGCCGTGCTGATGGTGGAGTCCGAAGCCCTGCAGCTGCCTGAAGAAGTGATGCTGGGTGCCGTGGTGTTCGGCCACGAGCAAGGCAAGATCGCCATCGACGCCATCCATGATCTGGTGCGTGAAGGCGGCAAGCCCGCATGGGACTGGACTGCTCCCGCCAAGGATGAAGCGCTGATCGCCAAGGTGGTCGAGCTGGGCGAAGCCAAGCTGCGTGCCGCTTACCAGGAGCGCAACAAGCAGGTGCGTACCCTGGCTTGCCGCACGGCCTACGCCGACGTCAAGGCCGCCCTGACCGAGCAAGGCGTGGCGTTCGACGGCGTCAAGGTTGAAGGCAT
The DNA here is from genome assembly GCF_030064165.1 of Comamonas resistens. Taxonomy (NCBI): domain Bacteria; kingdom Pseudomonadati; phylum Pseudomonadota; class Betaproteobacteria; order Burkholderiales; family Comamonadaceae; genus Comamonas; species Comamonas resistens. The sequence goes on from NZ_CP125947.1 coordinate 1,277,237, forward strand.
GCTGTTCGACATCGAGGCCCGCATCGTGCGCTCGCAGATCCTGGCGGGCGAGCCCCGTATCGACGGCCGCGACACCCGTACCGTGCGCCCCATCGAGATCCGCAACTCCGTGCTGCCCCGCACCCACGGCTCCGCGCTGTTCACGCGTGGTGAAACCCAGGCCCTGGTGATCTCCACGCTGGGTACCGAGCGCGACGCTCAGAAGATCGACGCGCTGGCTGGCGAGTTCGAAGACCGCTTCCTGTTCCACTACAACATGCCTCCCTTTGCCACCGGCGAAGTGGGCCGCATGGGCTCGACCAAGCGCCGTGAAATCGGCCACGGCCGTCTGGCCAAGCGCGCTCTGGCCGCTTGCCTGCCGACCAAGGAAGAATTCCCCTACACCATCCGCGTGGTGTCGGAAATCACTGAGTCCAACGGCTCCTCGTCCATGGCTTCGGTCTGCGGCGGCTGCCTGTCCATGATGGACGCCGGCGTGCCCATGAAGGCGCATGTGGCCGGTATCGCCATGGGTCTGATCAAGGAAGACAACAAGTTCGCCGTGCTGACCGACATCCTGGGTGACGAAGATCACCTGGGTGACATGGACTTCAAGGTGGCCGGTACCACCAACGGCATCACCGCCCTGCAGATGGACATCAAGATCCAGGGCATCACCAAGGAAATCATGCAGGTCGCCCTGGCTCAGGCCAAGGAAGCGCGCATGCACATCCTGGGCAAGATGCAGGAAGCCATGGGTGAAGCCAAGACCGAAGTCTCCAGCTTCGCGCCTAAGCTCTACACCATGAAGATCAACCCCGAGAAGATCCGTGACGTGATCGGCAAGGGCGGCGCCACCATCCGTGCGCTGACCGAAGAGACCGGCACCCAGATCAATATCGAGGAAGACGGCACCATCACCATTGCCGCCACCGACGGCGCCAAGGCTGAAGCTGCCAAGCTGCGCATCGAGCAGATCACGGCCGAAGTCGAGATCGGCAAGATCTACGAAGGCCCCATCGTCAAGATTCTGGAATTCGGTGCCCTGGTCAATCTGCTGCCCGGCAAGGACGGTCTGCTGCACATCAGCCAGATTGCTCACGAGCGCGTGGAAAAGGTCACCGACTACCTGCAAGAAGGTCAAGTGGTCAAGGTCAAGGTTCTGGAAACCGACGACAAGGGTCGTGTCAAGCTGTCCATGAAGGCGCTGACCGAGCGTCCCGCCGGCATGCCCGAGCGCGAGCCGCGTGAACCCCGTGGCGATCGCGAGTACCGCGAACGTGCTCCTCGCCAGAATCGCGAACCCCGCGAGAACCGCGAGCCACGTGAAAACCGCGCAGCCGCTGACGAGCAGCAGCAACAGCAGCAGTAATGGCTGAGCAGGAGTCCGCCGCGAGGCGGTCTCCTGTTTTGTCGTTTGCTGGCTGATCCTGATTTTGTAGCTGCTGGCGCTTTCTGCATAAGCGCTTGAGCCTGATTTCTTTGATAAAGCAAAGCCTGACTATGGAAGCCAACACAATGCGAGCGGTGGAAATCACCAGCTATGGTGCGCCAGACGTGCTGCGCATGGGTGTACGTCCCATGCCGGTGGCGGCTGAGGGCGAGGTGCTGATTCGCGTTGCCGCGAGTGGCATCAATCGCCCCGATGTGCTGCAGCGCAAAGGTCATTACGCACCACCTCCCGGTGCCTCCGATCTTCCGGGGCTTGAGGTGGCGGGTGTGATCGTGGCGGGCGACGAGGCGGCCATGGGCAAGGCGGGCTTCAAGCTCGGCGACCGCGTCTGCGCGCTGGTGGCCGGTGGCGGCTATGCGAGCTTCTGCGCTGCACCCGTGGAGCAGTGCCTGCCGGTGCCGGCGGGCTTTAGTGACGTGCAGGCGGCGGCCTTGCCCGAGACCTTTTTCACGGTCTGGAGCAATGTGTTTGACCGGGGGGCTCTGCAGCCCGGCGAAACCTTGCTGGTGCAGGGTGGCAGCAGCGGCATTGGCGTGACGGCGATTCAGCTGGCCAAGGCCTGGGGCGCGACGGTCATTGTCACGGCGGGCAGTGATGCCAAGTGCGATGACTGTCTCAAGCTCGGAGCCGATCACGCCATCAACTACAAGACACAGGATTTTGCGGCAGAAGTGCAGCGCATCACGGCAGGCGAGGGCGTCAACGTCATCCTCGACATGGTCGCCGGCAGCTATGTGGCGCGCGAAGTCCAATGCCTGGCTCCTGATGGCCGTCTGGTCATCATTGCGGTGCAGGGCGGTGTCAAGGCCGAGTTCGATGCCGGCCTGGTGCTGCGCAAGCGACTGACCGTGACCGGATCCACGCTGCGCCCTCGCTCCGTGGCCTTCAAGGCGGCGATCGCCGAGGCGCTCAAGCGCAATGTCTGGCCTCTTCTGGAGTCCGGCAAGGTGCGCCCAGCCATTTATCGTGAATTCGATGCTGCTGATGCGGCGCAGGCTCATGCGCTGATGGAATCCAGCCAGCACACCGGAAAAATCGTTTTGACTTGGGAAACATGAAGCAAAAACTCATTGTTGGCAACTGGAAGATGAACGGCAGCCTGGCTGCCAATGCCGCGTTGCTGCAGGCCATCAAGCAGGGCTTGCCTGCGGGTAACAAGGCGGGTGTGGCCGTGGCTGCTCCTGCTCCCTATCTGGCTCAGGTCCAGGCGGAACTTGCGGGAACTTCCATCGGTGTGGGTGCGCAGGATGTGTCCCAGCACGAGCAGGGTGCATTCACGGGCGAGGTTTCGGCCAGCATGCTCAAGGAGTTCGGCGTGCGCTATGCGCTGGTCGGTCACTCCGAGCGTCGTCAGTATCATGGCGAGACTGATGCCGTGGTTGCCGCCAAGGCTCAAGCTGCCTTGGCCAAGGGCATCACGCCCATCGTCTGCGTGGGCGAGACCCTGGCGGAGCGTGAAGCCGGTCAGACCGAAGCCGTGGTCAAGCGCCAGTTGGCGGCTGTGATTCACCAGGTCGGCCACTGCGTGAGCGAGCTGGTCGTGGCATATGAGCCTGTCTGGGCCATAGGCACCGGCAAGACGGCCACGCCCGAGCAGGCCCAGCAGGTGCATGCCGTGCTGCGTGCGCAGCTGGCTGCAGCCAGCGACAAGGCTGATCGTATGCCTCTGCTCTACGGCGGCAGCATGAATGCAGGCAATGCGGCGCAGCTGCTGGCTCAGGCCGATATTGACGGTGGCCTGATTGGCGGTGCGGCTCTCAAGGCCCCCGATTTCCTCACCATTATTGCGGCAGCGCAATAATTCGTTTGCGCCGCACTTGATGTGCGGTGCACCCTGATTACGATTACTAGGTTTTGATATGAACGTCTTTTCCAGCGTCATTCTTGCGGTCCAGATGCTGGCCGCACTGGGCATGATTGGCCTGATCCTGATTCAGCACGGCAAGGGTGCTGACATGGGGGCTTCCTTTGGTGGAGGCTCTTCGGGCAGCCTGTTTGGTGCATCGGGTAGTGCCAACTTCCTGTCGCGCTCGACGGCGGCACTGGCCACCGTATTTTTTGTAGCGACTTTGGCCCTGGCCTATATGAGCAATTCCCGTCCTGCCAGCGCAGGCAGTGTGCTGGAAAATGCTCCGGTGTCTGCACCTGCTCCTGCGCAAACCATTCCTGCCACGGGTGCTCCTGAGGCGACAACTGGTGCGCCTGCAGCCCCCGCTGCTGAAGTGCCTGCAGCAGGTGCTGAGGGCGCTGCCCAAATCCCGACGAAATAATTTAGTGAAAATACTCGATGAACCCCGGTAGTCGGGGTTTTTCGAGCTAGAATCTAGGGATTGTCTGGGGATCAAAATCTTTGCAACGAAGATTTCAGGGGTTGCCGGATAATTGAGACGAAGCCGTCGTGGTGGAATTGGTAGACACGCTATCTTGAGGGGGTAGTGGCGAAAGCTGTGCGAGTTCGAGTCTCGCCGACGGCACCAACACATAACTAGAAACCTGCCCTGCTGATCAGGCAGTGATCGGTGAGGCATGTTTTACAAAACAAGGCCCACTCGATGAACATCGATCAGTACCTTCCCGTTCTCTTGTTCATTCTCATTGGCATGGCTGTGGGCATTGTTCCCCTGGCGCTCGGCTACGTGCTGGGTCCCAACCGCCCGGACGCCGCCAAGAACTCTCCCTACGAATGCGGTTTCGAAGCGTTTGAAGACGCTCGAATGAAGTTTGATGTGCGCTACTACCTCGTCGCCATTCTCTTCATCCTGTTTGATTTGGAAATCGCATTCCTGCTGCCCTGGGCTGTCGCACTCAAAGATGTCGGCGGTGCGGGTTTTGTTGCTGTCCTGATCTTCCTGGCCATTCTGGTCGTGGGCTTTGCCTACGAGTGGAAAAAAGGCGCCCTGGACTGGGAATAAGCAGCTTCTTTGAGGAAACACGATGATCGAAGGCGTGATGAAGGAAGGCTTCGTCACCACCAGTTATGACACGGTGGTGAACTGGGCCAAGACAGGGTCGATTTGGCCCATGACATTTGGCCTGGCATGTTGTGCGGTGGAAATGATGCATGCTGCAGCGGCTCGTTATGACATTGGTCGCTTCGGCTCCGAAGTGTTCCGTGCCAGCCCCCGCCACTCGGACCTGATGATTGTTGCCGGTACGCTGTGCAACAAGATGGCTCCGGCGATGCGCAAGGTCTACGACCAGATGTCCGAGCCCCGTTGGGTTATTTCCATGGGCTCCTGCGCCAATGGCGGTGGTTACTACCACTACAGCTATTCGGTGGTGCGTGGCTGCGACCGTATTGTTCCAGTGGATGTCTATGTGCCTGGTTGCCCTCCAACAGCGGAAGCGCTGATCTACGGCATCATCCAGTTGCAGCAGAAGATCCGTCGCACCCACACCATCGCTCGCGTTTAAAGGGTCGAGATGACTGCAATTGCTATTCACCCCGAAAAGCTTCGGGATGTGGTGTCTGCTGCCCTGGGCGAAAAAGCCCGCAGCGTCACACTGGCTTACAACGAAGTGACGGTGGAAGTGTCTGCCGAACAGTATCTGGACGTGATGCAGATCCTGCGCAACGCGCCGGACTGCAAGTTCGAGATGTTGATGGACCTGTGCGGCGTGGACTACTCCACCTATGCGGAAGTCGGCAAGGACGGTCCGCGTTTTGCCGTGGTGTCCCATCTGATGTCTCTGACACTGAACCAGCGTCTGCGTGTGCGTGTGTTCTGTACCGACGACGACTTCCCCGTGGTGCCCTCGATCAACCCCATCTGGAACTCGGCCAACTGGTTCGAGCGCGAAGCGTTTGACCTGTTCGGCATCGTGTTTGATGGTCACGAAGACCTGCGTCGCATCCTGACCGACTACGGCTTTATTGGTCACCCCTTCCGCAAGGACTTTCCTCTGTCCGGCTATGTGGAAATGCGCTATGACGCCGAGCAGCAACGTGTGGTGTACCAGCCTGTCACGATCGAGCCGCGCGAAATCACGCCGCGCATCATTCGTGAAGAAAACTATGGCGGAGGCCTGCACTGAAGGGCGCGTCAGCGCCTTCTGACGGAAGACCATGGCTGAAATCAAGAACTATTCCCTAAACTTTGGTCCGCAGCACCCGGCAGCGCACGGTGTGCTGCGTCTGGTGTTGGAGCTCGACGGTGAAGTGGTGCAGCGCGCTGACCCACACATCGGTCTGCTGCACCGTGCGACCGAGAAGCTGGCCGAAAGCAAGACCTATATCCAGTCGCTGCCCTATATGGACCGCCTGGACTATTGCTCGATGATGAGCAACGAGCATGCTTACTGCCTGGCCATTGAAAAGCTGATGGGCATCGAAGTGCCCATCCGCGCCCAGTACATCCGTGTGATGTTCTCGGAAATCACCCGCATCATGAATCACCTGATGTGGCTGGGTTCCTCGGGCAACGATGCCGGTAGCTCGACCATCCTGATCTACAGCTTCCGTGAACGTGAAGCGCTGATGGACATGTATGAGGCGGTGTCGGGTGCACGCATGCACGCGGCCTACTTCCGCCCCGGTGGCGTGTATCGCGATCTGCCGGACAGCATGCCTCAGTACAAGGCCAGCAAGGTGCGCAATGTGCGCTCCATGGAAGCCATGAACGAAGACCGCAAGGGCTCGTTGCTGGATTTCATCGATGCTTTCACGCAGCGCTTCCCCAAGTGCGCGGATGAGTATGAGACCCTGCTGACCGACAACCGTATCTGGAAGCAGCGTAACGTCGGCATCGGCGTGGTGTCTGCGGAACGTGCTATCAATCTGGGCCTGACCGGTCCCATGCTGCGTGCCTCGGGCCTGCCCTGGGACATGCGCAAGACCCAGCCCTACGAGGTTTACGACAAGCTGGACTTCGACATTCCCGTGGGTGCCACGGGCGACTGCTACGACCGCTATCTGGTCCGCATGGCCGAAATGCGCGAGTCCAACAAGATCATCAAGCAATGCGTGGACTGGCTGCGTGTCAATCCCGGCCCGGTGATCACGGACAACCACAAGGTTGCCCCCGCAAGCCGTGAAGCCATGAAGTCCAACATGGAAGAGCTGATTCACCACTTCAAGCTCTTCACCGAAGGTTTCAAGGTTCCCGAAGGTGAGGCATACGCCTCTGTCGAACATCCCAAGGGTGAATTCGGCATTTATTTGATCAGCGATGGTGCCAACAAGCCTTATCGCCTGAAGATTCGTCCACCAGGATTTGTGCACATGGCAGCTCTCGATGAACTGAGCCGTGGCCACATGCTGGCTGACGCCGTGATGGTGCTCAGTACCCTGGACATCGTGTTTGGAGACGTTGACCGATGATTACCGAAGCGACCAAAGAACGCTTTGCGCGTGAGGTGGCCAAGTATCCGGCTGAACAGAAGCAGTCTGCCGTCATGGCTTGTCTGTCCATCGTGCAGCAGGAGCAGGGCTGGGTCAGCCAGGAAAGCGAGGCAGTGATTGCCGAAGTTCTGGGCATGCCCGAGATTGCGGTGCACGAAGTCACCACTTTCTACAACATGTACAACCAGCAACCCGTTGGCAAGTACAAGCTCAATGTCTGCACCAACCTGCCTTGCCAGCTGCGCGACGGCTACAAGGCGCTGCACCACCTGGAGCACAAGCTGGGCATCAAGATGGGCGAAACCACGCCCGACGGCCTGTTCACGCTGCAGCAGTCCGAGTGCCTGGGCGCCTGCGCCGATTCGCCCGTGATGCTGGTCAACGACCGTTGCATGTGCAGCTTCATGAGCAATGAAAAGCTCGACGAGTTGGTTGACGGCCTGCGCGCAGCGGAGGGCAAGGCATGAGCACGATCCTGAACAATCCTGCCGCCAATGCCGTGCTGGCCAAGTTCGCCTCGACCGGCAATGAAACCTGCTTCCACGACCGTCACATCAATCCCCAGATCTATGCGGATCTGAATGGCAGCAACTGGTCCATCAAGGACTATGAAGCGCGCGGCGGCTATCAGGCCCTGCGCAAGCTGCTGGGCAAGGACGGCGGCGAAGGCCTGACGCAGGATCAGGTCATCGCGACGCTCAAGGAATCCGGTCTGCGCGGCCGTGGCGGTGCGGGCTTTCCCACGGGTCTGAAGTGGAGCTTCATGCCCCGCCAGTTCCCCGGTCAGAAGCACCTGGTCTGCAACTCCGACGAGGGCGAACCCGGTACCTGCAAGGACCGCGACATTCTGATGTTCAACCCGCACATCGTGATCGAAGGCATGATCATTGCCGCTTTCGCGATGGGTATCAGCATCGGCTACAACTACATCCACGGCGAAATCTTCGAGGTCTACGAGCGCTTCGAGGCCGCCCTGGAAGAAGCCCGCGCGGCCGGCTACCTGGGTGACAACATCCTGGGCAGCAGCTTCAGCTTCCAGCTGCATGCCCACCATGGCTTTGGCGCCTACATCTGCGGCGAAGAAACCGCGCTGCTGGAATCGCTGGAAGGCAAGAAGGGCCAACCCCGCTTCAAGCCGCCATTCCCCGCCAGCTTCGGCCTGTACGGCAAGCCCACGACCATCAACAACACCGAGACTTTTGCGGCTGTTCCCTGGATCATCCGCAACGGCGGCCAGGCCTATCTGGAATGCGGCAAGCCCAACAACGGCGGCACCAAGATCTTCTCTGTCAGCGGCGACGTGAACCTGCCCGGCAACTATGAAGTGCCCATGGGCACGCCTTTCAGCAAGCTGCTGGAGCTCGCCGGCGGCGTGCGCACCGGTCGCAAGCTCAAGGCGGTGATTCCTGGCGGCTCCTCGTCGCCCGTGCTGCCTGCCGACATCATCATGGACTGTACGATGGACTATGACTCCATCTCCAAGGCCGGCTCCATGCTGGGTTCGGGCGCCGTGATCGTGATGGACGATTCGCGTGACATGGTCGAGTGCCTGCTGCGTCTGTCGTACTTCTATTCCCACGAGTCCTGCGGCCAGTGCACGCCCTGCCGTGAAGGCACGGGCTGGCTGTGGCGCGTAGTGAACCGTATTCAGCACGGCGAAGGCCGTCCGGAAGATATCGAGCTGTTGGACTCGGTATCCGTGAACATCATGGGCCGCACCATCTGCGCGCTCGGCGATGCGGCAGCGATGCCGGTTCGCGCCATGATCAAGCACTTCCGCCACGAGTTTGAAGCGAAGATCCAGAGCGCTTCCAAGCAGGCCGCATAAGCGCCTGATCGCGAGACAAGCATATGGTTGAAATTGAACTGGACGGAAAAAAGGTAGAGGTGACGGAAGGCAGCATGGTCATGCATGCTGCCGAGAAGGCCGGCTCCTATATTCCTCACTTCTGCTACCACAAGAAACTGTCCATTGCGGCCAACTGCCGCATGTGCCTTGTGGATGTTGAGAAGGCTCCCAAGCCCATGCCCGCCTGCGCCACGCCCGTGACGCAAGGCATGATCGTGCGCACCAAGAGCGAAAAGGCCATCAAGGCACAACAGTCGGTGATGGAGTTCCTGCTCATCAATCACCCGCTGGACTGCCCCATCTGCGACCAGGGCGGCGAATGCCAGCTCCAGGACTTGGCAGTGGGTTATGGCAGCAGCTCTTCGCGCTACGAAGAAGAAAAGCGCGTGGTGTTCCACAAGAACGTGGGACCGCTGATTTCCATGGAGGAGATGAGCCGCTGCATCCACTGCACACGCTGCGTGCGTTTCGGCCAGGAAGTGGCCGGCGTCATGGAGCTGGGCATGATTCACCGCGGTGAACACTCCGAGATCACCACCGTGCTGGGTGACACCGTGGACTCCGAGCTGTCGGGCAATATGATCGACATCTGCCCCGTGGGCGCGTTGACCAGCAAGCCCTTCCGCTACAGCGCCCGTACCTGGGAACTGTCGCGCCGCAAGTCGGTGGCTCCGCACGACTCCACGGGTTCCAACCTGATTGTTCAGGTCAAGAACCACAAGGTCATGCGCGTTGTGCCCTTCGAGAACGAAGAGGTCAACGAATGCTGGATTGCCGACCGTGACCGTTTCTCCTACGAAGCGCTGAACAGCGACGAGCGCCTCACCAAGCCCATGCTCAAGCAGGGCGGCGAGTGGAAGGAAGTCGACTGGCAGACCGCGTTGGAATACGTGGCCAACGGCCTGCAGCAGATCAAGAACGACCATGGCGCCAGCGCCATTGGTGCTCTGGTCAGCCCTCACAGCACGGTGGAAGAGCTGTTCCTGGCGGGCAAGCTGGTGCGCGGCATCGGCAGCGAGAACATCGACTACCGTCTGCGCAATGCCGAGTTCGCCGCCACGCAAGGCGTGCAGTGGCTGGGTCTGCCCATCGCTGCATTGAGCAATCTGCAGTCGGCTCTGATCGTGGGCTCCAACCTGCGCAAGGATCATCCGCTGTTTGCCCAGCGCATCCGTCAGGCAGCCAAGAAGGGCTGCAAGGTCTTCTCCATCAATGAGCGTGTCTATGACTGGGCCTTGCCCGTCAACGCTTCGGTGGTTGCGGCCGGCGACTGGGCTCAGGCTTTGGCCGATGTGGCCGCTGCTGTGGCAGAAGCCAAGGGGGTGAATGCTCCCGTGGTGGGTCAGGCACACGACGAAGCCAAGGCGATTGCCGCAGCCTTGCTGGCTGGCGAGCAAAAGGCCGTGCTGCTGGGCAATGCCGCAGCTCACCATGCTCAGGCTTCCACACTGCTGGCTCTGGCCAACTGGATTGCCGAACAAACCGGCGCATCTGCAGGCTATCTGACTGAAGCCGCCAACACTGTGGGCGCGCAATGGGTCAAGGCCGTGCCTGCTGGCAACGGTCTGAACGCTGCTCAGATGATCGACGGCGGCCTGAAGGCTGCCATCCTGCTGAACAACGAACCTGAGTTCGACAGTGCTGCAGGCAAGGCTGCCGTGGCAGGCCTGAACAAGGCGCAGATGGTGGTGACGCTGAGCCCGTTCAAGGCCAATATGGAATTCAGCGATGTGCTGCTTCCCATCGCTCCATTCACCGAGACCTCGGGCAGCTTTGTCAACGCCGAAGGCCGTCTGCAGAGCTTCCATGCCGTGGTCAAGCCTCTGGCCGATGCCCGTCCTGCATGGAAGGTCCTGCGCGTGCTGGCCAACCTGATGGGTGTTCAGGGCGTGGACTACGAAACATCGCAAGATGTTCTGGCTGCCGCCACCGCCGGTGCAGAGCAAGTGCCTGCCAATGTGCTGAGCAATGCAGCCAAGGCTGTGAGCGAAGTGCCTGCTGGCAATGTGGCAGCTCCCGTGGTTGCAAGCATTTACCAGCTCGACAGCATTGTGCGCCGCGCTACGTCGCTGCAATTGACGGCTGACGCTCGTCAGGTTCGTGAGGGAGGCGCCGCATGATCGACGCATTGAAAGCTTGGGGTCTCGGACTGTCCGCAGCCCCCTTCTGGACCGATGTGGCCTGGCCCGTCATCTGGATTTTGCTGGGCATCGTGGCCATCGTGGCTCCGCTGATGGGGGCCGTGGCTTACCTGACGCTGTGGGAGCGTAAGCTGCTGGGCTTCATGCAGATTCGTCTGGGCCCCAACCGCGTGGGGCCTTCGGGTCTGCTGCAGCCTCTGGCTGACGGTCTGAAGCTGTTGACCAAGGAGCTGATCCAGCCCACGGCAGCTGCCAAGGGCCTGTTCTACGTCGGCCCCGTCATGGCCATCATGCCGGCCCTGGCTGCCTGGGTGGTGATTCCCTTCGCTCCCGATGTGGCCCTGGCCAATGTGAACGCTGGCTTGCTGCTGTTGATGGCCATCACTTCGATTGAAGTCTATGGCGTGATCATTGCCGGCTGGGCCTCGAACTCCAAGTACGCCTTCCTGGGCGCGCTGCGTGCTTCGGCACAGATGGTCAGCTATGAAATCGCACTGGGTTTCTGTTTCCTGGTAGTGATCATGGTGACGGGCAGTATGAATCTGTCGGCCATCGTGATGAGCCAGGGTCAAGGCCAGTTCGCATCCATGGGTGTGAGCATCCTGTCCTGGAACTGGCTGCCTCTGCTGCCTATCTTCATCGTTTACCTGATTTCGGTCGTGGCCGAAACCAACCGTCACCCGTTTGACGTGGTGGAAGGCGAAGCGGAAATCGTGGCAGGTCACATGGTCGAGTACTCGGGCATGGGCTTTGCGGTCTTCTTCCTGGCCGAATACGCGAGCATGTGGCTGGTTTCCATCCTGGCCGTGATCATGTTCCTGGGCGGTTGGTTGCCTCCGTTCGACTTCCTGGGTTTCATCCCCGGTTGGATCTGGCTGGCCATCAAGACCTTCCTCGTGGTGTCGTGCTTCATCTGGATTCGCGCTACCTTCCCGCGCTTCCGTTATGACCAGATCATGCGTCTGGGTTGGAAGATCTTCATTCCCGTCACCCTGGTGTGGCTGGTGGTAGTGGGTGCTTGGCTGTACTCGCCCTGGAACATCTGGAAATAAGCGGAGTACGTATGTCTGCAGTCGCTGCAACTCCTTTCTCCTTCAAGGATTTCCTCAAGAGCTTCATGCTCTGGGAACTGGCCAAGGGCATGGCCCTGACCGGCCGTTACACCTTCCGTCGCAAGATCACGGTGCAGTTCCCCGAGGAAAAAACACCTCAGTCGCCACGCTTCCGTGGTCTGCACGCCCTGCGCCGTTACGACAACGGCGAAGAGCGCTGCATTGCCTGCAAGCTGTGCGAAGCCGTGTGCCCTGCCATGGCCATCACCATCGAGTCCGATGTGCGTGACGACGGCTCGCGCCGTACCACGCGCTACGACATCGATCTGACCAAGTGCATCTTCTGTGGCTTCTGCGAAGAAAGCTGCCCGGTGGACTCCATCGTGGAGACGCACATCTTCGAATACCACGGCGAAAAGCGCGGTGACCTCTACTTCACCAAGGACATGCTCCTGGCAGTGGGTGACCGCTATGAAGCCGAGATTGCCGCCAACAAGGCGGCCGACGCCAAGTACCGCTGAAGCGGCTCCTTGATCACTTGAAAAGATTCGATCCATGGACGCCAAAACTGGTTTTTTCTATCTGTTCTCGGCAGTGCTGCTGTTTGCAGCCTTCCGAGTTGTCACGGCTCGCAACCCTGTGCATGCCGTGCTCAATCTGATTCTGGCCTTCTCGCAAGCTGCCGCCATCTGGCTGCTTCTGAAGGCTGAATTCCTGGGCATTGCCCTGGTGCTGGTCTATCTGGGCGCTGTGATGGTGCTGTTCCTGTTCGTGGTGATGATGCTCGATATCCGTATCGACTCCGTACGCCGCGGCTTCTGGAAGCATTTCCCGTTTGCAGCCCTGATCGGTGTGCTGATTGCCTTTGAAATGGGCATGGTGCTGATGGGGGGCTTCGGTGAGGTCGAAGACGCAAAGGCGGTGGGTGCAACCATGGTCAATGCGGCCGGCCAGACCGTTCCTTACTCGAACACCCAGGCGCTGGGCAAGCTGCTGTACACGGAGTACCTGTACCCCGTGGAAATCGCGGCCGTGATCCTGCTGGTGGCCATGATTGCCGCGATTGCCCTGACGCTGCGCAAGCGCAAGGACAGCAAGGCCATGAGCCCCGCAGATCAAATTCGTGTGCGCGCTTCCGACCGTATCAAGCTGGTCAAGGTCGAGACAACAAAGCCTGCACAAAAACCTGAAACCGTGGCAGCCGATGCTGCGGCGACTGCGGTGGAGACAAAAGCATGACGCTGACTTTGGGCCACTTCCTGACGCTGGGTGCAATCCTGTTTGCACTCGCCGTGGTTGGCATCTTTCTGAACCGCAAGAACCTGATCGTCTTGCTCATGGCCATCGAGCTGATGCTGCTGGCCGTGAACATGAACTTTGTGGCGTTCTCCAGCTATCTGGGCGACATGCACGGCCAGGTGTTCGTGTTTTTCATCCTGACAGTGGCGGCCGCTGAGTCGGCCATCGGTCTGGCGATCCTGGTGCTGTTGTTCCGTAACAAGACAAGCATCAATGCGGAAGATCTCAACACCCTCAAGGGTTGAGTCGCCGTTACTTGCAAGGTTCTCAAGAGATGAGTCAAACCCTTTCTGCATCCATGCTGCTTGCGGTGCCGTTGGCACCGCTGGTCGGCTCCGCGCTCGCGGGTATCTGGGGCACAGCCTTTGGCGGCAACAAGATCGGCCGCCCCGGCAGCAGCTCCCTGACCATTCTGGGCGTGCTCGTTGCCTTCGTCCTGTCGGCACTGACGTTCAAGAGCGTTGTCTTTGACGGCGCCAAGTTCAACGAAACCATCTACACCTGGATGGTGGTCGGCGGCCTGAAGATGGAAATCGGTTTCCTGATCGATTCCATCACGGCCATGATGATGTGTGTGGTGACCTTTGTGTCGCTGATGGTGCACATCTACACCATGGGCTACATGGAAGAAGACGACGGCTACAACCGCTTCTTCTCCTATATCTCCCTGTTCACCTTCTCCATGTTGATGCTCGTGATGAGCAACAACCTGCTGCAGCTGTTCTTCGGCTGGGAAGCCGTGGGTCTGGTGTCGTATCTGCTGATCGGTTTCTATTTCAAGAAGTCCACGGCCATTTTTGCCAACATGAAGGCCTTTCTGGTCAACCGTGTCGGTGACTTCGGCTTCATTCTGGGTATTGGCCTGATCGCTGCCTACACCGGCACGCTGAATTACTCGGAAATTTTCGCCAAGCTGCCCGAGATCCAGAACACCCAGCTGCCCGGCACGGGCTGGATGCTGGTGACGGTGACTGCGATCTGCCTGTTCATCGGTGCGATGGGCAAGTCGGCCCAGTTCCCGCTGCATGCGTGGCTGCCAGACTCCATGGAAGGCCCCACACCAATCTCCGCGCTGATTCACGCGGCGACCATGGTGACGGCCGGTATCTTCATGGTCTCGCGCATGTCGCCTCTGTATGAGCTGTCGGATACGGCCCTGAACTTCATTCTGGTGATCGGCTCGATTACGGCGCTGTTCATGGGTATTCTGGGCATCATCCAGAACGACATCAAGCGCGTGATCGCGTATTCCACGCTGTCGCAGCTGGGGTATATGACCATCGCTCTGGGCGTATCGGCCTACTCGGTGTCCGTGTTCCACCTGATGACCCACGCCTTCTTCAAGGCTCTGCTGTTCCTCGGTGCCGGCTCGGTCATCATGGGCATGCACCACAATCAGGACATCCGCTGGATGGGTGGCGTGCGCAAGTACATGCCCATCACCTGGATCACCTTCCTGCTGGGCAATCTGGCGCTGATCGGTACACCGTTCTTCTCGGGCTTCTACTCCAAGGATGCCATCATCGAAGCGGTCCATGCCTCCAACCTGCCTGCGTCTGGTTTTGCCAACTTTGCAGTGCTGGCCGGCGTGTTCATCACGGCTTTCTACTCGTTCCGTCTGTACTTTATCGTGTTCCACGGCAAGGAACGTTACGACCAGAATCCCGATGCGCATCACGATGACCACCATGGTCATGACGACCACCACGGCCATGGCCACGATGCCAAGCCCCATGAGTCGCCTCTGGTGGTCACCGGTCCTCTGATGCTGCTGGCCATTCCTTCGGTGGTGATTGGTGCGATCGCTCTGGCCCCCATGGTGCTTGGCGATTTCTTCAAGGACGCGATCTACGTTGACGGCTCCAAGCATGGTGCCATGGCTGAACTGGCCGAGCAGATCCACGGCTGGGTGCCCATGGCCCTGCATGGCTTCACGGCTGCACCGTTCTGGCTGGCCCTGGCCGGCGTGGTGGTGTCCTATGTGTTCTACATGGTCAAGCCCGGGATTCCTGCCGCCATCATGGCCTTCTCCAAGAAGATCGGCCTGTACCAGGTGCTGGAAGGCAAGTACGGCGTGGACTGGGTCTACGAGAACATCTTTGCCCGCGGTGCTCGTGCCTTCGGTACGGTCTTCTGGAAGGTCGGCGACCAGGCCATCATTGATGGCGCAGTCGTGAACGGCTCCTGGAAGCTCATGGCCAAGTTCGGTCAATGGGTGCGCGGCCTGCAAACAGGCTATCTCTATCACTACGCGTTGGTCATGCTGCTGGGTATCGTTGCCCTCATGACGTACTTCGTGTGGCTCAACAAGTAGTAGGGGAAGAACAAAAATGGGTTTGTTGAGTCTTTCTATCTGGGTGCCGATTGCTTTCGGTGCCCTCCTGCTGGCTTTCAGCAAAGAAGGGCAGGCCAATGCGGTGCGCTGGCTGGCCCTGATTGGTGCGCTGATCGGCTTCGCGGTGACCATTCCGCTGATCACCGGCTTTGACACCACGACTGCCAATATGCAGTTTGTGGAGAACGTGCTCTGGATCGAGCGCTTCAACATCCACTACCACTTGGGCGTGGATGGCATCTCCATGTGGTTTGTGCCACTGACGGCCTTCATCACCGTTATCGTGGTGATCGCCTCCTGGCAGAACATCACCGAGCGCGTGAACCAGTACATGGGCGCCTTCCTGATCCTGTCGGGGCTGATGGTTGGCGTGTTCTGCGCACTGGACGGCATGCTGTTCTACGTGTTCTTCGAAGCCACGCTGATCCCGATGTATCTGATCATCGGTATCTGGGGCGGCCCGAACCGTATCTATGCGGCCTTCAAGTTCTTCCTGTACACCCTGCTGGGCTCGCTGCTCACACTGGTGGCCATGATCTACCTGTACACCCAGTCGGGTGGCAGCTTCGAGATCCTGGACTGGCACAAGCTGCCGCTGTCCGGCACTGCCCAGACGCTGATCTTCTTTGCCTTCTTTGCCGCGTTCGCGGTGAAGGTGCCCATGTTCCCCGTGCACACCTGGCTGCCTGATGTGCACGTGGAAGCGCCTACCGGCGGTTCCGCCGTGCTGGCTGCCATCATGCTGAAGCTCGGTGCCTATGGCTTCCTGCGCTTCTCGCTGCCCATCGCTCCCGATGCGGCGCATGAATGGTCGGGCCTGATCATCACGCTGTCGCTGATCGCCGTGATCTACGTGGGTGTGGTGGCTCTGGTGCAGAAGGACATGAAGAAGCTGGTGGCTTATTCGTCCGTGGCCCACATGGGCTTCGTGACCCTGGGCTTCTTCATGTTTAACAACCTGGGCATCTCCGGTGGCTTGGTGCAGATGATTGCCCACGGCTTTGTATCGGGTGCCATGTTCCTGTGCATCGGCGTGCTGTACGACCGCGTTCACTCGCGTGAAATCGCCGCCTACGGTGGTGTGGTCAACACCATGCCCAAGTTCGCTGCCTTTGCCCTGTTGTTCGCCATGGCCAACTGCGGTCTGCCAGCCACAGCCGGCTTCGTCGGCGAGTGGATGGTGATCCTGGGTGCCGTGCAATACAACTTCTGGATCGGTCTGGGTGCTGCCACGGCTCTGATCTTTGGCGCTGCCTACACCCTGTGGATGTACAAGCGCGTGTACCTGGGCCCAGTCGGTAACGACCATGTGGCGGAGCTCAAGGACATCAACTGCCGCGAATTCCTGGTGCTGGGTCTGCTGGCTGCGTCTGTGCTGGTCATGGGTGTTTATCCCAAGCCCTTCACGGATGTGATGGATGTGTCTGTGGCAGAGCTCATCAAGCATGTGGCTGTGAGCAAGCTCAACTGACCAGACTGAAACGAGAGACACGAGATGATTGACAACATCAGCTGGCTGGCGATCTACCCGGAGATCACTCTCCTGGTCATGGCCTGCGTCATTGCCTTGGTGGACTTGGGCGTGAAAAGCGCCCGCCGCACAGGCACCTATGTTCTGACCATGCTTACCCTGCTTGTCGTGGCGGTGATGCAAGGCATGTATGCCGCAAGCGGCAATACCTTCTACGGCTGGGGCAACATGGTTGTCTCGGACGCCATGGGCAACTGGCTCAAGTGCTTTGCCACGATCGCCGTGATGATCACCATGGTCTATGGCCGTCCCTATGCGGCCGAGCGCGACATGCTGCGCGGCGGTGAGTTCTTCACCCTGTCCATGCTGTCTCTGCTGGGCATGTTCATCATGATCAGCGGCAACAACTTCCTGGTGCTGTATCTGGGTCTGGAACTGCTGACGCTTTCCAGCTATGCGCTGGTGGCCCTGCGCCGCGACCATGAAGGCTCCGTCGAAGCGGCCATGAAGTACTTCGTGCTGGGCGCCATGGCTTCGGGCTTCCTGCTCTACGGTATCTCCATGCTGTACGGTGCCACCGGTTCGCTGGACATCGGCCAGGTCTTCAAGGCGATCTACTCCGGTGAAATCAAGCACCAGGTCCTGGTCTTCGGTCTGGTCTTTGTGGTGGCAGGTCTGGCGTTCAAGTTGGGCGCAGTTCCTTTCCACATGTGGGTACCTGACGTTTACCAGGGAGCACCTACTGCCATCACCGCCTTGATCGGCGGCGCGCCCAAGCTGGCTGCCTTTGCCATGACCATTCGCCTGCTGGTGGACGGCTTGCTGCCCCTGGCCATCGACTGGCAGCAGATGCTGATGGTGCTGGCCGTGTGCTCGCTGCTCGTGGGTAACCTCGCGGGTCTGCAACAGACCAACCTCAAGCGCATGCTGGCTTACTCGACGATTTCCCAGATGGGCTTTGTGCTGCTGGGCCTGATGTCGGGTGTGGTGGGCGGCAAGGTGGATCCTGCCCTGGCCGAAAACGCCTACAGCTCGGCCATGTTCTACATGATCACCTATGTGCTCACGGCTCTGGCTTCCTTCGGCGTGATCCTGCTGCTGGCCCGTGAAGGCTTTGAAAGCGAAGAGATCGCCGATCTGGCCGGTTTGAACCAGCGCAGCCCGCTGTACGCAGGCGTGATGGCCATCTGCCTGTTCTCCATGGCCGGTATTCCTCCGCTGGTGGGCTTCTACGCCAAGCTGTCCGTGCTGCAGGCACTGGTGGCTTCGGGCAGCAGCCTGTACATCGGTCTGGCCGTGTTTGCCGTGATCATGTCGCTGATCGGCGCCTTCTATTACCTGCGCGTGGTCAAGGTCATGTACTTTGATGCTCCAATCACAGCCACCAGCGTGTCCGCTCCTCTGGATGTTCGCGTTGTGCTGACCATCAATGGTGCGCTGGTTCTGCTGCTGGGTGTGCTGCCCGGCGGGTTGATGGCCTTGTGCGCAGACGCCATAGTGCGTGCCCTGGCTTCCTGATGACGAATGTAGTGAGGGCTCAGGCCCTCACTGCTTTTTCTAGGAATGGCTTAGTGTCTATTACCGCCTCTATCTGGCTCATCATCTTGGCTGCCCTTGTGGCAGCCAATTTGCCTTTTATCAACCAGCGTCTGGGCATCGTTGGCCCGCTCATGCAGGGGCGCAAGCCGCTGTGGGTGAGACTGCTGGAAATGATCGTCCTCTATCTGCTGGTTGGCGGACTGGGATTGGTGCTTGAGCGCCGTGCCGGCCAGGTCTCTCCTCAGGGCTGGGAGTTCTATGCGGTTACGGCCGCACTGTTTCTGACCTTGGCCTTCCCGGGCTTTGTCTACCGTTATCTGGTCCACCGCAAGGGTTGATGGCTGCCATGAAAGTGCTGGATCTTCATTGCCCGGCTGGCCATGTCTTCGAAGGCTGGTTTGCATCGGAGGATGATTTTCAAAGCCAGCGTCAGCGGCAACTGGTGCAATGCCCTATGTGCGGTGCCAGTGAGATCACCAAACGGCTCAGTGCTCCCAGGCTCAATCTGGGTGCGCAGCCACCCAAAGCAGAGGTGCTGTCGGCCAAACCTGCAGCGGCTGTTCCTGCAGTACCTCCGGAAATCAGCGCCCAAGCGCGCGAGCATCTTCAGTCCATGCAGGCGGCCTGGATGCAGTGGTCACGCAAGGTGGCCGAAAACACCGAAGACGTAGGCAGGACCTTTGCCGAGGAAGCACGACGCATTCACTACGGTGAAGCCGAGGAGCGCGCGATCCGGGGCCAGACCAGCCCCAGGGAAGCAATGGAGTTGCTGGAAGAGGGTATAGCCGTCTTGCCCCTGGCCTTGCCCGAGTCGGCCAGCGGCGAGGGCGGCGGCAGCCTGCAGTAAGCAGGGCCTAGCATTCAGGCTGTCCCGGACTCATTGAAGCTGCTGATAGATTGCATTGGCCAGAACTTGCAGGCGTTCACGCGGCAGTGTTGAACTCAGGGCGTAGCCCTGTTGTGCTTCGATCCAGTAAAAGCCTTGCGTCAATCCGTCGCTAGACCACTGAAACGAGGCGGGTGCCGATGGAGCGTTCGTTCGCTGGTCTAGCACCGATACATATAGCGTCACGCGCTGCGCATTCCCGTCCTCATACATGAACTGGGCTCTGGCCTGCCCGGACTCGCCGGGCAGCAGTCGCCCTCCCATAAGGTGAAAGCCCTGGGCTTCCAGCACCGGAGGCTTGAGCGCAACACCCAGGCGCTTGGACAGCCACTGAACCAGATGTGCCTGCTGCTGTGCCGCTACCTCGACGGGGTGACGTTGCTCGGGCACATACACCGCATGGGCAGCGGCAGCTTCACGGACAAAACTCGGCAGCTCGCCTGCCTTGCCGACAGCGGGCGTCTGCTGCGAGCCAGCCTGATGCTGACCTGCTCCATATCCAAGCCCCAAACCCAGGCTCAGCATAACGCCCGCCGCCAGCGCATGTTGCCAGCGCCACTGAGTAGGCGGGCGATGCAGTGCCAGGATGAGCTGGGGCGGAACCGGTTCATCCAGTACTTGGGCATGCAAAGCCTGCAGCCCGGCTGTCTGGGCCTGAACGGCGGCCATGCGGGCGGCTTCGTCGGGGTGCTCGGCCAGCCATTGCGCCACGGCCGCAGCGGCATCGGGTGGCAACTCACCGTCGGCCCAGGCATGCAGCGTGGCTTCATCAGGGCGCTGCAGGGTCATCTGGCTTTCCTTCATTTGACAGCCCTCAACATGGTCGTCGCGGGTCTTTCTCCTTCCATGAGGCGTCTGAGCTGCTCGCGGGCGCGCGAGAGGCGCGACATCACCGTTCCCACAGGAACACCCAGCATCTGTGCGGCTTCGGCGTAGCTGAACTGTTCCATGCCGATCAGCAGCAACACTTCGCGAGCTTGTGGCGCGAGACAACACAAGGCGCGTTCCAGATCCAGTTGCAGTGCCAATCCGGGAATGGGGTCATGGACCGAAGCCAGGGCCTCGTCGAGCTCTACCGTGCGATGGCGCGACAACTGCTGCCACTGATTGGCGTAGAGGTTGTGCATCAAGGTCAACAGCCAGCTGAGCAGGGCTTTTTGCTCCTGCTCGGCCGATGCTGCGGCTGGCGGTTGCCACAAGGCCCATTTCTGGCAGGCGCGCTCCAGGGTGTCCTGCACCAGATCATCTGCCTGCGCGGCGTCGCCCGCCAGCGCACGCGCATAGCGGCGCAGGCGGGGAATATGGGCCAGGGCGGCTTCGACCTTCACTCAAGGCTTGGCGACATGCCAGCTGTTGTTGAGAAAGCCATCACCCGTCATATCGCCGGGCTTGCTGTCCTTGGCCCAGTGGTAGAGCGGACGACCTTTGTAAGCCCACTGCTTGCTGCCGTCATCGCGTGTCGTCACGCTCCAGTCGCCAATCGGCGCTGCATTCGCCGGTGCCATCAGGGGCGGCCAGTTGGCGGCACAGCCGCCGTTGCATACGCTTTTGCCGGAGCCTGCGGCATCCTTGTCAAAGACGTAAAGCGTCATCTGGTTCGGTCCGACCAGCACGCCGTTGAGGGTCGTGGCAGGGGACTTTGCCGGGGTGAGCGGGCCGGTCGAGCAGGCCGCCAGCAGGGCAGCAGAAACGAGCGTCAGAGAAGCGATGCGAAACATGAGGTCTCTCCTTGTGGTTGACCTGCAGTAAACAGTTCTGCGAGGGCTTTTATTCCATGCGTTTTCAAGAACGAACTCAAGATGTTCGTCGCTAGCGTTACAAGTTGACGCTCCGATTATTTTTGATAGCTGCTAGCGCCTGTTCAATATTGAATTGGCGGTTGAAAGAATGGGAATCCTTTATCTGTAAGGCGTAATAAGCTTTGAAATTCATAGCGCTATACGCTTTCTTTGTCGTTAACGGTTTTTCAGGGCGACAAACTTCAAGCATATTTGTCAGCCTCGGGCTAGTAACCAAGTTACTCCAGTGGGAATTCCGGAACTCAGGGTTTACAGCATCAGGGCCAATCAGGGGCTGCTTGTTTCAAAGCCTCTCAATCGACCAGGAACCATCAAGATTGATAGCGTCATATGCAGCCTGGAAGGGTACGCTGGCTGTATAGCGCTGAATATTGATTGTTTTTACGATGTTTCATGCCGTGGATCGTCAGAACCTCCTTGAATAGGTATATGTTTGTGCTTACTTTTGTTGTGGGGTCTTGTTTATTTGTTGATTAGGGAAATCACAAGGGGCGAACAGCTATCTTCCTAGGAGTTTCCCGCTGCGGCGCAGCAGCAGGGCAGACCAAGATTCCTGCAAGCAGAGGGCGCATTGCGAAATGCGCTCATCATTGTTTTGCAGCAATCAGGACTGATGGCCAGCGCATGAGCGACCTTATTCTCGAAACCAAGCAACTCACCAAAGAGTTCAAAGGCTTTACCGCCGTCAGCAAGGTGGATCTGGCCGTTCAGCGTGGCTCCATTCATGCCTTGATCGGGCCGAATGGCGCAGGCAAAACCACCTGCTTCAATTTGCTGACCAAGTTTCTCGAACCCACTTCAGGCTCCATCCGTTTCAATGGCGCGGATATCACGCGTGAGCCGCCTGCGCAGATTGCCCGCCGCGGCGTGATTCGTTCGTTTCAGATATCGGCCGTATTTCCCCACAGCACCTTGCTGGAGAACGTGCGCATAGGCCTGCAGCGCAAGCTGGGCACGGCGTATCAGTTCTGGACCAGTGAGAAAACACTGGATCAGCTCAACGACCGGGCCATGGAGTTGCTGACCGAAGTCGGCCTGCAGGATCTGGCCGACGAGCTGACAGTGAACCTGCCTTATGGCCGCAAGCGTGCACTGGAGATCGCCACCACGCTGGCCATGGAGCCCGAACTGATGCTGCTGGACGAGCCCACGCAGGGCATGGGGCATGAAGACGTGGATCGTGTCACCCAGCTCATCAAGAAAGTCTCGGCCGGTCGCACCATCCTGATGGTGGAGCACAACATGAAGGTGATTGCTTCCATCGCCGATCGCATCACCGTGCTGCAGCGTGGAGCCGTGCTGGCTGAAGGCCGTTACGAAGAGGTGTCCAGAAATCCGCAGGTCATGGAGGCCTATATGGGGACTACGGATGGACAGCTGCAGGGAGGGCATTGATGGCTCCCCCTGTGCCGCTTCGCGGCTTCCCCCTGAGGGGGGCGGCAGCCTCGATGCGGGGCGGCCCTTCCTCGCTGCCTCTTTGATGGTTTCGTGCGTGATTTAAGTGATGTGATGAATAAAACAAGTACTCCGGCGCTGGAAATTTCGGGTCTGAATGCCTGGTATGGCGAATCGCATGTTTTGCACGGCATGGATCTGGTGGTTCATCCGGGCGAGGTGGTGACGCTGCTGGGCCGCAATGGCGCAGGGCGCACTTCCACCTTGCGCGCCATCATGGGGTTGACGGGCTCGCGCAAGGGCTCGATCAAGATCAATGGTGTGGAAACGATCCACATGCCCACGCACAAGATTGCACATCTGGGCGTCGGCTATTGCCCCGAAGAGCGCGGTATTTTCTCCAGCCTGTCCTGCGAAGAGAATCTGATGCTGCCGCCGCCGCTCAAGACCGGTGAACCGGGTATGAGCATCGACGAGATCTATCAGATGTTCCCCAATCTCTATGAGCGCAGGAACAGCCAGGGCACGCGCCTGTCGGGCGGCGAGCAGCAGATGCTGGCTGTGGCACGCATTCTGCGTACAGGGGCGCGCCTGCTGCTGCTCGACGAGATTTCCGAAGGTCTGGCGCCCGTGATCGTGCAGGCGCTGGCCCGCATGATCACCACGCTGCGCGAGAAGGGCTACACCGTGGTCATGGTGGAACAGAACTTCCGCTTTGCCGCGCCGCTGGCCGATCGCTTCTATGTGGTGGAGCACGGCCATGTTGCGCTGCGCTTCGGCGCTTCCGAGCTGGACGAAAAAATGTCCGTCCTCAACGCCTTGCTGGGTGTCTAGCACTCTGGCCACTACTTCCTTCCTTGTTCCCGAACGTTCCCAAAAGACTTAACCAGGAGACCGTGATGAAAGCAAAACTGAGTGTTCTCTCGTGCATGTTGGCAGTGGCAGGGCTGACCAGCCCGCTGGCCCAGGCTCAGGAAAAAGTGAAGATCGGTTTTGTGACCGATATGTCCAGTCTCTATGCCGATGTGGACGGCAAGAACGGTGCCATCGCCATGCAGATGGCCATCGAGGATTTCGGCGGCAAGGCGCTGGGCCAGCCCATCGAGTTCATGAGTGCCGACCACCAGAACAAGGCGGACATTGCCGCTTCCAAGATGCGTGAGTGGATCGATACGCAGAACATCTCGCTGGTCTTCAGCGGCACCAACTCGGGCACGGCGCTGGCAGTTTCCCAGGTGGCCAATGAGAAAAAACGCGTGCACTTCAACAATGGCGCGGGCTCTTCGGCCCTGACCAACGAGCAGTGCAACCCCTACACCGTGCACTATGTGTATGACACCGTGGCGCTGGCCAAGGGAACGGGCGGCGCCGTGGTGGATCGCGGCGGCAAGGACTGGTTCTTCCTGACCGCTGACTACGCTTTCGGCCAGGCGCTGGAGAGCGATACCACCAAGGTCATCCAGGCCAAGGGCGGCAAGGTGCTGGGCTCGGTCAAGCATCCGCTCAACGCGTCCGACTTCTCGTCGTTCCTGCTGCAGGCGCAGAACTCCAAGGCCCAGATCCTGGGCCTGGCCAACGCGGGTGGCGACACCATCAACGCCATCAAGGCCGCCAAGGAATTCGGTATCAACAAGACCATGAAGACCGCCGGTCTGCTGGTCTTTTTGACCGACATCCACAGCCTGGGCCTGAAGAACACCGAAGGCCTGCTGCACACCACCAGCTGGTACTGGGATATGAACGAAGAGTCGCGCAAGTTCGCCAACAAGTTCTTTGCCAAGACCAAGCGCATGCCTACCGATGTGCAGGCCGGCAACTACTCGGCGGTGATGACCTATCTGAAGGCGGTCGAGGCGGTCAAGACCACCAATGCCGACAAGGTCATGGCCTATCTCAAGAGCACGCCCATCAGCGACTTCTACGCCAAGGGAAGCATCCGCCCGGATGGCACTTATGCGCACGATATGTACCTGGTCGAGGCCAAGAAGCCCAGCGAATCCAAGAAACCCTGGGACTATCTGAAGGTGCTGCAGACCCTGCCGGCAGACACGGTCTGGACCACCAAGGCCGAGTCCAAGTGCGCGCTCTGGAAGTAAGCGCCCCGCGCATGCTCTGAAGCACACCCCACACCTACCAGCGTATCTCTCATGGAAATCTTCGGTGTCTCAATGCCCGCCTTGCTGAGCCAGCTCCTTCTGGGGCTGGTCAACGGCTCGTTCTATGCCATTTTGAGTCTGGGACTGGCCGTGATTTTCGGCTTGCTCAACGTCATCAACTTTGCGCATGGCGCACTGTTCATGCTGGGAGCCATGGTCACCTGGATGGCCATGAGCTATTTCGAGATCAACTATTGGGTGATGTTGATACTGTCGCCGCTGCTGGTGGGTGTGCTGGGCGTGCTGATAGAGCGCTTTTTGCTGCGCTGGATCTACAAGCTCGATCATCTCTATGGCTTGCTGCTGACGCTGGGGCTGTCGTTGCTGATCGAGGGCGTGTTCCGTTCCATCTACGGCGTCTCTGGCCTGGGCTACGACACGCCCGAGCTGCTGGAGGGCGCGACCAATCTGGGCTTCATGATCCTGCCCAATTACCGCGCCTGGGTGGTGCTGGCTTCCATCGTCGTCTGTGTGGCGACCTGGTTCGTGATCGAGAAGACCCGCATCGGTGCCTATCTGCGTGCGGGTACCGAAAACCCGCGCCTGGTGGAGGCCTTCGGGGTCAACGTGCCTGTGATGATCACGCTTACCTATGCCTTTGGCGCGGCGCTGGCCGCCTTCGCCGGCGTGCTGGCCGCGCCCGTCTATCAGGTCACACCGCTGATGGGGCAAAACCTCATCATCGTGGTGTTTGCCGTGGTGGTGATCGGTGGCATGGGCTCCATCATGGGCTCCATCATCACGGGCCTGGCCCTGGGCGTGATCGAAGGGCTGACCAAGGTTTTCTGGCCCGAAGCATCGTCTACCGTCGTGTTTTTCATCATGGTCATTGTTTTGCTGATTCGCCCCGCTGGCCTGTTCGGTAAAGAAAAATAAGAGGGCGCACAACATGAAATCCAAGACGCTTGTTCAACGCATCACCCCGGTGGGCTACGGCCTGCTATTGCTGGGGTTGGTCGCCGCGCCATTTCTGGGTGCCTACCCTGTGTTCGTGATGAAGCTTATGTGCTTTGCACTGTTTGCTTCGGCTTTCAATCTGCTGCTGGGCTATACCGGGCTGCTGTCCTTCGGTCATGCGGCTTTTCTCGGCGGGGCCGCTTATGTGGCGGGCTACAGCATCAAGGCCTGGGGCCTCACGCCCGAGGTCAGCATGCTGCTGGGCACGCTGATCGGCGCTCTGCTGGGCCTGATCTTCGGCTGGCTGGCCATTCGCCGTCAGGGTATTTATTTCTCCATGATCACGCTGGCCCTGGCGCAGATGCTGTTCTTCGTGGCGCTGCAGGCCAAGTTCACCGGTGGCGAGGACGGGCTGCAAGGCGTGGCGCGCGGCAAGCTGTTTGGCGTGCTGGATCTGAGCAGCGACCTGACCATGTACTACGTGGCGCTGATCATTGTGGTGCTGGCCTTTTTGCTCATCGTGCGCACCATTCATTCGCCTTTCGGGCAGGTGCTCAAGGCCATCAAGGAGAACGAGCCGCGCGCCATTTCTTTGGGCTATGACGTCAACCGCTTCAAGCTGCTGGCCTTCGTGATCTCGGCCGCGCTGACGGGGCTGGCGGGTTCGCTCAAGACCGTGGTGCTGGGTTTTGCCACGCTGTCCGATGTGCACTGGACCACCTCGGGCCATGTGATTCTGATGACGCTGATGGGCGGTCTGGGTACCTTGTCCGGTCCGATAGTCGGCTCTGCCGTGGTGGTGGCGCTGGAAAACAAGATCGGCGACGTGGGCAGCTTTCTTGCACACACCACGGGCGTGGAATGGTTCAACACCCTGGGCGAGTCGGTGACCATCGTCACGGGCCTGATCTTTGTGCTGTGTGTGCTGCTGTTCCGCAGAGGCATCATGGGCGAGCTGATCGCCTGGCTGCAGCGCAAGAAGTAGGGTGCCTGATTGCTTTACCAAAGGCCGCAGCTTGCGGCCTTTTGATTTTTTAAAGCTTCATCGCAGCGGCATAGCCAGTCATTTCCAGATAGCCGTTGCCCACGCGCCGGCTGCTGCCGTCGGCGGCAATGCGGCGCAGCTCGCTCAAGCCTTCCCAGTAAATGGCGCCGGTGCTGGCGCGGCTGTCCAGCTCCTGATCGTCGAACAAGGCGTGAACTTCATAGAGGCCTGCGGGCGTTTGCACACGCCAGGCGACGGGGTAGCGGGTCTGGGTATGAGGGCTGAGCCAGTGGCGCAGCGGCTCGAAGCGTACAAGGTCCGGGCCAAAGATTTGCGCCTTCTGTCCGGGGGCACGAAACGAGCCCCCAGCCCATAGCGCACCGCCTGTCTTGCGGCGCAGATGAAAAGCGGTGAGGGCGCTGCCGTCGTCGAGATTCATGCCTATCCAGTCCCAGCCCTGTGCGCTGGCGTCCATGACGGACTGGCTGCATTCGTGGTCCAGCCAGGCCCGGTTGTGCGCGCCGGCTTCCACAGGCAGGCGCTTGCCGTCCACCACGATGGAGCCGCCGACCTTGAGCTGCGGCTGGCTGTAGTAATAGCTGCTTTGCTCGTCTTCCGGGCCTTTGTGCGAAAGACCATTCAAGCCCTGTAGCAACAAGGGCTGGGTGCTATCAAAATCAAGATCCAGCGTGAAATCGCTGGCGGCCAGACGGGCGCGGTAATGGCTGGCCTGGTCGGCGGGCTGGCCGGGCACTGCTGCGCGCTGCAGAAACCAGTCGTTGATATGCACATGGGTATCTGCCTCGCTGGCTCCCGCCAGACCCATGCCCGCGCGCGCCATGCGCTGGTCGTGGCGCAGCTTCTGGCCCTGTACATCGCTGAGTGCAGCATGGGCAAAGATCAGCTGACGGGCGGCCAGAGGCGATTGCAGAGCCTGGGCGACGTCGACGCGCGAGCGGAAAAAAGTCAGCTGAAACCCCCAGGGCTTGCCTCCCGCCTGCAACTGGCCGGTGATGTACCACCACTCCGTCTGCAAATCCGGGTGGCTGCCGAAGTCACGCGGGAATTGCAGTGTCCTGGCGGGCAAGGCCAGGGCGGTTCGCGGCAGCCCCAGGCTGGCAATGCCCAGCCCCGTCGCCGCCAATGCCAACAGACCTTGCCTGCGCGATGGCATGGTGCTTGTTGGCCATAGGGAGGAGTGGGGCAGAAACGGGTTGCTCATGCCCCATTGTCACCGTAGCGCGCGGTGCATCGCGACCAGGCAGCTTGAGCCGCATCAGCCAATATCGACCAGAGGCACAATCACCATCCAGCTGACGCCGAAGCGGTCGGTCACCATGCCGAAGCAGCGCGCGAAAAACGTGGCGCCCAACGGCATCTGCACCTTGCCGCCCTGGCCTATGGCGTTGAACATGCGTTCGGCCTCGACCTCGTTGGGCGCTTCGACGGAGAGGGCAAAGCCCTTGAATTCGGGCTTGCCGCTGTTCATTCCATCGGAGACCATGATCTGCGTCTCGCCAATCGTCACATTGGCATGCATGATTTTTTCCGGGTCCACCTGGGCCGGTCCGCAGCCATCCTGGGAGGACTGCTGGGGCTGGGGCGGCGCATCCTTGAAGCGCATCAGCATGGTGACTTCGGCACCGAGAGCGGCCTGGTAAAAGTTCAGGGCCTCTTCGCAGCGGCCGTCGAAGAAAAGATAGGACTGGACTTGCATACGAACTCCCAAGAGCTGAAGCTGAGTTCCTATTTTGCGCTTTGTGGATGGGCAGGGCATTGGGAAGCCCCAATCGCCGATGCAGGATTGGCTACCAGTCTTCCTTGACGGCCAGCACGGCGTCGGCGCTGGCGGCCTTGCGTCCGGCCAGCCAGGCCGTGACGACTCCGGCCAGCACAACGGCGGCAGCCAGGCCCAGCAGGCGCAGCAGCGGCAGGCGCAGCTCCATGGTCCAGTGAAAGCTTTGCGGGTTGACCACATGCACCAGGATCACGGCCACGCCCAGGCCCAGCAGTGTTCCGGCCAGCGTGCCCAGTGCCGTCCAGGCCAGGCCCTCGGCGGCCACCACCGTGAGCACATTGCGGCGCGTCAGGCCCAGATGGGCCAGCAGGCCGAACTCCTTGCGCCGCGCCAGCACCTGGGCGCTGAAGCTGGCGGCGATGCCGAACAGACCGATGCCTATGGCCACGGCCTGCAGCCAGTAGGTGACGGCAAAGCTGCGGTCAAAAATGCGCAGCGACCGCTCGCGCAGCGCCTGGCTGCTGACCAGCTCCAGCGTCGGCGGGGCCTGGCCTGCGCCGGTCAGCGCGTATTCCATGTCCTGCTGCGTGGGCGGTGCTTGTGGGCTCAAGGGCCAGATGGCAATCTCGCTGACCCGGGCATCGCCGCCCAGGCTCAGATAGTCCTGCCAGTCCAGCGCAATCGCGCCAAACTGGCGTACATAGTCGCGCCAGATACCGGCTATATAAAAGGAAGCTGCCTGCGCTTTATGGGTCTGCGTTTGAAGGCTGAAAGCCTTGGAAAGCAAAGGCCAGTCATCGCCGGGCTGCAGCTCGTAGAGCTGGGCCACGGCCTCGCTGATGTGAACGGGGATGCCGCTGCGGCTGGCATTGATCGGGCCTTGCACCCAGGGCAGTTGCTGGGCGTCTTCACCCTTGAGGGGGCGCACCAGAATGCTGATGGCTGGCCTTTCCGGGCTCAGCAGCAGTGTGCTGCTGCGCATGGCCTGGGCGCGGGCAATACCGGGCAGGCTGCTCAGCCGCTGCGCGGCATCGGCTGGCAGCAGTGCCGCATCGGCGCGGCTGCTGCCGCCGGCAGCACGCACATACATGGGAGCGGGCAGCACGGCGTCCAGCCACTCCATCATGCTGCCGCGAAAGCTGGTGACCATGACCGTCAGTGCCACGGCCAGGCTCAGGCTGGCGACCACACCGCCCACGGCGACGGTGGTGGAGCGGCGCATGCGTCTGGCGCGCTCCAGCGCCAGCATGGACAGTGGCTGCCGCAACAGGCTGCTGGGCATCAGGCCCAGCACCGCGCCCAGCAGCCAGGGCAGGGCCGCCATGCCGCCCAGCAGCAACAGCCCCACGGCGATATAGGCCGCCAGCGGTATGCCGGCGACGGGCGGCATAAAGGCCAGTGCCACGCTGGAGGCCAGCAGCATCAGCGCAGGCCAGATGCGGGGGGCTAGCTCGTGGCTGCTGCCCAGACCCTTGAGGGTGGCGGCAGGCGGCAGATCCATGGCCGAGCGCGCGGGCCACCAGGCTCCTGCCAGCGTGGCTGCAACACCCAGCAGGCCGAACACCAGCGCGGCCAGAGGGCTCCATTGCAGCGCGGGCTGCACACCGGCAAAAAAGCCACCGCCCAGGTCGCCGCCCAGCATCTGCAGCGCCAGCCAGGCCAGCAGGCTGCCCAGGGCAATGCCGGCTGCGCTGCCGATCAGACCCAGCACCGAGGCCTCCAGCAGCACCAGTGCCATGCGCTGGCGCGGTGTGGCGCCCAGCACGGCCAGCAGCGCAAACTGGGGTGCGCGCTGGGCCACGCTGAGTGCGAGTACCGAAAACACCAGAAAGGCTCCGGTGAACAAGGCCACCAGCGCCAGCACTGTTAGGTTGACTCTATAGGCGCGCGACATTTCGCCCACGCGCTGCTGATCGTCGCTGGGCTGCTGAATCAGGATCTGTCCCTGCCAAGCGGGCAGAGCATGCAGGGCGGTTCCGACCTGGCTGCGGCTGGCACTATCGGTCAGCAGAATGTCGATGCGATCGAGCTGCTCAAAGCGCTGCAGTTTTTGTTGCAGTGCGGCGATGTCCATGACGGCCACGGGTGCGCCGCTGGCAGCCACGGTGCCGGCAATGCGCAGGGTCTGCAACTGGCCGTTGAGCAGCCATTGAACGGGGATGCCCATGGGAGTGCCGCGCGCTTGCTCGGGGCTGAGTTGCAGAGCCTGCAGGGCGGCGGCATTGAGAAACACCGCGTCGGGGGCAAACAGGTCGAGGCGGCTGCCGCCCTCGAACAAGCGCGGCATCAGCGCGGGTGCCACGGGGGCCAGTTTGAGGGCATCGCTGCCCAGCACGCGCAGCATCGTGCCCTGGGCGGCACCTTGGGCGGCCCTTTTGGGGGCGCGCGCGCCGGCATCGCCAGAGGCCTGGCTGGCACCAGTCAGAGGCAGCAGCACCGCAGTCTCCATCCAGGGCACGGCAGAGGCCACTCCGCGTGTTTGCGCAACCTGAGGATAGAGCGCCAGCGGCAGGCCGCCCTGCATGGCATGCAGCTGCATATCGGGCTGGCCGTTGACGCTGCGCACCGCGCGCGAGAACTCGTCCAGCGCCGACTGGTTGATCACATGCACGGCAAAGCCCAGGGCCACGCCCAGCATGATGGCCAGCAGGGCTGTCGCGGTGCGCCAGGGGTGCTGGCGCAGCTCCTGCCAGGAAAAGCTGGTCAGCAGCAGGAAAAGAGGGGGAGGTGAAGACAGGGCGCGGGCCATACCGTTCATGGCGCCGCGGTTTCGGCCTGCATGCCGCCAGCCGTCAGCCGCAGCACGCGGTCGGCACGCCTGGCGGCTTCGGCGGAATGGGTGACCAGCACCAGGGCCGTGCCTCTGTCACGGGTTTGTTGCAGCAGCAAGTTCATGATCTGCTGGGCCGTCGATGGGTCCAGATTGCCTGTGGGCTCATCGGCCAGCAGCAGCGGTGGTGAATGCACAAGTGCGCGCGCAATGGCCACGCGCTGCAGCTGGCCACCACTTAACTGCTGCGGCAGGCGCTGGTCCAACCCTTGCAGGCCGACGGCGTCGATCACCTGCTGCACGCGCTGTTGGCCATCGGCGTTCAGGCGGCCCAGCAGCATCAGCGGCAGGGCGACGTTTTGTGCGACATCGAGGTGCGGCAGCACATGAAAGGCCTGAAAGACAAAGCCCAGATGTGCTCGCCGCCAGATGGCGCGCTGCGCTTCATCGAGCGTGGAAAGGTCCACGCCCTGGTGCAGCACCTGACCTTGCTGCCAGCTGTCCAGTCCCGCCAGACAGTTGAGAAAAGTGGATTTGCCCACGCCGGAATCGCCGACGATGGCGACGAATTCGCCAGCTTCGATCTCGCAGCTGACCTGCTCGAAGACGGTGGACCGGGCCTCTCCTTCGCCATAGCGTTTGGCCAGATCGCTGACCTGCAGCAGTGGATGGGCGTGGGAGGAGTCGGTGGCAGCCATGCAGCGATCTTAACGATGGGCGGCTGCTGGCGCGGTTCTTAGCTGCTGGCTTGCTGCGCTGCGTCAATCGCGGCCATGGCCGCATCCAGCAGTTGCTGCTGGGCATTGGGCGTATCGCAGGCAATCGCCTGGCGCTGGGGCATGGAGCGCAGCCAGGTGATCTGGCGCTTGGCCAGCTGGCGTGTGGCGGCAATGCCGCGCTCGCGCAGGCCTGCCATGTCCAGCGGCTTGCTGGGGTCGGCTTCCAGGATGTCCAGCACTTCCCAGGCCTGGCGATAACCCACGCAGCGCATCGAAGGCAGATCCAGGTGCAGGTCACCGCGTGCGCGCAGCCGGCGCACCTCATGGAGAAAGCCTTGCTCCAGCATCAGCTCAAAGCGCAGTGCAATGCGCTGATGCAGCCAGGCGCGGTCGCTGGGTTCCAAGGAAAAAAGCGCTGCAAGGCCCATCTGTTCTGCGGGACCTGCTTTGTTTTTGCTAGTGTGAAAACTGGACAGCGGCTTGCCCGAGACATGCCAGACCTCAAGAGCGCGCTGGATGCGCTGGCTGTCGCCGGGCGCCAGACGTGCTGCAGTGACAGGGTCCACCTCGGCCAGCTTGGCATGCATGGCGGGCCAGCCCAGCTCGGCGGCCTGGGCATCCAGTTGCGCGCGCACTTCGGGGCTGGCTGCGGGCATATCGTCCAGCCCGTCCACCAGTGCCTTGAAGTAGAGCATGGTACCGCCCACCAGCAGCGGTATGGCACCGCGTGCGCGGATTTCATCGACCCGCTTTTGCGTGTCGCGCACAAACTCGGCCGCGCTATAGGACTGCAACGGGTCGATGATGTCGATCAGGTGATGGGGTACGGCAGCCAGCTCTGCCGCTGTGGGCTTGGCCGTGCCTATATCCATGCCGCGATAGACCAGGGCCGAATCCACGCTGATGATCTCGGCCTTTTGCCCACGCGCAGCCAGGCGTTCGGCCAGTGCCAGCGCCGCCGCGGTCTTGCCCGAGGCAGTGGGGCCGGCAATGGCGATGCAGGGCAGAGGGTGGGCAGCAGTCATGGGATGGAAATCAGTACAGGACAAAACACAAGAACCAATGGCACGGGACCATTGGTTCTTGTTGGCTGCGAAGGATAACGCACCCTGCAGGTCTGCTGCAGCGTTGGGGTTAGAACGTGTCCACGATCTCTACGCGGCCGCGTTGGAGCGAAATCGGAGTGAGTTCGAAGCGATGGCTCGCCGCTTGCACCGGGGTGCAAGCAAGGGCCAGCGCGCAGAAATCGCCCGATTTCGCTCCAACCCTTCGGGACAGTGGCTTTGCGGGCGGTTTGCGGCGTTGCAAATCCTCGCAATAGCATGGCTATTGCTGCGGTATTGCGCCTAGCATCCCATCCCGCAAAGCCGCTGTCGCGGCGCGAGGAGTTCGTGAATACGTTCTCAGCCCTGGGTCAAGCGGCTGGGCACATAGCGGTCGGCCTGGATATCGGGCGACAGGCCATGGCTGTAGTTTTCAGCGGCAATGGGCAGCAGGCTCTCGTTCCATTCTTCCCACTGCCTGCGCAGGCGGGCAAAGATTTCGGGCTGATGCTCCTTCAGGTTGGCGCGCTCCCGCGCGTCATCCACGACGTTGAACAGAAACTCGTTGTCATTGATCTTGAGATATTTCCACGGGCCCTGGCGTGCCGCGCGCTGACTCTGGGATTTGTAGCGCCAGAACAGGGTCCGTCCGGTGCCGCCAGACCTGCCTTCCAGTATGGGCAGGATATTCTGGCCGTCGCTGGGAAAGTCGGGGTGTTGCGCTGCACCGGCAGCGGCCAGCAGCGTGGGCAGCCAGTCGAAGCTGGCCGTGACTTGCTCCTGTATCTGGGGCTGAAGGCGAGCGCTCCAGCGCAGCAGCGTGGGCACGCGTATGCCGCCTTCGAGCAGCTCGGTTTTCTGGCCCGTGAAGGGCCAGGTCTTGGAAAAGCGCTCGCCGCCGTTGTCGCTGGTGAAGATGACGATGGTGTTGTCTGCCTGGCCGCTGTCATCGAGTGCCTGCAGCACCTGGCCCACGGCCTGGTCCAGCGCCTCGACGATCTCGCCGTATTTCTTCAGACTGCCGCCGTCGTAGTGGAACAGGCTTTTGATATTGCGCGAGACCTCTTCGTCGTCCGGCCCCTCCCAGGGCCAGTGCGGTGCGGTGAAGTGCAGGGAAAGAAAAAACGGCTTGTCCTGGTGCTGGCGCTCGTGCACATAGCGTGTGGCCTCATCGCCGAGGATATAGGTGTAGTAGCCCGTGCGTTCCACGGGTTCGCTGCCTTGCCAGAGGTCGCGGTCGAACTGCTCGCCCACGCCGGGTTTGTGTGTGAAGTAGTCGATGGCACCGTGGTGATTGCCAAAGAAATAGTCGTAGCCGCTGCGCTGTGGCCCAAAGGCCGGCGGCTGCCCCAGATGCCATTTGCCGATCAGGGCGGTGTCATAGCCGGCTTGCTTGAGCAGCGAAGGCAGAGTGGGGTGTTCGGGCGGCAGGCCCAGTTGGCCGCCGTAGCGCGCCAGAGGCTCCTCCAGCCCCGCTTGCAGGCGGTATTGATAACGGCCCGTGATAAGCGCAATGCGTGTGGCCGAGCACACGGCAGAGTTGGCATATGCCTGGTTGAAGCGCACGCCCTGGGCGGCGAGGCGGTCCAGGTGCGGCGTCTTGAAATCGGTGGCGCCATAGACGCCGAGATCGGCCCAGCCCAGATCGTCGGCCAGTATGAAAACAATGTTCGGAGCGGTCATGGAATCAGTGCTCAATGTCATTCGATGGAAAAACCGGAAGCCGTGATGACGGGGCGCCATTTGGCGATCTCCGCCACGCGCAGCTGCTCCAGTGCCTGAGGTGTGCGCGGGTCAGGCTGCAGGGACAGCTCGGCCCATTTGGGCTGCAGCTTGGGGTCGAGCAGCGCATGGTTGACGGCACGGTTGATGGTGGCAATGGCTTCGGCCGAAGTGCCTTTGCGCGCCCACAGGCTGTACCAGCCACTGCCTGTGGCCTTGGGGTAGCCTGCTTGGGCAAAGGTGGGAACCTCTGGCAGTTCGCGGCTGCGCTCGTTGCCGAAGGTGCCCAGAATGCGCACCTTGCCCTCTTTGTGCAGCGGCGCCAGTTCGCTGGTGGTCTGGATGGCAGAGGCCAGCTGGCCGCTGATCAGATCCGTCATCATGGCCGGGCCGCCCTTGTAGGGCACATGCACGATGTTCACTCCGGCGGCCTCGCCCAGCAGCAGTCCGAAGAAATGCGGCAGGCTGCCCACGGCAGGGCTGCCGAAATTGGCCTTTTCGGGGTGGGCCTTGAGCCAGGCCACATATTCCTGAATATTGCGCGCCGGGTGTTTGGCGGGAACGGCCAGAGCGAACTGAAAATGCGCGAGCAGGCCAACGGGTGCAAAGTCCCGTGCGGGGTCGTAACCGGGCTTTTTGTAGACGATCTGCGAGAGCACCGGTGTGATCAGCGGCGCGATCAGATAGGTGCTGCCGTCGCTGGGGGCGCTCAGCAGGGTTTGCGCCGCAATCTGGCCGTTGGCGCCGGGCTTGTTGTCCACCACCACATAGTGGTTCCGGCCCAGTTGCGTGGAGATGTTTTCCGCCAGCACGCGGGCCAGCAGGTCAATGCCGCCACCGGCGCTAAAGCCCACCAGAATGCGGCTGGCCTGGGGTACGGCCTCGGCTCCCGTGGCTTTGGCAAGTGTGTTGAACGAGAAGCCGGCAGCGCTGGCGGCAAGCAGCGAATGCTGCAGAAAGGAACGACGGGAATGCATGGCTGGAAATCACAATCAGTGCGGCGCGTGGGCCAGTCCATGCATTCTGGAAAAAACTCTATAAAAATAAAAATAATAAAAACTGGTTTTTAAATTTCCAAAACATCTTTTGTCGTTTCAGTGCTTGATGGCTCCAAACCGCTGAACCAGGGTCCAGGCCGTGAGCGCCGTGCAGGCCGACCAGAACCAGATGCCCAGCGCCATCGGCGCGGTGGAGCTTGCATTCAGACTCTGGCCCAGCCAGTGGCCGGTGGCAAAGGCAATGAGCATCATCACAAAGCCGTTGACGGCCGAGGCCGTCCCTGCGGCTTGCGGGAATGGCGTCACGGCATTGCTCTGACCGCAGGGCATATGGATGCCATGGGCGATCTGGTAGAGGCCGAACGGCAGTGCATAAGCCCAGATGCTGCGCAGACCTGACAGCGAAGCCAGGCCCAGCAGAGTCCCGGCAGTCAGTGACAGCAGGCCTGCGATGGCCACGGTGTGCTGCACGCTCATGCGGCGCAGCAGGCGGCGGCAGGCAAAGGTCCCGGCGATGTAGCACAGCGCGTTGCAGCCCATCATCAGGCCGTAGTGGGTGCGGCTCATTCCCAGCACATTGAGGTAGGTGAAGGAGGATGCTGCCAACTGGGTGAACAGGCCCACATAGCTGAAACAGGTCAGCAGGCTATAGGCCTGAAACATGGGGTTGCGCACGATGCGGGCCCAGGTGCGCAGCAGACTGCCGGGCTGCAGGGCTTGGGGATTGCGCTGGGGAATCGATTCGGCAAAACGCAGAGCCACGAGCAGCAAGGCCAGGCCACCCATCAGCGCCTGGGCCAGCATGGTGGAGCGCCAACCCAGCCAGCTCACCAGCAGGCCGCCGCTGACGGGGGCCAGAAACGCCAGCACACCCAGTCCTGTCAACGCCTTGGACATGACCTGTGCACCCAGATGCGGCGCATAAAGGTCGCGCACCACGGCGCGTGCGCACATCACGATGGCACCGAGTGATGCACCTTGCAGCAGGCGCCAGGCAATCAGCGCTTCCATGCTCTGGATGCCGGCGCAGCCGAGAGCGCCGATCACATAGCCGCCGAGACCCATGAGCAGCACGGGCTTGCGGCCCAGGCGGTCGGACAGCGGCCCCCAACCCAGCTGAGAGCAGCCGAAGGCCAGCAGGAAGGCCGTCAGCGTCAGCTGGGCCTGGGAAACCCGGGCGGCAAAGCTGCTTTGAATCAGCGGCAGGGCCGGCAGATACATATCGGTGGCCAGCGGCTGCAAACCCAGCAACAGGCCCAGCGTGATGATCATCCAGGCTGCAGATCTGGAAGCGTCAGACGCTTTTCCTGCCAAGGGTGAATCGGTACTGGGCTGAGTTGGGACGGGGTTGGTCGGTGGCGCTGACATGGAGGCTCAGCGTAGCAGAGCACGGTGTTTTGGCAGAGTGCGGGCGGGACAGTATCTGGCGATGCTTGGCCTGGCCGCCGGCGATCCAGCTCTTCACGAAAACAGGCTTAGCGCGGGTTGAGCCCGAACAGCTCGCGCAGCGCCTTGCGGTACTCACCCATGGCCCGGGCCTGGGTGTTGTGGTGGGTGGCGCCGTCGACCAGAATGATGCGCTTGGGTTCCCTGGCCGCGTCGAACAGTTGCTGGCCCAGGCGTGCCGGAATCAGCGGGTCGGCCGTGCCATGCACGACCAGCAGCGGCGAGCCGATTTCGGCCACCTTGTCGATGGAGTCGAAACGCTGGGTGATCAGCCAGTCCACGGGCAGCCAGCCCCAGCGCATGGAATCGAACACATCGGGGATGCTGGTGAAGGTGGATTCGACCAGCACGCCTTTTTCATCCTTGACGCGGCGGGCCAGATCAATCGCGATCGCACCGCCCAGCGAGTGGCCGAAGATATAGCGGGGCTGCCCCGGCGCCTTGCGTTCCAGCCAGTCCCAGGCGGCGCGGGCGTCTTCGGTGGCCGAAGCTTCGGAGGGCAGGGCATGGCTGCTTTTGCCAAAGCCCCGGTAGTCCACGGCCAGCACGGAAAAACCGAGCTCGTTGAGCCTGCGGATGCGCGGGGAGGAGCCCGTCACGTTCCAGCGCGCGCCGTGCAGAAACAATAGCTGCGGCGCCTTGGCACGTGCCCCAGGCATCCATAGTCCGTGCAGCTGCACTTTCTGGCCGCTGGCGGTGGTGTAGGGAATTTCGACCTCCTGCATGCCGGCCGAGTTGGCGCCGGGCCAGGCCCGGTCGCTGGGCTGGAATATCCAGATGCGCTGTCTGGCATCGAGTTCTTTCAGTCCCCAGAGGGTGCTGCCGGTCAGCAGCAGGGCCAGCGCGCCAAACAGCAGGCGCTTGCGAGTCCAGAACGAGGCGGAGGCGGACATGAG
This sequence comes from Comamonas resistens, assembly GCF_030064165.1. Taxonomy (NCBI): domain Bacteria; kingdom Pseudomonadati; phylum Pseudomonadota; class Betaproteobacteria; order Burkholderiales; family Comamonadaceae; genus Comamonas; species Comamonas resistens. Next base: position 1,315,146 of record NZ_CP125947.1, read on the forward strand.
AGGGAAATGAGGACTGTTGAGCGACAGATGTCAAGTGCTGCGCAAGTATGGCTGCCGCAACCATCATCCCGCCTTTGGCGTCATGAAATGGCGCTACGCTTGTGGGTGTTTGATCTGCCAACACATTCATTTTTATAGCTGCTTGCGCTGGATGGTATTGCGCTAGAGCACTATTTAAGGACTTATTTCCTATGCCGATCTGCCTGGGCCTGGCTGCCAACAAACTGCATCATCAGACCGAAGATGCTGCCCTGTTTTCCCTGCTGCGTGCCTGCGAGGCCGGAATTCGTGAACTCAAGCTCGGCTTTCATGCCGTAGGCCGCACCTATGACGCCATTGCGGCCGCCGGCATGATGCAGGGCTATCGCGGGCTGGTGCGCTACCCCTATGGCCGCGAAGGCGGGCTGATGCGTCTGGTGGCCGAAGTCGTGGGCATGGAAGGTGACGAGCGCACGCTGGACGGTGCCATCTACCTGATGGACCCGGTGGACCCTTCGTCCATCTTTCCCGAGGCGCTGGCCATGAAGCGTCAGTGCGTGATTCACGGCAAACCATTCCTCTCCACCGTGGCATCGACGCGTGACTGGATCGAGATGGAGCGCATTCACGCCGGCCTGGCGCGCGACCGCAATGCCGACCGCTTTCACGACTATGAAAATCAGACGCTGGCGCTGATTGCCCACGATGCGATGAAGCCCACCATGCTGGAGTTCGCCGATCGCAACTTCGAGCTGCTCAGCCGCTACCGTCGCCGCGTGGGTACGGGCACCACGGGCCAGAAGCTCAACGAGATGGCCTGGAGCAAGGGCTGGCCCGCCGACAAGCCCTGGGTGGACCGCTACAACAGCGGCCCGCTGGGCGGCGATGCGCAGATTGCCGACCTGGTGCTGGACAAGCGCTGCCAGCGCGCCATCTTCTTTGAAGACCCGCATGTGGCACGTCAGCACGAGGCCGACATCCAGTTGCTGGAGCGCGCCGTGACCACGGTCACGCATGATGCGGTCTGCAGCACCTCGCCCCAGGTGGCCCAGCGCTGGTGCGATGCTGCCGTCAGGCGCAGCGCGGCCTGATCGGATTGCGTCTTATTTGCTGCGGTAGCGCTTGAGCTCGGCCTGCAGCCAGGCGGCGCTGGGCTCGGCCTCCTTGCCTGCGCAGCGCACCTGATAGGGCTTGTGGCTCATGCTGCTTTCCGTGCCGGCGCGGGTAATGAAGTCTTCGGGCGTTGCCACCCAGCCTTTCTTGAGCAGGTAGTCGTACTTGCTGCGCAGATGGTCGGCGGCCTTGGCGCTGTCGTACCAGCTGCCGTTGCGTTGAAATTCGCAGCCCGAAGCCTTGAGGTTGGTTATCAGATGCTCGATCTCCTGGCTGGCCGCGGGCGTGGGTTTTTCGGCAAGTGCGGCCAGGGGCAGGGCGGCGATCAGCAGGGCAGTGGTGAAATGCTTCATGGTGCGCCATGGTACAAAACAAAGGCCGCAGCAGCGCTGCGGCCTGACTATTGGGCAAGCAGAGGCGAACAGGCCGAGGTTCAGGGGGCGGGCGAAGCCAGAGGCTTGCCTTTTTCCACCACATAGATGCCGACGAGCTTGACGGCGGAGCTGCTGGCGTTGTGGGCATCATGAATCACGCCCGCTGGCACGACAAAGGATTCACCGGCCTTGATGGTGCGTGGGGCCTGGCCGTCCACCAGCAGATCCACCTCGCCTTCGCTGACATAGCTGATCTCGTCCCCGGGGTGGGTGTGGCGGCCTGCACGCGAGCCTGGTGCGACTTCGACCTTGGCCACCACGGCTTCGCGGCCGGGCACCGAAACATCGGCCCTGCCGACCAGGGTGCGTGACAGGCCGCTGGTCTGGGACGCACTAGCCTGGGGCGCGGCCGCCTGGGCCAGCGCATTGCCGCTGAAGCAAAGCATGAAAGTGCTGGAGCACAGCAGGCTGGCAAAGCTGGCGCGGTAGTAGATGGACATGGCTTCCTCCCAATGAAAAAGAGACAGGTTTGAAACCTGTCTCTTTTACTGGTGCGGCCCCGCTTCACGCCATGGGGGCAGCCCTAGCCGGGGGCTTTATGTCGCGACGCGCCCTTGCCTTAGAAATAGTGGCGCATGCCCAGCGCGACAGCGCTGAAGCCCACGCCTTGCTCGCCCGTCAGATAGCTGGCGCGCTCGTGATTGTTGAGGCGGGTATAGAGCGCATACAGCTTGGTGCGCTTGCTGAAGTTGTAGTTATAGGCCAGCGTCCACTGCATGGCCTGGGTACCGGTCTCACCGCCCACCTTGCCGGCATAGCCCAGGTTCAGGTGGTATTCACCGGGGCCGTCTGCATACTGAATGGCCATGCGGCCCATATTGCGTGTGCGCTGGCGGCTATCGACCTGATCGCGGGCCTGATCCCAGCCACGGCTGTTCTGCACATAGCCGGCCAGCGTCCAGGGGCCGGTGGTGTAGGTCGCACGCAGCGTGGTCTGCTCGGCCATGCCCCAGCGGTTGTGGCCCAGGCCCAGCGTCAGGCTGCCCATTTCGTAGTTGGCGGCCAGGTCCCAGGCGTTCTTGTTGGGCTCGGTCTGCTTCTCGTGCAGGCTGGTGCCCAGCTCCACGGTCAGGCCTTGGTATTCGGGCAGACGCCAGGACACATGGTTGGCCCCGTTGGACACCCAGGCGTACAGCGCGTCGGCCGAGCTGCCGGTGTCGAAGTTGTGCATATTCACCACATCGGCCGTGGCGTAGTAGGCCTCGCTGATCAGGCGGCCCATGCGCAGCATGCCGAAGCTGCCGGACAGGTTCACCTCGCTCTTGCGGTTGAAATAGCTGGCCTCGGTGGGTGCACCCGTGTCGATTTCAAAGCCGTGCTCCAGAATGAAGCCCGCCTGCATGCCGCCGCCCAGATCTTCCTGGCCGCGCAAACCCCAGAAGGATTCGTTGTTCTGCAAGCCCATGACCGCGGGCTGACCTTCGATTCTGGTGCGCTCCACCGAAGTGTTCAGGCGGCCGTAGATTTGCAGCGCCCCATTGGGGGCTTGCTGTGCATGGGCCATGGGGGAGGCAACCAGTGTGGTCAGGGCTGCGCAGCTGGACAGAAACAGGGCGCGGGGCAGGCGCCGGCGGTTCAAAACGGTCACGATCGGAAAAGGAATGCAAAGCGCCCGGTGGAGCCGGGCGCTGTAGAGGTGAGGCATCGAGCCTGGAGGCGGATGCAGCAAGGTTGCGAATACTAGGGAAATCCCGGTGCTCCTGCAGAGAGGGTCTGCATACCGGCATGAGTTGCACAGCTTTTACGCGTGTCCGGGTGCGAATTCTGAATTGGGGTATGAAGGCGTTGATCGGAAGGCCGTATCAACGGCTGAAATTGCCCTGGAGAGATCTGGTGTCAGAGGGCGAAAAGCCATCCAGCCAGTGCTGCAAGCATCACGACCAGCGCGGGTGACAGTCTTGCGTATACCAGCAGTCCGAACGCGGCAAGCGCCAGTCCGAAATCTGCCTTGGAGTGGATGGAGCTGGTCCACACCGGGTCATAGAGGGCTGCACCCAGCAGGCCAACTACCGCAGCATTCACCCCGGCCATGGCTTTTTGCACTCCAACGCGTTGGCGCAAGGACTCCCAGTATGGCAAGGCCCCCATGACCAGCAGGAAGGCGGGAAGAAAAACTGCCACCAGCAAGATCATCCCGCCGACCCAGCCCCCCAAAGGGCTGGGCATGGCAGCGCCCAGGTAGGCTGCGAAGGTGAACAAAGGCCCGGGCACCGCCTGAGCTGCGCCATAGCCAGCCAGGAACGCCTCATTCGACATCTCGCCGGGGACTACGCTTGTCTGCAACAGGGGCAGCACCACGTGACCACCGCCGAAAACCAAGGCTCCTGCCTGATAGAAATCGCTGAAAATCTTCAGTGCAGGAAGGTGTACCGCTGCCACCAGGACTGGTAACAGGGCAAGCAGGACAGCAAAGATGCCCAGCAGAACAGCCCCTGTTTTCTTGCTCACGCCGTATTCGCGATGCTGCGCCGCAGGCAGCGGCTTGAAGGCCAGCGCCCACCGCCCAACTGCACCGCCAAAGGCGATGGCGGCTATCTGGCCGACTGCTGAAGGCATGGCCAGCACCAGCAGGGTCGAGACAATGGCCACTGCGGCACGTGGCCTGTCGGGGCAAAGAGATCTGGCCATTCCCCAAACCGCCTGCGCAACGACCGCCACGGCCACGACTTTCAGCCCATGTATGGCGCCAGACTGGGCAACGCCTGCCCAATGCGACATGCCGATGGCAAAAAGAATCAGCGCAATTGCCGAAGGCAGTGTGAACCCGATCCACGCAGCCAAGGCGCCGCTCCAGCCGGAACGCCCAAGCCCCAGAACCATGCCGACCTGGCTGCTGGCAGGGCCTGGCAAAAATTGGCAAAGTGCGACCAGATCCGAATAACTCTTGTCATCCAGCCACTTTCGGCGCTCTACAAACTCGGTGCGAAAGTACCCCAGATGAGCCACCGGCCCGCCGAAGGAAGTCAAGCCCAGCTTCAGAAAGGCCAGAAGCACTTCAAGAAACCCGCCATGGCCCGTTGGCTCATCAGGGCTCGATGCTGTGGGCGGATTTGAACCGGCTGGTTGTGGATGAGTCATGGAGTGGGATTCTCCAGCATGTGCTGCTACATGGCAGGATTGGGGCAAACGGCAGTTTCAGGTGGAACTCCACTTTCACCCACTCGCCGCAGACATGAAAAAAGGCCCCGAAGGGCCTTTTCTGAGAGTGATGAAGCGTTTGACGCTTAGATCACGCCTTGTGCCAGCATGGCGTCGGCCACCTTCACAAAGCCGGCGATGTTGGCGCCGTCGATGTAGCTCACGGTGCCGTCTTCGCGCTTGCCGTACTTCACGCAGGCTGCGTGGATGCCTTGCATGATCTGCAGCAGACGGGCGTCCACTTCTTCGGCAGGCCAGGACAGGCGGGCCGCATTTTGCGACATTTCCAGACCGGACGTAGCCACGCCACCGGCGTTGGATGCCTTGCCGGGAGCGTACAGCACGCCAGCGGCTTCGAAGGCACGGGCGGCTTCGTTGGTGGAGGGCATGTTGGCGCCTTCAGCCACGCACAGCACGCCGTTGGCGATCAGGGCCTTGGCATCGGCTTCGGTCAGTTCGTTCTGTGTGGCGCAAGGCAGGGCCACGTCCACCTTGATGGACCATGGGCACTTGCCGGCCAGGAATTCCACGCCGGGAACCAGCTTGGCGTAGTCGCTGACGCGGCCGTACTTGTGGTTCTTCACGTCCATCAGGATGGCCAGCTTTTCAGGGGTGAAGCCGGCTGCGTCGTAGACAGTGCCCGAGGAGTCGGACACGGTCACCACCTTGGCGCCCAGTTCCATGGCCTTTTCCACGGCGTACTGCGCCACGTTGCCCGAACCGGACACGGACACGGTCTTGCCTTCGAACGACTGGCCGCGTGTGGCCAGCATTTCGCGGGCGAAGTACACGGTGCCGTAGCCTGTGGCTTCGGGGCGGATCAGCGAGCCGCCGAAGGACAGGCCCTTGCCGGTGAACACCGAGGAAGCGGTGTTCGACAGCTTCTTGTACATGCCAGCCATATAGCCCACTTCACGGCCGCCCACGCCGATGTCGCCAGCCGGCACATCGGTGTCGGGACCGACGTGGCGGAACAGCTCGCTCACGAAAGCCTGGCAGAAGCGCATGACTTCGGCAGGGCTCTTGCCCTTGGGGTCGAAGTCGGAGCCGCCCTTGCCGCCGCCCATGGGCAGAGTCGTCAGTGCGTTCTTGAAGGTCTGCTCGAAAGCCAGGAACTTCAGCACGGACTGGTTGACCGAGGGGTGAAAGCGGATACCGCCCTTGAAGGGGCCGATGGCCATGCTGTGCTGGATACGGAAGCCGCGGTTCACTTGCACCTGGCCCTTGTCGTCGGTCCAGCTCACGCGGAACTGGATGATGCGCTCGGGCTCGACCAGGCGCTCCAGCAGAGCGTGCTCGGCGTACTTGGGGTTGCTCTCAATGAAGGGCCACAGGCTTTCCATCACTTCGGTGACGGCTTGCAGGAATTCGGGCTGACCGGGGTTGCGTTGTGCCACTTCTTCCAGGAATTGGCCTACGGACTCGTACTTCATAGAGAGCTTTCTGACTAGACAAGGAGGGACGCTGAAAAATCGCGCAAGCAAGATTATGCCAAAAAGTTATGCCTTCATGCATGGATTCGGTGCATGCAGACGTGTTTCTGATGTTCAACTGTTTTGTGTTGGTGCATGTAATCGATGTTTTTTCTGATGGATCAAGCACTTAAATGGTGCATTGGCTGTGCGGTTCGCACATGCGCAATGCCGCAAAAAGCCGCTGCACAGGCCTGAAATGGGCTCTGGCAGGCCGCGATGACCATGGCCAATAACCCGAGTGAGCGCTATTTGTGATAGCACCAGACTGGTGCCTGGCATGGGGTGGGTCCATTGCCCCCGTCGGAAATTGCGTTTTCAGCACCTGAAGGGCAAAGCTGTTTCCGGTTTCATCAGGGCTAACCTCGATATGAAATTTGTTTTTCATTTAATTTAATGTGAAAAGTAAATTGCATTTTCTGGAAAGAGCAGCCGCTGCTCAAGCTGAGGAGACCGTCATGGCCGCAGAAATCCCCATCCGCCCCAGTGCATCCGGCAAGGCCAGTGCCGCCCAGATGCAGCAACTGGAAAACGCGCTCAACAACATGGGCGTGACGCGTTCGCACAAAAGCATCATCTTTCTGGTGGTGTGCGGCGTGCTCTTCGATGTGTTCGAGCAAAACGCGGTCGGCCTGGCCGGCCCCTTGCTGCGCCAGCAGTGGGGGCTGGATGCCACCGACATCGCCTTCCTCAACACCATCACTTTTTTTGCCGCCGCCATGGGGCGCTTGTTGTCCGGCTACCTGGCCGACCGCATGGGACGGCGCTTCATGCTCAACGTGAACCTGGGTCTGTTCACATTGGGGGCAATCGCCTGTGCGCTGGCGCCCAATTACGCATTTCTGGCCGTGGCGCGCGCCATTGTGGGCTTTGGCCTGGGCGGAGAGATCACCACGGCGGTGACCATGCTGGCGGAGTTCTGCTCGGCCCGCTTTCGCGGCACGGCCGTGGGCCTGATCAATGTGGGCGGTGGCGGCCTGGGTAATATGCTGGCGCCGGCTTTCGCATTGGGCGTGTTCACGCTGTTCCCCGGCGATGATTCCTGGCGCTGGCTGTTCGGCTGCCTGGTCATGCCGGCCGTTTTCATCGTCTTCTACCGCCGTTATGTGCCGGAGACACCGCGCTTTCTGCTGTCCCAGGGGCGGGTACAGGAGGCCAATCGCGTGCTGAGCATGCTGGCCGCCGGCAAGCTGGCCAATGCCCGGTTCGAGGTGCGGGAGTTCATCGCGCAGGATGCTGCAGCGCAGTCCGCCGCTCAGGCCGACCAGGTGGCCTCAGGCCCGCGCACCTCATTCACCGATATTTTTCGCGGCGGCTATGCGCGGCGCACGCTGGCCGTGGGGGTGGCCTCATGGATGACGTTTGGCGCGCAGCTGTCGGTGCTGACGCTGATGCCCACCATTCTGGTGGCCCAGGGGTACTCGATCTCCAAGAGCTTCGGCTTCACCATCGTCATGCAGCTGGGCAGCTTGCTGGGGGCGATTGCGGCATCGACCATGGGCTACTACTTCCCGCGCAAAAAGGTGTTGACCGCAGGGGCGCTGGCCGCCTGTGTGGCGGGGCTGGCATTTGGCAATCTCACTCACAGCGTGGCCATGATCCTGGTTTGCGGTGCACTGTTCCAGTTCTGTGTGCTGACGCTCAACACCTCGATCTGGATTTTTGCCCCCGAGCTGTACCCGACCCGCATCCGGGCGCTGGGTACCTCGTTCCTGCTGGCGCTGGGAACGATAGGCGGAGCCATGTCCCAGGTGCTGGCAGGCAAGATGTTCGATCTGCACGGCGTGGCCGGAATGTTCGGCATGATCGCGGCCATGTATTTCATTTTTGCAGTGGCCGTGCAGTTTGCGCCAGAGACATTTGGCCGTTCCATCGAAGAAGGCGCGGGCGGCGTGGAGCCCTGCAGCGAAGCAGAGTCTGCCGCCGCATCACCTCTGGGCCAGGAGCGCACCGCATGAAGGCAAGCAAGGCCGAGATGGCGCAGATTCTGCTGATCAATCCCAATACGTCGCGGCAAACCACGGAGCTGATGGCCAGGCAGGCCAGGGCCTGCCTGCCTGCCGGAATGCTGCTGCTGACGGCCACGGCGCAGCGGGGCGACGCCATGATTACCGACGAGGCCGGCCTGAGGCTGGCCGAGCAGGAGGTGCTGAGGCTGGGCCTGGAATTTGCCCACTCTGCGGGCGCTGCGCCTGCGCGGGCCATCATCGTGGCGGCTTTTGGCAACCCGGGGCTGGACGCGCTGCGCGCCGCTCTGCCGCCGGGCGTGGCCGCCTGCGGTATTGGCGAGGCAGCCATGCGCGCCGCCGCCACGGCCGCAGACCAGGGGCCGCGCCGCTTTGGCATTGCCACGACCACGCCGGGTCTGGAGGCATCGATTGCTGCATCGGTCAATGCATTGGGCCTGATGCCGCAGTTCACCGGCACGCGCATTGCCCCCGGTGAGCCATTGGCGCTGGCCGCCGACCCGGCCTTGCAATGTGAACGGCTGGCCCTCGCGGTGGCGCAGTGCATAGAGCAAGATGGCGCCCAGGCCGTGGTGATTGGCGGCGGGCCTTTGTCCGAAGCGGCGCTGTGGCTGGCGCCGCGCTTTGCGCAGCCGGTGCTCTCGCCCGTGGTGGCTGCCATGCAGGCGGCGCTGGCGAGCCTGTCCGAGGCGGTGCCGCAGTAGTTGCGCGATCTGCAATCAATGCTATGAAATTCAGAGCGTGTAGCGCTTGATATTCATGGATTTGATGATGAAATCAGTCAAAACTCCATGAGTATCAGGCGTAGCCAGCTTCTTCATTCATAACAGTTCATCGAGTTCATCGTGGCTGGTCTCAATGGCCGCCATATGCCTGCGTCCGGGCTGGCCGCATTGCTGCAGCGTGGATGTGGCAATCAGATGGCAGAGCATGAACAGCGCGGCATGGTTGTCCAGCGGGCCGGGGGCCGAAGTCTGCACGCGCAGCAGCCAGTCGGCCTCGGGCGCGGGACTGGCATGGTCGGTGATGCACAGCAGCCTGGCGCCTTGCTGGCGGGCCAGGCGGGCAAACTCGGCCACCAGGCGCACGCTGCGGCGCAGGGCAAACACCACGACCACATCGCCCTGGCCCAGCTGGGCGGCGTATTCGCCCAGTGTTTCGCCGGGGCCGGGAATGACCTGGCTGGGCATGTGCAAGGCCTGCAGCAACTGCCAGCGCAGATAGGCGGCAAAGTTGCGGTTCTGGCGGTAGCCGACAAACATCAGCTGGCGTGCGCCGATCAAGGCCTTGGCAATGGTGTCGAGCTGGGCGGCCGAGATCTGGCCCATGGTCACGGCCAGATTGTCCGTGGCCTGGCGCAGATGGGTGCTCATCACCTCGGCGGTGGGCGTACCCTGCGCCGTCGCGGCGGCCAGGAAAAGCGGAGATCCGTTGTCGCCCTGGGTTCTGGCGTGGCGGCGCGCCTCGTCATAGCTGTCATAGCCCAGACGCCGGATGAAGCGGGTGACCGTGGCGTTGGAAACGCCCGTCAGCTGTGCGATTTCAGCGGCAGCGTAACTGGAGAGATTGCCAGGAAAGTCCAGCAGAAATTCGCCAAGACGGCGCTCTGTGGGCGGCAACTGCGGCAGAGCGGCACGCACGCGGGCGATAAAGGACGACTGGATCTCTGTAGGTGTCATGGCAGCGGAACGACGGACGACAGATTCTGGGGTCTGCGCTGTCCGCCGCGGTGGTCGATGCCCTCAATGTAGCGGCTAAATCAGCGCCCGCGCAGAAACAGCGCATCCAGCTCCTTCATGCTGAGCTGGCGCCAGGTGGGGCGGCCGTGATTGCACTGGTCGGAGCGCTCGGTCACCTCCATCTGGCGCAGCAGCGCATTCATCTCGTCGATGGTGAGCTTGCGGTTGGCGCGCACCGCGCCATGGCAGGCCATGGTCGCCAGAATCTCGTTGCGCGCACGCTGCACCACGGTGCTGGCGTCGTGCTGGGCCAGCTCGGCCAGCACGCTGCGCGCGAGCTCCACGGCATCACCCTGGGCCAGTGTGGCAGGCACGGCACGCACGGCCAGGGTCTTGGGCGAGAAGGGCGAAACCTCCATGCCCAGCGTCTGCAGCGTGTCTGCATGGGCTTCGGCCGTGGCCACCTCTTCGGGCGTGGCGGCAAACGTGGCCGGAATCAGCAGCGGCTGGCTGGGAATCTGTTCGTCACCGTTGACGGCGTTCTTGAGCTGCTCGTAGACGATGCGCTCGTGTGCGGCATGCATGTCCACGATGACCATGCCCTGGCTGTTCTCGGCCAGGATATAGACGCCGTGGATCTGTGCCACGGCCCGGCCCAGGGGCCAGACGGGGGGATTGTCGGCAGCGGCGGGCGTGCTCGTCGCTGCGGCAGCAGCAGTGGATGCGACAGGAGCTGGTGCAGAGATGGGTGCTGCAAGGTTGATAGCTGCTGACGCTTCCTGTACCACCGCTGTAGCCGGTTTTGCCTGAAAGTAGCTGGACTGGCCCGAAGGACGCAGCTTGATGCCCGAGGCTTCGCCGTCCGCTGGGGCTGCGTCTGGCGCAGGCGCTGCCGTGGGTTCTGTTGCAGCTGCCGCCATGGGCGCTTGAGCCGGTGATGCCGGCGGTGCGGATTGGGGTGTGGCACCCAGGGGGGCAGGCGCGGCTTCACGCATGGGCGCCCAGAGCTTGGCCAGATCGCTGACAGGTGTGCCCGCGCGCTCTTCGCCAAAACTCATGCGGGTTTGCGGCCAGGCGGGCGCTGCAGCAGGCTTGAAGGCGGTCGCGGCCGTGTCGTCGATCAGGCCGGGCTGGCGGGCTGCATCCAGGGCGGCTTGCTGCGCGGCGGCCTCGACCACGGCGGCGGCGCGTGGCGCGGCCAGGGCGTTGTCGATGGCGTGGCGCACGGCCTGGTGAACTTCGCGGCTGTCGCGAAAGCGCACCTCGATCTTGGTCGGGTGTACGTTCACGTCCACGCGTGCGGGATCGATCTCGATATACAGCGCATAGATAGGCTGTTTGTTGCCGTGCAGCACATCTTCATAGGCCGCGCGGGCGGCGTGCGTCAGCACCTTGTCACGCACAAAGCGACCGTTGACATAGCAGAACTGATGGTCGGGGCGCGAGCGCGCGGCATCGGGAATGCCGGCGCGGCCCGTGACATGCACGGGCCCTGCCCAGTGATCCACGGTCAGCGAATTCTTGACGAAGTTGTCACCCAGCACATCGGCCAGTCGGCCGGAGATGGCTTGCTCCGGCGTGCCCGTGGCGGCGCGCCACTGCTCGACCAGCTTGCCTTCGTGCCAGATGGCAAAGCCCACATCGGGCCGGGCCAGTGCATGGCGGCGCACGGACTCTATGCAGTGGGCCAGCTCGGTGGCATCGGTTTTGAGGAATTTGCGGCGCGCGGGTGTGGAGAAGAACAGCTCCTTGACCTCCACGGTCGTGCCCTGGTTGCGGGCAGCCGGGCGCAGCTCGCCGCTGCGGGCATCGAGCAGGAATGCCGATTCCTGACCTGCGGGGCGCGAAAAAATGGAGGTTTCGGACACCGAGGCAATGGCGGCCAGCGCCTCGCCGCGAAAGCCCATGGTGGCCACGGTTTCCAGATCGTGCAGATCGGAGATCTTGCTGGTCGCATGGCGGCGCAGCGCCACGGGCAACTCGGCCTGAGGGATGCCGCAGCCGTCGTCTTCCACCGCGATCAGGCGCACGCCACCTGCCAGCAGGCGCACATTGATCTGGCGGGCACCGGAGTCCAGCGCGTTGTCCACCAGCTCGCGCACGACGGAAGCGGGACGCTCGACCACCTCGCCGGCGGCGATCTGGCTGATCAGCTCGTCGGGCAGATCGCGAATCGGCCGACGTTCAGGGACGGCCTGGGCGATGGTTTCGGTGGGGGCGGAGGAGAGGTCTGGGCTGGATGCGTTCACGCCAAATATTCTAGGCGGGTGCGCAAACCGCCCGGCAAGTGAGCTTTTGCGCAAGAGAGAAGAGCAGCAAAAAGAGCTGCCAGGCATAGCTCTGGCAGCTCTTTGGGGACAGTCTGTTTGTCAGGCTTTAGTGACGGTGGCCGCCTCGGGTCATTTCGTTGCCGATCAGTGCACCGGCAGCAGCGCCGCCGATGGTGCCCACGGGGCCGCCGAACAGCACATTGCCCACGGCACCGCCGGCTACGGCGCCGGCGCCGATGCCCAGTTGTCGATTGCTGGGTCCGTGAGCGCATCCACCCAAAGCCAGGGCACCGGTCAGTGCAGCAGCCAGAGTCAAGGCCTTGCCATAGCGCATAGTGATATTTTTCATGCTCGTATTCCTCTCGTCGTGCTAGTTATGGGAGTGGTCAGGTCTCTCTTGAGACAGGGTGGTGAGAAACGCTGGACTTGCGGGACATAGCCCTGATGTCTTCAGCTGCAAGGCACGGCTTGCAGTGACACGTCTCTACTGTGCCAGCTTAAATGCCAAGCTGACGTATTGTTGACGTTTAGTTTTATCAAAACTTGTAACAAACAGCGCATGGACGGCTGCGCATGTTGCAGCTCGCAAGCAACTGTGAATGTGCTCTCAAAAACATGGCAGGGTATTGAGGTCTGGTGTGTCTGCGGGCTTTGCTGGGCGCAGTACATTACGCAGCGGCATACGCTGGTATGCCATCCATTTTTAAGGACGACTTACGCAAATCAGACTCAGGCAGGAGCTTTGCTTCAAGGCCGCAGTCCTTGGTGCATCCGCCGCGGCGGCCCGACTTGTTTGCGTAAGTCCTATTGAGGACCGTGTTTTGGAAATCATCCAGTTTCTGATCGACTTCATCCTGCACATCGACAAGCACCTGGAAGCGTTTGTCGTGGCCTACGGGCCCTGGGTGTATGCCTTGTTGTTCATCATCGTGTTTGTGGAAACCGGCGTCGTGGTCATGCCTTTCCTGCCCGGTGACTCGCTGATGTTCATCGTCGGCGCCTTGTGCGGTGCAGGCTATATGAGCTATCCGCTGGCGGTTGTGGTGCTGCTGGCCGCCGCGATTCTGGGCGACCAGAGCAATTACACGATAGGCCGTTATCTGGGTCCCAAGGTGTTTCAGTGGGAAGACTCGCGCTGGTTCAACCGCAAGGCCTTCGACCAGGCGCACAACTTCTATGAGCGCTATGGCGGCGTGACCATCATCCTCGCGCGCTTCATGCCGTTCATCCGCACCTTTGCCCCGTTTGTGGCGGGCGTTGCGCACATGAGCCGGGCCAAGTTCAGCATGTTCAATGTGGTGGGGGCCATTCTGTGGGTGCTTGGCATCAGCGCTGCGGGTTACTTCTTCGGCAATCTGGAATGGGTCAAGAGCAATCTGGAAAAAATCATCTGGGGCCTGATTCTGGTGCCGGGCCTGATTGCCATTTTCGGTGCCTGGCGTGCCGGCCGTGCCGACAAGGCAAAGGCCGCATGATCGGTTCTTGATAGCGCCTGGCGCTTTCCAGTCAAGGGTTGGGAGCGGATTTGGCTCCTCGGCAATGAAAAAGCCCCGATGAATCGGGGCTTTTTTGTGGCCGGTGATGGCGGTGGTGCTCTGCTTAGTGGCGCTTGCCCACTTCATTGCCGATCAGTGCACCGGCGGCCGCGCCACCTACGGTGCCCAGCGTGCCACCGAACACGGCATTGCCGACCACGCCGCCAGCCACGGCGCCTACGCCGGTACCTACCTGGGCGCTGGTGGGGTTGGTCGAGCAGCCGGTCATGATGAGGGTCAGGGCAGTGGCTGCGCTCAGTGCGAGAGTGCGAAGTTTCATGGGGACCTCCGAATAGCGGCCGCCGGAAAACGGCCTTCAGGAACATGGCTCCATGTTGAACCTTTTGCCGTTTCCTGTCAGTAGGACATGCAGCCAAGCCCCTGTCAAAACAGGCAGGAGGGCCGGCAGGCCCATGCGGTGAGCATCGTGAACAAAAAAAGCCCGCGGCAGCGGGCTTTTTTACGTCCGGGCGGCCTTCAGACGGAGCGGCTGCGTGCCAGGGGCGGGTTGTGGGCAAAGTATTTGCGAATGCCGGTCATCAGGGCATCGGCCAGCTGTGCCTGATAGGCGGCGCTGCGCAGCTTGGCCTCTTCCTCGGGGTTGCTGATGAAGGCCGTTTCCACCAGTACGCTGGGAATGTCGGGGGCCTTGAGCACGGCAAAGCCCGCCTGCTCGACCCGGGCCTTGTGCAGCTTGGCCATGCCGCCGATCTCGCCCAGCAGCGAAGTGCCGAGCTTGAGGCTGTCCTTGATCTGGGCCGTGGTGCTCATATCCAGCAGCATGCGCTGCACATGCTGGTCCTGCAGCCCGCCCACGTTGAGGCCGCCCACCAGGTCAGCCTGGTTTTCCTTGTTGGCCAGCCAGCGTGCGGCCGTGCTCGATGCGCCGCGCTCGCTCAGCGCAAACACGCTGGCGCCGCGTGCCGCCGGTGTGGTGAAGGCATCGGCATGGATGCTGATGAACAGATCGGCCTGCACGCGGCGGGCTTTGTCCACCCGCGTGGCCAGCGGCACGAAGAAGTCGGCGTCGCGCGTCATGAAGGCACGCATGGGGCTGCCGCCGATGCGCGAATCATTGATGCGCTCGCGCAGCAGATGGCCGATTTTCAGCACCACATCTTTTTCGCGCAGGCCGCTGGGGCCGGTGGCGCCGGGGTCTTCACCGCCGTGGCCGGGGTCCAGGGCCACGATGATGATGCGGTCGGTGCTGCGTGAGGTGGCGATATTGGGGGCGGTGCGTGGTGCTGGAGCCGGAGCCGGTACGGGCGCTGGCGCAGGACGAGGCGCAGGCGGCGGCACCGGGGCCGGTGTGGGGGCTGGGGCCTGAGCAATCGCCACCGGCGGCGCCACGGGCGCGGGAGAGGGCGGCGTGGAGCGCTGGGCGATCAGATCGCCCAGTGGGTCAGCAGGTGCGGCTGCGACGGCGGGCGGCGGTGTGGTGATGACATTGCCACCTGCGGAGGGCGTCTGGGCCTTGGTGGTGCCCGTGCCGGCATCACGCAGGCGCTCGCTGATCAGCGCCTCCAGCGGGTCCACGGCCTTGGCCGGATACAGGTCCAGCACCAGGCGGTGCTTGTAGGGCGCAATGGGGGCCAGCGTGAAGACCTGGGGGCGGGCTTCCTGCTTGAGGTCGATGACCAGGCGCACCACGCCGGGCGCGAACTGGCCGACGCGGATGCTGGAGATATTGGGGTCGTCGGGTCTAACCTTGGCCACCAGTTCCTTGAGGGCGGGGTTCAGATCCAGCCCTTCCACGTCCACGGCCAGACGGGGGGGCGTGGGCACGAAGATGGGCTTGGCGGTCAGCGGGATATCGGATTCCAGCGTGACGCGTGAATAGTCGGGGGCGGGCCAGACGCGCACGGCCACGATGCTCGCACCCTGTGCAATATGCTGGCGACCCAGCAGCAGGACCACGCCGCCTGCCTGCAGCAGGCCGCGGCGGGACAGGCCTGGTCGAGACAGACCCGGTCGGGACAGACCCGAAGAAACCTGGTTGGAATTTGTTTTGCTCATGCCGTCAATGCTTCAAGCACCGTGCATCCTGCGGGGGTACCAGCCTTGAGGGTCACCTGCCGCTGCACATCGTCAATTGCTTCAATATGGATAGCTATATCCGCAACAGGTGTCACCGCTGCAGCCTTTTCGGGCCATTCTGCCAGCTTGAGACCGGCGCTGGCAAAAATGTCACGAAAACCCGCATCTTCCCATTCGCGCGGATCGTCGAAGCGGTAGAAGTCAAAGTGCCAGATGGACAGGTCGCCAGCCTCGTGCGGCTCCACCACGGCATAGGTCGGGCTCTTGATGCGGCCTTGCACGCCCAGGGCGCGCAGCCAGTGGCGCACCAGCGTGGTCTTGCCTGCACCCAGGTCGCCGTGCAGCGTGACATAAGCGTTGCGCAGCTGGGGCAGGGCCGCCAGTTGCTGGGCAAAGCGTTCGGTATCTTGTTCGCCCAGCCAGACTATCTGTCGCTGCGCCAGCGCTTGAGGGGGCTCGCTTCCTACAATTCGGGGGGTATGTTGAGCAGCAGTCAATTGATTCCTTTGATGCAAGCCTGGGCTCGCGAGCTGGGATTTTCCCAAATCGGCGTGGCAGGTGTGGATTTGTCCTCGGCAGAACCTGGTCTGCTGCAGTGGTTGGCGCAGGGGTTTCATGGCGAGATGCATTACATGCAGGCCCATGGTTTGAAACGAGCCCGTCCCGCGGAATTAGTTCCCGGCACGGTGAGCGTGATTACCGCGCGCATGGATTATTTACCGCGCGATACGCCGCCGGGCTGGCAGGCCGTGGAATGGGAGAGACTGCAGCGGCCCGAAGAGGGCATTGTCTCCATCTATGCGCGGGGCCGGGACTATCACAAGGTGCTGCGCAACCGCCTGCAGAAGCTGGCCGAGCGCATTGCCCAGGAAATCGGCCCTTTTGGCCACCGCGCATTCACCGACTCGGCTCCCGTGCTGGAGGCCGAGCTGGCCAGCCGCAGCGGCCAGGGCTGGCGCGGCAAGCACACGCTGGTGCTGAGCCGCGATGCCGGGTCGATGTTCTTTCTGGGCGAAATCTATGTGGACTTTGCGCTGGAGACGACAGAACCTGTCACCGCCCATTGCGGCAACTGCTCGTCCTGCATAGACGTCTGCCCCACGGGCGCGATTGTTGCGCCACACAAGGTCGATGCACGCCGCTGCATTTCCTATCTGACCATAGAGCATGCGGGCAGCATTCCCGAAGAGATGCGGCCGCTGCTGGCCAATCGCATCTATGGCTGCGATGACTGTCAGCTGGCCTGCCCCTGGAACAAGTTTGCCCAGCCCAGCCAGTTGCCGGACTTCGATGCCCGTGCCGGACTGGCGGGTACGCAGCTGGTGCATTTCTTCGCCTGGGACGAGGCCACGTTCTTGCGCGTGACCGAAGGCAGCCCGATCCGGCGCATAGGTCATGTGCGCTGGCTGCGTAATGTGGCCGTGGCCCTGGGCAATGCCTGGCGCGAGACCGGCCAGCCTGAACTCAAGGCCGCGCTGCAAAGCCGGGCAGACCACCCGGATCCCCTGGTGGCCGAACATGTGGCCTGGGCGCTGACGCAGCGTGCTTGAATAGGTGTTGAACTGGCCTGTAACGCTTTATAGGTAAGCGCTGGCAGCTATCAAATCATTGATCAGATACCGATCAGCCACAGCCCGAAAGGCAGGCTGACGGCCCCCAGCATGGTGGACAGCGAGATCAGGCTGGCCACAAACGAGCCTTCGTAGCCCATGCGCACGGCCAGCACATAGCAGGACGAGGCCGTGGGCAGGCTGGAAAAAGCCATCAGCGCAATTGCCTGCGGCTGGTTGAGCTGGAACAGTCGAATCATGGCAAACGCAATCAGCGGCTGGATGGCATGTCTTATCAGCAGCAACTCGCCAGCCAGCAGCTTGTTGCTGGCCAGGGCACCGAGCTTGAGGCCGGCGCCTGCCGCCATCAGCCCCAGCGCAATCGAGGCCGCACCCAGGCGCGCCACAGGGGCTTCCAGCAGCGCGGGAATCTTCAGGCCAGCGGCATTGAAAAGCAGGGCGCAGACCGTGCTGATGATCAGCGGGTTGCGCAGCAGGTGGCTGAGGAAATGCTGCTCGCTGCCGCGCGCCATGGGCCAGACCGCCGCCACATTGACCATGGGGACCGACACACCGATCAGCACCGAGACATAGAGCAATCCGTCCGGCCCAGCCAGGCGCGAGACCAGGGCCAGGGCGATGAAGGAGTTGAAGCGAAAAGCCACCTGTGCGGCTCCGGCATAGCTGCGGGCATCGATGCGGCGGCCCAGCAGCGGCAAATGGGGCAGGCTGTAGGTCAGCAAAACACCTAGCAGACCGCCCAGGACGCCGGCGCCCAGTAACTGGCTGGCTTCGCCCCATTGGATGGGGTTGCGCGTGATGGAGTGAAACAGCAGCACCGGAAACAGCAGGTAGTACACGAGCTGCTCCACCGCTTGCCAGATGCTGCGGTTGATGGGCGTGAAGCGGCACAGCACATAGCCCAGCACGATGAGCGCGAAATCGGGGAAAAGCAGTTCGAGATAGTTCACGGGCAGCAAGCATAGGGCCTGGACCGGTGCTGCTTCGCTCTGGGCGCTGCATCTATGTAGTAGTACTTATCTGCAGAAAGCCGCTGGTTCGCCGGCCCTGTTGCGATGGTTCAAGGTATTGGTTTGAACCTAGGGTAAACACTGGTGGATTCGGGTGAAAAACCGAAGACTCGGGTTTTTTGTGCCACTTAGTATCAAAAGTTCTTTTATAGAACTCATAAGGAGACCCCTTCATGAATCGTCGTATGTGCGTGGGCCTGACCATGGCTCTGGCAACCGTAGGTTTTTCGACGGGTGTGATGGCCCAGGCCAATTACCCCACCAAACCCATCAAATTGCTGGTGCCCTTTGCCGCAGGCGGCACGACCGACATCATTGCCCGCGTGATCGCTGATCCCCTGGGCAAGGAACTGGGCCAGCCCGTGATCGTGGACAACAAGGGCGGCGGCGGCGGCGTGATCGGTGCGCTGGAAACCTCGCGCCAGAAGCCCGATGGCTACAACCTGGGCATTTCCACGCTCTCGACCATGGCCACCAACCCGGCTATCAACCCCAAGACCCCCTACAACCCGCTGACGGACTTCACGCCCATCATCAATATTGCGGCCACGCCCAATGTGATCGCCGTGAACCCGAAGTTCGCGGGTAGCGCCAATTACAAGGCATTCGAGGCCGAGCTCAAGGGCCATCCCGGCAAGTATTCCTATGGCTCCTCGGGTACCGGCGGCATCCAGCACATGCTGATGGAGCTGTACAAGTCGCTGACCGGCATCCAGATGACCCATGTGCCCTATCGCGGTGCAGGTCCCGCCCTGAACGACGCTGTTGCCGGCCAGATCCCCATGATTCTGGACAACCTGCCCTCGGCTCTGCCTTTCATCAAGGACGGCCGCCTCAAGGCTGTGGCCGTGGCTGCCCCTCAGCGCCTAGCGGTGCTGCCCGATGTGCCTACCTTCAAGGAAGTGGGTCTGGAGCAGGTCAACCGCATGGCTTCCTATGGCATTCTGGGCCCCAAGGGCATGGACAAGGCCACGGTCGACAAGATCAATGCCGCCGTGCGCAAGGTGCTGCAGGACCCGGCAGTGAAGAAGCGCATCGAGGACACCGGTTCGCTGGTGGTCGGCAACACGCCTGCAGAGTTCTCCAAGGAACTCAAGGACGAGTACGAAACCTACAAGCAGGTCGTGGCCAAGCAGAAGCTGACGCTGGACTAAGCCTCTGATCCGCTGACTGTTTTGCTATTGAAATAAAAGCGGATACCGCTGATGCAACAAGCCCGAAGAGCCCAAAAGGCCTTCGGGCTTTGTTATTGCCGCTGAGCCGCCCCACAGCAACAAGTGGCCCCTTGGGGGCACCCGACACAGGGCCGCAGGGCACCTTTTTCAGGCGGTCAGCCACTCCCAGCGCGGAACCTCGCGTGCATTCAGATTGGCGATTCGTGTTTCACCCAGCTCTTTATTGAGGTGAATGGGTTGCCAGTCGGGAAGGCGGCTCTCGTCTTCTGGCCCGGCCCAAGACCGGTGCTGTGCGTCTTCGAGCGCATTGAGCAGCCGGTTGGCATGCGTGACCACGATCAGCTGGGTCTGGCGCGCAGCCTGCGCAATCAGGCGGCCCAGCGCGGGCAGCAGATCGGGGTGCAGGCTGGTTTCAGGCTCGTTGAGTACCAGCAATTGCGGCGGGCGTGGGCTGAGCAGGGCTGCAATCAGCAGCAGATAGCGCAGCGTGCCGTCGGACAGCTCGGCTGCGCTCAAGGGGCGCAGCAGACCCGGCTGGTGCATCTGCAGCATCAGCCGCCCGCCTTCGCTGGCGATGGCCAGACTGGCGCCGGAGAAGGCGTCGGCCACGGCTTGCTGCAAGGCCTCGTCGTCGCCGATTTGCTGGATGGTGAGCAAGGCCGCCGCCATGTCATGGCCATCGCCGCTGAGCACGGGCGTGTAGCAACCCAGTTGAGGCTGGCGCGCCGGGGCGTCGGCATCGGTGCGGAAATGGTCGTAGAAGCGCCAGGCCCGGATTTCCTCGCGCAAGCTGATGATCTCGGGTGCACCTCGAGGGTCTACCAGCTCGGTCATCATGCTGGCCCAGCACGCAACGGGGCGCTCCAGCGTCTGCCAGCCGCTGTCCGTGCGCAGCCGGATGGCCGGGCCCTTGCGCTCCACCAGCAGGCTGGAGGGGCGGCGTATGGGGCCGGCCCAGACGGCCTCGGCCTTGATTTCCGGGTCTTGCATAAAGGGCTTGGGCACGCTCGATGGCGCGGGGCGGCCCAGTGCGCTGGCATAGCTCAGGCCGTCTGCGCCATGGCTGGCAAAGCCCAGCTCCAGCCGCTCGGTCTTCTGGCGTACCGTGCCTTGCACGGGCTGTTCGCCACGGCGCATGGCCGGGCTGATTTCCTCGGGGCCGGCCCAGAGCGTGGAAGGCAGACCGCCTTCGCGCACTAGCGATTGCACGGCGCCGCCATAGGCAATATCGCCGAGCAGCCGCAATGATTTGTAGACGCTGCTTTTGCCGCTGCCGTTGGGGCCGGTCACCACCGTCAGGCGGCCCAGCGGCAGGATCAGGCGGCGCAGGCTGCGGTAGTTGGCAATGGCAAGAGTCGAAAGCATGGCGGGCGAAGGAGTGGGCGCGGTCCATGGTAGCAGCGCCAGCGTGTACGCTTGAGGCCATGTCTGAAGTCCGGAAAAAAACACGCAAGCCCCAGATTCCCGAGGATTGGCCGCAGCCTTTGCCTGCGAGTCAGGATGCCATGGACCTGTTCATCGATGCCCTGCTGCTGGAAGACGGGCTGTCGCGCAATACGCTGGCTGCCTACCGGCGCGATCTGGTGGCCGTCTCGCGCTGGCTGGCAAAGCTGGAGCCTGCCAAGGCCCTGGATGCAGCCCAGGAGGCTGATCTGCAGGACTATTTCGCCGTGCGTGTCGAGGATACCAAGGCCACTTCATCGAACCGTCGCCTGACGGTGCTGCGGCGCTATTTTCATTGGGCGCTGCGTGAAAAGCGGGTGGCAGCAGACCCCACGGTGCGCATGCTGGCCGCCAAGCAGGCGCCGCGCATGCCCAAGGTGTTGACGCAGCAGCAGGTCGAGGATTTGTTGCAGGCGCCCGATGTGGATGTGCCGCTGGGTCTGCGCGACCGCGCCATGCTGGAGCTGATGTATGCCAGCGGCCTGCGCGTGAGCGAGCTGGTCGGCGTGCGCATGCATGAAGTGGACCTGCGTGCCGGTGTTTTGCGGGTGACGGGCAAGGGGCGCAAGGAGCGGCTGGTGCCGTTTGGCCAGGAGGCGCAGCATTGGCTGGAACGCTATCTGCTGCAGGCACGCTCTGCCATCCTGGGTGGGCAGCACAGCGACGAGGTGTTCGTGACCCAGCGCGGCGCGGGCATGAGCCGGGTGATGTTCTGGATCATCGTCAAGAAATATGCGCAGCTGGCGGGCATTCACGCACCCTTGTCACCGCACACCCTGCGCCACGCCTTTGCCACGCATTTGCTCAACCATGGGGCGGATCTGCGGGTGGTGCAGATGCTGCTGGGCCATGCCGATATCTCCACCACCACCATCTACACCCATGTGGCGCGCGAGCGCCTCAAGGCCTTGCACGCCGAGCATCATCCGCGTGGTTAGAGCCTGTAGGACTTACGCAAACAAGGATGCTCAAGGAGTGTTCCCACAGGGAAAATTTCTGGCTTGAACCTGATTTGCATAAGTCGTGGCCTGTTCTCAGGCCTGGGGCTGCTGCGTGCTGATGCGTAGGTAGTACAGGCCCCAGACCGCGGCCGTAAAGCGCTGGTTGAGGGGCTGGTGGCTCAGCTCTTCGATATGCTGAGGCGCGAAGCTGGCCCAGAGCGGCCCTACGCCACCCATGGCCAGCGCCTGTCCATCCATCTGGGTGGCCAGCAGCATGCGCCAGCGCACGGCCTGGGCCAGCGGCAGGTGGCTGCGGTAGCCGTCAATGCCTTGCAGCGTGAGCCAGTGGCCCTGGGCCATGGCCTGGGCGATGTCCACGCCGCTGGCCTGCAGCACGTTCTCGAGCAGCGGGCCTTGGAGGCTGTGCTCGGCCTCGTCATATTCCAGCGTGGTTTTCAGCCGGTGCTGCTCCAGACTGTTCAGGGCGTCGAGCCCGCAGGACCAGGCGCTGTCAAACTGATAGCCATGCAGCTGCAGCATGCGGTCGGCCACGGCCTGCGGTTTGCCTCGGTTGAACTGCACGCCGGGGCCGGAGATGGTCAGTACCACGGGCTGCAGGCCATCGAGCACGCAGGTGCGGCTGGCAGATCTGGCGGCCTGGGCCGGAGTGGCCAGGGGCAGGGCCATGGCACCTAGTGCGGCACAGGCAGCGCTGCTGTGCGAAAGCAGACCTCGGCGAGACAGCAGTTTGGAGTCGGTCATGGATTCCTTTCAAACGGGCGATGCAGGCCAGTCTAGCGCAGCCGTGCGAGCCGGTGACCGGTTTCAAAATGCTGCGAAGACCTCGTCAGGTCGGCAGAAAATTCGGATGAATTCGCCGAATCAATGCAGCTGGGCTCAAGGGCTTCAGCTTTGGTGAAAAATTGCTGCATTCATTTCTGGATTGCATTGGTGATGACTAACTTTCTGCGCCGAAGCCTGCTGGCTTGTGCCCTCGCTGCGGTCTTGCCGGCTGCTCTGTCCGTGAACGCATATGCGGCCGACTGGCCCTCGCGCCCCATCCGTCTCGTGGTGTCCTACCCCGCAGGCGGCGTCAGCGACGTGGTGGCACGCGCTCTGGGAGAAAAGCTCACGGCGGCCTTGGGCCAGTCCGTGGTGGTGGATAACAAGGCTGGCGCTGGCGGTGCCATCGGCCTGGATCTGGTGGCCAAGTCCAACCCCGACGGCTATACGCTGGGCTTTTCCTCCATCAGCCCGCTGACGCTGAGCCCTCACCTGGGCAAGCCGCTGTTCGATGCCCACAAGGACATTGTTCCTGTGGTCAGCGTCATGTATTCGCCCGTGCTGCTGCTGGGCACCACGCGCTCTACAGCCGCCAGCTTCCCCGAGCTGATTGCCCAGGCCAAGGCTCATCCCGGCGATGTGCGCTGGGCCACGGCGGGTCTGGCCTCGCTGGGCCACATCATGCTCGAGCAGATTGCCGACCAGTCCAGGACGCAGATCACCCATGTGCCTTACAAAGGCGGCGGCCAGCAGCTCAATGACGGCCTGAGCGCGCAATTCGAGGTGCTCTCGACCAATGCCGGCCCTGCGGTGATGCAGCACATCAAGGCTGGAAAATTCAAGGCTTTGGCGGTGGGTGCTCCCTCGCGCCTCGATACCCTGCCCAATGTGCCAACCCTGGCGGAGCTGGGCTACAAGAGTGCCAATATGACCTCGGTGTTCGGTATCTTTGCACCGGCCGGTGTGCCCGCACCCATCCTGGCCCGCCTGAATGCCGAGGTGAACAAGGCGCTGGCCTTGCCCGATGTACGTCAACGCCTGGAAGCCACGGACAATGTGCCCACCGGTGGCAAGGCCGCCGATTTTGCCAAGCAGATCGAGGCCGAATCCAGGGCCAATGCGCAGATCATCAAGGCTGCCAAGATTCAGCTGAACTGATTGGCGTTCGTGAAAAAACCAAGGGCTTGCAGTCAGATTGGCTGCAAGCCCTTTGTCCATGAGCGTCAGTAGCTATCTATCTGATAGTCAGGCTACTTCTTCGTTGATGAGGCTGTCTGCCCAGCTCAATGCCTGCAGATGAGCCCAGTTGACCTGGTGATTGGACAGTTGCAGCGCATTGGCGGCGCGGGCAAAGGCATCGTCGTCGCCGGATTCGCAGGCCCGGGTCAGCTCCAGGAAGGGGGCGAAGACGCCCTTGTTGTGCACCAGGGCATCGACCACGGACTGCGGCAGGGCCACGGATTCCAGAGCCTTGGTCATGGGCTGACCCAGCATCACGTCAAGCAGGGAGAACACGCCGACCACAAATGCGTGATCGCTTTCCTCGGGGGGCAGCAGCTCGGCCGAGAGCAGCTCCATCAAGCGGCCGCGCACCACGGCGGTCTGGCCCACTGCAGGTGGTGTACCGCCTGCGCGCGAGGTGGTCAGCAGCAGGGCGGCCCAGCGGAACAGCTTCTTGAGGCCCAGGATCATCACCGCGTGGCGGAACGATGTGATCTCGCAGGACAGGCCAAAGCCCGAGCTGTTGATGAAGCGCAGCAGGTTGAAGGACAGCGTGGGGTCCTTCTTGAGCAGCTCTTCGATCTCTTCGGTGCTGGCCTGTTGGCGCACCAGATTGATGAGCTGGATCACCGTGGCATGCGTGGGGCGTATGGTGCGCGCCTGCACCACCTGGGGCTGGGCAAACCAGAAGCCCTGGAACAGCTTCACTTCCAGGCTCTGCATATGCTCGAACTGCTCGGCCGTTTCCACCTTCTCGGCCACGATCTGGGCGCGCGTGTAGTTTCTGGCGAACTTGACCAGCTTTTCCGCATGCTCCAGACCGAAGGTCTGCATGTCCAGCTTCACGAACGAGGCCATGGGCAGCCAAGCCGCGTAGTTGCGGCGCAGCAGGTTCTGATCGAAGGCCAGGCGAAAGCCGCGCTGGCGCAACGCATTGAAGGTGGGCACACAGGCGTCGATTTCCTGCTGCGTGGCATCGGCAGGCAGGGCCGGGACTTCCAGCACTACGCGGTCGGGGTGGATCAGCTCCAGATGTGCGCCCGAGAGACTTTCGTGCGTGCAGTTGATGAACACCGTTTTCTTGCCCACCAGCGCCTCGGTGCCCGCATAGGACAGTGCGTTGAAGAGCAAGGCGGCGTCCGAGGCCGCCGTATGGGCCTTGTGGGCGACGGAGCGGTCAAACAGTTCGTAGCCGAAGACATCGCGTTTGTCGTCCACGATGGCTTGACGCGCGATTCTGGCGATGTTGGCATCGTCGAGGTCGGCGGGCGCTGGTGTGGCGGTGTTGGAGATGTCTGGGGTATCCATGGCAATCAAAGACAGTAGAAGATCAAAGGCAGTCAGGGCTGGATGTCGGACAGGTAGTCCGTCCAGCTCATCGCCTGAAGATGGGCATGGTTGATCTGCTGGTGCGCCAGCTGCAGGCTTTGCGCACTGCGATCGAACTGATCAATGTCGTGATTTTCGCAGGCCTGGGCCAGCATCAGCAGCTCGCCCAGAATACCCTCGCGGTGCAGCAAGGCGGCGGCCACGGTGTCCGAGACGGGGATCAGCGCCAGCGCAGCCGGCAGCGGCATGCCCAGCATGCGATCGAGCATGGAGAACAGGCCGCAGATAAAGGCCAGATCGCCATCGGTCTCAGTCAGCGAATGCTTGGCCAGCAGCTCCATCAGGCGGGCGCGAATCACGGCCGTCTGGCCCACGGCCGGAGGAGGGCCACCTTCGCGCGAGGCCGTCAGCAGCATGGCCGCCCAGCGGAACAGCTTGTTGAGCCCCAGCAGCATCACGGCCTGCTTGAAGGAGGTAATTTCACGATGGGCGCCAAAGCTGGCCGAGTTGATCAGGCGCAGCAGATTGAAGGCCAGGGCCGCATCTTTCTTGAGCACCTCCTCGATGGCGTCGGTGCTGGCCTGCTGGCGCACCAGCGTCAGCAACTGGATGATGCTCTGCTGCGTGGGCGTGAGCAGGCGGGACTGCATGACCGTGGGACGGGCAAACCAGAAACCCTGGAACAGCTCTATGCCCAGGCGCTGCGCCAGCTCGTGCTGTTGTGCGCTCTCGACCTTTTCGGCAATCAGCTCGGCCCGGGTGTGGCGGCTGGCGTACTTGATGAGCACTGTCAGCTGGCCGGGCGCCAGCACGGACAGGTCGATCTTGATGTAGTCCGCCAGCGGCAGCCAGGCGGCGTAGACGGACTCCAGCACCGTGTGGTTGAAGGCCAGGTGAAAGCCTTGCTCCTTCAGGGCCTGCAGCGTGGGCAGGCGCGCTGCGACTTCATGTACGGCGGCATGACCCAGCGGAGGGATTTCCAGCACCACCTTGTCGGCGGGCAGCAGCTCCAGATGCTCGCCGGTCAAGCCCTCGTGCGTGCAGTTGACGAACATGAGCTTGGTGCCGACCAGATCCTCCTCGCCCGCATGGGTGAGGGCTGCGAACACCAGGGTTGCATCGGATGCCATGGTGTGGCCATAAGGCGCACGTGAGCGATTGAACAACTCGTAGCCAATGATCTGCTGTAGCCCATTGACGATGGGCTGGCGTGCAATCATGCCTTTGGACAGCTGGCCGGGCGAGGCGAAGGGCGTGTCCTGTAGGGTGTGTCCACTCATTGTGTGCGTGAGCCGGTTTGGCGACAGTTCAGTTTGATTGTCATCGTAGGAATGGACGAATCATAGTGTCTGATTGGGTCTTTCATCGTGATGGCAGGTGCGCATGTGCCAATAGCCCACGTTGGAAGGGTTGAATTCTTGATGCGCGTCAAGGGGTTCGGCTGGCGGGATGGGCCTGGCCCAGGACTCAGATTTGCTGCAGCCAGGCGATCTCCGTATCAGTGAATCCTGCCGAACGACGGGCTGTTTCGTTGAACGGAGGGCGCAGGCGTGGTGCTTCGTAGCGGGCGGTCAGCTCCAGATACAGAGGTTCAGGGTCAAGCCCTTGCTGCTCGCAAAGCCAGCGATACCAGTGGTTGCCTATGGCGACATGACCGACTTCCTCGCGCAGGATGATGTCGAGAATGCCCACGGCTGCCAGTGCATCGGGGGCATGGGTGTTGCGCAGCTTGTTCTGGATCTGCGGCGTGGCATCCAGCCCGCGTGCTTCCAGCGTACGAGGCACCAGGGCCATGCGGGCCGTGATGTCGCCCGCCGTCTTCTCGCACATGGTCCACAGGCCCTGGTGGGCCGGATGGTCGCCATAGTCCTGCTCATGGTGCTGGCGCAGATGGTCGCGCAGCAGGCGGAAATGCTTGGCTTCCTCGGCGGCGACCAGCAGCCAGTCGTGGTAGTACTGCTCGGGCATGCCGTCGAAGCGCCAGACGGCATCCAGTGCCAGGTTGATGGCATTGAACTCGATATGGGCGATGGCGTGAATCAGCACGGCGCGGCCTTCAGGCGTGGCCGGGGAGCGGCGTGCGACGGCCGTGTGGTGGCGCAGTTCCGGCCGGGCCGGGCGGCCTGGCAACTCGGACTCCAAAACAGCAAGAGCGGGCGCCTTGTCTGCTATTGAATAAAGAGCTTTATGCGCATGCAGATCAATAGCTGCAGCGGCTTTTTGCTCAGGGTCGGAAAAGCACAAGACCTCAAGTGCGCGGTGACGTAACTCCATCCCTACAATTCTAGGTTCTTTGAAGAAACAACCCACCGGGAGACAAGCACATGGCAATTTACGAACTCGACGGAGTGGCTCCTGAAGTCGCCGAGACAGCCTGGGTGGCCGACAGCGCCCAGGTCATGGGCCGCGTGAAGCTGGAAAAGGACGCCAGCGTCTGGTTTGGTACGGTCATCCGCGGCGATACGGAAAGCATCACCGTGGGCGAGGGCTCCAATATTCAGGATGCCAGCGTGCTGCATGCCGATTTCGGCAAGCCTCTGGTCGTGGGTTGCAATGTGACGGTTGGCCACCAAGTAATGCTCCATGGCTGCACGATTGGCGATGGCTCGCTCATCGGCATTGGCGCCGTGGTGCTCAATGGCGCAAAGATCGGCAAGAACTGTCTGGTGGGCGCTGGCTCGCTGGTGACCGAGGGCAAGGAGTTCCCTGACGGCTCCATGATCCTGGGCAGTCCTGCCAAGGTCGTGCGCGAGCTTTCGCCAGAGCAGATCCAGGGTCTGCAGCAAAGCGCCAAGAACTATGTTGAAAATGCACGCCGCTTCAAGAGCGGCTTGCGCAAGCTGGGCTGATGATGGCCCGGCTCCTATACCGGAACCTATAGCGTGTCTGAACTGCATAAATTCATTTTTGACGGCCTGCCTGTGCGCGGCGCCATTGTCCGCCTGACCGATGCCTGGCAGGAAATCCTGCAGCGCCGTGCCGGCAACCACGAAACCGGCGCTTATCCCGAGGCCGTAAGAGCCTTGCTGGGCGAGATGACGGCCGCTGGCGTGCTCATGCAGTCCAACATCAAGTTCAATGGCGCGCTGGTGTTCCAGGTCATGGGCGACGGCCCGGTCAAGCTGGCCGTGGCCGAAGTGCAGTCCGATCTGAGCCTGCGCGCCACGGCATCGCTGGTGGGAGATGCCAATCTGCCTTTGCAGGGGCAGCTGGCTCCCCTGGCATCACTGGTGAATGTGCGCGGCGCTGGCCGTTGCGCGGTCACGCTGGACCCCAAGGACCGCAAGCCCGGTCAACAGCCTTATCAGGGCGTGGTCTCGCTCAATGATGTCAATGGCGGCCGTTTTGAGCGCCTCTCGGATGCCTTGCAGTTCTACATGTTGCAGTCCGAGCAACTGGACACCGTGATGGTGCTGGCTGCCAACGACCAGGTGGCTGCAGGCCTGATGGTGCAGCGTATGCCCGTCAAGGGCGAGGCCAACCTGGCAGCGGCCACGGAAAGCGGCGATTCCGAAAACGACGCCCTGGGCCTGAACGAGGAATACAACCGCATCGCCACGCTGGCCTCCAGCCTGACCCAGGACGAGCTGTTGACGCTGGATGTGGACACCATCCTGCGCCGCCTGTTCTGGGAAGAGAAGCTGTTGCGCTTTGCCCCTCAGGCCGATGAGCAGTCCCCGCGCTTTGCCTGCACCTGCAGCCGCGAGCGCGTGGCTGCCATGCTGACCTCGCTGGGCAAGGAAGAGGTGGACTCCATCGTGGCCGAGCGCGGCAAGATCGATGTGGGCTGCGATTTCTGCGGCCAGCAGTACGGGTTTGATGCCGTGGACGCGGCACAGCTCTTTACCGAAGCCGGCAAGCAGCCGCCCAGCTCTGACGTGGTCCAATAAAGCCCCGGGCCCAAACGCATGTCACCGATAAGGCCCCGTTCCTCCTCGAACGGGGCTTTTTCATTGGGTAGCGCCATGGTTTACCGGGCACGCTTGAGCGCCTCGAACAGAATCTGCTCGCACTCCGGATCGCCGCACTGCTCGCAGGCCTTGCGACGCATTCTGGCGCTGGGTTTCCAAGGGTTTTGGGCTGAAATCCAGGACCAATCTGCGGAAGGTGCTATGGATTTTAGAGATTCGGCCAGTTGCTGCCACTGTGCGGCCGGCTTGCCGTAGAGCATGACATAGGGCTGCATGCTTGCTGCCAGCTGCAAACGCCAGGTATTGATCTGCGCAGCAATGGCCGGGTCGGCATCCGCATCGCGCCAGTCCAGGCCCAGAACATAGATCAGGCAGCCGGAAGGCCAGTCATCGCCAGGAGAAGGAGCCAGGCATTGCCAGGCAGTATCTGGCCGGGCTTGGCGGTGGGCCTGCAGCAGCGTATGGGCCATGCTGCGCGCAAGGGCCTGAGGTGCGCCCAGCAGCACCACGGTGGGTGCAGGAACAGCAAAGCCAGCACTGGGCTGGCTTTGGTCTGGCTGGCTTGCAGGGTCAGTGCTTGGAAACCTGAATGTAGATTTCATTGGGTTTGACCATGCCCAGTTCGTAACGGGCCTTTTCTTCCACGGTGGACAGGCCGTCCTTGAGGTCATCGACCTCGGACTGCAATCTGTCGTTTTCCGATTTCTCCAGGGCATTGGCGGCGTACTGGTCCTTGATCTGGCCTTGCAACTCGCGGACATAGGCCATGCTGCCATGGCCCAGCCAGAGCTGGGCGTGAATGGCAGCCAGCAAGGCTAGCAGGACAACACAGACGACACGATTGACCATAGGAAATCAGATGGAAACAAAGCAGGCACCCAAGTCATCCATACGACTTGTGAGCGCCTGCTTCAGGCCTGTACTTTAGCGCAGGTTGTAGAAGGCCGCGCGGCCAGGGTACTCGGCCACGTCGCCCAGGTCTTCCTCGATGCGCAGCAGCTGGTTGTACTTGGCGATACGATCGGAGCGGCTCATGGAGCCGGTCTTGATCTGACCCGCATTCAGACCCACGGCGATATCGGCAATGGTGCTATCTTCGGTTTCGCCCGAACGGTGCGAGATCACGGCGGTGTAGCCGGCGCGCTTGGCCATCTCGATGGCGGCGAAGGTCTCGGTCAGGGTACCGATCTGGTTGATCTTGATCAGGATGGAGTTGGCGATGCGCTTCTCGATGCCTTCCTTGAGGATCTTGGTGTTGGTCACGAACAGATCGTCGCCCACCAGCTGCACCTTGGCGCCCAGGCGCTCGGTCAGGATCTTCCAGCCATCCCAGTCGCCTTCGTGCATGCCGTCTTCGATGGAGATGATGGGGTACTTGTCGCACCAGCCGGCCAGCATGTCGGTCCACTGGGCGGCTGTCAGCGTCATATTGCCTTCGCCTTCCAGCACGTACATGCCGTCCTTGTAGAACTCGGAAGCGGCGCAGTCCAGGCCCAGGGCGATCTGCTCGCCAGGCTTGTAGCCGGCTTTTTCGATGGCTTCGATGATCAGCTGGATCGCGGCTTCGTGGTTTTCCACGGAAGGCGCGAAACCGCCTTCATCGCCCACGGCGGTGGACATGCCCTTGTGGTGGATGATGGCCTTCAGCGCGTGGAATACCTCGGCGCCCCAGCGCACGGCTTCACGGAAGGTGGGGGCGCCCACGGGGATGATCATGAACTCTTGCAGGTCCAGCGTGTTGTTCGCGTGGGCGCCGCCGTTGATCACGTTCATCATGGGCACGGGCAGTTGCACGCCGCCCATGCCGCCGAAGTAGCGGTACAGGGGCAGGCCGGCTTCTTCAGCAGCGGCGCGGGCCACGGCCATGGACACGGCCAGCATGGCGTTGGCGCCCAGGCGGCTCTTGTTGTCGGTGCCGTCCAGATCGATCAGGGTCTTGTCCAGGAAGGCTTGCTCGGAAGCGTCCAGGCCCAGCACGGCTTCGGAGATTTCGGTGTTGATGTGCTCGACGGCCTTGAGCACGCCCTTGCCCAGGTAACGGCTCTTGTCGCCGTCGCGCAGCTCGATGGCTTCGCGCGAGCCGGTGGAGGCGCCGCTAGGCACGGCAGCGCGGCCCATCACGCCGGATTCCAGCAGCACGTCGCATTCAACGGTGGGGTTGCCGCGGCTGTCCAGCACTTCGCGGCCTACGATGTCAACAATGGCACTCATTGCATTTCCTTTGAGGTTTCTGAAATCGGTACGTGCGGGCTGATTTCTTTATGAAATCGCGCCCAAGCGCTTGTACATCAAGCGCAAGTTGCTATGAAAACTGGTGAAACTGGTTTTCTTCCACCTGCTGCGCGCGCCATGCACGCGATCAGTATGAAAGAGGCTGTGGCGGCTATTGTGCACAAATTTGACAGGCCGCTTTAGCCTTGACGTGATGCTGTAATTGAGTTTCTTCTGGCACGAGACCTCGGTTACAGGCTCGGCATACAAAAAAGGCATGACGCCACGGTTCATCGTGTCTGTCATGCCTGCTTGCATCGTGTATCTCAGATGCCTTCAACGCAGATCATGCGCATGATGGCGGCACCTTCGCGAGCCTTGCGTGCCTTGCGGTATTCGGGCGAGTCGTGGAAGGAGCGGGCCGCCTCGAAACTGGGGAACTTGAGCACGACCACGCGCTCCGGTGCCCAGTCGCCTTCGAGCACGGCGACCTGGCCGCCGCGCACGCAGACTTCGGCGCCATGCACCTGCATGGCCTCGGTGCTCCACTTGCGGTACTCGGCGTACTGCTCAGGGTTGCTCACATCCACATAGGCAATGATGTAACCGCTGGACATGTTCAGGCCTCGAAGCTGTTTTCGAGGAAACCGTTGCGCTTGGTCACATCGTCCAGCGCCACCAGGGTTTCGAGCAGGGCCTTCATGTGCTTGAGCGGCACGGCATTGGGACCGTCCGACAGGGCATTGCAGGGATCGGGATGGGTTTCCATGAACAGGCCTGCCACGCCCACGGCCACGGCTGCACGCGAGAGCACGGGCACCATCTCGCGCATACCGCCGCTGGAGGTGCCGTTGCCGCCGGGCAGCTGCACGCTGTGGGTGGCGTCGAACACGACAGGGGCGCCGGTTTCGCGCATGATGGCCAGCGAGCGCATGTCGCTGACCAGGTTGTTGTAGCCAAAGCTGGCGCCGCGCTCGCAGGCCGTGAAGCTGTCTGCGGGCAGGCCCGCTTCCACCGCCGCAGCGCGGGCCTTGTCGATGACATTCTTCATGTCATGCGGGGCCAGGAACTGGCCCTTCTTGATGTTCACGGGCTTGCCCGACTGGGCCACGGCGCGGATGAAGTCCGTCTGGCGGCACAGGAAGGCAGGGGTCTGCAGCATGTCGACGACAGACGCCACATAAGGCACTTCGGCCTCGGTGTGCACATCGGTGAGGATGGGCACGTTCAATTCCTTTTTCACCTTGGCGAGGATCTCCAGGCCTTTTTCCATGCCGGGGCCGCGAAAGCTGGTGCCCGAGGAACGGTTGGCCTTGTCGAAGCTGCTCTTGAAGATGAAGTGGATGCCCAGCGAGGACGTGATTTCCTTGAGTTGCCCGGCCACGTCCATCTGCAGCTGTTCGGATTCGACCACACAAGGGCCGGCGATCAGAAAGAAGCGCTTGTCCAGACCAATATCAAAGCCGCAGAGTTTCATGGTGGGTTCCTTTTTGCACGCCGCGCATGCTTCAAAAACTGAAGCTGCCAGCGCTCTATATTGAATGAATTCAACATCATTTGATGCTGAAGTCATTGATTTTCAAGCGCTGGCAGCTCCTACTTCAGGATTGATTCCGAAGGAAGGGAATCAGGCCTTCTTGCCCGGCTGGGCCTTGTTGTCCATGGCCGCCTTGATGAAGGCGTTGAACAGCGGGTGACCATCCCAGGGGGTGGACTTGAACTCGGGGTGGAACTGCACGCCGATGTACCAGGGGTGGACCTTGGCGGGCAGCTCGACGATTTCGGTCAGCTGTTCGCGCTGGGTCAGGGCCGAGATCACCAGACCGGCTTCGCGCAGCTGATCCAGATACTGGGTGTTGGCTTCATAGCGGTGGCGGTGACGCTCGGTCACCACGTCGCCGTAGATGCTGTGCGCCAGCGTGCCCTTTTGCACGTCGGAAGACTGTGCGCCCAGACGCATGGTGCCGCCCAGGTCGGAGTTCTCGTCACGGGTCTTGATCGTGCCGTCCGCGTCCTTCCACTCGGTGATCAGGGCGATCACGGGGTTGGGGGTGGCGGGGTCGAACTCGGTGGAGTTGGCGCCTGCGAGGCCGGCCACATGGCGGGCGTACTCGATGGTGGCGACCTGCATGCCCAGGCAGATGCCCAGGTAGGGCACCTTGTTCTCGCGGGCAAACTTGGCTGTAGAGATCTTGCCTTCCACGCCGCGCGAGCCGAAGCCGCCGGGCACCAGAATGCCGTCGTAATCCTTGAGCAGCTTGGTGGCATCTGCGTCGTGGATGGTTTCCGAGTCCACATGCGTGATCTTCACGCGCACATGGTTGCGCATGCCGGCGTGCTTGAGCGCTTCGTTGACCGACTTGTAGGCGTCGGACAGTTCCACGTACTTGCCCACCATGGCAATCTTGACTTCGCCCTGGGGGTGCTCGGTCTCATAGACCAGATCGTCCCAGCGCTTGAGATTGGTGGGGGGCGTGTTCAGGCGCAGCTTGTCGCAGATCAGGCCGTCCAGGCCCTGCTCGTGCAGCATGCGCGGCACCTTGTAGATGGTGTCCACGTCCCACATGGAGATCACGCCCCATTCGGGCACATTGGTGAAGAGGGAGATCTTGCTCTTTTCCTCTTCGGGCACCTGGTGCTTGGCGCGGCACAGCAGCGCATCGGGCTGGATGCCGATTTCGCGCAGCTTCTGCACGGTGTGCTGGGTGGGCTTGGTCTTGAGCTCACCGGCCGTCTCGATGAACGGCAGGTAGGTCAGGTGCACAAAGGCGGAGTTGTTGGGGCCGAGCTTGAGCGCCAACTGGCGCGCGGCTTCGAGGAAGGGCAGGGACTCGATGTCGCCCACGGTGCCGCCGACTTCGCAGATGGCCACATCCACTTCGTGGTCGGTGCCCAGGCCCGCGCCACGCTTGATGTATTCCTGAATCTCGTTGGTGACATGGGGGATGACCTGCACGGTCTTGCCCAGATAGTCGCCACGGCGTTCCTTTTCCAGCACGGACTGATAGATACGGCCCGTGGTGAAGTTATTGCTCTGACGCATGCGCGTTTCGATGAAACGCTCATAGTGGCCCAGGTCCAGATCGGTCTCGGCTCCGTCATCGGTCACGAACACTTCACCGTGCTGGAAGGGCGACATGGTGCCCGGGTCCACGTTGATATAGGGATCGAGCTTGATGAGGGTGACTTTGAGACCGCGCGATTCCAGAATCGCAGCAAGGGAGGCTGAGGCGATTCCCTTGCCCAGGGAAGACACCACACCGCCGGTGACGAAGACGAACTTGGTCATGTCTTTTTTTGGTGGTGGTAAAACAGAATTATAGGTGCGCCGCGAATTTCGGCGTGGCGCACAGGGATGCTTGCGGCGTGGAGGGCTGACCCAGGTCTGATAAATTGCGCGTCATGAATGACGTGTTCGCAGGCAAACATCTGGTGCTGGGCCTTTCCGGGGGCGTGGCTTGTTACAAATCGGCCATGCTGTGCCGCTTGCTGGTGCAAGCCGGTGCCACGGTGCAGGTGGTCATGACGGAGGCGGCCGAGCAGTTCATGACGGCCGTCACCATGCAGGCGCTTTCTGGGCGCGCAGTCTACACCTCCCAGTGGGATGCGCGCGAGCCGAACAACATGCCCCACATCAATCTGAGCCGCGAAGCCGATGCCATTTTGATTGCTCCCTGCAGTGCCGACTTCATCGCACGCCTGGCGCAAGGGCGCTCGGACGAGCTGCTGAGCCTGATGTGCCTGGCCAGACCCATCGACAAAGTGCCACTGGTGCTGGCCCCGGCCATGAACCGCGAGATGTGGAATCACCCCGCCACGCAGCGCAATCTGGGCCGCGTGCAATCCGACGGCGCCACGGTGCTGGGCGTGGGCAATGGCAGTCAGGCCTGTGGCGAGACTGGCGATGGCCGCATGCTGGAGCCCGAGGAAATCATGGAAGAGCTGGCGGGTGTGTTCACCGCCAAGAAGCTGCAGGGCCAGCATCTCTTGATTACTGCCGGGCCGACCTTTGAAGCCATCGACCCGGTGCGAGGTATCACCAATCTCTCCAGCGGCAAGATGGGCTTTGCCATCGCCCGAGCCGCGCGCGCTGCGGGCGCGGATGTCACGCTGGTGGCCGGCCCCGTGCATCTGCCCACGCCGCATGGCGTGATGCGCATCAATGTGCAATCGGCCCGTCAGATGCTGGAAGCGGTGCAGTCGCAAGTCGGCAATGCTTCTATCTTCATAGCTACTGCCGCAGTTGCAGATTGGCGTCCGGCGGAATTTTCTGATCAGAAGATCAAGAAAGACGGCTCGGGCGATGTGCCTGCGCTGGCCTTTGTCGAAAACCCCGACATTCTGGCGACCATTGCCCAGACCGATGCGGCCAAGTATGGGAATCTGTACTGCGTGGGCTTTGCGGCGGAAAGCCACGATCTGCTCAAGCACGCCAGCGCCAAGCGCCTGCGCAAGGGGGTGCCGCTGCTGGTGGGCAATATCGGCCCGGCGACCTTTGGCAAGGATGACAATGCCTTGCTGCTGATCGACGATCAGGGGACCAAGGAGCTGCCCCATGCCAGCAAGGATGTGCTGGCGCGCCAGCTGGTCGATGAAATCGCGCAGCGACTGACTGCAGCTCGAGGAGCCTGAAGATGATTCCTTCCACCTATGACGGCCCGAGCAACGGCGACTATGTGGCCTATGTGGACAAGCTGCTGCGCGCCAGCCCCGACTTTCGCCGCACGCAGAGCAGCATCGCCGGAGCCGTACAGTCCGCCACTTCGACGCCTGGGGCGCAGGCGGACTCGCCCATGGGGCAGTTGCGCGAAAAGCTGCAAAAAGCCCGTGAGCTGGCGGAGCAGGCCGAACGCAAGAATATGAAAGCGGCAACGCCAAGCCGGGCTGCTCAGCGCCAGCCGGCGTCCATCGGCAGCACGGGCCAGGCGCCCTCCAGGGAAGAGGCCAAGCAACGCTTCAGAGCCATGGAGCGCGAGATCGAGGAGCAGAAGGCGCGTGCGAACACCCGCAAATCCACGCCCTGGATCTCACCGTTTTCGGTGGTGATGATCGTCGCTGGCGTGATGATTTCGCAGTTCGTGTCTGGATTCGGCACGATGCTCGCGATCATGGGCCTGCTATCCCTGGTGGGGGGCGTGGCCAACAAGCTCAAGGGCAAGTAAGCAGGAGCCGTGAGGCGCCAACCCCGGGCCCTGTGCAACAAGCATGCACAATGGCGCCCTTTGTTTCCGGCTGCCGCGCTGCGGTGGCCATAAGGCTTGCTGGCCGATTTCTTGCGCCAGCAGCCAGGATTTACCAAGGTATTTATGAACGTCGACGTCAAGATTCTGGACGCGCGCCTGCGCGACAACATGCCCGCCTATGCCACCCCTGGCAGCGCCGGCCTGGACCTGCGTGCCTGCATTGATGCGCCGGTGACGCTGGAGCCCGGCCAGTGGCAGCTGATTCCTACCGGCATGGCCATGCACCTCAAGGACCCGGGTTATGCCGCCATGATCCTGCCGCGCTCGGGGCTAGGCCACAAGCATGGCATCGTGCTGGGCAATCTGGTCGGCCTGATCGACTCCGATTACCAGGGCCAGCTCATGGTCAGTGCCTGGAATCGTTCGCAGACCGCTTTCACGCTGCAGCCCATGGATCGTCTGGCCCAACTGGTCATCGTGCCCGTGGTGCAGGCCCGGTTCAATCTGGTCGACGAGTTCGCCGCCGAGAGCGAGCGCGGTGAAGGCGGCTACGGCTCGACCGGCAAGCAGTAAGAGGCTGAAAGCGCTTTTTCGCAATCGGCGCAGCCTGTCGCAAGGAGACCGAATGGCCAGAAAGACCTCGGGTCGCTCCACTTCGTGGACGCGTGTGTTGTTGACCGAGGAAGACCGGCTGCGCCGTCGCCTGCAGCAGCGCCACTGGCTGCGCCTGCATGCGGCGCTGACTGGCGGCCTGAGTCTGGTCGGCATGTCCGTGATCAGCCTGTGTCTGCTGCATGCGGGCGTGCACAGCATGGCGCTGCGCTACGGCATTGCGCTGGCTTGTGGCTATCTGCTGTATCTGCTGCTGGTACGGCTGTGGGCCGGCTGCATGCTGCGCCGCGACTGGGGCCCTGGCGATCTGCCATTCGATGTACCGGCGACCTCGGGCAAAGCGGGCGGAGCCCACGCAGAAGGCTTTGAGAGCGGGCAGGGCGGCTCCTACGGCGGCAGCGGTGCAAGCGGAAACTGGGACGATGGGGCCGCTCTGCCTGATGTGATGCCATCGTCATCGGGTGTGGAACTGCCCGATGTGGACCTTCCCGGCGTTGATGGCCTGGATGAAGGCGCGCTGGTGCTGGTGCCGGTGCTGCTGATTTTTGCGGGCCTGCTGCTGGCTGTCACCGGCGCCGGCTCGCTGCTGTGGCTGGTATTCGGTGCGGACCTGTTCTTGACCGTGGCCGTGGAGGTTGCGTTTGCGCTGCTGATGGCCAGAACCCTTTATGTGGTGGAACGCGAAGGCTGGTTGCTGGCCGCGCTGCGCATGAGCTGGAAGCCCATGCTGGGCGCACTGGTGGCGGCAGTGGCTCTGGGCGGCGTGGCCGACTGGCTGTTCCCGCAGGCCGATACCTTGGTGCAGGTGTTGCGCGGTTTCTGATTGTGCTGGCCTGTGCGCTATTGTCTTGAGAGCTGCTGGCGCTGATGGAATAGGTGAATTTTCCAGAAACCCCATTGAAATCATTGCATGCATGACGCTGCATGCTATGAATTGAAGAGTCTTCTGCTGGCGATCTTTTACGAGCCATTGTTAGCAAATGTGAAAGCTGTCGTCCCGGATGCTGTCTGACGCGTTCTAGTGGAAAGTCGAGCCAGAGTTCGCTCTTCAGAAGATTCACAACAGTTCAGTGGCGCAGGCAGGAAGGCCGGCGCCCACAGGAGATTTCTCATGCAAGCCATTCAAAGCCTGAGCCGCATCGCGACGGTGGCGGCTGTCGCCATTGCTCTTACCGCCTGCGTGGCCTATCCCCAGGGGACGTATCAAAACAGCTACCCCATGCCTCAGGGCGGATACCAGGGCTCGGTCTATCAAGGTGGGCACTCGGGTACGGGCTTTCCTGGTGCAGCCAATGCGACCTATCCCACGACCTCCTACCCGGTGGGTAGCTACCCCGCACAGACCTATCCCAATAACAACTGCGGTCTGAACCGCAACGGCAGTGGCTACGGTGACAACTACGGCCAGCAAAACGGCTACGACAACAACTGCTATCAATACAACAATGTGCAGCAGGCCCGCGTGCTCAATATCGAGACCGTGCGTGTGCAGGACAGCAGCGGCATCGGCGCTGGCGGTGCGATTGCCGGCGGCGTGATCGGCGGCGTGCTGGGCAACCAGGTGGGCAAGGGCTCGGGCCGTACGCTGGCCACGATTGCCGGCGTGGTGGGCGGTGCACTGGCCGGTAACGCCGTGCAAAACAGCGTGGGCGGCGGCAGCGTGCGCGATATCTATCGCGTGACGGTGCAAATGCGTGACGGCAGCGTGCGCGCCTTTGACTACCAGCAGCCCCCGCAGCTCAATATCGGCGAGTATGTGCGTGTGGACGGCAATCAGGTCTACCGCCAGTAAACAGGCTTGCTCCATGCAAAAGGGACTCCGTGCAGGAGTCCCTTTTTTGTTGGCCTAAAACTGGCGCACACCAAGTTAGAGGCAGAGAGCAAAGGCCGCCCTGCGGCAAGGCTGCCGTCCCCCTTGGGGGAAGGCGCACAGCGCCTCAGGGGGATTAATGAACCGTTTCATTGCCCGGAGCCAGGGGCTCGATGCGGAAAAAGCCCGTACCGGCGGTACCGCGGCCCACTTCCTCTTCCGTGGCTTCGCGCACGGCCGCGATCTTCAGATGCAGACGAATGGCAATGCCGGCCAGCGGGTGATTGCCGTCCAGCACCACATGCTCGGGATAGATCTCGGTGACGGTGTAGAGCAGATCGGCCGGCACGGGGTTGGTGCCCTTGGGCATGGCGCTGGACTCGAAGGTCATGCCTTCCTCGATCTCTTCGGGGAACAGCTCGCGCTTTTCCAGAAAGATCAGGTTTTCGTTGTAGTCGCCGAAAGCCTCTTCCGGCTCCAGGTGCAGGTCCAGTTCATCGCCGACCACATGGCCTTGCAGGGCTTCCTCGATGCGCTTGAACAGGTCGTCGCCGCCGATGAGGAACTCAACCGGCTCGTCCAGCACGTCCAGCTCTTCGCCCAGGGTGTCTTTCAGTGTCCAGGTCAGAGCGACCACGCATTGTTGGGTAACTTCCATGGTGTGTGTATGCAGTTGGTGGGCTGCGGACCAGTTCCGCAGCAGACTTTGAAACGCCGCCACGGCCGTGGCGCAATGGCAGGCATTGTCCCACGCACGGCTTGGCATTGCAGAGCGGGCCTTTTGTTACATACGGCAAAGAGAGATTGCCTGAACTTCACATTCGCGCTCTTGCAGGCGCCCATACTGACCACATATTCGGTGCAAGTAATCAGTGGGCTGAAAGGAAAGCATCATGACCCCTCAAGAACAACAACTGCTGCAAGACCTGTGCGCCAGGCTGACGCTGACCCAGGGCCAGCCCAAGGACGCCCAGGCCGACGCCGAGCTGCGCCATGGACTGAGCGCTGCGCCCGATGCCACCTACTGGCTTGCCCAGCGTACCTTGATGCTGGAACAAGCCATGCAGCAGGCGCAGCAGCAGATCTCCGAGCTGCAGCAGCGGGTGCAACAGCTCCAGCAGGGCCAGGGACTTGGCCAGCAGGGCGCGGGCAGCTTTCTTTCGGGCGGCCTCGATACGCACTTTGGCCGCGCGCCTGATTCTTATGCGCAAGGCGCTGCCCAGCCTTCCTATGCTGCTCAGGCTGCGGCTCAGCCATCCCAGCCATCCAGCTGGCGTGAGCGTTTCTTTGGCGGCGGAGCTTCGACGCGTACTGCCACACCGCAAGCCTATGCCGCGCCAGCAGCGCCTGCAACGGCAGCAGGCGGCAGCTTTCTGGGCAGTGCCGCCGCTGCGGCAGCCGGTGTGGCGGGCGGCATGTTTTTATTCAATGGTCTGGAAAACCTGATGGGCAATCACCATGCCGGTGCCAACGGCCTGTTCGGCGGTGGCGACAGCCAGGTAGCACAAAGCGCTTCGCAGAACCTGCATAACAGCGCTGGCGACACCTCAAGCCTGGCCAACGACGCGGGACTGGGCAGCATAGATAGTGCGGCCAGCGGCAGCTGGGATGATGGTGGCGGTTTCTTCGATGACGACTTCGCCTGACGCCCCTTTTGGCCAGCTGGCGCTTGTCCAGCAAGTGCTGATAGCTATCAAAAATACAGAAGCC
Source organism: Comamonas resistens (assembly GCF_030064165.1). Classification (NCBI taxonomy): domain Bacteria; kingdom Pseudomonadati; phylum Pseudomonadota; class Betaproteobacteria; order Burkholderiales; family Comamonadaceae; genus Comamonas; species Comamonas resistens. The sequence continues at coordinate 1,355,680 of NZ_CP125947.1, forward strand.
GCCCTGCAGCAATGCGCGGGCGGCTTCTTGTTGAGGCAGCTTAGAACGGGTAGTGGCGTTCCGAGGTCTGCATGGTCACCCAGCGGGTTTCGGTAAAGGCATTGATGCCCTGCTGGCCGCCGAAATGGCCATAACCCGATGCCTTGACGCCGCCAAACGGCATCTGGGCTTCGTCATGCACCGTGGGGCCGTTGATATGGCAGATGCCGGCCTCGATGCGCGCAGCCACACGCCAGCCGCGGGCCGTGTCCCGGGTGAAGACTGCCGAGGACAGACCGAACTCGTTGTCATTGGCCGTGGCAATCGCTTCTTCCTCGCCGTTCACGCGCACGATGCCCTTGACCGGGCCAAAGCTCTCCTCGTGGAAGATGCGCATCGCCGGCGTCACATGGTCGATCAGTGTGGCGGGCATCAGGGTGCTCTCGGCCTTGCCGCCGCAGACCAGTTTTGCGCCCTTGGCCAGCGCGTCGTCGATCATGGCATTGCAGCGCTCCACCGTGGCCAGATCGACCACCGAGCCCAGCACCACGGGCCCCTTGCGCGGGTCGCCCAGAGGCAGGCTGCGGGCCTTGGCGGCAAACTTGGCGATGAACTCGTCGGCCACCTTGTTATCCACCACGAAGCGCTCGGTGGACATGCAGATCTGGCCCGAGTTGGCAAACGCGCCAAAGGTGGCGGCGTTCACGGCCGCATCGATATCGGCATCGTCCAGCACCAGGAAGGGGGCCTTGCCGCCGAGCTCCAGCAGTGCGGGCTTGAGATGCCTGGCACAGGTCTGGCCGATGATGCGGCCCACGCGCGTGGAGCCGGTAAAGCTCACGCGGCGCACGGCCGGGTGGGCCACGATGGCTTCAACCACAGCGCCTGCATCGGCAGGGGCATTGGTCACAAAGTTCACCACGCCGGCGGGCAGGCCGGCGTCCTGCAACGCCTCGATGATCAGGCCGTGGGTGGCAGGGCAGAGTTCCGATCCCTTGAGAATCACGGTATTGCCGCAGGCCAGGGCCGTGGAGATGCTGCGCACGGCCAGAATCACGGGGGCATTCCAGGGCGCGATACCGAGCACCACGCCGGCGGGCTGGCGCACGGCCATGGCCACGCTGCCGGGCACGTCGGAGGGAATGATCTCGCCATTGATCTGCGTGGTCAGCGAAGCCGCTTCCAGCAGCATGCTGGCGGCCAGATGCACGTTGAAGCCGGCCCAGATGCCCGAGGCGCCGGTCTCGGCAGCCATGGCCGCGGCAATCGCTTCGCCCTTGGCTTCCAGCGCCTGCGAGGCCTTCATCAGCATGGCGCGGCGGGCGTTCGGCCCCAGTTGCGACCAGGCGGGGAAGGCTGCTGCCGCTGCATCGCAGGCGCGGATCGCATCCTCGGTCGTGGCTGCCGGAGCGCGTGTGGCCACGCTGCCATCCAGCGGGTTCCTGCGTTCAAAAGTCGCGCCATTGCCGGCTGCGCATTCCTGGCCGGCTATCAGCATTTTTTGTTCGATCATTTTTGGGTCTCCTTTTCAGTGTTCAGTGTTCACCGCCCAAATAAGCGCGGCGCACGGCGGGGCTGTTGCTGAGTTCTGTGGCAGAGCCTTCGCCCACGATGCGCCCGGTTTCCAGCAAGTAGCCACGGTCGGCAATAGCCAGGCTCTGGCGCGCGTTCTGTTCCACCAGCAGCACGCCCATGCCCAGTGTCTTGATGCGCGCCAGGGCTGCGAACAGCTCTTTGCACATCAGCGGCGACAGGCCCAGCGAAGGCTCGTCCAGCAACAGGATATCGGGCTGGCTCATGAGAGCGCGGCCCACGGCCACCATCTGCTGCTCGCCGCCGCTCATGGTGCGCACGGCCTGGGTCAGGCGGTCGCGCAGCTTGGGAAAGAGGGCGAAGACCTGCTCCAGATTGCGGGCCTCGTTGGCGCGGGCGCGCCGGGGCTGGGCACCCAGCAGCAGGTTTTCCTTGACGCTGAGATCGCCGAACACGCCGCGCCCCTCGGGCACCAGGGCCAGGCCGGCTTGCACGATGGCATGCTGGGGCAGCTGCATCAGCTCCTGGCCGGCCAGCTGGGCGCTGGCCCCGGCCTGCGGCATGACCATGCCGCCCAGCGCCTTGAGCAGGCTGGACTTGCCCGCTCCGTTGGCGCCCAGCATGACGACCAGCTCGCCGGGCTGCACCTGGAGGCTGACCTGGTGCAGCGCCTCATGCTTGCCGTAGCTCACCGAGATATTGCGCACTTCAAGCATGGCGGGCCTCCGCTGGCTGGTCTTCATCTGCACTCACATCTTCCCCCAGGTAGGCACGTACCACCTCGGGCTCTTTGAGCACCTGGGCCGTGGGGCCGTCGGCGATTTTCGTGCCCGCGTTCATCACCACGCAGCGGCTGCACAGCGCGTGCACGGCGTCCATCACATGTTCGACCATGAGAATCGTCAGCCCTGTGGCCTGCAGCTGCCGGATCAGCGCAATGCCCTGCTGCAGCTCGGTGGGGTTCAGTCCGGCCAGCCATTCGTCGAGCAGCAGGATCTGCGGCTCCAGCGCCAGCGCGCGGGCCAGCTCCAGGCGCTTCTGGTTGATATAGGTGAGGTCGCCTGCAGGAGTATTCGCAAATTCGGCCAGACCCACCTGATTGAGCAGTTGCAGGGCACGCGCAGCAGCAGGTTTGCCAAATAGTGGTCGGGGCTTGAAGGCCATGCCGGCGATGACGTTGTCGGTGCAGCTCATGGAGCCCAGCACCTTGACCAGCTGGAAGGTGCGCGCCACGCCCAGGCGGGCGATCTGGTGGCTTTTGAGCTGGTGGATGGGCTTGCCGTTGAATACGATCTCGCCGCTGTTGACGGGCAGGGCGCCCGAGATCAGATTCATGGCCGTGGTCTTGCCCGATCCATTGGGGCCGAGCAGGCCCACGACCTCGCCCGGGTAGACGTCAAAGCTCAGTTCGTTGACGGCCACCAGGCCGCCAAAGCGCCTGGTGGCGCCGCGCACGGAAAGCAGGGTGGCGGTCTTCATGGCTGGTCTCCCTTGCTGGCCGCATCCCTGCCCAGCAGCCTGGCCAGCACGCCAGACAGACCCTGGGGAATGAAGTAGACGATCACGATGAACACCAGGCCCAGCAGAATCGAGAAATGGTTGGGGAAGTTGGCACCCAGGTACTCGAATAGCAGCACCAGCGGCACGGCCCCCAGAATCGGGCCGAACAGCGCGCCGGCACCGCCGAGCAAGGCCATGATCAGCGTCTGGAACGAGACGGCGGGAGCAAAGGCAATGCTGGGGTCGATATAGGTCCAGCGCGGAGCCATGATGGCGCCCGTGACGGTGATGAACACGGCGCTGACGGCAAACAGCAGCAGCTTGGCCGTGGTGGTGTTGATGCCCACATGGGTGGCCACGGTCTCGTCCTCGCCGATCACGCGCAGCGCCAGACCCAGGCGCGAGCGGTTGATGAGGGCGCGCAGCGCCAGCACCAGGGCCAGCATGGCCAACAGCTGCCAGTAGATATCGAGCTGGGTGATCTCCACGAATACATAGCGGCCCAGATCCTTGGTGATGTTGACTTCCCACCAGGTGACGAGCTGCTTGACCAGCTCGGCCAGGCCAAAGCTGAAGATCACAAAGTACACGCCCGACAGCCGCAGCGTGGACAGCCCCACGATCAATGCCATGACCAGGCCCACGCCGGCTGCAATGCCGAGCACGGCGGCCCAGGGCAGGGACTCGCCGAACACGGCGGTGACATAGGCGCCCATGCCGAAGAAGGCGACCGTGGCCAGCGAGATATAGCGCGTCGGTCCCGAGAACAGCGCCCAGGCCGTGGCCAGCACGCAGTACATCAGGATGCTGATCATGAGCGAGAGGTAGTACTCGTCCGTCAGCCAGCGCGGCAGCAGTGCCAGGCCCAACAGGGCGGCGGCGCTGACGGCCCAGATCAGGATTTCCTTGCGATGGTTCGGATTCATCGTGCGGCCCTCCCGAACAGCCCTGTGGGCTTGAACAGCAGCACCAGCAGGAACACCGCGTAATTGACGGCCAGCGTCAGGCCGGGGTCGACAAAGGAGGCCACCAGCGTCTCGGCAAAGCCCAGCAGCATGCCGGCGACCAGGCAACCCATGAGATTGCCCACGCCGCCCATGATGACGACGATCAGCGCCTTCATGGCAAACATGGTGCCCATGCCGGCCGAGAAGGGCAGAAACATGCTGACCAGCACGCCGCAGACCGCCACTAGCGCACCGCCCAGACCGTAGGCCAGTGCCGCCGTGCTGCGCACATTGATGCCGACCAGATGTGCGAACTGCGGTGCCACGGACACGGCGCGCACCACGGCGCCGGCGCGGGTGCGCGTCAGCAGCAGGTACAGGCCGCCGCCCAGCACGATCGCAAAGCCCAGCACCAGCAGACGGTTGGCCGCGACCTTGCTGCCCAGGATCTCCACAGGCTTGGCCAGATAGCTGTAGCTGTGATAGTCGCCGCCGAACATCACCAGCATGACGCCCTGTACGACGAACAGCATGCCGAAGGTGGCCAGAATCGAATCCACCTCCAGCGCCGGTCCGCCCTTGGCGCGGCGCACCAGCGGGGTCAGCAGCAGCTGATAGATCAGCCACTGGATGGCAAAGCCCAGCGGCACCACCAGCAGCACCAGAAGCAGCGGTGAAATACCCCAGCTGCTCACCGCAAAAAAGGCCAGAAAGGCCGGCGCAATCAGAAACTCCCCATACGAGAGATTCATGATGCGCGCCACGCCGTACTGCAGTGTCAGCCCCATGGCCACCAGGCCGTAGAGCCCGCCCAGCATGGCGCCAGCGAGAAGGATGTCTATTAAATTCATAGCGTATACCGCTGGTGATTCATTGTTCTTGTTATGAAATCAATGCATAGTGAAAGCGAGACATGCGCAACCAGATCTTGTTTTGATAGTTCTTGCGGAGCTGGGCACACTGGTGGCCATGGGGTATCAGAGATGCCGAGCAAGAGCCGCCTCGCGGCGATGGCATCGTCCCCCTCCCAAGCGCGAAGCGCGTAGAGAGAGGGGGAAGCGGCATAGCCGCTCAGGGGGTGACCCGCGGAATCACCGCGGGCCTAACCCCCGCCCGGTTGGTCGGCGCAATCGCATTGAACTCGCCGTTCTGCCACTGGCCCACATGCCAGAGCTTGGTCAGTTGCTGGTTTTCCAGCTTCACGGGGCCGAGCACAGTCTCGAAGCTGCCGCTCTTGAGCTCCTGGGTCACGGCGGCGCGATCGATCTTGCCCACGCGCTCGATGGCCTGCTGCAGCATCTGCAGCGAGGTGTAGACGATGGGGCTGGCAAAGCGGTCCGATTCCTGGCCGGTCACTTCCTTGAAGCGCTTGAGGTAGGCCTGCATCTGCGGGTTGCCGGCATCGATGCCGCCCGGTGCCATCACGCCTTCGGCCGCAGCGCCGAACTTGCCCTTGAACATGGGGAATTGCGTGCCCACGCCGGTGAACAGCACCTTGGGAGCCAGGCCCAGCGTCCTGGCCTGCTCGTTGATCAGCATGGTGTCGGGCGGGTAGGAGTAGGCTACGAAGGTGTCGGCCCCTTTGCCCTTGGCCTCGTTGATGATGGGCGTCATGTCCTGCGTGCCGATCGGATAGCTCTTGTCGTAGACCAGCTCGAAGCCATGCTGCTTGGCGGCCTTGCGCGTGGCATTGGCCAGCTCGACGCCAAAGCCGTCGGCGATGTTGATCATGGCGATCTTGTTGTTGATCTTGCCGTCCTTCTTGGCCTGCTGCAGCAGCGCGACCAGACCCTCGGCATATTCGCCGCCCGTGCCCAGGAAGAAGAAGGCGTGTTTCCAGCGCTTGGCCAGATCGGGGGCCTTGTCGGTCACCGAGGTGGCGGCCAGCAGCGGGTATTTGTGCTTCTCGTAGGTCGGCCCTACGGCCAGGTTGGAGCCCGTGCCCCAGGGCGGCAGCACGAAGTCGACCTTGTCCTGGGTGATCAGGCGCTCGGTGGCGCGCACGGCCTCCTCGGTGCTGGAGCGGTCGTCGTATTCGATGACCTCGATGGGCACGCGCTTGCCATAGGCCTTGAGCAGGATGCCGCCGGCGTCGTTGATCTCCTTGACCCAAAGCTTGTAGTTGGGTGCCGTGGTCACGGAGGTACCGCCCGCGTTGACGCCCGTCTTGGCAATTGCCCAGCCGATGCGGATGGACTTGGGCGCTTCCTGGGCCAGGGCCGCGCCCCACAGACCCGCCAGGGCAGTGGCCGCGACCAGGCTCTTGAGAACACAACGCTTGTCGGCGAATGTCATGCTTGTCTCCTTTTTGATGGACGGGTGTCCGGGTTCTTCGGCCATCGTAGGAAATCGCGTAGACAGGGGTTTGTCTGGGCGTGCATTGCGTCTTGTCTGAGCATGCAAGTGTCTGTGGGTAAACACTGATTTCCCTGCGAGGCGCCGGTTTTGCCCGGACCCGGGTCCGCGCAGCTGGGGATAATGAAGCATCCTGTTACTTCTTCAGGAGCCCAGATGCGGCCAGACATTCCTGCCAACCAAGTGATCGAGAAGATGACCGAGATGCAAGGTGCTCAAGCCGTGGGTGCCTGGCAGCACTGGATGTCCACGCTTTACGGACTCGAGAGCGATGTTTATGGCGACCACCATTTCTCGGCGCGGCTGGGCACCTTCGAGCTGGGGGCGGTGGGCATGACCCGGATCGAGGCCGGTCGTCATCGCGTGCGGCGCACTTCGGCCAGCATGGCTCGTCACAGCACCGACTTCCTCAAGATCGTGGCCCCCTGGCACGGCGAAGCCCGCGTCTGCCAGAACGGACGCGAGGCCGTGGCGCGCAGCGGCCAGTGGCTGATCTATGACACCACCCAGGAGTACGAGGTGCTCAACCCGGAGTGGTGCGAGCACCTGATCATCACCCTGCCCAAAAGCCGCTTCGAAGACCATTGCCGCGCCATTGACGGCCTCATGGGGCGCTATGTGGGAGGCAGCGAAGGCGTGTCCCGCATTGCGCTGGACATGATGCGCGGCACGTTCGCCGAATGCCGGGCCATGGGCCAGGGACTGGCCCAGCATGTGACGGATTCGCTGCTGCAGCTGATCCAGCTGTCCCTGCTCGATGCCTGTGGCCGTGCGGCCTCGCTGAGCGCCAGCGAGCTGCTGCTGGGCCGCATCAAGGCCTATGTGCGCCAGCATCTGCGCGATCCGGCCCTGAGCGTGGATGCCGTGGCCGCCGCGCTCAACTGCAGCAAGCGCCATCTCTACAACGCCTTTGCCGATGAGAGCCTGTCCATCAGCCAGCATATCTGGGCCGAGCGCGTGGCCCTGTTCCAGCGTGAGCTGCTCAGTCCTGCCAACCGTCACTGCACCCTGACGGAGCTGGCGCTGGCCAGCGGCTTTGCCAGCGGCGCGCATCTGAGCCGTTTGTTCAAGCAGCACACGGGGCAGACTCCGGCCCAGTTCAGGGCTGGTGTGCAGGCATCAAGCTTGCTGAATTAAGCATCAAATTGGCCTTGAGCTCAATGTAGTAAAGCGCTGGAAGCTATTGATTCGGTAGTGATCAGGAAAAAAAGAAAGCCACCTGGCGTTTTCAAATCAGGTGGCTTTAAAAATTGAAGCCAGGGCGCAGCACTGAAGCAGGCATGCCCCAATCAAGGGGCAGCGAGCAAGGGCCGCCCCGCAGCGAGGCTGTCGTCCCCCTCCGCGAAGCAGAGAGGGGGAAGGCGCGTAGCGCCTCAGGGGGCGCTTAAATATCTATCCCGCACTTACCCGGAGCCAGAATCCCATTGGGGTCCAGGGCACGCTTGATTTTGCGCTCGATATCGCGCTTGACCGGACCGTAGCTCTGCGCCACGCGCTCCTGGAAGGCCGTGTTCACGCGGTACACGGCATAGCCTTCCTTTTCGAACTCGTCCAGCAGCTCGGCAAAGCAGGCGTTGGCACGCTTGGTTTCCTCTTCGTTGCTGCGGTCGTACAGTACGTCGATGACATGGTGCATGTCGCGCCAGCCGACGATGAACTCGCCCACATAGTCCAGGCCATGCTTGTTGAGGATCTTCTTGGCCAGCGACTTCTGCTTGTCGCACTCGCTGCCGCGCGCCTGCGACACAGGGGCAAACCACATCGAGCCGCCACCCCCGCGCCAGTTGTAGAGGCCGAATTCCTGCAGGTTGGGCACGCCCGACATGAGTTGGGCACGGTACTTGAAGGGCTGGGTGTCGCCGGCCATCTCCTCGGTGATCAAGCGGCCCTTGCCCAGCTTTCTGAGCGCGTCCTGCACGATCTTGAAGTTGACGTCGACCTGCTCCCTGGTGCCGTACAGCGCGGCGTAGACATTCCAGGCGCCCAGGTGCTTGTCTTTCTGGATCTGCTTGAGGATGGCGTCCGGTGTATGGCCGGGCGCGGTGGTGTAGTCCGAGCGGCGGGTGTTGCAGGTGGATGCTTCCCACAGCACGCCGGCAATCACCACCGAGTTGGGGATGACCTGGGCGATGCGCAGGGGGCGGATGAATTCCACGATCTCGGAGATATCGCTGTCTTCGTCGAACTGGATTTCCAGCGGCTTGAAGACCGGGGGCTTGGGCATCAGCCAGAAACCCATCTTGGTGCAGATGCCGTAGTTGGACTGGGTGAACATGCCATCCAGCGTCGGGCCGTAGCCCCACTTGAACACCTGCCAGGCCTTGTCGCCCTTGACGCCGCCCATGCCGGTGCGCAGCACATCGCCGTTGGCCATCACCACTTCCATGCCGCACTGCATCATGAAGTGTTCGCCATAGGGGGTGTAGCCCACGCCGCGGTCCATGGTGTTGCCCAGCGGGCCGGCAATGGCCGAAGGTGCCGAGAACGACAGCATCAAGGGAATCTTGTTCTCTTCGAGGTAGTCGTAGAGCATCTGGTAGGTCACGCCAGGCTCGACCAGGGCCGTGCACAGTTCGGGGTCCACGTGGATGATCTTGTTCATCTTGCGCAGATCCAGCACCACCTGGCCGCGCTGGCCCGGTGCGGCCGAGCCGTAGCCGAAGTTGCGGCCGGTGGAGATGGTCCATACGGGCACCTTGTGCTCGTTGCAGATCTTGACGACTTGCTGCACCTGCTCCACGGTGGTGGCGGTCACCACGGCCGATGGTGTGTGCTCTTCGGTGGGCACAGCCATCATCACCTTGGTGTAGGGACGAACCAGCTCGTCCTTGATCATCACATTGTCTTCGCCCAGGGCTTTCTTGAACTTGGCGATGGCGGCGTCAAAGCTGCTCTCGCTCATGCCCTTGGGCAGGGCCATGTATTTGCTTGTCATGCTCTGCTTTCCTTGTTTTAGATCACGCAGCGAAAAGACACGCGGGCTTCGTTGCCGGCGACTGCTGCGGGGGTGTTCATGGCTTGGCCCGAGACCAGCGATTGGCCTAGTGCCCGGGCCCAGTCGGCGGCGGCGCTGTCCACGCGGTGGTTCTCGACAGCCAGCACGCGGCCACCGCTGGAGCGAACAAGGTCCAGCACCAGCGTGGCCGAGGCGTCATCGAGCAGGCCTACCAGCAGGGTTTGTTTGCCGTCGGCCAGCAGCTCGCCCAATTGGTTGAAGGCGGCACTGTCCAGGCCTTGCAGGCCGGTGTGGGCTGCGCCAAGGGCGGTGTCTTGAACACCGGCCGCAAAGGCAGCATCCAGGGCGGATCCGTGCAGGGCGGAGGTCACGGCCAGCACGTCGCTGGACGCAGCAGTCTTGCCGGTCAGCGCGGAGGCCACTTGTGTCAGGCCCATGCCGGAGACAGCTAGGCCTGCAGCGGCCAGGCCTTTGAGTAGAGAGCGGCGATCGGTTTGCATCACATCGTCCTCTTTACTTTTTGACGGGCTCGGCAGCCTTGGGGGCCTCTGTCTTGGACAGATAGTTGGCCAGATCTTCCAGCGTGGCGTCGTCGATATCGGTCACGCGAAAGGCCGGCATGGCGTTCATGCCGTTGCGCGCGATGATCATGTAGGTCTGGGGAGGAAAACCGCGGCCCTTGATGACAGGGCCTATGCCGGCCTCATGGCATTTGGCGCAGGTCTTTTCGTAGTAACGCTGGCCTGGGCTGGTGCTTTGAGAGTCCGCCGCCGAGGCGGAGAGACTGAGACCTGACAGCAGGGCTGCCAGGGCCAGTGGGTATAGATTTTTCAACGTGAGTCTCCGGTGGTTCTGTGATGGTCGGCAGACACAAGGCGCAAGCTTGGGTTTGCACCTTGCCCATGCTGGCGCTGCACCTGAGGTATTTGCCTCATGGCCCAATGCCCGCGATGGAGGTTTCAAGCGAAGACAGGAGTCATGCCTGCCGGCTACGACTGCTGTCCTGGACGCTTTAGAAGGGGTAGTGACGTGCGGTGGTCTGCATGGTGATCCAGCGGGTGTCGGTAAAGGCATCGATACCGGCCTGGCCGCCAAAGTGGCCGTAGCCCGAGTTCTTCACGCCGCCGAAAGGCATCTGTGCCTCGTCGTGCACGGTGGGACCGTTGACATGACAGATACCGGCTTCGATGCGGCCGGCCACGCGCCAGCCGCGCGCTGTGTCCCTGGTGTAGACGGCGGAAGACAGGCCGAACTCGTTGTCGTTGGCCATGGCAATGGCCTGCTCTTCGCCACGCACGCGCACGATGGCTTTCACCGGGGCAAAGGTCTCTTCTCGGAAGATTCGCATCTCGGGCGTCACGCCGTCTAACAGTGTGGCGGCCATGAGGGTGTCGCTGGCCTTGCCGCCGCAAAGAATCCTGGCACCCTTGGCGACGGCGTCGTCGATGAGTTCGTTGACGCGGTTCACGGTGTTCATGTCCACGACGGAACCCAGCACCACGGGACCTTGGCGTGGGTCGCCCAGAGGCAGCGATGTGGCGCGTGCCACGAGCTTGGCGATGAACTCCTCGGCCACGGCCTCGTCCACGATGATGCGTTCGGTGGACATGCAGATCTGGCCCGAGTTGGCGAAGGCGCCAAAGGTGCAGCCGGCCACGGCGGCATCCACATCGGCATCGTCCAGGACCAGGAACGGAGCCTTGCCGCCCAGCTCCAGAATGACGGGCTTGAGGTACTTGGCGCAGGTCTGGCCGATGATGCGGCCCACGCGCGTCGAGCCCGTGAAGTTCACGCGGCGCACGGCGGGGTGAGCCACCATGGCCTCGACTACGGCGCCGGCGTCTTCGGGCGCATTGGTCACAAAGTTCACCACACCAGGCGGCAAGCCGCCTTCCTGCAGCGCTTCGATGATCAGACCGTGCGTGGCAGGGCACAGCTCCGAGCCCTTGAGGATCACGGTATTTCCGCAGGCCAGGGGCGTGGCAATGGCGCGCACGGCCAGGATGATGGGGGCATTCCAGGGGGCGATGCCCAGCACCACGCCGGCGGGCTGGCGCACGGCCATGGCCATGCTGCCGGGGATATCCGAAGGAATCAGCTGGCCGTTGATCTGGGTGGTCAGCGATGCGGCTTCGAGAAACATATTGGCGGCCAGATGCACATTGAAGCCGGCCCAGATGCCGGAGGCGCCAGTTTCGGCAGCCATGGCTGCGGCAAAGGCTTCGGCCTTGGCCTCCAGGGCCTGCGAGGCCTTCATCAGTATCAGCCTGCGTTCTGTGGGGCCCAGGGCCGCCCAGGCAGGGAAGGCCGCCTGGGCGGCTTCTACGGCCCGCACGGCATCGGCGGTTGTGGCTGCCGGTGCGCGTGTGGCGACCGAGCCGTCCAGCGGATTCTTGCGTTCGAATGTGGTGCCGTTGCTGGCCTGGGCGGCTTGTCCGCCGATAAGCATGGTTTGTTCAATCATGTTTGCTTCCTTCGCGGTGCATCAAAGCATTGATGTGGGTCTAACGGAGCGAAGACAGGTGCGATGCCGCGCAGAATGTTTGTGCTGCGGGGCTTGTCTCCAACTCATTTCTTGTGCTTGCCTGATTCAGGGTGAGTGCAATCGTAGAAAAGCAGGATGGGTGGTGCTGTGCTGTGCGCGCACAAACGGTTTGTCGAATCGTGCACCCGGTAGCGGGTTTTCCCTAGGGTTGAGGCCTGTGCTGGGAGACTGGCTGATACCCTGTGCGAGAAAGTGCGTGCTTGCCGATAATGGCGCTATGGACTGTCGATACAGGCAGATTGCGCACGATAAGGAGTCAAGGCACATGAGCGCGTCAGTAGTGCTGAGCACTGAAGGATTGCCGGAGAAGGAAACCGCTCCTGCCTGGCATGACTGGATGGCACAGCTGTTTTCCGGCTTGGACACGGATTTGTACGGAGACACCCGTTTTGACGGGCGTATCAATGTCGCCTATGCCGGAGATGTGATGCTGACCAAGCTCGAAGCGGACCGCCACCGTGTGATTCGCGATTCCCACAAGCTGCGAGACAGCGAGATGGCCTATCTCAAGATCGTGGCTCCATGGGATGGGCATGCCCAGGTGCTGCAAAACGGCCAGCAAGTCAGTGTCAGCAGCGGTGACTGGGTGATCTACGACACCTCTCAGCCATACGAGGTCGCCAATCCCAGTCATACCGAGCACCTGATCATGATGGTGCCCAAGCAAAGCATTGTCGACCGGGGCCTGCGGCTCGACGGCCTCATGGGGCGCAGCGTCAGCGGCAGCAGCGGTATTGCGCGCATTGCCTTGCAGACCATGCGCAGCACCTATCAGGAGCTGGACAGCATGGCCGCGCCGCTGGCGCGGCGCGCGGGGGAGTTGCTGATCGATATGGTGCATCTTTCGCTGCAGGCCATGGCGGGCCAAGCCACGGCCGTCACTCAGAAACAGGCGCTGTATGACCGCATCTGCGAGCATGTGGCCAGCCATATGCGTGATCCGGGCCTTTCGGTCGAGCAGGTGGCGCAGGCACTCAACTGCAGCAAGCGTCATCTGCACAACGCTTTCGCGGGACGCGAGCTGTCGCTGGGCGCCTTCATTCAGCAAAGCCGTCTGGAGCTGTGCATGAGAGAGTTGCATTCGCCAGCCTTGGCGCACCGCACCATTACCGAGATCGCCATGGACTGCGGCTTTGGCAACAGCGCCCATTTCAGCCGTGCCTTCAAGGCTTATGTCGGCATGTCTCCCAGCGAGTACCGCGCGCTCAGGGCCTGATTCCGCGAAAGCTTTGATCGACGCCAGCATGCGTTATTGACGCTATAGGACAATGCAGTCCGTTGCTTATACGGCAGGACTGTTTCCATGGACATCAATACGCCGCTCGCCTTGCTTGGTGGGCTCACCGCTTCTCAATTCATGCGCAAGCACTGGCATAAAAAGCCTTTGCTTGTGCGCCAGGCCATCCCGGGGTTCAAAGCCCCCATTCCACGCGCACGTCTGCTGGCCATGGCTGGCGAAGATGGTGTGGAGTCGCGCCTGATCCAGCAGCTCGATGGTGGCAACTGGAAGCTCGGCCACGGCCCGTTGTCGCGCCGCAGCCTGCCTGCCCTGAACAAACCGGGCTGGACCGTGCTGGTGCAGGGCGTAGACATGCACGACGCCAAGGTGCACGAGCTGCTGCAGCAATTCCGCTTTGTACCCGAGGCACGCCTCGATGATCTGATGATCAGCTTTGCCACCGATCAGGGCGGCGTGGGTCCGCATTTCGATAGCTATGACGTGTTTCTGCTGCAGGCCCATGGCAAGCGCCGCTGGCGCATTGGCCGTCAGAAAGACCTGTCGCTGCAGCCCGATAAGCCTTTGAAGATTCTGGCCAACTTCGAGCCCGAGGAAGAGTTCGTGCTCGAGCCCGGTGACATGCTGTATCTACCACCCAAGTGGGCGCACGACGGTGTGGCCGAGGGTGAGTGCATGACTTATTCCATCGGCTTTCGTTCGCCCGACCGTAGCGAGCTGGGGCGCGAGTTGCTGCTGCGCATGTCGGACGAGCCGGACGAACCCGAGAATCCGGTCATCTACAAGGACCCCAAGCAGGAAGCGGTCAGCAACCCAGCGCTGATTCCCGAGGGCATGTATGACTTTGCGCGCGAGGCCTTGAAGAAAGCCATGGCCGAACCTCTGGCACTGGAGCGTGCGCTGGGTGAGTACCTGACCGAGCCCAAGCCCAATGTCTGGTTTGAGCATGGTGACGAAAACGGCATGTTCGAAAGCGTGGTGCTGGATCGCCGCAGTCGCATGATGTATGACGCAAAGCACATTTTCATCAACGGGGAAAGCTATCTGGCAGGTGGCCGCGATGCGACGCTGATGCGCAAGCTGGCTGACACCAAGGCTCTGTCCCGCAAGGATCTGGCGACCGCCAGCGACGATGCGCTGGAGCTGCTTTCATCCTGGTTTGACGCCGGCTGGGTGCGCTCGGGCGACTGAACAGGGTGGACTTGTAACCGGGTCCATGCTAACTTACGTGCTTTCTTGCTGGGTCATTCCTGCCACTTTTGAGTGCCTGGTGATGATTTTGTAAAGATTTATTAAAGATGAGTCAGAAAATTGACAGGAATGGATTTCTGGTCCAAAGTGTGAAGCACAGCAAGCGAGAGCTTGTTCGGTAAATAGACCTTGCATTGATTTGTGCGGAATTGTTTAGATGCTGTCAGTGTTAGTCAGCAATGGGCAAAACTACCTATAATGCGAACCGAGTCAATTTACTGTTTGACCTGATCTGCCAAAGCGATCAATAGCTGCAACAAGCTGACCGTAATGGCAATCCACCTACTGTCTGCTGAACCTACAAACTAGGAAACTGTTATGAAGAACTCTCTGATTCTGGCTACCGTGATCGCTGCTGCAGCTCTGGCCGCTTGCGGTGACAAGAAGGCTGAAGCTCCTGCTGCTCCCGCTCCTGCTGTGGAAGCTCCTGCTCCCGCACCTGCTGCTGAAGCTCCTGCTGCTCCCGCCGCTGAAACTCCCGCACCTGCTGCTGATGCTCCTGCAGCTCCCGCTGCTGAAGCTCCTGCTGCCCCCGCTGCTGACGCTGACGCCGCCAAGGCCAACGCTGATGCCGCTACCGGCGCTGCTACTGCAAAGTAAGCAACTGCTCAAGCAGGCAAAGGGCTCAGGCCCTGAGCAAAAAAAAACCGCACCATGGTGCGGTTTTTTTTATTGCCGCCGGGCCGCCCCAAGGCAATAAAGCCCCCTTGGGGGCAGCGGGCACACGTCAGTGGGCAAGCGTGGGGGGCTTTTTTATGCCCGCTTTTTCCGCTTCAAGGGGTGGCGCTGCTTTTGGAAAGCTTTGATGGAGTAGCTGCAATAAAAAAGCCACCTGGTGTTCCAGGTGGCTTGGCACGGCTTTGCTTGTCTGAAGCTTATTTCAGATCGTCCGTGATCACGCGAATGATGCGCTGACCGTTGGCAGTGCTGTCAGGTTGACCTTGCTCGTTGAGCACGGAGACCTGGGATTGGTTGCCATTGCCCTTGACCAGGATCTGGTACTTGGCCGGAGGCGCAGCTTCCTTGCCCTGGCTGAAGATCTTGCTGAAGAAGCCCTTGGTTTCCGTCTTGGCGTTCGGATCCACATAGCGCACATAGTAGACGCCGCGGCTGCGGTCACGGTCTTCCACCGTGAAGCCGGTGCGGTCCAGTGCCACGCCCACACGGCGCCAGGCGCGTTCAAAGTCCTCACCCAGTTGCAGCACTGGAACGCCGTTGACGGTTTCCATGCGTGCGGTGCTGGTGCTGGCCACGGCAGCGCTGCGGTCGGCCTTGGCAACGGCAGAGGCCTGTTCCTCGCTCACGCCCAGCTTGACCATGAGACGGCGCAGGAACTCGGTCTCCAGCTCGGGGTCGCGAGGACGCGGCTGCCAGATGGTGTTGTCCTTGCGCTCGCTGGTATAGACCTCCTGCATGCCACGGTGGGTGACATAAATGCGGGTCTTGCCATCGGGTTCGCGCTCCAGGCGGGTGCGGAACTTGTCGCGTTCGCTGGTGGAGTAGAGCGAGTCGAAGACCTTGCCCAGCGTCTTGCGGATGACGTCCTGAGGCAACTTGGCGCGGTTTTCAGCCCAGTCGGTTTCCAGAATGCCCAACTGGCGGTCTTCCATCGCGTAGATGAACCCGTTTTCCAGCCAGAAGTCGCGTGTGGGCTCCCAGAGCTTGTCGGCCGAGCGGTCCACGACCAGCCAGTGCTCGGCGCCATCACGTTCAATGCGCACGTCGCCGATCTTGTTGGCCGCGGTATTGCTGTCGGTGGGCTTGCCGGCCTTGGCGTTGGCTTGCATGGCCGCTGCGGAAACAACGCCACCAGGGACGATGTAGCGCGAGTCTTGCGACAGCTGCGTCAGATCCGGAGGCACTTCGAGCGAAGGGGCTTGGTTTTTGCCTGCGCTCTTGTAGTCGATCTTGGTCTCTTGGAACGTGGTCGTGCAGGCTGTGAGGCCCAGCGCGAGGCTGAGCAGGCCCAAACGTGCTGTGTTTTGTTTCACGCGGATTGTCCTTGGGTAGCGTTCAAGCTATGTGCGAAAAACCGCTAGCTTAGCGCAACTCGATCAGAGTACGCCAACTTTACGCAGAGCGCCTTCGACAACGGATTCGAATTGTTCGCTCAGCGGCGTCATTGGCAGGCGCATGGCAGGGCTGCACAAGCCCATGCGGGCCGCAGCCCATTTCACGGGAATGGGATTGGCTTCCACGAACAGGCTCTTGTGCAGGGGCATGAGCTGGAACTGGATTTCCATGGCGCGCTTGATGTCGCCGGCCAGCGCAGCAGTGCACAGCTCGCTCATCAGGCGCGGAGCCACGTTGGCTGTCACGCTGATATTGCCGTGGCCGCCGCACAGCATCAGGGCCACGGCGGTGGGGTCGTCACCGGAGTAGACGCCAAAACCGGCAGGCACATCGCGGATCAGCCATTGGGCGCGTTCGATATTGCCGGTGGCTTCCTTGATGCCGACGATGCCGGGAATCTGGGCCAGACGCAGCACGGTTTCATGCTGCATATCGGCGACCGAGCGACCGGGCACGTTGTAGAGAATCACGGGCAGGTCGCCAGTGGCTTCGGCAATCGCCTTGAAGTGCTGGTACTGGCCTTCCTGCGTGGGCTTGTTGTAGTAGGGCACGACCTGCAACTGGCTGTCGGCGCCGACCTTCTTGGCGTACTTGGCCAGCTCGATCGCTTCATGCGTGCTGTTGGCGCCGCAGCCGGCCATGATGGAGACGCGGCCCGCAGCCTGTTCCACTGCCACGCGAATGATTTCGCAGTGTTCGTCCACATTGACGGTGGGAGATTCGCCCGTTGTGCCGACCACGCCTATGCAATGAGTGCCTTCGGCCACATGCCAGTCGATCAGTTTGCGCAGCGCCGGGTAGTCGATGCTACCGTCTTCGAGCATGGGCGTAATGAGGGCAACAATGCTGCCAGTCAGAGCAACGGAGGAAGATGTCATATCCGCAATCAGAAAACGGGAAAGTTTCATTCTACAAACAGGCTTGCCCGCCATTGCGCAGATTTGAGGTCATGCTGCGGAGCAAAACCCTGTTTTTGTCGATATGTTGTCAATAAATGACGATTTGACGAAAACATTGTTGTTGTTGCGTCAGTTTGTTGCATGGCGTGGCGCTGTCCTTCGCCATCTTGTGGATGGATGTTCAGGCGGGAGAGGCTTGCTTGATGACCGGCCCGCTTGCCGCGAGCCCTCAGCTGGCGCTGTAGTTGGAGGCGCTGATGCTGGCCTGGGCCAGGCTATCGAGAAAGTCCTCGGCATCCTCGGTACGCACCACGGTGATGCGGATGCTGTCGTCATCGGTGGCCAGTCTGATCAGGCTCAGATTGCGGCTGCCCAGATGTTCGGCCAGATGTTCGAGTCCCGACTCCACGCCATCGGCCGGCGTGTCCCAGTTCCAGTCGTCGCTGCCGGGCAGCCAGTGGGTGTTGGCAATGCCGTCTGCATCCTTCCAGTCAAAGCGCGCGAACTGGCTGGCAATGGGCAGCAGGTGTATCCAGTACAGCGTCAGTGCATTGTCGCTTTCGGGCAAATGCATCACATCGGGGTCGATCTCGCCAGCTCCATCTTCGCCATTGTCCCAGCCCATTTCATCAGGGTCGGGTTCGGCCACGCAGTCGCGCCATTGCTGCAGCAGTTCGCCGGCCTCGTCCTCATCGCCCAGGCAGAGGATGCGGGTGATGTCCTGCATCCAGGTTTCGTCCTCGGCTTCGATCAGCTCCGCGCGCGTGATGGTGGTGGCTGGGGCTTCATCGTCGAGACCCTTGAACATGCCGCGCATGGCATTGCGATAGTCATCCCAGGTTTCGCCGGTACGGGTGAGACTGAAGTCCTTGATGGAAAACATCAGCAATTCGGCCTCCGGCCCTTCTCCCATGAAGGTGAGCAGCTCATTTTTTTTGGGGCTGCAGTTCAGCGGCGGGCACCAGACCTCGGGCGCTGCCAACAGCTTGCCCTTGGTGTTGTAGATATGGGGTTGGCCTTTTTCGGTGATCGCCAGCAGCTTGCCACCCGGTAGCACCTTGGGTGGGGAACTGTTGAAGCCGCGTTCGATGGTCTGGTATGCGCAGGGGATGATTTCCTGGCCGCTGATATGGATCACGCCTTCACGAATCTCGAAGTCTGTCTCGTCCTGTTCGTTGCGGGTGGGCACGCGTGCGAGCACTACGGCCAGGCCGGTCCTGGCATCGAAGTCGTGGACTTGCTCATAGAGGCTGGCGTCAAACAGCGGCGCTCCATCGGGCTTGAGCAGCAGTTTTTGCGAGCCGCCAGACGTGCCATAGGGCCCCTTGTCGGCGCGAATGAACTCGTCTTCTTCGGCGTTGTAGTAGATGCTGGAGAGGCCCTCGTGCAGCAGCTCCAGCCCGGGCAGGCTGCGCAGGTCTTCCGTACCGGGCACGTTCGCCGATTTGCAGGCCATGACCTGAGGCGTGACGGCATAGGCATTGAGGTAGCCCGCGGATGGCGGCACCAGCCAGTTGCCGTTCAAGTCCTTGATGCCGGACTTTTCACCTTCGCCTTCCCTGGCTTCAGGGTAGCGGACATTGATATGGCCGCCTGATGTGTAGGCGCCGCAAGCGCCCTCAATAGGCTTGACCAGCCAGCGGCCATAGGGCGTGACCAGGCCGACGGGCCAGTTGCCGCGATGGTTTTCGCCAGGCAGCTTTTCACCTGTGCGCGGATGCTTCAGGGGCATCACGTAATAGGCATCCGTGCCTTCGTCCCAGGCGCTGTGGTAGCGCTCCACATAGTTGTCCTTGAGCCAGGCAGGCCAGTCGTCATCGCTGTAGCGCTCTATCACTTCGGTGCGAGCAAGTACCGAATGGCTCCACCAGCCAAGCTGGAAATGCGGATGCTGC
This sequence comes from Comamonas resistens, assembly GCF_030064165.1. Lineage (NCBI taxonomy): Bacteria > Pseudomonadati > Pseudomonadota > Betaproteobacteria > Burkholderiales > Comamonadaceae > Comamonas > Comamonas resistens. Next base: position 1,374,850 of record NZ_CP125947.1, read on the forward strand.
TTCAAAACCTGTAGCGCTTCGGGCAGGCTATCCGCGCTGCAGTCCCATTGCAGGCAGCGTTCGCGCAGCGAGCCCAAGGCTGCGGCGTATTCGGGTGTGTCAAAGTCATGGGGGATCAGCGTGGCGCAGTCCAGCAGCAGCCAGTGGCGCTGGCTTTGGCTGATGATGGCGTCGATCTGCTGCCAGCTTTTTCTGACCGAGTCCGGCCAGTGGGCGGGCAGCGGCTCCATCTGCGCCTTGAGCCATTGCCAGCGTGCCTTGACCTGATCCATGGGGGCGGCCAGGGAGATCAGGCTTTCCTTGTCCTGGTAGGCGCTGCAGGGCACCAGTTCGGGCAGATGCCGGGCATCGCCCAGCAGCAGGCTGAACAGGAGCGGCGTGCTTTCAAACCACTCGGCCCAGGCTTCGCAGGGGCCGCCTGGCTGGGCTGGCCAGTCGGTGGTCGGGCCCGGATGTTCATTGTGTGCGAGGAGCAGAGCGTAGTCAGGCATGAAGCAGTCTGGGCTGTCGATATGGGAAGTGAAATCAGGCCTGAAGCAATGCAGGGTCTGCGCTATCAGCTCCTGGCTTGATCGCGGCAATGCGCTGCACCACACGCTCGGGCTGGTGCAACTGGCCGTGCTCATAGGCCACGATGGTCCAGCCCTCGCAAATCTTCAGCAACTCGCCTGGGGCCAGCAAAAAGTCGGGGCGCGAGGGTTTGCCAAAAGCTTCGTTGCCCTGGCCAAAGGTTTCGTAGAGCAGCACGCCACCGGGCTTGACGCTATCCAGAATCTGCGCCCACAGCGGACGCCACAGATAGTTGGTCACCACCACGGCGTCGAACTGCTGGCCGGGCAGGGGCCAGGGACTGTTTTCAATATCGGCCTGAATGGCCTGACCCAGGTTTGCTACTGCATCGATAGCTTCCTGCGCTCTGTCTATACCGGTTACGGGGTGATTGGATGCATGAAACATCCGCATATGCCGTCCCAGGCCGCAGGCGATATCAAGCACCTGCCCCTGAGGGCGCACCAGATGGGCGAAGCGGACAATCCAGTCGGAGGGCGCTTGCGCGCCATGGGAAGAGGGCAGTGTCGCTGCCGCGGCAGGAATAGGGCAAGTCATTGTGCTGAAAACTATAGCAGCGAGCCTGCTCACTCAGGCCGCTATGTGCCAGAGCGCTTGTAAGCCTTGTTAAGACCCAGGCTTGCGGCGCAGTTGCAGCACACCCGCCAACATTACGACCAGACCAATGAGCGTGAGCCAGATGACAGGGCCATACCAGTGCCAGAAGCCTGCCTGAATCACATCTTCCGGCAGACCGGTGCCCGCGTGTGGGCTATCTGCGGGAGGGACTCTGGCCAGAATCTGTGCTCCCACTTTATGGACGCGCGTCTTGCTGGAGTTCAGCGGAATGTGGATATTTCGCCCGTCGCCACTCGCAATAGTGACGGAGCTGCGTTGGCGATAGTGATCCAGAGGCCCCAGCTCGGTCACGGTATAGAGCACAGGCTGGCTGGTGGTGCGCAACTGCTCGACCTGGTGAATGGCGTCGCGCGCAACCCCTAGCGCGATGACCGCCATGATGAGCAGGGCGGCGCAAATGGCTGCTGCGCACCAGAAGGTGGCTTGCTTGTTGGGTACTGCCATGTCAGGGTTTCAATGCGGTTTGACGTCATCCTTGAGTGCGGCCAGGGCGATTTTTTCCACCAGGCCCGGAACAATCAGCTTCATGAAGCGGCCCAGCTTGCCCTTGCCCGTCATCACCACCTCGCGCTGGCGGCGGTTCATGCCGTCGATGATGAGGCGCGCGCATTCCGCTGCGCTCATGGCACCGTCCTCCTTGAGGCCGCTGACGCCTGCTGCTTCGCCCCTGGCGTTGTAGCCGTGGTAGCGGATGCGCGTATCCACCACGCCGGGGTAGGCCGTGGTCACGCTGACGCCCGCAGGCTTGAGTTCGGTGCGCAGCGCTTCGAAAAAGCCGCTCATGGCAAATTTGCTGGCGCTGTAGGCCGTGCGCCCCGGCACCCCCACCAATCCGGCCAACGACGAAACCGCCACGATGCGACCCCGGCTGGCCTTGAGCTGCGGCAGCGCTGCATGGGTGCACCAGACGCTGCCCCAGAGGTTGATGCGCATCAGCCGCTCATACCAGCCCAGGTCCTCTGCACGGACTTCCTCGAACAGCGCATGGGCCGAGACTCCGGCGTTGTTGATCAGTGCATCGAGTCCGCCGAACTGCCGCACGGCGGCATCAATCAGCGCGCGGCACTGGGCTTGATCGCTGACATCGGTGGGAGCGATCAGCACCTGTGCGCCCAGTGCACGGCATTGCTGGGCCACGGTTTCCAGATTGGCGGCATTGCGTGCAGCCAGAGTCAGCTGCAGCCGGCTCTGATGGGTTTGCGCCAGCTGGCGGGCCATTTCGGCGCCTATGCCGTCCGAAGCTCCGGTGATGATGATGCGGGGCATGTACTCTCCCGGCCTGGCCGCGGGGCCGGGTGGCGCCCTGAATCAGAAACAGGCCCAGACCTGGTCCGCCAGTGTGAGCATGAAATCGGGCCGCAGATACAGGGCAAACACGGTCAGCAGCACCGCAAGCACGGCGGCCCAGATAGCGATGTGTTGCCAGCGTTTGAGAGACATGGTCTTCAGGCCGTCATGGTTGGCTGGCGCGGGATGGCTGTCTCGCGCACGGGCAGATTGACCAGGGCGGCAAAAATTCCCAGGGCAATCGACAGATACCAGACCATATCGTAATTGCCGTTGATGTCATACAGATAGCCGCCCAGCCAGACGCCCAGGAAGCTGCCGATCTGGTGGCTGAAGAAGACAAAGCCGCCCAGCATGGACAGGTGCTGCACGCCGAAGATCTGGGCAATGGTGGCATTGGTCAGAGGCACGGTGGACAGCCACAGAAAGCCCATGGCCGCGCAGAAGATATAGACCGACCAGGGCGACAGCGGGGCCAGCAAGAAGCAGATGGTGGCTATTGAGCGCAGGCTGTAGATGCCAGACAGCAGATAGCGCTTGGGCATCTTCTGCCCCAGATTGCCGGCCAGATAGGTGCCGAAGATATTGAACAGTCCCACCAGTGCCAGCGAGGTACTGGCCACCTGGGGCGCCATGCCGAAGTCCTTGAGGTAGCTGGGCATGTGCACGCCGATGAACATGACCTGAAAGCCGCAGACGAAATAGCCGGCCATCAGCAGCAGGAAGCTGGGGTAGCTCCAGGCTTCCTTGAGCGCCTGACCCACGGTCTGCTCGCGCTTGACGGGCGCGCCGCTGGCAAAGCCCGGCTCGCGCAGCCCGAACGCCAGGGCGGCGATCAGCAATGCAAACACGGCCAGGATCATCAAGGCGTTGGACCAGTTCACGCTGGCGATCAGGCTGCCTTCGACCGGCACCATGAAAAACTGGCCGAACGAACCCGCGGCGGCCGTCACGCCCATGGCCCAGCTGCGCCGTGCCACGGGAATCTGCCGGCCCAGCACGCCGTAGATCACGGCATAGGTGGTGCCGGCCTGAGCCGCACCGATCAGCACACCGGCTGTGGCCAGAAACCACAGCGGCGTGGGGGACAGCGCCATGCCGACCAGACCCAGTGCATAGAGGATGGAGCCGCCAATCAGCACCTTGAACGCGCCTATGCGGTCGGCCAGCATGCCCACGAAAATGCCCAACACGCCCCAGGAGAGGTTTTGCACGGCAATGGCCAGCGAGAAGCTCTCGCGCGTCCAGCCCATGCTCTGGGTGATGGGCAGCAGCCACAGGCCAAAACCATGGCGTATGCCCATGGACAGGGTGACGATGGCGCCTCCGCACAGAAGAATCTGCACCATGGACAGGGGCGCTGTAGAGGTCTTGGTAGTCATGCTGTGCGATCGGAATTTCGGGTCGGGGGCATCACTTTAACGAAACAAGTTGTTGTGCGCCTGTACCGGCCGTCACATGCGCGGCAGGCTCGCTTGCCAGAATGCGAGATCGGTGCGCAGGGCCAAAAATGACGGATTTCCAAAGACTTGAAAAAAGAGAGCGCCCGGCGTGGGATCTACCTTGGGTTTGAGTGAAAACCACATGAATATCCTTAAACAGCAAGCGCCAGACGCTCTCTTTTTGAAAGCCATACAGAGGTGAGTCACTGAGGAAAACACATGCGCAAGACAAATGTTCGGGCTTTGTGCAAGAGTATTGGGAGTAAACAACTGTGAATTTATCCAGCTCTCTTTCGGAGAGGCCACTACAATCCGCCCCCATGGCAGTCAAACCGTCCAACGAATATTCCGAAGGCTCGATCCGCGTTCTCAAGGGTCTGGAGCCTGTCAAACAGCGTCCCGGTATGTACACGCGTACCGACAACCCCCTGCACATACTGCAGGAGGTGATTGACAACGCGGCCGACGAGGCGCTTGCCGGCTACGGCAAGAAAATCAAGTTCACCATCCACTCCGACGGTTCCTTCAGCGTCGAGGACGACGGCCGCGGCATTCCGTTCGGCCTGCACCCCGAGGAAAAAGCACCTGTGGTGGAACTGGTCTTCACGCGTTTGCACGCGGGCGGCAAGTTCGACAAGGGCAATGGCGGTGCCTACAGCTTCTCGGGCGGCCTGCACGGCGTGGGCGTCTCGGTGACCAATGCGCTGGCCACACGGCTGGAGGTCCAGGTGCACCGCGACGGCCAGGTGGCCACGCTGGTGTTCTCGGGCGGCGATGTGATCGAGCCGCTCAAGGTTCGTCCTCTGCAGGCCGGCGAGCGCAAGCAGGGCACGACGGTACGTGCCTGGCCCGATGCCAAATACTTCGAATCCTCGGCCCTGCCCATGGGCGAGCTGGTGCATCTGCTGCGCAGCAAGGCCGTGCTCATGCCTGGCGTGGCCGTTTCGCTGATCAACGAAAAGTCGCGTGACACTCAGACCTGGCAGTTCAAGGGTGGTCTGCGCGACTATCTGGCGCAAAGCCTGCACGGTGAGCCCATCATCCCCCTGTTCGAAGGCGAGGGCTTTGCCGACAAGCACAACGACAGCTTTGCCGAAGGCGAGGGCGCGGCCTGGTGCGTGGCCTTCACCGAAGACGGCGCGCCGCTGCGTGAAAGCTATGTCAACCTGATTCCCACCACGGCGGGCGGCACGCATGACAGCGGCCTGCGAGACGGTCTGTTCCAGGCCGTCAAGGCCTTCATCGACATGCACTCGCTGCTGCCCAAGGGTGTCAAGCTCATGCCCGACGATGTGTTCGCGCGCGCCAGCTATGTGCTCAATGCCAAGGTGCTGGACCCGCAATTCCAGGGCCAGATCAAGGAGCGCCTGAACTCGCGCGACGCCGTGCGGCTGGTCTCGGGCTATGTGCGCCCGGCGCTGGAGCTGTGGCTCAACGAGCATGTGGACTGGGGCAAGAAGCTGGCCGAGATCGCCATCAAGGCCGCCCAGACCCGGCAGAAGGCCGGCCAGAAAGTCGAAAAACGCAAGGGCAGCGGCGTGGCCGTGCTGCCCGGCAAGCTGACCGACTGCGAGAGCAAGGACATAGCCGTCAACGAGGTGTTCCTGGTCGAGGGCGATTCGGCTGGCGGCTCTGCCAAGATGGGCCGCGACAAGGAAACCCAGGCCGTGCTGCCATTGCGCGGCAAGGTGCTCAACACCTGGGAAGTGGACCGCGACCGCCTGTTTGCCAACAACGAAATCCACGATATCTCGGTGGCCATCGGCGTGGACCCGCATGGCCCCAATGACGAGCCGGATTTGTCCGGCCTGCGCTACGGCAAGATTTGTATCCTCTCGGATGCGGATGTGGACGGCTCGCACATCCAGGTCTTGCTGCTGACCCTGTTCTTCAAGCATTTCCCCAAGCTCATCGAGGCCGGCCATATTCATGTGGCCTTGCCACCGCTGTTCCGCGTCGATGTGCCCGCACGGGGCAAGAAGCCGGCGATCAAGGTCTATGCGCTGGACGAAGGGGAGCTCGACGCCATCCTCGAAAAATGCGCCAAGGATGGCGTGCCGCGCGAGAAATGCCAGGTCAGCCGTTTCAAGGGCCTGGGCGAGATGAATGCCGAACAGCTGTGGGAGACCACGCTGAACCCCGATACGCGCCGCCTGCTGCCCGTGCAGTTCATGAATATGGACTTTGCGCAGGCCTCGGCTGTGGTTACCAAGCTCATGGGCAAGGGCGAAGCCGCTGCCCGCCGTGAGCTGATGGAGCTGCATGGCGACGCCGTGGAGGTCGATATCTGAGCGGGTGCATGGGCGCTAACAGTCGCCCGCCGCAGTGATGGAATCAAGTCATGCCAAGTCTTCAGCGCTTTTCAGCTCCAACTCGTTTGCTGGCCGATGGCCGGCAGGCTGCTGTGTCTGCCGGCGTTTCTGCCGGTTTGCCTGCCCGTATGCGGCAGCTGGGCCTGCAACTGCTGCTGGCAGGGGCTGGCTGGCTGGCGCTGACGCCGGCGGCACATGCCGATCTGTGGGCCTATGTGGATGAGTTTGGCGTCACGCACTTTGCGGCAGAGGCGCTGGATAGCCGCTACAAGCTGTTCTTCAAGGGCGCTCTCTACGACAGCAGCAAACCGGGTTTGCAGCCGCGTGGCGATTCGGCCACGCAGGGTTTGAATGCACGCACGCGCACGCAGAGCTTTTTCGAGGTCTCGCCGCGCTACAAGAGCGTGCGTCCGCATCTGCAAAAGGCCGCTGAAAAGACGGGTGTGGACTATGACCTGCTCAAGGCCGTGATTGCCGTGGAATCGGGGTTTGACTCCGAAGCCGTTTCTCCCAAGGGGGCGGTAGGCCTGATGCAGCTGATGCCTGCCACGGCCGAGCGCTTTGGCGTCTCGGCCAATAAAAAGCGCAGCCTGCAGCAGCAACTGGCCGACCCTGCGGTCAATGTGCCCGCTGGCGCACGCTACCTCAGCTATCTGATGGATCTGTTCCCCGGCCGCCTGGACCTGGTTCTGGCTGCCTATAACGCGGGTGAGGGTGCGGTCAACAAATATGGCAAGTCCGTGCCGCCTTACAAGGAAACGCTGAACTATGTCAAAGCGGTGACCGGCATTTATGAGCAGTTGCAGGCTTCCAATCCGCTGACCACCCGCGTGGCCTCGGCCAGCGTGCGGGGCGGCAAAGGCGGTGGTGCGGCTCCACGCATTCGCATGACCTTGCCCGGTATGACAGGTGCTGATTCGATATCCCAATAAATTGAGTCGCCTGACAGGCGCAATCTGAAAAACGACTTACGCAAATGAGGATCAAGCTGGTGCTTTGCCTCAAGGAAACTGCCTTCGTGCATCCCTGTTTGCGTAAGTCCTATGAAAAACTACAAAGAATTCATGAGCGATCAAACCATACTGGATTTGTCTCAACAAGCCTCTGGCGAGGCGCTGGATCTGGGTCAATACGCACAGCGCGCCTACCTCGAATACGCTTTATCGGTGGTCAAGGGCCGTGCCCTGCCCGATGTCAGCGATGGCTTGAAGCCCGTGCAGCGCCGCATTCTCTACGCCATGGACCGCATGGGCCTGGGCTACAGCGGCCCGAACGGCAACACGGCGGCCAAGCCGGTCAAGAGCGCGCGCGTGGTCGGCGACGTGCTGGGCCGCTTTCATCCGCACGGCGACCAGTCGGCCTATGACGCGCTGGTGCGCATGGCGCAGGACTTCAACCAGCGCTATCCGCTGGTCGACGGCCAGGGTAACTTCGGCAGCCGCGACGGCGACGGCGCAGCGGCCATGCGTTATACCGAGGCACGCCTGTCCAAGATCACCGGCCTGCTGCTCGATGAAATCGATATGGGAACGGTGGACTTCGTCCCCAACTACGACGGCAGCACCCAGGAGCCCAAGCAGCTTCCGGCTCGTCTGCCGTTCTCGCTGCTCAATGGTGCCAGCGGCATTGCCGTGGGTCTGGCCACCGAAATCCCCAGCCACAATCTGCCCGAAGTGGCTGCAGCCTGCGTGGCCCTGATCAAGAAGCCGCAGCTGCCCGAGGAAGAGCTGCTGGCGTTGATTCCCGGCCCAGACTATCCGGGCGGCGGCCAGATCATCTCCTCCAGCAGCGATATTGCCGATGCCTACCGCACGGGCCGCGGCAGTCTCAAGGTGCGCGCGCGCTGGAAGATCGAAGAGCTGGCACGCGGCCAGTGGCAATTGGTGGTGACCGAGCTGCCGCCCGGCGTGTCGGCCCAGAAGGTGCTCGAGGAGATCGAGGACATCACCAATCCCAAGGTCAAGACCGGCAAGAAGGCGCTGAGCCAGGAGCAGACCCAGCTCAAGGCCAGCATGCTGGCCGTGCTGGACTGCGTGCGCGACGAGTCGAGCAAGGATGCGCCCGTGCGCATCGTGTTCGAACCCAAGACCGGCAAGATTCCTCAGTCGGAGCTGATCACGGCGCTGCTGGCCCACACCAGCCTGGAGTCGTCGAGCTCCATCAATCTGACCAGCATCGGCCTCGATGGCCGCCCGGTGCAGAAGTCGCTGCGCCAGATGCTGGAGGAATGGATTGCCTTCCGCTTCCAGACCGTGACGCGGCGCAGCCAGCATCGGCTGGAGAAGGTGCTCGATCGCATCCACATCCTCGAAGGCCGTCAGGCCGTGCTGCTCAATATCGACAAGGTCATTGCCATCATCCGCGCCAGCGATGAACCCAAGCAGGCCCTGATTGATGCCTTCAATCTCTCCGAGCGTCAGGCCGAGGACATTCTGGAAATCCGTCTGCGCCAACTGGCGCGGCTGGAGGCCATCAAGATCGAGCAGGAGCTCAAGGAGCTGCGCAGCGAGCAGGGCAAGCTGGAAGACATCCTGGGCAGCGAAGCCACCATGCGCCGCCTGATCTGCAAGGAAATCGAGCAGGACACCAAGACCTTTGGTGATGCACGCCGTACGCTGATCCACGAGGAGAAAAAGGTGGTGGCCGAGGTCAAGGTGGTGGATGAACCCACCACGGTCATCATTTCCGAAAAGGGCTGGGTGCGCACGCGCCAGGGCCATGGCGTGGATGCCAATACGCTGAGCTTCAAGGCCGGCGACAGCCTCTATGGCACGTTCGAGTGCCGCACCGTCGATCAACTGCTGGCCTTTGGCAGCAACGGCCGGGTCTATTCGGTGCCGGTATCGGCCCTGCCAGGCGGACGCGGTGATGGCCAGCCCGTGACCACGATGATCGAACTCGAAGCCGGTACCCAGCTGCTGTACTACTTTGCCGGCAGCGAAAGCACGCAGCTTCTGCTATCTGGCTCGGGTGCCTACGGCTTCACGGCGAACGTGGGCGATATGGTCTCGCGCCAGAAGGCCGGCAAGGCCTTTGTCACGCTGGGCGAGAGCGAGACCCTGTGTGCGCCTTCGGTTGTGCATGGCGTGCCCATGAATGCGCGCGCCGAGTATGTGGAAGGCGGCGAGCAGGGGGCCGGTTTGCTGAACCCCGCCAGCCATGTGATCTGCGCCTCGGTGGGCGGTCGCATTCTGACCTTCGAGATCGCCGAGCTCAAGGCCATGCCCAAGGGCGGGCGCGGCCTGATGCTGATTAGTCTGGAAGACAAGGATCAGCTGGCCGGCGCGGCCGCCTATACGCGCAGCATTCGCCTGGATGGCGTGGGGCGTGGCGGCAAGGCGCGTACCGAGACGCTGGAGATCCGCAGCCTCAACAATGCCCGCGGCAACCGCGGCCGCAAGGGTAAGGCCGCAGACCTGGGTTTCAAGCCTCAGTCCGTGACTCGCGTGGAATAAGCGCTCCCGGTACCAAGTAAAAAAGCCGCGCCAGATGCCTGGGGCGGCTTTTTTTATAGAGGGGTGTGACTTTGAATGACCCCGAACGGAAGCTCAACAGCGACGCATGGGCCGCTAACTGACAGCGCAGTTCTAGGCCATGTTTCCGGCCCAGCTCCGAACTTGCTTGCGTGACTTTATTTTCCAGCCCTCCTTTGTTCGCTGGAAGGTGTCTTCATACCAAAGGCCACTCACAAAGGTTGATTCCTTGCCCTCTGGCGACTTGGCAGTCATGGGAACAATGGCGGTTGATCGAACTGTCGCGCCGTCTGCTGCCAAATCTATCTTGACCGTGGATACGGTGTGCTGTGTGGATGCCAGGCCGTTGAGAATCGGCGTAAAAAAATCCTGCAACTCCCTGGGAGAGCCCTTGGGCCCACCAAAGGCGGTGAAGTCCAGGGTCGCATCGGGCAAGAACACTGCTTGAAAGGCACCCCAGTCCTTTTGGCCCAGGGCATGGCAGTACCGTGCCAGCAGTTCATTGATTTCGAGCTTGTCCGAGATTTCTTGCAATGTCATTCTTGCCTCCGGTTTTGATATTACGTACCGAGCCACTGACTGGACTCATGTGAGAGGGTACGTTTGTCCATGGGATTGGCATCGTCCTTATTGATGACAGCTCGGTATGCAAGCTTTGAAAAGTGCCTGATTGAAGGCCAGGCGGGCTTGCGCTGGTCTCTGACAAACAGCTCAAGCGTGCGTGCCTAACGTGGGGATAGTCTTGCCCGCACTAAAGACACGATGTGATTGCACCGCTCCCCGTCGAAGGTGAATGCATCGCTGAGAGCCATGTCCAGATCCTGGGATAGTCCTTCCCGAAGCATGCTTCGGGCACGGAAGAAGCGCGTGCGCACCGTGGCTTCTGGGATTTCCAGTATTTGCGAGACTTCCTCCACGTTCATCTCTTCCACGCCCCGCAACATGAAAACCCGGCGGAAGTCGTCAGGTAGCAAGTCAATGCGAGCCTCCATGATCCGGCGCAGCTCCGAACGCATGGCAGCGCGATCGGGACTGCGATCCATATCGTCTTGTTGCCAGCTGGCATCCATCTGTGCCGTCGATACCATCACGGCCTCCAACGGCACGACCTTCAGCTGACGACGCCTCAGCTGTCCAAGTGCTTCGTTGACAACAATGCGCACCAGCCATGTTGACAGCTTGGCATCGGCTCTGAAGTCTCCCAATGCTTGCCAGGCCTGCAAATAGGCCTGCTGCACGACATCTTCGGCATCCGTGTCGCTTTTCAAAATGGCTCTGGCGGTACGGAACAGCAAGCGGTTGTGACGACGCATGATGGCCTCGAAGGCCATCTCATCGCCGCTGGCTGCTCTCAATGCGAGTTCCAGATCCGATGCATCGGCAGCCATAGGGTTGCGACTCAAGGATGGGGTGTGCGGCATGGGTGACTCCTATGACCATTGGATGGTGTACCCGCATCAGGCGTTCCCGCGCTGATTGGAGCGCCGTCCCTGCTGCCAACAGGGGTGGAACGTGGCGAAGCGCCGAGCCATCCAATGGATGAGTGTTTGCCTTGGACGCCGGATTTCCGGACTTTCCAGGCAGGCCTCGTTACCCACGAAGGAGTGCGCCATGTCGTTCTTGCATATCACTCATCCACAGGAGGCTCGCCGCCTCTTTCTTGGTCATTCGGGTCTGGTGCTTTCTGGAGCCGCCATTGCTCTGCTGGCTGGCCGTGATGCGCTGGCGGCCAAGACGGGCGATGGCGGGAAACAGGACACGCAAATCCTGAACACGGCCCTGGGCGCAGAGCTGGAGGCCATCGCCGCATATCAGCTGGGAGCGGAAAGCAAGCTGCTACAACAACCGGTGCTGGATCTGGCTGTGACTTTTCAAGGTCACCACAAAGCGCACGCAGATCTGTTGGCAAAGACGATTGAAAAACTAGGCGGCAAACCGGTTGTGCCAAAGACTGCCTATAACTTCCCGGTGAATCAGCTGAAATCGCAGGAGGATGTGTTGCGCTTCGCCGCGCAACTCGAGCAAGGAGCTGTCAGTGCCTATCTGGGCGCCGTCCCCTTATTTGGCAACAGAGAACTGTCCAAGGCTGCGGCCAGTATTCTGGGCGATGAGGCAATGCATTGGGCGGTACTGCGACAGGCGATAGGTGAGGTGCCCGTCCCTACGGCATTCGTATCATGAACACCAAACGGTGGCAGCTGCTTGGCGTGTTGTCGCTCGCTGCGGCAGCCTATGCAGCGCCAGACAAGCTGCCGGGCGAGCAGGTCTATGCCCGTTGCGCTGCCTGCCATGCACTGGCTTACGACCGGGTGGGCCCACATCATTGCAATCTGGTGGGCAGGCGTGCGGGCTCCGTGCCCGGCTTTGCTTACTCACAGGCCATGAAAAACTCTGGCTTCACCTGGGATGAAAAAACGCTGGACCGTTTTCTGGCGCAGCCCATGAAAGTGGTCCCGGGCACCAGCATGACTTATGACGGAATCCCTGATGCCAAGGAGCGAAGCGACTTGATTGCCTACCTCAAGCACGCTAACGACCTACCTGAATGTCGTGCACTTCGCGCGCTCCCGCGTTGAGTGCATGCAGCGCGATAGGCCTGTCGCAATCGGCTTGAAGCCGTCCGCCGGGTATCCAGCGGCTGACAGCTTCTGGCCGATAGCGGTTGACCAAAAACTTCTCACGGTTGCTGGCGGGTGCGGGTGCTTTCCACTGGAAATCTGATTTCAGCAAGATCAGGGTAGAGCGCAATCAATTCGGGCAGCAGCGTGTCGTCGCTGAGCGGGGTGATGAAAATCTGCGCCTCATCCAGGCTTGCCAGTGCCAGATAGGTTCGCTCAAAGGTGCTGCTGTCTTTTTCGAATGTTCGGCTGTAGGGCAGCAGGGCGTAGCTGCGGCCGGCAGAGGTCGTGCCGTATTGCGCGGCATCGAGATCGTAATGGCCGGAGAGAACCTTGACGCCATGGCGTTGGTCGGCTTCCTGGCCAATCCGGATCAGCTCGGTCATGGCTTCTTCGCGGGACTTGCCCATGGATTGCGCAATCTTCTGAATTTTTCTTGGCGCCACATATTTCAAGGTACCTGCCAAATCACGCGCGATGGTGGCATTCAGAAGGGCTTGCATGGCCTTGCCCAGTGTTTCCCGATTCAGCGAGAGCGGGTTTTCAATGTCTTGCGTTGGCGGCATCAACGCGTTTGGCTCGGCTGTTTGCTCGAGCGCCTGTGCGTGGGCCGGTGTCAGCTGCATGCATAGAGTCAGGGCCGCAGCTGCGCCTGTGAAAGCTCTGAGTCGGGACGCGAAAGACCTCATGGCTCGTTCCTTGGAGAGGGCTGGCGGACGCAGACGCCTTGGGCATCCAGCCTGCAGCACCATTTGACGTGCAGCCAGGTACCCGTGCGATTGGGTTCAACAATTCCCTGCGCAACAAGCAGTTCGTGGCAGCCGTCGCTGTAGAGATTTTCTTCCTGAAGCTCCACGACCAGGCCTTCGCTCAGCAGCACGGAGACACCGTGAATATCCTGTCTTTCATCCGTCTGCGAGAGCATGACGAGATCATGTTCTAGGAGCTCGTTGAAATCGATGGGAAAGCGCGGTGTCATCTCAAGAACCGGGCCTGGACCAACCCGGCTGATTTACGACGCAGCCACGGGCAAGGCCGCAAAGGTCTGTGCCGGCGCATTGATCTGCTCACGGCAGGCGACCAGGGGCAGGTCGCGCTGGCCGGGCCGAGTGCGGGACACCAGGGCATAGAGGCTGCTGACCGCGCGCGAGACGGCGTCTGGAATGGGCTTGTCCTGAATCAGGTGGCCCAGCAGCACGGCGGCAAATACATCACCCATGCCATTGGGTAACGGGTGCAAGTCTATATAGGGCGTTTGCACCAGCCAGGCCTTGTCGCCGGTCACGGCCAGGGTGGCCAACTGGTCACTGGGCAGGTCGCTGGTGCGCAGGCTGGTGATGACGATCAGCGCGGTGCTGGGCTCATGCATCTGACCCAGCATGGCGCGGGCTGCCTGGACGGCTGCAGCCATCGAGTCCAGGGGCTGGCCGCCGCACAGTAGCTCGAATTCGTAATGGTTGGGGGTGATGACGCTGGCCTGTGACAGCGCACGCTTGCGCAGAAAGTCGGGGATGCCGGGGCGCACGAAGACGCCGCGCCCCACATCGCCCATGACCGGGTCGCAGAGGTAATAGGCCTTGGGATGGGAGGCGCGCACCTCCTGCACGGCGGCCAGAATGGCTTCGCCCACGCCTGCGTCGCCCAGATAACCGGAGAGCACGGCGGTGCAGCGCTCCAGCACGTTGCGGGCGCGCAGGCCGTCGAGGACATCCTGAACATGGGCAGGAGTGAATACCTGGCCCTTGAACTCGCCATAGCCCGTGTGGTTGGAGAACTGCACGGTGTGCACGGCCACGGGTTCCATGCCCAGCAGTTGCAGTGGCAGCATGGCGGCGTCATTACCCACATGGCCGTAGGCTACATGGGATTGAATGCTCAGAACCAGTGGCGGCTCATGGTGCTCCTGGTACGCCTGGGTGTAGGGCATGGGAATTCTCTTTTCAAGGCGCTGCGGCAGATGCCGCAGAAAATAAAAAAGTGAGCTGCTGGCGCTGCTCAGATCATGGATTCAGACTGTTTCGATTCTGAACTCTATGAATACCCAGCACAGCATGCTCACTTTATGCAGTGGCGTATTGAGATTGATCAGTTCAGCTCGGCGACCAGATCGATTTCCACGCAGCAGCCCATGGGAACCTGGGCCACGCCGAAGGCGCTGCGGGCGTGCTGGCCGGCTTCGCCAAAGACTTCGCCCAGCAGTTCGCTGCAGCCGTTGGTGACCAGATGCTGCTCGGTGTAGCTGGTGGAGGAGTTGACCAGGCTCATCACCTTGACGATGCGCTTGATGCGGTTCAGGTCGCCGCCGCAGGCGTGCTGCAAGGTGCCCATCAGGTCGATGGCCACGGCGCGGGCGGCCTGCTTGCCTTCCTCGGTCGTCATGTTCTCGCCCAGCTTGCCCACCCAGGGCTTGCCACCCTGCTTGGCCACGTGACCGCTGAGGAAGACCAGATTGCCGGTCTGCATATAGGGCAGATAGGCCGCAGCGGGCAGGGCAACTTCGGGCAGGGTGATGTTCAGGGCTTTGAGTTTGTCGTAAACGCTCATGACGGGCTCCAAAAGTGCGGGAATGAAAGATGGCACGACTTACGTAAATCAGGTTCAAGCAAGAAATTTTTCCGATGGGAGCGCTTCTTGTGCATCCGCAGCGGCGGCCCGGCTTGTTTGCGTAAGTCCTAGATGGTCGAGTTTGACACAGGCCCGAGCCGGCACGCTCCAATTCGCACACTGCATGGGCCTTGTCTGGCCTTGCGCCAACATGCCAGCACGCAGGCAGGGATAGCCGCAGTGCGGGGCACGGGATCGCCCCTCTAGCATGGCGGGATGAGCCACCACCCGAGCCCGGTGCCCGCGTCCATGCCTGCCCGGCTTTCCTGGCTGGCTCCTCTATGGGGCTGCGTGCTGGGCGCGGCCTGGCAGGTGACGCAGCCCGGGTTGTGGCCCTTGCCGGCCTACCAGTGCCTGATGCTGCTGGGTCTGGCATTGTTCTTGGGCATCCCGAGGTTCATAGAGCGGCAACCGGTGTGCTGGCTGCTCCTGATGCTGGGTGCGGCCTGTTGCACGGTGGGGCTGACCGGCTGGCGCGCCCAGGCTTATCTGGCGCAGACCTTGCCCAAGGCTCTGGAGGCGGTGGACCTGGAGGTCGAGGGCACGATTGCTTCCATGCTGCAAAACACCGCCAACGGGCAGCGCTGGCGTTTTGAGGTCGATCAGGCCACAACGGGCGTGCAGGGTCTGCCTGAACTGATAGAGCTGTCATGGTATGGGCCTTATGGCCAGGAGCTGGATGCCAGCCAGCCTTTGCTGCCGCCTTGGTCGCAGGGGCTGGCCTTGAGTCCCGGGCAGCGCTGGCGTTTCACGGTGCGCATCAAGCGACCCCATGGTGCGCGCAATCCGCATGGTTTTGACTATGAGCTGCTGGCCTGGGAGCAGGGCGTGCAGGCCACGGGCTATGTGCGTGAAAAACCTCTGCCGCAGTTGCTGGAGGTGGGCAGCGCATACCGTTTGCAGCGCTGGCGCCAGTGGCTGCGCGAGCGCATTCGCGGCCAGACTCGACAACTGCATGCCTGGTTACCTGCACTGGACCCGGAGCGGCAGCAGGCAGCGATGGGCGTGGTCGCGGCACTGGCCGTGGGTGATCAGCAGGCCATAGACCGGGCAGATTGGGCGCTGTTTCGCCAGACGGGTGTGGCCCACCTGATGAGTATTTCAGGCTTGCATATCACCATGTTTGCGTGGGTGGCGGCGCTGCTGGTGGGGCGGCTGTGGCGGCTCAGTGCCAGGGCTTGTCGCTGGCAGCCCGTGCCGCGCGTGGCCTTGCTGGCCGGGGTGCTGCTGGCGGCGGCCTATGCCGTGTTCAGCGGCTGGGGGTTGCCTGCGCAACGCACGGTGTGCATGCTGGCCGTGGCGGCCTTGCTGCAAGGATGGGGCGTGCGCTGGCCTTGGCCCTGTGTCTGGCTGCTGGCATTGGCCGTGGTGGTGACAGCCGATCCGTGGGCCTTGTGGCAGGCGGGCTTCTGGCTCAGCTTTGTGGCTGTCGGGGTTCTGCTTGCTACCGATTCGGGAGCTTCTCGCGCAGATGGTGAAAGGGTTGCAAGGCGATTTATTTCGAGATTGCAGGCCTTGTGGCGGGAGCAGTGGCTGATCTCTCTGGCGCTGGCGCCGCTGGGCTTGCTGCTGTTCGGGCAGGTTTCCATCGTCGGGCTGTTGGCCAACCTGGTTGCCATTCCATGGGTGACCCTGGTGGTCACGCCGCTGGCTCTGCTGGCCGCTTTTGTACCCATGGCTGCCGCCTGCGCAGCCTTGGCCATGTTGCCGCTGATGCACTTGTTGCAATGGCTGGGGCAACTGCCCTGGGCGGTGTGGGCTCTGCCGCAACCGGACTGGTGGGCCAGCGTGCTGGCGATTGCGGCAGGCCTGTTGTTGATCGCGCCTTTGCCCTGGCGGCTGCGCCTGGTGTCTGCGGCTCTGGCCTTTCCGGCCTTGTGGTGGCCGGCGCATTGGGCGAAGTGGGGCGAGTTCGAACTGCTGGCAGTCGATATAGGGCAGGGCAATGCGGTCATCGTCAGCACGGCCGCGCATCGATTGCTGTATGACGCCGGGCCGCAATACAGCCGCAACAGCGATGCGGGGGAGCGGGTGCTTCTGCCTTTGTTGGCCGCCTGGGGCATGCGGCTGGACGTCATGATGCTCAGCCACCGAGACCTGGACCATACCGGCGGTGCACTGGCCGTCAAGGCGGCGCTGCCGGGCTTGGCCGTAATGGGCTCCAGCTCGGTAGTGGATGATCCGAAGCTGGCGCAACTGGCTCCGGTGCAGGCCTGCACTCAGGGCCTGCGCTGGCAGTGGGAGGGCGTGGAGTTTGAAGTCCTGCATCCACCGTCCGGTGAGGATTGGCTCAAGGGGCGCAGGTTCAAGCCCAATTTTGCAAGCTGTGTGTTGCGCATAGTTTCGGCTTCCGGGCGCGTGGCCTGGCTGACCGGAGATATCGAAGCCCCGCAGGAGCAGCAATTGCTGCAGTCCGGCGCGGTCGAGCCGGTGGACTGGCTGCTGGTGCCTCACCATGGCAGCAAGACCTCATCGACCCAGGCCTGGGTGCAAGGCCTCAGGCCGCGCTGGGCTGTGGTGCAGGCCGGTTATCTCAATCGCTTCGGCCATCCGGTGGCGGAGATCAGCCAGCGCTATCTGGCCGCAGGCAGCGAGCTGGTGCTGCAGGATGGTTGCGGGGCCATATCCTGGTCGTCCGCAAAACCGCTGGATTTGCGTTGCGAGAGGCAAGCCCGGTCGCGTTATTGGGATGTGCACAAGGGGGCGGTGCCTGTTTCCCGGCTCGATCCATGAGAGTTGGCGCGAATCTTGCGTGACGTTCCAGGCCATATCTTTGGCGGTGCTGTTGAGCGCTGAAGACAGGGCTAAACTGAAACGGGCGTGGCGGCATGTGCCAGCCGCGCAGATTGAGAGGACAGGAATGCGCACATTCGACGAGATGTATCAGGACCTGGTTGCACCCGGGGGGGCGGTGAGAGAGCACTATGGCGACTATGCGCAGTGGCTGACCAGACAGTCGCCCGAGTTTCTGCGCGCGCGCAGCGAAGAGGCCGAGATCGTGTTTCGCCGAGTGGGCATCACGTTCGCTGTCTATGGCGACAAGGATGAAAGCGGCGCGGGAACGGAGCGTCTGATTCCCTTCGACCTGATTCCCCGCATCATTCCCGCGCATGAGTGGGCCAGCATGCAGGCCGGGCTGGTGCAGCGCGTGACGGCGCTCAACCGCTTTATCCGCGACTGCTATCACGATCAGGACATGGTGCGTGCCGGTCTGATTCCGCAGGAGCTGGTGCGCGGCAACAGCCAGTACCGCCCCGAGATGGAGGGCATCAAGGTGCCCAACGATGTCTACGCCAATATCGCAGGCATAGACATTGTTCGTGCTCCGGACGCGGCGGGCAACGGCGTGTACTACGTGCTGGAGGACAATCTGCGCGTGCCTTCTGGCGTGTCCTACATGCTGGAAAACCGCCGCATGATGATGCGTCTGTTCCCCGAGCTGTTTTCCCGTAATGCGGTCGCGCCCGTGGCCCATTACCCCGATATGTTGCTGGACACCTTGCGTGCCAGCGCGCCGCCTGGCGTGGCCGAACCGACGGTGGTGGTGCTGACCCCGGGCATGTACAACAGTGCCTATTTCGAGCATGCCTTTCTGGCCCAGCAAATGGGCGTGGAGCTGGTCGAAGGACAGGATCTGGTGGTCGAGAAAGACGTGGTCTATATGCGCACCACGCAGGGCTTGCAGCGTGTGGATGTGATCTACCGCCGCGTGGACGATGATTTTCTGGACCCCGAGGTGTTCCGCCCCGGCTCCACGCTGGGCTGCCCAGGCCTGATGCGGGCCTACCGTGCAGGCAATGTCAATATCTGCAATGCCGTGGGCACGGGCCTGGCCGACGATAAATCGGTCTACCCCTATGTGCCCGAGATGATCCGCTTCTATCTGGGCGAGGAGCCCATACTGCAGAACGTGCCTACCTGGCTGTGCCGCAAGGAGGATGACCTCCGATATGTGCTCGACCACCTGGATGAGCTGGTGGTCAAGGAGGTGCATGGCGCTGGCGGCTACGGCATGCTGATTGGCCCGGCCGCCAGCAAGGCCGAAATCGAGAACTTCCGCCGCATGCTGCTGGCAAATCCTTCGGGCTATATCGCCCAACCCACGCTGAGCTTGTCCACTTGCCCGACCATGGTGGACAAAGGCATTGCCCCGCGCCATATCGACCTGAGGCCTTTTGTTCTGACGGGTACCGAGGTCAATATGGTCGCCGGCGGCCTGACGCGCGTGGCGCTCAAGCAAGGCTCGCTGGTGGTGAATTCGTCTCAGGGCGGGGGCACCAAGGACACCTGGGTACTGGAAGAGCAAGAGGGAGGCCACTGATGCTGTCACGCACTGCAGATCATCTTTACTGGATGTCGAGATATACCGAGCGGGCCGAGAATACCGCGCGCATGCTCAGTGTTTCCTACGAAACAGCCATGTTGCCGCGCAGCATTCGCGATGTGGAACGCGACTGGCACAGCGTGCTGTCCATCAGCGAGCTGGTGCCATCGTTCATGGAGCGCTATCGCACGGTGAACCGGGAAACGGTGCTGGAGTTCATGGTCTCGGACGAGGTCAATCCTTCATCCATCTTTGCCTGCCTGAAAGCTGCGCGGGAGAATGCCCGTGCCGTGCGAGGAGCCCTGACCACAGAGTCCTGGGAGACCCAGAATCAGACCTGGCTGGCGCTGCAGCATGACTTCGGCAGGGATGTCTGGAAAAAAGATCCGGCCCAGTTTTTCGAGTGGGTCAAATACCGCTCGCATCTGTGGCGCGGCGTGTCGCTGGGGACCATGCTCAAGGACGAGGCGCTGCACTTTGTGAGGCTGGGCACTTTCGTTGAACGTGCTGACAACACGGCGCGGCTGCTGGATGTGAAGTTCCATGCCATCGAACGTGACTACCATGGCGTGCAGCGCGGCCGGGGCGCGGCCAGTTTTGACTTCTACCATTGGAGCGCGCTGCTGCGCAGCGTCTCGGCCTTCGAGGTCTATCGCAAGGTCTATCGCGATGTGATCACGCCCGAGCGTGTGGCCGAGCTGCTGATGCTGCGCGCCGACATGCCGCGCTCGCTGCTGGCCAGCATGCGAGAGGTGGTCAAGAATCTGGACCGTGTGGGCAATGACCATTCGCAGGAAACGCAGCGCAAGGCCGGACGCCTGCTGGCCGATCTGCAATATGGCCGTATCGACGAGATACTGACCACGGGCCTGCATGCCTATCTGACGCAGTTTCTCGACCGGGTCAACGATCTGGGTTCAGGCATCAGCCGCGACTTTCTGATGCCCAGTTGAGCGCCGGGAACTACTGAAAAAAAGCGGCCCTTGCAGGGCCGCTTTGCGTTTCGGCTCGACGGAGTGTATTACTCGATCTCGCCCATGAGTGACTGCAGATAGTTCTGCTCGCCAACCTTGCCGATCAGGTCGAGCTGGGTTTCGAGGAAGTCGATGTGCTCTTCGGTGTCGTCCAGAATCTTCTGCAGCAGATCGCGCGAGACATAGTCGCGCACGGATTCGCAGTGGGCGATGCCGTCCTTGATGGTTTGCTGTGCGGCTTGCTCCAGGCGCAGGTCGCAGGCCAGGGCTTCGGGCACATCCTCGCCGATTTGCAGCTTGCCCAGGTCCTGCAGATTGGGCAGGCCGTCGAGCATGAAGATGCGGTCCATCAGCCAGTCGGCGTGCTTCATCTCGCCGATGGATTCCTCGTATTCCTTCTTGGCCAGCTTGTCGAAGCCCCAGTGCTTATACATGCGGTAGTGCAGAAAGTACTGGTTGATGGCGGTCAGTTCGTTCTTGAGCTGGGCTTGCAGCCAGGAAATAACTTGTGCATCACCTTTCATGGAGGCTCCTTCTTTTGCTAGTGGGTGTCATAGGGATTGTCGTCGCTTTATGCGACAGATCAAGAAAGTCCACGCTCTGGCGCATTAGCTGCATATGAGGCTTGTTCTCGTTTCGCTTACGTTTTGCCTGACGGCAGCTCTCATCTGCGAATTGACAGGCTGATGACAACAAAAGCTATGAGAGCGATTGAAGGACTATTGGCTTGAAGTGGCCAGATTCGGCCCACAATACAAAGCTGAGCTGCAAAGCAATGCGGCTTGGCTCCAGATTCACTGGGAACCATGATTGATAGGTTTGCGCAATCGATTTGATTCAATCAATTGATTGGATTAATTGATTGAGAAACTCTAAACTTCATCCTGTCATCAACACCAACCACAAGGAAACAGCAAATGTCTTCTCTGATCAATACACAAGTTCAACCGTTCAAGACTGAAGCTTACGTGAACCGCAACGGCAAGGGTGAGTTCATCACCGTGACCGAAGAGAGCCTGAAGGGCAAGTGGTCTGTGGTGATCTTCATGCCTGCCGCTTTCACTTTCAACTGCCCTACCGAAATCGAAGACGCAGCGAACAACTACGCTGAATTCCAGAAGGCCGGTGCCGAGGTCTACATCGTGACCACCGACACTCACTTCTCGCACAAGGTGTGGCACGAGACCTCCGACGCCGTGGGCAAGGCTCAGTTCCCCCTGGTTGGCGATCCCACACACCAGCTGACCAACGCTTTCGGCGTGCACATCCCTGAAGAAGGCCTGGCTCTGCGCGGTACCTTCGTGATCAACCCCGACGGCGTGATCAAGACCATGGAAGTGCACTCCAACGAAATCGCCCGTGACGTGTCGGAAACCCTGCGCAAGCTCAAGGCTGCCCAGTTCACCGCCGCTCACCCCGGCCAGGTGTGCCCCGCCAAGTGGAAGGAAGGCTCGGCAACGATCACTCCTTCGCTGGATCTGGTTGGCAAGATCTAAGCCTGATGACCATCGGCTGAGCGTGCAAGCGCTCTGAGAGCCGGACGACGCTCAGGCAGTTGCTGCCTGTCCGTCCGGCTTTTTTACGCCCAGTTTTTGCTTTCATGGGCGGGCAGGTGCCTCAAACCCACCTTGCTGCATTGCATCAACAACTCTAAATTCAAAGGAATCCACCATGCTTGACGATCAACTCAAAGCCCAACTTGCCGCCTACCTGGAACGTGTGCAGCAGCCGTTTGAGCTGGTGGCTTCACTGGATGACAGCGAGACCAGCGCCCAGATGCGCGATCTGCTGCAAACCATCCAGTCCCTGCGCAGCGACAAGATCACGCTGCGTACCGATGGCAACGATGTACGCAAGCCATCGTTCCTAGTGCAGCGCACAGGCACTGACACCCAGCTGCGTTTTGCCGGTCTGCCTCTGGGTCATGAATTCACCTCGCTGGTGCTGGCCCTGTTGTGGACGGGCGGCCATCCACCCAAGGTGGAGCAGGACGTGATCGACCAGATCAAGGCGCTCGACGGGGACTTCAACTTCGAGGTCTACATGAGCCTGACCTGCCACAACTGCCCCGATGTGGTGCAGGCACTGTCGCTGATGGCTATCCTGAACCCCAAGATCAAGACCACGGTGATCGAAGGTGGTGCCTTCCAGAAGGAAGTGACCGAGCGCGAAATCATGGCCGTGCCCATGGTGCTGATGAATGGCTCGGTCTTTACGACGGGTCGTACGAGCATCGAAGAAATCGTGGCCAAGCTCGACACCGGCGCCGCAGCACGTGAAGCCGAGAAGATTTCCGCCAAGGACGCCTTCGATGTGCTGATCATCGGCGGTGGCCCCGCCGGCGCGGCAGCGGCTGTGTATGCCGCGCGCAAGGGCATTCGTACCGGCGTGGCGGCCGAGCGTTTTGGCGGCCAGGTCAACGACACGCTGGCCATCGAGAACTACATCTCCGTGCTGGAAACCGACGGACCCAAGTTCGCCGCAGCCCTGGAAGCCCACACCCGCGCCTACGATGTGGACATCATGAATCTGCAGCGCGCCGAGAAGCTGATTCCCGCGGCACAGCCTGGCGGTCTGGTGGAGGTGCAGCTGGCCAATGGCGGCTCGCTCAAGGCCAAGACCGTGATCCTGTCCACCGGCGCACGCTGGCGCAATGTGAACGTGCCCGGCGAAGCCGAGTACAAGAACAAGGGCGTGGCCTACTGCCCGCACTGCGACGGTCCGCTGTTCAAGGGCAAGCGCGTGTCGGTGATCGGCGGCGGCAACTCCGGCATCGAGGCTGCGATCGACCTGGCAGGTCTGGTGGCCCATGTGACGGTGGTGGAGTTTGCCGATCAGCTCAAGGCCGATGCCGTGCTGGTCAAGAAGCTGCACAGCCTGCCCAATGTGACGGTGATCACCAACGCCCAGACCACCGAGATCACCGGTGCCAATGGCAAGGTCAACGGCCTGAGCTACAAGGATCGCGCCACCGGTGCCGAGCACCATGTGGAGCTGGAAGGCGTGTTTGTCCAGATCGGCCTGGTGCCCAACACCGAATGGCTCAAGGGCACGGTGGAGCTGAGCAAGTTTGGCGAAATCCTGGTGGATGCCAAGGGCCAGACCAACCTGCCCGGTGTGTTTGCCGCAGGTGACTGCACGACAGTGCCTTACAAGCAGATCGTGATTGCCGCTGGCGCAGGTGCCACGGCGGCGCTGTCGGCCTTCGATCATCTGATTCGCAACTAAACTGGCCTCTGGCGCTTGTTGGTCAAGCGCTGGAAGCTATCAAAAAAGGACTGCTTCGGCAGTCCTTTTTCTATGCAGCGCCCCAGAGGGACTACAGCGTGAGCAGCATCACCACCACGGCCAGTGCCATCAGTGCCGTGGCAGTCCAGCCCAGCAGGCGGTGGCGGGTGGAAATAGTCAGCTCGCCCATGATGCGCTGGGACTGGCCCAGCCACAGCATCACGGCCATGATGGGTACGGAGATCACGCCATTGACCACGGCGCTCCAGATCAGGGCCTTGATGGGGTCGACCTCCAGCATGCCCAGCAGAGTGCCCAGGCCCGTGGCGGCAATGATCAGGCCGTAAAAGCCGCGTGCTTCATGAAAGCCGTGGGACAGACTGGCCTTCCAGCCCAGCACTTCGCTGACCGCATAGGCTGCCGACCCGGCCAGCACGGGAACAGCCAGCAGGCCCGTGCCGATGATGCCCAGCGCAAACACCGTGAAGGCCAGGTCACCAGCCACCGGGCGCAGAGCCTCGGCGGCCTGGGCCGAGGTCTGGATTTCGGTGATGCCGTTGAGGTTCAGCGTCACGGCCGTGGCCACCACAATGCTCAACGCCACGCCGTTGGACAGCAGCATGCCCACGGTGGTGTCCAGGCGGATGCGGGCCAGATGCTCCTGCACATAGGCGGGGACGCGGCGCAGCGCTGCGGCATCGGGCCGCAGGCGCAGGTCTTCCACTTCCTGCGAAGCCTGCCAGAAAAACAGATAGGGGCTGATGGTGGTGCCCAGCACGGCCACCATCATGGCGGCATAGTCGCGCAGCGAGGCATGGACAGGAAGGAACTGCCAGGGCCGCAGCGACTCCAGTGCCATTTGCTTGAGCGGTACATGCACGACCATCACCACGGCGAAATAGGCCAGCAGCGACAGCGTCAGCCATTTGAGCAGACGCACCGAGCGTTCATAGGAGAAAAAAACCTGGGCCAGCAGGCAAAGCGCGCCAAACAGCAGGCTGTAGAGCATGGTCGGGCCGCCCGCAATCAGGCGTGTGGCCTCGGCCATGGCACCGATGTCGGCGGCGATATTGATAGTGTTGGCCACGACCAGCAGCCCAATCAGGCTCAGCGTCAGCCAGCGCGGGCATAGCTGGCGCATATTGGCGGCCAGACCCCGGCCCGTGGCCCAGCCAATGCGTGCTGAAAGCATCTGGATTCCGATCATCAGCGGCGTGGTCAGCAGCAGCATCCACACCAGGCCAAAGCGCCATTGCGAGCCGGCCTGGGAGTAGGTAGCGATGCCGCTGGGGTCGTCATCGGCAGCGCCGGTGATGAGGCCAGGCCCCAGGCGGCGTGCGGCGGCCATGCTGCGCGGCAGCAGCAGAAAGCCGTGCGGAAACTTGCGGGCGAGAAGACGTTTCATGGCCAGCTCCCGGCAGCTCTGCGGCAGTGCAGGCTGCATGCATTCAAAGGAGGGGAGCAGGGCACGCCAGTGGCGGCACAGACTCTCCGGGCTTGAGGATGGGCCCTCTTGCTCCGGTGTCTGCGGCCAAGGCGGTTGTTGGCGGTGGACCTCAGTGCTGGAGCGAGATGGACCCGTGACTTCGGTCAGGGTTCATGGTGATCAAATTTGTGCTGAAAACAGGGGGATGATGAACCTGCGCCAGATGGCTGGCAAGCCCGTCGTGTGGTCGGCATTCCTAGTTTTTGTAACGGTTTATTTGCGGTTGAGAATTATTCGCATATACTCCGGGGCATTCAGCCAGCAAATGCAGTGCCAGCTACAGGCCGCGAAGCCTCTGACGTTTCGACCTGTAGTTCCCGGTGCACCGCCCAGAAGCCAGCTCTATTCCATTTCAATGAATAAAGAGGGTTTCTGGTATGGCTTATGCCACCGTCTTGCACGCCCGCGCCATGCTGGCGCCACGCTCCAATCTACGTCCGCTGACTCTTGCCTGCACGCTGGCCTGTCTTGCCATCTCGGCCCAGGCGCAGCAAAGTGCGGCAGAAACCGTTCAGGTGGCCGCAGCCCGCGCCGATCGCAGCGCGCCCGTGATGCGTGATGTGGTGGTCAGTGCCTCGCGCGACGAGCAGGACGCCGACAGCCTGCCCATGAGCGTGGACGTCATCGACGCCCGGCAGATGGAGGAGGAGCAAATCGGCGACATCCGCGAGCTGGCGGCCAGGCTGCCCAATGTGGAAGTGCCACGCAGCCCGGCGCGCTTTTCGCTGGCAGGTTCGTCCACCGGGCGCGATCAGAACAGCGGCTTCAATATCCGCGGCCTGGAAGGCAACCGTGTGCTGATGCTGGTCGATGGCGTGCGTCTGCCGCGCAGCTATGCCTTCAGTGCCAACTCCTTTGGCCGCGATTATCTGGATCTGGGTCTGGTTCAGCGCGTGGAGATTCTGCGTGGTGCTGTGCCCGCGCTCTATGGTTCGGACGGCATGGGCGGCCTGGTCAACTTCATCACCGTACAGCCCGATGATCTGCTCAAGGATGGCAAGAACATTGGCGGCCGCGTCTCGGCCAGCTATGACGGCTCGGACAATGGCAAGCGCGTGGGTGCGACGCTGGCAGGCCGTGCCAGCCCGGAATGGAGCTGGCTGCTGTCGGCCGGCATAGGCCGCTCCAGCGCGCTCGAAAACATGGGCAGCAACAATGTGGTGGGTGCGTTGCGCACCACGCCCAACCCCGAGAAGGACAAGAGCCATTCGCTGTTGGGCCGTCTGGTCTACACGCCGTCTGCCGTGCAAAAACATGTGTTCACGCTGGAAAACGTGGACAAGCGCGCGGACTACGATTTGCTGAGCGCACGCACGGCCACGGTGACGGATTCGCGGGCGCAAACCACCATGAAGCGCTGGCGCGCCAGCTGGCAGGGAGAGTGGCGCGAGCTGAATACGGCGATGGCCGATGAAATCAAGCTGATGGCCAGTTACCAGAGCTCGGACTCGCGCGAATTCGTGACCGAAACGCGCACCCCGCCCCTGGCCTATCGCGAGCGCGATGTGACCTATGACGAGGATGCGCTGCAACTGCATGCCCAGGCCGGCAAGACGCTGCGCTGGGGCCGCAATGCCAGCGGCAAGTTCACCTACGGAATGGATTATTTGCGCGGCAAGGTGGTCAATACGCAGGACGGCATCACACCGCCTGCCGGTGAGAGCTTTCCGCTCAAGCGCTTCCCCGACACCACGGAAACATCGACGGCGCTGTTTGCCCAGGCCGAGCTGCACTATGGCGCGTTCAGCCTGACGCCCGGCGTGCGTGCCGAGCACTACAGCATCAAGCCCAAGCAGCAAGGCTTTGGCGGTACGGTGGTCAGCAATTCGGACTCGGCCATCTCGCCCAAGCTGGGCGCGATGTTCCAGATGAACGATGCCTGGTCGGTTTACGGCAACTATGCCGCAGGCTTCAGGGCGCCGAATGCGGGGCAGATCAATGCCTTCTTCGAGAACCCGTTCATGTTCTACAAGAGCATTCCCAACCCCAACCTCAAGCCTGAAAAGAGCAATACCTTCGAAGTGGGTCTGCGCGGCCGCATGAATGCGCTGCGCCTCGATGCAGCAGCCTTTACGGGGCGTTACAAGGACTTCATCCAGGACCAGGTGCAGGTGGCGGGTGAATATGGCGACCGCAACAACCCGGCCACTTTCCAGTCCGTCAATCTGAACCGCGTGCACATCAGCGGCTTCGAGCTCAAGGCCGACTACGACTGGGGCCGGTTTGCGGGAGGTAACTGGCGCACCAATGCTGCCTATGGCTACACCAAGGGCACGGACAAGAGCACCAACAAGCCGGTGGACACCATCTCGCCGCAGCAACTGGTGCTGGGCGTGCGCTATGACAGATCCACCGTTGGCGTGCAGCTCAGCGCCTCGCACTGGGCAGGCAAAAAAGACAAGGATGCGCCTGATCTCTCCACCGGCCGCCCCTTCCTCAGCCCATCAGCGACGGTGCTGGATTTGAGTGCGCAATGGCGTATCCGCCCCGGCACGCGTCTGAACGTGGGCATCTACAACCTGACCGACAAAAAGTATTCGCGCTGGGCGGATGTGCGTGGCTTGAGCCGCACGACGCAGATTGCCGATGCCTATACCCAGCCGGGCCGCAATGTGCGCGTGTCCCTGGTTCAGGACTTCTGATTTTGTAGCTGACGGCGCTTGATGAATAAGCGCTGGAGGCTGTTTTGACTCAAAAACTGCTGGAGTGTGCCATGTCTGTCTACGAGAACACCGCCAATGCCCAGAGTGCCTCTGGCAGCCGCGATGAGGAATATCTGCTGACCGAGGGTGAGGCCCAGCTCGCCACGGTGCTGGCGTTGATGACCGGCTTCAGCCAGGGCTGCTGTGCCATGCACCGGGCACCCATGGCGCAACGTGTGGCCGAGCAATTGGTGCGCATGGCCGAGGGCCAGGACGGCGGCGACCGGTCTGGCGACATGCGCCACTTTCTGCAGAAGCTGGGTCAGCGCTGGGCCACCGTGGCCCAGGTGCTGGCACAGCCTGAACCCGCAGTTGAAGACCCGGCTTCGGCCCACGGCTTTGACGACGAATTTTCCCAATCACAACCCCACTGGCATCACAGCCCGGAGACCCTGCAATGAACGCCATCACATCCCCCGAAATCCACACTCTGACCGCAGTGCAGATCCGCGAGCAGTTTGCGCAGAAGCGCCAGCAAGGTCTGCGTGCCAAGGATGCGGCTGAAGCCCTGCATCTGAGCGAGGGCGCAATGATCGCCGCCCATGGCGGTGACCATGAACGTCCGCTCAAGGCCGTGCCGCTGCGCACCGAATGGCTGGAGATTCTCAAGGGCCTCGAAGCCTGCGGCCAGGTGATGGCGCTGACGCGCAACGAATCGACCGTGCACGAAAAAGACGGCATCTACCAGAACCTCTCGGCCCAGGGCCCGGTCGGTCTGGCGCTGAGCCGCGAGATCGATCTGCGCCTGTTCCTCATGCACTGGCATGCCGGTTTTGCCGTGACGGAAGCTGCTGCCAACGGCAATCGCCCGGCCATGCACAGCCTGCAGTTCTACGACGCCGCCGGCCGCGCCGTGCACAAGGTATTTGCACGCGAGGCCACCGATATGAAGGCCTGGAATGCACTGGTGGAGCGCTTTGCCGAGCCGTCCGCCGGCTATGTGTTCCGCGAGCCTGCCGCCAAGCCTGCGATCAAGGCCGATAGCGAGATCGACGTGCCCGCGCTGACCCAGGCCTGGACCGATATGAAGGACACGCATGAGTTCTTCGAGATGCTGCGCAAGCACGGCGCAGAGCGCCAGCAGGCCTTCCGTCTGGTGCCCCGGTACTGCGAGCGCCTGAGCACCGATGCGATTGCACAGCTGCTGGGCGATGCGGCAGTGGACGGCGTTTCCATCATGGTATTTGTGGGCAGCAGCGGCTGCATCCAGATCCATACCGGCCCCGTGAGCAATATCCAGCCCATGGACGGCAAGGATGGCGTGCGCTGGATCAATGTGCTGGACAAGGGCTTCAACCTGCATCTGCGCACCGACATGATTGCCGACGTCTGGGTGGTGCAAAAGCCCACCAGCGATGGTGTGGTGACCTCGGTCGAAGTGTTCGATGCCGAAGGCAACAACATGGCCATGTTCTTTGGCGAGCGCAAGCCCGGCCAGCCCGAGCTGCAAGGCTGGCGCGATCTGGTGGCCGGCCTGCCGCGCAAGGCGGCCGTGGCGGAGGCTGCATGAGCACAACCAGCATTTCCCGGCGCCAGGGCCTGCAGTGGCTGGGCGCGGCCGTGGCGGGCGCGGCCCTGCCGGCCCTGGCCCAGACCGCCGGTGTCACGCCTGGAGCGAAACGGCTGGTGTCGCTCAGTAGCGCGCTGACCGAGGTGGTCTATCTGCTCAATGCCCAGGGCCTGCTGGTGGGCACGGACACCACCAGCCTGTTTCCCGAAGCGGCGCAAAAAACCGCCAAGGTCGGCTATGTGCGTCAGCTCTCGGCCGAAGGCCTGCTCTCGCTCAAGCCCGATGCGGTAATCGGCACCAGCGAGGCTGGGCCGCCCGTGGTGCTCGACCAGATCCGTCAGGCCGGTGTTCGCGTATCGCTGGTTGCGGCCAGGCACAACTGGGCCGAGGTCCAGGAAAAAGTCAGGGTCGTGGGCCGCGAAACCGGCCGCCTGGCTGAGGCCAACAAGCTGCTGGCCCAGCTCGATGCGCAGTGGAGCAGCGTGCAGGCCCAGGTGGGCAAGGCCCAGCGCAAGCCGCGCGTGCTGTTTGTGCTCTCGCACAGTGGCAGCCCGCAAGTGGCGGGCAAGGGCACGGCCGCCAATGCGCTGATGCAGTACGCGGGCTGCGTCAATGCCATCGACCAGTTCGAGGGCTACAAGCCCTTGACGGCCGAAGCCATGGCCAGCGCCGCGCCCGAGGTCATCATCAACACCACCCAGGGCATTGAAGCGCTGGGTGGCGAAGCGGCTTTCTGGAAGCGCCCCGAGCTGGCGCTGACACCGGCCTTTGCCAAGAAAGCGCTGGTGACGCTGGAGGCCAGCCATCTGCTGGGCTTTGGCCCGCGCCTGCCCACGGCGGTGCAGGCCCTGCATATGCGCAGCTTGCAGTGGGTGGCTTGATGAGCACGGTGGCGGTCAAGCCTGCATCGCGGCCCAGGCGCGTGAATCGGCCCGCAGATCGACCTGTAGAGGCATCGCGCTGGCGCACGTCGGCGGGCCGGCTCAGCCGCAGCGCCACGCTGGCGCTGGGCGCTGCGCTGGTGTTGCTGGCCATGGTCTGGGGCGCAGCCAGCGGTGCCTATGCGATTGCGCCCAATCAGTTGCCCGGCATTGCCTGGGACGGGATTCGCAGTCTCTTTGGCGGCGAGGTGCATAGCGGGCCCGAGCATCTGGTGTTTCTCAATATCCGCCTGCCGCGCCTGCTGATGGGTGTGGCTGCGGGGGCCGGGCTGGGTCTGGCGGGGGCCTTGATGCAAGGCCTGTTTCGCAATCCGCTGGCCGACCCCGGGCTGATTGGCGTCAGCAGCGGCGCGGCCCTGGCCGCAGGCGTGACCATTGTGCTGGGCGGCATGTATCTGCCCTGGCTGCCCCGTCATCTGGGCAGTTGGGCCCTGGTGGCCATGGCGTTTGGCGGAGGTCTGGCCGTGACTGCCGTGGTCTATGTGCTGGGTCAGGTCCAGGGGGCTACCCGCATCGGCCTGATGCTGCTGGCCGGCATTGCCATCAATGCGCTGGCGGGGGCCGGTCTGGGCTTTCTGAGTTTTGTGTCCACGGACGAGCAACTGCGCAATCTGCAGATGTGGCTGCTGGGCAGCCTGGGTGCATCGCGCTGGAGTGCGGTGGGGCTGGTGTCGGCCGGCGTGGCTGTCAGCATCATGGCGGCACTGGCGCTGGCTAGGCCGCTGAATGCGATTGCACTGGGCGAAGCCCAGGCCAATCTACTGGGCGTGGCCGTCGAGAAAACCAAGCGCCGCGCCGTAATGGTGGCTGCGCTGGCCGTGGGGGCCGTGACCGCGACCACGGGCATCATCGGTTTTATCGGTCTGGTCGCGCCGCACTGGGTGCGGCTGATGGCAGGGCCTGACCATCGCGTGGTGCTGCCGGGCTCGGCCCTGCTGGGTGCGGCACTGGTGGTCAGCGCCGATGCCGTGGCGCGCACCATTGCCAAGCCTGCCGAGCTGCCGCTGGGCGTGCTCACCGCGTTTATCGGCGTGCCGCTTTTTCTGGCCATGCTGCGCCAGTTCAGGAGCAAGGTATGAGCGCAGCCTCACACATCGAATGCCGCAATCTGGGGGTGGGCGTGGCCAAGGGGCCGCGTCTGGCCACGGTGGATGTGCAGATACGGGCCGGACGCTTTACCGCCATCCTCGGCCCCAACGGCGCGGGCAAATCCACGCTGATGTCCATGCTGGTGGGTGAGCGCCTGCCGCAGTGCGGCCAGGTCTTGCTTGATGGCTTGGAACTGGCTCGCCATGCGTCGCAGGCACTGGCCATGCGGCGTGCCGTCATGCCCCAGGATTGCAGCGTGGCCTTTGACTTCACGGCGCAGGAAGTGGTGGAGCTTGGGCGCTATCCGCATCGCCATCAGCCCGGTGCTGGGCATGAGCAGATTCCGGCGCAAGCCATGGCGCTGACCGGGGTCGATCATCTGGCGCAGCGCAGCATCAACACGCTGTCAGGTGGCGAGCGGGCGCGCACGCATCTGGCCAGGGCACTGGCACAGATCTGGTCAGATGGTGGCATGCCCGCCGACGGAGCGGCGCGCTGGCTGCTGCTGGACGAGCCCACCGCTGCTCTCGACCTGGCCCATCAGCACCATGCGATGCGCTTGCTGCGGCAATGGGCGGGTGAGCAGGGCGTGGGCGTGGTGGCCGTGATTCACGACCTGAACCTGGCCCTGCGCTATGCCGATGATGTGCTGGTACTGGGCGGTAATGCCGGAGTGCATCACGGTGCGGTGCTCGACGTGCTGCAGCCCGCACTGGTTCGACAGGTCTGGGGCATGCAGTGTGATCCGGTGCGCAGCAGCGATGGCGCGTTGCAATATATTTTTGTAGCGGATAGCGCCATGGCTGCTTGAGTTTTAGGGAGTTCTCCTGTTGAAACGACTATCCATCAAGCGCGATGTACTACTGAATGGATAGCGGCCAGTTGCCGCTACCTATTCAGCTATGAACCGTGACTGCAACGAGCTTGAGCACCAGAGGGCGAACCATCACCACGCAGCAAAAAGCCACGGGCATGGCCAGAGCGTAGGCGCTGAGCACACGTTGCAGATAGTTGCCGCCGAAGCCGCTGTTCGCGGCCACGATGGTGCAACTCATCAGAAAAGCCATGATGCCGGCCATATAGAAGGCAAAGACAAAGGGCGTGAACCGCTTGTGCAGCTTGGGTCGATTGAAAGAAGGGGTCATGAAGTCCTGACAAAGATATGGGACTTACGCAAACAAGGGTGAGCAGGAATGCTGCCTTGAGCTGCAGCGCTTGCCTGAACCTGATTTGCGTAAGTCGTGAGATTCGCATTCATATTCATAGCGGATGGCACAGCCTCATAAACGGCTGTAGCTGAAAACATGAATGACTGAAGAGCCCGAACTGTAAGCGCTGCTTCGGGCTGTCGGTAGAGGCCTGGAGCTTGCTGCACTCATAAGCAGAACTTGCGAATGCGATTGGGGATACATTCGCAGTCATGCCGAATCTGCGTGCCATAGAAACCTTTGTCAAAGCCCTGGAGGGCGGCTCCATCGCCTCGGCCGCGCGCCAGCTGGGCATATCGCCGGCAGCGGCCAGCCAGAACATTGCGCGGCTGGAGCGTGAGCTGGGCACGCGCCTGATCACCCGCACCACCCGCTCCATGGCACTGACCGAAGCGGGCGAGCGTTATCTGGCCCGCGTGGCGCCGGTGCTGGAGGAGCTGGAAAAGGCACAGTCCGATCTGTCGCTGATCCATGGCGAGCTGCAAGGCCGCTTGCGCATTGCCTGCATGGCTGCGTTTGGCCGCCATATGTTGGCGCCGCTGTTGCCAGCCTTTGCCGCGCAGCATCCGCGTCTGGAGCTTGAGCTGCTGATCACCGATCGCCATGTGGATGTGCTCAAGGAAGATATAGACATCAGTGTGCGTTACCGCGATGTGCTGGAGCCCGGCATGTCGGTGCGGCAACTGGCCTCGGTGCCGCGTATTCTCTGCGCCTCACCCCAATATCTGCAGCAGCATGGCAGCCCGCAGACGGCGCAGGAGTTGCTCGAACATGCCTGCCTGCTGTACCGGCGTGAGCGCGACGGCCGCATCATGCGCTGGCCTTTTCTGCGCGATGGCCAGCGCACCGATCCGCAGCAGAAGATTGCAGCCATCGGCAGCGATATCGATGCACTGGTGGAGTTCGCCGTGGCCGGCGGCGGCATTGTCTGGGCGGGCAGCTTCATCGTGCATGAGCAGCTGCGCCAGAGGCGGCTGCTGCCGCTGACGCTCAAGCCTGCCCGCAAGGGGCAGTTGCAGTTCGAAGACGCCCCGCTGGATTTTTTCGCCTGCTTCAAGGACCGTAAATATGTGCCGGCCAAGGTCAGGGCCTTGGTGGACTATCTGTTGCAGGAGCTGCCGAAGCAGCAGAGGCTGAGCTGAGCTCTTGGCATTCGGCGGGCCTCAAGTCAGAGCAGCCGAGCAAGAGCCGCCTCGCGGCGAAGGCTGCGTCCCCCTCCCGCGCAGCGAGAGAGGGGGAAGGCGCGGGGCCGCCTAGGCAAAGCGCCTCAGGGGGAGTCTTGATCAATGCCCCAGATGCTGGGGCAGCACTTCCTGCAGGATGGTGGTGGCGATTTCCTCGATCGACTTGGTGGTGCTGGACAACCACTCGATGCCGCTGCGGCGCATCATGGCCTCGGCCTCGGCTACTTCATAGCGGCAGTTCTGCAGACTTGCGTACTTGGAGTCGGGGCGGCGTTCGTTGCGGATGGAGGACAGGCGCATCGGGTCAATCGTCAGGCCAAACAGTTTCTGGCGATAAGGCACCAGTGCCGGCGGCAGCTGCTTGCGTTCGAAGTCTTCGGGAATCAGCGGATAGTTGGCCACCTTGAGGCCGAACTGCATGGCCAGGTACAGGCTGGTGGGCGTCTTGCCCGAGCGGCTCACGCCCACCAGGATGACGTCGGCGCCCGTCAGATCGGTATTGGTCTGGCCGTCGTCATGGGCCAGCGTGTAGTTGATGGCCTCCATGCGTTCCAGATATTCCTTGCTCTCGCTGATATCGGCAAAGCGGCCCACACGGTGCAACGACTTCTGGCCCAGTTCCACCTCCAGCGGGCGTACAAAGGTGCCGAACATGTCAAAGACCTTTCCCTTGCAGGTCGACTCGATCAGTTCCAGATATTCCTGATTGACCAGGGTGGTGAAGACAATGGGCTTCTTGCTCTCGACCGAAGCCACGTGGTTGATCTGGCGGATGGCCTGATGGACCTTGTCCATGGAGTCCACAAAAGGAATGCGCACCAGACGGGGCTTGGTGTCGAACTGGGCCATGATGGCCGTCCCAAAGGTCTCCGCAGTGATGCCGGTGCCGTCAGAAATGACAAATATCGTATGGGTATGCATGGTGCGCGCTTTGATTGGATAAGGGCTAGGTCTGGAATGCCATGCCCCGGACTCTGAAACAGGTTTGAGCCACGCGAAGCGCTTCGGCTCGGCCTACAATGGCGCCCATTATTCCCAAATTCCAACCCATGCTCGTTGACGGTCGACATCCAGAACAGCAAAGCACTGCATTGATGCAGCGTGGGTTCGCGTGCCCCTGGCCATTCAGCCCAGAGGACGCCTGCGTACCGGTTTTTAACTTTGGAGCTTCCCCATGTCTCAACTGTTCGAGGCGACCGCATTGGTCGTTCCGTTTGAAAAACTGAGAATGTCCGATGTCGAGTCCGTAGGCGGCAAGAACGCCTCGCTCGGCGAAATGATCTCGCAACTGCCCCAGGGCGTGCGCGTGCCTACCGGCTTTGCCACCACGGCCCATGCGTTCCGCGAATTCCTAGCCTTTGAAGGCTTGGCCGACAAGATCTCTGCCAAGCTGGCCGCTCTGGACGTGGACGATGTCCGCGCCCTGGCCGCTGTGGGCGCGGAAATCCGTGCCATGGTGGAAAACCAGCCTTTCCCTGCCGATCTGGAAAAGGCCATCCGCGACGAATTCGCTCGCCTGCAGGGCGGCAATAGCGAAGCCTCTTTTGCCGTGCGCTCCTCCGCAACTGCGGAAGATCTGCCCGACGCATCGTTTGCCGGCCAGCAGGAAACCTTCCTGAACGTGGTGGGCATCGAGGACGTGCTGCACAAGATGAAGGAGGTGTTCGCCTCGCTGTACAACGACCGCGCCATCTCCTACCGTGTGCACAAGGGCTTCGAGCACGATGTGGTGGCATTGTCCGCCGGCGTGCAGCGCATGGTGCGCTCCGACCTGGGCGCCGCCGGCGTGATGTTCACCATCGACACCGAATCCGGTTTCGAAGAAGTGGTCTTCATCACCTCCAGCTACGGCCTGGGCGAGACCGTGGTGCAGGGCGCCGTGAACCCTGACGAGTTCTATGTGCACAAGCCCATGCTCAAGGCTGGCAACAAGGCACTGATCCGCCGCAATCTGGGCTCCAAGCTGATCCAGATGATCTTCGCTACTCCCGAAGAGAAGGCTGCCGATGGCAAGCTGGTCAAGACCGTGGACGTGGCCCATGAGCTGCGCAACCGTTACTCGCTGACCGACGAGGAAGTGCAGCAGCTGGCGCATTACGCACTGGTGATCGAGCAGCACTATGGCCGTCCCATGGACATCGAGTGGGGCAAGGACGGTACCGACGGCCAGCTCTACATCCTGCAGGCTCGCCCCGAAACCGTGAAGAGCCAGTCCAAGGGTCAGGCCGAGCTGCGTTACAAGCTCAAGGGCACAGGCAATGTGCTGGCCGAAGGCCGTGCCATTGGCCAGAAGATCGGTACCGGCCCCGTGCGTCTGGTGTCCGACATTTCGCAGATGGATCAGGTGCAAGCCGGTGATGTGCTTGTGACCGACATGACCGACCCCAACTGGGAGCCCGTCATGAAGAAGGCTTCTGCCATCGTGACCAACCGTGGTGGCCGTACCTGCCACGCGGCCATCATTGCGCGTGAACTGGGCATTCCTGCGGTCGTGGGCTGTGGCAACGCCACCGATCTGCTCAAGGCCGACACCCTGGTGACCGTGTCCTGCGCCGAAGGCGATACCGGCAAGATCTATGACGGTCTGATCGAGACCGAGGTGACCGAGGTCAAGCGCGGCGAGATGCCCTCGATCCCGACCAAGATCATGA
This sequence comes from Comamonas resistens, assembly GCF_030064165.1. Taxonomy (NCBI): domain Bacteria; kingdom Pseudomonadati; phylum Pseudomonadota; class Betaproteobacteria; order Burkholderiales; family Comamonadaceae; genus Comamonas; species Comamonas resistens. The sequence continues at coordinate 1,411,071 of NZ_CP125947.1, forward strand.
TGAATGTGGGCAACCCCCAGCTGGCTTTTGACTTTGCCCAGTTGCCCAACGAAGGCGTGGGTCTGGCGCGTCTCGAGTTCATCATCAACAACAATATCGGCGTACACCCTAAGGCCATCTTGGACTACCCCGCTGTGGCTCCCGACCTGAAGAAGGCTGTGGAATCCGTGGCCCGTGGCCATGCATCGCCCCGTGCCTTCTACGTGGACAAGGTGGCGGAAGGCGTGGCAACGATTGCTGCTGCCTTCTGGCCCAAGCCCGTCATCGTGCGCATGTCGGACTTCAAGTCCAACGAATACCGCAAGCTGATCGGCGGCAGCCGCTACGAGCCCGAGGAAGAGAACCCCATGCTGGGCTTCCGTGGTGCGGCGCGCTACATCTCGTCCGAGTTCGGCGAAGCCTTCAAGATGGAATGCGAAGCCCTGCGCCGCGTGCGTGAGGAAATGGGCCTGACCAACATCAAGATCATGATTCCGTTCGTGCGTACGCTGGGCCAGGCCAAGCGCGTGACCGAGCTGCTGGCTGAAAACGGCTTGAAGCGCGGCGAGAACGGCCTGCAGCTGATCATGATGTGCGAAGTGCCCTCCAACGCCATCCTGGCCGATGAGTTCCTCGAGTACTTCGACGGCTTCTCCGTGGGCTCCAACGACCTGACCCAGCTGACCCTGGGCCTGGACCGCGATTCCGGTCTGGAGCTGCTGGCTGCCGACTTCGACGAGCGCGACCCCGCCGTCAAGAAGATGCTGTCCCGTGCCATCAAGGCCTGCCGTGACCAGGACAAGTACGTCGGCATCTGCGGTCAGGGCCCTTCGGACCACCCCGACTTTGCCAAGTGGTTGGCCGACGAAGGCATCTCGTCCATCTCGCTGAACCCTGACAGCGTGGTTGCCACTTGGCAGAAGCTGGCTGAATAAGCTGTTGCATCGCCATGCAGACGCCTCAAGCGCCCATGCATGACGATGCTGCGTCGGACGCACTGTTCGACGCTTACGGCAGACCGCGGGAGGTTACCTTCCCGCCGGATCTGCACGACGCGCACCACCTGAAACTCAAAGCCTTGCTGCTGACGGTCTGGGTGGTGTTTTCATTTGGCAGCAGCTACTTTGCACGGGATCTCCAGGCTCTGTTTCCCGATTGGCCCGTTGCCTACTGGATGGCGGCGCAGGGTTCCGTGCTTGTGTTTTTGCTGATCATCGTGGTCTACTGCGTGGCCATGGATTATTTCGAGCGCAAGCAAGCCAAGGAGGATGCCCGCCAAGCGGCATCTGAACACTTAGCCAGCACTACCCCGCATGTCTGAGCGGCCCTTGCTCAGCCGCGCCTATCACTGGCGCCTGCACCGTATTCTTTTTCTCTATGTTCTGGGGGTGCTGGGCTTTCTGGGCGCTATGTTCTGGGCCGAAGCACGCGGCCTTTCACGCCACTGGATAGGCCCTATCTTTCTGTTTTGCACGGTGATGGTCTATGCGGGCATTGGTGTGTATTCACGTACCAGTGATGCCGAGGAGTACTTCGTCGCCGGGCGCCGCATTCCCCCGTTCTATAACGGCATGGCCGCTGCGGCCGACTGGATGAGTGCTGCCTCGTTCATCAGCCTCTCGGGTGCTCTTTATCTGCAAGGTTTCTCGGGAGCAGGCTCGCAACCGGGCGGGCTGGCTTATGTGCTGGGCTGGACCGGAGGCTTTTGCCTGGTCGGCATGCTGATTGCCCCCTATCTGCGGGCCATGAACCTCTATACCGTGCCGGATTTTTTCCAGGCCCGGTTTGGCGGGCGCTGGCCGCGCATCATTGCGGCGCTGGCCGCCATCACCTGCTCCTTCACCTATGTGGTGGCCCAGATCTATGGCGTGGGCCTGAGTGCCGCGCGGCTCACGGGCGTGCAGTTCGAGATCGGCATCATGCTGGGTCTGGGCGGTGTGCTGCTGTGCTCGTTTCTGGGGGGCATGCGTGCCATCACCTGGACACAGGTGGCGCAGTATGTGGTGATCTTGCTGGCCTTCATGCTGCCGGTCTCCTGGCTGGCCTACAAGCAACTGGGCAATCCCTTGGCACCGGTGGTCTACACCCAGCAGCTGAGCAAGATTGCAGCCATGGAGCAGCAGTTGCTGGCTTCCGAAGCCGAGCAATCTGTGCTGGAAGCCTATCGCACCCGCGCTCAGGTGCTGCAGGCCAAACTGCGCGATGTGCCCAATGTGCTGGCTGCGGAGCGGCAGGCGCTGGCAGAGCATATCCGCGAGCTGCGCACCAGCAGCGGCAATATCGGCGCCATCATGGCCGCCAGCCGCGAACTGGCTTCCATGCCCAGGGACGAAGCGACGGCGCGCGAGCGCTGGACGCGCGAGCTGCGTGAGGCCTATGAAAGAGCCAAGCCTCTGGGGGGGATACCGCTGCAGAGCCAGCCCTTCGCCGGCGATCCGCATGGCACGCCCGAGGAGCAGCAGGCTTATGACGTCAGCCGCCGCAATTTCCTGGCGCTGATGTTCTGCCTGATGGTGGGGGCAGCAGGGCTGCCGCATTTGCTCACGCGCTATTACACGGTGCCCTCGGTCTCGGCCGCGCGCAGTTCGGTGGCCTGGTCGTTGTTCTTCATCGGCCTGCTCTACCTCAGTGCACCGGCCCTGGCGGTGATGGTCAAGTACGAGGTCATGAGCAATCTGGTCGGAACGCACTTTGATGCTCTGCCCAACTGGATGGCGCAATGGACGCGTGTGGATGGATCGTTGCTGGCCGTGGAGGATATCAACGGCGACGGCATCCTGCAGTTTGGCGAGATCCGCATGGGTGCCGACCTGATCATTCTGGCCACGCCGGAGCTGGGAGGAATGCCCTATGTCGTATCCGGTCTGGTGGCTGCGGGCGGCCTGGCTGCGGCCCTGTCCACGGCAGATGGCCTGCTGCTGACCATCAGCAATGCGCTGGTACGCGACCTCTACTACCAGGAGCGCCAGCGTGTGGAGACGTTCAAGCGCCGTATCCTGCCCGAGCAGCGCGTGATTCTGTCCAAGTTTGCGCTGCTGCTGGTGGCGCTCTCGGCGGCTTTTGTGGCCGCGCGCCGCTCGGCGGACATCCTGCCCATGGTCTCGGCCTCGTTTTCGCTGGCGGCATCGGCTTTTGTGCCTGCCATGGTGATGGGCATCTTCTGGCGCGGCACCACGCGGCGTGGAGCCGTTGCCGGCATGCTGATCGGCCTGAGTGTGGCGGTGTACTACATGGTGGCCCATGTGCCCGGGCTGCAGGGCGTGCTGCCGCAGGCTCTGCGAACCGACAGGCTGTGGTGGGACATTCAGCCAATCTCGGCCGGTGTGTTCGGCGTGCCCGCCGGATTCGTCGCAACCTTGCTTATCAGCTGGTGGGATGGGCGTCGTGCATTGCGCTTGAAGAAATCCGGACTGGATGGCTGCTGACGCGTGGTGCACCGAGTTGCATGGATTTGTGCTGGCGCAAGCTGCCTGATTGGCTGCACGTAAACCCGCTTTGCTCTCTTTTGCAATCCTGTCACCCTGCGCAGGTTCAAGAGGAAAGTACAGCCATGTATCTGATCAAAACACCAGAGGGGCAGCAGGCCTTCAAGGAGCGCCATGCGGATTTGAGCCAGCGTCTGCGCTCGGCATTTTTGCTGTTTGACGGCAACCGGAGTCTGGCGCAGGTGCTTGATGCCACTGCGGCGCTTGGCATTGGCAAGGACGATATTCTGGGCCTGGTGGAAAAAGGCTGGCTGGAGGAAAAGGCTCAGGCCACCGAGTCTTCCGCCGCCAAGGCTGAGTCCTTGACTGCAGTGTCTGCCATGGTGCCAGCCGAGCTTGATGCGCAAAGCGTGGTCCGTCGCTATCAAAAAGCCTACCCTATGGCTGCGACCATTACTGGCGGGCTGGGGCTCAAGGGATTTCGGCTGAATCTGGCCGTAGAGGCTGCCATGGGTTATGCGCAATTGGTGGAGCTGGCTCCGCGCATCCGAGAGGCAGTGGGTGACAAGGCCTATGCACCGCTGCACAAGGCCCTGTTCGAGGCAGAAGCGACCTAGCTTGCTCTCTGTCCATGAAAAAAGCGGCTTGAAAGCCGCTTTTTTCAGAGTGAGGGTTTGAGTGTCAGTCAGACTGCCAGCAATTCCACATCAAACTTCAGTGTGGCATTGGGAGGGATTACGCCGCCGGCGCCGCGTGCGCCATAGCCCAGGGCTGCGGGAATCAGCAGGGTGCGCTGGCCGCCGACCTTCATGCCTTGCACGCCTTCGTCCCAGCCCTTGATGACCATGCCGGCGCCCAGGGGGAAGACGAAAGGATCATTGCGGTCCTTGCTGGAGTCGAATTTGGCGCCTTGCACGCCATTGTTGTAGAGCCAGCCGGTGTAGTGCACGGTCACGTTCTGACCGGCACGGGCTTCGGCGCCTTCGCCTACAACGGTGTCTTCGTATTGCAGGCCAGAGGCAGTAGTGTTGAAAGCCATGATGGATTTCCTTTCAGCGCAAAGCAGAAAAAGGCGATGGAAAAAAGGGCCGGCCAAGCATGCTTGGGGCCCTTGGATGATATAGGTGGGGTTGCCTGCTCAGGAGGCCTTCAGGCCTCTTCAGCAGCAAGGTCTACTTCTTGGCACGCGCCGCCACCCAGCGGTTGGCGAAGGCCTGAACGTCCGACAGGCGCTTGAGCAGGTCCTGGCCCGCCAGGGTCACGGTGTAGCCGTCGCTGCCATGCTCAAGCAGGCCACACTCGCGCAGCTCTTTGATGCGTGTGTTGAGTGTGTTGGGGGTGATGCCGCCCACGCTGTCTTGCAGCAGGCGGAAAGTCTGTGGATGACCATCCCGCAGGGCCCACAGCACGCGCAGCGCATATCGGCATTCGAGCTTTTCGAACAGCTGGTTGATGGCGGCGTTTTCTTTGGAGCTCATGGACGCTTCTCCTTGCGCAGTGGTGTTATAGAGCCTGGTGCACTTGCCTGTGCGCTCAGTGCCTAGTCTGGTGAACTATAGCGATTAAATTATTTTGCTACAAGTTTAGTAGCTCCAAATCTGCAACTGCAACGCCTTGAGGTGATAAACACGACAAACTGCGGCCAAGTGTTGCGGGGGGGCCACGAAACCAGATAGGACAAGTCTGTGCTTCAGGGTTTATAGCAATACGCCAAGCCTCCAGGCGTGATCGACGGCTTTGGACAGGGCATGCCGGAAGTGCGAGTGCTGGCTTTGTGAGGGAAATTGCAGTGATCTTGGCTGCTAGGCCAATCAGCATATGCGCAGGCAGCTATTGAAATCATAGTCCGGTGTTGTGGGCTCCCGCTTGCTTCATCTGCACCAGCAGCTGCAGCAAGCGGTTGGCGGGCGTGGCAACCCCCAGTGTCTGCCCGCGCCGCACCACATAGCCGTTGAGATGATCAATTTCCGTGGGCTTGCCGCGTGACAGGTCTTGCGCGGTGGAGGACAACTGGCCCGGCATGGTGCGGGCGATGGCTGCAATGGCCTCGTCAATCTGCGCGGGCAGTTTCACTCCATCGGCCCGGGCGACGGCCTTGCACTCGTTGGCGATGTCCTGCATGACGGCAGCGGTGCCTGTTTGCGCCACCAGCCAGCCATAGGGCTGCTGGGTCAGGGCAGAGAGCGCGTTGTAGACGCAGTTGATGATGAGCTTTTGCCAAAGTGACGAACGCACGTCATCCGATATCTGGGTGGGAATGCCGGCGGCACTGAACTGCCGTGCAATTTCAGGCCCTTGCGGGCAGGAGGCGATGACCAGCTCGCCCCGGCCAAAGTGGCGCACATGGCCGGGACCGGCCATGGCTGTGGCCACATAGACCACGGTGGCGGCCACGGGTTGGCAGCCCAGGATGGAGCGCATGCGTTCGTCGTTGTCCACGCCGTTTTGCAGGCTCAGTATCTGGGTATGCGGTGCCAGATAAGGCTTGATCTGGGCTGCAGCGGTTTCCGTGTCGGTGGACTTGACACAGAACAGCACGACATCAGCCCCCGCCACTGACTGAGCGCTGGTGCTGGCGGTCACGGGGATGTGGGTGTCCTGCTCAGCCGTCTGCAGCCGCAGGCCATGCTCGCGAATGGCTTGCACATGCGACTCGCGGCCAATCAGAGTGACGGCATGGCCGGCACGCGCCAGCAAGGCGCCGAAATAGCAGCCCACCGAGCCCGCCCCCAGGACGGCAACAGACAGCGAAGGCTTGGAGGAGGAGTGAGCTGATGAGGTCATGGACTATGAAAGTTCAAGTCTTGAGCTTGAGCAGGTAGCTCATGAGCTGCGCCGTAGAGGTTTCGATTTCCAGAAAGTCCTGCAGCGATTTTCCTGTCTGCCACGAGGCATTCCAGCTGTTGCTGCTCAGGCTTTGCTTCCAGCTGGCCTGGTTTGTTGCAAATTCAATAGCTGCAGTCATTTGCTGGGAGCGCGCTGCAGGCAGGTTTTTACCTGTAAAAACAGCACGCCAGTTGGACATCTCCGCGTCAACGCCCTGGTCACGCATGGAGGCAATGCCGAACAGGGTTCGCCGGGAGGAGACGCCAAGCGCGCGCAGCTTGCCACTTTGCAGGGCATCCCGGAACTCGCTGTAGCCCGAGATACCTACCTGTACCTGCTTTTGCAGCAAGGCCTGTACCACGTCGTTGCCGCCCGGAAAAGCCTTGTACTGCAATTGCTCGGCATTGGCCTTGGACAGGCGGGCCAGCATTCCTGCGTACATATGGTCCACACCGCCCGCAGATCCGCCGGCAACAGTCACCGAGGCCAGGTTTTCGCGCATGGCCTTGGCCAGAGACTTGGGGTCGCTGATGGGGGAGTCTGCAGGTACGGCCACGACCAGGTAGTCGCTGGTCAGGCGTGCCAGGGCTTGCACTTTCTGCAGATCCGCAGACGCCTTGTTCAAGGCCAGCGCACCGACCATGACCATGCCTCCGATCATCAGGCTGTTGGGGTCGCTGCCATAGCGCTGGGTGTATTCGGCCAGTCCGATGGTGCCACCCTTGCCGCCTATGTTTTCGTAGATGACCTTGTCGACCATGCCGCTGCTGGTCAGTGCTGTACCGAGCGCCCGCCCCGTCTGGTCCCAGCCGCCGCCGGGGTTGGCCGGAATCACGATGCGTATCTGTGCCCCCAGGCGCAGTGCCGGGTTGGTTTGCGCGCTTGCCATGCCCAGGCTGGAGCTCGCAAGCAGGGCCGAGGAGTAGCCCAGCCACTGGCGGCGTGAAAGGGCGTGGCCGGTGATTTTGCGGATAGGGTCAGTCATGGCTTGTTTCCTTTTGTTAAGCCGGCATGGTGCCTGGCGTGCAAGCAAAGGCTTGCTGACCTGAGCTACATGCAAAAAAGCCCCGGCTTTTACGGGCCAGGGCTTGATAGCAGGAATCGGCATGGTACCGATTGTGCAGCTTGACTTTACAGCGAGTCGATGAAGCTGCGCAGCTTGTCGGAGCGCGAGGGGTGCTTGAGCTTGCGCAGCGCCTTGGCTTCGATCTGGCGGATACGCTCGCGCGTCACGTCGAACTGCTTGCCCACTTCTTCCAGCGTGTGGTCGGTGGACATCTCGATACCGAAGCGCATGCGCAACACCTTGGCTTCGCGTGGTGTCAGGCCGTCAAGGATGTCCTTGACCACGTCGCGCAGGCCGGCCTGCATGGCGGCGTCGATAGGCGCGGTGTTGTTGCCGTCCTCGATGAAATCGCCCAGGTGGGAATCGTCGTCGTCGCCGATGGGGGTTTCCATCGAGATCGGCTCCTTGGCGATCTTCATGATCTTGCGGATCTTGTCCTCGGGGATCTCCATCTTGGCTGCCAGGATGGACGCATCGGGCTCGAAGCCAAACTCTTGCAAGTGCTGGCGCGAGATGCGGTTCATCTTGTTGATGGTTTCGATCATGTGCACGGGGATGCGGATCGTGCGGGCCTGGTCGGCGATGGAGCGCGTGATGGCCTGACGAATCCACCAGGTTGCATAGGTCGAGAACTTGTAGCCGCGGCGGTATTCGAACTTGTCCACGGCCTTCATCAGGCCGATATTGCCTTCCTGGATCAGGTCCAGGAATTGCAGGCCGCGGTTGGTGTACTTCTTGGCGATGGAGATCACGAGACGCAGGTTGGCCTCGATCATTTCCTTCTTGGCATCGCGGCTGGCGCGCTCGCCGTTGTTCATGCGCTTGTTGATGCTCTTGAGCTCATCCAGCGGAACGACCACGCGGGCCTGCAGGTCGATCAGGTTCTGCTGCAGCTCCTGCACGGGGGGGATGTTGCGCTCCAGCACGGCGCTGTAGGGCTTGCCGGCATTGGCGTGCTTGATCACCCATTCCAGATTCAGCAGGTTGGGCGGGAAGTCCTTGATGAACTGCTCCTGCGACATGCCGCACTTGTCTACGATGATCTTGCGCAACTCGCGTTCCTTCTTGCGCACGTCGTCCACCTGGGCGCGCACCAGATCGCAGAGCTTCTCGATGGTCTTGGCCGTGAAGCGGATGGTCATCAGCTGTTCGGTGATGGCCTTTTGCACCTTCATGTATGCCTCGGTGCCGTAGCCTTCCTTGTCATACACCTTGTGCATCTTGTCGAAGAGTTCGCGCATGGCGTCGAAGCGGCTCAGCGCTTCGTTCTTCAGCTCTTCGAGCTTCTTGGTCAGTGCCTTGGAGCCGCCCTTGCCGTCGTCGTCGTCTTCTTCGTCGTATTCGTCGAAGTCTTCCTCGGCCACATAGTCGTCGTTTTCGTCGGCGTTGACGAAGCCGTCCACCACGGTGGAGATGACGACCTTGCCTTCGCGGATTTCCTCGGCCATGGTCAGGATTTCGGCGATGGTCGCAGGCGAAGCCGAGATGGCTTCCATCATGTCCATCAGGCCGCCTTCAATGCGCTTGGCGATTTCGATTTCGCCTTCGCGCGTCAGCAGCTCGACCGTGCCCATTTCACGCATATACATGCGCACAGGGTCGGTGGTGCGACCGAATTCGGAGTCCACGGTGGACAGAGCCGCTTCGGCTTCTTCTTCCGCTTCTTCCTCGGTGGTGGCCGACTGGCCGGTGTTGTTCAGCAGCAGGGTTTCCGCATCGGGAGTCTGCTCGTACACAGCCACGCCCATGTCGTTCAACATGGAGATCACGACTTCCAGCGTCTCGGCGTCGACCAGCTTGTCGGGCAGGTGGTCGTTGATTTCGGCGTGCGTCAGGTAGCCGCGAGTCTTGCCCAGCTTGATCAGCATCTTCAGACGCTGACGGCGGGTGTTCATTTCCTCTTCGGTCAGAACGGTCTCGTCCAGGCCGAATTCCTTCATCAAGGCACGTTCCTTGGCCTTGCTGATCTTCATGCGCAGAGGCTTGACCTTCTCGGCGGGAGCGGAAGAGGCTTCTGCAGTCACTTCTTCTTCGACCTCACCTTCCAGATCGCTGTCGATGTCCGACAGGTCTGCGTCGTCCATGTCCTCGTCCTTGGCCTTGGGCTTGCGACCACGCTTGGCAGGTGCCTTGGCGGCGTCGGCGCTTGCAGCGGGAGCCTTGGCTGCAGCGGTCTTCTTGGCGGCAGGCTTCTTCACCGCAGGCGTTGCGGCTGCATCTTCATCTTCGGCAGCCTTCTTGCGGCCGCGCTTGGGGGTTGCCTGTGCCAGCAGCGCATCGGCCATGGCTTTGAGTTCGGCTTGTGACTTGGTAACCACTGTGGTGTCTTTCTTGGCTTCGGCCGCAGTTGCGGCACTCTTCTTCACTGCAGGCTTGCTGGTACTGGCCTTGGAGGGCGCTGCAGCGGAAGTGGAAGTTTTAGAGGTCTTGGGCTTCGCGGAAGCTTCGGGGGCCTGCTTGGACTTCACGGACTTTGAAACGGGCATGAACACCTCTCACGGTACGAACACACACAAACACACAAAGGAAAACGGAATATGCAAACAAACGCCACGCATGCTGGCGCGCAATCAGGCCGGGCCTGATCAGAATGAGCAAGAAGCTCCTGGGCAAGATATTGGGGCGATCATTTGGTGTGCAGTCCTTGCGGAAATTGGGCCATGCAGTTGCTGCCATCACGTGATTCCTTCACGGGGCCCTGGCCGGAGGTGCTGCTGTCGCTCTTGCCTCTAACCTTTAAATTATACCTTTTAATCAGATGTCAAGAGCTGGCACTCATAATTACAGATAATTTTTTTCGTCTTTCCTGAAATTCAATGTAGCGCCTTGCTGCAGTTGGATCTGTTGCTATTTCTTTAAGGGCTTTTCCTTCTTCGCGCTTCAGATGCTCCACCAAAATCAGGTTCAGGGTGCCACGCAGCTCACGGCGCAACTCCTCGACTTCGCCTTCGGGCGTGGCATGAGCACCATTCATCAGCTTGCTGGCCAGGGCCTCGCAAGCAGCGCCTTGCATCTGTTCGCGCAGAACCGCCCAGGAACGGGGGCCTGATTCAGTAAATTGGGCTTCCAGCCAGCGAAACAAGGGCGCATGGCTGCTGTTGCAGCTCGCCAGCGCATCGAAGTCCTCATGGGTCATTTCTTCCATGAACTCCATATGGCACATCAGCATGCGGGCTGCCTGATCTTCCCGGCTCACGGGCGTGGGGCGGGGGCCCAGAGGTGGAGGAGTCCAGTCTTCGCCTTTTTTGCCCCAGGGCTTGCGCTGGCGGTTGCTGAACTCGAGCCGTCTGCGCCAGCTGCCGCCGTCCTGTGGCGGGTGAGCAGCCGGGGTGCCGGGCATCTCCCATTCCGGCGCGCTGTCCCAGCTCTGGGGATGTGCATCCCACTCGGGCGCCTGATTGTCGGGGGCCGCGGGGGCGCGTCGTGCAATGGGAGCGGTACGTGCCGCTTCCTGGGCCCAGATGTCGGAGAGGTCGCGGGTGTCGAGCTGTGCCAGAGAGGCAATCTCGGACAGCAACTGGCGCTTGAGCGCGCCATCAGGCAGCAGCGACCACAGCGGCCTGGCGTTGCTGGCCATATGGGCACGGCCCTCGGTCTGGCCCAGGTCGCAGCCCTCGCTGGCCGCTTCTATGAGAAAGCGGCTCAGCGGTGTGGCATCGCCTACATAGCGGGAGAAGGCTTCGGGGCCGAACTCGCGGATAAAGCTGTCCGGGTCATGCTCGGATGGCAGAAACAGAAACTTGATGGAGCGAGTGTCCGTGGCCAGGGGCAGGGCGGCATCGAGCGCCTTGCGCGCCGCGCGCCGGCCCGCGCCGTCGCCGTCAAAGCTGAAGACCACGGCGTCGGTGAAGCGAAACAGCTTTTGCACATGTTCTGGCGTGCAGGCCGTACCCAGTGTGGCCACGGCATTGGCAAAGCCCAGCTGCGCCAGTGCCACCACGTCCATATAGCCCTCGGTGACCAGGGCATAGCCCATGTCGCGCAGCGCCTGGCGGGCTTCATAAAGGCCGTAGAGCTCGCGGCCCTTGTGAAAGACCGGGGTTTCTGGGGAATTCAGGTATTTGGGCTTTTCATCGCCAAACACGCGCCCGCCAAAACCTATGCATTCGCCTTTGACATTGCGAATGGGAAACATCAGCCGGTCGCGGAAGCGGTCATAGCGGCGGCTGTCTTCTTCGCCGACGATGATCAGCCCGCATTCCTCAAGTTGCGGGTTGTCGTACTCGGCAAACACGCTGGCCAGGCCATGCCAGCCCGCGGGGGCGTAACCCAGGCCGAAGCGCTTGGAGACTTCGCCCGAGACGCCGCGCTTTTTCAGATATTCGATGGCCTTGGGCGCCGCCCTTAAATGCTTGCGATAGGACTCGCCGGCTTTTTCCAGCAGGTCGCTCAGGGTCTCGGCCTTCTGCTTTTGCTGGGCCTGGCGTTGGCGCTCGGCAGGGCTGATGTCGTCTTGCGGCACTTGCAGGCCGCATTGATTGGCAAGCTCCTGCACGGCCTCGACAAAGCCCATGCCGGCATGCTCCATCAGAAAGCCGATGGCGTTGCCGTTCTTGCCGCAGCCAAAGCAGTGAAAAAACTGCTTGCTGGGGCTGACAGTGAAGGAGGGCGACTTCTCGCTGTGGAACGGGCACAGGCCCATGAAGTTGGCGCCGCCCTTTTTGAGCTGCACATAGCGACCCACGATGTCGACCACGTCGACGCGGGACAGCAACTCTTGGATAAACGATTGGGGAATGGCCACCCGCGTATTTTGCCTTGATGAGCAATCCCCGGGCGGCAGGCAAAAAAAAGCCTGCACCCTTGGGTGCAGGCCTGGTCTCCGGTTGTCTGGATCTTGTCCAGACGCTCCTCTAAAACGTCTCCTCCTCCACACCATCCTGAGAGATTCAGGCCGGGCTCCGTGCGGGGAGGGAACCCGACATGTCTGCCTGTGCAGGCAGTCATCGTCTCAAGACATATGCGCATTCTAAGATTGATTCGCGGCTCTTTGCATTGCCATGTCAGATAAATGATGTCTTATAGATGACTTGCATGAAAAGAGAGCATGGATGCCTGCGAGGGTGAGCATGATCTTGTTCTCAAGCCTATGTTTTTAATGGATTTAATGCTTTTTCAGAAACTGCTGAAATGATTGCCGGTGAGCAATGCCCCTGTGGGGTACTTTGCTTTTGCCCGCGAGAGTGGAGCCGGCTCTCAGGGAATCAGAGGCTTGATGCAGATCAGTGACTTGCGCGCCTGTTCCGTGAACAACTGGGGAATCCGCTGGGTTGTAAGCCTGCTGTTCAGCAAACTGCGTTAGAAAAGCTGCAGGAGACAAATATGACGAGTTCTTACGACCTGCACCTGAACCCCAATACCGCCAACTATGCGGCACTGACCCCTTTGCATTTCATTGCGCGCACGGCCGAGGTCTATCCCGAGCGCCTAGCCATCGTCCATGGCGACCTGCGCCAGAGCTGGGGCCAGACCTATGTGCGCTGTCGCCAGCTGGCCAGCAGCCTGCAGAAAATCGGCATTGGCAAGAACGACACCGTGGCCGTGATGCTGCCCAACACGCCGCCCATGGTGGAGGCGCATTTTGGCGTACCCATGTCGGGTGCGGTGCTCAACACGCTCAATACCCGGCTGGATGCCGAAACCCTGGCCTTCATGCTGGATCACGGCGAAGCCAAGGCGCTGATCGTGGACCCGGAGTTCACGGCCGTGATGGCCAAGGCGTTGAAGCTGCGCAAGAGCGGCAAGACCATTCATGTGATTCAGGTCGAAGACGCCGTCTACGGCGCAGCCGCCGAGCAGATTGGAACCATCGACTACGAAAGCTTTGTGGCCCAGGGCGATGCAGATTTCGACTGGCAGCCGCCTGTCAACGAGTGGGATGCCATTGCGCTGAACTACACCAGCGGCACCACGGGCAACCCCAAGGGCGTGGTTTACCACCACCGCGGCGCGCACAACAATGCCATCAGCAATGTGCTGGAGTGGGACATGCCCAAGCATGCCGTCTATCTATGGACGCTGCCCATGTTCCATTGCAATGGCTGGTGCTTCCCCTGGACGGTGGCGGCGCGTGCAGCGGTGAACGTCTGCCTGCGCCGGGTGGATGCGCAGGCGATCTTTGACGCCATCCGCAATCATGGCGTGACGCATTACTGCGGTGCGCCCATCGTGCACAGCCTGCTGGTCAATGCGCCGGCTGCGATGAAGGAGGGGGTGCCCATGGGTGTCAAGGCCATGGTGGCGGGGGCCGCGCCACCGGCCTCGATGATCGAAGGCATGGAAGCCATGGGCTTTGACATCACCCATGTCTACGGCCTGACCGAGACCTATGGTCCGGCCACGGTCTGCGCCAAGCACGAGAGCTGGAATGCACTCGATATCGGCGAGCGCGCACGCCTCAATTCGCGTCAGGGCGTGCGCTACCATCTGCAGCGCTCGGCGGCGGTGCTGGACCCCGAGACCATGCAGCCCGTGCCGCACGACGGCCAGACCATGGGCGAGATCATGTTCCAGGGCAATATCGCCATGAAGGGCTATCTCAAGAACCCGCAGGCGACGGACGAGGCTTTCCGTGGCGGCTGGTTCCATAGCGGCGACCTGGCGGTGCAGCACCCCGATGGCTATATCCAGATCAAGGACCGCAGCAAGGACATCATCATCTCGGGCGGCGAAAACATTTCTTCCATCGAGGTTGAAGATGTGCTGTACCGCCATCCTGCAGTGCTGGCCGCTGCCGTGGTGGCCAAGCCCGACCTCAAGTGGGGCGAGACGCCTTGCGCTTTTGTGGAGCTCAAGGCCGGCGCCGAAACCACGGCAGAGGACATCATTGCCCACTGCAAAAAGCATCTGGCTGGCTACAAGGTGCCGCGCAATGTGGTGTTTGGCGAGCTGCCCAAGACCAGCACGGGCAAGATCCAGAAGTTCGAGCTGCGCAAACAGGCGGGTGAAAACTCGGCTCCTACCGTCTGAGCCGGACACTGTTTGCCCCATGAGAAGTCCGAGTCGTCAAGGCTTGGGCTTTTTATTTCATAGCTGCTTGCGCACATTATTCATAGAGTTTCAAGGGATTCATGGCCAAAATCTATGAATACCAAGCGCAAGCAGCTCTGCTTTGAATAGCGTATCAAACAGTGCCAGCCTGTTCAGGCTTTATGCGCTGCCAGCCTTCGGGCGTCACGCGCAGCACCTCGGCGCGGTGTATGTCTCCATCAATATGCCAGTCGCTGAGCACGATGCGCCACTGCTCGTTGCCCAGCGCATGGTCGGCAGGCTGATGAGTATGGCCATGAATCAGCCAGGGCGCTTGCGCCGCCTGCATCCAGGTGGCGCTCATCTGCGCATCGGCATCCGCGTAGGGCGTGTCGCTTTGCTTGCGTTGCTCGCTTTCGCTTCTGGCGGATTTGCCAATCGCGCGGCGTATGGTCAGTGGCTGGGCCAGCAACTGCTGCTGCCAGGCGGCCGAGCGTGAGACCGCGCGAAACTGCTGGTACTCCACATCGTCCAGGCACAGCGCATCGCCATGGCTGAGCAAGATGTTCGGGCCGGCCCAGTGCAGCACCGTCGGGTCGGACAAGCCTGTCATGCCGCTGCGGCGCAGAAATGCTTGACCGGCCAGAAAGTCGCGGTTGCCGACCATGAAGAACAGCGGGCGCTGCTGCGCCGCCTCGCGTAGCACAGCAGCGCATTCGGCTTCAAAGCTGCCGGACTCATCCAGAGCATCGTCACCCACCCAGACTTCAAACAGATCGCCGAGCATAAAGATGGCGTCGGCGCTGCTGCGCGCCAGATAGTCACGCCAGGCTTCAACCGTCTGTGGCTCCGAAGGCTGCAGATGCAGATCGGAAATAAAGTCGATAGCCCGCCAGTCGGGTGCGCCTTGCAACTGCGCCACCTGAGGGGCAGCCGTACGGGGATCTGAATGAACGGTGGATTCAGTCATTTGAAAAATAAGCGGCTTCTAAAACAACAACGGCCTCGTGCGAGAGACGGCAAGCAAGGGCCGCCCCGCAGCGAGGCCGTCGTCCCCCTCCGCGAAGCAGAGAGGGGGAAGGCGCGTTAGCGCCCCAGGGGGAGATTACAGGGCCACTGCCTTGTCGATCACCACGGCGTCGAAAGGCACGTCGTCATGGAAGCCCTTGCGCGTGGTGCGCACCTTCTTGATGGCGTCCACGACTTCCTCGCCCTTGACCACCTTGCCGAACACGGCATAGCCCCAGCCCTGGCCGGTGGGGGCGGTGTGGTTCAGGAAGCCGTTGTCCACGGTGTTGATGAAGAACTGGGCGGTGGCGCTGTGAGGATCGCTGGTACGAGCCATGGCAATGGTGTACTTGTCGTTCTTCAGGCCGTTCTTGGCTTCGTTTTCGATAGGAGCCTGGGTGTCCTTTTGCTTCATGTCAGCCGCAAAGCCGCCGCCCTGGATCATGAAATTCTTGATCACGCGGTGGAAGATGGTGCCGTTGTAGAAGCCGCTGTTCACATAGTTCAGGAAGTTCTCGGTGGACTTGGGGGCGTTCACGGCGTCCAGTTCCAGGGTGATCACGCCTTGAGTTGCGGTCTCGGCCACGTTGATGGTCACGTGCAGTTCGACTTGGGGGTTGCTCATGTCTGTACTTTCTTGAAGTGTGAGAGGGAGGGGGCGCTGTCATGCATTGCGGCGCCGCCATGGTGGAAGAGGGTTTACTTGACCTCGGTCGCCGAGATGATGGTCACGGGCGTCGTAGGCACATTTTGGTGCATGCCGCGGTTGCCCGTGGCGACAGCGCGGATTTTGTCCACCACATCCATGCCCTTGATGACCTTGCCGAATACGGCATAACCGTAGCCGTCAGGCTTGGGGGCGTTCAGCATGTCGTTGTTCACCACATTGATGAAGAACTGTGAAGTGGCCGAATTGGGGTTGCCGGTGCGTGCCATGGCAATCGTGCCGCGGTCGTTCTTCAGGCCGTTGCTGGCTTCGAGCGGGATGGGCGCGCGAGTGGTTTTTTCCTTCATGTCTGCATCCATGCCGCCGCCCTGGATCATGAAGCCATCGATGACGCGGTGGAACACCGTGCCGTCGTAGTGCTTGTCACGCACATATTGCAAGAAATTGGCCGTGCTCTTGGGCGCCTTGGCTTCATTGAGCTCGACCACGATGTCGCCCATGCTGGTCTTGAGCTGCACCTTGGACTGCGCCTGGGCAAAACTGGGGGCAGCAAAAATAGTAGCTGTCAGCGCAATGGCTGAAAGGGCTTTAAGGCTGTTTCGGCGAATTTTCAGCATGGTCTCATCCTTGTTGGGAAGCCTGGACATCCATGGAATTATGAAAGTGCAGGCTCGGAGCTGAGGGCGCCAGCCTGCTTTCGCAAGAGGCGTAACTAGAAATGAAAAGAAACGGAAGCGCAGAGAGCGGGGTTTAGTGCTGCGCAGGTGCTGCAGGTGCTAAAGGGGCTGGGGTGGGCGCCGCAGCTGTCGGCTGCAGCAACTCCTTGAGCTGCTTGAGCTTGGGGTTCAGGGCCGCAGGGCGGCCGCCCTTGGCCCGGGATTGGGCATAGGCCTGATAAGCCAGGCGCGCATAGATATCGCCCAGGTTTTCGTAGGCCACCGCGTAGTTCGGGTTGTTGCGCACCGCAGACTCCAGTGCTGCGCGGGCTTTGTCCAGCTCACCCTGGCGGGCATAGATCACGGCCAGGTTGTTATAGGGCTCGGGTAGCTCCGGATATTCCTCGGTCAGCTGGCGAAAGGCGGTGATGGCGTCTTCCGTCTTGTTGTCATTGGTCAGGGCAATAGCCCGCAAAAAGCGCATTTGCGGATCGCGGGAATTCTTGGCCAGATATTCGTCGGCTTTTTTCAGCGCCTGCGGTGCTTTGCCAGTTTTGAGCAGTTGGGAGACATCTGCGTAAGCATCGGCGTAGGCGCTACCGGCAGCCAGCATGACAGCAATTGCTGCCACCCGTGCTGCCGAACTCAACAAGTTGCGTACAGGCATGTAGGTGCTTTCTATATGCCGCAAGAGAGCTCTGCGGCACGGGCTTATACTGGCGGGAATTGTAGCTGAGGGGTGTATGGAGCCTGGGCGTCGGTAAGGGCCGTTGTGTGTCCGGATGCTTGTGCGCATTTTTCAGCCTCAGGGTATGGCAGGCACGGTTGATGCAAAGCAGCATGCCGGTGCGGCTGGTGGCCACCCTCTCTCCCTATTTCAAGATTCATGAGTTTGCGTATCTACAACACGCTGTCGCGTGCATTGGAATCGTTTTCGCCCATCGAACCGGGCCATGTGCGCATGTATGTATGCGGCATGACGGTGTACGACCTCTGCCATCTGGGTCATGCCAGATCCATGGTGGCTTTCGATGTGGTTCAGCGCTGGCTGCGTGCCAGCGGCTATCGCGTGACCTATGTGCGCAACATCACCGACATCGATGACAAGATCATCAGGCGTGCGGTGGAGAACGGCGAGACCATTCGCAGCCTGACCGATCGAATGATCGACGCGCTGCACCAGGATGCCGATGCACTGGGTATCGAGCGTCCCACGATGGAGCCACGCGCCACCGAATATGTGCCGCAGATGCTCTCCATGATTGGCATGCTGCAGACCAAGGGACTGGCCTATCAGGCCGGCAATGGCGACGTGAACTATGCTGTGCGCAAGTTCCCTGGTTACGGCAAGCTCTCGGGCAAGTCGCTGGACGAGCTCAACGCCGGCGAACGCGTAGCCGTGGCCGATGGCAAGCATGATCCGCTGGACTTTGTGCTGTGGAAATCCGCCAAGGCCGAGGAGCCTGCCGATGTGAAATGGCAAAGCCCGTTCGGCGAGGGGCGTCCCGGCTGGCATATCGAATGCTCGGCCATGGGCTGCGAGTTGCTGGGTGAGAGCTTTGACATCCACGGTGGCGGTGCGGACCTGCAGTTCCCCCATCATGAGAACGAGATTGCCCAGAGCGAAGGTGCTACCGGCAAACCGTTTGCTGCGACCTGGATGCACAACGGCTTCATCAACGTGGACAACGAGAAAATGTCCAAGTCGCTGGGCAACTTCTTCACCATCCGCGACGTGCTCAAGGAATACGACGCCGAGACCGTGCGTTTCTTCGTCGTGCGCAGCCATTACCGCAGCCCGCTCAACTATTCGAACGTGCACCTGGACGATGCTCGCAGTGCCTTGAAACGTCTGTACACGGCACTGAGTCTGGTGGCGGCTGATGAGGTGCAGGTGGATTGGAGCAATCCTTATGCGGCTCGCTTCAAGGCGGCCATGGACGAAGACTTCGGCACGCCCGAAGCGGTCGCCGTGCTGTTCGAGCTGGCTGCTGAAGTCAACCGCAGCAAGTCTCCTGCTGTGGCGGGTCTGCTCAAGGCGCTGGGCGCAAGCCTGGGTCTGCTGCAGGATGATCCGCAGAAGTTTCTGCAGGCTGGTACCGCAGGCGTGGATGCTGCCGCCGTTGAGGCGCAGATTGCCGCACGTGCTGCAGCCAAGGCTGACAAGAACTGGGCCGAGGCCGACCGCATCCGCAAGGAGCTGCTGGAGCAGGGCATCGTGCTCAAGGATTCGGCCTCCGGCACGACCTGGGAAGCGGCGGCCAAGGGTTGATCTTGATGCATAACCCTGTCAACCGTCGCTGCGGTGCTGGAGGCCTCGCATGAGCGCGGCCAAACACCTGGACACCATGGAGTACGAGCAGCTGCCGCTGGTGGCTGATCTGCCCGTGCTCGTCGGGCCCAAGGCTCCTCTGCCAGTGGCTCCGATGGGAGTTGCGGCGCACGTAGAAGCTCCTGCGGGGATGAGCAAGGACACGGCGCCTGCAAAAGCCATTGTGGCTGCCAAGCCGGCTGCTCCCAAGGTGCAACTGACATTGCCTGAGGGCGTTCCTGCTTACTGGGCAGAAGCCTGTCGCCAGCTGATGCGACGCGACCGCGTGCTCAAGCGGCTGATTCCTCTGCTCAGCAGTCAGGCGCTGCCGCCGCGCGAGCAGTGTCGGGATGAAGCCTTTGCCACGCTGGCACGTTCCATCGTGGGTCAGCAGATTGCCGTCAAATCGGCCAAGACGCTGTGGAACAAGTTTTCCAGGCTGCTGGCCGAGATAAAGCCCGAGCTAGTGCTCAAGCTCAAGGTGGACGATATGCGTGCTGCGGGGCTGTCGGCGCGCAAGGTGGACTATCTGGTCGATCTGGCGCTGCACTTCACGGAAAACCGTTTGCGCATGGACGAGTGGGAGCAGATGGGGGACGACGCCATCATTGCCGAGCTCATGGCCATCCGTGGTCTGAGCCGTTGGACGGCTGAAAATTTTCTGATCTACTACCTGGCGCGGCCCAATGTGCTGCCGCTCGATGATGCCGGTTTGATACAGGGCATCTCTCTCAATTATTTTTCGGGTGATCCTGTCAGTCGCAGTGATGCCCGAGAGGTTGCCGAGGCTTGGAAACCGTGGTGTACGGTTGCAACTTGGTATATTTGGCGCTCGCTCGAGGCGCAGCCTGTGGCTGGATGACATCTGTCCACTGGCCGATTGCAAGCGTTGCAACAGGCTGGCACAAGGAGAAATACGTTGGCGAAAAAGAACTTTCTGGATTTTGAGCAGCCCATCGCCGAGCTCGAATCCAAAATTGAAGAACTGCGTTATGTGCAAACGGAAAGCGCAGTCGATATCTCGGAAGAAATCGATCAGCTCAGCAAAAAAAGCCTGCAGCTGACTAAGGATATCTACAGCGATCTGACCCCCTGGCAGATCACCAAGATTGCCCGCCATATCGAGCGTCCCTACACGCTCGACTATTTGCGCGAGTGCTTTACCGACTTTGTCGAGATGCATGGCGATCGTCACTTTGCGGATGATCAGTCCATCGTCGGCGGTCTGGCTCGTTTCAACGGCCAGCCCTGCATGGTGATCGGCCATCAAAAGGGCCGCGATACCAAGGAGCGCACGCTGCGCAACTTCGGTATGACGCGCCCCGAAGGCTATCGCAAGGCCTTGCGTCTGATGAAGACGGCCGAGAAGTTCAAGCTGCCTGTGTTCACCTTTGTGGATACGCCCGGTGCCTTCCCCGGTATCGACGCCGAAGAGCGCGGTCAGTCCGAAGCCATTGGTCGCAACATCTATGAAATGTCGCAGCTGCAGACTCCCATCATCACCACCATCATCGGTGAGGGTGGCTCGGGCGGTGCACTGGCGATTGCCGTGGCTGACCAGGTTCTGATGCTGCAGTACTCCGTGTACTCGGTGATCAGCCCCGAAGGCTGCGCTTCCATTCTGTGGAAGACGGGCGAAAAGGCACAGGAAGCAGCGGATGCCATGGGCATCACCGCTCATCGCCTGAAGGCTCTGGGGCTGGTCGACAAGATAGTCAGCGAACCTGTAGGTGGTGCTCATCGCGATCCCAAGCAAATGGGTGCCTTCCTCAAGCGTGCGCTGGGCGATGCCTTGCGTCAGCTGTCGGATCTCAAGCCCAAGGAGCTGCAGGATCGCCGCTACGAGCGCATCCAGAGCTACGGCAAGTTTGCCGATACCAAGGCGGACAATCGCTGATCGCGGCGCTCTAATGCCCCTTGTACACAATGGCTCCTTAGGGAGCCATTTGTATTTGAGCAACGGCAAACCAGTCTGGCTTTCAATGAAAAAGGCCTCAAGCCCTTTGCTGAAAAGCGGTGATAGCTATGAAATGTGACTATTGAGGAGTGGTGGCGTATGTCAGGCAAATCTAAGGCGCTTGTGAATGTGGTGGATCAGGCCGTCGCGGCATTCGATCCTCCTTTGCCTCTGGCGATTGCCTTCAGCGGCGGAGCGGATTCGTCGGCTTTGCTGCTGGCCTGCCATGCGCGTTGGCCCGGGCTGGTGAGGGCCATTCATGTGCACCATGGCTTGCAGGAGGCAGCGGATGGCTTCCAGCTGCACTGCGAGCATCTTTGTGCTCAACATGCCATACCGCTCAAGGTCTGCAAGATTGATGCTCGTCACGAGCCGGGGCAAAGCCCCGAAGATGCGGCGCGGCAAGGACGTTATCAGGCGCTGATCGATGCGACGACCCAAAGCTGGGTGGATGACGAGGGGCGAGAGCTGGAGCCCGTGTGCTCCATCGCGCTGGCCCAGCATGCGGACGACCAGGTGGAGACCTTGCTGCTCGCGCTCTCGCGTGGTGCCGGTGTGGCGGGGTTGGCGGCCATGCCGTTTCAGTGGCAGAGGGCGGGACTGCAATGGTTCAGGCCTTTGCTGGCGGTGCCTGGCCAGGCATTGAGAGATTGGTTGGTGCAGAAAGAGGTGGCTTGGGTGGAAGACCCGTCCAATAACGACCAAGGCTATACCCGCAACCGCATTCGCGCCCAGTTGCTGCCGGTTCTGGAGCAGGTGTTTCCTCAATTTCGCAGCACCTTCGCACGCAGCAGTGCGAACTGTGCCCAGGCGGCTGATCTGCTGAGTGACCTGGCTGCATCAGACCTGCTGGCTGTGGGCGTGCCGCCGCGTATCCGCGACCTGCAGGCCTTGCCGCTGGCGCGTCAGTCCAATGTCCTGCGTCATTGGCTGCTCAGTGCATATCACACGACACCCACCGCGGCCCAGCTTGCGCAGCTCGTTGCGCAGGTCGGCGTTTGCACTACGCGAGGGCACCGCATCCATATCAAGGTGGGACGGGGTTTTGTGGAACGCCAGGGGGCAAGTCTCGGTTGGTACAATTCCTAGGTTTTGGTTTTTTTACCTGTACGAAAACCGCCGGCGCGCCAAAACCTTTGTGATCTGCGCCGTGGCTGCTGTTTCGTCACCCTTTAGTATCCAATGGCACTGATCGTTCATAAATACGGCGGCACCTCGATGGGCTCGACAGAGCGCATCCGCAACGTCGCCAAGCGCGTGGCCAAGTGGGCTCGGGCAGGTCACCAGATGGTGGTTGTGCCCAGCGCCATGAGTGGCGAAACCAACCGTTTGCTGGGTCTGGCCAGCGAGCTGGCACCCAGTCACGCACAGACTTCGTACTACCGTGAGCTGGACATGCTGGCCGCCACTGGCGAGCAGGCATCGTCTGCACTGCTGGCCATTGCGCTGCAGGGCGAAGGCGTGGAGTCGGTCAGCTACGCTGGCTGGCAAGTGCCGGTGCGCACCGACAGCAGCTACACCAAGGCGCGCATCGAATCGATTGACGACAAGCGCGTGCGTGCCGATCTCGAGGCCGGCCGTGTGGTCATCGTCACGGGCTTCCAGGGTATCGATCCTGACGGCAACATCACCACCCTGGGTCGAGGCGGCTCGGACACCTCTGCCGTGGCCGTGGCTGCTGCCATGAAGGCGGCTGAATGCCTGATCTATACCGATGTGGATGGCGTCTACACCACCGACCCTCGCGTGGTGCCCGCTGCCAAGCGCCTGGGTACGGTGAGCTTTGAAGAGATGCTGGAAATGGCCAGCCTCGGCTCCAAGGTGCTGCAGATCCGTTCCGTGGAATTTGCCGGCAAATACAAGGTGCCCATGCGCGTGCTCTCCAGCTTCACGCCCTGGGACATCGATCTGGAAGAAGAAGCCAAGTCCGGCACGCTGATTACTTTTGAGGAAGACGAAAAAATGGAAAAGGCTGTCGTATCCGGCATCGCTTTCAACCGCGGCGAAGCCAAGATCTCCGTGCTCGGCGTGCCCGACACCCCCGGCGTGGCTGCTGCCATCCTGGGCCCTGTGGCCGATGCCAACATCGAAGTCGATGTGATCATCCAGAACATCTCCAAGGATGGCAAGACAGACTTCTCCTTCACCGTCAGCCAAGGTGACTACCAGCGCGCTATGGATTTGCTGCGTGAAAAGGTTGTGCCTGCCCTGGGTGCTTCCGAAGTGGTGGGCAATCCCAATATCGCCAAGGTCAGCATCGTTGGCATCGGCATGCGCAGCCATGTGGGCGTGGCTTCCACCATGTTCCGCACGCTGAGCAAGGAAGGCGTGAACATCCAGATGATCTCCACCTCCGAGATCAAGACCTCTGTCGTGATCGACGAGAAGTACCTGGAACTGGCTGTACGTGCCTTGCACACGGCCTTCGGTTTGGATAAAAGCGAATAATTTTCGCGACTTTCCAAAAACAGCTCAAAAAGCTGTTTACAATAACGTCATTCCGGAAACGTGACCGAGTGGCCGAAGGTGCTCCCCTGCTAAGGGAGTATGGGGTGTAGAGCCTCATCGAGGGTTCGAATCCCTCCGTTTCCGCCAAATCAAAGAAAAAGCCGAAAGGCTTTTTCTTTTTGTCAAGGTCTCTTGGGTTTTGACAAAAGGTTTCAAAACTTTGGTTTGAGTACAGAAAACTGTGCTACAATGCAAGGCTTCGCTGATCGCAGCAAGCAACGGGATTTGAAATTGGTTTTGGCTGATTTTGTCTCGGTTCCTTAAAAAAATACAGCCGATAAGCGTGGGCGTTTGGTGGCAAGCAGCCAGTTCTACGGAACAAACTCTTCGGAGTTATCAAACGTTCACAAAAACAGTAATAAAGAAGATTTATCTTCTGATTTCCGTCAAGTGAATGAGCAGTCGAAAGACTTTAAATTCAAGATCGAACTATAGAGTTTGATCCTGGCTCAGATTGAACGCTGGCGGCATGCTTTACACATGCAAGTCGAACGGCAGCACGGACTTCGGTCTGGTGGCGAGTGGCGAACGGGTGAGTAATACATCGGAACGTGCCTAGTAGTGGGGGATAACTACTCGAAAGAGTGGCTAATACCGCATGAGATCTACGGATGAAAGCAGGGGACCTTCGGGCCTTGTGCTACTAGAGCGGCTGATGGCAGATTAGGTAGTTGGTGGGGTAAAGGCTTACCAAGCCTGCGATCTGTAGCTGGTCTGAGAGGACGACCAGCCACACTGGGACTGAGACACGGCCCAGACTCCTACGGGAGGCAGCAGTGGGGAATTTTGGACAATGGGCGCAAGCCTGATCCAGCAATGCCGCGTGCAGGATGAAGGCCCTCGGGTTGTAAACTGCTTTTGTACGGAACGAAAAGCCTGAGGCTAATATCCTCGGGTCATGACGGTACCGTAAGAATAAGCACCGGCTAACTACGTGCCAGCAGCCGCGGTAATACGTAGGGTGCAAGCGTTAATCGGAATTACTGGGCGTAAAGCGTGCGCAGGCGGTTTTGTAAGACAGTGGTGAAATCCCCGGGCTCAACCTGGGAACTGCCATTGTGACTGCAAGGCTAGAGTGCGGCAGAGGGGGATGGAATTCCGCGTGTAGCAGTGAAATGCGTAGATATGCGGAGGAACACCGATGGCGAAGGCAATCCCCTGGGCCTGCACTGACGCTCATGCACGAAAGCGTGGGGAGCAAACAGGATTAGATACCCTGGTAGTCCACGCCCTAAACGATGTCAACTGGTTGTTGGGTCTTAACTGACTCAGTAACGAAGCTAACGCGTGAAGTTGACCGCCTGGGGAGTACGGCCGCAAGGTTGAAACTCAAAGGAATTGACGGGGACCCGCACAAGCGGTGGATGATGTGGTTTAATTCGATGCAACGCGAAAAACCTTACCCACCTTTGACATGTACGGAAGTTACCAGAGATGGTTTCGTGCTCGAAAGAGAACCGTAACACAGGTGCTGCATGGCTGTCGTCAGCTCGTGTCGTGAGATGTTGGGTTAAGTCCCGCAACGAGCGCAACCCTTGCCATTAGTTGCTACATTCAGTTGAGCACTCTAATGGGACTGCCGGTGACAAACCGGAGGAAGGTGGGGATGACGTCAAGTCCTCATGGCCCTTATAGGTGGGGCTACACACGTCATACAATGGCTGGTACAAAGGGTTGCCAACCCGCGAGGGGGAGCTAATCCCATAAAGCCAGTCGTAGTCCGGATCGCAGTCTGCAACTCGACTGCGTGAAGTCGGAATCGCTAGTAATCGTGGATCAGAATGTCACGGTGAATACGTTCCCGGGTCTTGTACACACCGCCCGTCACACCATGGGAGCGGGTCTCGCCAGAAGTAGGTAGCCTAACCGCAAGGAGGGCGCTTACCACGGCGGGGTTCGTGACTGGGGTGAAGTCGTAACAAGGTAGCCGTATCGGAAGGTGCGGCTGGATCACCTCCTTTCTGGAAAAACGCTGCTTAAAATTGAACGTCCACACTTATCGGTTGTTGGAACAAGCCAAGGCCTGGCACTGATCGAAGCAATTCGAGAGGGGCGAGGAATTGGAATGGGTCTGTAGCTCAGCTGGTTAGAGCACTGTGTTGATAACGCAGGGGTCGTTGGTTCGAGCCCAACTAGACCCACCAAAAATTCCAATGTCTGGTGAGAAGGATCCCGGGGGATTAGCTCAGCTGGGAGAGCACCTGCTTTGCAAGCAGGGGGTCGTCGGTTCGATCCCGTCATCCTCCACCAAAAACGGCGCACTAAAAGTGCTACAATCGAAGGCTTCCCAATACAAAAGCAGTCTGCGTCAGACTGCTTTTGTATTGAGATACATCTCAATAGGCTGTTCTTTAAAAATTCATAGAGTCGAAATCAGCGTTGCTGGTGGAAAGCGAAATCGAAAGATATTCGCACCGTGCCGCCAGCAACATTTTGATTGCGTCAAAACAGATATTTTGCGAATGCGAAATTATCTAGTAATGACGAATATTCTCTAAGCTGCATTGAAAGATGCAGCCAAAGATATTCACATTACGGCATAACGCGTGAGGTGCAAGACCTCACCAGTCTTTGAAATCTAGAGCTTTGTGCTTCGCAAGAGGCATCAAAGTTATAGGGTCAAGTGACTAAGAGCATATGGTGGATGCCTTGGCGATGATAGGCGACGAAAGACGTGATAGCCTGCGATAAGCTTCGGGGAGCTGGCAAATAAGCTTTGATCCGGAGATTTCTGAATGGGGGAACCCACCTCGCAAGAGGTATCGCATACTGAATACATAGGTATGCGAAGCGAACCTGGAGAACTGAAACATCTAAGTACCCAGAGGAAAAGACATCAACCGAGATTCCGATAGTAGTGGCGAGCGAATTCGGAAGAGCCTTGCAGTGATAGTCGATCGGTTAACAAAACGGCATGGAAAGGCCGACCATAGTGGGTGATAGTCCCGTATGTGAAAACCGATCGGTGGTACTAGGCTGCAGACAAGTAGGGCGGGGCACGAGAAACCCTGTCTGAATATGGGGGGACCATCCTCCAAGGCTAAATACTCATCATCGACCGATAGTGAACCAGTACCGTGAGGGAAAGGCGAAAAGAACCCCGGGAGGGGAGTGAAATAGATCCTGAAACCGTATGCTTACAAAAAGTCGGAGCCCTTCGGGGTGACGGCGTACCTTTTGTATAATGGGTCAGCGACTTACATTCAGTGGCAAGCTTAACCGAATAGGGGAGGCGAAGAGAAATCGAGTCCGAATAGGGCGACTAGTCGCTGGGTGTAGACCCGAAACCAAGTGATCTATCCATGGCCAGGATGAAGGTGCCGTAACAGGTACTGGAGGTCCGAACCCACTAATGTTGCAAAATTAGGGGATGAGCTGTGGATAGGGGTGAAAGGCTAAACAAACTTGGAAATAGCTGGTTCTCTCCGAAAACTATTTAGGTAGTGCCTCAAGTATTACCGTCGGGGGTAGAGCACTGTTTAGGCTAGGGGGTCATGGCGACTTACCAAACCTATGCAAACTCCGAATACCGACGAGTACAGCTTGGGAGACAGAGCACCGGGTGCTAACGTCCGGACTCAAGAGGGAAACAACCCAGACCGCCAGCTAAGGTCCCTAAAATTGGCTAAGTGGGAAACGAAGTGGGAAGGCTAAAACAGTCAGGATGTTGGCTTAGAAGCAGCCATCATTTAAAGAAAGCGTAATAGCTCACTGATCGAGTCGTCCTGCGCGGAAGATGTAACGGGGCTAAGCCAGTTACCGAAGCTGCGGATGCACAGTTTACTGTGCGTGGTAGGAGAGCGTTCTGTAAGCCTGTGAAGGTGTCTGGTAACGGATGCTGGAGGTATCAGAAGTGCGAATGCTGACATGAGTAGCGTTAAAGGGGGTGAAAAGCCCCCTCGCCGTAAGCGCAAGGTTTCCTACGCAACGTTCATCGGCGTAGGGTGAGTCGGCCCCTAAGGCGAGGCAGAGATGCGTAGCTGATGGGAAACAGGTCAATATTCCTGTACCGATCAATAGTGCGATGTGGGGACGGAGAAGGTTAGCTCAGCCAACTGTTGGATATGTTGGTTCAAGCCTGTAGTCGTGCCTGGTAGGCAAATCCGCCAGGCTGAGATGAGGGGTGATAACGAGTCTGCTTGCAGACGAAGTGAGTGATACCCTGCTTCCAGGAAAAGCCACTAAGCTTCAGCTATTGACGACCGTACCGCAAACCGACACTGGTGCGCGAGATGAGTATTCTAAGGCGCTTGAGAGAACTCAGGAGAAGGAACTCGGCAAATTGACACCGTAACTTCGGGAGAAGGTGTACCCCAAGTCAGTGAAGTTGAACAAACGGAGCTAAAAGGGGTTGCAAAAAATTGGTGGCTGCGACTGTTTAATAAAAACACAGCACTCTGCAAACACGAAAGTGGACGTATAGGGTGTGACGCCTGCCCGGTGCTGGAAGATTAAATGATGGGGTGCAAGCTCTTGATTGAAGTCCCAGTAAACGGCGGCCGTAACTATAACGGTCCTAAGGTAGCGAAATTCCTTGTCGGGTAAGTTCCGACCTGCACGAATGGCGTAACGATGGCCACACTGTCTCCTCCTGAGACTCAGCGAAGTTGAAATGTTTGTGATGATGCAATCTCCCCGCGGAAAGACGGAAAGACCCCATGAACCTTTACTGTAGCTTTGTATTGGACTTTGAACGGATCTGTGTAGGATAGGTGGGAGGCTTTGAAGTGCGGTCGCTAGATCGCATGGAGCCAACGTTGAAATACCACCCTGGTGCGTTTGAGGTTCTAACCTAGGTCCATTATCTGGATCGGGGACAGTGCATGGTAGGCAGTTTGACTGGGGCGGTCTCCTCCCAAAGCGTAACGGAGGAGTTCGAAGGTACGCTAGTTACGGTCGGACATCGTGACGATAGTGCAATGGCATAAGCGTGCTTAACTGCGAGACTGACAAGTCGAGCAGATGCGAAAGCAGGACATAGTGATCCGGTGGTTCTGTATGGAAGGGCCATCGCTCAACGGATAAAAGGTACTCTGGGGATAACAGGCTGATACCGCCCAAGAGTTCATATCGACGGCGGTGTTTGGCACCTCGATGTCGGCTCATCTCATCCTGGGGCTGTAGTCGGTCCCAAGGGTATGGCTGTTCGCCATTTAAAGAGGTACGTGAGCTGGGTTTAAAACGTCGTGAGACAGTTTGGTCCCTATCTTCCGTGGGCGCTGCAGATTTGAGGAAGCCTGCTCCTAGTACGAGAGGACCGGAGTGGACACACCTCTGGTGTACCTGTTGTCACGCCAGTGGCATCGCAGGGTAGCTAAGTGTGGAAGAGATAACCGCTGAAAGCATCTAAGCGGGAAACTCGTTTCAAGATGAGATCTGCCGGGGCCTTGAGCCCCCTGAAGGGTCGTTGTAGACCACGACGTTGATAGGCTGGGTGTGGAAGCGCAGTAATGCGTTAAGCTAACCAGTACTAATTGCCCGTGCGGCTTGACCCTATAACTTTGGGTTGAAGCTCAGAAAATGAAGACGGAATGGATCGAAAGATCGTTCAAGTTATGCCAAGTGATGGCGCAATCGAAAAGCTGATAGAAGACTCTATGAATTCGTTGGAGAGAGAGTAAGGGATTAAGAAGTTAATGCCCAAGCGATCGATCCGACAAAAAGTTTATGCCTGATGACCATAGCGATTTGGTACCACTCCTTCCCATCCCGAACAGGACAGTGAAACGAATTTGCGCCGATGATAGTGCGGGTTCCCGTGTGAAAGTAGGTCATCGTCAGGCTCTTACAGAGAAAAACCCCGTAGTCATATGACTACGGGGTTTTTTATTTGATGAATCGGTATTCATGATATTGCTTGCGCAGTAGTGGACAGGGAAGGAGTCAGGTATGCAGTTGCAGGACATGTTGTATTCACAGGGCTTTGGCATTCGCCGCGTCTGTTCCGGTCTGGTGCAGCAGGGCTGGGTGGAGCTGTGGAATACGGAAACCGAGTCCTGGGAAAAAGTGCTCGACTCAACCCTGGACATTGATCCTGAAGGCATGAGCTTCAGGGTTCAAGGTGTGGAGTGGGAATATCACGCCCTGGGCTATGTATTGCTGCACAAGCCCGCAGGGACCGAGTGCTCGCAAAAACCGTCGGCTTACCCCAGCATCTATACCTTGCTGCCTTCTCCTTTGCGTTTGCGTCCCAACAAGGGGGCCGTGCAGGGTGTTCAGGCCGTGGGTCGCCTGGATCAGGATACGACGGGCATGTTGCTGCTCAGCGATGATGGCCAGTTCATTCACCGCATGTCTTCGCCCAAGAAGCATGTATCCAAGGTGTACCGGGTGACTTGCAAGCATGAGGTGGATGCTAAGCAGATCCAGAAGTTGCTGGATGGCGTGGTGCTTGATGACGATCCCAAGCCCGTCAAGGCTGCCGCTTGCGAACAGGTTGCTAGCCATGTGCTGGATCTGACCTTGACCGAAGGCAAGTACCACCAGGTCAAACGCATGATTGCGGCGGTGAGCAACCGGGTTGAGGGGCTGCATCGCCGACGCATCGGTGGCCTGGAGTTGCCAGCAGATCTGGCGCCTGGCCAATGGCGTTGGCTGACGGCCGATGAGCTGGATTTGCTAAAACCGGGCAAATAATCAAAGCGCTGATGAAAAAAAGCCTGCTGGTGGATGCCTGCAGGCTTTTTTGCTGGATGGGCTGGGTTAATGTGTGCGTGCTGAGCCTGGCAGAGACGCCTGCTGCAGCTTGCCAGCAGTTTGAGGCATGGAGCCAGGCAGGAAATCAATGCCGGTGCGGCGTACCAGCTCCTCATAGCTGATGGGCTGGGTGACGCGGGCTGCATCATCGTTGGCCTGCCAATGAGCCCAGGCTCGCTGGCTTTGGGCGTCATAGACCAGCTTGTACAAAAAGCTGGGCACTCTAACCTGATTAGCACCGACGGTGCCGGCATCGCTGGCGAAGACCGGGCCGGTGATGACATAGACATCGCCCGAGGCGCGTTGGGCATAGCTGCGCGTATCTTTTTCGATGCGAGCCCAGGGGCCACCGTTTTGCTTGATGGACTGGGGCACCATGTTTGCCAGCGAGAAGCTCTGAGCCATGGCTTGTGCGGTCGGCATATCGCCCGCCGGCGCCATATGGCCGCGCGAGTAGCCGGAGCGCTTGTAGTCATCAAGTTCCGCGCGCTCGTCACGGGGTAGGCGTGCATCGCTGTAGAACCGGTTGGTGCGCTTCTCGTCGGCATCATCGACCAGTGCCTTGTTTAGTCGCTGGGCGACAAAGACAGGTGTCTTGCTCTGGCCGCTGTGCAGCACGGCAAATGCGTCATAGCAAAGAGCACGCAGCTTGGGCTGATCGTTGAGCACGGGTGGCTTGCCATTGGCAAAAAACTGCGGGCATTGACTGAAGCCCTGGGTGCTGCGCGTGGGATTCTTGACCTGAGTATTGACTGGCTGAGAGCCGGATGCAGCGGGCAAAGGGATCTTGGCTGTGCAGGCGGCGCTGCTCAAAGCCAGAAAGGCGATGCCGGCGAGTTGTCGCCAATGGGCAAACAGCGGAGAGAAGGGGGAGGACTGTGCAGGAAAAGCGGAACGCATGCGCAAAAAAGGCGGAGGAAGATAAAGGAGGGGGCGGCAGCCGGGCTATCTCTGGCGCAGGCGCGACGCTTGATGCGTCGTTGCCAGCCTTGTTGTACTTTTGTATCGCTGTGGCTTTACCGGAGAGGTGATCTGGCGCGGGGCATCTAGCGCAAATCGTCGAGCTGAGGTGATATCAGCCGTGCTTCACTGATGAATAGCTATCCAAATGAGAGCTGTCTGCGCAATATTTGAAAGCATTTAAAGGAGAAAGAATTCCTCAAATGCTTTGCCGGAAGGCGCTAGATGCTCATATTTTATGAGCTCAATCTTGCATTGATGAATGTGCAGGTTTGCATGCGACAAATTCCGGAATCCAGAGGCAGACTTCGGCCAGCAGCTGGGTGGCCAGGGCCGGGTTGTGAATCTGCAGAATTTGCTGGGCAATTTCCAGGCTGGAAAGCTCACCACGCAAGGGCTGCAGCGGGTCAATGCCCGGCGCGCCTGATTCGATGGGAACCCAGGTCACGCGCAGCTTGCGTATCAGCTGCAGGTGCCAAGGTGTCAGCGGAGGCAGAGGGCTGGAAAAAACCGTTTGGACAATGTCGTGGCGATCGGCGCCGCTCCCGCGTTTGTGTTGCCATAGCCAGCCCAGGGAAGCTGTTGCAGCCACGGCAGCAAGCGTCGAGAGCAGCGCCCTGCGCTTCATGAGCGATGGCGTTCAGTCGTCAATGGAGGCGCTCCAGCGATCGCCCCAGCCGCTGTTGCCGGAATCCTTGCGCAAGCGATCCATCTCGCGCCTGTCGCGCTTGGTGGGGCGGCCCGTGTGCTGTGCGGCCAAGGTATCGGAAGGCTCCGGAGCCAGGCGGCGCTGTTCGGCCAGCTCTGCGCGCAGGGCAAGGCTTTGAGGCGTTTCCTCATACAGTTGCTGAGCCACAGGGGCCGGGCCACGCATGCCGCTGAGGCCGCGCACCACGACTTCCCTGGGAACATTGCCCTGGCGCAGCTGGATGATGTCGCCCACACGTATTTCCCTGGAGGCTTTGGCGTTGGCCTTGTTGATGGTGACGCGGCCTTTGCCGATTTCCTCCACGGCCAAGCTGCGCGTTTTGTAAAAACGTGCGCACCACAGCCATTTGTCCAGACGCATGGATTCAATATCGCTCATGCCAATATTTTGCCCCTGTGCGAGCTGGAAGCAGCCATTAGTCTACGTGCCGAAGAGGGGCTGGTCGCTGCCTGCCGGCTTCATGGGCAGCAGAACCCTGGCTTGCAGGCCTCTGATCTTGCCGTGCGCGTCATACTGGTTGCTCAGCTTGATCTGTCCGCCCAGGGTCTGAACGATTTCCTGGCAGATGGCCAGCCCCAGGCCTGAACCGCTGCGGGCGTTGCCTGCCGAAAAGGGCTGAAACAGGCGCTGGGCCAGTTCTTCATCGATGCCGCTGCCGCTGTCTTCAATGCTCAGCAGAGCCTGATCCTGCTCGGGCTTCACACAGATGAACAGATGGCCGCGGTGCGGGGTGTGGCGTATGGCGTTATGCAGCAGATTGCGGGTCAGTTCGCGCAGCATCCATTCGTGGGCAGGCACGGGGCAGGACTCGGTTTCGATGCCAAAGTCCATATCGTGCTCAGCAATCAAGGGTGACAGCTCCAGTGCCACATCGCGCACGACCTCGTCGAGCGCACTGATGGTCTCTTCGGGCTGGGCCGTGTCTTCCTGGCGCAGCTGTTCGACCTTGGCCAGGGCCAGCATCTGGTTGGCAAGGCGGGTGGCGCGGTCGACGGTGTCGTCGATTTCTTCAAAGGCAAGAGCTGCCGGAATATCGCCGCGCTTGGCCGATTGAACCTGTACCTTGAGCACGGCCAGCGGCGTGCGCAGCTGGTGTGAAGCATCGCGCACAAAGCGCTTTTGATCGTTGAGCAGGCGGCTTAGGCGCTGCATGGTGTGGTTGGTGGCATCCAGCAGGGGCTGGATTTCACGCGGGGCTTCCGAGGCGTCCAGCGGACTCAGATCGCCCTGGGCGCGCCCCTGCAAATCATGGCTGAGCTGGCGTATGGGCTGGGTGGCGCGCTGCACCACGATGATGACGATCAGGGCCACCACCAGCACCAGCAAAGCCTGCCGGATCAGCGTGTCACGCAGAATCTGCAGGGCCAGTGATTCACGCAGCTCCAGGGTTTCAGCGACCTGAATCACGGCCATGCCGCGACCCGTGGCGCTGGCCACGGGCTGCAGCAACACGGCCACGCGCACGGGGTGGTCGCGGAACTCGGCATCGTAAAAATCCACCAGAGCTGCATAGGGCGGGCGCTGCGGAATACGGCCATGCCACATGGGCAGCTCGTCAAAGCCCGAGATCAGCTTGCCGTCCAGCGTGGAGACACGGTAGAACATGCGGCTTTGGTTGTCGGCCTCGAAAATTTCCAGCGCCGAGTAGGGGACGATGGCATGCAGCTCAGCCTGGTCATCGTAGCCAACCACACCGATTTGCTCGCTGATGCTCTTGGCCGATGCCAGCAGGGTGCGGTCATAAGCCGTGTGCAGGGACGACAGCGTCTGTTCATACAGGCTCCAGGCATTGAGTGCAATCAGTGCCAGAACCGGCAGCAATATGCCCGTCAGCAGCAGGCGGCGCAGTGACCACGCGGGTTTGCGCGTGCCGCTCTGGGCTGCCGGCTCCATCATGCGGCGGCCTCTGCTTTGATGAGATAGCCCAGGCCGCGCAACGTGACCAGCTGCAGGCCTGTGCCGGCCAGTTTCTTGCGCAGCCGATAGGCCACGACTTCGACCGCTTCATATTGAACGTCGGATTCGCCAGGAAAGACCAGGCTGAACAGCCGTTCCTTGGCCACGGCATGGCCGGGGCGGGCCAGCAGGGCATGCATCATGGCCAGCTCACGTGGTGTCAGCTCGAAAATCTGTTCATTCAGATAGATGGCGCCGCTTTCTTTTTCATAGCGCAAGGCGCCTATCTGAACGGCCTCAGTGGCCGTTTTGGGTGTGAAGCTCTCCTGGCTGCGCCGCAGCAGGGCCCGGAGCCTGGCCTCCAGCTCGTCGAGGTCGAAAGGTTTGGCCAGATAGTCGTCGGCTCCCGCGTTGAGGCCCAGCACGCGATCACCGACCGTGCCGCGGGCCGTCAGGATTAGCACTGGTGTGCGCAGGCCCTGAGCGCGGGCGCGTTCCAGCACCTGAAGCCCGTCGAGGCCGGGCAGGCTCAGGTCCAGCACCACGGCATCGGGTTCGCGTGTTTGCCAGTGGGCCAGGGCGCTGGGCCCATCGGCGGCTACTTCCACATGCAGGCCGCGGCGCATCAGCGTGCGCTGCAATGTGGTGCGCATGGCAGAGTCATCTTCAACAAGCAGTAATTGCATGGCGCAGAACATAGCACTGCGCTGCGATCTTGCCTGCGACCGGGGAAAACGCCGTATCGCTTTAAGGGATAGCCCTAGTCGTTTGGACAGCTGATTGACAGGCAGGCTGTCCATGATTCGCTCTACCAACTACATAAGGAGTACACCATGCGTCGTGATACGTTTCTGAAGTCTCTGGCAGCCTTGGCGGCGGCCGGTGCTTTGCCTCTGTCGGCCCAGGCCGCAGCAGCCATCAAGATGATGCTGCCTGCCAACCCCGGTGGCGGCTGGGACACCACGGGTCGCGCCCTGGGCAAGGCTTTGCAGGACGCAGGTGTGGCTTCTTCCGTGACCTATGACAACAAGGGCGGTGCAGCCGGTGCCATCGGTCTGGCTCAGTTCGTCAACGGCAGCAAGGGTGATCCCAACTCCATGATGGTGATGGGCGCCGTGATGCTGGGCGGCATCATCACCGGCAAGCCTCCGGTCAACCTGAGCCAGGCCACGCCTCTGGCGCGTCTGACCAGCGAGTACAACGTCTTTGTGCTGCCTGCCAACTCGCCCTACAAGAGCATGGCCGAAGTGGTGGCCCAGCTCAAGAAGGACCCAGGTTCCATCAAATGGGGCGGTGGCTCGCGCGGCTCTACCGAACATATCGCTGCGGCCATGATTGCCCGTGAAGTGGGCGTGGACCCTGCCAAGATCAACTACGTGGCTTTCCGTGGGGGCGGTGAGGCCATCTCCGCCATCCTGGGCGGCAACGTGACCGTGGGTGGTAGCGGCTTCAGCGAGTTCGCCGAGTACATCTCCACCGGCAAGATGAAGCCCATTGGTGTGACATCAGGTCAGCGCCTCAAGGGTGCAGCTTCGAGCATTCCCACGCTCAAGGAGCAGGGCATCAATGTGGAGATCGGCAACTGGCGCGGTGTGTACGGTGCGCCGGGCATCTCCAAGGCCCAGCGCGACGAGCTGGCTGCCCAGATCGAAAAGGCCACCAAGAGCAAGGCATGGGCCGAGGCCCTGCAGAAGAACGACTGGACGCCTGCATGGCTGGCCGGCGATGCCTTCGCCAAGTTTGTGGACGACGAGTTCGCCAGCTTGCGCGCCACGATGATCAAGTCGGGCATGGTCTGATGAATCAAGGCCGCAGCATGACGCTGCGGCCTTTTCAGGGACAGTGCCACCAACCCAGGCAGCCTCACTGAATCCCGTTTGCATGCATTGATGGCTTGGCCTTCGGGGCAGGCCATCAATGCATGCAGCCTCCTCATCTGCGAAGCAGCACTGGCGCAAGGGGTTGAAAGCTCCGGAACCGCTCAAAAAACTCTGAAACCCAACTATTGATCATGTCTGAATCACTCCAGAATCTGGCTCAGGCTGCGGAGGCCGCACAGGTTTCGGCCTATGCAGACCCTGACGAGCCACAAAGCCCGAACGTACCGTCCAAAAGAGCCCAAACCATTGTCGGTGCCGGTGTGCTGCTGGTCGCTGCAGGCCTGGCTTTCGGTGCTCTGCAAATCCCCTCGGACTCCGGCTATGGCGGTGTGGGCCCCAATTTCCTGCCCTGGGTTTGCGCAGCAATCCTGGGCATCTGCGGCGCTCTACTGATCTGGGAAGCGCAGACCGGCGGCTTTCGCCATGCAGCCGATCCGGGTGGTAGCCCCAAGGCCGACATCCTGCCCTTTGTCTGGGTTTCTGCGGGCCTGCTGGTGAATGCGGCGTTGATCGGCACCCTGGGTTTCATCCTGAGCTGCACGGTCTGCTATGTGCTGGCCGTGCAGGGCTTGCGCCGCGCGGCGCACCAGTCTGAGGCTTCGGCTGTCGGTACCTGGGTCAAGGATGTGATCACCGGCTTGCTGATCTCGGCACCCGTGTTCTGGATGTTTACGCAATTCCTGGCGATCAATCTGCCGGGCCTGACTCAGACGGGGTGGCTGTAATGGATATCTTCAACGCATTGATGGCGGGCTTCGCCACGGCCATCACACCTGTCAATCTGCTCTGGGCCCTGGTCGGCTGCGCACTGGGTACGGCCGTGGGCGTGCTGCCCGGCATCGGCCCGGCCGTGGCGGTGGCCATGCTGCTGCCCATCACCGCCAAGGTCGATGTCACTGCTTCGATGATCTTCTTTGCCGGTATCTACTACGGCGCCATGTATGGCGGCTCGACCACCTCGATTCTGCTGAACACGCCCGGCGAAACGGCGTCCATGGTCACGGCCATGGAGGGCAACAAGATGGCCAAGAGCGGCCGCGCCGGTGCGGCGCTGGCCACGGCTGCCATCGGCTCGTTTGTGGCCGGTACCTTTGCCACCGTGGTGGTGACGCTGTTTGCTCCCTATGTGGCCGACTTCGCCGTGAAGCTGGGCCCGCCCGAGTACTTCATGCTCATGGTGCTGGCCTTCACCACCGTGAGTGCGGTGCTGGGTCAAAGCTCGCTGCGCGGCATGACGGCGCTGTTTGTCGGCCTGGCGGCCGGCTGCATTGGCATGGATCAGATCTCCGGTGCTGCGCGCTATACCGGCGGTAAGATGGAACTGCTGGACGGCATCGACATCGTGCTGGTGGCCGTGGGTCTGTTTGCCGTGGCCGAAGTGCTGTATGCCGCCATGTATGAGGGCAAGGTCGAAGAGTCCCAGAACAAGCTGACCCGTGTGCACATGACCAAGCGTGACTGGAAGCGTTCCTGGCCCGCCTGGATGCGCGGTACGCTGCTGGGCACACCGTTCGGCTGCATTCCTGCCGGCGGCACCGAGATCCCGACCTTCCTGAGCTATGCGACCGAGAAGAAGCTGGCCAAGGGCGAGGACAGGGCCGAGTTCGGCGGCAAGGGCGCTATCGAAGGCGTGGCCGGCCCCGAAGCCGCCAATAACGCCACGGTGACGGCAGCGCTGATTCCTCTGCTGACGCTGGGCATTCCCACCAGCAACACCACGGCCGTGCTGTTGGGCGCCTTCCAGAACTACGGCATCAACCCCGGCCCCCAACTGTTCACCAGCTCGGCAGCCCTGGTCTGGGCGCTGATCGCCTCGCTGTACATCGGCAACGTGATGCTGCTGGTGCTGAACCTGCCCATGGTGGGCCTGTGGGTCAAGCTGCTGAAGATTCCCCGTCCCCAGCTCTATGCGGGCATTCTGATCTTCGCGACCGTCGGTGCCTATGGCATGCGCCAGAGCGCCTTCGATTTGTTCCTGCTCTATGGCATCGGCGTGCTGGGCGTGATCATGCGTCGCTTCGACTTCCCCACGGCTCCCGTGGTGGTGGGCATGATCCTCGGCCCTCTGGCCGAAGCCCAGATGCGCAATGCCGTGTCTATCGGCGAAGGCAGCTGGTGGATCTTCTTGCAGCGCCCCATGTCGCTGACGCTGATCATCATCGTGCTGGCGGTGCTGATCGTGCCCCGTGTGCTCAAGCGCATGTCGGCCTCCAAATCGACAGAGGTTTTGGCAACAAGCTGAGTCCGGGTTCTGATTGCCTAGTCTGCTGCGGGTGCGACGCATGGTGCCCGTTGCATTTCTCTCCCCTGCCTGGGTTGCCAGGCAGGGGATTTTTTTATGAGTTTCCGGCTTGTAGCCATTGCCCATCAAGCGCAGGCTGCTATCAGATGGAGAGCTTGCTTGGTCGAGGCTGCAGGTCTGCCCTGATGTCGTGTGGCAGTGCAGCAACTACCATCGCTCCATGATGGAAATGCGCGTCGAACCAATCACCACCGTGCCCGGCAAAGGACTGCCTGCGGATGCCGACGGTATTTATGCGCTGGCAGCGCGCTCCATGTTTCAGCTGTTTTCGTCCATGAGCCAGGGCATGTTCCTGGCCGATCGCACGGGGCGCATCGTCTGGGTGAATGAGGGCTACGAGCGCTTTTTGCCCCGGCTGGGCGTGATGTCGGTCGATGATTTTCTGGGCCATATGGTCGAAGAAGTCATCCCCAATACCCAGATGCGCCGGGTGCTGGAAACCGGCCAGCCTGTACTCATTGACCTGCTGACCAATAGCGCGGGCACTTTTGTGGTTAGCCGCCTGCCGCTGCGTGATGAAGAGGGCGCGGTGATCGGCGCCATAGGCATTGTGTTGTTCGATCAACCCGAAACCACGCTGCAGCCGCTGATCAGCAAGTTTGCGCTGCTGCAGCGCGACCTCGATGAAGCCAGGCGCGAGCTGGCGGCCCAGCGCAATCGCAGCCTGCGTGCGGCAGCCCATGGGGAGAGGCGGGCCAAATACAGTTTCGCTAGCTTTGTGGGCAGCAGCCCGGCCGCCGTTGAAGTCAAGCGCCAGGCCCGGCGCGCAGCCCAATCCATGAGCCCGGTCTTGCTACTGGGCGAGACCGGTACGGGCAAGGAGCTGCTGGCCCATGCGATTCATGCAGCCTCGGCGCGCGCCAGCGGCCCGTTTGTGTCCGTCAATATCGCGGCCATCCCCGAGAGCCTGCTGGAGGCCGAGTTCTTCGGCGTGGCGCCCGGTGCATTCACCGGGGCCGAGCGCAAGCCGCGCGACGGCAAGTTCAAGCTGGCCGACGGCGGCACTCTGTTTCTCGACGAAATCGGCGACATGCCCGCCAGCCTGCAGGCCAAGCTGCTGCGGGCGCTGCAGGAAGGCGAGATCGAGCCGCTGGGCTCCAATCAGATCGTGCACTTCAATGCGCGCGTGGTAGCTGCCACCTCGCGTGATCTGCCGCAGATGGTGCGCGACGGCCAGTTCCGCGAGGACCTGTTTTATCGCCTGCATGTGCTGCCGATACGCGTGCCGCCGCTGCGCGAACGCCGCAGCGATATCGCCGCCCTGGTGGAAGTGCTGGGCGAGGACCTGGCCCTGCGCAACGATATGCCGCCACCGGAGCTGGGAGTCGACGCGCTGGAACTGCTGGCCGCCCAGGCCTGGCGCGGCAATATCCGTGAACTGCGCAATGTGCTGGAGCAGGCCGCCATGCGCAGCGACGAGACGCGCATCACGGCCGACCTGCTGGCCGAGGTGCTGCGATCCTCGGGCGTGGAGCCTCTGCGCTTGCCCCAGATCATGGGCGCGCTCTCCAGGACCTCTGAGGCGGCCGGGACGATCACGGCAGGCGAGGCTGATCTGCTCAGGCCGTTGTCCGAGCAGATCGCCGAGCTGGAGACGCGTGCCATTCGTGCTGCGCTGAAGGCGCATGATGGCAACAAGCTGGCCGTGGCCCGGGCGCTGGGCATCTCCAGGGCCAAGCTTTATGACAGGCTGGCACAGCTGAATCTTTGAGCAGGGCAGCAAAATCCAGGGATTTCCCTTGATCTGCCGGACTTGATTTGTTTTTATAGTTATAAAAAATATCTAATTTGAGTCCGGAGACAGCATGGCAGTGGAACAAGGGCAGGAGTTGTGGAGGCCTACGCAGCAACAGCAGGAGCAAAGCGGTCTGTGGCATTACATGAGCTGGCTGCGCGAAAGCCGGGGCCGTGACTTCCCCGACTACGAGGCGCTGTGGCAGTGGTCGGCGACGGATATCGAAGGCTTCTGGCGCTCCGTCTGGGACTACTTCGAGATCCAGGCCGACGGCGATCCTGGCCGGGTGCTGAGCACGCACCAAATGCCCGGTGCGCAATGGTTTCCGGACACTTCTCTCAACTACGCCGAACATATCTTTCGCAACGCCAGCGATGCACGCCCCGCCATCATTGCGCGTTGCGAAGGGAATGCACCTGTAGAGGTTTCCTGGCAACAGCTGCAGCGTGACGTGGGAGCACTGGCGGCCACGCTGCGCAAGCTGGACATAGGGCCCGGCGATCGCGTGGTGGCCTATCTGCCCAATGTGCCGCAGACCGTGGTGGCGTTTCTGGCCTGCGTCAGCATCGGCGCCATCTGGTCCAGCTGTGCGCCGGAGATGGGGGTCTCCGTGGTGCTGGACCGTTTCCAGCAGATTGCTCCCAAGCTGATTTTCGCGACCGACAGCTATACCTATGCCAGCAGGCAGTTTGACCGCCGTGAGGTGCTGGACGAGGTGCTCCAGGGTCTGCCTGATATCGCCCGGGTGATTCATGTGCCGGGGCCCTTGTTCGGCAGCGATGCAGAACATGCCGCCGTGCCCTGGCGTGACTGCATGCGCTGGGACGAGGCAACGCGTCATGCAGCGCCGCTGCAGTTCGAGCGCGTGCCGTTCTCCCATCCGCTGTGGGTGGTGTACTCATCGGGCACCACCGGCCTGCCCAAGGCCATGGTGCACAGTCATGGCGGCATCGTGCTCACCCATCTCAAGACCAATCGCCTGCAGCACGATGTGTTGCCCGGCGACCGCTTCATGTTCCTGGGCAGCACGGGCTGGATTGTCTGGAACCTGATGATAGGCAGCCTGCTGGCCGGCGCGACCGTGGTGCTGTCCGATGGCAATCCGACGACGCCCAATGACGATGCGCTCTGGGACTTCATCGACCAATACCAGGTCAGCATCTTTGGTTGCGGTGCGGCCTTCCTCACCAGGAGCATGAAGGATGGCGTCTCGCCGAAGAAGGGGCGCCAGTTCGAAAAGCTGCGTGCCATCAACTCCACGGGCTCGCCGCTGCCTCTCGATGCCTATGCCTGGGTCTACGAGAACGTCAAAAATGATCTCTGGCTGGCCTCGATCAGCGGCGGCACGGATATCGCCTCGGGCTTTGTGGCCTGCGCGCCCATACTGCCGGTCAATGCGGGCGAGATCCAGTGCCGCGAACTGGGCGTGGCCGCCTATGCCTTTAACGAACAAGGCCAGAAGGTGATTGCCGAAGTCGGCGAGCTGGTGATTACCGAGCCCATGCCCTCCATGCCCGTGTTCTTCTGGAACGACGAGAGCGGGGCGCGCTACCACGACAGCTATTTCGATGTGTTTGCCGGCTGCTGGCGCCATGGCGACTGGATCGAGTTCAGCGAGCGCGGCACGGCCGTGATCTACGGGCGCTCGGACAGCACCATCAACCGCTTCGGCATACGCATGGGCACGGCGGAGATCTACCGTGTCGTCGAGGAGCTCGACGCCGTCAAGGACAGCCTGGTGGTCGACCTCGAATACCTGGGCCGGCCCTCCTTCATGCCGCTGTTCGTGACTCTGGCCGAAGGCCAGGCATTGACGGACGAGCTGACTGCCCAGATCAAGAACGCCATCAAGACCAAGGCTTCGGCACGCCATGTGCCCAATGTGGTGGTCCAGGTGACCGAGATTCCGCGTACCCTCACCGGCAAGAAGATGGAGGTGCCGGTGCGCAAGCTGCTGTTGGGGGCGGATGCCGCCAAGGTGGCCAGCCCCGATGCCATGGCCAATCCGTCGAGCATTGATTTCTTCATTCAATTTCGAGAGCAGGTGCCGCAGGCGTGACAAGCGCTTGAGGCTGATCTGACTCATATCTCACAAAAGCAGGGCTACCCATGAACCATCAAGACCTGATCGCCATCGACTTCCACACCCATGCCGAAGTCAGCTGCCGCAATCCCTTTGACAGCTATGGCGAGGAGTACGACCGCGCGGCCGACAAATACTTCGGCAGCTCGCTGCGCCCCACGATTGCCGAGACCATCGCCTATTACCGCGAGCGCAAGATCGGTCTGGTGATGTTCACCGTGGACAGCGAGGCGCAGCTGGGCCGCCGCCGCATTCCCAACGAGGAGATTGCCGATGCCGCGCGCGAGAACAGCGACATGATGATTGCCTTCGCCAGCATCGACCCCCACAAGGGCAAGATGGGTGCGCGTGAGGCCGAGCGCCTGATCACCGAATGTGGGGTCAAGGGCTTCAAGTTTCACCCCACGGTCCAGGGCTTCCATCCCTACGACCGCATGGCCTGGCCCATCTACGAAGTCATCAACCATTACAAGCTGCCCGCCATCTTCCATACCGGCCACAGCGGCATTGGCAGTGGCATGAAGTGCGGCGGCGGCCTGCGCCTGGCCTACAGCAACCCCATGCTGCTCGACGATGTGGCCGTGGACTTCGGCGACATGCAGATCGTCATGGCCCACCCCAGCTTTCCCTGGCAGGACGAGGCGATCTCGGTGGCGCTGCACAAGCCCAATGTCTGGATAGACCTCTCGGGCTGGAGCCCCAAGTATTTCCCCAAACAGCTGGTGCAGTACGCCAACAGCTTGCTCAAGGACCGCGTGCTGTTCGGCAGCGACTTCCCGCTGATCACGCCCGACCGCTGGATGAAG
The DNA here is from genome assembly GCF_030064165.1 of Comamonas resistens. Taxonomy (NCBI): domain Bacteria; kingdom Pseudomonadati; phylum Pseudomonadota; class Betaproteobacteria; order Burkholderiales; family Comamonadaceae; genus Comamonas; species Comamonas resistens. Next base: position 1,453,510 of record NZ_CP125947.1, read on the forward strand.
GATTTCGAGGTCGCGGGCTTCAAGCCCGAGGTCATGCCCGGCATTCTCAAGGGCAACGCCGTGCGGCTGCTGGAGCTCGACAAAAAGCGCGATGCAGCGTGAAGAACACAAGGATCACCTCGGTGATCCTTTTTTCATGGCGAATTGAGCAAGGCCTGAGGCGGGCAGCAGGTTGGCTGTTGATGTGTATTGAAATCAGTCAGTGTATGAATTAAAGACATATGTTGTCTGATTTTCAGTCAATCCCGATCTGCGTATGGCGGCTCCTCAGAGGAAAACCAGACTGGCACGAAGACTGCTATCTGCACACCATAGAAAGACAAGCGGACACACCGCATCCATCCTCAAGGAGACAACACATGCACAAGCGCAGCCTGCTGCAGGCGGCCGTTCTGGCGGCCATGGTGGTTCATGTTCCCGGCGCCCTGGCGCAATCCGAAATCCGCATTGCCCATGTCTACAGCAAGACCGGCCCTCTGGAAGCCTATGGCAAGCAGACCCAGGCGGGACTGATGATGGGCCTGGAATACGCGACGGGTGGCAGCATGACGGTGGCAGGCAAGAAGCTGGTGGTGATAGAGAAGGACGATCAGGGCAAGCCCGACCTCGGCAAGAGCCAGCTGGCCACCGCGTATTCGGACGACAAGGCCGATCTGGCCGTGGGCCCCAGCGCCTCGGGCGTGGCGCTGGCCATGCTGCCCGTGGCCGAGGAGTACAAGAAGATCCTGATCGTGGAGCCCGCCGTGGCCGACTCGATCACGGGCGACAAGTGGAACAAGTACATCTTCCGCACGGGCCGCAATTCCAGCCAGGATGCAATCAGCAATGCCGTGGCCATAGACAAGCCCGGCGTGACCATTGCCACGCTGGCCCAGGACAACGCCTTCGGGCGCGACGGCGTCAAGGCCTTCAAGGAGGCCGTCAAGAAGGGCAAGCTGGTGCATGAGGAGTACCTGCCCGCAGCCACGACCGACTTCACGGCCGGCGCCCAGCGCCTGATCGACAAGCTCAAGGACCAGCCGGGCAAGAAGATCATCTGGATCGTCTGGGCCGGTGCCGGCAATCCGTTCAAGATCGCCGACATGGACCTCAAGCGCTACGGCATCGAGATCGCCACGGGCGGCAACATCCTGCCCGCCATGGCGGCCTACAAGAACCTGCCGGGCATGGAAGGCGCGACCTATTACTACTACGGCATTCCCAAGAATCCGGTCAACGAAGCGCTGGTGTCCATGAACTACAAGCAGTTCAAGGCACCGCCGGACTTCTTCACGGCGGGCGGTTTCTCGGCGGCCATGGCCATCGTCACGGCGCTCAAGAAGACCAATGGCGACACCAAGGCCAATGCGCTGATCAAGGCCATGGAAGGCATGAGCTTCGATACGCCCAAGGGACCGATGACCTTCCGCAAGCAGGACCACCAGGCCATGCAGAGCATGTACCACTTCAGGATCAAGAACGACCCGGCCTTTGCCTGGGGCGTGCCCGAGCTGGTGCGCGAGATCAAGCCTGAAGAGATGGATGTTCCCGTCCGGAACGGACGGTAACCACCCCCTGAGGCGCTTTGCGCCTTCCCCCTCTCTCTTCGGGAGGGGGACAACACCTTCGCTGCGGGGCGGCCCTTGCTCGGTGTTTCTCGCATGGGTCACGCCCATTTTTGAGACTGTTCACTTTTTGATAGCTGCATGCGCTTGTGTGTAGGGCGCTAGGGGCTGATTTGCCTATTTCTCATGCTGACCACTGACAAGCTCACCATTCGCTTTGGCGGCCATGTGGCGGTCAACGGCGTGACCTGCTCCTTCGAGCCGGGCACGCTGACGGCCATCGTCGGCCCCAACGGCGCGGGCAAGACCACCTACTTCAATCTGATCTCGGGGCAGTTGCGGGCCACGGAGGGCCGGGTGTCGCTGCAGGGGCGCGACCTTACGGGTCTGGCACCCTCGGCGCGCACGCGCGCAGGCCTGGGGCGGGCCTTCCAGCTCACGAATCTGTTCCCGGCCCTGTCGGTGCTGGAGAACGTGCGCCTGGCCGTGCAGGCCACGCGCCAGGGCGCGCACCGGCGCGGCATGAACCTCTGGAGCATCTGGAGCGACCACGGCATGCTGCTGGCGCGTGCGCAGCAGATCCTGGAGCAGGTGGCGCTGTGGGCGCGGCGCGACGAACCGGTCTCGGCCCTGCCGCATGGCGACCAGCGCAAGCTGGAGGTGGCGCTGCTCATGGCGCTGGAGCCGCAGGTCTATATGTTCGACGAGCCCACGGCGGGCATGAGCCATGACGAGGCGCCGGTGATCCTCGATCTGATCCGCGAGCTCAAGAAGGACCGCAGCAAGACCATTTTGCTGGTGGAGCACAAGATGGACGTGGTGCGCGAGCTGGCCGACCGCATCATCGTGCTGACCAACGGCACGCTGGTGGCCGATGGGCTGCCGGCCGAGGTGATCGCTTCGCCCGTCGTGCAGCAAGCCTATCTGGGCAATGTCGCAGGCGCCGCCAAGGAGGCCGCATGAGCAACGCTTTGCTTGAACTCCAGGGCGTGCACACGCATATCGGTGCCTATCACATCCTCCACGGCGTTCACCTCGCCGTGCCGCGCGGCGAGGTCACCATGCTGCTGGGCCGCAATGGCGCGGGCAAGACCACCACGCTGCGCACCATCATGGGCCTGTGGCAGGCCAGCCAGGGCAGCATCCGTTTCGGCCAGCAGGACATCACGCGCCTGTCCACGCCGGCGATAGCCCGGCTCAACATCGCCTATGTGCCCGAGAACATGGGCATCTTCGCCGACCTCACGGTCAAGGAAAACCTGTTGCTGGCCGCACGCTCGGCCTCGAACGCCGCACGCATGGACCGCCAGCGCCTGGACTGGATCTGCGAGCTGTTCCCGGCCGTGCAGAAGTTCTGGGACCACCCGGCCGGCAAGCTCAGCGGCGGTCAAAAGCAGATGGTGGCCGTGGCGCGCGCCATCGTCGAGCCGCGCGACCTGCTCATCGTGGACGAGCCCAGCAAGGGCCTGGCTCCGGCCATCATCAACAACATGATCGACGCCTTCGCCCAGCTCAAGGCCAGCGGCGTGAGCATTCTGCTGGTGGAGCAGAACATCGCCTTTGCCAAGCGACTGGGCGACGGTGTGGCCGTGATGGACAACGGCCGTGTCGTGCATGCGGGCCGCATGGCCGATCTTGCGGCCGACGAGGAACTGCAGCAGTCGCTGCTGGGGCTGGCGCTATGAGGTCACAAAAATCAAAGCAAAAAGCAGCTCAAGCGCTTGCTGATCAAGCGCTGGCAGCTATGGATATGAAAGTTGGCGCCGAGGTAAAGACATGATGCGCAAGGACCTGGACTACAAGCCGCTGCTGCTGGTGCCGCTGCTGGCGCTGGCTACCTTGCCCCTGGTGGGCTCTCCCAGCACCTGGCTCACGCTGACGGTGGCGGGCCTGGCCATGGGCATGATCATCTTCGTCATCGCCTCGGGCCTGACCCTGGTATTCGGCCTCATGGACGTGCTCAACTTCGGTCACGGCGTGTTCATTGCGCTGGGCGCCTTCGTCGCCACCAGCGTGCTCGGCGCCATGGGCGACTGGACGGGCTCGGCACAGCTGTGGCGCAATCTGGTGGCCGTGCTGCCGGCCATGGTCGTGGCCATGCTGGTGGCGGGGGCCCTGGGCCTGGCCTTCGAGCGCTTCATCGTGCGGCCCGTCTACGGCCAGCATCTCAAGCAGATTCTCATCACCATGGGCGGCATGATCATCGGCGAGGAGCTGATCAAGGTCATCTGGGGTCCGCAGCAGATTCCGCTGCCGCTGCCCGAAGCCATGAAGGGCGCCTGGCTGCTGGGCGACGCGGCCGTGGAGAAATACCGGGTCTTCGCCGTGCTGGTGGGGGCTGCCGTGTTCGCCGTGCTGGCCTGGACGCTGGCACGCACCAAGATCGGCCTGCTGATCCGCGCCGGCGTGCAGGACCGCGAGATGGTCGAGTCCCTGGGCTACCGCGTGCGCCGATTGTTCGTGGCCGTGTTCGTCGCGGGCTCGGCCCTGGCCGGCCTGGGCGGCGTGATGTGGGGCCTGTACCAGCAGAACGTGGTGGCGCAGATGGGCGCCCAGGTCAATGTGCTGATCTTCATCGTCATCATCATCGGCGGTCTGGGCAGCACGGGCGGCGCGCTGATCGGTGCGCTGCTGGTAGGGCTGATGGCCAACTACACGGGCTTTCTGGTGCCCAAGGCGGCGCTGTTTTCCAATATCGCGCTCATGGTGGCCGTCTTGCTGTGGCGTCCCCAAGGCATCTATCCGGTCGCCAACCGCTGAGGGAGAACAGAATGCTCAATCGTTTGCTCTCCGGCGACCTGCCGCGCAGCCGCGTGCTGGCCGTGATGCTGTTGCTCATCTTCGCGGGCCTGGCCGTGGTGCCGTTCCTCTTTCCCGGCGTCAAGGCACTCAATGTGGCGGCCAAGGTGCTGATCTTCGTGGTGCTGGTGGCCAGCTTCGACCTGCTGCTCGGCTATACCGGCATCGTGAGCTTTGCCCACACCATGTTCTTCGGCATAGGCGCCTATGGCGTGGCCATTGCCTCCACGCGCCTGGGCGTGGGCTGGGGCGCGCTGGCCGCGGGGCTGGGTGGCGCGCTCGCGGTCTCGCTGCTGCTGTCGCTGGCCATAGGCCTGTTCTCGCTGCGCGTGCGGGCCATCTTCTTCGCCATGATCACGCTGGCCGTGGCTGCGGCCTTCCAGACTCTGGCATCTCAGCTGTCGGACTGGACCGGGGGCGAGGACGGCCTGACCTTCAAGATGCCCGAATGGCTGTCGCCCAGCTTCGAGCCGTTCGAGAACGATATCTTCGGCGTGACCATCGACGGCAAGATCCTCAGCTACTACCTGCTGTTTGTCGTGGCCGTGGCCTTGGTGCTGATGCTGCTGCGCATCGTCAATTCGCCGTTCGGCCGCGTGCTGCAGGCCATACGCGAGAACGAATTCCGTGCCGAGGCCATCGGCTACCGCGTGGTGGTCTACCGCACTACCTCCAGCGTGCTGTCGGCCCTGTTCGCCTGCGTGGCGGGCGCCATGCTGGCTGTCTGGCTGCGCTACAACGGGCCCGATACCTCGCTCTCGTTCGAGATCATGATGGACTGCCTGCTCATCGTGGTGATCGGCGGCATGGGCACCGTCTACGGCGCGGTGATCGGCTCCGTTGTGTTCCTGATCGCCCAGAGCTATCTGCAGGACCTGCTGCGCCTGGCCAGCGAGACCGCCAGCAGCCTGCCCTGGCTGGCCGCGCTGCTCTCGCCCGACCGCTGGCTGCTATGGCTGGGACTGCTGTTCGTGCTGTCGGTCTACTACTTCCCGACCGGCGTGGTGGGCCGGCTGCGCGCGGCAGCGGCGCGCAAGGCCTGATCCCGAAGTTCCCATTCTTTCCCCGGCATCCCTTCCCTGACTGCTTTCACTACGACAGGAGACAAAGCCCATGCAGAAGACCTATGCGATTGCCTTGCCGCCCGCAGCCCTTGCGGTGCTGGCGGCTGCCGTGCTGACCGCCTGCGGGGGAGGCGATGGAGGCGAGCTCAATGCCAAACCTGGCTACCTAGGCACGGTGCGGCAACAGAGCTATGACGGCAGCAGCGATGACCTGCTGACCGCGGGCCTGGGCAAGAGCGGCCTGGCTGCGGCCACCGCACCGGGCTTTGCCATTGCGCTTCAGCCCACGGCGGCCGAGTTGCGCCGCCTGGCCATCTACACCAACTACCGCGCCATGCTGGACATGACGGCCGCGGGTGGCTACGGCACGCTCTACGGCCCCAATGTGGATGCGCAGGGCCGGGTGACGGCCGGCGAAGGCAGGATTGCCGGCACCGAGTACATCGCGTTCTCGGACGACGGCACGGGCCGCAAGAACGTCACGCTCATGGTGCAGGTGCCGGACAGCTTCGATCCCAGGAAGGCCTGCATCATCACCGCCACGGCTTCGGGCTCGCGCGGCGTGTACGGCGCCATCACCACGGGCGAATGGGGGCTCAAGCGCGGCTGCGCGGTGGCCTATTCAGACAAGGGCACGGGCGCCGCGCCACATGACCTCATGAACGACACCGTGCCGCTGATCGACGGCACGCGCAGCACGGCTGCCGCAGCGGGCAAGCAGGCTGCATTCAATGCGGGGCTCACGGCTGGCGAACTGGCCGTCTTCAACACGGCCACGCCCAACCGCTTTGCCTTCAAGCATGCGCACTCGGGCCAGAACCCCGAGAAGGACTGGGGACGTACCACGCTGCAGGCCGTAGAGTTCGCCTACTACTTGCTCAACGAGCGCTATGGGGAGCGCAACATTCTGGGCGAACGTCTGCGGACACTCAAGCCGAGCAACACCATCGTCATTGCATCAAGCATCTCCAACGGCGGTGGCGCGGCGATTGCCGCCGCCGAGCAGGACTCGCAGGGGCTGATCAACGGCGTGGCCGTGTCCGAGCCAGCGGTTGAATTGCCCGTCAACCCCGGTGTGAGCGTGCAGCGCGGTGGCACGACACTGCCTGTGGTGGGCAAGACGCTGGTGGACTTCACGAGCTATGCCAACCTCTATCAACCCTGCGCCTCGCTGGCGGCATCGGTCAGCGGCTCGCCCTATGCGGCGGCGTTCGCCGCGGGTTTTGCGAGTGCTGCGCTGCCGATTGCGCCCAACCGCTGCGCGGCGCTCAGGACTGCCGGTTTGCTGAGCGCCACGACCACAGCGGCCCAGGCCGAGGAAGCCTTGCAGAAGCTGCGCGACTATGGCTGGGAGCCGGAGTCCAGCGAGCTGCATGCCTCGCTGGCCGCCTTCGAGGTGGCGCCCGCCGTGTCGGTCACTTTTGCCAATTCGCTCTCGCGCGCCAGCGTGAAGGACAGCCTCTGCGGCTACAGTTATGCCGGTGCGACGGCTGCGGGTGCAGTGATGCCGCTGGCCCCCGGGGCGCTGGCCAGCATGTTCTCCACGGGCAACGGCGTGCCGCCATCGAGCGGCGTGCAGCTCATCAACAACAAGGGCAAGTTCGGTGCCGCGCGCGATTTCCTCTCCGTCTCGGTGAACTCAGGCGTGGCCGACTGGAACACGCCGGGTGCGCTGTGCCTGCGCAATCTCGTCACAGGCAACGATGGCTCCGCCAGGGCGCTACAGGCCGGTATTGACGAGACAAGGCGCAACGGCAATCTGCAGGGCAAGCCGGCCATCATCGTCCATGGCCGTGCGGATGCGCTGCTGCCCGTGAACCACACGACGCGGCCCTATGTGGCGCTCAACCGGAAAGTGGAAGGCGCAGCCAGCAAGCTCAGCTATGTGGAGGTCACGAATGCCCAGCACTTCGACAGCTTCATCGGCCTGCCCACCGTGCTGCCGGGCTACGACACGCGTTACATCCCGCTGCATGTCTATCTGAACCGCGCGCTCGATGCCATGTATGACCACCTTGCCAGCGGCAAGGCGCTGCCTCCCAGCCAGGTGGTGCGCACCGTGCCGCGTGGTGGCAACCCGGGTCAGGCACCGGCCATACAGCCGGCCAATCTGCCGCTGATTGCCGGCACGCCGGCAGCGGCCGACAGGATAGAGGTCGGTGCCGGATCCATCCGCGTTCCGGACTGATACGCATGACCGGCCGGCGGCTACGGCTGCCGGCCGACTACCGAAGTTGATAGCTGATAGCGCTTATCACATATGCGCTAGAGGCCTTTTTGATGCTGAAACCTGCCATGCCCAACAACTGCGCTTCTGCGGCCATCGTGCCGGCATCCCGCTATGCGAACTGCGCTGGCTACGAGATTCATTACCTGGATTGGCTGCCGCAAGGCCCGACCAAGGCCACGGTGATCGCCTGGCATGGCCTGGCCCGCACGGGCCGTGACATGGATGCGCTGGCGCAGTTCCTGGCCGGCCAGGGCTATCGCGTGATCTGCCCCGACATGCTGGGCCGGGGCCTGAGCCAGTGGAGCCGGGCGCCGCAAGAGGAATACAACCTGCGCTTTTACGCGCGGCTGGCACGCGAGCTGATGGATGCGCTGGCGCTGCAGAAGGTGCACTGGGTGGGCACCAGCATGGGCGGAGCGATAGGCACGGTCTGCGCCTCGGGCCTGTTCGAGCCAGCGCTCAGGCAGCGCATCCTCACGCTCACGCTCAACGACAACGCACCCGAACTTGCCGATGCAGCGCTGGCGCGCATCAGGGCCTATGCGGGACAGCCGCCGGTGTTTGACACCGTGGCCGAGCTGGAGGCTTTTTTCCGCCAGGCCTACAAACCCTATGGCTGGCTCAGCGAAGCCGAGTGGCGCAAGCTCACCGAGACCAGCACGCGCCGCACCGACGACGGCCGCGTGACGCCGCACTACGACCCGGCCATGATCCAGCAGTTCACCGCGCACGATGACGACTACCTGATCTGGGAGCACTACGATGCGCTGGCGATTCCGGTGCTGCTATTGCGCGGCGTGGATTCGGACCTGGTGCTCAAACCCGTGGCCGAGCGCATGCAGCAGCGCGGGCCCGGCGCCCTGGGGCTGCTGACCTGGCTGGAGATCGAAGGCTGCGGCCATGCGCCGGCCCTGAACGTACCGGCGCACTTCGACGCCGTGCTGGCCTGCCTGAACAGAGCCTGATTGCCCTCAGCTCAGCACAGGTGCGGCGCCAGCGCTAGCATGGCGCGCATGCGGCAACGGTGGTTGCAATCAGCCTGGAGTTGAGACCATGGGTTTTCTGGTGGATCTGATTCGGGAATACGGCCTGGGCATCGTGTTCCTCAATGTATTCGTGGAGCAGCTGGGGGCGCCGGTGCCGGCCTATCCGGTGCTGGTTGTCACGGGCGCGCTCGAAGGCGCAAGCTGGGGCCGGCTGGGCTGGCTCACTGCCGTGGCCGTGGCTGCGGCCCTGGCTGCGGATGTGATCTGGTACCAGGCCGGCAAGGCCTATGGTCACCGTGTGCTGGGCCGCATCTGCCGTATTTCGCTGTCGCCCGATGCCTGCATACGTCAGACCGAATCTGTCTACGGCCGCTGGGGTGCCAAGTCCCTGCTGGTGGCCAAGTTCGTGCCTGGCTTTGCCTCCATTGCCAGCGCACTGGCCGGTGTGGTGGGCACGCCGCTGCGTACCTTTGTGCTGTTCGACATGCTGGGCGCGCTGATCTGGGTGGGCTCGGCCGTGTTCCTGGGATCGCTGTTCGCCTCGACCGTGGAAAGCCTGCTGGATGTGCTCACGGCGCTGGGCAAATGGGGTCTGCTGCTGATTTCGGTCGTCTTTGTTGTGTTCGTGGCGCGCAAATGGTGGCAGCGCCAGCGCGTGGTGCGCTCGCTCAAGATGCCGCGCATCTCCGTGCAGGAGCTGGCCGGGCTGAATGCACAAGGCATTCATCCCACGGTGATCGATGTGCGCGAGCCCATGCTCTATGACATGGGGCATATCCCGGGCGCACATTCCTGGAGCAACCAGGTGGAGAAAGGCAAACCTGTTTATGACGGGCTGCTGCCGCGAGAGCAGCACAAGCATGGCTTGGTGGTGTACTGCGACTGCCCCAATGAGGTCTCGGCTGCGCGTGTGGCCAAGCAGTTGCAGCGGGCGGGCTTTACCAATGTCCGGCCTCTGGTGGGTGGGCTGACCGCCTGGGAGGCCGCTGGCTTGAATGTGGAAGCCGACCCCGATCCGGTGGTCGACGCCCAGACATGAAAGAGCGACAAGCCTTATGCCCTTGCCCTGCATCGTGCTCATGAAGACCCGCAGCCTGATGCCGTAATCCAGTAAAAAAGCCCCATGCATGATGGCAACGGGGCTTTTTTGATGAAGGGCTTGCTGTTATTTGCCGGAGGGCATGGAGCAATGTCCACCCTGGATGGCCTGGCCCGAGCCGGCCGCGATCAGCGGCGCTTCAAAGCGCAGATCCACAGGCGGTGACTGCCAGTAGTCCCAGCTCAGGAAAAGGACCAGCACGGTCCAGAAAATGCCGCGCAAGAGGGTTTGCTGTGTCATGAGTTTTCTCTCCTGCTTCAAAAGCCAAAGTGGCGGCGGATGCGCAGGCCGAAGATCGTGCCTGCAAAGGCCAGGGGCACCCAGATCCAGCCATGAATCGAGCCGGTGGAGATGCCAGACAGCATGGCGCCCACATTGCAGCCAAAAGCCAGGCGCGAGCTATAGCCGAGCACCAGGCCTGCGACGAGAGCCACGACCCATTGCGTGCCTGTGAGTGTCTTGGCCGCCGCGGGCTTGCCGGCTGCAATCCACAGCGCACCGCCCAGAATGCCGATATTGGTGATGCTGGTCACATCCAGCAGCACGGTCTCATGCAGGCGCGCCGCATTGCCGGGCTGGCTCCAGAACCAGTTGCTGGTCAGATCGACGGCGCCCGCGGCATTGGCCACCTTGGCGGCCCAGAGACCGAAGCCATAGACTACGCCCCAGGGCTGTCCGGCGATGATGAGGTTGAGCGTGGCAAAAACGGCCAACAGCACGGCACCCACCAGCCATTTGCGCACCAGCAGCGGCTTGGCCGGGCGGTTCAGGGCGGCATTGGCCTTTTTCACATACAGGGCCACGCCCGCAGCGATGATGGCCAAAGCAGCCAATGTGGCGATCAGCGCAGGAGCCCAGCCCCATTGCGTGACCAGGCCCACCGGCGCGGTATTGCCCAGGTCCAGCCACCAGCCCAGGTGCAGGCTGCCCAGAAAGCTGCCGATGGCAAACAGGGGCAGGATGGCCGTATTCATGGGAATGCCCATGCCTGCCTTGTAGAGCGTGCCGCTGCCGCAGCCGTCGGCAATCTGCATGCACAGCCCGAAGACAAAGGCGCCAACCAGCAGGCTGATGCTGGGCGGGCCCAGAGCTGCCGTCAGCTCAGGGAAGTGACCGAGCAAAGGCATGGCCAGGGCTGCGGCCAGCGCCAGCAGCAGCAACTGGCCAAAGATGCCGCTGCCGTCTTTTTCCTCGACCAGCATGCGCCAGCCCGTGGTGAAACCAAAGCGCTTGCCGGCCAGCACGGCGCCCAGGCCTATGCCTACGGCAAACAGCGCCGCCTGACGCACCGAGACCGACCATAGCAGCCAGCCAAAGAAAACGGCCAGCAGGACCGTTATGGGAAGTCGTTTCATTGTTCTATGAATTTGATAGCTATCAGCGCTGTATGAATAAGCGCTGTAGGCTGTTTTTATTTAAAGGTTTTTTCCCACCATTTTTGCGCGTCATAGGCCAGCGACTGGGCGCGGCCAGGCTGATTGGCCATGCGCGGTGCGTCCTTGGACTGGGTCCAGTCCACCATGGAGCCCGCATATAGCTTCACATTGGGCAGGCCCGCCATTTCCGAGAGGCCGAACCAGTCGGTCGCGGCCCAGTGCCCGGTGTTGCAGAAAGCGACCATGTCCTGGCCCTGCTGGCGCTGGACCCGGGTGGCAATGTCCTTGGCCTTGCCGGCATCCACAAACAAGGCCGTTCCAGGCACAAACCACTGGTTGAAGTCGAGCTGCTGGGCGCCGGGCAGCGTGCCCGAGAGCTTGGCCGCGGGTGCGCGGGTCTTGCCCTGGTAGAAGGCATCGGGACGTGAATCGACCAAGGCTGCATTGGACAGATCGATATGCTTGCCCACATCTTGCTGGGTGGCCAGCCAGTTGGCATCGAACGTGGGCGCGTAGTTGCTGGCCACAATCTGCGTCTGGGTCTTGCCCACGGGCTTGCCTGCCGCTTCCCAGGCCTTCATGCCACCGTTGACGATGGACAGCTCCTTGAGCCCCAGGCTCTTGAGCGTCCAGTACACGCGGGCCATGGCACCAAAGTCCGTGGCGTCGACACCGCTGGAGATGACGATGGCGTGGGTGGAGGGCGTCAGGCCCAGTGACTGCACCAGAGCCACCAGCTTGGCGGTATCAGGCAGCTCGCCAGGGTTGGTGGCCGGGCCGCGCCATTTGCCGTAGGGGGCGTTGGCGGCCTTGTCGATATGGCTGGCCTCGAAGGCCTTGGGGTCGCGAATATCGATCAGGCGCACATCGGTTTGCTGCAGCAGGGGCTGCAGCTGATCGGGTGTGAGCAAGGGCTGGGCGGCAAGGCTGGCACCACAGATGCCCAGGCCCAAGCCCAGCCCCAATGCGTAAGATTTGAAGGTGGTTTTCATGGCAGAAGTCGGCTATGCCGAGAAGACAGGAGGGACGGCAGCGCCCAAGGCCTCTATTGTCCGACCTTGAGCCCTGCCATCCAAATGCGAAAAAGTCGTTCGCTTATTGCGCAGGCTCATAAAAATTCTGGACCTGCTCGGACTTTGTAGATGCCGCAATGAAAATGGTCTGCAGCGCTTGTTGATCAAGCGGAAGCAGCTATCAATTCAGGAATTGACCCGTGACCGCACAGGGCTTGCGGCAGGGCATGGCAGATGCTTAACCCGCCCGTCAACCCAGGCTTTGCGGCGAGAACCCCGCATAGCGAGGCTTGATATGCTTTTACTGCGTGGAGCCCGCAGCTCTGGCGCGCTGGGCGCGGGCCTTGAGTTCGGCCTCGTCCTCGCGCTGCGTGGGCCAGCCCTGCAGATGCTGCTGGGCGATGTCGCTGAGCGCCGTGATCCAGGACGCGCTGTCGTTGAGGCAGGCAATGTATTCAAACTGCTGGCCGCCTGCGTGCAAAAAGGCTTCGCGCGCTTCCTGGTTGATTTCTTCCAGGGTTTCCAGGCAGTCGCTGGTAAAGCCGGGGCAGACCACGTCGACGCGCCTAGTGCCAGCCTGGGCCAGGGCGATCAGCGATGGCTCGGTATAGGGCTCCAGCCACTTGGCCTTGCCAAAGCGCGACTGGAAGGTGAGCAGATACTGGTCTGCATTGAGCTTGAGCCGCTGGGCCAGCAAACGCGCCGTCTTGTGTGATTCGCAGTGATAGGGGTCGCCCAGATGCAGGGTGCGTTCGGGCACGCCGTGAAAGCTCATGACCAGCTTCTCGCCACGGCCATGGCCGCGCCAGTGCGCCTCTATGCGCTGGGCCAGGGCTTCGATATAGCCGGCATCGTCGTGGTAGCGGTTGACAAAGCGCAGTTCGGGAATATGGCGCTGGGTTCTGGCCCAGTCATAGACAGCATCGAACACGCTGGCCGTGGTCGTACCCGAGTACTGGGGGTAGAGCGGCAGAATCAGAATGCGCGTCACGCCTTCTTTCTTGAGCGCATCGAGCTGGGCTGCAATCGCGGGCTTGCCATAGCGCATGGCGGGCAGCACCAGCACATTGTGGCCGCGCTCGCCCAGCCAGCCACGCAGCAGCGTGGCCTGGCGCTGCGTCCAGTGCAGCAGCGGAGAGCCGTCTTTCTCATGCCAGACCGTGGCGTATTTGGCGGCGGACTTGGCCGGCCGCGTGCGCAGGATGATGCCGTGCAGAATCGGCCACCAGGCGAGTTTGGGAATCTCCACCACACGGTCGTCACCGAGAAACTCGGCCAGATAAGGGCGCACGGCCGCAGCCGTGGGAGCGTCGGGTGTGCCCAGATTGCACAGCAGGATGCCGGTGCGGGCGGATTGATCGTGACGGAAGCTGGGTTCGGGCGCAAAACGTGATGGCATGGCCGCGATTGTGGCAGCTTGTGGCCGAGTGCATGCGTGGCCGGGCTGCATCCTATATTCTCGGGCCATGCACTCTTCTTCCCCTGTCCGGCCTGGCGAGGCCGAAGCGGCTTCTCTCGAAGCCTTGCAGCAATTGCGTCACTCGGGCCGCATCCGCGCCATCTCCATCGATCTGGATGACACTTTGTGGCCCATCTGGCCCACGATTGCCAGGGCCGAGGCTGTTTTGCTGGACTGGCTGGGCGAGCATGCGCAGTCTACTGCCGCCTACCTGGGCGATACGGACCGGGTGCGCGCGCTGCGCCACGAAATCAATGCGCTGCGCCCGGACCTAGCCGGCGACCCTGCCAGCCTGCGCCGTGAGTCCATCCGCCTGGCCCTGACGCGTGCGGACGAGGATACGGCGCTGGCGGAGCCAGCGTTCGAGGTCTTCATGGCCGAGCGCCAGCGTGTGCAGCTGTACGACGATGCCCTGCCGGCGCTGGAGTTCCTGGCCCGGCGCTGGCCGGTGGTGGCGCTGTCCAACGGCAATGCCGACGTGCAGATCATTGGCATAGGCCGGCACTTCCAGGCCGCCCTGAGCGCCACCGGCTCCGGCATGGCCAAGCCCGATGCGCGCTTCTTCCGCGCGGCGGCCGAGGCGGTTGGCGTGGCGCCGGAGCATGTGCTGCATATCGGTGATGACGCCGAACTCGATGCCAAAGGCGCCATGGATGCGGGTATGCACGCAGTCTGGCTCAACCGCGGGCAGTTAGCATGGCCTTGCGTGGGGGCTGAACCCCATGTCACAGTCGCCAGCCTTTGGCAGTTGTGTCAGGGGCTGGCAGATCGCTGATTCGAAGAGGCTTTGCTTTTTCGGGCTGCGAACGAGGAGCCGCCCATGCCCGCTTGCCTGTCTGCCCGTCTGCTGACCCCGCCCCCTCTGGCTCCTGTGCGCGAGGTTCCCTGGACCCAGCCCTTTGTCTGGCTGGGCCGCGCCTTTCAGGATCTGGCTAACGCTGCCTTAATCAGCCTGGCTCATGGTCTGGTCTTGGTCCTGATCGGTGCTGCGATCTGGGGCGTGGGGCACAATCGCTTCTGGTTGATGGCGGGGGCCTTGTCGGGCTTTCTGGTGATGGGGCCGATGGTGGCCACCAGTCTCTACGCCATCAGCCGTGCGCTGGAGAGAGGAGAGGCGACAGACTTGGGTCTGATCCGCAGAACCTGGAGTCAGTGGCAAAGCTGCCATGCAGCCGGCCGGGGAGGGTACTGGTGCATGGTGAAGTTCGGGATGCTGCTGGCGCTGGCTGCAACGGGCTGGGTGGTTGTTTCTGCCTCGCTGATCACAGTGATGTCGCCCGTGCCAGTGCACACCCTGCAGGATTTCATTCAGCACATCGTGCTGGCCCGTGACGGCCAGCTCTTTGTGCAGTGGATGGCATTGGGCAGCTTTCTGGCTGCTCCGATTTTTGCGTCCAGCGTGGTGGCCATGCCGCTGATGCTGGACAGGCGAGTCACCGTACGCCAGGCCGTGCTGACCAGTTGGTCCGTGGTGCTGGCCAACCCGGGCCCCATGGCCTTGTGGGCGGTGCTGATTGTGTTGTTGACTTTGCTGGGCCTTGGCAGCTATCTGCTGGGGCTGGTGATTGTGATGCCCCTGCTTGGCCATGCCAGCTGGCATGCCTATCGTGACCTGGTGGACGCTTCGGCCTTTCCCGCCAGAGATGAAGCGATGAAGCCTGCCGACTGAGCCTGCCTCCAACCAGGGCCTGGCAAAGGTGGTAAGGACCTGGTTGTCGTGATATTTGGCTATACGGAAGAGCAGATTGCCCACTTTTTCCTAACCTGGGGCGTG
Source organism: Comamonas resistens (assembly GCF_030064165.1). NCBI lineage: Bacteria > Pseudomonadati > Pseudomonadota > Betaproteobacteria > Burkholderiales > Comamonadaceae > Comamonas > Comamonas resistens. Next base: position 1,468,854 of record NZ_CP125947.1, read on the forward strand.
GGCGCCTTCATCTTGTTCATGGTGTTCATCATCTTGCAGCTGGCGCGCCAGTCCAAGGCCGGCAAGTTCGGCACCTTTGTGATTTTTCTGGGCCTGGGCGTCGGCTTTGTCGGCTATCTGGCCAAGATCATCATTCAGTGGTGGATAGAGAAATAGACACCCCCTGAGCGGCTGCGCCGCTTCCCCCTCTCTCTACGGGAGGGGGACGACAGCCTCGCTGCGGGGCGGCCCTTGCTTGCTGTCCCTCGCTTGGAGTGCGCCAGTTTTGTGGCTTAGCTTGGCTTGACTTGCGCGCGCTTGAGCACTTTTTGCCAGCGGCCCTGCTCGACGGCAATGAACTGCGCAAACTGCTCGGGTGTGCTGCCAATGGGCTCGGCTGCATCACCCTGCAGGCGCTTGAGCGCATCGGGTGCCTTGACGGCCTTGGCACAGGCAGCGGCCAGTTTGTCCACATGGGGGCGGGGCATGGAGGCCGGGGCCAGCATGCCGTACCACTGGGTCATTTCAAAGCCCGCAAAACCTTGCTCGGCCACGGTGGGTACATCGGGCAGCTGTGGCAGACGTGCGGTGGAGCCCGTGGCAATGCAGCGCACCTTGCCCGCCTTGATGAAGGGCAGCAGCGCCGAGGCGCCGACTGACGCCGCATCGAGCCGGCCAGCAAGCAGGTCCTGCATCATGGGGCCGGTGCCGCGATAGGGCACATGCAGCATGAAGATATCGGCCGTCATCTTCAGATATTCGAACGCCAGATGCCCGGCGCTGCCATTGCCGGCCGAGCCGTAGCTGAGCCGGCCGGGGTTCTTTTTGGCATAGGCCACCAGTTCGGCAATATTCTTGACCGGCAGATCGGGGTGCACCACATAGAGGCTCGGTACCTTGGCCAGCAGGCTCACGGGCACGAAGTCCTTCTTGGGGTCATAGGGCAGCTTGTCGAAGATATAGGGGTTGACGGCCAGCGTGCCGATATGGCCGAGGATGATGGTGTGCTGGTCGTCGGCCCGCGCCACATCCTGCATGGCGATATTGCCGGCCGCGCCAGGCTTGTTTTCGACGAACACGTTCTGGCCCATCAGCTTGGACAGCTCGGCCGCCGTGGAGCGGGCCACGATTTCGGAGCTGCCGCCCGGTGCAAACGGCACGACAAAGCGTACGGGCTTGCCGGGCCAGCTGTCATCGGCAGCCTGCGCGCGCCCGGCCAGCAGACCGGTGCAGGCCGCCGCGCCAGCGCCCAGCAAAAGATGGCGGCGCGAAATGTTCAGGACTTCACTGGTGGATTGCTCGAAGATGTTTGCCATGCGGTTCTTTCTTGCTTTGGACTTCGGAGTCTGTGGGGGCGTCATGTTCTTGCGCCTCGCTGCATGGTTGCAACTGTGGCTGTCAAACGGCTGTCAAACCTGGCTCGGCAGGATCAGGATTGCCCTGATAGGGCTTGCCCCAGGGGCGCTGATCCTGGGTCAATCCTGGCCCGGATTGGCTATGGCCCGGGCCGCTGCCGTCCCGCTGCGCGCTGCACCTTCGAGCGTGGCGGGGTAGGGCCCTTCAAGATAATCGCCACAGGCCCAGAGTCCGTGGCCCAGCTCCATGGCGGGGCGCTTCAGGGCTGGAGTGCAGGCAAAGGTGGCGCGTTTTTCGATCACGGTCTGTACGGGGGTGATATCGCTCCAGTTCAGCTGTACGCAGGCCTGCTGCAGCACCTGCTGCTGCAGCGTCTGGCGGTCCAGGCGACAGTCGCTGATGACAAAGGCCATCAGTCCCTGCTGATGGGCATCGTCAGCATGCAGATGCCCGCGGTCGAAGACGAACTGGGCCGGTGCATGCTCCCCGGGGCGCAGGGCCAGCCAGGGCAGGTCGCGGCTCAGGCGGTGACTGGTATGGGCATAGACCGTGGCGATGGCGGTGTGCTCCAGCGCTTGCGCTTCGCTGGCCCAGCGCTGAAAGTGCACGCCATCTCTGGCGGGCAGGCGCTCGTCTTCGGAGGCCGCCAGAGCCAGTCGCGCGGCCTCCTGAGGCGGGCAGGCCAGCAACACGGCATCGAAGCGGCTTTGTTCCAGAAGCGGCGACAGTTCGGCATGCTGCACATGCAGCCGCCATTGCGGGCCCTGGGGTATCAGCTCCTGCACACGGCAGCCGGTATGCACGGCATGACCCTGGCGGCGCAGCCACTGCGCGGCAGGCATGGGGAACAGCTCGCCCAGGCTACATTGGGGCACGAGAAAGTGAGAGCCTCCGGTACCCGCAAACAGTGCGTCATGAAGCACTTGCAGAAACACGCTGCCGCTGGCCTGAGCGGCAGGCAGATTGAGGGCCGAGACGCACAATGGCTCGATGAACTCATCCATCAGCCGCTGCGGCAGGCCCTGGCAGACATCGGCCACGGTAGCCGTCTCTGCGCAGCGAAAGCCCTGCAGTCGCCAGCGTACGGCGCGGGCCAAAAGAGCGGCGCGCTCGCCCAGGGTCCAGCCGCTGGCGCAGGCGATGCCGAGCAGTGCATCCAGCGGCGCGGGCAGTCGCGGAAAGGCCAGGCCGCTGCCATCGGCATGGCGCATCGTCAAAGGCTTGCGCAGCATCAGCTGCTCTGACTGCAGATCGATGGCTTGCATCAGCTGCAGGCATTCGCTGTAGGCACCGATCAGAATATGCTGGCCGTTGTCGGCCTCAATCCGGGCTCCGCCGGGCAGCTCCAGCGTCAAGGCCCGGGCACGGCCGCCCAGGTAGCGGCTGGCTTCAAAAACCTGGGGCTGGTGGCCGAGCCGGGCCAGTTGCACGGCGGCGGCCATGCCGGCCCAGCCGCCACCAATAATCGCAATATTCATCGAGACCGGGGAAGACTGCGGCACAGATCGGCCTGCTCCGCCTGCCAGGTGGCTGCGGGCTTGTTGCGGCAATAGCTCTGCAGCTCTTGCTGGGCTGTCTGGTTATGCGAGCCATGGGCCGCATGCGACAGCAGGCGCAGCGCGTGAAAGCTCAGCTCGGCAGCGGGAAGTCGCTGTTCTGCTGCAATTGTTGTAGCGACTGGCGCTTGTGAGTTATGCGGTTGAACCTGCTTTGAGGCTTGAAGCGACGGCATGCGCTCCACCACGGTGAAGTCGCCGCTATGGCCGGCCTGGCGCATCATTTGCTGGTAGAGACTGAGTATTTGCGTGCTGTCGGCCTGGCTTAGTGTGTCGGCCGGGCGAATCAGATAGCGGGCGACTTCGGGCGGCGTGGCAGCCATCATGGCCTTGTCCGCGACGGCCAGCGGCGCCTTGCCTGCCAGGTGAGCGGCGTCATCGGCTGCAAAGATCAGGCCGTGGCGGGTGCTGGCGGCGGCCAGCTCTGCACCGCCGGCGGCAACAGTGCCAACGGCTGCGGCCTTGCCTGCGCTGCCGGCCGCCTCGGCGGCTTTGCCTGCCTTGCCCGCAGCAGCAGCGGCCTTACCCGCCTTGCCCAGCAAGCCCAGAAATGCATGGCTGGGCATAGCCGTGCCCAGGCCCCATGCGCAGACCAGCGCCAAAGCGGCGACGCGCCAGGGAGAGCAGCGAGAGCGGTGGCTTGATGCGGAACTCATGCCGGCACTGTAGCAGCCTAGCCTAAGCGGGGACGCTGGCGGATCACATCCGGCCCAGAGCCTGCATCTTCCACACGCGCCAGAGCTTGCGCAGCGGTGTGAGGCTGATGCGCTGGTGCAGCACCTGGAAGTTCTCGGACTCGATCTCGCGCAGCAGCGTGCGGTAGATGCTGGCCATCATCAGGCCGGGCTTTTGCGCGCGGCGGTCGGCGTCGGGCAGCAAGGCCAGGGCCTTGTCGTAGAGGCCGTGGGCGCGCTCGGCCTGAAAGCGCATCAGCGCCGTGAAGCGGTCCGAGTATTCGCGCTTGTTGATCTCATGGGCCTTGACATCGAACTGCTGCAGCTCGCTGATGGGCAGGTAGATGCGGCCGCGCATGGCGTCCTCGCCCACGTCGCGGATGATGTTGGTGAGCTGCAGGGCCTGGCCCAGTGTGTGGGCGTATTCGGTGGTGCGCTCGTCGGTCTGGCCGAAGATGCGCGCCGCCACTTCGCCCACGATGCCGGCGACCAGATGACAGTAGCGCTGCAGGCCCGCATAGTCCAGATAGCGGGTCTGCTCCAGATCCATCTGGCAGCCCTCGATGACGGCCTGCAGATGGCGCTCTTCGATGCCATAGGTCTTGGCATGCGGCATCAGTGCCTGCATGACGGGGTGGGTGGTCTGGCCGGCAAAGGCTTTGTGCACCTCGGTTTTCCACCAGGCCAGCTTGGTGGCGGCGACGCCGGGGTCCGAGACCTCGTCAACTACGTCGTCCACTTCGCGGCAGAACGCATAGAAAGCCGTGATGGCGGCGCGGCGCTCCTGCGGCAAAAAGAGGAAGGCGTAGTAGAAGCTGCTGCCCGAGGACGCGGCCTTGTCTTGGACGTACTGATCCGGATTCATAGGGGCGTGATTGTCCCATGGCGCAGGCGTCCGGTCGGCGCAACAGTGATAGGACTTACGCAAACAAGGATGCTCAAGGAGCATTTCCATGGGGAGAATGTCTTGCTTGAACCTGAATTGCGTCAGCGTTGTGCTGTTGCCGCGACGAGCACTATCAACTTTGATAGCTGCTGGCGCTTGACAGTCAATCGAAACAGGAATGTTTACATCCGGATGGCACGCCAGAGCAGCGTTGGAAGCTCCTGTTTGCGTAGCTTGATGCGCTGGTACAGATTACGCCCCTGCATGGATTCCAGGTGTTCCAGCACCCGCAGACCGCCCTGAACGACCAGGCGCAGCTCCCAGCCTGCGCGGCCCGGCAGTTGGTGCACCAGTGGTGCGCCTTGCTCCATCAGGCTGCGGGCCTGCTGGTGCAGTTCGGCCAGCAGGTTTTGCAGCGCGGGCGTCAGCGCCGAGGCCTGTGCCCGGACAGCGCTGCGCGCAATGCCGTGGCGAGCCAGATCGGCATCGGGCAGATAGTGGCGCTGGCGCGGCAGGTCCTGGCTCAGGTCCTGCCAGAAATTGATCAGCTGCAGGGCGGTGCAGATGGCATCGCTCTGGGTCAGTGCCTGGGCATGGTCCACGCCATACAGATGCAGCAACAGCCGGCCCACGGGGTTGGCCGAGCGGCGGCAATAGTCGATCAACTGGGCCATGTCGGCATAAGGCGTCTGGCTGGCGGTCATGCGCACATCCTGCTCGAAGGCGCTGAGCAGATCGGCCATCAGCGGCTTGGGCAACTGATGGGTCTGCATCTGCCGGGCCAGCGGTGCAAAGACCTGGGGCCATGCGCTGCAGGCCAGCATTTCGGCCTCTGCGTCCGTACCCAGTTGCTGCAGGTCGTGGCCGTAGCGCTGTAGCTGTTCCAGGCGCTGCTCGGCGCTGAAGTCGCCCTCGTCGGCGATATCGTCGGCCGTGCGGGCAAAGTGGTAGAGCGCCGCAATGGGCGCGCGCAGCCTTGGCGGGCACAGCCAGGAGGCCACGGGAAAGTTCTCGTAATGCGTAATCGAGGGTGATTGCGCAGGTGCTTGTGCAGCGGCTGAGGTGGCTGGGTGCAGATCGTTCACGGCCCGTATTGTGAACTGCGGCGCCTGCGCTTGAGGCCTGGCGAAAAATGTACGAAAAATCGCACGAGCGTGCACAATCGCGTCTGTCTTGGTTGCGGCCGCCTGCCCGGCGGCTGCGCTTTCTTTTAAGGACTTACCAAGCCAAGGTGCGCCAGGACTGTTTCCTTGGGACAAAGCTCTTGTCTGAACCGGATTTGCGTAAGTCGTTTTTATTTCTACAAGCCCAGAACACCATGGCTGTTTCGTCTTCCCGTCGTTTTGCTGCAGGCCTGCGCGGCCGACCTGCCAGATCCTTGCTGGCCTTATCCGTGGTGGCTGCCGCTGCCATGCTGTCGGCCTGCTCCAAGAAGGAGGCCTTGCCCGAGCCGATACGTGCCGTCAAGCTGCTGACCGTGGGCGAGGGGAAGATCGAGGCGGCGCAGGAATTTACCGGTGATGTGCGCGCGAGAGTGGAGTCGCGCCTGGGCTTTCGCGTCGGTGGCAAGATCATCAAGCGCGAGGTGGAACTGGGCCAGCGCGTGAAGGCCGGCCAAGTGCTGGCGCGTCTGGATGCGCGAGACTATCAGCTCAGCGCCGATGCAGCGCGTGCACAGGTCGCTTCGGCCACCACCCAGCGCGATCTGGCGCAGGCCAATGCGCAGCGCTTTCGCGCTTTGCGAGCCCAGAATTTCATCAGCGCTGCCGAGATGGAGCGCTACGAGGCCAATCTGAAGGCGGCGCAGGCGTCGCTGGACCAGGCCAAGGCCCAGTTGTCCAGCCAGTCCAATCAGGAAAACTACACCCAGCTGCTGGCCGATGTGGACGGCGTGATCACCAGCGTGGATGCCGAGCCCGGCCAGGTCGTGGCCGCAGGCACGCCGGTGGTGCGCATTGCGCAGGATGGCGCGCGCGATGCGGTGTTTGCCGTACCCGAAGACCGCCGTGCCTCCATCCGCATGGGCCAGGGTGTGCAGGTCAAGCCCTGGTCTGACGAAAGCCAGGTGGTGCGCGGTCTGGTGCGCGAAGTCGCGGCCAGTGCCGACCCTGCCACGCGCACCTATCAGATCAAGGCCGCGCTGCAGGGAACGGATCTGCCTGCGCTGGGGGCTACCGTGCGCGTCGTGCCCGAAGGCATGAGTGTGGCCAACACGGCCGTGGGCGGCAGTGTCATCAAGCTGCCCACCACGGCGCTGCGCCAGGATGGTGGTGGCGGCCAGGGCACGGCGGTATGGCTGTTCGACCCTGCAAGCAGCACCGTGCAACTGCAAAGCGTGCAGGTGGCCACGGCGGACGGCAACGAGGCGGTGATTGCCTCGGGCCTCAAGCCCGGCATGCAGGTGGTGGCAACAGGCGTGCATGTGCTCAACCCTGGGCAGAAGGTCACCGTCTATCGTGACAAATATGCCAAGCCGCAAGAGAAACCTGCATCGAATCAGCCTCAAGCGCAGGACAGTAAAGCGCCAGCAGCTACAGAAGGCGTAGCGCCTGCAGCACCCGTGACGGCGGAGGGTGGCAAATGAGCGCCAGCGGACACAAGCCGGGTGGCGGCGCGCATTTCAATCTCTCACGCTGGGCACTCGATCATGTGGCGCTGACACGCTACTTCATGGTCGTGCTCATGCTGCTGGGCTTTGCGGCCTATTTCCAGCTGGGGCAGGATGAAGACCCGCCGTTCACCTTCCGCGCCATGGTCATCCGCACCTACTGGCCGGGTGCCACGGCCGAGCAGGTGGCCCAGCAGGTGACGGACAAGATAGAGCGCACCCTGCAGGAGGTGCCTTATGCGGACAAGATCAGCAGTTACTCCAAGCCGGGAGAGTCGCAGGTCATCTTCCAGCTCAAGGACACCTCGCCCGCCAAGGAGGTGCCCCAGCTCTGGTACACGGTGCGCAAGAAAGTCGGCGATATGCGCTACACCCTGCCTCAGGGTGTGCAAGGACCGTTTTTCAATGACGACTTCGGCGATGTCTATGGCGTGATCTACGCGCTGCAGGCCGAAGGTTTCAGCAATGCCGAGCTCAAGGTGCTGGCCGATGATGTGCGCCAGCAACTGCTGCGCGTGCCCGATGTGGCCAAGGTCGAGCAGTTTGGCGTGCAGGACGAGAAAGTCTATGTCGAGCTGTCGCAGCGTGCCACGCAGATGGGGCTGAACCTCAAGCAGGTGCTCGATCAGCTCAACCAGCAAAACGCCGTGACCTCTGCCGGCACGCTGCAAACGCCCGCCGAGATGCTGGTGCTGCGCGTGCAGGGGCAGTTCAGCGATCTGGCGCAGCTGCGTGAAATGCCGATTCGCGGCCCTTCGGGGGTGCAGATTCGCCTGGGCGATATTGCCGAGATTCACCGTGGCTACGCCGACCCTGCCAATGTGAAGGTGCGCTTCCAGGGCGAGGGAACGATTGCCCTGGGTGTTTCCATGGTCAAGGGCGGGGACATCATTGCCCTGGGCAAGGCGCTCAAGCAAACGACGGACCGTATCAGCAAGAGCCTGCCCGTGGGCGTGGTGCTCAAAAACATGCAGGACCAGCCCAAGGCCGTGGCCGATTCGGTCAGCGAATTCGTCCAGGTGCTGGTCGAGGCCGTGGTCGTGGTGCTGGCCGTGAGCTTCATCAGCCTGGGCTTGCACCGACGCGAAGGTCAGCAGCCGCTGTACAAGCGCTGGTACATAGACCCCCGTCCCGGTCTGGTGGTGGGCATCACGATTCCTCTGGTGCTGGCGGCCACCTTCCTGGCCATGTGGTACTGGAATATCGGCCTGCACAAGGTGTCGCTGGGCTCGCTCATCATCGCCTTGGGCCTGTTGGTGGATGACGCCATCATTGCCGTGGAGATGATGGTGCGCAAGATGGAGGAGGGCTACGACAAGTACCGCGCCGCCACCTTCGCCTACGAGATCACTGCCAAGCCCATGCTGACTGGCACCTTGATCACGGCCACGGGCTTTTTGCCTATCGGCATGGCCAAGTCCATGACGGGGGAGTACACCTTTGCCATTTTCGCGGTGACGGTCATTGCGCTGGTGCTGAGCTGGTTTGCTTCGGTCTATTTCGTGCCCTATCTGGGCACGCTGCTGCTCAAGAAACCGCCGCATGCGGCCAAGCTGCCGCCCGAGGTGGCTTCGGGCGAGGTGTCGGCCGAAGAGGCCGGCATCAACATCGACAACAGCGAGCATGAGCTGTTCAACACGCCGTTCTACAACCGCTTTCGCACCATGGTGAACTGGTGCGTCAAGCACCGCTGGCTGACGATTGGCGCGACAGCGCTGATTTTTGCGCTGGGGTTGGTCGGCATGGGCCGTGTGCAGCAGCAGTTTTTCCCGGACTCCAGCCGCCCCGAGGTGCTGGTGGACATCTGGTTCCCCGAAGGCACGGCGCTGCGGGCCAACGAAGAGGTGACGCTGCGGGTCGAACAGCGCTTTCTGAAACTCGAAGGCGTGGAAACCGTCAGCGAATGGATTGGCTCCGGCGTGCCGCGTTTTTATCTGCCGCTGGATCAAGTCTTCCCGCAGAACAACGTCTCGCAGTTCATCATCGTGGCCAAGGATCTGAAGGCCCGTGAGGAAATTCGTAAAAAGCTGCCGGCCTTGATGGCCGAGGAATTCCCGGAAGTGCGGGCTCGCGTCAAGCTGCTGCCCAACGGCCCGCCCGTGCCCTATCCGGTGCAGTTCCGCGTCATGGGTACGGATGCGGCCAAGCTGCGCGCCTATGCCGACGATGTGAAAAAGCTCATGCAGGACAACGCGAACATGCGCGGTGTCAACGACAACTGGAACGAGTCCATCAAGGTCATCCGCCTCAAGGTCGACCAGGACAAGGCTCGTGCGCTGGGAGTGACAAGTCAATCGATTGCCGATGCCACCAGCATGCAGTTCTCGGGCACGACGGTGGGCCAGTACCGCGAGGGAGACAAGCTTATTGATATCGTCATGCGTCCGCCCAAGCAGGATCGCGATGCGATTTCCGATATTGCCGACGTCTATGTGACTACTGGCGGAGGTCAGTCCATTCCGCTGACCCAGATCGCCAAGCCCGTCATGGTCTGGGAGCCAGGCGTGATGTGGCGTGAAAAGCGCAACTTCGCCATTACCGTGCAGGGTGATGTCCGCGAAGGCCTGCAGGGCGCGACGGTGACCAACGAGCTGCTGCCTGCGCTGCGCAAGATGGAAGAAGGCTGGCATGCAGCCGGCGATACCGCATACCGCATCGAGGTGGCTGGTGCCGTGGAGGAGAGCTCCAAGGGCTCGGGGGCCATCGTGGCGGGCATTCCCGTGCTGCTGTTCATTACCTTCACGCTGCTCATGCTGCAGCTGCGCAGTGTCAGCCGTTCGCTGCTGGTGTTCATCACCGGGCCGCTGGGTATTCCTGGCGTGGCGGCAGCCTTGCTGCTGCTGAACCGTCCCTTTGGCTTTGTCGCGCTGCTGGGTGTGGTGGCACTGATGGGCATGATTCAGCGCAACTCGGTGATCCTGATCGACCAGATCGAGGCGGGTCGTGCCCGCGGTGTTCCGGCCTGGGAAGCCATTGTGGAAGCTGCCGTGCACCGGCTGCGCCCCATTGTGCTGACGGCCGCCGCCGCCGTGCTGGCCATGATCCCGCTGTCGCGCAGCGTGTTCTGGGGGCCCATGGCCGTGGCCATTATGGGGGGATTGATCGTGGCGACGTTCCTGACACTGCTGGCGCTGCCCGCCATGTATGCAGCGGCATTCAGGATCCGGCAGCCGCAGTGATGCGGCGTTTGTTCTGGATGGCGCCGATTTGCGGCTAGAATCTGCGTCTTGACCCCAGTCTGTGCCGAGGTGCACAAGATTGGACCGCGCGGGTGGCGAAATTGGTAGACGCACCAGGTTTAGGTCCTGACGGTGGCAACACCGTGCCGGTTCGAGTCCGGCTCCGCGCACCAGATTTGGCAGTCCTCTGCCCAGGCCCGTTCCCTTGTGAGGTACGGGCTTTTTCTTTTTTGCCGCCTTTTCAGGCAAACCCCTGATATCCGATGACGGAGGCCACGCAGCGCCTCGTTATAATGGTCGGCTTCGCCTGTTCCTGATTTGTGCAGATGCCCGGTGCGAGCCGCAGGGATATTGCATTGCTGCCGGGAACCCCGGTGCATGGGAGCAGGCTTCGGAAAATTTGTGGTGCCGCATGCCGCGATGAGTTCGCCAAGCGTGCGCGCACTGTGACTTTGCGCAATACGGTGCGGGTTGCACGGCAATCTGCACGGTCCTCATCCCTCTTAGGAAAAATCATGGCCGTTAACGTTGAAACTCTTGAAAAGCTCGAGCGCAAGATCACGCTGAGCGTGCCCCTGTCCTCTATCCAGTCCGAAGTGGATGCCCGCCTGAAGAAGGTGGCTCGCACTGTGAAGATGGACGGCTTCCGTCCCGGCAAGGTGCCCATGAGCGTTGTGGCCCAGCGCTATGGCTACTCCGTGCAGTACGAAGTGCTGAACGACAAGGTGGGTGAGGCTTTTGCTGCTGCCGTGAACGAAGCTGACCTGCGTGTTGCCGGTCAGCCCAAGATCAGCGAAAAGGAAGGCGCCCCCGAAGGCGAAGCCCAGTTCGAAGCTGTGTTCGAAGTGATGCCCGAAGTCAAGATCGGTGATCTGACTGCCGCCGAAGTGGAAAAGCTGTCCGCCGAAGTGGACGACGCTGCCATCGACAAGACCGTGGACATCCTGCGCAAGCAGCGCCGCACTTTCACCGAGCGTGCCGCCGGTGAAGCCGCCGCTGACGGCGACCGCGTGACCGTGGACTTCGAAGGCAAGATCGACGGCGAAACTTTCGCTGGCGGCAAGGCTGAAGACTTCCAGTTCCTGGTTGGCGAAGGCCAGATGCTCAAGGAATTCGAAGACGCAACCCGCGGCATGAAGGCTGGCGAGTCCAAGACTTTCCCCCTGGCTTTCCCCGCTGACTACCACGGTGAAGATGTGGCCGGCAAGACTGCCGACTTCCTGGTGACCGTCAAGAAGGTCGAAGCTCCCAACCTGCCCGAAGTCAACGAAGAATTCGTCAAGACTCTGGGCGTGGAAGGCGGCTCCGTGGCTGCTCTGCGCGACGACATCAAGAAGAACCTGGAGCGCGAGGTGAAGTTCCGCGTTCAAGGCCGCAACAAGCAAGCCGTGATGGACGCTCTGGTGTCCGTGGCCGAGCTGGATCTGCCCAAGGCTTCTGTGCAAGCTGAAGTGGGCCGTCTGCTGGAAGGCGCCCGTGCCGAGCTGCAACAGCGTGGCATCAAGGATGCGGCCAAGGCCGAGATCCCCGAAGACATCTTCCTGCCCCAGGCCGAGCGCCGCGTGCGTCTGGGTCTGGTGGTGGCCGAGCTGGTCAAGACCAACAACCTGCAAGCTACGACCGAGCAGATCAAGGCTCATGTGGAAGAGCTGGCTTCCAGCTACGAAAAGCCTGAAGACGTGGTGCGCTGGTACTTCGGCGACCGCAACCGTCTGGCAGAAGTGGAAGCCGTTGTGATCGAAAACAACGTGACCGACTTCGTGCTGGGCAAGGCCAAGGTGACCGACAAGGCCGTGTCCTTCGACGAACTGATGGGTCAGGCTTAATTGCCGGCCTTTTATCGGTGCTAGCCCTAGGGCGGTATCGATAAGTTAAAAAGCGGGGCTTGTGCTTTTGCGCGCAAGCCCCATTTTCTTTTCAGAATGCGGCTACAGTAGGCGCATAGCACTGGAGAAAACATGAGCGCATTGGATACATTGGGTTTGGGCATGGTGCCCATGGTCATTGAACAGTCGGGCCGCGGTGAGCGCTCCTATGACATTTATTCGCGTCTGCTCAAGGAGCGCGTGATTTTCCTGGTGGGTGAAGTCAACGATCAAACCGCCAATCTGGTGGTGGCACAGCTGCTGTTTCTGGAGAGCGAAAATCCCGACAAGGACATTTCCTTCTACATCAACTCGCCCGGCGGCAGCGTGACCGCTGGCATGGCGATTTTCGACACCATGAACTTCATCAAGCCTGACGTGTCCACACTGTGCACAGGCATGGCTGCGAGCATGGGGGCTTTCCTGTTGTCCGCCGGCGCCAAGGGCAAGCGTTACGCACTGCCCAATGCCCAGGTCATGATTCACCAACCCTTGGGTGGTGCGCGTGGTCAGGCGACCGAGATCGAAATCCACGCCCGCGAAATCATCAAGACCCGCGAGCGCCTGAACAAGATCCTGGCCGAGCGTACCGGCCAGCCGCTGGAAAAGATCCAGAACGACACCGAGCGTGACTATTTCCTTTCGGCCGATGAGGCTAAGGAATATGGTCTGGTGGACCAGGTCATCAGCAAGCGTTCCTGAAAACCATAGCGCCTGACGCTTGTCCGTATTGGGCTGGGAGGCGCTTATGGTGAAAAGGCAGGATGCTGAATAAACCTCCTGCCGAGATGCTCGGCGGCGTTTGTCCCTGAAGGGCAAACGCCGCCTTGTCTTTAGTTATCATTAATTTTCGTTTTTTCGTAACGAGGCACAGCCCCCATGGCCGACAAAAAAGGCTCTTCCACCGAAAAGAATTTGTATTGCACCTTCTGTGGCAAAAGCCAGCATGAGGTCAAGAAGCTGATCGCTGGTCCCTCCGTCTTCATCTGCGACGAGTGCATTGATCTGTGCAACGAGATCATTCGCGATGAGCAGCCGGCCGCTGATGCCAAGGACAGTCGCGGCGATTTGCCAACGCCCGCCGAGATCAAGACCAACCTCGACAACTATGTGATCGGTCAGGAGCAGGCCAAGCGTACGCTGGCCGTGGCGGTCTACAACCACTACAAGCGTCTGCGCTACAAGGACAAGGCTGGCAAGGACGAGGTGGAGCTGACCAAGAGCAATATCTTGCTGATCGGCCCCACAGGCTCGGGCAAGACTTTGCTGGCCCAGACCCTGGCGCGCCAGTTGAACGTGCCGTTCGTGATGGCCGATGCCACCACGCTGACCGAAGCCGGTTATGTGGGCGAAGACGTCGAGAACATCATCCAGAAGCTGTTGCAAAGCTGCGACTACGACGTGGAGCGCGCGCAGCGCGGCATCGTCTATATCGACGAAATCGACAAGATCTCGCGCAAGTCCGACAACCCCAGCATCACGCGTGATGTTTCGGGTGAAGGTGTGCAGCAGGCCCTGCTCAAGCTGATTGAGGGCACCATGGCCAGCATTCCTCCCCAGGGTGGACGCAAGCACCCCAATCAGGACTTCCTGCAGATCGACACGACCAATATTCTGTTCATTTGCAGCGGTGCTTTTGCGGGTCTGGAAAAGGTCATCGAAAACCGTACCGAGGCTTCGGGCATCGGTTTTGGTGCTACCGTCAAGAGTAAGAAGCAGCGCTCCATCTCCGATATCTTCCTGGAGATCGAGCCTGAGGATCTGATCAAGTTCGGCATCATTCCCGAGCTGGTGGGGCGTATGCCCGTGGTCACGGCTTTGGCCGAGTTGAGCGAGGATGCGCTGGTGCAGATCCTGACCGAGCCCAAGAATGCTCTGGTCAAGCAATACAGCAAGCTGCTGGCCATGGAAGGGGTGGAGCTCGAAATTCGCCCTGCAGCCCTCAAGGCCATTGCCCGCAAGGCTCTGGCGCGCAAGACCGGTGCCCGTGGCCTTCGCTCCATTGTCGAGCAGGCGCTGATCAGCACCATGTTCGAGCTGCCGACTGCTGAAAACGTGGAAAAGGTGGTGGTGGAAGAGGCCACTATCGAAGACGGTAAGGAGCCATTGCTGGTTTACCGCGAGGCCGCGAAAAAGGCCTGATACTTTGCAGGTGGTCAAGGTGACGGCGATGTTCGCCGGCCTGCCGCCTGGGCTGAAAGGCAATGCCCTTGGGCTGGCAAAAACAATTTGCTCCCAAGGGTTGAAATACACCGGTAGGCGGACCATCTTCCGCTGAGAAACCGAGGATACCTATGTCTGGACAAACCCCTTTGCCTTCTACCGAGCTGGAACTGCCGCTGCTGCCCTTGCGCGATGTGGTGGTGTTCCCGCATATGGTGATTCCGCTTTTTGTGGGGCGTGCCAAGAGCATCAAGGCTCTGGAGCTGGCCATGGAGGGCGACCGCCGCATCATGCTGGTGGCGCAGAAAACCGCTTCCAAGGATGAGCCTGCAGCGGAAGACATGTTTGATGTGGGCTGTGTGTCCACCATCTTGCAGTTGCTCAAGCTGCCCGACGGCACGGTGAAGGTGCTGGTCGAAGGTCAGCAGCGGGCCCTGGTCAAGCAGGTCAAAGACGAGGAGTCGCATTTCACGGCTTCCGTCGTGCCTGTGGAGGCCGAGGGCGATGCGCATGAGCAAAGCGAGATCGAAGCGCTGCGCCGTGCCGTGACCCAGCAGTTCGACCAGTACGTCAAGCTCAACAAGAAGATTCCCCAGGAAATCCTGACCTCGATCGCCAGCATCGACGATGCTGGCCGTCTTGCCGACACCATTGCTGCGCATCTACCTCTCAAATTGGAGAGCAAGCAGGCCGTGCTGGACCTGGTGGATATCAAGATTCGCCTGGAAAACCTGTTCGAACAGCTTGAGCGCGAAGTGGACATCCTCAATGTCGACAAGCGCATCCGTGGTCGCGTCAAGCGCCAGATGGAAAAGAACCAGCGCGACTTCTACCTGAATGAGCAGGTCAAGGCCATTCAGAAGGAGCTGGGCGAGGGTGAAGACGGCGCCGACATCGAGGAAATCGAGAAAAAGATCAAGCTCGCCAAGATGCCCGCCGAGGCCCGCAAGAAGGCTGAAGCCGAGCTCAAGAAGCTCAAGCTGATGTCGCCCATGTCGGCGGAAGCCTCTGTGGTGCGCAACTACATCGAGGTGCTCACCGGTTTGCCCTGGAGCAAGAAGACCAAGATCAAACATGATCTGACCAATGCCGAGACCGTGCTCAACGAGGACCACTTCGGCCTGGAAAAGGTCAAGGACCGCATCCTTGAATATCTTGCCGTGCAGCAACGCGTGGACAAGGTCAAGGCACCCATCCTGTGCCTGGTCGGACCTCCTGGCGTGGGCAAGACCTCGCTGGGCCAGTCCATTGCCAAGGCGACCGGCCGCAAATACGTGCGCATGGCGTTGGGCGGCATGCGCGACGAGGCTGAAATCCGTGGCCACCGCCGCACCTATATCGGCGCCATGCCGGGCAAGGTGCTGCAGAGCCTGGAGAAGGTCAATACCCGCAATCCTTTGTTCCTGCTCGACGAGATCGACAAGCTGGGCATGGATTTCCGTGGTGATCCGTCAAGCGCCTTGCTGGAAGTGCTGGACCCCGAGCAGAACAACAAGTTTGGCGACCACTATGTGGAGGTCGACTTCGACCTGTCCGATGTGATGTTTGTGGCGACTTCCAACTCCATGAACATTCCATCGGCCTTGCTGGATCGTATGGAGGTGATTCGCCTGTCGGGTTATACCGAAGACGAAAAGACCAATATCGCCATGCGCTACCTGTTGCCCAAACAGATCGGCAACAACGGCGTCAAGGATGGTGAGCTGGAAGTGACCGAATCGGCGATCCGCGACATCGTGCGTTATTACACCCGCGAGGCTGGTGTGCGCTCGCTGGAGCGCGAACTTTCCAAGATCTGCCGCAAGGTGGTCAAGGGTCTGCAGCTCAAGAAGCTTGAACCCAAGGTGGTGGTGACGGCCGACAACCTGCCTGATTACCTGGGCGTGCGCAAGTTCAGCTATGGACGTGCCGAACTCAACAACCAGATCGGCCAAGTGGTGGGCCTGGCCTGGACCGAGGTGGGCGGCGATCTGCTGACCATTGAAGCAGCAACCATGCCCGGCAAGGGCGTCATCACACGAACCGGCTCGCTGGGCGATGTGATGAAGGAGTCGGTTGAGGCGGCCCGTACCGTGGTGCGCAGCCGCGCACGCATGTTGGGTATCAAGGATGAGGCTTTTGAGAAGCGTGATATCCACGTTCACGTGCCCGATGGAGCCACGCCCAAGGACGGCCCCAGTGCGGGCGCAGCCATGACTACGGCTTTTGTATCGGTGCTCACAGGTATTCCTGTGCGCGCTGACGTGGCCATGACCGGCGAAATCACCTTGCGTGGCGAAGTCACTGCCATTGGTGGTCTCAAGGAAAAGCTGCTGGCTGCACTGCGTGGCGGTATCAAGACCGTGTTGATTCCTGAAGAGAACGTCAAGGATCTGCAGGAGATTCCGGATAACGTCAAGAGCGGCCTGGAGATCGTTCCCGTCAAGTGGATTGATCAGGTGCTCAAGGTCGCTCTGGAGCGCGAACCCCAGCCTCTAGCCGAAGAAGAAGTGGCGGCCGTTCCAGCGGCAGATGCCAAGTCTGTGGAGCCTGCCGTCAAACATTGATGGCTGATTTATGAAAAATGTGGCGTTTTTCCTGAGAGTCCTCAGAACTGCGCTACAATTCACCCATCGCAGCAAACGACGTTGTACAATGTCTGGCTTCGGTGGTTATGCGGGAATAGCTCAGTTGGTAGAGCGATACCTTGCCAAGGTATAGGTCGACGGTTCGAACCCGTTTTCCCGCTCCAGGTTTCAGAACCTGTAGCAATACAGGTTCGCATCAGAAGGCGATGAGTCTTTTGAATGCGGGAATAGCTCAGTTGGTAGAGCGATACCTTGCCAAGGTATAGGTCGACGGTTCGAACCCGTTTTCCCGCTCCAGGTTTTCAGAACCTGTAGCAATACAGGTTGCATCAGAAGGCGGAAGTCTTCTGAATGCGGGAATAGCTCAGTTGGTAGAGCGATACCTTGCCAAGGTATAGGTCGACGGTTCGAACCCGTTTTCCCGCTCCAGGTTTCAGAACCTGTAGCAATACAGGTTCGCATCAGAAGGCGATGAGTCTTTTGAATGCGGGAATAGCTCAGTTGGTAGAGCGATACCTTGCCAAGGTATAGGTCGACGGTTCGAACCCGTTTTCCCGCTCCAAATTTTTGTGATAGCGGCGCGATAGCAAAGCGGTTATGCCCCGGATTGCAAATCCGGTTAGACCAGTTCGACTCTGGTTCGCGCCTCCAGATAAGCCAGAACTCTCATGAGTTCTGGCTTTTTCTTTTTGAGCTCTCAGAGAGCCTCTCCCCATTGTTGGCAAGTCCTTCAACGATCAAACTGGCAGCGCCCCAGCGCGCTTGGACCCGCTAACGTCACCCTTGATGCGTTGTTTTTCAGCCTTGCCGTACTTTTGTACGGCTTGTGGCTTCGACTGACGCAACCCGATGCCTTGTCTTACCCACCAAATCTGCGATTTGCCGGGTGACGTTAGTGGCCCATAGTCTTGTTGGACGATGGGCAGGCATATGTTTTTTCTTACGCTGTCTCCATGTTGGGTCCAAGCCGATGTGGCGATTCCTGCCATGGTCGAAATCCTGGTCACGGCCGGCAGCTGTCCGACGAGGCTTCGCTCAAGAACACTGAAAGCTGATCTCGAGGAGGTGGCCAATGCCACCCTGTTCCTGACCAGTTATGTGACCGAAGCCGCACTGCCTGTGGACGACGGCCTTTCCGCCATGCTGGTGACGGCGCTGTAAGAAAGAGTCTCAAGAGATGAGTGAACCCGTGAATCAGTGGCCGCAAACGCTGGAAGAGCGTATCGACCGCCTGGAATCGCTGGATGCGATCCGTCAGCTGGCAGGCAAATATTCCCTGTCGCTGGACATGCGCGACATGGATGCCCATGTCAACCTGTTTGCGCCCGATATCCGCGTGGGCAAGGAGCGCGTGGGGCGCGAGCATTTCAAGGCTTGGCAGGACAGCACGCTGCGTGATCAGTTCACGGGCACCTCCCACCATCTGGGCCAGCACATCATAGAGTTCGTGGACCGGGATCACGCCACCGGCGTGGTCTATTCCAAGAACGAGCATGAGTGCGGCGCCGAGTGGGTCATCATGCAGATGCTGTACTGGGATGATTACGAGCGCATTGACGGCCGGTGGTTCTTCCGCCGCCGTCTGCCTTGCTACTGGTATGCCACGGATCTGAACAAGCCGCCGATAGGCGATATGAAGATGCGCTGGCCCGGTCGCGAACCCTATCACGGCGCCTTCCATGATCTGTTCCCGAGCTGGAAGGAATTCTGGGCCCAGCGCCCCGACAAGGACGAGTTGCCGCAGGTGGCCGCACCAGCGCCTCTGGAGCAGTTTCTCAAGATCATGCGCCGTGATACACCGCCCCCGCGCATGCGTGTGCGCTAAGGAGTCCGCATGGGTCAAATTCTTTTCACGCCCGTCAAGCTGGGCAAGATTGCGTTGCAAAACCGCGTGGTCATGGCGCCCATGACGCGCAACCGTGCTGCCGAGGATGGCGTGCCCACCGAGCTCATGGCCGAGCATTACGGCCAGCGCGGCGATGCTGGCCTGATCGTGGCCGAAGGCAGCTGGCCCGAGGTCACGGGTCAGGCCTACTGCCGCCAGCCCGGTATAGAGACCGCCGAGCATGTGCGTGGCTGGCGACGCGTGACCGATGCCGTACATGCGCGCGGCGGCTCCATCGTGCTGCAGATCATGCATTCGGGTCGTATCGGCAGCAGCCATATCAAGCCACCAGGCGTGCGCTCCGTATCGTCTTCGGCGGTGCAAGCGCAGGGTCAGATATGGACCGATGCGGCAGGCATGCAGGATTTTGATGTGCCGCAGGCCCTGACCACGCAAGAGGTGCGTCAGGCCATTGCCGAGCATGCGGCCGCCGCCAGGCGCGCCGTGGATGCGGGCTTTGACGGCGTGGAGCTGCACGGCACCAGCGGCTATCTGTGCATGCAGTTCATGAGCTCGGGGGTCAACCGGCGCAGTGACGAGTACGGTGGCAATGCCGCCAATCGCGTGCGCTTTGCGGCCGAATGCCTGGCAGCCATGGGAGATGCGATCGGGGCCGAGCGCGTGGGCCTGCGTCTGAATCCGGGCAACACCTATAACGACACCTCGGACGAGAACTCCGCGGCCACGCATGCCGAGCTGATGCGCCAGGCCGCGAGGCAGGGCATTGCCTATCTGCATGTGATGCGGGCGGTGTCGGACCCTGGCATCGATGCCTTCAAGCTGGCGCGCGAGAACTTTGGTGCCAACCTCATACTCAACGACGGCTTCGATGCGCAAAGCGCCGAAGCCGCGCTGCAGGCCGGTGACGGTCAGGCCATCTCGTTTGCGCGCCACTTCATCGCCAACCCCGATCTGGTGCGGCGCATGCGCCT
Source organism: Comamonas resistens (assembly GCF_030064165.1). Taxonomy (NCBI): domain Bacteria; kingdom Pseudomonadati; phylum Pseudomonadota; class Betaproteobacteria; order Burkholderiales; family Comamonadaceae; genus Comamonas; species Comamonas resistens. Next base: position 1,488,504 of record NZ_CP125947.1, read on the forward strand.
GGGCTTGCCGCTGTCGACGTTCGATCGCAAGACGCTCTATACAGAAGGAGCAGAGGGCTATAACGACTATGCCCAGGCAGCAGAGGCGCTGACCACCTGATCCGCGAAGCCTGCTTGAGAAAGCCTCGGGTCAATGATTCCAAGGCACGCAAGCTGTTTATCGTGTTGGCCGCATTTTCCTGGGGGGATGCGGCATTTTTTGTTCACGTCGCCAACTTGCGCCCGGATGTCGACACGAGCTAATCCGAATGGCTGTCAGGGTTTGGGAGTATTGCGCCTCAATAGCCGCCAATCAGGCGTGGAGTGCTATTGATTTTGTATAAGACGGCGCCTCTTCGTTAGTCTCAACGGACGATGTTTTCAAGGCTTCTCATCTCCAGAATCAGCTGCATCACTACAGCTGAACTGGGTTGGAGGCCCCGACATCATGATGGAAATACGTGGACTGGCGTACGTTGTTGCCGAGAGCTCTGATTTGGACCGTTGGGTCGGCTATGCACGCGATGTGCTGGGCATGATGCCCAGCACCACGGCGGGTGGCGATCTGCTGATCAAGATGGATGAGCGTCAATTCCGCTTCCAGGTGCAGCCTGGCCGCAATGACAAATACTCGGCATCCGGCTGGGAGGTGGCCAACAAGGAAGCCTTTGAGCAGGCGCTCAAGGTGCTGCAGGCTGCCGACGTGCACTACGAGATGGGCAGCCCCGAGCTGTGCGCCAAGCGCCATGTGCAGCAACTGGTCATCGTGATGGATCCATCGGGCAACCGCCACGAGATCGTCTGGGGCTTCAAGTCCGACTTCACTCACTTTGCCTCGCCCCAAGGGGTGTCGCGCTTCATCACCGGCGACTACGGCCTGGGCCATACCGTGCTGCCAGCGCCCGAGTTCGACAAGACCGTGGCTTTTGCGCGCGACGTGCTGGGTTTTGGCCTTTCTGACATCTACAACTTCAAGCCTGCGGGCGATGCCGGTCCCACGATCCGCATCCACTTCTTCCACTGCGCCAACGGCCGCCACCACAGCCTGGCGCTGGCGGAGTTCCCCGCGGCCAGCGGCTGCGTGCACGTGATGGTCGAGGTGGACAACATGCCCGAGGTGGGCCGCGCCATGGACCGCATGCAAAAGAGCCAGGTCAAGCTGTCCGCCACCCTGGGCCAGCACACCAACGACAAGATGATTTCGTTCTACATGAAGACGCCCTCGAACTTCGATCTGGAGTTCGGCTATGGCGGCGCCATCGTCGACTGGGATCAGCACATCACGCATGAGTTCACAACCGTAAGCCTCTGGGGGCACGACTTCAGCGTGGGCCGTCCCGAAAGCAAGCAACAGGAGGCATGAGACATGGCCAATAAATTGATGACGGCAAAAGAGGTTGTGGCATCCATCAAGGATGGCATGACGATTGGTATCGGTGGCTGGGGGCCGCGTCGCAAGCCCATGGCTCTGGTACGCGAGCTGCTGCGCAGCCCCGTGAAGGATCTGACCGTGGTCGCCTACGGCGGTGCCGATGTGGGCATGCTCTGCGCGGCCGGCAAGGTCAAGAAGCTGGTCTTTGCCTTCGTCTCGCTGGACTTCATCCCGCTCGAGCCCTATTTCCGCAAGGCGCGCCAGAGCGGCGCCATCGAGGTCATGGAGATCGACGAAGGCCATATGGTGCTGGGCTTGAAGGCCGCGGGCATGCGCATTCCCTACATCCCCACCCGCGTGGGTCTGGGCACCGACGTGCTCAAGCACAACAACGGCATCAAGCTGATCGAGTCGCCTTATGACGGCAAGGAGTGGCTGGCCATGCCGGCCATCCATCTCGACGTGGCCCTGCTGCATGTGGACCGCGCCGATGCACGCGGCGTCTGCCAGATCGCTGGCCCCGACATCTATATGGACGACCTGTTCGCCCGTGCTGCCAAGAACACCTATGTGAGCTGCGACGAACTCGTGGAGTCCAGCAGCTTCGAGTCGGCCGAGGCCGCGCGCCTGGTGTTCTGGGAGCGCTCCGAAACCACGGGTGTGGTGCATCTGCCCGGTGGTGCTCACCCCACTTCCTGCGCGCCGCTGTACGGTTTTGACGTCAAGCACTTCAAGGAGTACGTGGCCAGCAGCAAGGAAGAGGGTGGCTGGAGCGACTACCAGCAAAAGTACCTGCGGTGCACGGAGCAGGAGTATCTGGAAAAAGTGGGCGGCATGGAGGCGATCAAGCGCCTGCCCCTGCCCGTGTTCTGAGGAGGCGGAAGATGAGTGAAATTGCATTGGTGGATCGCGTCATCTGCGCCGCGGCACGTGCCTGGGAAAACGACGGCGAGGTGCTGGCCACGGGCATTGGCCTGGTGCCGCGCCTGGCGGCATCGCTGTGCATGAAGTCCCTGAATCCGGACCTGATGATGACGGATTCCGAAGCCTGGATCGTGGGCGAGCCTGTGCCCGTGGGGCCGCGCGGCGACTACAAGATCAAGCGCGAAACCTGGATGGGCTTCTCGCGCATCTTCGACAATGTCTGGGGCGGCAAGCGCCATGCCATGGTGGGGCCGGTGCAGGTGGATCGCTTCGGTCAGGGCAATATCTCCATGGTCGGCAGCGACTACGCGCGACCCAAGTCCATGATGCTGGGCGTGCGCGGCTTTCCGGGCAACTCCATCAACCACGCCAACTCCTTCTTCGTGCCCAACCACAGCACCAAGGTGTTTGTGGAAGGCGAGGTCGATGCTGTGGGTTCGGTGGGCTACAACCCCGCGCGTCTGGCCAAGGGCTGGACCCTGGAGGAAACCACCGACATCCGCTTCATCTTCACGAATCTCTGCGTGATGGACTTTGGCGGCCCCGGCTATCAGGCGCGTCTGTTGTCCCTGCACCCCGGCGTGAGCGTGGAGCAGGTGCAGCAAGCGACGGGCTTTCCCTTGCACATCCCCGAGAGCGTGGGCGTGACGCCCGATCCCACGCCCGAGCAGCTGGCATTGCTGGCCCAGCTCGATCCGCACAATCTGCGCTCGACAGCGATGGGGGCCTGAGATGGAAAATGCGGCTGCCAGCGAATTCGTGACGCGAGAGGACCAGGCTGTCTACGAGACGCAAGAGCCCGTGCTCTACAGCGTGGACAACGGTGTCGCCACGGTCACCATGAACCGGCCCACGTTCAACAACGTGCAGAACTCGCAGATGACCTATGCGCTGGATGCGGCATTCCGCCGCGCCACCGACGACGACAGCGTCAAGGTCATCGTGCTGCGCGGCGAAGGCAAGCACTTCAGCGCGGGCCACGACATAGGTTCGCCGGGCCGCGACATCAACAAGCCGTTCGAGCGCGTGCATCTGTGGTGGGACCACACCAACAAGCCCGGTGGCGAGCAGCTGTTTGCGCGCGAGCAGGAGGTGTATCTGGGCATGTGCCGCCGCTGGCGCGACATTCCCAAGCCCATGATTGCCATGGTGCAGGGGGCCTGCGTGGCCGGCGGCCTGATGCTGGCCTGGGTCTGTGATTTGATCGTGGCCAGCGACGATGCCTTCTTCCAGGACCCAGTGGTGCGCATGGGCATTCCGGGGGTCGAGTACTTCGCGCATGCCCATGAGCTGCACCCGCGCATCGCCAAGGAGTTTCTGCTGCTGGGCGATCGCATGACGGCAGACCGTGCCTATCAGATGGGCATGGTCAACCGTGTCGTGCCGCGTGCCGAGCTCGAGGACCAGGTTTATGCCATGGCCCAGCGCCTGGCGGCACAGCCGCGTCTGGGACTGGCGCTGACCAAGATGGTCGTCAACAAGGCAGAAGAGCTGCAGGGCTTGCGCTCCACCATGGACATGGCTTTCGGCTACCACCACTTTGCCCACGCCCACAGCCAGGCCATGGGCATGGGCCAGCTGGGCGGCCAGGACGCGAAGTCCATGGCCAAGGCCAATAAAGAAGAGTCAAAGGCATGAGCAATATGAACGATATGGGCAGCTTGCGCACCCCCATCTGCGACCTGCTGGGATGCCGCTATCCCATCATCCAGACCGCCATGGGCTATGTGGCCGGTGCCGATCTGGTGATAGGCACCACCAATGCCGGTGGCTTCGGCTTTCTGGCCGGCGCCACCATTGCGGCCGACAAGATCGAGGCCGAAATCCTGCGCGTCAAACGTGAGACCGACGACCAGCCTTTCGGTCTGAACTTTCATATGTTTCAGCCCAACGCCCAGCAGCTGCTGGACCTGGCGGTCAAGCACCGCCTGCGTGCGGTCAGTTATGGCCGCGGGCCGGACAAGAAGGTGATAGGCCGTTTGCGCGATGCAGGCATCGTCTGCATGCCCACTGTGGGCGCCTTGAAGCATGCGCAAAAAGCCATAGAGATGGGCGCCAATGCCATCACCGTGCAAGGCGGCGAAGGTGGGGGCCACACGGGCAGCGTACCGACCACGGTGCTGCTGCCCCAGGTGGTGGATGCGGTCGATGTGCCCGTGATTGCCGCCGGCGGCTTCTACGACGGCCGCGGCCTGTTGGCGGCTCTGGCCTATGGCGCCTCGGGCATTGCCATGGGTACGCGCTTTCTGATGACCAGCGACTCCAAGGTTCCTGAAGCGACGCTGCAGCGCTATCTGGCCACCAGGGACGCGGAAAAGATCGCCATTTCGCATCTGGTCGATGGCATGCCCCAGCGCATGATCCCCAACGAATATCTGGCCATGCTGGAAAAAGCCAGCCCCATGAAGCGCCTGCGCATCGCGCTGAGCCTGGCGCTGCAATGGAAGGCCGAGACCGGCATGACCACGGGCCAGGCCATCAGCATCTTCATGCAGGCCGTGCGCGAGGACTCGTCCTCCGTGGCCCAGACCGTGATGGCTGCCAACGCACCCATGCTGCTGCAGCGCTCCATGGTGGACGGCAACCCGGCCGAGGGCGTGATGTCTGCCGGCCAGGTGGCAGCGTTGATCGGCAAGCTCGACAGCTGCGAGGACGTGATCGGCGGCATCGTGCGCCAGGCCATGGAAAGACGCAATGCATTGAATGCACTGACTCCCGCATAACAACAAGCCAACGAGAGACTGGATATGTCCCTTCAACAATTTCATTCCACTATTCATGACAACGGTGTGGCGGAGCTGGTCATCGACCGTGCGCCTGTGAATGCCTTGAATGCGGCAGGCTGGAACGGCCTGGCGCGCGAGATCCAGTCGCTGGGCGACAGGCCCGAGGTGCGCGTCATCGTCATCCGCGCCGAGAACCGCGGCTTTTGCGCCGGAGTGGACATCAAGGAGCTGGCCGCCAACGACAAGCTCATCGTCAATGTGAACGCCGGCAACTACGCGACCTTCAAGGCCGTGCACCTCAACAAGGTGCCGGTGATCGCAGCCGTGCACGGTTTTGTGCTGGGCGGCGGCATAGGCATCTGCGGCTCCTCCGACATCGTGATCGCCGCTGAAGACGCGACCTTCGGCCTGCCCGAAGTGGACCGTGGCGCCATGGGGGGTGCCGCCCATCTGCAGCGCATGTTTGGCGTGCAGAAGACCCGCTATCTGTTCTTCACAGGCGAGATGATCGGCGCTGCCGAAGCTCTGCGCCTGGGCGCCATCGAGCGTGTGGTGGCGCGTGAGCAGTTGCGCGATACCGCCATGGATATCGCCAACAAGATCGCCGCCAAGAGCCCGGCCATGATCCGCATCGCCAAGGAGGCATTGACCGGCATCGAGGATGGAAATCTGGAAGACAAGTACCGCTGGGAGCAGGGCTTCACCCTGCAGGCCTATATGAGTCCTGATTCCGCCGAGACGCGCAGCGCCTTTGTGGAAAAACGCGACGCCAAGTTCTGAGTATTACCGCGCAACGAGGAGACAAGACATGGATTTGACATACACCCCGGCGCAAAAGGCCTTCCGTGCCAAGGTACGCGAATGGCTCCAGGACAACGTGCCCAAGCAGCGCCTCAAGAGCTATGACACCCGCGAAGGCTTCGAGCAGCATCGCGAGTGGGAAGCCAAGCTGGCCGCGGCAGGCTATAGCGCCGTGACCTGGCCCAAAGAGCTGGGTGGTTGCGGTTGCGATCTCAACGAATGGCTGATCTTTGAAGAGGAATATTGGGCCGCCGACGCGCCCGCCCGCGTGAACCAGAACGGCATCTTGCTGCTGGGCTCCACGCTGATGGAATTCGGCACGCCCGAGCAGAAAGCCCGTTTTCTGCCGCGCATGGCGCGCTGCGACGATATGTGGGCCCAGGGTTGGTCCGAGCCCAATGCGGGCTCCGACATGGCAGCCATCAGCAGCCGTGCGATCCGCCATGGCGACAAGTTCATTCTCAACGGCCAGAAGATCTGGTCCACGCGCGCCATCTTTGCCGACTGGGTGTTCGGCCTGTTCCGCAGCGACCCCACTTCCAGCCGCCACCATGGCCTGAGCTACATCCTGGTGCCGTTGAACACGCCCGGTATTACGGTACGGCCCATCCGCGCCATCAATGGCAGCGAGCACTTTGCAGAAATCTTCTTCGACGATGTGGAAGTGTCTGCCGAGAACCTGCTGGGTGCCGAGGGCAAGGGCTGGCATGTGGCCATGGCCACGGCAGGCTTCGAGCGTGGCCTGCTGCTGCGCTCTCCCGCGCGGTATCAGCGCAGCGCCCAAAAGCTCATTGATCTGTATCTGCGTAACCAGGTGGAGGCCGACCGCGACCACTCCATCCGTGACGCCGTACTGCGTGCCTGGCAGGGGGCGGAGGCCTACACGCTGTCGTCCTATCACACCGTCGGCCGTCTGAACAAGGGCGCGCAGATCGGAGCCGAGGCCAGCACCAACAAGATCGTCTGGTCCGAGCTGGACATCCTGATTCACGAGACAGCGATGCGCATCCTGGGTCCGCGCGCCGAGCTGACGGACGACGCCGAAGCCAATGAATGGCTTGAAGGTTTCCTGTTCTCGCAGGCCGGCCCCATCTATGCGGGCAGCAACGAGATCCAGCGCAACATCATTGCCCAGCGCATGCTGGGTCTGCCCAAATCCTAACGCTGCATTGTTTGGCAGGGAGACCACCATGGACTTCACTTTTACCGAAGATCAAATTGCTTTCCGCGACTCGGTCAGCCGCTTTCTGATGACCGAAGCCGCGCCCGAGTTGCTGCGCGATATCTGGGAAACCGAGACCGGCCGCTCGCCCGAACTGTGGGCCAAGATTGCCGAGCAAGGCCTGATGGGGCTGTCGGCTCCCGAGGCTGACGGCGGCATGGGCATGGGTGATATCGACTGGGCTTTGCTGCTGCAGGAGGTCGGCTACTACGCGCTGCCTGACTCGCTGACAGACACCGCTTATGTGGCCGTGGGCATGCTCTCGGCGCTGCCCGAAGGACATGGCGCGCGCGCCTGGCTGGCCAGGATCGCCGAAGGCCGTTGCCGCGTGGCGGTCGGCCACTCCGTCAATCCCCATGTGGCGGATGCTGCACTGGTCGATGTGCTGCTGCTGCCCCATGCCACGGCAGCCGGGATGGAGTTGCACCTGCTGCTGCCCCAGCAATGCCAGATCACGGCGCTGCACAGCATCGATGCATCGCGCCGCCTGTGCAAGGTGGAGTGGACGGCCAGCGATGCGACCCGCATTCTGGATGCCGTCCAAGCTCAGAAGGTCTGGGACCAGGCCGGTGAGCGCGGAGCACTGGCTGCCGCTGCCCAGATGCTGGGTCTGGCCCAGCGCATGCTGGACCTGTCGGTGGACTATGTGGCCCAGCGCAAGCAGTTCGACAAGGTCATCGGCAGTTTCCAGGCCGTGCAACACCACCTGGCAGACATGGTCACCAAGATCGAGTTCGCCAAGCCTGTGCTCTATCGCGCTTTCTATGCGCTGCAGCATGACGAGGCCGATCTGGCCGTGCGCATTTCGCACGCCAAGCTCCAGTGCAGCGAAGCGAGCTGGTTTGCCTCACGCAACAGCCTGCAGGTGCATGGCGCCATGGGCTACACCTGGGAAGTCGATCTGCAGATGTTCATGAAACGTGCCTGGGTGCTGGACTCTGCCTGGGGAGACAAGGGCTTTCATTCCGCGCGTCTGACCCAGGGCCTGCTGCGCAGCCCCAACGCCCCCGTCGGCCCCGGCGCCACATTCGACCGTGAAACATCCGTGTGTGGCGGCTGCGCATCGCAGGCCGTTGCCAAGAACATTGCAGAGGAGGTGGCTGCATGAGCCAGCAAGCCTATATCGTCGATGCACTGCGTTCGCCTACGGGCAAGCGCAAGGGCTCTCTTGCCGCCGTGCACGGCGCCGACCTTGGTGCCCATGTGATCAAGGCATTGGTCGAACGCAACGAAGTCCCCGCGTCGGAGTATGACGATGTGATCTTTGGCTGCGTGGACACCATAGGCGCGCTGGCCGGCGACATCGCCCGCACCTCGTGGCTGGCTGCCGGCATGCCGCTGAACGTGCCCGGCACCACGATTGACCGTCAGTGCGGCTCATCCCAGCAGGCCATTCATTTTGCGGCGCAGGCCGTGATGAGCGGCACGCAGGATGTGATCCTGGCTGGCGGCGTGCAGACCATGTCGGCCATTCCCATTTCTTCGGCCATGCTGGCGGGCCAGCCTCTGGGCTTTAGCACACCGTTTGCCGAAAGCAGGGGCTGGAAGGCGCGCTTCGGCGATGCGCCTGTCAATCAGTTCTATGCGGCACAGCGCATTGCCGACCATTGGGGCATCAGCCGCGAAGACATGGAAGTCTTTGCCAAGCAAAGCCACGATCGCGCGCTCAAGGCCATGGAAGAAGGCCGTTTCGACCGTGAAATCGTGCCCTTTGGCGACTTCCGCATGGACGAGACTGCCCGCCTTTCCACGCTGGAGAAAATGGCCACGCTGGAGCCTGTGGACCCGACCTATCCGTCCATCACTGCTGCGGTGTCCAGCTCCACCTGCGATGCAGCCGCTGCAGTGCTGGTGGTGTCCGAGGCCGCGCTCAAGCGCTACAAGCTGACACCCCGCGCGCGCATTCATCACATCAGCGTGCGTGCCGACGATCCGATCTGGCATCTGACCGCTCCCATTGCGGCCACGGAGTTCGCTCTCAAAAAGGCCGGCATGAAGATGTCCGATATTGACTTGGTCGAAATCAACGAGGCCTTTGCCTCGGTGGTCATGGCCTGGCTCAAGGAAACCGGCTACGACCATGCCAGGACCAACGTCAACGGTGGCGCCATCGCGCTGGGTCATCCGCTGGGAGCTTCGGGCGCCAAGCTCATGACCACCTTGCTGCATGAGCTGGAGCGCACGGACGGCCGCTACGGCCTGCAGACCATGTGCGAAGGCGGCGGCCAGGCCAATGTGACCATCATCGAGCGCCTCTGATTTTTCGGAAGCGCCTTCAAGACAAAGAGGGAATGGAAATGGGTATTTGCCAAGACAGAACCGTCGTCATCACCGGTGCGGGCGGCGGCCTGGGCCGCGCCTATGCGCTGGCCTTTGCGCACGAGGGTGCCAATGTGGTGGTCAATGACATCCGCGCCGAAGCGGCTCAGGCCGTGGCCGATGAAGTCAAGGTCGCAGGTGGCCGGGCCATCGCCAATACCGGTGACATCACCACCGTGGCTGGCGCCCAGTCGATTCTGGATGCCACACTGGCGGCATTCGGCGATGTGCAGGTCATCGTCAACAACGCCGGCGTGCTGCGCGACCGCATGTTCCTGAGCCTGTCGGAAGAGGACTGGGACATGGTCATGCGCGTGCATCTGCGCGGCCATTTCTGCATGGCCAAGGTGTTCGGCGGCTACTGGCGCGACCAGAAGAAGGCGGGCAAGGAGGTCGATGCCCGCATCATCAACACCAGCTCCGGCGCGGGCCTGCAAGGCTCCATCGGCCAGAGCAACTATGCGGCAGCCAAGGCCGGCATCGCCGGCCTGACCCTGGTGCAGGCAGCCGAGCTGGCCCGCTATGGCATCACGGCCAACTGCCTGGCGCCTGCCGCGCGTACCTCCATGACCGAAGGCGCCATGCCCGACCTGGTCAAGAAGCCCGAGTCCGGTTTTGACGTCTGGGACCCGCTGAACGTGGCCTCCATCGTCGTCTGGCTGGGCAGCAGCCAGTCCGCGCATGTAACGGGCCGCTGCTTCGAGGCCAAGGGCGGCGAGCTGTCCGTGGCCGACGGCTGGTTCACCGGCAAGATCCATGACAAGCAGGCGCGCTGGGAGCCCGCCGAGCTGGGCGGTGTGGTCGATCAGCTGATTGCCGCCGGCAAGGCACCACAGAAGGTCTACGGCACTTGACGACACGGCCGGGTCACGGTACCCGGCTTTTTAAAAACTCAGGACGCGAGCCATCATGGATTTAAGTCTGAACGATGAGCAAAAAATGATCGCCGAAAGCGCGGTGGTGTTTTTGCAGGAAAAAAGCACGACGGCGCAGGTACGCAAGATGGCCGAGAGCGAAGACGGCATGGACCGTGCGCTCTGGCTGGAAGTGGTGGACATGGGCTGGTGCGGCGTGGCTGTGCCCGAGGCCGCAGGCGGCATGGGCCTGGGATGGCGCGAGCTGGTGCTGCTGCAGGAGCAGATGGGCTATCACCTGGCCTGCGTCCCTTTCTTTGATGCCGTGATCGCCCTGACACCGCTGTGGCAGAGCTTGAGCCAGACCGCGCAAGGCTTGCCCGTGGTGGAGCGCCTGGCCCAGTCCGGCCAGATCTGTGTGCTGGGCATGACGGTGCGCGGTGATCTGCCTGCCGCTGCTGTGGTCAAGGCGGATGGCGATGCCCTGGTGCTCAACGGTCAGTGGAATCAGGTCGGTTCCGGCGCTCATGCCGATGTGTTTTTGCTGCCTGCCACGCTGCCTTGCGGATCGCTGGGGCTGCTGGAGGTGGATGCCAGGGCCGAAGGCCTGACGGTGCAGGCGCTGCAGACCGTGGATGCCACGCGCAGCAGCGCCGATGTGTCGGCCGTGGACGTGAGGCTGACTGGCGCGGCTTTGCTGATGCATGGCGACGCCTTGAGCAAGCTGTGGGCGCAGACGCGCAATCTGGCCGCCATCGGCCTGGCCGCCGAGCAGGTGGGCGTGGCCGAGCGTGCTCTCGATCTGGCTGCGGACTACACCAAGGAGCGCCAGCAGTTCGGCAAGGCCGTGGGCAGCTTCCAGGGCGTCAAGCACCGCGCAGCGCAAATGCTGGTCAAGGTGGAAACCGCCAGATCGGCGGTTTACGCAGCAGCTTTCATAGCTGATACCGCCGGTGATGCAACGGATTTGACCTATTTCGCGGCGCAAGCCCGCACGGATGCTACGGAAGCCGCTCTCTTTTCCACGCGTGAAAGCATCCAGCTGCATGGTGGCGTGGGCTTTACCTGGGAGTTTGATCCGCATCTGTTCTTCCGTCGCGCGCAGGCCAGCAGCCAGCGCATGGGGACGGTGGAGCAGTGGCGCGAGCAGGTGGCCGCGCGTTTGTTGGATGAGCCTTTTGAGTCAGTTGCGGAGGCAGCATGAAGATGCAGGAATCGGAAATCAATGAAGCCTTCCGCACCGAGGTGCGCGAATGGATGGGCCGGCACCTGAGGGGCAAGTTTGCGCCGCTCAAGCATGCCAGCGGTCTGGGCGCCGAAGGCTATGACGCAGAGCTGGCCAAGGAGTGGGAGCAGGAGCTGGCCCGGGGCGGCTGGACGGGCCTGGGCTGGGAGACGCAGTATGGCGGCCGCAATCTGCCACTGGCCCAGCAGGTGATCTTCCACGAGGAATATGTGCGCTGCGGCGGCCCGGGCCGCATCGGCCACATTGGCGAGACCCTGCTGGCGCCCACGCTGATGGCTTTTGGCACGCCCGAGCAGAAGCAGCGTTTTCTGCCCGGTATTCTGGCGGGCAAGGATTATTGGGCTCAGGGCTATTCCGAACCTGGCGCCGGCTCCGACCTGGCGGCCATCCGTACCAAGGCTCAGCGCGATCCGGCCACCGGTGAATGGGTGATCAACGGCCAGAAGGTCTGGACCTCCTGGGCCCATGAGTCCGAATGGATCTTCGTGCTGGCCAGAACGGAAGAAGGCAGCTCGCGTCATACAGGTCTGACCTTGTTGCTGGTACCTCTGAATCAGCCCGGCGTGGAGGTGCGTCCGATCCGCCAGATCACGGGGACTTCGGAGTTCAATGAAGTCTTCCTTGACGGTGCCCGTACCGAGGGTGCCCTGCATCTGGGGCCCGTGGGCGACGGCTGGAAGGTCGCCATGTATTTGCTGGGCTGCGAGCGCGGTGCTTCGACACTGGGCCAGCAGGCACATTTCCGCTACGAGCTGGATCTGATCATCGCCCTGGCCAGGCGCAACGGCGCAGCCCGCGACCCGCTGCTTCGCCAGCGTCTGGCCAAGGCCGATATGGGCCTGCAGACCTTGCGTGCCCACGCGCTGCGCGCAAGCAGCGAGAACACGCCCATGCGCGTGGCCTCGGTCTCCAAGTACGCCTGGTCCAACTGGCACCGCGATCTGGGTGAGCTGGCCATGGATGTGCTGGGCGAGCAGGGCGAACTGCTCATGACCGATGCGGCGCTGCGCCCCCTGCAGCAACTGTGGCTGGTCAGCCGTGCCGACACCATTTATGCAGGCACCAATGAAATCCAGATGAATCTGATGGCCGAGCGCGCCCTGGGCATGCCGAGGTAGGCGTTCCCCCTGAGCCGCTGCGCGGCTTCCCCCTGAGGGGGACGACGGCCTTGGCTGCGGGGCGGCGGGGCCGCCTAGGCCCTTGCTGGCCGTCTCCTCGTTGGATTCGCGCTCTGGGGATTGTTGCTGAGGCGACATTAGGGAATCGCCTATCGTCCAAAGTGACGATGTTGCGGCGCAGCGTGAGAGAGATGATGAACTCAACTCTTCAATCTGACGACAAATGACAAGCGCTCCCTCCTACGTTGCCCCCCACGGTCTGCTCAAAGACAAGACTGTTCTCGTGACCGCCGCTGCTGGCGCCGGTATTGGCTTCTCTGCTGCAAAACGTGCGGCCGAAGAAGGCTGCAAGGCCTTGTTCATCTCGGACGTGCATGAGCGCCGCCTCGCCGAAGCCGTGGAGCAGATCCGGAAAGACACGGGCTTGACCCAGGTCTTCGGCAAGCTCTGCGATGTGAGCAAGGAAGAGCAGGTGCAGGCCCTGATCACCGAAGCCGACCAGACCATGGGCGGTATCGATGTACTGATCAACAACGCCGGTCTGGGCACCAGTTGCAAGGTCGTCGACATGAGTGACGAGGAGTGGAGCAAGGTCATAGACATCACGCTGACCGGCACCTTCCGCATGACGCGCGCAGCGCTCAAGGTCATGCAGCCACGCGGCAAGGGCGTGATCGTCAACAACGCCTCGGTGTTGGGCTGGCGCGCCCAGGTCGAACAGGCCCATTACGCGGCGGCCAAGGCCGGCGTGATGGCCTTCACGCGCTGCTCGGCGCTGGAAGCGGCCGAGTTCGGCATACGCATCAATGCCGTGGCGCCTTCGATTGCCATTCACGCCTTCCTCAAGAAGTCGGCATCCGAAGAACTGCTGGCCAAGCTGTCCGAGAAAGAGGCTTTCGGCCGCGGTGCCGAGCCCTGGGAGGTCGCGAACGTAATGATCTTCCTGGCCAGCGATTACTCGTCCTATATGACGGGCGAAGTGGTGTCGGTCAGCTCGCAAAGGGCCTGAGCCATGAGCGCAGTTGCGGAAAAAGTAATGTTCAACTCGGCCGCCGCCGTGCTGGCCTCGGTGGGCCGTCCGCTGGGCGAGACCGAGTGGATGCAGATCAGCCAGCAGCGCATCGACCAGTTTGCCGATGCCACGGGCGATCACCAGTGGATTCATGTCGACCCCGAAAAAGCCAGCAGTGGCCCCTTCGGCGCCTGTGTGGCCCATGGCTATCTGACGCTGTCGCTGGCCAATCTGTTTTTGCCCCAGCTCGTGGCCTATGAGGGTCTGAAGATGGGCGTGAACTACGGCTGCGAAAAAGTGCGCTTTCCCGCGCCGGTACTGGTGGATTCCTGGGTGCGCGGCAGCGGCGAGGTGGTGGCGGCAGCGCCGCTTGGCGACAACGGCGTGCAGGTCACGATCCGCATCACGGTACAGGTTCGGAACCAGGACAAACCTGGCTGTGTGGTGGAGACCATCAGCAGACTGTTTTTCCAGTGAAAAGCTGGCGAACCTTTTTCAAATGCCAATGCATAGCAGCCTGGCCAATCAATGAGGAGCGCGCCACAGCCAGGGTGGCCGTCCTCACACAGGCAACTTCGCTTGCCCAAAGCATGACGAACAAAAAATGAGGAGACAAGACATGAAAGATGCAGTCATCGTTTCGACGGCACGTACCCCCATAGCCAAGGCATATCGCGGCGCCTTCAATGACACCGAGGCCCCGGTGCTGGGCGGGCATGTGATTCGTGCGGCGCTGAACAAGGCCGGTGTGGCCGGCGAGGATGTGGGCGACGTCATTCTGGGCATCGCCGCCCAGCAGGGCACCCAGGGCTACAACCTGGGCCGTTTGTGCGGCTATACCGCAGGCCTGCCCGATTCCGTGGGCGGCATGGTGATAGACCGCATGTGCGCTTCGGGCCTGATGAGCATTGCCACGGCATCCAAGAGCATCATGACGGGTGAACTGGACATTGCCGTGGCCGGTGGCCTGGAGTCCATCTCCCTGGTGCAGAACAAGTACAAGAACGCCTACCGTGCCCAGTCCCAGGCCGTGCTGGCGGCCGAGCCCACGGCATATATCCAGATGATAGAGACGGCCGAGCTGGTCAGCCAGCGCTATGGCATCAGCCGCGAAGCGCAGGACGAGTACTCGCTGCGCAGCCAGCAGCGCGTGGCAGCCGCCCAGGCCAGGGGCCTGTTCGATGAGGAAATCGTGCCGCTGACCACCGTCAAGCAGTTGTTCGACAAGGAAGGCAATGTCACCGGCAGCGAGGAAGTCACGCTGACCCGTGACGAAGGCAACCGCGCCGACACCACGCTGGAGAGCCTGACCAAGCTCAAGCCCGTCTGGAAGAACGGCCAGTGGGTGCCGGAAGGCCGGTTCATCACCGCCGGCAATGCTTCTCAGCTGTCCGACGGCGCCAGCGCCTGCGTGGTGATGAGCGCTGACGAGGCGCGCAACCGTGGCCTGGCGCCCCTGGGTACCTACCGCGGTGTGGCCGTGGCTGGTTGCCGCACCGATGAAATGGGCATAGGCCCCGTCTACGCCATCCCCAAGCTGCTCAAGCAGCATGGCCTGACGGTGGGCGATATCGGTCTGTGGGAAATCAACGAGGCCTTTGCCTGCCAGGTGATCTACAGCCGCGACCAGCTGGGCATTCCCGACGAACGCCTGAACGTCAACGGCGGTGCCATCTCCATCGGTCACCCGTTCGGCATGTCGGGCGCGCGTCTCGTGGGTCATGCCCTGCTCGAAGGCCGCCGCCGTGGCGTGCGCTTTGTGGTGGTGAGCATGTGCATCGGCGGTGGCATGGGTGCCGCCGGTCTGTTCGAGCTCAACTGAAGCATCGTTGCGCGTGCAGCGAGAGGAGGCGAACATGATGGCCAGTGCCTACGCCCGGATGGGGTTTTCCGCATACACGCCGCCATCGATGGCGTGCGTGATCAGGGATGGAGCGATTCTCGATGGGTTAAGTCCGGCGGCCGAGGCTGCCACGGCTTCGGCCGCCGTGGCGGCCCCCACCGAGCTGATCAGTACCGAGCGTTTCAGCGAGTTCATCAACCATCTCTACGACGCCGTTTCTCAGACGGAGGAATGGGCGCCGTGCCTGGAGGTCATCCGCAAGCAACTGGACTGCAATTTCGCGTCGCTGATCATCCGCGACACCAGGGGCGAGCACGAAGGCTTGATCGTGACGGCTGCCGGCGGGCGCACGGATCTGCTGACGCACGACAAGTACAGCGAGCTCAGCCCCTTTCGCGACATGCCCAAAGAGCGCTTCATGACCATCACGGACTTGATGAGCGAGGCCGAGTGGCGCGAGAGTTTCTACTACACGGACTGGTGCCGGCTGCACAACGTCTACCATGTGATGGCGGCGAGGATCGTGACCGATGATGGCAGCGTCTACGGCCTGAATGTCACCCGGCCCGAGTCGGCGCCGGCTTTCAGCAAGCGCGACATGGCCCTGGGCCAGTTGCTGATGCCGCACATCCGGCGGGCGCTGAACCTGCATCTGGCGCTGCACCGCGACCGCCAGGTGATCTCACTGTACAGCCGTGCCACCGCGCAGCTGATGGTGGGCGTGGTGGTGCTGGACCAGAATGGCAAGGTGCTGGAGAGCAACCCGGCGGCCACCAGCATCCTGAACATGCAGGACGGGTTGAGGGTTTCGGGCGGCACGCTCGAGGCCACCTACGCCAACGACAACCGCAAGCTGCAGCGCCTGATCAAGGACGCGCTGCTGCATTCCGAGCTCGCGGGACTGGGCCTGACCGAAGGCATGTCGGCCAGCCGCCCTTCGGGCCAGCTCAACTGGGGCGTGGTGGTGCAGAGCATCTCCTCCGACGAGTGGACCGAAGGCAAGCAGCGCCCCAGCGTCGCCGTCTTTGTGCGCGACACGGGCGGCAAGGCCGATCCTCCGGTGAAGCTGGCCCAGCAGCTGTTCCAGCTGACCCCGGCCGAGACTGGGCTGGCGATTCAGCTGGCCAACGGCCTGTCGCTGGAAGAGGCCGCCGAGGCGCTCAATATCCGCCGCAACACGGCCAGAGCCCATCTGCGCTCCATCTTCTCCAAGACGGGGGTGCGTCGTCAGACCGAGCTGGTGCGGATTTTCCTCAACAGCGTGGCCTGGCTGGGGGACAAGTAGGTGCTTGGTGGAACGATCAAAAAACGGGCTTCGGCCCGTTTTTTTGTTTGCATTTGATGGCGGTCATTCAAGCCGCAAGGCTCAAGGCCTGCCGAGTGTCGGCGGCCTTTGTTGAAAGGCTTTTGCGCGGTGGAATCTTCAGCTTTCGCGGTTTCCGGTTCGAGCCCGTACCGCTGCAGACCTCCAGTGCCTCACCCAGCAGCTCCAGCTGCCTGGGGCCGCAGACCTGAACTGCGGGCGGTCCATCAGGTGTGTAGATGAAATAGTGAACGCGCAGATAGTCGTGCTTGGAGGCTACTTCCGCATAAAGACCCAGCTCGGCCGCGTACTTTTGCAGGTCTTCTGCCCATTGCTTGAGCTGTCCCAGATCTGCCCTGGGCAGTCTTCCCCGGCGTCCGTTGCTCAGCATCAGCTGCAAAGACCTTGGCAGGCCTGGCAGTCGATCCAAAACAACGTTGCCACATGCTTTCCTGACCCTCTCCCTGTTGCTGAGCTTGCGTCCCATCAGATCCTCTGAACTAGTTCAACCGTGCATGAGCTCTGAAGAATACCTGCACTCCGGCGCCCGGGCTCTTTGGGGCGTGACCTGAAGTTTCAACTTGCCGTGTTTTCGTTGAAATGCTTGCACCCTGTTGCAAATTGGGGAGGATTTAACGTGATCTGCGTTGCGCAAACCCCGCACTCGCAGGCTCTGGTGCTCATGAGGCTATAGCTTCAGGCGCTTGATTTGTGAGGGTTTTGAAAGGGATTCCTTGGAATCTTAATGAGAGAAAGCGCTGAATGCTCTTGTTTTGATAGTGAATGCCTGGCGCCTAACGGGGGATGGGACAGAGCTTGGCGCTGTTGGCGACCGCCGTGAAGGATTGCCGGACAGCGTTGTAGCGGTGCGCGATCAGATACGGGGTGCATTGGTCTGTGCCGCGCGCGCAAGTCTGCATGGCAACGCATAAGTGGCGGCCATGTCCCCAGACCTTGGCAGGCGGCTTGTCGAGTATGCCTTCGTAAAGAATCTGTTCTTGTTCTGCGCCATCTTTGCTGCTGCGCCAGCGGACCGAAATCTCTGTGGCGAAATGGTCATACCCAGCGTAGCGATAGCCGGAGAAGTATTGAATCGCTCCGACACCAGGGACGGAGGTGCTGCCTGAATCCTGGCTCTCCCAGTCCAGGGCTTCTTCGGCATGCGTGGGGGAGGAGAGCTGCAGTAGGAATATCGCAAGCAGGGGCAGCGCGCGGCAAACGATGAGCTGGAGTTTGCGCCGTGAGCGCCGGGTCGATTTATCCGTTGCTCTGCCGATTGATAAGTCCATCAAGCCTCCTGCCTGGTACGTCCTATAAGGAGCGCATAGAGTGATGCAGCCAGGGACGGTAGCTGCCGCCTCGTGCCTGCTATCTGCTCAGATCGTGCGTGCTGAACCGGGGCAACCAGACTGACGATCTGCCCGGATTTCAGAGTGTAGCTGCAGGCAGATCTTTGGCTGAAACAGCTCCTGTAGCTCTTCGTGACGGGTATGTGCTGGTGCTGCGCAAGTGTCTGGCCAACAAAAAAGCCCATGGAGAAAACCATGGGCCTTTTCGTGGGGAGCTCAGATCAGGCGACGGCCGCCTTTTCGCTATCGGCTGTGTATGCCACCATGCCGCGAGGCACATACTTGCCCTCGCACTGCTCCAGATAATCGGCCGCCTTGGCGCGCGGGTTGTAAAACTGCTTGTACCAGATACGGGCCTTGAGGAAGGCGCCGTCGCTGGGAATGAACAGCGGGTTCAGGCAGGGAGCCTTCTGCGACCAGACCTCGAAGTCCTGTGCAAAGGCCAGGCGGCTGGCTTCCTGGAACTGCTTGGCGGCGATTTCGTCGGCCTTGGTGGGCCGGCCGCCATGTGCGGTCTTGACCAGCAGGTTGTGCCAGACCTTGATCCTGCCGTCCTCGACGGGGGTGTGCATGATCATCATGAAAGAGTTGAACATGCCGCTGAGCTTGGCGACCAGGATGGCGGGGCCGTGGTACCAGGTGTCGGTATGCAGATCGGTACTGGCACCGCCTTCGCCGACCAGGGTGCGGTGACCGCCGCACTGGCGCTGAATGGCGTTGTGACCCTTGAATTCATTTTCGAAGCGCGTCACGGTGGAGCCATGGATGGGGCTCAGATGGCCGTAGTCGGCAATATTGTCCACGACCTCCATGGGGTGCTGGTTCAGCTCGCCCAGATAGTCCCACTGACCGTTGACATAGGTTTCGTCATGCCAGTCGCCAAAGCTGGGCAGCTCATAGTCGGGCTCGCCGCCTTCGGGGTCGAACCAGACCCAGATGGCTCCGTATTGCTCGACCACCTTCCAGCTCTTGACTGCGGCCGCTGCGGGGATGGCGCCGTCGTGATAGGGGATGTGGTTGCACTTGCCGTCTGCGCCGAAGCGCCAGCCGTGGTAGGGGCAGCGGATGCCGTCGCCTTCCACATTGCTGCCGCCGCCGTCGATCACCACATAGCTGGTGGTGTTGGGTGCTGCCAGATGGGTCTTCATATGGGGGCAGTAAGCGTCCAGCAGAATCACCTTGCCGCTTTCGCGGCCACGGTAGAGCGCGAAATCCTGGCCGAAGAAGCGTACGGCCACGGGCTTGTGGGTGTCTAGCGCCTTGGCCTCGGAAATCATGAACCAGCCACGTGGGTAGGTGAATTCACCGAGGCGGTAGTCCTTCGTGGTTGCCATTGCAGAGGTCTCCGTATTTAGTTTTGGACGGATGAATCTTCTGGCATGGCCCCAGGCTGCGCATACTCTGTTTGGACGAGTGGAGATGTGGCTTTGATCTTGCGCAAACCACCCAGGGTTTGCACCAATCCGAGTGTGAGTGCGTGCTCAAGCCTTGAAGATGGAAACTCTGTCATTCAAGAAAAAACCGCCTGCAGCCCGGTCGCTGCAAGCGGCTGCAGCTACAAAATCTGCAGTCTTAGATGCCGAGGCCAGCTGCATGGCCCGAATGCATGGCTCCCTCGATATAGCCGAGGTCGTTGCAGTCGCCGATGCGGCGCACGGGAGTCTGGGTCAGCGATTGGATCAGCTCCGCCACGCTGGAGTCGGCCTCTGCACCCAGGGCCAGCACCACGGAATCGGCAGGCGTGCGGCATTGCTCGCCGCTCTTGTCGGTCCAGATGACCTCCTTGCGTTTGATCTCGGTCACCGTGGCCTGCATCATCAGCTTGCCATGGGCCTTGATGGCGTCATAGACGCGCCAGCGGCGCACGATGGGCAGTTCGGAGCCGGGGTACGTGCCGGGGTCCAGCACGGTGACTTCGCGGCCGCGCTCGAGCAGGAACTCGGCCAGCTCCAGCCCTACCAGGCCTGCGCCGATGATGGTCACGCGTTTGCCCAGCGGCATCCACAGCTTGGACAGGTTCTGGATGGCGGCCGTGCTGTCCGTGACCTTGAGCATGCCGCCGGCCTTGAATAGCGCGCGCTCGGCCAGGCTGAGCTTGGCCCTGGCGATCTCGTCGGCGCGGTCGCCCGTCATCAGGCGGCGCAGCTCGTCGCCGCTCCAGACATGGCTCTGGTCCGCGCCGGGAATGGCCGGGGCTGCGCGTCTGGCGCCGGTGCCGACCAGGATTTCGTCGGGCTGGAGTTTGGCCAGCAGCCCGGTATCCACCGTGGTGTTCAGGCGTACCTCGATCTGCGGGTGCTGCATCTGCCTGACCAGATAGTCGAGCAGGCGGCCGTTTTCCGGGTAGGCCAGGGCTGCAAAGAACAGCGTACCGCCCAGGCGGTCGCTGCGCTCGGCCAGCGTGACGCGGTGTCCGCGCAGGGCTGCCACGCGCGCAGCTTCCATGCCCGAGGGGCCGCCGCCCACGATCAGCACATGCCTGGGCTTTTCGGCAAAGGTGATGGCCTTGGTGGTTTCGTGGCCGGTCTGCGCATTGACCGCGCACTTGATGCCCTTGTTGATGAAGATTTCGCTCACGCAGGCATAGCAGTAGATGCAGGGGCGCACATCCTGGGCGGCATTGGCATGCAGCTTGTTGGCCAGCTCGGGCTCGGCCAGCAGCTTGCGGCCCATGGCCACAAAGTCGATCTCGTTGTTGCCGATGGCCTTGGCCGCATCGTCCAGCTCCCAGCGGCCGGCCGAGATGACGGGAATGTTCACCGTCCTCTTGAAGCGAGCCGCGAACTCGCGGTAGGCATTGGGCTTTTGCGGAATTGGCGCATCGGTGAAGGCCGAACCCGTGGGCAGGCGCGCATAGGCCGAGACGCTGATGGCGTCCATGCCCAGCTCCTCGCAGAGCCTGGCGGTCTTGAGCGCCTCGTCCATGGCGATGCCGCCGGGCGTGTGCATTTCCTCGGCATCCAGGCGTACCCAGACCGGGAAGTCGGGGCCCACGCGCTTGCGCACCTCGGTCAGCACCTCGCGCAGCAGACGGCTGCGGTTTTCATAGCTGCCGCCGTATTCGTCGCTGCGGCTGTTGAAGTAGGGCGAGAGGAAGTTCGCAATCATGTAGTTGTGCGCGCAGTGCACTTCCACCGCATCGAAGCCGGCCTGCCTGGCGCGCATGGCGGCGGCGCCAAACCATTCGATCATCTGCGCGATATCGGCCCTGTCCATCACGCGGTAGCGGTCCGGGTGCGGGCCCACGCCCACAAAGGTCGAGAACTCCTTGGGCGTGATGGTGCTCATGGCCTCGGGTACGGGCGCATCGGGCGGAATCGAGGACACCCACATCTCGCGGCCATGGCTGCGGTCATTGGCCGCGACCTTGCCGCTGTGGTTGATCTGTATGGCCACCTTGCCGCCATGCGCGTGCACGCGGCGCGTGACTTCGGCCAGACCCGGAATGAAGTCGTCGCTGGAGATGCCCAGCTGATGGGGTTCGCTGGTACCCGTGGGCCAGGAGATGGCGGCCGTACCCATGATGACGAGGCCGGTGCCGCCCCTGGCGCGTGCTTCGTAATAAGCCTGGGCGCGCTCGCCGCAGATGCCGTCGAGGCCTCCATAGTTCTCGCCCATGGGCGCCATGACGATGCGGTTCTTCAGCTCCATGGTGCCGATACGCCCTGGCTGCAGCAGGGATGCGTGGGGATTGCTCATATTGCTTGCTGTCTCCTTTGGTGATTGACCGATTTCGGCTTCTTCTGGGATGGTGTTTGTTGCATCGATCCTGTGCGCAGTGCGGGCATCTTCGGTGACGATGAATTGCAGATTGGCTTGAGAGTGGTCGGTGCAGAAGAGGGCGGCTCTGCGTCTGATCCTGCAGCCATGGCATGCATGGAGCCCATCGGAATTCGCTGCTTGAGGGCGATAGGGTCAGCGGTGCTGGACTGCAGGAGAAGGGTGGGCATGACCGGGTTTGTGCGTGCGCAAATCTTGCTCCGGTGGGGAATGACCACGGTAAGTTTTCCCTGGGGGACTCACATCGTCCGTTTGCATGTAGTCCGGTTTTTCGCGATGGGTTTTGATGTGCGCCATCACAACCCAGGCAAAAGGAAGAAAGACATGTCCACCATCGTGATGAGCGGCTGTGCCACAGGCATTGGCGCTGCCACGCGCAAGGCGCTGGAGGCGGCTGGTCACAAGATCATCGGCATCGATATCCGTGATGCGGAAGTGATCGCCGACCTTTCCACGGCCCAAGGGCGAAAGCAGGCCATTGCCGATGTGCTGTTGCAGTGCAGCGAAGGCATGGACGGTGCGGTGCTGTGCGCAGGCCTGGGAGTGCAGGTCAAGCCCGCAGGCAAGGTGACTTCGGTCAACTACTTCGGCGCGGTGGAACTGCTGGACGCCTTCTTGCCCGAGCTGCAAAAAGGCCATCGGCCTGCCGCTGTCGTCATCTCGTCGGTCGCTTCGGCCCATCTGGCCTGGGACAGAAACCCGCTGGCCGCAGCCTTTGAAGCCGGCGATGAAGCCCAGGCTGCCGCCATTGTGGAGGGGGCGGGCGATCAGGGCGGCAACCTGGCTTATGCAGGCAGCAAGAACGCACTCACTGTTGCCGTGCGCAAGCGCGTTGAGACCTGGGGCAAGGCCGGCGTGCGTCTGAACACCGTTGCCCCTGGTGCGACCGATACCCCGCTGCTGCAGGCGGGTCTCAAGGACCCGCTATATGGCGAATCGATCGCCAGGTTTGTGCCGCCGTTGGGCCGCCGTGCCGAGCCCTCGGAAATCGCGGCGGTCATCGCTTTCCTGATGAGCCCCGCCGCCAGCTATGTGCATGGCGCGCAGTTCGTGATTGACGGCGGCATTGATGCGCTGATGCGGCCGACAGCGTTTTGATCCCACGGCCTTTGCTGGGGGCAGTCCGCGTTGCGGGGTGCTCCTTGCTGGCCATTTTGTGCTTGGACAGTGCCGGTTTTCAGCGGCATTCATTGAAAGGATGATGGAAGATGAACACCATAGAACATATGACGGGCGTGGTGCAGCGCTATGTGGCTGCACTGAATGCCGGCGATCTGGAGGCCATTGTTGCCCTGTATGCCGATGACGCCACGGTCGAAGACCCCGTGGGCTCCGAGCCTCAGCGAGGTATCGCGGCGATTCGGGCTTTTTATGCCGGCGCGCTCAGACTGCCTTTGCAGGTTGCTCTGCAAGGCGAGGTGCGGGCCGTCGCCAACGAAGCGGCTTTTGCCTTCAGCGTGAGCGTTGAATACCAGGGCCGCAAGACCGTGGTCGCACCCATCGACCATTTCCGCTTCAATGAAGCCGGCAAGGTGGTCAGCATGCGCGCGCTGTTTGGTGAGCAGAATATGCACGCGGGTTGAGTGTGAGCCGCTGCGGAGCAGAGCCTGATCTGCTCCTGATTTCAAAGCTGCTTGCGCTTGATTGATAGAGGGATTGCACATTAACCATGCTGAACTCTATGAATATCAGGCGCAAGCAGCTTTTGTTTTGATAGCGATTCATGTGCTGCTGTGAGCAGGGGGAGCGCTTGCGCAATTTCAAGCAATAGGGATAGGGTACGCTGAGGGCTGCCACCCCGCACCACCATGCACCGATGTGCAGCAAGCTCCAATGACCTCCCTATCTCGCGCGTTTTTGGCGCTGATTCTTGTATTCCTGTCCTCGTCGGGATTGGCTCAGAGCCTGAGCTTGACATTCGACGACGGTCTGAATCCCGATACGCAGCCCGGAGCGCGGGAATGGAACCAGCGCATCCTTTCACATCTGCAACAGGCGGATATCTCTGCAATGGTGTTTCCGTCGCTGGCGCGTACCGGAACTGGTGCAGGCCTGGATCTCATCATGGATTGGGCGCGGGCCGGCCACGCGGTGGGCAATCACACCTCCAGGCACCGCAGCCTGGCATCGGACCAGGTGACGCTGGCCGATTTTGTGCGGGATGTGAAAGAGGGCGATACGGTCCTGAGTCACTTTCCCACTTGGGAGCCCATGCTGCGCTTTCCTTATCTGAAGGAAGGCGACACGACCGAGAAGCGCGACGGCATGCGGGCCTGGATGAGGGCCAACGGTTACAGAGCCGCGCCTGTTTCCATCGACGCCAGTGACTGGTACTACAACCAGATCTATTCGGCCCACGCAAAGAGCGGCGCGCAGGAAAAGGCCGCCCAGGTCAAGAAGGCCTACATCGAGCATCTGCTGGATCGGGCCAGCTATTACGACGGCCTGGCCAAGCAGGTGCTGGGGCGAAGCCCCATGCATGTGATGCTGCTGCACACGAATGAAATCAATGCAGCTGCCCTGCCACAGGTGATTGCGGTGTTCCGAGAGAGAGGTTGGCACTTTGTGGCACCCAAAGCTGCGTTTGACGACCCTGTCTACTCTTTGCCGGTCAACACATTGCCTGCTGGCGAAAGCCTTATTTGGGCCAGTGCAAAAGCCGCAGGGCTTTCCGGGCTGCGATATCCGGCGGAGGATTATGTCTACGAAGAGCCCAAACTCCGATCGCAATCGCTGCTGCCCCAAGGCTCCTCAAGATAGGGAGGGCATTTGCCCTCTCTTGAGCCTGCTCACTCACCCTTGAACGCAGGCCGTCGCTTCTCGATGAACGCATTCATGCCTTCCTTTTGATCGCGTGTGGCAAACAGGATCTGGTTGGCCTTGCGCTCCAGCATCAGGGCGGTGTCCAGAGAGGCATCCATGCCGGCAATCACGACTTCCTTGATCTGCTCCGCGGCCAGCGGCGGCATGCTGGCAATCAGCTTCGCCATTTTCAGTGCCTCGGGGATGACCTGATCGTCCTCGCAGACCAGGCTGACCAGACCCATGGCGTAGGCTTCGTCAGCACTGACGGGTTTGCCGGTCAGCAGAATGCGCATGGCCTGGAACTTGCCCACGGCGCGCACCAGGCGCTGGGTGCCGCCGATGCCGGGCATGATGCCGATACAAATCTCTGGCTGGGCAAAGCTGGCACCCTTGCCGGCGATGATGATGTCGCAGTGCATGGCCAGTTCCGAGCCACCGCCAAACGCATAGCCGCAAACGGCGGCAATGACGGGTTTCGGGCATTTTTCGAGGGGCGCCCAGACGCGCTCGGTGTGGCGTTTCATGATCTCTATGGGACCGCAGGAGTCCATGCTCCGGATGTCGCCGCCCGCCGCAAACACCTTGTCACCACCGGTCAGAACGATGCAGCGCACGCCGGCGTCTGCGCTCAGCTCGGCGAAGGTTCGGGACAGTGCTGCCTGCAGGGAAAGGCTGAGCGCGTTGCGCGCCTGTGGGCGGTTCATGCGCAGCACGGCCACGCCGTCCGGACTGTGTTCCACGATGAGTTCGGGTTCGCTGGACGTCACGTTCTCCGCGGCCTGGCTGCCTGCTGGGTTCATCCCTTGCTCCTGTTTTTCTGGCGTTGCATGGCGCCCATGCTGTGCCGCGTCAGGGCGGCAGTCATCGTCCTTTTGGACGTATCTGTCGACAGGGGTGAAACCTAAATTGGGGCCATGGATACAAACCACGAATACCAAAACAAGGTGGTGCTGGTCACGGGCGGCACCAAGGGAATCGGCAAGGGCATTGCGCAGGCGTTTCTTGCGGCGGGGGCCACGGTGGTGGTCTGCGGTCGCCAGCAGCCCGACGACCTGCCAATGCATGGCGGGCGCAGCGCCGGCTTCATCGCCTGCGATGTGCGCGAGGCCCAGGCCGTCCAGGCCCTGGTGGACGAGGTGCATGCGCGCCACGGCCGGCTCGATGTGCTGGTCAACAACGCCGGCGGCGCACCGGCGGCGGACGCGGCCACGGTCTCGCCGCGCTTTCACGAAAGCGTGCTGCGGCTGAACCTGTTTTCCACGCTGCATGCCTCGCAGGCAGCCAACGCCGTCATGCAGCGGCAGCCGGGCGGCGGCGTCATCGTCTGCATAGGCAGCGTCAGCGCGCTGCGTCCCTCGCCGGGCACGGCGGCCTATGGCGCGGCCAAGGCGGCGGTGCTCAACCTGGTCGGCTCGCTGGCCGTGGAGTGGGCGCCCAAGGTGCGTGTGGTGGCCGTGAGCCCCGGCCTGGTGCGCACCGAGCAGTCCCACCTGCACTTTGGCGATGGCGACGGCCTGGCCGCCGTGGCGCAAACCATTCCGGCTGGCCGCCTGGCCGAGCCTGAGGACATTGCCCAGGCTTGCCTGTACGTGGCCTCTCCCCGCGCCTCGTACATGAGCGGCACCAACCTGCTGCTGCACGGCGGCGGCGAGCGCCCGGCTTTCCTGGGGGCCTCGAACGCGGAGCCAGGCGCCGGGCATGTGGCGGCTTAGGCCGCCTGATCCCATGGCCCCAGTTGCCGGCTGACCAGAAAAAAATTCCAAAGGAGACGAACGTGAGCGATCAAGACTGGATGGAGCAGGCCCGCGCCCTGGTGGGCCGGCAATACGGGCGCATCTACGCCTGGGACCCGGTCAACCGGCCCATGATTCGCCATTGGTGCGAGCTGATGGGCGTGGAGATGCGCAGCAACGCCGAGGGCCGGGCCATTGCGCCGGCGGCCATGCTGCAGGTCTGGTGCATGGCCGGCCCCGAGGCCAACCACTACCCCGAGGGATCCACCACCGACAACCCCTTCGAGGTGCTGGGCTGCCTGGAGGCTCAGGGCTTTGCGGCGGTGGTGGCGGTGAACTCCGAGTTCAGCTTTGCACGCGATGTGCTCGAAGGCGAGCGGCTGTACTGCACCACGCGGCTGGAGAGCCTGAGCGAGCAAAAGACCACGGCCCTGGGCGTGGGCTATTTCGTGACGGTCGTCATGGACTACTACGCCCAGGGCGAAGCGGGTGGCGCGGACGATCCCGTGGGCCAGCAGCTGTTCCGCGTCTTCAAGTACCGTCCCGCGCAGCAGGCCAGGCCGGTGGCTGCCGGCGCGCCGTCCGTGCCCGTGATTCCACGCGCCATGCCGGGTCTGAACGACGACAACCGCTTCTTCTGGGAAGGCGCCCAGCAGGGTCGGCTGCTGATCCAGCGCTGCCAGGGCTGCGGCGACCTGCACCATCCGCCCGGGCCGGTCTGCCCCCAGTGCCAGAGCTTCGAGTGGGACACGGTGCAGGCCAGCGGCCGGGGCACGGTGTACTCCTATGTGGTCATGCACTACCCCGAGGTGCCGCCCTACGAATACCCGAATCCCATCGGCCTGATCGAGCTGGAAGAGGGCGTGCGCGTGGTCGCGCAGCTGGTGGGCGTCCAGCCCGATCAGATGCAGATCGGCATGCCGGTGCAGGTGGAGTTCAACACCTTCGGCGAGTTGACCCTGCCGCAGTTCCGCCCTGTGGCTTGAGGAGCTTGTCATGGACTTTCAATTCAACGAAGAACAGAGTGCCTTCGCGGACATGGCCCGGGGCCTGTTTGCCGATTACTGCGGCGACGACCAGCTGCGCGAGCACGACCGCTCGGGCCGGCCCTTCATGCAGCCGCTGTGGCAGCAGTGCGTGGCCGCGGGCCTGCACGGCATTGTGGTGCCCGAAGCGGCCGGCGGACTGGGACTGGGCGCGACCGAGCTGATGGCCGTGCTGGAACAGCAGGGCCGCGCGCTGGCCCAGGTGCCGCTGTGGCAACAGCAGGTGGCGGTGGCCGCGCTGGCCCGGTTTGGCGGCGATGGCCAGAGCATTGGCGCCGTCATCGAGGCGGCCATGCAGGGCGAGCTGCTGGCCTTGTCGCTGCAAAGCCTCACGGCCAGCCGCGGCGCGCCGCTGCGCCTGGCGGACCAGCGCCTGAGCGGGCGCCTGCAGGCCGTGGCCCTGGCTGGCCAGGCGCATTGGGCCCTGGTGGCCGCCGAGGTCGACGGTGGCGAGCCTCGGCTCGCTTTGGTCGACCTGCAGGCGGCCGGCGTGCAGCGCGTGCAGGGCATGCGCCAGGACTACTGCGGCGTGGCCGACCTGGGCTTCGAGGGCACGCCCGTGCTGGCCGTGCTGGGCGCGGGCGCTGCTGCCTGGGCGCAGGAACAGGCCACCGCCTGCCTGGCCGCGCTGCAGCAGGGCCTGACGCAGGAGCAGCTGCGCCGCACGGTCGAGTACGTGAGCGAGCGCCAGCAGTTCGACCGGCCCATAGGCACGTTCCAGCTTGTGCAGGGGCAGATGGCCGACGGCTACATCCTGCTGCAGGCCCAGCGCAGCGCGCTGTGCCAGCTGGTGTGGCGCCTGGATGCGTGCCTGCCCTGCGTGCCCCAGGCGCATGCGGTGCGCGCCCAGTCCAACGAGCTGGGCCTCAAGGTGGGCCGCATGGCCCAGCACGTGCATGGCGGCATGGGCGTGGATGTGACCTACCCCATGCACCGCTTCCTGCTCTGGTGCCGCGCGCTGGCGGCCGAGCTGGGCAGCGCCGAGCACCACCTGCAAGCCCTCGGCCAGTGGCTGGCCGGCCACGGCTGCCTGGGCTGGAAGTACGACCTGCCCGAAGACCGATAAGAAGAGTGTTCCAAGGAGACAACGCGATGAGCAAGCCAAGCCCCCGCTTCGAGACGGTGAACGTCGGCGATGAACTGCAACCCCTGAGCGTGCCCGTCACCGTGCCGCTGATCACGGGCGGCGCCATCGCCACGCGCGACTACCAGAACGTGCACCACGACGCCGATGCCGCGCGCGCCCTGGGCTCGCCCCACATCTTCATGAACATCCTGACCACTAACGGCCTGGTGCAGCGCTTCGTCGAAAGCTGGGCCGGCTCGGGTTCGCGCCTGATGGACCTGAAGATCCGCCTGGGCGCGCCCAACTACCCGGGCGACACCCTGCAGTTCACCGGCGCCATCACCGGCAAGCACGAGGCCACGCGCAGCGTGCAGGTCGCGCTCAAGGGCACGAACTCCATGGGCGCACACGTCAGCGGCACGGTACAGGTCGCACTGCCATAAGAACGATTTGGGGAGACCGCACGGTGAATGACCTGAACATTTCCGGGCGCGCGGCCATCGTGGGCCTGGGCGCCACCGAGTTTTCCAAGCACTCCGGCCGCAGCGAGCTGCGCCTGGCCATGGAGGCCACGCTGGCCGCGCTGGCCGATGCCGGCATAGCTCCGAAGGAGGTGGACGGCTTTTCCTCCTACACCATGGACAAGGTGCCCGAGTACGAGATCGCGCGCCTGCTGGGACTGCCGAACGTGAGCTTCTTCTCGCAGGTGCCGCACGGCGGCGGCGCGGCCTGCGCGCCCGTGCTGCACGCGGCCATGGCCGTGGCCACGGGCGTGGCCAAGACCGTCGTGGTCTACCGGGCCATGAACGAGCGCAGCTGGTACCGCTTCGGCACGGGCGACTACGGCTTTCGCTCCCAGCCGTTCTTCGAGAGCGTGAACTTCGGCTGGTACATGCCGCACGGCTTCCACACGCCCGCGGCCTGGGTGGGCATGTTCGCGCGCCGCTACATGCACACCTATGGCGCAACCAGCGAGGACTTCGGCCGCGTGGCCGTGGCCGTGCGCGACTTCGCTGCCACCAACCCGGCGGCCTTCTTCCATGGCAAGCCCATCACGCTGCAAGACCACCAGCAGAGCAAGTGGATCTGCGACCCGCTGCGCCTGCTGGACTGCTGCCAGGAGTCCGACGGCGCCGTGGCCCTGGTCATCACTTCCAGCGAGCGTGCGCGCGACCTGCGGGCCAGGCCGGTCTACATCAAGGGCGCGGCCCAGGGAATCAGCGCGGGCCAGCAGTCCATGACCTCGTTCTACCGCGAGGACATCACCGGCCTGCCCGAGATGGGCCATGTGGCGCGCCAGCTGTGGCGGCAAAGCGGCCTGGGGCCCAAGGACATACAGACGGCGGTGCTGTACGACCACTTCACGCCCTTTGTGCTGACCCAGCTTGAGGAGTTCGGCTTCTGCGCGCGCGGCGAGGCCAAGGACTTCGTGCGCGCCGGCCAGCACGCGCGTGGCGGCCTGCTGCCCATCAACCCCCACGGCGGCCAGCTGGGCGAGGCCTATATCCACGGCATGAACGGCATTGCCGAAGGCGTGCGCCAGGTGCGCGGAACCTCGGTCAACCAGATTGCCGACGTGCGCAACGTGGTGGTCACGGCCGGCACCGGCGTGCCCACCAGTGGCCTGATCCTGGGCGATGCGGTTTGAGGGAGATGCCATGTTCATTGATCTGACCCCCGAGCAGCATGCGCTGCGCCTCCAGTGCCGCGACTACTTCCAGGCGCTGATGACGCCCGAGCTCAAGGCCCGCATGCGCGGCGCCGAGGGCGGCGACGAATACCGCGCCCTGATCCGCGAGATGGGCCGCGACGGCTGGCTGGCCATAGGCTGGCCCAGAGAGTACGGCGGCCAGGGCCTGTCGGCCACCGAGCAACTGATCTTCATGGAGGAGGCCAATATCGCGGGCGCGCCGCTGCCCTTCGTGACCATCAGCACCGTGGGCCCGGCGCTGATGGCGCACGGCTCCGAGGCGCAGAAGCAGGAGTTCCTGCCCGGCATGGCCAGCGGCGACACTATCTTCGCCATCGGCTACTCCGAGCCCGGCGCGGGCTCGGACTTGGCCGTGCTCAAGACCCAGGCCAGCCTGCAGGGCGACCTGCACAGCGGCCACTTTGTGGTCAATGGGCAGAAGCTCTGGACCTCGGGCGTGGAGGCGGCCGACTACGTCTGGCTGGCCGTGCGTACCAGTCCCGATCTGGCGCGCCACAAGGGCATTTCCATCATGGTGGTGGATACGCGAGCCCCCGGCTTTTCGCACACGCTGATCGAGACCGTGGGCGTGTACACGGCGGCCACCTACTACGACAACGTGCAGGTGCCGGCCAGCCGCCTGGTGGGGCCGCTCCACGGTGGCTGGAAGCTCATCACCGCGCAGCTCAACCACGAGCGCCTGGGCCTGGGCGCCTGGTCCGACAAGGTGTTCGGCCCCTTTACCCGGGTGCTGCAATGGGCCAAGGCCAGGGACGAGGACGGGCGCTGTGCCATGGACCAGGCCTGGGTGCGCCGCAGCCTGGCCGAATGCTATGTGCGGCTGGAGGCCCAGCGCCTGACCAATCTGCGCATTGCCGCCAGCCTGGAGGCCGGCGCGCTGGATGTGAGCCTGGCCTCGGCTTCCAAGGTCTATGGCTCCGAAGGCGTGGTCGAGGTGCTGCACAAGCTCATGGACATCGTGGGCAGCAGCGCCCTGGTGCGCGGCGGCTCGGCCGCGGCCTATCTGATGGGCGAGCTGGAGTACGAGCTGCGCGTGGCCACCATCAACACCTTTGGCGGCGGCACCAACGAGATCCAGCGCGAGCTGATCGCCCAGTTCGGCCTGGGCCTGCCGCGCCCGCAGCGCTGAGCATGGCGCCCACAAAAGCAAGAGGAGGAGACCCAGGATGAGCGTATCGACCACCGTGCCGCCGCGCGAGCAGACCCAGCAGAAGCTGGACCGCCGCTCGGCCATTGCCGCCAGGTACCTGGCATCCCTGCCGTACACCACGGCCGACCGGCTCGAGGACAGTGCGCGCCAGTTCGGCGAGCGCAGCCTGGTGCTCGAAGGCTTGCAGCGCTACAGCTACGCCGAGGTCAACCGGCGCGCCAACCAGGTGGCGCGTGCGCTGCGCCAGCAGGGCGTGGTCCGGGGCGACGTGGTGGCCCTGGCCATGGAGAACCGCGCCGCCTTCTTCTTCGCCTGGTTCGGCATCGCCAAGCTGGGCGCCGTAGTGGCCTTCATCAACACCCATGTGTCGGGCCGGCTGCTGCAGCATGCGCTGGAGGTGACCGGGGCCCGCCATGCCATCGTCGGCGGGGAATGCTCGGCGCGCTTTGCGGAGGTTGAAGACCTGGCGCTGTGGCACTGGCCCGATGCCGGAGCGGGCGAGTCTTGCGGCCCGGACCTGCAGGCCCTGGCCGGTGCCCAGGACGGTGGCAATGTGCCGCAAGAGTGGCGTGACGGGCTCAGGGCAGGCGACACGGCCCAGTACATCTTCACCTCGGGCACCACCGGCCTGCCCAAGGCGGCCATCGTCAGCCATGCGCGCTGGCTCATGGCGGGCGACTGCATGCAGGAGCTGTGGGGCATGGGCGTGGACGACTGCATGTACTGCTTTCTGCCGCTGTATCACGGCGCGGCCTCGATGTCGCTCACGTCCACGGCGCTGGGCGCGGGCTCCGCCATCCTGGTGCGGCGCAAGTTCAGCCGCAGCGAGTTCTGGACCGACGTGCGCCGCCATGGCGTCACTTTCTGCCAATACGTGGGCGAGATCTGCCGCTTTTTGCTCAGCGCGCCGGCCCGGGCCGATGATCGTGAGCACATGCTACGCAAGATGGCCGGCACCGGCCTGTCGCCCGAGATCTGGCAGCAGTGGACCAGCCGCTTCGGCGAGGACTTCCAGATCTTCGAGGGCTGGGGCAGCACCGAGGCTAACACCAGCAGCATCAACCTGGACAACCGCATAGGCTCCTGCGGCCGCATTCCGTTCTGGGAGAAGACCAACCTGCGCCTGGTGCGCTACGACCAGGAGCAGGGCGACTACCTGCGCGATGCCGACGGCTTCCTGCAGCTGGCCGCCGTCGGCGAGCCCGGCGAGGCCATAGGCATGCTGATGGCCTACCCCGATGTGATGGCCGGGCGTTTCGAGGGCTATACCAGCGCCGAGGCCTCCGAGCAGAAGATCCTGCGCGACGTGTTCGCCCGGGGCGATGCCTGGTGGTCCTCGGGCGATTTGTTGCGTTGCGACGACGAGGGTTACCTCTGGTTCGTGGACCGCATAGGCGATACCTTCCGCTGGAAGAGCGAGAACGTCTCGACGCTGGAGGTGGCCGATGCGCTGGGCGACTTCGCCGGCCTGGACGCCATCACCGTCTACGGCGTGCCGGTGCCGGGCCATGGCGGCCGCGCGGGCATGGCGGCGCTGGTGCTGCGCGAGGGCGCGGGCTTCGATCCGCAGGCCTTCTGGGCGCTGGCCACCAGCCGCCTGCCGCGCTATGCGGCGCCGCTGTTCGTGCGCCTGATGGACCAGCCCG
This sequence comes from Comamonas resistens, assembly GCF_030064165.1. Classification (NCBI taxonomy): domain Bacteria; kingdom Pseudomonadati; phylum Pseudomonadota; class Betaproteobacteria; order Burkholderiales; family Comamonadaceae; genus Comamonas; species Comamonas resistens. The sequence goes on from NZ_CP125947.1 coordinate 1,521,509, forward strand.
ACATGACGGGCAACTACAAGCTGCGCAAGGTCGACCTGCAAAGGCAGGGCTATGACCGTGCGCAGACCGGCGATCCGCTCTATGTGCGCGACGACCGGCAGCAACGCTATGTGCCGCTTACGGAGGCCGCCGTAGAGCAGGCGCTGGGCTAAGCCTTCCTGCCTCTGAAAAAGCCCGTGGATGCGTCTGCATCCACGGGCTTTTTTGCATGGGATGCCCGCTGCGAATGCTTAAAAAATAGGCGCCGTATTCTGGTAAATGCCGGGATACGCCAAGTGGGGATAGGACTTAGTCCTGTCGGACGATGGGGAAAGGGGGCGCCGATTCCAGCATCTACTTGTCTGCGAACGGTGCAGGCAGCGGGGCAGCGCGAAGCGTCCGCAGGGTGCGCCCTGCAGAAAGACCAGAACCAAGGAGACCGAGAAGATGAAGTGTGCAGTGACCAAAACTTCGCTGGCCATGGCGGTGGGCCTGATGCTGTGCGCATCGGCCCACGCCAAGGCTACAGTGAGCGAAGTGGAGCAATTGGGCAAGGAGCTGACCTGTGTGGGGGCCATCAAGGCCGGCAACAAGGAGGGCACGATCCCCGAGTTCACCGGCAAGTGGCTGGGCGCGCCGCCCGGCGTGCGGCATAACCCCCACAGCGGCGAGCACCCGGTGGACATTTATGCCGACGAAAAGCCGTTGTTCGTCATCACGGCGGCCAATGTCGAGCAGTACGCCGACAAGCTCAGTCCGGGCCAGAAGGCCATGTTCCAGAAGTACCCCAAGACCATGCAGATCCCCGTCTACAAGGGACATCGCGATTTCCGCTATAGCGACGCAGTTTGCGAGACCATCAAGAAAAATGCGCTGGAGGCCGAGGTAACTGAAAACCAAATGGGGCTCAAGGGGCGTATGGGAAGCATCAGTTTCCCGTTTCCCAAGACGGGTTTGGAGGCGCTGTGGAACACCTTGCTGCCTACGCGTGCCTATACCGAAGAGAGCCAGGCCGATGCGGTCAATGTGCTGTCCAACGGCTCCATCGTCTACGGGCGCAACGAATCGCGTTACCTTTCGACATTCAATGACCCGGCCAAGATGGGCAAGCCCATGGAGGATGTGACAGCTTACGCCTTCACCAGGACGCAGCTTCCCGATCGTGAAAAGGGCACGGTGGTCATCGTGGCCGAGCCGGCCAACTACGGTACGACCAAACGCCTGGGCTGGATGTACGACCCGGGTACGCGCCGCGTGCGCCAACTGCCCGACTTCGGCTACGACATGCCGACGCCCGGCACGGGCGGCAAGCTCACCACCGACTCCGACCGTTTGTTCAATGGTCCGCCCGACCGCTACGACTGGAAGCTGCTGGGCAAGAAGGAGCTGTACATCCCCGCCAACGCCTATCGGGTGATGCAGCCCAACATCACGTACAAAGATCTGCTCACGCCCAACCATGCAAACCCCAAATACATGCGCTACGAGCTGCGCCGGGTATGGGTAATCGAGGGCACGCTCAAGCCGGGCTACCGCCACGTCTATGGCAAGCGCGTGATGTATGCCGACGAGGACACGGGCCAGGCCGTGGTGGGCGATATGTACGACGCGCGCGGCCAGCTGTGGCAGCACGCCTTCATCAACATGTACTACTCGTACGACCTGAACGCTTGGCATGCCGGCGCGTCCTTCTACCACGACCTCAATGCCGGCTCCTACCTGGGCTATGCGCTGGTCAACGAGCGACCCAATGGACCGATTCTGGACCGCGGCGGGCTGACGCCGTCCATGTACACGCCCGAAGCCGCGCGCAACGCAGGCAATTGATTCCAAGGAGAACACACATGAACACGATTCTGATTAAGGGCGGCACGGTGGTGGACGGCAGCGGCGCACCCGCCTTTGCGGCCGATGTGCGGGTGCAGGGCAAGACCATCGTCGAGGTGGCGCCCGGGCTGGCACCGCGCGAGGACGAGCGCGTGATCGACGCCAAGGGCTGCTACGTCACGCCGGGCTTCATCGAGAGCCACACCCACTTCGACGCCACCATGTGGTGGCAGGCCGACCTGGACCCGCTGCCGGGCTACGGCGCGACCACGGTGGTGATGGGCAACTGCGGCTTCTCGGCCGCGCCGATCTCGAACGACCCCGAAGTGGCCCACGAGATGATCAAGATCTTCTCCTTCTTCGAGGACATTCCCGAGGGGCCGTTCCAGAAGAACCTGCCCTGGGACTGGCGCAAGTGGTCGGAGTACCAGCGCTCCATGACCACGCGGCTGAAGATGCCGGCCAACTACGGCTCCTTCGTCGGCCATATCGCCATCCGCCTTGCGGCCATGGGCATGGACGCCTGGAGCCGCGCGGCCACGCCGGCCGAGATAGAGCACATGGCCGAGCTGCTGGAAGACGCCATGCAGGCCGGCGCTTTAGGCATGTCGTCCAACCTGCTCGACCACGACGGCCAGGACCGGCCGATTCCCACGCTGCTGGCCGACGACGCCGAGTTCGATGCGCTGATGGCCGTGCTGGACCGCCACCCGGGCTGCACGCTGCAGGTCATCGTCGACACCTTCATGCGCATGTCGGCGCCGGCCAGCGTGGAGCGCATCGTGCGCCTGCTGCAGGGCAAGAAGCTGCGCGTGCAGATCGCCGGCGGCATTCCCACGCTGGAGTTCCAGAAGCCGGCGCTGGACATCCTCAAGCCGCTGATCGAGCGCGCCCAGGCCGACGGCCACGACATCTGGCCGGGCTTTGCCCATGTCTCGCCGACCAACACCCTGTCGCTCACGCGCTCGCTGATCTTCGCCCAGTCCAACGACTACGTCTGGCACGAGGTGGTGCTGGCCGAGACCGAGGAGGCTAAGCTCGCGCTGCTGAACGACCCGCTCTGGCGGGCGCGGGCGCGCGAGAGCTGGGACACCAAGGTCTGGCCGCACGCGCCCATGGCCAACCCGCAGCGTCTGCACCTGCGCAACTCGGACAACGGCATGGGGCCCATCAACCTCACGCTGCAGGACTATGCCGACCGGCGCGGCCTGCATACCTCGGACGCCATGGCCGAGTGGATCATCGCCAACGGCGTGCGCTCCACCGTGCACATGGCGCCCTTTCCCATGCTGGAGGACTTGACCATCGAGCTGCTCAGGCACCCGCAGACCGTGGGCAATATCTCGGACGCACCGGCCCACGGCCAGATGTTCTGCGGCGGCGGCGAGAACATCCTGCTGCTGACCAAGTTCTGCCGCGACGAGGGCCGGGTGACGATAGAGGAGGCCATCCACGCGATGACCGGCAAGCTCGCGCGGCACTTCAACCTGAGCGACCGCGGCGCGATTAGGCCCGGCCTGCGCGCCGACATCGTGGTCTTCGACCTGGCCGAGATCCAGCGCCGCGAGGAGTACAAGCGCTTCGACGTGCCCAATGGCGACTTCGGCGTCACCTGGCGTTACACGCGCGATGCTGCGCCCATGCGCCTGACCATGGTCAACGGCATGCCGACCTTCTTCGAGGGGCGCTTTACCGGCGCCATGCCCGGAGAGTTCGTGAGCCCGCGCGCCGAGTCCGCCGCCTGATGTCTCTTGAGCCTCTTCTAACGGGAGAGGTTGAATATCAAAAATCATAGCTTCTAGCGCTTGCTATGCAAGAAATTCAAATAGAAATGTATTTGAAATTATTGCTGATAGAGCGCAAGAAGCTCCCCTATTTGAAGCAACCCAAAAGCCGGCCACGGGCCGGCAGGCAGCGCCGCGCCTTGCGCGCTGGCCATCCTCTCCACCACCACCGGAAATCCACGAATGACCTACAAGATCGACCCCCGCAAGCAACTGCGCGCCATCGAGGCCCGCCTGGCCCAGCCCGGCGACGACGCCAAGACCGTGCGCAACCTGCGCAAGATGCTCGAGCACATGCACGCCGAGGCGTTGGGCGACTTCGAGACGCTAATGGCCACCGTGTCGCCGCAGGCGGCCTACATGAGCTTCAGCTCCGGCCCCGATTCACCTCAGAGCCCGCGCTCCAAGGAGGCCATCGCCCAGTACTACGGCGGCATGGTGGCGGCCAACTGCCACCAGATCGAGCACGCCATCGACCGTCTCGTCGCCGACCGCGACCATGTGACGGCCGAAGGGGCGCTGCGTATCGCCTACCCCACGGAGGTGTTGCGAGCCATGGGCCGGGCGGTGGATGGCGACGCTCCCTACTATTTGTTCGAGGCGCGCCTGCTCATTGTCTGGGGCTTCGACGAGCACAGCCTGGTGCGCTGCGAGGACTCCTACATCGCGGGCGACGGCTTCGCTGGAATTGAAGCGAGACCGCTGCAGCAGAAGGATATCTTCGCGCTCGTGACTGACCAGAGTTAATGTACGGATCACCTTCTCGCTTCCTAGCTGGGACGGCTGAGGGTGGTTGATTTTTTAGATCATTTCCCGTGCTTTCAAGACCCGTTATGCCTGAGTGCAAACGGGTTTTTTTTATGCATGTAGGTGCGGAAGCTGGCTTTCCAGGGTCTGACATTAGTCTCATCAGACGATGGCCGAAAGAGGTTGCAACCGTACTATCCGCTCGCCTGTCGATGGTGCAGGTAAGAGGATGCGATGAAGCTCCGTTTGTAGCCGCGAAAAAGTAAAAAACCAGAACCTAGGAGACATTGATGAAGCGTGTAATGGGAAAGACCCCGCTTGCTGTGGCGGTGGGGCTGATTGTGGCGGTATCGGCCCAGGCCAAAGTGTCTGCCAGCGATGCAGAGCGCTTAGGTAAGGACTTGACTTGTGTCGGCGCGATCAAGGCAGGCAACAAGGAGGGCACGATTCCCGAGTTCACCGGCAAGTGGTTGGGCGCGCCGCCCGGCGTGCGGCATAACCCCCACAGCGGCGAGCATCCGGTGGACATTTATGCCGACGAAAAGCCGCTGTTCGTCATCACGGCGGCCAATTTTGAACAGTACGCCGACAAGCTCAGTCCGGGCCAGAAGGCCATGTTCCAGAAGTACCCCAAGACCATGCAGATCCCCGTCTACAAGGGGCACCGTGACTTCCGCTACAGCGACGAGGTGTGCGCGGCCATCAAGAAGAATGCGACGACGGCAGAAATGGTGACCGATGGTCAGGGCATCAAGAGCCTGGGTGGCGCCATCAGCTTCCCCATTCCCAAGAATGGCCTCGAGGCGTTCTGGAACACGATGCTGCCCACGCGCGCCTATACCGAGGAGAACGTTGCCGACTCGGCCAACGTGTTGTCCGACGGCTCCGTCACCTTCGGCCGTAATGAGCTGCGCTACCTGGCACCGCCCAACAACCCGGCTGAAGTCGGCAAGCCGGTGGGCGATGTGACGGCCTACACCATCACCAAGGTGCAACTTCCCGAGCGCGAAAAGGGCAGCGTCACCATCACCTCGGACCCCGCCGACTACGGCACGAAAAAGCGCTTGGCCTGGCAGTACGACCCCGGCACCCGCCGTGTGCGCCAATTGCCAGAGTTCGGCTTCGACCAGCCCCTGCCCGGCACTGGCGGCAAGATGACCGTCGACTCCGACCGCCTGTTCAACGGCTCGCCAGAGCGCTACAACTGGAAGCTGGTGGGCAAGAAGGAGATGTACATTCCTGCCAACGCCCTGCGTCTGGTTCAGCCGACCGTCAAGTACAAGGACCTGCTCACGCCCCACCACCCCAATCCCGAGTTCCTGCGCTATGAGCTGCGTCGGGTCTGGGTGATCGAGGGCACGCTCAAGGAGGGCTACCGCCATATCTACGGCAAGCGCGTGATGTATGCCGACGAGGATACCGGCCAGGCCGTGCTCAGCGACATGTATGACGCGCGCGGCCAGTTGTGGCAGCACGCCTCGGTCAATATGTACTACTCGTACGACCTGAATGCCTGGCACGCCGGTACCTCGTTCTATCACGACCTCAACGCCAATTCCTACTTGGCCTACACGCTGTTCCAGGAGCGTCCGAAGGGCCCGGTGCTTAACCGCGGCGGAATGACGCCTTCCATGTTCACCCCCGAAGCCGCTCGCAACGCCGGCAACTAAGTTTTATCAACCAGCGATTCATCATGAAAAACAATATGAAGAAACTCACACCCATCGCAGTGGCCGCGCTGCTGTCCCTGGGCATGGGGGCTGTTCACGCGGGGGAGACGGTTGACCTTGGCGATGGCTTGAAGTTCGACTGGCGTCTGAACTTGAACTATGGCCTGGGTGTTCGTCTGAACAATCCTTCCCCGGTGATTGCATCTGACGGCAACAACAACTTTAAGAAGGGTTCTCTGACGGCCAACCGCCTTGGGGCGGTATGGGAGAGCAGGCTGTCCAAAGGCGATAGCGGTTTTGTGCTCAATGCCAGCACCTTCTATGACGATGTGTACCACCAGAGGAATGACAACAAGGGGCCGATCAGCACGGGCGGCCCTGCCGATCAGTTCACCTCGGCGGCCAAGCGCTATGGCGGCGGCTACTCGCGTCTGCTCGACACCTATGCCTACACGAGCTTCAACCTGGGTGAAGCCCGTGCCACGATGCGCCTGGGCAAGCAGGTGATGAACTGGGGCGAGTCCATGTTCTTTGCCAATATCGCCGGTGCGCAGGGCCCCAGCGATGCGGCCAAGGCGGCATCGCCTGGTGCGGAAATCAAGGAAATCCTGCTGCCCGAAGACCAGATCTCGGCATCGCTGGAGGTCAACCCCAAGCTGTCGCTGCTGGCCCACTATCAGTTTGGCTTCCATGAGACGCTGCTGCCGGCCGTGGGCATGTATACCAGCACCACCAACCTGATCGGCCCCGGCGCGAACTGCGGCTACAGGGCTGGACCGGCCTGCTATCTGCCGCGGGGCGACGACATCCGTCCCGGCAAGTCCGGTCAGTGGGGTATCGGTACGCGCTACCGTCTGACGAGTGAAACCGAACTGGGCCTGTACTACCTAGACTACAAGGATCGCTCGCCCACCGTCGCGATGAACGCTCTGGGGGGCTACAACATCAAGTACTTTGACGGCATCAAGATGCTGGGCGCCACGGTCAGCACGACCTTCGGCATGTTCTCCGCCTTCGGTGAAGCCAGCTACCGCAAGGGCACGCCCGTGCTGATGGGCGATCTGGCCACGCCGGTGCGCGGCAATGTGGTGCAGGGCAACGTAGGCGGCATCTTCAATATCGGTCGTACCTCGTTTGCCGATGATGTGTCCCTGGCGACTGAAATTTCCGGCTCACGTGTGATGAGTGTGGAAGAGGGCAGCCTCAACGATCTCAACTTCAAGACCCGCAACTCGCTGGTGGGCGCGGCGACCCTGACGCTGGGCTACCCCGGTATCTTCGAGGGCTGGGACATGAGTGTTCCCATCAGCTACCAGTCGCAGATCGTTGGTCGCTCGATGGTGGGTACTTTTGGCGGTGGTCAGGGCGACAGCCGTCTTAGCCTGGGCGTGACCTTTGTTCGCAAAAACAACCTCTCGATCAACGTCACTTACGCCAACTACATGGGCAATCCTTCCGTCGATCCGCTGAAGAACCGGATGCTGACAGACCGCGATCAGCTGTCTGTGACTGCAAAGTACTCGTTCTAAATCTCACGAGCAAATCCAACCCCAAAGGCCCGGTCATTCCGGGCTTTTGTGTCTGAGGTGGGAGTTAAGGAAATGCAATTCATGATCTCCAGGAAATGGTCCGGTCTGGGCATGGCGCTGCTGTGCCTGTGCAGCGCTTCGGCCGGGGCTCAGTCCATGTTCGATGCACTGCCGCCCTTGCCAAGAGTCATTCCCATGATGCCGCCCACGGTGCTGAACGGCGACACGCAAGGCGAGATTCGATTTAGATCCAGCAGCCCTTATGACCTCGATGTGCTGCTCAATCAGCCGGGCAAGGCCGAAGCCACCATGGGCATGGGCAAGCTGCTTTTGCCGGCACATGCCAGTGAGAAGAGGCCGGTGCCTGCCATGGTCATATTGCCGGGCGGGGCTGGAGCGATTCCGGGGCGTGAGAACGAAACCGCACAGGCGCTGGCCGATAGCGGCATTGCCGCGCTGGTCATCGACAACTTCAAGCCGCGCGGCATCAGCGAGGAAATGCCCGATGCGCTCAAGGTCATGGGGACCTCGGAGTTCGACGCGGTGGCCGATGCCTATGCGGCGCTGAAGACCTTGAACAAGCACCCGGCGATTGACGGCGGGCGCATCGGCCTGATGGGGTTTTCCAAGGGCGGGATCGCGGCGCGCATGAGCATGGACGAGCGCATCCGAGAGAAGCTGGCCCCCGAGGTGCGGCCCTTTGCCCTGCATGTGGATTTCTACGGCCCCTGCTATGCCAAATTGCAGACGCGCAAGACCACGGGGGCGCCGTTGATGAGCTTTCGCGCCGGCAGGGATGCATCGAACGACCTGGTGGCTTGCACCGAGCAGGAGACGGCGCTGCGCCACGCTGGCTCGGACGTCAGCACCGTGGTCTATGCCCGGGCCGGCCATGATTGGGAAAGCACCCGCGTGCGTCATGTCACGGACAAGCCCTATCTGGCCGGCTGCACCATCGAGTTCAACGACAAGGACCTGCCCATGCTCAACGGACAGGTGCTGATCCCAGAGGGGGCCAGGCCAGACCGACAGACCCGCTACCAGATCCGCATCCAGAGCGGCAAGGCGCTGGGCGACTGCGTGAAGGTCGGCTACCTCAGTGGCCGCGACGAAACCGCGCGTAGCCTGGCGAGCCGGCAGCTGCTGCAGTTTCTGAAGGCGCGCTTCGAGATGTAGCAGGAGTAGGACCCGCCACCAGGCCCGTAGTGATGCGGGCCTTTTTTGTGCATGAAAATGCTGCGTGGTCATTGACCATGCTGCGTTATTTGATCCTGTTTTTTATGAGTGCGCCCGCATGAAAAAAGCCACACGGCACATGCCGTGTGGCTCTGAGGCCGGCGCGCAAGCGCTTACATGATGACGGAGCCTGCGGTCAGGCCGCCGTCGACTACGAATGAGGCGCCGGTGGAGAACGAGGATTCGTCGCTGGCCAGGTAGACGACCATATTGGAGATTTCCTGGGGATGGGCGAAGCGCGTGAGGTTGGAGCCCTCGAAGTCCTTGTCCTCGATGGGGTGCAGGGCCTGGGTCAGCGGCGTGGCCACAGCACCGGGGTGCACCGAGTTGACGCGGATGTGGCGGTCCGCCAGCTCCAGGGCCACGGACTTGGTCATGCCGGTCGAGCCCCATTTCGAGGCGCAGTAGCCCAGCAGACCGGGGTGGGCGGTGAGCCCCGAGGTGGACGAGATGTTGATGATGGAGGCCGGCGCGCTCTTGGTGAGGGCTTCGAGCGCGGCCTTCATGCCCAGGAACTGGCTGGTGAGGTTGATCGCCAGCGTGCGATTCCACTGCTCGACGCTGTAGTCCGAGAGCGGGCCCATGGTGAGGATCCCGGCGTTGTTGACCAGGGTGCTGAGCTTGCCGAAGCGCTGCACCGTGATGGCCACGGCCTTTTCCCACTGGTCGAACTGGGTCACGTCGAGATGTACATAGTGCGCGGCATCGCCCAGTTCCCTGACCAGGGCCTGGCCTTGCTCATCGGCGATATCGCCGATCACCACCTGGGCGCCTTCGGCTACGAAGGCCCTGGCGTGCGATGCCCCCATGCCCATCGATCCGCCCGAGATGAGGGCAACCTTGCCTTGCAGACGTCCGGTCATGCCTGGCCCCCCTGCCGCACCGTGAATGGAGCGCGTTGCTGTTGTCTCATGCTTTTCTTTCTTTGGAAAATGCCCGGTTGCGGGCGGGTTACAAAAAATCGACAGCCGGTGGAGAAGGTTCGATCTAAGCGGCTGCGGGTGCTGGCTGCATCACGCTGCGGTCGCCGATCTCCAGCAGCAGCGTCATGCTGCGGCTGTGGATGCGCCAGCCCTGTGGCTGCTGCACCCATTCGTCCTCGTAATAACCCACCGCGTCATAGCGCAGCGGCGCGCGCTCGTGCAGGCCGGCATGTACGGCGCGCACATGAATCTTGCTGCGCACACGGGCGGGGTCGGAGGCGTCGACCTCCAGGTTGCCCAGCAGGTGCTGTGTGGGGCCGCAGCCCCCCATGTGCACATCGATCATGCGGCGGATTTCGGCCGCGCCCTGGCAGACATAGCTGCCGCCATAGGTGGCAGTGCAGTCCGCAGTGAAGACCTGGTCCAGCAGCGCCAGGTTGCGCGTATCCACGGCCGTGGCATAGCGGTTCAGGACCTGGAGCAGCGCGTGTTCGAGCGCTAGCTGCTCTGGGGTGCTGGGGGCGGCTTTCATTGCGGCTTTCCTTTCACGGGGGATTGAGGGGTGGGCTGGAGCGCTCCGCCTCGACGGTGTGGGGCGGCTGCGCCGGTTGTCGGCGCCGGGCGGGTCCGCTGGGCAGCGGCACGGGCGCGGGCCTCGGCGCCTTCCACGTTGAGCCAGTAGGCCATGGCAGGCAGCAGGAAGATGGCGCCCAGCATGTTCACCAGGAACATGAAGGCCAGCAAAATGCCCATGTCGGCCTGGAACTTCAGCGCCGAGAAAGCCCAGGTGCCGACACCGATGGACATGGTCAGCGCGGTGAAGATGGCCGCATTGCCACGCTGGCGCATGGCTTCATAGAAGGCCTCGCGCAGTGTGATGTCGCGCTCGCGCAGCTCATGCTGCATGCTCTCGAACAGGTAGATGCCGTAGTCCACGCCCACGCCCACACCCAGCGCCACCACAGGCAGCGTAGGCACTTTCAGGCCAATGCCCAGCATGGCCATCAAGGCATTGCAGAGGATGGAGACGATGGCCAGGGGAACGACAATGCACAGCACGGCGCGCCAGCTGCGGAAGGTCAGCCAGCACAGCAAGGTGATGGCGCCAAAGATGGAGCCCAGCATCTGCACCTCGGCGTGTTCCACGGCCTCGTTGGTGGCCGCTGCCACGCCGGCGTTGCCGCCAGCCAGCTTGAACGTGATGTTGGGGGTCTTGTCTTCAGCGATGAAGTTGCGCACTTCATCCACCACATGGCTCAGCGTTGCGCCTTCGTGATCCTTCAGGAAAACCTGCAGATTGATGACCTTGCAGCCTTCGGTGTTCAGGCCCAGATCGGGCGAAAGCGCCCTTGTGCCCGAGCGCAGAGCGGCTTCGGTGCGCTGCAGAGCAGACCAGCGGGGGTTGCCCTCGTTGTTGCTCGAGGCCGCAATCTTGGCCAGACCGGAGACGGTAGAGACCGATTGCACGCCGTCGACACGGCTCACGCGGGCTTCAAAGCGCTCCACGGCATTCATCACCTGCCAGTTCAGGCAGCTCTCCTCGAGGTTCGAGGTCTCGACAAAGACGGACAGCACGTCCATGCCGATGGAGTAGTTGCTGATGATGTTGTCGTTGTCGCGGTTGTAGCGCGAGTCGGCACGCAGCTCGGGCGCTCCGGTGCCTACGTCACCGGTCAGCAAGTGGCGCGACTCGTAAGTGCCTGCTGCCAGCAGCGTCAGCGATACGAACAGCGTCAGCAGGGCCGGGCGACCTTCGGCCAGAGCCGAGAGCTTCCACCACAGCGGGCTGCGGCCGCTGGCCGTCGAGGAAGGGGCCTGCATGGCCTTTTTTTCCAGGCGCAGATTGGCCAGCACGGCAGGCAGGAAGATCTTGTTGGTGATGATCATCAGCAGCACGCCCATGCAGGCGGTCAGGCCCAGCTCGTGCACGATGGGAATGTCGATCAGCATGATGACCATGAAGCCCAGGGCGTTGGTCAGCAGGGCCAGCGCACCGGGGATGGCCAGCTTGCGAATCGCATTCTCGGCAGCCAGCCTGGAGCTCAGGCCCGCGCGCACATCATGTTTCCAGGCTCCTGTCATCTGCACGGCATGAGACACGCCAATGGAGAAAATCAGGAAGGGCACCAGAATCGACATGGGATCAATGCCGTAGCCGATCAGCGGCAAAATGCCCAGCAGCCAGATCACGGGCAGCAGCGCCACGGCCAGACCCACCACCGTGATGTTGGTGGACTTGGTATAGAGGCGAAGCATGATGGCCGTGACGACAAAGGCAATGGCGAAGAAGGTCATCACCGTGCTCAGGCCGTCCATCACGTCGCCCAGCACCTTGGAAAAACCAATGATGTGGATGGAGATGTTCTTGCCTTCGAACTTGCTGCGGATCTCCTCCAGGCGCTGTGCCACCTTGTGATAGTCGAGCTTTTCGCCGGTCTTGGAATCCACTTCCAGCAGGTCGGCGCGCACCATGGCGGATTTGAGGTCGTTGCTGACCAGAGAGCCGATCTGGCCGGACTTGGCCACATTCGAGCGCACCTGGGCCAGCCCTTCGGCGTCGGCTTCGAAGCGTGAGGGGATCAGCACCTCGCCCACATAGCCGTCTTCGGTGATTTCTATGTACTTCACGTTCGGCGTGTAGAGCGAGTACACCTGGCCGCGGTTGACGCCGGGGGTGAAGAACACCTCGTCGGTGACACCGCGTAGGGCTTCGAGGAATTCCCGGTTGTAGATATCGCCCTGGCCCTTCCATTCCACGCTGACCAGGATGCGGTTGGCGCCCGAGAAGGTGGCAGAGTGTTTGAGGAACGCCTCCATATAGGCGTGGCGCATGGGGATGAGCTTGTTGAAGCCCGGGTCCAGATGCGTGCGCATGGCGGAGACGCCCAGCAAGGCGGTGGCAAGCAAGGTGAGCACGACGATGGTCTTGCTCCAGGAGATCAGCCAGCGGGCGGTGGCGGCGATGAACCGGTCCAGGCGGCTTACGGGTTCGGTCAAGGTCATGGCTTGTCTCCTTGGTCAGCCTGGGGGGCGGCCTCGGCCTGTGGGGGAAAGGGCTGCAGCCCGGCGTCGCTGGATATCCAGCCGTTGTTGGCGCCGGCCAGCACGATGTCGGTCAGCGTGGCGCGGCCCCTGGCGCGTTCCAGGGAGAAAGTCTTGCCGCCATCCATGCTCAGGCCCAGCATGCTGCCCTGACCGACCAGAACGATGGTTCCGTCGCCTTCCAGGGCGTGGCCAAAGAAGGAGATGGGGGCGGGAACCTGGGACTTGAGCCACTGCGCGCCCGGCGCCGACTGCAGGAAGGCATTGCCGCGCATGCCGTAGATCAGCCAGCCGTCCCCCTTGGTTGCCATGGCGTTGTAGAACGAACCGTTGTAGAAGGCGGGCTCGGTGTGCCAGGTGGCACCGGCGTCGTCAGACTTGAGCACCAGACCGCGCTCGCCCACGATCAGCCAGTGCTGCTGGTCGGCAGAGCTGGCAATGCGGTTCATATGCTTGTCTTCGACTTCTGCGGGCAAGGCCAGGGGCTGCCAGCTCTTGCCGCCGTCCTTGGACTCCAGTGCACGGCCAAATGCGCCCACGGTGATCCAGTCACCCGATGGCAGGCGTGCAACCGACATTAGGGGTTCGCCGTTTTCCTTGGAGAAGGCCATCTCCTCCCAGGTGCTGCCGCCATCCTTGGTGCGCAGAATCCAGCCTTCGTGGCCCACGGCAAAGCCGGTCTTTCTGTCGGGCGCAAAAGCGACGCTGACGATCAGGGCCTGACGATCCTGGTTCAGCCTGGCGGCAGTCCAGTGGGCGCCCTTGTCGTCCGAGTAGAGGATTTCGCCCATGGCTCCGACCGTGAGGATGCGGTCGCCAACCTGGGTGATGGCATTGAAATGGGTGCGCTCCACGCCTATGGTCGTGGGTGCGAGAGGTGGCGGGGTGCGAGGCGCAAAGGCTAGCGCGGAGGCAAATGCCACCAATGCTGCTGCGCCTATACCGACGGCTGTTTTCACTTTGTCTCCTTATGGGCCTGACACACGCTTGTGCGTGAGTCGCGAACACATATGCAGATTCAGGATTCGAGCCTTTGGCAACATCGTCCGAATGGACGTTAGCTCTGGGAACTGAGGGTATCTACGGGGCTGAGTTCTTAGTCTGCATTGACGATGGCCCGGGTGCTCTTTGCTCCCACAATGAGGCAACAATTTCTAAAAGAGGGAGACCAATTTGGGTTGGCAAGAGGAGGTAGCGCTGGTCGGCATTGCGCAGTACAGACCTGAGAGGCAGGCGACCGCGCCGCGCATGCTTCATCCGGAGTCGGTGGCCGATCTGACGCAACGGGCACTAGGCAACAGGCGTGGGCACCGAAGCGTTGAAGATCGGCATGGCCTTGCGTCCGGCGCCGGGTGACCGTGCCGTCAGCTTCAAGACCCGTGCGCTCGCGCATCAGGGGCGTGAAGCAGCTCAGGCGCAGCATGCAGATGATCATGGAGCTCAACATCCATGTGGCGGCCAGGACCATCCGGCTGTCATCAGCGATCTGGTGATTCTCTGTATGTGATTGCCTGGGCCCGGACGGTGGTGGCCGTCCGGTCTGGTTCAATTTCTTCAAGGTTTGGGCTTTGCTTTGGCAAAGCCCTTTTTTGTACCCGTTCGGCAGCCAGGCTGTTGAAATTGATAGCTGATGGCGCTTGTCTCCAAAGCATTTGAATTCTTGAAAAGCCTGAAATCTATTGTTTTAGGGTGGTGGAAGCTCTTGTTTCAATAGCTAAAACCATATCGAAGCAAAGTCTGCGGGTTGGCACCTAAGTAGATACCTGCTCATCAAGATGGACGATGCCGGCGTTTTTGCGCTGGCGATACTGCAGTCAAAGAGCCATTGAGACGGAACAGGAGACAACGATGAAAAAGCAATTCCATCTGCTGAACGGATTCAGGGTCATCATGCTTGCTGCCGCAGCGTTGGCCCTGTACCTGCCCGCCACGAACATGCCCCAACAGACGGTAGTGGCGGCGCAGGAGACTACCCAGGTCAAGCTGCCAGAGGGCATTCGTCTGGCCAGCTCCCAGACTTCCTGGCAAGTGGTCGCGGCTCTCGCCTATTGATCTCCAGGCCTGGGGCAGGCGCAGCACCGCCCTGAAAACGATCCGCGGCAGGTCCGTGCATGGCCGGACTTCGCTCGCTCTTTCTGTGGCCCTTCGTCCCGGTGCAAAGCCTGGCATCGTTGCCCGGCCTTTCTCTCCCTGCAGGTCGCTCTTGTTCAGATCTTGTGCACCGTGCTCCGTTGTCCATGAAAAAAGGTTCAGCGGCCGCCCAGGCAGCCACTGAACCCCATACAAAGTGGAAATGAACCGGTAAAGACTAGGCTGCGACGGGCTGCTTCTGGCGCTGGCGCACCATGGTCAGTGCCGTGTCCTCAATCATGTCTTCCTGGCCGCCCACCATGCCGCGGCGGCCCAGCTCCAGCAGCAGCTCGCGCGCGGGAATGCCGTACTTGGCTTCGGCGCGCTTGGCAAACAGCAGGAAGCTGCCGTACACGCCCGCATAGCCCAGGGTCAGCGCGTCGCGGTCGATGCGGATGGGGAAGTCCATCAGCGGCACGACCAGGTCTTCGGCCACGTCCTGGATCTTGAATACGTCCACGCCGGTTTCAATGCCCATGCGCGCGCATACGGCGATCAGCACCTCCATGGGCGTGTTGCCCGCGCCCGCGCCCAGGCCTGCAGCCGCAGCGTCAATGCGATTGGCGCCGACTTCGATGGCGGCCAGCGAGTTGGCAATGCCCATGGCCAGGTTGTGGTGGCCATGGAAGCCCAGTTCGGTCTCGGGCTTCAGCGCCTGGCGCACGGCGGACAGACGCTCCTTCACGTCGTCCGGCAGCATATAGCCGGCCGAGTCGGTGATGTAGATGCAGTTGGCGCCATAGCTTTCCATCAGCCTGGCCTGCTTGACCAGACCTTCGGCGCTGTTCATATGGGCCATCATCAGAAAGCCAACGGTGTCCATGCCCATCTTGCGGGCCATGGAGATATGCTGCTCGGACACGTCAGCCTCGGTGCAGTGCGTGGCCACACGGATGGTGGAAACGCCCAGCTCGTGGGCCATCTTCAGGTGATCAACGGTGCCAATGCCGGGCAGCAACAGGGCCGAGACCTTGGCCTGCTTCATCAGCGGGATGACGGCGGACAGGTATTCCTCATCCGTATGGGAGGGGAAGCCATAGTTGACCGAGCTGCCGCCCAGACCGTCGCCGTGGGTGACTTCGATCAGCGGCACGCCCGCCGCGTCCAGACCTGTGGCCACAGCCTTCATTTGCTCCAGCGAGATGAGGTGGCGCTTGGGGTGCATGCCGTCACGCAGCGTCATGTCGTGAACGGTGATTTTCTTGCCTTTGAGGGACATGTGTTTCTCCTTGGATCAGGCTGCAACAGCGGATGCGGCGGCTTCAGACAGCTCGAAGCGGCCAGCCAGGATTTCTTCGGCAAACATCTCGGCGGTGCGTGCGGCTGCGGCGGTCATGATGTCCAGATTACCGGCGTACTTGGGTAGGTAGTCGCCCAGGCCCTCGACTTCCATATAGATGGAGACGCGGTTGCCGTCGATGACCGGGCCGTTGACCAGCTTGTAGCCGGGCACGTATTTCTGTACTTGCTTGATCATGTCCTGCACCGAGGCTTCGATCTCGGCGGGCTTGGGCGTGTCCACCGTCAGGCAGTGGATGGTGTCGCGCATGATCAGCGGCGGCTCGGCCGGGTTGATCACGATGATGGCCTTGCCCTTTTGCGCGCCGCCGATCTTCTCGACTGCGCCCGAAGTGGTGCGGGTGAACTCGTCGATGTTCTTGCGCGTGCCGGGGCCGACGGAGCGGCTCGATACCGTGGCCACAATCTCGCCGTAGCTCACGGCCTGCACGCGCGATACCGCAGCCACCATGGGGATGGTGGCCTGGCCGCCGCAGGTGACCATGTTCACGTTCATGGCCTTTTCGGCGACCTTCTCGGCCAGGTTCACGCTGGGCACGCAATAGGGGCCGATGGCCGCGGGCGTCAGGTCGATCATCAGCACGCCCAGCTCGTTGAGCTTGCGGCTGTTTTCGGCATGGACATAGGCGCTGGTGGCGTCGAAGGCGATCTGGATGCCGTCTTGCTTGACGAAGGGCAGCAGGCCGTCCACGCCGTCGGCCGTGGTCTTGATGCCCATTTCACGGGCGCGTTTCAGACCATCGGATTCGGGGTCGATGCCGACCATCCATACGGGCTCCAGAATCGGGGAGCGCTGCAGCTTCATGAGCAGGTCGGTGCCGATATTGCCAGGCCCGATCAGCGCGCACTTGATCTTTTTTTGCGTCATGGTGTTTTACTCGGTGAATTGAATGGAGCAGGTGCCCAGGCCTTCGATGACCATCTTGAAATGGTCGCCGGCGGCCGCAGGCACCAGGGGAGCGAGGGAGCCGGAGAGAATCACTTCACCGGCCTTGAACGGAATGCCGAAGGCGCCCAGGGTGTTGGCCAGCCAGGCCACGGCTTCGGCAGGGTGGCCTTGCACGGCACTGCCAAGGCCTGAGCCTGCGGGCTGACCGTTCTTGTGCATCTGCATGGAGGTGGCGGCCAGATCTAAGGACGCAGGATCGGTGTGCTGCTTGCCGATGACAAAGACGCCGCAGGAGGCGTTGTCGGCCACGGTGTCCTGGATGCGGATCTTCCAGTCGTTGATGCGCGAGTCCACGATCTCGAAGCAGGGCGCCACCCATTCGGTAGCGGCCAGCACATCTTCCTTGGTCACGCCCGGGCCTTGCAGGTCCTTCTTGAGCATGAAGGCGATCTCGCCCTCGGCGCGGGGCTGAATCAGACCCGCGGCTTTGAGCGAGACAGCTGCGCCATCTTCAAACTCCATGCTGTCGGTCAGAAAGCCAAAGTCGGGCTGGAACACGCCCAGCATGTCTTGCACGGGCTTGGAGGTCACGCCTATCTTCTTGCCGATCACGCGCTCGCCCGCGGCTTCGCGCAGGCGCAGCATGTGCAGGGAGATGTGATAGGCATCCTCGACCGTCATCTCGGGGTGGCTGTCGGTCAGCGGTGCCAGGGTCCTGGCTGCGCGCAGCGCCTCATACAGGCGCTGGCCTTGCTGTTCGATGAATTGCTTGTCACTCATGATCAATCAGCCGTTCTTCATGAAGTCGATGCAAGTGCGATTGAACATCTCGCGATGCTCGACTTGCACCCAGTGACCGCACTGGTTGACCAGCACGACGCGGCAGTTTTTGATGCCGCGAGCCAGCTTGTCCGCACCGCCCACGGGGTTGAATGCATCCTGCATGCCCCAGAAGCCCAGCACATTGCATTGCAGCTGCGGCAACTGCTCGGTCATATTGGGGATGTACAGGCGTGAGCGCGAGGCCTCGGTCTGGGTCAGCGCAATGGGCGCGCGCTCGTTGATGATCTCGTCGGTCAGCAGGGCCTGGTCCACCACCTGCATGCTCATGACGGCGCGCATGGCTTCGGGGCCGGTCTTGCCCGATTTGTAGACATTGAACATATTGGCAATGCCGGGCATGGCCATATAGGCTTCAAACTCTTCCACGCCGCCGGGCGCCATGAGGATCAGGCTTTTGACATCTTCTGGGTACTTGAGTGCATAGCCCAGGGCCACCGCGCCGCCCAGCGAGTTACCCAGCAGGGTGATGTTCTTCAGCCCCAGTTGATCCACCAAGCCCTTGACGCCGGCGATGAAGAAATCCATGTCGTACTGCTTGGGCTCTTCGGTCTTGGAAGACAGGCCGTAGCCCAGCAGATCGGGAACGATGGAGTGGAAACCCGCCTTGGCAAATTCAGGATAGTTGCCCTTGAAGTTGCTGTAGCCGCTGGCACCCGTGCCGGCGCCGTGTAGAAAGATCACCGCCTCGCCCGAGCCCTGCTCGTGATAGTGCACGCGCTGGGGATGACCGGCCACCAGGCCGATGTCCACATATTTGCCTTCTGGAATAGAAAAAGTGCTCATCTCTGTTCTTTATGGTTGGAGTGAATAGGCGAAGGCTGTCTCCTACCTTCGGGTGAGGGAAAGCATTGAAGGGGTCAGACCTTGGCCTGCCAGAGCTTGGGCAGACCAGGGTCGGTAGCGGCAATGGCTTTCTTGAGCAGATTGCGCATGGTGGCGGCTTCCATTTCGCCCAGGCTTTCGATGAGATCGGTTTCCACGGCCTTGGCGGCCGCCAGCACATGCAAGATGGCTGCATTGCCCTGGGTCGTGAGTTGCAGTGACTGCGCGCGCTCCGGGCTTTCCTCGACCCAGCCCTTGCGGATCAGCGACTGCAGGGCCACGGCGCCGATATCCGTGCCGGTGTAGGCCATGTGAGAGGCGATTTCGGCAGGGGATTGGGGCTGCTGGATACTGAGCAGCGAGAGCACGTAAAAATCGGCATCCGTCATGCCATAGGCCGCCATGGGCTTGCGCAGACCGCTCAGAAATTGGAAGTGCGCGCGGCCCATCAGATAGCCGATCAGATTCTCGGAATAGGCGGTGTTGGTATCGGCCGCAGGCTCGCTGGCCACGGCGTCGGCCTTGCGTGAAGCCAGGGCGTAGCCCCCGGTCACATATAGCAAAGGTGCATGAGGGTTGGCGTCATAAGCGGTGACCTCGCCCACAAAAATGATGTGGTCGCCCCCGTCGTACTGGAAAGCGGTCTTGCATTTGAAGCGCGCGCTGCAGTCCTGCAGCAGCGGGGCATGGGCGGCCTCGGAGTCCAGCGCCAGGCCCGAGAACTTGTCTTCGCCAGCGCGCGCAAAGCGGTTGGACAGCGCCTCCTGCTCGTTGGAGAGGATGTGCACATTCCAGGTGTCGGCGCTCTGGAACACGGGCAGGCTGCGTGCGTTCTTGGCCAGGCTCCACAGCACCATGGGCGGCTCCAGCGAGACCGAGTTGAAGCTGTTGGCCGTGATTCCTACAGGCTCACCGTTTTCGGCACGAGTGGTGACGATGGTGACCCCGGTGCCGAACATGCCCAGGGCGCGGCGGAAGTCTTTGGGATCGAAGGGTGCTGCGGTGCTTTGCATGAGGTGAATGTCTCCTTGATGCAAGAGTGCGGCGATTGGGTTTTCTTTGAATCCTTCACATGGACTAGCAGGGAAAAGCAGCTCTCGGTGTTTGTCCCAGGTCCGTTTCTGGCGGCAGAAATCGCTTGCGGGAAGGGACTGTGAAGAGTGTCCGCTCGTTAGTCTGATCGGACGATGAAGCTGTGTTTGTGCGGTGAGAGCATTCTTTGCCATAGGCCCAATGCCTTGCCCACCACACCACAAGCCGCCCGGTGGAGCGGCAACCGGAGACAGCTATGAACACAATGACCGACAACTACCTCACCCCTGATGCACTGGCTGTGATCGAGCGTGCCAGGGCCCTGGCTGTCAAGCTGGCCGAGCGCGCCCAGCAGGCCGACCGTGAAGGCCGGATCAGCGACGAGACCATTGCTGAGATGGCCGAGGCAGGTCTGTTCCGCGTGCTGCAACCCAAGCGCTGGGGCGGTTACGAGATGGATCCGCGCGTGTTCTATACCGTGCAGATGGAGCTGGCCAAGGGCTGCATGTCCACGGCCTGGATCTACGGCGTGGTCGGTGTACACCCCTGGCAGCTGGCGTTGTTCCCTGACCAGGCCCAGCAGGATGTCTGGGGCAAGGACAGCGGCGTGCGCATTGCCTCCACCTATATGCCCACGGGCAAGGCCGAGCCTGTGGAGGGCGGCTTCAAGTTCAGCGGTCGCTGGAGCTTCTCCACCGGCTCCAAGCACTGCGACTGGCTGTTCCTTGGCGGTCTGCTGCCCAAGCGCGATGGCACGCCGGGCCTGGAGCATGTGACCTTTCTGCTGCCCAAGTCCGACTACCGTATCGAGGACAACTGGGACGTGCTGGGCCTGCGCGGCACGGGCAGCCACGACATCGTGGTGGAAAACGCTTTTGTGCCTGCGCACCGCATCCAGTACACCAATGACCACAGCGACGCTGGCTGCCCCGGCCGCAAGGAAAACACCGGCTGGCTGTTCCTTATTCCCTTCACCCATGTGTTCCAGCGTGCGGTCTCCACCGCCTGCCTGGGCGCGCTGGAGGGCGCGATCGCCTCGTTCACCCAGCGTGCGACCTCGCACATAGGCAAGCATGGCAACAAGATGGCCGAGGACGTGAATGCCCAGACTGCCGTGACCGAGGCCACGATTGCGCTGGACCAGCTCAAGCTCACGCTGTTCCGCAACTACGCCCGAATCGTCGATGCCGCCAAGACCGGTATCCAGCTCTCGCTGGAGGAGCGTTTGCTGCAGCGCGCTCAGGCCTCCTATGTACCCAAGCTCACGGGCTTTCATGCCAACGAGCTGATGCGTGCCTGCGCGGCCAGCGGCACGTTCAAGACCAATCCCATCGAGCGCGTGTTCCGCGACATCCACCAGGGCCGTACCCATATCGCCAACAACACCGATGCCTATGTGCGCGCTTATGGCTCGCATGTGCTGGGCATCGCCAACCAGGAGCCTTTTGTCTGATTGAGTTCAGCAAAAGCTGCGGCAGTTGCCCATTGCGGTCGCTGTCGCACTCGCCTTATTGCGACAGTCCATCCATAAAACAAAGATTGACGGAGACAGGGAATGGCAGAACAAGAATATGACCTGATCGTTGTGGGCTCTGGTGCGGGGGCCTTGCTGGGCGCCATTCGCGCTCAGGAGCAAGGCCTCAAGACATTGGTGGTGGAAAAGACGGATCTGTTCGGTGGTACCTCGGCTCTGTCGGGTGGCGGCATCTGGATTCCCGTCAATTACGACCAGCAGAACGCGGGCGTCAAGGACGATCTGGAAACCGCATTCAGCTATATGAAGCGATGCGTGCGCGGCATGGCCAGCGATGACCGCGTGCTGGCCTATGTGGAAACCGCCAACAAGATGGCCGAGTACCTGCGCCAGATCGGCATTCCCTACCGCGCCATGGCCAGGTATGCGGATTACTACCCGCATATCGAAGGCTCCAAGCCCGGTGGTCGAACCATGGATCCCATGGACTTCAATGCTGCCAAGCTGGGCCTGGACGCACTGGAAACCATGCGACCGGGCCTGCCGAGTACCCAGATCTTCGGTCGCATGAGCATGAACGCCTTCGAGGCCCATTCCATGCTTTCGCGCGAGTTCAAGTCTCGCTTCTCTCTGGTTGGCATCATGCTCAAATATTTTCTCGACTACCCCTGGCGCGGCAAGACGCGCCGCGACCGCCGCATGACCGGTGGTCAGGCGCTGGTGGCCGGTTTGCTGACGGCGGCCAACAAGGCGGGCGTCGAGATGTGGCGCAATGCCCCGTTCAAGGAGCTGATGCAGGATGCATCAGGCCGTGTGACGGGCGCTATCGTCGAAAAACATGGTCAGCGCACAGAGATCAAAGCCAGGCGCGGCGTAATGCTGGGCGCTGGCGGTTTCGAGCGCAATCAACAGATGCGCGATCAGTATCTGAACAAACCTACCAAAGCCGAGTGGACGGCCACGCCTGTGGGCGGCAATGAGGGTGATGCTCATCGTGCGGGTCAGACCGTGGGGGCTCAGTTGCACCTCATGGATTGGTCCTGGGGCGTTCCGACCATGGATGTGCCTATGGAGCCTGCATTCCGTGGCATCTTTGTCGAGCGCTCACTGCCAGGCTGCATGGTGGTCAATGCCAAGGGGCAGCGATTCCTCGATGAATCAGGTCCATACCCCGAGTTTCAGCAGGCCATGTTGGCCGAGGAAGCCAAGGGTAATGGCGGTGTGCCCGCCTGGATTGTGTTTGACGCGAGCTTTCGTGCACAAAACCCCATGGGCCCGCTGATGCCAGGCTCTGCCGTGCCCGACAGCAAGCTGCACAAGAACTGGCTGAACAATGTCTACTGGAAGGGCGAGACGCTGGATGATCTGGCGGCCCAGATCGGTGTCGATGCCGCGGGTCTCAAGGACAGCGCTCGTCGCATGACCGAATACGCCAAGACCGGCAAGGATCTGGATTTTGACCGTGGCGGCAATGTGTTCGACCGCTATTACGGCGATCCGCGTTTGAAGAACCCCAATCTTGGCCCCATAGAGAAGGGGCCGTTCTATGCCATGCGTCTGTGGCCCGGCGAGATCGGTACCAAGGGCGGTCTGCTCACCGATCGCGAAGGCCGTGTGTTGAACACCGAGGGCCAGATCATCGAGGGTTTGTATTGCGTGGGCAACAACTCTGCTTCGGTCATGGGGCCTGCCTATGCGGGCGCTGGCTCCA
Organism: Comamonas resistens; assembly: GCF_030064165.1. Taxonomy (NCBI): domain Bacteria; kingdom Pseudomonadati; phylum Pseudomonadota; class Betaproteobacteria; order Burkholderiales; family Comamonadaceae; genus Comamonas; species Comamonas resistens. The sequence goes on from NZ_CP125947.1 coordinate 1,544,446, forward strand.
CGCTGGGCCCCGCCATGACGTTTGCCTTTCGCGCCGTGGCCGATCTGGTTGGCAAGCCACTGCCACTGGAGAACCCGCATCTGTTGGGCAAGGCGGTTTGAAGGGACTGAAATGACAAACGGTTCCAAGCAACAGATCAGCACGATCAACCCGGTCGGCCCGGCGCTTGATGTACGTTCTGCAGAGGATGTTCAGTGGTCCGATGTCGCCGATGTGGTCGTGGTCGGCTGGGGGGGCGCAGGAGCCAGCGCCGCCATTGAAGCGCGCGAGCAAGGCGCCGAGGTGCTGGTGATCGACCGTTTCAGCGGTGGTGGTGCCAGTGTGCTTTCCGGCGGCGTGGTTTACGCCGGTGGCGGCACCAGATACCAGAAGGAGGCCGGCTTCGAAGACAGCCCCGAAGCCATGACCGCCTACCTCAGGCATGAGGTCAATGGAGTCGTCAGCGATGCCACTCTGGCGCGTTTCAGCCGCGAGAGCGTGGCCAATCTGCAGTGGCTGGAAAAGCAAGGCGCACGCTTTGATTCCACCATGCCGGCTTACAAGACCTCGTATCCGCCCGATGGTGTTTATCTCTACTACTCGGGCAATGAGGTCGTGCCGGCCTACGGCAACCCGGCACTGGCCGAGAAGCCCGCTCCGCGCGGTCACCGTGTGATGGCCAAGGGGCAATCTGGCGCTACTTTCTTTGCAGCGCTCAAGCAGTCCACGCTGGCCCATGGTGCCCGTACGCTGACCCAGGCGCGTGTCCAGCGCCTGGTGCGCGAGCAGGAGACCGGGCGTGTGTTGGGCGTAGAGGTGACGGTGTTGCCAGACGGTGATCCACGCACCGAACGCCATAAAAAGCTGGATGAACTGGTGGCCAAATGGCGCTTGTACCAGGCACCGCGTGCGCAGGCGGGCCGCCGCGAAGCGGCCCAGATCGAGAGCGAGATTGGCGAGAAGCTCTTTGTCCGCGCCAGAAAAGGCGTGATCCTCTGCACCGGCGGCTATATCTTCAACTCCGAGTTGATGGACCAGCATGCCCCAGCCTACAAGCCGGGCTGGCTGACAGGGGCGGCCGGTTGCGACGGCTCGGGTCTGCGTCTGGGGCAGTCCGTGGGTGGAATAGGGCAGGACCTGAACAATATCTCGGCCTGGCGCTTCCTCACTCCTCCGGCCGTCTGGCCCAAGGGGCTGGTGGTCAACACCAAGGGCAAGCGCTTTTGCAACGAGCAGGCCTATGGCGCCAAGCTGGGCTACGAGATGATGGAAAAGCAGGGCGGCAAGGCCTGGCTCATCATCGACAGCAGTCTGCGTCGTCAGGCAACCTGGCAGTGCCTGTTTGGTGGCCTCTGGGCTTTCCAGTCTGTTCCGGCGCTGGCGCTGATGTACAAGGTGGCGATCAAGGGCCGGTCGGTGGCCGATCTCGCTTGCAAGATCGGTGCTGACGCAGCCCTGTTGCAGCGCCAGTTCGATGCGGCCAATGCCGCGGCACGCGGCGAAATCGACGATCCCATGGGCAAGTCCCGGGATCTGCGCCATGAGTTCAAGGGTGGTTCTTTGTTTGCCATCGACATCTCCATTCACCAGAAGATGTTCCCGCTGGCCGTGCTGAGTCTGGGTGGCCTCAAGATCAATGAGGACAGTGGTGCGGTCGTCGATGGCGCAGGCCGTGACATACCAGGCCTGTATGCCGCAGGGCGTACGGCCATTGGCGTGGCGTCCTCGCGCTATGTCAGTGGGCTTTCCTTGGCGGACTGCGTGTTTTCCGGGCGTCGTGCAGGAAAGGCCGCGGCTTTGGCTGATGCGCCGCCATCCAGTGCCGCTGCAACTGCCTTGGGAGCAGAGGAAAGCCTGATTGTTTAACCCCTGAATGTTGGGGGCAGCCATGGGTTGGAGCGCCGGCCGTGGCTGCACAGATAAGTGTGAGTGAGTAAGGGGGATAAAAATGAGCAGTGAAGCCACAACAACCGCATCGCGCTATCACCCGTTGCGGGTGCGCGCGGTGATCGACGAAACACACGACACCAAATCCATTGTGTTTGATGTACCCGAGGCGTTGGCTGAGCAGTTCAGCTACAAGCCCGGCCAGTTTCTGACGCTGCGACTGCCGATAGAGGGCCACTTTGTACCGCGTTGCTATTCCATGTCCAGTGCACCGGAGCTGGATGATGCGCTGCGCGTGACCGTCAAGCGCGTGCATCAAGGGCGAGGCTCCAACTGGGTCTGCGACAAGGTGCGAGTGGGTGACACCATCGAGCTCATGCCGCCTTCCGGCCTGTTTTCTCCCAGGAATCTGGGCCAGAACTTTCTGCTTTTGGCCGGGGGCAGCGGCATTACGCCAGTGTTTTCCATCTTGCGCACCGTGCTCAAGCAGCATCGGGGCAATGTCGTTCTGTTCTATGCCAACCGTGACGAGCGCTCGGTCATTTTCAAGAAGGACCTGCAGCAACTGGCGGCAGAGTATCCGGACCGCTTGCAGGTTGTGCACTGGCTTGACTCGGTGCAAGGAGCTCCTTCCCTGCAGCAGTTGGTGGCCTGGGCCACGCCCTGGATACCCCATGCCGGTCAGGCCTTTATCTGCGGGCCGGGTCCTTTCATGGATGCCGCGCAAGCCGCGATGATTGCAGCCGGCATGCCCGCAGAGCAGGTGCATGTGGAGCGCTTTGTTTCTCTGCCTGACGAGGAAACCCTGCAACAGATGCAGCGGCAAGATGCGGCTTCGCTCGGGGAGGCGGCTGTCGATGAGGCGGTGGTGCAGCTGCGCCTGGATGGTGAAGACTACGAATTTGCCTGCAGCGGCACGGAAACCATTCTTGAAGCCGGTTTGCGCGCTGGCATCAACCTGCCTTTTTCCTGCCAGGCCGGAATGTGTGCCTCCTGCATGTGCCAGGTGCAGGACGGCAGCGTGCATCTGCGCCACAACGAGGTGCTGGATGCCAAAGACCTGTCCAAGAAATGGACCCTGGCCTGCCAGTCGGTTCCCACCAGCGAGAAGCTGCGCGTCAAATTCCCGGAGTAAACCATGTCGAACATCCAACAGAACGCGATGCCGGAGGCCGCACTGACCCTGCCTGGCATGCTGGCCGATGTGGCCGGCCGCTTTGCCGAGCGTGCAGCCATTGTCGAAAATGGCAACTCCATCAGCTATCAGCAGTTGCAGCAGTTCAGCCGCCAGGTGGCGCGGGCCCTGATGACGCTGGGTGTGCAGGCCGGTGACCGTGTGGCTCTGTGGGCGCCCAATCTCAGCGAATGGATTGTGGCGGCCTGCGGAGTGCATGCCGCGGGCGCCGTGCTGGTGCCCCTGAACACGCGCATGAAGGGGGCCGAGGCTGCCGACATTCTGGAGCGTAGCCGCGCCAAGGTGCTGGTCAGCGTGGGCGACTTCCTCAACAACTACTACCCCGACCTGCTGAGCGGACAGCGCCCTGCGACGCTGGAGCATCTGGTGGTGCTGGGCGACAAGGTCTTGCCCAGCGCGGATTTGAGCTGGGCCCAGTTCATGGCCAAGGCCGATGCCACAGATGCGCAGGCACAGCTGCAGCGTGAGGCCCGTATCAAGCCAGACGATACGGCGGACCTGATGTTCACCTCGGGCACCACGGGCCGTCCCAAGGGCGTGATGTGCGCGCACCGCCCGACGATTCTGGCATTCAAGGCCTGGTCCGATGTGGTGGGATTGAGCGAAGGCAGCCGCTATCTGATCGTCAACCCTTTCTTTCACACCTTCGGCTACAAGGCAGGCTGGGTGGCGGCTTTGCTGCAGGGCGCGACGGTCTATCCCGAACAGGTGTTCGATGCCGAGGCGATCCTGCGCCGCATCGAAAGCGACCGCATCAGCTTCATGCCCGGGCCGCCCACGCTGTTCCTGTCCATGCTGGCCCATCCGGGGCTCAAGAACTTCGATCTGAGTTCACTGGAGTCCTCGGTCACGGGGGCTTCGACCGTGCCTCCGATTCTGATCAAGCGCATGCGCGAGGAGCTGGGCATCAGAAACGTGACCACAGCCTATGGTCTGACGGAGTGCGGTGGCTGTGCCACCTTGTGTGAGCCGACGGATTCGGTGGAGACCGTGGCCAATACCTGCGGCAAGGCTTTGCCCGGCACCGAGGTGCGTTGCGTGGACGGGCAGGGCCGGACCGTGATGGCCGGCGAAGCCGGTGAGGTACTGCTGCGTGGTTATCACATCATGCAGGGCTACTTCGAGGACGAGCAGGCCACGGCAGAGACCATCGACGTCGACGGCTGGCTGCATACCGGCGATGTCGGCGTGCTCGACGAGCGTGGTTATCTGCGTATTACCGATCGACTCAAGGACATGTTCATCGTGGGCGGCTTCAATTGCTACCCTGCCGAAATCGAGCGCCTGCTTTCCAACCATCCCGAAGTGGCACAGGTTGCCGTGATCGGCGTGGCCGACGAGCGCATGGGCGAGGTCGGCTGTGCCTGCGTGGTGGTGCGCAACGGTATGACGCTGGACAAGGATGCCTTCATTGCCTGGTGCCGTGCCAATATGGCCAATTACAAGGTGCCGCGTTTTGTGCTGCAACTCGACAGCCTGCCCGTCAACGCCTCCAACAAGGTGCAAAAGCGGGACTTGATACAGATCGTCAAAGACCGCCTTGAGCCGGCGGTCCAGGCTGCTTGAAACCTGTAGAGCGAGAAATTTGCCGAACTTGAAAAGTCAATGAAATTTTCTGGCTATAATTCGAGTCTGTTCTGAAAAGCCTGATGCTTTCAGAGATGCGGGAATAGCTCAGTTGGTAGAGCGATACCTTGCCAAGGTATAGGTCGACGGTTCGAACCCGTTTTCCCGCTCCAAGTTTTGAAAAGGGAAGCAAAAGCTTCCCTTTTTTATTGCGTTGGCCTGTTGGCTGATGCAATACTTGCCGGGTGGTGCTTGCACCATGTGGCAAGTGGGCCTCGATGGTGAAATTGGTAGACACTGCAGACTTAAAATCTGCCGCTTTTAACGAAGCGTGCCGGTTCGATTCCGGCTCGAGGCACCAGTCTTTTGAGTGCGTTGACAAGGACTCCAGGCTTGTGGCCTCGAAGTCCTTTTTGTTTTGCACCCGCTGAAAAATGGCGTTCCCAGTGCGTGAAACATGGATGACAGAAACCTGTCGGCTCCCGCGCTCTGCGTCGAAAATTCTCTTTATGTCGTTATTCTTGCTGCATCGCAACAAAACATGCCCTGTTCTGCCGTTATCGCGGGGCTTGTTCAGGGATGAACGTTAACGATTGGTCTTTTCTGTTGGTCATTGCGACCATTCTTCTCACTCCCGGGCCCACCAATACCTTGCTGGCCTCTTCGGGCATCAGCCAGGGGCTGCGCCGCTCGGCTCCTTTGCTGTCCTTTGAGTGTCTGGGCTATGTCTGTGCGACCAGCATCTGGGGGCTGGTGCTCAACACCACGATGCATGACTATCCCTTTGTCATCAACATCATCAAGGTGGTCAGCGGTCTGTATATCGGCAAACTGGGCTTGCGGCTCTGGTACCAAGCCGGGCGGGATCCGTTACAGGAGTTGCTGGTTTCGGTCAGGCCTCTTGAGCTGTTCATTGCCACGCTGCTCAACCCCAAGGCCGTGATTTTTGCGATGGCGCTGTTTCCGGTGCAGACCTGGCTCAGCGTCTCCAACTATGCGGGAGTCATGGGCCGCTTTGTGCTGTTGGTGGCATCGATTGGCGGGCTGTGGATTGTATTTGGCTCCTTGCTCATAGGCGGCCGCGTCCGCTGGCTGCAGCCCCAGGTGTTTCAGCGCCTGGCGGCATTGACGTTGTGGGGTTTTGCGGCCTGGTTGCTGATCAACGGCATTTTCTTCTGAGCGTGGCTGAATCCACGAGCCTGCGCGGTTATGACTTCGGTGAGAAAATCTCCCTCTGTAATGCTATCGGGCACAGGGGTGCCAGGCATTGGTTAAGGAGCTTGGAAAAGCTCCGGCTTCGATGCAATATGGAGCTGAAGCTCTGTCATGCTGGTAGGGCCTGCACTCCAAGAGATCAATAAATGTCTAGTTACAACGCTGCTTTTGAAATTCATGTCCACGGTCAGGTTCTGCTCCGTGCTGATGTTACGTACGAGCAGCTCCAGGATGCGCTGCGCCCTTTGTGGGCCTATGCCGGTGCCCGCTCGCTGAAGGAAGGGGAGTCCAGCTTCTACGATGAAGAGCCTGGCATCCAGTTCAATGCGCAAGAGCGCGCGCTGCAGATGTGCTGGACGGTGCGTGGCGATGACGATTTCCGACAGGCTCTGGACGATATGTGCATGGGCCTCAATGAGCTGGCAGAGCAGGGTTCGCCCATCGAGGTGACGTTCTACGACACCGAGTTCGACGAGGACGAAGCACCAGCCGAAGCGCAAAGCCGCGACGACTTCCTGATGCTGTTCGTCGGTCCCAATCCGGCGGCCATCATGCAGGTGCAGCGCGATCTGCTGGTGCAGGATGTCGTCAACCTCATGGAGCGCCATTTCGACGGCGCCGAGCTGGGCGGTGTGGTGCAGGAAATCGACAAGCTGTTCTCGCAGCGTTTCGAGGCTCTGGTCAGCTCGCTGGAGCTGGGCAAGCCTCCGCGCGGCGGCTCCGGTGGCTCCGGCTCTGGTCATGGCGGCAATCGCCGCCCGCGCCATCTGCATTGATTCGGCCTCCAGCCTTTTGCCTGACCTCAAGCCCTCCCGGGTGCAGCAACTGCGGCACCGGAGGGTTTGTCATTTGATATGAAGCCTATTCCAACGCCCAAGTATTCGGGCTCCATCAGCGCGCAGCTGCGCAAGGACAAGGCTGCGGCGGCATCGCCGCTGGCCCTGCCTTATCTGGCCAGCTATGCGCCGTCGCTGCAGCAGAAAGTGCGCGACTGGCTGCAGGCCGGCAAGGCCGCTGAATGGCTGTTGCGCAAGTATCCGCAGGCGCATGCGGTGCGTACGGACAAGGCTTTGTACGACTATGTGGATGCCCTCAAGGCGCAATATCTGCGCAACGCAGGCCAGCTGCATCGAGTCGCCTACGACAGCAGGATCCATGTGGTGCGCAATGCCCTGGGCCTGCATACGCGCCGCGCAATTGCGCATGGCGGCAAGCTCAATGCACGCCACGAGATTCATGTGGCCGCCATGTTCAAGCAGGCGCCCGATGATTTCTTGCGCATGATCTGTGTGCACGAGCTGGCGCATATCCGCGTCATGGATCATGACAAGGCCTTCTATCAGCTGTGCACGCATATGGAGCCGGACTACCATCAGCTGGAGTTTGATGTGCGTTTTTATCTCAGCTATCTGGATACAGGCGCAGAGCCTCTCTGGGGCTGAACTGGTCCGAGGCAGGGCCCGCCGACGGCTCAGGCTGTCATGGCCTCTGCGCTGGGTGAAGGAATGGCCGCATGGCTGCAGCAGCTGCCTGGCAGTTCCAGCCAGCGCTGGGCAGCAGCCTGCAGCGCAGGCAGCGAGCCTGTGGTCATGAGCCGAATCTGCGCGGGCAGGGCCAAGCGGGGGCTGGCTGCATCGCTCTCGGCTTTTTCCGGAGCCAGCAGGCTGCGCTGCTCCAGCATGCGCCGGGTCTGGCGGGCGACGGGGGCGCCGGTATCCAGAAACTGTATGTCGGGGCCCAGCAACGCGCGCAGATCATCCTTGACGAACACATAGTGGGTACAGCCCAGGACCAGCGTATCCATCTGCCCGGTTTTTTGGCCAAATTGGCCCAGGGCGCCGATGTACTTTGCGCAGAGTGCTCTGGTTTCGGTAGTCTCCGTGCTTTCGGGCAAAGGCTGTTCGGTGCTGCGCTCTATGGCCTTGGCCAGACCGTCGCAAGCCATCAGGTGAAAGTGGGCGCGCTGACCATGCTCGTCCACCAGTCGTGCCACGCGCCCGCTGCTGATGGTGCCGCGTGTGGCGATCACGCCCACATGATGGGTCTGGCTGGAAAAGGACGCGGGCTTGATCGCCGGCTCCACCCCGATCACAGGCAGGTCCGGCATCTGCGCGCGCAGCAGCTCCACGGCAGCGGCCGTTGCCGTGTTGCAGGCAATGACCAGGATCTTGATGTCATGGTGCTCGCGCAGATGCCGGGCGATTGCCAGGGTTCTCTCCTGCACAAAGGCGTCCCCGCGCGCATCGCCATAGGGGGCATTGCCGCTGTCGGCCAGATAGACAAACTGCTCATGGGGCAGCTCGTGGAGCAGCGCCTGCAGCACGCTGAGGCCGCCTACGCCGCTGTCAAAAATGCCTATGGGAGACTGTGAGTGGTGCATGGCCTGGGCGGTGGAGTCGGTAGTGGGGTGGAGAGCTGCCCCGCAGTATCTGCCGCTTTGAAATTGGCAGTGGCAACAGGGCTATGGCGGGCTCAATTATGGTCCTGACCGGTTTGCGCGGCAGGCAGACCGCACAGGGAGCAGAACTGATCGTCATGAGACACCTCGTGGCCGGCCGGGCAGTAGCGGGTGGCAAGCATGCCGGGCCGCTTCCAGCTGGAAAAGAAAATGCTGAAGGCCATGGCATAGAAAGCCATGCCGTGACCTGTGAAGGCCCTGACGCCTTGCTCGTTGTCCACGCTGGAGTTGGAGATGACGGCGAGAAAGTTCACGATGGCATAGCCGAAGATGGTGAAGGCGGCATAGCGCATCCAGTCCGGGCAGCCTGCCAGCACTTTTTTCCAGGAGAACTTCAGGCGGTTGCCGTTGTTGATGCGTTGCGCAATCAGCACTGCAGGAATCCAGACCACAAAGATACCTCCACCCAGTGCAACCGACAGGTTTGTCTGCTGATCCTCATTGAGCAAACTGGTGAGCAGCTCCAACTGGCCCGTCAATGCGAGCAGGTTCACGCAGGCGCACAGCAGCAGGCCAAGGCCAGAAATCAACATCAGAGGGAGCAACAGGATTCTCATATTTCTACGCAAGTGATATCAAAAATGTAGCTGAAATCGCTTGATGTGTATGCGATGAGGTCGGTTTTCATTGGGGTTCTGCTCTGCGTGTGGCCAGCGCAATGCTGTCAATGGAGCGGCCAAAATAGCTTTGCCGGGCCGTCAGGCGTGCAGGCATGGGGCCGTCGGGAAGGCGGTCAAAGGCTTGCTCGTCTATGCAGAACTCGAAAAACATATAGCGCACCTCGGCCAGCTTGAGCTGGTAGTGACAGCTATAGCGTCCCGAGCTGCGCTTTTTGGTCGCGCTGCTCTCGGTCTGGACTTCCGTGGCGAAGACCAGGTTGTAGGTCTTGGGCAATGTGGCCGCCAGATTGAGCCAGAGCACCAGCAGCCAAAATCCCAGGCACAGTGGAATCATCAGCAGCCGCTTGAGGGGGCCGTAGTCTTGCCAGGGGCCGGCAGGTTTCCATTGACCGCGCTTGTACAGAACACGCAGCCAGATCAGGCCCAGAGCAGTCAATGCCAAAGAGAGGTAAAGCGCCTGCAGTTGCCATGTATCACTGGGCACAAAGCCCCGAGAGAACATGGGTACCAGCGCACCCAGCATGACGATCAAGAAAACGCCGACCAGCCATTTCTGAGCGCTTGAGGCGTCTGGGCTCCATAGTCCCTTCATGCGTCCAGCTCCTGCAGGTTCAGGCCCACCTCCTGCAGCGCCTGGCGCAGACGCTCTGCAGAGGCTGCATCTTGCAAACTCAGCAGATAGCTGTCGTCATCGTTTTCTATGACGCAAAGCCTGAGCTCCAGCGGCGCAAGCGCAGTGTTCACCGCCGCAATGGCTGCTTCGGCATCATCGAGTTCCGAGTCTTCGAGTTCATCCCATGGCGCTTGGGCATCGAGTTCTGGATAGTGTTTTTCCAGCAGATCGGCAGCGCCGTCAATGACAGACTCGTCATCCTTCCAGTCGACTCTGGCGATATGGCCTTCGTCTGCCAGCTGACGCAGCACCCAGTCCAGGCGCTGCTTTTTGCGCAGGTCTTCCAGTTGCATTTCATTGCGCAGCAGCCATTGCCGGGTCCAGCCAGCGTCGCGGCTCAATGCTGTGACCAGCTTTTGCAGCGGCTCCTGCCATTGGGGCTTGCGCCCTGTGCCGCGTCGAATCTGCTCGGGTGTTTCAGACAGCAGCTGGATGGCCCAGGTCATCATGGGCTCCATGCACCGTTGAGCGCGTTTGTTGAAGCTGTTGCCGGGGCTCAGCGACTGCAGCTGCGCAGCCTTGGAGCCCGGCTGCGCGGGACATTGCAGCAAGGCATCGAAAATCGGTTCACTGCCGTTGTTGTCGTGCAGACTGATGGTCAGGCGCAAGCTCAGCCCTTCGGCATTGCGGCGCAGATCCAGCAGGCGCTCGCCGTCGTGGGCCTTGCCCTGCACATCTGCGGGAAGTGCCTGCAGTACTTCGATCAGATGTTGAAGACTCATAGGTGGAGGGTGGTGGGCTTCATTCGTAGTATTCCCAGGCCGCAAGCATGGCTGCAGCCTGCTCTGCGCTGCCTGTGAAACGGGAGAGTTCGGCAAGTATCCGGGCTTTGCCCTCGGTGCTCAGGCCATCGTCGAGATTCAGCTCCTGCTCGTCCAATGCTTGATGCGCATTGGCGACCGTGACCAGCGCTCCGATGGCGGTGTAGAGGTCCGGTGCGAAAACCTTGGGAGCCCAATGCCCTGCACCATGAAAGGCAAACAATACCTGGCCGGACAGCCTGTCGTAGATGAAAGGATCCCCACCTTGCTCTGCAATCACCAGCCAATGACCGGGCCAGTTGTCAAAGGGCTTGTCGGGGTCCGATTGCCAGGCATAGCCTGCTTGCAGACCGAACAGTCGGCCAAGCGGCGGTATGCACACAGGATTGCCGCCCACGGACAAAGTGATGCCCACAGGCCCCACCGATTCATAGATCACTTCGCCCCAAGGGCCTATCTGTGCGTAAAAGTCCGCTATTTCCTGGGGGAGGGTCTTTTCGTCACCTTTCCAGAGACTGGCGTCCTGGGCGCGCAGCTCCCCCCAGTTGGAGAGCAGATGACGGATTTCTTCGGTGCTGTGCATAAAGTTTGGTGTATTTTTTGACCCTACAGGCATTGGGCGGAGTCACACCCCGCATGACGGGCAGTGGCTTGCGCCGGACCACAAAGCCGAAATGCCCAAGGCATGCCTGAGCACCGCGAGGCCTCGCTGCCGGGTTTGCGGTTCAATATATTCGATAAAAAGTCTTCTCACGCCCTTTCCACTTGCGCAGGCTGCTACGAAAAGTGATGCGGATAGCCGGATGCGGGCAGATTGGCATCGCCCAGGCCTTGTGTTGCTGCTCGTCGCAGTCGGCGGTGGTGGGGCAGGCATGCGGCATCGGCTGCTTGAAAGCTTCGTATATGCATGGGTAGGCAAAACTGCAGATAGTCGCCAGAATATTTTGGCGGCCCGCTGAGAGGGGACTTGAAGGTGATTGCTGGGCGATTGATCGCTGTTTTATATCTGCATGCAATCAGCGGGTTTGATGATTTTTCTGTCAACAAAAATCAATAACCATCAGTCTAAAGTCATTGAGGTGCTCAGGTTTTTGTAGCGGCGAAAGCGGAGCTTCCTCTAAAATAATTCGCCCATGCCCCTCATTACCCTCGTCCTTTTACCCTTTATAGGCAGCCTTTTGGCGGCCTTTCTGCCCGCGAACGCGCGCAATACAGAATCCACTTTGGCCGGCATCATTGCCCTGGCCTGCGCCATACAGGTAGGGATGCTTTTCCCTGAGGTAGCGGATGGGGCCGTGCTCAGGCAGGAGGTCGAATGGCTGCCGGCGCTGGGTCTGAATCTGGTGATCCGCATGGACGGATTTGCCTGGATGTTCTCCATGCTGGTCTTCGGCATTGGCGCGCTGGTAGTGCTGTATGCGCGCTACTACATGTCGCCCGCCGATCCTGTACCACGCTTTTTCTCTTTCTTTCTGGCATTCATGGGGGCCATGGCCGGGGTGGTGCTCTCGGGCAACATCATCCAGCTGGTGTTTTTCTGGGAGCTGACCAGTCTCTTTTCCTTCCTGCTGATTGGTTACTGGTACCACCGCAAGGATGCACGCCGGGGTGCACGCATGGCCCTGACGGTGACGGGCACAGGGGGGCTGGCCATGCTGGTGGGCATGCTGGTGCTGGGCCATATCGTGGGCAGCTATGACCTCGACAATGTGTTGGCTGCCGGTCAGCAAGTGCGTGACAGCAGCCTGTACATGGTGGCGCTGGTATTGATCCTGCTGGGCGCGCTGACCAAGAGTGCGCAGTTTCCCTTCCAGTTCTGGCTGCCCAATGCCATGGCTGCGCCGACGCCGGTATCGGCCTATCTGCATTCGGCCACCATGGTCAAGGCCGGCGTGTTCTTGCTGGCACGCATGTGGCCGGTGCTGGGAGATACCGATGCCTGGTTCTGGATGGTAGGCAGTGCGGGTGCGCTGACGCTGCTGATTGGCGGCTATTGCGCGATGTTCCAGCATGATCTCAAGGGCTTGCTGGCGTATTCCACGATTTCCCATCTGGGGCTGATCACCTTGCTGCTGGGCCTCAACAGCAAGCTGGCCGCGGTGGCGGCGGTGTTTCACATCATGAATCACGCCACGTTCAAGGCCTCGCTGTTCATGGCCGCCGGTATCGTGGACCACGAAAGTGGCACGCGCGACATTCGGCGTCTGTCCGGTTTGCGCTTGATGATGCCCATCACGGCGACTCTGGCCTGTGTGGCCAGCGCAGCCATGGCCGGTGTGCCCCTACTCAACGGTTTCATCTCCAAGGAGATGTTCTTCGCCGAGACGGTTTATCTGGATGCCGCACCCTGGGTAAAGACAATCTTGCCCGTGCTGGCAACGGTGGCAGGCATGTTCAGCGTGGCCTATTCGCTGCGTTTCACGGTGGATGTATTTTTCGGCCCCAAGGCCACGGATCTGCCCCATGAACCTCACGAGCCCCCTCACTGGATGCGTGTGCCGGTCGAGCTGCTGGTGCTGGCCTGCTTGATCGTGGGCATCTTTCCCGCATGGGCCATCGGCGGCTTTCTGGCTGCGGCTGCAACCCCTGTGGTGGGCGGCGATTTGCCTGAGTACAGCCTGGCCATCTGGCATGGCTGGAACATGCCGCTGATGATGAGTCTGGTGGCACTGGCCGGCGGCATTGTGCTGTATGTGCTGCTGCGCTGGCAGCGCAGCTCGGGCAACTTTGACACTACCCCTGTGCTGGGCCAGGTCAGTGGTCGCAGGGTCTTTGAAAACCTGATGGCCCGCCTGACCTTGATGGGACGCGCCGGCCGCCGTGCCTTGTCGACCCGACGCTGGCAATGGCAGATGCTGTGGCTGACCTGCGTGACACTGATTGCCGCAGCGCTGCCGCTGTGGCTTCGCGGCATGCAACTGGGCAACCGCGGCGTGCTGCCGGTGTCATCGGCGTTTGTACTACTTTGGGCGATTGGCTGCCTGTGCGCATTGGGGACTGCCTGGAAGGCCAAGTACCACCGTATGACGGCGCTGATCATGCTGGGCGGATCGGGCCTGTGCATGGTGCTGACCTTCCTGTGGTTCTCCGCACCTGATCTGGCCCTGACGCAACTGGTGGTGGAGGTGGTGACCACGGTGCTGATCTTGCTGGGGCTGCGCTGGCTGCCCAAGCGGGACAAGAACATGCGTACCGATGACAGCTTTGATGCCAGGGCCAAGGCCCGACGTCTGCGCGATCTGGTGCTGTCGCTGATTGCGGGTGGTGGTGTCGCCTGGCTGGCTTTTGCCATGATGAGCCGCCCGTTCTACGAAAGCACATCGACCTTCTTCCTCGAACATGCGCTTGGCGGCGGCGGTGGCACCAATGTGGTCAACGTGACGCTGGTGGACTTCCGCGGCTTCGATACCTTTGGCGAAATCGTGGTTCTGGGTATCGTGGGCATAGTCATCTATGCATTGCTGCGGCGCTTCCGTCCGGCGCGCGAAGCCATGGACATTCCCGAACAGCAGCGCTATGTGCCGGGCGACTTGCAGACCGATCTGCTGAACCCCCGCAATGCCAGCGATACAGCCGTGGGCTATCTGATGGTTCCTGCCGTGCTGGTGCGCTTGCTGCTGCCGTTTGCCACGCTGGTGGCGGCCTATATCTTTGTGCGTGGGCACAACCAGCCCGGCGGTGGCTTTGTGGCGGGACTGGTGTTCTCCGTGGCCTTGCTCATGCAGTACATCATTTCGGGAACGCACTGGGTGGAGGCCCATTTGCCGCTGTATCCACGCCGCTGGATAGGCGCAGGCCTGCTGTTTGCATTGGGCACGGGCCTGGGCTCCATCGCCGTGGGTTACCCCTTCCTGACCAGCCATGGCTTTGATTTTTCGTTGCCGTTGATTGGCCATGTGCACTTTGCCAGCGCCACTTTCTTTGATATTGGCGTGTTCGCCCTGGTGGTGGGATCGGTGATGCTGATCCTGACAGCGATTGCTCACCAATCGGTTCGCGGTCACAGATTCCACGCGCGCATGCTGGAAGAACAGGAACAAGAGGCCAAGAAGGCCGAGGCCGCAGTGCAGGCCGCTACCGCCGATGCGCTGGCCCGAGGAGGTATGTGATGGAAATCGTTCTGGCTGTTGCCATTGGAGTGCTGACCGGCTCCGGCGTCTGGCTGCTGCTGCGGCCCCGTACCTTCCAGGTCATCATGGGTCTGTCGCTGTTGTCCTATGCAGTCAATCTTTTCATCTTCAGCATGGGCCGTCAGGGCCTGGCCATCAACAAGGCCCCGGTGCTGCAAAACGGCGTACCCACCGATCTGTCGCATTACGCCGATCCCATGCCCCAGGCACTGGTGCTGACGGCCATCGTGATCGGCTTTGCCATGACGGCACTGTTCCTCGTGGTGCTGCTGGCATCGCGTGGCAGCTCGGGCACCGACCATGTGGATGGTGTCCATTCGCGGACTGAGCAGGAAATGCTATGACCGGATGGACCGAGTTCTTGATGCCGCATCTGATGCTGGCACCCATCATGCTGCCCATGTTCACGGCAGCGCTGATGCTGTTCATGGGCGAGGAGCGCCAGCGCCTGAAGCTGGGCATGAACATTTTGTCCACTACGGTGGGCCTGCTGCTCGTCATCATGCTGCTGGGCTGGACCAACCAGTCGGGCGCGACGGCCACCATGGCTGTCTACCTGCCAGGCAACTGGCAGGCGCCTTTTGGCATTGCGCTGGCACTGGACAGACTCAGCGCGCTGATGCTGCTGGTGATCTATGTCGTGGCGCTGGCGGCCCTGGTGTTTTCGGCGGCGCGGGGGCACAAGGCTGGCGTGCATTTCCACCCGCTGTTCCAGCTGCAGCTCATGGGGCTGAGCGGAGCGTTCCTGACCGCGGACCTGTTCAACCTGTTCGTGTTCTTCGAGATCATGCTGGCTGCCTCCTACGGTTTGCTGCTGCATGGCTCGGGGCGCACCCGTATCCAGGCGGGGCTGCATTACATTGCCATCAATCTGGTGGCTTCCTCACTGTTCCTGATCGGCGTGTCCATGCTCTACGGCATTACGGGCACGCTCAATATGGCCGATCTGGCACGTGCCATTCCCCTCGTGCATGAAGCGGATCGCGGCTTGCTGCATGCGGCTGTGGGCGTGCTGGGCACGGCCTTTTTGATCAAGGCTGCGATGTGGCCGCTGAACTTCTGGCTGGTGCCCGCATACAGCGCGGCCATAGCGCCATCGGCGGCATTGTTTGCCGTGATGACCAAGGTGGGCGTCTATGTCATCTTGCGCCTGTGGACGCTGCTGTTCAGCTCCGAGGCCGGTGAGTCGGCCCTGTTTGGTGGCAACTGGCTGATTGTGGGCGGCATGGTGACCATGGTTTATGGGGCCATCGGCATGCTGGGTTCGCAGCGGCTGACCCATCTGGCGGGCTTTGCCGCCATCCTGTCTTCGGGCACCTTGCTGGCCGCCACGGGCTTTGGCCAGAACCTGCTGACAGCAGGCCTGCTTTATTACCTGCCTGGATCGACTCTGGCCGTGGCGGCGCTATTCCTGATAGCCGATGTGGTGGATCGCTGGCGTGTCGATGAGGAGGCTGGTGAGCCCTACGAGGATGAGGAGGCACCATTCCTCAACGCGGAGCTGTTGCCCACCGAAGGCTTCAACCTTGATGAGGACGAAGAGCTGTTGATCGGCCGGGCCGTGCCTGCTGCGGCAGCCTTCATCGGTGTGAGCTTCATGATCTGCACCTTGCTGATCTCGGGCCTGCCACCGCTTTCGGGCTTTGTCGGCAAGTTCGCCATGTTGACCACCTTGCTCAATCCCCTGGGCCTGGGGACCAGCAATGGCATACAGGCCGGCTGGCAGGGCTGGGCCATGGTGGCGTTGCTCATCGTCACGGGCCTGATGGCCTTGATCGCATTGACGCGGGCGGGTATTCGCCATTTCTGGGCCAATCCCGAGCAAAGTGCGCCTTCGCTCAAGGTGGCCGAAGGGCTGCCGATTGCCGCCTTGCTGCTGTGCTGCGTGGCCTTGACGGTCAAGGCCGATGATGTGATGCGCTACACCCAGCGTGCGGCCAACGCCCTGCATTCGCCCGATGTCTATGTGAGTACCGTGATGGGGCAAACTCCCGTGCCGGCGCCCAATGACAAAAAGGCCCTGGATGCAGAAAGCCCCGAAGCTGCAGCCCGTGCTGCCGCCCGTGAAATGCAGGATGAACCTGCGCCCGGTATCGCCGAGCCTGAAAGCGAGAGCGCCGAATCCCTGCCAACGCTTGCGCGCAAGGAGGGCGGTCAATCATGAGAAAACTATTCAAGAGCATCTTCCCGGCGCCACTGCTGTCCGCCGCTTTGCTGCTGCTGTGGCTGCTGCTCAATCGCTCGGTCAGCTCCGGGCAGATTCTGCTGGGCCTGATTCTGGGCCTGCTGATTCCCTTGCTGCTGCGTGGCCTGCGTCCGTTGCCGGTGCAGGTCAGCCATCCGCTGACCATTTTGAAGCTGGCGCTGCGCGTGGTCTGGGATACCTCGGTATCCAACTTCAATGTGCTGCGTTTTTTAGTACTGCCCAAGCAACGCAGACATCCAGCTGCCTTTGTGCACATTCCGCTGGAGCTGCGTGACCCCAACGGACTGGCGGTGCTGGCCATGATTGTCTGCATCACGCCAGGCACGGCCTGGGCCGAGATTTCGCGGGATCGCTCCATGCTGCTGATCCATGCTCTGGAGGTGGAAAGCGCCGAGCAGACCATCGCGCATATCAAGCAATACTACGAGCGCCCGCTGATGGAGATTTTTGAATGAGCCCCTGGTTTTATTGGGTGTTGATGGCTTCTCTGGTCATGTTGCTGGCGGCCATGGGATGCGCGGTGCTGCGTCTGCTCAAAGGCCCGCACGCGCAGGACAGGGTGCTGGCGCTGGACTGCATGTATCTGAACGGCATGCTGGTCATGCTGGTCATGGGCATTCTGTATGACAGCACCAATTACTTCGAGGCGGCTCTGCTGGTGGCCTTGTTCGGTTGCGTGGGCTCGACCGCCATGGCCAAGTTCCTGCTGCGCGGCGAGGTGATCGAATGAGCACCGAGACCATTGGTGTGGACCTGCCGCTGTGGGCGCAGATTCTGGTGGCTGCGCTGGTGTTTGGCGGGGCGCTGATTGCGCTGCTGGGCTCCATGGGGCTATGGCGGCTCAAGAGCTATTTCGAGCGCGTGCACTCACCCTCCATCATTGCCACCATGGGCTGCTGGCTCATCATGCATGCCACCTGGATCTACTTTTCCGTCAGCGGTCAGGGCTTTGTCATGCACTCGGTGCTGATCGCCATCTTCATTGCCGTGACGGTGCCCATCACCACCATCTTTCTGATGCGCGCAGCGCTGTTTCGCTCACGCCGCGCGGGCGAATCCGTGCCGCCCACGCTGAGCAATCTGGTGCTCAACGAACCTCTGGATGAAGAGGAGAGCGACGAAGCTGCAGGGGACAAGAGCGATAGCAGTGATGAAGGCGACAAAGGCGACCAGGGCAGCAAGGCGCTCCCATCCGGCAAGCCGGCAGACACGCACTGATGCGGTAGATGACTGGCGTTTTGCTCTAAATTGCCACCCATGCTGAATATTTTTGCCATTTGCGTCGGTGCCTGCGTCGGGGCGCTATCTCGCTGGGGGCTGGGACTGTGGCTGAGCAGCGGCGCGACCATGCCCTGGGGCACCTTGGCTGCCAACCTGATCGGCGGCTATCTGATCGGCCTGTTCGTGGCGCTGTTTCAGGCCATGCCGCAGCTCGATCCGGCATGGAAACTGGCTTTGATCACGGGCTTTCTGGGGGCATTGACCACGTTTTCCAGTTTCTCCGCCGAGGTCATCGGACTGCTGCAACAGCAGCGCCTGATTGCCGCGGGGGGCTGGGCAGGCCTGCATCTGCTGGGCTCGCTGTGCATGACCTATCTGGGGATTCACAGCTGGTCGTGGTTCGGCCGCTGAGCCGGGCTGGCTCACCATTGCGCACTATGCTGGTAAACCTCTTATGCATGCAGAGGCTAAATACTGGCGAAAGCTATAGCTTTGTGAGCGTATAGTGCAAGCATCACACGCGCTTCACGCGCATTTGATATTGAAGTGTTTGACGGATGGGCGGTCCGTGCCAGCGAACTTTCAACAGTTCCACTGGCCAGTGCTGTCCAGCATTCTTAGATCCGAGGCTCCATGCAAATTTCTTCTCCTCTGTCCGATACCGATCTGGCCAATGCCTGGGCTGAACTTCACAACCAGGCGCATAACGGCAAAGAACTGGAACCTCATTCCAACCGTCTTGCTTTCGCCGACCCGGAGTTCATGTTCCGCCGGGAAACGCGCGGCATTCGCATGCAGCTGGAACTGCTCAAGCCCGATCTGGGGCAGATCGAGCACAATATCGAACACACCGTGGTCGTCTACGGCAGCGCCCGTTTTGTGGACATGGATCAGGCTCGCCAGCAGCTGGCAGAAGCCCGTGCCAGCGGCGACACGCAACGCATGGCCCTGGCCGAGCGCACGCTGCGCAATGCCGAGCGTTACGAGGCCGCGCGTGCCTTTGCGCGCATCGTGGCCACCGAAGGCATGAAGCAGCCGCCCAGCGAGCGTTTCTATATCTGCACGGGCGGCGGCCCCGGCATCATGGAGGCGGCCAATCGCGGCGCGCATGATGCGGGTGCGCCCAATATCGGTCTCAACATCTATCTGCCGCACGAGCAGCATGGCAACCCCTACATCACGCCGGAGCTGAGCTTCAAGTTCCACTACTTTGCGCTGCGCAAGATGCATTTCATGATGCGTGCCAAGGCGCTGGTGGCCTTCCCCGGCGGCTTTGGCACCATGGACGAGCTGTTCGAGGTGCTGACGCTGGTGCAGACGCACAAGAGCAAGCCCGTGCCCGTGATTCTGTTCGGCAAGGAGTTCTGGAAGAAGGTGTTGAATTTCGACGTGCTGATCGAGGAGGGCACGATCTCGGCCAAGGATCTCAATCTGTTCCGCTACACCGATGATCCAGCCGAGGCCTGGCAGCTGATTCAGCAGTTCTACCAGACAGGCTGGAATAGCTGATCTGCCTATTGCACGCATATGAAAAGCTGTCAGAGGGTATTCCTCCGGCAGCTTTTTTTTGCTCATGAATCCATAGCTTGTGGCGCTTTGTCACTAAGCGCTGCAGCCTTGTCAGGCCTGGATTCCATGCAGGGCTTGCTCGGCCAGCTGCTGGGCACGTGCAATTGAAATGCCTTCATGCTGGTCGATGACCAATGCATCGCTTTCATCGCCGGAGCGATGCAGCCGCACGCGCGGACGTGTGCCATCGGTCTGGATATGGACGTCGGCGGGGCGTGACTTCTGCGTGGGGTAGACGGCAATCAGATTGGACAGCCAGCCGAAGAAGATCAGGTCTTCGGGCAGCTTGTTGTAGGAGTCCAGATAGCGCTGAAAGCTGGTCTCGCTGGCCGAGACCCAGACACCCCAGAGAAAGGGCTCTTCCACACCATGAATCGGCACCTCCAGAAGCGCGCGCACATAGTATTGCGTGCCTTCGGGGTGGGTGATGACGCAGAGATCGTCGCCCAGCTCGGCCCATTCCTCGCGCTCTTGCTCGCTCAGATATCGGTAGGGTGCTGGAGCGTCGAAAGCAAAGCTTGGAGAGCCCTCATGAAGCTCGTCGCATTTGCGGCATTTGTAGGCAAAGATGGCGGCCATGGTGCTCCGTCTCAAAGTTTGTGAAAGACCAGTGTGCGGTTGTTGGCGGGCATGGCCTGGTCGAGTTGCAGCTGCATGCCATGCTCCTGTGCCAGAGCCGTGATGGCTTCAAAGTCGCGAATGCCGCTGGCCGCATCGCGTTGGCGCAGCCAGGCGTCGAAAGCCTGGTTGCTTTTGCTGGTGAACTGGCCACCATAGTTGAACGGCCCATAGATGGCAAACATGCCGCCTGTCGGCAGATGCTGACCCACCAGCGTAAACATGCGCTGCACCAGAGGCCAGGCCACGATGTGGCAGGTGTTGCTGGTGAATACGGCATCAAAAGACTGGGGGCTGCCGCTGTCAGGCCAGGCACTGCTGGCCAGATCAAAAACCAAGGGCGCACGCAGATTGGCAGCGCCATGGGCTGCATGCCAGGCCTGGATGCCTGCATGCTGCTCTTGCAGGTCGCTGGTCTGCCAGATCAGATGGGCTAGGCGAGGGGCAAGGAAGACGCTGTGCTGGCCGGTGCCGGAGCCAATCTCCAGCACATGGCGGCTACATGCAAAAGCGGTGCTCAGTACTTCGAAAATCGGGCCTTGATTGTTCTCGCAGGCCTGGGAAAAAGGCAATGGTGAGGAGGCGTTCATGTGGATGTGGAGCGAGACGGTTTTCATCAGCTTCTCTGCATTGTCCTCGTCGGGTGGGCGTCGCAGTGAGCTTGGGAGCCGTCACGCTCTCAGGGATTGAAGCGTAGCTTGATCTCGGGGCGCACACCTACTTCGCCGATGCGCCATGTATAGCTGCCGCTGCCGGAGGCAGGGGCGTTGTTCGCATTGTGAGAGATGACCTCGGCGCCTTCGGGAACATTGACGCGCAGGCTGCCATTTATCAGGACACCCATCTGGGCGAGGTCTGCTTTCTCCTTGCGCTTGACCGGTTGCACGGCAATCGTCATCACCCCGTCATGGCTGCTCTGGACGGAGAGCATGTCCAGCAGCTTCAGGGGCTCGCCCGCTTTGCGGCGGCCCTCCATTTCCAGCTGATAGCGGGCCTTGCCCATATAGACCGCTTTTTTGACATCGGGGTTCTGGCGCAGTTTCTGTGCTTCTGCGGCCAGGCTTTGCTGTTCCTTGTCGCTGAGAATCCCTTGCCGTTGCATCTTCAGCATGGCCATGGGGTCGATGGCGGTTCCTTCGTAGCTGTAGTCAAGGCTGGCATCGGGCTGAATGTCTATCTTCGCGGAAAAATGCTCGGGAATCAGGCAGCCGCTCAGCAAGGCTGCAGTTGCCAGGGCGGTCATCACCAGAAATGGTCGCAGATGCATGGTTGGTTCCTTTCTCACACCAGCGCCACACTGGTTTTGCATTGGGAGAGCTCGGCAATGCCTTGGTCGATGAAAGGCTGCGGGCCCTCGGGGCTGTGCACCCGGCGAGCTTGATTGACGCCTACAAATGCCACTTTGGCAATGCCCGATGACACCTATACGCTGGACAAGAATGGCCCTCGGCCAGCGGGCGTATGTCTTGTGCGCTCAGTGCAAAGCTTTTGCTCATCCTCACCTTATTTGTCGTAGATGCCGATACGGGAGAAGAAATCCTGGGTGCTGGTCAGCGTCAGCGAGTCCATGTAGTCGCTGCAGCTGAGGCGAGCCAGAGTCTTGCGGTTTTTGCTGACCAGGATTTCGGTGCTGCCAGCCAGTGGCTCGTGAATTTCGTAGTCATAGGCGCCGTTCTTGAAGCGCAGCGCGGCACCGCGAGGCAGCAAATCCAGCTTGAACAGGCCAAAAGGATGGCGGGGAGCGGAGGGGTAGGCAAACTCCTGCGTCGCTCCCTTGTAGGCACGGTACTGCAGATAGCCCTTGTTGGCTCCCAGGTCTTGCGATGCGCAGAGGGTATAGAACTTGCCATTGGCTTCGCAGTACCAGACCTGGCGTTCGGTCTGCGTGCAGGCATCGGGGCCTGCATGCGCTGTGCCGTGCAGGGACAGCAAGATCAGCGTGGTGCTCAGGGCCGTGCTCAGATGCTTCATGGCTTGCTGCTCGTGGGAGGAAGAGGTTGCTGCTCCACGCGCTGCAGCGATGCATCCATGCAGGCCCAGTCCGGGGCACTGGAGGCCCAGATATTCATGATGGGAGCCACGGAGGACGGGTTGTCGAGATTGCCGATACGGACCACGCGCAGCTGCGACCGTGCTGACGAGTAGGCGAAAAGCTGCGAGCCGCAGTTCGGGCAGAACTGGCGCGTGAGCTCATTGCCGCTGGCGGCAAGCTTGCGAAACTCGGCGACTTCGCCGCTGACGCTCAGGGCATCGACGGGCACCAGGGCATTGACCGTGCCGTTGGAGGCCAGATGCTGGCAGTCTCTGCACCAGCACACGCGCGCCATTTGCGGCTCGGCACTCAGCTTGAATTGCACCTTGCCACAAAGGCATCGGCCGGTTCTGTCGGTCATCAAGGTCTCCTGTGTTCGAATGGGCAGGCCATGGTAGCCGCTGAGCCTGGCGATACAAGCGCTGGCTCAGCGCGCGGCTTCGCAGCGCATGGCACTACGCTGTGCCGCGCCCAGCACGCTGCCGGCCGTCAGGCTGATGCGCGGCGAGATGGTGATGCCCGCTGCCTCCAGCACCGATGCCGTCCAGCGGTTGCAGGTATTGAGAGCGTTGTAGCTGCCATTGGCAATATAGAACTGACTGTTGCCATAGATGCCCGGGCCTGCGTCTACGGGCTCGCCACTGGCGCTGCGTGCAAAGCTGTCTGCCACCAGCGATGCCATGCGTTGATAGGCGGCTTCATCGAGGCAAAGAGCGGCGCTGTCGCTGCCCTTCAGAAAATGCTGCACATCGGTTACGGCCACCACATGCATGACCGACCCCCTGGAGGCAAACATGGCCTCCAGCGCCAGGCCGGCTGTCACGTTCTTTGCCCGGTAAAAGCCCACATCGCCCCAGCCAATCTCATAGTGGCTTGCGCCGGGAAAGCGCTGGCGTAGCAGCGGCAGCCGTGCGTTGATGGCCTGGGCCGGCAGCAGCAGACCGGCATGCCAGCCATTGCCAACGATATGGATGGTGAACGAACCTGGGGTGGGGACAGGGGGTTCCGGCCTGAAAAGCTGGCTGCCAATCCACCAGGCCAACGCAGCCATCATGAGCAGCAGCAAAAGAATGCGCTTGAGCGTAAAGAGCATGAAACAGGGCAAAGAGCTGCTTCAGCTTTCGCTGGTGAGGGGCCAGAGGCCGATATCGAGCAGCAGATTGCCAGGGAGCGGATGTACTGCTTGCCCCGAGATGCTCAGCTCCGTCCAGTCGCTGCGGTCTGCGGACTCGTGGTCTTCCATGATCCAGTAGTCGGAGGAGGGCGTACGGGTGCGGGTCTCGGGCAGCTCCAGCACCTTGGCGCTGGCGGTGATGCGGTGGCGTTCGCAAAACTGCAAGGTGGCGATCGCATCATCGAGCTGCAGCTTGGCGGGCAGCACGCTTTTGTCGCCTTGCTTCAGCCGCTCAAGCAGCAGGTTGCGCTGTTGCGCCAGGGACTCCAGAACGGGCTGGAATCTTGGGTTTGAAATGGTGGGGCTGCTCATGTCGCTGATGGCTTTGTGAATTGTGTTCGTTAATTGTTTTGATAGCTTCTCGCGCTGACTGGATATGGGCTCAAGGCAAAAAACACCGAATTAACCAGGGTGCCGGGCCGGGCTTGCCGGACACCGCTTTCCACCACGCGCCTTGATTGGCCGGGCAGAGACGCCACGCGGCATTTCAGAAAATGCCTGGGCACTGGCAGCAGTCTGTTGCGGTCTGGCCGTTGCACAGAGGGGAATCAGCATTGCCACAGCCATTTGGCTGACTTCGCGGGAGTGCCCTGGCAGCCGCAGCGAAACACATAGGCGCAGCCTCCGCCACCAAAGTTCATATCGTTTTCCCAGTTCGGGCCCTCTTCCAGCTGTGCGACAAATTCCATGGGCTGGGCGCAGGCGTCGCAGTTCGGTGTCTCCTCGCTCTGCAGCCATGAAGGCTGGCCGCCTTGCTGCCCCAGCACTTCGCGGCCCGGTTGCCCGCTTCGGGCGATCCACTCCTGCCGGGCTTGCTCATAGCTGGGGTTCTCCATGCTCTGCAAAACCGTGCCATAGCGGGTGCTCCGCAAGGTCTCGCCCTGCCCGGGCGGCTGAAGCAGTTGCAGCGCATGCGCTCTGACGGCAATGGCCCGGTTGCCGCCTGCGTCTGCATCCCATTCCTCGCAGCCACCGGGGTCGTTCTGGCACATGAAGAGCAGCAGCAATTCATCGTCGCCAGTTCGGATCTGGCCCTGGAACTGCATGGCGCCGCCGCATTCGCGGCACAGCGGCCAGGTTACCGCATGGGCTGGCGCGCTGGGCCGGCCGCCAAAAAGGGTCTGGTCGCTGGCCTCGGCGCCGGTGTCAGGCTGATGAATCAGCAATTGGGTCATGGTGTTTCCTCATCAAGCCAGGCGATGTGCCGCCCAGTCAAAGCTGCGGGTATGGGGGGCGAAAAATGCGCTGGGCAGCGTCAGCCCAATGCTCTTCAAGGCCTGATGCAGAGCGCGCTGTGTATGGTGGCCGTGCCCGCAGACGTCGGTTGCGAACAGCGTCTCCTGTGGCTCATAGCTCAGGCAATATTCAAAATCAAGATCGCCGCCCCACATGCCGCAGGCGTAGTAGACGACGGTCTCATGAAGCTGCTTTGCCAGAGTCGCCAACATGCTGCGCAGGTGCACCGAGGGCAGGGATGTTTCTGGCACCTGATCTGCCAGCGGCGTTGCAATATCGGCTTGCAGGCAGTGCAATGTGCCGGGGTTCAGGGGCAGGGAGGCCGTGTCCAGAATGGCTTCTTCATGCCACTGCGCGCCCTGGGCCGTGGCAGCGCAGACGGGGCGAATGACCAGCAGGCCGTCCTGGGGCAAGCCATGGCGATGCTCTGGCAGATACCAGTCAATGTCTTGCAGGCTGTGCAGGTGATAGGCAAAAGGCGCAAGCAGGGCAGAATTGCGAACGGCTTGCAGTGCAGCGGGCGTTGCGCGCAGCAGGATTTCTTGGGCGTACCAGGTCATGTTTGAAGAGTGAAAAGTTCAGTTTCGTGCATAGACCATGATCACCCGGTTCAGATAAAGCCCGTCCGTCACCACATTGACGCTGCGCAGCAAGCGGTCGCCATCCTGTGTCAACCGGTCGCAGATCTGGGTATCGCCATCGTCATAGCGCAGCAAGGCATTGCCGTGCTGATTGTCTTGTGGCATGGCCCAGGAGGCCATGGTTTCGGGGCGCAGATAGGCCGTGCTGCCAACCAGGGTGCAGCGGCCGGAAAATGGCTGCACGGTGTCGCTCAGGCATCCTTCGGCATCAAACCACATCACCTGAGCGTCGCCTGTGCATTGCTCGCTGAAGCCATCGGCATGGATTTCCATGCGCAGCCCCTGGGCAGGTTGCACCAGGGGCAGAAGTGAACGGCCATCATCATTGAGCCAGCCGGAAATGGCATCGTCTGGTGCTTCATCGTCCTCGTGCAGGATTTCAATTTCGCTGTTGATGGCGTGGCTGGAAACCAATTCCCATGTCCCTTGAAAAATGCTGAGTTCGGAGTTGTTCATCATGGTCCCGTGAGTATGGGCGATGGGCCTTCGGCCTCAAGCACCTTGCTGCTCGTTTTTGGATGACTTGCCGCGCTGGATATGGCGGTGACTGAGCCACAGCAAAACCACGCCCATAAGGGCCAACACGGTCGCAAAACTGGGCCAGAAAAACAAGACCCACAGCCAGCCGTAGCCGGGCTGGAAAGTTTTGAAACTCAGTGGCGCAAGCAGCAGCAACTGCACCTGCTCGCCCCGCAGTTGCGGGCCAACTTCCTGCACCGTAAAGCGGTAGTGTGATGGGCCAGTGGCCTGGGCAATGCGCGCCTGGGTGACCATGGGCCAGGTGAACTCGCCAGGGCGGGCGCTGTCGGTCCAGGGCGTCAATGGCCTGTCAATCGTGCTGTCGTTGCTGCTGCTGGCCGGCATGGCGACATAGGGCATCTGCTGGTCACTGGTTTCCACCAGGATTTTGAGGGGCTCACCGGGTTTGGAAAAAGCCAGAGAGGGGACCGCGACCCCCTGGGGCGGTATAGCCGGGGTGAGCCATTCACCGAGCTCCGGCCGGCTTTGGCCGGACTGGCGCGCAAACCGCAGTGCAAAGTTGCTGGGATGGGAGCAGGGGCGCCATACCGTGATTTCCGCACTTTGCCCAGCCGTCAGCGTGATGGGCAGTTGCACGGTTCGCACGCTGAGCTGGAACAGGCCGGTTGTCGCCAGCAGCAAAACCAATAGCAACACCCACAGCGCCCACATGGCCTGAAGGCCTGGTGAGAGCTGACGCCAGCGGCTGGCTGCAGAGGTGCTGCTGGATGAGTTGGGCTGCATGGGCATGTGTTGGAGTGGTTTACAGAGGGGTCAACTGCCCCGGGATCGGTCAGCGCTGGCCTTGCTTGCGTATAGGTATGGACTGGAGCCGCAAGAGTCCCGTCGTTCAGCGCGGCGCGAAGAGATTGATCTCGCGCTGCTCAAAGTATTGCCGCAGGCATGCTATGCCGCTTGCGCGGTAAACCTCCAGCTCCGGTCGGGTGATGGGGACGACATTGAGAATTTTCACGCACTGCGCCTCATGGCAGATATGGCTCCAGCCATCGTCCACGAATGCAGGGTGTATCAGCACGCTGCGCATGTCCGCGAAATGTGGAATATGGCCGGCCTCGGGAATCACATGCCACCAGTCCAGATGGCTGTGGTTGATGAAGGGATAGAGCGAGAGATTGGCCAGAAACAGCGTGATCCTGCCCATGGTCTGCGGGTCCACATTGCCTTCAAGTGAGAAGTGCAGCTCGGCCCGCCCGCCGGGCCTGGCCATTTCCTGGTCCGACATGCCTATGGTGGCAAAGCTGGTGATGTCCAGCTCTTCATCGGCGGGCCAGACCATCACGTCGACGAAGGCAGGTACGGCTGTCGAGCTGCCTACGGGAGCATCTTCATAGCGTATGGATTGTGCTGGTTCGCCAAACCGGGCGATATGCTCGCGATAGACGGCTTTGACAAGGGCTGACGGTTTTTTCATGCAGCAAGCAGCAGATGCATGCGAGTTGGATGGGAGCCTCGGGCGAGGGATTCACAGGCGGGCCGGCTCTGAAGCTGCCCTGTACTGGTGTCAATATAACCAAGCCACCCATGAAAAAACCGCCCGAAGGCGGTTTCTTGGATTCAAGCGGTATCCGCGCAGCAAAGCTTATGCGCCGGCAACCGAGATGCCCTTGAACTCGCCCGTGGCGATCTTTTCCTTCCAGATCGCGGGGCCGGTGATGTGGGCGCTGGTGCCGCCGGCGTCCACAGCCACCGTGACGGGCATGTCGACCACGTCGAACTCGTAGATGGCTTCCATGCCCAGGTCTTCAAAGCCCACGACCTTGGCGTGCTTGATGGCCTTGGAGACCAGATAGGCGGCGCCGCCCACGGCCATCAGATAGGCCGACTTGTGGTTCTTGATGCTCTCGATGGCGACGGGGCCGCGCTCGGCCTTGCCCACCATGGCGATCAGGCCGGTCTTTTCCAGCATCATGTCGGTGAATTTGTCCATGCGGGTGGCCGTGGTGGGGCCGGCGGGGCCGACGGCTTCATCACGCACGGCATCCACGGGGCCCACGTAGTAGATGATGCGGTTGGTGAAGTCCACGGGCAGTTTTTCGCCCTTGGCCAGCATGTCCTGAATGCGCTTGTGGGCGGCATCGCGGCCGGTCAGCATCTTGCCGTTGAGCAGCAAGGTGTCGCCGGGCTTCCAGCTGGCGACCTCTTCCTTGGTCAGGGTGTTGAGGTCCACGCGCTTGGACTTGTTGTAGTCCGGTTCCCAGTCGATCTTGGGCCAGGTGTCCAGCGAAGGCGCGTCCAGGTACACGGGGCCGCTGCCGTCCATCACGAAGTGGGCGTGGCGGGTGGCTGCGCAGTTGGGGATCATGGCCACGGGCTTGGAGGCCGCGTGCGTGGGGTACATATTGATCTTGACGTCCAGCACCGTGGTCAGGCCGCCCAGGCCTTGGGCGCCGATGCCCAGGGCGTTGATCTTCTCGAACAGCTCCAGACGCAGCTTTTCCACGTCATCGAGCTCTGCACCGCTGGCAGCCTTTTGCTGCAGCTCGTACATGTTCAGGTCTTCCATCAGGCTTTCCTTGGCCAGCAGGACGGCCTTCTCGGCCGTGCCGCCGATGCCGATGCCGATCATGCCGGGAGGGCACCAGCCTGCACCCATGGTGGGGATGGTCTTGAGCACCCAGTCGACCAGGTCGTCGCTGGGGTTCATCATGATCATCTTGGACTTGTTCTCGGAGCCACCGCCCTTGGCCGCCACGGTCACTTCCACGGTGTTGCCGGGCACGATCTGCACGTTGATGACGGCGGGCGTGTTGTCCTTGGTGTTCTTGCGCTTGAAGTGGGGGTCGGCCACGACGGAGGCGCGCAGCGTGTTGTCGGGGTGGTTGTAGCCACGGCGCACGCCTTCGTTGATGGCGTCTTCCAGCCCCATGGTGAAGCCGTCCCACTTGACGTCCATGCCGACCTTCAGGAACACGTTGACGATGCCGGTGTCCTGGCAGATGGGGCGCTGGCCGGTGGCCGACATCTTGGAGTTGGTCAGGATCTGCGCCATCGCATCCTTGGCCGCAGGGCTTTGCTCGCGCTCATAGGCACGGGCCAGGTGCTGAATGAAATCCGGTGTGTGGTAGTAGCTGATGTACTGGAGGGCGCCTGCGATCGAATCGATCAGGTCCTGCTGGCGGATGGAGGTGGTCATCGTGAAAGCTTCTCGGGGGTTGCAATGTGCGCGTGTGGGGTGCGCGCGGCTCACCTGCTGATTATCGGCCCAAGCATGGGCCTTTACAGGTCAAAGCCGACTAGTCTTATATAGGACTTGGCTGTGTGCCAGCTTACTGCATCTGCCCGGTGCATGTGCTCCAGGGGAATGTGATTGCTTTTATTATGATAGCTTCAGGCGCTTGATGGGTATGTGGTTGAGGCTGTTTTTATATGATTCTTTTGAGCGCTGAGTTGCGCAGAACTTCACGAGGCCTGCTGGCCGGGCAGCTCACAACTCACATAGCCGCCGCGGGTCGGTAGTGAATCAGGCCGGTGCCAGCCCACCGAATACGGAGTCCGAGAAATCCGCAGTTCCCGCAGGCTTGTCGCCGCGGGCCCAGGCCAGCAGCATGTCGGCAGGCATGGGTCTGGCGTAGAAATAGCCTTGCAGTTCGTCGCAGCGCATATTCAGCAGGATATCGCGCTGGCCGGCGGTCTCCACGCCTTCAGCCACCACGCGCAGGCCCAGTGCATGGGCCAGGCCCACCACGGCCTGGACTACGGCGCGGGCGTCTTCCTCGGTTTCGAGGTCGCGGATGAAGCTGCGGTCGATCTTGAGCTGCTGGGCGGGCAGCTGGCGCAGGTAGTTGAGGCTGGAGTAGCCGGTGCCAAAGTCGTCGATCGACAGATAGACGCCGATGTCGCGCAGCTCTTCGAAGGTGCGCTGCGTGGCCAGGGTGTCTTCCATGGCGATGGATTCGGTGATCTCGCACAGCAGCTGGTCGGCATCGACGCCATGGTTTTGGAGGGCCGTGGCAATGCGCTGGGCCAGGCCTGTCTCGCGCAGCTGGTGCACGGACAGATTGATGGCTACGCGCATGTGCAGGCCCAGTGCACGCCACTGGGCGAGCTGGCGGCAGGCCTCCTCAATGACCCAGTTGCCCAGTGCGAGGATGATGCCGAAGCGCTCGGCCAGGGCAATGAAGGTGTCCGGGCTGATCATGCCGCGCTCGGGGTGCACCCAGCGCAGCAGTGCCTCCACGCCGATGATGCTGCCGCTGGAGCCGTCGACCTTGGGCTGATAGTGCAGCGTGATCTGGCCGCGTGCAATGGCATGGCGCAGATCGTTCTGCAGTTCCAGCTGGGCGCTGGCATCGCTGCCCATATGGGGCTCAAAGACCACGATGCTGTTGCCGCCGTTGCGTTTGGCGGCGTACATGGCGGCGTCGGCATGCGCGATCAGGTGGTCGCCCACGCCATGGTCGGGAAAGACCACGATGCCGATGGAGCAGGTGATCTGCAACTCTTTGCCGCCCAGATGGAAGGGCTCGGACAGGGCCTGGAGAATGCGCCTGGCCACGGCCATGCAGGCGGCCACGTCCTGAACATCTTCCAGCAGCACGAGGAATTCATCGCCGCCCACGCGTGCCACGGTGTCGCTGGTGCGTGCCTGGGCGGCCAGACGCTCGGCCGCGCTTTTGAGAATCTCATCGCCGGATGCATGGCCAAAGGAGTCGTTGATGGGCTTGAAGCCATCGAGATCGACGAACAGCACGCCGGCGCGCTCCCTGACCTTTTGGTGATTGCTGCGTCCCATGCGCAGCAGGGCGTGGGCCAGCCGGTCTTCAAACAGCAGGCGGTTGGGCAGGTTGGTCAGCGGGTCCGTGAAAGCGCGCTGCTGTAGCTCGGCATTGGCTTTTTGCAGCTGGGTATTGCTGTCCTGAAGCGACTGATTGAGCCGGAACGCCGTGCTCTGCAGCCTTGCATCGAGCAAAGTGCTGAACAGGGCCGCGATCAGCAGCATGGCGGTGGTGATGACGATGATGGTCGTCAGCTCCGGACCGCCCAGAGCATTGGCCGTCAGGCAGATGCTGCCTTCCGCGAAATGCGCGGCAGCCATGCCGGTGTAGTGCATGCCGCAGATGGCAACGCCCATGACCAGGGCCGCCAGGGTCTGGTATAGCCATAGCTGCCTGCCGGTCAGGGAGTGCAGAACGCGAAACAGATTGAGTGCCGTGGCCGAGGCCAGTATGGCAATCAGGGCCGAGACGATGACCAGTTCCCAGTCCCAGACAATGGGCAGGGTCAGCTCGATCGCATGCATGCCCAGGTAGTGCATGGCGCAGATGCCGCCACCCATGAAGAGCGAAGCGGTCAGAAACTGCGGCCACCGGTAGTCGGGCCGCGCCGCCACGGCCAGTGCAATGCCCGAGGCCACAACCACTGCCAGCCAGGACAGCAGCGTAATGAGGCCGTTATAGCCGAGCAGTATGGGCAGCTCGAAGGCCTGCATGCCGATGAAGTGCATGGCCCAGATGCCAGTGCCCATCACCATGGAGCCTATAGACCACCAGATACGGCCCAGGTTGCCTGAGGCCATGCGCACGCGCCGGGCCAGCCCCAGCGTGACGAAGGAGGAGAACACGGCAATGATCACGGACACCGCGACCAGGACCGCGTTGTAGTCCGATGTCATGAAAGTGGTGGCAACGAGGGGAAAGTCGATGAGCATTGATGTGGCAGTCCAGCAAGGCTGTCCGTTGTCAGGGCCGAACGGGAGCTAATGTAACTACCTATTACAGCCCTCTGCCCGCGCAGGGATGTTGTACCCCCTGCCTTCATCGCCAGAGCCTGCGCTAGCATGGGGCTGAGCTTGATATCACGGCGGCCAGATTTTCCGGGCCGCCGTACCGACTCGTATCGCAAGGAGTAACACCATGACCGTGACGCGCCAGGAAAAAGATACCTTCGGACCGATAGAGGTTCCGGCAGACAGACTGTGGGGCGCGCAGACGCAGCGCTCCCTGCAGAACTTCGACATCAGCGGCGAGCATCAGCCGCGCGAGATCATTCTGGCGCTGGCCCAGGTCAAGCAGGCGTCGGCCACCGTCAATCAGCAACTGGGTTTGCTGGACGCGAAAAAGGCCCAGGCCATTGTCGCGGCGGCCGAGGAGGTCGTTGCCGGCAAGCATCCCGATGAATTTCCGCTGGTGGTCTGGCAGACGGGGTCGGGCACGCAGACCAATATGAACGTCAACGAGGTGTTGGCCAACCGCGCCAGCGAGCTGCTGGGCGGCGAGCGCGGCGAATCGCGTCTGGTCCATCCCAACGACGATGTGAACAAAAGCCAGTCCAGCAACGATGTCTATCCCACAGCCATGCATGTGGCGGCCGTTGCGGCCATCGAGCAAAAATTGCTGCCGGCCATGGCCAGGCTGCGTGCCACGCTGCAGGCCAAGAGCGTGGCTTTCAAGGACATCGTCAAGATCGGCCGCACCCATTTGCAGGATGCGACGCCGCTGACGCTGGGCCAGGAAATCTCGGGCTGGGTGGCTCAGCTAGCACATGGCGAAGCACATGTGCGCGCGGCATTGCCCCATCTGCACGAGCTGGCGCTGGGCGGAACGGCCGTGGGCACGGGCCTGAATGCGCCCAAGGGCTATGCCGAGGGGGTGGCCAGGGAACTGGCGCAGATCACCGGTTACCCGTTCGTCACCTCACCCAATAAGTTTGAGTCTTTGGCCAGTTGTGACGGCTTGGTGCATGCGCATGGTGCTCTTAAAACAGTAGCCGCCAGCTGCATGAAGATTGCCAACGATGTGCGCTGGCTGGCATCGGGCCCCCGCAGCGGCCTGGGCGAGCTGTCGATCCCCGAGAACGAGCCCGGCTCATCCATCATGCCGGGTAAGGTCAATCCCACCCAGTGCGAGGCCATGACCATGCTCTGCGCCCAGGTCTTTGGCAACGATGTGGCCATCAATTTTGGCGGGGCCAGCGGCAATTTCGAGCTCAATGTCTTCCGCCCGCTGGTGGCGCATAACTTTCTGCAAAGCGTGCGTCTGCTGGCCGATGGCATGGTCAGCTTCAACGACCACTGCGCCGTGGGCATAGAGCCCAATCGTGCGCGCATCACCGAGTTGCTGGACCGTTCGCTGATGCTGGTGACGGCCCTCAACCCCCATATCGGCTACGACAAGGCGGCCTTCATCGCCAAAAAGGCGCACAAGGCAGGAACGAGCCTGCGCGAGGCCGCCATTGCCAGCGGCCATGTGACGGCCGAGCAGTTCGACCAGTGGGTGGTGCCCGAGCATATGGTGGGAAATCTGTAAGCCAGCTTCGCCTGCTGTGAAAATGCTTCAAGAGCCCGTATGACGGGCTCTTTTCTTTTTCAAAAGCCGTTCACACAATGCTGCAATGTTCATCGCTGGAGTTCCCATGCCCGCACAGCAGCACCTGGTTCAGGTTCCGGTCACAGAATTGCGTCCCACGCAGATGACGGTGGGCGCGGCGGAGGTGGCGCTCAAGCGCTCGCAATGGGCGCAGCTCAAGTCCAAGGCGCGGGACAAATTGCTGCTCAGCCACTGGTTCCCGGCGGTCAAGGGGCCCAGAAACCAGTTCTTCATCGTGGACCACCATCACCTGGGGCAGGCGCTTGTGCACGAGGAAGTCAAAACCGTCTGGGTCATGCAGCTGGCCGATTACAGCACGCTGGAGCTGGATATGTTCTGGCGCTTGATGGAGTTTCACCATTGGGCCCACCCGTATAACGAAAAAGGCCTGCGCTGCGAGTTTTCCGCCATTCCCAAGATATTGAGCAAACTCAAGGACGACCCCTACCGCAGTCTGGCCGGGGAAGTGCGCAAGGCAGGAGGCTATGCCAAGGATTCCTCACCTTATACCGAGTTTCTCTGGGCCGATTTCTTCAGGCCGCTGTTTCGCAAGTCGGATCTGAGCGCCAAGGGCGGGCAGGGTTTGCCGCAGTCGCTTGTGGTGGAAGCCGTGGCTCTGGCTCGCGGTCCCAAGGCGCAGTTTCTGCCGGGGTGGTCCGGAGTCTCCGGCACCTTTCACCAGTCGACATGAGGACCCCGCGCCTGACACCTACGGGGGCAGACTGGATTGCAGGTCTGTCCATCGCAGGCCTGTTGCTGCCCGAGGCCGTGGCTTACTCAGGCATCGCGGGAGCACCGCCCCAGGCCGGGGTGATTGCGCTGTTCGCAGGCCTGCTGGTCTATGGTTTGTTGGGGCGCAGCCGCTTTGCGATTGTGTCCTCCACCTCTTCATCGGCGGCGGTGCTGCTTGCGGCTTCCAGTTCGGTACAGCATGTCACGGCCGATCATCGCGCACTCATGGGTGTGGGCATGGTGCTGGTGGCAGGCATTGTGTTTGTGCTGGCAGGCTTGCTGCGGCTGGGCGCCATCTCCCAGTTCATTGCCAAACCGGTGCTGCGTGGTTTTGCCATTGGCCTGGCGCTGACCATTGTGGTCAAGCAACTACCCCTGGCCGTGGGTGTGCACCCGGCTCACAGTGATTTTCTGCATTTCGGCTGGGACTTGCTGGGGCTGCTGCCGCAATGGAACTGGCGGGGGCTGGCCATGCTGGTGGCTGCCTTGCTGGCACTAAGGCTGCTGGCACGCTGGAAGGCGATGCCCGGTGCCTTGCTGGTGATTGCCGCAGGCATTGCGCTGGATGCATCGGGCTACTGCAACGCCTGGGGCATAGTGCCGGTGGGGTCGCTGCAACTGGGCAGTGCCCATCTGGCCGTACCCGAGCTGGACTGGGCCGACTGGCTGCGCGTGGGGCAGCTCGCAGTGGCTCTGGCATTGATTCTGTATGCCGAGTCCTATAGCTCCATTCGTTCATTGGCCCTGCGACACGGCGATGCAGTTTCGGCCAACCGCGACCTGCTGGCCCTGGGCGGTGCCAATATTGCCTCGGCGCTGTTTCAGGGCTTGCCCGTGGGGGCAGGGTTTTCAGCCAGCTCTGCCAACGAGACGGCGGGTGCGCAGAGCAAGGCAGCAGGCCTGATTGCCTGCGCCGTGGTGGCTTTGCTGATATGGCAGCTGCTGCCGTGGATGGAGCGCATTCCCGAGCCCATGCTGGCGGCCATCGTCATCCATGCCGTAGCGCATTCACTCAACTGGAAGGTGCTGCAGCCCTACTTTGCCTGGAGGCGGGACCGCACGGTGGCGCTTACCGCATTTGCCGCCGTCATTGTGCTGGGCGTGCTCGACGGTCTGCTGCTGGCCATGGTGGTCAGCATCGCCATGCTGCTCAAGCGCATGGCCCAGGCCCGGGTCAGCGAGCTCGGGCGGCTGGCGGACGGCCATGATTTCGTGGACCGCCAGACCCACCCGGAGGCTCTGCCCGTGGCCGGCTTGCTGATCGTGCGGCCCGAGGAGCGCATGTTCTTTGGCAATGCCGATGCGGTCATGGCCGAGATCAGTGCCCGCGTACGCAGCAGGCCGGGCCTGCAGGCCGTGGTGTTGAGCCTGGAGGAATGCCCTGACCTGGACAGCACCAGCATAGAAGCGCTGACGGAGCTGGCCGGCCAGCTGGCCAAGGCTGGGGTGCAACTGCGTCTGGCACGCGTCAAGGATGGGGTGCGGGACTTGTTGCAGCGCGTGCAGATTGCGGGGCTGAGCCCGGACAGCTACCTGGCCTGGAGTGTGGATGATGCGGTGCGCGCCCTGCTTCAGCTGCCAGCGGCTCACCAGGTGCCGGGAGGGGCGACACAGCCTGCGTCTTCGATATAGACATGCTTGCCTTGCTCCAGCTCGTCGGCCAGTTGCGCGATCCAGGCCGAAAAGCTGGGTGCCAGAACCGTCCTCGGACCGACCTCGCCGTCGAATTCGATGATCTGGCCAGCCTGCCCGCCTTCCGCCGGTTGCAGGTCCAGCATGGCGGCATCGCCCGAATTGTCGGTCAGCGCAATACGCAGCCCATCCCAATAGACGGGACGGATGGGGCCTTGCAGCTCGTCGGTCTGGTAGTCACTGCCCTGGCCCCAGCCCTCGTTGTGCTGCATGTCGCGATACATCTGCCAGAGCTCCAGAATTCTGGCCGTGGAGAGCAACTCGCCGTGATAGAGCAGATAGCCTTCGTTGGCCGCGCCGTTGTGCAGGCTCAATGAGTGGCGCAGATCGTCGGGCAGGCGCAGGCCCAGGGCGGTCTCGAGCTCTGCAATCTCGTCCTCGGACGCGCCTTCGGCCAAGACCAGCGTGCCTTGCGGCGTGTTTGCGGCATACCAGCGGGCGATGCGGCTCCAGTTGTGCTGGAGGTCTTGGCGGAGGTCTGGGTTCATATGTCTCTTTCTGACGGTTAGGCCGTCTTCACGCGCAGAGCGCTGCGAAAGCCGAGTTGTCCCACGATGCAGGCCAGCGTCAGCACGGTGAAGGCGGACAGGGCAGGATTGTTGCCCAGACTTGCGCCCAGCGTGCACAGGCCACCGACGGCCATTTGTGAAAAGCCGTAGACGCCTGCTGCAGACCCGGTGAGGTCGGTATGCACGCCCAGCGCCTTGGTCAGAGCCGCCGGGCTGGTGACGCCCGAGCCCAGGGTATAGACCATCATGATGCCCACCAGAACTGGCACGCTGAGATGGTGGGTGAGCGTTAGCAGCAACAGCAGGGCAACGCAGACCAGGCTCAGTAGATTGCCGCTCAGCATCAACCTCTCCACCGGCAAATGCTGAATCAGCTTGCGCGCCAGCGCATTACCCACGGCCATGCCCGCCATCAACAGGCCCAGGTAGAGGCCGACCTCCGATTTGCTGGCATGCAACTGGTCCATGAAGATAAAAGGTGCGGCGGCGATAAAGGCGTAGATGGAGGTGGTGGCGCTGCCACCGCCAATGGCGAAACCCAGGAACTGGGGGGAGCTCAGCAGGGTGCGATAGTCGTCGCGCACCTTGCGCCAGTCGAGCTGGCCCGTGGGCCTGCCGGTTTCAGGCAGCAGGCGCCACACACCCAGGGTCGTGAGCAGGCCCATCAGTGTCAGCGCCGCAAAGATGGAACGCCAGCCAAAGACGGCATCCAGCCCGGCGCCCATGGATGGGGCCACGCCGGGGCCGATCATCATCATGAGATTGAGCAGAGCCAGGCTGCCCACGGCTGTCTCGGGTGTGGCCGTATCGCGTGCGATGGCCCGGCCCAGTGCCAGCCCGGCGCAACCGCCCAATGCCTGAAACAGGCGGGCTCCGACCAGCATGGATGCTGAGGGGGCCAGTGCTGCCCAGAGGCTGGCTGCGGTGTAGAGGCACAAACCGGTGAGCAGCATGGGGCGGCGGCCCAGTGCGTCCGACATGGGGCCATAGATGAGCTGGCCGACGGCCAGGCCCACGATATAGACCGTGATGGTCTGCTGCATCTGGGCGTTGCTCGCCCCGAAATGTCGCGCCGCATCGGGCAGGGCCGGGATGAACATATGCATGGCCAGGGTGCCGACGATGGTGACGATGGCCAGCAGCCACAGGGGCGCTTTGGGTATGGAGGAAGTCGACGATTGCATGGCTGGATGAATGGCTTCAGTTTTCATCGGAGGGCTCTTCCGACTCCAGCGCCGCCATGCGATCGAGCATGGTGTTCAGAGCGGCCTGCATGGGGTCAAGCAGCTCCTCGGGTACCTCTTGCATTACCTCGGTACGCATCTGGGCCACCACTTTCTTGACGGCCTCCACCTGGGCGCGACCGGCCGAGGTCAGCTGTATGCGTTTGACACGGCGGTCCGTGTCATCAATGCGCTCCACCCAGCCCTGGGTTTGCAGACCGTCGATCAGACGCACGACGGAGGAGCTGTCCAGCGCCAGTGAGTGGGCCAGATCCTTTTGCCGCATGGCCCCGCTGTCACGCTCCAGATGCAGTAGCGGCAGCCACATGGCCTGTGTCAGTCCCAGTGGAGCAAGAGCCTTGTCCAGCGTGCGTCGCCACTGCTTGTTGACCTGGGCCATGGTGAACATGAGCTGGCGTTGGCGCTCCGGCAGGGCAGTGGATCTGGACATGATGAATGATGCAATTCAAATAGTTGGTATTCAAATTATTGCAAAGCATTCTTTCATGCGTTGTGACAAGGGGATATAGAGCCGCGCCCGGATTGACTGCGCATTCGTCTGCCTGCATAGACAAACCGGTTGGCGAGCAAACAGACAGA
This sequence comes from Comamonas resistens, assembly GCF_030064165.1. Taxonomy (NCBI): domain Bacteria; kingdom Pseudomonadati; phylum Pseudomonadota; class Betaproteobacteria; order Burkholderiales; family Comamonadaceae; genus Comamonas; species Comamonas resistens. The sequence goes on from NZ_CP125947.1 coordinate 1,582,227, forward strand.
GTCCGTCAGCTAGGCTGGGACAGTGACTCCGGTCAAGGTGATTGCGTGGCGGACTTCAAGAGCCCGGGCAAAACGGCCTTTAGCCAAGAGCGTGGGGCCCTTTGGGGGGCGCACCAGCGGGTGGTCTGTATCCGGCCTTGGATTGCACAGCGTCTCGAGGTCCCGGATAAGCCGCGGGTCAGGGCTTTAGCTTGTGGGCAGGGTCCGATGGCAGTGCAGAAGGCCAGGCATCCATGGGATCTCTCTTGTGGCGAACAGGCTCTGCAGGCGTGCTGCTGCCACTGGGCCTGTACCGAGACATATTGCTGCTCTCATGCTGGCCCACTTTGCTGAAGTCGATATGAAGGCTGCGCTGCTGGCCTGGGCCCGAGAGTGCCGACTGTTCATAGGCCCGGGCCGCACTGCCGCTGCACTCGTAGCCCACACCATTGGCATTCATGCAACGGGCCTTCTGTGCATGGGCCGCATTGCCAACCAGCGCGAGGCTGCAGCAGATCAGGGGCAGGAGGGCGATGCGCATGGTGTGCTCCTTCGGGACGGGGACACCATGCTAGTTCCGCTTGCTGCGTGCTGTATTACAGGCCCAAGGATTTGAGCAAATCCTCGGTATCGCTGTTTGCAGCGGTATTGATAGCGGCAGGCGCTTGCTGAGCCTGCGCTTCACGGGTTTGGGCCATGACAAGATCGGGGTCCGGTTTTTCCTGGGCCTCAAAGTCCTTGATCTTGATGAACTCCATGTGGTCCACGGCCATCTCCAGATAGAAGATGTTGTTGTTGCCGGTGTAGAAGGTCACGCGGCGCGCTTCGGGCGCATCGAGGTTGGCGTCCACACTGAGGTTGACCTGCTTGTTCAGGCGGATCATCTTGGGCTGACTTTGCGAGATATGGGTTTGCAACTCGCGCTGCACCTTGCTGGTGAAGTCGCCCACGACCTGGTTCATCAGCTCGCCCATGACGTTGCTGACATCGTCCGATGTATAGGCGCTGGCCAGATCGCTCTCGGCCATGCCCATGGACAGCAGATAGCTGCGGTACAGCTCCATGGCGGCTTCGGCCGAGAAGTTGATGATGATCAGGGCCGAGAAGCCGCCGTCTATCAGTACAAAACAGCCGATATCGGGCTTGAGACTGGTTTTGGTGATGCGCTGCACCATGCCCGAATACTGGATGGGGCACTGGGTGGCGACCTGCAGCACGCGCGAGACGGAGTTGCACAGGGCAATCAGCACATCTTCGGTGCCGTGAATGATGGGGGCGTTTTGTGGGCTCATGGCTGTGATGATTCAACAGAGCTCCGATTATGGATGCAACACTTTGTTGCATTCAACTGAGCCAGGCCAGAACACCGTGCTCATGTCTGGTAACGTGCGCGCTGTTTTCGAGATTGCAGAGGTATTCATGCAGAACAAGCTGTGGCAACTGACGGCCGGTGCGGTGGTGGTGATGGGCCTGGCGGGCTGCTCGACCATGTCATCCATGACAGACAAGGTTTCGCAGAGCTGGGACAAGACCTGGTCCAGCCTCAGTGGCAAGAGCGCATCGACCAAGCCTGCCCAGGCCTCGGGCAAAGCGGCTCCTGTGGCAGAGCCCACAGGGCTCAAGCCCAGCACGCAGACGGAGCGCTGGCAGGGCCTCTATAGCCTAGAGAGCGATAGTGGGAGGTTTCAGGAGTGCGGCACGGGCCAGATCGTGCCGGTGCTGGCCGAGAAGGACAATGTGCTGCTGGAGCAGGCCTATCTGAATACCCGCGGCAATGCCGCCGCCGTGATGCTGGCCGAAGTCATGGGCCGCATGGTGGAGCAGCCCGCCAGCGACCCGGTGCTGGCCCAGCAGGGGCGCAAGGTGCTGGCGCTGCGCGTGGAGCGCTTTGTCACGCTGTCGAGCAAAACGGCCTGCCCCAAGCCCTGAGCCTGTTGGCGAGACCCATGACAGAGAGCCAGCAATGCTGGCTCTTTGTTTTTGATAGCTGTTCGCACTTTCTGGATAAGCGTCAGAGCCCGATTTGATGCTTATCTGCGTGCGGCGCTCCGTGCCTGCTCCAGCCAGCTGTCAAAGGTTTTCTGGTGGGCCTTGATCCAGCCATCGACATGACGGTTGACATCCGCGGCGCTGTTTTCACCCTGGCGCATGCGCATGTTCTGGGCGTCGATGTCTGCGATGGGAAGCTGCATCACGGCAAACAGCCTGGCTGCGGCGGGATTTTTCTCGGCCCAGGCCTTGTTGGCCAGGATGTACTGCTGATTGAGCTGGAAGCCGTAGTTCTTGCCATTGGGCAACTCGGTATTGTCTTCGCCCTGGGCGCCGGGGATGTTGGGCACTTCCAGCCAGGTCACCTCCTTGCCGGGACGCAGCACGGTGTTGACCCAGAACGGCGTCCACACATAGTAAAGAATGGGTTTGCCGGTTTTGAAGCGGGTGATGGTGTCGGCAATCAGGGCCTGATAGTTGCCTTGCAGATGGGTGATGGAAGACTCCAGGCCCAGACTCTTGAGATGCTTGTTGATGGCCAGCTCGCAGCCCCAGCCGGGGTTGCAGCCTGTCAGGTCGGCCCTGCCATCGCCATCGGTGTCGAATAGCGCTGCCAGCTTGGGGTCCTTGAGCTGCATGATGCTGGTGATCTTGTATTTGTCGGCCGTGGCCTTGTCGATCAGATAGCCCTGTACCGCATTGCGCGAATAGACGCCCGCTCGATAGAAGGCCTTGTCGCCACCGTTGTTCTCATAGAAAGCACGGTGCAGCGGCATCCAGTGAGTGGCCGTGAAAGTCGCATCGCCCTGGGCAATGGCCACATGCTGGGTGCCGTTTTCCAGACTCTTCATGGGCAGAACCTTGTAGCCCAGCTTTTCCAGGGCGCGTGAGACCAGCAGGGTCTGGAACATTTCCTCATCCACCGTGCCCTTGATGGGCTGCACCGTGATGCCCTTGCCCGGGAGCTCGGTCGAAGCGGTCTGGGCCTGCGCCACCGTAACGGCTGCGGCGCCCAGGGCCAGCAGGGTGCAGGCCGTCAGCTGGCGGCGTTTGCGCTGCCAGAAAGAATGTGCAGAGGAAGAGGAATGTGCGGACGTGCTGCTGTGCATGAATACTCCTTGGATGCTGGGTGCCTACCCCGAAATCGGCATGGAAGAAAGCGAAAGGGTTGATAAAAAACGGCGCCCGGATCTTGTCCGGTGCGCCGTTGGTCAATCAGGACTTCACTGCCGCAGCCTTGGCCTGGGCAATCCAGCCGTCAAAGGTTTTCTGATGAGCCTTGATCCATGCGTCCGCATGGCGGTTGATGTCCGAAGCCTTGCTCTCACCTTCGCGCAGCAACTGGTTCTGGCGGCTGATGTCGTTGATGGGAATCTGCATGATCTCGAACAGCTTGCCTGCGGCGGGGTTGTTTTCCACCCAGATCCTGTTGCCCACGATGTATTCGTTGTTCAGCGGAAAGCCGTAGTTGCGGCCGTTGGGCAGCCTGGTGTCGGTGCCGGCCTGCACGCCGGGCATGGATGAGCGCGGCACCTGCAGCCACACCACTTCCTGGCCGGGGCGCAGCACATTGCTGAGCCAGTAGGGCGTCCAGGCGTAATACAGCACGGGCTTGCCGGCCTTGAAGCGGGCCAGAGTGTCGGCAATCAGGGCCGGATAGTTGCCCTGGGTGTAGCTGACGGTGTTCTCCAGACCGAAAGCCTTGATCTGATGGGCCACCACAGCCTCGCCGCCCCAGCCTGCGTTGGGACCTATCAGATTGGCCTTGCCGTCGCCGTTCATATCGAACAGCGCGGCCAGCTTGGGGTCCTTGAGCTGGTCGAGGTGGGTGATCTTGTGCGCCTCGGCGGTCTTCTTGTCGATCATGTAGCCCTGCGCGGCCCCGGCTGCATACACGCCCTTGCGCGAGAGCCTGGCATCGCCGCCGGCCTGCTTGTAGAACTCGGCATGGTGAGGATTCCAGTGGTTGGCCATGAAGGTGGCATCGCCATTGGCCACGGCCACATGGATCAGCGGATAGTCCAGCTCTTCCCAGGGCTTGACCGTATAGCCCAGTTGCTCCAGCGCCTTCATCACCAGCAGGGTCTGGAAGTTCTCCTCAGCCAGAGCGCTCTTGACGGGCAGCACCGTGATGCCCTTGCCTGGCAGCGCATCGCCTGGCAAATTCCGGCCTGCGGCCCAGCTTGCGGATAGGTTCAGCCCCATTGCGGCAGCAGCAGTGCCCAGCAGCATCTGGCGCCGCTGCGCTGCGGCCTGTGCAGGGTGGAATCGGGCCGAAGTCATGGTTTGCAAAGTCTTGCTCATCTTTTTTGTCTCTCCTTGGTATGCAGCGGGCCTGGCGGCCCCATAAAAAAACGGTGGCCGCCGTAGCGGTCACCGTTGTTGTCTTGATGCGGTTCAGGGCTTGTGGGCGGCAGCGAGAGCCTGCGCAATCCAGCCGTCAAAAGCCTTCTGGTGGGCCTTGATCCAGCCATCGGTATGGCGCTCGATGTCGGCGCTCTTGTTCTGGCCCTGGCTCATCATGTAGTTCTGGGCATTGATGTCGCCCACGGGCAGCTTGATGATTTCAAACAGCTTGGCGGCAGCGGGGTTCTGCTCGGCCCAGGCCTTGTTGGCCACGATCTGCTGGTTGTTGGCAATGAAACCGTAGTTCTTGCCGTTGGGCAGCTTGGTGTCGGTGCCGGCCTGTTCGCCAGGCAGGGCCGAGAACGGCACCTGAAGCCAGACCACATCCTTGCCGGGCTTGAGCACATTGCTGACCCAGTAGGGCGTCCAGGTGTAGTAGAGGATGGGTTTGCCGGCCTTGAAGCGGGTGATGGTGTCGGCCATCAGCGCCGAATACGTGCCCTGCTTGTGCGTGACGGTGTCGCGCAGCTTGTAGGCCGTGAGCTGGTGCTCGATCATGGCTTCGCAGCCCCAGCCCGGCGTGCAGCCCGTCAGGTCGGCCTTGCCATCGCCATCGGTGTCGAATAGCTTGGCAATCTCGGGGTCCTTGAGCTGGCCCAGATTGGTGATCTTGTGGGCATCGGCCGTCTTCTTGTCGATCAGATAGCCCTGGGCCGCATTGGCCGAGTAGATGCCCTTGCGGTAGAGCTTGGCGTCGCCGCCCGCGTTCTTGTAGTAGTCGGCATGCAGAGGATTCCAGTGGTTGGCCATGAAGGTGGCGTCACCGTTGGCCAGTGCGATGTGGGCCGTGGGGTATTCCACCTCCTTCATGGGCTGCACGTCGTAGCCCAGCTTTTGCAGCGCCTTCATGACCAGCAGGGTCTGGAAGGTTTCCTCGGCAATCGAGCTTTTCAGCGGCTGGACCTTGATGCCTTTGCCTGGAAGATCGTCCGCTGCGAAGGCGGCGCCGCCCGCCAGGGCCATGCCTGCAGTAGCGGCGCCGGCCAGGATCCAGCGGCCCAGGGTGCGGCGGGAGTTCGGTGTGATGGCTGTCTTCATGGTTTTCTCCTTGGTTCTCGTTGGCATCAGACTTTGGCTGCAGTAGCGGCTTGCTCGGGCGCGGGAGCCGGTTGCTGGGGGCGCAGCATGCGCATCACCAGACCGGCTGGGCCGGTAGCCCACCAGCGGGCGCTGCCACGCTTGGGCTCGCCCATGGCCTGGGTGATGCGGTCAAGCACGATGGCCAGCAGCACGATGCCCAGGCCACCCACGGTCGCCAGGCCCATGTCCAGGCGGCCAATGCCGCGCAGTACCATCTGACCCAGACCGCCGACGGCAATCATGGAAGCGATCACCACCATGGACAGCGACAGCATCAGCGCCTGGTTGATACCGGCCATGATGGAAGGCATGGACAGAGGCAGTTGCACCTTCCACAGCAGCTGGGCGGGCGATGCGCCATAGGCGCGGCTGGCTTCGACTAGGTCTGGGCGCACCTGGCGGATGCCGAGGTTGGTCAGGCGGATCAGCGGCGGCAGTGCAAACACGATGGTCACGATGACGCCGGGCACGTTGCCGATACCGAACAGCATCACCACGGGCACCAGATAGACGAAGGCGGGCGTGGTCTGCATGGCGTCCAGCAGCGGACGGGTCCAGCGCTGTGCGCGGTCGCTGCTGGCCAGCAGAATGCCTACGGGCAGGCCGATCACGATGCAGAAGAACAGCGAGGTCAGCACCAGGGCCAGCGTCACCATGGCTTCGGACCAGATGCCCAGCAAAGCCACGATCAGCAGCGAAACGGCTGAGCCTATGGCCAGCTTGCGGCTGGCAAACTGCCAGGCCAGCAGTGCGATCAGCAGCACCAGCACCGGCATGGGCAGGGTCTGCAGCACATCGGTCACGCCGTTGAGCGTGGCATCAATGGGGGTGCGCACGGCCTGGAAGAAGGGGCGGAAATGATCGACCACCCAGGTCAGGCCGTTGTTGATGGAGTCCTGCACGGGCAGGCCGTCTGTCGTGATCTGGTGCCACAGATGGGCCAGGCCGCCATCGTCGCCGGGAGCATCGCCGCCAGCCGAGGTGCCGAGCCAGTCGCTGCTGCTGACGGAGTCGGCAGCGTCGCTGCCGGCCCAGGGATCGGCATTCACATCGCTGGTCGCGGAGGTGTCGGGAGCGGCAGTGGCTGCGGCGTTGCCGCTATCGGCAGGTGCAGAGGCTGCTGCCCATGGATCTTCAAAGGCCGCGTTCGAGGTTTCGGTGCTTGGGTTGTTCAGTGCGTTATCGGTCAAATCGGTCCCTCCTTATGGTGCTGCGGTCGGTGTGGCGCTGGCTGCGCCCTGTGCGCCGGGCTGGAAGTGCGGGTTCAGCTTGATGGGTGGAATTTCCTTCTGGGGCGGCGGCACGGGCGGTGTGGCGCGGTCCAGGAACTTGAGCATGGTGGTGCGGCTGATGACGCCCAGATATTTGCCGTCCTCGTCGACCACGGGCAGCGCAAACGGTGGCGAGGCCACCGCGCCAAACAGATCGGCCACGGGCGTATTGCTGGCGATGGGCTGCACATCGGGGATGAAGGCGTGCTTGAGACCCAGCATGCCCTCGTGTCCCTGCAGCGCATCGCGCAGCGACTGGGAGGACACCACGCCCAGGAAGCGCTTGCGGGCATTGAGCACATAAGCGTGGTCCCGGTCGGAGTCTTCCAGCAGACGCAGCGCGGCGCGGCAACCGCGGTCGCTGTGCTCGGAAATCACGGTCAGCGCCTGGCGTGCAATGTCGGAGGCCTTGAACACGGCCGCTGCATCCACGCCCTGGATGAAGGTGCGCACGTATTCGTTGGCGGGGTTGCGCAGGATGTCGTCCGGCGTGCCCACTTGCTGCACCACGCCATCCTTCATGATGGCGATGCGGTCGCCGATGCGCATGGCTTCGTCCAGGTCGTGCGAGATGAAGACGATGGTGCGGCGTTTGATTTCCTGCAGGCGCAGCAGCTCGGATTGCATCTCGGTACGGATGATGGGGTCGAGCGCCGAAAAGGCTTCGTCCATCAGCAGAATAGAAGGATCGGATGCCAGCGCGCGGGCCAGGCCCACACGCTGCTGCATGCCGCCCGACAGCTCGTCAGGGTAGCTGGCGCCCCAGGCGCCCAGGCCGACCTGCTCCAGCGCGTCCTGCGCCTGCTGCTGACGGGTGGCTCGGTCCACGCCGGCCAGTTCCAGGCCGAAGGCCGTGTTGTCCAGCACTGTCAGGTGGGGCATCAGTGCGAACGACTGGAACACCATGGAGATGTCCTTGCGGCGCAGCGCGCGCAGTTCCTTGTCGCTCAGGGCATTGATGTCCTGACCATCGACCAGGATGCGGCCGCTGGTGGGCTCGATCAGGCGGTTGAGCATACGCACCAGCGTGGACTTGCCCGAGCCCGACAGACCCATGACGACGAAGATTTCACCGGCTTCGATGGTGAAGTCGGCATCGAACACGCCAATAGACTGCCCGGTCCGGGCCAGGATTTCCTGTTTGTCCAGGCCTTGCTTGACAAGGTTGAGAGCGGTCTTCGGGTCGTTGCCGAAGACCTTGAAGACGTGATCGATAGCGATTTGCTTGGCCACTGTGGCGTTCTCCTTTTGGATGAGATGGAACACAGTCCAGCGCCCACATCCGGCAACAGCCGTGGGGCGCTGGCGCGCAAGCCAAAATGAGCTCTGATGCCGCAGCTCAGCCCGGCCTTTATGGGCGGGCTGCGCAATGCAGTTGGCGCAGTGAGAGCGCCTGTCAATCCGCCCGGATGGCACAGCAAGGTGTGCGCAAGAGCGTCAAAGCTTGGAGAAGCGGGTCACAACGGCTGGGTTGGAGTACCGACGGGCACACCGCAGCGTTACTTCTCGGTCGGATCATTTCCGGCACAGCGGCCAGAAAGAGCCTTGGCATCAGAGCCTGGTTTCGGCCCGGTTGACGGGGCGGTGTTCGGCTGGCGCGTAGCGCCTGGAGCTGGACACTGCTTTTCCGCCGGGAAAAAGGGATCAGCCGCATTCAAAAGAATGGGTGATAACCTGCAAGGCAGGCTGTAAATGACTTTTTAATATATCGAATTGAGTTTTATGCGTCAAATTTAGCTGTAAGCAATCGGGCCAAACAGCGCATGATTTCGTAACGATAAGACAGGTTGAATCTCAAAAAAGATAGCTTTATGCGCTTGATATCAAAGCGTTTGAAGGTGATTTGGTCTATTTTTTTGTAACTTGTCAGCTTTTATGGAAAAACCATGGCCTGCAGGCATGAAAAAAGCCCCGTCATGGCAGGCCATGCGGGGCTTGATGGAGGGCAAACCAGCGATCAATGGTGGTGATTGCTGCTGGTCAGTTTGTCGGTATAGGCAATGGCCAGAGCACTCAGCAGGAAGACCACGTGAATGATGGTCTGCCACATCAGCACCTGGACTTCGTAGCTGCCGGCATTGATGAAGCTCTTGAGCAGATGAATCGAGCTGATGCCGATGATGGACAGTGCCAGCTTGACCTTGAGCACCGAGGCATTCACATGGCTGAGCCATTCGGGCTGGTCGGGGTGGGCTTCCAGTCCCAGGCGGCTGACAAAGGTCTCGTAGCCGCCGACGATGACCATGATCAGCAGATTGGAGATCATGACCACGTCGATCAGCGCCAGAACCACCAGCATGATGATGGTTTCGTTCAGATGGGTGATCTGCACATCGCTCTTGTAGCCGATGTTGGTGATCAGGGCCTGCAGGGCTTGCTGATTGCCGAAGACCGCTTCGACCAGATGCCATAGCTCCAGCAGAAAGTGCCAGACGTAGACGGCCTGAGCGGCGATCAGGCCCAGGTACAGCGGCAACTGCAGCCAGCGGCTGGCAAAGATCAGTGCAGGCAGGGGGCGCAGGGCGGCCGGTGTCTGGTAGCTGGCGGGGTGCTGCGGGGCAGAGGCCTTGTCGGCATCGTCGGAATGAGTTCGGCTCATGATGGAGAGTGTGGCCGCAGCCAGGCTGCGCCGGGCACGGCGCGGCCAGCCAGAGCTTGCGGCGATGGCTAGGTTGAAGATGGGATGCAGCGAAAGTGAAGACGCGCGCCGCAGTGTTGAAATGCTTTTGTGCAGTGCACGCAATGGACTGCGGCCAGGGTGAAACAGCGGTGAGCCGGAGACACGCCTTGCGGCAGGCGCGCGATTTTAAGGGTTTGCGCCAATTTTTTGGAGCAAATATCGCGCAGGTGCTCTTGAATATTGCGTCAGATGCTGCAAAGTTGTGAGCGAATCCTTCGTTTTTTCATGGCCGAAATAACGATGCAAATTTCAGTCAGTGGCGTGTAAGACCGAGCGCCGACAGTACACCCACAATAATTTCATTGCGAAGTATCAGGAGACAACAAAGATGAGCACTACATCCTCTGCAATCGAGTCGGTATTGGTGGAAAACCGCGTGTTCCCGCCTTCCGCAGACTTTGCTGCCAAGGCGCGCATCTCGGGCATGGCGCAATACCAGGCCTTGTGCGATGAGGCAGAACGTGACTACGAAGGCTACTGGGCGCGCCTGGCCCGTGAGAACGTGGTCTGGACCAAGCCTTTCACCCAGGTGCTGGACCAGAGCAATCCTCCGTTCTACAAGTGGTTTGCCGATGGCGAGCTCAACGCCAGCGCCAACTGCTTGGACAAGCACATGGGCACGCCGGTCGAGAACAAGACCGCCATCATCTTCGAGGCCGACGGCGGTGAAGTCACCAAGGTCAGCTACAAGGAGCTGCTGGCCCGCGTGAGCCAGTTTGCCAATGCGCTCAAGGCGCGCGGCGTGAAAAAGGGCGACCGCGTCCTGATCTACATGCCCATGACCATCGAGGGCGTGGTGGCCATGCAGGCCTGCGCCCGTATCGGCGCCACGCATTCCGTGGTGTTCGGTGGTTTTTCGGCCAAGGCTGTGCAGGAGCGCATCGTGGACGTGGGCGCCAGCCTGGTGATCACCTCCAACTATCAGATGCGCGGCGGCAAGGAGTTGCCGCTCAAGGCCATCGTGGACGATGCACTGGCACTTGGCGGCTGCGAGGCCGTCAAGACCGTGCTGGTCTATGAGCGCACGGCGACTGCCTGCAATATGGTGGCAGGCCGCGACATCACTTTCACCGAGGCGCTGGCTGGCCAGTCCACGGAGTGCGCGCCCGAGGCCGTGAATGCCGAGCACCCGCTCTTCATCCTCTATACCAGCGGCTCCACCGGCAAGCCCAAGGGCGTGCAGCATGCCACCGGCGGCTATGTGCTGTGGGCCAGGCAGACCTTTGAATGGACCTTCGACCTGAAGGACAGTGATGTGTTCTGGTGCACGGCCGACATCGGCTGGATCACCGGTCACAGCTATGTGGCCTATGGCCCGCTGGCCGCAGGCGCCACGCAGATCGTCTTTGAAGGCGTGCCTACCTTCCCCAACGCGGGTCGCTTCTGGCAGATGATCGAGCGCCACAAGTGCAGCGTCTTCTACACCGCGCCCACGGCCATCCGCTCGCTGATCAAGGCGGCCGATTCGGACTCCGGCGTGCACCCCAAGAACTGGGACCTGTCCAGCCTGCGCGTGCTGGGTTCGGTGGGCGAGCCCATCAACCCGGAAGCCTGGATGTGGTACTACAAGAACGTGGGCGGCGAGCGCTGCCCCATTGTGGACACCTTCTGGCAGACCGAAAACGGCGGCCACATGATCACGCCGCTGCCCGGTGCCACACCGCTGGTGCCAGGTTCCTGCACCTTGCCGCTGCCCGGCATCACGGCAGCCATCGTCGATGAGTCTGGCAATGACATGCCCAACGGCGCAGGCGGCATTCTTGTCGTGAAAAAGCCCTGGCCTTCGATGATCCGCAATATCTGGGGCGACCCAGAGCGCTTCAAGAAGAGCTACTTCCCCGAGGAGCTCAAGGGCTATTACCTGGCCGGCGACGGTGCGGTGCGCAGCGAGGACCGCGGTTATTTTCGCATCACGGGCCGTATCGACGACGTGCTCAATGTCTCGGGTCACCGCATGGGCACGATGGAGATCGAATCGGCTCTGGTGGCCAAGACCGATCTGGTGGCGGAAGCCGCCGTGGTGGGGCGTCCCGACGATCTGACCGGCGAAGCCATTTGCGCCTTCGTGGTGCTCAAGCGCGGCAAGCCCACGGGCGAAGAAGCCAAGCAGATTGCCAACGAGCTGCGCAACTGGGTGGCCAAGGAAATCGGCCCGATTGCCAAGCCCAAGGACATCCGTTTTGGCGACAACCTGCCCAAGACCCGCAGCGGCAAGATCATGCGCCGCCTGCTGCGTTCGCTGGCCAAGGGAGAAGCCATCACCCAGGACACTTCGACACTGGAGAATCCGGCCATCCTGGATCAGCTGGCTGAAACCAACTGAGCCACGCCGCTGCAGCGCAAGACGCTTGCTGCATTCGACGACCTTCATATGGCGCAGGCCATATGAGTGGTCAAAGAGTTCTGGCATTACAAAAAGCCGCTGCCTGCAGCGGCTTTGGCGTTTTGGGCCTGTCTCTGACCTGATGCGGGTCCAACTTGGGTTAAAAACAGGTGCTTGCGCAACCCGCTAGGAGAACAAGATGAACTTTCGCACCATTTCCATTGCCATCATCGTGGCCCTGATCGCCGTGCTGGCGGTCTTCAACTGGAATGCACTGGCCACGCCCACGCCTGTTTCCTTTGGCGTGACGGAAATTCAAGCCCCTCTTGGAGTGCTGATGCTGGCGCTGACGGTCTTGCTCAGCGTGTTCTTCATCGCCTATGTGCTGTGGCTGCAAAGCTCGGTGCTGCTGGAGGCGCGCCGCCACAGCAAGGAGATGCAGACCCAGCGCGATCTGGCGGACAAGGCCGAGGCCTCGCGCTTTACCGAGCTGCGCGGCGTGCTCGAAGCCCTGCATGCTCAGGACAAGCAGGACCTGATGGCGCGTCTGGATGTGCTGGAGGCCCATCTGGTCAGCCGGGCTCAGGAGTCGGACAACAGCACGGCGGCCTATGTGGGCCAGCTGGAGCAGCAGCTTCACCTGCGTTGACTGAAATTTGATAGCTGCCGGCGCTTGCTGGATAAGCGCTAGAGGCCCAAAGCATCAAAGCCGCTGGAGACAGCGGCTTTTTGCATGGCGCCCTATTTCAGGTTGCCGGAGAGGAATTTGGCCAGCCGTTCGCTGCGTGGATTGCTCAGCACCTCGTGCGGATGGCCTTGCTCCTCGATCAGGCCCTGGTGCAGGAAGATCACGTGGTTGGACACTTCACGGGCAAAGCCCATTTCGTGCGTCACCACCAGCATGGTGCGGCCCTGCTGGGCCAGTACCTGCATCACGCGCAGTACTTCGCCGACCAGCTCCGGGTCCAGGGCCGAGGTGGGCTCGTCGAACAGCATCACCTCGGGTTCCACGGCCAGCGCGCGCGCAATGGCCACGCGTTGCTGCTGGCCGCCGCTCATGTGGCTGGGGTAGGCATCCTCGCGGCCCTCCAGTCCCACCAGCTGCAGGTATTTGCGGGCGCGGGTCACGGCTTCGTCGCGCGACAGGCCCAGCACATGGACCGGCACTTCGATGATGTTCTGCAGCACCGTCATGTGTGCCCAGAGGTTGAAGTGCTGGAACACCATGGCCAGTCGTGAGCGCAAGCGCTGCAGCTGGCGCTGGTCGGCCGCGGCCAGCGCGCCGCCTGGGCCGGGGCGCAGCTGCAGCTCTTCGTCTGCCACGATGATGCGGCCCTGCTGAGGTTGTTCCAGCAGGTTGATGCAGCGCAAAAAGGTGCTCTTGCCCGAGCCCGAGCTGCCGATGATGCTGATCACATCGCCGGCGCGGGCATTGAGCGAAACGCCCTTGAGCACTTCGTTCTGCCCATAGCGCTTGTGGATGTCCAGGGCCTGGAGTTTGTAAGGGGTGTTGCTTGTCATGCTCATGCCTTGCGCGGTGCCAGATAACCCAGATAGCGGCGTTCCAGCAGGCGGTTGGCACCGAGCAGGCTGAAAGTGATGCACAGGTAGATGGCGGCCGCGAAGAGGTAGGCCTCGAACGGCAGGTAGAAATCGGAATACACGCGGCTGGCGGCGCCGGTCAGGTCCAGCAGCGCCGGCACGGTGCTGGCCAGGCTGGAGCTGTGCAGCATCATGACCACCTCGTTGCCGTAGGCGGGCAGCATGCGGCGGATGGCGCTGGGCAGCACGATGCGGCGCATCAGCTGCCAGTCGCTCATGCCCATGGCGCGTGCGGCCTCGACCTCGCCCTTGTTGGTTTCGCGAATGGCGCCGGCCAGCATCTCGGCGGTGTAGGCCGCGGTGTTCAGGCTGAAGGACAGCAGAGCGCAGAAGAACGGCTCCTTGAAATGTGTCCAGGGCCAGACGGTGTCCCAGCGCGCCTGCACCCATTCGAGCTGGGCGAAGCCGTAATAGATCAGGTACACCTGGATCAGCAGCGGCGTGCCGCGCATGAAATAGGTGAATGCACTGACGGGCACGCGCACCAGGGCCGAACGGCTGACCAGGGCTAGCGCGAACAGCAGCGCCAGCACGGCGCCCACGGCCAGGCTGATCAGCGTCAGCTGCAGCGTGACGACCAGACCCTCGGCGTACAGCGCCAGGGTGTCGGCTTCGAAGATGACGCTCCAGTTCATAGCTGCACCTTGTCCGTTCCCAGGCTGTAGCGCGCGGACAGGCGCTTGAGCAGCTGCAGCGACACGGCGGTGAAGATCAGGTACAGCGCCGCCGTGAACAGGAAGAAGGCGAATGGCTCGCGCACGGAGGCGCTGGCCTGCTTGGCCAGATAAGTCATGTCATGCAGGCCGATCAGGCTGACCAGCGCCGTGGCCTTGATCAGTACCAGCCAGTTGTTGGTGAAGCTGGGCAGGGCATAGCGCACCATCTGCGGCAGCGTGATGCGCATGAAAGTGCGCATCGGGCTCATGCCGAAGGCCCAGGCGGCTTCCATCTGGCCCTTGGGGATGGCAAGAATGGCACCACGGAAGGTTTCGGTCATATAGGCGCCGTAGATGAAGCCAATGGTCAGCACGCCAGCGGCAAAGGGGTTCAGGTCCACGCTCTGGTCGCTGCCCAGGGCTTCGAGCAGGCTGTTGAGGCCGATGGCGCCGCCGTAAAAGATCAGCAGCATCATCAGTAGTTCGGGAATGCCGCGCACCACGGTGGTATAGACCGTGGCCGGCCAGGCCAGCATGCGACGGCCCGAGAGCTTGGCGGCCGCGCCCACAAGCCCGATCAGCGTGGCCACCAGCAGCGACGCCAGCGACACGGCGACCGTGAGCAGCGCTCCCTGGAGGATCGAGTAATAGTATCCGCTCATGTCATGCAGCTTGCGCGCCTTGCGCCATGCAGCCCGCAGGATGCACAGTGCAAGGCGCGCAATGTGGCTTTATTGGCCGTAGGGGTCGAAGTCGAAGTACTTCTTGGCGATCTTGGCGTAGGTGCCGTTCTTGCGGATCGTGTCGATCGCCTCGTCGAGCTGCTGCTTGAGCTCCTTCTGGCCCTTGCGCATGGCGATGCCGATGCCTTCGCCGTAGTACTTCACATCGTACTGGTCGGGGCCCACATAGCCGTAGTTCTTGCCCTCGGGCTTGCGCAGGAAGCCACCGTTCACTTCAACCTTGTCAGCCACGGTGCCGTCCAGGCGGCCGGCATCCATGTCCAGATAGACCTGGTTCTGCGACTGGTAGGACACCACGTTCACACCGGCGGGCTTGAGTTCGCCCATGGCCCATTTTTCCTGGGTGCTGCCCTTGAGCACGCCGATCTTCATGCCTTTGAGCGAGGCCGGACCGTCGTATTTGACGGTCTTCTTGACCACGATGGCGCTGGGTGTCTTGTAGTAGCGCTTGGTGAAGTCCACCACGCGCTGGCGCTCGGGTGTGATCGAGATGGAGCTGACGATCACATCGAACTTGCGGGCCTGCAGGCCGGGGATGACGCTGTCGAACTCGGACTCTACGAATACGCACTTGCGCTTGAGCTGTTCGCACAGCGCATTGGCGATGTCGATGTCGAAACCGACGATTTCGCCCGAGGCGGTTTTGTACTCAAAGGGCTCGTAGGCCGGATTGGTGCCCACCCGCAGGTCGGCGGCCAGGGTGGAGCCGGCCAGAGTTGCGAGGGCCACAGCCATCAGCGATGCGCGCATGGTGATTCCTTGTCTTGGATACGATATATGCGAAAAAACCAGCCCAGCTGGCGCAGGTGAGCGCACGCCACGTTGTAGGTCACGCGGTTACTGCAAGGCGGTGAACCCGGTATTCTCGCCGTTTCTGGCCGCAGCGCGGAAAATTAATTGCCGTAGGGGTCAAAGTCAAAGTATTTCTTGGCAATGTTGTTGTATGTGCCATTGCTGCGGATGGTCTTGATGGCGGCATTGATCTGGTCCTTGAGCTCTTTCTGGCCCTTGCGCATGCCGATGCCTATGCCGTCGCCGTAGTACTTGGTCTCGTACTGGTCGGGGCCCACGTAGCCGTAGTCCTTGCCCTCGGGCTTGCGCAAAAAGCCGCCATGCACCTCCACCTTGTCGGCCACCGTGCCGTCAAGACGGCCCGACTTGATGTCCAGATACACCTGATCCTGGGCTTCATAGGGCACGATGGTCGCGCCCACGGGTTTGAGCTCTCCCATGGCCCATTTTTCCTGGGTGCTGCCCTTGAGCACGCCAATGCGCTTGCCCTTGAGCGAGGCCGGGCCGATGTAAGACGTGCCTTTTTTCACCACGATGGCGCTGGGTGTCTTGTAGTAGCGGTCCGAGAAATCGATGATGCGCCTGCGCTCTTCGGTCATGGACAGCGAGCTGATGACCACATCGTATTTCCTGGCTTGCAGGCCTGGAATCATGCTGTCCCAGACCTGCTCGACAAACACGCATCTGCGCTTGAGCTCGGTGCAGATGGCGTTGGCGATGTCCACGTCGAAGCCCGTGGGCTTGCCGTCGGCGGTCTTGTAGGTAAAGGGTTCGTAGGTGGGGTCTATGGCCACCTTGAGGTCTGCCGCCTGGGCAGAAACCGCGGCTATGCCGCAGGCTGCGAGGATTGCGAAAGGCGCGACAGCCCATGTTTTCTTTGCCATACCCGTCCTTGGTTGTGCGGGAGTTCCGCAGGATGTACCAGCTTGTGGTCGCATTCTAGGCAGCAGCCTTGTCTCGGATGCTGCTTTTGTGGCGCTGTGGCGCTATCGAATACCCGGGGTAGCAATGCCGTGCCATGCTGGCATGGGAAATGGCGTACCAGCCCGCGCGCCTGCCCAGCCAGGAGAGACTTTTCATCAAAGGGGCTGGCAATGAAAAATGGCACCCCACGCTCCCCGCTGCGCGCGGTTCGCTGCCCCTCCGAGAGGGGCGCTTTTCATCTTGGGGCGGCCCGGCAATGAAAAAGCCGCTGACTGGCAGCGGCTTTTTCGCAGAGACCGACAGGAATTACTTCTTGTCGTTGCCCAGCTGTGGCAGAGCGTTGGCGCTGCTCACGCTCAGCAGGCCGGCTTGCGAGTAGATGGCCAGCTTGGCGCGGGTGTCGATCAGGTCCAGGTTGCGCATGGTCAGCTGGCCGATGCGGTCGATGGGGCTGAAAGGCGCATCTTCGACCTTTTCCATGGACAGACGCTCGGGAGCGTAGGTCAGGTTGGGCGACTCCGTGTTCAGGATGGAGTAGTCGTTGCCGCGGCGCAGTTCCAGCGTCACGGTGCCAGTCACGGCGCGGGCCACCCAGCGCTGCGAGGATTCGCGCAGCATGATGGCCTGGGGGTCGAACCAGCGGCCCTGGTACAGCAGACGGCCCAGGCGCAGGCCGTTGATGCGGTACTGCTCGATGGTGTCCTCGTTGTGGATGCCGGTCACCAGACGCTCGTAGGCAATGTGCAGCAGGGCCATGCCGGGGGCTTCGTAGATGCCGCGGCTCTTGGCTTCGATGATGCGGTTCTCGATCTGGTCGCTCATGCCCAGGCCGTGGCGGCCGCCGATGCGGTTCAGCTCCAGGAAGACTTCCACGGCATCGGTGTATTCCTTGCCGTTGATGGCCACGGGGCGGCCTTCTTCGAAGGTGATGGAGACTTCTTCTGCCTTGACTTCGACCTCGGGCTTCCAGAAAGCCACGCCCATGATGGGGTTCACGATGCGGATGCCGGAATTCAGGAATTCCAGATCCTTGGCTTCGTGGGTGGCGCCCAGCATATTGGAATCGGTGGAATAGGCCTTCTCGGCCGACATCTTGTAGCCGAAACCTTCCTTGGTCATGAAGGCCGACATTTCGGCACGGCCACCCAGCTCGTCGATGAAGTTGCTGTCCAGCCAGGGCTTGTAGATCTTCAGCGCGGGGTTGGTGAGCAGGCCGTAGCGGTAGAAGCGCTCGATGTCGTTGCCCTTGAAGGTCGAGCCGTCACCCCAGATGTTGACGTCGTCTTCCTTCATGGCGGCCACCAGCATGGTGCCGGTCACGGCACGGCCCAGGGGCGTGGTGTTGAAGTAGGTGATGCCGCCGGTGGAAATGTGGAAGGCGCCGGACTGGATGGCGGCAATGCCTTCGTTGGCCAGCTGGGGACGGCAGTCGATCAGACGGGCCTTTTCTGCGCCATATTCCATCGCCTTGCGGGGGATTTCGTCGTAGTCGGCTTCGTCGGGCTGGCCCAGGTTGGCCGTGTAGGCGTAGGGCAGGGCACCCTTGTTCTTCATCCAGCGCAGAGCGGCAGAGGTGTCCAGGCCGCCGGAGAAGGCGATGCCGACCTTCTGGCCGACGGGAACATGTTGCAGAATGGTTTCCATGAGATTTCTCTTCAAAGTGATAGCTGCAAACGCTTGACAGGTAAGCGATTGGGGCTGAAAAGGCTTGAAATTCTCGGGTCTGTCCCGAAGCCGGGCCAGGCGCGGATTACGCGTAGTGGCAGATGTAGTGATAAGCCTCGGTCACGCGGATGTCGAACTTGGAGTTCGCGGGGATCTGGAAGCTCTCGCCAGCCGAGGACTTCTTCCATTCGTCGCTGCCATCGAGCTTGTATTCGCAGGAGCCGCCCACGCATTCCATGATTTCTGCGGCCGCCGTGCCGAAGGTCAGGGTGGCAGGCAGCACCACGCCGACGGACTTCTTGGTGCCGTCGGCCAGCGTGAAGCTGTGGCTGACGCACTTGCCGTCAAAGTAAACATTGGCCTTGGTGGTGAGGCTGACGCCAGCAATGGTTTCGGTGGTCATGGAAGAAGTACGCGAAGCGCGGTCAAGATCAAAACCATTGATTTTAGGCCAGGGGACCCGCACCCGCGCGAATGTCTGTCAAAGCGCTGAAAACACAAAAGCCCCGGAGCGGGGCTTTTGTTTGCTGTGGCAGGGACTTAGCGGCGCCAGCCGTGACCACCATAGCCGGGGCGGTAGTAGCCGCCATGGCCGCGATAGTAGTGGCCGGGGCGTGTAGCGTAATAGGCGCCGGCGCCAATGACGGCACCGATCAGCAGGGGCGCCACATAGTCAGTGGCGGAATAGCTGCTGCCCACGGAATAGCTGGGAGCGACGGGCTGAGGGGCGTAGTAACCGCTTTGATAGCCGCCCTGGTAATCGGCAGGGTAACCATTGGAATAGCTGTCAGGATAGCTGGTCGAGTACGCCGCCTGCGGAGGCTGTTGCGTGCTGTAGTAACCGTTGCTGCCATAGGCGCTGTTATTCACCTCGGGTTGCACATTCAGTGCAATCCACTGGCCGGGCGGGTTGGTGGTTTGCGTGCTGTAGTTGCGACCGTTGTACTCATAGGTCACGTTGTAGCCCACGGTGCGGTTCTGATAGAAGGTCTGCGTGCTGCACTGGCGCATGTTCTGGTATTGCACGGGCCCCGAGGCCTCGACCTGATTGCCCAGCATGGCGCCGCCGATCAGGCCGGCAGCCGTCGCTGCTGCGCGGCCACCGCCGCCGCCCACGGCGTTACCCAGCAGGCCGCCTGCGATGGCGCCCACCACGGCCCCCGCGCCTGTGGGGCGAGGCGCCACGGCCACGGGTTGGTCCGAGCACACCTGCTGGGGCACGGCAACTTGCTGAGTGATGGGGGTGGATGACAGCACGCGGCCCCGTTCCTGGGCAAATGCCCCGGTGGCTGTCACGGCTGCAATGGTCAAAAACGCCAGGGTCTTCATATCAATCTCTCCTGTCTCTGCATGCTTAACGCAGCAGACTGCAGAAAAGTTTAGTCGTCTCTTGTGAAGACTGGGGATAGGCTCCGTAAAACTAGGTAAAGCCTTGTGCGAATGTTTGCGTTTGCTTACTTTGTAGCGATGGACTGCCATTCCTCGGGCTTGAAGCCCACGGTGACTGCTCCGGTGCCCCATTCCACGACGGGGCGCTTGATGGTGCTTGTGTGTTCCTGCATCACGGCTGCGGCGCTGGCCGCGTCATGCACGCCGGCCTTGAGGGCTTCGTCGAGCTTGCGCCATGTCGTGCCCTGGCGGTTGAGCACTTTTTCCCAGCCTGCGGCTTCCATCCACTGCGACAGATGCTCTGGCGGCACACCTTGCTTTTTGAAATCATGGAAGGTGTAAGTGATCGCCTGCTCATCGAGCCACTTGCGTGCTTTCTTGACGGTATCGCAATTGGGGATGCCAAAAACAGTGGTGGTCTTGCTCATGATGCTGCCTGATTTCAAACGTATGGTTCCAGTTTTAACAAGATATGCCAAGGGTTGCCCCTCATAGGGCCTCTGGCAGTGGGCGACAATAGCGACCAGTATGCACACCACATTTGCCACACTGGATGCCTGGCTCGCCTATTGCGAACGTCTGCATCCCCAGAACATCGCCCTGGGTCTGGATCGCGTGCGTGAAGTCGCACAGCGCATGGGCCTGCAGTTTGATTGCCCCGTCATCACGGTGGCGGGCACCAATGGCAAGGGCTCGACCTGCGCCATGCTGGAGGCAGTCGCCCTGCAGTCCGGCTATCGCCCCGGTGTCTACACCTCTCCTCATCTGGTGCACTTCGAAGAACGCTGCCGTGTAGGCGGCGAGATCGTCACCCCCGAGCTGTTGCTGCCGCACTTCGAAGCGGTGGAGCAGGCACGTGTGAAGGATGGCAATGAGGTTGCACTCACTTATTTCGAATTCACGACGCTGGCCATCCTGCGCCTGCTGAGCCTGTCCAAGCTGGACGTGGCAATCCTCGAGGTAGGTCTGGGCGGACGCCTGGATGCGACCAACATCGTCGATGCCGACTGCGCCATCATCACCAGTATCGATCTCGACCACATGGAACTGCTGGGTCCCGACCGCGAGAGCATTGGCCGCGAGAAAGCCGGCATCATGCGTGCCGGTCGTCCCGTCATCGTCAGCGACCCTGTTCCGCCGCAAAGCGTGATTGACCACGCAGCCGACATCGGTGCCGATCTCTGGCGCTTCGGCAAGGACTTCAACTATGACGGCGACAAGCAGCAATGGGGCTGGGCAGGGCGGGGCCGTCGCTACGCAGGCCTGGCTTACCCGGCGCTGCGCGGTGCCAATCAGTTGATGAATGCCTCGGGCGTGCTGGCCGCCTATGAAGCCATCCGCGCCAAGCTGCCGGTGACGGCGCAGGCCGTGCGCACGGGCTTGTCCATGGTGGAGCTGCCCGGCCGCTTCCAGATCATTCCCGGTCAGCCAACCTTGGTGCTGGATGTGGCGCACAACCCGCATTCGGTGGCGGCACTGACGGCCAACCTCGATGCCATGGGCTTTTTCCCGACCACGCACGCCGTGTTCGGGGCCATGGCCGACAAGGACTGGACGCATATGCTCACCAAGGTCGCTCCGCTGATCGACCGCTGGTATTTCACGGACCTGCCGACCGCTCGCGCCGATACCGCAGAAGGCCTCAAGGCCAAGCTGCAGAAGCTGCAGGCCGAAGGGGCTGTTCGCAAAGATGTGAGCATGGAATGCTTTGCCAATCCGCAGCAGGCCCTGGATGCTGTGGTAAGCGCAGCCGACGCGGCTGATAGAATCGTAGTCTTTGGATCGTTCTTCACCGTCGGTGGGGTGCTGCAAAACGGCACACCACGCCTGAACGCCAAACATCTGGCTCATTGACCTGGCTCACTGAGCCTGAGGCTCGCTCCTCCATCTTTGGATAGTGGAGCGGCCGCAACAAAGTCCTCACTCCATGGCACTTTTCAATTTCCGTTGGCCCGGCAAGAAAGACGAAGCCGAGTCTGTGGCTGGCGCCAAGCGTCCCAGCCGCCTGGCCCAGGGCGAGAGCGTGGAAGCCATGCGTCGTCGCGCCCGCCATCGTCTGATTGGCGCAGCAGCGCTGGTTCTCGTCGGGGTGATTGGCTTTCCGCTGCTGTTCGATACGCAGCCGCGCCCGATCCCCGTCAATATTCCGATTGAAATTCCTGATCAAGCCAATGTTGCTCCCGAGGTGGTGCCTGGTACCCAGGTGGCCGCTCAGACGCCTGCAGCCTCTGGGCGCGTGACGGCCAATGCGTCTTTGGACGATGGCGAAGAGGTGCTGACGCCTTCTGCAAGGCCAGCAACTCCAGCTCCCACACAGACACCGGCAACAGCAGCCGTGGCTGGTGCCGCTGCTGGCGCAGCAGTCGTGGCCGCAGCGCAGTCACCCAAACCAGAGCCAAAGCCCGAAGTCAAGCCTGAGCGCAAGCCCGACCCCAAACCGGAACCCAAGCCCGAGCCCAAACCTGAAAAGCCCAAGGCCGAGGTGAAAAAGCCCGAACCAAAGCCTGAGCCCAAGCCGGAAACCAAGCCCGAGCCAAAGCACAAGCCAGAGACCACCAAGGCTGATGAGGCAGCGCGTGCCCGTGCATTGCTGGAGGGGCGCAGCGCGCCCGAAGCAGCTGCGACCAAGGAGGCGGCTGGCAATGAGCGGTTCATCGTGCAGATCGGCGCTTTTGCCGATGCAGGCAAGGCCAACGAAATCAAGTCCAAGCTGGGTGGTGGTGCCTTTACGCAGACCGTGGATACCAAGGATGGCAAGCGCACCCGTGTTCGCATGGGGCCCTTCAAGAGCCGTGACGAGGCCGACAAGGCTGCTGCGCGAGCCAAGGGTCTGGGTTTGCCGGCATCGGTTTTCAAGGGCTGATGCCTGCAACCAGGTTTTGAGCTGAGCTTTTCGATGACCGCACTGGACTGGATTTTTGTGGCCGTCGTGCTGGGCTCCATGTTGCTGGGGGCCTGGCGCGGACTGGTCTATGAAGTCCTTTCCTTGATGGGCTGGGTGGTCGCCTTTGTCGTGGCGCGCACCTGGGCCCAGGAGGTGGCAGTGTGGTTGCCGCTTGACGGCTGGGATATGCAGCTGCGCTATGCGGCCGGTTTTGTGTTGTTGCTGGTGGGGGCAATGTTTGCCTGGGGGCTGGTGTCCTGGCTTTCCAAGCAGCTGATTGAAGCAGTGGGCCTGCGGCCGGTGGATCGTTCGCTGGGGGCTTTGTTCGGCCTGTTGCGCGGTGGTCTGTTGCTGCTGGTGCTGGCGCTGGTGATTCAGTACACGCCCTTGCATACGGCGTTGTGGTGGCAGGAATCGGGGCTGGCCCCCTGGTTGACGCAGGCATTGGGTTGGGTGCTGCCCGCCTTGCCTGAGGACTGGGGGCAGTATCTGCCCAAGGCTTCCACTTGAAGCGGGGTTTTTAGCCGCAATTTGCCTAAGGGCGAAAAGTGGTCAAGGTGCTTGTTGTAAAACGCAGCGAGTGCTTGCAGGAATTTGGTGCGGGCGTGATCCGCGTGCACCCGATGTCAAAGCGCAGGCTAGCCAATGGGTGGCAAAGCAGGCGAGTGTGGCGAAGAGTGATCTTCGCAAACAGATGGAACGCAACTATGTGTGGAATCGTTGGTGTGGTCAGCACCGCACCCGTGAATCAGCTGATTTATGACGCTTTGCTGCTGCTGCAGCACCGTGGGCAGGATGCAGCCGGCATCGTGACCCAGCAGGAACGCAAGTTCTTCATGCACAAGGCCAAGGGCATGGTGAAGGACGTGTTCCGCACCCGCAATATGCGGGCCCTGCCCGGTAATGTGGGTCTGGGCCAGGTGCGCTACCCCACGGCGGGCAATGCCTCCAGCGAGGAAGAGGCTCAGCCTTTCTACGTGAATGCACCGTTTGGCATCGTGATGGTGCACAACGGCAACCTCACCAACGCCAAGCAACTGCGCTGCGAACTGGCCGACACCGACCATCGTCACACCAACACCGAGAGCGATTCGGAAGTGCTGCTCAACGTGCTGGCACACGAAATCGGCCGCGCGTCCGGCAGCGCGCCGCTCAAGAGCGAGGACATCTTCAAGGCCGTGCGAGCCGTGCACAAGCGCATCAAGGGCTCGTATGCCGTGATCGCGCTGATCGCCGGCTATGGTCTGCTGGCCTTCCGTGACCCCTATGGCATTCGTCCCCTGTGCATGGGGCATGGCGCTGACGGCACCATCATGCTGGCCAGCGAGTCCGTGGCGCTGGAAGGCACAACCCATGTCTTCGACCGCGACATCGCTCCCGGCGAGGCCGTGTTTGTGCATAACGATGGCCGTGTCGAAAGCCAGCAATGTGCCGATGAAACCCATCTGAACCCCTGTGTGTTCGAGTTCGTCTATCTGGCCCGCCCCGATTCGACCATGGACGGTATCTCGGTCTACCAGGCGCGTCTGAACATGGGTGAGACGCTG
Source organism: Comamonas resistens (assembly GCF_030064165.1). Classification (NCBI taxonomy): domain Bacteria; kingdom Pseudomonadati; phylum Pseudomonadota; class Betaproteobacteria; order Burkholderiales; family Comamonadaceae; genus Comamonas; species Comamonas resistens. The sequence continues at coordinate 1,606,157 of NZ_CP125947.1, forward strand.
GCCAAGCGCGTGGTTTCCACCGTGCCGCCCAGCGAGATCGACGCCATCATCCCGATTCCCGAATCCAGCCGTCCCAGTGCCATGCAGCTGGCGCAACTGCTGGGCATTCCCTACCGCGAAGGCTTCGTGAAGAACCGTTATGTCGGCCGCACCTTCATCATGCCGGGCCAGGGCGCGCGCAAGAAATCGGTGCGCCAGAAGCTCAATGCCATCGGCAGCGAGTTCAAGGGCCGCAACGTGCTGCTGGTCGATGACTCCATCGTGCGCGGCACCACCTCCAAGGAAATCGTGCAGATGGCGCGCGATGCGGGTGCCAACAAGGTGTATCTGGCATCGGCTGCGCCTCCCGTGCGTCACCCCAATGTCTATGGCATCGACATGCCTACCCGTTCCGAACTGGTGGCTCATGGCCGCACGGTTGAGGAAATCCGTGAAGTCATTGGCTGTGATGCGCTGATCTACCAGGATGTGGAAGCCATGAAGCAGGCCGTGGGCAAGATCAATACCCAGGTCGAAGGTTTCGAGGCTTCCTGCTTTGATGGGATCTACATCACCGGCGATATTTCGGATGCAGAAGTGACGGCACTCAACGAAGGCCGTAACCGCGGCAGCGAAGAAGAGAGCGAGGACACGTCCCGCCTGTCTCTGCCCAACGCGCAGGAAAGCTGAGCGTTCAAGCTCTGCTTGAATGACCGGATGTGAAAGGGTTGCTGCGGCAACCCTTTTCATTCAGGAGGACAATGGCAGGGCTGAGCGCATGGTGTGCTCTTGATATATGAGCGTGTTACGCAAGTTGGTAAAGCGTTTGAGCAGGATTTTGCTGAATGTTTGAATGACTGCGTGCTCGGCATCTTTGAAGATCGGCATGGCGGGTGCCGCCGATCAAGCTGGTCAAGTGATTGCGCCAGGGCTGCAGAAAGCCTGAGGCCGGACTTGCTGCCAGTACCCAACCATCTGGACTTGATAATTGTGAGCAACAAGACATTACCTGAAGGTTTGCATCCTGAGACTCTGGCTGTGCGCGAAGCGGTCGAGCGCAGCCAGTGGGGCGAGCATTGCGAAGCCCTGTACATGACCAGCAGCTTTGTGCAGCCCGATGCCGCCACGGCAGCGCGTCGCTTTGCCAACGAAGAGCCTGGTTTTACTTACAGCCGCACCGGCAACCCTACCGTCACCAGCTTTGAAAAGCGTCTGGCGGCCATGGAAGGCACGGAATGCGCTGTTGCCACATCCACCGGTATGTCGGCCATTCTGCTGGTGGCGTTGACCGCGCTCAAGGCTGGTGACCATGTGATCTGCTCGCAGTCCATGTTCGGCTCCACCATCAAGCTGCTGGGCACGGAAATGGCTCGCTTCGGTGTGGAGACCAGCTTTGTTCCGCAGACCGATCTCGAAGCCTGGAAGGCCGCGATCAAGCCCAACACACGCATGCTGTTTGCCGAGACGCCCACCAACCCGCTGACCGACCTCTGCGACATCGCAGCGCTGGCAGACCTGGCGCACGCCAACAAGGCGCTGCTGGCCGTGGACAACAGCTTTGCCACCCCCGTGCTGCAGCAGCCCGTGAAGTTCGGCGCCGACATCATCGTGCACTCGGGCACCAAGTTCCTCGACGGCCAGGGCCGTGTCATGGCGGGCGCGGTTTGCGGCACCCTTGCCCTGGTGGACAAGGTCATGGGCACCTTCCTGCGCAGCGGCGGCCTGAATATCGCTCCGTACAACGCATGGACGGTGATGAAGGGGTTGGAAACACTGGCCCTGCGCGTCAAGGCGCAAAGCGCTGCGGCGCTGGACTTTGCCGCCTGGCTGGAAGCTCACCCCAAGGTCGCGCGTGTTTATTACCCCGGCCTCAAGAGCCATCCTCAGCATGAGCTGGCCATGCGCCAACAAAACGGCATGGGCGGTGCTGTGCTGGCCTTCGATGTGGTCGGTGAGGGCGCCGAGCAACTGCGTGCCAACGCCTTCCATGTGGTGGACAGCACGCGTCTGTGCTCGATCACGGCCAACCTCGGCGATGTGAAAACCACCATCACCCACCCAGCCAGTACCTCGCACGGTCGTCTGACGGAAGAGCAGCGCCAGGCTGCCGGTGTGGGCCAGGGTTTGATTCGTATTTCCGTGGGGCTCGAGCATCTGGATGACCTCAAGGCCGATCTGTCGCGCGGACTGGATACGCTGTGAAACACCCCCTGAGCCGTTTTGCGCCTATGCCTTCTCAAAAGGCAATCTTGGGGCTGTGGAGTGGCTCTGGCTCGGCATCTCTGGCCGAAGCTGCGTGCGCATCATGTGCCGCAGTTTTGGCGCAGGGGATGCTGCACAAGGATTTCTGATATGACAAATAAAATTCGCACCCGCTTTGCCCCTTCGCCCACGGGCTTCATCCATCTGGGCAATATTCGTTCCGCTCTCTATCCCTGGGCTTTTGCTCGTGCCAATGGCGGTGACTTCGTGCTGCGCATCGAAGACACCGATCTGGAGCGCTCTACCCAGGCTTCCGTGGATGTGATCCTCGAAGGCATGGAATGGCTGCAGCTGGACCATGACGAGGGTCCGTTCTACCAGATGCAGCGCATGGATCGCTACAAGCAAGTGCTGGCCACGCTGCAGGAAAAAGGCTATGTCTACCCCTGCTATATGAGCATGGAAGAGTTGGATGCACTGCGTGAAAAGCAGATGGCCAACAAGGAAAAGCCGCGCTATGACGGCACATGGCGTCCCGAAGAAGGCAAGGTGCTGCCAGCGATTCCCGCAGGCGTGAAGCCCGTGCTGCGCTTCAAGACTCCGCAAACCGGCGTGGTAGCTTGGGACGACAAGTGCAAGGGCCGCATCGAGTTCCAGAACTCCGAGCTGGATGATCTGGTGATTGCCCGCCCTGATGGCACGCCCACGTACAACTTCTGCGTCTGCGTGGACGATATGGACATGAACATCACCCACGTGATTCGTGGCGACGACCATGTGAACAACACGCCGCGCCAGATTCACATCTTCGAAGCGCTGGGTGCGACTGTGCCTACCTTTGCCCACCTGCCCACCGTGCTCAATGAGCAGGGCGAGAAGATGAGCAAGCGCAACGGTGCCAAGGCTGTGACGCAGTACCGCGACGAGGGCTATCTGCCCGATGCCATGGTCAACTATCTTGCCCGTCTGGGCTGGAGCCACGGCGACGACGAAATCTTCAGCCGTGCCCAGTTCCTGGAGTGGTTCAACCTCGACCACTTGGGTCGCAGTGCTGGCCAGTTCGACGAAGCCAAGCTGCGCTGGGTCAATGCCCAGCACCTGAAGGCCATGGATGACGCCGAGCTGGCCAAGATGGTCAAGCCCTTTGTCGTCAAGGCAGGAGTTGCTGAGAACCTGATCGACGCCGATGACAGGCTAGTGCGCATTGCTGCCTTGTTCAAGGATCGCTGCGAAACCCTGGTGGATCTGGCCAACTGGGCCAAGGTCTTCTATGTGGATGGCGTGGAACGCAATGCCGAAGACTATGCAAAGCATGTGACGGAAGCTGCCAACCCTGTGCTGGATGCATTCACTGCCGTGATCGAGAGCGTGGAATGGAGTAAGGACGCCATTGCCGCAGCCATCAAGGAGCTGCTGAAGGCGCAAGGCGTGAAGATGCCCGTGCTGGCCATGCCAGTGCGTGTTCTGACGGTGGGAACAGCCCATACTCCGTCGGTGGATGCGGTGCTGGAATTGCTCGGACGCGAAAAAGTTATCGCTCGTTTGAAAAATCGCTAAAAACCTGTCTATAATTCGAGGCTCTGCACAACGCGATTGATAAAAAGATTGCGTTGCAAAGAGAAGGAATTTTTGGGGGTATAGCTCAGCTGGGAGAGCGCTTGCATGGCATGCAAGAGGTCATCGGTTCGATCCCGTTTACCTCCACCAAAATTTTTGACGGCTGATCGAGAGATCAGAAACGTTCTAGGAATTGACCCTATCGTCTAGAGGCCTAGGACATCACCCTTTCACGGTGAGTACCGGGGTTCGAATCCCCGTAGGGTCGCCAAGTTTGAAGCGCTTGCAGCTGCATGTTGTGCAGTGAAGCTTCCTGCCAGGAGTGGTAGTTCAGTTGGTTAGAATACCGGCCTGTCACGCCGGGGGTCGCGGGTTCGAGTCCCGTCCACTCCGCCAGTTTGGCTAGTCGCTTGATTAAAAAAGCGCCTTTATTTTCAGAAGGCGCTTTTTTAATCGGTGCGAAAGCAAAGATTCTAGGTTATGACCCTATCGTCTAGAGGCCTAGGACATCACCCTTTCACGGTGAGTACCGGGGTTCGAATCCCCGTAGGGTCGCCAAGTTTGAAGCGCTTGCAGTTGCATGATGTGCAGCAAAGCTTCCTGCCAGGAGTGGTAGTTCAGTTGGTTAGAATACCGGCCTGTCACGCCGGGGGTCGCGGGTTCGAGTCCCGTCCACTCCGCCAGTTATCTTTGGGGGTATAGCTCAGCTGGGAGAGCGCTTGCATGGCATGCAAGAGGTCATCGGTTCGATCCCGTTTACCTCCACCAAAGTTTTTGACGGCTGATCAAGAGATCAGAAACGTTCTAGGAATTGACCCTATCGTCTAGAGGCCTAGGACATCACCCTTTCACGGTGAGTACCGGGGTTCGAATCCCCGTAGGGTCGCCAAGTTTGAAGCGCTTGCAGCTGCATGATGTGCAGCAAAGCTTCCTGCCAGGAGTGGTAGTTCAGTTGGTTAGAATACCGGCCTGTCACGCCGGGGGTCGCGGGTTCGAGTCCCGTCCACTCCGCCAGTTATCTTTGGGGGTATAGCTCAGCTGGGAGAGCGCTTGCATGGCATGCAAGAGGTCATCGGTTCGATCCCGTTTACCTCCACCAAAATTTTTGACGGCTGATCGAGAGATCAGAAACGTTCTAGGAATTGACCCTATCGTCTAGAGGCCTAGGACATCACCCTTTCACGGTGAGTACCGGGGTTCGAATCCCCGTAGGGTCGCCAAGTTTGAAGCGCTTGCAGCTACATGATATGTAGCAAAGCTTCCTGCCAGGAGTGGTAGTTCAGTTGGTTAGAATACCGGCCTGTCACGCCGGGGGTCGCGGGTTCGAGTCCCGTCCACTCCGCCAGATTTATAAAAAGCCATCCATGCAAGTGGGTGGCTTTTTTGTTTTGGAATTTTGCATCGTGCTTGCCAGTCAGGATATCGTGCAGCTATGGACTTCCTAGCAAGAGCCCCTTGAGCAGCAATGACTATGACAACAGGCTATGGTTTGCATCAGTGCTAAAAGCTGACAGAAATTTTCCTTTCGGGAACTTTTCTCACGAATAGACACACCATCTTGTCTGCCTCAGGCCTTTTTGGCCTGATGTCTTACTGTCCTTCTTCTCGTCGTTGCTTGTTTCTCCAGAGAGTTCATGCGCCCGGTCTCGTCGTTTCTGCTGTCATTGCTGATGTTTGCCGCCATTGTGGGTGTGCAGATTGCCGTGATCTGGCCTGCAGGTGCGCATGACGTTGTGGCCATGAGCCATTCTTCGGAGGTTGAGCCTCACGAGTACGGCGTGGATATATTGCAGGAGTTCGAAGAGGATGTGGAAGACGAGACGGTGGAGTTCTCCATCCATCGGCCACATCGCACTGTCGAACTCAATCCTGCACAGGAAGATCGCAACGAGCTGTTTGGCCCGCCCGAAGATATCGCGGTGGGTATTGCTCATGTCTGGATGCAACCGCAAGCGCATGTGGAGCATCCTGATTCCGCTTGTCTGGACGGAATGCTGCGTCCGCCCAGTGACCGCCTGCCGCTGGCAGGCGGGTTCCAGCGCGTTTGATACAGGCCTGAGAGCCTGTGCACATGTTCTCGGATCTCATTGACTGATTTCAGCGTCGTAAAGCTTCAGCCTGCCGGTGTTCAGCCGCTGGCCTGAAGTCTGTTGCCCCGGTCGCGGGCAGCTTATCCACTCGACAGCTATCGCACCTGCCTCTTGGTGTTCCCTGGCCTTTGTAGCGCAGCAGGCTTGCTGCCGCATACGTACGGTTTGGGCATTCAACTCTTTCCTTACTTCATCTGCCCTCAAGAAGGCAGCTGTGTTCCATGTTCTATAGATCGATAGTGCCGGCGTCTTTGCCGGTCCAGGCGGCTGTACGTCATCACGATGGTGCCTCTTCCAGGCGCTGGTTGCGCCCTAGTGCGCTGGCCTTGTGTCTGGCTGCTGCCCTGTCTGCCCAGGCTGCCGGGCCTGATGCGGCAGCGGCTCAACCCCGCGCCACCATTTCCGACCATGCCACGCCCAAACTCAGCCTGAATCGGCTGATCGAGACCGTGCTGGATCACAACCCCGAGTTGCGCTCCGTGCAGCAGTCCAGCGTGACGGCACAGGCTGCGGTAGTCAGTGCAGGTGCATTGCCCAACCCCAAGCTGGAGTGGAGCCGCGGTGACAACAAAGCCCGTATGGCCTCGGCCACGCCCGGCAGCGTGAATTCCGTGGGGATTTCGGTGCCCATCGAGATGCCTTCGGTGCGCAGTGCCCGCATCGAAGCCGCCGAAGCCGGCCAGCGTGCCTCGGTGCATCAGATTGCAGCCTCCCGCAATGCCTTGGTGGCCCAGGTCAAGCTCAAGGCTTATGAGGTGGTGCTGCGCCAGGCTCAGGTGCAGGCTGCGCATGATGCGGTCAAGCTGCTGGAGCAGGCTCATGAGCGTGTCCGTGTGCGGGTAGCCAGCGGAGAGGCTGCGCGCTACGAAATCATCAAGGCCGACGCCGAGCTGATCAATGCGCGCCAGCAGGAGCAGACAGCGCGATTGATGGTCGAACAGTCTCAACTCACGCTCAACCGCCTGGCCGCCGGCCAGTTGCCAGTGCGTTTTGATCTGGACCTGTCTTTGCAAGACCCTGTGCAACTGGATGCACTGCAGCAGGGTATTGAGTCTCACCCCGAGTTGCTGCAGCTGCGCTCGGAAGTGGAAAAGGCCGAGGCCCAGAAGCAGGGTGCCAAGGCCGGCCGCTGGCCAGGGATTGAACTGCGTTATGCCCAGACCCGCGAGCCCGACATTCGCAACAACACCGTGGGCGTGAGCATGCAGATTCCGCTGTTTGACCAGCGTCGCGGCCCGATTGACGAGGCTGCTTCCGAAGAGCAGCGCGCACGGCTGCGTCTGGACGGGCGCAAGGCGGAGCTGCAGCAGCAGATGCTGCAGGCCAGCAAGGTGCTGGAGATGGCGCAGGTGCGCACCAAGGCCCTGGGAGAAGGATCGGTCAAGGAGGCGGAGGCAGCCTTGCGCGTGGCCGAGGCGGCCTATCGCTACGGCGAGCGCGGCATTCTCGACGTGCTGGATGCCCAACGGGTCTTGCGCACCGTGCGTGCCGATCTTCTGGAGGCCCGCTACCAGATGCAATCCGCACGCATTGAGCTGGATTTTCTGGCTGGCCGCTATGCGGATGCCGCTGCAGCCATTGCGCGCTGAGGCCGCACTACCGATTTCACGCAGAGACCGAGTTTTATTGTTTTAGGCACGCTTTATGTCTTCTCAACACAGCATGTTTTCAGCGGGGCACCACCGCCCGGCTTCCCTGGTCCTGGCTCTGGCGATCGCCGGGTTGATTTCACTGACTCTGACAGCCTGCGGCAATGGTGAAAAACCTGCGACCGCCGTGGCGGAGCAGGTCAAGCCAGAGCTGGATCCTTCGGAAGTGATGGTTTCTCCAGAAATGGCCAGCAATTTCAAGGTTGCGGCCGTGACTCAGACCGAGCTGGCCTCGGTGCAGGAGATTGCAGGCCGCATTGAGGCCAATGAGCGCAAGGTGACGCGCATTGGTGCCGTGGTCACCGGGCGCGTGACCGAGGTACTGGCAGAGGCCGGCGACCGCGTCAAGTCCGGTCAGGTTCTGGCGCGTGTGGCGAGCCCGGAGCTGACTTCGGCACAGCTGGCCTATATGCGTGCCAGTGCCACGGCCACCTTGGCGGAGCGATCTGTGGAGCGTGCGCGCCAGCTGATTGCCGCCGATGTGATCGGCTCTGCCGAGCTGCAGCGCCGCGAGTCCGAGGTGCAGATTGCCCGTGCCGAACTGCGCGCGGCGGGCGACCAGCTCAAGCTCATGGGACTGTCGGGCGATGCACTGACGCGCTTGCGAGGTCAGGGTAGCGTTGCGCCGGCTGCAGCCATTGCAGCCTCCTCGGCCGGCATCGTGATCGAGCGCCAGGTCAGCCAGGGGCAGGTAGCTCAGCCGGGTGACCCCTTGTTCACCGTGGCCGACCTGTCCAACGTCTGGGTGGTGGGGGCATTGCCCGAGCAGATGGCACGTAGCGTGCAAGTGGGTCAGGACGTTCAGGTTGATGTGCCGGCTCTTGGACTGACCGTGGAGGATCCACCTATCACCGGAAAGATCATTTATGTGGGCGATACCGTATCGACGCAAACCCGCACGGTTGCCATTCGCACTCAGGTGGATAACAAGGATCTGGCCCTCAAGCCCCAGATGCTGGCGTCCATGAGGATTCAGGGAGCGGTTGAGAAAGTGCTGGCCATTCCCGCGGTCGCTGTGGTGCGCGAGAACGACAAAGACCATGTCTATGTGAAGAAGGCCGAGAACCATTACCGCCTGACCCCCGTGGACCTGGGAGCCACCAGCGGTGGACAGCGTCCCGTGCTCAAGGGCCTGAGCGAAGGGGCTGAAATCGTGGTCGAGGGCGCTTTCCATTTGAACAACGAGCGCAAGCGCGCAGAGCTGGAGTAAGCCCATGATTGCCTCCATGATTCGTGCCGCGCTATCGCAGCGGCTGGTGGTGATCGTGCTTGCCCTGGTGATGTGCGGATTCGGCCTGCGTGCTGCCATGAATCTCTCGGTGGATGCATTCCCCGATGTGACCAATGTGCAGGTGCAGATCGCGACCGAAGCGCCAGGACGCTCGCCCGAGGAAATCGAGCGCTTCGTGACCGTACCGCTGGAAATCGCCATGACCGGCTTGCCGGGCCTGACGGAGATGCGCTCGCTCAACAAGAGCGGCCTGTCCATCATCACCCTGGTGTTCACCGATGCGACCGATGTGTACTTTGCCCGCCAACTGGTGACGGAGCGGCTGATCGAGGTCACGCCGCGCATGCCGCAGGGCATTGTTCCCGTGCTGGGGCCTGTTTCCACAGGTTTGGGCGAGGTCTATCAGTACACGCTTGACCATCCCGACGACGGCAAGCGCGAGCTGACACAGGCCGAGCTGACCGAGCGGCGCACCATCCAGGACTGGGTGGCGCGTCCGTTGCTGCGCTCCATTCCCGGCGTGGCGGAAATCAACTCGCAAGGTGGCTATGTCAAGCAGTACCAGGTACTGGTGGACCCAAGCCGCTTGCGTCACTATGACCTGACCGTGCGCCAGGTGGTTCAGGCCGTGGCGGATAACAATGCCAACGCCAGCGGCGGTATCCTGCCCCAGGTCACCGAGCAGTATCTGATTCGCGGCGTGGGCATGATCCGTTCGCTGGACGATATCGGCAACATCGTGCTCAAGGAGCAGGCAGGCATTCCCGTCTACGTGCGTGATGTGGCCACGGTGCAGATCGGCGCCGAAGTGCGCCAGGGCGCCATCATCAAGGGCGGCTATACCGAAGGTGTCTCCGGCATCGTGCTGATGATGCGCGGCGGCAATGCCAAGGAAGTGGTGACCCGCGTGAAGGAGCGCGTGGAGGAAATCAATTCCAAGGGCATGCTGCCTGGGGGTCTGCAGATCGTCTCGTACTACGACCGTACCGATCTGGTGGATTCTGCCTTGTGGACCGTTGGCAAGGTGCTGATCGAAGGCATCTTCCTGGTGGTCGTCGTGCTGTTCATCTTCCTGGGCGATGTGCGCTCCAGCCTGATCGTTGTGGCGACGCTCATCATCACGCCGCTGACGACTTTCATCCTAATGAACAAGTACGGCATCTCCGCCAATCTGATGTCTCTCGGGGGGCTGGCGATTGCCATCGGCCTGATGGTGGACGCGACCGTGGTGGTGGTGGAGAATGTCTTTCACAAGCTGGGGCAAGCGGGAAATAGCGTCGGGGAGCGCGTGCGTACTGTGCTGTCCGCTACTACAGAAGTAGCAACGCCGACCATTTTCGGTATTGCCATCATCATCCTGGTGTTCCTGCCATTGATGACGCTGCAGGGTATCGAAGGCAAGATGTTTGGGCCGCTGGCGCTGACGATCGCCATGGCGCTGGCGGTCTCGCTGGCAGTCTCGCTGTTCCTGTCGCCCGTGCTGTGCTCGTACTTCCTCAAGGGCGGCGCGGATCATGACACCAAGCTGATCGCCTTCCTCAAGCGCCACTACATGCGCCTGCTGGAGGCCGCGACATCGCGCAACCGCCTCACGCTGGCCGTGGCCGTGATTCTGCTGATTGGCTCTCTGGGCCTGTTTCCCTTTCTGGGCAAGTCCTTCATGCCGACCATGAAGGAGGGGGCGCTGACGCCTCAGATCAATCGCGTTCCCAGCATCTCGCTGGATGAATCCATTCGCATGGAAATGGCCGCGATGAAGGAGGTGGCGCAGGTCGATGGTGTGAAATCCGTGGTTTCCAAGCTGGGGCGTGGAGAGTCGCCGGCCGACCCTGCAGGTCCCAACGAGTCTGATCCCATCGTGCTGCTGGACCCCGAGTCCGAGCGCACGCAGGACGAGATCGATGAGGACATCCGTCAGCGCCTGTCCAAGATTCCTGGTGTTCAGATCGTGCTGTCCCAGCCGATTTCGGAGCGTGTGGACGAAATGGTGACGGGCGTGCGCTCGCAGCTGGCCATCAAGATCTTTGGCGACGAACTCGATGAGCTCAAGGATGTGTCCGAGCAGGTGGCGCGAATCCTCAAGAGCGTGCATGGCAGCACGGACATTCGCATCGAGCGCCTGTCCGGCCAGCAGGCCTTGACCGTGGATATCGACCGCAAGGCGATTGCGCGCCATGGCCTCAATGTGGCCGATGTGCAAAGCGTGCTGGAGTCGGCCATTGGCGGCAAAGACGTGACCACGCTGTATGAGGGCGAGCGCCGCTATGCCGTGGTGGTGCGCTTTCCTGAAGCCTTCCGCAGCTCGCCTGCATCGATTGGGGCAACGCTGCTGACCACGGCGACCGGGGGGCAGGTGCCGTTGAACAATGTGGCACGCATCGAACTGGTGGACGGCCCTGCACAGATCAGCCGTGAAGGCGGCAAGCGCCGTGTGGTGGTGGGGGCCAATGTGGAAGGGCGTGACCTGGGTGGCTTTGTGACCGAGGTCGAGCAACGCCTGGCGCAGGAGGTGAAGCTGCCCGACGGCTACTACTTCAAGTTCGGTGGCCAGTTCGAGAACATGGAGCGTGCCATGGGGACGCTGCAGGTGATCGTGCCGCTGACCATTGCGGCCATCTTCTTCCTGCTGTTCCTGTTGTTCAACTCGGTCAAGCTGGCCAGTCTCATCATTCTGGTGCTGCCCTTTGCTTCGATTGGCGGTCTGATCGGCCTGTTCGTCACTGGCGAATATGTGAGCGTTCCCGCGTCGGTGGGCTTTATCGCGCTCTGGGGTATTGCCGTGCTCAATGGCGTGGTGTTGGTGACCTGCATCCGTCATCTGCGCGAAGACGGCATGAGCGTGCATGACGCCGTGCGCGAAGGCTGTGCTCAGCGTTTTCGTCCGGTGATGATGACCGCGACGGTGGCCTTGCTGGGGCTGGTGCCTTTTCTGTTTGCGACGGGACCAGGCTCTGAAGTCCAACGACCGCTGGCGATTGTGGTGATTGGCGGTCTGATTTCTTCGACGCTGCTGACGCTGGTGGTATTGCCCACGCTGTACCGCTGGTTTGATGAAAAGCCGAGGGAAGCGTAAGCCACCTGTGCGGCGTTGCCGCTTTCCCCTCTCTGGCGCTTGACGCCGGAGCGGGCGACACCGCTGCAACGGGGCAGCTCTTGCGCGGTGTCTCTGACTCAGTCAGCGCCGAATTTTGAAGGCGTGAACATGGATAGGAGAGAGAACGATGACGATGAAAGAAATCCGGGCCATCGTGCGACCGAGCCGGCTGGAGCGTTTGCGCGCAGCCTTGCGTGCCATTCCCAATTTTCCGGGCGTGACCCTTTTCAAGGCCGAAGGCTTTACTGCGCCTGCAGCGATAGACAAGCGTACCGTCAAGGATGAGCTGACCGATTTTTCGGACAAGCTGATGGTGTGCGTGATTGCCGATGAGTCCATGGTCGAGCCGATTCGTGAAGCCATTGTCAATGCCTGCCGTACCGGTCAGATCGGTGACGGATTGGTCTGGACGGTGGACATCGCCGAGATGCATCGCATCCGCGATGGTGAAGAGGTCTGATACCGGCTGGGCAACAATTCGAAGGGGCGCCATGTGCGCCCCTTTTTCATGCGCTGAAGGAAAATTTCGCGATTTTCGAAAATCGGGTCAAAAAGGCTGTGCTACAATTTTTGTACTGCAGCGATGAGGCACTGTCTTGTTGCTCAAGGGGGTATAGCTCAGCTGGGAGAGCGCTTGCATGGCATGCAAGAGGTCATCGGTTCGATCCCGTTTACCTCCACCAAAATTTTTGACGACTGATCGAAAGATCAGAAACGTTCTAGGAATTGACCCTATCGTCTAGAGGCCTAGGACATCACCCTTTCACGGTGAGTACCGGGGTTCGAATCCCCGTAGGGTCGCCAAGTTTGAAGCGCTTGCAGCTACATGATATGTAGCAAAGCTTCCTGCCAGGAGTGGTAGTTCAGTTGGTTAGAATACCGGCCTGTCACGCCGGGGGTCGCGGGTTCGAGTCCCGTCCACTCCGCCAGATACAAAAACCGCCATCAAGCAATTGATGGCGGTTTTTTCTTTGCCTGAAAAGAAAACAGGCCTTCGTAAAGGCCATGTCTTCGATATGGATGGAATTACTTGGGTGCCATGCGGATGGCGCCGTCCAGACGGATCACTTCGCCGTTGAGCATATCGTTGTCCAGGATATGTTTGACCAGCTTGGCATAGTCCTCGGGCTTGCCGAGGCGGCTGGGGAAGGGCACGCTGGCGGCCAGTGCATCCTGCACTTCCTGCGGCATGGTGAACAGCATGGGGGTGCCAAAGATGCCGGGCGCAATCGTCATATTGCGGATACCGCTGCGCGCCAGGTCGCGAGCGATGGGCAGGGTCATGCCGACGACACCACCCTTGGAGGCAGCATAGGCCGCCTGGCCGATCTGGCCGTCATAGGCTGCAACGCTGGCCGTGGAGATCAGCACACCACGCTCGCCGGTAGCTTCGGGCTCGTTCTTGCTCATGGCATCGGATGCCAGGCGAATCATGTTGAAGCTGCCAACCAGGTTGACCATGATGGTCTTGGTATAGGTGGCCAGGCTATGGGGGCCGTTCTTGCCCACGGTTTTTTCTGCAGGAGCAATGCCTGCACAGTTCACCAGGCCAACCAGCTTGCCCAGGCTGGTAGCCTTGGCCACCACGGCCTGACCATCGGCTTCGTTGCTGACATCGCAGCGCAGATAAACACCGGCGATTTCGCGCGCTACGGCCTCACCGCGCTCGGTGTTCATGTCCGCAATCACAACCTTGCCGCCATTGGCGGCCAGCATGCGGGCCGTGCCTTCTCCCAAACCCGAAGCACCGCCGGTGACGATGAATACCCGATCCTGAATTTGCATGAGCTGTCTCCTGAAATGTGACGTTGACGTAAACGTCAATTATGCACAGAGACCGGCCAGTATTCGTATTGCGGAAAGCGCACAAAAAAAAGCCCGGTCTCAAAAGGCCGGGCTTGAAGGGATCCGTGAAACGGGGGTTTCAGGAGGATCCAAGGAGACAACTTGTGTGAGATCGTCTGATCTCGCATGCTGGCAATTATAGGTGTAAACCCTAGGTATTGCCAAGCCTGCAGAAAAACCTTGCTTAACGCTTGCCGCTGGAGGCGGTCTTCACCGCTTCGGCAGCGGTTTGGGTGGCGGCATTGAAGTTGGCTTCGGCGACGTCGGAGGCTTGCTTGACAGCCTTTTGCACGGAGTCAAAAGCGCTGTTGGCGGCAGAAACGGCGCTCTTCAGCACGGCCACGGCAGATTCGGAACCGGCGGGAGCGTTCTTGGCGGAAGTTTCCACCAGGCTGTTGAAGTTCTTGCGAGCTTCGGCGGACTGGGCTTCCAGGGCCTTGTTGAATTCGGCAGCGGTGCTGCTGGCGATGTCATACAGGTGGCGGCTGTAAGAAGCGGTCTTCTCTGCCAGGGGCTGGAACAGGCCGGCTTGCAGTGTCAACAGCTCTTGTGCGTCCTTGACGCTCAGAACAGCTTGTGTGTGCTGGGCAGCTTCGTTCAGGGCTGCGCGAGAAGCGGTGACATTCAGTTCCACCAGCTTTTCCACGCCGGCGAAAGCCTTGCTGGTCAGGCCGAACAGGGTTTCGATGTTGGCTTTGTGGGCGCTCAGGATTTGGTCAGGGGTCAGGCTCATTTCAATGCTCCAAATTTACGGATCTAACAAAGGGATCGGACCGGAGAAACATCTGCTCTGACATGATCATTCTCCTTGAATGACTTTATGTTGCAGTGCAGCATGGAATGAATTGTGAAAGAGTTTCTTCGGCAATGCAAGCATTAAATTGTTGCAGTGCAGCACAAAAGATTGATGACTGTTGTTTTTGAGTAAGTATTTGATTTCTCTCAACTTTGTTATGTCGGATAACTGACTTTGAGAGAGGCAGGCATTAGCTTGTGTACCCATGTCGCCTGTGTGCTGACGGCTTTCAAGGCGGGCTGCAAAATGCCTGAATGAGTGAAATCCAATCCCCCAAAGCAGGCCGGGCACAGCCACAGGAGCGCAGCAGTTATTGTGTATTTCGCGATATCAGCACGCGCTGGTCTGACAACGATGTCTATGGGCATGTGAATAACGTCGTCTATTACAGCTGGTTCGATACGGCAGTGAATGCCTATCTGATCGAGCATGGAGCGCTGGATATTCATGCGGGCCAGACCATTGGTCTGGTCATAGAGACGCAGTGCAATTACTTTGCTCCACTGGCCTTTCCGCAGTCCGTGGAGGCGGGGATTCGCGTCGCGCATATCGGCAGCTCCAGTGTGCGCTATGAGGTGGGTCTGTTTGCCAAGGGACAGACGCATTCGGCGGCGGCCGGGCACTTTGTCCATGTCTATGTGGATCGTGAGTCGCGCAGGCCGGCGAGCCTGCCTGAAGCCCTGCGCCAGGCATTGCTGCCGTTGAAGACCTGAGGTTCTCAAGAAACATAGCTGATAGCGCTTGATGGATAAGCGCTGCAGCCATATTTCATCAAGTTTTTGCTGAGCCCTTGGCTCAGGCAGGGCAGTTAAGGCCAGAGGCCATTGGCTCACTGTGAATCGCCTACACTCATAAACCTTCTTGAGGCGGGCCGGGCATGCATGCGGCCAACCTTGTCCAATGATTGAACACGGACCGCCAAGGCCCACCGTCGTCCATGATCATCACCAGCCTGCTAGACACCGACCTGTACAAATTCACGATGATGCAGGTGGTGCTGCATCAGTTTCCGGGCGCGCAGGTGGAATACCGCTTCAAATGCCGCAATCCCGGAGTGGAGCTGGCTCCCTATGTCAATGAAATCCGCGAAGAGATCCGTTCGCTGTGCAAGCTGCGCTTTCAGGATGCCGAGCTGGCCTATCTGAGTTCGCTGCGCTTTATCAAAAGCGATTTTGTGGATTTTCTGAGCCTGTTTCAGCTCAACGACAAATACATCACGGTCACGCCTTTGGCCAATGGAGAGATCGACATCACCATCAAAGGCCCATGGCTGCACACGATTCTTTTCGAAATTCCGGTGCTGGCCATCGTCAATGAGGTGTACTTCCGCAATACCCAGCCCGTGCCCGATTTTCTGGAGGGGCGCAAGCGCCTGGACGAGAAGATCGCACTGCTGCAGGGCACTGGCCTGGAGTCGCTCAAGATTGCCGATTACGGTACGCGCAGGCGCTTTTCCAAGGCCTGGCATGAAGAGGTGCTGCGCGTGCTCTGCGCCAAGCTGGGCCATGCAGGCTCGCGCGTGAATGGTCCAGCTTCGGGCCAGCGCAAGGGCCAGCTGGCAGGCACGAGCAATGTGCTGTACGCGATGAAGCTGGGCCTGATTCCGTTGGGTACCTTGGCCCATGAATATCTGCAGGCCTGCCAGTCTCTGGGCCCACGGCTGCGCGACAGCCAGATCTTTGGTTTCGAGACCTGGGCTCGGGAATATCGTGGCGATCTGGGCATTGCGCTGTCCGATGTCTACGGCATGTCGGCGTTCCTGCGTGACTTCGATCTGTACTTCTGCAAGTTGTTCGACGGCGCGCGCCATGACAGCGGTGACCCGTTTGACTGGGGTGAGCGCCTGATTGCGCACTACAAGGCCAACAAGATCGACCCGCTGAGCAAGGTGCTGATCTTCAGCGACGGACTGACGATTCCCAAGACCATTGAGCTGTTCGAGCGTTTCAATGGCCGTTGCCAGCTCGCTTTCGGCATCGGCACGAATCTGACCAATGACCTGGGCAGCCCGCCCAGCCATGTGCCGCTGCAAATCGTGATCAAGATGACGCGCTGCAATGGCCAGCCCGTGGCCAAGCTGTCGGACACGCCGGGCAAGAGCATGTGCGATGACGAGAAATATCTGGCCTATCTGCGTCAGGTGTTCAGCATTGCCGCACCACAGAGAGCTTGAATAGAAGTTGCGATGGCCTGGGCAGGCCCGGCCATCGCGGCAGAGGGGTACATGACTTAGGCAAATCAGGTGCAGGCAGGCGCTGCGCCTCAAGGCGGCATTCTTGCTCATCCTTGTTTGCCCAGGTCCTAAGGTAGATGGAGGAAGGCCTTTTGAACAACCGCAAACCTTGGGTCAAGGCCGCCGTGGCCATGGCAACAACCTTGGCCGTCGGCAGCGCCCGAGCGGCAGAAATCGACGGCGCAGCCATGTCCGTGGCCTGGGGCGTTCCGTTTGTGGGCATGCTGCTGTCGATTGCGCTGATGCCCTTGCTGGCACCGCATTTCTGGCATCAGCACTTTGGCAAAGTGACTGCGGGCTGGGCGCTGGCTTTTCTGCTGCCGTTTGCGCTGGTCTATGGCATGGGCGCTGCCGGGGTGAATCTTGTCCATGCGCTGCTGGCCGAGTACTTGCCGTTTGTCATCCTGCTGACCGCGCTGTACACCGTGGCTGGCGGTATTTATGTGCGCGGCAATCTGCGCGGGTCGCCGGGGCTCAATACAGCCATTTTGGCGATCGGTGCCGTGCTGGCCAGCTTCATGGGAACGACAGGCGCTTCGATGCTGCTGATTCGTCCTTTGCTGCGTGCCAATGACAACCGACGTCATCAGGCCCATGTGGTCGTGTTTTTCATCTTCATCGTCTCCAACGCCGGCGGGGCGCTCACGCCGCTCGGTGATCCGCCTCTGTTCCTGGGCTTTCTGAAGGGCGTGGATTTCTTCTGGACGGTGCGCCATATCTGGGGTCCCATGCTGTTCCTCACGCTGGCGCTGCTGGCGATCTTCTATGTGATCGACCACCGTCTGATGAGCGAGAAAGGCGAGACCGATCTGCCCGACCCCACACCCAGCGTCGATGTGACGGGTACGCAAAGCCGTCTGGGATTTGATGGCAAACTGAACTTTGCGCTGCTGGCGGTGGTGGTGGCTCTGGTGCTGATCAGCGGCGTATGGCGAACACCGGCAGGCTTCGAGATTGCAGGCACCCATGTGGGCGTGCCGGGACTGGTGCGAGATGTGGGCCTGCTTGTGGTTGCGCTGCTGTCGATCAGGCTTACACCGGCTCGCGTGCATCAGGCCAACGAGTTTGGCTGGGGGCCGATGCAGGAGGTTGCCAAGCTGTTTGCCGGCATCTTCCTGACCATCATTCCCGTGATCGCCATGCTCAAGGCCGGTGTCGACGGTCCCTTCGGCGCTGTGGTGCGCGCGGTCACCAACAGTGATGGTTCGCCCAACCCTGCCATGTATTTCTGGGCCACGGGCGTACTGTCCTCCTTTCTGGACAACGCGCCGACCTATCTGGTGTTCTTCAATACCGCGGGTGGTGACCCGGGGCATCTGATGACCGATATGGCGCTGACGCTGACCGCCATCTCGGCCGGTGCGGTTTTCATGGGGGCCAACACCTATATCGGCAATGCGCCCAACCTCATGGTCAAGGCGATTGCCGAAGATCGCGGCGTCAAGATGCCCGGCTTTTTTGCCTATATGGCCTGGTCCATCTGCATTCTGCTGCCGTTGCTGGCGGCAATCACATGGCTGTGGTTCATGCCCTGAGGCAGCCACCTGACCACCGAGGAGACAACAATGAATCACAAACCCCGCATTCTGATTGCCCGCGCCATCTCGCCCGAGGTGGTGCAGCGGCTGCAGCAGCATTTTGAAGTTCAGTCCAATCAGGACGATGTGGTCTGGTCTGCAGCCGAGCTGGCTCGGCAACTGCAGGGCAAGGACGGCGTGCTGACCACAGGCTCGCAGACCATCAATGCCGAACTGCTGGCGGCCTGCCCGCAGCTGAAGATCGTGGCCAATATGGCCGTGGGCTACAACAATTTCGATGTACCGGCGATGACCGCTGCCGGCGTGCAGGGCACGAACGCCCCCGATGTGCTGACCGAGACCACGGCGGATTTCGGCTTTGCCTTGCTGATGGCGACGGCACGCCGCATTTGCGAGAGCGAGCACTATCTGCGTGCGGGGCTGTGGAAGGACTGGCATTACGACCTGTTTGCCGGTGCCGAGGTGCATGGTTCCACGCTGGGCATTCTGGGCATGGGCCGTATCGGTCAGGCCATTGCCCGTCGCGCCGCCCATGGCTTTGGCATGAAGGTCATCTATCACAACCGCTCGCGCCTCGACACGGCGCTGGAGGCAGAGTGCAAGGCCAGCTATGTCAGCAAACCGGAGCTGCTGGAGCGTGCAGACCATCTGATGCTGGTGCTGCCACTCACCCCCGAAAACCGTCACGCCATCGGTGCGGCAGAAATTGCCCGGATGAAGTCCACGGCCACACTGATCAATATCGCGCGCGGCGGCATTGTCGATGATGCGGCCCTGGCTCAGGCTTTGCGTGACAAGCGCATTGCCGCAGCGGGCCTGGATGTGTTCGAGGGCGAGCCTGCCGTGCACCCGGATCTGCTGACCGTGCCCAATGTGGTGCTGACGCCCCATATCGCCAGCGCCACCAGGGGCACGCGCTCGGCCATGGCAGGGCTGGCAGCCGACAATCTGATTTCCTTCTTTGCAGGCAAGGGGCCGCTGACGCCGGTCAATCAGCTGGTCTGATGAACGGGGACGGGTGGCGATTAGGCTGCATCACGTCACATCAGTTTGAGGGCGGATGCGTGGTCTGAGCGCTGTCCCGGCTTTGATAATTTCAGCCCGCCAGGCGCTTGTGTGCACGGCGGGCTTTTTTATTTCCAACGAGACAGCCATGCCTTTTATCCGCACCAGCGTCCACAAGGACACCCCAGCCGCTCAGCGTCAGGCCATCGTCAACGGCATCCATCAGGCTTTGATCGATGGCATCGGCATGCCCGCCGACGAGCTGTTCAACATGGTTGACGACTATGACGAGCAGAAGTTCTTCTTCAGCCGTACCTTCAACGGCTACAAGCGCTCGGACCGCGTGGTGGTGGTGGAGATCACCATGCGCCGCGGCCGCAGCGATGCGATGAAGCGCGCCCTGTACGCCAACATCGCCGCCAATCTGGAAAAGGACGCAGGTGTGGCTCCCGCCGATGTGTTCATCTTCACGCACGAAAACGACTATTCGGACTGGTCGGTGGGCGGAGGCAAGTTCGCCATGGCCATTGCCCAGCAAGTCGGCCCAGACGCCTGATTTGGGCAGCAGCCTGTTGCCGATTCGAGGCCGCCACGCTGGCAACAGGCGCTCACACTTTTGTCTCGTTTGATTTCGCATTGAAGGCGCAGGACTGATAATTTGCCCGCACGCAAGTGTTTGCAAACTTCAGCTTGCGCGTGAAAGTCGGCCAGGCCCTGTCTTCAGGGGCTGGTTGCTTGGCGAAATCTATGCGAAATATGGCTGCAGCGCTTGCCCAGTAAGCGCTGTCAGCTATGAAAACAAAAGTGCGAAAGGCATGGCAAGACAGTGACGACGTGGTGGCTTGGGTTGGCGGCGGCAGCCGTATTGATCGTGGTCCTGCTTTTGGTGCTGCTGTGGCGGCTGCAGGACTTGCGCCGTCAGACCGAATCAGCGCTGGGACCGGAGGCCCTGAGACTGCAGGCCCAGTTGCTGCAAGGCATGCAGGCACTGGATATGCGGCTGCAACAGCTGGAGCGCAGCAGCCAGAGCACACAGATGAGTGTGGCCAAAAGCGATGGTGCACTCGATCGTGTGACGCAGCATGTGCAGACACAGCTGGCCCAGGCCCAGCAAGATGCCCAGCTGGCGCGCCGGGAGCAGGGGGCCGCCCTGACCGGTTTTCGGGAAGAAGTGAGCCAGCTGGCGCAGCGCCTGACGGCGGACAGCCAGCAGGCCCGTGCGGCGCTGGTGCAAAGCAGTATCGAGCAGACGGCTCATGTGCAGCAGCGCTTCGAGGCGCTGGCAGAAACTACGCGCGGCATATTGGACTCGCTCAAGGGGGATATCCAGCAGCAGCTCACCCATATGAGCACCAATATGGGCGCGGCGCTCAAGGACCAGCTCACGGGTAATGGCGAACAATTGCGCCATCAGTTTGCGGTGCTGCAGGATGCCGTGAGCCAGCAACTGGGGGCATTGGCGCAAGGCCAGCAGACCACGGCCGAGCAACTGCGCGGTACGCTCAACGAGCGGCTGGCCACGATTCAAAGCGATAACGCCGCCCGGCTCGACGAGATGCGGCGCACCGTCGATGAGAAACTCCATGCCACGCTGGAGCAGCGTCTGGGCGAATCCTTCAAGCTGGTCAGCGACCGGCTGGAGCAGGTGCACAAAGGCCTGGGCGAGATGCAGACCCTAGCGGGCAGCGTGGGCGATCTCAAGCGCGTGATGACCAATGTGAAGTCGCGCGGCACCTGGGGCGAGCTGCAGCTGGGCTCCATCATCGACAATGTGTTGACGCCCGAGCAGTACGCCAGGAACGTCAAGACCGTGCCGGGCAGCGACGAGCTGGTGGAGTTTGCGATCCGCCTGCCGGGCCGCCACGACGAGCAGCCCGTGTGGTTGCCCATCGATGCCAAGTATCCGGTCGAGCATTACCAGCGCCTGCAGGATGCGCAGGACAGTGCGGATCGCGTGGCCATCATGGCTGCGGGCAATGCGTTTGAAACCTCGATTCGCGGTGAAGCCAAAAAGATCGCCAGCAAATACATCGCGCCGCCGCACACCACGGACTTTGCCGTGATGTATCTGCCCACCGAGGGCCTGTTTGCCGAGGTGCTGCGCCGGCCGGGCCTGGTGGAGGCGCTGCAGAGCGAA
The DNA here is from genome assembly GCF_030064165.1 of Comamonas resistens. Taxonomy (NCBI): domain Bacteria; kingdom Pseudomonadati; phylum Pseudomonadota; class Betaproteobacteria; order Burkholderiales; family Comamonadaceae; genus Comamonas; species Comamonas resistens. Next base: position 1,627,513 of record NZ_CP125947.1, read on the forward strand.
AGCCGTATCGTGGTCACCGGCCCGGCGAATCTGGCCGCGATGCTCAGCAGCCTGCAGATGGGCTTCAAGACCCTGGCGATTGAGAAGCGCTCTTCCGAAGTCTGGGGCGTGCTTGGCCAGGTCAAGACGGAGTTTGGCAAGTTCGGTGAAGTGGTCGAGGCCACGCGCAAATCTATTGATGCAGCGGCGCGCAGGTTTGATCAGGTGGGTGTGCGCACCCGAGCCATTCAGCGCCATCTGCGCAATGTGCAGGAGCTGCCGGCCACTGCCGGGCCTGAGCAGCCTTTGTTCCCGGCAACGCCACCAGGCAACGATCAGATCAGTGCCGAGGATGAAGAATGAATGCTGCGTTGCTGCGCTTGATCCTGGCGCAAATCTGCATTCACGGCTGCATGACGGGCATGCGCATGGCCACGCCGTTGCTGGCGCTCAGGGAAGGCTATAGCGCAGCAGCCGTGGGTATGCTGCTGGCACTGTTTGCGCTGACGCAGGTGTTTCTGTCCTTGCCGGCCGGGCGTTATGCCGATCGCCACGGGCTCAAGCGCCCCTTGATCCTCAGTGTGGTGGCTGCGAGCTCCGGGGCTGGTTTGGCGGTGATCTTCCCGCTTTACCCGGTGCTGTGCGCGAGCGCCTTGCTCACCGGAGGTGCGGCAGGCACGGCTCTGATTGCGTTGCAGCGCCATGTGGGCCGCATGGCGCACAACAAGGAGGAGCTGCGCAAGGTCTTCAGCTGGCTGGCCATAGGGCCGGCGATTTCCAATTTCCTGGGGCCGTTCGCCGCGGGCCTGCTGATTGACTACGCAGGAGGCGAAGCTGCCAGCGATGTAGGTTTCAGGGCCGCTTTTGTGCTGCTGGCCTTGATGCCGCTGGCTGCCTGGTTCTGGGCGCGTACGGTGCAGGAGTTGCCGCCTGTGCAAGTCTCTGGTGTCGGTAAAAAGGCCACGGCCTGGGATCTGCTGGAGAACCGAGGTTTCAGGCGTTTGCTGCTGCTGAACTGGGCACTGTCCTCCTGCTGGGATGTGCATACCTTTGTCGTGCCGATTCTGGGGCATGAGCGCGGACTGCCCGCTTCGGTGATCGGCACCATTCTGGGAGCATTTGCGATAGCGGCAGCCGTCATTCGCATGCTGATCCCTATTTTGACGCGCCACCTGGCGGAGTGGCAGGTGGTGCTGGGTGCCATGGTGTCGGCCTGCATTCTGTTCATTGCTTATCCATTCATGCCGGGAGCCTGGAGCATGGGGGGCTGTTCGGTTCTTTTGGGGATCGTGCTGGGCTCGGTGCAACCCATGGTGATGAGCATGATTCACCAGATCACCCCAACCGAGCGACATGGCGAGGCTCTGGGTTTGCGCATGATGGCCATCAACGGCTCCAGCGTTCTGATGCCGGTGCTGTTTGGCTCCCTGGGGGCGGTGGTAGGTGTTTCCGCACTGTTCTGGGCGGTGGGTACGCTGGTGGGCAGTGCGACGCGTCTGCCCTGGTTGATAGGACATCAGGACATGCCCAGGGGCGAATGGGAGCAGCATTAAGGGAGCTGTCCTGAACCTTCCCACGTACCCAGAATCGGTAAAGCAAAAAGCCGACCGGCTTCGCATGCCACCTCTGACGCAGGGAGGGGATGCGAAGCCAGTTGGCTTTTTGATGGCGTGAAGGGGTGGCTTACAACTCTTCGACCCGACGTGCCGGGTAGCTGTCCCAGCTCTGGCATCCTGGGCAATGCCAGAAATGCGTGCGTGCCTCAAAGCCGCAGGCTGCGCAGCGGTAACGTGTCAAAGGCTTGGTGGCATGGTTCAACGCTTTCTGCACGGCACCGTGGTACTGCTCTTCGGCCAGGGTTTCGCCCTCCAGCCATTGGGCTGCGGCTACCAGGGAGGGCTCATGCTGCAGGTGCTCGACGAGGCGCGTGCGGCCCAGGGCATTCGCGCTCTGGCTCTTCTTGTCCAGTGCCACCAGGGCTTGCAATAGGTCCAGCGAGGGCTGCTGCTCATAGTGCTTGAGCAATAGCGCGCGTATGGACTCGATCTCTCCCGTGGCTTCCGCGACTTCCACCATCAGGCTGGCCGCTAGCGGCAGCGCGATGGAGCTGTGCTGTGCCAAGGCCTGCAGGCTGGCCCAGGCCTTGTCGGACTGTCCCTGGCGATGCTGTAGCTGTGCCAGCTCCAGGCGGGGGCGGGGCGCCTGTGGAGCAGTTTCCAGGGCCTGCTGCAGCTGTACAAAAGCCTTGTCGAGCTGGCCGTGGGCTACCTGAGTCTGGGCATCCTCACACAGATAGTGAGCCAGGCGCGTGCTGAAGTCGCCCTGGTTGGCTGCCTGCATTTTGCGCACGATGGCAGCGGCTTGAACCCAGTCACGCGAGCGTTCGTAGATGGCCAGCAGGGCCAGGCGGGCGTCGCTTTCGTACTGCGTGCCTTCCAGTCGATTCAGGGCCTCCTCGGCGCGGTCAAGCAGGCCGGCCTTGAGGAAGTCCTGCGCCAGTGCATGCTGGGCTCGGTCCCGGTCGGGGCGCGAGAGATCGGCGCGGCTCAGCAGATGCTCATGCACGCGCACGGCACGGTTGTATTCGCCGCGGCGGCGAAACAGATTGCCCAGGGCAAAGTGCAGCTCGGTGGTGTCGGGGTCGTTCTGCACGGCCTCGATAAATGCGTCAATCGCCTTGTCCTGCTGCTCGTTGAGCAGAAAGTTCAGGCCCTTGAAATAGGCCCTGGGTGCCTGGCGATTGTCTGCGCGTACCTGGCGCAAATCCCAGCGCGATGCCAGCCAGCCAAGCACAAAGGCGACGGGCAAGCCCAGCAAGATCCAAGTCAGGTTAAATTCCATGCAGGTCGCTCGGGGAGATGATCGAAGAAGAGGACTGGGGTGCAGCGGCGGTGGCGGAGTTCTCTGCCGCGGATGGGTTGGCCGCGGTGGGTGCCGCATGCTTGCCGGCCTGTACTTCGCGGGCGGCGCTGCGATGCTTGAGCCAGCGCGGCACCATGCCCAGCACGCCCACAAACAGCCCCAGCGCGAAAGCTGCAAGCACGATCAACACCAGGGGCGCGGTCCACGCCGTGCCAAAGAAGAAATGCACGGTGGCGTCTTGCTGGTTGTTGAGTGCGAAGGCGAACAGAGTGAAAAAAATGGCTGCCTTGAGCAGCCACAACAGGTATTTCATGCTTCCCCTTGTGTGACGGGAAGATTTTAGGCCAGCCCATGTGCCTGTCGGCAAATAGGCCTGTATTGCTCAGAGTGCCTGCGTGGGCGCCTGCTCTTGAGTCTTGAGGTTGTCCACGGCTTCGCGCAGGGCCTTGCCGGGCTTGAAATGGGGTACGCGCTTGGAGGGGACTTGAACCGATTCTCCGCTGCGGGGGTTGCGGCCGATACGTGGCGGGCGATGATTGATGGCAAAGCTGCCGAAGCCGCGAATTTCGATGCGGTGACCGCGTACCAGTGCGTCGCTGACGGCGTCCAGAATGGTCTTGACGGCCTGTTCTGCATCGCGTTGGTTGAGTTGGCCGAATCGGGCGGCAAGTTCTTCGACGAGGTCGGATCGGGTCATCGGATGATGAAAGCTAGGTTGAAAACAACAACGGGCGCACAAGGCGCCCGTTGTCTTTGACGCTGAGCAGTCGGTCAGACCAGCTGACCGACCGGCTGAGGCAAGAATTACTTGTCAGCGTCCAGCTTGGCGCGCAGCAGGGCGCCCAGGCTGGTGGTACCAGCGTTTTCCTTGGAGGACTGAGCCGACAGAGAAGCCATGGCTGTCTGCTGTTCAGCGTGATCCTTTTGCTTGATGGACAGCTGGATGTTGCGGCTCTTGCGATCCACGTTCACCACCACGGCAGTCACTTCGTCGCCTTCCTTCAGCACGGAACGGGCATCTTCCACGCGGTCGATGGAGATTTCCGAAGCGCGCAGGTAACCGATGATGTCTTCGCCCAGGTCGATTTCAGCGCCCTTGGCGTCCACAGTCTTGACCTTGCCGGTCACGACTTGGCCCTTGTCGTTCACAGTGGTGAACGTGGTGAAGGGGTCGCTGTCCAGTTGCTTGATGCCCAGGGAGATGCGCTCGCGCTCAACGTCCACGGCCAGCACGATGGCTTCGACTTCCTGGCCCTTCTTGTAGTTACGAACAGCGGCTTCGCCGGTTTCGTTCCAGGACAGGTCGGACAGGTGAACCAGGCCGTCGATACCGGCAGCCAGACCCACGAACACGCCGAAGTCGGTGATGGACTTGATGGGGCCCTTCACGCGGTCGCCGCGCTTGGTGTTCTGGGCGAATTCTTGCCAGGGGTTAGCCTTGCACTGCTTCATGCCCAGGGAGATGCGACGCTTGTCTTCGTCGATTTCCAGAACCATGACTTCCACTTCGTCGCCCAGGGACACGAGCTTGGTAGGAGCAATGTTCTTGTTGGTCCAGTCCATTTCGGAAACGTGCACCAGGCCTTCGATGCCGGGTTCCAGTTCCACGAATGCACCGTAGTCGGCAATGTTGGTGACCTTGCCGAACAGACGAGTGCCCGAGGGGTAGCGGCGAGCCACACCCATCCATGGGTCGTCGCCCATTTGCTTCAGACCCAGGGACACGCGGTTCTTTTCGGTGTCGAACTTCAGGATCTTGGCCGTGATTTCCTGGCCGGCAGTCACCACTTCGGAAGGGTGACGCACGCGGCGCCATGCCATGTCGGTGATGTGCAGCAGGCCGTCAATACCGCCCAGGTCCACGAACGCACCGTATTCGGTGATGTTCTTGACCACGCCCTGAACGATAGCGCCTTCCTTCAGGGTTTCCATCAGCTTGGCGCGCTCTTCGCCCATGGAGGCTTCCACCACAGCGCGACGCGACAGCACAACGTTGTTGCGCTTGCGGTCCAGCTTGATGACCTTGAATTCCATGGTCTTGTTTTCGTAGGGGGTCAGGTCCTTGATAGGACGTGTGTCGATCAGCGAACCGGGCAGGAATGCGCGGATGCCGTTGACCAGAACGGTCAGACCGCCCTTGACCTTGCCGGAAGTGGTGCCGGTCACGAATTCGCCGGATTCCAGAGCCTTTTCCAGCGACAGCCAGGAAGCCAGACGCTTGGCGGTGTCGCGCGACAGGATGGTGTCGCCGTAACCGTTTTCGATGGAGCCGATGGCCACGGAAACGAAGTCACCCACTTGGACTTCGACTTCGCCCTGGTCGTTCTTGAACTCGTCCAGAGGCACGTAGGCTTCCGACTTCAGGCCGGCGTTCACCACCACGAAGTTGTGCTCAACGCGCACGACTTCAGCGGTAATGACTTCGCCAGGACGCATTTCGGTGCGTGTCAACGACTCTTCAAAAAGGGCGGCAAAAGATTCAGACATGTAGTTCCTTGACCGCAAACAGGTTTCCGGCAGCACCATTGCCACCGTTTTTATGACTGAATGCGGAGGGTTGCGGGTTTGAGACCCACGGGGTTAAAGGTTAACAACCTTGCTGCCGGCTCGCGATCTGCGGGGCCTGACATCAAGGGCCAACAAGTCAGCTGCGGGGCTGCACCTGAAAAATCAAGAGCGGCCAAACGGCTGGCGTTCCTGCCACCACATCAGCACCTGGGCAACCACTTCTTCAATGGTCATCTCGGAGCTGTCGAGCTGCAAAGAATCCTCGGCGGGCTTGAGTGGCGCGGTCGCGCGATTCATGTCGCGGGCGTCGCGCGCCTCAAGGTCTGCCAAAAGGGTGGAAATATTAGCTGAAATCCCTTTGGAAATCAACTGTTTATGGCGCCGTTCGGCGCGGCATTGGGCGGAAGCCCACAAATAGACCTTGAGCGGCGCATGGGGAAAGATCACCGTGCCCATGTCGCGACCGTCGGCAACCAGGCCGGGAAGAGCCTGGAAAGCCAGTTGCAAATCGACCAGTGCGCCGCGTACGGCGGGCAGGGTGGACACGCGCGAGGCATTCATGCCGGCTTCTTCGCTACGGATGGCCAGACTGATGTCCTCGTCACCGAGCCACACGCGCTGCTGGGCATCAAAATGCACGGGCATCTCAAGCGCCATCTCGGCAATGGCTTCCTCGTTGGATTCGTCCAGCGTCATGCCTGCACGCGATGCGGCCAGGCCCGTGATGCGGTAGAGCGCGCCGGAGTCCAGCAGCTGGTAGCCCAGAGCCTTGGCGACTTCTGCGGCAATCGTGCCCTTGCCCGAGGCCGTGGGGCCGTCGATGCAGATCACGGGGATATGTTCGCGCTCGGTCTGGCAGACCGAGAACAGGGCCTCGAAATAGTCGGGGAAGGTCTTGGCCACGCACTTTGGGTCTTCGATGCGCACGGGCAGTTTGGCCGGATTGAAAGCGGCCAGCGAAAAGCACATGGCGACGCGATGGTCGTCATAAGTGTGAATGCTGGCGGCCTTCCAATGGGCCTTGGTCGCTGGTGGCGTGATGCGGATAAAGTCCGCGCCTTCCTCCACCGTGGCGCCGAGCTTGCGCAGCTCTATGGCCATGGCGGCGATGCGGTCGGTTTCCTTCACGCGCCAGCTGGCGATATTGCGCAGCGTGGTCACTCCGTCGGCATACAGGGCCATCACGCCCAGCGTCATGGCGGCGTCGGGGATATGGTTGCAATCGAGGTCGATGGCCTTGAGAGGCCAGCTGCCACGGCTGACCTGCAGCCAGTTGGGGCCGCTTTCAACTTGCGCTCCCATGGCCTGGGCGGCTTCGATAAAGCGGATATCGCCTTGAATCGAGTCCTGGCCCACACCCAGAATGCGGATGCTCTTGCGCTCCGCCGTGCTGTCGGCATCGGCTTCATCGATTGTGCCGGTGGCAATGGCCCCCAGGGCGATGAAGTAACTTGCGGAGGAGGCGTCGGCCTCCACATGGATGGCACCGGGCGACTGGTAGCGGCTGCCTGCGGGAATCACAAAGCGCTGCCAGCTGTCATTCTTTACGGCAATGCCGAAGCGCGCCAGCAGCTCCAGCGTGATGTGGATATAGGGTTTGGAGATCAGCTCGCCCACCACTTCGATGGTGATATCGCGCTGTGCCCCGGGGACATTGGCCAACAAGGGCAAGGCCATCAGCAGCGAGGTCAGGAACTGGCTGGAGACATCGCCGCGCACCTTGATGGATTCGCTACCCAGCTGGCTGAAGTCGGGCTGTCCGATCTTCAGGGGCGGAAAACCTTCATCCTTCAGATAGTCGATCTTGCAGCCCAGCTGGCGCAGCGCATCGACCAGGTCGCCGATCGGGCGTTCGTACATCCGGGGCACGCCGGTCATCTCGAAGTCGCCGCCCAGCACCGACAGCGCCGCAGTCAGCGGGCGCATGGCCGTGCCGGCATTGCCCAGGAACAGCGTGGCCGCAGTGCCGGCCGGCAGCTGACCACCGATGCCGGTGACCGCAATGGCCTGGCCAGGGGTGACGACGTCCGGGCTGATGCTGCATCCCAGCTGCTTGAGTCCGGCCAGCATGACGCGGGTGTCGTCCGAATCCAGCAGGTCGTGAATGGTGGTCGTGCCCTGGCTCATCGCCGCCAGCAGCAGCACGCGATTGGAGATGCTCTTGGAGCCGGGCAGGCTGACGGTGCCGTTGGCGGAGTCCAGTGCGGGCAGATCCAGGAATTCAGTCGTGAACATATCTATTGCTCCCTGAGCTGCTTGGCAGCTTCCCCCTAGCGGGGACGAGGCCCTTGCAGCGCGGCGGCGCTTGCTCGGTGTCTCTTTGATGGAATGTGTTGCGTTTCAGATTCAGCTGCTGCGCTTGGTGCCCATTTTCCAGTGGGCGCGGGCCGCGCTGGCCAGCGTCAGCCGGTCTTGCAGGCCCTGGCCGTCATCGGCCTGCATCAGAGCTTCAAGCTGCTCCAGTGCCTGACGGAAGTTGCGCGACTGGGCCAGCACCTGTTCGCGGTTGGCCAGCAGCACATCGCGCCAGAGTTTGGGGTCGCCGGCGCCGATGCGGGTGAAGTCGCGAAAGCCAGGGCCGGCCAGCGACAGGACCTCATCGGCATTGGGCTGGTTGAGCACGCTTTGCATCATGGCAAAAGCCAGTAGATGGGGCAGGTGGCTGACGGTGGCCAGGGCGCTGTCGTGCGCTTCGGGCGACATGGCTTTGACGTTGCAGTCCAGTGCCTGCCACAGCGCCTGGGCCCTGGTCAGATGGGCCGTCAGCGTGCGCTCGGTGGGCGTCAGAATGACCTGCGCGCCACGGTACAGATTGACGTCGGCATGCTCCACGCCGGCCACTTCCTTGCCGGTGATGGGGTGGGCGGGCACAAAGCTGCCGATCTGGTCGCGCAGCGCCGAACGTGCGGCTTGCACCACATCGACCTTGGTCGAGCCCACGTCCATGATCATCATCTGGGGCGTGACCAGATGCTTGATGGACTTGAGCGTGGCTTCGGTGGCGGCCACGGGCACGGCCAGCAGCACCAGATCGGCTCCGGCGGCGGCCAGCAGGGCCGAGGGGGCCTCCACATCGATCACGCCCATCTGCCGGGCACGCTCGGTGGTGGAGGGGGATTTGCTATAGCCCACCACGCGCTTGACCAGGCCCGCTTTTTTCAGGGCCAGCGCAAACGAGCCGCCCATGAGGCCGCAGCCAATCAAGCCCAGTTGCTCGAAGGGCTGCACTTGCTGAGTTGCCATCACTTGCTCGCAGGGTAGGTGCCCAGCACCTTGTAGAAGGCGCACAGGCTGCGCAACTCATCGAGTGCGGCGGCCACATTGGCCTGGGCCGGATGGCCTTCGATGTCGATATAGAAGTAGTACTCCCACTGGCCGGTGCGCGCGGGGCGTGACTCGAAGCGCGTCATGGACACGCCGTGTTTCTTCAGTGGCACCAACAGGTCATGCACGGCGCCAGCGATATTGGGCACGGACACCACCAGGCTGGTGCAGTCATGGCCGCTGGGGGCGGCCGTGGCCAGCGTATGGGGCAGGCAGATGACGGCAAAGCGCGTGCGGTTGTAGGCGTCGTCCTGAATCGCATGGCTGACGATGTGCAGGCCGAACTGCTGGGCCGCGCGTTCGCCGGCGATACCTGCCCAATTGGGATGCAGGGCGGCCAGGCGTGCGCCTTCGGCATTGCTTTCCACGGGGCGGCGCTCGGCATGGGGCAGATGCTTGGACAGCCAACCCTGGCATTGGGCCAGGGCTTGCGGATGGGCGGCCACGACTTCGACGCCATCCAGCGTGTTGCTGGTGCGCATCAGGTTGTGGCGGATCAGCATGCTGACTTCGCCGACCACATGGCATGGCGTGTGTAGGAACATGTCCAGCGAGCGTGTGACCACGCCCTCGTTGGAGTTCTCCACGCCCACCACGCCGTACTGGGCGCTGCCGGCGGCCGTGGCATGAAAGACTTCCTCGAAGCTGTTGCAGTACATCAGGTCGGCCGCGCCGCCGAAGTACTGGATCGCCGCTTCTTCGCAGAAGGTGCCGGCAGGGCCGAGCACGGCCACGCGCTGGGGCGATTCCAGCGCCAGGCAGGCGGACATGATTTCGCGCCAGATGGCGGCCACATGGGCGCCCTTCAGGGGGCCGGGGTTGTTGGACTTGATCTTCTCGATCACCTGGGCCACACGGTCCGGGCGGAAGAAGGCCGAGCCTTCTTTCTTCTTGAGTTCGCCCACCTGTTCAGCCACATGGGCGCGCTGGTTGACCAGTTCCAGCAACTGGCGATCCAGCGAGTCGATCTGGTTGCGCAGCGTCAGCAACTCGGGGCTGGCTTGGGGGTCTTGGCTCATGAAATCCTCGGTTCTTGTAGCTGCTGGCGCTTATCCCGCAATGATTTCAATCTCATAAATGGTGAAATTCATTGGCTGGTAAGCGTCAGCAGCTCATCTTTTTCAATCGGTGCGATGCTTGGCGCAGGGCACGGCTCAGGCCTGATGCTGCTCGAAATCCTGCATATAGGCGATCAGCGCCTGCACGCCTTCAATGGGCATGGCGTTGTAGATGCTGGCGCGCATGCCGCCCACGGACTTGTGGCCCTTGAGCTGCAGCAGGCCGGCTTGCTTGGCGCCGGCCAGGAAGGCATCGTTGCGCGATTCGTCGCGCAGGAAGAACGGAATGTTCATGCGCGAGCGGCAGTTCTCCGCCACCTTGTTCACGTAAAAGCGCGACTGGTCCACATAGTCATAGAACAGCTTGGCCTTGGCGATATTGCGCGCCTCCATGGCGGCCACGCCAGTCAGATCACCTTCCTTTTGCTCCTTGAGCCATTTGAAGGTCAGGCCGGCCATATAGATGCCCCAGGTTGGAGGCGTGTTGTACATGCTGCCGTTGTCGGCCACGATTTTGTAGTCGAAAGCGCTGGGGCAGATGGGCAGGGCGTGACCCAGCAGATCTTCGCGCACGATGACGATGGTCAGGCCGGCAGGGCCGATGTTTTTTTGAGCGCCGCCAAAGGCCAGACCCACGCGGCTCCAGTCGATGGAGCGCGAAGCCACATGCGAGGAGAAGTCCACGACCAGCGGGGCATCCGAGCCCAGGGTCTTAAGGTCGGGCAGTTCCTGGAATTCCACGCCATGGATGGTCTCGTTGCTGCAGATATGGACATAGCTGGCGCCGCGGCTCAGCTGCCATGACGAGGCCGCGGGAATCGTGGTGTAGGCGCTTTCCTTGGCCGTGGCGGCGATATGCGATTCGCTGGCGTACTTGGCCGCTTCCTGAGCCGACTTCTGGCTCCAGCTGCCGGTGACCACAAAATCCACCACGCCGGCGCGCGACAGGTTCATGGGCACGATGGCGTTCTCGGCAATGCCGCCGCCCTGCATGAACAGAATCCTGAAGTGGGCAGGTACGGCCAGCAGCTCGCGCAGATCGGCTTCGGCGGCCTCGTAAATGCTGATGAATTCCTTGCCGCGATGGCTCATTTCCATCACGCCCATACCGGAACCTTGCCAGTCCAGCATTTCGGCGGCTGCGGTCTGCAGCACTTCTTCAGGGATGGCGGCGGGGCCTGCGGAGAAGTTAAAAGGGCGGTTCATCAGATTTACGCTCAAAACATGTGAAGGCGCTTGTGTAGCTTGCGCTCTCAGCTATCAAAAACATTGCGCCACGGGCAAGTGGGCAGGCCCGTGGCGACTGGGGGCCGCAGCTTAGGAAGCGTCGCCGGACTCGGCAGAGCCTTCTGCGGCATCGCTGCCTGCCTCGTTGCCTTCTGCACCGTCGGCGTTCTCGCCACCTGCATCATTCGCATCGTTTTCCACAATGCGCTGCAGACCGATGAGCTTGGCGCCTTCGTCCAGGTTGATCAGCGTCACGCCTTGCGTGGCACGGCCCAGTTCGCGGATTTCCGCGACGCGGGTACGCACCAGCACGCCAGTGTCGGTGATCAGCATGATCTCGTCCTCGGGCGCCACCAGGGTGGCAGCCACGACCTTGCCGTTGCGTTCGGACTGCTGGATTGCAATCATGCCCTTGGTGCCGCGGCCGTGGCGCGTGTACTCGCTGATGGCCGTGCGCTTGCCATAGCCATTTTCGGTGGCGGTCAACACGCTTTGCGAACCTTCGGCCACGTTGCCCGTGCCGTCGTCGGCTTCGGCGACCAGCATGGCAATCACGCTCTGGTGCTCCTCGATGTTCATGCCGCGCACGCCGCGTGCATTGCGGCCCATGGGGCGCACATCGTTTTCGTCGAAGCGCACCGCCTTGCCGCCATCGCTGAACAGCATCACATCGTGCGCACCGTCCGTCAGCGCCGCGCCAATCAGGAAGTCGCCTTCGTCCAGACCCACGGCAATGATGCCGGCCTTGCGCGGGTTGCTGAACTCGGTCAGCGCCGTCTTCTTGACGGTGCCCATGCTGGTGGCCATGAAGACGTAGTGATCTTCGGGGAAGCTGCGGTTATCGCCCGTGAGCGGCAGCACCACATTGATCTTCTCGCCGTCCTGCAGCGGGAACATGTTGACGATGGGGCGGCCGCGCGAGCCGCGCGAGCCCGAAGGCACTTCCCAGACCTTGAGCCAGTACATGCGGCCGCGGTTGGAGAAGCACAGCAGATAGTCGTGTGTGTTGGCAATGAAGAGCTGGTCGATCCAGTCGTCTTCCTTGGTGGCCGTGGCCTGCTTGCCACGCCCGCCGCGCTTTTGCGCGCGGTATTCGCTCAAGGGTTGGCTCTTGATATAGCCGGTGTGCGAGAGCGTCACCACCATGTCGGTGGGCGTGATCAGATCTTCGGTGGACAGGTCTTGCGCGCTGTACTCGACGGTGGAGCGGCGCTCGCCCTTCTTGGACTGGCCGAACTCGGCCTTCACGGCGTTCAGCTCTTCGCCAATGATGATGGAGACGCGCTCGGGCTTGGCCAGGATATCCAGCAGGTCTTCGATGACCGACATGATGTCCTTGTACTCGGCCACAATCTTGTCCTGCTCCAGACCGGTCAGGCGCTGCAGGCGCATCTGCAGGATTTCCTGGGCCTGGGTTTCGGACAGGCGGTACAGACCGTTGCTCTGCATGCCGAACTCGACTTCCAGGCCCTCGGGGCGATAGTCGTCGGCATTGACCACGCCGCCATCGGTGCGGGTGCGGGTCAGCATCTCGCGCACCAGCTTGCTGTCCCAGGATTTTTCCATCAGCGCGGCCTTGGCCACGGGAGGTGTGGGAGCGTTGCGGATGATGGCGATGAAGTCGTCGATATTGGCCAGTGCGACGGCCAGACCTTCCAGCACATGGCCGCGGTCGCGCGCCTTGCGCAGCTCGAACACGGTGCGGCGGGTCACCACTTCGCGGCGGTGCTCCAGGAAGACCTGGATCAGATCCTTCAGGTTGCAGAGCTTGGGCTGGCCGTTGACCAGGGCCACCATGTTCATGCCGAAGGTGTCTTGCAGCTGGGTCAGCTTGTAGAGGTTGTTGAGCACCACCTCGGGCACTTCGCCGCGCTTCAATTCGATCACCAGGCGCATGCCGGACTTGTCCGACTCGTCCTGGATATGGCTGATGCCCTCGATCTTCTTTTCGTGCACCAGCTCGGCCATGCGCTCCTGCAGCGTCTTCTTGTTGACCTGGTAGGGCAGCTCGTCAACGATGATGGACTGACGCTGACCCTTGTCGATGTCCTCGAAGTGGCACTTGGCACGCATCACCACGCGGCCACGGCCGGTGCGATAGCCTTCCTTGACGCCGTTGATGCCGTAGATGATGCCGGCCGTGGGGAAGTCCGGTGCGGGAATGATCTCCATCAGCTCGTCGATGGAAGCTTCGGGGTTCTGCAGCAAATGCAGGCAGCCGTCCACTACCTCATTGAGGTTGTGCGGCGGGATATTCGTGGCCATACCCACGGCAATACCCGAGGAGCCATTGACCAGCAGGTTAGGCAGGCGGCTTGGCAGCACCAGCGGCTCCTGCTCGGAGCCGTCGTAGTTAGGGCCGAAGTCCACCGTCTCCTTGTCGATGTCGCCCAGCATTTCATGAGCGATCTTGGAGAGGCGGATTTCCGTGTAACGCATGGCAGCGGCGCTGTCGCCGTCCACCGAGCCGAAGTTGCCCTGACCATCGACCAGCATGTGGCGCAGCGAGAAGTCCTGCGCCATACGCACGATGGTGTCGTAGACCGCGATGTCGCCGTGAGGGTGGTACTTACCGATGACGTCACCGACGATACGCGCCGACTTCTTGTAGGGGCGGTTCCAGTCGTTATTGAGTTCGTGCATGGCGTACAGAACGCGGCGGTGCACGGGCTTGAGGCCATCACGCGCATCAGGAAGCGCCCGGCCCACGATCACGCTCATGGCGTAATCGAGATAACTGCGACGCATCTCCTCTTCAAGGCTGATGGGCAGAGTTTCTTTAGCAAACTGGGTCATGTCTAGTGATACTTTGACGGCTGGAAAACGACCATTTTAGGTCGAATGACGTGTGGCAGCAGAGCAACATAACTCAGGAATTACGCAGCTGTCCTACTTGTTGGTGCCTAGTTGACAACACTCTTGCATGTTACGTATGGCACAATCGTTTCAACGTTTTTGGTGATGGTCACTAATGACGTCCACAGATTCGCAGCCTTGCTGCGGCTTTTTCCCCAAGAGGAGAACCATGAAGAAACTGAACAAAGTGGCGATGTTGTTTGCCTCTGCTGCCCTCGTGACGGCCGCCGGCGCACAAGTTAAGGCTGCAAACGGCGGCAACGTCATCGACAACTGGCAAAACGGCACCAGCGAGCTGGTGTGGAAGAACGGCACCAACGAACTGTGCTGGCGCGATGCCAACTGGACCCCTGCAACTGCCGCTGTTGATTGCGACGGTGCACTGAAGGCTCAAGTTGCTGCTCCTGCTCCCGCTGTTGTTGCTCCTCCCGTTGCTCCTCAGCCTGCTGTGGCCTCCAAGGTTACTTACTCTGCAGACGCTTTCTTCGACTTCGACAAGTCGGTGCTGAAGCCCGCAGGCAAGGCCAAGCTGGATGACCTGACCGGCAAGATCAAGGACATCAACCTGGAAGTCATCATTGCCGTGGGTCACACTGACTCCGTGGGCTCTGCTGCTTACAACCAGAAGTTGTCCGTGCGTCGCGCTGAAGCTGTGAAGGCTTATCTGGTGTCCAAGGGCATCGAAAAGAGCCGCGTGTACACCGAAGGCAAGGGCAAGACCCAGCCCGTGGCAGACAACAAGACTGCTGCTGGCCGCGCCCAGAACCGTCGCGTGGAAATTGAAGTGGTGGGCACTCGCGCTGCTCAGTAATCTTTCGATTGCTACACAAGAAAGCCCCGGTAACGGGGCTTTTTTTATGCACGAGTCGTTGCCGTAATCGCCGACAATTGAACCCATGACCAACACGATCAATGCCGACCCAGCAGAACTGGAGAAGTTCTCCAGTCTGGCCCACCGCTGGTGGGATCCCGAGAGTGAATTCAAGCCTTTGCATCAGATCAATCCGCTTCGGCTGGAGTGGATTGACGGGCAGGCTCCGTTGCAAGGCAAGCGCGTACTGGATGTGGGGTGTGGTGGTGGCATCCTGGCGGACTCCATGGCGCGCAAAGGCGCGGAGGTCATGGGAGTGGATCTGGCAACCAAGGCACTGCGTGTTGCGCAGCTGCATGCGCTGGAGACTGGGACCCCCAATATTCAATACCACGAGGTCAGCGTCGAGCAGCTGGCGCAGGAGCGGCCCGCGTCCTTTGATGTGGTGACTTGCATGGAGATGCTCGAGCATGTGCCCGATCCCTCATCCATCGTGAGAGCCTGTGCGACCTTGGTCAGACCTGGTGGCTGGGTGTTCTTTTCCACGATCAATCGCAATGCCAAGGCCTTCGGGTTGGCCATTGTGGCGGCCGAGTATGTGCTCAAGATGATTCCTAAGGGCACTCATGAATACGCCAAGTTGCTGCGCCCCAGCGAACTGGCGCGATTTGCTCGTGATGCCGGGCTGGATGTGCAGGGTAGCAAAGGGCTTGAGCACAACCCGGTGACAGGTCGCTATTGGCTCAGCAATGACACATCGGTCAATTACATGTTGGCCACGCGCCGCCCCCAGGAGTGATGTTCATGTGGAATCATGTGCAAGCGGTACTGTTTGATCTGGACGGTACCTTGATCGATAGCGCACCGGATTTGGGGGCTGCGGCGGACAAGATGCGTGTAGACCGTGGAATGGCATCACTGTCTTTGGCTTCCTACCGTCATATGGCGGGAGCCGGTGCTCGTGGGATGCTGGGCATTGCCTTTGGCATGACGCCAGAGTCTGATGGCTTTGCCGAGATGCGGGAGGAATTTTTCCGCAACTATGAGCGATGCATGACGGAGCGCACATATGCCTTTGAAGGTGTTGTGCAAATGATTCATTCCTTGCAGGCTGCGCCACTGACATGGGGGGTTGTCACCAACAAGCCCATGCGCTTTGCCGATCCGCTGACCCAGCAGATGCCCTTGTTTGCAGGTGCAGCAACTGTGGTCAGTGGCGACACCACGCCTTATTCCAAGCCTCACCCTGAACCATTGCTGGAGGCTGCTAGACGCATGAATATTGCGCCTGAACGCTGCATTTATGTTGGAGATGATGAGCGTGACATGCAGGCGGGTCGTGCTGCGGGCATGAAAACGGTTGCGGCTTGCTACGGTTATCTGGGCTTGAAGGCTGATACAAGTCATTGGGAGGCTGATGCACACATCAATTCGCCCCTTGAGCTTTTGAAACTGCTGGGAAGAGGCTAAAATAACTACCAAGGGGCTGTCCTGGTTTCGACGTGGGTTCGGGATCGGTGCGGTGCATGTCGAGCTTGAGTGATGCTCGTAAATCTCCATTCAAAAAACTAACTGCAAACGACGAACGTTTCGCACTCGCCGCTTAATCCGGTGAGCCTTGCAACAGCACGCTAGTGGGCTGGGCAAGGGGGTAGCAATACCTCCCGGCTGCAAGGGAATTTACATTAGCTGGCTGGATACCGGGCTTCTTGGTATTTGGCGAGATTTAAGGAAGCTGGCTACCCAAGCAGCGTGTGCCTGCGGGGTTTGGGTGGCGAGATCTAAAACAGAGCACTAAACATGTAGATCTGTCCGACGAAGGCTTACGGACGCGGGTTCAATTCCCGCCAGCTCCACCAATAATGAAACCCCAACCGTTCTCGGTTGGGGTTTTTTCTTGCCCGATCGCGCCGGTTCCCGCGTGTTGTTGGGGGCTCCTGCGGAAGCCTGCGGACTTCGCCGGTCAGCCTCCCAGCCCGTTCCGGGCCACATTCCACTCTCTCTTAGCCATTCCTCGCTCCGACCTCGCTCCCTGAAAGTTGCCCGAAGTCCGCAAGGGCCACAAGTCAGCGCCATACAGATCAAAGGGTTACGCGCGGACGAATCAAGCGGTTGGATTGCAGCATCGGGTGGCGAAGGACACGCTGCGGGTGCGTTTCGTCGGTAGTTATCGAGAACTACCGACATGTCGCAACGCGAAAGTACGTGCTTGGATGGTGGCTAAGATAAGGAACCTATTGTCAGGACAATGTCCGGACGAGTACAATAAAGGAATCCAATATCAGTCCGGAGGGGCACCATGAGCACCCTGAATCTTTCCAAGACCGAACGCATTGACGTTCGTGCCAGCACGCCGGTCAAGCAGCTGCTTCAAGAAGCCGCACGCGCCTGCCACAAGAACGTCAGCGAGTTCCTGCTCGACGCGGGCGTGACGGCGGCCGCGCAGACGCTGGCGGATCGTCGCCAGTTCGTGCTGGACGACACACAGTGGCAGGCCTTCCAGGAGGCGCTGGACCGCCCGGTGCAAAGCAAGCCGCGTCTGAAGAAGTTGCTGCGTGAACCTGGGGTGCTGGATTGAGCAATGACTACTCGCCCGTTCGCAAGCTGGCTGCAACGGATCAGGTCGATGCGTTCGACTGCGGCCAGGCCGCGCTGAACCAGTTCCTGCAGCGCTACGCGCTCGTCAACCAGAAGGCCAACAGCGCGCAGACCTATGTCTGCTGCCAGGGTGACGTGGTGGTCGGCTTCTACAGCCTAGCCGTTGGTAGCGTCGATCCGGAAGCCACGCCGTCGAGAGTGATGAAGGGGCTGGCGCGCCACCCGGTGCCGGTCATGATCCTGGCCCGGCTCGCCGTGGACAAGGAGCATCAGCGTAAAGGTCTGGGCCAGGCCTTGCTCAAGGATGCACTGCTGCGCACCGCACAGGCCGCCGACATTGCGGGTATCCGCTGCCTGTTGGTCCATGCCAAGGACGACGCAGCACGGCAGTGGTACGAATCGTGGGAATTCGACCCCAGCCCGACTGATCCGTACCATCTGTTCCTGATGCTCAAGGATCTCAAAGGCATGTTGAGCTGAGGTGGTGTCTCCACCTCAGAGTCCGACTCTCTCCCGCTGCTCATCCCACAGCGCTGGCGGATCAACCGCCAGATCAAACAGCGTGACGTGGTTCGGCAATTCGTCGTCCAGGATGGCCGCCACGATGTCGGGTGCCAGCGTGGTCAGGTTGACCATCCGGCTGACGTAGCTGTTGTCGATCCCCTCCCGCGTGGCGATTTCTTTCAAGGACTTCGCTTCCCCCGATTCCAGCATCGCCAGCCAGCGGTGACCCCTGGCCAGCGCCAATTGAATGGAGGTCGGTGCCACGTCCCATGGTCTGACCGGTGCAGTCTCACCGTTCGGGAGAGTGACCAGCTTGCGGCCGCTGCGCCGCTTGATCTGGATCGGCACAGACACAGTTAGCCGGCCATCACTCGCCTCAACGATGTCCGGCTCGCCAGTTTTCTGGATGCGGATGTCGCTCATGCCAACGCCTCCGCTTGTTGCTCGACCGGCTCGGGACGCAGTTCCAGCACCAGGCGTTCGATGCCGTTGGCGCGCAATCGCACCTCGAGGTCATTGGGCGAAACGATCACCTTCTCGACCAGCAATTTCACGATCCGGGTCTGCTCCGCCGGGAACAGTTGATCCCAAATCGCGTCGAGTCGGGTCATGGCCACGGTGATCTTGGCCTCGTCCAGCGTTGGGTCGAGCTTGATCGCCTGTGGCAGCATGTCGCCGAGCAGATTCGGGGCACGCAGGATCGCGCGCAGTTGATCGAGTACCGCCGATTCGAGTTCTGCGGCAGGCAGTCGCGGCAGACCCGAGGCGCCCGCGTGTTCCTTGGCGTCGCGCTGGGGCACGTAGTAACGGTAGCGTCGGCCATTCTTCTTGGTGGTGTGCCACGGCGACAGCGCACGGCCGTCGTTGCCGAACACGATGCCCTTGAGTAGATAGGGAACCTTGGCCCGCGTCGTGTTGCCCCGCACCCGGCCGTTGGTATCGAGGATCGCGTGGACGCTGTCCCACAGTTCGCGGCTGATGATGGGCGGATGCTCGGCCTGGTACCACTGGTCCTTGTGCCGCAACTCGCCAAGGTAGGTTCGGTTGCTCAGGAGCTTGTAGATGTGACCCTTGTCGATCGGCCTGCCATCGCGGGTCTTACCGTCTTGCGTGGTCCACGCCTTCGACGTCACGCCATCCAGTTTTAGCTCTTTAACCAGTGCGGTGCTGGACCCGAGTTCGACGAAGCGCTGGAAGATGTGCCGGATCAGCTTGGCCTCACGCTCGTTGGGCACCAACCGCCGGTTCTCGACGTCGTAGCCCAGCGGCGGCACGCCGCCCATCCACATGCCCTTGCGCTTGCTAGCGGCGATCTTGTCGCGGATGCGCTCGCCAGTGACCTCGCGCTCGAACTGCGCGAAGGAGAGCAGGATGTTCAGCATCAACCGGCCCATCGAGTTCGTAGTGTTGAACTGCTGGGTGACCGACACGAACGACACGCCGTAGCGCTCGAACACCTCGACCATCTTGGAGAAGTCCGCCAGGCTACGCGTCAGGCGGTCGATCTTGTAGATGACGACCACGTCAATCTTGCCAGCTTCGATGTCCGCCATCATGCGCTGGAGCGCCGGGCGCTCCATGTTGCCGCCAGAAAAGGCGGGATCATCGTAATCGTCGGCGACCGGAATCCAACCCTCCGCGCGCTGGCTGGCGATGTAGGCGTGACCGGCATCGCGCTGAGCATCGATGGAGTTGTATTCCTGGTCCAGCCCTTCATCGGTGGATTTGCGCGTGTAGACCGCGCAGCGCATGCGGCGCTTCAAGACTTCGCTCATCGACCACCTCTCTTCTTGGTGGCGGGCTTGGTCTTGGCATTGGATGGCGGCTTGAGCCCAAAGAACAGTGGCCCCGACCAGCGCATGCCGGTGATTTCGCGGGCGATCATCGAGAGGCTCGGGCACATGCGGCCCTGGAAGTCATATTGGCCGTCGGCGGTCGCGATCACGCGGTACTCGACGCCTTTGTATTCACGGACCAGCACCGTGCCTGCGGCCGGACGGTAGTCGCGGTCGCGCTTTTTCACCTTGCCAGTTTCGACCAAAGATTGGATGCGACGCTGATTGCGATCCAGCAGATTGGCGTTGACCTTGCGGAACTCAAGCTCCTGCAGTCGGTAGGCAATCCGGCGTTCGAGGAACTGGCGGTTGTGGGTGGGTGTGTCGCCACCGACCAGCTTCTGCCAGAGTGCCCGGATCTCTGCCATCGGCATCTCGGGCAGCCTGGCGATCTGCGCCGCCACCGACGGCGGCGTGGAAAATAATGGTGTTTGTGTACTCATTTGGACTCCGTAGTTATCTTGTTGACGGGGTCTGCATGAACGCGCTGGTTGCCAGAGAAGCCAAGCTCAAACTCGCTCGCTTCTGCCCTGGCTGCGGACTGCTCTGTGCCGGTGATACGCAGGCGTGCCAGGCCGTTGGCCAGCAACGACGCGATCTCGTGGCGACGCTGCTCCGGCGTCATCCGCTCCGGTGGTAAATGGTTGATTTGATGCATTGGTGGCGGTCCTCTCGGTCAAACTCACATGCAGTGAAATTGTCCGGATGGACTGCCGCCGACACCATGAGGGAGTTTCGGAGCCGTGCGAACCGATGCGGGTTGCTGCGAAAAGCAGGTCCCTTTTAGCTCGCCAGATGACGGGCGAGGATGGTCTTCATCAACGAATTGCCTGGCTGGGTGCTGGCGATCATGTCCCGGATCTGCTCGTTGACCTGCTGGGTTGGCAACCCAGCGTTCTCCGCCGCCTGCGTGACTGCCGAATAAGCATCGAGCACATCAGCGCCGGTGATCTCATAGCCGTGTCCAAGAGAGATCCAACGCAACGCGGCGAGGCCTGCGGCGAGCGCGAATGCTGGCTGCTTCTCGGCGTAGTCACGGGCAGCGCGCGTCAGCGTGCGTGGATCGGTCGGGCTGCGCGTGCCCAGCTCGATCGCCGCATTGAACAAACCCGCATCCTTGGCAGCGGCGAACCACTTGCCCTCGGCGCCAGGCGTGCTGGCTACCAGGTCGCGTAGGATCTCTTCCGGCTGCTTATGGGGATACTTCTTGGCAATGGCGCGAAACGTCGCCAGGTTCGTTGTGCCCTGATTCGCCTCGATGGCGTAGCGGCGGTAGGCCTCGTCGAGCAAGCCCGAGGACAACAGGATTTCTTCGCAGGCCTGGGCAATCTGCCAGCCAGGATCATTGAGACCGCGCGACTCCTCGGCATAGCGGATCGCCTCCGCCTTCCTGCCCATCGCTGCCAATGCCTTCACGCCCCAGCGCCGATCGTGCCACCACTTGAACCGCGCCTTGTCGAGTAACGCCAACAGTTCCTGGTGGCGGCCCGCCGCGTACATCGATGCTAGGCAAGCGCTGGTGCCTTTGAAAAATCCATGTCCGGAAGCCTTCGGGCTCCACACGCTCTCGACGACCGGCAAAAACTCATCGGCCCAGTGCGACGCCAGTTCCGGCGTCACGCATAACTCTCCCCAGTAATCGCCGAGCACTTCGATGTAGGGTATCTCGTCTTCCTGCAGCGCTTGCCACAAGCGTCCGAGCCAGCGTAGTCGCAGCTTCGGCTCGACATCGGCCTTGGCAATGATCGGCACCAGTGCGTCGATGGCCTTATTGACCGCCGAGCCCAGGGCACCCGAGGAACTATCAACCTGCTCGAGCGCCGGGGACAACTTTTCGAGGAGTTGCACCGCACCCTCGGCTGCGAGCAGCGGCTCCTTGCGCGCGACCTGCTTGATTTCCGCGAGGGCTTCCTTGATACGCTGAATTGGCGTATCGGATCGCCAGCCGAAGGCGTGACGACGGAAGCGGGAACTGAACTGCCATTTGTGCGCGCTCACGACCAATTCCTCATGATCTATCGCACAGGGTACTGGCCGTTGCGGATGAATCGATCAAAGGTATCCTCCTCTGCCTCTTCATCATCATGCCGAGGCCGTTGCCATTCGGCGTCGGGCATCAACAGCAGCGTCAGAGTGTAGTCGTACTGCCCCGCCACCCGGGTCATTTCAGTGACGGGCATGCTGGTGGGTTCGCGTGGAAACCAGTCCTGTGCTCGGCCCGTCTGTTGATCGCCTGCATCCCAGCCGTTGTAGCTGTGAGCCAACGCTTGTCGAGGCAACTCGATGGTGTTCTTGCGGGTGGCGAAGTAAGCGCCGGACCGTAGTGCCGCCTCGTTCGACTTGGCCCACAGCATGTGATCATCACGGCTGGCCACCAACACGGCGCGCTTCGGGGCGATTTCGGTCCAGCGCAAGGCTGCAGCCGTCAGCGAAACGCCGTAGCGATCCGCGCAGTGACTCAGCAGATCGAAGCTGATCGACTGCCCATCCACCTGGCGCCGGAAGTCGTCCAGCGGCATCAGCAGGGTCGAAGCAAACAAGTCCGCTTCTGACTCGATGTCGCGCTCGTTGTTGTCGCCCGTTTCGATGTCGCCGTCGCCGCACTCGAATAGGTCCCGCTGGTGGCGGTGCAGGATGTAGTGGCCGAACTCATGCGCGATCGTGAAGCGCTTGCGGCCCTCCGAAGGGGTGGCACTGTTGTATAGGAGCAGCCACTTCGAGCGCGCCTTATTGGCTTTCAGCAGACCATCGAAACCGTCGAGATCTTCGCCCTGGACCTTGTCGATCGGCGAGTCTGAAAAGCACTGGCGGGAATACTCCAGCGCCAGCTCGTCAACCTTGACCGGAAAACGATCCGCACCGAGCACCGTGTTGAGCATGGACGAGATGCGATTGGCCTCGGCCATGGGCTTCTTCGCCTCCGTCATTCATCTTCCCAGGCATCGAGGATCTTGCGGATCTTCTTTTTGTCCGGCTCCGACATGGTTTTGTACTTGCGGAAGAAGGCCTCGTCGAGCACTTCCTCGTCCGGGGTGGTTGCCGACTCGGTCAGCAGGAACTCCGTGGTGACCTCGAGGACGGCGGCGATCTTGCCGATCTTCTCGGCCGATGGCTTTGGGTCGTCTTTGTTTTCCAGTTCCCAGATGTAGCTCTTGCTGGAGTCGGTCAGTTCGGCCAACTGTTCCAGGCTGAGCTTCTTTTGCTTCCGCAGTGCGCGGATCTTGTCCCCCAGGGGCGATGGCACCGGTATTTCCTCATTTGTTGGCTTCAATCCTAAAATAATACCACTGTACCGAACGAATTCGTACCTGCTTGACAAACCTATAACCGCTCCGCGACAATCTAAATCGTTCGGTACACCGAACTTCATCGGTCTGCACACCCCAACAAGAAGAAGGGGCCGTCGAGGCTGATACCAAGCCGATCCAAACCTTTGAGGGGTATGTAGATGAACGATGCAGAAAACCTGAGCAAGCTCCTGGGCCACCTGCCACCGGCGGTGTTCCGTGAATTTATGGTGGATGAATTCGGCCTGGCCATGCCGGACGCGGACGCCAAGAAGCCCAAGAAAGAACAGCGTGAGCAGATGGAGGCTGTGCTCGCGGCTCTTGGGGTGGGCGAGCGGCAGCGGATCGAAGAAGTGGCCGAACGGATCGTGCTGCTGTCGGACGGCGCCGGCCAGGACGTCATCGACGGCTTTAAGGACGACATCTTCGATGACGCGGCCCGGGAAACCTTCGCAGCGATTCCGAACCAGTACGAGCGGGCACTGTGGCTGCACGTCCATGAACCCGTGATCTTCGAGGAAGCCCTCAACGCCCGACAGGCCGACGTGTTCCGGCAAAGCGCCTCCTGCTACTCCGGTTTCATGGCACCTGCCAATCTGGCGGTACTCGACGACGCGACGGCCAAGGCGGCATTCCACCAAACCGTCGCCCAGCAACTCGGGTGCTCCGATGACGCGGTCGCGATCCAGATCTTCAAGCGTCTGCGGCCCGACACGCAGACCGGCGAGGACGTGGATCTGTACCAGATCAGCATCCATCACAACCGCCCACCGGAAATCATCGACTGCGTGCAGGCGAGCGAATTGGTGCCCCAGGAAGTGATCCGGGCGGTGTCTTCGCACATCACATACGAGCCGGCCAATGGGCACCTGGAGGTGCTGTCGAAAGATACGGCTGGCCGGGAAGCATTGGCGCGCATCGTGGCCGACTCCCTGCTGCAATCGCCCATCACCGGCGAGAAGATCCCGCTCAAACAATACGACTACCAGAGCTTGGCGGCGCCGCGAAATTTCGATTTGTCCGGCGAGCCGGTAGCGTTCGTCAAGGTCGTCGAGCTCGGTTACGCCGCCGGAAATGGGCGGTCGCTCCTGGTGAAGATCTGGACCAAGGACGTCGATGACATCTATGCGGCCGCCCGGTCGTTGATCGGCCCCGCCTTCGACTTCCGCGATCACCACCTCAACTACGCCAAGCTGTCCATCAAGCTGAAAAAGGTCGGCAAGGACCGCGCACGGACGATTACCGTGATCCTGCGTGACGACAACAAGTGCAACATCAAGACCAAGCGGGAAAAGGACCGGGCGCTGTGCGACCGACTGCTGGCCAAATGGCATCTTGTGAAGGAGATCGGCCATGTCGTCGAAGCCCCTGCCGACACAGTCGCTGCTTGAACTGATCGACCTGTTCGAGCAGTCTGGGCAGCCGATTGCCGACGGCGACGGACTGCGGCTTCGTGGGGTGCCCGGGTGGAGTGTCCTTGGACGGACATCTTTGACGCCGAAGCTGCTGGAGCAGTGGACCGACTGCGTCGGCTACGCCGGGAGTTACCCTGCATCGCTCGACGACGAACTTGTCAATGCTGACCTGACCGAAGATGAGCAGGCTGATCGGTATCGCTACCGCTGTCCTCAGACTTTTCGGTGGAAGTTTGTCCCCGCCGCCGAAGTCGCCGTCTACAGCGTTCGACCAGCAGCAATCCTGAGCACCATCGCCGATCTCCTGGGTATCGCGCAGGCTCTGCGAAAAGGGATCGATGCGCCGCTGCTGGACGATGCCCTCTGGCATTTGGGGAAGGCACGAATCGGACCCGCGCTGACAGACGTCTGGCTCGTTCGCGGCTTGGCGCACTCCGTCGAAGAGGTATTTCGCCACTTCAGCCAGACAAGTCTTCCTGACCAGGGTCTGATCTTGTCGTCTGGCGGTGTATTGCCGCAGTTTGTGCGCCCACCTCGCAGTTACCGATTCGCATCGCTACGAGCTGCAATCGTCGACTACGTCGCCACGCCGTGCATCGACATGGATCTCCTGCATCGCATCCTGGCCGCTTCGCCCGATGGCGCGATCCGCCCCGTGTTGCCGGTGCACTTCGACGAGTACACCAACACGCTGACCATCCGCACCAAGACCAAGCCCTGGACGATCAAAGGAGAGCGTCAGGCTGCGGCAGTCCGCTACATGTTCGAACAGGCCATCAACGACAGATGGCTCCTTCCCGCTGCCGAAATTCTCGGTGCAGCCTATGCCGACAAGAAGACCGCTCGCAGCCAGCGCATGCAGAACCTGTTCAGCGGCAACACGGAGTGGGAGCACTACATCGACAACCCTGAGAAGGGAAAGTATGGCTTCCGCCGAGATTGACCGGCCACCAGTTGGCAGCAGCACGCACAACCGCCTTCGGGCGGTTTTTTGCTTTCTGGCCCCCGCTTTTCCCCGCAGAAGCTGCGCCCGTACATCAGCCCGTACATGGCGGCGGCAGACGCCCGCACAGGCCGACTTCGAAACTGACCTCATGAATTCGCAACAACCAGAAGGAGTGCATCGTGAGTGTCAAACATCTGAATCAAGGCCAACTGGCCGAACGCTGGGGAGTCAGCGAAGCCACGCTTGAGCGCTGGCGTTCCGAGGGAATCGGTCCGGTATTTCTGAAGCTGCAAGGTCGCGTCGCCTATCGCATCGAGGACATCGAAGCCTACGAGGCAGAGAGCCTGCGCAAGAGCACCTCTGAACGCGTCAATGCTGGAGGTGCGGCATGAACCGTATCTCTCCCGATCAGGCATTGGCCACCCCAGCCGGTGAACTGGCTGAGCTTGCCAGCGAATCGCTGTTCCAGCTCAAAAACGACGCGACTGATCTTCTTTCCATGGCCAAGGCGATCGTCGAGCACGTCGATCGCGCACTGGACCTCAAGTACGCCGGCCGCGCTCACCAGCTGCGCCTGGCAGCCGGCAAAGACACCGGCGTCGTCCATTTCGACGACGGGCACGTCCGCATCACCGCCGATCTGCCCAAGAAAGTCGACTGGGACCAGAAGCGGCTCGCCGAGATCACCCGGCGCATCGCCGCCAACGGTGACGACCCGTCCGAGTACGTGGAGATCAGCTATCGGATCTCGGAAACCAAGTTCAACGCGTGGCCCGAGTCGCTCAAGAGCGCCTTCGCTCCGGCACGCACCCTCAAGACCGGCAAGCCGGGCTTTCGTCTCGCTCTGCTTCAGGAGTAATCGCCATGAAAACCAAACCTACGCTGCTCGAACTGCTGCGCAAGCAGCCGGAAATGTATCTCCGTGATCTGCCGGAAAACATCCGCATCCCGGCACTGGACGGCAATCGCCCCGACGAAGTCGTGCGTCGCATCGAAGACGCCACCATTGATGACTTGGCATTCGCGATCCAGGGCATGGAGTTGGAATCCCGTCTGATCCATCGCCGTCTGAGCGGTCTGCGCGACCTGTACGAAATGGCCCGCAAGCGCGGCGCACTCGGCGTGACCACCGTCGCTGACGCGTTCGCCAGCATCAGCGCCGAGGAGGCCGGCAAATGAGCCTCCCCATCATTACTGCAGACCAGCGCCTGGCCGAGCGCCGTGGTGTGAAAGGCGTGCTCGTCGGCAAGAGCGGCATCGGCAAGACGTCACAGCTCTGGACGCTGAAACCCACGGCCACGCTGTTCTTCGATCTCGAGGCTGGGGACTTGGCCGTCGAGGGCTGGGCGGGCGACACCATCCGTCCACGCACCTGGCAGGAGTGTCGTGACTTCGCGGTGTACATAGGCGGACCGAACCCAGCGCTGCGCGACGACCAGCCGTTCAGCCAGGCCCACTTCGATGCTGTGTGTGCGCGCTTCGGCGATCCAGCCGTGCTGGACAAGTACGACACCGTGTTCGTCGACTCCATCACCGTGGCCGGACGCCTGTGCCTGCAATGGTGCAAAGGCCAGCCGCAGGCCTACTCCGAGAAGACCGGCAAACCCGACAGTCGGGGTGCGTATGGGCTGATGGGCCAGGAAATGATCGCCTGGCTGACCCACCTGCAGCACACGCGCGGCAAGAACGTCTGGTTCGTCGGCATCCTCGACGAGCGCCTCGACGATTTCAATCGCCGGGTGTTCTCGCTGCAGATCGACGGCTCCAAGACCGGCCTGGAACTGCCCGGCATCGTCGATGAGGTGGTCACCCTGGCCGAGCTGAAGGCCGATGACGGCGCCAGCTACCGCGCATTCGTCTGCCACACGCTGAACGCATGGGGATACCCCGCCAAGGACCGCTCCGGGCGGCTCGATCCGATCGAAGAACCGCATCTCGGTCGGTTGATGGAAAAGATCGCCGGCCCTGCCAGGCCCGCCGCCGAGCGACTCGACTTCGCGCGCCCCGCGCCATCTGCCGCGCCTGTCCCTAACACCGAATCCACTTCCACTCAGGAGTCCTAATCATGACCTATTTCGATTTCAATTCCGCTTCCGAACAGACCTCTTTCGACCTGATCCCGAAGGGCACGCTGGTGCGCGTCCGCATGACCATCAAGCCGGGTGGCTTCGATGATCCGTCGCAAGGCTGGACCGGCGGCTACGCCACTCGCAACGACAACACCGGCTCGGTGTACCTGAACTGCGAGTTCGTTGTGATGGAGGGCGAGTTCGCCCGTCGCAAGATGTGGTCTCTGATCGGCCTGCACAGCCCGAAGGGCCCTGAGTGGGCGAACATGGGCCGCACCTTCGTCAAGGCGATCCTGAACTCCGCGCGCGGCGTTCACCCCGGCGACAACAGTCCTGCTGCGCAAAACGCGCGCCGCATCAGCGGGTTTGCCGACCTCGACGGCATCGAGTTTCTCGGCAAGGTCGACTGGGACAAAGACCAGAACGGCCAGGACAAGAGCGTTATCAAGGCCGCGATCACGCCCGACCACAAGGACTACGCCGCCCTCATGGGCGGGGCCGCAAAGCCTGCGGTGTCAGGGGCTGCCAACGGGTCGAACGCGTATGCCCAGGCTACGGGACGTGCCTCCGTGCCGGGTCGCCCGAGTTGGGCACAGTAAGGGGGACGCCGCCATGATGCTTCGCCCCCGCCAAGCCCTGTTGGTCGAGCGCTCCCTGGCGGCTCTCGCCCAACACGGCAACACGCTGTCTGTTGGCCCCACCGGGTCGGGCAAGACCATCATGCTGTCGGCGGTGGCCGGCAGCCTGTTGGCCGAGCCAGATGCCAAAGCCTGCATACTCGCCCACCGCGACGAACTGACTGGCCAGAACCTGACCAAATTCGCACGGGTGAATCCGGGCATCAGCACCTCCGTGTTTGATGCCAAGGACAAATCCTGGTCAGGGCGCGCCACGTTCGCGATGGTGCAAACGCTGTCGCGCGACAACCATCTCGCTGCCATCCCGATCCTCGATCTGCTGGTGATCGATGAAGCGCATCACGCAGCCTCGGCGTCGTACCGCCGCGTAATCGACCGCGTGTTGGACAAGAACCCGCGCGCCCAAATCTTCGGGGTGACGGCGACGCCAGTCCGCAGTGACGGCAAGGGACTGCGAGAGGTCTTCAGCAACGTCGCGGATCAAATCACCCTCGGCGAGCTGATCGCCTCCGGCCACCTCGTACCACCACGCACCTATGTCATCGATGTCGGGGCCCAGGAGCAGTTGACGAAGGTCCGGCGCACGGCCACCGACTTTGACATGACGGAAGTCGAGGCGATTCTCAACAAGACGCCCATCACCGATGCCGTGATCCGTCATTGGCGCGAGAAGGCCGGCGACCGCAAGACGATCGTGTTCTGCTCGACCGTTGCCCATGCCGAGTGCGTGCGCCAGGCATTTCACGACGCCGGGGTGCCTACCGTGATCGTGCACGGCGAGCTGTCCGATGCGGAGCGCAAGGCGCGCCTTGCAGAGTACGAGTCCGGCGCCGCACAGGTGGTCGTCAATGTGGCCGTGCTCACGGAGGGCTACGACTTCACGCCTACGTCGTGTGTTGTTCTGCTGCGACCCAGCTCGCACAAGTCGACGCTGACCCAGATGATCGGGCGTGGCCTGCGCACCATCGATCCTATCGATCATCCCGGCGTCATCAAGACCGACTGTGTGGTGCTGGACTTCGGCACCGCCACCTTGATGCACGGTTTCTTGGAGCAGGACGTCAACCTCGACGGGCACCAGCATCACGGGGAAGCGCCGACCAAGGACTGCCCGTCCTGTGAAGCCACCCTCCCGCTCGGCTGCCGCGAATGCCCGCTGTGCGGATTCGTCTGGGAGAACGAGACCGCCGAGGAAGGTGATGCGCTGGCCGATTTCGTGATGACCGAGATCGATCTGCTCAAGCGATCCAACTTCCGCTGGTGCGACCTGTTCGGCTGCGACGACGCGCTGATGGCGACCGGCTTCAACGCATGGGGTGGCGTGTTCTTCCTGAATGGACGCTGGCACGCCGTGGGCGGTGGCAAGGATCTGCAGCCACGCTTGCTGGCCGTCGGCGACCGCACCGTCTGCATGGCCAAGGCCGATGACTGGCTGAACGACCGCGAGTCGGCGGATTCCGCGCACAAGACCCGGCGCTGGCTGAACGAGCCGCCTACGCCCAAGCAACTGCAGTATCTGCCGCAGGCGCTGCGCGCCGACTTTGGCATGACACGTTATCAAGCCTCGGCGCTGCTGTCCTTCCAGTTCAACAAGTCGTCGATTCAGCGCCTCGTGGTGGCTGCCAACGATGCCCACCGGGAGGCCGCGTGAAATGTGCAGTCTGCTCACGAAAGGCCAAGGGCTTCGGCTACTTCAATCCACGCCTGCCGCGCAGCGATCCACGCCGTTACTCGGACCGATGGGTGTTCTGCTCCATGCGCTGCCAGAACGCATTTTCACGACTCATGGTAAAGACCGGAGGTCACATGATCGACCCGAGTGACATGGAGCTGGCTGCTATGGCGTCCTGCCTGGCGCCGCTTGGAGAGTACGTCGGCGCCATCGGCATGCAGCGCCCGCTGGCGGACTACAGCAAAGACGAAGTGCTGATGCTGATCGACGTCGTGGTGACCGCCTACCAGGAACACATGCTCGTCGAGCACGAGCGGATGGCGGAGAAGGACCGCGCTTTTCTTGAGGAGCGACTCGCCCGCCAAGGCAAATCGGTTTCGACGGGGGTGCCGTTCTGATGCTGGACTTCAATCACCGCCCCAAGATCCACGAGCAGATCGGCGCGCTCATCGATACCGCGCTGAGCGCCGAACGTGACACCCAACCCCGGCGCAACTATCTCGGCGCGTCGCGGTTGGGCGTTGCCTGCGAGAGGGCGCTGCAATACGAGTATCTGCAGACACCGGTCGATCCTGGCCGGGACATGCCAGGTCGCGTTCTGCGCGTCTTCGAGGTGGGCCATGTCCTCGAAGAATTGGCCATCCGCTGGCTGCGCATGGCCGGATTCGATCTGTACACGCAAAAGGCCAGTGGCGGTCAGTTCGGATTTTCCGTCGCAGGCGGCCGCATCCAAGGCCACGTCGATGGTGTGCTGAACGGCGGTCCCGCAGCGCTAGGAATGAGCTATCCGGCCCTGTGGGAGTGCAAGACCATGAACGACAAATCCTGGCGGGACACGGTCAAGCACGGCGTCAGCAAATCCAAACCGGTTTATGCCGCGCAGATGGCCATCTATCAGGCCTACATGGAGGCCAGCGTTCCGGGCATCTCTGCGAACCCGGCGTTGTTCACCGCCATCAACAAGGACTCCGAAGAGATCTGGTTCGAGCTGGTTCCGTTCGACGGCGGCCTGGCGCAGCGTATGTCCGATCGCGCGGTTCGGGTCATCACGGCAACGGACAGCCAGGAACTCCTGCCGCGCCATGCGACCACGCCAACGCATGTCGAGTGCAAGTTCTGCCCCTGGCAGGACCGCTGTTGGAGTTCGACATGATGGCCGACAACATCATCTGGCTCGACTTCAATGACGCGCCCGAGCAGCGCGACGAACTGACCTCTGACACCGATGCCTTGCGCGCTGGCTTGCTGGATCGACTTGAGGCCGTCCTCCACTACCTGTTTCCGCAGGGGCGCATCCGGGGTGGCAAGTTCTACGTCGGTGATGTCGATGGCAACCCGGGTAAGAGTCTGGTGGTTGAGCTGGACGGACCACGGCGAGGCCTGTGGAAAGACTTCTCCACCGACGAGGG
The DNA here is from genome assembly GCF_030064165.1 of Comamonas resistens. Classification (NCBI taxonomy): domain Bacteria; kingdom Pseudomonadati; phylum Pseudomonadota; class Betaproteobacteria; order Burkholderiales; family Comamonadaceae; genus Comamonas; species Comamonas resistens. The sequence continues at coordinate 1,658,511 of NZ_CP125947.1, forward strand.
CGGCGACATCATCGATCTGTGGGCGCGCTCGCAGGGCCGCTCCGCCCGCAGCGACTTCCCTCGCATCGCTGGTGAGATCCGGCAGTGGCTCGGTCTTGCACAACCGAACATCACGCCAATGCGCCGCGATGTTCGCAGCGTGCCGATGGATGAACTCGGCGCTTACACCGCCAAGTGGGACTATCAGTCACCCGAAGGCGAACTGATCGCCTGCGTCTACCGCTACGACCCACCGACGGGCAAGGAATATCGCCCCTGGGATGTCCGCGCCCGCATGTGGCGCGCCCCCGACCCCAGGCCGCTTTACAACCTACCGGCCATCGCGAAAGCGCGAGAGGTCGTCCTGGTCGAAGGCGAGAAGTGTGCGGCTGCGTTGATCGCCTCCGGCATTGCCGCCACCACCGCAATGAACGGCGCCAAGGCACCAGTCGACAAAACCGACTGGCGTCCATTAGCCGGGAAATCCGTGGTCATCTGGCCGGACCGGGATGCACCCGGTTGGGACTACGCCGAGAGCGCGGCTCGCGCTTGCGTGGTGGCGGGCAGCACATCCGTGGCCATCCTGGTGCCGCCCGCCGACAAGCCGGCCAAGTGGGATGCCGCAGACGCTGTCGAAGAAGGCTTCGACTGCGCGGCATTCATCGCCCAGGGTGACCGACGGATCGTAAAGGCTGCGGCTCCTTCTCTGCCTACCTTCACGCTCGGCGAACTGCTCGACGATAACTCACCGCTGCCACCCGATCTGATCTCTCCGCGCGTGCTGACGCCGGCTGGCATGTTGGTGTTCGGCGGTGCGCCCAAGGTCGGCAAGAGCGACTTCCTGTTGTCTTGGTTGGCGCACATGGCGGCTGGCGCTGTATTCCTCGGCATGCAGCCACCCCGTCCGCTGCGCGTGTTCTACCTGCAGGCCGAGGTCCAGTACCACTACCTGCGCGAGCGCGTGAAGGATGTCCGCCTGCCGTCCCACCGGCTTCTGGACGCCCGCGCCAACTTCGTCGCCACACCACAGTTGCGGCTGGTGCTCGATGACGCGGGACTGGCACAGGTGATCCCGGCGATCGCGCAGGCTTTCGGCGGCGAGCCTCCCGACATCATCGCCATCGATCCGATCCGCAATGTGTTCGACGGCGGCGACGCCGGCGGCGAGAACGATAACGGCGCCATGCTGTTCTTCCTGTCCCAGCGGGTGGAGCGCATTCGCCAGGCGGTCAATCCCGACGCTGGGATCATTCTTGCGCACCACACCCGGAAACTGGGCAAGAAGCAGTTTGAGGAGGACCCGTTTCAGGCACTGGCCGGCGCGGGAAGTCTGCGCGGCTACTACTCGACCGGGATGTTGTTGTTCAGGCCCGACGAGACCAGAACGACCCGCCAGCTGATCTTCGAGCTGCGCAATGGCGCGGGTATCCCGCAACGGCACGTCGACAAGATCAACGGCGAGTGGCGCGAGGTCGATGCCAACGAGCGGCTGGTGATGAAGGACTACGGCGAGCGCTTGGATGCCGAGCGCCGCCGCAAGCGCGACGCCATCCTTCAGATCTTGTTCGAGGAGGCCAGCAACGGGCGCTGCTACACCGCCAATCAGTTCGCGGAGTCCTTCGAGGGCAAGGCAGGCCTGGGCGGCGAGCGCACCATCCGCGAACGCGTCTCCGCGCTCTCGACGCAGGGCTACATCAAATACTTCCGCAACGCTGCGGACTACGGTCTGCCGTCCAGCGGCCGCACCAAGTTCGGCTATCTCTGCGTCGAAGGCATGGTGCTGCGCATGCCTGCGGGCGATGTCGACACGGCCACCGGCGAGTTGCCGATGCGCGAGTACACAGTACTCCCGACCCATTACAAGTGCCCGCATTCCGGCGCCTCGATGCCTGTCGAGAACCCCGACGTGTGGGTCTACCACGACGAATTGAACGACCCGGAGGCCTCATGAACATTGCCCAATCGGCAGTTGGCAGCAGCGTTGCCAACTGCACTCACGTCCTTGCCAACTACACGCAGTTGGCAAACCCCTGCCAACTGGAATCCCTGGCAAATCAAGGCGCTGCCGGAATTACCCCGCAGTTGGCAGTTGGCAACACTGCCAACTTGCCAACTGGCGCAAACCCGCGTGGTTGCTGGACTTTCTCGCGTTCTCCAGTTGGCGAAAACTCCCCTTCCTACTACGTAGGAGAGGGACCCGAAGGTCCCTCCACCCTACGTAGGGGGCTTGCCGGCCACCCCGGATCAGATCATCGGCGGCCATCCATGCCCTCGATCCTGGCACTGGATCTCGGCACCCAGACAGGCTGGGCGCTGCGCGACCGAGATGGCGCAGTGACCAGCGGATCGGAATCCTTCAAGCCGCAACGCTTCGAGGGTGGCGGCATGCGCTACCTGCGATTCAAACGCTGGCTCACCGAGATCAAGCAGTCCTGCGACGGCATCGACGCCGTGTACTTCGAGGAGGTGCGCCGCCACGCCGGGGTCGATGCAGCCCACGCCTACGGCGGCTTCATGGCCCACCTCACCGCATGGTGCGAGCACCACCAGATCCCGTACCAAGGCGTCTCGGTGGGTACGATCAAGAAGCACGCCACCGGCAAGGGCAACGCGAACAAGGATCAGATGATCAGCGCCGCCCGGTTGCGTGGCCACGCACCGGCTGACGATAACGAAGCCGATGCCATTGCGCTGTTGCACTGGGCCATCGAGACGCTGGAGGTGTGAGATGAAGGTTCCGACTCCCGCCTACCGCTGTGCCCTGGCTCGACTGCAACCCGATCCGCGCCCCGATCCGGAGCAGATCAAGCGTGAGGGCTGGCGCGACCAGCAGATCCTGGTGATCTCGCCCGACGACGCACGGCTCGACTGGGTCGAACGCGAACTGCTGCGCCGGATCGGCGATCGGCTGTACGGGGCGAAGGAGCGTCGACATGGCTGAATGGACGATCGAAACCGTGGCCGACCGGTTCATCGAGGCCGCAAGAACCGCCCACCGCCTTCCTCCGGTTCGCGTGCAGGGCTACTTCAACTGCTGGCCGGCGATCAAACGCATGCCATGGGAAAACCTCGGCGCGGAGCCGCCGGTCTACCGCTTTCCTCCCGACCCGGCTGCCATCGACCGGATGATGGAGACGATGCGTTGGGTGCAATGGCTGGAGGAGGAACAGCGCCACCTCGTCTGGATGCGGGCACAGCGCTACCCATGGAAGGAGGTCTGCTGCCGCTTTGGCTGCGACCGCACGACCGCCTGGCGCCGTTGGCAGAAGGCATTGGTGGTGGTCGTCGAGCAACTGCGGACGGCGAATAGACATGGAGATGCGGTCAACTGCCACTGACGTTGCGTGTAGTTGCGAAAAATCGCGACGCCGTTCGGAATCCTGCGGAACGATGCGGGTTTCAGCCACTTTTTGGCGCGCAACATCCTGAGGTTTTTTCGCTAGTATTACGGCTAATCTTGCGAGCATTGGGTGAGTGAAGGCCACGGAGCGATCTGTGGCCTTCGTCGTTTCCGGCCCGCGATGGCCATGACCTGTTGCGACGGGTCCTTCCTGGCCAGGAAGCAATGCGGGGGGCGCGAGCGCGACGCTTTTTTAGCGTCAGGGTGCGAACCAAGGTTCGCACGGTTCGCAGTTCGCACCCGGTACGTTCGCACCAACTCCAAAACCCGCCCACGGTTGTCGTCGGCGGGTTTTCTATTTTCGGGACACCATCTTTGAATACGCTCAACGTCGAGTACCGCAAGGTCGAGGCGCTGATTCCCTACGCCCGCAATCCGCGCACGCACGCCGAAAGCCAGATCGCCAAGATCGCGGCCAGCATCGTCGAGTACGGCTGGACGAATCCGATCCTGGTCGACGGCGACAACGGCATCATCGCCGGACACGGGCGTTTGGCCGCTGCGCGCAAACTCGGCCTGGATCAGGTGCCGGTGATCGAACTGGCCCACCTGACCGTCGCGCAAAAGCGGGCACTGGTGATTGCCGACAACCGACTGGCACTGGATGCAGGCTGGGACGAAGAGATGCTGGCCCTTGAGCTGGCCGAGTTGTCCGACGCGGGATACGACCTCGCTCTGACCGGCTTCGAGGAAGCCGAGATCGAGGCTCTGCTCACCAGTGCGGTGGCCGTCGCAGATGATGAATCCGAGTCCGAAGCCGACGAGCCTGACGCGGCTGACGACGTGCCAGACGCGCCCGTCGTGGCGGTGTCCCGGCCGGGCGATGTCTGGGCGATTGGCCCGCACCGCCTGATCTGTGGCGACGCCACCGACCGGAACGTGGTCGCTGCGCTGATGCAGGGTGACCTCTCTCGCCTGTGTTTCACCTCGCCGCCCTACGGCAACCAGCGCGACTACACCTCGGGTGGCATCTCCGATTGGGATGGCCTGATGCGTGGCGTGTTCGCGCATCTGCCGATGGCAGGCGACGGTCAGGTGCTGGTCAACCTGGGCCTGATCCACCGCGACAACGAGGTGATCCCGTATTGGGACGCTTGGCTATCTTGGATGCGCCAGCAGGGCTGGCGGCGCTTTGCGTGGTACGTCTGGGATCAGGGGCCGGGGATGCCCGGCGACTGGGCAGGCCGCTTCGCGCCGAGCTTCGAGTTCGTCTTCCACTTCAACCGGGAGAGCCGCAAGCCGAACAAGATCGTCCCCTGCAAGCACGCAGGCCAGGAATCCCACCTGCGCGCCGACGGGTCGTCCACCGCCATGCGCGGCAAGGATGGCGAGGTGGGCGGCTGGACGCACAAGGGTCAGCCGACGCAGGACACCCGCATCCCCGACTCGGTGATCCGCGTGATGCGCCACAAGGGCAAGATCGGCCAGGACATCGACCACCCGGCCGTGTTTCCGGTGGCGCTGCCGGTGTTCGTCATCGAGGCCTATACGGATGCGGGCGACATCGTGTTCGAACCCTTTGGCGGCAGCGGCACAACGATGCTGGCTGCCGAGCGAACGGGCCGCATCTGCCGCAGTGTGGAAATCGCGCCGGAGTACGTGGACGTCGCAATCAAACGCTTCCAGCAAAACCACCCCGGCGTGCCGATCACCTTGATCGCCACGGGTCAGTCCTTCGAGCAGGTGGCAGCGGATCGCACCACCACCCTCGATGCCGAGGTGTTGGCATGAACTGGTTGGCAGACAAGATTGAGCAGTGGCCGACAGCCAAACTGCTGCCCTATGTCCGCAACGCGCGGACGCACTCGGATGAACAGGTGGCGCAGATCGCCGCCAGCATCGCGGAGTTCGGATTCACCAATCCGATCCTGGCGGGCAGCGACGGCATCATCGTCGCTGGCCACGGTCGTCTCGCCGCCGCCCAGAAGTTGGGTCTGGAACGGGTACCGGTGGTCGTCCTCGACCATTTGACGCCAACCCAACGCCGAGCTCTGGTGATCGCAGACAACCGCATCGCGGAGAACGCGGGCTGGGACGATGCGATGCTCCGGATCGAACTGGAAGCCTTGCAACTCGAAGGTTTCGATCTGGACATCACCGGCTTTGACGCCGACGCGCTGGCCGAACTGATCGCGGGCGACGAGCCGGACAATGAGGGACAGACCGATGAGGATGCGGTACCGGAGGTTGGCGAAATTCCAATATCGCGCCCGGGCGATGTCTGGATCATGGGCCAGCACCGACTGCTGTGCGGCGACTCGACCGTGGCAGAGAGCTATGCCCGGCTGATGCAAGGCGACGTGGCAGACATGGTCTTCACCGACCCGCCGTACAACGTGAACTACGCCAACAGTGCCAAGGACAAGATGCGCGGCAAGGATCGCGCAATCCTCAACGACAACTTGGGCGATGGCTTCTACGACTTCCTGTTGGCAGCATTGACGCCCACCGTGGCGAACTGCCGGGGCGGCATCTATGTGGCGATGTCATCCAGCGAGCTGGATGTGCTGCAGGCCGCCTTCCGCTCCGCCGGAGGCAAATGGTCGACCTTCATCATCTGGGCCAAGAACACTTTCACCTTGGGGCGCGCCGACTACCAGCGCCAGTACGAGCCGATCCTCTACGGATGGCCCGAGGGCGCACAGCGCCACTGGTGTGGCGACCGCGACCAGGGTGACGTCTGGAGCATCAAGAAGCCGCAGAAGAACGATCTGCATCCGACCATGAAACCGGTCGAGCTGGTCGAGCGGGCGATCCGCAATTCGAGCCGCCCGGGCAACGTGGTGCTCGATCCGTTCGGTGGTTCTGGCACAACGCTGATTGCGGCCGAAAAGTCAGGCCGTGTCGCGCGGCTGATCGAACTCGACCCGAAGTACGTGGATGTGATCGTGCGCCGGTGGGAGGACTTCACCGGCAAGCAGGCCACCCGCGAGGCGGATGGTGTGCTATTCGATGTCGTTTCAAGCCACCTGGGATCTAATCGGGGTCAGTAAGATCCAGGCTGCTGGGGCAGTTGTCCTTGTCCTGGTTGCGACCAAGGCTGATACCCATTGCCCATGGCTTGGTTAAAGACATTTGCCTGAGTCGTCTGGTAGTGACGGTGATTCTCTGCCTGCTGAGCATTCCAGGCCATGTTGAAATCTGTATTGTTGCGGTGGACCGCTTTGTTCAGATCCGTATCGTTTGTGTATGCCGAAGTCCGGAACTGAGTATTCAATTCGGCCTCGCGAATTTCCTTCTCAATAAGTGCCTTGTCAGTCGCTGTGTCGTACTGGCTTTTGAGTTCGATTAACTTCTGGTAGACGGCAAGGAGATCCTTGTTACCTATGTTTTTCGACAGATGTTCTTCCAGAAACTGCCGGCATTTGTCGAAATCTTGACTGTTCATTGTGTCGCCCTCATTGGTAGTCCGTGAAAACCCGATATGGCGTCGACCTACCGATTTTTCAAGATTGAATTATTCGGTACACCCGCACGCCACCTGGTACCTTGTCCGAGACGATGGCCAGGCCTAACTTCTTCTTGAAGGCCCCGGCAAAGGTGCCGCGTACCGTGTGTGCCTGCCAGCCAGTGGTTTCGCAGATCTGCTGCACCGTTGCACCCTCCGCGCGCTGCAGCATCCGGATGACTTCAGCCTGCTTGCTGTTTTCGCGGGTGCGCGGCTTGGCTTGCGCCGTGATCTTGTCCCGAGCCCACTCGGCCTCGGCGGCCGTCACGGCGGCCTCGATCTCCGGGTCAGCCCCCAGGGACGCTACGGCGGGCTCTGCTGCGGGGCGAGCACGACCCATCGCGTCGTAGCCCTCGGCGGCCACGAACCAGTCCGTGCCATTGGTGGTGATCAGGGCCCGGTTGAACAAGCCGTCGAGCACCTTCTTGCGGGCGCCGCCTTTGATGTTGGCGGGGAACCAGTCGATCTTGCCGTTGGTGTGCTCAAGGGCGTAGGCCAGGATCGCGTGCTGGGCCGGGGTCAGTTGGGTGGTGGTCATTTGCTGCTCCTTCGGGGTCGTTGATCGGTTGACGTGATGAACGCGCTGTTCGGGAATGAAGCCAAGCGCTTCCTGCTTGGCTCCCGGCGTTCAATCGAGGAGGTAGAGGTCAGCTTCCGGAACGAGCTCCGTGTACCCGGCCCTGTGCAGGACGACGACCTTGCCGTCCCGCCAGCCTTGCACCACGCCGACCCTGCGTTGGCCCTTGGCGTTGTAGTAGGCGACCTGGTCGCCTTTCTTGGTGGGTTGGCTGATGGTCTTGTTCATCGCGTTCTCCTTTGGTTGTTCGTGCTGACATCCGTATGAACGCGCTGTCCCCGATGGAAGCCAAGCTGATTCCGAAGGAGTGACGAACCAAGAATTGAAGGGGCAGATGGGTATCTCGATTCGCGCTTACGCCCGCCACCGTGGGGTCACCGACACCGCCGTACACAAGGCGATCCGTGCCGGTCGTATCACGCCGGAGGCTGACGGCACCATCGACGCCGACCGCGCGGATCGCGAGTGGGCGCGCAATTCGGAGGCTCCCAAGGCCGGAACGCGCGCCAAGGCCCCGAAAGTCGCCGTGCCGGAGGGCGGCGGCGACGGGCCGGCTGCCTTACCCGCTGGTGGCACATCGCTCCTTCAAGCGCGCACGGTCAACGAAGTGGTCAAGGCGCAAACCAACAAGGTGCGTCTGGCCCGCCTCAAGGGCGAACTGGTGGATCGGCCACAGGCCATCGCCCACGTTTTCAAGCTGGCACGCTCCGAACGCGATGCGTGGCTCAACTGGCCTGCGCGCATCTCGGCACAGATGGCAGCCAAGCTCGGCGTCGATCCGCACACGATGCACATCGCCCTGGAGGCGGCGGTGCGTGAGCACCTGCAGGAACTGGGCGAGATGCGCCCAAGGGTGGATTGATGGTCATGGACTACGAAGGCGCTGCCGAGATCGAACGCGCGTGGCGTGAAGGACTGACGCCCGACCCGCTGCTCACCGTGTCCGAATGGTCGGATCGCCACCGGACGCTTTCCAGCAAGGCGTCTGCCGAACCCGGGTGCTGGCGTACCAGCCGCACGCCGTACCTGAAGGCCATCATGGATTGCCTGTCGCCGACCTCGCCGGTCGAGCGTGTGGTGTTCATGAAAGCGGCACAGCTTGGCGCGACCGAGATGGGATCGAACTGGATCGGCTATGTGATCCATCACGCACCCGGTCCAATGATGGCGGTGTGGCCAACAGTGGAGATGGCCAAGCGCAACTCCAAGCAGCGGATCAATCCGCTGATCGAGGAGTCGTCCGCACTGGCTGAACTGATTGCACCGGCGCGCAGCCGGGATTCCGGCAACACCATCCTGGCCAAGGAGTTCCGGGGTGGCGTGCTGGTGATGACTGGAGCCAACAGCGCGGTCGGGCTGCGCTCGATGCCGGTGCGGTATCTGTTCCTCGACGAGGTCGACGGTTATCCGTTGGACGTCGAGGGTGAAGGGGACGCGATCTCGCTGGCAGAGGCACGTACACGCACGTTCGCGCGGCGCAAGATCTTCATCGTCTCGACTCCGACGATTTCAGGGGCATCGGCTATCGAGCGCGAGTACGAGGCCAGTGACCAACGTCGCTACTTCGTGCCGTGTCCGCATTGCTCCCACCGTCAGTGGCTGCGTTTCGAGCAGCTCCGCTGGGACAAAGGGCAACCGGAGACCGCTGCCTACATCTGCGAGTCGTGTGACACCGCGATTGCCGAGCACCACAAAACGTGGATGCTGGAGCACGGCGAGTGGCGCGCGATGATCACCGATGGCACGGGCAAGACGGCAGGCTTCCACCTGTCGTCGCTATACAGCCCGGTGGGCTGGCGTTCGTGGCGTGAGATCGCCGCTGCGTGGGAAGCCGCCGTCAGTAAAGAGTCGGGATCGGCCGCTGCCATCAAGACCTTCAAGAACACCGAGCTGGGTGAAACCTGGGTCGAGGAGGGCGAAGCCCCGGACTGGCAACGACTGGTCGAGCGCAGAGAGGACTACCGCGTCGGCACGGTGCCGCAAGGCGGTCTGCTCTTGGTCGGTGCGGCCGACGTGCAGAAAGATCGTATCGAGGCGTCGGTCTGGGCCTTCGGGCGTGGCAAGGAGTCGTGGCTGGTCGAGCACCGAGTCCTGATGGGCGATACCGCACGGGACACAGTGTGGAAGGCGCTGGCCGCGATGCTGGCCGAGAACTGGACGCACGCCTCGGGGGTGGCGATGCCACTGGCGCGCTTCGCGCTGGACACCGGCTTTGCCACGCAGGAGGCTTACGCCTTCGTGCGAGCCTGCCACGATCCGCGCGTGATGGCGGTCAAGGGCGTACCGCGCGGTGCCGCACTGATCGGCTCGCCGACGGCCATCGATGTCTCGCAGGGCGGGAAGAAGCTGCGCCGGGGCGTCAAGGTGTACACAGTGGCGGTCAGCATCGCCAAGCTCGAGTTCTACAACAACCTGCGCAAGAGCGCAGATGTTGGCGAGGACGGATTGGCCACGGTGTTCCCGGCTGGGTTCGTCCATCTGCCCAAGATCGACGCCGAGTTCATTCAGCAGCTGTGCGCCGAGCAACTGATCACCCGCCGCGACCGCAACGGCTTCCCGGTGCGTGAGTGGCAAAAGATGCGTGAGCGCAATGAGGCGCTCGACTGCTACGTCTACGCCCGCGCGGCTGCATCGGCGGCGGGTCTGGATCGCTTCGAGGAACGTCACTGGCGGGAACTGGAGCGACAACTGGGGCTGGCCAGTCCGCCAGCCCTTGAAACACCTACTGAATCGATCAACGAGGCCACCCAACGCGGTGGCCTCGCTGTTTCTGCGCCCCGCAGCACCGGGCGACGAGTGATTAGGAGCCGCTGGCTCAGCTGACAGATGTGCCGATGAGGACACGATGACTTACACCACTACTGAGCTCGACGCGTTGAAGCGTGCGCTGGCCACTGGCGAGCGCCGTGTGAGCTTCGGCGACAAAACGATTGAGTACCGCTCAGTCGAAGAGTTGCAGGTCGCCATTCGAACTGTCGATACAGAGATCGCCCGAAATTCAGGGAAAAGCCTCGTCCGTCAGTTGCGCGTCACGACCCGGAAGGCCACCTGATGAGCTGGTTCTCCAAACTTCGGCGCGGCATGTTTGGCGGCCCGTCGCCGACTTACGACGGTATCGGCGGTGGTCGGCGAGCGATTGCCTGGCAGGTCGGAAATCCTGGTGCCGTTGCCGCGCTGGCCTTCACCCAGAACGAGCTCCGCGCCAAAAGCCGCGACCTGGTGCGACGCAACGCTTGGGCGGCCGCCAGCGTGGAGGCCTTCGTCGCCAACGCGATCGGCACGGGCATCAAGCCGCAGTCGATGCTCGCGGACAACACACTGCGGGAAGCCATTCACGCCCTGTGGTGGGACTGGTGCAGCGATGCCGATGCAGCCGGCTTGACCGACTTCTACGGCCTGCAAGCACTCGCCTGCCGGGCAATGCTGGAAGGCGGGGAGGCGCTGGTGCGGCTGCGCTATCGCCGACCCGAAGACGGTCTGGCGGTTGGTCTCCAGCTCCAGCTGCTGGAACCCGAACACTTGCCCACGACGATGAACCTGGAGCTACCTTCCGGCAACGTGGTACGGGCCGGCATCGAGTTCGATCGGCTCGGCCGCCGCGTCGCCTACCACCTGTATCGCTCGCACCCCGGTGATGGCGCATTGGCGCCAATGTCCGGCACGGGTGGCATGGACACTGTGCGCGTGGCTGCCTCCGAGATCATCCACCTGTTCCGTCCGCTGCGTCCTGGCCAGATCCGGGGCGAGCCGTGGTTGGCGCGGGCGCTGGTCAAACTCAATGAGCTGGACCAGTACGACGACGCCGAACTGGTGCGCAAAAAGACGGCGGCGATGTTCGCGGGCTTCATCACCCGCCTGGCGCCCGAGGACAACCTCATCGGCGAAGGGCTGACGGACGCCAACGGCGTGTCCCTGGCAGGACTGGAACCCGGGACCTTGCAGCTGCTGGAGCCTGGTGAGGACGTGAAGTTCAGCCAACCGGCTGACGTCGGAGCCAGTTATGCCGAGTTCCTGCGCATGCAGTTCCGGGCCGTCGCCGCCGCGATGGGCATCACTTACGAGATGCTCACCGGCGATCTGACGCAGGTGAACTACTCGTCGATCCGCGCCGGATTGCTGGAGTTTCGCCGCCGCTGCGAAGCGATCCAGCATGGCGTGATCGTCCACCAGCTCTGCCGCCCGATCTGGCGCGCCTGGATGGAACAGGCTGCGCTCGAAGGTGCACTCGATCTCCCGGGCTTCGTCGGACGCAAACGGGAATACCTGGCCGCCAAATGGATTCCGCAGGGCTGGCAGTGGGTTGATCCGAAGAAGGAGTTCGACGCGATGCTCACCGCAATCCGTGCCGGGTTGCTTTCGCGCTCCGAAGCCATTTCCGCCTTCGGCTACGACGCCGAAGACATCGACCGCGAGATCGCGTCCGACAACCAGCGGGCCGATGAGCTGGGGCTGGTCTTCGACTCCGACCCGCGCCACGACAAATCGCCCGTCAACGCCTCGGCGACCGCCACTCCGGCTCCGCCGCAAGAACCCCAGGACAACTGATATGCAGCTCGTACACCTGGCGTCCCGTCTCTACGGGACGCCGCTTCTCATTGCGCGTTCGAAACTGGACGTGATCCTGTCCGTCCTCGGCCCGCGCATCGGATTGCCCGAGATCGATGCTGCCGTCCCGCTTCCCACTTCGAAAGCCGGCACTGCGGTCGGGCAGCCCGGCATCGCGATCATTCCCGTGCACGGCACCCTGGTACGACGGGCGATGGGACTGGAGGCGGCGTCTGGCCTGACCTCCTATGGGGAAATTGCGGCACGCATCGACGCCGCGCTGGCGGACCCACAGGTCAGCGGCATCCTGCTCGACCTAGATTCGCCCGGCGGCGAAGCGGGAGGCGTGTTTGAGCTGGCCGAGCGGATTCGCGCCGCCAACGACATCAAGCCGGTGTGGGCGCATGCCAACGACTCGGCGTATTCGGCGGCTTACGCGATTGCAGCCGCCGCATCGCGCCTGACCCTGTCGCAAACCGCAGGTGTGGGCTCCATCGGTGTCATTGCGCTGCACGTCGACCAGTCCGTCAAGGATGCCAAGGACGGCGTCGACTTCACTGCGATCTACGCCGGCCACCACAAGAACGACTTTTCTCCCCACGCGCCGCTGTCGCCACAGGCGGCTTCCACCCTGCAGGCGGAAGTGGATCGGCTCTACGGAATCTTCGTCAGCCAGGTCGCGCAAATGCGAGCTCTTGACAGCGATGCCGTGCGGGCGACCGAAGCCAGCCTGCTCTTCGGCGAGGCTGCTGTGACGGCAGGCCTGGCTGACGCGGTGATGAGTTTCGATCAGGTCCTGATCGAGTTCTCCAACGCACTGGATGCGCAACGCCGGCTGGCGACACCCAGTACGGGCGCCGCGAAGCGCGGCCCGCTCGCCCGTGCCTCGCTTGCTTCACGGAACGCACCCCCGCAGATTTCCAGCCAACAACAGTCTCATTTGGAGAAAACCATGACCGATCACGAACAGCAGCCCCGTCTGGACGAATCCGAGCCGGAGGTCACGCCAGACCCGGCAGACACCCCAGCGCATGATCCCACCACCCCGCCCGTGTCTGCATCGCTCGTCGGTGCGCACGCCAACGGCCGGATCGAGGCACAAGCCATTGCCGAGATCTGCCTGATCGCAGGCACGCCACAGCGCACGGCGGAATTCCTCGCATCCGGGATGAACGAGGCCCAAGTCCGCCGCGCACTGCTCGAAGCTCGCGCTGAACAGCCGGAGATTGCCTCACGCATCACCGCCGATGCGGGAACCACCGTGCAGCCGGAGAGCAGCCCGGTCGTTGCCGCCGTCAAGAAACTCGCCACGAAGGAGTAAGCCATGTCTGCCATTCAGGAAACCAACAACCTCGGTGATCTCCTCAAGTACGAGGCGCCGAATCTCTATTCACGCGACCTGGCCACGGTTGCTGCCGGTCAAAACCTGCAGCTCGGCGCCATCGTCGGCCGCGACAGTACGACCGGCAAGCTGAAAGCGCTCGACCCGGCCGCCACCGATGGCACTGAGAACGCGGTCGGCGTGCTCGCCGCTGACGTGGACGCGACCCTGATCGACCGGGAAGACGCGCTGCTGATCTCCCGCCACGCCATCGTCGCCAGCCATGCCCTGGTGTGGCCGGTCGCCATCACCCCTACCGAGAAGGCCACTGCGATCGCTCAGATCGAAGCGCGTGGCGTCCTCGTCCGAACCGCCGCCTGAATTAGGAGACAACCATGCAGAACCCTTTTACCAATCCCGCGTTCTCGATGGCGGCGCTCACGGCGGCCATCAACATTCTTCCCAACCGTTATGGCCGCATCGAGGATCTCGGTTTGATGCCGGCCAAGCCGGTGCGCCAGCGACAGGTCATCGTCGAGGAGATGAACGGCGTACTGAACCTGCTGCCGACCTTACCGCCGGGCGCCCCGGGCACGGTCGGTGTGCGCGGCAAACGCACCTTGCGTTCGTTCGTGATCCCCCACATCCCGCATGACGATGTCGTCCTCCCGGAAGAGGTTCAGGGCATCCGCGCCTTTGGTTCGGAGACTGAAACGGAAGCCGTCGCAGGCGTCATCGCGCGCCACCTGGAGACCATGCGCAACAAGCATGCGATCACGCTAGAGCACCTGCGTATGGGTGCGCTCAAGGGCGTCATCCTGGATGCCGATGGTTCCGTGCTGTACGACCTGTTCGACGAGTTTGACATCACGCCGCAGACCATCGCCTTCGATCTCGGCAACGCCGGCACGAATGTGAAGGCGAAATGCCTCGCAACCCTGGCCGCGATCGAGGACAACCTCAAGGGCGAATTCATGAGCGGTGTGCACTGCCTGTGTTCGCCCGAGTTCTTCTCCGCGCTGACGGGCCATGCCAAGGTCGAGAAAGCGTTCGAGAACTGGCAGCAGGGTGCCATCCTGATCAACGACGTGCGCCGTGGCTTCACCTACGCCGGCATCACCTTCGAGGAGTATCGCGGGCAGGCCACCGATCCCACCGGCACCACCCGTCGCTTCATTGCGGCTGGCGAGGCCCATGCCTTCCCGCTGGGCACGGTGGATACCTTCGGTACCTACTTCGCGCCAGCTGACTTCAACGAGACGGTCAACACCATCGGGCAGACGCTGTATGCGAAGCAGGAGCCGCGCAAGTTCGATCGGGGTACTGACCTGCATACCCAGTCCAACCCGCTGCCCATGTGCCACCGCCCAGGTGTGCTCGTGAAGCTGACGGTGTGATGGTGCGCATCGAAGACTTCTACGACGCCGCTGGGCGGTCTGGCTTGCTGGTGGATGCGGAAATCGATGGCCACACTGTCGCTGTCGATTTCCGTTCGCCAGACGAGACCGTACTCGACGGGCTGGCCCTGTCCGCCGACTACACGATCCGCTTCCCGGCCTCGACACAGCCGAGCCTGGCAGCAGGGCAGACCGTGACGATCGGAGCCCACAGCTACCGCGTCCGCGATATCCGCAGCATCGGCGACGGCAGCGAGCGACGCGCCGACCTCACGCGACTCTGAGGGACTCGGCATGAATTCGATCCGCGAGCAGATCTTGCGGGCGGTTGCCGCACGCCTGAGCAACGCCGTCGCGCCCGTGCCGGTGCTGCGCCACCCAACAACACCGGTTGCGCGCGATACCGGACCCGCGCTCTTGATGTTCACCGAAGGCGACGCCATCACCGCGCACGCCAACAACCGCGTCGACCGAACACTGACGATTCGCTGCGTCGCGGTGGCGCGTGGCGAGGAGGCCTTCGACGTCGCGGACCGGCTGATCGTGGCCGCACATGCTGCATTGATGACCGATGCCAACGTCACCGGCCTCGCGCTCGCGATCCGGGAGATCGATGGCGAATGGGATGCCGAGGACGCCGATGCCGGCGCCGTCGCGTTGCCTGCCCGCTACGAGATCCGTTACCGCACCAATGCCCAAGACCTCACCCAGACAGGATGACCTTAATGACGCTTGAACTGATGAAACCCCACACCCACGCCGGAGTGCGCTATGCCCCCGGCGCGTACCTGGATGTCGACGAGGCCACCGCACGATGGCTGATCGACCACGCCGTCGCCCAGGAGGTCGCAGTGGCCGACGCCGCCCCGAAGCTCGCCACCCCCGTTCGTAAAGGAGACTGACCATGCCGTATTTCTCTGGACAAGGCCGTGTCTACATCGGCGCCCGCGACACCGCCGGCAACCCGCAAGGGCTGAACTTTGTCGGCAACGTGCCGGAGCTCAAGGTGTCGCTGTCGGTCGAAACTCTGGAGCACCAAGAATCGACCAGCGGCCAGCGCCTGACCGACCTGCAGTTGATCAAGACCAAGAAAGGCGAATTCGCCTGCACGCTGGAAGAACTGATCGCCGTGAACTTGGGGTTGGCGTTGTACGGCACGACCACCGACCAGGTCAGCGGAACGGTCACCGCCGAGGCGCTGCCCAACCCGGTCACTGTGGGTAGTCTGTACCTGCTCGCCAAGCAGAACGTCTCGTCGGTGGTGGTCAAGGATTCCACGGCCACCCCAAAGACGCTGCCGGCGGGCCAGTACCACCTCAACGCCAAGCACGGCTCGCTGTCGATCACCGATAAGACAGCGGGCGGCCCCTTTGTGGAGCCGTTCAAGGTCGACTACGCCTATGGCGCGGCCCAATCGACGGCGCTGTTCACCCAGCCGCTGCCCGAACGCTGGGTGCGTTTCGAGGGCTTGAACACCGCCGACAGCAACCGCGAAGTGGTGATCGACCTGTACCGCGTGGCGATCAATCCGGCCAAGGAGCTGTCGATCATCACCGAGGAGTTGCTCAAGTTCGAGCTCTCCGGGCAGGTACTGGCCGACACGCTCAAGCCGGCCGCCGGTGATCTCGGCCAGTTCGGCCGCATCGTGCTGCTGTGAAGGAGCTGCCAATGACCCCTTCCGATCTCGATGTGCTCGTGCCGCAGGCTCGGCTAATGGAAATGGCCGGGCAGCGCCTTACCATCAGCCCACTGGTGGTCGGCGAACTGCCGGCGATGCTCAAGGCCGTGCGGCCTTTTGCCGAGCAGCTAACTGGCGAACCGGACTGGCTCGCCTTGCTCTGTGATCACGGCGACGCTTTGCTGGCTGCGCTGGCGATCGTCAGCCGTCAGCCGCGCGAATGGGTGAACGCCCTGGCGCTCGACGATGCGATCACGTTGGCCGCTGCCGTGTTCGAGGTGAATGCCGATTTTTTCGTGCGCCGGGTCGCGCCGAAGGTCGGCGATCTGGCGCAGAGCCTGAACGGACAAAAGAAAGGTCTGTCGGCTGGATCGACGCCGTCGCCCGCCTGATCCGCAGCGGTCACCGCTACCCGGACATCCTGGGATACACGCTGGGCCAGGTGAACGCCTTCCTGTCGGCCGACGACCGTCTCGAATACGAGCGTCTCTCCATCCAGTTGGCGGTTATGACTGCCGCCGCCCAAGGCAGCCGCGACGGCATCCGTCAGTTGCAGGCCGAACTCCATCAGGGAATGCGCGATGAAGATCGATCTGGTCGCTGAGGGCTTGCTGGATCGTCGTCGCTTCAACGCCTGGCAGGCCGATAGCCACAAGGCGATCCGCGCGGCAGTTGCCCGCGCGATGCGTGACAGCGGCAAGGATATGGCCGAACAGGTCCGCGGTGAGATGCGCGCCAGCTTCCGGACGGCCAGCCCCAAGTTCCTGCGCTCCATGCACGCCAAGGTGTTCGACCGCAAAACCAATGAGTTCCCGGCCCTCTACCTCGGCTCGAAGGTGCCGTGGCTGGGCATCCACGAGCAAGGCGGAACGATCCGGGGGCGGATGCTGATCCCGCTGTTGCCTCAACACCGGCGCATCGGGCACAAGGCCTTCGCCCGGGTGATCGATGCGCTGATGCGATCCGGGAACGCCTGGTTCATCGAGAAGAACGGCCAGCAGATCCTGATGGCCGAGAACCTTGCCGAGAACGCCCGGCCGCTCACGCGCTTTCGCCGCGCCGAGCGCGAACGCAGCGGCGCAAAGCGCCTGCGGCGCGGCCAGGAGATTCCCATCGCCGTGCTGGTGCGGCGCGTGAGCTTGAGAAAACGCTTCGACCTCAACCGTGCGGTGCGGGTCGAGCTTCCCCGCCTGACGGCGGCCATCCGCAAGGTAATGTCGAAGGTTTGAACGATGGCGAACAACCGTGCCCAGATCCTCATCACCGCAGTCGATGAGACGCGACGGGCCTTCCAGTCGATTAATGGCAGTCTGTCGCAATTGCGCGACCAAGCCAGTCAGGTCGGCGCCGTCCTGTCCCGCATCGGTGGGGCCATCGGGGTCGGGCTGGGCGTGCGCGAACTGGTGGAAGTTGCCGACCAGTACAAGAACCTGCAGGCCCGGCTCAAGCTCGCTGTCGCGTCCCAGGAGGAGTTCACCCGCGCCGACGCGGCGTTGTTCGAGATCGCGCAGCGCAACCGCGCGCCGCTGGCAGAGACCGTCACGCTTTACGCGCGGCTGGCGCCCTCGGTGCAGGCGCTGGGTCGTTCGCAGGCGGATGTGCTGGCGGCGACCGATGCCATCGGACAGGCCGTATCGCTCTCCGGCACCTCCAGCGAGGCCGCGGCCGGGGCGCTATTGCAGTTGGGCCAGGCCTTCGCTTCGGGACAACTGCGCGGCGAGGAATTCAACTCGGTCATCGAGCAGACGCCGCGTCTGGCGCAGGCCATTGCCGACGGGATGGGCGTGCCGCTGGGCGCGCTGCGGGCCCTGGCGCAAGAAGGCAAGATCACCTCGGAAGCGGTGCTCGATGCTTTGCTCAAGGAGAGGGCGCGTCTGGCCGAGGAATACGCGAGCCTGCCCGATACGGTCTCGGGCGCGCTCACCCGTCTCAAGAATGCCTTTCAGCGTGCATTCGGCGAGCGCGATTCCAATTCGGGCCTCACGGCAGGCCTTGCGCAAGCTATCCAGCTCGTCGCCCAGCATCTGGAACTTCTGATCGATCTGGCCGGCGTCGTGCTGGTCGCGGCTTTCGGCCGGATGGCAGGTGCCTTTACAACCAGCATTGCCGCCGCCCGCGCGGAGGCGGTGGCGCGGCTGGCCAACCTGCGCACGCTCGAAGCTGAGGCGCTGGCGCGGGTGCGCGTGGCCGACGCCGCCCTGGCCCAGGCGCGGACGCAAGGCCTCGCCACCAGCGCTCTGGTCACCGACGCGGCCAAGGCCCGGCTGCAAGCCAGCGCCGCCAGCAGTGCCGTGACCCAGGCCGTCGCGTCCACATCGCTGCTGGGGCGTGCGGCAGGGCTGTTGCGTGGGGTGCTGGCGCTCCTGGGTGGCCCCATTGGCTTGATCGTGACTTCAGTGACGCTATTGGCGGGCGGGCTCTATTCGGCGCGCGACGCCGTGGTCGATTTCGGTGGCAAGACCGCATCGATCAAGCAGATCGTTGTCGCCACCTGGGATCTGGTGGTCGAGAAGGTGGGCGAAGTCATCAGCGCCCTGGGGCGGCTGGTCGGTGCCAACGACCTCTCCTGGGCCCGCGTGCGCGAGGTGATGCTCGGCGCACTCAAAACCATCAGCACGGCGATCCGCACGATGGTCAATGGCGTCATTGGCGCGTTCAACGCGGTCGGCAGTGTCGCCGGGATCACGGCGGCCTTCCTGGTCGAGCGTTTCCGAAACGCATTCTCCGACATCGGCGATCTGGCGCAGGCCTTGGGTCAGGACGTAGCCGCTGCCTTCAGCGGCGACTTCTCGATGCAGTCGCTGCGTGCCGTCCTCGGCCGCCGACTTGGCGAGATGCGCGACTTCGGCAAAGAACTGGCGGGGACCGTGCGGGACGCCGTCACGCGCGACTACGTCGGGGAAGCTGCTCAGGCCATCGCCGGTCGCATCCGACCTGAGCAAACCCAGCCCGGCGTATTCGGTCGCCCGCAACCACCGGGCACGCCGACGCCCGACAAGGGTGTCGAGGCCGCCAAGCTGGCCCTGGTACAGGCGCAGGCCGAGGCGGAATTCAAGATCCTCAAGGACGCACTGGATCGCCAGGCGCGGGAATTGGATGCGGCGCTCGAAGACCGGCTGATCTCGCTGAAGGACTACTACGCGGCCAAGACCCGGATCGAGCAGCAGGAGATCGATGCGGAAATCCGCCGCGCACAGGTGTCACTCATCGAGCAGCAACGTCTACAAAAAACCGGCAAGGACGAACCCACTCGCATCAAAGCGAAGTCCGAGGTCGCCAAGCTCGAAGCGGATCTCACGGTCCTCAACAACAAGCGCGCCGACGTCGAGGTCGCCAATGCCCGCAAAGCGGTCCAGGCTGAGCGCGAGTTGCGCGAGGAACTCGCCAAGGTTCGCGACGAATTGCTCGATCTCACCGGTACCGCAACCAGCCAGGATCGCCGCACGGCCATCGAGCGCCAGTACCAGAGCCTGATCGCGCGGCTGCGCGCCGAGGGTGACACCGAGGGCGCGGCCACCGTCGGGAGGCTGATCGACGTCAAAGCGGCGGCGGCCGATCTGGCTGACTACGAGCGACAGTTCAACGATGCGCTCTCGCGGATGCGTGCCTCCGAGGAGTCGATCAACCTGCAGCGCCAATCGGGGCTGCTCTCGGAATCTCAGGCCCGCCAGCAGATCCTCTCGCTGCACCGACAGACCGGCCAATCACTTGATGCACTGCTGCCGCAGTTGGAGGCGAGCGCCACAGCCATCGGCCCGGATGCCGTCGCCCGGGTACAAGCGTGGAAAAATGAAATCGCGCAGGTGAAGCTGGTGGTCGACGACGTGGCGATGGCCATCGACGGTGCGGTGCAGGACGGTTTCGCGCAACTGTTCCAGGACATCGGCAGCGGCGCCAAGTCGGCCAAGGAGGCGTTCGCGGATTTCGGTCGATCCGTGCTGCAGACGATCAACCGGATCGCCTCGCAGAAGCTGGCCGAAGCCTTGTTCGGCAGCCTGATGGGGGGTGGCGCGGCAGGCAGTGCTGGAGGGCTTGGCGCGCTGATCTCGTCGTTCTTCGGCTTTGCGTCGGGGGGCTACGTGACCGGTCCCGGCACCTCGACCAGCGATTCGATCCCGGCGCGGCTCTCGCACGGCGAGTATGTGGTCAATGCCCGTGCGGTGAGCCGGCTCGGTGTGTCTTTTCTGGACGCCATCAACGGCTTGTCTGCCGGACCTCGTGTGGCTGGCGGGCGCTTGGCCTTTGCCGCTGGAGGCCTGGTACCCGAAGCCCCGGCGCAGCCGGCCCCGGGCCAGAATATCCGCATCGTCAACGTCATCGACCCGGCGATGGCGGCCGATTACCTCAACAGCAGCGCCGGCGAGCGCACGGTGATGAACCTCATCCAGCGCAACGCCGCGTCGGTGCGCAACATTCTGGGACGCTGAACATGGCATGGACTTCCGGAACGGCAACCAATGCCGCCGACCTCTTTAACAAACTGATCACCTTTCTGACCGCCGATGCAACCCTGGTCGCCGGGGGCGAAGCCTGGACGTTGCTGCGTCGCGACACCTTCGCGCTTGACGCCAAACGCGATCTGGTGGAGCTGCGCGGCCCAGGCTCCTCGGCAGGCGATGCGATCTATGTGCAGGTCTGTCTGTTCGCCGACGCGGCTGCACCCGCGTATTCCATCCGGGTTCTCGGCTCGCAATCGTGGCAAAGCGCCGTCTCGATCAGCACCCCGGAAGGCCAACCAGGCAGTTTGCTCTCGGGGGCCGGTTCGCTCGGCATCTTGCCGAGAATGCCGGTGTTCAACAGCGCGATCAGTTACTGGTTCGTCGCCAACGGCCGCCGCTTCATCGTCGTGGCGAAATCCTCGGCCTACTGGGGGGCGCTGTACGCCGGGTTTTTCCTGCCCTACGGCACGCCGTCGCAGTACCCGTATCCGCTCTTCATCGGCGCCAACACCTCGCGCGGCGACAACTATCAAAGTTCGGATCTCGATATCGCGGGCAGCGCGTTCTGGCGCAACGATGGTGAGTACGGCAGCTACAGCGCAGCTATCCTGCAGCCGAGCGGCGGCTGGGTCGGCACCAACCGCTTCGATACGAGCTACACCGGTCGCGCCTGGCCCTGGGCAATGTCGCAGGAGACCAGGAGGAACAGCGTAGGGCGCTACGACATGGGCAACCTCACGCAGTTGCCGAACGGCGCCAGTCCGCTGCTGCCGGCCATCCTCTATGACTGCGGAACCTCCCGTCCCTTCAACGTCTGGGGCGAGCTGCAAGGCGTGTTCGCCGTGCCCGGCTTCGGGGTGGCCGCTGGCGACACCGTGACGGTGGCCGGCAAAGTCCATTTGGTCGTCCAGGCGGCGACTTCCACCAATGCGGCGCGCTTTGCCGCCATTCAACTGAACTGAGAACTTGCTCGAGGCGATTCAATGGCTTACATCACTGGCGCGTCGGCGGACATCAACACACTGCTGACCGCCATCAAGAACTTCGCGGTCGCCAATGGCTGGACGGCAAACGCCACCGACACCTTCACGCTGACGTTTCCGACCTATGGATCGACTGGTGGTGCGACCCACGCCGGCACGACGTCGATGATTTCCTCGGTCAGCGGCTCTGATGCGTACCGGAATCAGTCGGAAACCAGCCTGACGGCGAACCGGGTCGTGTTGTCCAAGAACGGCGTGTCCTACCAGCTGTTCGCAGTCAACAAAAAGCTCTACAAGAACGGCGTCAACGGCACCTATGCCTGCCTGGAGGCCTGGGCGTGCGACGGCTTCGTCGCTGGCACCGCCGCCAACCTGCAGACCAACAATCGAAAGTTCGTGATGGTCGGCCCGATGGCCACCTCGCTCTACGCCTACCACCTGTTCTCGAGCGGAGACTTCATCCATGTGGTGATTGAGGAGATGCCAGGGCGTTTTCGACACCTGTCGTTCGGTTTCATCAACAAGTACGGCGCTTTTGCCGGAGGGCAGTACCTGACCGCAGGCTGCCCCATCGAGTCGTTCACGACGACGCCCAATGCGTTCAACACTTCAAATCACATGATTCCTTTCGGTGCGAACGGCTTGGGACCGTCGAGGGCATCGCTTGCATCGAACGGTTATCCGGGTAGTTATGTCAGAGCCGACATCGA
Organism: Comamonas resistens; assembly: GCF_030064165.1. Classification (NCBI taxonomy): domain Bacteria; kingdom Pseudomonadati; phylum Pseudomonadota; class Betaproteobacteria; order Burkholderiales; family Comamonadaceae; genus Comamonas; species Comamonas resistens. Next base: position 1,680,988 of record NZ_CP125947.1, read on the forward strand.
TGGTTGGACGGTCGGTTGGCGGCTGATCTCGACCGGCTCGTACACGACGGAACAGTTGGACGCCTACGGGTGCTCAAGCTACGCCAATGCGACCAACAACCGCGCGGGCTATATCGGGTCCGGGACCCAGAACTCCCTCAACACCCTGGCGCACGATCTGGCCTACCACTGCTCCCCGCAAAGCTACAACGGCCTGGCGCCGATGCTGCCCTGCTACGTGGGCGTCAATCGCACGCCCTACGTCGGCACTTGGACGCTGCTCGGCGAGTTCCCCGATGTGCGCTTCCTGAACATCTCGAACTTCAACCCGGGCGACGAACTGATCCTCGGCACCGACGTGTGGAAGATCTTCCCGCTGTGGAACAAGGCCTACACGCCCGGGGCGGAACCGATCAGCTACGACTACGGCCTGGCCTACCGCAAGGTGATGTAAATGCCCGACTTCGCCGGAGCCTTCTCATCGGCCATCCTGGGCGGCGCAGCGGCCGCCGGGATGAACCTGCTGTGGGACAACGGCCGTCCCGCGTATTACGCGCCGACCACGGTCGTTGCGGCCATCGTCGTTGCCGTGGGCGTCATCACCAGCGGCCAGCCGTCGCCCGAGGCCCTGATCACTCGGGCGGGCGCGCATTGCGGCGCCTTCTCGGACGACTACTACTACCGGATCTACCTACAGCCTTCCCGGATCGAGTTCGGCAACCTGGTGATCCCCAGTACCAAGACCGTCGAGATCTGGAACGCTTATCCCGACCCGGTGACGATCTTCCAGCTGGATGGCGACACCGAGGGCCTGTCCCTGGGGTTCTTCCCGCCCACGAGGCTGCGGGGGCTGGAGGACATCTTCTACGAGGTCACGGCCACACTCGATGGCCCAAGCTTCGTCGATACGCTGCTGACGCTGCATTTCTCGGCCGGCGGCACACGGGATCTGGCGATCAGCTATGGCCGCGTGCTGGTCATGGGCCTGCTGCACGATTGGCAAGGCGGCTTCACCGAACGGCTGGAATGGCTCACCGACGTGCTGACGATGCGTGACGGTGGTGAGCAGCGGGTGCGGCTGCGGACCGATCCCCGGCGCTCGTTCGAGTTCGACGTGCTGGAGTACGGCAACGGCGGGCAGCTTGATCTCTTGATGAACGTCTGGCAGTCGCGCGTCTATGCCGTGCCGGTGTGGACCGACAAGGCCTGGCTCGCGGCCGCCATCCATCCCGGCGACACGGTGCTGGCCGTGAGCACGACGGATCTGGATTACCACGCCGGCGGATTGGCTATCGTCGGCTCAAGCGCTGGCGCCAGCGAGGCACTGGAAGTCCTGTCCCTGACCGCCGGGACGATCACGCTCAAGCGCCCGGCCTTGGGGAACTGGCCCGCAGGCTCCTGGATCGCCCCGGCCCGGCTGGGACGGTTACCCGCCCAGCAGACCGTGACCCGGCCAACGGCGGCGATCTCCCAGGCCAAACTGCGCTTCGAGCTGGAGGACCTAGCTTCGCCAGTGGCGGCGACGAGTTCACCGATTCAGTACCGAGGCTACGACACGCTGCTGCTGCATCCAAACCGGGTCGAGGACGTCAGCATCGACTATCAGCGACTCGCCGATGTGTTCGACGTTGAGACCGGTACGCCTGCGGTGATCGACAGCCCGAACCGGCCCTTTATCGTGCGCCGCCACCAGTACCTGCTGCCAGACCGCACCCGGCTCACTGCGATGCGAGGCTGGCTCGCGGCCCGTGCAGGTCGTCAGGTGCCTTTCTGGGTGCCGACGTGGGAGCGTGGTCTCGAGGTCGCCCAGCCCTTCGCCCTGGATGCCACGGAAATTCTGGTCCAGGGCCGGGGCTTCGCCACCTACTACCAGGCCATGCCCGGTCGCCAGGACGTCGCGTTCCTGCACAACAACGGCACTTGGTATCTGCGGCAGATCACCGCGTTCGAGTTCGTGGACGGGGTGGTGGAACGGATGCGGATCGACGCCGCTCTGGGCGTCGCCTGTACGCCGTCTGATTTCCGGATCGTCTGTTTCCTGGAACTGGCCCGACTGGAGAGCGATGCCGTGGAATTTTTCTTCGAAACGGATCGTGTGGTTCGGGTGACTTTGCCTATTCGGAGCATCAACGGATGACCTATCAGAACCAAGAAAACAGCCTCCATGCCGGCCAGCCGGTCGAGTTGTATCGCTTCGCGCTGGGGACCACCATCTGGCGCTACACGTCAGCGCGGGATGCTGTGACCTACAACGGCGAGCAGTACATTCCGGCACCGATCCGGCGCTCGGAGATCGAGCAGACGCAGGAGTTCGGCCGCGCGATGCTCAATCTCGAAGCAGCGCTCGACATTGGCGTGGTGCAGTCCTTCATCGTGACCCCGCCCGATGGCGTGCTGTCACTCACCATCTTTCGCCAGCACCTGACCGACCCCGGTACGGAATTCATCACTTGGTGGAAGGGGCGGGTCGTGTCGGTGGTGTTCGGCGGTGTGACGGTGCAGATGCGCTGCGAGCCGATTTTTACGACGCTCAAGCGTTCGGGGCGGCGGGCGAACTACCAGATCAACTGCCGCCACCCGCTGTACCACGGCGGCTGCAAGGTCAACGCGGCCGACTACAAGACCGCCGGCATCGTCGAGAGCGTGGCGGGGCTGGAGGTGACCGCCTCGGTCTTCCTGCCCAAGCCGATTGCCTGGTTCGTCGGCGGCCGGCTGATGTCCGCCGGGGCGCAGCGAATGATCGTCGCCAGTTCCGGCGGTGCGGTGACCCTCTCGGCGCCGATCCCAGGCTTAAAAGCCGGCGATGCGTTCGAGGCCTATCCGGGCTGCGACCACACGCTCACGACCTGCGCCGCCAAGTTCGGCAACCAGCTGAACTACGGCGGCTTTCCCTACATCCCGGTGAAGAACCCCTTTACCGGGGACGCCATCGTTTGAGGATGTTCCATGTGGCAATACCTGATCGTGTGGGTGATCACGACGGTTCTGTCGTCGCTGCTCGCCCCGAAACCCAAGACCACGACGCCGCAACCCGGCGATGTCGATGCACCGCTTGCCGCGACCGACAGCCCGATCCCGGTGCTATTCGGTACGCGCACGATCAAGCAGCCGAACTGCGTGTGGTTCGGCGATGTGAGGACAACGCCGATCAAGACCAAGGGGGGCGGCAAGAAATGAGCGCCCCCCGTATTGCTACCCATCTCGATGCCAAGGCGCTCGGTTACTGCAACGCCGGTCTGCGCCGATGGTTTCCGCGTGACGGCGTGACCTTCGATGATTTTCGGCAACAAGGCGTGACCACCGGCTGGCTGCGGGCCACCGGGGATGCGATGGCCATCCGGCTGGCCGAGTACGTCGAGCAGCAAGCCAATTCTTTAATGAGTGAGGGAGCCAAGGCATGAGCGGCGGCGGCAAAGGCAGCAAGAGCGTCACGGTCGGCTACCGCTACTACGCGGGGATGCATCTGGCGCTGTGCCACGGCCCGGTCGATTCGCTCAACAGGATCGTGGTCGGCGAGCGCACAGCGTGGTCGGGGTCGTTGACGTCCAGCGGACGGATCGCCATCGATCAGCCGAACCTGTTCGGCGGCGACGAGCGCGAAGGCGGCATCGTCGGTGCCGTGGATCTGGTGATGGGCAACGCCTCGGACGGCCAGAACGACTATCTGGTGTCCAAGCTGGGCGCCAACGTACCGGCTTTCCGGGGCGTGGTGTCGCTGGTGCTGCGTCAGCTGCAACTGTCGGCGATGAACCCCTATATCAAGCCCTGGAGCGCCGAGCTCACGCGGATCATCCGGCGATCCGACGGCTCGCCGCAGTGGTACTCGGACAAGGCGGCCATCGCCGGCGACATGAACCCGGCGCACATCATCTACGAGTGCCTGACCGACCGCACCTGGGGCCGGGGCTACAGCTCGGCCGAGATCGACGATGCGTCGTTTCGCGCTGCCGCCGACACGCTCTACGCCGAGAGCTTCGGCCTGTCGATCCTGTGGGACCAGCAGCAGGACATCGAGGCTTTCATCGAGCGCATCCTGCAGCACATCGACGGCTCGATTTATGTGAGCCCACGCACTGGGCTGTTCACGCTCAAATTGACCCGCGATGACTACGACCCGGCAACGCTGCTGGAGCTGAACCAGACCAACGTGATCCGGCTGGAGTCCTTCGAGCGCACCTTGCCCGAGGAGCTGGTCAATCAGGTCACGCTGTCCTATCACGACCGTACGACTGACAAGAGCGTCTCGATCTCGGTGCAGGACATCGCCGGCATCGAGCGATCCCTGGGCGAAATCAAGGACGCCAAGGTCAGCTACGAGGGCGCGGCCAATGGCGCGCTGGCTGCGCGCCTGGCCATGCGGGATCTGCGGCAACTGTCCTCCACCCTGGCGAAGATCACGCTGGTGGCCAACCGCACCGCCGCCTGCCTCAACATCGGTGACGTGTTCAGATTCTCCTGGCCCGAGCTGCGGATCGAGCAGTTGATCTTGCGGGTGGCGCAGATCAGTTACGGGACACTGGCCGATGGCCGAGTGCGGATCACCTGCGTCGAGGATGTGTTCGGCCTGCCCGATGCCGTTTACCTGGCGCCCGCCGAGAGTGGCTGGGTCGATCCCCGGCAAGCGCCCATCGCCGCGAACTTCGTGTCGTTGAGCGAACTGCCGTACTGGACAATTGTTCATGAGATGACGGGCGAGTCGGCCGCCGCTCAGGCCGAAATCGATCCGAATGGCGGGTTCCTGTCCGTGTCAGCGGTGCGCCCCTCCGATGCGGCGATCAACTACGCGGTGTTGACCCGGCAGGGATCGGCGGTCTTCGAGAAGATCGGTGTCGGTGATTTCATCCCGTCCTGTGTGCTGGCAAACGACATCGGACAAACCAACACGGTGCTGAACGTGCTCTACGGGGTCGATCTGGATCTGGTCACGCTCAATACCTACGCGCAGGTCGGCAGCGAGCTGGTCGCCGTGAAAGCGGTCAATGTGGCTGCCGGCACGGTCACAGTGGATCGGGGCGTGTTGGACACAGTGCCGGCGAAGCATTCAGCGGGTGCGCGGCTGTACTTCATCGAGGGCGGGCAGTTCTACAACACGAGCCAGTACCTGAGTGGAGAGACGGTGCAGGCCAAGGTGCTGCCTGCCACCGGGATGGGCGTCTTGGCAGAGGCGTCGGCGCCGACGATCAGCTACACGTTCGCCAAAAGGCAGATCCGGCCCTATCCGCCCGGCAAGCTCCGGGTCAACAACCTCGACTACAGCGTGAGCTACATCACCGGGGAGGTGACGGTCAGCTGGGCGCACCGCAGCCGGGTGCTGCAGACCGCCTATCTGGTGACGCAATCCGAATCCAACATCGGGCCGGAACCCGGGACGACCTACACCGTGCGGATCTATGGCGAGGCGGGGACGCTCAAGCACATCGAAACGGGGCTGACCGGCACGAGTTGGACCTATCCGATGGCCGCCGAGATTTCCGAGAGCGGCCTGAATCGACCGAACGAAAAACTGACCGTCAAGGTCGAGGCGGTGCGCGACGGGTACACCAGCTGGCAGGCCCAGCAGATCGACATCCCCGAGTGCCGTGGCTACGGCATGTTTTACGGGGCAACCTACGGAGAATGAGATGGCTGCACTGATTGGCCCGAACCTGGGCGTGAATTACGGGTGGACCGCCCGCGAATCGGGCTGGAACGCGGGGATGGATGCGAACCTGAAGCTGCTCGATGCCGTCCTGCAGTTGTCGGTGAAGTCGCGCGCTCAAGCCACGCCACCGGCCACGCCCGCCAACGGCGATCGCTACATTGTGGCGGCTAATCCTACCGGCGCGTGGGTCGGGAAAGCCGGCCAGATCGCCGTGCGCATCGAGGCGGGATGGTCGTTCTACGCCCCGAAGATCGGCTGGACCTGCTTCATCGAGGACGAGAGTGTGCTCTCAGCCTACAAAGCCACTGGCTGGAGCACCGGCGTCGCCATCTGATCATTACCTTCGCCACCCCCTGAAACCCGCCCACGAGGCGGGTTTCGCATTTCTGGAGACCACCCATGACTGAACCTGACAGCAAACCAGCGCTCGTCGAGAACATGCTCCTGCTGCGCAAGGAGGACTTCGACGAACTGCTCGACCGTGCCGCCGAACGCGGAGCCGAGCGTTGCCTCGCCCATCTCGGCCTGGAAAACGGCCACGCGGCGCGCGACATCCGCGAGCTGCGTGATCTGCTGGATGCGTGGCGCGATGCCCGGCGCACCGCGTGGCAAACCTTCATCAAAGTGGTCACCACCGGCATCCTGGCCGCGCTGCTGGTCGGTGCCGCCATCAAACTCAAACTGATGGGAGGCATCCAATGACCGCCAAGCCGAAGATCTGCCTTCTGGACGACTGGCGGCGCGTGTTGCGACGTGCCTGGAGCATCCGCTTCTCGCTGCTGGCTGCTGCCTTCACGGCGGCTGAAGTGGTGGTGCCGCTGTTCGGGAATGTACTGCCGCGCGGCGCGTTTGTGCTGCTGGCCTTTGCCGCCAGCATCTGCGCAACCGTTGCTCGCATCGTGGCGCAGCCGGAGATGCACCGATGACCCGCCCACCATCGCCGGTGATGCGCAGAACGGTGGCCGGCCTGACGCTGTCCGCCGCAGCCCTAGTCGGCATCGTGCTGCACGAGGGGTACACCGACCGCGCAGTGATCCCGGTCAAGGGCGATGTGCCGACCATCGGGTTCGGCACCACCTCCGGCGTGAAGATCGGCGACACCACCACGCCGCCGAAGGCGCTGGCTCGGGCACTTACCGACGTACAGCAATTCGAGGGAGCGCTCAAGCAATGCGTGACCGTGCCCCTGGCCCAGCACGAGTACGACGCGCTGGTGAGCTTTTCTTACAACGTCGGGAGCCGCGCGTTCTGTCAGTCCACGCTGGTCAAGAAACTCAACGCAGAGGACTACACCGGGGCCTGCGCCGAGTTGCTGCGCTGGCGCTTCTTCCAGGGTAAGGACTGCGCGCTTCCCGCCAATGCGCGCCTGTGCGGCGGGTTGGCCACACGGCGCGAGGCCGAGTACCGGCAGTGCATCGGGGAGGCATCGTGAGTGTGATTCCATGGCCGTACCGGCTGCTGGCCCTCGCGGTGCTCGGCGTCGCCCTGGTCGGCTTCGGCTGGATCAAGGGCGCAAACCACGTTCAAGCGCAATGGAATGCCGCCGTCCAGCAACAAGCCCTACAGACCGCAGCCATCCGCGAGCGGCAGGCGCAAGCCACCGTCAAGGTCGTCACCCAGTACGTCGATCGCGTCCGCATCGTCCGTGAGAAGGGCGACACCATCATCAAGGAGGTTCCCGTCTATGTGCCCGTTCAAGCTGATGCTGCTTGCACTATCAACCGTGGCTTTGTGCGCCTGCACGACGCTGCCGCCGCAGGTGAATTGCCCGAACCCGCCCGAGATGTTGATGCGACCGCCGCAGGCATTGCGCTCTCTGCCGTCGCCGGAACCGTTGCCGCCAACTACCAGACCTGCCACGAGAACGCCGAGCAGCTAAGGGTGTTGCAAACGTGGGTCAGGGAGATGAAGGTTGCCAGCGAGCAGTAGGGTTCAGCACCGCATCATGGATTGTTCCAGCACCCTGGACTCTGCGAATCGAAGAACGTTACAGCGGTTTTTGGCAAAGACCGGCCAACGGCCTTGAGGACCTGGTGGCAGAACGCTTGCTGATCTCCATCTGGCTGACCAGTGAAAACCGAGACGGCCATTCGCTTTGGCGGATTCGCCGCGATGGCATCAAGCACATGCTGGTCTCGCTCGTCAAAGCTCCAGCCATAGACGACCAGGCTCTCTCCAAGGGCGGGCAGCACCTCTTCATATACGTTCGTCAGGTAGTGACTTCGGCGAATCGCAGCGACCTTCTGATGACTGGTTCCCTCGCTAACAAACACGGGCACATAGTGCCCGGACGCCCACCTCCGGGTTATGGTGCCAAGCAAGTCACCTGCGCCTCCCGCGCCTACAGAAAGCTTTGTCTCGTCACCAAGGTAGTCACGAGCAACCGCAAGACTGCCGTGAGGGTAGAAAACTAATGTTGCTCCTGCAGCGTGCCCATAGGGTCGCCGCAGATAATCCCAATCCGTCTGAAATTCCCCGTCGTGGAATGCGTCTTTGAACCAACTTCCGTGCGCCGCGTTGAACAGCAGCATGGCCCAGTACAAGGTGAGGTCGTAGTTCAGGCTGACGACCGTGGGAAACGCGCTTGCAAACGCACCGACCCGCTGTAGGTCGGTGGCAACATCGGCATGCACCGGATGCACGCTGTGCACGGCCTCGATCAGCGCTGTGCGAACCTCCTCATAGGCTGCGGAGATGGCGGCCGACGGCGTCCCCAATGCCCCGTTGACATGCTCGGCATACCAGCACGCGAGCAGAACATGCTCGAAGTCGGTTGTCCCGAGCTTGGCGAATATTGGGGCAGTAGTGGCGAGCAGTCCTTTTGCATCAGCAATGCCATGGAGTGTTGGGTATGCGAACTCCTTGTGGATGGCGATGCTGGCGCCGTTGCCCAGAAGGAGGGAGCTCCAACCGTCAGCGCTGATGTTTGCCCAGGTGTCGATGTAGATTCGATCCATGCTCTTCACTGGCCTGTCACTGACTGGATCGGGTCAAAGAATCGCAGCAGTTGCGATCGAATATCCGCCGTCGACGCAGTCAGATCCACGGTGGCAAAACGAATGCGATGCCCCTGGATCAGCACTGTCTCGTCGACCATCTGGCCGATCGCGGGATGCAACAACAATCCACTCGCGTGATCTGCAAGCGCATCGCCGCACCCAACCTGGGAGCGCAGATAGGCGTAGATCTGGTACACGTATCCGCTGCGCAGGGTTTCCTCACGGTACCAACCGCTCGTCACAATCGAGGTGAACTTGGTATCGATGACGATCCGCTGCCCGTTTGACGGGTGGTCGAGCACGACATCAGTTCGCATGGTCGGCAATATCTTGTCGATCCCCGCCGTCTTCTGCTCGATCTGCCAGCCCATCGTCCCGCCGCACAGCACCCGCCAGCCCTGCGGACTCAATACGACTTCGTAGAAGCCGCCCACCGCCCGCTCGAACAAACGGCGTACCCACGTCGCTTCTCTGTCCGGCAGAGAGAGTACATTCGCACCCGACGCCTCCGTAGGTAGCACTAGGTCGAACGCCAGCTTTGCGGCTGCCACCATGAACCGGTCGTCCGCATCGTTACGGCCGAAACGATCAGTGCTCATTTGGGCGCGGGTCGGTGCGTCCCCTGATACACCCATTGCCTTCATGCCACCCGCAAGTGCGCGGCACCGATGGGCAACGTCCTTCCTCTGAACGATCCTGGAGATCGACTCCAAGGCTGCTCGGACGAAACGATTGCGTGGTGTGTCGATGGTGAGTTCGTCGAACCGGCACGCCACCAGGCCTCTATCCATCAACTGATGGCGTTCGGTGGTCAAGACGTCGATCCGGCCACGCACGCGATTGATGACTGCATCACGAGATCGATATCCAAGACTCAAGCGGCGACGCTGTCGCACCTCAACCGCGTGGGCAAGGATCTCCGCGACTAGATCCGGTAGATCGTCCGGGCGGTCTTCCAAGCCGATCTTGCCGATGCCGCGAGTGCGGAACAGGTCAGAGGCGTAGAGCATCAGCAGCCAGAGGTTGCGCACCGGAATGCGTCCGATGAACCCCTCAGCGCTCATGGATGCACTTTCCACCTGTTCTGCGACGGCGGTCATCACCAGCCCTGCGTCAGCCGTGCAATCGCCTTTTGTGCTTCGTCGGGCGCGTCGAACCAGTATTCATCCAGCAACGGGCCGATCTCCGTATCCACGACCTGCTGGAACCACTTCTTCGTGTCTCCCGCCTCCAGTCGATGTGCGGGTGTCACATAGCTGTGACCAATCCGGAATTGCTTGCCAAGGCGCGCATCCGTCGCGATCTGATCGTTCAGCTCGGCGATACGGCGCTCGATATCCGCGACCAAGCCCGGATCGACAGCGCAATCCTTGACCACCCAATCCCGCCAAACCTGGCCGAGTCTCGGCTCCAGTCCAACGAAAGCAAAGCGGCGACGCAATGCCAGATCGACCAGTGCAAGCGATCGGTCGGCGATATTCATGGTGCCGACCACATAGAGATTCTCGGGAATATGGACGGGACGTCGTTTGCCGTCCGCATCCGGATAACAGAGTTCCAGCGCTTCGTTGGGCGTCCGTTTGCCCGCCTCAAGCAGCGTCAGCAACTCGCCGAAGATCTGCGCCGGGTTTCCACGGTTGATCTCCTCGATTACCACGACAAACTTCGACGAAGGGTCCTTCGATGCAGCCTTGATGGCTTCCATGAAGACACCGTCCGCCAGCGACAACTTGCCTTCGCCAGTGGGGCGCCACCCTCGAACAAAGTCCTCGTAGGACAGGTTGGGGTGGAACTGCACGGCGCGGACCTTGCTGTCGTCCTTCTGGCCCATGAGCGCGAACGCGAGCCGTTTGGCTAACCAGGTCTTGCCCGTGCCCGGAGGCCCCTGAAGGATGAGGTTCTTTTTTGTGCGCAGACGATCGAGCAAGCGGTCAATCTCGGCCCGCTCCAGGAAACAGCCGTCCTTGAGGATGTCCTCCACCGAGTAGGGAGCGATTGGCGCTGCCACCTGAAAGGCTTCGCGAACTTCGCCTTCAGTTTCCTGTTCTGCTCCGGCATTGGTACCGATATCGCCAGCCGGCACAGGCTCGTCAACCGGGTCTTTGTACATCCAGGACGCAAGAGACAAGTCTGGGAAACTGTGGACGGGATAGCCGTCTTCGCCGAAGCGCGAACGCAAATCGTCCAGCAGCTTCAAATAGGCCCGACCATCACATGGGCCTTGCTGACCACTGATGGCGACATTCAGGCCGAGCCGCTTGTTGATGTAGTGGCGCGACTGGCTATCCAAGGTCAGGAATTCCCACGGATGCGCCCAGTAGAGACCTGTCGAAAGGTTCCATGCGACACCCCACACTTGGGTTGCCTCATCATAAGCCCGGATGAAGGCATCGCGAGTGTCCAACTGGTCGCCATCGACCATCTTGCTCGCGGCAACGAATACCTTCCATAGGGCGTCGATGTCGCCCGCACCACGCTTGTCAGCATAGGCGAAAAACCAGGAACGTTGGTTGTTGAGGACGGGGATGCCCTCGAATGAAGGCGGGACCGGCACCGTGACACCCAGCAGCTTGGCAAGTTCACCCGCGATGGTCTTGCGGTTGGCATCGGTCATGGACCGGTTAAAGGTGCCCATCGTGGTGAACGGGCAAATGTCGCGCAGCGGACCACTGGTTCCGTCGGGAAACTTATCCTGGAGATAGGTCAGCCCCGGCACCCGGGACGCGATCTCGTGGATGCCCTCGATGAGCGGCGTTCGATCGTCTGCGTGGGCCAGCAGCTTTTCGGCCACTGCCTCGTAGAAGTCCGTCCACTCGAAGCGCTGCTTTTCTTGTGAAGTTGTGCCGTAACGCTCCCGCCAAAACGGCTCGTTGCGAAAGCGATCGATATCCTGCGGCTTGCCGTCAAAGGCGAATGCGATCAGCGCATCGTTCATCCATTCGCCAGGTAACACACGCCAGATCGTCGCTCGGTGAGTGTAGAAGTACCACTCCCGCACCGGCTCGACCTTGGCCCAGTCCACCTTCACCCGCTTCCCGTCGTTCAGGTTTTCGGTGATCGTGCCGACCGCCTTGATCCCCATAACCGAAGCCGCGCGGCCTCGGCTATCGAAGGGCAGACCGTGCTTTCGCGTGTAAGACGACTTGATGGCGATCCGCTCTCCCGGGCGCATGGAACGCACCACATCGAGGAGCTTGTCGTCGTATCCGTTCTCCCAAATTCCTTCTGCAAGAAATCGCGGCATCTGATCATCTGTACCGCCATAGCTCGCGCCGACGAACCAGGTCGCCTGCGGTGCACTATCTATCGTCTGAGTGGTCATCCCCCGCCCCCTTTAGTAATACTGCCGGATGTAGCTGTAGGCCTTCTCGAACAGCTCTTCATCAGCATGCAGCTTGTATTTGAAGAGGGCCTTGCGCAGTGCCTTCTTGACCTCACGCTCACCCGCCTGAGTACCTTGCCAGCCCGGGAAGCGGACGAGGCGCACGATCTCGTCGATGTCCGCCACAACGCGTTCGACCATGATGGGCGTCTCGGCGGTCTTCACCTCGTTGAACAGCTCGGTCAGCGCCGCCTTTCCGCGATCCTCGTCCTCTTCGGGCGGGACCTCCTTCTCGGCTTGCAGCGTCTCCTTGGCGATCTCCAGCAACTGCTTCAGAAACTCGACGCTGTTGATCTGCCCGGATTCGAAGCGGTCCTTCAGCGCATCGAGCCGCTCCGACAGCTTCTTGAACTTGGGGTTGCCGCCATGCCCGCGCAGCCGGCGCTTGAGCTTGATCTCGATCTCCTTGGCCTTCTTAGGGTCTGGGTTCGACAGAACCGCTTCCAGCAGATCAGCGTCCAGCACCAGGGTGTCGAGGTCATCCCGCACCGCGTCGACATGCACGTTCTGGTGGATCAGCTCGATGGTCTTTGCGCCCAGCGAATGCCAGATCAGCTTGCCGTGACCACTGGACGGCTGCACCGACTGGTACACCTGGGACAACCACTTGTAGTCCTTCTCGAAGGGGCCCAGAACAGTGTCCGGTGAAAGCGCCTCCCAGATCTTGTTGAGCACGCTGTACTCGGCGGCAAAGTTGTCTCGCACCTCGTTGTTGGGCAGGCACTGCTGTGCCGCGATCAGGCCCTCATAACCTTGCAAGCTGCGATCGCAGCCAGAGAAGAAGGCCAGGCACTTCTGCATCGACTCAGGCAGCTTGTCCTTCAGCTCCTGGATATTGCTGACCACCTGCTTGACGCTCTGGTCGTCGAATTCCAGCGCCGCTGCCACGTCGTCGAAGATGCCGAGGTAATCCACGATCAAGCCGTGGGTCTTCTGCTCGGAGTAGGTGCGGTTCACGCGGCAGATGGCCTGCAGCAGCGTGTGGTCGCGCAGCGGCTTGTCTAGGTACATCGCCTGCAGGATGGGCGCATCGAAGCCGGTCAGCAGCTTGGCCGTGACGATGATCAGCTTCAGTGGGTCGGCCGGGTCGCGGAACCGATCCAGCAGTCGCTCTTCTTCGTCGCGGCTTCGGTCGTAGGGCACGTACTCTGGATGTTCCTTCTTGTCCGCCGCCTGCACCGACATCACGATGTCTGTAGCCTCGGGCGGCAGCAGCTTGTCCAACTCGGTTTTGAACAGCAGGCAGGATTCCCGGTCGAAGGTGACGATCTGGCCTTTGAAACCGTTGGGCTCCACCTTGGTCTGGAAGTGCTCGACGATGTCCTCGCACACCTTGCGGATGCGCTCAGGCGTCTTGACCAGCACGGCCATCTTGGCGGCGGTCTTCGCGAGGTTGTCCTTGTCCAGATCCGACAGGCCGCCGGTCAGGTCTTTGTACGCGGCATCCAGCGCCGCCTTGTCGATGTGCAGGTCAATCAGTCGTGGCTCGAAGTGCAGCTTCAGCGTGGCACCGTCGCGGATCGACTCCTCGAAGCCGTACCGGCTCATGTAGCCCTTCTCATCCTCGTCGGCACCAAAGGCGTAGAAGGTGTTGCGGTCGGCACGGTTGATCGGCGTGCCGGTCAGGCCGAACAGAAACGCATTGGGCAGGGCCTCACGCATCTTGCGACCGAGGTCGCCTTCCTGCGTGCGGTGCGCTTCGTCCACCAGCGCGATGATGTTGCTGCGGTCGTTCAGGCTGCCCGTGGCCTCGCCGAACTTGAAGATCGTGGTGATGATGATCTTGCGCACATCCTGCGCCAGCAACTGCTGCAGTTTGTCGCGGGTATCTGCCTTTTCCAGATTGGGGATGTCCGCCCCGGTGAAGGTGCCCGTGATCTGGCTGTCGAGATCGATCCGGTCCACCACGATCAGCACGGTGGGATTCTTCAGGCCGGCGTGCATGCGCAGCTTCTGCGCGGCGAAGACCATCAGCAGCGACTTGCCCGAGCCCTGGAAGTGCCAGATCAGCCCTTTCCTGGGGTAACCCGCCAGCACGCGCTCGACGATCTTGTTGGCCGCTTCAAACTGCTGGTAGCGGCAGATAATCTTGATGCGCTGCTTTTTCTTATTGGTGGCGAATAGAGTGAAGCTGCCGAGGATGTCCAGCACTACATGCGGACGCAACATGCTCTCCGCTGACAGCTTGAGCGACTTCAGTGGGTGGTGCTGGCCATCATCGCCGTCACCATCCAGATGCCAAGGGCCCCAATCTTTTACTGGCAGACCGATGGAGCCGTAGCGGTAGGCCTTGCCCTCAGTGGCCACCGAGAACACGTTGCAGACGAACAGCTCGGGTACGAACTTCTCGTAGTCGTCGTGCACCTGTACAGCACCGTCAACCCAACTGATGCACTTCTTGACTGGCGTCTTGGCCTCGATCAGTACCAGCGGCAGACCATTCACCAACATCACCAGATCGGCACGGCGTTCGGTGGAGCCAGCTCGGTAGGTGTACTGCTGGGTGACGATGTACTGGTTCTGCCCCAGGTCATCGAAGTCGATCAACCGCACCGGCACATGCTCATTGTTGTGGCCGAAGGGCATCGAGCGCTCGCCACGCATCCAGGCGGTCATCTCCTCGTTGGCGCGGATCAGACCGTCTGAACGCACCGACAGCACGATGGCCCGCAGCTTGTAGAGCACTTCATCGGCGCGGTCAGGCTGAGCGGCAATCTCCGGGTTCAGGCGGGTCAGCGCATCGCGCAGCCAGGGCTCGACCAGCACCTCCTGAATCTGGCGTGGCACCTCCGCCGGGGCAGCGTAGCGCCAGCCGATGCCTTTGGGGCTGGGTCCGTAGCTGGCTTGGGGTTCCTGGGCGGTGTTAGCCGGGACAGACTTGATCGGGCCGGCGAGCAGATCGCGGACGTAGGCTTCGACGGTGTTGGATTCGTTAAAAGCAGCCATCGAACTACTCCATCGACAATGCGGTTAGATGTGCGGTGCGGCGCATCTCATGCGTTAAATCAAGCCTAGCTGCCAGTTGGCTCTCGGCTGATTCAATCCCCCTTAATCTGGCCACTAGCTCTCTCTGCTCTTCCAGAGACGGCACAGGGATTGGGAAACTCTTGAGCAGGCCGCAACTCAGTGCGTGCTGGTTCGTACCCTGCGACCAATGACGAAGTGCTTCGTAGCTAGATTCCAGTAGATAAAACAGATACCAAGGATCAAGCGAATCACCTGGGATGACGGCGCCAAAGTTCTGGTTAATGCACGAGTCAATCGCCAGCATTGCTGCACGCCCCCGAGTCTGCCCCTCACCAATCATTGCAACGAGGGTTGCACCAGCAGGAATCAATGTCAGTGGACACTCAGACAAAGCCTTTTCGGTGATGAATTCGTCTGCGTGTCGAATCAACCGTTCGTTCACTTTTCCTGTTGGAAGCCATGGAATAGCACCTTTCCAGAATTCATCGTTTGCACGGCGCGGTGTAGATCCGTTTCTAATTTCTGCTACAGAGCCCATCTTCACTTTTGGGGAGCTAATTCTTGAAAATGTCTCAAGTGCTACCGATTTCCTTAACTTTGTCGCAGCAGCGAGTGCTTTCAGAACTGCTTCAGACTGCTCTTCGACAGCAGAGAGAAGGTGGATAGTCCGGCGCTGATCTCCTAATGGCGGCAGTGCAAAATCGAAATTTGCCAAACTTGTCCAGTTCGTGCGCGGGCTCAGCGACCCAGCCGACGTACCCACGGCGTGATCAAAAAAAGCATCAGTCTGGCAAATGAAGGGCAACAGCTCCGGCAGCAAGACCTGTGCGTCCTTGGTTTCCAACACATAGATGTCCCCGGAGCACACTCCAGAGAAATCCGCCACAGCCACCTTGCGCTGGTAAGCGCGGCGCTTGCCGAACAGCACCTGCCCCGGTTGAAAAACGCTCGTGAATGTCACGCCGTCAGCGACATTGCCCCAGCTGCGGATGCGCAAATCACCGGGTTCGAGATGTTCCAGACCGACGTAGCGTTCAATGCCATCGGCCAGCGGATCTTGGCTGCGGGCTTTCGAGAGACGTACCACATCGCCAAATTTCACCCGGCGCCAGCCGGGCTTCAGGGTTTTATTGTTCTTGTCAGACACGCTCGATGTCCTCCGTAATCACTCCATCCAGCGTTTCCACCAGCGCGTCCATCTGTTGCCAGAAGGCACGGCCATCGGTTTGCCATTGATCCCAGGCTGAGCGCAGCGATACCGCGTCACCATTGCTGTCGGTGGCGATGGCGGCGGCAATGCGCTTCACGTACAGCGGGATCGAGAGGTTGCCCGCATTGATGCCGATTTCGGCCAGGGTGGCGACCTTGGCGAAACCGGGAACATCGGCAAACGTTTTGTAAGCGGTCAGGATGCGCTGCTGGTGCTCGGGCTTAAGAAAGCTCTGCGCCCGTTCGCGGGTTACCTCACTCACCGCGTCGATGAAGATCACCTTGCCCTTGCGAGCGGCGACCTTCTTGCGGTTGCAGATGACGATGCACGACTCCATCGGAGAGTTGTAGAACAGGTTGGGGCCCAAGCCGATGACGGCCTCGACCCAGTCCTGCTCGACCATCTTGGCGCGCATGGCCTGTTCTTCGTTACGGAACAGCACACCGTGGGGCCAGAGCACGGCACTACGCCCCTTGGTGGTGAGGCTGGTCAGGATGTGCTGTTGGAAGGCGTAGTCGGCGCGGCCCTGCGGTGGCGTACCCAGCGAGTTGCGTCCCCACTTGTCACTACTCCAGGCCTCGCGATTCCACTGCTTGATGGAGTACGGCGGGTTGGCCAGGATCACATCGAACTGGCGCAGGCGGTCGCCTTCGATGTGCTTGGGTTCAGCCAGGGTGTCACCCCGGATGATCTCGAAGTCCTCCACGCCATGCAGGAACAGATTCATGCGGGCGATGGATGAGGTAATGAGGTTGCGCTCCTGCCCGTAGAGCTTGAGCGTGCGGTACTCTCCGCCCGAGCGCTTCACTTCGTCCAGCGCTGAAATCAACATGCCGCCGGTACCGCACGTGGGGTCGTAAATCGACTCGCCCGCCTGAGGTGCAAGAAGTTGCGTCATCAAGTGGACGACGGTGCGGTTGGTGTAGAACTCGGCCGCCGTGTGGCCTGAGTCGTCCGCGAACTTCTTGATCAGGTACTCGTAGGCGTTGCCCAACTCGTCCTCGGGGACGTTGGCCACCGAGAGTGTCTGCGTCGAGAAGTGCTCAATCAGGTTTTTCAGCGTTTCATCGGGCAGGCGCTCGCGGTTGGTCCAGGGTGCATCGCCGAAGATGCCATCAAGCAGATCCGGGTTGGCGGTCTCGATAGCACGCATGGCTTTCTGGATGGCGGCGCCTACGTTCTTGGGTGCCTGGCGAACATCGTTCCAGTGAGCGCCTTGGGGAATCTGGAAGCGGTGGTTCTCCGCGAACTGCGCGTAGGAGAGGTCGCCCTTCGAGTTGGCCAGGGCCGCCTGGTATTCCTCCTCCCACACATCCGACACGCGCTTGTAGAACAGCAGCGGGAAGATGAACTGCTTGTAGTCGCCGGCGTCGATGAGGCCGCGCAGCAGCACGGCGGCACCCCACAGGTAGCTTTCGAGTTCTTGTTGGCTGATGCGTTTACTTGGGTGACTCATTTCAGCCATCCCCCTTCAGTAATGACCTGCGCGAGCCGCTCTTCGGCTTCACGGCAGCGGATGAGCGCGTCCTTGAATGCCGTGATGGCAACCGGCAGCGGGGGGATGTCTTCTTGCAATGGCGGCAGGACATAGCGCGAGATGTTCAGCGTCCAGTCCTCGACTTTGATCTCGTCGAGGCTGACCACGCGGACCGCGTCCTGCACATCGGCAAAGCCGCGATACCAGCCGAGGATCTCGGCGGCGTGCTCGGGTTCCAGATAGTTTTGCGCGCGCCCCCGGCGGAACAGGCGTGACGCATCGGCGATCAGCACCTTTTTTTTGTGCTTGACCGGTTTGCGCTTGCGCAAGACCAGGATGCACGCGGCCAGGCCGGTGCCGTAAAACAGGTTGGGCGCCAACCCGATTACGGCCTCGACCAGATCCATCTCCAGCAGTTTCTGGCGGATGCTGCCTTCCACACCTTTGCGGAACAGGGCGCCCTGGGGCAGCACCACGGCCATCCGGCCGCTGACGTCAGCCATTGACTTGACCATGTGCTGCACCCAGGCAAAGTCACCGCTGGATGAGGGCGGCAGACCAGCAAAGTTGCGGCCGAAGGGATCGTTCAGCCACAGGTCCTCGCCCCACTTTTCCAGCGAGAAAGGGGGGTTGGCGATCACGCAGTCGAAGGTGGCCAGTCGGTCGACCTCGAAGAAGGCCGGGTTGCGCAGCGTGTCGCCGCGCACCACCTGGAAGTCTTCAATGCCGTGGAGGAACAAGTTCATCCGCGCAATGGATGAGGTGGTGAGGTTCTTCTCTTGTCCGTACAGCTTGCCCCACAGCCGCTTCACGTCGCCATGCTGTTCCTTCACGTGCTGCACGGCGGCCAGCAACATGCCGCCGGTACCACAGGCCGGGTCGTAGATGGTCTCGGCTTCTTTGGGATCGAGCATGTCGATCATTAGCCGCACGACGCTGCGCGGGGTGTAGAACTCCCCGGCCTTCTTGTTGGTGGCGTCGGCGAACTTCTTGATCAGGTATTCGTAGGCGTCGCCAAGCAGATCTGAGTTGACGTTCTTGTTGCCAAACGGCAGCTTGGAGAAGTGCTCGATCAGGTCCTTGAGCAAGGCATCGGACAGCCGCTCCTTGTTTGACCACTGGGCATCGCCGAACACGCCGTATAGGGTGTCGGGGTTGGCCTTCTCAATCTCGCGCATCGCGCGCTGAAGGGCCGTCCCGACATTGCTGGCCTTGGTGCGAACGTCGTTCCAGTGGCAGTCTTCCGGGATCTGGAAGCGGTGCGATTCCGGAAACCAGGCGAGTTGCTCGTCACCGGTCTCATCAACGATCTCCTGGTACTCCTCGTCCCAGACGTCGCAGATGCGCTTGAAGAACAACAGCGGGAAGATGTAGGTCTTGAAGTCAGCCGCATCCACCGGGCCGCGCAGGATGTTGGCGGATTCCCAGAGGTGTGACTCGAGGGTAGCTAAAGAAACAAGCATTAGTGCTGAGCTCTCTTAATTTCTATGATTTGGAACGTCTTGGATGCGCTTCCAGCAAGATGAAGCACCACCTCGTCACCGACGACAGCACCGAGTATTGCCTGTGCTAGTGGACGGCTTTCATTAACAATCCCGTTGGCAAAGTCGTCTTTGCTTCTGGTGATCTGGACGGTCATAACGTCGTTAGGACGAGCAAGATCGATGTATCGAACTACGTCACCCACCTCAATTTCGAGGTCATCTTCTGTGTCGATCAGTACAGAGCTAACCGCTGCTCTTTCCCTCTCAGCTTGAACAGTGTTCTCAACCGATTCGATTTGCTGAGTGACGCGAACAGTCGATTGCCCTGAACCTTGCCCTTCTTCGATCCAAGCGTCTCCGGCGGGATGCTCGGGCTTCCAGCTCTCGCGCAAATACTCAAGGAAGTTGATGAGTTTCTCGGTTTCTTGTCGTGGAGTGCGGAACCAGTCCGTTGACCAGATGCGCCAAATGCGACCACGCCAGCCAAGAGCCTCAAGGATCTCTTGACGGATGCGGTCACGATCGCGAACTGACAAAGCCGAGTGATAGGTTGCTCCGTCGCATTCGATTGCTGCCAGATATGATCCTGGCGCGTCTGGATGCTTGACGGCGATGTCAATGCGGTATCCCGCCACACCGAGCTGAGGGGTGACTTCATAGCCACGCATCTTGAGCATGTCCATGACGGAGATCTCGAAATCACTGTCTGGTTCGCGGTCTGTTTCCTCTATGGTCGGCAACGAGCCTGTGCGGGCGTACTCGAGATAATTGCGCAGCGCCTTGGTGCCGTCCGGAGTAGTGCCATCCATCACGATGTCTTCGGGACGAAGAGATGTGTACAGGGCGATTGACTTTTTGGCGCGGGTGAACAGCACGTTCAGTCGACGCCAGCCGCCTTGCCGACTGATGGGGCCAAAGTTCTGACGAACAGCACTGGACCCTGGTGGCTTGCCAAAAGTCGTTGAGATGATGATGGCGTCGCGTTCATCACCTTGTACGTTTTCGAGGTTCTTGATGAACAAGGGCTGACCCTCGGACGCCCAATGGTCTCGGTAGGAGTCAGCCCCGCGAACCGATCTCAGTCGCTCTTCCAGCAGTTCTGCGATCAAGTCACGCTGCTTAATGTTCAACGTGACGATGCCAAGTGAATCATTGGGGCGTGTTGCTATGTGCTCAGCGACCGCATCTACGATCCGCTTAGCTTCGCGCAGATTAGTTTGGTTTTCATAGATGGCGTCGGCCAGGTAGACGGCACGCACACCGAGCTTGCCGCCCTGACCATACGGTGAAGGGAAGATCACCAAATTGCCACGGTAGAAGCTATGGTTTGAAAAAGCGATCAACGAATGATGCTGTGAGCGGTAATGCCAGCGCAGGGAGCGAGCCGGCCTGAAATGCGATGAGCAGACATCCAGAATGCTCTCGGCATCCGTGGTGGTGAAGTGATCGTCACCACCGTCACCGTCCTGATTCATCCGGGAGAAGAACGACGTCGGGGGCAGCTGCTTCGGATCACCAACCACCACCAATTGACCACCACGGGCGACCGAGCCTATGGCCTCTTCGGGCTTCAGCTGGGATGCTTCGTCCATGATGACGAGGTCAAACTTGATGACCCCTGGAGCCAGATACTGCGCCACGGCTTGAGGTCCCATCATGAAGCAAGGCTTGAGCGCCTGAATCGACCCACCGGCTCGGGTAAGAATTTTCCGAACAGGCATGCGTGGGCGTTGTTGAGGCATGAGGTAGTTCAGGAGAACCATCTCAGTCCGATCATCGACGCGAGCACCGTTCCTGCCGGGAGGCGGAGAGGCCTTGCGAGTGCATTCGTAGGCGATTGCCTTGCCACGTAGAGCAATGATCTCCTTGTCCAGTCGTTTGAACTCGTCGCGGATCTGGTTGTGCTTGAGGCCAGTAAAGCGCCCAAGCTGGGGGATGTTGCGGAAGGCTTCCCGAGTGATCGTGCTGTAGGTGCAATAGGCGTAGGCGTCTGACAGCTCATCAGGTTTGATGCGCTTTCTCTCAAGAAGCTCGACGAACTCAGACAAGGCCAGCTCGTTGGCCTCCTTGCGGCGGGTCAGATACAGCGACCAAGGAATCAGAAGGTCCTGATCCTCGACTGCCTTTTGAACTGCGCCATGCAGGGCGCTGACAAACAGCTCTAAGTCCTCGTCTGCAGGTGCGCCCGTCCAGGTTTCCAGTTCGAACTTCCCGAACTGAGACAGAGCATTGCTCAGGCTCTCAACCTGCTGCAGTCCCGTGTGGACGGGTTCCAGTGCGGCAGCAAGGGTGCGGCAGGCGTCAATCGTATGCCCGGTGCGCAGCTTGTACTTGACCTGCGGAGATAAATTGAGACCGTCGATACTTTGACCGAAGGACAGCGCCTCGATAGCGGTCGAACAGTCCGTATCTACGCCCAGATAGAGGTCGCCGAGGAGCGACTTGACGCGTGCATTGGCTTGAATCTGTGACTTCAGCGACGAACGCTCCAAGGCTGCATCGCATCCGGCGATTACTTGGCTGAATGTCGCTTGGCTGCGAGCCTCCAACTCAAGCCATTCGAATCGGTCTTCGAGGGCTTCTGTGAATTCACCGGTCTTCTCCAACACCTTGTCGAGGAGATTGCTGCCGCTGAATTCAGAGAGGCGTTTAAGCTTTGTGTTGATGTCTTTGACTGCTGCGATTGCGGTCGTGATCTCCAGCTTGACCGTCGAGAATTCGCGGCGCAGGGCTCGGGCTTGGTCGGCAGTGAAGCTGATTGGGTCGATCAGAACGGCTTGGATATCTTCTGAGGCGACTTTGATGCCCCGATTCCACTTCGCCAAGGCAAGGTATCCCTCCAATGGGAATGGGGTAGCTGGCGCGGGGAAACCGAGGAACTGCGTCCAGGTCGGAGAGGACTTCCACTTTTCTTTGAGTCCCGTCAGCTTGACGATTTTTTCGAGCTGCTCCAGCCGCTTTTGGCCAGGCATTTTGCGCTTGGTGCGTTGGAGCGCCTTGTGCAGCCCTACCGCCTTGCGCCACCGACATTGGAAGATGCGGTACCACGCATCGCCTTCTCGCAGGGTCAGGATGGCTTGCTTGATATCTCCTTCATGCGGCAAGGTATCCACATAGAGTGAGTCCCCGAGTTCTTTTTCAAGACCGGTCCACTCTCCTTGGAGGGCAAGCAACTGATCAAGGGCCTGGACCGCGCCATCGCGAGTCAGTCCAGGATTCTGGAGATGGAAGTGCTCCTCTGGGGCATCCAGCACGAGATCGGTAAAACTGAGCAACTGCTCCAGCTTCTGCTTCGATCCGTCATAGGGGATGTTCTTTCCGCCGAGGAAATCGATCAGGTTGGCATTGGCCGTTGAGAGTTTGCCAGTAGCCTCGACGAGCTGCTGATGCAGGATGCGCAGATCGTTGAGTGCGCCCAGTTCCGCGCCCAAGCTACTAGCGATTCGTTGCAGACTCTTGAGTTCATCTGCGACCGAATTAGTAACGCTGGACTCCAGCTTCAGAGCTGTATTGACAGATCCCTCAAGGCTGTGGAATTGCTCGACCTGTTTGGCAAATGCGTCAATCGCTTGGGCCGCTTTAGTTCCTGTCTCATCATCCTCAAAGAAGCCTGGGATGAGGTGAAGCGGTAGCTGCTGATTGGCAGTCGCAAGCAGCTTTTTCAGTATGGACAGTTGCTCGCCGCTGAAATCCAGGGAAAGGTTGTAGACTTGGCCTCCAAGCACTTGCGAGAAGTGCTTCGCGTCATCCTCAAAGGTTCGAGACCACCCATCAGCCGCCTCAAATAGCTGGGCAAGCTTGACTTCGTCGCCGGGAATCAGACGTTCAGGGTAGAAACCCCAGAAGGTGCTGCTTGCATCAAAGCCGCCAACCGACTTGTACTGGGAGCCGAGATACCCCAGACAGTCCATGCGACGACCGAATTCGAATTCGGAAATTTGAGTTGCATCGCTGATGTTGATCTGGCTGAGCATGCTCTCTTCGTTGCTCAGACCTTGGCGGTGTTTCTCAGCTCGCCACATGATCTGATGCAGCGTCAAGCCAAACTCGTTGTGAGCGACGGAGTTGATCAGGTCTGTGTAGGCTTTGAGATCGTGACGATGAGCTTCCAACTGCTGCTGCAGACGGGGAAGATCATTCGGATGGTTGGGCCTGAAGGCGGTTCGCTTGGCAATTTCTTCCAAGACCCGCTTCTTGTTGGTCTTGTTACTGTGCAGCTCGAGAATAAACGGATCTAGGCCAGCCAGTGACAGGCGGTTTTTTACGACTTCAAGAGCAGCTAGCTTCTCGGCGACGAAGAGCACCTTCTTGCCTTCTGCAAGGCAGGCCGCGATCAGGTTCGTGATGGTCTGGGACTTGCCTGTTCCCGGAGGGCCTTCGATCACTAGGTTCTTCTTGAGCGACAGGACATCGATGAGGGCGCTGTGCTGAGAGCTGTCAGCGTCGTAGACCAGTGGGATGCTGGCACCAGGGCCTTCTTCCACCAGGTGTTCTTCGGCTAGGCTCAGTCCAGCTCCGCCGTCATCTGCTCGTCCTTCGAACACCTCTCTGACAATGGGGTGGTCGATCAGTGAGTTCTCGTCGCCGTTCTCAGGCCATTTGGTGGGGTCCAGATCGCGAACCAGCAGCATGTTGCTGAAGCTGAGCAAGCACAGGGAGACGCGGTGCTTGAGGGCGAATCCAGGCTGCTTTTTGATGATCGCCTGAACCTCAGCAAAGTACCCGTTTACGTCAATCTGCTCCTCGGCAAGCTCGGGCAAAACCAAACCGAAGTCGTTGCGCAGCTTCTCCCGTAGAGACAGGTTTTCCGAAATGTCGTCGCCTGTGTACTGGAGCGAGAACTGCTGGATGCCCGCGATTTCCTTCTTCTGCAGCGACACTGGGACACTGATCAAGGGCGCAGTGAACGTCTTATCGCTGTCACGCTGGTCTGGGAACTCTAAGAATCCAAGCACCAAGAACAGCATGTTCGCGCCCGTTTCCTCAATAGCGAGCGTGGCCTCACGCTCGATCTTGCGGCAGTGCTTCGCGAGATCGTCCGGGTACATAAGTGATCGGACATTCGATTCATCCGAGCTCTGACCGACACCAGGGATGTCGTAGCTCGTTGAGATGCCTTGGGACTTGGCCCATTCCCTAGGCTCTGGTCTTTGTAAGCGACCGTTGCGCTCCAACCAGTCCCCTCTGGATGGTTCTGGCAGTCCGAGAATGCTGATGCTGGCTTTGTTGTTTGCTTCGACCAGTCGCTGATAGATTGCTGCGGGATGACCCTCAATGAACTGAAGTGACTTGCCAGCAGTGTGCTTGAAGTTAATCAGGCGATTTCGACCGGTGAGATCTAATAGCTTGAGGCGTAACTGTTCAAGCGCAGAAGTCAGCGCGGAAGAGTCCAAGTTCACGGTTGTCATTGTTTTTTCCTTGACCGAAACGAACGGATTGCGTAGCCCATCAGTCAGCCTCCGCTTCTGCTATTTTTTGTTCTTGCGATTTATAGCCAGGTGCCAAAGTCGCATTCTTGACTCCATAAATTGCCAAGTGGTCTTTGAGCCATAAACGGTACTCGTGCCCGCGCAAACTGTGGTCAGGGGAGCAGTCGACACTCCATTTGCGCAGGATGTATCCGGCGGTGGCGGCGCGCAGATTCATCCGCAGCACGCCGCCCTGCATGCCGTAATCCATCTCGGTGATCTCCGGCCGGGGTTGATCCGGGTGCGGCACCAACTCGAGCTCGACGATCCGGGTCCACTGAATGTCCTGATCGCTTGTTTCGTGGGGCGCCACGGGCTGCCCCTTGAGCACCACCGGGCGCTTGATCCGAGTGATGACGAAATCCCGGAACTCTTGGGACTTCCGGTCGAAGGCGCGGACGTGCCAGCGCAGACCGTTGTCGATCAGCGCGAACGGGACGATCTCCCGCTCGGTGCGGCCACTGGAGATCGAGTGGTACTCGATGCCGAGCGGACACTCCTGGTGGATCGCCCGGGTCACGCTTGCCAGCACATCCAGATCCGGATGCGTGAGCCGTGACGGGCTCTCGCTGGCCACCCACGCCTTTAGCCGCATCGGCTCGCCGTCGCCAAAGCCCTGGGTCAGCCACGACAGCACCCGCTCCGGGGGGAAGTCGAAGACGGGCCCGAAGTCCGGCCCCAGGACGTAGGACTTGCCCTTGGAGTCGTAATCGATGTTGCCCGGGGCCAACTCTTTATACAGCGCCAGATCCCTGGATGCGGCGGCGGACTGGATGCCAAACCGCGTGACCAAGTCCTGGCGGCGTATCTCCCCAATGAAGCGCACGCGCAACTCCACAAACGCGAGCCGGTCGCGTTGTGGCTGGGTTAGATCTGCAAGCTGTTCGTTCGACATCCTGGCTGGCTCGTTCGGGTTAGCGAATGCTTGTGCGGGTTATTGCGGAAAGTATATGGTCTGCCCTAGAATCTGTCCATGACTCTATTTTGATTTGTTTGTGCGTCGCATTGTGATAACTACATGCGGCGCGGCGGCAAAAGGATCGGTACGGGCGCCATGCAAGATTTCGCGGAGCTTCACCTCAAGCCAGAGACGCTGGCGCGGTACGGGTTGCCGGACATCCCGTACCCGGTCCCAGCGGCCGATCTGAAGTCGGCCCTGCTCGATAACGGGGACCTGCCGCTGGCCGTGATGCTGCACGGTCTGCAGCAGCGTAGCCGGGATGGGGAGGCCGAATGGCAGCAGGTCGAACCCGCAATGGATCGGCTTGCCGAGCTATTGGCGCCCGACGATGCCCGCGATGTCGTTTCAGCCGCTGGTGACCACTGGTGGCTCGAGGTCGGGCCCGTAGACCTCGGCGGCAAACTGGTCACCATCCAACGTGGCGATGCTCTGATCGCTGCCATCACCGCCCGGGACGACGGACGATTGCGGGTGGCCGTGTTTCGCCCGTTGGACGCCAAGAGCGCGGAATACCTGATCGGGCTGGGGCAAGTGCCTCACCCTGAGCACGGTGTCTGCATGCGCGAGAACAACTGGGAGTACGCGCTCGACTGCTCTGCCGGCAACGGCAACTACTACGCTGCCGACCGGGGCGAGACCTACCTGTCCTACTGGGAGAAAGGCCTGGGCATCAGTTGGGACGGCTCCAATGTGCCCGAGTGGCGCAAGCAGCTGGACCTTGTCGCCCGGCCCGCCGCCCGCGTCGTCGCAGAGCTGGGCGTCTACTACACCTTGTCCGGCAACGAGAACGAGGAGCCTGTGGCCGATACAGGCGCGGCGGAAGAGTTCGAGACAGCGGCAGCACCGGCCTGGCGCAGCAAGCGCCAGCAAAAGCGCACGGTTCAGGGGCGGTTTCTGGGCTGCCTACTCGGCGGCGCAGTCGGCGATGCGCTGGGTGCACCGGTGGAGTTCATGAAGCGGGCCGAGATTCTGCGTCGCTTCGGCCCGAAGGGCATCACCCAGTACGCACCGGCTTATGGTGGCCTGGGGACGATCACCGACGACACGCAGATGACCTTGTTTACCGCCGAGGGGTTGATCAGAGGCTGGGTGCGCGGCTGCTTCAAGGGCATCACGACGTACTCCGGGGTCACGGCTCACGCCTATTTGCGCTGGCTGCAAACCCAAGGCGAACGCCCGACATGCGACATCAATTTCGGCACCGATGAGCCTGGCTGGCTGCTTCAGCAGCGTCCGCTGCACAGCCGTCGCGCACCGGGCAACACGTGCCTATCGGCCCTGCGGGCGATGAACTCCCTCGGGGAGCCGGCCCGCAACGACAGCAAGGGTTGCGGCGGCGTCATGCGGGTTGCGCCAGTCGGTCTGTTCGCCTGGCGACTGCGGCAGTACGAATCTCCCCAAGACGCCTTCCGGCTGGGTACCGAGTTGGCTGCGCTGACCCATGGCCACCCGACCGGAGCCCTGACCGGTGGTGTGCTGGCTGTGCTGATCCTGGCGCTGACCGATGGCGCGTCGCTGCGCGAAGCACTGGCCGCCGCCAAACGCCTCCTGCCAGCCGAGCCCGGCCATGATGAGACGCTGCGGGCAATAGAGATGGCCGAGGAGTTGG
Organism: Comamonas resistens; assembly: GCF_030064165.1. Taxonomy (NCBI): domain Bacteria; kingdom Pseudomonadati; phylum Pseudomonadota; class Betaproteobacteria; order Burkholderiales; family Comamonadaceae; genus Comamonas; species Comamonas resistens. The sequence goes on from NZ_CP125947.1 coordinate 1,708,165, forward strand.
CCGATTCCGGTCTGCCCCATGAAGAAGCCATTGCCCGGCTGGGCCAGGGCTGGATCGCCGAGGAGGCCCTGGCGATCTCCATCTATTGCGCGCTGGTCGCCCGCAATTTCAAACACGGCGTGATCTTGGCGGTGAACCACGATGGCGATTCCGACTCGACCGGAGCGATCGTCGGCAACCTGCTGGGCGCGATGCATGGCGTGAAGGCAATCCCTGCCGAGTGGCTGGAGCCGCTGGAACTGCGCGACGTCATCACCGAATTGGCGGAAGACCTCTACGCCTTCAAGGATTGGGCAATCGGCGAGTACAGCGACAACGAAGAGCTGAACCAGCGGATCTGGCGGAAGTACCCGGGATTCTGAGATGGAGTGAACTGGCATGAGCGGAAATCGATGGGACCAGCCGGGCGTGCCCCACAAAGGATGGCACTGCGTGGATGTGGTCGACCTGCGGGCCGACGGCGAGTCGGCGGACGAAACCGATTACGCGACCTGCCAGATGTGCGGCAACGAGAAGATCCGCTACGTCCACATCATGGAACACCCGGATCTGGATGAGAACTTCGACGTCGGCTGCGTCTGCGCCGAGAAGATGAGTGGCGACTACGAAGGACCGAAACGGCGTGAGGCCAAGTTGCGCAACCGGGCAGCACGCCGAACCCGATGGCTGCAACGCAAGTGGCGGGTGTCCGCCAAGGGGAACAGCTTTTTGAACGTCGATGGGCACAACCTCGGCGTCCACATGAACAAGTTCAAGCGGTGGGGCTACCGGATCGGCAGCCGGTTCAGCACCAAGACCTACGCAACCAAAGACGAAGCCAAGCTGGCGCTGTTCGATGACTTCTGGGCCGCGACCCAGGATGACGATCGGCTGTGGAGCACCGACTGAATCGAAAGAAGGGGAAGAACAACATGACGGCTCAAATTGCAGAAAGGCTGCACTACCAAGGGGAGGACGTGGCGATGTGCACGAACCCTCTCAGCGACTACTTCGCCATGGGCGGATTCAACCCGCGCTTCGAGTCGAACTGCACGGCGCTATGGCGCGGCTACGTCGGCAGTTGGGAGATCGTTGACGACCGCCTGTACCTGGTCGGTCTGACCGGAACGCTCGAAGACGGCGCCGAGGCATCATTGGCAACCATCTTCCCAGAGTTCCCAGAGCGTGCGTTCGCCCACTGGTACTCCGGCACGATCCGCATCCCCCAGGGCAAGCAACTCGAATACGTCCACATGGGCTACGGCAGTACCTTCGAGAGAGACCTGTTCCTAGATGTCGAGCGGGGTGTGGTTGTGACAACCCGAGTGCGTCAAAACGGAGTCGCTGACTTTGAAAGCGCCCCTGAAGGCTATGAGGTCGGGGCCATGACGGTGTTTCCTCGAACCGGCAAAGGCGAAGGGGAGTCGGCGTGATCTATCTCTACTGGTATCTCGGTGTCGGAGTGGCGGTCCTCGCCGTCGTCTATGGCGCACACCGCCTGACAAAGGAGAAAGAGTCCGAATTTCTTCGTGATCTACTCGACGCTGTCAACCCGGATCGCAAGAAACTTTCCTACCGCATCCTCAACAACGTCGTCGCGCCGGTTCTGACTGCGATCCTGGTTGTCGCCGTCTGGCCTGTGGCTGTCTATATGAAGGCTAAAGAGATGCTCCAGAAGAAGGACGGGACTGAGATCGAAAAGGAGCGCGAATTCGCCGTTGAGCGTCAACATCTTCAGGAACGCCTGACGGTGCAGGAGGTCGAGAGGCGCGAAGTCGTCACCGACCCGCTCAAAGCTGTGCCTGAATTGCCTTTTGGCCATCTCAACGCGGCGTGGCAGGAGTTCCTCAACGGCCACGTCGATGGCGGTGAGTTATGGTCGTTCTCGGCGCGGTGGCAGACGACATGGGGGCGCAAGGAGCTGAGGTCCGGATATGTGGTGGTCCGGGACGGAGCGCCGTGTGCCCACTTTCTGACTGTATGGAAAAACATCCTGGACGACACCGACGGCGAGGCCAAACAGGCGCACTGACGATATACCGGGATGCTCGGAAGGCAGGCTGACTCAACGTCACCTGGGGCTCCAGACTTCAGGAACAGATCCGCATCTTCGATGGCCTGCGGACGCTGGTTCAATTCCGCAAATGGGAATCGAACTGGCGCCATGAGTGATGCCCCGGACGGGTGACCTCGGCCAGGCAGAACTGGCAGGATTGTCGGCAGTTGGGGCCGGATTCCGCACCTTTCCGCAGGAGTTCGCGGTGGTCGTAAGGCGCTGAGTTACTGAGGTTTGGCGCAGGGTTCCACCCCACCACCATCCACCAAAACAAAGGCCACCAAGTACATACACTTGGTGGCCTTTTTCATTGGTAAATCAGTATCTTGTAGAACAATGGCATACAGGGGAGAACATTGACAGCCAAGCTGTGACCGGGGAACATATCGGGGAACAAAGCGACGTTTTTGATCTTGACCGGGGAACAGAGAGGGTCGCCGGGGAACACGATAGGCACTGTGTTCCGTTTTCTCTCTATAGACCGTTCATAAACGCGGAACGTCGTGGCCGGGGAACATTTCCCTAAAACCTTTGAAAGCCGGGGAACACGCTAATGCTTACAGATGCTCAGTGTCGCAATGCCACATGCCCTCCTGATAAAAAGCGGGCACGTTTGACGGACTCAAGTGGGCTGTATCTGGAAGTCAGTCCTGGAGGATCCAGGCGCTGGTTTCAGAAAATTTACCGAGACGGCAAGGAAACGAGGCTGGCGCTGGGGAGCTACCCGACGGTGAGTTTGACTGCTGCAAGGCGGGCCAGAGATGCTGCAAAGTTGCAAAAAGCCGACGGAGTGGATCCGATACAGGCGCGTAAGGTTGAACGGCTGAAGGCCAGCAATCCTGCGGGAGATAGTTTTCAGGTCGTTGCGCTGGAGTGGTATGAAAAGCAGGAATCTCAATGGAGCGAAACGCACGCTGTACGCGCTAAGCGCCAGCTAGAGAGGGATTTGTTCCCATGGCTGGGCGATAGGCGATTGGCGGATATCGAGCCTGTGGAGCTTTTGGCAGTGCTGCGCAAGATTGAGGAGCGTGGTGCGGTTGAGACAGCTGACCGAGGCTTGATGTTGGCTCGCCAAGTCTGGCGCTATGGCGTTGCCACGGGGCGGGTGGGTCGTGACATAACGGGAGACCTCAAAGGGGCATTGTCACCGTATCGTGGTAAGCACTTTGCTGCCATTACAGAGCCTCAACAATTTAGTGAGCTGCTGCGGGCCATCAAAGGGTACAAAGGCGGGCCGGTCGTTCGCGCCGCTTTACGGCTGGCTCCGATGCTGTTTCAGCGTCCCGGCGAGTTACGTGGTGCGGCCTGGGCAGAGATGGATTTGGATGCCGCGCTGTGGACGATTCCGGCAGCCCGGATGAAGCGCAACAAGGACGGTAAGGAAAACGGGCAGCCCCATATCGTCCCGCTGTCTACACAGGCTGTTCAGATTCTGGAAGCCCTGAAGCCATACACGGAGATTACCGGATTGGTGTTCCCCGGTGAGCGGCAGCGCAGCAAACCTATATCTGAAAACTCAGTTCGCACTGCCTTGATATCTATGGGCTACACGCCAGATATTCAGACTTGGCATGGATTCAGAGCTTCGGCACGCACCATGCTTGCTGAGCAGTTGGAGTTCGACCCTCTGGTGATTGAGGCGCAGTTGGCTCATGCGGTGCGTGATGCTAACGGGCGCGCATACAACCGAACTACCTATTTGAAGCAGCGCCAAATCATGATGCAGCGTTGGGCAGATTACTTGGATAAGTTAACTGCTGCAGGAGCCTGAGTGAGCCATCGATTGCTACGAATTTCCTACGCAAAAAAGTTGTGAGCGAACCTAAGGATATAGATGACCGTAGATCAGGATTGGCATGAAAAAATATTTGGTGAGATCGTTGGCCCCATTCCTCCTGGAGGCATAACTCGGACAGTGCATGTCCCTGAAGAGGTGTACCAATTTTTTATGGAATATGCGGCAGGCCGAAGCCGTCATGTGAAGGTATTACAGGCAGAGGGCTATGACTACGACGCGTTGCTGCAAAGGTGTGCAGGAGCATTGCAGGCTGGAGATATGCAGGAGAGTCGCATAAAGGGGCTTGTCCAAGTACTGACTGATTGGCAGTCCACCGTTCAGGTAACGAATGAACTTACTGAAAGAAGTCTTGCACTTGTTGAGGATGCTCGTACTTTAATGGAGCTCCAATATGCACTCGGGGTAAAGGAAGGTAAGTCAGTTGCTCCCAAAAAAGGAGCTGAGAAGAGGCACGCAGAACATAGGGCCATGAAGGCTGATGTTTTCTCATGGCTTGATATCAATATGTCTAGCTTCAAAAGTATGGATAGGGCTGCGGAGGCTATTGCGGGGAAGGTTGCTCCTATTGCTTTCAGAACCGCGCGAGCGTGGGTTGGAGAATGGAAGAAGGTACGCGCTGCTAGCAAAGCGTAGGTTGTGCAAGCGGGCTGAACTGTTTGCTGGCTAAGAGGCTTCAAAAGCCATCTCAGAAAAAACAGACTGCTACCCATCGAAACAACGGCAAGCAAAGCCGAGGAAAGATGGACAGCTATGGCTCTTTGGAGAATTGAAGCCTGTAAGGCAGAGACAGGCGACCGCAGCAATACCAGCATTTACAACGCTATCCGTGCTGGCACTTTTACGAAACCCGTAGCCATTGGCCAGCGAGCAAAAGCCTGGCCTGACTACGAGGTCAAGGCGATTGTTCGTGCGCGTATTGCTGGTAAATCGGATGACGAAATCCGCGAACTGGTGAACCGCTTGCATGAAAAGCGTGTAGATCCGCTGGCTATGGTCTAAGGAGGGCATATGAACAAGCCCCAAGACCTTCTGAGCCTGGCGCAAGCCGCTATCAACTATGCCCAGGCGGTGGCCAATACCGCCCAGTGCAAGGGTACGTTGCATGCCGGCTATCACGCCTGGCGCATTCAGACCCAAACCTTTGAGTACATCCCGCGCCGCAGCGATGCATGGAATGCCATGATGCTTGCCACTGCTGGCGAGTACCAGAAGTTGCGCAATGCAAAAAGCCGTGAATGGCGTGCCAAGCAGAAGTTGCTGGCTCTGGCCAAGCGCTGGGAGGGCATGTAATGGCCTTGAAGACAACACCCGGCACTACTGGCACCGCAGCATCGAGCGCTGCAGACGCGCCCCCTTCGACTAACACCAATAAGGATTTTCACGTCCTGCACTCCAGCGCAGAAACGCAGAGCGAAACCTACTGGGCGCAGCGCTGGGGCCTGGTGCGCCATCTGCCCAAGTTGCACGATACGTGGCTGTTCGTGGCGCAGATTGGGGAGCGCATGTAATGGTGTTTGTTGAGCAATTCCAAAGCGCCATCGCAGCGGCTGGTCTGCCTTCCCCCGAGTTGGTCCAGGGCGATGGCAAGCTGTACCGCTACAGCACCAATGGCAAGCGCGGTGATCAATCGGGCTGGTTCGTACTGCACGATGATGGGGATATGGCTGCGGGTGCATTCGGCTGCTGGCGCACTGGCATCCAGCAGACCTGGTGCAGCAAGGAGGTGAGCATGTTCACACCTAGCCAGCTCAGCGCCCACCAACAGCGCATGCAGGCCATTGCCAAGCAGCGCGAAGCCGACAAGGCCCAGCGCCAGCAGGAGGCTGCGGTTGTGGCGCTCAAGCGCTGGGAGGCTGCTGTGCCAGCTGCCGCAGACCACCCTTATCTGATGCGTAAAGGCATTCAAGCCCACGGCATCAAGGCAGAAAGCGAGTCTTTGCTGGTCCCGCTGCGCGACGTCTCTACCACTTTGCATAGTCTGCAGGCCATTGGCCCCGAAGGTGACAAGCGCTTCCAGCTGGATGGTCGCATCAAAGGCTGCTACTTCGCCATCGGCAAGCCCAAGGGGCTGCTGATTGTGTGTGAGGGCTTCGCCACGGGTGCATCCATCCATGAGGCCAGCGGCCATGCTGTGGCCTGTGCGATGAATGCTGGCAACCTGCTGGAAGTAGCCCAGGCACTGCACCGCAAATACCCTCAACTGCGTCTGATGCTGGCAGCGGACGATGACTGGAAAACCGACGGCAATCCTGGCCTGACCAAGGCCCGTGAAGCCGCCCAGGCGGTGGGGGCACTGCTGGCGCTGCCACGCTTTGACGGCCTGCGTGACGATAAAGCCACCGACTTCAACGACCTGCACCAGAGTGAGGGACTGGAGGCTGTGCGCGCATGCATTGAAGCAGCAATGACAGTGCAGGCCATGGCTGAGTCGGCGCCCATGCCGTCGTCGGCTGATACGGGCGCGGCATGGCCTGACCCCACGCCGTTGCCTGACGGTCTGCCGGCAGTGATGGCCTTTGATGAAGAGCTGATGCCTGTGGCGCTGCGTGCCTGTGTCATGGATATTGCCGAGCGCATGCAGTGCCCGCCAGACTTCACAGCCGTGGGCACCTTGGTGGCTTTGTCCAGCTTGATTGGTGCGCGTGCGGTGGTCAAGCCCAAGGCCCATGATGACTGGCAGGTTGTCACCAATCTTTGGGGAGCCATTGTGGGCCGCCCTGGCGTCATGAAGTCTCCTGCTTTGAGCGAAGTGCTCAAGCCCTTGCACCGCCTTGAGAAAGCGGAGCGTGAGCTGTGGCAGGCAGAGCTTGAGGCCTGGGAGCTTGATTGCAAAGTGGCCGAACTAGCGGAAGCGGCCAACGAACGCCAAGCCAAGAGCCTGGCTGCCAAAGATCCAGCGGCAGCGCGTGCCTTGCTGGAGCCCAAGGACATGCCGCCGAAGCCGGCCATGCGCCGCTATGTGATCAACGATGCCACCGTGGAAAAACTGGCAGACCTGCTGGTCACTAACCCCTGGGGCACCTTGGTCTATCGCGATGAAATGCATGGACTGCTGTGCAGCATGGACAAGCAAGGTCAGGAAGGCGCACGCGGCTTTTACCTGACGGGCTACGACGGCAACCAAGGCCATGCAGTTGACCGCATTGGACGTGGTGAATCCTATGTGCCCCGCGTCTGCTTGGCGATGCTGGGCGGTATCCAGCCCGGAAAAATCCAAAGCTATGTGCGCGATGCGGTGGCTGGAGGCTCTGGTGACGATGGATTGTTGCAGCGCTTTGGTATGACGGTTTGGCCTGATATCAAAACCGAGTTCGTGTATGTGGACCGGAGGCCAGACCTCGCCGCCCGCCAAGCCGCGTGGGAGGTTTTTGAGCGCCTGAATGCTCTGCAGCCAGCCAATGAGGATGCCGCCATCGTCTGGAGCTTCAGTGCCCATGCTCAGGCACTGTTTGAAGAATGGATGGTGCCTTTCGAGCAGGAAATTCGCAGCGACTCGCTCCATCCTGCCCTGGTGTCGCACCTCTCCAAGTACCGCAAGCTGGTTCCGGCGCTGGCGCTGATCTTCGCTTTGGTCGATACGCCAGACAGCGCCAGCATCATTCACGAGAACGAATTGATGCGCGCATTGGCCTGGGCAGACTATTTGCGCAGTCATGCAGAGCGCCTTTATGCCGCAGCGGTTGTCCCCGAAACGTCGGGTGCACAAACACTGCTGGCCAAGCTCAAGGGCGGCAAGCTCAGCGATGCCCATGGGAATGCGCTCCTGCAATTCACCCCACGCCAAGTGGCTGTCAAACACTGGGCCGGATTGGGCACCCCGGATGCTGTGCGTAAAGCTGCCGATCTTTTGGCTGACTATGGCTGGCTGGTCAAAGACGTGGTGAGCCTGCCGGGGCGCCGTGATAGTGAGATTTATGTGCTGCATCCCCAACTGCTGAAAGGGAGTGCGCAATGAACTGGCTTGCACGCCTCAAGGCTGAAACCCACCGCTCAACGCACGCTACAAACGCTACGCCCGCCAAGAACGTAGCGTTTGTAGCCCCCACTGCACAAGCAACTCTCACAACCGAGCAACATCCCGCAGCGCATCTGGCCCTGGGTGCCCTGAGCCCTGCGCCGAACACTGGCAAGGATACGAACGCTACGGACGCTACGACCACCCCAAACGTAGCGTTTGTAGTGCCCCCTCCATCAACAAAACTCACAGCAGTGGGGCAAGCAGACTCTGATCGGTGGTGCTGGCCGCACAGCAGCGCCATGAACACCCTGGAGATTGACACCTTCATCGTGCGCCTAGAGCAGTTCACACGCCAAGGCGTCTCACTGCCAAATGCTGAGCTGCTGGCCGAGCGCCTGGTGCTGCGTGACCGGGATGAGGACGATCGCCAACTCTGCCTGGAATGCCAGCACCTGCAAGGCGATGTGGGCCGCTGGCGCTGCTCGAATGCTCATGCAGCGCGCATGGCCGTTGGTATCGCCAATGCGCCGTTGCCAGTGGGTATGACACAGCAGTTGCAGCGCTGCCCCGGTTTTAGAGCTGACCAATCTTCTGCCGGAGGAACGATATGAATCAACGCAAATCAAAGGCGCAAGCGCAGAACAACAAGAGCGAGGATAAGCATTTGACTCGCAAGCAGATTGAGTGTGTTGAGGGTGAAACCAAGGAGGCGACTGCCTTGAATTTTGCCAAGTTGGTCATATCGCCCGAAATGGCCAGTTTTCGCGTGATAACCAACCGTGAGCGTGAAGACCTGATGGCGCAGCTGGACACGCCTTCCCTGATAGGCGCTTTGCGCGAGCAAACCCAGGCCGTACATCGTGGTGATATGAAAGCAGCCGAGGCCATGCTCATGAACCAAGCTACGGCACTGCAGTCTTTGTTTGTGAAGTTGACCGAAACAGGACTACAGGCAGGACTACTGCGTCAGCAGGAAACAGCTTTGCGCCTGGCGCTCAAAGCCCAAAGTCAATGCCGCGCCACGCTGGAGACTCTGTCCAATATCAAGAACCCGCCAGTGGTGTATGCCAAACAAGCCAACGTGACGACAGGGCCGCAGCAGATCAATAACGGAGTGCCCTCAAGCGCGCCGAATGAGCCCGCAGGCACGCAGCAAAAAAAATCTCGCAAAAACAAACTGAAGGAATTGCCGCATGAACAAGAGCAATGGCTGGACTCAGGAGCGCCGGGCACAGCAGGCGGCACGGATTCGTCAACAAAAGCCATGGCTCCAGTCCACAGGCCCAAAAACCGTGGAGGGCAAGGCCAAGGTAGCGCGTAACGCCTATAAAGGTGGCGCATGGAAAGCCATGCAAGAGCTGCGCCGCCGATTGAACGAAGGCTTTGAGGAACAGCAGCGTTTTTTAAATGGGCTATAGGGCAGTTGAGCCAAGTAAGAGTCTTGGAGCCCATTTTTGTCTGCGTGAAATGAGGTGGAAATATTGCCGTTAATGGATTGGCATAATCAGTTACAAAATTAGCAGGTGGCCCGGAGAGACGCATTGGATAAAAAGCAGCTCAGCGAAGCAGATATTCGCTCAAAGTTTATTGACCCAGCCATCCTCAAAGCGGGCTGGAGTGAAGCAAACCAGATTTACCGCGAATACGCCATCACCAATGGTCGCATTGTGGTGCGTGGGCAAAGAGCACAGCGCAATATGCAGACAGCTTTGCGAGCGGACTACTTGCTGTGCTGGCAGTATGGCCAGCCTCTGGCAGTGGTGGAGGCCAAGGACAACAATCACACCGTAGGCGCGGGCTTGCAGCAGGCCACTGACTACGCCGAGCGCATGGGCGTGCCATTTGCGTTTTCCAGCAATGGTGATGGCTTTGTGTTCCGTGACGCCACCTTGGCCGATGGCGTGCTGACTCAAGAGATTGGCCTCGATAAATTTCCCAGCCCCGAGGATTTATGGGATCGCTACTGCGCTTGGAAGCAATGGACACCCGAGCAAAAGCAGGTCAACGCCTTTGCCTACCATCAGGGCGACAACGGTCGTGTGCCACGCTACTACCAGCTGCATGCCATCAACCGCACACTAGAAGCCGTGGCCGCAGGACAAAACCGCGTGCTGCTGGTCATGGCCACGGGTACAGGCAAAACCTACACGGCTTTCCAGATCATCTGGCGCTTGCTTAAAAGCGGTGCAAAAAAGCGTGTCTTGTTTCTGGCAGATCGCAACATCCTGGTCGATCAAACCATGGTGGGGGATTTCAAACCCTTCAAGGGCGGCATGGCCAAGCTCAGTCCCAATGCCAAGGGAATTGAGCGCGTGGATGCACAGGGCGTTAAAACCGTAGAAGAGCTGGAGCTGGCTGTCACCAAGGGCAAGAAAAGCACCGGTGGCAAGCAAGTCAACAAAGCCTATGAGGTGTACTTGGGGCTGTACCAGGCCGTCACTGGCAAGAACGGTGCAGACGACGTTTACAAGCAGTTCAGCCCTGACTTCTTTGACCTCATCATCATTGACGAATGCCACCGTGGCAGCGCCAATGAAGACTCGGCTTGGCGCGAAATTCTGGACTACTTCAGCAACGCCACGCAGGTGGGGCTGACGGCCACGCCCAAAGAAACGGAAGACGCCTCCAACATTCACTACTTTGGTGAGCCCGTCTACACCTACACCCTCAAGCAAGGCATTGAAGACGGCTTTCTGGCTCCGTACAAAGTCGTGCGTGTCGATCTGGACCGCGATACCTTTGGTTGGCGCCCTCCTAAGGGCATGCTCGACGATAACGGCCACCTCATTGAGGACCGCATCTACAACGCTGCGGACATGAACCGAAACTTGGTGCTGGGCCTGCGCGACCGCGTGGTGGCAGACAAGATCACCCAGTACCTCAAAGGCACGGACCGCAATGCCAAAACCATTGTGTTCTGCGAAGACGTAGACCACGCTCAGCGCATGACTGCCGCGCTGGCAGAGGCCAACAAAGACATCTGTGCCACCCGCCACAAATATGTGATGCAAATCACCGGCGACAACGAAGTAGGCAAGCGTGAGCTGGACAACTTCATTGACCCTGACAGCGCAGACCCCGTCATCGCCGTCACCAGCAAGCTCATGAGCACGGGGGTAGACGCCCAAACCTGCAAGCTCGTGGTGCTGGACCAGAACATCAAGTCCATGACGCTGTTCAAGCAAATCATCGGGCGCGGCACGCGCTTGAATGAGGAGCATGGCAAGCAGTTCTTCACCATTCTTGACTTCAAGCGTGCCACCGAGCTGTTTGCCGACAAAGACTTTGATGGCGAACCTGTGCAAATCTACAAGCCAACAGGTGATGACGATGTGGTGCCACCACCACCTGCGGATGACGAAAGCGTTGTGCCTGATGGCGACAACGGCTTGCCAGACACGGGTGGTGAAGGCCAAGGCGGCAAAACCAAAGACCCGGCTGGCGTCTATGGCGACGGAGCTGGCGAAAACGGGAGCGAAAACACGGGTGGAGGAGGCGGCACAGACAAGCCGCGTAAATACGAGATTGGTGGTCGCGTTACTGTGAGCATTGCCCGAGAGCGCATCCAGTACCTCGACGCCAACGGCAAGCTGGTGACGGAGAGTTTGCGTGACTTCACCCGTATCAATCTGGCCAAAAAATACGACTCGCTGGATGCTTTTTTGCAAGCCTGGACGGGTGCAGACCGCAAAGAAGCGCTCGTGCAAGAGCTGCAACACCACGGCGTGCTGCTCGATGTGCTGGCTGAAGAGCTGGCGCTGGAAAAAGGCGAGGGCACAACGCTGGCTGAGGCTGATCCATTCGATGTACTGCTGCATGTGGCCTATGACCAGCCCATCCTCACGCGCAGCGAACGTGCCCGCCGCGCCAAGCAAAAACTGGCCGACGATGGTGTTTATGCAAAGTACGGCAACACAGCCCGCAAAGTTTTAGAAGCCTTGATCGACAAATACGCCGACGAAGGCATCTTTGCCATTGAAAATACCGACATCCTGAAGGTACAACCCTTCACCCAGATGGGCAGCAACGTAGAGCTGATGAAAAGCTTTGGAGGCAGCAGGCAGGACTACCAGGCTGCCATGACCCAACTAGCCCAAGCCATCTACCAGCCACCGGCTGCATAAACAGGTAAACCCTCGCTGCCAGTGCTTGCCATGCAAGTGCTGGCATGGTTTTTTTGCGAAACAATGTCTCACCTCGTCGACCAAGAAGCAGCATTGCACTTCATCCACCACTACCAGCGCTTGCTGGTTGAGGTGGCGGCGCACCCTACTTTCCCCAAGCCTCAGGCGGCGAAAGTGGAATGCCTTGAGCTGCTGACGCAGGCTCGTGGCTGGATGCTGGCCCACCCCCATGTGTTGTCAGATGCGCAGGCTGCACTGCGCAAAGCCAAAAAGCCCTTGCCGGATGACGTAGAGCAAGCCGTGCGCAGCATGCGTGCGGGGCGCTGGGTATATTTGCGCGACACCGCGCACTACAGCATCTTGCTGCCTGTCATGGCACATGAACGTGCCGAGGCTTATGCCGTCAAGTCCCTGACCACGCGCCTGCGCGATATGACGGGCAGTAGCGGTCTGGTGCTGCAGACAGCCCTGATGAACTACGCGGGCGGCATTACCACCGATGGGCTGGTGGGCACGGTGGCCTATCTTGGCCCCGGCTACCGCGATAGCTATGGTGACTATGTGGCGCAGGCGCGCCTGCAAGGCCAGTTTTACCAAAAGCAACTACCGGCCTTGCCAGTCACGGCTGAGCAAAAGCAGGCGGTTAAAAACAATCCTGCAGCGCCTCGTAAAACCGCCCAGAAAGCCATTTCCAAAATCTAAAACGATAGCGGTAAGCGATGAATTAATCTGCGCTTACCGCTGTTTTGAGTCCTATTCTTTGAGTTCCCGAATGTCCAACCTCTCCAGCTCCATCAAATCCATCCAAGACATCATGCGCCAAGACAGCGGCGTCGATGGTGATGCCCAGCGCCTGTCCCAGCTCACCTGGCTGCTGTTTTTGAAAGTGTTTGACGCGCTGGAAGAAGAGCTGGAATTCACCCAAGACAACTACCAAAGCCCCATCCCCACCGGCATGCGCTGGCGCGACTGGGCGGCTGATGGAGAGGGCATCACCGGCGAAGCCTTGATTGACTTTGTCGACAACCAGCTCATCCCCACCTTGGCCAGCCTGCCCGGCAGCATCGAGCACAACCCGCGCGCCTATGTGCTGCGCAGCGTGTTCGATGACACCTACAACTACATGAAAAGCGGCCACCTGCTGCGCCAGGTCATCAACAAGCTGGCCGTGATTGACTTCAACCGCCAGGCAGAGCGCCACCAGTTCAACGACCTGTACGAAAAGCTGCTCAAAGACCTGCAAGCCGCAGGCAACGCGGGCGAGTTCTACACGCCCCGCGCCGTCACGCAGTTCATGACGGACATCATCAACCCCCAGCTGGGCGAAGTGGTCATGGACCCCGCCACCGGCACCGGCGGCTTTTTGGTCTGCGCCATTGAGCACCTGCGCCTGCAAGCCCAAACGCCCGAGCAGCAAGCCCTGCTGCAAACCGCCGTGCGCGGCGTTGAGAAAAAGCCGCTGCCCCATAGCCTGTGCGTGACCAACCTCATGCTGCACGGCATTGAGGTGCCCAGCCAAATCAAAAACGACAACACCTTAAGCCGCCCGCTGCGCGACTACACCAAGGCAGATCAAGTCGACATCATCCTCACCAACCCGCCCTTTGGCGGCACGGAAGAGCCGGGCATTGAAGACGGTTTTCCGGCTGACCTGCGCAGCCGCGAGACGGCAGATTTGTTCATGATCCTCATCATGAAGCTGCTCAAAGATGGTGGCCGCGCCGCCGTGGTGCTGCCTGATGGCTTTTTGTTTGGCGAAGGCAGCAAAAGCCGCATCAAAGAAAAGCTGCTCACCGAGTGCAATCTGCACACCATCGTGCGCCTGCCCAATGGCGTGTTCAACCCCTACACCGGCATCAAAACCAACATCTTGTTCTTCACCAAGGGCCAGCCCACGCAAGAGGTTTGGTACTACGAGCACCCCTACCCCGTGGGCGTGAAGAACTACAACAAAACCAAGCCCATCCACATCAAAGAGTTTGATGCCGAGAAGGCTTGGTGGGGCAGCGCCGCAGACGGCTACGCCAGCCGCGAGCAGACTGAGCAAGCGTGGAAAGTCAGCATCGACCAGCTGCGCGCCGCCAACTGGAACCTTGACCAGAAAAACCCCCATGTGGGCGAACAGGTGAGCCATGACCCCGACGAGCTGCTGGCGCAATACCAGCAACTGCAAGCCGATGCACAAGCGCTGCGCAATGAGCTGCAAGCCATGCTGGCCCAGTCGCTGGCGGGCGGTGCCCATGTTGCAGATGCTGCGGCATTGAAGAATTAATAGCGGCTAGCGCTTGATAGATAAGGATTTCAGGTTCAAACCATGCTGAAAACAAGCACTGACCAGCGCAAGCTGCTACCAAATTTTGAACAACTATTCGCCACCACCGCCCAGGCCCCCGGCGGCGTGGCGCGTCTGCGTGAGTTGATTTTGACGCTGGCGGTGCAAGGCAAATTGGTGCCGCAAGACCCCAGCGACGAACCGGCCAGTGAGCTGCTGAAAAAGATTCGGGCAGAAAAAGACCGCTTGATTGCAGAAGGAAAAATCAAAAAGGACAAGCCACTGGCGGTAATTGCGGAAGAGGAAAAGCCGTTTGAGTTGCCGGTGGGGTGGGAATGGGTGCGACTTGGTGCCTTGACGGAACTTATTACCAGTGGTTCTCGTGATTGGGCTGAGTATTACTCAGATTTTGGGCCAATATTTTTACGTATGGGTAATCTCTCAAAGGGTAGTTACCGGTTACGCCTCTCCAGTCTGCAGCATGTGATTCCACCAAAGGGTGGAGAGGGTAGTCGTACCAGTCTTATAGAAAATGACCTGCTCTTATCAATTACTGGTGATGTGGGAATGCTTGGGTTGATACCGAAGAATTTTGGTGAAGCCTATATAAATCAACATACTTGCTTGATTCGTTGGATGGAAATTCTTAGAAATGAGTTTTTTCCAATGCAAATGCTCTCCAATGCTATTCAAGACCAGTTAAATGCTCCTCAGCGTGGAGTTAAAAACAGCTTTCGATTAAGTGATGTATCCGGGGTCATACTTGCACTTCCCCCCCTTGCAGAACAATCCCGCATCGTTGCCCGCGTCGAAGCACTGATGCGCCTGTGCGATGCGCTGGAGGAAAAAGGCCGCCTGGAACACACCCAGCACCAGCAACTGCTGCAAGCCATGCTGGACAGCCTGACCCAAACCACCGATGCACGCGATTTGGCACGCCACTGGCAGCGGCTGGCGCAGCACTTTGACCTGCTCATCGACCGCCCCGAAGCCGTGGACGCGCTGGAGCAAACCATTCTGCAACTGGCCGTGCGCGGCCTCCTGGTGCCGCAAGACCCCAGCGATGAACCTGCGAGTGAATTGCTCAAAAAGATTCGGGCGGAAAAAGACAGGTTAATTGCAGAGGGGAAGATTAAGAAAGATAAACCGCTTCCTGCGATTGGGGAGAATGAAAAGCCGTTTGAATTGCCCGATGGGTGGAATTGGACTCGGGTTTCTGAAATATGCTCTATTGTCACAGATGGTGAACATGCAACACCCCAGAGAATTGAGGATCCATCACAAGTTCCATTAGTTACCGCTAAAAATGTGCGCAGTGAGTTTATGGACTACTCAGTGACTGACTATGTTCCGAGAAATGTTGCCGAGCAATGTTGGAAACGCTGCAAACCAGAACTTGGCGATGTATTAATGGTCTCCGTTGGTGCAACGACAGGGCGGCTCTGTGTTTTGCGCGAAGAAGTTGATATGGTTCTGGTTCGTAGCGTTACGTTATTACGGGCGGTTAAATTAGGCATTGATATTTCATATTTCGCCCTGAATTTAATGTCGTGTGATACACAGAGAGAAATATGGGGAAGTGTTAAGCAAAGTGCTCAGCCATGCTTGTATTTGGCAAAGTCAGCAGCTTTGAAAATTGCACTCCCCCCCCTCGCCGAACAATCCCGCATCGTCGCCCGCGTCACCGAGCTGCGCGCCCTGTGCCAGCAGTTGCGCGAAAAGCTGGCCCAAGCGCGCCACACTCAAACCCAGTTGGCGCAGGCGTGGGTAGAGCAAGCGGCAGCGTAAGAGAGCAGGCATGGCAGGCTACGCCAAACCTTGGACCAGTTATGCCGACCAGTTGCAGCTATTGCAGCAGCGCGGCATGCAGGTGTCTGACCCCGCCAAGGCGCTGGAGTATCTGGAGCGCATTGGCTACTACCGCCTCTCAGGCTATTGGCACGACATGCGCCAGTGGCAGCGCGATGCAGCAGGCCAGCGCGTGGTGCTGGACCAGTTCAAGCCGGGCACCCAGTTTCAAGATGTGGTGGCGCTGTATGTGTTTGACAAGCGCTTGCGCCTGTTGGTGCTGGATGCGCTGGAGCGCATAGAAATTGCGCTGCGCGTGGACTTGTCGTACCGGTTGGGGCAAAAGGGTGCTTTTGCGTACCAAGACGCGGCGAGCTTCAATGCCAATTTCACCCAGAAAAAGAAGCGTTCGGGCTTTACCGCCCATGAGGATTGGCTGAAGAAGCACAGCAGCTTGATTCAGCGCAGCAGCGAGAAGTTCATCCAGCACAACCGCAGCAAATATGGCTTGCCTTTGGCTATTTGGGTGGCTTGCGAGGTGTGGGACTTTGGGTGCATGTCGGTGCTGTTTTCTGGCTTGCCTGAGCCTGAGCAAAACGATATTGCCCAATCCTATGGGCTAGCTACCGACAGCGGTAGTGTGCTAGGCAGTTGGCTGCGCAGCTTGAACTACCTGCGCAACGTGTGCGCGCACCACAGTCGCTTGTGGAACCGCAACGTGGTGGACCAGCCCAAGCTGCCCAAGCAAGGCAGTGTTGCAGCTTTGGATGCATTTCACGGCGCAGCCTTTTTAGTGGCCCGCCCGTTTGTGCTGCTGTGTATTTGCCAGCACTTGATGCGGCAAATCAATCCACTTTCTACCTGGAGCCAGCGGGTGCAAGCACTGCTGCATGATTTTCCGCAGCTCAGTCACGTAGGGCTGACACTGCAAGGCATGGGAATGCAAGCGCAGTGGCTGCAAGCTTCCAACGAGGCAAATGCCCCGTACTGGACAACCCTTGTTGCCCAAGCATAGGCAAAGAAAAACCCCCAGCAGCTAGTGCAAGCACATCACTGAAGGGGGCCGTGTTGAGACGAATTCTATCCAAATTTGGACATTAAGGCGCAAAAAATGTTTGGCTGCTGTGGTCTGTAGAACGACTGATGGGCGCGGCAGCCAGCCTGATGAGAAAAGCGCAGAGGCGGAGTGAGAGGGGATATGACAGAAAAAACGGGAGTGCATGACCTGCAAGCGCAGGCACAGATTCTGAGTATGAAGGCGTGGCTGACGCATCAGCCAGGGCAGCCAGCTTTGCATATTCCTGATTACCAGCGTCCCTACAAATGGAGCTTGGCTCAGGTGCAGCAGTTGCTGCTGGATATTGAGCAGCAAACGCAGGCTACGGCGCAGGAGCAGGGTGCCAGCAGTTACCGTATGGGCACGGTGGTAGTGCATGTGGAGGCGGCAGGCGTAGCTGAGGATGGGGCCAATAGCCGGGTAGGGAAGTCAGAGCCAGCGTTAACTGTGCGTCGCAACATTGTGGATGGGCAGCAGCGCACCGTGACTTTGCTGCTGGTGCTGCATGCGCTGCGCAATACGGTAACGGTGCTGCCTCCGCTGCAATGGCAGCATGAGTTGTTGAAACTTAATTTGTTTGAGCCGCAGTTTGCGCAGGCTGAATCGAAGCGGCAGGTGCAGGCCAACTATCAGGTGATTGCCCGTCATATTCGGCAGGCGCAGTGGGGGCAGGCACAGGTACAGTTTTTGCTGGAGCGCTGCGAGGTAGTGCGCGTTGAACTGCACAGCCTGACGGAAGCGTTTCAGTTCTTTGATGCACAAAATGGGCGCGGCAAGGCGCTGTGTGTGCATGACTTGCTAAAGGCTTTTCACTTGCGGGCGCTGCGCCCGGCGGAGCTGGCTCTGCGTGGCCAGGCGGTGCAGGCGTGGGAGCGGTGTTCGCAAGACGACCTTGAACGGCTGTTTGCGCGCTTTTTATTTCAGACCCGCCAGCGTAGCCGGGGGCGGGAGGCGGAGTTTTTTGGCAAGCGGCATGTGGGTTTGTTCAAAGGCATCAGTCTGGAGCGCCATGCCGCCGCGCCCATGAGCCGTACCTGGCGCATGCTGGATGACGCTGTGCATTTGCTGGAGAGCCATACGGGCACGCGTGGGCAGGTGTGGCCTTGCCAGCTGGATGCACCCGTGGTCAACGGACTACGGTTTTTTGACTGGGTGCAGCACTACTGGGGCATGGGCTTTCACCTCAAGCAGGAAAAGGATCAGTTGCCGCCGTGGGCGAAAAAGCTCCAGCAACCGCTGGCTGAGGAAGCCCATGAAATTTTGCTGACGCTAGGCCGCTATGCAGGGCGCGAGCGCAAGGGTGACTCGCATGTGCGGGCCGTGTTTGATGCCTTGCTGATGTATTACCTGGACAAGTTTGGTGAGCAAGGCTTGTCGCAGGCAGTAGAGCTCGCTTTTGCCTGGGCTTATGCGCGCTTGCTGAATCGGCGAGTGATGGTGGGCAGCATGGACAAGTTTGTGAGTGAAAGTGGCGTCAACCCGTTTGCAGTGCTGCGCGATGCAGTCACGCCGCAGGATTTTTTAGGGATGGCTTTGCCGGCTGCTTTTCACGGCAATAGCTACCAGGGCGGCGAGCAGTCGCGGCCCAAGGGGCTGGCGGCCTTGGAAGACTTGATGCGCAAGCTGGGTTACTGGCTGCAGACCACGCAACAAGATGCCCAGAAGCAGGGCGCAGGAGAGAGCGCATGAGCGACAAGCAAAAGCCACAGCTGCTGACGGTGCAGAAGGTGTTGAGTGACGGCATCTACTCCATCCCGGTGTACCAGCGCAATTACGCCTGGGGTGTGAGAGAGATTGGCCAGCTGATTGCCGATGTGCGTGACTATGCCCAGCGCAATGCACAGAGTCAGGTGCATGACTACTACATTGGCACTTTGGTGGTGTATGAGCGAAGCACAGAGCAGAAGGCCTATTGGGAGGTGGTAGACGGTCAGCAGCGACTGACGACACTTAGCTTGCTGGTGTCTGTACTGCGCGCATTGCACCCAGAGCTGGCTGCCTCGATGCAGCGTATGCCATTGGAGTTTGAGTCGCGCGAGGCATCCAGCCATGCGCTGCAAGCGGTGTTCGCCCAGCCATTGCGTGCTGCTGAGATGGTGAAGTCCGATGTGGCGAAGGTCAGTATTGATGACGCCAGCGGCGCCAGCAGTATCTGGGAAGGGCGCTCCATTATTGAAAGCTTGTTGCGCGAAATGCCTGAGGCCGAGCGCAAGGCGTTTGCCAGCTTCTTGCTGGAGAGCGTGCGTTTGTTGCGGGTAGAGCTGCCGCCCCGTACGGACTTGAATCATTACTTTGAGGTGATGAACAACCGTGGGGAGCAACTGGCCAAGCATGAGGTGCTGAAGGCGCGCTTGCTGGGGGCGCTGCAGCTGCAAGGCAAGCAGGTAGCAATGAAGGTGTTGCACGCGGTGTGGGATGCCTGCGCAGTGATGGACCGGTCGGTGCAGTCTGGGTTTGTGCCAGCCTTGCGCAAGAGTTTGTTTGCTGCAGATGGCAGGCTGTTGCTTGTGAAAAATTTGCAGGAGCTGCTGACATGCTTTGATGGGAGTGAAGACGAGGCCGTAGTCTTGACATCGCTGTCGCAGCTGGTAAATGCTGACTCTTTTGCCGCGGGTGTGCGGCATCAAACCGGCAAGCCTCTAGTTGCAGAGGAGGAAGATGACGAAAGCAAAGCCCAGTTTGGTGCGGTGATCAACTTCCCTAACTTCTTGCTGCAGGTGTTGGCCATGATGCCGGGGGAAGCATTTACCAGTACCCCCTTGGATGACAAGCATCTGCTGACGGCGTTTGAGCCATTGCTGCGTGGCGATGCAGCGCAGATACAGGAGTTTGCGTACAGGCTGCTGCGCTGCCGGTTTTTGCTGGACCAGCATGTCATCAAGAGCAGTGTGGAGAGCCAGGGCGATGATGAGCATTGGCAACTGCAGCGCTGCAAGTTCAGAAACGACAAAGCGGTGTTGCAGTGGGTCAATGCCTTTGAAGCGACGGAGCAGGATTGCGGAGAGCGCCTGCGCATGTTGCAGGCCGCGCTGCATGTGTCGTACATGCTTCCCACGCGCAAACACTGGTTGCAAGGCGTGCTGCGCTGGCTGTATCGGCAGGATGTGAGTGCGGCCATTGATGCGCAGGCGTTTTTGCTGGCGCTGGAAGCGTTGGCCAAGGCTTTTGTGTTGGAGGTGGGGAGTGGCGCAACCTATGAGGAGGTCGTGCGCCGTGAAGATGGCTTTTTTGCCCCACGCGTGCCTGTCTCTGACTTGATGAAGGCTTTGCCTAATCAGCTGGCTTATGGGAAGGCACGACTGATTGACTTCAATTTTCTGGACTATTTGCTGTGGCTGCAGGCCAAAAGTACCCAAGAGACCAAGACGCTTGAGTGGCGAGAGTTTGAGTTCACCAGTACCCGCAGATCTGTGGAGCACTTGCATCCGCAGACGGAGCTGTTTGACGGGAACTCATGGGCGGATGAGCATCTGCACGCTTTTGGCAATTTGTGCCTGGTCAGTCATGCGATGAACTCGCGCTTGAGCAATTCAGGGCCAGAAGACAAGTTCAGGCAATTGATCAGTGAGAGCGAGAAGAAAAATCAAAGCTTAAAGGCGCTTGAAATGCATTCTGTATTTGTTGCCCAGAAGGCGTGGCTGGCGGATACGGCCATGCGCGAGCACGCAAATCAAATGTTTGCGCTGATGCATCGTGCGTTTGGCTCTGGCAATTTGATCGATCTCAGCATCACAGAACAGGAAGCGTTATGACCCACATGGAGCAACTAAAGCAACTTTTGCACAAGGAGCCAGATGCCTTTTGCGTGAGCTGGATTCAGCGCCGGCTGCGATTGGGTTACACCAACGCCTGTGCGCTGCGCGACGAGGCGTTGAATGCAGGCTTGGTCACGCGTGTATATCGTGCGACGGCTGATGGAGGGAAAGAGTTTGCCTATGTGCAGCCTGGGCTGGAGCCGGGCGCTGAGCAGGTCTGGATTCCTGAGGGTTGATTACTTCTTGTCCTTCTGCTGGTGCGGAAATGTCTCGATGGCTCTGCCAGTGATGGTGTTTCTGTCTCAGTCGTGCATCAAGCTTGATTAGGGCTCAAGCGCCTTGTGAGACGATGCCTGTTGGAATTATTGGGGTGGGCTGTAAGGTATACTTTTAAGCTACCAATTTAAAACCGGGGAACAAACCGGGGAATAAGATTGATGCTGAATTAGCGTTATTTGAATAAAATCAATGACTTATATTGATGATTCAATTGACGCCAGCCCACCATCTCTCAACAACCCAGCATCAGCTGGGTTGTTTCAATAAATCTGCCCGTAGCTCAGTTGGATAGAGCAACAGCCTTCTAAGCTGTGGGTCACAGGTTCGATCCCTGTCGGGCAGGCCAGATCTTTCAAAGCAAAGCCCGCCATGATGAACATGGCGGGCTTTGCTTTATGTGTAGTGCCCTCGGTGCTGAGCACGGCAGATGCCGCGAACTGCTTATTCCGCTTCTTCTTCAAATACTACCGAGGGTGCGGTGACGACTCGTGCAATATCGGAAGGCATTGTGATCAAGTGCTTGTACAGATAGTTGTACTGGGTATCAGGCTCCAGGGCTGCAACGGCCAAGTTGGCCTTGGCCTGATTGAGGGAGATGTAATAACTGCCCGCAGGTGTATCAATAGAGCCGCGAGTGAGTACAAAACCACCGGTCTGCTGTGATTGGTAGCTATCAGCCAACATTTGACCCGGCTCAGCGATCTGCGCAACCTGAATGCCCAGCATGCGCAGACGCTCAACGGCCTGGCTGGACTCGCCGGAGATCCAGTATCCACAGGGACGTGGTCTTGTCTGGCTGGACTTGAGTGTCAGAGACGAGTTCCAGTCCACCCGGGCTTGAAGCTCCTGGCCAGAGTTGGCCTGGAACATGCTGATATTGCGTTGTTCGGGCGTTTTCTGGGCTTGCACTACCACTGTTCCACGGCAGGCTTGAGAGGCAATGTCGCGAGCAACGAAGGATTCCACCTGATTGAGGTTCTTTGCCTTGGCTGCAGCGCTGCGCAGAGCGCTATTGACTGCGGTGACCAGGCTATGCACACGGCGCTGGATGTGCAGACGGCCCAAGTCGCTGCCCCGGCTGGATACAAGAACGGACGCTGCATTCTTGAGGCTGCTGGCGTTGCTTAGACTATTGGGCGCAATGCTGGCCATGGACAGTGTTTTGTCATTGGCCTGTGTGCTGGTTTCGTAATACCAATCACTGCTGATCTCCGATTGACTCAGCGCGTTGCGCATGGGGTCGGTGATCCATTCGCGTGCAGCTTTGTTCACAAATTCATGACCGTTGGCAGTGGCTGCAGGTTGGAGCAGGGTGTCGTACCGTTGAACTGCCTCGAATCTTTGCAGGAAGCTGCCTCCAGCGGCGAATTCTTGAAGATCAATCACGACTGCTGGGCGGTAATTGCGGGCCAGTTTGGCAAGAGCTTGTGCTTCAGGCGTGCTTAGCGTCAGATGGTCGTGAGCCAGGTCGGTGCCATCAGCGGTCAATGTGCTTGCGGTCTGGGCTCCATCGGGGTTGGCGCGCGGCACGATGATGACGTTGATCTGTTGCAGCAGTGGCGACAGCAGCCCTCCTTGCCCCAGCTCACGGGTTATGGCAAGTAGTGCTTCGGCGCTTGCAGGTTCATCCCCATGCTGTTGACCGACCAGCAAGACAGTGGGCTTGCCGTTGTTGTTCAGGGAGGTCGCCTGTGTGCTTTGACCTTGTGCGGCGAGGAGGGCGAGCAGAGGCTGGCCGCGCTGAGAGGTGCCGATGGTGGCTACATCCAGTCGCTGGCCGTTGGCCGCTTTCCCTGAAACTGACTGCAACCAACTTTCCATTTCCGCCTGAGTGGTGAATTGCTGGCGGCCTTCGGCGAGGCCTGGAGTCTCATAACGGACTGTGGGGGCGGGAAAACGGGCTTCGATGGATGGGTTGTAGGGCAGAGGTGTCAGCTGGGCTGTGGGAGCCACTGGCTGACTGACGGCTGAGTTGGTGGCAGGGCTGTCGATCTGAGAAGGGGGACGCCCGGGAGTGGGTGCAGAGGTGCCTGTCCATACTGGCAACTGAACATTGGCACAGCCGGTAAGCAGGCTAGCCAGGGCCACAGCCGTGAGCTTTAGCATTCCGCTGACTTTCCGGGCGGGCGTACGCGTAGCATGAAGGGACACGGATGTGGAGGAAAACGTCATAGTTTTAAAGCACGAATGAATAAAAGAACATGCCTGAAACGGCAGGCGCAAGCTTCGCACACTCTGTGGCGATGTTAGACCCGCAGTCTTGCTGCCTGCTGTCAGCCCATGACCAAGCTGTGATCAGGAAAAGAAGAAGGGGCTGCAATATTGACTATTGCAGCCCCTTTGGGCGGGGCAGAAGGCGCTTATTTAGCGGCCATAGCCGCCACCAAAGCCGCCGCGGCCTCCACCTCGGTTGCCGCTGCCGCCGAAGCCGCCTCGGCCGCCGCCGAAGCCACCGCGACGACCGCGATCAGCCATGCTGTCCACGCTGGTGCGCATGGGGTCTGGCTGGCCGCCATTTCCGCTGCCCCGTGGGCCGTTGCCGCGGGCGTGACCGAGTTGTGTGCCCAGATGAGCATCGGGGCGAGGTGGCTGGTCTTCGTAACGACCGCCACTGCGTTCGCGATCACCAAATTGTCGAGCACCGTTGCTGCCGCTACGCTTGGCAGGGCGCTGTTGGCCATTCTGTGGGCGAGGTGCGCGATCAGCTTGGCCGAATTGAGGTTGATCCGAGTGTTGATTGCGGTCCGCGCTTTGGCCGCGCTGTTGTGTGCGGTTGTTGCTGCGTGGCTTGTTGTGCTGGCGTGCCGGGCGTTGACCTTCTGCACCCTGATCGCCTTGTGTTCCGGCTGGATCTTGACCTTGGGCGGCGGCAGGGCGACGGTTTCCTCGTCCGCGATCTGTGCCAGCAGTCTTGTTGGTGCGAATGCGCTCCATCATTTCCTGGCGAGCGGCCTTGGCCGCTGCTTGCATGACATCACGGCTGGGGGGCTTGCCTGCGCCGCCCCATAGTGTCTGGCGACCCATGGCGATGGGCTCGGCCACTTCGCCTTCTTCGGGGCCGAAGCCCTCGATGGGCTGCACCGGAATCTCCTGCTTGGTGAAGCGCTCGATGTCCATCATGAAGCCTTCTTCGTCCATGCAGACCAGGCTCACGGCATTGCCTTCGCGACCTGCACGACCGGTACGGCCAATGCGGTGCACATAGTCTTCCGAGATATTGGGGATCTCGTAGTTCACCACATTGGGCAATTCGTCGATATCGATGCCGCGTGCCGCGATATCTGTAGCCACCAATGCACGCAGCTCACCGGTCTTGAAGCCTTCCAGTGCTTGTGTCCGGGCGCTTTGGCTCTTGTTGCCATGCAAGGCCATGGCGCTGACACCATTCTTGGTCAGATATTCGGCCACGTTGTTGGCACCGAACTTGGTGCGCGTGAACACCAGCACCTGACTCCAGTTATTTTCCTGGATGATGTGCAGCAGCACCTGCTTCTTCTTGCCGCGGCCCACGGGGTGGATCACCTGCTTGATGCGCTGCACCGTGGTGTTGCGCGGCGTGACCTGAATGGACTGGGGGTTCTTGAGCAGGCCGCTGGCTAGCTCGCGGATCTCATCGCTGAAGGTGGCGGAGAACAGCAGGCTTTGCTTGTCCTTGGGCACCAGTGCCAGCACTTTCTTGACATCGTGGATGAAGCCCATGTCCAGCATGCGGTCGGCTTCATCAAGAATCAGCATCTCGACGGTGGACAGATCCATAAAGCCCTGGCCGGCTAGATCCAGCAAGCGACCAGGTGTGGCCACCAGCACGTCTACGCCTTTTTCAATGCGGGCAATCTGTGGTTTCATGCCAACACCGCCGAAGATGACGGTGGAATTGATGTCCAGGTATTTGGCGTAGCTGCGCAGGTTTTCTTCAACCTGAGCGGCCAATTCGCGAGTGGGTGTCAGCACCAGAGTGCGGATACCTTTGCCGCCAAATTTGTTTTGGGGTGCGGTGCCTTCGGACAGACGCTGCAGCATGGGCAGCGTAAAGGCTGCGGTTTTGCCAGTGCCGGTTTGGGCACCAGCCAGCAGGTCGTGGCCAGCGAGAACCAGGGGAATGGCCTGAGCCTGAATGGGGGTGGGGTTTTCGTAGCCCTGCTCTTGTACGGCCTTGAGAATGGCGGGTGCCAGATTCAGTTCTTCAAATGTCATTGTGATCAATTGCGCCAATCCTTGGCGCGGGGTATCAGCCTGTCATGGCGGCCCGTGGGGCAGCCTGGCCAGTTGTAGGCAGATAAAGTTTGCGTGTCGGGAGCCTGGAAACGCTTCCGTTGTCCCCAGCTGAAGTGCTGCTGCAATAGGCAACTGGACGCCTGTTGCGAGGGGTATTGTCGCATGCACCGATAATCATGGTTGGATTGCCGTGCAAAGCGGCACGTTTTTTTGCATAGATTCACGTTACTCAAAGCAATTCGGACATGGCTCAATACGTTTTTTCGATGAACCACCTGACCAAGACTGTGCCGCCCAAGCGCCAGATCTTGAAGGATATTTCACTGAGTTTTTTCCCTGGCGCCAAGATCGGCGTGCTGGGTCTGAACGGTTCGGGCAAGTCTTCGTTGCTGAAGATCATGGCCGGCGTGGACAAGGAGTTCGAAGGCGAGGCCATCCCCATGGCAGGCCTGTCCATCGGCTACCTGCCACAGGAACCCCAACTGAACCCTGAGCACACCGTGCGTCAGGCGGTCGAAGAAGCCATGGCTGAGGTGAACAACGCCAAGGCACGCCTGGAAGAGGTGTATGCGGCCTATGCCGAAGAAGACGCAGACTTCGACGCGCTGGCTGCCGAACAGGGCGAGCTGGAAGCCATCATCGCTGCCGCAGGTACCGACTCCGAGCACCAGCTGGAAATCGCCGCTGATGCGCTGCGTCTGCCCGCATGGGATGCCGTCATCGGCCAGCTCTCCGGTGGTGAAAAGCGCCGGGTGGCACTGTGCAAGCTGTTGCTGTCCAAGCCCGATATGCTGCTGCTGGACGAGCCTACCAACCACCTGGATGCAGAATCGGTGGACTGGCTGGAGCAGTTCCTGCATCGCTTCTCGGGCACGGTGGTGGCCATCACCCACGACCGCTACTTCCTGGACAATGCCGCCGAGTGGATTCTTGAACTGGACCGTGGCCACGGCATTCCCTACAAGGGCAATTACTCCGACTGGCTGATCCAGAAGGGCAACCGTCTGGAAGCCGAACAAAAGGGTGAGGAAGCCCGTGCCAAGGCTCTGAAGAAGGAGCTGGAGTGGGTGCGCCAGAACGCCAAGGGTCGTCAGGCCAAGTCCAAGGCCCGTATTGCCCGCTTCGAAGAGCTGAGCGATTACGAATACCAGCGCCGCAACGAAACACAGGAAATCTTCATTCCTGTGGCCGAACGACTGGGCTCCAAGGTCATCGAGTTCAAGAACGTTTCCAAGGCTTTTGGTGACCGTCTGCTGATCGACAACCTGTCCATGAACATCCCTGCCGGTGCCATCGTCGGCATCATCGGCCCCAACGGTGCCGGTAAATCGACGCTGTTCAAGCTGATTGCGGGCAAGGAACAGCCCGATAACGGTACGGTTGAAATCGGCCAGACCGTGAAGATGGCCTTTGTGGATCAGCACCGTGATGCGCTGGCCAATGAAAAGACCGTGTGGGAAGACATCTCCGGTGGTCTGGACATGATCAATGTGGGAAAGTTCACCATGGCTTCGCGCGCTTATGCGGGCCGCTTCAACTTCAACGGCCAGGACCAGCAAAAGAAGGTGGGCATGCTCTCCGGAGGTGAGCGCGGCCGTCTGCACCTGGCCAAGACCCTGATTCAAGGCGGCAATGTGCTGCTGCTGGACGAGCCCTCGAACGACCTGGACGTGGAAACCCTGCGAGCTTTGGAAGACGCGTTGCTGGAATACGCCGGTACCGTGATGGTGATTTCCCATGACCGCTGGTTCCTGGACCGTATCGCCACGCACATCCTGGCCGCTGAAGGCGATTCGCAGTGGGTGTTCTTTGATGGCAACTATCAAGAATATGAAGCGGATAAGAAAAAACGTCTGGGAGAAGATGGTGCTGCACCCAAGCGCATGCGTTACAAGGCGTTGAAGTAAGCATCAAAATGTCTCCAGCTTCGGCTGGAGCGGGTATTCTTAGGGGCTATGAGCCTCGCCCAAGCATCTGTATCCGTGTTGCGCACCTGCCTTGTCCAGGCAGTGCGTGGCGCGGACGCATTGATGCAGCGCCTGTTGCAGCGTACCGAGTACGCCCTGGAACAGGCGCTTTTTCATGACTCCCCCAATATTCAGCGCGATGTGCTGAGTGCAGCACTGCATAACTTGCAGCAGCACCGCGCGCATTTGATCAGCAGCTACCCGCAGAATTTGCTGGAAGCACTGGTCCTGTCTGCCCGGCAACCGTTTTCCTTCACTGCCCAGTCCCTCGATATGGGGGACGCATCGCTGCGCTCACTGACAGGCATGGCAGAGTCCGCCCATCGACAACTGCAGGCAGAGCACAAGCTGCTGCAGATGGTGGCGCCGCAGGTAGAGCTGGCCCTGGCAGATCTGGACGCATTGATGTGCGGTGCGCAAGGTCTGGAGCTGGCCAACCCCGAATGCAATCCCCTGCGGCCTGAAAACTATGTGCGAGCCCTGGATCAGTCCTTGACGGCTGTTCAGCCTGCAGCCGAAGTGGCGCAATGCTGGCGCGATCTCATGGGGCCGCAACTGGGCAGTATTCTGGTGACGGAATATGCCAAGGTGGCAACACTGCTGCGCCAGCAAAGCGTTCAGCCGGCGCGCTACGGGGTCGAATCCACAGATGGTCATTCATCTCAGAGTCTGCTGACCTTGCGATTGCTGCAGGAAATGGCAACCGATCTACGCTGGATTGAAGATAGGTACTTCACCGTGCCACAGTCATTGACGGACTCGATGCTGGCAGGCTGGCCTGAGCCGTCAGCGATGGCTGCAACCCAGCCCGATGTGTTGCTGGGATTGCAGACCGGCTGGGCGTCGTATTCCAGCAACGCCTTGCAAATGACCGAGCCGTCGCAGCTCTCGGGAGGGATGGGCTTGCAACTGCCGGCTCTGGCACCCAGCCAGACGCCACAAGCCTTGGTGCAGGTGCGTACGGTGCAGCGCATGATGGCGCATATGTACAGCGATGCCCGGTTGTTGCCTGCAGTGCAAAGCGTGTTGCATGAGCTGGAGCCCTCTCTGGTTCGCCTGGTCGAGCATGACGCGACATTTTTCGACAATCGACAGCATGCGGCCAGGCAATTGCTCGATGAGCTGACGGCG
The DNA here is from genome assembly GCF_030064165.1 of Comamonas resistens. Classification (NCBI taxonomy): domain Bacteria; kingdom Pseudomonadati; phylum Pseudomonadota; class Betaproteobacteria; order Burkholderiales; family Comamonadaceae; genus Comamonas; species Comamonas resistens. Next base: position 1,736,544 of record NZ_CP125947.1, read on the forward strand.
CGCAGCCTGTGGTTTGTGAGCGAGTCTGCGCTGGGTTTTGCGCATTTCATTGAGGTGGCAAGGGCGGTGGCAGCCAGGCTGGCGGGTTTGCAGCAGATCAATGCTCAGACCTTTGTGCTGGCTTTGCAATTTGCGCGTGAGCAGTGGCCGCCCGATGGGGCATTGGGCACGGTCATATCGCTGAGCACCTTTGCAGAGCCTGCAAGCACAAGTCAGGGGCTGATGACATCGGCGCTGGGTTTGCTTGAGCGGCCGTCCGTCCAGGGCTTGATCCGCTCCAAGCCCGATGCCCGAAGCATTGCACAGACGATTCGCAATCTGCCCAGTGCCAAAGGGGTGCCTGAAGACATTCTGGATTTCGTGACAGGCCCCTGGGCGGAGGTGGTCGCGCGCGCGCAGCAGCGCCAGGGCGAGGGCTCCGAGCGCGACCCGGGCGGCTACCTGGCCTTGGTGCCCAGTCTGCTGTGGAGCGTGTCTGCCCAGGCCGCGCAGGATACGGCAAGGCTGATAGCTTTGGCGCCCAGGTTGCAGCGGCGCCTGGCTCGCGGCTTGCAGAGCGTGGGGCGTTCGGAGGCCGAGATCGCAGCGCTGGCTGCACGCATAGGCAGCTTGCAGCAGCAGGCACTGGATATGGGTGGGGTTGAGCCACGCCAGCCTGAGCCTGAAGGTGCAACTGTGTCTGTAGAGCAGGCTCCATCTTTGCCGCAGACGCAGCCTATGCCCGCTGCGATGCCTGAGATTGAAGCGATGCCCACGCCAGAGCCCAGCAAGTCTGTGTCAGATACCGCTGTGCAATGGTCGCTGGGTACCTGGGTAGAACTGCGCAGCGAGCGCCAGCAACTGCGCACGCAACTGACCTGGGTCAGCCCGCAGCAAAGTCTGTTTCTGTTCACCGCAGAGGATGGCAGCACGCAGAGCATGACGCGGCGCATGCGGGACAAGCTGCTGGCCAAGGGGCAGTTGACACGCATCGCTGCCCAGGTTTGAGAGCCTGCGTCAGCACACTCCCATATCGCAGGCCGAGGGCAACCTGGGTTGATTGGCTACCTCTACAGAGTGAGCCAGCAGGATGGCACGGGCCGTGGCGACCGCCACTGCCTCGGCGGCCAGCGTGCACAGTGTCATCATGCCCAGGCTTTTGCCGGACTGGCCGGTGCCCAGGGCAAAGAGGCTGTCGCCATCGCTCATGGTGTGCACGGGGTTGATGGCGCGGGCCAGCCCGTCGTGGGCGACAACTGCCATTCTGTGGGCCTGAACCTTGCTCAGCTGCGCATCTGTGGCAACTACGCCAATCGTGGTGTTGCTGCCTGCCAGTACCGGCCTGGGCTCTTCGCCATCGAGCAAGGCATCACGCGTGCCGCGCAGCTGCAAGCCATCCTTGGCGCGGGTGCCTGCAAGCAACTGAGCTGTAAAGGGATTGAACACATCGCCCAGCGCGTTGCAGGCAATGATGGCGCCCACGGTCACGCCATCGACCGTGAAGCTGGCCGAGCCTATGCCACCCTTCATGGCGCGATCCAGGCCAAACACCTTGCCCACGACGGCACCGGCGCCAGCACCTACCGAGCCTTCGGCTGCGCGATCCGTGCTGGCGTTCCGGCAGGCCGCATAGCCCGCAGCCGCATCGGGGCGTACCAGCCAGTCGCCCATCATCACGTCAAACAGCACGGCGGCAGGAACCAGCGGAATGCGGCCCACGCCTATGTCGAGGCCCACCCCCTGTTCCTCCAGCCAGCGTACTGCGCCCGTTGCAGCATCTAGGCCCCAGGCACTGCCGCCGGACAGCATGATGCCGTGCACCTGTTGCACCAGATTGCTGGGATGCAGCAGATCGGTCTCGCGCGTGCCGGGTGCCGCGCCGCGCACATCGACACCGCCCACGGCACCTTCGGGGCAGAGCACCGCAGTGCAGCCCGTGGGGCGGCGCGGATCCGTGAAATGACCGACGCGCAGGCCCTTGACCAGGCCGATGTGGCCCTGGTGGCGGAGCAAATCCTGAATGGACGAGGGTGAGGGCATGTTGGAGCTACCTTTGGCGTGGGATGGGCAATGCTGCGTATCAGTGTGAGTATTGCGCCTGTATATATGTTTATCTAGCTAAACAGATTGCTTTTTCTTCTTAAGAGCAGTCCCCTGGAAGGTTCATACTCACTCCATTGCTGCAGTGCAAAAAAGGTGTGATGCCTGTGCTGCCGGTTTTTGATGTTCAAGGAGTGATTCATGTCTGCACGTTTTTCTTTTGCCGCCAGTCGCCGCGCAGTTCTGGCAACGGCTGCCATGGCCTTGCTGGCCACAGCGGCAGCTCCTGCTCTGGCCAATGATGCTGCCAAGAAGAACCTGCTGATTGGCGCCACCGCCGGCTCCAATTACGACCTGCTGCAAAAAGGCATAGTGCCTCAGCTGCAGAAAAAGGGCTATCAGATCAAGCTGATCGAGTTCAATGACTATGTTCAGCCCAATCTGGCGCTGTCCGACGGTTCGCTGGATGCCAATTTCTTCCAGCACCGTGCCTATTTCGATCAGTTCACCACCGATCGCAAGCTGGCGCTGAGCGTGATTGCGCAAGGCCCGGTGGCACCCATGGGCGTTTACAGCAAAAAGCACAAGTCCTTGGCCGATATCAAGAGCGGCGCCAAGGTGGCTCTGCCCAATGACCCCAGCAACCTGGCGCGTGCATTGCTGGTGTTGCAGCAGGCCGGCCTTGTCAAGGTCAAGGAAGGGGTGAACCCGGCTCGCATCTCCGAGCTGGATCTGGCTGCCAATCCCCACAAGCTCAAGTTCGTTGCGCTGGAGGCAGCCCAATTGCCCCGCGTGCTGGAAGACGCTGACTATGTGGTGGTCAATGGCAACTTTGCCGTTTCCTCGGGCCTGAAGCTGAGCGAAGCCGTGGTGCTGGAAAAGACTCCCGATCTGTACCTGAACGTGGTGGCCGTGAAGACCGGCAACGAAAACAGCCAGTGGGCCAAGGATCTGGCCGCCGCCTACCGCTCGCCCGAGTTCAAGGCCGTGGTGGACAGCCAGTTTCCCGGCTACTCCAAGCCTGCCTTCCTGAAGTGATAGGGTTGGACTGAAGACGCCAAGGGCCGCGATGCGGCCCTTTTTCATGCCTGTGGATTTGCTGGTTTTAGATGAAAAGCAAATAAGAGCATGGGTTTTTATTGGTTGGAATTTGTCTCCGCGGTCTGGATACTGCAAAGGCCTCTGCATGCTGCAGAGCCAAACCTTTCGCATCAAAACTCAGTACATTGACGAGGAGCAAGCATGACCCATCTTTTTTCCGTGGCACGGCGCCGCCGCGGTCTTCTGGCCACCACTCTGCTGGCAGGCGCTGCACTGGTCATGGGCGTCTTGCCGGCGACGGCCCAGGACGCGGGCAAAAAGCAATTGGTCATTGGCGGCACGGCAGGCTCCAACATTGATCAGCTGCAATACGGCATCGTCCCCATCCTGCAGAAAAAGGGCTACAAGGTGCGTCTGGTGGAGTTCAACGACTATGTGCAGCCCAATCTGGCCCTGGCCGATGGCTCGCTCGATGCCAACTTCTTCCAGCACGAGGTCTATTTCAACCAGTTCAAGGGCGACCGCAAGCTCGATCTGACGGCCCTGGTCCAGGGGCCGATTGCTCCCATGGGCGTCTACAGCAAGCAGCGCAAGAGCCTGGCCGAGCTGAAGGAGGGCGATCGCATCGCCCTGCCCAATGACGCCAGCAATCTGGCGCGGGGCATCTTGCTGCTGCAGCAGGCGGGGCTGGTCAAGCTCAAGGAAGGCGTGAACCCGCTGCGCGTGTCCGAGCTGGATCTGGCCTCCAACCCCAAGAAGATCAAGCTCGTTCCCCTGGACGCAGCTCATCTGCCGCGTGCGCTCGATGATGCGCAGTACGCCATCATCAACGGCAACTTTGCGATTTCCTCGGGCCTGAAACTGTCGGATTCGGTGCTGCTGGAAAAAACGCCCGAGCATTATCTGAACATCGTGGCTGTCAAGACCAAGGACAAGGATGCCCAATGGGCCAAGGATCTGGCTGCAGCCTACAAGTCCGCCGAGTTCAAGAGTGTGGTGGACAGCAAGTTTGCGGGCTATGCCAAGCCCGCATTTCTGCAATAAGTCTCAGCCGACAAGGGCTTGAACCTCGTTTTCCAGATGGCGCAGTGCACGCAGCTCGATCTGCTGCAGCTGCGCTTTCTGAGTTTCAGGCAGGCCTTGCAAAAGTGCAGCCGCCCCAAAGTCGCTGAGTACGGCCCGCCCGGTCTGCAGATTGCACAGGATATTGTGGGCATACAGATCTCCATGCAGCAGATCACGGCCGTGCAGATGGGTGATGGCAGAGCGTATGCCTTGCAGCAGCTGCTGGGCCTGGTCGGCTTGCAGGCGCAGTTCGGGGTCATAGACATCACGTGTGCAGCTGTCGAAGCTGGGCGGCCCGGCCAGCGGCTGCATGGCTGAATCCAGCAGGGGCAGGGCCGTGGCCATTTGCCCGTCAGGAGCGCCCAGAACCTGCGCCAGTGGCGTCAGCAGATGAGGATGCTGTCCTGCCGCAATGCCTGCTGCCAGTTCGGATTGCGGCGTACCGTCGCTGGTCTGGGCGGCCTTGAAAACCTTGAGTGCCAGCTCCTGTCCGTTGAGGCTGGCGCGGTAGATATGGCCGCTGGCGCCTTCGCCCAGCTTGCCGGCAATCTGCAAATTTTGATAGAAAATGGACTCAATCCCATGCGCTGAAAGCGTATCCAGCTCCTTTTTTTGAGTCATTGGATTACCTGCCAGCGCCAGCCACGCCAGGCGAGGCAGCCGGAAGATGACTTCGGGAGCATCTTCGAAACGGTTGCTTGCCATGCGCAGCAACTCCAGCGCCTGGCAATGTTGCAGGCTCTGGGGCAGCTGCCTCAGCTGGTTGCACGACAGCATGAGCTTTTGCAGGCGTGTGCATTGGCCGATGGACTCGGGCAGCCGCTGCACGTGGTTGTCCGTGAGAATCAGCCAGCGCAGGCGCGCCGGCAGGCTGTCCTCGGGCATATGCGTGATGCGGCAGGCTTTGAAACCCACCATTTCGAGTTGCGGCATGCGGCCCAGCACGAGGGGCAGTTCGCTGAACGGATTGTTCGAGGCAAACAGAATGCGCAGCCGCGCAAAACGCGTCAGATCATCGGGCAGGGTGCTGAGCCGGTTGCCCGACAGATCGAGAATTTCCAGCGTCTCGGTCAGCTGATAAAGCGCGGCGGGGAACTGGGTCAGCCCATCGCTGAGCCTGATATGGTGTGCGCGGGCCAGTGAACCATTGGCCAGCCCGGAGTGAAACTGCTCTAGCGTCAACATAGGACGCGCAGTCTAAGCCCCGCGCACGAAATGCACAGAAAACACGAAATGCCTGCATGAAAATCTTCAAAGACCTGCCCGCGCTGGTGCAGGCATTGCCCGAACTCGCGCCGAGCGACTGGGTGGATCTGCCTGCCGATGCCGCTGTCCAGCTTGTGGCGCCAAATCAGTCCCCGCCAGCAGATCTGCTGAAACAGCCTGCCTTGCGCTTTGTGGCGCGCGATGCGAATGAGGTGCAGCGCATGGGCTATGTGCCGTGGATGCCGGTGGCGGTACTCGCCCGGATGCACTGGCCTTCACCATTTGACGCGCAAGCATGGTCTCGCTTTCTGCAGGCCGAGTTCGGGCGCAGCCAGCGCTTTGTAGAAAACCATGATGTGTGGGATGAGGCCGATGTGCCCGAGCCGTACTGGCTAACGGTCAATGCCACGGCAGAGCAGCGACTGGCTTACTGGCATCAAGGCCTGCAAGCCCATGCCTGGATGGACGAAGAGCCTGCTCAAGCCAAGCCCTTCAGCCGGGCCGAGTTGCGCCTGTGCGAATGGCGCCTGGGTTGCAATCTGCCCCAGTCCTTGCGTGACTATCTTTTGCAGCTTGGTGTGCTGGACTGGGCCGAGCGCTTGCTGAGTCCGCGCTTTGACCTGCTGGCGCCGGACGCGGACATGGACGCCATCGGGCCCGTGAAGGTCGTGTTTCCGGGTATTGCCGATATTGTGGAAATGAGTGCACCGCAACAGGCGCAGGAGCTGATGGCACAGCTGAGCGAGCTGGTGGTGTTCGGCGACTATCTGGGCAATGGCAATCTCTGGTGCTTTGACCGTCGCGATGGCTCTGTCTGGTATCTGGACCATGACAGCAGCCCCTTGCTGACCCGTATGTTCGTAGATGTGGGCGACTATCTGGACGCACTGGCTCTGATGTCGCTATGCCGCAGTCATGCCGTGGCCCAGGGGCGGGATGATGGCGATGAACAGGCCGAAGCGCTGCTGAGCGAGCGCTTTGGGCAGAGGCTAGTCAAGAAATGGATGTACTGAGATGACGATGAAACTGCTCAAGGCCGCTGAAAGAGGCGATATCGCTGCGCTGGAGCTGCACCTGAAGAATGGCGACGATATCGCCTATGTGCAAAAGAGCACAGGCCTCAATGCGCTGATCACGGCACTTAACTGCGGCAACGAGGCCGCAGCCCAATGGCTGGTGGAGCAAGGCAGTCCGCTGGATCAGGTGAGTCTGGCAACGGGCATGACCGCCAGCGCCTGGGCAGCCTTCAACGGGCGCACAGAGATGCTCCAAGTGCTGCAGCAAGCGGGGGCCGATCTCGACAAGACCGGGGATGGCAAAGGCCGCACCCCGTATCTGATTGCCGTGGACCATGGCGCCTGGGCGGCCGTACGCTGGTTCTGGTCGGCCGGGGTCGACCTCCAGCGAAGAGACGCCCAGGGTCGCAATGCCCATGATCTGCTGGTGTGCAGTGGTCGTGATGTGCCCGGGGATGTGCTGGAGCGCGTGGCAGGCCATGCCGCTGCACCGCCCACGGGGCGCTGACGTGATGACGATGCCATGCTTGCATGGCATCGTCATCGTCTCAACGGCGAGGCTGCATCAGGACGCTGGCTGGATGCGGGTGATGATCAGCGAGCCATCCTTGTCCTCGGCATGGAACAACACCTTGTCACCGGCCTTGAAAGAGGCCGACTGTGCGGAGCTTGACAGCGCAAACACCATGGTCATGGGAGGCATGTCCAGGTTCTTGATTTCTTCATGGCGGATCGTCAGCTTGCCTGTGCGGGCGTCCACACGGGTGATTTCTCCGGCGGTCAGCACATCGGTCTGGCCGGTCGATGTGGCTGCCGAAGCATCGGCCATCGCCCCATGACCTGCGTGCGCCGAGTGGTCCTGTGCGGAAGCCGGAGCGGCCAGTGCCATGCCGAGGCTCAGGGCTGCCAAAGTGGTGTGAAAGAGGTTTCTCATCATGTTCTCCTGAATTGGGGTCAGCCGCGGTAGCTGGTAAATACGACGGTGCTGACACCGCTGTTCATGAGGTTCTTGGTAACCAGCAGCACATCAAATGGGTCCTTGCGGCCGCCGTATTCGGGGCCGTCCATGCCGGGGCTGCCAATGGGCATGCCGGGTACGGTGATGCCCAGGGCCTTGGGCTTGGCTTGGAGCAGCTTGTGCACATCGGCAGCCGGTACATGGCCTTCGACCACATAGCCCCCCACCAGTGCGGTGTGGCAGGAGCCCAGGTTTTGCGGCAGGCCCAGCTTGGCGCGCACGGCGTTGTTGCCCACGTCGTGCACCTTGACGGCAAAGCCGGCTTGCTCCATCAGGGCAATCCAGTCCTTGCAGCAACCGCAGTTCGGGTCTTTCCAGACTTCCATGGGAATCTTGGCGGCGGGGGCGGTTTTGTTGGCGTAGGCGGGCAAGGCTGCAGCCGCGGCAGCAACTGCCAGCAGGTGCAGGGCGTGACGACGATTGGTGGATTGCATGGATATCCTTTCTTGGTTTATTCGGTAACGGTGAAGCGACCCGTCATGCCGGCCTGGTAATGGCCTGCAATCAGGCAGGCGAAGTTGAAATTACCTGCGCGGTTGAAGCTCCACACCAGGTCTTCAGCCTTGCCTGGAGCCACATGGGCCATATAGGGTTCGGCATGTTCCATGCCGGGGTACTTGAGCATCATCTGTGCGTGCTCGTCGAGCGAGGCCCTGGTGCCCAGCACCATCTCATGCATGAGCTGGCCTTTGTTGACCACGCGCAGGCGCAGGGTTTCGCCCCGCTTGACGGTGAAATGATCGGGGGCAAAGCGCATGTCGTCGGTCATCTCAATCGTGAGCGTGCGCAGCGCGGCCCGCTCGTCGGACGCAATTCCCCAGGCTTTCTGTTCCTTGATGACAGGGCCTGTCGCCGAGGCATGGCTGGTGTTTCCATGCGCAAATGAGGTGCTGGCGCTTGCCAGCAAAGCGCAGGCAGCTATGAATTGCATAGTTTTCATGGTGAGCATTCCTGTCAGTGGTGAGCGTGGTCTTTGCCGGTGTCGGGTTTGCGAGCGTTGGCGGCACCGGGCGCATTGCCGGGTGCTGTCTGGCGCGGTGCGCTGGCATCCAGCGGTGCGCCTTTCCATTCATAGGCTTGCGTACCCTTGGGTTGCGGGTACCAGCCTGGATCGCCGTAGTCGTTGGCACCCAGGTTTTTGCGCACCTTGAAGCTGGTGAACATCCCGCCCATTTCGATGGGGCCGTAAGGGCCCTGGCCGGTCATCATGGGGAAGGTGTTGTCGGGCAGAGGCATTTCCATGGCGCCCATATCGCCCATGCCGCGCTCGCCCATCAGCATGTAGTCGGGCACGATCTTCTGGATCTTGCCCACCAGGCCGGCATGCTGAACGCCGATCATGGTGGGCACGTCGTGACCCATGGCGCCCATGGTGTGGTGGCTCTTGTGGCAGTGGAAAGCCCAGTCGCCGGGTTCGTCGGCCATGAATTCCACCTGGCGCATCTGGCCTACGGCCACATCCGTCGTCACCTCGGGCCAGCGGGCGGACTTTGGAATGGGGCCGCCGTCGGTGCCCGTGACCTCGAACTCATGGCCGTGGATATGGATGGGGTGGTTGGTCATGGTCAGATTGCCCACGCGGATGCGCACCTTGTCGCCCTGACGCGCCACCAGTGGACTGATGGCGGGGAAGGCGCGGCTGTTGAAGGTCCAGATATTGAAATCCGTCATCTCGTTGATGCGCGGTGTCATGGTGCCGGGCTCGACCGCATAGGCGCTGAGCAGGAAGGCATAGTCGCGCTGCACCTTGTCGATCAGCGGGTGGGCTGTCTTGGGGTGGGTGATCCACAGGCCCATCATGCCCATGGCCATCTGCACCATCTCATCCGAATGCGGGTGGTACATGAAGGTGCCGGGGCGGCGCGCCTCGAACTCATAGACGAAGGTCTTGCCCGGCGGGATGTGGGGCTGGTTCAGACCGCCCACACCGTCCATGCCATTGGGCAGACGCTGGCCATGCCAGTGGATGGTGGTGCTCTCGGGCAGGCGGTTGGTGACGAAGATACGCACCTTGTCGCCTTCCACCACTTCGATCGTGGGGCCCGGCGACTGGCCGTTGTAGCCCCACATATTGACGAAAAATCCGGGCGCCACCTCGCGCACCACGGGCTCGGCCACGAGGTGGAACTCCTTGACGCCCGCATTCATGCGCCAGGGCGTGGTCCAGCCGTTGAGCGTGACCACGGGTTGGTAGGGGCGACCGTTGGGCGGCGTCAGAGGCGCGGCCGTGTCGGCGCTGCCTTGCATGACGGGTTCGGGCAGGGCCGCCATGGCAACCCGGCTGACGGCCATTGAAGTGGTGGCGGCTGCCACTGCAGTGGCAGCGCCAGTGAAAAAGGATCGGCGTTGCATATCAGTGACCTGCCTCGGCTTGTGCAGCGGGCGCTGCGGTGGTGTTGACGGTGGGGGTGGTTCCTGGCGATGTGCCGGTCAGGGCCAGGCGCAGATCGGTTTCGGCCAGCCAGAAGTCGCGCTGGGCCTCGGTGGCGGTCACCACCGCTTGCGTGGTGCTGCGAGCCTGGGCCAACAGCTGCCAAACACTCATGAACATGCCGTTGTAGCGGTAGACGGTTTCTTCCTGCATCAGCTTGGCCAAGGGCAGAACCTCGGCCTGCTGCTGCTGGGCCAGGTCGTAAGCCGTGCGGTAGGCCAGCCAGTTGCTGCGGGCTTCGCTGCGTGCACGTATGGCGTTGTCGCGCAGCAACGATGCGCTGCGCAGCACCTGGTTGCGTGCCATGCCGCGCGCGGCAAAGCCCCAGTCAAATAGCGGCAGCGGCATGTCGAACTCCCAGCCCTGGGTCTTGTCGCTGTGACCGGTGGCTCGTTCGGTGCTGGTGTTGTTGCTGTAGCTGGCGCCGATATCACCAAAGATGGTGTCCACAGTGGCCCAGCCCTGGCGGCCGGCGGTCACATCCAGGTCGCGGCGCAGAGCGCCCAGATCCAGCCGCTGACGCAGGGCGGTGGCTTCGGCGTCATCGCCGCCGCGCAGCTCGGAGGCTTTGGGCAAGGCGGGCAGTTGCTCGGGCAGCTTGTAGGCCAACTGCTCGCCCCACAGACCCATGCGGCGGGCCAACTGCTCGCGTTCCAGCTGGGCGTTCAGACGCGCGCGTGCCAGCTGGGCGGAGGCCTGCTGCTGCTGGGCCAGCTCTCTGGCCTGGTCCATCTTGCTGAAGTTGCCGACCTGGGCCATGCGGCGTGCCAGCTCACCGCCCAGAGCCGCTGCCTCGTGCATGCGTTCGTTGGCGGCTAGAGCCTGCTCGGCGGCCACGGCGCGCAGCCAGGCGCGGCGTGTGTCGGAGGCCAGCAGCAGCACCTGCTGGGCGGCCGTCAGAGTGGCTTGCTCCATCTGCCAGCCCTGCCAGCGGCTGCGCCAGGGCAGGGTGATGAGCTGCACCAGGCCAAAGCTGAGCTGGCGCTCGATCTCGCGCTCGTGGCCGTTGCGAAAGCGGCCGAAGGTAAAGCTGGGGTTGGGCAGGGTCAGGACCTGCACGCGCTGCGCGTCGGCAATGCCGAGCTGCGCCAGCTGGGCCTGCAGGCCGGGGTTGTTGAGCAGGGCGATGCGCACGGCGGTGTCGGCATCGACAGGGGCTTTGAGCCAGTCGGCAATCTGGGCCTGCGCATCCTGCAGGGCCTGGGCGTCCGGCGACGGCAGCTGTGCGCCAGCGGGCAGCCTGCCTTCGGTATGTCTGGCCACGTCGCCGCGCAGTCCGTCGGGCGAGATGCTGGCGCAGCCGGCCATAGCCAGTGCAGCGAGCAATGGCGCGGCTTTGAATGCAAGGCGCCTCATGGCTGGCCTCCATGATGGTGCTGATGTGCGGATATACCGCTGTCCGGGGCCGGGCCGGAGGCATTGCCCTGAGATTTTTCCCACCTGAGCACATCGCCATGGCCGCGCGGGAACTCGCTTACCGCGGCATTGGCGGCTTTCCAGTCGCCGGGCTGGGTGACGATGGCTGCGCTGGCCATGAGCGGTTGATGCTGCAGCGCCAGCGTGGGCGCTGCGGGGTTGAAAACGTTGTGACTGCTGGCTGGGGACTGGGCCGCCGGGAGAGTCGGTGCGGACGGCTGGGCCAGGACTGGCGGGCTGATACCGGCCATGAGCAAAGCCATGGCTGTCAAAGAAAGAGGATGCGCTTGGCGCATAGAGGATTCCTGTCGTCTAAAACCGGGGGAAGGTCCGCAGTTATGAGCGTTTTACGGCCAAAACCTAGACAGCAAGCGCGATGGCTGCTATCAAAATGCGGACGCACCTAGGGCGTTAGAGCGCAGAAATCGGTGGTTTGACGAGGTCGGCAGGCGCGGCGCTGGCAAAGCGCGCTGCACCATGGGCCGGCTGGGCGGCCAGGGGGAGGCTGGAGTGAAGCGTCAGCAACTCGGGCTTGGCCAGCGTCGAGTGGCAGATGCCGCAGGCCGTGCAATGGCCTTCATGCTGGTGGCAGTCGCTGTCGGCGGCATTGGCGCTGCAGTTCACGGCCCCTGCAGGGCCTGCCTTGTGGGACGCGGCCATGTCGTGATGCGGCTGTGCGTCGGTCGCGAGGCTTGCATGCGCGTGGTGCACAGCGGCTGCCATTGCGGCCACTTCGTCCAGGCTTTGCGTCTGCACCAGCGCATGTCCCATGTGATGGGACTGGCCAGTGTTCTGCTCCATGGCCATGGCATCGCCTGCCAGGCCGCGCAGGGCCAGCAGCAAAACCAGGAACAAGGAGAAAAAGCGACGCATGGGCTGAATGATAGCGAAGGGCGGGGTTTAGTTCCCCCACCCGGTGCAGTAAATCGTAAATTTGATAGCTGCTTGCGCTTTCCCATCAAGGGCTAAGGTCGAATTTCATGCATTTTCAGGTCTGTTGCCCCAATGGCGCAGGCGCAGGCCATTGGCGACCACCAGCAGGCTCACGCCCATATCGGCCAGCACGGCCAGCCACATGCTGGCATTGCCGCTGACGGCCAGAATGAAGAAGGCCAGCTTGATGCCCAGGGCCAGGCTGATGTTCTGCCAGAGCACGCTGTGCGCGCGCTGCGAGAGATCAACCACCTCGGGGATGCGGCGCAGGTCGTCGTTCATGAGCACCACATCGGCGGTCTCCATGGCCATGTCGGTGGCATGCATGCCGCCCATGGCAAAGCCTATGTCGGCCTGGGCCAGTGCCGGCGCGTCGTTGATGCCGTCGCCCGTCATGGCCGTGGGGCCGATGTCGCGCTGCAACTCGCTCAGGGTCTTGAGCTTGTCCTCGGGCAGCATATTGCCGCGTGCATCGCTGATGCCTGCTTCCGCGGCCACCGTGCGCACGGTGGCGCTGTTGTCGCCGCTGAGCACAATGGGCTTGACGCCTAGCGCCTGCAACTGGGCCACGGCCGCCTTGGCCTGGGGGCGCAGCGGGTCGGCCACGGCAAACAGCGCCTGCACGCCATGCTCATTGGCCAGCAGGGTGACGGTGCGACCCTGTTGCTCCTGCAGCATCAGCGCGGCCTTGAGTTCGGCACTGTCCCAGCCTTGCTCGCCCACCCAGCGCAGATTGGCCAGCGTCCAGCGCTGCCCCTCGACCTGGGCCTGCACGCCGCGGCCGGGCAGGGCTTGCAATTGCTGTGCTTCGGCGAAGTCCTTGCCGATCTGCTCTTCCAGCCCCTGGGCAATCGCCCGCGAGACGGGATGGTCGGAGCGCGATGCCAGCGCATAGGCGCGGGCGGCGGTGTCATCGCTGCCCGTTGCATTCCAGCTCTGCCAGTCCACCAGCTTGGGCGAGCCCGTGGTCAGCGTGCCGGTTTTATCGAGTGCAATGGCCTTGAGGCTGCGGGCCGACTCCAGCGCGCTGCCGCCCTTGATCAGAATGCCGCGTCTGGCGGCGGCAGTGAGGGCGCTGACCACGGTGACCGGGGTGGAGAGCACCAGGGCGCAGGGGCAGGCGATGACCAGCAGGGCCAGGGCCTGGTAGGCGGCCTGATGCCAGCTCCAGTCCAGCAGCCAGGGCGCGAGCAGGCCGAGGGCAATCGCCAGAACCAGCACGATGGGGGTGTAGACCTCGGCGAAGCGGTCGACAAAGCGCTGTGTGGGAGCCTTCGAGGACTGCGCCTGCTCCACGGCATGGACGATGCGCGCAATCAGGCTATCGCTTGCGGGGGCGGTCACGCGCAACTGTAGCTCGCCATCCTGATTGATGGAGCCGGCATACAGTTCATCGCCCGGGCCTTTGTGCGCCAGCGCGCTCTCGCCCGTGATGGGAGCCTGGTTAACCGAGCTTTCACCTTCAGTCACCTGACCGTCCAGCGGCACGCGAGCGCCGGGCGTCACGCGCAGCACGGCGCCCAGCGGAACTTCGCTGACGGCCATGCGCTGGGTGCTGCCATCGGGCTGCAGCACATCGGCAGTCTCGGGTGCCAGTTGCAGCAGCTTGCGGATGGCCAGGCGGGCCTTGTCCATGGCCTGGTCTTCGATGCGCTCTGCCGCCGCATAAAGGGCCATGACCATGGCAGCCTCGGGCCACTGGCCGATGATGAAGGCGCCCGTGACGGCCACAGCCATCAGGGCATGAATGCCGAGCTTGAAGCGAAACAGATCCTTGATGCCTGCCTTGTAGACGCCCAGGCCCGAGAGCGCAATGCCCAGCACGGCCAGTGCCATGCCCAGGTAATGCAGCAGAGCGTTCGCGCCGTCGCCGCCAAACCAGTGGCAGGCTTCGGCCGCCAGGGCGGCGGCCAATGCCGCATAGATGCGCGGCCAGCCGGGCAGCACGCCATGGTCATGCCCGGCGTGGTCGTCATGATCGTGGTCATGGCTCTTGGCCGGCTGGCTGATGGTGAACGGTGCGCAGCAGTCCGTACCGCAGGCAGAGCTTGCGGCAGGTGCTATGGATTTTTTTGAAGTGGCGGCGGCGACCTGTGCATGCCCATGCTCGTGGGTATGCTGGTGGTCGTGGCCGTCATGGGCGTGGGTGGACAGGCTTTCTTGCTTCATGGCAGTATTAAAAACAATAAAGTCACTTTAAGGTCAAGCATGCTGCTCAATTCTTCTGATCTTCCGCGCTGGCGTATCGGCGAGGCGGCCAAGCGTTCGGGCATTGCTGCAGCCAATATTCGCTATTACGAGAAGGAGCAATTGCTCTCGCCCGGCGTGCGCGAGGACAACCAGTACCGGCTTTACACCGACGGCGATGTGCACCGCCTGCGCTTTATCCGCCTGTGCCGTGCCATGGACATGTCGCTGGACGAGGTGAGGACCTTGCTGGCGCTGGACGGTGCGCGCAAGGCCGATTGCGTGGCCGCACGCGATACGCTGGATACGCACCTGGGCCATGTGCGCGAGCGTCTGGCTGAACTGCAGGCGCTGGAGCATGAGCTGGAGCATTTGCGCGGCCAGTGTGACGGTACGGACAGTTATTGCCACATCATCGAGGCCTTGCATGCCCAGGCCGACGAGGCGCTGCCCGAGACCTTGCAAGGCGGACCAGCCGCAAAGCGCCATGTCTGAAGGGAAGTCTCATAGGTTTATGCCCAGGTCACTTGTAGTGGGCGCTATCATTCCTGCATGAGCTGGAGCGAAACCACCCTCAAGCTGCCCGGACGGATGGGGTCTGCGCTGGGCGCGCAGGCCCTGGCTTCGTGGCGCAGCATTTATCTGACGGCCGTGGTGCTGGTGCTGGTCGTGACACCGTCCAGCTACCGGCGTGGCGCGCGCGGCATGCTGGCGCAGCAGATCTATGTACAGACCGCGCCCGTACTCACGGGCTTTACGGCGCTGGCGGCATTGTTGTGCGCGGTGATTGCGCGCATCGTGATGGTGACGGCGCAAAGCTATGGGCTGTCGCACTATGCGCTGGATCTGGTGGTGCGGGTGATGGTGATCGAGTTGATCCCGTTGACGGCGGCCTTGTTTGTGGCGATGCGTTGCACCATTCCCGCAGGTGTGCAGGTGGTGCAGATGCGCACCCGGGGCCAGCTCGATACCTGGAGGCGGCAAGGCGTTGACCCCATTCGCGCTGCGCTGGTGCCGCGTGCGGCGGCCGGTGTCTTTGCCGCCATCACGCTGGCAGCGCTCAGTTGCATCGTGGCGTTGGTGACGGTCTATATCAGCGTGTATGGCTTCAACCTGGCGGGGTTTGGCGGTTATACGCGGGTGTTCGGGCGGATTTTCACGCCATCGCTGACGCTGGTGTTCGTGCTCAAGACCTGGTTTTTCAGCCTGACGGTGGCGATCATGCCGCTGGCATCGGCGCTGTACACGCCTGTTGCACGGCATCGCCAGGGTGGCGCTGAGTTGGGAGGATTTGCGCGCATGTTTGCCGTGCTGCTGCTGATCGAGGTGATCTCTCTCATGGGCAACTATTACTGATTGGACTTACGCAAACAAGGATGCGCCAGGATGGCTTTTTTAGGCCAAGGTCTTGCCCGAACCTGACTTGCGTGAGTCATGACTGAGAAGGAAATCACGGTGACCGAGTCCAAAGAGCCCGCAAGACGTGGCAGCGAAACCCGGATGGCCGAGGAGCAATTGATCGATGATGAATTGCTGGACCTCAAGCCGGTTGCGCATTTGCGTGCCAAGGCCGCGGCGCTGCTGGCGCTGACCTTGCTGCTGATTCTGGGGGCCGCAGGCTACTTGTTGTATGCGCGTGGCGTGTTCGAGCCCACGCAGCGTCTGGTGCTGACCGCCGATGACTCGGAGGGCGTGGCGGTAGGCATGGACATGACCTTCTCGGGCTTTCCCATAGGCCGCGTCAGCAAGATCGAGCTGGCCGACGATGGTTCGGTGCGCATTCTGGTGGATGTCCCTGAAAAAGATGCACATTGGCTGCGTCAGTCCAGCGTCTTCACGCTGGTCAAGGGCATTGTGGGCGGTACCACCATTAAGGCGTACTCAGGCATGCCTGGCGATGCGCAGCTGCCTGCGGACTCTGTGCGGCCCGTACTCAGTGGCGATGCCACGGCCGAGCTGCCGCAGATCATCAACTCGGCCAAGGAGGTGCTGGCCAATGTGGCGGCCATGACTTCCTCCGATTCGGCGCTGGGCGGATCTCTGGCCGAAGTGCGCAAGCTCGCCGAGCGCATGCAGGGGCAGGGCGGTGCTCTGGGTGTGGTGCTGGGCAGCGACGAGGAGGCTCGCAAGGTGACCCAACTGCTGGAGCGAACCAGCTCGGTGGTCAACCGCATGGACCGCATGGTGGCCCGGGCGGACAGCCAGGTTTTCGACGCGAATGGCGTGATGCCTCAGGTCAAGGCCACGGTAGAGCAGCTCAATGGGCTGCTTGCCGATACCCGCAAGAGCATGGCCAAAGTGGATGCCGTGCTGGCCGATCTGCAGGTGGTTGGCAGCAATACCCGCGAAGCATCGACTGACCTGGGGGCTTTGCGTGCCGAAGTGGAGAGCAATCTGCTGCGTCTGGAGTCGGTACTCAATGACCTGCAGCGCAAATGGCCGTTTTCCCATAAACCGGAGCTGAAGCTGCCATGAGTATCTGTTTTAAGCGAAATATGGCCTTGGCCCAATCTGGTAAAGCGCTAGCAGCTATCGCTGTAATAGCGCTTGCTGCCTGCGGCAATCAACCTCCTGCGCCTGACTGGGCCTTGAGTGCCGAGGCGGCCGCGCAAAAAGCCAGTGTTGCCTATCTGCAGGGGCAGCAGCGGGTGGAAGCTCTGCAATGGCAAAAAGCCCGTGATGCCGTGGCCAGCACAGGCCGCCCCGATCTGGCAGCCCGTGTGGAGCTGATGCGTTGTGCGGCTCAGGTGGCTAGCCTGGAGTGGGACAACTGTCCCGGCTATGCGGCATGGGCCCAGGATGCGGCCAGGCCCGAACAAGCTTATGCGCGCTATTTGCAAGCCCAACTGGAGATGGCGGATATAGCGCAGCTGCCAGAGCCGCAGCGCGCTGTGGCTTCGGCCATAGCCACGTCGGGAACGCCTGCGCTTGCCGACATCAAGGATCCGCTGTCTCGTTTGGTGGCCGCAGGCGTCGTGCTGCGAGCGGGAGGGGCAACGCCACAGCTGTTGAAGCTAGGTGTGGATACCGCATCTGCGCAGGGCTGGCGTCGGCCTTTGATGGCCTGGCTGTTGTTGCAGCGCAAGGCGGCACAACAGGCTGGTGACGTGGAGGAGGCAGCGGCCATTGACCGGCGATTGAAGCTGCTGGACGCGACCTTGCCTCGATAAAAGCAGAGTACCTGCCATGAAAAAAGCGAGGCCTTGGCCTCGCTTTCTCGCTAGGGTGAACTGATCTTAGAAGCGGTGACGAATACCAGCGATCAGGCTGGTACCTGTCTTGGGGTTGGCATCGCTCACGCGGTCGTACATCAGAGCGGTATACACATCGGTGCGCTTGGACAGGAAGTGGTCATAGCCCAGCGTTGCTGTGGTGCGAGTGGCATCGGTAGCCGCTTCGTACTTGGTACGGGCCACGGCAGCCTTGACGGTACCAGGCGTGCCGGTGACGGGGATGTCCAGACCCAGCGAGTAGGTCTTGCTCTTGCTGTTCAGATCCTTGACCTTGGCCTGGCCATAGGTTGCGTACAGCTTCACCACATTGAAGTTGTAGCTACCGCCGACCATCCAGTCGCTCTTGGTGGGCATGACCGTGCCGCTGCCGGGGTTGGTGATCTGGTCACGTTCATAGAAGGCGGTCAGGCTCAAGGGACCATTGAAGTACAGGGCATTCACGCCCATATTCTTCTTGCTCTTATCGCCAGGAGTCGACTGCTCGCCGAACTGGTAGTACACGTTGGCGGTCAGGCCACCGAAGTTAGGCGTTGTGTAGACCAGCATATTGCTCCAGCCGGTGTCGGCGGGCGTGGTCAGGCGAGCACCGCCCCAGGCGGCTGTGGGTGTGTTGGCATGCAGCACCAGAGGCGAGATCGTGAACGAATCGCCAAAGGGGTTGGTCAGAATTGTGGGCAGGAAGTTGGGAGCCTTGTCTCGGCCCAGGCCGATGCGGCCGAAGTTGCCGTTCAGGCCAATGTTGGCATCGCGCGAGAAGAAGGTGTCACCCGGGAAACGGCCGTAGTCACCGCTGTCCATGCGCATGAAGGCAGTGAGGTTGAAATCGACCTTCAAACCACCGCCAAGGTCCTCTGTACCCTTGATGCCCCACCAGGAGGTGGTCATGCCACCGGAGCCCACGACCGACTTGCGATCCTGGCCGGCCATCTTGACGGAGCCGGCGTACATGTCGGCCAGGCCGGTCAGCTGGACATTGCTTTGTGCGTATGCGGCACCGGAACAGACCAAGGCGGCTGCGAGTGCGATAAACGAATTTTTCATGGAGCCTCTCTTAATTAATCGCTATATATAAAAATTGCGCTGTGAAATATAGCGGCGGTTTGCATACAGGGCTGTATCCAATGCCACTCAGGTCGATGAAATCATCTTTTCAATGCGATGACAGTGGTTTTTTCGCATCAGTAAGGCAGGGGAATCACGGAGGGGGACCTGCCGGGACATGGTCCTGAAAAGCGTAAGAAATTCCTGAGAGATAGAGCAGTCGTTTGTTTTGATGTGAGCGAGTGCTTTTTTAAGACTCTCATGGAATGGTAGTCATTCCTTTGAGGAAAAAGTAGGTGGAGGCTTGTCTGCCGGTCCTGGTGCTGATGCAGCATCACCGGGGTGAATGTGTGCAGGGTTCAGGCAGTACCTCTGAACGTTGTTCCGGACGGCTTGCCAGTCGTGCTGAAGCGGAGTCCAATCTTGGAAGATTTCGCTTTTTTGAGAAAAGAGAGCGTTTTCCCTGAAGCAGTCATTTTTTGTGCCTATAATTCCTCCCATCGACACGGAATGTAGCGCAGCCTGGTAGCGCACTTGCATGGGGTGCAAGGGGTCGCGAGTTCGAATCCCGCCATTCCGACCAATTTAGATAAGGGTTCCTAGCTATCAAGTTAGGAGCTCTTTTTCTATTGCGAAAGATTTACCCCACGAGGGGTAGCGGCGCGGATCACGGCAGCCCAGGCCTCCTGTGAAAAGCTGCCTAGATAGAGGAAATGGCGGCTGCAGGCACAAAAGCTGTGCTTGCTTCTCAAGGAGACTGGCAATCACTTTGGCAAGCACCTCTTTCAGACCTTGGTTCTCTCGTCTGTGCTGGACTGTTAAAACAGCGTCTGCTGAGAAGACGTCAGAGTGGCGAAGTCTTCTCCCAGTGGGTGCAGGATCGAGTCGGCAATAGGCTGAATCTGTTTCGCCAAATAGTGCTCGTAGTCGATGGGGGATTGGCGAGCTTCCAGGGGCTCAGGCCCGCTCTTGGTCATGACATATTGGATCCAGCCGCCGTTCTGATATTGCGTAGGCCTTTTTATCCGGATGTTGTATTCATCGGCAATGCGAGCAGCCCGTACTTGGGGCGGCACGTGAGTGACATAGGCATCCAGTCGATGCCGCAAGCGTTTGCGGTAGATGAGCAGATCATCCTTCTTGCCGGACAGTGTCGAATAGGTGTACTCGATAACAAACTCGCGATAGGGGGCACCTTGGAAGACGCGCGAGAGCAAGCCCTCCTGGAACTGCCGTGCCAGCGGCGTCCAGTCGCTTCGAGCCATCTCCAGACCGCGGTAAATCATGGCCTCATTGCCTGCAGCATCCACACTCAACCCCGCATAGCGCTTCTTGCTGCCAACGTCCGAGCCTCGGATGGTGGGCATGAAGAATTTCTTGTAGTGCGTGTCGAACTCGATTTCGAGAAAGCTCTCCAGATCCTGCTCTTCCAGCAAGGTTTGCTTCCACCAGGCGTTGATGTCTCTGGCCAGTTCCGCTGCCACAGCATGGGCTTCTTCGTTGGTGTGAGTACGCTTGAGCCAGATGAAAATGGAATCCGTGTCCCCGTAGATGGCTTCGTACCCGCGCTTTTCCACGAATTCCCGGGTGAGTTTCACCATCTCATGACCCCGCAAGGTGATGGCTGAAATCAGATCGGGATTGAAGAACCGGCACTCCGATGCTCCCAAGACCCCGGCGAATGAATTCATCACCAGCTTGAGCGCTTGGGACAAGGGTTCGTTTCTGGCTCGCTTGGCCTCGTCACGGGCATGCCAAAGAGTGGTCACAATTTCTGGCAGGCAATGCTTCTCGCGTGAGAAGAGCGTGCCTCTGGGGCCCTTGATGAATCGCGCAGGACCGTGGGCATGCAGGCCTTCGGTCAATCCCACGGGATCCACGAGAAAGGTGCGAATGATCGAGGGATAGAGGCTTTTGTAGTCGAGCACCACTACGGAGTCATAAAAGCCTGGTTTGGAATCCATGACGTAGCCACCCGGGGATGACTTCCCCTGAACGTCGCCGACATTGGGGGCTACATACCCCATGCGGTGCATGCGCGGCAGATAGTGATGGCTGAACGCGGCGATGGAGCCACCAAAGTGGTCCAGTTGCAAGCCTGTTGCATGGGCACGCTCCATCGCAAACTGCAGCAACTTTGCCTTTTCGAAGATGCGTAGGACCAGCTCGCAGTCGCGGATGTTGTAGATGGCCAAGGCAGGCTTGTCATGCTGATAGCGTCGCTCGATTTCAGCCATCTTGTCGTATTCGCTCCCGATGTCCTTGCCTTCGCCCAGGAGTTCCTGAGCGACGTTCTCCAGGCTGAAAGACGGGAAGCTCCAGACGGCTGCCCTCAAGGCCTCGATGCCATCAATCACCGCTCGGCCGGGCATGGGTGCGAATAAGTAGCCCTGTTTGCCCGGATGCGTTCGCCATGCGATGGGTTTGCGCTCTCGGCCCAGCAGAAGTGGGGTTGCACAGCCGTCCGCAGCTTTTTGCAGAACGTGCAGGTCAAACTGGATGACGTTCCAGCCGATGATCACGTCAGGATCATTGCGTGCAAACCACTCATTGAGGTGCTCAATCATGGCTTGGCGGGTTGGGCAGTAGATCAGCTGAAAACCGGGCGGCTGCATGTGCTCTGTGGGTGGTTCGCCCAGCATGAACACCACGCGCTCCGCCATGCCATCCAGCGCAATGGAATAAAGATCCTGATGCTGGCTGGTCTCGATGTCCAATGACACGACCTTCAGCACCGGTCTGAAATCGGGTGCAGGCTGGAGCTTGCAGTTCACCAGCGTTGAGTTTTCAATTCGTCCGCCTTCCAGCATCACACCAGCAGTGATGAAGCGTTCCATCAGATAGCGCTCGTGGGGGCGGACATCGGCTTCCAGAAGCGATACGCCGAGCGGCTGAAGGGCGCGAGCCAGTCGTCCGAGCTGGCGAAAATGCTTGGCATAGATCCCCAGAACAGGCTCTTGTTGAAAGCTCTTCAGCTCCAACTCGCGCAGCTCCACATCTGAACGAGCTGAAAGCTGTGCCTGTACCGCTGCGCGGTGTCGACTCTCGACGAAAGCTACAGAGGTCTGCGCAGTCAGCAGAACCTTCAAAGGGCCGGAGTCCGTCGCCAGCCAGTACTCGATCTCGGATCCCGATGGCGTGTCCCGCCAATGACGGGTCAGGATGAAGCCTTGATGTTTGGAGAGGGACACGAAAGCTGAGAAGCAAAAAGAAGAAAACAGACGCTAGCCGCCATTCTCACCTGTGAATCGAGCAAATATGCTTGCGGTAGCTGGACCTAGCATACCGGGGCTGCCCCATTGGACGAGGCGAGCTAATCGATCTATGCAACAACGTATCGGTTCACCGAACTGGGCCGCCCACAGACGGCTTCAACACGGACTGCCGATAAGCCATATGGCATTGGGGTGTAGAGGCTGGGTGCAGCAACCCACTTTTCCCTGCTTGTCTGGTTTAGCCCCCATTCCCATTTGCCGAGATGGCTGCTTTGCAGGTGGCCTTTAAGGAAATGGTGAGTGCGAACAGCATGGGCTGACTGGTAAGTGTTCGTTGCTCATGCGGACGATCAGCCTCTGCGCAGCAGGTAAATGTCCATGATCCATCCATGCTCTGCGCGTGCTCTCTGACGTTGGGCGCTGATGGCTGCTTTTACGTCGCCCAGCGCACCGTGCATCAGGATCTGCTGAGGCATGCCCAGATAGGCGCCCCAATAAATGGTGACATTGGGCTCGGTGACCTGCTCATAAGAGCATTGGCCATCGAGCATGACAACCAGCGTATTTATGTTCGGAGGCCAGCCAGCTTCACGCAGCTGGCGGCCTGTGGTTACCAGGAATGGCGAGCCAATTTCATTGAGGGCGATGCCATGCGCGCTGCATAGCACCTGCATTGACGTGATGCCGGGAATGACTGTCACCTGCTGCTGCGCCAGCCCCAGGCGTGAAGCAATGCGCAGCGTGCTGTCATACAAGGCCGGGTCACCCCAAACAAGCAGTGCAATACGGCCCTGTCCTGAAGGCAGATGCGCCTGCAGGCAGGACTGCCAGCGCTGGGCAATCGCTTCATGCCATTCATCGACCTGTCTGTCGTAGTCCGAACCCTGCTGCCTGCGTACCGGCATATCGAAGTGGGCGATGCGGTCATCGCCGACCTCCAGCCTCTGTAGCAGGGAAAGGCGAACCTGCGCCAGCTCGGCCTTGTTGTCTTCCTTGTGCGGAAGCAGGATCAGGTCGGCACTACGGATAGCGTTTTCTGCTTCTTTGGTGATGTGGTCAGCATTGCCAGTTCCGATGCCGACAAGAAATAGCTGCAGCATCAGGCGCCTTCCGTACCTGCGGGGAAGCGTGGCTCATCCCCGCGAGGGCGGTAGCGGCGGTCGTAGTCGTTGGCATAGAGCCGACTCAGGCCAAAGTCCTGCTGGCTCAAGGTAGGGCCTATCAGTATCAGGGCACTGCGCTGCAAGGCATTGGTTTGTGCAGCTGTTGCCAGCTGGCCCACATGGGTGCGCACGATCAGCTCATCGGGCCATGAAGCGCGCCACACAATGGCTGCAGGGCAGTCTGGGCCATAGTGCTTGCTCAACTCCTGTTGAACCTCTTGCGCCACATGTACCGAAAGGTGAATGGCCAGCACGGCGCCCGTGGCGGCAAATGCGGCCAGTGCTTCACCTTCTGGCATGCTTGACGCGCGGCCCGAAGTGCGGGTCAGAACCACGGACTGGCAGGATCCCGGCAGCGTCAACTCTGCCTCAAGCGCGGCGGCGACGGCGCTGAAGGCTGGAACACCGGGTGTGACCGTATAGGGAATCTGGCGCTCGCGCAGGCAGCGAAGCTGCTCACCCATGGCGGACCAGATGCTCAAGTCACCGGAATGCAGGCGGGCGACATCCTGGCCCTGGTCGTGGGCCGCTTGCATCTCGGCCACGATCTCGTCCAGGGAAAGAGGCGCCGTGTTGATCAGCCGCACATCGCCAGGGCAGTGAGCGAGCAGCTCGGTGGGAACCAGCGACCCTGCATAAAGGCAGACAGGGCAAGCGGCCAGCAAGTCGCGGCCGCGCACGGTGATGAGGTCGGCAGCGCCGGGGCCGGCGCCAATGAAATGAACTGTCAAGAAAAAGCTCCGGTTTCCAAAATGTGAGAGTGTTGCGTGCCCCTGGCAATCGCAAGAGTGGCGCGTCTGTCTTCAGACACGATGCGCTTTGCCAATAACAGCGGGTTGCTTAGTGCGTCGGCACTTCGATGGGCGGCGAGCAAGGCCAGAGCTTCCGATACGCTGCCCGTGGCAAAACGCTGCAGCAGACGCTCGGAGGTGGAGGGCGTCTTGATCTGCTGTATGTCTGACTCTGCATGGCATGACCACTGAAGGTCCGGGAAAGTCAGATCGGCCCAGCTTTCGAGGGCGATGGCTGCAACTGTCCTGGCCTTGGAGTGCAGGACAGAAAACGATACAGGGCCTTGCCAGGATTTCAGCTGGGGCTGATGTTGGCAGGCCTGGAGCCAGCAACTGCTGAAAGAGTCTTGTCCCGCATCCGACTTGAAGCCCCAGCCAAGGTAAATAGTGGTCATGGAGAGTTGCTCCAGATCCATTGAATGATGGGGCGCGCGGCTTGCCATGAGTGCATGCGGCCAAGCGGCACGGCCTCACTCCATTGCAGCTGCAGCAACTGGCCGCCATGTGTCCGATGCAGCTCCATCAGGAGCGCTTGAGTCTCCAGCGCCACCGCGTTGACGACCAGGCGCCAGCCCGAGCCAAGCCTTGCGCAAAGCGCATCAAACAGCTCCTGTGTGAAGCCGCCCCCTACAAATACCGCCTCTGCTGGGGGCTGTATTGCAGACAGGGCTGAAAGCGAGTCGCCATGGATCACTTTCAGCGGTACTGCGTAGCGCCTGGCATTCAGCGAGATATTGGCTACGCGCTCGGCATGCTGTTCCACGCAAACAGCATTTCCTCCTGCCAGGCACCACTCGACCGAGATCGAGCCAGAGCCCGCCCCCAGGTCCCACAAGCACTCGCCTTTGCGAGGTGCCAGTGCCGCCAAGGTCATGGCCCTGATGGGGCTTTTGGTGATCTGACCGTCGTTGGCAAATGCCGCGCTGCAGCGGCCAGGCACTTGTGAAAGGCTGGCACCTCCCCGTGCTTCAAAGGCCGCAGCAACGGGTGCGCTCATGGGCATTTCGGTCAGGCTGGCGCTCAGTTCCTGCGCCAGACCTTCCCGCATGTTCTGTGCATCACTGCCAGCTTGAGAGATCAGCCACATAGGGCTGTGGCCCCAGCCTTGCCCGGTCAGCCATGCAGCCATTTCCTGTGCGGCGGCGCCGTCGCGCAGCAGGCAGATAAAGCGCTGGCCTTCGGCCAGCAACGGCGTCATCGTCTCGAAGCTGCGCGCATGCAGGCCCAGGCAGTGGGTATGTTCCTGGGGCCAGCCCAACTGGCCGGAAATCCATGAAAATGTGGACGGCAACGGGTGGTTGCGCCATTCCCCTTTTTCAAGGTGCTTGGCAATCGATGCGCCTGCGCCGAAGTGAAATGGATCGCCCGAGACCAGCATGGCGACCTGCCTCTGCTGGCGTAGCTCAAGCACGGGTTCCACGCTGAATGGAACAGGCCAGGGGCGGCCACGGCTGCCGACCTGCGCCAGCTCCAGATGGCGTGGGCTGCCAAATACCAGCTCCGCATGGTTCAGGTCTTGCAAAGCGGCAGCACTCAGGCCCTGCAAACCAGACGGGTGGATCCCGATGATTGAAAGCCACGGATTGGCCATGACCCAAGTTCTCCTGTTAGGCGGCACTTTTGATGCCTATGTTCTGTCGACCAAACTGCATGAATCTGGCATTGCTGCGGTGTACTCCTATGCGGGAGCAACCCAGACGCGGCGCACGCCGGCATTGCCGATGAGGGTGGGTGGCTTTGGCGGCGTCGAGGGCTTGCTTGCCTATCTGCGAGACAAGCAGGTCACTCATGTGATCGATGCCACACACCCTTTTGCGGCGCAGATGAGCCGCAATGCCATTGCCGCCTGTGCGGCGGCGGGAATTCCTCTGCTGTCCATGGAGCGCCCTGGCTGGAGCCCGCAGGTCGGAGACCGCTGGATTCGGGTGCCGGACATGGCCGCCGCAGCCCAAGCTCTGCAGCCGGGTGATGGACGTGTCTTTCTGGCCATTGGCCGCAAGCAACTGGCCGCTTTTGCAGGCAAGGCTGAGCAGCATCATTTCGTGCTGAGGGTGGTGGATCAGACCGAAGAGGCTCTGCCCTTGCCTGCAGACCGCTATGAGCTGATCGTTGCGCGCGGGCCGTTTCAGATCGAGGACGAAATCGCATTGCTCAAGCGCCATGCCATTGATTGCATTGTCAGCAAGAATGCCGGCGGGGCCGATACCTATGCCAAGATTGCAGCCGCCAGGGCATTGCATATACCCGTCATCATGGTGGACAGGCCCCAGCTGCCGCAGCGGCCTCAATGCCAGACTCCCGAGCAGGCGATGAGCTGGCTGAAGAAGTCGCTCTGAGGCTGCGGAGCTTTCAGGCATATGAAGGCATCTCGTAGCTGCGCGGCGTGTAGACATGCCGGCCTATCCGGCGGGTCAGGCGATTGCCCACAATCACCAGGGTTCGCATATCGGCCATCTCGGCCTTGGCCGATGAGAGGGATGTGACGGTGACGGTCTCGTCGTCTCTGCTGACATTGCGGGCAAAGCAGATCAGCCGCTCTGGCTCGCACTCCTCGCGCAATACCTTGAGGGCTCTGACAAAGCCTTCGGGTCGCGACCTGGAGCAGGGGTTGTAGAAGGCCATGGCGAAATCGGCCTGTGCGGCCAGACGAATACGACGCTCTATCACGGCGGCGGGCTTGAGGTTGTCCGACAGATTGATGGTGCAGAAATCATGGCCCAGCGGTGCGCCCAGACGGGCTGCTGCGGCCAGCATGGCCGTGATGCCTGGTTGTACCTCGATCTGCAGGGCACTCCAGCGCTGGCGCTCGTCGGGGCTTGCGTGTTCCAGAACTTCGAACACGGCACTGGCCATGGCAAACACACCGGGGTCGCCGGACGAGAGCATCAGCACTTTCCTGCCTTCGGCTGCGACGTTCAAGGCGGCTCTTGCGCGGTCAAGCTCCTCGCGGTTGTCGCTGGCATGCAGGCGCAGATGGGCCAGGCCCGACAGGCGTTCAACGTAGGGGAAATAGCCAAAGGCATCCGTGGCCTCGGCAATGGATTTTTTGACCTGCTCCGTCAGCAAGTCCGCATGGCCCGGGCCAAGGCCAACCACGCAAAGCTGGCCTGTGATTGCATTTGGCATGGGATGCTGCTCACATGTCATTGGCAGGGCGGCGACCTTGGCCGTGCACGATCACGATGGCGAAATACGGGCAGCGTTCGGGCGCGTTGCACAGCGGCATGACTTGCTGGTCGCTCATCGTGCCGTTGATGACCAGCCAGGCCTGGTCCAGCTTGCCTTGTTCGGTCAGCAGCGTGCGAATGCGATTCAGGTGACGGCCCACCTTCATGATGACCAGCGCGTCGGAGCGCGCCATATGTTCGCGCAGCGGTGCATCGGCCAAGGTTGCGGGCAGCACGCTCATGACATCGTCGCCCCAGGTCATGGGGATGCCTGTGGCGTGCCAGCAGCCCACCATGCCTGGAATGCCGGCCAATACCTCGACCTGGGCAATGCCCGCTTGCTGCAGGCGCACGTAAAGATGCATGAAAGAGCCGTAAAAAAACGGATCTCCCTCGCAGAGCACAACCACTTCCTGGTCCTGCGCCAGCTCTGTCAGCCGGGACTGCCAGTCCAGATAGAAGTCCGAGAGCTGGGCGATATAACGAGGATCGTCATGCGGGATCTCCGTGGTCAACGGATACTCCATCGGGTATTCGGTGACCTGTGCATGCAGCATGCCGTTGACCAATTGTCTGGCCTTGCCCGGATGGCCACGCTTGCGAAAGTAAGCCACGTGGCGCGCATTGCGCAGCAGTCGATCGGCTTTCACGCTCATCATCTCTGGGTCGCCAGGGCCAAGGCCCACGCATACGATTTTTCCGCGATTCATCACTGACCTCACTCTATGGGCGTGGCCAGCGCATTGACGGCCGCCACGGTGATGGCCGATCCACCCAGGCGGCCCTCGACAATGGCAAAGGGAATCTGCGCCCACTCGCGCAAGGCAGCCTTGGATTCCGCTGCACCCACAAAGCCCACAGGGCAGCCGATGATGGCGGCGGGGCGGGGGCAGTCAGGATCTGCCAGCATGTTCAGCAAATGAAACAGGGCAGTGGGGGCATTGCCGATGGCGACCACTGCGCCTTCCAGCCGGCCGCGCCACAGCTCCAGGGCTGCAGCGCTGCGCGTATTGCCCATGGTCAGGGCCAGCTCGGGAGTGCGTGCATCCTGCAGCGTGCAGATGATGGGGTTGTTGGCCGGTAGCCGCTTGCGGGTGATGCCTTCGCTGACCATGCGGGCATCGCAGAGGATGGGGGCACCCGCTTGCAGCGCCGCCTCTGCAGTTACCGCAAAGTCCGGTGAAAAATGAATGTGAGAGGCCAGCTCCACCATGCCTGCGGCATGGATCATCCGGCAGGCCACGCGCTCTTCCAGTGCGCTGAAGCGCGCCAGATCGGCTTCGCGGCGGATGATGCTGAAAGACTGACGGTAAATCTCTTCACCGTGCTTTTCATATTGATAGCTCATGGATCAGTTTTTGTATTCCTGCGGGCTCTGATGGCAGGGCCTCACAGGGGATTTGAATGGTGGGGCTAGCGAGCCGGCCGGGCGGGCCGGCGTTCAGCAGCAACTGACCCGTATTGCCAGTGCTGGCAAAGACGACGGCGGTGGCGTCGCCGGGCAGCGCACAGAGCTTGGGGCAGCCGCTGATGTGCATCTCCGTGCCTTCCCGCGTATGCGGCGCAAGCTGCAGTGCCAGGGTCTGGGCAGGAATCAGTGCCTGTGTGCATCCGGGGCTGCCGGTACAGGCCGAGACGCGGTTGCGGGCATCTGCTGCATCGGTCATCCAGTGGGCAGTGCTCAGTGGCGCCGCTTCGAGTTCGCTGCCTGGCAGCAGCAGGGAGCGCCAGGGCGTAACCCTGATTTCCGTCTTGGCAGGCAGGCAGCCTGCCAGTTGCTGCATTGCCGGTGCGTCGATACGGCCAAGGGGGGCGCCTATGACCCAGTCATGTCCGTGCAGGCCGGGCTTGACGGGGCGCGCGAATGCTTCGGCGCCGGGCGCTGCTGCATATTGTGGAGCGGTTTTGAGCACCGACAGCTCAGGCTGCTGAGTCTTGAGCAACTGATGCAGCCGTGTGGGCGCTGCACCTGCGGCCGACATGCGCTGGCGTGCGAACCAGATGGCGACTTGCAGGGCAGCATCTATCGCTTCCGCGGCAGAGGTATAGCCATATCGCTTGCTGGAATCGCCCAAAGAGAGGGCATAGCCGAGCCCTGCCTGGTCCGGCTGAACCCATAGACGCAGATCTGCCGAGATGCCCCTCAGGCTTTGTGCCGGGTCATCGACCAGCAGGCCAAACTTGCTGGGAAGCGCCGTCATACCTTGCTGTTGCAACGCGCGTGGGCTCAGGTGCTGTGCCACGGCCGCAGAAAGCAGGTCTGCCAATTCGTGGGTCCGATCCCGGACTTGGTAGAAAGGGCTGCAGTGGACGGCAGGGGCCAGGTCGGCATCGACATTGGCAGGTACCAGACCTGCATCGATCAGCCCTGAACGCAGTGCCGTCAGTTGCGCGTCTTCCACTCCGCGCAACTGGACATTGCCCAGGCGGGTCAGCTCCAGCTGTGGGTGGGCATGCGAGAGTGCGAGGCCGGAAAGAATACGCCACTGCGCGGCACTGATGGAGGCGCAATGCGGGCGTATGCGCACAATCCAGCCATCCTGGGCCTGCATGGGCCGCCAGGCGGTTGGGCACCATCCCTGCACCTTGACGGAGTCAGCCATGGCAAGCCGCCGCCGCTATCGCGCAGATGTCGTCGCAAGCGGCGGGCCGCAGTCGCGCCAGCCAGAGAATTCCTCGCACCATGCCAGATCCACAGTCGGTCAGGCCGATACCCGGGCCGGACGATTGATATGTGCAGAGGAAGGAGGTGAGGAGATTGGCGGCGCAGCTGCACCAGCCCATCAAGCCACATGCAATCCCGCTGCGCCTTGTTCACATCAGGCCGGTCTCCGGACTTACAAAGCTCAACTCGGAAGTTGAATTCAGAGACGTCTTCCCGCTTTCGCAGTGACTGTCATTGCACGCAATGACCTGTGTCTGAATATCTTTGATTACCGTTGCGGGTGCAGTGCAGGAATATCGGGCTGGGCCGATCACCTGCTTCTCGTTTCATTTCCTGCCGCGCAAAGCGGCCAGGAAACACCTGTGATCAGCGTGAATCTTAAGCGATAACTTTTCGCGCTGAGTCTTCAGGCCCTTTGAAATTTGCATTGGCTCGGCGGATTGCTCGTTCTGGGGAGGATGTCGGCAGAGAGGATGCGCAGCTTATGGCCCCAGTTTGGGCTTCAGGTTTGGGGTTCGGGCCGCAGCCATAGCCAGATCAGTACGCAGCCCATGATGCTGAGCGTTACGGCCGTCAGCCAGGGCTTGTGAGAGACATAAAGAATCAGTGTGCCGCTCAATAGCATGCTGGCCGTCGCCGTCCATTTCACGCGGCGGCTGACATGTCCGCCCGCATCCCAGTTGCGCAGCAGAGGGCCGAAAATGTGGTGGGCGTAGAGCCAGCGATGCAGCCGGGGTGAACTGCGTACAGCCGCCCAGGCCGCCATGAGGATGAAGACCGTGGTCGGCATGCCGGGCACGACAGCGCCTATCAGCCCCAGCAGCACGCAGATCAGTGCAAAAGCCATCAGCAGATAGCGCACAGGAGCCGAAAGCGGTTTGGGCTCCAGGCTTCCGGTTTGGGCTGATGTGTCGGGCTGGGGCGGGAGATCGGTCATGAAAAGCAGCTGAAAAGCGGCAATGTGGGAGGCAGGGTGGTCTGGGCAAGGTCGCTTCCAGAACGCTTCCCATATTAGCCAGCTCAGGCGCTGGTATGGTTTTTCCCGTTCCCGACAATGGCTGCATTTGTCACGTCCTTGTCCCAGCTGGCGTGGTCGGGCCTCGCATAATCAGTCGTCAGCCCCAGGCCTCTACATGGCCCAAGATTCAAGGAGTAACAACAATGACGACCACCCCGAGCACGGACTCGCCCGAAGTGATTGCCGAAGTGCGCGGCAAGCTGGGCATGATTACGCTCAACCGCCCGCGGGCGCTCAATGCGCTGTCTCTGGGCATGGTGCGGGAACTGCTGGCAACGCTGCTGGCCTGGCAAAAGGACCCGGCAGTGCTGGCCGTGGCCATTCGCGGCAGCAACAAGGATGGCGTGTTTGGCGCATTCTGTGCGGGGGGCGACATCCGCTTTCTGCATGCGGCCGGCAGCAGCGGCAATCCGCAGCTCGAAGACTTCTTCACCGAGGAATATGCGCTCAACCATCTGATTCACACGCTGGGCAAGCCCTATATCGCTTTCATGGACGGCATCGTCATGGGCGGCGGCATGGGCATCAGCCAGGGCGGCTCGCTGCGCCTTGTGACCGAACGTACCAAGATGGCCATGCCCGAGACGGCCATCGGTCTGTTCCCCGATGTGGGCGGCGGCTATTTCCTCTCGCGCTGCCCCGGTGCGGTGGGCGAGTGGCTGGCGCTGACGGGTGACACCATTGGCGCGGGTGATGCCCTGGCCTTTGGCCTGGCCGATGGCTGTATTCCCCTGGATCAGCAGGCTGAGCTGTGGGAGACGCTGGCGACAACGGACTTTGCCAATGTCGATGCGCTGAACGCCGTGGTGCGCTCGCGCTTTGTGAGCGTGGAGCCCAAGAGTGCAGAGCACCTTGCCGAAATCAATGCCTGCTTTGCGCAGCCCACGGTGGCCGCCATCGAGCAGGCACTGCAGCAGGGCAGCGACTGGGCCCGCGCCGAAGCAGCCACGTTGCGCAAGCGCTCGCCGCTGATGCTGCATGTGGTGTTGGAGCAGATTCGCCGTGCGCGCCGGATGACGCTGGCCCAGGACCTGCGCATGGAGCGCGATATGGTGCGCCACTGCTTCTATCTGCGTCCCGGTCAGAGCGAGACGGTGGAAGGCATTCGCGCCCTGGCCGTGGACAAGGATCACCATCCGCGCTGGAGTCCCGCCAGCATTGAAGATGTCGGCGATGCGCAGTGGCTGGCGTTTTTCGACAGTCCCTGGCCCGCGCATTCCCATCCGCTGGCGCAGCTCAAGGACTGACACTAGGCAGCGGTTGGCACGGCCATTGACAAAGCCTGGCGGGCCCAACTGCCGGGCTTTGTTTTTGATAGCTGTCAGCGCTTGATGGGAAAGCGCTGAAGCCGGTTTTGATGCGGACTGTGAAAGACAGGCTTCTAACGGGCAGCAGGCAGATCGGCAATGGCCTGGGCCAGCAGGGCGATGGAGCGCGGCGCACAGCCTTCGGCATCATTGCTGATGGTCACAAAAGCGGGCTGCCCGGCGCCGGTGATTCCCTTGACGGTGCGGGCCAGCCACTGGCGGGTGTGCTGGTCTTCGCTGCGGATTTCGCAAAAGGGCTCGTGCTTTTTTTGCGCATCGGCATAGCCATAGGCGCCAAAGCTGCGGTTCAGGTTCCAGCGGCAGACCAGCGGACCGGGCCATAGCGCACGCAGTATGGGCAGTTGCTCTTCGATGGGCGGCATCTTGCCGTGCAGGCCCAGGCAGAAGGTCGCGCCATGAGCCTTGAGCGTATCGACCAGGGCGGGGCCCAGCAGTTCCGGATCGCGCAACTCCACCGCCACAACCACCTGCGGATGCTCGGCCAGCGCCTGCCGCACGGCGGCCAGCATCAGGCCCAGCTTGCCGAAAACCAGACCGGGACGGCTCAGCAGCCCCCAGGGCAGGGGGCTGAGCTGGAATACCAGTACCGCCAGCCTGGAGCCCAGACCTTCGAGTGTGGGCTGGACAAAATGCTCGACAGCCAGGCGCGGGTCCAGAAAAGCCGGATTGTCTTCGCGTGGCTTGCCTTCCTCGGTGCGCACCTGGGCATCGGTCACGCCGGCAGGGCATTTGACGACGAAGCGAAAGTCCTCATCCACCTGGGCTGCAAACGCCGCGTACTGGCTGGTGGTCAGCGGCCGCCAGAAGGTGCGATCCACACAGATGGTGCGCAGCAGCGGGTGCTGGTGATAGGCGCTCAGGCCTTTCCTGGCCAGTACGTCCTTGGAGTAGGCTCCGTCCCAGACCAAGCCCTCCCAGCCGGGATAGGACCAGGTCGAGGCACCCATATGCAGATTGGCAGGCAGCTGGGAAGCCAACTGCGCATATTGCATGGCCTGTGGGGCCAGGGCGATATCGCCGCGCCGGGGCTTGCGTGTCTGGAGTTCGGGCTCCGCGACTGGCTCAGGCAAGGTCTGTCCCGGGCTCGCCTTGAGCGGCGGCTCATCGGCAAAGAAGTCGTCCTGGAACAGATCTGGCATGGTGCCAAGGATTTTAATGAAATTGGCAGTTGGCGCTTATATGGCAAGCGCTGATAGCTATGAAATCCATAGTTTTTAAGCTTTGCTTGCACTTTGCCTGCCCATTCCGCCCGGTGTGGCGGCATGCGTATGGCAAACTCATTAGCTTTCTATATGGCACGCCGTGGGGCGAGTATCGAATGCAAAAAATCATTGGTCAGATTGCTCAGGAACTGGATGTCAAGCCGCAGCAGGTCAGTGCGGCGGTGGAGCTGCTGGACGGCGGTGCCACGGTTCCGTTTGTGGCCCGCTACCGCAAGGAAGCCACGGGCGGGCTCGACGACACGCAGCTGCGCACGCTTCATGAACGCCTGACCTACCTGCGCGAGCTGGAAGACCGCCGCGTGACCGTGCTCAAGGCCATTGACGAGCAGGGCAAGCTGACCGATGCGCTGCGCCTGGCGATTGCCAGTGCGCCGACCAAGCAGGAGCTGGAAGACATCTACCTGCCGTTCAAGCAAAAGCGCCGCACCAAGGGCCAGATCGCCAAGGAGTTCGGCATCGAACCCCTGGCCGACAGGCTGTTCGCCGACCCCACGCTCGATCCGCACAAGGAGGCCGAGGCCTTCTGCAAGCCTGCCACCGTGCTGGATGACGGCAAACCCGGTCCTGACTTCAGCACCACCTTTGCCGTGCTGGACGGCGTACGCGACATCCTGTCCGAGCGCTGGGCCGAGGACCCGGCGCTGGTGCAGAAGCTGCGCGAATGGCTGTGGGATGAAGGCCTGCTCAAGTCCAAGAAGGTCGAGAGCAAGAACGAAAACGACCCCGAGGTCGCCAAGTTTCGCGACTACTTCGAGTACGACGAGCCCATTGGCCGCGTGCCCTCGCACCGTGCCCTGGCCGTGTTCCGTGGCCGTGCACTGGAGGTTCTCGAAGCCAAGCTGGTGCAACCTGTCGAGCCTGAACCGGGCCAACCCAGCCTCGCCGAGGGCAAGATCGCGCTGCACCTGGGCTGGAGCCACGCCAAGCGCGCGGCCGACGACCTGATCCGCAAATGCGTGGCCTGGACATGGCGCGTGAAGCTGAGCCTGTCCACCGAGCGCGACCTGTTCTCGCGCCTGCGCGAGGATGCTGAAAAGGTGGCCATCAAGGTCTTCGGCGACAACCTGCGCGACCTGCTGCTGGCCGCACCCGCGGGCCAGCGCGCCGTGATCGGCCTGGACCCCGGCATCCGCACCGGCGTCAAGGTGGCCGTGGTGGACAGCACCGGCAAGCTGGTGGATACGACCACCATCTACCCGCATGAGCCGCGCCGCGACTGGGACGGCTCGCTGGCCGTGCTCGCCCGTCTGGTGGAAAAGCACGATATCAATCTGATTGCCATCGGTAACGGCACAGCCAGCCGCGAAACCGACAAGCTGGCGGCAGACCTGATCAAGATCGCGTCCAAGGCCGACAAGAAGATCGAGAAGGTGGTGGTCAGCGAGGCCGGTGCCTCGGTCTATTCGGCCAGTGAGTTTGCGGCGCAGGAAATGCCCGATATCGACGTAAGCCTGCGCGGTGCGGCATCGATTGCCCGTCGCCTGCAGGATCCGCTGGCCGAGCTGGTCAAGATCGACCCCAAGAGCATTGGCGTGGGCCAGTACCAGCACGATGTGAACCAGAGCGAGCTGGCCCGCCAACTGGATGCCGTGGTCGAGGATTGCGTGAACTCCGTGGGCGTGGACTTGAACACCGCTTCTGCCCCGTTGCTGACGCGCGTTTCCGGCCTGTCGGGCTCGGTCGCCAAGTCGGTCGTGCGCTGGCGCGATGCCAATGGCTCGTTCAGGAACCGCAAGCAGTTGATGGACGTGGCGGGCCTCGGCGCCAAGACCTTCGAGCAGGCGGCGGGCTTTTTGCGCATACGCGGCGGCGACAACCCGCTGGACATGACCGGCGTGCATCCCGAGACCTACCCGGTGGTGGAGCAGATCATCGTCAAGACCGGCAAGCCGATCGACCAGATCATGGGCCGCGGCGAGGTGCTCAAAAGCCTCAAGCCCGAGCAGTTTGCCGACGACAAATTCGGCGCCGTGACCATCAAGGACATCCTGGGCGAACTCGAGAAGCCGGGCCGCGATCCGCGCCCTGACTTCGTGGTGGCGCGCTTCAACGACGGTGTGGAAGACATCAAGGACCTCAAGGAAGGCATGACGCTGGAAGGCACGGTGAGCAACGTGGCCCAGTTCGGTGCCTTTGTGGACCTGGGCGTGCACCAGGACGGCCTGGTCCATGTGAGCCAGATGAGCCACAAGTTCGTCGAGGACGCACGCGAGGTGGTCAAGACCGGCCAGATCGTCAAGGTCAAGGTGCTGGAAGTCGATGTGGAGCGCAAGCGCATCAGCCTGACCATGAAGCTCGATGCAGCGCCCGCAAGACGCGACGGCCCGCGCGACAACCGCTTCGAGGGCGCTGGCCGTGGCAACAGCTATGGCGGCAATCGTGGCGGTGGTCGGGACGGCTATGCGCAGCCTCAGCGTGGTAACCAGCCCACACAGCAAAATGCCATGGCTTCAGCTTTTGCCAAACTGCAGGGCCTGAAGAAATAATCTCTCCTTTGGTCGCCATACGAAAATATTGAAAGGCGACCTCCTGAGGAGAGGGAATGCGAGGACAAAAAGGCCGGATTCTGCCGGCCATTGCTGTATTGCTGCTGGTGGCGTTTGTGGGCATGAAAATGACATCCCGAGGGTGGATGTCGCTCGACAAGCTCAAGGACAGGGTGGAAGCAGAGCGCCCCATGCCCCTGGTCTGGCCTCCGGCGCTCGCCGCTGCCGACGAAGGTTTTTGTCATACCGTCAAGCTCAATCTTGCGCAAATCGACAAAGCGCAGGAGGAGGGGCTGGCGGTGGACAAGAGTCGTCGCTGCATCAGCCGCACCACGATGGCTGAGTACGAGGCAGAAAAAGCCCGTCATGCGGCAGCCAGGCGTGCCAATGCTGCGCGACGCGAAGAGCAGGCGCAGATAGAAAAAACGGTGGAGCAGCAGATATCGACGGGGGCCATCACCTTGCAGAATCTGCTGCAGGCGCGTGCGGGACTGCAGACGCAGATCGTCACGGCGCTGCTGCCCAATGCTAGGACGGCCATCGCGCCCATGCCGCAGCCGCCCGCACAGTGGTTTGTACCCATGAGCTATGCCAGTGGCAATCTGCAGCTCAAAGCCTTTGTCACGCCCGATCCCGGTGGTGGACGCAAACTGCCGCTGATGGTGTGGCTGACCGGTGGGGACTCCAACACCCTGGGGGATTTCTGGACCGAAGGGGCGGCTGCGAATGACCAGAGCGCCGCGGCCTTTCGCAAGGCCGGCATGGCCATGCTGTTCCCTGCGCTGCGCGGCGGCAACGACAACCCGGGGCAGCGCGAGTACTTCTGGGGCGAGGTGCAGGACGTGGCCGCGGCCATCCTGCAGGCAGCGCAGCTGCCTTATGTCGATGCTTCGCGCATCTATCTGGGTGGCCACAGCACAGGCGCTACGCTGGCACTGCTGACGGCAAGCGCGGGGCTGCCTGTACAGGGGGTGTTTGCTTTCGGTCCGGTGGACGATATCAGCGGCTATGACTGGCCGGTGAAATGGGGGCAGTTGCCAGTCGAGGAGAGGCGGCTGCGCTCGCCCATGTACTGGCTGCATGGCATCAAGAGCCCGACCTGGATCATCGAGGGCAGCAAGCGACCCAGCAATATCAACAGTCTGGACAATCTTTGTGCTGTACGAAAATCGGAGCATGTGCACTGCGTTACCGTTCACGGGAGTGACCACTTTTCCGTGTTACAACCCATGACGCGCAGGATTGCCAGCCAGTTGGTCATGGGGCAGCCGGTGCAACTGCAAAGAGATGAAAAGCTATAGAACAGCGGGTGAGCCTGTCGCTGCGCAGCCTGCCCTGCCGCCCAAGGAAGAAGTGGCAGAGCGGTCTTCCGTACCGGGCGAGACTCGCACCAAACCACTGCCGTTAGCTGCCGTGCTGGAGGCACAGTCCACGCTGCCCAGCCAGCCGCGGGCGCTTGCGCTGCTAGCTAGCGAGCTGCTCAGACCACAGCCGCATATGCGCAGTCTGTCGCAGCTTTTTTCCATGGATCCTGTGCTTGCCGCCCGCTTGCTGGCCATGGCCAATGGCCCCGCGCATTTGATGCGCCAACGCGTGCACAGCATTCCCGAGGCGCTGGTCGTGCTCTCTCCCATGCAGCTGCGCCAGTTGCTGCACAAGGCCCGGCCCGGGGTGGATCGTCCTTCGGCCTCTGGCTGGCAGCTGGCATCGTTTTGGCGCTATAGCCTGGATACGGCTCGTCTGGCGCGTGCGCTGGCCATGTCGGTGCAATGCAATGCTTCGGCAGCCTATGCACTGGGGCTGGTCCATGGCCTGGGTGAGCTGCTGCTGCAGCAGGCAGACCCGGGCACCGCGACCCGGCTGACCGAGCTGCTGGAGCCGCTGCACCCGCGCAGGCCTTTGGTGGAGATGCAACTGATGGGCTACTGCTCGGCCCAGATCTGCGCCCATCTGGCCAAGCAGTGGAGTCTTCCCTCCGTGCTGGCCGAAGCGCTGCAATATATGCACCAGCCGCTGCAGCAGCCGGTCTTCGAGCCTTTGACCGGGGTGTTGCATCTGGCCATGTGGCGGGCCGGTACGCGCGCCTTGGGATGGAGCGAGCGCCAGCTGGCGGTTTCGTTTCCCGCAGAAGTCGGGCTGGCGCTGGGCATGGATATCGACATGGTGTTGCGCCAGGCATCGATTGACTGGCATGCGGGCGGCGAGCCCGATGTGATTTTCTAGGCCTTTTCAGCGATGGCGCCTGGATGATGGAGTCCGTGCCTGCTTAGGTGACAGGTGAAGATTCCCGCCATCAGCAACAATGTGCGCATGACTTCTTCTCCGCGCAGCTTGCGCATCTATGCCGGCCCCAAGGCTCTGACCCATCTGCGCCAGAATGGATTGGCGCCTGAGGATGTGCGTGTCATTCCTGCCGCAGCAGGCGGGCCCAAGGGCTTGATTCTGGGGCCGCTTGATCGCTTTATTTTCGGCCATTGGCTGGCGCGGAGCCGGCTGCCGGTCGACCTGGTGGGCGCCTCCATCGGAGCCTGGCGCATGGCGACGGCCTGTCTGGAGCAGCCCGTGCAGGCATTCGAGCGGCTGGAGAGCGACTACATCGCCCAGCGGTTTGATCCGCCCGCCGGGCAAAAGCGCACACCGGCCTGGCTGGTCAGTGAGCGGTTTGCACAGAGTCTGCAGGATTTCTATGGCGGCAGAGTGGCCGAGGTGCTGAACCACCCGCGCTACCGCCTGCATGTGGTGACTTCGCGTGGGCAAAAGCTGCTGGCGCGCGAATCGCGCTGGCGCACGCCGGTCGGCTACCTGGGCGCATTTGCCGCCAACGCGCTGCACAGGCCCGCCCTGGGGCGCTGGCTGGAGCGCGTGGTGTTTTCCACGGGTGAGAGCGGCTCTGTGCATGGACTGCCTTTTTCGGCGGGCGGCTTGCGCACGCGGCAGGTGAGCCTGAACGAGGCCAACTTCATGGATGCGGTGCGCGCCAGCTGCTCGATTCCCTTTGTGCTGCAGGCCGTGCACGATATCTCAGGCGCGCCGCGCGGGGCCTATTGGGATGGTGGCATTACCGACTATCACATGCACCTGGACTATGTGGCGTCGCAGGCCTCGGAGGGAAGCGGCGGCATCGTGCTTTATCCCCATTTCCAGAAAGCCGTGGTGCCGGGCTGGCTCGACAAGGGGCTGCGCTGGCGGCACAAGCCCAGCCGTTTTCTGGATGCCATGGTGGTTCTGGCCCCGGACCCCGCCTGGGTAGCAGGCCTGCCGCGTGGCAAGCTACCTGACCGCCATGACTTTGTGGATTTCGGCAGCGACCATGACGCCCGGGCCGCAGCCTGGAATGCTGCAACTGCTGCCAGCCGGCAATTGGCCGATGAATTTGCGCAATGGCTGGAGCATCCGGATATGTCCCGGGTGGAGGCTTTGTAGCCTGTTCTTCGTTGTGATGAGCAGTCGGCGCCTGCCGTGCGCAAATTTACGGTAAAAAACTGTACGCAATGCGCATGTTTCAAGCGCTTGCAGCTATCAATATCCATTAGCCGAGAATTGCGGTGCAGGCTGTGCCGTCTCCCGGCTGCAAGCGTTGCAAGGCTCTCTCAACACCACAAGGCCGTTCATGTCCCTGCCTCCACCCGACCACCACCACATCGGTCCCGATGATGCACAGGAGCCTGTGAAGCTGGGCGCGGTTGCTCCGGGCGAGCCTTATGCGCGGGCGCCGGTCGAAATTGAAGCGCTGAATCGCAAGCCCCAGTCGGGAGCGACCAGCTGGAGCGGCACCGAGCGACGGCGCAGCCCTGCCATGCCTGGCCTGGTGCAGCTGGGCGATATGGTGCCGGCGCTGCGCCTGCTGGTGGGCATGATGATCGCGAGCCTGGTGATCGCGGCCCTGTACTTTGGACGGGAGATGCTGATTCCGCTGGCTCTGGCTTCGTTGCTGGGCTTTTTGCTGGATCCGGCCGTCTCGCGCCTCAAGCGCTGGGGCCTGCCACGGCTGGCTGCAGCCGTGGTGGTGGTGGCGCTGGCGCTGGGTGTGCTGGGAGGGCTTGGCATGTATCTGGGCAGCCAGGTGCAGCAGCTCAGCGCGGATCTGCCAACCTACCAGTCCACCATCCGCGACAAGCTGCGTGGCCTGCGCAAAAAAGCCAATATGCCCAGCGCCTGGGATGGAGTCTTCAAAACCTATCACACCGTGGAAAAGGAGATGGTCAACACGGACGGCAAGCCAGCACGCGTGCAGAAGGTACAGATCGAGACCCCCGAGTCCAAGCCCACGACGCAGATGCTGCAATGGCTGAGCCGGATTGCCGAGCCGGTCACCACGGCCGGCATTGTGTTGCTTTTTGTGATCTTGATCCTGCTCGATCGCGACGAGCTCAGGGATAGGCTGCTGCGGCTGATGGGCGGCAATCTGCATCTGGCCACCGATGCGCTGGACGAGGCCTCGCGGCGCATCGGCAAATATCTGCGCATGCAGTTCATCGTGAACCTGAGCTATGGCATCCCGCTGGCTGCGGGCCTGTGGTTGATAGGCGTGCCCGGTGCCATTCTCTGGGGCGTGCTGGGGGCCATCATGCGCTTTGTGCCCTATGTGGGGCCCATGCTGTCGGCCGTGTTTCCTCTGGCACTGGCTTTTGCCGTGGATCCCGGCTGGAATATGTTTCTCATGACGCTGGGCCTGATCTTGCTGCTGGAGCTGATCAGCAACAACGTGATCGAGCCCTGGCTGTATGGCTCCAGCACGGGGCTGTCCACGCTTTCCATCATCGTGGCGGCCACTTTCTGGACGGCGCTGTGGGGTCCCATTGGACTGATTCTGTCCACGCCGCTGACGGTCTGCCTGCTGGTGATGGGGCGCAATATTCCGTCGCTCAAATTCATAGAGATCCTGCTGGGCAGCGAACCCGTGCTGGGTCCGCAGCAGCGCCTGTATCAGCGGCTGCTCGCCGATGACAGCGACGACGCCGTCAGCACGGCCCTGGAGACGGTGGAGCAGGGCCTGCCCGTTAGGCCAGGCCAGCAGGACAAGGCCAATGCCGTGAGCAATTTCTATGACGAGGTGGCGATTCCTGCGCTGCGCATTGCCACGCAGCAGCATCTGGAGACGGCCACGGCCGAGCATAGGCTGCGCCTGTCCAGCGGCATGGATGCGCTGCTGGAAGAGCTGCAGGAGCATTACCCCGTGAGCAATGAGCCGCAGCCGGACGCAGCGGGCAAGCCGCGCAGGCGCTTGCGCATTCACAGTGCTGGCGCGCGCTGGGAAGTCGATACGCTGGCGGCAGCGATGGTGGCCCATGTCGAGGGGCTGTATGGCCATGAGGTCAGCAGCTCCGACTGGGCGCTGGCCACGCAGACCCATCTGGGGCTGCGCAGCAGCCATGGCCTGCCTGCCGACAAGGACTGGCGGCAGGCCATGCAATATACCGATCTGCTGGTGCTGTCCATGTTCAACAGCCAGCCGCAAAGCATGGCACGCCGTCTGGTGCGTCGCATGCAGCGGCGCTGGCCCGATGTGCCTATCGTGCTGGCGCTGTTCAATGCACCGACGGCGGCGGCGGATCCCGGCTTTGCAGCCAGGTGCGGGGCACAAGCCTGCGTGACCAGCATGCATGAGCTGCATCTGTGGGTGGAGGCCTTGCAGGCCGAGGAGCTCAGTGAAGGGGTGATTGCCGCGCCTGTGTCCGAAGACGATGCGGCCAGGGTGCAGTGCCTGCATGACAGCGGCGTCATGGATGAGGCGCTGACGCCGCTGTACCGGGACACGGTGCAAAAGGCGATCAATGCTTTCAACACGCGCTGGGCCCAGGTCTCCTGGGTGGATGCTCAGCATGTCTACGCCCCCGGCAGCCTGCTCGTGCTGCAGACCGAGGGCGACCACGGCGCGGGCATGGCACGCGAGCAGAGCATCTGTTCCTACGTGGTCTACCAGGCGGAGCTGGTCGTGATCGGTGATATCGCTCGCGACCCGCGCTTTTCAGGCAATCCGAACCTGCAGCAAAAGCAGGTGCGCTTCTATGCCGGTGCACCGCTGATCGATCGCAAAGGATATGTGCTGGGCTGCTTTGCCATCATGGATGACCAGCCACGCAATATGTCCGATGACGATATGGCGCTGCTCAGCAATATGGCGGAGCAGCTGATGCAGGACATTCGCGAGACGCGCAGGCAGGGCCATGCAGACAAGGAGTGAGTCTGCATGAATCAAAGCCTGCCGCACAAGCGTTTGCGCAGCAGGCTTTTTTATTGCCGCCGGGCCGACCCAAGGCAATAAGCGACCCTCTTGGGGGGAGCGGCCACACGAAGTGGGCAAACGTGGGGGCTTTTTTATTGCCGCCGGGCCGCCCCAAGGCAATAAGCGACCCTCTTGGGGGGGAGCGGCCACACGAAGTGGGCAAGCGTGGGGGCTTTTTATTGCCGCTGGGCCGCCCCAAGGCAATAAGCGGCCCCCTCGGGGGGCAGCGGCCACACGAAGTGGGCAAGCGTGGGGGCTTTCTTATCAACCGGAGTGTTTGCGAACTCAAAGAGAGCTGCTCAGCAACTGCTCATAGTCCTGCGCCGAGGCCAGGCGCGGATTGGTGGCATGGCAGTGGTCCTTGAGGGCGCCCTCAATCACGGCTTGGAACTGCCCGGCTTCCACCCCCATGGCTGCGAGCCCCGAAGGCAGGCCCAGACGTGCATTCATGTCGCGAATGGCCTCGGGAATGTCGCTGCCGCTGGCAAGGCCCATGGCGTGGGCCATGCGGTTGAGCCTGTCTTCGCGCTGCACGCTCTCGGCACTGGCGTTGAAGAGCACCACGGCGGGCAGGAACATGGCGTTGAGCGTGCCGTGGTGCAGGCGTGGGTTCACGCCGCCCAGGCTGTGGCTCAGGCTGTGCACACAGCCCAGGCCTTTCTGGAAGGCCATGGCGCCCTGCATGCTGGCACTCATCAGCTGGCGGCGCGCCTCGCCGTCCAGGCCGTTGCGCGTGGCACGCTCGATATGTGCCCAGCCGCGCGTCAGCCCGTCCAGTGCGATGCCGTCGGCGGGCGGGTTGAAAGCCGCAGCCATGAAGGTTTCCATGCAGTGCGCAATCGCATCCATGCCCGTGGCTGCGGTCAGCATGGGTGGCAGGCCATAGGTCAGTTCGGGGTCGCAGATGGCCGTTTTGGGTACCAGGTGCCAGCTGTGAAAGCCCAGCTTGCGGTGGTCGTCGACGATGATGATGGCGCCGCGCGCCACTTCGCTGCCGGTGCCGCTGGTGGTGGGCACGGCAATCAGCGGGGCCACATGAGCGCCGATGCGGGGCGAGCCGCCCTCGATCGTGGCGTAGTGGGACAGCGGCCCTTCGTGGGTGGCCGCAATGGCCACGCCCTTGGCACAGTCGATGGCGCTGCCGCCGCCCACGGCAATCAGGCCGTCGCAATGCTGGGTCTTATAGAGTTCGGCCGCGGCACGCACGGCCGCTTCCGTGGGGTTGGACGGCGTCTGGTCGAACACGGCGTGGGGCAGGTCGCCCAGCGCCTCCAGGGCTTTTTGCAGAATGCCGGCAGCCTTGACGCCAGGGTCGGTGACGATCAGCGGCTTGCTGATGCCCACGCGCTCACATTCCTGGCGCAGCAGTTTCACGGCGCCGAAGTCGAACTGGATCTGGGTGACGTAATTGATAAAAGCCATGACCTGGGTGCTCAATCTCGAAATGGGAATTTGGAAAATCTAGAGGCCCTGTGCTGCGCCGCAAAGAAAGCAAACCCTGAGAGGGCGGCCAAGGGCGTCGTGCCGGGGACAGGCGCCATGGCACAAGGCGTTTGTGGGTTTGAGTGAAATCAGACGTAAACGCTTTTCGGTCAAACGCCGGCAGCTATTGTTTTTGTAGTTTATCAACCGTGAGGCGCGCTTACCAACTCAGGCCTGATAGTGATAGCGCTGCTCTTCATCGGCGGCGACCTGGCCCGCCGCAGTCAGCTCTGCCAGGTGCTGCTCCATGGTTCGGGTCTCGGCCGCCGCGGCCCAGGGCACATTGGCGCCGCTAGGGTAGAGCAGGCCTATGCCCGTCATCTCGGCAATGGTCTTGGGGGATTCGCGAATCCAGTCCAGAAGCTTGGCATCCCGCTCGTCTATTTTTGAGCTGAAGCTGGCGAGATCGCGCAAGAACACCTGCCTGTCGGTATAGATGCCGCGGTGGTGCGAGGTGACCCAGACCCGAGCGGGAATCTCCGGCAGCCTGGTCAGGCTGCGGCGAAAGCTGCTCAGGCTGGAGGAGGCATCGCCATAGTAGGGGCCGAAGCCCGTGAGGTCGATATCGCCTATGAAGGCCACGCCTTCTTGCTCCTCCACCAGCACGGTATGGCCGGCGGTGTGGCCTGGCATATGAAAGGCGCGAACCCTGGCCTGGCCCAGATCCCAGACGGCGCCATCGTCATAGGCCCGGGCGTCGGGGCGGGGGGCGTAAAAGAAGTCCTTCCGGAAGGCCTTGAGCAATTGCCCGGACAACGGGTTCTGCTCCGGCATGCCCAGCGCCGCACACATGCCTGCCCAGCTGCGCGCGGCCTGCACATCGCCGTGATGGACATGGACTTGCGCATGAGGCAGGCGATGCAGGCCTGCCATATGGTCTTCATGCGCATGGCCCATGAGGATGATTTCGGTGGAATCGAATTCCGGGCCTATATGGTTGGCCACGATGGGGGTGTCAAAAGCGGCTCTGGTGTCCGAGCCCTGGATCAGAATCTGATTGCCATCGGGGTATTTGCCGCTTCGCTTGCCGAAGAAAACTCGGACCCGGCCAAAGTCGGTGCGGGGAATGCTCGTGTCAGGGGTGTTCATGGCAGCGCTTGCGTGGGTGGATGAAGGGTGAAGGCTGGATTCGGCCAAGATATACCAGGACTTTGCGAGCCTATGTCACCTGATGGGCAGGCTGGCAAGCGTTTGCAGGCAGTGGCTCAGGTGTCTGGTGGAAATGTGCATGGGTCATGCGCTTGACAGTGAGCGCCCCCCGGATGGCCTCACAATGCCGGCTGTGTTTTCAATCCCCGTGAATCAAGAGCATGTCTGATCCATCTTCCGCGTTGACGCCCTCCATGCGCGATGTGCTGCGCCGCATGGAGCGCGCAGCGCGTACGCCCATGTATCAACTGGGCGCTGCCGGAGCCAAGGCCGCTTATGAGGCGGGTGCGGGCGTGCTGGAAATCCCCGCCGTGCCACTCGCGCGTGTCGAGGCGCTGCAGATTCCTGCCCGCGATGGATATGCCTTGCCTGCGCGGCT
Source organism: Comamonas resistens (assembly GCF_030064165.1). Taxonomy (NCBI): domain Bacteria; kingdom Pseudomonadati; phylum Pseudomonadota; class Betaproteobacteria; order Burkholderiales; family Comamonadaceae; genus Comamonas; species Comamonas resistens. The sequence continues at coordinate 1,781,442 of NZ_CP125947.1, forward strand.
TTATGCGCCAGTGAGCCGTGACGATGCCGTTGAGGAAGGCCTGCCGGTGCTGCTATACCTGCATGGCGGCGGCTTTACCGTGGGCAGCGTGGCCACACATGACCAGCTTTGCCGGCAACTGGCGCATCTGGCGGGCTGCATGGTGGTGTCGCTGGACTACCGGCTGGCGCCGGAGTTCCGGTTTCCCGTTGCCCACAACGATGCCTGGGATGCGCTGCAGTGGCTGGCGGCCCATGGCGAGGAGCTGGGCGCTGACGCCAGCCGCATCGCCATCGGCGGCGACAGCGCGGGCGGCACCTTGTCGGCCTATTGCGCCATCGAGGCGCGCGACACGGGATTGCCGCTGGCGTTGCAGCTGCTGATTTATCCGGGAACCACGGCCCATCAGGATACGGACTCGCACCGCCGCTATGCTCAGGGCTTTGTGCTCGATGAACCTGCCATCACCTGGTTCTTCGCCCAGTACCTGGCCCATCCCGAAGATCGCGAAGACTGGCGTTTCGCGCCATTGCTGGCGCCGGATGTGGACGGTGTGGCACCAGCCTGGATCGGCCTTGCGGAATGCGATCCGCTGGTGGATGAGGGCGTGCAATATGCCGACAAATTGCGCATGGCGGGTGTGCCTGTGGATCTGGAGATCTACAAGGGGGTGACCCATGAATTCGTCAAAATGGGCCGTGTCATCGCCGAAGCCAGGCGCGCCCATGCGGATATGGCCGCAGCGCTCAAGAGTGCCTTCGGCTTGAACTGAAACCAGAGAACAGAATATGAACCGACAAGACTTTCGCAGCTTTACCCGTATTGAGGTGCGCTGGGCCGAGGTGGATGCGCAGAAGATCGTCTTCAACGCCCATTACCTGATGTATGCCGATGTGGCCATCACCCACTACTGGCGCCAGCTGGCGATTCCTTACGAGGCAGGCTTTGCCGCGCTGGGCGGCGAGCTGTTTGTCAAAAAGGCCAGCACCACCTATCACGCCTCGGCCACGCTGGGCGATGTGCTGGATGTGGGCATACGCTGCGTCAGGCAAGGCAATAGCTCGGTGCAGTTCGAGGCCGGCATCTTCCGCGGCATGGAGCTGCTCAATACCGTGGAGCTGGTCTATGTGTTTGCAGACGCCGCCACGCAGACGCCCCAGCCTCTGCCGCAGGCCATGCGCGATGTGCTGACGGCGTTTGAAGCGGGCCAGGAGGTGGTCAGCCTGCGCTCCGGCAGCTGGAACGATCTGGGCCGCGAGGCCGAGCGCCTGCGCATGGCGGTATTTGTGAAAGAGCAGGGCGTGCCGCGCGAGATCGAGATCGACGAGTTCGATCCGATTGCCCGCCATGTCGTCTTGCTCAATGCGCTGCAGCAGCCCGTGGCAACGGGCCGTCTGGTCAGCGATGCGCCGGGCGTGGGCCGCATCGGCCGCATGGCGGTGGACCGTGGCGTGCGCGGCGGCCGCTGGGGGCGCATGGTGCTGGACAGCCTGGTCGAGGCTGCCCGCGAACGCGGCGATAGCGAGGTGGTGCTGCACGCTCAGCGCCATGCCGAGCCCTTCTATCTGCGTGCAGGCTTCCTGCCCGAGGGCGATCCCTACGAGGAAGCCGGCATTCCTCACATCACCATGCGCCGGGTGTTATAAGGATTCCGGTTTTGATAGCTGTCAGCGCTTGATGGATAAGCGCTGCAGTCTGATTTGATTCATATCCGAAAGGCCTGAACATGGGACGCATCATGACGGTGCTGTGCGTGATCGGCGTGCTGGCCGCGGGCTATGCGGCCTATCGCTACGGCGTGTTTTGACGCAATACAGCGAGAAAGGTGACTGAGCGGCTGAAGGTGGGCGCCACCCAAAAGCGACAAAGCCAGCGTTGCTGCTGGCTGTTGTTGGCGGGAGCGCTCTGCGGCAATGCCCCTGTGGCTGTGCCGCACGCAGGTTCGAATCCTGTCCTTTCTCACCTGCGGTGTCTGCGGGTTTATTGCAGCTGATCCTTGATGGCGGCCAGCGCCTTCTGTGCGCAGGCTTCATCCAGATGACCGCCGGGGGCGCCGGCCACGCCGATGGCGCCCACGGTGTCATTGCCAATCTTCACCGGCACGCCGCCGGCCAGCACCAGGAAACCGGGAATCTGGGCCATGCCGGCAGCATCGGGGTTGGACTGAACCGCCTTGGCAATGCCGCTGGTGGGGTTGCGCGAAGAGGCCGAGGTGAAGGCCTTGGCGCGCGAAGCCTCTACCGTGTGGGTGCCTGCGCCATCGGCGCGCACCAGGGCCAGCAGCACGCCGGCGCGGTCCACCACGGAGGCGCTGACGTTATAGCCTTCGGCGCTGCAGGCCGCCACGGTCTGCTGGGCCAGTTGCCCGGCGGTGGCCGATGCAAGGCTGCGGTTGGTGGTGGTGGAAGCCAGGGCGGCGGCGCTCAGGCCCAGGGCAATGGCAGCGGTCGCGGCGGTCTTCAGCAGGCGTTGGTTCATTTCGACTCCTAGAGTTCAGGTTGGGACTTACGCAAACAAGGGTGCGCCAAGGGTTGCGGCCTTGAAGCGAAGCTCTTGTTTGAACCTGATGTGCGTAAGCCGTACAGGTTTCAGGCAATGGCTGAACTGTAGGGGGCGATTGCGGGCCTGCCCATTCGCAGCTTTGCCCAGTGGGCTCAGTAATCCTACGGATGGCTGGCGCTGGGTCTGCAGTCTGTCCTGTCATGGCTGCAGGCCCGGCAGCCACAGCCCTGTCCACTACCGCGGCGATGCGCAAGGCGGAAAGGCAGGCTGGGCGGCGGAGGCAGGGGAATAGCGGCAGTCAGATATCGGCCAGCAGCTCGTAGGGCAGGGGCAGCAACTGCAGATCGATGCCGTTGGCTGCGTCGGCGCTCTGGCCTTCGCTCAATGCAGCGTGGGCAAACAGGTCGTCGCGCGTGGACGATGCAATCTGCATGGACACCAGGGCATCCCAGCCTCCGCCGGGCGTTGCCGCAGCCTGTACCACGGTGCCCGTGGATTGCTCCAGATCCTCGTGGCTGAAGACTTCCTGACCCACGGCCAGAGCCTTCTCTGCATGGACCAGATAAGTGCGGCGCTTGAGCGTGCCGCGGAACTGGCTGCGGGCCACGATCTCCTGGCCGGGATAGCAGCCCTTTTTGAAGTTCACACCGCCCAGGGACTCGTAGTTGAGCATCTGGGGCACGAAAGCGTCGACCACGGGCGCGGACAGCGTGGCCACGCCGCTTTGCACTTCGGACCATTGCCACAGGTCTTCGCCTAGCGCTTGGCCTTCGGGGCGCTGGCCTGTGGGGGCAATCCACAGCGCACGGTCATTGCCTGCCGCCGGGTAGAGGGCCAGCACACTGGCTTGGCCTTCATGTTTGAGACTCCATGGGGCGGCATCGGCACCCAGGTATTGCTGGGCCGCGCTGCCGGCCAGGCCGTAGAGGCCGAATTCGCCAGTGGCGTCGCTGAGCTTGCATTGGGCGCGCAGCACAAACATGGACAGGCGCTTGAGCGTGGGCGCCAGCAGGCTGCGGTCACAAATGAGCACAATTTCCTCGGCCGAACGCTTGAAACCGATAAAGCTGGCCAGCATGCGGCCCTTGGCCGTGCAAAACGCAGCCAGACGGGCGTGATTCATATCCAGCAGCGCAAAGTCGTTGCTCAGCTGACCGTGCAGAAAACTGGCCGCATCGGCCCCCATGGCGCGAATGACACCCAGATGGGAGAGGGGAGTGATGCCGTTGAGAGGCTGCAGGGCTGTGGGAGCGGACAAGGTGGACTGAGTCATGGCTGAATTATGATCGCCGCTCTAAGTCTTCAATGGATCAAGGTTGTGCGTGCTTTATTTCGTGCACTGATTATTTTGCTGTTGCTGGCCGCTGCTGCGGCGGGCGGCGCATGGTGGTGGCTGCATCAGCCGCTGCAACTGTCCCAGCCCAATCTGGAGCTGGAGATCGAGCCCGGCACCACACCGCGCGGTGTGGCCCAGAACGTGGTCAAGGCTGGTGTGCAGACCGATGCGCGCCTGCTGTATGCCTGGTTCCGTCTCTCCGGCAAGGATCGTGCCATCAAGGCCGGCAATTACGAGCTGAGCACGGGCCTGACTCCCTATGAGCTGCTGCAGAAGCTGGCACGTGGCGAGGAAAGCCTGCGTGCGCTGACTCTGGTCGAGGGCTGGAACTGGCGTCAGGTGCGCGCAGCCCTGGCGCGCGAAGAATTTCTCAAGCAGGACAGCGCGGGCATGAGCGACGAGGCCATCATGGCCCAGCTCGAACGCGCGGGCGTGCATCCCGAAGGCCGCTTCTTCCCTGATACCTATACCTATGCCAAGGGCAGCTCGGACATCGCCTTGCTGCGCCGCGCCCTGCATGCCATGGATCGCCGCCTGGCCGATGCCTGGGCCATGCGTGCAGCCAACACGCCGCTCAAGTCCGCCGATGAGGCCCTGATCCTGGCCAGCATCGTGGAGAAGGAAACCGGCAAGGCCGCAGACCGGGCCCAGATTGCCGGGGTGTTCAGCAACCGGCTGCGCGTTGGCATGTTGCTGCAGACCGACCCCAGCGTCATCTACGGGCTGGGGGCCAAATTCGACGGCAATCTGCGCAAGCGCGATCTGCAGACCGATACGCCCTGGAACACCTATACCCGCGCAGGCCTGCCGCCCACGCCGATCGCCATGCCCGGCAAGGCCGCGCTGATGGCGGCCGTGCAGCCCGAGCAGACTAAGGCTTTGTACTTTGTGGCGCGCGGCGATGGCTCCAGCCACTTCAGTGCCACGCTGGACGAACACAATAGGGCGGTGAACCGCTATCAGAGAGGCGGGCAATAAGTTCCCCCTGAGGCGCTGGCGCGCCTTCCCCCTGAGGGGGACGACACCCTCGGTGCGCGGCGGCGCTTCCTCGGTGTCTCTTTGATGGGGCATGCCTTTTCGGGTGCAGCTCGCAATAAATGGATGATTTTTGAATGACAACAGGACTGTTCATCAGTTTCGAGGGCATAGACGGTGCGGGCAAGTCCTCGCATATCGAAGGTCTGGCCCAGGCTTTTCGCGACCAGGGGCGCGTCGTGACCCTGACGCGCGAGCCCGGTGGCACGCCCCTGGCGGAGAAGCTGCGTGCGCTGATGCTGCACGATGCCATGGACCCGCTGACAGAGGCGCTTATTGCCTTTGCGGCCCGGCGCGACCATCTGGTGCAGGTGATCGAGCCTGCGCTGGCACGTGGCGAGGTGGTCATCAGCGACCGTTTTACCGATGCCACATTTGCCTATCAGGGCGCTGGCCGGGGTTTTGACTGGGATCAGCTATCGATTCTGGAGCGTATGGCGCAGACTGGTACTGCGCTGCAGGCGGATTTGACTCAAAATTTCATGCGTGAACCCGATATGACGCTGTGGTTCGATCTGCCGGCCGAAGTGGCGGCAGAGCGGCTGGCCACGGCCCGCGTGCCCGACCGTTTCGAGGCTCAGCCCGGTGAATTCTTTGCCCGCGTCGCCCAAGGCTATGCACGTCGTGCGCAAGCTGCGCCGCAGCGTTTTGTGCGCATCGATGCCAACAACAGCCGCCACGCCGTCTGGCAGCAGATCACCCAGGCGGTGATCCGCAAGGGCTGGCTGGCCTTTATGGTCGGGAACAAGCCATGAGTGAAACCTCGCCACAGGCCCCGTGGATTGGCATTCAGCGCAACCGCCTGCTGCAGCAGCGCGGCCATGCCTGGTTGCTGCAAGGCCCGTCGGGCCTGGGGCAGTATGAGCTGGGCCTGTCGCTGGTACGGGCCTGGCTGTGCGAGCAGCCCACGGCCGAGGGCGCTTGCGGGCATTGCGGCAGCTGCCATGCGATCGATGTGCGTGCCCATGCCGATCTCTGCGTGCTCATGCCCGAGGTGCAGATGATGGCCCTGGGCTGGCCGCTGCCCGAAAAGGCCCAGGCCGATATCGACGACAAAAAACGCAAACCCAGCAAGGAAATCCGCGTGGAAGCCATGCGTGATGCCGTGGAGTTCTGCCAGCGCACCAGCGCGCGCGGCAAGGGCAAGGCCGTGCTGGTCTACCCGGCCGAGCAGATGAATGCCATCACGGCCAACGCCTTGCTCAAGACGCTGGAGGAGCCGCCAGGAGATACCCGTTTTGTGCTGGCCAGCGAAGCTGCGCATCTGCTGTTGCCAACGATCCGCAGCCGCTGCCTGACTCACACCATGACCTGGCCCACAGCGTCCGAGGCCTCCGCCTGGCTGAAGGCCCAGGGCTTGCAGCCAGAGGATGCCGCTGTTGCCCTGCAAGCCGCAGGCGGGCGTCCTGGTGATGCGCTGCGCATGTCTGCCGATGCGGGCAAGGCGGCGGCATGGTCCCAATTGCCGCGCCAGTTGGCCAAGGGGGATGTGGCGGCCCTGGCCGCATTTGCCCCTGCCGATGCGGTGGAAGCGCTGCAGAAGATCTGTCACGACCTGATGGCCATCGCCTCCGGCGCCGGCCCGCGTTACTTCTCGGGGGCGGATCTTCCGGCCAAGCCGCTGTCCATGGCGCTGCTGGCGACCTGGTCGCGCGAGCTGATGCAGGCTGCGCGCACCGCCGACCATCCGTTCAATGCCGGCCTGATGACCGAGGCACTGGCCGCCAGGGCGCGTGCCGTATTGATCTCGGGCAAGGTCGCCCGAGCCGGGAAGCCGGCCATCTGAGAGCGGTTTGGTGGGTGCTTGCCCAGGGTGTTAACCTAATGCCCTGCTGTTTTGCACCTCCACAGACTTTTTCTCCTCTATGAATGCCATCAACACTCCCCGTCCCAGCGTGATGCAGCTGGCGATCAAGGAAAAGGTCGCCTTGTATGCGGCCTATATTCCGTTGTTTGCAGAAGGGGGGATCTTCGTGCCCACACAGCGAGACTACCGCCTGGGTGATGATGTCTATGTGCTGCTGACCTTGCCTGAAGATCCCCAGCGCTATCCCGTCGCCGGCCGTGTGGCCTGGGTGACGCCGGAGCGGGCCTCGGGCAATCGCACGCAGGGCGTGGGTCTTCAGTTTCCCAAGGATGCCAAGTCCGCCGAGCTCAAGGCCAAGATCGAGCAAATCCTGGGTACGGCCCTGAGCTCCGAGAAGCCCACTCAAACAATTTAACCCCCTGAGCGGCTTTGCCGCTTCCCCCAAGGGGGACGACAGCCTCACTGCGGGGCGGCCCTTGCTCGCTGTCTCTGAGCTGGAGCCTGCCTGTTTAATGAGAGGCTGACTTATTACAGATTTCGTGATGTTCACCGATTCCCACTGCCATTTGAATTTTCCAGAGCTGAGTGCCAATCTCGCTCAAATCCGTGAGGCCATGGCCGCCGCCAAGGTCACGCGTGCGCTGTGCATCAGCACGACCATGGAAGAGTTTCCCGATGTGCATCAGCTGGCGCTGGACTATGACAACTTCTGGGCCACGGTGGGTGTGCACCCCGATACCGAGGACATGACCGAGCCCACGGTGCAGGACCTGGTCGACCGCGCGGCGCTGCCGCGCGTGGTAGCCATCGGCGAAACCGGCCTGGATTACTACGGCATGGAAGACCGCAAGGGCGGCCGCACGATTGCCGATCTGGAGTGGCAGCGCGAGCGTTTTCGCACGCATATCAAGGCTGCCCAGATCACGCAAAAACCGCTGGTCATCCATACGCGCAGCAGCTCCGACGATACGCTGGCCATTTTGCGCGAGTGCGGCGAGGCCGATGCCGCCACGCAGGCTGGCGGCGTTTTTCACTGCTTTACCGAGACCGAGGCCGTGGCCCGCGCTGCTCTGGACATGGGCTACTACATCTCCCTGTCGGGCATTGTGACCTTCAAGAACGCCCAGCATCTGCGCGATGTGGCGGCCTTTGTACCCCTGGACCGCCTGCTGATCGAGACGGACAGCCCTTATCTTGCGCCCGTGCCTTACCGCGGCAAGACCAATAATCCTTCCTACGTTCCCTTCGTGGCCAAGCAAATTGCCGAGGTGCGCGGCATCTCCGTAGAGGAAGTCGCTGCGGCCACCAGCGCCAATTTCGACCGCCTGTTCAAGGGCGTGACCTCCGGAGCCAGTGCATGACCCAGCTTTGCGCCGCCGCTATCGACTCCAAAACCACGCGCCGCCAGGCTTTGCACTGGCTGGGCGCAGCAGCGGTGACCGGAGTTGCCGGGCTGGCGTCGCCCGCCTGGGCCAATGCCTACGATGACTATTCGCGTGCCTTGGTCAGCGATAACGACAGGGCCATGGTGGATCTGATCTTTCGCGGCTTCGATCCCAACACGCTGGACACGCGCGGCCGCCCGGGGCTGGTTTCGGCGCTGCATCAGGACTCGCTCAGGGTTTTCGAGGTGCTGCTCAAGGCCCCCAAGGTCGATGTGAATCTGGCCTCCAAGCAGAACGAGACGCCGCTGATGATGGCCTGCATCAAGGGACATCTGGACCTGGTCAAACAACTGATTCAGCGCGGCGCCGACGTGAATCGTGAAGGCTGGGCGCCGCTGCACTATGCGGCCTCGGCCGATATGCCCCAGACACTGGACATTGTGAAGCTGCTGCTGGAAGAGAGCGCCTATATCGATGCGGCCTCGCCCAATGGCACGACGCCGCTGATGATGGCCGCCCAGTACAGCAGCGAGGCCGTGGTCAAGCTGCTGCTGCAGGAGGGGGCGGACATCACGCTGCGCAATCAGCGCAATATGACGGCGGCCGACTTTGCCAAGCTGGTGGATCGTCAGTACATGGCCGATCTGCTGGGCAAGGCCCTGCAGCACGAGCGCCGCACTCAGCCATCGCGCGGGACCTGGTAGGAGCAGCTTGGCCGGCTCCCTATTTTTGTCAGGACTTACGCAAACAAGGATGCGCCAAGGACTGCTGCCCAGAGGCGAAGCTCTTGCCCGAGCCTGATTTGCGTATGCCGTATTTTGATAGCTGACAGCGCTCAATAAAAAAGGACTTCAAGCCTATTCAGGCCTGAAGTCCTTTGTTTATGTGCGGTAGCAGCTCTTAAATTTGAGGCTCGCCCGGCGTGGCGCTGCGCACCTGGTTGTGCAAACGGGCATACAAACCGCCCAGGTCCATCAGTTCGGCATGCGAGCCTTGCTCGGCGATCTGGCCGCGCTCCATCACCACCACGCGGTCGGCATGCTCGATGGTGGACAGGCGGTGGGCAATCACGATCGTGGTGCGACCCTGCATCAAACGGTTCAGGGCTTCCTGCACCAGGCGTTCGGATTCGTTGTCCAAGGCCGAGGTTGCCTCGTCCAGAATCAGGATAGGCGCATTCTTGTACAGCGCGCGGGCAATGGCCAGGCGCTGGCGCTGGCCGCCAGACAGCTGGCTGGCGTTATGTCCCACCAGGGTGTGCAGGCCCTGGGGCAGGTTGCGCACAAAGTCGCCGAGGTTGGCCGCTTCCAGGGCAGACCAGATGCGGGCTTCGTCGATGTCGGCACCCAGCGCCACATTGGCTGCCACGCTGTCGTTGAGCATGACCACATCCTGACTGACCAGGGCGAATTGCTGGCGCAGCGCATTCAGATCCCATTCGGGCAGCTGCACGCCGTCCAGCGTGATCTGGCCGCTGGTGGGCGAGAGAAAGCGCGGAAGCAGATTGACCAGCGTGGTCTTGCCGGCACCCGATGGGCCGACCAGGGCCACGACCTCACCGGCCTTGATGCTCAGGCTCAGACGCGACAGGGCGGGGGCCTTGTCCTCGCCGAACTGCACGCTGACATTGCTCAGCTGCAGCGCGCCGCTGACGGTGCCTGTGGGCTTGAAACTGCCGCCTTGTTCATCGGTCGAGCCTTCGAGCAGGGACAGGCCGCGCTCCAGCGCAGCCACGCCGCGCGTGATGGGGTTGGCCACATCGGCCATGCGGCGAATCGGGGCGATCAGCATCAGCATGGCCGAGATGAAGGCGGCAAAGCCGCCCACCGTGACATCTTGCACGGCGCCTATGCCGTCTTCGCGGCTTTGCCAGAGGGCGATGCACAGAATCACCGACAGCGCAATCGATGCCAGCACCTGGGTCAGCGGCGTCATGGCGGCCGAGGCAATCGTTGCCTTGGTATTGAGGCCGCGCAGCTGGCGGCTCAGCTCGCTGAAGCGCGACTGCTGGGACTGCTGGGCACCATGCAGGCGCACCATGCGGTGGGCCAGCACGTTCTCTTCCACCACATAGGCCAGCTGGTCGGTGGCGGTCTGGCTGCTCTTGGTGATGCGGTACAGGCGGCGCGACAGCGTCTTCATCACCCAGGCCACGCCAGGCACCATGAAGGCCACGATCAGCGTCAGCTGCCAGTTCAGATAGATCAGATAGCCGAGCAGCGCAATCAGCGTGAAGCCGTCGCGCGAGATGCTCATCATGGCCTGCACCAACTGTTGGGCGCCGGTCTGCACCTCATAGACGATGGTGTTGGACAGGGCGGAGGCCGACTGGCGCGAGAACAGGCTCATGTCGGCGGCCAGCAGCCGCTCGAACAGCTTCTGGCGCAGTGCCAGCATGCCGTCGTTGGTAATGCGTGCCAGTGCGTACTGGCCTGCAAACTGCGCCAGGCCACGAATCACGAACAGACCGATCAGAAACACCGGCACCGTCCACAGCGGCAGCGAACCTGCGGTGAAGCCGCTGTCCAGCAGTGGCTTGAGCAGGGCGGGCATGGCGGGTTCGGTGGCAGCGCCGATCAGCGTGGCGAAAATGGCAAGGCCCCAGGCCCAGCGCTGACCCGAGAAATAAGGCGTCAACCGTTTGAGGCGTTGCATCAGCGGCAGCTCGGCGGGATGGCTGGCCGCTGGTGGCTGAGGTGTGACGGGCGCTGTCTTGGCGTCGTCACCCGGTGGTGAGGGAGGGGTAGCTTGCATAAGCCCTCGATTCTAGGGCTTGGGTCAGGTCATTCGAGCTGGCCTTGTTTTGCAATCTGCCTGTAACTGGGTATAAGAGAAAAAGCCTACCGGCCGATGCCGGGCCGCTGTCACATTCGGAAAGAATTAGCTGGCAGCTCATGTATGCCAACTCTGGCATGCTCTTGTTTTGAAATAATTGTCGCACTTGCGTTTGATCACCCTACTGAGCACGTTCTTACATCAGCCAGTAGTCAGTGTGTGTAACATTCGCGCTTGTGTTTGTGCCGGGGTTTCCCGGAGATTTTGATGGCTGCCAATGACACTTGACCGACTTCCATCCCTTTCCTCTTTAGCGGCAGGGCCGCATGCTTCACGCCGAGCCATGCTGGGCACTCTTGCTGCCGCTTCTGCGATGCCGGCAATGGCCCAGTTTCGCGTTGAAGTGACCGGTGTGGGCCTGACCCAGTTGCCTATCGCCATTGCGCAGTTCAAGGGAGAGGGGGCAGCACCCCAGAAGATTTCGGCCATTATCCAGGCGGACCTTGAGCGCAGCGGCCAGTTTCGCGGCGTCGATGCTTCGGGCGTAGCCCTGGACGAAACCTCGCGCCCCGATGTGGCCATGTGGAAGCAAAAAGGCGCTGATGCGCTGGCATCGGGCAGCATCACCCGCCTGGCCGATGGCCGCTGGGATGTGCGTTTTCGCCTGTGGGACGTTGTCAAGGGTGCCGATCTGGGTGGCCAGGGCTTTGCGGTCACGACCGGTGACCTGCGACTGGTGGCCCACCGCATTGCCGACTACATCTATGAAAAGCTCACGGGCGAGAAAGGCATTTTCTCCACCCGCATCGCCTATGTGACCAAGGCAGGCTCGCATTACCGTCTGTGGATTGCCGACGCCGATGGCGAAAACGCCCAATCTGCCCTGTCCAGCCCTGAGCCCATCATCTCGCCCGCCTGGGCGCCCAATGGCACGCAGCTGGCCTATGTGTCGTTTGAAGCGCGCAAGCCCGTGGTCTATGTGCACGATGTGGCCAGCGGCCACCGCCGCCTGCTGGCCAATTTCCGTGGCTCCAACAGCGCGCCAGCCTGGTCGCCCGATGGCAGCCGCCTGGCAGTGACGCTGAGCCGCGACGGTGGCTCCCAGCTCTATCTGCTCAGCGCCCAGGGCGGCGAGCCGCGCCGCCTGATGCAAAGCACAGGCATCGATACCGAGCCTTGCTTCTCCAGCGATGGCCGCACCATTTACTTCGTCAGCGATCGTGGCGGTGCGCCGCAGATCTACAAGGTCTCGGTGTCTGGCGGTAACGCCGAGCGCGTGACCTTCAACGGCAGCTACAACATCTCGCCCTCCATCAGCCCGGATGGCAAGTGGCTGGCCTATATCTCCCGCGTGGGCGGCGCCTTCAAGCTGCAGGTCATGGATGTGGCCACCGGTACCGTCAACTCGGTGACCGATACCACGGCAGATGAAAGCCCCAGTTTTGCGCCCAACAGCCGACTCATCGTCTACGCCACCATCCAGGGCGGTCGCGAAGCGCTGATGACGACCACGCTGGACGGCAAGATCAAGGCACGCCTTGCAGGACAAGGTGGAGACATACGAGAGCCCGACTGGGGCCCGTTCCAGAAACATTGATTTGAGTTGGTTCCTTTCCCTTTTCTAGTGATGAAGTCCGCTGTGGACTGTTCGGAGAAATCTCATGTTGACTATCAAACGTCTTTCTTTGGCTTTGGCTGTGACTGCCCTGGTTGCAGGTTGCAGCTCGGGCGTTAAGCTCGACGACAAGCCCGTCGATGGCTCGCTGACCAGCCAGGGCGCTGGCGCCAATGGCCAAGGCCAAAGCGGCGTGTCCGGTGTGGACCTCACCGGTTCTGCCGCCTCCAAGGCCGGCCCTCAGGGCGTCAGCCGTATCGTGTACTTCGACTTTGACAGCTACTCTGTCAAGGCCGATGCACAGCCCCAGATCGAAGCTCACGCCAAGTTCATCAAGGCCAATCCCTCGGCCAAGGTGCAACTGGAAGGTCATACCGACGAGCGCGGCGGTCGTGAATACAACCTGGCCCTGGGTCAAAAGCGCGCCGAAGCCGTGCGTCGCTCCCTGGGTCTGCTGGGTGTGAACGATTCCCAGGTCGAAGCCGTGAGCTATGGCAAGGAAAAGCCTGCCGTGGAAGGCCATAGCGAAGACGCTTACGCTCAAAACCGCCGCGTCGAAATCAACTACCGTTAATGATGCAGCAGGCTTTGTTGACTCTCCGTCATGCAACGCTGCCCAAGCTGGTGGCGGCTGGACTGCTGGCTGGTTCTGCCCTCAGTGCTCATGCAGCCCTGTTTGGTGATGACGAGGCGCGCCGCGCCATCATCGAACTGCGCCAACGCGTTGACAGCCTGCAGCAATCGCAGGAGCAGACCCGTCGCAGCCTGCTGGATCTGCAATCGCAGATCGAAGCGCTGAAGTCGGAGCAGGCGAAGCTGCGTGGGCAGAACGAGCAACTGACCCGTGATTCGGCCGAGTTGCAGCGCGGGCAGAAGGAACTGGCCAAGGGCCTTGACGAGCGCTTGCGCCAGTTCGAGCCTGTGACAGTCAATGTGGACGGCCAGGACTTCGCGGCCGATCGCAACGAGCAGCAGGACTTCGAGCAGGCTCTGGGTCTGTTCCGTTCGGGCAAGTTTCCTGAGGCCGGTCAGGCATTCGCGGCTTTTCTGCGCCAATGGCCCAAGAGCGGCTACACCCCTTCGGTGCGCTTTTGGCTGGGCAACTCGCAGTACGCCACGCGGGACTACAAGAATGCCATTGGCAACTTTCGCTCCGTCATGACGAATGCTCCCATGCATGCGCGAGCACCGGAGGCGGCCCTGTCCATTGCCAATTGCCAGGTGGAACTCAAGGACACCAAGGCAGCGCGCAAGACTCTGGAAGATCTGCTGCAAGCCTATCCCAACTCGGAGGCGGCAGGCATTGCCAAGTCCAAGCTGGCGACGCTCAAGTGATGGCAGAGCATTTGCAATCTCAAGCGGAAACAGCGCCTTCCAACGGCGCTGTTTTTTCTATGAACGAAGAAGTTGATGCGCAGCGGCGCTTTGGTGGGCTGGAGCGCTTGTATGGTGTGCAGGGCGCAGCCCGGATTCGCGCAGCGCATGTGGTGGTGGTAGGCATAGGCGGAGTCGGCTCCTGGACGGCCGAAGCCCTGGCCCGCAGCGGCGTCTCAAAGCTGACCCTGATCGATATGGATCATGTTGCCGAGTCCAATATCAATCGCCAGATCCACGCGCTGACCAGCACCGTGGGACAGGCCAAGATCGAAGCCATGCGTGAGCGCATTGCCCAGATCAACCCTGCCTGCGAGGTCAACTGCATTGATGATTTTGTGGATCCTGACAACTGGCTCAAGCTGCTGCCCGGCGGTGCCGATGCCGTGATCGATGCCTGCGATCAGATCAAGGCCAAGGCCGAAATGGCGGCTCATGCACGCAAGGCCAAGCAGTGCTTTATTTCGGTCGGGGCAGCTGGCGGCAAGCGTCTGGCCCATCTGGTGGATATTGGCGATCTCAGCGCAACTACGCATGATCCCTTGTTGTCCCAGTTGCGTTATCGCCTGCGCAAGCAGTATGGTGCGCCCAAGGATGGCAAGCGCATGGGGGTGAACTGTGTGTTCAGTCGTGAAGCCGTGGCGCTGCCCGATGCCTCTTGCGCCATCGAGAGCGGAGATGGCAGTCTGAACTGCCACGGCTATGGCTCGGTGGTGGCGGTGACTGCCACTTTTGGCCAATGCGCGGCAGGCTGGGTGCTCGATCAATTGGCTCGTCAACAGGCCTGAAGCAAACTAATCGATGAGTTTGTTCAAGCAGTCGGAAAAATAGATTACAATAACGCCATTCCACTGATTAAGCAACACTGCTTTTGATGTGTGGGGGTCTTTAGCTCAGTCGGTAGAGCAGCGGACTTTTAATCCGTTGGTCGCGAGTTCGAATCTCGCAGGACCCACCAGAATGCATAAGCCGCTACAGCTATTAAAGCTGTAGCGGCTTTTCTGTTTTATTCCCATCGTGGGAATATTCATTACTTCAGGGATGCGCGCTTCGACACCCTGGTGCGGTCATAAACCCGTGCGGTGGTTGCTGTGTTGGCATGCAGCTCAGGCAGGCTGCCGTACTTTTCCTTGTGCTGAGTCGTGTAGTACGCCCGCAGATCATGGAATGTGAATCTGCGAGTAATCACTCCCTCTTTAAGTGCTGAGACCATTGCCCGTTGCCATCCGGTGAGGAAGTTTGCTTCGGTCATCGGGTTGCCCTTGGTATTGTTGAATACATGGAGTGAGCTGTCGGGGCGCGGCATCCCGATCAGGCGTATGGCCAAGTTCTCCATTGCTGGACCCATCTGGATGGTTTCGGCCTTCGTGGCGCCAAGGTGCTGTTTGGCACGCATCAGGCGTATTACCTTGGCCTGCATGTCGATCTGGGGAATTTGCAGCTCCAAAAATTCGGCTCGCCGTGACCCAGCAAGCGCAGCAAATTCAGCCATGAGCGCCAGGGTTCTGTTGTGCGGGCCTGATCTGAAAAGCCAGTCAAGAAAGGCGCTCAGCTCATGCGGTTCCGGGGCCTCGGTGCGCGGGCGCTCTGAATTTTTCTTCACCTGCTTACATGGGTTGGCGTCAATGTCGCCGCGCTCGATGGCAATATTCATCAAGTTGGAGAGCAGGGCCACCTCCCGATTTCCACGCACCGGGGCATCGGCTCGCTCCACCCGCAGGTAACGGGCAATGTCAGAGGGGCGGATAGCCGCAGCAGCAACATCGCCCATAACCCCCAGCAGGTTTATGCTGTATTTTTCATAGTCGCTCTGTGTTCGGGGCTTGAGGTCTGTCCACTTCGCACTCTTGCGATACAGGCCCCACAGCTCACGCACTGTGCCGGCCGAATTCAATTCGGCAGTCACGCCGAGCACCTGGCGGATTGCTTCATCGCGATCTGTGCCGAGATTTACGGGCTTTCCGCCGACCGGGTGGTAACGGTAGGTCACCTTCCCATCTTTGCGAGGTCGGGCCTCCATTCTCGGCAGGAGGCCAAAGCCGGAGGCTCGCTCTCGTCTACGTCCCATCATTTGCTCCAGTTAAAACCGCGTGATTGTGTTGCGGTGGCTTCCTTCTGCTTCAGCCGCTCTTCGGCAGCAGCTCGCCCGACGATTGGCACGCCATCGGGGCGGCGGCCAGCAACAGGGATGCCAAGTACCTTTTCAATGAATCGCTTCTGTGCTGCCCTCTGGGTGAGCGGTGAGCACAGATCATCAATCTCTTGAGGCGATAGGTAGAGGTTCATTCCATCCTCCAAAAAGAGAACCCCGCATCAGCGGGGCTCGGGGTTGCGGTTTTGCTGCTTCTATTTGCGAGCGCGGCGTATCTCTCGTTTAGATGGGCGGGGCATTTGGTTTCTCCTGTATTCCGTGGGCGCGCTCGATGGCGCGAACAAGCCTTACAACCAAGCCGCTAGGCTTCGGGTTCGTAAGCTGAAGCACATCCAAAATCTGCTCATCAGTCAGCGGCTTGCGCTCCTGCGCTGGTGGTGTTGGCGCGGCTGCGAGCATGGTGCGCACTTGCTGCTCTGTGTAGAGCTTGGTTGGCTGAAGTCCCTCTGACTCCACCATTGAATTCACATGCTTCGGCAGTAGTCGACCGATAAATATTCGGCCTTCGATCAAATACCCCCAAGGCTCCGGCATCTGCACCGCTGCCTGCTGGGCCTTGAGCTGCGCCTCGGCCTCCATGGCGCGCCATTTCCAGTCGTCTTTCCTCTTGGCCAAGCCTGATAGAGCGCCTTTGGCAGCATCGCGCTCCACCTCCAGCTCCTTCACGCGCTGTTCGGCGCGCTCCAGGCGGGCCAGCAGCGGGGAATTGCTGCGCACATCCTCCTGCCACCGCTCCAGCTCCTGCACGCGGGCATGCAGGCGCTTGATTTCAAAGGTTCGTTCATGCAGATAGTCCAGCACTTGGCGGACTTGCGATCCATTGGCCTTGAAAACGGCACCATGCACTTGGGCGTGTAGGGCCGCTTCTCGCATCCGCGCGAGGTCAATGTTCAAACCGGGCTGGTTTGGAATTTCAACAGTCTGAGTTGTGCGCTCCAGTTCCGCGATGCGTCCAGCCTGGCGCGCAATCAGGTCTGCTGCTGCCGTGTATTTGTCCCAAGCGGCTTTGCCGTTGTCGTCACACATTGACTTGCGCGAACCAAGATGGCTGCGGCGCGCGATCAAGAACTGCTGTGTTTGCAGCGCCTCTGCTTGTGCTTGTTGTGTCATGGGCGAATCTCCGTTGTTCCCAGTAGCAGGTAGGCAATCCGCTCGCGCCACGTCATATATCTGGATTTGCCGCGAGCATTTATCAGCAGCAAGCCGTCGCGCTTCTTGTGGACGCGCACAGCGCTACTGTCGAGAGCATGGCTCGCCTCAATCAGTGTTTGCTTTGCAGAACCAACAACCGGATCGTTATATGAAAGATTGCGCGCAACCCCTTGGCACTTGGATGCGAGGGTAGATTGGTATTCGCTGGTGGTTTGCGGTGCTTGTTGTGTCATTGCTTGGGTTCCTGTGTTACGGGTCTCTTCTCAAGAGAGAGCGGCCAGAAGTGGGCGCGCTTTCTTTCAGGCGCTCGCTCCACAAACGTTGTGTGCTCGCAGCAGCCCATGTGGCTCCATTCCTTTCCAACAATCACCGGCTTTTTGCTGTGCCACCACCAGCTGCCGTTGGCATCCATGGCCCGCCATCGCGCCCATTCCGGGGCGGTGCTCCAGCTACTCATTGCACTGCTCCTTCTGCGCCATAACAAAGATGCCGGGGCGCGCGCCATGGAATTGGTCGACGCCCATATGGAACCGCTCGCAATGCTTGCGCGCAAGCCACCGCACAACAAACAGCGGCATCAGTTCAATCCATGCTGCAAGCATTCCTGCGCTCCTTCCTTGGCTGCTGCCTGTTTTAGTCGCCACTTAATCTGGCGCGCATAGGTGTTGTCTGGCGCACGCTCGACCAATCCATCTCGCGTCATCCGCTCCAGCTCGCGCCGCACAGGTGCCGCGTTCCCGCGAAAGCCGATGATGTTGGCTATCACGTATGTCATTTCGCCACTGCGCCGATACTTTTCACTAAGAACCTCGATGATCTTTTCCCGCATCACTCACCCCCTTGCGCTGCCTGGGTGGCATCATCGGATTCGAGAAAATCGGCAGGCAGCGTGACGCCTTGTGTGTCATCTGGAAACCAGCTGAACGGCTCCGATTTTTTGAGCACTTCATTCAGCTTTTCAAAAGCCTCGCGCACATCCTCTGGCACCTCGCCGTCTTCCGGCAGGATGTCGCAGAAATGCTCGTTCGGCTCAATCTCTTCTGGGTAAGAAGGCCTGCACTTGGTCAGGCGCACATCTTCTGGCTTGATCTGGTTTTCTTCCAGCCAATCAATCAGGTCTTCTGCATCAAAGAAGTAGCGGTCGGTGTCGTACAGGTGGAGCGGTAACGCTTCGGGCGTGTATGCCTCCTTTGGCATGTCTTGCCAGCGCTGCTCCAGGCACTCTTTACGGCACTCACGGCAGTAATTGCCGTTCGCTATAGGTTGATGCTCCGGGTTTTTGTCGCATTTGTGATGTGTGGAACCCGCATAACGAGCCAGGCGCTCGTCTTTGCCCCAAAACTTCCCATCACTAGACACCCAGCCCGTGACTGTCTGAATGCTTGCGGCCTCATTGGACTCGGCCATGATGATTTGTGTATTTGCTCTCATGTTCTTATTCCCCTTGCGCTGCCTGGGCGGCGCGCTGTGTTTCGTATTCCCTCTGCAAGCGATCAACCGCTGTTTGATAGTGCACGGGGTCAATTTCGATGCCAACGAATTGGATGCCACGGCGTAGACATGCAACACCCATGGTTCCGCTACCCATGTGGGTGTCGGTCACATCGCGCGCCTTTGCCTGGTCGATGCACCAGTCAGCCAGTGCTACTGGCTTTTGATTGGGGTGCAGCTTGCGCGCGCCACGACTGATGTTTTCTTCACCACGGCGGCAGATTCCGCGCCAGAGCTGGCGGTGCATGCGTGGCACACCAGAGAGGTTTGTCCACGCCATTTCGAGGTCAGCACCATCGTCCGGCGTGGTCTGCTCGCGCTTGTCCCACACAAGCCACTTGCCGTTTGCAGGCAAGCGGTCTGCGTAGTAATTGCCGCCCCAGAGGATGACAACATCGCCTGCGCTCAAGAGCGGGGCAGGGTCGAATGGCACGGCATTGCCGACGATGGGCGCATGCTGCACATCGGTTTGCACCAGCTTGTTGCGACTGCGTTTTTGCCGGTAGTCGTTACCGTAGGGCGGGTCAGCGATCAGGGCATGGGCGCGTGGCAGGTGGGGCAGAACGTCTTTGAAGTCCGCGAGATACAGCTGGCAGCAGCCGATTACGTGTGTTGGCTTCACTGCTGCTCCCCCTTTGCTGCCGCGATAGCTGCGCTGCATGCTTCTTCAGGCGTGTCGCCTTGGCCGCTGGCAATCACCTTGCGGTCTGGATTTACGGTTGGCATGGGCGGCATGCTGCGTGGGTGGTCAGTGATCCAAGCGCACCAGCCTGTTTGTCGCGTGTGGGCCAACTCAAAGTAGGCGTACTCGTTTTGCTCCAGTTCTGCGCTGTGAATGGCGATCAGGTCGCGGATGGCATCCCGCGCGTCTGCCTGGGTCTGCGCCTGGGGTGCTGCAAACAATGGCGTGGTGAGCTTCCCAGCGGGCGTTTTGCGTGCTGGCAGGTATCGCCCGGCGTTTGCAGAATCAGGCCCGTCCGGGTCGCGGTGGTGGTCGAGCTGTTCCTTGCTGACATACAGAACGGGAACTTGCTCCACCGACTGCGCTGGAAGTCCGGTAGTAGCGGCCTGGGCCAGCAGGGCGCGCACTTGCTGCTCTGTGAATAGAGCAATGGACTTGTCCCAGTCGCCGTGCCTGTTGAAATTCAGCTCTTGCGGCTCATGCCCGGCGCACTCACCGTCGCGGACGATGCAACGCTGATTGATCCATGCTGCAGGCTCAGGCAGCACCACTGGCGCGGCTGCTCCGGTCAGTAGATGCGTTTCGGCTATGAGTGACGCTCTGGAGCCGCACTTTGCGCATGCGGCTGTCATCGTGCCCACTGTGTTGCAGTCAGGGCATCTGTCTTCGACCGGGCTTTCACCTTGCCAATCGCACTTGCTGCACGCAGCCTTGCTGCCGTCTGCATCGTTGATGCCGACATGCCCGCAATCACTACATTCGCGCACTTCGATGTAGGTGGGCGCGGCTGCCGGGGTGGCGTCATGGTCTGCGGCGGAGAAAAGCGCACCACAGTCAACGCACAGGTATCCGCTTTTCACAACATGGTTTCGTGCGTCTGCAATCCGATGGGTGCATACCCCTGCTGGGGTGGCGGTAAGCGCGGGTGCTGCAGCAAGCACATTGGCATAGCGTTGTTGCATGCCCGCGCGCTCCATCAACTCGCCTAGAAGTTTTTGGTCAAGTTCGCGTGCAGCGTCCTCTTCGCCTTCACTCATGATTGCGATAAGCATTGCTTCGGTAGGCGCTATCGGAACCAGCTTCCAGTCATCAGGCACTGCCACGGCTGCGGGCGCTGCCTGCACAGGGGCTGAGCGTTCCGCAAGTTCGCGGATGGCGGCAACTGCACATTCGATGCCATTCATGTCACGCAGATGCATGAATTCGGGCAGGTGCTTACGCAGTTCTGCTGCGCAAGCCAGCCAAGCCTCCGTGTGCTCATCCATGTATGGGACGCGCACTGGATACACATCGTGATTTCCAGCGGGCAGCCCAGGTGAATACAGCTTGGCGTTGGTGATCTTGCCGCTCTCGTCAACATCGATATTGACGCAAGGCCAGATGTCAGCTTCTGGCTCCTGAATCTGGTGCAGGCAGGTCACGGGCATGGCCAGCGCCTCCCGCACGCTGGCAAGGGCCAGAACTTCGCTGGGCTTGAAGTCGCCGCGCTCAGTACCGTCCTTGGTGAGGCGGCCAACTGCCACTTCTAGGCCAGCTTCGGCCTGCAGCAGTGCGTTCTTGAGGGTGCTGATGATGTCTTGCATATGGGTGGCTCCCAGAATGAGAAAAGCCCGGATAGAGCCGGGCTTGGGGTGGTGGTGGTCAGGCTGGGATGACCGCTATCACTGTGTTGACGCCGGTCCCACTGGATTTGAAGCTGTTTTCCGGCAGCGGCTCAATGCGCCCGCCGCGCTCATTTACAAGGTCTTGGAATGCCTTGGTGCGCGCATCGGCACGGAATGTCACGCCAGCGGCCATTACCGCCACAAGCAGGCCGCCAGGCTTCAGGAACTGATGGGCATGCATGACATGCTTGATGTCTGCCTGTTTCATGAAGGGTGGGTTCATCACCACGCGGTCATAAACTGGTTCGGGTGTGATCGTGAGAAAGTCAGCCGTCACTGTTCGCCCCAGCTCTACGGGAGCCTCCATTGCACAATGGAAAGCATTCCCCTGCTGGATTTCGTAACAGTCAACATTTGCGCCAGCTTCGGCGCAGGCCCAAGCAATTGCCCCCTGGCCCGCACTCGGCTCAAGCACTCGCATTCCGGCCCGAATCTCTGCAAGTTCAAGCAGACGATCTACCACTGCAGGAGGGGATGGGAAGAAGTTGAATTCGTCTTTCGGGATGACCACGCTGCCGGACAGAATGATCTGCTCCATGCGCTCAAAGGCATCGCCATCGAAGACGTGGGCTTGTGCTTTGCGGTTCCATTTGCCGCCAGCAGCCTCAAGCACTTTGTTGACACGGGTGTAAAGGGCGCGATCAAGCTGGCCGGTAAGCGCAACATTGCTGCCTGTGGTTTGAGCCGAGCTAAGGACGGCGAGGACATCGTTTTCGATTTTCATAGGGCTCCAGAAAGCAAAAAGCCCGCTCAATGGCGGGCAGGTGATTCATTGATGTGGGCGCGCGGCCCGGTTCATGCAAATCTATGAATGGGTGATCAGTTGCTGGCGCTGGCAGCCAGCGAGGCGGGCAGGTCGCCCAGGCCGGTGCGGCCCTCGCCACCCAGGGCCTCAATCAGATCGGGGATTAGGCGCGACAGCTCACCGGTGGCAATGGCCACATCGGTGTCAAAGCCGGCATCGTCCTGGCTGTTGCCGTCCATGACCGCATCCAGCAGCGTGATGTTCTTGATCTGCAGGCCTTCGGTCAGCACAAAGCTCACGCGGTCGTCCCAGGTCATGGCCAGCTTGGTGGGGCGCTTGCCGTGCTCAATGTGCTGGCGCACCTCATCAATATCCAGCGGGTGGCGGGCGTAGCGCACCACGGCCTTTGATTCGTCGGCGGCTTTCAGCTCAGTCTCGCGGTCGGCGGTGAAGCCGGAGGGCGGCTCCTGGGTGATCAGCCAATGCGCCATGGCGGCCTGCGGGCTGGTCTGGGTGTCAAGCAGGGCCAGAGCGAAGCCGGGCAGGCCTTCGACCAGCAGCGTGACCACCTCGTCGGCTCGGCCCTGGGCACTGGTATCGAGCACCAGGGTGCGGGCCTGCGGGTCGATCCAGACCCACATGCTTCCCTGCTTGGTGAACGCCATGGGCAGCAGGTCCAGCTTGGCCTCGTCCTTGAGCTCTTTCTTCTCTTTCTTGCCAGGCTTGCGGCCCTCGGTTTTTTCGATGTGCTCGGCCTTTTCATTGACCTTGCGGTTGAGCACGCTGGCCGGCAGCATTTTGGACTCGCTCATGAAGCGCATCACCCATTGGCCGGCCACGGATTCGGCCAGCGGGCCATGCTGTTCGCCACGCGGAGGCACCCAGCCCACAGAGCGCTCCTGCGTTGCACCACACTCGGCAAACACCGTTTTTTGCAGCGCCTCTTCCAGCACCTGCAGATCGCCCTGCCAGCTCTCGGCAATGCGATAAACAATCATGTTCTTGAACATCAGGACTCCAGAAAAGAGAAAGCCACCACAGAGGTGGCTTGGGGGTTGGTGTAGGTGGCGCAGGTCATGGGCGCTCTTTCAGGCACTCGACGGTCTTGTCATCCAGCCACTGGGCATGCATGCCAGGACAGGCGAATTCATCGCGCGGGCTTTCTCAGCGTCTTGGGGATCGACTGATCCGGTGCATATATTTCAACCGTCGTAAACAGTGCGCCACAGTTCTTGCTGACACACTTACGCACGCGGTGGTAGTAGATGGGATTGCCGTCCCCGGCGCGGGTTTCTTGCACTCTTATGCTTGAGCCGCACTCAGGGCACTTGGGCTTGTTGGTCATAGAGCCACTCGACGGCCTAGCTGATGACCAGACGGTCTTTGCGGACGATTGACGCGCCCGCCACGGCCTCTCCAGCCTTGATTGCCGCTTTAATCTTAGTCTTGCTGGGCTCTGGCGGCTTGGGATCGCCGGACAGGCTGGCTGGGAACTTCGCTCCGTCCTCGATCACTATGGATTCATCGCGGTCGATGTAGAGCTTTGCGCCAAACAATCCAGACTCATGCTTAACCTCGGTGATGCCCGTGGCCTTCATGCAGTCGGCCATATAGGCTTTAAAGCGATCCAAGCGCAACTCACGAGTCTTGAGCTTTTCCTGCATCTGCTTGAGCATCGTCTTGGCGGCTTCAAGGTTCGATTCCTCGTCCTTGGCATAGGCCACGCAGGCAACAGCCTTTTGCTCAAACAGAGCGCGGCTTTCTGCGTATGTCTCGATCAATTCACCCGTGTCTGGGTCGATGCTTCCCAAGCTCTCACGGACTTGCTGGGCTGCGTCGAACAGTGTGATGTAACTCATATAAGCCTCCGTTAATATCAACCTAACGCTTGTTTAGGTTGATATATTTGCTATCAATTTAGAATGGGATGTCGTCGTCTGACGAGTTGAAGCCGCCGTTCGCTGGGTGGCCTGCGGGTGGTGCGTCGTGGTGACCGCCGCCTGTTGTTGGGCGTTGTGACAGACGATTGCGCAGAGGGCGATCGGCCAGCAGAGCCACGATGGAGGACAGCTTCTTGGGTTGAGTGGCGCGATCAAGGATTTCTGCTGCGGTGAATTCCGTTGCCGCCTCAAACGGCGCGACCAGCTCCAGGCGCCAGCCGGTTTCGCCGGTCTTCTGGCCGTCACGCATCTTTTCGTACTCGGTGTTGACTAGTACCAGGCCGATAGGCTTGTCCAGCAGCTCAGGGAAGATATCAGCCTCTTCCTTGTACTTCTGCTTGGTATCCCAGTCCGTGCGCTCCACTTCGGCGCGTGCAATGCTCAGGGTCTTGAGCTTCATGCAGGCCATGATGGCGTTGATAGCCTTGTAGCCCATCAACTGCTCATTCTGGGCACTCATCGTCCAGATATCGAAGCGAGTTGTCTGCTTGGAGTCAGACTCGAACGTAAAGCCGACCCCGTGAGTACCTTTGTTGGAACTGATGAGCTTTTCGGCGCGAATGAACTTGCCTTTGTACTTCCCGGTTTCAGAGAGATAGCTGCTGATGTTTTCAGCTTCGCGGGCAGCGTTGGCGTTGAGTTGATACATGGCGCGATGGCCTTTCTTGGGTTCGCTTGGGATGAAAAAAGGCCGCTGGTTAGGCGGCCTGGGTGATTCCGTAGAACTCGCATATCTGCTGGTCTACGGCATGGAGATCGTTGGGGATGTGCTGCTCGGAAAACATCCCCATGGGTGATTTGCAGCAGTCCTGCCCATTCGTCTGTGTGGAGAACAGGTACTGGCTATTGATGATTTCTGTTCTCAGGACGATGGTGAAATAGCCTTCCGGGACGATCTTTTCGTCCACCATGCGCCCTACAGTCTTCATGCGAATCTGGCCGTGGTCGTCTGATTGGGTGTGTGCCAAGATGTAAACGCGGCGGTGTTCAGCCAATTGGCCAGCAAGCTCAAACAGCTGCCAAGCGCTTTTTGCGATGTCGGTGAACTTGTCATATCCGCGCTCGGTGCTTCGATTCATCATCTCGTTAACCATCACGGCCTGGTAGTCATCTATGACAACCACATCCTTTGTGCTGCCACGCATGGCCTTCATGATCGTTTCGGCACTGCTGCTTCGAATAACACTGCCCTCTGGGTTTGTTTTGGTGCAAGGCTTCCAGTCAGCCGAGCGAAATGGCAGAGGCTTGTTGATGCACTGGATCAGCAGCGTTTGAGCAGGGGCGAGATTTCGCAGGCTGGTTGATTTACCGGTGCCTGATGAGCCGAGGACAAGTGTTGCGATAGACATGGCTTGGGTTCCTTGGGTTTTGCTTGAGTGAAAGTAGGGCTCAGAAAGGCAGAGTGACGCGCTCGTGCTTTGGCAACTGCTCTATGTCGCTCTCAAAAGTCACCGATCCATGGTCGGGTGCTGGCGGGCGGCGGGGCATCTTCTTTCCTGTCAGTCCGGCCAGTTGGCGCAGCTCAGGGCTGCTGTTGTTGACGCCTTGGCTGAGAACCAGGCGTAGAGCCAGTGAGCGTCCAGGCAGTTGTCGGCTTCGTGGGTTCATATCACCCTCAAATAAAAAGCCCCGGCAGCGAAGGTGCACGCCAGGGCATATAAAAGAAAAGCCCGAACTGGGTCGGGTTGGGGTTCTGGATTGGTCATGGCTTCAGTGCAAGGGCAATAAAGGCCAGGGTGATGAGGAAGAGGGCGGCGATCATGCTGGCTGTCCTGTGGCCTTGGTGATGGCGGAGCGCAGAACGCCTGCGGCATAGGCATGGGCATTTCTCTGTTGACTGAGTGGGTCGAAAGCTGCCGCCTCCAAGCCTTTAAGTCCAAGTTTGCAAGCCTCCAGCAACTCAGGCGCAGTGGCAATGAGGCGGGCGTTGGCCTCTTGTTGCTCAGACCCTTGATTTGTTGGTCCGCATGCAGCCACCTCTTGAATAAGGCCTCCACCAATGCGCGCTTCGACATAGACGGTCGAGAATCCTTCCCGGTGCTTAAACCAAGGCCCCGTGGTGTGCATTTCTTCGCTCATGGCTTTTCCTTCAAACATTGAACGGTTTGCGCATCCAGCCACTCGGCGTGCATGCCAGGGCAAAGCCATGCACCGGCAGCAGCTCGTTTCAGATCGGCGGCGGTCGTGGCCGGGGTGTCAGCTGCCTGGGCACTGCAGCCCGAAAGGGCGGAACACACCAGCAGAATGAGCAGGGCCAGAAACAACAAAGCCCGCTTGTTTGCGGGCTTCTTGCGGCGCGGGAGGCGCTGTAGCTGTATCGGGGAGGGCATCAGGTAGCTCCTTTGCGCGCAATTTTTGCATCCGATATTGCTGGAGACCAATTGTTGTATGGGCCTACGAATTCGACTTGATTTCCAGGGGGAGACTGGTCAAACTGCACGTTCGGCCTGCCGCTGCCATCATCAAACAGGGTTCCTGTGTTCCATGCGTCTGCTAAGTCATCCCAGCCTTTTACATCCGCCGATCGAATGTGAACAGGATGTCGCATGTGACGCTCCATGCAACCTTTTGAGCATGCGATAACTTCCGTACAAAATGCTCCACCACCTGCAAAGAATCGCTCTGGTGTAGATTGGCAGTTCGGGCATGGATTCAACGGTTTGCTCATATCGCCTCATACTGGTTTTCGGTTTCAGGGGCCAGAGCAGCGCGGATCTGCTCGGGGGACAGTGGCTCTGCCATCTGGCCCAGCACCTGCTGGGCGCAGAACTCGGCAAGGGCTGGGTGCAGGGAAATTCGTTCTGCTGGGCTCATTGCAGGCTCTCCAAGTAATCGTTGTAGACCTCGTGAGCCCAGGTCTTGCAGAACCATGTGGCCATGGCTTGCAGCATCTTTTCCTTGGCCGCCTGGGTCATGTCGATGATGAATTCGCTGTATGCGTCGGAAACATCGTCGTCTGAGTCGTCCATGGCATCGCGCAATATTTCCTCGGCTGAGTAGCGACCGAGGAACTTGCGATGGTCAAACCAGCCTGCAGGCGTGTGAATGGCTTGGAGCTGTCTGAACACGATCCCAGGGGCTTCGCGCTCTGCGGCTTCGCGGTGTTCATCAGCTGCTTCCTGCTCGCTTTCCCAGCGCTCGGCGTCTGCCGTCGGGTTGCAGGTGGGGCCGGTGAAGAGGGGGAGTCGTGCGTTCATGACAAGCTCCAGGAATAAAAAAGCCCCGACTAGCGGGGCGAACTGACCGGAGTCAGGGGGAGTAGGTGATGGCGCAGCTTCCTTCTGCCCGATGAGGGTCAGGCAGAAGAAATGCGCACTTGGGTTAATAAAAGGTGCTGCACCATCACAGATAGGGGCCGGTACTGATCTCCGGCATCTCGCTTTCAAGGCGACGTTTCCACTCATCGTGGCAGGGCATCAGTCTGCTCATTCCCTATCTGTGATGGCCCCGCTTAGCCCTGCGGGGGAAGGCGCATGCAGGCCGCATGCTGGCGAATCACTCACATTTCCATATCTCCTTTTCAAACCGCAGCGCCCTGGGTCAAGGCGCTCTGGTTTGATTGCCGCGCGTCCTTGGCTATCGATACCTGCTGTCCTGCAGGCGTGCGCGGCGGCTGGCGTAGCCCGGTGAAACCGGTTCCAGCTTCCTGATTGACCGCTCAGGCGGGCGAATGGTGCTTGATTGATCTGACCCAGCTGGGCCTGGCTCGCGAGTGTTGGTTCTCGCGCCACCTGTCTTTTGCTTCTGCCGACAGATCACAGGGGCAGGGCGCTTTCATCAAGTGCGCCAATTCATCCGAGCTGGTTTTTACAGAGCTTGGATGCGCAGCTCGATCGCTTGGCACCCACCGCCTGCAACCTGCTGCGCCCCTCTGGAGCTAACCCCGCCTTTGCTTCCTGTCGGCTTCGGCCCCGGATCGCTGGGCCTTGGGTGTTTCGCGTTTGTTGCTGCGATGAGTGAACTATAACAAGTGTTGATTATTTATGTCAACAAGTGTTTTTTATTCGTTGATTTTTGGCGCTGAAATCAACTGGCGTGTTTGTGATTTATGCCCAACGCCAGAAGGCGCGGGCCACACGAACCGCAAATAGAACGATGCTGCGAAGTAGGTGACGCATCAGTGCATGCGTACGTCGAAATAAGCCTCTTCTGAGGCAATGTCGCGGAATCCCGCTTGCCGCGCTTTCTCGAAAGCTTTGCTCCAGGCCATTGCAATCTTTTCCTCTGCCTTGCTGATGAGTCCTCCTTCGGAGGCATCGGTAAACAGCTTGTAGGCCTGGCGCAGGTCTTCCTCACTGAGGAAGCTCTTCAGTAGCTCTTTGGTAAAGCGGCCTTCAGCCTTTTCTTTGATGGCTAGGTCCATGTCGCTGGGGCAGTCCACAAGGCGCACATTGATGACAGATGCGAGTTCCATGATTTCTCCTGTACTGGTTGAATGCACAGTTAAATTTTGGCAAATAACTGTTTATTTGTACAGTATTTTGTGCGCAAAAAAGCCCGCTGCTGCGGGCTGGTGGTGAGGTGGAGGAGGGCTACTCTTGGCCCAGCTCGGTCAAAGTGTCTTGCAGGGATTTGATAAGGCGCTTCACGTCTTCGGGCGGCATCTCGATCCACGACGTTGAGACAGGCAGGCCTGATGTCGTCTTCGCTGTGTGCTTCAGGCCGATCAACGGTTTTCCGTCCTCGACACGGGTGCGAATGCTAGTGAACTGAAGGCGAGGGGCGGGAACTGTCATGGCCGGGATGGTGCCATGAAAAAGCCCGCTCGTGGCGGGCTTGTGTGAGTACTGTGAGAGCTATTTTTGTGGCGTAGACGAAGGAACTGCACTCGGTACGTTGATGATGATCGGGGCCTGCTGAGTGGGTTGAGTCACTGAAGACGTGGATGGCTTGAGTGCATTACTCATGGCGAGAAACAAGCCGCCAAAGCCCAAAAACAAGCCGATCACAGTGGCGATCATCCAACGCTGGATGTCCACAGAATTTTTGTGCATGTCAGCGCGGAGTTCCCCAAAACCTTTGGCCATGTCGGTGCGCAATTCTCCAGTAGTCTTTGCCATGTCGGCTCGCAGCTTCTCAAAGTCGGTGCGCAGGCTGGAGGCATCCGCTTTTGCAGAGTGGCGTAGCTCATCCAGATCTGCCTTGGTTGGCAGATTCTTTACAGCTTCCTCAAGGGCGGTGACGCGGGCTTCCATGCCCCCATTATGAGGCGGTTCCCCAGAATTGCCAGCTCCGCCACCACCGCTGACTGTCTTGAACCCCTTTGCAGCC
This sequence comes from Comamonas resistens, assembly GCF_030064165.1. Classification (NCBI taxonomy): domain Bacteria; kingdom Pseudomonadati; phylum Pseudomonadota; class Betaproteobacteria; order Burkholderiales; family Comamonadaceae; genus Comamonas; species Comamonas resistens. The sequence continues at coordinate 1,810,347 of NZ_CP125947.1, forward strand.
GCGTTGAAGCTCAACACGTTACTCATTGGGCGCCCTTTCCTGCAGGGCTGTGTACATCAAGTCAAGAAGGGTCTTTGCCCTGGGCTGGAAGGACTCTACATCCTGGGCCGACATTAGGAGCTGTAGGTTTTCTTCGATAGCCTGGGCCTGCGCAGGGTTTCGATGGGCTGTCGCCTTGAGTGCGCAGCCCAAGGTCAGTCCAAGAATGGTCAGCTGTTGCGCCATGTCGGAAAGTACATCTCCAATACCGGGGCTTGGGGGCGGCTGTATTTCTGTCGTCATCCCTCTCTCCTTAAATTTTTTATCTCAGAAATCTCGTTTGCCAAGCACTTCGCCAGTTCGACGGTCTACGGCCCATGCATGCTTGACACGCATAACAACGGCATCACCAGTCCATCTTGTTTCAAATGGGATGTCTAAAGATGGCGAAGTCCCATCATAAATAGTTCCAATATATGGAGAGTCTATGTTCCCCACGTAGAAGATATTTAAATTATCTTTTATAGACTTCGCTTTGCTTGGCTCTATATTTTCTATGCGAAGCGTGTACTGGAAAGGAACATAATGCACGCCAGATAATGCAATGGCACATACTTTTGATTCTGTTTTTGATACTTGCCTAGTCACGCCATACGCATTAGCTGCTTTATATGAGCTTTCTTTTTGGCTAATTACATCAATGGCATCCCAGTTAGATAATTTTCCTGAAACTGCTGTAGTTTTATTTACTTCTGGGGTCCACACATTCAATGTTTTTTCATCGGCGTTGTACTTGTATTCAAGATGAAGAGATGGATCCCTTCTGAATGCGATAGAGTCGATTGGCTTTACATTTCCAACCAACGCATTGCTCTTCCATGCGTCAGTTCTTAGTGTGTATTGCTCACTTGTCTCGTACTCATCTTTTGATAGCTTTGCGGCCTTTAAAGCTGCTGCAAATCGTTTGCAATCATGCCCGCGATAATTTGCAGGAAGTACTTCTAAAGAGATATCAAACGGGCTATTGTCAAACCCACTCTTACCAGGTTTGTTAGATTGCGCATTCGCCGCAAATGCTGCCAAAAATGCCGCCGCAATCAAAATCCTCTTCATCCCTCTCTCCTTATTACTTGTTTTCTACAACCCACCAGTTCCGCTCTTGTCGCGGACGCGGCCAATGATCGAAATTTGCTCATTGAACTGGGATGCCATGACCTCTTCATCTTTATAGGCCGGGTTGTCGCTGCGTAGAACGACCTCGCCACTGATGCGGCGATAGAAAAGCCGCTTGATGCGCAGCTCATTGCCATAGCGGATTGCATACACCTTGCCATCGAGCACTTGGTCAAGAGTATTCTCAGCCTCATTCACCAAGACGGAGTCACCATGAAACAGGAATGGCTCCATGCTGCCGTTTTTAACCTTGAAACGCTTTAGCTTGTCTGGGTTTAGGCGCTCTTGTTGGAGCCATGACAGGCGATATGTCGCTGGTTCAGAGCACTCCTCCAACTCGTAGGAGACCACAACCTGACCGGGCCCAGCGCTGAAGTGCACCTTGTATTCAGGGATTCTGATGTAACCCTCAGGTAGGTCGTCTTCAGCATGCAAGGCAATGATTCCGCCGCCCCCAGCGTCGGATTTCATCGAGCCTTTCTCATCGCGCAGCCAAGCGTGGCTGATCATCTCTTTAGGAAAGGCTTTGATCAGATCTTCCTTGAAATTGGTTCTATCGCTTGCGCGACGAACAATTGCACTGATGGTCGGCATGGCGACGCCGCTCTGCTCTGCGACCTCGGATGGTCCCCATCCCATTTCCCGCATGGCGGCTTCTAGACGTTCTCCAAATTTCATCAGTCGAGCCTATAACAGTTGTTGAGAACAAGGGTTGATGAATAAATCAACATGTGTTAGTCTTTGCGTATGCGAAATGAAACACCTGTTGATGCTCTGATGGACGCAATTGAGCGTGCTGGCGGTCAATCTGCACTCGCGACAAAGCTCACCAAGACCGCAAAAGAGTCCATTTCTCACGCGCGAGTGTGGAACTGGATCAATCGCGGGAAAAAAGCCCCCGCTGAGTTGTGCCCTTTGATTGAGAGGGTGACAGGTGTCGCATGCGAGCGGCTTCGTCCTGATGTTGACTGGGCATATTTGCGCTCCACTGTCGCCTCCGAATTGACCCAGCCCATCCCATCCGCCACTCCCAAGGAGGCGAGCCATGGTTGAGCCAAATGTCGCTGGCTTCGATGCCGCCTTGGAGAGGTTCGTGTGCGAGCAGGAACTCCGTACTACTTCGAGATGCTCGAAATCCACTGACGGACGAATCCCTCGACTCCTTCGAGCACTGCATCCGGTACGTGACTCGAAAGAAGCTTCACCTGCATCGTTTCCGAACGCTCCTGCAAAACATCTAGTAGGGCCTGCTTCTCTGGGTGCTTCGCGATGAGTGCATTCAGAACCATTCCGATGGCTTCGATCTGTCCTTCGATTCTTTCGAGTCGCTGCAGTTCTTCGTTGTTCATGTCCGCTCCCCTGAAAGCTTTTGGTTGCGTGAGAACTACCAGCATAGCCAATGGTGCTGCGGCCTTCCATCCCCTCTAACTCCACAAGACTCCCACCAAGGACGCCCCTATGACCTACAAGAACCGCGAACTCGTCCGCAAGCCAGCAGGAATGCTGCGTGTCAATTCCATCGAACAAGAGGACCTTGATTTCCTGGTGGATTACTACGGAGGTGGGCAGCCTGCTGAGGTGTGGCGCCGTGTCTTGATTGAGGTCGCTCGTGAAAAACGTCATGAGGCGAATTCTTTATCGCCCATGCGCGTAGCTCAAGCCGTTGACAAGAGCCCGTTTGGCCTCATGCGTGCAGCGTGAGTCATGAGCACAGGAGCGAAGACACGCTATGCCGCCGCCGCAAATACCAATCCATGACGTGCCCTATGACCTCGAAGGGCTTGATCCGAAAGCGCTTGATGCTATCGAAGCAGAAGCAAAAGCGCGCGGAATTTCTTTTGATGAAGCTGTGAAACAGATGCTCATCGAGCATTCGCGCCAGCTTCAATCCCAACAAATGCGCCGCATTCCGAGCCTCATTGCAAGGCTCTTTGGTTCCGGGCGAGTTCACTAGGAGTTACTCAAAAGATGACTTCAGCCCACAAAGAAAAACGCCTGCAGTCGTTGGCGCGACGTGCAGGCGATCTTGAGATTAAGGCTATGGACGCTGGGCAGCGAGACCGTGCCATTCACTTCATGCGCCGAATGTACCGGTTGCTTGAACTGCTGGCAAGCCTGCGCGAACAGGAGAACTTCCATGCGTGACTACGGTGTTGTTTCTCCCAAATTCTGGATAGGCGAGACAGGTAAGGCGCTGCGTGGGAATGCAGCCGCTCAGGTCCTGGCTCTTTATCTGATGACCTGCCCTCATGCCAACATGATTGGCGTGTTTCATTGCCCTGTTCTGTACATGGCACATGAGACAGGATTAGGCATGGAAGGGGCTTCTAAGGCCCTTGAATGCCTCATCGAAGCCAAGTTTTGCACCTATGACGAGGCTTCCGAGACCGTTTTTGTGCACCGCATGGCTGCATTTCAGATCGGAGAGTCATTGGCTGCTGCTGACAAGCGCTGCAAGGGTGTTGAGCGTGAGTGGCAAAACATCAGCTCTTCCAAGCACAAGCATGCGTTCTTTGCTATGTATTCAGTAGCGTTTCATCTGCCTAAATCGGCAGAAAACGCAAGCCCCTCGGAAGCCCCTTTGAAGCCCCATGCAAGCCAGGAACAGGAACAGGAACAGGAACAGGAACAGGATATTGATGCTCCTTCTGCGAAGTCGCCACGCGGCACGTCGCTGAGCGCCGAATGGTCTTTGCCTGATGACTGGAAAAACTGGGCTCAAAGCGAAAGGCCCGACCTGGACGTGATATCGGTTGCGGATTCGTTCCGCGATTACTGGATTGCCAAGCCGGGGAAGGACGGGCGCAAGGCCGACTGGAAGGCAACGTGGCGCAACTGGGTAAGGAACCAGCGCCGCGATGCTCCGCGCTTCCAGCCGCCGGCAGCACCCCAATCGGGCATTGGGAGGTTCGTCTGATGCGCGGCCACCAACCGATTCTCGACATGCGCCGCGAAGGCTATGTGCCCAACTCTGCAGTCTTCGTGTCCGACACCGATTGCGTGCTAGAGGCCTGGAGCGCACGCAACTGGCATGGGGTGGCCAACAACACTCACCCAACGGTGTTGATTGAGCTGACGGACGCCCTGGAGCAGTTGGATTTTCGTTTTGCTGTGGGCTTGCATGTGAGCCTGATGTGCCAGCGAGGAGAGGAACGAGCGAAGCGCTTGTTTGCCGCTATCCGTAGGGTTGAACCATGCGTTCTGGCCTGCGCAATGGGTAATGAAATCTGGATTTTCAAGAAAGAAGAGGGCGGCAATGGCAAACGTATTCGTGCCTGACGACATTGATTTTGCTCTTTACGAGCAGGAGACCGACGCCCAGCAAAAGGTGCGCGAGGCGGCGGTTTGGGTGCAAGAGCTGATCGACCGCATCAAGAACCCGGCCCGCACGCCACAGGCATTCATGCCATGGCGCAAGACCATGGGCCTGCTGCAGTTCCGTCCCGGCGAAGTGACCCTGTGGGGAGGCGCCAACGGAAACGGCAAGTCTCTGGTGACTGGGCAGGTCGCCTTGTCACTTTGCGGCCAGGGCGAGCGCGTAGCCATTGCATCGTTCGAGATGAAACCTATCAAGACGCTGGAGCGCATGGGGCGCCAGTGGTCAGGCACCAACCCCGCTCATCCAGCCTATGCAGGCAGCGAGCTGGGCCTAAAAGCGTTGATAGACACCTATGAGCAATTCAAGGAATGGACGGGAGACAAGCTCTGGCTGTACGACCAGCAAGGCACCGTGACTGCAAAGCAGGTCTGTGCCGTCATTCGCTATGCGGCTAAAGAGTTGAAGGTGACGCATTTCGTGGTGGACAGCCTGATGAAGTGCGTGGCTGGCGAGGATGACTACAACGGACAAAAGCTGTTCGTGGACGAACTGACTGCCATTGCCCGCGATCACCAGATTCACATCCACCTGATTCACCACATCAAAAAGCCAGCCTCTGAGGATCACAAACCCAACAAGTACGACATGAAAGGCTCTGGCGCCGTGACCGACCAGGTGGACAACGTGGTGATCGTTTGGCGCAACAAGCCCAAGGAGCGAAAGCGTGAAGAGGGACTGCTGACCGACGAGGCCAATTTCAAAGAGCCTGACTGCCTGCTGATCTGCGACAAGCAGCGCAACGGCGAATGGGAAGGGTCCATCGGCCTTTGGTTTGAGAAAGACAGCCAGCAGTTTGTTGCGGCGCTGGGCGATGAGCCTTTGACGCTGTATTGCCCTCCGGAGGCCTACTGATGACCACCTGCATCACCTGCCAGCACTGGCAACCCAAAGAAACCTCCCCTGCTATGGCCCGAATGGGTTTTGCCCAGTGCATGAAAAAAGCTAGGGGGCACACATATAGCTCAGGCTCCCCAGCTTGCGACTTTCACAAGCCAGTAGACGAAGCAATCACCCAGAAGAGGGCGATCTTCATCAAATCGAAGGATGCGGCATGAACCAGGCGCAACAACCAGAGGCGCTCTACCTTGCGCGCGAGTTGGAAATCGGCTCTTTCTCTCCCAACATCCTGCAAAACGAACAAGGCCTACGCAATAAGTCGGCTGCTGAACTCCGCCGCCTGCATGCCCGTGTGCAGGAACTGGAATTGCGCTGCTGCTCAAAGCCGATCCCATGGCCTGAGGACGCAAAAGATGTACGCGACTTTTTTAACTGCGATTTCATCTCTGCGCAATTCGCAGCTGAAGACCAATCACCATGCGATGAAGACCGGTATCTGATCAGTGCTCATGACTTCTTGAGCGCCGTGAACTGGTGGTCCGATTTCCCTCATATGCGTATTCCCGAACAGGAAGGCCTTGAGCGCGACCATGCAGACGAGGACGCAGCCATAGCAGCCGGGAAGGTTCAGGCGGCTGTGCAGGGGAGGGTGGAATGACCCGATACCAAGCTCTACGGCGCATCGGCCTTGACCCGCTCGCTGCCGCGTTTGTTGCCTTTTTCAACTGGTTGTTCGGTGCGTCCAGCAATGAAATTCACTTCATGCACATGGTCATCGAGTTTGATAAGGAGGAAGGCGATGACTGAGCGCCTAGAAATCGACCTGTTCAGTCGCCAACAGGCTTGGCTAGCCATCAAGGGGGCGCCATTGGGTCAAAGAGTACCTAGAGCACCGAAACGTAGCAGGCCGAGCAGCAGCACTGAAGAAAGACCTTAATGAGCAGCGCAGGCTAGGAAACACAGGCAAGCCCGGCGAATGGCTTGAGGCAACAGAACAGGAGAAGAGATGAAAGAGATCAAGGCCCATCAGTTCTACCGACTGCCCAGCGGCAGCGTTATCAAGGTCAACAGCCCATTGAGCGGCGGCGAGTGGAACTGTACTTATCAAAGCGGTGAAGACATTGGCTGCCAAGTGACGCTGAGCGCTGAGTTTCTGCTGAGGCACGGGGAGCGCACATGACGATCAGGCCAAAACCACGCATGACAAAGAGGGATGGCCGCTGGATGTGCTGGACGAAGGCCATCTTTGGTGGGCGCATTGTCGGCTGGGGCAAGACCCCTGATGCTGCCTTCAAGGCTTGGAGCGAGGCATGACAGAGCGCCTCGAAATCGACCCCCAGGCTGCGGTGGACTACCTTCTTGCCACTGCGCCACGCTATGCGGCAGCCAAGGCTAAGCGGGTACAGCTCGAAGAGTTCCGCAAGTCCAAGAAGGCCATCCTGATGCAGCAGTCTGACGGCAAGACGATTGCAGACCGCGAGGCCTACGCATACAGCCATGCGGATTACTTGGAACTACTGCAAGGCCTGGAGTCTGCCGTGGAGGCTGAAGAGCTGTTCCGCTGGAAGATGAAGGCGGCCGAGCTGCAGATTGAGATCTGGCGCTCGAAAGAGGCCAGCAACCGGGTAGAGGGGAGGTCTGTTCGATGACATTCCGTCGCACCCGCTGCGCACATTGCCGCGCAAAGTTCTCGCCAGAGCGTCCGAGCCAGATTGTCCACGCTGAATGCGCAGAGGCATATGCCATAGCCAAGCGTGAAAAGGAAGAACGCGCCCAGGCCAAGGCCGATCGTATGGCCACCAAGGTAGAGAGAGCGGAAACGCGCCGCCGCAAGGAGGCGATGAAGTCTCTCCGAGAGCTGCTCGCCGAAGCCCAGACCGCGTTCAACGAATTTATCCGTCTTCGTGATGCAGGCAAGCCATGCATTTGTTGTGGCATGCCATTCGAACCCATGAAGCCGGGCGGCTCAATGGATGCTGGCCATTTCCGCTCGCGTTCCACCGCGCCCCAGATCCGCTTCAACGAAGACAACGTGTTCGGACAGCGAAAAAACTGCAACCGACCTGGCGGAACGACCTACTCCAAGTTCCGTGTCGGCGTGCTCGCGCGCATCGGCCCAGAGCGCCTAGAGGTCATTGAGACCAATAACGGTGTCCACAAGTGGACTCACGACGAAGTCCGAGGAATTCGGGATAGCTACCGAGCCAAAGCTAAGCAACTAAAGAAAGAGAGCGCTGAATGACCGAGGCACCAACAATGCAAGAGCACTATGCACAAGCTATTACCGCCAGCAACCTTCGCTGCGAAACTTTGGATGGATCACGTAGTAGCGCTGATCTGCTGATTGCGGCAGGCTGGTGTAAGTCTCGCTTCGGTGCCGCCCTGATGCGCCTGCAGGCCGAATGGGATGGAGCTGAGCGCTGGGGTGTGAAAGTCCCAGTGAGACCCACGAAGCGCGCAATCATGGCCGAGGCCAAAGTGACGATGCGCGACGGCATCCGCAAGATCACCAAGGACAGCATGGAGGCGGCACGCAAGAAACTGGAGAAGCGCTACGAAGCCGAGCTGCGCAAGGCCGTCACCGCGCTTAAGTCGTTGCCCGAAGTTGCATTGCACTTGCAGATCGGTCTGGCATTGGATGGTGAAGATGCCGAGCTGGCCGCGCCTTTGTTGTTGTACTGGCTCGACCCGAATTGCCGGGTGTGCCATGGACGAAAGTTCCAGCTCGCCCCTTGCAAGACCAAGCTTTCCGCGCGTGCTTGCGGTTGTTGCGACGGGCTCGGAGCTGCCAAAGCTCCAGGCGGTGAGAGCGGTCAAAAGCTCTTGGACTTCATCAATAGCTGCGCCTTGCGGGCAGGCGGCGAAGTCAAAAAAGCTTGCCTGTCTTGACATAGGGTGGTAGCATTGCGCCGTGAACCGCAAGCGATGAAATCCAGCGCTTCACGTCACTGCAAATCCACCTCTGCATTCAGCCCGTAGCGTTGCAGACAGCCAGAGATGGATAGACGCGCCCATAAAAAAGCCCGCTAGGTTCGCCAGCGGGCTTTGTTGTTTCTCCCCTTGATCCAGCCAGGGGCCACGCCCGAGCCGCTTGAAGGCGTGGAAGACACTACCGCGAGCTGTCGTGGAGCTGGAGTACAGCGAACGGCATCCCCCAGCGGCTCTGCCGGAAGTCCGGATGGGGTTCTATTTACCAAGGCCAGCCAAGTGCTGGCTTTTTCTATTGGGGCGAGCCATGAGCAAGCAAAACCAGGTTGAGATCCTTACTAATGGATGCCGCAAGCTGATCTTCATTGACGGAATGATGCTGCACTCGGTCTTGGATATCGATGTGCCGCTGGAGCAGGGCGAGATTGCTCCCAGGGTCACGATCAAGCTGCATCCTGAGTTGGTCACTATCCGTCAAGTGGACGGCAAGTGGATCACGGACATGCTGAAGCCTTCGCCTCTGACTGCTGATGACGAAGCGCAATTGTTTGGCGCGGCGTACCAGGCAATGGTCAATGCATTTGCTTCGCACGCAGACCGCCAGCAGCAGCGGGAATTGCTTCCTCGGATATTGGAGGAGTTGAAGGCCCTGCGCAGCCTGATGGAAGGCGTAACGCAGGGCGGGAACAGTGTGAGCGTTAACGTTGAATAAAAATGCGTAGCTCCGTCCCCTGTGGCGAGGTGCTCCATTGGCGCTTGGTAATAGTCAGTTCGACATCCAGCCCTTCAATTATCAAAGTGTCGCCAACATGGACTTCTCCTGTTGTGCCGTAGTGCCATAAAAGAGGTGAGCGCTCAATAGCTTTTTTTATTTCTTCGTCTTCGCACTTGAAGATGACTGGAGTTCTTTCGTTCATGTTTCCGCCCTCCTGGCGATAGTTGAGTAAGGACTTCTATCGTATTCCAGGAGGGCAAATCAATTAATGCGGCTTTGGCCTATCGGTCGGGCATCAGCCTTCCAAGCTGAGGAGCCGGGTTCGATTCCCGGAAGCCGCTCCAAACATCAGAGCCACAAAGTGGCCACACCGCAACCGCCCCAGAGGCGGTTTTTTCGTTTCCAGACTATGAGGTTCGCCATGAACAAACTGACCTTCAACGGCTTCGAGTTCAATGTCATCGAGCACAGCGGGATGCAGTACCTGACGCTGCCCGAGATCGCGGCAGTGCTGTACGAGAAAGAAGGGGGAGCCCAAACTGACACCCCCTTGGTCGAGTCCCGTGTGCGCAAGCTCTACCAGCGCCACGCCGACGAGTTCCGCAAGGACATGACGGCACTGATCCGCATGCAGACCGCCGGCGGCATGCAGGAGGTGCGCGTTTTCAGTCTGCGCGGATGCCATCTGTTGGGCATGTTCGCGCGCACTACGGTTGCCAAGCAGTTCCGCTCCTGGGCACTTGACGTGCTGGATGCCCAGCTGAACGAGGGCAAGGGCTGGCAGCAGGAATTCAACAAGGCCTGGATGGAATACACCAGCGAAAAGGCGGTGGCCAGTCTCTGCGGAAAGGGCCTTCGCCGGTGGCGCGACAAGAGCAAGCCCTTGATGAACAGGGTGACTTCCGCCGCAGACAAGGCCCAGATCCTTCTCCCTCTCTGATTTCTCGCCTGGAAACGAGTAGCCCGCTTCGGCGGGCTTTTTTATTCCGCCACCGCTCGGGCGCATCCACCACGCCTCACATGCCAGGGACGCCTTGCCCGCAGCGGTGGCACCTATCAAAGGAAATTCATGTCCAAGATTGACTTGACTGCCGGTACAGCAGCTTCGCTGTTCCTGGGCGGCTTTGCCTCTATTGTCTTGGTCCTTGTGTGGGCTGGATTTTGGTCGGGGCTGACGCTGTCCACTCTGTGGGGGTGGTTTGTTGTGCCGACATTCGGACTGCCAACACTCTCCATCATTCAGTCATATGGCTTGGCTCTGGCATTCCGATGCATGCAGGGGATGGCAAACAAGACGACTGGCAGTGATGGATTCGCGATGGAGGTGGCAAAAGGTATCGTCCTGCCGCCTTTGTTGGCTGGGTTGACGCTGGGTGTGGGTTGGGTGGCGAAGAGCTGGATGTAACCCCTGAGCCCTCCGCAGAGGGCTCTTTGCATTGCGCCTGATGGAGTGCAGCGCAAAGAGAACTGATTGAAAGGCCTGCCATGGCAACAAGACCGGCAAAGGCAAAGCCGGCTGCTGACGTGGCTGGCGTACAAGACAATAAACTCACGCCGAAACAGGCACGCTTTGTCGAAGAGTACCTGATTGACCTGAACGCAACCCAGGCTGCGATCAGAGCCGGCTACAGCGCCAAGACGGCTCCGGAGCAGGCGAGCCGTCTGTTATCGAATGTCAAGGTTTCGACCGCCGTGCAGGCCGCAATACAGGCCCGCTCCGCACGCACCGAGATCACCCAAGACATGGTGCTGCGAGAGTTGGCCAAGATCGGTTTCAGTGACATCCGCAAGGTGGTGCGCTGGGGAACGACGGAGCTGCGCACGACCGAGGACAAGGAAGGCGAGACGGTGACGGAGCCGTACCACGGACTGCGTCTGGTTGCGGCTGATGAGATCGATGACGACACGGCTGCCGCCATCTCTGAGGTGAGCGAGGGCCGAGACGGTCTCAAGGTCAAGTTTCACGACAAGAGGGGCGCGCTGGTGGATATCGGCCGGCACCTGGGCATGTTCAAGGACCGCGTCGAGCACACCGGCAAGGACGGCGGCCCCGTCGAGGTGGTCTACATGACGCCGGAGGCTATCCGGAAGGTGATGGAGCAAGATGACTGCTGACGAAAGCATCCGGGCGGCCATGTGCAGGGCTGATGGCCTGTACTTCGCCCGGTTCTTCTTCAAGCAGCGCATGGGCGCCAAGATGATCGTGGCGCCGCACCATAAGGTGATCCAGGAGACCCTGGACCGCGTGGTGGCCGGCGAGATCACGCGGCTGATCATCAACATCCCGCCCGGGTACACGAAAACGGAGTTGGCGACAATCAACATGATCGGGCGTGGCTTGGCGCTGAACAATCGCGCGCGCTTCCTGCACCTGTCCTACTCGCACAACCTGGCCCTGCTGAACTCCAGCACGGCGCGCGGGATGGTCAAGTCTGCCGCGTACCAAGCCATGTGGCCCATGGCGCTCAAGGATGACGCCGACAGCAAGGCTATGTGGTGGACGGAGCACGGCGGCGGGGTGTATGCCTCGTCGGCCGCCGGCCAGGTCACTGGCTTCCGGGCTGGGCACATGGAGCCGGGCTGGCAGGGCGCGCTGATCATCGATGACCCGGTGAAGCCCGACGACGCCTACAGCGAGACGGTGCGGGACGGGGTGAACAAGCGGTTCAACGAGACGATCAAGAGCCGCCTGGCCATCGAAACGACCCCGATGGTGGTGATCATGCAGCGCATCCACTACCACGACCTGAGCGGCTACCTGCTGCGCGGCGGGTCGGGTGAGAAGTGGCATCACCTGAATCTGCCGGTGATCATCGACAACAGCGAGGCGTACCCCAGCGAGAACACGCACGGGATACCGATCGCGCACGGCCTGCCGGATGGCTGGCTCTGGCCGTTCAAGCACAACGAGACCCACCGGGCCGCGCTGTTCTCCCACCGGAGGACGGCCGAGGCCCAGTACATGCAGCGGCCGCGCCGGTTCAACGCCGAGGGCGCGCTGTGGACGGAGCAGCTGATCGCCTCGGCGCGTCGTCTGCAGGTGACGCAGGAGAAGGTCCGCACGGTTGTCGCGGTGGACCCGGCGACGACCGCCAGCGACGAGAGCGATGAAACCGGGATCGTCGTGGCGAGCGGCTACGGCCACCGCGAGGCGAAGCAGTACACGGTGGACGGCGACTACAGCGGGCGTTTCAGCCCGAATGGCTGGGCTCAGAAGGCCATTGCGGCATACGACCAGCACCATGCCAACGCCATCGTGATCGAGACGAACCAGGGAGGCGACATGGCCGAGGCCACGCTGCGCAATGCCGGGTTCAAGGGCCGCATCGTCCGCGTGCACGCCAGCAAGGGGAAGTTTGCCCGCGCTGAGCCGATCTCTGCTCTCTACGAACAGGGGCGGGTTTCGCACCAGGGCGCGCTGTACACACTGGAAAACCAGCTGATGGAGTACGCGCCGGCCACGGCCAAGAAGTCGCCCGACCGCCTGGACGCAATGGTCTGGGCGCTTACCGAACTCGCTCCGATAGGCCTGAAGTCAGCGGGCGTCGTCATGACAGGTTTTGGATAGACACATGGAAGACCCAAGCATCAAACACCCGTCATACCTGCGCTTCGCCCCTTCCTGGGAGCTGATGCGCGACGCCGTCGCCGGCGAGGATGACGTAAAGGCCAAAGGCACGCGATACCTGCCGATGAAAACCGGCACATCGGTCATCGAGGATCAGGCCTTGAAGGGACGGGTCTACGACCTTTACAAGACCCGCGCCGAGTTCCCAGAAGTGACGGCTCCCACGATCCGGGGCGCTGTCGGCATCATGCTGGGCAAGCCGGCGAAGATCGAACTTCCTCCAGAACTGGAGCATCTGCGCGAGCGCGCGACCCTTGACGGCCTGACGCTCGACGCTCTGCATCGGCGCATGGGCATGGAGGTCATGACCACTGGCCGATACGGACTGCTGCCTGGCCTGATGGAGGACGGCACGCCGTACCTGTCGGGCTACGTGGCCGAGTCCATCACCAACTGGGACTCGACGGGCGGCGTGCCGGATTACGTGGTGCTGGACGAGTCCGGCCCGGTCCGCGACCGCGCCACGGGGCTGTGGACGCGGCTAAACAAGCTGCGCCAGTGCATGGCCTTCGACGGACCGTACCGCGCGCGGGTTTGGGAGCAGTCCACCGGCGGCGCATGGGCGGCTGGTGAGGAAGTTGCTGCGGCCACGCCAAGGGGACAGCCGCTGGACTTCCTCCCATTCGTCTTCGTCGGCTCCCTGGACCTGACGCCAGACCCCGACGATGTGCCGCTGTACGGCCTGGCCAAGCTGGCTGTCCGCATCTACCGCCTGGACGCCGATTTCTCGTTCTCGCTGCACATGACCAGCGAACCGACTCCGGTGGCCATCGGCTTCGATGATCCGAAGCAGGCAATTGACGATGGCATCGCGCCCAAGACGCTCGGCTCGTCGGTGCTGTGGATCTTGCCGAAGGACGGCGACGCCAAGTACTTGGAGTTCTCCGGTCCGGGCCTGGAAAAGCAGGCGGACGCCATTCAGGAGGCCCTGGGCCGCGCGGCGCAGTTCGGCGCCCAAGTCATCCAGTCCGGGCAGTCTGCAGAGAGCGGCGAGGCGCTGAAGCTGCGCGCCGCCAGCCAGACCGCCACGCTCACGAGCATCGCGCAGACCACGGCCGCCGGCCTGGAGCGCGCGCTGCGCAACACCGCCATCTGGGTTGGTGCCGATCCTGAAAAGGTCATTGTCACGCCGAACCTGGAGTTCTTCGACCGCTCCATCACCGCCCAGGAGATCCAGGCGTTGGTGGCCGCGTGGCAGGCCGGCGCCATGTCTCACAAGGCCCTGTTCGACAGGCTGCAGCAGGGCGGCGTGATCCATGAGGACCGGTCGTACGAAGACGAGGGGAAGGACATCCTCAATGAGGGTGTCGGCCTCGATCCGCTGGTGAGCCCCGGCTCACAAATTCCCGGCGCCGAGGGCGCCATCAACTAGGAGGCCATGACGTGGCTCTGAAAGCAATCTACACATCCGCCGACGAAGTACCCGAGGCACTGAAGGAACTGTACGCAGAAGCAGCCGATGGCCGCTTCGTGCTCGACATCGAGGACGTGGACAACCACCCCAAGGTGCGCGGCGTCATTACGGCGAACAAGGAAAACGCCAAGAAGGCCCAGGAGCGCCTGGCGAAGGTCGAGGAGCTGACCAGCAAGCTGAGCGCGCTGCCAGAAGACTTCGACGCTGAAGAATGGACACGCCTGAAGACCGGCGGAAAGCCCGACGAGCAGTTGCAGGGCCTGAAGGACCAGCACACGCGAGCCGTCGAGGCCCTGAAGGCAAAGCACGCCTCCGACCTGGCAGCCATCACCGCCCAGGTGGCGGAGCGCGACGGCTACATCGACGGCCAGACCCGCCGTGACGCCTTGTCTGCTGCCCTGGACGAGGCCGGCTTCGACCCCGCCCACAAGCCCATGTTGGCCAAGTTCCTGGCCGACCAGATCAAGGTGCGCCGCGAAGAAGACGGCCGCCGCGTTGCGTTCGCCGACACCGACCTTGGCGAGCAGTCGCCGCAGGACTTCGTGAAGGACTTCGCGTCCAAGGCTGGCAAGGCCTACCTGGCGAAGGCGTCGGGCCCCGGCGCGCCCGGCAGCCAGAACACGCGCACCGGCGCCAAGACCATGACCCGAGCAGATTTCGAAAAGCTGGACCCAGCGACTCAGGCCAAGACCATGGCCGAGCGCGTCCAGCTCGTTGACTGACCCCCGCGATGCGGGAACCCCTGGCCGATGGCCATTTCATTCCGTTGAACAGCCATTGAAAAGGAGAAATCATGGCGACTTCCAATACCCTGACCGGCGTCATCCCGACGCTGTACGAGGCCCTGAACATCGTCTCGCGCGAGATGGTGGGCTTCATCCCCGCAGTGCGCCGCGACACCAACGTCGCGCGCGCTGCCGTGGGCCAGACCGTGCGCTCGCCTATCGGCGTTGCCGGCGACCTGGAAGACATCACGCCCGGCGTGAACCCCCAGGCCAGCGGCGGAACCACGGTGGACTACACCGACGTGCAGATCACGGCATCCAAGGCCGCGCCCATCCTGTGGTCCGGCGAAGAGCAGCGCGGCGTGGGCCACACCGGCACGCTGAACGACATCCTGCGTGACCAGTTCGCCGATGGCATGCGCAAGCTGGTGAACGCCATCGAGAACGACATCTGGATGGCCGCCTACAAGGCGTCCTCGCGCGCCTACGGTACGGCCGGCACCACGCCGTTCGGCACGGCCGGCGATCTGTCTGACTTCGCTGGCATCGCCCGCATCCTGGACGAGAACGGCGCGCCCGTGATCGACCGCCAGCTGGTTCTGGGCCACGCCGCCATGGGCAACCTGCGCGGCAAGCAGTCGGTGCTGTTCAAGGTCAACGAGGCCGGCTCCAGCGACATGCTGCGCGACGGCATGACCGACCGCGTGCAGAACTTCGCCCTGCGCCACTCGCACCCCATCGGCGTGCACACCAAGGGCACGGGCGCCAGCTACGTGACCGACGTGCTGGATGCCATCGGCTCGCGCTCCATCGCGGTCGATACCGGCACGGGCACCGTCCTGGCCGGCGATGTGGTCTCGTTCGCTGCCGACTCGGCCAACAAGTACGTTGTCAACACCGGCATCACGGC
Organism: Comamonas resistens; assembly: GCF_030064165.1. Lineage (NCBI taxonomy): Bacteria > Pseudomonadati > Pseudomonadota > Betaproteobacteria > Burkholderiales > Comamonadaceae > Comamonas > Comamonas resistens. The sequence goes on from NZ_CP125947.1 coordinate 1,826,035, forward strand.
ACCCGGCACCCTGGTGCTGGGCAAGCCCGGCCTGCGCGTGGCGATCCCGGACGGCAACGGCCTGACGGTCGGGAACAACTACACCCCGAACGTCGCGTTCCACCGTGGCGCCATCGTGCTGGCCACCCGCGCGCCCGCGCTGCCCGAGGGCGGCGACAGCGCAGATGACCGCACGGTGATCACCGATCCGCTGACTGGCCTGTCCTTCGAGGTGTCGGTGTACCGCCAGTACCGCCAGGTCAAGTACGAGATCGCCATGGCCTGGGGCGTGGGCACCCCGAACGGCGCTCACATCGCAACCCTGATCGGCTGATGCCGACGCGAGGGGCTTCCGGGCCTCTCGCCTCTTTGGAGAGCTGAACATGAGCGAACTGATCAAGGTCGTCCGCGGCGAAGGCGAAGAGGCCGACATCCGGCCGGACTGGCTGGAGCAGTGGGAAGGCTGGGGATGGAAAGCGGCTGCGGCAGGCGATGACCTCGACGCCATGGACGCTGAAGTCCTGCATGCCCTGGCCAAAGAGCGCGGCGTGAAGGTGCATGCCAACGCCGGCGCAGACAAGGTGCGTGAGGCCCTGCGTCAAGCCGCGAAGGACTGAACATGACCCATTACGGCACTCTTTCCGGCGCCCTGGCGTACCACGCAGTGTCAGCCGGCGGTGCCGCGTGGTCTGCTGTCGGCGTCACCGATGACCAGCGAACATCCGCCCTGGTACGCGCCAGCCGGTCCCTGGACGGTCAGTATGGAGCGCGCTACCCCGGCCGTCCGACTGCCGGCCGCGCACAGTCTCTGGCATGGCCCAGGGTTGATGCCTTCGACTTCTGCCAGACCCCGCCGGAGGCATTGCCAGAGGATGCTGTGCCAGTGGAGATCGAGCGCGCCACCTACGCCCTAGCCCTGGTGGAGCTTCGTACTCCTGGCGCTTCGAGCCCGAGCTTCACGCCGGGCGCCATCAACAAGCGCGAGAAGGTTGACGTGATCGAGCGTGAACGCTTTGGGCCGAACGACGGACTATCGCTCACGCTGGAGGCTCAGCGCGCGCAACTGGCAGAGGTGGAAGACTCCCTGCGCTGCCTGCTGAAGAGTTCCGGCGCGGTGCAATGCATCTTGAGGGTGTGAAATGGCCAACTTCTACGCCGACATGGCCGATATGGCTCGTGGCCTGCTGGCTCCAACCAGCCAGGGCGGTCTGGGCCAGGGCGTCATCGTGCTGACGCGCAAGACTCCGGGCGTGCCCGGGCCCAACCCCTGGGACCCCGTGGAGACGGTCACGCAGTCCGAGACACTGTCTGGCGCCGTGAGGGGCGTTTCGCAGAAGCTGGTAGGCACTGATTTCGGTGGCACTGTGGTTCAGGCATCTGACCGGCAGGCTATCTGTGCAGTGCCCGCGCTCCAGTACCAGGCCGGCGACGTGCTTTCCATTGATGGTGTGCCGGTGCACATCATCGCTTTCTCCAACATCCCTCCTGCCGGGACTCCATCGGCGGTGAGATTCATCATCAAGGGGTAGTTCCATGGCCACGCGCCCCACGATGTCACAGGCGCGCCTGTTCGCACTCCTGATTGCCGAGCTGACGCCGGAGGTGCACCGCGCTTTCATGGCCTCGGTGACAGACCTGCAGAGCAACGTCGATTGGCGCGCGCTGCTGGATGCCCTGGAGCGCATGGACACGCCAGCTGCCATCACGGCACTGCACATCGATCCGGCAGCCTGGGCAACGTACAGCGCCGTGATGACCGAGGTTTACGCCAAGGCTGGCGCATCAACCATCGCGCAGATCCAGGCCCAGGGCATCGCAGGCATAGGCGTGCGTTTCCGCATGACGGACCCCAGTGCTCAAGAGTGGATACGCGAGAACGTGGCCAGCCGAGTCGTCGGCTTCAGCAACGAGCAGACCCAGATCGCGCGCACGGTCATCGAGGCCGGCTACGCCCAGGGCCAGGGGCCGCGCAACATCGCCGTGGACCTGGTTGGTCGGGCCACAGGCGGCACTGCCCGCGATGGTGGTGTGCTGGGACTCGACGCCCCCCGTGCATCGCGCCTGCAGGCTGTGACTCAGGGCATGCGAACCGCCGATGGCGTCCGCGATCTGGTGATCGAGCACGCGGACGGCACGGTGTCGGTCCGCTACAAGGTCAACACCGCCACAGCGCAGCGCATCCTGAAGGCGCACAAGGCCGGGACGGCAGTTCCAGATGCAGAGCGGGCAATCAGTGAGCGCCAGTACCGCAATGCCCTGCTCAAGGATCGCGCAGACACTGTGGCGGCCACAGAGACGGGTAACGCCGTTATGTCCGGACGCATGGAGCAGTGGAAACAGCTTGTGGAATTGCAGGGCCTGGACCCGATGGCCGTGAAAAAGACTTGGCAGCACCGACGCGGCGCGTCGATCTACCACCGACCTGACCATCTGGCCAAGTCAGGGAAGTCGGTGCAGGGTCTGTTCACGCCGTTTGTGTTTCCTGACGGCGCTCAGCTGCAGTATCCGCACGACCCGAAGGGCGGCGCGCGGCACGTCATCCGCTGCGGCTGCGACTGCATCTACGAGTTGGACCCAACCAGAGGGCTGACGTGATGGGCGCTTTTGCAGATCAACTGAGCGCCTGGGGCAAGCAGACCGAGGCCCGCATGGAGGCCATCTACCGACGCAGCGTGAAGCTGCTGGCGGACGAGATGGCTACCACCAAGCCCCAGGGCGGCCGCGTGCCATTCGAGAGTGGCAACCTGGCGCGCTCGCTCGTGGCCTCGACCCAGGGCATGCCGAAGACCAGCACCGCACCGACGGCTGGCGCCACGGTGGGCGTGGTCATCGCCACCCTGAAGCTGGAGCAGCCTGTGTGGCTCGGCTACCAGGCTATCTACGCGCGCCGGCAGAACTACGGGTTTGTCGGCGCAGACAAGCTCGGCCGCGTGTTCAATCAGCAGGGCGCCCACTTCGTGGAGTACGCCATAGAGATGTGGCCGATCATCGTCAAGTTGGCGGCAGAAGACACGCAGGCCAGGGCGGAAGGGAAGATTAAATGAGCCCAGGCATCGAAACATCTATCTGGCTGGCCCTCAAGAGCCGTATCGACACACTGCCGCTGGCCTACCCCAGGGCCTGGCCTGGGCAGACGTTCCAGGTGCCTAGCTCTGGCGGTCTGCCGCAGCCATTCCTGCGCATTGGGCGCGTCACCACGGACCCTGTGCGGCTGTTCCTCGATGACGGCCAGCCACACCGACGCACCGGCTCGCTCATGGTCACCCTGGTGTACCCGCTGGGCCAGGATATAGCGGTCTACGACCAGGTCGCTGCCGGCATCGCCAGCCATTTCATCGATGGCGTGCAAATGCGCCACGGCGCCGTGTGCGTGAAGGTCCGCGACTATCCGCATGTGCAGGATGGCTATGAGGACACAGGCTACTGGAACGTCCCTGTGCGTATCCCGTGGCAATGTTTTGCATGAAAGGAGGCACTCATGTGCACTGACTGCAGAGCGCGGCAGCAGCTTGCGCGCGACGCCCTCTACAGGGCGAAGGTAGGCGAGGCCCTGGGCCACATCGCCAAAGGCGCCGCCGAGATGGCGGGTCTAAAGCAGAAGACTGGCGCCGCCGAACTGGCGGAGCAACAAGCGCCGCGCAGCACGCGTCGGCGCAAGAAGGGCGCAGGCCCCGCTGAATAGCGGCGCCGCAGCCCAAGATTCCCCAACCAGCCCGGCCGAGCGCCGGGTTTTTCGTTTCGCCGCCTTGCGCGGCTTTTTTGCGTAGGAGTAGCTATGAGCGAACAGCTTTACACCATGGCGGGCACCCGCTTTTTCATCAGCGACAAGCCGGTCAACGGCAAGGGCGAGATCATTCCCGCAGACTTCGCTGGCACCACCTGGATCGAGGTCCGCGGACTGTACAACGTCGGCGAGCTCGGCGGCGAACAGACCATCAACAGCTTCGAGCTGCTGAATGAGGTCTGGGCGCGCAAGACCAAGGGTGGCCGCGACGGCGGAACCCTAACTAATCAGTTCATCCCGATGGCCCTGGATGAGGGGCAGAAGAAGTTCCTGGAAGCCATCGAATCGTGCCGCCCGTACCAGTTCAAGATTGAACGTGGCGCGGACTGCGCGCCCGAGTCGGTTGTGACGATCAGCGTCGGAGATCCTGCTGTCGTGTCCTGGCCGGGGCATGGTTTCGAGGCCGGTCAGCCCATCGTTTTCTCCAACGAAGGCGGCGCGCTGCCTACCGGACTGACGGCAGGCACCGTGTACTACGTGATCGCTGCAGGCCTGACCTCCGGCGCCTTCTCTGTGGGCGCGACCGCCGACGCAACGGACGGAATCGAGACCACGGTAGCCGGCAGCGGCGTGAGCACCGCAACCGCTCCCCCGGCCGGAATGACCAACCTATTCCAGGGCCTGGCCTCCGATGGCGCCAAGTCCGGTGGCGCCAAGAACGACCTGTACACCCAGACCTGGAATGTGGCCGTTGATGGCCGCGTGCTGACAGTCTGACGCGCATCACGCGCCCACCACATCCCTCGGAAGAGGGTAGGGGCCTGCTGGGAGTGGTTCACCCTGCAGGCTCCGCTTGAACCACTGAACCAAGGAACTCGAAAAATGGATATCAACAGCATCATCCTGAGCGACGCGGCTCTGAGCATCATCGACAACGGCACCTGGGTACGCAACATTGATGGCATGCCGGGCCTGGGACTGAACGTGTGCGGCCTGGGATCTCCCGAAGTGCAGAAGTTGCTCAACGCCAAGCAAACCGAGATGCGCACCAAGAATGGCGGCAAGCCTCTGTCTGCCGAGCAACTGGCAAAGTCTTTGAATGAGACTCTCGCCGAGGTCGTTCTGAAGGACTGGGAGGGACTGGAGGACAACGGCAAGCCCGTCGCCTACGCCAAAGCTACGGCCAAAAAGTGGCTGACCACACGCAACGGCGAGCGCTTCGCATCCATCGTGTTGCGCGCAGCCCAGATGGTGGATGCGGACGCCAACAGCTTTGTGGAGAAAGCCGGAAAAAACTCGCTGACCGCCTGAGGTGGGCCCTCAAGCACCCAGATGCAGACCGGCTATCTAAGGCATATGAGCGTTTCGGACAAGAGGTCCCAAAGGCGCTCATAGCTCCAGTACTTGAGGACGTGGAGTTCCCCCTCTGGTCTGCATTCTGGGAGCTTTCCACCGAAAGGCCAATCGGCATGGGTGCTGGCCCTATCCCCGTGTCGAAGATTCGCAGTTACGCACCGGAATTTGGCATGGATACATCCTCATTCGTTCGAATCATGCGTCGCATGGACGATGAGTACCTGTCTCATGTGAACCGCCAGGACGGCAAGTCCTGAACAGTTGCCAGAGAGGTTTTTTATTTGCGCATCACGAAAGGATAATTTAGCGCACTGAAAAATTGGACTTGGCTTAAGCTGAGATTTAGGTGTGCAGGGTAAACCATCCACTTGAATTTCAAGCTCTTATCCCATAGATGTCAGTTGCCAATCTTGGTATATAGAGGAACTTTATGACTAATCTTGTAGTTGGTGAAGTGGTTCGGCTGAATAGCGGTGGACCTGTGATGACGGTTCAAGCCATTAACGTAAAAGACGCATTTGGCAAGGATGGCGCGGTGGAATGCGTGTTCTTTGATGGGTCCAAGCGGCTCGAAGAAGTATTCCAGCCCCAGCTTTTGACAAAGATTGATTAAAACTCAGCCACCTTCGGGTGGCTTTTTATTTGGATGACGCCGCGTAGCCAGGGCTGCGGGCGGCAATCTGCTCAGGGGTGTGAGCCGCGCCAATTCGGTCGGTCTTCAGGTCGGCCAGGGATTCAAGCAAGCCCGGGATTGCATGGCCCGCGTTTGCTTCCACAGCCTGCGCGATCTTCTCCAAGTCGGCGCATTTCAGTGCCTTATAGCTCTTGATGGTTGTCATGCCAGCCGTCTACACCACGGCCAAGCGCTGAACGGTATCAGGGAACTTCTCCACCATGCGCATAATGAGAGCAGCTTGAGCATTGGGCTTTGCGCGGCCTTGCTCCCAGTTCTCCAGCGTGCGTGGGTTGGTGCGCAGGTAGCGAGCGAAAACAGCGCGAGACAGACCAAGGCTGTCTCGCAGTGTCACGATCTCGGCAGCCTTGATTTCTACTTCCGGCTTGATCGCCACCTCGTGGGTGCGTAGGGTTCGTTTGCCGGAACGCTGTTCCTTGAGGGCGTCAAAGCCCTCGGTTAGTTCAGCAAAAATGTCGCGTTTGGTCATTGTCTGGCCTCCAGTTCTGCCTTGAGCATTGATTTGAGCGCTGCCTTTTGCTTTGAGCTCAAGTCGTCCATTTCGTCCTTGTCGTAGAGGGTGAAGAGCCAGAATTGGCCTTTGCCATCCCACCAGTAGTAGATCACTCGAAGCCCGCCGCGCTTGCCTTTGCCGCGCCTGGGGTCGGCATGCCGCACTTTGCGCAAACCTCCGGTGCCTTCGATCACATCACCGGCCTCTGGGTTCTTCATCAGGCTGTGCTGCAGGCTACGGAAGTTTTCGTCGTCCAAATAGTCAGAGCGGTAGCGCTCGAATGCGGGTAGCTCTACAAACACTGCTTTCATGCGCTGAATTGTACGCAGATTGCGTATATATGACAAGGGCGCGATAGTATCTTTGCTACGCCTCGAAAACCTGCAGAACCCCGCCTGTCGGACGAGGGGCGGGGTTTTGCTGCAAAAGAACTAAGTCGGTTTTGACTGAGGTCTGCGCATGAATTAATGATCGGCGGGTTTTTTAGGAGGCGATTTGCTAGAGACTTCTGCATGAACCTTCTTACCCTGCGCATTGGTGTACCGAATCATGCGTGGATCGGTCTCTAGTTCCTTTTTTCTCTTGACCGACAGTTGCCCGCTGGTAACTAGTCCTTTGAGTTCTGGCTTGTCGTGTAGCAGCAGATCGATGAGTCGTTCCATCTGCATGTGGAGATGTCCAATTTCATGCGCAGCGTTATAGGCGGACCCTGTAGGCTCAGAGCGCTCTAGTGATTGCTCTAGCCTGCTCACGATTTCAGCATGCAGCGATCTATTTCCCTGAGTGGCAGCTTCCTCCAGCCTGCTGCGTAGATCGTCAGGCATACGGAGTGGGTAGGGGGTCATGCGCGGCTTATCGTCCATTTAGAGATTGTGGCATCAAAGTGACTCCTTTCAATGAGTCCTATTGACTCATTGAAAAACATGGAGTCAAATGGAGTCCTTGCAAACGAAAGGAGCTCATATGAGAGGCAGCAAAACACTAGCGCCATCCCCAATACGCATCCCTGAAGAGCTGAAGCTATGGCTGAAGCACAAGGCTGTCGACAACTTCCGCTCCTTCAATAGCGAAATCGTTGCGCGACTCAACGAAAGCAGAAAGTTGGAAGAGGCCCTACATGCGAAGCAGGCCTGAAATAGATAAGGCCCTTACCGCGCCAACGGTAAAGGCCTTGGATGAAGTAACCCAACTTACCACAGAAGGATTCAACATGTCGGATTCTACCGAAGTAAAAGTCAGCAGCCAACCCACCCAGCAGACCTTCAACTTTGAGGGCCACGAAGTACGTGTTTTCATGAAGGACGCCGATCCATGGTTTGCTGCGAAAGACTTGTGCACAGCCCTGGGTCTCGTCAATTCTCGTAAGGCACTTCGAGCGCTTGGCGAAGATGAGAAGGGGGTAACCTCAAGTTACTCCCTTGGTGGAGAGCAGAAACTGGCTGTTGTCAGTGAAGGTGGCATGTGGACATTGGTACTGCGCTGCCGCGATGCGGTCATTGAGGGGACGGTTCCGTACCGTGTCCGCCGTTGGGTGACGAACGAAGTGCTTCCAGCTATCCGAAAGACGGGCGTTTATGTTGGCAAGCCGTTTTCAGTGAATCCTGCTGATGTGCTGACACAGGATGAACAAAACACGCTGCGCTTGATGCTGAAGTCAGCTGCCGACCGGATTCCGAAAGAAAAGCGCGGCGCTTTGATGGTGCAGGGCTGGAGCAAGCTCAAGGCCCACTTCAAGGTTAGCTATCGTGATATCCCACGGAACGAGTTCAGCGAAGCGGTTTCCATCATCGCGCGGCACACTGCAGAGTTCGAGGAATGGGAAGTGATGGAAGATGGAGCGAAGCAAGAGCCAAGAATTGACCCATTCAATGCTCAGGCGCTGATGGCGGCGCGAGAGGCTGCGAGCAGCTATTTTGATGCGGTGCGAGCCGGGAAATTTGCCAAGCCAGTGAAGTTTCCGCCTGAAGTATTGTGCGGCATCGTGGCCGAATCGCTGATGTGTCAGCGAATGCTCATGAGCATCAACCATGAAGGCTGCATGCAAATTTCTCCAGTTGATGGGAAGGCATTTGTTCTGAGCTTCGGCGGCTTCATTCATGGAGTGGCTACCAACGACATTGAAGCCAGCAATGCAGAGTTGGCAGATTTGGCGTCTGCTTGCAATCAGCGCCTGGCCAAGCGCATGCAGCATGAGGAGCGCGGGCAGAAGGTCCTGACCTACTGACACTCTTCAGTAACTCAGAACCCCGCTAGGCGGGGTTTTGTCGCTGTCTGAGCAGTTTGTTACCATCCCCCAAGTTCATCGCGGAGGGGATATGAAGAAATTTGCTGGAATGGCATGTGCGGCGCTTTTACTGTCTGCATGTGGTCCGCATGGTGAGGCGCAACAGGCAATTAAGGGTCTTCTGAACGACCCTGATAGCGCTAAGTTTTCTGCTATGTCAAATGGCGCGAGCAAGGGTGATGTTTGTGGCATGGTAAATGCCAAAAACAGAATGGGCGGATATGTTGGCGATACACCTTTCTTTTACGAAGCGCTGACTAAAACAGCTGCCATCGTCCCGCCTGTTGAAGAGGGGGCGTTTCGATCGCTTTGGTTTTCCATTAGGTCTGGCGGATTCGAATCAGATTTAAGCAAATTAAGTCAGCAATGCAGGCTCGTACGAGAATGGCCAAAGGTTTGTGGAGGCATGTATCCAGCTTCCAGTGCGCCGGAATGCGCGATAGTTCTTGATCTTGACGGGGCGAAGATGTACGACGCTCTCAAGTCAAAATATGACCGCTAGTTAGAAGTCAGTTTCCGGATACATACAGGCTCGCTTAGGCGGGCTTTTTTTATGGGCTCGCCATTGGCGGGCCTTTTTCATTTGTGAGGCAAGCCATGGAAATAGCAGCGCTGGGGCTTCGAGTGGACGCCAATGGTGTCGAGAGTGCAGCCAAGTCTTTAGAAAACTTGACCACTCAGGGCGCAAAAGCTGAGAAGACCCTTGAAGGTGTTGAAAGGACTGCATCAAAGGCCCAAAAGTCTCTTGAGGGTCTGGGGCAGGCTGGAAGCGGGGCGGGGCAGGCTGTAACAAAGGTGGGAGATGGCGCCGCTGCAGCTCAAGGGGTGGCTGTTCAATCGCTGGACAAAATCACCATGTCCGCAAAGGCCACGGAAGCCGCGTTGCGTGGTGTGCCAGCGCAGTTCACCGACATCGTGGTCTCGCTTCAAGGCGGCATGAACCCCATGACAGTGTTCCTGCAGCAGGGCGGCCAGTTGAAGGACATGTTCGGCGGCGCAGGCGCAGCAGCTAAAGCGCTGGGTGGATACGTTCTAGGATTGGTGAATCCATTCACAACTGCCGCCGCCGCAGCCGCTGCTGTGGGGGCTGCCTATTACTACGGCAGTAAAGAGCAGGACGCCTTTATCAAATCCATTGTCCTGACTGGTAATGCATCGGGCGTGACAACCGGCCAGCTCCGTGAATACGCGCGTCAGATTGATTCCGTGATTGGCACCCAGTCGCAGGCCGCCGCAGGTCTGGCGGCTTTCACCGCTGCTGGAGTGCAAGGCGGCGATGAACTGCGCCGCTATACCCAGACGGCCATTGAATGGGAGCGCGCCACAGGTCAAGCTGTTGAAAAGACGGCCGCACAATTCAGCAGTCTGCAAAAAGACCCGCTGGCTTCCGTACTCAAACTTAATGATGGTACTAATTTCCTGACAGTCTCGGTTTACGAGCAGATTAAGGCTCTGGAGGAACAAGGAAAGAAAACTGAAGCAGCTGAAGCCGCCATGAGTGCGCTGGATGCCACGATGCGTGAGCGCGCAAAGGCTATTGAAGCAAGCCTTGGCTATCTTGAGCGAGCTTGGCGCGGAATCACGGGTGCTGCAAAGGGCGCGTGGGATGCCATGCTCAATGTGGGCAGGCAGGCCGATCTGAACGATCAGCTGCAGGAAGTTGAAAAGAAGTTGCAGACTGCGCTTACCAGTCAGGCATGGGGCGAAACAGCTGGCGGAGCGGCTACTGGGCGAGTGACGGAGGCTTACAAGAAGAAAGTTCAAGAAAGCATTGACGCCCTTACAGCTCAAAAGTGGGCGCTCACGGAAAAAATGAACGCCGAGTCGATGGCGGCAGCTGTAACTGCGGATGCGACGCGACAACTACAGAATCGTATCGACTTTGACAAAAAGTGGGCGAAGGCTCTCGAAGGCGAAAAGTCGCTTACAGAAAAGCTGACTGCAGCTCGCAACGAAGCTGTTGCAGCTGGAAAGTCGGACGCCGACATCAAGACAGTGCTGGCGTTTGTCACCGAAGAGCACAACAAGGGGCTGAAAAAGGCGAAGGACGGCACCAAGGCGCACAACAAAGAGCTTTCCGACCAAGCAAAGGTGTATGCCGAACTGGCTGGCGTGAGCAGCACCTACTACGCCGAATTGGCGCGAGGCCAAAAGCAGCTTGCCAAGGGCAACCTGACCCAGGCTCAGTACGTGAAGTATGTTGAGGATCTGATTAAGAAGCAGCCTTTTGCAATTGCCTTGGCTAAAGAGGAAGAGAAGGCTGCGAAGGCGCTGCAAAAAGCGATTGATGACGACATCAATGCTTTTGAAAAATTGGGCCAGCAGCGCGAGTCCAGCCTCAAGTCTTTGCAAGATCTCGTGCGCAAGATGCAGCAAGAGGAAGAGGCGCATGCGCTGGCTGCATCTGCCAAGATTTCGCTCGCCGAAGCGACGGAGCGCCTGACTATTGCGCGGCTGCAGGAACATCTGGCTATGGCCCGTATGGGCGGTGAGTCTCAGTCTACGATTGATGCGCTTGAGCGTGAGCTCGAGGTACGTCAAAAGCTACTTGGGGCAATCCAGACAAAGGATGTTCGCGAGGCTAATAAAAAGGCAACAGAAGACGCGGCGAAAGATTGGGAGAAAGTTTCTCAGACCATCAGCCGGACTCTTTCCGACTACATCATGGCAGGCGGGAAAGATGCAGCCACATATCTGAAGCGCCTGTTTGCCACATTGGTGTTGGAGCCAACAGTTCAGACGGCTGTGGGTGCCATCATGGGAATGAAGGACCCTGCCACTGGTAAAGGAGGTATTGATCTTGGTGGAAGCCTGACAGACTGGTCTAACTGGGGCGGAAAGGGCTCCGACTGGCTGTTCGACCAGGGCGTGGGCATGAGCTTCAAGGGATTCGAAGGCCTTGGCTCCAGCATGCAGAGCTTGGGTGTGACGGTTGGACGTTTGGATGCCGCGTTGAAGACCATGCCCGGCATGTCCGGCGGCATTGGTTCTGCAGCCGGCTACCTGGGCAGCATCTATGCGCTCACACAGGGCCAGTACGGAACGGGCCTGGGTTCGGCAATCGGCACATGGGCGCTTCCGGGTATCGGAACGATGATTGGCGGAGCGCTGGGCAGTCTTGTGGATGGCCTGTTTGGTGGCGACTCCATTCCGCGCTATGCAGCGACTGCTGAATACCGTGGTGGCGTCACATCCAAGGGCTGGACGCCAGACGGACAGTGGAACGATGCGCTGTACCCCACAGTCAACGGTCTTGCTGGTGCTATCGGTTCGGCCCTGGATGCCACTGCAAAGACCTTCGGTCAGACGGCTGGCTATGAGCTGTTCGCGTCGTTCTCAAAAGACGCAGAGAGCAACATGGTGTTCGGCGCGCTCAACATCACCGGCCCGGACGGCAAATCGTTGGTGGACTGGTCTCAGTACAACAAAGACTGGGGCGGGCGCTTCTTCAGCGATGGTGAGGCGGGCGAGAAGGAATTCATGGCAGCAATCACTGCTGACGTGAAAACCGCGTTCCAAGCGATGGACATTCCGACCTGGTCCAAGCAGCTCGTCGGTGCGGCAGAAGACATCAACGGCATCAATGCGGCTCTGCAGCAGATCGGTGCAACAAAGGCCATGTTTGACTCCTGGGGTAAGTCCATGGTGATGTTCAAGGACATCACGGGCGAGCTGCAAACCCAGCTGCTGAATGGTTTTGGCGGCCCGGATGGGTTGTCTGCTGGCGTGGGCGCCTTCTATGAAGGCTTCTACACCGAGCAAGAGCGCATGACGATTCTTGCGGGCAACCTGCGCGAGTCGCTGTCCGGGCTGGATCTGAGCCTCGACCCCGCCATGGGTGAAACGGCTAAGGCTCAGTTCAAGTCGGCTGTGGAAGCAGCCATGGCGGCAGGCCAGGGCGAACTGGCGGCAAAGCTGCTGGCCATGAGCCAGTCGTTCGTCACTGCAGCAGACTATGCGCAAAAAGCCACGGACAGCCTGCGCTCCAGCCTTATCGGGTTGGAGGGCAAGTTTGCAGGTGGCGGCTTTTCGCGGCAGTACCATGCCGAAGATCTTGCATCACAAGTGCAGGGCATGCTGTCCGGTGTTGGCATCCAAAAAGATGCAGGCGTGCTGGCTCAGACGCTGCTGTCAGCGACGGCAGCAGATGTCGAAAGTTACTTCCGAGAAATCTGGAATGTGCTGCCTACTGACGAAGCGCGCCAGAAGCTGGTCAATGTTGCGGGGTCCATGCTGGATCTTGCTGCCGCAGCTGATGCTGCTGCAAAAGCCGTGGCATCTGAGCGTGAAGGGCTTGAGCAGCGCTGGCTGCAGGCTATCGGCGATACCACAGAGATGCGCCGCCGCGAGCTGGAAGCGCTTGACCCCAGCAACCGCGCGCTGTTGGAGATGATCTACGGGCTTGAGGATGCCAAGCAGAGCATGGCGGACCTCACAGCTGCTTCGCAGCAGGCTGCTCAAAAGGCGGCAGCGGCGTGGCAAGGCTGGGGCACGGCTGCAGGCTTGAGCGCTCAATACCTGGGCGACACATCGGGCCTTGAAGCCCGGCGCGCGATCCTCGGGGCGCAGATCTCTGCAAGCACGGATCCTGCCGACAGGCTGAGCAAGCTGCAGGAGCTCATCAGTATCGAGCAAGCGATTGGGCAGGCACAGCAGGCTTCTCGCAAGACGGAGCTTGATGCCATCAACACGCGTCAATCGGCGCTGCAGAAAGAAATCTCTGCGGCGCAGCAACTGCTGAGCGCAGCTCAATCGCTGGGCGACTATGCCCACTCGCTGCAGTTCGGAGCGACATCAGGGTTGTCCGATGCTGACAGACTGGCTGCGCTGAGCGGAGAGTACAACTTGCTGATCGGCAAAGCCCGGGGCGGGGATGCCGATGCGCTGAAGCAGCTGCAAGGCGTGTCGGGAGACTACCTGAGCCTGGCTCAGACGCTGGCGGTATCGGGTAGTGATTACTCGGTGCTGTCCGGGCGCATGGCCGCAGAGATGGAGGCGCTGGCCAAGGGGCGGGAGCTGTTCGCACAGTCGCAAGTGACGGGCTACGAGGCCCAGATCGCGCAGCTGACACAGCAATCTGACCTGCTGTCGGCCCAGGTGGAACTGACCGACAGCACGAAGTCGCTGATTGCGAAGTCGATGCTTGACCAAGCCGAGGTCTGGGACCGCGAGAACACCCAAGCGCTGACGCTCCAAGAGCTGCAGCAGCGTGCGACGGACTCGCTGGCTCTCATGCCTGACGGCATTGCCCGCGCTTTGCGCCCTGCGCTGGACTCCAATACCTCATATCTGGCCAGCAGCATAGGCAGCACTGTTGTCAATGCGCTCAACTCGCTGGCCGAGATGCTCGGCATGGATGGTTCGCATGCAACTGGTCTGTCGTATGTGCCATTCGATGGCTACCGCGCCGAGCTGCATCGCGGCGAGCGCGTGCTGACTGCCGAGGAAAACCGCATGTTCAGCGCGCCGCGCTCGTTCGTGATGCAGGGAGGCCAGGGAGTTTCCGGGCTTGTGGCTGAGCTGATGACCGAGGTTAGAGCATTGCGCACCCAGGTTGCAGCGTTGCAAAGACCCATGGAGCAAACAGCCGCCGCGACGACTCAGCATGCGGAGCAGTTCGACAACGCCACAGCAGGCGGCAACGGGATGGCCGTTTCGATCATGGAACAGGCCGCCCCTCTGCAAGTTAAGGAGGTTGCATGACGCAGGAGAGCGCTGCGCTGCTTGTGCCAAACGACATCACCCCGGCAATGATCACAGCGGGCACTTCGGTGCCCGTTGTCGATTCAGGCCGGGGGGAGGTCGCGTGGAGTTCGAGTACCGCGTACACGGGCAGCGAGAATCACATCAACTACAACGGCCGGCTGTATTCAGCCGTGGCCGCAAGCACCAACGTGCCACCGGGCACTGACACCACGAAATGGCGCGACACTGGGCCCACAAACCGGATGGCGCCGTTCGATGAACTGCTCAGCACCCAAGCGCGCGCGACCGGCTCGATCGAGTACGTGCTGCGCCCTGGGTTTTTTAACGGCCTGGCTCTGTACGGGCTTTTGGGTGAGCAGATCGAAATCACGATCTACGACGCACCGGGCGGGACCATCGTTGAGCACTGGACGCAGGAGCTTTGGGAGCAGCCTCTGGGGCTGTACGAATACCTGTTCATGCCGCTGCGCGCGCTGACGAAGAAGATCATCAGCGATCTGCAGCTCTACCCGGACCCGGAGCTGCACATCAAGATCACATCCGCCGGCAGCGGCGCGGTGGGCATCGGGATGATCGCTCTTGGGTTCTGGTCAACGCTGCTTGGCTCTGCGGTGGACTTCGGCGGCGTCGAGTACGGCGCATCGGCCCAGGTCAAAACGTACAGCTACATCAAGACCGAGGAAGACGGCACGACCACGATCATCCCGCGCGCGCCGGCCACCAACATCACATGCGATGTCGTCATCGACGCAGAGCAGGCAAACACGGCGGCGGAGATCCTGATGCAGGTCGCGGCCAAACCCGTGGCATTCGTGGCATCCGGCCTGCCGCGCTACGCATATCTCAACACCTTCGGGCTCGTTTCCGGGACCGTAACCCCTGTGGCCTGGCAACTGGCCCGGGTCAATATTTCTGTTAAGGGATACATCTGATGGCTATCCAACCCGTCCCTCCGCTCGTTCTGGCGAGCGAGTTCCCAACGAATGCGGATCGCACCGCTGGCGTGTGGAATGCCAAGGCTGCGGCCTGGGCAGGCTCCGAAAACGCGATGGCGACTAGCGTTAACGATATTGCCGAAGCTACACACAACAACGCCACGGAGGCAAAGACTGCTGCTGATGCTGCTGTACCGGCTGCATCCCAAGCTGTGGCGGCGCGTGATGAGGCCGTTCCCGCTGCCGCGCAGGCAGTTGCCGCGCGCGATCAAGCTGTCCCGGCCGCTGCACAGGCGCTCGCCGCTGCCCAACGTGCGGAAGACGCCGCGGCGAGTATCGAGGATGGGCCGGTGACCTCGGTCAATGGCAAGACCGGCGTGGTCAATCTGGACCCGTCAGATATTGGCAATGAGTTTTTGGAAGAAGACTTCCTCAATGGAGGATCACAGCGCAAGTGGTTTACGGGAACACTGGTACAGAAGGCCGTGCAGGCGCTGGCCCCAAAACCGAAATCTTTGTATTTCCACTCTGCAAACACAAACTACACAGTTCCTGTTGGGGTCAGTGTCGTGCGGTTCTACATCGGAGGGCGTGGCGGTAGTGGTGCATCTGGCGCAAGCGGCAACCGATCTGGTGGTGGGGGCGGTGGCTTTGCGTTTGGTGATCTGGCTGTAAATGTCGGCGATGTGGTTGCGTTGGAATTTGCAGCTGGCATTGCGACGGCAAAGCTCAATGGCATCGTCATGGGAACCGCGAATGTTGGCGACAACGGCGTTGCTACTGCTGCGGGTACTGCTGCTGTCGGTGGGAATGGGGGCACGGCAAGTATTCATGCAAGCGTGACTAACGGCGGTGCTTATTCTGGTGGCAAAGGGGGAGATTCCTCAACGCCTTCAGGCAACTCAGGGGGTGGTGGTGGTTCTTGCGGGTCGCCGCTTGGAAATGGGTTTGCTGGAGGCAGTGCGGCAACTGCTCTTGGGGCTGGCGGGGCTGGAATTGGAGGTAGCGGCGGTTTTCCAGGTGGTGGTGGTGCAGGTGGTGCTGGCAGCACTACGGGTGGTGGAAGTACTCCCAATGGTGCCTCTCGGAGCATTACAAACGCATTCACAGATCCATTGTTAAAAGGAGCCACAGGGGCAGCAACACCGGCTGGTCAAAACGGTATGCCTGGGGCTGGTGGAGGCAGTGCTGGGATAGGAGGCGACTTTGGGGGAGGTGGTGGTGGTTCAAGTGCTGCTGGCGGCGCTGGCGGTCTGATGGGAGGAGGAGGAGGAAATGGCTCCACTGCTATTGCTGCTGGCGGTGCTGGCGGCTACGGCGGTGGTGGCGGTGGTGGCAGTACAGGCGGTGCAGGCGGAGCCGCATTTGGCTTTCTCTACTACTGATCGGAGTAAACATGAGATACGCATACATCGAATCAGGCGTCGTTGTTGAGGTCGCACGCGTTGACCCTTTCAGCATCTTCTTTGAAGGCTACGCATCGAAGTTTGTTGAGGTTCCTGATAACGTGGAACCCGGTTATCTATCAACGGTGGATGGTTACATCCCTGCTCCTGTCGATCTTTTGTATCCACGTTTTGTCGGAAACGAAAAGCTGGACTTGTTCACTCAGTCAGAGCAATTGGCTGTAGTGACGGCAACGATGACCGACCCCATTGTCAAGCTGCTCTATGACCGCATGATCGGCGCGGCGTACATGAGCTACGAAGACCCTGAAACAGAGCAAGGCCTGGCCCTGCTCGAATCCAAGGGCCTGCTGACGCCAGAGCGCAAAGCAGAGATCGTTGTGCAGATGCAGCCAGCGTGATCGACACCACCACAACCAAACCGCCTTCGGGCGGTTTTTTTTATGCCCAGGGAGGGCTATGAATCAACTGGAACCGACGAATGTGGCCATTGCGCTGGCAAGCGTGCTGTTTGGCCCAGCGCTAGCGGCACTGGTGGGGCCGTATGCCGTGATCCTGATCGCGTCCACAGTGGGCGCGGCATGGGCGCTTGGTCGGCGCGATCCGAGCGCTCGCCTGGGCGCGGCCGGCTACTTCCTGCGGCTCAACGTGACCGCGCTGCTGGTGACAGTTGGCCTGGCCACGTTGGCAGGTCGCTGGCTTGGCTTTGACGAAACCAACTGGATGCTGGCGCCCATCGCTCTCCTGGTGGGCGGCGTGGGCGACGACTGGCCCAAGCTGGGCCGCTGGGTCTTTGAGCGTGCCGCACGGGTGCTTGAGCGCAAAGCCAACGGTGTGGGGGGCGGCGGGGAGGGTGGTGCTCCATGACATGGCAAACCCATCAACTCCTGGCGATGCTCAATCTAGCCCTCTGCATGGGTATTGGATGGGCCTGCATTTGCCGGCTCAACTCACATGTTTGCCGGACATACAAGCTGGCGCGCGCTCGCTATGCGCTGTTGCTGGCTGGTGCCGTAGCTTCTGGCTTTCAGCCGGCTCTTTGGGGCACATGGACCTCTATTGGAGACACGATTTTCAGCGCCTGTGTGCTTGCAGGTCTTGCTATCAATGTTGTGCGGTGGCATGGCGCTGCGCATCCATCACGCAGAAAGGACGACGAATGACATACTTTGATGAATGCTTTGAGAAGCTGATCGGCCACGAAGGGGGTTATGTGAACAACCCCCGTGATCCTGGTGGAGAGACCAAATTCGGTATCAGCAAACGGGCCTATCCGTCGTTGGATATCAAAGGACTCACGCTGGCTGAAGCCAAGGCTATCTACAAGCGCGACTACTGGAATCGCGCGCACTGTGACGAACTGCCCCACGGGGTGGCGTTCGATGTGTTTGACGGGGCTGTTAACTCAGGTCCCGGACAGGCCATTCGCTGGTTGCAGCGCGCCGCTGGCGTTGCTGATGACGGAATCGTCGGTCCGCTCACGCTGGCCGCAGCGAAGCGCATGGACCCCGAGGCGCTGCAGGCGCGCTACAACGGCCAGCGCTTGGACTTCATGACGCGCCTGTCCACTTGGGAGACCTTCGGTCGGGGATGGGCCAGGCGGATTGCAGTCAATCTGCAGAGGGTGGGCACATGATCGCGCCCGAATGGCTCAAGCCTGCCGCTGCGGGCCTGCTGCTGACACTCGCGTTTGCTGCAGGCTGGTCTGTCAACGGCTGGCGGGCCGATGCCGAACTGGCCAACCGAGAAAAAGCGTGGGCCGACGCAATAGCATGGAGCAGCCAGCAGGCCCTGGAGCGCTATCAAATCATGGAGAAAACCAAAGATGACGCAATTAAAGCCGCTGAGCAGCGCGCCGCAAGCAACCGCGCTGATGCTGATCGTGCTGCCGCTACTGTTGACAGCATGCGCAAGCAACTCGCCGGTGTGCCCGCCCGCATCGCAACCGCTACCCGCGCCGCCGTCGATGAGTACGCCGCTACCGCAAGTGAGCTACTCACTGACTGCACAGCGCAATATCAGCGCGTGGCAGAGCAAGCTGATGGCCACGCAAGTGATGCAGCCCTGATACGCGATGCGTGGCCGGCAGTCAAATAGCCATCAAATAAAAAGCCTCCCCTGGTGCTGATGCGCTGGGGGAGGCTTTTTTTGTTTGTGCCGCTTATTCGTATCCGATGGGCTTGATGTTGTGCTCTAGGGCGGCGCAGGCTAGGGCCAGCCACTGCGGTAGATTGGGGTCTTTCAGATACCTCGCGTATGTGGCCCGACTGAGTCCTAACGCATTGGCAGCGGAGACATATGTGAAGTCAAGGCGCTTTTGCCAAGCCTCTAAATCACTGTTTTTCATTCTTGGCTGCTCTGTCGAGTTGCTCGAGTATCCAGGGCACCAGCTTCTTGCCTTCTGCTTGCGCGGCCTTCACGTAGCTGGTTTTTTGAGACATGGGCAGAGTGAATTGAATCGTGCCTTGCTTTTCTTCGTCTGCCATATGCCTTCCTTGGTTAGGTTCTTGTTCTGACTGCGGCAGGGATGTGGGCCATGGCCTTGTCCGCGCCGACAATGACATACGGTGTGCTTTCAGACAGCGCCCACTTGAGCGCATCTGCTGCCGCATTGCCTGCGTCCCACAGGTTTGTGTTGTAGCCAACGCGGCTACGTGGGCTTGGCCCTGTTGGGTCGCTGACGCAGTACCTGCTGCCCTTTTCTGTGATTGTGATGACGCGCATGCTGTCAGTCTTTCTGGGTCGCGGCTTGTTCGAACTGGCGCCGGATCAACTGCGATGCAACACCGTAGGCGAACGAGTACGCGGGGGCTCCTGGCTCTGCGATGTGGTCTTGCAGGATTTTGTAGGCCTTGCCCACAGCATCGCTGTAGCTGAATAGCGTGCTGCTTGCGAACAGCTCTTGCAGCTCGGGTGAGTCGTAGAATGATTGCACGGTCGTGCCCGTCACATCGAAATACTGTCGGTATTCCTTCTCGCTCGCGCGAATCACCACGAACCACAGACCGGGTTTTTCTTCTACTGGATCGCCTACGCTGTATGAACTGAGTTTTGCCATGATCTACTCCTTGTGATTGATCGCTGCCTGTGCGGCAGAAGGTAAGGGTCCGGGTTCCGCCCGGTCGGTGGACTGCTTGTTTGCGGTCCATGTGGATTAATGTAGTCTCATATTGAGACTAATGCAAGCGTTATTTTACGAGTGCAAACCCTGTGGAGGGTCAGAGCAACTCACGCTCGCGCAACTGCACAATCCCTGCATGACCGCCGAATACCACCCCAATATCTGCACAGAGTGCGGCAAGCCCATCATCCTGGGTGCTCGTGCAAAGACCTGCTCCGAGAAGTGCCGCAGAGCCCGCTTGCGTAAGCAAAAACGCTTGCTCTATGAAAAGAATCGCGGCACGGATCACTTTAAAGCGCAGCAAGCAAAAGCCGTGGCTCGTCGCAAAGAACGGCGCGCGACTGATCCCGAGTTCGATGCCCAGGCCGCAGAAGCTGGCAAGAAGGCTGTCATCAAGGCTGTAGCAAAGCGCAATGCAGACCCAGACCGCCGCGCAGATCAGCTCAAGAAAATGCGTGACTGGAAGGCTTCTGCGTCAGAAGAGCAGAAAGAAAAGATGCGGGAAGCAAACCGGCGTTGGTATGCTGAGCTGAGCCCAGAGGCCAAGGCCGCGCTGATCGCCGAGAAGTCGGAAAAGCGCCGGCAGCGCAACGCAGCTAAAAAGGCGCAGGAGCCTCAGCGGGCCTGACGCTGCTCCCGTGTCAATTTGCGCCAGTCCCATGGTGCAATCGGCTCTGAATCTCGCCACAGGCCGACGCGGCGGGCCTTAGCCTCCTGCTCGGCAAATTCATACTCACCACAGCGGGCTGTCAGGGTGTCGCCGTCTGAGATGCCGACGACGAGGCAGACAAGGATGGTTGTAAGCATAAAAGTCGGTGGTTTTTATGGGAATAAGGCTGCGAGAGCCGCGCCATAGCTACAGCCTAGACGTTTCAAATATTCCCGCAAAGCGGCTGAAACCCGCATGGATGCTCAATTGTTATGCGGACTTTTAATCCGTTGGTCGCGAGTTCGAATCTCGCAGGACCCACCAGAATACTTAAGCCGCTACAGCTTTTAAAGCTGTAGCGGCTTTTATGTTTTATTCCCGCAGTGGAAGTGTGCGTCACTTCGGGAAAGTGTGTTTAGAACCCCTTGATCGCTTGCACTCCTGTGCTGTGGTGGCGGTATTGGCACGCAATTCCGGCAGGCTTCCGTGCTTTTCCTTGTTCGGTCAGCGGACCATGCTGCTCGCCACACGGCGGTGCCCAGTGCTACAGAGCGTTCCGGCACCGCACTCGATAAATACCGTCTTTTGCAGCGCATTCTCCAGCACCTGCAGATCGCCTGCCAGCTCTCGGCAATGCGATAAATGATCACGTTTTTGACCATGAGGGTTTCGGAAAACAAAGCTCGTTGGCAGCGGGGTGGGATATGAATGGGGTAGGAAAGTGGCAATTCAACAAACACTTACAAGAGAGCGCGTGCGGCAGGATTAGCCTGAGAAAACTCCAATTTTTCAAGGAGTTACCATGAAATCCCTACTTTTAATTGCTGCAGTTGTTGGTGTGCTGGCGGGTTGCTCGATGATGCCGGAGCGGGATTCCGGGCGCATGCATGACCAACGTGCCGACCAGATGATGGGAGGCAGTGATATTCGCTATGAATGGGGGCGTGGGGCATATCAAGGCCCAGGCAGCATGCCGCAGTGGTCCGGCGGGGATGACACTTCTGGAGGCCTTGGCTGGCGCCATGATTAATCACAGCAGAACTGTATCTTGCGCAACCAGTTGGCGCACCGATGTTTCGTGCCAGGCACCTCAAGGTGCTTCTTTCAGTCACTGCACGGTCTTGTCATCCAGCCACTCGTGCAGGCCCGGGCAGATGAATTCATCGCGCTGGCGTTTGACCAGCGCTGGTGGTTCGTCGGTTTGGACATTGGGTGCGGGCAGCAGGACGCCAACGGATCGCCAGCAGGGAGTCAGGAATCGTTTTCTGCATGAGTCGTCTCCAGCTTTGCATGGAATATCGGTGTAGCGCTTATTGGAACGGCGCTGGAGGCTATCAAATTTGATGATTCAAAGAGGTCAGGCCTCAAGCGTGAGAGATCAGCATGGCCGCGCCGACCAGGCAGAAGAGGGCGAAGCCGACTAGAAGCCACTGAGCTTTCAGTCTGCGGCCTGAATTGGGGATTGGTAAGTACAGGGCTTGGGTACGTGGTGGTGCATGCGATCCGATGAGCAAAGAAAAGCCCGCGAGCGGTTGCTGCGGGCTTGAATAAAGAACCGATGCCCTTTTGAGGAATGCCAGGGGAAGTGATTGAGAGGGAGGGAGGAGATTCCCTGGCTCGGTTTGAAAAGATGGATGCTGTTGTACACCATTTGGCATGACCACGGTTCGTCGTCGACGCGCTGGCCGCGCTGAAGATCGTAATTGCCGCTTGCCCTGGATTATTTCAGGGCTCAAATGTTTGTCTGAGTGGTCATGGCTGATGGTTCTGCTCTATCGCAGCGAGCATGGGCGCATGTTTGGGTGGTTGAAAATGTCTTACAAATTGGCCGCGGGTATTTTTTGCTCGAGGCTTAGATTTGAAACGTCTACCAACTAGAGAGAAAACTATGAAAAAACTGATTGCCTTTGCTGCCGCAGCGCTGATGCTGACTGGCTGCGTCATTGCGCCCCCGTATTACGATAACGGGCGTGGGCATGGCCGCGGCAACGGCCAAGGTCAGGATTACGACGATGGCGGCTATCACTGCCCTCCAGGTCAGGCCAAGAAAGGTCGCTGCTGATCAGATCAGCGACATCGTCGTTGTTCGCATCCCATCCAAAAAACAAAGCGTCCTTGATTGAGGGCGCTTTTGTTTTTGGCCCCGCACTTGGCGCCTATGGCAGCAGCGGGTGGTTGCCGCGACGGATAAGACCTAGAAAGGCGGGTTAATTAAAGTCAGGCAAAACCAGCCTGTTGGAGATGCAGGCAAAAAAGCCCGCACTATGCAAGCTGTCTCAGATTGCGGTTTAACAACCAAAGGAGGAGCATTCAGGTATCACGCACTTCAAGGAGAGCGGCGATGTCTACCTTCATGTTGCAACTGGTTGGTCTGTGGATCGTGATGGTGCTCGTGGCCTTGGTGATCTACGAGGTCAGGGACGATTGGCAGGCGTAAAAAGGCCCATCCCTTGTTTTGCCGGGCCATATTCGGTTGGGTTGGGTGTTTTGTATTGTGTGGAGCACCATGGAGTCGAGTCCGGCGGAAATGGCTGTTCGGGCAATGCACCCCACATCTTCGCTTGGAATCGTCCTAGTCAGGTAGCCGTTGAGCGGCCATAGCAAGCACTTGCCGTTGCGCAGCTTTGCCTCCATGTCGCTTGGCCTAGTTTGGCTGCCCCGTGCCTGAACGCGTCCAGCTTCATGATCTCCGATCAAGGGTGAAATATTCCTGTCACATGGGCGAGGCATGATGCATATCGCTGGGTTCTGGTTGTAGCACTGAAAGATGGCTTGACCCCTGGCGCCAATTCCAGAGCCCCTGCCGAGATGGTGGGGGCTTTTTCATTGCCGGGTGGCCCAAAGTGAAAAGTATCCCCTTCTCGACGGGGTAGCGATCCACATGTAGTGGGGGTGTGGGGCATTTCCCAAGGCCGTCGCGGAGCATGGGCTTGAAAGGGCGGCAAGGCCTTTGTGGGAGCCCGGTGGTAAAATGGCGCGATAAATCTGCTGGATCCGCGTTGAGGCTGGATTGTGAAATGGATGCTGAGTCCGTTGGTTGCGAGCTTGAGTTTCGCAGGACCCGCTAGATGACAGGCGCTGCAGCTCTTGATGCTGTAGCGCTTTTTCGTTTATCTCTTTGTTGTTCGCTTTGGCTCCAGGTGAGCCTGAACGATGAGGTTGCGCTTGCTGATGGAGTGGCGGAGCCGCCCTCTGTGTGAACCTGGCGCTAGTGCTGCTGGAAAAATCAAATGAACTCAACCGATTCTGTGAGCCCCGCGCAAACGACCACCCCCAAGGTCGGCTTCGTGTCGCTGGGCTGTCCCAAGGCCTTGACCGATTCCGAGCTGATCCTGACCCAGCTCAGCGCCGAGGGTTACCAGACCTCCAAGACCTTTGAAGGCGCGGATCTGGTGATCGTCAATACCTGCGGCTTTATCGACGATGCCGTCAAGGAAAGCCTGGACACGATTGGCGAGGCTCTGGCCGCCAATGGCAAGGTGATCGTGACCGGTTGCCTGGGCGCCAAGGCTGGCAAAGAGGGCGGCAGCAGCATGGTGGCCGAAGTGCATCCCAGCGTGCTGGCTGTGACCGGCCCCCATGCCACGCAGGAGGTGATGGACGCGGTGCACACCCACCTGCCCAAGCCGCACGACCCGTTTGTCGATCTGGTGCCCGGCAGCTTTGGCGATGCCGGCATCAAGCTCACGCCCAAGCACTATGCGTATCTGAAGATCTCCGAAGGCTGTAACCACCGCTGCACCTTCTGCATCATTCCCAGCATGCGTGGCGATCTGGTGTCGCGTCCGATTGGCGATGTGCTCAAGGAAGCCAAGGCGCTGTTTGAGGGCGGTGTCAAGGAGCTGCTGGTGATCAGCCAGGACACTTCCGCCTATGGCGTGGACATCAAGTACCGCACGGGTTTCTGGGATGGCAAGCCCGTCAAGACCCGCATGCTGGAGCTGGCCGAGGAGCTGGGCAATCTGGCCAAGCAACACGGCGCCTGGGTGCGCCTGCACTATGTGTATCCCTACCCCACGGTGGACAATGTTCTGCCGCTGATGGCCGAAGGCAAGATCCTGCCCTACCTCGACGTGCCGCTGCAGCACAGCCATCCCGATGTCTTGAAGCGCATGAAGCGCCCTGCCTCGGGCGAGAAGAACCTGGATCGCATCCGAGAGTGGCGCAAGATCTGCCCCGAATTGGTGATTCGCTCCACCTTCATTGCCGGCTTCCCTGGCGAGACCGAAGAAGAGTTCGAGCACCTGCTGAACTTCATCCGTGAAGCCGAGATCGATCGCGCCGGCTGCTTTGCCTATAGCCCCGTCGAAGGCGCTACCGCCAACGATCTGCCAGGCATGCTGCCCGAGGAAGTGCGCGAGGCACGCCGTGCCCGTTTCATGGAAGTGGCGGAAGAGGTTTCCACCGCACGCCTGCAGCGCCGCGTGGGTCAGGTGATGAAGGTCATCGTCGACAAGGCCGTGAGTCTGGGCAAGAAGGGTGGCATTGGCCGTACCTATGCCGATGCGCCAGAGATTGACGGCGTGGTGCATATCCAGCCGCCTGAAAAGGCCAGCAAGACCTACAAGGTGGGCGAGTTGATCAGCGTGCGCATCGTGGGCACGCAAGGTCATGACCTGGTGGGTGTGCCGGTTTGATGACTGGTTAAAAAGTGAGCTGCTGGCGCTTGCTCCGATTCGGTCTCAGGGATTAAAAGCCCTAAGATCAAGGCGTATCAAGCGCAAGCAGCTATCACTTTTCTGTGAGGTGGATATGAAAAAGGCTTCCCTAGGGAAGCCTTTTTGCATGGTGCGCAGCCGTCAAGGCTGCAGCGCCATTACACGCGCTTGCGGTATTCGCCGGTGCGAGTGTCGATTTCGATCTTGTCTTCTTGGGACACGAACAGGGGCACGGCCACTTCGAAGCCGGTAGCGATCTTGGCGGGCTTGAGCACCTTGCCGGATGTGTCGCCCTTGACGGCGGGCTCGGTCCAGGTGATTTCGCGCACGATGGTGGTGGGCAGTTCGACGGAGATGGCCTTGCCGTCGTAGAACACCACTTCGGCAGTCATGCCGTCTTCCAGGTAGTTCAGTGCGTCAGCCATGTTTTCGGCTTCGACTTCATACTGGTTGAACTCTTCGTCCATCCACACGTACATGGGGTCGGCGAAGTAGGAGTAGGTGCAATCCTTCTTGTCCAGGATCACGTTGTCGATCTTGTCGTCGGCCTTGAACACGTTTTCCGTGCCGAAATTGCCGATCAGGCTCTTGAGCTTCATGCGCACGGTAGCAGCGCCACGGCCGCCACGAGCGTATTCGGTCTTCAGAACGATCATGGGGTCCTTGCCGAACATGATCACATTGCCTGCGCGGATTTCTTGAGCGATTTTCATGGCTTGCTTGCGTTTGAAAGGTTGGAGCCGCTCTACACGGCAGGCAAGCTGTTCGCAATGGTTGCGCGGAGCAACGCATCAAAAGTGCGGCGGCGGGGCCTGCCGCGTGTACCGCGGCGGGGCGCGACCCTGAAGGCTTGACCGTCCGGCTGACCAGTCGCGAAGCCCTCAGAGAGGCAAAACGTCGATTTTAGCTTTTTTCGGCGACAAAAGCTTGAAGCTGCGCAATCAGCTCGGTTTGTTCCATCAATCTGGCTTGCCCAGCCCTGATGCAGCGGGTCCATTCATCAAGCATTTCGCGTGTGAGCAAAGGCAATGTTTGCGGTGCGGTCATGCCATTCCAGGCGTGGTGAAAGCGCCTGAGGCTGTCCGGGGCCTGGAGCCAGTCGAGAAAGGCATTCAGCTTGTCGTGATGGGCGTTGTCATGCTGGGGGTAGATATGCCAGACCATGGGCTGGCCCGCCCAGAGCGCGCGTACCAGCGAATCTTCCCCGCGCACCAGGTTCAGGTCGCAGCCCCAGAGCATTTCATCGAACTGGGGCTGAGGGCAGGGCTGCAGATACTGCGCTGGCAACTGTGCAGTTGGCGGCAATGTCTGCATGGCAGCCGTGGCCCGGCCTGGCGTGACCAGCAGGCGGGGCTTGAGATCGTTGGGTGCCACCAGTTGGTCGAGCAATTGGGGCAGGGCGGCTGGCTCGTAACAGAACAGCGAGATGCCGCACTCACCAGGCTGTACGCCATGGCGGGTGCGCCACTGCGGGCGGACTGCGGCGAAATCCTGCTGACGTTGGCTCAGGTCCTGTTCACGGACCAGCGAACCTGTGGCGCTGGTAAAACCTGGATAGAAAAACCAGCGCGTCAGCCCTGACGCCGGGCCGCTCATGATGCGAGATGGCAGGCGGTGGCAGCGCTCCACATAGTCCTCGGCAGACAGGTATTCAAGATTGATCCAGACCGGTGGCTGGCCTTGCGCGGCCTTGGCTGCGATGGCGCTGACAAAGGGGCTGGGAATCTCGCAGCCAAAGGCCTCGATCACCACATCGCCGATGGAAGCAGGCACATCCGCAGCTTGCGCAGGCCAGTCATGCACGCTGAGGCCCCGAGGCCAGGGCTGTGGGGCCATCCATTGCAGGGCGCTGGCGTCGTCCATCCACAGACGCACGTTCTGGCCGCGTGCGACCAGTTCTGCAGCCGTGCGCCAGCACACGCCCACATCGCCAAAGTTGTCGATGACCTGGCAAAAAATATCCCAGCTCAGTGGCGGATGCGAAGCAGCATCGGGGGCTTCTGGCAGCGGTACAAAATCCAGCATGGTGTCGGTTCTTCAGATATTTTTCAGAGGTTCGTCGGGCTGACACAGATGCTCGGCCAGCAATTGGGCCACGGGCGAGAGAGAGTCTTGCGAACGAACGCACAGCATGAGCTGGCGATCAGCCCAGCTTTCATCCAGGCGTATGCAGTGCAGCGGCAGTGTGCCCATGTAGATGCGTGCGCTGCCTTCGGGAAGAATGCCCAGCCCCAGGCCTGCGGCGACCATCAGGCATAGCGCGTCATAGCCGGTGACCTTCATGCGCAAACGTGGCTGCAGGCCTTGGTCGGCAGCCGAGCGGGTGATCAGATGGTTGAGCGCGCTGTCGGCATGCATGCCTATCAGGTCATGCTCCACGACCTGCTCCAGCTTCAGGCTGCGCTTGCGTGCCAACGGGTGCGATTGCGGCACGACCACTGCCAGCCGGTCACATCGGTAGGGGCGCAGAGTGACCCGGCTGCCATAGCTGCCGCGGTTGAGCAGTCCGATATCTGCCTCGTTGTCGGCTACGGCGCGCGCGATATCGGTGCTCACGCGCTCCTGCAGGCGCACATCCACATGGGGGTGTTGGTTCATAAAGCTTTGCAACTGCGCGGGAAGAAACTGCGTGATGCTGGAAATATTGGCCATCACCCGCACATGGCCGCGCAGGCCTTGTTCGCCGCCCTGGGCGTAGTCCCGCATCTGGGTGGCGATGCCGTCCATCTCGTTGAGCACGCCGCGCGCCATGTTCAGCAGTGCATAGGCGGCGGCCGTGGGCTGACTGCCCCGGTTGCTGCGGGTGAACAGCTCCACCTGCAGCTGCTCTTCCAGCTCGGCCAGGCGGCGGCTGGCGGCAGAAGGCGCAATGTGCTCGCGTGCAGCGGCACGCGCGATGGCGCTTTCCTCCATCACGGCCACAAACAGGCGCAGGGTGATCGGGTCCAGTTTCATGAGGGCGCCATTATCGGTCCAGCTATGCCCAAATGCGATGGCAGCGTCGCAGATCAGCGTTTTGCAGGAATTTCCTTACAGGGCAATATGGGCAAAAAGCCGCTTTCCTGAAGCTGGTCAACGCAAAGCGGCAAAGCAAGACAGGCATCAAGAGACAAGCATGACGACGATGAATATCAAAGACCCCGCCACGCAGATCGCCACACCGCGCGCGCTGGAAGGGGTGAAAGTGGTGGAGATGGGCCAGCTGATTGCCGGCCCCTTCTGTGGCAAGACCCTGGGCGAGTTTGGTGCCGATGTCATCAAGATCGAGGCGCCCGGCGCCGGCGATCCGCTGCGCAACTGGCGTCTGATCAAGGAGGGCACCTCTGTCTGGTGGCAGGTGCAGTCGCGCAACAAGCGCTCCGTCGCTCTCGATCTGCGTCAGAGCGATGCCCAGGGTATTGCCCGCAAGCTGATTGCCGAGGCCGACGTGCTGGTCGAGAACTTTCGCCCCGGCACGCTGGAGGGCTGGGGCATGTCGCCCGAGGAGCTGCACGCCATCAACCCCGGACTGGTGATTCTGCGCATCTCGGGCTATGGCCAGACCGGCCCCTATCGCGATCTGCCGGGCTTTGGCGTGATCGGCGAAGCCATGGGCGGGCTGCGCCATCTGACGGCCGAGCCGGGCCGGGTGCCGGTGCGCGTGGGCGTGTCGATCGGCGATACGCTGGCGGCCCTGCACGGCGTGATCGGCGTGATGATGGCTCTGTACCACCGCAAGGTGAACGGCGGCCCGGGCCAGGTGATCGACGTGGCCCTGCATGAGGCCGTGTTCAACATCATGGAGAGTCTGATTCCCGAGTACAGCGCCTTTGGCGCCGTGCGCGAGGCTGCCGGCAGTGCGCTGCCGGGCATTGCCCCCTCGAATGCCTACCCCTGCCAGGATGGCTGGGTGCTGGTGGCGGGCAATGGCGACTCCATCTTCAAGCGACTCATGACGGCCATCGGCCGCCAGGATCTGGCCGATGCGCCCGATCTGGCCGACAACGCGGGCCGCGTGCAGCGCGTGGCCGAGATCGATGCCGCGATTGGCGCCTGGACGCAGGTGCGCAGCGTGCAGGCGGTGATGGACGAGCTGGGCGCGGCACGCGTGCCGGCCGGCAAGGTCTACACGGCCAAGGATATTGCCGAGGACCCGCATTACCAGGCACGCGAGATGATTCTGACCCAGCGCACCCGCGATGGTTTCGAGCTTCAGGTGCCCGGCGTGGTGCCCAAGTTGTCGTTGACGCCGGGCACCGTGCGCAGCAGTGCTCCCCATGTGGGCGACGATACCGATGCCGTGCTGGCCGAGATAGGTCTGAGCGCCGAGCAGGTCGCCCAGTTGCGCGAGAAAGGCATCATCCAATGAGCGCCGTGAATTCTTGCAATAACGTCTGGAATGGTGCGGGCCGCCGCATCCATATGAACGAAGTCGGCACGCGCGACGGTCTGCAGATGGAGCAGGCCTTTGTGCCCACCGAGGACAAGATCGCGATGGTCAATGCGCTGTCCGAGGCAGGACTGTCCAAGATCGAAGTCACGGCCTTTGTCTCGCCCAAGGCCATTCCGGCCCTGCGCGATGGCGAGATCGTGATGCGCGAGATCGTGCGCCGGCCGGGCACGATCTACACGGCGCTGGTGCCCAATGTGCGCGGCGCGGAGCGTGCGATCGATGCGCAGACCGACGAACTCAATCTGGTGATGTCGGTCAGCGAAACGCATAACCTGTGCAATCTGCGCATGCAGCGCAGCCAGTCGTTTGAGGCGCTAAGGCAGGTGATCGCCACGGCGCAGCAGGCGGCAACGCCCGTCAACGTATCGCTTTCCTGCTGCTTTGGTTGCCCCATGGAGGGCGATGTGGCCGAGGCCGAAGTGCTGGCCTGGGTGCAGCGCTTTGCCGATCTGGGCGTGCAGGGCATCACGCTGTGCGACACCACGGGCATGGCCTATCCCAGTCAGGTGCATTCCATGGTCCAGGCCTTCAAGGCGCGCTGGCCGCAGATGGGCCTGACCCTGCATTTCCACAATACGCGCGGCATGGCTCTGGCCAATGTGCTGGCCTCCATAGCTGCGGGGGCGGATCGCTTTGATGCGTCGATTGGCGGGCTGGGCGGCTGCCCCTATGCGCCGGGCGCCTCGGGCAATGCCTGCACCGAAGAGATCGTGCATGCGCTGCAGCTCATGGGCTATGACACGGGCACAGACCTGGCCCGGATTGTGGCGGCTGCTCGCAGCCTGCCGGCACTGATAGGCCACGAGACGCCCAGCCAGATCGTCAAGGCCGGTGCGCGCTGGGACCGGCACCAGCCGCCAGCCGATTTTTCAGAAATCAAGGAACGCGCTCTGGCCAAGGTCTGAGGCAGATTTTTTTGATGACAACTGCATCAGCTCTTTCGGGGGAAGGGGCTGGCGCAGAACAACAGCCAACAACTTACGCAAATTCGGATCCGGTGCGGTGTTTGGTCGATACTGGTAACGGTACAAATGCCCGCTGTGCATCCTTGTTTGCGGAAGTCCATATTCCAACAAGGAGACAAACATGAACATTCAACGTCAACGCGTTCACCTGCTGCTGGCCACCACGGCTGCGGCTTTGGGCTTTGCATGCGGACCTGCGGCCGCGCAAGGAAGCTATCCCAGTAAAACCGTGCTGATGATCGTGCCTGCTGCTGCGGGCGGCACCACCGATCTGGCCGGCCGCATGGCCGCACAGGCGCTGGCTCCGGTGCTCGGGCAATCGGTGGTGGTGGACAACAAGGGCGGTGGCAACGGCGCCATTGCCGCCAATCTGGTCAAGCGCGCGGATGCCGACGGCTATACGCTGCTGATGCAGTACTCGGGCTACCACGTGATCTCGCCCCATCTGGTCAAGGCCAGGAGCTGGGAGCAGAGCGACTTTGTACCCGTGGCCAATGTGCTGTCGGCCCCGCAGATCATCGTCGTGCGCTCGGAACTGCCGGTGAAGACGCTGGCCGAGCTGGTGGCATATGCCAAGGCCAATCCTGGCAGGCTCAACTTTGCATCGTCGGGCAATGGCTCGCTGCAGCATGTGACGGGCGCCATGCTGGAGCAGCAGGCCGGCGTGAAGATGGTGCATGTGCCCTACAAGGGCACGGGCCCTGCGCTGCAGGACCTGCTGGGCGGCCAGGTGGACCTGACCTTTGGCACGGCGCCGCCGTTCATGCCCCATGTGCAAAGCGGCAAGCTGCGCGTGCTGGCCGTGACGGGCAAGCAGCGCCTGCCCAGCCTGCCCAATGTGCCGACCACGGCCGAGGCCGGCTACCCAGGCGTGAACGCTACTTCCTGGTTTGCCGTGTTCGCACCCAAGGCCACACCCCAGCCCGTGATCGACAAGCTGACTGCCGACATCAAAAAAGTGGTGGAGGACCCCGCCTTCAGGAAAAAGGCCGAAGAGCAGGGTGCCACGGCAGACTATATGAATCCGCAGCAACTGGGCGCCATGGTCAAGACCGAGTACACCAGCTGGTCCCAGGTGGTGAAGTCGTCCAGGATAGAAGCGGAGTAAGTCCCTCCGGGTGCGCAGGCAGCCTGGCGCTGCGCGCTTTGTGATTCATGATGGTTGCTCTCGAATCCGGAGCTGGTAGCGCATGGTGAATAGGGTTTTCAAGTATTTAGATACTTGAAATTCAAGAAACTCAGGCGCTACCAGCTCCTTTTTTGAAAGCGCATGATGGCTTCCAAGGACTTGCTTGCGTCCGTTGTTGAAGCTGCACACAAGCGCAGACAATAGCTTCATGTCTGACATGCACTCCGCTGAACTGCTGGCCCAAGTGGCCGCCTTGCCGCCACTGCCCGGTGTTTACCGCTACTTTGATGCGGTCGGGACTTTGCTTTACGTGGGCAAGGCCATCAACCTCAAACGCCGTGTCTCCAGCTACTTTCAGAAGGATCATGGAGGCACGCGCATAGGCCATATGGTCAGCAAGATCGTGCGCATGGAGACCACGGTGGTGCGCTCCGAGGCCGAGGCGCTGCTGCTGGAAAACAACCTCATCAAGACCCAGCACCCCAAGTACAACATCCTGTTCCGGGATGACAAAAGCTACCCTTATCTCAAGATGACCGGTGTGGCCCACAGGGATGGAAAAGAGGGCGAGCCGCCGTTTCAGGAGTTTCCGCGCATTGCCTATTACCGCGGCGCGGTGGACAAGAAGCATCGCTACTTCGGCCCCTATCCCAGTGCCTGGGCCGTGAAGGAAAGCATGCAGCTGCTGCAGAAAGTCTTTCGCCTGCGCACCTGCGAAGACACGGTCTATGCCAACCGCAGCCGCCCCTGTCT
Organism: Comamonas resistens; assembly: GCF_030064165.1. NCBI lineage: Bacteria > Pseudomonadati > Pseudomonadota > Betaproteobacteria > Burkholderiales > Comamonadaceae > Comamonas > Comamonas resistens. The sequence continues at coordinate 1,858,319 of NZ_CP125947.1, forward strand.
GCTCTATCAGATCAAGCGCTGCAGCGGTCCCTGTGTGGATCTGATCTCGCCCGAGGCCTATGCGCTCGACGTGCGCAATGCCGAGGCCATGCTGCGCGGCGAAACCAGCGAGCTGCTCAAGCAGCTGGAACAGCGCATGCTGGCCCATTCCGAAAAGCTCGAGTTCGAGCAGGCGGCCGAAGTGCGCAACCAGATCACGGCGCTATCGCGCGTGCTGCACCAGCAGGCCATCGAGACCACGGACGACAAGGACGTGGATATCCTGGCAGTCAAGGTGCATGGCGGCCGCGCCTGCGTGAATCTGGCCATGGTGCGCGGTGGCCGTCATCTGGGAGACAGGCCTTATTTCCCGGCCAATCTGGGGGATGCGGCATCGGTCTATTCCAGCGAGGAAGAGGTCGACGCCGCCGCTGCTGCCAAGCCGGTGGAGGAGCTGGTGCTCGAAGCCTTTGTGGCCCAGCACTATGTGGGCGTGGCCGTGCCGCCCACCTTGATCGTCAGCCATGCGGTTGACAAGAAACTGATCGCACTGCTGACCGAGCAATCCGGCGTGCGCATCACCGCCGTGCAGCAGCCGCGCGAGCAGCGCCGCATCTGGCTGGAGATGGCGCAAAAGAATGCCGACATCCAGCTGGCTCGTCTGCTGGCCGAAGAGGGCTCGCAACAGGCGCGCACGCGTGCGCTGGCCGAGGCGCTAGATCTGCCGGTCGAGAATCTGGACGAGCTGACCATCGAATGCTTCGACATCTCGCACACCAGTGGCGAAAACACCAAGGCTTCCTGCGTCGTTTTCCACCATCACAAGATGCAGAGCAGCGACTATCGCCGCTTCAATATCGAAGGCATTACCGGTGGCGACGACTATGCGGCCATGCGTCAGGTGCTCACGCGCCGCTACAAACCCGTGGCCGATGCGCAGCGCGAAGCGGGTGGTGCCGAGTTGACCGGCAAGCAGCCACATCTGCCCGATCTGGTGCTGGTTGACGGCGGCAAAGGTCAGGTCAGCATGGCACGCGAAGTATTTGCCGAGCTGGGCCTTGATCTGTCGCGTATCGTGGGCGTGGAAAAAGGCGAAGGCCGCAAGGTTGGTCTGGAAGAGCTGGTCTTTGCCGATGGGCGCGAGAAAGTCTATCTGGGCCACGACTCCGCGGCGCTGATGTTGGTGGCCCAGATTCGCGACGAGGCGCACCGCTTTGCCATCACCGGCATGCGCGCAGCCCGCGCCAAGGTGCGCACGGGCAGTAGCAGCCTGGAGGAAATTCCAGGAGTAGGCCCCAAAAAGCGCGCCCGTCTGCTGCAGCGATTTGGTGGAGTGCGTGGCGTGCAGGAAGCCAGCGTCGATGATCTGATGACGGTGGACGGGATCTCGGCCACACTGGCCGATGAGATCTACCGGGCCCTGCACTGAGGTGCTGCGAGAACGGGCCAAAGAGCGAGTCCACAACAGTGCCGCGCGCACATGACACAATAACGCCCATGTTTTTCACCATCCCAACTGTGCTGACCTTGACGCGGATCGTAGCGATACCGCTCATCGTCGGGGTGTTTTACGCGCCGCTCGACCAACACACTCGCAACCTCATCGCTACCGTGATGTTCATGGTGTTTGCCGCAACGGACTGGTTTGACGGCTATTTGGCCCGCAGGCTCAACCAGACATCGGCCTTCGGCGCGTTTCTGGACCCGGTGGCCGACAAGTTTCTGGTCTGCGCCTCGCTGCTGGTACTGGTTCATCTGCAACGCGCCGACGTGTTTGTGGCGCTGATCATCATCGGACGCGAGATTGCAATTTCGGCACTGCGTGAATGGATGGCTCAGATCGGTGCCAGCAAGAGCGTGGCCGTGCACATGATAGGCAAGGCCAAGACCATGGCGCAGATGGTGGCCATCCCCTTTTTGCTCTATGACGGAGTGGCGTTCGGGGTGATAGATACCGGAGTCTGGGGGCAGTGGCTGATCTGGATGGCTGCGGTGCTGACGGTCTGGTCCATGGTCTACTACCTGCAAAAGGCCTTGCCGGAAATTCGGGCCAGGCTCTGAGGTTGGGTCTCTTGCATAAAAAAGCGCTTGTTTATCAAGCGCTTTTTTGCTGTCTGGTGGAGATCGCGCAGCGCTTTGGGACGGGTCGATTGGGATGCAGGTTTTGTCAACCCTTGTCAATCCGTGAAGCCGGCAGATCATGATCGTTTAAAAAAGCCAACGTCAAGCCCTAAATCCGCGTGAAAACCGCATAGAATCTGCCTTTGTCGCTGGGATGCGCAGCGTGATCGACACTGAGAACTGCAGCTCAGGTTTGTGGGGAAGCCCGAAGCCTGTTCGCTGACTTGATGTTTGTCGCGGCTGATTCTGCCTGTGCAAGGTTTGCGTACATACAGAGACATTCCATTCACTTATTTCTCGAGAGGCATCTTGTGAATAAAACCGAACTGATTGAGCACATCGCTAACAACGCCGATATTTCCAAGGCCGCTGCTGCGCGTGCACTGGATTCCACAATCGACGCAGTGAAGAAAACACTGAAAAAAGGTGGTACAGTATCGCTTGTTGGTTTTGGCACATTTGCCGTCGGCAAGCGTGCAGCCCGTACCGGTCGTAACCCCCGTACCGGCGCAACCATCAAGATCAAGGCAGCCAAGGTGCCAAAATTCCGTCCGGGCAAAGCATTGAAAGATGCTTTGAACTGACAAAAAATTTAAGTGGGTCCTTAGCTCAGTTGGTAGAGCGGCTCCTTTACACGGAGTAGGTCGGCGGTTCGAGACCGTCAGGACCCACCACTAAAAACTAAAGAAAAAGGGCTTAGAGAAATCTAAGCCCTTTCTCTTTTTTAGCTCACAAAGTCGAAAAGCTCGCCGCTACCAAGCGATAAATCCCGCTTGTCAGTTCGTCAAAGAGCCGTCTGGCAAAGTTGGTCGGCAAAAACAAAGCAGGCTCTGCGGGAGCGAATCCCGCAAGGCCTCAACGGTAGAAAAGTCAGAAGCGGAACGTAGCGCCGATGATCGGGCCGCTTTGGCTGAAATCAAGTCGTTTGCCATCCTCGCGATAGTCGACGCTCAGGTGACGATAGCCCAGGGACAGATGGATATTGTCTTTCACCTGGTAGTTCACGGAACCATGGATCTGCCAGGTGAATTTGGAGCCCAGGCTCAAGCCACCCATATCGGCATACAGCAGGGTGGACCAGCGCGGTGCGAGGTCGTAGCGCCAGCGTGCGGCGACGATGGGGTCGACGAATGAGGTATTGGATCGGGCGGAGATCAGCCCTGGAACTTGGACTTCGGCCTTGATCTGCCAGAGCCGAAGACCTGCCATCAGGTCAACGCTTGACTGGGGGCTTGGCATCCAGTTGTGTCCACCGGTCAGAGTCAGGGAAGTCTGGCGTACTTTGCTATGGGCACTCTGCCCCAAGGGTAGCGCGGCCTTGTCGGATGTGGAGGCGTGACTGAAGTCACCCTGAAGGATGTACCGCCCCTTGCGCGCTGTGCCGTTGATAAAGGCCGCCATGTCGAGGTCGTCCAAGACATCCGAAAACGACTTGTTCACATGGGCTGTAGGGGCTCCTTTGAATGGGCGTATATGTCCATCGAGGCCCGTCATCCATACATATGGCGTGAACTGAAATCTCCAGCCGTCTGCTGCGGCATTTTCTGTGCTCTGTGCCAGAGCCTGTGAGCCGGTCAGCAGGCAGGCGGCGAGCATGGCAATGGTCTTGCCCAGTTGCGCATTCATGTGGTGCTTCATTGATCCCTCTTTACAGCGTGTTCTTGTAGACCTTGCCATCCTTCATGATCAGGCGCAGGTTTTGTTCTGGATTGATCAGGAAATCCAGGTTTCTGGATGGGTCGCCATCGGCGACCAGAATGTCGGCCAAGGCTCCGGGGGCGATGCGGCCCAGCGGCTGCGGATAGGGATTGCGCTCGCTGGACAGAGCAAGCAGTTCGCCATTCGTGGCGGTTGCCTGTTGCAGCAGCGTCAGCGGGTCATAAAACCGGGTTAGCTTGGCCAATTGCTTGCCTTGGGTTGCGGGGCCTTTGGGATTGAACAGCACATCGGTACCCCAGCCGGTCTTGATGCCGTGTTTTTGCGCCATCTCGTAGGCTTTGACTGTGCCCTGTGCGACCCTGGACTGGCTTTCGCGGCGCGCGGCATCGGGGTAGACATTGCTGTCCTCGTCCTGCAGAAACGGCTGCAGACTCCACCAGACACCCTCATCGCGCATCATGCGCACGCATTCCTCATCGGCCAGCTGGCCATGTTCTATGCTTTTGACGCCTGCCTTGATAGCCCGCTTGATGCCCTTGGGGGTGTACACATGGGCCATCACATAGGTATTCCAGTCGGCTGCGGCTTCCACGCCTGCACGCAACTCCTTTTCGGTGAACTGGGTGCTGTCCAGCGGGTCGTACAGCGATGCCACACCACCGCCCGCCAGCATCTTGATTTGCGAGGCGCCCAGCATCAACTGTTCGCGCACGCGGCGCAGTACCTCGGCTTCGCCATCGGCGATCATGGCCACGCCTGTCAGCTCCACCTGGCTCAGTGGCTCGTTGGCTGCACGTGGAATATCGCTGCGCAGCCTAAAGTCGCCATGCCCCGAGGTTTGCGAAATCATGGCTCCACTGGGGTAGATGCGTGGACCCGGGATCATGCCTTCATCAATGGCGCGCTTGAGTGCAAAGGCCGGGCCGCCGGCATCACGTACCGAGGTGAAGCCGCGCATCAGGGTGCGTTGCGCTTCCTGTGCCGCTGCCAGATATAGGTAGCCGAGGTCGGCTGTCATGGCGGTAGTCTGCGGTATGGCGGCCAGCATGGTGTGCCAGTGGGTGTCGATCAGGCCAGGCATCACCAGCTTGCCCTGGCAGTCGATGACCAGGGCACCTTCCACGGTTTCTGCCGTGGAGGGCAGTGCGGCAATCTGTTTCCCTTGGATCAGCACCTGTACGCCTTGGCGCGCAGGCTTGCCGGAGCCATCAAACAAGCGCAGATTGGTCAACAAGGTTGGGCGCTCCGCATGCTGGGGCAGGCCCGGGTTGGCTTCGGCGGCTTGCAGGCCCACAAACGGCGCCATCATGGCAGCGGTGCCGCCCACGAACATGCGGCGTGACATATCGCTCATGACACGTTCATGGAGCAACTGGCACAGCACGCTGCCACAGTTGCACGATCTGGGACGAATAGACCCGGTTTTCCATGTCAGGCCTGTGTCGGCTGCGATTGCGTTGCTCATCGGCACTCTAACCTTTCCAAAATCGACAAAGAAATGTCTGGCTTCAATGTGACAAATTGACCCATTCGCTCACAATTTGATGCAGGGATGCTACACGACGAGGCCATGAAAAACGCCCCGGCGCCAAGTGGCGCAGGGGCGTGGCGGCTTGGTTGGCGATGGCTTATTCGGCGCGATGTACCAGCACGGGGATGCTGCTATTGGTCAGCACCTTCTGGGTTTCGCTGCCCAGCAAAATGCCGCTCAGGCCTTTGCGACCATGAGAGGCCATGCAGATCAGATCGCACTGAGCATCCTTGGCCTGCTTGATGATGGCTTCGCTGACCGATGCATTGGTTACACGCACAGCATTGAAGGGCACGCCTTCTGCCTTGGCAAGCTCCTCGGCGAAATGCAGCACCGTATCGGCTTCGGCCTGGGCGCTTTTTTCAAACTCCGTTGCGTCATAGGCAATCATTGCGCGTGATCCGTAGATCAGAGCCTGGTAGTCCGCCATCACGAACAAGGCCGTTACCTGCGCGCCTTGTTCCTTGGCTAACTGAATGCCGGTGCGGACCGCCGCTTCAGAAAGTTTCGAGCCATCTGTAGGGATGAGTACATGCTTGAACATATCCAGCCTCCATGCGCCAAACCGGGCGCGTTGCTTGCAAAAATCCGAATCGGGCTGGGGACATATTCCCACTGCTAGAGGTGGGAGACAAGGGCTGGCACACAAGAACTCCATCGGTTTTTGATGGAAATCAATCTTGGGTGATTACCTATAAAAATGCCCTCTAATCATTGGAGGGCAAGCGCTGAAAGCTATCAAAGAATCTTGAGCGCATATTCTTGTGAATATCGCCCGGGTTTTGGATAGATAGTGCAATCGATTGGCGGCAGAAGGCTCCGGTGTCGCGGCTGGGTATTGCGTATGGGCCGGGGCGTATGGGCCGGGGGCCGGAGGCCTGTTTGGAGCGTATGCGCCAATCTTTCAATTGCCGGGTTCGAGCGAGATTGTGAAGCGCGCGCTTTCGCCTCTCTGGACAGCTTCGCGAGTGAGAAAAACTCGAACTCGGTAAGCGGTATCGGATTCAACGCGGAAGGTGCAGCTGTGAGGGGAAGCCTGGTTCAGACACAGAGCATCTGTAGAGTCGCCCTTGATGACCGACATGTGGCTGTTGGGATTGTTGGTGTGGAGCGTGACAGTCAGTTGCTGCAGTGCGTGAGTGTCCAGCCCGTATTGAGCGACGCCGTTGCCCGTGATCTGACCGCTATAGGTGTTTGTGGTGCTGCTCGCAAAGGATTGCGAGCTGCTTGTCTGAGCCATCGCGCAGCCTCCACTGAGGGTGCCAAAAAGTCCGGCGGCGGCCAACAGCGGCGTTAGGCGTTTCATGCGACTCTCCTGGCTGTGTTGGGCACAGCAATGGGCAGAACCAGAGCCCCGCGAGGACAAGGGCATCTGCTGTTTTGACATGGACAGGAGGAGATTACGCCCCTATGGATGGCGACGTCTATGGACAGCCATGTTTGTAGCGGGGGCGATCTGCCCCGCATCCTGCAGATTTGTGAGCGGCGCTTTTCATGCGTTTTTTGCCAACAAACACCTGTGCTCTTGTCAGCGCAGGCGAGTGAAGAACATAGGCATTCAATCCGGGCTCAGACAGAAGTCTGCTGCTCTTTGAGGGCCGCCAGCGCGGTAGGGTTGGGTGTGGGCTCGCCTATCTTGTGCAGCGTGTTGCGGTCGGTATGGGCAAAGGGCCGATTTTTGCCGGGGATGGTCAGCGTCGTTTCCTGCTCGTAAGACCAGGTTCCGTCCGGATGTTTGGTGACGGTGATGGTGTAGGCATCTGTTCTGAATGCGTGTTCCAGAAACGGGTTGGACGAGATGCCGTTGACGGTGGAGCCGCGTACGGCGCTGAGAGTGAAGCTGGTGGCGTCGGCGGTGGTCTTGCCGGTCGCCATGGCGGTCTGGCCGCGTGGGATGGTCAGAGTCTGAATGATGTTGCCCGTGGCCGGCTCCCAGAGCCAGTAGCCCACCTGGTCGTGAAAGGTTTCCACATCATCGGGTTTGACGATGCGTGTGTGATAGCGCAGGCCATAGAAAAGCTGCGGGCCGTTGGTTTGCGCATCAATGGGCTGCAGTTCCATGTGTTCGATGAAGGCCTGCTTTTCCGGGCCGTCGGCCTTGGGGTTGATGTCCAGGCCGCGTTTGCCGGTCCAGATGCCGGCCATGCCGGTGAACGGGCCGAGGTTGGCCAGGGTGTCTGCATCGGGTGTGGGCTCGGTGTAGATGTCTTGGGGAAAGTTTTCCATGGTGGGTGACGGGCTTTCGCGTTGAGATCTGTTGGACTTCAGTGTAGCGAGCTTGCAGGCTGCTTTGGCTGTATCCCCAGGTTGGACCGGCGTGGGGTATTTCTGCGTCAGTGAGTCGGGGCAGGGCGCGGCAATTGGAAGCGCACAGTTAGAATGGATGGGATTAGCCTAACCCTGTTGGTGGAGGTTGGATGGCAGTTCTGTAGTGCATTAATGCTCTGTAGAGGCCCGGACTGTGGCGCATTCGGGTCGCACGGCTTTCACCATTGTTGATAGGGCGAACGTAAGTTCGCCTTTATTTTTGCTGCCGCAGAAAGATTGACCATGTTCGAATCCATCCGCAAGCATTCCAAGTTCGTGATGATCTTGTTGTTCTTGCTGATCATTCCCTCTTTCATTTTTGTCGGGGTCAGCCAGAACTATTTCACAGAGTCCAGTCAGGCCGTGGCTCGTGTGGATGGGCATGACATTACCCAGCAGGACTGGGACAACGCGCATCGTGCCGAGAGTGACCGCCTGCGCGCGCAGAACCCCAATATGGACGCCAAGCTGCTGGACTCTCCGGAGGCGCGCTACGCCACGTTGGAAAAACTGGTGCGTGACCGCGTGCTGGTTGCCGCAGCGCAAAAGATGCATCTGACCACGACAGATTCGGAGCTGGTGCGCACGCTGCAGGAAATCCCCGCCATCGCCGCGCTGAAGAAGCCCGATGGTTCGCTGGATGCCGAGGCTTATAAAGCGCTGGTGGGCGCTCAAGGCATGACGCCAGAAGGCTTTGAAGCCAATCTGCGCAAGGAGCTGGCGCTCAACCAGGTTTTGGGCAGCGTGACTGCGACGAGCTTTACCACCGGCGCGCAGCTCAAGCAAGCCATGGACGCGCTGTATCAGCGCCGCGAGATTCAAGTGGCTCGCTTTGATGCGGCAGCGTTCGCACCCAAGGTTCAAGCCAACGAAGCCGATCTGAAGGCTTTTTACGAGGCCAATACGGGCCTGTTCAAGCAGCCCGAGGAAGCGGCCGTGGAATATGTGCAGCTGGATCTGGCTGCAGTTGCCGCTGGCATCAGCGTGAGCGAAGACGATCTGCGTACCTATTACAAGGAAAACGCACAGCGCTTGGCAGGCCCAGAAGAGCGTCGCGCCAGCCATATTCTGATCAATGCTCCCAAGGGTGCGCCTGCTGCCGAGCGTGAGAAAGCCAAGGCCAAGGCCGAAGAGCTGCTGGCGCGAGTACGCAAGGACCCCAAAAGCTTTGCCGATGTGGCCAAGAAAGAATCTCAGGATCCTGGCTCTGCCCCCAACGGCGGTGACCTGGGTTACTTTGGCCACGGCGCCATGGTCAAGCCTTTTGAAGAAGCTGTCTTCAGGATGAAAGACGGAGAGATCAGCGATGTGATCGAGTCCGACTTTGGCTATCACATCATTGAGTTGACCGGCATCAAGGCTCCCAAGGTGCCAAGCTTTGAGGAAATGCGTCCCAAGCTGGAAGCCGATCTGCGGAAGCAGCAGGCGCAGCGCAAGTTCGCAGAGGTGGCCGAAACCTTCACCAACGGTGTCTACGAGCAGTCGGAAAGCCTGCAGCCCATTGCGGACAAGCTCAAGCTCAGCATCCACAAGGCCGAGCATGTGACTCGTCAAGTCGCTCCTGGCGCGCAGGGCCCGCTGGCCAATGCACGTTTCCTGGAAGCGCTGTTCTCGCAAGACTCTCTGGAAAACAAGCGCAACACCGATGCGGTCGAACTGGCCCCCAGCAGCCTGGTGGCAGGCCGCGTGGTGAAGTACTCGCCTGCTCGTACCCTGGCCATGGATGAGGTGGGTGACAAGCTCAAGCAGCTCTATACCCAGAAGAAGGCGGCCGAGCTGGCAGCAGAAGAAGGCAAGGCCAAGCTGGCGCAGTGGAAGGCCAAGCCCGAGACGGCGCAGTTGCCCGCTGCGGTCGAAGTGGGGCGTGACCAGGCCAAGGACCTGCCACGAGAGGTTCTGGATGCGGCGATGCGCGTCTCCACTCAGACTTTGCCGGCCTGGGAAGGCGTGGACCTGGGCTCTGCCGGCTATGTGGTGATCAAGATCAACCGCATCACCGAGCGTCCTGCTACCGAGGCGCAAGTACTGGAGCAGCAAAAGGCCCAGTTCACACAGTGGGCCTCCATGGCGGAAGTCATGGCCTACTATGAACAGCTGAAAAAGCAGTTCAAGGTGCAGATGAAAGTGCCGCGTCCCTGATGATGTCAATGAATCGGCCTGAATTGAGTTTCAGGCCGATTTTTCGATTACAATAGATGCTTCTACGGTGGCTGTAGCTCAGTTGGTAGAGTCCAGGATTGTGATTCCTGTTGTCGTGGGTTCGAGTCCCATCAGCCACCCCAGATTTATCCTTTGAAATGAATAGCTTAAAAGCAATGCCCAGATGTCTGGGCAAAATTTTGGGCAAAACGATTCCTTGGAAATTTCGGTGTAGCTACCGATGTAGAATAAAAACGCTTTACGGTGGCTGTAGCTCAGTTGGTAGAGTCCAGGATTGTGATTCCTGTTGTCGAGGGTTCGAGCCCCTTCAGCCACCCCAAATAACAAAGCCCTGCAGGTATTTCTGCAGGGCTTTTCTCGTTATGGTCCGGCTTCAATATACGCATGGATTAAAACGTGCGCAATACATGCTGATACCGTCGCAGGTCCCATCGGCCCAGAAAAGCAAAAGCCCCGTTTTACGGGGCTTTTTTATGGCTGCACGGCGAATGTTTGAGGGTGCTGTTCACCCTTGATCAGCATTTCGCTCTAAGTTGGCTGGCGCGTTTGTACCGGGTTACCTAGCAGCCCATTCTGTTCAATGAACGCCACCACTTCGTCCAGCCCCTGTAAGGTCTTCAGGTTTGTCATGGCGAAAGGCTTGGTCCCTTTGGGGGTGGTGCGCATGCGCACGGTATCGGCGCGCATCACCTCCAGGTCCGCACCAACGTAGGGCGCCAGATCGGTCTTGTTGATGACGAAGAGGTCGCTCTTGGTGATGCCGGGGCCGCCCTTGCGCGGGATCTTCTCGCCCGCGGCCACGTCGATCACGTAGATGGTCAGGTCGCTGAGCTCGGGGCTGAAGGTGGCCGCGAGGTTGTCGCCGCCGGACTCGATGAAGACGATGTCGGCATCGGGAAACTGGCCCAGCATGCGGTCTATGGCCTCGAGGTTGATGGACGCGTCCTCGCGGATGGCCGTGTGCGGGCAGCCGCCGGTCTCCACGCCCATGATGCGCTCGGGCGGCAGTGCGCCGCTGATGGTCAGCAGGCGCTGGTCCTCCTTGGTGTAGATGTCGTTGGTGATGGCGACCAGGTCCCATTGATCGCGCATGGCCTTGCACAGCATCTCGAGGATAGTGGTCTTGCCCGAGCCCACGGGCCCGCCTATGCCCACGCGCAGCGGCGGCAGCTTCTTGGTGCGATTGGGAATATGGTGCAGTGCGGTGGTCATGATCTGAAGAGGCGTGAGTATTGGTGTTCGTGCCGGGCCGAGAGAATGGCCAGCAGGGGCGAGAAGGCCTGGCGCGCATCGTCCGGCAGGGTTTCGGCGTGCGCCACGGCGGCGGGGATTTCCTGGGCCAGGCGCGCGAGGATGCGCTGGCCCGCGCTCTGGCCCAGCGGCACGGCCTTGATCGCGGCCTGCACCATGTTCTCGGCCCAGCCGAAGGCATAGGCCAGCAGGGCCTGCTGCGCCACGGCCCCGGTGAAGGCGGTGGCCAGCGCAAAGGCGATGGGATAGCTGGGCCGCTGGCCCGACAGCGCCGCCAGCTGCCGGATCTGCGCGCTGCGCCCGGCGTCTGCCGTGTGCTGGTTGCGCAGCCAGTCGGCCAGCGAGCGGCCCATCTGCTCAGTCTGCAGGCGCAGCTCGCTGGTCTCGCGCGTGGCCAGCACCCAGCCGTTGAGCTGCTGCACGCGCTGTACGTCGCCGCGCTGCCAGGCGGGCAGGGCCTGGGCGATGACGGCCATGTCGCCGCGCGACTGGGTCAGGTGCAGCTGCTGCACCAGCCAGCCGGCGGCCTCCGCCTCCGTGGTGACCTGCGCGGCATGGATGGCAGCCTCCAGCCCTTCGGAGTAGGAAAAGCCGCCGATGGGCAGCGCCGGCGAGGCCAGCCACATCAGCTGCAGCAGCGTGGCCGGTGCGATGTGCAGCGGCGCTTCAGTGGCCGTGTCCATGGTGGTGTTCATGCCCATGCGCATGTCCGTGGTGGTGGCTGTGGCCGTCGTTGGTCACATGTCCCCCATAGGCACCGCCCTCGGGCTCGAAGGGGAGTTCAGCCTCGGTGACGGTCATGTGCATGCTGCGCAGCATGTCGGCCAGCACGTGGTCGGGCTCGATCTTCAGGTGGTCGGGCTGTAGCTCGATGGGCACATGGCGGTTGCCCAGGTGGTAGGCGGCGCGCATCAGGTCGAAGGGGCTGCCGTGCTCGGCGCAGGCCGTGATGTGCAGCACCTTCTGCGGCGCGGCCAGCACGCGGATCAGCGAGCCGTCCTCGGCCACCAGCACGTCGCCACCGCGCACGGCCTGGCCGCGCGGCAGGAAAATGGCCAGGTCGCGGCCCTGGCTGTCGGTGGCGGCAAAGCGGCTTTTCTGGCGTACGTCCCAGTCAAGCTCCACCGAGGCGGAGCGCTTGAGCAGGCTGGTGGCCAGGCCCTGGCCGGCGGGAAGGCATTTGGAAACTTGCAGCATACAGGGGCAATCGGTTAAAGCGCCAGCGTCATGAAGCAGCTGTTCGGGTCCGGGTGGTAGTTGCCAAAGGGCGCGCATGGCACAAAGCCATTGCGCTGGTAGAAGCGCCGGGCCGGTGCGAAGAAGGCCTCGGTGCCGGTCTCCAGGCTGATGCGCTTGGCGCCGCCTGCGCGGGCCTGGGCCAGGGCATGCGCCAGCACCTGCTGGGCCGCGGCGGAGCCGCGGTGGGCAGCCCCCACGCGCATGGTCTTGAGTTCTACATGGCCGGCATCCAGTTGCTTGAGCGCGCAGCTGGCCGCCAGGGCCGGCCCGGCCTGTTGTTGCGTCCAGCCGGTCCAGAAACGGATGTCGGGCTGGCGCAGCTGGCTTGCGTCCAGCGCATGCACGCTCTCGGGCGGCGAGATGCGGTGCATATCGTCCAGGTGCTCCTGGAGAAAGGCCAGTACACGCGGATCTGTCGCGGGGTCCAGCTTGAAGATCAGCTCCATGTCCATCGGTTCAGTCAGATTCAGAAAAGAAAGTAGCGCTGTGCCATGGGCAGGCTGGTGGCGGGTTCGCAGGTCAGCAACTCGCCGTTGGCCCGCACTGCATAGGTCTGTGCATCGACCTCCATATGCGGCGCCAGGTCGTTGTGGATCATGTGCTGCTTCTGTACGCCGCGTATGCCTTTGACGGCCGACAGGGTCTTGGCCAGTCCGAAACGTTCGCCGATACCGGAGGCCAGGCCGGCCTGCGAGACAAAGGTCAGCGAGGTCCTGGCGATCGCGCCGCCAAAGCTGGCGAACATGGGCCGGTAGTGCACGGGCTGGGGCGTGGGAATGGAGGCATTCGGGTCGCCCATGGCTGCCATGGCAATGCTGCCCCCCTTCAGGATGCAGAAGGGCTTGACGCCGAAGAAGGCCGGTTTCCAGATCACGATGTCGGCCCATTTGCCCACTTCGAGGCTGCCGACTTCGTGGCTGATGCCGTGGGCAATCGCGGGGTTGATGGTGTATTTGGCGATATAGCGCCTGATGCGGAAGTTGTCGTTTCTGGCGCCGTCACCTGGCAGCGGTCCGCGCTGCAGCTTCATCTTGTGCGCAGTCTGCCAGGTGCGCAGAATCACCTCGCCCACGCGGCCCATGGCCTGGCTGTCGGAGCTGAACATGCTGATCGCCCCGATGTCGTGCAATATGTCCTCGGCCGCAATGGTCTCCTTGCGTATGCGGCTCTCGGCAAAGGCCAGGTCCTCGGCAATCGAGGCATGCAGGTGGTGGCAGACCATGAGCATGTCCACATGCTCGTCCAGCGTGTTGATGGTGTAGGGGCGCGTGGGGTTGGTGGAGCTGGGCAGCACATTGGCCTCGCCCACCACCTTGAGGATGTCGGGCGCATGGCCGCCGCCCGCGCCTTCGGTGTGGAAGGTGTGGATGGTGCGGCCCTTGAAGGCGGCCACGGAGTCCTCTACGAAGCCGCTTTCGTTGAGCGTATCGGTGTGGATGGCGACCTGCGTGTCGGTCTCTTCGGCCACCGTCAGGCAGTTGTCGATGGCCGCCGGCGTGCTGCCCCAGTCCTCGTGCAGCTTCAGGCCGATGGCGCCGGCGCTGATCTGCTCGTGCAGGCCGCCCGGCAGGCTGGCATTGCCCTTGCCCAGAAAGCCCAGGTTCATGGGAAAGGCGTCGGCAGCCTGCAGCATGTGCTCCATATGCCAGGGGCCGGGCGTGCAGGTGGTGGCAAAAGTGCCGGTGGCTGGGCCGGTGCCGCCGCCGATCATGGTGGTCACGCCGCTGGTCAGCGCCTCCTCGATCTGCTGCGGCGCGATGAAGTGGATGTGGGTGTCGATTCCACCTGCGGTGACGATGTTGCCCTCGCAGCTGATGATCTCGGTGCCGGGGCCGATGATGATGTCCACGCCAGGCTGGGTGTCGGGGTTGCCGGCCTTGCCGATGGCCGCAATGCGGCCGTCCTTGAGGCCGATGTCGGCCTTGACGATGCCCCAGTGGTCGAGGATGAGGGCATTGGTCAGCACCGTGTCCATTGCCCCCTGTGCGCGTGTGCGCTGGCTTTGTGCCATGCCGTCGCGGATGGTCTTGCCGCCGCCGAACTTCACCTCCTCGCCATAGCCGCCCGCGGTCAGAGTGAAGTCTTTCTCGACTTCGACGATGAGTTCGGTATCGGCCAGGCGCAGGCGGTCGCCCACGGTAGGGCCAAAGGTTTCGGCGTAGGCGCGTCTATCCATTGTGGCCATGTCAGAGCGCTCCTTGAATCAGGCCGCGAAAGCCGTAGATCTTTCTGTCGCCGCCAATATCCACCAGCTCGACCGTGCGCTGCTGGCCGGGCTCGAAGCGCACGGCCATGCCGCTCGCAATATTCAGCCGCATGCCGCGCGCAGCCGCGCGGTCGAAATCCAGGCCCGCGTTGGTCTCGGCAAAGTGATAGTGGGAGCCGACCTGGATGGGTCGGTCGCTGGCATTCCTCACCACCAGCGCAAGCGTGCGGCGGCCGGGATTGAGGGCGTGTGCACCGGGGTCAAGCAACAGTTCACCGGGAATCATGGCGTGTCTTCCTTTCGCGTGTTCAGGCCAGCCGTGTCAGCATGAAGGCGCCGAGCGCCACCGTGGCCGTACCGCCGAGCTTGGCAATCCACCGATGGCGCTGCATCACCGCATGGCCCAGCACCATGCCCGCGATGTGCAGTGTGGCGGAGCCCATTGCAATGCCGGCCAGCGCGCCGAGGGCCGCGAGGCCGCTGTCGCCGGCCAGCTCAAAGCCATGGGCCGCGCCGTGGAAGAAGGCAAACATGCCGGCCAGTGCGGCTGCGGCACCCCAGGGCATTTTTTGCTGCACCAACACCAGCAGGCCCAGCACCAGCACGGAGGCGGCAATCATGGGTTCCACACCCGGCACCCACAGGCCGGCAAAACCCGCCACGGCGCCCGCCACCAGCAGGGCCACGAAGGCGGCAGGGGCGCGCCAGGCGGTGCGCAGGCCGGGCATGGTCAGCGCGCTCCAGGCGCCTACGGCCAGCATGGCGGCCAGGTGGTCGGCCCCGGTAAACGGGTGGGCGAAGGCGTGAGTCAGACTGTCCAGAAAATAGTGATGGCCGCCGCCGTCTGCGCCCACATGGGCGAGCGCGGACAGGGGCAGGGCAGTCGCCGCAGCGGCTGTGGTGGCAAGGAGCTTATTGAATTTCATAGCTGTCTGCGCTTGATGGATAAGGGTTTGATGGCTAAAAGGCTTGAAGTCTCTGGATGCAGCTTCAGGCAATGGGCTCGTGCACAGTGACGAGCTTGGTGCCATCCGGGAAAGTGGCCTCGATCTGGATGTCGGGAATCATCTCGGGGATGCCTTCCATCACATCGGCGCGGGTCAGCACGCGGCGGCCTTCGCTCATCAACTGGGCCACGGTCTTGCCGTCGCGTGCGCCCTCCATCACAAAGGCACTGATCAGCGCCACGGCCTCGGGGTAGTTGAGCTTGAGGCCACGGGCCTTGCGCCGCTCGGCCAGCAAGGCGGCGGTGAAGATCAGCAGCTTGTCTTTTTCGCGTGGTGTCAATTCCATCTTCTTCAATCCCTCAGTCGGCTCGCGCATTCGGCAGGACCGAATGAACGCGATGAGTCAGTTCCATGCCCCTTTATGTAGCAAGTGCCATGCCAAAGGCAAGAATTAATTGCAAGCCTATGGAGGCCGGATTGCTGCGGTTTTGCACCTTGTTGGGGCGTCTGCGAGGCAGGCTTGCACCAAGGCGTGTCTGTGTGGTTGCTGCGGATGCCTCTTGGTGCATTGCTCGGTTGTGGCGGTGCATCGCGTGGCACGAACTTTGCTCTTCTGGTGCATGAACAGAAGACCATGGAGCAAGAGGGGCGCGCAGTTGCTGCGGGCTGGGGTACAGCAGGGTTTGTTGACGATGGGCTGCGGATGCGCCGGCCTGTTGACTGGCTGGGCGTGGGCGCAGACGGCCAGGGAAGGCAATGCGGCGCTGCCCGAGGTACTGGTGAGGGCCCAGGTCAAAGGCCAGGCGCTGGATGAGGCGCAGCGATCGTTTTCCGTCACCGAGTTCGGGTCTGACGATATTCGCGAGCAGCCCAGGCAGGAAGTGGAAGCGCTGTGGAACAAGGTACCGGGCATGTATGTCAATCACTACCAGCTCAGCGGAGTGGCCAACGGGCTGGTGCTGCGCGGCTTCGGTGGCGGCGGGCATGGCGGCGATGTGGCGGCCACGCTGGACGGCATTTCGCTCAACGAGGCCATGTCGCATGCCGATGGCTATTTCGATCTGAACGTGGTGGTACCGCTGGAGCTGGACAAGGTCAATGTCCATCGCGGCCCGGTGTCGGTGCTGCAGGGCAATTACAACCGCGCCGGGCTGGTGGAGCTGCGCACGCGGCGCAGCGGCAGCTATACCGATGTCGATGTCAGCGCCGGTTCGCAGGGCATGCTGGATGCCCAGGCTGCCTTGGGGCGCGAGCTGGAAGGCGGCGATCAGCTCAATCTGGCGGCCCAGCATTCGCATGGCGATGGTGCGCGGCCCAGCTCCGGCCATGGGCGCAGCACCATCAGCGGCACATGGAAGCACCATGTGCATGAAAAGCTCGATATTTCGCTGTCCGGCCGCTGGCATGAGGCGCGCGGCGATTCGCCCGGCTATCTGACCGAAGCGCAATGGCGGCAAGACCCGCAGGGCAAGGATGGCCATGTGGTGGGCGATGGCGCCAACAAGCACTTCGGCACGCTGCGCCTGGATGCGCAGTACGCACTGGATGCGGATACCCGGCTGCTGGGCTTTGTCTACGGAACGCAGCAGGATTTTGTGCGCTGGTTCACCCGTCCGCGCAGCGGCACCTGGATGCAGCGCGAAGAGCGCTACGACCGCAGCGTGCTGGGCGCGGGGCTGAACCTCAGTGGCAAGTCCCGTCTGGCTGCGCGCGAGCTGAACTGGATGCTGGGCCTGGAGCAGGTGCGCGAGTCCACCGATTACGGTTACTGGGATGGCCTGGTGAACCGCCGGCGCACGGCCGCGGCGTTGGACGATCGCAATACGCGGCTGAACAACATGGCGCTCTACGGCCAAGGCAGTTGGCAGGCGACAGGCTGGCTGCAGACCACGGCCGCCCTGCGCTGGGACCACTTTGACGGGCGCTGCCGCTTGCTGGGCGCGGAAACCGGTGGCGATGAATGCAACCGCATGCAGGGCCGCAGCCATGCCAGCCCCAAGCTGGGTGCCATGGCGCAGCTCAATCCGCAGACGGCGGTGCGTGCCAGCTGGTCGCAAGGCTTTGCCTTGCCCAGCGACTTTGCCAAGTACGCGCTGCGCAACAGCGAACTCGGCGCCAATATCTTTCGCCAGACCGAGCTGGGCCTGCAGTGGAAACCTTCCAGCCAGTGGCTGATCGATGCAGCCGTGTACCGCGTCACGTCCAGCAACGAAATACGCAACACGGCACCGGGTGAATATGAAAACCTGGGCGCGACCCTGCGCAAGGGCGCAGAGCTGCAACTGCACTGGCTGCCCGGCCGCAGCTGGCATCTCGAATGGGCGTACGGGCGCAATCGCTCCGAAATCACGCAGAACGCCAACGCGGCATTGCAGGGACAGCGCGTGGTGGCGGTTCCCGAGTACACCAGCACCTTGCACGCACGTTGGATGCCGCGCGGCGATGTCACCGTGCATGGCGTGCTGCGCCATGTGGGTCGCGCGCCCATCAATGCCGGCAATACCGAATGGGCCGGCAGCTATCACTGGCTGGACCTGGGCCTGCAATACCGCCTGCCGGCCAGCGTGGCACGCCATGCCAGCCTGAGTCTGTGGCTGCGCAACGCTGCCAACGCGCGCTATGCCAGTATCACCACCATGATCGGTGGCCAGCGTCTGGTCGCGCCCGGCGCGCCGCGCAGCGTGCAACTGGGCCTGCAGTTTTCACTTTGATTCTTGGGAGTCCTCATGTCTGTGTTCAAGACGCGTAAAAACATCATCGCGCGCATTCTGTGCACCACGGCCGCCGCCTGGCTGCTCTGTGCCAATCCGGCCCATGCGCATAACGTCTGGCTGGAGCCAGATGCGCAGGGCGGCTATGTCATGCAATTCGGCGGCCATGAGGGCCTTGCCGAAACCTTTGACCCCGCCAAGCTGCAGCGCGTACATGCCTATGACCTGCGCGGGCGCGAGGTGGGCTGCGATGTGCAGAACCTGCAAGGCGGCATCCGCGTCAAGCCCGATGCCAAGGCTGCGCTGATCGCGGTGGAGCTGGATAACGGCTACTTCAGCAGCACCAGGCCCGAAGGCGCCATGCTGCCCCTGCCCATGGACAAGAACCCCGGCGCAGTGCACGGCGTGCATGCGCGCAAGTTTCACAAGACCGTGGTGCAGTGGGGTGCCGTCATGCAAAAGCCGTTGGGCCAGATGTTCGAAGTGGTGCCGCTCCAGGGCCAGGCGCCCCATGCCGGTCAGCCGCTCAGGCTGCAGGTGCTGCTGGATGGCAAGCCGCAGGCGGGGGTACGCCTGTCCTGGGGCGAAAACGGCTCGCCCGCGATGACGGATGCACAGGGCCAGGCTCTCATGACGCCCGCTGCAGGCAACAACACTTTGCAGGCCATCCTGCGCCAGCCGGTGCAGGGTGATGCCAGGACGACGCAAAACAGCTACGAGTACCTGCTGCGCTTTGCCGCGCATTGATTGCCAGGCACCTCAACAGTGCCTGATGTGCGGAATGCGGCTGGAAAAGCCTGCATCTGGTGCATGCGCAAGATTTGGCACAGCAATGGTGCTGCCGCAAGGGGTGGACTGATCGCGCTGCGGCATCGCCGCGTAGGGTGAGTGAGGAAAGCAGCAGGGCCCTGAGCGGCAACCGAACTGCGGATGTTGCTGGCACGGTACTTGCATTTGAGGAGATGCGGTCAATCGTGACCGAACAAAACCTCCCGGGAGTGCTGAAATGAATCGTCGCGGAACCCTCACTACACTGGCTGCATCCCTGGCTTTGGGCCTGGGCCTGAACTCGCAGGTGTTGGCAGCAGACACCATCAAGGTCGGGGTGCTGCACAGCCTCTCTGGCACCATGGCGATCTCCGAAACCGTGCTCAAGGACACGGTGCTGATGGCCATCGACGATATCAACGCCAAGGGCGGTGTGCTCGGCAAGAAGCTCGAGCCCGTGGTGGTGGACCCCGCCTCCAACTGGCCGCTGTTTGCGGAAAAAGCCAAACAGCTGATCACGCAGGATAAGGTGGCCGTGGTCTTCGGCTGCTGGACCAGCGTCTCGCGCAAGTCGGTGCTGCCGGTGTTCGAGCAGAACAACGGCCTGCTGTTCTACCCCGTGCAGTACGAGGGCGAGGAACTCTCCAAGAACGTCTTCTACACCGGCGCTGCGCCCAACCAGCAGGCGATTCCCGCCGTCGAGTACCTGATGAGCAAGGAAGGCGGCGGTGCCAAGCGCTTTGTGCTGCTGGGCACGGACTATGTGTATCCACGCACCACCAACAAGATTCTGCGTGCCTTTCTCAAGAGCAAAGGCGTGAAGGATTCCGACATCATGGAGACCTACACGCCGTTCGGTCACAGCGACTACCAGACCATCGTGGCCGATGTGAAGAAGTTCTCCACCGGTGGCAAGACGGCCGTGATCTCGACGATCAACGGCGACTCCAATGTGCCCTTCTACAAGGAGTTGGGCAATGCCGGCCTCAAGGCCAAGGATGTGCCGGTCGTTGCCTTCAGCGTGGGTGAAGAAGAGCTGCGCGGCGTGGACACCAAGCCCCTGGTCGGTCATCTGGCGGCCTGGAACTACTTCATGAGCGTGAAGAACCCGACCAACACCGCCTTCATCACGCAGTGGGGTGATTACGCCAAGGCCAAGAACATCGCGGGCCACAAGGACAAGCCCCTGACCAACGACCCCATGGAAGCCACCTGGGTCGGCATCCATATGTGGAAGCAGGCCGTGGAAAAAGCCAAGAGCACGGATACCGACAAGGTGATTGCCGCCATGGCCGGCCAGACCTTTATCGCGCCCGATGGCTTCACCGTGAAGATGGACGAGAAGAACCATCATTTGCACAAGCCCGTGATGGTGGGCGAGATCAAGGGCGACGGCCAGTTCAGCGTGGTCTGGAAGACCAAGGGCCCGATCAAGGCCCAGCCCTGGAGTCCTTACATCGATGGCAACGACAAGAAGAAGGACGAGCCTACGAAGTAAGGCTCCCCCTGAGGCGCTGCGCGCCTTCCCCCTCTCTCGCTTTGCTTCGCAATGCGGGAGGGGGACAACAGCCTCGCTGCGGGGCGGCGGGGCCGCCTAGGCCCTTGCTTGCTGTTACTGGCTTGGATTGCGCCAGTTTGACGGGTTGGTATCCAAAACATAGCTGATGGCGCTTTCTGCTTAGGCGCTCGAATCGGATTCGATATGAAATTCACGCACAAGCCATGGATATGGGCGGCGGTTGCCGGTCTCGGCGCCTTGCTGAGCTTTGCCAGCCACGCGCTGACGGCCGAGCAGGCCTATGCCATGGCCGCGGCCGACGATGCCGAGCAACGCGTGCAGGCCATCAATCAGGCCGTGCTTGCTCCTGACGCCCAGGTTGACGGCGGGCGTCTGGCGGCCTACCTCTCAGCGCTCTCCAACGATGAAGTTCGCGTAGCTCAGGGCAGGGCCTATGTGCTGAGCGGCGACGCCGCCACGGATCCCGCGACGGGCGAGGCCGCCAAGCTGCCGGCGGACGCCGAGGAAGTCGTCAACAACAATTACCTGCGCTCCGTCATCGACACGGCGCAGGCCGCCCTGGCGCTGGGCAGCAGGGATGTGAGCGCGCGCCGCCGTGCTGCCGGAAAGCTGGCGGCCGAGCCCGATGCCGAGCGGCTGCCCGTGATCGAGAAGGCGCTGGCCGGCGAGACCGATGCGCAAGTCAGGGACCTGCTGGCCAGGGCCAGGGCTGCCAGCCTGCTGGACAGCGAAGACCTGCAGCAGCGTTTGCAGGCCGTGGAGCAACTCGCTCACCAGAAGACGCCCGAGACCCAGTTGCTGCTGAACCAGCGCCTGTCCGGGGAGTCCGATCCGGGCGTGCAGAAAGCCATCAAGGCGGCGCTGGCCGGCATCGAGGAAAGCCTGGCCTGGGGCGATCGAATCGGCGCCGCCTTCAGCGGCATCAGCCTGGGCTCGGTGCTGCTGCTCGCGGCTCTGGGCCTGGCCATCACCTACGGCCTGATGGGCGTCATCAACATGGCCCATGGCGAGCTGATCATGATCGGTGCCTATGCCACTTATCTGGTGCAGGTCGCATTCCAGCGCTGGGTGCCAGAGGCTGCTTTTGGCTGGTATCTGGTGGTGGCGATCCCCGTTTCCTTTCTGGCCGCCGCCCTGGTGGGGGCGATTCTGGAGCGTGGCGTGATCCGTTTTCTCTACGGTCGCCCGCTGGAGACCTTGCTGGCCACTTTCGGTATCAGCCTGGTACTGCAGCAGACCGTGCGCAGTGTGTTTGGGGCGCAGAACGTGGGGGTGGAGAACCCCGGCTGGATGAGCGGCGGCATTGCGCTGCTGCCCAATCTCACGCTGCCATGGAACCGCATCGCCATCATCGTGTTTGCCTTTGCCGTGCTGGCGGCCGTGGCCCTCATGATCGCCAGGACGCGTCTGGGCCTGTTTGTACGCGGCGTGACGCAGAACCGCGCCATGGCCTCCTGCGTGGGCGTGAACACCGCACGCACCGACACCTATGCGTTTGCACTGGGTTCGGGCATTGCCGGGCTGGCGGGCTGTGCCTTGAGCCAGATCGGCAATGTGGGGCCGGATCTGGGCCAGAACTACATCGTTGACAGTTTCCTGGTCGTGGTGCTGGGCGGCGTCGGCCAACTGGCCGGCACGGTCTATGCGGCCCTGGGCCTGGGCGTGCTCTCCAAGCTGCTCGAAGGCTGGACCGGCGCCGTACTGGCCAAGATTGCCGTGCTGTTGTTCATCGTGATCTTCATTCAAAAGCGTCCGCAAGGAATCTTTGCCTTGAAGGGCCGCAGTGCGGAAACATGAAACACCCCCTGAGTCGCTTCGCGCCTTCCCCCTGCAGGGAGACGACACCCTCGGTGCGGAGCGGCCCTTCCGCGGTGTCTCGTACTTGGGCCGCGCCAGTTGTGCAGGCCATGTGCCTTGCTCCACATGAGGGAAAACTGACATGACAACCCAATCCATACCCATCGAACTGCCCAAGCCCGCGCCGCTGCTATCAGCCAAGGGCTGGACGGTGTTTCTCATCTCGCTGATCCTGGTCTGTGCCGTGGCTCCGGCACTCAATCTGTGGGTGCCCGAGGGCAGCGCCCTGCATCTGTCCGACTACATGCTGGGCTTGCTGGGCAAGTTCCTGTGCTATGCCATCTGCGCTCTGGCCATCGATCTGATCTGGGGCTATACGGGCATTCTGAGTCTCGGTCACGGCCTGTTCTTTGCGCTGGGCGGCTATGTGATGGGCATGTACCTGATGCGGGAGGCCGCTGGTCCCGGCGCTCTGCCGGCCTTCATGGGCTTTCTGGACTGGAAGGAGCTGCCATGGCACTGGGCGCTTTCGGGCAGCTTTGCCGCCACGGTGCTGCTGGTGTTTCTGGTGCCGGGCCTGATCGGGGGCGTGTTCGGCTACTTTGCCTTCCGCTCGCGCATCAAGGGCGTGTATTTTTCCATCATCACCCAGGCCCTGACCTATGCCGCCATGCTGCTGTTCTTCCGCAACGAGACCGGCTTTGGCGGCAACAACGGCTTCACGGGCTTCAAGACCCTGCTGGGCTTTTCCGTCAACTCGCAAGCCATGCATGTGCTGCTGTTTGCTCTCTCGGGGTTGGCGCTGCTGGGCTGCTTTCTGTTCTCGCGCTGGCTGATCCGCAGCAAATACGGCCGCGTGCTGCAGGCCGTGCGCGATGCCGAGTCGCGCACCATGTTCTGCGGCTACAACCCGCTGCCCTACAAGCTGTCGATCTGGGTCATCTCGGCCATGATGTGCGGTCTGGCCGGCGCGCTCTATGTGCCGCAGGTGGGCATCATCAATCCCAGCGAAATGAGCGTCGGCAATTCCATCGAGATGGCGGTGTGGACGGCCGTGGGCGGCCGTGCTTCGCTGGTCGGGCCCATCATCGGCGCGTTTGCCGTCAACGGCGGCAAGAGCTGGCTCACCGTGGCGGCACCCGAGTACTGGTTGTATGTGCTGGGCGCGTTGTTCATTGTCGTGACGCTGTTCATGCCCGGCGGCCTGATCCGTCTGCCAGGGCAGATCCGCCAGTGGCGTGAAAAACGCAGCGCGCAGACGCAGTCGGAGCTGAACCATGCCGCAGCCGCCATGGCCCGGAAAGCCAGCGAGCGCGCTGTCGCCGACACACTGAAAGGAGCCCGCGCATGACCCCCGACCTGATGCAGGAAGGCGCGGACCGGCTGGCCGCCTACCAGTTGCGTGAAGCCGCGCTGCATACCGAGTCCGGCGGCCGCAATGCCAGTCTGGCCCGGCCCGTGATTGCCGGCGAGGTCGATGTGACCCATGGCCGAATCCTCTACATCGAGGACGTGCATGTGAGCTTTGATGGCTTCAAGGCCATCAACGGCCTGAACCTGGACATCGCGCCCGGCGAGCTGCGCTGCATCATAGGCCCCAATGGTGCGGGCAAGACCACGATGATGGACATCATCACCGGCAAGACCCGCCCCGACAGCGGTACGGTGTTCTTCGGCTCCACCATCGATCTGCTGCGCTACAGCGAGCCCGAGATCGCAGCCATGGGCATTGGCCGCAAGTTCCAGAAGCCCACGGTGTTCGAGGAACTCACGGTGTTCGAGAACCTGGAGCTGGCGCTCAAGACCCACAAGGGCATTGCCGCCTCCATGCGGTTCAAGCTCAATGGCGAACAGAAAGACCGTATCGGCGAGGTTCTGCACACCATTCATCTGGCGGGCAGCGTGACGCGACAGGCGGGTCTGCTCAGTCACGGCCAGAAGCAGTGGCTGGAGATCGGCATGCTGCTGGCGCAGGAGCCCAAGCTGCTGTTGCTGGACGAGCCCGTGGCCGGCATGACTGATGAAGAGACCGTGCGCACGGCCGAATTGTTTCTCACGCTCAAGGGCAAGCATTCGCTGATGGTGGTGGAGCATGACATGAGTTTCATCGACACCATCAGCGAGAAGGTCACGGTGCTTTGCGATGGCTCGGTGCTGGCCGAGGGCTCGTTGGCCGAGGTGCAGTCAGATGAGCGCGTCATCGAAGTCTATCTGGGGAGGTAGCGCCCTGAGGCACTTCGCGCCTCGTCTCCAACGCAAACCTGTGGTTTGCCGGGCCGTGTTAGCGGCTCTTAGTCCAGAAAAGATAGCTGCTTGCGCTTGATGTGTAAGCGTCAGAGGTCAAAAATGCTTAAAGTCCAAAATCTGCACCAGTACTACGGCGGCTCGCATATCCTGCGCAATGTGAACATCACGGCCGAGATCGGCAAGGTCACGGTGCTGCTGGGCCGCAATGGCGTGGGCAAGACCACCTTGCTCAAAAGCCTGATGGGTCTGGTGCCCATCAGGAGCGGCAGCGTTGAATGGCAGGGCCGGGATGTGGCGCGCAAGACGCCTTATGAGCGGGCGCGCAGCGGCATCGGCTATGTGCCTCAGGGCCGTGAAATCTTCTCGCGCCTGTCGGTCGAGGACAATCTGCGCATGGGCTTGTCATACTGCTCGGCGCGCACCAGGATACCGGGCGAGCTGTATGAGCTGTTTCCCGTGCTCAAGCAGATGCTGCACCGCCGTGGCGGCGATCTTTCGGGCGGTCAGCAGCAGCAGTTGGCCATTGCCCGGGCACTGGCACCGCAGCCCAAGATCCTGATTCTGGACGAGCCCACCGAAGGCATACAGCCCAGCATCATCAAGGACATAGGCCGCGTGATCCGCATGCTGGCCCAGCGCGGCGATATGGCAATCCTGCTGTGCGAGCAGTACTATGATTTTGCGGAGGAACTGGCCGATCACTATGTGGTGATGGAGCGCGGCGAGGTGATTGCCGCAGGACCGGGCAGTGAGATGCAGCAAAAAGGCATTCGGAAATTGGTGGCAATCTGACCCATGGCTTGGCATGCGCAACTGGCGCTCGACTATCGCGAGCAGGAAAACAAAACCGCACTGCACTTCACGCACGATGGTCCATTGCGCGTGCTCAGGAGCCTGTACCCCGAGGGGCCGGGCATCTGCCACAACGTGCTGGTGCATCCGCCCGGCGGCCTGGTTGGCGGCGATGTGCTCGACATCCGCGTCCATGTCGGTGAGGGCGCACATGCGCTGATCACCACGCCCGGCGCCACACGTTTTTACAGAAGCAACGGCCAGCAGGCGCTGCAGCGCTCGCGATTGCAGCTTGCCGCTGGCGCAAGGCTTGAATGGCTGCCGCTGGAAACCATTGCCTACAACGGGTGCGATGCGGTCAACCGGCTCGAATTCGATCTGGCCGACGGTGCGCAACTGCTGGCCTGGGACGTGACGGCGCTGGGCCTGCCGCTGGCCGGGCAGCCGTTCGAGCACGGCAGTTTCACCCAGCACCTGCAATGGCCGGGGCGTTTCCTGGAGCACGGCGTGATTGCCGCGCAGGACTGCCTGCTGCTCGACGGCGACTTGGGCCTGGCAGGGCAGCGCTGTCTGGCCAGCCTGGTCTTTGCCAGCGGCTCGCCGCTGCAGCGTGCGCAGCGAGAGGCGCTGCTGGAAGCCACCCACGAGTTGCTGCAATCCGCGCCGGAAGCTGTCATCGCCGGGGTGACGGCGCCGAACGAGCATATGCTGGTGCTGCGCGCGCTGGCGCCGGTGGTGGAGCCTGCAATGGCGTTCTGGAAAAGCGCCTGGGCACTATGGCGTGGGCAGATCTGGGGGCTACAGGGTGCGATGCCCCGTATCTGGTCCATGTGACAAAAGTGCTGTTACAACCTGCGAACGCAATAGGTGGTGTAAATGCGCTATGCAACTGAAAAAATGCGCTATTCAGCTGAACAACTGCTGTTGGCCGCCAAGGTGCTGGAGTTGGCGGAAAAGCTGGCAGCGGAGGCCTTTGAGAGTGGAAAACGGCAGGTAATGGGGGCTGCGGTTGGCGCACGGTTTGGCGATCTTGTTGCGCCTGCTGAAATTGACGAAGGGCAACTTGCCTGGAGCCGAGAGCATCCTATGGATGAGTTCCTGCATTTGGCACTGGAGCGTATTGAATCGGCTGCTGATTACATTTTTCAAAATCGATGAATACACCAGGTCTGCGAACTTCTAAATTCCTGCCGGCGGATTGAGCATTAACTTGAGATACGTCGCAAATGTGCGAGCACGTATCTAAATCGGGCGATTACGGGGCTAGTTGCTCCCGCAGGGTTGCCAATATTTCTTCAGAAAGCGCCGGGTTGCCCGCTGCCGTGGCGCGTGCGAGGACCAAGGCACCGACCATGCTGCTGAGGGTCACGATAGTCTGATTGCGCTTGGCCGCGTCGTCACCCTGGAGCACGCTCATAAAGCGCTGGATGTTGCGCTCCACCCCCTGCGCAAAAACCTCCGACATTTCAGGCCCCGCTCTTGCGGCATCTGCAGCCAATGCCGCAGCCGGGCAGCCCTCTCCAGGGTGATCGCGGTGGGCCGCAGAAAGATAGCCATGCACCAGTGCTCGGAGTCTGGTTGCAGGAGCGCCATCTGCCTCTGAAGACTCCAGTCCGTCCAGCGGCGTGATCGTCCACTCGAATGCGCGCAGGCAGGCCTCGCGTGCGAGCGCATCCTTGGACTCGAAGTGTCGGTACAGCCCGCCATGTGTCAATCCTGCATCGCGTGTGATCTCAGCCACGCCCACGCCATCCAGGCCTTTTTCTCGATAAAGGCGCGCAGCGGCATCCACGATTCCTTCGCGGTTCTCTGCGGCCTGTGCTTTGCTCACTTTCATACGTTAGATGATACCCATCATCAAAACTCATTTATGATTGCAGGCATCATCAATAGGAACACGCTCCGCTCTTCGCAAGAGTTGGGTTTAACAGTGGAAGGTGCAGCATGGATCGTCGGGTAGTCATCACCGGCTTGGGCTTGGTGTCTCCTCTTGGGTGCAAGGTGGAACTGGCCTGGCAGCGCCTGCTGGCCGGCCAGTCCGGGGTACGCGCCTTGAATGCCGACCTGGGTGAAGGCACAGGTGTTTCTGTCGCTGGGCGGGTGCCTGACTTGGAAGAGGATCCCCAAGCCGGGTGGAGCCCCGAAGCCGCTATCTCGGCCAAGGAGCTGCGCCGCATGGATCGCTTCATTGCATTTGCATTGGGTGCGGCAGACCAGGCTCTGGCACACGCACAGTGGCGCCATCCAAGCGCCGAACAGCAGGAGCGCGCGGCGACCATCATCGGCTCCGGTGTTGGCGGCTTCGGCACCATTGTTGATGCGGTGCGAACTACGGATGGCAAAGGGCCGCAGCGCCTCTCGCCTTTCACCGTACCGGCTTTCCTGGCCAATCTGGCTGCTGGCCAGGTATCGATCAGGCACCAGCTCAAGGGTCCGTTGGGGGCTCCGGTGACGGCTTGCGCCGCCAGCATCCAGGCCATTGGCGATGCCGCACGTTTGATTCGCAATGACGAAGTGGACATGGCGCTCTGCGGTGGTAGCGAAGCCACCATTGACCGGGTTGCGCTAGGCAGCTTTGCCGCAGCAAAAGCCGTCACGACCTACTGCGACGGCGATCCCGCGAAGGCTTCCCGCCCCTTTGACCTGGCTCGGGACGGCTTTGTCATGGCCGAAGGTGCGGGCCTGCTGGTGCTGGAGGCACTGGATCATGCATTGGCGCGTGGCGCCAAGCCGCTGGCCGAAGTCGTGGGCTACGGCACCTCGGCCGATGCCTATCATGTCACTTCCGGGCCCGAGGATGGGGCCGGCGCCGCACGGTCGATGCGCGCCGCGTTGCGCCAGGCGCGGTTGCAAGCTCGTGATATTCAGCACCTGAATGCTCATGCGACCTCCACACCCGTCGGTGACCGAGGTGAGCTGGCTGCCATGCGTCAAGTGTTTGGAGCAGGCTTTGGCCCCTCGATCACGGCCACCAAATCCGCCTTGGGTCACATGCTGGGAGCTGCCGGCGGGGCTGCTGCGATCTTCACCGTCTTGGCCTTGCGCGACCAGGTCGCACCGCCCGTGCTCAATCTCGAGCATCCAGACCTATTGGCTGACGGTCTGGATCTGATCGCCGGAAGTGCGCGTGCCCATGCGATAGAGCACGCCATGCTCAATGGATTTGGTTTCGGCGGTGTCAATGCATCACTGATTTTGAAGCGATTTACAGTCTGAACCAAGCCGTCATTAGAGACCTCAATAGGCTACATCACACATGAGGTTCCCCTGCAGTTGTTCAGATTTTTAGCCTAAACGACTGCTAATGGGGCGGAAGGCGATCGTCTCAGAACGACTCGTTGCTGTCTGTTTGAGCTTCTCTTGCCGATGTCCACTATGCAGCGGTTACAGCTACGCATGACAGCAAAGCGACCTATCGGTAACTACTCCATAGAGGTCATCCGAGCATCGATACGGGCGGTGGCCCAACGCCGGATTTCTCGTAAGCAAGAGACAATGGGTCCGATGGTTTGCTGACGGTCCGCGTTATCACAGTTCATGAACAAGCGCTGCAGGCTCGATGCAGTCATTTAACCTAAGCCAAGGCAGATTCTGTGCGACGACTCCTACTTCAAATGATCTAGTTGAGCTTGAACGAAAAAATCACGAGTTCAATATAAAAAGCCGCTTTTCCTAAAGAAGCTTCGGTAGCTCTGATCTTCTGCCTGCAAAAATGGCTTGAACTGCTCGTAGTCCTTGTATGCAACTTCAAAACCTAAATTTTCTAATTGATCCACAAAGCTCGCGTCTTTGATCACGTTGTTGATCTCGGAGGATAGAAATAGAGCCAGTTCGGATGAAGCCCTCTTGGGAAGAAAGATTCCTTGCCAATATTCAAAGCTGACGCCTTGTAGCCCCTTTTCATGAAAAGTTGGGACATCGGAGAAGCGTTTAGACCTGTGAGCCGATGCAATGCCTAATGCGTGTATCTTTTGACTTTCCAGATGGGGAGCGATGGGAGCAAGCCCCGCAATCAGTAAGTCCACTTGATTGCTCATCAGGCTTGCAGTTGCGGAAGCACCCCCCACGTATGGGACATGCAATAACTCCACCCCCAGGGCTTTGCCCAAGCTCTCTCCCACCAAATGCTGCAAGCTGCCCACTCCTGAGGATGCGAAGCTCAGGCCACGGATATTTTTCTGGGCTGCAGTTGCGATATCCCCCAGCTGATGTATTGCGGAGTCACCCCGTGTGACAAGAACAATAGGAGCAGAAGAGACTTTGGCCACCGGCACCATGTCAGCGACTTCGCCCGACTCCCGGCTTCTGCTGTAGATTGGATTGATGAAAATTTCGGCAGGCGACGCCAAGAGCAGCGTATTTCCATCGGGTCTGGATTGCGCAACATAGTTCGCAGCAATGGCTCCGCCTGCGCCCGCCCTGTTTTCCACATAGACGGGACGTTGCAGTCGCGCGGAGAGCCGACTGGCAAACGCGCGCGCCAAGGTGTCCATCGCACCACCGGCTTCGAAGCCAACAACAATTTTGATGGGTTGGCGAGATGCTGCTTTATCGGCACAAGCTGCACTCATCAGCAGCCCGCAAAGTAGGCAGGCTCGAATTAGCGTTGTGGCAAAGTTCATCAATCGTCAAACAGAACGGCAAAGGGAATGCCCGCATCCCAAGCATTCAGGGTGGGTGAACATTACGGTGTGATAGCTTGAAATCAGCAGTAATTTGCCGAGCAGGCATAGAAATGAGGGTTGCTCAAATCTTGCTTCCCGTAGCTCAGAACATCTCCATTGAGCGCATGAATCTGGCCACCTGCAGCGACCAGCACCGCATGGCCCGCAGCGATATCCCATTCCATGGTGCGCCCCAAGCGGGGGTAGAGGTCTGCTTTTCCTTCGGCGACTAGACAAATTTTGAGCGATGAGCCTGCACTTTTAAGCGACCGCACCAAGCGCCCATCGAGAAACTGATCCAGCGCATCAGCATCGCCGTGCGAACGACTGGCCACCACATCAAGACCGTCGTCTGGAATGTTTCGGCATTCAATGGATTGGCGCTTCCCTTGCACTTCCAGCCATGCTCCAAGTCCAGTGGCACCTGCGTACATGCGATCCAGCGCTGGTGCGAAAACGACGCCCAGCACAGGGGCTCCATTTTCGATCAGCGCAATATTGACGGTGAACTCGCCATTGCGATTAATGAATTCCTTGGTGCCATCGAGAGGATCGACCAGCCAGAAGCATTGCCCCATCTCAGGAACATATCCCGCAGCAGCAGCTTCTTCAGAAACGACGGGAAACCGCGGCTGCAAGGCATCCAGACGCTCAAGAATCAGACGCTCGGCCTTTTCGTCGGCTTCAGTCACCGGCGATGCATCCTGCTTGCCGCGCACTTCAAAGTCGTCGCGGTAGATCTCCATGATTAATGCACCCGCTTCGCGGGTGATGGTCATAACGTCTTCAAGCAGTGCGCCTTGAGTCAGAGTCACAAAAATCTCCTGTTTTGTTATTCATATGGTCCGTTTGGCCTATGTGCCATTCAGAGGATAGGCCGACAGTAAATGCATCCGGATTTCCGCAAATAAGCGATTGAATGTTTAACAGGAATGCGCATGGCTGTTGGTAAGAAACTCAGCGTCCAAGAAATCAATCCACTGCGAATTCAGGCCGTGAAATTGCGGCTTGAAGGCAAAACGCTCAAAGAGGTCGGCATGGCAACAGGCCTGTCCACGCCAACCATCATTGCCGCCCATAAAGCCTGGCAGGAAGGAGGCTGGAATGCCGTTCTCGTGCGCGAGCGCGGTCGCAAGCCCGGCGAAGGCCGCACCTTGTCCGCAACACAGGAGCAGGACATCTATGTCCAACTGGTCAGCTCTCAGCCTGCTGACCATGGCTTGCCGTTTCTGCTGTGGCAGCTGGAAGCCATGCAGCAGCTGATCTTTCAGCGTCAGCAGCTGGAGTTGCCTGAGCGCACCAGCGCCCAATACCTGCAGCGCTGGAATCTCAATGCCGACCGCCCTGTCAAGCGCATGAAGCGGGCCTCCACCAATGTGCAACGCTGGTACGCCAGCACTTATCTGGACATTTGCGAGCAAGCCAGAAAAGAGAGTGCCAGCATTGTTTGGATCGACGATTTTGGCGCCCATAACAACTGCCCAGGACGCCTCAGGCACGGCATCCTGCGTGCCGTCAACAATCGCGGCAAGGTGTACTGGCAACCGTACGAGGGCAGCCTGCGCGCCGCGCATCTGGAAGATTTTTTTGATCGCCTAGGGCGCTCCAACGAAGGCAAGATCTTTGCCCTGCTTCCGGCCATGCAGTGGCAGCGCGCCGCCACTTTTTCATCGCTTTCAGGCGACAGCAACGAATGGCTGCGCCTGTTTCATTTGCCTGTCGCCACAGAGATGCTCAGCCACTCGAGTGAATTGGCCAGCAGCATTCTGAAGGCCGCACAAGACACATCGTTGACACCGAAAAGCACGTCAGCAAAAGCCCCAGCGCCACCGAAGCTCGACCCTATGGCGAGCATGGCGCAGCAAATTCTAAAACATCAATTCGCGCAAAAATTTGATTTAGCGGACTCCTACAGTTGGCAGCACCCAAAACCAAAAACCAAGGAGAAATCTGTGGTGCTGACTCATTTGCAAAGGCTGGAAGCCGAAAGCATTCAGGCCATGCGCGAGGTTGTTGCTGAGGCAGAAAACCCCGTCATGCTCTACTCCATCGGTAAGGACAGTGCAGTCATGCTGCATCTGGCGATGAAGGCCTTCTATCCGGGTAAACCACCTTTCCCTTTGCTACATGTGGACACAACCTGGAAGTTTCAGGACATGTATCGCTTTCGCGATCAGATGGCAGCCAAGCTAGGCATGGATCTGTTGGTCCACATCAACCCCGAAGGTCTTGAAATGGGTATCAGCCCATTCAAGCATGGCTCGCAAATTCATACCGACGTCATGAAAACCGAAGGTTTGAAACAGGCTCTCGACAAGTATGGCTTCGACGCCGCCTTTGGTGGTGCGCGCCGCGATGAAGAGAAGTCTCGCGCCAAGGAACGCATCTTTTCCTTCCGCTCGGACCAGCACCGCTGGGATCCCAAGAACCAGCGTCCGGAACTCTGGCATCTGTACAACACACGCAAGAACAAAGGCGAATCAATCCGAGTGTTCCCGCTGTCCAACTGGACCGAGCTGGATATCTGGCAATACATCTATCTCGAAAACATCCCCATCGTTCCACTCTATTTTTCAGCGCCTCGCCCAGTGGTGGAGCGAGACGGCACGCTGCTGATGGTCGATGACGAGCGCATGCCGCTCAAGAGTGGCGAAGTTCCCATGATGCGCAATGTTCGCTTTCGCACCCTGGGCTGCTACCCCCTGACGGGTGCCGTCGAATCCGACGCTAATAGCTTGCCCAAGATCATTCAGGAAATGCTGCTGACCCGTACTTCGGAACGACAGGGCCGGATGATCGACCACGACTCGGCCGCATCCATGGAAAAGAAGAAGCAAGAGGGGTATTTCTGATGTCACATGTATCCGCACTCATCTCTGAAGATATCGAGAAATACCTGAAGGCGCACGAGCAGAAAAGCCTGCTGCGCTTCATCACCTGCGGCAGCGTGGATGACGGCAAGAGCACGCTGATCGGACGCTTGCTGTACGAATCCAAGATGCTGTTTGAGGACCAGATGGAAGCACTGGTCGCTGACTCCAAAAAGGTCGGCACGCAGGGCGGCGAGCTCGATTTCGCGCTGCTGGTCGATGGTCTGGCTGCAGAACGCGAGCAAGGCATCACCATTGATGTGGCCTACCGCTTCTTTTCGACCGACCAGCGCAAGTTCATCGTGGCCGACACGCCTGGCCATGAGCAGTACACCCGCAATATGGTCACCGGTGCCTCCACCGCCGATGTCGCCGTGGTGATGATTGATGCGCGCCGAGGTGTGCTGACTCAATCCAAGCGCCATAGCTATCTGGCATCGCTGATTGGCATACGCAAAATCGTGCTGGCCGTCAACAAGATGGACTTGATGGGTTATTCCGAAAAAGTCTTCAACGACATCGTGGCCGACTACCGCGAGTTCGCCAAGAAAATCAATCTGGAAGACATCACGGCCATCCCCATGTCAGCCTTGCGTGGCGACAATATCACCGAGCAGAGCGAGCACATGCCCTGGTACCGCGGTACCACGCTCATGGGTTATCTGGAGACGGTGGAAATTGACGAAGCGCGCCAGCAGAAGCTGCCGTTTCGCATGCCTGTGCAATGGGTCAACCGCCCCAACCTCGACTTCCGCGGCTTTGCGGGCTGCATTGCCAGCGGCCAGATTCACCCCGGAGATACCGTCCGCATCCTGCCCAGCGGGCGCGTGACCAAGGTTGCGCGCGTCGTCACCCAAGATGGTGATCTGCAGCAGGCTGTTGCCGGTCAGTCCGTCGCTCTGACCTTGGCTGACGAGGTGGACTGCAGCCGGGGCGATGTGATTGCTGTCGCCGATGCACCTTCCGATGTGGCCGATCAGTTCCAGGTCACGCTGATCTGGATGCATGAGCAGCCCATGCTCGGTGGTCGCCCATATCTGATGAAGATTGGCGGTAAGACAATTCCCGTCACCTTTGCCGCACCCAAGTACAAGATCAATGTCAACACGCTGGAGCACCTGGCTGCGAAGGAGCTGGCGCTCAATGAAATCGGCGTCTGCAATCTGTCCAGCAGCCAGCCTATCGCTTTCGATGCCTATAAGGACAATCGCGAAACAGGCAGCTTCATCCTGATTGATCGCCTGAGCAACGCCACGGTGGGCGCGGGTCTGATCGACTTTTCGCTGCGTCGCTCGCAGAACATTCATATGCAGCATGTGAATGTGAACCAAGAAGCGCGCTCCGAACGCATGCATCAAAAGCCGGCCCTGCTATGGTTTACCGGTCTGTCGGGCGCTGGCAAATCCACCATTGCGAACCTGCTCGAAACCCGTCTGCATGCGCGTGGCCGGCATACCTATCTGCTCGACGGCGACAACGTGCGCCACGGCCTCAATCGCGACCTTGGCTTCACCGACGCAGACCGCGTGGAGAACATTCGTCGCGTCGCTGAAGTAGGCAAGCTGTTTGTGGACGCCGGGCTGATTGCCATCACCGCCTTCATCTCGCCATTCCAGGCAGAGCGCGAAATGGCGCGCAAGCTGGTGAAAGATGGCGAGTTCCTCGAAGTATTCATCGACACACCGCTTTCCGTTGCCGAAGAGCGTGACCCTAAGGGCCTCTACAAGAAAGTGCGCCGTGGCGAGCTGAAGAACTTCACGGGGATCGACTCACCGTTTGAAGTGCCGGAGTCTCCGGACATTCATATATCCACCCCCACGATGACTGCGCAAGAGGCCGTGGACAAGATCATCGCCGAACTGGTGGCCCGCGAAATCATAGCTGCGGAAGACTAAAGCAACTGGATGAACTGTGGCGTTGCCAGCCTTTGCAACGCCCCTCTTTCTTCTTTCATCCACCGCACACAGCCACCACCTGGCAATGCGCGGTACACAAAGAAAGCCAGATCATGGATACCCAAACCATCAATGAACAACTGCTCAGCGGCGAAACCTGGTCGCAGTTCTGCGATCACCTCAAGCGCTGCGGCCAGCAGATTCTGCGTCCCGAAACCCCTGCCGACCCCGCAACGCGGGCAGAAGGCTATCGCTATCTGACCCGACTGCTGCGCATCGCACTGGAGATGCATGTGGAATTCGCCGACCCGGCGTTTCCCAGCTTCTTCAAGACCTCGCACGAAACTGCCAAGATTGGCGCGGACAACCCGGACAATATTTACGAATACTCGCGCCTCAACGGTTCCATGCAATACCGCATTCATGGCAACCGGGGCACGGTTTCCTACCTGAGCATTGCCACGCAAAAAGGCGGCTATGAAACCGATGGCCGCATGGTCGTTACCGGGTTTATCGACGCCACACAGCTCCAGACTGATGAGAACGGCGACTTCGAACTCATCGTCAGCCGTGACCCGCAGCCGGGTAATTGGCTGCCCATGGAAGATGCCTCGGTGTCCTTGCTGGTGCGCCAGACCTTCATGGACCGCAAGATCGAAGTTCCCGCCAAGCTCGCCATCGAGCGCATTGGCACCACGGACACCCCCGGCCCACTGGATCCGCAGGTGCTGGCGCAGTCGCTGCAGCGCGTGACATCCTTTGTCGAAAACACCGCCAAGCTTTTTGCAGATTGGGCTCAAAGCTATCTTCCTCATAGCAATCAGTTGCCGCCAGCCGATCAGGCCTCCTGCCAATCCGTCGGCGGTGATCCCAATATCTTTTACTACCACTCGCACTGGGAACTGAGCGAGAACCAGGCCCTGGTCATTCATATCGACAAGGTTCCGGAATGTTCGTTCTGGAATCTGCAGATCAATAACTACTGGCTGGAGTCTTTGGACTACCGCTACCACCAGATCTGCATCAACAAGCATCAGGCGCAGTACGACGAAAACGGCGGCGTCACTTTGGTGCTGAGTGAAAAAGACCCCGGCATTGCCAACTGGCTGCAGACAGCCGGCGTGCGCCAGGGAACCATGTGCCTGCGCTGGGTCGGAGCCAAGGAACAGTGCCACCCCACGACCCAGGTGATCTCGATGGACCAGTTGACGGAGACTGTATGAACGCCCATGTAAACCCCCAAGCACTGCAGGTCCAGGAGCTGCTGCAAGCTGCGCGTGAGCGCGCACCAGGCCTAGTGAATTTTGGCGATGACAACTATCAACAAGCGCTTGAAGCTCTAACTCAAGCGCTGAACACCGAAGCGAAACTGTCTGCGGCCGGCATTGCCATGATGCGCGAGCGACTCGTGGGCCAACTGGTCAACCGTCTGATCATGGAAGACTATTTCAAGCGCTTCCCCGAAATTGCACAGGTCGGGATCGAAGACCCATTGGTCATCGTGGGTCTGCCGCGCACCGGCACCACCATGCTGCAGCGAACACTAGCCGTTGACCCGCGCTTTTACTCTGCGGCCTGGTGGGAGACCCGCTACCCCGCGCCGCTGACAGGGGAGGGTCCGCAAGATTGTGCAAACCGCATTGCAATGGCCAAGGCGGAAGTGGCTCAGATGATTGAGGCCATTCCGCAGATTCTGTCCATCCACCCCATGAGCGCCACGCTGTGCGACGAGGAATTCATGCTCATGGAGCATTCCTTTCTCTGCGCCATGGATGCCTACGCCGATGTGCCCAGCTACACGGCCTGGCTGGATCAGCAGGATCAACGCCCCGTCTATACGCAGCTCAAGAAGATGCTTCAGTTTCTGCAATGGCAAAAGCATCAGCGCGGTGAAGCGCAGGGCCAGCGCTGGCTGCTCAAGGCCCCGCAGCATCTGCATACGCTGGAAATTCTGCTGTCCGTCTTTCCCCAGGCTCAGGTCATTCTGACCCATCGCGAGCCCGCGCAGACCATCCCCTCCATGGCCAGCATGGCGCATACGCTGTGGCAGATCTACAGCGATCAGCCGGACCCGCGCTCCGCAGGTCGGCAGTGGAACAGCCGCATGGCGCGTGGCATTCACCACACCATGCAGGTACGCGAGCAGCAGGACAGCCAGCGCTTCCTGGATATCCACTTCTCAGACACCGTGGCCAAGCCCATGGAGGTGCTCGAGGAGGTCTATAAGTTTGCCAAGCTGCCCTTCACCGAGAAAGCCCGCGCCGATGCGCAGCAATGGCTGTCCAGCAACGGCCGTGAGAAGCGTGCGGGCCATGACTACAGCCTGGAAACGTTTGGTCTGAGTGAGCAGCAGATGCAAAGCGACTATGCGCTGTATCGGTCCAGGCATCTGCAAACCCAGGGCTGAGAGGAGAGTTCGGCTCTATGGAAAAAATCATGTTCAGCCTGTGGTGCCCGCGCAGCATTCGGCTGACAAC
This sequence comes from Comamonas resistens, assembly GCF_030064165.1. Lineage (NCBI taxonomy): Bacteria > Pseudomonadati > Pseudomonadota > Betaproteobacteria > Burkholderiales > Comamonadaceae > Comamonas > Comamonas resistens. Next base: position 1,895,459 of record NZ_CP125947.1, read on the forward strand.
TGGTGCCAGTCCCTGATGGATTTGCAAGCACTGTAGTGCTTCGCAGATTTGTGTCTCAGTCTGTCGCTGGACAGCGTATTCATGCTGTGTCCATCCCGGCGCCGACCAAGCAGTGGCTGCGGGCCTGCATGCCTATCTGGTCTGCGAGTCCGAGCTCTGCATCCTCACCAGCTTTCATCAAGTCAGCGCCTAAGACTGGCTCATCGTAAAAGGAGACAAAACATATGTTGGACTTAGAGGCCATTGAGCTCATCAAACAACTCAAGGCGCGCTACTTTCGCGCTATTGATACCTGCAACCTGGAATTGCTGCAGGGCCTCTTGACATCAGATATCAAACTGGCTTTCAAAAGCCCTGCCTATGAATTCCATCTGGTCGGCATAGACAAGGCGCTCGACTTCTACAGAACCTCTTTTACCAAGACCCGCCTGGCCATGCACAACGGCCACACACCGGAGATTGAGGTCAAGGGAGACGAGGCCACCGCGCTTTGGTATTTGAACTACGTTTTTATCAACCTCGAAGAGAAAACGCATATGCACGGCGGTGCGATCTATGAAGACCGCTATGTCAGGCGTGGTGGCCGCTGGTGGATTGCAGAGACTGGCTACAAGACCCTGCTTGAAACCGTTGAGCCGCTGAGCGAGCAATTGCAGATCACCTCCAAACCCATCAACTGAAGCGACATCCAATATGACCAAAGCAGCCAATCTAGTCACCTCCATCAAAGTGGAAATCAATGCACCCGCCAGCGTGGTCTGGGAAGTGCTGGCGGATCTGGAAAACTATCATCTCTGGAATCGTTTCTGTCCCGACATCCGCTGTGGGCTCAAGCTCAATGACCTCGTTGAGATGAAAATTCGTCATCCGCTGACGAGCGAAGTCTGGCCAGTCAATGAGTATCTGGTGGCATTTGAACCCGAGCAACTGCTGTCCTGGGAGCAGCGCCCAGTGCCAGGAAACAAGGATGCCGCACGCCGCGATCAATACATAGAGGCGATTGACACCAACCGCTGCACCTATTTCACCACCGACCAATTCCTTGGACTGAACGCAGACACGATCATGCGCGAGCATGGTGCCTGGGTAAAGATCGCCTTTGATCAGGTGGCTGTCGATGTCAAAAGCCGTTCAGAGGAACTCCATTTCGCCCGCACCAAGGCTGCGTTCTGAAAAGCAACTAATCCCTAAACCTATAAACCCAAGGAGGCCTTCATGCTCTTGAAGAACAAAGTCATCATCATCTCTGGCATCGGCCCCGGCATGGGCATCAAACTCGCCCTGCGCGCGGCAGAGTATCAGGCCAAGGCCGTGGTGCTGGCTGCCCGCACGCAGTCCATGCTGGATGAAACGGAGCAAACCATTCGCGATGCAGGCTACTCCTGCGAAATTCTCAAAGTCGCCACCGATATCTCCCTGCCCGAGCAATGCCAGCGGCTCGCAGAGCTAACCATCGCTAAGTTCGGTCGCATCGATGCGCTGATCAACTCGGCCTATGCACATGGGACCTGGGAATCCTCGAGCAACTCGTCTATGGACGACTGGCGCAAGGTCATGGAAGTCAATCTGTATGGCTCCATGAACATGACCCAGGCGGTTGTTCCGCAGATGAAAAAACAAAAAGACGGCAGCATTGTGATGATCAACACCATGGCGACTCGCCGTCCCAATCAGCTGGAGGCAGGCTACGCGGTATCCAAAGGCGCCTTAAAAACAGCAGTGCAATATCTGGCAGAGGATTTGGGGCCTTTTGGTATTCGCATCAATAGCACCTACAACGGATGGATGTGGGGTGCTCCTGTCAAAACTTATTTCCAGGCCGAAGCCAAGCGTCAGGGCGTTCCTATGGAGTCACTGGTAGATCTCATCGCCAAGCAGATTCCATTGCGCAATGAGATCCCGGATGATGCAGATTGCGCTTCAGCCGCGCTCTATCTGGCCAGCGACTATGCGCGAGCGGTGACGGGCGCTCAACTGGACGTCAGTGGCGGTCATTACCTACCTCACTAAATTTCAGCGGAGAACGGCCTGCAGACTTTTTTGGATATTGAGGAAATCAAACAACTCAAGGCACGCTACTTCCGCAGCACCGACACCTGCAATCTAGAGCTTTTGCAAACCGTTCTGGCAGATGATGTACATCTCCGCGCTGACAGCCCAACCTACCAGTACGAGATCAATGGTATCGACGAAGCCATGAATTTCTACCGCAATGCCTTCACCAGCCGGCGTTTGGGCATGCACAACGGGCATATGCCAGAAATCAAGATCGATGGCGACACTGTTACGGGAATCTGGTACCTCAATGATCTGCTTATCAATCTTGATGAGCAGATCATCCTCACTGGCAGTGCGCTGCACGAAGACTGCTATATCAAAGTCGCCGGTCAGTGGCGAGTGCAACGCACGGCTACAGGCGGCTGCTGGAGATGATTGAACCTCTGAGCAGTGGTTGTCGCATCACATCGCAATCTATTACGAGCAGCGTATCGGTACATTGATGGCGATGGGACTGCATCTAGGCAGGTAGTAGGCAGTCTTGGCCTATCTTTTGAGCATAGGAGGCAGTCCAAGCCGCTCGATGTTCGGTACCGGTAACGGTGGCTGTTGTGCGATAAAAATTCAAAGGCGCTTCTCAGCTGTGGATTCAACCGATCGATGCAACGCATTCGTCAAACATCTCAACCGAAATATGCAATCAGGTATGAGTTTGGATAAGGATCCCCTTTTTTCTATGTACTGGCCTGCTTGTCCAGCGCATAGCTGGCGAAATGGGCCGTAGACACTGCAACTCTGTTACGGCCTGTCGTCTTGGCGCTGTATAGCGCTTGATCGGCCGCGTAGATAAAAGCTGCTATATCGGTTTCCCATTCAGGCGTCCAGGTCACCACGCCTACGCTAATCGTGATATGGCCGTACTCGCTGCCTCGATTCTTAATCGAGAGGTCGGAGACTTTCATGCGAATGCTCTCCGCGATGTTGATGGCTCCATCCTGCGTGGTGTCTGGCAAGACGACCACGAACTCCTCACCGCCATAGCGAGCTGCACTGTCTCCAGGGCGGCGAATATTGTTGGCAATACACTTTGCGACGGCCACTAAGGCCTCATCGCCAGCTTGGTGACCATAGGTATCGTTGTAGCTCTTGAATCTATCAATGTCCATGAACAGCAACGAGAGCATGCTGCCGTTGCGCCTGGCACGACGCCATTCCTGATCGAGGATTTCGTCAAGCGTGCGGCGGTTGTTCAATCCCGTCAGTCCATCGGTCCTGGCCAGCATTGCAAGCTCTGACTCAGCCAATCTTCTTCGCTTCATCTGTGTTCCTAAAGCGATGGACAAGGCGATGAAGGCGACGACGAGTATGCCCAGGACTACGGAGATGGTGAGCGCGCGATGCCGCCAGGCAGCGTAGATGTCGGAGTGAGCCTCTGCCACCATGATGATGAGTGGCAAATTGGAGAGATTCTTAAAGTAATAGCGCCGCTGCACCCCATCGATGGTTGAGGTGCCTGAAAAACTACCCTCAGCTGCCAATAGAAACTGCTTGAAAGTACTGGCGTTGTGTATATCACTTCCAATGACTTTCTCGTCGTAGGGCTGACGCATGATCATCGTGCCGTCGCGCCGTATCAGCGCTATGGACCCATGTGGCCCAAGAGACAGTGCTGAAAACAGGTTGTGAAAGTAATCCAACTGCACAGCGATCAGCACAATCCCTGCAAAAGATCCATCAGCGCGAGAAATCCGACGGCTTAGCGGAATACTCAAAGAGCCATCACGCAACCGTGAGGCGTAGGGGCGGCCCACATACAAACCGACGTCCGGGTGGTCTCGATGCACCTGGAAATATTCGCGGTCTGCGAAATTAGCCTTTCTCGGCACGCTGCTTGCTGCATCAATGAGGATACTGCCCTCTGCATCCAGCACCAGCATCGATCCTAGATGAGTCGCAGTTGCGGCCCTGTCGAACAGCGCCATATTGCGCAGCTGAGGTGAGGCAGCGAGCACTTCGGGGTCGCTCATTCCTTCAACGGCAGCTTGAAGCGACAGTGCATAGAGCTCAAAAGTTCGCTCAATGTCACGCTCGGCCAGGAGAGCCACATTACGAGATGCCTCTGCTGCGCGATCCATTGCATCAACGCGACTTTGGTACAGGACCGCCGCGCAAATAGTCGCCATCAACACCGCAATCACGACTCCGGCGGTTGTGATGATGGACCCGTGGAGGTCTTGCCTGAAAGAAAACCATCGAAATGAATCGGTAACGTTGCGCGTCACAACTTTTGCTATCTCCGTGCACTTACGTTACTAAGGTTGAGCGCTGCCAAATTCCTGATACCAAGTGCCGTCTGACGACACAGACGCTCTCAACCTGGAACCATCAGGCAACAATGAAAATTGTTGAATAGTTTGGTTCAGCTCGAGGTGGCATGTGATTGGATATTTCAATTTTCTGACGTGAGTTGATGCAAATCAGTCGATATGAATGAATCAAAACGAAGGCGTGTGGCTACATCTAACCCAAGCTCATAGCAAGGCAAGGGCTAAGCGATTGAGGAAAGGTTTACGGCAGCAAATGTTACGAGCCATTGGGGGCTTGGTTGGTTCGCGGTGGGGTGTACCGTGGGGATGAGAACGTAAATGACGGGTTGCGTGGCCTGTTGCCGCCCCCTTGCGGTCTTTTGGCTTCCTGCTAGCAACGACCTTGCTTTGCAATGAAGCCTGCCATCAATGTGGTTGGCTCTGGTAAGGCCAACCGCGCGCCGCATGGACGCACTACATCAGCACATCGCGCAGAACCTCGCTCAGCCGCTTACGCTGCCACTCTTGGCTGAGCGTATCCACGTCAGCGAACGACAACTGGCGTGCCTGTTCAAGACCGAGCTGCGCACCATACCCGCTGCATACATCGAGTCCGTGCGCGTGGAGGTGGCGCGCAATCGACTGGAGACGACGGATGAGCCACTGGAGCGCATTGCCACAGCCTGTGGCCTGCATACCACTGATACGCTGACCCGTGCGTTCCGCAGGCAACTGAACACCACGCCTGCCGAATATCGCATCCGGTTTCGCACCTCTTAATGAAAAGGCTAGCTGCTGCATCGCGCCACTTGGTGGGGCCATTGTTCAACCGAGTTGCTCCGGCATCTTGCGTAGCCGAGATGACTTTCTGCCACGATTGGCGATCCATGAAAAAGACCGCCGAAAGCTTCATGGGCAACGACGGACGCACATGCGGTCTATTTTTTGACTTGGCAGACCAGCCTATTGAAGTCACCATGGTCGTGAGCACGCTGGACATCAAACGGTTTTCCCGTACCTGTGCGACGAAAATCAATGTGCTCTACATCCAAACGCCAATTGATCTCGGGATGACTGCATCGGATAGGAGACTTGCATGGCAACTTCTACAGGTTGGTTCTATTGGGCGGTACTGTCTGCCGTGTTTGCCGCGCTCACCGCCATTTTTGCCAAAATCGGCATTCAGGGCGTGGACTCGGACTTAGCCACGCTCATTCGCACGGTCATCATCATCGTTGTGCTGTCGGCATTTGTTGGGCTGACAGGCAAATGGACTAACCCCTTAAGCCTCTCTCCGCGGACATGGGTATTCCTAGGGCTTTCAGGGTTGGCGACAGGCGCGTCCTGGGTGTGCTATTTCCGTGCGCTAAAGATCGGCGCAGCATCCCAGGTTGCTCCCGTGGACAAATTCAGCTTGGTTCTCGTTGCGTTGTTTGCCGTCATTTTTCTGGGGGAGCGGCCGTCCTTGCGCGAGTGGTCAGGGATCGCGCTGGTGGCATCAGGCGTTCTGGTGCTTGCATTCAAGCGGTGAACGACCCAGGTAAGTACCTCTGTACACTTGTGGCTCCTGAGATCAATGCAGTGTCTCTGGCTAGCGAGTCGACATCTTGCACTGGGCTGTTGCCTGGTTCGTAGACACCAACTCAAGCTTCCTAGAGCTTTATCGGACTGATGTGTCCAAGCGATCAGTTGCTCAATGCGGTGCAGTTCGCAGTGCTCTCCCAATGCCAGCACGTCATCGCGCTCGATCTTGAGCTTGGCAACTTCTTTGCGCCGTCGCTCTATCTCAGCCTGCTCGGGCTTCATCACGTCCTTGCCGGGGAAGAGTGGTTCGGTGCAGGAGGATGTGAGAGCAGGGCGTCTACGGCGACTATTTGAAGACTACGAGATCAATCCGCAGGAGCAGAGCTTTTGTGTCTACGCAGCCTATCTTCCGAATCGTAGATATTCCCGAAAAGTGCAGGCCTTTCTGGATTCCCTGGTGGGCGCAGCAGCAGGATAACTGCCGATGGATTCCCTTGGGCTTATTCACATTAGGCTGTGCAGCAGTATCTCGCCGTCCCGCGGCATGTCTCAAAGCAACTCAGCCGCGCGACTCATGCGGTTGAATCGACATCCATTCTGGAGCCCAAGTCAGAGAAGCCGCCAGGCAGAGGAAGGCCATGAAGTGGGCTCTCCGGTACTGCTTGAGCCGTCCAAGGCATCGCTTAATGGCGTTGCGCGTACTGAGCGTTCTGCTGCAAAAGATTGAAGCAAGGCCATGGTTGCAGCTGCGGCTTCTTCGTATCGCCCGCTTGGCTTTCATCACATTACCCATCCCGTGCCAGCCGCAGTCCCGTCATCTGCCAACGCGCCGAAGCTGGAAAGAAATTGCGGTAGCTGGCACGCGTATGGCCGGGTGGCGTGAGGCACGAGCCGCCACGCAGCACGTACTGGTTGACCATGAACTTGCCGTTGTACTCGCCCACCGCGCCATCGGCGATGCGAAAGCCCGGGTACGGCGCATAGGACGACTGGGTCCATTCCCAGACCTGGCCCAGGCCGTCGCCTGCGGTCCCGGCCGGGTGCAAGGCCTGCAGCCCGGACTGCAGCGCCATCGCCTTCGCCCAGGCAACCTCCCATTCGGCCTCGGTTGGCAGCCGGGCCCCGGCCCAGCGCGCATAGGCATCTGCCTCGTAGTACGACAGATGGGACACTGGCCGACGGCCATCCAGCGGCAATGCACCATGCAGGCTGAACTCTTGCCAGCCCGCCACCGTCTGCCCGGGCTGGCTCGCCCGGCGCCAGTACCAGGGATGGGCCAACTGCTGCGCGCAGCACCAGTCCCAGCCCTCGGCCAGCCACCATTGCGGCTGGGCATAACCCCCGGCTTCGACGAACTGCAGGAACTCCGCATTGTTCACCGGCCGGCTGGCGATCTCGCAGCCCGGCAGGAAGACTTGGTGCCGCGGCCGCTCGTTGTCGAAGGCAAAGCCCTCGCCCACATGGCCGATCTCCCGCAGCCCCGATGCCACAGGCAGCCAGGCCGGTGCGGCAGGCGGCGGGGCTTCGGCTGCTGTCGCCTGCAGCGGTTGGTAGGCCGGCCACAGCGGGTGACAGGACAGCAGGTGCTTGATGTCGGTGAGCAGCAGTTCCTGGTGCTGCTGCTCATGCTGGAGACCAAGCTCCACTAGCTCAACCACTGGCTGCGGCGTGTGCTGCGTCAACAGCGCATGTATGCGCTCATCGACCGCAGCGCGGTAATCGAATACCCGGGCCAGCGACGGCCGTGTGAGCAGCCCGCGCTGCGCGCGCGGATGGCGGTCGCCAACCTGCTGGTAGTACGAGTTGAACAGCACGCGAAAATCCGCGTCGAACGGAGGCTGTGATCCCAAAACAAAAGTCTCGAAAAACCAGGTGGTATGAGCCAGATGCCATTTAGCCGGGCTGGCGTCGGACATGGACTGCACGCAGGCATCCTCGGCCGATAACGGCTCAGCCAGCTTCAACGTGCGTTGGCGCACTGCTTCGTAACGCTGGCGAAGATCAGGCATGGGCATGCACCATGGCAAACCACTGCCGCTCGTCGGTCCAAACCTGGCAGACGCCGAAGCCAGCCTCGGCAAGCGTCGCCTGGAACTGCGACAGCGGGTATTTGTAGCTGTTCTCGGTGTGGATGGTCTCGCTCTCGGCAAAGTGCCGCCCGCCGCCAGGCCAGGCCACGGTCAGCGGCCGGCGTGCACGCAGGTGCATCTCGATGCGCGAATGCCCGGAGTTGAAGAAGGCGTGGTGGGCCCAGTCGTCCTCGCCGAAATCGCTGCCGAGCAGGCGGTTCACATGGCTGAGCACATTCAGGTTGAAGCGCGCCGTCACGCCCTGGGCATCGTCGTAAGCGGGCTCCAGCCACTGCAGGGGCTTGGGCAGGTCGATGCCGATCAGCAGCCCGCCATCGGGCCCCAGCAGTTCGTGCATGCGCCGCAGCATGGCCAGTGCATCGGCCGGATCGAAGTTGCCTATGGACGAGCCGGGATAGAACACCAGCCGCCCGTTGCGCGGCAGATCGGGCGGCAGTTGCAGCGGCCCGGTGATGTCGGCCTGCACAGCGCGCGCGTCCAGCCCGGGGAATTCATCCGCGAGCCGGCACACCGCCTGGCTCAGGAAGTCGCCGGCGATGTCCACGCCGACGAAGTGGCGCGGCCGCAGGCTGCGGCACAGCGCGCGCACCTTCTCGCAGTTGCCGGCACCCAACTCGATCAGCACTTCGCAGCCCTGCAAGACCTGCGCCATGGCCGGCCCTGCGTCGGCAAGGATGGCCGCCTCGGTGCGCGTGGGGTAATACTCGGGCAGCCGGGTGATTTGCTCGAACAACTCGCAACCGCGCGCGTCGTACAGGTACTTGGGGGAGATGCGCGCCTGCGGTTGCAGCAATCCGTGCAGCAGATCGGCCCGGGCAGCGTGCAAGGCCGATGACTCCACCACAGGCGATATGACATCGTTGATAGAGCAAAACATGATCGAGTCCTTTAGCGTCGGTGATGGCGCTTGCAAGCGAAGTAGTATGACGGCTCAGTCTCTTTTGTGGGAGTGCAAGTCAGGCTTGGGGTTCCTCCACGGATGCTCAATGTTTTTATCAACGAGTCCTGTTGAGTATGCAGCAGCCAGTTCAGCATGAGCATGGCATTTCAAGCCTCGACAAATACCGAACGCTTACCTTACAGTTTGTCCATGCAATACGTCGTCCACCATCAAGAAGAAAATTCCAAAGGTGCGTTCTATGTCGAAAAAACTGGGCAGCGCATTGCCGAGATGACATATAGCCGCACGAACGCTTCCATGATCATCATCGATCACACCGATGTCGACGAGTCGCTGCGCGGCGAAGGTGTAGGCCGTCAACTGCTCAATGCGCTGGTGGCTTGGGCGCGCGCGAGTGGCACCAAAGTGCTACCACTATGCCCTTTTGCCAAGGCGCAGTTTGACAAGGATGTGTCGATACGCGATGTGCTCGTCTGACGAGTTGAATTAACCTACCTGCTCTTCGATGAAGATCTGGTGGTTGAATACTGCGCACCAGTCTCAGTGGTTAGCGAGAGAAAGCCAGATTATCGATCTCAGGAGCCCAAGCGGATATTTCTCTGTACTGAATCAGCATCGGAGTGATGTGCTTTTATATGTCTAGCGTCCTGGAAAACGCCTTCAGCTCTCGTGAATTGAGTGAATGGATCGGATGGTTTTAGAAACATCTATTTGCTGACTTGGACAGGCATCTTGCGATGCACATGCTGGACCAAAAAATCAAGAAAAATCCGGGTTTTGAGAGGTAAATGCGTACGGTGGGGGTAATAGGCGTAGAAGCCTGGGAAGCTGGCCCAATAGGGCTTTAGCACTTCAACTAACTGACCCGCATTGAATGCGTCAGACATAGATTCGCGCCAGCCAGTAATCACGCCGATGCCATCCAGGGCGGCGCGCATGGCCGTGTCGCCATTATTGACGGTCAGGGGGCCGCTCACGGCTCGCTCGCTCAGTTTGCCGTCGATATTGAATTCCCATTTGTAGACTGCGCCGCTGCTGCTCATGCGGTAGTTGATGCACTGATGCTGTTCCAGCTCCTCAGGGTGTTGCGGTGTGCCATGTACGCTGAGGTAGGCAGGAGATGCGCCAAAGCACATGGTCAGGTCCTGCGTGAGTGGCACGGCAACCATATCGCCCTCCAGCGACTCGCCATTGCGTATGCCGATGTCAAACCCTTCTCGCACAATGTCCACAAAGCCATCGTCATAGACCAGCTCGACATGAATGTGCGGATGGTGTGCAAAGAACTCGGCGAGCATGGGCTCGACCAGCACCTGGCCCGCGGGGTGGGAGATGGTCAGGCGCAGCGTGCCGCCTTCGACGCCCGCCTTGAGCTGAAGATCTTCTGTCGCCTCGCGCAGGTTGGCGAGAGCTGGGGAAATGCGCTCCAGATAGATTCTTCCTGCTTCTGTCAGATTGACGCTGCGCGTTGTCCGATCGAACAAGCGCACATCCAGACGGGTTTCCAGCTTTTTGATGGTTTGAGATAGTGCGGCCGGCGTGACTCCTATGGCGTGGGCGGCATAGGTCAGACTGCGATGCTGGGCTACCTGCTCAAAGGCTGCCAGATAGGCGAGTATTTCGGGTTTCATGGCTTCTATTTTTAAGCAAAGCTTAATAACGTAGATAGATCGCTTAGCTTTTTCTTTTGCATGGACTGGCGCACACTGCGTCTGCTTCACACGATGCCTATGCTCGTGTGGTAGCTCCTGTGTTGCAAAAAAGAAAGCACCCCATGCCTGTCCAATTCACTCTCAACGGCAAGCCCGCATCGGCCGATGTGGATCCGTCAACGCCCATTCTCTGGACCTTGCGCGACACGCTGGGTATGACCGGAACCAAATTTGGTTGTGGCATGGCCATGTGCGGTGCGTGCACCGTGCATCTGAATGGCCAGGCCATTCGATCGTGCATCACGCCCATTTCGGCGGCGCAAGGGCAAAAAATCGACACCATCGAAGCGCAGGCTGCCGACAAAGTGGGCAAGGCTGTTGAGGACGCGTGGGTGCGCAACGATGTGGCGCAATGTGGCTATTGCCAAAGCGGTCAGATCATGAGTGCGACCGCGCTGCTCAAAAGCAATCGCCGCCCGAGCGATGCGGATATCGATGCGGCCATGGCGGGCAATATCTGCCGCTGCGGAACCTATGCACGCATCCGTGCAGCCATCCACGATGCAGCCAAAAACCTGTCGGCCTAAAAGAAGGAGTACATCCCATGCCTATACCCAACCACGTTCTTGCGGACCTGCCCAAATGTCTGCGCACACTGGCTGCCGACACGATGGATGCTGGCGCAAAGCTCGAGCGACGCGAATTTCTCAAGTTGGCGACGGCTTCGGGCTTTGCGTTGGGCATCTTCCCCTCGGTTGCACTGGCGCAAGCGAAGAATGAAGAGCAGGTGTCGGTCAGCACACTCAAACCCACCCAGCAGCCATCGGCGTTTGTGAAGATTGATCGTGACGGTGCGGTGACGGTCACCATCAACCGTCTGGAGTTTGGTCAGGGAGTGCAAACCGGTCTGCCCATGGTGCTGGCCGAAGAACTCGATGCCGATTGGTCCAAGGTGCACAGCGTGCACGGCAATGCCGATCCCGCTTATGTGGACCCGGTCATGGGCATGCACTTGACGGGAGGCTCCACTGCCATCAAGAACTCCTATGTCCAGTACCGGGAGCTCGGCGCGCGCACCCGCGCCATGCTGCTGGCCACGGCTGCCAAGCGCTGGGGTGTCGACCCGCAGTCCTTGCGCACGCAGGCAGGGCAGGTGATCGGGCCGCGGGGCAAGAAGCTGGGCTACGGCGAGCTGGCGGATGAGGCCATGAAGATGCCGGTTCCGCAGCAGGTGAAGCTCAAGAGTGTCAAAGACTTTCGCATCATTGGCCGTGCCACGGGGCGGTTGGATGCGCGTGCCAAGTCCAGCGGTAGTCAGTCCTACGGTATTGACATGCATCTGCCAGGGATGCTGACCGCAGTCGTGGCGCATCCACCGGTGTGTGGCAGCAAGATTCAGTCGGTGGACGATGCGGCAGCCAAAGCCATCAAAGGCGTGCGTGCGGTGCTCCGCGTGCCCAGCGTGTGGGGCGGCGAGCTGGTCGCCGTGCTGGCCGATGGGTACTGGCCTGCCAAGCAGGGACGCGATGCCTTGAAAGTCCAGTGGGACAGCAGCGCTGTAGGCAAAGTCGATTCGGCCCGACAACTGGCTCAATATCGTGAACTGGCCAAGCAGCCTGGTGCGTTGAAGTTCGATGCCGATGTTTCGGCTCTGAGCGGTGCGGCTCACAAAATCAGTGCCGAATATGTGTTCCCCTATCTTGCCCATACGCCGATGGAGCCGCTGAACTGCACAGTGCGCGTGACCGGCGCCGGAAAGGATGTCAAGGCAGAGCTATGGTTGGGAACCCAGGCTCCGGGCTGGGAAGTGGCAACAGCGGCACGCGTGCTTGGCGTGGCACCAGAGAATGTCCGCGTCAATGTTCAGATGGCGGGTGGCGGTTTCGGTCGCCGTGCCAACCCGCGCAGCGACTATGTGGCCGAGGCCTGCGAGATTACCAAGGCTGTTCGGGCATCTGGCATCGACGCCCCGGTGCGCATGATCTGGAGCCGTGAGGACGATGTCAAAGGGGGCTACTACCGGCCCATGCATGTGCACCGTGCCGAGATAGGTTTTGACGAGAAGGGAAAGGTGCTCGCCTGGGACCATGTGATCGTGGGCCAGTCGCTTGCCAAAGGCACAGCGTTTGAAAGCTTCATGCTCAAGAACGGTGTGGACACCACCACGGTGGAGGGCATGAAGGAGCCCTACGACCTGCCGATGCGACTCTCGGTGCATCACCCCGAGCTCAATGCGCCGGTGCTCTGGTGGCGCAGTGTGGGGTCTACGCATACCGCTTATGTGATGGAGACCTTGATGGACGAGATCGCCCGAGCGGTCAAGCAAGATCCTGTCGCCTATAGGCTGCAACAGTTCGGTGACCAGCATCCGCGTCACAAGGCTGCGCTGCAACTGGCAGTCGAAAAGTCGGGCTACGGAAAGCGGCAACTGGCCGCAGGCAGAGCCTGGGGTGTGGCGGTTCACCAGTCTTTCGATTCGGTGGTCGCCTATGTGGTTGAGGCATCGATGAAAGATGGGGCGCCCAAACTGCATGCGGTCACCGCTGGCGTGCATTGCAACCTGGCTGTGAACCCCAAAAGCGTGGAGGCACAGGTGCAGGGCGGTGCATTGATGGGTCTGGGCATGTGCTTGCCCGGGGCTGCCATCACATTCAAGGAGGGGCAAGTGGAGCAGGGTAACTTCAACGATTACACGGTGGCTCGCTTGACGGATATGCCTGCGATTGCCGTGCATATCGTACCCAGTGCCGATGCCCCTACCGGCATGGGGGAGCCGGGTGTGCCGCCGCTGGCACCAGCTTTTGCCAATGCCATTGCCAAGCTGAGTGGCCATACACCACGCGAGCTTCCTTTCCGCGCAGCGTAAGAAAGTGAATTCCGCCAATTGCTAGCCAGTGTGCTGCCAGTTGGTGGAATTGGGTTCTCAAACAGTTCACTGAGTCGGGTTGGTGATATTTGAGAAGTACCTCATGCTCGTTTGACGAGCGACGGCGCTGTTGCATAAATCAGCGTTTTGCTAAACCTCTCCCAACCCCAGGCTGCCGACACCAGCAAGGCCGAGCGCGTGACGAAATGCTCGTCAACGAATAGCAGGCCGAACGCAGGTTGTGCGAGTCCGGCCACGCGGGGCGACAGCATCTTGGAGTGTGTCGGATAGATGTGCCGCGAAGTCGTGCGCATCAGGCGAATTCGCTCCGATGGTCTTTAGCAAGCGCCACGGCATCCGCTCCCGCCGCGAAGCGCAGGCGCTCGGAAGTGTCGTTCGCGGCCTGCCACACCACTTCGGCCACGTCGCTCTCCTTCGTCGTGGCCGCCGGTTGGGCAAACGCCTCGAAGTACAGTTTCACCTCTGAATCTTCGCGAGGCGTCTACGTGGGTCGGACCAGCCCAGACTCCTGCATCTTGGCAGTAGCGAACTCGACAAAGGCTTGGACCGCACGGGGCAGTTGCCGTCGGCTCTGGTACACGAGATAAACATTGACGCCCCGGATGCCAAACTGCGGCAGCACCGGAACTAGCGCACCACTGAGAACGCGAGGGGCAGTCATGATGTCGGGCAGCAGCGCGATGCCCAGGCCAGCTGTGGCTGCTTGAAGCAGGGCTTGCGCCGAGTTGGCGTGAAAACGTCCGGAGACTGGCACCTCGACCGGGCCATCCGGACCGTCAAGATGCCATGTTGCGCGGCCTGACACCATGGGCGTGGCGATGCAGTCGTGGCCCGACAAGTCCTGCGGCGATTGCGGCATGCCGCGCTCGCGCAGGTAGAGGGGGCTGGCCACCAGGGTCTGCTGGCCGGTGCCGATGCGCCGAGCTATCAAGGTGGGCTCATGCACCTCGCCCGCTCGGATGGCCACATCGATACGTTCTGCGACCAGGTCGGCCCGCCCATCGCTGAGCGCGAATTCCAACTGGACCTTGGGGTGGGCGTGCAGGAACTCTGCCACCCACTCCACCGGAAACCAGTGGAGGAAATCTGCTGCGGCTGCCACGCGGATCTTGCCGCTGGGTGACAGGCCGTCATTCGCCAGGTTGGCGGCGGCATCGGACAGGTCTTCCACGGCATCGGCGCAGCGGGCGTGGAAGGCCGCGCCGGCCTCCGTCAGCGTGAGCTTGCGCGTGGAGCGATGCAGCAATCTCGCGCCCAGCTGTTCCTCCAGCTGCTGGATGCGTCGGCTGAGAGTATTGGAAGGCATGCCCGCGCGGCGAGCAGCCTCGGCAAAGCTGCCGGCTTGTACCACCTGCACGAACAGCGCCACATCGTTCAAATCAACCAAGATGTCCTCCGGACACAGGCCTGGGGGAAGGGCGGCCTTGGCCTGTATTGTGCTGCGATTGCATCAGAATGCCGCGCGCGGCAGGTCTCCCAACTGGGCACCGATGATGCGGATTCCTGCCTCGCCCTGGCGCAGTGCCGCTTCGCTGGTATGCACGGAGTAGTGGCCCAGTACCAACTCAAACGGGTGCTTGGCTGCAGAGCCGAAGACGAACTGGGTGTCATGGGTGGCCCAGATGTCGATGGGTTCATGAGATTCCTCGAACACGGCCATTTCACCCTCATTCACCTGCTGCGGCACGCGCAGGCTGCCTTCGCTAACTGCGAGCCAGGCTACCGAGTGGCCGGCCGGTGGCTCGAAACGCCAGTGTTCGCCGGCCCGTAGTTGCACTGCGAGGTAGGTCATAGGGGAGGGCGCTGCAACCGGGCTGCTCTTGTCACCATACCGGCCCAGCAGCACTTTCGCAGGCCCTGCCTGCGGTAGCGCCTGCGGCTCCAGGTATTGGCTGTGCGCCGGTGCGTTCTCCAGTTCCGGCGGCATTGCCACCCACAGCTGGAAGCCCCGGATGCGGCCGGACGAGGCGGGCCCGCCTGTGTGCCAGACACCGCCGCCTGCCATCATCCACTCGACGCCACCGGCGGGCAGCGTACCGGCTTTCCCGGTGGTGTCCTCGTAGCGGATAGCACCCTCGATCAGATAGGTGAGCGTAGCGATGCCCGAGTGCGGGTGCAGCGGCATGGTGCCAGGGCGCATGGTGCTGTCATCGAAATGGTCGAGGAAGACGAAGGGCTTGACCCAATGCCCCAGGTCCGAGGGGCTCATCAGCCGGGTGATGCCGCCGTGCCCACGGCCACGTGTGCAATGCACGATGGGGCGGAAATGCTCGGCAGGCTGTGCTGCAATGGTGGGGGACTGTTCTAGAGTGAGCGAGTTCATGCGAGGCTCCTTTTATTGGCGTGCAGCCTTCAATGTCGCTGCCCACCAAGCCAGATCGTCCAGCAGTCCGCTGGCGGCCTGCGCCAGATGCGGGAAGTCGTCAAAGCTCTTGCCCTGCTGCAGGATGCCGAGAAACTCCACCATGCCGATATGCACCGCGTTGCGGATGGGCGCCATCTGCAGTTCCACGGCGTTCAGGCGCAGTTGCTCGATGGCCCGAGCGGCACCCACGCCGCCATAGCCTACGAAGGCAACGGGCTTGCGGTTGAATTCGGCGTAGGCATAGTCCAGCGCGTTTTTCAGCGCGGCACTGGGTCCGTGGTTGTATTCGGGCGTCACGATGATGAAGCCATCCAGACTGGCGATCTTGGTGGCCCAGGCCTGGGCGGCGGCATTCTTGGCTGGAGCCCAGGTCAGGGGCAGCGCTTCGTCAAAGAATGGCAACGGGTGGCTGCGCAGATCGATGAGCTCGAATTGCAGGTCGCTGCGCTGGCTGGCCAGTGTATGGATCCAGGCAGCCGGCTTGTCGCCGAAGCGGCCTTCGCGGGTGGATCCGATGATGATGCCGATGCGGGGTTGGGTCATGGTGAACTCCTGGTTGTGATGAGCTCTAGGTTAGGGGTGGGGAACCCTGCGCGCTAGACGGTATATGCGGCATGGATTCGTCCAGTTTTGGACGGAATGGCTGCAGGTTCCCAACCAAAGAAGACCAGGAGCTCATCCCGCTGGCGCATGGCGTCCGCATGGCCCAGTGCCATCAACTCCTGGGTGAAGCCGCTGTCGAACAGCAGGTAGCTGGCTAAGGCCGACGCCTGAGCTGTCTCGCGCTCCGAGCTTCCGCGCGGGCAACCCATCATGCTGCGCAAGCCTGCGGGCAGCGCTGCGGCATGCCGCGAAGCGATCACGTCGATACGCTCCGAGGGCGCGATAACCAGCAGTTCCACCGGTCGCAGCCCTGTGTTGGCACGAGCAGCAGGGGGGAGGCTGGCCAGCGTCTGGTTGACATGCCGCATGCGCTCCACATCCGCAGCCAGCGTGTCGAGGAAGATGCTCGACATGGCATGGCCAGCGATCTGGGCCAGGCTGGGGTAGCCCGTCAGCATATTAGGAGCTTGCGCGCCTTGGGGCTCCTGCAGGCGGCCGGCGCCGATGGCCAGGATGCGTTCGGCTCCCAGGTGCAAGGCGGCGGACAGCGGGGCTGCCTGGCGCATGGAGCCGTCGCCGAAGTACTCGGCATGGCCATCGGGCATGGCAATGTCGGACGCAGGGAACACAAACGGAATGGCGGACGACGCCAGCAGATGGGCGTGCGTGATGGTGCCCGGCACCGCGATGCGCTGGGAGCGCAGCCAGGGCGCAACCCGCTGTGCCGACTGGTAGAAGGTGTAGTGTTCGCCAGAGCTGTAGTTGGAGGCGCTCACGGCCAGAGCCTGTAGATGTCCTGTTGCCATCAGCATGGGCACGCGGTGTAGCGGCACCACGCGCCGCAGCAACTCGGCCAGTGGGGCGTTATCCAACAGCGAGCGGGGGTGCTGCCTGCGCCAGCGGCCCAGCAGCCGGACCAGGCCGAACAGCATGCGCCAGCCTTGAGCTTCTGCAGGCAGCGCGGCGGAGCGGTAGACCTGCTGCGGCTGAATATGGGCCCAGACATCGGCCAAAACGTTGACTGCCTGTTGGAAGTCGTCGGCATGCGAGGCCAGGGCGGCCGCGTTGATCGCACCTGCCGAGGTGCCAGTGATGATGGCGAAGGGGCTGGTGGCAGCCTGCTCGCCCGCTGCCCCGCGCAGCTCGGAGATCGCTTGCAGCACGCCCGCCTGGTAGGCGGCCCGTGCGCCGCCGCCGGTGAGCAGCAGGCCGATGGGACCGGCGCTGCGGTCTGTGTATGCCTGCGACGGCATGACGCCGAGAGGCGAGTCGGAGGATATGCGCATGATTCACTCCTTCCAGGGCTTGGTACCCGATGGCTATAGGCTACGGGTGCGCGGTGGCCTTGGGTAGCCGTTGTCCGTGGAGTGCAGCACTCCACGGAGTGGAGGAGTGGGGCGGATTATTCCTGGCGAGCCTGCCGTGCATCCAGGCTGTAGCGACCCGAGCCGTGGATGGCCAGCAGCAGAAGGGTGCCGGTGATGGACAGGTTTTCCATGAACATGATCATCTGCACCTGATCGCTGAATTGCTGTGGAACACCAGGCCCGTGAGCAGGCCTACGGCGAGGCAGCAACGTTGATACCGCACATGTTGGAGGCCTTTATGGCTGGAGATCGGGAATTAAAGAGGGGATGGGCGAAAACACCCAATTCGACCCGCTTCTCACGGTGGATATCGATTGGCGGGAATATTTACTCCATTGCACATATCCAATGTGTAGATCCATCGATTGCCAAGGAGTGAATCATGGGCATAGAGCACAGCAAAATCCTCGCACGTGAAGAGGTTGCACAGGGGACGATGGCATTCCATCTCGCCAAACCGGCAGGGTTTGACTTTCGCCCTGGGCAAGCGTTTGAGATCCAGCTGCCAGGAGCAACCCCTGGGGAGAGCAAATACGAGCGAAGTCACGCATTTTCCATCGTCAGCGCGCCGCACGAGAGTGAATTGGTGTTCGCCACGCGGATGAGGGACAGTGTTTACAAACGCGCTTTGAGAGCTCTGCCCGTAGGTGCTGAGTTGGATATCGACGGCCCATTTGGCTCGCTTACCTTGCACAAAAACACGGCGCGAGCGGGTGTGCTCATCGCTGGCGGGATTGGCGTGACGCCGTTTATAAGCATGCTGCGAAACGCTGCAATGCAGCAGTCACAGCAGGATCTGCTTCTGTTGTACTCCAATCGTCGTCCAGAAGATGCGGCGTTTCTCTCTGAGCTTCAAGCTCTCGAAAAGAAGAATCCAAAATTCCGACTCAAGGCGACCATGACGGATATGGCGCACTCTTCCGTGGACTGGAGTGGTGATAGACAAATGATCGATAGAGAGTGGCTCCAGCAGGCCATTGAGGGCTTGGCTAATCCGATCTTCTATGTTGCTGGCCCACCTTCCATGGTGGCGGCAATGCAGCAGTTGCTGTTGTCAGCCAGCATTGATGAGGACGATGTGCGCAGTGAGGAATTCTTTGGGTATTGAATTGGCAGACCTGCCCTGATTCAGATGCAATCGGTGTGCGGAAATCAGATGCGACAGTGCTGCAACCTCGTCGATATGAGTCACTGGCACGAGTTGCTGGGGATGACCGGTGCAACTCTGGTACTAGTCTGCTGCCAGGGTCTGGGCCTCCATGGCTCTACTTCTCTATTGGGCTGCGATGGCCTGCCGCTGGCGCAACTGTTGGACCTGCTCAAACGCTTTGTCAGTGAAGGCGACGGTAGACCTTTGCTGCTAAATCTATTGCGGCCAGTGGCGAGTACGCTGGAGTCTAGGATCCTGCCGGTGACTCTTGGCTGTTGACATAGGCGATGGCGTATCGCCTGACAGGGCAGATTACGCGCTTTGTTATACGTATCTGCACAGGTGCTATAGCTAGACCCGTGCTTCGCGCCGCACAGCCTGCGGTGGCATACCGAAGCCGCGCATAAAGGCCTCGCGCATGTGGCGCCGGTCGCGAAAACCTGTCTCCCGCGCCACCACCTCCAGAGGGTGGCGGCTGCTTTCGATCATCAGCCGTGCAGCTTCGAGTCGCAACCCCTCGACGGCTTTGGCGGGCGATTGACCTGTCTCGGCTGTGAACACCCGGCTGAATTGACGTGGGCTCAGGCTGGCAGCTTCGGCCAGATCTTCCACGCTAAGTGACTGTGAAAGGTTGCGCCGTGCATGTTCCAGCGCCTGCTGGATGCGGTCGGATTTGGGGGCTAGCTTGAGCATTTCCGAGTGCTGCGACTGCCCGCCCGAGCGGCGTTGGTGCATGACCAGGCGGTGTGCCACGGATCGTGCAATCTTCGCCCCAAGGTCCTTTTCTACCAGTGCTAACGCCAGATCAATCTCTGCCGTCATTCCGGCAGAGGTCCATATCGGTCCGTCAGCGATGTAAATACGGTCGGCTTCAATCTGTGTTTGTGGGTGGCGCTGCTGCAAGGCTTCTGCCCAATACCAGTGGGTGGTAGCGCGGCGTTTGTCGAGCAGGCCTGCGTCGGCCAGCAGGAAGGCACCGGTGCATAGGCCAGCGGCACGCCGTGCGCGTGCCGCGATCTTGCCCAGTAGCTGGATCAGCTCGGGCGCCGGGGGAGTGTCCAACGGCATGATGGTGCCCGCTACCAGCCAGGTATCGGCGCTGCTGTGCGTGGTTAGTGGCTTGGCCTGTAGCACAAGACCTGTCGAGGCACGGACAGTACCGTCCAGTGCATAGGTTTCCACGGTATAGAAAGTCCGCCTGGACACCAGATTGGCGAGTTCGAACACGGCTTGGGTGGCGAGTGCCATGACCTGGAAGCCTTCCGGGAGTATGTAGCCGATGCGGTGCATAAAAGCGTCCTTCTGGATGTCCTTTTTTATGACTATATACGTCATTTACGACATTGTCCGTATGTCACACCATTCACGCCATGGGTAGCACCCATCAATCTTCAAGGAGTTTCACCATGGCACAAACCCATCTCGGCACCGCTCTCGTTACCGGCGCTTCATCTGGCATCGGTGCACTGTATGCAGAAAAGCTCGCGCAGCGCGGCTACGATCTGATCCTGGTCGCCCGTAACCGTGAGCGGCTGAATGCGCTGGCCAGTAGCATCAGTACCCGCACCGGCCGCGCGGTGGAGGTGCAGCCGGCCGATCTGAACGACCGCGCAGAACTGGCACGGGTGGAAGAGCAATTGCGCACGGACGCCAGCATCACCCTGCTGGTGAACAACGCCGGTATGGGCACGCACACGCCGCTGCTGCAAAGCGATGTGGAGCAAATGACCAGCATGGTCGAGCTGAATGTCACTGCGCCGATGCGACTGGCTTACGCCGCAGTGCCTGGTTTCGTGGCAAGGGCGAAGGGGGCAATCATCAACGTCGCTTCCATCGTGGCCATTGCGCCGGAAACACTCAACGGTGTCTATGGGGGCAGCAAGGCCTTTGTGCTGGCTTTCAGTCAGTCCTTGCAGAAGGAACTGGTTGATACGGGCGTGCAGGTGCAGGTCGTTCTGCCTGGTGCCACCGCAACCGACTTTTGGGCCACTGGCGGTTTGCCGGTGGAGCATCTGGACCAGCGCATCGTGATGCGCGCCGAGGATCTGGTCGATGCCGCATTGCTCGGTTTCGAACGTGGCGAGAAAGTCACCATTCCTTCGCTGCATGCCGGAGAGAAATGGGACGCCTACGAGGCCGCGCGCCAAGCCATGGCGGGCCAGCTGTCCAGCAACACCGTTGCGCAGCGTTATGTGGCTGTGCACTGAGCATTTTGAGGAGCACAGATCATGAAAGCCGTCATCGCCGCTTATGCGCGCTCGCCGTTCCACTTCGCCCGCAAGGGCCGCCTGGCCGAAGTGCGGCCTGACACCCTGGCAGCGCAGGTCGTGCAGGGCCTGCTCCAGCGCACAAGTCTGGACCCAGCATTGCTGGAGGATGTGATCCTGGGCTGCGCTTACCCCGAAGCCGCACAGGGCAACAACCTGGCGCGCATCGTCGGTCTGTTGGCTGGCCTGCCAGAAGCCGTAGGTGGGATGACCGTGAACCGCTTCTGCGGCTCGTCGATGCAGGCGGTGCACATCGCAGCGGCGCAGATCGAGGCTGGCATGGGCGACGCTTTTCTCTGCGTGGGGGTGGAGTCCATGACCATGGTGCCGCAGGGCGGCTTCAATTTCTCGCCTAACCCCGAGTTGAAGGCCAATACCGATGCCTATATCTCGATGGGCGAGACAGCTGAGAACGTAGCACAGCGCTGGAGCGTGAGTCGCTCTGACCAGGAACTGCTTGCGCTGCAATCCCATCAGAAGGCTGCAGCCGCTCGCGAGCAGGGCCGTCTGAGCGGTGAAATCGTTCCTATCCGCTTGCCAGATGGCGAAGTGGTGGATGCCGATGGTTGCATTCGTCCCGCTACCGCCCTGGAGGCGCTGGCCGGGCTCAAACCCGTCTTCCGGCCTGATGGCGTGGTCACAGCGGGAACTTCTTCGCCGTTGACCGATGGCGCGGCGGCGGTGCTGGTCACCAGCGACGCTTTTGCCGAACGCCATGGCCTCCAGGCCCTGGCGCGCATCTGCAGCTTTGCGACAGTGGGAGTCGATCCGGCCATCATGGGTATCGGCCCGATACCGGCCACGCGCAAGGCGCTGGCGCGCGCCGGTCTGACGGTGGCCGATCTGGACGTGGTAGAAATCAACGAAGCTTTTTCGTCACAGGCGCTGGCTTGCATCCGTGATCTTGGCCTAGAGATGGCAACCGTGAATATCGACGGCGGCGGATTGGCCATCGGTCATCCACTGGGCGCCACGGGTGCGCGCATCACGGGTAAAGCTGCTTCCCTACTGGTGCGGCAGCGGGGGCGCTACGCCTTGGCTACACAGTGCATAGGTGGCGGGCAGGGCATCGCCACGATCCTGGAGCGAGTCTGAGTCTCTGCTTAATGACGAAACCATGAATACCTCTACTTCCGCTGCCCTGGCACAGGGCGACTCCGTGCCTGCCAGACTGAACGGTCGGCTACTGGGCGTACTCGCAGGGTTGGCTGCGCTAGGTGCACTGTCCACCAACATCATCTTGCCAGCCTTGCCTCGCATGGCGTCTGAGTTGAGCGTGGGTATGCGCGACATGGGCCCTGTGCTGTCGGGATTTTTCCTGGCCTTCGCGGTTGGTCAGCTGTTTGTCGGGCCAATCTCGGACCGCTGGGGCCGACGCGGTCCCGTGTTGAGTGGACTGTCTTTGTTCATTGCTGGCAGCCTGGTCTGTGCCTGGGCTCAGACTCTGCCTGTGTTGGTGGCGGGTAGAGTGGTGCAGGCCATAGGTGTGTGTGCCGCCTCTGTACTGTCACGAGCCATCGCGCGTGATCTGTTTGAAGGCGAGGCACTGTCTCGCACACTGGCTTTGACCATGGTGGCCATGGCTGCCGCGCCAGGTTTTTCGCCTCTGCTGGGAAGTGCGATGGAGTACGGTCCGGGCTGGCGTGGCAGTTTTGTGCTGGTGGGGTTTCTGGGTTTGCTGCTGGCACTGGCTTATGTGGCCGCAGTGGGAGAAACGCACTCTCGGGATCGCCGCGCGGCGGCAACATTCGGTGAAGTGCTGCGCGGCTATGTAGCCCTGGCACGGGATAGCCGTTTCATGGGGCCGGCATTCGCGGTGAGCGTGATCGTGGGCGGGCTGTATGCCTTTTTTGCAGCGACACCGGCCGTTTTGATGGGACGCATGGGGTTGAGTGCGTTAGGGCTTGGTTTGTTTTTTGCCTGCACGGTGTTCGTAGTCTTTGGTGCTGGGATGTTTGCACCGCGCCTGGCGCATCACTGGGGTGCTGTTCGAGTGAGCTGCATAGGCTGTATGGCAGCCTTGGTTGGCGCGCTTGCGATGCTGGCAGGTGGTGAGGGCCGCAACCTCGCGTATTTTGCCGGGGCGGTTGCGCTCTACCTTTTGGGTATGGGTTTAGTCAATCCACTAGGGACGGCCATGGCATTGGGGCCATTTAGTCGCCAGGCCGGGCTAGCCTCATCGCTATTGGGCGGTTTGCAGATGGCCTGTGCGGGCGTCATGACGGTGCTAGCCAGTTTGGCTGGATCCAGCGCAGGGCTTGGCATCGTACTGGCCGTGGCATCGGTAGCGGCGTTCGCTGCGCTGGTGGCAAGCGGACACCAACGAAAAGCAGTTCCATCCCCACAATGATTGATCGCACGGGAGCATGCAATGTTGCGTACTACGGAAACTATCGATAGCCTTTTCGAGCGTCAGCGTGGCACTCTGCCAGATACTTTTGGCGTGAGGCCGCTAGCCTTGGCCGAAGGTCGCATGACTATGGAGCTGACCATTGCCCCATGGATGATGGCTCCCAACGGATTCCTGCATGCCGCGACACAGGTGATGCTGGCCGATACCTGTGCGGGTTATGCAACCCTGGCGCATCTGCCGGACGGCGCGAAAGGGTTCACCACACTGGAGCTGAAATCCAACTTTCTCGGCACCGCCAAAGAGGGAGTCTTGCGCGTCGAGGCAGTGGCTGAACATCTGGGGCGGTCGACACAAGTGTGGTCTGCCACAGTAGTTAACGACAAGGGCCGCAAGCTGTCGCTGTTCCGCTGCTCGCAGATCATCCTTTGGTAAGCGACCTGCAGCCTGTTGGTGGCTTTGCCAAGTCCTGTGTCGGCCGGCCCAATCTGGACTCTAGCTGGGATGCTCCCATTTTATTAGGCAATTCCCAGCCTTAAGCCCGGGTGCACTCGCATCGCTTGACATTCCTTGACCTTGAGCTCTGGTGATAAGTTGAAGCATGTTGTAACATTTTTAAGACATGCTATGTCGCGTAGGCCAATGCCAAACTTCAGACAAGGCGGCGCATAGGCTTGTGCTGGCCTCTTTGAATCAGCAAGTAGTCTCTGCGCCACTGCCGCCCGTTTCCATGTACTCGTCCGTTTATGTCTGCAACCCTGCTTGAATGGTCTGTACCTGCGGCGATCCTCTTGTGCGCGATTGGACTCTGCGCCGCACGCTTCGTTGGTTTCACCACACTCCAATGGGGCAGCGCTCTTGGATGCCTGGGCACTGGCTACGCCATCATGCTTGTGCAGGCCAGCGAGTTTTCCCCTTACAAGCAAGCCCTCGAGGATGCTTTCATTCTGTGCGGCGTTATGTTGGCATGTCGCGCACTGCAGAGCCGTCGTGGCAGGCAGACTTCTCTCTATATTGAGATTGCGGTCCTGCTGGCCTCAACAGCAATGGTGATCGTCTCGGTTGTCCTATTTGCCAGCGCAAAACTGGAGTCGTTCTTCGTTCAGGCCTTTTGCGCGCTATTGATCTGGCGGGCCACGCTCTCTTTTGCAAGGCAGGTCGCAACTACGTCGGACAAGGTGCTTACCGCCGCGTTTCTTTTTATCGCGTTAGTGTTGACGGGTCAATGCGTCTTGTACATTGCCGCGCCGACACCTTCTCTCGCATTGGGAGAGTGGAGAGTCTCCGTCTGGGGGACTTTGATCCAATATACAGGGCTACTCGGAAGCATTGTTCTAACCTTCGCGGTCTTCATTGCGACGAGCTATGACGCCATAGAGAGATACCGTCACCAGGCCCACACCGACGCGTTGACGGGCCTGTTGAACCGACAGGGGCTCGATAGTCGTCTCGCCTCTCTTTCAAGCCTCCACTTTCCGGAGACGGCGATGCCGACGGGAGTGATCATGGCCGACATCGACCATTTCAAGCGCATTAACGATCTCTTCGGTCACGCGTTTGGCGACATGGTGCTGGCACGATTTGGAGCTCTTTTCCAACCAGGGGTAGGCATGCAAATCTGTGCTGCTCGGATGGGAGGAGAGGAATTCCTGTTGCTGCTGCCCGGAGCAAATCTGGAGAGCGCGACCGCAATCGCTGATGAGATACGCGCGAATTTCGTAGCGCAGAGTTGGGCCCCACATGCCCCCAATTCACGTTTCACAGCCAGCATGGGCGTTACCTTAGTCCAAGCGGGTGAACCTTTCGCCAACGCAATCAAGCGCGCAGACGACTTACTCTACACAGCAAAACGACTCGGACGGAACTGCACGGTTTCGGGAGAAGCGCCAAGCGATACCGTATATGACCTCTCCAAGAGCGGTGACCCCCATCCGCATCCGTTTGACAAAGCTTCGCCTATTGTGTGTGCGCAGCAACAGCGATAACTCTCTTTAGGTCATCTTCGGCGAGACCTATGCCTGTTTTTCAGCATGGAAATGGTTGTTCCAGCCGATATGCGTTGATCAGGCGTGACTGACCCCGTCACGCCCTTGATCTGTTACTTGTCCATGCCGGCTTTGGACATGGAGTCTTTAGCCATGCCATCCTTACCCATGGAGTCTTTGGCCATGCTGTCCTTGCCCATGTGGTCCATGGCCGATTTACCGTCCTTGGTCATTGCACCCTTGCTCATACCCTTGTCCATTCCCATGGCGTCCTTGTGCTTGGCATCCTTGTCCATGGAGGATTTCTCCATGCCCATTTGATCCTTGCCCATGGAGTCCTTGGTCATGGCGTCGGCCGCGAAAACCGAAGTGACGCCAAGAGCCAGACACATGGAGAGTGCAGCGGTGGTGAATGCGTTTTTCATGATGGTGCTTTCTAGGTTGAGGTGGAAAAAGGCGGCATGTGCCGCTGTGAGAACCGGAGAGATCGGATGGGAGCACTTCGTCAGCTGCCGCCGAACCAGTTGTAGCCCTGGTCTTCCCAGTAGCCACGGTTGAAGGTGTTGCTCACGAAGATGGCCCGTATGTGTTTGGGGTTCTTGTAGCCAAGCTTGGTGGGCATGCGCAGCTTCATGGGGAAGCCGTACTTGGGCGGCAGCGCCTGTCCATCCCAGTCGAGCGCGAGCAGCGTCTGCGGGTGCAGGGCCGTCGCCATGTCGATGCTGGTGTAGTAGTCGTCGGCACACTGAAAGCCCACGTAGCGCGCGCTGAGGTCCGCACCCACGGCACGCAAAAAGTCGCTAAAGCGTGGGCCACCCCATTTGCCAATGGCGCTCCAGCCTTCCACGCAGATGTGGCGCGTGACTTGTGTGTACTGTGGCAGTGCGCGCAGCTCCTGCAGCTTCCAGCGTCGCTTGTCGGACACGAGACCTGTGACTTCCAGAAGAAAGCTTGCCGCATCGACGTGAGGCACCTCGTCTTCGCCGTAGAAAGCGTTGAATGGAAACGGCCGGGTGATCATGGAGTCGGGATAGGTCGGTGCAAGACGTGAGGAGCTGAACAGCCAGCCCTGTACCCGGTCATTGAAGCGCGAGATCCGCGTCAGTGCCGCCTCGGCGGTGGCGTTGTCGTCGATGCTGCAGCCGCTGAGCAGCCCCAGGCCGCCCAGGGTGAGCCCGCGTGCCAGAAACTGCCGACGCGAGGCCTGCGGCAATTCCCGGTTGAGCAGGCGGCGCGCCTCGGCGACCACGGCTTCGGCGTTGTCCCGCTGCCAGATGGAGGGGGTCATGATCTGGTCTCCTTGGCGGCAGAGTGCAGAGTAGAGCGGCCCAGCAGCATGACAAGCAGCGAGCGCGGAACCAGGACGACCATGGCGATGTGCACGGCGACAAATCCGACGATGACCGCCATGCAGTAAAAATGAATGCGCCTGGCCATGTCGTAGCCGCCCAGAAGTTCGCGCAACAGCGGAAATTGCACCGATTTCCAGATCACCAGGCCGCTGGCCACCAGCATTACCAGGTCTGCAACGGCAAACAGGTAGGCTGCGCGCTGCACCTGGTTGTAGTGGCTCATGTCCGCATGCGACAGGCGTGCTGTCAGTGCCAGCCAGGCATCGCGCAGCACGCCGCGTGGGGTGACGGGAAACATGCGGCGCGCAAATCTGCCGGTGACCAGGTTGAGCAGCAGGTAGGCCAGCCCGTTGAGCACCAGCAGCCACATGCCGGCGAAGTGCCATTGCAGTGCTCCGCCCAGCCAGCCGCCCAGCGTGATGCTGCGGGGAAAAGCGAAGTCGAAGATGGGCGAGGCGTTGTAGATGCGCCAGCCGCTCATCACCATGACCAGGATGGCCACGGCATTGAGCCAGTGGGTAATGCGCAGCCACAGCGGTTGCAGTGCGGGGCTGCGTTTCGACGGTTGATGCGTGAGGGATGGCATGAGCGCATTGTTCGGCGCGGCTGGTCTCGAAGTCCTCACCGAAAGTTCAAAAAATCGTGATACATCGGTCTGCCCTGCTGCGAGAGAATGTGCCGATGGACACTCCGAAACGCATCCTGATCGTCGAGGACGATGACAACATTGCCGAGCTGTTGCGCATGCACTTGAGTGACGAAGGCTACGACGTCGAACATGTTGCCGATGGGCGGCTGGGCCTGGCCGCGGTGGAGCGCGGGGGCTGGCACGCGCTGGTGCTGGATCTGATGCTGCCAGGGGTGGACGGCCTGGAGATTTGCCGGCGTGCGCGAGCCATGACTTTTTACGTTCCCATCATCATCACGAGTGCCCGTTCCAGCGAGGTGCATCGCATCCTGGGACTGGAGCTGGGTGCCGACGACTATCTGGCCAAGCCGTTTTCGGTGATGGAGCTGGTGGCGCGTGTGCGTGCGCTGCTGCGGCGCAGCGAGGCGCTGGCCCGCAATGCCAGGCTGGAGTCCGGTGTGCTCTCGCTGGGCGGGCTCAGCATCGACCCGATTGCGCGCGAAGCCCAGGTGGATGGGCAGTCCGTTGAACTGACGCCGCGCGAGTTCGATTTGCTGTATTTCTTTGCCCGCCAGCCAGGCAAGGTGTTCTCGCGGCTTGATCTGCTCAATCAGGTCTGGGGCTATCAGCACGACGGCTATGAGCACACGGTGAACACGCACATCAACCGGCTGCGGATCAAGATCGAGAAAAATCCGGCCGATCCCAAGCGCATCCTCACCGTCTGGGGCCGTGGCTACAAGCTTGCGGAGGATGCCTTGTGATGCTGCAGCGCTTTTCACTTTCGCAACGGCTGTCGGCCGTGTTCGTGGTGCTGCTGCTGGCCTGCTGCGCGGCTTCGGTGGCGCTGCAGATGCGGGGCAGCGAAAGGCATGAGCAGGAGGTCATCCAGAGGCTTTCGCAAGACCTGGCTCCGCAGATTGCCCGCTACCCCGAACTGATGGAGCCGCGGGGCTTGAACCCTTCGGCCGTGCATGGGCTGTTCGACAAGCTGATGACCGTGAATCCTAGCGTCGAGGTCTACCTGCTGGATGAGAGCGGACGCATACAGTCCTATTCGGCACCGGAGGGGGCGGTCAAGCGCTCGCAGGTGAATCTGATGCCTGTGCGTCAGCTGCTGGGCGGCGCCGCACTGCCTGTCTTTGGGGACGACCCGCGCAGTCTCGGCGGCCGGAAGGTTTTTAGCGCGGCACCGTTGACGGTTGCGGGCCGCGATGCGGGCTTTGTCTACGTGATTCTTCAGGGAGAGAGCCGCGAGTCGCTGGCCGAACGTGTGAATGCCGGCAGTGCTGCGAACACCATGCTGAAGTCCATGGCACTGGTGGCGTTGCTCGGCATGGTGGCGGGGTTGGCGGCGTTTCGCCTCATCACGCGCCCGCTGCGCACGCTGACGCAAGCCGTGCGCGGCCTGGAAACCCATGGCATGTCCTGGCTGCCGCAGGCCCAACCGCTGCTGCAACAGGCTGCACGCGGGGGCAGCGAGATTGCGCTGCTGAGCCAGAGCTTCGAGCTGCTTGCACAACGCACGCAGGAGCAGTGGCAGGCTCTGCGCAATCAGGACCAGCAGCGGCGCGAGCTTTTTGCCAATCTCTCGCACGATCTGCGCACGCCGCTGACTTCGCTGCACGGCTATCTGGAGACCTTGCGCATGAAGTTTGAGGTGCTGGAGCCACAGGAGCGGCGCCGTTATCTCGATATCGCACTGGAGCAAAGCCGCAAGGTCGGCCGTCTGGCGCAGGAGATGTTCGAGCTCGCCCGGCTGGAGTACGGGGTGGTCAAGCCGGAGATGGAGCAGTTCTTCCTCGCCGATCTGCTGCAGGATGTATTCCAGAAATTCGAGCTGGCGGTGGAGGCCAAGAAGCAGCGCCTGGCGGCAGACATCGCACCGGGGTTGCCCCCGATCACGGCCGATCTGGCCATGATGGAGCGCGTGCTGGTGAACCTGATCGACAACGCGGTGCGGGCTGCGCCCGAGGGCGGTGCGATCACCGTGCAGTTGCAGCCGCACGTGCAGGGCGGCATCGAGGTCACGGTGCGCGATACCGGCCCCGGCGTTTCCTCCGCATTGCAGGCCTATCTCTTCGAGCGCCCTGTATTCACGGGGGCGGCGGTACAGGATGGGCGATCCGGGGGCTTCGGGCTCATGATCGTGCACCGAATCCTACAATTGCACAACAGCACAATCCGGCTACTGTCTCAGCCTGGTACAGGGGCCGTGTTCAGGTTCGTGCTTCGCTGAGTTGGCTATTACCGCAGCCCGTTTGCTCAGGGGCGAAAGGCTGACCAATCGACTTAATGCGTTTGCTCGGGGCAGCCGGCACATAGTTTCAATCGCTGCGTAAGGGGGCATTGACCTTCGAGGTTTGAGCGGCAGCAATGAGTCGAATGGCGAAATGTAATCTGTCAGAAGCGGGCATTTTGCGCCTAAGAAGCTATGCTTGCGGTCCGGGCATCTTCGTGAGACGACAAGATCAGATGAAAGCAAGAGAGTTGTTCATCGCTTCGCTAGGAGCGTTGATGTTGAGTCAATCATCACAATCCTTCGCGCAAAACAGCAACGGGAAAAATCTCTACGCACAGAGATGCGCGATGTGTCACGGTGCAGATATCAAGGGCACGGGGCCATTGGCCAATAAAAGCAACCCTCCCACGCCTGATCTCACAACCGTTGCCTTCAAAAAGCGACTTGAAGATTACCCGGGAGTCATTGTGTCATCGGTGATTCTCCGCCCGAATGGAGACCTGATTCCGAGAACGTTGCGGGAAAATGGGGTGAAGCTCGCACCGCACGCCTGGACGGTTCAGGATTTTCGCGACCTGCATAGATACATGAGTGACGTTATCTCCAAAAGTCGGTGATCGAGCGTTGATCATCTGATCGCGATGGGTCTGGCAATAGCCCGCCGAGCCGAGCACTGATCAGTCCTTTCAATTTTCGCGTAAGCGCAACTTTGGAGCTCGCAAGGAGGAGGGTTGAGCCATACACATTCCGCATAGTCCATAGATGCATGTGCCCCAAGGCCAGAATTTATGGAATAGGTGGTAGCGGTAGCGCGTTCAGGGAGCGCAGAACGTTGCGTGTGATGCTCTGGCGCTTGGCAAGGTCGCCGAGCCGGTTTGGAGTGTCCATGTTCAAGACAAAGAACACGGGGCCGCCGGGCCACTCGATCCAACCCACCCACCAACCGATTTTTCCGCTCCATCCCGTTTTGGCGCGCAGTATCCAGTTGGGGCCCGCCTCGTTGATCAGCACATCCTTTACCAGCCTCTGATGTTCGACCTGAAAAGGCAGTTGGTTGCGGTACAGCCGCTGCAGTAAAGCAATCTGCTCGAAGGATGAGATGGCGAGGTCGCCTTCAACCCAAAATGGCTTGTCGCCTGTGGTGACTGCATTGCCATACCCTATCTTTCGCATGTAGGCGGTTTCGCGTGCATCACCGAGTTCCTTGGCGAAGCGCTCATACACCCAGACAGTGGAATTCCTCATCGCAGAGCGCAGATCTTGGTCCACGTTCCACGCTTGCGTCGGGCGTTTTACTCCGTCCCACGGAATGACCTGAAATTCGTCACGCAGCAGCCCCGCATCAAGAGCGAATAGGCTGTGTGGAATTTTGAAGGTAGAGGCTGGAGAGTAACGTTGATGGGAACGCGCTGCGTTAAAGACGTAGGCTGTTTCAGATTTGTCTCGGGCATCGAGAACGACGATGCTGCCTTGAGCATCGGCTTCTATGAAAAACCGAGACCATTCGGCCATTTCTTGAAACTGCGGACCAGCCACTGTCGCTGGAACAAACCCCGTGGCCAGGGCGGATAACACGAAACTTCGTCGATTCATGCAACTAGTTTAAAGGCCCAAGAAACTCGGTCGGGGTGGCTGAAATAGTGGCAGTGTCGACTTGAAGCAAGGACGAACGGCTGTCGGTAATGCCTATTCAGGAGGTGCGATAGCTGGCTTTCAGTTGCCCCTGGGCTGCCTAACGCTCATAGTCAGTCGCTCAATGGAGACAGGTTGTTGGCTGTCTTGCTGGTGTATTTGTGGAGATGGCCACTATGGAGCGGTAACTGGTAGGTCTCGAATGGCTTTGCGCAACAGCCGTTACAAAGCCGGCCTAGGAGTCAACAGTTCACGAGCATTGATGCCTGGAAGTCGTATCGGGATTCGACTGGAAATTGTGATGACTGAGCTGACACATGGGCCATTTGGTGCTGGCCAAGCCTATATATGTTGATCTCAATGCGAGGCTGAGTCGCTGGGGCCAGCGGCCACTTCTGGGCAGAATCCAGACATGCACATCTAAATAGCGTGGCCTGCGACATAGCGCACTTAAGACTCATAGCCCAGACAAAGTCCACAGCGATTGCGTGATTCCAGTGGCCTGCTGCAAGGCCAAGCCCAAGAAACGATTCACGCAGCAACGAGCCTGATTTGCAAATTTGCCGTTAGGATTTCTCCTTGTGCGCCATTGAATGAAAATACCGACGATGATCAAGGCGTCTTCACAAAGACTTGCCGCTCGGTTCTGGATGTGAATATGGATACCTTGGTTAGAACGGTCACTCTCAACGGTTTTCTCAAGGTCTGCGGTATGCATGGGTTGAGAGCTCAAGAGCTGCTGCGCGAGGCGGGGCTGAACGCCGGGTCGCTTGTTGATGCAGAGCGGCATATTTCGGCTGAAGCGTTGTGCCGTCTTCTGGAACTGGCAGCTCAGACTTCGGGCTGTTCAGCCTTTGGTGTGCAGATGGCCGAAGCGAGGCAGTCGCTGGACTTTGGCATTATGGGGAGCTTAATGCGCCATAAGCAAAGCCTGCGCGATATGTGGCAGGCAGCGATTCATTACCGGCAACTGCTCAATGCAGCGCTGGCGATTTCATTGGAGCC
This sequence comes from Comamonas resistens, assembly GCF_030064165.1. Lineage (NCBI taxonomy): Bacteria > Pseudomonadati > Pseudomonadota > Betaproteobacteria > Burkholderiales > Comamonadaceae > Comamonas > Comamonas resistens. Next base: position 1,927,763 of record NZ_CP125947.1, read on the forward strand.
TGATGGCGATCTGACCCTACTGCGCTTTGAAATGTTGGTCAGTAGCCAGGTTCCGCAAAAGCAAGCAACCGAATTGGTCGCCGGCGTGTTGGTACGGGCCTGTCAAGCCGTGCTCGGGCCGAACTGGAATCCGCGCGGTGTGAGCTTCATGCACGCCCCGCCGCAGGAGCAATATCTGCATAAGAAGTTTTTTGGCTGTCCTCTCAGCTTCAACAGTGAACTCAATGGATTGCTACTGCGCACCAGCGACCTCAGTGTGCCTAATTCTGCAGCTGATCCCGAGTTGGTGCGCTATGCCGAAAGCGTAGTCACTCCCATGCATGCCTCAGGTGAGAATCCGGTGCTGCAGGAAGTGCGCAAGAACATCTATCTGTTGATGCCGCTGGAGCAGGCCAAGATTGAGCGCGTGGCAGAGCAAATGCACTTGAGCACGCGCACGCTGCAGCGTCAGTTGGACCAGAGCGGCACTAGTTTTTCAGAGTTGTTGGACAATGTGCGCCGCAATCTTGTGCTGCGTTATCTGCTTAATCAGCGCTACTCGATAGGGCAGGTGGCATCGCTGACCGGCTACTCACGCCAAGCTTCGTTTACGCGCTGGTTTCAACTGAGTTTTGGCATGTCGCCGCGACAATGGCGGCAACAGCAGCAGGCCAGCTGATTTCAATAAAGAAGAGCTTTCAGTAGTAGCCAATCAGGCTCAGAACTGATCCATGGGCAATGCCATCACACTGGCCGCACCGTTGATCACGGCGTCGGCCTGGCCGGGCACGCGCGTCAGAATGTGCTCGGCATAGAAACGGGCCGTCGCCAGTTTCGCCTGCATGAATGCGGCGTCCTGTCCCTTTTGCAACAGCTCCTGCGCCACCAGCACCGAGCGGCCCAGCTGCCAGCCGGCGACCAGATTGCCGGCCAGCATCAGATAGGGCACGCTGCCCGCATACACGGCATTGGGGTCGGCCTTGGCCTGCTCGACGATGAAGTCCACCACCCGCACAAAGGCCTGGCGGGCTTCACCCAGGTGCCTGGCCACGGATTGGGCGATGTCGCTGCCGCTGGCCTTGAGCTCGCCTTCGGTTTTTTCGATCTGCGCGGCAATGGCCTTGGCGGTCTGGCCGCCATCACGCGCGGTCTTGCGGCCCACGAGGTCATTGGCCTGGATGGCGGTCGTGCCTTCGTAGATGGTCAGGATCTTGGCATCGCGGTAATACTGCGCAGCGCCGGTTTCCTCGATGAAGCCCATGCCGCCATGCACCTGCACGCCCAGGCTGGTGACTTCCAGGCTCATCTCGGTGCTGTAGCCCTTGACCAGGGGCACCATGAATTCATAGAAAGTGGCATTGGCCTCGCGCACCGCAGCATCGGGATGGTGGTGGGCGGCGTCGTAAGCAGCAGCGGCCGTGGTGGCCATGGCGCGGCAGCCTTCGTTGCTGGCACGCATGGTCATGAGCATGCGGCGCACATCGGGGTGGTGGATGATGGTGGCGCTGGCCTTCACGGAGCCGTCGACGGGGCGGCTTTGCACACGCTCCTTGGCGTAAGCCACGGCATGCTGGTAGGCACGCTCGGCCACGGCAATGCCCTGCACGCCCACGGCGTAGCGGGCTGCATTCATCATGATGAACATGTACTCGAGGCCACGGTTTTCTTCACCTACGAGATAACCGATGGCACCACCGTTGTCGCCATACTGCAGCACGGCCGTGGGCGAGGCCTTGATGCCCATCTTGTGCTCGATGCTGACGCAGTGCACATCGTTGCGCGCGCCCAGCGAGCCGTCCTGGTTCACGAGGAACTTGGGCACGACAAACAGGCTGATGCCCTTGACGCCTTCGGGCGCCCCGGCCACGCGGGCCAGCACCAGGTGCACGATGTTGTCCGCCATATCGTGCTCACCGTAGGTGATGAAGATCTTGGTGCCGAAGACCTTGTAGCTGCCATCGCCCTGGGGCTCAGCCTTGGTGCGCACCAGGGCCAGATCGGAGCCGGCCTGGGGCTCGGTCAGGTTCATGGTGCCGGTCCACTCGCCGGTCACCAGCTTCTCCAGATAGGTGGACTTGAGCGCATCGCTGCCGGCCGTGAGCAGGGCTTCAATCGCGCCGTCGGTCAGCAGCGGGCACAGCGCAAAACTCAGGTTGGCGCTGTTGAGCATCTCGATGCAGGCCGCACCGATGGTCTTGGGCAGGCCCTGGCCGCCGAAGTCCGTGGGGTGCTGCAGGCCCTGCCAGCCGCCTTCGGCGTACTGCTTGAAAGCATCGACAAAGCCAGCCGTGGTCGTGACCACGCCGTCCTTGAAGGAAGACGGGTGCAGATCACCGGGCACGTTGAGCGGAGCGACCACCCCCTCGCAGAGCTTGGCGCATTCTTCGAGCACGGCCTGGGCGGTCTCCAGGCCTGCATCTTCAAAGCCGGGAATCTGGGCGACCTGATCGATACGGGCCAGGTGCTCCATGTCGAACAGCATGTCCTTGATGGGGGCGGTGTAGGTCATCGTGCTTGAACTCCTGAATTGTTGTGGCGGCGGTATGGGCCGATTCTCTGTATGACGGCTATTGACGTTTACGTAAACGGAAACAATTCTAGGCTGTGTGGCCAGAGCTCTCACAACATTGTGGCTGTTCAGCTTCAGAAAGTCCTGTCTGGCAGTGGCGAAAGCCTTGCTGGGCCTAGATTCGAGGGGTCTAGGTGTTTACCTGATTGTCGTTAAAAGGAAAAATATTGGCGTGTAAAGAGAAATTTAATTTACGTTGTCTTCTACATTGAGATCAAGCGCAAACAACCTCAGAGGCGGGGCAAACCGTCCGGCGTCCAGCTCGCCACAAAAGCGCACCGATCACGGAGACAAAAAATGCTTGCACCCGAAGCGGACTCTCATGCCAATCAGAGCAATGACTATGCTGTCAGTCGCCCACGCGCCTGGTTCGCATTTGCGATGATTTTTCTACTGATGCTCTCGGACTATATAGACCGACAGATCGTGGTTTCGCTCTTTCCTCATCTCAAGGAGGAATGGGGCCTGTCAGACAAGCAACTGGGCGCACTGGTGTCAGTGATCTCGGTGGTGGTTGCTGTGGGCAGTTTGCCCGTGGCGCTGCTGGCAGATCGCTTTGGCCGCGTTAAAAGCATTGTGGCCATGGCCTCGGTCTGGAGCGTGGCCACCATCGCCTGCATGTTTGCGCGCAACTATGGTCAGTTGTTTGGCGCGCGCGCTGTGGTGGGCTTGGGCGAGACAGGCTATGGCGCGGTGGGCTCTGCCTTGGTCAATGGCCTGTTTCCCAGGCGTTTGCACTCCACCCTGCTGGGAGCTTTCTTTGCAGCGTCTGCGCTGGGGGCGGTGCTTGGTGTGATGCTGGGTGGCTTTATTGCCGACCACTGGGGTTGGCGTGCGGCGTTTGGCGCGGTGGGTTTTCCGGGGCTGGCCATGGCGCTGCTATTCATGATGGTGCCTGATTACAAGAACGTAGTCGTGAAGTTTGCGCCCAAGGTGCAAAGCCCCAGCCCTGCGGCATTCGTAAAACGCCTCTATACCGCGCTGACCAGCGGGCAGACGCTGCTGTGGGTCTGCCTGGCTGGAGCCAGCCAGTTAATTGTGGTCTCCACCATCTGGGCCTGGATGCCCAGCTTTTTCAATCGCTATCACGACATGGATGCGACGAGTGCGGCCAAGCATGCGGCGCTGGTCGTGCTGTGCTGTGCCGTGGGTGCACTGTTCTGGGGCTGGGTGGCGGATCGCATCAGCCAGCGCCGCCCACGCAACAAGTTGCTGGCCATGTGTGTGTTGACACTGCTGACTTTTGTAGTGCTGACCTATGCCTTCGTCGGAAACATCTCCACCAATCTGCAGCACGCATTGATTTTGTTAGGCAGCTTTCTTATGACCTGTACCGTGGGTGTGACTACCAGCACGGTGCTTAACGTCACTCACCCGGGCCTGCGCGCCACGGGTAGCGCAGTGTTGGCACTGTTTCAAAACCTGTTTGGTTTGGCGGTGGGGCCGTTTGTAGGCGGGTTGATTTCTGATGCCTGGGGCCTGAATACGGCGTTGGCAGTTATTCCTTCGATAGCAATTCTGTCCGCCATCTGCTTTTGGAAGGCATCGCGTTGCTATGAGACGGATATGGTGCTGGTCGCAGCCATTGCGCGTGATGAGGCGCAAGGTATTGCGCCGCAAGACGATGCGCACGTGATGCGTCCGCTGTCCGCGAAAGCCTGATTTTCAACACGAATCCAAGCGGCTGCAGGGAACACTGCAACGCGCACTAGACATTGACACTTGACTGGAGTTTGTATGGCCAAGATCACACGTTTTTATGAAGTTGGTGGCCCTGAAGTGCTGCGGTATGAAGAGGTTCCGGTGGGTGAACCCGGCCCTGGGCAGGTGCGCCTGGCCCATGGCGCAGTGGCATTGAACTTTGCGGATACATATTTCCGCAGCGGCCTTTACCCCGCGCAGTCTTTGCCTTCGGGAGTAGGCAGCGAGGCCTGCGGCACGATCACGGCTGTGGGTGATGGCGTGAAGGATTTCAAAGTCGGCGACCGTGTGACCTATACCGGTGCTTACAACACACTGGGTGCGTACAGCACGGAGCGTCTGATCGATGCAGCGCCGCTGATCCGGTTGCCTGATGCGATTGGCTTTGAAACTGCGGCCGCCATCACCATGCGCGGTTTGACGGCGGCTTATCTGATGCGTCGCATCTGGGAGTTCAAGAAGGGCGACACCATCTTGTTGCATGCCGCTGCTGGAGGTGTGGGTCTGCTGGTGTCGCAATGGGCCAAGCTTGAAGGTCTGAATGTGATCGGCACGGTGTCCAGCGATGCCAAGGCTGAAGCGGCAAAAGCGCATGGCTGTGATCACACCATCAATTACAGCCATGAGGACGTGGCCAAGCGCGTGCGTGAGCTGACAGACGGCATGGGCGTCAATGCGGTGTTCGATAGCGTGGGCAAAGACACGTTTGAAGGCTCGCTCAATAGCCTGAAGACTCGTGGTCTGATGGTTTGCCTGGGTACGGCTTCCGGCCCCATCCCGCCGTTCAACCCACAAATACTGGCCCAGAAGGGCTCGCTCTTCCTCACGCGCCCTGCCTCGGCAGATTACATCGCCAACCCCGAAGAAAAGGCCGAGCTGGCCCGCGAGCTGTTCACCCATGTAGCTGAGGGGCGCATCAAGGTTGATATCAGCAAGCGCTACGAGTTGGCCGATGCCGTGCAGGCTCATCAAGACCTGGAGGGCCGAAAGATTGTCGGCTCGGCCATCTTCACTCTTTAAACCCACCTGACAGAGAACAGGAGGAGACAAGCAATGAAAGTAGAACAACTGAGCTGCGCGATTGGCGCGGAACTGACGGGCGTGAATCTGGCCGATGCCGTTTATGACGAGTCCTTGTTTGGCGAAATTCGTCAGGCGCTGTTCAAGCACAAAGTGCTTTTTTTGCGCGATCAGAGCATTAGCCGTCCCGAGCATGTGGCGTTCGCACGCAAGTTTGGTGAGCTGGAAGACCACCCCGTCGTGGGTAGTGACCCTGAAAACCCTGGGCTGGTACAGATTTACAAGAACCCGGATCAGCCTTTGGACCGATATGAGAACGCTTGGCATTCCGACACCACCTGGCGTGAAGCGCCACAGTTCGGTGCGGTGTTGCGCTGCGTGGAGTGTCCGCCCGTCGGGGGGGACACCATGTGGGCCAATATGGTGTTGGCTTATGAAAAGCTGCCTGAAGGTGTGAAGGAGCAGATCAAGGACCTTCGCGCACGTCACAGCATAGAGTTCAGCTTCGGCGCGGCCATGCCAATTGAAAAGCGACTGGCCCTCAAAGCCCAGTACCCAGATCCGGAGCACCCTGTGGTGCGCACCCATGCTGATACGGGTGAGAAAATTCTCTATGTGAATGGCTTTACCACGCACTTCACCAACTACCACACTGCTGCGCGCGTGCGCGTCGGGCAGGACCATACCCATGGTGCGACCGATCTGTTGCGCTATCTGATCAGCCAGGCGCAGATTCCAGAGTACCAAGTGCGCTGGCGCTGGAAGCCCAACAGCATTGCAATCTGGGACAACAGTGCCACCCAGCACTATGCTGTCATGGACTACCCGGCCTGTCATCGAAAGATGGAGCGTGCGGGGATTATCGGCACGCGACCGTTTTGATCGGGTGGCGCCATGAAACTGTCTGCTGACACCTGCTCTGTGCTTACTCTGGGGCTGCGTGGCAATGTGCAAGACCACTGGCATGGTATTTAACGACGGGAGCTGCGGCGCCTGCTGAACTGCGGTGTGTCATGGAGCACGGCTGAGCAGCGTCGCCTGGATTGCCGATACCTTTGTATGAAACCCTGATACTGGAAGGCGAGTCTTGGTTCTGGTTGCTGTCAGCAGCCTGAGCAAGCAGCTCTGAGTTTCCTATATTTCCCTGTTCCCCCTAAGCAAGAAGCTATGACCTCCACTGCCAATCTGCTGACGCCCACACCCTCGGCGTACACCTATCCCTTGCTGATCAAGCAATTGCTGATCAATGCCATGAGCCTGCATGCGGATCAAGAGATCACTTATCGCGGCCAGATGCGCTATAGCTACCGAGATTTTCGTCACCGCATCGGTCAGCTGGCCAATGTACTGACTGAACTGGATGTGCGCAGGGGAAGCACTGTGGCCGTCATGGACTGGGACAGCCATCGATACCTGGAGAGCTATTTCGGCATCCCCATGATGGGCGCGACCCTGTTCACCGTGAACGTGCGGCTGTCGCCTGCGCAGATTCTCTATACGCTCAGGGATGCCGACACCGAAGTGCTGCTGGTACACACAGACTTCCTGCCCGTGATTGAGGAAATCCGTGCTCAGCTGCCGCAGATTCGTTATATCGTGGTTCTGTCCGACGATGGCGCTGTGCCACAGACCTCCTTTGTCGTGGCCGGTGAATATGAGTCTTTGGTGACCAAGGCGAACGCGGACTATGACTTTCCCGAGCTGGACGAAAACACCAAGGCTGTGACCTTCTATACGACCGGAACCACGGGTGATCCCAAAGGTGTGTGCTATAGCCATCGTCACATCGTCATGCATGCCATGGCCACTGGCATGAGCCTGTGCTCGCCCATGGGTGAGCAGCGCCTGCACCGTGGTGATGTCTATATGCCCATCACTCCGATGTTCCATGTACTGGGTTGGGGCATTCCGTACATCGCCGTCATGCTGGGCTTGCGCACTGTGTTGCCGGGGCGCTATCTGCCCGATGTTTTGCTCAAGCTGCGCGAGTCAGAGAAGGTCACTTTCTCACACTGTGTGCCCACAATCTTGCAGATGCTGCTGATGGGGGCAGATAAGACTGGCCAGGACTTGAGCGGTTGGAAGGTCATCATCGGCGGTTCGGCCTTGCCATCAGGCCTGTGCGAAGCCGCGTTGTCCAAGGGTATGGATGTGTTCGCGGGCTACGGCATGTCCGAAACCGGTCCTGTGGTCTCGCTGGCGCTGGCCCCTACGGGCAAGCCGCAGAGCAAGGCCGAAGATCTGCGTCTGCGCACTTCGACGGGCATGCCTTCGCTGCTGGTGGATTTTCGTGTGGTTGATGAGGAAATGAACGATGTGCCGCGCGACGGTCTCTCGCGTGGCGAGATTGTGCTGCGCACGCCATCGCTCACGCCTATCTACTTCAAGAAGCCCGAGGCCTCTGAAGAACTATGGCGTGGCGGCTATCTGCATACGCAGGATATCGCCGTCATGCACCCCGACGGTATGGTGCAGATCGTGGACCGACTCAAGGATGTGATCAAGACTGGTGGCGAGTGGGTCTCGTCCATTGAAGTCGAAGGCCTGATCACCCAGGTGCCGGGCGTGCAGGAGGCGGCCGTGATTGGCGTGCCCGATGCCAAGTGGGGCGAGCGCCCCATGGCTTTCGTCGTGGCGGCGGCTGATGTGAAAGCAGAAACTATTCGTGCGCAACTGCAGGCCCATGTGCAGGCCAAGCGTATCAGCGCCTATGCCGTGCCAGAGCTGGAACGCATCTGTCTGGTCGCTGAGATTCCCAAGACTAGTGTGGGCAAGATCAACAAAAAAATGCTGCGTGAGACATTGTCAGCAGTGGTTTAAATGAAATTGGCCTCTAGCCCTTACAAGGATTGCGCAATGCGCTCCTGTTTTTGATAATTTTCCCGAGAGACAAGCTATGACAACCCGAGACATCTTCGTCGTCAGCGCAGCGCGCACGGCCATCGGCACCTTTGGCGGCAGCCTCAAGGACGTCCCCAACACCCAGCTGGCCACCACCGTGGTCAAGGCCGCTATTGAGCGCGCAGGCATTGCCGCCGATCTGGTCGGCCATGTGGTCATGGGCAATGTCATCCCCACCGACACGCGCGATGCCTACCTGTCCCGTGTGGCCGCCGTCGATGCGGGCTGCCCCATCGAAACCCCGGCCTTCAACGTCAACCGCCTGTGCGGCTCGGGCCTGCAGGCCATCGTCTCCGCGGCCCAGGCCATCGCCCTGGGCGACTGCGAAGTGGCCATCGGCGCCGGCTCCGAATCCATGAGCCGCGGCCCCTACTTCGACCAGGCGGCCCGCTGGGGCGTGCGCATGGGCGATGCCAAGAGCATCGACTACATGCTGGGCATCCTGCACGACCCCTGGCAAAAAATGCACATGGGCATCACCGCTGAAAACGTGGCCGAGCGCTACCAGATCAGCCGCACCATGCAGGACGAACTGGCCGTCATCAGCCAGCAGCGCGCAGCTGCCGCTATCGAAGCCGGCCGCTTCAAGCAGCAGATCGTCCCCGTGGAAATCACCAGCCGCAAAGGCACGGTGGTCTTCGACACCGACGAACATGTGCGCGCCGCCACCACGCTGGACACCCTGGCCGGCATGAAGCCCGCCTTCAAGAAGGAAGGCGGCACGGTCACCGCCGGCAATGCCTCGGGCATCAACGACGGTGCAGGCGCCGTGCTGATGATGAGCGAGCAAGCCCTGAAATCCTCGGGCGCCAAACCCCTGGCCCGCCTGGTCGGCTACGCCCACGCCGGTGTCGACCCCGCCTACATGGGCATAGGTCCGGTCCCCGCCACACAAAAAGTGCTGGCGCGCACCGGTCTGACAATCGCCGACATGGACGTGGTCGAAGCCAACGAAGCCTTTGCCGCCCAGGCCTGCGCCGTGATCCAGGAGCTGGGCCTGGACCCGGCCAAGGTCAACCCCAACGGCTCGGGCATCTCGCTGGGCCACCCCGTGGGCGCGACCGGAGCCATCATCACCACCAAGGCCATCTACGAGCTGCAGCGCACGGGCGGACGCTACGCGCTGGTGACCATGTGCATCGGCGGCGGCCAGGGCATTGCCGCGATCTTCGAGCGCGTGTAAGCGGCTTTGAATCCGCAAAGAAAAAGGCCTGCCGGAGTGATCTGGCAGGCCTTTTTTGATAGCTGCTTACGCATGTCCAGCCATGTTTTCAATATCAAAGAATATTGAAATTAATGTGTATCCAGCGATAACAGCTACTTCATTCATAGCATCAGAACGGCGCTTCAGAAACTGTGTCGCACACCTACCATCAGCGCATGCACATTCTTGCCAGCCGCAACAGGGCTGGCATACATGGGGCTCAGTGCCATATTGGCGCCGTCATTCATTACATAAGCACCTTGCACATAAGCCCAGGTGCGCTTGGACAGCAGATATTCCGCACCAAGGACGAACTGGGTTGCCTTGTGCCCTGCGTTCTTGTTGTCCTTGACATGGTAGTAAGCCGTGCTCAGGTTCAAATAAGGCACGGGACGCCAGCCCAGGCCGAAATTCCACATATCAAGGCTGTCAGAGCCGCCGGGCATGACGACATGGCTTGGGTTGCGCGCGGCATAGTACTGGCCGCTGATGGTGTAGGGTCCGCGGTTGTATTGCGCGCCCAGTGAGTACAGGCGGTTGGTGTTGGCGGTGGTGCTGAAGCCTGCCGCACGCGCAGCGGCCGCGCCTGCGTCCGCATTGCCCAGTGCCGCACCATAGATGGCGGCGGCGTTGGCCTGGTTGTTGCCGTAGCCGTTGTAGTAGATCGCCGAGAGCTTGAAGCCGCCGTTCTGATAGAGAGCCGTGACCGATTGTTGAGAGTTGGCCTTGCCGCCGCCTTCACCAAAAGCATAGGCAAAATCCATCTTCAGCCCGTTCCAGTTGGGTGTGGTGTAGACAACGGCGTTGTCGTTGTAGATAGTGCCGAAGGCAACGTTGGAGTTATTGCCGATCCAAGCTTTGCTGGCAGTGTTCATGCCTACCAGAGCCGTCAGTGCCGAGCCAAAGTAGCGTAGACCTCTTGCATCGGTGTACTGCATGGCATAAGCGGCTGGTGAGAACTGGCGGCCCAGCTTGACCTCGCCAAAGCTGCCGGAGAGGCCGACGACCGAAAGCTGGTTGAAGAAAGATGTGCCGCTGCTGGAGTTGGCTCCGCCCGTGCCGCCATTGGTTGCGTTGAGATTGCCTTGAAGGTGGAAGTTGGCACGCAGGCCACCGCCCAGATCTTCCGTTCCCCGTAAACCCCAGTTGCTTGCACCCAGGCCGCCGTCCTTGGCTTTGACGGACGAGCCTTTGTGAGCGGTAGTGGGTAGGTAGCCCGTGCCCGCGCTGTAGTTGGACATACTGAGCACGCCAGAATCCAGAGTACCGTAAAGCGTCACGCTGCTTTGTGCTTGTGCAGATATGGCCATGAAAAGAGCGGCTGACGCAGCAGAAATGCCGAAAAGAGGTTGGTGCTTGGTGCCGTGCGGAAGAACGGGGCGAACAGGCATGCTTGAGTCTCCAGTAGTTATGTTTTGCATACAGCGATGACGCTGCATGACCGGCAGTCTCCCGATTGGGGAGCCGTCGGTTTTTCTTTTCGCGTCATTAAATTCACAAGCCATGCCAGCTAGGGAATATCTGTAGATGGATATACGCCGTAGACCTAAACCTCATAAGCGACGATTGCTATTGATTGAGTAGCGTGTGGTTTGTTTCAAAACAAAAAAGCCCCTGTGAAGGGGCGTGGGAAGCGGGTATCCGCAGAGTCATCTTGCGCATCATTTTGCGTATGGGCGCATCTTGAAGGGACTTGGATCAAGCCTTCTTCATCGGCGGTTGCTTCTGCAACGGATAGGCTTGAATTTACCTATGCCACCTTGCGCAGATAGCCTTGCTGGCCGCCGTTGCGGTTGGGGGCAAAACCGTTCTTCTCCAGCGTTTCTTCCACGCTGTCATAAAACACGCCAATCTGGCAAATCTCGCGCGCTTGCTGGGGCGTGGCGATGGGGCGGCTGCACTCCTTGGCAATGCGGACTAACTGTTCGATCTGTTCGACAGTCCCCATTTTTTTCGTGCGGGTCTGGTTCCACAGATTGTCTTCAGTGCCGCAACGCACATGTAGACCCATGGCGATGCCCATGAGGTTGATGGGCAGTACGTTCAGCACCGAGGCTTCCACGGTCAGCACCGCGCCATCGGGTACGGCGCGCACAAAATTGGCCAGACTGTAGATGCTGGGCTGGTCCATGCCGCCCCCGATCGCCACCCAGTTCAGTACCAGCGGACCTTTGTAGATGCCTCGGCGCAGCAGGCGCTCCACAGACTCGAAGCTATTGATGTTGTAGCACTGGAAGGCACTTTGAATGCCGGCAGCACTCAGTCGGCGGATATGTTCCTCGGCCCAGCCGGGTTGGGCCGGCACTGTCATTTCCTTGTAGGCGTTGAAGACGGCTGGGTCATCCATTGAGGTGCCTGCATAGTCGCGCGCATCGAACTGCTCAAGAATATTCATCTGTGAGGTGTTGATGGTCACCGTTACCTGATCGGGCTTGGGATCCAGCTCGGCGAGCATGTGGCGTGTGTCATCGCTCAACCATTTGGCAGCGGCACCATCGGTCTCGGGCGCGAAACTGATGGAGCCCCCCACCTGAATGATCATCTCGGGTACGCGAGCACGCACGCCGGCAATCAGCTCATTGAACTTGGAAAGACGTTTGCTGCCGCGACCATCCAGCTCGCGCACATGCAGGTGCAGTACCTGGGCGCCGGCGTTATAGCAGTCCACGGCTTTTTGAATCTGTTCCTCCATGGTCACGGGGATTTCGCCAGGGAAGTCATCCGGCATCCACGAAGGTGCGTAGGGGGCGGCGGTGATGATCAGGGGTTGCTGGTTTTCTGCAACCAGATGGCCGTCGAGGAAGTTCATGGAGGACCTTTCTATGTGCTGCGTTGAGTACGGGTTCAGGCCTCGCAATGTAGAAGTCCGCTGATTCTGGGGTTTGACGATCAGGGACAGTGATTTATCATTTTGGGACATTCCGGGAAAACCTCTATGACCGCTTTGATGCGCAGCGCCAGCTTGGCGCATTACGCTGATCTGGCCATCAGCGTGGGCCTGCAGCCGCTGGAAATGCTGGCTGCCGTGGGCCTACCGCGCTCCTGCTTTGAGAACACAGAGCTGCGCATTCCTGCCGCTTCTGTCATGCGGCTGATGGAGATGTCGGCCGAGTTATCAGGTGAGCAGGCGTTTGGTCTGCGGCTGTCGGTAACGCGGCGATTGTCCTCGTTTGGTGTGGTGGGCATGCTGGCCCGCGATGAGCCAACACTGCGTCAGGCACTGGATACCCTCGATAGCTATCTGTACCTGCACAACGAAAGCTTGAGCACGCACATTCATGAATCCGCAGGCGTGGCGATAATTGAGCAGGTGTTCATGCCATCGGTGGGGGCAGGGCGGCAGTCCGTAGAGCTTACGCTGGGAGCGCTCTACCACACGCTGTGCCTTGCGCTGGGGCCGGGTTGGAAGCCGCGAAGTGTGAGCTTCATGCATCCGCCCCCGGCCAGCCTGGCTTGGCATCGCAGCATTCTGGGTGGCAATCTGCTGTTCTCGCAGGACTACAACGGTATTGCGCTGTCCTCCGCCAATATGGATGCGCCGCTGCATACTGCGGACCCTGTAATGCGCCAGCAGGTGCGTGCGCTAGTTTGTGACGATCTGGTCAGTGGCAGATTGGGCACATGTGATGAGGTGGAGCTATTGATTACAGCGCTGTTGCCCACGGGACGGTGCAGTGCCGATCAGGTGGCTTTGCATCTGGGGGTAGATCGCCGCACCGTACACCGCAGACTTGCCGTACAAGGTACAAGCTTTGCTCGCATGCTGGAGGCCATACGCCGTGAGCAGGCGCAGCGTTTGATGGCTTATGGGGATCGCAAGCTTTCTGATATTGCACCGCTGCTAGGCTTTTCCAGTCTCAGCGCTTTTTCACGTTGGCGGCACGGACTGAAAGCGGCTTCAGAGAATCAGGAATAATTCTGCCGTACACCTCTGTGCGCTTATGGACTGCCTCCTATGCTCGAAAGATAGACCGGGGTTGTCTACCTGTGTAGGGGCAGTCCGGTTTAGCAAAACGCTGATTTATGCAGCAGCGCCGCGCCAACGCTCGGGTAACTATTGACGTGAGCACGCCCTGGCGCCCTTCTATACTGAAACCATGCCTGATCCAGAGCCCATCTCCGCATCAAGCCCGCCGGCAACTTGGCTGGAGCGCTTGCCCGCCAGCGTGGTTGTGATCCTCGATGGCTGTGTCCACTATGCCAATCAGGCGGCGCTGAAGCTGCTTGGGGCCACCAGTTCGGATCAACTGCTGGGTCGGATTGTGTCGGATTTCGTTCATCCGCTGGATCAGCACCGCGTGTTGGCCCGGCTCCAGTGGACCGAGGGCAGCGAGGGAAGCAATCCGCCCACGGAGTTCCGGGCCTATACCTGCACGGGGCGCCAGGTGGTGCTGGCCATGACCAGCAATCATGTCCCTATCGACGGTCGAGGCGGCTTACTGGCCGCGTTCTTGGACATGACCGAGCGCGTCGCGATGGAGGTGCGGCTGCAGGAGACCGACCAGAACTTCCAGCGCATCATGAACACGATGCAGGATGTCTTCTATCGGACCGACGCCCAGGGCATCACACGCTACGTCTGCCCTGCCGTCAAAAACGTGCTCGGTTACAGTGCCGAAGAGATCATGGGGCGGCCTGCTGCCGATTTCTATCCCGACCAGCGCGAGCGCGAGGCCCTGGTGGCCGCCGTTCGGGGCAATGGCTTTGTGCACGACTTTCCTGGGCGCATGAAGCGCAAGGATGGCCGCATCATTGATATCTCGATTAGTACCAATGCACTGCGCGACGAACAGGGGCAGTACGCAGGCGTCGAGGGCATTTGGCGCGACATCACCCAGCGCAAGGAAATGGAGCGCGAACTGGAGCGCTTGGCGACCCGTGACGATCTGACGGGGCTGGCCAATCGACGTCACATCCTTGATGCCTTGGAGCGGGCCTTCAAACGCCGAGAAGGGCGGCACGACGCGATGCCGTTCTGCGCGCTGATAATGGACCTCGATCACTTCAAGCGTATCAACGACACGTATGGTCATGTGGCGGGGGATGCAGTCTTGCGCGGCGTGGCGCGCATCGTGGAAGCTCTGAGCCGGGCAGGCGACCAGATAGGCCGCTTAGGGGGTGAGGAATTCCTGCTCTTGCTGGAGGGGGCGGACCTCGCAGCCGCCGTGGAGGCTGCCGAACGCATTCGCAGCGCCGTGCAGGCTGCATCGATCGAAGTCGTTCCGGGCCTTCAGGTGAGTCAGACCCTGAGCATAGGTATCTCGTGCTGGATGCATGCAGACGGTCAATCCACTGACATGCTGGAGCGCGCTGATCGGGCGCTGTACCGGGCCAAGGCCCAGGGGCGCAATATGGTATGCAACGGCTAGGGTGTGTTCACAGTTGGCTATCTTCAAAGCGCTGCAAATCCAGCGCCCGCATGCACATCATCCGGCATATTCGCCGCCTATTACTCAAGCGCTGTATGAAACTCTAGTAATGGTCATATTGGATTACCCCTAGTTAGGTGCTGCGAAGTTGCCATTTAGGCGTTGGACTGTGAATGGCTCAGATTCGCTGTGGATTCAACCGATCGACGCAACACACTCGTTGAACATCTCAGCCGGGGTTCTGTACCCCAAGGTCTTCCTGGGACGCTCGTTTAATTTTCTCGCAATCGCATTCAACTCATTCTGCGAGTAGCCAGAGATATCGATTCCTTTGGGCATGTACTGCCGCAGCAACCCGTTGGTGTTTTCGTTCGTTCCGCGCTGCCATGGGTTTTGCGGATCGCAGAAGTAGACCTGGATGTCGGTGGCCACCGTAAATCGCTTGTGCCCAGCCATTTCAGATCCTCGATCCCAAGTCAACGAGCGGTACAGCTCTTGCGGCAAGGTCTGTGCATGCCTGGCCAGCGCTGCAACAACGGTGTATGAGTCTTTGTCCACTAGTTTGACCAGCATCACGTAGCGTGTGCGGCGCTCCACCAGCGTGGCAATCTGGCTGTAGGCATCGCCGAACAAGAGATCACCTTCCCAGTGTCCCGGCACTGCCCGATCCTCGATGCAGGCAGGACGTTCACTGATGGAAACGGCATCAACAATCCGACCATGGTTGGGAGTTTTCTGGGTGTAGTGGCGTGAGCGGCGCATTACCCTGGTACGCCGCAGGTGCGCCAGGAGTTCCTTCTTCAAAGCTCCGCGTGCTTGGACGAAGAGCGTGCGGTAGATGGCTTCGTGAGACACCTGCAACTCCTTGTCGTCCGGGTAAGTTCGTTTGAGCCACCCCGCAATTTGCTCGGGCGACCACTGACTCTGCAATTTAACCGCCACGATCTGCGCCAGTGCGGGATTACAGGCCAACTTACATGTCTTTGGGCGACGCGCTCGTTCCCAAGCGCTCTCATCGGCCTTTGCAGCTCGATAGCAAGTCTTGCCTCCATTGCGTAGAAGTTCACGGCTGACTGTGGATGCAGCGCGTTTCAAGCGGCTGGCAACACAGCGGATGGATTCCCCTGCTGCCAACGCTCTGGAGATTTCTTCTCGCTCAGTTATGGTCAGTGCCAAGCGAGACCGATGCCGAGCTGGTGGCTGGATGCCGCCAGACGCACTCAGGATGGTGTGAATGGAGGTATGCGGGCGATCAAACAGCTTGCCGATCTCGTGCAGGGTATCGCCAGCTTTCCAGCGATCCCACATCAGGGCCTTCTGAGCTTCGGTGTAGTAAATCCGCGGTCTTTGCTTCATGCCAACACTCCTTCCGCCAGAGGCGGTCATTGTGTTGCATTGACCAGTTGAATCCACAGCCTGAAGCAGTCGCTTGCGCGGATGTTTTCAAGCACTGTTTCTGGCCTAATCTTGCTCCTGTCTGAGCAAGGTTGATTGAGTGACCAGGTCTGGGGACTGCTCCCTGTGAAGGCAAGCTATCTGTAGCCAAGGCCTCACTAGGGGGAAAAATTGACGCCTACCTATCAAAGGAGCTCCTGTTGTCTTCGGAGCACTGGCGGATGTTGCAAGCATTTGCTCAGTTCAACGCCAATGAAATGCATGGACGCATGGCACACTATGTCTAGCCTAAGCAGAAACTGTGATGCAAATTCACAAGCATCCATCCGCTGCTCCATGATTTGATATCACCACCAATGATGCGCAGCCATGCAAGCTGGCCCGGGAGTTCGTATGGGCAATGGAAAAGCGAGCCGAATCACACAATGTGCAGAGACAGCGTTTTCAGATCTCGCGTCTCCAATTGTTGACACGGCAATCGAACAAGCCCGGGAAGTTGCCCGGGAGCCTTCCGTTGAAGGATTCCATCAGCTCCGCATCTCCATGCGCATCCTGCTCACTCTTTGGTGGTTCTACCGTCCTTTAACTGACTCAAGAAAATATACGCGGCAGCGAGCCATGCTTAAGTCCATCGCCAGTGCCGCAGGCAAGGCTCGTGATTACGACATTTTGGTTGAGCTGCTGAGACTTCAGGGGAAAAGCTCCTCGGTATCGACTCACGAAATTTCAGCTGCTCGAGACGCTGCTGTGGAGGCAGGAAAAAAAATACTTTCGCCGTCCTCTGTGCAAATGCAGTTGCGGCAAATGCTTTCGCAAACCTCAATGAGCTTGACGTCGAGAAAGCGCCTTCATCAGCTTCGTAACTTTGCTGACACCCGTGTGGCGAAGTCGGAGAAGAAGCTGCGCAAACGAATCGCACAAGCGGTACGAGCGAAGAGGCCAGACCTTGCCGCATTTCACGATGTCAGAAAATTAGGTAAAAAGACTCGCTATTTGCTGGAGCTGCTTGAGCCAGTTCTATCTAGAGGTCATCACAGCACCCTGACGCGTATCAAAAGAACTCTGCAGCCGCTGGGTGACTTAAACGATGTCGTTGTTAGTGAAGGGCTTCTCCGCTGCAACCCATCATTGCTTTCTGGAGCTGATCAGCCGAGAAAGATACGGCATTGGTTTAAAAAGGAACGTGAACGTCGCTTGAATACATCGGCTTATTTGCTGCGAAAGGATTGGAGTTAATTGAGTTTTAGGAGGCTTATGACCTGCTCGGTTTAGTCGAGACAGTTTTTCCTAGAAGACGGCGGGTTGCAGTTTCTGGTGGAATTCGCGTTTGAACTCTGCCGGGGTCAAGTATTGCAGGCTACTGTGCGGACGCACCTCGTTGCAGTGATTGCGCCAGGCTTCTATCAGGACGTCGGCCGCCTCCATCTGGCCGAAGTGTTTGCGCCAAGCGTAGATGGTCGCGTCACTGACTTTGTGTTTCTTCGCTGCCTCGGCGACTGTCGTGCGATCCGCCTCGCGCAGGATCGTGACCATTTGCTCTTCCGTGAATCGACTCTTCTTCATGGGCTCCTCTTCCAATAGGAGCCATCTTCCTGGATATCAATGTCTCTGAGAAACCGGGTAGATTAACGAAAGGTGACGATTTATGCAACAGCGCTGTTCCACTCAAAATTCGTCAAGTGGATTCGGCTGCGTGGAGTTCTCTAAACCGCCTTTTTCAATTGGGCTGTGAGGCGGTTGTCCGGGCACCTACCGAGCTTCTCGGCGCTAGATTTGAAACGCAGATCGCTTTAAGAGAATTTTGATAAAGAAGATCGCAGTACAAGCCTTTAGAGCTCCGAGTTTTTGACACTCTCAAAAACCCTGAGCTCTTACGTGATGGATGTCGCGCACCTGAGTTGATGTGTCACGCTCAATTCGCTGAAAAATCGAGAACACTTGATCGGAACATAGGTTTGTAACGCAGAACGCAATGGGTCGCTTGCAACAGTCCAGTGCGTGCTCAGTGGTTCACATGGAGGGTGAGCAAGCGGTTCTTCAGAGATTCAGCGAAAGGACTAAGCACACGCTCTCGCTTCTGTATCAGGCCTAAAGTCCGCCACAACTGAGGCTCAATGAGTGGCACACCGCAGACCTTAGGATTGCACTCAGGCAGGGCAAGCTGCGGGATGGCTGCCATTCCCAAGCCTGCTTCGACAAGAGCCAGAGCCCCAGTTACGTGATTGCATTCGTACCAAGCCATTGGCTGCTCAGGCAGGCCTGCCATGACTTGGTCCAAAAGCAGTCGATTGCTGCTCTGGTGCGATACGGATACGAGACGCACTCCGGCCAGCTCTGACCACGCTACCTCTGAGCGGCATGCCCAAGCATGACTGCGCAGCATTGCCAACACATATCGCTCGCGCGCCAAAGTCTCGAACTGAATTCCTGGTTCCTGGCTTCCCGTGAAGCTGAGCCCGAAATCGGCTCGCCCCCTAACCACGGCATCCAGGACATGGCTCGCATTCTCGTCAATGACATGAACGTGCACATCCGGGTACTCATCGGCAAAGGTGCGCAATGCATTTGGCAAAAGATGGTTTGCCACTGAAGGAATGCAAGCCACCGTCACCAATCCTCGGCGAGTCAACGCCTGATCGCTGATGCGCTGCGCTGCTGTCTCGAGGCTCTCCAGCGCTACGCGCGCCTCTGTCAGAAATTCCTGACCAATCGCGGTCAACTGGACATGCCTGGTAGTCCGCTCAAGCAGCTTGGCTCCAAGTGCTTCCTCCAGCCGCTCCACCCTGCGACTCAACGCCGGGGCAGACAAACAAAGACGTTCCGCAGCTACACGAAAGCTTGAATTCTCTGCCGTGGCAACAAACGCCTGTAGTTCGGCAATATCGAATTTAATGCGATGCATGCAATAGTTTAATCATATATTGCAATTTACGGAATAGTCCTGGATATTTACCATCGCCGCTTGCACAGAGTTGATAACGACTCGATCAGGAGACAACATGCAACGACGCCCTCTCATACTGGCTGCCGCATTGGCCGCCTGCCTGCCGCTCGCCGGTGCCAATGCCCAGGATTTCCCTCCAAAAAGACCGGTCACCATGGTTGTCGGCTTTGCCGCTGGCGGTTCGGCCGATATCGCGGCACGCATCATTGCCAAGAAGCTTGGCGAAAACATAGGCCAGAGCGTGGTCGTGGATAACAAGCCCGGTGCCGGCGGCAATCTGGCGCATGCCCAGGTTGCCCATGGACCTACCGATGGCTCTGTCTTGCTGTTCGGCTCGATCGGCCCTTTGAGCATCTCGCCTCACTTCATGAAGGTGAGCTACGACCCGCTCAAGGATCTCGCACCAATCACTATGGGCGTGACCTTTCCCAACGTTCTGGTGGTGCCTGCAAGCAAAGGCATCAAAACCCTAGGCGAGTTTGTGGCTGCCGCCAAGCGTGAACCTGGCAAACTGGACTTTGCCTCTACGGGCCCTGGATCAGCAGCCCACTTGGCCGGCGAACTGCTTAACGACATTGCAAAGATCGACACGGTTCACATTCCCTATAAGGGCGGAGCCCCCGCTCTACAGGATGTCCTGGGCGGACGCGTCAGCTCTTTCTATGCAGCACCACCCACAGCGCTGCCGCATATCGAGTCGGGCAAGCTCATTCCGTTGGCGACCACCGGACTGACACGGCCAGCCTACCTGCCCAATGTGCCCACAGTCGCAGAGACCTATCCCGGCTTTAACGCCACTAACTGGTACGCGTTCGTTGCGCCAGGGAAAACACCCAAGCCGCTGCTGGACAGATGGAATGTCGAGCTCGTGAAGGTGTTGAATGCACCTGAGGTGCGAGCAAACCTGCTTAAACACGGCCAAACTGCAGCTCCAACATCACGAGAAGAATTGGCCAAATTCATTTCGACAGAAAATGAGAAATGGAGCCGCATCATCCGCGATCGAAAAATAACGGCGGATTGACTGAAAGGTAAATCCACACGAATCGCCGAAGATCGACAGAAGTCAAGGATGTGCGCATGGTGTGCTCCCGGTAAGTTTATCCGGCATGGGCGAGCAGTGCCTATGGACATGGCGGGCCAAGCTGATGCCGCTGAGCCAGGCGCCTTCCACGGTGCCGTTATGCAGCCAGTCACCGCACATCCCCAAACTGGCAGCCGCGTCCCACCAGGAGCCCATGTTCAGCGGGTTGGCAGTGTCGGCATAGCGCCAGCGGTGGGCCGTCGCCTGCACGCTGGCCGGATCGGGGCCGCCCAGTTTCGCAAAGGCCTTTAACAGGACAGCGGTTACCGAGGCTGCGTCGTCTTCCACATGTGCCTCGCTCCATCTGTCGCTGGCGTGCAACAGCCAGGTTTCGGGGCCGATGCGCCCGGGCTTGCTGCTGTCGCGCGCAATCCAGTGCAGGGGGCTGTGCTCGACCAAGCAGCCGTCCACCGGCAGTGGCACCGGCTGGGCGCAGCGCACCATAACCGACCAGCAGGCGCGCATCCGGGTACTGTTTGACAGAGTGGTGGCTTCAGAAGACACGCCAGCCAGCAACTGCGCGGCCTGCGGTGCGGGCACAGCCAGCAGTAAGGTGTGGTAGCACAGGGACTCGGTGCCGTGCTCGAGGCTGCGCAGCAGCCAGCCATCGCCTATATCGGCCTGCAATGGCTCGATGGTGGATTGCCATTGAAAGCGTACCGGGTTGGGACTATCCGTCATGCAGCGCACCGAATGTGCAGCAGGCGAGGTCATGCGCGGAGTGCCGACAAGGCGCTGCCCGGCGCTGGTTTGAAGCATGAAGCGTTGCCCATCGTAGCTTCCGATGCGGGCGGACCATGAAGCTACAGCCGCGGCTTGTTCCCACGTTGCTACCTGGGCGCGGAAATCCGCATCGTGCGCCGTGAAGTACTGGGCACCATGATCGCACTGCCAGTTCGTATCGCCATCGCTGCTGCGACGCGTGCTCATGCGCCCCGAAGGACCACGGCTTTTGTCAAACATATGCACCTGGTGCCCGGCATGGGCCAAGAACTGTGCACAGCTTAGCCCTGCCGTACCGGCGCCAATGATGGCAATGCGGTGGGCGGCGCTGTCCGCTGTAGGGTGAGAAGTCATCATGTCAATGGAGTGTCTGTCTGAGGTTGACTATCTGTGACTGGCACGAATGAGTCGGTTCACTGCGATGCAAAAGGCTGCGGTGCGAACTTCAAAGTCGTTTGAAAATGCTTGTACCTGGCGGCAATGGGCGCTATTGGGGCACCCGGATTACACGACTGAGATCTACGCCGAAACTTTGAGCCTTTAGCAGCAGCGAATGAAGTTGCTCCTCTGGGATGGACTTCTGGCGCGACAGCAGCCAAAAGTAATCCAGGCTACCGCCAATGACCAGAGAGGTCTGGTATTCGTCGTCTAGGCTGACAACGTTATAGCCGCCGTAAAACGGGCCAAAAAACGAGACTTTCAGTGCCGCTACATTGGACGGTCCTAAAAAGTGGGCTTTCCCCTCGGCTTTGCGCCATTCCTGCTTGCGCGCGTCAAATCCTCGATTCAGCACGGAAATGCTGCCATCCGCGTTGAGCTGATAACGTGCTGCCACTTGGATCAGATTTTTCTCAAAGTGGTGATCAATGCGGGCCAGCTCATACCAAGTTCCAAGATAACGATTGATATCGAAATGGCTCACCGGATCCACCCCACGAGGTACAGATACGGCGCAGCCCGATAAAGCCAGCTGGGTCCCGACAAAGACGGCCGCTAGCGCTGTAGCGCGCATGAAAGAGCTTCTTGAAATATGCATAAAGCGCCTCGATAGTGTGAAGTAAACAGAGACCACGGCAGGCTCTGGTGTACGAGATTCAGGCTGAATGGCAACAGTGCATCGACGTATGCGCACTTGAAGTGCAAACGGCTGCGGGTGAGATCACATTCCGGTGACACGACGTACCGCCGAGAAATACCAGCTATCGGGCAGGCAGCGCATGAGCTTCACCCAGCGCGTGAAGCGACGGGGAAAGTTCATTTCGAAATGCCCCAGCCTCCAGCCGCGCAAGATATGCTGAGCGGCTTCTTCAGGGCTGATGAGAGCCGGCATCTTGAAGCTGTTTTGTGCGGTCAAAGGGGTATCCACAAAACCGGGATTGATGATGGAGACTCCAAGGCCCCGAGGGTGCAGATCCAGATAGAGGTTCTCTGCCAGGTTGTTGAGCGCGGCTTTGGTGGGCCCATAGGCCAGGGACATGGGCAGGCCCCGGTAGCCGGCCACACTGCCGACCAGAGCCAGGTGACCACGCCCGGCCTCCAGCAGCATCGGCATGACAGCGTCCAGCAGTTGCAGAGCGCCGACATAGTTGACCGCCAGATGCTGCTGCATCTCCAGCAGATCGAAAGCTGTCGCGCGTTGCGGTCTGTACCGGCCTGCGCAATACAGCACCAGATCCGGCGCCCCTGCATAAGCTTTCACCGTCGCAGTGGCCTCAGCCATGGTCTCGGGCTGGGTGACATCCAGCGGCAGGACCAGAAAGCCGCTGCGGCCAAGGGTCAAGGAATGCAGGGCAACTGCATCTCTGGCCGATACGATGACCCGAGCGCCTTGCGCATGTAGAGCCTCTGAGGTGGCTCGCCCTATGCCTGAAGAAGCGCCGACTATCCAGGCACATTTCCCTTGCCAGTGGGACAGCGGCGGATTGAGCCTTGCGTGCAGCAGCGACATCGCACTTACTCCTTGATGAAGGACAGAGTCACATCGCCCAGGTGAACACCGAATTTGCTCATGACAGCACGGTTGAGCATGGTCCGCGCATCCATCAGATACATCCAGTCATCCATACTCACGTTCCAGACCTTGCCGTTCACTGGCAGGGCCAGCACATAGTTCCAACGGAAGGCGTTGCCAGCCGTCTGGCCCTGAGCCTGCCCCACCACGTCGTCTGCGTTTCCGATATAGCGGCCATCACCCAGATACTTCAGGTGCCAGATGCGTTGCTGCGTGCTGCCGTCGCTGTAGACAAAGTGCTCGTCGAGCACACCTTCGTCGCCGTTCCATTTGCCTGTCATGCGCACGGTGAAGCGCTTGACCACTTTTCCGGATCTGTCCGTGAACAAGCCGTGAGCGGTCAATGGTCCGTTGAAGTACTGACGCAGATCCAGTTCTGGGCGCTCCTGGGCATATTCCTGCACAGACGGACCCGCGCAGCCGGCCAGCATTCCCATGAACGTCAGTCCTATTGCGGCGCGGCGCCAAGGCAGGAATGAGAAAGTACTTGTCATGGATTTCATTTCAGTCTCCAAGATTGGTGCAGGCGCTCGCCACGCCACAGGCAAGCCCAGGCCATCAGTTTGAACAGGCAGGGAAGGCCTCCATATGCCCATGCCAGTGCCTGCAAGCCGGCAGGGTCGGTCGTGCCGCTGCGGTATCCCATTGCGGCAAGAAGCGGCAGGCACAGTCCAGCTGCCAATGCCAGATTGAGCTTGGCAGCACAGGCCCACCAACCTAGATAGCGTCCCTCTGCAGAGCCTCCTTGGCCAGACTCGTGGATGACGCCGGTCAGTAAAGCCCCAGGCAGCGCCAGATCTGCCCCGAGGGCCAATCCGCTTGTCAGACAGATGATGGTGAAGATCCAGCTGTCGCCGGCCCCGAGCCAGGGGGTGATGGAAAATGCGATCACGCTCGCCAGCATGCCGGCGCGCCAACTGGGCGCCAGCCCCCAGCGCGAGACAGCCTTCACCCACAGTGGCAATCCCGCAGCGGCGGCACCGAAATAGCACACTAGAAGTAGTGGCCGCAGATCCGGCGCCTGCAAGCGATCCATTACGAAGAACGGCAGCAGTGTGGCGGGTATTGCTGCTGCCACGCCATTGAGCATGAATACAGATAGCAGTCTGCGAAAACTTGCGTCCGCCCATGGTGAGGGCTTAGCAGGCTTGGTGTGCAGTTGCACGGTGGACGCCGGTATCGCACTGGACCGTCGCAGGCTATGCAGCCCCAGCAAGCTCAGGGCAAGCGCCATCATGAGCACCATGCTGGTTGCATCAAAACCCAGCCAGGTGGGCAGCACGCTGGCTAGGAGTACGCCAGCGAGAGTGGAACCTTCGCGCCAAGCGGTCACGCGCGCGCGCCAATCAGGCTCACCTCCCCAGCGCGTGCCCCAGGCCTGGTGCAAGATGCTCACGGCGCTATAGGCCAGAGTGCAGAGCAGCAGGCTGGCAGCCAGCCAGCCCAGCAGACTGGCTTGGCTGGCGTTTGGAGGATGCCACAGCGCAGCGAAGCCCAATGCCATGAGCACGCTGCTGAGCACCGCGGCCAGCCATGCGGTACGCAGCCCGCTTTGCAGCAGGCGATCGGCCATGCGTCCCAGGGCTGGGTCGAGCACCGCGTCCAGAGCGCGGGTGGCAAGCAGTACAGCCCCCAGGCCAGCCAAGGGCACCCCGGCGACCGCTGCATAGTGATGAGGCAGGTTGACATACAGCGGCAGCGACACGAATGCCAGCGGCACGCCGAGACCTCCATAAGCGAGCCCCACACGCCAGGGCAGCGGCTTGGATGGAACTGAGCTGTGGGAGGGCATGGTCTTTGTCTCCTCAGCGCTTGCCCAGCAGTGCAGCGCGTAGGCCAGGCGCCGAAGTCTGATCAGACAGCCAGATACCAAAAAACAGGCGCGCGTACTCTGCATCCTGCAGGCGTGCGGTTTCGCGTCCATTGTGGAAAAAGCTCACATCGCCGGCTCCGTCAGTCACGCCCAGCAGTCGATCCTGCGCAGCGACATCAGGAAAGGCCTTCTTCATCATCATCAGCCATTGGCGTGCCTGTGCTTCGGAGAAGCTGCCCACGCGCCGCATCTCGGCCACCGATCGCTCGGCGATGGCCTCACCCTCCAGCTTGCGGTCATAGACCAGCTCCAACGCGAACGGCTGGCGTGCATAGTCCGCCGGCTCGAAGTCCGCCTGCGCCCAGAGACGGGCTTCGTAGACCCGCAGACCAAAAAAGCGCAGCACGCCGCTTCCAATCAGGCGCGCCGAGGGCAGGGTGGAGCGCAGCTCCGCAGGGGCGGCAGGCGTAGCTGCCAAGAGGTTGTGGGTCATTAGAGTCATAGTGGGAGCAAGAAGGCTGGCGCTCCAGACCAGGGCTTGGCGCCGTCGAATGTCATGCATGGTCAGGCCTGCGCAAAGTGAACTGGACCACATCGGTGTTGCCCGTATCAAAGGCCGCTTCGCAATAGGCCAGGTAAAACCTCCAAATGCGCACAAAGCGCTCATCAAAGCCCAGGCTTCGCACCTCATCAAGGCGCTGCTCAAAGGCGTGACGCCAGCGTCTGAGCGTTTCGGCATAGTCCTTGCCAAAGCGCATCTTCTTTTTCACCGTCAGGCCGGCGCGTTGGGCCTCTTGCTCGAAGGCCGTAACGCTGGGTAACAGACCGCCCGGGAAAATGAACTGCTGGATGAAGTCGGTGGAGTGCAGATAGCGCGCAAACAGGTCTTCGCGCAGGGTGATGGATTGCAGGCAAGCGTAGCCGCCGGGCTTGAGGCAGTCGCGTAGCACCTGGAAATAGGTACGCCAGTATTCATGCCCGACTGCCTCGAACATCTCGATGGACACAATCGCGTCAAAGGGCTGCGCCGCATATTCAGCCGCCAGATCCCGGTAATCCTGGTAACGCAGGTCGACCTGTGCCTGCAAGCCTGCTTGTGTGATGCGCTGCATGCCCCACTGCAGTTGCTCGCGCGACAAGGTGACGCCGGTGACCTGTGCGCCAAACTCGGTGGCCGCCGTCTCTGCCAGGGCCCCCCAGCCACAGCCGATTTCCAGCAGGCGCTGACCAGGCTGCAGTCCTGTTTCGTTCAACGCACGTCTTATTTTTGTGCGCTGTGCATGTTCCAGGTCGGCCGCTTGCAAGGGCGCACCGCTGAGCCCTTCGAACCAGGCAGAGCTGTAGCTCATGGTCGGATCCAGCCACATCCGATAAAAGTCGTTACCCAAGTCATAGTGGGCATGAATGTTTTTTGCGCTCCCCGCCCGCGTGTTGCGGCGAAGCAGGTGGCGCAGCCTGAATCCCAGGCGGCCCCACCAGTGGCCGTACACCAACTGCTCCAGGTGGTCGCGATTGCTGATGCAAAGTCGCAATAGCGCACTGAGGTCATGGCTGTCCCATTGGCCCTCTATATAGCCCTCGGCCAGTCCAATATCGCCCGAGCTCAGGATTCGGTCCAAAGCTTCCCAGTGCTGAACTGCACAGCGTGCGTCTGCTTCCGCTGCGATCTGCTTCGGGAAATGGCGCACTCGTCCATCAGGCAATTGCAAATCCAGTTGGCCGTGCGGCAAATGCTCCAACAGTTTCATGACGCGACTGGCGCTGCGTGGTAGGGAGCGCGCTGAACCGGCGGACTTGTTCAGTAGGGGGGCAGTGGTCGTGTTCATCGTGTTACAAAGCGCTTGGGCGCAGGTGGTTTGCGATGGAAAGGAAGCCGCTTTGCCCACAGGCGCAGTGCCTGCCAGTGGATGTGGAAGATGACTCCGAGTGTCATCAGCGGCGTGCCGAAGAAAGCCTGGCGCACTGTGGAAGTGTTCAAGCGATGCAGTGTCCCTTCGACGCCCGTGCGCAGCAGCGGCCCTGTCTCGTCGTAGAGATCCACGAGCGCCAGATTGGTGCTTTCACTGCGTTTGAAGCGGAAGCGATACTCTCCCTGGGTCTCGCAAAATGGTGAGACATGAAAGCACTTGTGCGCCACATGCTCGCAATCCCAGGCGAGCTGAGGTCCTGCGAGAAGATAGGCATGACGCTCACCAAAGGTGTTGTTGACCTCGGCCAGGATTGCTGCCAGCGAGCCATCTGCTCGGTGTGCGTACCAGAAACTCACCGGCTTGAAGGCATAGCCCAGCACGCGGGGAAAGGTATGCAGCCAGATTTCTCCATCTGCATCCCGGATACCTTCATCCTGCAACAGCTTTTCGAACCAGGCCAAAGAGTCGCAGCTGCCGTCGCCATGATCGCTGTCATGAAAGCTGAGCCAGCCGCGCCGATTGCGCCGCAGCACTGCAACCGGATGCTCACGCAGGCTTCGCATGGGAAGCAGCAGAAAATATCCGGGGTAACGGAATGCATGCTCGACTGGCCGAAGCCGGCGATGCCAGATATGGCCAAAGCCAATCAGAGGAGGAACGCTCATAGAGCTTCCTCCAAGATGGCCCCTGGGAGCACTGGTTGCTGTGTGTGGCTCAGAGAGTGGAGCACTCCATCGGCAGCTTCGAGACCTGAGCGTAAGCCATCTTCATGAAACCCATAGCCACACCAAGCGCCACAAAACCAAGTATTGCGCCTACCTTGTAACTCACCAACACGCTGTTGTGCAAAGATCGCAGCCTGGTCGAAAACAGGGTGGCTGTACTGAATACGCGCATGAACTTTGTTCTCTGCGACTGGTCGAGTTGGATTCAGTGAAACCAGTACGGGTTGCTGCCAAGGCAGGGGCTGTAAACGGTTGATCAGATAGTGCAGACAGACACCGGCATTCTCTGCGCTGAGAGAGGGTGCACGTTCGTAGTTCCAGGCCGCCCAGGCTGCCTGGCGTTGGGGCAGCACGGCTGTATCGGTATGCAGAACTGCTTCATTGGGCTGGTATCGAATTCCACCTAGCACTGCACGCTCCAACGGTGTCGCATCTTGACCCAGCAAACGCAACGCCTGGTCACTGTGACAGGCCAAAACAACCGCATCAAAATGCTCCGACCCATGGGGCATCTGCAGCATGACCCCATGCGTATCGCGCTTCAAACTCAGCACTGGGGTGTCCAATCTGGTTTCATGCCGACCACCCTGCTTAATTCGGGCAATCATGCGACGCACGTATTGCTGAGAACCGCCGCGCACGGTGTACCACTGAGGCCGGTGGGTGACCTGGATCAGTCCATGGTTGTGGCAAAAGCGAATCAAGGTGGCGATGGGAAAGCGCAGCATCTGATCCGTAGGGCAGGACCAGATGCATCCAATCATGGGCAGCAGATAGTCGCTGCGAAACGCTTTACCGAAGCCATGCTGGTCCAGAAAATCCTCTATTGACGCATTGAGCTGTGCCTCGATCTGGCGTTCTGCGATATCTGTGGTCAGGCGGTTGAAGCGCAAGATCTCGAGCAGCATGCCGATAAAGCGGGGACGCAGCAGATTTCTGCGTTGAGCGAAAACTCCTCCTAAGGAGCTGCC
Organism: Comamonas resistens; assembly: GCF_030064165.1. Taxonomy (NCBI): domain Bacteria; kingdom Pseudomonadati; phylum Pseudomonadota; class Betaproteobacteria; order Burkholderiales; family Comamonadaceae; genus Comamonas; species Comamonas resistens. The sequence goes on from NZ_CP125947.1 coordinate 1,956,082, forward strand.
GCTCCACTCTAGTCCGCACCTGCCATTGACGCTGGGAACTTGAACTGAAAAAGACATCTCGGAAGGTGCCGTTTCCACATTGAGTTCACTAAACAGCTGCGTGAGCATGGGGTAGGTACGATGATTGAATACTAGGAATCCTGTATCTACGCCATGGCTTACATCATCAAGGCAGAGCTCTAACGTGTTGGCATGTCCGCCGAAATGGCTGGTCGCTTCGATTAAGCAAACGCCGTGCGATGCTTGGGAGGTAGCCAGACGAAAGGCGGCGGCCAGACCGGATATACCCGAACCGATAACAGCTATGCGAGGCATGAAAGCTCCTTGAAGTATTGGGTGAATACTCAAAAAAACCAAAGAGATCAAATCTTGAACTGCTCAGTTCAGATTATAAACCTTAAATTTCAAATTTGCACTACCTGGTGTGCAAGATGATCTTGTGCGTCCTAGAATGTTGGTCATGAACGCTCGGTCAACAATCAAAGAACAAATTCAACGTGTACGGGAAGAGGCTGTCGTGGCGGCGGTGAACCGCCTTTTGGCGACTAAGGGCTACGACGCGATGACGGTGGATGAGGTCGCTGCGGAAGCAGGAGTCGCCAAGGCCAGTCTGTACAAGTTGTTTACTTCCAAAGAAGAGCTAGCCGGCGCAGCGATGGTCGGCGTGCTAGATCGTGCTTTGAGTTTTGTGGATGGCTTGCGCCGAGAGGCCGAGCAGGTAGCCGAATCCGGTCAGAGCACTCCTGCGCTGGATCAGCTCAAAGCGGTCGTGCGGTGGGCTATGCAAACGCAACTGGAAGGACAAATGCCCTCACTTCCGGCCCAAAATTCGAGTCTCAGCGCATCATTGCAATCGAACGACGAGTACATGGATCGACTCATTGCGTTGAGCAATAGGCTCAGTACGTGGATTACCGAAGCCCAGACAGGTGGTCATTTGCAGTTGCGACTACCCGCTGAACTAGTGCTCTACACTCTGTTCGCGCGCGCCTGCGATCCGGTCGTGGCTTTGCTCAAGGAGTCGGGCCAATACACGCATGACCAGATCATCGACTGGGTTACAAGCACGACTTTCGATGGTTTGGCCGCGAGATAGCGCTGCTCTCTCTTTACTTTAGGGTTCGGAAGATTCGGACGATATTGATGGTGGGAAAGCCATCTCTTGCCACCGTGGCAAAAATCGCCTCTAACGCCAATTGCTAGGATGCAGAGTCATTCGTGTGTACTGACTTTGCAGGCGCCGATACCCTACGGCGCAACCAGCGCATCAAGACCCCAAGCAACGGCAATTTCTCGTACAACTCTTCTGCGGTGTCCCAGTAATCACGGTGGTGTGTTACGCGGCCTTCGCAATCGAAGCAAACAGAAGAAGCGCCGCGAATGCACTGCTCAACCTCGGATCGCCAGTGACCCAGCCGAAAACGGAACTCCCATTCCAGAAATGCGTGATGGCCTTGCACCAGAGTCTGGGTAACTACAAAGTGTGGCTCCTGCAACGAGGAAAACATGTGTTCAAAAATGCTGGCGATCGCTGCCACCCCACGAACTTCGTTGAAGGGATCTTTGAAGTAGGCATCCGCCGCATAGTACGCGTCAAGCCGTTGTAGATGTTCTCCTGTCAGCCCTTCGTAGAACTCGACAAGCCTTTGAACAGCAACCCGACTGTCGTGGTTGCACGAAAATTTGTCCACATTCATTGACTACCACCTGATGCTAAGCGCGTTATTAGGACAAGGTGAGCATAAAACACAGGCTTAAGAAGCAGGCTTAAATTGCAACTCCCAAATAATAGTCGTCGCTCTGGTATAGCTAGGAGACTTTACTTGTGCTCTACCGGGACTCATTTAGTGAGATAGCCCCCTAGGGATCCTCTGCACGAATCCACGCCTGATGTGCTTGCAAGGGCCTGAAGCCCAGACAATACAGACATGAAGCAAAGCAGCCTGGGCCTGAGCAACACCGTCAAGCGCACCCGCAAGCGCGAATTCCTGGACGCCATGGAGCTGGTGGTTCCTTGGGCTGAACTGGTAGCGCTGATAGCGCCCTACGCCCCCGAGAGTGGGCGGCGGGGTCAGCAGCCCTTTGCGGTGCAGACGCTGCTGCGCATCCACTTCATGCAGCAGTGGTTCAAGCTCAGCGACCCTGCAATGGAAGAAGCGCTGCATGATGTGCCTGCGTTTCGTGACTTCGCAGGTCTGTCTCGTTGGGACGAACACATCCCCAGCGAGTCGAGCATCCTGCGCTTCAGGCACCTGCTGGAACGCCACAAGCTGGCCGAACAAATCCTGGCCACGGTCAACGCACTGCTGCAAGCCAAGGGCTTGCAGTTGAAGGCGGGCACCGTGGTGGATGCCACGCTGATTGCGGCCCCCAGTTCCACCAAGAACCAAAGTGGCGAGCGTGACCCCGAGATGCACCAGAGCAAGAAGGGCAACCAGTGGTACTTTGGCATGAAGGCCCACATCGGGGTGGATGCCGACTCGGGCCTGGTGCACACAGTGCGGGGCACGGCTGGCAACGTCAGCGACATCGTCGAAGCCAACAGCCTGCTGCACGGGCAGGAGACAGATGCCTTTGGTGATGCGGGCTACCAAGGGGCGGACAAGCGCCCCGATGCCAGGCAAGCCGTGTGCTGGCACGTGGCCATGCGCCCAGGCCTGCGCCGGGCGCTGGACAAAGACAAGCCTCTTGATGATCTGATCGACCAGCTGGAGCGCACCAAGGCGCGCATCCGGGCCAAGGTGGAACACCCCTTCAGGGTGCTCAAGCAGCAGTTTGGATATGTGAAGGTGCGCTACCGTGGTTTGAAGAAAAACACGGCGCAGATCGTGACGCTGTTTGCCCTGTCCAACCTGTGGATGGCCAGGCACAAGCTGAAAGCCATGGCACAGGTGCGCGTGCAAGGGGCGTAATGCCCACGAAATCGGGGAATTGCATCCCCCTGGAGGCGCCTGGACAACGTTTGGGCGCCTTGCTGAGGCAGGCTTTATCTCACGGACGGGCGTAGCTCACTTCCAAGTAATTCGTGCAGACCTTCCCTAGGCTGGTGTCGACGAAACCGGCAGCAGCCCACGCTGAGCGTTTAGCTTGATCGGCGGCTCCACGACTCCGCCCTCAGGATCAGTCACTCGATCGCTTGGTTCGCCGTCCACCCAAACGGTGGCGCTCCGAAAGACTCGAGTCGACCAATAGAACCATTCCGTTGAGCAGCATGGTCTCCGAAACTCCGACGCTCAACGACCAAGAATCAACGCTGTCCTTGTCCGAACACTACGCCCGCCTTGGTTAGGCGATATCGCCGGCAACTATCTACGCCGCTAAACTTTCAATGGGCGTCGCGGCAAGTGTGCAAGTGTTCGCCTCTTGTCGTTACCGGCATTGCGAGTCTGCGTACGACGATGCCACTGGACATAGATTGAACTAAAGGGATTCAGGTGGACTTGCGGGATTTGAAGTACTTTGAAGTCATTGCTGAACTTGAGCACATGGGCAGAGCTGCCGAGCGCTTGCACAAGACTCAACCAGCTCTTACGAGTTGCGTTCGACGTCTGGAGGATGCGTGCGGGGCCACGCTGTTAGAAAAGGCCGGCCGAGGAATTCGGTTGACTACAGCGGGGCATACGCTATTGAAGTGGGCTCAACGGACTCGGTTCGACATCGAGAGCGCTCACCGCGAAATTGGAGACATTGGTCAGGGAGTATCGGGTCACGTCAAACTCGGAATTGTCCCTACTGCGGCGCAGTTTCTATTGCCGCCCGCAGCACGGGACTTGCTTGCAGAAGCACCTGGCGTGACGATACAAACAACGGTCGCACTTGGCGATGTCCTTGCCCCGCTGCTGCGCAGCGGAGACATTGATCTTCTTGTCGGTACAGATGCCCCCAGCGAACCAGGACTCACTTCGCGTTTGTTGGCTGAAGACCAGCTTGTTGTGGCCGCGATTTCGAGTCATGAGTTGTTCTCGAGGCCTCGGGTAACACTGAGTGACCTCACAGACTACAAATGGGTATTGCAGCCGCAAGGAGCACCTATCCGCGATTGGCTGGACCAAACGTTCGACCGACACCATCTGCCACGCCCGATCGTCCAGGTAGAAAGCACGATGTTGCTGATGCTGCCCACGCTCATTGCTGAAACAGGCTTGCTGAGCTTCATCTCCCGATTGCATCTCCAGGAAGGCAGTTCTGGCGCAGGGCTGCGTGAAGTAAAGGTACGGGGTGCAACTATGCGCCGTCGGATGGTCGTCACTTACCGAGACAGCGGTTATGTTTCCCCGGCGGCTCAGCGACTGATTGCCTTGTTGGCCAAGCACGCCAGACTGCCGGTCGCCCAATAGGCAAAGTTAAATTTATCGGTTTGAAAAAAAGTTCGATTGGACGAATAGGAGAGTGAAGCGAATACTTGAGTCTCATAGAGGTGCGACTTTGACGCATCCGATCTTTAGGAGACATCAAGATGAATTCGTTCCGCAGCGTTCGCGCTTTTGGGGCCGCCGTAATCGGCGTCGGCCTGCTCGCTAGCCTCACCCCTGCCATCTCTTCCGCCGAGACGTACCCGGCACGCTCAATCAAGATCATCGTTCCATTTCCAGCCGGTGGTGGTCCCGACATGATTGCACGGGAAGTCGCGACGACCGTCACGAGTCAGCAAGGCTGGACCATCATCATCGATAACAAGCCTGGTTCGGGCGGAAACATCGGGATGGATGCGGCTGCCAAGGCGGCACCCGACGGATATACGCTGGTGATGGGGCAGACGTCGAACATGGCCATCAACCCATCACTCTACGCCAAGCTGCCCTACAACCCGCAAAAAGACCTTGCCCCAGTCGGATTGGTTGCAAGTGCCCCCTTGGTCATTGCAGTTGCAAGCAACTCGCCCTACAAGACACTTTCTGACTTGATGAATGCAGCCAAGGCGGATCCTGAAGGCATTAACTACGCGAGCTCAGGAAGCGGAACAGTTGCTCATTTGGCGACCGAGCAGCTCCAGCGCATTGCCAATGTCAAGTTGACACACGTTCCTTACAAAGGGGCTGCACAGGGCGCGACGGACCTGATTGGTGGACAGATTCAGATGTACATCTCGTCGGTTGTGACGCTCAGCGGCCACATCAAGAACGGAAAAATGCGAGCGCTTGCCGTGACGTCTGCCAAGCGTTCCGCCGACCTGCCTAACGTTCCTACCGTCGCGGAATCAGGCTTCAAGGGATTTGAGGCAGTGACTTGGTTCGGCCTCGCTGCGCCGGCTGGCGTGTCCAAGGACAAATTGAGCAAGCTCAACGCTGCATTCAACAAGGCGCTCGAGACCCCTGACGTAAGAAAACGACTCACGGAGCAAGGCGCAGATGTTCTGGGTGGAACCCCTGAGCAGTTCGCTAGCTTGGTACGCGACGAAACAGGCCGCTGGGCCAAGGTCGTCAAAGAGTCCGGCGCGAAGGCCAACTGATTCCCTCCTTTTTCCTCCGGTAATGGCTACGCATCTGCCGTTTGCGGGGAAACGCCTGCCTTCTCACTTTTCTTGGAATTTGAATAATGAATAACGTACCTGACATCATCCGCGACTTCGACCGCGTGCCTTTGAACATCGTTCGGGAGGCATCACAGTTCCAGCCTGCCATCTTGGCTGATGTAGCCGGTCGGCGAGGTGCAATGCACGGTCGCATCAAGGCCTTGCGCCCCAACATGAAGCTGGTGGGAACAGCCTTTACAGTGGAAGTGCGCCCTGGCGACAACCTCATGATTCACGCAGCCATGGCAATGGCGAAGCCCGGCGATGTGCTTGTCATAGATGGCAAGGGGGACCAAACGTCCGCTTTGATGGGCACCATCATGATGACTGCCTGCAAACAGCTCGGAATCGCAGGTGTGGTCATTGATGGCGCTGCTCGCGACAGCCTGGAGATTGAGGAGATGGACTTCCCCGTCTTCTCCGTGGGAACCAATCCGAATGGACCAACCAAGATGGTTCCAGGTCGCATTGGTTGTCCTGTGTCCGTTGGTGGCGTCATGGTTCACCCTGGCGACTTCGTTATCGGTGACGCGGATGGGGTTGTGGTTGTGGAGCGCGAAAAAATTGAAGGGCTGCTTCCCGCTGCTGCAAAGAAGGTCAAAGACGAAGCGGCACGCATTGAGGCTATCAAGGGCGGAGACACGAACGCCAAGTGGTTGACATCGGCGCTGCGTGCAGCCGGCGTGCTCAAGGAAGGGGAAAGCCTGTGAGTACCATTGTCATTACGGCCGATGCAATTGCTCCCAGTGCCGTCGCGCTTCTCAAGGACTACGACCTGGTCTACACCGGCAAGACACCGACACCCGACGACATCGTCGCTCTGTGCAAACGCCACAATCCCGTCGCCATGGTCGTGCGATACGGCAAGGTGGGGGCTGCTGCAATGGACGCAGCTCCGGCCCTGCGGGTTATCTCTAAACACGGCTCGGGAACCGACAACATCGACAAATTGGCTGCAAAGGAGCGGGGAATTGAAGTTGTCGCCGCAGTTGGTGCCAATGCGAATGCCGTTGCGGAGCACGCGTTTGCTCTGCTGCTAGCCTGCGCGAAGTCTATTCCTGCCGTTGATGCCCGGATGCATGCCGGACATTGGGAGAAGGCCACTCATTCGAGCGTCGAACTGTCCGGTCGCACGGTAGGCGTAGTGGGGTTGGGTGCCATCGGCCGTCGTTTCGCACGGATGGCAGAAGGCTTCGGAATGAACGTCGTCGCTTTCGACCCTTATGCTAAGGATGTACCCGACTACGTGACGCTTGTTGACTTGGAAGAATTGCTCAGCAGGTCCGACGCAATCTCGTTGCATTGCCCGCTCACCCAAGACAACGAAGGAATGCTGAATGCGACGACCCTCGAACGTTGCAAGCGAGGGGTTATCGTGGTCAACACCGCACGCGGCGGTCTGATTGACGAGCAGGCGCTCCTGGATGCGGTCAGTGGTGGACAGGTCCGTGCAGCAGGCCTCGATAGTTTTGCCGTGGAGCCCATGGCGCCAGGTCATCCGTTTCAATCCCAAAAGGGTTTCGTACTGAGCCCTCATGTGGGTTCGGTGACGTCGGATGCTTACATCAACATGGGCGAGTCGGCCGCCAGGAACGCACTTGCTGTTCTGGCGGGACAGTTTCAAGCAGCGTAAGGACACTCCATGCAACGATGGAAGCATGCCCCGGACAGAAGCAACTGGGGCGAATTCGGAGCAGATGACCAACGCGGGCGCATGAATCTGGTTGACAGCAATAAAGTGCTCCAGGGAGTCGCCGAAGTCAGGTTCGGAAAGACCTTCTGCTTGTCGTTGCCCTTGGATGTGCCTGGTGGAATGACGATGAATCCCCGCCGCATGCCTGCGAAGACATTCTCGACCCTTCGCGACGGCAAGAGCGCTGGCGCACAGGGGTATTGCTGGTCTTACCTGGACGAGGACGAGACGCTAACGGATGTTGTTTGTGACGAAGTACTTGTCATGAATACCCAGTACTCGACGCAATGGGATAGCCTTGCGCACATGGGAAGCCGCTTCGACGCAGATGGCGATGGTCACCCCGAAGCTGTTTTCTACAACGGATTTCGCGCTGGCGTGGACATCTTTTCTTCTGCAGAAGACAAAAATGCTCCAACCGAATGGATGCGCTTTCCGTCGCCTCGTGCGCAGGCACTGGGTATCGAGAACTTGGCAGAGCACGGCGTTCAGGGGCGCGGAGTGATGATCGACCTCGAGCATCACATTGGGCGTTGCCGTGAGGCCGTCGGCTATGACCGGCTGATGCGCATCCTTGAATCCGACCAAGTGGAAATTGAAGTGGGAGACATGGTGTGCATCCATACGGGATTCGCAGACACGTTGCTCGCAATGAATCGTCACCCCGACCTCAAGCAGCTCCACGAGACAGGTAGCGGCTTGGATGGCAACGACTCCAAGCTGCTCAATTGGATAGTTGATGTACGCCTTGCGTGCTTGCTAGCTGACAACCCTGCCGTTGAGTTGGTCGTACCCCGACTGATGCAACCAACGCCGATTCGTGGTCCACGACTGCCACTGCATGAGCATTGCCTCTTCAAGAACGGAATACATCTCGGAGAGTTGTGGCATCTCACTCCGCTCGCGAGATGGCTGCGTCAGCATGGCCGTTACCGTTTCCTGTTGACGGCGCCTCCCCTGCGTCTGCCTGGAGCGGTGGGTTCCCCTGCCACTCCCATCGCGACTGTGTAGCTAATTGAGTTGCTGCCGAGTTTTTGCTCGGCCGCTGAGACGATATGGGGGATGCCTGTTGTCGCGACCGGCCCCCTTTTCTATGGAGACAAAAATGAAACAGTGGATGAAGCCCGTCTTGGTAACAGCCAGCATGGTGATTGGGATGAGCGCAGCGCATGCGCAATGGCCCGACAAGCCTATCAAGTTGGTGGTCCCGTATCCGGCAGGGGGCGCAGCAGACAACACAGCTCGCATCATGGCTCAGCATCTTGGGGAGAGACTGAAGCAGCAAATCATTGTCGACAATCGTCCTGGTGTTGATTTCCATGCAAAACTGACCCGCTATTTCCATCTCAAACTGACCCACCCTTTGGCTTGAGCCGTAAGGCTCAAGATGTGGATAAGGTTTTGTTTCTCTCCTTCTTCATGGGCGTTTGTTGGACTGCACTGCTATGCTTGAAGCGGTAGCTGTCATTGCCTGTTTCCATAATATGGCAGTGGTGGGTCAGGCGGTCCAGCAGGGCCGTGGTCATCTTGGCATCACCAAACACGCTGGCCCATTCGCTAAAGCTCAGGTTAGTGGTGATCACCACGCTGGTGCGTTCGTAAAGCGTCGAGAGCAGATGGAACAGTAGCGCACCACCAGATGAGCTGAAGGGCAGATAGCCAAGCTCATCGAGTATCACCAGATCCGTATGCACCAGCCTGTGGGCGAGCTGTCCGGCTTTGCCCTGTGCCTTCTCTTGCTCCAGGGCATTAACCAATTCCACGGTAGAGAAGAAGCGCACCCTTAGGCGGTGGTGCTCGATGGCCTGGATACCCAGCGCCGTAGCGATGTGGGTCTTGCCAGTACCAGGGCCACCGACAAGCACCACATTGTTAGCCTTCTCGATGAATTCACAGCGGTGAAGGCTGCGCACCAAGGCTTCATTGACTTCGCTGTGGGCAAAGTCAAAGCCCGCCAGATCTCTGTAGACCGGAAACTTGGCTGCCTTGAGCTGATAGGCAATAGAGCGCACTTCTCGCTCTGCGCTCTCGGCCTTGAGCAGTTGCGACAGTATGGGATGTGCTGCTTCAAATGCTGGTGAGCCTTGCTCGGCAAGTTCTGTCACGGCCTGGGCCATGCCAAACATCTTGAGCTGCCTGAGCATGATGATGATTGCTGCAATGGCTGGGTCATGACGCATGGCGCACCTGTCGGAGTTGGTCATAGCGCACGACGTTGGCTTGTGGCTCAACGATCAAAGCCAAGGCTTGGGGTGAATGGATGGGCTCAGGTTCCGGTGTTCCATCAATGAGGCGGTGCAAGACATTGATGATGTGGGTCTTACGAGGCACACCATCCTCCAATGCCAACTCGACAGCGGCTAGGACGGCTTGCTCATCGTGCTGCAACACCAAGGCAAGCACCTCCACCATCTCACGGTCGCCGCCAGGCTGCTTGAGCAGCAGGGCTTGCAGACGTTTGAACGCGTCTGGCAGCTCGCTAAACGGAGCACCGTTGCGCAATGCGCCGGGTTTGCGCTGCAATACGGCCAAGTAGTGACGCCAGTCATAGACCGTTCGCCCAGCGCCTTGGTGATTGCGCTCAATGATGCGCGGATGTTCACAGACGAACTGGCCTTCGGCTACGACGACCAGGCGGTCGGCATAAACCTGCAAGCTCACAGGCCGGTTGGCATAAGAGGCTGGCACGCTGTAGCGATTGCGTTCAAAGTGCACCAGACAGGTGGGCGAGACCCGTTTGGCATGCTCAACAAAGCCGTCAAACGGCCGAGGCATGGGCATCAAGGCTGAGCGCTCTTGCACCCAAACATCTGTGACAGAGCCAGGCAATTGGCCATGCGCAATCTCTTGCCATAACTGCTGACACCGTTGCTCTAGCCAATCATTGAGTGCACTGAGTGTCGGAAACGCTGGTACAGATTGCCAGATACGATGGCGAGCGTCCCGAACATTCTTCTCGACCTGTCCCTTCTCCCATCCCGAGGCCGGATTGCAAAACTGTGCCTCGAACAGGAAGTGGCTGGCCATGGCACTAAAACGGGCATTGACCTCTCTGAGCTTGCCACGACCGACACGATCGACGGCTGTGCGCATGTTGTCGTAGATACCTCGCCTAGGGATGCCTCCAAACACCGCAAAGGCACGGTTGTGGGCATCAAACAGCATCTCATGGGTTTGCAGCGGATAGGCCCGCAGATAGAAGGCTCGGCTGTGGCTGAGCTTGAAGTGAGCCACTTGCAGCTTAGTCCGTACACCCGCAATGACAGCCCAATCCTCGCTCCAATCAAACTGGAAGGCTTCTCCAGCGCTGAAGACCAGAGGCACAAAAACGCCTCGCCCTGATGTCTGCTCAGCCGCATGACACTGAGCCTTCCACACTCTGGCAAAGGCAGCAACTCGGTTGTAGGAGCCGGTATAGCCCAACGCCTGCAAGTCGAGAAACATCTGCTTGATCGTGCGCCGCTGCTTGCGAGAGCGGTTGGCTTCTGTGCGCAGCCAGCCCGAGAGTTTGCTGGCAAATGGGTCTAGCTTGGTGACGATGGTGCGCTGTGCAAGACGAGGCTGCACAACATCGGCACGCAAATACTTGCGGATGGTATTGCGAGAAAGCCCGGTTCTGCGGGCGATCTCTCGGATGGACAGGTGCTCACGCAGAGCCCAGCGTCGGATGACACTCAAAGTAGCCACGTCAATCACTCCTGGTCTCCTGCTGCACAAGAAAGCAGCAGGCTAGGGTTAATGCGTGGGTCAGATTGAGATGGAAAAACCGGGGGCTAGTGGGTCACTTCTGGGTGGAAATCAACAGTCAGACAAGGTAGAGCGGTGGACTTGGCACGAGGAGCATGTCCAGATGCTCTCGCCACAGGTCGGGGCTTTTTAGCTTTCATTGCCTGTTGTTGCGATTGTCTCGGCTTTCCACGACGCTCCTGAGTCAATGTCGGGAATGTGGTACTGCAGACCTTGGCAAGGCAACGCCGAAGGTCTCAGATCAGCCTGAAACAACCCTTCGCACACATGGCTGTGAGCTTGAGGACTGATGGGCACTAACATTGGGGTACGAAGACTGGGTTAGCCAATTTCTTGTTTACCCCTTGGCCCCAGAAAGACTAAAGGACTTAGCCCCTTTCGAAGCTAAGTCCTTGAATCATATGGTCGGAGCGGCGGGATTCGAACTCGCGACCCTCTGCTCCCAAAGCAGATGCGCTACCAGGCTGCGCTACGCTCCGTAAGCCTCTATTCTAACGAGAAAATCTGCCCATTTTTTGAAGTGGCGGATTTTTTCGAGAGCAGGCTTCAAATTCTTAGGAGCGCGAGCCGCCAGTGGGGGCCGGGCCACGGTTGGGCAGGTGACGGAAAGTGATGCGGCCCTTGCTCAGATCGTAGGGCGACATTTCCAGCGAAACCTTGTCGCCCGCCAGAATGCGGATGTGGTGCTTGCGCATCTTGCCGCCCGTGTAGGCGATCAGTTGGTGACCGTTGTCCAGCGTCACGCGAAAACGCGAGTCAGGCAGGACTTCCGTCACGGAACCTTGCATTTCAATCAGTTCTTCCTTGGCCATGTGTTCAATCTCAAAAAAAGGTCAGTTGCGGCGCTTGTTCGTCAGTACCACGCTAAAAGGCCTGAGCAATGCTCAGGCCTTTTCAACAAGTGGCAGGGCGCTGCGCTGATCGCGCAGACCGAACAAAAGGCCGGTATTCCATCAAGCAATGCTGAAGCAGCAATAAGCAAAACCGTGAAATTGTAGCTTCTTGGCTTTGTCAATGTTTTGCAAAAAGGGCAGATCGTCGCAGCGATGAGACGTTTGTACAGCTACATCTGGTTGCCGTAGTTTTGTGGTGAGCAGCGGAATTTCAAGAGATCCGAAGATGGCTGGGGGAAGCGAGTTGCAGGAAGGTGGCAGCTCTTCGCTAGAATCAGCGACTATTCTCTATAACTTTGATAGCAAAAAGCCTATTGTGTCTGATCGACTAGCCGTACTTTCCCAATATCTTTTACCCAAACAGGCGCTGACGGCGCTGATGGGAAAGCTGGCCCAGGCGGAGGCCGGAGGATTGACGACGGCGGTGATTCGCCGCTTCATCCAGCGCTACAACGTCAATATGGCAGAGGCTGCAGAGCCTGATCCAGCCGCCTACGCCACCTTCAATGCCTTTTTCACGCGTGCTCTCAAGGAGGGTGTGCGTCCGCTATCTGCGGCCGACTGGATTTGTCCGGTGGATGGTGCCATCAGCCAGTTCGGCAAGATTCAAGGCGAACAGATCTTCCAGGCCAAGGGGCATGAATACAGTGCAACGGCTCTGGTAGGCGGCGATGCCGCCCTGGCGCAGCAGTTTGAGAATGGCAGCTTTGCCACGATTTATCTGAGTCCGCGGGACTATCACCGCATCCACATGCCTTGCGCAGGCAAGCTGCGTCGCATGATTTATGTGCCCGGCGATCTGTTCTCGGTCAATCCGACGACGGCGCGTGGTGTGCCTGGCCTGTTTGCGCGCAACGAGCGCGTGGTCTGTGTCTTCGACTCGGCCCATGGTCCGTTTGTGCTGGTGCTTGTGGGCGCGACGATTGTGGGCAGCATGGCCACGGTCTGGCATGGCTTGGTCAATCCATCACGCCCTTGTCATATCAAGAGCTGGGATTACACCGGGGCCGAAGCCGTGGAGCTGGCTCAGGGGGCCGAGATGGGCCGCTTTCAACTGGGCTCCACGGTCGTCATGCTTTTCCCACAAGATGCGAGGGTGACGTTCAATCCGCAGTGGCAGCCAGCTGGGCCCGTGCAGCTGGGGCAGGTCATGGCCGAGGCGCAAAGAGTTCTGGATTGATATATCTTACATAGCAAAGGCCGCTGGCTGCATAAGCACCAGCGGCCTTTTTTGCTTGAATCCGAGGGTCACAGAAACCAGGTCAGCGGCTCCGGCCTGCGTTCGGTGGTGAAGGTGGTTGGAGACAGCTGCAGGGTGTGCGGCTTGACGGGGTCGTCCTGACCGCGCAAATAGATCATCAACTCGCGACGGCGCAAGATGACATGGCTGACGATTTCGCGTCGGCCGTTCTGGGTGACCTCGGTGCCGGGGCGAAACAGCGGCATATGAAACAGGCCACTGCGTGTGGTGGGCGGCAATGCCGCAACTTCAGGGGAGGCGAGCTGCATAGGCTTTCCGTAGTAGTGGTGACTGCTTATCGGCAGCGCTCCCGCAAACTGAAGCCTTTGGCCGAATATTTCTTTGAACTCAGTTATTGGCGGCCAGAGCCTTGAGCAGCTCGGTTTCTATGCGCAACTGGCTGCTATTGTCCTGAAGCTCGGAGCCTTCGATCAAGAAAGTGTCCTCCACCCGCTCGCCCAACGTGCTGATCTTGGCCAGATGCACGCTGATGTGGTGCTGAGCCAGGATGCGGGCAATGGTGTAGAGCAGGCCTGCGCGGTCAGAAGCCGAGATGGACAGCAGCCAGTGCTGGGCTTTTTCGTCGGGGTGCAGTTGCACGCGTGGCGCAAACGGAAAGCTTTTGACGCGACGTGAGAGGCGGCGGTGGGAGGGTGTGGGCAGGGGACCACCCCTGGTCAGAGTCAGGGTCAGATCGTTTTCCACCATGTGCATGAGCTCGCGGTACTGCTCCTGCATGGTGGGGGCCACGACCTGAAACGTGTCCAGCGCATAGCCGTTGTTGGCCGTGTGCACGCGGGCATCCAGAATCGAAAATCCGGCGCGGTCAAAGTAGCCGCAAATACAGGCGAACAGATCGGCTTGATCGGGCGCATAGACCAGCACCTGCAAGCCTTCGCCGGCCAGAGAGCGGCGGGCCCGCACCACAGGCTTGCCCGCGCCCACATGGCGCGAGATATGGCGCGTATGCCAGGCGATGTCGGCGGCTTCATGGCGCATGAAATAGCTGACATCGAGCGTGTCCCAGAGCTTTTTGTGCGATTCAAAGGGCTGGGCCGACAGGGCCAGCTGGATCAGGGCTTCGCGCTTGCGGGCCTCGATTTCGGCGGCGGCATCAGGGGCACGACCGCCCAGAACGCGCAGCGTCAGGCGGTAGGTGTCCTCCAGCAGCTTGCCCTTCCATGCACTCCAGACCTTGGGGCTGGTGCCACGAATGTCGGCCACGGTGAGCAGATACAAGGCCGTCAGCTTGCGCTCGTTGCCCACACGTTCGGCAAAGGCGCGAATCACATCGGGATCGGATAGATCCTGCTTCTGTGCCACCTGGCTCATGGTCAGATGTTCTCGTACCAGAAATTCGACCAGGTCGGCGTCGGCTTTCTCGATCTGGTGGGCGCGGCAAAAGCGCTTGACCTCCACGGCGCCGATGATGGAGTGATCTCCGCCACGGCCCTTGCCGATGTCGTGGAACAGCGCCGCCAGATACAGAATCCAGGGCTTGTCCCAGCCTGCGGCCAGCTGGGAGCAGAACGGGTATTCATGCGCATGTTCGGCCATGAAAAAGCGCCGCATATTGCGCAGCACCATCAGGATATGCTGGTCCACGGTGTAGACATGGAACAGGTCATGCTGCATCTGGCCCACGATGCGGCGAAACGGCCACAGATAGCGGCCCAGCACCGAGGTCTGGTTCATCAGCCGCATGGCATGGGTGAGGCCGCGCGGCTGTTTGAGAATCTTCATGAAAGTTTCTCGGTTGACCGGGTCGCGCCGGAAAGCGCTGTCCATCAGGTCGCGGCTGGCGTACAGGGCGCGCAGCGTACGGGTGGACAGGCCGGTCAGTCCTTCCTGCCGCTCGTACATGAGAAAGGTTTCGAGAATCGCGTGTGGATCTTTTTCGTAGAGGTCGTCGCTGGCCACTTCGATCGTTCCCGCCTTTTCGTAGAAGCGCTCGGTCAGCGGGATCAGCGTGTGAGAGCGGGGGCTGAGCCGCTCCTCGATGCTCATGCGCACGATCTGGCACAACTGGGTCACGGCCTTGGCGGCCCAGTAATAGTGGCGCATCAGGGTCTCGCCGGCGCGCATGGCCAGCTTGCGGCCCTCTGGCGTGGTGGAGCGATAGCCAAAAGTCTCGGCAACCGCGGTTTGCAAGTCAAACACCAGTCGGTCTTCATGGCGACCCGCCACGGCATGCAGGCGGGCGCGAATCAGGCTCAGCAGTGCCTCGTTCGACTCCAGCTGCTGCTCTTCAAAGGTGGTGATCAGACCATTGGCAGCCAGTTCGCGCCAATTGCTGCCAAAGCCGGCGGCTTTTGACAGCCAGAGCATGGTGTGCAGATCGCGCAGGCCGCCCGGAGACTCCTTGCAGTTGGGCTCCAGCGCATAAGGGGTGAAGTCGTACTTGGCATGGCGCTGGCGCAGCTCCAGCAGTTTGCCTGCGACAAAGGCCTTGGCATCGATCTGGGCGCGAAACTGTTGCTCGAAGTCGGCAAACAATGACTGGCTGCCAGTGATGCGGCGCGACTCCAGCATGGAGGTCTGCACTGTCAGGTCCTGCGCGGCCTCTTCCAGACACTCTGCAATGCTGCGCACGCTGGAGCCAATTTCCAGGCCCGCATCCCAGCAACTGCTGATGAATTGCTCCACGCGGCTTGCCGTCTCCCGGTCGGGCTGTGCCCCACCTTGGGGCAACAGCACGAGCACGTCGATATCCGAGTGCGGAAACAGCTGCGAGCGGCCATAGCCTCCCACGGCCAGCAGTGCGGCGTCGGCGGGCATTTCGGCGCGCTGCCATAAAGTGCGCAGCAGGCCATCGGCCAGTTCACTGAAATGGTGCAGTACCCCCCGGATGCTGCGCCGCCCCAGCGTATGGTTCTTCAGCAGTGCGGTCTGCCGGGTCTTGGCCTCGCGGTAGGTGTCTCGCAACTGCTGCAGCGATGCGTGGTCAACGGCGGATGTGGGAATGGCGGAGGTCGTCATGCGCGGCAGAAAGTCGGGTTCAACAGAGCAGGTGCAGGGCTTGACCTTACCTCAAGCCCGTTGGCATGAGGCGGGCATTGATAAAAAGGAGAGCGCCTTGCGCTTGCTGGACAGGCATGACAAGCAAAAAACATGCCGCATCGGCTGGGCCGGTGCGGCATGGGGTGTCGGTGTCCGACGAGGCCGATGCCGTTCAAGCACCATGGCCCGGGGGCAGATCAGGTACGGATCGCAGTGATGAAGTCAGGAGGCGTGGGCGAACCCTCGGACCAGGTCAGCACGTCGTAGCCCGTCTTGGTGACGGCCAGCATCAGCTCCCACTGGGCGGTCAGGCTGCGGTCCTTGGTGACCACGGTCCAGCCGTCAGGCATGGCCTTGATATCGCGCTTGCCAAGGTTGAGCATGGGCTCGATGGTGAAGACCATGCCTTCTTCCAGTACCACGCCTTCACCGGGGCGACCATAGTGCAGCACCTGGGGCTCGTCATGGAAGACCTTGCCGATGCCGTGGCCGCAGTATTCGCGCACCACCGACAGGTTGTGACCTTCGGCAAACGATTGAATGGCATGGCCGATATCGCCGAGCGTGGCGCCGGGCTTGACCTGGGCGATGCCCTTCCACATGGCCTCGAAAGTCAGCTGGCACAGGCGCTTGGCGGCAATCGAGCCTTCGCCGATGATGAACATGCGGCTGTTGTCGCCAAACCAGCCGTCTTCGGTGATGACGGTCACGTCCACGTTGACGATATCGCCCTTCTTGAGCGGCTTGTCATTGGGAATGCCGTGACACACCACGTTGTTGACCGAGGTGCAGACATAGGCCGGGTAGGGCGTCATGCCTGGCGGCTGATAGCCGAGGCAGGCCGTCTTCGTGCCTTGCTCGGCCATGCGCTGGGCGCACAGATCGTCGATCTGCTGGGTGGTGATGCCGGGCTTGATGTGAGGGGTGATGTAGTCCAGCACATCCGAAGCAAAGCGACCTGCAATGCGCATGCGCTCGATGTCTTCGGGGGTCTTCAGTGTGATGCTCATGTATGGAATTATCCCATCGCGGCTTTGAACTTGCAGGACATGTGACTGAGAAGTCCAAGGGTTAGCGCTAGGCACGGTAAAATGCGAGGCTCACCGATTCAGCGCCTTGGCCGGGTCCTCACAACAGGGCCAGGCCATGGCGCTTTTCACCAGCCTTCACATAAACAGGCCGCCACGTGACATTGCATCTGACACAGTTTGAGGGTGGAAACGCCCTGAGCTCGTTCCGCGCCCAACAGCTTCTGACCGATCTGGTCGCCATCCACCCCAAGATCACAGGCGTGTCCGCGCGCTTTGTGCATTTGGTGGCCACTGAAAGCACACCTGTGCCCGCATTGCAAGAGCGCCTGTCGGCGCTCTTGACTTATGGCGATCCCTACGAAGGCGCCGCAGAGGGTCTGGCTTTTGTGATCACGCCCCGCCTGGGCACGATCTCCCCCTGGGCTTCCAAGGCCACGGACATTGCCCGCAACTGCGGCCTGGATGTATTCCGCGTGGAGCGCATCACCGAGTACCGCGTGGCCCTGAAGTCCGGTCTCCTGGGTGGACAGCCCGAGTTGAGCGCCGAGCAAACCGCACAGATCGCCGCTCTGCTGCACGACCGCATGACCGAATCGGTTTTCGCCACACGTGCCGAGGCCGAGCAGCTGTTCTCCACACTGCAGGCCGCTCCCATGGAGTTTGTCGACGTGCTGGGTGGCGGCCGCGCTGCGCTGGAAACTGCCAACAAACAGTGGGGCCTGGCCCTGGCCGATGACGAGATCGAGTATCTGGTCAACGCCTTCAATGGCCTGCAGCGCAACCCCACCGACGTGGAGCTGATGATGTTCGCCCAGGCGAACTCCGAGCACTGCCGCCACAAGATCTTCAACGCCAACTTCACCATCGACGGCGTAGCGCAGGAAAAATCGCTGTTCGGCATGATCCGCAACACCGAGCAGCTTTCGCCCCAGCACACCATCGTGGCCTATGCCGACAACGCCTCCATCATGGAAGGCCATGAGGTGGAGCGCTTTGTAGCAAAATTCAGTGGTAACGCAGGTGCAGCAAGCGCTCCCAGCTATCAAAAGCAAAGTGCTACCAGCCATGTGCTGATGAAGGTGGAAACGCATAACCACCCCACAGCCATCTCTCCCTTCCCCGGTGCATCGACCGGCAACGGCGGCGAAATCCGTGACGAAGGCGCAACCGGCCGTGGCTCCAAGCCCAAGGCGGGTCTGACGGGTTTCACCGTCTCCAAGCTCTGGGGCAGCGAAGTCGGCAAGCCCGATCACATTGCCAGCCCGCTGCAGATCATGATCGAAGGCCCGCTGGGTGGTGCGGCCTTCAACAACGAATTTGGCCGTCCCAATCTGACTGGTTACTTCCGCGAGTATGAGCAGCAGGTCGGCGTTGGTGCCGACGCTATCACCCGTGGCTACCACAAGCCCATCATGATCGCTGGTGGCCTGGGCGTGATCGACTCCGAGCAGACCAAGAAGATTCTGTTCCCCGCTGGCACTTTGCTGATCCAGCTGGGCGGCCCCGGCATGCGTATCGGCATGGGCGGCGGTGCGGCCAGCTCCATGGCCAGCGGCACCAACGCGGCCGAGCTGGACTTTGACTCGGTGCAGCGCGGCAACCCCGAGATCGAGCGCCGTGCGCAGGAAGTCATCAACCACTGCTGGCAGCAGGGCGCCAACAACCCCATCCTGGCCATTCACGATGTGGGGGCCGGCGGTATCTCCAACGCTTTCCCCGAGCTGACCAACGACGCTGGCCGCGGCGCACGCTTTGATCTGCGCGCCGTCAAGCTGGAAGAGTCCGGCCTGGCACCCAAGGAAATCTGGTCCAACGAATCGCAGGAACGCTATGTGATGGCGATTGCGCCCGAATCGCTGGCGCAGTTCACGGCGTTTTGCGAGCGCGAGCGCTGCCCGTTTGCCGTGATCGGCACGGCCACCGAAGAGCGCCAACTGGTGCTGGAAGACACAGCCGTGGAATCGGGCGACCAGAAGTTCCCCGTGGACATGCCCATGGAGGTGCTGCTGGGCAAGCCGCCCAAGATGCACAAGGACGTAACGACGGTGACGCGCGATCTGCCCGCCATCGACCTGACCGGCGTGCCACTGGAAAAGGCTGTGATTGAAGTGCTGGCCCACCCCACCGTGGCCTCCAAGCGTTTCCTGATCACCATCGGCGACCGTGCCGTGGGTGGCCTGACCCACCGCGACCAGATGGTCGGCCCCTGGCAGGTGCCCGTGGCCGATGTGGCCGTGACCCTGGCCGACTTCAAGGGCTTCAAGGGTGAAGCCATGGCCATGGGCGAGCGCACGCCGCTGGCGGCCATCAACGCGCCCGCCTCGGGCCGCATGGCCGTGGCCGAAGCCATCACCAATATGCTGGCCGCGCCGATCGAGCTGAGCAAGATCAAGATGTCGGCCAACTGGATGGCGGCCTGTGGCGAGCCCGGCGAAGACGCCGCGCTGTACGAGACCGTGAAGGCCGTAGGCATGGAGCTGTGCCCGGCGCTGAACATCTCGATTCCCGTGGGCAAGGATTCGCTGTCCATGCGCACGCAGTGGAACGAGAACGGCCAGACCAAGAAGGTCACCTCGCCCGTCAGCCTGATCATCACCGGCTTTGCCTCCATCGACGATGTGCGCAGCACGCTGACGCCTCAGCTCGATGCCGAGGAAGAAGACAGCACGCTGGTGCTGATCGATCTGTCGCGCGGCAAGATGCGTATGGGTGGCTCCATCATCGGTCAGGTGCTCAACCAAAGCGGCAACGAAGTGCCCGACCTGGACGACGCCAAGGATCTGATTGCCATGGTCGATGCCGTGAATGCACTGCGCGACAAGGGCCAGATCCTGGCCTACCACGACCGTGGTGACGGTGGCCTGCTGGCCACCGTGGCCGAAATGGCTTTTGCCGGCCATGTGGGCGTGGCGCTGAATGTGGACATGCTGATCACCGAAGGCGACGGCATCAGCGACAGCCGCATGGACAGCGGCGAAGGCAAGAACTGGGGTAACCAGGTCTCGGGCCGCCGCGAAGACCTGACCCTGCGTGCACTGTTCAACGAAGAGCTGGGCGCCGTGCTGCAGATCAGGACCGCTGATCGCAGCGAAGTCATGCAGACCTTGCGCGAGCATGGCCTCGCGACCTGCAGCCACATCGTGGGCAAGACTCGCCCCGTGTCGTCTGCTGTCGATATGGGCAAGGGTGAGCTGCAAGTCTGGCGCGATGCCAAGAAGGTGTTTGGCGCAACGCTCTCCGATCTGCATCAGGTCTGGGATGCCGTGAGCTGGAAGATTGCCCAGCAGCGCGACAACCCCGCCTGCGCCGACAGCGAGCACGCTGCCGCTGGCGTGCCGAACGACCCCGGCATGCATGTGCATCTGACGTTCGATCCGCAGGACAATGTGGCTGCGCCTTTCATCAACGTGGCCGCCAAGCCCCGCGTGGCCGTGCTGCGCGAGCAAGGCGTGAACTCCCATGTCGAGATGGCTTATGCCTTCACCGAAGCCGGATTTGACGCAGTGGATGTGCACATGACCGATCTGCAAACCGGCCGTGCGCAGCTCAAGGACTTTGCCGGCGTGGTCGCCTGTGGCGGCTTCAGCTATGGCGACACCCTGGGCGCCGGCATTGGCTGGGCGCGCTCCATCACCTTCAATGATCGCCTGTCGGCCGAGTTCCAGCAGTTCTTTGGCCGCACCGACACCTTTGGTCTGGGGGTGTGCAACGGCTGCCAGATGTTTGCCGAACTGGCCGACATCATTCCCGGTGCACAGGACTGGCCGCGTTTCACCCAGAATCAGAGCAATCGCTTCGAGGCGCGTCTGAGCATGGTGGAAGTGCTGGAGTCGCCCAGCCTGTTCCTGCAAGGCATGGCCGGCTCGCGCCTGCCTATCGCCGTGGCGCACGGCGAGGGCTATGCCAACTTCAAGTTCCGCGGCAATGAAGGCCAGGTGCTGAAGGCCATGCGCTACGTGGACAACCACGGTCAGCCCACCGAGCAGTATCCGTTCAACCCCAACGGCTCTGCCGGCGGCCTGACGGCGGTGACCACGGCCGACGGCCGCTTCACGGCCATGATGCCCCACCCCGAGCGCGTGTTCCGCAACGTGCAGATGAGCTGGACTTCAGGTGACAAGTCCGAATTCAGCCCCTGGATGCGTGTGTGGCGCAATGCGCGCAAGTGGCTGGGCTGATGTTCTGATCGCAGAAGCTGTCTAAAGAAAGCCGGTTGACGAAAGTCAGCTGGCTTTTTTCATGTATTGCGAATTAATGTCTTTTTTCATCCGAGAGCTCGGATGCTGATGTTAGGCTGATGCCCGGCAAGACTCGGACCCTGAGCATCACGGGTCTGAACAAAACGTGCAGCAAATTGACCGTACGGGGGAGCATCGGTGTCGCGTGTATTAGCTACGGAAGCAGAAGTGCTGGCTCTGTCGCCAGATGCTGCTTCATCCAAGGCCGCAAAAGGACTGCAGTCCATCAGCAAATGGCCAACCACGGGAAGCAATGAAGCGGCCGTCTGGGGCGAGTGTCAGGGCAGCGGCTCCAAGCCTTATCAGACTCAGGTCGATCTCAGCGGCCCCGCTTTCAAATGCTCGTGTCCCAGCCGCAAATTCCCTTGCAAGCATGGTCTGGCACTGATGCTGTTGCGCGCGGCAGGGCAGGTGCCCGAAGCTGCCGAGCCGCCCGAATGGGTGAACGCATGGCTCGGGGGGCGTCAGGAAAAAGCCGAGAAGAAAGAGGCCAAGGCTGCCGCCATTGCCGCTGCGCCGCCGCCCGATCCTGAAGTGCTGGCCAAGCAGCAGGCCAAGCGTGACGACAAGCGCTGGGACAAGGTGTCGGCCGGCATGCAGGAGCTGTCTTTGTGGATGCAGGATATGGTGCGCACCGGCCTTGCCAACCAGGCGGGTGATGCCCAGGCATGCCAGCACTGGTACACCATGGCCGCGCGCATGGTCGATGCCCAGGCTACCGGCATGGCCGCACGTATCAAGGAGGCCTGGGAACTGGTGGACAGCCACCCGAATTGGGCGCGCGATCTGCTGGTGCAACTGGGCCATTGGCAATTGCTGGTCGAAGCGGTGGAGCGGCGTGATTCTTTGCCCGCCGAAGTCAAGGCCGATGTGATGGCCGCTTTAGGCTGGTCCATGGACAAGGTGGAGGTACAGGCGCAAGGCCATGCCGTGACTGACCGCTGGCGTGTTGCCGGCATGCGCATGATCGAGCGCGAAGGCCGCTTGCTGGAGCGCCGTGTCTGGCTGCAAGGCCTGCAAAGCGGGCGTATGGCGCTGATGCTGGACTATGCACAAGGGGGGCGCGGTTTCGAGACGGCCTGGGTGCAAGGTGCAAGCTACCGCGGGACTGTGCATTTCTATCCCGGCCAGGCTGCCTTGCGTGCACTGGCAGGCAGCGATTTGCAGCGGCTTGAGTCTGGGGTCGAGGCGTCTTTGACATCGGCGATGCTGGGTGATTCGCTGCTGCAGCTGAGCCAGCGCATTGCCGCTAACCCGGTGCAGTTCGCGCAGCCGCTGTGGTGCGCGCAGGCTGGCTTGAACTATGTCGATGGTCAGTGGTTTGCCAGCTGGCCACAGCCGCAGGAAGCAGGCCAGGATCACAGTCTGGCTCCGGTGCCGGTGGTGGTGAGTGACGACCAAGCCTGGCGCCTGCTGGCGCTGAGCGGTGGTGCGCCGGTGGCCTTGTTTGGTGAGTGGGAAGCAGGCCCGCAGATTGGCCGCTGGCGCCTGCTCAGTGCCTGGCTGCCGGCGGAGCAGGGTGGGGTGGTGGATGCGTTGTCGCCCTTGATCCCCATCTGGCAGAACCGGGGTGAGATGTTATGAGTCAAGCAAATCTTTGGGCTGCCCTGCAGCAGTCCGCGCTGGTGGGTAGCGACCGTCTGGCCGTGCCCGCCATTCTGGGCACTCCGGATGTCAGCACGCCGGCGACGGTACAAACCGTGCAAATGGCCTTGCAGCAGCCTGTTGCACCAACGGGCAAGGTCACGGGCAAGGTCACGGCCAAGGTATCGACGGCAGCCCAGGTGCTGCGAGCCAGTGCTGTGGCTGCAGTGCTGGAGCGTGCCGGCTGGGTACCGGGCAGCCAGGTCCAGCTGAGCACGGCTCTCACGGCAGCTGCCAGGGCTACAGCGGAACTGCGCGCAGCACCTGCCGATGAGCGCTTGATCGCCCTGGTCGAAGCCGTGATTGCCGATGGTCCGCAGGACCTGCTGGCGCTGAGCTTTGCCGAGCTGGACAAGGCAGGTCTGCGCCTGCCACACGGGCTGCTGGTGGCTGCACTGAACCAGGGGCGCCAATCCACCGAGTTGCGCGAATGGCTGCTGCCTGTCTTGGGCGAGCGCGGCCGCTGGCTGGCAGCGCAGAACCCGCAATGGGCCTATGCCGCCGGGGTGCAGGAGACCGCAGACCCCGAGCAGGTCTGGCAGGAAGGCTCGATTGCCCAGCGCGTGAGCCTGCTGGAGTGCGAGCGCGAAGGCGAGCCAGCCAAGGCCCGTGCACGGTTGGAGGCCAGCCTCAAGGAGCTGAACGCCAAGGAGCGCGCACCCATGGTGCAGGCGCTGCACAAGGGCTTGTCCATGGAGGATGAGCCCTTGCTGGAAAAGCTGCTGGCCGACCGCAGCAAGGAAGTCCGTGAAAACGCCGCCCAGCTACTGAGCTGCCTGCCTGTTAGCGCGCATAGCCAGCGCATCACCGCCTGGCTGCAAGCCATGCTCAGCCAGGATGACAAAGGCGAGTGGCAGATCGAGCCGCCTATCGAAGGCAACAAGGACTGGGAGCGCGATGGCATCGCGCTGCAGCTGCCCGCTTATGTCAAGGGGGAGCGCTCCTGGTGGCTGCAGCAACTGGTGGCGCTGACACCGGTGGAGTTCTGGCAGCAGACGCTGGACAAAAGCCCTGAGCAGCTTTGGGAGTGGAGCCGCCGCAGCGACTGGAAGACGGCGCTGCGCCAGGGCTGGCTGCGTGCACTCGATACCCAGCATGACCTGCGCTGGCTGCCGCTGCTGCAAAGCATGGAAAGCGATTCACGCGCGCAGGCGCTGTTGCCGCCGTTGCTGGCGCAACTGAGCCCCGAGCAGCGCGAAGCGATGTGGATGGAGCGTCTGCAGCGCAAACAGGGCCAGAGTGCGCTGATCGACTCGCTCAACAACATGGACGACAGCATGGGGGCGGTGGACTTGCTATCGCAAGGCATTTCGCAATGGGTGGTTGACGCGCTCTACCTGGCCACGCGTGGCAAGCAGGCCCAGGGCAACTGGCATAGCTGGCAGGCCGACCAGGCAGTGCTGGCCTGTGCCAGGCGCCTGGATGCCAGCGTGCTGCCCCGCTTTGCCGACCTGTGGCGCACGCCGGTGCCCGAAGACGATCTGCCTGCGGCCAGTGAAGCCGAGCCCAAAGAGCCCGTGCAAGGTCCAAACGCCGAGGCCAATGCCGAAACCATTGCCAGACTCAAGGCCGAGCAGGCTGCGCGACGCGCGCGTGCCCGCCTGCGCCCCTGGGATGACGAGCGTGTGCTGGAGCAGCTCAACCGCATTGTTGATCTGCGCCTGGCGCTGCATGCCGCCACTCTCGCATCCCCATCCTCCTGAAGCTATTTAACCCATCACACCGGAAGCACACCATGAGCCAAGTCCTGCGTCAGCACGCCGAACAGCAATTTGCCGAAGAACTCGATGCCTTGCAGAAGGTGGACGACAGGCCGCGTCCTCCGAACTGGAAGCTCTCGCCCTGGGCGGTGCTGCAATACCTGATGGGCGGCCGCCTGAGCAATGGCTTTGAGGTCAGCGCCAAGTACATCGGCAACCCTCGCCTGATGGAGATTGCCGTCTCCACGCTGGCCACCGACCGTGCACTGCTGCTGTATGGCGTGCCCGGTACGGCCAAGTCCTGGGTGTCCGAGCATTTGTCGGCGGCTGTCAGCGGCGACTCCACCATGTTGATCCAGGGCACGGCCGGCACCAGCGAAGAGCAGCTGCGCTATGGCTGGAACTATGCCCAGCTGCTGGCCCATGGCCCGTCTGAAAAGGCGCTGATTCCCAGCCCGCTGGTCAACGCCATGAAGCTGGGCAAGATCGCGCGCATCGAAGAGCTGACGCGCATTCCCGCCGATGTGCAGGACACCTTGATCACCGTGCTGTCTGAAAAGACGCTGCCCGTGCCCGAGCTGGGCATGGAATTCCAGGCCGTGCCGGGCTTTTCGGTCATCGCCACGGCCAACAACCGTGATAAGGGCGTGAATGAACTCTCCAGCGCTCTGAAACGTCGTTTCAACACCGTGGTGCTGCCTGTTCCTGCTTCGCAGGACGAGGAGGTGCAGATCGTCACCAAGCGCGTGGGCGAACAAAGTCGTGCGCTGCAGCTGCCCGCCGAAGCACCGGCGCTGCAGGAAGTGCGCCGCGTGGTGCAGATCTTCCGCGAGCTGCGGGGCGGCCAGACCGAAGACGGCAAGACCGTGCGCCTGAAGTCGCCCAGCTCCACCTTGTCGACGGCCGAGGCGATCTCGGTCATCAACAGCGGCATGGCTCTGGCCGGCCATTTCGGCGATGGAGTCCTGCGTGCGGGCGATGTGGCCTCGGGCCTGCTGGGTGCGGTCATCAAGGACCCGGTGCAGGACAGCGTGGTGTGGAAGGAATATCTGGAAACCGTGGTCAAGGAAAGAGCCGACTGGAAGGATCTATACCGCGCCTGCCGCGAGCAGCTTTGATCTTGTACTGGCGACTAATACAGCTCTTGATACTTCGTTGCCACGCAGGCCGCGCACAAGCTCGCCGTAGCGCTGCTACTGTCTTCGCTTGCGACGCCTCGTCTCAAACGCCCATCTGCGATGGGCTGAGCTGTCTTAGCCGCTTGAGCGTGCTTTCCTTTTTTCTTCGCAGCTAGACAAGCCCATGGCCACTTCCGCTGATTCGATTCATTTTTTTGGCATACGCCACCATGGCCCGGGCTGCGCGCGCAGCCTGCTGCAGGCGCTGGAAGCCTTGCGGCCCGATTGCCTGCTGGTTGAAGGCCCGCCCGAGGGCGAGGCGCTGCTGCCCATGCTGCAAAGCGCCGAGCTGCGCCCGCCCGTGGCCATGCTGGTCTATATGCAGGACGCGCCCAGCCAGGCGGCGTTCTACCCGTTTGCCGAGTTCTCGCCCGAGTGGCAGGCGCTGCAGTGGGCCAGCCGCCATGGCGTGAGCACGCGCTTTATCGACTTGCCGCAAACCCATGCCATGGCCATCGAATTTGCCCGGCGTGAGGCCCTGAAGAAGGCCATGGAAGAGGCCGAGGAAGGTGATGCAGAGGTAGAGGCAAACGCTGAGGAAGAGGGCGACGCACTGCTGGTGGATTCCTTTGAAGCCGCAGCGCAAGAGGCGGATGCGCAGGCTGAGAGCGCCGAGGTTGCCGTGCAGGAACTGAGTGCCGAGCCCCAGCACCGCGATCCGCTGGACTGGCTGGCCCATGCCGCCGGTTTTGAAGACGGGGAGAGCTGGTGGAACCGGTTGGTGGAAGAACGTGGCGACAACGAAGCGCTGTTTGAATCCATCAACGAGGCCATGACTGCGGTGCGCGGCGAGCTGGCCAGGGATGGCGAAGGAATCGCAGAACACTGGCGCGGCGAGGCCTATGTACAGCGCGAAGCCATGCGTGAAGCCCATATGCGCCAGTGCATACGCGAGGCGATCAAGGCCGGCTTTCAACGCATTGCCGTGGTCTGCGGCGCCTGGCATGTGCCTGCGCTCAAGGAGAACGTCACGGCCAAGGCCGACAACGCCGTGCTCAAGGGCCTGCCCAAGGCCAAGGTGCAAGCCACCTGGGCGCCCTGGACCTACCGCAATCTGGCCAGCAGCAGCGGCTATGGCGCGGGCGTCACATCGCCGGGCTGGTATGAACATCTATGGCGCTGCTATCAGCGCGATATGGAGTCGAAACAGGAGCAAACGCAGGACAGTCAAGCGCTGGTAGCTAGCAAAAACATAGTCAGCGCAGCCACGGTGCGCACCGCAGGCTGGCTCACGCGCGTGGCTCACCTGCTGCGCGACAAGGACCTGGACTGCTCCAGCGCCCACATCATCGAGGCCACGCGCCTGGCGAGCAGTCTGGCCGCACTGCGCGGCCAGCCCACGCCGGGGCTGGAAGAAATCAACGAAGCCATCGTCACCGTGGTCTGCATGGGCGAGACCGCGCCGCTGCGCTTGATTGACGACGAGCTGACCGTGGGCCATGTGCTGGGCAGCGTGCCGGCCGATGTGCCCCAGGTGCCGCTGCAGCGCGATATCGAGCAGCAGCAAAAGTCGCTGCGTATGAAGCCCGAAGCCGCCGCCAAGCTGCTGGCGCTGGACTTGCGCAAGGAAAACGATCTGGCCCGCAGCCATTTTCTGCACCGTCTGCGCCTGCTGGGCATTGACTGGGGCACGCCTGCGCAGGACGCCCAGCGCAACCGCGGTACCTTCCGCGAAAGCTGGCAGATGCAGTGGGAGCCAGAGCTGGCCGTGCGCATCATCGAGGCCAGCGTGCATGGCGCCACGGTGGCCCAGGCTGCCACGGCCAAGCTGCGCGCCAGCCTGACGCCCGAAACCGCTCTGCCCGAAATTGCGCAGGCGATTGACGACGCGCTGCTGGCCAATTTGCCCCAGCTGGTCGAGGTACTGATAGCAACCCTGGCCGAGCGCGCCGCCACCACGGGCGATGTGGCCCAGTTGTTGCAGGCCTTGCCGCCGCTGGCCAATGTCTATCGCTACGGCAGCGTGCGCCAGACCGATACGGCGCTGCTGGCCACGGTGATCGACTCCCTGGTGTTGCGCGCTGCCATCGGCTTGCCCGTGGCCTGCATGGCCATGGATGAAGACGCGGCAGCGGCGATGAAGCAGAAGCTGCTGGCGGCTCACGATGCCTTGCGCCTGCGCGGCACCGACGGTGAAGCGCAGCAGGCCGTGGACGCCTGGCGCGCTGCGTTGCGTAGCCTGGCCATGGGTGATGCGGCTGCGGCTCTGTTGCGCGGCACGGCCTGCCGTTTGCTGCTGGACGAGCAGATGCTGGAGAGCGACGAGGTCGTGCGGCAGTTCAATCGCAACCTCTCGCTGGGCACCTTGCCCATGGATGTGGCGGCCTGGCTGGACGGCTTCTTGAACAAGCAGGCCCTGGTGCTGCTGCACGATGAATCCATCTGGGGCGCGGTCGATGCCTGGCTCTCGGGCCTGGGCGAAGTGCAGTTCGCCCAGATTCTGCCGCTGGTGCGCCGCAGCTTTGCCAACTTCAGCAACCACGAGCGCCAGAGCCTGGGCGAGAAGGCCAGGCGTGCTCCCGTTGCTGGAGCAGCGGCGCCAGCAACGGTGGCCACTGGCGATGAAGCAGGCCCCTGGGACGAGCAGCGCGCCGCGCTGGCATTGCCGGTGCTCAATGCGCTTTTAGGCTTGAATATGCCCGAAACGCTGATGAGCCAGTCGCCGGTAGCTCCTGATTTTGAATCTGCCGCAGTGCAGCTGTGATGATGAATGCGAAACTGAACACTTCCAACCCAGACCAGGAATCTGCCGAGCAGGAGCTGCAGCCTACATCACGCCTGCAGCGCTGGCGCATGGTGCTGGGCAGCCCGGCCGATGCCAGCTGCGGCGGCATCTCGGGCCGCCTGCAGGAAATGGACCAGGCCCTGGCCGCGCTGTATGAAGAGGACAGCAAGCTGGGCTCGCGCAAGGGTGGACGCGGCAACTCTTCGCCATCCGTCTCGCGCTGGCTCGGCGATATCCGCAAATACTTTCCCAGCCAGGTCGTGCAGGTCATGCAGCGCGACGCCATGGAGCGGCTGCAGCTGCGCGAGCTGTTGCTGCAGCCCGAGATGCTGGAAAACGTGCAGCCCGATGTACATCTGGTGGCGGACCTGATCTCGCTGGGCTCGGTCATCCCGCAAAACACCAAGGCCACGGCACGGCTGGTGGTGCGCAAGGTGGTGGACGAGCTGATGAAAAAGCTGGAAGAGCCCATGCGCAGCGCCGTGGCCGGTGCGCTGGACCGCAGCCAGCGCAACCGCCGTCCGCGCCATGCCGAGATCGACTGGAACCGCACCATTCGCGCCAATCTGCGTCACTGGCAGCCGGAATACAAAACCATAGTGCCTGAAACCCTGATCGGCTACGGCCGCAAGGCACGCCGTCCGCAGCGCGAGGTGATTCTGTGCATCGACCAGAGTGGGTCCATGGCCAACTCGGTGGTCTATTCCAGCATCTTCGGCGCCGTGATGGCCAGCTTGCCGGCCGTGGCGACCAAGCTGGTGGTGTTCGATACGGCCGTGGTCGACCTGACCGAGAAACTCGACGATCCGGTCGATGTGCTGTTCGGCGTGCAACTGGGTGGCGGTACCGACATCAACGGCGCCGTGGGCTACTGCCAGGGGCTGATCAGCGAGCCGCGCAACACCATTCTGGTGCTGATCTCCGACCTCTACGAGGGCGGTGTGGAGTCCGGCCTGCTGCGCCGCGCCAACGAGCTGGTGGAGGCTGGCGTGCAGTTCATCACCTTGCTGGCGCTGAGCGACGAGGGAGCCCCCGCTTATGACGCCGATCTGGCCGCCAAGCTGGCCGCGCTTGGCGTGCCCTCGTTTGCCTGCACGCCCGATGCCTTCCCGCAACTGATGGCTGCCGCCATTCGGCGCGACGATGTGGCCGCCTGGGCGGCGACCCAGGGCTTCAAGACCAGCAAATAAAAATAGCAGCTTGTCGCTGGACGGGCTGCTTTTCCAGGCGGTAGCCCTAGCGCCGCTATTGTGGGTCTATTCGGGAATCGTTACGCCCAGCTGGGTGAGTTTGGCGGCCAGTACGTCGCGACGGCGTGCTGCCTTGGCGGCGATTTCGCTGGCCGTGGCGATGGCTTTGGGGCCTTTGGAGGCCAGGGCCTTGACCAGGTCCGCTTTCCTGGCTGCCTCGGTTGCGGCCTTGCGGTAGCTGGCAATCAGTTCGGCATGTGCGGCGGTTTGGTTCACGGAGATTCCTGTGGGGCTAAGGCCGCATTGTCAGCGTAAAAACCGCTGTTACGGCCATGCACTCTGGAACGATTGGCAATTTCTGTCGCCGGGCGGCCATGGTTTGAAGGCATGATGGCGGTCGTTCAAACCAATGGGGAGTGCGATGGCTGGTGCGGGTCTTTTGATGTTGCTCGATGATATTGCGACCTTGCTCGATGATGTGGCGCTGATGACCAAAACGGCCGCGGGCAAGAGCACGGCCATTCTGGATGATGTGGCGACCCAGACCAAGGTGGCCGTGCAAAAGACAGCCGGTGTGCTTGGCGACGACCTGGCACTCAATGCCGAGCAGGTTGCCGGGGTCAAGGCCAACCGGGAGTTGCCCGTAGTCTGGGCCGTGGCCAAGGGCTCGCTGATGAACAAGGCGATTCTGGTGCCTGCAGCCTTGCTGATCAGTGCGTTTGTTCCCTGGCTGATCACTCCGCTGCTGATGCTGGGCGGTGCGTTTCTGTGCTTTGAAGGCGTGGAAAAGATTCTCGAGATCTTCCACCAGAAAAAGCCTCACGGTGTGCATGAGGCCGTTGTCGATGCCGACGAGGCAGCGCACAAGGGGGTGGCACCATCGTCGGTGAGGGCCGCACGCGAAAAGCAGATGGACCCCATGGAATATGAGAAGCAAAAGGTCAAGGGCGCGATACGCACCGACTTCATTCTCTCGGCAGAAATCATGGCGATTGCGCTGGCTACGGTGTCCACCAAGCCCATCTGGGAGCAAGCAGTGGTGCTGGTTGCCGTGGCACTGGCCATTACCGTGTTTGTCTATGGTCTGGTGGCCGGCATCGTGCGCATGGATGATGTGGGCAACTGGCTGATGGCCAAGTCCAGCAGCGCAGCCAAGGCCTTGGGGCGTGGCCTGATTGCATTCACGCCCTGGCTGATGCGTGGCCTGTCCATCGTGGGCACGGCCGCCATGTTCATGGTGGGCGGTAGTCTGCTGGTGCACGGCATGGCTCCGATCGAGCATTGGGTGCAGGTGGTGCTGGTCCCCATGGGGGGCATGGCCGCAATGCTGGGGCCGGTGCTGGTGCATGTGGTGGTAGGCGCCATCATCGGCGGCGCGGTGGTGCTGTGCGTGGAGCTGTGGCACAAGCTTAAGGGAGCCCCGGCTGCTCATTGAAAGAGTAGCTAGCACCGTATACCGGGTGCGGGTTTGAGCTGGATCAGATGTGAGAGCAGGTTTCAAGGCGGTCGTGGCCCGAGGGCAACGACCGCCTTTTTCTTGGGCTGCATGAGGTGCAGGTTGACCTGGGACAAACCCGAGCAAAGGCGGCTTTGTTTCAATCAATGCCAAGGGATGTGCCAAGCATTCCCATTGATTACCTCAAGGAAAAAAGCCCATGAAAAAGACTCTGATCGCAATTGCCGCTGCTGCCAGCGCATTGACTGCCGGCACTGCCTTTGCCCAATCCTTTGACGGCACCAGCCCATGGCAGGTGCGCGTGCGCGCACTGCATCTGGACAGCGAAAACGGCGGTGCAGCCGGTGATGCCGGCGTGAGCATCAACAACAAGTGGATCCCGGAAGTGGATGTGTCCTACTTCTTCACGCCCAATATCGCTGCCGAGCTGGTGCTGACCTATCCGCAAAAGCACAGCGTGTATCTGAATGACGCTTACCTGGGCTCGCTCAAGCATCTGCCGCCCACTTTGCTGGCCCAGTACCACTTCACCAATTTCGGTGCCTTCAAGCCCTATGTGGGCGCGGGTATCAACTACACGCATTTCTCCAGCGTGAATCTGCCTGCGGGCCTGGACGTGAAGCGCAGCAGCTGGGGTG
The DNA here is from genome assembly GCF_030064165.1 of Comamonas resistens. Taxonomy (NCBI): domain Bacteria; kingdom Pseudomonadati; phylum Pseudomonadota; class Betaproteobacteria; order Burkholderiales; family Comamonadaceae; genus Comamonas; species Comamonas resistens. The sequence goes on from NZ_CP125947.1 coordinate 1,987,967, forward strand.
GCGCACTGCAAGTGGGTTTTGACTATGCGCTGGACAAGAACTGGTCGCTGAACTTCGATGTGAAGAAGGTATACATCGACACGAAGATCAACAACAACATTGGCAAGCTCAAGGTCGACCCATGGCTGGTGGGCGTGGGCGTGGGCTACCGCTTCTAAGAGTGGAGTCCCAAGGAGTGATCTTGTCTGCGGCCTTCTTCCGCAGATGAGGCACGCGCCGCAGGCTTTGCGGCGCAACGGAGTGGGCCGGTCGGCATGGCCGGCGCATTTCAAGGCTAGGGTGTATGTTTGTATCGGTATTCCGCTTGCGCGGGGTACCGATTTTTTTTGTCGCCGGGCGCCCCAAGGCTATGAGCAGTTCCCTCAGGCAACTGCCGCACGTAGCAGACAAGCGTGGGGGCTTTTTATTGGCGCAGGGCCGTCCCAAGGCAATAAGCGGCCCCCTTGGGGGGGGCAGCGGCCACACGCAGTGGGCAAGCGTGGGGGCTTTTTATTGGCGCAGGGCCGTCCCAAGGCAATAAGCGGCCCCCTTGGGGGGCAGCGGCCACACGCAGTGGGCAAGCGTGGGGGCTTAATCCTCCAGCTGGTAGCGAAAGACCTGGGCAAGGCAGGCGCTGACCGGTTGGCCCTGGGCAGTAGGGCGCGAGAACTTCCATTTCTGCAGCGCGGCAATCGATGGCTTGACCAGCGCCGGGTGTGCGCCTGGCTGGACCAGATGATTTCCCACTTTGCCTGTTGCGGATATCTCAAAGACGATGACGAAGCGGCCCTGGACTTCGTTGACTGCCATGGCTTGCGGGTAGTCAGGCAGCACGGTTCGCCGGATCTGCAGCGGTGCATCAAGCTGATGCGGAGCAAAGCAATTCTGCAGCCAGAGGGGACGCTCGGAGCTGGCAAGCCAGCGGGCCTGGCTGCCACCCAGAGGCTTTGACATCTGCGGGCTGCGAGGTCCGGCTGTAGGGGGTGTTTCGTTTGGTTCTGACGGTGCTGCCGGAGCGGGGCTTGTGGACTGTATCCGGCTTCGTGTGGGTTCGGTGCCCGTGCCTTGCACGGATGTGCCATCAAGCTCGGAAGATGGCTCGGGAGCCGGCGGTATCTGGCGGCATCCGCCCAGCCACAGCGCTGCCAGCAGCAAGGCTGCAGAGAAAGCTGGCGAGCGCAGACCTGTACGAAGCGGGGAAGCGGCAAGCATCAAAACGTCTCCTTTGCCGCCTGCCGGGGGCAGGCGGTGCGGAGACTTTATACCTTGTCCAGAGCCTGGTTCAGATCGACCAGCAGGTCATCGATATGCTCGATACCGATGGACAGGCGCACCATGCCTTCGCTTACACCGGCCTTGGCCAGTTCGGCAGCGTCCAGCTGACGGTGTGTGGTGGAGGCCGGGTGGGTTGCCAGCGACTTGGCGTCGCCAATGTTCACCAGACGCGTGAACAATTGCAGCGCATCAAGGAAACGTGCGCCGGCTTCGCGGCCGGCGTCGCCCTTGAGGCTGAACGACAGAATGCCCGAAGCCCGGCCACCCGACTGCTTTTGCACGATGGCATGGTCGGGGTGGTCCTTGAGGCCGGCATAGCGCACCCATTCGACCTTGGGATGCTGCTGCAGTGTCTCGGCAATTTTCTGCGTGTTCTCGCAGATGCGGTCCATGCGCAGCGCCAGGGTTTCGATACCTTGCAGAATCTGGAAGGCGTTCTGGGGCGAGATGGCTGCGCCCATATTGCGCAGCGGCACGACGCGGGCGCGGCCGATGAAGGCTGCAGGGCCCAGCGCTTCGGTATAGACCACGCCGTGATAGCTGACGTCGGGTTCGTTCAGGCGCTTGAAGCGCTGCTTGTGCTGGCCCCAGGGGAACTTGCCGCTATCGACAATTGCGCCGCCCACGCTGGTGCCGTGACCGCCCAGATACTTGGTCAGCGAATGCACGACGATGTCGGCACCGAACTCGAAGGGGCGCAGCAGATAGGGTGAGGGCACGGTGTTGTCCACGATCAGCGGTACGCCATGGGCATGGGCCACATCGGCCAGCGCCTGGATATCGGTCACGTTGCCCAATGGGTTGCCGATGGACTCGATGAACACCGCCTTGGTCCTGGCGTCGATCAGCTTGCCAAAGCTGGCAGGATCGCGCGGATCGGCAAAGCGCACCTCGATGCCCTGCTGGGGGAAGGTGTGGGCAAACAGGTTGTAGGTGCCGCCATAAAGCGTGCTGGCGCTGATGATGTTGTCACCCGCTTCTGCCAGGGTCTGTATGGCGGCGGTAATGGCGGCCATGCCGGAAGCCAGGGCCAGTGCGGCAATGCCGCCTTCCAGGGCCGCGACGCGCTTTTCCAGCACATCGGTGGTGGGGTTCATGATGCGGGTGTAGATATTGCCCGGCACCTTGAGGTCGAACAGGTCTGCGCCATGCTGAGCGCTATCGAAGGCGTAGGCCACCGTCTGGTAGATGGGCACGGCCACGGCCTTGGTCGTGGGATCGGGGGAGTAGCCGGCGTGAACGGCCAATGTCTCGATGCGCATGTTCAGTCTCTCTCGGAATGATGGGAAATGATGCTGGCCTCGTTTCCAGGGCCGAGTCATTATGGTCCGAGCACCCACTGGAGCCGAACGACGGAATAGCTATGTACATATCCGGAGCGCGGCACAGGGATGGAAAAAATAATTGTGGCCATATATGTTTTCGGTCATGCTGCGGCTAGTTTCGATTTTCCGCATGAAAGCCAGCAGCTGTGAGCCAGTCCGCAGACCCCTATTTCGCGTTGATTGCGCCTGCCTGCATCATGCTTTTTGGCGGGTTGATCGCTGTTTGTTGGTGGATGCAGCGAAAGCAGTTGCGCTCGCCCTTTCTGCTCTGGCTGGCCGCAGGTTATGTGCTGCCTGCAGCAGCCCTGATGGCGCAAAGCCTGATGAACGATGCGCAGCTGGGCGCGGCAGCCCCCTGGACCGCCGTGCTGTATTTGAGTGGAGGCTGGTGCATTGCCAACGGCATGGTGCTGCGCATCGGCGGCAAAGGCGTCAGTGTGCTTGCAGGCCTGCTGATCGGCGCAGCGACGGTGAGCGGTCTTTATTACTTCTCGCGGGTCGATGACCAGCTATGGATTCGTGTGCAGATCTTGACGCTGGGTATGGCGCTTCAGCAATTGCTGGCTGTCAGATATATGCTCACGGCCAAGGCTTCTGCGGATCGGCTGGAGAAGTGGGTCTTCTGGACCTATTGGATCAACATCGCCTACGCGCTGCTGAGGCCTGTGGCGGTGTGGCTCCTGCCTGTGCAGGAGGTGCAGGAGGTGACGCGCTCGGGGTATTGGCTGCTTACCCTGGCGCTGGCAGTGCTGTTCTCGCTGTGGTTTGCCCTGGGCCTGCTCGCCTGCTGTGTGAGAGATATGCTGGATGTCCTGCGGGAGGAGCGCAACAGGGATCCTTTGACCCAGTTGCTCAACCGGCGGGCATTCATGGAGTGTGCACAAGCTCTCATGAGCGACGCCAGACAGGCTCCCTGGGTGGTGGTCGCTGCCGATATCGATTATTTCAAGCAGATCAACGATCGCTGGGGGCATGCTTGCGGAGATCAGGTCCTCAGGGAGCTTGCGCAATGGTTGCCCCGGCAGGTCCGTGAAAAAGACCTGGTGGCTCGTTTTGGCGGCGAGGAGTTTGTGCTGCTGCTGACGGGGGTGCAACTGCAGGAAGCCTATGTCATTGTGGAGCGCATGCGCGAGAACCTGCACCGGCATCAGTTCACCATGCTGCCTGCCGGAGCGGCGTTGACACTGAGCTTTGGTTTGGCTCCGGTGATCAACTGGGAGTCGCTGGAGTCGGCAATGATGCAGGCCGATGCATTGTTGTACGAGGCCAAGAATGCCGGGCGCGATCGCGTGCAGGCGCTTCGTGGTGCCTAGGGCCGAGGGTTCAGTGCGATTCCGGCTTGCGCCCCGTATGCGTGGATCCGGTGGCGCGCTTTCTTTCCCAGCTCATCCATGCCGCCTGAATCACTGCAGGCGCGTGGGCGTCGTTGGCTGCGTAGCGACGCTGTGCGGCGGTGAGCTGGCTGGCCGCCCAGTTGGACGTGGTGGTACGTTTGGACTTGCGAAAGCTCTGGCCTAGAACCAGTGCCACCGCAGCCCTGACGCCGACGGATGAGCCATAGCCCAGGCGTTTGAAGTGGCGGTCCAGATCCTCGACATTCCTCAGCTCGGTCTGCAGTCTGCGCGGCAGGGAATGCCGGTCATTGTCCAGCCCGAAGCCCAGTTTGAGAATATGGGGCGAGCCAAGAATGTCTCGCGTGATCTCCAGGGCCAGAGGGTGATGCAGTTGCAGCAGCCAGGCCTGCTGCGGTGTTGCCAGCTGAACCAGGTGCGGGCCGCTATCGTGCTGGCCCGCGTTGAACAGGGGCTTGCTTTCGGTATCGAAGCCCAGAAACTCGGCACGCTTCAGGGCTTCATGGGCCGCATGGAACTGTGCTTCGGTCTGGGGAAGATGAATGGCCTGCTCGGCCAGTTCTGCAAAAGGTGGCAGCAAGGCGCTTTCTTCCTTGCTCGGAGCTTTGAGTTGGGGCATGGCGTATTACACACCATGCGCTGCCTGTCTTGTCCCCAGCCCGTGTGGACCTGCCTGTGGGTAAATGTCGGGAAAACTCCGCAATTCCTTGCCAGGCGTGGCTTTGCGCCTGATGCCTAAAAAATGGGCGGAGCATTCCCAGGCTAGTTGCGCTGAAAGCCGGGCTGACGTTTTTCCAGAAATGCGGCGATGCCTTCGCGGCTGTTGGGGTGGATCGCACAATCGGTGATGGCCTGCTGCTCGCGCTGCAGGTGCTGTTGCAAGTCGTGGCTGTGTGCACTGTCGCAGAGCTTTTTGATATGGGCCAGAGAGTTGGTGGCACCTGCTGCCAGCTCTTCGGCCAGCTGGCAGGCCTGCGCTGCCAGTTCGTGCGGCTCGTGCAGTGCATCGAAAATACCCAGGCGCAGACATTCCTGGGCCGATATGGGGCGGTTGCTCATCAACAGGTACTTGGCCCGGGCAGCGCCGGCTCTGCGGCTCAGATAGTAGGAAGAGCCCAGGTCCGGGCTCAGGCCTATGGCCGAGTAGCCGCCGCGCAGAAAAACCTGGTTGGAGGCCAGCACGATATCGGCACAGAGGCCCAGGCCCAGGCCACCACCGCCCAGCGAGCCCTGAATGGCACTGATGACCGGAACGGGCAAGTTGGCCAGTGTCTGCATGGTGGGGTTGAGCAGGCCCAAAATCTCTGCAATCAGCTGTGGCAGCTGCTCGCGGTTCTGTACAAACTCACGGATGTCGCCGCCCACGCAGAACTGCTTGCCGGAAGCGGAAATCAGCACGGCACCAATATCGGTGCGGTGGGCTTGTTCGACTACAGCAGCCAGGGCGTGAGCCATGGGCGTGCTGATGACATTGCCCTGATCGGGTTGATTGAGCACGATGTGGCCCACGCCGTTGCGAATTTCCCAGAGCACCATTTCAGACATCAGGCGACCTTTCTTTCATGATGGGCCCAGAACGGGGCCCGCAGGCTGGTCTTGAGGATCTTGCCTGCACCCGATAGCGGCATGGCCTCGACAAACGAAACATCACGGGGACATTTGTAGCCGGCAATGCGCTCCTTGCAGAAGTTAATCAGTTCCTGGGCTTCCAGGTTCTGTCCGGGCTTAAGCACGATGAAGACATGGACCTGCTCGCCCCAGTGCTCATGGGGAATGCCTATGACGGCACATGAGGCCACGGCAGGATGGGTGGCAATGACGCTCTCCACCTCGATGCTGTAGACGTTCTCGCCACCGGTGACGATCATGTCCTTGATGCGGTCAACGACAAAGACATAGCCTTCATCGTCCATGCGGCCGCCATCGCCCGTATGCATCCAGCCATCACGGATGGCGGCTGCGGTTTCGGCGGGCTTGTTCCAGTAGCCCAGCATCACGCCGGGGCCCCGAACCACGATTTCACCGACCTCGCCGCGTGGCACCTCCTGCCCTTCGGGGTTGACAATGCGCACCTCGGTGCAGGCGGTGGCGCGTCCGGCGCTGCGGTGGCGGCCCTTGGCCCGGCCTGGTTCGCGGTGCATTTCGGGGGCAAGAATGGTGGCGATGGGCGAGACCTCCGTCATGCCATAGGCCTGCACAAAACCCACATCGGGGATGGCCCGCATGGCCCGGTCCAGCAGGCCCTCGGAAATGGGAGAGGCTCCATAAGCCATCTGACGCAGCGAACTCAGATCGTATTTGTGCAGATCAGGATGGTCCACCAGCATCTGAATCATGGTGGGCACCAGCAGCGTATCGGTCACGCCGGTGCTGGCAATGGCCTGCAGCACCGCGACGGGATCGAAGCGCGGCACCATGACATGGCAGCCGCCGGCAGCAAACAGGGCATTCATGAACGCGCCGTCAGCCAGATGGAACATGGGAGCTGCGTGCAGGCCAATGCTGCCTGCGCGCACGATCTGTGACGACACGCCCGAGATGGCATTGGTATAGAGATTGCGATGGCAGAGCATGACCCCCTTGGGGGAGCCGGTGGTGCCACCGGTGTAGAAGACACCGGCCAGATCGTCGCCGCTGCGCATGGCGTCTTCAACCGGGCTGTTGTCTGCCACCAGTGCTTCGTAGGAAAGCATGTTCTGCGGGGCAGGGCCGTCGCCCAGGTGGATCAGCGTCTGCAGAGAACGGGACAGCTTGAGGATCTCGGGCATCAACGGTGCGAAGCTGTCATCCACCAGCAGAATGCGGGTGTCGCAATCGTCGAGGGAGTAGGCGATTTCGTTGGCGCTCCAGCGGATATTGATGGGATTGACGGCAACGCCTGCCCAGTAGCAGGCCATGTAGTACTCCAGATACCAGTCTGAGTTGAGGCTCAGAATCCCGACCCGGTCGCCGGCCTGGGCGCCCAGTGCCCGCAGCGCGCCGGCGAAACGGGCGACCCGCTCCCCCAGCTGCGCAAAACTGCGTTTGCGGCCGTTGTAGATACTGGCTGTGGCATGGGGCGTCTGCTGCACGGCGCGACGTAGGCTTTGCGTGAGATACATGGCTGGCCTTTCTTGAAACAGAGAAAGCGATCAATGCGAGGCTATTGGGCGAAAAGGCGTCTGGCGATCAGGTCCTTCATGATTTCGTTGGCGCCGCCATAGATCTTCTGGATCCGGGCGTCGGTGTACAGGCGCGCGATGGGGTATTCCTCCATATAGCCGTAGCCGCCGAACAGCTGCAGGCACTCATCCATGACCTTGCACTGCTGCTCGCTGCACCACCACTTGGCCATATAGGCGGCCTCGTTATCCAGCGTGCCGTCAAGCAGGCGCTGTATGCAGTCGTTGACAAAGCTGCGCACCACATGGGCCGTGGTGGCGCATTCGGCCAGCTTGAAGCGCGTGTTCTGGAAGTCTGCAATCGTCTGGCCGAATGCCTTGCGTTGCCGGGTGTAGTCCACGGTCAGTGCGACGGCCATCTCGATGGCTGCAGCGGCACTGACTCCCAGCAGCATGCGCTCATAGGGCAGCTGGCTCATCAGCTGCTTGAAGCCCTGACCTTCGGTGCCGCCCAGCAGGTGGCTGGCGGGTATGCGCAGGTCTTCAAAGAACAGCTCGGCGGTGTCCGAAATATGCTGGCCGATCTTGTCCAGCCTGCGGCCCACGCGAAAGCCGGGCAGGTTTTCCGTCTCCAGCACCACCAGCGATACGCCGCCGCTGCCTGCATCTCCGGTGCGCACGGCCACCACCAGCAAATTGGCGGTGTAGCCATTGGTAATGAAGGTCTTGGAGCCCTTGATGACGTAGTGCTCGCCATCGCGCTGGGCCCGTGTGCGCATGGCCTTGAGGTCGGAGCCCACGCTGGGCTCGGTCATGGCAATACCGGCCAGCAATTCGCCGCTGCAAAGCCTGGGCAACCAGCGCTGCTTCTGTTCCTCGGTTCCGTAGGCCAGCAGATAGTGCGAGGCGATGGTGTGCACGCTGGTGATGGCATGTACCTCGGCCTTGGTCAGCTCTTCCTGCACCACCAACTGGTAGGCCAGATTGCCGCCACCGCCGCCCCATTGTTCGTCCATTTCGGGCAGCAGAAAGCCATGGGCGCCAAAGCCGCGCCAGGTCTCGCGCGGCACATAGCCCTGAGCGCGCCAGGCGGGTACATGGGGTGTCAGTTCGCGCTCTATGTAGCGGCGCACCTGCTCCCGGAAGGCGTCGATCTCGGCATCCATCCAGGCATGCTGAAAGGGTTTGGGCAGCAGCATGTTCAGACCCCGGTCAGGCCGCCGGTACACATCAAGGTCTGGCCGCTGATGTAGTCCGATTCGGGTTGGCAAAAGAGGTAGACCGCACCCGCCGCCTCGTCGGGCGTGCCGGCGCGGCCCAGGGGAATCGTCTGCTCCATGGCGGCCATCAGACCGGGGTTCACGCCCACCTTGATGTCGCGGCCTTCGATGTGGGCCGTCTCGCCATTGGCGGCGGAGTTGGTCAGCCTGGTCTTGATGAGTCCGAAGGCCACGCAGTTCACATTGACGTTCATGCGTCCCCACTCCTTGGCCAGTGTCATGGTCATGCCCGTGATGCCGGCCTTGGCCACGGAGTAGTTGGTCTGGCCCGCATTGCCGAACAGGCCTGCCACCGAGGAGATATTGACCACCTTGCGCATGACGCGCTGGCCGGCTTCCAGCTCGGCCTTGGACAAGGCCTTGATGACGGGCTGGGCCGCACGCAGTATGCGAAACGGGGCTGTCAGATGGCAGTCGAGAATGGCGTACCACTGTTCGTCGCTCATCTTCTGGATGACGTTGTCCCAGGTGTAACCGGCGTTGTTGACGATGATGTCCAGTCCCTGGTATTGCTGGACGGGGGTGCCGACAAAGCGCTCGGCAAAGTCGGTGTGGGTGACATTGCCCACGCAGGCAACGGCCTCGCCGCCCATCTCGCGTATCAGGGCAAGGGTTTCATTGGCGGGTTCCGCATCGAGGTCGTTGATGACCAGGCGTGCGCCTTCGCTGGCCAGCTTGAGGGCGATGCTGCGGCCTATGCCGCGGCCCGAGCCCGAAACCAGGGCTACCTTGCCGTCGAGTTTTCCTGTCATTGCTGTCTCCTTGGACGAATCAATACGTTCTCAGGGCAGGCTGATCCAGGCATCGCCCGCGATCTTGGTCTGGCCATGCTGGTTGCTGCTTTGCACCTCGACGCGGACGCTGCGATCCGCATCGCGTTTTTCCACAACGCGGCCCGAGCACGAGATCGCATTGGCCAGATGGGTAATGCCCTGAAAGCGCACGTCGAAGCGGCGCAGCCTGGATTGCGGCGCCCAGTTGGTCAGCAACCGCCCTAGCCAGGCCATTCCCAGCATGCCGTGGGCAAACACATCGGGCATGCCGGCCTTGCGCGCAAAGTCGGTGTCGATATGAATCGGGTTGTGGTCGCCCGAGGCTCCGGCAAACAAGGCCAGCGTGGTGCGGTTGATCGGGGGCAGGTCGAGAGTGGGCAGTGCATCTCCAACCTGGACCTCGTCGTAGCGAGGGGTGTTCATTGCCAGCCCTTTCTAGTTGCGGACCACGATGACGGAGCGCATTTCTGCCACCAGCTCGTTGTCCTGATTGACGGCGCGCGATGACTTCACAACAAATTCCAGCGCGCCGTTCTTCTTGCTGTAGATGTCATCGATCCTGGACTGCACCGTGATGCGGTCTCCGGCGCAGGCACTCCGGTGATAGCAGAAGCTCTGCTCGCCATGCAGGATCCTGGCGATCGGGATGTTCAGGGTTTGCAGGAGAAGGTCGGACGCGCCGCTGTCCATCTCCGCCGCAAACAAAAAGGTGGGGGGCGCGGGCAGGTCCGGGTAGCCCGCTGCGCGGGCGGCCTCCAGGTCGGTATAGACGGCGTTGTTTTCACCGATGGCCTTGGCAAAGAAGCGCAGGCGGCTACGGTCCAGGCTGAGCTCGGAAGAGGGCAGGGCATGCCCTATCCATTGGGTGTCAATCATCGGCAGCTCCTTCAGACGCGCTCGTAGAGGGTGACCACGCAGGCGCCACCGAGGCCGAGGTTGTGCTGCAGTGCCAGGCGGGCATTGGCAACCTGGCGCTGGTCGGCGCGGCCGCGCAGTTGCTGCACCAGCTCCGTGCACTGGGCAAGGCCGGTGGCGCCCAGAGGGTGTCCCTTGGACAGCAGGCCGCCCGAGGGATTGGTCACAAACTTGCCGCCATAGGTGTTGTCGCCGTCACAGACAAACTTTTCCGCGCCACCCACAGGGCACAGGCCCAGGGCCTCGTAGGTCAGCAATTCGTTTTGCGCAAAGCAGTCATGCAGCTCCACCACGTCCACGTCCTGGGGGCTGATGCCGGCCTGTTCATAGACCTGGCGCGCAGCGTCCTGTGCCATGCTGAAGCCCACCACTTCGCGCATGTCGTGGGCCTCGAAGGTTCTGGGGCTGTCCGTGGTCATGGACTGGGCGCGGATGCGCACGCTGTGGTCCAGGCCATGCTTGAGCGCATAGGCTTCGGACACCAGCAGGGCCGCCGCCGCGCCGCAGGTGGGTGGGCAGGCCATGAGTCGGGTCATCACACCCGGCCACATCAAGGGGGAGGCCATGACTTCTTCCTCCGTCACCTCGGTGCGGAACAGGGCCAGTGGATTGCGCGCCGCATGGCGACTGGCCTTGGCGCGGATCTTGGCAAAGGTGGACAGCTGCGTGCCGTACTGGTCCATATGCGCCTTGCCAGCTCCGCCGAAGTAGCGCAGGGCCAGCGGCACGCCGTTGTCGCCGACCAGAGCATCGGTTTCCGCTTCGAAGCGGTCAAAGGGGCTGGGGCGGTCGCTGAAGACCGAGCCCAGTGCACCAGGGGTCATCTGCTCGAACCCCAGGGCCAGCACGCAGTCTGCGGCGCCGCTGGCCACGGCCTGACGTGCCAGGAACAGTGCGGTGGAGCCGGTGGAGCAGTTGTTGTTGACGTTGATGATGGGAATGCCGGACATGCCCACCTCATACAGCGCTCTCTGCCCGGCGGTGGAGTCGCCGTAGACATAGCCCACATAGGCTTGCTGCACCGCAGCATACGCGAGACCCGCATCCGCCAGCGCCAGGGACGTGGCGCTGGAGCCCATCTGGAAGTAGGGATCACTCTTTCCGGGCTTGGCAAATGGAATCATGCCTACGCCGGCAACAAACACATCGCGACTCATGGGGGCTCCTTGGGAAAGTGGCAAACAGGTGTTGAGCAATGAGAGCCATCGTAGGAATTACCGATGCGCAAACCCATTGCCGAGCGCATCTTTCGTATGTCAAAAGACCTCAAGGTGATCTGTTCATGGCTGCTGCTTCCATCGTTCCTTTCACGATCTCCATGGCGCTGGTGCGGGGTATTGCTGCCGGGGTGAGAAGACGCGGCCATGACTGCGAGGAGCTGCTGCTGCGTGCCGGCATAGCCCCTTTGCTGCTGGCGCAGGACGGCGCCAGAGTCACGGCAGACCAGTATGTGGCGTTGATGTGGCGAGTGGTGGAGATGCTGGGGGATGAGGCCATGTGCCAGTTCTCCAGACCGCTCAAGCGCGGCAGCCTGGAGCTGATTGCGCGTCAGGCCCTGTCAGGGCACGGGATGGAGACCGCGTTGCAGCGCATGTGCCAGGCCCATGTGCTGCTGCAGGATCAGGTGGATGTGCAATTGGTGCGTGATGGTGCGCTGGCGGGCATTGTGCTGCGCCCGGTGGGCGATGAGCCTCTGCCCAATTTCCTCTATGAGTTTTCCTTGCGCGTGCTGTGGCGGCTTACTGCCTGGCTGATGGGCGGTACGCTCAAGGTGCAGCACTTTGACTTTGCCTTCGGTCGGCCTGATTACGCCAACGACTACGGCGATACCTTTCCGGCGCCTTTGCATTTCGGCCTGCCGTTTTCGGCATTCTGGTTTGATGCGCGCAAGCTCGCCCGTGTCTGCAGCCGCGACGAGCAGGCGTTGCAGACCTTTGTGGCCAGCTGGCCGGCGGCAGCCATCATGCCGCCGCGTACGGGAGAAGGTGTGGATGCCCGTGTGCATGCCCATTTGCTGCAGTCGCGTCCGCAGTGGGCGGGGCTGGAAGCCACGGCCGCCGAGCTGAACATGTCGGCCCCTACGCTGCAGCGCAAGCTGGCTGCAGCAGGCACCTCCTTTCAGGCCATCAAGGATGAGCTGCGCCGGGATATTGCGGTCTCCCGGCTGGGGACCAGCAAGGTCAGCTTTACCGAGCTGGCGGCAGACCTGGGGTTTGCCGACGCAGCGGCGTTTCAGCGTGCCTTCAAGGGTTGGACGGGCAGCTCTCCCGGCCTTTATCGCGCAAGGCCTGTCGAAAACTGATTGCTTGAAAACCCTTGCGTGAAAGCCCTAGTTATTTTTACAAAGCAAATGATTGGTGAAAATAAAAAAGGCCGATATGCTGCGTCTCATGCAAACAAGTCATGAAGCAGTCATAGCAAAAAAGCGCGGTCGCGGCAGGCCACCCAAATCGGCCGATGAGCGCAATGAAAGCATGCGTCGTGGCGAGCTGGTGAAGGTCGCGGCGCAGCTGTTCAGACAGCGCGGATTTCACGGCACCAGCACACGCGATATCGCTGCAGCCGCAGGCATGCAGCCGGGCTCCCTGTTCTATTTTTTCGAGAGCAAGGAGTCCATCCTGCATGCGGTCATGCGTGACGGAATGGCGCAGGCTGCCACCAGCCAGGCCGCCGCGCTCGATGGGCTGACGGCGCGTGCCAGTGGTGTGCAGCGCCTGCGGGCCCTGGTGCGCAATCACCTGCAGATCATGGTCGGCCCCGAGAGCGACTTCATCCCCGTCATGCTTTACGAATGGCGGCTGCTCAGTGAGGAGCAGCGTGTGGATGTGGGAACGCAAAAAGACGAATACGAGGCGCAGTGGATGCCTGCACTGCAGGCCCTGCATCACACGGGAAAGCTCAAGGCCAGTCCCGAGATTGCGCGCCTGTTGATCTTCGGTGCGTTGAACTGGACGGCTCAATGGTTTACCGAAGGCCGCGGGCTGACGCTGGATGAGTTGACCGAGCAAGCCCTGGCTTTATTCATTGGAGAGCGTTGATGTACCAATCCGTATTCCGTACCGCATTGTTTGCGGGGCAGGTGGTGGTGGTGACCGGTGGCGGCTCGGGCATCGGCCGCTGCGTTGCGCACGAGCTGGCATCCCTGGGCGCCACAGTTGCCTTGGTGGGGCGCAATCAGGACAAGCTGGAGGCGGTTCAAGCCGAGCTGCAGCAGGCCGCAGTACCGGAGGCTAGGGTCAGCCGGCACAGCGCGGATATACGGGATGAGGCTGCCGTCAAAGCGCTGGTGGCCGAGGTTCTGGCCCGCCACGGGCGCATCGACGCCCTGGTCAACAACGCGGGCGGGCAATACATCGCGCCCCTGGCCAGCATCGGCGCCAAGGGCTGGCAGGCTGTGCTGGATACCAACCTCACGGGCGGCTTTTTGATGGCGCGTGAGTGCTTTGTGCAACACATGGCAGAGCATGGCGGCTCCATCGTCAACATGGTGGCCGATATGTGGGGCTCCATGCCGGGCATGGGGCACAGCGGCGCGGCGCGTGCGGGCATGGTCAGTCTTACCGAGACGGCGGCTGCGGAATGGGCACCCCATGGCGTGCGTGTGAATGCGATAGCTCCCGGCTACATCGCCTCCAGCGGCATGGATCACTACCCACCGGAAGCGGCAGCCATGCTGCGCAAGATGCCCGCCACCGTGCCGGCGGGGCGCTTTGGCAACGAGGCTGAGGTTTCCGCCGCCATCGTGTTTTTGCTCAGTCCTGCCGCCAGCTTCATCAGCGGCACGGTGCTGCGCGTTGACGGCGCACGTCCCCAGGTACGCATGGGCATGGGGCCGGTGGCTGCCAGTGCCGAGGTGCAGCAGCGCCAGGCCGTGCGGGCCTTCGATGGCTTTGCGCTCTACCAGACTCCCAAGGTGTTCCAGTCATGAATGTGTTTGCATCGCAATGGAATGCGGCTGGCGAGCTGGCCCAGCAGCGCAGCGCCGCCACGCTGCAGCGTATTGCCGCTTTGCGCGAACTGGAGCAGCGCGCCGCGCAGGCCTCACAACGCTCCAAGCCGCAGTTTGAAAAGCGTGGCCAGTTGCTGCCGCGCGAGCGCGTGGCCCTGCTGCTGGACCCGGGTGCCTCCTGGTTGCCGCTGTGCTCTCTGGCAGGCTATCTGCAGGACAGGGCAGACCCTGAAAAATCCGTGCCCGGCGGCGGCATGCTGGCCGGCATCGGCTTTGTCAGCGGCGTGCGCTGCATGGTCGTGGCCAGCGACTCGGGCATCGAGGCGGGAGCGATCCAGGAAAAAGGCCTGGACAAGATGCTGCGTGTGCAGGAGATCGCGCTGCAGAACAAGCTGCCCTTCATTCATCTGGTCGAAAGCGCGGGAGCCAATCTCATGCGCTACCGCGTGGAAGGCTTTGTGCAGGGCGGTGCGCTGTTTCGCAATCTGGCGCGCCTGTCTGCTGCCGGTATTCCGGTGATCACGGTGCAGCACGGTTCGGGCACGGCTGGCGGTGCCTACATGCCGGGGCTCTCGGATGTGGTCATCATGGTGCGCGGCCGCTCGCGTGCCTTTCTGGCCGGGCCGCCCTTGCTCAAGGCGGCGACAGGTGAAATCGCCACCGAGGAAGAGCTGGGCGGAGCCGAGATGCACACCGGTGTTTCGGGTCTGGGCGAATACCTGGCCGAGGACGACCGCCAGGCCCTGGGCATGGCGCGCGAGATGGTGGCGCAGCTTTCTCAGTGGAAACAGCCTCAGACGCAACCCAGTCAAGCGCTGGCAGCTATGAAGTCAGGAGTTTTCGAGCCGCGCTTCAGTGCCGCGGAGCTGCTGGGGCTGATGCCGCCCCATCACCGTGAACCGGTCGATATGCGTGAGGTCATGGCGCGGCTGGTCGATGGCTCCGAGCTGCTGCTTTTCAAGCCCGGCTATGGCGCGGCCACGGTCTGCGCGCAGGCGCATCTGGGCGGCCATGCCGTGGGACTGATCTCGAACAACGGCCCCATCGATGTGGCGGGGGCCAACAAGGCCACGCACTTCATTCAGTGGATGTGCCAGCTCGGTCATCCCATCATCTATCTGCAGAACACTACGGGCTATATGGTGGGCAAGGACAGCGAGCAGGCCGGCATGATCAAGCACGGCAGCAAGATGATCCAGGCCGTGACCAATGCCACCGTGCCACAGATCACCATCCAGTGCGGCGCCAGCTTTGGGGCGGGCAACTACGGCATGTGCGGCCGTGGTTATGCACCGCGCTTTCTCTTCAGCTGGCCCGGCGCCAAGACCGCGGTAATGGGGGGCGAGCAGGCCGCCCGCACCATGCAGCAGGTCACGGAGGCCGCCATGGCACGCAAGGGGCTGCCTGTGGATGCCGAGCAGCTGCAAAGGCAATACGAGCAGATCACCTCCATGTTCGAAGCCCAGGCCGATGCTTTCTATACCAGCGGACTGCTGCTGGACGACGCCGTGATCGACCCGCGCGACACGCGCGAGGTGCTGAGTTTCTGCCTGGACATGCTGGCCGAGGCCGAGGCCCGCAAGCTGCGCCCCATGCAGTTCGGTGTCGCCCGGATGTAGCTCTTTCGCATTCAAGGCTGGCCCGGTGCAGCCATCCCAGTTTTCCCAAACAGAACGTCAACGGAGACAAGTCATGCAGTGGACCCATGAGCATCTGGAAGTGCGCAAGACCTTGAAGCGCTATATCGACGAGCAGATCAACCCTCATGTCGATGAGTGGGAGGCAGCGGAAATATTCCCGGCGCACAAGGTATTCAAGGGTCTGGGTGATCTGGGGCTGCTGGGTCTGACCAAACCCGAAGCCTTTGGCGGCTCGGGCCTCGACTATTCCTACAGCCTGATGATGGCCGAGACCCTGGGTCATATCCGCTGCGGCGGCGTGCCCATGGCCATAGGCGTGCAGACCGATATGTGTACGCCGGCGCTGGCGCGCTTTGGCAGCGATGAGCTGCGCGAACAGTTTCTGGCTCCGGCCATTGCCGGCGATATGGTGGGCTGCATAGGCGTGAGCGAGCCCGGCGCGGGCAGCGATGTCTCTGGAGTCAAAAGCCATGCACGCAAGGACGGGGACGACTACATCATCAGCGGCCAGAAGATGTGGATCACCAACAGCATCCAGGCCGACTGGATGTGCATGCTGGTCAATACCGGCGACGGCCCGGTGCACAAGAACAAGAGCCTGATCATGGTGCCCATGCGCGACGGCCCGAACGGCAAGCTGACCAAAGGCATAGAGGTGGCGCAGAAGCTGCGCAAGATCGGCATGAACTCTTCGGACACGGGGCTGATCTTTTTTGACGAGGTGCGGGTGCCTCAGCGCTATCTGGTGGGGCAGGAAGGCCAGGGCTTCATCTATCAGATGCAGCAGTTCCAGGAGGAGCGGCTCTGGGCCTCGGCCAGTGGCCTGGTCGCCATGGATGAATGCATACAGGAAACCATCGAGTGGGCGCAGCAGCGGCAGATGTTCGGCTCCACTCTGATAGAGCAGCAATGGGTGCAGTTCAAGCTGGCCGAACTGCAGACCGAGGTCGAGGCGCTGCGTGCGCTGACCTATCGCGCCGCCGATGTCTATATGCAAGGCAAGGATGCGCTGCAGCTGGCCAGCATGGCCAAGCTCAAGACCGGACGCCTCACGCGTGAGGTCGCAGATACCTGCCTGCAGTTCTGGGGCGGCATGGGTTTCACCTGGGACAACCGCATCTCGCGGCTGTACCGCGACGGCCGCCTGGCCTCGATTGGCGGCGGCGCCGACGAGGTGATGCTGGGCATCATCGGCAAGACCATGGGCCTGATCAAGCGCCCCGCGCACTGAAGGAGCGCCTGATGGCCGAAGTGCTTGACATCGATCGCCAGCCCTTGGGCAGCGGCTTCATGGAATGGTGGCGACTTAACTCGCCGCAGACCCGCAATGCCTTGACCGATGAAATGGTGCAGGCGCTGGGCCGCCATTGCGAGCGAGCCCGTGAAGACGCGCAGCTGCGGCTGATTGTGCTGACCGGCAGCGGCGGGCATTTCTGTGCCGGAGGCAGTCTCGGCGGCTTTGCCGGCAGCATTGGCAGGCCTTTGATGCCTGGAGAGAGCGATCCGCTGGTGCAGCTCAATCGCGCGTTCGGCAGCTTGCTGCAGCAGCTGTCGAGCTTGCCCCAGCTGCTGGTGGCCGCAGTGCAAGGTGCCGCCATGGGTGGTGGCATCGGCCTGGTGTGCGTCGCCGATCTGGTGATGGCCGATGCCAGTGCAGTCTTTGCCACGCCAGAGGTGACGCTGGGCATTGTTCCTGCGCAGATTGCCCCCTTTGTGCAGCGCAGGCTGGGCGATGGTCTGGCGCGGCAATGGCTGCTGTGCGGCCAGCGCTGGTCGGCGCAGCAGGCCTTGCAGGCCGGGCTGGTGCAGACCGTGATCCATGCCGAGGATGCTGCCCATTGGCAAAGCCAGCTGCAAGCCCATATGGAGAACCTGGCGCAGGCCGCACCGGCTGCGGTGGCTGCAACCAAGCGGCTGCTGGACGCTGTTGCCGCGCAAAGCCTGGATGCCAGCCTCGATCAGGGTGCACAGGCTTTTGCGGCCGCGCTGAGAGGTACGGAGGCCGGTGCCGGGATCAAGGCTTTCGCCCACAAGCAGCCCGCACCCTGGGCGGTGTCGGGCGATGAAGGAGGCCGCTCATGCAACGAATTCTGATTGCCAATCGCGGCGAGATTGCCTTGCGTGTCATGGCCACGGCCCGCCGCATGGGCATTGAAACCGTGGCCGTCTACTCCGACGCCGACGCGGGCAGCCCGCATGTGCAGCAGGCCGATCAGGCCTATGCGCTGGGCGGGCTGACTTCGGCGCAAAGCTATCTCGATGTGGGCAAGCTGCTGGCAGCGGCAAAGGCCACGGGGGCGGATGCCGTGCACCCTGGCTATGGCTTCCTGAGCGAAGACGCGGGCTTTGCCCAGGCCGTGCTGGAGGCCGGCCTGATCTGGATCGGCCCGCCGCCCGCAGCCATACGCCAGCTGGGCAGCAAGGCTGCGGCCAAGCAGCTGGCCAAGGCGCATGACGTGCCCTGCCTGCCCGGTTATGAGGGCAGTGATCAGACTCATGAGCGCTTTGCCGCCGAGGCTGAACGCATTGGCTATCCGGTCATGGTCAAGGCCGTGGCAGGCGGCGGCGGCCGGGGCATGCGTTTGGTCGAAAGTCCAGCGCAGCTGCAGGCGGCGCTGGTCGGTGCCAGGTCGGAGGCGCTGGCCGGTTTTGGCAACGGCGACATGCTGGTGGAGCGTGCCGTCATGCACCCCCGCCATGTGGAGCTGCAGATCTTTGCCGATACTCAGGGCCATGTGATTCATCTGGGCGAGCGCGACTGCTCGGTGCAGCGCCGCCACCAGAAGATCATCGAAGAATCGCCGAGTCCGGCCGTCAACGCCGATCTGCGCGAGCGCATGGGCGCCTGCGCCGTGGCATTGGCCAAGGCCGCGGGCTATGTGGGTGCGGGCACGGTGGAGTTTCTGCTGGAAGGGCAGGACTTTTATCTGATGGAGATGAATACCCGGTTGCAGGTTGAGCACCCCGTGACCGAGGCGCTGACGGGGCTGGATCTGGTGGAGTGGCAGATTCGTGTGGCGCGCGGCGAGCCCTTGCCCTTGACGCAGGAGCAAGTCCAGTTCCACGGCCATGCCATCGAGGTGCGCCTGTGCGCCGAGGACGAAAACTTTCAACCCCATACGGGTGTGGTGCAGCATTTCCTGGCCCCTGACGCCACGAGCTTTGCACGCTCTGCCTTGCGCTTTGATCATGCGCTACGCACTGGCAGCGAGGTCACGCCCTATTACGACGCCATGCTGGGCAAGCTCATCGTCCATGCTCCATCGCGCGCGCAGGCCATTGACCAGCTCATCCATGCGCTGGGCCAGCTGGTGGTGCTGGGCCTGCCCACGAACCGCGCTTTTCTGATGCAGTGCCTGAACGACAGCGTGTTCAGGCAGGGCCAGGCCCTGATCTCCTATCTGGCCGCTGACGCGGCGCGCCTGCAGCAGCTGCTGCGTGAACAGCAAAGCCTGGCCCACCAGCAATGGGGAGTGCTGTGCGCTGTGGGGCAAGCACCGGGAGGGCTGGCTTGCAGCTATGCCCAGCAGCGCAGGCTGCGTCACCGGGATCAGACCCAGGAGCTGACATTGCAGCCAGCCAGTCGCGCCAGCTGGTGCTTGGAAACAAAGGGCGGTGAGCCCGTCATGCTTCAAATAGATGAGCTGCTGGCGCATGGCTGGCGGGCACGCCGGGCTGGTTTGACTCAAACCGTCCACGCGGTGCCGCTGGGCATGGAAGAAGGCGCGGCTCACTGGCATTTGCAGGCCGGGGCCGTGGACTGGCTGGCGCAAGACGTCAGCTATCTGCCGCCCGAAGGCGCATCGGCTGCAGGGCAGGCCAGTGAGCTGCGTGCTCCGTTCAATGGTCGGGTGGTGCAGCTACAGGTACAGGCAGGCCAGCAACTGCAGGTCAGGGAAACAGCCATCGTGATCGAGTCCATGAAGCTGGAGCATAGCCTTGGCGTGCGCGCGGACTGCGTGGTGGAGGAAGTGCTGGTAGCCCCGGGCCAGCAGGTCACGCCGGGGCAGATATTGCTGCGCCTTGCACCGCTCACCAAGGACATGGCGAGGAACACAGGGGAGGGCCAGGCATGACGGATGTGGCAGACCGCGAAATGCTCTATGACACCGTGCGCCGCTTTGCCACGGAATACATTGCCCCTCATGTCACGGCTTGGGACGAGGCGGGCGAGTTTCCGCGCGAACTCTATAGTCAGGCGGCAGAACTGGGCCTGCTGGGCTTAGGCTATCCCGAGCCTCTGGGCGGAACACCTGCTACGCACGGCCTGCGCGCAGCGCTGTGGCTTGCGCTGTGCCGCCATGGCGCCAGCGGCGGTGTGCTGGCCAGCCTGCTGTCGCACAACATCGGCCTGCCGCCAGTGGTGGCACTGGGCAGCGCTGAACTGCAGCAGCAAGTCGTGCCCGAGGTGCTGGCGGGGCGCAAGATTGCCGCACTGGCCATTACCGAGCCGGGAGGTGGCTCGGACGTGGCCGCGCTGCGCACCCGGGCCCGGCGCGAGGGTGAGCACTATGTGATCGATGGCGAGAAGACCTTCATCACCTCGGGCATGCGTGCCGACTGGCTGACAGTGGCCGTGCGCACGGGCGAGGAGAAAGGCGCCAGCGGTATCTCCTTGTTGCTGGTGCCTGGCGACAGCCCAGGCCTCGCGCGCAGCCGGCTCGACAAGATGGGCTGGCAATGCTCGGACACGGCCCATCTGTTCTTTGACGGCGTGCGCGTGCCTGCCAGCCATCTGCTGGGCGCCGAGGGTGAGGGCTTTCGCGCCATCATGAGCAACTTCAATGGCGAGCGTCTGGGCATTGCCTGCGGCGCCCTGGGCTTTGCCCAGGCCTGCTATGACGAGGCCTTGAGCTGGGCACAGCAGCGCAAGACCTTTGGCGTGACGCTGAACCAGCATCAGGTCATACGCCACAAGCTGGTGGACATGCAGCAGCGCATACGCAGCACCGAAGCTTGGCTGAATGCTGTTGCTGCGCGCGCCGATGCGGGCGACACCGGCGCGGACTGGGTGGGCGAGGTCTGCGTGCTCAAGAACCACGCAACCCAGACCATGCAGCACTGTGCCGACACGGCCGTACAGATTCTGGGCGGCATGGGCTTTATGCGCGGCACTGTCAGTGAGCGCATCTACCGCGAGGTCAAGGTGCTGACGATCGGCGGCGGCACCGAGGAAATCATGAAAGAGCTGGCGGCACGCCAGTGGCATATTTAGTGCGAAATTGGGCTGAAACGCTTTTCTGTAAAGCGTTATCAGCTTCTATTTGAGGAGCAAAAATGTCTGAAAAAGCCATCATCACCTGTTCCATCACCGGCGTGCTGACTGATCCCGAGCAGCACCATGTGCCGGTCACGCCCGAGCAGTTGGCGCAGGAGGCACGCCGAGCCTATGACGCCGGGGCCTCCGTGGTCCATGTGCATTTTCGCAAGCAGGAGGCGGGCAAGGGGCATCTGCCAAGCTGGGAGCCCGAGGTTGCCAAGGCCTGCGTGGATGCCATGCGCGCAGCCTGCCCGGATCTGATCATCAATCAGACCACGGGAGTGGTCGGCCCCAACTACCAGGGGCCGCTGGACTGCCTGCGTGCAACCCGCCCAGAGATGGCAGCCTGCAATGCGGGATCGCTCAACTACCTGAAGGTGCGCAGCAACGGCCAATGGGCCTGGCCGCCCATGCTGTTCGACAACCAGCCCGCCAAGGTACAGGACTTTCTCGACGTCATGGCCGAGACGAACACGCTGCCTGAGTTCGAGTGCTTTGACGTGGGCATCGTTCGCTGTGTGGGCATGTATGTGGAAACCGGCATGTACCAAGGCCTGCCCGAGTACAACTTCGTCATGGGCGTGGAGTCCGGCATGCCGGCCGACCCTGATCTGCTGCCGATTCTGCTCAAGCTCAAGATCAAGGACGCGCCCTGGCAGACCACGCTGATAGGCCGTAGTGAAATCTGGCCCACGCATTTGCGCACGGCAGAGCTGGGCGGCCATTTGCGCAGCGGGCTGGAGGACACCTTCTATCTGCCCGACGGCAGCAAGGTCACATCGAACGCCCCGCTGATAGAGCAACTGGCCCGCTATGCGCGTGATGTGGGGCGTGATGTGGCAACGCCTCAGGAGGCGCGCCGGATATTGCATCTGGCGGCCTGAAACGAGGGGCGGAGGCAGCATGCATACGGATTCCCCTGTACAGACCGTTGCCCAGGCGCTGGCGCGCACGGTGGCCCGTTTTCCGCAAAGACCCGCCTATATCGACCAGGGGCAAAGCCATGACTGGCAGCAAATCGATGCCCTGGCCGAGGCCTGGGCTCGGCGCCTGTCCGCCATGGGCCTGCGCCGTGGCGACCGCATAGGCGTGATCCTGACCAATGGCCTGCCCTGGATTCTCAGCTATCTGGCGGCAGCCAGGATGGGTGCGGTCATCTTGGGCCTGAGCCTGCGCTACCGCGATACCGAGCTGGATTTCATGCTGGCTGACAGCCGGGTCAAGGCCGTGCTGGCACCGCGCGAGTTCGCCGGCTTTGACTATATGGACTATCTGGAGCGGGCTTGCCGGCGGTTCCCGACGCTGGAGCATCTGGTCTGGGTGGACCAGCAGTTTGTACCGGAGCTGCAATCTGCCGCCAGTGCAGGAGAGGCGGCTTCGCCGGGCTGGGAGCCTCAGCCCGAGGATCTGCTGCTGATCATCTATACCTCGGGCACTACGGGCAGGCCCAAGGCGGCGGGCCTCAGCCATCGCTCGCAACTGGGCTCGGCACAGGCCCAGTGTGCCCATGTGCGTGCCACGGCCGATGATCTGGTGCAGCTGGCCATGCCGCTCAACCATGTGGGTGGCATTACCTGCGGCGTGCTGACCATGCTGCTGGCGGGTGGCTGCTGCGAACTGGTGCCGATGTTCAGCCCCGAAGCGGTGCTGAAAATGGCGCAGCAGCATTCGCCGACCTGGATGGTGGGCGTGCCCACCATGCTGACCTTGCTGCTCATGCACCCGTTGCTGGAGCAGACCGATCTGAGCCGGCTGAGGCTGATTGTGGTCGGTGGCTCGAATGTGGAGCCTGCCTTGCTCAACCGCGTGCAGCAATTGTTTCCCGGCGTGGCCATCATGAATCTCTACGGCTTGTCCGAGACTTCGGGAGCCATCGTCATGACGCCCTGGCAGGCCAGCCAGCAGGCCTTGCTGCACAGCATAGGCAAGCCACTGGAGGGCGCCGAGCTGCGCGTGGTCAAGGCCGATGGCCGGGACGCTGTGCAGGGCGAGGTGGGTGAGCTGTGGTTTCGCGGCGCCGGGGTGATTCCCGGCTATGTGGGCCAGCAGCAGGATTCTTCGGCCTTCGATGACCAGGGCTGGATGCATTCCGGCGACCTGGGCCTTGTGGATGGGGAGGGGCTGGTCCACCTCATGGGGCGCCAGAAGGATATGTTCATCCAGGGGGGCTTCAACGTCTATCCCAGCGAGGTGGAAGGCGTGATTGCCGGCTACCCCGGTGTGCTGATGGTGGCCGGTATTGGCGTGCCAGACCCCGTGCTGGGCGAGGTGGGGCGCTATTTTGTCGTGCCCAGGCCTGATGCGCAGATCAACGAGGCGGCGCTGCAGGACTATTGCCGACGGCATCTGGCCGATTACAAGGTGCCGCGCCAGATCGTGCTGCGCCAGAACCTGCCGCTGACTCCGGCCGGAAAGATTCAGAAGGCGCTGCTGCGCCAGGAAGGAGCCTGACCATGAATGTGCAATTCGATTTCAGCGGCCGCCATGTGATGGTGTTTGGCGGCACCACGGGCATCAATCTGGGCATTGCCCAGTGCTATGCAAGAGCGGGAGCCCGCGTCACCGTGGCCAGCCGCAAGCAGGCCAATGTGGATGCGGCCGTGGCCACGCTGGGTGCGGCGGCCCTCGGCGTGGTGGCCGATGTGCGTGATGAGCAGACGGTGGCGGCGGCACTGACCCAGGCAGTGGAGCGTCATGGTCCTATCGATGTGCTGGTGTCCGGCGCGGCGGGCAATTTCCTCGCGCCTGCCGATCAGATGTCCTCCAATGCCTTCAAGGTGGTGCTGGATATCGACCTGCTGGGCAGCTTTCATGTGGCGCGCCATGCCGTCCAGCACCTGCACCCCGGTGCCTCCAGCCTGATCTTCATCACGGCGCCGCAGTCTGTCGTGCCCATGGCCTACCAGGCCCATGTCTGCGCTGCCAAGGCCGGTGTGGATCAGCTCACAAGAGTGCTGGCGCTGGAATGGGGGGCACGCGGTGTGCGCGTCAATGCGATATCGCCCGGCCCGATTGCCGGCACCGAAGGCATGCGCCGGCTGGCGCCGCAGGGCGAGCAGGGGGATGCCCTGGTGAGGCAGATGGTGCCGCTGGGGCGCATGGGCACGACCGACGATATAGGCCAGCTGGCCCTGTTTCTGGGCAGCGACGCGGCCAGCTATATCTCGGGCACGGTGATTGCCTGCGATGGCGGTGCCCAGGGCCAGCTCTCGCCCATGATTGCGGCCGCCGCCGATGGCGTATTGAAAAAGACATAACAAGCAAAAAAGCGTGGGAGTGTGGGTGATCTGAGTTTTTCCAGGACAAGCACTATCAAGGAGACAAGCCATGATCGAGATGAATCTGTCGCAGCAGGCGCGCCGCATACGGCGCATTGCTCTCGGGGATCTGCTGTACCGCACGGCCGCAAAGTTCGGGCAGCGCACGGCGCTGGTCGATGGCGAGCAACGTATCAGCTATGCCGAGCTGGACGCGCGCAGCTCGCGCTTTGCCCGCTATCTGCTGGACAGCATAGGGCCGGGCAAGCAGGTGGGCATGCTGTGCGCCAACTCCATCGACATGGTGGTGGCCTTCAACGGCATCCACAAGGCCAGCCAGGTCTGGGTGCCCGTCAACATCAAGCTCGATGTGGCCGCCATAGGCTATATCCTGCAGCATGCGGAAGTTTCTGCCGTGGTGGTGGACCAGGAAATGCTGGGCTTGCCGGGGCTGGTCGATCTGCTCAAACAGCTGGCCGTGCCGCTGATCCTCACGCGCGTGGCTGCAGGGTCTGAGCTGGGTATGACTGTCGATGGCCTGACCTTGACCCAGGCCGAGGCCGGCCAGTCCGACCAACTGCCCGAGGTCGAGATTGACGACAACCAGGCTGCGCTGCTGATGTACACCAGTGGCACCACGGGAAATCCCAAAGGGGTGGTGCACTCCCATCTATCGGTGTATTCCGCCATCCAGGGCAATATCGACGAGATCCATTATCGTGAAACCGATGTGCTCAGCGGCTGGCTGCCGCTGTTTCACTGTGCCCAGCACTCGCTGACGCAGACGGCGATTGCCACCGGTGCCTGCACGGTGCTGACGCGCGCTTTTGTGCCGGCAGAAGTGGGGCAACTGGTCATCATGGAGGGGGTGACGATTTTTGTGGGCCTGCCGCTGATGTATGCGGCCGTGCTGGCCGATCCCGGCTTTGCGCCTACGACCATCCGCCAGTGCATCTATGCCATGGCGCCTATTCCCAAGCCGCTGATTGCGCAGATTGCCAAGCGCATGAGTGACAACCTGTCGCTGGCTACGGGGCAGACCGAAATCTACCCGGCCACTATGACCTTCTACCCCATGCTCAACCCCGACTGCGATGCCAATTTCTGGGGCAGCAGCCTGTCCACCTGCGAGACGGCCATCATGGATGACGACGGCAATCTGCTGGGGCCGGGCCAGGTCGGGGAGATCGTGCACCGGGGCCCCAATGTCATGCTGGGTTACTTCAAGGACCCCAAGGCCACGGCCGAGGCCCAGAAGTTTGGTTGGCATCACACCGGCGATCTTGGTATCTGGGATGCCAAGGGCCGCATGGAGTTTGTCGACCGCAAGAAGGACATGATCAAGACCGGTGGCGAGAACGTGGCCAGCGTCAAGGTCGAGGCCGTGGTGCTGGCTCACCCGGAGATCGCGGCTGCAGCCGTCTTCGGCCTGCCGCATCCGCACTGGAGCGAGGCGGTCTGCGCATTTGTGATGCGCAAGCCCGGAACCTCGGTCGATGCCGACTCGGTGCTTGCCCACTGCCGCCAGCATCTGGGCGGCTTTGAAGTGCCCAAGCTTGTGCACTTTGTCGATGCCTTTCCTTCCACGGCCACGGGCAAGGTGCAGAAGAACGTGATGCGCAGGCAGTTCGAGCAGATTGCCAGGGATCTATGGGGCGAGTGATGCCCGCCGTGGATTGAAACAGGCCAGCGAGAGCTGGCCTTTTTGTCATCACTCCACGGTTTCCGGTGTCCAGGCAAAGACGGGGACAGTGCGCTCGGCAATGATCTTGTTGCGAGCCTCCAGCAAGGGGTAGAGCATTTCCGGCTGGGGAACGATCCAGTATTCGCCGCGCTCAATGGCTGCAAAAACCAGGCTGGCAAACTCATCGCTGCCCATGCCGTTTGCATCGAGCATATGGCTCATCATGCCGTGAAACTGCGCCGATGCTGCGGATGGTGCTTCTCTGAAGATGGCGGTCTTGACCGGGCCTGGAGCCAGCAGCGAGACCTTGATATGCGGGTTCAGGGTGGCCAGCTCGTTGGCCAGGCTTTCGGTCAGCGCCACCACGGCGAACTTGGTGGCGGAATAGGGGGCCATCAGCGGACTGGGCAAAAAGCCTCCGACCGATGCCGTATTGATGATGCGCGCGGGTCTGTCTGCCTTGAGCAGGCGTGGCACAAAAGCGCGCAGGCCGTTGACGATGCCGTTGACGTTGACCTGCCAGGCCTGCTGCCATTGGGTGTCGCCGATCTCCCAGCAATTGCCGGTGGACAGCACGCCTGCGTTGTTGAACAGCAGATCGACCTGGCCAAATGCGGCATAGGCCTTGTCGGCCAGGGCATCCAGCGAGTCCTGTTTGGTGACATCGGTCACGACGGCAAGCGCTTGCTCGCCCAGCGCATGTGCGACAGCGTCCAGTTTTTCCTGATCCCGGTCGGCCAGGACGAGCTTCATTCCCTGGGCTGCGGCCTGTCTGGCAAGGCCCGCACCAATACCACTGGCAGCTCCAGTGATGACAGCAACTTTCATGATTTCCTCATTTCAATCAATGCGATTTGATTAAAGCATTGAATGATTAAGAAAAATTTCCATGATTTCCCACTTGACAGAATTAGCGCATATTTACAGTGCTCATGATCGATTAAATATAAACACGGGGTTGACATAAAAATTCAAGGGGCACAGTATGTCTGAATGAATTAATGGTTTTCCCTAAAATACTTTTATCTTGGACTTTGTGCAAAGATAATTATTTCAATTCATGCTATTGATATAAATGAAAGATAAAAAATGGGGATGAATCGTCGAAGATTAGATATGTGATGAGAGCTGAATGAATCCAGTGGGAATGGATAAAAATGAGTATAGGCGGGGCGCCACGATTGCGGGCGTCCACTGCATGCTTGTTGCGTCAAGGGACTGTGATCGAGAATCTGAGTGTCGATTCCGGTTGAGTATATATTGATTCCATTCCTCCCGTTTGATTATGCTCCTGATAGTCGAAGGAATAGGCTGAACTTTACATTATCAGGATTTATCTAATGAATGTCCAAGTATTCGAAAATTTCGGATGAAGAGCTTGATGATATGACTATCTTGATTTTTTCCGTAAACCGCAATTTTATGGTGTTTGAATAATTGAGATGTATTGTGATAATTTGAATTGATTTGTGGCGCCATATTTATAGAGTGCAGATTTTTCAGATGCACAGCTGATGATCCAACGGGAGGAATCTGGCAGGAATTTATCCGTTTCAGCGAAGAGCTGTGAGTCCAGGTTCACGGCACGTTGTTGCCTGCTGGGCTTATGGCTCTACTCCATTTGCACTACATGGGGAATCGCAGTCCCCTGCATTGTCCGGTCTGCTTCGCAGACTCACGGCAACGGGCGAGGACATGGCCGTAATCTGGCGAGACTGCCAGCCTGAACAACAGGTCTATCTTCCGGTGTCGGTGGCGCCGCATTCGGGCCATGAAGGCTTGTCTTGGCCGGCCCTGGCGATGGGGAGGATCGCTGCAATTCTTATCCCCGCATCATGTGGACGCTTCTGTGGAAAACTGGGGTTGCAAATGGCGAAACCCGCGCCAGGCGGTGCTTTCCACGGATTGCCTAAAAAATGGACGATCTGCGCAAAATGGATGAATTAAGGGTTTTTACCAGGGGTGAGAGGCCCAATCATAGGTCGTAAAAAAGCCCGCAACCGAGGCCGGTTTGCGGGCTTTTGATGCAGAGCATCTGCCGGAATTCAGGCCAGCGGCTTGGGGGCTGGGCGTGTGCGGTAGAACTGCATGGGGTGTTCCTGCATTTCCTTGGCATGCTGGTTCATCACCGACTTCTTCATCTTGCCCACCACATGCATCTCGCAGGGCTTGCAGTCAAAGCGCAGCGTGAGTTTTTCCTTGCCGTTGATCAGCTGCAGCGGCTCGGCCTTGATCGTTCCCTTGACGCCGATCACGCCCTTGGCCTGCTTGGGGCACAGGCTCATCGAGAAGCGCACACAGTGCTTGGTGATCATCAGCGAGACTTCGCCTTCCTCTTCCTTGCTCTCGTAGGCAGCATCGATCACCTTCACGCCATGCTTGACATAGAAGTCATGCGCCTTCTGGTTGAACACATTGGCCAGATAGGTGAGCGTGTCTTCGGGGAAGGGCACGGGAGGCTCCACGGGCTTGGCGCGGGGCAGACGGATGAAGCCTGATTCGCGTGCGGCTTCCAGCGAGGCCACGGCATCGCGGCGCAGCTGGTTGAGCACCGAGGCGGGCACGAACCAGGGCTGGCTCAGGTTGAGCGCAATATCATGCACCGCAAAAATCGTGGCGCCAAAGCGGCCCAACTGCTCGCGCAGCGTGGTTTCGGCCTTGGCTGCATCGGTTGCGGCCTGATGCTCGTTGTCGATCTCGGCATAGCCGACAAAGCCGTCGTCGTCGGTCAGTTGCAGTGCAAAGCCCTTCGCCGTCTCCTTGAGCTCGGCCCACAGGCCGATACGACGTTCGCTGGATTTCTTCTCCAGCGTACGCACCCAGTCCATATCGCGGTTGCGGTTGATCTCCAGGCCCTTGCGCAGGTCCTTGAACTCGGCAATCTCATTCTTGGGGAACACGCGCCAGATGCCTTTCTTGGCATGCATGCACTCGGCGCGGTTGATGTGCACGCCCACGAGTTCCTTTTGCAGGTCGTAGTAGCACAGGCCGTCGCCGTTGTGCAGCTCGGTGGCCTTGTCGCTGGCTTCGATCTCGAACCACTTGTCGCCCACCTGGGTGACCCAGCCGATGGCACGGCCCGGAGTCTTGGGCGTGTCGAATGCGCCGATGTCGTCCTTGCGGCCATTGACGAAGTAGTCGGTGAACTCGCGGTTGAAGTTCTGGTCGGGATCGGGCTCGAAGGTGAAGCTGGTGCGGCCAGACGACGAGCGAGCAAGGGGCGCATCGGAGAACTCACGTTCTTCGATGATTTCGTCCAGCAGCTTGCGGTAGTGGGCGGTGATGTTCTTCACATAGCCCATGTCCTTGTAGCGGCCCTCGATCTTGAAGCTGCGCACGCCAGCGTCTATCAGCGCTCGCAGATTGTCGCTCTGATTGTTGTCCTTCATGGACAGCACATGCTTTTCGTGGGCGATGATGCGGCCGCTGGCGTCCGTCACCTCATAGGGCAGGCGACAAGCCTGGTTGCAGTCGCCGCGGTTGGCGCTGCGGCCGGTGTGGGCGTGGCTGATGAAGCACTGGCCCGAATAGGCCACGCACAGCGCGCCATGCACGAAGAACTCGATCGTGGTGCGCGCCGGATCGGTGGCGGCGCGCACGGCGGCGATCTGGCGCAGGTCCAGTTCGCGCGCCACCACGATCTGTGACAGGCCTGCATCCTGCAGAAAGCGGGCTTTTTCGGGTGTGCGGATGTCGGTCTGGGTGGAGGCATGCAGCTGGATAGGAGGCATGTCCAGCTCCAGCAGGCCCATGTCCTGGATGATCAGCGCGTCGGCGCCTGCGTTGTAGATCTGCCAGGCCATATCGCGCGCGCCTTCCAACTCGTCGTCGCGCAAGATGGTGTTGAGCGTGATGAAGATGCGGCTGCCAAAGCGATGGGCATGCTTGATCAGACGCTCAAGATCACGAATGTCATTGCCCGCCGTGGCGCGCGCACCAAAGGCCGGACCGCCGATATAGACGGCGTCCGCTCCATGGTTGACGGCTTCAATGCCGATATCGGCATCGCGGGCCGGGGACAGGAGTTCGAGCTGGTGGGGCAGGAGAGACATAGGGGCCGGATTATCTCAGCACCCCG
Organism: Comamonas resistens; assembly: GCF_030064165.1. Classification (NCBI taxonomy): domain Bacteria; kingdom Pseudomonadati; phylum Pseudomonadota; class Betaproteobacteria; order Burkholderiales; family Comamonadaceae; genus Comamonas; species Comamonas resistens. The sequence goes on from NZ_CP125947.1 coordinate 2,017,835, forward strand.
TAATTTCAGCGCGGCGGTGGGTAATCGTCTGTTTCAATGCCCGCGAGGACTGAAGGTGCGTGGAAACACCACCGGCCCGCTGCGGTCTGCCAGCCGGTAGCCCATGGCCGGGCGGTTGGATGTGCCATCGACATGGCCGGCCTCGACCAGGAACTGCGCCGCCAGCATGCGGGTACGAAAGCCGCTTTTGTCCACGGTGCGGCCCAGCACGGTTTCATAGACCTGCTGCAACTGGGGCAGGGTAAAGGGCTCGGTCAGCAGAAAGGCGGGCAGTGAGGTGTATTCCACCTTGCTGCGCAGCCGTTCCACGGCAGCTACCAGTATTTCCCAGTGGTCGAATGCCAGCTGAGGCGCCGCCAGCAGTTCGTCCACATCGAACCAGGCGACATCGGCTGCGTTGGCGCCCTTGGTCAGCGCAATATCGGCACCGGGAATCAGGGCGAAGTACACATGGGTGGCAGACCAGCCGCGCGGGTCGCGGGCTGCACCGCCCCAGCTGCCCAGCTGTTCCAGATAAGGGCTGTCCACCCCGGTTTTTTCGCGCAGCTTGCGCCGTGCACAGGCCAGCAGGTCGGCATCCAGGTCCACATTGACAAAACCACCGGGTAGCGCCCAAAGACCGGGGAATGGATCGTCTGCTTGCCCCGGACGCTGCACCAGCAGCACTTTGAGCGCCTTATCAAGAATGGTGAAGATCACCACGTCCACCGTCGTATAGGGGCGAGGAAAGTCCGGTGCCGGTTTGGCGTGACGCTGTGCAACGGTCATAGGCAGGGCTTGACGGGTTGAATGATGGGTTGTATTGTACAACTTGCTTAAGTTGCTCAATACAACTTAATGGGCGACCCGGGGCTGCCTTGATCTGGAACTTTCCATTTCAGGACGGGCCTCGATTCAGGAACCGAACACAAAAGAACAATATGCAAGATAAGAACACCATGACGACGGCGCGCAGCAAATTTCTCAGCCTGGTATTGCGGCACAGCCCGCAAACCATTGGCTTGAAGCTCGATAGCGCAGGCTGGGCACGCACCGATGAACTGCTGGCATGCCTTGCGCGTTCAGGCAGGCGCACAAGCCTTGAAGAGTTGCAGGCTGTGGTGGCTGACAACAACAAGCAGCGTTTTGCCTTCAGCGAAGACGGCAGCCGCATTCGTGCCAATCAGGGGCACTCCATCCCTATCGAGCTGGAACTGGCGCCCCAGCAGCCACCGGTCGAGCTGTATCACGGCACGGCTACGCGCTTTCTGGACGCCATCTTCCGGGAAGGACTGACACGCCAGAGTCGCCACCATGTGCACCTGTCGGCCAGTACCGAGACCGCCGCTGCGGTGGGGCGGCGCCATGGCAAGCTGGCCTTGCTGCGGGTCGACGCCGCGCGCATGGCGGCCGATGGCCATGTGTTCTATTGCTCGGACAACGGTGTCTGGCTGACCGATGCCGTGCCCGTTAGCTATCTGGCCAAGCTGGCGGTATGAATACCTCAAAACTGATAGCGCTTGACGCTGACGGTGTGCTGCTCGATTACAACCTGGCTTATGCCGGTGCTTGGGAGAGGGCCTTTGGCCAGCGCCCGGCTCTGCGCAATCCGCAGGCTTACTGGGCGGTGGAGCGCTGGGGCGTACCTGTCCTGCAGGGCGAGGCCTTGCAGCGCTTTCGCAGCAGCTTCGATGCGCAGTTCTGGTCTACCGTGCCCGCGATTGCCGGGGCGGTGCGGGCCTGTGAAAAGCTGGTCGCGGCCGGCTATGAGCTGGTGTGCGTCTCCGCACTCAAACCTGAATTTGCCCAGGCCCGCCAGGCTAATCTGAAGGCGCTGGGATTTCCCATAGAGAAGGTGATGGCAACCAGTAGTGAGGCTGCGAACGGGCGCAGTCCCAAGGCCCATGCCTTGGCGCAACTGCGGCCTGTGGCCTTTGTCGATGATTTCCTGCCCTATTTCCAGGGCGTTCCAGCGCAGATCCATTCCGCCTTGGTATTGCGCGAGCCTGAAGGCTCTCCGAACCATGGAGCCGGACTGGATGCGGTGCATTCCAGTCATTCCCATCTGGCGCAGTTTGCCGATTGGTGGTTGGCACGCTGACGCTTTTACAGTTTTTCAAGAAGAACAACCATGAACCGAGATTACGAAATTCGCTCCGTGACCGATTTGCTGCTGCAGCTGGATCAGGGCTATCGCCCGCGTTACTTCCCCTTCTGGGGGCATCAGCCCGAAAAAGACGGCTCCGTGGGCAAGGGCTGCCTGAGCCAATGGTTTCATGCACCGTTCACCGTGGATGGCGATGCATTTCCCACGGCCGAGCATTTCATGATGGCTGGCAAGGCCCGTTTGTTTGGCGACGAGGAGGCCCGTCTGCAGGTGCTGGCTTCGCCATCACCCGCTGCGGCCAAGCAGGTGGGGCGCAGTGTGCGCAACTTTGACGAAGCGCGCTGGAATGCCGCGCGCTTCGACATCGTGGTGCGCGGCAATGTGGCCAAGTTCGGCCAGAATTCCGCCATGCGAGACTATCTGCTGGCCACGGGCGAGCGTGTGCTGGTGGAAGCCAGTCCGCGTGACCGCATCTGGGGCATAGGCATGGGCGCAGCCAACCCCGAGGCCGAACAGCCGCGTAAATGGCGTGGACAGAACCTGCTGGGCTTTGCGCTGATGGCGGCGCGTGCACAGCTGAGAGCTGGACTATGAGCACTCTGGACCGTTTTGAGGGCGCGCTGCTCGGCCTGGCATGCGGCGATGCTGTGGGCACGACGCTGGAGTTTCAGCCGCGTGGCAGCTTTGCGCCACTGACCGATATGGTCGGTGGCGGCCCGTTCTCGCTCAAGGCCGGGCAGTGGACCGACGACACCTCCATGGCCCTGTGCCTGGCCGAGAGCCTGATCACCAAACGGGCTTGCGACCCGCAGGACCAGATGGCGCGCTATGCCAACTGGTACCAATGGGGCTACTGGAGCTCTACCGGTCATTGCTTTGATATCGGCATGGCCACCAGGGCCGCCATCCAGGAATTCCTGCGCAGCGGCAATGCGCTGGCTGGCAGCGCCGATCCGCGCAGCGCCGGCAATGGCTCGCTGATGCGGCTGGCGCCCGTGGCGCTGATGTATGGACATGATGAGGCGCAGCTGCAGGCCATGGCCGCACTGAGCTCCCGCACCACCCACGCGGCCCCCGAATGCCTGGATGCCTGCCGTCTGTTCGCAGTGGCGCTGAGTCGTGCACTGGCGGGGGGAGACAAGCAACAGGTATTGGCGCTGTCGTCACTGGAACTGGACAGTCCCAGGATTCGCGAGATCGCGGAGGGAACCTGGATGGACAAGAGCCGTGAGCAGATCAGCAGTTCGGGCTATGTGGTGCACAGCCTGGAAGCGGCACTATGGTGTTTTGCGCGCCATGACAGCTTTGAGGCGGCGGTACTGGAAGTGGCCAATCTGGGCGACGATGCGGACACCACGGCGGCGATCACAGGGCAGATTGCCGGCGCTTTCTGGGGGCGCGGCGGCATTCCTGCTCATTGGCTGGCAAAGTTGCATCAAGAGCAGGACATCCGGGGGCTGGCGCTATCACTGCACCAGCTGAGCGATCGGCGTTCTTGAGCAACCGGTTCATGTTCAAATCCGGCCATCGATGTTGCCGGGTTGCGTCATGAAAGCTGTTTGGGGTTTGCTAAGTCTGGTCGTGGTGCTTGCTGTGGTCGGTGTGCTGGCCCAGAAAAGCTGGCGCAGCAGCCAGGAAAGTCTGGCCCGGCAGACCCGGTCGCTGCCGGCAGGGCACAATCAGGCTTCCGAAGCCGCCAATGTGCGGGATCAAAGCCAGCAGATTCAGCAGCAATATCGCCAGCAGCTGGAATCGGCCATCAACGCCCCGCGTCCCATGCCGGATGCGCAGTAAGGTGGTTGCGGTTGCTCCACTCACCAGCTTCCCACCCCAGCAAGGAGACAGCATGTCCATGTCTGACAGCCCAGCCCTGCGCGGCCCAGCCCGCCTCTCATTCGCCCTGACTCTGGCCTTGGTCGGCAGTGGTCTGGTGCAGGCGAATGCGCAAGCGCAACCACAGGTGCCGGCGCAGCAAGCGGACAAACCTCTGGTTGTGCATATCGCCCATGGTGGCCCGGTTTCAGGCCCCATCGCGGCACTGGGCAAGGACGAGGAAAACGGCGTGCGCATGGCCATTGAGGAGCTCAATGCGCGCAAGCTGCAACTGGGTGGGCGCCCCGTGCAATGGAAGCTTGAAGCCGGTGATGATGTCGGCGACCCCGGTCAGGCGGCAGCGTTGGCGCGGCGCTTTTGCGACAAGAAGGTCGCTGCCGTAGTGGGGCATCTGCAGTCGGGCACCACCTTGCCCGCGGCCAAGATCTATAACGATTGCAGCATTCCCAACATCACGCCTGCGGCGACCAACCCTGCCATTACCGAGGCAGGTTACGACGACAGCTTTCGCGTGATTGCCAACGACAAGGCCATGGTTGACGCCTTGCTCGACTACGCCGTCAAGCATCAGGGCGTCAAGCGCGTGGCCATCATTGACGACCGCACAGCCTACGGCCAGGGCATAGTCAAGCTGTTCGAGGCCGCGGCCGCCGAGCGCGATGTGCAGATCGTGGACAAGCAATACACCAGCGACAAGGCCACGCAATTCACGCCCATTCTCACCGCCATCAAGGGGCGCAAGCCCGATGCCATCTTCTTTGGCGGCCTGGATGCCCAGGCCGGCCCCATGCTGCGTCAGATGTCGCAGCTGGCCATGAACCAGACAAAGTTCCTGGGCGGCGATGCCCAATGCTCGGAGCGTTTGCCGGTCATGGCAGACAAAGCTCCTGCTCTCAAGAATGTGGTCTGTGTGATGAGCGGCAGCCCCTTGGCGGATATGCCGGGCGGCCCCGCCTGGAAGCAGAAGTACGACCAGCGCTTCCCGGGGCAGTATCAGGTCTACAGCCCCTACGCCTATGACGCCACCATGGTGCTGGCCCAGGCCATGCTGCGTGCCGATTCGGCCAAGGCCGAGGCTTTTCTGCCCCAGCTGCGTCAGGCGCATTACCAGGGCGTGACGGGCATGATCGCCTTTGACTCGCAGGGCGAGCTGCAGAATCCGCGCGTGACCCTGTTTGGCTACGGCTCGGGAGAACGCAAGGAATTGCTGGTCAGCGGCCAGTGATTGGGTGTTTGCCGATTTTGATTGAAATAGCCTGTAGCCATTTACTGGTAAGCGTAAGCAGCTATGGAATTTGATGCATCGGTGCATGAGCACTTCATGCGCCTGGCCCTGGAACAAGCCCGTACAGCAGCGGCCTGCGGCGAGGTGCCGGTGGGCGCGGTGGTGGTCAAGGGCGGTCAGGTCATAGGACGCGGCCGCAACAGCCCTTTGTCGGCCAACGACCCCACGGCCCATGCCGAAGTGCTGGCGCTGCGCGAGGCCGCGCAGGCTTTGGGCAATTACCGCCTGGAAGGCTGCACCCTGTATGTGACGCTGGAGCCTTGCACCATGTGCAGCGGCGCCATGCTGCATGCGCGTGTGGATCAAGTGGTCTACGGCGCGGCCGAGCCCAGGACGGGGGCGGCGGGCTCGGTGCTCGATGTGTTTGGCCACCCCGAAATCAACCACCAGACCCAGGTGCTGCGTAGCGTGCTGGCCGATGAATGTGCTGCCGTGATGGCCGAATTTTTTCAGCAACGCCGCAAGGAGAAAAAAGCCCAGGAGCCGCATCCGCTGCGGGACTGGGCTTTGCGCAACGACGATGCTGCCTTTGCCGATCTGCCCTATTGGCCCTGGCAGCCGCAGTGGCGTAGCGATCTGCCGGCACTGCAGGGCTTGCGCTTGGCCGTGGTGGATCAAGGGCCTGTAAAGCCGGGCGATGACGCGGCGCGGACCTGGTTGTGTGTGCATGGCAGCCCCGGCTGGGGCTATCAGTTCCGGCATTTGCTGCCCGGATTCCTGGCGGCCGGGCATCGCGTGGTCGTCCCCGATTTGCCTGGCTTCGGTCGCAGCGATCAACCCAAGAAAGACAGGCAGCACAGCGCGCAGTGGCATAGACAGGTTCTGGCCGAGCTGGTACAGGCGCTGGATCTGCGCTCGGTGGTGCTCCTGGGGCAGGGCGATGGCGGGCTGCTGGGCCTGCAGGTCGCGGCGCAGATGCCACAGCGTTTTGTGGGGGCCTGGCTCAAGGATGCCTGGCCGCTGGCGCAGCAGCCGGATAGCCGTCTTCATTGGTTCGAGCAGGCTGCGCGCAAGCCTTCTTGGGATGTGGCTCAGGCTATGAAGCAGGTGGAAGGCCTGGCGGAGCCTGAAGAGGCCCAGGCCTGGAATGCGGCTTTTGCCCAGCCCGGCCATCGCGCCGCGCTCAAGGCCTGGCCGCGTGTGCAGCAGGAGCTGCAGGGCCTGCCCACTGAGCTGCTGACGCAGTGGGTACGGGACGGCCATCTGTGGTTGCAGGCACCAGAGACAGCGCAGCCCGTGCCGGCCGCCCAATGGCAGGCGGCCTGGCTGCAGGCGCTGCCGCAACTGGCGTCGGCCGATGCTGTCTGGCGTCAAACCCCGCATGGTTCTCTGGTTCCTGCCCAAAGTCAGGGCAGTGCGGCGGCGGCTGTGGAATACTTTGCGCCATCGTCCGCGGCCCGTTGAAGGCTGCACGACTTGCGCAAATCAGGCTCAGGCAAGCGCTTTGCCTCAGAGATGCGGTCTTGGTGCCTCCGCAGCGGCGGCCCGGCTTGTTTGCGTAAGTCCTATTGAATATCCGAATCTGCGGATTCATCTACTTCATGGAGCATGTGGCCAGCGGCTGCATGAAAAGGCTTTGGCAAGCTCGCGCAAATCCCCGGCATCCACCACCCAGCAAAGCAATCACGACCAGCACGATCACGCGCATGAACATGGCCATGCAGACCATGTACATGACGAACATTGCGGTCACGATCACCACGACCATGTGCACAGTGAGGACGACAGCTGCTGCGGTCATGATCACAGCCATGGCGGCAAGCACATCTATATCTACTCGCCCTCGGGTGCAGTGCGCGACAAGGCGGCTTTCAAGCGCGGTATCAGGCAGCTCGAAGCCCTGGGTCATGAGGTGGAGGTCGATGCCGATGCGCTGGCCAGCAGCCAGCGTTTTGCGGGTGACGATGCCACGCGCCTGGCTGCCATTCACCGCGCCGCAGCCAGCGGCGCCGATGTGGCGCTGATTTCGCGTGGCGGCTACGGCCTCACGCGCATCCTGCCGGGCATCAAGTACAAGGCCGTGGCCAAGGCGATTGCCAATGGCACCCAATTTGTGGGCCTGAGCGACTTCACGGCCTTTCAGCTGGCCATGCTGGCGCAGACTGGCTCCATCACCTGGGCGGGGCCGGCGCTCAATGCCGACTTTGGCGTCGATACCAAAAAGACCGGTGAGCCCGTGGACGACATCATGCTCGACTGCTTTGAGGATCTGCTCAGCGGGCAGGGTGAAGGCGCGGGCTGGCAGATGCCAAAAATTGGCGAGCTACCCAATGGCAAGCCGCAGCTCAAGGACTTTTACGTGCCTGGCGGAGCCACGCTATGGGGCGGCAATCTGGCCGTGCTGGTGTCCTTGCTGGGTACGCCCTATTTTCCGCAGATCGACGGCGGCATTCTGTTCATCGAGGACGTGGGCGAGCATCCCTACAAGATCGAACGCATGCTGACCCAGCTGATGCTGGCCGGTGTGCTGCAAAAGCAAAAAGCCATCGTCTTTGGGCAGTTCACCGAGTTCAAGCTGACCACGCATGACAAGGGCTTCAAGCTGCAGACCGTGATCGATTGGCTGCGCATGCAGATCAAGCGCCCCGTGCTCCAAGGCCTGCCATTCGGCCATGTACCTACCAAGGTGCTGCTGCCCGTGGGCGCACAGGTTTCGCTATCCGTCGAAGGCCGCGATGCGCTTATCTACTGGGGTCATACTCACTGATTGATAGCTGCCTGCGCTTGATGGGTAGGCGTTACAGCCGGTTTTGATTGAAATTTCTGACAAGGATGGGCTGGCATGGGCAAGGCCGCACTGCAATGGACCGATGACATGCTGGCCCAGCTGGGCCGGGAAAAAGACGCCGTGCTGGCCGAGCGCTGGGGTATATCGGCCAAGACCGTGAACCTCAAGCGCAATGCGCTGGGCATTGCGGCCTTCGGGCACTTTCAGTGGACGAGCGAGACCACGGCTTTGCTGGGCAAAGCATCGGATGCCGAAGTGGCAAAGCAGCTGGGCATCAGCAAGGCCAGCGTGGTCGCCAGGCGCACGGAACTGGGCATTGCCCCGGTGACGGGCGCGGCCAGCAGCGCTTTCGATTGGACGGACGAAGCTATTGCATTGCTGGGCACGGCATCGGACGCCAAGGTGGCCGAGCAACTGGGCCTGAGCCGGCTGACGGTCTACAACGCTCGCGTGGCACGCGGTATTGAGGCAGCGAAAAAAGGCACTTCCAAGGCATGAGTGTCGCAGTACCTGGTCCCGCCGCACCATCGCCGAACCTGTTGCGATCCGGGCTGCGCGGGCTGGTACTGGGCTGGGTCTGGCTGACAGCACTGTGGGGAGCTTCACAGATATTGACGCAGCTGCCCGCCTGGGGCTGGCTGCTGGTGGTTGTGCTGCTGGCCGTCATGCCGGCCTGGGGGCTGTGGCTGGCCTTCATGCTGCGCAAAAAAGTGCTGCGTTTTCAGTTTTCCCCTCAGGGTCTGATAGGCCGCTGGCTGTCCGGGGGCTGGTGGCCTGCTTGCAAGGCATTGCTGCTGGCGCTGCTGCTGTGCAGCATGACGCTTTGGCAGGCCTGGTTTCTGGCCGCGTGGGAATGGGCGCTATTGGCGTTGGCCGTGCCTGTGTATCTGCTGCTGGCCTGGTACTTGCAAAGCCGGCTGACGCGGGAATTTTCAACGCCTGCCTTTGCCTGGGCATGGAGTCAGCGAGCCGCCAGGGCATTGCTGGTCATGGTGCTGGGCGGCCTGTGGCTGTATGGCATGGCCCGCAGCCAGGATTTCGGGCGTGAGCTGACAGAGGCCATGGAGCCCGCGGCGCTGGACGCAGTCATTGCCCGCATCCGTTCGGCACCTTCGGGCCTGGTGCGCTGGGGGCTGGACAGTCTGCTGGCGCTGCAGCTTGCCGGTGCGGCAGCGGCCGATCTGCCGCAGATGCCCGCGCTCAGGCTGTTGCTGCTGGCCTTGTTCGGCCCCGTGAGCGTGCTGCTGTGCCTTGGTGCTTCGATGCAGGGCGGAACAGGTGACAAAACCATCTGGCGGCAGGCGGCACCGCCGGGCGCTGGCCGCAATGCCTCGCCATGGCTGGCGCTAGTGGGCGTATTGGTACTCGGCATTCTGGTGCAGACCACGGCCAGCCTTGACGGATTGGCACGAAACCATGAAAGCCCGCTGGCACTGCGGCGCCTGCCAGAGTGCGAGCGCATAGGCTTGCAGCTCTACCGGCTGGGCACGCTGGATGCAACGCGCCAGCAAGCCTTGCAGGCTTTGGGGCAGATCCAGGCCCCACAGGCGCTGTGCCAAGGCATGGCCGGACTGGAGCAGCAACTGGATGCTGCCGTGGAGCGCTACCTCGACTGGTATTTCAGCCTGGGTGCGGAGTGGGGGCGCATTTTCAGTCTGCTGACCGGCGATGTCAGCCAGTTCTTGCAGAACAAGCTGACCGAAACCCTGAGTGCCAGCCCTGGCCTGGAACACTGGATGCAGATGCTGCAAAAGCAGGCTGAAACCAGTGGCGTGGCCTTGAATCAGGCAGAGCAACGCATAGAAGATACTCTGGCGCGTCACCATCTGGCACTCAACGCCAGCCAGTGCATTGTTCGCGCCCAGGTGCCGCAACTGCCAGCATTGGATTTGCTGGGTGATGCCCGTCAGCGACTGACGGCCAGCGCCGTCGCCACTGTGGGCGCAGGCGCTGGTGCCGGGGCCTTTGCTGCCGTGGTCGCCGGCAAAGCCATGACCAAGACATCCATGAAGGCAGCCAGCAAGGTGCTGGCCAAAGCGGCGGCCAAGCAGGGCCTGGGCAAGGCGGGCGCCGCAGCGGCAGGGGCGGCCCTGGGGTCGGTAGTTCCCGGCATAGGTACAGCGGCAGGGGCGATTGCCGGGGCTGTGGCCGGAGCCGTCATTGGTGTGGGCGTGGATTGGGCAGCGCTTTATGCCGAGGAATTGCTGACGCGCGATGCCATGCGTGCCGATCTTCGTGCTGCGCTGGGTGAGCAACTGCAAAGCCTGGGCCAGGCCATGGGCTGCAAGTAGAGGGTGGAGCACCTGCAAAACCTGCGATGGAGGTGCTGTCTAAAGCTGCATTCCATCAAACGCAGGCGTACAGTGAAGTCTCACTGCAGGAGTTGTATATGCTGATTTACTCCCTCATGAAACCCGAAGGCATCTTGCTGCTGGAGCCTCACGGCCCCCTGACCGAGCAGGATTTTGACGGCGTCAGCCAGGATGTGGACGAATTCCTGCAAGAGCATCCCAAGCTGCATGGTGTGATGGTTCAGGCCAAGGATTTCCCGGGCTGGGAAAACTGGGCCGGCTTCAGTGCCCATATGGGCTTTGTGCGCGACCATCGCAAGCAGGTGGAGCAGATTGCACTGGTCACCGACAGCCATCTGGCAGGCATGGCCGAATTTGTCGGCAAGCACTTCACACATGCCGACGTTCGGCATTTCCCGTTTGCCGAAGACGCAAAAGCCATGCAGTGGCTGCACTCGGCCTGAGTTTTTCGGCTTGAAAGACTGCGCCTCTCTCCAGGCAATGGCGGGAGAGAGGCAAGTTGGTATCTAACCCTGTTTCCTGTGGCTGGCTATCGAGCTTGCATGGGTCGCCGCCTGTACGGGCGCCTGTGCATAGCGCTTGAACTCCATGGTGTAGGTGGCGCGGCCCTGGGTCATGGAGCGCAGATGGGTGGCGTAGCCGAACATTTCCGATAGCGGCACCTCGGCCTTGATGGTCTTGCCGCCGCCCGCAATATCGTCCATGCCCTGCACGGAGCCACGGCGCGAGGATAGGTTGCCCATCACGGTGCCCGCATATTCCTCGGGCGTTTCTACCTCGACGGCCATGATGGGCTCCAGGATCACCGGGTCAGCCTTTTTGCAGGCTTCCTTGAAGCCGAGGATGGCGGCCATGCGGAAGGCCTGCTCCGAAGAGTCCACCTCGTGATAGGAACCAAAGGTCAGCCGCACGCGCACATCGACCACGGGGTAGCCGGACAGCACGCCGGAGTTCATGGCCTCGCGCAGGCCTTTTTCCACGGCGGGAATGAATTCGCGCGGAATCACGCCCCCCTTGATCTCATCGACGAATTCAAAGCCCCTGCCCGACTCCAGTGGCTCGACGGTCAGCACCACATGGCCGTACTGGCCCTTGCCGCCGGATTGACGCACGAACTTGCCGTCCACATCGCTGACTGCCCTGCGGATGGTTTCGCGGTACGCCACCTGGGGCTTGCCGACATTGGCGGCCACATTGAATTCGCGCTTCATGCGGTCGACGATGATTTCCAGGTGCAGCTCGCCCATGCCGGCAATGATGGTCTGGCCCGACTCTTCGTCGGTGCTGACTCTGAAGGAGGGATCTTCGGCCGCGAGGCGCGCCAGCGCCAGGCCCATTTTTTCCTGATCGGCCTTGCTCTTGGGTTCTACAGCCTGAGCAATCACGGGTTCGGGGAAGGAGATTTTCTCCAGAACAATGGGAGCCTGCGGATCGCATAGCGTCTCGCCCGTGCTCACGTCCTTGAGGCCCACGCAGGCCGCGATGTCGCCAGCGCGGATTTCGTCGATCTCCTGGCGTGCATTGGCATGCATCTGCACGATGCGGCCTATGCGCTCCTTTTTGCCACGAGTCGGGTTGTAGACCAGGTCGCCTTTGGCCAATACGCCCGAGTACACACGTACAAAAGTCAGCTGGCCCACAAAGGGGTCGGTCATGAGCTTGAAGGCCAGGGCGGCGAACTTTTCGTCGTCACTGGCATGGCGTATCAGTGTGCGGCTGTCGTCCTCGCTATGCCCTTCGATAGCAGGAACATCGAGCGGCGAAGGCATGAGCTCGACAATGGCATCGAGCAGGCGCTGCACGCCCCGATTCTTGAAGGCCGAACCACAAAGCATGGGCTGAATTTCGGTGGCAATCGTGCGCAGGCGCAGACCGGTGACGATGTCCTCGGCGCTGAGGTCACCGGTGTTCAGGTATTTTTCGGTCAGCGCTTCCGTGGCCTCGGCTGCGGCCTCCACCATCTGCTGGCGCCATTCTTCAGCACTGGCCTTCAGGGTATCGGGGATTTCCCGGTACTCGAATTTCACGCCCTGCGACTCGTCGTCCCAGAAGATGGCTTTCATCTTGATGAGGTCGACCACGCCGTGAAAGTCGGCCTCGTTGCCTATGGGGATGACGATGGGCACGGGATGGGCCTTGAGGCGTTCCACCATCATCTGGCGTACACGAAAGAAGTCGGCGCCCACACGGTCCATCTTGTTGACGAAGGCCAGGCGCGGCACCTTGTATTTGTTGGCCTGGCGCCAGACGGTTTCGGACTGGGACTGCACACCGCCCACGGAGTCATAGACCATGACCGCGCCGTCGAGCACGCGCATGGAGCGTTCGACCTCGATGGTGAAGTCCACGTGGCCGGGGGTGTCGATGATGTTGATGCGGTGAGCCGGGAAGTTGTGTTCCATGCCCGACCAGAAGGCCGTGGTGGCCGCCGAGGTGATTGTGATGCCGCGTTCCTGCTCCTGCTCCATCCAGTCCATGGTGGCCGCGCCGTCATGGACCTCGCCCAGCTTGTGGTTGACCCCGGTATAGAACAGGATGCGCTCGGTGGTGGTGGTCTTGCCGGCATCGATATGCGCGGAAATGCCGATATTGCGATAGCGCTCTATTGGGGTGTGGCGAGCCATGATGACCTCCCTGAAACACAGTTCTGCAACCGAAGAGCCCGCACCGCGGCGACGGTAGGGGCCAGCTGGGGAAATGCCGGAGGAAATACTAGATAGATGGGTACAAGCTCACTGCCAGCGTGGGTATGGCTGGCGGCATACAAACAGAGGCAACGCGCATACAGGGAAACGGGCCTTTGCTACTCTCTGGTGCCTGCCTTTATCTCCTGTCGAGACGCCATATTCGCAAAGGACTCGTGAACATGACTGAGCAAAACATTCAGGTCATCGCCCACAAAATGGTTTACATCCTGGTCGTGGAGCAAAGCCTGCGTGCGCAGGGGAGGGAATGAGCGAGACGGCGTTTGCAGCCGATCTGCAAAGGCATGGCATAGACGACAGTGATCGTCAACTGGCCCTGGAATGGGCCGTCGGCAAGGGGTGGCTGCAGACAACCGAGGAGGGGGAGGTGCGCCTGACCGAAACCGGCTTCGATATGAATTTCACGCAGTAGCGGGCCGGGCCTGTGGCGGCAGACTCTGCAGCTATTCCAGGTAAACGCCTTTTTCTTTTTTGCGTGCCCGCATGCCGGTGCGCAGGAACAATTCGCTGCCGCCTTGAACGGCCAGGGGCTGGCTGGGCTTGCCGTCCGCCAAAGCCAGATGGGCGTCGGCACGTACGTTCCAGTTTTCCAGCAAGTCCTGTACGGCAAGACGCTCGGCAGCGGCCAGTTCTGGGTGCTGCTGCAGGAATTCCTGCAGATACTGGCGCGCATCCTGATGTAGCTGCTCGCGCGTGGTCGCCAGCGAGATATAGCTGATGTCGTCATCGCGCCCGCTGGTGTGCGTGCCCAGCAGATAGCAGCCTATGTAGTCGCCCCGGGTCTGCCCCACGGCAGGATCCTGGCTGAGTTTCTTGAGCAGACTAAAGGGCCACATGCGTTGAATTCCTAACACCGGGCCAGGGCCCAAACAGGTATTGTCGCCCATGGCTGGGCACCGCCAGCATGTGGATGTTGCGCACCGAAACGAACAAAAGAGGCAAGAAGAGGCGAAAGGGGAGATATGGGGGAAAGCAACTCAGTGGCAAAACCGTCGACCAGTCCGTGGTTCAAGCGAGGACTTCATCTGGCGGCAGCGGTGACCGGAATGGCTTTGCTGGCCGGGGCGACCTTGGCCGTCTATGGTGTGCGGGCTCAGCCGCGCATGGATGGCAAGCTGGTGCTGCCGGGATTGATGGGCAATGTTCAGGTGCGGCGCGATGCGGCCGATGTCACGCATATTCAGGCCGCCTCGCCCCAGGACGCCTGGCGGTCGCTGGGCTTTGTGCATGCCCAGGAGCGCGGCTGGCAGCTTGAATTCAACCGCCGCCTGATGCAGGGGAGGCTATCCGAGATTCTGGGGCCGTCCACGCTGGAGCTGGACAAGCTCATGCGTGCGCTGGACATCCACGGCGCAGCCCATCGCCAATACCAGGCCATGCCGGCGGCCGTGCAGCAGGCGCTGCAGGCTTATAGCCAGGGTATCGCGGCTTTCTATGCAAGGCCCTCACAGGCCCGGGCGCCCGAGTTCGTGCTGCTGGGCACGCAAGCCGGTCTGGCCCATGGCTCGGCCTGGGAGCCCGAGGACACAGTGGGCTGGGCGCTGATGATGGCGCTGGACCTGGGCGGCAACTGGGGTAACGAGTTTGCTCGCCTCAACCTGCTGCAGGTGCTGAATACCGAGCAGCTCTGGCAGCTGATGCCGGCCTACCCGGGCGAGCAGCCAGCCAGCTCCGTCGATCTGGCCGGCTTGTACAGGCAACTGGGCGTCTATCGCGATGAAAAAGAGCAGTCCCCAGGCCAGCGGCCCGCAGCGCAGATGCAGTCGGCCCTGCAGCAATGGGCCGCCGCCGCTGTGCGGGACATGGGAACGAATGACGGTCTGGGCAGCAACAACTGGGTGGTGTCAGGCAGCAGGACCAGGAGCGGCAAGCCCTTGCTGGCCAATGATCCGCATCTGGGTCTGAGCGCACCGGCCATCTGGTACTTTGCCCACCTGCAGTCGCCCGAGGGCAGGGCCTCTGACGGCAGCAGCCTGCCCGCGCTCAACGTAACAGGGGCAACCTTGCCCGGTATGCCGTTTGTGGTACTGGGGCGCACGGCCGAGGTGGCCTGGGGCTTTACCAATACCAATCCCGATGTGCAGGACTTGTATCTGGAGCAGATCAACCCCGCGGACAGCAGCCAGTACCGTACGCCCACGGGCTGGGAAAAATTTGGTACCCGGGAGGAAGTCTTCAAGGTCAAGGGCCAGGCCGATGTGAAAGTCACGCTGCGTAGCACGCGCCACGGGCCGGTGCTCAGCGACGCCCAGGCCCAGTACGGCAAGGTGCTGGACACCGCACGCTATGCGCTGGCCCTGCGCTGGGCGGCGCTGGACACCGATAACCGTACGGTGGAAGCCGGCCTCAGGGCCAATGGTGCGCATACCGTGCAGCAGTTGCTGGAGGCCTTCTCCATCTACCACTCGCCCATGCAGAGCATTGTGGCGGCCGATGTGCAGGGGCATATCGGCTTCAAGGCGGCGGGCAAGGTGCCGCTGCGTGCGGCTGACAACGATCTGCGGGGCGTGGCCCCCGCGCCGGGCTGGGATGCACGCTATGACTGGCAGGGCTGGCTGGACTATGAGCAGACACCGCAGGACGACGGTAGTGCACGCGGCTTCGTCGTCACCGCCAACCAGCGCGTGACGGCGCCTGGCTACGCGCATTTCCTGACCCAGGACTGGAGCCTGCCTTACCGCCACCAGCGCATAGAGCAACTGCTGTCGGCCAGTGACCGGCATGACGCGGCCAGCATGGCAGCCATTCAGAATGATGTGCAGTCGCTTGCCACGCAGGCCTTGCTGCCAGCGCTGCGCAAGGCACAGTCCGGCCATGTCCATGTGCTGGCCGCGCAGGTGCTGCAACTGATGGCCCGCTTTGACGGACACATGGACAAGAGCCGGCCCGAGCCGCTGATTTTTTCCGTTTGGGTCGATGAGCTGACGCGCGGCATTGTCATTCCCCGCATTGGCGAGCAGCGCTTTGCCATGGCCTACGGCAAGCGCGACTTTCGCGCCGGGCTGGAAGGCATTCTGGCGCGCAACGATGTCTGGTGGTGCGCGCCCAAAAGCTGTGCGCAGCAGGTGGGCGATGCGCTGACGCGCACGCTTGACAAGCTGCAGGCAGCCTATGGCCCGGACCCGCAGCGCTGGCGCTGGGGCGATGCCCATCCGGCCCTCAGTGCCCACAGGCCGTTTGCTGGCGTGGCGGCGCTGGCTCCCGTTTTCAATGTCAGCGTGGCGTCCAGCGGTGACAGCTATACGGTCAACGTCGGCCAGTACAACCCCAACCCCTTGCCCGCCGATGCGCGCGGGCCGTTGGCCGGGCGCTTTGTGAACCGCCATGCACCGTCGCTGCGCGCCATCTATGACCTGGGCGACCTGGAGTCGTCGCGCTTCATCTATCAGACGGGGCAAAGCGGGCTGGCCTTGTCGGGCCGCTATGCCGATATGCGCGATGAGTGGGCCAGCGGTCGCTACAGGCCGCTGCAGATGCAGCCGGACCGCTGGGTGCATGTGCTGCAGCTGCAGCCTGGGCGCTAGATGAGGTAAGGGCTACAGTGTATCGGGCACCCAGCGGCCGGTGCCGTCTTTTCGCTCGATGGAGGCAATCAGCCATGCTTTGCCATGGCGCTCAAGCCGGAAGCGAAACGAGGGAGAGTGGCCCGCCTTGCGGGTGGTGACGCTACACAAACGATGGCCTTGCTCTTCGCAGGATTCGACCACCGGGCTGGCCTGGAAGGTGCCACCATAGAAAAAGTACCCGGTGCTGGCACGTTGAAACTGGCGATTCTTGGCGCTGCAGTATTTTTTCTGAATCAGGCTCAGGGTCTCACGCGCTGCTCCGCGCTGAAGCTTCTCGATCTGGCCGGGATGGGCTTTGGCCCAGGCCTCGCAGTCGCGCGCCCATTTTTGATAGGCGCGGATATATTCCAGAACCGTGTCTTCGGGGCCGCGCTGCTCGTCTGCAAGGCTGGAGGCCAGATAGCGGGATATCTCGAACTCAGTCATGCCCGTGTCGCTTCAGTGCTTCAGCGCGCACAGAAGTCCTCGATCAGGCTGGCCACGGCTTCGGGCTGGTCGTGGTGCAGCATATGGCCTGCATCCTGCACCACGGCGGTTTCGCACTGCGGGATATGCTTGAGCCGGTCGTGGTACTGCTCCAGCGTGTAGCGGCCCTTGTACCACTGGCCCAGGCTGTCATCCGAGGCTTCGACGGACAGTGTCGGTGCAGTGATGGCGGCCAGGCAGGCCAGGGCCTCGTCGGCGCGGTAGAGATAGGGGTTGGTCACCTTGTGAGAGGCGTCGCCCAGGATATGCCAGAGGCCCTGTTGATCGGGTGCGGCCCAGTGATGGGCCAGCCACAGCGCCTTGTCGCGGGGCAGGCGTCGGTTGGTCTTTTGCAGCCGGGCGGCCACGGCCTCCACGCTGTCGTAGGGGGACAGGCCCATGCTGCCGCCGCGCTGCGCGCGCAGCTCGTCCATCCACTGTGCGAGCCGACTGGGTGCCTGGCTGGCCCGGGTTTCGGGCATGCCGAAGCCTTCGAGATTGACAAAACGGCGAATGCGCTCGGCTCGCGCGCCCGCATACGAGCAGGAAATATTGCCGCCCATGCTGTGGCCGACCAGATCTACGGGCGCGTCGGGCGAGAGCTGCTCCAGCAGCATGTCCAGGTCGGCCAGATAGTCGGTGAAGTAATAGCTGTCGCAAGCCACCTGCGGGCGGCTGAGGCCAAAGCCGCGCCAGTCATGGGCCACGATGCGGCGGCCCTGGGTGAAGGCGTCACTGAACGCGTCCACCACAAACTGCCAGGATGCAGCCACATCCATCCAGCCGTGGGCCAGTACCAGCAACGGCAGATCGCGGTTGGGTTGCTCGGGCTCCCAGCTGCGCAGGTGGTACTGCATATTGCGCACGGGCAACATCTGCGATTGCCAGAGGCGGCGGGGTTGGTAGCTCAAGTCGTGGGAGGGCGGGCTTGTGTCGTTCATCTTGTCTCCATGGTCCTTCATTATTGCGGCTGCACTGGCTGGTGCGGTCGTGCACGAGACAGAGGGTGACAGCCGCGCCAGCTGAAAACACCGCGTGTGGCTCGTGGTCTTGCGGGGGCAGGACATAAACTCGGGCGCATGACTTTTGCTGCTTCTGATTCCCGTCTTTCCCTGCCCCGCGTCGCCCTGGGGCAAAGCGATCTTCGCGTCAGCCCCATCTGTCTGGGCACCATGACTTTCGGCGAGCAGGTGGATGAGGCCGAAGCCCATCGCATCATGGACCGGGCCGTGGAGCGCGGGGTGGACTTCTTCGATACGGCAGAGATGTATGCCGTGCCCGCACGCGAGGCCACTTGTGGCGCGACAGAGGCCATCATCGGCCGCTGGCTCAAGGCCCGCCCCGGCATGCGCGAGCAGATCACGCTGGCCAGCAAGGTGGCTGGCCCGGCGCGCGGCATGCCCTGGATTCGCAATGGCTCGGGCATGACGGCTCAGGACATCGTCAACTCCTGCGATGCCAGCCTCAAGCGATTGCAGACCGAGGTGATCGACCTCTATCAGATCCACTGGCCCGAGCGTCATGTACCTGCGTTTGGCGCCATGTACTATGACCCGGAGAAGGAGCACACGGCCACGCCTATCCACGAGCAGTTGCAGGCGCTGGCCGCTCTGGTCCAGCAGGGAAAGATTCGCCACATAGGCTTGTCCAACGAAACGCCCTATGGCGTGCATGAATTTGTGCGGCTGGCCGAGCAGCATGGCCTGCCGCGCGCGGTGAGCACGCAGAATCCGTACTGCCTGGTCAACCGCAGCTATGAGAACGCGCTTGACGAGACCTGCGACCGCCTGGGCGTGTCTCTGCTGGCCTATTCGCCCCTGGCTTTTGGTCTGTTGACGGGCAAGTTCGACCAGTTCGCACCCACCGAGGAAGGCGCGCCCAGGCAGGCACGCATTGCCAGATACGAGTCCGTGCAAAGGCAACGCTGGGGCCGCCCCGATGCACTGGCGGCGGCTCGCCGCTACAACGCGCTGGCGCGCGAGCATGGTCTGACACCGGTGCAGATGGCCTTGGCTTTTTGCTATACCAAGTGGCAGGTGGCCAGCACCATCATCGGTGTGACCTCCGTGGCACAGCTGGACGAGGACCTCAATGCCTGGGGCACGCAACTGCCCCCCGAGCTGCTGGCCGAGATCGACAAGATCCGCTGGGAAATGCGTGACCCTGCGGTGTGAGAGCAGAAATATTGAGGGAAAATAGCTGCCGGCCCATATATGACCAGCGCAAGCAGCTATCAATATTGAAAATGACTTGCGCATCGGGTTCGGTCAAGGGATTGGCCTCAAGGCGGCAGTCCTTGATACATTCCCGTTTGCGCAAGTCCTATTGAATATGGCAAAAAAAGACAAAAACGCCCATGTGAGCGAGACACCGGCCACGCAGATGCTCAAGGCCCACAAGGTGGAGTTCACCGAGCACCCTTACGAATATGTGGAGCATGGCGGTACCGAGGAATCGGCCCGCCAGCTGGGACTGGATGAGCATGCAGTCGTCAAGACGCTGGTCATGCAGGACCAGGATGCCAGGCCGCTGATCGTGCTGATGCATGGCGACTGCAAGGTATCGACCAAGAACCTGGCGCGCCAGATCGGCGCCAAGAGTGTGGAGCCCTGCAAGCCCGAAGTGGCCAACCGCCACAGCGGCTATCTGGTGGGTGGCACCTCGCCCTTCGGTACCAAGCGCGACATGCCTGTCTATATCGAGGAAACGATTCTGGAGCTGCCGCGCATTGCCATCAATGGCGGGCGGCGCGGCTATCTGGTGCAGCTGGCTCCCAAGGTTTGTACCGATCTGCTCAATGCCCAGCCCGTGCATTGTGCGCTGGCAGAATAAGCGCTATCGCAGCGCTGCGGCTGTGCCTATCAATACACCGGCCAGAATCTGGCAAGGATTTCA
This sequence comes from Comamonas resistens, assembly GCF_030064165.1. NCBI lineage: Bacteria > Pseudomonadati > Pseudomonadota > Betaproteobacteria > Burkholderiales > Comamonadaceae > Comamonas > Comamonas resistens. The sequence goes on from NZ_CP125947.1 coordinate 2,037,710, forward strand.
CAATTGAACGCCCTCTATCCCCTGATCGCCGTGGTTGCGGCCTATCTGATCGGATCTCTGTCCTTTGCCGTCATCGTCAGCCGGGTCATGGGGCTCAACGATCCGCGCACCTATGGCAGCGGCAACCCGGGAGCCACCAATGTGCTGCGCTCGGGCAGCAAGGCGGCCGCGGCCGTCACCCTGCTGCTGGACGCGCTCAAGGGACTGGTGCCCGTGCTGCTGGTCAAGGTGTTTGGCGAGCGTTTCGGCCTTGGCGACAGCACCGTGGCACTGGTGGCGCTGGCGGCATTTCTCGGCCACCTGTATCCGGTGTTCTTCAATTTCAAGGGCGGCAAGGGCGTGGCCACGGCCCTGGGCGTGCTGCTGGGCATCAGCGGCTGGTTGGGGCTGGCCACGGCGCTGACCTGGCTCATCATTGCCGTGTTCTTCCGCTATTCCTCGCTGGCAGCCCTGGTGGCTTCGATCTTTGCTCCCGTGTATTACGTGCTGTGCAACGGCATTGTCTGGAATGCCGAGACACCGATCACCGCCGCCATCGTGGTCATGGCCATGCTGCTGATCTGGCGCCACCGCGAGAACATCCAGCGCCTGATCGCGGGCAAGGAGTCCAAGCTGGGCCAGAAAAAAGCCGATGCGGGCAAGCCCGAAGCGGCAGCGCCCCGGAATGCAAACAAGGGTAAGCGTCGCTGAGTGTTCTTTGTCAGGGCCGGGGCGCATGTAATACTCGGCCCGGTCCGGCAGCCGCCTTTGCAGGCAGTGTTGCTCATATTTTCACGCTTCAGCCCAGATCCCAAGGGCACTTCAAGCTCTCAATCAAATAGCATTCATTCAGTATGGCCCCCAGCCCATCGCAGCGTGACTACAGCGCTCCTTGCCCTGGTTGCGGCGCGCCGGTTCATTTCAGCAGCGCGCAGGCCAGCTTTGCCGTCTGCGAGTTTTGCCGCAGCACCGTGGTGCGCGATGGCGAAGTGCTCAAGCGCATCGGCTCCATGGCCGAGGTGTTCGAGGACTATAGCCCGCTGCGTATCGGTGCCTCAGGCATGTTCAAGCGCAACGGCAAGCCCGAGCCTTTCACCCTGGTCGGACGCGCCCAGTACAAGAGCGGCGCCGGCAACTGGTCGGAGTGGATGGCCACGCTCAGCAACGGTGATCTGGCCTATCTGAGCGAGGACAACGGCAGCTTTGTCTTTGCGCTGCCCTGGACGCCGCCAGGATGGGATGTCAAGGGGTTCTCGCCCCAGCAGTGGCGCATGGGCAGGGAGATTGCCGCAGGCTCGGACTCTTTCACCGTCACCAGCATTCAGGACGCGCAACTGCTGGCGGCTCAGGGCGAGCTGGCACAACTGCCTGCGCTGGGCAAGAGCTTCAAGCTGGTGGAGTTGCGCAACGACAAGGACCAGATCCTGTCGGTAGACTTCAGCGGCAAGCAGCCTGGCTTCACACTGGGTGTGCCCGTGCAGCTGGAAGGCCTGCAGATGCAGGGGCTGCGCGATGCAGCCACGACCAAGAAGGAGGAAGGCCGCCACTTCAACTGCCCCAAATGCGGTGCCGTGGTGCCTGTGCGCTTTGACAGTACCAAGGCCATGAGCTGTCCCAGCTGCGGCAGTCTGGTCGATATGTCCAAGGGCATGGGGGGCGAGCTCAGTTATGCAGAGCAGCGCAAAAAGATCAAACCCGCCATTCCATTGGGCAGAGAAGGAACGCTGGATGGCCTGAAGTGGCAGGTGGTCGGCTTTCAAAGGCGCACCGGCCGCGGCCTGGGCGAGGATGAGGACGACAGCTTCGACTGGGATGAATACCTGCTCTACAACCAGAAGGCCGGCTTTTCCTTTGTCGTGGATTCCGAGGATGGCTGGAGCACGGGACGCGTCATCAATGGCGCACCCAAGCTCAACAAAAGCGGCACGACAGCCACCTATCTGCAGCGCAAGTACCAGCGCGACTATGCCTATCTGGCCGAGACCCAGTACGCCGAAGGCGAGTTTTACTGGCCGGTGTTCAAGGGGCAGAAGTCCAGTAATGTGGACTATGCCAATGGCGGCAAGCAGTCCACGCTGGCGCTGGAGACTGCCAACAACGAGAGTACCTGGACCCATGGCCAACGCGTGTCGGCAGACACGGTGGCCAGGGCTTTCGGGGTGGACAAGCTCAAGGACCGCTCGCAGGTCAGCCCGCTGTCCGGCAGCGGCTTCAGCTGGGGCACGATCCTGTTACTGCTGTTCGTATTGCTGTTCATCCTGCCGCTGCTGAAGGCCTGCATATTCAGTCCCAGCTGCGATCCCCGCACGGACCCCGATTGCAGCTATAGCCGCTCCAGCAGCGGCTCCTACGGCGGCTATACCTCTGGCGGAAGCCACAAATAACGACCCCATATCTCATCAGAGGAGAGAGATCATGTTTGACTGGTTCAACCCCCAGAATTTCTTCGGCTCCATCATTTACGCGCTGGTGGGCGTGGTGGTGTTCTGGCTGTGCTTCATCATCATCGACAAGATTACGCCCGTGGACATGTGGGCCGAGATTGTCGAAAAACACAACAAGGCGCTGGCCATGGTGGTGGCTGCCATGTGCCTGGGGATCAGCATCATCGTCGCAGCGGCAATACATTAATACCCCCTGAGCGGCTTTGCCGCTTCCCCCCTGAAAGGGGGACGACGCCATCGCCGCGAGGCGGCTCTTGCTCGGCGTCACTGTGTTGGGTTGCGCCGGTTTTTGGCTGTGGCGCTTTTTGGAAAATAGGGCAGATTAGATGACTTCGATGGTGGCCGAGGAGCATAGCGCTGGCCAGGGGCCTAGCCCCATTGATGTGGCGTTGCTGTTCAGCGTGTTCGTGATTGCAGCCTGCGGTTTGCTGTACGAGCTGGCGGCAGGCGCGCTGGCGTCCTATCTGCTGGGCGACTCGGTGCTGCAGTTCTCGACTATCATCGGCACCTATCTGTTTGCCATGGGCATTGGCTCATGGCTGTCGCGCTATTTCGAGGAGCAACTGCCCGCGCATTTTCTGCGTGTGGAGTTGATGGTGGCGCTGATAGGCGGCGCCTTGCCGGCCGTGCTGTTTCTGGCCAATGCCTATGCGCCCGGCGCCTTCCGTTTTTTGCTCTACGGCATGGTGTTGGTGGTGGGTACGCTGGTGGGGCTGGAGATTCCGCTGGTCATGCGCATCCTCAAGCGCAATGCCTCGCTCAAGGATCTGGTTTCCAAGGTTCTGACCTTTGACTATCTGGGAGCGCTGGCAGTGTCCATGGCGTTTCCCATCGTGCTGGTGCCCAAGCTGGGCCTGGTGCGCACAGGCCTGCTGTTCGGTTTCATGAACGCTGCGGTGGCCGTGTGGGCGCTGGTGCTGTTCAAGCATGAGCTGCGTCAGCTGCGGGCCCATGCCTGGGCCTGCGCGTTGGTGATGATGACATTGGGGCTGGGTGTTCTGGGCGCCGACCACCTGACCCGTCTGGCCGATGATCACTTCTACCAGGATCGCATCGTGCTGAGCAGCAGCTCGCCGTATCAGCGCATCGTGGTCACACAGGGGCGCCAGGGGGCGCGTCTGTACTTGAACGGCAATCTGCAGTTCGCCCAGAGTGATGAGTACCGCTATCACGAAGCCCTGGTGCATCCCGCCATGGCCGCGCATGGAGCTCCCAAGAGGGTTGCGGTTCTCGGCGGTGGCGACGGCATGGCGGTGCGCGAGGTGCTCAAGTACCCCACGGTTGAATCCGTGGTGCTGGTGGAGCTGGATCCGGTCATGACCGATCTGTTTCGCACCAATGCCATGATGACGGCGCTCAACGGCAATGCGTTCAACGATCCGCGGGTGAGCATTGTCAACACGGACGCATTCCACTGGCTGCAGCAGGGTAGCGACACGTTTGACGTCATCGTGGTGGACTTCCCCGATCCCACCAATTTCGCCATCGGCAAGCTGTTCACCAACAGCTTCTATGCCTTGCTGGACAAGCGGCTGGCTGCCAGCGGTTATGCCGTGGTGCAGACCACGTCCCCCTTGATCGCGCGCCAAAGCTTCTGGACCGTGGTTAACACCGTCGAATCGGTGGGACTGAAGGCTACGCCGTATCACGCCCATGTGCCCAGCTTCGGGGAGTGGGGCTTTGTGCTGGCCAGTCATAGACCCTGGCGCGAGCCCGAAACCCTGCCCCAGGGGCTGCGCTTCCTGAGCTTGCCCTCGCTGAGACTGATGTTCGACTTTCCGCTCGATATGGCCCGCGTTCCTGCCGAGGTCAACCGACTCTCGAATCAGGTGCTGGTCAACACCTATGAGCGCGAATGGGGCAAGGTGGAGCACTGATGATGGAGCCGTTGCATCGCCGTGACTGGCTCAGATGGGTTGCTGCCAGCGCTGCCGGTGCAAGTGCATTGACGGCCTGCAAGCCGGTGGAGCCTGCGCTGGCGGATTTGCCCGGCGGCTTTACCGGCGTGGCTCTGGAGCGCGGCCATAGCCTGCGCCCGTTCTGGCAGCGGCTGGCACAGGGGCTGGAGCTGCCGGCTCCTGCCGCGGTGTACCGGGCGCCTGTGGTGATTGCCGGCGGCGGCATGGCAGGCTTGGCGGCGGCCCGCGCGCTGGAGTTGGCGGGGATGGGTGGCGCTGTTTTGCTCGATACCCAGGCGGCAATGGGCGGTAACAGTCAGGGCGGGCAGCTCAAAGGCATAGCCTGCCCGTTGGGCGCGCACTATCTGCCGGTGCCCGGAGACTCGGCCTGGGAGATACAGGACTGGCTGCAGGAGCTGGGGCTGCGCAAGCAGGTTGCGGGGCGCTGGCAGTACGAGGAACGCTATCTTTGTCATAGCCCCCAGGAGAGGCTGTATCTGGATGGCCACTGGCAGGAGGGATTGCTGCCCGTGCAGGGCGTGGCCAGCCGGACCCTTGAGCAATATGCGCGCTTTGAGCAATGCATGAACGCTGCCATGGCCGAGTCGGCCTTTGCCATGCCGTCGATCCGTGTCTGGCAGCGTGCGGGGCGTTTGCCTGAAGCCCATGCCCGGCTCGATGCCCAGCGCTTTGACGACTGGCTGGCCCAGCAAGGGCTGGATGATGAGTATCTGCTCTGGTATCTCAACTACTGCTGCCGTGATGATTTCGGCGCGGGCATTCACCGCGTCTCGGCTTGGGCCGGGCTGCACTACTTTGCCAGCCGGCATGGCTTTCATGCGCCTCGCGCCGCAACGGAGGCGCGCACCGAAGAGGATGGAGAGCAGGTGCTGACCTGGCCTCAGGGCAATGGCTGGCTGTCTCAGCAATTGGTGCAGCGGCTCAAGGCCACGCAGCTGAATACCGACTGCAGCGTGCTTTCCATCGCCGAAGGCCGTGATGGCGTGCAGGTTGACACCTGGCACCATGGCCGCCGCCAGCATGAGCGGTGGCTGGCGGCGCGCTGCGTGGTGGCGCTGCCCAGCTTTGTCGCGGCTCGTGTGCTGCGCAATCCGCCGGATTTTCTGCGTACCGTGGCCGCGCGGCTGGACTGGGCGCCCTGGCTGGTGGCGAATATCCATATCGACCGGCAACTGGCCGACTATCCGGGGGCCGAGCCCTCCTGGGACAATGTGCTGTACCAGGATGGCAATCAGGGCGGCCTGGGCTATGTGGATGCGGGCAGCCAGCGGCTGGATCGCATTACCCGCCAGCCCACGGTGCTCAGCTACTACCAGGCGCTCGGCGACTGGGAGCAGGGCCGTCAGCAGTTGCTGCAGCAGCCTTTTGAATTCTGGCGCGAGCGCATTGTGGGCACGCTCAGCGGCCCGCATCCTGATCTGCTGCTGCGGGCCACGCGCATGGAGATCACGCGCTATGGCCATGCCATGCCGATTCCGCGTGTTGGCGATCAACGGATTTTGAGTGAAATTGCGCTGAAATCCAATACTGGAAAGCGCAGTGCGCTATTGAATGGTGAGCGTGTGGAGCTTTTGCCCGCGCCTGTGGCAGGACGCTTGACCTTTGCCCATTCCGATTGGGCCGGTTACTCCGTGCTGGAAGAAGCTTTCACCCGCGGCCATCATGCGGGGCTGTGGGCGGCACAGGGCTCATGAGTCGCTCAGTACTCTGCTGCCCGGCAACTTGACCATACGGTAAAGCGCGGCACTGCCACGAGCGCTATGCACGCCCAGCTGGGCCATGGAGCGCAGGTCCAGGTCCAGCGTCAGCGAAGAGCGTGCCAGCGCAGAGCGGATTTGCGGCCGGCGGTTCGCCATATGCAGTATCGGTGGATACAGACCGTGGCCGTCGGCGTCGATCACGCTGGCGATCTGGGGCTCGGCGGGGTTGGGGCCGCGGCGCAGCACCACGGCAATTTCACCGTTGTCCAGCTGCACATAGGTGCCGGGAGGGTAGGTGCCTACGACCTCCGTCAGCGCCTGTTTGACCTCATCGGCATATTGCTGGTCCTGCTGCAGAATCTGCAGCGACTCGGCAGCCGAGCGGCCGCTACGGGTTTTGCGCGGGCTGATCAGGGCCGCATAACGGTCCACCGTGCCCAGGATGCGCACCAGGCGCTGCACGGGTTGCAACTGTGCGAGCGGAGCAGGGGGTGGGATCTCGTGATGGTGCTGCACGACTTTGAGCCACAGCGTATCGCGCACCAGCAGATGCTCCAGCAGTACACGCCCTTCCGTGGGGTGCAGCTTCACTTTGTCGGACTGCAGGGGAGACAGCGGCTCACGCTGCTCGGCCAGCTGGTTTTGCAGCGCCGTCATGCCGATATTCATGGTCAGCGCAGCCAGAATCAGTGTGTCGCGCTCGGACTGCGGCAGCTGCAGCACCTTGGACAGCACATGGCACAGGCTTGCGCATACCAGGGCGTGAGAGGGGCTGTAGCCCACCGTGGTGGAGCTGGCGCGCTGGAACATCAGGTACAGCGCCACATCGGTGTCATGGCTGATCAGGTCCTGCAACCACAGGTCGATCTGCTGCAGCTTGGGCGTGAAGCCCGGCATGCGCAGCGGCTCGCTCAGCAGCACGGACAGGGCTGCCTCCAGGTCGGACCACAGGCCCAGCAAATCCTCGTAAGACTCTTCGTTGCGTGCTTGCATGGGGGTATGCGCTTGCGCGTCAGCGCCTTTCCAGCACCATCTCGGTGCCCTTGCGTGTCATCTGGAAGTGGGACAGCAGGTTGTTGCCCAGCAGCACATAAGGCATGGACTGAGGAGCGACGATGGCCTCCACGTCATACAGGTCCATCTCGCCAACGCGCACGCTGTTCAGCTTGATGCGCCAGCCCTGAGCCGTGCCGTTGGCGGTACGCATCATCACCGGGGTGCCTTGCTCGAAGGCCAGGCCCATGCGCTCGGCATCGTTGCGGCCTATGGCTATGGTGCTGGCTCCGGTGTCGACCATGTACTGCATGGCCTGGCCATTGATCAGCCCGCGATCTATGAAATGGCCACGTGAATCCGCCTGCAGTACCAGCCGGTTGGAACGAGAGGCTCCACCTGCTCCGCCGCGGCTGCCGATGCTGACAGGGGCTTCTCCCAGCCGCAATGTCTGGCGCTGTCCCTGCACATCGACGACAGCGCTGTCGCCGTTCAACTGCAACAGGCGCACGCCTTGATGGCTCTCGTTGGCGGCCAATGCCTTGGGGGCGCCGCCGTTGATGACCAGCAAGGCCTTGCTGCCCAGCATGCCGGTCAGTGCCACGGATTGCCCCCAGACGCCGCTCGATGCCATGAGCATGACAATGCTGGTGAGGCTCAGGCGAGAGATGCCAAGCAAGGGCCGCCCCGCGGCGCAGGCATCGTCCCCCTCCCGCGCAGCGAGAGAGGGGCAAGCGGCGCAGCCGCTCAGGGGGTGTTGCACTTCAATCCCGGAAGTTGTTGAACGACAGAGGGTGATCGGCCAGATCCTTGCGGATCAGCGCCATGGCTGCTTGCAGGTCATCACGCTTGGCTCCGGTGACTCGTACCTTCTCTTCCTGAATGGCGGCTTGCACCTTGAGCTTGCTTTCCTTGAGCAGCTTTTGCAGCTGCTTGGCCAGATCGGACTCAATGCCGTTCTTGACCTTGATGACCTGCTTGACCTTGTCGCCACCGATCTTCTGGGCCTTCTGGATGTCGAGAAAACGCACGTCCACATTGCGCTTGGTCAGCTTGTTACGCAGCAGGTCTTCCACTTGCTGGAGCTGGAACTCGGCATCACCGTACATGGTGATTTCCTTGTCCTTGAGCTCGACGGCGGCCGAAGTGCCCTTGAAGTCAAAGCGTGTGCCAATTTCCTTGGTGGCGTTGTCAACGGCGTTCTTGACTTCAACGAAATTGGCTTCGCAAACGGTGTCAAAAGAAGGCATGAGGCATTTCCTATCAAATTCAATGTGAAACAAGTCACAGTGCGCTTGCACGATGAACAAGCGTTGGGCTGCAGCCAGGCAGGCGCAGTGCGACAATTGGATGGATGTTAGTCGAGAAAAATGTTCCCCTGCAGCATTGCAATACCTTTGGCATTGCTGCGCGTGCCGAAACCCTGGTGCGCATCCGTAGCGAGGATGACATTCGCCAGTTTCTGAGCGACCCATTGTGGGGGCGCCAGCCGGTGTTTGTGCTGGGCGGTGGCAGCAATGTGGTGCTGACGGGTGACGTGGCGCCCGTGGTGCTCAAGATGGAAATCATGGGCATGCGCTTGCTGCGCGAAACAGACAGGCACTGGATTGTGGAGGTCGGAGCCGGAGAGCGCTGGCACGATATGGTGGCCTGGACTCTGTCCCAGGGCTATACAGGACTGGAAAACATGGCGCTGATCCCCGGAACCGTGGGCGCGGCTCCGGTCCAGAACATTGGTGCCTATGGCCTGGAGCTTCAGGATCGCTTCGACTCTCTGGACGCTGTGGATCTGGCCACCGGTGAGCAGTTCAGCCTCAATGCCGCGCAATGCGCCTTCGGCTATCGCGACTCGGTCTTCAAGCATGCGCCGGCCCAGCCCAAGTACTGGCCTGTCACCGGCAGTGCGGCCGTGCCGCGCGGGCTGGGACTCAAGGGTAGAGCGGTGATCACGCATGTGAGGCTGGCCTTGCCCAAGGCGTGGAAGCCCGATCTGGGCTATCTGGACTTGCAGCGCAAACAGGCGGAAAAAGGCGTGGAGCAGCCGACGGCGCAGCAAATCTTCGAATGGGTCTGCGAAATTCGCCGTGCCAAGTTGCCCGATCCCGATGTCATCGGCAACGCCGGCAGCTTTTTCAAGAACCCCACGGTCACATTGGATCAATGCGCAGACATCATTGCTCGCGAGCCCAAGATCGTGCATTACCCCATGGATGACGGAACGGTCAAGCTGGCGGCGGGCTGGTTGATAGATGCCTGCGGCTGGAAAGGCAAGACCATGGGGCGGGCCGGTGTGTATGACAGGCAGGCTCTGGTGCTGGTCAACCGTGGTGAGCGGCACAGTGCCGAAGGCAGTGTGACGGGCGGCGAAGTCATGACACTGGCCAAGGCGATTCAGACCAGCGTCTATGAGCGCTTCGGCATCCGGCTTGAGCCGGAGCCGGTGGTGATTTGAAAAAAGCCAACAAAAAAGGGTCCCTGGGGACCTTTTTTTGTGTCTCGAACGATTTACTTCCAGAAGGCCGGGTGCAAGGAGATGCCTTCGATGCGGTAGGGAGACTGGGGCTCAATGGCGAACTCCAGAGGCACGTAACCCTTGGTGCAGTTCAGCAGCACGCTGGCAGCCACAGGGGTGCCGGTCTGCATGCGGCCTGCGGTTTGGCAGCTGCCCACGCTGGTGCGTATGCTATCCATGGCCTTTTGCACACTGTCCAGCGGAGAGTTCTGCAAGAATTTTTCGGAGAAATTGCTGGATGCAATCTTGGATTTTCCGTCCAGGGCCGTGGTGATGGCTTGCAGGCGCTTGCGCAGTGCGGCGTCGGCGGCTGCGGCGTCAACATTGACGGCAGGTGCGGCAGCCTCTGCGGGTGCATTCTGTGCAGCATTGGCTGCAGAAGCAGCGGGCTGAGTCTGAGCTTGGGCACCAGTCATGAAACCGGCAGAAGCCAGCAGAGCCGTCAGATACAGAGCCTTGGATGTCTTGGTGAAAACCATTCGTTGAACCTTTCGTCAAACAACCCATCCACTGTAAACCTTCTGCAAGCTAATCCATGCAAGACATGAGGCAGTTTTGTATGAGGCTGTGTGCGAGATGTCTGACATGTCAGGGTTATTTCTTGCGAAAGCCGCGAGCGGGCTGCCTAGAATCTGTTGCAGTGCACTAGTTAATTGGAATGTGGGGATACCCATAAACACGGAGGATTTGCGATGTCAGAAAGCCACGAGGGTGCGACCCAGCGCGTCATCAAAAAATATCCCAACCGCCGCCTCTACGATACCGATACCTCTTCCTACATCACGTTGGCTGAAGTCAAGCAATTGGTAATGGATAGCGAGCCGGTGGTGATCAAGGATGCAAAGACGGGCGAGGATCTGACCCGCGCCATCTTGCTGCAGATCATTCTGGAGGAAGAGGCCGGGGGTGCGCCCATGTTTTCGGAAGCCATGTTGGCCAACATCATCCGCTTCTATGGGCATGCCATGCAGGGGTTCATGGGAAGTTACATCGAGAAAAACGTTCAGATGTTCACGGACTTCCAGAGCAAGCTGGCAGAGAACTCCCAGGGCATGAACCCGGAGGTCTGGAAGCAGTTCATGGGCATGCAGCCAGCCGCCATGCAAGCCATGATGGCGAAGTACATGGATCAGTCGCAGAACATGTTCACACAGATGCAGGAGCAAATGCAAAAGCAGACCGAGCAGATGCTGGGCGTGTTTGGCATCAAGCGCTGAGCGCAGGGTGGGCGCAAATCTCTCTGGCGGGCCTAGGCCCGCTTTTTTATGCCTGCAGTTGGCTTGCCCTGTCTAGTCCTATTTGACGATGTTGTTGCACTGCTGCGGCCGAACAATGGTTTTGTCCCCGCAAGAGCTTTGATGAAAAGCCGAAGAGGACGCGATGTTCGATGAAAGCAGACTGCGGCAATGCCCTGTTCAGGGCCGAAAAAATCAAGAGGAGACAGAAAAAATGGCAAGTCGTTTGCAGGGCAAGGCGGCCCTGGTTACCGGTGGTGCGAGTGGTGTGGGCCTGGAGGTGGTGAAGCTGCTTCTCGGTGAGGGCGCCAGGGTCGCATTCAGTGATATCAATGAAGCGTTGGGTCAGCAACTGGCGGCCGAGCTGGGCGAGAACGCCATGTTTGTTCGCCATGACGTGAGTAGCGAGACGGACTGGAAGCTTGTAATGGCTGCGGTGCAGCAGCGTCTGGGCAAGCTCGATGTGCTGGTCAACAACGCCGGCATCCTGCTGCCTGGCGATATGGAAACGGGGCGCCTGGAGGATTTCAGCCGATTGCTCAAGATCAACACCGAGTCGGTCTTTATTGGTTGCCAGCAGGGCATTGCGGCAATGAAGGAGGCCGGTGGATCCATTATCAATATGTCCTCGATCTCGAGCTGGCTGCCTATCGAGCAATACGCTGGCTACAGCGCCAGCAAGGCGGCTGTGTCTGCGCTGACGCGTGCTGCGGCTTTGAACTGCCGCAAGCAAGGATATGCAATTCGCGTCAACTCCATCCACCCCGATGGCATCTACACGCCCATGATGCAGGCTTCGCTGCCCCAGGGCGTGAGCAAGGAAATGGTCTTGCATGACCCCAGGCACAACCGCGCCGGCCGTGCTTATATGCCCGAGCGCATTGCGCAACTGGTACTGTTCCTGGCCAGCGACGATTCCAGCGTCATGAGCGGCAGCGAGCTGCATGCCGATAACGCGATTCTGGGCATGGGGCTATAGATGACGGTTTGAGTCTGAGCAGTAGCTCCCATAAGGCCTTGAACTGTTTCAAGGCCTTTGTTGTTTTGCCGGGTAGGATGGCGCGAGCATTCCCGCTTACCGTGTTTGGCGGCAAAGCTGCTGCCGTTCGACCCTGATTGAGTTTCGAAAAGGTGTTTTCATGAAACTGGGCTACACAATCATTTATGTTCCAGATGTTCCGGCATCCCTAGATTTCTTTACCAGGGCGTTTGGCATACAGCGGCGTTTTCTGCATGAGTCCGGAACCTATGGCGAGCTTGAGACAGGGCAGACCACGCTGGCCTTTGCTGCCCATGAGCTGGGGGCGCTGAATTTTTCAGGTGGTCATGTCGAAGCACACAGCTCGGCCAAGCCATTGGGGTTCGAAATCGCGCTGGTCACGGAGGATGTCGATCTGGCCCACAAAAATGCGCTGAGCGCCGGGGCTGCCGAGCTGGCCGCTCCAGCGTCCAAGCCTTGGGGTCAGGTAGTGTCTTATCTGCGTTGCCCGGATGGCTCCGTGATTGAGCTTTGCACGCCCATGGCGACAGCCTGAGCGGACATGATATGGTTTTGATAGCTGCCAGCGCTTTGTAGATAACGCATTGCTTTATATACTCGCCTTTTTTTTGTAAGGCGATGTAATGCGTATGCGATGGCCTTGTGCTTGGGTGATTTCGGCTTGGCTCTCGGTCTGGGGTTGTGCCCAGGCCCAGCCCAGCGACACGGTCAACGCCGCAAAGACCGGCGATGTCGCGGCACAGTACGAGTTGGGCAAAGCCTATCTTTACGGCAAGGGTGTGGCAAAGAATGCCGACGATGCCTTGCGCTGGCTGAGGCAGGCCGCCGATCAGCAGCATGCGCCGTCCCAGTATCTGCTGGGGCTGGTTTATATGCTGGGTGCCGACGGCGTGAAGAAAGATCCTGAGGCAGGCCTGGCACGCATTCATCAGGCTGCAAACGCTGGCAATCTCGATGCGCAAAACCTGCTGGGTACGATCTATCTGAAAGGCGAAGCGGTTGAGAAGGATGCCGCAACAGGTGTCGCATGGCTGGAGCGCGCCGCGCAACAGGGCTCTGCAACAGCACAAAATAGCCTGGGCTTTGTCTACCGCAAAGGCGAGTTGGTTGCCCAGGATCTGCAGGCTTCGTTTCGCTGGTATCTGATGGCGGCGCAACAGGCAGATGTGCTCGCGCAGTTCACGGTGGCCGAGATGTACTACCTTGGCGAAGGCGTAGAGAAGAACCATGCCGAAGCCGCGAAATGGCTGACCCCGCTGGCAGACAAAGGCGTGCAAAAAGCCCAGTTGCTGCTGGGAAAGATTTGCTTCGAAGACCAGGGTGTGGACCCCGACTACGAGCGGGCCGTGCTGCTGCTGCACGCTGTAGCCATACGCGGCTCGGGTGAGGCCTACTATGAACTGGGCCGCCTGTTCGAGCAGGGGGAGGGCGAGTATCGCAACGATAAGGAAGCGATCGCCTATTACACCCAGGCGCTGAAATACCAGCATGTGGCCGCCGCCGAGCGCCTGCAGCAGCTTTCCGCGGCATCTGCCGAAGCCGGTTCGTTTGCGCAGTCCATGGAGTACTTGGAAAACCTGAACTCGGCGCTCAAAGGCAATGTCCTGGCCCAGTACAACGTTGGCGTCTTCCAGTACCTGGGCAAGGGTTTCGACAAGCCCAACTATGCCGAGGCTGCCAAATGGTTCGCCATGGCAGCCGAGCAAGGCTATGCAAAGGCCCAATACAACCTGGGCACTCTGTACGAGAGCGGCGATGGTGTGGGCAAGAGCATGGCGCAGGCGCTCAAGTGGTACCGTCTGGCCGCCGAGCAGCAGGATGCCCCGGCCCAATATGCCTTGGGCACCTTGTACCGGGATGGTCAGGGTGTGAAAAAGAACACCAGGCTCGCGCGTGAATGGTTGCAGCGTGCTGCCGCCCAAGGCCATGCACCGGCCAAAAAGGCCTTGGCACAGCTTTGAGCCGACAAGCGGGGCCGTTTCGCGGGCCCCGGCTTGCCAGCGCGAGCACGGCTAGGCCGGCTCCGAGATCTCGATGAGGTTCAGGTCGGGGTCACGCACATAGATGGAACGGATCTTCGATGTGGCACCGGTGCGCATCACAGGGCCTTCGGCGATGGGAACCGACAACTGCTGCAGATGCGCGATGACCTCGTTCAGCGGCACCGAGGCCAGAAAGCACAGATCCAGGGCACCGGGCACAGGAGTGTGGGCCTTGGGTTCGAACTCGCGCCCCTTCACATGCAGATTGATCTTCTGCGGGCCGAAGACAAAGGCCTTGCGCTCCACGGGCGGGGTGCCGCCGATGAAGGACTCCAGCCGCATGCCCAGGACTTCGGTGTAAAAGCGTATGCATTGGGCTTCGTTGGCCGTGGTGAGTACCAGGTGGTCAAGGTGGCTGATCATGGCAAGACTGCTCTGGGTTGCGAAAACGAATGGGCTGCACGCTGCACTGGCCGAGTATGACCGCGCTGCAGCGGCAGGCAGGCATGGCGGCCCGCAAGCTCTGCATTCAGAGGGGCGCTGGCGCGTCCTGGCGCATGACGCCCTGCAAAAATGCCTGCTCTGCAAGCTGTGCCAGCGGGGCACGAGGGATGCGACCGCGGCGCTCTCCATCGATGAGTGCGATCACGGTTCCCAGCCATAACTCGGTCAGCGTTGCGGCACTGAAATCGATGCGGAACACGCCTTCCTGTTGGCCGCGCAGGAAAAAAGCGTCGACCTTGGGTTCCCAGATCGCATTTTCCTCCATGGGTTTTTCGACTTCGTTCCAGTAGTAGGTCAGGAACAGCGTGAATTCGCGATGTTCAAGATGCTTGGCATTGAGGCGCTTGAGTGCTTCGAGTACCGGGCCTTCCTCGATACGGGCTTCGTCCAGTGCTTCGTCCAGCGTGCGCAGGCTTTGCTCCAGCAGGCGCTTGATCAGCAGATCGCGCGTGGGGCAGAAGCGATAGAGCGTGGCCTTGCTGATGCCTATGGCCTTGGCCAGCTCCTGAAGCGTGGCGCGTGGGTGGTTGACCAGGGCCAGGGCCAAGGGGGGGAGGATTGCTGTGTTGTCGTGGGGGGCTGTTGTCATTCGTGGCTCCGGTTGGGGCGGATACGTATGAACCTATTTTGATTCAAGCAGCGAGCCTAAAAGCTTGGGATGGCAACTTTACTTGGTATCAAAATGCCATGAATCAATATAGGTCTTAATGAATCAAATTTGATTCAAAAAATATTTTCATGCATCATGCGCTTCTTTCAAGATTTGACAAGACTCAAAAGCCATGAAGACGAAAAGCCAGAATGTGCGTGCCTGGCCGGCCCTGGCCGCATTGGCGGCCGCAATGATGTTGAGCGGTTGCATCCAGTCGGAAGCGGGTGGTCAGCCCCAGGAGCTGCCGCAGGTGGATGTGGTGACCGTCAAGCCCAGGGCGCTGAGCCTCAGCGCTGAACTGCCCGGGCGGATCGAGCCTGTGCGCGTGGCCGAGGTGCGTGCGCGTGTGCCGGGTATCGTGCTGAGCCGCCATTTCAAGGAGGGCGCTGACGTGAAGGCTGGCGAGCTGCTGTTCAGCATCGACCCGGCGCCGCTGCGCGCTGCGCTGTCGCGGGCTCGGGGCGAGCTGGCGCGAGCCGAGGCTGCGCTGTCGGAAGCGCAGTCCGTGGTGCGCCGTTACGAACCGCTGGTGGCGCAGGAAGCCGTGAGCCGCCAGGATTTCGACAGCGCCAAGGCCACGCTGCACAGTGCCATGGCCACGCGTCAATCGGTCCAGGCCGAAGTGGAGGCGGCACGCCTGAACCTGGAGTATGCGACGGTGAAAGCTCCGATCGCCGGCCGCATCGGCCGTGCCCTGGTGACTGAAGGTGCCCTGGTTGGCCAGGGGGAAGCGACAGCGATGGCAGTGATCCAGCAGCTGGACCCCGTCTACGCCGATTTTCGCCAGCCTGCCGCGTCGGCCACGCGCTGGCGTGCCCAGCAGCTGCAGGGCCAGTCGCCACGCAGCACTTCGGTGACGCTGGTGGCTGACGGTCTGGATCAGAAACGCCAGGGACGGATGCTGTTCTCGGATGTGACGGTGGATCGCGGTACTGGCCAGCTGGCGCTGCGCGGTGAGTTTCCCAACCAGGATGGCTTGCTGCTGCCAGGCATGTATGTGCGCGTGACCCTGGGTCTGGGCGAGGATCCTGCGGCCATTCTCGTGCCTCAGCGCGCGGTGCAGCGCGGCGCCGACGGATTGGCCCATGTGCTGGTGCTCGACGAGAACGACATTGTGCAATCCCAGAAGGTGAGCACCGGCGCCATGTACGGCTCCGACTGGCATATCACCGAGGGCCTCAAGGAAAACGCCAGGGTGGTGGTCGGAGGCATTGCGGCAGCCGTGCCCGGCGCCAAGGTGCAAATCCGGACGGCCGCTGCAGCTGAAGCTGGCGTCGTCAAAGACGCGGAAGCCACTTCAAAAAAATGAGCAATATGCGCTGATTCTGAAAGCGCTGAATGCCAAAAAAGACAAGCCTTATTCAAGGATAGATGATGTCCCGGTTTTTTATTGATCGCCCCAAGCTGGCCTGGGTGGTTGCGATCTTCATCCTGCTGGCCGGCCTGCTAGCGATCCCGGCCTTGCCTGTGGCGCAGTTTCCTAACGTGGCGCCGCCGCAGATCTCCATCTCGGCAACCTATCCGGGGGCGTCGGCCACCACGGTGATGGAGTCGGTGACCAGCGTCATCGAGGAGGAGCTCAACGGCACCAAGGGGCTGCTGTACTTCGACTCGTCCAGCGGTGCCACGGGCCTGGCCGAGATCACGGCCACCTTCGCGCCGGGCACCGATCCCGCACTGGCCCAGGTCGAGGTGCAGAACCGCATCAAGAAGGCCGAGGCCAGGCTGCCCGCATCGGTGATGCAGATGGGTCTGCAGGTAGAGCAGGCCAGCGCCAACTTCCTGCTGATCTATTCGCTGACCTACAAGGGTGACGACAGCGGCAAGAACGAGGTCAGGCTGTCCGACTATGCGGTGCGCAACATCAACAACGAGATCCGCCGCGTGCCCGGCGTGGGCAAGGTGCAGTACTTCGGCGCCGATGTGGCCATGCGGGTCTGGGTCGATCCGCAGAAGCTGCTGGGCTACGGCCTGTCGGTGGCGGACGTGAATGCGGCCATTGCCGCGCAGAACGCCCAGGTGCCGGCAGGCAGCTTCGGCAGCCAGCCCGGATCGTCCGAGCAAGAACTCAGCGCCACGATTGCCGTCAAGGGCACGCTGAGCTCACCCGAGGAGTTCGGTCAGATCGTATTGCAGGCCAGGGCCGACGGCTCGGCCGTGCACCTGGCCGATGTGGCGCGTCTCGAAGTCGGTCAGCTCGATTACAGCTTCGCCTCGCGCGAGGACGGCCACAAAGGAGTGGCGGCCGCCGTGCAACTGGCACCTGGTGCCAATGCGATGCAGACCGCCAGGGCGGTCAAGGCGAGGCTAGCCGAGCTGTCGCAGAACTTCCCGGACGATATTCAGTACGCAGTGCCCTATGACACCTCGCGCTTTGTGGAAGTCGCCATCGGCAAGGTGATCCAGACCCTGGTCGAGGCCGTGGTGCTGGTGTTCCTGGTGATGTGGCTGTTTCTGCAGAACCTGCGCTATACGCTGATTCCCACCATCGTGGTCCCGGTGTGTCTGGCCGGCACCCTGGCGGTGATGTATGCGTTGGGCTTCTCGGTCAATATGATGACCATGTTCGGCATGGTGCTGGCCATCGGCATTCTGGTCGACGATGCCATCGTGGTGGTGGAGAACGTGGAGCGTCTCATGGCCGAGGAGGGCCTCTCGCCGCTGGCCGCCACGGTGAAAGCCATGCAGCAGGTCTCGGGAGCCATCGTCGGCATCACGCTGGTGCTGGTGGCCGTGTTCCTGCCCCTGGCCTTCATGAGCGGCTCGGTGGGCGTGATCTACCGTCAGTTCTCGCTGTCGCTGGCGGTCTCCATCCTGTTCTCGGGCCTGCTGGCGCTGACATTCACGCCGGCACTGTGCGCCACGCTGCTCAAGCCTGTTGCCGAGGATCATCACGAGGAGAAGAAAGGTCTCTTCGGCTGGTTCAACCGCCACTTTGCCAAGCTGACCGAGCGCTTTTCGCTGCTCAACCAGCGTCTGGTCAAGCGCACGGGCCGCTATATGCTGATCTATGCAGCCATCGTGGGCGGGCTGGGCTTTGCCTATACGCGCATGCCCGAGTCCTTTGTGCCTTATGAAGACATGGGCTACTACATCGTCAGCGTGCAACTGCCCCCTGGTGCGACCGAAGCACGCACCGAGGCCGTGGTGCGCGACATGGAAGCCTATGTGCAAAGCCGCCCCGCGACGGCCCAGGCCGAGTTCCTGATGGGCTACAGCTTTTCGGGCATGGGGCAGAACGCGGCCATGGCCTTCGTCACGCTCAAGGACTGGTCCTTGCGCGGCAAGGGCCAGGCGTCCTGGGACGAGGTCCAGGCCTTCAATCAGCGCTTCGGCAGCTTGTCCGACGGTGCGGCCATGGCCGTGGACCCGCCACCCATCGACGGCCTGGGCAATTCCGGCGGCTTTGCGCTGCGTCTGCAGGACCGCGCCAATCTGGGTCGCGAGGCCCTGGTTGCCGCGCGCGACGAGCTGCTGAAGAAGGCCAATGCCTCGCCGGTGATCGCCTACGCAATGATGGAGAACCTCGAAGACGCGCCGCAGCTGCGTCTGGACATCGACCGGCGCAAGGCCCAGGCCCAGGGCGTGAGCTTCGCCAGCATCAGCGCCGTGCTGTCCACGGCCTATGGCTCGGCCGTGATCAACGAGTTTCCGAATGCGGGGCGCCTGCAGCGCGTGGTGGTGCAGGCCGACACGGCGGCGCGCATGACGCCTGAGGCCCTGCTGCGCCTGTATGTGCCCAATGCCCAGGGAGAGCAGGTGCCGCTGGCCTCGTTTGCCAGCGTGGAATGGGAGCAGGGGCCGGTGCAGATCTCGCGCTACAACGGCTACCCGGCCTTCCGCATCGCGGGCGACGCCAAGCCCGGCCACACCACGGGTGAGGCCATGGCCGAGCTCGAACGCATTCTGGGCGAGATGCCGCGCGGCATAGGCTACGAGTGGACGGCGCTGTCCTATCAGGAAAAGGCCGCTGGTGCACAGGCCCCCAAGCTGTTTGCGCTGGCCATCGTGGTGGTGTTCCTGCTGCTCGTGGCCCTGTACGAAAGCTGGAGCATTCCAGCAGCCGTGATGCTGATCGTGCCCATAGGCGCGCTGGGATCGGTGCTGGCCACTTCGGCGCTGGGTCTCTCGAACGACGTGTATTTCAAGGTCGGCCTGATCACCATCATCGGCCTGGCGGCCAAGAACGCCATCCTGATCGTGGAGTTCGCCAAGGACCTGCACGAGCGTGGTCATTCGCTGGCGGAGGCGGCATTGCAGGCAGCCCGTTTGCGCTTCCGTCCCATCGTGATGACTTCGCTGGCCTTCATCCTGGGGGTGGTGCCGCTGGCACTGGCCACCGGCGCGGGTGCCTCCAGCCAGGCCGCCATCGGTGTCGGCGTGATCGGCGGCATGCTCAGTGCCACCTTGCTGGGCGTGCTGTTCGTGCCCATCTTCTTTGTCTTCGTGCTCTCGCTGCGGCGCAAGCGCCGCGCAGTGCCGGAGGAAAAAAACACAGACTCCGAAGGAGAAACCGCATGAACGGGCGAAACCCCATGCGTACCGCCGCGCTGACGCTGATTGCAGTGGTGCTCTCCGGTTGCTCTTTTGCGCCGACCTATGACAGGCCTGCTGCGCCCATTCCCGGCAACTGGAGTGCGGCATCATCGGCCTTGACGGCTTCGGTGCAGAGCTTGCACTGGAAGGAGTTCGTGATCGATGAGCGCCTGCGCTCGCGTATCGAAACGGCGCTGGCCAACAACCGCGATCTGCGTCAGACACTGCTCAATGTGCAGACTGCTCGCGCGGCCTATCGCGTGCAGCGTGCGGACCAGCTGCCCGCTCTGGAAGCACAGGCCGGCGCCAACCGCCAGCGCATGCCCGCCGACCTGAGCGGCACAGAAGCGGCTAGGGTGCAGAGCAACTATCAGGCGGGCGCCGGGCTGATAGCTTTCGAGCTCGATCTCTTCGGCCGTGTGCGCTCGCTGTCCGAGGCCGCGCTCATGGAGTATCTGGCCACCGAGGAGGCCGCGCGCAGCGTGCAGATCAGTCTGGTCGCCGAAGTGATCCAGGCCTCGCTGGCGCAGGACAGCGCGCGGCAGCGTCAGGCCCTGGCGCTGCGCACCATGCAGGCGCGCGAGAAGGAGTGGCAGCTGATGAGCGAGCGCAGAAAGACCGGCACGGCCAGCCGCCTGGACGAGCAGGAGGCTCAAGGCCAGCTAGAACTGGCGCGCGCCGAAGTCGAGCGCTTGTCACGCGAGCTGCGCCAGGCTTCAAACGCACTGGACTGGCTGGTGGGCGATGGCTCGGTCCAGGCGGCAGCGGATTTGAGCGCCGCTCCCCTGGTGCAGGAGATAGGCCCGGGTCTGCCCTCAGATCTGCTGGTGTTGCGCCCCGATATCCGCGCCGCCGAATATCAGCTGCGCTCACGCAATGCAAGCATAGGCGCGGCGCGGGCCGCGTTCTTCCCGCGCATCTCGCTCACGGGCTCCTATGGCTCGGCCAGTGCCGAGCTTGGCGATCTGTTTGCTGGTGGCCAGCGCTCCTGGTCCTTCATGCCGCAGCTCAGCCTGCCGATTTTTGATGGCGGCCGCAATCGCGCCAATCTGGAGATCGCGCAGCTGCGCAAGGACATGGCGATAGCCAGTTACGAGCGCAGCATCCAGACGGCGTTTCGTGAAGTCAGCGACGCGCTGGCTTCCGTCGAGACCCTGAGGCGCGAGGAGCTGGCTCGCCAGCGGCTGGTGCAGACCAGCGCGAATACGCTCAAGCTCGCCGAGCTGCGCTATCGCGCCGGGCTGGACAGCCATCTGCGCTATCTGGATGCACAGCGCACGGACTTTGCGCAGCAGATGGCGCTGATCGAGGTCAGCACGCAGCGGCAAATGGCCCTGGCCATGCTGTTCAAGGCCCTGGGCGGAGGCTGGCAGGCCAGACCGGGCGCACAGGGCTGAGTCCCGGTGCTATGAGGGAAGGGCTGTAGCGCGAAGCTGCAGCCCTTCTTTGTATATGCGGTCGTTGCTGGAAGGCGGAAGTCAACAGCCGCACCGCCCGGGTTGACACTTTGCTATCGGGCGTGCGAGCGGATCAGAACTGTGAAGGGGCTGAGAATGAGAGCGCTCCATGCGGCCGCTTCAACCTTGCCGGTCCGGAGAGGACTTCGATGATTTCAAGGCACAAAAACGAAAAAGGCCTTGAATTGCTTCAAGGCCTTTTATCATTTGGCGGAGCAGGCGGGATTCGAACCCGCGGTGGGCTATTAACCCACACACGCTTTCCAGGCGTGCGACTTAAACCACTCATCCACCGCTCCACGCGATAACCCAAAATACTTCATTTCTGAAGTAAAAAACCAAGTGTGGTCGACTTGGTTTTTGAATCTGGCGGAGCAGGCGGGATTCGAACCCGCGGTGGGCTATTAACCCACACACGCTTTCCAGGCGTGCGACTTAAACCACTCATCCACCGCTCCGTGTGATGAAGCCGTTATTCTAACCAGAAATTACAGCCCCAAAAGGAAAGTGCCGCAAGTTCTTTGCGGCACCCTCTGAAAAATTGCGGAATCAGGCGCTCTTGCCGATTTGCACCATCTTCATGGCCGAGGCGATCAGGCCAGAAACCTCGGTCATATTGCCGGGCACCACCAGCGTGGTGTTGGAGTCTGCAGCGACCTTGCTATAAGCCTCCACGGCGCTTTCAGCGACCTTGAGTTGCACGGCCTGTTCGCCGCCGGGCTGACGGATGGCGGTGGCAACACGCTCCAGCGCCTGGCCGGTGGCTTCGGCCACGGTGGTGATGGCTGCGGCCTCACCCTGGGCCTTGTTGATGGCGGCTTGCTTCTCGCCTTCGGAGCGGGCAATGAAAGCTTCACGCTCACCGGTGGCGATATTGATCTGTTCCTGGCGACGGCCTTCGGAGGCCGCGATCAGCGCGCGCTTTTCACGCTCGGCCGTGATCTGGGCCTGCATGGCGCGCAGAATTTCATTGGGGGGTGTCAGATCCTTGATCTCATAGCGCAATACCTTCACGCCCCAGTTCAGCGCAGCTTCGTCAATGGCGTTGACGACCTGGGCGTTGATCATGTCGCGCTCTTCAAAGGTCTTGTCCAGTTCCAGCTTGCCGATCACGCTGCGCAGCGAGGTTTGAGCCAGCTGGGTGACGGCCATGATGTAGTTGGACGAGCCGTAGCTGGCGCGCATGGGGTCGGTGACCTGGAAGTAGAGAATGCCGTCCACGGTCAGCTGGGTGTTGTCGCGTGTGATGCAGACCTGGCTGGGGACATCGAGAGGAATTTCCTTGAGGCTGTGCTTATAGGCCACGCGATCCACAAAGGGAATCAGAAAGTTCAGACCGGGGGTCAGTGTGCCTGCGTATTTGCCCAGACGCTCCTTGATCCAGGCATGTTGCTGGGGTACGACCTTGATCGAGCGGACGATAAAGATGACGGCGATGGCTGCGATGGCAAGGGGTACTGCGTATTCCATATTGTCTCCAGCCCTCTTGGGGCATTGGCGTCAGATGACGTGGATTGAGAGAAGGCAAATTGATGCAGAGCCAAGCATAGAGGGCTTGGCCTGCAAGCGAGATCAAACTTTGTCAACAAGCAGGCGGCTGCCAATGACTTCTGCCACGCGGTGTGGGCCAGGAAGAGGCAGCGCACCAGGGCGGCCCATGACGGTCCAGGTGGCGCCGCGGTAGCGAACCTGGGCAGTGCCGTCAGAATTCCACTGCTCGATGTTGACGGTTTCACCCACATCCATGTTGACATCGCGATTGCTGGATGCGGGTTGTCTGCGGGGGCTGCGTTTGCGCAGCAGATAGCAGATGAGGACGGCACTGGCACCCAGCAGGGCGGCTGCCAAGATTTGGGAAATGGTGCCCAGTCCGAGGTGGGCGCAGATCGCTCCCACGGCAGCTCCCAATGCCAGCATCAGAAGATAGAAAGTGCCTGTCAGCAGTTCTGCAATGACCAGCACACCTGCGAGCAACCACCACGCGGTGGAATGATCCATACCCCAGCTCCTCTTGTTGCATGTATTTAGTGCACCACATTCTGGGTTAAAAACGACATGTTTCAAAGCTGCAATAAGGATATTCCTTACACTTCGCGGCTGTTTCGTTTTTTAGGCCTGATTGGTACGGAGGCTGTCCATGAAGTTTCGCTTTCCCATCGTCATCATCGACGAGGACTATCGTTCCGAGAACACCTCGGGTCTGGGCATTCGTGCCCTTGCTCAAGCTATTGAGGAAGAGGGCTTTGAAGTTCTGGGCGTGACCAGCTATGGTGACCTCTCGCAGTTCGCCCAGCAGCAAAGCCGTGCCAGCGCCTTCATCCTGTCGATCGACGACGAGGAGTTCCAGCTGGGTGGCGACAAGGACCCCATCATTCACAGCCTGCGCGACTTCATTGGTGAAGTGCGTCGCAAGAATGAAGATGTGCCCATCTACATCTACGGCGAGACCAAGACCAGCCGTCACCTGCCCAACGACATCCTGCGTGAGCTGCATGGTTTCATCCATATGTTCGAGGACACGCCAGAGTTCGTGGCCAAGCACATCATTCGTGAAGCCAAGAGCTATCTGGAGGGCGTGCAGCCTCCGTTCTTCAAGGCGCTGCTGGACTACGCCGAAGACGGCTCCTACAGCTGGCACTGCCCCGGTCACTCGGGCGGCGTGGCCTTTCTCAAGAGCCCTGTGGGCCAGATGTACCACCAGTTCTACGGTGAAAACATGCTGCGCGCCGACGTCTGCAATGCCGTGGAGGAGCTGGGGCAACTGCTGGACCACAACGGCGCCATTGGCGAGTCCGAGCGCAATGCGGCACGCATTTTCAACGCCGATCACTGCTACTTTGTGACCAACGGCACCTCGACCTCCAACAAGATCGTCTGGCACCACACGGTGGCACCCGGCGACGTGGTGGTGGTGGACCGCAACTGCCACAAGTCCATCCTGCACTCCATCATCATGACGGGTGCTATTCCGGTGTTTTTGAAGCCCACGCGCAATCATTTCGGCATCATCGGCCCCATCCCGCAAAGCGAGTTCTCGGTTGAGTCCATCCAGGCCAAGATCGCCGCCAACCCCTTGCTCAAGGGCGTGGATGCCAAGGCCGTCAAGCCGCGAGTGCTGACCTTGACGCAGTCCACCTACGACGGCGTGCTCTACAACACCGAGACCATCAAGGGCATGCTGGACGGCTATGTGGCCAATCTGCACTTTGATGAAGCCTGGTTGCCTCACGCCGCCTTCCACCCCTTCTATGGCAGCTATCACGCCATGGGCAAGAAACGCAAGCGCCCCAAGCATTCCGTGGTCTATGCGACCCAGTCCATCCACAAGCTGCTGGCCGGTATCAGCCAGGCTTCGCATGTGCTGGTGCAAGATAGCCAGACCGAAAAGCTGGACCACCCGCTGTTCAACGAGGCGTACCTGATGCACACCTCGACCAGCCCGCAATACAGCATCATCGCCAGCTGCGATGTGGCGGCCGCCATGATGGAGCCGCCCGGCGGCACGGCGCTGGTGGAGGAGTCGATTCTGGAAGCGCTGAACTTCCGCCGCGCCATGCGCAAGGTGGAAGACGAGTTCGGTGATGACGACTGGTGGTTCGAGGTCTGGGGCCCTGAAGCCCTGGCCGAAGAAGGCGTGGGCCGTGCGGATGACTGGATCATCCGTGGCAAGGACGCGACCACCAAGACACGCGCCAAGAAGACCGGCAAGGAGTTCGACAACTGGCACGGCTTTGGCGATCTGGCCGACGGCTTCAATATGCTGGACCCGATCAAGTCCACCATCGTCACGCCGGGTCTGGACCTCGATGGCGACTTTGCCGACACCGGCATTCCTGCATCCATCGTCACCAAGTATCTGGCCGAGCATGGCGTGGTGGTCGAGAAGACGGGCCTGTACTCGTTCTTCATCATGTTCACCATCGGCATCACCAAGGGCCGCTGGAACACCATGCTGACTGCGCTGCAGCAGTTCAAGGACGACTACGACCGCAACCAGCCGCTGGCGCGCATCCTGCCAGAGTTCGTGCAGCAGCACCGTCGCTACGAACGCATGGGCCTGCGCGATCTGTGCCAGCATGTGCATGAGCTGTATGCCAAGTACGATATCGCCCGCCTGACGACGGAGATGTATCTGTCGGATCTGCAACCGACGATGAAGCCCTCGGATGCCTACGCCCATATCGCACAGCGCAAGACCGAGCGTGTGGAGATCGACCATCTGGTCGGACGCACCACCGTGGGTCTGGTCACGCCTTACCCTCCAGGCATTCCGCTCTTGATTCCCGGCGAAGTCTTCAACAAGAAGATCGTGGACTATCTGCTGTTCGCCCGTGACTTTGCCAAGGAATGCCCGGGCTTTGAGACCGATATTCACGGCCTGGTGGAGCTGGAGGACGAGAACGGCGAAATCCGCTACTACGCAGACTGCGTGGCTGAAGCCAAGGCCAAGCCCATTGCTGCGAAGAAGACGGCCGCTGCCAAAAAGACGCCCGCCAAGGTGGCCGCTGCGAAGCCTGCCGCCAAAGTGGCAGCCAAGGCGGCGACCAAGGCTCCTGCAAAATCTGCCGCCAAGCCTGCAGCCAAGAAGGTCAGCAAAAAGGCGCCTGCCGACATGGATGTGCGTGTGGCCGGCACCGCCGCCAAGCCCGCCAAAAAAGGCAAGGTGACGGTGCAGGTCGGTGACTCCGGTCCCTTTGGCCGCACGCTGTAATCCTGCCGTCTAGCGGGCTTGCTGCCCGCGCAAGCGAACGAACCGGCCCGAGGTGAATTTCACTTCGGGCTTTTTGTTATCTGACACTGGGACGCTTTCGATGAACGCAGCGCTTCGCCCCGATAAAGCCGCTCATGCCTGGAAGGTGATGGCGGCTTTGAGTCTGTGCTGGTCTTTGTTTGTGCTTTGGGGCTACCTCAATGAAACAGGTGCCAGCGGCGGTCTGATCCTGAGGCTGTTCCCGTTTCTGCATGGGATGGCCCATGCGGACAAGCTGGTGCACGCGAGTCTGCACGGCGTGCTGGCCACGCTGCTGTGGTGGGCGGGGGCGTTGCGCGCGCGCAGTCTGGGCCGAGCCTGGGCACTGGCGCAGGCCGCATGCGTGGTGGGGCTGTGCGCGGTCTATGGCGGCCTGATCGAGATGCTGCAGGCCATGTTCACCACCACGCGCGGCGCTGAATGGCTGGATGCGCTGGCCAACACTGTGGGCGCCGGCCTGGCCGTGCTGTTCTGGCAGAGGCTGGTGTCAGGATGGCTGGTTCCAGTAAAAATATAGCAGCTACCGCTTTGTCTCATTTGTTTTCATGGTCTGTGCATATGAAAAACAAGGTGAGGCAAGCGGAAGCTGCTTTTATTTGAGTAGCGTTATTCCAGCGTGATCTTCGCGTCACGGATCAGTGCGGCCCAGCTGGCCTGCTCCTTTTGCAGATAGGCCTGGGCATCCTGAAGGCTGCCGCCCATGGGCGTGCTGCCTTCGGACTGCAACTGCTTGAGCACGGCGGGGTCCTGCAAGCCGGTGTTCACGGCGGCGTTGATCTTCTGCGCCAGCGCGGCAGGCGTGTTCCTGGGCGCCACGATCAGCTTCCAGTCCACGGCTTCAAAGCCCGGAAAGCCGGACTCGGCCACGGTGGGGACCTGGGGCAGGATGGAAAGGCGCTTGGCTGAGGTCACGGCCAGGGCGCGCAGGCGCTGGCCCTTGATCATGGGGTAGACCGCCTGAGGCGTGCCGAACATATAGTGGGTCTGCTTGCCCAGCAGATCGGTCACGGCCGGCGCGGCGCCCTTGTAGGGTACGTTGAGCACATCGATCTTGGCCTTGTAGGAAAGCATTTCCCCCGCCAGATGGCCCACGGTGCCCGTGGACGCCAGGCCTTGCTTGATGGCGCCGGGCTGGGCCTTGGCCGCAGCGATCAGATCCTGCAGCGATTTCCAGGGCGAATCGGTGGGCACGACCAGCACCACGGGCTGCGAGGCCACCAGCGCCACGGGGAGCAGGTCGGTCCTGGCATTGAACGGCATGCTGGGCAGCAGCGAGGGGTTGATAGCCAGATTGGCGGTCTGTCCCATGCCGAAGGTATAGCCGTCGGCCGGTGCCTTGGCGACGGCATCAAGTCCGATATTGCCGCCCGCACCGGGCTTGTTGTCCACCACGATGACCCAGCGATTCGCGGTCGCCATGCGCTCGCTGATCTGGCGCGTCACCGTGTCGGTGCCGCCTCCAGGCGTGAAGGGCACGACCATGCGGATCGACTTGGCGGGCCATTCACCAGGCTGTGCCGCTGCGCTGCCTGCGGCAAGCATCATGGCCATCAGCATGCAGGCGGCCATCGTCTGGCGGTGGTTCGGGTGTCGGGAAGAAGGGCAGTGTGGCATGGTTTTGTCTCCTGAATGATGAAAATGGGGCGAAAGAATCCCCGCAGGGCGCGCGTGGGCGCCCTGTTCTGGGGTAGGTGAGTCGGGCGAGGCGATGGCCCCGCAGGGCCGCTCAGTCGGGCTGGCCCTGTGCCAGCGCCTGGGCCTGGGCCTGGCTGTAGCCCAGGGCGGTCAGAATCTCCAGGCTGTGCTCGCCGAGCTTGGGCGGCGACAGGCGCACCTGCAGATGCTTGCCGTCAAGGGTCAGCGGCAGCAGCACGGTCTTGCTGTCGCGGCCGTCGGGCAAGGTGATGGGGGCCAGCGCACCGGTGGCGTTCAGGTGCGGGTCCTCGAGCAGATCGTGCGGACGGGCGATGGGCGCAAACGGCAGGCCCTTGTCCTCGAAGACGCTGGCAATATGTGCGGCGCTGTAGCCGGCCATGGTTTCGCGCAGCAGCGGCATCAGCCAGCTGCGGGCCTGCACGCGGTCGTTGTTGCTGCCAAGGCGCGGATCGTCGCGCAGCTGGGCCAGGCCGAAGGCATCGCAGAACTCGCGCCAGGCTCCGTCGCTGACCACGGCCAGAAAGATCTGCTCGCCGCCCTGGACCTCGAACACGTCGTAGATCGCCCAGGCCGAAATGCGTGCGGGCATGGGCGCTGCGGGCTTGCCGGTCACCGCGTACTGCATCATGTGCTGGGCGATCAGGAACACATTGTTCTCGAACAGTGCGCTTTGCACTTCCTGGCCCTTGCCAGTCTTTTCGCGCTGGGCCAGGGCCGCCATGGCTCCCATGGCACCGAACATGCCGCCCATGATGTCGTTGACGCTGGTGCCCGCGCGCAGCGGGTCGCCGGGTCGGCCCGTCATATAGGCAAGGCCCCCCATCATCTGCACCACCTCGTCCAGTGCCGTGCGGTGTTCGTAGGGGCCGGGCAGAAAGCCCTTGTGGCTCACATAGATCAGGCGCGGAAACTGCTGCTTGAGGCTTTCATAGTCCAGGCCTAGCTTCTTCATGGTGCCGGGCTTGAAGTTCTCGGTCACCACATCGGCCGTGGCGATCAGCCTGAGCGCGGCCTCCTTGCCCTGCGGTGTCTGCAGATCCAGCGTCAGGCTTTTCTTGTTGCGGTTGAACAGCGGGAAAAAGCCCGAGCCAGAGCCCAGCAGCTTGCGCGTGGCGTCGCCGCTGCGGCCGTGGCCCACGGGTTCTACCTTGATGACTTCGGCGCCCAGGTCGGCCAGCATCAGGCCGCAACTGGGGCCCATGACCATATGGGTGAATTCCACCACGCGGATGCCGGCATAGGGAAGGGGGGCGGCGGAGGTTCCGGCGGATTCGGTTGAGGAATGCATATTCATCTCTTGTGGTGCTCGGCTCGACGGTGAGCCGCTGCGTGATCAGTAACGGTGGGGCACAAAGCCCTTGGGCAGGCCTGCAGGTGGCAGCATGCCGTACAGCGCCTCGCCCGGCAGGCCGGCGGCCAGCGTTTCTCGCGCTGCAAGCAATCGTTCAATGTCAATGCCGGTGCGCAGACCCATGGCTTCGAACATGAAGACCAGATCTTCGGTCACCACATTGCCCGAGGCGCCGGGGGCATAGGGGCAGCCGCCCAGTCCGGCCTGGGAGGCGTCGAAAGTGCGCACGCCTGCCTCATAGGCGGCCAGGCAGTTGGCCAGGCCCAGGCCTCTGGTGTTGTGCATATGCGCGGCGCCGGCCTTGTCGCCGAGTTCGCCGCGCAGGCGCGTGAACAGGCGCTTGACCTGGGCCGGGTTGGCCATGCCCGTGGTGTCCGACAGCCCCGATTCGTCGGCGCCGGCAGCCACGCAGGCTGCAGCCAGAGCGATTACCTCGTCCTCGGGTACCAGGCCCTGTAAGGTGCAGCCGAAAGCGGTGGAGATGCCGGCCTCGATATGCACGCCGGGGGCCATCTCGTCGCGCAGCCTGGCGATGGCGCGCACCTCGTCCACCATCTGCGCCGGGGTCTTGCGCACATTGGCCATGGAGTGCGCGGAGCTGGCCGATACGGGCAGCGTGATCTTGTGCGCACCGGCGCGCATGGCGGCTTCGGCCCCCTTGAGATTGGGCACCAGGGCCATGATGGTGACGCCGGGGTGGGTGACGGCGTGGCGCACAACCTCGGCGGCGTCGGCCATCTGCGGCAGCAGCTTGGGCGAGACAAAGGAGCCGACTTCGATTTCCTGCACGCCCGCTGCCACCAGGGCATCGATCCAGGCGCACTTATGGGCCGTGCTCATGGTGGCTGAGACCGACTGCAGGCCGTCGCGGGGGCTAACTTCGCTGATCAGGAGATCGAAGCGTTGGGGGTATGACATGGGTGCCTCACTTGGATTTCATGCTTGCATTGCGGCTGGCACAATGTTGTAATGTCGTTCTATCTGATAGAACTAAATTCTTTCTATTGAAATATTGCATTGAGTCCTGATGCCCTGTCAAGCCGAGGGGCAGGAGTTTTTATGCCGCGTAAATCCCTGAATGAATCCGTAGCCGATGAGAATGCCGCGCCTGGCGGTGTGGCAGCAGTGGATAGAGCCCTGAGCGTGCTGAGCGCGTTCCAGGATGGCGATGCCGCGCTGAGCCTGGCCGAGCTGGCCGAGCGCACGCGCCTTTACAAGAGTACGGTGCTGAGATTGCTGGCCTCTCTGGAGCATGGGGGCTGGGTTCAGCGGCTGGATGATGGCCGCTATGCCATCGGTCCGGCAGCGGCACGCCTGCATGCCGTGTATGCGCAGAGCTTTTCACTCGATCAGTTGGTCATGCCTGTCCTGCGAGCCCTGGTCAAGGCGACTGGCGAGAGTGCGGCCTACCATGTGCGCCAGGGTAGAGAGCGGTTGTGCCTGTACCGTGTGGATTCGCCCCATCCCGTGCGCGACCACGCTCGCGCGGGCGATCTGTTGCCGCTGGGCAAGGGGGCCGGAGGGCGCGTTCTGGTGGCCTTCGACCCTGAATTGGGCGACTGGGTCAGGAAGGATCGCAATCACTATGCCCGCGTGCGTGCCGATGGCTATGAGGCTCTGGTGGGCGACCGGCATAGCGAGATTGCGGGTATCTCGGCGCCAGTGTTTCGCAAGGATGGCGAACTCGCCGCCGCCCTGACGCTGACCATGCCCGTACATCGCTATGACGAGCGCTATGTGAAGCATGTGCTGGCGGCTGCGCGCGAGCTGGGGGCGCAACTGCCTTGAATATGTATGAACAAGGTCGCAGCACTTTTTATTAAAGCGCGCTCTGCTATATATTCAATAGCTATCGTGGTGCGGAAGACGGCTCAAAGCCGGGCTCGTTGCGCACGCGCATGAAGCGCGCAAAGCGCGGCAGGCCGCTTTTTTCATGCAGGCCCTGGTAGCGATAGGTGACCCAGCTGCCCAGTGGCGGAGGACTGCGGCGCAGCTCGGCACTCAGGCCCGAGCCCAAGGAGAACTGTTTGCCATCGGGGCTTTGTACCAACAGAGCACCTGTCATGCCCTGCCATTGGCCGCGTCCAGGCTTGTAGCCGATGACGCGGGCTTCGGCATCGTCGAAGGGTTTGAGCTTGAGCAGATCATCGCTGCGGCCCGAACGGTAGGGTGCGCTGCCCTTGTGCAGCACCAGACCCTCGCCACCGTTTTTCACGATTTGCATCAGCCACTGCTGCAGCTCGGCTTCGTTGCCCAGCTTGCGCTGTTCCACGGCCTGAACCCAGCTCTGGTCCAGTGCTGCCACCGTGCGCTGCAGCACGGGCAGGCGCTGGTCAAAGTTGCCGGGTGCGGTGGGCAGATCAAACACCATGAATCGCATGCGCTGCCAGGCGGCATCGTCGGGCGCGGTCTGTGCGGTGGTGGACTGGGCATGGCCAAATTGGCCGCGCCCGGCCCAAAGCTCTCCGTCCATGGGCGTGCTAGGCCAGCCTGCGGTGAACCATGCAGGTGCTTTGATAGGAATGCCGCCTCGGCTGAGCAACTGCCGGCCGTCCCAGTAGCCGCGCACGCCGTCATATTTTTCGCTGACCCAGTAGTCCTGCAGCGGCATGCCTGTTCGCCAGACCTGGGCCAGCATCAGCGGCGGGGTTGCTGTCTGTGCACAGGCGAGGCTCAGCCACAGTCCGAGGAATATGAAGCCCAGAAGTTTGCGCAGCCAAGAGAGGGGATGCATGACAGCTCCTGCAATTGCCTGCGTGGATATTAGGCAGGCTGGGCTGGCTTGTCGATGGCTGTGGGGGAAGCAAAAAAGCCGCCTGCACCGACGCTGGCGGCTTGTTGATCTCAGCGGTGCCTATTGCTCGTCGCGCACGATCACCCCGCAACCGATGCGCCCGCCAGCATTGCCCGTAGGCTGGGTCACATAGTCATCGGGGTTGGCGTGGACGATCACGGCCCGGCCGATGATATTGCCAGGGCCGGCCAGCAGCGTGAGGTCGCTGGACTCCATATTGAGCTTGGCCACGCCGTTGGAGTCGGCCTTCAGGCTGGGCAGGTCGCCCATATGGTGCATGGGTGCGTCGTATTTGCCATGCTGGCCCTGCTTGGGATTGAAGTGACCGCCGGCTGCATTGCCGTTGTCGGCGCAGTTGCCCAGTTCATGGATGTGAAAGCCATGCTCCGAATTGGGCTTGAGGCCGCTGATGACGGTGCTCATGACCACTTTGCCGCCGGGCTTCTGGGTAAAGACAAGATCTCCTTCGACCTTGCTGCCGCTGGTGGCCTGGACCTTGGCCACGGCCCTGGCAGGCTTGGGCTCGGTGGTGCTGCAGGCTGCCAGGCTCAGCACGGCGGCGCCCAGTGTCAGAAGAATGAATGGATTTTTCATGATGCTCCCTTGTGTTGATGGTGGATGGCTGATGCTCGCAAAGCCTGTTCACCATATCTGCTGAGAGCGCTCCGCCTTGTAGGGCAACAGCGGTGCTGCATGTATTTCGGCGAGGTTCATTCGCAGTGCGCAGGCGGACGTAAAAAAGCCCTGCCCGGCGCAGTGCACGGGCAGGGCTTTAGCGAAGTGGCCTGACTTAGACCTGATCGGCAGAGAGACCGGCCGTCTGGCTGAAGCCGCCGTCCACATAGGTGATCTCGGCGGTCACGCCCGAAGCCAGGTCGGACAGCAGGAAGGCCGCGACATTGCCCACGTCTTCAATCGTCACATTGCGGCGCAGGGGGGCGGCGTCGGCCACGCGGCCCAGCAGCTTGCCAAAGTCCTTGATGCCCGAGGCAGCCAGGGTCTTGATGGGGCCGGCGGAAATGCCGTTGGCGCGGATGGCGCGGCCGTCTTCGGTGCGGCCCACGGCTTCGGCCAGATAGCGCACGGAGGCTTCCAGCGAAGCCTTGGCCAGACCCATGGTGTTGTAGTTGGGGATGGAGCGCAGCGCACCCAGGTAGGACAGCGTCAGCAGCGAGGACTTGTCGTTGAGGTAAGGCAGGGCGGCCTTGGCCATGGCGGGGAAGCTGTAGGCGCTGATGTCGTGCGCGATCTTGAAGTTCTCGCGTGTCAGGCCGTCAAGGAAGTTGCCGGCAATGGCTTCGCGGGGGGCAAAGCCGATGGAGTGGACAAAGCCGTCGAACTTGCCCCAGGTGGCGCCCAGGTCGGCAAACAGCTTTTCGATCTGGGCGTCGTCACCCACATCGCAGTCGAACACCAGCTTGGAGTCGAAGTCGGCTGCGAACTCGGTGATGCGATCCTTGAAGCGTTCGCCCACATAGCTGAAAGCTAGCTCGGCGCCTTGCTCGTGGCAGGCCTTGGCAATGCCATAGGCGATGGAGCGGTTGGACAGAACGCCTGTGATCAGCAGCTTTTTACCGGCGAGAAAACCCATTGTTGTTCTCCAGAGAAGATTGAAAAGTGAGGGCGCCGTCTGTGGCAACGGCGCCATGCATGTGAAACGGATGCCTGCGAGCTGGTCCGAAGACAGCCGGGCTAGGGCAGAATTGTCGCATGCGCCATTGGATGATTTGTTCGGCTCTGATTGCCTGCAGCCAAGTTGCCACGTTTGCCCATGCGGAGCATGCGTATGCCCTGTGGGGTCAGCCGCGTTATGCAGCCGACTTCAAGCATTTTGACTATGTCAATCCGCAGGCCCCCAAGGGTGGCGAGCTGCGCATGGTCAGCAATCTGCGCTATTCCACGTTTGACAAATACAACCCCTTCACGATCAAGGGCTCCCCGCCCGCCTACCTGGCGGACATGTTGTTCGAGACCCTGCTGGCCCCCAGTTTGGACGAGACGGCAACGGGTTACGGCTTGCTGGCCGAGGATGTGCATGTGCCCGCAGACGGCATGTCAGCCACCTTCAGGCTCAGGCCGCAGGCGCGCTTTCACAATGGCAAGCCCGTGCTGGCGCAGGATGTGAAGTACAGCTATGAGACGCTGCTGAGCAAATATGTCTCGCCGGGCTACAAGACGCTGTTTGCCGAGGTGGACAGCTGCGACGTGCTCGACGACCGCACGGTGCGCTTTCGCTTCAAAAAGCCCAACCGGGATCTGCCCCTGACCGTGGGGGCCGTGCTGCCCGTCTTCAGCCGCGACTGGGGGCTGGGCAGCGATGGCAAGCCCAAGCCTTTCGATCAGGTGGTGGTGGACACTCCTATCGGCAGCGGCCCGTACAAGATCGGCCCGGTCAAGTTCGGCAGGGACATCACCTATGTCCGCGATCCTTCATACTGGGGCGCCGATCTGCCGGTGCGCGTGGGGGCTGCCAACTTTGATCGCGTCACGATCAAGATCTACAAGGACAATACGGCGCGGCTCGAAGCGCTGAAGGCTGGCGAGTTCGATCTCATGCGCATCAACAGCGCCGGCGACTGGGCCAGGCGCCTGACGGGTCGACGTTTCGATTCGGGCGAACTGGTCAAGGGAGCGTTCGAGAACAAGCTGCCATCGGGGTTTCAGAGCTTTTTTCTGAACACCCGCCGCCCGCAGCTGCAGGATGTGCGTGTGCGCGAGGCTCTGGGCCTGGCCTATGACTTCGAGTGGATGAGCCGCCAGATGTTCTATGGGGCTTATCAGCGTGTGCACGGCCTGTTTGGCAACACGGCCTGCGAAACACATGGCAGCCCTACGGAGGCAGAGCTGGCCCTGCTCAAGCCTTTCGAGGCCAGCCTGCCACCCGGCACGCTGGGGCCCATCGGCCAGCCGCCGCGCACCGATGTGGGTGATGGCCTGCGCGGCAACCTGCGCCGTGCGCAGCAACTGCTGGCCGAGGCGGGCTGGACACTCAAGGACGGTGCGCTGCGCAATGCCGCGGGTGAACCCATGGTGATCGAGTATCTGGACAGCGGTGACAGTGCCCGCCTGATCAGTGCCTGGTCACGCAACCTTGAAAAGCTGGGTATCACGCTCAAGCTGCGCAATGTCGACTACGCGCTGTACCAGCAGCGCATGGATAAATACGACTTCGACATCGTCACGCTCAATGTGCCTGGCACGCACAATCCGGGTCAGGAATATGCCGAGCTGTTCGGCAGCGCTGCGGCCGATCAGGAGGGGGGCTCCAACTATGTGGGGCTCAAGAGCCGGGCCGTGGATTCCATCATTGCGCAGATGGCCGCAGCCAAGTCCGAGCAGCAGATGCTGCCGGCCTGCCACGCGCTGGAGCGCATCATCGTCCAGGGCCACTATCTGATCCCGCAGTATTACTCGGGCACGCACCGCATGGTCTATGACGCCTGGAGGCTGGCCTTGCCCGGGCAGATTCCGGCTTATTCACCGGGTGAGCTGTGGGCTGTTTACACCTGGTGGGCGAAGTAATGTGGCCCCCATGCTCCGCCGTTGCACGGGTCGCTGCCCCCCAAGGGGGGCTGCCTTGCTTGGGGCGGCCCGGCGCTGCGGCTGTGGCCCCCATGCTCCACCGTTGCACGGGGCACTGCCATCCAAGGGGGCTGGCCTTGCTTGGGGCGGCCCGGCGTTGCGGCCATCGCCACCGCAGCTGAAAACAAGGGTTGATCGAAGATGTTTGCCTATATTCTCAAACGCATTCTGCTCATGATTCCCACGCTGTTCGGCGTGCTGCTGCTGACCTTTGTGGTCATCCAGTTCGTGCCCGGCGGCCCTGTGGAGCAGTATCTGGCCGAGGCCAAGGCGGGCGCGGGTCATGGCGCAGAGGGCGCCTCCATGAGCTACCGCGGCGGCCAGGGTGTGGACCCCAAGCGGCTCGAAGAGATCAAGGCGCTTTATGGCTTCGACAAGCCGCCCGCCCAGCGCTTTGTGCAGATGCTGGGCCAGTTTGCGCGCTTTGATCTGGGCAACAGCTTCTTCCAGAACAAAAGCGTCTGGGCTCTGGTCAAGGAAAAGCTGCCGGTTTCCATCAGTCTCGGACTCTGGACTTTTTTCATCAGCTATCTGGTCGCCGTTCCGCTGGGCGTGGCCAAGGCCGTGCGCGCGGGTTCGCACTTCGATCTGGCAACCAGCATCCTGATTCTGGTTGGCTATGCGATTCCGGGTTTTGTGCTGGGCGTGGCCCTGCTGGTGATCTTCGGCGGGCAACTGCAGTGGTTTCCGCTGCGCGGGCTGACTTCATCGAACTTCGATGAGCTCAGCGCCCTGGGCAAGGTGGCTGATTACCTCTGGCATATCGCCTTGCCCGTCACGGCCATGGTGGCCGGAAGTTTTGCCGTCACCGCCATGCTGACCAAGAACTCGTTTCTCGAAGAAATCCGCAAGCAGTATGTGCTGACGGCGCGTGCCAAGGGCCTGTCGGAAAAACAGGTGCTCTACAAACATGTGTTTCGCAATGCGCTGATTCCCATCATCACCGGTTTTCCTTCGGCCTTTATTGGCGCTTTTTTTGCAGGGGCGCTGCTGATCGAGACTCTGTTCTCGCTCGACGGGCTGGGCCTGCTGAGCTACGAGAGCGTGATTCGCCGTGACTTTCCCGTGGTGCTGGGTACCTTGTATCTGTTCACGCTGATTGGTCTGGTGACCAAGCTCGTCAGCGATCTTTGCTATGTCTGGGTGGACCCACGGGTCAAGTTTGACTGATTTCATGCAAAAACAGACTCAAACCCATATGGGTCAAGCGCAATCA
The DNA here is from genome assembly GCF_030064165.1 of Comamonas resistens. Taxonomy (NCBI): domain Bacteria; kingdom Pseudomonadati; phylum Pseudomonadota; class Betaproteobacteria; order Burkholderiales; family Comamonadaceae; genus Comamonas; species Comamonas resistens. Next base: position 2,073,972 of record NZ_CP125947.1, read on the forward strand.
GCTATGAATGCAGGAGTTCGCGCCGTGCCCGTGATGTCGTCCTTGTCCCAGTCCCTTTCGCAGTCGCCCGGACGCAGAGCCTGGCGGCGTTTCAAGGCCAACCGCCTGGGCTTCATCAGTTTGCTGGTCTTTACCGTGCTGGTGGTGCTCAGTCTGTTTGCCGAGGTGCTCTCCAACGACAAGCCGCTGATCGTGCGCTACCAGGGCCAGACCTATCTGCCGCTGCTGCACGACTACCCGGAAACCACGTTTGGCGGCGACTTTCACACGCCCACCGATTACCTCGATCCCTTTATCCAGCAAAAGCTGCAGGAGGGCGACAACTGGGCCATCTTCCCCATCAACCGCTATGGCAAGGCCACCATCAACTATTTTGCCAAGCAGCCCAACCCGTCCGCTCCGTCGGCCGACAACTGGCTGGGCACCGACGATCGGGGACGCGACCTGCTGGCGCAGCTCATCTACGGCTTTCGCGTCAGCGTGCTTTTCGGGCTGGCGCTGACCGTCGTGGGTGTGCTGCTGGGTGTGCTGGCCGGTGCGGTGCAGGGCTTTTTTGGGGGCAAGACCGATCTGGCCTTTCAGCGTTTCACGGAAATCTGGGGTTCCATGCCCGAGCTTTACCTGCTCATCATCTTCAGCGCACTGTTTGCACCCAGTGTTTCGCTGCTGCTGGTGCTGCTGAGTCTGTTTGGCTGGATGGGCCTGGCCGACTATGTACGCGCCGAATTTCTGCGCAACCGTCAGCTCGACTATGTGAAATCGGCCCAGGCCCTGGGGGCCAGCAACCGCTCCATCATCTTCCACCACATCCTGCCCAACAGCATGACCCCCGTGATCACGTTCTTGCCGTTTCGCATGAGTGGCGCCATCCTGGCGCTGACCTCGCTGGACTTTCTAGGCCTTGGCGTGCCGCCGGGAACACCCAGCCTGGGCGAGTTGCTGAGTCAGGGCAAGAACAATATCGACGCCTGGTGGATTTCACTGTTCACCTTTGGCGTGCTGGTGCTGACCCTGCTGCTGCTGACCTTCATGGGTGACGCGCTGCGCGACGCGCTGGACCCGCGCAAGCAAGCCAGCACGGCGGCAACGAAAGGCAAGGCATGACACAGAACAAGAATCTGCTGAGCGTGCGCGACCTGGGCGTGCGTTTTGGCAGCAAGCAGGTGGTGCAGGGCGTGAGCTTCGAGATGGCGGTGGGTGAAAAGCTGGCGCTGGTAGGGGAGTCCGGCTCGGGCAAGTCGGTCACGGCACTGAGCCTGCTGCGTCTGGTTGGTGATGGCCAATTGAGCGGTCAAGCCATGTTGGACGGGCGTGATCTGCTACGCCTTTCGGAGCGTGAGATGCAGGCCTTGCGCGGCGGCGACATTGCCATGATTTTTCAGGAACCCATGACGGCGCTGAACCCGCTGATGTCCGTGGGCGATCAGGTGGCCGAAGTGCTGCAGCTCAAGCAGGCACTAAGCAAGGCTCAGGCCCGTAGGCAGGCCGTGGAGTTGCTGGCCACCACCGGCATTCCCGAGCCTGAGCGGCGTGCGCAGAGCTTTCCGCACCAGCTCAGCGGCGGCCAGCGGCAGCGCGCCATGATTGCCATGGCGGTGGCCAGCCGCCCCAGGCTGCTGCTGGCCGACGAGCCCACGACGGCGCTGGATGTGACGCTGCGCGGGCAGATTCTCGATTTGCTGGCCGATCTGCAGCGCCAGACCGGCATGGCCGTACTGATGATCACGCACGACCTGAATCTGGTGCGGCGCTTTGCCGACAGGGTGGCCGTGATGGAAAAAGGCCTGCTGGTGGAGGTTGGCGAGGTGGCCCAGGTCATGCAAAGCCCGCAACACCCGTACACGCGCAAGCTGCTGGCCAGCCGGCCTGTGCGCGATGTGAATGATCAGCCACTGCCTGCGGGCGTGCCCGATGTGGTGCAGGCCCAGGCGCTGCGTGTGAGCTATGCCACGCCGCTGTCAGGCATCCATGGCTGGTTTCGCAAGGGGGAATTTGTTGCCATCCAGGGCGTGGACATGGCGCTCAAGGCCGGGCGCACGCTGGGCGTGATCGGTGAATCGGGCTCGGGCAAGTCCACCTTGGCCCAGGCCGTGCTGGGGCTGCTGCCCCATGCGGGCGAGCTGCATGTGGTGGGCGGGCACTGGCACAAGCCGGCGATTCGTAATAGCGCGGCCAATCTGCAGCTGCGGCGGCGCATTCAGGTCGTGTTCCAGGATCCGTTCTCCTCGCTTTCGCCGCGTATGACGGTCGAGGAAATCGTGGGAGAGGGCCTGCAGATCCATGCTCCGGCGCTGGGCGTAGAGCAAAGGCGCGAGCGTGTGATCCAGATGCTGGCCGAAGTCGGCATGACCGAGGAGCAGTTTCCCGGCCTGCTGCAGCGCTACCCGCATGAGTTCTCGGGCGGACAGCGGCAGCGCCTGGCGATTTCGCGTGCGCTCATCATGGAGCCCGAGGTGCTGGTGCTGGACGAACCGACCAGTGCCCTCGATGTGACCATCCAGCAGCAGGTGCTGGCTCTGCTGCAGCGCCTGCAAAAAGAGCGCGGCCTGGCCTATCTGCTCATCACCCATGATGTGGATGTGATTCGGGCCATGGCCCATGAAGTGCTGGTCATGAAGGACGGGCAGATTGTGGAGCAGGGCGATGTGGACAGCCTGCTGAGCAGGCCGCAGCAGGCCTATACGCGTCAGCTGGTTGCGGCAGCGGGCTTGGTACCCGTGGCGCAGGCTCTCTGATGGGATTTGCGTAAGTCATTTCTGATTTGATAGCGCACTGCGCTGAAGGGGTAGGGGGTCAGCGGTGAAAACGCTTGAAATGCTGGCGGCGAGAGCTGAAAAACACTGAATCCGTACGCGAAAGTTTGTATTTTCTTGGCGGGATTTCTCTGGCTGTGGCCTAATTGGCCCTTTTCAACCTCCCAATTGAGAATTCGACATGGGCAATAAGATCGTTACCGAAGCAGACCGCAAGGCCACTCCCCGTCCCCAGGCACCCAATGGCGTGACCCTGCCCACTCCCGGCCGTGGCCAGCGCGTGAGCCTGGAGCGTGGTTCGCACACTCGCAGCAAGAAGCAGCCCGGCAAGCGCCACGGCTAATTCCTGCGGCAGGCCGCGCCCTGGTGTGCGGCCCGCAAAAAAGCCCTCGTCACTTCGGTGCGAGGGCTTTTTGCTTTTCTTGGCCTCAGAGCGCTTTTGCGCTTATCGCTGCAGATTGCTCAGCTTGCGGCGTAACTGCTGCACTTCCTCGATGAGATCGGTGGTCAGGGCTGCCAACTGGGGGTCGGCATCGAAGCTGTGCTCCAGCTGGGCAATGCGGCGTGCCCGCACCAGGGTCTGGCTGCTGAAGCGCCATTGTTCGCTGGAGATCTGCACTGCCGCGGCACCGCTATCGTTGTCGTAGCTGATGACGCCTGTCTGCACGTGCTCTATCACCCATTGAGGGCTGGTGCGGCAGTGGCGAGCCAGTTCCTGCAGGCTCAGCATGGCCTGGTCCAGCAGTTCGGCGGGTTCGTAGAAGGGGTAGTTGGGCATATGGGATGACTCCTTCTTAACTCAGGCTGCGCGCATCAAAGCTGGGGAAGGCCTTGGCGAATTCGGCATAAGCCTGTTTTTGCTCGGGACTGACGGCAGGCGGAAACACCACATCGAGCACCAGATACAGGTCTCCGGGGGCGGCCGCTGGCAGGCCTTTGCCCTTGATGCGCAGCTTGCGTCCCGAGCGATAGCCCGCAGGCACGGTCACCTCCAGCTCGCCCGCCAGGGTCTTGAAGTGAACGGGGCCGCCCAGCTCGGCCTCCCAGGGGGCCAGCGGCACGCGTTGGTAGACATCCTTGCCTTCGGACCACCAGCGCGGGTCGCTGCGGAAATGCACTTCCAGCAGCAGGTCGCCAGGGCCGCCCTTGCCAAGGCCGGGGTTGCCCTGGCCTGCCAGGCGGATCATCTGTCCTTCACGCACGCCCCTGGGGATGCTGACCTGAAGTTCCTTGTCCTTGTAAGTGGGGATGCCTTGCTCATCGAGCACCGTGGCGCGCAGATGCAGTGAGCGGATGGCTCCGCTGTAGCTGTCCTGCAGGTCCAGCTCGATGCTGGCATGCTGGTCCTGGCCACGCATATCGGGCGCGGCTCCGGCCTGAGCCCCCTGGCTGCGGCGCGCGCGTGCGGCCTGGCCGAACATCTGCGAGAAAAAGTCGCTGAAATCGGCATCGCTGCCTGCATCGCCCTTGCTGCTGGAGTGGAAGTCCTGCTGATCCCAGTCGGGCGGGGGGCGAAAGCCGCCTCTGCCCTGGGCGCCTGCGCCTTGCGCAAACTGGGCTTCGCTGCCCATGGCGTCGTAGGCGGCACGCTTTTCGGGGTCCGAGAGCACGGTATTGGCCTCGTTGACCTCGGCCATGCGCGTGGCGGCGTCTTTTTCCTTGCTGATGTCGGGGTGGTATTTGCGGGCGAGCTTGCGGTAGGCCTTCTTGATGTCGTCGGCCGAGGCGCTCTTGTCCACGCCAAGTATCTTGTAGTAGTCCTTGTAGTCCATGGATTCACCGGTTATCGAGCCAAAACACATGGCAATGTCCGGCTTGCTCCAAGCTGGGCATTGCACCTGCACTGTAGAAAAGGATAAGGGCGAGCGCCTGTCGGTTCAAGGGGCAGGCTGCTGTCCACGGCTGTGCGCCGATGCCGAATCCGGTTTGGCGCTAACATTGGCGCGCCCGCTGAAGCAGGGTCGGCAGCCGGCCGGCACCATGGGCTTGAAGAGATGACGCAAGAAACAAACAAGGCCGATGAATGGCTGGTAGTCTGCCTGTGTGCTGCCTGGTGCGGCACCTGCAAGCAATACCAGCAGCCTTTCGAACAGCTGGCCACCCAGTTCCCGCAGATGCGCTTTGTCTGGCTCGATGTGGAAGATCGCGAGGATGTGGCCGGTGATCTGGATATAGAGACTTTTCCCTCCGTGCTGGTGGCGCAGGGCGCTCAGGCCCGCTTTCTGGGGCCGGTGCTGCCCCAGTCCGGAGTGCTGGCTCGCATGCTGCAGTCGCTGCCGCAGGATGCCGGCGCCAGGCCCGCTCAGGCGCAGGAAGCGCAGGAGCTGCTGCAGCGATTGTTGTGCGCTGATGACCTGCAGGAAGTCTTGCGCTGAGCGCTGTTTTATGCCTGGAACTTTTTGCGAAAACAATGGTTTGAGGCTACAATGGCGGCTTCACGACCAAACGGGCGGGTACACACCGCCCGTTTTTTTTGGGCAAATCACGGCGAAGCCCTGCCATTGGCAGAGCCAAGTGCCTGATTTGACGGACTTTTCGGGACTGAACTGAATACACGTGGCATTACAGCAAATCGTTGAACAAACCGTGACAGGTCTAGGTTATGACCTGGTTGAAATTGAACGCACAGCGGGTGGACTGCTGCGCATCACGATTGATTTGCCTTGGCAGGCGCCGGAGGAAGCTGCGCCTGAGCTGTCTGCAGAGACGGCCCCTGACCAGTTCGTGACGGTGGAAGACTGCGAAAAAGTAACGCGCCAGCTGCAGTTCGCGCTGGAAGTGGATGGCGTTGACTATGCCCGCCTGGAGGTTTCCTCTCCGGGAATTGATCGTTTGCTGCGTCACGAACAGGACTTCATCCGCTTTGAAGGCGCTGTGGTGGACTTGACGCTCAAGCAGCCTATCGGCGCTGCCGGTGGCGAAAAGATTAACGCAAACCGCAAAAAATTTCGTGGCACGCTGGAGCGTACTGAAGAGGGTGGCTGGCAAATCGTCTGGAGCGATGAGCCGCCGGTCAAGCCGGGCGTTCGAGTGAGCAAAAAGCGTGAGCCTGCACCGCTGCAGGCCATGGGTTTTACGCTGGACGAGCTGCGTGAAGCCCGTCTGGCACCGATTGTGAATTTCAAAGGGCGCGCGGCCAAGCCAGAGTGAGGCTGCTGCCGTTTTTGAGTCTTTGGGGCAAAGAGGCGCGAAGCTGAGTCCTCTTTGTGTGATTGAAATAGGAGAGTCGTCGCATGAATCGCGAACTGTTGATGTTGGTTGAAGCCATTTCGCGTGAAAAGAACGTGGAACGCGATGTGGTTTTTGGTGCCGTGGAATCCGCGCTGGCACAAGCCACCAAGAAGCTGTACCAAGGTGAAGTAGACATCCGCGTGTCCATCGATCGCGAAAGCGGCGACTACGACACCTTCCGTCGCTGGGTGGTCGTGCCCGACGATGCAGGCCTGCAAAATCCCGACGCCGAGGAAATGCTGATGGACGCGGAAGACCGCGTTCCCGGCATTCAGCCCGGTGAATTCATCGAAGAGCAGATCGAGTCTCTGCCCATCGGTCGTATCGGCGCCATGGCTGCCAAGCAGGTCATCCTGCAAAAGATTCGCGATGCCGAGCGCGAGATGCTGCTCAACGAATTCCTCGAGCGTGGCGAAAAGATCTTCACCGGCACCGTCAAGCGCATGGACAAGGGCGACATCATTGTCGAGTCCGGCCGTGTCGAAGGCCGCTTGAAGCGCGGCGAGATGATCCCCAAGGAAAACCTGCGCAACGGCGACCGTGTGCGCGCCATGATCATGGAAGTGGATGCCACGCTGCGCGGCGCTCCCATCCTGCTGTCGCGCTCGGCCCCCGAATTCATGGTGGAGCTGTTCCGCAATGAAGTGCCCGAAATCGAGCAGGGCCTGCTGGAGATCAAGAGCTGCGCCCGTGACGCCGGTTCGCGCGCCAAGATCGCCGTGCTGAGCCACGACAAGCGCGTGGACCCCATCGGCACCTGCGTCGGCGTGCGTGGCACCCGCGTGAACGCCGTGACCAACGAACTGGCCGGCGAGCGCGTGGACATCGTGCTGTGGTCCGAAGACCCCGCCCAGTTCGTGATCGGCGCCCTGGCTCCTGCCAATGTCTCTTCCATCGTCGTGGACGAGGAAAAGCACGCCATGGATGTGGTGGTGGACGAGGAAAACCTGGCCATCGCCATTGGTCGCGGCGGTCAGAACGTGCGTCTGGCTTCCGAGCTGACGGGCTGGAAGATCAACATCATGGACGCTGCCGAGTCTGCTCAGAAGCAGGCCGACGAGTCGGCTGTCTCGCGCAAGCTGTTCATGGAGAAGCTGGATGTGGACGAGGAAATCGCCAACATCCTGATCGAAGAAGGTTTCGAGACCCTGGAAGAAGTGGCCTATGTGCCGCTGCAGGAAATGCTCGAAATCGAATCCTTCGACGAAGAGACGGTGAACGAGCTGCGTAGCCGCGCCAAGGACGCTCTGCTGAGTCAGGAAATCGCTCGCGAGGAAAATGTGAGCAAGGCGTCCGAGGATCTGCTGTCGCTGGATAGCATCACGTCCGAACTGGTGGACAAGCTGGCTCAGGCCGGTGTGCACACCCGTGACGATCTGGCCGATCTGGCCATCGACGAGCTGACCGAAATCACCGGTCAGACCGCCGAAGAGGCCAAGGCCCTGATCATGAAGGCACGTGAGCACTGGTTTACCGATGGGCAAGAGTAAGGTCAGGGAGGTTCAGAGTATCTATGTCGAGTAATACGGTTGCAGAATTTGCGAAAGAGCGCAACACGACCCCTGACACCTTGCTGCAGCAGCTCAAGGCAGCAGGGGTTGACAAGGCGACTGCGGGCGATGTGCTGACTGAAGGTGACAAGCAGCGCTTGCTGACTCATCTGCAGGCCAGCCATGGCAGCGGAGCCAAGAAGATCACGTTGACCAAGAAATCAACCAGCGAAATCAAGCAGGCGGATGCGGCGGGCCGCGCCCGAACCATTCAGGTGGAAGTGCGCAAGAAGCGTACTTTCGTCAAACGAGAAGACACACCTGCGGAAGTCCAGGCCAATGCCGAAAGCATGGCCAAGGCGGTGCAGGAGCGTGCCACAGCGCAAGAATTGGTACGTCGTGAAGAAGAAGCTCGCCATCAGGTAGAGCAGTTGCGCCATCAGGAAGAAGAATTGGCCAAGGAACGTCAAGAGCGCGAAGAGCGCGAACGCCGCGAGCGTGAAGCCGAAGAACGCGCAGCTGCTTACGCGGCTGCAGAAGCTGCCAAGGTAGCGGAAGCGAAAGCGGCCAAGGAAGAAGTCAAGCGCGAGCATGCTGCAGAAGCTGCTGCCCGCGCTACTGCACAGGCCGAAGCTCGAGCCAAGGCAGAAGCCGAATCCAAGGCCAAGGCCGACGAGGAAGCCTCTCGTGCCAAGGACCTGGACGAACGCCGTCGCAAGGCTCTAGCCGAAGCTGAAGCCATTCGCGCCATGATGGCCGCACCCAAGAAGGTGCTGGTCGCCAAGAAGCCCGAAGAGCCCAAGAAGGCAGCTCCTGCTGCTGCAGAGGCCAAGAAGGCAGCTCCCGCCAAGGATGGCGCCAAGCCTGCTGCAGGTGCCAACGCCGGCAACGGTGCGCGTCCTGGCAAGGAAGTCAAGTCCGCCAAGCTGTCTTCGAGCTGGTCTAACGATGCGGCCAAGAAGAAGGAAATCAAGACCCGTGGCGACAGCTCCGGTGGTGTGGCTGGCCGCTCCAACTGGCGCGGTGGCCCCCGCGGTGGCCGTCGTGGAGGTGACCGTCACGAGCAGCAACAGCAGCAGGCGCCCGAGTTCCGTCAGCTGGAGATCTCGGTGCCCGAGACCATCACCGTGGCCGAGCTGGCTCACAAGATGGCCATCAAGGCGTCCGAAGTCATCAAGGTTCTGATGAAGATGGGCCAGATGGTCACCATCAACCAGCCGCTGGACCAGGACACCGCCATGATCGTGGTGGAAGAAATGGGTCATACCGCCAAGGTGGCGGCGCTGGACGATCCCGAAGCCTTCACCGCCGAGGAAGTCTCCAACTCCGAAGCCGAGCAACTGCCCCGCGCTCCCGTGGTGACCGTCATGGGCCACGTGGACCACGGCAAGACCTCGCTGCTGGACTACATCCGCCGCACCAAGGTGGCGTCGGGCGAAGCCGGTGGCATTACCCAGCATATCGGTGCCTACCATGTGAAGACGCCTCGCGGCATCATCACCTTCCTGGATACTCCCGGTCACGAGGCCTTCACGGCCATGCGTGCCCGTGGTGCCAAGTCCACCGATATCGTGATTCTGGTGGCGGCTGCCGACGACGGCGTGATGCCCCAGACCAAGGAAGCCATCAAGCACGCCAAGGCGGCTGGTGTTCCCATCGTGGTGGCCATCACCAAGGCCGACAAGCCCGAAGCCAACCCCGATCGCGTCAAGCAGGAGCTGGTGGTGGAAGAGGTGCTGCCCGAAGAGTACGGCGGCGACTCCCCATTCGTGGCCGTGTCCTCCAAGACGGGCCAGGGCATCGACGAGCTGCTGGAGCAGGTGCTGCTGCAGGCCGAAGTGCTGGAACTCAAGGCGCCCGTGGACGCCGCTGCCAAGGGTATCGTGATCGAAGCCCAGCTGGACAAGGGTCGCGGTACCGTGGCTACGGTGCTGGTGCAGTCCGGTACGCTGAAGGTCGGCGATGTGGTGCTGGCGGGCCAGACCTATGGTCGCGTGCGAGCCATGCTCGACGAAGACGGCAAGCAGACCAAGGAAGCCGGTCCTTCCATCCCTGTAGAGATTCAGGGTCTGAACGAAGTGCCCCAGGCGGGTGACGACTTCATGGTGCTGAGCGACGAACGCCGTGCCCGTGAAATCGCGACCTACCGCGCCGGCAAGTTCCGCAACACCAAGCTGGCCAAGCAGCAGGCTGCGAAGCTGGAAAACATGTTCGCCGAAATGTCCGCTGGCGATGTGCAGACCCTGCCCATCATCATCAAGGCCGACATGCAAGGCTCGCAGGAAGCTCTGGCAGCCTCGCTGCTCAAGCTGTCCACCGACGAGATCAAGGTTCAGCTGGTGTACTCCGGCGTGGGCGGTATCTCCGAGTCCGACGTCAACCTGGCGCTGGCTTCCAAGGCCATCATCATCGGCTTCAACGTGCGTGCGGATGCTCAGGCCCGCAAGACCGCTGAAGGCAACGATGTCGACGTTCGCTACTACAACATCATCTACGACGCCGTGGATGAGGTGAAGGCTGCGATGTCGGGCATGCTGGCTCCCGAGAAGCGCGAAGAGATCATCGGTATGGCCGAAATCCGTACCGTGTTCGTGGCGACGAAGATCGGCACCATTGCCGGCTCGTACATCACGCAAGGTCACGTCACCCGCAACGCACACTTCCGTCTGCTGCGCGACAACGTGGTCATCTACACGGGTGAGATCGAGTCGCTGCGTCGCATGAAGGACGATGTCAAGGAAGTCAAGGAAGGCTTCGAGTGCGGTATCAAGCTGCGCAACTACAACGACATCAAGGAAGGCGACGTGCTGGAAGTGTTCGAGATCAAGGAAATCGCTCGTACGCTGTAAAAGCTATAGCTGCTAGCGGTAGTTGAATAAGGGTTTGAGGCTGAAAATGCCTCGAACCCTTTGTAGATCAAGCGCTACAAGCTCTTTTTTTGATACATGGCAACCAAACGCAAATCTGCTGCACCGAATCGCAGCTTCAAAGTTTCCGACCAGATCCAGCGCGATCTGTCGGAGCTGATCGCCCGCGAGTTGAAGGACCCGCGCGTCGGCATGGTCACGCTGCAAAGCGTGGAGGTGACTCCGGACTATGCCCACGCCAAGGTATTCTTCAGCGTGCTCGTCGGTGATCCCGAAGTGACGCTGGCTGCACTCAATCAGGCCGCAGGCTTTCTGCGCAACGGCCTGTTCAAGCGTCTGCACATTCATACCGTGCCCACGCTGCATTTCATCTACGACCGCACTACAGAGCGCGCTGCCGACATGAACGCCTTGATTGCCAAGGCTGTGGCGTCGCGCGGTCCCGAAGAGGAATAAGCACATGAACGCCCCTCGCACCCGGGTGCAGCGGCGCCCTGTGCATGGGGTGTTGCTGCTTGATAAACCGCTGGGCTGGTCCAGCAACGATATCCTGCAAAAGGTCAAGTGGCTGCTGCGCGCCGAAAAGGCCGGGCATACAGGCACGCTTGACCCGCTGGCCAGCGGCGTGCTGCCGCTGTGCTTTGGCGCTGCCACCAAGTTCAGCCAGCTTCAACTCGAAGCCGAGAAAACCTACGAAGCCATTGCCCGCCTGGGCCAGACCACGACCACGGCCGATGCCGAGGGCGATGTGGTGCTGGAGCGTGCGGTCGATCTGGCTGCCATCACACCCGAGCGTCTGGCGCAGGTGCAGGCACGATTCACGGGCGACATCAAACAGGTGCCGCCCATGCACAGCGCCTTGAAGAAGGACGGCAAGGCTCTCTACGAATATGCCCGCGCAGGCGTGGAGGTGGAACGTCCCGCACGCGATGTCACGATTCATGCATTGAATCTGGCTCTGGTGCAGGATGACCAAGGGCATCCTGCTATCAAGATGAGGGTGACCTGCAGCAAGGGCACTTATATCCGCACCCTGGGTGAAGACGTGGGCGAGGCCTTGGGCTGTGGTGCCCATCTGCGTTTTCTGCGCCGCGTGGAAACCGGCGGCCTGGAGGTGTCGCGCTGCGTGACGCTGGAGGCGCTGGAAGCCATGAATGACGAAGAGCGCGTCGCGCAGGTTCAGCCTGTCGATACCCTGCTGCATCGTCATGCCGTCGTCACCTTGGGTGAAGAGGATGCAGGACGCTTTCTATCAGGCTTGCGCCGCCGAGGGTCTTGGGCCGATGCCCCGGCCGTGGCGGTGTATGGTGAGCGCCCGCATGCCCTTTTGGGGGTAGGCCGTGTGGTGCGTGGGGAGCTGATTCCCGAGCGCCTGCTCAGTCCGCTAGAAATTCAACAAATTTTGGAAGGAACGCCGCGTCCACAAGCAAGCGGCATTTTGGAAACATTATGAGCAAACAAATCCGCAACATTGCGATCATCGCGCACGTTGACCACGGCAAGACCACCATGGTGGACCAGCTGCTGCGCCAGTCCGGCACTTTTGCCGAGCACGAAAAAGTCGTCGACACCGTGATGGACAACCACGCCATCGAACGCGAGCGCGGCATCACCATCCTGGCCAAGAACTGCGCCGTGTCCTGGAAGGACACCCACATCAACATCCTCGACACGCCCGGTCACGCGGACTTCGGCGGTGAAGTGGAGCGCGCCCTGTCCATGGTCGACGGCGTGGTGCTGCTGATCGATGCGCAGGAAGGCCCCATGCCCCAGACGCGTTTCGTGACCAAGAAGGCACTGGCCCTGGGTCTGCGTCCCATCGTGGTGGTGAACAAGGTGGACAAGCCCGGTGCCAACCCCGACAAGGTGATCAACGCCGCTTTCGACCTGTTCGACAAGCTGGGTGCCACCGACGAACAGCTGGACTTCCCCGTGGTCTATGCCTCCGGTATCAACGGCTGGTCGTCCAAGGAAGAGGGCGAGCCCGGTGCCAAATGGGGCGAGGACATGTCCGCCCTGTTCGACACCATCCTCGAGCATGTGCCTGCCGTGAAGGGCGATGCCAGCGCCCCCCTGCAGCTGCAGGTTTCCGCTCTGGACTACTCCACCTTCGTGGGCCGTATCGGCGTGGGCCGTATCACCCAGGGTACGCTCAAGCCCGGCCAGCAAGTGGCCGTGATGGCCGGCCCTGATGGCAAGAGCTACACCGGCAAGATCAACCAGGTGCACACCTTCCAGGGCCTGGACCGCGTGCAGGCTACCGAAGCCGGTCCTTCCGAGATCGTGCTGATCAGCGGTATCGAAAACATCGGTATCGGCGAAACCATTACCGACCCCGCCAATCCCCAGCCTCTGCCCATGCTGAAGATTGACGAGCCCACACTGACCATGAACTTCTGCGTGAACACCTCGCCCCTGGCAGGTCGTGAAGGCAAGTTCGTGACCAGCCGCCAGATCTGGGACCGCCTGCAAAAGGAACTGCGCTCCAACGTGGCTCTGCGCGTCAAGGAAACCGACGAAGACGGTATCTTTGAAGTGTCCGGCCGTGGCGAACTGCACCTGACCATTCTGCTGGAAGAAATGCGCCGCGAAGGCTACGAGCTGGCCGTGTCCAAGCCCCGCGTCGTGATGCAGACGATCAACGGCGAGAAGCACGAGCCTATCGAGCTGGTGACGGCCGACATCGAAGAAGGCCACCAGGGCGGCGTGATGCAGGCACTGGGCGAGCGCAAGGGCGAGCTGGTGAACATGGAGCCCGATGGCCGCGGTCGCGTCCGTCTGGAATACCGCATTCCCGCACGTGGCCTGATCGGCTTCACCAACGAATTCCTGAACCTGACACGCGGCTCCGGCCTGATCGCCAACATCTTCGACAGCTACGAACCCCACAAGGGCGACATCGGCGGCCGCAAGAACGGCGTGCTGATCTCCATGGACGACGGTGAAATCTTCACCTACGCCCTGGGCAAGCTGGACGACCGTGGCCGCATGTTCGTGAAGGCCGGCGACCCCGTGTACGAAGGCATGATTATCGGCATCCACAGCCGCGACAATGATCTGGTGGTGAACGCCACCCGTACCAAGCAGCTGACCAACTTCCGTGTGTCCGGCAAGGAAGACGCGATCAAGATCACGCCTCCCATCGAGCTGTCGCTGGAATACGGTGTGGAATTCATCGAAGACGACGAGCTGCTGGAAATCACTCCCACCAGCCTGCGCGTGCGCAAGCGTCACCTGAAGGAGCATGACCGCAAGCGTGCTTCGCGTGACGCGTAATTCACAAGCTCAGGCTGTGAATCCCAAAAAGGCCCTCAGGGGCCTTTTTTCATGCCTGCGCGGCCAGCTCGCAAACCTGCTGCACCAGCCACTGCGCCATGGGCGAAAGACTGCGCCCGCGCTGCCAGACCACGCCATAGCTCGATGCCATGGCCGGCACCTGCCGTGCCCTCACGGCCTGTAGCTGTCCTCCTTGGAGCCAAGGACGCACCGCAGGTTCGATGGCGGCCAGCACGGTATCGGTGTGCAGCGTCAGCTGGATCAGGCTGTTGACATCGTCGCACTCCACGGCCAGCAGATGCTTGTCATGGCGCAGCTGCAACTGGCTGCACAAGGCCTCGCGCACGGGCTGGGGCAGGCGCACGGCAGCCAGGCCATGGGCATGCAGCTGGGTCAGCGTGAAATCGGCTTGCGCAGACTGCAGCAGCGGGTGGCCGCTGCGCACATAGAGACCGCCGGGCTGGGCAGGCAGGGCACGCACCGTACAGTCGCTGCCCGCGGGCAGCTCGCGGGTCTCGGCCACAAAGAATTCGATCTCATCGTCCTTGAGGCGCTGCAGCAATTGCTGCCAGTTCCCCATGATGGCGCGCACATGTACCGCGGCAAAGGCTTTGCGGGCCTGCTGCAGCAGCGGCGGCAGCAGAAACTGGGCTGGAAACGGGCCAAAGCCGCAGGCCGTGTCGCCCATCTGCCGATCTCGGTAGAGCTGCACATCGCGCTGCAGATTGCGGCTTTGGCGCACCAGCTCACGCGCGCGCTCCAGCACAAACTGGCCTGCCGCCGTGGGGCGAACCTCTCCTGCACCGCGCTCGAAGAGCTTCATCGCAAATTCTTCCTCTGCAGCCTGCACGCTGCGTGTCAGCGCGGGCTGGCTCAGATGCAGCTGTTCGGCCGCACGGGCGTAGTTGGCCTTGTCGGCCAGCATGACCAGATGCTGCAGTCGGCGTATGTCCATGGTGATGAGTTCAATGCATTGAAATTTCTCAGACTATGCATTGGACGCAATACATGGTGCTGCCCAGAATGTGACAGCAGCCTCGGTGGAGTTGAAGCCTTTTTGAGCTCTGACGTAGATCCATCAAGCGCTGACCGCTATAACAAAAGGAGACATATATGGAATTTCGGCTCACCCCCAAAGCCGGTGCTGCCGCATTGCTTGCCGCTGGCGTGCTGGCTGGCTGCGCAGCACCTTCTGCCGTTTCGCAAAACGGAGGTTCGCTGCAGCCAGGCCAGGTCAGCAATGCCACGCGCGAGGTGATGGCCACTTTTGCACAAAGCCTGCCGCCTGACGAGGCTCAGGATCGCGAAGATGCGCAGCGGGGCCTGATAGCCCGGCCCACAGGCCAGATCCGGGGCGCCGATGGGCGCGTGCTCAAGGATTTTGCGGCCTTTGATTTTGTGCAGGGCGCAACGCCCGACAGCGTCAACCCCAGCCTTTGGCGCCATGCCCGCCTCAATGCCCAGGCCGGGCTGTTCAAGGTCAGCGACGGTATCTACCAGCTGCGCGGCTTTGACATGGGCAATATCACCCTGGTCGAGGGAAAGACTGGCTGGATTGTGGTGGACGCGCTGACCAGCCGCGAGATGGCTGCGGCCGCCATGGCATTTGCCCGCCAGCACTTGGGCAACAAGCCTGTGACGGCGCTGATCTTCACGCACAGCCATGCAGACCATTTTGGCGGTGCCTTGGGAGTCATCAGTCCGGCGGAAGTGGCGCAGCGCAAAGTACCCGTGGTGGCGCCTGCGGGCTTCATGAGTGAGGCCACCAGCGAGAACCTGCTCGTGGGCACGGCCATGGCACGGCGTGCTATCTATCAGTTCGGCACGCGGCTGCCTCTGTCGCCCACAGGCAATGTGGACACCGGCCTGGGCAAGAATCTGGTCAGCGGCCATACGGGGATTCTGCCGCCGACGGTAAGCGTGGACAGGGCCGACCAGGAGATGGTGCTGGACGGCGTGCGCTTTGTGTTTCACAACATGCCTGGGGCCGAAGCACCTGCCGAGCTGACTTTCAGCATCCCCGAGCGCAAGGCCTTCGGAGGGGCCGAGATTCTGGCTCAGACCATGCACAATCTGCTGCCCATACGTGGCGCCAAGGTGCGCGATGCCTTGCAGTGGTCGGCTTATCTGCAAAAGGTGCTGGAGCAGGCTGGCGATGCGCAGGTGCTGTTCAATCAGCACAACTGGCCGGTCTGGGGCAAGGCGCGCATCGCCAGCTTCATCAGCCGCCAGCGCGATCTCTACCAGTTCATGCATGACCAGACGGTGCGCCTCATTAACCAGGGTCTGCAGCCTGCCGAAATTGCCGAGCAGATCAAGCTGCCCCCGTCGCTGGCGGCTTTCTGGGGCGGACGCGGCTACTACGGCGATCTGCGCCATAATGTCAAGGCCATCTACCAGTTCTATCTCGGCAATTACGATGGCAACCCTGCCAATCTGGATCCGCTGCCGCCCAGGCTCAAGGCGCAGAAATATGTGGCGGCGTTGGGCGGTGCCGCCAGGGTGCTGGAGCTGGGCCGCACAGCGACCGGGCAGGGCGACTATCGCTGGGCCGTGGAGCTGCTGCAGCAACTGGTGTTTGCCGAGCCGGACAACACGGTGGCCAAAGAGCTGCTGGCCCGCTGCCATGAGCAACTGGGCTACCGCGCCGAATCCGCCACCTGGCGTAACAGCTATCTGACGGCAGCGCTGGAGTTGCGCGAGGGTGTGGCGGCCATGTCCAAGGATGTATCGGCCATGGCCGAGATGACGGCGCAGATTCCGACCGAGCGCTTTCTCGAAGTGCTGGCCACGCGGCTCGATGCAGCCAAGGCGGCGGACAGGCGCTTTGTCATGAATCTGTCGCTCGACGACGTGGGCGAGCGCTATGTGATCTGGCTGGAAAACGCGGTACTGCATTTTCGCAAGGGGCCGGCACAGCACGATGCCGATGTGTCGCTGAGTCTCACCCGAGCCGCATTTTTGAAGCTTTTATCCGGAGCAGCCAAGCAAGGGCAAGCGTCAGCAGCTATGAAAATTGAGGGTGACCGCGCAGCTCTGGGGGCATTTCTGAAGCTGTTTGATGCCAGCCGTCCCGACTTTCCCATCGTTACCCGTTAGACCGCTGAGCCGAAAACAAAAAACCGCATGGCTGACATGCGGTTTTTTTGTTGGCAGCTTGCACTGCAGGGCAGTGGCAGATTACTTCTGCGACAGAACCCAGGCCACCAGCTTCTTGGCTTCGGCGTCGTTGACCTGAGGGTTGGCGGGCATGGGCACAGGACCCCACACGCCGGAGCCGCCCTTGATGACCTTGGCAGCCAGCTTGTCGGCGGCGTCCTTTTGGCCTGCATACTTGGCAGCCACTTCCTTGAAGGCGGGGCCCACCACCTTTTTGTCGACTGCGTGGCAGGCCATGCAGTTCTTGGATTGAGCCAGTGCCTGGTCAGCCATGGCAGGAGCCACAGCAGCAGCGGACAGGGCGAAAGCGATCAGAATTTGCTTCATCATGAGTTCCCGGGGCAGTTTTAAACTGAGGTTGGATTTTTACCGCATTGTAGTGCGCGCATTGCATATTGTTTGGTGTACGCACTGTTGAGAAATTAAAGGAGGGTGTATGTATTTGTTAGGTCTGGCGATTCTGTTGTCCTTGTTGAAGCTGGCCGAGATTGGGTCGGTCGCCAACTGGAGTTGGTGGTACATCCTGGGCGTGTACGCCAGTGCCGCTGCCTGGTGGGCCTGGGCCGATGCTTCGGGCTATACCAAACGCAAGGCCATGGAAAAGATGGACCAGCGTAAACAGGATCGCATCAACCGCCAGAAGGAAGCGATGCAGCCCGGCAAACGCCGCTGAAGCAAAAAAAGACCCGGCATAGGCCGGGTCAAACAGGGAGTCTTTTACTTCAAGGCTGGCGTGCTGCTGTGTCTGCGTCGAGCACACCTCCGCCCAGCGACTGGTAGAGAGCCACCACATCGCCGTACAGGCTGCCCTGAGCAGCCACGCTGGCGGCGCGTGCCTGCAGCCAGGATTGCTTGGCGGCCAGGGCGGTGGGCAGGCTGGCATAGCCGGCCTTGAGCTGGGATTGGCTGAGCTTCCAGGTGGTTGCGCTGGCGCTTTCGCTGTCCTGGCTCATCTGCAGAGCCTTGCTATCCGTGTCCACGGCGTACAGGGCATTGGCCACATCCTGAAACGCCGACAGCACCGTGCCCTGGTAGCTGGCGGTCGAGGCCTCCAGCTCCGCCTGTGCGGCCTTCTGGTGCGCCAGCAGCGTGCCGCCGCTGAAGATCGGCGCAACCAGGCTGGCGCCCAGTGACCAGACGATGTTGCCTGCCGAGAACATGCGCGCAAAACTCGTGGCTCCGCCGCCGTAGGCGGCAGAAATGCCGAGCTGGGGCAGGCGGGCGGCGGTGGCCACGCCCACGGCCGCACTGGCCTGCTGGATCTGGGTTTCCGCTGCGCGGATGTCGGGGCGCTGCGCCACCAGTTGCGAAGGCACGACCTGGGGCAGCAGCGGCAGCTTGAAGCTTGCCAAAGGCAGTATTTCAGGTGCTTTATCGGGTGTACGGGCCATCAGCGTGGCCACCAGATTGCGCGTCTGCTCAAGAGATTTCTGCAGCGGCGGCAGCTGTTGCTGCAACTGCAGCAGCAGGGTTTGCTGGGTGGCCACATCCATGCCGCTGGCGTAACCATTGGCCTGCTGCTTGCGCATATGCTGCAGCTGCTGCTGGGCCGCATCCACGGCTTGCTGCAGCAGCATGCTCTGCTCCTGCAGCATGGAGGTCTGGATGACGGCTGCCACCAGATTGGCCGCAAGGCTCAGACGGGCGGCCTGCAACTGCAGTCGCTGGTTTTCCTCGGCGGCCTGCAGGCCTTCGACCTGACGGCGGTTGCTGCCGAACAGGTCGGGGCTGTAGGAGACGCTGAGCTGCGCCGTGTGATAGGTGTAGAGCGAGTCCCCGTTGTTGAGCGGTGGCGACATGCTCTGGCCCGTGTTCTGGCGCGAAGGGTTGTAGCCCAGCTGCACCGAGGGCAGAAAATAGCCGCGCTGGGCCACCACGTTCTGGTGTGCTGCGCGCAAAGTGGCCTGGGCGGCTTCGATGCTGGGGCTTTTCTCCATGGCTTCCTGCACCATGGCGTCGAGCTCGGGCGAGCCGAAGGCCTGCCACCACTGGGCGCTGATAGCGCCGGTATCGCTGCCCGGCAGTGTCGTGGCCACGGGGCCGCGGGTCAGCGCCTGCGGCGCTTCGACCTTGGGGCGCACATAGTCGGGTCCCGCGGCGCAGCCAGCGAGCAGGCTGGCGATGCAGGCGGCCAGGCCGATGGCGTGCAGCTTGCTGGTTGGTTGGAATGGTTTACGCACGTTTGCCTCCCAGACCTTCTCGGCGTGTATTGGGTTTCATGCGGCGCAGCACCACCAGGCGCAGCGCAGGCACGACCAGCAGCAGGAACAGGGGCCCGATCAGCATGCCGCCCACGACCACGGTGGCCAGGGGGCGCTGGACTTCACTGCCTATGCTGTGCGAGATGGCCGCGGGCAACAGGCCGATGCAGGCCGATAGCGCCGTCATCAGCAGCGGGCGCATCCGGCTGCGGTAGGCTTCGCCAACCGCGCGTGCGGGTTCATGGCCCAGAGCGCGCAGATCCTTGTAGACGCTGAGGATCAGAATCCCGTCCATGACCGAGACGCCCAGCAGCGAGATGAAGCCGATGATGGCCGAGACGCTGAGCACCTGGCCCGATACATACAGCGCCAGAATGCCGCCGATCACGGTGAAAGGCACGGAAGCCAGGGTCAGCAGGCAGTAGGTGAAGTTGTTGAACAGCGCGTACAGCAGCGCAAACACCAGGCAGAAGGCCACGGGAATGGCAATCATCATGCGGGCCTTGGCCTGTTGCAGGGCTTCGAACTCACCCGCATAGATGATGCGGTAGCCCTGGGGTAGCTGTACCTGCTGGGCGATGCGGCGCTGCACCTCGCTGACGGTGCCGCCCAGATCGCGCCCGCGCGCCGAGAACTTGATGGGGATGTAGCGCTCGTTGCTTTCGCGGTAGATATAGGTGGCACCCGTGTCCAGCGTGATCGTCGCAATGTCCGACAGCGGCACATAGGAGGTGCCGCCAGAGGCCGTGGTGTAACCCACCCGCAGATTGCGCACGTTCTCGGGCGAGGCGCGGCTGACCTCGTTGAAGCGCACGGTCAGGCCGAACTGCTTTTCGCCATCGAGCACCGTGGTGGCCTCGGTGCCGGCCAGAGCGGTCTGGATGGTGCTGGCCACATCGCCGGTATTGAGGCCGTAGCGAGCGGCTTTCTCGCGGTCGATGCGGATGTTCATATTGGGCTGGCCCAGCACGTGGAACACGCCCAGGTCGGCCACGCCGTCGATATGGTTCATGACCTCATAGACCTGATCGGCGAGCTTTTCCAGCGTGTTCAGATCGGGGCCGATGATCTTGACCGAATTGGCCCCTTTCACGCCCGACAGGCCTTCCTGAACATTGTCCTGGATGTACTGCGAGAAGTTGAAGCTCACGCCGGGGAACTCGGCCGCAAACTTGGCCTGCAGCTCGTTGATCAGGCGTGTCTTGGTCATGCCCGGGCGCCATTTCTCGAAGGGCTGCAGCGGTGCGAACAGCTCCACGTTGTTGAAGCCCGAGGCATCGCTGCCGTCGTCGGGGCGGCCGTGCTGCGAGACCACGGAGACTACTTCAGGGTACTCGTTGATGATTCTGCGCATGCGGTTGGCCTTGTCACGGCCGGCCTCCAGCGAGATCGTGGGCGGCATGGAGGCACGAATCCACAGATTGCCTTCTTCCAGGGCGGGCAGGAACTCGCTGCCCAGATGCATGGCCATCAAAGCACCGCCGGCCAGCGCCAGCACACCGCCGGCCAGCACCAGCCGCGTGTTCTTCAGCACCCAGCTCAGCGCAGGCTCGTAGATGCGGTGAATGGCCCGGACGACAAAGGTTTCCTTCTCTTCCACCTTGGTCGGCAGCAGATAGCTGGCCAGCACCGGCGTGACGGTGAAGGTGGCGATCAGTGCGCCGGCCAGCGCGTAGCCATAGGTGCGCGCCATGGGGCCGAAGATCTGGCCTTCCACGCCCTGCATGGCGAACAAGGGCGTGAATGCGGCGATCGTGATGAAGGTCGAGAACAGCACGGAGTTGTCCACCTGGGTGGCGCTCATATAGATCATGCGCAGCCGCGTGGTCCAGCCGTCACCGGGCTGGGTACGGCCACCGTCCGCTCCCTTGGCCATGGAGCGCAGCATGGACGCACGTATGGCAATGGGGCGCTGGAAGTTGCGGAAAATGTTCTCCACGAGAATCACGGCCGCATCCACGATGATGCCGAAGTCCACCGCTCCCAGCGACAGCAGATTCGCCGATTCGCCCGTGAGCACCAGCATCATGATGCTGAAGAACAGTGCAAACGGGATGTTGACGCTGACGATGACGGCGCTGCGCAGATCGCCGAGAAAGACCCACTGGATGAAGAACACCAGCAGGCAGCCGAAGATCAGGTTGTGCAGCACGGTATGCGTGGTCACGCCGACCAGCACCGCGCGGTCGTAATAGGGCTCGAGCTTGACGCCGGCGGGCAGGGTGCCGTCGGAGTTGATCTTCTCCACGGCCGCCTTGACCTTGCCGATCACATCGCTGGTGTGCAGCGTGCGGTTCATGATCACCACGCCGGTGACCACATCGTCCTGCTTGTCGCGGCCGGCTTCGCCCAGGCGCGGAATCGTGCCTTCCTTGATGGCTGCTACATCCTTGATCTGTACGGGTAGGCCGTTCTTCTGGCCCACGACGATGTTGGCGATGTCGTCCAGGTTGTTGACCAGACCCAGGCCGCGGATGTTCACCGACTGGTCGCCCACGCTGATCGCGCGGCCGCCCACGTTGAGGTTGGCGTTGCCTATCGAGTCCAGCAGATTCTTGAGCGTGATGCCATGGGCCTCCAGGCGCTTGGGATCGGCGTCGACATGGTATTCCTTGGTCGTGCCGCCCCAGGTCACGACCTGCACCACGCCGGGCACGGTCAGCAGGCGCTTTTCAATCACCCAGTTCTGCAGCGTGCGCAGATCGGTCAGGCTGTAATTGGACGGTCCCTTGACCTGGTAGCGCAGGATTTCGCCGACCAGGCTGGAAGCCTGGATCTGCGGCTGCACGCCATTGGGCAGGTTCACATTGGCCTGCAGATTGTTGGCCACCTGCGAAAGGGCAAAGTAGTAGTCCGTGCCGTACTTGAAGGTGACGCGCACGAACGAGAGCCCGTAGAACGAGGTGGAACGGATGTTGTCCACATTGGGCGTGGTGGCCAGACCGATTTCCATGGGGCGCGTGTAATAGCGCTCCATTTCCTCGGCGGACATGCCCGATGCCTGGGCCGTGATTTCCAGAATCACGGGTGCGGGGTTGGGATAGGCCTCCACATTGAGCTTGGAGAAGGCCAGCAGGCCCGCTCCCATGAAGGCCAGCAGGGCCAGCAGCACAATGGGGCGGCGCGAAAGAACAAAGGCCAGCAAAGGTCTGAACACGGCAATACTCCTGATGCAGACGGTGTCTTACTGCGCTTCGATCTCGTACAGGCTGCTCAGGAACAGCGCGTTTTTACGGGCGATCAGCTGGTCGTTTCTGAGGCCTTGCTCAATCTGCACCCAGCCGTCGGCGGTCTTGCCGCGCACCACGGTGGTCTTGGTGAACAGCGGGCCCTTGGCATCCTTGCCCATGGCCAGCCACACCACGTCGAGGCCGTTGCCTTCACGCACCACGGCCTGGGCCGGAACGGCCAGACTGTCTTCGGCAGCGGCCACGGTGATGTTGAAGTCCGCCGTCATCTGCGGGCGCAGCACATGCTCGGGATCGGCGACTTCGGCTCGCACGACAAAGCGCCGGCTGTCGGCGTCCACGCTGTCGCCCACATAGGACACCTTGCCTTCGAAGTTCTTGCCTGGCCAGGCCGAGACATGCACCTGCACCGGCTGGCCGAGACGGTACTGGCTGAACTCCGATTCGGGCACGCTGGCCACCATCCACAGTGTGCGCATGTCGGAGATCACCATGGGCGCTGGGTCCGTGCCGGGCTGCACCAGCTGTCCGGGCTGAGCGGCACGTTGCGTGACGCGGCCGGCGATGGGGCTCTTGACCGCGAATTCGAGGCCGATCTTGCGGTCGCGCTCGATCTTGCCGACATCGGCCTCGCTGAGGTCGAACAGGCGCAGATTCTGCCGCGCCGCATCGTAGGCAGCCTTGGCGCTTTGCTGATCCGCCTGGGCCTGCAGATACTCCTTCTGGGGAATGCTGTTGTCCTTGGCCAGCGTTTCTGCCCGCTTGAGGGTTTCGTTGGCATTGCGCAGCGTGGCGCTGGCCGAGATCAGCGTGGATGCGGCCTGGGCCATGTCGGGCACGGCCACCGTGTAGAGCACCTGACCGGCCTTCACATCATCCCCGGCCTTGACCAGCACCTGCGAAACGCGCCCCTGATAGGGCGAAAACACCTTGCTGGTGCGGTCCTGGTTGAAGTCGATGACGCCTATGGAGTGGCGCACATTGGTGAAGGAATGGGTCTCGGGGTGGCCCAGGTCGAAGCTGGCCAGTTGGTCGGGCTGGATGCGGACCATGCCTTTGTCGACCTTGCCGGATATGGACTCGACCGGCGCTTCTTCGGCCTGGGCATTGTGCGAGCCGGCATAGATGATGCCGCCCACGAGGGCCACGCAGGCGAGTGCGACGGCCGCGATGATGGCGGTGCGCTTTTGAGGCGAAATACTTTGAGGGGCTGGGGCGGACATGTTGGGCCATCCTTGAGTTCAAGCTGCTTGAGGAGGGGGTACCCGTCTTGCAGACGCAGTCCGCCCCTATGCAGCCGAACATAAGCCCGGCAAGCTTTACATCAGCTTGAAGTCCCGTCCCCGTCTCCACTCGTGGCGTCGATTTCCAGCCGCTGGACCTCGCAGGGCAGGGTGATCTCAACGCAGGCGCCGAGTCCTGGGCGGTTGACCAGAGCGAACCTGCCGCCTAGGCGCTCCACGATGCGCTGGGCAATCGACAGCCCCAGCCCCGAGCCTTCGGGCTTGCCGTGGCTGCCGCGCCAGAACGGCAGCAGCAGGTTCTCGCGCGACTGGGCGTCCAGCGCCGGGCCGTCGTCCTGCACCTGCACGATCAGGCTGTCCTCATGGTGGTGCAGCAGCAGTGCGATATGTGTGCCGCCATAGCGTATGGCGTTGTCCAGCAGATTGGAGATGACTTCGCCCAGCAGGATGGGCGAGCCCTGCAGAAAGAATTCCTGATGCGGATCGACATGGTTCTGAACCGTCAATGTCTTGCCCGCAGCCTCGGCATGGCTGCGCCAGCGCGGCGCCGGCTCCAGCACGGCCTCCACGGCATCGAAGCGCTCGGGCTCGGCGGCAGAATCCTCGGCCACGCGCGCATAGGCCAGCAGCTGCTTGACCATGCGCGCGCCGCGGGTGGCGACCTCATCGAGCTGGGCCAGCACTTCGGCGTCCATGGGTTGCTGCGGGTCGGCCTTCTGTATGCGCCGCATGTCGCCGACCAGCAGGCGTATGCCGGCCATGGGTGTCTGCAACTGGTGGGCGGCATCGGCGATAAAACGGCGTTGTTCGGTGACCGAGGCCTGCAGCCGCTGCAGCAAGGAGTTGGTGTGGGCCACTAGCTCGCGCAGCTCCTGCGGCACCTGCTCCACGGGCAGGGGCGAGAGATTGTCGTCGCCATGCGCCACGACCAGCGCGCTGAGCTGGCGTGCGGGCGACAGCGCACGGCGGATGCTGTAGTAGAACAGCGGAATGATGAGAAAGCCGGCCAGCAGCGCCGGCAGGAAAATGGCCGTGGCGATCTCGTCCTTGACCTGGCGGCGCTTTTCCTTGGACTCGGCCACGATGACCCAGACGGCTTCGTCGCCGCTGGCGGGCTGAAGGCGCTGAGCCACGACTCTGAGCGGCGTGCCATGGCGGCTGAGGTGGTCA
This sequence comes from Comamonas resistens, assembly GCF_030064165.1. NCBI lineage: Bacteria > Pseudomonadati > Pseudomonadota > Betaproteobacteria > Burkholderiales > Comamonadaceae > Comamonas > Comamonas resistens. The sequence goes on from NZ_CP125947.1 coordinate 2,098,551, forward strand.
AAGAAGATGGCCTGCTGCTCATGGCGCTGCTCGACATCAGGGATGTCCAGCTTCAGATCGCCGACCAGCTTGCGGCCGCTTTCGGTGTGCACCGAATAATGGCTCAGCGACAGGGAGTCGAATACCAGGGAGTCGGCCGTTTCCTTGCTGGCGGCAAAACTGGCCACGCCGTCATTCCAGCGCAGCTGTGCCGACAGGGCCTGGGCATCGTCGGCCAGCAGCCGGTCGAACGAGGTGCTGGTGCTGCGCCCGGCCAGCAGATAAGCGGTGCTGGTGGCCAGCACCGCGCAGGCCACCCACAGCGAGACCACGGGCAGCATCAGCTGCTTGAGCAGGCTGGGCTTGATCCAGCCCAGGGGATTGAGGTTCAGGCGGTTGCCGCGCTCGCTCACAGCAGCTCCAGTGCATAGCCCACGCCGCGCAGGGTGACGATGTTGACCCCCGCCGGCGCCAGCTTGCGACGCAGCTTGAGGATATAGATTTCCACCGAATTGGCACTGAAGTTGCTCTCCCAGCTCGACATGGCCGAGATGATGCGTGCCTTGGGCACCGCGTTGCCGTGAGAGGACATCAGCAGTTCCAGCAGCGCTGCCTCGCGCGGGCTCAGCGCCAGCCGCTCCTGGTCAAAGTACAGCTCCCTGGTGTCGGTGTTGAAGCGCAGGCGGCCAAGACTCAGCAGATTGCTGGCATTGCCGCTGCGCCTGCGTGTGACGGCACGCAGGCGTGCCACCAGCTCCTCGGGCTCGAAGGGCTTGGCCAGATAGTCGTCGGCGCCGTTGTTCAGCCCCTGCAGGCGGCTGGTCAGCCCGTCGTTGGCGGTAAGAATGACCACGGCCAAATCCTTGCCCTGGTTGCGCCAGCGCGAGAGAACCTCAAGGCCGCCGCGCCGGGGCAGGCCCAGGTCCAGCACGGCTGCGTCATAGTCCTGCGTTGCCGTTGCGGAAAGGGCGTATTCGCCATCCGTGACGACGTCCACCTGCCAGCCCTCGGCCTGAAGCATGCGGCTGATGCCCAGACGCAGGGCCGGATCGTCTTCTACAACAAGTACACGCATGGTTTTCCAGAATCAAGGTAGGTGAAAGTCGGACGCCATTTTTGCGCCAAATGTGAAGCAGTGGTGTGCTGACATGGGCTTTATCAGAGCGTTGTCTCTGGGGCGCTGGGACATAATGGTCTGTTTTCGTCTTACAAGCAGATTCACCCCATGCCCGCATATCGCTCCAAAACCTCCACTGGCGGCCGCAACATGGCTGGCGCACGCGCTCTGTGGCGTGCCACAGGCATGAAGGATGGCGACTTTGACAAGCCCATCATCGCCATTGCCAACTCCTTCACCCAGTTCGTGCCCGGCCACGTGCACCTGAAGGACATGGGCCAGCTTGTCGCGCGCGAGATCGAGGCAGCGGGCGGCGTGGCCAAGGAATTCAACACCATTGCCGTGGACGACGGCATTGCCATGGGCCACGACGGCATGCTGTATTCGCTGCCCAGCCGGGACCTGATCGCCGACTCGGTCGAGTACATGGTCAACGCCCATTGCGCCGACGCGCTGGTGTGCATCTCCAACTGCGACAAGATCACCCCCGGCATGCTGATGGCCGCCATGCGCCTGAACATTCCGGTGATCTTTGTCTCCGGCGGTCCCATGGAAGCCGGCAAGACCAAGCTGGCCAACCCCACGACCAACGTCATCGAGTTCAAGAAGCTGGACCTGGTGGACGCCATGGTGATTGCTGCGGACAAGAACTACACCGATGAGCAGGTGGCCCAGGTCGAGCGCTCGGCCTGCCCCACCTGCGGTTCCTGCTCGGGCATGTTCACGGCCAACTCCATGAACTGCCTGACCGAGGCGCTGGGCTTGTCCCTGCCCGGCAACGGCACGGTGGTGGCAACCCACTCCGACCGCGAGCAGCTGTTCAAGCGTGCCGGTCACCGCATCGTGGAACTGGCCCGTCAGTACTACGAGCAGGATGACGAATCGGTGCTGCCGCGCTCCGTGGGCTTCAAGGCCTTCGAGAACTGCATCACGCTGGACATCGCCATGGGTGGTTCCACCAACACCATCCTGCACCTGCTGGCCATCGCCCAGGAAGCCGGCATCGACTTCACCATGGCCGACATCGACCGCCTCTCGCGCGTCGTGCCCCAGCTGTGCAAGGTAGCGCCCAACACGCAGAAGTACCACATCGAAGACGTGCATCGCGCAGGCGGCATCATGGCCATCCTGGGCGAGCTGGCACGTGCCGGCAAGCTGCACACCGATGTGCCCACCGTACACGCCAAAACCATGGCCGATGCGCTGGCCCAGTGGGACATCACCGTCACGCAGGACGAAGCCGTCAGGAATTTCTATCTGGCAGGCCCCGCCGGCATTCCTACCCAGGTTGCCTTCAGTCAGAGCACCCGCTGGCCCAGCCTGGACCTGGACCGCGCCGAAGGTTGCATCCGCTCCTATGAGCACGCTTTCAGCAAGGAAGGCGGCCTCGCCGTGCTGACCGGCAACATCGCCCTGAACGGCTGCGTGGTGAAGTCCGCCGGTGTGGACGAGTCCATTTTGGTCTTCGAAGGCCCCGCCCATGTGGTGGAATCGCAGGACGAGGCCGTGGATCACATCCTGGGCGACAAGGTCAAGGCCGGCGATGTGGTCATCGTGCGCTATGAAGGCCCCAAGGGCGGTCCCGGCATGCAGGAAATGCTGTATCCCACCAGCTACCTCAAGTCCAAGGGCCTGGGCAAGGCCTGCGCGCTGCTGACCGATGGCCGCTTCTCGGGCGGCACTTCCGGTCTGTCCATCGGCCACTGCTCGCCCGAGGCGGCAGCCGGCGGCAACATCGGCCTGGTGCAGAACGGCGACATCATCCGCATCGACATTCCCAATCGCACCATCAATATGCTGGTCAGCGACGAGGAGCTGGCCAAGCGCCGCGAGGCACAGAATGCCAAGGGCTGGAAACCTGCCGAAGCCCGCCCGCGCAAGATTTCTGCAGCTCTCAAGGCCTATGCCAAGCTGGTGACAAGCGCCGATACCGGCGCCGTGCGTGACCTGTCCCTGCTGGACGACTAAGTTAGGTTTGCAGGACTTGCCGCAAACAAGGATGCACAAGGCGTGTGCCCATAGGGCAAACGTCTTGCTTGGACCTGACTGGCACAAGTCGTGATGTGTTTCATCATGGCGTCGGCACGGATATAGCTGTTGACGGACAATCAGAGGCAGCCGCTCGATGCAAGTCGAGCGGCTGTTTTTATTGCCGCGGAGCTGCCCCAAGGCAATAAACGTCTCTTTTGCGGCCATGCGTCAGTGTGGCAAGCGTGGTGACGTTTTTGTCAGGCGACCCCAGAAAGTAAAAAACATCATGTCCGCGCGCACCCTCCATCCTTTGCTGTCCAAAGTAGCAGGCTGGGGACGCGCGAGGGCTTGTCTGACTGCGCTGGCTCTTGCCATGGGCAGCATGCAGGCGGCACAGGCTGCAGAGTCGGCCTACCCACAGCGGCCCGTGAGGCTGGTCGTGCCATTCACGCCGGGCGGCTCGACCGACATCGTGGCCCGCGTGATTGCGGATGCCATGCATTCCAGTCTGGGGCAGCCGGTGGTGGTTGATAACCGCTCTGGAGCCAGCGGCCTCATCGGGGCCGAATATGTGGCCCATGCCTTGCCGGACGGCTACACACTGGGCCTTGGCACCATCAGCACGCTGGTGGTCAACCCCATCATGCTGCCGCAGACTGCGCGCCTGGACCCGGCCAAGGCTTTTGTGCCCGTGGTGGCACTGGCCTCCATTCCTTCGGTGTTCTCCGTGCACCCGGATCTGGGCGTGCGCAACTATTCCCAACTGGTGGCGCTGGCGCGCAGCAAGCCGGATCTGCTCAATATCGGTTCGGCCGGCATGGGCTCCATCGGTCACCTGATTGCCGATCGCATCAACACCGACCTCAAGATCAAGCTGCATCACATTCCCTACAAGGGTCAGGGCCCTGTCGTCAGCAGCGCGCTCTCGGGCGAGACCCAGGTGCTCAGCGACCAATATCCGTCTTCGGCGCCGCATGTGGCCTCGGGTCGTTTGATTCCGTTTGCCGTGGCCGCGCAGGAGCGTCTGCCCAATCTGTCCCAGGTGCCGACCTTCAAGGAGCTGGGCCACCCCGGCCTCAACCATCTGGCCATTACCTGGTTTGGCATCGTGGCCCCAACTGGCACGCCAGCGCCTGTGCTGCAGAAACTGAACGCCGCCGCCAATGCGGCACTGCGCGAGCCTGCAGTGCAGGAGCGTCTGCAAAGCCTGGGCGTGCAGGCCCTGGGTGGCTCGCCCCAGCGCCTGATCGAGATGATGGAAGAGACCTCGCAGGCCGTGCGGGAGACCGTGCAGGAGCAGGGGCTGCGCCCGACAGGTCGCTGAATCTGCTTTGGTATTGATAGCTGCTGACGTTCGACCGTATTACGTTACAAGCTGTTTTGATGCCTGGGGTGTTTTTTGCTGGCATGCCTGACGGGCTTTGCAGCGCCTGGCTGCACACTGCGGCACAATGCCTGCCATGCTGATGTATCCGCACATTGATCCCGTTGCCCTGCAGATTGGCCCGCTGGCCGTGCACTGGTATGGCCTGACCTATCTGGCTGCTTTTGGCCTGTTCCTGTTTCTGGGAACGCGCCGTCTGCACCATCCTCCATTCCGGTTCATGACGGGCGAGCGCGCCTGGTCGCGCAAGGATGTGGAGGACATTCTGTTTCTCGGCGTGCTGGGCGTGGTCGTGGGCGGTCGCATTGGCTACTGCCTGTTCTACAAGCCTGGCTACTACCTCTCGCATCCGCTCGAGATTTTTGCCGTCTGGCAGGGCGGCATGAGCTTTCATGGCGGCTTGCTGGGCGTGATTGGCTCCATGCTCTGGTTCGCCCATTCACGCCGTCGCAGCTGGCTGGAGGTCGCGGATTTTGTAGCGCCTTGCGTCCCCACGGGGCTGGCTGCGGGGCGAATCGGCAATTTCATCAACGGCGAACTCTGGGGTCGTGCGGCCAGTGCCGATCTGCCCTGGGCCATGGTGTTTCCGCAAAGCGGCTCCATGATCCCGCGCCACCCCTCGCAGATTTATCAGGTGCTGATGGAGGGTTTGCTGCTGTTCATCATTCTCTGGCTTTATGCGCGCAAGGAGCACAAGCCCGGACAGGTGGCGGCGGTGTTTTTGCTGGGCTACGGCGTGTTCCGCTTCACGGCAGAGTATTTCCGCGAACCCGATGACTTTCTGGGCATTCTGTCGCTGGGCATGAGCATGGGGCAGTGGCTGTGCATTCCCATGATTGTGGGCGGCATCGTCATGTGGTGGCTGTGCGGCAAGCGAGCGGCCTACGATGTGCCGCGCAGTGCGGCCTGAGCCTTGAGCCTCATCATCCGACGCAGACCATCCGGTCTGCGTTTTTTTATTGCCGCCGGGCCGCCCCAAGGCAATAAGCGGCCCCCTTGGGGGGCTGCGGCCACACGCCAGTGGGCAAGCGTGGAAGCTTTTGATGCCCAAACTTTGCACATAATGGCGCAAAGCGTTACTGCGTCAGCGGTATTTGCTTCGTGATTGAGAGCATTATCCTTCTAGAAACTCTGGAGATATTATGGGCTGGGCAGCAGACTGGATTGAGCAAACCAAACTCTGGGTGCGAGGCGCGGAAGGCGGCAAGCCCGATGAGCAGCAGCGCCCGCTGGCGCAGCGGCTGGATGCCACGCTGCGCCGCGGTCAGGAAGCACTGTCCCCGCGCGAACTGCGCCGCCTGCTGCAGGATATGGAGCAGGTGGCCGATGCCGCACTCAGCGATGTGGAAGGCGGACGCAAGGCCCTGGCGTTGATGGAGTGGTATGCGGCCGCCGATGCGGCCGCGCACAAGGACTTCTGGTTGCTGAGCATCGAGCGCTTTGGTCCCGATGCCCAGGCGTTGCAGGTCGCGCGTGAGCGTTATGACAAGGCCGGCAGCGATGCCGAACGAAGCGAGGCCGAAATGGCTTTGCGCCGTGCCTTGCTTTCGTCGCGCACCCGCTTGCTCCAGCGCTTTGCCCAGCCTCAGGGCGGGCTGGAATTTCTAATCAATATGCGTGCGCAGCTGCTGGCCTTGCCCAAGTCGGAGCAGCAGCGCTATGTGGCGCTGGACGCCGAGCTGGAGCACCTGTTTTCCCGCTGGTTCGATGTTGCCTTGCTGGAGCTGCGCAGCATCAACTGGGATTCGCCGGCATCGCTGCTCGAAAAGCTGATCCAGTACGAGGCCGTGCACGATATCCGCAGCTGGTCCGACCTGAAGAACCGTCTGGACAGCGATCGCCGCTGCTACGGCTTCTTCCATCCACGCATGCCCAAGGTGCCGCTGATCTTTGTCGAGGTGGCGTTGCTGGACAAGATGGCGGGCAGCATGGCCCCGCTGCTGGACGAGTCTGCGGCCGCCGCCGATCTGTCCAAGGCCAATACCGCCATCTTCTACTCGATCAGCAACACGCAGACCGGGCTCAAGGGTGTGAGCTTTGGGGACTCTCTGATCAAGCATGTGGTGGAAACGCTCACGCAGGAGTTCCCCAAACTCAAGCATTTCGCCACCTTGTCGCCGATTCCGGGGCTGCGCAGCTGGCTGCTCAAGCATGGCGATGCCGCTCTGGCCGAGCTGGACGACAAGGAGAAAGCCGCGCTGGAAAAATCTGCCGGTGGCGTGACGGCCGCCCAGTTGCTGGCGGCGCTGGAAGACCCGGGCTCTCTCGGTGAAAAATCCACGCTGCGTCAGGCGGCGCTGTATTGCGCCGCACGCTATCTGGGGCGGGAAACTGCCAAGGGTCGTCCGCTGGATGCCGTGGCACGCTTTCACCTTGGCAACGGTGCGCGTGTGGAGCGTCTGAACTGGGCGGCAGACCTGTCATCCAAGGGGCTCAAGCAGTCCATGGGGCTGATGGTCAACTACCTCTATGACTTGAAGCGCCTGGACAAGCACCGCAGCCTGCTGGCGCAGGGCAAGATTCCGGTTTCCTCTGAGATCGAATCGCTGTGCAAGGGATGATTCGCTGACGACGTCTTCCTGCACACCTGCGCCTTCAACAACCAGCCCGGCCTTTGCGTGGAGCACGGCCGGGAAAGCAGGAGACATTCATGCAGGTTTCTGGGGCGAGGGATGAGTTCAAGGCAGGCGGCATGGAGCGGCGCGCGCTGCTTCAAACCATGGCAGCGCTGGTGGCCACCACGGCAGCAGCGTGGGGGCACGCCAGCAATGACTGGCCGAACAAGCCGGTGAATCTGGTCGTGCCCTTTCCTGCAGGCGGTGGGACCGACACGTTTGCCAGGCCGTTTTCGGCACAATTTTCCAAGATGGCAGGCAAGACCCTGGTGATCGACAACCGGGGCGGGGCCGGCGGCACGCTGGGCGCCAGCGTTGCGGCCAAGGCGCCGGCGGACGGCTACAACTTTTTCATGGGCGGCACGCACCATGTGATTGCACCATCGGTCTATCCCAAGCTCGAATACGATCTGGAACGCGATTTTGTTCCCCTGGCTCTGCTGGCCAGCGTGCCCCAGGTGCTGGTCGTCAACCCCAAGAACGTGCCCTTCAACACCGTGCAGGAGCTGCTGACCGATATGCGTAGCAAACCGGGCAAATACAGCTACGGCTCGGCGGGGCCGGGCAGCTCGCACCATCTGGCCGGTGAGCTGTTCAAGCTGCAGACCAAGACCAATATCCTGCATATCCCGTACAAGGGAGCGGGTCCGGCGCTGCAGGATTTGATAGCCGGCAATGTGGATATGGTGTTCGACGGCCTGGGCTCATCGGCCCAGCACATCAAGAGCGGTCGCATCAAGGCGCTGATGGTGGCGGGTGCGCAGCGCAATCCGGCTTTCCCTGATGTGCCAAGCGCCGCCGAATGCGGTCTGCCCGATTACACCGTCAGCACCTGGTATGGGCTGTGGGCGCCCAAAGGCACGCCCGAGGCGGCGCAGCAGCACATGCTGGACGAGGTGCGCAAGATCGGCTCCAGCGACGAAATCAAGACCGCCTGGGCCAAGAACGGGGCCGAGTACGGCAAGCTCAGCCAGCAGCAGTTTGCGGCCATGGTGCGCGCCGAGATTCAACGCTGGGCGCAGGTGGTCAAGGCCTCTGGCGTAAAAATAGATTCATGACCCTGTGCCGCTGCGCGGCTAGCTTGGGCTTTTGCTCGGTGCCACTGGCCGGGCTTGGGTTGAGTCCTGGCCTTGGCCTGTGACAGGAATGTTCCCACTCAGCCCCTATGATGGGGCTGCATTTTTTGCCTCAACCGTTATTGAGTTCGACAGCATCACGATGACCGATATGCCTCAAGCCAATCTTTTCAGCGCCTTGCGCGCTGCTTTTCCTACAGACCTGAAAAAAATCGCGGTGGAGGCGATCGAGCCCGATGGCCAGAGTCTGTACTACAGCTGGGCCGATCTGGACCATGGCAGCGCCCGCATTGCCAATCTGCTGGTGTCGCTGAACCTGCCCGAAGGCAGCCGCATTGCGGTACAGGTGGAAAAATCGGTAGAAGCCATGATGCTATATCTGGCCACCTTGCGTGCAGGCCATGTGTTTCTGCCACTGAACACGGCTTATCAGGCGGCCGAGGTGGAGTACTTCATCACCAACGCCGAGCCTGCGGTGGTGGTCTGCGACCCTGGCAGCTTTGGCTGGGTGTCCAAGCTGGCCTTCAACAATGGGGTAGGGCATGTCTACACGCTGGGCGCCGACCGCACAGGTACGCTGCTGGAGCGTGCGGCCCACCACGGCGACGAGCAGCAGCCCGTGCCGCGCGCCAGCGATGATCTAGCGGCCATTCTCTATACCAGCGGCACGACGGGGCGCAGCAAGGGCGCCATGCTGACCCATGGCAATTTGCTGACCAATGCGGCCATGCTCAAGGTGTACTGGGGTTGGCAGGAAGACGATGTGCTCATTCATGCCCTGCCCATCTTCCATGTGCATGGCCTGTTTGTGGCCATCCATGGCGCGCTGCTCAATGGCAGCCCCATGATCTGGTTTGCCAAGTTCGATCCCCAGGCCGTGATGGCCCGCTTCAAGGATGCAACCGTGTTCATGGGCGTGCCCACGCTCTATGTGCGCATGCTGGCCGATGCGCGGCTGGACCGCGACACGGCCGCCCATATGCGGCTGTTCATCTCGGGCTCGGCCCCCATGCTGATCGAAACCTTCCGTGCCTGGAAGACGCGCACAGGCCACACGATTCTGGAGCGCTACGGCATGAGCGAGACCATCATGCTGACGTCCAACCCCTATGCGCCCGATCCCCGCTATGGCAATGAAGACGAGCGCCGTGGCGGCACCGTGGGATTTCCTCTGCCCGGAGTCGGTGTGCGCATCCAGGGCGACGACGGCAAGGCCTTGCCCGCCGGCGAGATCGGCAACATCGAAGTGCAGGGGCCCAATGTCTTCAAGGGCTACTGGCGCATGCCCGAGAAAACGGCCGAAGAGTTCACGGCTGATGGCTGGTTCAAGACCGGCGATGTGGGCATACAGGATGATCGCGGCTATTTCACCATCGTGGGGCGCAGCAAGGACTTGATCATCTCCGGTGGCTACAACGTCTATCCGGCCGAGATCGAAGGCTTCATCAACGATCTGGCGGGCGTGGACGAAAGCGCAGTGGTCGGCGTGCCGCACCCGGATTTTGGCGAGGTCGGCGTGGCCGTCATCGTGCCGCGCAAGGGCGCGCAGGTGGAGGGACAGAAAATCATAGACACCCTGAAGGCGCAACTGGCCAACTTCAAGGTGCCCAAGCGCTGCTATGTGGTGGACAGCCTGCCGCGCAACACCATGGGCAAGGTGCAGAAGAAGCTGCTGCGTGACCGGTACCAGAAGGAATTTGCCTGATCCATCTGTCTCATCCGGGAGCTGGCTCAGCCTTTTGGTGCCTTGCCGAGGGTTTTGGATGTTCCGGATTAGGAGGCTGGGTATTCTTTGAGTTTGAACTTGACTCCTGAATTCGCAGCAGCTAGCGCTTGTCCCTGCTCAGTTTTGGTCTTTAAACTCTGAAAAACAAAAGCAGCTCCTGCGGAAGCTGCTTTTGTTTTGTGAGCGCATGCTTTTCAGGGGCATGCGCCACGGCCTGGCTTCAGCGCAGGACCAGGACTGGAATGGGCGAGTGTGTGAGCACATGCTGGGTTTCGCTGCCCAGCAGCAGGCGCTGCAGGCCCTTGCGGCCGTGCGATGCCATGACGATCAGATCGCAGTCATGTTTCTTGGCCGCTTCCACGATGGACTCTGCCACCAGGTCGGAGTGCGCGATTTCGGTGGTCACGCTCACCTTGCGTTCATGGCCGAAGGTCTTGATGCCGTCAAGCAGGGTCTGGGCCTGCTGTGTCCACTGTTCCTCGATACGCTTGGCCTCCTTGATGTCCAGCAGATCGCTGCCTTCCAGGTAGCTGCGTGGATAGTGAGAAACCACTTTCAATGCCAGAACCTGTGCGCCGCACAGTGCCGCCAGATCCAGGCCCGCGTGCACAGCCTTGTCGGAGAGTTCGGTGCCGTCAGTGGCAATCAAGATGCGGTTGTACATAGAGAGCTCCTTTTCGCAGTTGTTCTGTAGGCCTATAAGCATAGTTCCTTGGGGCTGTTAACGGTTGATTAATGTCAAGGTGGGTATCATGGCCGCCAGTTACGCTTGAGACATGTTCCAGACAACCCCTGTTCAGCCCCGCCCGGACGAGCAGGCTGCTATTGATACTGGTTCCCCCGTTCAGCCACAGGCATCAAGCCACCTGCTGGACGATCCGCACGAGTGGAGTTCTTTCGGTCGTCCCGCCGCGCAGAACCCCCAGGCTCCGATTCCCGAAGATCCGACCGAATCCCCGGTGTGGGATTCCTTTGTGGTTTTGGAAGGCATGCACTGCGCTGCATGCGCGCTGACCATCGAGGAAGCGCTGAAAGCCGTACCCGGAGTGGAGGGAGCCGAAGTCAGTGCAGCCACAAGACGTGCCCGGGTCGTGTGGCGCCACGCCCAAGTGCTTCCATCCCAATGGATGGAGGCCGTAGCGCGTGCCGGCTATCACGCCATGCCTGCGCGCGATGCCTTCGCGCGCGAGATTCGTCTGGCCGAAACGCGCCGCGCACTGTGGCGCTGGCTGGTGGCAGGCTTTTGCATGATGCAGGTCATGATGTATGCGTGGCCGGCCTATAACGCCAAGCCCGGCGATCTGTCTCTGGAGATGGAAACCCTGTTGCGCTGGGCCTCCTGGGTGATTTCTTTGCCCGTGGTGCTGTTTTGCTGCGGCCCGTTTTTCAAAAGCGCGCTCAAGGACATCGGCCAGCGCCGCGTGAGCATGGACTTGCCTGTGGCCATAGGCATGCTGATCACCTTTGTCATCAGCACGCTGGGCACCTTCGATCCCTCCGGACCTTTTGGTCACGAAGTCTTTTTTGACTCCCTGACCATGTTTGTCTTCTTTCTGCTCACCGGCCGCTGGCTGGAGTTGCGCCTGCGTGACCGAACGGCGGGGGCGCTGGAGGCCGTGATGAACCGGCTGCCGGATTCGGTGCTGAGGCTAAAGCCTGATGGCGACGAATTCGAACGTGTGGCCACGCGCCGCTTGCGAACTGGCGATGTGGTGCGTGTGCTCACTGGTGAGGCATTTCCGGCCGATGGCACCATCGTGCGCGGCAGCACGCATGCGGATGAGGCCTTGCTGACCGGTGAATCCACACCAGTTCTGCGCGCAGAAGGCGAGATGGTTACCGCCGGCAGCTACAACCTCGATAGCGTTGTCGATGTGCGCGTGGACAGCGTGGGCGAGGGCACGCGCTTTGCCCAGATCGTCGGCCTGATGGAAAGCGCCTCGCTGCAAAAACCGCGTCTGGCACAGTTGGCGGACAAGGTGGCGCGTCCATTCCTGGTCGTAGTGTTGCTGGCGGCACTGGCCGCAGCCATCTGGTGGTGGCCCGTGGACCATGGCAAAGCCATGATGGTGGCGGTGGCGGTGCTCATCGTGACCTGCCCCTGCGCGCTATCGCTGGCCACGCCTGTGGCCATGCTCACTGCCGCTGGCACCCTGGCGCGTGGCGGTGTGCTGGTGCGGAACCTGCAGGGCCTGGAAGCCCTGGCCAGCGTGGATACGCTGGTATTCGACAAGACCGGTACCTTGACGCGCGATGGTCTGGTGCTGCGTGCGCTGACGCCTGCTGAGGGGCAGAGCGCCGATGAGGTGCTGGCGCTGGCGGCCCTGCTGGCCCGCCAGTCCATGCACCCGGCCTCCAGATCGCTGGTCAAGGCCGCGCAAGCAGCGCAGTTGCCTGCGACATCTTGGCAACTGGATTCCGTGCAGGAAGTGGCCGGCAGCGGCCTGGATGTCTGGGTTGAGTCGGCGGACAAGGCCCAACGCCGGCATCTGCGCCTGGGCTCAGCCCGGCATTGCAGCGTGGCCGAGCTGGCCTCCGAACAAGCAGGTCGGAGTGTGATGCTGGCCGAAGAAGTGCGGGGTGACTGGGTGCCGCTGGTGCAGTTTCATTTGAGCGAGGACGTCCGTCCCGAAGCAGCGCAGGTGATCGCCGATCTGAAAAAACATGGTGTAAGTGTGCAGCTGCTTTCGGGTGATCGCTCGGCAGCCGTGCAGACGGTCGCCGCCAAGCTCGGTATCGAGCAGGCACGCGGCGACTGTCAACCTCAGGACAAGCTGGCCGCCATGCAGGCCGCCCAGGCTCAGGGGCATCAGGTGGCGATGGTGGGTGACGGGCTCAATGACGGTCCAGTTTTAGCCGGAGCGCATGTCTCTTTTGCGTTTGGTAGAGCAGTGCCGCTGGCACAATCGCGAGCAGACTTCGTGGTACTGGGAGACAGCCTGGAGTTAGTGCTGCAAAGCCTGTTGCTGGCAAGGCGGACCCTGTCCGTGGTGCGCCAGAACCTTGGCTGGGCAGCAGCCTATAACGCGATCTCTATTCCTCTGGCCCTGATGGGCTGGATGCCTGCCTGGCTGGCAGGGCTTGGCATGGCGCTGAGCTCCTTGCTGGTCGTCGCCAACGCAGCCCGTCTTGCACGTGCGCTGCCGCTGCAGGGTACCGATAGCAACGCGTCCGACCCCGCGCCTCTTGCGCCGCGGGGCACCGTCATGCCACTGACTCAAGGAGGCCATTGATGGACGTTCTGTATGTGTTGATACCGCTTTCCGTTGTGCTTGTGCTGGCCATCGTGGCTGCCCTCTGGTGGGCGGTTTACCGGGGCCAGTTCGAGAGCGTGGAGCAAGAAGGTGAACGCATTCTTCGCGACGATTGATATGGCTCAACGAGCCCGATGAGAAACCAATGAACACTTTGCAAGAAATCTAAGAGGTGCCCGATGGAAGCAACAAATAACAATGCTGTCTATTACGACGACACCGTCGTAAGACAGTTCTCTATCATGGCCGTGGTATGGGGGGTGGTTGGTATGGCTGTGGGCGTGTTCATCGCGTCCCAGCTGGCTTGGCCCGAACTCAACTTCGGCATCCCATGGCTGAGCTACGGACGTCTGCGTCCGCTGCACACGAATGCCGTGATCTTTGCCTTTGGTGGCTCGGCTCTGTTCGCCACCAGCTATTACGTGGTGCAGCGCACCTGCCAGACCAAGCTGTTCATGCCCAAGCTGGCCAGCCTGACGTTCTGGGCCTGGCAACTGGTGATCGTCGGCGCAGCCATCAGCCTGCCTCTGGGTTACACCCAGGGCAAGGAATACGCCGAGCTGGAATGGCCCCTGGACCTGCTGATCGCAGTGACCTGGGTGTCCTACGCCATCGTGTTCTTCGGCACCATCGGCATCCGCAAGGTCAAGCACATCTATGTGGCCAACTGGTTCTTCGGTGCCTTCATTCTGGCCGTGGCCCTGCTGCACATCGTCAACAACATCTCCATCCCTGCGGGCTGGATGAAGAGCTACTCGGCCTACGCCGGTGTGCAGGATGCGATGGTTCAGTGGTGGTACGGTCACAACGCCGTGGGCTTCTTCCTGACCGCAGGCTTCCTGGGCATGATGTATTACTTCATCCCCAAGCAGGCCGGTCGTCCCGTGTATTCGTATCGTCTGTCGATCGTGCACTTCTGGGCGCTGATCTTCACCTACATGTGGGCAGGTCCTCACCACCTCCACTACACCGCGCTGCCTGACTGGACCCAGTCCGTGGGCATGGTGTTCTCGCTGATCCTGCTGGCTCCCAGCTGGGGCGGCATGATCAACGGCATCATGACGCTGTCGGGTGCCTGGCACAAACTGCGTGACGACCCCATCCTGCGCTTCCTGATCGTGTCCCTGTCGTTCTACGGCATGTCCACTTTCGAAGGCCCGATGATGGCCATCAAGACCGTGAACGCACTGTCCCACTACACCGACTGGACCGTGGGTCACGTGCACTCCGGCGCTCTGGGCTGGGTGGGTCTGATCACCATGGGTTCCCTGTACTACCTGATTCCCCGTCTGTTCGGCCGCGAAAAGATGCACTCCGTGCCCGCGATCGAGCTGCACTTCTGGATGGCGACCATCGGCATCGTGCTGTACATCGCCGCGATGTGGATTGCCGGCGTGATGCAGGGTCTGATGTGGCGCGCCGTCAACCCCGACGGCACCCTGACCTATACCTTCGTGGAAAGCGTGAAGGCGACCTATCCCTTCTACGTGATCCGTGTCACCGGTGGTCTGCTGTATCTGGGCGGCATGCTGGTCATGGCCTGGAACACCTTCAAGACTGCAACGGCCGGCCGTTCCGTCAAGGTGGCTGTGCCTGCAGCCGTGGCCCACGCCTGAGCATTGAGGAGCACTGGCAATGTCTGAACAAAATAACGCAGCTCCCAAGAGCTTTTCTCACGAGAAGATCGAGACCAGCAACTTCCTGCTGATCGCGCTCACCCTGTTCGTGCTGGCCATTGGCGGCCTGGTGGAAATCGTGCCGCTGTTCTTCCAGAAGTCCACCACGGAAGCCGTGGCGGGCCTCAAGCCCTACACACCGCTGCAGCTGATGGGCCGTGACGTCTATCTGCGCGAAGGCTGCTACAACTGCCACTCGCAGATGATCCGCCCCTTCCGCGCGGAAACCATGCGCTACGGTCACTACTCGGTGGCCGGTGAGTTCGTCTACGACCACCCCTTCCAATGGGGCTCCAAGCGTACCGGTCCCGACCTGCACCGAGTGGGCGGCAAGTACAGCGACGAATGGCATCGCATCCACCTGAACAACCCACGTGACGTGGTGCCCGAGTCCAATATGCCTGCCTACTCCTGGCTGGAAACCAGCAAGGTGGATGACGCCGTGGTGGCCCAGCGCATGAGCGCACTGCGCAAGGTGGGCGTGCCATACACCGATGAGGAAATCGCCGGTGCTCAGGCCGAAGTCAAGGACAAGACCGAGATGGATGCAGTGATTGCCTATCTGCAGGTCCTGGGCCGCGCCGTCAAGTAAGAGAGAGGGGCTGGAAATGGATATCACCACCATGCGCATCGTTGCCACGCTGGCATCGATGGGTTGCTTCATCGGTATCTGGTGCTGGGCCTATGCCCGCCGCAACCAAGCCCGTTTTGACGAAGCAGCTCAGCTTCCCTTCCTGCAGGAAGACTGAGTCTGACCACCATAACGAGAACATCTCATGAGCGATTTCATCAACAATTTCTGGTCGGTCTATGTGGCCGCCATCACGCTGATTGGCATTCTGGGCTGCTTGCTGCTGCTGATTGTGGTGGCCCGCAAGAAGGTTGTCTCCTCCGGCGACAACACGACCGGCCATGTCTGGGACGGTGACCTGCGTGAACTCAACAACCCCATGCCCAAGTGGTGGATGGGTCTGTTCGTGATCACCGTGGTCTTTGGCCTGGCCTATCTGGCAGCCTACCCGGGTCTGGGTGCTTTCAACGGCAAACTGGACTGGAGCCAGACCGGTGCCTACGAAAAGGAAATGGCCAAGGCCAAGGCGGACCTGGAACCTCTGTACGCCAAGTTCACCAGCATGCCCACCGAAGAAATGGCCAAGGACCCTCAGGCCATGGCCGTCGGCGAGCGTCTGTTCATGAACAACTGCGCACAGTGCCATGGCTCTGACGCACGCGGCAGCAAGAGCTTCCCCAATCTGGCAGACGGTGACTGGCTGCATGGCGGCACACCCGACAAGATCAAGGAAACCATCACCAACGGTCGCATCGGCATCATGCCTCCCATGGCAGCCGCCGTGGGTACTGCAGAAGACGTGCGCAACGTGGCCAACTATGTGCTGAGCCTGTCGGGCAGCCCGCACGATGCCGTCAAGGCGTCTCTGGGCAAGTCCAAGTTCGTGGCTTGCGCAGCCTGCCACGGCATGGACGGCAAGGGCAACCAGGCCATGGGTGCACCCAACCTGACCGACGATGTGTGGCTGCATGGCTGGGGTGAGCAAGCCATCATGAACATCGTCAACAACGGCAAGCACAATGAAATGCCGGCCCAGAAGGAAAAATTGACAGAGGCGCAAATCGCCGTACTGGCTTCCTATGTGTGGAGTCTCTCCAACACACAGACCCAGAAATGATTTGAGTGAAAAAGCGGTGCTTTGCGGCACCGCTTTTTTCGCATTGGATATTTCAGTAATTACAAAAATATGAAGGAACTGCGATGACCGGCGAGCCAGGCAAACCGCGCAAGATCATCCCGATCACACCCGAGCCCAAGGACGGCAGTCCTGACTACGTGCCTTTGTTTGCTTCCGAGCAAAAGGTCTACTCTCGGTCCATCCGTGGCGTGTTCGCGCGCTGGCGATGGATCATGGTGTTTCTCACGCAGCTGTTCTTCTACGGTATGCCCTGGCTGCAGTGGGGCGAGCGCCAGATGCTGCTCTTCGATCTTGAAGCGCGTCGCTTTTACCTGTTCGGGCTGGTGCTTTACCCGCAGGATTTCATTTATCTGACCGGTCTTCTCATCATCAGCGCGTTGGCGCTTTTCCTGTTTACGGCGGTCGCAGGGCGTTTGTGGTGCGGTTTCTCCTGTCCGCAGACCGTTTATACCGAGATTTTTGTCTGGATCGAGAGCAAGGTCGAAGGCGATCGCAGTGCCCGTATGCGCATCGACAAGGGCGGCTGGACTTTCGAGAAGATCTGGAAGAAGTCGCTCAAGCAGTTCCTCTGGATCGCCTTGTCCCTGTGGACCGGTTTCACCTTCGTGGGCTATTTCGTGCCCATCCGTGAACTGGGTGTCGAGTTGCTGGCCCTGAGTGGCAACTGGCAGATTTTCTGGGTGCTGTTCTATGGTTTTGCCACCTATGGCAATGCCGGCTATATGCGCGAGCAGGTCTGCAAATACATGTGCCCTTATGCACGTTTTCAAAGCGCCATGTTCGACAAGGACACCATGATCGTCAGCTACGACGCAGAGCGCGGCGAGGGGCGCGGTCCGCGCAAGAAGGGCAGTGACTACAAGGCCGAAGGTCTGGGCGACTGCATCGACTGCAAGCTCTGCGTGCAGGTCTGTCCCGTGGGTATCGACATCCGCAACGGGCTGCAGTACGAGTGCATTGGCTGCGGCTTGTGCATAGACGCCTGCAACTCCGTGATGGACAAGATGGAGTATCCACGCGGCCTGATCCGCCTGACCACGCAGAATGCCGTGTCCAAGGCATGGAAGCATGCGCAGATGATTCGCCGCATCTTCCGTCCGCGTGTGCTGATCTATACCTCGGTGCTGGTGGCACTCAGTGCCGCCATGATTGCCAGCCTGGCGATGCGTGAACCCGTGAAGGTGGACGTCATCCGTGACCGGGCGGCGCTGTCGCGCATCGTGGCCGGAGGCAAGCTGGAGAACGTTTACCGCCTGCAGATCATGAATGCCACGGAGACCGAGCAGAACTACCGCATCAGCGCCGTGGGCCTGGATCATCTGGAGGTGGCTTCCGAGCAGGAAGTGACCGTAGGCCCAGCGGAGACACGTGGCATTGCCGTGCGTCTGCAGATTCCCTATGGCTCGGCCGATCCTGGTTCGCACACCATCCATTTCAATCTGGATGCCGTGCAGGCCCAAGGTGGGCGCGTGTCCGAGAAGGCTGTTTTCCTGGTGCCGCGCTAGACGGCAAGGTTATCGACTATCCGCAACAATAGCTTGGCTGGCGCTGCGCATCTGGCGATGCGCCGCACTGGCAAAGTTCCACATTGAAAGAGATCCGCCATGTCGGCAACAACCCCAAGCGCAGCACGTGCGGCAAGCGCAGCCAAACCACAGCATCCCGAGGACGGCAAGCCTTGGTGGAAGTTCGCCCATGTCTGGCTGGTTCTGGCGGGCCCGGCCGTTGTGGTCGTCGCAGGCCTGGTCACGGCCTATATCGCCATGAGCAAGCCTGACCCCGTGATCGACCCCGATTACTATCGTCATGGCATCGAGATCAACCAGCGCATGAGCGAATCACAAAAAAGCCTGGCCCCGGCACTGACCGGGCGCAATCATGCGGCAACGCCTGCACAAGATCACCCTACAGATCGCTGATGCCGGGTTGCAGGGCACAGCACTCCATGAAAAAAGGCCGCCCAGCGGCCTTTTTTCATGGAGCATGCTCTGAAATTCAAAGCGCCTTGCGCAAGTAGAGTCTATGTTTTGCGTAACGACACCTATGAAGTGAAGATTTAATAGGCGCTGGCTGCTATCAATTAAAGAATTCCCGTGCCTGGGTTTCTCGGTGTTTGCCCGCAAGGGGCTGGTCAGTTCGGCCCGGCAATGTGCAGAATGTCCTCACCGCTCCCCGCAGCCCAAGGAGATTCGTGATGGACACTCAGCGCTGGATGTGGATTGCATGGCCCGCATTTTTGGCCGCCGCAGTCCTGGAAATGGTGGTTTTTGCCTTTGTTGACCCGATGGATGTGCACTGGATGGGGTCGCCACTGGAATGGTCGCGCAGCGCCGTCTATACGGCAGCATTCTTCGCCTTCTGGCTGGTCATGCTGCTTTGCAGTCTGATGACGCGCAGCCTGGCGCGCTCGGCGCAGGATTTGAACAACGGCATCGTCTCCGAGCCTTTGGCCGATTGACAAGCTTTCCAAAAGAACAAGGCCCGCTGTAAGCGGGCTTTGTTCTTTTGAGGGTTAGTAGATCAGCTCTGGCATTGCTGGCTGTTGACAATGCGCTTGAGCGCTTCGGTATCCAGAATGCGCAAGTGGCGCTGCTTGACTTCCACAATGCCTTCTTCGGCGAACTTGGAGAAGGTGCGGCTCACGGTCTCCAGCTTCAGGCCCAGATAGCTGCCGATTTCCTCCCGGGTCATGCGCAGCACCAGTTCCGACTTGGAGAAGCCGCGGGCAGCCAGGCGCTGCACCAGATTCAGCACAAAAGCGGCCAGGCGCTCTTCGGCGCGCATGCTGCCCAGCAGCAGCATCACGCCATGCTCGCGCACGATTTCGCGGCTCATGACCTTGTGCACATGGTTTTGCAGGGCCGTCACCTCGCGCGAGAGCTGCTCGAGCTTGTCAAAAGGCATGACGCAGACTTCGGCATCTTCCAGCGCCACGGCGTCGCAGGTGTGATGGTCGTTGACGATGCCGTCAAGGCCGATGATTTCACCGGCCATCTGAAAGCCGGTGACCTGGTCGCGACCGTCTTCGGTGGCCACGCAGGTCTTGAAGAAGCCGGTTCGGATGGCGTACAGCGAAGTGAATTCCTCGCCGTTGCGGAACAGCAGTCCGCCACGCTTGATCTTGCGGCGCGTGGCGACGATTTCGTCGATGCGCTCCATTTGCTCATCGTCCAGGCCCATGGGCATGCACAGTTCACGCAGATTGCAGTTGGAGCAGGATGCTTTGATGGTCTGAAGATTCATGGCTTGCAGCAGCGGTGCGGACGCACAGGGAGTGAGGCCGCGCCGTTCATTGACCTCTAGGTTGGTAATGAGATGGATCAAATTGTCGCAGCACTTGCCTTGTTATCCCTTGATGTGAATCAAGGACAAGGGGTTTGCCTTGGGGCACAGTGAAGACACTGATTCCAAAAACACGCGCTCGCTGCAACAAGACGGGCATCCGGTCAGGCTGAAGAGAAGCTCGATATCGGTGTCCTCTGCAGTGTGGGTGCACCCTGACTAAGAGCCATGACCGCAGTTACGCCCGAATTGCTAAGCCGTTTTGATATTCCGGGGCCTCGCTACACGTCGTTTCCAACAGCCGACCGTTTTGTTGAGGCTTTCGGCCCTGAGGACTATACCCTGGCACTGCAGCAGCGCAAGGCACATTCGGCTGCCCGCGCGCTGCCGCTGTCCCTTTATGTCCATGTGCCGTTCTGCGAGTCGCTGTGCTACTACTGCGCCTGCAACAAGATCATCACCAAGCATCACGAGAAAGCGGCGCAGTACCTCGACTATCTGCGCCGCGAAGTCGCCATGCATACCGAGCATTGCGGCAAGGGCCAGGTTGTCAGCCAGTTGCACCTGGGCGGCGGCACGCCCACGTTTTTCAACGACGACGAGCTGCGTGCCTTGATGGCGCTGATGCGCGAGCATTTCAAGCTGGACCCCGCGGGTGAATATTCGATTGAGGTGGACCCTCGCACCGTGAGCAACGAGCGTCTGCAGGCGCTGAAGGAAATGGGTTTCAACCGCCTGAGCTTTGGCGTGCAGGATTTCGATCCCGATGTGCAAAAAGCCGTGCATCGCGAGCAACCGGCACAGCAGGTCTTTGCCCTGGTGGAAAAAGCGCGCGAGCTGGGCTTTGTGTCCATCAATGTGGACCTGATCTATGGTCTGCCCAAGCAGACGCCTCAATCGTTTGCGCGTACGCTGGAGCAGGTCAATGCCTTGCGCCCTGACCGCATAGCGCTTTATGCCTATGCCCATCTGCCCGAGCGCTTCAAGCCACAGCGTCGCATTGAGTCTGCTGACCTGCCCATGGGGCAGGACAAGCTCAATATGCTCTCCAGCGCGATCGATGCATTCATGGACGGCGGCTATGTCTATGTGGGCATGGACCACTTTGCGCTGCCCGATGACTCTCTGGCCATTGCCAAGCGCCAGGGGCGTCTGCACCGCAATTTCCAGGGCTACAGTACCCAGCCTGACTGCGATCTGATTGCGCTTGGTGTCTCTGCAATCGGGAAAGTGGGGGCTACCTACAGCCAGAACGTCAAGACGCTGGAAGAGTATTACGACGCTCTGGACAGCGGCCAGTTGCCCGTGCAGCGCGGGTTGGCCTTGTCGCGCGACGACATGGTGCGCCGTGCTGTCATCATGGCGGTGATGTGCCAGGGCGCTGTGCTGTATGAGCCCATGGAACAGGCCTGGCTGATCAACTTCCGTGAATATTTCGCCCCGGAGATGAAGGCGCTGCAAGAGATGCAGGCCAACGGCTTGCTGGTGCTGGAGGAGGAAGGCTTCCATGTCACCGCGCTGGGCTGGTTCTTCGTGCGTGGAGTAGCCATGCTGTTTGATCGTTATTTACAGGCCGACAAGAACCGCACGCGGTTTTCACGCATCATCTAGCGCATGTTGTTTTCGCTGGTTTGGACTGCTTTGATCATGGGGCTCGTGGGTGGGCCCCATTGTCTTGTCATGTGTGCTGCTCCTTGCAGCGTGGTGACGTGCGGCAGTGCCGCCAGCCAGGCTCAGCAGATTGTTGTGCATGGTCTGCGCAAGCGCCAGTGGCTACGCAGCAGCCTGTTTCACCTGGGGCGTGTCGGTGGTTATGCCCTGCTGGGGGCCGTGGCTGCCGTGGCCATGGAAAGCCTTTCCTGGCTGACCAGTCAGACCACAGCATTGCAAAATCTCTGGGCTCTGATGCATGTAGTCGTCATGGCCTGGGGCCTGGCCATGGTGGTGCAGGCCCGCCAGCCGGTCTGGTTGGAGCGTGCCGGCCGTTCTGCCTGGGCCAAGGTTCAGCCCTGGGTCAGCGCACCAGGCGGCAGCCTGGCTGCGGGTTTTGCCTGGGCTCTCATGCCCTGTGGTCTGTTGTATTCGGCCGTGCTGGTGGCTGCGCTCAGCGGCGGTGCCTGGCAAGGTGGTTTGTCCATGGCTGCATTTGCGCTGGGCAGTGGCGTGTGGCTGGTGGGAGGGCCATGGCTGTGGCGTCTGAGCCAGAGCAAGGTGAATGTTCTGCGCGCGCAATGGGGTACGCGCATTGCAGGCCTGATGCTGATCGGCGTGGCAATATGGGCGTTGTGGATGGATTTGGTCTACAAACCGAGTCTTTGGTGCCGATAAGTCGGTCAGGGCGCAAAACTTCCGGTCTCTTTTGTTTGAAGGTTACGGAACTGCGCATAATGCAACATCTTGTATGACTCGCTCAAAGTGAATCGATTCGTCGCTATTGATATCGGACAGCTGCGCATAGGCATGTATGTTCATCTGGGTGTGGGCTGGCTCAGGCACCCGTTTCCCGTCAATAGCTTCAAGATCACGACCCAGGAGCAATTGAAGACCCTGCAGTCCCTGCAACTGGGTCATATCGAGTTCGATCCAGCGCGCAGCGATCCGGAGGTCACGGAAGAACCCGCGGCCGACAAGGTGGAGCCAGAAAATTTCCCGCAAACCTGTTCACTCGAGAATTGGCGCACGGCGATGCAGTCCGTGCAAAAGCGCTTCCAGTCCGCGCTTGCCTGTTTTGATGCCGTCCAGGCCATGGTGCCGGCAGACCTGCCCGCAGCGCGCTCGGGCAGCGATGAAATGGTTGGCGACTATGTGGTGCAGCTTGCCAGCGAGAGCGACATCAGCCTGCATCTGATGTTTGAGGGCGGCCGCAGCTCGGCCAGCGTGCATGGTCTGAACACCGCTGTGATGAGCTTGTTGCTGGGCAAGGCATTGGGCATGCGGGACCAGGCTCTGCAGGATCTGGGCGTGGCGGCTCTGCTGCATGATCTGGGGAAGATCCCGCTCCATATTCCTGCTTCGGATTGTGCCTTGAATCAAATGGCAGCAGGCACCGCCCAGCCCACCTTTCCCTATGTACACCATGTAGGTGAGTCCGTGGCGCTGACGCAGGCCATGGGTTACGCGCCTGCGGTCACCACGGCCATCGCCCAACATCATGAATGGGCCGATGGCAGCGGCTTTCCGCTGGGCCTTCTGGCGGCAGACATGGATATGGGAGGGCAGATACTGGGCCTGGTCAACAATTACGAAAGATTGTGCAATCCTCCAATGGCCCTGGCGGAAACCACGCCACATGAAGCCTTGGCCAGCCTGTATGGTCAATATCGTCATCGCTATGCACCAGAGGTGCTGCGTGCCTTGGTTCAGACACTGGGTGTTTATCCGCCAGGCTCGTGGGTGGAACTCTCGGATGGTAGCCAAGGCCTAGTGGTCTGCGTGAATACGCGGCAGGCTCTCAAGCCCTCGGTACTGGTCTACAAGCCCGAGGTTGCCCAGGACAGCCAGCAGGTGATCGATCTGGCGCAGCAGCTGGAGCTGGGTGTCCGGCGAGGCCTGCACAAGACACAGGTATTGCCCAAGGCTCTGGCAACCCTACAGCCCAACCAGCATTTATGCTATTTCTTTGATAGTTCGGCTGCAACCTCTGCAGAGAAGGTCATACCGTGACAGCGCAGCCGCTTGCCATCTCGCACTGCCTGGACAAGGCCCTGTTCACCGCCATGCTCGACGGGCTGCAAGAAGCCGTGTGGCTGTTGGATGCGCAAACACTGCGGGTCTTGCATGCCAACGCGGAAAGCATGGCATTGACAGGATATGAGGCGCAGACAGCGCTTGGCCTGCATGTAGATGTGTTGTGCGACACCCTGGTGCAGAAGACTTTCTGGCAGGATGCCAGCAACTGGCGCTACGGCGCACGTTTTCTCTCGCAGATTCTGCGCTCCGATGGCTTGTCGTGCGCCGTTGAAATGTCGGTGCGCTGGCTCGATGCTTCGCCGGCGATGCTGTTGCTGTCCATGCTGGACCGAAGTCAGCAACTGGCGCATGAGGTTGAGCTGGAGACATTGCTGGCCGAAATGCGTGCCACGCTGGAGTCCACCGCCGACGGCATTCTGGTTTGCGATTTGAAGGGCGGCATACGCGCCTTCAATCACCGCTTTGCCCAGCTGTGGCAACTGCCTTCGGAGCTGCTGACGCAGCGGGACGATGCGGCCATTTTCGCGTTCCTTGAGTCGCAGACCATCAGCAGCGGCAGCGAGTTCACCTTGTTGCAGGAGGCGCCCGACCTGTCTGCGCCGGAAATCACCGAAGTCCTGCAGCTGCGTCAGGGCCGCGTGATCGAGCGCCGCTCCGTGCCTCAGCTCAGCCGTGGCGTGGCCATTGGGCGTATCTATTCCTTCAGGGACATCACCGCAGAATCACTGGCTGCCAGTGAGCAGCGTCTGGCTGCACGTGTTTTCGAATCCAGCCTCGATGGCATCTTCATTGCCGATGAGATGGGCCGGATTGTGCAGATCAACCCGGCGGGACGCCGACTGCTGCAGGAGGCCCATGTGCTGGGGCAGTCTGCCTGCGAGTTGTTCGAGCCCGACGATGGGGAGGCGATGGATTTGCTGGCCCTGGCGCAGGTGCGCTGGGAGACAGGGGGGTTCTGGGAAGGCGATCTCTGGCTGCGAGCCGATGGCGACCGGCCGCGTTGCGCGGTCTGGCTGTCCTGGGTCCCATTGCGGGATGGCTATGGCTGCGTGGTGCAGAGCATTGGCTTTATCCGCGACATGACGCAGCAGCGCAGTGCGCAGAAAAAGATCGAAGAGCTGGCCTTCCATGATGCACTGACAGGCCTGCCCAATCGCCTGAGCCTGACCCATTATGTACAAGCCTGCATCGTCCAGGCTCAGCGCACGAACGAGAGCTTCAGCATCCTGTTTCTCGATCTGGATCGATTCAAGATCATCAACGACTCGCTGGGTCATGATTTTGGCGACCGTGTCTTGCGTCTGGTGGCCGAGCGGCTTGGCGGCTTGCTACGTCCCAACGATATGTTGTGTCGCCTTGGTGGTGATGAGTTCGTGCTCTATCTGCATGGCTGCAGTGGCGAGGATGCGGCCAAGGTGGCCGAGCGCATCCTGGAGAGCATGCGCCAGCCCTTCATGCTGGACGGGCTGGGCTTTTCCGTTCAGTGCAGCATTGGTGCGGCCCAGTTCCCTGCCGATGGTATGACCCTGGACGAATTGATTCGGCAGGCCGATATCGCCATGTACCGGGTCAAGGAGCGCGGGCGGGGAAATTTCAGCTTCTATCAGCCCCAGATGAGCACCGGCTTGCTTTCGCGCATGAAGCTGGAGCACGCCATGCGCCAGGCATTGGACAAGGGGCATATGGCGGTTTACTTCCAGCCGCAGGTGCATATCCAGTCGCAGCGCATTGTGGCGGCAGAAGCCCTGCTGCGTTGGACGGACCCCGATCTGGGCGTGGTGTCGCCGGCCGTTTTCATCCCGCTGGCTGAGGAGTCCGGCTATGTGGTGGCATTGGACGCCTGGGTGCTGGAGCAGTCCCTCAAAGAGGCTGCGCATTGGCTGGCTCAGGGAACGCCCGTGAAGGTATCGGTCAATGTCTCTGCGCTCGAGTTTCGTCAGCCTGACTTTGTCGAGCGGCTGGTGCAGGTGCTGCATGCCAGTGGCTTGCCGCCGCAGTGGCTGGAGCTGGAGCTGACCGAAAGCATTTTGCTGCAGGACGTGCAGGAAATGTCCATGCGTGTGCACCAGATTGCAGAGCTGGGTGTGGGCCTTGTGATCGACGACTTTGGCACCGGCTACTCCAATCTTTCCTATCTGAAAAAGCTGCCGATCTCCAAGATCAAGATCGATCAGAGTTTTGTGCGCGGCTTGCCCCATGAGGCCGAGGACAAGGCCATTGTGGGAGCCATCATCAGCATGGGGCAGGCACTGGGGCTGGAGACGGTGGCCGAAGGCGTCGAGACGCAGCAGCAGTGCACCTCCATTGCGCAGATGCGGGGTGATTATTACCAGGGCTATCTATGCTCTCCCGCTGTGCCTGCACCACAGTTTCGTGAACGCTTGCTGCAGCAAAGCGCGCAGCCTGGTCACTGGTCGCTGCCTGCAGATGGCGTACCGATATCGCCGCTCATACAAGGCCACACCGTTGACTGACAGAGCTGCCATGCATCCATCGTCTGTTTTGACGATGTGGGTGCTGGCCTGTATTGCAACAATTTCAGCTTATGCATCTGGCGGTCAATCGCGATAGGCAGCTGATCTCGCTTTATGGTCGTGCCACGGCGCAGCTCATGGTGGGCGTGGTGATTCTGGATCAGAACGGCATGCTCATAGAGAGCAACTCCGCAGCCACCAATATTCTCAATAGTGCAGATGGCTTGCGGGTCAAGGCCGGTGCGCTGGAGACGGCCTACGCCAACCAACGACAACCGCAAACTGCAGCGTCTGATCCGCGATGCACCAGAGTATCCGCAGGACCTGCCTCGCAGCATGACGGAAGGTATGTCTGTGGGGCGTCAGTCGGGCCAGCTCAATTGGGGGGCAGAGCACCTCATCCGATGAGTGGACGGAGGGCAAACAACGTCCCTGCGTGGCCGTATTTGTGCGCGATACCACGGGGCGGCCTGACCCATCCGTCAAGCTGGCCCAGCAACTGTTTGAACTCACGCCCGCCGAGACATCATTGGCCATTCAGCTGGCCAATGGCCTGTCGTTCGACGAGGCGGCTCAGGCGCTCAGTATCCGCCTCAACACGGCGCGCGCGCATCTGCGTTCGATCTTCTCCAAGACGGGTGTGAGGCGCCAGACCGAACTGGTACGCCTGTTTCTCAATAGCGTGGCCTGGCTGGGCAGCCATTGAGAGCAGCAAGTGCCACTCATTACTCGCGCTCCGTCGCAAGCCGCTGTCTTTGACGCGAGCACTGCAGTGCGGTTCTGGCGGGTGGCGAAGGCGAAGTGTGATCGCGAATAAAAAAGCCCGCTGATGCGGGCTTGGGAAAGCGATCGAAGCTGCTGTGATGTGTCAGTCGGATGCGGTCAGCAGCTTTTCAAGGAATGTGGTGTCTGCAAATGCCACCGGCTCGTCATCCTGAACCGGGGGTTCAGGTGGGCGAGGGCAACCTATCGTTGGGTTCATCTGACGCGAGACGATCACGCTCAATAGGTGATGTACCAAGCCCGTGCTCAATGAGCATTGGTTCAAGGAAATATAAAAACCGGCAGATTTGCAGACGAGGCTATTTTAACGGGGATTGCCCAAGCTGTGACTTGCAAAACAGCTTTGTCTCAAGGTTTTCAGGCTTTGACAGTTTTCACAAAAGACGTGTGTCATTTTCCAGGGCCTGGTCCAGACGCAGCACGAGTTGTTCCGCCAGTTCCTGCTGGCGCTGCTGCTCTGCCAGCTCAGCCTCGCTGGCTTCGGCGGCTGGCTCGTGTTGCTGGGTCTGATCTTCGTCCTGCGCATGGCTTTGCTGAGGCAGCTGTGCATCGCGGTCCAGCACATCGAATGCCATGTTCAGCGCTGCCAGCACGGCCACGCGCTCGCGCGAGCGCACCTTGCCAGAGTCGCGCACACGAATCATGGCTTCATCGACGCGGCGGACGGCCTCCATCACGCGTTCTTCTTGACCATCGGGGCAGGTCAGCACATAGCTTTGCTGCATGATTTGCACATCGATCTGCTTCATGGGCATCTGTGACTGGGTCTGGAGTTGGAAGGTGACTGCGTCACTCTCCCTGGTTGGCGGGCAGGCGTTCGATCAGGGCATCCACGCGGGCGCGCGCAGCTTGCAGGCGCAGGCGCAGCAAATCACGCTCCTGGGTGAGGGCAATGACCTGGTCGGTGAGCAAGGCATTGGTGCGCTGGAGTTCCTCGTGGCGAACCAGCAGACGCTCCACGCGCTCGGCAATGAGATCAAGAGAAGGCTGGGGGGTCATAGACTCTGCCATTGTAGGTCTTGCCGTCCGTAGGTAGGGCATTAATTTGCACGCAAAACCTGACTGGATATATGTTGACCAGGCGCGGCGGCAAGGCGGCGGACGGAGGTTAGGCATATACATTGCAGATCAGCGCCTGATTTTCATAAAATCGTAGCGCGATATGCTTGCGGCGTCTGCATAAACAGTGGTTTTAAGGTAAAAAATCGTCACCTGACTCCTCTGGATGGAGGATGGCGCCAAGGTTTACTTCATTACAATGTCCGGCTGTTGGTGCTCGAGGCGGCTGTTCTGCTGCTTCAGTTCAACGGGAAGCAGGGAGGTGCGTCACATGGCTGGTGCACCGGGCCTGCGCTGCCCCCGCAACGGTCGGCGAATGGAATGCCTGTGCATTCCTCCTTTTCCCTGATAGTCACTGGCGCCTGGGCGTTGGGAAGGCTGGCAAGAGGACGATTCGCCTAGCCCGGATACCGGCCAACATTGGTGTGCCCGCCGTAGATGCGAGCATGTATTGCCCAGTGCCGGCGGGTAGGCTGGCTTGGGCGTCTTTGTGTGATTTGCTTCCCATGAGTTCGCAATATTTGCCTCTGTGCGCTTCTTCTGCACAGGCGGCTTCGGGTGCGTGTGCACGCACGGCCTTCGCAATCCGTCCCACAATTCTGGCCACTGTGCTTCTTGCTGGCGGTGTCCAGGCCCAGCAGCTAGCGTTGGCCGATACCGCTACTTTGCGGGAGACCGTCGTCACTGCAAACCGAGTGGAGCAGCCTTTGTCGGATCTGGTTGCCGACATGTCCATTGTCGACCGCGAAACGATAGAGGCTGCAGGAGCGGCTGGCGTTGCCGATGTGCTCTCCAGGTTGCCCGGCGTGCAGATGGTGCGCAACGGCGGACTGGGCTCCAACTCCAGCGTCTATCTGCGTGGAGCCGACAATCGTTTCACTGCGGTCTACATTGACGGAGTGCGCGTGGACTCCCAGTCCACTGGCGGAGCTTCCTGGCAGGATATCCCCCTGGAGGCCATTGACCGCATCGAAGTGTTGCGTGGCCCGGCTGCGGCCGTCTATGGCTCGGATGCGATTGGCGGCGTAGTGCAGATCTTCACCAAAAAGGGCGAAGGCAAGGCCAAGCCCTATGTAGGACTGGGCTGGGGAAGTCGCGGAACCGTGAAGGCGCAGGTTGGCGTCAGCGGCGGGCAGGCTGGCTGGGATTACAACCTGGGCGTGTCGCATGCCAGCAGCAATGGCTTTAACTCCAAGACCTCTGCCGATGCCAACCCCGATGCGGATGGCTATCGCAGCAATGCATTCAACGGCCGCATCGGCTATCAAATCAACCCCAATCAACGTGTTGAGGCCACGGCGCTGACCAGCTATATGAATGCTGGTTACGACGTCAGCGCAGCCGATGATCGCAGCATCTACAAGATGAGTGCCGTTGGCTTGAATTGGCTGGCCAAGTGGAGCGATGTCTACAGCACACGTCTGCAGTACACGCAGTCACGCGACTTCTATCAGACCAAGCCCAGCGTCTATGAAACCGATACGCGTTTGCACAGCTATCTGTTCCAGAACGAATGGAAGCTGGGTACGCAGACGGTGACCGCAGCGCTTGAGCGCCGTGAAGACAAGCTGGTCAACAACGGCCTCGATATCGGCAGTCGCAGCCGTTCCCAGAATGCACTGGCGCTGGGCTATGGCCTGCACGAAGGAAAGCACACGCTGCAACTCAATGCGCGTCATGACCGGGACAGCGAATTCGGCGGCCACACCACGGGCAGCGCGGCTTATGGCTATGAGTTCATGCCCAACTGGCGTGCCACGGCATCGGCGGGGACCGCATTTCGCGCGCCCACGCTGTATCAGCGCTTCAGCCAATATGGCGATGCCAGCCTGAAGCCTGAAAAAGGTCGCAATGTGGAGCTAGGTTTGAAGTGGGGCAAGGGCAGTGACAGCTTCTCGGCAACCGTCTACCGCAACAACCTCTCCAATCTCATCAACTATGTGGGCAAGACCGGTGCTTGCCCTGGCAATACTGGCCCCTACGGCGGTTGCTATGCCAACGTCGCCAATGCCCGCTACGAAGGCATCACCCTGGCAGCAACCACTCGCCTGGGCGTGGTGAATCTGCAGGGTTCGGTGGACTTCCAGAATCCTCGGGATACCGACAAGGACCTGCAACTGGCCCGCCGCTCCAAGCGCTATCTGAACCTCTCGGCCGACACCATGCTGGCGGGGTGGAAGCTGGGGGCGGAGATGCAGGCTGCCAGCAAGCGTTTCGATGATGCGGCGAACACAAGAGTCCTGGGGGGCTACACGTTATGGCATCTGACGGCGCAAAAGCAGCTGACACCTCAATGGAGTCTGATAGCGCGTATCAATAATCTGACCAACAAGAGCTATGCGCTGGCATATGACACCATGACCAAGGGGAACTATGCCACCGAAGGCCGTAGCGGCTATATCGGCGTGAAGTGGGAAGGTAATTGAGACCGTCATGACATCCGCTGATATGCATGGGCCTGTCGTTCGCTGTCCCGCTGTTCTGATCAGCGCCCCGGCTTCGGGCCAGGGCAAGACCACAATCACGGCGGCACTGGCGCGGCTGCATGCGCGCCAGGGGCGCAAGGTGTGTGTGTTCAAGTGCGGGCCGGATTTTCTGGACCCGTACTGGCATGAGCTGGCCAGCGGCAACCCCGTGCATTCGGTGGACCTGTGGATGACGGGTGAGGCCGATGTGCGCCAACGTCTGCATGAGGCAGCGCAGAGCGCCGACCTCATTCTGGTCGAGGGCGTCATGGGCCTGTTCGACGGCAATCTCAGTGCGGCCGATCTGGCTCAGCGCCTGGGCTTGCCGGTGCTGGCCGTCATCGATGCTTCGGCGATGGCCGGCACTTTCGGGGCGCTGGCCTATGGATTGCAGCATTACCAGCCCGGCTTGCGCTGGGCCGGCATGTTGGCCAATCGCGTGGCGACGCAGCACCATGCAGACCTGCTCCACAAAGGTCTGCGCGATCCCCAAATGTGGCTGGGTGCCATGCCCAGTGTGCAATTGGGCGAGGCTTCACCCAAGGCGCGCACGGCAGCGCTGCTGCCCGAGCGGCATCTGGGCCTGATTGCAGCCCATGAGCTAAGCGATGCGCTGCAGCGTCTGGATACCGCAGCCGATGCGCTGGCCCGGACTCCACTTGGCCAGCGGCCCTGGAGCGCAGAGCCTGGGCAACCCAGTTCCAGTTGGCAGGACTGGTGCGTGGACTTCGCGCAGCCAGAGTCAACGGGCGGCCAGCCAATGCTCAAGCCCTGGCTGGCCGGCAAGCGCATCGCCATTGGGCGTGATGCGGCTTTCTCTTTTATCTATCGCGCCAATCTGGACTGCCTGCAGGCCATGGGGGCGGAGCTTTGCTTTTTCTCTCCGCTGGCGGGCGATGGCTTGCCTGACTGCGATGCGCTGTGGCTGCCGGGCGGCTATCCGGAGCTGCATGCGGCGGCACTGTCTGCCAACACCGGTTTGCGTGATGCCATAACCGGGCATGTGAAGCAGGGCAAGCCCTTGTGGGCCGAATGCGGCGGCATGCTGGCCTTGTGCGAATCCGTGACCGACTTGCAGGGGCACAGCCAGCCTTTATGGGGTGTGTTGCCCGGGCGGGTTGTCATGCAAAGCCGCCTCGGTGGCCTGGGCATGCAGCAGCTGGCGCTGCCCGTGGGCTTGCTGCGCGGCCACACTTTTCACTACAGCCGTCTTGACACGGATATGCAGTTCAGCACCCGTAGCAGCCGTCCGGGCGCAGAGGTACAGGCTGAACGCGGCGAGGCCTTCTATGAATCTGGCAGCGTGCGGGCCAGCTACTTTCATGCTTGGTTCGCGTCCTGTCCAGCGGCAGCGGCCTGGTTGTTTGGCGCAACAATCGAGAGCTAGAAAAAGCCTCTTTCAGAATCATGAGTACAGCACCCACCTCCTTCCCTGGCCTGCCGCGCAGCCTGCTTTTGCTGGGCGGCCAGAAAAGCGGCAAGTCCCGCCGGGCCGAACTGCTGGCGCGCCAGTGGTTGCAGGCCGATTCCCGCCATGAGGCGGTGCTGGTCGCCACGGGCCAGGCCTGGGATGCGGAGATGGTGGAGCGCATTGCCCGCCACCAGCGCGACCGGGCCGAGCGTGTGCCTGGCATGCAGACCCTTGAGGAGCCACTCGATCTGGCCGGTGTGCTGGCCGTGCATAGCAGGCCTGAGCGTCTGCTGGTGATCGATTGCCTGACTCTGTGGCTGACCAACTGGCTGATGCCTGCGCAAACAGAGGAATCTGATAAGAATCAGCCTCAAGCGCAAGACTGGACAGCGCAGCTAGCTCTCTTTTTGAAAGCGCTGGATGGGGCCGCAGGCCCCGTCATCGTGGTGGGCAACGAGATCGGTCTGGGGGTGATTCCCATGGGCAAAGAGGTGCGAGCCTTTGTCGATGCGCTGGGTGTGCTCAATCAGCAAGTGGCTGCGCATTGCGAAAGCGTCACGTTGATGTGCGCGGGCCTGCCCATTGCCGTCAAAGGAGTTCAGCCATGAAGACATTCAGCGCGATTGGCCGCCAGGCAGTGGTACTGGCTGCGGCATTGTGGCTTAGCGCGGCAGCGCCGGTCCGGGCGCAATCTTCCGGCCCTGTGCAGATCACCGATGCGCGGGGCGTGCAAGTGACTTTGCCGCAGGCGCCGCAGCGCATCATCAGCCTGCTGCCGTCGCTGACGGAGAGCTTGTGCGCGCTGGACGCTTGCAACCGTCTGGTCGGTGTGGATCGCTACTCCAACTGGCCGGCCCATGTGAAGAGCTTGCCTGTGGTGGGTGGCGGGCTGGACCCCAATGTGGAAGCCATAGTCGCTCTCAAGCCCGATCTGGTGCTGGTCTCCACTGCGTCGCGGGCCGTGGGGCGGCTGGAAGCCTTGGGGCTGAAGGTGGTGGCGCTGGAGCCGCGCACTCAGGCCGAGGCTCGCACGGTGCTGCAGAAAATCGGCAGCTTGCTGCAACTGCCGCCAGCGCAGGGCGCAGACAAGGTCTGGGCCCGAATCGAAGCCGATATGCAGCGCGCCGCCGATAGCGTGCCGCCAGTCATGCGTGGCCAGCGTGTGTTCTTTGAAGCCAGTCGCGGACCTTATGCGGCCGGTGAAAAATCGTTCATTGGCGAGACATTGACTGCGCTGCATCTGCGCAATGTGATCGATGCCAAGCTGGGTCCCTTCCCGCGCATCAATCCCGAATATGTGGTCAAGGCAGATCCCGATGTGCTGATGGCGGGCGAGCGCAGCTGGAAAAACGGGGTGCCCGAATACCCGGGTTGGGCTCAGATGCGCGCCGTGCGTGCAGGGTCCATCTGCCGCTTCACGCCCGAGCAGTCCGACATTCTGATACGCCCCGGCCCGCGCATGGCCGAGGCCGCGCACATCATGGCCCGCTGCCTGCAAGGCCTGGCTGAAAAGCAGGTTTCGTCGAAATGAAGGCCATGAGGTCTGGCCGCATGCAAGGGCAGGCTGCGCCCTGGCTGCTGCTGTGGCTGACGCTGGCCGTTTTGGGGTTGGCCGTCCTGGGCGCAGGCATTGGCAGCACGGGTTTTGAAAGCGTGTGGAAGGCGTGTTCAGACCCGCTGGCCTGGCAGATCGTGATGGATATTCGCCTGCCGCGCACGGTCGGCGCCTTGCTGGCGGGTGGCTTGCTGGGGCTGGCTGGTGCGATTGCACAAGGCGTGTTTCGCAACCCGCTGGCCGATCCTTATCTGCTGGGCAGTGCCTCCGGTGCATCGCTGGGTGTGGCGCTGGCCATGGCGGCGCTGGGTGTGTCGCCGTTTGCACTGGCCGGGCTGGCACGCTGGGGCGTGACGGGTGCAGCTTTCACGGGGGCGGTGCTGGCCGTGGTGTTGACCCTGGTGCTGGCCAAGGGCGTGCACAACACCATGCGGCTATTGCTGGCCGGAGTGGTGGTAGGAGTGGTGCTGGGCGCCGCCGCATCGCTGGTGCTGATGATGAACCTGGATGTCATGCAGGCCATGCAATCCTTCATGCTGGGCAGCACGGCCTTTGTGGGCTGGAATGCCTGTGCGCTGATGCTGTGGGTGTTGCTGCCCACTCTGGTACTGGCCTGGGGGTTGAGCCGCGTGCTTGACGGTCTGGCGCTGGGTGAAGCCACGGCCCATAGTCTGGGCCTGCCGCTGGCGCCGCTGCGGCTGCTGCTGATCGTGCTGCTGGCCATGGCCACGGGCACGGCGGTAGCGCAGACGGGGTTGATTGCGTTTGTGGGGCTGGCTGCGCCGCATCTGGTGCGCTCCATGGTGCGGGCGCTGCATCGCTGGCTGCTGGTTCTGAGCTGCCTGATGGGCGCTGTGCTGCTGCTGGCCGCAGATTTGCTGGCGCGCTGGCTGCTTGCCCCGCAGGAGCTGCCGATTGGCGTGCTGACGGCCGTGCTGGGCGGCAGCTATCTGCTGTGGCTGATGCACAGGCGTGGCGCATTGCAAGGCGGGGAGGGCGCATGAGCGAAATCACCTTCACCCTGGCGGTCTCTGATTTGCGTGTGCAACTGGGCGAGCGCGAAGTGCTGCGCAACATCGATCTGCAGATTGCACGCTCGCGCTCGACGGCCATCGTCGGCCCCAATGGTGCGGGCAAATCCACGCTGCTGCGCGCCATGGCTGGCATGAAGGCAGGCCATCAAAGCCAAAGCGGTCAGGTATTGCTGCAAGGCCGGCCGCTGCAAGGCTGGAGCAGCCGCGAACGTGCTCAAACCCTGGCCTGGCTGGGGCAGAACCAGGCCGTGGCCGGCGACATGTCCGTCTACGACGTGGTCATGTTGGGCCGCTTGCCACACCAGGGCTGGCTGGCACCTGCGAGCGCAGCCGACCACCAGGCCGTGCAGCAGGCGCTGCGCCAGACCCATGCATGGGAATGGCGCCAGCGCAGTCTGGGCCAGTTGTCCGGCGGTGAACGCCAGCGCGTGCTGCTGGCGCGGGCGCTGGCCGTGCAGGCCCAGGTGCTGCTGATGGACGAACCCCTGGCCAATCTGGACCCGCCGCATCAGACCGACTGGATGCTGACCGCGCGCAGCCTGGTGCAGCAGGGCGTGACCGTGGTCAGCGTGCTGCATGAGCTGTCGTTTGCCTTGCTGGCCGACGAGATGGTCATCTTGAGTGACGGCTGCGTCATCCAGCATGGCCGTTGTGCCGACCCCGCCACGCATCGCGCGCTGGAATCCGTTTTTGAAAACCGCATTCAGGTGCGCGAGCTGGACGGCCACTGGCTGGCTTTGCCACGCATGACCTGATTTTTAGTCTTTTGGCCCTGTGGCCCTTGTTGAATAAGCGTGAGAAGCTATGAATATTGAAACTCCTCCCACCGAAAAGCCCTATGAAAAGCCCGAGGGCGAGCGCCGCGGCCTGCTCATCGTCAACACCGGCAACGGCAAGGGCAAAAGCACGGCTGCGTTTGGCCTGGCTTTTCGCGCCACGGGCCGGGGCAAGGCCGTCAAGGTCTATCAGTTCATGAAAGTGCCGACGGCACGCTTTGGCGAACACCGCCTGGCCGAGCAGGTGGGCCTGCCCATAGAGGGGCTGGGCGACGGCTTCAGCTGGAAGAGCAAGGACCTTGACCATTCGGCTCAGCTGGCCCGCGACGGCTGGGAAAAAGCCAAGGCCGACATTCTGTCGGGCGCGTATTTCCTGGTCGTGCTCGACGAAATCACCTACCCGCTGATCTACGGCTGGCTGCCTTTGCAGGAGGTGCTGGACACACTCCAGGCCCGTCCCAAGGAAGTGCATGTCTGCCTGACGGGCCGCCGCTGCCCGCAGGAAATCATCGATATCGCCGATACGGTGACCGAGATGACGCTGATCAAGCATGCATTCCAGGCCGGCGTGCCCGCCCAGCGCGGTATTGAGGACTGATCCGCAAGCTGCGATCCAGAAGAATCGGTCCAAAGTATCGCCGCAGGATGCCGGCAAGCTGATGCCGCGCCACTTGTGACATAGACGGGGCCCGCAGACCGTCTACCCCTGCAGACTGCAGTCACAGGAATTCACCTGGGCCTTGTTCACGTCATATGTCTAGCAGCATTGCATCTGTTTCCCCTGTTTCCCGGTACACCCGTCTTGCCGCGCAGGTCGCCGCACTGGCGGCATCCAGCGTCCTGCTGACTGCCTGCTACGTGGTTCCTGTGCAGCCCGTGCCCGGCGGGCCGGTTCAGTCGCCTGCTGCGGCGGTTCAGAGCGTGGCTCCCGTGAACACGGCTGTGACTTTCAATGCTCGCATGTATCCCGCCAATGACCTGGCAGCGCGCTATGGCCTGGTGCAGGGCACGGTCACCAACGATATGCATGGGCGCGGCATTTTCACCGCGAATATTCTGGGTGAAACCTATACCGGCGAAGCCACGCGCAGTGCCAATAGCGCAAGAACAGGCGTGGCCAATGGCGTGGGCGCGCGTGGCGGCTGGATGCGCTGCACCTATCAGATGAACTCCGGCACGCTGGGCACAGGCCAATGCGAGCTGAACAATGGTGCGCGCTTTACCATGCATGTGGGCAGCTGAGCGGCCCGGCAAACAAATGGCAAAGCGCTGAGCCGCAGGCAGATGCTGCGCAAAAGCACAGACAAAGCGCTGTGCTTTTTGCAGTTTCCGCACCGAAATCAAGAATGGACGATTGTGTTT
The DNA here is from genome assembly GCF_030064165.1 of Comamonas resistens. Taxonomy (NCBI): domain Bacteria; kingdom Pseudomonadati; phylum Pseudomonadota; class Betaproteobacteria; order Burkholderiales; family Comamonadaceae; genus Comamonas; species Comamonas resistens. The sequence goes on from NZ_CP125947.1 coordinate 2,134,949, forward strand.
TCCGCTAGCGCTTTTTCCCTGTTGCAAGCCAGTGGGTTGCAGGACAATGTGGGCATGTCAGCATCAGACAAAACTCAGGGCTCGCCCACCATCCCCGCCACGCCTTTTACCGAGGCCGAGCGCGCTGCCGTCTACCGCGCCATATACGAGCGCCGTGACATGCGCCACTTTGCCGGCGGCGAGGTCAGCGACGAGGTGCTGCTGCGGCTGTTGCGTGCGGCCCACCATGCGCCCAGCGTCGGCTTCATGCAGCCCTGGCGTTTCATCCGTGTCAAAAGCCTTGATCTGCGCAAGCAGATTCACGCGCTGGTCGAGGAGGAGCGTGTACGCACGGCCCAGGCATTGGGTGAACGTGAAGAAGATTTCATGAAGCTCAAGGTCCAGGGCGTGCTCGATGCGGCCGAGGTGCTGGTCGTGGCCATGCCGCCGGGGCGCGAAGCCCATATCTTTGGCCGCCGTACCTTGCCCGAGATGGATATCGCCAGCACGGCCTGCGCGATTCAAAACCTCTGGCTGGCGGCACGGGCCGAGGGCCTGGGCATGGGCTGGGTGTCGATTTTCGATCCGCTGGCGCTGGCGCAGTTGCTGAAGATGCCAGGCGGCGCGCACCCCCTGGGCGTGCTGTGTCTGGGCCCCGTTGATGCCTATTACGCAGCCCCCATGCTGCAGCAGGAGAAATGGGCCAGCCGCGCGCCGCTGCAGGACATGCTGATGGACGATGTCTGGGAAGAGGGCGCAAACCAGGGCGCGGGCAAGGGACAGCCTGCACCATGAATATGGTCACCATCAGTTGGTGGGACCTTCTGGCATGGTCTTTCAGCCCGCTGGCCTGGCTCTGGCAAGTCGCCACTGCGACAGAGGTCGAGTCTTTTCTGCCCCCCGCCCACAATCTGTGCAATGTGCTGATGGCCGTGTTGGTGGCGCTGCTGCTCGACAGGCTTTGGGGCGAGCCGCCCATGTGGCTGCACCCTGTGGTTTATATGGGCAAGCTGCTGGGCGGGCTAGGACGCCTGCTGGCACCGCGTGCCGAGATTGCCAGGGATTACAAGCGTTTCATGCTCGCAGCGCTTGTCTGGTGTGTGCTGGCAGCTATGGTTTTTGCTATCTATTGGACCCTCCAGTTTTTGCTGCCTTACCAGCCCTGGTGGTTGCACGGCATTCTGGTGGGCGTGCTGCTCAAGCCGCTGCTGTCCTGGCGCATGCTCAAGGACGAGGTGCTAGCGGTGGAGTCTGCCCTGCAGCAGTCGCTGCCTGCGGGGCGGGAGCGTTTGAGCTGGCTGGTCAGTCGCGATACCACGCAGCTGGATGCAGCCACGGTGCGCGAAAGCGCGATCGAGACGCTGGCCGAGAACCTCAGCGATTCGGTGATCGCGCCGCTGTTCTGGTTCATTGTTGCGGGCCTGCCCGGCGCAGCCGTCTACCGCCTGGCCAATACCGCCGATGCCATGTGGGGCTATCCGGGCTGGCGCGGCCAGGGCGATCAGCGCCGTCACTGGCAGTGGGCAGGCAAGTGGGCAGCGCGGGCCGACGATGTGCTCAACTGGATTCCGGCACGCATCACGGCGGCCTGGCTGGCGCTGGTGGCAGGGGGGCTTGGATGGCAAGCCCTGCGCTGCGATGCGCGGGTGACGCCTTCGCCCAATGGCGGCTGGCCCATGGGAGCCATGGCCCAGGTGCTGGGCGTGCAGCTGTCCAAGCCTGGTGTGTACCGGCTCAACCCCCAGGGACATGCACCACGGTCCGAGGACTTGCTGCGCTCGGTGAGTCTGGCTTCCAAGGTGGTTGTAGCGCAGGTGCTGCTTGCGCTGATAGCTATGGTTTTGATGGCGCTGTGGATGTGGAAGCGGTTGGCTCATGTTTGATGTGAATGCAGCCGCCATGCATGGCGGCACCGATGCGCAGGGCGTGCCTGCGCATGATTTTTCGACCAACCGCAATGCCTGCGGCCCATGTCCCACGGCGGTGAAAGCGCTGCAGGCGGCCCATGTGGCCCAGTATCCGGACCCGCAATACACCGTGCTGCGCCAGCAGCTGGCGGCGTTTCATGGCGTGGCGCTGGAGCGCATTCTGATCGGCGGCAGCAGCAGCGAGCTGATTCACCGCATCACCCTGCATGTGGTGCGCAGTGGCGGCAAAAGCGTGCAGTTTCCCAGGCACCACTATGGCGACTACCTGCAGGCGGCACGCGTATGGCGGCTGGCGCTATGCCGCCGCACCGAGACTGCCACGCCGCCTCTGCTGAGCTGGGCCTGTGAGCCGTCCAGCCCATTGGGCGCAGTGGAAGACATCTGGCCAGCCTGGCAACAGGGCCCCGAGGCCAAGGAATGGCGGGTGCTGGACTGCGCTTACCGCCCGCTGTGGCTGGAAGGCGATGCGCCAGAGCGTGCGCTGGATGCGGTCTGGCAACTATGGACTCCCAACAAGGCCCTGGGCATGACGGGCGTGCGCGCGGCCTATGCGATAGCGCCCGTGCATGCGCCTGCTGCAGAGATGCAGGCATTGCGCGCGCTGGCTGCATCCTGGGTGGTGGGAACGCATGGCGTGGCCATGTTGCAAGCCTGGGTGACGGATGAGGTCCAGCAATGGCTGGCACAGAGCCGGGCGACCTTGCGGCGCTGGAAGGCACAGCAGCTGGCGCTGTGCGAGCGTCTGGGCTGGCAGGTGCTGCCTGGTCATCAGGCCAATTATTTTGTGGTGCGGTTGCCGGTCGATGATGTGGCGCAGTCCCTGGCCGGTTTGCGGGCGCAGGGCATCAAGCTGCGCGACTGCGCCAGCTTTGGCTTGCCGGGCCATGTGCGCCTGGGCGTGCTGCCGCCCATATCTCAGGCCGCGCTGGAGCGCGCGTGGTTGAGCCTGAAATGACCTTGCAACCCCGGCCGCAGTAGCGTGAGGCGCTACCATTTCGCATGGACTCTCAAACACCGAAGCTGCGCTCCGTGCTGGTGGAGCGTTATGTCACGCCGCTGCGCGAAGGCGGCTCCATGCCCGCGATTGTCGAAGCCGATGATCTGGGGACCTATGTCCTCAAATTCCGCGGGGCCGGCCAGGGCGTGCGTGCCCTGATTGCCGAGATCGTCTCGGGCGAGATGGCCCGTGCTCTGGGCCTGCCCGTGCCCGAGATCGTGCTGGCCCGGCTGAACGCTCTGCTGGCACGTACCGAGTCCGACCCTGAAATTCAGGATCTGATTCGCGCCAGCGATGGCCTCAACGTGGCACTGGACTATCTGCCCGGGGCCATCAACTTTGACCCGGCCGTGGATGTGGTGGACAGCGATTTTGCCTCGCGTCTGGTCTGGTTTGACACCCTGGTCAGCAATGTGGACCGCACGGCGCGCAACACCAATATGCTGATGTGCAAAAAGCAGCCCTGGTTGATAGATCATGGTGCCAGTCTGACCTTTCACCATGCATGGAACGGCGCCGTCGCCGATCCGGCCAAGCCCTTTGCGCCCAGTAGCGAGCATGTGCTGCTGCCGCTGGCCAGCCAATTGGCCGAGGTGGACGAGGAGCTGGCGGCCAGGCTGACGCCCGAGGTATTGGCCGCTATCTTGGCCCTGGTGCCCGACTGCTTTCTGGAGCAGGCCGCCGCTGACCGTGACAGCGAGCTGCTGCGCGATGCGCAGGCACACCGCGCAGCCTATGTGAATTATTTTGTGGCTCGCTTGGCCGAGCGGGGCCGCTGGTTGCAGGGAGTGATAGATGCACGCGCATGAGGTGTACGACTACGCGGTCGTGCGGGTGGTTCCGCGTGTGGAACGCGAGGAGTTTGTGAACGTGGGTGTCATTCTCTCCTGCCAGCGCACCGGCCATCTGGAGGCTGCGATCGCGCTCGACGAGAAGCGTCTGCTGGCGCTGGACCCCAATGTGGATCTGGAGACCGTGCGCCGTCATCTGGGCGCCATTGTCGCCATCTGTGAAGGTGCAGCCCATGGAGGCCCCATCGCCCAGTTGCCCATGCGCTCGCGCTATCACTGGTTGACGGCCAAGCGCAGCAGCATTATTCAGACCTCACCCTCCCATATGGGGCTGTGCCTGCAGCCCGGTGAGGCGCTTGCCCGCATCATGCAGCGCATGGTGCTTCCGATTCCTGTTGAAACAACTTTCAATCACTGAGACATGACAGCACTTTGCATCATGGTGCTGGGCACCAGCAGTGGCGCGGGCAAGAGCTGGGTGGCCACGGCGCTGTGCGCCTACTACCGCAGCCTGGGCCTGAAGGTCGCGCCCTTCAAGGCGCAGAACATGAGCAATAACGCACGCGTGGTTGCCACTCCCGATGGCCAATGGGGCGAGATCGGCACCGCGCAGTATCTTCAGGCCCTGGCCGCAGGTGCCGTGCCCGATGTGCGCATGAACCCGCTGCTGCTCAAGCCCGAGGCCGATACACGCAGCCAGGTGGTGCTGTTTGGCCAGGTGGACGAGGCGCTGTCCAAGATGCCATGGCGTGGGCGTAGCCTCAAGGTCTGGCCGCAGATCGCCCAGGCACTCGATGCGCTGCGTGCGGAAAACGATGTGGTGGTGATTGAAGGCGCAGGCTCGCCCGCCGAGATCAATCTGCATGCCAGCGATGTCGTGAACATGCGCGTGGCCAAGCATTGCAATGCGCATTGTCTGCTGGTGTCCGATATCGACCGGGGCGGGGCATTTGCCCATCTCTACGGCACCTGGGCGCTGCTGCCGGAGGATGAGCAAAAGCTGATCAAGGGCTTTGTGCTCAACAAGTTCCGGGGCGACGCGTCGCTGCTGGCACCGGCGCCGCAGATGCTGCAGGACAGGACGGGCGTGCCCACCGTGGCCTGTATCCCCATGCAGTTTCACCATGGCTTGCCAGAGGAAGATGGCGTGTTTGACGACCGAGGCAGCACAGGTGCGGGCCAGTTGGTGCACACGAGCATCGCCATCGTGGCCTATCCGCGTATCAGCAATCTGGATGAATTCCAGCCGCTGTTGCAGCTACCCGGCGTGCGTGTGGTCTGGACGCGAACGCCTGCGCAGATCGCCGATGCTGACTGGGTCATCCTGCCCGGTAGCAAGGCCACCGAGGCCGATCTGGCCTGGATGCGCAAGCAGGGCCTGGATGCGGCCGTCGTCGCCCATGCCGATGCCGGCAAGCGCGTGCTGGGTATTTGCGGTGGCCTGCAGATGCTGGGTGAGGCGCTGATTGATCTGCATGGTGTGGACGGCAACGCGGCGGGTCTGGGCCTGCTGCCGCTGGCGACCTTGTTTGCGCATGAAAAGACCGTAAAACCCACGACCATGACCATGCCCACGCTGCAAGCCCCATGGCAGGCACTCAGCGGTGCGGTGGCTGCGGGCTATGAAATTCACCACGGCCAAACCCAGCTGCGTGCCGATATGCAGGCCGACTCGGCCCAGCCTGCGCAAGAGCTGCTGTCCGGCATGCTGTGGCAGGGCGGCAACCCGGCGGTGGTGGGCACCTATCTGCATGGCTTGTTCGAAAATGCAAGCGTGATCCATGCGCTGTTCGGTCATGCCGCACCCAGTCTGGATCAGGTGTTTGAGCGCCTGGCCAAGGGCGTGGAGCAGTGGTTCGAACTTGAGCCAGGGCAAAAAAGTCTGCCTCTGCTGTAGGCCTAGCCTTGCATGGGCTTGTGTGCTGTACCGATAAAAGTGAACATGGATAGCGTGCAAGCTAGCACAGTCATTCACTTATTGGGAACGGAGTTTCATATGGTTCATTCCGCAATGCGTATCTTGCAACTGGCCTTGGGTGCTGCAGTGCTGATTGCAGCAGGCTTTGCCAATGCGCAGACTCCTGCTGCACCCGAAGCGGCTCAGGACGCAGCCAAGCCCGCAGCGGCTGCAATGAAGAAGCAAGCCCACAAGCATCACCGTCACCACCGCCACGATGCCAACCCCGCTGCGCGCGAGGCGGCGGCTGCCAAGGCCGAAGCGCAGCGCGGTCGTCTCGATGACGGCAAGGGTCCTGATCAGTACGAGCGCAATGCATTTGCACGCTGCGCAGTGTTCAAAACCGATATCGATCGCCAGGCCTGTGCCGAGCGTGTCAAGCAGGGCGCAGTCAGCGGATCGGTGAAGGAAGGCGGCATCCTGCGCGAATCCACGGTCGAAGTGCCGGTGAACCAGTAATCGCTGCCGGCATTCACAAGCAAAGGCCCTTCGGGGCCTTTTTTCATCGCCGGGCCGCCCCAAGATGAAAAACATCCCTCTCGGAGGGGCAGCGACCACACGAAGTGGGGAGCGTGGGGTGTCAATTTTCATGCCCAGAGCGAAGCTGCGGCCGTTGAAAGCGCGATACTTGAGGGCTGTTGCAAGCGTGCTGGCCGCATCCCGGTGGTGGTCGGTGCATGGCTTCGAGGCACCGGGAATGACTGCATGCATGAGCTCCGTTCCAACCTCCGACTTCTCTGATTCCTCTTTGTCCGTCATCTGGTCCTGCCCGCGAGTGGGGGATATTCACGATGCGAATCTGCAGGAGCGCGTACAGCACAAGCTGGATTTCAAGACCAAGCCCGTGGGCTCGCTTGGCGTGCTGGAGCAGCAGGCGCTGCGCATGGCGTGCATTCTGGGCACTGATACGCCCCAGCTTGAAGCGCCTCAGATGGTGGTGTTTGCCGCCGACCACGGACTGGCCGCCAAGGGCGTGTCTGCTTACCCCGTAGATGTGACCTGGCAGATGGTGGAGAACTTTCTGGCCGGTGGCGCAGCGGTGAGCGTGCTCTCGCGCCAGCACGGCATTGCCCTCAACGTGGTGGATTGTGGCGTGGCGCGGGACTTTGCCGTACGTGAGCAAGACCCCGAGCACAAGCTGCCCCAGGCCAGCGAGCCCCGGCTGTGGCGCAGAAAAGTGGCCTACGGCACGGCCGACTGCAGCGAGGGCGTGGCCATGACGGCCGAGCAATGCGCGCATGCACTGCGCAATGGCGCTCAGTTGGTCAAAAGCCTGCCTGGCAACGCACTGCTGCTGGGCGAGATGGGGATTGGCAACACCTCCAGCGCCTCATTGCTGCTGGCGCGGCTGTGTGGCGAGCCCGTGCAAGAGGTGACGGGCGCGGGTACGGGCCTGAATGCCGAAGGACTGGCGCGCAAGATCGCGGTGCTGCGTCAGGTACTGGATCATCATGCCGGCGTGAGCGACCCCTTGGCCGTGCTGGCGGCCATGGGCGGGCTGGAGATTGCCACCATGACAGGTGCGGTGTTGCAGGCCGCGGCAGAGCGCCGCGTGATTGTGGTCGATGGTTTCATCACCACGGCGGCCGTGCTGGTAGCCAGTCGTATGCAACCCCATGTGCTGCAGCGCTGCATCTATGCCCACCGCTCCGGGGAGCCCGGTCATCAGCGCATGCTGGCGCATCTGCAGGCCCAACCATTGCTGGATTGGCAGCTGCGCCTGGGCGAGGGGTCGGGGGCTGCGCTGGCCTGGCCGCTGCTGCAGTCGGCCTGCACCATGCTCAATGAGATGGCGAGCTTCGAGTCGGCCGGCGTCAGCACCAAAAGCTAGTCATTCAGTGTTGGGCTAGAAATGCAAAATTGATAGCTTGTTGCGCTGTATCAATAAGCGTTTCAAGCTGTTTTTATGCTTTTTTAGCAGCGCTGGGTGCCGGTGTCTTGGGCGAAAAATCGCAGTACTGCGAAACCACACATTCCCAGCAACGCGGCTTGCGTGCCTGACAGACATAGCGGCCCAGCAGAATCAGCCAGTGGTGCGAGTCGACCGCGTAGTCATCGGGCACGCGCTTCATCAGCTGCTTTTCCACTTCCAGCGGATTCTTGCCAGGGGCCAGCCCCGTGCGGTTGCCGACGCGGAAGATATGCGTGTCCACGGCCATGGTGGGTTGGCCGAAAGCCACGTTCAGCACCACATTGGCGGTCTTGCGGCCCACACCGAGCAGGGCTTCCAGCTCTTCGCGCGTGGCGGGTACCTTGCCACCATGCAGCTCGACCAGCATGCGGCAGGTTTCCATCAGATGCTTGGCCTTGCTGCGGTACAGGCCTATGGTCTTGATATAGCTTTCAAGCCCCTCCTGCCCCAGGTCCAGAATGGCTTGCGGCGTGTTGGCAACGGGGAACAGCTTGCGCGTGGCCTTGTTCACGCCTACATCGGTGGCCTGGGCCGACAGCAGCACGGCAGTCAGCAACTCGAATACCGTGGTGTATTCCAGCTCGGTTTGCGGTGCGGGGTTGGCAGCCTTGAGTGCGGCAAAAAAAGGCTCGATATCGCTTTTTTTCATATTGCTATTGTGGCGTGGCTAGAGGCGCTCGAACCTCAAAAAAAGCCGCTGCAGTCGGCAGCGGCTTTTTTGGGCAAGGACTGCTGACTCATGGGTCCAGGTTGTAGCTCAACACCAGGCTGTAACGCAGTTTGCGCTCGGGGTTGTTGGTGGCGCGGTCGCCCAGAGGTTTGCTCATCGCCAGATCCAGCGCGTAGTGGCGGTTGTCCGAGATACGCAGTCCCAGGCTGGCCGATTTGAGTGTATTGCCCTTGACGCCGCTGGTTTCCTGGCGCGTGCGGGCCCATTCGTAAAGCAGATAGGGCTCGGCTGATTTGATCCAGGGCTGATTGATCGGGAACTGGTAGTTCAGCTCGGCGCTGGCCCCCAGGCCCGAGTCGCCGGAGAATTCACCGGGCTGGTAGCCACGGCCAAAACGGGTGGAGCCAAAGGAGATGCGCTCGGGCACGGGCAGGATATCGGCACTGTACTGGCCGCCTACGGCAAAGGCGGCCCCGAATTTGTTGGCAAAGCGGTGGCGCTGGCTGTAGTCCGCGGTCAGGCGCGTGAAGTCCAGCTTGGCCGGGTTGGGCTGCCTCGATGTGATGCCCTGGCCCTGAATGTAGAGGTCGCTGTTCTTATAGGCTCCCAGGCCGTCCAGACCATGCGCCAGCAACACGGATGCAGACCTGGTCGTGTTGGGGCTGAACGATGCCCAAGCCAGCTGGGCATAGAGCGTGCGTACCTTTTCCTCGCGCAGGAAGGAGGCCGTTCTGTCTGCCAGCTCGCGGCTGTAGTTGATGGCATAGATACCGGCCGTGGTGCTGAGCTGGGTGGTGTTGCTCAGTATCCAGGGGTGGCTGATGTTGAAGTCGACTTTGCGCTGCTTTGTCAGATCATCGATGCCAGGAGTGTGAGTGGCGGGTGGATTGAAGCTGCGGTAATCGGAATAGCTCACGCGTGCCTGTGTGCCTTCGGGCGTCAGCTGCTGGGTCAGCCCGATCAATGCATAGCGCTCCTTGTCGGGGTTTTGCAGCATGGCCGAGGCTTGCAACTGGCTGCCTTCCCACAGGGGATCGTTGAACGTCACCGTGCCAATGACGCGCGGCGTGGGTTCGCGCAATTCTCCGCCCAGGGTGACTGCAATCGGCTTGTGCTTGGATTTGATGACCAGTGGCACGGCACCGTCCGTGGTCGTGGGCAGGCTGGCCGAGGCAGTGATCTGCACGCCGGGCAGGCGCGCCATAAGCTGGGTCTGATGCTGAAAGGTCTTGGTGGTCAGCGGCTTCTCATTGAGCAGAGGCTGGGCCAGTTCGCGAATGCTGTTTTCGGAGCGGCCGAAGTTGCCTTCCATGCTCAGGCTGCCGACAAAGCCTTCCACCACATTGACCTGCACCACCCCGCCCGCAAAGCTCTGCGGTGGCAGGTAGGCGAAGGAAAGCGCATAGCCGTGGCTTTGATAGAGTGCACTGACTTTCTGGGCTGCTCCAGCCAGCTCGCCCACGGTGTGAGTACCGTTGATGAAGGGGGTGAAAAGGGCGCTGATTTCCTCAAAAGCAATCGCAGTGCTGCCCTGCACATTCACACCGCGTACCGCGACTTGCATGTTTGCAATGTCCTGTGGGCTTACCTGAGGCTTCTCGATTTGCACCGGAACCTGCGGGCGCCTGTTGGTATCCTGAGTTTGAGGAAGGCTGTTGAGCGGGTTGCCGGCCTGTGCCCAGGCTAAAGAGCCGCCGGAAAGCAGGAGCAAAGCGGATATGGCCTGGGTGATGTGTATGTTTTTGCTCTTATGCATGAACATTGGTCCCTCTTCGTGTGATCTAGTTCTTTCATTCCGGGCTTGGCTATTGTTGACTGCCTGCCCCGTTTTGAATATCCGGGTCTGTCGCAAAAAAACCCGCGCAGGGCGGGTTGGGCGGGCTGCAGCAAGTTTCTCGCTGCAGCCATCGTCATGCTGAGACTCTTATTTGCGAGGGGCGAGGCCGCCCAGCAAACCGCCAAGCAGTCCGCCGCCTGCTGCGGCGCCTGCGTTGACAGTGGTGGTGTTGGTCACATTGGCACCCGCGGCCACGGTGGTCACGCCGCCGAGTACGCCGCCAACCAGGCCGGTTACCGCGCCCACGGTGCCTCCTACGACATTGGTCACGCCACCCAAAGGTCCTGCAGCTCCGCCGGCACTACCGCCGGTGGCACCGCCGGCCACACCGCCCAAGGTGCCTGTCACAGCGCCGAGGGTGTTGCCGACCAGGCCTGTCACGCCAGCCAGCGGGCCTGTTGCGCCACTGCCTGTTGAACCACCTGCCACGCCGCCAACCAGGCCGGTTACCGCGCCCACAGTGCCTCCTACGACATTGGTCACACCACCCAGAGGCGCCGCAGCCCCGCCTGCATTACCGCCGGTGGCACCGCCTGCCACGCCGCCCAAGGCACCTGTCACAGCGCCGAGGGTGTTGCCGACCAGGCCTGTCACGCCAGTCAGCGGGCCTGTTGCACCACTGCCTGTTGAACCACCTGCCACGCCGCCAAGTACCCCGCCCAACAGGCCAGTGTTAGGTGTTCCATTGACGGGGTTGTTGACTACCCCGCCCAGGGCGGCAACGGTATTGCCTGCGCCACTCACCACGCCACCCAGAGGCGAGACCACAGGTGTGCCCGTTGCGGTGAGGGCTCCTCCCACGTGATTCACCACGCCACCCACCGTAGTCAGGATGTTGTTCACCGGTTGACCCAGACCCGTGGTCTGTGTGATGCCCTGCACGGCACCCACGACCGTCGTCAGCACAGGAGGGGCCACGCGGTCCACCGTTCCTGTCAGGCCCGAGACCAGGGGGCTGCCGGTGACCTGATTCAGAGTGCCTTCCAGATGCTGAACGGTACCGCCGACACCCTGAACCAACCCGCCAGCCAGGCCCGAGACATCGCCCACCACGCCCAGCTGGGGTTTGTCCAGAGCGCTGACGGTTGCGCCTGCTGAGGTGACGGCCTTGCCCAGAAAGCCCACGGTGGGGGCCACGCTCTGCACCGTGGTGCCGACAGCGTTGGGGTTGGTGCCAATTTGTCCCAGACCGGCTGCGACGCCGCCCGAGAGGCTGCCAACGGCATTGCTGGTGTTACCAAGAATGCCACTGGCGGGTTGCGCAATTCCGGAAAGCGGAGTGTTGTTGGTTGCCGAGCCCAATACGCCGGTCACAACGGTGTTGGCGTCGTTGATGACGCCCTTCAAACCGCCAACAGTGCCTGCAGCCTGAGTCACGGTATTGGCCACGGGCGTCAGAGGACCTGCGGTCGGAGTGGTGGTTCCTCCGCCAGTATTGCCGGTGTTACCGCCTCCAGTGTTACCGCCTCCAGTGTTACCGCCTCCAGTGTTACCGCCTCCAGTGTTACCGCCTCCAGTGTTACCGCCTCCAGTGTTACCGCCTCCAGTGTTACCGCCTCCAGTGTTACCGCCACCCACAACAGTACCGCCGCCGGTGCCAGTGCCTCCTCCTGTTCCGCCTCCCGTGCCGCCACCCGAAACGATATCGCCGCCCCCTGTGCCGTCGGGGCCCAGATCGCTACGCAGTGAACCGCTGGAGCCGCAGGCGGCAAGGCCCGCAATCAAGGCCACGGCGCACAGACTGCGCAGGCCAATCGATGCAGTGCCAGCCATGGCTGCAGATAGCGCTTTGCTGGTGAAATTGGTATTGCGCATAAATCCTCCATTCATCAAAGGTTGAACATCGCAGGCGACGCAGCTGTCTTTGCATCGGTGGGCCAATGTTCTTGGCGGCTTGACAAGCTGTCCAATTCAAAGTTTGAGACGCCAAGTAACACATAATTAACATTTACTATCAACATTGAATTATTGGTAGGAGTTTGATTACTTGGGACTTCCGGCATGTCCTACAAAAAGATGACTACTTCCCTCTGAGGCGATGTGGGAGCGCACAATAGGCGGCTGCCGCGCATGCGGCCCTGTGTTTTCTGCCGTGCTTTAACCGAAAAAAACGTATGCAATTTGCCAAACGACTCAACAACGTAGAAACTTCTGCGATTCGTGAACTGTTCAAACTGCTGGGCAAGCCCGGCATCATCAGTTTTGCGGGCGGCTTTCCGGACAGCGCCATGTTCGATGTGGCAGGCATCAGCGCCGCTTCTGCCAAGGCCTTGCAGGAAGAGGCAGGCGCAGCATTGCAGTACGGTGCAACCGAGGGTTATCAGCCGCTGCGTGAACAGCTCTCCGGCTTCATGGCCAGCAAGGGTGCATCCGACGTGGCACCGGAGCAGCTCGTCGTGACCACGGGTAGCCAGCAGGCGCTGGATCTGCTGGGCAAGACCATGCTGGAAGAGGGCGACAAGGTCATCGTCGAAGGCCCGACCTTTCTGGCTACCATCCAGTGTTTTCGCCTGTACGGCGCCGAGGTGATCTCTGCGCCGGTGGACGAGCATGGCGTCAAGACCGACGAGCTGGAAAAGCTGATTGCCGAGCACAAGCCCAAGCTGGTCTATCTGATTCCCACCTTCGGCAATCCCAGTGGCGCCATGTTGAGCCTGGAGCGCCGCAAGAAGGTGCTGGAGCTGGCGGTCAAATACCAGACGCTGGTGGTCGAAGACGATCCCTATGGCGACCTGTATTTCGACGCTGCACCGCCGGCCAGCTTGCTGGCGCTGAGCCGCGAGGTGCCCGGCAGCCGCGAGTGGCTGGCGCACTGTGGCTCCCTGTCCAAGGTGCTGAGCCCCGGTTTGCGCATAGGCTGGCTGATTGCCCAGCCGGAGCTGCTGGCCCGCGCCGTGATGTGCAAGCAGTTCAGCGATGCCCACACCAGCACCTTTGCCCAGGCCACGGCAGCTCAGTATTTGAAGTCGGGTGTCATGCCCAAGACCTTGGCTCATGTGCGCGAGGTCTATGCCCGGCGCGCCAAGGCCATGGGCGATGCGCTGCGCGAGCAACTGGGCGACGCGGTCGAGTTTGTGCAGCCTGCGGGCGGTCTGTTCATGTGGGTACGTCTGACGGGCGCGCGTGGTCAACTGGCCGATGCGGGCGAACTGGCCAGGAAGGCCATCGAGCAGGGCGTGGCCTTTGTGCCTGGCGCGCCTTTCTATGCACAAAACCCTGATAACGCCAGCTTCCGCCTGTCGTTTGCCACGGCTGACGAGGACAAGATCCGCGAAGGCATTGCGCGTCTGGCCAAGGCTTTCAAGGCATGAGCGAGAGCGCTGACAGCCTGCAGGCGCTGCAGGAGCGAATCATGGAGCTGGAGATCAAGGCCAGCTACACCGAGGACCTGCTGGAGCAGCTGAACATGACGATCTACCGCCAGCAGGAACAGATAGGTGCATTGATCAACGAGTTGCGCGAACTCAAGCGTCAGACGCCCGACGGTGGAGCGGGTGGGCCGCGCAATCTGCGTGACGAGCTGCCGCCGCACTACTGAGGCGCGGCTGCCCATTCGCCCTAGAAAAAAGGCCGGAGCAATACCGGCCTTTTTTGCGCAACTCAGGGCCGCAGCCCACCCGTCTGGCGTCTGGCGCATCACTCCAGCGGCGTCTGGGCCACGTTCTTCATCTTGCCCATGAACAGGCGCGTGAAGAACACGGCCATCACGAGGATCAACAGGATCACGATCAGACTCATCAGGCCATAGTCGGTAGAGAAAAGGTCGATCATCAGCTTCATGCACAGCTCCTTGGTGAGTGACGGTGGTCTGTCGCCACTATCGCCTTGAAGCGCTCAAACGGCTTTGTGCTGGGTCAAGCCTTGGTGCCGCCTTGCCCTGAAGCGTCCAGCCGCTCAGGTACGTGTGAAAGGCAGGGGCACGTCCGCCGGTATGGGGCAGACATAGGGCTGGCCTGCGCGACGCTCCAGCAGCTCGGCCTTGGCCTCGGCGATGCGCTCGGGCTGCTCCAGCAGCGAGATGGCCGTGGCCGCAAGCACCTTGGCCGCGCGCACCATGCCTGCATGGGCCAGCCCCGACTGGCCTTGCGACACCATCTGCCAGGAGTGCATGGGGGTGCCGAAGGCGTAGCACGCCACCCAGGCCTGTACCGTGGGCGTGACCCAGCTCACGTCGGCCACATCGGTGGAGCCGAACATGATGTCGCTGGCTTGCGGATCGTAAGGTGCCAGGCCTTCGAAGACCGCCGGCACCTTGCCGCGCAGCACGCTGGCCAGCGGCCGGCTGACCTGCTCCACGTCGTTGCTGTCCAGCGTGGCCTGGAAGTCGCTGGCCAGCTGCTGCTGGCGCGCGTCGACCTCAAGCCGGCCCAGGGCCTGCATCTGCGCATACATCACCTGGTTCAGCGTGCTGTTTTGCAGCAGGTTGGAGCAGGCCTTGTCGAAGACCACCTCGACCTGGCAATCGGTCATCAGCGCGGCGCCCCTGGCCACGTTCTTCACGCGCTCATAGAGCTCGGCTGCCTCATGGTTGCGGGCTGCGCGGATCAGGTACAGCACCTCGGCACGCGCCTGCACCACATTGGGCGAGAGTCCGCCTGAGTCGGTGATCGCATAGTGCACGCGGGCGTCCGAAGGCATGTGCTCGCGCAGATAGTTGACGCCCACGTTCATCAGTTCCACGGCGTCGAGCGCGCTGCGGCCCAGGTGCGGGGAGTGTGCCGCATGCGAGGCCTTGCCGCGGAAGATGAACTTGGCCTGGATATTGGCCAGCGTGCTCTGGCTGAATACGCCGGTGAAGCTGGCAGGGTGCCAGGTCAGCGCCACGTCCACATCGTCGAAAACGCCAGCGCGTGCCATAAAGGTCTTGCCCGATCCGCCTTCCTCGGCCGGGCAGCCGTAAAAGCGTACCCGGGCCTGGTGGCCGCTGGTTTGCAGATGCTGCTGCAGGGCAATGGCGGCAAAGTGTGCCGAGGTGCCCAGCAAGTGGTGGCCGCAGCCGTGACCGGCCAGTCCCGGGCTGTCGGTGGAGGGCGTGCAGACCAGGGCGCCGCTTTGCTGGTTCAGGCCCGACAGCGCGTCGTATTCGCCAAGAAAGGCCAGCACAGGCCCCTCGCCACCCCATTCGGCCATGAAGGCCGTGGGAATACCGGCCACATCGCGCGTGATGCGAAAGCCCGATTGGGCCAGAGCGTCGATATGCAGCCGGGCCGAGGCGGTCTCGGCATAGCGCAGCTCGGCCAGTGACCAGATGCTGTCGGCCAGCGCGGTCATGCGCGGTGTTTGCTGCGCGAAGAAGTCCTGGAGTCCGTCTATGGAAGGCATGAGAGGTGTGGGATTCATGAGGCGTAGGTTGGCTGGGCGGCTCATTCGGGCTTGACGCCGGCCTTGTCCAGCAGGGCCTTGTTGCGCTTGATCTCGGCCGCGATTTGGGCCGGGAACTGGGCCTGATCCATGTCGGTGACCGCAGCGCCCAGGGTCTTCAGGTGTTTTTGCACATCGGGCTGATGCACGGCCTTCACGGCTGCATCCTGCAGCTGCTTGACGATAGGCGCTGGCGTTCCGGCCGGCACGACCAGGCCGAACCAGCTGATGCCCAGTTCGTTGAGCTCGGGGTAGCCCAGCTCCTTGAACGTGGGCACATTGGGCAGGTCGGGCGAGCGGTTTTGCCCGGCCAGCACGATGGGAATGAGCTTGCCGCCCTTGATCTGCGGCATGGCCGAGGGCAGTTGATCGGCTATCACCTGCACCATGCCGGCCAGCGCGTCATTGAGTGCGGGGCCGTTGCCGCGATAGGGCACGATCTGGACCTCGGTCTTCATGGTCTCGTTGAACGAGGCCAGCATCAGATGGCCCAGCGTGCCCAGGCCGGGCACGCCGGCACTGTAGGCGCCGGGCTGGGCCTTGATCTTGGCCATGAAGCCCGTGAAATCCTTGGCGCCCATCTTGGGGTGGACCATATAGACCGAGGGCATGGTCACCAGATTGGCCACAGGCATCAACTTGGCTTCTATCTTGGCGGCGCGTGTGTACAGCAAGGGGTTGATGGCGGCCGTGCTCACCGTGGCCATGCCTATGGTGTAGCCGTCGGGCGCGGCCTGGGCGATGGCTTCGCTGCCGATCAGGCCTCCGGCGCCGCCCTTGTTGTCCACGATCACGGGCTGGCCCAGAGTGGAGCGCATGCCCTCGGCAATCACGCGTGCCACGATGTCCGTGGAGCCGCCGGCCGCAAAGGGCACGATGAGCTTGACGGGCTTGCTGGGATACGCCTCGGCAGCCAGCGCCTGGGACAGAGGCAGGCTCCACAGGGCACCGGCAGCGGCAAAAGAGATCAGGGACAGGCGGCGAAAGCGAGAGTGTTGGCGCGAGGGTGTAGGCATGAGCGGCTCCGGAAAGATATCGGCAAAAGCGTTTGCCCACGAACCGTGTGGCCTGCGCTTGAGATGCCGTTGCGGTTGGAAATATAGAAATTCCTGCCATCGCGCAGTTCGCGATATTTGCACCAGGCTATAAGCTATGCCGATAGCTTTCAGCCTCTCTCCTCTGAGCTTGGTCCGTGCGTACCGTATAAACCCTAGATCCAATCATGTCTGATCGTTACCCTTTTTCCGAGCTGCAGCGCGGCGAGGACGCCGCCACTCCCGAAGGCCGCCAGCTTTTCTCCCGGCTCACCAAGCAGGCGCGGCTGCGCCAGCTGCAGCTGCTGGTGGCCCTGCAGCAATGCGGCTCGGTGGTGCAGGCTGCGGCCCAGTTGCACATGAGCCAGTCGGCCGCCACCCAGGCGCTGGCCGAGCTGGAGCGGGTGCTGAACATGAAGCTGTTCGAGCGCCATGCGCGGGGCATGCGGCCCACGATTGCGGGCCAGGCCCTGATCGACACCGCGCATGGCGTGCTGGCGGGGCTGCAGGAGGTTGCCGAGTCACTGGCTTCCATACGGCGCGGTGCGGCGGCCGCGCTGAGGCTGGGCGCCATTCCCGCGGCTGCCATGTCGGTGCTGTCGCTGCTGCTGCCGCGCTTTTACGAAGTTCACTCCCAGGTGCATGTGGACGTGCATGAGGACACCAGCGCGCATCTGCTGTCGCAGCTCGTGGGCTCGGGCCTGGATGCCGTGTTCTGCCGCCAGCCCGAGGCACTGCCCGCTACCTTTGTCTTCGAGCCGCTGCTGCTGGATGCTGCCGTGGTGATCGCCGATGCGGGCCATGCTCTGGTGGGGCGCCGCGACATAACACTGAAGGCCTTGAAGGGCGCGCGTTGGGTGCTGCCCAGCTACGGTATCGCGGTGCGCAATATCCTGGAGGCCGAAGTCCTGCCCATGCTGGAAGACGCGTCATGGTTTCCTGCCTCCACCGTGTCGCTGCCCGTTCTTGAAGGGCTGCTGACCCAGCCCGGTGCGGTCTCGCTGGTGCCGCGCAGCATCCTGCCGGGTCTGCGCACCCAGGGGCGCGTGCGGGTGCTGGATGTACATATCGAAGGCAGCCTGCCGCCGCTGGGCGCGGTCTACCGGCGCGAACGGGCGCCCGCGCTGCTGCTGGAAATGCTCAGGCTCTGGCACCGGCTGCAGCTGCCTCATGCGGCGCCCGGGCCGACCGCATAGGTCGACGCTGCGCGGGATACAAAAAAATCAACGGTTTGTGCATTTTGAGATGTGTTTGTGAAAACTGCTCTGACTTCCATGCATAAAAATAGAGGCTGTGAATGAAGCGAATTCGAGGACACCATGAAGAGCGGTGTTGAAAACGTTACTTGCTATCCGGCAGTCTTCGGGATGGGCCAGCTTGTCCTTGGTCTTAGCTTTAGCTGTGAGCCCGACTGTTGATTTCCATGCAAAACTGACCCGCTATTTCCATCTCAAACTGACCCACCCTTTGGCTTGAGCCGTAAGGCTCAAGATGTGGATAAGGTTTTGTTTCTCTCCTTCTTCATGGGCGTTTGTTGGACTGCACTGCTATGCTTGAAGCGGTAGCTGTCATTGCCTGTTTCCATAATATGGCAGTGGTGGGTCAGGCGGTCCAGCAGGGCCGTGGTCATCTTGGCATCACCAAACACGCTGGCCCATTCGCTAAAGCTCAGGTTAGTGGTGATCACCACGCTGGTGCGTTCGTAAAGCGTCGAGAGCAGATGGAACAGTAGCGCACCACCAGATGAGCTGAAGGGCAGATAGCCAAGCTCATCGAGTATCACCAGATCCGTATGCACCAGCCTGTGGGCGAGCTGTCCGGCTTTGCCCTGTGCCTTCTCTTGCTCCAGGGCATTAACCAATTCCACGGTAGAGAAGAAGCGCACCCTTAGGCGGTGGTGCTCGATGGCCTGGATACCCAGCGCCGTAGCGATGTGGGTCTTGCCAGTACCAGGGCCACCGACAAGCACCACATTGTTAGCCTTCTCGATGAATTCACAGCGGTGAAGGCTGCGCACCAAGGCTTCATTGACTTCGCTGTGGGCAAAGTCAAAGCCCGCCAGATCTCTGTAGACCGGAAACTTGGCTGCCTTGAGCTGATAGGCAATAGAGCGCACTTCTCGCTCTGCGCTCTCGGCCTTGAGCAGTTGCGACAGTATGGGATGTGCTGCTTCAAATGCTGGTGAGCCTTGCTCGGCAAGTTCTGTCACGGCCTGGGCCATGCCAAACATCTTGAGCTGCCTGAGCATGATGATGATTGCTGCAATGGCTGGGTCATGACGCATGGCGCACCTGTCGGAGTTGGTCATAGCGCACGACGTTGGCTTGTGGCTCAACGATCAAAGCCAAGGCTTGGGGTGAATGGATGGGCTCAGGTTCCGGTGTTCCATCAATGAGGCGGTGCAAGACATTGATGATGTGGGTCTTACGAGGCACACCATCCTCCAATGCCAACTCGACAGCGGCTAGGACGGCTTGCTCATCGTGCTGCAACACCAAGGCAAGCACCTCCACCATCTCACGGTCGCCGCCAGGCTGCTTGAGCAGCAGGGCTTGCAGACGTTTGAACGCGTCTGGCAGCTCGCTAAACGGAGCACCGTTGCGCAATGCGCCGGGTTTGCGCTGCAATACGGCCAAGTAGTGACGCCAGTCATAGACCGTTCGCCCAGCGCCTTGGTGATTGCGCTCAATGATGCGCGGATGTTCACAGACGAACTGGCCTTCGGCTACGACGACCAGGCGGTCGGCATAAACCTGCAAGCTCACAGGCCGGTTGGCATAAGAGGCTGGCACGCTGTAGCGATTGCGTTCAAAGTGCACCAGACAGGTGGGCGAGACCCGTTTGGCATGCTCAACAAAGCCGTCAAACGGCCGAGGCATGGGCATCAAGGCTGAGCGCTCTTGCACCCAAACATCTGTGACAGAGCCAGGCAATTGGCCATGCGCAATCTCTTGCCATAACTGCTGACACCGTTGCTCTAGCCAATCATTGAGTGCACTGAGTGTCGGAAACGCTGGTACAGATTGCCAGATACGATGGCGAGCGTCCCGAACATTCTTCTCGACCTGTCCCTTCTCCCATCCCGAGGCCGGATTGCAAAACTGTGCCTCGAACAGGAAGTGGCTGGCCATGGCACTAAAACGGGCATTGACCTCTCTGAGCTTGCCACGACCGACACGATCGACGGCTGTGCGCATGTTGTCGTAGATACCTCGCCTAGGGATGCCTCCAAACACCGCAAAGGCACGGTTGTGGGCATCAAACAGCATCTCATGGGTTTGCAGCGGATAGGCCCGCAGATAGAAGGCTCGGCTGTGGCTGAGCTTGAAGTGAGCCACTTGCAGCTTAGTCCGTACACCCGCAATGACAGCCCAATCCTCGCTCCAATCAAACTGGAAGGCTTCTCCAGCGCTGAAGACCAGAGGCACAAAAACGCCTCGCCCTGATGTCTGCTCAGCCGCATGACACTGAGCCTTCCACACTCTGGCAAAGGCAGCAACTCGGTTGTAGGAGCCGGTATAGCCCAACGCCTGCAAGTCGAGAAACATCTGCTTGATCGTGCGCCGCTGCTTGCGAGAGCGGTTGGCTTCTGTGCGCAGCCAGCCCGAGAGTTTGCTGGCAAATGGGTCTAGCTTGGTGACGATGGTGCGCTGTGCAAGACGAGGCTGCACAACATCGGCACGCAAATACTTGCGGATGGTATTGCGAGAAAGCCCGGTTCTGCGGGCGATCTCTCGGATGGACAGGTGCTCACGCAGAGCCCAGCGTCGGATGACACTCAAAGTAGCCACGTCAATCACTCCTGGTCTCCTGCTGCACAAGAAAGCAGCAGGCTAGGGTTAATGCGTGGGTCAGATTGAGATGGAAAAACCGGGGGCTAGTGGGTCACTTCTGGGTGGAAATCAACATGCTGTGCGAGAGATGGTTGATCCGGCCTCTTTACGGGCGCGGCATCGACTATCCGCTGCTGCTGACTTTTGGACTCGCATACATGATGGTCGAAGGAGTGCGCATTATCTGGGGCAAGGCGGGCATCCCGTTCGACACGCCCGAGGCACTTCAGGGAGCCACCAACCTCGGATTTGCCGAGTTTCCCACCTATCGCCTGTTTGTGATCGGCGTTGTGGCGGCACTTCTGGCCGCACTGTGGTTGCTCATTGAGAAGACTTCCTTTGGCCTGATTGTCCGCGCCGGTGCCCGCGATCCGGTCATTGTTCGCGTGCTGGGCGTCGATGTCTCACGTGTTTGGCTGGTCGTCTTCGGTGTGGGAACGGGCATTGCAGCGCTTGCCGGCGTGCTCTCCGCTCCTCTGCAGGGGGTATCGCCTGAAATGGGCACTTCGGTGTTGACTGTGGCCTTTGTTGTCACCGTGGTGGGTGGTATGGGATCACTCATGGGAGCTGTAGTCGCAGGGCTGCTGGTGGGAGTCGTCGAGAGCATGGCCGTGCTCTTCTTTCCCGAGGCCGCCAAAGTGTCCATGTTTCTCATCATGGCCGGCGTGCTGCTGGTCCGGCCGCAAGGCTTGTTTGGTCGAGCCGGGCTGATGTCATGAAAGAACTCAATATGTCTATTTCCGCCCAACCTGCCAAGCCTGCCGACGGCTTCACGATGCCGTCTGTACTGAAAGCCCTGTCTGCGCACAGAGTCGCGACATCACTGATCTTTTTCTTGATTTTCCCGTGGCTGATGCCTTATCAGTCGGTGGCCATCAACATCCTGATCTTTGGCCTTTTCGCTGTCGGGTTCAACCTGCTGTTCGGCTATACCGGATTGCTCTCGTTTGGACATGCCGCATTTCTTGGAGTTGGTGCCTACACTGCAGGCATCCTGATTGCGCAGCACCAGATCTCCTGGTGGCTTGCGATTCCGGCGGCGGTTGTCATGAGCTGCGTTGTGGCTCTTGTCATGGGGCTGCTGGCGATTCGTACGCGTGGCATCTACTTCGCCATGGTGACGCTCGCACTATCGCAGTGCGTCTACTTTCTGGTCTACCAGTTGCCAGCATCAGGAGGCGAAAACGGACTGCGTGGCGTGAACGTGGCGGACATCAGCCTGTTCGGCCTGAAGGTGAATCTGCTCGATCCCACGCAAAAGTACTACTTCGTTCTCGGCTTTGTGGCGTTGGCGCTGTGGCTGCTTTCCCGGATTCTGGCGTCGCCATTTGGCGGTGTGATCGAAGCGATTCGAGAAAACGAAGCGCGTGCTCGCGCCTGTGGTTTCAACATTGAACGAACCAAGCTGCTGGCATTCGTCCTGTCCGCGGCGTTTTGCGGCCTGGCTGGCGCGCTCAACGCCATCCACCTCTCCAGCGTGCCTATCGAGACGCTTCATTACGCCACCTCCGGGATGGTTGTGATGCTGTGCTTGCTAGGAGGCATGGGCACCTACTTCGGCCCGTTCGTGGGCGCCGCCTTGTTTCTGCTGATTCAGGACCAAGCATCCGCCTGGACAGAGCATTGGCAACTGATTGTGGGCGCAGTGTTTGTGTTTTTTGTCCTCTTCTTCCCGAAGGGTGTCTGGGGAACATTTTTGGAAAGGGCTTCTCGTGAACGCTGAATCTATCATCGAGACCCGATCGGTCTGCAAGAACTTCGGCGGCTTCAAGGCGCTCACGGATGTGAGCGTGAAGATTCGCCCGGGTGTTCTGACATCCATCATCGGACCCAACGGCGCGGGCAAAAGCACCTATTTCAACCTGCTATCTGGAGCGTTCTCTCCCAGTTCCGGGCAGATCTTCTTCATGGGCCGGGACATCACCGCGCTCAAGCCGCACGAGTTCGCTCGCGTCGGTATCGCGAAGTCATTTCAGATTACCAATCTGTTTCCCCATTTCACTGCGCTGGAAAATGTGCGCATCGCCCTGCAGGCCCATGTTTCACGCTACGGGCTTTGGCGCCCGCGATGCGACCTGGAGGGGCTGTCCGAGCGCGCTCTGGATCTGCTTGGGGTCGTGGGGCTCAGAGACCGTGCAGCCCGGCCCGCGCGCGAGCTTGCCCACGGTCAACAGAGGGCGCTGGAGATTGCCGTGGCACTTGCCGCTGATCCAAAGATCCTGCTGATGGATGAACCAACGGCAGGCATGAGTCCAGAGGAAACCAAGGTCATGATGGACCTTATTCGCAAGCTCGTGGAGCAGCGAACGGTGGTGCTGGTCGAGCACAAAATGAAGATGGTGATGGGAATCAGCGAGCGGCTCATCGTGCTGCACCACGGGGAGCTGATTGCGGAGGGAACACCCGATGACATTCGCGCTAACGATCTGGTGAAGCGCGTCTATCTGGGTCATGGAAACCATTGAGGTACCTATGCTTGAAATAAAAAGTCTCAATGCCTGGTATGGAAGCAGCCATATCCTCCAGGGTGTAGATCTTTCTGTCAGCCAAGGTGAGCTGGTCTGCTTGATTGGCCGCAATGGCGCAGGAAAAACGACCACGGTGAAGAGCATCGCTGGCCTGATCCCGAAGGTCACAGGCTCTGTCAAGTTCAACGGCAAGGAGGTTCTGGGTACGCCTGCACATGCACGCTATTCCATGGGGCTGGCGTATGTGCCTGAAGAGCGGCGCATCGTGCCGGGGCTGACTGTGCGGGAGAACATCCGCTTGGGCCTGCTGGCTTCCCCCTTGCGCAAGAAAGAATCGGAGGTCATCGATGAGATCGCCGAGACTTTCCCTCGCTTGAAGGAGCGCCTCGATCAGAACGCAATCACGATGTCCGGAGGGGAGCAGCAGATGCTCGCAATCGCTCGCGCGGCGGCATCCCAGCCGAAGATGATTTTGCTGGACGAGCCTTCGGAGGGAATCATGCCGGTGCTGGTGGATGAAATGTTCGAGTATTTCACGTCCCTCAAGAAAGCAGGGGTGACCATCTTGCTGATTGAGCAGAACGTGAGCTTGGCGCTGAAGATCGCCGACCGCGCCTACATCCTGGATCAGGGCGAAGTGGTCTACTCGGGGACAGCTGCAGAGATGCTCGACGATGTGGCGATTCAGGAACGCTACTGCGCGGTATAGCGCTTAGGACGCGTTCGATCTCAAAGGTACAGGCGGCACAGCTGAGTTTCAACGATTCATGCTGTGCCCTCAGGGCTCAATGTGAATAGGCCGGTGGCAGAGCGGCCTTTGTGACGTTGCGAATATTGCAACGCGGGATTGCAAAAAATGGCCATTGTTGCCTCAGTAGTGGCCGCTTAGGATCTTGCGAATGGCTGGCAGAAACAGGTCGCGGCATGCACAAAGCCTGCGACGAAACCAGTGATGCCACAGCAGCAATGAATCGATCCTGAAGATTTCCACTTGGCCGGTTTGAAGCAAGACATCGCAATCTGCTGGCTCCGCTAACCCAAAGCAATCTTAAATCCTATGCAACGAACAACTGACCCGTCTCTCGGCAATGTCGCGCCTTCCGTTGGGCAATCGAAACTGTTCCAACCCCTGTCTCTGGGCCATCTTACGTTGGCAAACCGAATCCTGATTGCCCCGATGTGCCAGTACTCGGCGCAGGATGGAAACGCCAATGACTGGCATCTGATGCATTATGGAAGCCTGGCTGCATCAGGAGCAGGTCTGTTGGTGCTGGAGGCTACGGCGGTATCAGCCATCGGGCGCATCAGCGATGCTGATCTTGGACTTTATTCGGATGAAAACCAGTTGGCCCTGGGGCGGCTGCTGAGTTCTGTGCGTCGGTTCTCTTCCATGCCTGTGGCGATTCAGATTGCGCACGCTGGCCGCAAGGCTTCGAGTGATGTCCCGTGGCGCGGCGCAGCGCAGATTGCACCCGACGCGTTAAGGGGGTGGATGGCCGAAGCACCCTCGGCAATTCCGCATGCTCCCGGAGATGTCGCTCCTGCATCCATGTCCAAGGAGGACCTGGCCAGGGTTCGGGAGGAATTCGTGGCCACAGCCAAGAGGGCAGACGCTCTGGGTTTTGACGGCATCGAAATTCATATGGCTCATGGCTATTTGCTGCATGAGTTCCTTTCTCCACTGTCCAACGGCCGCGATGATGAGTACGGCGGTGCTCTGGAAAACCGTCTTCGGTTCCCACTGGAGGTATTCGCCGCTGTCCGCAAGGCCGTCAGTGCGGACAAGCCGGTATGGGTGCGGATATCCGCAACGGATTGGGCTGAAGGCGGATGGGACATTGAGGGGTCTGTGGAGCTCGTGAGTCGGCTCGGAGAACTCGGCTGCGCGGCTGCGCATGTGTCTTCTGGCGGACTTTCCACAGCCCAACAGATTCCGGTCCAGCCAGGCTATCAGGTCGGCTTTGCAGAAACTATCAAACAAGCCACCGGCATTCCTACGATTGCGGTTGGCTTGATCACTGAGCCCAACCAGGCAGAGCATATCGTTGCATCCGGCCAGGCCGATGCGGTTGCCATCGGTCGAGCTGCATTGTTCAATCCTCGCTGGCCTTGGCATGCAGCAGCAAGTCTGGGCGCCCAGGTCGATGCTCCAAAGCAATACTGGAGGAGCCAGCCGCGAGAGTATCGCGATCTGTTTCGCACAGAGGCATAGTGGCTGCGCTAGACAGGCAGGGCTGACGTCAATTTGACCCTTTGCATAGGTATATCGGTCTTGACGCTTTGTACACCTGCAATTCGTGTGAGATGTTTGCCCAGAAATTGCCTGTACTCTTCCAGGTCAGCCACGACCACACGCAACAAGAAGTCGCAGTCACCTGCCATCAAGTGGCACTCCACCACTTCAGGCAACTGCTGAATCGCCGCTGTGAAACGATCTACCGTCGTCGCATCTTGCCCTTTGAGCCATATGCGGGCAAACACTGAAAGTCCCTTTCCGATCTTGGTCGGATTGAGGACTGCCACGTAGCGCTCGATCACTCCCGCGTCTTCTAGCGCTCGCACCCTTCGCAGACAAGGGGAAGGGGACAAGCCTACGACTTTGGCCAAGTCGACATTTTGCAGGCGCCCATCATGCTGGAGTGCATGCAGGATTTTTCTGTCAATGGCATCAAATTCCATAAATTTCCGGTTTGCAGATATCAGCTGCCAATGATCACCGTGTTTGGCGCAATAACGCAACCAAATTTCAGGCCGTAATCCGCAAAATTCAGGGTTTAAATGATGCGAAATCCTCATGGAAGCCACACATCCGACCACAGTGAGTGACTGCGATCCTGCGCAGCGTGCGACAACGCGGGAGCTATGCCGCGGACTCTGGGCCTCGGTGCCCGTGCTGCTAGGCTTTATTCCCTTTGCCCTGGTGCTGGGTGCACAGGCCACCCAAAAAGGGATGAGCGCAGTCGCAGTTCCGGTGATGACAGGGCTGAACTTCGGCGGTGGCTCCGAGTTCACTGCCATTCGTCTGTGGAGCTCACCGCCTCACCTTTTGTTGATTGCTTCAATGTCCCTGTTAGTGAACAGTCGCCATCTGCTAATGGGTGCCGCCTTGGAGCCTTACCTGAGACATGTCCCTCAAGGCAGGGCCTTGGCCTCCCTGTTTTTCATGTGCGACGAAAGCTGGGCCATGGCTTTGGCCGACGCCAAGCGGCGAGCATCAATCAACCTCAGCATGGCCTACTTCATGGGGGTGTCCATCGGTCTGTATCTCACCTGGGTTGTTTTCACCGCCATGGGGGCAATGCTGGGTCCGCTGATCGGTGACCTGGAGCGCTACGGCTTCGACATGGCGTTCACAGCTGTGTTTCTGGTGTTGCTGCGCGGAATGTGGCGTGGCCGCGTGGCTTGCCGGCCTTGGTTTGTCAGCCTTGTCGTTGCGGCGCTTACCTACTGCTTGATGCCCACAGGCGCCTGGTATGTAGCCGCCGGTGCGCTGGCAGGCCTTTGCAGTGCTGCGCTCATGGCTCCAAAGGAGGGGAAATGATGCCAGATCTCGCCACTCTTGGCACCATAGCGCTGATGGCCTCGGGCACCTATCTGACGCGCATTCTGGGCTACCTGGCGCTACGCAATCGCACGCTGAGCCCACGAATGCGGCATGTGCTGGACAGTGTGCCTGGATGCGTGCTGATTTCGGTCATCGCTCCAGCTTTCGTTTCAGACCGGCCCGCCGATCTTTTCGGCCTGGCCATCACCATGCTTGCAGCCACGCGCCTGTCCATCCTCCCCACGGTAGTCATCGGAATTGTTGCGACCGGGTTGCTTCGTCACGTCTTTGGTGGGTGACGTTTTGGGAACTAAGACTACCTCCATTGCAGTAGACACTTCCTAGCTTCAAGCCCTTACGCGCTCTAATACTTAGAGCGGATAACACCACGGACCCACGAAGCGTGCATAGATAATCGCAGCGGCCAGTTTCAGCAACGCTTCGTGGATGTCCTGCCGCCTTTCAAAGCGAATGCGCAGCTTGACATAGCCCGCAAAGCATCCATGTGTTCACTCCACGACCCAGCGATGTTTGCCTAGCTTTCGCTGCTCTTGACTTCTCGCATGGCAATCCTGCTGGCGATACCGCGCTGCCTCAAGTAAGCACGGCAGCTCTTGTAGTCGTAGCCTTTATCCACGTGCAGCTTCGCCAGTCGTTTGCGTGCCCGCCCCAGTAGGCCTGCAACGGCTGGAATCGCATTCATGCACTTCTCGAACATCATGGAGTCGTGCCTGTTGGCGCCGCTGACCAGGATCACCATCGGGATGCCTCTGCCATCTACAACGAGGTGCCGTTTGGAGTCGAGCTTGTCTCTATCGGTGGGGTTGTGGCCCGTTTCTTGGCCCCCGGGGGCTTGGCACCGAGGAGCCATCCATACTGGCCCGGCTCCAATTAATCTGGTCATGTTCGCGCAGTCGCACCAGCATCGCCAGATGCAACTTCTGCCAGACGCCGTTGGCATTCCAATCACGTAAGCGCCGCCAGCAAGTCATACCGCTGCCGTAGCCCAGGGCCTGGGGGAGATCTTCCCAAGGAATGCCTGTTTACAGCACAAACAGGACGCCGTTGAGAGCTGCCTCATGGCTCACGGAGAGCTTGTGTGCGCCACCTTTGACCGAAGGTGTGAAGGCGGGGATTAGGGGCTGCAGCTTTCGCCACAGCTCTTTGCTAACGGGTTGCCTTGCTATGAGGACATGAAGCATAAATACTTCATGCCGGTCTTAAAGGAAAGTAGTGTTAGCGGCGCTAAGAATGCGGCCGAAGCTTGCAGGAAGAACGTACGCGGCTGCCCGACGTAAATGCCGTTGTTGTTGTCGTCGAATGACTGCCGACTCAGGTCCTGAAGGTCTTCATCGACAAGCATTGCGATGCCTTCGAGGTCGAGCCGCTCTGCAAGGTCTTGCAGGTCGCTGCGTCGGCATATCGAAGACATGTGGAGCTGCTGCGCGAGCCACATAAGTGCTGTGCCCGCGCTCATTGCGACGATATGCGGATGCCACAGATTGAACGTGTCTGGGTAAGCCAACAGCAGGTCTATGGCTGCGAATTCCGGTTGAATTGACCGCTTGTGCCAGTCGCGACTGACCA
Source organism: Comamonas resistens (assembly GCF_030064165.1). Taxonomy (NCBI): domain Bacteria; kingdom Pseudomonadati; phylum Pseudomonadota; class Betaproteobacteria; order Burkholderiales; family Comamonadaceae; genus Comamonas; species Comamonas resistens. The sequence continues at coordinate 2,162,847 of NZ_CP125947.1, forward strand.
GCCTGCCGGTCGTGACCGACTGAGTTCGGCCAGGAGCAGACATCGAGGAGTGGCTGGTTTCGGGTAAGGTTTCGGGTAAGCTAAGTTACCCGTAGCGGCTACAGAAAAACGTCGCTGCGTGCAGCACAGCGCACCGCCACTGATTTCTATCGTTTGCCTCAAAAATCCGTCACACCCAAATGCGAAGACTTCTAGCAACAGACCTTGGCATCTGGCCAATGATTCAAAGTCAAGAGCTCGTCTCGGACATGATGGTGAATGGTCCAGTTTACTGGGCTCAGTTGGCCGACTATCTGCTCATGTACGACCAGATAGTCATCCCCACAGGTAACTTGCAAATTTTGTCTGTGCTGAGGTTTATGCTGGGTGACGATGTCCTATTAGAACTACTCGAGACGAGAACTATCGTTTTTGCAAGATTTGATGAGTGGTTCGGATACATCGGAAACGCAGGTGTGGTCTCCTTCAAGTTCATGGGTGGGCCAGAAAAAAAACACACGGCGCCGAATCTAGCAACGAGCCATTGCTTACCTCTCGATGAAGCAATTGAGGTGATGTTCATCACCACGAACCCGCTTTCAACGCGTGAAATACGACAGAAGTACAAGTCATTGCTCTTGACTCACACTGCACAGCTTGCCACCACACCAATCATGGAAGCTGCTCGCTTAGAGGCCTACCGCGACATTGAGAACAGTCCGTACTTGCAGCATATGCTTTCCATTCGTAATGGAGGTCGACCCCTCAATTACTTGAAAGGCAGCAAATCGAATACTGTTACCACATTCAACCCACATGTCCGCCGGGGTAACGACACTCCACCTGAGATATGGGCAATATTGAGTGTCATGTTCGAAAACCTCCTTCTAAGCATCGGAGGTAAGACAGAAGTTGGCGAACTCACCGGTGATACAGCAACGCTTTCCGTGCTGCAGGCAAAGGGACAAAGACTGGGCTATTCGCCTCATGGACGTGAATCCTTTGCTCAACTACAGCAGGTATCGGGTGTCCCGGATCTGGGGCTGGCTTTTGCAAGCAAACAGTTGAGCGCCCGGCAAATCATCGAGCTCCGCCAATCTAAGCATGCACAGTCCTTTCGAGATTGGCTCGCTGAAGGCAATCCGTCGTCAACTGCACAAGAAACTCTGCAACGTTACGTTGAGAGCGTTGGAAAGCCTAGTTTGGTGGAGTCATTGCCAGCAAAACTACTGCGCTTTGCAACGACTACTACCTGGGGGGCATTGGAACCCGTTTCTGGTGCAGTCGTTGCCGCCGCAGACTCGTTTCTCCTAAGCAAATGGTTCCCAGGAACTAGTCCTAGACTTTTCATGCGGCAAGCAAAAGTCGTGACGACCAACTCACCGGTGATTAGGCCTCCGCAACAGAAGGGACGCGACAGAAACGCCTTGTGCTCATGTGGAAGCGAAAAAAAGTACAAGCACTGCTGCGGCTAGCTAAACTGGGCCTCGGCATTTTGCAATCGACCTGGACCGCATTCGGCAGCTTTCAGTAAAACGATCGCACGCACAAACGACTGCAAAGGGGCGGTCAGCGACAGTCGCGGATCGGCCGGTAGCAGTCATTCCATCAGTGGTCGATGTCTACTCATAATAAGCTCCAATCTTGAAATTTTTAGATTTGCCAAAAAAAGTTTGCATGCGATTGCCCACTCTAAGAATTTCGGATAGATTCTTTTTTATAGGAACGACGAAAATTTTCCCGGTCGTCTAAATTTAGTTAGCCAAAATGAAAAGAGACCTAGACCTTGTGCGAAAAATCCTCATGTATTTTGAGGAAAAAGAAGATGACAAAATGGAGCGAGACATTGAGCTTGAAGGCTATGAGTCAAGCCTCATTAGTTACCATCTATTAATCATGGATGAGGCTGGGCTTCTTCGCTGTGAGCGTTCTTACTCAAAAGCTACGCCTGATAGAGTTATCAAGGTTTACCCTTTTTCACTCACCTGGAAAGGTCACGAATTCTTAAGCACTGCGAAAAATGATGGGCTTTGGAGTAAGGCGAAAACTATTTCGATGAAACAGGCTGGAATTCTTTCCTTTGAGCTACTCAAAGAGCTTTTGATTAGCTTGGCCAAGGATCAAGCTGGAATTACCAATGGCTAACAAGGCATTCAAGCCCATGGATATGCCAACCCAACAAACTCAGCAAGCGTTGATTTTCAGTGTGTTGGCCTTGGGTAGGTCTCACCCGAATGACTGCAACGGTTCGATCAGCGACAGCCGCAACCGGCCAGGAGCAGCCTCTGGAGAGAGACTTCTTCGGAGCCAACTAGATGTAAGCGCAGATTAGGATGTCATCTTTGACTCCAGTTCTCAACAAGCAATGTCACCCTCGAATCCGGCATCTCAATCACAAGCTGGCAGTTCCATGCTTGACACATCCGCAACCCCCTCTGGCATCCGTCAATGTGCATCGCTTCCGCCATATGAAAGCGATTTGGTTTGCGACTTTTTCCGCCAAATCGGCAGACTTGAAGTCGAGCTTCACTACAAAAATGAGGTCACAGAACTAAAAGAGGACCTTCTTAATAAAATATTTTCTACCGTCCTTTCCCAAGAACAAAGGAACATGGCTTATCAACAACTCAAAAAACTGATGAGCAGTCAAGAGACAAATAAACCTAAACCTTTAGCCGGATTGGTTGGCAATTCACAGAATCCTCTCGACCATCTCGTAGGAGATGTGCTTGGTCGCACTTCAATGGGACGTTATTTCATTATCGAATTCAAACGTCAGGCCATTGGTTTCCTTGAAGAGGTTGATCTCCAGATTGGAAAACCAGATCGTGCTGCGCTACTTTGTCACCTGCAATTTGATGACGACTGCCAAACGCTATCGTCAAAAGGGCACTTTGGTGCGCATTGGACGCCTATAGGGCTCCATTTGCAAAGCTACTTCACCCTAATCACCTCGGCCGAGGAGTCGTTTAGCGGCGTTCAGGATTTCTTCCGTAACGTCATCTGTGCAAGCGATTTTGGTTGGTCTGCAGACGAACTGCAGCAGTACATCGAATGCATGACTGCGCACGGGAGTCAGATAGAAACCGACAGTGGAAATCTGGTCTTCGGATACTTTACGCCAGAAGCAAAGTTCATTCTTATGACCGGCAGCGCAACTATCTTCGCCATGATCCAAGAAGCCTTCAGACGAGGCGATGCATATCGCAATCAAAAAAACGTCAGCAATCTGAGCACCACTGGAAAATCGTCTGCTAGACCTTAACCAAAGGACATGTAATTTTGTTCTTTAAAAATCAAAACAGTCATTTTTAAAATTCCGTAACGAGTGGCTGGTTTCGGTTAGCGAGTCAGGCTTGATGAGCGTCCCCTCTGGGTCGAGGCTGTGTGAAAACCCTCTCGTAGCCAACCCATGACCTGAATAAAGTCAATTCATCTCGGTTTCGGGAGATGGCATGCCTCGATTCATTGAAGGTCAAGCGCGGCAGCAAGTGACGCTGATGCCGGAATGTCTGGAGGACTTTATTGCTAAAGACAACCCGGTACGTGTTGTCGATGCCTTTGTCAGCGAACTCAATCTGCAGGCTTTGGGTTTTGACGGTGCAGAGCCTGCCTGTACGGGCAGACCTTCTTACCACCCAGCCGTGCTGCTCAAGATCTACATCTACGGCTATCTCAATCGGCTGCAATCGAGCAGACGGCTTGAACGTGAATGCCAGCGTAACGTTGAACTGATGTGGCTGACTGGGCGCTTGGCTCCTGACTTCAAAACGATTGCAGACTTCCGCCGTGACAACGGCTCAGGCATTCGCAATGTGTGCCGCCGATTCGTACTTCTCTGCCGTGATCTGAAACTGTTCAGCCAGGCGCTGGTGGCCATTGATGGCAGCAAATTCAAAGCCGTCAACACGCGTGACAAGAACTTCACCTTGGGCAAGATCGACAAGCGGCAGCAGCAGATCGAAGAAAGCATCCAACGTTATCTGACGGCTTTGGATACAGCGGACCGCACGCAGCCTGTGGAGCTCGAAGCCAAGACCACAAGGCTCCAAGACAAGATCGCCATGTTGCGCAAGCAAATGCGGGTGCTCGATGCAGTGAAGGAGCAACTCAAAGAGCAGCCCGAGAAGCAACTCTCGATGACAGATCCTGATGCACGGTCCATGGCAACCAGTGGTCGAGGCTCGGGCATGGTGGCCTATAACGTGCAGGTGGCGGTCGATGCCAAACATCACCTGATCGTCACTCATGAGGTCACCAACCAAGGGCATGACAGAGCTGCTCTGGCATCCATGGCTCAAGCAGCTCGCAAGGCAATGGGAAAACGCAAACTGCAAGCTATTGCAGATCGTGGCTATTACAGCGGTGAGCAAATCAAAGCGTGTGAAGATACAAGCATTGCAGCCATTCTTCCCAAGCCCAACACATCGGGTGCCCGAGCTCACGGGCGCTTTGACCGCTCAGACTTCATCTATATCCAAAGCGACGATGAATTCCAATGCCCTGCGGAACAGCGCGCGATCTATCGTTTTACGCGGGAAGAGAACGGCTTACAGATGCGTCGTTACTGGAGCAGTGCGTGTACGCAATGCACGATAAAAGCCCAATGCACACCGAGCGACTACCGCCGCATCAGCCGATGGGAGCACGAAGACGTGCTGGAGCGAGCACAACAGCGCTTGGACCAGATGCCCGACGCCATGATGGTGAGAAGAAGGACAGTCGAGCACGTGTTTGGCACCCTCAAGCATTGGATGGGGTACACGCACTTCCTGACCAGGCGACTGCGCAACGTCAGCACGGAGATGAGCTTGAATGTGCTGGCTTACAACCTCAAGCGAGTGCTTGGAATCCTCGGGTTCGACAAAACGATGGCGGCGATGCATCTGGTGGGCGGGTGAGCCCTTTTAAAACCGGGAAATTAGCGACCTCAAGGGCTCTGGAATGCAATGAGAAGGCTGAGGGCGCTCTTGGCGTCGAAGGCGCCTCAGTCGTGCTTGCCTGAAATCTGCCAGTTGGATTGTTCAGCCATTAATAGTTTTTTGCGTTTCCACACAGCCTCGGTCGATTGCTGCCGGCGGTCAGTACAAGCAGGCCGGTCACCTTGCATCGGAATGATGGTCAATTAGCACCAGCTCCCGTACTATGGCGTCGACAAGGTGTGGCGGCAACTGGCACGCGAAGTGGTTGTCGTGGCCCGTTGCACAGTCGAGCCGATGCGAACGGAATTCGTGCTCGATGCGCTGGAACAAGATCTATACGCGCGGCAGCCAGAGCGCGATAGCCTGGTTTGCCACTCCGACAGAGGCACGCAGTGCGTCAGCATCCGGGACACCGATCGGCTGGCCGAAGCTGGTATCGAGCCTTCTGGGGGCAGTAAAGGCGAAAGCTATGATAATGCCTTGACCGAGTCCATCAACGGGCTCTACAAGGCCGAGCTGATTCACCACCGAGCGCCATGGAAGACAAAGGAGGCCGTGGAGTTCGCGACGCTCAAATTTCAACTATGTTGATAGCGAAGACGAAAAAGACGGAAGTAGGCATATCGGATCGGTTGCTTGCGTACCCACCTCCAGTTCTGTGACACGGTCAACTGATCAGTATAAGCAGTGCGATTGATGTTAGGTGCACTGACTTATGTTGCCTTCTAACGATTCGTAGAACACTTCGAAGGAAGTTGCTATGAGGTTTGTTCTGGCCGACAAGAACCTTGTCGTTGGGGGGCGCTGTTATGAAGGTTTCCCTCTGCTCATCAACGATGATGGAGATGCCATGCAGCCTGCACAAACATGGCTTTGGGATTTGCTCGCTACAACAGGTCGCATTTCTAGTAAGAAGTCTTGGGAAAACTATGGCAGAGCTGTCTATGACTTTTTCGCCTTTGCATTGAGCAACGGCTATGACTGGAGGGCTCCTCCCGAGTTCGGGCTACCATGTGCCATTGTGGCTTGGCGCGACTGGTCGCGAGGCACACTGAAGCTTCAAGCCAGCACTATCAACCACCGGCTGCGGATTGTGGTGCGCTTCTATGAATGGACGATCAAAGAGAAGCTCATTGGGCAACTTCCTTTTGACTACGTCACCATCCAGACCCACCGGCCACCTAGCTTCCTAGAACATGTGAATGCCACTGGCGGGATCATGCGGACTCCTCAGGTCTTGTTGCAGGAGAAGCAGCAGAACATCCGCTTTCTTACCAAGGAACAAATCGTTGTTTGCCACGAAGCTCTGAGCAATGTCACACATCGTTTGATGTTCGAGATCATGGTTCGCACGGGTCTTCGGCAGATCGAGTGCCGCACTTTTCCTGATGCCGCTGGCTACGTGTTTGACCCTTCACGACGCAAAGACCTCCCACCTGGGCAAAAAATAAGTCTGCGTTTGGATCCGAAAGACATGGAGATCAAGAACAGCAAGCCGCGCAACATTGATATGCCCTTTGATCTGATGGAGAAACTCTGGGTGTATTCGGTGCGGCGCAGGCAGGGCCGTGCCAATGCCAATCGCAAGGGTGAAGAGCACTCACCTTTGTTCCTCACTGAGGCTGGCGTACCGTATCCGAAGGATGCTATCACCGCCATCATGCGTGCCTTGGCCAAGCGGGTCGGATTTCCCGTTACCGCCCACATGCTTCGCCATACCTACGCCACCTATTTGCTGTGGAGCCTGCGCAAGAGCAAAACGTTCGAGGGCGAGCCGCTACTTTACGTCCGTGATCGTTTGGGGCACAGCGATGTCTCCACCACCATGATTTACCTCCACCTCATCAATGCGCTGGAGGGACAGTTGGTATCGGCCCACGAGGATGAGGTTGACCGGTTGTTCATGCCTGAAGGGGAGGCAGTAGCATGAAAGTCAAGAAGACATTCGGTGCACCGGCGCCTATCAAGGTTGCCATTGCCGCGCCGGCTTCCGGCGATGCCGTCAATCTACTCATCACGCTCCCGGAGAACCCCTCGACTATCCGAACCATCAACCTCATTCCGTGGCTCGGGCGAGGCATTGATGCGTGGGTGTGGGCCTGTGCCAACCAGTTGCGTACTTTTTTGACAAGTGAGTCGGTTACGGCCTGCACCATAATTGCCTACTGGAACGCAGGCATGAGACATTTTTTCGAATTCTTGGTGTCGACGGGCACAGGAATCGAGCCGCAGAACCTTATGCCTTCGCACATTCGGCAGTACATCGACTGGATCAAGGACCGGGACCAAGCTTACAGCACCAAGAAATCCTACTATGGTCACGCGAAATCTGTACTCACGGCTCTGGTTCAATGCGGGATTGTGCGTGACCAGCAAGACCTTTTTCCACCTAATCCCTTCCCTGGCAGCAACAGCCGGATAAAAGGTGCAACGCCGCTATCGCCGACCGAGCGCCAGCGCCTTGCGCAGGCTCTGCGCGATGACATCGTGGCCATCCACAATGAACAGTTCAAGGGGGCTGGTCGCGATGCGATGGTGGTCTATCTGCTGGCGGTGGCTATTCGCACGGGAGCCAATCTTACGCCACTGTTGGAGGCTGCGCGCGACTGCCTGCGCCCGCATCCTTTCATGCCCAACATGATGCTGCTGGAGCTCTTCAAACGGCGCGGCAACGCCACCAAACTAGTGAATCTCCGTTACTCCCGTGTGCATGAAGGTTCGCAAGCGATTCCCATGGATGGCGTAGCTTTGATGCGTAAGGCCCTGCAGATGTCAGAGTCACTGCTTGGCGAAGCGAGGCCAGATTGTCGGGGGCGAGTGTGGCTATATCGGGCTAGTAAAAATTTTGGTGGAGCTGGCGAGGTCATGGCGTTGACGTCCACTGCTTTGGGAGCAAGCATCGCCAAGCTGATTGAGCGACACGACTTGCGCGATGACGATGGGAATCGTTTGGTACTGAACCTCTCGCGCCTGCGCAAGACTGTCGAACACCGCCTCTGGTCATTATCCGGTGGCGATCTGATTGCAACGGCTGCCCTGATGGGGCACACCCCCAAGGTGGCCGACACCCACTACCTTGCTTGCACCCGTCAAATGAGGGAGAACGCGACCTTTGTCGGCGAGGCATTACCGGATATCTATCGCTCCGGTGAACGAGTAGCAGAAGTCGTCCCTATCTTGCCAAGCAAGTCGCCCACGGGGCGCTGCAAGGACCCTTACTACGGCGATAAGGCTCCCAGGAATGGGGCGCCATGTGACGACTTCTTTGCTTGCTTCACGTGCACCAGCTATGCCATCGTTGGTTCTCAGGAGGACCTGCATCGTCTCTTTAGCTTCTATTGGTTTCTTGAGCGAGAGATGAGCAACACCCGTTCCAATGAGTGGCGCGAGGAGTTTCGCAACACCATGAGCCTGATCGACCGCTTCACAGCGGACAGGTTTGATGCCGGTTTGTTGACCAGCGCAAAGGAGCGCGCCCGTATGGAGCCGCTAAAGTTCTGGGCGGCCTACACTTTGAGCAGCCTGGAGGGACATGGCTAAGACCAAGATCACTCAAACGCAGTTAGCTGAACCGGTGAAGATTGCAGGCACAGGACAGGAGAGGGGGGCAAAAACGCGTTTGAGCAAAGCCTACGAGTTACTGGCCGACCAGCCAGCGAGTCTGGCGGGGCTCTCGGTGGAAGAGCGTAGCAACGTGGTAGTTAGCGCCGTGCTGGACGAGGCTGGCAACACTGTGGTGATTTCCCGTGTAGGGGATCCGGTGTGGGAAATGTGGCCGTACTTCAGCAGACCTAACGTCCCGAATTCTGTGAAGCGCCTGAACTGGTCGACCATTCCAGAGGCGTTCCGCGAGGCTTGCCAAAATGTGCTGTATCACTACTGGAAGGTGGGGCGACCGGGGGTGGGGCCGCCAGCGGAGACGACACTTCTTAAAACTCTGCATACTATGAGTGTGATCTGCCGTTTTGTTGCTTCGCTCGGGTTGCAGTCGCTCGCTGATGTGCAACCTCTGCACATTGCTAACTACGTTCACAGGCAGAAGAGCGCAGGGATGGTAGCTAGCACCATGGTAAATCAATTCGCTACGCTTGAGTTGCTGTATCACTTTCGCGATCAGCACAAGGCAGCCTTGCGGGTGCACCCTTGGCCGGAATCGAGTGCAGTTGAGGTCGCGGGGCGGGTTGGGCAGAATGGCGTGGATGCTCGTAAGGTTAGTTTGACACCGCTGATCCCGGTTGAAGTGGCACGGCGTTTATTCCTTTACGCCGAGGAGATCCTGGCTGGTGCAGAAGAGCAGCTTGACGAGCGTGATCGTGAAGAGCGTTCCGCGCTCAGCGCTCCTGGCCATACGACGATACGCGATGCCTGCTTTTACTTGCTCGGCGTGCTTACCGGCATGCGATCCTCAGAACTATCAAGCATAGAAGTCAGCGCAGGGCGTACCGAAGTCAAGAACGGCTTCGTCTTCCACTGGGTCACCGCTGTCGAGTACAAAACCAAGAAGGGGTGCGTGGAGTACCTGATGCCTGCGATGGGTCACCGCATCCTGCGCATTCTCGAGCGCTGGTCCCTGCCTTACCGCGCGCGGCTGGCTAAGCAGATTTCGATGATGGAGCGAAAGTCTCAGTCGCTCACGCCAAAGCAATTGCAATGGCTGATCACAGCCAGAAGCAATGTCAAGCGGCTCTTTCTGGGAAATTCAAGATATGGCCTTGTAGCTTTGTCTTCTGTCGGCTGGGAAATGGTTTGTGCGAGTTTTTCACGTGCTGCAGGCGTTGACTGGAAGCTCGCACCCCACCAGATGAGGCGGCTCTACGCATATACCTTCGTACGCCACCGCCTGGGAGACATTCTGTTCCTCAAGGAGCAGTTCAAACATTCCAGCATCGATATGACGCAACTCTATGGCTCAAACCCATTGCAGGACGTGGCACTGTACGACGACATTCTCAGCGAGTTGATAGCTTATAAGGCCGGCGTGGTGGCGCAGTGGTTGGAAAAAGATGAGCCACTGGCTGGAGGTGCTGCTCCCAGGCTTATGGAAATGCGGGCCCATGACTTTGACAACCGAAAGGAGCTCCTCATTGAAACGTCGCGGCGTGTCAATATGCGCTCCACAGGGCATTCGTGGTGCCTAGCACAGGACGAGGGTTGTGGTGGCTCGGGGATCTATGCCAAAGGAGCCTGCGGCGATTGCCGTAACGGCGTGATCGATCGTAGGTTTATACCAATCTGGCAGGAGGCCTATCGCCACCACAAGGAGTTGCGCATGGATGCCCAGGAACTGGGGCCTGGGGTGGTGATGCGGGTGGAGAGGGATCTGAACCAGGCGGCAAAAATCCTCAAAGACTTGGGAGTTGAGGTAGACGCAGAGGAAGGCGATGGCCAAATCACTCCCCGCTAGGTCGAAAGTTGCTGGCATCGCCAACGATGCACCCAGGAAACGGGATCGCGAGCGTACGCAGCAAGAACTGAGTCTGGCTCTGATTCGCGTGCAACAGAGCGGCAAGAAGGTCACCCTCAAGGCTGTGGCAGATGAAGCGAAAGTGTCCCCGCCGCTGATTCACAATCGCTACCCCGACTTCGCCGAGCAGGTTCGGACGGTTATGCGCAAGGCCGTGCGCCAGCAGCGTGACGAGAAGGCAGATCTCCTGATCCAGGAGAGGGCGAAAAGCCGCAAGCTGCGAGAGTTGGTTATCAGTCAGTTGGTGGAGATCATCAGGCTGGCATCAGTGAATGAAGCACTACGCGTAGAACTGGCTCTGGAGAGGGCTATCGGCGAAGGAAAGATCGTCAGAGGAACGTTTAAAAACAAGTCTGATATCTAAAGGCTGCATATTATTTACTTATAAAAATACATTTGTTTTCATGCACTTAGATGAATAGTAAATTTACAAGGAATCTTAAACGATGAGCATCTGGTCCATAGACGCCCAGACCGTCACCCATAGCATCCAGCTGGCCGTGGCGCCGGTTTTTTTCCTGACGGCCGTGGCCGGCATGATCGGCTCGGTGGCCGGACGGCTGGCACGCATCATCGACCGGGCGCGCAAGCTTGAAGAGATGCTGCGCACCACCGAAGACCATGAGCTGGTTGCACGCTACCTCAAGGAGCTGCACTTTCTGCGCGAGCGGGGGCGCCTGGCCAATGTGGCCATCGGTCTGCTGACCTTGTGCGGCATGTGCATAGGTCTGACCATCGTGCTGCTGTTCGTCGGCCAGGCCTACGGCGTCAGCGGCCATCGTTATGCGGTGATCAGCTTTTTGCTCGGTGTTTTCGCCTTTGTTTCCGCCTTGTGCTGCTTTCTCTGGGAGACGGCCATGGCAACCCGTATTCTGGACTTCCACATGCTCAGCCGCGCCAAGGCTGCCGTGCGCCATGTGGATGCGCAGACCAGGGATTGACTGCTTATTGATAGCTGCAGGCGCTGGCCTGAAGCCACATTCGGGTTGAGAATGTCTGAATCTATTCTCAGATATGCGCAACCTGCTATCAAAATAAAAAAGCAATCCTGCATCATTGGGCAGTCATGGGCTCCAGGCAGGCAGCTGCGGCCTGGATCACGCAGTCGGTCAGCCGCTGCAGGCTGGCCTGCGCGCTGCGCGTGTGGCACCAGTACATGGGGATGTCCAGGCTCTGGCCCGGTATCAGCTCCACCATGCGGCCCAGCTTCAGTTCCGACTCGATCATCTGTACCGGATGCATGCCCCAGCCCATGCCCAGCTCCAGAGCCCTGGAGTAGCCCTGGTTCGAGGGCAGAAAGTGGCGTGCAGCGTTGCGCCTGCCATCGACCCCCAGGCTCTGCAGCCACTGGTCCTGCAGGCTGTCCTTGCGTCCATAGCACATCATGGGTGCTTGGGCGATGGACTGGGGCGTCGCGTCCTGGGACAGATAGCGCTGCACGAAAGCCGGTGAGGCCACCGCCACATAGCGCATGCGTCCCAGCGGCCAGGTGTTGCAACCCGTGATGGCCGAACCGGTGGCCGTCACGGCCGCCATGACCTCGCCTTGCTTGAGGCGCTGCGCCGTGTGGTCCTGGTCGTCGATGCTGATGTCCAGCAACTCGTTGCTGCCTTCGGTAAAGGCCGCCATGGCATCCATGAACCAGGTGGAAAGCGAGTCGGCATTGACCGCCAGCTTCAGCGAGGGCAGGGCGGCCTGCCCTTCGGGGATCAGCTCGGGGTTCTTGCGACGCAAATCGTTTTCCAGCAGCGCGACCTGTTCCACATGCAGGCACAGGCGTCGCCCGGCCTCGGTGCCCGTGCAGGGCTGGCCACGCAGAACCAGTGCCTGGCCCACGCGCTCTTCCAGCTGTTTGATGCGCTGGGAAACGGCCGAGGGCGTGACATGCAGCTTGTGTGCCGCACGCTCGAAACTGCCCTCGCGCACCACAGCGGCTAGGGCTTCCAATCCCGCGTAGTCGAGCATTAGTATTTCTTAATTTGGTTGAGTAAATGTAATTTTACTTAACTGATGTCGCGCCGCACAATGCCGCCATGTTTGCGTCCGACCTCTCCTCTGCCTGGCTGGCAGGCTTCACTGTTTGCATCTCCCTCATCGTCTCCATCGGCGCACAAAATCTATATGTGCTGCGCCAGGCCGTGCAAGGCGAGCATGTGCGTGCCTGCGTAACCTGGTGCGTGATCAGCGATGCAGTCCTGGTGGCGATTGGCGTGGCAGGCATGTCGCAGATGCTGGAGCAGCGTCCGGGCCTGGCCTACTATCTGACATTGGGCGGGGCGGTATTTCTGCTGGCTTATGGCTTGTTTGCACTGCGCCGCATGTGGCTGGCGCCTGATGCTGCCCTGAATGCGGACGAGCGTGCAGACAAGCGCAGCCTGGCACCGCGCAGCCTGATGAGTGTGATGGCGGCCCTGGCCGCGATCACCTTGCTCAATCCCCATGTCTATCTGGATACCGTGCTGCTGATGGGCTCCATCGGCGCGCAGCAGCAGGGCGTGAGTCGCTGGACCTATGTGATGGGCGCGGCCAGCGCCAGCCTCAGCTGGTTTGTGCTGCTGGCATTTGCAGGCCAGCGCATGAAAGGCATTTTTGCCAATCCCAAGGCCTGGCGTGTGATGGACGGCATCACGGGCGTGATGATGCTGGCGCTGGCCTGGTGGGTGGCCAGCGGTGTGATGCAAATGGATTGAGCGAGCCTCAGCCTGCGCCGGGCGGGCTGATTTCTTCCAGCACTTCCAGGGCCTCGATCAGATTCCAGCTATTGCACTCGATGCGGTACAGCGATGTGGCTCCGGTCTTTGTGCTCTGGCCTTCGACGATCACCACAGTCTTGCCTTGCAGGCGGGCCTTGCTCAGCGGGCGAATCTTGTCGTAGTTGTACTGTTCTGCCCGGTCACCTCGAAACGAGATGCTGACCTGGCTCAGCCGCGGGAAGTAATCCTTGGCGTATTTTTCCAGTGTGCGCTCGGCGATGAGCATGGCCATTTCGGGCGTGGCAGCAACAGTCATTGGCAACTCCGTGAGTCAATTGTGACGGTATTGTTGCATTTTGTTTCATTCGGGGCCAGCCCTGTCAGTCCTGTGCCTTTGCGTGAACCGGAATCTGCAGCCCGGTCTTGATGCGCTCCAGTGCAATCGACGAGCTGTAGCGGCGGATATTGTCATCGCCCTCGAACAGGCCTCGACAGATGGCCTGGTACTCATCCATATCGGCAGCCGTGACGATAAGAATGTAGTCCGTCTCTCCCGTCACATACAGGCATTGCTGCACGGCTGCCTCGGCCGCGATACGGGCACGGAACTCGCGGGACAGGTCCGGCCTGTCATTGAACAGATGCACATTGATCACGGCGGTCAGCGCGCGGCCCGCGCGCACGGGATCCAGCACTGCCACATTGGCGGCGATCACACCGGTTTCCTGCAGCCGCTTGATGCGGCGCTGTACGGCGGGAGCGGAGAGATTGACCTGCTCGGCAATCAGGCGCTGAGGCATGAGGTTGTCACGCTGCAGCAGTGCAAGAATGGCGCGGTCAAAGGCGTCGAGGTCGGCGGCGGGCATGGTTTGGGTGGCGAAGAGAGTGAAACTTGCAGATTCCTGCTTGAAAAAGAGTGAATTCCGCGGGTGTCATGCAATATCTTAGGCGCCTATGTCAAAGAATAGTTGGAATCATTGGTGGCCGGTACTGGCCGTGTTGGGATCGGTCACATCCCTGGGGGTGGGGACTTCGCTGGCCAAACAGCTGTTTCCTTTGATCGGGGCGCAGGGGACATCGGCCCTGCGCGTGGGTTTTGCCGCGCTGATTCTGGTGTGTGTCTGGCGGCCCTGGCGCTGGTCCTTGAATCGGCAGCAGGCACTGTCGCTGCTGGTCTTCGGCGGCGCACTGGGCGGCATGAATCTGATGTTCTACATGGCGCTGCGCGATATCCCGTTCGGCCTTGCCGTGGCCATCGAATTTTCGGGACCGCTGGCCGTGGCGATCTATTACTCGCGCCGCGCGGTGGATTTTGTCTGGCTGGCGCTGGCCGTGCTGGGGCTGGCCATGATCTTGCCGCTGGGGGGCGGCAGCTCGGCCATGCATCTGTCACCGGTGGGCATAGGCTGTGCGATCGGTGCAGCCGTCTGCTGGGCCTCGTACATCGTGCTGGGCCGCAGACTCAGCCATATCCCCAGCGGACAGGCCGTGTCGTTGGGGCTGCTGTGCGCAGCCCTGGTGGTGGTGCCCTTTGGCGTGGCAGAAGCGGGTGCCAAGTTGCTGACGCCATCCGTCCTGCTGTTCGGACTCATGGTCGCGGCTATATCGAGTGCCTTGCCTTATTCGCTGGAAATGCTGGCGCTGCGCCGCCTGCCGCCGGCGACCTTCGGCATTGCGCTGGCGACCGAGCCCGCGATCGCGGCCTTGATGGGCATGCTGCTGTTGAGCGAGCATTTGACGCTGACGCAATGGACGGCCATTGCCTGCATCATGGCGGCGGCCATGGGCAGTGCGATGACCCGCCCGGGAGCCAAGGCAGATGCTCCCGATGGTTCTGCTGCGGCACCGAGCTGAAGCAGCTGCTATCGAAACCGAGGCTGCTGGCGCTGGTCTGCTCTGGGTTTCCATATTTTTTCATAGTGAAAAACCCTCGGAATGTGCGTTGAAAGCTCTTGTTTCAGGAGTCCGAGCGGCAAAGGTACTGTCCGATTCAGCGCCTTTTTGATGTCTCCTCAGGGCCTGCGCAAGAGCATTTTGGCAGCAAGTATTTGCTCATCCGCATCTGCACGCCAGCAGATGAATGGACGCAGGCTGCGCGGTGTTCTGCCGCACTGATCCAGACGTTTTCGCGGGGGCTGCGGGCATGATTTTTCCGGCCCGGAAATGGCGGTTTGGGTCATCACGGAGACTGCGTATCTGTAGGACGCCTGAGCTGTTCAAATCAGGAGCAAGGTGCTACAACGACCTCACACGGTAACGAATGCCTTGCAACTTTGCGGCACTTTGCGCCCCTGGCTTCGGGTGTCGCCATGGGAGGTCATATGGATGTCATCAGCAACTCCGCAGCGCGCTATGTTCGTCTGCGTGAAGAGGAAATGTCGCTGGACGAGTATCTGGCTCTGTGTCAGCGGGACCCCATGGCTTATGCCAGCGCCGCCCAGCGCATGCTGAGCGTTATCGGCGAGCCGGAGATGGTCGATACACGCAACGATCCTTCCCTGTCCCGCCTGTTTGCCAACAAGGTCATCCGCCGCTATCCGGCATTCTCCGAGTTCTACGGCATGGAAGATGCCATCGAGCAAGTGGTGAGCTTCTTCCGCCATGCCGCGCAGGGGCTGGAAGAGCGCAAGCAGATCCTCTATCTGCTGGGCCCTGTGGGCGGTGGCAAGAGCTCGATCGCCGAGCGCCTCAAATATCTGATGCAGAAGGCGCCGTTCTATGCCCTCAAGGGCTCGCCCGTGAATGAGTCGCCGCTGGGACTGTTCGACCCGGTGGAAGACGGCCCGGTGCTGGAAGAGGAGTTCGGTATTCCGCGCCGCAGCCTGCAACACATTCTCTCGCCCTGGGCGGTGAAGCGGCTCGAGGAATTTGGTGGCGACATCCGCCAGTTCCGCGTGGTCAAGCGCTATCCGAGCATCCTCAAGCAAATCGGTATTGCCAAGACCGAGCCGGGGGACGAAAACAACCAGGACATCTCCAGCCTGGTGGGCAAGGTAGACATCCGCAAGCTCGAGAATTTTGCCCAGGACGATACCGATGCCTACAGCTACTCGGGTGGGTTGTGTCTGGCCAACCAGGGCCTGCTGGAGTTCGTCGAAATGTTCAAGGCTCCTATCAAGGTGCTGCACCCCCTGCTGACGGCAACCCAGGAAGGCAACTACAAGGGCACGGAAGGCTTTGGCGCCATTCCCTTCGATGGTCTGGTGCTGGCCCACAGCAACGAGAGCGAGTGGAAGGCGTTTCGCAACAACAAGAACAATGAGGCTTTCCTCGACCGTATCTATATCGTCAAAGTGCCTTACTGCCTGCGCGTGAGTGAGGAAGTGAAGATCTACGAGAAGCTGATTCGCGAGTCTTCGCTGGCCCACGCGGTCTGCGCGCCGGGCACCCTCAAGATGATGGCCCAGTTCTCGGTGCTCACGCGCCTGAAGGAGCCCGAGAACTCCAGCATCTTCAGCAAGATGCAGGTCTATGACGGCGAAAGCCTCAAGGACACCGACCCGCGTGCCAAGAGCTACCAGGAATACCGCGACTATGCGGGCGTGGACGAAGGCATGGAGGGCATTTCCACGCGCTTTGCGTTCAAGATTCTGGCCAAGGTCTTCAACTACGACAGCACCGAAGTGGCGGCCAACCCCGTGCACCTGATGTATGTGCTGGAGCGGCAGATCGAGCGTGAGCAGTTCTCGGCCGAGCTGGAGACCAAGTACACGGGCTACATCAAGGAATATCTGTCACAGCGCTATGCCGAATTCATAGGCAAGGAAATCCAGACTGCCTATCTGGAAAGCTATAGCGAGTACGGCCAGAACATCTTTGACCGCTACGTCACCTATGCCGACTACTGGATCCAGGACAGCGAGTACCGCGATACCGACACCGGCGAGGTGTTCGACCGCAACGCGCTGAACGCCGAGTTGGAAAAGGTCGAAAAGCCTGCCGGCATTGCCAACCCCAAGGACTTCCGCAACGAGATCGTCAACTTCGTGCTGCGTGCCCGAGCCAACAACCAGGGCAAGAACCCCAGCTGGACCAGCTACGAAAAGCTGCGCGTGGTGATCGAGAAGAAGATGTTCTCCAACACCGAAGAGCTGCTGCCCGTCATCAGCTTCAATGCCAAGGCCAGTGCCGAAGATGCGCGCAAGCACGAAGACTTCGTCACCCGCATGGAGGCCAAGGGCTACACGCCCAAGCAGGTGCGGCTGCTGTGCGAGTGGTATCTGCGTGTACGCAAGAGCAGCTGACGAAAGCACCGGTGGCTGCACACTGCAGCCACTGGCGGAAAGTTGGAACACAGCCCCTGGAGATGGGAGCATAGATGACATTGCATATCATCGACCGCAGGCTCGCAGGCAAGAACAAATCGGTGGGCAACCGAGAGCGGTTTGTGCGGCGTTACAAGGCGCAGATCGCGGAGGCGGTGCGAAAAGCCGTGTCCACGCGGGACATCCGCCATATCGATCAGGCTGAAAACATCACGATTCCCAAAAAGGACATTCAGGAGCCGGTGTTCAGGCATGGACAGGGCGGCATCCGCGATGTGGTGCTGCCCGGCAACCATGACCATGTGCGGGGCGACCGGATCGCGCGGCCACAAGGCGGAGGCGGAGCAGGGGGATCGCAGGCCAGCGACAACGGGGAGAGCCAGGACGACTTCACCTTCACCCTGACCAAGGAAGAGTTCATGGAACTCTTCTTCGAAGACCTGGCCCTGCCGCGCCTGCTGCGCAACCATATCGGCAACACGCTGCAATACAAGACAAGGCGTGCCGGCTACAGCCATGATGGAACGCCCAACAATCTGGCGGTGGTGCGCACCATGCGCGGTGCGCTGGGGCGGCGCATTGCACTGAGCAAGGCGCCGAATCGGGAGCTACATGTGCTGGAGGCCGAACTGGAGTCCCTGCTGGCGCAGGACGACGGCACGAGTGAAGCCATCGCCGAGTTGCAGCGCCAGATCGAGGCGCTGCGGGAACGCATCCGGCGCGTGCCGTTTCTGGAGCCGCTGGATCTGCGCTTTCGCAATCGTGCCAAGGTGCCCGTGCCCAGCAGTCAGGCCGTGATGTTCTGCGTGATGGATGTCTCGGGCTCCATGGATCAGGAGCGCAAGGACCTGGCCAAGCGCTTCTTCATTTTGCTGTACCTGTTTCTGACCAGGCATTACGAGAAGATCGAGATCGTCTTCATCCGCCACCATACCCAGGCGGCAGAGGTCAGCGAGGATGAGTTCTTTCACTCCACCGAAAGCGGAGGCACGGTGGTCAGCAGTGCGCTGGTGCTGCTCGATCAGATCATCCGGGCCCGCTATCCGGTCAATGACTGGAATATCTACGTGGCACAGGCCAGCGACGGCGACAACTTCAGCGACGACGGCGGCAAATGCCGTGCCTTGCTGGCCGAAAAGATATTGCCGCTGGTGCGCTATTACGCCTATCTGCAGGTGGTGCAGGAGGAGCAAAATCTCTGGGAGGAATACACCCGGTTGCAGACCGATTTCGCGCATTTTGCGATGCGCAAGGTCTCCGATGCGAGCGAGATTTATCCAGTCTTTCGCGATCTCTTCAAGAAAGATGGGGTATCCATATGAACCTCAATCTCTACCCGGCGCTGGATCTCAGCAACACGCGAAAATCCGGGAACCACGGAGCTCAGGGCGAGCGTCCGCGCGATGTGCCTCAAGCGCCTTTGCGAGCCATGAAAAGGCCGGCAAGTCCGCTGCCCGACCCCAGCGACTGGACCTTCGAGCTGATCGAGCAATACCACGCGGCGATTGCCGCCACGGCCGAACGCTACGGCCTGGACACCTACCCGAATCAGCTGGAGATCATCACGGCCGAGCAGATGATGGATGCCTATGCCAGTGTGGGCATGCCCGTCAATTATCGCCACTGGAGCTATGGCAAGGAATTCCTGGCGACCGAGCGCCGCTATAGGCGCGGTCATATGGGCCTGGCTTACGAGATCGTCATCAATGCCAATCCCTGCATCAGCTATCTGATGGAGGAAAACAGCACGGCCATGCAGGCCCTGGTGATCGCCCATGCAGCCTATGGGCACAACAGCTTTTTCAAGAACAACTATCTGTTTCGCATGTGGTCGGACTCGGGCAGCATCATCGACTATCTGGTCTATGCGCGTGACTATGTGGCGCAGTGCGAGGAGCGTTACGGCCTGGATACGGTGGAGCAGTTGCTGGATTCCTGTCACGCGCTGTCGAACTTCGGTGTGGACCGCTATTGCCGCCCATCGCATAAAAGCCTGGCGCGCGAGCGTGCCGAGCGTGAGGAGCGCGAAGCCTATGTACAGCAGCAGGTCAACGTGCTGTGGCGGACCTTGCCGATGCGCAAGGACAAGGACAGCACCGCGCCTGGCAGCGAGCGCTTTCCCAAGGAGCCCGAGGAGAACATCCTCTATTTCATCGAGAAGAACGCGCCGCTGCTCGAGCCCTGGCAGCGTGAGCTCGTGCGCATTGTGCGCAAGATTGCCCAGTACTTCTATCCGCAGCGCCAGACCCAGGTGATGAACGAGGGCTGGGCCACGTTCTGGCATTACACCTTGCTCAACACCATGTATGACGAGGGCTGGTTGACCGATGGGGTGATGATCGAGTGGCTGTCTTCCCACACCAATGTGATCTTTCAGCCCCCGGCAGGACATCGCGCCTTCAATGGCATCAACCCCTATGCGCTGGGCTTTGCCATGTACCGGGACATTCGCCGCATCTGTGAAAACCCGACCGAGGAAGACCGGCGCTGGTTCCCCGATATCGCGGGCACGCCCTGGCTGCCTACGCTGCACCATGCCATGCGCAACTACAAGGACGAGAGCTTCATCGGCCAGTTTCTGAGCCCGCAGCTGATGCGAGATATGCGATTGTTCGCGCTGCATGATGACCCCGCCGAGCGTGAGGTGCTGGTCAGCGCCATTCATGACGAAGACGGTTATCGTGCGCTGCGCCAGCTGCTGTCTCAGCAATACGATCTGGGTACGCGCGAGCCCAATATTCAGGTCTGGAATGTGAATCTGCGCGGTGACCGCTGCCTGACACTGCGTCACACCCAGTATCAGGGCAGGCCGCTGGCCGATGACGCGCAGGAGGTGCTCAAACATGCGGCTCGTCTCTGGGGCTTCGGTGTGCAGTTGGAAACCGTCAGCGGCGATGGAGAGGCTCCCTTGCTGCTGCAATCGGTACCGGCACCGCCGGGCTGAGAACATTCAGTCAAAACTGCATCAATCTCATGGCGTGCAAAACGCTGGCAGCTATCAAATTGAGATGAGCAACAAAAAAAGCGCTGCCAAGAGGCAGCGCTTTTTCATGCGGCTTGCAGATGCTTAGAACGCGGGGACGATGGCGCCCTTGTACTTTTCCTGGATGAACTTCTTCACATCGGGGGTGTGCAGGGCGTTCATCAGCTTGGTGATGTCGGAGCCATTGGCGCGGTCCTTGCGGGCCACGACGATATTGGTATAGGGCGAGTCAGAGCCTTCGATGAACAGCGCATCCTTGCTGGGGTTGAGCTTGGCTTCGATGGCGTAGTTGGTGTTGATCAGGGCCAGATCCACATCCGCCAGTGCACGTGGAAGCAGAGGAGCTTCCAGTTCCTTGAACTTCAGCTTCTTGGGGTTCTTGACCACGTCCAGGGCCGTGGGGGTCAGGCTCTTGGGGTCCTTGAGCTCGATCAGGCCTTGCTTGGCCAGCAGAATCAGGGCGCGGCCTCCGTTGGAGGGATCGTTGGGGATGGCAATGGTGGCGCCGTCCTTCAGGTCCTTGATGTTCTTGATCTTGCTGGAGTAGGCGCCGAAGGGCTCCACATGCACCTTGCCGTTGGGCACGGCCACCAGCGAGGTCTTGCGATCCTTGTTGTAGCTGTCCAGATAAGGCTGGTGCTGGAAGAAGTTGGCATCCAGCTGCTTGTCTTCCACGGCAGCATTGGGTTGCACGTAGTCGCTGAACTCCTTGACTTCCAGATCGATGCCCTGGGCCTTCAGCGCGGGCTTGATGTGGTTGAGGATCTCGGCATGGGGCACGGCAGTCGCGCCCACCTTGAGCACTTCAGCCTGAGCCGACAGGGCCAGAGTGGCAATCGCGATAGCAGAGAGAGCTTTCTTCAGCATGGGTTCTGACTTTCTTCAGCAAGTTGCAATAAATTCCTTCGGCCTCAACCTCATACAGGCCTTGGTGAAGTAAGGTGCATAGTCTAGTGCGACTGCAGCAGACTCTGCAGGACATTTTTCTTATTTAGTTATAAGAGCGTCGTTTTTTATTCAAACCCAGTTCATGAATCCCGAAATGCTCGAGCGACTGGTTCGCGTGCAAATGCCTTATGGCAAATACAAAGGCCGTTTGATTGCCGATCTGCCCGGCAACTATCTGAACTGGTTTGCGCGCGAAGGTTTTCCCAAAGGGGAGATCGGCCAGTTGCTGGCATTGATGCAGGAGCTTGATCACAACGGCCTTGCCGGGCTGCTGGAGCCTTTGCGCAAGGCCGCGGGTCTGCCGCCAGCGCCCAAGGGCTGATGCGGCAGTGCTCCGCCGGGACTCAGGAGCCTGAAGCCAGCATATAGTCCACCGCCATGTTCGACAGCGCGCGCACGCCATAGATCAGCGCCGACTCGTCGGCATAGAACAGCGGCGAGTGGTTGTTGGGTGCGGTGTTCGGGTCCTTGTCCTTGGGCGTCACGCCCAGGTAGAAGAACATGCCGGGCGCTTGCTGCTGGTAGAACGAAAAGTCTTCGGAGGCCGAGGACTTGGGCTGCACGCCGAAATTGCCGGGGCCGGCCACACGTTCCAGCGTTGGGCCCATCTTCGCGACCAGGTCGGGCGGGTTGACCACCGCGTTGTAGAGCTCGACCACCTTGACCTTGGCCTTGGCGCCCGAGCTTTCGGCGATGTGCTCGGCCGTGGTCGCCAGGCGCTTGTGGATGTCCTTCTTCATGCCCTCGTCATAGGTGCGGATGGTGCCGAGCATCGAGACCTTGTCGGGGATGATGTTCATGCGGTTGCCGCCGTTGATGGCGCCCACTGTCACCACCGCGGGCTCCAGCGCGATGTTGGACTGGCGGCTGATGATGCTCTGGATGCCGGTGACGATCTGCGCACTGGCCACGATGGGGTCGACGCCCGACCAGGGCCGCGCGCCATGCGTCTGCTTGCCGCTCACGTCGATCCAGAACTGGTCCACGGCCGACATGGCCGGGCCCGGGCGCCAGGCGATCCAGCCCGCCGGGTAGGCGCTGGACACATGCAGGCCGAAGACGGCATCGACCTTGGGGTTGGCCATCACGCCTTCCTTGACCATCTGCTTGGCGCCCCAGATCTTCTCGCCATCGGGCTCGAAGGTGGCGGGCGACTCCTCGGCCGGCTGGAAGATGAACTTCACGCTGCCGGGCAGTTGCTCCTTCATGCCGGCCAGAACCTCGGCCGTGGCCATCAGCATGGCGGTGTGGGTGTCGTGGCCGCAGGCATGCATCACGTCCACTTCCTTGCCCAGGTACATGCCCTTGGCCTTGGAGGCGAAGGGCAGCTCCACCTGCTCCTTGACCGGCAGAGCGTCCATGTCGGCGCGCAGCGCCACCACCGGACCGGGTTTGCCACCCTTGAGCAGGCCGACGACACCGGTCACGGCCACGCCGGTCTTCACCTCCATGCCCAGTTTGCGCAGATGCTCTGCCACCAGGGCGGAGGTGCGCGTTTCCAGATTGCCCAGCTCGGGGTGTTCGTGGATGTCGCGGCGCCAGGCGATGAGCTTTTGCTCAATAGCCTTGGCTCTCTCGTCGATCTGCGCATGCAGGGCCTGGGCCTGTGGCGAGGCGGTGGCTGCCAACGCGGCGGGAGTCACAGTTGCAGGCACGGTTTGGGCATGCACTGCCAGACCTCCGCTTGCAAGCGCTGCTGTCATTGCGCTGGCAAGCACCAGCTTTTTGAAGCCCAGGCTGGAATGGGTGGCAAATGCCTGCATGTTTTTGTCTCCTTGTTGTACGTAAGACAAAGATGCTAGCAAGCGCTGTCGTTTAACCGAGCCTCATCCGAGACTGTTTTCATGAGGCTGGCATACCCAAAAAAGAACAGCCCCATGCGCAATCAAGCGGATGGGGCTGGGTTCCCTCTCTTGCCTGGTTGAAGCCCGAGAGGGAGCGGGTCTGGGTATTTACTTGGCTGCAGCGCGGGCAGCTTCGGCCTTAGCCTTGGCTTGGTCCAGCTTCTTTTGTAGTTCAGCGGCTTCGGCTTCAGCCTTTTTGGCCTCTTCTTCCTTGGCCTTCTTGGCTTCGGCTTCCTTGTCGCCACTCATGGAACCGGCAATGGCGTTGCCGGCCATGGTGCCAGCCACGGCGCCGACGGCTGCACCGGCCATGGTGCCCATCATGCCGGAGCCACGAGCGGCAGGCGCTGCGGTAGCGGGTGCTGCTGCAGGCGCTGCAGCGGCGGCGGGAGTGGCAGCAGGAGTTGCGGCCTTGGGAGCCGCGGCAGCAGGAGCTACGGGCGCGGGCTGTGCAGGAGCCTTGCTGCCGATGCTGGCAGGACGCACGGACTTGCTGCTGCCCATGCGCTTGGCCTGTGCCAGCGAAGGCACGGTTAGCGATGCAATGGCGATGGCGATCACGGAAGCGGCAGCACGGTACGAAGTCTTCACAGGTGTTTTTCCAATCATGGTTGTCATAGAGGTTGCCTGTCGCGCAGGGCGAAATACAACCGGCATGCCATGAGACGTATGTCCCATTGGGCCTGCTTGCTATGGTATTTAGAGTTAAGAGGAGAAATTTCAAGGATCTGAGCTGAAACTGTCCGTAAAAAGGACAGGGCCCGGCCCCTGGCAGCTGGTGTTGTGATCTATGTAATGCTGCGGGTCGATTGTAGGAACACTGGAGGCACAGAAAAGTTCCGGCAGCCTTTCTTTGAAGGAAATATTCACGAAAAAGCCCCGTAACGCTTGGTGTGCTTACGGGGCCAGCTATGAAATCAGTACGACTTACGCAAATCAGGTTCAGGCAAGAGCTTCGCCTCTAGGCCGCAGTCCTCGATGCATCGTATCGGCGGCCAGGTTTGTTTGCGTAAGTCCTAATCAGTTGTGCTGCAGGTTCACTGCTTGGGGTGTTTGCGCACCCAGGCGAGGAAATGGCTCATGTACTTGTTCAAAAAATCATGGCTGGCCGGGCCGATATTTCCTTGTGCGTCGATCAGATCATCACTCCAGCGCACAAAGCCCTCGGGTTGCTGCATGGTGGGCATGTCCAGGAATACGAAGACATTGCGCAGATGCTGCTGGGCCATGGAGGTAGCGGGGCCGCCGGGAGAGGTGCCGATCACCGCTGCGGGAATGCCGTTCCAGGCGGCTTGGCCATAGGGGCGGCTCAGCCCGTCGAGTGCATTTTTCAGGGGCGCGGGAATGGAGCGGTTGTGCTCTGGCGTGATGAAGAGCAGACCGTCACAGTTGCGCACCTGGGCCTTGAGCTCGTCAAAGGGCTTGAATTCAGGCGTACCGTCAAAGTCGCGGTTGTACAGCGGCAGATGACCAATATCGATGAATGTCACATCGGCCTGATCCTGTATCAACCTGGCCAGCCCTTCAGCGAGCTTGCGGTTGATGGATTGCTTGCTGTTGCTGCCCACGACCATGCCGATTTTCAGTTTGCTCATCTCAGACCTTTCAGTTCAACGGAAAAGAGCTTCACTCTAACGGAGGACGGTGACTTTGCCGAGTCAGAGATTTCTGATGGCTGCCGCCGCAAAAAAGCCGCTGGCGCGATGACGGCAGCGGCTTGGGAGAAGTGGCTGCAGGCTTTACTGCAGGATTTCCAGCAGGCGGTCCAGGCCGCCTTCGTTGATGGCCACCTTGGCTTCGTTGCGTACGCGGGGCTTGGCGTGATAGGCGACGGACAGGCCGGCAGCCTGCATCATGGGGATGTCGTTGCTGCCGTCACCCACGGCAATGCACTGCTCGGGTGAGATGCCGATCAGCGAAGCCACTTCCAGCAGCGTGCGACGCTTTTCAGCGCCGTCGCAGATGTCGCCCCAGGCCTGCTCGACCAGGCCGCCGGTGAGCACGCCGTCCTTGATTTCCAGCACATTGGCGCGCACGAAGTCGATACCCAAGAGGCCGCGCACATGTTCGGCAAAGTAGGTGAATCCACCAGAGACCAGCAGCACCTTCAGGCCTGCGGCCTGGCAGGCTTTGACCAAGGTTTCCGCGCCCGGCGAGAGCTTCAGGCGTTCGGCCAGCACGCGGGCCATGTCCGCCTCGGTGACTCCGACCAGCTTGCCCACGCGCTGGCGCAGGCTGTCCTTGAAGTCGGTGATTTCACCGCGCATGGTGGCTTCGGTGATGGCGGCAACTTCCTCCTTCTTGCCCGTGGCGTCGGCGATCTCATCGATGCACTCGATGGTGATCAGCGTCGAGTCCATGTCGAAGGCGATGAGCTTGTAGTCAGCCAGCTTCTGAGGGGCGTTAATGCGGCGGATCATCAGGCCGGGAGCGAATTCTGTGGCGTCAGTCATTGAAGTACATGCGAAGGCTGGTTCAGGAGGGCAGATGGCAGTGTTGCCTTCTGCAGATGGCTGCCATTATCTCCGCGCCAGACTCTTGCGGGCCGGGCTTGGGCGGCCCTTGGAACATGTTCTCATGGAACGGATCAGGGCTTGTCGGACCTGTCGCCGGGCATGGGAGGCTGGAGATAGATGGCATCCGACCAGGTGGCCACCCACTGGGGGCGGAAAACCACGAACACCGCCGTCAGCATCCCGGTGGTCACACCATCGCTCCAGGCCATGAGCCAGCGGGCCATGCGCGAGAGATCGTCATGGACATTGGGCAGCACATGGCCGGCCCATTGGCCCAATAGTGAAGCGATAAACAGGCAAAGCACCGTACCCAGAAAGCCGCGCAGCAAAATGAACACAAAGATGTGATGCCAGCACCAGCGGCGCACGATAGTGCCCCAGAGCATGGCCAAAGTGGCTGGCACCAGTCCCTGCCAGACCGTCACGCCCAGGGCCTCAGATGCGCTCAGCTCCGGAGAAACAGCAAAAGCGATGGCGCCCACCGCAAGCAGGCAGGGCACGGCAAGCGGCCAGCCCAGCAAGATGACCACCAGAGGGGCGGCGGACCAGTGCAGCTGCAAAGGCAGTCTGTACAAGGTGGGCAGAGCCCAGGCCCAGGGCAGCAACACCAGCACGGCCAGCAGCGGCGTGATCAGGGCCGATGCGATCAAATCCTGGCTGCCGCCGGGGCCCGGGCGGCTGGCCAGCATGCGCCAGGGACGCATCAGCAAGGCCAGCAGCAGGGCCAGAGCGGCAATCGAAGCTTCCAGAAACATGGCTTCAGGCTAGATGCGTGATGGAGAGCTCACGATGCCATGGGCACCAGGGACTTCCTCAAGCATGGGCCGCAGCCTCGGCCTTGAGTGGCTGGCCCAGGCTGCGCAGCACATCGCGCACCATCTGGGCACGGTCCTTGGGGTTCTCCAGCTCTTTTTCGATGCGCAGCTTCTCATTGCCCGCCAGCTTGATGTGCTTGTTCTTCTGGATCAGGTGAATGATGTTCATGGGATCGATCGGCGGCTGGGGCTTGAAGCTGATATTGATCACGCCGGGGGCGGCATCGACCTTGACCACGCCATAGGGCTGGCTCAGCACGCGCAGGCGATGCACGTCGATCAGGGTCTGGGCCTGGGGGGGCAGCTTGCCGAAACGGTCCACGATCTCCTCGAGCAGGGTATCGATCTGATCGGCTGTCTTGGCCGTGGCCAGCTTCTTGTAGAACGACAGGCGCAGATGCACGTCGCCGCAGTAGTCGTTGGGCAGCAGGGCCGGGGCGTGCAGATTGATATCGGTGGAGGCCGACAGCGGCGAGAGCAGATCGGGCTCCTTGCCGGCCTTGAGGCTGCGCACGGCTTCGGACAGCATCTCGTTATAGAGCTGAAAGCCCACTTCCATCATATTGCCGCTCTGGTTTTCGCCCAGCACCTCGCCGGCGCCACGGATTTCCAGGTCATGCATGGCCAGATAGAAGCCCGAGCCCAGCTCCTCCATCTGCTGGATGGCCTCCAGCCGCTGCTGGGCCTGCTTGGTCAGGCCGTCCAGGTCCGGCACCATCAGATAGGCATAGGCCTGATGGTGGCTGCGTCCCACGCGGCCGCGCAGCTGGTGCAGCTGCGCCAGACCGAACTTGTCGGCGCGGCTGATGAGAATGGTGTTGGCAGAGGGAACGTCGATGCCGGTCTCGATGATGGTCGAGCACAGCAAGATGTTGTAGCGCTGGGCCACGAAATCGCGCATCACACGCTCCAGCTCGCGCTCGGGCATCTGGCCGTGGGCCACGGCGATGCGGGCCTCTGGCAGGATTTCCTCCAGCTTCTGCTTGCGGTTCTCTATGGTCTCGACCTCGTTGTGCAGGAAGTAGATCTGTCCGCCCCGCTTGAGCTCGCGCAGCACGGCTTCGCGAATCACGCCCGTGCCCTCGTTGCGCACAAAGGTCTTGATGGCCAGACGCCGCTGCGGCGCCGTGGCGATCACCGACAGATCGCGCAGCCCCTCCAGCGCCATGCCCATGGTGCGCGGAATCGGGGTGGCCGTCAGTGTCAGCACATCGACCTCGGCACGCATGGCCTTCATGGCCTCCTTGTGGCGCACGCCAAAGCGGTGTTCCTCGTCGATGATGAGCAGGCCTAGGTTCTTGAACTGCGTGGATTCAGATAGCAGCTTGTGCGTGCCGACCACGATATCCACCGTACCGTCCGAGATGCCCTTGATGGCTGCCGTGATCTCCTTGCCCGAGCGGAAGCGCGACACCTCGGCCACCTTGATCGGCCATTTGGAGAAGCGGTCCACCAGGGTCTGGTAATGCTGCTCGGCCAGCAGCGTGGTGGGGGCGAGGAAGGCGACTTGCTTGCCGCCCATGGCTGCCACAAAGGCTGCACGCAGCGCGACCTCGGTCTTGCCGAAGCCCACATCGCCACAGACCAGGCGGTCCATGGGCTGGGGGCTGATCATGTCCTGCACCACGGCGTGGATGGCGGCGCGCTGGTCGGCCGTTTCCTCGAAGCCGAAGTCGGCCACAAACTGCTCGTAGTCGGCCGTGGGGAAGCGGAAGGCATGGCCCTGGCGCGCGGCGCGGCGAGCATAGATATTGAGCAGCTCGGCGGCCGAGTCGCGCACCTGTTCGGCGGCCTTGCGCTTGGCTTTTTCCCATTGCGTGCCGCCCAGCTTGTGCAGCGGCGCATCGTCGGGCGAGACGCCGGTGTAGCGGCTGATCAGGTGCAACTGGCTGACGGGCACATAGAGCACGGCATCGGCCGCATATTCCAGATGCAGAAACTCCTGCAGCGCGGGCGTGCCGTCCGGGTTCTTCTGGCCCATGTCCATATTGATCAGCCCGCGATAGCGGCCTATGCCGTGGTCGGCATGAACGATGGGGTCTCCCACCTTGAGCTCGGACAGGTCCTTGATCAGGGCCTCCACATCGCTGACCTGCTCCTGGCGGCGGCGACGGCGGCCTGTGGGGCTGCTGGCGAACAGCTCGGTTTCGGTGACGAAGTCCAGGCCTTCCTCGACCCAGGCAAAGCCCGTCATCAGGCTGGAAGTGGCAATGCCGACCTTTTCCGTGAGATCGGCCTGGAATTCGGCCAGCGAATCGAACACGGGCGGGTTGACACCCGAGGCACGGAAAAAGTCGAGCAGGCTCTCGCGCCTGCCATCGGATTCGGCCAGAAGCAAGACCCGGCTTGCGCTGGATGCTATATGTTTTTGCAGCTTGGCCAGCGGGTCATCGGCGCCACGCAGCACGGAAAGGTCTTCGAGCTTCTGGAAGATGGCGCTGTCGGCCACATCTTCGGTGCCTGGGCGCAAGGCCAGCTGGGCATGCTCCTTGCTGCGGGTATAGAACTGGTCGGCGCTGAGAAACAGCGTCTCGGGCGGCAGCGCCGGGTGGTCGGGGTCGCCTTGCACCAGGCGGTAGCGGTCCTTGGTGTCCTGCCAGAAACGCTGGAAGGCCGGCTCCAGATCGCCGTGCAGCACCACGGTGGCCTCATCGCCCAGATAGTCAAAGACCGTGGCCGTTTCGTCAAAGAACAGCGGTAGGTAATACTCGATGCCGGCCGTGGCAATGCCGGCCCCCATGTCCTTATAGATGCGGCTGCGCGTGGGGTCGCCCTCAAGCAGCTCGCGCCAGCGGCTGCGGAACTTGGCGCGTGCCTCCTCGTCCATCGGAAATTCGCGGCCCGGTAGCAGTCGCACCTCGGGCACGGGGTAGAGGCTGCGCTGCGTGTCGGGGTCGAAGGTGCGGATGGAGTCGATCTCGTCGTCGAACAGGTCCACGCGGTAGGGCTGGAGCGAGCCCATGGGAAACAGATCGATCAGGCCGCCGCGCACCGCATATTCGCCATGGCTGACCACCTGAGACACATGCTGGTAGCCCGCCAGCGTGAGCTGGGCCTTGAGCTTGGCCTCGTCCAGCTTCTGGCCCTGCTTGAATTCAAAGGTATAGCCGGCCAGAAACGAGGGCGGGGCCAGGCGATAGAGGGCTGTGGTGGCGGGCACGATGACCACATCGGCGCCATGCTGCTTGTCGCGCTGGTTGATGCGCCACAGCGTGGCCAGGCGCTCGCTGATCAGATCCTGGTGCGGCGAGAAGCTGTCGTAGGGCAGGGTTTCCCAGTCGGGAAACAATGCGCAGCGCAGCTCGGGGGCGAAGAAAGCCATCTCCTCCATGAGGCGGTGGGCATCGGCGGCATCGGCCGTGACGATGGCCGTGACCCGGCCGTCGTGCTTTTCACGCTCGCCCAGCCTGGCCAGCAGCAGCGCGTCGGCGCTGCCAACGGGGCGGGGCAGGTGAAAGCGTTTACCGGGGGTGAGCTTGGGCAGTTGCATGGTTTTTCACAGACGAACGCAGGCAGCGACGCACAGGAGCGAGCTGGATGCGAAAAAAACGGGGACAGATTGAATGCGGGCGAGTCCGGCCATCAAAGGCAGGGCTCACAGCCCAATCAGCGCGGAGCTGATGGTTGGCGGCGCATTCACTCAAAATGGGGACACCTCAAGGCGATGCAAGCCGAAAGCAGGTCGTCGATGGATCTCACAGGCTTTCGGACGAAATGGTGATTTTAAAATACTGTGCATGACAGATCGGTTTTTCTCGCCTGAGTCCATGACGGACGACAAGGCAAACGCTGCGGCGGCTTCATCGCCAGCATCTGCGCCCCGCTGCTGGGGGCTGATTCCCTGCGCGGGCGTCGGTCTGCGCGCCATTGCCGCAGACTCTCCTGCCCCCGAGTTGCCCAAGCAATACCAGAACGTTGCGGGGCAGCCCATGGTCATGCACACGCTGGCCGCCATGTTGGCCGTGGAGCGCATGCACCGTGTGCTGCTGGTGGTCTCTGCTGCCGATGGCTTCTGGCAGGAGCGCGCCACGGACGCCCGGCTCAGCATTGCTGCCTGTGGAGGAGCCACCCGTGCTGAGACCGTGAGCAACGGCCTGCAGGAGTTGATGCGCATGGGAGCCAGCGCCGAGGACTGGGTGCTGGTGCATGACGCGGCGCGCTGTCTGGTCGCATCGGAGCAGGTCAATGCCTTGATCGATGCCTGCCTGCCCGATGCGGTGGGCGGGCTGCTGGCGTTGAAGCTGCCCGACACGCTCAAGCAGCAGGCCGCTGGTGCAGGCCCGGCCCGTGTGGCGCAGACGGTGGAGCGCAGCGACAAATGGCTGGCTCAGACACCGCAGATGTTCCGCATCGCTGCCTTGCAGGCGGCGCTGCAGGCGGCGGGTGCTGCGGTGACCGACGAAGCCAGCGCCATGGAGCTGGCCGGTCACTCACCCAGGCTGGTGCCGGGTGGTGCGCAGAACTTCAAGGTGACCTATCCCGACGACTTCGCGCTGGCCGAGGCCGTGCTGCTGCAGCGCAAGGCGTGTGGCTAGATGGATCGCGGTCGACAGGGCTTGAGGGCGGGCCAGGCCGTGCCCGACCCGGGACGGTGCAGATAGTATTTAATTTGATAGCTGCTTGCGCTTTCTGAGCAAGGGTTTGACAAGGGTTTTTATGAATTTTCGTATTGGTGAAGGCTGGGATGTACATGCCCTGGTTCCCGGGCGCAAGCTGATTCTCGGCGGTGTCGAAGTGCCTCATAGCCTAGGGCTGCTCGGCCATTCGGATGCCGACGTGCTGCTGCACGCGATCACCGATGCGCTGTTCGGCGCTGCGGCGCTGGGCGATATCGGCCGCCATTTCTCGGATACCGACGCGCAGTTCAAGGGGGCGGACTCCGCCGTGCTGCTGGCCGAAGCTGCGAGGCGCGTGCGCGCCAAGGGCTTCGAGATCGGCAATATCGACAGCACCATCGTGGCCCAGGCACCCAAGCTGGCACCCCATATCGAGAAGATGCGCGAGCGCATTGCGCAGGTGCTGGAGCTGGATGTAGAGCAGGTCAACGTCAAGGCCAAGACCGCCGAGAAGATGGGACCCGTGGGACAGCAGCAGGCCATGGAAGCCCGTGCAGTGGCCTTGCTGGTACGGACTGCCTAGTCTCGTTCGGTGCAATGGCCGCTGCGAAAGCCGGTCATGAATCGCTGTAGAGGGCTTGCACCTCGGCCCCGGTCAGGGTCGGGGTGTCGTTGGCCAGCGCGTAATAGTCGGGCTTCTCGTCGATATAGATCTGCTGTGCCAGTGTCAGCCCCTGGGCATCCTGGAACAGCCCGGCAGACAGAAAATGCTCGTTGCTGGCCAGCAGGCGGTAGAAGAGATGGGTGCCGCAGCTGCTGCAAAAGGTCCGCTCCGCCCAGGGCGAGGATGCATAGCGCGTGATAGGGCCGCTGGTCTGCACCGCTGTGCCGCCATGCAGGGTGAAGGCGGGGCCTTCTCCCCAGCGCCGGCACATGCTGCAGTGGCAGACATGGACTTCGTGGGTGTCGGGCGCGGTGACGAGAACGGCTTGGCACAGGCATCGGGCTTGCATCGGGAGCTCTCCGGAAGGTGGTTGAAAAGACCCTGCCGATTGTGCCCCGACGTGCGCCAGTTCAATCCTCACCGGTCTCTTCGTCTTTCTTGTCGCGCGGCAGATTGCGCAGCACCTGGGGGCGCTGCAGGCGCTGTTCAGGCGCGGCCGCAGCCGTCACACCCATGGCGCGCTGCAGCTGCAAATGGGCGACAAGACCGCCAGACGATGAGTTGGACAGCGCCAGAATACCGCCCATGCGCTGCACCGTCTTGTCCACGATGGACAGGCCCAGGCCGGCACCGGCGGCTGCCGTGCGGGCAGAGTCACCTCGAAAGAAGGGCTGGGTCAGATTGGAGAGATGCTCGGGCGGTACGCCCTTGCCATGGTCGCGGATACGGATGACCACCCATTTCTCGCTTTCCTTGGCGATGACATCGACTTGCGTGGTGTCGGTATCGGGCGTCTTGCCATAGCGGCGCGCATTCTCAAAGAGGTTGGAGACTACCCGGGCCAGCTCCACCTCGTCGGCCATCACATAGAGGTTCTCCGGCACGTTCATATTGATCTGCAGCTCGCGGTGATCCTGCACCGCATAGACGCAGGAGGCGACCACGGCATGCAGGTCCACGGGGCTGAGTGCCACGTTGTGGTCGGGGCGCGCATAATCGAGAAACTTGTCGATGGTGGCATCGAGCTGCACGATGTCGGCCACCATATGCTCGCGGGCCACATCGTCATAGACGCTCATTTCCGTCTCCAGCCGCAGGCGCGCCAAAGGCGTGCGCAGGTCGTGGGAGATGCCGGCCAGCATCACCGCGCGATCCTGCTCCAGCTTGGCCAGCTTTTTGGCCATGCGGTTGAAGCCGATATTGACTTCGCGGATTTCACTGGTCACGGCTTCCTCGTCGAGCTGACTGGCATCGAAGTCGCCTTCGCGTACCCGGTTGGCGGCATAGGACAGTTGCTTGAGCGGCCGGTTGATCAGGCGCGCAATGGCTGCAGCACCGACCAGGGAAAGCAGGGCGGCCGTGATCAGCCAGATCAGCCAGGTCTGGCCGCTGGCGGGGGTGAAGCGTGACTGATCCATCAGCAGCCAGTTGCGGTCCCCGTTGATATTGAAGCCCACCCATAGCCCCGGCTCGTTGTTGACGCTGCGCGCCACCACCGTGCCATAGCCCAGCCGCCGTGTCAGCTCTTCGGTCAGGCGCTGGCCCAGGGCGTTTTGCTCCAGCGGCTCGAAGGTGTCGCCGGGCTCGCGCGGCAGAATGCGCACGCCTTCCTGGTCGGCCATGGTCTTGATGAGGGAGACGCGGTTGATGGCGTCCGAGTGCACCAGCGCTGCACGGCTCAGATTGACCAGCGACGCCACTTGCCGGGCGGTCTGCAGCGTGCGGGGTTCGAAGTCCAGGGCGCGCAGGGTCTGCAACCAGGCAAGAATGCTGCCCACCAGCAGCAGGGCCAGCAGGCAGAAAGTGCGCCAGAACAGATTCAGGCCGACGGGGGAGCGCGCCGTCGCGCGTCGCTCATACTCCAGAGGTACGGGGCTGGTGGCATCTGACGGCGGGTTGGAATAAGCGCTCATGAACAGCAATGCGGAAATAACTGGATCCGAGGGTACGCCCAATATAGGCAGCACGGGTTACGGTTTGCCCAAAAAGTGTCTATCTACAGGTGCTTTTCGAGAGAGATTGACTTATGGGTCGCGCCCAAGCGAAACAAGCCGCGCAGTGGGCGGCTTGTTGCAATGGGGAGTGCAGGATCAGTTCATGCCATCGGGAACGAACACATAGCCTACGCCCCAGACGGTCTGAATATAGCGGGGGGCAGCGGCGTCTTCCTCGATCAGCTTACGCAGGCGCGAGACCTGCACGTCCAGGCTGCGGTCAAAGGGCTCGAATTCGCGGCCTCGGGCCAGCAAGGCCAGTTTTTCACGCGACAGCGGCTGGCGCGGGTGGCGCACCAGAGCCTTGAGCATGGCAAATTCGCCCGTGGTCAAAGGCAGCTCCTCGCCATTTTTCTGCAGCACGCGTGTGCCCAGGTCGAAGTTGAAGGGGCCGAAGGTGACGACTTCGTTGTCGCCCGAAGGAGCGCCGGGCGCTTCCTGGGGGGGGCGGCGGCGCAGCACGGCATGGATACGGGCCAGTAGTTCGCGCGGGTTGAAAGGCTTGCCCAGATAGTCGTCTGCGCCCACTTCCAGGCCCACGATACGGTCTACATCTTCGCCCTTGGCGGTCAGCATGATGATGGGCGTGCGGTCGTTGGCCGAGCGCAGGCGGCGGCAGATGGACAGGCCGTCCTCGCCGGGCATCATCAGGTCCAGCACGATCAGATCGACAGTTTCGCGCAGCAGGATGCGGTTCAGTGCCTTGCCGTCTTCGGCAATCATGATCTCGAAACCTTCCTGCGTCAGATAGCGGCGCAGAAGGTCACGGATGCGTGCATCGTCATCCACGACCAGGATCTTGTCGGTACGGGTGCTTGTCGTTGCCATGATCGTCCTTGTCGATTTATTTGTAACAGGCAGATTGTTATCGCATGGAGAAAAAAATCCAGCGAAAACGCAGTGAGTTTTGCTGCTTGTTACGAATGTTGCAGGTATTTATAGAACAATAAATGTTTCTTTTGCGAATTTTAATTTGATTTGAACTTTTGATGCAATTGTCGTTCTATTTATGTGTTTAATATCTGTAATTCGTACAGCAAGTGGCTATGACGACTGACAAGACGGATGCTGCCATCACGGTCTGATGGCGGACCTGCACTTGTTTCCATGGCCGTCCATTTACTTCCAAGGGTGAACCGAATGACTCTGTATTCCAAACCTCAATCTCTGTCTCGTTCCATGGCGGCTGGCCTAGTGCTGGCGGCCGCGGCTGCCACCGGATCTCAGGCCTGGGCACAAAGCGCCGGCCACAGCGCCGAAAAGCCCACGAATGTGGTGCAACTGGCTGCCCAGGGCGTGGTGGAGGTCAAGCAGGACTGGATGACGGCCACACTTTCCACCACCAAAGACGGGCGCGATGCCGCCACGGTGCAGGCACAACTGCAAAAGGCGGTGGAGGCCGCCATGACCACCTTGCGTGCCGATGCGCGCGCAGGCCAGATGGAGGTAAGCACGGGCAGCTTCTCGATCTCGCCGCGCTATGGCAGCAACAGCAAGCTGGAGGGCTGGCAGGGCCAGGCCGATATCGTGCTGCAGGGACGTGACTTTGTGCGTATCACCCAGGCGGCGGCCAAGGTGCAGGGCATGACGCTGTCGGGTACGAGCTTTGGCCTGTCGCGAGAGGCGCGTGAAAAGGTGGAGGGCGAAGCCCAGGCCAAGGCGATTGAGAATTTCCGCCAGCGTGCGGCAGCGATTTCCAAGAGCTTTGGCTTTGCCGGCTACAGCGTGCGTGAAGTCAGCGTTCATGCCAGCGGAGGCTATGTTCGGCCCATGCTGCAAGCCCGCGCTGCAAGCATGAATATGGCGAAGTCTGCCGGTTATGCGGATGCCGCGCCGGTGCCGGTCGAGTCGGATAGTGCCGAGGTGACGGTCAATGTCAGCGGCTCGGTGCAGATGCAGTAAGCCCAGTCAAAGGTGCTGATATGAAAAAAGGAGCTGCTTGCGCAGCTCCTTTTTGATTTTCATCATGAATTGATGCTGAAACAGCCAACTATCCAGCGCTAGCGGCTATCTAATTGCTGGCTTCTCAGGGCTTGAGGCTTATTGCGCCGCCCAGCCGCCATCCATATTCCAGGCCACGCCGCGCACATTGTTGCCGGCGGCGGAACAGAAGAAGACGGCCAGTTCACCCAGTTCCTCGGGCGTGGTGAACTGCATGGAGGGTTCTTTCTCGCCCAGCAGTTGCCTGGTGGCTTCTTCGTTGGAGATGCTTTGAGTGCTTGCCTTGGCATCCACCTGCTTTTGTACCAGTGGTGTCAGCACCCAGCCGGGGCAGATGGCGTTGCAGGTCACGCCGGTGGTGGCGTTTTCCAGCGCCGTCACCTTGGTCAGGCCCACGATGCCATGCTTGGCTGCGACATAGGCGGACTTCTGCGCCGAGCCGACCAGGCCGTGAACGGAGGCCACGTTGATGATGCGTCCCCAGTTGGCTTGCTGCATGGCGGGCAGGGCCAGGCGGGTGGTGTGAAAAGCGCTGCTGAGGTTGATGGCGATGATGGAATCCCACTTCTCTACGGGAAAGTCCTCAATCGCTGCCACATGCTGGATGCCGGCGTTGTTGACCAGGATGTCCACGCGGCCGAACTCTGCGGCCGCGTATTTCATCATGGCTTCAATTTCGGCGGCTTTACTCATGTCGGCGCCGTGATAGCCAACCTGGATGCCGGCGGCTTGGCCCGCCTCCCGCACCTGGGCCTTGGGGGATTCCACATCACCAAAGCCGTTGAGAACAATATTGGCGCCCTGGCGAGCCAGAGCGATGGCGATACCGAGGCCGATTCCGCTGGTCGATCCCGTCACGAGAGCGGTTTTGCCTTTCAACATGGACATACAAGGTCTCCGAATGAATTACGATGCGACGACAGCCATTATCGGCTCCGGTCTCCCCAACGCGCTCCCATGAATCAACCTACGCTGAACTACGTATCGTGTCCCGGAGCTTCCGCCGTTGCTCCCAGTTGGGCCAATGCCCAGCGCCGTCAAGAGATTGCCAGCCAGCCCCAGGGCTTGCACCGTATGGTTTACTGGGAATGGAACCTTACCGGTGATCCAAGACATCCGCATGTCATCGTCTGCGTGCATGGGCTTTCTCGCCAGGGCCGCGACTTCGATGCGCTGGCCCGTGAACTCAGCCGTTTTGCCCGTGTGATCTGCCCTGATGTGGCGGGGCGTGGCGAAAGCGACTGGCTGGCTGATTCCAGGGCCTATCAGGTTCCGGTATATGCCGCCGACATGCTGGCGTTGCTGGCCCAGTTGCACCTTGAGGCTCCGATCGAGACGCTGGACTGGGTGGGTACCAGCATGGGGGGGCTGATCGGCATGGGAATCGCGGGCCAGCCAGGTCTGCCATTGCCTGCACCGATACGCAAACTGGTGCTCAACGATGTGGGGCCGGTGATCGAGTGGCAGTCGCTGGAGCGCATCGCCTCCTATCTGGGAAAAAGCTTGCAATTTCCCAACTTTGAGAGCGCCGCAGCCGCCATGCGCTTGATTTCCCTGGGGTTTGGCCCACATAGCGATGAGCAATGGAAGCAGCTGTCGCAAGCCATGGTCAAGCCTCTGTCTGACGAAGGCGTAGTTTTGCACTATGACCCTCGCATTGCCGAGCCTATGGCCGGTATGACGCATGAGATGGCCCAAGCCGGCGAAGTGCTGCTTTGGCAGCTTTACGACCAGATTCAGGCACAGGTTTTGCTTGTTCGTGGAGCGGACTCCGATCTGTTGTCCCAAGCGACCGCGCAAAGTATGAGGCAGAGAGGTCCCAAAGCGCTCTGCGTGGAGCTGGAAGGCGTGGGCCATGCGCCCACACTGGTGGCTCCCGGTCAGATTGCTTTGATACGAGAATTTTTACAAGGGGATTCGGACCTGCCTGCACGCTTGAGTCTTGTGCAGCAGGCCCAAGAGGAAGCTGAATGAAGACCAGCGATACCGTAAACACCTTTTCTGATGCCGCCCCCAAGCTCACGGAGCTCACGCCTGATCTGATCAAGGCGACTTCTGAAATACTGCCCGGCCAGGCCAATGCGCTGGCGCGTGCCCGTGCATTCGCCGAGCCTTTGATTGCCGGTGAAACCATGGAGACAGGGGAGAACACCCTGGCTCATGCGGATGCCGTGGCTGCCATTCTGAAGAAGATCGGCGGCTCGGAAACCATCCAGGCCGCGATCTATCTGGTGCACGCCAGCGTGCACCTGAACAAGCCGCAGGAAGTCATTGCCAAGGCTTTTGGCGACAACTTCGCCACCTTGGCAGTGGAAACCATCAAGCTCATCCGCGTGCAGCAGCAGGCACGCGATGCCGAGCTCAGCTCCCAGCATGTGGACGATGTGGCGGCCCAGACCGAGAACGTGCGCAAGATGCTACTGGGCTTCTCGCGCGATCTGCGCGTCGTGCTGTTGCGTCTGGCCTCCCGGCTGCAGACCCTGCGTTTTTATGCGGCGCAAAAAAGTTCGGTCTCGCCCAGCATTGCGCGTGAGGCGCTTTATGTGTTCGCGCCACTGGCCAACCGGCTGGGTATCTGGCAGATCAAGTGGGAGCTGGAGGACCTGGCCTTCCGTTTCCTGGAGCCCGAAACCTATCGCGAAGTTGCACGTCTGCTGGACGAGAAGCGGGTGGAGCGCGAAGCCTATATGGAACAGATGCGTGGCCGGCTGGAGGCCGATCTGCGTGCGCACAGTATCAGCGCCACCGTTCAGGGGCGGCCCAAGCATATCTACAGCATCGTCAAGAAGATGCGCGGCAAGTCGTTGAGCTTTGATCAGCTGTTCGATATTCGCGCCATGCGAGTGGTCGTGCCCACGGTCAAGGACTGCTATGCCGCGCTGTCCTGGGTGCATGAGCAATTCACGCCGCTGGAAAAGGAATTCGACGACTACATCGCCAGGCCCAAGCCCAATGGCTACCAGTCGCTGCATACCGTGGTGCGCGACGAGACGGGGCGCACCATAGAGATCCAGATTCGCACTCAGGCCATGCATGACCATGCCGAGCATGGCGTGGCGGCGCATTGGGCCTACAAGGAAGCCGGCACCAAGGGCTATAGCGGAGTCTCTGCCACCAGCGAATACGACGCCAAGATCGCAGTGTTGCGCCAGCTGCTGGCCTGGGGTAGCGATCTGGCAGGTACCAGCCAGCGCGGGCTGTTCGACGACCGCATCTATGTGCTGACGCCCGATGCGGCCGTGATCGAGTTGCCGCAAGGGGCGACCCCTGTGGACTTTGCCTATTCCGTCCATACAAGTCTGGGTCACCGCTGCCGTGGCGCCCGCGTGGACGGCGTCATGGTTCCGCTGAACACGCCGCTGCAAAGCGGTCAGACCATTGATATCAACACCGCGAAGGAAGATCGCCCTTCGCGTGACTGGCTCAACGCGGATCTGGGCTACCTCGTCAGCAACCGAGCCAAGGCCAAGGTGCGTGCCTGGTTCAATGCCCAGGCGACGCATGAAACAGTCTCGCGAGGGCGCGAGGCCGTGGAAAAGCTGTTGCAGCGGGAGGGCAAGACGGCCGTCAAGCTGGAAGAGCTGGCGGCGCAACTGGGCTTCAAATCGGCAGATGCCTTGTTTGAGGTAGTGGGCAAGGATGCATATTCGCTGCGCAATATCGAATCGGTGCTGCGCCCTGCCGAAGAGCATCCGCCCGAAGAAGAGTTCACCCTGATACGCAAGGCCAAAAGTACGGACTCCCCCAAGGGTGGTGTGCTGGTGGTTGGTGTGGGATCGCTGATGACGCAGCTGGCCAAATGCTGCCGCCCGGCGCCCCCCGACGAGATCGCTGGCTTTGTGACGCGAGGCAAAGGTGTGAGCGTGCATCGCTGCGACTGCTCCAACTTCCGCGAAATGTCGGCCAAGAATCCCGAACGGGTGATCGAGGTGGGCTGGGACCTGCCCAAGAATGTGGAAAAGGGCGGCGCGCTCTATCCAGTCGATGTGGCGGTCGAAGCTGCCGACCGTCAGGGCTTGCTGCGCGATATCTCGGATGTTTTCGCCCGCGAGAAAACCAATGTCATCGGTGTGCAGACCCAGTCCGTCAAGGGGACGGCCTGGATGACATTCACGGTGGAAGTGGCCGACTCGGGACGATTGAATAAAGTACTGGCCATTGTGGCCAGCGTGTCGGGAGTGAGGTCGGCAAGAAGGCGTTGATGGCGATTTGTGAGCAAAAAGTTTTCGCTCTCAAAAAATGAGTGAAAACCCATGCTACAATTGCTTCATCGAACGAACACAGGCGCGTAGCTCAGCTGGTTAGAGCACCACCTTGACATGGTGGGGGTCGTTGGTTCGAGTCCAATCGCGCCTACCAAATATCGCAAGCAAAACCAGAGCTTGCAACGAAAGTGCCCGCTAACAAGCGGGCATTTTTTTGTGCGGAATACGGAAGAAGTACGGAAAACTTCTACGAACACCCCCCTCCAAACCAGCACTTTTCAGCACAAAAAGTGTGGTTGACAGAAGACACCCCCAGTCTGCTCTATTCCCCCTGCGTCCAGTTTGGCTCGCTCACAGGTCAGCTGATCTTGAACTCCATGTGGATTTTCTGCGATCAAGACATTGCTGCTAGGTAGCGCGAGCTTCAACTTTAGTTTAGGGTTGTGGGATACCTGCCCGGAACGACTCCCCACGCGACGATCGCTCCCTGCCTGAGGGCAGGTGTCGCACAAGCCTCGATGGTGGAAACCGCGGAACACTTCTGTGTCGGTGTTCTGGGCGCAAACGCTATGGGGATTAAAGCGTTGCTCCTGCAAGCTTGGGCACTCTAATCAAGCTGTTCAGCCCGCTCCAACCTGGGAATGCAACCCGCAGGCGACGCCAAGCGCAGGTGTTCATGCCTGTGTGGCACCTGCTGGTAGTCCTATTGCATGCCCAGCCCTGCTTGCTGCAGAGACAGGCGCGCCAATCCCCTGTCGAATGGCTCATGAGCATCGACCTTGCTAGTAAATGAATGATCGGCAAGCTGTTCATGATGCTGGCGGTGCACGGATGGCCTGCCAGCATTGCAGGATCACCATGGCTTTGCCGCAGTGACGGCAGACAAAGGCTGGTGCAGTTCCTGCCTCTGCCTCTGGCTTGGCTGTTTTGTTCAAACTTGCTGTGTCATTGATGGCGGCCTGCATGGGAGTGGTTTGCAGCAGTTCACGGGCCAGTGCCAGACAGCTCTTGCGGGCCCCGTTGGCCAGCAAGCCGTAGTGCCTGATGCGGTGGAAGCCGCAGGGCAGCACATGCAGCAAGAATCGGCGCATGAACTCTTCGGGAGCCAGGGTCATAGTCTTGTGCCGTGTGCGGCCCTTGGCCCGGTAGTCCTTGTACTTGAAGCGCACGCCATGCTCATCCATGGCAACCAGCCGGCTATTGGAGATGGCGACGCGGTGCGTGTAGCGTGAGAGGTAGGCCAGCACTGCTTGCGGCCCAGCGAATGGTCGCTTGGCATAAACCACCCATTCACATTGGCGCATGGGGGCCAGCCATTGTTGGAAGTACGCTGCATTGGCCAGCGCTGCCAGTGTCCCAAAGAATCGGAGTCTGCCGGCTTGATGAAGACGCTCAAGCTCTTCAATAAAGCGTCTGCGCATCAGCCGGGACAGCACACGCACCGGCAGAAAGAAGCCGGGTCGGCAAGCCCTCCAGCATTGACCGCCATCTGCCAAGCCGCCTCCAGGCACGATCCCGTGCACATGCGGGTGATGGGTCAAGGCCGATCCCCAGGTGTGTAGTACCAACGTTGCCCCGATGCGAGCGCCCAGGTGTTTGTGATCTGCAGCGATGGTTTGCAGCACCTCGGCGGCAACATCAAACAGCAGCCCATAGAGCACCGCCTTGTTCTGGTAGGCCAGATCCGCAATGGGCGCAGGTAAGGTGAAGACCACGTGGTAATACTGCAC
The DNA here is from genome assembly GCF_030064165.1 of Comamonas resistens. Taxonomy (NCBI): domain Bacteria; kingdom Pseudomonadati; phylum Pseudomonadota; class Betaproteobacteria; order Burkholderiales; family Comamonadaceae; genus Comamonas; species Comamonas resistens. The sequence goes on from NZ_CP125947.1 coordinate 2,204,366, forward strand.
GGGCAATAGGTCGCTCTGGCGGGCTTCAAGCCAGCGTTTGGCTGCAGCACTTTGGCACTTGGGGCAGTGGCGGTTGCGGCAGGAGTTATAGGAGACTTGCTCGGCAGCACAGTCTTCGCAGCGCAAAACATGACCACCCAGTGCCGCTGTGCGGCACTGTTCGATGGCCGACATCACTTTGAGCTGAGACAGGCTCAGGTGACCACGTTGGCTCTCACGCCAAGCAGCGCCATGTTGGAGAAAGATGTCGGCGACCTCCAGGGAGGGCCGCTGCACGAGTGCCTCTCAACTCGGCAGCATTGGCTCCAGCGGACCCATCACTTCCCGCAGCAGATCGGTCGCCACATGGGCGTAGATGGAAGTCGTCTCCAGCTTCTGGTGTCCCAGCAGCACTTGAATCACACGAATATCGACCTTGCGCTCCAGCAGGTGTGTGGCAAAACTATGGCGCAAAGTATGCGTCGTGACACGTTTGTCGATACCAGCGGCCTCGGCTGCAGCGTGCACCGCTCGGTTGAGCTGACGAATCGTCAGTGGCTCCAAGACCGTCATGCCAGGGAACAGCCAGCCACCGGGCAGCATCTTGCCCTGGGCATGTGCCAAATGCCACCAGGTGCGAAGGCGCTGAAGAACCACCGGGCTGAGCATGGCGTAACGATCCTTGGCACCCTTGCCTTGCTCGATGCGCAGGGTCATGCGCTGGCTATCGACATCTGTGACCTTCAAATGCACAACCTCGCTGGCACGAAGACCTGCGCCATAGGCCACGGACAGCGCCACTTGGTGCTTGATGTTGTAGGCGGCAGCCAGCAACCGTGAGACTTCTTCGTGGCTGAGCACCACAGGCAAGGTGCGAGGCAGCTTCACGGGCTGCATCTTGCCCATCAGCTCAATGTGGCCCAGCGTCACATCAAAGAAGAACTTCAGGCCCGTCAACGTGGCGTTGAGCGTTGTGGGTGATGAACCCGCATCGACCAAGTGGAGCTGGAAGTTGCGCAAATCCTCCACGGTGGCCGTGTCCGGGGAGCGCTTCAGATAGGCGGCCAGATTGCACACGGCACGAATATAGGCATCCTGGGTGCGAGGCTGGAGCTTGCGCATTCTCATGTCGTCGAGCATGCGCTGACGCAACGGGGAGATGGTTTGAATCGAGGGGGTCATGATCGCGCTCCTGTCGAAGAACGAGGCCGATTGCCTCATTCGTCAACATAGAGAGGGGCGCGATATGTACCTTGCGTCATGGCCTTCGCGTCGGATTACCGCGCGAGCGGTTTAGTCCTTAGGCTGATTACCGCCGCTGAGCTTTGGCAAGCCTGTGACCGCTGCCGCCGATACCAGACGTTGACCCGCTGTCTGACCAGACGTCCGCTGTACGCCTCAAACCGGAAACTCGCTGGATGCAGTGCGCCAGACAACCTGAACGGCAGCTTTCGTAAGCTGCGAACTGGTGCTGACGACCGAGGCTGTGTGAAAACCCTCTCGTAGCCAACCCATGACCTGAATAAAGTCAATTCATCTCGGTTTCGGGAGATGGCATGCCTCGATTCATTGAAGGTCAAGCGCGGCAGCAAGTGACGCTGATGCCGGAATGTCTGGAGGACTTTATTGCTAAAGACAACCCGGTACGTGTTGTCGATGCCTTTGTCAGCGAACTCAATCTGCAGGCTTTGGGTTTTGACGGTGCAGAGCCTGCCTGTACGGGCAGACCTTCTTACCACCCAGCCGTGCTGCTCAAGATCTACATCTACGGCTATCTCAATCGGCTGCAATCGAGCAGACGGCTTGAACGTGAATGCCAGCGTAACGTTGAACTGATGTGGCTGACTGGGCGCTTGGCTCCTGACTTCAAAACGATTGCAGACTTCCGCCGTGACAACGGCTCAGGCATTCGCAATGTGTGCCGCCGATTCGTACTTCTCTGCCGTGATCTGAAACTGTTCAGCCAGGCGCTGGTGGCCATTGATGGCAGCAAATTCAAAGCCGTCAACACGCGTGACAAGAACTTCACCTTGGGCAAGATCGACAAGCGGCAGCAGCAGATCGAAGAAAGCATCCAACGTTATCTGACGGCTTTGGATACAGCGGACCGCACGCAGCCTGTGGAGCTCGAAGCCAAGACCACAAGGCTCCAAGACAAGATCGCCATGTTGCGCAAGCAAATGCGGGTGCTCGATGCAGTGAAGGAGCAACTCAAAGAGCAGCCCGAGAAGCAACTCTCGATGACAGATCCTGATGCACGGTCCATGGCAACCAGTGGTCGAGGCTCGGGCATGGTGGCCTATAACGTGCAGGTGGCGGTCGATGCCAAACATCACCTGATCGTCACTCATGAGGTCACCAACCAAGGGCATGACAGAGCTGCTCTGGCATCCATGGCTCAAGCAGCTCGCAAGGCAATGGGAAAACGCAAACTGCAAGCTATTGCAGATCGTGGCTATTACAGCGGTGAGCAAATCAAAGCGTGTGAAGATACAAGCATTGCAGCCATTCTTCCCAAGCCCAACACATCGGGTGCCCGAGCTCACGGGCGCTTTGACCGCTCAGACTTCATCTATATCCAAAGCGACGATGAATTCCAATGCCCTGCGGAACAGCGCGCGATCTATCGTTTTACGCGGGAAGAGAACGGCTTACAGATGCGTCGTTACTGGAGCAGTGCGTGTACGCAATGCACGATAAAAGCCCAATGCACACCGAGCGACTACCGCCGCATCAGCCGATGGGAGCACGAAGACGTGCTGGAGCGAGCACAACAGCGCTTGGACCAGATGCCCGACGCCATGATGGTGAGAAGAAGGACAGTCGAGCACGTGTTTGGCACCCTCAAGCATTGGATGGGGTACACGCACTTCCTGACCAGGCGACTGCGCAACGTCAGCACGGAGATGAGCTTGAATGTGCTGGCTTACAACCTCAAGCGAGTGCTTGGAATCCTCGGGTTCGACAAAACGATGGCGGCGATGCATCTGGTGGGCGGGTGAGCCCTTTTAAAACCGGGAAATTAGCGACCTCAAGGGCTCTGGAATGCAATGAGAAGGCTGAGGGCGCTCTTGGCGTCGAAGGCGCCTCAGTCGTGCTTGCCTGAAATCTGCCAGTTGGATTGTTCAGCCATTAATAGTTTTTTGCGTTTCCACACAGCCTCGTACGTAAGCGGACAAATATATACGTTTGCGCAGCGCAAATGCAGCGTGGTGAATCGTCAACACAATGTCTGATGCTGGGTCGGTCTGGATGCATGGCGGATCGCTGTGCACTTTGTTCCCATCAAGGGTGCTGCACAGCAAGGGAGGTTAGTGATGCATCGTTTTTGCGAAGGCCGCAAGCAAGAATATCCACGCTTGGTAAATATTCTGTGGATCGCGCTCGACAAGTTTTGTTGAAGAGTGAGGGTATGAGAGATATGCCGGACCAAGCGGTTGGCATGCCGGGAAATTTCGATCCAAAACGGAAGTGGATGCTGTCAGATGACGGGGAGAAAAGATGCTCCGGCGGGGGGCGATACCTCGAAGGCAGAGTTCGTCAGTGTCCGTTTCATAGCCTGTGCATCGGACAAGCGGCTGAAGGACTTCATTTCAGTGCGGCAAATTCCTTTCTGAGCGCCTGGGCGCTGCGCTGATAGGCGCGCGGCGGCAGGCCGCACCAGCGCTTGAAGGCACGCGCGAATACGCGTTCGGACTCGTAGCCGCAATCCTCGGCGATCTGCGCCAGCGGCAAGCCGGACTCCAATTGCTGGGCGGCGTGGGCCATGCGCTGCTGCTGCAGATAGGCCATGGGCGAGTCGCCCACCAGAGCCTTGAATTTTTCGGCAAACCGCGAGCGCGACATGGCCGCCTCCCTGGCCAGGGTCTGCAAGGTCCAGTCATGGCTGGGGCGGCCATGGATGGCCGCCATGGCCTTGGCTATCTGCGCATCGGCCAGGCCGCGCACCCAACCTTGTCTGCGCTCCTGCTGAGCGGCGAAATGGTTGCTGAGCACGTGGACCATGGCCAGTTCGCCCAGGCGCACCGCTGCCAGACGCCAGCCCGCGCGCCGTGCCAGCGAGTCTTCTATCAGCGCCTGCAGCGTGCTGCCCAGCATGGCGGGGGGGGCGGCCTGTGCTGCAGGTATGTGTAGCAGCGGCGGCAGCAGATTCAATATGGTGTGACGGCAGTGGGCCGATATCCACAGCAGCACCGAATCGATGCGGGTCCGGGCTCCGGCACCACCATGCTCGAAGGTCAGGGGATTTTCGTCCTTGGGCCCCTGGGCGAAGCGCTCGATCATGCGGGCGAATGGAACCGGGGTCAGCGCCAGATCCGAAGCCATCACATGCGGGCTGCCCAGGGGCAGGACCACCAGATCGCCGGGCATGACCCGCACCGGAGCCTGGCCCCGCACCTGCAGCCAGTACGGCTGCCCCTGGGCGATGCGGATCATGGTTCCGGGCACGCCTTCGGATGCCAGCGCCCAGGGCGCACGCAAGAAAAAGCTGGCCGTCACCGCGCGTTCTGCCCGGCAGATGACCAGCACATCGCTTAAATAATCGCTGCTTTGCTTCATAGGAGGTTTGGGACGATTGATGCTATTTTATGGACGCTTGGCGCTTCACGGCGGCAGCCGCCTTGCCGACACTGGCTGGCACGGGGACCAGGGTGCGGTTGCAGCCGGTCCCTGGAACTCATACCTATATCAAGGAGCAAACATGGCCAAGACAGGACTGAAGATAGGCATTGTGGGTGGCGGCATTGGCGGCCTGGCTGCAGCCAATGCGCTGCATGGCAGCGGACACGAAGTGACGGTGTTCGAGCAAAGCAAGCAATACCTGCGCGTAGGGGCCGATATCAATCTGACGCCCAACGCCGTGCGCGCGCTGGACGGCCTGGGTGAGGGCATTGCCGCGGCAGTGCGCGCCTCGGCGGCCCGGCCCACGCACCGCATCAGCCGCACCTGGGACAGCGGCGAGGAAACCTCGCGCCTGACCATGGGCAATGAGGCCGAGCGCCAATACGGTGCTCCGCAACTCACCATTCACCGTGCCGACCTGCTGGCGGCGCTGGCTGACGCCTTTCCCGCCGATCAGGTGAGGTTTGGCAGGCGCGTCAGCCGGATTGCCCAAACCGATGCCGACGTCTCGGTGGAGTTTGCCGACGGCACGCGGGTGGACGGGCTGGATGCGCTGGTCGGCTCGGACGGGATTCATTCGGTGGTGCGCACGGCCCTGTTCGGCGCCGAGAGCCCACGCTTTACCGGTGTGGTGGCGTTTCGCACCGTGGTGCCCACCGAGCGCGTGCGCCATGTTCCCGATATCGGGGCCTTCACCAAGTGGTGGGGCCCGACAGCGGACAGCCAGATCGTGACCTTTCCGCTCAACCAGGGTCGCGACACCTTCATCTTTGCCACCACGGCGCAGGAGTCCTGGCATGAGGAATCCTGGACCACGGAAGGCAGCGTGACCGAGCTGCGCGGTTTCTACGCCGGCTTCCACCCCCATGCACGGGCCTTGCTGGATGCATGCGACAGCGTGCTCAAGACGGCGTTGTATGAGCGAGACCCGCTGCCGCACTGGTCGCAGGGCCGGGTCTCGCTGCTTGGCGATGCCAGCCACCCCATGATGCCCTTCATGGCCCAGGGCGCCGGCATGGCCATCGAGGATGCCGTGGTGCTGGCCCGCAACCTCGACGCCGCCCGAAGCGCTGCCGAGGTGCCGCAGGCTCTGCAGAACTATGAAGCCATGCGCAAGCAGCGCACCAGCCAGATCCAGATCGGCTCACGGGGAAACAACTGGCTGCGTGCCGGTGGCAATGCCGATTGGGTCTATGGCTACGACGCCTGGCAAGTGGCTTTGGCGGCCGAGACCGCTGGCTGTTCTATCTGAGCGGCTGCATATGGCAGGGATTTCTCTCTGCTGAACGCCCTGGATCGAGGCTTCGGTTTTGGAGGGTAGCCATATCGCTATCTGGCCATAGGCAGCGAGCCGGCTGGTTGCATCCATGCCGTTGCAGATCTTGCGGTAGTGCTGCGGCCAGGGTGGCTTAGCTGCACGGCATAGTGTGCGGGAAGAGTGGACCCCCCCAAAGAGCCTCAAGCGGCGTTTGTGCAGCTTGACCTGTTGAAGGGGAGGCAGGACCCTAGAACCTGTTGCGATCCCTGCGTTCCCACGCAGGATGGGGCGCAGAGATGCGTCAGTGTGTAGAAATTGCTTGATTGAAATCCCCTTCAAGACAATGGCGCGAGGAGATCGTGAACAGGTTCCTGGGCAAAAAGCTATACAGCGGCATCGGTAAGTTGCGCTGCAACCCACTTGAAGAACTGTTGGGCTGGGCCTAGGCAGTTAGGCATACCCGTTCTATCTTTGCGCGGCCCAAATATGTTGGGCCAGCATGCCAACCAGCATGGCAGCGACAAACAGCCAGACTTCGGGTTGCAAGGTCGCGAGATTCATCAGCGCAGGACCCGGGCAAAAGCCGGCCAAGCCCCAGCCCACACCAAACATGGCAGAACCTGTGATCAGTCTTTTATCAATCGACTGACTGGCGGGTAGTTGCATGAGATCCCCCAGCAGTGCTTTGCTGCGGGTTTTGGCCCAGGTGAAGGCGAGCAGGCCGATGGCGATGGCGCCACCCATGACCAGGGCCAACGAAGGATCCCATTGCCCAGAAAAATCCAGAAAATTCTGTACCTTGGCGGGATTGCCCATTCCGGAGAGGAGCAGACCCAGGCCGAAGATCAGGCCGGAAAGCAGGGCTGTGGTGGAAGCAAGCATGGATGTGGCTCCTGTTCTAGCCGATGACATGGCGCATCACGAACACGGTGATTGCGCCTGTGGCGATGAAAGTCAGCGTTGCAGCTAATGAGCGAAGCGAAAGGCGTGACAGACCGCAGACGCCATGGCCGCTGGTGCATCCAGAGCCGAGACGGGTGCCGAACCCCACCAGCAGGCCAGCAACAATGATGAGAACCGAGTTCGACGGCATCTGCATGGCAGGTAGGGGCGCGAACAGTTGCCAGATCAGCGGAGCAGTCACCATGCCGATGATGAAGGCCAGACGCCAGCCCCAGTTGCTGACGGACTTCCAGTTCGGTCGTTGCAGCAACGCACCGATGATGCCGCTGATGCCTGCAATACGGCCCAGCGCCGCAACCAGGCTGGAAGCAGACAAACCAATGAGCAGGCCGCCTGCCAGCGACGACCAGGGGGTGAATTCGTTCCACAAAATATTCATGCTTCTTCTCCTGGTTGGCAAAACAGCTGGTGCACGGTTTGCATCAGTTGCAGCGCACGCTGATCTGCCAGCTGATACCAGATGAACTTGCCTTCACGGCGGGTAGCTACCAGACCTTCGCGGCGCAGGACTCCGAGTTGCTGCGACAGCGTGGGCTGGGTGATGCCGGTCAGCTGTTCCAGCTCTCCGACCGTGCGCTCTTGCATGGACAGCTGGCACAGCAGCAGCAGCCGGTCTTCGTTGCCCAGCAACTTGAGCATGGCGACGGCTTCTCCTGCATGGGCTCGCATGGCCTGAAGGTCAAGCGGAGGCAGGGTTTCTTCGGCAGTGTTGGAGGACATGGGTTGGCTTTTCAATATTCTTTCATATATTATATAAAAAAATATATTGAAAAGTCCAAGAGAGATTTTGGACTTGCCTCGTCAGGAGCCGTCATGACAGTCTGCAGCATGCATATCGAAGCATTTTTTGACAACGCAACGGGCACCATCAGCTATGTACTGGCCGATACCGTCCATGGCCAGGCTGCGGTGATCGACCCGGTTCTGGATTTCGAGCCCAAGTCCGGCACATTGAGCAGCCGCTCTGCCGACAACATCATTGACTATGTGCGCAGCCAGGGTTGGCAGGTGCAGTGGATTCTGGAAACCCATGCTCATGCAGACCATCTATCGGCGGCACAGCACATTCGCCACCAACTGGGTGGCAAGGTGGCCATTGGTGCTCATATCCGCGAAGTGCAGGCGGCATTTCGCAAGATCTACCACTTTGAGCGCAGCTTTCTGCCCGATGGCAGCCAGTTCGACCATCTGGTGGAAGACGGTGAGGGCCTGCCGCTGGGCCAATTGCTGCTGACTGCCATGCACGTGCCAGGTCATACCCCTGCAGATATGGCCTACCGGGTGGGGGATGCCGTGTTTGTGGGCGATACCCTGTTCATGCCTGACGTGGGCACGGCGCGTGCGGACTTTCCGGGGGGGGATGCGGCCACGCTTTATCAGTCCATTCACCGCATCCTGGATTTGCCGATCCAGACCCGCATTTTTGTCTGCCATGACTATCCGCCCGCAACGCGAGCCCCTGCCTGGCAGACCACGGTCAAGGATCAGCGCGAACACAACATCCATGTGCGCGATGGCGTCAGCCAGTCCGAATTTGTGCAGATGCGCACGGCCCGCGATGCCACGCTGGAGATGCCGACCTTGATACTGCCATCGGTGCAGGTCAATGTGCGGGCCGGCAAGTTGCCGCCTGCCGAAGAGGATGGTCGTACCTATGTGCAATTGCCCATCAATGCATTCGCCAGAAACGAGCCCATGCCACAAGGTGTGTGGCAGAAAGCTTCAGCCCATGACTAGAAAGCGATCAGTGCTTTCAAATTGAGAGCATGCGAGTGGCTATTGAGGCAAAGCACCGGATGCGGTGTCAGTGGGAAGGCATGCCAAAGAGGTCATGGGCATCGAGCAGCGCCCAGGCAATTTCCGGCCTGTTTTCCAGGCCTTTGCGAATGGCCGCGGGAATGCTCTGGCGGGTTTTGCGGCACAGGCCTGGCATGTCCTGCATGTCTATCTGTATGCCGCGCATGGTGCGCACTTCGTTGTTGCCGGGGGTGACCTGAACGCACACACCGAGTTGCTGCTGCATGCGCTGCAACATGTGCTGCAGGTCGTCCAGGCTGGCAATGCGCTCCAGCCGAAGCAGCAGCTTTTTTTCTTCCTCGCGGGTCAGCATCAGAATGCGCAGGTCTGCACCTGGCTGCTGCAGCAGCGCTTCACGCTGGCAGACGCAGGCACCGGGAGGGCATTCGATACGGACTGGGAAGTCGAGCTGCATGAATGGACGCATACTGCAGGAGTGGCTCAGATGTCTGATGCTAAGGCTTGCACGTGCTTTGCGTCATCAGGCTTTGGCGTGCTTTACGCCGCCCATGGCCTGCTTGCTACGTGAATTCACTTGTCCCGGTTGGCTTCAAGTTTGCATAGACTCAGGCATCATTGAGGGTTACTACTAAAAGTAGGCTGGCTTGATCTGCCTGCTTCTACAAGAACAAGGCTCGTGCTGCCGGTGCCCAGCGGCGCTGCGGGCGGGATGGGATCAATCACTTTTTTATAGCGTTATCCGTATTTTTGATACGGGGTAGACGATATTTTCATGATAGAAATTCGGGACTTATCCCTGACCTATAAAGGCCCCAAGGGGCCGGTGCACGCCTTGCGTGGCATCAACCTGGAAATCGCCTCGGGCGAAGTGTTCGGCATCATTGGTCGCTCCGGTGCGGGCAAAAGCTCGCTGGTGCGCTGCCTGAATCTGCTCAACCGCCCCACGGCAGGCAAGGTCATCGTCAACGGTCGCGACCTGATGCAGCTGTCCGATGCCGAGCTGCGTGCTGCGCGTCGCGACATCGGCATGGTGTTCCAGCATTTCAACCTGCTGTCCTCGCGCACGGTCTATGACAACGTGGCCCTGCCGCTGGAGCTGGCCGGTATTTCCAAGGATGAGATCTATCAGCGCGTGACGCCGCTGCTGGAGCTGGTGGGGCTTGATCATCTGTCCGATCGCTATCCAGCCCAGATTTCCGGTGGCCAGAAGCAGCGTGTGGGCATTGCCCGTGCACTGGCAAGCAATCCCAAGGTGCTGCTTAGCGACGAGGCAACCTCGGCGCTGGACCCCGAAACCACGCGTTCCATTCTGGATCTGCTGCGCAAGGTCAACCGCGAACTGGGCGTGACCGTGGTGCTGATCACCCACCAGATGCTGGTGATCAAGCAGATTGCCGACCGTGTGGCCGTGATCGATGGCGGCGAGATCGCCGAGCTGGGTTCGGTCATCGATGTGTTCACCCGTCCTCAGCAGGCGATTACCAAGAGCCTGATCGACGAGATCGTGCCTCAGCAATTGCCTGAATCCGTGATGACCCGTGTGAGTCAGCTGGCCGCCCAGTTGCAGTCCGGTCAGCAAGGTCGGCTGCTGCGCCTGTCCTATGCGGGCGAGAGCGCCTATCAGCCCATTTTGTCGCACCTGATCCGCGAACTGGGTCTGGATCTGTCGATCCTGCACGGTCAGATCGACGAGATTCAGGAGCAGACCTTTGGCTCGCTGGCCGTGTATGCCAGTGGCGAGGCCGCCAAGATTGAGGCGGCCGTGGAACACCTGCGCGCCAGCGGTGTGCTGGTGCAGATCGTGCCGAGCAAGGACTGATAGAGATGTTTGAGAATTTTTCGGAAATGATGCTCCAGCTGCTGCTGGATTCCTTCTGGGAGACGCTGATCATGGTCGGCGTCTCGGGCCTGATCGGCGGCCTGATCGGTATTCCTCTGGGCGTGTTTCTGCGCCTGACCGACCATGGTGGCATTTTGCAGAACGGCCCGGCCAACAAGATCGTGGGCTGGATCGTCAACGCATTGCGCTCCACGCCTTTCATCATCTTGCTGGTGGCCATCATTCCGCTGACGCGGCTGATCACGGGCTCCTCCATCGGCACCTGGGCTGCCGTGGTGCCGTTGACGATTGCGGCCGCACCTTTCGTGGCCCGTCTGGTGGAGACCGCGCTGCGTGAGGTCGATGGCGGCCTGATCGAAGCAGCTCAGTCCATGGGCGCGACCACCGGCCAGATCGTCTGGAAGGTGCTGCTGCCCGAGGCGCTACCCGGCATCGTCGCGGGCCTGACCATCAGCTTCGTCAGCCTGACCGGCTACTCGGCCATGGCGGGCGCCATCGGCGGCGGTGGCCTGGGTGACCTGGGCATTCGCTATGGCTACCAGCGCTTCCTGCCCGACGTGATGCTGGTCGTGGTGATCATTCTGATTTTCTTTGTGCAAGCCATTCAAAGCCTGGGTGACTGGGCCGTACGTCGCCTCAGCCATCGCTGAGCAGCGGCGCACATTACAAAAAATTAAGAAAAGGGGCGCCGTCTGGAAACAGGCGCCAGCCCTAAAATGCAGGTTCAAAATTTTTTGAAAGGCCGCTCTTGTTCAAGGGCGGCCATGATTTTTTTTGGGTAGATAACAGCAAATGATGGATGGTTTGATTACCGGCCGACTGACCGGCGTTCCCGAAAGCCGCGTGGACCGCAACCGACGCCCCTATATGGTGGCTCGCATGCGCGCCAACGCTGGCGATGGTTCTTCGATTCCTGTGAATATCGTGGCTTTTGACAACGCACCCTGTGCGGTGCTGCGCAGCCTGTCCGAAGGCGATGCGATTGCGTTGCGCGGCAGCTTCACGCCCAAGGTCTGGATTGACAGACAGGAGGAGTCGCATGCCGTGCTGGACGTGGTGGCCCAGCAAGTGCTGGCCGCGCCCACGCTGTCCGACCTCTGAGTCAGCCCGCTGCCTCATCGCCATCAAAAGCCCGCCTCTGCATTGATGGCGGGCTTTTTTGTGAGCGCTTGCACAGGCATCTATCGCGCCGTAGTTTGCAAGTAAGCAAACTGTCTAAGCGCCAGCGTCCGTAGGCGCCGAGTAAGCGCTACAGTAGCCGCCACCTAACCCTCATAGGATTGACGCAAACAAGGGTGCGCCAAGAACTGTTGCCTGAAAGCGAAGCTCTTGCCTGAACCTGATTTGCGCAAGTCTTGCTTTATTTCCAGCGCAAGGATTTCTCATGCTGAACAAGCGCGCATTGCTGCGTAACTCTCTGGCCCTGGCTGCGGCCGCAACCCTGGGTCTGACTGCCCAGGCCGAAGAAAAGACCATCAAGATCGGCGTGACTGCCGGCCCCCACGCCCAGATCATGGAAGTGGTCAAGAAAGTGGCTGTCAAGAATGGTCTGAACCTCAAGATCATTGAGTTCGGTGACTATGTGCAGCCCAATGCAGCGCTATCGGCGGGCGACCTGGACGTCAACAGCTACCAGCATCGTCCCTATCTGGACGCCCAGGTCAAGGACCGTGGCTACAAGATCGGCTGGGTGGCTGATACCGTGAATTTCCCCATCGGCATCTACTCCAAGAAGATCAAGTCGCTGGCCGATCTGCCCAGCGGCGCCAAGTTCGGCCTCCCCAACGATCCCACCAATGGTGGCCGCGCATTGCTGCTGCTGCAGACCCAGGGGTTGATCAAACTCAAGGACGGCGCGGGTCTCAAGGCCACACCGCTGGATGTGGTGAGCAACCCCAAGAAGCTCAAGTTTGTCGAGCTTGACGCCGCCCAGCTGCCGCGCTCGCTGGACGATCTGGATGCTTCCACGGTCAATACCAACTTTGCCATCTCGGCCGGTCTGAACCCCAAGAAGGATGCGATTGCACTGGAATCAGCCAAGAACCCCTATGTGAACATCATGGTGGTGCGCGACGCCGACAAGAACCAGCCCTGGGTGGCCCAGCTGATCAAGTCCTATCACTCCGAGGAAGTGCGCCAGTTCATTGACAAGGAGTTCAAGGGCTCCGTCTTCCCGGCGTTCTAGAAGCTCCCCCTGAGCCGCTTTGCGGCTTCCCCTGGCCGGGCGCCCCCGAGGGGGACGGCAGCCTCGCTGCGCGGCGGCGCTTGCTTGCTGTCTCTTTGATGGGGCGTGCCTGGTTTGAGGGCATTGAGCGAAGCGCTGCACTTGCAGCGCTTTTTTTGACTCCTGATTTTGTAGCTGCTTGCGCTCACCCTTGCTGGTTTTTGGTTTGAAATTGCTGAAAACCCAATGTGGATAAGCGCTGGAAGCTATCTTTATTCAAGAGTCTGAAACCATTCGGCGATCGGGGCGCGGGTGGTGTGGGTCTGGTTGACGGGGGCGGCGTCGTCGGCCCAGCCCAAGGCCAGGCCGCAGACGATGTGCTGGTGTTCGGGCAGCTCCAGGACGCGGCGCACGGTGGCGGGGTAGGACGCCAGGGCACCGATGGCACAGCTGCCCAGGCCCATGGCTGCTGCGGCCAGTTGCAGACCGTAGAGCGTCATGCCCAGGTCCATATAGCCGCCGGGGCCGAAGTGGGAGTCTATGGTCACGACCAGCGCCACGGGGGCGTCAAAGAACCGGTAGTTGCGGGCAAACTGCGCGTCGCGCCCGGCGCGGTCGTCGCGGGCCACTCCGAGAGCGCTGTACAGGGCCTGCGCCGCCGCCACCTGGCGCTTGCGCAACTGCATGGGCATGGGGCGGGGGAAGTAGGCATAGTCTTCCTGCTCCGGGGCCTGGCTTTCAAAGTCCTGCAGCAGTGCATCCGTCAGTTGTTGGCGGCGCCGGCCTTGTACCGCTATCAGGCGCCCGGGTTGCAGATTGCCGCCGCTGGGCGCGCGTCTGGCAGCCAGAAGCAGCTGTTGCAGCAGTTCATCTGGCACGGCATCGGGCAGAAAAGCGCGGCTGGAGCGGCGCTGCAGCAGCCATTGCAAGGCTTGCGAATTTTGCATGGCGGTATCGTTCAATCGCATATCGGTCGCATATCGGTCAAGGGGCAGGTGCCATGAATGATGGTGGTTCTGTCATTGCAACCGCAGCACTCATCAGCAGTTATGCCAGCCACTGCACCAGAGTGCCGGCGCCAATGCCGCCAGCGCCTGCAATGGCGGCCATGCCCAGTGCGCCGGGTTGGCTGGCTGACTGCAGCTGAGCCAGGCAGCGCACCAGTGCGATCGCGCCCGATGCCCCGATAGGGTGGCCGCGAGCCAGGCCGCCGCCTTGGGCGTTGATCTGCTCGGGCTGCAGGCCCAGCGCCGCGCAGAAGGCCAGACCCTGCACGGCAAAGGCGTCATGCAGCTCGATCGCGGACAGCTCATCTACTGAGAGATCCGATTGCTGTAGCGCCTGCGCGCCACGTTGCAGCAGCTTGTGCGTGGCGGTGATGGAGGCAAGCATTGGCGTCTCGGGCGCTGCCCCTACGGAAGCGCTGGCCAGCCATTGGGCACGTGGCTTGAGCTGCCAGCGCGCGCATGCTTCGGGCGTGGCCAGCAGCAGCAGGGCTGCGCCATCGGCCTTGGCCGAGATGGTCAGTGCGCTCAGCCCGTGCATGTCGTCCAATCCGCTTTGCGCCACGATGGGCATGCGCGCCGCACGGCTGACGGTCAAGTTGCGGGGATAGGCGTCATGACCCAACCCTGCGAGCGCCGTGATTTCGGCACTCAGCAACGATTGCGCGGCCGTGGCGCGATGATGGCTTTGCAGGGCGTAGCGTTCCTGTGCCTGGCGGCTCAGGCCTTGCCGCTGGGCATAGTCGGCGGCGGACTGCAGCATGTCCGGGTCGCGCGCCGGGTCGGGGGCAAATGGCGGGCGCTCGTAGCTTTGTGGCAGCTCTTCGGCATGGCGCGGGCGGGTCTGGCGTATGGGGGCGCGGCTCCAGGCTTCGGCACCGCCTGCAATCACCATCTGCGCCTGGCCGGACTGCAACAGACCCACGGCCATGGCCACGGCATCCAGGCCGGAGCAGCATTGGGTATCGATGCTGTGGGCCGCGCAACTGTCGGGCAGGCCTGCAGCCAGAGCCAGCATGCGGGCGGGGTTGCCGCCGGCGCCCAGCGCATTGCCCAGCACCACGGCGTCTATGGCCTGAGGCGGCAGGCCGGGTTGCGCCAGCAGCGCCTGCAGCAGCGGCGCGCCCAGTTCGTGACAAGCCAGCTGGCTCAGCGCACCACCCACGGGCGCCACAGGGCTGCGGGTCCAGGCCAGAATGGGAACGCCGCTGGAGCTGGTCTTTAGCTGTGCCATGGCTGAAGCGCTGGCAGGTCGGCGGTGCTGCTGCCGGTGTTTTGCATTTGCTGCAGGGCTTTGCCAATGCGGCCGTGATCGGTCTTGCCGCTCGCGGTTTGCGGCCAGGCGCTGCATATCCACCACTGGCGAGGCACTTTGAACGCCTCGGTGCGTTCGCGCAGCCATTGGGCCAGTTGCAGTGCACCGGGCGGCTGGGTACCTGGCCGCCACTGCAGCACGGCCTGGACTTGCATGCCGCGCAGCGCATCGACCTGACCGTGCAGCGAAACCTGGGCAATCGCCGGATGGCTGGCCAGCAGGTTTTCCACCTCTTCGGGAAACAGATTCTTGCCCTGGGTGACGAGCATGCGGCTCTGGCGTCCCGCCAGGCAAAGCATGCCGCGTTCGTCGATATGGCCCATATCGCGCACGGACAGCCAGTCGCCGTCGCGCAGCACGGCCGTGGGGTCGTGGGCATCGCCCACATAGTCCATGAACAGCATGGGACTGCGGATATAGATCAGGCCGTCTTCGGCGTGAGCTGCTCCCGCCTGCGCAATGCAGGGGTCCGCAGTGGGACGGATATCGATTTCCACATTGCTGAAGGTGCGTCCAACGGCTTGCGGGCTGCTGGCTTCGTCGGCTTCCATCCAGGCGACAAAGCTGGCTTCGGATGCACCATAGAACTCGATGATGCGGGCCTTGGGAAAGAGCTTGCGCAGTGCAGGCGTGTGGTCGCGCATCCAGCGTGCGCCGCTGATGGTGATCAGCTCCACCTCGGGGATGGGCGCGATATGGCGGTGCTCGGCCCATTGCAGCATCAGCAGCAACTGGCTGGGCACGGCGACCAGGCAGGGCGTTGCGCCGCTGGCCAGAGTCGTCAGGCAGCGCGCGGCAGAGAATTTCTCCTGCATGACGGCGCCCGTGCCATACCAGATGCCTTGCATGGCGCCGAACAGAAACAGCGAGTGCGAAATACGGCCCGGCGCCAGGGTACGCTGGGCCACCAACGGGCCAAAGTCCTGCAGTCCCACACGAAAGCTCTCTGTCCACGAATGGTGGTGGCGCTTGAAACCCTTGGGCAGGCCAGTGCTGCCGGAGGTAAAGCCAGTATAGAAGGCGTCCAGCGGGTGGGCTGCGTCGTGGGTTGATGGTTGCAAAGGCAGCCAGCCCGCTATGCGCTGGCGTACAGCGGGCTGCCAGTCGGGGTCGGCCACGGCGGCGCAGCGGCCGCTGGCGATGATGGCGAGAAAATCCACCAGTCGTTGCAGTGTGGACTGGTTGGCGTCTATCAGCACCATCTGTGGCGCGCGCCTGGCAATCAGCGCCTGGCAGCGCTTCTGTACCTCTGCATGCAGCTGGGCAAAGTTCAGAGTGCCTGCTTCGCTTTGCAGGGCCACGACATCTGGTCGGTGCCGGGCCCAATGCGCAAGAGGGCCATGCACCAGCTGCCAGAAGCCTTGTAGCGGCGCATGGGCGGGAGCAAGGCCTCCAGCGGCTTGCATGGCAGTCACGTGGACAGAGTTCATTGACGTCCGCCAAAGCGCCAGTCAGGCATGCCGCGTGCAACAGTGTGGACGATGATGGCGCAGAGGATGCACTTGATGAAGTCGCCGGGCACAAAGGCCAGCGTCACCTTGAAGGCCTGGTCCAGGCTCATATTGGCCAGCAGCATCAGGCCCAGCACACCAAAGGCATGCAGGCACACCAGGCCGCCCAGCAGTGAAGCAATGAATGCGCTGATGGCCGTGCGGCGGGGCGAGCTTTGGGGAAGTGCGGCCATCAGAGCGCCCACTATGCAGGCTGCCAGCGCATAGCCGAGCAGATAGCCGGCAGACGGCGTCATGAATACGCCAAGGCCGCCGCGCCCGCCTGACAGCAGGGGTAGGCCTACGGCGACGGCTGCAAGGAACAGCAGCATGGATTGCAGGCCGCGCCAGGGGCCCAGCATGACGCCGGCCAGCATCACGCCCAGCGACTGGATGGTGATGGGCACACCCAGTGGCAGATCGATCTTGGGAATCAGGCCCATGACGGCCATGAGCGCCGCAAACAGCGAAACCTGCGCCATGGAGCGCGCGCCGCTGCGCGATACGGTGTGAGAGGGCGTGGTCATCATCAAATCTCCTAAAAACCCAGTCTTGCCCAGAGGGCATCAGCCACGCGGCGCGTGGCTTGCAGCATATGAATCGTCAGCGGGGCGATCAGACGCAGGCCGCCACTTTTGCCGGTGCGCAGCCGGTGCGCATCGTCGAGTTTTTTCCATTGCACAAAAAAATGCTCGGTAAAGCGCAGCATCAGCGCTATCTGCATGGCGACGCGCTCAACAGGGATGCCAAGTTTTGCCAGCGGCGAGAGCAGCCATTCCAGTACTTCCACCAAGTCGCTGGGGCGGGTGGTGATGGTCAGCGCAATTCCCAATGTGGAGGCACAGATCAGGCGCAGCGCGCTGACGGCCGCCAGCTCGTAGTTGCTCATAAAGGCATGAAAGCCAGCCACCAGCAGCGCGGCGATGATGACCGAGCACATGAGCCGCCGGGCGATCTGTGTGGCCTGCCCCAGAGACAACCAGAGGATCAGGCAAACCAGCCCGGCACCTGCCAGCAGCAAAGGGGAGTTTGTCAAAAACAATAGCGTTCCGCCTATCGCCAGCAGCAACAGCTTGAGGCCGGCGCGCCAGCCGTGCAGCCAGGTGGGGAACTCGCTGTAGAGGCTACCCATGAAGCGCCCCGCCTTGTGCGCGACTGTGTGCGCTTGCCGCAAGACGTGCGGCCACATCGGCCTCGTAGGCGCGGCAGACATGCGAGCCTGGACCGTCGCCGCGTATGCGACCTTGCTCCAGCCACAACACGCGCTCGAAGCCTCTGACATGGTCGAGCACATGGGTGGAGACCAGGATCTGCTGCGATGCTGCCGCAATATCCTGCGCCAGCTTTGCCTGGCCTGGCAGATCCAGGCTGGCGAAAGGCTCGTCCAGCAGCAGCACGCTGGGCGCGGCAATCAGCAAGGACAGCCAGCAGACCTGCTGACGTTGACCCTGGCTCAGGCTGCTGACCGCCCGCTCGGCCCAGTGAGCCAGCCCGCGTTGCGCCAGCATCTCGCGCGCCGCAGCCATGGCTTGCTGCTTGTTCAGACCCTTGGGGCGCAGGCCCAGTGCCAGCTCTTCTCCCACGGTGGGGAAGATGATCTGGTCATCGGGGTTCTGAAACATCAGGCCCACCAAGCCCGGCTTGCCCTGGCGTGCCTCCAATAGCGGCACGCCGTTGATCTGCACTTGACCGGTGGCCGGTGTTTCCAGCCCGCACAGCATGCGAAACAGGCTGGACTTGCCTGCTCCGTTGTCACCGATCACGCCAATGCGTCGCTCGGTCAGCTGCAGCTTGAGGCCGTCAAACACCGTGGTCTGACCGCGCTGCAGGCGCACGTCGACGATCTGCAGCTCGGTCATAGGGCCGGCAGCCGCAGGGCGGCGCTCCAACAGGGATGCAGGCAGGGAAGCACAGGGGCGGACAGCATGAAAACCAGAAACCTCGAATCAATTCACGCCACGGACACCCATGGCGAGGCGGATTCTAGCTCTGTGGAATTGCCTATAAAAGCTTTCAAAATCGAAGCTTTTTATGTGATTTGCATATAAGAAATCGCATCTTCAGTTTCCTGAATTTTGTGACTGAAGAAGGGGATGTTTTATCGACATTTGTAAGGCAGTTGAAGGTGATTTGCTTGCGGTTGAAAGATCCATGCCTTATCGGGATTGCTTTTGTATTTAACTCCGACGAAATTGAGGCAGAGGGTGTTGGAGAAGTCGGTGTAATCGACGAACTTGGCGGGTTTTGCAGGGCGTTTTCGATCGATTGCCATGCGATTGATTGCAAGAGATGCAAGGCGCAGTCTTGAAGGACTGGGTAAACCGTTTTTTCGAGGCGATTTGGCTTTGTTTGAGCGCATCAAAAAAGTCTCGGAAAAATGCAAGAAACGCTGTAGCACAGCACGGGAGACGGTGCGGGATGCAAAAAAAAGCGGGCCCAAGGCCCGCTTGGCCGTTCTGCAGGGCCAGCTAGAACTGGTAGCCAAGGCTGGTGCCCAGCATCCATTGACGCCCAGGTGCGGCTTCGTAATAGCGCTTGTTGCTCTCGTTGACGATGACGGAGCCGACATAGCTTTTGTCGGTCAGGTTGTCGATGCGGGCAAAAGTGTTGAGCTTCCAGGCCCCCAGGCGGTAGGTGTAGCCCACGCTGAGGCTGGCCACGTTGTAGCTGGGCGCGTAGACACTGTTGTCATCGTTGGCTGCGACCTGGCCCATGCGGCGCCAATCCAGACCCACGCGCCAGTCGGTGGCGGGAAACCAGTCCAGTCCCAGATAGGCCATGTTTTTGGCCGTGCCTGCGATACGTTTTCCGGCCGGAACAGTGGTTGTGCTGCCGTTTGAGTTCAGGTAGCCGTAGGCGCTACGCAGGCGGGCATCGAGCAAAGTCAAAGAGCCGTTGAGTCGAACTTGGGGATGAAGCCAGGCCGTGGTACTTAGCTCCAAGCCACGGCGGCGTGTCCTGCCTGCATTCTGGTAGCTGGTGTTGCCTTGATTGCTGGCCACCACAATCTCGTTGTCGGTCTGGGTCTGGAACAGTGCCGCAGATAAATCGCCGCGCATGCCTGCCATGTTGAAGCGCCGCTTGATGCCCAGTTCGGCGCTTGTGGAAACAGCGGGTTTGAGACTGAAGTTCAGGCCCGCAAGGTCACCTGGGCGGTAGGAAATCTCATTGAAAGTGGGCGTCTCCATGCCCCGACCCAGTGAGGCATAGAGAGTGCTGTCTTCGTTGAGCTGATGCTGCAGCGAGACCACTGGCAGAAGTTTGTGGAAGCCCGTGCTGCCGCTGCCGTTTCCGTCGGCCGGAAAGTGGTCGCTGGACTTGAACTGCACATTGCTCCAGCGCAGACCCGCATCAAGCTTCCACGTAGGAGCCAAAGCCCATGATGCCTGCAGATAGGGGTCGATATTGCTCAGCGTGTTGCGCTCGTCGCGCACCAGATCGCCTATCACGCCCAGCTGAGTTCCTGCAAAGTTCTTGTAGCCTTGGCGGTCTTCCTTGACGGTATTGGCAGACAGGCCCGCGATCAGCTTGAATTCGCTGTCGCCGAGCCGGTATTTGCCGCTCCAGCGTAGATCCAGGCCGCCATAGTCGCGTTGCAGACCGATGACGCCTCCCTTGAAGCCGGGTTGAGAGGCCTTGGGAGTGGACTGGAACTGCATCATTTCGCGTTGGCCCGCATAGACCATGAAGCGCAGTGCATTGCTGCCATCAAGCTGGCGTTCATAAGTCAGACCGGCCTGAGTCTGCTTGATGTGTTTGCGCGAGTCGTAGAGCAGGGCATTGGGCGTGGTCATGCGTGAATCCCTGGCCCAGTCTTCAGGGCTGATGCCGCCAGGGTCCTTGGCGTCGATTTTCACATGGTTGGCCACCAGTGTCAGCTTGCTGTACTCGTCCGGTTTGACGTCGATGCGCGCGTTGAACAGGTTTTTGTCGGCCGCGCTTTGCGCGCGGTAGCCGTCGGTGAGAAAGCGGCTGGCACCGAGCACATAGCCAATCCCGTTGGCTTCGCCCTTGGCTTTGAGGCCCAGGCGCTTTTGACCGTTGCTGCCCAGGGCGAAAGTGCTTTCAAGCCGGGGCTTGCCTTCGCCCTGTTCGGTATAGGCGTTGATGACACCGCCCGAAGCATTGCCGTAGAGCGCAGAGTAGGGACCACGCAGCACTTCCATGCGCTCCAGCGAGCCGATGTCGATATTGTTGGTCTGACCCTGGCCGTCGGGCATGGTGGCGGGAATTCCATCCACATAGATCTGTATGCCGCGCACGCCGAATGTGGAGCGGGCGCCAAAGCCGCGAATGGAAAGCTGCAGATCCTGGGCGTAGTTCTGGCGATTCTGCAACTGCAGGCCAGGCACGCTGACCAGCGATTCAGAAACATTGACCTGCCACTGGCGGTCACGCATGCGCTCGCCATCAATCAGGCTGATGGCTGCCGGTACCTGCTCCAGCGTGCTGGACTGCAAGGTGCTGCGGACGGTGACCTCTAAAAGCTGGGGCGTTGCTGCGTCCTGGGCCTGGGAGGGGGAAGTCAGCAGACTGGCTGTGATGACTGGCCAGCCGGCCAGACCACGCAGGCGTGGAAAACGCATTGAGATACCCTGGAGATAGTCACGAAAAAGCGGCTGCCGGTTTGACAGCCTGCCTTATCCTGTCCGGGTCGGAGCCATGCGTCACGGGGGCTATCCAGAATGTGGGCCCGCCGCATCGCTTTCAGCGTTGGCGGCCCGTGGTCTGCGCGTGGTCCATGGCGTCGATGATGGTGACGCCGGTTTGCTGTACACCGGGGGCATTGAAGCCCGGGCCTGGAGTGACCGCCGGGTGGTTCAGCAGCTTTTCCGCCATGCTGGGCTCGGCGGGACTGGCAGTTTGAGCTACGGGCTCCGATGCAGCCATATCGACGGGTTCGCTCTCGTTCTTGGCCGTGGGCGCTGTCTCCTGCGTGGATTGCAGATAGTCGTTGTAGCGCTGATAAGTCTGGCGCTCTTGCCGGCTTTGCTCCTGCTGCTTCGAGTATTTCAGGTATTGATAGCCGACGCCGAGCAGCACCATCGAAGCGACCAGAAACACCACCACTGCCGTCATGACCCAGTTTTCGTCGGAGCGCTGGAGAGCTGGCGGCTGGGAATGGGCTGGGTTGTGGAGCTTGGACATGTAGGGGTTGAGCCAGTTGCCGCTGCAGGGAGCGGGAAGCTGGAAGTATCTGGATGTTTTTAGCGTATCAAAAAAATATTGCCGCAGAGCATGTCCAGACAATTGTCGGGAACAAGATTTGTGCGCGCGCAAAAAAGCCGGGTGCCGCATGAGCGACCCCGGCTTAGCTGCTTCTCTATGCTATCTGAAAGATAGCTGAAGACGCTTTGTCAATCAGGCTGCAACGGCTTCCAGAGCTTCGATCTGAGCCTTGGCGCCCTGCACGGCGGTTTCACGGGCTTCGGGGCCCAGGCCCAGGCCTTCGGCGCGCACAAAGCTGATATCGGTCACGCCCATGAAGCCGAAGATCACCTTCAGATAGCTTTCCTGGTGTTCCATGGCTTGGCCGGCTTCGCTGGTCGAGTAGAAACCGCCACGAGCCGATGCCACGATGACTTTCTTGTCACCAGCCAGGCCGACCGGGCCTGTGGCGGTGTACTTGAATGTACGGCCCGCTTGGGCGATGCGGTCAAACCAGGCCTTGAGCTGGCTGGGGATGCTGAAGTTGTAGAAGGGAGCGCCAACCACGATCACGTCAGCCGCCAGGAACTGGCTTACCAGGGCTTCGGAGATGGCGTTTTCCTGGCGCTCGATCTCGGTGGAAGCGGCTTGGCCAGTGCGAAAGCCCATGGACTGTGCGTTCAGGTGAGTGGGGGCGTTCACGGCCAGATCCAGATAGTCCACACGGGCTTCGGGATGGGCTTGCTGCAGGTTGGCCACGATGCCGGCAGTCAGTTCACGCGAGACGGAGTTGGCGCCGGTGATTGCGGAGTCAATGTGCAGAATTTGCATGATGTTCTTTCAATCTCTGTCAAAAAAGGTGTTTGGAATGGATCAGGCCTTGATCTGCAAACAGCAAAACAGCGGCTAGATTCGTTTGTCGATGGGATAGATTATGGATTTGATGAGATTGAACGATAAGTCTGCAAAAATGCGATAGATTGTTCCAAATATCAATCCAATAAGAGCAGAGGATTTATGCATGGTCGATCTCAATGACATGCTGTACTTCGTCGAGGTGGTCGAGCGCGGAGGTTTTGCTGCTGCGGGGCGCGCTTTGGGCATTCCCAAGTCGCGGCTGTCCCGCCGCGTGGCGGATCTGGAGAGCTTCCTTGGTGTGCGGCTGCTGCAGCGCACCACACGCAAACTGTCGCTGACCCAGGTGGGCGAGACCTATCTGCGCCACTGTCAGGCCATGCGCGATGCGGCCCTGGCGGCGTCGGATGCGGTGGCCGAAGTGCAGACGGAGCCGCGCGGCACCATTCGCGTGACCTGCCCGGTAACGCTGGCCCAGACCGTGCTGGGTGAGCTGATGCCGCAGTTCCTGCGCAACTGCCCATTGGTGCAAGTGGAGATGCAGGTCACCAACCGGGCCGTGAATCTGGTGGAAGAAGGGGTGGATGTGGCGCTGCGTGTGCGCGCCAGCCTCGATGAAAGCGGCTCCATGGTGGTCAAGAGGCTCGATAGCTCGCGTCAGATTCTGGTAGCCAGCCCTGATTTGCTCGAGCGTCAAGGCACTCCCCGTACTCTGGAGGACCTGCAACTGCTGGACAGCATGTCCATGTCGGCTGTGGACGGGCACTCCAGTCTGCTGCTGGTGGGCCCCGAGGGCAAGGAGCACCGCTTGCAACTGCAGCCGCGCTATGTGGTCGATGATTTGCTGACGCTGAAATTTGCGGCCCTGGCTGGCAGCGGCATGTGCTGGCTGCCTGACTATATGTGCCAGCACGAGCTGGAGCAGGGCTCCCTGGTGCGGCTTCTGCCAGACTGGGCTCCGCCGCAAGGCATTGTGCATGCGGTGTTTCCGTCTCGGCGAG
Organism: Comamonas resistens; assembly: GCF_030064165.1. Taxonomy (NCBI): domain Bacteria; kingdom Pseudomonadati; phylum Pseudomonadota; class Betaproteobacteria; order Burkholderiales; family Comamonadaceae; genus Comamonas; species Comamonas resistens. Next base: position 2,227,764 of record NZ_CP125947.1, read on the forward strand.
GGCTGGCGCCGGCGGTGCGCCACTTTCTGGATTTTCTGGGCGAGCAGATGCCGGGGCGCAGCAGCATCGAGCTGCATTAGCTTCTGCCCATAAGATAAGAACAAATCATTCGTTGGGTTTTGCCGGCCCGACTTTCACAATGCGGCCTGTTGAACAAGAGCCTCAGGAGGCCGCATGCATTCCCCTTACCGCATCGTCATCGTGCCGGGCTGGCGCAATTCCGGGCCGGGCCATTGGCAAAGTCTCTGGGCCGAGCAACTGCCCAATGCCGTGCGCGTGCAGCAGCAGGATTGGCTGGTGCCGCACCGCGATGCCTGGGTGGGGGCGCTGGAGGCATTGCTGCTGGCTGACGAGCGGCCTGCCGTCATCGTGGCGCACAGCCTGGGTTGCATCACCACGGCCCATGTGGGTGAAGAGGCGGCGGCGCGCATACATGGCGCGTTGCTGGTGGCTCCGGCAGACCCTGAGCGCCGAGCCCAGTTGGCTGACTTTGCGCCTGTGCCCTATGCACCGTTGCCCTATCGCAGTGTGTTGGTCGCCAGCAGCAACGACCCCTATTGCCCCATACGCCGTGCAGGCGCCTATGCGCGCGCCTGGGGCAGCGAGCTGGTGCGCCTGCAAAATGCCGGACATGTGAATATAGAGTCGGGTTTTGGGCCCTGGCCGCTGGGTTTGGCATTGCTGCAATCCTTGCTGGGAGAGCAGGCCTGGCACGGCAGCGGCCATGCGAGAGCGGTGGAAGCCTTGAGTGTTTAGCAAGGCGCGAGAGGGGTTTTAAAGCAGCGAAAGCTGCTTTTTTTATAGCTATAAGCGCTGTGTGTGCAAGGGCTTGATAGCTATTTGGCCTTGGTTTTATTTTATATATGAAAAATCAGAAAAACAAAGAAAAATATATTCTTTTGAGTTTTAAGGAGTCGTTCGCACAATGTCTACATCTGTACACATTGCTTAAGAAAAGGCCGCGAACCATGCATTCCGTGAAGCTCAAGACATTGTTGACATCCATCGCACTGGCAGCAGCAGGCGCTGCTTCTGCACAGACTCAGCTGCTCAATGTTTCCTATGACGTGGCCCGCGAGTTCTACAAGGATTACAACGCTGCCTTCATCGCTCATTACAAAAAGACCAAGGGCGTGGACATCAAGGTGGATCAGTCCCATGGCGGCTCCAGCGCCCAGGCGCGTGCCGTCAACGACGGTTTGGCTGCCGATGTGGTGACCTTCAATACGACCACCGATGTGGATTTTCTGGCTCAGAACGGCGTGGTCGCCAAGGATTGGAACAAGAAGTTCCCGCATGACGCATCGCCCACTACTTCGACCATGCTGTTCCTGGTGCGCAATGGCAATCCCAAGAATATCAAGGACTGGTCCGATCTGATCCGCCCCGACGTGAAGGTTGTGGTGGTCAACCCCAAGACCGGCGGCAATGGTCGCTATGCCTATCTGGCCGCCTGGGGCTCGGTACGTGAAAAGGGCGGCACCGATGCACAAGCCGCCGAATTCGTGCAAAAGCTCTACAAAAACGTGCCCGTGCTGGGCAAGGGCGGTCGTGACGCGACCAGCATCTTCCTGCAGCGCAATATCGGCGACGTGCTGATCACCTTTGAATCCGAAGTCGTGTCCGTGGACCGTGAATTCGGCCAGGGCAAGGTCGATGCCGTCTACCCGTCCGTGAGCATCGTGGCCGAGAACCCTGTGGCCGTGGTCGAGCGCACCGTGGCCAAGAAGGGCACGACCCAGTTGGCCAACGACTATCTGCAGTGGCTGTACTCCGATGAGGCCCAGGAAATCGCTGCCAAGCATGCGATCCGTCCGCGCTCCGAGGCCGTGCTCAAGAAGCACGCCGACCAGTTCAAGCCCATCAAGCAGTTCACCGTGGCCAAGTACTTTGGTTCTCTGACCGAAGCGCAAAAGGTGCACTTCAACGATGGCGGTCAGTTCGACAAGCTCTATACCCCCGGTAAATAACTGCTTCAGCCCCCGAGCCGCTTTGCCTGGGCGGCCCCACGGCGTCCCCCTCTCTCGCTGCGCGGGAGGGCGACGACATCCTCGCTGCGGGGCAGCCCTTGCTTGATGTCTCTGATCCGGGTCATACCCGGTATCTAGGAGCGGGGCGTGCACGCGAAACCTCTCCGAGTCTGACCTCCGATCTATGTCTTCTGCTGCTTTAGCCCCGCGCAAGGCGCGTAGCGCCAAACGTGTGTTGCCCGGTTTCGGGCTGACGCTGGGCTACACCATCTTCTATCTGAGCATCATTGTGCTCATCCCGCTGGTCGCCCTGCTAACCAAAAGCTTTTCCCTGACCTGGGAGCAGTTCTGGACTGCTGTTTCGGCTCCGGCCGTGGTTGCATCCTACGAGCTGTCTTTCACCATGTCTTTTATTGCGGCCTGCGTGAACGTGGTGTTCGGCATGCTGATCGCCTGGGTGCTGGTGCGCTACCGGTTTCCCGGCAAGAAGGTGGTGGATGCACTGGTGGATCTGCCCTTCGCCTTGCCTACGGCTGTTGCTGGCATCTCCCTGTCGGCCCTGTATGCGGGCAATGGCTGGATCGGGCAGTATTTCGAAGCCCTGGGTATTCAAATGGCCTACAACCCCAAGGGCATCGCCATCGCGCTGATCTTTATTGGCCTGCCATTTGTAGTGCGCACGGTGCAGCCGGTGCTTGAGGACTTCGAGAAGGAGTTGGAGGAGGCTGCGACCAGCCTCGGTGCGTCGCGCTGGCAGATTTTCTACAAGGTCATCCTGCCGCATATCGGCCCGGCCTTGCTCACGGGCTTCGCCATGGCATTTGCACGCGCCGTGGGCGAATACGGCTCGGTGATCTTTATCGCCGGCAATATCCCCATGGTTTCCGAAATCACTCCGCTGATCATCATGGCCAAGCTGGATCAGCATGATGTGGCAGGGGCCACGGCCGTGGCGGTGGTGATGCTGCTGATCTCTTTTGTATTGCTGCTGCTGATCAACGCGCTGCAGGCATGGCAGCGCAAGGCGCAGGGAGGCCGCTGATGTCCAATATTCATGCAACCATTCAAGCGCTGTTCCCCAATCTGCTGCCCATCTGGGCGCATCTGCTGACGGTTGTTGTCATTGCCCTGGTGGTCCTGCTGGCTCTGTACAAGATCACGGCACCGCCCAAGAGCGTCAAGCTCGAGAAGATGAGTACCACCGAGCCGCGCTGGGTGCGCTGGGTTCTGACCACGATGGCCCTGCTTTTCATGCTGGTCTTCCTGATCCTGCCGCTGCTGTCGGTGTTCGGCGAAGCGCTGCGCAAGGGCTGGGATGTCTATGTCACGGCGCTGGGTGAGCCCGATGCACTCTCGTCCATCAAGCTCACACTGATCACGGCGTTGATCGCCGTGCCGCTGAATCTGGTCTTCGGCGTGGCCGCCGCTTGGTGCATCGCCAAGTACGAATTCAAGGGCAAGGCATTTCTGACCACCTTGATTGATCTGCCGTTCTCGATCTCGCCCGTGGTGGCTGGCCTGATGTATGTGCTGGTGTTCGGCGCCAACGGCTGGCTGGGCCCCTGGTTGGCCGAGCATGGGATCCAGATCATCTTTGCCGTACCCGGCATCGTGCTGGCCACCGTGTTCGTGACCTTCCCCTTTATCGCCCGCGAGCTGATTCCTTTAATGCAAGCCCAGGGCAGCGACGAGGAACAGGCGGCGATTGTGCTTGGTGCCTCGGGCTGGCAGACCTTCTGGAACGTGACGCTGCCCAATATCAAATGGGGTCTGGTCTATGGCGTGATTCTGTGCAACGCCCGGGCCATGGGCGAGTTCGGTGCTGTGTCTGTGGTCTCGGGCCATATCCGCGGCCAGACCAACACCATGCCGCTGCATGTGGAAGTGCTGTATGCCGATTACCAGGCCGCAGCAGCCTTCGCCGTGGCGTCTCTGCTGGCGCTGCTGGCCCTGGTGACGCTGGTCATCAAGTCCCTCGCCGAGTGGCGTGCCGAGCAGCAGGCCAAGGCTGCAGCCGAAACGCCACCCGAGCGCCCAGGCCAGATCAGCCTCGCAACGAACCAAACCGCCAAGGCAGCCTGAGCTGCCAGGATCAGAACAAGAGATTCATCATGAGTATCGAAATTCGTAATGTCAGCAAGCAGTTTGGCGATTTTCAGGCCCTGCGCGATGTCAGCCTCGATATCAAGTCGGGCGAGCTGATTGCGCTGCTCGGGCCCTCCGGCTGCGGCAAGACCACGTTGCTGCGCATCATCGCTGGCCTGGAGACTGCCGATGTGGGCAGCATCCACTTCAGCGGTGAAGACACCACCGATGTTCATGTGCGTGACCGCAACGTGGGCTTTGTGTTCCAGCACTATGCGTTGTTCCGTCACATGACCGTGTTTGACAATGTGGCCTTTGGTCTGCGCGTCAAGCCGCGCAAGGAACGCCCCAGCGAAGCTGTGATCAAGGAGAAGGTCATGAAGCTGCTCAAGCTGGTGCAGCTGGACTGGATTTCCGACCGCTATCCCTCCCAGCTCTCGGGCGGTCAGCGTCAGCGCATTGCACTGGCTCGTGCCCTGGCGGTGGAGCCCAAGGTGCTGTTGCTGGACGAGCCCTTTGGCGCGCTGGATGCCAAGGTGCGCAAGGAGCTGCGCCGCTGGCTGCGCCAGTTGCACGACGAGTTGCATGTGACTTCCATTTTCGTGACCCATGACCAGGAAGAGGCGCTGGAGGTAGCCGATCGCGTGGTTGTCATCAACCAGGGCAAGATCGAACAGGAGGGCACGCCCCAGGAGGTCTGGGACAACCCGGCCACGCCTTTTGTCTACGGTTTCCTCGGCGATGTGAATCTGTTCAAGGGCCGTGCCAGCGATGGCCGGGTCTATCTGGACGATGGCATGCAGCTGGACAGCTCGGATGCGCGCGGAGCCAATGACAGTCAGGCTTTTGCCTACGTGCGTCCCCATGATCTGGAGGTGGAGCGTTATTCACCGGGTCAGAATCTTGACGCGCAAGGCCGCCCCACAGGCATCGTGGCCCAGCTGTCGAGAGCGATTGTGGTCGGCCCCATCGCAAGACTGGAACTTATTCCTTCCGAGAACACACCAAGCTCCGGTGATGCAGGGCAGGAGGCTTTGATCGAAGCCCAGATTCCTGCTCAGCAGTTCAAGGAAATGGGCCTGCGCGAAGGTGAGACCCTGGTGGTCACGCCACGCCGCGCCAAAGTCTTTTTGGATGAGGCTGCGGGGATATAGACTTCCCCTGCGCGGCTGCGTCGCTTTCCCCGGAAGGGGGTGGCGCCTTCGCTGCAGGGCTGCCTTTGCTCGGCACCTCTGACATGGGCTGCGACTTGTTCGCAGCCCATGGTCGTTCATGAATCGGGTTTATTCGATGAAAGAGATAGCTGATGCTTCAATGGTTTGAAACCGCGCCCCGGCGCATCCTGGCGCTGATCTGCGCTGCCTGTGTGGCCATGCTGGTGTTTGGCCTGTATCTGCAGCATGTGGTAGGGCTGGAGCCCTGCCCCATGTGCATCGTGCAGCGCTATGCACTGATTCTGGTAGCTATTTTCACAGGACTGGCAAGCCTTAGAGGCCAAAAAGGCTGGTGGATGAGCTTCGGTGTTCTGGCGCTGCTGACCAGCGGTTTCGGCGCCTTTGTCGCGGCACGCCAAAGCTGGCTGCAGTGGTATCCACCCGAGTTCGCCACCTGCGGCCGTGACTTCTATGGCATGATTGAGCACTACTCCTTCAGCCGCTCCATTCCCATGATCTTCCAGGGCTCGGGCGACTGCGCGGCCATTGACTGGACTTTGCTGGGCGGCTCGATTGCCAACTGGTCCTTTATCTGCTTCGCGCTGTTCTTCGTGCTCCTGGCCCTGCTTCTGGCCAAGGGTGGCAAGCGCTGAGCGCCATCGGATCCCCAAAGAAAAAGCCCCTAGGCCATGCGGCCCCGGGGCCTTTTTCATGGTCTGGAGGCGGCTCAGTCGCTTTCCGCGCTGCTGCCCATGAACACAGGGCCCGCCGTGCCGGGGACCCAGCCAGGATAGGTTTCCATCACCTCGGCAAACAGGGCAGAGTCGATCCAGCGCTGCAGCCAATCCTGTAGATGAGGCCATGGCTGTTCGTTCCACTGGGCTTCGTCGATGCGGGCGTACTGACGCACGAAGGGGCGCAGCGCCATGTCGGCCAGGCTCGGGTTCTGGCCAAACAGATAGCCGGAATCTTCCAGCTGGTCGTTGAGGTCGGACAACCAGGTCAGTGCATCGGCCTGGGCCTGGTTGACGGCTTCGGCATTATGGCGCTCGGGGTATTTGCAGCGGTCCAGCGCCTGCTTGAAGAAGCTGTCATTGCGTTCTATCAGCGCCAGCATTTCCTCAAGGCTGCCCTCGGTCGGAGTCAGCCAGCTGTCGGGGTCGTTGCCACGCAGGGCGTGCAGCATGACTTCCAGGCTTTGATCAATCACCTGTCCATCCTGCAGCACCAGCACAGGTACCGTGCCCTTGGGCGATGCGTCCAGCAAGGCCTGGGGCTTGTTGCGCAGATTGATTTCACGCAGCTCGCAGGCCAGGCCTGCATGTGCCAGCGCCAGACGGGCGCGGATGGCATAGGGGCAGCGGCGGAATGAGTACAGCGTGGGCAGGGCGGCGGGGGAGGGTGGTAAGTCGGACATGGAAACTTGGCCTCGGGAAAGAGAGGCGCAGAAAGGGGGCAGAATGCGCGGCCAGGCTGGCTAATGTACCTGTTGCCACGAAGCCTTGCATGGCCCTGTGCATAGGGCCATGTCTGGGACTATTTCGGTTGATCGCTGCTGTCCGTTGCGTCCAGGAGGCCTGCATCGCCGGTCGGTAACTCGCTCAGCCATTGCGCCAGCGGCATAGGTCGGCCGAACCAGTATCCCTGCAGACCCTGGCAGTGGTTGGCGGCCAGGAAGGCTGCCTGGGCTTGGGTTTCCACGCCTTCGGCAACCACGGCCAGACCGAGATGGTGTGCGACCGAAAGTATGGACTGCACGATGGCGGTGTCGCTGGCGCTGCCGGGCGTGTCCTTCACAAAGCTCTTGTCGATCTTGAGTTCGTACAGCGGCAGGCGCTTGAGGTAGGCAAAGCTCGAATAGCCGGTGCCGAAGTCGTCGATCGCAAACCGCAGGCCCAGGTTCACGAGCTGCGTCATGCGCTCGGCCGTGTCGTCCACGGCGGCGATCAGCAGACTTTCCGTGACTTCCAGCACCAGACGCTCGGCAGGCACGCCCGTGCGCTCCAGCAGCGAAGCCATGCGCTCGACAAAATCGTCCTGGCGAAACTGGAGCTGGCTCATGTTGACCGACAACGTGAGCTGTGGATGCGTGGCAGACAGCGCAGCCAATGTGGTGCAGGCCCGCTCCAGCACCCACTCTCCCAGACGCAGGATAAGGCCGGACTCTTCCGCCAGCGGGATGAACTGGTCCGGCGCTACCGCGCCGCGCTCAGGGTGGAACCAGCGCAGCAGCAGCTCTGCGCCAATGATTTGCCCCACCCCATTGACCTGTGACTGCGCGTAGATGGCAAACTGGCCCAGATCCCATGCGCGCTGCAGATCCTGCGCCAGGCTCAGCTCTTCCTGGGCACTGGCCTGCATCTCGGGCTCATAGAACGCCATGTGATTGCGTCCCGCAGCCTTGGCGCGGTACATGGCGGTATCGGCCTCCCGCAACATATCCTGGGCATCGGCCTGGCCGCGCGGAAACAGGGTGCCGCCAATGCTGCCCGTGCTGCTGTATGGGCGGTCCTGCAATGCATAAGGCGTGTCCAGCGCCTCGCGCAGACGTCTGGCCAGCGCTTCGGCTGCACGCCGGGCCGTTGCAAGGTCCTGTCCCAGGTCCTGGGCCAGCACCACGAATTCGTCGCCACCAAGACGGCCGACCAGGTCTTCGGGCCGCAGCAGGTCCTGTAGGCGCCGGGCCACCTGTATCAGCAGCGTGTCGCCCATGGCGTGGCCTTGAGCATCGTTGATGCGCTTGAAGTGGTCCAGGTCGATGAAGAACAGTGCTCCCATGCTTTCGTTGCGCCGAGCTCGCGTCAGCGCATGCTGGGCCTGTTCCACGAGCATGCGGCGGTTGGGCAGGCCGGTGAGTGCGTCGTAGTAGGCCAGACGGTGGGTGCGGGACTCCGCCTCCTTGCGCTCGGTAATATCGCGCGACAAGGCAATGAACGTGGGCTGGTCGCCGGGCTGTTCACCCTGCTTGCGTGCGATAGACAACTCGAACCAGTGCGTGCTGCCATCCGCCACGCGTAGTGGAAACTGCCAGCCGCGCGTGTTCCCGTCGCGTTCAGCCTGGGCGATGGCGTTCATATAAGCGGATGCGGCCTCGGGCGGCACGACTTCGGAAAGCAGGCGGCCCAGGAAATCGTCTGGAGGCGAGTGCAGCAGATCGCTGCGCGACGTGCGATGGCGCAGCAGACGCCCGTCGCGCGACAGCTCGAACAACAGGTCGGGGATGGCGCTGAGCGTGCTTTCCAGCTCGTCACGGGCGCTGCGCAGTTCCTGAGTCATGTTTCCGGCCAGTTGCTCCGCACGGTCACGTGCCGTCATGAGCACCCAGGCGAACCAGCCCGTGGCCAGGCTCAGAACCGCGCCAAGTGCCGCCACCACGGTGCTGTGCTGGTGGTCCGTGCGCTGTGAAAACGCGGCGGTGGGCGACATGGCCAGTGTCCAGGTGCGCCCGCCCACCTCGAAGTGGCGCAGCGTGGTCACGGCATTCGGTGCAGGCTTTGCATCCAGGACGAAAAGCCGATTCGCAGGGTCTGCATCGGGCGCATCGTAGATGGTGAGGGCCACGTCGGGCGCAAATTCCGGAGTCAGACTGTGAACGATGTCCTTGACCCGGAACGGCAGGCTTGCCCAGCCGCGCAGGGCAGCCGATTTTGCGCCGTGGCTGTACAGGGGCATATAAAGCACCGAGGAAATGTCCTGGTTGCGGTCGGTGTTCCTGTCCCGCGCCAGCACATAGCCTCGGCTCAAGGCTGGCTGCCCTGTGGCGGCACTTTGTGCCATGGCCTCGCGGGCCACATTGATGGTGTTGAGGTCGAAGCCCAGCGCAGCGCGCTTGCTCTCGCTCCAGGGCTCGATCTGCGTCATCGGGGCATAGGCTTCGCGCACGCCCGCAGGATGAACGTGGTAGTCGGCCATCCCGTCGGCACGCATCCGGGCCTCGTGGGCGTGGAGTTCTCGCGCCGGCACATGGGCAATCAGGGACACGCTGGCAAGGCCCGGGCGCGTTTCCTCCAGGTGCAGGGCTTGCATGTAGGAGCGGAATTCGCCGGGGCTCACGAATTCGGAGGCATCGAAATAGCCCTTGATACCACGCAGCACGATCTCGTAGGAGGCCATGCGGTCCTGGAGGCTGCTGGAAATCTGCTCCACCGCCAGGTCGAAATTGCGGCGCTCGCGCTCATGTGCGGCCTGGTTTTCGCTGTGCCAGTAAAGATAGGTCAGCCCCAGCATGACAGCGCAGAGCAAGACGGCCAGCAATGCCTGTAGCCCGATGCGAGAGCAGGGCGAGGAGCGATGGTTCATGAGCGACAGATGCGTGGGGCGGCGGGGTTCAGGTTGAAATGAATATCCGTAGGACTTACGCAAACAAGGATGTACAAGGAATATGCCCATAGGGCAAACGTCTTGCCTGAACCTGATTTGCGTAAGTCGTGATCCGGTAACCGCAAGTATGCAGGCTCAGCGGTGCCCCTTTGTTACCTGCAGACGGCCTGGCGTGATATGGCGCAATTCTGTTGGGACTTGCGCAAACAGGGATGTACCGGGGCGCTTCCCTTGTGGAAAAACGCTTGCCCGGGCCTGATTTGCGTAAGTCGTACCTGAGCCTCTCAGGCCGAATCCTGATCAAGTGCTTCGGCCGGCAAGCTGTTTGCCGAAGCCCCTTCATGCTGTAACTGCGCCAACAGCCAGTGCCTGAAGGTCTGCAGCGCAGAGCTGGCTTGGCGCGACTTGAGATGGGTGAGCCAGTAGGCACCGGTGTTCACCTCCTGCGCAAAAGGCCGCACCAGCCGACCCTGGTTCAGCATGTGCTCGAACAGGCGCGTGGGCAGCAGCGCAATGCCGGCTCCCTGGGCAGCGGCCTCGGCCAGGGTCAGCGAGGAATCGAACATGGCGCCGCGCGCCAGCGGCGCCGGCTGTCCGGCTGCCGCAAACCAGCCTTCCCATTCCTGCGCGCGGTAGGAGCGCAGCAGCGTCTGGCTGGCCAGGTCGCCGGGATGGCGCAGGCGTTGGGCCAGGGCCGGTGTGCACATGGGCGACAGCGGTGCACGCAGCAGCATGTCGGCACGCGTGCCGTGCCAGGAGCCATCGCCGAAGCGTACGGCTGCATCCAGCCCTTCGCCGGCCAGATCCACGCGGTTGTTGTTCGTAAGCAGGCGCAGGTCGATATAGGGGTGCAATTGCTGGAACTCGCTCAGGCGCGGTATCAGCCATCCGATGGCAAATGTGCCCACGACACCCACGGTCAGGATTTCACGCGGCCTGGGTTCTGCCAGTTGCTGCAGCGACAGGGCAATGCGCTCAAAGCTCTGGGACACAGCAGGCCATAGGGCATGGCCTTCGTCGGTCAGCGCCAAGCCTCGCGGCAGGCGGCGAAACAGTGGCTTGCCCAGGCGTTCTTCGAGGTTGCGGATGTGCTGGCTGACGGCGGCCTGGGTGACGTGGAGTTCCTCGGCGGCGCGGGTCAGGCTCAGGTGGCGTGCTGCGGCATCGAACATGCGCAGGGCATTGAGGGGCAGCTGCATGGATATAAGTTTATCTAATGGATGGTGTTAAATATTGTCGCTGGTTCAATCCAATTGCGGCTTCTACACTGGGAGGATCAAAAATAAAGCAAAGAGGAACTTATGCAAAGACGTCATCTTCTGGCATCCGGGCTGATGTTGGGGCTGGGCTCCTGGGGTTTGTCCGGCTGTGCCTCGAATACCCAAAAATGGTCCACCTCCAGTCTGCTGCAGACCAAGGATCTGGCCAGGCTGGAAGTGTCCTCCGGCGGGCGCCTGGGTCTGCATATGCTGGACACGGCCACAGGCTTCGAGGCAGGTTGGCGCAGCCAGGAGCGCTTTCCCATGTGCAGCACTTTTAAGACCCTGCTGGCTGCCCATGTTCTGCATGAGGCGCAGAACGGGGGGCCGCAGTTGCAGCGCCTCTATCAGTTCCAGCGCACTGACTTGGTGCCCTGGTCGCCGGTAACGGAAAAGCATGTGGGCACCGACGCAGGGATGACGCTGCAGCAGCTGTGCGAAGCCGCCGTCGTGGTGAGCGACAACACTGCGGCCAATCTGCTGCTCAAGGCTTCCGGCGGGCCTGCGGGGCTGACAGCATGGCTGCGTGAGCTGGGTGATGGCCAGACCAGGCTGGATCGGCATGAACCCGAACTCAACACGGCCATAGCAGGTGATGAGCGCGACAGCACCACGCCTGCGGCCATGCTCAGCACCTTGCACAAGCTGCTGTTGGGATCTGTGCTTTCAGATTCGGGGCGAGTCTTGCTGCAGCAGTGGCTGCTGGAAAGCCGCACGGGCGACAAGCGCCTGCGGGCAGGTATGCCTGCAGACTGGAAGGTGGGTGGCAAGACCGGCAGCGGCGAAAACGGCACGGCCAACGACACCTTGATCGTCTGGCCGGCAGCTCAGGCAGCGCCACTGCTGGTGACCGCCTATCTCACGGGCAGCCATCTTCCAGCAGAAGGCCGCGACGCGGTTCTGGCCCAGGCAGGCGATGTGGTACGGCGCTGGTATCAGGAGCTCTGATTGCCCTGAAGCCTTCATCGCGCGGGCGGGCGCCACACCATCGATGTGGCAATTGCCAATGTGCGTGATATGAGTTGGGGCGCAGAATAGGTCCATTGACCGCATGCTGTCCCCATCTCGCCTCGCCCATGCAACAAGAGCCAGATTTTTTCCATAACCTCAATGAAGAAATACGTGACGGCAAGCGCTGGCTGGAGCGTACCGTCGTTCTGGCCTATGCCGCTGCCGCGGGCCTGAGTGTTGTCGCCTTCACGCTGCTGGCCGACGCCGCCTTCGGCTTTTTCGAGCGCATCTATCAGTGGAATGGCGGCTGGCTGGTGCTGCTGTGGATGCCGGCTATCACGGCAGCGGCTGTCTGGGCCACGCGCAAATGGGCGCCAGGGGCCGGGGGCTCGGGCATTCCGCAGGTGATTGCGACGCTGGAGCCCTCGGTCGATGCAAGCTTGCGCAAGCGCTTTGTGTCCCTGTGGCTGTCGTTTTCCAAGATTGTCCTGTCCAGTACCGGCTTTCTGGCGGGCCTGTCCATCGGGCGCGAGGGGCCATCCGTGCAGGTGGCCGCCGGTGTCATGCATTCGGCAAGGCGCTGGCTGGGGCCCAACTCCGCCATCAATACCCATGCGCTGCTGGTGGCAGGCGGCGCGGCCGGCATTGCCGCGGCTTTCAATGCGCCGCTGGCCGGGGTGGTGTTTGCCATCGAAGAGCTGTCGCGCAGGCTGGAGTCACGCTCCAGTGGTCTGATCATTGCGGCCATTGTGCTGGCCGGCCTGATGGGGGTGTCGGTATTCGGCAATCTCAGCTACTTTGGTCGCATTCGCGTGCAGGAGCTGAGCTGGAATGATTTGCTGCCCTGTCTGGCGGTGGCTCTGACCTGCGGTGTGCTGGGCGGCTTGTTTGCCAAGCTGATGACGATTTCCCTGACCTCTTCGACGGAGCGGCTCAACAAGCTCAAGTCCCGTTTCCCGATTCGGTTTGCGGCGGCGCTGGCGCTGCTCATCGCCATCATCGGTCTGGTTACGGGCGGCGCCACATTTGGCGCGGGTTCCGAAGCGGTCAAGCACATGCTCCAGGGCGAGGCCGATGTGCCCGAGTTCTATGTCACGCTCAAGTTCATTGCGACCTGGCTGTCGGCCTGGGTCGGTGTGCCTGGCGGCATTTTTGCGCCCTCGCTGTCCATAGGTGCCGGTGTCGGCAACAACGTGGCCTCGATTGTCGGAACGACGGATATAGCGCCCGCCTTGATTGCAATGGGCATGGCCGCTTTTCTGGCTGCTGTCACCCAGGCGCCGCTGACGGCTTTCATCATCGTGATGGAGATGGTCGATGGTCACTCGCTGGTACTGAGCCTGATGGCTTCGGCCATGATTGCCAGCATGATCTCGCGCATGATCGCGCGGCCGCTGTATGAATCGCTGGCTCTGCACATGCTCAATGTGGCCAAGGCTTCCATGGTCCTGCCGGAGCCGCCGGCCCAGGATCAGACCGGACCGGACAGTCAGGCGCAAGACTCGGACCTCATGCCGGAAGACGTGGTGGAGGAGCAGCCAGCTCGGCAGCGCGAGCTGGAGTTCGACGCACAGCCGGATGCCGAAGCCCGGGATGCGGGAAATACTCCGCGCAGCTGAGTCGCGCATCTAAGCCGCGCGTCTTGCGATCCTTCAGCGATCCATTTGCTCGCGTGTCATAGGCGGCTGCTGCGCGTGCTTGCGGCTGGCTCCCGCGCGGCCGGCCTTGCTCCATTCATAGGCCTGACCGTCGGGGGTCTGGCCGTCTTCCACGGCCGCCACGCCCACGGGGCCGACCATATCGCGCAGCTCGGACGAAATCGTCACATGTGCATTGCGCAGATCGCCGCGCAGCAACTGGCATTGCTTGAGGGCCTCGCTCATCTGCGTGTCGCTGAAAGGCAGACATTGCGGCAGCCACTGGGGCTGCTCGCCCTCGGGCTGTTGGTTGCGAAGGTAATAGACAACGATGCTCATGTGCGCAAGGGTAACGCCAAATTTCGGCGCTTACCCGCAGGAACCCACATAGCCGCAGGCGGTGCAGAAATTGCATCCGTCCTTGCGGATCATGGCGTGTGCGCCGCAGTCGGGACACTTTTGACCACGGACCTGGCCACTGATGGCGGACTGGCTTTTGGGCGCTGACGCCGGCGAGGCGCTGGTGCTGGGCGTGGGCTGCGGCAGGCCCCGGTTGGCAATGATGCTCTGGATGGCATAGGCCAGCAGCGCGACCTCACTGTCATGCCACAGGGGGATGCGGGCTCCGTCATCACGCGTCTTGTAGCCATAGCGCACGGGGCCGCGGTCCCAGGCGACCTTGCGCAGGTCGGCCAGTGCCTTGTCCAGAAAGCCGCCGCGCGCGGCCAGGCTCAGGCTGCGCATGGTGGCCGTGATCCACTGCTGGCTCTCTCCCGTCTGGCCCACGGGCATGAAAAACTCTATGGGACGCTCCACACCATCGACCACCATGAAGCTGACCACCAGATACAGTCGCCTCACACCGTCATGGGTGAAATATTCGATCTTGTCGACCACGGCGTTGAGCGGCCCCTCGGGCCGGCGTTCGATCACGGTGTCCATCCCCGATCCCGCTGTATTGCCAGCTGGCGCTACGGGTGGCTCCACGGCCAGCACCGCGCCCAGCGTGTCGTTGGGGCGGTAGGTGGCGCAGCCCTTGAGTCCAGCTTCCCAGCATTCCATGTAAAGGTTCTTGAAGTCCTCGAATGGATAGTCGGCCGGGATGTTGACGGTCTTGGAGATCGATGTGTCGATATACGGCTGCACGCAGCGCATCATGGCCACATGCTCGCTGGCACTCATATCGAGCGCGCTGACGAAATAGTCAGGCAGCGGCGCTGCTTCGCCATGCAAGGATCGGTAAAGCCGGTAGGCATGGTCTTCGACGGTATAGAACTGTTCGCCGCCGTTGGCCGTGCGTTTTTTGCGCGTATAGGTCCACGAAAAAGGTGGCTCGATACCGTTGGATGCGTTGTCGGCAAAGGCCAGGGACACCGTGCCCGTGGGTGCGATGGACAGCAGATGGCTGTTGCGCAGGCCGTGCTTTTTGATGGCTGCGCGCAAATCCTTGGGCAGGCGTTTGGCAAAGCCGCTTTGCAGATATTGCTTGGCCTTGAAGAGAGGGAAGGCTCCTTTTTCCTGCGCCAGCGCAACCGATGCGCCGTAGGCCGCATCGCGCATGGTGCGGGCTATGGCTTCGGCTTGTCCCAGGCCCTCATCGCTGGCGTAGCGCAGACCCAGCAGGATCAAGGCATCGCCCAGGCCCGTGAAGCCCACGCCGATACGGCGCTTTTGCCGCGCTTCATGCTGCTGCTCGGGCAGCGGCCAGACGGTGGCGTCCAGCACATTGTCCAGTAGCCTCACCTGGATGGCGACGGCGGCGCTGAAGGCTTCCAGGTCGAAGCTCGCTTGCGGCGTGAAGGGTTCACGCACAAAGCGGGTGAGGATGATGGGGCCCAGATCGCAGCAGCCATACGGCGGCAGCGGCTGCTCGCCGCAGGGGTTGGTGGCGGCAATCTGCTCGGCATACCAGAGGTTGTTGTCGGCGTTGATATTGTCCAGAAACAGAATGCCGGGCTCTGCGAAGTCATAGGCCGACTGCATGATGGTGTTCCACAGCGTGCGTGCCGTTGTGCTTCGGTAGACCCAGAGCCCGTCGTCACGGCGATGGGCGCCGGCCTCAATCTGCGCATCGCCGGGGCGGGCGATATGCACCAGATCCCAGCCGGCATCGTCCTTGACGGCCTGCATGAAGGCGCTGCTGACGCCCACCGAGACATTGAAATTGTTCCAGCGGCCCTTTTGCCGCTTGGCCGTGATGAACTCCAGCACATCGGGGTGGTCTATGCGCAGCACGCCCATCTGGGCGCCGCGCCGCGCGCCGGCCGACTCCACCGTGGTGCACGATGCATCGAACACATCGATGAAAGAGCAGGGGCCCGAAGCATGCGAGAGCGTGCCCCGCACTAGCGCGCCACGTGGGCGCAGGTTGGAGAAGTCATAGCCCACGCCGCCGCCGCGGCGCATGGTTTCGGCCGCCTGCGACAGCGCGGTGTAGATGCCGGGGTTGCCCTGGGCGTCAAAGCCGTTGGTGGCGTCGGCCACGGGCTGGACAAAACAGTTGATCAGCGTGGCCTTGGTATCCAGTCCAGCGGCCGCCATGATGCGGCCCGCGCCAATGGCACCGCGCTGCAGATTGGCCAGAAACTGCTGCTCCCAGTGCTTTTGCAGCTCGGGTTTTTCTACTGCTGCCAGAGCCCGCGCCACGCGGGCAAACAGCTCTTGCTCCGACTGCTCGCCAGCGGCCAGATATTTTTCGGCCAGCACATCCAGGCTGATGGCCTGGGCAGGGAGTGTGTTCATGGCATGCCTCACGCAAATTTCATACTGGCTTTGTAGCGCAGACAGCTGGAATGTGCTGTGACGTAGCGCAACATCGACGCCGGAGCAGCTGCAGTAACCCCAGGCGCCTCATGTCGATTAGAGTGTGCTGACCACCTGTTCCATGCTTTGAAAGGCTCTGCGTCATGACAGTCAAAGTCTTGTGCTTCGGCATCTCGCTCGACGGTTACTCCGCCGGGCCGCGCCAGGATCTGGAGAACCCGCTGGGCGTCGGCGGCGCTGCACTCATGGAATGGTTCTTCCCCACCCAGGTCTTTCAGCGGATGCATGGGGGCGGCCATGGCGGTGAAACCGGCATGGACAACCGGATGGCCGAGCGCTCCTTCGACAACATCGGCGCCTGGATTCTGGGGCGCAATATGTTCGGCCCGGTGCGCGGCCCCTGGCCCGACGAAAACTGGAAGGGCTGGTGGGGCGATGAGCCTCCCTATCACGTTCCGACATTCGTGCTGACCCACCATGCCAGACCCATGCTGCGCATGCAGGGGGGCACGGACTTCCACTTCGTCACCGAGGGTGCGATGTCTGCGCTGGCGCAGGCCAGGGCTGCTGCGGGCGGGCGTGATATCCGCATCGGCGGCGGCACCGCCACGGTGCGCCAGTTTCTGCAGGCCGGGCTGGTCGATGAGCTGCATCTTGCCGTGCGCCCGGTATTGCTGGGCGAGGGCGAAAATCTCTGGCAAGGCCTCGATATGCGTGCCCTGGGCTATGAGGTGGCCGAGGTCATACAGGGCGAGCGTGCCACGCATGTCATGGTGCGCAAATCGAAACAGGGCTGACTCTCAAAAAAATAGCTGCAAGCGCTTGACGGGCAAGCGCTGCAGCTGTTTTTCGTGAAAGAAAATTACAGCTTCTTGACCAGCACCTGGCTCTTGCGGCTCCAGTTGTACTTGGCCTTGCGCGCTTCAGGCAGCCATTCGGGGTCCACGGGCTGAAAGCCGCGCTTGATGAACCAGTGCATGGTGCGCGTGGTCAGCACGAACATGCTCTCGCAACCCAGGGCGCGCGCGCGCTGCTCTATGCGCTTGAGCAGTTTTTCGCCGTCGCCCGTGCCCTGGCTTTTGGGCGAGACGGTCACGGCCGCCATTTCGGCGGTCTTGGCTTCAAGATAGGGGTGCAGGGCCGCGCAGCCGAAGATCACGCCGTCGTGCTCGATCACCGTATAGCTAGCGATGTCGCGCTCGATCTCGGTGCGGTCGCGCTTGACCAGCGTGCCGTCACGCTCGAAGGGTTCGATCAGCTGGATGATGCCGCCCACGTCGTCAATCGTGGCCTCGCGCAGCTCCTCGAGCTTTTCATCGATGATCATGGTGCCTATGCCGTCGTGCACATAGATTTCCAGCAGCAGTGCGCCGTCGGTGGAAAACGGCAGGATATGGCTGCGCTCCACGCCGTGCTCGCAGGCGCGCACGCAGTGCTGCAGGTAAAAGCCCACATCGGTAGGCTGCTGCGCCGGGGGGAGCTGGGTCAGCAGGCGGCGGGCCGCATCCAGCGGCAGCTCGGTGTCGATGGGGTTGTTTTCGTCGGGTGCGCCCGTGGGGTCCATGCGGATGCCAGGCACCTCGGTCAGGAACAGCAGCTTGTCGGCCTTGAGCTCGATGGCCACGCGGGTCGCCACTTCTTCCATGCTGAGATTGAAGGCTTCGCCCGTGGGCGAGAAACCGAAGGGCGAGACCAGCACCATGGCTTCGGAGTCCAGTGCGCTGCGAATGCCTTCCACGTCCACCTTGCGCACCAGACCCGAGTGCATGAAGTCCACGCCGTCGACAATGCCCACGGGGCGGGCCGTGAGGAAGTTGCCCGAGATCACGCGCACGCGCGCACCGGCCATGGGTGTGTTGGGCAGGCCCTGGCTGAAGGCGGCTTCGATCTCGTAACGCAGCTGGCCGGCCGCTTCCTGGGCGCAGTCCAGGGCGATGGAGTCGGTCACGCGCATGCCGTTGTAGTAGCGCGGCTCCTGGCCCTTGAGGCGCAATTGCTCGTTGACCTGGGGGCGGAAACCGTGCACCAGCACGATCTTCACGCCCATGGCCTGGATCATGGCCAGATCCTGCACGATGGAGCCGAGCTTGCCGGCATCGATGGCTTCACCGGTCAGGCCCACCACAAAGGTCTGGTGTCGGAACTTGTGGATATAGGGGGCCACGGACCGGAACCAGGGGACAAAGGTGAAGTTGAAAACGGTGGACATGACGGTGCGCGGAGACCTCGAAAAGCGGTAAAAAAGCCCGCGCTCCAATTTTCGTGGTCACGCAGGCCTGCGGCGCAAAGTGTAGCGGCTACTTGCGTCTCTCGCCCGCTTGCAGCAAGGATTTGTGTGCGCAGATCGCGCAGTCTGTGGTGTCGGAGATGCAGTGCTTTGAAAAAAATAGCGCATTGCGCTCACTGCAGGCTTGTTTGAAGCGTAAACAATCTTCAAAGCTATACATATAGAGCGCAGTCAGCTTTAATATTGATAGCATCAATGGCAAATCAGCAACTGTAGCTGGCTTGAGGCCGCTGGTCGGTGACCATGCCCGTGGATAATGATTTTTCATCAAATAGTGCGGTCCATACAGCGCAGCTTGTTGCAGGTGATATGCCTGCACGGCTGAAATGCATGGCCTGCCGGGCCCGGCCATTTCTGATTTTTTCTATTCAAGCGAATCTGTGGCTTGCATAAGTCTTATATGAAATTCAGCTGCTTCCCCTTGACCATGAGCCTGCTGATGGCGACGGCGGCGTTATCCGCCCAGGCCCAGGCGCAGACCACTGCGGCAGGCAGTTCAATGAGCTTCGAGCAGGCCCGCGCGGCGCTGCTCGAACGCTCCGAGCAGATGGCCGCCTCGGCCAAGGCCGTGGACAGCGCCCGCCTGCGCCGCGAGGGCATGCAGGGGCTGGGCGGCCCGTCGGTGGCCATCACCGGCATGGGCTACCGTTATTCGGCCAATGTCGACCTGGACCTCGACCCGGCGCGCCGCGCCCTGGGCAATGGCATCTCGCACCTGCCGCCGCAGCTGGGCGGCGCCGTGGGGCAACTGCCCAGCCTGCCGGCCAATTACGACCTGCAGCGCAAGAGCAATGTGGCCTCGGCCAGCCTCTCGGCCGTGTGGCCCATCTATATGGGCGGCCTGGGCGATGCGGTGCGCGGCGAACTTGACGCCATGACCGATGAAGCGCTGGCCGATGCCGCCACCAGCGCCGATCAGCTCAACACCTTGCTGGTGCAGCGCTATTTCACCACCCAGCTGGCCGAGCGTGCCGCGGCCTTGCGCCGCCGGGCGCTGGAGGGCGTGCGCGCCCATGACGACGCGGCCCAGCGCATGCTCAAGGCCGGCGTGATCGCCCAGGTCGAGCGGCTGCAGGCCAGCGCGGCCCTGGCCGATGCCCAGCAGCAGGCGCGCAAGGCCGACGACGATGCGCGCCTGGCACGCAGCGCCTTGCTGCGTACGGTACATGCAGCCGGCGGCGTGCGCCCCAGTTCCCCCTTGTTCGTCAGCAGCGAGGCCTTGCCGCCGCTGCAGCAATTCCTGGACGCGGCCCAGAGCCGCCATCCGGGCCTGAGCAAGGTGGCGGCCAAGCGCCGCCAGGCCGAGTCGCTGCACGATGCCACCGAGGCGTTGCGCAAGCCCCAGGTGCTGGCTTTTGGCATGCGTGAGGTCAATACCTCGGGCAAGCCCAACTGGGTGGCCGGCGTGGCCGTGCGCTGGACGCTGTGGGACAGCATAGACCGCGACAAGCTTGCGGCCGCCGGCCAGCGCAAGGTGGAGCAGGCCGAACTCACCGACGCCCAGGTGCGCTCCGACATCGCGCTGCTGGTGGAGAAAAACTGGCTTGCCGTGGAGCAGTCCCGCACCCGGTATCTGTCCGGCCAGGCCCAGGAGGATCTGGCGCGCGAGCTGCTGCGGCTGCGCGCGGCCGGCCTCAAGGAGGGCACCAGCACGGCGCTGGAGCTGATCGACGCCCAGCTCAACCTGGCCAAGGTGCAGACCGAACGCGCCGTGGCCGCCAACCAGTATGTGCAGGCGCTGGCCGCCTTGCTTGAAAGCACGGGACAGACCGACGATTTCACCCGCTACATGGCCCGTGCCGATATCCAGATCAAAGCAGACGCTCCATGAATACACCCGTACCGACCCCGCCACCCTCCAGCCCCAGCCCTGAAGTGCCGAAGCAGGCCAGGCGCCTGCCTGTGGCCGCGCTGATCGCCGCGGCCGCCGTGCTGATCTTCATCATCTGGGGCTTCTGGCGCGCCGCCCAGCCCGCGGCCCCGTATTTCCAGGGGCAGATGGAAGCGCGCGAGGCCGATATCGCGCCCAAGGTCACGGCCCGCATCTCCAAGGTGTATGTGAGCGAGGGTCAGATCATCCAGTCCGGCGACCTGCTGGTGGAAATGGACAGTCCCGAGGTGCAGGCCAAGCTGGCCCAGGCCCAGGCGGCCCGCGATGCGGCCCAGGCCGTGGCCGCCAAGGCCAGCAACGGAGCCCGGCCCGAGGAGGTGCAGATGGCCCGCCTGACCTGGCAGCGCGCCCAGGCGGCGGCCGAGCTGGCCAGAACCTCGTACGACCGCGTGCAGAGCCTGTTCAATCAAGGGCTGGTTTCGGCCCAGAAGCGCGACGAGGCCCAGACCAACTGGCGCGCCTCGGATGCCCAGGCACGGGCTGCCAAGGCACAGTACGACATGGCGGCCAGCGGTGCGCGCGCGGAGGACAGGACCGCCGCTGCCGCCCAGGCGCGCCAGGTCGAGGGCGTGGTGGCCGAGGTCAAGGCCGCAGAAGCCGAAACTCAGCTGCGCAGCCCCGTGGGCGGCGAGGTGGCGAATGTGCTGGCCAAGCAGGGCGAGCTGTCGCCCCAGGGCGTTTCGGTGGTCACCGTGGTGGACCTGAACGACCAATGGGTGGTGCTCAATGTGCGCGAGGACCAGCTGCAGCGCTTTGCGATGAAGAGCCGCTTCACGGGCCGGCTGCCGGCGCTGGACAACCGTGAGGCCGAGTTCGAGGTGTACTTCCTCGGCGTGCTGCCCGACTTCGCCACCTGGCGCACCACGCGCGGCAGCCAGGGCTTCGATGCGCGTACCTTCGAAGTGCGGGCGCGGCCAGCCAAGCCTATCGAGGGCGTGCGCCCCGGCATGAGCGTCATTGTCGAGGGTGGTGCGTGAGTCCCTTTGCCGCCAGCCTGCGCCGCGAATGGGGGCGGCTGCGGGCCAGCCCCTGGGACTGGGCCATGGTCAGCTGGCTGCCCATGCTGGCCCTGGGCCTGATGTGCTGGATTTTTTCGGCCGGCCAGCCTTACCGGCTGCCTATCGCCGTCTGGAACGAAGATCCTTCCTCGCTGTCTCGCCAGCTGGTGCGCATGCTGGCAGCCACACCGGGGCTGGAAGTGCGCCAGATCGTGCTCAACCGTGGCGAGGCCGCCGATGCGCTGCAGCGCATGGACGTCTATGGCGTGGTGCATATTCCGCCAGACCTGGCGCGTGACGTGAAGCATGGTGCGGGCGGCGCCATCACGCTGCTGCACAACGCACAACTGGCCACCGCATCGAGCCTGCTGCAGCGCGATGTGCGCCAGGTGGTGGGCACGCTGTCGGCCGGTGTTGAAATGCAGGTTGCGGCCAAGCGCGGCTCGCCCCACCAGGCGCTGCGCGTGCAAATGGAGCCCATCAAGACCCAGCTGGTGGCGCTGTTCAATGTCTCCACCAATTACGAGCAGTTCCTGGCCGCCACGCTGGTGCCCGCGCTAATCCATATCCTGGCCATGACGGCCGGTGCCTGGTCCGTGGGCCGCGAGCTGCGCGAGCACACCTTGGGTGAGTGGCTGAGCCCGGATGGACAGTCCGCGAGTCTGGCCAGAGTGGCGGCGGCCCTGTTGGGCAAGCTGCTGCTGCCGGCCGTGCTGCTCTGGGGCAGCGGCATGGCGGCTTTGCTGTATTTGGCGCAACTGCGTGGCTGGAGCGTGGCCGGCAGCATGGCATGGATTGGCGTGGGGCTGGCGGCCCTGGTGGTGCTGAGCCTGGCGGCGGGGGCCGCGCTGGCGGGCGTCACGCTTTCGCTGCGCACGGCGCTATCGGGCACGGGCCTGCTGTCGGCCCCGGCCTTCGCATTCAGCGGCGTGGGCTTTCCGCTGCTGGCCATGACGGGCAGCGCGCGCGGCTGGGCCCTGGCCATGCCGTACACCCATTACGCAAGGCTGCAGATCGAGCAGTGGCAGATGGGCGCACCCGTGGCTCAGACCCTGCCCGTGGTCGGCGGCCTACTGCTGGCCACTTTGGTGCTGCTGGCGCTGGCCGCTGCGGGACTGCTGCGCGGTCTGCAACGGCCCGACAAATGGGGAGGGCGCTGAGCCATGGACGCCCAAACCGGTTTTTTGCGCCTGTGGCTGGACAGCCTGGTGGCGATGCTGCGCGACAAGGGCGCGGTCCTGCTGCTGCTGGGGGCGCCCGTGCTCTACGGCTTTTTCTACCCCTGGTTCTACAGTTCCGAAGTGGTGCAGCGCGTGCCCGTGGCCGTGGTCGTGCAGGACAGCTCGGGCCTGGCCCGGCAGATGTTGCGCTTTGCCCAGGCCAGCCCGCGCATCCATCCGCAGCTGGTCACGGCCGATGAAGGCGAAGCGCGCGCGGCCGTGCTGCGCGGCGAGGTCATGGGCTATGCGCTGCTGCCGCGCGATCTCAAGCGCGATGTGCTGCGCCGCGCGAATGTGGTGATTCCCGTCTACGCCAATGGCGCCTATCCCTTGGTCAGCAAGCAGGTGCAATACGGTTTTGCCGAGGCTTTCGGCACCGTCTCGGCCGGCGTGGAGATCAAGCGTCTGCAGGCCGGTGGGCAGAGCGCGCCGCAGGCGGCCGTGAGCCGCTCGCCCGTGAACGCCCAGGCCGTGGCCCTGTTCAACCCCACCGAGGGCTATGGCAGCTTTGTGGTGGCGGCCGTGTCCGTGCTGATTCTGCAGCAGACCCTGCTGATGGGCAGTGCGCTGCTGGTCGGTACCTGGCGCGAGCAAGGTGCCGACCGCGTTGGCTCGCGCCAATGGCTGGCGCGGCTTTTGGCACTGTGCGTACCGGGCTGGCTGGCCGGGCTGTTCTATTTCGGCTGGATCTTCATCTGGCAGGACTTTCCGCACGGCGGTAACCCCTGGGGCGCGCTGGCGCTGCTGGCCTGCTTTGTGCCGGCCGTCGTGGGCTGCGCCTGCCTGCTGGGCTGGTGGCTGGCCGATCGCGAGCGGGCCCTGCAGGTGGTGCTGTTTTCCTCGATTCCACTGGCCTTTCTGGGCGGCTTCACCTGGCCCGTCGAGGCCTTGCCCGAGCCGCTGCAGTGGCTGCGCTGGCTCTCGCCGAGCACGGCCGGCATACAGGCCTCGCTGCGCTATAACCAGCTGGGCGCACCCCTGGTCGCTGCCCTGCCGCATCTGGCCTGGTTGGCCTGTATGGCGCTGACCAGCTGGCTGGCCGTGCTGTGGCTGGGGCGTCAGCCGCAGATTCCAAGGGGCTAGGGATCAGATCGGCGCAAGACCCTGGTTGGGCTTGCGCTGGTAGCTATGAATTTCATGCCGATACCATCTTCTGGCGACGCGCCTGCAGGCCCAGCATCAGCAGCACCACGGCCACCAGGGGCAGCATGCCGTAGTTGATGCCGTTCCAGCCGGCCGTATGCAGCAACTCGCCCGAGCCGAACGAGGCCACGGCCACGGTGCCGAATACCAGAAAATCGTTGAAGGCCTGGACCTTGGCGCGTTCGGCCGGGCGGTAGCACTCGGTCAGCAGGGCCGTGGCGCCGATGAAGCCGAAGTTCCAGCCCACGCCCAGCAGAATCAGCGCGCCCCAGAAGTGCAGCAGCTCCAGACCCAGCAGGGCCAGGCCGCCGGCCATGGCAATCATGATCAGCCCAAGAGCCGTGATGCGGCGCTTGCCGAAGTGCGCAATCAGCCGGCCCGTGACGAAGCTGGGCGCGAACATGGCCAGCACATGCCACTGTATGCCCAGCGCGGCTTCGCCCACGCTGTGGCCGCAGCCCACCATGGCCATGGGCGCGGCCGTCATCAGAAAGGCCATGAGGCCGTAGCTCACCACGCCGGCTGCGGCTGCCACAACAAACTGCGGCGAGCGTGCGATCTCCTTGAGCGGCCGCGCATCGCCGGCCACGGCTCTGGATTGGGGCGGCGGCAGGCGCAGGCCCATGAGCAGCGGCAGGGCCAGCAGGGCGAGCGCCGCCTGGCTGTAGAAGCTGCCAGCGAACGGTGTGGCGGGCAGGGCGTCGCGTGTCCAGATCACCACCTGCGGGCCGATGATGGCCGCAATCAGTCCGCCGACCATGACCCGCGAGATCGCCTTGGCCTGCTGCGCAGGCTCGTCCACCAGATCGGTGGCCGCAAAGCGGTAGCTCTGCACGCAGGCCGCATAGAACCCGGCCAGTGCCGTGCCTATGCAGAAAGTCACGAAATCGGAATGCGCAATGCCCTGGGCCGCGATGACGCCCGATACCACCCCCAGCAGCGCACCCAGCACATAGGCCTGGCGCCGGCCCAGGCGGTTCATGAGCCAGGCCGCGGGCAGGGTGGACAGGGCCAGGCCCAGCTGGTAGATGCTGACCGGCAGTGTGGACGCCGTGGGATTGCTCGACAGCTGCTGGCCGACCAGGCCGCCCAGCGAGATGATGATGGGCGGGGATGCGCCTCCCAGGGACTGGGCCGCAACCAGCAGGCCCATATTGCGGCGGGTGTTGTTATCTGTGCTCATGAAGTCGCCAAAATGCATTGCCAGCGGCAAGATTGGGCTATCTTGCCGCAAGCATATTGGCTTTGCATTAAGAGCCGCCAACAGCGCCCGGCAAATCTTTGATTTGTAGTTGAGACCAGGCACGAGGCCACAGGCAGTGCAGAGGCGTAGGACAAGGCAAAGCAATGACGTATAAGGGCGGTGGCAGCGGGTCCAGGGGCTGCCAACAGCCTGTTCCATCCCTAACCAAGCTCCGGCTTAGCTCGACTGAAGAACTCTATGTGGTTGCGAAAATTACTTCTCCTGTGTGGCCTGGCTTTGGGCCTGCAGAACATGGGCTGCGCATGGGCGGCGGGAAGGGCCGGCCATCAGCCAAGGCCCGAACTGTTCGAGGTCGTAAGCTGGGAGGCGGCCTATGGGGGGCGTATTGCCGGCAAACCGGTAAAGGTCACGCTCTGGCGGCTGGGCGGTGCTGTCATGGGAAATTACTGCTACGAGCCTTGTAATCCCAAGCGCAACGGCATTCGGCTTGAAGGTCTGGCCAATGGACAGGTGACGGAAACGCCTATCGATTTACCCAAGGGCCAGACCGAGGCAATGCCTTCCGGGCGTTGGCGCATAGGGCAATTGCCGGGACTTGCGCCACAGCAGATCAAGGGGCAATGGCAATCCATGGATGGCAAAAAGCAGTGGCCCCTGGAGCTGATCCTGGAGCCTTCGTCATTTGCCCATGCGGTCGATCAGGAGGTGCGCCTGATGATGAACCAGCGCATAGCCTCTCCCAAGGACTGCGATACGGACAGCAATCTGCAGGTATCGGCGCTGCGCATTTATCGACAAGGAAAGCTTCAGCAGTCGCTGAGTACCGCGGCCTGGGGAAGCTGTCTTTTTGTGCAGCCGCGTTGGGTGGATGCCAATTTCGATGGCTGGCCCGATCTGAGTCAGGCGCTGGAACTGCCTGCAGGCCCCAATATTGGCTACGCGACCTGGCTTTATGACTCCGCACAGGGCAAGCTGGTGCCAGGGCCCAAGGATCTGCAGGAAATCACCTCTCCCGTGTTCGATGGCCAGGCCCAGCGTATTTACAGCCAGTGGCGCGCGAGTTGCTGCAGCCATGGCATCGGTATCTACGCCTGGAAGAACGGCAAGCCGCAGCTCGTTGAGCAAGCCGAGAGTTATGTGATGCCTGTACGCCAGGGCGGCAAGCTCATGGGCTGCTACATCATGCCGGAGTACAAGAGCGGCCATGTCGTATGGCCTGATGCGCTGTATCGCAACAGCGACGGGCTGGCCATGGGCAAGCCGCCTGCCGAAGACTGGTGTGATCTGGAAGTGTCCTCCTCTTTGTCCCAGGCACAGCTGCAGGTATTCGCTCCGCAGCAAGACGGGCAAAAAGCCAGACAGCTGTCTGTCTATGGCATGGGCCGAGTGGAAGTGCAGACGCCCGAAGGCGCGCGCTACTGCCCTGATCTGATGGTGTTCGACACTGATGCACGCAAGCTGGTGCGTATCCAGTTGACCGAGAATGCGGCTCAATCTTGCGAAACAGAGAAGCCCGGCCAGTAGGTATGAAACTTGGTTCAAGACCAATGTCGAGCAGCGCTGGGTGCTGCTGGTCACAAAATGTCGTTGAGGCGCCCGATCATCAACGGGGTGGGTGCCTATCCACTCTTCAACGGGCCAGGCCGATCATGGCGACCGCTGATGCAAGAGTGACATCTACCCCAGGGCCGCTTCCTGTTGGCGCAATTGCTCAATGAACCGAGCCGCTTCCAAGGGGCGGCCCAGCAAATAGCCCTGGGCAATGTGGCAGCCATGCTGCCGCAGGAAATCAAGCTGCGATTGCGTTTCCACGCCTTCCGCCACAACCGTCAGTCCCAGGCTCTTGCCCAAGGACACGATGGAGCGTGCGATGGTCGAATCCGTCTCCGAATCAGGCACGTTCTGGACAAAGCTGCGATCAATCTTGAGGCATTGAATTGGAAAGCGCGACAGATAACCCAGGCTGGAGTAACCCGTACCAAAGTCATCGATGGCCAAGTGCACGCCCAGTTGGCGCAAGGCACGCATGGTGGCTGCCGCCTCGTCGGGTTTGTGCATCATCATGCTTTCAGTGATCTCGAGTTCCAGCCGGTGAGCCGGCAAGCCGGAGTGCAGCAAGGCCGTTCGAACCTTCTCCAGCAAGGCGGCATCCTGGAATTGCTTGGCCGAAAGATTGACTGCGATGCTCAATGGAGTGCCGAGGCATCGATGCCACGATTCGGCTGCCATGCAGGCCGTTTGCAGCGCCCATTCGCCTATGGCGACAATGAGCCCGGTTTCCTCCGCCAGTGGAATGAACTCTGCGGGCGGGATCAGGCCTTGAACCGGGTGCCTCCAGCGCAGCAAGGCTTCGGCGCCCATTGCTTGACCGCTGGCGATATCGACCTTGACCTGATAGTGAAGCTCGAAAGCTTCTGTCCTGATCGCTTCTCGCAACTGATCCGCCAGTTGGAGACGCGTCTGGGCTGCGTGGTCAAGGGCAGGAGAGAAGAACGCCATCTGGTTGCGTCCATTCTTCTTGGCACGGTACATCGCAACATCCGCCAGACTCAGGAGACTTTCCGCGTCTTCGGCGTCTTGCGGATAAATGACGACGCCAATGCTTGTCGTGAGTTGAATCTCCTGCTCTAGGATGAGGCGAGGCTGGGCAACTTCCGCCAGTATTTTTCTTGCAATGGAACCGGCAAGGCTTGCCTCGCCAAGCTGATTCAATACGACGACGAATTCATCTCCCCCCAGCCGGTACACCGCATCCGCAGAGCGAACACAACGGCCCAGGGACTGCGCAACCGCTTGCAGCATGGTGTCACCTGCCCGATGACCCAGACTGTCGTTGATACTCTTGAAGTCATCCAGGTCCAGCAGCAGCACTGCCAACCGTCCCTTGGCATGGCGCATGTGTTCGATGCTCCGGTTGAGCTCATGCTCGAGCATTGCCCGGTTGCCCAGTCCCGTCAGGCTGTCATGGGTCGCTTGCCACTCAAGGCTCAGGTTGGCGCTTTCCAGTGCTCTGGTGCGCCGTCTGACCATTTGAGCGAGCTCGACAGGGCGCATCAGCATGGATCGCGTCAGGGCGCCGGCAGCCGCAGCTGCCAGCACCACCATCAACCATGCCGCCAGGCGTGTGGAACTGAAAAGGGAGTCCGGCTCTATCGGGGAAACCGTAAGCTGCCAGGGTTCCCGTGGAACGCCAATGGAAGCGGTCATTGTGGCCTTGGTAAGTGGCTCGGAGCTGCGCAGCAAGGTCTGGGGCTCACCAGTCATTGGGTGGGCGCGCCAAAGATGATAGGCAAGCCCCTGTTGTTTCAAGCGGTCGAATTGACCAAAGCTCTTCACCGTATCCAAAAGCACCACCGCACTCACAAATCCCCAGAAACTTTGACGGCCTTGCTTGTCTGTGAGGAACAAGGGATAGCGACCCACGAATCCTGGCCGACCTTGCCGCAACTGGGCTGGGACAGCGATATGCAGGTCGCGGGTCGCAAGGGCCAGCTCAGCTTCGTCCTTGCTGT
This sequence comes from Comamonas resistens, assembly GCF_030064165.1. Classification (NCBI taxonomy): domain Bacteria; kingdom Pseudomonadati; phylum Pseudomonadota; class Betaproteobacteria; order Burkholderiales; family Comamonadaceae; genus Comamonas; species Comamonas resistens. The sequence goes on from NZ_CP125947.1 coordinate 2,256,158, forward strand.
GCGGATCGTTGAGAAGATCGTGCCCGACCGGGCCTTGATGGGCTGTGGCAGGGAATACCTTGCGGACAACACCGGCTGGCGCAAGCTGCAGGTTGTCTACCCCTGCATAAAGAGGGAGCAATTCACTGGCCAGGCGTTCAAGGCCAGCGATATCCATCGGGTTTTGCTGCAGCACGGTGGCCATCGCATAGGTGATCGACAAGGAGCGATCTACCAATTGCTGTACCAGAGCGCCATGTGCGGCAGCAGTTTCGGTCAATCTTTGCTGACGCTCGGATGCCCGAACCCAGTCAAGAGAGACGACGATGGCGACCCCGATACACAAGCCCAGAAAGCACACCAAGCCGGCTAGCAGATTGGCTTGTCTTGTCTCAGCCCGAGTCGATGATCGCGCTCTCGGTGATTTGACGGTTAGTAGCGGAATGGGTGTGAGCATCCGACCTCAGCAAAGACGCCTTTGACAGCTTGGGTGTAGTCCAACAGTTTTTCAGCCATTTCCCATATATCGGACTTCAAAGGCTGCAGTTGAGGGCTCAAGGCGGTTTCGTCAAATCTGAGTCAGGCTTTTGTCTTGCTTGATCACGCCGACGATTGGCTGCAAGAGCCTGCCGTTTGGTGTGAATTCTTCTGTTGTAACAACTCTCGTCAATTCAGGATGTCACAGTCAATTGGCCAACGCCCATTGGGCGAAATCGAGCGAGAAATGATGAGCCAGGGAGGCGAAGCACGGTTTTCTGCATAAGTGAAAACCTCTGGTGCAGGGCGGTGCCAGTCGGGCTGCCTGTCGGTCCATGATGAAGGCCAGTAGGGCGCAATATCAGATGCTGCAGACACAGTTCGACATGCTTGAGGAAGGCATTACCGTCGCCCAATCAAGAGAAATCGCCAGGGTGTTGCAAAAGTACCGGGCGCTGACTGAGGTATTTGAAGGATTTTTCTGGCTGCTAACACGCGAGGCGGGGTATCTCGAATCTCTCGAGGTACTGTGATCGGTTGAACGGCCCAGAGTCGGGATTGCGTGGCTTGTGATTGGGTCGTTCTTGGCCCGGGAAATGAAAAGTGGTTTTTATGACCGTTTTTTTTTGAGATCAGCTGTTGGCTTTACGACTCATGAATTTGGCCTTCCCAAATAAGGGATTTACGCTGAGTTACATTTTGATTCACTCATGGGAGTTCACAAAATTTCTCAAGCCGGATGAATCGGACCACTCAAGGAGGCGTAAGCAATGGATCGTTTAAAAATTTCCACTCGGCTGACTTTTTCGTTCATGGCAATGATGGCGCTGATACTGGTGCTGGGAACTGTGGCACTTTGGGGGTCTTCGACACAGCGCTCGGTCCTTACCGATATCACCCAAAGGCAAATCCCCATCATCCGGATTTTGAACACCATCACGGATGGAGCCAATGAACAGGCGATTCAGTTCCGCAATCTGGCGATTTTCTCTACTGAAAAGATCCAGACATCGGCACGTGCCATGATTCAGAAAACCCGAACCGAGGTGGCTGCAGAAATGGATTTGCTGCAGCAGCATATCCAATCTGCTCAGGGAAAATCTTTGCTGGAGAACCTGAAGCTGCGCAGGGCCGCCTTTCTCAAGTCTGGCGACGAGTTTCTCGGGCTGATTGATCGGGGCCAAAGAGAGGAAGCGCTGGCCTTGCTGGAAACTCAGCTGCGTCCCCATCAGCTTGAATATCAGCGCGTCATCCGCGAGCTGCTGGATCGCCAGACGCAAAACGCCGAAGTGGCCAGCGAGAAGGCGGAAAGTGCTGCCGACAACCTGTTCAAAGAGGTATTGGCCACTGGCGCAATCGCCATTGTTTTGGCGGTGGTTCTTGCCATCACGATCACCCGATCCATCACCCGTCCGCTGTCCCTGGCGGTGGCTGCGGCAGACCGTGTGGCTGGCGGCGATCTCAGCGGCCAGATCACGGTGAAGTCTCAGGACGAAACAGGGCAACTGCTGCATGCATTGCAACGCATGCAGCAAAGTCTGGTGAACACGGTGACGGCGGTGCGCAGCAATGCCCAGGGGGTGGCTTCGGGCAGCGCCCAGATCGCCGTGGGCAATAGCGATCTGTCCGGCCGAACCGAGGAACAGGCCAGCGCGCTGGAGCAAACGGCTGCGTCCATGGAGCAGCTGGGGGCCACGGTCAAGCAGAATGCCGACAATGCTCGCCAGGCCAACCAGATGGCCATGAATGCATCTTCCGTGGCGGCCCAGGGGGGAGAGGTGGTCGCCGAGGTGGTCGAGACCATGAAGAGCATCGACGAAAGCAGCAACAAGATTGCCGACATCATCAGCGTCATTGACGGCATCGCTTTCCAGACCAATATCCTGGCCTTGAATGCTGCCGTCGAGGCGGCGCGTGCCGGCGAGCAAGGCCGCGGCTTTGCCGTGGTGGCCAGCGAAGTGCGGGCCCTGGCAGGGCGCTCCGCTGAAGCCGCCAAGGAGATCAAGCAGCTCATCACCACCAGCGTCGAACGTGTGGAACAAGGCTCAGCTCTTGTGGACAAGGCTGGCAAGACCATGACCGATGTAGTCACGGCCATTCGCCGGGTCACCGACATCATGGGAGAGATCAGCGCGGCCAGTCATGAACAAAGCTCTGGTATGGCCCAGATCGGGGAGGCAGTCACCCAGATGGATCAGACCACGCAGCAGAACGCGGCTCTGGTCGAAGAAATGGCCGCAGCCGCCAGCAGCCTGAACAACCAGGCCCAATCGCTGGTGGAGGCCGTGGCTGTCTTCAAGTTGTCTGCCCACGAGCAGCCTATCCGTGCCGAGATACCAGCAGCTTCGGTCGGCACGGCCAGACCGGTGAAGGCAGCCACGGCAGCAGAGCCGCTGCAAAAGGCTTCTGCAGCCCTCAAGCCTCCTGCGCTGCGTCGTCCAGCGACCATTGCCGGAACGCAGCAGCCGACAGGAAAGGATGACAGCGAATGGGAAACCTTCTGAGTTGAACGCTGGGCCCTTTCCAGGCTTGGGCCTGACCTTTTTGCATGCAAGTTCCTGCGGCTAAGCCAGCCATCGTCAGATGGGTTCGGATGATTTAGGTATTTACCCGTGCTGTCGTCATTGGGTAAATCACTGGCGTGCTTGGAGAAATTGCTCGCCCGGATGTCTTCTACATTCACGCCTGATGCAATCGGTCTCGCCCTTGGGTGGACTGATTGCGGTGGCGAGACATGAAGGTGCTCGCTGATCCGGATTTTGGTTTTGATGGGAGTTTGTATGGCGAAGTTGACCCGTTTTCATGAAGTTGGCGGCCCTGAAGTGCTGCGCTACGAAGAGGTCGAGGTGGGCGAGCCCGGCCCGGGCCAGGTGCGCCTGATTCACGGTGCTGTTGCGCTGAACTTTGCCGATACCTACTTCCGCTCGGGCCTGTATCCTGCGCCCCTGCCCTCGGGCATTGGCAGCGAAGGCTGCGGCACGATCACGGCCGTGGGGGAAGGTGTGACGGACTTCAGGGTCGGTGACCGCGTGACCTATACCGGCGCACTGAACACCATTGGCGCATACAGCACCGAACGCCTGATCAGCGCTGCGCCGCTGATCAGACTGCCCGATGCTATCGACTTTGAAACCGCTGCCGCCATCACCATGCGCGGCCTGACGGCGGCCTATCTGATGCGCCGTATCTGGGACTTCAAGAAGGGCGACACCATCTTGCTGCACGCCGCAGCCGGCGGCGTGGGCATGCTGGTTTCACAATGGGCCAAGCTCGAAGGCCTGAATGTGATCGGCACGGTCTCCAGCGACGCCAAGGCCGAGGTGGCCAAGGCCAACGGCTGTGTGCACACCATCAACTACAGCCATGAAGACGTGGCCAAGCGCGTGCGTGAGCTGACGAATGGCGTGGGCGTGAACGCCGTTTTCGACAGCGTCGGCAAAGACACTTTCGAGGGCTCGCTCAACAGCCTGAAGACCCGCGGTCTGATGGTCTGCCTGGGCACGGCCTCGGGTTCCATTCCGCCTTTCAACCCGCAAATCCTCGCGGGCAAGGGCTCGCTTTTCCTGACCCGTCCCGCATCGGCGCACTACATCGCCGATCCCGTGGAGCGCGCAGAGCTGGCCAATGAGCTGTTCAGCCATGTGGCCGAGGGCCGCATCAAGGTCGATATCAGCAAGCGCTATGAGCTGGCCGACGCCGTTCAGGCTCACCGCGACCTTGAAGGTCGAAAGATTGTGGGCTCGGCGATTTTCACCCTCTGAACCATCGCCGCAACAAGCCTGCGCCGCGAGGCTACGGAGCCGCTTGAAAGCTCTGTGCTGAACGGCGTTTGGTTTTTATGAACTCCGGCAAGCGCTTTGCCTCGCTCAAGAACAGAGATCACGATGACGAATCCCAACTACCCAGCAGACATCACATTCCTGATTGTTCCCGGTCTGCGCGACCATGTGGAGGAGCACTGGCAGACCTATCTGGCAGCCCAGCTTGCCAAGGTGGTGACCGTACCGCCGCTGGAGCATGACAAGCTCAGCCGCGAGGCCCGTGTTCAGGCGCTGAACAGCACGCTGGCCAGCATAGAAGGCCCTGTGGTCATCGTGGCCCACAGCGCGGGCTGCATCACCACCGTGCATTGGGCGCAGCAGCATGCCCCGCAAACAGGACGTATCAAGGCTGCCTTGCTGGCGACGCCAGCGGATGTGGAAAACGCCATGCCTGCAGGCTATCCCACGGTGCAGCAACTGCAAAGCAATGGCTGGGCACCGATTCCGCGTCGGCCCCTGCCTTTCAAGACCATGGTGGCGGCCAGCCGCAACGATCCCCTGGCGCAGTTCGCCCGTATCGAAGGCCTGGCTGCGGACTGGGGCGCCAGCCTGGTGGACCTGGGCGAAGTTGGGCACCTGAACCCTGCCGGAGGCTATGGTCCTTGGGACGGTGTACACCAGCTGCTGCAGCAACTGGTTTGAGGAGAGCGCATGACACAGGACAAACCTGATGCCGCCTTGCAGGTCGATTTTTCGCTGGACCTGATCTGCCCCTGGTGCTGGATAGGCCTGCGCAATCTGTTGGCGGCCAGAGAGGCTCTGAGCGCCAAATTTCCGCAGCAACGACTGGCCATCCATTGGCACGCAGACACCTTGCTGCCCCAGATTCCCGAGCAGGGCCTGCCTTACCAGGCGTTCTACGAAGCACGTCTGGGCGGTCCCCGTGCCGTGGAAGTGCGTCGTGCCCAGGTTCGCGCAGCGGCCGAAGCTGCAGGCCTGCAGCTCAATCACGAGGCGATTCAGACTTTTCCCAATACGCGACTGGTCTGTGCCTTGGTCAATTACGCCCAGCAGCAGCTGGATGGCGAAGCCATGATCGGCTTTGTCGAATCGATCTTTGCCGCCTATTTTGTGCAGGGCCGTGATATCGGCTCGCCTATGGTGCTGCAGCAGCTTGCCGAAGCGGCGAAGCTGGACTGGGACCCGGCCGGCTTTGATGCGCTGTGCTACCAAAGTGCGCAGGGCCATGCGGGCGGAGTGCCGCATATGGTGTTCAACCAGCGCTTGCAGGTAACAGGGGCCGTGCCCCCGGCCGAGCTGCTGCGCGCCATGGAGCATGCCTGTGCTGCCGAAACCGTTCTTGGCTGAGTCGCCTTTGCTGGCGGCAGGGGCCGTGCAGGATTTGCCGCCGGGCGCACGCAAGCTGGTCTTTGCGCCTGGCGGTGAAACGGTTTTGCTGCTCAATGTCGAAGGCGAGTTCTACGCCATGGAAAACAGCTGCCCACATGCGGGCGCTTCCCTGGCCAGCGGCAGCTGCGAACAGCATGTGCTGAGCTGTCCAGCCCATGGCCTGAAGTTCGATATCCGAAATGGCCGGTGCACGGCGTCGCCGCAGCTGCTGATCCCTTTGTATGAAGTGCTGGAGCTGGAAGGGCAGCTTTGGCTCAAAAGGCCTGCCGGCGGAAGCTGATGCTCAGGCGAAGCCCGATTGGGCTGCAATATCAGCCAAACAGCCTGAAAACCTATACAGAACAGGCGTAAGCAGCTCCTGTTTTTGATAAATCTTCCCGAAATTCAAGCTATGACAACCCGAGACATCTTCGTCGTCAGCGCAGCGCGCACGGCCATCGGCACCTTTGGCGGCAGCCTCAAGGACGTCCCCAACACCCAGCTGGCCACCACCGTGGTCAAGGCCGCCATAGCGCGCGCAGGCATTGCCGCCGATCTGGTCGGCCATGTGGTCATGGGCAATGTCATCCCCACCGACACGCGCGATGCCTACCTGTCCCGCGTGGCCGCCGTCGATGCCGGCTGCCCCATCGAAACCCCGGCCTTCAACGTCAACCGCCTGTGCGGCTCGGGCCTGCAGGCCATCGTCTCCGCGGCCCAGGCCATCGCGCTGGGCGACTGCGAAGTGGCCATCGGCGCCGGCTCCGAATCCATGAGCCGTGGCCCCTACTTCGACCAGGCGGCCCGCTGGGGCGTGCGCATGGGCGATGCCAAGAGCATCGACTACATGCTGGGCATCCTGCATGACCCCTGGCAAAAAATGCACATGGGCATCACCGCTGAAAACGTGGCCGAACGCTACCAGATCAGCCGCACCATGCAGGACGAGCTGGCCGTCATCAGCCAGCAGCGCGCAGCTGCCGCCATAGCAGCCGGCCGCTTCAGGGAACAGATCGTCCCCGTGGAAATCGCCACGCGCAAGGGCACGGTGGTCTTCGACACCGACGAACATGTGCGCGCCGCCACCACGCTGGACACCCTGGCCGGCATGAAGCCCGCCTTCAAGAAGGAAGGCGGCACCGTCACCGCCGGCAATGCCTCGGGCATCAACGACGGTGCAGGCGCCGTGCTGATGATGAGCGAGCAAGCCCTGAAATCCTCGGGCGCCAAACCCCTGGCCCGCCTGGTCGGCTACGCCCACGCCGGTGTCGACCCCGCCTACATGGGCATAGGCCCGGTCCCCGCCACACAAAAAGTGCTGGCGCGCACCGGCCTGACTATCGCCGACATGGACGTGATCGAAGCCAACGAAGCCTTTGCCGCCCAGGCCTGCGCCGTGATCCAGGAGCTGGGCCTGGACCCGGCCAAGGTCAACCCCAACGGCTCGGGCATCTCGCTGGGCCACCCTGTTGGGGCTACGGGCGCCATCATCACCACCAAGGCCATCTACGAGCTGCAGCGCACGGGCGGTCGCTACGCGCTGGTGACCATGTGCATCGGTGGTGGCCAGGGCATTGCCGCGATCTTCGAGCGCGTGTAAGCGGCTTTGAATCCGCAAAGCAAAAGGCCTGCCGGAGTGATCTGGCAGGCCTTTTTTTGATAGCTGCTTACGCATGTCCAGCCATGTTTTCAATATCAAAGAATATTGAAATTAATGTGTATCCAGCGATAACAGCTACTCCATTCATAGCATCAGAACGGTGCTTCCTCCGGCGCAGTATCTGCAGGCGCCACGGCAGGCCCTGTCACCGTGCCTTGGCCGCGCCCCTGAGCCAGCCGCACTGGCAGGGCATGCATGCAGTGCTCAGGTCGCATGGGCCAGCAGGCTTTTAGTTCTCGGGCTTGTAGCCGATGGATTTGAGCAAGGCCGCCTGCTTTTGACTGGAGTCCTTGAGGTCTGCGGTCATTTCCTCGGTGGTCAAGGCTTGCCCTGGCTCCATGCCCAGGGTGGCAAGCTGCTTGAGCGTGGACTCCTTGCGGAAATGGGCAAGTGCCACATCGCGCAGCTTTTGCTGAATGGCCGCAGGCGTCTGGGGATGCGACCAGACGGCAAACCAGCCGGGCTTGGACAGCTGGGGGTAGCCCAGTTCCGTGAACGTAGGCACCTCGGGCAAGGCCTTCAGGCGGGTGGGGTAGACGGCTGCCAATGCCTTGATCTTGCCGCTGCGAATCAGGGGCAGCGAGGTTGTGACCCCGTCGAACATGACGGGAATATGGCCGCCCATGAGATCAACCAGGGCAGGGGGCGAGCCCTTGTAACCCACATGGCGCATATTGATCCTGGCCAACTGCCCCAGCAGCATGCCCGAGGTATGGCCTTTGAGGCCTGCCGCATAGGAGGCAAAGTCCACGCCGTCTTTTTGTTGTCTGGCATAGGCGATGAAGCCGGACAGGTCCTGAAAGCTCTGCTCCTTGTTGGCCACCATGACCAGCCCGGTGCGCGTGAGCTGGGCCAACGGCGTCAAATCCTTGAAAGGGTCATAGCTGACTTTCTGCGCCAGCGGGGCCTCGCTGATCGCGCCCTCCTGGATTACTAGGAAGGTGTAGCCGCTTTTGCCATTGGCCTTGAGTTCATGGATGCCCAAAGCGCCTGAAGCCCCGGCCTTGGACTCCACGATCACGGGCTGCTTGAGTTGCTGCTGCATGCCCTCGGCCAGCAGCCGGGCCAATGTGTCGGCCGTACCGCCCGCAGGGCCGGTAACGATCAGCCGTATGGGTTTGCTGGGCCAGTCTGCGCTCGGCTGGGCCTGTACGGGCAGGCACAGACCGGCAGACAGGGCCAGCATGGCCAGACCAAGGCGGTGCGGCAATGTATTGCTTGTCGCCGCAGGCGTGGCGGGATGGGCGGGTGTATGGCGTGTGTCGGCCTTCATTGTTTGTCTCCTTGGTCGGGCGCGGCAGCTTCGGCTGCCTCTTGCCTTTGTTTTCTGGAATGGGGAGGGCGGGCGGCAGTCAGTCGGTGGGACCACCCATGATGGCCGTGCGTTCCATCTTGCGGTGACAAGGCTGGTAGTCCATCACGGCGTAATGCTGGGTGGAGCGGTTGTCCCAGAACGCCATGCTGTTCTTGCGCCACTTGAAGCGCACCTGGTACTCGGGAATCATGGCCTGGCTTGTCAGGTAGTTGAGCAACTGCGAAGAGCCGGGCGACTTGTCCAGGCCAAAGCGCACATTGGCAGGTGTGTTGTAGTTGGTGAAATGGGTGGTGAAGCTGCTGTTGACGAACAGAATCTTTTCGCCGGTTTCGGGGTGGATGCGGACCACGGGGTGCTCGGCATCGGGGTACCTGGCCTTCAGTGCCAGGCGCTTGTCGATGGGCATGGCCGCGCCAAAGCTGGCTTCAATGCTGTGGCGGGCACGCAGATGCTCGATCTTGGCCTTGATCTCCTCTGGCAGGTTGTCGTAGGCCATCACCATATTCGTCCACATGGTATCTCCCCCAACGGGCGGGCATTCCACACAGCGCAGCACGCAGCCCATGGGGGGCTGCTCGCGCCAGGTCGCGTCGGTGTGCCAGGAGTTTTCGTTGCGGTCCAGCGGGCTGTCGGGGGTCTTGTAGATCTGGACCAGGCCTGCATGGTCTGGGTGGCTTCCCACCACGGGATGGTCTTCCAACTCGCCGAACCTGCGGGCAAATGCCACATGCTCGGCGCGCGTGATGTCCTGATCGCGGAAGAAGATTACGCGGTGCCTGAGCAAGGCCTGGCGGATTTCAGCCAGCAGACCTTCGTCCTCGGCGGCTGCGCCCAGGTGCACATTGGACAGCTCGGCACCGATGGAGCAGGTCAGCGGGTTGACTTCCAGTGACCGTGTCAGAGAGCTGGAACGGATCACGGAAGGGGCTGCGCCAAGGTCGGTTTTCATGGGGAAGTCTCCTTATAGAATTGATGTTCGTCAGTGTGAAAACACCCTCTCAATGGCGCTTGTCATTACATGACTGGTGCTTTGCATTTAGTGCCAAGTCCGTACTACCCATGGCATCTCTCGTTCGCGCAGCCTGCTTGACCAACTACGACGAAGTGGCTCGTGCTTCGGGGCTGAACAGCACGCGCATGCTGCTCGACGCCGGGTTCAGTCCAGGCGTGCTGGAAGATCCGGATCTGATGATTCCGGTGGACAAGGTCGGGCGTTTGCTGCAGGCATCGGCCATCCAGTCGGGCAATGAAAGCTTTGGTCTGTGCATGGCGCGTTCGCGCCTGTTGTCCAATATGGGGCCGGTCGGTCTGCTGATCCGCGATCAGGAAACCTTGCGGGACTCGCTCAATCTGCTGGTGCGCTATCTGGCCTTGCTCAACGGCGCAATGACGCTGGAGGTGGACGAGCAGGCCGACACGGTGCTGATCCGGGAGTTGCTGCTGGCCGGTCGTGCCCATGAGCCCACACGCCAGCGTGTGGAGCTGGCTTTGGGCGTGATGGTGCGCGCGATTCGGCAGCTGATAGGGCGGGACTGGCAGCCCCGCCTGGTGTGCTTCGAGCACGCTGCGCCCAAGGATCTGAGCATGCACCACCTGATGTTTGGCCCGCGTCTGGAATTCAATCAGGAGTTCAACTGCATCGTCTGCGCCAAGGCGGATCTGGATACGCGCAACGAGTTTGCGGATCCCGCCATGGTGCGCTATGCACAGAAGTTGCTGGAGTCCGCTACCCCTTTCAGCGACGAAGCGGTGCTGGACGATGTGCGCCGCACCATCTTGCTGCTGTTACCCAGCGGGCGCTGCAGCATCGAAAAAGTGAGCCAGCATCTGGGCGTGGTGCCGCGCACCATCCAGCGCAGGCTGATGGAAAAAGGCCAGAGCTTTTCATCGCTGATGAACGATATCCGCAAGGAACTGGCCGCGCGCTATGTGTTCGAGAGCAGTCGTTCCTTGACCGAGGTGGCCGAACTGCTGGGTTTCACTGCGCCCAGCAGCTTCTCGCGCTGGTACCAAGGCCAGTTTGGCTGCAGCGCCAAGGACAGTCGCGCCAAAGCGCAGAACGGTGTCGGCGAGGAATAAAAAAGCGGGCTCAAGAGCCCGCCAAACACACTACCAAAAAATGTCGCGGCCCTCAGTTGCTGGCGATCCTGAGCTTGCCCAGAATTTTGCGGTTCTGTTCCACCGTGGTCAGCATCTTTTGCTGCAGCTCCTGCTGGGTGCTGGGTTGCGGCGCGTCAAAGCCCTGGGCCTTGAGCTGTGACTGAAACTTGGCCGATTGCGTGATTCTTTCCATTTCCTGGCGCACTTTTTTCACCACGGCGGGTGGCGTGCCGCTCAGTACAAACAGGCCCACGCTGGCATCGGGCATCACAAAATCGGACATGTTCTGTTCGGCAAAGCTGGGCACGTCTGGCAGCAGCCTGGAGCGGGTAGGGGAGACCACGCCCAGGGCCTTGAGCTTGCCAGCCTTGACGAGAGGCGCGGCATTGGTGACGACCTCGAACGTCATCTGCACCTGATTGCCCAGCAGATCCACGATGGCAGGGGCGGAGCCTTTGTAGGGCACGATGGTGATCTTGCGGCCGCTTTTCTCGCTCAGCAGCTCGCCCAGCAGATCGGAGCGGGTGCCTGGGCTCAGGTTGGCCACATTGATGGGGTCCTTGGACTGGCGAGCCAGGTCCAGCACTTCCTGAATCTTGTTGGGTGCAAAGCGGTTGTTGACCACCAGGATGTGGACCATGCTGGCGACGTCGGACACATAGGTGAAGGTCTTTTGCACGTCGAACGGTGTCTTCACCGTGAGCGGAAAATCTGTCCAGATGCTGGATGGCGCAATCATCATCGTGTGCCAATCGGCGGGGGCATTCATCACGGCGCGCTCGGCAATCACCGCCGAGCCGCCAGGCTTGTTGTCCACGATGACGGGCTGCCCCAGATTGCTCTGCAGGTGTTCGGCGACCAGGCGTGCAACCCCGTCCGAGATGCCGCCGGGCGGGGCGGGAACGACGATGCGCAGCGGTTTGCTTGGCCAGTCTTGCGCTGGTGCCTGTGCCTGCGCTGCGCTGCTAGCCAGCAGCCCCAGACCAAGGGCCGCAGCGCAGCCACGCAGTTCTTGCGTAAGCTTTTTGATGGCAATGCTCAACGGTCCGGCCTGCACGGCTGACCTGGTTTCAGGGCGGCTGAATCTGCGCGCTGCCGCGTTGTCGGGGAAGTGAAATTTCACTGCTTTGCTCATCTTTGTCTCCTGTACTTTTCTATAGGGAGTCAGGCATGCATCGGCCATGGAGCCGATTGCTGCCACTTTTTTTGAGAAGGGCTGCGCAGGGCTGGAATCAGCGCTGCGCCTACCTTTCGTGCCGGGGTGTTGCTGCACGACTTCATGATGGAAGCAGGTCATGCCTGGTACTTGACGCTTTGTGCCTGGGACTTCGCATTTGGTGACTGGAAAGTTCGGCAAAACCCGAGGCTCAATGGCAGGCAGCTGCTGCCTTGTCCTGCCTGTCGCGTTTGAGAAAGCGGCTGTCCTGAAATGAAAAGTGCGCTTGCATGGAGCGTCTGATACTGGATTCGTCCATCACCGCCGTGATGCTTCATATCCAAATCGGAGACATAGCAAATGAACTTTCTTGACGGTCACCTCTATCCCGAAAACCAGCAGCCGCTGATCATTACGGCCGCTCCCTACGCCCCGGGCTGGATCCCTTCCGACTTTCCTGAAGACATTCCCATCACCATGGAAGAGCAAATCCAGAAAGCGGTGGATTGCTACGAAGCCGGCGCCACCGTGCTGCATCTGCATGTGCGCGAAGATGACGGCAAGGGCAGCAAGCGCCTGTCCAAGTTCAATGAGCTGATTGCCGGTGTGCGTGAGCGTGTGCCAGAAATGATCATCCAGGTCGGTGGCTCCATCAGCTTTGCGCCCGAAGGTCCGGACGGCCAGGCCAAATGGCTCTCCGACGACACGCGCCACATGCTGGCCGAGCTGACGCCCGTGCCCGACCAGGTGACGGTGACCGTGAACACCACGCAGATGAACGTGACCGAGCATGCGGGCGAAGACGATTTTCGCGGTGTCTCGCGCGGCTTCCCGCATCTGCACAAGACCTACAAGGACATGATCGTTCCTTCGAACCCCAGCTTCGTGGAAGAGCATATCCGCCGCCTCTCCGAGGCCGGCATTCAGAGCGCGTTTCAGGTCTACAACATCAACAGCTTCGAGACCATAGAGCGCATGATCCGTCGCGGCGTCTACAAGGGCCCGCTGGTCATGAACTGGGTGGCCATCAGCGGCGGCATGGACCAGGCCAATATCTACAACCTGGCCAATATGCTGCGCGCCGTTCCCGACAACGCCATCGTCACTGTGGAAAGCTCGGTGCTCAACGTGCTGCCCATCAATATGATCGGCATGGCCCTGGGTCTGCATGTGCGCTGTGGTATCGAGGACGTGCTGTGGAACCAGACGCGCACCGGCAAGATGAGCACGGTGGAGCAGATCAGGCAACTGGTGCGCATTGCTGGCGAGTTCGGTCGCCCTATCGCCACGGCCCAGCAAGCCCGTGAGATCAAGCAGATCGGTGTGTTCTATGAAACCGCTGATGAAACCTTGGCCAAAAACGGCTTCGCGCCCAACCGCAAGGGAGGCAATCAAGGTTTCTTGCGCAAGCCCATGGATGCTGTGGCTTGATTCGTGGACCAGGCTCGGCAAGCCCGGCGACACTCCAGGAAATCAAAAGGGGCTTGCGCCCCTTTTTTTGTGGAGGGGGGCTGACCCACTCCAGTGGAGCATTCCTGGCCCCAAGCCCGGGTGTGCTCAAGCGCCCAGGGTCAGTCCACGACTTGTTTCAGTGGCGATGAAGCTAAATCATTGAGGCCACTCCGCCTGGCGTGTGACAGCATTGCCTCTACTCTGCCGCACGCGCCCGCTTACAGTGGCAGCGACATGGTGTAGTAGTCCTCCGGCTTGGTATTTTCAAAGCTGATGTCAGGGTAGAAGCGCCCCTCTACATGCACACGATCTCGCCCTGCATTTTTGGCGCTGTACAGCAGGTGGTCGGCCTGTTTCAGTGCACCTTGCAACTGCTCTTTGCTGGCAATCGAAGCGATGCCAAAGCTCAGAGTCAGCACTGGCCCTTGAGGCAAGACTTCTTGGTCGTGCCTGAGCTCCATGCAGATACGCTTGGCGACCTGCTCCGCACCCTGCAAATCAATTCGGGTCAGCAGCAGCACGAACTCTTCGCCGCCAAAGCGAGCCACCAGATCCTGGTTGCGCACATTGTGTTGCATGGCATTGGAAACGAGTTGCAGCACCTCATCGCCTTTAGCGTGCCCCCAGTTGTCGTTTATGCGTTTGAAGTGATCGATATCGCCAGCGAGAATCACCATGGGATACAGGCGCTGGTCTGCCAGCCTGCGCTGTGCAAGCTCATGAAACGCTCGTCGGTTCAGAATCTGGGTCAGCATGTCTATATCTCGCTCAATGCGCAGCTGGTTCAGGGTCTCCCTGATCGTTGCCGCACAGAGCAGCACCGTGAAGAGCAGTGCGAAAAACAGAATGCTCATCAACGTCGTTACCCAGTAGGTGGAGTTGGCTTGCATGGCATTGCTGAGGCCGGTCGTTCCCAGACACATCACCAGTGCAGGACGCAGCATTGTGAATACTGCGTAAGACACGTAAGTCCATAGGAGGGCGCGGTCCAGCCAGTCGTCGGACAGCCCTCTTTTCAGGACTGGCGACACCGGCAGCAGAAGAACCAGTGCAGCCCCAATACTGAAAGCTTGAATTCGCCCCACCAAACTGGGCGCAATCTGGACAAAGTAATAAAGCGACGCCAGGGTGGCGACGCACACTGACGCAGTCGGCATCGGGGGCATGAGGACCCCTCGACGAACTGAAAAACTCTTGGCCATGCACCAGGCTCCCACCAGAAACAGCGCATTGACGGGCACCACATAGTGATTGAGGAGCTCAAGCTTCAATACGCTGCGAATGCCGATAGAAGTGGCTGTCAGCAGGTAGGCGGTGCATAGCCAGAACAAAAAACGTTGTTGGCGTTGGATCACCCAGCACACACCCAGCAGGCCAGCCAGAAAGAGCAAGGACACTGATGGCATCAGCACATAGATGTAATCGTTGCTCGTGTGCATACTTGCAGCCCTTCTGCTAGTGATTACCAACAGATAGGCCAACTGGCCATACCTCAAGTTGAATCTAAATGCCAAGGCGTCCGGCTATGTGTCAGCGATTAACCTTTGGGTGCACAAAGTAACAACTTTTTGTGATCTTTGACAGTTCACTTTTTGACTTTCTGTCGCAAAAACTTCGGAAGCGACATTAGCTGACAGATCGCAGTCGGCATGACGATTTTTAGAGATAGGGCGGGCAGTCACAGTGCGGCGATTGGCGATTGGATTGTCTGTGTTTGTAGAGGTCACTACAGGATTGCAGCGGTCGAGACGGAATCCTATGCTTTCGCCATGACTCTCACTTCGGACTCCTGGCTGGCTCTGATCGTCAGTCTCCCGGCCTCCAGCGCTACGCCACGTATGCGGATCTGGCGTGCCGTCAAGGCATTGGGCTGTGCCGCCCTGCGCGACGGTGCTTACTTGCTGCCCTCGAAGGCGGAGCAAGCCTCGCAATTACAAACGCTGGTTGACGATGCTCTGCAAGAAGGGGGGCAAGCCTGGCTGCTCCATGTCCAAGCCAAGGACATGGCCGAGCAGGCCGTCTACCAGGCCCTGTTTGACCGCTCGGACGACTACACGCTATGGCTGTCGGACCTGGCCGAGTCTCGCAAGGCGCTGCCTGGTTTCGGCTCGGCGGAGCTCAATCGCCTGCAGCGTCGGCAAGCGCGTGTTTATGACGCTATTCGCAAGATCGACTTCTTCCCAGGCGAAGCCTCTATACGTGCCGAAGCCCAGTGGAGGGACTTCTCCAACGCCATCGACGCCATGCAGTCGCCTGGCGAACCACAGGCAACTGCCGGATGCATTGCTCGGCGCGATCGCATGCAATACCAGGGGCGTCTCTGGGCGACGCGCCGCAATCTCTGGGTAGATCGTGTGGCCAGCGCATGGCTGATCCAGCGCTTCATTGATCCCCATGCACGTTTCCAATGGCTGGAAACTCCGGCCGACTGCCCACCCGACGCCCTGGGCTTCGACTTCGATGGCGCAACCTTTTCCCACGTCGGTGACCAAGTGACATTCGAAGTGCTGCTGGCGAGCTTTGGTCTCGACGGCGACCGTGGCCTCTCCCAACTGGGCGCCATGGTGCATGCACTCGACGTGGGCGGCACATCCACGGCCGAGGCTGCTGGGTTCGAAGCCGTGCTGGCAGGCGCCCGGAAGCGCTGGTCGGACGACGACTCACTGCTAGCAGACATAGGCGGAGTGCTGGACTCGCTTCATGCGCATTTTTCCAGCCTACGAAAGCCATAGCCATTCCCGCACTTCAAAGTCGAACATGAACGACCTCAACACAACGGTAGTGGCCGACACCAGCGCCGCAAGCCCCCCCGGCTACACACTCTGGCAGCTTGTGCGCTACATGCTGGCTCTGGGCGCCTGGGGCTTTGGCGGTCCCGTGGCCCTGGCGGGCTATATGTACCGCGATCTGGTGGAAAAGCGCCAGTGGATTACCGATGCCGACTATAAGGAAGGCCTGGCTCTTGCCCAACTGATGCCAGGACCGCTGGCCGCGCAATTGGCCATCTATCTGGGCTATGTCCATTACCGGTTTCTGGGTGCGTCCCTGGTAGGGATCGCCTTTGTCGCCCCATCCTTCTTCATGGTCGTGGTGCTTGGCGCGGCCTACGTCGCCTACGGTGGCATCGGCTGGATGCAGTCGGTGTTCTATGGTGTTGGCGCTGCCGTGATCGGCATCATCGCCATGAGTGCCTACAAGCTGACGACCAAGAGTATCGGCAAGGACAAGCTGCTGTGGGTCATCTTCCTGATCAGCGCGGCCGTCACCGTGATCACCAAGTCGGAAGAAGTCTGGCTGTTTCTCGGGGCAGGCGTGCTGGTCTGGTTCTGGCGATCCCCTCCCGCCTGGCTGACGCGTAAAAGCGGCATCAACAGCGTTGCAGTGCCTCTGCTCGGGATGTTTGCACTCAGCACCATCGACTGGAACAAGCTAAAGCAGATCGGTCTGTACTTCGCTTATGCAGGCAGCTTTGTCTTCGGCAGTGGCCTGGCGATCGTGCCCTTCCTCTACGGCGGCGTCGTCAAGGAATACGGCTGGCTGACCGATCAGCAGTTCGTGGATGCGGTGGCAGTGGCCATGATCACGCCGGGCCCGGTGGTGATCACCACGGGCTTCATCGGCTACCTGATCACAGGCTTCTGGGGCGCCGTGGTGGCAGCGCTAGCCACTTTCGTGCCTTGCTACCTGTTCACGGTGATCCCCGCGCCGTACTTCAAGAAATACGGCAAGCGTCCGGATGTCATCGCCTTTGTCGATGGCGTCACGGCCGCCGCCATCGGCTCCATTGCGGGGGCAGTGATTGTCATCGGTCAGCGCTCCATCTCCGACTGGATCACCGCAGCGCTGGCAATCGCGACTGCGGCCATTCTGTGGCGCTTCAAGAAGCTCCCCGAGCCCGCCATCGTGGTTGCGGCAGCCGTCATCGGGCTGGTCGTCCACCCGCTGGTGACACATGGCTGATGCCCTTTAGCCATTCCGCCCGAAATTACCAATCCACGTTCGATAGTTTTCAAGGTGCATTCCCGCGGTCCTTCAACTGCGCCCTCTCACTATTGATCCGGCGATGCTCAAAGGCCTGTCGGAAAAGCGGATCGTCAGCCATCAGGCGAACAACTACATCGGAGCTGTCAAGCGCTTCAACTATCTGCCCGCAGTTGGACCGAAGCGATGAGGCATAGCTTCAGAGCCGCTTCAAAGGCGTCTCGTACCGCTGGCGTTTCGCGGGAAGCAAAGTTTTAGCACCATGGATCACCCGAGAACGCCCGAATACTGAGCTCGCCCCTGCTGCTCAAGCATTCTGGCCATCAGTTTTTTGTTCAGGTGATTGAAGCAATTCATCTTCATCTCCACCGGAGAGCTTCGGTGGTAGCCGCTACAGTGTTCCCAGATTGCGCGACCCAATCGCTTGCATGCTTTGGCTGTCTCATCGCGGTGGCTGAAGGTCAGTCCTTTGAGAAGCCTGGTTCCTTTGCAAGGTGCAGGAGTAGCATCTCGTCTGTAGTTTGAGTGCCGTTTTCTGCGAACGGGTTTCACACATTTTTCATACCGCACAAACAAAAATGCCCGCTTTTTTGGCGGGCATTTTTGCTGCAAGCTCTGGTTTTGCTTGCGATGTTTGGTAGGCGCGATTGGACTCGAACCAACGACCCCCACCATGTCAAGGTGGTGCTCTAACCAGCTGAGCTACGCGCCTGTCGTTGAAGCATCAAGTATAACTGCGCGAAATTGCTGTTTTGGAAAGAAAACGAACTTTTGATCGATTCTCTGCAAAAAATTTAAGAATCGATGTTCAACAGGCGCAGGTCCAGCTTGCCTTGTTGCATGGGCGGGCACCAGAAGTAGCTGCCTGTCAGTGGTTTCGAGAATCCGAACAGGGCATCGCTGATGCCGTCGTCCAGGCCCAGCATGCGGCGCATCTGTACTTCAAAGGCATCGAAGCTGCAACCGAAGGCCGAGAACATCAAGCCGGTTCGGTCGGTGCCTTGGGGACTGACCTGCCACCACGGCATGGAGCGGCGCAGCATGAAGGCTTCGGGTTCGAAGCTTTCTTGTGCCGTGCGCTTGACGTGGGCGGACTCGGGAGCATCGTCCAGTTCTTCGTTGTCGCTGAGGCGGCGGCCAATGGCGTGATCCTGAGCGTGTCTGGACATTTTTCCAAATGCAGTGAAGTCATGCAGCCACTGCTGAAGAGCCCAGAAGCTGCTGCCGTCGTGCCCTGCGCCATGGCCTTGCGCTACGGCGCAGGCAATGGCGTCATCGTTCTCGGGGTTCTCGGTACCGTCTTCGTAGCCGGTCAGGTCACGGCCATGCTTGCCCTGGCCGCGTTGGTGCACAAAGGTGTCGACCACATGATCGAGCTGCAATGCAGGAGCCAGCAAGGCGCTGAGCTCGCGTGTGCGCGCAATCAGTTCACCGCGCTCATCGCCGCGCAGCCACAGGCATAGCGCTGCGGGTGTGCTGGGGGCTTCGAACTGGGGGCCTTGCAGATGCGGGCATTCATGCAGCAACGGGATCTGTGCATCCAACTGCTGGACCAGTTGTAAGCCAAGGCCTGCGACCAGTTTGTCCCCATCGACCTGGGTTTGCAGGCGGGTGAGGGCGCTACGCAGCTCACCTGCGCTGCAGGCGGCCAGGGAATAGAACACATAGCGCGCTTGCGCAGGAACGGGTGCCAGAGTGCCGGCTTGTGTTTGGGTCATGAGTGCGATGGAATTGTAGAAATTGGTGTTTCAAAGTTTAGTGTGGAATACCGGCAGCCGCGGCTTGCCGACTCTCGTCTCATTGTGCAGTCAGACAATGCAACCGAAGTGCATGGGGCGTGAAACCAGACTGTTGAGAGAAGGCAAACAGAAGATATGACCGATAGTTCAGATGCGCATCTGATAGAGCATTGCATCCGCAGCGAGCTGGTGCACCAGGGTAATTTCTTGCAGGTTCGCAAGGACACGGTGCGACTGCCCCATGGTGGTGAGGCCACGCGTGAATATGTGGTTCACCCCGGTGCGGTGGCCGTGATCGGCTTGCTCGATGATGGGCGTGTGCTGCTGGAGCGCCAGTTTCGCTATCCCGTGGGGCGGGTGATGATTGAGTTTCCAGCTGGCAAGCTCGATGCGGGCGAGCAGCCCCTGGTTTGTGCCCAGCGCGAGCTGCTGGAGGAAACTGGCTACTCGGCGCGGGAGTGGGCCTATGCCGGGCCGCTGCATCTGGCGATTGGTTACTGCGATGAAGTCATTCATGTCTTCTTCGCTCGCGGTCTGACGGCTGGAGAGCGTTATCTCGATGCCGACGAATTTCTGGATGTCTGCAGCATGACGCCTGAGCAGTTGCTGGCAGGTGTGCAAAGCGGACAGGTGACCGATGCCAAGACGCTGAGCTGCTGTGTCTGGCTGCAGAACGTGCAAAGCGGAGCCTGGTCGCTGGACTGGAAGGCGCTTTGAGCTACTTATTTGGTAGCGGCTGGCGCTGTCTATATAAGCAATCCATATGGAAACAATGCCAAGAACGAGAAAAGGAGCGCGGTAGGCGCTCCTTTTTTATGGGCGTTGCTGATTTACAGCTTGCGCAGGCGCTCGGCTGCAGCAATCAGGGTTTCGTCTTTTTTGGCGAAGCAAAAGCGCACCACGCGCTGGTCGAAGCCGTTGCCATAAAAGGCCGACAGCGGAATGGCGGCGACACCATGCTCCCTGACCAGCCATTGGCAGAACTCGGCTTCGTTGAGATTCGAGACGGAGGAAACATCGGCGCAGACAAAGTAGGTACCGGCGGTGGGCAGGATCTTCAGGCGCGAACCGGCCAGGCCTTGCACAAACAGATCGCGCTTGGCCTGGTAGAAGGCCGAGAGGTTCAGATAGGGCGCAGGGTCTTGCATGTATTGCGCCAGGCCCGCCTGCATGGGGGTGTTCACGGTGAAGACGTTGAACTGGTGCACCTTGCGGAACTCGGCTGTCAATGCAGCGGGCGCGGCCACGGTGCCGACTTTCCAGCCCGTGACATGAAAGGTCTTGCCAAAGCTGGAGACGATGAAGGCGCGTTCGGCCAGGCCCGGATAGCGGGCGCTGCTCAGGTGCTGGGCACCGTCGTAGACCATGTGCTCGTAGACCTCGTCGCTGACCAGCATCAGATTGGTGGGGGCCAGCAGCGCTTCGAGTTGGCGCATTTCCGCATCGGTCCAGATGGTGGCGCTGGGGTTGTGCGGGCTGTTGATGATCAGCAGGCGCGTGCGTGGCGTGATGGCCGCTGCGATCTTGGCGAAGTCAGGGCGGAAGCTGCCAGGCGTCAGGGGCACACGCACGGCCACACCGCCGGCCAGCTCGATATTGGGCACATAGCTGTCGTAGCAGGGGTCGAGCACGATGACTTCGTCGCCCTTGTGCACGGTGGCCAGAATGATGGTGAGAATCGCTTGCGTGGCGCCGGCGGTGATGGTGATCTCGCTGGCTGCGTCATATTGGCGGCCGTGCGCCGCTTCGATCTTGGCGGCTACGGCCTCGCGCAATGCGGGCCAGCCTGTCATCGGCGGGTACTGGTTGTGGCCTGCGCGCATGGCGTCGTTGACGGCATCGAGCAGCTTGGGGTCGCAGCCAAAATCCGGGAAGCCCTGCCCCAGATTGACGGCCTTGTGCTCGGCTGCCAGGGCCGACATGACGGTGAAGATGGTAGTGCCCACATTGGGCAGTTTGCTGGGGAAGTTAGGAGTCACGATAGTCTTGCAAAGCAGTTGCGGGGCATGGCGCCCCGCGACACAAACCGGTGGGTCAGAGCCCGAAATCGTCCACACTGCCGTTCATGGCGCGCATGATGAGATCGCGCGAGAGGCGGTCACTGAGCAGCTCGGCAAACTTGTAGACGAAGTTGCGCAAGTATGCGCCGCGCTTGATGGCCACGCGTGCCACGCTGGTGCCGAAAAGGTGGCCGACGGGGCGTATGACCAGATCATTGACCGGGTCGTCGCGCATGGCCATTTCTGCCACGATGCCAATACCCAGGCCCAGGCGCACATAGGTCTTGATCACGTCGGCGTCGATGGCTTCGAGCACGATGTGCGGGTTCAGGCGGCGCATCTCGAAAGCGTGGTCGATCTTGCCCCGCCCCGTGAATGAGGGGTGATAGGTGATCAGCGATTCCTGCGCAATGTCTTCCAGCGTGATGCGGTCTTTCTGCGCCAGGGGGTGGCCGGTGGGAATGACCAGTACATGCTGCCACTCATAGCAGGGCAGGGTGACGAGATCGGGATAGTCGGCCAGTGATTCTGTGGCCATGCCGATTTCGGCCACTTCATCGATCACCATGCGCGCTACCTCGGCAGGAGTGGCCTGGTGCAGACTGATGGTGACCTTGGGGTACATATCGCGCAGGCGAGCCACGGCAGGCGGCAGCACATAACGGGCCTGGGTGTGCGTGGTGGCAATGCTGAGCGTGCCGCTGTCCTGGGCGCTGTACTGCTCGCCGATGCGCTTGAGGTTACCCACCTCGCGCATGATCAGTTCAATGCTCTTGAGAACTTCCTGGCCTGGCTCGGTAATGCGCTTGAGGCGCTTGCCGTGGCGGGCGAAGATGTCGATGCCCAGCTCTTCCTCCAGCTCGATGATGGCTTTGGAGACGCCGGGCTGCGAGGTATGCAGGGCTTTTGCCGCTTCGGTGAGGTTGAGGTTGCGGCGAGCGGCTTCTTGAACGAAGCGGAATTGATGCAGGTTCATGACAACATGGACTAAGAACTTGCATCATTATGCGTCAAATATCTAAAGAATCTATTTTTTATCTGGATTCTGTATGTATGAGGCAGATTCGCCACGGCAGGCTTCTATTGCAAGCTGTGCCAGTAAGGCAGTGACACGCGGATTCTCGCCCGCTGCCGTCATCAACTCGAACCGGCATTCGGGATATTGCTGGCAAAGTTCCTGCAACAGGCGCGGAATGTCTTCGCGCGCATGCTTGCCCGTGCCCAGAAACAGCGGAAGTATGGTTATATGGCCTGCCCCTTGCGCTGTCAGCGACTGTACGGCAGCTGGCAGGTCAGGCTCGCATGCATCCAGATAAGCGCATACGCAAGGCAGATCGGGCTGCACGGCCTGCACAGCCATACGCACGGCCTCAATAGGCTGGCGCCAGAGCGGATCTCTGGAGCCATGGGCCAGCAGAATCAGGCTGTGTAGGGGAATGTCAGGGGCAGTGATGCTTGTCATGACTTAACGCCGCAGCACCAGCCAGCCAAAGGCCGAGAGCGATAGTGCCGTGTAAAGCAGGCCGGGAGCCGCAGCCGCCAGCCAGGGCAACCAGGACTGCAGCGTGCCGATGTAGCCGAACACGTTGTTGAGCAGGAAAAAGCTGATGCCGGCCATCACACCGCCGAACACATAGGCCGTGATTCCCCCCGAGCGGAAGTGCAGATAGGCAAAAGGCAGGGCGAGCACCACCATCACCAGGCAGCTGAGAGGATAGAAAACCTTGCGCCAGAATTCGATCTCGTATTTCTGGGCGGCCTGACCGTTGGCTTCCAGGTGGCGAATGAACTGGAACAGGGCAATCGTGGTCATGCGATCGGGCTTGAGCAAGGCGCCGGAGACCATGGCCGCAGTGACCTGCGTTGGCCATTGCATCTGTGCTTCATGCTTCTTGGTGATGCGGGTCTTTTCACCTTCCTGGCTGACCTGGGTGAGTTCTGCGCCTTGCAGCAGCCATTGGTCGTTCTTCTCATCGACCTGCGCTGCCTGGGCACGAATCTGGCCGGTGATATGGCCATTGGCATTGAATTCGAAGATGCGCACATTGACAAAGTCGCCGGGAGCCTTGATGGCTCCCACGTTGATGGCGATGGAGTGATCAGCCTGCTTTTCCTTGAGCCAGGCGCCCGTGGCTCCGCTGGATATCTGGCCCTTGCCCAGAATGCGCAGCTTCTGGCTGTAGTTGTCAGCGGCAGGGGTAATGTAGTCGCCAACCAACACGGTCAATGCCACAAAGGCAATGCCCAGAGTCAGCAGGGTTCTGAGCGCCAGCCATGGCCCCATGCCGCTGGTGCGCATGATGGTGAATTCCGAACTCTGGGCAAACCGCGCCATCACAAAGATGGTGCCGATCAGCACCGCAATAGGCATGAGCTCGTACAAATGGCCGGGAATCGCCAGCGCGACAAAAAGCAGGGCAATGCCGGCGGTGTAGCCGGTGCTGCCTACCCAGCGCATTTCATCGACGAGATCGAAGAAAAAGAACAGTGCCAGAAAGGCCAGGGACACATAGAGGACCGCGAGACAGATTTCGCGGTAGATGAGATTGCGTAGAACTTTCATCGTGCCGCCTCCTGACGCGGGCTGGAGCGACGCAGCAGATCACGGGGAGACCAACGGAAGTGGCGTGCCAGCAGGACCAGAATGCTACCGGCCAGAATGCCGCCGTGCAGCACCAGCAGCAGGCCCCACATGCCGATCTTGTCCGCTCGCACCCAGCTTTCGCCCAGTGTCATGAGGTTGTAGTAAACGATGAAGGCAAACAGGGCAATCATCAGGCTGGTGCTGTTACCGGCGCGTGGGTTCACGCTGGAGACGGCCAGGCCCAGAATCACGAAGTTCAGGGCAGCAAACGGCAGACCCAGGCGCCAGCCCAGAACGGAATGTGCGATGGGGTCGTCGAGCTTGACCAGCTCACGAGTAGGCATGGAGCGCGCGTTGGCTTCCTCCACCGAGGTGGGATTGTCTCCGTCGACCTTGACCCCGTATTCCTTGAATTCCGTCATGCGCACCGATCCATCGTCGTTACGGGTCTCCATGCGCTGGCCGTTTTCCAGGATGACCATGCGTTCGCCTTTGATCGTTTCCAGGCGGGCTCCCTTGGCCGAGGTCACGGACTCCTTGCCCGGATCGCGGGACACAATGAAGACATTGCTGGCCGCCATGGCCGATGGTGAATCCTTGTCGACAAAGAACACGCGCGTACCGCCTGCAGATTCCTGAAACTCTCCGGGTGCAATACGGTCCAGGTCGCTGCGTTGCTGGAACTGGGTCTTGATCTGCTCGATCTGTTGATACGACCAGGGCAGCACGCCCAGCGCCAGAACGGCGGTGATCAAGATGACGGGCCAGGCAAAGCGCAGCAGCGGCTTGAGCAAGCTTGCCAGGCCCTGGCCTGCTGCAAACCAGATCACCATCTCGCTGTCGCGGTACATACGTGAGAGCGTGCCGACGATGGCAACGAAAAGACTCAAGCCCAGAATGGTAGGAAGCTGGCCAAGCACGGTGAAGCCCATGACCAGCATCACGTCGGAAGGGCTGACACTGCCCTTGTAAGCTTGACCCAGGGTGCGGATCAGCATCATGGTCATCACTACAGTGATCAAGACCACAGCCGTCGCACCAAAGCTGCGGGCCAGCTCTTTGCGTATGGATGAATCGAATAACATTGGCTAAAAGGAAAACACCGATTATGAACTTTGAACTGAAGGCTTTGACCGCTGCTGCTGCAGCGCGTGAAAAATGTGATCTGCTGTTGGTGCTGGTTTCCGAACAGGCCGCACTGGGCAGCGATGCCATTGGCGCTATTGCTGCCCATGCGGTGAAGCAGGGTGATTTTGCCTTGTCCTGCGGCAAGCAGCTGCCTTTGTATCAGGTGCCCGCTGTCGCGGCCCGTCGCGTGTTGCTGCTGGGCGTAGGTGCAGGGACTGCCAAGGATGTGCGTAACGCTCTGGCGGGCTGTGCTGCAACTCTCAAGGCGGAGGGCGTGGCCAAGGCGGTGGTGCATCTGGCCTTTGAGGCCGATGTCAAGGTTGTGGCCAGCACCGTGCAGGCATTGGGCGACGCAACTTACCTTTACACACATACCAAGTCTCAGGCAAAGCCCATCAGCCTCAAGAAGATCGTGCTGGGTGTGCAGTCCAAGACTGCAGCCATTGCTGCGGCATTCGACATTGGCGTAGCCCAGCAGGAAGGTGTGGCTCTGGCGCGTGAGTGGGCAAATCGCCCAGCCAATCATGCAACGCCGACCATGCTGGCCAATGTGGCCAAAGGCATTGCCAAGGCTGCACGCATGAGCTGCAAGGTTCATGGCCCGGCCGAAGTGGCAAAGCTGGGCATGGGCGCTTTCATGGCCGTGGCCCAGGGCTCGCGCGAGCCGCTGCGCCTGATTGAGCTGCACTACAACGGCGCGGCCAAGAGCGACGCACCGATTGTGCTGATAGGAAAAGGCATTACCTTCGATACCGGCGGTATCTCGCTCAAACCGGCGGCTGAAATGGACGAGATGAAGTACGACATGGGCGGCGCTGCCAGCGTGCTTGGCGTGTTCCAGTCGCTGGCCAGGCTGCAGCCTGCCATCAACGTGGTGGGCCTGATCGCCGCCTGCGAAAACATGCCCGATGGTGCGGCGGTCAAGCCCGGTGATGTGGTTACCAGCATGAGCGGCCAGACCATCGAAATCCTCAATACTGACGCCGAAGGTCGTCTGGTGCTGTGCGATGCGCTGCACTTCGCGGCGCGTTTCAAGCCTGCATCCATGGTGGACATGGCAACCTTGACCGGCGCCTGCGTGATTGCTTTGGGCGGTCTGCGCAGCGGCCTGTTCTCGACAAACGACGAGCTGGCTGCGGAGTTGCAGCAGGCCGGTGATGTGGCGCTCGATCCCTGCTGGCGCATGCCCCTGGATGATGAATATGCCGAAGGCCTCAAGAGCAATTTTGCCGACATGGGCAATGTTGCTGGCCGCGCCGCAGGTGCGGTGACGGCTGCCAAGTTTCTGCAGAAGTTTGTAGGTGACATTCCCTGGGCGCATCTGGATATCGCCGGTACGGCCTGGAAGAGCGGTGCGGCCAAGGGCGCTACAGGTCGGCCTGTGGGGCTGCTGCTGCAGTTTTTGATGAGCAAGGCTGTGCCAGCAAAGCCTGCCAAAGCGGCCAAGACCGTCAAGGTCGCAGCGGCTCAGAGCGCTGCTACGCCTCGCAAACGCGCGACAACTACGGCCCGCAAGGCTGAAGCCTGATGAAAACGGCGGGCATGACCTTGTTCAAGCTCAGGCCCGCCGGAGTGTGATGTGACTGAAATCGCTTTTCATTTCAACGCGCCCGACAAGCTGGCCTATGTCTGCCGTTTTGCGCGCAAGGCTTTGCGCCATGGCGCGAAGCTGGTCATTCTGGGGGAGGCCTCGCAGCTGACCCGTCTGTCTGCCCAGTTGTGGGGTGTATCGCCTGTCGATTTCCTGGCGCATGCTTCACAGGCCGATGGGACGCAGATGTTTGCGGCTTCGCCCATTGTGCTGGCCCAGCATCTGCAGGACTTGCCTCATCATGAGGTGCTGGTGAATCTGACACCGCAGGTGCCGGCAGACTTCGAACATTTTGCGCGCGTGGTCGAGATCGTCTCGTCTTCGGACGAAATGGATCGTCACGAGGCCCGTGCACGCTGGCGTGACTATGCGGCGCGCGGTTTGTCCATTGTCCGGCATGATTTGCAGCTCAAGAGTTAAGCCATGAACAGCTCATCCAAGACCCCGCCGCGTTTTGTTCCGACTCTGACAGAGATCGTGCCTGTTGAGGTGGCAAAGGAAGAGGCTGGCGAAGACGGCTCTTCATCGATGCGGGCTCATGTACCAGATGCAGCGGCAGACTCTTTGGTGATTGCTGCAGCTCCGCTGGCACCTTTTCATTCGCCCTGGTTGGCCGACGGCCTCTACGTGCGTGGTCTGCCTGCTGCCATTCCTCATGATTTGCCGCCGCTGCCAGAGTCTCTACCGCCACAGCAGCCTTTTGCAGATCCTTCCGTGGAGTTTCAGGACAGCCCTGTGCAAGGTGTCGAGCCCTTGCTGGAGCAGCGAGAGCTCGAATCTGTGCAGGGCGAGAGCATTGCTGATCATGCAGACTTGGTCGTAGAGGCTGCTATGGATCAAGCTGACGTACAGCCGGGACTGGATATGCAGCAGCAAATGCTGAATCAGCTGATGCAGCATGTCGAGCAAGTGCTGGATGAGCGTCTTCAGGCGATGATTGCTGCCGTCGTGCAGCAGCAGACACAGTCTCTGGCGCAGCGTCTGCGCGAAGAGATGAAGTCAGTGCTGCGGCAGACGCTTGAGCAAGCCGTTGGGACTGCAACGGCTTCGCACAAGGCATAGAGTCGACCGAGTTGCTGCAATCAGCGTCCCATGCGCACAGGGCCGCTGAAGACTTCGGGATTCAATATGTGGGAAGGTTGTCCATTGACAAAATTCACCACGTTTTCGAACGCGGCGCGGAAATACATCTCGTAGCTGTCTTGTTCCACATAGCCGATATGTGGCGTGCAGATGCAATTTTCCAGCCGCAGCAAGGCATGGCCCTGGAGGATGGGCTCGCTCTCGAAGACGTCGATGGCAGCTAGGCCAGGTCGGCCCCGGTTCAGGGCGCACAGCAGTGCCTCTGGCTCCACCAACTCGGCGCGCGATGTGTTCACAAACAACGCCGTGGGTTTCATCCGGGCAAGGTCTTGTGCCGTGACAGCTCCACGCGTCGCGTCGTTCAGGCGCAGATGAATCGACAGTACATCGCATTGTTCGAAAAATGCCTCCTTGGTCGGCGCAGCCAGATGGCCATCGCTTTCCGCTTTCTGGCGTGATGTGTCGCTGCCCCAGACGCAGACCTGCATGCCAAAAGCCTTGCCATAGCTGGCCACCAACTGACCAATGCGGCCGTAGCCCCAGATGCCCAGCATGCGGCCGCGCAAAACATTGCCCAGGCCGAAGTTCGAAGGCATGGATGCAGCCTTGAGGCCCGACTGTTGCCAGGCTCCATGCTTGAGGTTGGAGATATATTGGGGCAGGCGTCGCATGGCTGCCATGACCAGCGCCCAGGTCAGCTCTGCGGGTGCAACAGGTGATCCGATGCCCTCGGCAATCGCCACACCACGTTCCGTGCAGGCTTGTATGTCGATATGCGCGCCGGCCTTGCCCGTTTGGGCAATGAGTTTGAGGCGCGGCAGCTTTTCCAGCAACTGGCGTGATATGGGGGTGCGCTCGCGAATCAGGACGATGACATCTGCATCCCGCAGACGAACAGACAGCTGACCCACACCCTTGACCGTATTGGTGTAGACCTTGGCATTGAAGGGATCGAGAAGTTGTGCGCAAGCTAGCTTGCGCACGGCGTCCTGGTAGTCGTCCAAAATAACTATATTCACCACCGGGATCCTTTAGTAAGTGGCTGAATTTATTGATGAAGATCTCAGTCGCGTCAATCACGCGGGTGTTTGATCTCTCAAACCTGTACCCCAATTGATGTACCGCCAGCCGGCCATGGTGCGTCCATATGAACCATAGCCTAGCGCAACTTTCAAAGAGCTGCGCCGAATGGAGGGCGGGCTGCATACATCTTCGCAGGGAATGCTGCTGACCGTATTGTCGTTCAAGCTTGTGCC
The DNA here is from genome assembly GCF_030064165.1 of Comamonas resistens. Lineage (NCBI taxonomy): Bacteria > Pseudomonadati > Pseudomonadota > Betaproteobacteria > Burkholderiales > Comamonadaceae > Comamonas > Comamonas resistens. Next base: position 2,284,809 of record NZ_CP125947.1, read on the forward strand.
GGATTAGGGCTGCTGGCGATGGCGTCAGAGAATGCGAGGTTTGCTCAATCTTCAAGTTTGGTCACACATTGCCGCTCTGGTGGAGCTTCGCGTGCGAGGTACGTGTCCATAATCCGGCCCTTGATTGATCAAAGAAAAATGGCCACGAGACCTAAAAACGCCGAAGCACCGCCTTATGGTTCCTGGGATTGCCACGAGGAACTTTCCGCCATGCTACTCAACGCTCCACAGATCGGAACGGTGGCGAGGCTGGCTGTCGGTGATTGCCTGTTCCGACAAGGTCAGGTGCTGCGCAGCTTTCACCTCATACGCAGCGGCGTGTTCCACTCAAGAATCTTGCGTCCCGATGGGACAGAAATTTTGGTCGAGCTCTTCGGCCCAGGTGCCGTGGTCGGAGAGGGGCCAGCTTTTTCCGGAGCGAAGCGAGGCACCTCTGTTCGAGCCGTCAGTGATGCCGTGGTCAGCAGCTACACCGCAGAGGAAATGGCGGAATGCTTCGGGCAGCAGCCTGAAATTGCCGTCTCGCTAATCAAACTCTTGGGGTTGAAGAATCGCATGCTGCTGGATCGCATCTCTTCGATCACCTCGCCGCAGCCGCTTTTCAGAGTGGCGAGTCTGCTGTATCAGTTGGCCAATCACAGCTCGCGGCAAAGCGCTGACGACAATTCTGCGGATCATCTACCAGACGTTTCCCTCTCGCATGAGGCCATTGCCTCCATGACAGCCTTATCGCGGGTATCGGTGACTCGCACCATAGCCAAGCTGGTGGATTGCGGCGCCATTGTCGATGCGAAAAAGGGCCATATCACCGTAGACCTTGCAACTTTGCGTGAGGTCCTAAAAAACAGCTAGTACCGTATACCGGGATACAAAGGCCTGAAAGAGCCCGTCAGAGAATGAATTTTTCAATACTGAAGGGTAGAGACCATGCAAAAAGCGTCGCTGTGGATGGGTCGTAGTTACAGGAGCAGCGCTTTGGTTTTTCTGACTATAGGCCTGTGCAGCTCGGCTTTCTCGATGGAGCAGTCCAATCCTGTGCGGGAGTTTGCGCAGAATCCGGACTATTGCCATTACATGATGGCGCCGCCTGGTGGTGCAGACGATGAATTCGAGAGCCGGTACAGCGCGGCTCTGCAAGCATCTCTGAATTTTCTTCGGCAGCGCGCGCCGGATATGACGAAACTGGACAGCATTCTTTGGTTGCGAGAGCAATGTGAAACGGCGACTGCTGAAGCAGCCCAAACACCCAAACAATAGATTCAGATCAGAAGCCGGATGGCGGCCTTGTGGCTTTCCCAAGCTTGAACATATCGATCAACTCTGCGCTGCAAGGCTGTAGTTTCTTCCAGAGGCTCCAAGTCGCTGGACGCCATCGATCGCCAGCGATGGGCCGATGCCCTGAGCGAACCACTCTGGCTCGATCGGTGGTTCACGTAAATAAAGGCCGATGCCTTGCGGCGTGCCCGGGGAATTGGAGGGAGGGATGAGAACCTCAGGCTCGGCTGAAAATCAATGAGGTTTCGTTGTCATGGGATCTGACTGCAAAACAGCAGCTTGCAAGCTGCGCATTACGGTATGCGCAAAGCCTATGTGCAGCACCGATTTCAAGCAATACCGCATTCATACAGTCTCCCTGGGAGCAAGGCTTGACCTGGTGGGAAGACTCCGCGTTTATGTCTGTGTACTGCTGGGATCTGCAAATACCAGTGCGCTCAAAAGCCGCTCACGCCGCCACAGTCATCTGGGGGGCACAGCCCCGCGGCGTTTGAGCGCGCCCGAGCTTGAAGCTCAGAATTGTCTGCTGGAGTGGAGGTAGTTCACTCAGGCCTGCATGGCCCGTTCGTTGCGTGCCATATTTTCCAGGGCAGCGCAGACATCGGCCATGCGACCGGAAATCAACAGGCATTCGGGTTGCTTGCGGGGTTCGCGCTGGACGATTTTGAGGGTGCGGGCCGTTGCAAGCGCTGCATCTGCGTCTGTCTGCAGGGGCAAGCTGAGCTGAGGGCTCGCTGGTACGGCGCTGCGCGTTGCCTTGCTGCGAGTTCGGCTTTTGCGCATGGTGAAGACGTTCAAATAGGCGCTTTGAACATCGTGTGCAACGATATTCTCGCTTTGGTTTGGAGATGCCGGAGCTGGAGCCGCAATGCTGCACAGGTTGGCCGAAGGGGAGACCGGGAAGACTTTGAGTTTCCAGCGAGTCAGAGCGAGCAAAGGTTTGGCGAATTCCATAAAGCAACTCCTCAGGGCCTTTCGGCGTGGATCGGGCAGGATTGCGGATTTCGGGCAAAGCTCCGCCCAGGGCGAAGCATCCGGCTTCGCGCCTACCACCTGGACTGGAGAAATTCGGGGGGCGAGTGGCTGCTGAGCGATCTCGTCGGGTGGTTGACCAGCGCTTACATGAACATGGTGTTGCGGATCAGGCCTACGGCCAGGCCTTCGATGGCGAAGGGCTCTTCGGGGTCGACGTGGATGATCTTGTAGTCGGGGTTTTCGGGCAGCAGCTCAATGCCCTGGGGGGTGCGCTTGAAACGTTTGACGGTGACATCATCCCCCAGGCGCGCAACAACGATCTGGCCGTTGCGTGCTTCGTGTGCGGATTGCACGGCCAGAAGGTCGCCGTCCATGATGCCGGCGTCACGCATGGACATGCCGCGCACCTTGAGCAGGTAGTCGGGCTTGGCCGCAAACAGGCTGGGTTCCACCGAATAGGTTTGGTCGATATGTTCCTGAGCCAGAATGGGCGAGCCTGCGGCCACGCGGCCGACCAGAGGCAGGATCAGCTGGCTCAAGGCCGTCATGGGCAAGGCAAAGCTGGTGCCACGGGCAGCGTTGATGTTGCGTACGGTATCGGCGCGCAATCGAATGCCGCGCGAGGTGCCGCTGACCAGATCGATCACACCTTTGCGGGCCAGGGCTTGCAGGTGCTCTTCGGCGGCGTTGGCGGATTTGAAGCCAAAGGTGCTTGCAATCTCTGCCCGAGTCGGTGGCGCACCGGTACGCGCGATGGTGGACTGGATGAGGTCCAGAATCTGCTGCTGGCGGGGTGTGAGTTTGGGGTGGTCTAGCATGTCTGGCTTCCGGTCACCGAATTGTTGATCTGTGGGTTTATACAGTACCTGTATTTTTAACCAGTTTGATGTGGAGAGCAAGTGCCAAATCCAAAGATTGTGATTTTGGGAACCGGTGGAACGATTGCCGGTGAGGCTGCAGAGAGCACGCAGGGCGTGGGTTATAGGGCGGGGCAGATCAGTGTGCAGGGGCTGATTGCAGCCGTGCCGGATTTGCCACGTATTGCTGCAGGGCGCACCGGCGCGGTGCTGGATGCCGTGCAATTGGCGCAGGTGGACAGCAAGGACATGGACTGGGGTGTGTGGCGCACGCTGCTCAAGGCGACGGCACAGGCGCTGGATGACGCTGACATTCAGGCGCTGGTGATCACCCATGGCACGGATACGCTGGAAGAAACGGCCTGGCTGCTGCAGGCCGTGCTGCAGCCGGGCAAGCCCGTAGTGCTGACTTGCGCCATGCGGCCCGCCACATCGCTGCAAGCCGATGGCCCGCAGAACTTGCGCGACGCCGTGGCCGTGGCCGCTGGGGGGCAAGGAGGTGTGTGGGTCGCCGCTGCCGGTGAAGTTCATGCTGCGCGGCAGGTGCTGAAGGTTCACCCCTATCGCTTGAACGCCATGCATTCTTATGAAGGCGGGCCATGCGCTTATGTGGAAGAGGGGCGAGTGCGTTGGGTGGCCGCCCCTTCTGCCGCTTGCAGCGCCTGGGCGCAGGCAGACCTGCTGGATCTGCTGAGCTGTGACGAGCTGCCCTGGGTCGAGCTTTTGCAGTCCGGTGCAGCGCAGGGTGCGCGTGCTGTCAATGCGTTGGTGGGGGCCGGTGTGCAGGGCCTGGTGGTGGCGGGAACGGGCAATGCCACCGTGCATCATGAGTTGCAACAGGCGCTGCTTCGCGCGCGGGAGCAGGGGGTGATGGTTTGGTGCGCGACGCGTTGCCTGGAAGGACAGACGGTGGGCCAGGGTGAGCCCGTGGCCGGCGACGCAGGCGAGGCCGGCCTGATGGATGAGATCAAGGCTCAGCTTTGCCGGGCTGCAGACCCGCAGATGCTGGATTGCGTACTGTTGCCGCCCAGCAAGGCACGGGTGGCGATGATGCTTGAGCTGCTCAGAAGCTCCTGAAGCCATAGCTTCACTCGCTTGCCGTACCTGACGCGGACAACAAAAAAGCACCTGGGCGGTGCTTTTTTGGAGTGGTGAATTCACTGCGGTTTACTGGGCCAGGGCCTTCAGTGCACGCTCGGTGATTTCTTCCACGCTGCCCAGGCCGCTGATTGCGCGGTACTGAGGGGCGCTGGCAGCGTCTTGCTTGGCCCAGTTCTGGTAGTAATCCACCAGGGGGCGTGTCTGGCTGCTGTACACGTCCAGGCGCTTCTTGACGGTTTCTTCCTTGTCGTCTTCGCGTTGAACCAGGTCTTCACCGGTCACATCGTCCTTGCCTTCCACTTTGGGGGGGTTGAACTTGACATGGTAGGTGCGGCCCGAAGCGGGGTGGCTGCGGCGGCCGCTCATGCGCTCGATGATGGCCTCAAAGGGTACGTCGATTTCCAGCACATAGTCCAGTTTCACGCCGGCAGCCTTCATGGCGTCGGCCTGGGGGATGGTGCGAGGAAAACCGTCAAACAGGAAACCGTTGGCGCAATCGGCCTGGGCAATGCGTTCCTTGACCAGATTGATGATCAGGTCGTCGCTGACCAACTGGCCGGCATCCATCACGGCCTTGGCTTGCAGGCCCAGGGGCGTGCCAGCCTTGACGGCGGCACGCAGCATGTCGCCGGTGGAGATTTGAGGGATACCGTACTTTTGGCAGATAAAGGCGGCCTGAGTGCCTTTGCCGGCGCCGGGTGCACCCAACAAAATCAGTTTCATGGAAATCCTTGAGGAGAGTAGAAATTCTTGCTGGCCAGAGCAGGCGGGTGGACGCCTGTCAGCCTCGGGCCGTATTTTTCGCGGGCAAGGATAGCACGCACAAGACCAACACAGGCTTACACGCCATAGACAAAACTGTCACAAGTGCGGCCACCTTGGGCTTGTTCATCGTCGCCAGCACGACTGTTGTCGTTGTAACGCAGGCCTGCTGGGCTGTGCATGTGCTGTTCGGACTATGTAAAAGTATAGCTGTCAGCGCTTGACCAGCTTGAGATACCTGGCAAAAAGATACCAGGTCATCTGTTTTGGGCAGGTCAGGGGGCTGGATGCAAAATCGGGGTTTGCCCGAGGGCCGCCAACAAGGGGCTTGTCGAAGAGGAGTCTGCCTGCCGCAGGCAGATTCATTGCTTCAGCTGGCGAACAGGGCGCGCACGCGCTCCAGGTCTTCAGGCGTGTCCACGCCAGCGCCGGGTGCGTCGGGGGTGATGTGTACGGCGATCCGATGGCCGTGCCACAGCGCGCGCAACTGCTCCAGCTGCTCCATGGCCTCGGTGGGAGCGGGAGCCAACTGCGGGAACTCACGCAGAAAACCGGCTTTGTAGCTATAGATACCGATATGGCGCAGCGGGGTGAAGCCGGTATGGCCAGACTTGGCAGTTGCCGTCTTCCACCATTCTTCATCGGCGTGGTCGCGCGAAAAGGGAATCGGTGCACGGCTGAAATAGCTGGCCAGACCATTGGCGTCGCAGACCACCTTCACCACATTGGGGTTGCGGTAGTCGGCCAGAGTGTCAATGGGATGGGCGGCCGTGCCCATGCTGGCTTCGGGGCGGGATAGCAGCAGCTTGGCCGTGGCGTCGATCAGCAGCGGGTCGATCAGGGGTTCGTCGCCCTGGACATTGACAACCACATCGTCACCGCTCAGCCCCAGCTGTTCGCAGGCCTCGGCCAGTCGGTCGCTGCCGCTGGGGTGGTTCTTGCGGGTCAGGATGGCTTCAATGCCGTGCCGAGCGCAGGCAGCGACGATGCTTTCGTCATCACCTGCGACCACGCAGCGCGCAGCGCCCGCTTTGGCGGCGCGCTGGGCTACGCGCACGACCATGGGCAGACCGCCGATATCGGCCAGGGGCTTGCCGGGCAGGCGGCTGGAGGACAGGCGGGCGGGAATCAGTACCGTATAGGACATAGAAACAGGAAACAGCTCACAGAGGACTGGTCAGAGACGGCCAGCAAGGGCCGTCCCCCTTCGAGGGGAAAGACGCGAAGCGACTCAGGAGGCTTCGTCGATTTCGTCATCGGTCAGGGTGCGGGCTTCGTTTTCCAGCAACACGGGAATGCCGTCACGCACGGGATAGGCCAGGCGCGCGCTGTGGCTGATCAGCTCCTGGCGCTCGCGGTCAAAGCGCAAAGGGCCTTTGGTCACGGGGCAGACCAGCAGTTCAAGAAGTTTGGCATCCATGGGAAAGTCCTGCAATCAATGAGTGGTGCAGCCGGTCGGGCTGCGAAATTTCCGAAAACTGGCGCTAATGATAGTCAGCGATCAAGACCTTCCGGGGCCTGATGGGCAAACCGCGGCCAGTCTGGCGTCGAGCAGGGCCCAGAACGCATGGGGCAGCTGCAATTGCAGCGGCACGGCCCAGGCATCGGGAAAACTGCGCCAGAGTTTGACCGCATCTTTTTCCGTACAAATCAATGCTGATCCATTATCCAGCTTGCGTGAGAAGCTCTCGAAATCATAGTGGTCCGGTAGTGCCTGGGTGGCGTCCAGCGTCAACCCCTGAGCCAGCAGCATGGAGAAAAAGGATTCCGGCCGGGCCACCGCGGCCACGGCCTCCACGGGGCGAACCGCCAGATCGCGCAGAGAGCGGCTCTCGCCCCGCCCATTGCGCGCGTGATCGGCCAACTGCCGTCGCAGCGCAAAGGCTGGTGCACTGCCTGTGGGTTGGGGCGCTTGGCCAGCATACAGCGTGGCGGTCACATCGCGGGGCCAGGGTTCGCGCAAAGGGCCTGCGGGCAGCAAAAAGCCATTGCCCACACCTTCGTCGTTGAATACGCACAGCTCCACATCGCGGGCCATGGTCAGATGTTGCAGGCCATCGTCGCTGACCAAAATGTCGACCTGCGGATATTTTTCGCGCAGCGCGCGGGCCGCATCCAGCCGCTTGGTCGCCACGAAGACGGGCGCACCCGTGCTGCGGGCCAGCAGGGCGGGCTCGTCGCCGACCTCGCTGGCCGGGCTGTCCGGCAGGGCTTCGCGGCAGTCGTCGGTCTTGCGGCCATAGCCGCGCGAGAGAATGCCCGGCGTCCAGCCGGCAGCCTGCAGATGGGCGACAACTGCCTGCGTCACGGGCGTCTTGCCCGCACCGCCGGCAATCACATTTCCCACCACGATCACAGGCAGCCCCGTGCTTTGCTGACGCCGGCGCATGCGCCACGCGTTCCAGCCCTGCAGGCCGCCATAGAGGCAGGAAAGCGGCCACAGCAGCCATGCGCCCAGCCCCCGCTTGCGCCACAAGGCACGCAAGCCTTGGGAGGATGGACTGGAGGAAGAGGAGGTCTGAGGCATGGGGGGCGGTTTCAAGCCTGCCGATCATACGGCTTGAAAGCCGTGAAAAATGGCAGCTGACGCTCCCTGCTGCATGTGGTTTGCTCGCCCCAGCGAGAAGGGCGCTTTTCATCTTTCGGCAAGCCAGCGATGAAAAATGGCCCCCACGCTTCCTCGCTTCGCGTAGTGCGCTGCCCCCCGAGGGGGTGTTTTTCACCTTGGGGCGGCCCGGCGATGAAAAAAGCCGCCAATCGGTGAATTGGCGGCTTGCTAGCGGCTTGATGAAGGCTGGCTTATTTTGCCTTGCCCGCAGAGGCCGAAGACTGTGTCGCAAAAGTAATCTGCGACAGTCCTGCACGGCGGGCGGCTTCCATGACGGTCACCACCGACTGGTGGGGAGCGGTGGCGTCGGCGCTGATGATGACCACGCTGTCCTTGCCTGCAGCGGCCGCGCCCGACAGTGCGGAGGCCACGGCTTCCATGGTGCGGTCGTCCAGAGCCTGCTTGTTGACGGCGTAGCGACCGTCGGAGGCCACGGCGACAATGATTTCCTTGGGCCGGTCGCGCTGCTGCTCGGCGTCGGCCACGGGAAGCGTCAGCTCCAGCTCGGTGAACTTGCTGTAGGTGGTGGAGAGCATCAAAAAGATCAGCACCACCAGCAGCACGTCGATGAAGGGGATCAGATTGATCTCGGGTTCATCACGGTGGCGGGGACGGAAGTTCATGGTGAGCTTTCCGCTTACTTGACCAGCTTCAGACGGGCCAGATGGCGCACGAACTGCTCGGAAGCCAGCTCCATGCCCAGCAGATAAGCATCCACGCGGGCGCGGAAGTAGCGCCAGAAGATCAGCGTGGGAATGGCCACGATCAGGCCGAACGCCGTGTTGTACAGCGCGATCGAAATACCATGTGCGAGCTGCGCAGGGTTGCCGCCGCCCACGGCACCGCCGCCGGATTGGGAGCCGAAGATCTCGATCATGCCGATGACCGTGCCCAGCAGGCCCAGCAGAGGGGCGGCCGAGGCGATGGTGGCCAGGGCGCTCAGATACTTCTCCAGCTTGTGGGCGGCCGCACGGCCTGCGCCTTCCATGGCGGCGCGCAGCTCGTCTTCGCTGCTGTCCGGATGGGCCTGCAGGGTGCGCAGGCCGGAGGCCAGCACATCACCGAGTGCCGAGCTTTGGGCCAGTTGCTGAGTGGTCTCAGTATTGGGCAGACTCCTGGCCGATACCGAAATCGCTTCATTGAGCAGATTGGGCGGTGCGACCTTGCTGGTCTTGAGAGCGGCGAAGCGCTCAAAAATCAGGGCCAAGGCCAGAATCGAGCAGGCAATCAAAGGCCAGATAGGCCATCCTGCGGCTTGTATGATCGACAGCAACGTTGCTCTCCCTCGTCGTTCGAAATTGCAGTCGGCGATTATGACCCAGCCCCGCGCTGCCTCAGCCTGTATTTGTGCTGTCGATGGCCTTTGGTTTGCGCCAGCGCAGCAAGACGAGGTGCTGCCGGCCCATGGGCGCTGGCACCATGCCTTCGGCTTGCTTTTGGATGGTTTGGCGCTTCTATAACACAAAATTCTGTGGATAACTTTGTGCGCTAGTGCGTCTGCTCGGCTCGGGTACCGCAATGTTCAGCGATGTGTGACAACTGTGTCGCGTGTGTGAATGGAAATAAACCATTGAAAATCAAATATTTGCGTTTTGTTTTTGCACTGATCTCTGAAGCGGGGCCGACTTTGTCAACGAAAAGGCTGGAGGCCGACAGCTGTGGAAAAATCCGGGCTTGCCAATCCTGCCCGACATCGCATGAATTCAATGTTTGAAACTTCAAAGCCAATGACTGCGCCACATGTGTGGGATGTTGGGGCTCTATGCCACGCCATTGGTGATGCTTTGCAGGCACGATTCAACCCCGTGGCGGTGCGTGGGGAACTCAGTGGTTTTTCGCGCGCAGCCAGCGGGCATTGTTATTTCAACCTCAAGGACGCCAGCGGCCAGATTCGCTGCGCCATGTTCCGCCGTGCAGCCGAGCATGTGGGTTTCTCGCCACGCGATGGCGAACTGGTCGAGGTGCGTGGGCGCTTGGGCATCTATGAGCAGCGCGGCGATCTGCAACTGGTGGTTGAGACCATGCAGCGCGCGGGTCAGGGCGCGCTGTTCGAGCAGTTTCTGCGTCTCAAGGCTCAGCTGGAGGCCGAGGGTCTGTTCGATGCAGGGCGCAAGCGCAGTCTGCCGCCGCTGCCGCGCGGCATCGGCGTGGTGACTTCGCTGGGTGCGGCGGCTTTGCATGACGTGATCACGGCCCTGCGCCGCCGCGTGCCGCATATTCCCGTGGTCATTGTTCCGGCCCTGGTGCAAGGTGCGCAGGCGCCGCAGTCGCTGGTGCAAGCGCTATCAAAGATGTATCGTTTGGCGCAGGCTGGGCAAGCGCTGGACGGTGATTTGGCTCAAAAAGCGGGCCAACCCCTCATCGACACCATCCTGCTGGTGCGTGGCGGTGGCTCGCTGGAAGACCTCTGGGCTTTCAACGACGAGCAACTGGCGCGCACCATTGTGCAAAGCCCCGTGCCGCTGGTCAGCGGCGTGGGTCACGAAACCGACTTCACCATCGCCGATTTTTGCGCCGACCTGCGCGCGCCCACCCCCACGGCTGCGGCCGAACTGGTGGCGCAGCCGCGCGAAGTCTGGCTGGGAGCTCTGGGGCTGATGCAGGACCGGCTGGACAACGCGGTGCAGCGCATGCTGGATCGCCAGGCCCAGCGCCTGGATCTGGCTGGACAGCGCCTGGGCAGGCCCAGCCAGCAACTGGCACGCGAGCAGTTGCAGCTCTCGCGCCATGCCCAGCGCCTGCGTCATGCCATGCTCATCAAACTGCAGCATAAAGCGCAGAACCAGCAAGCGCTGGAGGCCAATTTGCCACAAATTCTGCAGCGCAGTCTGGAGCGGCAAAAGCAGCAATTGGAGCGCATGGACCTGCGTCTGCAGTTGCTGGACCCGCGGCTGGTGCTGCAGCGCGGCTATGCCTTGCTGACGGACGACGGCGGCAAGCCCGTGACCCAGGTGGCGCAGGCGCCGGCCGGCAGTGCGCTCAAGGCGCAGCTATCCGATGGCTCGCTGGATCTGGTCGTGACCCCGCCGCGCCTGCTATAGGGCTGCAGGTATCGGTGAGGTGGCTGGAGCCGGTAAACCCCTTGGTGCAGCGCAGCTTCTACATCAGTTCTCTTTTGCCAAAGAGGCGCCCAATGCTGGCAACCCCCATAGGCATAGGCTGCAGGTGGTGAGCGAATGCTTTGGCTGCGTCACGCAATAGTCTTGTTGAACGGCGACCATGGGCTTATTTGTTCCTACAATGGCCCGGTTGGTGCAATACTTGACGGCTGTAGTACAGCAATATGCCCGCCGCACCAGCGGGTGCTCAAGCAGACACCACGGCTTTATCGCCCGCGGCTTCGCCTCTTGTCGATGCGATGCCGGACCACAATTTCAACCACGAGGAAAACCATCATGGAACGCACTCTGCCACCACTGCCTTATGCCATCGACGCCCTGGCTCCTGCCTACAGCCAGGAAACTCTGGAGTACCACCACGGCAAGCACCACAACGCTTATGTGGTCAAGCTCAACGAGCTGCAAGTGGGTACCGAGTTTGAAAACATGGAGCTGGAAGAAGTCATCAAGAAGTCTTCCGGTGGTATCTACAACCAGGCCGCCCAGATCTGGAACCACACTTTCTTCTGGAACTGCATGACCCCCAATGGCGGTGCAGAACCTACGGGCGCCCTGGCTGATGCCATCAACAAGAAGTGGGGCTCCTACGCCGAGTTCAAGAAGGCCTTCGTGGCTTCCGCCGTAGGCAACTTCGGCTCCGGCTGGACCTGGCTGGTGAAGAAGGCTGACGGCTCCGTCGACATCGTCAACATGGGCGCCGCAGGCACTCCCCTGACCACCGGCGACAAGGCGCTGCTGACCGTGGACGTCTGGGAACATGCCTACTACATCGACTACCGCAACGCACGTCCCAAGTTTGTCGAAACCTTCTTCGACAAGCTGGTGAACTGGAAGTTTGCTGAAGCCAACTTCGCTTAATTGCTGGTTGGCAGGCAGCGGCTGTTGGACGGCCGCAGTCTGCCCGCACGAAAAGGCTCGCTCATGCGGGCCTTTTGTCATTTATAGGGCTGCGATTTCTGCATGCCATGGTTCCAGTGTTGGCGTTTACCACTTGCCTACCGGCACGTAAGCGATCACCAAGTTTGACCAATCGCTGACGAGCCCGGGCCTTCGCACCTGGTGCGCAGGCTGTTTTCATTGACCGAAGGCTCAGGCTTTCGATATGGTGCTCCCTTTTGTCCAGGTTTCGAGATAAAGAGGGAGAGCTTTTGATGCAGCGCCGGATGAAGGTTGCGGAGTCCGTCCGCAGCGCACAGACATTGCCCGCCAAACGTATCGGACTGGTGTGCGCCACCACCTTGCTGCTGGGCGCTTGCACTGGTGTGCCGGCGGGCAAGGCTGGCCAGGCCAGTGATGCGAATCTGCAGGTCTCGGCCCTGGAGGCCCAAGGGCCGCTGCAACTGCCCTTTGACAGCGCCTATCGCTGGCTCAACTTTCCCATGTATCACAACGATAGGGCGCATGCCGTGGACCTGGGCGCCTTGCGCTGGCGGACAGATACCCTGCTGCAGACGGCGAGTCGCTACCCGCTGCATGGTGGCGAATCCTGGCCCAGGGAACTGTATGACCGCGCCTGGTATGTGTATGCCAAACGCCTGGTCGATTGCCAGACCGGCCACGATGCAGAGATCAGCGAAGCACTGCTGGATCGCAATGGCGAGGTGTTGCTGGAGCGTCCCGCCAAGTCGACTCCCCGCATGATAACTGACAGGCGTGAGGGCGCCAATCGCTGGCTGGGCAGCTCGGAAATAGGGCTGGCCTGCCTGGCTGCGGGCGACCCTAAGCTACTTGATCAGCGCCGTGAAGCCGCGCGCAAGCCTGCACCCAGGCTCAGCCATTTGCCCATCTCGGCGCAACTGCAGGACGATGCCGGGTTGCTGCGGACCAAGCTGAACTTCCAGATCGATCAGGCACAGCTGCAGGCGGTCAAGTCCCGGGGCGCATCGGCCATGCTGGCCGATATCGCACGCCAGCGTGTGCAGTGGCAGCGCGAGCTGCATGGCCCGGGGTCGGAGCCCGGGAATACCGTGGTGCCCTGGTCCGATGCTGCCACTCGCCAGGCAATGGAGGACAGAATCAATGCGCGCCATACCTTGCTGCCCTTCAAGGCATTGCCGAACGGTGAATACGAGCGCTGGGAAGATGTGCGCAGGCCCGAGCCCGTGCCCAAACCGCCAGAGGGGATGGATGCGCAAGCGTTGAGAGATGCCGAGGTCGTGGCACTGCGGCGCGGCAGCTGCCTGTCAGGCTCGGCGCTCAGCACGCAATACCGCTGGTATGGCTGGCGCAGCGGTGAACTGCTGGGCGAGCGCGCGGCAAGTTTCGATGAAAGCCTGGCCAGCATTCAGCCTGCAGATAACTTCTGTCAGCAGCTGAGGGCACTGGCTTCCAGCATGAATGAGGCACAGGACGAGGATTCCAGCGGAAATGGGTTTTTTGCCCAGGTGCAAAGCCAGATAGAGCCACTGATGAAAGCCGAGCAGACACCCGAGGTACGGGCCCGGATTCTGCTGACGCTGCGCAAGCTGCAGACCCTTGATGAGGTGCAGCAATGAACACAAGCCAAGTCATGCAAAAAGATATCAGGGGACAAGCCGCTCCAATTGAACTCGGGCGCCCGGTTGCCCATGCTGTACGCCAGTTGCTGGTGGGCCTCGCCGCAGGCAGCTTGCTGTACGTTGCTGCAGGCTCTGTTCAGGCGCAGGAAGAGATGGGTCAGAGCTGTCTGCGTCCCGTGCAGGGCACGGTGTCTGCCATGGAGGAAGTCTGCGCTTTCTCGGAAGGTCTGGCCGCTTTCAAGCTCAATGGCCTATGGGGCTATATGGACCGTGAGGGCAGGGTGCAGATTGCGCCGCAGTTCAAGCAGGCCAAGGCTTTCTCTCAAGGGCTGGCGCCGGTTTTGGAGGTCAAGGCCCGCAAGAGCGAGGATTGTGGTTGCGAGCAGGACGATGATGGGCGCTGGGGCTTTATCGACGCTCAGGGACAGTGGGCCATAGCGCCGCAGTTCCATGATGCCGCGCCTTTTTCCCAGGGGTTGGCTGTCGTGTCCTGGCCCGTCAAGGGCGGGATCGACATGGGGTTTATCGACAGCCAGGGGCGACCTGCCATGTCTGCACGCTTTTACCGTGCGAAGTCCTTTGTGGGTGACAGGGCGTTGGTCGAGCCCAGCGAAGGCGCGCAGGCTTTTGTCACACAAGGCGGCCAGCTCTTGGCTTTGCCCAAGCCGCCAGCCGGCCTGCCGTCCGACACGCGGGTGCATATCACCCAGGGCCGTGCGCAGCCGCAGCGCTGGCTGGCCGATCTGGAGGTGCCTGCGCGCTCCATCAGCAAGCAGGGCAAGGTGTTGCCCTTGACACGGCAGCAGCGTTTCGAGGATCCGGTTTCGCCCGAGGCGGCTGTCATCTCGGTCTTTCAGGATCAATGGCGCAAAGGTTTGATGCACGAAAGCGGTCGCTGGTTGCAGCCGCCGGAGTTCAGCCGTCTGGGCGATTTTGAAAATGGCGTGGGTATTGGCGTGCGCGAGGCCAAGGCCAAAGCAGTTGTTCAGTCTGCCCGGCCTGGGGGCACTGGCCATGCTCAGGCCATCACTCGGCCTGCGCCGCCTTCGGTGGGAGGCGGTGCTGGCGAGTATTTCCTGGTCAGTGCCGCAGGCCAGCTGCTGACGCCGGCCTACGCAGAAATCCGGCGTGAGCGCGGTTTTTTTGTCGCCAAGAGCGGTGCCGGCAGCGAAGTCTTGCTGCTTGGTGCGCGTGGAGAACGTCTGTCCACGTTGAACTGCCAGAAAGATAGTTACTACCCGGCGCGTGCATTGACTACGGGCGCGGGGGGCTGGAGTGTGGTCAACACCTGCGATGGCCAGCATTGGGTGCAGAGTCCCCAGGGGCGCAGCTGGTCTGGCACCGGTCAGGTGGAGAGCCTGCGCACGACTGCGGATATGGCGCTGCTGCGTTTCAAGGACGATGCCCAGCTCTTCAACCGTCAGGGCAAGGCGCTGTTGAGCGCCAGCATGCGTAGCCAGCTCAAGGGGCTGGAGCGAGTCTGGCTGACGGCGGATGAGCAGAATACTGCAGCCAAGGCCACGCGCCCGCTGGCGGTTTTTGCGACCTATGTCCGCGGCAAAGACGGCAGCAGCGAACATGCGCACTACGCACTGACTGCCACTGAGCGCTGGGTGCAACTGCCAGCCGCGCGCAGTGTCGAGTGGTACACCCCGCGTGATTCTCAGGAACATGCCCCACCCGTTGTGCTGCGCACGGACGAGGGCATGGGCGTGATTGATGCGCAAGGGCGCTGGCTGGTCAAGCCCGAACGCAACCGCAGCCTTTTCTCCATGGCCGGTGGTTGGGTAGGGCAGCGAGGAAAAGCATCCCAGCCTGATCTGCTGTGGAATGCGCGTGGTCAGCAAGTGGAGGTCAGTCCGGGCATGCGTGCCCATGCCGTGGCTATGGGCCTGAGCTGGCTGGAGCTGGAGGGGCGCTGGCAGCTGCTGGATGCGCAGCAGGCGCGTCTGCTGCCGCTCGATGGCCTGGATGGTGCGCAATTGCTGCAGGTAGCGGGCGGGCAAGTCATCATGAGCAAGCCTGCGCCGGGAGGTGAGGAAGATGAAGAAGGTGTGCAGGGGCGTGGCCTGCGCGCACTGTACTCGCCAACGGGGCAGCGCCTGTCGCCCTGGCTCCGGCTCGATTACCTTCAACCCATTCTGGACGACAAGAAGGTGCTGCATGGCTGGGTAGGATCGCGCTCCGACGAGGCAGCAGGCAGCTATTCCATGCTGCTCTCGGCTCAGGGCAAGCCGTTGACGCGCTGGCTGTCGCTGAAAATGCGGCCCGCCGAAAGCGAGGCCCTGGTGCTGTTTGGCAATGGAGACGGGCAGGGGGTGATGACGCCGCAAGGCAAGGTTCTGCTGCCTGCGCTGAACGGCCAGGTTTCCATGGCCAAGCATCACTGGATCAGCGCCAGTGAAGGTAAATGGAAAGGATTGCTTGACGATCAGGGCCGCTGGCTGGCGGTGGTTGCCGATAGCCGCGGGTTTGATGCCCTGGCCAATCACAACGTGGCGCGGCTGGGCAGTGCCTATGAAGGCGATGGAGCGCTGGATCTCAATGGCCGTCACACCCGTCTGGTGCAGGTCCCGGAGCTGGCGCTGGACGCAACGGCTTTGCCTCCCAAAAAATGGCAGGTTGCGCCCTCGCCGCTGCCGGCTGCAGAACAGCTGGCCGTGGATGATGGGTTGCCGCTGAACTGGTTTGTGCAGGGCTTCGGCAAAAACGCTTCGGTGAGAGACATGCAGGGCGTGCCAAGACTGCAGGCCGCTGCCGATAAGAGCTCGCTTCAGGTACTGCCCGGTTCCGTGGCGCGCCGTGTTGAAGTGCAGGGCGGTGACGATGAAAACGACAGTCGCCGGACCGAGCTGCTGGATGCCAAGGCCCGGCGCATTGCCATCTTTGACGACGCCAGCCTTTGGGCCAACGGCGAATCCCGTCTGAGCCTGCAAAGCCTGCAGCAGCTTCCGGCAGAGCATCCACTGGCTCGCCCGTTGCTCAGACGGCAAAAAGCCGGCGAGCAGGGCCACAACCAGGCTGCAGCCGGCAGTGAACCTGCACAGGAGCTGCAACTGAGCCTGGTTGACGAGCGCGATGGCCGGATTCTGGGCGGCCGCTTTGACGCATTGGGCCAGCTGCGTGAAGGCCGCGCACCTGTCAGTCATATGGGCAATCTGGGTGTGACGGATGCGCAGGGTGAACTGGTGGTGCAAAGCGCCTGGCGCTGCGGCACCACGGCCGTGCTGCTGGACAAGGCGGGAGAGATCCGCTGGCCGCCCGAGCTCAGCGGCAAGGCCGGGCAGGCTTGCGCCAAGCCTTGAGTTCAGAAAAGGGTTGAGGGTGTTTCCTTTGCCCTCCAAACGTTTTGATGACTGGCTGACCGGGACCATGCAAGCGGAGCCGCAAAAGCGCAACCAGCGATTGTGCAACTGGGATCTGGTCCCGGCGGCGCGCATCGCCGACCTACGCAAGGAGCATCTGCTGCCGCTGATGGTGGTGGTGGGCTCTGCCGAGAAAGAGCGGGCCAGCCGGGTGTTTTACGAAGAGGTCTTCATGGACTCGGCCTCGGTGTCCAGCTGGCGCCTGGGCTGAGCATGTTGTGAGAGCTGCATGAGTCAATCCTGGTCCAGCAGGCCAAGCAGAAATTCTTCGCGATCCTGGTCGATGCTGTCTGCTGCTGCCTGCAGATAGGCTTCAAAGCTGGGCGCGATCCACTGTATCTCGTCGGGGTCGTGCACATAGGCAATGACCTGCCCCGCAGTCCCTTCGGCGCCGGGATGTCTGTCGACCAGCAGCACGATGTCGCCATAGAAGCTGGCAAAAGGCAGCCAGCCTGCATGCCACCAGTGGCCGGTAAGTCGCTTGTCGGTGCTGGCCGGTCCGGCCAGATCCCACATGCGCTGGGCGCGCTTTGCCATGCTGCGAGCCTGAGCCAGGGCCTGCCTGGGTGTCAGAAATTCCAGTGCATCCACAAAGCCGGGGCGCTGAAACATGGGTTGTTCACCGTTGCTGCCCTCGGTCATGCGCCACAGCGCAGCCAGTGCCGGGTCCAGTGGGCCCAGGGCCATAGTCAGCTCAGCCAGATCGGCCTCGGTGGCAGATCGCTTGCGCTCAAACGGCAGGTGATATTCGGCATACACGGCCTGGAGGTGTTGCAGGTATTGCTCGGAGGTCATGCAGTTTCTCAAGAAAAAGTACCCGCCTGAAGCGGGTATGGGAGCAAGGGTTTCCGCATTGAATATGCCGGTTACCCTTGCCAGTTTTGCGTAGGCAGCTATGCTTTTTACTTGAGCTTGTGGCCGCATTCACCGCAGAACACATCGTCTGCCGACACATGCGCGTGGCAGTTGGGGCAGCTTGGTGAAACAGCAGCCTGACGGGCTTTTTCCTCGGCTTCGGCCTGAGCTTTGAGGCGTGCGGCTTCTCGTTCAGCTATCTCGCGCTCGGCTTGCAGCCGGACTTGCTCTTGCTGGCGGGCCTCGGCTTCAGCCTGTTCGCGCAAGCGCTGCGCTGCGGCCTGAGCCTCTGCCCGCTCGCGGGCGGCCTGTTCGGCAGCCAGTGCCTGTTCACGGGCAGCGCGCTCTGCGGCTTCAGCTTGTTCTCGCAGGTGGGCCTGCTCGGCGGCTGCCTGGGCTTGTACCTGCTGCTCTGCGGCACGTTGTGCTGCGGCTTGTTCTTCTGCACGGGCTCGTGCTACTGCTTCAGCTTCTGCAGCGGCGCGCAAGCGGGCGGCTTCTGCTTCTGCGGCGACGCGGGCACGTTCGGCGGCCATGGCTTGCTCGCGCGCCATCGATTCGCCTTGAGCGGCATCCATGGGGGCGGCTGGTGAGGCACCCGCGTTGCTTGCAGCGATTCCTGCTGCAGCTGCCGCAGCGGCGCCATAAACCGTGGGCTGATGGGCTTCAGCGCTGTTGTAGGAAGCCGGTTCAGCTGCCGATGAGGCAACAGGTGGAGGGGCTGCGGAATCATCGACTGTCCTCTTGGCAGACAGGTCCTGGGCCGCCTGGCGGGCACGCTCCTTGGCCTCGGTGGCTTTCTTGCGTACATCGCCCATGAAATCGTCGAGCACATCTTCAGCCTCGGAGTGGTCGAGGTTGCCGCGCGCCTGTAGGTAGATGAGGTTCATGCCCATGATGCCCACCTGGGTCACCAGTGCACCCACCACGCAATACAGCACGCCCAGGCCTGCCATCAGGCCCCAGGTGTTGCCGCCGGCGTACAACATGCCCAGCGGGCTGACGCCGCGTCCACCCATGCCTGAGGCGGCCATCGCCATCATGGCGTTGGAGTCTCCCATGATGGAGGCTCCGAGGGCGGTCAGCGAAAAGCTGGCCGGCACCAATCCCGCAAACAGCATCACGCCGATCAGCGACAGGATGATGTAGAGCACCACCTCCATGAGGACCACCTCGATGAGGCGCTTGCGGGCGATGGCAATCACATTGCCCATCGCTGCCTTGACGGGCATGCCGCTCCACAGCGCGGGCGCCATCAGCGGGCCGATGACCCAGATCAGGGCCACCAGTGCAGCAGCAAACACCAGCACCAGAACGGGGTGGGCGATGAAGGCAATGAGGCCGCCGATGAAGGGAATCTTGCCGATGAAGTAGATGACTGAGGCCAGCAGCATGTAGACGATGAATGCCGCCATCATGGCTAGACCAATGAGCAGAAACTTGGGCAGGCACAGCAGGCCAGCCGATGCCGCCGCCGCAAAGGAGCGCACGGGCTGCTCCTTGGCCTTGTCCATGAGCATGATGCCGACGCCGGAAAAACCGCCCATGAGTACGACAAATGCCAGCAGCATCATGACCAGGGCCAGAATGCCTGCCACATTGAGCGCCAGCCATTGGCCGAGAGTGATGACCACGCCCGTGAGCAGCAAGGTCAGAAAAGCCAGCAGCAGCGGCCGCCATTGCGTCAGGCCTTCGGCGGCGCGGGCCAGCGTGCCGAAGCGGATATCTCCCAGTGATTGAACTTCTTTCATGTACCGTCCTGTTCTAGGGTGGTTGATGTTTTTCGAGTCGGGGCGGTGCGAGTCCCGCCTGGCGCGCAGGCTGCCCGAAGGATCCTGGTTCAGAGCTTGCCGCGAATCTCTCCCGCTTCGATGGTGTAGCGCTCGATGCCCACGGGCAGGCCGCTGTCCACTTTCTTGCGCACGTTCACGGGCTTGCCGTTCTTGGTCTGCGTGGTGCCGGAGCTGGTGTTGACGCGGCCCGCGCTCACATCGGCGTCGGCTTGCTCTACCAGAATGGTCGAGGAGCCGCGATTGTCGGCCAGTTCGTTGGCAAGGTCCTTCAAGGAGTCCATGGCACGGGTGTACTCACCGCGACCCTTGGCTGCCAGCGGCATGTCCACGCTGAGAGAGGAGAAGGCCTGCAACTGGCTGGTCACACCGCTTTGTCCATCGGTGATGGGTACGGGCCGGGTGCGCAGAGGCCCTGCCACGGAGCGCTGACGCACGGGCAGCTTCTGCATGGCTTGAACAGCTTGCTTCTGCAGCTCGGCAGCATGGGCTGTTTCCTGATCCAGCGCGGCTTGCAGGCGGGCAAAGCGTTCGTTCTGGCTGCCGGCGGCCGACCCGGCTGGCGTTCTGGCTCCACCCGTGGTGACAGGGCCGCCGCAGCGTGGATCGGGCGAGCTGGTTACGCGCGAGAGCATGCAGCTGAAGGAGGTGGAGGCTTCTTCCATCGTGGCGCAGCCGCTGATCAGGGCTGCGGCGCAGCTTGCCGCGGTCAGCTGTGCCCAGCGGGCGATTCTGTGGGTTTTCATGGCTTTTCTCATTCAGATCAGTCCAGCAGGTCGTCCAGCGTGGGAGAGCCGCTGCGCACGGCGGGGCGTGATTGGGGCTTGGCGGGTCTTGCCGGAGCGGGGTTGGGTGCAACTGCCGTGTCGGGCGAGGGGCCGGCAGGGCTGACGATCACTTCGGGAATGGCCGGGGTTGGCGCCGGTGAGCTGATCGTGGGCTGTGCTGCGGGAGGCGCAGCGACATCCACATTGTCCGCAGGCGGGTCGATGGTGACCACGGATGGGTCGTTGGCAGGAAGCGGCGCATTTCCTGCGCCCTGAGGACCCACGAGGGCATCGGCCTTGGCCTTGTCCTCTGCGGAGATAGCGTTCTTGTCGACGGGCGCGGCAGAAGAAGAGGGCGTCTGGCTTGCGCTGCCGCCCATGCCGGGGAAGGCCCCCATATTCCTGGCCAGCAGCACGCCTGCGCCAATGGCGATCAATATCAGCACCAGAACCAGCCACTTGATCCAGGACTGGTTGTGCCTGGCGGGCTCCTGCGGCATTGCTGGTGCGTTGTGAGTGGCGCGAATATCGCGCAGGAATGGCGGCGGAGGTGGCGGGTAGCCGGCGTGGTCGGAGGGCAATGCGGGCGCCGGGCGCAGAGGCTCCGCCGTCATGGGTTCTATGCGTGGCGGCTCGGTGCTGCTTGTGCTGGTCAATGATGCCGGCATCTTCGGTACCGGTTGAGACGCAGCCGTCGCAGCGGCCCCCAATCCAGCAATGGCTGGTGCCGAATCTGCCAGCGCCGAATCTGAAAGCGCAGCCGGGGTGCTTGAAGGCGCATTTGAGGTAGAAGCCTCAGCGGATGCGGCTGATGGGGCGTTGGCGTTCGCTGGAAAGGAATTGCCGCACCTGGGGCAGAACTTGGCCAGGGGCTTGCAGACGGCCTGGCACAAGGGACAGTTTTTTTCGGCAGCAGTCGTTACTGTGGCGGCTGCGGCACTCAGATCAGAAGTGGTGGTGGGCGGTGTTTGTCGGGTGCCACAGCGATTACAGAATTTGGCATTCGCAGCCAGTGCGTTGCCGCATTGAGAACAGTTCATTGTCTGCAATAGTTAAATGATGTTGCGGGCGATGAGCGGGCCTCAACGAAAGAACCGTCCCATTCTGAGCTGCATCTTAATGGTGCATTGCCGGACGGTGGAGATTGCCGCCGCATCAGATTGTCAGCAAATGGCCGCACAGCAGACTCATCGGCAAGGGGAACACTGCGCATGAGTGCCGTTTTGCGCGGATATCGTGGCCGTGGGCTGACCGTCATATCCACAAGGCGATGATTTTTCTGGAGATTTGAGAGTTTTTCCCTGGACCATGGTCAGGCCGAACGGGGCCTCATCGGTCCTGTATTTTTCAGAAGGAAACAACAAAGAGTATGGGCGAAAGCAATTCATATTCATCTTCGGCTGTTTCACTTTGAAACTGCAGCCTGGGTGATTATTGGGCCTGCCGTTGCAGTGTCAGCACTTCGATATGTGGCGAGATGCCCAGCCTCACGGCAAAACCGGCCCACAGGCCTGCGCCCGAGCTGACGATAAGGCGCATCTTGTCCACCTCATAACTGCCACGCACAAAGCCGTTGTTCACCGGCGCCACCAGCAACCTGTCCATGCCACGGATCAGGCCTCCGTGGGTGTGACCTGAGATTTGCAGATCAACGCCGTAATCTGCGTTGTCCCGCGCGAACTTGGGCTGATGGGCCAGCAGCACATGAAAGTCGGCCTTGGCCACCGTGGCCTGTTTGGCGACGGCCGCCACATCGGGGGCGATGCCTTCGGGTACGCCCGGTTTGCGGTTATAGGGAGAGGTGCGGCCATAGACGGGATCACCGATGCCGGACAGGGCCAGCTTCGCTCCGTCCACCTCGATCAGCTGCATGCGGTTTTCCAGCAGATTCAAACCCAGCCGCTGAAACTCGGCCATCCAGCTGTCGTAGCCGCTGTAATACTCGTGATTGCCCGGTGCAACCCAGACGCCATAACGCGCATGCAACTGAGCCAGTGGCGCAATATTCTGACGGCCGCTGGCTATGTCGCCGTCCACCAGATCACCCGGCAGCACGATGAGATCTGGCTTGGCGGCCAGGGTGCGGTCCACGATGGTCTGCACATAAAGCGCATCGTTGACAGGGCTGGCATGGATGTCGGCCAACACGGCAATGCGCAGCCCTTCAAGCCCCTGGGGCAACTGTGACAGAGGTACATGCACTTCCTTGACCCGCGGCGGTTGCAGGGCGTTGTATACGCCCAGGCCAGACAGGGCAGAGGTCAGAACCAGAGCCGCCAGCGTAGGCGCCGCGCCATGGGCCGCGCCGCTCCAGCGGGGCTTGCCCAGCAGCTTGCCGGCCAGCCAGACACCGTCGCGCAGCAGAACCAATACCAGCAGCATGAGCAAGGTGGCCAGCACCCAGCCTCCGGGCACCTGCAGCGGGGCGATGGTGGTGTAGGCCAGCACACCGGTCTGTGCAGCCTTGAGCAGCAGAGCCGGAAAAATGCCGACAAGCGCTGTCAGCAGCACCAGAACGATGCGGGTGAGCCGGCTCAGACGGCAGGGCCACCATAGCCAAAGAGCGAGTAAGGGGATGAACAGCGTGGCAGACACAACCATGGGAGAACAGGCGCAGAAAAGCAGAAATTCGAAAGCGGAAGGCGCCAGAGCATAGCAAGCCCTTGTGACTCGCGAGCGAGCTTTGGATCGTGAACAGGTTCTGAGATCAACCTGCTCGGCGCAGAGCCTGCCAAGGGCTGGGATAATCCCAGCCCTTATGCCTTTGCAGATCAACTTCCCCGAGTCGCTCCCCGTATCCAGCCGTCGCCAGGAAATCATGGAGGCCATGGATCGCCATCAGGTCATCATCGTCTGTGGCGAGACCGGCTCGGGCAAGACCACGCAACTGCCCAAGATCGCTCTGGCGCTGGGCCGGGGCAGGCTCAATGCCGCGCCCGACGCCAACGGCCAGGTGCGCGGCCATCTGATCGGCCACACCCAGCCGCGCCGCATTGCTGCCAGCTCGGTGGCCAAGCGCATTGCCGAGGAGCTGAACACCCCTCTGGGCGAAGTGGTGGGCTACAAGGTGCGTTTTCAGGACACGCTGCAGAAGAACGCCTCCGTCAAGCTGATGACCGACGGCATCCTGCTGGCCGAGACCCAGACCGATCCGCTGCTCAAGGCCTATGACACGCTGATCATCGACGAGGCGCACGAGCGCAGCCTGAACATCGACTTTCTGCTCGGCTATCTCAAGCAGATCCTGCCCAAGCGCCCCGATCTGAAGGTGGTGGTCACGTCGGCGACCATCGATGCGGACCGCTTTGCCAAGCACTTCGAATCGAAGAACGGTCCTGCGCCCGTGATCATGGTCTCGGGTCGTACCTATCCGGTGGAGATGCGCTATCGCCCGTTCGAGGGTGAAAAGGACAAGGATCTGAACGACGCCATTGCCGATGGCGTGGACGAACTCTGGGCCGGCGGCAAGGGCGGCGATATCCTGATCTTCCTGCCCGGCGAGCGCGAGATTCGCGAAGCCGCCGACCATCTGCGCAAGCATTTGCAGCACTCTCCCGTGCTGCGCAATGCCGAGGTGTTGCCGCTGTTCTCGCGCCTATCGCAGGCCGAGCAGGACCGCATTTTTGACGGCCATACGGGCCGGCGCATCGTGCTGGCCACCAATGTGGCCGAAACCTCGCTCACGGTTCCGGGCATTCGCTATGTGATCGACGCCGGTACGGCGCGTGTGAAGCGTTACTCCTTCCGAAGCAAGGTGGAGCAGCTGCTGGTCGAGCCGATCTCGCAGGCCGCGGCCAACCAGCGCGCGGGCCGTTGCGGCCGTGTGGCCAACGGTATCTGCATTCGCCTGTATGACGAAGAGAGCTTTGTCAGCCGCGACCGCTTCACTGACCCCGAAATCCTGCGCTCCTCGCTGGCCGGCGTGATCCTGCGCATGAAGTCGCTGGGTCTGGGCGATGTGGTGCATTTCCCCTTCCTCGAAGCCCCCTCGGGCCGCGCCATTGCCGACGGCTATCAGCTATTGGCCGAGCTGGGTGCGGTGGACGATCACGGCCATTTGCTGCCCATGGGCAAGGAGCTGTCACGCCTGCCGCTGGACCCGCGCGTGGGCCGCATGATTTTGGAGGCGCGCGAGCGCCGCGCCTTGTCCGAGGTGCTGATCATCGCCTCGGCTCTGAGCGTGCAGGACGTGCGCGACCGGCCCATGGAAGCGCAGCAGCAGGCCGACCAGGCTCATGCCAAGTTCGACGACGAGAAAAGCGAATTCAGCGGCTATTTGCGTTTGTGGAAGTGGCTGTCGGATGCGCGCGGCGGCAAGGTCGTGGCCAAGAGCCGCAAGGAGATGGCGGTCCAGCACGCGCCGGCCGCCAGGCCCAATGCGCGCAACCAGGCCTTCCTGCCCGTCAGTCAGCGTGCCAGCGGCGCGCAGGTCGAAGGCACGGTGGAGGAGCGGCTGGCGCTGTTCAACCCTGCCGATCAGGCCCAACATGCCGACGAGGCCACGCACAAGATCAGCAACCGCCAGTGGGAGCAGTTGTTGCGCCAGAACTTCATCAATATCCGCCGCGTGCGTGAGTGGCGCGACATTCACTCTCAGCTGCTGACCGTGGTCAAGGAGCAGAAATGGCTGCTCAACAACGAGGCGGCGGGCTATGAGGCCGTGCACCTGTCCATGCTGTCGGGCCTGCTCGGCAATATTGGCTATCGTGCAGAGGAAAGCGAGAGCTATCTGGGCGCGCACGGCATCAAGTTCCATCCGCACCCCGGCGCCCACCTGAGCAAGAAGCCCGGCCGCTGGATCGTGGCGGCCGAGCAGGTCGAGACCTCGCGCCTGTACGGCCGCGGCATTGCAGCCATAGAGCCGCAGTGGCTGGAGGAGGTGGGCGGGCATCTGCTCAAGAAGCAACTGCTGGATCCGCACTGGAGCAAGAAGCAGGCCGATGTGGTGGCGCTCGAGCGCGCCACGCTCTACGGTCTGGTGGTCTACAACGGCCGCCGCGTCAGCTACGGCCGCGTCGATCCGCACGAGGCGCGCAATCTCTTCATCCGCCAGGCCCTGGTGGAGGGCGAGTGGGAAACGAAGTGGCATTTCCTGCCCGCCAACCTCAAGCTCATGCGCAAGGTCGAGGAGCTGGAGCACAAGAGCCGCCGCCAGGACGTGCTGGTCGATGACGAACTGATCTTTGCCTTCTACGACCAGCATCTGCCCAAGGATGTGTACAGCGGCGCGACCTTCGACAAGTGGTTCCGCGCCGAGAGCAGGAACCAGCCCGAGCTGCTGCGCCTGTCCAGGGACGAGCTGATGCGGCACGAGGCCGCAGGCATCACCACGGACAAATTCCCCAAGACCGTGAAGCTGGGCGGTGCCGATTGCAGCGCCAGCTATCTGCACAGCCCCGGCGACGCGCGCGACGGTATCACGGTCACCGTGCCGCTGTTCGTGCTCAACCAGGTGTCTGAGGAGCGCGCCGAGTGGCTGGTGCCGGGCATGCTCAAGGACAAGATCCAGGCGTTGCTCAAGAGCCTGCCCCAGCGCCCGCGCAGCCGTTTTGTGCCGCTGCCCGAGAGCGCGGCGAGGCTGGCCGAGCTGTTCACCGAGAGCGAGCGCTGGGCCCAGGGGGGGCTGATCGACGCCTTGCTCAAGCAGGTTCGCGACGAGACCTCGCTGGATGTGAAGCGCGCAGACTTCAAGCTGGACATGCTGAGCCCGCATCTGTTCATGAACTTCCGCATCACCGACGAGCATGGCCGCCAGCTGGGTCAGGGCCGCAATCTGGGCGCGCTCAAGGCCGAGTGGGGCGCCAAGGCTCGCGGCGCTTTTCAGGCACTTGCTTCATTAAAGGTAGCTGCTGGCGCAAGTGATACAAGCATTTCAGAGTCAAAAGAATCTGAAAATGATAATAGACAAGCGCAAGCAGCTCCTAAAAATGATAAGGCTGCGGGGGGCAAGCCGGCCCAGTCGCATGATGCTCGCTACAAGGACTGGAGCTTTGGCGAGCTGCCCGAGCTTATGGAAATCAAGAAGGGCGGCAGCACGCTGATCGGCTTTCCGGCCCTGATCGACCATGGCGACGCCGTCGGTATCGAGGTCTTCGACGAGCCCGAAGCGGCTGCCGCCAAGCACCGCGTGGGTCTGCGCCGGCTGTTCGCGCTGCAGATTCGCGATGCGCTCAAGTATCTGGAAAAGAATATTCCCGATCTGCAGAAGATGGCCGTGGCCTATATGCCGCTGGGCACGCAGGAGGAGCTGCGCGGCCAGATCATCGATGTGGCCATAGACCGCGCCTTTTTGCAGGAGCCGCTGCCTAGCAACGAGGCCGACTTCAAGCAGCGCGTGCAGGACGGCCGTGGGCGCCTTACGCTGATTGCCAACGAGGTGGCACGCATGTCGGCCACCATCCTTGCCGAGTACGCGGCAGCCGCGCGCAAGATCAAGGACACCAAGAACGCGCCCGAGGCCACCAAGGACGCGGGCGAGCAGCTGCAAAAGCTGATGCCCAAGAACTTCATCGCCGTGGCCCCCTGGGCGCAGCTCGGTCATTACGCGCGCTACCTCAAGGCCATTAGCTCGCGTCTGGACAAGTACCGGGCCGACCCGGCGCGCGATGCCGCCAAGCTCAAGGAGCTGCTGCCGCTGGAGCAGCGCTACTGGCGGCTGGTGGCCGAGCGCAAGGGGCAGGTCGATGCCCGAATGCAGGAGTACCGCTGGATGCTGGAGGAGCTGCGCGTGAGCTTTTTTGCCCAGGAGCTGCGCACGCCGTATCCGGTCAGCGCCAAGCGGCTGGACAAGGTTTGGGCGCAGCTGCAGCAGTGATGCCGGCCTGACGGCCTGACGAATGGGGCTCTGCCTGACTAGGCGAGCCGGCTTTCGCCCTGCAGCAGCGGATTGCGCGAAAACAGCTCCACCACCCAGTCCACAAAGGCGCGCACCTTGGCGCTGAGGTGGGAGTTGGGCGGATAGACCACATAGATCGGCAGCAAAGGGTGTTTCCAGTCCTCCAGCACCCGCTGCAGCTGGCCGCTTTCCAGGTACTTGTGAATCTGGAAGCGGCTGAGCTGTCCTATGCCCTGGCCGGCAAGGATGGCGCTGATATAGGCATTGCCTTCGTTGACACCAAGATGTGCAGGACTGGCGATCTCTATCACTTCGCCGCCCTTGTGGAATTCCAGCGGATAGCGCCGCGCCGAGACCGGGGAGAAATAGATCACGTTGCGATGGCCGGACTCCAGATCGCGCGGGTGCTGTGGCACGCCGTGGCGCTGCAGATATTCGGGTGCGGCAACGGTGATGAATTCCAGATTGCCGATGCGGCGCGCCACCAGGGACTGGTCGGCCAGCTCGCCGCCGCGGATTACGCAGTCCACGTTGTCGCTGATCAGGTCCACGGTGCGGTCGCTCACGCCCAGATCGATCTGTATCTCGGGGTAGCGGGACTGGAATTCGCTCAGATGGGGAATGATGAGCAGACGCGCCACGGTGGTTCCCACATCCACGCGCAGGCGCCCGCGCGGCGTGGTGCGGGCCTGGCTGACGCTGGCCTCGAGATCGTCGAAGTCGGTGAGCAGGCGCACCGCACGGTCGTAATAGGCCGCACCATCGGCGGTCACGGTGACGCGGCGCGTGGTGCGGTTGAGCAGCTTCACGCGCAGGCGCTCTTCCAGAGCCTGAACGTTCTTGGTCACACTGGCTTTTGGCATTTGCAGCGAATCGGCTGCACGCGTGAAAGTGCCGGC
Source organism: Comamonas resistens (assembly GCF_030064165.1). NCBI lineage: Bacteria > Pseudomonadati > Pseudomonadota > Betaproteobacteria > Burkholderiales > Comamonadaceae > Comamonas > Comamonas resistens. The sequence goes on from NZ_CP125947.1 coordinate 2,312,515, forward strand.
TTCCACGACCCGCGCGAAAATACGCATGGCCTGTATCTGATCCATGGGATCTCCTTGTCCTCGCGAAAACCCGGACTCGCCGAGGATGCGGGATTCTCACACACAGCTCACACCGTCATTGTTCGAGAATTGGAAACAGTGTGGCCGCGTTTGCGGGGTTTATGCCGTCAAGTGCTGTTGCTACATTTCTGTTCCATCACCCGGTCCTGTCCGGAAAATCCATGTCAAACACCAAAGCCACCGCATTGCAGCCGATTCCTCATACCGACACCACGATTTCCGTGGCCGATGGTGTGCAGGCCCATGTGCGCATATATGGCGGCAAGCGGCGCGGCGAAGTCGTCCCGCTGGTGCTGCATTTCCATGGCGGCGCCTTTGTGGCCGGAGATCTGGACAACGGCTGCACCGTCGGCAGCTCGTTGGCGGCGGCCGGGGCCTGTGTGGTGTCGCTGGCCTATCCGCTGGCACCCGAGCATCCGTTTCCGCGTCCGCTGGAGCTGGGCTACGAGGTGCTGCTGTGGGCCTACAAGCAACGTACCAAGCTGGCCGGAAAGGGCGCTCCGCTCTATCTGGCCGGTGAAGAGGCAGGCGCCAATCTGGCGGCCGGCGTCTGCATGATGGCCCGCGATCAGCAGCAGCCGCCGCTGGCCGGGCAGATTCTGATCTCTCCCATGCTGGACCCTTGCTCGGCAACGCCTTCGCAGCGTGCCGCCCAGGGCGAGTCCGTCGAATGCAAATGGGCTTCGGGCTGGTGCCAGTACCTGGGCGAGCCGCATGATGCGGAGCACCCCTATGCGGTGCCGGCGCGGGCCCGCCGCCTGGCGGGACTGCCGCCGACGCTGATTCTGGTCGGCGAGGCCGACCCCATGCGGGATGAGGCACTGAACTATGGCGCGCGGCTGGAAGCTGCCGGCCTGAGCGTGTTTCGCCATGTGTTTGCAGAAGCGGGGGAATGGCCGCAGGCACTGCTGGAGCAGCCGCCCGAGTCCTGCCCTTGCGCCGCGCAGTTGCAGGAGCAGCTGCGCCAGTTTTTCGAAACCACCCGATGTCGGCTCTGAGCTGATCTTTCCCTGCTGATACCGCTGACCTGATCCGGCCTGCTGGGCCGGACGCAGTACGGCTGCGCCTTTTTCTTCTCTTTCTCATTCGATTCCTGGCCTGAGCGCTGGAAGGGATGAGTCTTGCCTGCCGCCGAAAGAGCCGCTACCGCTTTCAACCCTTGAACCAAAGACATTGCCATGAACGAGCACTCCAAACTCTCCAATCGCCGCCGGTGGGCCGCCGCCGGCGTCGCCGCTGCTGTGATCGCTACGACCGCCGCCATGCTGGGCCTGCAGGCATCGCACGCGGAAGCACCGGCTGCGCAAGCCGCCGCGCCGGCCGTGCCGGTCTCGGCTGCCCAGGTCCTGCAGCAGGACGTGACGCTGTGGAATGAATTCTCCGGCCGCCTTGAAGCCGTGCAGCGCGTGGATGTGCAGCCGCGCGTCTCGGGTGCGGTGCAGGCCGTGCATTTCAAGGAAGGCGCGCTGGTCAGGGCCGGTGATCTGCTGTTCACCGTGGACCCGGCTCCCTATGTGGCAGAAGTCGATCGCGCCGAAGCCCAGGTGGTTGCCGCCAAGGCACGCATGGCCTATACCCAGAGCGAGTCCGAGCGCGCCACGCGTCTGTGGGACGAGCGGGCGATCGCGCAAAAGGAATACGACGAACGGGTGAATGCCCGGCGCGAGGCCGATGCGAATCTGCGCGCCGCCCAGGCTGCGCTGCAGACCGCCAAGCTGAACCTGGGCTACACCCAGGTCAAGGCGCCGGTGAGCGGGCGCGTGGGTCGCATCGAGGTCACGGTGGGCAATCTCGTGAGCTCGGGAGCCGGTGCTCCGGTGCTGACCACCCTGGTATCAGTGGACCCCATGTATGCCAGTTTCGACGCAGACGAGCAGATCGTGGCCCAGGCGCTGCAGGGTCTGCAGAGCGCAAGCCAGGGACGCAGCACGCGTGCGCTGATTGAAACCATTCCCGTTCAGATGGGGGTGGGTACCAGCGGCGGCACGCCTTATGCCGGTCATCTGCAGCTCATAGACAACCAGGTCGATGCCAAGAGCGGCACGGTGCGCGTGCGGGCCGTGTTCGGCAATGTGGACGGCACGCTCATGGCCGGCCAGTTCGCGCGCATCCGCATGGGCCAACCCCAGACCACCCAGGCCGTGCTCATCAACGAGCGCGCCGTGGGCACGGACCAGAGCAAGAAATTCGTGCTGGTGGTGGGCGAGGGCAACAAGGCCGAGTACCGGGAGGTGCAACTGGGCGCACCGGTGAACGGCCTGCGCGTGGTGACTTCGGGCCTCAAGGCCGGCGAGCGCATCGTCGTCAACGGACTGCAGCGTGTGCGCCCCGGCGTGGTGGTCGCGCCTCAGGAGGTGCCCATGGACGCCAAGGCCGAGCTGGCCGATGGCCGCAGCGCCGCCAAGCTACCCACGGTCTGAGAACCCTTAATCCTCCGACACCATGAACCTTTCCCGATTTTTCATCGACCGCCCGATCTTTGCGGGTGTGCTGTCGGTGCTCATCTTTCTCGCTGGCCTGATCGCCATGCGAACGCTGCCGATCTCGGAATACCCCGAGGTCGCTCCACCCTCGGTGGTGGTGCGCGCCCAGTACCCGGGCGCCAATCCCAAGGTAATTGCCGAAACCGTGGCCACGCCGCTGGAGGAATCCATCAACGGCGTGGAAGGCATGCTCTACATGGGCAGCCAGGCCACGACCGACGGCGTGATGACGCTGACCGTGACCTTCGCGCTGGGCACCGATCCGGACAAGGCGCAGCAGCTGGTGCAGAACCGCGTCTCCCAGGCCGAGCCGCGCCTGCCCGAGGAAGTGCGCCGCCTGGGCATCACCACGGTCAAGAGTGCGCCCGACCTGACCATGGTCGTGCACATGGTCTCGCCCAACGGCCGCTATGACATCGACTATCTGCGCAACTATGCCGTGCTCAATGTGAAGGACCGCCTGGCGCGCATCCAGGGTGTGGGCCAGGTGCAGATCTTCGGCGGCGGCGACTATTCCATGCGTGCATGGCTGGACCCGCAGAAGGTGGCGCAGCGCGGTCTCTCGGCCGCCGATGTGGTGGCTGCCATCCGCGGCCAGAACGTGCAGGCTGCAGCCGGCGTGGTCGGCGCTTCGCCCGGTCTGCCCGGTGTGGACATGCAGCTGTCCATCAATGCGCAAGGCCGCTTGCAGACCGAGGAAGAGTTCGGCGACATCATCGTCAAGACCGGCTCCGACGGTGCCGTGACGCGCTTGCGTGACGTGGCCAGGCTGGAGCTGGGCGCGGCCGATTATTCGCTGCGCTCCCTGCTCAACAACGACCCGGCCGTGGGCATGGGCGTGTTCCAGGCTCCGGGTTCGAATGCCCTGGAAATCTCGGCCAATGTGCGCTCCACCATGGCCGAGCTGCAAAAGCACATGCCTGAAGGCGTGGAGTTCCGCATCGCCTACGACCCCACGCAATTCGTGCGGGCTTCGATCAAGTCCGTGATCCAGACCCTGCTGGAGGCCGTGGCCCTGGTGGTGGTCGTGGTGATTCTGTTCCTGCAGACCTGGCGCGCCTCCATCATTCCGTTGCTGGCTGTGCCGGTCTCGGTGGTGGGCACGTTCGCCGTGCTGCACCTGCTGGGCTTTTCCATCAATGCGCTGAGCCTGTTCGGCCTGGTGCTGGCCATCGGCATCGTGGTGGATGACGCCATCGTGGTGGTGGAGAACGTGGAGCGCAACATCGAGGCCGGTCTGTCGCCGCGCCAGGCCACCTACCGCGCCATGCAGGAGGTCAGCGGGCCCATCATCGCCATCGCCCTGGTGCTGGTGGCCGTGTTTGTGCCGCTGGCCTTCATCAGCGGCCTCACGGGCCAGTTCTACCGCCAGTTCGCGGTGACCATCGCCATCTCCACGGTGATCTCGGCCATCAACTCGCTGACCCTGTCGCCTGCGCTTTCCGCGCTGCTGCTGCGCGGCCACGACGCGCCCAAGGACGCGCTGACACGCGGCATGGAACGGGTGCTGGGCGGCTTTTTCCGCCGTTTCAACGCCTTGTTCCGGCGCGGCTCCGATGCCTATAGCGGTGGCGTGCAGCGCGTCATCGGCCGCAAGGCGCTGATGCTGGTGATCTATGCCGTGCTGGTGGGCGCGACCTGGGGTCTGTTCAAGCTGGTGCCCGGCGGCTTTGTGCCGGCCCAGGACAAGCAGTATCTGGTCGGTTTTGCCCAGTTGCCCGATGGCGCCACGCTGGACCGCACGGAAGACGTGATCCGCCGCATGGGCGAGATCGTCAAGAAAAATCCCAATGTGGAAGATGCCATCGCCTTCCCGGGCCTGTCCATCAACGGCTTCACCAACAGCTCCAACTCGGGCATCGTCTTTGTCACGCTCAAGCCCTTTGCCGAGCGCACGCATGCCGACCAGAGCGGCGGTGCCGTGGCGGGTCAGCTCAACCAGGCCTTTGGCAGCATCCAGGAAGCCTTTATCGCCATGTTCCCGCCGCCGCCCGTGGCCGGCCTCGGAACCACCGGCGGCTTCAAGCTGCAGATCGAGGACCGTGCCTCGCTGGGTTACGACGCCATGGACGCGGCCGTGAAGGCCTTCATGGCCAAGGCCTACCAGACGCCCGAGCTGGCCGGCCTGTTCACCAGCTGGCAGGTCAACGTGCCCCAGCTCTATGCCGCAATCGACCGCACCAAGGCGCGTCAGCTCGGCGTGCCCGTGACGGATATCTTCGAGACGCTGCAGATCTACCTGGGCAGCTTGTATGCGAACGACTTCAACCAGTTTGGCCGCACCTATAGCGTGCGCGTGCAGGCTGACGCAGCCTACCGGGCGCGCGCCGAAGACGTGGGCCTGCTCAAGGTGCGTTCCACCACAGGCGAGATGGTGCCGCTGTCGGCGCTGATGAAGCTCGAACCCAGCTTCGGGCCCGAACGCGCCATGCGCTACAACGGCTTTCTGGCCGCCGACGTGAATGGCGGTCCTGCGCCCGGCTTCTCCTCGGGCCAGGCCCAGGCCGCCGTCGAGCGCATTGCCGCCGAAACCCTGCCGCCCGGCATAGGCTTCGAGTGGACCGAGTTGACCTACCAGGAAATCCTGGCCGGCAATTCCGCCGTGCTGGTGTTCCCCATCGCCATCCTGCTGGTCTTTCTGGTGCTGGCGGCGCAGTACGAAAGCCTAACCCTGCCGATTGCCATCATCCTCATCGTGCCCATGGGCCTGCTGGCTGCCATGACGGGCGTGTGGCTGAGCGGCGGCGACAACAATGTGTTCACGCAGATCGGGCTCATCGTGCTCGTGGGGCTGTCGGCCAAGAACGCCATCCTGATCGTGGAGTTCGCCCGCGAGCTGGAATTTGCGGGCCGCACGCCCGTGCAGGCCGCCATCGAAGCCAGCCGCCTGCGCCTGCGCCCCATCCTCATGACCTCGCTGGCCTTTGTCATGGGCGTGCTGCCCCTGGTGCTGTCCACGGGCGCGGGAGCCGAGATGCGCAGCGCCATGGGTGTGGCGGTGTTCGCCGGCATGATCGGTGTGACGGCCTTTGGCCTGTTCCTCACGCCGGTGTTCTATGTGGTGCTGCGTCGTCTGGCCGGCAACCGCCCGTTGCAGCAGCATGGCAGTCATGTGGCGCCGATCAGCGAGCCCGGTCACGGCGCCTCGGCCCTGCCCATGCCTGCTGCGCCACGCGGCCATGACGAATAAGCCCCAATCAACCATGGATTCCGATATGAAAACGATGCAAGGCATTCGATCCCTGATGCCGTTCCTGAGCGCGCTGACGGCAGCCTTGGTGCTGGCGGGTTGCGCCAGCGCACCGCCCACGGTGGCCGAGCATGCCGGCGTTGCCGTGCCCGCAAGCTTCAGTGCCCAGGCTGCAGCCGCGGGCTGGACGCAGGCCGCCCCGGCCGAGGCCCAGCCGCGCGGTGCCTGGTGGCGGGTATTTGCCGACACCGAGCTCAGCGCTTTAGTGGAGCGTGCGGGTGAAGCCAATACCGATGTGCAGACCGCTGCGGCGCGCCTGGCCGAAGCCCGCGCGCTGCTGCGCTCGGCCGATGCGCAGCGCCAGCCGCAGATCGGGGCTGCGGGCGGTGCCGCGCGTCAGGCCGGTGCGAACACGGCGAACGGCATGCAACCCGCCACACTGGTCACGGCCGGCCTGAACTTCTCCTACGAAGCGGATCTGTTCGGCCGCCTGTCGCGGGCCAGCGAAGCGGCACGCGAGGATGCCAATGCACGCGAGGCCTTGCTGCAGAGCACGCGCCTGATGGTGCAGGCCGATGTGGCGCAGACTTATCTGCAGCTGCGTTCGCTGCAGACCGAGCGCCAGCTGGTCGAGCAGAGTCTGGCGGCCTATCGCGAGACGCTGACGCTGATCGAGAAGCGCTTCCGCGCCGGCGATGCAGCCGAGCTGGACGTGGCGCGCATGCAGACCGAGGTTTCGGCCACCGAGGCCGAGACACTGGCGCTGGAGCGCCAGCAGGCGGCCCTCACGCATGCGCTGGCCGTGCTCGTGGGGGATGTCGCCACTGGCTTCACGCTGGCTTCGCAGCCTGTGCTGGCAACGCTGCCCGTGATTCCGGCAGGCGTGCCCGCGACGGTACTGGCGCGCCGCCCCGATGTGTCGGCGGCTCAGACATCCGTGCTGGCGGCCCAGGCGCGCGTGGGCGTGGCCCAGGCCGCATGGTTTCCGGCCATCACGCTCACGGGCAATGGCGGCTATGCCTCGCCGGAGCTGGGCGATCTGTTCAAGTGGTCGGCGCGCTCCTGGGGCATAGGCGCCTTGCTGTCGCTGCCCATCTTCGACGGCGGCCAGCGCGCCGCGCAGGAGGAGGGGGCCCGTGCGCGCCTGGAAGCCGCCGTGGCGGCCCAGCGCGGCCAGGTACTCGCAGCCTTTCGGGATGTGGAGGATCAGCTCAGTGCCTTGCGCCTGCTCTCGGGCCAGGCCCGCGTGCTGGGGCAGGCCGTGCAGTCTTCCGAGCGGGCCACGCACCTTTCGGACGTGCGCTATCGCAACGGTCTGGTGAGCCAGCTGGAGCTGCTGGATGCACGTCGCAACGAGTTGCGCAACCGGCGCCAGGCCTTGCAGGTGCGCACCGCGCAGTACACGGCCACGGTGGCGCTGATTCGCGCGTTGGGCGGAGGCTGGGACAGCGGCGAGTCCGTGGCGGCCAGCAGCTGAGGCGAGAGCTGTCCTGTCCGCCCTGGCGGGCGGTTTGCCGGCTTGTGACTCCTGCTGCTGAGCCAGCCGGTGTTTGCAGCGCCCAGGCAGGCTCCGCGGTTTGATGGGCATCAAGGCAAGACTTGAGGCTCTGGCAGCGCAGGCGCCAGTGGTGCTAGATTCATTGACGGTCCATGTGGATCGTCAATGGATGCTTCATGAACATCACTTTTCACGGTGCGGCGCAATCGGTCACGGGGTCCTGTTTTCTGGTCGAGGCGCATAGTTGCCGATTTCTGATCGACTGCGGCATGGCCCAGGGCGGCCGCGAGGCCGACGAGCACAACCAGCAAGCCTTTGCCTTTGATGCTGCAAGCCTGGATTTCGTCGTTCTGACCCATGCGCACATCGATCACAGCGGCTTGTTGCCCAAGCTCGTGGCTCAGGGCTTCAAGGGCCCCATCTATGCCACTCTGGCCACCAAGGATTTGCTCGAGGTCTTGCTCAAGGACAGCGCCCATATCCAGATGATGGATGCCGAACGGGCGGCGCGGCGCCGGCGTGAAGGCCGAGGGCACGAGCGCGAGCCGACGGTTCCTCTGTATTCGTTGGCCCATGTGGCGAGCACGCTGGAGCAGGTCCAGGCCAGAGCCTATGGACAGCGCTTTGAACCTCATCCTGCGGTGACGGTACGTTTTCAGGATGCCGGGCATATTCTGGGCTCGGCCATTGTGGAGCTATGGCTGGCAGATGGTCATGGCGGCTCGCGCAAGCTGGTGGCCAGCGGCGATCTGGGCCAGCCGGGGCGGGTGATCCTGCGCGATCCCACGCCGATCACGGACGCTGATCTGCTGCTCATCGAGTCCACCTATGGCGACCGGCAGCACAAGAGTACTGGCGATACCCTGGAAGAGCTGGTCGATGTGGTCACGCGCACGGTTCCCCATGGCAATGTGGTCATCCCGGCATTTGCCGTGGGGCGCACGCAGGAGCTGCTCTATCACTTTCTGCAGCTGATCCAGCAGCAGCGCCTGCCGCCGGTAGAGATATTTGTGGATTCGCCGATGGCGGTGGCAGCTACGGATATCACGCTGCGGCATTTCAACGTGTTCGACGAGGAGGCCAGACAGTTGCTGGGCAGCGTCAAGAGACTCAAGGAGTCGCCGCACATTCATTTCATCAGCGATGTGGAGGACTCCATCAAGCTCAACCGCATCAAGAGCGGCGCGATCATCATCTCGGCCAGCGGCATGTGCGACGCGGGACGGGTGCTGCACCATCTGAAGAACAATCTGTCCAGGCCCGAGTGTGCAGTGGTGATTTGCGGCTATCAGGCCGATGGTTCGCTAGGTCGAAGGCTGGTCGACGGTGCCAGGCAGGTGCGCCTGCTTGGTGATGAAGTGGAAGTCCGTGCCGGCATCCATACCCTGGGCGGCTTTTCGGCCCATGCCGACCAGCAAGCTCTGCTGGACTGGGCGGCCGCGTTCACCCGCCCGCCGCAGCAGACCTTTGTGGTGCATGGAGAGCCGCATGCCTCCCTGGCCTTGGCCACGCTGCTGCACGAGCGCCTGCATTTCTCGGTGCAGCTTCCGCAGCCGGGCCAGGTCTTCGAGTTCTAGAACGTGCCAGGAGTCTCCGAGATGCGAAATCTTCCTTGCCCGTGGCCTGTTGCATGATGTTCTGGCGGCGAAGCCTGATGCCGGTCGAGGCCGGATTCGTACAGCGGCTTTTCGGCACTGCGCTGGATGAGTTGCTGCCCGGCATGCGTCTGCATGTGCGGCGTCTGGGCGATACCAGGCGCGCGCTGTCCCTGGGCGGCGGGCGCATCTATCTGCCGCGCAGCTTTTTTGAGCACAGGGACCCGCATAAGCCGCTGCGGCTTGCCCACCCTGTGGTGGCTGGCGTCTTCGCCCATGAGCTGCTGCATCAGTGGCAGCGCCTGCAAGGCCGGGCGGTGACGTGGGAGGCGTTGGGCCTGCATCTGCGCGCGGCATGCCTGCGGCGCAATCCTTATCACTATCAGGTCTGTGCAGATCCGCAGCAGATGCTGCAGTGCTTTCTGGACGCAAACGTGGAGCAGCAGGGGCAGATCTGGCAGGACCATGTTCAGGCCCTGGTGCAGGGCCAGCCTCTGGCCTGCATGGAACTGGTTGAAGAGCATGTGCGCCAGACTAAGCCAGGTCGGACCAGCAAAGACTAGGCCGCCGGGTTAAGGGCTGCAATCAGATCTTGCGCGTCCACATCGCGTGCCGCGCCAAAGCCAGCGACATGCCTGCCGCTTTGTGGCGTGATGCAGACAAAACGAAAATCGCCCAGCGCCGTCATAGGCTCGGCCTCGGGAAAACGCGCCAGATAAGCCTTGCGGGCACCTTGCCAGAGCACACTACCCTCAGGCGGAGTGGAAGCGACACCCTGGATGCTGACCCGCTCCAGCGCATGCACACCCTGGCCCGTTTGTTCGGTGGCCGTCATCAGCAGACTGACTGCCGGGTGTTGTTCCATGGCCTGCGTGTGGCTGGCCAGGCCGCTGACATGAATGATCAGCGTGAAGAACTCTGCATCCCAGGCCCAAGGCACCATGGAAATCTGCGGCGCAGGCAGGGCTGAGACATTGATGAAATCAGCCAGAGGTTGCACGGCCAGGGCCGCAGTGCGCTGGCTGAGAAGCAATTGACGCAGCGACTGCTGCAGGCGGGATTCATGCGACATGGCTGCATGGTAAATGCACGGCGTGCTGGCCGTCAGGGGGATTGCTTGCCGAGGGGTGAACCCGTTAGCGAGGTCACTTTGGTGACGGGCTCTAGTGGCCTACCCGAATGCCACCAAGGTGCTGGCGCACTAGCCTAGGCAATCGATGCTCTAGTCCGTCAGGACTATGACTGTTCCCGTGCTGTATTGCAGTACCTGCGTTCTCACCGACTCATGCTCCAGCCCATGTCCTCTCACTACAAATTCTGGCCTGCTCGTCTGCCGCACTCCATTACCGTTCCCGCTTCCAGCGTTTGGGAGAATCTGCACATCAACGCGTGCCGTTATCCGGACAAGACCGCGCTGGTGTTTTTGGGGCGCAAGACAACATACCAGCAACTGTGCGAGGGTACGCAGCGCATGGCGGCCTATCTGCATAGTCTGGGGGTGGGCAAGGGCGATCGCGTCATCTTGCTGATGCAAAACTCCTCCCAACTGGTGCTGGCGCATTACGCCATCTACCGCGCCAATGCTGTGGTCGTTCCGGTCAACCCCATGAATACGGCGGAGGAACTCAAGCACTACATCACCGACTCAGGCGCCAAGGTAGCCATCACCTCGGCCGATCTGGCGCAGGCGCTGGCCAAGGCCAGCAACGCGCTGCCGCAAGAGCAGCAACTGTCGCATATGGTGGTGACCCGCTTCACCGAAGGTTTTGATCCCAATGTTCAGGGGCTGGATGCTCCGCCGCAGAGTTGGCATCACTGGCTGCTGAGCGAGCACGAGCCCGCGCAACTCAGCCACGGACAGGTGCATGCCTGGGCTGATGCGCTTGCTTGCCAGGATGAGCCACCGGCCCATACCGTGGGGCGTGACGATTTGGCCGTGCTGCCATACACCAGCGGAACGACCGGCCAGCCCAAAGGCTGCATGCACAAACACCGAAGTCTCAACCACAACGCGGTCGCCAGTGCTGCCTGGGGCAATGGCACCAGCGAAAATGTGGTGCTGGGGGTAGTGCCCATGTTCCACATCACGGGCCTGGTTTCAGTGCTGCACAGCGCCATTTATCTGGGCGCTACCCTGCTGATCATGCCGCGTTGGGACAGGGAGCTGGCTGGGCGGCTGATCTCGCATTACAAAGTCACCAGTTGGACAAACATCCCCACCATGGTGATCGATCTGCTAGGTAGTCCCAACTTTGCTTCATTTGATCTGTCCAGCCTCAAATACATAGGCGGCGGCGGCGCAGCCATGCCCCAGGCCGTGGCTCAGCGTCTGCTTGAGCAATACGGACTGCGCTTTTGTGAAGGTTATGGCCTGACGGAAACCGCCGCACCTTCGCACAGCAACCCGCCCGACCATCCCAAGCAGCAATGTCTGGGCATTCCCTTCATGAGCACCGATGCGCGCATCATTGACCCGGACACCCTTGAGGAAGTCGCGCAAGGTGAGCAGGGCGAAATCGTGGTGCATGGTCCTGAAGTCTTTGAAGGCTACTGGCAGCGCCCTGAAGCGACCGAACAGGCGTTCTTGGAGTTGGATGGCAAGCGCTTTTTCAGAACAGGTGATCTGGGTCGAATTGACGAGGATGGCTACTTCTTTATCACCGACCGCCTCAAGCGCATGATCAATGCCAGCGGCTTCAAAGTCTGGCCGGCCGAGGTGGAAGCGCTGATGTTCCGTCACCCCGCGATTCAGGAGGCCTGCGTGATCTCCACCAAGGACGATTACCGTGGGGAAAGCGTCAAAGCCGTGGTGGTGCTGCGCGCCGGCCATGAAACCACAACTGAGCAGGACATCGTCAACTGGTGCCACGAGAACATGGCCGTCTACAAAGCGCCACGCAGTGTCACTTTCATGCAAGCCCTGCCCAAGAGCGGCAGCGGCAAAGTGATGTGGCGGCTGCTTCAGGAGCAGGAGAGCCGCTGAGCGGAGTTTAAGAGGAGAGACCAAGTCCCGCCTTGGGTAGCCTTTCATATGAGCGATCTTGTCAGCCAGAATGGATGGGGCGCGTTATTAAGTTAGTGCCTTTATGGCACTGTTGAGAGCAAGCCCCCGGTCTTTGGACTTGAGGGAATAAAACTTATATACCCCTGATCTATGCCTTCTTCGCGTATTTCGTATAAGGCGTTAGCTGCACTGGCACTGACCTGTGCTGTAGGCTTTTCCCAGGCTCAGGCCTATATCAGCGGTTCCATCTCGGGACAACTGGCCCCTGGCGTCTATGGCCAGGTCAATATCGGTAACGCCGCACCGCCAGCACTGCTCTATGGGCAGCCCATGTGGGGTGGACCGGTGGTACAGCAGGCGCAGCCCATTTACATGTGGGTGCCGCCCGGCCATGCGCGCGACTGGCGCCGTTACTGCGGCCGCTACCACGCGTGCGGCCGCCCTACCTACTTTTTGCGCGATGCTCCGCCTCAGTGGCGGGGTGGGCCGCCACCCCGTCATGAGCGGCATTGGGATCGCGATGACCATGATGATCATCGCCGCTGGGACAGGGACGAACGCAGGGACCGTCACGAGCATCGCGGTTGGGAGCGGCGCGACCGAGAGAACGACCAGGGCCACGGCCGTGGCCGAGGTCATCGGCATCATGACGATTGACTAGGGTTAACCACTAAATTTTCTGTTGCTTAAGTGCAGCTTCCAAAGCCTTCTACTATTCAATAAATAGCAGAAGGCTTTTTGTTTTTGTGAGATTTATGCATATTTCATAGGTATATTTTTGATGTGGTGAGTAAGTGCTTTGATATGTGTTCATGGCATAGCTGCTAGCGGAGAAGGGGGCTGGAGCCCTGCATGCCGCGTGGCCACAATAAGCACACGACTTACGCAAATCAGGTTCAAGCAAGATGTTGGCCCTATAGGCATGTTCCTTGTGCATTCTTGTTTGCGTAAGTCCTCGCATATTCATTTCGTTTAGATGGTTGCGCTGCTGCAGTGCTGTGATCTTCAAAGCTATGAGACCTGGGCGGCTTGACGGTGTGCAGGATCTTGGCGGATCACGGTACTGGCGGACAGCTCGACAAGGCTCAGGAGATTCAGGCATGAAGGGCATTTCGTCCATGGCAACCCGCCAGGTTCTGGCAGATCTGACCCAGGCTTGGAAGGAGCAGGGCGGCGAGCCCGTAGACATTGAGTCCGTGGGGGGCGTGGACGCAGCCCAGCGTGTGCAGGTCGGTGAAGAGGCCTTTGATCTGGTTTTCCTGGCCTCCAATGCCATCGACAAATTGGAAGCTGCCGGCCGCGTGCTGCCGGGCAGCAAGGTGGATCTGATGCTCTCCAGCACTGCGGTTGCCGTGCCTGCCGCCACCACTCAACCCGATATCCGCAGCGAAGAAGCTGTGCGCGCTGCGGTGCTGGCTGCGCCCAGCATTGGTTTTTCGACCGGCCCCAGTGGCATAGCGCTGCAAAAGCTGTTCGAGCGCTGGGGCATTGCCGAAGAGATCAAGCCCCGCATGGTGCAGGCCCGTCCTGGCGTGCCCGTGGGCTCCATGGTGGCTTCGGGTGAAGTGGCTCTGGGTTTCCAGCAACTGAGCGAATTGATCCACGTACAAGGCATTCAGATTGTGGGCGCACTGCCCGCGGCCATTGCCATCGATACGGTTTTTTCTGCGGCGGTCGTGAGCGGCGCAGCGAATGCAGAAGCGGCCCAGCGTTTGCTGGCTTTCATGGCTTCGCCGCAAGCGGCCGAGGCCAAGCGCCGCCAGGGCATGGAGCCCGCGTGAATTGAAGCAGTCGTCCGGGCAGGGGGCCTGGACGCTGCGACCCCATCCAGCAAAAGGGCAGTCATAGCCCTTTCGTGACGGACGTACAGGAGCCTGAAGGCTTTGGCGCCAGCCGCGAGACAGGAGATAGAGGCGACAAAGAGAGGCAACTGAGATACCAAATATGACTTCGCAAGCTAGCAATCCAAAAACCGACGCCACGGTCGCAAACGTGCAGACCGTGCTGAACGATCAGCCGTTCTCCGGTTACCAGTGGGTGATTTTCGCCCTGTGTTTCTTCATCGTTTTGCTCGATGGCTTTGATACCGCTGCCATCGGCTATATCGCGCCATCGCTGTTGGGCGAGTGGGGCTTGGCCAAGGCCGACCTGGCTCCTGTGCTCAGTGCGGCGCTGTTCGGCTTGGCCGCCGGCGCCATGAGTTCCGGCCCGCTGGCCGACAAGTTCGGCCGCAAGGCCGTGCTGGTGGGTTCGGTGCTGGTGTTTGCCGTGGCCTGCCTGGCTTCGGGCTATACCCATGACCTGACCAGCATGACGGCCTGGCGCTTTGTCACCGGCCTGGGCCTGGGCGCTGCCATGCCCAATGCCGTGACACTGATGAGCGAGTACTGCCCTGAGAACCGCCGTGCCACCATCACCAACGCCATGTTCTGCGGCTTTCCGCTGGGCGCCGCCTTCGGTGGTTTCCTGGCTGCCTGGATGATTCCCCATTTCGGCTGGCGCAGCGTGCTGCACCTGGGCGGTATTGCTCCGCTGGTGCTGCTGGTGCTGCTGGTGTTGCTGCTGCCCGAATCCGTGCGCTATATGGTGGGCAAAGGCTACTCGGCAGACCGTATCCGCAAGCCTCTGGCCCGCATCGCCGGCAATGCCGTGCAGCATGTGCAGAAGTTCGTGATGACAGAGAACAAGGCTGCCGTGGAAGGCAAGAGCGGCATGGGTGTGGTGCTGTCCAGGCAATATGCAGTGGGCACGGTCATGCTGTGGATTGCCTATTTCATGGGCCTGGTCATCTTCTATGCGCTGATGAACTGGATGCCCGTGCTGTTCAAGGAAGGCGGCCTGGATCCCAAGACGGCCACGCTGGTGGCGGCGCTGTTTCCGCTGGGCGGCGTAGGCGCGGTGTTCTTTGGCTGGCTGATGGATCGCTTCAACGCCAATCGCATCATTGCCGTGGGCTATGCGCTGACCGCTGTATCCATCTGGTGGATCGGCCAGGAAGCTGGCAGCCTGGGCTGGCTGGTGGTCTCGGTCTTTGTTGCCGGCACCATCATGAATACCGCGCAGTCCTCCATGCCGGCACTGGCCGCCGCTTTCTATCCCACCAGTGGCCGCGCCACCGGTGTGGCCTGGATGCTGGGCATCGGCCGCTTTGGCGGTATTGCCGGCTCCTTCCTGGTGGCCGAGCTGACGGTGCGTAACCTGGGCTTCAGCCAGATCTTCACGGTGGTCGCGATTCCCGGCCTGATCGCCGCAGCGGCACTGATCATCAAGCAGATGGCCACACCCAAGACCGAGCGCTGAGTTTTTGCCAAGCTTTTGAATAGCGGCCGGCCCTGGTGCCGGCCTTGACGGTCAACCGTTGATTTCCAACCTTCGAGGGGTTCTTACATGATTATTGACGTACACGGACACTACACCACGGCGCCTGCGGCCCTGGGCGCATGGCGCGATCTGCAGATCGCCGGCCTCAAGGACCCGAGCAAGACTCCTTCGGCGGCTGACCTGAAGATCAGCGACGATGAAATCCGCGAGACCATCGAAACCAACCAGCTGCGCCTGATGAAGGAGCGTGGTTCCGATCTGACCATCTTCAGCCCCCGTGCCTCGTTCATGGCGCACCACATCGGTGACTTCCAGACCTCCAGCACCTGGGCCGCCATCTGCAACGAGCTGTGCTTCCGTGTCAGCGAGCTGTTCCCCGATCACTTCATTCCCGCCGCCATGCTGCCCCAGTCGCCCGGCGTGAACCCCGCGACCTGCATCCCAGAGCTGGTCAAGTGCGTTGAGCAGTACGGCAACGTGGGTATCAACCTGAACCCCGATCCCTCGGGCGGCCACTGGACTTCGCCACCGCTGTCCGACAAGAGCTGGTACCCCATCTACGAAAAGATGGTGGAGTACGACATCCCCGCGATGATCCACGTCTCCACCAGCTGCAATTCATGCTTTCACACCACGGGCAGCCACTATCTGAATGCCGACACCACGGCCTTCATGCAGTGCCTGACTTCGGATCTGTTCAAGGACTTCCCGACCCTGAAGTTCCTGATTCCCCATGGCGGTGGCGCCGTGCCTTACCACTGGGGCCGCTTCCGCGGTCTGGCGCAGGAGATGAAGAAGCCGCTGCTCGAAGAGCATCTGCTCAACAACATCTACTTCGACACCTGCGTCTACCACCAGCCCGGCATCAATCTGCTGACGGAAGTGATTCCCACCAAGAACATTCTGTTCGCCAGCGAAATGATCGGCGCCGTGCGCGGCATCGATCCGCAGACCGGTCACTACTACGACGACACCAAGCGCTACATCGAAGCCACGCAGAACCTGACTGCCGATGAAAAGCACGCCGTCTATGAAGGCAATGCCCGCCGCGTGTTCACGCGCCTGGACAAGGCGCTCAAGGCCAAGGGTCTGTAACTTCTCAAAAAAGAGAGCTGCTATCGCACGGTATGAAACGTTTTCAGAATGAAAACTATTCAAATATGATGAATAGCAAGCGATAGAAGCTCACTTTTTTGATTCAATCACGTCAAAGCAAAGAGGTATTTCCATGTACGAACTGGGAGTTGTCTACCGCAATATCCAGCGCGCCGACCGCGCTGCCGCTGACGGCCTGGCCGCCCTGGGCTCCGCCACCGTGCACGAGGCCATGGGCCGCGTCGGTCTGCTCAAGCCCTACATGCGCCCCATCTATGCCGGCAAGCAGGTCTCGGGCACCGCCGTCACGGTGCTGCTGCAGCCCGGCGACAACTGGATGATGCATGTGGCCGCCGAGCAGATTCAGCCCGGCGACATCGTGGTCGCGGCCGTCACCGCCGAGTGCAGCGACGGCTACTTCGGCGATCTGCTGGCCACGAGCTTTCAGGCGCGCGGTGCACGCGCGCTGATCATCGATGCCGGCGTGCGCGACGTGAAGACGCTGCAGGAGATGGACTTCCCCGTGTGGAGCAAAGCCATCTCTTCCAAGGGCACGATCAAGGCCACCCTGGGCTCGGTCAACATCCCCATCGTCTGCGCCGGCATGCTGGTCACGCCCGGTGACGTGATCGTGGCCGACGACGATGGCGTGGTCTGCGTGCCCGCTGCCCGTGCCGTGGAAGTGCTGGCCGCCGCCCAGAAGCGCGAAAGCTTCGAAGGCGAAAAGCGCGCCAAGCTGGCTTCGGGCGTCCTGGGCCTGGATATGTACAAGATGCGCGAGCCCCTGGAAAAGGCCGGTCTCAAGTACATCGACTAATCGGAGCATCGGTCCTCAAAAATCATTACAACAGGAGCAACCGCATGTTCTCTTCCTTCAAATCCTCCGTGAACCTCTCGCGCCGCCACTGCCTCGCCGCTGCGGCCAGCCTGGCCGGTGTCGGCGCACTGGGTCTGGGCACTGCCGGCAATGCGCTGGCGCAGGCCGTCAAGGCCGCTGCCGGGAACAAGGGCACGCAACTCGTGCTGCTGGGCACCAAGGGCGGCCCGCGCGTGGGCGGCGAGCGCTCCAACCCGGCCAGCGTGCTGCTGATCGACGGCGAGCCATTTGTCGTCGATTGCGCCTATGGCGTGGCGGCCCAGCTGGTCAAGGCCGGCATTGCGCTGCCGCGTCTGAGCAAGGTGTTCATCACCCATATGCACTCGGACCACAACCTGGAATACGGCCCCTTGCTGTATTCGGCCTGGGCTGCCGGCCTGCGCAATCAGGTCGATGTCTGGGGGCCGCCGACGCTGGATGCGATGACCAAGGCCTTCATGGAATCCATGAAGTTCGACATCGATATCCGCATCCCCGACGAGAGCAAGCCCGATCTGCGCAAGATGGTGAACACGCACGAGTTCTCCAAACCCGGCGTGATTCTGGAGAACGACAAGGTCAAGGTGACGGCGGTGCGCAATATTCATCCGCCCATCGCGGACTCGTTTGCGCTGCGCTTCGACACCAAGGACCGCTCGGTCGTCTTCTCGGGCGACACGACCTACTGCCCGGCCGTGGCCGAGCTGGCCAAGGGCGCCGATGTGCTGGTGCACGAGGTGATCTATGTGCCCGCCGTGGACGCCATGGTCAAGCGCGTGCCCAATGCCGCCACGCTCAAGGAGCATCTGCTGGCCTGCCACACCACCTCGGTGGATGTGGGGCGCATCGCTGCGGCCGCCGGCGTCAAGAAGCTGGTGCTCTCGCACATCGTGCCGGGCGACGACCCCAGCATCACCGACGAAATGCTGCTGTCCGATGTGCGCCAGCACTTCAAGGGCGAGGCCGTGGTGGGCAAGGATTTGATGGTGATCTGATCACTCTTTCAAGATAAGGACTGGATTGATATGAGCCAATTTGAAAAGACCCCCGGCTGGCTGGACTGGTATGCCAACCCCAGCAAGCCCCAGTTCAAGCTGCCTGCCGGCGCTGTGGATGCGCACTGCCATGTGTTCGGTCCCGGCAACGAGTTCCCCTTCGCCCCCGAGCGCAAGTACACCCCCTGCGACGCCAGCAAGGCCCAGCTGTATGCGCTGCGCGACCACCTGGGTTTTGCGCGCAATGTGGTGGTGCAGGCCACCTGCCACGGTGCGGACAACCGCGCCATGGTCGATGCCTGCAAGTCCTCGGGCGGCAAGGCCCGCGGCGTGGCCACGGTCAGGCGCTCCATCAGCGATGCCGAACTGCAGGAGCTGCACGACGCCGGCGTGCGCGGTGTGCGCTTCAACTTCGTCAAGCGTCTGGTGGACTTCACGCCCAAGGACGAGCTGATGGAGATCGCCGGCCGCATCGCCAAGCTGGGCTGGCATGTGGTGATCTATTTCGAAGCCGTGGATCTGCCCGAGCTGTGGGACTTCTTCACCGCGCTGCCCACCACCGTGGTGGTCGACCACATGGGCCGCCCCGACGTCACCAAGGGCGTGGACAGCGAAGAGTTCGCCCTGTTCCTGAAGTTCATGCGCGAGCACCAGAACGTCTGGAGCAAGGTTTCCTGCCCCGAGCGCCTGTCCGTCACCGGCCCCAAGGCGCTGAATGGCGAGCAGAACGCCTACCAGGACGTGGTGCCGTTCGCGCGCCGCGTGGTCGAGGAGTTCCCCGATCGCGTGCTCTGGGGCACGGACTGGCCGCACCCCAACCTGAAGGACCACATGCCTGACGACGGCCTGCTGGTGGACTTCATTCCCCATATCGCTCCCACAGCAGAGCTGCAGCAAAAGCTGCTGGTGGACAACCCCATGCGTCTGTACTGGCCCGAAGAGGTCTGACGGAGTTCCGGCGACACATACACCCGGAAACAGGCCGCAGCCTTGTCGCATGGGCTGCGCCATCCGTAAACGAGGAGAATTTATGGCTTTGGAAAAACCGTATCTGGACGTGCCCGGCACCATCATTTTCGATGCCGAGCAGTCCCGCAAGGGCTACTGGCTCAACCAGTTCTGTATGAGCCTGATGAAGGCAGAGAACCGCGAGCGCTTTCGCGCCAACGAACGTGCCTATCTCGACGAGTGGGCGATGACCGAGGAGCAAAAGCAGGCCGTGCTGGCGCGCGACCTGAACTGGTGCATGCGCACGGGCGGCAATATCTACTTCCTGGCCAAGATCGGCGCCACCGACGGCAAGAGCTTCCAGCAGATGGCCGGCTCCATGACCGGCATGACCGAAGAAGAGTACCGCGCCATGATGATGGGCGGCGGCCGCTCTGCCGAAGGCAATCGCTACGTGGGCGAGGACGGTGATGCGCAGGCACACCATCAGCCACAAGGCAGTGCTCGCAGCGCAGGCAACCAGAACAAGGAAGGCAACTAAGACATGGCACGCATCACCGCATCCGTTTTCACCTCGCACGTGCCTGCCATCGGCGCCGCCATGGACATGGGCAAGACCCAGGAAGCCTACTGGGCGCCCCTGTTCAAGGGTTATGACTTCTCGCGCCAGTGGATGAAGGACAACAAGCCCGACGTGGTCTTCCTGGTCTACAACGACCACGCCACGGCCTTCAGCCTGGACTGCATTCCCACCTTCGCCATCGGCACGGCTGCGGAATTCCAGCCCGCCGACGAAGGCTGGGGCCCGCGCCCCGTGCCCAAGGTGGTCGGCCATCCCGACCTGGCCAGCCACATTGCCCAGTCCGTGATCCAGCAGGACTTCGACCTGACCATCGTCAACAAGATGGACGTGGACCATGGCCTCACGGTCCCGCTGTCGCTGATGTGCGGCGAGCAGGACCCCAAGACCGGCTCCTGGCCCTGCCCGGTGATCCCCTTCGCCGTGAACGTGGTGCAGTATCCCGTGCCCACCGGCCAGCGCTGCTTCAACCTGGGCCGCGCCATCCGCAAGGCCGTGGAGAGCTACGACCAGGACATCAACGTCCATATCTGGGGCACGGGCGGCATGAGCCACCAGCTGCAGGGCGCGCGCGCGGGCCTGATCAACAAGGAATGGGACAACCAGTTCCTGGATCTGCTGATCGAGAACCCCCACGGTCTGGCGCAGATGCCCCATATCGACTATGTGCGCGAAGCCGGCTCGGAAGGCATCGAGCTGGTGATGTGGCTGATTGCGCGCGGCGCCATGTCCGATGTGGACGGCCCCGCACCGCTGCCCAAGGTGGCGCACCGCTTCTACCATGTGCCCGCATCGAACACCGCAGTGGGCCATCTGATCCTCGAGAATCAGTAAACGTTTCACCACGTTCGCTGCTTCGCGTATTCACTGCCCCCTGTGGGGGGCTTCGCCTCCTTGAGGCGGCTCTACGGAGATCCCAATCATGAGCAAGACCATCAAAGTAGCGCTGGCTGGCGCAGGTGCCTTCGGCATCAAGCACCTGGACGGCATCAAGAACATCGACGGCGTGGAAGTCGTCTCCCTGGTCGGTCGCCGTTTTGACCAGACCAAGGAAGTGGCCGATAAATACGGCATCAAGCATGTGGCAACCGATCTGGCCGAAAGCCTGGCGCTGCCCGAAGTCGATGCCGTGATCCTGTGCACGCCCACGCAGATGCACGCCGAGCAGGCCATTGCCTGCATGAAGGCCGGCAAGCATGTGCAGGTCGAGATCCCTCTGGCCGATGCCCTGAAGGACGCCCAGGAAGTGGCCGAGCTGCAAAAGCAGACCGGTCTGGTGGCCATGGTGGGTCATACCCGCCGCTTCAACCCCAGCCACCAGTGGGTGCACAAGAAGATAGCTGCCGGCGAGTTCAACATCCAGCAGATGGATGTGCAAACCTACTTTTTCCGCCGCACCAATATGAACGCGCTGGGCCAGGCTCGCAGCTGGACCGACCACCTGCTGTGGCACCATGCCGCCCACACTGTGGACCTGTTCGCCTACCAGGCTGGCAGCCCCATCGTCAAGGCCAACGCCGTGCAAGGCCCCATCCACAAGGATCTGGGCATCGCCATGGACATGAGCATCCAGCTCAAGGCCGCCAACGGTGCAATCTGCACTTTGAGCCTGTCGTTCAACAATGACGGTCCTCTGGGCACCTTCTTCCGCTACATCGGCGACACCGGCACCTACCTGGCCCGTTACGACGATCTGTACACCGGCAAGGACGAGAAGATCGACGTGTCCCAGGTCGACGTGTCCATGAACGGCATCGAGCTGCAGGACCGCGAATTCTTCGCCGCCATCCGTGAAGGCCGCGAACCCAACTCCAGCGTGCAGCAGGTGTTCAACTGCTACAAGGTCTTGCACGATCTGGAGCAGCAACTCAACGCCTAATAAGTTCCGGTGATCGATTGAGACAGACAAAGGCCGGGGCATGCTCCGGCCTTTGCTGGTTTTGCTTTGAAATTTATAGCTGTAAACGCTCTGTTCATATGGGCTATAGGCTATAAATGCCTTAAATTTGCCATCCTCAAGGAGCATCCGTGCAAAACCGACCACTAGGCCCATTCAGCGTCGCCAATGTCGCGCTGGGCTGCATGAATTTCTGCCATGCCTACGGCAACCCCGTCTCTACCGAGCAATCGCACGCCGTGCTGCATGCGGCACTGGACGCGGGCGTCACGCTGTTCGACACTGCCGCGCTCTATGGCTTTGGCGCCAGCGAATCGCTGATCGGACCCGTGCTCAAGCCCCACCGCAATCAGATCACCCTGGCCAGCAAATGCGGCATGGCGGGCGTGCGCGGCGAAGACGGCGTGATGCGCCGCGTCATCGACGGTCGTCCCAAAACCCTGCGCCAGAACTGCGAAGACAGTCTCAGGCGCCTGGGCACCGATGTGATCGATCTCTACTATCTGCATCGCTGGGACAGGAACGTGCCCATCGAGGAGTCGGTGGGCGAGATGGCGCGCCTGAAGGAAGAGGGCAAGGTTCGCGCACTGGGCCTGTCGGAAGTGGGCGTCGATGCGCTGCGCCGCGCGCACAAGGAGCACCCGATTGCCGCGCTGCAAAGCGAATATTCGCTGTGGTCGCGCAATGCGGAGCTGGGCACGCTCGCCGCCTGCAAGGAGCTGGGCATTGCCTATGTGGCCTTCAGCCCCATGGGCCGGGCCTTCTTCAGCGGCAAGCTGCAGCAGGTGGACAACCTGGTCAAGGGCGATATCCGCGCCACCATGCCGCGTTTTGCCGGCGATGCCTATGCGCAGAACCTGCGCCTGCTGACGCCCATGCAGGCCGTGGCGGAAAAGGCTGGCTGCACGCTGGCCGAGCTGGCCATCGCCTGGGTGTTGCACCAGGGCGAGCATGTGATCGCCTTGCCCGGCACCACCAGCGTGGAGCATCTGCACGAAGACATTCGCGGCGGCAGCGTCAGGCTCGACGCCGGGCTGCTGGCCGAGCTCGATGACATCTTTAAGCCCGAAGCCATTGCGGGCGACCGCTATGCGCTGCAAGGCCAGGGCGAGGTCGATACCGAGAAGTTCGCGTTTGAACAGCGCCCCGCCTGAGGCGGATGGCTGATCGCTCTGGTGGCTTAGGCGGGCAGGGCGTGCAGCGGAATGTCCCTGTCCTGCGCCAGCTGCATCAGCTGCGCGCAGTTGCGGGCGGCCAGAAACCGGGCCACGCCCTGATGGATCTCGGGCTTGCGCATGTCGGTTGGGTGGCTGAACAGAAGGTCTGCCGCTTCGCACAGGCGCTGTGCAAAGTGAGGCTCCAGCGCGGCCACGGCCACGATGCCGTCGGCACACGGGTAGATGCGGTAGCCCGCATGGGCGCCGCCGACATCGCCCGCGGGCTGGGTCAGGCCCCAGTGCCAGGGCAGGGCCAGCCATTGCGCGGCCTGGGCCAGACCGACCTCGCGCACTATGCCGTGCCCGCTGCGGCTGCTGACAAGCACGGCCTGGAGCACGGCTTCGCTGGCCATCAGCGCCCCCGCCATATCGGCAAACAGGCTGGGGGGCAGGGCGGTGCTGTGCACGAGGCCCGCTTCGGCCTGATAGGTGAGGTCGTGGCCGGGGACATCGGCCAGCTCGCCCGCGCTGCCGACCACGCGCACCAGCGACAGCCTGGGGTAGCGCTGCTGCAGGGCTTCCCAGCCCAGGCCCAGCTTGCTCAGGGCCGATGGACGGAACGAGGTCAGCAGCACATCGGTTTGCGCTAGTTGCTCATGCAGACTGGCCTGGCCTTCGGCGGTCTTGAGATCGGCCTGCAGGGTCTGCACCTTGTCATGCATCTGCGCGTAGGCATCGGGGCAGTAGAGGCCCATGGGGTCGGCGCTGCGGCCTGAACCGGGGGCCAGAGGCTCGAGCTTGCGGCAATCGGCTCCCATGCCGGCGCAGCGCCACAGTGCGGCGGGGCCGGGCAGGTTCAGAGCCAGGCTGAGTATGCGAATTCCTTGCAGGGGTTGAATGGCGGTGCTGGGCATGAGTGGGAGTATTCCTTGTCTGGACTTGTGCAAGCCAGGGTGGCATCAGGATGGCTTGCTTGAAGCGAAGCCCTTGCCTGAGCCTGATTGGCGTGAGTCGTGCTTGCTCAACTGCTTGCGCAACTGCGGTTGTAGTGCAAGCCGGGCCCCAGCCCTGGCACTTTCAGGACAGTCTGTTGCGCTGACGATGCTTTCATGCTCTGTTGCGCTGTGGCAAGCTTGCCCTATCTGTAAAAAACGCCCCTTGGGGCGTGTTCGATCGACCGAGATGCGTAGACGTACGCTTTTGTCCCTGGGCGCAGCCTCCGTGCTGGCCGCCGGCGGGGGCTGGAAGGCTTTTTCCATGAACTCCACTTCTTCTTCCCTGTTGCCCGAGCAACTGTTGCAGCAACTCAAGCCTTCGCCACGCATGCCGGTGATGTTCCTGGGCCATGGCAGTCCCATGAATGTGATCGAAGACACGCACTGGCGCCAGAGCTGGAAGGCCCTGGGCCAGGAACTGACGGCCAAGGGCATTGCGCCGCAGCTGATTCTCTGCGTTTCGGCCCACTGGCTGACCGAGTCCGACTGGGCGCTGACCGGCATGGCCCAGCCGCGCACGATTCATGACTTCGGCGGCTTTCCGCAAGAGCTGTTCGATCAGCAATATCCGGCCCCCGGCGCGCCCGAGGTAGCCAGGCAGCTGGCGGCCGAGCTGCATTCGCCGCTGGACGGGTCAGCCCTGCTGCTGGACCAGAAATGGGGTTTTGACCACGGCACCTGGTCGGTGCTGCTGCCCATGTTCCCCGAGGCGAAGATTCCCGTCATGCAGCTGAGCATGCCCTATGGGCTGGCGCCCGAAAAGCATTTCGAGATGGGCCGCCAGCTGCGTGCGCTGCGCGACCGCGGCGTGCTGATCGTGGGCAGCGGCAATATCGTGCACAACCTGCGCGCCATGCAGCGCGGTGCCAGCGACAACCAGGCCTATGACTGGACGATCCAGTTCGACACCGAAGTGCAGCAGCGCCTGGACAGCGGCAATCTGGCCGATCTGAGCACCTTCCTGGACTGGGGCCCGCAGGCCCGTCTGGCCCATCCGACACATGACCACTATCTGCCCCTGCTGTATGCGGCAGGGGCCGTGCAGGAGGGCGAAGCGCCGCGCGTGTTCAACACGGCCTACCAGTATGCGGCGCTGTCCATGCGCTCGGCCATTTGGGGATTGAGCACCTGATCAAGATTTTGATAGCTTGCTACGCTTGTTGTACAAAGTTTTCAGATGCTTTTCTGCCTGAAAACGATATGGGTGATGCGCTAGCAGCTATCAAATATTGAACAGGCAATGAAGCAGCCATAAAAAAAGAGCAACGGATTAAAAGTCCGTTGCTCTTTTTGCTTTCAGGGATCAGGCCCTGAATCGTGAACTTAGATCACGGCGGCGATGGCCTTGCAGACATAGTCGATGTTCTTGCTGTTCAGCGCAGCCACGCACATGCGGCCGGTGTCGGTACCGTACACGCCGAACTCGGAGCGCAGGCGCACCATCTGGTCCTTGGACAGGCCGGAGTACGAGAACATGCCGATCTGGGTGGTGATAAAGGACATGTCTTGCTGCACGCCGGCAGCCTTCAGGCCGTCAACCAGCTTCTGGCGCATGGCCTTGATGCGCACGCGCATCTCGCCCAGCTCCTTTTCCCACAGAGCGTGCAGCTCGGGGTTGTTCAGCACGGCTGCCACCACGGCACCGCCATGGGTGGGAGGGTTGGAGTAGTTGGTGCGGATGACGATCTTCAGCTGCGACAGCACGCGAGCGGCTTCTTCCTTGTCGGAGGCCACCACGGACAGGGCGCCCACGCGCTCGCCGTACAGGCTGAAGCTCTTGGAGAAGGAAGTCGAGACAAAGATGTCCAGGCCGGCGGCCACGAACTTGCCGATCACGGCGCCGTCTTCGGCGATGCCGTGGCCAAAGCCCTGGTAGGCCATGTCCAGGAAGGGGATCAGGCCCTTGGCCTTGACGACGGCAATCACTTCATCCCACTGGGCGGCAGTGATGTCGTAGCCGGTGGGGTTGTGGCAGCAGGCGTGCAGCACGACCACGGTGCCGGCAGCGGCCGCATTCAGGTCGGCCAGCATGCCGGCGAAGTCGATGGAGCGGGTGGCTGCGTCGTAGTAAGCGTAGGTGCCGACTTCAAAACCTGCGTTGGTGAAGATGGCCTTGTGGTTTTCCCAGCTGGGGTTGGAGATCAGGACCTTGGCGTTGGGGTTGAGCTTCTTGAGGAAGTCGGCGCCGATCTTCAGGCCGCCGGTGCCGCCGATGGCTTGCACGGTGGCCACGCGGCCGGACTTGACCACGTCGGACTCGGCACCGAACACCAGGGCCTTGACGCCGTTGTCATAGGCGGCGATACCGTCGATGGGCAGATAGCCACGGGCGGTGGGCTTTTCCATCATGGCCTTCTCGGCGGCCTGCACGCACTCCAGCAGGGGCAGCTTGCCGTTGTCGTCGAAGTACACGCCCACGCCCAGATTCACTTTGTTGGGGTTTGCGTCAGCAGCAAATTGCTCGTTCAGACCCAGGATGGGGTCGCGGGGGGCCATTTCGACGGCGGTAAACAGAGACATGAAAAAATCCTTGAGGGATGGAAATAAGTCAGGTCACCCCCAGCTATTGCTCCGAGCGCGTTAGACGGGCAGGGCATTGCCCGGTGCTCGAAAAAACGCATCAGCCTAGGTTAGGCTTGAGGGTTGGGCTGCCATTCTACTCCGCGCTTACCCTATGCGTCATGGACATGAGATCATGCAAGAACAAAATATGAATGCCGAGCCGCAAGGCCGTTTCGTGCAATACCCTGACTCGCCGTTCGAGCTGTTCCAGCCCTATCCACCGGCGGGCGATCAGCCTGTGGCCATCGAAAAACTGGTTGAAGGCGTCAATGACGGCGAGTCTTTTCAAACGCTGCTGGGCGTGACCGGTTCGGGCAAGACCTTCACCATGGCCAACGTGATCGCGCGTCTGGGCAGGCCCGCCATCGTGTTTGCGCCCAACAAGACTTTGGCGGCACAGTTGTACTCCGAGTTCAGAGAGTTTTTCCCAAAAAATGCGGTCGAGTACTTCGTCAGCTACTACGACTACTACCAGCCCGAAGCCTATGTGCCCCAGCGCGACCTGTTCATCGAAAAGGACAGCGCCATCAACGAGCACATCGAGCAGATGCGCCTGTCCTGCACCAAGAGCATCATGGAGCGGCGCGATGTGGTGATCGTGGCCACGGTCTCGGCCATCTACGGTATCGGCGAGCCCGAGAGCTACCACCGCATGATTATGACGCTGCGCGCGGGCGACACGCTCAACCAGCGCGACGCGATCGCGCAGTTGATCCGCATGCAGTACCAGCGCAACGACCAGGATTTCTCGCGCGGCACCTTTCGCGTGCGCGGCGACACCATCGATGTGTTCCCCGCCGAGCATTCGGAGCTGGCCGTGCGCATCGAGCTGTTCGACGACGAGGTCGAGAGCCTGCAGCTGTTCGATCCGCTCACGGGTCGGGTGCGCCAGAACATTCCGCGCTTCACCATCTATCCCAGCAGCCACTATGTGACGCCGCGCGACAAGGTGCTGGCAGCCGTGGAAACCATCAAGGAAGAGCTGGCCGAGCGCCTCAAGCAGCTGGTGGGCATGGGCAAGCTGGTGGAGGCCCAGCGCCTGGAGCAGCGCACGCGTTTCGATCTGGAAATGCTCAGCGAAGTGGGGCACTGCAAGGGCATCGAGAACTACACGCGCCATCTCTCGGCCTCCAAGCCCGGTGATCCGCCCAGCACGCTGACCGACTATCTGCCGCGCGACGCCATCATGTTCCTCGACGAGAGCCATCAGATGATCGGCCAGCTCAACGCCATGTACAACGGCGACCGGGCGCGCAAGACCACGCTGGTGGAATATGGCTTTCGCCTGCCTTCGGCGCTGGACAACCGCCCGCTCAAGTTCGAGGAGTTCGAGCAGCGCATGCGCCAGGTGGTCTTCGTCTCGGCCACGCCCGCCGAATATGAAAAGACTCATGCCGGGCAGGTGGTGGAGCAGGTGGTGCGCCCCACCGGCCTGGTCGATCCCGAGATCGAAGTGCGGCCCGCCATCCATCAGGTGGACGACGTGCTGCAGGAGATCCGCCAGCGTGTGGAGCTGGAGGAACGCGTGCTCATCACCACGCTGACCAAGCGCATGGCCGAGCAGCTGACCGAATACCTGACCGACAACGGCGTGAAGGTGCGCTATCTGCACTCCGACGTGGATACGGTGGAGCGCGTGGAAATCATCCGCGACCTGCGTCTGGGAGCCTTCGATGTGCTGGTCGGCATCAACCTGCTGCGCGAAGGCCTGGATATTCCCGAGGTCTCGCTGGTGGCGATCCTGGATGCCGACAAGGAAGGCTTTCTGCGTGCCGAACGCAGCCTGATCCAGACCATCGGTCGCGCGGCGCGCAACGTCAATGGCAAGGCAATCCTGTACGCGGACCGAATCACCGAGTCCATGAAGAAAGCCATAGGCGAAACCGAAAGACGCCGCGAAAAACAGATGGCTTTCAACGAAGCCAATGGAATCGTGCCAAAACAGATTGTCAAGAGGGTGAAAGACCTGATTGATGGTGTCTACAGCGAGAAGAGTGGCAAAGAGGCCGAACGTCTGCAGGAACAGGCTTTGCAGCAGGCGCGTGTCGAGGAAATGTCAGAAAAGGACGTGGCCAAGGAGATCAAGCGTCTGGAGAAGCTGATGCTGGACCATGCCAAGAACCTCGAGTTCGAGCAGGCAGCGCGGGTGCGAGACCAGCTTTCGTTGCTCAAGCAACAGCTATTTGGAGCAGCCTCATAGGGAGAAATCATGAATTTCCAAGGGTAACTACGTGAGTTCATGCTGTTACCCGACAAAATTAATGGGGAATGTGATATACTCGCCTCAAACACTCAACAACAAACTTCCCTCACAGAAGGGCTCTGAACCTTAATACAGGACGGAGTAAGGGCGGAGACTGTGCTCGTCTAGGAATGAACGACCAGGCGAGTGTTTCTGTAACGAACAATCCTGACTGAAGGAGCTCGTATGCGTCTTACGACCAAAGGCCGCTTTGCGGTCACCGCGATGATCGACCTGGCACTGCGCCAGAACAATGGCCCTGTGACCCTGGCTGCCATCAGCCAGCGTCAGCAGATTTCGCTGTCCTATCTGGAACAGCTGTTTGGCAAGCTGCGTCGCCACGAACTGGTGGAATCCACCCGTGGCCCCGGCGGCGGCTACACCCTGGCACGCAAGGCGGCGGATATCACCGTGGCCGACATCATCGTGTCCGTGGATGAGCCCATTGATGCCACGCAGTGCGGGGGCAAGGAAAACTGTCTGGGCGAAGCCGGTCGTTGTATGACCCATGAGCTGTGGGCAGCTCTGAACCAGCGCATGGTGGAGTTCCTGGACTCCGTCACCCTGCAAAAGCTGGTGGACGAGCAGTTGGCCAAGGGCATCCAGATCGAGGACAAGCCCGTGGTGCGCCGCGCCATTTCGACTGCTCCCGTGGTCAAGCCCATTCGTGTGAATGCACCGAACTCGGTGTTCGCACTGGGCAACGCCTTCGCCAAGTCCTGATCCTCACGCTGCTTCGGTTTGAAGCGGCGCGACGGACTGCCTTAGCCCGACACCGATGTCAGGGCAGGGGACATGCATGGCTGTGCGGCATGTTTCTCCGCCCCGACGGCACCTCAAGGTGCATCGATTTCCTCACGATTTGTCAGCCAAAAACAAGACGAGCCAGTCATGGACATGACCCCGCACTTTCCCATTTATCTCGACTACGGTGCAACCACTCCTGTGGATCCCCGCGTGGCGGACGCCATGATCCCCTGGCTGCGTGAACATTTTGGCAATGCCGCATCGCGCAGCCATGCCTGGGGCTGGGAAGCCGAAGAAGCTGTCGAGAAGGCCCGCAAGCAGGTGGCCGATCTGATTGGCGCCGACCCACGCGAAATCGTCTGGACCAGCGGCGCGACCGAGTCCGACAACCTGGCCATCAAGGGTGCAGCGCATTTCTACCAGGGCAAGGGCAAGCACCTGATCACCGTGAAGACCGAGCACAAGGCTGTGCTGGACACCATGCGTGAACTGGAGCGCCAGGGCTTTGAAGTCAGCTATCTGGACGTGCAGGAAAACGGTCTGCTGGACATCGAGGTGTTCAAGGCGGCGATCCGCCCCGACACCATCCTGGCCAGCGTGATGGCCGTGAACAATGAAATCGGTGTAGTCCAGGATCTGAACGCTATCGGTGCGATCTGCCGTGAGAAGGGCATCATCTTCCACGTCGACGCCGCCCAGGCTTCGGGCAAGATGGATCTGGACATGCAGACCATGCCCATCGACCTGATGAGTCTGGCTTCGCACAAGACCTATGGCCCTAAGGGCATCGGTGCGCTGTACGTGCGCCGCAAGCCGCGCGTGCGCCTGGAAGCCCAGATGCATGGCGGTGGTCATGAGCGCGGCATGCGCTCGGGCACATTGGCCACGCACCAGATCGTGGGTATGGGTGAGGCCTTCCGCATCGCCAAGGAAGAAATGGCCAAGGATCTGGCGCACGCCCGTGCACTGCGCCAGCGTCTGCTCGACGGTCTGAAGGATCTGGAGCAGGTGTTCGTGAACGGCGATATGGAGAACGGCGTTCCCCATTACCTGAACATGAGCTTCAACTTCGTCGAAGGCGAGTCGCTGATCATGGGCATCAAGGGTCTGGCTGTGTCCTCGGGTTCCGCCTGCACATCCGCCAGCCTGGAGCCCAGTTATGTGCTGCGCGCCCTGGGCCGCAGCGATGAGCTGGCACACAGCTCGCTGCGCATGACCTTTGGTCGCTTTACCACCGAAGAAGAAATTGATTACGCGATCAAGTCGATCCGCGAAAACGTGCTGAAGTTGCGCGAGCTGAGCCCTTTGTGGGAAATGTACAAAGACGGCATTGACCTCAGCACTATTCAATGGGCTGCACACTAAGCACAGATTACAAAGAGTTCAAGAGGTAGACACCATGGCTTACTCCGACAAAGTTGTTGACCACTATGAAAACCCCCGCAACGTGGGCTCGTTCGACAAGAGCGATGACTCCGTAGGCACGGGTATGGTGGGTGCGCCCGCCTGTGGCGACGTGATGAAACTGCAGATCAAGGTCAACCCCGCCACCGGCGTGATCGAAGATGCACGCTTCAAGACCTATGGCTGCGGCTCAGCCATCGCTTCGTCTTCGCTGGTGACCGAATGGGTCAAGGGCAAGACGCTGGATGAAGCCGCTGCTCTGAAGAACAGCCAGATCGCTGAAGAGCTGGCACTGCCACCCGTCAAGGTTCACTGCTCCATCCTGGCCGAAGACGCCATCAAGGCAGCCGTGAACGACTACCGCGCAAAGCGCACCACAGCGGAAGCTTGAGGCCATGGCTATTTCAATGACCGAGGCAGCTGCCCGTCATGTGAATCGCTACCTTTCGCGTCGCGGCAAGGGCGTTGGCGTGCGTTTGGGTGTCAAGACCACAGGCTGCTCCGGTCTGGCTTACAAGCTGGAGTACGTGGACGAGATTCAGGCCGATGACGTGGTTTTCGAAGACCACGGCATCAAGGTGTTGGTCGACCCTAAGAGCCTGGCTTATATCGACGGCACCGAGCTGGACTTTGTTCGCGAAGGCCTCAATGAGGGCTTCAAGTTCCACAACCCCAATGAGCGTGATCGCTGTGGTTGTGGCGAAAGCTTCAGGATTTGACTCCCCCTGAGTCGCTTCGCGCCTTCCCCCCAAGGGGACGACACCTTCGCTGCGAGGCGGCTCTTGCTCGGTGTCCCTGGCGTGTGTAGCGCCCAAGCGTAAGAACGGAACCGCCTCAGCTTTGCTGCAGGCGGTTTTTTAATGCCATGAATCTGCAATCTGACGACTTTGAATTGTTTGGTCTGCCGCGCCAGTTCGCGCAGGATCGTAGCCAGATCGACGCGCGCTGGAAGGAACTCCAGCGCGAGGCCCATCCCGACCGTTTTGCCGCACAGGGCGCGGCCGCGCAGCGCGTGGCCATGCAGTGGTCTGTGCGCATCAACGAGGCTTATCAACGGCTCAAGGACCCGCTCAAGCGCGCAGCCTATCTGTGCGAGCTGCTTGGAGCCCCTGTTCGTGCCGAAGACAATACGGCCATGCCGACGGTATTTCTGATGCAGCAGATGGAGTGGCGAGAGACGCTGGAAGATGCATCATCCGAGTCGCAGCTGGATGCACTCGATGATGAGGTGCTGCAGGCCAGAAAGCAGATGCTGGCCGAGTGCGGGCGCCTGCTGGACGAGATGCATGACGCCGCAGCGGCAGTGCAGCAGGTGAGAGCCCTCATGTTTGTTGCGCGATTTGCGCAGGATGTGGAGCGTCGCCGCGATCAACTGGGACAATGAGTACCAGAGCACCGTTCCCGGCATTGCCCGAGGAACGTATCCATCTTGAAAAGGCCAGCCCTGCTGGCCTCTGATATTTCAAAAGAAGAATTTCATGGCGCTTTTGCAGATTTCCGAGCCCGGCCAATCCCCCGATCCCCATCAGCGGCGCATAGCCGTAGGTATCGACCTTGGTACGACGCACTCTCTGGTCGCTGCCGTGCGCAACGGGGTGGCTGAATGCCTGCCTGATGACCAGGGCCGCGTACTGCTGCCCTCGGTAGTGCGATACATGGAAATGGGCCGCCGTCAGATCGGCTTTGATGCCAAGGACGCGCAGGCCCAGGATGCCGCCAACACCATCAGCTCCGCCAAGCGCTTCATGGGGCGCAGCCTCAGCGATATCGAATCGCCCGAGAAGCTGCCTTATCGCTTCAAGACCGATGGCGACAGCAGCGTGATCTCCATCGAAACGGTGGACGGTGCCAAGACGCCCATGGAAATCAGCGCCGAAATTCTGGCGACCCTGCGTTTTCGCGCTGAAGACACGTTTGATGACGAGCTCTATGGCGCCGTCATCACGGTGCCCGCCTATTTCGACGATGCCCAACGCCAGGCCACAAAGGATGCCGCCAAGCTGGCAGGCATCAACTTGCTGCGCCTGATCAACGAACCTACGGCCGCTGCGATTGCCTACGGCCTGGACAATGCGGCAGAGGGCGTTTACGCGGTCTACGACCTGGGGGGGGGCACTTTCGATATCTCGGTGCTGCGCCTGGCGCAAGGTGTGTTTGAAGTCATTGCCACGGGCGGCGACTCGGCTCTGGGTGGTGACGACTATGACGATGCGCTGGCTGCATGGGTTGCCGAAAAGACCGGCACTCAGCTGCAAAGTGCTGCGGACAAGACCACCTGGCGCCTGGCTGCCCGTGAGTGCAAGCAAGCATTGACGAATGCAGAAACGGTAGCGTTTACCGCTGAACTGTCCTCGGGTTCCGTGGTGTTTGATGTCAAACGTGAGGAATTCACTGCGCTGACTGCTCACTTAACCAATAAGAGCCTGTCTGCCGTGCGCCGTGCGCTCAAGGACGCGGGTCTGAGCAAGGGAGATGTGCAAGGTGTGGTCATGGTCGGCGGCTCCACCCGCATGCCCCAGGTGCTCGAGGCCGTGGCGGACTTCTTTGGCCGTGAGCCCCTGACCAACCTCAATCCCGATGAAGTTGTGGCCCTGGGCGCCTCCATTCAAGCCAATCAGCTGGCGGGCAACAACACGGCTGGAGATCTGTTGCTGCTGGATGTGATCCCGCTGTCGCTGGGCGTGGAAACCATGGGCGGCCTGTCCGAGCGCATCATCACGCGCAACGAGACCATTCCCACGGCCCGTGCCCAGGATTTCACGACGTACAAGGACGGCCAGACAGCTCTGGCCATTCATGTCGTGCAGGGTGAGCGCGATCTGGTGGCCGACTGCCGCTCGCTCGCCCGTTTCGAGCTGCGCGGCATTCCTCCCATGGCGGCCGGTGCGGCGCGCATTCGCGTGACCTTCACGGTCGATGCCGACGGCCTGCTGTCCGTCAGCGCCAAGGAGCAGACCAGCGGCGTCGAAGCGCATATCAATGTCAAGCCTTCCTATGGCCTCTCTGACGATCAGGTGGCGGCCATGCTCAAGGACGGTTTTGCCACAGCTAAGGAGGACATGCAGGCCCGCGCCCTGGTGGAGGCTCGCGTGGACGCCGATCGCATGATTTTGGCCACGAATAGTGCCTTGCAGGCCGATGGCGATGTGCTTAGCGCCGCAGAGCGCGAACATATCGATGCGCTGATGGCCGCACTCAGCGTGTCTGCCAAGAGCGATGACGCCGCTGCCATCGAAGCAGCGACCCAGGCCTTGGCCAAGGGCACGGAAGCTTTTGCCGCCGAACGCATGAACCGCAGCATCCAGCAGGCTCTGGCTGGGAAAAACCTCAATTCCATTTAATTCATAAGCAGAACAATGCCCGTCATCAAAATTCTTCCCCACGCCGAGTACTGCCCCGAGGGCAAGGAAATCGAAGCTTCCGTCGGTACCTCGATCTGCGAAGCCCTTTTGGACAATGGCATCAATATCGAGCATGCCTGCGATATGAGCTGCGCCTGCACGACCTGCCATGTCATCGTCAAGGAGGGCTTCAATTCTCTGAACGAGGCGGAGGAAGAGGAAGAAGATCTGCTGGACAAGGCCTGGGGCCTGCAGCCTCAGTCACGCCTTTCCTGCCAAGCCATTCTGGCGCGTGAGAATGTGACGGTGGAGATTCCCAAGTACTCCATCAATCACGCCAAAGAGAATCATTAAGCACCCCCTGAGGCGCTTTGCGCCTTCCCCCTCTCTCTACGCGCTTCGCGCTAGGGGAGGGGGACGACACCCTCGGTGCGCGGCGGCGCTTCCTTGATGTCCTGGCTTTGGTGCGCGCTTGTTTTAGAAATTGTTGGGCGATGTGAGCGCCGTAGGTAATTGGGAGAAATTGAATGTCGCGCCAAATTGTTCTGGATACGGAAACGACCGGCTTGTCGGCCATTGATGGCGATCGTCTGATCGAGCTGGGCTGTGTGGAGCTGGTCAATCGCAAGCTCACCGGCAACAATCTGCACCTGTACTTCAACGCGGGTCGAGACAGCCATCCTGACGCTCTGCGCGTGCACGGTATCACCACGGAGTTCCTGAAGGACAAGCCGCGCTTTGAGGAGAAGATCGACGAGATCTGGGAGTACCTGCAGGGCGCTGAGCTGATCATCCACAATGCGCCGTTTGACCTGGGGTTTCTGAACAACGAGCTCAAGCTGGCCAAACGCCCGCCGCTCAAGCAATGCGTGGGCAATGTCATCGACACCTTGGTCATGGCCAAGGAGATGTACCCAGGCAAGCGCAACTCGCTGGACTCGCTGTGTGATCGTCTGGGCGTGGACAATTCCAACCGCACGCTGCACGGCGCTTTGCTGGATGCGGAGTTGCTGGCGGATGTCTATATCAACCTCACGCGCGGCCAGGACGCGCTGTTGATGAGCGAGGAACCCAGCGACTCACCAGCCACTGGTGCGATTGCTGTTCCGTCGCTGGATCTGAAGTCCATCAAGCTGCCGGTCTTGCGTGCCAACGAGCAGGAATTGGAGGCGCATCAGGATGTGCTCAAACAGATGGACAAGTCCAGCGGAGGCAAGGTGGCATGGCGCGGCTTTGAACCTGAAGCTGCGGCCTGACCGCTGCAGCAAGAGCACCATTGCTTATCACACCAAGGGCCTGAACCTGTTTCAGGCCCTTGTTTTTTGCTATGCGTAATCTCAGTCGCCTAGCGGTGACAGCGCGCACCGGTCATAACCAGCTCCCCCAAAAGCAACAGGCCGCACCACTGCGCTTAAGTGGTGCGGCCTGTTTGCAATTGCGGGCTGCAGATCAACCAACCGGATGCTGACGGTAAACAGCGGGGCATGTTGAATGGGGTTGCTGCGTTGGTAAACGTGCTTCCATGGACTCAAGTGTGCATGTTGCGGTGCAGAAAAGGTTTCTACAGATTCTGCAAATAGCGGCTTGCTACAGAATATTTTTCTGTTTAGATAAGAAAAGCGATAAATTCAGAGGTATGGATACCTTGGATAAAAAGATTCTTGCTGCTCTACAGGCCAATGCGCGCGCCAGCCTGCAGGAAATCGGGGCGGCCGTGGGCCTGAGTGCCTCGCCATGCTGGACGCGCATCAAGAAAATGGAAGAGATGGGCGTGATCGAGGGCTATACGGTGCGTCTCAACCCCCAGGCTCTGGGTCTGGCCGACTCCGTGCTGGTGATGGTCACTCTGGATAGCCATTCTGACAACACGTTGGAGAAATTTGGCGAGGTATTGGCCACGATCCCCGAAGTGGTGGAGGCACATCTGGTCTCGGGAGAGTACGACTATCTGCTGCGCGTTGTGGTCAAGGACACGCGCGACTACGAGCGCTTGCTGCGCGAGAAACTCTACAAGATCAAGGGCATACGCCATAGCCAGTCATGCTTTGTGCTGCGCACCCTGAAGCGAGCCGAGTTGCCGCTGGGCGTTTGAAAGCACTTGCAGCCTGGTGTGCGTAGAAACGTTGGCTTGTGCCAGGAGCTGGGTATGAATCGGAGCACCGCAATCCTGGTGTGGTGTGTCGCGCATGAAAAAGAGAGGCCATGGGCCTCTCTTTCCACCTTGCGGTGTAGTGCGCGCAGTGATGAACCACCGCTTTTATAGTGTGATCAATTGCCCAGATTGCGAACGGCTTCTGGCGTGAACTGGCTGGGCTTGAAGTTGTCCTTGCCCAGAATGGGGCCCTTGGGGCGTTCCTGAACCAGATTCATGCCGACATAAGAGCCTGAGCTCAGGTCGTAATAGAACGAGGTGCCTGCATGCCACTTCTTGATGTCGTAGGCATAGTAGTAGTTGATCTCGCCGTGCTGCCACAGCTGACCACGTGCATCGTAGAAGTCACCCGAGACCGCGTGGCCTGTGTCTTCGTCGATGAACATCACGCGCTTGGAGTAGACGTGGCGGTAGCCGGGCTTGAGTTTGCCTTCCAGCACCCAGACGCGGCGCAACTCATAGCGTGTGTAGGCGGGGTTGGGGTGGCCTGGCTTGAGCAGGTCGGCGTACTTGATCTGTTGATTGATGCGGAAGGTGTTCGCAGGGATGAACATCTCGCGCTTGCCCTGCATGCTCCACTCGTAGCGCTCGGAGCCACCGTTGAACAGGCGCTCGGAGTCTATGGTTACCTTGCCGCTGGTGCCGGGCGAGGGCTGGTCATAGCCGAACTCGGGCAACTGGCGCACGCGGCGCGTGCCGGGGTCGTAGTTCCAGGCAAGGCGCTTGTCGGTGCCAAAGTTCATCGGCTCGATGGAAAGGATCACGCCACCTTTTTCGCGCTCGGGCAGGATGGAAAAATTGGTCACATAGGCGTATTTGCCATCGTTGGGCTTGCCCAGGTTTTCCTTGGAGTCATAGCGGCTCATCTGGATGTAGTTGGTGCGGCCCCAGGCGATATCGCCATTGGAGCCCACCAATGCCATGTCGCGCTCCACCTCTTCGGTGCTGGCGCGGCTGGGCAGCAGGTTGTTCCACAGCAGTTCTAGGCCTGTCTTGGGGATGGGGAAGGGAATGGCTCCCATGAAACCCTTGACGCCATTGCCGTCGTTGACGACTTCGGCCTCCAGCGCATTGTGCTTGATCACGGCGCAGATTTCGTCGTCATAGCGGAAGTCGCGGTGACCCGGGTAGACGGTGATGCGCATGGAGTTGGGAAACTTCTTGAGCAGGGCCTTCTGGCCGTCGCTGAGCTTGTCGCCATACTGAGCCATATTGGCTGCCGTGATTTCAAACAGCGGCTTTTCGTTGGCGTAGATGTCGGGCTGAAACTGACCTGCCGACTTGGTGAACTTCACGCCGGGTGGTACGCCCAGAATCTTGCCGGTGAAAGCAGGGATGCTGCCATCGGCATTGCCAGCCTTGATGGCTCCAGTGCAGGTCAGTTCCTTGCCCAGCTTGTCGGCTTCGGCTGCAGGCACTTTGGCAATGGCCGCGCCTGCGGCCAGCAGGCTCAGCAAGAGGGCGGTGCTCAGAGTCTTTTGCTTCATCTCTCTTGTATACAGATAAGTCGGTGAAGATCATTCTTGGGATATTGGCTTAATCAAGAATCGTCTATTAAGACTAAGCAGTCTGTGCATGCCTTCATCGGTCTTGAAGCGCATAAAAAGGGCAGTACCGTTGCCGGTACTGCCCTGCGGGTCGAGATAGGAGAGGATGCTTAGCGGCTGCCGCTGACGTCCATATCCTTATAAGCCACGACCTTGCTGCCCTTGACCCATTTGTAGCCGAACCAGATGGCCAGAAACAGTGGCAGGCCGATATAGGTGGCGATGGCGCCGACCCAATCGATCTTGTCGGAGAGGAAGTTCTCGTAGTTCTGTCCCAGGGTGATGATCAGGCACAGCACAAAGGCAAAGATGGGGCCGAAGGGGAAAGCTGCGGCGCGATAGGGCAGCTTGTTGAGGTCGTAGTTCTGCGCTTCGCAGCCTTTGCGGAAGCGGTAGTGGCTGACGGCGATACCCAGCCAGGCCACAAAGCCGCACATGCCCGAGAGGTTCAGCAGCCAGATATAGACCACCTTGGGGCTGAAGATATTGGTCAGAAAGCACAGGGCCGCGATGGCTGTGGTGGCCAGCAGGGCCAGAATGGGCACGCCACGCGCGTTGACACGTGCAAAGATGCGGGGTGCCATGCCCTGGGTGGCCAGTGCATAGAGCATGCGGGTTGAGGCATACATGCCCGAGTTGCCTGCCGACAGTACCGAAGTCAGCACCACGGCATTCATCACGGCGGCTGCCCCCAGCAGGCCGGCGCGTTCAAACACCAGGGTGAAGGGGCTGACGGCGATGTCGCCCAGGTCGTTTCTCAGCAGCTTGGGATCGGTATAGGGGATCAGCAGGCCGATGATGAGGATGGCGAAGACATAGAACAGCAAGATGCGCCAGAAAACCTTGCGCACGGCACGTGGCACGTTCTTGGCGGGGTCTTCCGATTCACCGGCGGCGATACCGATCAGCTCGGTGCCCTGGAAGGAAAAGCCAACGACCATGGCCACGCCGATCAGGGCCGCAAAGCCCCCGGCGAAAGGTGCATCACCGGTGGTGAAGTTGGCGATATTGCCCCACACGCCTTCGGGTGCGCCGCCTTGCAGGATGCCGAAGATCATCATCACACCGATGGCGATGAAAACCAGCACCGTGGTGACCTTGATGGCCGCAAACCAGAACTCGGACTCGCCAAAGCCGCGGGCGGACAGGGCATTCAGGCCGAACATCAGAGCCAGGAACAGCGCACTCCAGAGCACGCCGCTGGTACCCGGAAACCAATAGGCCATGACCAACTGGGCCGCGACCAAGTCTACGGCGATGGTGACCGCCCAGTTGTACCAGTAGTTCCAGCCCAGTGCGAAGCCAAAGCCTTCGTCCACATACTTGGCGCCATAGGTGGCGAATGAGCCGGAAACCGGCATATGTGCGGCCATTTCGCCGAGGCTGGTCATCAGGAAGTAGACCATCAGGCCGACGATGACGTAGGCCAGCAGGGCGCCGCCCGGCCCAGCCTGCGAGATGGTGGCGCCCGAGGCGACAAAAAGCCCGGTGCCGATGGAGCCACCGATGGCAATCATCGACATGTGACGGGCCTTGAGGGACCGGTGCAACTGGCCGGCTTCTGCAGTGGATTCGCTCATGAATACGAAAATTTCTGGCAGGACATGACGGGGAAAACAGGCTGGCTAAGGCCTTTGTCATGGCTTGCATTATTGTGGTTCGGCACGGCCAGCACTTGGATAACAACGCGGCGTGCGCGATCGGCGATGACATGCATTGCCGTTCAGTGGGTGCAGATTGTGAGCGATTTATAAGAGGTGCGTGCGCTTCGGGTTGTCCTGAAGTGCAGCGAATCTGCTGCCGTTTATTCCAAGTATTTGTTTTGTATAGTTTTATTGCCTATGGTCGAGGCTCAATAGTTATTGTTCGCAATGCGGTGCAGGGGCAACTGGCTGCCAGATGGTGGCATGAACGCAACGGATTGAGGCAAGGCTGCAGTTGGCGTTTGCCTGGAAGACACTGGCCTATTCCAGAAAGTTTGAACGGACGCGTCCATGGGACTTGCTAGGACGGTGTCCATCCAACCTATTCGTTGAATGACCGCTGGCCCAGCACCTCGATCACATAGTCCACAAAGCAGGTGATGCGCGCAGCCAGCGCGGTATTGCGGTAGTAGACCGCGTTGATCGACTGGCGCACGTCCAGCGTCTGGCCGGCAAACAGCTGCACCAGTTGGCCGCTGCGGCGGTCCTCGCGTGTCATGAAGTCCGACAGGCAGACGATGCCGAGACCCGCCAGTGCCATGTGGCGCAGCGTTTCACCGCTGGAGGAGGCAATTGTCGGCTGGATGCGCAGGATATTGCCAGCTGCATCGCGTAGTGGCCAGTCGTTGAGCGACTCGGGCTGGGTGAAGCCCAGCAATGCGTGTTGCCCTGCATGCTGGGCGAGTTGTCCCGGCTCAGTCGGTGTGCCATGGCGCTTGAGGTAGGCGGGGCTGGCCAGAACACGGACCTGGCTGGTGCCCACGGGACGGGCGTGCAAGGTGGAGTCCTTGAGCACGCCGATGCGAAATGCCACGTCGGTGCGCTTTTCGATCAGGTCAATGATGCCTTCGTTCGAATTCAGCTCCAGTTCCACCTCGGGGTAGCGCTCGCGAAATCCGGCTATCAGCGGCACCAGCACATGCAGCATGAAGGGGGTGGCCGCATCGACCCGCAGCCGACCGGCTGGCCGCAGCCGCCTGGCCGCCATCTGCTCCTCGGCCTCATCGACCGAAGCCAGGATGGCACGGGCATGCTGGAGGAAGGTGGAGCCTTCCTCGGTCAGTTCCAGTCGGCGTGTGGTGCGGCGCAGCAATGTGGTCTGAAGCTTCTCCTCGAGCCGGCCCAATGTGCGGCTGGTGGCCGAGATCGTGAGATCCAGCAGCTCCGAAGCGGCCGTGATGGAACCGGTGTCCACGACAGCCACAAAGGCCTGCAATTCGTCGAGGGTGGTCTTCATTATTGAATTTAATTCAAGAGAATTTGTTTGATACAGGGCTTAATCTGCAAATATTAACCGAGGACACTGCAGCCATTCCTTATTCACCAATATTCCATTCGAGAAAGACTGCAATGAAACCCGCTGCTGCTTTGTCTGCCCTGGCGATCGGCGCATTTGCCATCGGCACCACCGAATTCACCCCCATGGGCCTGCTGCCCGTCATTGCCGACGGCGTGCAGGTCAGCATTCCCACGGCGGGCATGCTGGTCTCGGCCTACGCCATCGGCGTGATGGTCGGCGCGCCGATCATGACTTTGCTGTTCAGCCGCTTCGGCAAGCGCGCGGCGCTGATGGGGCTGATGGTCCTGTTCACTGTCGGCAATCTGCTGTCGGCGTTAGCGCCTGGCTACACCACGCTGCTGCTGTCGCGCTTGATCACCAGCCTCAACCATGGTGCCTTCTTCGGCATCGGTGCCGTGGTGGCGGCCAGCGTGGTACCCAAGGACAAGCAGGCCAGCGCCATCGCCATGATGTTCATGGGCCTGACCATTGCCAATATCGGTGGCGTGCCTGCGGCTACCTGGATAGGCCAGCAGGTCGGCTGGCGCGTGGCCTTCGGCGGCACGGCCGTGCTGGGCCTGGTCACCATCGCCGCGCTGTGGCTGGCCCTGCCCAAGGGCGAGCCGGGTACGCGCCCCGACGTGCGCCGTGAACTCAAGGTGCTGACCCGCCCCGAAGTGCTGCTGGCCATGGGCACCACGGTGCTGGGTGCCGGCGCCATGTTCACGCTCTACACCTATGTGGCTCCGGTGCTGGCCGAGATCACCCACGCCAGCCCCGGCTTCGTGGCCTTTGCCCTGGTGCTGATCGGCATAGGCTTCACGCTGGGCAACAGCATTGGCGGCAAGCTGGCCGACTGGTCGCTGGATGGGGCAACCAAGCTCATCCTCGGCGCGCTGGCGGTGGTCATGGCCGTGCTGCCCTTTTTGATGAGCACGCAGGTCGGTGCAGCCATCGGCCTCGTGGTCTGGGGCGCGGCTGCCTTCGGCATCGTGCCTCCGGTACAGATGCGCGTCATGCAGGCTGCTTCTCAAGCTCCCGGCCTGGCCTCATCGGTCAACGTCGGCGCCTTCAATCTGGGCAATGCCGTGGGAGCAGCCTTGGGCGGTGCCGTCATCGGCCAAGGCCTGGGCTATGCGGTCGTACCGTTGGCTGGCGCTGCCTTGGCGGCGGGTGGTCTGGGCTTGGTCTGGCTGGGCAGCAGCCGTCGCCAAAGCGCGGTGCAGGGCGCCTGAGCAAGGCTGATCAAAGGCAATCTACTCAAAGGCCAGTCCATGGGACTGGCCTTTTTTGTTTTTATGCATCAAATGGGTTGAGGGCCTTGGTGGAAAAGCGCTGGAAGCTATCAAAAAAGGACATTGAATTCAGCTGCGTGCAGCATGTATCAGCTTTTATATTTGATTTAATTTCAAAAGAATTTGTTTTATACAGGGCTTAATTTGCAAATATGAAAAGCGCAAACTTCAGTCATCGGGAAAGCAATTCCCG
Source organism: Comamonas resistens (assembly GCF_030064165.1). Lineage (NCBI taxonomy): Bacteria > Pseudomonadati > Pseudomonadota > Betaproteobacteria > Burkholderiales > Comamonadaceae > Comamonas > Comamonas resistens. The sequence continues at coordinate 2,354,654 of NZ_CP125947.1, forward strand.
CCTTTCACATCAACCCAGGAGTCCTTTCATGAGCAATATCCCAACTTTCGGCGTCGGCACCTTCCGTTTGAACGGCCAGGTCGTGATCGACTCGGTGCGCAATGCACTGGACGTGGGCTACCGCGCTGTCGATACCGCACAGATCTACGGCAACGAAGCCGAAGTCGGCCAGGCGATTGCCGAGAGCAGCGTGGCACGTGGCGATCTGTTCGTCACCACCAAGATCTGGGTCGAGAACTACAGCAAGAACAAGCTGGCGGCCAGCCTGCAGGACAGCCTGAAGAAGCTGCGCACCGACTATGTGGACCTGACGCTGATCCACTGGCCCGCACCCGGCAATGGTGTCGAGTTGTCCGAGTACATGGAGGCCCTGGCCGGTGCCAAGGCCCAGGGCCTGACCCGCCAGATCGGTATCTCCAACTTCAACATCGAACTGACCAAGCAGGCCATCGCCGCCGTGGGCAAGGACCAGATCGCCACCAACCAGATCGAGCTGAGTCCCTATCTGCAAGGCCGCAAGCTGACGGCCTTCCTCAAGGAGCAGGGCATTCAGGTCACTTCCTATATGACCCTGGCCTACGGCAAGGTGCTCAAGGACCCGGTGCTGGCCCGGATCGCTGACAAGCACCAGGCCACGGTGGCGCAAGTGGCGCTGGCCTGGGCGCTGCAGCTGGGGTATGCGGTGATTCCGTCGTCGACCAAGCGCGAGAACCTGGCCGGGAATCTGCTGGCGCGCGACCTGAAGCTGGACGCCGACGACATGGCGATGATCGCTGCGCTGGAACGCAACGGCCGCGAAGTCAGCCCCGAGGGCCTGGCTCCTATCTGGGATTAAGGGAGAACCGGCAATGACTGCTTCTCTGGCTCGCTTGACGGATGGAGGCTTCAGCATCGGCATCGAAGCCCCTCTGGACAATGACTGGACGCCTGCGGGCGACCAGGCGCGGCGCGAGGCTGGCCGCCTGCCCGGCGAGCCGGACCTGCGCCGCCACGCCGAACTGGCCCAACTGGCCGACCGCCTTGGTTTTCGCGCCCTGTGGGTGCGGGACGTGCCGTTGTACGACCCGTCCTTCGGCGATGCGGCCCAGGTGTTCGAGGTGTTCTCCTATCTGGGCTACCTGGCTGGTGTCACGCAGAATATTCTGCTGGGCACGGCCGCTGTGGTGCTGCCCATCCGTGAGCCGCTCCTCACGCTCAAGTCGGCTGCCACCGTGCAGCGCCTGAGCGGCAATCGCCTGCTGCTGGGTGTGGCCAGCGGCGACCGCCCGGTGGAGTACCCGCTGTTCGGTCGCGACTTCGAGGGCCGTGGCGCGAACTTCCGTGAGCAGGTGGAGCTGCTGCGCGAAGGTGCGCAGGCCCGCTTGCCGGGCGGACTTGATGTGCTGCCGCACATGGAGTCGCCCTTGCCGTTGCTGGTGGCCGGCCTGGCTCAGCAAACCCCCAACTGGGTGGCTGAAAACATGGACGGCTGTCTGGCCTACCCGGGCAGGCCCGAGGACCATGCACGCCGCGTGGCCGCATGGCGCGCCGTGGCGGTTGACAAGCCACACACCAAGCCGTATGTCAGCTTCATCCATCTGGACTTGACCGAAAACGCCGATGAGCCGCTGCAACGCTGGCGCTTCGGCATGCGCGGCGGCCGCAAGGCCCTGATCGAAGAGCTGCAGGCGCTGCGTGCAGCCGGTGTCGATCACGTCGGCCTGCACTTGCGCCGCAACCAGCGCCCGCTGGACGAGACCTTCCATGAGCTCGCCGAGCATGTGCTGCCCATTTTTCATCGTTCATCGGCCAAGGTGACTGCACCAGCCGAGGAGACTTGCAATGTCTGATACCCAAGATTTCCTGTTCAAACCGTACTCCATGGGTGGCCTGGAACTGCCCAACCGTATCGTCATGCCCCCGATGACGCGCTCGCGCGCCAGCCAGCCCGGCGACGTGCCCAGCGCCTTGATGGCCGAGTACTACGCCCAGCGCGCCAGTGCCGGCCTCATCATCAGCGAAGGCACCTGGATCTCGCCACTGGGCAAAGGCTATGCCTGGACGCCCGGCATCCACACCGCGGAGCAAGTCGCTGGCTGGCGCCTGGTGACCGATGCCGTGCATGCCGCAGGTGGCCGCATCTTCGCCCAGCTCTGGCATGTGGGCCGTTTGAGCCATACCAGCCTGCTGGGCGGCCAGCGGCCGGTGTCGTCATCGGCCATCCAGGCCCAGGGCGTGAACGTGTTCGTGGCCGATGCCGACGGCAAGCCCGGCTTTGCCCAAGCCTCCATGCCGCGCGCTTTGAGCGTCGACGAAATCCATGCCATCGTCGATGACTACCGCCAGGCCGCACGCAATGCGATGGAAGCCGGCTTTGACGGTGTCGAGCTGCACGCCGCCAACGGCTATCTGCTCAACCAGTTTATCGACTCCAACGCCAACAACCGCACTGATGAATACGGTGGCGTACTGGCAAACCGCCTGCGCTTCCTGGGCGAAGTGACCCATGCGCTGGTCGAAGGCACGGGCGATGCCGGCCGAGTCGGCATCCGCCTGGCGCCGCTGACCACACTCAACGGCTGCGAGGACGCGGACCCCGAAACCACCTATCTCGGCGCTGCCAAGCTGCTGGCCGACATCGGCGTGGGCTACATCCACATCGCCGAGGCCGACTGGGAGCAGGCTCCGCACATGCCGGTCGAGTTCAAGCAGCGCCTACGTGAGTCCTTCCCCGGCACCATGATCTACGCCGGTGCCTATACGGCAGAGCGCGCCCGCGAGGCCGTGGCGCAGGGCTGGGCCGACCTGGTCGGCTTTGGCCGCCCCTTTGTCGCCAATCCCGACCTGCCAGAGCGCCTGCGCATCGGTGCGCCGCTGGCCCTGCATGAGCGCGAAACGCTGTTCGGCGGCGGCGAGCGCGGCCTGACCGACTATCCCGCGCTGGCAACTGAATCCGCAGAGGCCTGAACCATGAGCAATATGACTTCCACCACCGCCCCCAGGCGCATTTCCGCGCCCACGGCCATCGGCTTTGGCACGGCACCACTGGGCAATATGTACCGCAACATTCCTGAGCAGGAGGCGCTGGAGACAGTCGATTCGGCCTGGCAGCAAGGCATACGCTATTTCGATGCCGCACCGCTGTACGGTGCGGGCCTTGCAGAGATGAGACTGGGCGAAGCGCTGCAGCACCATCCTCGCAATGAATACGTGCTGACCACCAAGGTGGGCCGCCTGGTTCTGGACGAGCTGGAAGACACCACTACCCGCGACCTGGGCGAAAAAGGGGGGCTGTTTGAGTTTGGCCGCCCCAACAAAATTGTCTACGACTACACGGCCGACGGCACCATGCGTGGCATTGAAGCCAGCCTCAAGCGCCTGAAGACCGACCGCATCGACCATGTCTTCATCCACGACCCGGCCGTCGATTTCCACGGCGACCGCTGGAAGGAGGTTTTCCAGGTGGCCATGGACGGCGCAGCCAAGGCCTTGACCCGCCTGCGCGAGCAGGGCGTGATCAAGGGCTGGGGCCTGGGCGTGAACCGCGTCGAGCCCTGCGAGATGGCGCTGGAGCAGTCCGATCCCGACGGCTTTCTGCTGGCGGGCCGCTACACGCTGCTTGACCACGCCGATGCACTGCGCAAGCTGATGCCGGCCAGCCTGGAGCGTGGCGTGGGCATCGTGGTCGGTGGCCCATACAACTCCGGTGTCCTGGCCGGGGGCGCGCACTACGAGTACCAGGAGGCCACGCCGGAAGTCCTGGCTCGCGTCGAGCGGCTGCGCGAGCTGTGTGCCGAGCACCGGGTGGATATCCGCGCGGCGGCGCTGCAGTTCTCCCTGGCCCACCCGGCTGTGATCGCCGCCATTCCTGGCGCCAGCCGGCCCGAACGCATTGCCGAGAACCTGGCGCTGGCCAAGGCTCCGATTCCTGCAGGGTTCTGGAGCGCGCTGCGCGAGCAGGGCCTGGTATCTGCCGACGCGCCCTTGCCTGTTTAAGCCACGAAGCACCACCTGTCCTGAAAAGGACAGGTGGTGCTGCCCATCTCTCTCTCCTGCGATCGATCATGAGTTCCACGAACGTTCACCAGCCGCCGTTTGCCGGCCGCAGCTTTCGCGTCGACTACGACGGCCTCTCGGCACACAACATCTATTCGGAAGACGGCACGACGATCCGCTACGCCATCGTCTCCGGCCCTTATGCCGGAGCCAGCGGCGAGGCGCACTGCCAGTGGCAGCAGGTCGGCGAGGGCGTCTATGCAATCTCGTGGCAGGAGGCAGGCGGTGCCACGGTCGTGCATATCGACGACTTCATCCGGGGCCGCTCGCAGGCGTTCTTCACGGCTGCCGACCTGAGCTTTCACCGCATGCAGGGGCCGCTGACGGAGCTGGCCCGTCTCTAGCCCTGAGACAACTGTCACACCTACCACAGCCCGATGCGACACCTGTCGCATCGGGCTGTTGCATTTGTCGCAGGCGCCCGGGGTGAGACAGCCCGGTTTCGCCGGCTGCCAGGGTAGGGCGATCCCGAAATCCGGGCTGGCATGCCGGAATTTCCTGGGATTTACCCGTACTGGTGGGTGATGGCACGGCGGTTGGCACACCGCTTGCGCTGAAGGGTGCGTGGACGCGATGGCGTGCATGCAGGGCCCGGCCGGTGCAACCGGCGGGCCGCAACCCAACGACAGACGGAGACATCACCATGAATCCAAGCACCGAGCGCAAGCTGTGGATGTACGAGAAGATGATCGAGATCCGGGAATACGAAGAGACCATGGCCCGGGTCTACATGGAAGGCAAGCTGCCGCCGCATATCCAGAAAGGCCTGGCCTTCGACATCGGTTCCGGCCCCGTGCCGGGCGAGATGCACCTGGCCGCGGGGCAGGAGCCCGTGGCGGTGGGCGTATGCGCCCACCTGCATGACGACGACACCGTGGTCGGCTCGCACCGCCCGCACCACTTCGCCATCGCCAAGGGCGTGCCGCTCAATCCGATGACGGCCGAGATGTTCGGCAAGGACACCGGGCTGGGGCGCGGCAAGGGCGGGCACATGCACCTGTTCGATCCGGCGCACAAGTTCAGCTGCAGCGGCATCATCGGCGCCAGCATGCCGCCGGCCTGCGGCGCGGCGCTGGCCGCCAAGAAGCGCGGCAAGGACTGGGTGGCCGTGGCCTTCTTCGGCGAGGGAGCTACCAACCAGGGCGCCTTCCACGAGTCGATGAACCTGGCCGCGCTGTGGAAGCTGCCGGTGCTCTTTGTCTGCGAGGACAACAAGTACGCGATCTCGGTGGAAAAGAGCGAGTCCACCTCGGTGGCCTGGAATGCCGACCGCGCCGCCGCCTACGGCATGCCCGGCGTGCTGGTGGACCAGAACGATGCGCTCGCGGTCTACGAGGCCGCCGGCGTGGCCATAGCGCGCGCGCGCCGCGGCGAGGGGCCGACGCTGATCGAGGTCAAGACCGACCGCTACCTGGGCCACTTCCAGGGCGACCCCGAGACCTACCGTCCCAAGGGCGAAGCAGCCGAGCTGCGCAAGAACGACCCGATCCCGCGCCTGGCCGAGCATCTGCGCCGCGCCGGCCTGCTCGACGACGCGGCCGACCAGGCGCTGCGCCAGCGTGTCAACGCGCGCATCACCGAGGCCTACGAGTACGGCCGCAGCAGCCCGTACCCCAAGCCCGAGGACGCGCTGCTGCACGTCTTCTGCTAACGCCCCACGAACTTCGGAGACCCAGCATGACAACCCGCAAATTGACCATGGCCCAGGCCGTGTCGGAGGCCATCGGCCAGGAAATCGAGCGCGATCCCAATGTCTTCGTGATGGGCGAGGACATCGGCAAGTACGGCGGCATCTTCGGCGCCACCGGCGGCCTGCTGGCCAAGCACGGCAAGGACCGCATCATGGACACGCCGATCTCGGAAACCGCCTTCATCGGCACCGCCATCGGCGCGGCGGCCGAGGGCATGCGCCCCATCGCCGAGATCATGTTCGTCGACTTCTTCGGCGTGTGCATGGACATGATCTACAACCACATGGCCAAGAACATCTACATGGCCGGCGGCAACATCAAGATGCCTATGGTGCTGATGGCGGGCATAGGCGGCGGCTACAACGACGCGGCCCAGCACTCGCAGTGCCTGTACGGCACCTTTGCCCACATGCCGGGCATGAAGGTGGTGGTGCCGTCCAACGCCTATGACGCCAAGGGCCTGATGACCCAGGCCATCCGCGACGACAACCCGGTGGTGTTCCTGTTCCACAAGGGCATCATGGGCCTGCCGTGGATGTCGTACTTCGAGGGCAGCACCAACGAAGTGCCCGAGGAGCAATACACCATCCCCTTCGGCCAGGCCAAGGTCGTGCGCGAGGGCGCCGACGTGACCATCGTCACGCTGAGCCAGATGGTGCAGAAGACCGTGCTGGCCGCGCAAAAGCTCGCCGATGCAGGCATAGACGCCGAGGTGATCGACCTGCGCACCATCGTGCCGCTGGACCGCGAGGCGGTGCTCAGGTCGGTGCGCAAGACCGGCCGCCTGCTGGTGGCCGACGAGGACTACCTGAGCTTCGGCCTGTCGGGCGAGATCGCCGCGCTGGTGGCCGAGAACCTCGACAGCGTGCGCCTCAAGGCCCCCGTGCGGCGCCTGGCCGTGCCCGACGTGCCCATTCCCTTCAGCCGCCCGCTGGAGCAGTTCGTCATTCCCCAGGTCGACGCCATCGTTGCCGCCGCGCAGCAGCTCGTCGCCGCACCGCAACTCGAAGGAGCCCTCGCATGAGCACCGACATCATTCTTCCGCAAGACGCCTGGCAGGACGTGGAGCCCGGCACCGAGGCCCTGGTCGAGGACTGGCTGGTGCAGGTGGGCGACAGCGTCAAGGCCGGCCAGCCGCTGGCCAGCGTGGTCGTGGTCAAGTCCAGCCACGAGGTGCTGGCGCCCGCCGATGGCGTGGTCGAGTCCATCCTCGTGCCGGCCGAAGGCACCTTCAAGCCCGGCCAAAGCTTGGGCACGCTGGCATGAGCACCGCCGCCGCCACTGTTGCTGCTGAAGCCGGCGTTGCCAACGCCAGCGCTTCGGGCATCCCGCTCAAGGGCCTGCGCGGCGCCATCGCGCGCAACATGGCCGTGGGCTGGCAGGCGCCGCGCGTGGCCATGGGCGTGGATGTCGATGTCTCGGCCTGCCAGGCCTGGCTGCGGGCGCACCCGATGGCGGAGGGCGGGGCCAAGCCCACCATCACCGCCTGTGTGCTGCGCGCCACCGCGCTGGCGCTGGCCGGGCACCCGCGCATGAACGCGTTGCTCAAGGACAACGTCATCGAGTGCCAGGGCGCCGTGAACCTGGGCCTGGCCGTGGCGCTGGACGAGGGGCTGATGGTGCCGGTGATCCGCGATGCCGAGACCAAGCCAGTGGCGCAGCTCGCGCAGGAAACGCGCGAGCTGGCGGCCGGCGCCCGCGCCGGCCAGCTGTCGCCCAAAGCCTACCAGGGCGCGACCTTCACGGTCACCAACCTGGGCATGACCGGCATCGACTGGTTCACCCCGGTGCTGAACGCGCCGCAGGTGGGGATCCTGGGCGTGAGCAGCGTGCGCGAACGCGCCGTGGTGCGGGACGGAAAGCTGGGCATCGCCGCGATGACGACGCTGACCCTGGTGTTCGACCACCGGGCCATCGACGGTTACCCGGCCGCGCAGTTCCTGCAGGCCGTCAAGGCCCACCTCGAAGCCCCCGATTCGCTGTAAGGCCCGCCATGACTGCATCCCTCCCATCGTTGACACCGCCCGAGGCCGTGCGCGAGCAGCTGTGGAACGAGCAGCAGCTTGCCCAGCCGGTGGCGGTGCCCGGATTTCGCCTCTGGCGCTACCGGGAGCCGGCCATCGTGCTCGGCTGCTCGCAGCGCAGGCTGCTGGCGCAGGCGGATGGTTCCGTGCCGGTGCTGCTGCGCCAGTCCGGCGGCGGCGCGGTGCTGACCGGGCCGTGGATGCTGGGCCTGTCGGTGGCGCTGCCGCCGGACCACCCGCTGGCCTGCCAGGGCCTGGTCGCCAGCTACCGCTGGCTGGGCGAGGCCATGGCCCAGGCGCTGCAGCAGGGCGGCGTGGACGCCCAGGCCCTGGCGCCCGAGGTGCTGCGCGCCATGCCGGCCGAGCGGCGCACGGCGGTGGCCTGGGCCTGCTTTGGCGGCCTGTCGCCCTGGGAGGTGCTGGCCGGCGTCCGCAAGATCGCCGGCCTGGCCCAGGTGCGCCGCGCCCACGGCGTGCTGCTGGTTGGTGGCGTGCTGCTGCAGCCATCGCCCTGGCAACTGATGTGCGAGGCCCTGGGCTGCGCGGCGGCCGATGCCCAGGTCCTGGCCGCCACCACCATCGGCGCCGGGGAAGCCATTGCGCATTTCGATGCCCATGCCTGTGCCTCGCGGCTGGAACAGGTGCTGGCCGCGACCCTGGAGCCGCAGGCCTGTCCCCCCTGAACATGAACTTCAAACCCTGGCCGCGGCCGGCGGCCAACCCGCATTGATTCCATCGAGACAGCAATCACAACACGAAGGAGACGACGATGAACCACCCGAAAGACGATTCAGTCCCCGGCACCATGCGCGTGCTGGACAAGCGGCCCACGCTGCAGAGGCGCAGCTTTCTGCGCGGCGGCGGCCTGGGAGCCATCGGCATCGCGGTCATTCCCGCAGCCAGCCTCGCGGCCGCCAAGGATGTGGCGGCCCGGCAGAGCTTTCGCCACCTGGGTGCGGCGACCGGCAAGACCCTGGTGCGCATGGCGCGCGATATCTACCCGCACGACAAGCTGGCCGAGAGCTTCTACGTCGAGGCCGTGGCGCCGTACGACGCGGCGTCCGTGAAGGACAAGGGCGTGAAAAAGCTGCTGACCGAGGGCATCAAGGACCTGGACCAGCGTGCCACACAGCGCTACGGCGTGCCTTATGCCGAGGTGAAGACCGAGGACGAGCGCGTGGCCCTGCTCAAGGACATCGAGGCCATGCCGTTCTTCAAGAAGGTGCAGGGCGACCTGGTCACCGGCCTCTACAACAACAAGAAGCTGTGGCCGCTGTTCGGCTACGAGGGTTCGTCCTGGGAAAAGGGCGGCTATGTGAACCGCGGCTTCGATGACATCGACTGGCTCTGAGCGCCGGCACAACGACAAGGAGACAAGCATCATGACCGATCAGGCAAAGTTCTCTCTCAACGACGACAGCGTCGTCGTGATCGTGGGCTCGGGCGCGGGCGGAGGCACACTGGCCAACGAACTGGCGCAGCGCGGCGTCAAGTGCGTGGTTCTGGAGGCGGGCAAGCACTACACGCAGGCCGACTTCGAGAACGACGAATGGGCGATGTTCAACAAGATCTCGTGGCTGGACAAGCGCGTCTCGGCCGGCGGCTGGCACCACACACAGACCTATCCGAACCTGCCGGCCTGGATCGTCAAGGGCGTGGGCGGCTCCACGGTGCACTGGTCCGGCGTGGCCCTGCGTTTCCAGGAGCATGACTTCCACACCAGGACCACCTACGGTGCTATCGACGGGGCCAACGTGCTTGACTGGCCGATCACGCTGGCCGAGCTGTCGCCGTACTACGAGCTGGCGGAGAAGAAGATGGGCGTGGCCGGCACCAAGGCCAGCGGCCTGCCGCCCATGCCGCCGAACAACCACTACAAGGTGATCGATGCCGGTGCCCGCAAGGTGGGTTACAAGAACATCGTGCGTCCGGCCGCATCGAACAGCCAGGTCTATGACGGGCGGCCCGCCTGCCAGCAGATCGGCTTTTGCATGCAGGGCTGCAAGATCGGCGCCAAGTGGTCCACCCTCTACACCGAGGTGCCGCGCGCCCAGGCCACGGGCAAGGTCGAGCTGCGGCCCGAGTCCATGGTGCTGCAGATCCAGCACGACAAGCAGGGCCGCGCCAACGGCGTGCTCTACGTGGACGGCAAGGGCCGCAAGCAGCTGCAGAAGGCGCGCGTGGTCTGCGTGGCGGGCAACTCCATCGAGTCGCCGCGGCTGCTGTTGAATTCGGCCTCCAGCATGTTCACCAACGGCCTGGCCAACTCCTCGGGCCAGGTGGGCAGGAACTACATGAACCACGCCACGGCCGCGGCCGTGGCCATCCACAAGAAGCCGGTCTACATGTACCGCGGTTTCGACATCGCGGCCGTGGTGGCCGACGAGGTGCCTCTGGACACCAGGCGCGGCTTTGTCGGCGGCTACTACCTCGAGGGGCTGGCCATCCACCTGCCGTACACGGCGGCGTTCATGAAGCCCGGCGGCTGGGGCCGCGACTTCACCTCGGCCATGGAGATGTACGACCATATGAGCTGCGTCTGGGTCTGCGGCGAGGACCTGGCGCGCGAGCAGAACTCCATCATGCTGCACCCCACGGAAAAGGACCAGTACGGCCTGCCCGTGCCCATCGTGACCAAGACCTACCACGCCAACGACGACAGGATCACCGCCCACGGCCTGGTGCAATGGCGCAAGCTGTCCGAAGCCGTGGGCGCCACGCGGGTGATCGACATGCCGGCCTATCCGGCCAGCCACAACATGGGCACCAACCGCATGAGCGCCAAGGCCAGCGACGGCGTGGTCAACAAGTGGGGCCAGGCGCACGATGTGAAGAATCTCTTCATCTCGGACGGCAGCCAGTTCACCTCCAGCTCGGCGGCCAACCCCACGCTGACCATCGTGGCGCTGGCGATCCGGCAGGCCGAGTACATCGCCGGGGCCATGCAGCGGCGGGAGCTGTAAGCGGAGGCCGGGCATGGAGCTGTCATGCCGTAACTACCCCGGCGCCGGCCATGCGGCCGGAACCGGGGCGCCGCTGGTGCTGCTGCACGGCCTGTTCGGCAGCGCCGCGCAGTGGCACCACATCGCGGCGCCGCTGTCGGCCCGTACGCGCGTGCTGGCGGTGGACCTGCGCAACCACGGCCTGTCGCCGCATGCCGACGCCATGGACTACGAAAGCATGGCCGAGGACCTGCGCGAACTGCTCGACGCCCAGGGCATTGCACGGGCCCGCATCGCCGGCCACAGCATGGGCGGCAAGGTGGCCATGGCCTTTGCGCTGCGGTACCCCGGGCGCACCGAGGCGCTGGCCGTGCTCGACATCGCCCCGGCCCGCTACCATGACCATTTCTCGGCCCTGGTCTGCGCCGCGCTGCGGCTGGACCTGGGCGCCGCCCGTTCGCGGGAAGAGGCCGACCGGCAGCTCGAGCGCTTCGTGCCTTCGGCCCGGCTGCGGGCCATGCTGCTGCAAAACCTGGTCTGGCGGGACGGGCGTCTGGCCTGGCGCATCCACTGGCTGGGCATAGGCGGCTCCATGCCGCAGCTGCTGGGTTTCCCTGCCGGGCTGCAGCGCGCGCCGAGCGCCATCGACGCGCTGTTCGTGCGCGGCGGGGCCTCGGACTATGTGCTGCCGCGCCACGAAGATACGATCCAGCGGCTGTTTCCACACTCGCGCATCGTGGAGCTGCCGGACGCCGGCCACTGGCTGCATGCCGACCAACCCACCGCGCTGGTGCAGTTGTTGGGCGAGTGGATGGCAGCGCCGGCCGCCGCCGAGTTGCCAACGTGCCTCAGCCCAGGTGCAGCCGGTTGGCCACCGCGGCATGCCGCAGCACCGCTTCGACCATGACGGTGCGCGGGCCTTTGCCGTCCAGCGTCACCGTCAGCGGCGCATGGGCGGCGATCTCGATGCTGCGCTCGCCATCGAGCGCCAAGGTTCCCCGGGTGGCCGCGATGGCCACCGGCGCGCCGGGCTGCAGGCGGGCCAGGCTGCCCACGCCCACCTCGGCCACCATGCCCGGCATCAGCGAGGCGTGCACGGAGCAAGGCGCGCCGGGCGCCATGCGCAGGTGCAGGCCATGGGTGCAGTCGCGGCCGGTGGGCTCCAGCAGCGCGGCGATGGATGCCAGCCCGATCACACCGGGCTCGCAGAAGCTCACGAACAGCTCCTGCAGGTCCTGGGCGCAGTCCACCGCGCCGGCGCCCGTGGCGTCCTGCCGCGAGACGGCGACATCGACCAGCGCCATGTCCTCCAGCCCCGGGCCGCGCACCAGCAGCCGTTTGTTGCGCCGCACGCCCACGTCCTCGCACACGCGGCCCGTCGCTACCAGCGCCGCCGCCATGCCGGCCAGCGTGGCATCGAAGCGCTCGGGAAAGGCGTTGTTCGTGCCGGTCGAGAGCGTGGCCAGCGGCACCTCGCCGCAGCCCCGGGCCACGGCCCGGTGCGTGCCGTCGCCACCCAGCACGGCGATGGCGCTCATGCCGCGTTCGGCCATCAGCGCGGCGGCGAGCGTGCTGTCCCGGGCGCTGTCGGTCAAGGCCATTTCCAGCAGCCGCACTTCGGGCATGCTGGGCTGGCGCAGGCGTGCCTGCTGCGCGCGCGTTTGCACTTCGCGCGCCAGGCCCGAGGTGTCGGGCATCAGCCAGGCCTCCTGGATGCCCAGCGCACCGGCCGAGGACAGCAGCCGCAGCACGGCATTGATCTTCTCGGCTATGGAAAAGGTGCTGCCCCAGGAGAACAGCCGCCGCAGGTCGCGGCCCGAGGAGGGGTTGGCAATGATGCCGAGGCAGGCGGCTGGAGTCGGATTCATCGTATGCGGGCCGTTGTGTGGGATGGTGAAGGGTGGAACCCAGGCCTGCTTCTCAATGCAAGAACAATGCCAGCTTCACGCATGCCGGCGGCGAAGCAGGCGATTATCATGGCCGGTGTGAGGCGGCAGCCTCCATCCCATGGCAAGCGCGACCCGCTCGACATCTGAAAGAGTGCGGCGACAGGAGACGACAATGCAGTGGATGGCATCGAACATGCCCGCAGAGGCAGGCGGGCCGGCAGGCCCGGGGACGGATTTCTCGATGATTGAGCGCTCGCGCCAGCGCTCGTTCGAGTTGTATCGCCTCGATCCCGGGCGCGGCGAGCCGCCGCGCGTGCTGACCACCAGCGCTCTCAAGAACCATCGCGAGCCCATGGAGCGCTTCATGCGCATCGCGCGCAGCGGCATGGAGGTGTTGTTCGGCCAGATCCGTGAGGCCGGCTATGTGGTGCTGCTGACCGACACCCATGGCGTGGCGGTGGACTTCATCAACAACCCCTTGTTCGATCAGGACTGGCGCCGCGCCGGCCTGTGGCTGGGCAGTTGCTGGACTGAAGAGAAGGAGGGCACTTGCGCGGTGGCGCTGGCCAATCTGGAGCAGCGGGCCATCACCGTGCATCACGAGGAGCATTTCCGCGCTCCGAACAAGAAGCTGACCTGCAGCGCCGTACCGATTTTCGGGACCGACGGACGCATGCTGGCCGTGCTCGATGCCTCGGCCATCGAGTCGCCCGACGACAAGCGCAGCCAGCATCTGGTGCTGCAGATGGTGCGGTCCGCGGCGCGCATGGCCGAGGATGCGAATTTCCTGCATGAGTTCGAACACCACTCTGTGCTCCGGCTCGCGCGACGGCGCGATTTTCTCGAAGTCTCGGCCGACGGCATGGTCGCGCTCGACGAGGCCGGGCGCATCGTGGCCATCAGCCAGTCGCTGCGCGAGCAGGGTGCGCTGCTGCCCGCCCTGGGCCATTGCATCGAGGAGGTGTTCGACCTGCGGTTCGAGCAGGTGATGCAGGCCGCACACCAGGGCGGCTATCCGCTGACCACGCGCCATCTGGCCACGGGAACGCAGTGCTTTGCATTGGTGCGGCCGCCGCGGCGCAGGCCGTCGGCGCCAGCGGCACCTTCGGCGGCCGCGCGGCGCGAGGTTCCGCCCGAGGCCGGTGCCGATGCGCTGCAGGTCATTGCCGGGCTGGACCCGCAGATGCAGACCAATGCCCAGCAGGCTCTGCGTGTGCTTGACAAGGGCTTGGCCATCCTGCTGCATGGCGAATCGGGTTCGGGCAAGGAGGCTTTTGCGAAAGCCATGCACGAGGCCAGCGCACGCCGTGCCCAGCCCTTCGTGGCCGTGAACTGCGCGGCGATTCCCGAGACCCTGATCGAGAGCGAGCTGTTCGGCTACCGCGAAGGGGCCTTCACCGGCGCCCGCTCCAAGGGCGCGCGCGGCAAGATCGCCCAGGCCCATGGCGGCACGTTGTTCCTCGACGAGATCGGCGATATGCCGCAGGCCATGCAGACGCGGCTGCTGCGCGTGCTGGCCGAGCGCGAAGTCACCCCGCTGGGCTCGGAGAAGCCCATCGCCGTCGATGTGCAACTGATCTGCGCCACGCACCGCGACCTGCGCGAGATGGTGGCCCAGGGCCAGTTCCGGCTCGACCTGTACTACCGCCTCAACAGCGTGACGCTGGAGCTGCCGGCGCTGCGCGACCGCGCCGACAAGAACGCGCTGATTGACAGCCTGCTGCGCGAGGACGGTCGGCAGCTCTACAGCCGTGCCGTGGCCATCACCGCGGCCGCGCGCGACCTGCTGCTGCGCCATGACTGGCCTGGCAATATCCGGCAGCTCAAGAACGTGCTGCGCACGGCCATGGCGCTCAGCGGGGGCGAAGCCATTGCTCCCGAACATCTGCCGGCAGAAGTCCACGGCGGCCAGCCGCCTGTGCTGCCGCCCGAGCGCATGCTGTCCCTGGGCAGCATGCAAGAGGTCATGGTGGCGCAGGTGCATGACGAGCGCACGGCTTTGCTGCAGGCGCTGAAGACGCATCACTGGAATGTGACCGAGGCCGCGCGCAGCCTGGGGCTGAGCCGGGCCACGGTGTATCGGCATATGCAGAGATGGGAGATCGTCAGCCCCAACCGGCTGGGTGATTGAGCAAGCTCTTCCATCGGTGCCAGCTCCGGCACCTAGGCTTGTACCTAGACCAATCGGACTAAGGTGTACAGCCAGTAAGTAAAGTCAACCATCGCTGATAGCCTGCGCCTGCCAATGATCCACGGAGGGTGGATACATGGCCTTTACTCATAAAGGAGCAGGCATGAAGGGTGTGACAGGAGTGGTTTCATTCGCGGAGATCGATGGCAACATGGACAGGCGCAGGGTCTTGCGCCTGGGGCTGCTGGGACTGGTATCCACGGGTGCTGGCGGGCTGTTGGCCGCCTGCGGTGGCGGCGATGGCATGGAGCCGAAAGCGGCCACGCCCAGGTTGTCGTCCATGCTCAACTTCCGCGACGTGGCCGGGGTGGACGATGCATCGGTCTACCGCAACGCTGCCGGGCAGCCACTGAAACGCGGTGTGTTCTATCGCTCCAATGCGGTAGTGCCCAATGCGGCCGATGCAGTGACGCTGGGCAACCTGGGTATTAGCACGGCCTACGATCTGCGCACCACGAACGAGGCGGCCAAGGACCCGGACCGCTTGCCGCCGGGGATCCGCTATGTGTATATGAACATCTTCGGCACGGCCGACCCGGTGTTTTCGCCCATTCATACGCCCAAGGAGGCCGAGACCGCGATGGAGGAGATGGGCCGCGTGATGGTACGCGACGCCGGCATGCGCGCTCGCATGGCGCAGTTGCTCAGGACCATGGCCTCCACGGCCGATGCGCAACTGTTTCACTGCACCGCCGGCAAGGACCGCACGGGCTGGGTGACGGCGCTGCTGCACACCATTGCCGGCGTACCACGCGAAACCATTCTGAAGGACTACCTGCTCACCAACACCTACACCGAGGCCTGGATGCAGGCCACCTACCAGCAGATGATGGCGCACAACGGCAAGGATGCGGCCGATCTCTACTGGCCCCTGCTGGGCGTGCAGCGCAGCTACCTGGAGGCGGAGTTCGACGAGGCGGAGCGTGGCTTCGGCTCGATGGAGCGTTACCTGACCGAGGGGCTGGGCCTGAGTGCGGATGAGCTCGCACAGCTGCGCGGCAAGCTGCTGGGCTGAGGCGGCTGCTCTCGATTGAGGAGCTGCCAGCGCTTGATATATCTGGATTTCAGATATGAATCCATCAAATATATACAACTGCCAAGCGCTGGCAGCTATCAAAAAAGAAAGTCCGCCAGCGGCGGACCTTTTGTAGGGATCGGGCCGGGTTTCAGCTCAGCAGCAGTGCATCGTCGGCCAGCTTTTCGCCGCGCACCTTCTCGAACATATGCAGCAGGTCGGGCACGTCCATCTTGGCGCGCTCTTCGCCGCTGACGTCCAGTACCACCTGGCCCTGATGCAGCATCACGGTACGTGTGCCCACGTCCAGCGCCTGGCGCATGCTGTGCGTGACCATCATGGTGGTCAGCTTGGCTTCATCGACGATGCGGGCCGTCAGCTGCAGCACAAAGTCTGCGGTGCGCGGGTCCAGGGCGGCGGTGTGCTCGTCCAGCAGCAGGATGCGCGAGGGCTGCAGCGCTGCCATCAGCAGGCTCACGGCCTGGCGCTGGCCGCCAGAGAGCAGGCCGATGCGGTCGGTCAATCGGTTTTCCAGGCCCAGGCCCAGCGTGGCCAGACGTTCGCGGTACAGATCGCGGTTGGAGGCCTTCACGGCCTTCGAGAGGCCGCGGAAGTTGCCGCGCTCGTGCGCCAGCGCCATGTTCTCCTCGATGGACAGGTCTTCGCAGGTGCCTGCCATGGGGTCCTGGAACACGCGGGCGACCTGCTTGGAGCGCTCCCAGACGGGCATGCGTGTCATGTCGGTGCCAGCGATCTCGATCTTGCCCTTGTCCACGCTCTGGTCGCCAGAGACGCAGTTGAGGAAGGTGGATTTGCCGGCGCCGTTGGAGCCGATGACGGTGACGAACTGACCGTCGGGTATGGCCAGCGAGAGGCCGCGCAGCGCGCGTGTCTCGATGGGCGTGCCGGGGTTGAAGGTCAGTTCCAGGTTTTGTGCGTTCAGCATGGTGTTCTCCGCATTTCTTTCTTATTTGCGCTTGCCGAGCTTTTTCTTGATTTGCGGAATCACCAGGGCGATGGTCACCAGCACGGCAGTCACCAGGTTCAAGTCCTGTGCCTTGAGTCCGATGGCATCGATATTCAGGGCCGCGGCAATGAAGAAGCGATAGACCACGGCGCCCAGCACCACGGCCAGCGTGGCCCAGATGATCCGGCGCGAGGGCAGGATGGTCTCGCCCACGATCACGGCAGCCAGGCCGATGACGATGGTGCCGATGCCCATGGAAATGTCGGAGCCGCCCTGGGTCTGCACGAACAGTGCGCCGGCCAGGCCGACCAGGCCGTTGGAAATCGCCATGCCCAGCAAAATCATGGCGCCGGTGTTCACGCCCTGGGCGCGGGCCATGCGGGCGTTGGAGCCCGTGGAGCGGATGGCCAGACCGCGCTCGGTGGCGAAGAACCAGTCCAGCGCCAGCTTGGCCACGATGACAAAGCCCAGCATGATGATGGGGCGCATCACATAGTCGGGAACGCTGTCGGGCTGCAGCATGGTGAACAGCGTGGGGTCATTGATCAGCGGCACATTGGGGCCACCCATGATGCGCAGATTGACCGAGTACAGGCCGATCATCATCAGGATGGAGGCCAGCAGGTCCATGATCTTCAGCCGCACATTGAGCCAGCCGGTGATGAGGCCGGCAACGGCGCCAGCCGCTGTGCCGGCCAGCGTGGCCAGCCAGGGGTTGGTGCCCGTGGAAATCAGAACAGCGCAGACGGCTCCCCCCAATGGAAAGCTGCCGTCGACCGTGAGGTCGGGAAAGCGCAGCAAGCGAAAAGAGATGAAGACGCCCAGCGCCACCAGGCTGAAGATCAGGCCAATTTCAATGGCACCGAGTACGGAAAATAAAGACATAGAGAGAGCGACAGGCGCGGCAAACGTCTAAAAAAATCGGCAGGGCCATGTTGCCACGGCACCTGCCGCTGTGCTGGCGCTGCAGGCGGGGCTGCAGCACTAGCCACAGACAGGGTTACTTGACCACGGTGGCAGCAGCCTTGACCAGGGCGTCAGACAGCTTCACGCCTTGCTTTTCAGCGGCGCCGGGGTTCACGAACAGCTCCATCTTGGTGCTGACTTCGGGCTTGATGTCGCCGGGCTTTTCACCCTTGAGGATGCGCACGACCATGCGACCGGTCTGCTCGCCCAGATCGCGGTAGTTGATGCCATAGGCGGCCACGGCGCCGCGCTTGACGGAGTCGGTGTCAGAAGCGACCAGGGGGATCTTGGCATCCTGGCCGACCTTGACCAGCGACTCATAGGCCGAGACCACGTTGTTGTCGGTGTTGGTGTAGATCACGTCCACCTTGCCCACCAGCGAACGGGCGGCGCTGGAGACGTCCACCGAGCGGGGCGCGGCGGCGGTCACCAGGGTCCAGCCCATCTTGGGCAGCAGGGCCTGCAGTTCCTTGACGACCACGGCAGAGTTGGCTTCACCGGGGTTGTAGACCATGCCCACGCGCTTGGCATTGGGCACGACCTGCTTGACCAGATCCATCTGCTTGTCCAGGGCCAGCAGATCGGACACACCGGTCACATTGTTCTTGGAAGGCTCCCAGCTGGCGACCAGCTTGGCAGCCACGGGGTCGGTCACGGCAGAGAACACCACGGGCACCGTCTTGGTGGCGGCGATCACGGCCTGGGCAGAGGGAGTGGCGATGGCAACGATGGCGTCAGGCTTGTCGCCCACGAACTTGCGGGCAATCTGGGCAGCGGTGCCGGTATTGCCCTGGGCGCTCTGGTACTGCCACTTCAGGCTCTTGCCGTCTTCGTAGCCGGCAGCCTTCAGAGCATCCTTGACACCGTCACGCACGGCATCAAGTGCCGGATGCTCGACGATGGCGGTCACGGCCACCGATTTGGTGTCGGCCGCATAGGCGCCGGTGACGGCGGAAATTGCCAAGGCCACTGCACCCAGACGGGCCCAAGACTGATGCTTCATGTGTATCTCCAGCGTTTGTTATCTATTCCAGATGAATTAAGGCGACTGCGTTTGGATACACAGCGCCTTGCGGCAAAGTCTACTGCACCGATCTGCTTGTCTCGTCGCTGCGTATAACCCGGTTTATCCCTATATAGCAATTGCCAAAAAATGGCATGAAAGCTGCGCAAACCAAGTTTTTTATGAATAAAGCATGCAGTAATTTATGGAAATTTCATGCAATTTTGCGTCTCGAATACATGCTTACAGAGTATTGAATGCACTTTTCCTGCGTGTTGATGGGGTGGAATGGTGAATTCCTTCCTGTCTGCCCGTTTTTTGATCGCCAGGGGTATCGCGCTTCTCAAAGTTCTGTTCGTCGCTCCCGGGTCCTGAGGCTCGGGTTTCAGGCCTTCACCCATCAATCATTGCGAGGTCAATAAGCAACGGAATGGGTGCAGGCCAGGGGCGCCGCGAGATCGAGAAAGGGCTTGAGGCTGGAGCGGCCGTGGCGCAGGACATGAAAAGTGGCACCCCAGGCCCCCACTGCGTGTGGATCGTTGCCCCTTCGAGAGTTGACTTTTCATCCTAGGGCCGTCCGGCGATGAAAAAAGCCTGTGCCGCACAAGCTGGCACAGGCTTTTCAATGAGGCGGCTAAGGCAGATTACATGCCCGAGTAGTTGGGGCCGCCACCGCCTTCAGGCACCACCCAGACGATATTCTGCATGGGGTCCTTGATATCGCAGGTCTTGCAGTGCACGCAGTTTTGCGAGTTGATCTGCAGTCGCTGCTTGCCAGCATGAGCCTCATCGTCCACGAACTCATAGACGCCGGCAGGGCAGTAGCGCTGCTCGGGGCCCGCGAACCGGGTCAGGTTGATGTCCACGGGAACGCTGGCATCCTTGAGGGTCAGGTGCACAGGCTGGTTTTCCGCATGGTTGGTGCTGCTGATGAAGACGCTGGAGAGGCGGTCAAAGGTCAGCTTGCCATCGGGCTTGGGGTATTCGATGGGCGTGCACTCGGCAGCGGGCTTGAGATAGGCATGGTCGGGTTTGTTGCGGTGCAGCGTCCAGGGGATGTTGCCGCGCAGCACGAACTGCTCGATGCCGTTCATGACGGTGGCCGTGGTCAGGCCCTTCTTGAACCAGGCCTTGAAGTTGCGGGCCTTCCACAGTTCGTCGTAGAGCCAGCTGTTTTCGAAGGCGTGGGTGTAAGTGTTCAGTTCGTCATGCTGACGTCCGGCCGCCAGGGCGGCATAAGCGGCTTCGGCTGCCAGCATGCCGGTCTTGATGGCGGCGTGGCTGCCCTTGATGCGGCTGACGTTGAGGAAGCCCGCTTCACAGCCCACGAGCACGCCGCCGGGGAAGACAAAGCGCGGCAGGCTGGAGATACCGCCCGCCGTGATGGCACGCGCGCCGTAGCTGATGCGCTTGGCAGGCTTGATGCCCTGGGCTTCGTCGCCTTCCAGATACCAGCGGATATTGGGGTGGGTCTTCCAGCGCTGCATCTCCTCGAACGGAGACAGATAGGGGTTGGAGTAATCGAGGCCGGTGATGAAGCCCAGCGTGACCAGATTGTCTTCGAGGTGGTAGAGGAAGGCACCACCGTAGGTGTCGCTCTTCATGGGCCAGCCGGCGGTGTGCACCACCATGCCGGGCTTGTGGCGGGCAGGGTCGATTTCCCACAGTTCCTTGATGCCGATGCCGTAGGTCTGAGGATCGCGGTTGGCATCCAGCGAATACTTGGCAATCACCTGCTTGCCCAGGTGGCCGCGCGCGCCCTCGGCAAATACCGTGTACTTGGCGTGCAGTTCCATACCCAGCTGGAAGTCACCGGTGGGCTCGCCATCCTTGCCCACGCCCATATTGCCGGTGGCCACGCCCTTGACGGAGCCGTCTTCGTTGTAGAGCACTTCGGCAGCGGCAAAGCCGGGGAAGATTTCCACGCCCAGGGCTTCGGCCTGCTCGGCCAGCCACTTGGTGAAAAATCCCAGGCGAACGATGTAATTGCCTTCGTTGTGGAAGCACTTGGGCAGCAGCCAGTTGGGCGTGCGCAGCGAGCTTTTCTCGCCCAGGAAGACCATGGCGTCTTCGGTCACGGGCTGGTTCAGTGGCGCGCCTTTTTCCTTCCAGTCGGGGATCAGCTCGGTCAGGGCGCGCGGGTCCATGATGGCGCCGGACAGCGTATGAGCGCCAGGCTCGGAGCCTTTTTCCAGCACGACAACGGAAACATCCTGTCCTTTTTCTGCGGCCAGCTGCTTGAGGCGGATGGCCGTGGCCAGGCCGCCGGGGCCGCCGCCCACCACCACCACGTCGTATTCCATGGCTTCGCGCGGGCCGTATTGGGCCAGGATTTCTTCGTTTGTCATCGGGATAGTCTCGCTTGAATAATGAATTGGGAAAGCTGGCCTGTGCGGTCTTGTTGCTGATGCGTTGCAAATACCGCAATGCGGGCAATTCTATGCTGTGCAATTCGCACGATCGTGCAGAAAAGGCGACAGCCCGCGACTTGCAATTGCGGCAAAGTCCCTAGGCTAGTGGGCCCCAAGAGGGGTGCCATCCCTCAAAACAACTAGAGCGGGCTGAGTATGTGGAATTCATGCAGGCCAATAGACAAGGAGATATGTTGCTATGAAAATTGAAATTCCCGAGCGGAAAAAGCTGGTCTATGAGACACGGTTCGTGGTGCGTTGGGGAGACATGGATGCCATGGGGCATGTCAACAACACTCAGTACTTTCGCTATATGGAGTCCGCGCGCATTGACTGGATGACGGCTAGTGGAATCAACCCGGACCCTGGTGGAACAGGGCCGGTCATCGTCAACGCGTTCTGCAATTTCTATCAGCAGCTCAGCTATCCGGACGAGGTGCTGCTCAAGATGTATGTCAGCGATGCGGCTCGCACCACCTTCGAGAGCTGGACCACGATGGCCCGGGTATCGGCACCGGAGGTGATCTGTGCCGCAGGAGGCGCCACGGTAATCTGGGTCGATTTCCCGCGTCAGAAGGCGACCGAGCTGCCGAACTGGTTGCGAGATCATGTCATGCAGTAGGTGCGCAAGCCGAGGCAACTCACTGCTACCATGGTGCGCACCATGCGTTTGCTGCCCTCTCGTCCGCTGAACTCTTACCTGCTGATCGCGCTGTGGTTGGCTGTCAGCGTGCTGGGAGGCCTGCTGGCCTATCAGGGCTTTGTGAAATGGGGGCTCGGCGATGCGCGGGATGCGGGCGACAGCCGGTTGGAGCGGTATGCCGCCAGCTTGCTCAGCGAGGCGGATCGTTTCGCCTTTGTGCCTGCATTGGTGGCATTGCAGCCCGAGGTGCAGCAGCTTTTGCGCACTCCTCAGAACCGTGCACTGCAGCGCAAGGCCAATCAATATCTGGAAACGCTCAATAGCCAGATCGGCACGCTCAACGCCTATGTGCTCAATCGCAAAGGGCATGTGCTGGCCGCCAGCAACTGGCAGCAACCCGACAGCTTTGTGGGCGAGGATCTGAGCTTTCGTCCCTATGTGCAGCAGGCCCTGAAGCAGGGGAAAGGGCGCTATTTCGGTATCGGCACCATCCGGGGAGAGCCCGGCTACTACCTGACATCGCTCTGGGGAGAGGGGGCGCAGCAGGGCATCGCCGTGGTCAAGGTCGGGCTTGCGCAGCTGGAGCAGTTCTGGAGCCATGCGGAGTCCCCGGTGCTGGTGAGCGACGAAAACCAGGTCGTCATTCTCAGCAATGTGGAAGCCTGGCGCTTTGCCACATTGCAGCCGCTGGATGAAGCGCGGCGCGGGGCGCTGGAAGTTTCGCTGCAGTACAACGGCCGGGTGCTAAAACCACTGGACTGGCATTGGCAGCAGGGGCCTGAGGGCTTTCAGTTGCTGCGTTTGCCTCCGCAGGCGGCCGACCCCCAGGGCAAGTCCCAGGCGGGTGACCTGTTTCTGGTTCAGTCACGGCCATTGGCGGGTACACCCTGGCAGATCACCGTGCTGTCGCCGCTGTCACGTACCTTGCAGCTGGCCCGCAGCCGTGCCTGGCTGGCTGCTGTGATGACGGCGCTGGCATTGCTGACGCTGCAGATCGCGGTGCAACGCCGCCGCCACCAGCAGGCTCTGGAGCAGGCTCGTCAGGGGCTGGAAATCAAGGTACAGCAGCGTACGGCCGATTTGCTGACCGCCAACACGGCATTGCAGCAGGAGGTGGCGGAGCGCATACAGACCGAGCAGACGCTACGCGCAGCCCAGGATGAACTGGTACAGGCGGGCAAGATGGCCGTCCTCGGTCAGCTGTCCACGGAGATGGCGCATGAGCTCAACCAGCCTTTGACGGCATTGCGCACCCTGGCAAGCAACAGCCAGCGCTTTCTGGAGCGTGGTCAGACCGATGTGGCGCAGCGCAATCTGCAACGCATGGTGGAGCTGACCGAGCGCATGGGATTCATGACGGGTCAGTTGCGCAACTTTGCCCGTAAATCGGCAGGTGATGCACGGGCTGTGCTGGTTGCCAGCCTGCTCGACGGTGCGCAGGATGTGCTGGAGGTACGCATCGCGCGCAGCGCTGCGGTGGTGGTCAGTGCATTGACCCCGCCGGATCTGCAGGTCTGGTGCGATGCCAACCGGGTGCAACAGGTGCTGGTGAACCTGATGGCCAATGCGCTGGATGCCATGCAGGGCCTGAGCCAGCCCAGGCTGGAAATAGACTGCCAGGCTTCGGGGCAATGGGCCCGGATCATCGTGCGTGATCATGGGCCGGGATTGAGCGAAGATGCCCGCAAGCGTCTGTTCGAGCCTTTTTTCACGACCAAAAGCGAGGGCCTGGGCCTGGGCCTGTCTCTTTCAGCGGACATCGTGCGCGCCAGCGGAGGCAGTCTTCAGGCCAGCAACCATCCCAAGGGCGGCGCCGTCTTTCAGCTTTTGCTGCCCATGGTGGATACTCTGCAGGTCGCCGATGTCCGCATTCCCCTATGAACTCAGCCCTCCATGTTCTGATCGTTGAAGATGATGCCGATGTCGCCATGGCATGCGAGCAGGCGCTGCAGCTCGAAGGCTTCGAGTGCGGCTGCATCAGCAGTGCCGAGCTGGCGCTCAAGCATCTTTCCGCTGAATTTGCGGGTGTGGTGATCAGCGATATCCGCCTGCCTCGCAAAAGCGGTCTGGAGCTGCTGGCCGATATACGCGTCATGGATGCAGAGCTGCCCGTGATTCTGATCACCGGTCACGGCGATATTTCAATGGCTGTGCAGGCCATGAAGGATGGTGCTGCGGACTTTCTCGAAAAGCCTTTTGCCCCCGAACGACTGATCCAGGCCGCCCGCCGTGCGCTGGAGCGCCGCCGTCATGTCATGGAGGCCCGCATCCGGGAGGAAAACAGGCAGACGGCGGCTGCACAGGACTGGCCTTTGCTGGGTCAGTCGCCCGCCATCAAGCTGCTGCGGCGCACCTTGCAAAGTTTGGCAGGCAGCGAAGCCGATGTCCTGGTGCAAGGGGAGGTGGGCTCTGGAAAAACGCTGGTGGCGCGCTATCTGCATGACGCTAGCCCGCGCGGGTCCGGCAATTTTGTGGTGCTGGACTGCAGCGAGCTGATGCAGCTTGGCGGCGAATGCTGGGGCATTGGCCGCGATTTCGGCGGTCTCATCGATCAGTGCCTGGAGCGAATCATGCAAGCCCATGGCGGCACCTTGTTGATCGCCGATATCGAAGAAATGCCGCAGCCCATGCAGGACCAGCTGCTGCATGTGCTGCGGGAGCGCGTGCTGGTGAGGCCTGGCAGCAGCGATGTGGCCGTGGTCGATTGCCGCGTGATTGCTACAAGCCATGCCGATCTGCTGGCGCTGAGCCGTCAGGGGCTGTTCCGTCCGGAGCTGTATTACCGTCTCAGTCTGGTCACCGTGAACCTGCCACCGCTGCGTGAGCGCAGGGAGGATATCGCTCCGCTGTTTCAACACTTTGCCAGGCAGGCTGCACACAGCCTTCAGCGGCCTGCGCCGGAGCTTACGCTTGAGCGCATGCAGGTGTTGCTGGCCCATGACTGGCCCGGCAATGTCCGGGAGTTGCGGAAAATGGCAGATGGTCTGACTCAAGGCCTGGAGATCAGCCTGAGCAATGAAGCCGCGCCGCAGGACTGAATATGGCGGCCTGAGGCATGTGTAGAAAATGCCATTTCCCCAATACTGGCAAGCGCTGAATGCTCTCTAAAGAATAGTCTTCAAGCCTCGAAGTCCGGTGCGGGTGGAGTATCGAGCAGCGCGAAATACTTGTCCTGCAGCTCGGCAAAGCGCGCAAGTGTGGGCGGCACGGGCTTCATGTTGAGCGCCCTGCGCAGCAGCGGCAGTTGCTGGCTGCCGATTTCGCTGAACGTGGGGCTGGGCTGGCAAAAATATGGCTCGCCTTCTTCCTCGTCGTAGTGAAGCTGCTCCAGACTGAACCAGCCCACGTGGTAGCCATAGTCAAAGAACTCCTGAAAGCTCTCGGCAATCACCATATTGAGTGAGGACGCGCAAGGCAGGGTCATGACGATGGGGCACACACCCTCGGGCAAGCGCTCATCGACGAGGTAGCTGTAATGCACGCTGTCGCCACCCGTGGTGGCGAAAGTCATCACATTGCGCGGCGTACACCAGTCAATCCAGTCACGCACCGGCGGAATCTCCAGGATCAGGCCGCTGTAGTCAAACACGGCCTCGGGCGAGAGATCGAACTGCGGGCCGGCGGCCACGGCCGCGTCATACAGAGCCTGCAGCGCGGCAGGGATGGGGGTGTGTTGCATTGCAGCATCTTAGCAACGCTGTGCTTGGAGTCTGCGGGCGGTCTGGTTAGAATTCGCCGCTTATCTCCTTCTTGAAGCTGCTGCTCGAAGGTACCTGGCTTCCCGCCTCAAACGGGAGGCTGCATTTGCGTACCTCAGCATTTCAGCATCATGTCGAATACAAGCGGGAAGCTTTCCCGACTGCAAAAAGCCCTGTCTCGTCAGGGCATCCAGGTCTCGTTTCAAGACAACATCTATCAAATCCATAACGAGCAGGCCGCCGCTACCATCTTGCTGCCGGACAGCTTGCCGCTGGAGCACAAGGCAGTCAGCCAGTTGCTGGACTTCGCCTCCGTGGCCGACCCAGGCGGTCATGGTGTGGTCTGCAAGGCCTGCGCCACGCCGGACTTTCACCCGGGCAGCATTGCGCCTGTAGGCTCTGTCGTGGCCACCTCGCCCGACTTTGTGATTCCCGCCGCCATTGGCACGGACATCAACTGCGGCATAAGGCTGATGACCACGGGCCTGAATCAGGCGCAGGCCGAGCTGCACAAATCCACCATCGTCGATCGCCTGACGCAGGCCATCTTGAAGAACGGGCGCGATGTGCCTGTGCGAACGGCGGGCTTCAAGGCCTTGTTCGATGATGGTCCGTCGGCCTTTGTTGACGAGCTGCCGGCGCTGGGCCTGTGGCAGGGCGTGGACCGTGATCGTCTGCAGGCCGAGCTGTCTGCCTGCGTGGGCCTGCAGGACTTTGGTGGCCAAAGCCGCTACGCTCCAGAAGCGCTGCTGCAGCAGCGCGAAGTGGTGCGCCCGCCGTCGGCGGCCGATCTGGGCAGCGGCAACCACTTTCTGGAGTTCTGCGTGGTCGATGAGATCTACGACCGCCACGCGGCCTATGCCGCAGGGCTGAGGAAAGGCGATGTGACGGTGATGATTCACACCGGCTCGCGCGATGTGGGCTTTTATGTGGGCCGTCGCTGGATGGACCTGGCCAGACAGCAATGGCCGCAAGGCGTCAAGCACCCACAGCATGGCTTGTACGGATTGAGCGGCGCGCTGGCCCGGGACTATCTGCAGGCCATGGGCGTGGCCGCGCGCTATGCCTGGTTCAACCGCATGGCCCTGGCCGAACTGGTGCGCCAGCAACTGGCCGATATGGCGCCGCCCGATGCGTCCAGGCTGATCGTCGATGTACCGCACAACGTGGTGATGAGCGAGGGCGAGTTCAATGTGCACCGCAAAGGCTCGACCCCCGCTCATGCCGACCAGTGGGCGCTGATTCCAGGCTCCATGGGCGACTACTCGTTTCTGGTCAAAGGTCTGGGCAACGAGGATTGGCTGCAATCGTGCAGCCACGGCGCGGGCCGCCAGGTGCGCAGGCAGGACACACGCCGCATGAAGCAGCCGCTGGTCGAATCGGTCTGGCAGTGCATCACCTTGCGCGAGGAGCGCTTGATCGAAGAAGCCCCCAGCGCCTACAAGCCCGTGGGCCCGGTGCTGCAGGCCCAGGAGGAAGCAGGGCTGATTCGCGCCAGCGTGAGGCTCAAGCCATGGCTGACATTCAAGGCTTGAATTGAAGCCAGGCAGGCTGCCAGCGTTTGATCAGAAAGCGCTGGCAGCTATGTTTTTGAGAGTTCTAGCCGATCGACTGCCCGGCCGCTTCGGCAGCCATGACTTCCAGAATGCGCGCGGCATCATGAAAGTCATGGGCGATCAACTCGGCAACGGGCTTGAGCTCTGCCGTGCTCTTGACGAATACGGCAAAGAAGTAAGGGTCTATCTGGCTTGTATGCGTGAGGCGCTCAAACGGCGCTTCAACGGTTTGTCCGCTGCCTGCATGCACAAACTGGCAATGCTCGCCGTGGTCGTCAACCGTCCATTCCTGGGACAAAACATCTGCCTCGTACTTGCCGATCAGTTCTGCACATGTCTGGGCATAGGCCCTCATCGCCTGATGAATTGCTTGGCGGTGCGCCTGAATCCTGGCTTTGCTCACGAGCGGCAAGATCGTGATCCATTGACTGTCTGAACCAAAGCGGCTCTGAAAAATCGCATGTTCATCCAGTTCGCGTGAAAGTCTGGAGATCAGGGCAGTGCTCTCATCGCTGCCGAGGGCGGAGAAGCGCAGCACAAGCTGCCCGCTTTCGGCTTGCCCCCGCAACTGTTCGATAGGACAGAGATCTGAAGCCGTCTGGCAGTCAAGGAATCTGGGGGTGGACGTGGCGTGGTTCATGTTCGCCTCTGATTGTCCGTCAACGCAATGGCGCTTGCTGCTTGCCTCTTGATGCAGCAGGCGCCATTTTTATGGGTTGATGTGGCTAGCTGCTTACGCTGTTGCATCCTCCGGCATCTGCAGCTGTGGCTCCATCTGCGCGCGCAGTTGCCGAGCCGCGGCCACCATGTTCTGCAGTGCAGGAATGACTTCGACCCACTGGCGTGTCTTGAGGCCGCAGTCCGGGTTGACCCAGAGGCGCTCTGCGGGAATGCGCTCCGCTGCCTTTTCCATCAGGCTCACGATCTGCTGGACGGTCGGGATATTGGGTGAGTGGATGTCATAGACGCCGGGGCCGATCTCGTTGGGGTACTGGAAGTTCTCGAAGGCATCGAGCAACTCCATGTCCGAGCGTGAGGTCTCGATGGTGATCACATCGGCGTCCATATCGGCAATCGAGGCGATGATGTCGTTGAACTCCGAATAGCACATATGGGTGTGAATCTGGGTTCCGTCGGCAACGCCGTTGGCGGTGATGCGAAAGGACTCCACGGCCCAGTGCAGATATTGCTGCCACTGGGACTGGCGCAGTGGCAGGCCTTCGCGCAGTGCGGCTTCATCAATCTGGATGATGGGCACACCGGCTTTTTCCAGATCCAGCACTTCATCACGAATGGCCAGGGCCAGCTGATGGCAGGAGACGGAGCGCGGCTGATCGTCGCGCACAAAGGACCAGTTCAAGATGGTCACGGGGCCCGTCAGCATGCCCTTCATGGGTTTTTTCGTAAGCGACTGGGCGTAGGCGATCCACTCCACGGTCATGGGCCGGGGGCGGCTGATGTCGCCGAACAGAATGGGCGGCTTGACGCAGCGCGAACCATAGGACTGCACCCAGCCAAATTGGCTGAAGGCATAGCCATCCAGCTGTTCGCCAAAGTATTCGACCATGTCGTTGCGCTCGGCCTCGCCATGCACCAGCACATCCAGGTCCAGCGCTTCCTGCTCGCGCACGCTGCGCTCTATTTCGGCATGCATGGCTGCCCGATAGCTGGCGACATCCAGGTGCCCGGCCTTGAAGGCGCTACGGGCCTGGCGGATTTGCGCCGTCTGCGGGAAGGAGCCAATGGTGGTGGTGGGGAAAGAAGGCAGTTTCAGCAAGGCAGCCTGCCTGGCGGCGCGAACGCCGTAGCTGCTTTGGCGCTGGCCCAGTTGGGCGGTGATCTGTGCCACGGCGGCGCGCACAGCGGGGTTGTGCACGCGCGTTGAGTTGCGGCGTGCCGCCAGCGCGGCGGCGTTTTCTGCCAGTTCGGCCTTGACGGCACCGCGGCCCAGCGTCAGCGCCTTGCCGAGCACAAGCAACTCATCGAGCTTTTGCAGCGCGTAGGCCAGCCAGGATTTGACCTCGGCGTCGAGCTTTTCTTCGCTGTTCAGGTCTACGGGCACATGCAGGAGAGAGCAGGTCGGCGCAATCCAGAGGCGCTTGCCCAGGCGCTCGGCCAGCGGCTCCACCCAGTCCAGTACGGCGCTCAGATCGGTCTTCCAGATATTGCGACCGTTGATCACGCCCAGCGACAGCACCTTGTGTGCGGGCAGCAGACCCAGCAGCGGCTGTACATCAGCCTGACCGTTGATGGCATCGATATGTAGACCGGCCACGGGAAGATTGGCAGCCAGATATTTGTTTTCGGCCAACTCGCCAAAATAGGTGGCCAGCAGAATCTTGATTCTGGCGGTCTTGAGGTGGTGGTAGGCCGTGTTGAAAGCATGTTGCCAGTCGGCGCCCAGCTCGGTCACCAGAATCGGCTCGTCAATCTGCACCCATTCGGCTCCCTGCGCGGCCAGCGTGTCCAGCAGTTCGGCATAGATGGGCAACAGACGCTGCAACAGATCGAGCTTGCTGGAATTGTCCTTGGCCTTGCCCAGCGACAGATAGGTCACGGGGCCAATGATGACTGGCTTGGCTTTCACGCCTTGAGCCCTGGCTTCGGCCAGTTGCGCCACCAGGCGGGAGGCATCCAGCTTGAACTCGGTGGCAGCGGTGAACTCGGGCACGATGTAGTGGTAATTGGTATCGAACCACTTGGTCATCTCTGCAGCCGCCACGCCGCCACCGCAGCAGTGGGGGTGGTCGGCGTTCCGGGTGGAGGGGCTGTCTTTGGAGGCGGCCGCCGAGCGGCTGACCTTGGACCCGGCCGCCGAGCGGCCGCGGGCCACGCGGAAGTAGTTGTCCAGCGCATCGCCCTCAAAGCCTTGCACGCGCCCGGGCAGATTGCCCAGGGTGAAGCTCATGTCCAGCACCTGATCGTAGAACGCGAAGTCGCCCACGGGCACCCAGTCCAGGTCTTGCTGGTGGGCCCAGTGGCGTGCGCGCAGTTCGGTGCCCAGGTTCTTGAGCGCATCGCGCGAGGACTCGCCCTTCCAGTAGGACTCCAGTGCGAACTTGAGTTCACGCTTCGCGCCAATGCGCGGAAAGCCGAGATTGTGAATGGTGGTCATGGAAATTCTTCTCCTGTCAAAGCAACAGGAACGGATGCTAGAGATTCAAATTCATGAAGTAAAATGGTTAAATATCACATATCCATGAGCTGTATTCATAAATGCTAGAGCGCATCCATCTCGCCATCATTCAAGAGGTAGAAAAACAAGGCTCGTTGACGGCCGCCGCCGATGTGTTGTGCGTCACTCAGTCGGCGCTGAGCCACAGCATGAAAAAGCTCGAAGGTCAGCTGGGCACCGATATCTGGTTGCGTGAGGGCCGCAGCCTGCGCTTGACGCAGGCCGGCCAGTATCTTCTGGCCGTGGCGGGCCGTGTGTTGCCGCAGCTGGAGCTGGCCGAATCCCGGCTCAGGCAGTTTGCCCAGGGCGAGCGTGGCGCGTTGCGCATAGGCATGGAGTGCCATCCCTGCTACCAGTGGCTGCTGAAAATCGTCTCGCCGTATCTGGCTGCCTGGCCCGATGTGGAAGTGGATGTGAAGCAGAAGTTCCAGTTCGGTGGCATTGGTGCGCTGTTCGGCTACGAGATCGATTTGCTGGTCACGCCCGACCCGCTCTACAAACCGGGGTTGGAGTTTGTACCGGTGTTCGATTACGAGCAGGTGCTGGTTGTCTCCAACCTGCATGCGCTGGCCCAGGCCGACCATGTGCAGCCCAGACACCTGAGCGGCGAGGTGCTGATCACCTACCCGGTAGCGACCGACAGACTCGATATCTACAACCAGTTTCTGCTGCCTGCAGGCATTGCGCCGCGCCGCCACAAGACCATAGAAACCACGGACATCATGCTGCAGATGGTAGCCAGCGGCCGCGGCGTGGCCGCGCTGCCACGCTGGCTGGCGCTGGAGTACGCCGAGAAGATGCCCGTGACGCCTGTGCGCCTGGGCAAGAAAGGTATTGCCAAGCAGATCCACCTGGGTGCGCGTGAGGCGGATCTGGAGACGGATTATCTAAAGGCCTTTATCGCGCTGGCGCGCGGGCCCTTGGCTGCGTGACGGACGTTGAGGCACTATTAAAAAAAGAGCTGTCAGCGCTTGCTGGATAAGCGCTGGAAGCTATTTTGAGCGAGGTTTTTAGACGTGAGCAGTTTCAGGCGACCAAGCGTTGCATCTCATTGACGGTTTCCGCCAGCGCGTCCGCATCCTGCTGGTTGAACGCGCCGTCTAGCCCCTCCTGATGAATCGCTGTGAACGGCGGGTCGTACAACTGGCCCACCGTCACTTCGCCGTGTGCTGTCAGACGCTCGATGATCATTTCGACAAAGCGGATCTGCTGGCTGCTGTAGCGGTTGGCGTCCAGAAAGCGTGCAAAGGCTTTCTGCGCTTCGGCGCGGTCCATGCCCACCAGGGAGCGGATGAACTGCGGCAGCGGCTTGTCGCCATAGCTTTGCGCAAAACGCTCGCGCCCTTCCACCTCGGGCGCTTCGTAGACAAAGCGCTCCAGCTCGATCAGGTCGGTGGGCGTCAACGGTTTGTTCAGACGCAGTTTGGCAATGGCCACATGGGCGGCATTGGCTCGGATAAAGGCTTCCACCTTCTTTTTGTACTGCGCCAGGTTGATACCGGTATTGGTGTCCTTCAGCGTCACCTCGGTGGCCTCGCCAATTTCATCGCTCAGCACGGTGTACACCGTCTCGCCCACCTGCCGCTCGATGAACTTCACCAGAGCGCGCACATGGCGGCGCAGGTGCTCGATGATCGGCGGGGTGATGCCCACCCAATAGCCCTCGGTCTGCACCTCCTGCAGCAAGGCCATTTCGGCTTGCACGGCGGGCACGTTGGCGAGTAGCTCCAACTGGCCCGCAATTGCTATCACCCGCTCGCGCAGCTTGGCAAAACTTGCCTCCTTGCGCAGCAGCGCCAGTTGCAGGTTCACACACAGCAGGTCGAACAGGCGTGCGGTGATGTGATCGCTTTCCAACTGGCTGGGCAGGCCCGCCACATGGTTGCGCAACTGGCCCACGGCGGTGTCATCCAGCTTGTCCCAGGCGCTGCGTTCGGCAAAGCGCCGCACATGGCCCAGCTCGGTGCGGACAATGAAGTTGTTCTGGTTCATGGCCGCGACTTCGCCATGCAACTGCTCGGCCAAGGTGGTTTGCAAGTCGCCCGTGTGATGGTAGGCCGGCAGGTCTTCTTGTGCCACCGGTGTGGCGCCGGGCTGGGGCGTGCGCAGCAACTGCAGCAGATCCAGCCGGGACTTGAACAAACGCTTGCCCAGCGGCTCGGCCACCACAGATGCGGCACCGACCGGGTTCTCGTTGAAATACTCGAAGTTCTGGCAGAAGTCGAAGATTACGAACTCGCGCTTGTGCTGCCCTGGTCCGAACAGGTTTTCGCACAGCCGCGTGCCACGGCCAATCATCTGCAGGAACTTGACCTTGGATCGAACGGCCTTGAAGAACACCAGGTTCAGCACCTCGGGCACGTCGATACCGGTGTCCAGCATGTCCACCGATATGGCAATGTGCGGTGCGCTGGCGGGTTTGCTGAAGTCGTCGATCAGCGACTGCGCATAGCTGCCGCTTTGGTGCGTGATCACACGGGCAAAGCTGTTCACCAGATGCGGGTAGTGGTGGTTGAAGCGCTTTTCAATGAAATCGGCATGCTTCTGGTTCACGGCAAAGATGATGGTCTTGCCCAGCCGGTCGCCGCCGTCCACCTTCAGGCCGTTCTCCATCAGGTGCTTGAGCATCTTGTCCACAGTGTCTTCGTTGAACAGAAACTTGTTGATTTCGCCGGCGCTGACTTCTTCCGGCGGCCCGTCGTCGCCCCAGTCCAGTGATTCCCAGTGTTCCTTTTCCTCGGGACTCAGCTCGTCGTATCGGATGCCGCTGCGCACAAACTTCAGCGGCACGGACATGGCCTTGTGCGGCACCAAGAAGCCCTGGCTCACGGCCTCGTCCAGGCTGTAGGCATCGGTGGGCACACCGGTTTCCAGCCCAAACAGGTGGTAGGTGTCGCGGTCCACTTCCTCGCGCGGCGTGGCCGTCAGGCCCACCAGCAGGCTGTCAAAGTATTTGAAGATGGCGCCGTATTTTTGATAGACGCTGCGGTGCGCCTCGTCCACGATGATCAGGTCGAAATGGCCCACGCCAAAGCGCCGCTGCCCGCCCTCCATCTCGTCGATCAAGCCCATCATCGTGGGATAGGTGCTCAGGTATACGCGGCCCTGGCCGTTCTTGTCATTCAGCAGGTTGACGACCGACGTGTTGGGCAGCAGCGGCTTGAAGCCCTTGTTCGTGGCCTGGTTCACCAGCGACACGCGGTCGGCCAGAAACAGCACGCGCTTGGCCCAGTTGGCCTGCATCAGCACATCGGCCAGCGCCACGGCCACGCGGGTTTTGCCCGTGCCCGTGGCCATGGTCAGCAAGGCGCGGCGGCGGCCGTGGGTGAAGGCTTCGGTGATGGCGCGGATGGCCCGCGTCTGGTAGACGCGCTCCACGATCTCGGCCTTGATCGGCATGCGCGCCAAGGGTTTGAGCGTTTGGCGGCGCACCAGCGCCAGGGCCAGCTCGTCCTGCGTGTAAAAGCCCTGTACCTCGCGCGGGGCCGGGTAGCGCTGGTCATCCCACAAAAACGTGCGGTGGCCGTTGGTGTAGAAGATCAGCGGGCGCTGGCCGTGTTGCGCCTGCAGCGCATCGGCATACAGCTTGGCCTGCTGGCGGCCCACCTCGGCGTCCTTCAAGGAACGCTTGGCTTCCACCACGGCGGCGGGCTTGCCGTCTGCCGCCCACAGCACATAGTCGGCATAGCCGGTGCCCGATGCCGAAGGCATGCCCTGCACCGGCACTTCCACGCTGGCATTGCCTTTGACGGGCGGGGTTGCGGCTGGGGCGTCCAGCGTCCAGCCGGCTTCGGCCAGCATCAGGTCGATCAGACGCTTGCGGGTTTCGGCCTCGTTGTAGTCGTGCGCGTCCGGCACGGCCAGGGCTGCGGCCTTGGCCTGGGCCAGCTCGGCGCGGCGCTGAGCCAGTTCGGCATCCACATCGGCCAGCGCTGCTTCGCGTTCGGCCAGGGTGGTGGCCTGCGCTGCCATGGCCGCCTCGCGCTTTTCCAGCTCGGCCCGCTGCGCAGCCAACTGCGCTTGGAATTTGGCTTCCTGCTTTTTCAGCTCGTCCTTGGTGAACTGCACGGCCTCGGTCGCGGCCTGCTCGGCATTGACCAGAAACGGGATCTTGCCCGTATCCCAGGTTGCGGCAATGTGCTTGGGGTCGCTGGCGCGGGTGTAGGTGCGGGCCAGCCAGAACAGCACATGAAACAACTCCTGCACCAGCGCCATGGCGTCCACCCGTGGCACGCTACGGTTGCCGTGCACGGCCTGGTTGCCCTGGCGCTTGATCAGGTGCATCTTGTCCAGCACATGGGGCGGCACCAGTTGCGCAAACTCGCGCTGCGTCATCAGCGTATTCAGCCCCTGGTCGTAGGGCATGCGCAGGCTGCTGTCGTTGTCGTAGAGCCAGAGCACCGTCTGCTCCAGCGCATGGCGCGCGCGCATCGCTGAAGCGCGTGGGTCGGATTGCACCAGTTGCTCGGCCCCGGCGGCGGGCTCTTGCAGGGTGCGGAACTCGGGGTGGAGGAACTGGAAGTTGGACATTTTATTAATTAATGGTTAGAGAAAAATCTGAATTGCGTTGATTTTATAAGTAAATCAATTTTTTTTAATCCATTTTCTTCTGATTTTTTCATTTTCTCAATTTCACGAAAAATCGTACAAAATTTATTCTGTAAATCTAAGGGTGGAAGCATGATTTTGAAATCACCCAAAATTCCAACATTTAAATTTTCTTGATTGCCACCTCTGGCTTGATCTCTTAATCTTTGATAGCTCATTTTTAAAAATTGAAATATATATTCGTGTTTTATTTTGTCAGATGGCTTAATTCCAGCGCATGCTTGGTTCATTGTCGCTGCAATATTTAAAATTGCACATTTTCCTCGTGTTACTCCTTGTCCGTACAAGGCTACAACCACTGTATTGATGGGGAAAGTTTTGAGGCGTGCAGATTTAATGCCAGTGTTGCTAACATGTTCGCTGGTTTCATTAATTGAGCACCAGTCAACTTCAGTGGACTTGACCCATGGGATATCTCCTGCGAAATTTTCCATTTCATTTCTTGAAGGTGTTGATCCACTTGAAATTTCGGTCAAGGCGCTGAGTGCTTTTTCAGGCATTTTTTTGGGATTCGCAGCTGGATCCCCAAACATCTCCAAAAACACCGACCGCAAGAGTTGGTCGAGCTTGGCGATGGCTTCGCGGCGCTTGCTGCGCAGGGCGTCGGCCTTGTCCAGAATGGAGGCAATGCGGCGTTGCTCGGAAAGTGAAGGAACCTTTAATTTCTTTTCGTATGCATCATTTCTATTGAGACCAGGAATCGCAGCAGATTTATTCATCTCAGTGAGACGCAAGCTAGACAATGCATGATTTAGCCAGCGTAAATCTGCGGATGTACAAGAGGTATCCACGTAATAAGTGGTATCAATCGGCCAGCATGATTTTTGGGAATA
Source organism: Comamonas resistens (assembly GCF_030064165.1). Taxonomy (NCBI): domain Bacteria; kingdom Pseudomonadati; phylum Pseudomonadota; class Betaproteobacteria; order Burkholderiales; family Comamonadaceae; genus Comamonas; species Comamonas resistens. The sequence continues at coordinate 2,390,301 of NZ_CP125947.1, forward strand.
GTTCAGTTCTCCAATTGAACCTTTTCGCCCGATAACAATAGTTGGCCCGGATGTTATTGTCTCTGAATGCGTTCCAACAATTCCGTTTGACCCATATACATCAAATTCACCGCCGTCCCGTGAGGAGGCCGGGAGACTCTTTCCGTATTTAAATTCGCAAATGTCACCCAGGGAACGAAGAACTTCACTCACTTCAACATCCCTTCCAGCTCCACCATCCCCGCCATAATCTCGGCCTCCAGCACTTTTAAATCCGCCAAAATCTTGGAAGGTGATTCATATTCCACGACTTCATGCACCACTTCCTTGTAACGGTTAATGCTGAGGTCATAGCCATTGGCCGCAATCTCGGCCTTGGGCACGCAAAAGCTTTGCTCGTTGCGAAAACGCGTGGTTTCGTTGCCCGTGCGTTGCTGCCAGCGCATCAGCACATCGGGCAGGTTATTGCTGGCGTGCTCATTGGGCAGCGGGTTGCGCTTGTCGTCCAGGCTGAAACCGTCGGCCCGCATGTCGTAAAACCAGACGTTCTCGGTGCCGCCGCTATTGGTTTTCGTGAACAGCAGGATGGCGGTGGACACGCCCGCATAGGGCTTGAACACGCCCGAGGGCATGGAGACAATGCCGTCGAGCTTTTGCTCTTCGAGCAGCATTTGGCGCAGTGTTTTGTGCGCCTTGCTGCTGCCAAACAAGACCCCATCGGGCACGATGACGGCGGCGCGGCCGCCGGTCTTCATCAGGCGCAGGAACAAGGCCAGAAACAGCAGTTCGGTCTTTTTGGTTTTGACCATGGCCTGCAGGTCTTTGGCCGTGGCCTCGTAGTCCAGGCTGCCAGCGAACGGTGGGTTGGCAAGGATGAGGCTGAACTTGTCTTCCACACCGGCGTGGTTTTCGCTCAGTGAGTCGCGGTTTTCAATCTGCGGGTTTTCAATGCCGTGCAGCAGCATGTTCATGGAGCCAATGCGCAGCATGGTGCTGTCAAAGTCAAAGCCGAAAAAGGTGGCTTCGTTGAACTGCTGCGTGCTGGCGGTGTCGGCGTAAATAGCCTGGCCGTGGTGCTGCTGCAAATATTCAGCCGCAGCGACCAGAAAGCCGGCGCTGCCGCAGGCGGGGTCGCAGATGGTGTCGCCGGGCTGGGGGGCCATCATGTCCACCATCAGCTTGATGATGTGGCGCGGCGTGCGGAACTGGCCGTTTTGCCCTGCGGTGGCAATTTTGCCCAGCATGTATTCGTACAGATCGCCCTTGGTGTCGCGGTCGTCCATGGGGATGTCGGCTACCATGTCTACCACCTTGGCCAGCAGCGCGGGCGTGGGGATGGTGAAGCGCGCATCCTTCATGTGCTGGGCGTAGGTGGAGTTTTCACCCGTACCGCCCAGGTTGCGGATGAAGGGAAAGACCTCATCGCCCACGATGCGGTAGATGGCGCTGGCGTCGCCCAGGTCCTTGAACGCCGACCAGCGCAGATGGCGCTGCTCGGGCGTGAAGATGGGCGATTCAATGGGCTGGCCGGTGCGGTTGGCCTTTTTTTCTTTCAGGGTCTGGATGTCATCGAGCCGCTTGATGAACAGCAGGTAGGTGAGTTGCTCGATCACCTCCATGGGGTTGGAGATGCCGCCGCTCCAGAAGGCGTCCCAGATGCGGTCGATTTGCGATTTGATGGTGCCGGTGATCATTGGCCAAAAATCCGTTGTGCAGTAGTGGCGCGCAGTATGCAGCGCAGGCTTTTGATCTTAACCAACGGGCAGGCGGGTTTTGCCGGGTTGATGGGTAGCACCTGTTTTTGGGTTTCCTTTAAAAATTAATAGCTGTTGGCGCTTGATGGATAAGCGCTAGCAGCTTTTTTGATTGAAATTTCAGGAGTGCTTATAGGACTTGCGCAAACGAGGATGTACCAAGGTCTGCAGCCCTGAGTCGAAGCTTCTGCCTGAACCTGGTTTGCGCAGGTCGTGACTTATTGGTATTTCTGCTCCAGCGCGTCCCAGAAGTCCTTGTTCACCAGACGCTGGCGCTCCAGGAACGGGGCGACGATGGCCGGGTCTTCGTCGACCTTGTGTTCGTCGCGCAGCAGGGTCAGGCATTTCTGCATGCCGGCTACCGCGCCCTGCAGGGCGGCATTGGCATAGAGCACAAAGCCGTAGCCCAGCTGGCCCAGTTCATCGGCGTTGAAGATGGGCGTCTTGCCGCCGATGACCATGTTCATGAGCTGGGGCGCCTGCAAGCGCTGGGGCAGGGCGCGCACTTCCTCGGCCTTCGTCACGGCCTCGACAAACAGGATGTCGGCGCCGGCCTCCTGAAAGGCCTGGGCGCGCTCGACGGCGGCTTCGAAGCCATGGACGGCAGCGGCATCGGTGCGCGCCATGATGAGGGTGCCTTCGTTGCGGCGCGCATCGACGGCGGCGCGGATCTTGCCCAGCATCTCGCTGGTTTCGATCACGGCCTTGCCGTTGAAGTGACCGCAGCGCTTGGGGCTGACCTGGTCTTCGAGCTGGATGCAGTCGGCGCCGGCACGCTCCAGCGTGCGTACGGCGTGGTAGGTGTTGACGGCATTGCCGAAGCCCGTGTCGGCATCGACGAGCAGCGGCACTTCCACGGCGTCGCGGATGCGGGCCGTATGGTCGGCGATATCGGTCAGGCCCATAAAGCCCTGGTCGGGCATGCCGAACCACATATTGGTGACGCCGGCACCGGTGACGTAGATGGCTTCAAAGCCCAGGTCGGCGATCAAGCGAGCCGACATGGCGTTGAAGGCACCGGGCACGAGCACGCCGCGGCGCGCTTCGGCCAGGGCTTGGAGTTGTTGTTTGGGATTCATGGTCTGTCTCTTCTCTAGGTTTGCGCAAGCCAGGATGCGCCAAAGACTGCTGCCTTGAGGCGAGGCTCTTGCCTGAGCCTGATTTGCGTAAGTTGTTTCTGTTTTGATAGCTGCTTGCGCTTGTCTATCAAGCGTTTCAGTATGTTTTGATACTATTTGGCCTCAAGCACTTCACCGGGCACGCGAATCCAGCCTTCCATCAGAATGCGGGCGCTGCGGCTCATCAGGGCCTTGGTGACCTTCCATTGGCTGTCGACCAGTTGGGCCTCGGCGCCCACACGCAGCGTGCCGGAGGGGTGGCCAAAGCGCACCGAACTGGGCGCTTTTTCGCGCTCGCCGCCGCCAGCGGCCAGATTGACCAGGGTGCCGGGAATGGCCGCTGCCGTGCCGATGGCCACGGCGGCCGTGCCCATCATGGCGTGGTGCAGCTTGCCCATGGACAGGGCGCGCACGACGAGGTCTATGTCCTTGCCATCAATGGCTTTGCCGCTGGACGATGTGTAGCTTTGGGCCGGGGCCACAAAGGCAATCTTGGGCGTGTGCTGGCGGGTGGAGGCTTCGTTCAGGTCCTTGATCAAGCCCATGCGCAGCGCGCCATGGGCGCGAATGGCTTCAAAGCGGGCCAGTGCTTCGGTGTCGTTATTGATGGTGTCCTGCAACTCACAGCCCGTGTAGCCCAGATCCTTGGCGTTCAGAAAGATGGTGGGAATGCCTGCATTGATCATGGTGGCGGCAAAGCTGCCCACGCCGGGTACATCCAGGCGGTCTACCAAATGACCCGTGGGGAACATGGCTCCGCCATCTTCGCCATCGTCTGCCGGGTCCAAGAACTCCAGTGCTACTTCGGCAGCGGCAAAGGTCACGCCGTCAAGTTCAAAGTCACCGGTTTCCTGCACCTGTCCGTCGGTGATTGGCACATGGGCCACGATGGTCTTGGCGATATTGGTCTGCCAGATACGGATGGTGGCCGTGCCGTTGCGTGGGATTTTGGTTGCGTCGATCAGACCCATATGAATGGCGCAGGGGCCGACGGCGGCGCTGAGGTTGCCGCAGTTGCCGCTCCAGTCCACAAAGGGCTGGTCGATGGCGACCTGACCAAACAGATAGTCCACATCATGACCGGGGCGTGTGCTCTTGCTGAGGATCACGCCCTTGCTGGTGCTGGACGAAGCATTGCCCATGCCGTCGATCTGCTTGCCATAGGGGTCGGGGCTGCCCAGCGCGCGCAGAAAGATGGCATTGCGCACGGCGCCCGGTTGCCGGGCCGCTTCAGGCAGATCCTGCAGCTTGAAGAACACGCCTTTGCTGGTGCCGCCGCGCAGATAGGTGGCGGGAATTTTGATTTGCGGCGCAAACCGTTTTGTCTCGGTCATGGTGTTTTCTTTATCCATTCAAAGCAGCAGCTATCGAAATTGATAGCTGCTTTCCCTGGTCAGTCTTGAGGTTCAAGCACTTTTTGTTCAATGTTTTCAGCCAGAAAGTCCTGGGCAAAGCGCTGTAGTACACCACCGGCCTCATAGATGCTGACCTCTTCCGCAGTATCCAGGCGGCAGGTCACAGGCACTTCAGTGCGTGCGCCCGTGGTGCGGTAGATATGCAAGCTCAGTTGTGCACGCGGCTGGCGTTTGCCAACGACGTCGAAAGTCTCAGTGCCATCCAGACCCAGGGTGTGGCGCGTGGTGCCTGGCAGGAATTCCAGCGGCAGCACGCCCATGCCGATCAGATTGGTGCGGTGGATGCGTTCAAAACCTTCGGCCGCAATCGCTTCCACTCCCGCCAGTCGCACGCCCTTGGCGGCCCAGTCGCGGCTGGAGCCCTGGCCGTAGTCGGCCCCCGCGATGATGATCAGCGGCTGCTTGCGCTGCATATAGGTCTCTATGGCTTCCCACATGCGCATGACCCGGCCTTCGGGCTCGACGCGGGCCAGAGAGCCCTGGCGCACCTTGCCGTTGCCGTCCACCACCATTTCATTGAACAGCTTGGGGTTGGCGAAGGTCGCGCGCTGCGCGGTCAGGTGGTCGCCGCGATGGGTGGCGTAGGAGTTGAAGTCCTCCTCGGGCAGGCCCATCTTGTGCAGATATTCGCCGGCAGCGCTGTCGAGCAGGATGGCATTCGATGGCGAGAGGTGGTCGGTGGTGATGTTGTCGGGCAGTATGGCCAAGGGGCGCATGCCGCGCAGCGTGCGCTTTCCCGCCAGAGCGCCTTCCCCCTCTGTATCCCAGTAGGGAGGGCGGCGGATATAGGTCGATTGAGGGCGCCAGTCGTACAGTGCCTCCACGTTTTCGCCGTTGTCGGCATGGATGGCGAACATGGGCTCGTACACCTTGCGGAACTGCTCGGGCTGCACGGCGGCCTTGGCCACGGCATCGATTTCCTCGTCGCCGGGCCAGATGTCCTTGAGGCGGATCTCGCGGCCCTGGAATATGCCCAGCACATCGTTTTCAATATCAAAGCGGATGGTGCCCGCAATCGCATAGGCCACGACCAGTGGCGGAGAAGCCAGGAAGGCCTGCTTGGCATAGGGGTGGATGCGGCCGTCGAAATTGCGGTTGCCAGAGAGCACGGCCGTGGTGTAGAGGTCGCGGTCAATGATTTCCTGCTGGATGGCAGGGTCCAGCGCACCGCTCATGCCGTTGCAGGTGGTGCAGGCAAAGGCCACCACGCCAAAGCCCAGGGCTTCGAGGTCATGCATGAGCCCGGCTTGTTCCAGATACAGGGGTACGGTCCTGGAACCCGGAGCCAGGGACGATTTGACCCAGGGCTTGCGCGTCAGGCCCAGATTGCGGGCATTGCGCGCCAGCAGGCCGGCCGTGATCACATTGCGCGGGTTGCTGGTGTTGGTGCAACTGGTGATGGCCGCAATGATGACGGCACCATCGGGCATCTGGCCTTCTTGCTCGGTCCATTCACCGGCAATGCCCTTGGCCGTCAGATCGCTGGTGGCCAGACGGGCATGCGGGTTGGACGGACCGGCCATATTGCGTACCACGCTGGACAGATCGAACGTGAGCGTGCGCTCGTATTCGGCGTTTGCCAGCGTATCGGCCCAGAGACCGGCCTGCTTGGCATAGGTTTCGACCAGTTGCACCTGGGCAGGCTCGCGGCCCGTGAGGCGCAGATAGTCAATGGTCTGCTCGTCGATGGCGAACATGGCGGCCGTGGCGCCGTATTCGGGCGCCATATTGGAGATGGTGGCGCGGTCGCCAATCGTCAGGCTGCGCGCGCCTGCGCCATGGAACTCCAGATAGGCGCCGACCACTTTTTGCTGGCGCAGGAACTGGGTCAGGGCCAGCACGATGTCGGTGGCCGTGATGCCGTGCTGGCGCTTGCCGGTCAGTTGCACGCCAATGATTTCGGGCAGGCGCATCCACGAGGCGCGGCCCAGCATCACGTTCTCGGCTTCGAGGCCGCCCACGCCGACAGCGATCACGCCCAGTGCATCGACATGCGGCGTGTGGCTGTCCGTGCCCACCAGGGTGTCCGGATATGCTTCGCCATTGATAGCGTGGATCACAGGGCTCATGCGCTCCAGATTGATCTGATGCATGATGCCGTTGCCCGGCGGAATCACCTCCACGTTCTTGAAGGCGCGCTTGCACCAGTCTATGAAGTGAAAGCGGTCCTCGTTGCGCCGGTCTTCGATGGCGCGGTTCTTCTCGAAGGCCTCGGGGTCATGGCCGCCGCACTCCACGGCCAGCGAATGGTCCACGATCAGCTGCACGGGCACCACGGGGTTCACCGCTGCGGGGTCACCGCCCTGGTCCGCAATCGCGTCGCGCAGCCCTGCCAGGTCGACCAGCGCCGTCTGGCCCAGGATGTCATGGCAGACCACACGGGCCGGGAACCAGGGGAAGTCGCGCTCGCGCTTGCGTAGCGCGATCTGGGTCAGGCATTCGGCGAGCATGGCCGGGTCGCAGCGGCGCACCAGATTCTCGGCATGCACGCGACTGGTATAGGGCAGCGTGGCCCAGGCACCGGGGCAGATGGCATCGACGGCGGCCTGCGCATCAAAGTAATGCAGAGCAGTCCCAGGCAGAGGGCGGCGATAGATGCTGGGAGAAATATGGGGGGGCAGGGGCTTGCTCATTTTGTCTTTGGGGGGATGTTCACAAAGCCAGGGCAGGGTGTGGCTCAGGGCTGAGATCGGAGAAGGCGGAGGGCGGGTTCGAGTGCGCGGCAGGGCGCTTGTTCTGCGCGCCATTGTGTTGCCTGCCCAGTGCCAGCTGCAGCCGGGCCTGGGCCACGGCGTACAACTGCCGGGTCAATGCCGTGCTGACGGTACGGGGCTGGCTCTGCAGCCGGGCCAGATGGTCGGCCAGCAGCTCGCAAAGTTGCCGGGCCTCCTGCACCTGGGCGGGCGTGAGCTGGGTCACGCTCATGCCGCGCCGGGGCTGGGCGGTCAGCAGGCCTTCATGGCACAGCAGCTTCATGGCCTCGCGCACGGGGGTGCGGCTTACGCCAAATTCCTGGGCCAGTGCGCCATCGTTGATATCGCTGCCCGGCGGCATCTGATGACTCAGAATGCGCTCGCGCAGTTTGTCTGCAATGGCAATGCACAGCGAATGGGGTTGCATGGTCTGGGCAGTCATGGCATGTGCCTGGCAGCTCTTACTGTCGCTCGTCAATGGGCACAAACTGCAGATCGTCGGGGCCGGTGTAATTGGCACTGGGGCGGATGATCTTGTTGTCCTGGCGCTGCTCGATGATGTGGGCGGCCCAGCCGCTGGTGCGCGCGAGCACGAACAAGGGCGTGAACATGGCCGTGGGCACGCCCATCATGTGGTAGCTGACGGCGCTGAACCAGTCGAGATTGGGAAACATGTTCTTGACTTCCCACATCACCGATTCCAGGCGCGCAGCGATGTCGTACATCTTGGTGCTGCCGGCCTCGTCGGAGAGCTGCTTGGCCACGCCCTTGATCACCACGTTGCGCGGGTCGCTGACGGTATAGACGGGGTGGCCGAAGCCGATCACGACTTCCTTGGCATCCACGCGGCGGCGGATATCGGCTTCGGCTTCTGCGGGGCTGTCATAGCGCTTCTGGATCTCGAAGGCCACCTCGTTGGCGCCCCCATGCTTGGGGCCGCGCAGCGCGCCGATGGCGCCGGTGATGGCCGAGTACATATCGCTGCCCGTGCCGGCGACCACGCGGGCCGTGAAGGTGGAGGCGTTGAACTCGTGCTCGGCATAGAGATTGAGCGAGGTATGCATGGCGCGCACCCAGCTGTCCGAAGGCTTGGCACCATGCAGCAGGTGCAGAAAGTGGCCGCCTATGGAGTCGTCGTCGGTTTCCACCGCTATGCGGCGGCCCGAGTTGCTGAAGTGGTACCAGTACAGCAGCATGGAGCCCAGCGAGGCCATCAGGCGGTCGGCGATGTCGCGTGCACCGGGCAGGTTGTGGTCGTCCTTCTCGGGCAGGGCGCAGCCCAGGGCCGAGACGCCGGTGCGCATCACATCCATGGGGTGGCTGGCGGCTGGCAGTTGCTCCAGCGCCGCCTTCACGCTGGTGGGCAGGCCGCGCAGGGCCTTGAGCTTGGTCTTGTAGGCCTTGAGTTCGGCACGTGTGGGCAGTTTGCCGTGCACCAGAAGGTGGGCGATTTCCTCGAATTCGCAGACCTCGGCAATGTCCAGAATGTCGTAACCACGGTAGTGCAGATCGTTGCCGGTCTTGCCGACGGTGCATAGCGCGGTATTGCCTGCTGTCACGCCCGACAGCGCCACGGATTTCTTGGGTTTGAAAGCCCCGGCTGCGGGGAGGATGGATTCGATAGTGGGTTGGGCAACGGCGCTCATGCAAGTCTCCTCAGGTAGTGAATAAGCCGATCAAGCTGCTGCTTTTCGTCTGCTGTGATCTGCCATACTTCGCAATCTACGCATTTGTGTTTTATTGAGATAGTCCTGAATTGGCGAAGAATTGCGAAGCAAAAACAAATGTTTTGCGAAGTTTGCAAATTTCGCAGCAAAGCAAGAACAAGGAGCAAGAACCATGGCCAAGACTTTCATGGGGGTGCGCCTGCGCAGCCTGCGCGCCGAGCGCGGCATGACCCAGGCCGCGCTGGCCCAGGCGCTGGAGCTGTCCCCCAGTTATCTGAATCAGATCGAGCAGGATCAGCGCCCGCTCACGGTGGCCGTGCTGCTCAAGATTCACAAGGTGCTGGGGGTCGATATCCAGCAGTTTTCCGAAGACGAAGAGGCGCGCCTGCTGGCCCAATTGCGCGATGCGTTGGCGGCCATGCCTCAGTCCGGGGCTGCCGTGCCTTTGCCCGAGCTGCGCGAGGTGGCGTCCAGGCTGCCGCAGCTGGCGCAGGCGCTGCTGGCCATGCACCAGCGCCATCTGGCAGATGCCGAGCGACTTGAAGCGCTGGCGGCGCGTTTGGGCGATGGTCGTTCAGCGTTGGAAGATCCAGAAGGGAAGAGCGATGCCGGCCAACGGCTGGCCGAGCCTGCGCGCCAGATGCCGTTTGAGGCCGTGCGTGACTTTTTCTTTGCCCACCGCAATCACTTTGACGCGCTGGACCGCGCGGCGGAAACCCTGGCCTTGCAGGCCAGGGAGCAAGTAAGTGCTCAGGGCGGCAGCCTGCAGGAATGGCTGCAGTTTCGGCTGCAGGCCAGACACAAGGTGCTGGTACTGCGCGGCGGCCATGGCGGGCAGGGAGGAGAGCATAGCCATCGCCACTTTGATGCCGCCACGCGCACGCTGTATGTCGCGCCGCAGCTGCGGCCGGCCCAGCAGGCATTCCAGCTGGCCACTCAGCTGGCGCTGCTGGAGTTTGAGGCACTGTTTGAAGAGACACTCCAATCCACCCATTGGCAGGACGAGGCCACGCGGCGCCTGGCACGCATGGGCCTGGCCAACTATGTGGCCGGTGCTTTCGTGCTGCCCTATGGAGAATTTCTGCAGGCGGCAGAGAGCCTGCAGTACGACATCGATTTGCTGGCGCGTCGTTTTGGCGTGGGCTTCGAGACCGTGTGTCACCGCCTGTCGACCCTGCAGCGGGCCGAGGCGCCGGGCGTGCCTTTCTTCTTCATTCGCGTGGACCGGGCAGGCAATATCAGCAAACGCCAATCGGCCACGCATTTTCACTTTTCCAAGACCGGCGGCACCTGCCCGCTATGGGTGGTGTACGAGGCTTTCACCCAGCCGGGCCGCATCGTGCCGCAACTGGCCAGCATGCCCGACGGGCGGGTTTATCTCTGGGTGGCCCGCACCGTCAGCCGCGCTGGCCAGGGGTGGGGCGCGCCGGGCAAGACCTTCTCGATAGGTCTGGGCTGCGATCTGCAGCATGCGGCGCGGCTGGTGTATTCCAAGGGGCTGGACCTGCGCAGCCTGGATGCAGCCACGCCTATCGGCATGGGCTGCAAGGTCTGCGAGCGCAGCGCCTGCCCGCAGCGCGCCTTTCCGTTTGTGGGCAAGCCGCTGCGCGTCAATGAAAACGAGAGCGGCTTTGTGCCTTATGGTTGATGGCGGCCTGGTCGGGGCAGGCCGATGGATGTGGAGGCCTAAAACCTGTTCAATGCGTTTAATTTAATGAAGCTTGGCCGAGCTTTGCGTTTATAGCTCGCTGATCTGTACGGAGGGCGTGATGCTCAGTGCTGCGTCAATCAGCACCCGCATGGCCAGGGCGGCGGTGGAGGCATCGCCCAGGTGGTCGATAAAGTAGAAGCCATCGGCCTCCAGCGCGAAGTCATAGGCCGGCATCCGGCCTGGAGTTGCTTCTGAGGCGGGCAGCCTGCGTTGCAACTGTTCCGTGCCAAAGCCCTGGGGGACGGGAAAGCGGATCTTGTATTCAATGCCCATGCGCAGATTGTCGGAGAGACAGGCTTGCCGATCACGCTTCCCAGCGCCGGTAGGCGGTATGCGCCAGGGCCTGGAGTGGCTGGGGGCTCGGAGCGGCCAGATGCTCTTCGTCCACAGACCATGGGCTAGGCAGGTCGGCCAGCACTTCGGTTGCGGCGATGGAGCATGCCTCGCGGGCATCTTCGCAAGGCAGGCCTTCATATTCAAAGCGCAGGCGCAGCAACTGGCGGGCAGCCTCGGCTTCTATGGAGGCCTGGCGCAGCTGCGGATGCACGGCACCCAGCAGTGCGCGCTGCAGCGACAGCAACAGGAAGCGCTGGTCTACGATCCGGGCGTCTGGCGGCATCAGGCTTTCTTTTCTCGCGGCACGCGACCCATCAGGTAGAACTCGGGATTGGGCGTCATGCCTGCAAAGCTGGCCATGCGGTTGGACAGACCAAAGAAGGCGGTGATGGCGGCAATATCCCAGATGTCCTCGTCGTCAAAGCCATGGGGGTAGAGCGCCTCATAGTCGGCATCGTCGATTTCATGGCTGCGCTGGCAGACCTTCATCGCAAAGTCCAGCATGGCGCGCTCGCGCGGGCTGAGGTCGGCCTTGCGGTAGTTGACCGCCACCTGGTCGGCGATCAGCGGCTTTTTCTCATAGATGCGCAGGATGGCGCCGTGCGCGACCACGCAGTACAGGCACTGGTTGGCTGCGCTGGTGGTGGTGACGATCATCTCGCGCTCGCCCTTGGTCAGCGATCCTTCCTCCTTGCCCATCAGCGCGTCGTGGTAGGCGAAGAAGGCCCGCCATTCGGCCGGGCGGCGCGCAAAGGCCAGAAAGACATTGGGAATGAAGCCCGATTTTTCCTGCACTTCCTGGATGCGCTGCCGGATGTCTTCGGGCAGGCTGTTCAGATCGGGAAAGGGGTAGCGGTTTTTCATGGTGTCTGTCTCCTTGGCGGTCTTTTGGGCTGTGTGACTTTTGGCAGGCCAAGCATGACATGCGGATAGCCTCCAAAGCTGTCGTTTGTGTTGCAGATGCTGCTGTTTTATGTCTTTTTGCTTTGAAACCCTTGTACGTACAGCGCTGACAGCTATTGAATTCAAAGCATCTGTGGCGCGTTGACGCCTATCAGAAGCACGCCCAGGCCCAGCAGCACACAGCCCAGACTGCGATCGACCCAGGGGCGAATCGCCTGTACCTTGGGCTGCACCGAGGGGGCAGAAAAAAAGCAGGCCACCAGTGCAAACCAGGCTACATGGGCTGCGGCGATGAAAAGACCATAGGCCAGCTGTGCAGGCATGGCGACCGTGGGGCCCACGACCTGGGTGAAAAGACTGAGGATGAAGAGGGCCGTCTTGGGGTTGAGCGCATTGGTCAGAAAGCCCAGGCGGAAACAGACGAAGGCCTTGGGGGCACTGCACGCTAGGCGGGCATGGACCTGTTCCGGACATGGCTTGGCCTGCTCTGCTTGTGCGGCGGCAACACCCGCCTCGCGCCATAAGGCAATGCCCAGCCATACCAGATACGCGGCTCCCGTCCATTTGAGCGCCATGAACAGCCAGGGCAGGCGCTGCAGCAGCATGCCCAGACCCAGCAAGGTGTATGTGACATGCACGAGCACGCCGCAGCCTATGCCCAGTGCCACCCAGAGGCCGGCGCGGCGCGACTCCATCAGGCTGGTACGGGTCACCATCGCAAAGTCTGCGCCAGGGCTGATGACGGCGAGGGTGGTGATCAGTATGACGGCAGGCCAGGCATTCATGAGATATTTGATTGAGTTGAGATCACGGTTTGCCAGATGCATCGGTTTGATGGAAATGGCTTGATATCGATAATTCAAGGTGACTTTAAACAAGTGACCATCATTTGACTAACGATGATTTCTCAAGATATTGGTGATTCAGATTCACAGATTGAGGCAACGCCAGCCCAGGTCGGTGCCCAGCGCCTGCCGTCGCTGCTTGCGTTGCGCTGCTTTGAAGCAGCGGCCCGGCTGGAGAGCTTCAGCCGCGCGGCCGATGAGTTGCATCTGACCCATGGCGCCGTCAGCCGTGCGGTGCGCTCGGTGGAGGAAGAGCTGGGCACGCCCTTGTTCGAGCGGCGCAATCGCCGTGTCTTCCTCAACGACCATGGGCGTGTGCTGTTCGAGGGCGTGCATGCGGGGTTGGCGCAGATGGCCCGCGCAGCGGATGCCGTGCGCCAGCGCGTGGCGCGGCGCGCGCTGCTGCTGTCTTGCGAGCCCACGCTGCTGATGCGCTGGCTGATTCCGCGCTGGGGCGAATTTCAGGCGCAGCATCCCGACATCACCGTGCATCTGGTCGCAGGCGGCGGCGCGGTGGACTGGGGTAGCGGCATGGATCTGGCCATACGCCGCAATGACTTTGACTGGGGCCGCTCCACGCATGCCGTGCCATTGTGTGCCGAGCAGATCGGACCGGTCTGTCAGCCGCAAAAGCTGGCGCGGTTTTTTGACCAGGGCCTTGATGGGCGCTACGCGCTGCGCTCCGACGCGCCTTTGCTGCAGAGCAAGACCCGGGCACATGCCTGGGACGATTGGCAGAAAAACACCTCAAATCGCCAGGAACGCCTTGTGTATCAAGCGCAAGCAGCTAGCAATTTGATATTCGAGCATTTCTATCTGAGCCTGCAGGCCGCCGGTGCCGGACTGGGCGTGGCCATGGGGCCGCAACTCCTGGTGCGCGATGAGCTGGAGGCTGGGCGTTTGCTGGCGCCGCTGGGCTTTGTGGCCGATGGGTCGCAGTATTGCCTGCTGGCTTCTGCGGCCTGGGCACCCGGCAGTGCGCAGCAAAAGCTGTGCGACTGGCTGCTGCAACGCATGCGCGAAGCCTGAGGCTAGCTGCCTGGGCGAGTCGAGGCGGCGCGGGGCTTGCGCTGTTTGCTGCTGGATGGTGTCAGGGCCTTGATCTCTCCGGCGCTGGCTGCGCGCATCAGCCGCTGGAACGTGGGGCAGTCCATGTGGCTGGCCTCGGGGCAGACGGCGGCATGGCGCAGACTATCGCGCACGGCTTTGAGGCGGCGAATCCTTTGCTCAAGCTCATCGGCCTTGGCCGTCAGCATCTCGCGCTTGATCTGCGGCTTTTCCTTGGGTGGCAGCATGGTGGCGATCTCCTGAAGGGAAAAGCCCGCGGCGCGGCCCAGGGCTATGACGGCCAGTTGATCAAGGATATGACGGTTGAACACTCGGCGTTGACCCTGGCGGCCTATGGACTGGATCAGCCCTTTCTCTTCATAAAAACGGATGGCGGAGGTGCTGAGTCCGCTGCGCTGCGCGACTTCTGAAATATCCATGGCTTGCCCCTTGCGTTCAAGTTCACTTGAACTTCTACAGTCTGCGTGAACTGTAGTCGGACGCAAGAAAGAGGTGCTGGAATGGGTGAATCGGCTGGGCTGGTGTTGGCCGCGACGGTAGGCCTGGGGGCGACCGTGGTGATGGATTTATGGTGCTGGTGGCTGAGGAGCATGGGCGTTGCCACCTTGGACTACGCCATGCTGGGGCGCTGGTGCGGCCATTGGTTGCATGGGCGCTGGTTCCACGTGCCGATTCAGAAGTCGCATGCGATCGGTGCGGAAAAGCCGCTGGGATGGGTGCTGCATTATCTGACGGGCATGGTGTTTGCCGTGGCTTGGCTGGAGTGGTTCGGGCCTTGGCCCGGCGTCTGGACAGCCTTGCTTTTCGGTGTTCTCACCTTGGTGCTGCCCTGGCTGGTCATGCAGCCTGCTTTGGGGGCGGGGCTGGCAGCATCGAAAACCCCAAGGCCCTGGCTGAGTCGGGGCATGAGTCTGACCACGCATGCCATCTTCGGCCTGGCAATGTGGGCTTGCTGGAGGCTGTTGATGCTTTTTCAGTCCTAGCCGGGTGCGCCTGGCCGTCACCCATCCTGGCCAATTTCTTGGAAGACAATGGCGGCCATGGAAGAAAAAGGATGCGCTATGAGCGAAGAAAAGCAAACGACAGACTGGGCCGCCTGGAGCCGCGAGTCCGTGGAAATGATGGTGGCGAAGAACGCCGAATGGCCACGCCAGTTTGGCCTGCAAGGCACTCCCGCCTATCGCTGGGACCTTGATAGTGCCACTTTGGTGATGAACGGCCCACTGCACGAGGTGGTGGCTACCGTGTGCCTGGTGGGCACGACCAGCGACAGCGAAGGCAGTTTTCTGTGGAGCTGGGCCAATGAGGCCATTCCCAGGCAGCATGGCGAGGCACTGGAAGTGGTGCACGATTTTGGCCGCGAAAACCAGCTGTCCCTGCTGACCACACCCCGTATCCAGGGTGGCCGCCCCGAGGCCACCGAATGCCTGTGCATTGCCGCCCGCCTGCAGCGCGCCATGGGCACTTTCATCGACCAGCAAGGCGATGTGACGCTGTACTTCACCATCCTGCATCTGCAAATAGCGGTGGACAGCGAGCTTCGGCCCAACTGAGCGGCATTACAAGTCGCGACGGACCAGGGAGTCAATGTCATGGGTTTGCTGAACTGGATGAAAACCAAAAGCGGGGGCAGGCAGGGTGGGCCATCGCCCGAGCGTCTGTGCATCGACATTGGTCAGGAGGGCTTGCGCATCAATGGCAGCTTGTTGCCAGAGCTGACGCTGGCGGCGCTGGATGCGTTTCTGGGCTCCCATCGCGAGGCTCAGCAGGTTCGCAGCAGCCCCGACGAGCCCGTGGACCCGCTCAAGCTTGTGGCGATCTGGGATGCCGCGGGGGTGCGCGCTTTCAGCGATGACAGCGTGCATGCCTCCGAGCTGGAGTTGCGGCTGGCCGAGGACCCGGCCTGGGAGAGCAGCGTTCAATACGACTTCTTCGCGCTGAACCCGCGCAATGTGTTTGCCGGCGTCTTTACCGTCGAGGGGCTGCCGCTATTGCAGGCCGTGCCGCAGAAGGTGCTCAGAGAGGTTTACTCTTTTGCGGAATGGAAGACCGGCAACTGGGATGTCATGGTGATGCTGCGCGAGGAACTGGGTGAGGTGATTTCGAGCATGCCGTTTTCCGAGCGGCTGAAGAAGCTGGAAACCGACGACATTGCCGATCTGGTGCGCGCGGCGCCGCAACCGTTTCGCGAGGTATGCATCAGCCGCTCTGCGGCCCCACCGAAGCCGGTCAAGTCCTCCAAAAAATGGAAGCTGCCCAAGCCTCAGGGCGCAGTGCTTCACTTCAGCCATCTGCCCTTCAAACTGGCGGTGGTGCAGGAGCTGATGTACCAGCAAGAACGCCTGAAACCCCGGTTCGATGTCCATGACTTTGCCAGGCACCATGCAAAGCGCGATATAGACCCCAATAGCTACTACTTCGAGATGATTCCCGAAGTCAAAGCCTGGTTTGACGGTTTACCCGTGCCTGCATCATTGGCCGAACATGTGCAGCGGCTGAGCTTTGATGGCGGCAATGACATCTATCTGGAGTTGATTCCCCAATGGGATGGCGAGGACGAGCAGTTCAATGTGACTGCGTTGTCAGCGCAGGAGTTGGCGCAGTTTCCCCAGTTGCGCGAAGT
The DNA here is from genome assembly GCF_030064165.1 of Comamonas resistens. NCBI lineage: Bacteria > Pseudomonadati > Pseudomonadota > Betaproteobacteria > Burkholderiales > Comamonadaceae > Comamonas > Comamonas resistens. The sequence continues at coordinate 2,406,413 of NZ_CP125947.1, forward strand.
CAGCGGCAGTCACTGGCTGTCGCCCGAGGCCATCGAATTGCTGACCCGCCATGGGGTTGCCGTGCTGGACTGAGCGGGCCGCCTGACCGCCCGGTCTCAGGGCGTCGAAGAAATGGCCCGGTCATGGAATCCGGATCGTCGGGCATCGCAGCAGCGGCTGGATGCCGGTGGCCGTGCCCACGGTCGAGCGCGCGTTGCCACCCGGTTTGAAATAATTGCCCAAAAGAAAACGCCCCGAAGGGCGTTTTCTTGATCGGGCAGCGGCGGTGCCTTACTTCTTCAAGTCAAAGCGGTCGAGCTCCATCACCTTGACCCAGGCGGCCACGAAGTCATTGACGAACTTCTGCTGGTTGCCGTCTTCGGCATAGACCTCGGCCACGGCGCGCAGGATGGCATTGCTGCCGAAGACCAGGTCCACGCGGGTACCGGTCCATTTTTGGGCGCCGGTCTTGCGGTCCACACCTTCATAGCTGCCGTCATCGAGAGCCTTCCACTGCGTGCCCATGTCCAGCAGGTTGACGAAGAAATCATTCGTCAGCTTGCCTGGCTCCTTGGTCAGCACGCCATGCTGGCTGCCTGCGGTATTGATGTTGATGGCGCGCAAGCCGCCGATCAGCACGGTCAGCTCGGGCGCAGTCAGCGTCAGCAACTGGGCCTTGTCGATCAACAGGGCTTCGGCAGGCGCAGGGAAGCTGCCTTGCAGGTGGTTGCGGAAACCGTCAGCCTTGGGCTCCAGGTACTTGAACGATTCCACATCGGTCTGCTCTTGCGTGGCGTCGCCGCGGCCAGGGGTGAACGGCACGGTGATCTGCACGCCTGCATCGGCTGCCGCTTTTTCAACGCCCGCGTTGCCGGCCAGCACGATCAGGTCGGCCAGCGAGATGCGCTTGTCACCATCAGCAGCCTTGTTGAACTCGCGCTGGATGCCTTCCAGCACGCCCAACACCTTGGCCAGCTGTTCGGGCTGGTTGACTTGCCAATCCTTTTGCGGGGCCAGGCGGATGCGGGCGCCGTTGGCACCGCCGCGCATGTCGGAGCCGCGGTAGGTGGCGGCCGAGGCCCAGGCCGTGCCCACGAGTTCGGAGACCGTGAGACCGGAGGCCAGCACCTTGGCCTTGAGCGCAACGACATCGGCCGCGTTCACCAGCGGGTGTTTGACGGCGGGGATCACGTCCTGCCAGAGCAGCTCTTCCTTTGGCACCTCGGGGCCCAGGTAGCGGCTGCGCGGGCCCATGTCGCGGTGGGTCAGCTTGAACCAGGCGCGAGCGAAGGCATCGGCAAAGGCTTGCGGGTTCTCCAGGAAGCGGCGCGAGATCTTCTCGTAGGCGGGATCCTTGATCAGGGAGAGGTCCGTGGTCAGCATGGTGGGCTTTTTGCTGGGGCCGCCATGTGCGTCGGGGATGACATCGCCCGCGTCCTTGGCCACCCACTGGATGGCGCCGGCAGGGCTTTTTTCCTGCACCCATTCATACTTGAACAGGTTTTCGAAGAAGAAGTTGCTCCACTGTGCGGGGGTCTGGGTCCAGGTCACTTCCAGGCCGGAGGTGATGGCGTCGCCGGCCTTGCCGGTGCCGAAGCTGGAGGCCCAGCCCAGGCCCTGGGCCTCCAGACCTGCGGCTTCGGGCTCGGCGCCGACATGGGATGCCGGGCCGGCGCCATGGGTCTTGCCGAAGGTATGGCCGCCGGCGATCAGAGCCACGGTCTCCTCATCGTCCATGGCCATGCGGGCGAAGGTGTCGCGGATGTCGTGAGCGGCAGAGACCGGGTCGCCGTTGCCGTCCGGACCTTCGGGGTTGACGTAGATCAGGCCCATCTGCACGGCAGCCAGCGGGTTTTCGAGGTCGCGCTCACCGCTGTAGCGGCTATTGGGGTTGTCCGTGGGGGCCAGCCATTCCTTTTCGGCGCCCCAGTACACGTCCTGATCGGGCGTCCAGGTATCGACACGGCCGCCGGCAAAGCCGAAGGTGCGAAAACCCATGGTCTCCAGCGCCACGTTGCCGGTCAGGATCATCAGGTCGCCCCAGGACAGCTTGTTGCCGTATTTCTGCTTGACGGGCCACAGCAGGCGGCGCGATTTGTCGATGTTGACGTTGTCGGGCCAGCTGTTGAGCGGCGCAAAGCGTTGCTGCGCGCGACCGGCGCCGCCACGGCCATCCTGCACGCGGTAGGTGCCGGCAGCGTGCCAGGCCATGCGGATGAACTGCGGGCCGTAATGGCCAAAGTCGGCAGGCCACCAGTCCTGCGAGTCGGTCATGACCTTGCGCAGGTCGCGCTTGACGGCTTCGTAGTCCAGCTTCTTGAATTCTTCGGCGTAGTTGAAGTCGGCCCCCAGCGGATTGCTGGTGGCGTTGTGCTGGCTCAGCAGGTCCACGCGCAGCTGATTGGGCCACCAGTCCTTGTTGGTGGTTCCATTGCCTTCGGCAGCAGTTTCGCTGTTCTTGCCTTGGTGGAAGGGGCACTGGGATTCAGTCGTCATGGGTTCTCCGTTTCAACGTTTCCGACAAGTCGGGGGAAAGAGTGTTGATATAAAAAATATCGACAGTTCAAAACCAATAGTTATTGGTAATTGGTTGAAATGAATTATCGGTGCAGCCTTTGCACAGCGGGCGTGTTTTGCTATTGAAATGCTTAAGCAGCGCCATAGCGATAAATATGCACCGCAGTGTTGCCAACACGGAAACCAAGCGTAGGCCAGGCTGGCGACAGGCACAAGACGGCGGGATCAAAAAACGGGTTTGACCTACCGCCTTGCGGTGCATGTAGGGCTCAACCCGCGACCAGTTTGTGCACCAGGTCTGCCGCAGTCGATGCACCGTATTTGCGCATCAGCCGGGCGCGGTAAATCTCCACCGTGCGGTGGCTGATGTCGAGCGCACGGCCGATTTCCTTGGAGGTCAGACCTTCGAGCAGGCGCGCTGCCACCTCGCGTTCGCGTCCTGTGAGTTCAGCCTTGACGGTGCGCTGGGCGCTGAGGTCTTCAAAGCTCCAGATGCCCGAGGCATGCGGATCGTTGCGGTCCAGCGTGCGGCCGCTGACATGGCACCAGAAAGTCTCGCCATTGGCGCGCTTCATGATGCGGTTGTCGCTGTAAAAGCCCTTGGTGTTGAGGATGGGCGCAATGCGCGCGCCCAGACGTTCGTATTCATCGACGCTGGGGTAAAGCACCTGAAACGTCTGACCTATGAGTACTTCGCGCGATGCATGGAACATTTCACACAGTTGGCGATTACAGTCAATCATGATGCGGTTGCGCGAGATGACTAGACCTACAGGGGCTGCGTCGAAGGCCAGCCGGTAATCCACAACCATAGTGAAGCTCTTTACGAAAAACTACTTACTTGAGTACGTAGTATCGTAGCGCATCCAATTTAAAGGAGACATGTGTGAAAAAGCTCTACCCATCCGCAGAAGCGGCGCTCCAAGGCGTTGTGGCTGACGGGCAATTGCTGGCCGTTGGCGGCTTTGGCCTGTGCGGCATTCCCGAAGCCCTGATCGATGCGCTGGTGGCCAGCGGTGTCAAGGGGCTGACCGTGGCCTCGAACAATGCCGGCGTGGACGGTTTCGGCCTGGGCAAGCTGCTGGAGACGCGCCAGATCAAGAAAATGATCTCGTCCTATGTGGGCGAGAACAAGGAGTTCGAGCGCCAGTACCTGGCGGGCGAGCTGGAGCTGGAATTCACGCCCCAGGGCACGCTGGCCGAGAAGCTGCGCGCTGGCGGCGCCGGTATCCCCGCTTTCTTCACCAAGACCGGCGTGGGCACCATCGTGGCCGAAGGCAAGGAGCTGCGTGAATTCGACGGCGAGACCTATGTGATGGAGCGCTCGCTGGTGCCCGACGTGTCTCTGGTCAAGGCACACCGTGCCGACAAGAGCGGCAATCTGCAGTTCCGCCTGACGGCACGCAACTTCAACCCTGCCGCAGCCACTGCCGGCAAGATCTGCATCGTGGAAGTGGAGGAGATTGTCGAGGTCGGCGAGATCGCGCCTGACGACATCCATCTGCCCGGCATCTATGTGCACCGCATCGTGCATAACGCCAACCCCGAAAAGCGCATCGAGAAGCGCACGATCACCGAGAAGAAATAAAGGAGCCCGACATGCCTTGGACCCAAGATCAGATGGCCGCACGCGCGGCTCAAGAACTCGAAGACGGCTTCTATGTCAACCTCGGTATCGGCATCCCCACGCTGGTGGCCAACCACACGGGCGACAAGGAAGTGTGGCTGCAATCCGAGAACGGCATGCTGGGCATCGGCCCGTTCCCGACCGAAGACCAGGTCGACGCTGACCTGATCAACGCGGGCAAGCAGACCGTGACCACCATTGCCGGTTCGGCCATTTTTGGCTCTGACCAGTCTTTCGCCATGATTCGTGGCGGCAAGATCAATCTGTCCATCCTGGGCGCCATGCAAGTGTCCGAAAAGGGCGATCTGGCCAACTGGATGATTCCTGGCAAGATGGTCAAGGGCATGGGCGGCGCCATGGACCTGGTGGCTGGCGTCAAGCGCGTGATCGTGCTGATGGAGCATGTGGCCAGGAAGAAGGACGGCACGACCGATATGAAGATCTTGCCCGACTGCACATTGCCTCTGACGGGCGTGGGCGTGGTCAACCGCATCATCACCGACCTGGGCGTGATGGACGTGACTCCCCAAGGCCTGAAACTGGTGGAGCTGGCCGACGGCGTGAGCTTCGACGAGATTCAGTCCAAGACGGGCGTGACCTTGATCAAGTAAGCGCGTCGATTTTCAAAAGGCCACCGACAGGTGGCCTTTTTCATGGGCGCTGCACGAGTGTGGCGGTCAGCGGACCGCGAAAGAAATCGATAAACACGCGCAGCTTGGGCGGCATCAGCTTGCGGGCCGGGTAATAGATATGAAAGCCTGACCACGGCCGCTCAAACTTTTGCAACGCAGCCACCAGGCGGCCCTCTGCCAGCTCCGGCTGGATGCTGTCCACGAATTTGTGCGCCACGCCATAGCCCTGGCAGGCAGCGTGGGTGACATAGTGGTCGTCCGAGAAGATCAGGCGGCCATGTGTTTCCACCTCCAGTGTCTGGCCGTCCACTTCCAAAATCCAGGGCACAAAGCGCTTGATGCCCGGCAGCCGAAAACGGATGCAGTCATGCCGCGCCAAGTCTGCCGGCGTTTGCGGCATTCCGTGCTGCTGCCAGTACGCAGGACTGGCCACGACCGCCTCCCATTGGCCCTGGTCCAGAGGTAGAGACACCATATCCCGCGCCAGAAAGGCACCGAGGCGAATACCTGCATCAAAGCCGTCGCGCACGATGTCGGCAAAGCTGTCGTCGGTGAACAGCTCCAGCTGAATCTGCGGGTAGAGCGCCAGAAATTCGTCCAGGTGCGGGTTGATCAGCAAACCTGCCGCCAGACGCGAGGTATTGATACGCAGCAGGCCCGCAGGTTCATCGTGCTGCGCTTGCACGCGCTGCAGTGCCGTTTGAAGCTGGTCGAGCAAGGGCGCAGCTTCGGCCAGCAGTTGGGCGCCGGCTTCCGTCAGCGAGACCTGACGGCTATTGCGGTGCAGCAAACGCAGGCCAGCTGTACTTCGAGCTTGCGCATTTGCTGCGACACGGCCGATGCACTGATCCCCAGCTGATTGCCGGCCTGGGTAAAGATGAGTGAGCGGCACGGGATTTGCCGCAGCCTCAGGGTTTTGGCTTGCAATCCTTGAGCAAGGCATTCGCGGGCTGCAATTCTCGGCAGGCTAAGGTGCTGAATGCCCAGGCTTTGATTTCACACTATCTGGATTTCTGTAACACAAGCCGCTTTATGGGCGACACTATGAGGCAGTCAAGATCGTCCCATCAAAAAAAGCAATGAGTGAGAACCAAGAGCTTAGCCCAGGCCAGCAAGAGCTTGGGCGGCACGAAGAGAATGCGCATTTTCTGCGCGCCGTCACGGATATGGCCGGGCATCTGCCGGTGGTGACGGGGGATGCCATCTATACCGACAAAGGCATCAAGCTCGTGGACAAGGGGGCGCGCGTCGACCAGCGCCTGTATGAGCGGCTGGTCAGCCACAAGCTGCGCGATCCGATTGACGAAAGCCTGATGGCCGAGAATCCGGTCGATGCCAATGCCCTGCTGGCGCTGGCGCAGAGTCAGTGCGAAAGCATCGAACTGCTGCGCCGCATGGTCAATGATCTGCAAGGCCCCGAGCGCCTGCTGGCTCCCCTCAAGGGCCTGCTGCTGCCCCGCTCGATTGCCTTCAAGCTGACCGTCATGCGCGAGCAGCGCTGCGAGCTGTTCACACACAGCCTGCAGATGACGCTGGTGTCCATCTTTCTGGCGCTCAAGAATGGCTGGAGCGAGCATGAATGCGTGTCCCTGGCCACAGCAGCGCTGCTGCACGATGTGGGCATGCTCTATATGGACCCGGCCTGGACGGACCCCGAGCACCGCCTGTCCACCTCGCAGCGCAAGCATCTGGTGGCACATTCCGTGACCGCCATGCTGGTGGTACGCGATGCCAAGGCTTATGCGCAGACGGTGGAGCTGGCCGTGCTGGAGCACCATGAGCGCATGGACGGCAGCGGCTATCCGCGCGGTGTGCCCGGGGCTTCCATCTCGCCCATGGGGCAGGTACTGCTGCTGGCCGAAGTCGTGTCTGCCTTCTTCGAGAAATTCAGCGACATGCCGGGTCAGCGTCTGTCGCTGATGCTGCGCATGAATCACAAAAGCTACCCGGCCGATCTGGTGCACCATATTCTGCCGCTGCTGTACGACGAGACCCAGCCCGGTTTGCCGCTGGAGCCCATGCAGGCCGAGGTGGCGCACAGCACGGCAGCGCTGGAAGCCGCGCTGACCATGTGGTCCCAGCTGCGCTCCAATTTCCCCGTAGGCTGGAGCCACCTGCCCGAGGCGCAAAGCGCCAACTTTGTGGAGCAAAGCCTGCAGCTGCTGCAGAAGCAACTGGCCGAGGCAGGCTCTCACCCCAGCCAGCAACTGCATGTGCTCAGCTATCTCAAGGACGATGCGCAAGGCATGGGCGAGCTGGCACTGGTCAACCGCGAAGCGCTGTGGAAGCTGCAGTCCATCATCAACGACTGCCTGCGCCGCTGGCCCGTCACCACGGTGCGCGGCACTGCTTTGGAGGGCGCGGTCATCCAGTGGTGCGATGCCTGCGCGTGCATCGAGCCGCCGGCCAGGCAGGGCGTCTGAGTGCATTGCAGAAGGGGCTGGCATATAGAAGATAGGCCGCCGGACGTTTCCGAGGCAGGGTATTGCTGCCCAGCCAGCCTGGGTTGCGCTTTCCCATTGCCTGCAGCCAGCCTGCCCATTGGCTTGACCAGATTCAGTCGCTTAAAAACTGATAGCTGCTAGCGCTTTCTGCATAAGCGTTAGAGGCATTTTTGTCATTGATTCCTCTGCCGGAGTGGGATTGATGCATTCGTGCATTTTCTTGATTACTGTATATTTATACAGTATTTGAGAAATGCCATGTCCCAGCCGCTCCACGCCTTCACGAACAGGACCGCCCTGCAGGCCTTGCCTTGTGCTGCGCGTCTGCAAGAGGTGCAGCTTGACGGTGTCTGGCGCGGCAGCGACTGGCATGGGGGGCGCATGCAGCAGACCTGGCCCAGCGGCCATGCGGCGCTGGACGCAGAGCTGCCCGGTGGCGGCTGGCCTGGCAACGCGCTGGTGCAGATTCAGCAGGCACCGCACACCCATGCCGAGTGGGCACTGCTGCTGCCCGCACTGGCCGCGCAGGCATGCCAGCACAATGGGCAACTGGTGCTGGTGGCACCGCCCTATCTGCCATTTGCGCCAGCGCTGCAGGCGGCGGGCATTGCGCCGCAGCGGCTGTGCTGTGTGCAGGCGCCGGATCGGCTCGCGCAGGAGCTGGCCTGGGCCTGCGAGCAAGCGCTGCATTGCCGCGATGTGCTGGCCGTGCTGGCCTGGCTGCCGCAGCTGACGCTGCCGGCGCAGCGGCGCCTGCAACTGGCTGCCGCATCGCAGGGACGGCCCATGTGGCTGTGGCAGGACCTGCAAGCCGGGCAGCACAGCTCGCCTGCGGCCTTGCGCCTGCGTCTGGAAAGAGCGCCGCAGGCCGGTGCGGCGAATGGCTTGCAGGTCCAGATCCTCAAGCGCCGCGGCCCTTGCCTGGACCATCCCGTGCAGCTATCGCTTGCGCACTGGGCCTGGATGCCGGTGCTGCAGGCACAGGCCGGTCGGCATGCGCGCCAGAGCGAAGAGGCGGCCTTGCTCATGCAGGGGCGGGCCATGTCACACGCGCTGGGCGCAGCGCCCGTCATGGTGGACTGATCATGCAAGCCCATGAGCACTGGATTGCCTGGCCTCTGGCATTGCTGGCGGCGCCACAAGGAAGGGAGGAGCCTGAGGGGAAGGAGGCTGTGCCTGTCACCGCGGCGGAGAGTGCCTGTTGGTGGGCACTGGAGTTCTCGCCGCGCGTGGCGGTTCTGGAAGAGGCCTTGCTCATGGAAACCAGCATGGTCCAGCGCCTCTGGGGTGGCCTGCAGCCCATGCTGGAGCAGCTGGACCGGGCTTTTGCCCTGGCCTGCCTGGCCTCTCAGGCCGGTATGCCGGATGCAGAGCTGGGAAAAAGCATGGTCCGCGCCGAGGCCGATACGCCCTGGCTGGCGCTGGCCAGACTGAGGCTGATGCAAAGACTCCAAGAGCAGGGCAAGGCCCTGCCTGCCGCCATGCCCGCCGATGCGCTGCCGCTGTGGACCTTGACGGTTTTGCAGCAGCACAGCGCTGTCTTGATGCGTCTGGGCTGCAGGACCTGGGGGCAGGCGCGAGAGCTGCCGCGCGCAGGTCTCTCGCGTCGTCTGGGGGGCCAGCTCTTGCGTGTGCTGGACGAGGCCTATGGTCTGCTGCCACAGCCCATGAACTGGCTTCAGCTGCCCGAGACATTCGTGCTGCGCCATGACCTAGGCTACCCCGCACGCAATGCGGATGCGGTGCTGCAGGTGGCCCAGCCCTTGCTGCGAGCGCTGCAATCATGGTTGCAGGCACGTCACCACGCGGTGCTGTCGCTGCAACTGCGCTGGCACCATGATCTGCGCCGCATTGACGGGCAGGAGTTGCCGGCGTGGGAGAGCTTATGCATACGCACGGCCCAGCCCACGCAGGGCATGGCGCATCTGCAGCGCCTGCTGCGCGAGCACCTGGGCCAGCAGCACTGGCGTGCACCTGTGGACATGCTGGAGCTGCAGGCGCTGAAGACCGTGCCCTGGTCGGCCGCGCCACTCAGTTGCCTGCCCGATCTGGCCGCGCAACAAGGCAGCGCAAACAGTCTGGCCTGGCATGAGTGGGTGGAGCGGGTCGGGGCGCGCTGGGGAGATGAAGCCGTGCGCATGGTCGAACCCCATGCCGACTATCGCCCCGAAGCCATGCAAAGCTGGAAAAGCGCTGCACAGTGCAATACACGGTCCGCCCAACAGTCTACTCAACAGCGCGCTGCTGCCTTGCCCGGCGCTGCTGGAAAAAGTCGTACTCGCCACGATTGCAGCGACCCCTGGCAGGCGCTATGGCCGCCCTGGCTGCTGCCCCGGCCCGAGGCCTTGGCGATCCGGAACAATCGTCCCCACTGGCATGGGCCGCTGCAGCTGCGTGCCGGGCCCTATCGGCTGGAGTCAGGCTGGTGGGAGGGGGCGCAAACACTGGCCGCGCGCGACTATTTTGTGGCGTTCAACGAAGTGGTCGGCCATGTCTGGATTTACCGTGAGAGGGCGCAGACCGGCGCATGGCTGACGGCTGCCAGTCATGCGCCCAGCTGGTTTGTGCAAGGTGTCTATGGCTGAGCTCACCATGCTGGATGGCGCTGTACCGCAGTCCGCGCCGCCGCCCACCGTCACCCCTGCCTCACCCATGGCGCAGGGCGCGGGCAGAGGGCCGCTGGCCTATGCAGAGCTGCACTGCCTGTCCAGCTTCAGCTTTCTGCGTGGCGCCTCGTCGCCGGCCGAGCTGGTGCATCGCGCCAAAAGCCTGGGCTATGCGGCACTGGCCCTGACCGATGAGTGCTCGGTCGCCGGTGCCGTGCGCGCCCATGAGGCGGCCAAAGACTGCGGCCTGCATCTGATCCATGGCAGCGAATTTGTCTGGGGTTCGCTCAAGATCGTGGCGCTGGCGCGCGATCTGCTGGGCTGGGGCAATCTCTGCGAATTCATCACGGCCGCGCGCGGCCGTGCGGCAAAGGGCGCTTATGTGGTGGATGAAGCCAGCCCCTGGCATCTGTTGCAGCAAGGCTGTGAATGCCTTCTGCTGCCCTGCCGTAGCGCGCTTGATGCTTCTGATCCTGTAGCTATTGGCACTTGTCTATCAAGAGTTTCCTCTTGTTTGGATGCCAGGTCCTTATGGCTGGGCGTGGAGCTGCACCTGGAGCCCGACGACAGCCTGTGGCTGCAGACGCTGCAGCAGGTGGGCATGGACCTGGGCCTGCCGCTGCTGGCCTGCGGTGATGTGCATATGCATGCACGCTCGCGCAAGCCGCTGCAGGATGTGGTGACCGCGATTCGCCTGGGCCGTACGGTGGCCGAGTGCGGTTTTGCGCTGCAGCCCAATGGCGAGCGGCATCTGCGCTCGCGCCTGCGGCTGGCTTCGCTCTACCCCCGGGCCATGCTGGATGCCACGCTGCGCCTGGCTCAGCGCTGCCATTTCAGCCTCGACGAAATCCGTTATCACTATCCGCAAGAAAGCGTGCTGCCCGGCATGACGGCCACGCAGACTCTGGCCTGGCTGACCTGGGAAGGGGCGGCGGGGCGTTACCCCGAGGGCATTCCCGAGGAGGTGCGCACACAGCTGCTCAAGGAGCTGCAGCTGATCGCCGATGAACAGTACGAGATGTACTTTCTGACCGTGCATGACATCGTGCGTTATGCGCGCAGCATCGGCATTCTGTGCCAGGGCCGGGGCTCGGCCGCGAATTCGGCCGTCTGCTACTGCCTGGGCATCACGGCGGTGAACCCGCTGGGCAACAACCTGCTGTTCGAGCGTTTCATCAGCAAGGAGCGCAGCGAGCCGCCCGATATCGATGTGGACTTCGAGCATGCGCGGCGCGAAGAGGTCATTCAGTACATCTACGAAAAATACGGGCGCGAGCGGGCAGCGCTCACAGCTGTGGTCAGTTGCTGGCGCAGCCGCAGCGCGTTGCGCGATGTGGGCAAGGCCCTGGGTCTGCCTGCCGACTTGATCGACGCCTTGGCCAAGGGACAGTACTGGTTCAGCGAACATGCCAAGGCCCAGGCTGAAAAAGCAGAGCAGCCTGCGCAGACTGGGCCTGCGGACGCGGCAGAAACAGCGATGGAAGAGCAGGGGCCTGAAGTCCTGCCCGAAGACTGGGTGGAGCGCAAGTTCAAGGAGGCCCAGGTGCTGGCCGAGGAAAAAGCCAGCGCCGTCAGTGCACACCAGCTGCGTTTGTGGATAGAGCTGGCCTGGCAGCTCAAGGACAGTCCGCGTCACCTGAGTCAGCATGTCGGCGGTTTTGTGCTGACCGAGGGCCGGCTCACACGTCTGGTGCCGGTGGAGCCTGCGACCATGGAGAAACGCTCCGTCATTCAATGGGACAAGGATGACCTGGATATCGTCGGCCTGCTCAAGGTCGATGTGCTGGCACTGGGCATGCTGACCATGCTGCGCAACGCGCTTGATGAGCGCGCACGCTGGCGCGGCGAGCGCTGGGAGCTGCACCAGATTCCGCAGGAAGATGCGGCCACCTACACCATGATCTGCAAGGCCGATACCGTGGGCACCTTCCAGATCGAGAGCCGAGCCCAGATGAGCATGCTGCCGCGCCTGCAGCCACGCACTTTCTATGACCTGGTGGTGGAAGTCGCCATCGTGCGGCCCGGGCCGATTCAGGGCGGCATGGTCCATCCCTATCTGCTGGCGCGCGAGCGTCAGCGCAGGGGGATGACCTTGAAGCTGGAGAAGCCTGACCTGGAAAAAGCGCTCAAGCGGACTCTGGGCGTGCCTATTTTCCAGGAGCAGGTCATGCAGATTGCCATTGAGGCCGGTGGCTTTTCAGCGGGCCGTGCCGATGAGTTGCGCCGCTCCATGGCCGCATGGAAGCGCAAAGGCGGCGTGCATCGTTTCAAGGATGAGCTGATCGATGGAATGATCGCCAACAAATACAGCGCCGAGTTTGCCAATGCCATCTTTCAGCAGATGCTGGGCTTTGGCGAATATGGCTTCCCCGAAAGTCATGCCTACAGCTTTGCGCTGCTGGCCTATGCCAGCGCCTGGCTCAAGCGCCATGAGCCGGCGATCTTTCTGCAGGCCTTGCTCAACGCCCAGCCCATGGGCTTTTATGCACCGTCTCAACTGGTGCAGGATGCGCGCCGCCATGGTGTGCGCGTGTTGCCCGTCGATGTCTGCCATAGCCACTGGCATTGCACGCTCGAAGAGCCGCTGGCCCCCGTACGCGGTGTGGCGCAATCCCAGCCTGCGGTGCGCCTGGGCCTGAACCGGGTGGCGCAGCTGGGCAAGGCTGCAGCGCTGCGCATTCAGGAGCAAGCGGCGCAGGCCCCATGGGCGGATGTGGCCGATCTGGCCATCAGGGCGCAGCTCGATCAGTCGCAGATGCAGGCCCTGGCCGCTGCCGATGCGCTGCGCAGCCTGGCAGGTCACCGACGTCAGCAGATGTGGGATGCCGCTGCGCAGGCACGCTTGCCGCCGCTGTTTGCCCAGGCGCCCATTCATGAGCCGCAACTGGAGCTGCCTGCGGCCAAGGAGGGTGAGGAAATCATGTTTGACTACGCGGCCACGGGCCTGAGTCTGCGCCGCCACCCGCTGGCGCTGCTGCGCGAAAAGCTGGTGCGCCATGGCATAGGCACGGCGGCTCAGTTGCGCCAGATGCTGCCCGGCCAGAAAGTGCGCGCCTGCGGTATCGTCACCGTGCGCCAGCGCCCGCCCACGGCTGGGGGCACGCTGTTCATCACGCTGGAGGATGAAACCGGCGTCATCAATCTGGTGGTCTGGAGCAAGACTTTCGAGCGTTACCAACCCGCGCTGCTGCAGTCACGCCTGCTGGCCGTGGAGGGCGTGTGGCAGCGCAGCAGCGCGCCGCAGCTGCAGGAAGATGAATTGGAGCCAAAACAGCTCCAAACCAAGGTGGGAGAAGCGCCAGCTGCTCATCATTTGGTAGTCATGCGGGCCAAGAACATGACGCACTGGCTGGGCCGCTTTGCGCAAGTGGGCCTGAGCAGCCGCGACTTTCATTGAATTGCTGAGGTCATGTGTGAAGTGGCTGCGCCTTGCGTGGGCGGGCTCACTTTGCATGTATCTGCGCCAGCAACTGCTGGCAGTTCACATCGTCGTCGGCCGCAGGCACGGTCAGCGGCACCAGCGCCAGGGCCACGGGGGCCAGTGCGGCTGCGGCCACTGCCGCGCCGGCGCGGGCAAACAGCGGTCCCGGCTCCAACCCCACATCGGGCTTGGCAAAGCTGCCGCGTACATACAGCGGCGTGCGCAGCGAGAAGAATTTCCATTTGAGCGACTCGGGCACGATGCGCAGATCCAGTTGCTCCTGCGTCAGATTGATTTGGCCAGTGGCTTGCACAATGGCCTCGGTCGTGGCCAGCTTGGCCATGCGGGGGCGGGCCAGACCTTTTTCCACATTGAAATCGGCCACGGCGCAGCGCAGCTGCACTTCCTTGTCGATGCCAAACAGCTTGGAGACGATGATGGAGCCGACATTGAGCCCCGCCATGTCCAGCAGCCGTGAGCTGAAAGTGCCGTCGCGCACGAACAGGCGCACCGAACCATTGCCCGTGCCCAGCCATTGCGCCAGCGACTGGCCCTGGCCCTTGAGGGAAACCGCTCCATCCAGACGCCCCAGGCTTTTTTGCATCTGCTCGACCTTGGGGAAGAGGGCCGAGAGCTTGAGCGCCTGCACCTGCCCCTTGATCTGCGCGGCCACGGGTTTGGCATGGCTGTCTATGGCGGCGTCGAAGTTCAGGGCGCCCTGGGCAAAGCCGAACTTGAGGGGCGAGAGTGTGAGCCTGCCGTTGTCCATCAGTGCATGCAGGCTCAGGTTCTGCAGCGGCAAGGCCTGGGGACGGATGATATGGCCGCTGTCATAGCGCAGGTCTAGATCCATCTTGTCCCAGTTGACGGTCTCGAACTGGATTTGTGGCAGCACCTTGCCATTGACGGGCTTGGGTGCGGCTTCGCTGCCTGAAGGTGCAGCGCCTATGACAGGGCCCAGGTCGACCAGGCGCAGCTGTTGGGAACGCATCTGTCCGCTGAGCTTGGGGCGAGGCTGGCCCGAGCTGTAGTGCAGGTCGCCGCTGAGGTCGCTTTCCCCGACCTTGCCTTGGAACTTCTCATAGTCCCAGGTGGCCTTGCCCGGCTGCAGGCTGCCGATCAGATGGCCGCTGGTCTCGAACGGCGGTGTGGCGGGCAGCAGCAGGCCTGTCAGACCGAACAGATCGGCCATGCTTTTGCCACGCAGGTGCACCTGAAAATCCAGCCCGTCCAGCGTCTTAGGATTGTCCAGAAAGCCCTCGGCAAATGCTTGCAGCTGGCCTGCCTTGGCACTGATGCGCAGCGGAAAATGCAGCTTGTCCTGGCGCAGATCCAGTGCAGGGCCTGCCAGACCCTGGGCCTGAATCTGTGCCTGGGTCTTGCCCTGGTGGATATAGCCGCTGAGACCGAAGCGGATGCCATAGCGGGAGCCATGGGGCTGATCCTTGCTTACCGGCCTGCGCAGGCTGTCCACACGGGCGCGTACCGCCATGTTCCTGATGCCGTCGGACCAGCCCAGCACGCCATCGCTGATGCGCAACTGGCCGATGTCGAAGCTCCAGCGCGGGCCGGCATTGTTTGGGGTCTTGAAGCTCCAGTTGTTGTCGCCGCTCTGGCTGCGGGCCAGCACGATGTCCGGGCCTTGCAACTGCAGGCTGTCCAGCTGCACATGCCGGGCCAGCAGCGGCCACAGGCGCAGGCTGGCGGTTGCACGCGCCGCCGTGACCATGGTGCCGGCGGTGCGCGGTGGCGGCTGACTGGGTGCATCGGCAATCGCGTCGTCGCTGTCCTCTGCCTCTTTTTCCTGATTACCGCTCCCGGCGGCTGCGGCTTTGGACTTGCCGGCAGCATGCCGGGGCAGGCGGCCTGTATTGAGTTCCTTGGGGACGGCAGGCAAGGCAGGGTGTTCGGCGCTGCCTTTGCCGGGTGCTTCTTCTATGCTCCAGCCAGAGGGCTGGCTCAGCGACAGATCGTTGGCCTCGATCACCACGCCTGGAATCCAGTGTTGCCAGCCCGTGTCCAGCGGCTGCGGCCAGGTCCAGCTCACCTGCAGATCGCCATTGATCGCGAAATCGCGCCCCGTGGCGTTGCTGACGGTTTCGTTGATCCAGGGCTTGAGCCGATTCCAGTCCATGAAGGCAATGAGGGCGACGACGACCAGCAGCATGGCCAGCCAGGCGCCGATCGCAATCAGCAGCCAGCGCAACCAGCGCTGGCGCGGGGTAGAGAAGGCAGGGGGCGGGTTTGGGGCACGAACAGGTGCAGCAGTGTCAACCATGGGCATCAGTCCTTGTTCATGCATGCTAGCGCGGGCCGGGCGGCAGGCTGCGTCATCCAAGGCCGACGATGTACTATCGCCAATCTGCTATTAACTCAATAGCTGCATGCGCTTTATACACAGGCGCTTGAGGCAGAAAATACTCGAATTCTCAGATAGCGTAGGGATAGCGCTGGCTCAGCCCCGGGCTGATCTGCTCCATCAAGGCATTGAGTGGTGCGGCAAGTGCCTCTTCGTCAAGTTCGTCGGCAAGCGTTTCCCACTGGCGCATCAGATCGGCCAATTGCAGCCATTGGCCAAAGTCCAGCGCCATGGGCTGAACGACCGCATCCGGGCCTGCGGCGTGATCGAGAAAGCCTATGCCTTGCTGCCCATCCAGCGACATCAGCCAGGCATCGCCCGTGCCGGATGCTGCGAATATCCACCAGTTCTGCCCCAGTTGCGCCAGCGGTACGTCGCGGCCCCGAAGTTCGCTCAGTGCTTGCCGGGCATCGAGAAACACGCAGTCGCCAGAGATTTCCCGGGCCGGCCAGCGGTGTCCTGGTTGCAGCTGTGCAATATCGGTGGCTCCGAACAGTTCCTGGGCAATGGTGTGAGGGCTTCGCAGTGAGAGCATGAACAGTCCATGGAAAAAACATCAGGCCGTGACGGCCTGGACATGATGGTGCCTCAATCTGCATGGCCTGCGGTCATGTTTGCCCGTGAGTTTGCAGAGCGAGCAGAAAAAAACGCAAGCCATGCTCTCCGCCCTGGGGCGGTGCTGATGAGGGGCGTCGTCAGACACTAGAATTTCGCGCCATGCACAACTCCCACGATCCCAAGGTCCTGCCCGTACGCGATGGCGTCAGCCCCAGTTGCGTGGTGCTGCCCAGTCAGGGCCAGGGTTTGCTGATCGACTTTCTCTGCGAGCGCCTGCCAGCCGTTGGCCGTGATGACTGGATGCGGCGCATGGTCGCAGGAGAGGTGGTCAGCGAGCAGGGGCACAAGGCAGGGCCGCATGCGCTGTTCACGCCGGGGCTGCGCTATTACTACTACCGCGAACTGGCAGCGGAGCCGGCCATCCCTTTCGAGGCCGAAGTCATCTACCGCGACGAGCATCTGCTGGTGGCCGACAAGCCGCATTTTCTGCCCGTGGTGCCTGCGGGCCAGTACTTGCAGAACACGCTGCTGGTGCGGCTCAAGCGTGAGTTCGATCTGCCCGAGCTCTCGCCCATTCATCGCATAGACCGCGATACGGCGGGGCTGGTGGTGTTTTCGGTGCAGCGTGCCACGCGGGGCATTTACCAGGGGCTGTTTCGGGACAGGGCGATTCACAAGGTCTACGAAGCCGTGGCGCCGTATCGCGCCGATCTGGCGTTTCCGCGCGAGCACGCCAGCCGCATGGAGGAAAGCGGGCATTTCTTTCGCATGCACGAAGTGGCGGGAGTGCCCAACAGCCGCACGGCCATGGAGATCATCGAGCACAACCGGCAGTGGGCGCGCTACCGGCTGCTGCCGGTGTCGGGCAAGCGCCATCAACTGAGGGTGCATATGGCGGCTCTGGGCCTGCCGCTCAAGGGCGATGCCTTTTACCCCGTGGTCAACGATCCGGAGCCTGGCGACTATTCCAATCCGCTGCAGCTGCTGGCGCGCAGCCTGGCTTTTGACGATCCGCTGACCGGCCTGCCGCGCGAGTTCATCAGCCGACGCAGCCTGCAAGCACTGCCAGTCAGCGCATAGCTGTTTTTGACGACCCTGTCTGACAAAGGGGGAAGGCATGCAGCGATGTTTATCGGACAAATTTGTCCGATAATTGCGCCATGTCCACCCCACGCCCCTCATCCGTTGAACGCCGCGCCCAGTTGCTGGATGCGGCCGATGCCGTTTTTGCCGAACATGGGGTAACGGCGCCGCTGGACCTGATCGTCGAGCGGGCCCAGGTCGGTCGCGCCACGCTGTATCGGCAGTTCCCCGACCGCAGGGCCATCATGCTGGCCCTGCTGGAGCGTTCGGTGGAAAAAACCCGTGCAGCGGCCGCTGCCTGGCATGACGACGACGAGGCCTTCTTCAAGCTGCTGACCATGGTGGCGGAACGCATTGCCTTCTCAGCCACGCTGGTGGATTACTGGCGCACGGTGGATAGGGGCGATGAAGAAATCCGCCATGCGCGCCAGCAGATGTGGCAGGTCTTCGAAGAGCCCATGAAACGTGCCATGGCCAAGGGCCTGTGCAAGGAGGTGCTCAATGCCAAGGACCTGTCCCTGGTCTTTGGCATGCTGGGCGGTGCGCTGCGCGGTGAAACGCCCGCACAGCGCAAGCAACTGGCACGTCGCGCCCTGCAAATCATTCTGGATGGAATCAAGGCCTGAGGATCTATGAGCCAAGCTGCAGCACAGGCCCCGGGGGGCAATGTTCCAAACCCAGGCGCAGCTTCCAGCCCACCCGGCAGTCCAGCCGCAGCAGCGCCGGCTTCTGCCTCCACCCCCGCCATCCCTCAGGGGCCGGTCATCTTGCTGCGCCGCCCGCCCGACTGGGCCGAGCACGAGAAACCCGCCTTGCCTGGCTCGCCGGCCATGTTGCAGCACGAGTCCTGGGTGCGGGTCTGCTATGGCTTGATTGCCGTGCTGATCGGCTTGACCGGCGGTCTGGGCAATGCCCTGTTCACCGCCAACCTGCCCACGATTCAGGGGCAGATGGGCCTGACATCGGTAGAGTCTGCCTGGCTGACAGGTGCCTATGTCATGTTCAATATGACGGCCAATCTGCTGGTCTACAAATTCCGCCAGCAGTTCGGCATGCGGCTGTTTGCCGAGATTGGCCTCGGTGCCTATGCGGCGCTCAGCGTGCTGCATCTGGTGCTGGGCAGCTACCAGAGTCTGATTGGGTTGCGTGCAGCCAGCGGGCTGGTGGCGGCGACCTGCTCCTCTTTGGGCACCCTGTACATGCTGCAGGCTGCGCCGCGCACCTATGTGCTCAAGATGCTGGTGATAGGTGTGGGCGTGGGCCAGTTGGCCACGTCGCTGGCCTGGGTGCTGTCGCCCAGCCTGCTCTACAACAGCGAGTGGCACAACCTCTATCTGTTTGAAGCCGGGCTGGCGCTGCTGTCGTTTGCCGCCGTGGTGCTGCTCAAGCTGCCGCCCGGCCTCTATATCAAGACCTTCGAGAAGCTGGACTTCGTCACCTTCAGCCTCATGGTGCCGGGCCTGGGTCTGCTGATTGCCGTGCTGGTGCAAGGCTACTCGCGCTGGTGGCTGGATTCGCCCAGCCTGGCCTGGATGCTGGTGGGAGCCATAGCGCTGCTCAGCATCGCGCTCTATATCGAGCACCACCGTGCCAACCCCATGTTCCACACGCGCTGGTTTGCGCAGATGCCGACCATACGCTTTGTGATCGGGGCCATCCTGCTGCGCTTTTTGACGGCCGAGCAAAGCTACGGCGTGGTGGGGCTGATGCGCACCCTGGGCATGACCTCCGATCAGATGCAGCCGCTGTTCATGGTGATTCTGCTTGGAACCCTGATTGGTGTTGCGTTGTCTGCCATCACCTTTGGTGTGCCGCATATGGGCAAACAGATCGTGGCAGCGATTGCGCTGTTTGCGGTGGCGGCATTTCTCGACCATCACCGCACCAGTGTGGACAGGCCGTCGGACTTTTTCTTCAGCCAGTTTCTGCTGGCCGTGGGGGCCGGCATTTTCATGGGTCCCTTGATGTTGACAGGCGTGATTCAGGGCTTGAAGTACGGCGCCAACCACATGCTCACGGCCGTGGTCACCATCTCCATGACGCAGGCCATGGGCGGCTTGCTGGGCTCGGCCTTGCTCAGCACCTATCAGACGCACCGCCAGCAGGTGTACTCGGTGGCGCTGGTTGCGCAGCTGGACCCGACCGACCCCGTGGTGGCGGAGCGGCTCAAGATACAGAACCAGATCTACGGCAGGGTGACGCCCGACCCTGTCATGCGTGCCAACCAGGGCACGCTGCAGCTGCAGCAGATCGTGCGGCGCGAAGCCAATGTGCGCGCCTACAACGATGTATTCATGCTGACGGCCGCCATTGCGCTGCTCTACCTGCTGTGGAGTCTGGGCGCATCGGCGCGCGTGCGCCAGGCTGCAGCCCTGGTGCGGGCGATGACGCGGCAAAGCGGCAATCAGGTGGCAGCGGCTGCCGCGACTGACGGCACGCCCCAGCGTGCGCCAACGGTGGCGGCCGAGCCCTCGGCGAGCGGTCAGCCTGAGCAGGAGCATGAGAAAGAGCGTGTAACCGTGGTGGTGCAGTCCGGCCAAACCGATGCCTATGGCGATGTGGAAGAGGGCAGCCAGTCCGACGCTGCCGGGGCACGCCGCACCGTGGTGATCGAAGGCGCGAAGGCGCGCGATCTTTCGGCGGCTGCCAAGGCTGCCGAAGCGCAGGAGCAGTCCGTGCTGGCCAGCCGCGACCCGCTGCAGGACAACCCACAGGCTTTGGAGCTTGAGGCGGAGCTGGAGCAGGAACTGGAAAAGAAAGCCCAGCAGGCCGAGTCGGATGCGGAACCAGAGACGCAGACCCGCTCCCGGACACCCAGGCAATGAACTCAAAACAGATAACAGCAAGAGATTGAGCATGAGCGACAGTCAAAAAACATCCTCCGCCGCAGCACCGGCTCCAGCGCCCGCATCCACATCGGCAGCGGCTTTGCCGCCTACACCCAAGAAAATCAAGCCCTCGCTGCGCAGCGTGCTCATCATGATGGTAGTGGCGCTGGCCGGCATCTTGCTGGTGCTGCGTGCCTGGAACCTCTGGCCCTTCAGCAACTCCGTCGTGACCACCGACAACGCCTATGTGCGCGGTGCCGTCACCGTGCTGGCGCCCCAGGTCAACGGCTATGTGACCGAGGTGCTGGTCAAGGACTATGAACAGGTCAAGGCCGGCCAGCCCCTGGTGCGCATCGATAGCCGCACTTATGAAGCTGCCGTGGCCCAGGCCCAGGCCCAGCTGGCCAATGCCCAGGCGCAACTGGCCAATTCCGACCAGACCCAGGCCCAGAACCGCGCCACGCTGGGCGCCAGCCGAGCGGGTCTGGCGGCAGTGCAGGCCGAGGCCGAGCGCTCCCAGGCCGAGCTCAAGCGCGTGCAGGAACTGGCCGAGCGTGGCTCCGTGTCTCTGAACGAGCGCGACAAGGTGCGCGCCACCGCGCGCCTGGCCGCCACCAATGTGGCCAAGGCTCAGGCCGATATCGACATCAACCAGGAAAAGATCAAGGCCACGACCGTGGGCCGCGATTCGCTGAAGGCCCAGGTACAGATGGCCGAGGCCCAGCTGCGCCAGGCCCAGATCAATCTGGACAACACCGTGGTCCATGCGCCCAGCGACGGCCAGGTCAGCGAGGTTTCGGTGCGCAAGGGGCAGTATGTGGCGGCAGGCACCCAGCTCATGTATGTGGTGCCGCCCACTTTCTGGGTGGTGGCCAATTACAAGGAAACCCAGACCGCCCATGTGCAGATCGGCCAGGCCGTGAGCTTCAGCGTGGATGCGCTGGGCGGTACCCATCTCAAGGGTCATGTGCTGGAGATTGCACCGGCCACGGGTTCGGAGTTCAGCGTGCTCAAGGCCGATAACGCCACCGGCAATTTCACCAAGGTGGTGCAGCGCCTGCCCATCAAGATTGCCATTGACGAAGGCCAGCCCGAGGCTGCGCGCCTGCGCCCCGGCATGTCGGTTATCGTGCGCCTCGATACGGCGCAAAAAATAGAGCAGCCTGCGCAGTCACGCAAAGGGACAGAGGCCAATCTGGCTGAGGAACCAGCGGCTGCCATGGCACCGGCTGCCGCAGTATCGACTGCCGCAGTATCGACTGCCGCAGTATCGACCGCCGCAGAACAGGCCAAACCATGAAGCCGCGTATGAATGCCTGGATGCTGCGCATCGTGCCCCTGGCCGCAGCAATGCTGTTGACCGGCTGCAGCGTGCCCAGCCTGAGCCATGCACCAGATACTGCCCAGGCGGCAGTGCCAGAGCGCTGGAGCCAGCTCGTCGATAGCGGTGATGACGATGTGAAAGCCCCCGCCGTGCAGGCGCAATGGTGGCAAGCCTTTGGCGATGTACAGCTGAGCCGCTGGGTGGAGCTGGCACTGCAACGCAACAACGATGTGCTCACGGCCATGGCGCGTGTCGATGAAGCCAGAGCCAATCTGGACATGGCTGGCTCGGGCGCCATGCCCCAGGTATCGCTGAGCGCACCGGGTTCGGCCAACCGCAGCCTGAGCGCAAGAACCGGGCAGATGGTGCATGTGCGTTCGGCCCAGCCGGTGCTGCAGGCCAGCTGGGAGCTGGATCTGTGGAATAGATTGGGCTCGTTGAGCCAGGCTGCACAGCAGCGCCTGCAGGCCAGCCAGGCCGATAACGACGCCGTGCGCTTGACGGTGGCTGCCACCACGGCTCAGGCTTATATCGGCCTGCGTTCCTTGCAGGCACAGCTGGCCGTGGCTCAGTTCACCGTCAAGTCGCGCGAAGATGCCGTGCGCCTGCTCGGTGATCAGGTACGCGTGGGCTATATCTCGCAGCTGCAGCTGAGTCAGGCACTGGCCGAGCTGGAAAGTGTCAGGCAATCGGTGCAGCAGCTGTCATTGGCGCAGGAGCGCCAGCGCATTGCACTTATGCAACTGGTGGGCGGTGTGGGCGACGAGCAGGCCCAGGCACTGATGCAGCGCACGCTGGACGGAGCCTCTTCGGTCATGCCCCGGCAACTGGGGACGCAGGTGCTCGATCGCATTGAACTGCCCCGCATGCCTGCAGCCGGCCTGCCTTCTGCCTTGCTGGAGCGCCGCCCCGATATTGCCCGTGCTCGTTTGCAACTGGCCGCCAGCGACAGCAATCTTGCGGCCCAGAGAGCGGCCTTCTTGCCCCAGGTCAGCCTCAGTGCCAATTTCGGCAGTCTGCTCATCAATGCGCTGGACTACAACCCCGCGCGGGTCTGGTCGCTGGGCGGCAGCATTCTGGCGCCGCTGTTCACCGGCGGGCGCCTGCAGGGGCAGTTCGATGCCGCGAGCGCCCAGCGCGATCAGGCGGCCTATGCCTATCGCGGCGTGGTCATCAAGGCCTTTGGCGATGTGGAAACCGCACTGGTCAGCACCCAGCAGCTGCAATCCCAATGGCAGCATGCCAGGCAGCGTGAAACAGTGCTGACGAGCACCCTGGGCTTTGCCAAGGACCGCTACGAAGCCGGTTACGCCAGCTATCTGGAGGAACTCGATGCGCAGCGCAATCTGTTTGCCGCCCAGCAGGACGTGCTGCGCCTGCGCCAGAGCCAGCTGGAAAATGCCGTGGCGCTGTACCAGGCGCTGGGCGGGGGCTGGCAGCCGGGCGGGGAAGTCAATCCGGATTCCAAACCCTGAAGCCTTGCGTAAAGCTCCTGAAAAATGAGCTGCCGGCGCATATTGGCAATGGATTTCAAGGCATCTTGAAGTAATACCAGAGGCCGATGGTCCCGAGTACCAGTACCAGCAGCCACAGAAACCAGCCTTGACCTCTGGGCACTTCGCCCGGCGATGGTGTTCCAGGTTGGAAGCTGCTGGGTGCGCTGGCCCGCACCGATTGCCGCTGCAGGTTCTGCCAGTCCAGCGCAATGCCGTCCATCGCTGCGTCGATATGGTCCTTGGCCTGAGCCAGCCCCAGGCCCGTGGCCTCGCGCAGCAGCTTGATGGCCTCGACCTTGCTGCCGCGCGCCATGGCATCTTCCACCTTGGCTCTGACCTCCGCGGGTACCGCGGCGGCGCCGGACATCAGCATCTCTATCGCTTCGGCATGGTCGCCACTCACGGTGACGGAGCTGGTGGTCTTGCCATTGATGGTGGTGCTGCGGGTCTTGATGGAGGTGAAGGAGCTACCTCCCGAGGCATTGGCCTGGTTCAGCTGATCCAGCAGCTGTGTGGCGTCCTTCATGCCCAGCTTTTCCAATTGTTCGCGCAGCTGCTGCATGGCTTCGGTCTGGGCGTGATCCGATGCTTCGGACTGGATAAAGCCCGGCTCATCGCTGGCCTCCAGCAGGTCCTTGGCTTCTTTCAGGCCCAGCCCGCATTGCTCGCGCAGCTGTTTGATGGCTTCGATCTTGTGGCCGCTTTGCCAGTGTTTGAGTATCTCTGGCGGAATCTGTGTGGGCATGGGCTGCACTTTCTCTGTGTGACGCATGAACTCCGGCTTCAGCCGCAGTCCACCTGCAGGCGGCTGAAGTCATTGGCGCGCAGCTTGTCATCCTCGATAAAGGCCATGAGCCGCGCACCGTCCTGCCAGCACCAGTTGAACTCTTGGTGCGATTGCAGCGTCAGCAGCGAGCGCCAGTGCG
Organism: Comamonas resistens; assembly: GCF_030064165.1. Taxonomy (NCBI): domain Bacteria; kingdom Pseudomonadati; phylum Pseudomonadota; class Betaproteobacteria; order Burkholderiales; family Comamonadaceae; genus Comamonas; species Comamonas resistens. The sequence continues at coordinate 2,430,214 of NZ_CP125947.1, forward strand.
AGCTGCTCGGATATTCCTCCAGATCAGGCGTGGGGTCGTAGCCCAGGCTGTCCCAGGAGGGGCGCCCCAGCAGATAGTCGCGCGGCAGATCGCCGTTTTCTTCGAGTGCGCCAAACCAGTCATGGAGTTCGTCGAAATCCACGGGCCAGTCCTGGCGCAATTCTTCATGGCGAGGAAGGTCGATGCAGTTCTCGAATTGCAACGCAAGGCTGTCCGTGACCCAGCGGTGGGGGGCCTGGATTTCATGCATATCGCCAATGTCCGGCCAGTAGAAAGCCTTGAGGTAGTCCTCGTCGCGCCAGAATATGGCGTCGTCCTCGTCAAAGCCGTAGAACAGCGACAGCAGGCCGCTGCCGGGCAGCCCTGCCGGCCGATCCGGGCCCTCGGGCAGGTCGGCAAAGTTGATCTGCCCAACAAACAGATAGTGGCCGTCCGGGTGCTCGGGCCAGGCAAAGCCTGCAGGCACCATGGGCTGACCACCGAAGCGGCTTTGCAAGGCCTCGCCCCCGGCCTTGCCCAGCCGAATGGCAACGGTTGGCTGGGCCAGATTCAGGAAATACGGTTTGTGGGCCTGCAGCAGGGGGGAGGCATCCAGGTGCTTTTCCAGTGTTTTGAGGTCCATGAAGCTTTGGGCAGTGGAATTGCAGGCCATTCTGGCCCAGACGGCAGCTAGGCCTTGGCGGATGCCGTCTGCCAGATGCAACAAATCGTCTGCCTATGGCTGTCCCCTTATTGCTCTGTCTATAGAAAATTCATAGCTGCATGCGCAGATAGTCAGTGGATTTGAGACGGAATCGGCTCAAAATTTCCGAGGGCTGGCCAAGCGACACCGACATCTGGTGATCAAGCTGATCGGTCCAGGCCCGATAGGTACGCAAAGCCATGGCATGCAGCTGGGCGACGCGCGGCTGCAACTGGGCCAGAATCTGCGTCTCGCTTTGCACCGCGGGGCCGCTGGCCCGCTGAAGTTCGCTTCGGCCTTCGCTACACCACTGGCGCACGCTGGCTTCGGTGACTTCCAGGTGGCCCTGAAACGCCCAGTGGCGGCCACGGACAAAGCCCTTGTTCAGGCAGTGCTGAGCGTACATGGTGCGGCTGGCGCCTTGCGGGATTTCAAAGGTGTCGTAGTGCCAGTTGAAAAGAGTGGCTTGTGCGGGCAAATCCATCAGTTGCTGGGCGCGGGAGGTGATCCGGACCTCACTCCAGCCGATATTGGGGCAGGGGTTGCGCCAGACGCGCGCACCCATGGCGCGGGCCAGCATTTGTGCGCCAAAGCAGTGGCCGAGCACGGGCACATCGTGCTGCAGCGCGCTTTGCAGCAGGCAGCGTTCGTTCTCGATCCAGCGCAGCTGTTCATTGGCGCAGTGATTGCTGCCCAACACGATGATGCCGCGGTAGTCGCGGGCATTGGCCGGGGCCGAGCCTTGGGCACAAGGGTCCAGCAGCACATGAGGGATGTCTTGCTGGCGCAGGTGATCGAGCAGAATGCCCGGGCCTTGCGCGGCTTCATGCTGGAGGATGGCGACTGGTTTCATAGAGCAGGCCTGTGCGGGCAGGCCGTTGGTTCAGAGGCCTTCACTCTAGGTTGGCGCTGCTCAAGCCCGTGTATGGAACGCGGTGATCGCCATCAAGTCGGTATCAAGCTGAAATTCAGCCTGGGGCTTCATGCTTTTGCCAATGCGCCCGGCCCTCATGCCAGAATGGGCTGGCATTACAGATCAAATACCAACTCATGCACCAGATCCATGAAGAAAAGTCCGGCCACGGCAGTACCCAGTCCGCGTTGACATTGGCGGCCCTGGGCGTGGTGTTCGGGGATATAGGCACCAGTCCGCTCTATGCCTTCAAGGAGGCTTTCACCGGCGGCCACGGGCTGTCAGTATCGCCAGAGAACGTGCTGGCGGCGCTGTCCGCCTTGCTCTGGGCGGTGATCGTGATCGTGGCCATCAAATATGTCTGGGTGGTGCTCAGCCATGACAACGACGGCGAAGGCGGCGTGCTGGCGCTGACGGCACTGGCCCACCGCGTGATGGGTGATAGTTCACGCCGTTCGCGCTTTGTGGTGGGGGCGGGCGTGTTTGCCGCCGCGCTGTTCTATGGCGACGCCATCATCACGCCGGCGATTTCCGTGCTCTCGGCCGTCGAGGGCATGAGCATCGCCACGCCGCAGTTCGAGCATTTCATCGTACCCATCACCATAGGTATTCTGATCGGGCTTTTCTCCATCCAGATGAAAGGCACGAGTGTGGTCGGCAAGCTGTTCGGCCCGGTCACCATCGTCTGGTTTGTAGCCATTGCCTGGGTGGGGGTGAGCAGTATTGCGCAGACTCCCATGGTGTTGCAGGCCGTGAACCCGCTGCATGCGCTGCGTTTCGCCGTGGAGCATACGGACAAGGCCTTCTTCCTGTTGTCTGCCGTGTTTCTGGCCATGACCGGAGCCGAGGCCCTGTATGCCGACATGGGCCACTTTGGCAGCCGCGCCGTGCGCATTGGCTGGTACGGGTTGGTGTTTCCGGCGCTGATGCTCAATTACTTCGGTCAGGGTGCGCTGCTGCTGCGCAATGCCGAGGCAGCCAGCAATCCCTTTTTCTTGCTGGCCTCGCCGTCCTGGCTGCTGATCTTTGTGGTGCTGGCCACGGCGGCAACAGTGATTGCCTCGCAAGCCACCATCTCGGGCGCGTATTCCATGACGCTGCAGGCCAGCCGCCTTGGCTATCTGCCCCGCGTGCGCGTGCTGCACACCTCGGACAAGGAGCAAGGCCAGATCTATATTCCCAGCGTGAACTGGTTGATGCTGCTGGCCGTGATTGCGCTGGTGCTGGCCTTCAAATCCTCGGGGGCTCTGGCGGCGGCCTACGGCATCGCGGTCTCGGGCACCATGCTGATTACCACCATGCTGGTGGCTTTTGTGGTCTATCTGGGGCGCAGGCCCTTCAGGCGGGTGACCCTGGGGGCGCTGGCCTGTTTTGCGCTGCTGGAGATCGGCTTTTTCGTCTCCAACCTGACCAAGCTGGAGCAGGGCGGCTGGTTCCCGCTGACCATGGGCGGCCTGATCTTCACGGCTTTGGTGACCTGGCGCGATGGCACGCAACTGGTGGCGGAACACCGCCGGAGGCTGGACATTCCCATGGAGGACTTCATGAGTTCGCCCATGAAGGGCGTGCCCGTGGTCTCAGGCACGGCCGTCTATCTGACGTCCGATCTCAAGCTGGTGCCCAATGCGCTGTTCCACAATCTCAAGCATTTCAAGGTCATGCACGAGCAGACCGTGTTTTTGCATGTGGTCAACGAGAACACACCCTATGTGCAAGAGGCCCGGCGCCTGCAGCTGCAGCGCCTGTGCAGCGGGGTCTGGACGCTGGCCATGCACTTCGGCTTTCGCGAGCAACCCAACATCCCGGAAGCTCTGAAGTTCATCCAGCCTGACGAAGAGGGCGAAACACCGGATCTGGACCCCATGAAGACCAGCTTCTTTGTGGCCCGCGTGCAGGTGGTGGATGGCCCCGGTGGCCTGTCGGCCTGGCGCTGCGCGCTGTTTGGCTGGATGACCCGCCAGTCGGCCAGCGCAGCCACCTATTACAAGCTGCCCGCCAACCAGGTGGTCGAACTGGGCACGCAAGTCGTGCTTTGATAGAAAACAGCCTGTAGCCCTTTCAGGGAGTGCGCAGGCTGCTATCTTTTGATGATTTTTGTGGTGCGTGGCTTATTCGCCCAGCGCATCCAGTGCACGGGCCGAATACACCATGGCCGCACCGGCGTTGAGAGCCACGGCCACGCCCAGGGCTTCGGCAATTTCTTCCCTGGTCGCGCCCGCTGCCTTGGCCGCCTTGGTATGCACGGCAATACAGCCGTCGCAACGCGTGGTCACGCCCACGGCAATGGCAATCAGCTCGCGTGTCTTGGCGTCCAGGTGGCCCGTCTTGCTGCCCGCGGAGGACAGGGCCTTGTAGCCTTCCATGGTGCCGGGCGAGAGCTTTGAGAATTCGCCCAGACGGCCAGCCAGTTCCTTGCGGTATTCGTTCCAGTCCAGCATGCGATGCTCCTTGTGTTGAAGAGCCTCATTGTGTTGCGTGGCTCTGAATCATTCAATGCGAGATTTGCTCGAATTTTTTAGAATTCGTCTCATGGATGCTTTGAGTCGCCTTCTTCAGCTGGCCCAGGTGCAGGTGCTGATCGATGTGCGCTGCCTGCTGGGCGGAGGCTTTGTGCTACCGCATGCGCAACTGCGGCAGGAAGCGGTTTTTCACCATGTGCTGGCGGGGCAGTGCCGCCTTCAATTGCCGGGGCGGGAGCTGCAGCTTCAGACCGGCGACTTCGTGCTGCTGCCTCTGGGTGGCGAGCATGCGCTGCGCTCTGCCTTGCCCATTCGCTCGGCAACTCTGCGGATGCAGGAGCCTGTCATGCAGACAGAGCTTGCGCTGCCGTTGAAGACCAATGTGCAGGTGCAAAGCGATGCCTCGGTCGAGCTGCTATGCGGGCGCTTTCGCTACGCTCAAGGGGCAGGGCAGTTGCTGACCGGCTGGCTGCCCGAAGTGCTGCATGTCAACCTCGGGGCGGTGGCGCCAGACTCCGGTTTGCCGGTGCTGCTGCAATGGCTGCGCGCGGAGGCGCAGGGCGCTTCCAGACCCGGCGCTCATGCGGTGATCGACGGTCTGGGCCAGGCTTTGCTGGCGCTGGCCTTGAGGGCGGCGCCGCAGTCGCCGTTGCCTGCTGGTCTGCTGCCGCTGCTGGCCGATGCGCGGCTGGCTGCATCGATGCGCGCCGTTCTCGATGCGCCTGGCCGGAGCTGGACCATAGAGAAACTGGCCAGCATGGCTGCCATGTCGCGCGCCACCTATGCGCGCCGCTTTCAGGCCTTGGCGGGTTGTGGCGTGGCCGAGTTCGTGCTGCGCCTGCGCATCATGCAGGCCTGTGCCTGGCTTGCCGAGGGGCAGAGCATTGCGGGTGTGGCCGAGGCCGTGGGCTATGGCTCGGAAGCGGCGTTTGTCACGGCCTTCAAGCGCGTGACGGGGCAGACCCCGGCGCGCTGGCGCAGAGCTGACAGCCAGGCCCCGTTTGTACAGCAACAAGTCTGACGGGTATTACGATGCAAGGCTTCTTTGGGGAACAGGCACCGTGCATATCGCTATTTTGACCTTCGAGGGCTATAACGAGCTGGACTCGTTTGTGGCTCTGGGCATTCTCAACCGCATCAAAAAGCCTGGCTGGCGCGTATCGATTGCCAGCCCTACGCCTACCGTGCGCTCCATGAACGGACTGGTGGTGGAGTCGCAGGCCAGTCTGCAAGAGGCCGCCGAAGCCGATGCCGTGATTGTGGGCAGCGGCATGCAGACCCGTGAGGTCGTGGCCGATGCGGCGCTGATGGCGCAGCTCAAGCTCGATCCCGCGCGGCAGTTGCTGGCCGCGCAATGTTCGGGCACCTTGGTGCTGGCCAAGCTGGGGTTGCTGGCAGGCATCAGTGCCTGCACAGATCTGACCACCAAGCCCTGGGTGCAGGAGGCCGGTGTCGAGGTGCTCAACCAGCCGTTCTTTGCACGCGGCAATATTGCGACGGCCGGTGGCTGCCTGGCTTCCCCCTATCTGGCCGCCTGGATCATTGCGCGACTGGAGGGGCTTGAAGCGGCGCAAAGCGCGCTGCACTACGTCGCGCCAGTAGGTGAAAAGCAGCAGTTTGTACAACAGGCCATGGGCAATATCCTGCCTTTCATGACCGAGCTGCAGCAAACAGCATGAGCGCGCTGGCATTGGCAGGTTCATGGCCGGCACTGAAATCTGCCCGCGCTGCAGCTTTGCCGATGTCGTTGAAAGGCCTTGCAGTCAGCCTATGAAAAATAGCTTGACCTTCTGCGCTGCAGTCTTCATGAGTGCCAGCATCCTGGCGGCCCAGCCCCGGGCGGTGGACGTCAACGGCTTCGATCTTGGCAATGTGAAGCTGGGCATGGACCTTGAGCAAGCCAGAGCGGCCATGGCCGCCCATTTTGGCGTGCTGCCGTCAGCGATTGCGTTGGACTACAAAGCCGAGCCCAGCCCGCTGACCGGCACCAAGCTGCCCATGCGTTTGCGCTACGAAAGCGGGGGCGAAGAGCTGAGCGTGAACCTGGAGCCCAGGCTGCCGATCACGGCATCGACCCGCAGATTCGCGGTCGCTCAAATCGTGCGCCGCTGGCCCGAGGGGGTACGTAGCCAGGCACAGATTTTCGAGGCAGCGCAGGCGCAGTATGGCCCACCCTCTGGCATCGTGGATCAGCGCATGCTGTGGTGTGCCAGGCCTTTGGCCAACCCCGCCGTGGTCTGCCTGCAAGACAATCCGGCGGTGTTCGCGGTGTCCGCCAAGGGGATGGCGCTGTTCGACGTGAGCTGGGTCGATGCCCGTGTGGAGGCAGAGATGGCGGCAAAGGCCAGAAAGGCTCAAGAGTCTCAAAAGACCCTGAAACCCCAAAAGCCCCACTAGCATGCACTGCTTGAAAACTGTATAAAAATACAGTTTCATGTCTGGCGCCAGCATCGCTCCCCACCGCTTTTACTATCTGCACAACTTCCAGCAGGCGCTGGACTGGTTGGGCCAGCGCTATGGCGATCTGCTGGACGCCGAGGAGTCGCGCTTTCTGCAGCTGTTTCCCCAGCTGCCGCAGAGTGCACAGGCCCTGCTGGTGCGCATGGTGATGCGCAAAGGGCCATGGTTTCGCGCCAGCAAACTGGTCTATGAGGAAATTCCACGCACGACAGAGGCTGCAGCGCCGCTGCTGGAAATGGGCTGGATCAGCGCCGATGCGCCCATGGAACTGGCCGAGCTGTTTGGCCTGCACACCAAGCCCGAGTTGCTGCAGATCCTGAAAGGCGCAGGGCTCGGCACCGCGCTGCGCAAGCCCGAGATGCTGGCCCGGATGAAAGCGGCTTTGGGCGAGCGGGCCGGGCAGGGCCAGCCCTATGCCTGCTGGAACGAGCAAGCCGATGAGCCCGTCTGGCGCGTGTTGGTGGGCGAGCTTTGCGAGCGCCTGCGCCTGATGTTCTTTGGCAATCTCCACCAGGGTTGGTCGGAGTTTGTACTGACCGACCTGGGCATTTTTCGCTATGAGGCCGTGGCACTCGATGTCGCTTCGCGTGCGTTTCAAAACCGTGCCGATGTGGACTTTTATCTGAGCATCTCGGCCAGTCGCCAGGCGCTGGATGAGGGCGCAGATGCTGAGCAACTGCTGCAGTCACTGCTCAAGCAGCAAAATGCCCACCCCTGGCTGGATCAGCGCCGGGCCAAGGTGTTGCTGCGCATAGGCCAGGCCTGCGAGCGCGCGCAGGACTGGCCGCTGGCCGCCCAGGCTTATACCGCCAGCCACTACCCCGGTGCACGCCACAGGCATATCCGTGTGCTGGAGCGCATGCAGTGCTTCGATCAGGCGCTGGCGCTTGCCAGCCAAGCGCAGGCCGCTCCTGAAAGTGAAGAAGAACGCCAGCGCGTGGCCCGCATGTTGCCGCGCCTGCGCCGCAGCCTGGGTCTGGGTGGCAATGCACGCCAGGCCGCACTGGCTCCAGCCGTGGCGGCCTTGCGCAGCGATGTGCTGCTGGATCTGCCCGACCCGCCCGGCGCGGTGGAATATGTGCTGCGCGACCATTGGCATAGCGCTGCAGCGCCCGTGTTCTATGTGGAAAATGCGCTCATCAATTCGCTGTTCGGACTGCTGTGCTGGCCGGCGATTTTCGCGCCATTGCCCGGTGCATTTTTTCACCCGTTTCAAGGCGGCCCGGCCGACCTCGGCGCACCTGACTTTGTTGTGCGCCGGCAGCCACTGTTCGATGCCTGCATGGCCGAGCTGAAGGACGGTCGTTACCGGGCCAGCATTCGTGCGCGCTTTACCGACAAGGCCGGCATTCAGTCGCCTTTTGTCTTCTGGGGCACGCTGACCGAAGAGCTGCTGGAGCTGGCCCTGGACTGCATTCCCGCAGAACATTTGCAGACGTTGTTTGCGCGTTTGCTGCTGGATGTGAAAGCCAACCGCACGGGCTTTCCCGATCTGGTGCGCTTCTGGCCTGCCAACAGCGACAGCGAGGGGCGCTACGAGCTGGTGGAGGTCAAAGCCCCGGGTGACAAGCTGCAGGACAACCAGATTCGCTGGCTGGACTATTGCGCCGGGCAGGGCATTCCCGTGCGCGTCTGCCATGTGCAGTGGGCCGCGGCCGAAGCAGGGCTTGAATGAGTGCGCTGCTTTCCGTGGCCGTACGCGCCTTGTGCGAGTTCACGGCGCGCGCCGGCGATCTGGATCTGCGCTTTACGCCTGCCCCCAGCGCGCTGGAAGGGGTGGAGGGCCATGCGGTCGTGCAGAAACGCCGGGAAAAACGGCTGGGTGCAGGCTATGAGGCCGAACTGGCATTGAGCGGCACTTTTGAAGGTCTGCAGGTGCGCGGCCGTGCCGATGGTTTCGATGCGGTGCAGCAGCAACTTGAAGAAATCAAGACTTTCCGAGGTCCGCTAGAAGGCGTGCGCCCTCACCACCGCGCCTTGCATTGGGCGCAGGCCAAGGTCTACGGCCATCTGCTGTGCCAGGCGCGAGGGCTGGAGCGCGTCAAGGTGGCGCTGGTTTATTTTCAGATCGGCAGCCAGCAGGAGACGGTGCTGGTCGAAGACTGCAGCGCAGCCGAGCTGCAGCAGTTTTTTGAGGCCCAATGTCGGCGTTATCTGGACTGGGCACGCAGCGAGGCTGTGCATCGCCAGCAGCGCAACAATGCGCTGGCAGCCTTGCAGTTCCCCATGCCGGTGTTTCGCACGGGGCAGCGCCAGTTGGCGGTGGCCGTGTATCGCACGGCGGTCAGTCCCGCTTCGGGTTCCTGCCTGATGGCCGAGGCGCCTACCGGCATTGGCAAAACGCTGGGAACGCTGTTCCCCATGCTCAAGGCCATGGCTGCCGAGGTTCAGGCAGGAACTGCGCAAGATCATGAAAAAGTGAGCGGCTTGCGCATGGCGGATAAGGCTTGCAGCCCGGAAAAGCTGTTTTTCCTGACTGCCAAAGGCACAGGCCATGGGCTGGCACTGCATGCCTTGGGCCAGATCCGGACCGCGCTGGAGCAGCAGCTTGCCGCAGACCTGCGTGTGCTGGATATGCAGTCGCGTGACAAGACCTGTGAGCATCCGGACAAGGCCTGTCATGGAGAGTCCTGCCCGCTGGCTCGTGGTTTCTTCGACCGCCTGCCGGCAGCGCGTCGGGAGGCAGTTGAGAGTGCTCAAGTCTGGGATGCGTCCCGCGTGCGAGCCATAGCGCTGCAATATGACATCTGCCCCTATTACCTGTCGCAGGAGCTGGCGCGCTGGGCAGATGTGGTCGTGGCTGACTATCACTATTACTACGATGGCGCCGCCATGCTGTATGCGCTGACGCAGCAGCAGGGCTGGCGTGTGGGAGTGCTGGTGGACGAGGCCCATAACCTGCTGGAGCGCGCCCGCAGCATGTATACGGCGCCGCTGTCGCAATGGGATTTGATGGCAGCCCGTCAGTCGGCGACCGGGGCGGTCAGGAAGGCGCTGGACGCCCTGCAGCGCCAATGGAGTGTGCTGAACAAGGCCTTGACCGGAATGCGGGGCGAGCCGCAAGACAGTGACGACATCGAGGTGCTGGACGATGGCAATTTGCCGTTGTTTGCCGAGCCGGCCAAGGAGTCCAGATCCGCATCCGCCACACCTCGCACCACACCTAGTACACCTCGCACTCCTGCCCAGTCTTATCAAAGTCATGTCGCCATTCCTGCCGCGTTGCTGGCCGCCGTGCAGCGCGCCGTGGGCGCGATTGCCGATGTGCAGGCCGATCAGCCGCTGCCGCCCGGGGATGCGGTGCTGACGTTTTACTGGGAGCTCTTGCACTTTCAGGCTCTGGCCGAGCAGTTCGGTCCACATGCCTTGTTCGATATCGAACTGGCTGCGCCCTCAAGAGCCAACCGGGGGCGCATGCCGGTTTCCACGCTGTGCATACGCAATGTCATACCCGCCCCCCATCTGCAGGCCCGCCATGCCGCGGCCCGGGCCACGGTGCTGTTTTCGGGCACGCTCAGCCCGCCGGCTTTCTACCGCGATCTGCTGGGCCTGCCACAGGACACGGCCTGGCTGGAAGTGGATGCGCCCTTTGCCGCCCGGCAACTGCAGGTGCGTATTGCCCGGAATATCTCCACCCGGCGGCGCGATAGGGAAGCCTCCCTGGCGCCCATAGCCGATCTGGTGGCTGCGCAGTTCGCACGCCAGCCCGGCAACTATCTGTGCTTTGTCAGCAGTTTTGACTATCTGCAGCGCGTGGCGGCTGCCATGCAGCGCCTGCACCCCCAACTGCCGCTTTGGCAGCAGGAGCGCGGCATGGACGAGGCCGGACGTGCCGAATTTCTGCAGCGCTTTGCCGAAGGTGGGCAGGGCGTGGGACTGGCGGTGCTGGGCGGCGCATTTTCCGAAGGCGTGGACCTGCCCGGAACGCGGCTGATCGGTGCCTTCATCGCCACGCTGGGCCTGCCTCAGGTCAACCCCGTCAACGAGGCCATGCAAGAGGCCATGAATGTGGCGATGGGCGCCGGCCTGGGCCACGACTACACCTATCTCTACCCCGGTCTGCGCAAGGTGGTGCAGGCCGCTGGCCGCGTGATTCGCACCGAAGACGACCAGGGCGTGGTGGTGCTGATGGACGACCGCTTTCAAAGGCCGGATGTGCAAGCCCTGCTGCCGCGCTGGTGGCAGATCGAGCAGCGCTGATGCCGTGGAAATAGGCTGTAAACGCGGGCTGGCCTGGAAACGCTCTCTCACATTTCGTTGGTGAATCTGACCGAATTCATCGGGATCCGCCTTGATACTTGAGGCAAAGGAGAAAAAGCCATGAGTTCCAACGATTTTCACGACACCGCAGCACAGGATCTGGCCATTGCAGAACACGGCACTCTGGGTTGGGATGCGATGGATCAGGCGCTGGAAAAAGTCTATGGCAAGCAGCAGCCCGCGCACTTCGGCACGCTGATCAAATTCCGCATGGGGGGCGATGATCCGCTGGACGGCATCAGCGTCTATCGCAGCGATCAAGGCCAGCCGCACTGGCACTATGTCACCTATGGCTTCAGCGATCTCTATGGCGATCTGGATGACAGCCATGATGTGGCGCCCGACAAGCCCAGTGGCTATGGTTTCGAGCTGACCTTCAGGCTGGCCTGTGCGGGCGACGAACAGCAGCCACCCAACTGGCCGCTGCACTTTTTGCAGAACATTGCGCGCTATGTCTTTCGCACGGGCAATGTGTTCGCGCCCGGCCACTGGATGACGGCCAACGGCCCGATTGCTGCCGATACCGACACCTTGCTGACCGAGATGGGCTTTGTGCAGGACCCCGAACTGCCGCCCATTCACACACCATTTGGTGACCTGATGTTTCTGCAACTGGTGGGCCTGACGGCCGACGAGCTACGCGAAGTGCGGCGCTGGAATGTGCAAGGCGCATTGCAGGCCATGGAGGCCCATATGCCGCTGTGGGTGGCCGATCTGGCGCGCCCCAGCCTCCATGATCTGCCCGATGTGCAGGCCGCCATCAATGCAGGGGCCGCCCGCGATGGCTCCAAGACCGGCGTGCTCTACAGCGATGTGCTGGGCTTTGAGTCGCGCAAGCGTCTGCTGCGCAGTCCGCAGAGTGTGGTGCGGCTGGGTTCTCTGGCGGTGCGTGACCTCAAGGCCATGCTGCCCGCACGTCTGCCCCATGGGCGCAGCCTGATCCTGGCGGGCGATGGTGCCACACTGGAGTTTGTGAGTTCCCGTGATGAACGGTCGGGGCAGCTGCAAACATTGGGTGCGTATGAATTCAAGCTGGGCCTGAGCGACGCGCAGCTGCAGTCCTGGCTGCAGACCCTCAAGGCCCGTGAGGGCGAGTACACCGTGCCAGGGCTGGACGGCCTGGTATGGCAGGTCAAGGCCAGCGTGATCACCGACAGCGAGGGCCGCGTTACGGGCAAATACGAAGAGTAATGGGTTGAAGCACTATGCTTTCAATAGCTGCTGACGCTTGATCTTATTGCGTCAGCAGCAATTTTCCCTGAAATCCCGTCCTGGCCGCAGAAGCTTATCGCATGCGGTCATCCGACAGCTTGTCCGGCAGCTGCATCAAGCCCTTGGCAAACCAGCCTATGCGCTCCGTCTCGCGTACATCCAGTCGGGGCACATAGGGCTTGATATCAAGCACGGGCGTGCCGTCCAGCATATCGTTGCCGCGAAACTCCAGCCGGCAGCCGTCCAGGTGCAGCAGCTCGATGATGGACAGGCCGATGCGGTTGGGCCGCGCCGGTGCGCGCGTGGCAAACACGCCATGGCTGCTGTTGTCCATGAAGGGCGTGACTTCCAGCTTCTCCACGGCCTCATGCAGATGGGTGAGCACGATCAGGTATTGAAAGTCCTGCACATCGCGCAGTCCGGTGGCAAAGGGTGCAAAGACCTCGATATGTCCGGTGTGCCCGATGGCCGCCACGGTCTGTATGGGCATGCCCACCGTGCTTTTGAACGGACTGTGCACCAGGCCTATGGGGCGCATGGCGATGCTTGCACCCATGCCTTGAAGGTCGTGGCTGGAATCGCCCATCACCGATTACTTCGCCAGCACGGCCAGCACCACCTGCGAGGCCTTGAACAGGGCAGTAGCCGTCCTGCCTGTTGCCAGGTCCAGATGGGTGGCGCTGTCATTGGTGACCTGGGCCACGATCTGCATGCCTTGCGAATCAATGCACACCTCGGTATTGACGCTGCCCTTTTTGACCTTGCTGATCTGGCCCGTGATCTGGTTGCGTGCCGAAAAGCGTACGCCTTCGGCATCGGTCACCACGATGACCGAGGGCGCCTTGATCATGGCAATCACGCGGCTGTCGGGCTTGAGGCCCAGGTTGACGGCGCTGCCGTGAGTGATGGTGGCCACCAGTTCAGCACCCTGCTCGGTGCGGATCTGAACCTCGTCGGTGACGACGCCGTGGCTGATATGGGAGACGGTGCCTGAAAACTGATTACGTGCGCTGCTTTGCATGATGACCCTGAGTAAAACAAACTTATAGCATCCCGCGCAGTGCAGGTAATCGTCACAACGGATATGGAAGCTATAAGCCGGCGCTGATAATCGCGGCAGGCCATATTGGCAGCACATTGGGAAGCACAGGCAGGAACCACAGGAATGAGTGATTTGAAGATTGTGCAGTGCACGCATGAGCGCCATGCTGCCGCGATTCTGGAGATATTCAACGACGCCATCGTCAACTCCACCGCGCTTTACGACTATCAGCCGCGTACGGCGCAGAATATGGTGAGCTGGTTCGAGGCCAAGCGCGCGGGCAACTGGCCGGTGATAGGTATCGAAGATGCGCAGGGTCAGTTGCTGGGCTTTTGCAGCTGGGGCAGCTTTCGCGCCTATCCGGCCTACAAGTACACGGTCGAGCATTCGGTCTATGTGCACCCTGGGCATCGCGGGCGTGGTCTGGGCCTGCAACTTATGAATCTGCTGATTGCCGAGGCCCGCCGCCGAGGCGATGTGCACGCCATCATAGGCGCCATCGATGCGGCCAACGAGGGCAGCATTGCACTGCACCGGCGCCTGGGGTTCGAGCATGTGGGCCAGATGCCCCAGGTAGGCTTCAAGTTTGGCCGCTGGCTGGATCTGGCGTTCTATCAGCTCACGCTGGAAACGCCGCTGAATCCGGTGGACGGCTAGGATCTGGCCGAAGGCTGCAAGCGCAGCCCCCTGGAGCATTGGCTGAAACATTCTGCAGCCAGATAAATCTGCGCCACTCTTGTCATCTCCCCAGGTACCCACACGTTAAGGACTGGCTGACGCTGGGTCAGCTCCTGTTTGATAAGGATGTGCCATGTGGAAGCTGGGGCGTTTGCTGACGATGTTTCGCAAGGAATTGTTGCTGGCCTGGGCCGTGCTCAGAGACCCGCGCGCACCCAGGGCCGCCAAGCTGGCGACCGTGCTGGCGGCGCTCTATGTGGTCAGTCCGATTGATTTCATTCCCGACGCCATTCCTGTTCTGGGCTGGCTGGATGACGGCTTGATCGGCTATCTGCTGCTGCAGCTGGCGTTCAAATTCCTGCCTGAAGAGCTGCTGAGTTCGCTGCGTCGCCGCGTGGATGGCAAGGCCAATGCGCACTGAAAACCCAGCATCAAAAAGCATAGCGGCCAACGCTTTTCCACCAAGCGCGGGCCGCTGTTTTCATTGAATCAGGCTTCTTCAAAGCGCGCGGCCGCATTGATGACCGCCAGCACCGAGGCCGTGATGATATTGGCATGCTTGCCCACGCCAAAGCGCGAGCCGGGCACGCCGGGCAGCACAGCTTCGACAATGGCCAGCGCGCTGGCATCGGCCCCCTGGCCCAGGCTGCGTTCCTCATAGCTGTCAATGCGCAGCGGCAGACCAAGCGCGGCAACGGTGGCAGCAATCGGGCCGTTGCCCGTGCCCCGGCTGCTCTGGCGCGGGCCATCTTGTCCATTGCTTGCATCGCTCGCATCACCCCAGTGCAGCTCTATGCCCTGGCCTTGTGCGCTATCGAACAGGCTGTGGCCCATATAGCGCTGGCCTGTGGCCATTGCACGGGGCTGCAGATAGGTGGCTTCGAACAAATCCCAGATCTGCTGGCTGCCGAGTTCGGTTTCGCTGGAGTCGGCCAGCCTCTGCACGATGGCGCTGAACTCGATCTGCATGCGTCTGGGCATGACAATGCCCCAGTCGCGCTGCAGCAGGAAGGCGATGCCGCCTTTGCCCGACTGGCTGTTGACGCGCACGATGCTGTCATAGGTACGGCCCAGGTCCTGCGGGTCCACGGGCAGATAGGGCACACGCCAGGGCGCATCGCTTTTCTGCGCCGCAAAGCCCTTGGCAATCGCATCCTGGTGCGAGCCGGAAAAAGCCGTGAACACCAGGTCGCCCACATAAGGGTGGCGCGGGTGAATCGGCAAGGCCGTGCATTCCTCGGCAATGCGCGCCACCGCTGCGATATCGGAAAAATCCAGCCCAGGCGCAATGCCCTGGGTGTAGAGGTTGAGCGCCAGCGTCACCACATCAAGGTTGCCGCTGCGCTCGCCATTGCCGAACAGACAGCCTTCCACGCGTTGGGCACCGGCCAGCAAGGCCTGCTCGGCGCAAGCCACGCCCGTGCCTCGGTCATTGTGGGGGTGCACGGACAGCACGATATGTTCACGCCGCGCCAGGTGGCGGCTCATCCATTCGATCTGGTCGGCAAAGACATTGGCCGTCGTCACTTCCACCGTGGTCGGGAGATTGACGATCATGGGCCGCGCCGGGCCTGCATCCCAGGCCGCGATGGCGGCATTGCACACGGCCAGAGACACCTCCAGCTCGGCCATGCAGAAAGTCTCGGGCGAGTATTGCAGCACCCATTCGGTTTCGGGGTACTGCTCGGTCAGGCGCTTGAGCAGGCTCACATGATGCTCAACCATGGCGATGATCTGCGGTACCTCCATGCCGAAGACGATTTCGCGAAAGGCCGGTGCAATTGCGTTGTACAGATGCACGATCACGCGGCGCGCGCCGGCGGCGCTGCGCACCGTGGTCGCGATCAGATCCTCGCGCAGCTGGGTGATGACCATGGGCGTGACATCCCGGGGGATCAGCTGCGCGTCGATCAGATGGCGCACGATGTCGAAATCCGTCTGCGAGGCCGAGGGAAAGCCCACCTCGATCTCCTTGAAACCTATGCGCACCAGCTCCTGAAACAGGCGCAGCTTGCGCTCGCGGTTCATGGGCTCGAACAGCGCCTGATTGCCGTCGCGCAAATCGGTGGACAACCAGATGGGCGCCTGCTTCAGCGTGCGCGAGGGCCACTGGCGATGGGGCAGGTCGACAACAGGATGGGCGCGGTATTTTTGAGAGGGGTTGGCCAGCATATGAAACCTCGAAATCAGTGAATGGATGTCCTGATTTCCCTGCTTGGCCCGGCGGGGCAAGCTGGCTAGGTCGGGGTCTGGGGAAACCAGATTGGGGCAGTTCGTACGGCAATGCGCGGACCCCGACCGGAGGTCAGAGCCAGTAGGCATAGCAAAAACAGCTGCAAACAGTCCATGGTCAAAGTGCGATGAAGGTGCTTGTCACGTTCTTGTGAAAAGCAATGACTGCACTTTAGACTTCAGGTTCTATGGGTTTCTATCAAAAAAATACCATTTGCTTTATGGATTTGGACATTGTTGCGGGAGGCGCTGCAAGCCATGGCCTATGCCTCGCCTGAACGCGGCGGCCAGCCGCTGAATCTGGATGGGCAAGGCCTGCCCGTGACCGGTGTGGTCGAGCGCTATCCCGCAGGCCATCAGGTGCCTGTGCACAGCCATCCCCACGGTCATCTGATCTATGCGACAGAAGGTCTGTTGCTGGTTCAGGCCAGCTCCGGCCAGTGGCTGGTGCCGCCCACCACGGCAGTGTGGCTTCGCCCCCATGTGCAGCACAGCCTGACCGCGACCACGGCGGTCAGCGCCTGCGGCCTCTTTGTGCGCGAGAAATTGGCCGCGCAGCTGCCAGAGCGGGACTGCGTGCTGCATGTCACGCCGCTGGTGCGCGAGCTGATTGCGGCCCTGGTCGGGCTGGACGCTGCAGCCGCAGCACAGCGGCGCAGCCGTTTGCTGGGCGAATTGCTGCTGGAAGAGCTGAAGGCACTGGCCGCGCTACCTCTGCATCTGCCCTGGCCCGAGGACGCGCTGATGCGCGAGATTTGCGAAGCTCTGGTGCAAGAGCCGGCGCGCGCCGTCAATGCCGATGCGATTGCCAGCCGGCATGCGCTGACCACCAAGACGCTGCATCGGCGCTTTCTGAAAAGCACGGGCATGAATCTGGGCAAATGGCGTCAACAGATGCGGCTGATGGCCTCCATCCAGTGGTTGCTGCAAGGCATGGCCATCACTCGCGTGGCGCTGGAAAGCGGCTATGAAAGCCATAGTGCCTACACCGTGGCTTTCAAAAAGAACTTTGGCTGCCCGCCCTCGGAATTTGTGCTGATCTCGCAGGGCGGGGCATTCGGCGAGCAGTCCTAGATGCCCAGGAACTGGAAGGGCTTGGCCGGCTTGAAATCCTTGGTGGCATTGCCCGAGAAGGTGTGACTCTGGTCTGCACCCAGATCCAGTTTCATGACCTTGCCGGTTTTCGGGCTGAAATCCAGCGCCTTCAGGTCCACCCAGAAGGTGTTGGGCGTCAGCGCGGACTCGAAGAAGTACAGCTTGCGCTGGTGATCGAACACGGTGCGCCAGCGGGTGGAGGAAATATTGGGCTGGTCTGGCGTGCTGATGCCATAAGGCACGGAGACATTGCGGATCACGCTGAAGACACTGGCCAGGGCCTTGTTGGGATTCGGGTCCTTGGGAATGGCTCCAACGTAGAACGATGCCCGCGCAAAGCGGTCTGCGGCGCGATTGGTGCCGGGCAGCATGGTGGTGCCGCCAATCTGCTGCCAGTAGCTGTTGAGCGCCAGTTGCTGGTCGAACGTGGGCGAGTTGGTCATGACCTGGTACTGGCGGCCATGGTGAATGACCTGCTTGCCGGCGATGTATTCGACGATGGCGCTGTCGCCGCTGGCATCCGACATGGACAGGTGCAGCGTGGTCAGGCGGTTCTCGCCGGGCACATTGTCCGAGACGATGGTGAAGGGCTGCTGCTCCAGCGCGGCCACGGCTTCCTTGACGGTGGCGAAGTTGTCCAGCACGTATTGGGCCCAGGCGGCAATCGTCAGCCCCGGTTTGCTGCTGGCGTCGAAGGCCGGGTATTGGGATTCGACCAGCCACAGCAGATTGGCATTGAGGCCGGCCTCGTTGACGCCGTCCGTGGTCGAAATGTCATAGCCCGAGGTGATGACGCTGCCGTATTTGGAGGTCCAGCGCAGCGTGTTGCTGCCTGTTTGCCCATTGCGCTCCATGCCGCGCGGCATCACCCAGAGGTTGCTGACGATATCGCTCTTCCAGTCCATGGAGCGGGCCGTCATCACCTGGCCTTCGGCGCCCAGAAACACCAGGCGGGTGCAGGCCAAGGCGCTGGTCGTGGCGGCAATACCGGAGGCGGCCAGCAGCAGGGCAGCCAGTTGGGGACGGATATGCGGCATTTTGGCTTTCATCAAATCTTCCTTCATGAGAAACAACAGTGATGGGCGTGGATGCTTGGAGTGAGCCAAGCGCTCAGGTTCCGCAAGGAGCGGGATGAGCATTCGCAAGGTGAGTTCGCCTTACATCCCGATACTAGCCTGCAAGCGAGGCTGGCCCATGTGTGCAAGACTTAAGGGCCCGCCCATGCCGGGAACAGTCATACTGCATGACCATGAGCCTCAAGCCTTCACTTACCTTCATCACCTTGCTGGCGCTGCTTGGCCTGAGCGGCTGCGACCTGATAGGCGGCGGTGACGAGTCCGCCGATAGCCGACTGAGCAAGGAGGCCATTGCCACGCGCGATGCGGCGCCGGAAGATGTTTTCAAAGGCGTGCTGGCGGGGGAATCCGTCTTCCTGCTGCTGCACGACTGCGAGGTCTATCGTGTGGAAACCGGTGACAAGGGCGAGGTGCGCTGGCAAAGCGTGCTGGCGCCCGACTTTTATCCGATGTGGACCGCCTGCCAGCGCCAGAGCATGAGCTTTGAAAAAGGCGCACTCACGGTCACGCTGGGCCGTATGGCCTTCGGCGCAGGCGGTTGCTGCGCCACAGGTGGAACCTATCGCTCCACCGATGGCAGGAACTGGAAAAAGATTGCGGACTGAGGTGCCCGGGTGAATGGCGCACTGCAGAAGCTCCGCACCCTGTAAAACCATAGCTGCTGACGTAGGCTGCTAGCGTGCTACGGCAGTTCCCATTGGAAAAACTATGCTGGCTTTTCCGAGCCGAACTCGGCCAATACCTTCAGCACGCTGTCCACTGCCGGATTCAGGTCGGGTTGCAGCCTGTGGGCTACGGCCATGGGGCGCATCAGCGTGGGTTGAAGGTGGCGTATCTGCACCTCGGTTGAGTTCAGCTGGTCTTCCACCTCTTCGAGCGGCAGCAGCGCCGCGCTCTGGCTAGCTGCGGCCAGGCTCTTGAGCGCTCCCGGATAGGTCAGCGCCAGGAAAGGGCGCGGCGTGTAGCCCGCTTGGGCAAACCAGTTGGCGATCAGGCCATGCATCTGGGTCGGGGCCGAGAACGAGGCCCAGCGCCGCTGGGACAGCCATTCGGGCGTGATCAGATCCGGGGCCTCCCAACTGGCGGGCAGCAGTGCAACCAGAGGGTCGTTGCGCCAGGGTTGCAGATGAATGTCCGCACCGGCCGCCTGGGGGCTGGCGACCACGGCCACGTCGAGCGTACCGGCAGACAGCCGCTTGACCGACTCGGCCGAGCTTACTGCCTCCAGCCGAACCTCCACGCCAGGGCTGCGGCGGCTCAGCGCCTCCAGCATCAGCGGCAGCAACCGGGTACTGACCCCTGCAGACACGCCCACGCGCACCACACCTTCGCGGCCCGATGCATGGCGCTGTACGCGCTCGACCAGATCATCGCTGGCGCGCAGCAGCTTGCGGCCTTCGTGCACCAGCACCTGCCCGGCCGAGGTCAGCTCGGCCTGGCGCCTGCCTCGCACCAGCAGCGTGGCTTCCATGCGCGATTCCAGTTCCTTGATATGCAGGCTGATCGTGGGTGGAGCCAGATGCAGCGCCTGGGCGGCAGCGGCAAAAGTGCCCAGATCGGCGATCGCTATCAAGGTTTGCAACTGGTCGAGGTTGAGGTTACGCATGGGTTTTTAGTCAGAAATTCTGAATTGACTATTCATTGAATTCAACTTTACAGAAGTTAGCCAAAACTTGAGCATCGGTCTCATGAATCATGATGACAAAAATGCTTGCCCGGCGATCCGCACAGATGAGCAGGTGCCGGCGCTGCAGACAGAGGAAAATGCGCCGAGCTGGCGCGAACAAGGGGCGGGCTGGCTGCAAGCCATTGGCCAGATGCTGGAGAGGGCCGCAAAGCGCATCGGCGAAAACTTTCGTGTGCCGCCCAACGGCGGTTGAGAGGTCACCGTATGCTATCAATACAGTAACATGTTGCGCTTTACAGGTAAGCGCTTGCGTGGGTTCTGGTCCATTTCTTTAAACCTCCATCCACAGCCATTCATCGCCTGCCCAATCGAGCCTGTGCGTGAGATGGATGGCTTGCAGCAATGCTTCATCGTGCGAAACCACGACCAGCGGCCCCGGATACTGGACAAGCAAGGCCTGCAGTGCCTGCTGCGAAGGCAGATCGAGGTGATTGTCGGGCTCATCCAGCAGCAGGATGGGCAGGGCGCTTTGCTCATCTTCATCAGCGTAGAGTGCGCAGGCCATGGCGGCCTTGAGGCGCTCGCCGCCGCTGAGCAATGCGTTGGGCTGGTCTATATGGCGGGCGTCCAGCCCCAGTTGGGCCAGGCGCATGCGTTGCAGCGATTCGGGCGTGCGCGGGCTGGCGGCTTGCAACTGCTTGAGCACGGAAAGCTGCGGTTGCAGCAGGCTCTGGCCCTGGTCCAGCAGGGCGAAGCTGCCATGCATGAGCCGCTGGCCCGAAGGAGCAAGCAACTGCCCGGCCAGTACCTGCAGCAGCGTGGATTTGCCGCAACCATTGGGCCCGCAGATGGCCACGCGCTGATCGGCGCGCAGCGCAAGGTTCAGCGGCTTGTGCGGCGGTGTGTAGGGCAGTTGCACATCACGCAGCTCTGCCACGATGCGATCGGCCCGCGCGTTCAGCCCTTGCGGCAGATGCCAGTGAATGCTGCCAGCCTGCCAGTCCACCTGGCGATGCAGGGCCTGGGCGGCCTCGCGCACGTCTTGGTTCAGTGCCTCGCGCTTGGCGGCATGCTGGGTGGCCAGTTTGCCGCCCGAGCTTTGGGCGCGCTCCTTGTTGGCGTCCAGCAGGATCTTGGCCTGGTTGCCGCTTTTGCCGATTCGGTCGCCGCGTGCCTGTCTGCGGCTCTGGCGCTCTTGCTGGTTGCGCAGGGCTTGTTCGGTGCGGCTGCGCTCCAGCTTCAGGCGGGCGAGCTCGTCCTGCGCATTCTGGCTTTGCTGGCGTTGGGCCTGCTCATAAAAAGCATAGCTGCCCCCATAGACGGTGATTGCGCTTGGGCTCATTTCGGCAATGACTTGCATGTGCTTGAGCAAGACCTTGTCATGGCTGATCAGCAGCAGCCCGCCACGCCACTGCTGAAGATCGCGCGCCAGGGCGGCGCGGCTGATGGCGTCCAGATGGTTGCTGGGCTCGTCCAGAATCAGAAAGTCGGCTGCTGAAAGGCGCGCGCCTGCCAGTGCCACGCGCATGGCCTGGCCACCGCTGAGCTGGCTGGCCGGGGTCTGAGGCTGCAGTGCTGGCAGGCCGATTTGCGCCAGCAGTGTCTGAAACTGCTGGCGAATATCCCAGCGTTCGGCCAGCAGCTCGAAGTCCCGCGCTTCGCTGCTGCCTTGCTCTATGCGCATCAGCGCCTGCAGGGCGGTCTCCATGCCCGCCAGCGCGGCCACGCTGGCGTGGGGCGTAGCGGCCAGCGGGTTCTGTGGCAGATAGTGCAACAGGCCGGAGGTGGTGATGCTGCCGCTGGTGGGCGCGATTTGGCCCGCCAGAATCCGTGCCAGCACGGACTTGCCCACGCCGTTGCGACCCACGAGCGCGGTGTGCTGTGCGCCAAAAGTGCAGCAAAGATCGGAAAACAGCTGCCGCCCGTTGGGCAGCGCATAGGAGACGCTGTTCAGCGTCAAACGAGGTTCGGTCATAAGACTCTTGCGATGATTGGATGCCAGACATCCCTGCACCTTGTGCCAAACGCTTGAACGCGTGGCAACGTGAGAGGGGAGGGGAGTGGCCGTCAGCAGGACGGCGGCATCAATGGCGCATGGGAGTCGAGACCTCGCAAGGGTTGGAAAGAGGGCGATTGTAGAGCGCTTGCCGCAGCGGTCAAGCCTGTATTCGATGGCTGTGACAGCGGCGTACTCTCAATAGCGAAGCGGGCAAAGGGTTGTGGAGCGGTAGTGTCCAGAAACTCAAGCCGCTTGCAGCAGCCTCAGCAGTTGCGCGGCCATGTCTTGCATCCAGTCGGATTCCTGGCGCAGCAGCGGGTCGGCAAAGGCGCGCTCGAAGGTCGGGCGCACGATATGCGCATAGTTCAGACTGCCCAGCACCATGGTCAGCAAGGCCAGTGCGGGTACGTCACGGCGCAGCAGACCGTCGCGCTGGCCGTCTTCCAGCAGCATCAGGGCGGTGTTCAGAAAACGCTCCAGCGGCCGGGTCTGGGCCGTGGCAATGCGCTCGGAGTTGTCCAGCAGCTCGCGGGTGACGAGCTGGGCAGCCAGGGGGCGCTCGCGCATCCAGTCCAGCTGCACGGCGACAAAGCCGGCCAGTCGCTGATCCGGGGCGGCGGTGTCGGCCAGCATCTGATCCATGCGCTGCATCAGGTCCTGGGCCAGAGTCTCCAGCAGCGCGCGGTATAGCAGCTCCTTGCTGGCAAAGTGGTGCAGCAACCCGGGGTTGCCCAGCTCGCAGTCGCGTGCAACAGCCGACAGCGAGGCGCCGGCAAAGCCGTGCTGGGCAAAGTGCCGTTCGGCGACTTCAAGAATCTGCTCTTTGCGCGGTTTGGCGGGTGTGGTCATGCTGGGGTTGCTATTCAATCAGAAGCTGCTTGCGCAGACAGGTATTGGGTTTGAATCACTTTATGTTTGAATTTTCCAAGGCCTGCTGCAACTGCGCGTGAAAGCGGGGAATGCTGTATTCAAAGCTGGCGAAAGTGAAATGCTCGTTGGCACCGCTGGCCAGCCCCTGTTGAATCGACTCGGCCAGAGCGTAATCTTCGGCCAGAGTGCGGCGGTACAAGTCCACATTGGCCTGCCAGTATTTTCCGGCTTTTTCGGTGGCCGGGGCCTGAGGCAGCAGGGTGATCTCGTGGATGCGGGTGCGCTCTGGGCTGATGGGCTCCAGGCAGCTGAACTGCGCATGGTCGGGCTGCACCAGCACGGTGTTGGTGGGGAAGAAGAAATAGGTCAGATTGCCGTACAGGCGCGGCTCGAAAGCTTCGGGCGGGGGCTGCTCGCGCGCAAAGTTGGCCTTGATCAGATACAGGCGCCGATGCAGTCCGCATTCATCGACCAGTTGCACATTGCCGGCAAACATGGCAGCAATGGTTTTTTGATGGGCAATCTTGAAGTGATAGGCCTCGAACACACCGTCCACCAACAGCTTCCAGTTGGCGGCAACTTCATAGGAGCGCGGCGCATAGCCCACGGCTGATTGCATGCCGGCCAACGTAGCCAAATCCTGCATGGCAGGCCCCAGTGCGGCGGCAATGTCTTGTGCTTGCTGCTGCGGGTCCAGCACCACCCAAATCAGGCCCGCCACCTCATGGCAGGCCAGGCGGCGCAGCCCCATGTCCTGCTGGCAAAGCCCGGCAAACCCTTGGGCCTGGGGCACGCCACGTAAGGCCCCATCGGTCTGATAAGTCCAGGCGTGATAGGGGCAGGAAAAAGCACGGGCCTGATCGCCCGCGCCTTCCGCCACCACCCGCGCGCCACGGTGGCGGCAGACATTGAGAAAGGCCTGCACTTTGCCGTCCGGCTGGCGCACCAGCAGCAAGGGCGTGCCCAGCCTGGTGAGCGACAGCCAACTGCCTGGCCGGGCCAGGTCAGAACTGGCTGCTACGGCCTGCGGATGCTGGCGCAGCAATTGCATCTCTTGCGCAAACTGCTCGGGGCTGCGGTAGCCGGCGACGGGAAGCTGACCGCCCTGGCCCTGTGCATCGGCCCGCATCTGCGTGGTTGCTTGCAGGGCGCGCTCATACAGATCGGCGGGTCGGGGAAAGATCAAGGCGGCGGCGTTCATGGCAGGCTCCTGAGCATCAAGAGCTGTCAATGTACCGATTGACTAGTCGGTGTTTGACTGGGGTTTGTGCTGAGTGGATATGCTGGCTTGCTATTAAAAACAAACCGCCAGCGCTTGCCTGGCATGCGCTGGCGGCCGATTTCCTTCAAATTTTCAAAGCGCCTGCTTGAAGAGCGCACGCACCGATTCGTCGATCAGATCGGCATCATCATTATTCAGTGTGGCTACGTGATAGCTCTCGGGCAGCAGCACCTGCTGGCGATGCCGTTCAGGATCATGCGGCCATTCCTGCTCAGGGTTTGGGGCTGCCGTGCTCAAACACACATTCCAGTTGGTACTGCGGATCGGGTTTTTTCACCGCCGCCAGCAACTGGGCACATTGCGCCTCTTCAGCGGCTTTCTGCGCCGCATGCTCGCTGGCGGCGCGGTGCATGAAGAAAACCATGATGGCGCCCAGCACCGCACCCACCAGAACGGCCCAGCCCTTGGTTCGGCGCAATTGCAACTCTGTCATATTGAAAATGATAGCAGCGCTGAGCGTGCAGCAGCCTTGCGTTTTAGGTGAGGAAGCGCTCCGCCGCGCAGTCTTAGAATCCAGAGCTTTTGCCGGAAACCCCATGAATGTGATCAGCCAGACAAGTTTTACGCTGCAGCAGGGTGATGTGCAGCGCATCATGCTGGCCCACCGCGACGCGTCCGACGCCGTGGTGCAAAGCAGAACAGGTGTGTGGCGCAAGCTGCGCATTGCCTCGATGGCAGGCGTGCCGCTGCTGGCGCTGGTTGCGGCCGGCATCAAGACCTCGCCGGGCATGCAGATCAGCTTCACGCTGATGCTGCTGCTGGGCCTGCTTTTCTACGTCAGCAACTGGCGCATCAAGCAGCGCATGTACGAGATGGGGCCAGCCGCACGGTCTCGCGCAAATCGGTGATTCAGGTGGTGAAGCAGCAGATCTTCAAAGGCCAGCCGCAACTGACCTGCTCGGCCCGGTTTGATGAAAACGGTTTCGATTTGCAGCAGGGCGGCCTGCACTTTGCTGCGGTCTATGACGACGCAAGCCGCATCGGCATCATTTTCGAGCGCCAGGGCATGCTGCAGATCACGCCCGCGAACGCGCGCAGCATGCCGGACGCCATCTTCTTTATCCCTTTGTCACAACTGCCTGCTGCAGATGCCGTCATGCAGCGCCTGCAGGGCAGCCCTTGTTTTGTGGCAGTGCAGGCCTGAGGTTTGGCAATCACATCGCCGCGGCCATCTCGGCCAATTTAGCGACCGTGTTGATGTTTCTTGCCGTGCCTTGCACCGCCGCAGGAATCTTGAGTTTGGACTGGCCCATGCCAGAGCCATAGGCCACATAGATCTCGCGCAAGCCCAGCGCTAGCTGTTCGTCGTTCTGCCCCTTGATATGGGCAAGGGCATCCGCGGGTGGCGCTTTGTCGAGAAAGATGGCGACGGTCTGATGCCCTGGAGAGTCCGAAAAAGGGTTGCCTGCCAGCACTTCGGCCATCTCCTGAGCCGTGCGCACAAAAACCTCGGCAGGTTTGCCCATATGGCTGGCTAGACGCTGCATCAGCGCACTCTTGACCTGCTGCGCCGTACCGCTGGCCTTGAACACCACATTGCCACTGGCGATATAGGTCCTTACCTGCTCAAAGCCCGCGGCTTCGCACATGGCCTTGAGTTCTGTCATGGGCAGTTTGCCTGTTCCCCCGACATTGACGGCACGCAGCAGAGCGATGTAGGTGGGCATTGCAGTAGGAGCGGATCACTTGGGGCGGTACCTATGCCTCGCCTGAAAACAGAAGGGGCCTACTAGGGATCCTCTGCACGAATCCACGCCTGATGTGCTTGCAAGGGCCTGAAGCCCAGACAATACAGACATGAAGCAAAGCAGCCTGGGCCTGAGCAACACCGTCAAGCGCACCCGCAAGCGCGAATTCCTGGACGCCATGGAGCTGGTGGTTCCTTGGGCTGAACTGGTAGCGCTGATAGCGCCCTACGCCCCCGAGAGTGGGCGGCGGGGTCAGCAGCCCTTTGCGGTGCAGACGCTGCTGCGCATCCACTTCATGCAGCAGTGGTTCAAGCTCAGCGACCCTGCAATGGAAGAAGCGCTGCATGATGTGCCTGCGTTTCGTGACTTCGCAGGTCTGTCTCGTTGGGACGAACACATCCCCAGCGAGTCGAGCATCCTGCGCTTCAGGCACCTGCTGGAACGCCACAAGCTGGCCGAACAAATCCTGGCCACGGTCAACGCACTGCTGCAAGCCAAGGGCTTGCAGTTGAAGGCGGGCACCGTGGTGGATGCCACGCTGATTGCGGCCCCCAGTTCCACCAAGAACCAAAGTGGCGAGCGTGACCCCGAGATGCACCAGAGCAAGAAGGGCAACCAGTGGTACTTTGGCATGAAGGCCCACATCGGGGTGGATGCCGACTCGGGCCTGGTGCACACAGTGCGGGGCACGGCTGGCAACGTCAGCGACATCGTCGAAGCCAACAGCCTGCTGCACGGGCAGGAGACAGATGCCTTTGGTGATGCGGGCTACCAAGGGGCGGACAAGCGCCCCGATGCCAGGCAAGCCGTGTGCTGGCACGTGGCCATGCGCCCAGGCCTGCGCCGGGCGCTGGACAAAGACAAGCCTCTTGATGATCTGATCGACCAGCTGGAGCGCACCAAGGCGCGCATCCGGGCCAAGGTGGAACACCCCTTCAGGGTGCTCAAGCAGCAGTTTGGATATGTGAAGGTGCGCTACCGTGGTTTGAAGAAAAACACGGCGCAGATCGTGACGCTGTTTGCCCTGTCCAACCTGTGGATGGCCAGGCACAAGCTGAAAGCCATGGCACAGGTGCGCGTGCAAGGGGCGTAATGCCCACGAAATCGGGGAATTGCATCCCCCTGGAGGCGCCTGGACAACGTTTGGGCGCCTTGCTGAGGCAGGCTTTATCTCACGGACGGGCGTAGCTCACTTCCAAGTAATTCGTGCAGACCTTCCCTAGGTAGGCCCTTCACTCACTGAAACTTGCCAATAGATGAGGGCGTAAGTGAGCTTCAGTCTTGATCTCTCTCTGGATGGAGCTTCTTGTGAGTGATTCCAGTTTGATCTTTGTGCACAAGAGATTAATAGGTGTTAACCCGCTGATGCACTGCTGGGTTGCCATTTCAGCAATGGCTGAAGGCGTGGCGAATCCATGACCGAACTCCAAAACCTGAGGTCATCGCTGCCAGTGCTGGACACCAGGTGTATCCGGCAAAGCTCACGCTGTCGTAGGGAGTGCGCGCGTCGTGCTGTGGCAATTATTGGGTGTCTTTGTAGGTTTCTTCGAAGCGGCTCTTGGCGCGCATGTATTCGTTTCCGCACTCAACAGTGATTGGGTCTGAGGCACACTTTCTAGACGGCTTGAAGTAAGCGGTCCAGGCAGCAGGCTTTCGGGCCTCATATTGACTTCTTGTCTCAGCGGCCTGTAAGGCTTGGGCTGCTCGTTTGGATTCTTGCTCGTGTTGATCTGTCGTAAAAAAGCCCGCCGCTCTCGCGATGGGCTTTTTCATCATTTGGAGATGAAGGCTTGAGCGGTCGTCAGACCTTTTTGACTTTGACTGGCAAGCCCTGCCGAACCACAGCTCCCGACACCCAGTCAATCCAGACATTGTCCTTTTCAGGCCGTGTCGGGTCGGCGAAGCCCAGAGCATTGAGGTTCACACCATTGCCATGCTGTGGGTTGGCATGGGTGGGTTGGCCGTCCACCTTGTGGGCCACGGTGCCCAGTTGCTTGTGGCCGTAGCCATGTTCAATAGCGATAGCACCGGGCGCGATACCGGCGCGCACCAGGGCTACGCCACGCAGTTGGCCGCCGGGCGTGCTCAGCTCGATGTGGTCGCCGTTGGCAATGCCCAGCTTGGCGGCGTCAGCCTTGTTGATGCTGACGGGGTTGTGCGGGTGTACCTGGCGCAGGCGCGAGGCGGCGATGGACATGCTGCTCATCAGATTCGATTTGTAGCTGGTCATGGTCAAAGGCCAGTCCTGCTCGCTGAATACGGCGCGCATATCCGAGCCGTCGGCCAGGCGCGTGGGGTACCAGGTTGGGCAGCCGCTGTAGCGCTCGCCGGTCATGGAGTGGCGCATTTTTGAGAGGCCCTCGTGCCAGAAGGTGGCGGGGAATTTGGCTTGCAGCTTGAGCTGTTCGCCCTTCCAGGCGTCTTCGACCTTGTCAAAGCGGCCGCCACGGCTCATGACCATGGCAACGCGGCGTACTTCCTCGGGCTTCACGCGCTTTTCCACTGAGGGCATCCACTTTTGCAGGCCAGTGATTTCAATATCGTCGTCGCTGGCTTCGGGCACGGGCTTGCCGGCCTGGTAGGCGATATTGCACATGCCGCGCAGGTAGAAGTCTTCGGCGTTTTCGAGGTCGAGTGGTTCGCCATCTTTGGTGGACATGGCATTCTTGCCAAAGCCGGGCAGGCCGAGTTGCTTGGCGACGGCAAAGATAAAGCTTTCAAAGTTGATGACCTGGCCGTCGGCCGTTTTGGCGGTTGCGGCCTCGACCGTGGGCCAGCGCACGGTGCTGCTCTTGGCCACCACGTCGGCCCAGGGCGCGCCAATGCCCCAGCTTTCATAGGTGACGGTATCGGGCACGATGTAGTCGGCCAGGGCCGAGGTTTCGTTGATGAAGGGGTCCACAGAGACAAACAGCGGTAGCTTTTTCACATCCTTGACGGCATCAGCCAGCGCGTTCTCGAAGCCGCACATGGCATAGATGGGGTTGCTCATGTGGTTGATCCAGGCCTTGACCGGGTAGGGGTAGCCCAACATGCCGGCGGCCAGCATTTCGCTGCTCAGGCCACCGGGTGCGGGATACCAGGGCGCCTTGGCGGGGTAGGGGTTCTGGCCCGCCTCCTTCTTGCGCTTGAACTCGCTGGTTTTTTCATAGGGAAACTTGGTGCGCGACAGGGCCACGCCCCTGGGCTTCACCGCGCCCTCGAACTGGGCAAAGTTGTAGCGCGGGCCGGGGCCGAAGGGGCCGAACGGCCCTGCGTCCATGACCCAGCCGCCGCGCACATTGAGGTTGCCGATAAGGTTGTTGAGCATGGCAATGGCGTAGGCGGTGTAGAAGCCCGAGCCATTCATGGTGCCGCCGTGCGAGTTGGCCACGGCCTGTTTGCCATGGCTGGTGAATTCGCGCGCCAGGTCTTCGATTTCCTTGACTGGCACGCCGCACAGTGCTGCGTATTCCTCCAGCGTCTTTTTGTGTGCCTCGGCGCGCAGTTTGACAAAGGCGGTGCAGACAGAGATGGAGGCAGGTTCCTCGGTCGCATCCGCAGCTTTAAGGGGCGTGAATTCGCGCTCCACGATCAGTTCAGCTGCGGTGGCCACGGTGTGGGCCACCAGCTTTCCATCGGCCAGTTGCACCACATAGACATCTTCGGCAGGCGTTTTTTCGTCAACAGGCTCGGGCATGGGCAGGCCGATATCGGCGCCACGCAGGAACTGGCCATAGCGAGGATGCCTGGGTTCGTTGACAAGCAGATGGGTGGCGTTGCTCCAGCTGGCTTCGCCCGCGGCAGCCATGGCAGCGGGGCCGGGCTGGGTCAGGAACTGCTTGTCGTAGCGCTCGTTGTCGATGATCCAGCGTATCAGGCCCATGGCCAGCGCCAGGTCGCTGCCGGGTTTGACGGGCAGCCAGCGGTTGTTGTCGCCCGCAGCAAAGCTGGACGAAGTGGGCAGCATGGGCGAAACCACCACATAGCGGTAGGTGTTCTCGCTGCGCGAACGCGCTTCGGCCAGCTCGCGGCCCACACGCTGGAAGGGGTTGCCCGACTGCGCGGGCGAGGTACCGATGAACAGGCCAAAGCGCGAGTTCTTCCAGTCCGGCTTGCCATGGGGCATGCCAGCCATATCTCCCAATGCGGCGCCCGTACCCACGCGGTAGGTCTGGCCGCAGTAAGAGCCGTGGTTGGACACATTGATGGTGCCGAAGGACTGTTTGGCAAAGCGGTTGACCAGTGGGGTGCGGCCCTCGTTGGCGGCCTCGGTCACCAGCAACTGGTTGGACTTGGGGCCGTATTCGGGGTTGGCCTCATCAATCAGCGTGTTGACGTCGCGGATGGCGGCGAGACCCTCCACATGGCCTTCGCCGAACAGGTCGCCGCCTTCGCAGATTTCCCGGACCAGCTCTTCGAGCGAGATGCTCTTCCACTGGCCCGAGCCGCGCGGGCCCACGCGCTTGAGCGGCTTGAGCACACGGTGCGGGGCCTTCTGGTGTTCGAGCATGGCCGAGCCGCGTGCGCAACTGGTGGCGCGGCCTTCCAGACCGTTGTCACCGCCCAGCATGGCATAGACCTCGCGCACCGGCGTTTCCATGGGCGCGGGATGGGTCGTAGCCAGCGGGTGATAGGGATTGCCGGCAATGCGGATGATGCGGTTGTCAGCGGTATCGACGCGCACACGCACGCCGCACTGCGTCCAGCAGCCCAGGCATGACGAGGGGCTGACCACCTGTCCGACTTGAGTGGACAGCTTGCCGGTGACGGGGTCGATACGGAATTCGGGCGTCAGCGAGTTGCCACGCGTGGCGCTTTGGGTGCTCTTGCCCGAGCTGCCGGTGATGAGGCCCTTGGCGCCCTTGGCCACGGTCTCGCCATAGCCGGCGGCAAAAGCCGCCAGGCCACCCGCCACGGCGCCGCCGCGCAGCAGCAGGCGTCTTTTGGCGATGTCGGCATCCTGGGTGGATTCAGGGGGGATTTTCTTGTCAGTCATGGTCTTGCCCTTGGTTCGAGGGAAGGGCAAGCGCAGCAGTGCTTCTACGGTTTTGATAGCTGCTAGCGCTTGCCGGTATTGCGGTACAGGCCTATTTGGCTTGAATCTTCAAGCGCCAACAGCAGGTTTGCGGGCGGGGAACAGCTCCAGGGCCCAGGTGGTCATGGCGACCAGCGCCACGCACAGGCCGGCTACGCCCAACATGCCCATCAGGCCTTCGCCGCCCAGCGGCATGCTGTACAGATACAGGCCGGCGCCAAACTTGGGCACGCTTTGCACGCCCATGAACAGCGCCCAGCGGAAGGCCCAGGCTGATGCAGCCAGTCCTATGCCCAGCACAAGCGTATATCCCTTGGCTCCCAGACGTTGCTCGCCGCGCAGCAGGGTCATCACCACGGCTGCTCCAAACACCGCCGAGCCCAGCATGGAGATGCGCCAGACGGGGAAGTCCTTGAACAGGCGCACGGCCATGTCAAACGACGGACTTTGGCCTGCAATGCCGGCCACGCCCCAGGTCAGGGCGCTGGCAACCAGGCCGGTAGCCAGCCACAGGCCCAGATTGCGCAGGCCGTGCAGGGTTTCAAAATCAGGCTGCAGCTTGGGCGGAAGAAAACGGTAGAGCACAAAGCCCAGGCCCACGGTGGCCAGCCAGCCACTGAGTGCCAGATTGATGGGGACCCACAGCGTGTTCCACAGCGGACGCGAGCGTATGACCATGATTTCGGCCCCGGTGTAGACCACGATGCTGAGCGTGGACAGCAGCAGCACGGGCACCAGGATGCGCATCAGCTTGTGCTTGCCCAGCCACCACAGTGCGCACATCAGCAGACACAGGCCGACAAACGTGGGCATGAGCACGGCGCCCAGACTCATCCACGACCAGGGCGTGAGGTGGGCATAGAAATGCCAGAAGCGTGCGGGCTGGTGCAGGTCGGCCAGCAGGGCGACAGGTGCTGCAACCGCGCTCATGGCCAGCACCAGCACGGCGGTAGGCAGCAGGCGCTGACGCAGCCCGTTGCTCGGGCCAAACACGCAGGCCGAGGTCAGCAGTGCGGCGCCGGTAGCAACGCCAACGAGGAAGAAATACTGCACGGCCCAGGGCAGCCAGGCGGCTTCATAAGCAGGGGTCAGGAGTTCGATGATTTGCATGATGGGACTCCTTTCACAGATGCTCGGCCACCAGGCGAACAGTCGCCTGTCCATCAACGCCGTTCACGAACTCATCGGGCAGTCCGATGTAGAACACATGGGGCTTGGT
The DNA here is from genome assembly GCF_030064165.1 of Comamonas resistens. Lineage (NCBI taxonomy): Bacteria > Pseudomonadati > Pseudomonadota > Betaproteobacteria > Burkholderiales > Comamonadaceae > Comamonas > Comamonas resistens. The sequence continues at coordinate 2,462,025 of NZ_CP125947.1, forward strand.
CTTCATGCCGGGCTTGAGGACCTTGATCTCGTCCTTGTGGGCATGGATACGCTGGTTGATCTCGCTGTGCGCGTCGTTCAGGTCGCCAATCACGCGCGCACCGCCCACGCAGCTTTCCACGCAGGCAGGCAGCAGACCGGCTTCCAGCCGGTGTTCGCAGAAGGTGCATTTGTCGGCGGTCTGCGTCTCGTGGTTGATGAAGCGCGCGTCGTAAGGGCAGGCCTGCACGCAGTAGCCGCAGCCCACGCAGCGTTCGTTGTCGACAAGAACAATGCCGTCGGTGCGCTGAAACGTTGCTTGCACCGGGCAGACGGGCACGCAGGGCGGCTCGTCGCAGTGATTGCACAGGCGCGGCAGGCTGACCATGGCGGGGGCCGTGTCGTCGGGTTTGTCCACCTCGTACTGCAGCACCGTGGTGCGGAACTGGCCTATGGGCGGCTGGTTTTCGACCGAGCAGCTCACCGTGCAGGCCTGGCAGCCTATGCATTTGCGCATATCGACCAACATGCCAAAGCGCTTGCCTTCCATGCCGGGGCGGCGCTGTGGCTGGAAGCCGGGGTCGCCGGGCAGGGCGGCGCGGGCGCTGCCGGCCAAGCCAAAGCCGGCGGCCAGAGCAATCAAGTCTTGCAGAAAACCTCGTTTGGCTTGAAGTGGGGCGGCTGATGAGGTTTGAGCGCCAGCCGGCTTGTGGCTGCTGGCTTGGGCAGGGGCGCAGGTACAGGCGTTGCCGGATGAGCAACTGGAGGATTCTGGTGTGTGAAGTGGCATAGCCCTTCCTTTCATCGTCGCAATGGCATCAGGGGAAACTGATGTTTATGCACAAAATAGTATTTAATAAATACTTTTTATGTGCTTATTACTATATGAATGGGGTGCCGGTGCCTACTTGATTTGAATCAAGTCTTGTTCGGGTAATCCCTTGCCGGAGGGGAATTGCCGTTCAGGAAAAAGCAGTGGCCCGAGGATGCAATCGTCACATTAATGAACTGTTAAATATTGGACCCTGCAGGGTCTCGAATGTCTGCATGTTGAATTGGCGCAAGGAATATGGCATCGGCTCTGCCGGGATCTGTGGCAGTTCCGTATGAAGCGGCCTCAGGCCAAAGCCCAAACGCTGCCAATGGCCTTGCAGATTGAGGTGGGTGCTTCTGTTTTTGAAGGGAGGCCCTGGGGGAATGTCCGACACCAGCCTGGGCGCACGAGGCGTTTGATCACTGTTTCTTTTGGGTAAGATGCTTGCATGCTGTGTGTGGCGATGAGTTTTTCTTCATCGCCGGGTCACAGTGATCGGCTTAGCGCAGCAAGTTTGCCTTGCGCTGAAACCCTATCAATCGTCACTAGAAAGGTTTGATATGTCTCGCTCTGTATCCGATACCGTCTCCAATGCCCAAGAAGATCTGGAAAAGCTGGTTGGCGATCTGCGTGGGCTGCTGTCCGCTCGCGAACTGGACAAGCTGCCCGAGATCAGCGCGCTGCGCCAGCGCATCGATGACAGCATGAACATGGTGCGCGACTCCGCCGTTCGCGCGGCCCAGGATGCCGCACGTCAGGCCCGCGATGCCGCCGATATGGCGGATCGCTATGCGCATGACGAGCCGTGGCGTGTCGCGGGCGCCGCCCTGGCCGTGGGCGCGCTGGTGGGCTTCATGCTGGGCCGCCGCTGATTGGCGGGCGGCGACATCAGGACGACTGCCTGTGAACTGGATTTCACTATTAGGTCTTGACGCATTGCAGGCGCGTTGGCGCGCCAGTCTCAATGAACTCGCGCTGGCTGCTGAAGACCGCGCAGATCTGGCCCAGCTCGAATGGCAGATGCACAAGCGCAGCCTTCAGACCCTGGTGGTGCTGGTGGTTGCGCTGGGTGGGTTGACGGTGGTGGTGCTCACGGTGCTGTCCATCGCCTTGATGGTGCAGTTCTGGGACAGCGACCATCGCACCACGGTGGCCTGGTGCCTGGCCGGAAGCTGGTTGCTGGTCTGGGTGCTGGCGCTGTGGCGCTTGCTGGCTGCGGTTAAGCAGTTGTCAGAGCCCTTCAAACTGACCCGTAACGAGTTCAAGGTGGACTGGAAGACGCTGAAGGAGAAGCTCTAGCATGAATGCACTTCGGCAGGCACCAACCGATAGCTCCAAACCTGAGGGCTTTGATGCGGACCTTTGGGAAGATGCAACGCCCGAGCAGCAGCTTGTGCTCAAGCGCATTGCCAAGCAGCGTTCCCGTTTGCAGGCACGCTCGGCGGCGAGAGCCCAGGCCCAGACGTTGCAGACTCAGGTCCGTGATGTCGAGCATGTGCAGCCTGATGCACCACTGGTCGATCGCGTCATCACCTTTGTGCGACTGCACCCGATTGCCACGGCGGTGGCGGGGGCAGCCTTGATGGCTGTTGGCCCGCGCAAGCTGATGCGCTGGGGCAGTATTGCCCTTCCATGGGTCATGAAGCTGCAGCAGCGCCGCAGTCGCGCCTGACGCCCGGCCGCGGAGTTTCGCAGCCTCCAAGCAAACAGCCCGTGCAAGCATGCGCTTCACGGGCTGTTTTTCATTCGCAATACAGTGCCTCAGAAATCTGAGGCCATGCGTATTCAGTGCATATGTGCGATGGCCTGGGCGGCTTCCGTCACCAGGTCCGGGCCGCGGTAGATCAGGCCGCTGTAGATCTGCACCACGTCTGCGCCCGCGCGAATCTTGCTCACGGCATCCGCTCCGCTGAGGATGCCGCCCACGCCGATGATGGGGAAGCGGCTGCCAAGGGCCGAGCGCAGCTGGCGGATGATCTGGTTGCTGGCTTCCAGCACGGGTGCGCCGGACAGGCCGCCGGTTTCCTCGGCATGGGGCAGGCCCTTGACGGCTTCACGGCTGATGGTGGTGTTGGTGGCAATCACGCCGTCCATGCCGTGGCGCTGCAGTGTGGCGGCGATCACGCCGACCTGCTCCTCATCGAGGTCGGGGGCGATCTTCACAAATACCGGCGTGCGCTTGCCATGCTCGGTGGCCAGTTGTTCGCGGCGGTTGGCAATGGCGCCCAGCAGGGCGTCCAGTGCCTCATCGCTTTGCAGCGCCCGCAGGTTCTTGGTGTTGGGGGAGCTGATGTTCACCGTCACATAGTCGGCATGGGGGTAGACGCCGTCCAGAGCCTTCAGATAGTCGCTGGTGGCATCTTCAATCGGGGTGGTGGCGTTCTTGCCGATATTGAGACCCAGCAGCATGGCGCCGCCATTGTTTCCTGCTTTTGCACGCACGCGCGAGCGGCGCACATTGGCCAGGAAGGCATCAAGGCCTTCGTTGTTGAAGCCCAGGCGGTTGATCAGCGCATTCTTTTCGGGGATGCGGAACATGCGTGGCTTGGGGTTGCCGGGCTGGGGGCGGGGCGTGACCGTTCCCACTTCCACAAAGCCGAAGCCCATGGCGGCCAGTGCATCGATGCAGCGTGCATTCTTGTCCAGACCTGCGGCCATGCCCACGCGGTTGGGAAACTTCAGACCGGCGAGCTCGATGGGGTCGCTGACCAGAGGACGTTCCCAGGCTTTTTGCAGCAAGGTATTCTGACCCTTTGCCATGAAGTTCATGGTGAAGTCGTGGGCGGCTTCGGGGTCCATACCGAAAAGAACAGGACGGGTCAGGGAGTAAGGAATAAGAGACATGGAGATAATCGCTGGATTACCTGGATTTTCCCTCATGACGACATCTGCTGCTTCCCTCTCTCAAGATGAACTGAAAACTTTGGTCGGACAAGCTGCCCTGAAATATGTGGTAGCTGGTGAAATTGTGGGCGTGGGCACGGGCTCCACGGTCAACAAGTTCATCGACGCGCTGGCCACCATCAAGGATCAGATCCCCGGCGCGGTCTCCAGCTCCGTGGCCAGCACCGAGCGTCTGAAGGCCTTGGGCATCAAGGTGTTCGATGCCAATGAAGTTCAGCGTCTGGCCGTGTATATCGATGGCGCCGACGAGATCGACGGCCAGGGCTATATGGTCAAGGGTGGCGGTGCGGCGCTGACGCGCGAGAAGATTGTGGCGGCCCTGGCCGACCGCTTTGTCTGCATTGCCGATGAATCCAAGCTGGTGGAGATGCTGGGCAATTTCCCGCTGCCCGTGGAGGTGATCCCCATGGCGGCAGGCCAGATCGCCCGTCGTTTCGAGGCCATGGGTGATGGCGTGACCGCGCAAATTCGCCAGAAGGATGGTGCGCCGCTGGTGACCGATAACGGCCAGCATATTCTGGATGTGCGTGGTCTGAAGATTGCCGAGCCCCTGGCGTTTGAATCTGAAGTCAACCAGTGGCCAGGCGTGGTCACGGTGGGTGTTTTTGCGCACCAGAAGGCCGCGGTTTGCCTGCTGGGAACGGCTCAAGGCGTGCAGACGCTGGAATACTGAGCACAGCGCTCTTGTCCCGAAGCCAGCGGCGCCATGTCGCTGGCTTTTTGTTATGTATTTGATAGCTGCTTGCGCTTGATGGGTAAGCGCTACATGCCGTTCTGATTAAAAAAGGGTGACCAGCTCAAGTTGTTCAAACAAGGTGGCTGCTACTACCCACGCCAGCAGCAGCGAAAAGCTCCAGCGCATCAGGCGCAGATTGAACGGATTGCGCTGATGGCGCCAGTGGTTGAACAGCTCGACTCCGCCCCATAGCAAGCCGTAGCTGGCAAAGAATGCGCCGACGATCAACTCGAAGACCAAGCGATTCAAGCCATTGCGCAGTCCGCCATCCGAGACAAACCACATGGTCAGCAGCACCGGTATGACCAACAGGGCTGCGGATTTTTGCAGTTCTTCAGGCCGGGTCATGGGCGGGTGTCCGATTTAAAAGCGCAGACCCGCGGGATTGTCGGCTGTGCGCGTGCCTGGTTGCGGTGTGGCCGGTGCTTGCGGGACAGCGGGGCGCTGGGGGGCAGGATCTTTGGCAGCAGTGGCAGGTGCAGGGGCTGGCGTGGTCAGCGGGCGCGCAGCCGCCGCCTGATAGCCGCGTGGGAGCTTGGACTGTGTGGGGTAGCCCGCGGCATTGAGGTATTGGCTCCAGTTGTCGGCAGCAAAGCCCTTGAGGTGCTGGCTGCCAATGGTGGCAAAGGGCAGGCTGTCCTGGCCGCTGAGCTTTTTGAGTGCTGTCATGTCGGCCGAGGTTTCGATGGTGCGCTCGCCAAACGGAATGCCGCGCCCGCGCAGATACTCGCGCGCTTCGTCGCAGGGCTCGCAGTCCTTGCTGCTGTAGAGCATGACGGGGTAGCGCTCAGCCGACTGGCGCAGCGCATAGGGCAGTGCGCTGTCGGTGTGAGCAGCATTCGGCGAGGCAGGCGGTGCGCTGGGCTGGGCCTGTGCTGCCGTCGGCGCTCGGTCTGAAAACGTCACGCGGCCATCGGGGCCGACGATGCGATAAACGCCCTGGGCCTGCGCGGCAGATGCCATCAGGCTGACACAGGCCATGACAAGAGCGGCGGAAAGAACAGAGCACGAATGACTGCGTGACATAAGCGAAGAAAGTGGGGCAAACAATATGGTGCCTGAGCATAACGGCATCTGTCGCCCTTCGGCTCAGGAATTGCCTGTGCGCTTGATTTGGCGCGCACACAAAAACGCCCTGCGGCGCAGGGCGTTGACGGCAAAGCGATGGATCAGGCGGCTTTGGCCATGCCCTGGTGGCGCAGCAGTGCGTCGATCTGCGGCTCGCGGCCGCGGAAGGCCTTGAAGGACTCCATGGCGGGGCGGCTGCCGCCGGCTTCCAGAATCGACTCGCGGTATTTGCGGCCGGTCTCGGGGTTGGGGGAACCATCGGCCAGCACGGTCTCCTCAAAGGCCGCATAGGCGTCGGCGCTCAGCACCTCGGCCCATTTGTAGCTGTAGTAACCCGCTGCATAGCCGCCGGCAAAGATATGGCTGAAGGTGTGGGCCATGCGGTTGTAGGCTGGCGAGGGCAACACGGCCACTTCGCTGCGCACCTTTTTGAGCAAAGGCATGAAGTCGTCGGCAGGGTTGTGTTCGGTATGCAGCAGCATGTCGAACAGCGCGAACTCGATCTGGCGCAGCGTCTGCATGCCGGACTGGAAGTTCTTGGCGGCGATCATCTTGTCATACAGCGTGCGGGGCAGAGCTTCGCCGGTATCGACATGGGCGGTCATGTGCTTGAGCACATCCCATTCCCAGCAGAAGTTTTCCATGAACTGGCTGGGTAGCTCCACCGCATCCCACTCCACACCGGCTATGCCCGAGACATCACGTTCATTGACCTGGGTGAGCATGTGGTGCAGGCCATGACCTGTTTCGTGGAACAGGGTGATCACATCGTCATGCGTAAGCAGCGCGGGCTTGCCATCCACGCCGGCGGCAAAGTTGCAGACCAGGTGCGCAACCGGGGTTTGCAGCTGATGGGTGTCGGGACGCAACCAGCGTGTGCGCACATCATCCATCCAGGCACCGCCACGCTTGCCCTTGCGGGCCTGCGGGTCCAGATAGAACTGGCCAACCAATTGGCCGGCACGCTCGATACGGTAGAACTCCACACAGGCGTTCCACACCGGCGCTTCTTCACGGCGAATCGAGACTTCGAACAGGGTCTCCACAATCTTGAACAGGCCGGCCAGCACCTTGGGTGCGGGGAAGTATTGTTTAAGCTCCTGCTCGCTGAAGGAGTAGCGGGCCTCCTTGAGCTTTTCACCGATGAAGGCCCAGTCCCAGGGCTGTGGGTCGGCAATGCCCAGCTCGGTCTTGGCAAAGGCGCGCAGATCGGCCACGTCTTTTTCGGCATAGGGGCGGGCGCGTTGGCCCAGGTCGCGCAGAAAGTCTATGACCTGCTTGGGAGAGTCGGCCATCTTGGGCACGACGGAGACTTCGCCAAAGCTCTTGTAGCCCAGCAACTGCGACTCTTCCAGGCGCAGGGCCAGAATTTCCTTCATCACGGCCGTGTTGTCGAATTTGGCGGCGTCGCCTTCCGCCTGCTCGGAAGCGCGTGTCACATAGGCGTGATAGAGCTTTTCGCGCAGCGCGCTGCTCTTGGCGAACTGCATCACGGGCAGGTAGCAAGGCATCTTGAGCGTGAGCTTGTAGCCTTCCTTGCCATCGGCTCCGGCAGCTGCCCTGGCTGCAGCAATCACATCGGCGGGCACTCCATCGAGTTCTTCGGCGCTGGCGTAATAGGCAAAGGCATCCGTGGCATCCAGCGCGTTCTCGCTGAATTTCTGAGCCAGCTCGGCAGAGCGGGCTTGAATCTGGGCAAAGCGTTCCTTGGCCGCGCCTTGCAGCTCGGCACCCGAAAGCACAAAGCCACGCATGGCGTGATCCCAGGCAGCGCGTTGTTCCTTGTTGAGACTGTCAGGGGCGATGGCCTTGTACTTGGCGTACAGGCGTTCGTCGGCGCCGAGGTTGGTCCAGAACTCGGTCACGCGAGGCAGTGCCTCGTTATAGGCGGCGCGCAGCTCGGGCGTATCGGCCACGCTGTTGAGGTGGTTGACGGCCGACCAGGCGGTGCCAAGTTTCTCGGTTGCCACATCCAGCACAGCCGAGATGGCTTCCCACTGCGCAGGAAAGTCGGGTGTGACAACGGTCTCCAATGCCTCGCTGGCGCGAGCCAGCAGAACATCAATGGCTGGGCCTACATCCGCAGGTTGAATGCGGTCAAACAGGGGCAGGGAGGATGTTTCGAGAAGTGGATTGCTCATGCTGTATTAGGTGCCGGCAAGGTCGGGAAAATCAAGCGCTGCCATGGCAATGTTTTGCTATGGCAGTGATAGCGTCAGCCTGTGGTCAGCAGCGCGCTGAGCTGGTTTTAGGCCAGAGACAGCAAGCAAGAGCCGCCTCGCAGCAAGGCTGTCGTCCCCCTCCGCGAAGCAGAGAGGGGGAAGCCACGCAGCGGCTCAGGGGGTGTCAGGGCGCTGCGCGCTCTGCAGACTCCATGGTGTTGACCAGCAGCATGGTAATCGTCATAGGGCCGACACCACCGGGCACAGGGGTGATGTAGCCGGCAACTTCCTTGACGCCGTCGAAATCCACATCGCCGCAGAGCTTGCCTTCGGCGTTGCGGTTCATGCCCACGTCGATGACCACGGCGCCGGGCTTGACCATATCGGCGGTCAGCACGTTGACCTTGCCCACGGCGGCGACAATGACGTCGGCCTGGCGCGTCATGGCGGCCAGATCGGCCGTGCCGCTATGCGTGACGGTGACGGTGGCGTTGGCGGCCAGCAGCATCATGGCCATGGGCTTGCCCACGATGTTGGAGCGGCCGATGACCACGGCATGCTTGCCGCGCAGATTCTTCATGCCAATCGATTCCAGCATCTTCATGCAGCCGTAGGGCGTGCAGGCCTTGAAGCCGACTTCCCCCACCATCAGTGCGCCGGCGCTGGCTACGTGGAAGCCGTCCACATCCTTGGCGGGCGAGATGGTTTCAATGACCTTGTGATCGTCGATGTGCTTGGGCAGGGGCAGCTGCACCAGAATGCCGTGAATGCTGGGGTCGTTGTTCAGCGCAGCCACGCGGGCCAGCAACTCGGCTTCGGTCATCGAGGCATCGTACTTTTCCAGCACGGAGTGAAAGCCCACGTCTTCGCAGGCCTTGACCTTGTTGCGTACATAGACCTGGGAAGCCTGGTTGTCGCCCACCAGAATCACGGCCAGACCGGGCGTCACGCCCTTGGCCTTGAGCGCTGCTGCACGCGTGGCGACTTCCTTGCGCAATTGTTCGGAGAGGGCTTTGCCGTCGATGATTTGGGCTGTCATTGCTGGATTACCAATAAAAAATGCTGCTAGCCCTTGAAATACAAGCACTAGCAGCTATCAGAATAGGAGTTAGCTAAGGCCTGGGCCCGAGCCGTGCTCCTTCAATTATCTCGCGATTGAAGAGGCCTCCAATCACGCTGGCATCTCTTGGATGGTTTAGTTGAGCGCAGCAGCCTTGGCGGCAGCGGCGGTCTGGCCTTGACCCAGGGCGATCTTGAGCAGATCGGCCACGGTGTTGGCGTTGAGTTTCTCCATGATGTTGGCGCGGTGCGCTTCCACGGTCTTGATGGAGATGCCCAGATCGTCGGCAATCTGCTTGTTCAGACGGCCGGCGACAATGCGCTCCAGCACCTGGGCTTCACGGCCCGTGAGCTTGGCCAGCAGCGCATCACGGCTGGCGGCCTGCTGGTGACCAGCGAAGGCTTCGCGAGCGTGATCCAGCATGCGTTCGACCAGGCCCAGCAGCTCTTCTTCGTTGAAGGGCTTCTGGATGAAGTCCAGTGCACCCTTTTTCATGGTGTTCACGGCCATGGGCACATCGCCATGGCCGGTGATGAAGACGATGGGCAGGGGGGATTTGCGCTCGATCAGGCGATCCTGCAGTTCCAGGCCGGTCATGCCGCCCATGCGGATATCCACGATCAGGCAAGCCACTTCGCGAGGGTCGTAACGTGACAGAAAGGTCTCGGCGGAATCAAAGCAGCGAACCCGGTAGTCCTTGCCTTCCAGCAGCCACTGCAGGGAATCGCGCACTGCCTCGTCATCATCGACTACGTAAACCGTGCCTTTTTTGGGTATCAAACTCATGCAATCGTCCTCTTTATGGGTTCGCTTGTCGTGTTGAGTGTTGTCGTCTCCACACCCGTTGCCAGTGGTAGCCAGAATGAAAAGCGGCAACCAGTGACCTCGGAACCATTGTAGAGGTTCTCGGCATGCATTCGGCCGTGATGGGACTCGACAATGGAGCGGCACAGGTTCAGGCCTATGCCCATGCCTTCGCTTTTGGTCGAGAAAAAAGCCTCGAACAAATGCTCCAGCACCTCGGGAGGAAGGCCTCTGCCGGTATCTTCCACTGTAAATTCAACACCTTGCTGGTCGTCATGCTGCTGCGGACGTACGCGCAACTCCACGCTGCGCTGACCCGTGGGGCGCTCGGACATGTCGATGGACTCAGCACTGTTTTTCATCAGATTGATGAGAACCTGCTCAATCAGAATGGTGTCTGCCATCACGGGCGGCATGCGCTCGGCCACATGCAGGGATAGCTGCACATTGCGGCGGCGCAGCTCTATGCCGGCCAGCTCCACGGCTTCGTTGACCATTTCCGAGACCTGGGCCAATGTGCGGTTGGGCTCGCTCTTTTTGACGAAAGAGCGGATGCGCTGAATGATCTGCCCCGCGCGCAGAGCCTGATGCGCGGTCTTCTCCAGCGCAAACTTCATCTGCTCGGGGGTGAGCGTGCCGTTTTCCAGGCGCGTGAGCATGCCGGAGCTGTAGTTGTTGATGGCCGTCAGCGGCTGATTGAGTTCGTGGGCCACGCTGGATGCCATTTCGCCCATGGTGATGAGGCGGCTGGCGGTCTGGGCCTTTTCGGCCTGGGCGGCGGCTTGCTCTTCGGCCTGGCGGCGCTGGGTGATGTCGGTGGCAATCACCATCTGGGCCAGGCGTCCGTCCACCCAGCTCAGGTAACGCGAGCGCACTTCCAGCCATTTGCCCAGGCTGGGCACAAAGATTTCGGCGTTGCCGCTGCGCGCAGTTGTCAGGGAGTCCGTGGGCAGGCCCATGAGCCCATCTTCATCTTCCGGCTCGGGTTGGCGACGCACAGGTAGTTTGCCGGCCTGGGCCACCAGTTGCAGATGGCCTTCGGTATGCGAGCCGAACCACTGACGGTAGAGCTTGTTGGCAAACAGCAGCTCGGCGCTGCCCAGAGGTGCTACGGAAACAGAAGCGTCCAGCGCTTCCAGCACAATGGTGAAGCGCTCATACGATGCAGAAAGCTGCTCGCGAATGCGATTGGGCTCGGTAATGTCCGTCATCGACGACATCCAGCCCGTGTGCTGGCCGTGGGCGTCGATCAGCGGAGACACATAGAGGCGCGCATCGAAGAGCGTGCCGTTCTTGCGCTTCACGCGCACCTGAAAGCCTCCCACGATGGTCTTGCCAGACAGCTCCTCGCGCAGTTGCGAGTGCAGATTGTCGTAATCGTTGTCGGGCCAGTAGGAATAGGGCGGCACCTGGCCGACCAGCTCTTTCTCGCTCCAGCCCGTCATCTGGCAGAACGCTGCATTCACATAGGTGATGCGGCCATGCAGGTCCAGGGCGCGCATGCCCGTGAGCACGGAGTTTTCCATGGCACGGCGGAAGTTGGTTTCGGCAACCAGGGCTTCCTGCGCGCGCTGGCGGCGGCGTGTGTGGCGCCAGGTGGCCAGCAGCAGCCAGGCTGTCATGGCAGACAGTGTGCCCACCAGCCAGAACAGGCCGCTGCCCACCACGCCCAGAGAGGTTCGGTAGGCCTGGGCGCGCAAGATCAGGGAAATGCCCACGGGTGAAACCGGAACTTCATATTCATTGGCAATGGCGCGCCAATGCAGCAGCTCGCTGGGGGTCTTGCGCGGTGCCAGCGGCGTGCCGGCTAGCACCAGCCCCTGGCTGTCCAGCATGGTGATGGCATAGCGCGCCATGACTTCGGTCGGCGTGCCGTAGCGCAGCAGGCTATCTACCGAGAACTCGGCCAGCAGCTCGCCCGCATAGCGGCTGTTGCTGCTGATGGGAACATGCAACTGCAACAGTGGTGGCGGGTCGTCAGGGGTGGCTTTTTCCTGCACATAGATAGGCTGCAGCATTTCCTTGGCCTGCTGGTAGGCATGCAGGGTCTCGCCTCTATGCAGCACTTCACCCACCACACGCAGCTGTTCGGTACTGACGGTGGGGGCCGCCTGGCTTTGCAGGATATGGAGCTTGTCGTCGACCCAGGTGATGGATTGCAGCTCGGGGTACTGGCTGATCAGCGCTTCGGCGCGGATGTCGAAGTCGGACTTGCGCATATCGCGGGTACCCACGTCACGGGCCATGCGCATCAGCTGTTCCTGGCGCTCCAGCAGGCGCAGGCGTACGCGCTGCTGTGCATATTCCACGTCACGGCGCAGTGCTTCCTGCTCGCGGTCCACTTCTTCCGTGCGCAAGTACCAGAAAGACGCAATGATTGCAGCCATGAACATCAGCACGGACGCCAGGGGGGCCAGCGCGGCATAGCGATCCTGGCGGGTCGGCGAGAGGCTGCGCCACCAACTGCGCCACCAGCGCACAGGCGAGGCAACGGATTGCACGCTATCGACGGGCTTTTTTTCTGGTTCGGAAGAGCTTGTTTGCATACCGTCAGTGTAGGGGAGAGACCAACTGCTTTATCCGAGTATTTCTGTCGTGTGGGCGACTGTTTTTGCAGTCTTCACTGTATGTGCATTTGCAGCATTTTTTTAAATAGTGAAATCACGAAGCACCATTTGAAATTCAAAAAAAATGTGCGAAACTCCCCCGGCATCGAGACAGTGAATCGGTTTAATCCGGGGAGCGCCTGAACGGGGCTGTGCCGCGCGTTGCGCGGTTGGCACTTGCCACATCGCGTGATGGCCGCACTCACTGATTCGGTTTTGAGAGCGTGCTTACTTTTTTTGCCTCTGTGTACAAGACGGGATGCAGAAAATGTTCGCAATACTCTGATAGCGACCCCCTCTCTCGAAGGAGACACACAATGACAGCTCAGACTGACCCACAAGGTGCTGGCATGCCTGCCGGCCTGGACCAACAAGAATCCCGCGAGTGGATGGATGCCCTCTCGGCCGTGATCGACCGTGAAGGTGCCGACTACGCCCACAAGCTGATCGAGGACCTGCTCGAGCATGCACGCCAAAGCAGCGTGGACATGCCTTTCTCGGCCAATACCGGCTATGTCAACACCATCGAGGCCGACCAGGAAGAAAAGTGTCCCGGCAACCTCGAGATCGAAGGCCGTCTGCGCGCCTACATGCGCTGGAACGCCATGGCCATGGTGGTCAAGGCCAACCGCATTCACCCTCCCGAAGGCGGTGACCTGGGCGGCCACATCGGCTCCTTCGCTTCGCTGGCCAATATGTTCGCGGCCGGCTTCAACCATTTCTGGCACGCCGAGAACGAAAACCACGGTGGTGACTGCCTGTACATTCAGGGTCACGTCTCGCCCGGCATCTACGCCCGCGCCTATCTGGAAGGCCGTATCTCCGAAGAGCAGCTGCTGAACTTCCGTCAGGAAGTGGACGGCAAGGGGCTGTCGAGCTACCCCCACCCCAAGCTGATGCCCGACTTCTGGCAGTTCCCCACGGTGTCCATGGGCCTGGGCCCGCTGATGGCCATCTATCAGGCGCGCTTCCTGAAGTACCTGCACGCACGTGGCATTGCCAACACTGAAAACCGCAAGGTCTGGGTGTTCTGCGGCGACGGTGAAATGGACGAAGTGGAATCCCTGGGCGCGATCGGCCTGGCTGCCCGTGAAAACCTGGACAACCTGGTCTTCGTGATCAACTGCAACCTGCAGCGCCTGGACGGTCCTGTGCGCGGCAACGGCAAGATCATCCAGGAACTGGAAGGCGAATTCCGCGGTTCCGGCTGGAACGTGATCAAGCTGCTGTGGGGCAAGGGCTGGGACGAGCTGCTGGCCAAGGACAAGGACGGCGTGCTCAAGAAGATCATGATGGAGTGCAACGACGGCGACTATCAGGCTTTCAAGGCCAACGATGGTGCCTACGTTCGCCAGCATTTCTTCGGCCGTGATCCTCGCGCCCTGAAGATGGTCGAGCACATGTCCGACGACGAAATCTGGAACCTGCGCCGTGGTGGCCACGATTCGCAGAAGGTCTACGCTGCTTTCGCTGCTGCGAACAAGCACCAAGGCCAGCCTACGGTTCTGCTGGTCAAGACCGTCAAGGGCTTCGGCATGGGCAAGGTCGGTGAAGGCAAGAACAACGTTCACCAGACCAAGAAGCTGAGCGACGAGGATATCAAGGCCTTCCGCGACCGTTTCAACATCCCAATCCCCGACAGCCAGATCGCTGACATCCCCTTCTACAAGCCGGCCGACGATACGCCGGAAATGAAGTACCTGCACGAACGCCGCAAGGCTCTGGGTGGCTACCTGCCTCATCGTCGCCAACAGGCCGACGAGCAGTTCACTGCGCCCACGCTGGACACCTTCAAGGCCATCCTGGAGCCCACACCCGAAGGCCGTGAGATCTCCACGACCCAGGCTTATGTGCGTTTCCTGACGCAGCTGCTGCGTGACAAAAACATCGGCCCCCGCGTGGTGCCCATCCTGGTGGACGAAGCCCGTACCTTCGGTATGGAAGGTCTGTTCCGTCAGGTCGGTATCTACAACCCCCACGGTCAGCAATACACCCCGGTCGACAAGGACCAGGTGATGTACTACCGCGAGGACAAGGCCGGCCAGATCCTGCAGGAAGGCATCAACGAAGCCGGCGGCATGTCCAGCTGGATCGCTGCCGCCACCAGCTACAGCCATAGCAACCGGGTCATGATCCCGTTCTATGTCTACTACTCGATGTTCGGCTTCCAGCGTATCGGCGATCTGGCCTGGGCGGCTGGCGACCTGCAAGCGCGTGGCTTCCTGCTGGGCGGCACCTCGGGCCGTACCACGCTGAACGGCGAAGGTCTGCAGCACGAAGACGGTCACAGCCACATCCTGGCCAACACCATCCCCAACTGCATCACCTATGACCCGACCTTCGCTCACGAAGTGGCAGTCATCATGCAGGACGGTCTGCGCCGCATGGTGCAGAACCAGGAAAACGTCTTCTACTACATCACGCTGCTGAACGAAAACTACCCCATGCCTGGCCTGGAAGCCGGCACGGAAGAGCAGATCCTCAAGGGCATGTACATGGTCAAGCCTGGCCAGAAGGTGCCCGAGAGCGGCCTGCGCGTTCAACTGCTGGGCTCCGGCACCATCCTGCGCGAATCCTTCTTCGCACAAGAGCTGCTGGAAAAGGACTGGGGCGTTGCCGCCGACGTCTGGAGCTGCCCATCGTTCAACGAACTGACCCGCGAAGGCCAGGAGGTGGACCGCTTCAACATGCTGCACCCCCTGGAAGCCGCCAAGGTTCCGTTCGTGTCCCAGCAACTGGCGGCCCATCCCGGCCCCGTGGTCGCTTCGACCGACTACATGAAGGCCTACGCCGAGCAGATCCGTCCCTACATGCCCAAGGGCCGTACCTACAAGGTGCTGGGTACCGACGGCTTCGGTCGTTCGGACTTCCGCGCCAAGCTGCGTGAACACTTCGAAGTCAACCGTCACTACATCGTGGTGGCTGCACTGCGCGGTCTGGCCGATGAAGGCAAGATCAACGCAACGACCGTGGCCGAAGCGATCAAGAAGTACGGCATCAACGTCGACAAGATCAACCCGCTGCACGCCTAAAAAGGGGAGACAGACAACATGGCATTGACAGAAATCAAAGTCCCCGATATCGGCGACTTCTCCGAAGTCGGCGTGATCGAAGTGCTGGTCAAGGTGGGTGACACCATCAAGGTCGAGCAGTCCCTGATCACCGTGGAGTCCGACAAGGCCTCCATGGAAATCCCCTCCAGCCAGGCTGGCGTGGTCAAGGAAATCAAGGTTGCCCTGGGTGACAAGGTCAAGGAAGGCTCCGTGGTCGTGATGCTGGAAACCGCCGATGCGGCTCCCGCACCTGCCGCCGCAGCGCCTGCCCCTGTTGCTGCACCCGTGGCCGCAGCTCCTGCACCCGTGGTTGCAGCCCCTGTGGCCGCCGCTCCTGCAGCATCCTCCACCGTGGACCTGAAGATCCCCGATATCGGCGACTTCAAGGACGTGGCCGTGATCGAGATGCTCGTCAAGGTGGGTGATACCGTGACCGCCGAGCAATCGCTGTTCACCGTGGAGTCCGACAAGGCCTCGATGGAAATCCCTTCGCCTTCGGCCGGCACCATCACGGCGCTGACCATCAAGCTGGGTGACACCGTCAACGTGGGCGACGTCGTCGGCCAGATGACAGTGCAGGGCGCAGCCTCTGCTCCCGTGCAGGCCGCCGCTCCTGTGGCGGCACCGGTTGCCGCTGCTGTGGCTGCAGCACCTGCACCTGTGGTTGCAGCCCCTGTGGCCGCCGCACCTGTGGCAGCGCCTGCAGCCCACAACCCCACCGTGGCGCCTTCGGGTCAGCTGCCCCATGCCTCGCCTTCGGTGCGCAAGTTCGCTCGCGAACTGGGCGTGCCTCTGGCAGAAGTCAAGGGCTCGGGCAACAAGGGCCGCATCACGGCGGAAGACATCCAGTCCTTCACCAAGTCGGTGATGGCCGGCGCCGTGCAGACCCTGGCTCAGCAGGCCGTGGCTCCCAAGTCTTCCGGCGCATCCGGTGGAAATGTCGGCGGCCTGGAAGTGCTGGCCTGGCCCAAGGTCGACTTCGCCAAGTTCGGCGCCGTCGAGCGCAAGGAACTGTCGCGCATCAAGAAGATCTCGGGTGCCAATCTGCACCGCAACTGGGTGGTCATCCCCCACGTCACCAACAATGACGAGGCCGACATCACCGAGCTGGAAGCCTTCCGCGTGCAGACCAATGCTGAAAGCGCCAAGGCCAAGAGCGACGTCAAGGTGACGATGCTGGCTTTCGTGATCAAGGCCGTGGTCGCTGCGCTCAAGAAGTTCCCCGAGTTCAATGCCTCTCTGGACGGCGACACCCTGGTCTACAAGCAGTACTTCAACATCGGTTTTGCCGCCGACACGCCGAACGGTCTGGTCGTTCCCGTGCTCAAGGACGCCGACAAGAAGGGCATTCTGCAGATCAGCCAGGAAATGGGCGAGCTGGCCAAGAAGGCCCGCGACGGCAAGTTGGGTGCTGCGGACATGCAAGGCGGCTGCTTCTCGATCTCGTCTCTGGGCGGCATCGGTGGCACCAACTTCACGCCAATCATCAATGCGCCTGAAGTCGCCATTCTGGGTCTGTCCAAGGGCGCCATGAAGCCCGTGTGGGACGGCAAGCAGTTCGTGCCGCGTTTGATGCTGCCTCTGTCGCTGTCGTACGACCACCGCGTCATCGACGGTGCAGCCGCTGCACGCTTCAACGCCTACCTGGGCGCTGTGCTGGCTGACTACCGCCGCATCCTGCTCTAAGCAGCTGACGGGCAGGCCGATTTTTAGTGAAATCGGCCTGTAGCGCTTATCTGAACTGCGCAAGCAGCTATCTTTTTAGATGCATTGCGCTTCACCTTGCCAGCCCCTTAGCGACATGAGTGAGATGAAGAACCTGAGACAGCATCCCATCGAGCATCTGCGTGGCGTCATTCCCGGTATCCGGCCTTTTCCGGATGCGGCTGACGTCTTCGCCGAGCCGGTCGAGAAGTACGCGCGGCATTTTCTGCCGCTCGTCACCATCGACCTGGCGCTGCTCGACGATGCCTGGAGCGGGCCGGTTCATCTCGTCGCCCCTTGCGAGCCCTACGAAGGGCAAGTCGGGGAGTGGGGAGGCGAGGAGTTTGGCAACGCGCTGCTCAAGCCTGACTGGCTGGCTTTCAAGCTCAACGAACAAGGCAGGTACGAGCTGCTGGGCGACTGGCGCTACTTCATGCTGGAGCAGGATAGGGCCGACTGGGCGGAAAAATCGCTGGACTGGCGCGAGGTGCGCACCCAGCATCGTGAACTGGTCAAACTGGGCGTGGCGCCACCGTTCGAACTGCACCACGAGGCCAAGTACTCCTGGCGCGATGTGATGGAGCTGCATTACGCAACCCAGCATGCGGCCTATGAGCAGGCCAGGCGGGACTTTCTGGCCCATGGCTGGAATGCTGCGAACGAGTGGGATGACCCCGCTGAAGTTGCCAAGCTGCCGCTGTATGAGCCAGGTACCGATTGCTACGAAACCAGCTCCGGGCGCTATCTGCTCGGCGTGCTGGGCGGCCCTTCCTGGGGCGGCAACTGGAGCAATCTGACGAATGAGCTGCTGAGCGACATTGGCACGGACGATGGCATTCACCCCATCCACCCAGAAACCGGCGCGCACTTCGAGTTCATCTGCAGTGCCAATGCCGATGCTTTTGCCGCAAGCGGCACCGAAACCCTGCTGTTCTACGAGCCTGAAAGCCGTACCGTATTGCTGACTTTTGACTGGAGCTAAGGCGTTAGCCGCCAGGCTTCAACCCGGAAATACCGTTTTCAGCTGCCTGAGCGAATCGGGCGGCGCAGAGACAAAAACCAAGATAGGAGCGCATATGAGCCTCATCGATATCAAGGTACCCAATATCGGCGACTTCGCCGAAGTGGGCGTGATCGAACTGCTGGTCAACCCCGGTGACACCGTGGCCGTGGACCAGTCCCTCATCACCGTGGAGTCGGACAAGGCCTCCATGGAAATTCCTTCCAGCCACGCCGGCGTCGTGAAGGAAATCAAGGTCAAGGTCGGCGACAAGGTTGCCGAAGGCTCCGTCGTGCTGTCGCTGGAAGTGGCCGCCGGCGCTGCCGCTCCTGTGGCCGCACCCGCTCCCGCCGCCGCGGCGCCAGCCCCCGTTGCAGCCCCTGTGGCCGCTCCCGTCGCTGCTGCTCCCGCCCCCGTGGCCAGCAACTTCAGCGGCGCGGTGGACTATGACTGCGACGTCGTCGTTCTGGGCGGTGGCCCTGGCGGTTACTCGGCTGCCTTCCGCGCTGCCGACCTGGGCCTGAAGGTCGTGCTGGTCGAGCGCTACGCCACCCTGGGCGGCGTCTGCCTGAACGTGGGTTGCATCCCCTCCAAGGCACTGCTGCACGTCGCCGCCGTGATGGACGAAGTCAAGCACCTGGAAGTGGCCGGCGTGAAGTTCGGCGCTCCCGAAGTGTCCGTGGACACCCTGCGCGGCCACAAGGAAAAGGTCATCGGCAAGCTGACCGGTGGTCTGGGCCAGATGGCCAAGATGCGCAAGGTCACCGTCGTGCGTGGCTACGGCAACTTCGTGTCTGCCAACCACATCGAAGTCGAAGAAACCACCGGTTCCGGCCAGGAAAAGACCGGCAGCAAGAAGGTCGTTCAGTTCAAGAACGCCATCATCGCTGCCGGCTCGCAAGCCGTGCACCTGCCCTTCATGCCCAAGGACGAGCGCGTGGTGGATTCCACCGGCGCTCTGGACCTGAAGGCTGTGCCCAAGCGCATGCTGATTCTGGGCGGCGGCATCATCGGCCTGGAAATGGGCACCGTTTACAGCACACTGGGCGCACGCCTGGACGTGGTGGAGATGATGGACGGCCTGATGCAGGGCGCTGACCGCGATCTGGTCAAGGTCTGGCAAAAGATGAATGCACCGCGCTTTGACAACATCATGGTCAACACCAAGACCGTGGGTGCCGAAGCCACGCCCGAAGGCATCAAGGTCACGTTCGCTCCTGCCAAGGACGGCGTCACCGTGCCCGAACCCCAGACCTACGACCTGGTTCTGCAAGCCGTGGGCCGCACGCCCAATGGCAAGAAGATCAGCGCCGAAAAGGCTGGCGTGGCCGTGACCGACCGCGGCTTTATCGACGTCGACATCCAGATGCGCACCAACGTGCCCAACATCTTCGCCATCGGCGACATCGTGGGTCAGCCCATGCTGGCGCACAAGGCCGTGCACGAAGCGCATGTGGCCGCCGAAGTCATTGCTGGCGAGCTGCAAGGCAACAAGGAACTGGCTTCCGCTGCCTTCAACGCCCGCGTGATTCCTTCGGTCGCCTACACCGACCCCGAAGTGGCATGGGTGGGTCTGACCGAAGACCAGGCCAAGGCACAAGGCATCAAGGTCAAGAAGGGCCTGTTCCCCTGGGCTGCCTCGGGCCGCGCCATCGCCAACGGCCGCGACGAAGGCTTCACCAAGCTGCTGTTTGATGACTCCCCCGAAGCCCACGGCCACGGCCGTATCCTGGGCGGCGGCATGGTCGGCACGCACGCTGGCGACATGATCGGTGAAATCGCCCTGGCCATCGAAATGGGCGCGGACACCGTAGACATCGGCAAGACCATCCACCCCCACCCGACCCTTGGCGAGTCCATCGGCATGGCAGCGGAAGTGGCCCATGGCTCCTGCACGGACGTGCCACCTGTGCGCAAGTAAGCGCAGCGATCAAGCCTTTGAGTTTGTTCAATAAAAAAGGCAGCCTTAGGGCTGCCTTTTTTATTTTGATAGCTGTTTGCGCTTTCTGCTTATGGGTTTGAAAGCATTTTGATGCATATGGGCGGCAGGGGGGCTGTGACTGGCGTTATGCGCCACCCTCTCAATGCATGGTTGCGCGATTATTTGAAATTGCTGCGCCACTATTGCACCGTCGTCCAGCAACTTGAGCGCGATGTCATTGCGCTGGTGGAGCAAGCCGTGCAAGCCAGCGTGCTCGCTGCGCAGCAGGCAGGGCGCTGGTTCTGGATGAGCTGCGCCGCCTGCACGAAGGTGTGCTAACCCGTTATGGCTTGCGGCCTAGTGAGTGGAAGGTTTGGCAGGGAGGGCGGCAGCGGTGACGAAATGATCGGTGAAATCGCTCTGGCCATTGAAATAGGCGTGACATTGACAAGAATATCCACCCGAACCTAACCCTTGGCGAGCCCAGAGGACTGGCGCTGGAAGTGGTGTATGGGTCTTCCACCTGTGCGCAAGTAAGCATTCAACGATTGATTAAAGAAAAGAGAGCCTTCAGGCTGCCTTTTCTATTTTGATAGTTGTGATCGCTTGCTGATTAATTGGGAAGCTTTGTTAGAGTACATAGATTTTCATTGGGTTCTGCATGAAAATCATAAATGTCATTAAGCTTTCATAAAAACTCAGGGTCGTTAATTATTAGCTCATGCTTTGGCCCTACTCTGGAGAATTCAATTATATTTTTTGATTTTATCCAGTACATCAGTCTTAATCCAACGCCTGATGATGTTATATGTTCACGATATGCATTTGATTCATTAAAAGTTTTTTGCTTATTACTGGATGCTGATTCTCTATACGGAGTAAGGTATTTTGATTGCATGAATTGTTCTAGAATAAATATTATTTTTTCGAAGGTGGTTTGGGAAAAATTTCCATCTAATGCTTGATTGCGGCGGGCACTATCTAAAAAACCACTATGAAAATAAATTTGATCCATGCGTAATAAGCAGCATTTTTCAGGATGACGCTTCATTAATTCTGAGAATATACATGCTTTTAAATCCTCTTTGTCAATAGAGGCTCTGAAATAGTCAAGGAAATTTATTTCCTGAATGCATTTAAAAATATTACATTTTAAATTTATCTCTCGATATATTTTTGAATTCAATATTTTCGGATCTGAGTCTTTAACGATAGAGTTGAGCGATATTGAATTTTTTAGCTCTTCGGTTGAGTGGATGATGATTTCGCCATCTTTCTTGGTATTCTCTAAATGGATTATTAGAGAGTCTATTAGAATTTTAAGGTCGTCATTTCTATCTTTATATATAAATGATGTTATTTCATAATTGGGTTCATTTTGCCAATCTATTATTCCTTCTGATATTTCATTGTCATCGATATTTGACAGAATCCAGTTTATTGAGCGTGAAAGGTCTTTGGGTGAAAAAATGCAATCCTCAACATCATTAATTTTACTTTGTATAGCTTTCTCTGTAGGGAATAAATTATTTGAATTTAACTTTCCAACAATGTCGTATTCAAAATAAGTATTTATTAAATTTTCCTCAAGTATTTTTTTAGAAAAATTATTCCAAGAGATGATTCTTCGAAATTTTCTATAGAACTTAGAATAGGAGATAGAATATATTCGCAAGATATATAAGTATTTTTCATTTGATGGCTTCTTCCTTCTTGTTTTTCTTTTTTCGAGAAGCTTCAATTAATATTCTTTCAATTTCTGAGTCTGTTTGGTCAAAGAAATCTTTTGGCCACTTTAATATGGATCCATACTCATTGATGTTGATGCTTTTAATCAAGCTTGATTCTTTTTCTTTGTCGATAAAGTAAATTTTTGAATTTTCATTAAGCCGGTTATCATTGGCTTGGGCAATTCTTAGCCTTAACCGATGAATAAAGTACTCGCTATGAGTTTCTATGATGCATTGTCTGCCTGATTCGGATAAAGCGTAGAAAAGATCTAAAAGTCGGGATTGTATTTTTGGATGTAAATGAAGTTCAGGCTGCTCGAAGATTAAAGTGTCACCTTCATTTGATAAAAGTGAAAGTAGCACAATTGGGAGAATTTGACTAACGCCAACACCCACATGTGTCAGGTCATGCCACTCATCTTCTGGATCTATTTTTACGAGTAGTTCATAACCTAGCTTCCCTTTGTCCTTTGTGGAGTATTCTGAAATAACGCCTAGGTATTTAAGCCAAACTTGGCAAGCAAATGCTAAAGTTGATTCGCATGGCTCGAATTCAATTTTATCTTCTATGATATTTGGTTTTAAATACTTTATTCTGTTGTTTTTATTCAGGTGTAATGCAGCGGCAGTAAACTCCCCTTTTAGGCCGACATTTTTTGGATCAGGTTGTCCAATGGATGAATATACTGCTTGTGGCTCACTTCGTAGTGGGCCAAGATATTTGAGTGAGTTGTTGAAATAGTTGGTTAAAGCGCCAGACGTATTTGATAGATCAATAGAGTTTATTTGTAAATCTGAATATACGTAGTCTGAGCTATTTAGCCAATAATTTTCAAATTGAAGTTTATTGTTGCTTAATAAATTAGCTAATCGTTCTCTTTTTTCTTCAGAGAGTGAATTGCATATTTCAATGAAATCTATTACCTTTAGAGGGGTGATTCTCTCTGATGCGAATTTTGAAAAATTTGGAAAGATTGAAATTTCATGCTTTAATAGGTCATTCCAGAATTTATTTTTATCGATTATATTTGTTTTTTTTAATCTCTTTTCTATGAATGAAGATAGATCCTTTGATTTTCGGATTGATTCTATTTTTTCTTTATTCTGTAGAGATATTAAATCGTCAATTTTATCCATAAAAACTGGATATATTTCTTTGCTTAATTCAATTGAATCTATATTTCCTGAATTTATGTTTATATATTTATCTTTCTTAAAGTCTTCTACCATCAATCTAAATATATTTTTGGATTTGTTGAATCTGATTTCGAAAGAATATGGTGCTAATGAATTGTTTATTACTCTGGATACTTCACTGTCTGGATATAATTTCAAAGAGTTTGTTAATGACGGTGAGAAATAGTTATTAACACTTAGAGTTTTTTCGTTAGTGGTGCTGAATCTTGTACATAATATTGAGTTGTTGCTTTTTATGGATTTGCCACTGGGATCTTTTGCTTCTTGGATTGAGTTAAATAGTATTTCGGTTATTGATGGATTGTAGTCGTCATCTTGATTTTTTGTTTTGTCTGTTGAGAATGAATATTTGTAATATATTGAAGAGTAATTTCCATACGTTTTACTATATAAATTTTTTAATTTTAAAGAGAGAGTTATTTCTTTTTTTAAAGGGCTTCTTGAAAGAATATCTTTCATCGATCCAAGTCTTAAAAGATTACCATTTAAAATCACAGAATCATAGTTGAATCTGCTGGAAAAGCTTTGGGTTATCAATAATATTGTTTGTAAAATTGAACTTTTGCCGCTGCTGTTTGCTCCGCAGAATATATTTATGGATTTCAATTCTATTGATGTTTGGTTCTTGAGAGATTTGAAATTCTCGACGGTTATTTCTTCAATCATGGATTACAATCTTGTAAAAGAAAAATTTTATCATAATTGTGTGTTTTTGTAAATTAAGCAGCATACGGTTTTTATTTTTTGATATTTAATTTCTTTTGATGGTTATTATTTAATTTTAAATTGTCGATGAATAAATTATTTATCTGTAAATTTGGTTTTAATGAATTTTATATATTTTTGAAAATATATTAAAACTTTTCTTCATTAAAATGTATTTTTATGTGATTAGATAAATATAATTTGTGATGGATGAATTTTTGTGTCGTATATATAATATGTGGCAGTCTGTTGGTGTAAGTAAAGCGTGAGAGCAGATGATTAATAAGTAATGTTTCTGTAATGAGCCTCTTTATAACGCCCTAGCGCTTATTTATCAGGTGGTAGAGACTATAAATTTGATAACGAAGTATCCCGGCACCCTTGCCCTTTTGCCCGCGCCAGCGACGGCGGCCTCTTGTTGCGGGCGGCTGCACCGCAGAGTGCATACGCATCGTCATCACTTCTGCGGCAACCTGTTTGAACGGAGTGCCATAGGCACGCAGTGAGTTTTGCCGCACAGCAACAAGAGGTTGGCGGCGCAGGTTTGCCCCGTAGCGCAGCGAAGGGGACGCGGGCAGCAGGGTCAGGCTCTTTGGCTACTTTCTGGCCTCAGAAAGTAGGGCGACCGCCGGGGCGAAACCAGGAACCTGTCCGTCAGTCAGGCATGAGGCTAAAACAAAATAACAAGCCAAAACCGACTCAACCCCAATCTCAATAAGCGCAAACAGCTATCAAATCAGTATCGCTTTGTCGCCTGGGACAGAGGGTGAGCTGTTTGTTTAATTTCCCGATCAGGAAATATAGATTCCTTTTCACGGTGCTTTGGCGCATAATTTCCCGAACGGGAATTTTCAAGCTAGGCCACCTTATGTCCACCATCCACACCGCCGATCAACTAGGCACCGCTGTGCGCACAGCCCGCAAACAACTGGGGCTGACCCAGCCTCAGCTTGCCTTGGCTGCAGGGGTGGGCACGCGTTTTATTGTGGATCTAGAGGCTGGCAAGCCCACGGTGCGGCTGGAGCATGTGTTGCGGGTGATTGATGCGCTGGGGGGAGAGTTACAGTTGGGCGGTTTGCCGGATCCAGCTTCTGAGGGGGTAGCAGAGGGCGCAGACCATGGCGCATGAACTCGAAGTCTGGCTGTTTGAGCGGCGTGTGGGCAGTCTGTCGCTGGTGCATGGGCGGCTGAGTTTTGCCTATGCGCCAGACTTGTTGGTGCTGCCGCAGGCCACGGCTTTATCGCAGTCGCTGCCGCTGCAGGCTGAGTCCTTTGACGATCACCAGACCCGGCCTTTCTTTGCCGGTCTGCTGCCCGAGGGGCAGATGCGCCGCCTGATTGCCCAGCAGTTTCAGGTGTCTGGCCAGAACGATTTCGCTTTGCTGGACCATATTGGCGGCGAATGCGCAGGGGCCGTGACTTTTCTGGAGCCGGGGCAGGCCTTGCCGCAGATTAACGGGGCTGGGTCGACCGGAGTAGAGGGTGATGTGGAGTGGCTCAGCGATGAAAAGCTGATCGCCTTGCTGGACGAGTTGCCGCGCCGCCCCATGCTGGCGGGAGACGATGGGCTGCGGCTGTCGCTGGCCGGGGCACAGGACAAGCTGCCCGTGGTTTTCGACGGCCAGCGCTTTGGCTTGCCGCGCAATGGCGCGCCCAGCTCGCATATCTTGAAGCCTGCCATCCATGCGGTGGAGGACAGCGTAAGCAACGAAGGCTTTTGTATGTTGCTGGCCGAGGTGATGGGGCTGCGGCCTGCCAATGCCCGCATTCATAGCGTCCTGGGCCGCTCGTTTCTGCTGGTGGAGCGCTATGACCGGGTGCTGAAGGGCGATGCGCAGCACCAGCCGCAGTTGCAACGTCTGCATCAGGAAGACTTTTGTCAGGCGCTGGGCGTGGTGCCCGAGATGAAGTACCAGAACGAGGGCGGGCCGGGCCTGGCGCAATGCTTTGCCCTGCTGCGCAGCGTGACCCGCCCCAGCGCGCCGCAGGTGCTGCGGCTGCTGGATGGGGTGATCTTCAATGCGCTGATCGGCAACCATGATGCGCATGGCAAGAACTTCTCGCTGCTTTATGGCGGTCGAAGTCCGGCGCTGGCACCGTTCTACGACCTGCTGGCTACGGCGATCTACCCTCAGCTAACGCCCAAGATGGCCATGAAGATCGGCAGCAAATACAAGTTCAGCGAGCTGGAAGCCAAGCACTGGGAGCAGTTTGCCGAAGAATCAGGCCTCGCCAAGGCTGCGACGCGCAGGCGTTTGCAGCAGTTGGCTACCGAGCTCCCCCTCGCTGCCCGTAAGCTGCAGGCAGCGCCACAGCATGGTTTTGCGGGCAATGCGGTGGTGGAGCAGATCGTGCAACTGATAGAGCAACGCTGTGCGTTGACGCTGAGGCGAATGGGCTGAGAGTGATTTCACGCCTAAATGGGAGCGCTGTGATGCGGTTTTAATTTCCCGAACGGGAAATATTTATGGAATTCAGTCGCTGCAAACCTAAAAATTCCTGATCGGGAAATTTTGAATTTCATAGCTGTTTGCGCTTTCTGCATAAGCGTTCAAGCCTGATTCAATGGATGCTGGATGCCGTGGATCTCAACACTCGCCACAAAACTGCCCCTTGACGAAGACAGTCATGCTATGCCGAGCGCCCGGCAGCGCGTTCAGTCCTCGGAACTCAGACCGCAGATGCGCGCGCGTGCAAGCGTTCCCATTCCTGCTCCAGCGTATTGCTTGGCAGCTTGCTGTTGCCGCGGCGATACCAGTAGTTGGCGTTGCTTAGATCGCCCTCGACCCGGTGCAGATAGCCGTGGATCTGGCACGACAGTTCGTCTCCGTGGACTTGCACCATGGCATGGGCTTGTTCCCAGTGGCCGGCTTTCGCCAGTTCCAGCGCTTTGAGATGATCGCAGGTCATCGAATTTCCTTGTCGGGGGCGGGTTGACTTGTTTGTGTGCCGGCCTTGCGGGGGCAGGAGCGCAGCCACGCGTGTGTCCGGGGCACTTGGGAGCAAGTGGCGCGGATGCGGAAAGGCGTGTCTGCTGAATGATTCGGGATCTTCTGATTTTGATAGCTGAACAGGCTTGTTGGACAAGCGCTTTGGCCCGTTTTAGGTCAAAGCTTTGTTGCGCCGCTTGTGCCTATTGCTGCGCGCATGGGTGGTGCCATGGCACTTTTCTGAATCTCAAGGCTGAAATGCAGATAGAAAAAGACCCATGGCAGGTGCATGGGCTGCACCTGCCATGGGTCTTTGAGGGGTCTTTGTGTTCAGGTGCTTTCAAGCGGCCTGAGCGTTGCCGGGCTTATGGGGTCTTGGCTTTGCGGATGGTGGCCGCCATCAGAACGATGATGGAGATGACCAGCATCACCAGCACCAGATAGATGCTGTATTGCCGGTTTCCCGTGTACTGGGTCAGCAGGCCGGCCAGGGTCGGGCTGGCGGCGGAGCCCAGGTTGCCCAGGCTGCTGATGAGGGCGATGCCGCCAGCGGCGACGGCAGGCGTCAGGTAGTCGCTGACCAGGGCAAAGAACAGCGGGGGCAGGGCGGCCAGGCCGACCAGGGTAAAGGCCAAGGCAATCAGCGAGCCTTCGAGGTGGCCGTGCATCTGCAGGGTGACGATCAGGCCGGCAATGGCCATGCCGGTGGCAATGAACAGATGCCAGCGGCGTTCGCGGTATTTGTCCGAGCTGGCGCCAAAGGCAATCATGCCGATCAGGCCCGCGATAAAAGGCAGGGCGGAATACACGCCCACGCGCAGCACATCTTCCACACCCAGGCCCTGGATGACGGTGGGCATCCAGAAGACAAACAGATAGGTGGCGCCATGCATCATGAAGTACACCAGTGACAGCGCATAGACCTTGGGGTCGCGCAGCAGCTGTCCCAGCGTGGTGCTGTTGGCGTGGCTGGCCTTGTGTCCGCCATGGTGGCCGCCGCCCAGGCCGGTGTCGTTGGCTATGTTGTATTGCAAACGGGCTTTTTCCGCATCGCTCAGCCACTGGGCGTCGGCCGGTTTGTCCTGCAGGTAGCGATAGAGGATCAGGCCCAGAATGATGGCGGGCGGGCCCTGGATGAGGAACAGCCATTGCCAGCCGTGCAGGCCGTCAATACCGTTCATGTATTTGAGGATGGCGCCGCACAGCGGCCCGGCCACGACGGCCATGCCCATGACGGCAGACAGAAAGATGGAGATCACGCGGCCGCGTCTGGCCGACGGGTACCAGTAGGTGAAGTACAGAATCACGCCGGGGAAGAAGCCGGCCTCGAAGGCACCCAGCAGAAAGCGTGCCACATAGAACTGCAGCGGCGTGGTGACCCAGGCCATGGCCGTGGCGATGATGCCCCAGACCACCATGATGCGCATCAGCGTCTTACGGGTGCCGATTTTCTCCAGCAGCAGATTGCTGGGCACTTCAAACAGAAAGTAGCCGATAAAGAACAGGCCCGCGCCAAAGCCGTAGGCTGCGTCGCCGAAGTCCAGCGTCTGCTTCATCTGGATTTGCGCATAGCCGATGTTGATACGGTCCAGATAGGCGACCATGTAGCAGATCAGCAGCAAGGGCAGCAGTCGCCAGCTGATCTTGGAATACAGCGCGTTGTCTGCTTCGATCTCGGGGCTGCTTGTATGGAGCCTGGGCGTGGCGCTCGCAATGGTCGTTGCGCTTGGGTTCATGCTTGTCTCTTGAAAGTTGGTATGGGGTGCGGCCCTGTTGCACGACTCGAAGGCGTCACGACGCTGTGGGCGCTGTCAGTCGCGATGCAAGGTCTAGCTTTGTGCCGTTGCCTTGATGCCTGGCCTCAATGCTGGCATGGCAAAAGCCGCAAGGCCTTTGCGTCGGCACATTGCCAGGCCAGTGCTGTGACTGAGGCCGGTGATTGATATGCCGGCCTTGGAGTTTCCGATTCATTTCTTCTACGCCCTTCATCGCCAGAACCAGGCTGCGCGCAATAGCTGCGCCAGTCTTTTTGATCTCCGCGGGGGCTGAAAATCAAACAGTTCGAGAGGCAATGTAGGACTGGCGTCCTCAATGGACTTAACGCATCCCGCAACTCAATTGTCAGATCACGACATCCAAGGGTAAGCCTTAGGGTCTGACTGGCTGCAGACTGTGCGGTGGGGAACCATGCTGCACGGCGCTGGTGCAGACAGGTGGCCCATCAGCGGATGGGCCTTTGTTTTTGATAGCTGGTAGCGCTTTCAGGATAAGGGCTTCAGGCGTTTTGCCTTGATTGACAGCGGCGTATTTCCAGCTTGCGCTTTTTGCTGCACCCGGCATTGCACCGGGTGCGTGGCCGGGCGGTCTCACGCCTTCTTCAGAAACTCGGACTTCAGAATGAACGGGCCCTGGTCCGTCTTGCAGTCCACGTCATGGTCGCCGTTGTCATAGACCAGGCGAATGCCCTTGATCTTGGTGCCCTTCTTGATGACGGTGGAGGAGCCCTTGACCTTCAGATCCTTGACCAGCAGCACGCTGTCGCCGTCGGCCAGCGGCGTGCCGTTGGCGTCTTTGATGACGCGGGGGCCGCTGTCTTCTTCGCTGGCGGCTTCGGCCTGGGCCGACCATTCATGGGCGCAGTCGGGGCAGATCAGCAGATCGCCATCGGGGTAGGTGTTGTCCAGACCGCATTGGGGGCAAGAGGGTAGGGTGGCTGTGCTCAAGGATTCGCTTCCGTTCAAACAGTAAGAGAGTAAGCACCAAGCCTAGCTGCTAAACAGTAGTGTCCCGGATTGGTGCGGATTGCAAGACGGCCATGCCCAAGACTAGGGCGCTGCTGCATGGCATGAATTTTATGTTTTTGATAGCGGATAGCGCTTTCTGGGTAAGCGTCAGAGGCTGTTTTGTCTTGAATTTTTGTGGGAAATCAACGCACCAGATGCTCGGCCAGAAAGTCGATGAACACCCGCGTCTTGCGCGGCAGGTGGCGGCTGCCGGGGAAGACCAGATGAATCGGCTGCTTGGGCAGGGCGTACTCGGGCAGCACGCGCTGCAGCTGGCCGCTGCGTACATCGTCCTGCACCAGCCAGTCGGGCAGCACGGCTACACCCAGGCCCGCCAGCGCCAGCGCGCGAATCGCGTTCGATGAATTGGACTGGTGGGCGGCGCGGCCCTGCACCTCGGCCTGCTGGCCCTGGGAGCTTGCCAGCACCCAGTGCGTGGGATTGTCCAGATTGCTGTTGGCAATCCAGGGCAGATCGGCCAGGCCTTGCGGCTGCTGCACGGCTTGCAAGCCAGTCAACCTGGGTGATGCGACCAGCCAGATTTCGTAATCTGCCAGCTTGCGGCTTTTGAGGCTGGAATCGGCCAGGCTGCCCAGGCGCACAACCAGGTCGAGCTTTTCGGCCACCAGATCGCTGAGCGAGGAATTGGCATCGTGGCTGATGGCAATGCCTGGGTAGCGCTGCACAAACTGCGGAATCAGCGGCAGCACATAGCGCTCGCCAAACTCGGCTGTGGTGCTGATGCGCAACTGCCCGCGCAGGCGGCGGCTGCCGTACTGGGCATTGTCAAATGCAGCTTCGATATGGCCGAAGATCTGCTTGAACTCGTCATAGAACTGCTGGCCGCTTTCCGTCAATGCCACCGACCGCGTGCTGCGCACCAGCAAGGTAATGGACAGGGCTTCTTCCAGCGCCTTTACATGCAGGCTGGCCATGGCTTTGCTGATGTTCAGGTAGTCGGCGGCCTTGGTGTAGCTGCCCAGCTCCACCACGGCCAGAAAAGTCTGCACGCGGTGAAGCTGGGTGTGGATGGCAGTGCTTGCGGTGGCGGCCATTGTTCAGTCTGGTCAAACAAAGTATCAAGCATAGCGGTATCGACGCGCTTGGGTACGCTCTCTACCATGCGCAGCTCAAAGGACAGACATGAGCTACCGTTACCGCATTGCCCTGGTGTTTTTGACCGGGTTTTTTATCGACTGCATCAATATCTTCATGCCCGCAGTTGCCTTGCCGCGCCTGGCCGCCGAGTTCGGGACAGCCAGCCTGGACACCGCCTGGGTGGGCAATGCCTACATCCTGGGCCTGACCTTGGTGATTCCCATCAGCACCTGGCTGGCCGGCCGCTGGGGCGCGCGGCGTCTGCTGGCGGCCTCCATGCTGGTGTTTGCACTGGCCGTGACGGCCTGCGGCATGGCGGGTAGTTTTACGGCAGTGGTGGTTTGGCGCTTCGTGCAGGGCATGGCTGGCGGGCTGTTGATTCCCGTGGGGCAGGCCATGGCCTTTGCCTTGTTTCGGGGGGCGGAGCGTGCACGCATCTCCACCCTGGTCATGGGCGTGGCCCTGATTGCACCGGCTTTGTCACCGTTGCTGGGCGGGCTGATTGTGGACAGCAGTTCCTGGCGCTGGGTGTTTTTTGCCAATATTCCGTTGGCTCTGGTGGCCGCGTTGCTGGCATGGTGCTGGGTGCGTGATCCGGCAGAGTCATTCGAGTCGTCGGTTGCAGCCAAGCCCGATATGGCCGGACTGCTGCTGATCGGCATGGCACTGACTGCTGTGCTTATGGGTATGTCGCTGTACGGCGCAGGCCGTGGCCGGGTTGGGGCGCTGCTGTGTCTTGCGCTGGGTCTGGCAGCCAGCGTGCTCTATCTGCGCCACTGGCGCAAAGCGGCAGACCCTGTGGTCGAGTTGCGCCTGCTGCTCAGCCCACGCCTGCGGGTGTCCATGGCCGTGTACTACGCCGTGCCCGGCGTGTTTACCGGCGTCAATCTGCTGAGCCTGTTTTTTCTGCAGGACCTGCTGGCGCTGAGCGCCCAGCGCTCGGGCATGTTCATGCTGGTCTATGCCGGCGGCGCGCTGCTGGCCATGCTGCTGTGCGGCCGCATCTACAACCGCGTGGGGGCGAGGCCGCTGTTTATGGTCAGCCTGCTGCTGCACAGCCTGGGTATTGCCTGCCTGATGGCGGTGAACAGCGCGGGCGATCTGCCAACCCTGGTGCTGGCCTATGCCCTGATGGGCCTGGGCGGCGGTCTGGCTGCCAATGCCGCGCAAACCACGGCGCTGATGGATTTTCACGGCTCGGAACTGCCCCAGGCCAGCGTGATCTGGAACATCAACCGCCAGATGGCCTTCAGCGTGGGCGCGGCCCTGTTCTTGATGATCTTCAATCTGCTGCAGCCGCATACCAGCGCGCTGGCGGCCTATCACGCAAGCTTTGCCGTTGCCGCCCTGGCCGGGCTGCTGCCGCTGACCTGTTTGCACACCTTGAAAGAGAACCAGGCATGAACGACCAGAACCTCAAAGCCGCTGCACAAAGCATTCACGATGTGCATGCGCTGATCCAGACCGTTTTTACCCAAAAGGGCGATGCCGCCCAGGCCGCTATCAAGGCGCTGATGCCAGTATTTGCCGAGCACTTCAGCATGGTCACCACGGGCGGTCGGATCGTGACGCTTGCCCAGGTACAGCAGATGTTTGAGGGCGCTGCTGGCAACCGGCCCGGTTTGCAGATGGCGGTGGATGAGCTGACAACCATCTGGCAGGGGGGCTCACATGTGGCGCTGCGCTACCGCGAAACGCATACCTTGGCGGGAACGAGCCATGCGCGCTATTCCACGGCGATTCTGGAAGTCGCAGCTGGCGGCGTGCTGTGGCATGCGCTGCACGAGACAGCTATTGCTTGATCTTGAATCTCAGCCCATCACAAAGATGGGTGCAGCTGTGCGAAACGGCAGCCTGCGGCCCGCAGGCAGCAGATAGGCATGCTCGCGCGGCACGCGCAGCGGGTCGCACTGGCCGTCGGTGATGATGAGCATGGGCCCATTCTTGGGAAAGTCATCGGCCTGGAGCAGCAGATCCACACCGGGCTGCAACACGGTGCCGCCGCGCCCCTTGAGAGCGATGCGCTGGGCCATGTCGGCGGTCGGCAGATAACCGAGGTCATAGGCTGCGGCGTCGCAGCAGATCAGGCGCACGGCGGGCACGTCCTTGGCCTCGGCATAGCTGGCGATGGCGCCCAGTGCCTTGGCCAGCACATGGCGCTCCATGGAGCCCGAGGTGTCCAGCACCACGCCAAACGTGCGGCCTTCCAGCCAGCGGCTGTCGGCCTGAATGCGCGGGCGGGGAATATCGGGCGTGGCACTTTGGCGGCGGCTGATGCGGGCATAGCTGTGCCTCGTCTCTATCGGCGGAAAGTGGTGGTCGAACCAGCGCGCCAGCTCCACCTGCCAGTCAATCGGCGGCTGCAGCAGGGCGCGAATTTCCTCGATCAATCCTGCGGGCAGCAGGCCTCGTGCACTTTGCTCGTGGCGCAGCAGGCCTTTGCCCAGCTGGGTGCGGCAGAACTCGTCGATGTCGGTGTAGTCACCCGCGTTGTGCTGGCCGCCTACATTGCGCTCCAGCATGTCGCCCTGGCCACCGGCCAGGGTGCGCAGCTTGCGCATGCGGCGCAGATCGCCAGCGATGCGGTCATAGATTTCTTCGGCGCTGAGCCCGCGCAGCTCCGGGTCGTAGAGCAGGCCTATGCCCGGCGGCTGGCCTACATTCATCTGAATCAACCAGTCGTTGATGACAAAGTCACAGGCCACGTTCCATAGAAACGGCTCGCGTCCGCGCCGGCGTGGCAGATGGCGAAGGGCCACATGAAGCACTTCGTGGGCGATGACGAAGCGCAGTTCCAGCTCGGATAGGCGCGGGCCGGGATTGACGTAGATGGTGCGCAGCATCTCGTCGACCGCGGCGACGGCAATGTCCTCGCGCTCGCAGATGCTGGCGTCTTCGATGATGTCAAACGCCGCGACCATGCTGCCCAGCAGTGGAAAGCTGTCCATGAACCAGTGGCGTGCGCGGTCCAGCGCGCTGCTGGCGGGGCGGCTCTGGCCAAACTCGCGGCGCACGCCAGCGGCAATTTCCACGGACTGGGTGACGGAGCGGGCCAGGCCCGCTGCAAACATTTCGGACCAACTGCTATACCGGCGCCAGCGCGGCAACGGCTTGCCGCTGGATTCGGGCTCGGGCCATTGCTCTGGCAGGGCCAGGCTGGGGTGAGCGCCACCTGAGCCGGGGCCGGCCAGGCTCAGTGCCTGCGCCCAGGCGGGTATGCCTTGTTCGCAGAACTGGGCATACCACTGAGCCTCTTCGCGCTGGGGCAGTCCGTCGGGTAATTCCATGCCTTCGGGTGGACGTCCCAGCTTGATGGTCTGGATAAAGCGCGCCGTGACCACATCGCAGGCCGCGCTCCATTGGGCCCAGTGGCTGCGGTCGCGCTGAAACAGCTCCAGGGCGTAGCTCAGCGTGGCCCGTCCCAGGCAATAGGCCCATTCTTCGGGAGCGGCCAGGCGTTTGGGGTGGATGTCGATCTGGCCGCTAAGGCGCTGGTGATTGAGGCTGGCCTGGGCCCAGCCATGGGCCGGACAGGCCGAATGTGCGCTGCGCACAAAGCCCAGGCTGTGGCTGAGTTCGGTAAAGATGGGATGTGCCTGCAGCAAGGCTAGGCCCTGCGTATAGGCCTGGGTGGCAGGCGTTTCTCGCGTCGGGGGGTTGGCCATCAGGCTTTGGCCGCTTCGCGCGCTTCCACCAGACGTGGCAGGTCGCGCACGATTTCCACCATATACCAGGCGGGCAAGGTCTGGCTGTCGCTTTCGGCGGTGACGATCTGCGCCATTTCCAGGCTGATCTGGGCCAGCTCCCTGAGCATGGCCTTGGAGCGGTGCACGGTCTGCTGCAGCTCGCCGCCGCTTTGCTGTTTGTCGGCGGGCAGGATCTTGAGCAGACGCGCGCGGAAGGCCTGGGCCAGGAAATACAGCACGTCGCGGTCCTGCGGGGCATGGGGCCAGCCGGAGTCGCCCTTGAAGATGGCGTCCAGCCGGTGACGGTCGTCGGCCAGCTTGTAGAAGGCCTTGAACTGCGCCGCATGCTGGGGCGTGAGGCAGCCGCTGCTCAGGGCTTCCAGCGTCTGCAGATTCAGATCGTCGCCATAGGACTGCAAGGCGTCGCTGAGCATATGCCAGGAGCGCGGCGTGGAAAACGCCTCTTCATGCTTGGGCGGCTGGCTCCACAGATGGTCGGGGCGCTGGGCCAGGTATTCGAGCACCAGAGCATGCAACTGGGCCTGCTGCGCCCATTGCAGCCACTCGCTGGCGCTGACCTTGAGCTGCACATGAATCATGCGGTTGACCAGCGCCGAGGACATGGTACGCACGATCGCGGAATCCTGCGCCCGGTTGCCAGCCGCAATCACGATGGAGCCTTCGGGCATCACATATTCGCCCACGCGGCGTTCCAGGATCAGACTGTAGAAGGCTTTTTGCACATCCTGGCTGCAGGCGTTGAGCTCGTCCAGGAACAGGCAATAAGGCTGCTCGCGCGCAATCATGGCGGGCGGGCAAAAGCGGGTTACGCCGTCGCTGATCTGCGGCACGCCCAGCAAGTCCTCGGGCGCAAGCTGGCTGCCCAGCAGGGACACACAGTCCAGCCCCACGCTTTGCGCGAAGTTTTGTACCAGGGCCGATTTGCCGATGCCAGGCGGCCCCCAGATGAACACGGGGCGTACGGTGGCGACGTTGAGAAGGAATTCGCTCAGTTGCGAGGGGGTGAGAGCCAGACTGGTTTGCATGCAGCTGGCAGTCTAAATCAGGCGCGCGGCACAGCGGATGCAATGGCGATGAAAACTACTGAATTGATAGCTTTCAGCGCTTTATGCAACGACGTTAGAGCCATATTTCTTCAGTTATTCGTAATCAAAATCGGCTTGGTAATCGGCCGGGTTGATGCCTTCGGCACGCAGCGGCTCGACCAGGCGAAAGCGCGTGATCTTGGCCGATGCGGTGATATAGCCCTTGATGACCAGCTCGCGCGTGACCGGGCTTTGTGCTTCCTGGGCCAGCTGCTCGATCACCCGTGTGGTCTTGCGCCGCGCCAGCATGCGAAAGAGGGCCGGTACATGGGCCAGCAGGCGCTTGAGTAGGTCTTCGGCTTCGGCCAGCCATTGGCCCTGCTTGGGCAGATCGGGCACAAAGCCCCATTCGTCCTCGGTCAGCGCGCGCCACAGGGTGATGGCGTGGCCGTCCGCATCGGTGACGCAGGCCATTTCTTCAAGCTGTGGCGTTTTCATGGGTGCATAGCGTGATGCCAGGCCGGCAGTCAGCAATGCTTGATAGGACTGCAGCACATCGCCAACCTGCAGCCGCAGTGCCACGGGCGCTTCAACGGCCTGCACCTGCAGCAGTCGCAAGCTGGCGCTGCCGGTATCGATGTCCACAAAGCCATCACCGCGCTGCACGGCGGCAAAGCCCATGACATCACACCAGAGCGCAGAGCTGCGTTCCAGTTGAGTCACGGGCACAACAAGATGGCTGATTCCAAAAAACATAGCAGACTTCGCTGGGCTGACAAGGGCAGGAATGATAAAGCGCCGTGATCGTAAGCAATCAGCCCGATTAGCTGTATATTTGTACAGTAATCTTGATTTAACCATTGAGATGGCATGTCTCAGTCGCCGGTAAAGTCTTTTTGGGAATGAAAATTGATAGCGGCTAGCGCTTTGCAGTAAAGCGCTATGACTTGTTTTGGAGGAAATTCCTGTCTGCAACAGTGCGCTTGGGTCTGAATTTTGCGAATAACTGTATTTGTATACAGACTCTGAGTGAAAAAGCATTCAAACTGAATACTGCGGCTGCAGCGAGTTCTGAACTCAGGCGTTGATCTGCGCCTGAAATGCCTGCATGCCTTGTACGCAATACTGCAAAAAACGGTTGGCGGCTGGCGACAGATGGCGTCCGGTACGGGTGACGAGCTGCATCTGCGCATGCTCAAAAGCCGGATTGCTGACGGGAATGGCCTTGACCCGGCCCTGGGCCAGCTCGGCCACGACGGCGCAGCGCGGCAGCAGGGTCAGGCCCTGGCCGGTGCTGACAAAGCTGATGAGCACGCTGATGAGATTGCTGGTCAGTGCCGGAGACAGGCGAATCCGGTCCGCTTGCTCCGCGGCTTCCACCAACTGGCGTATGCCGTAGACGCCCTGCAGCAGGGCGATGGGCCACTGCGTCAGCTCCTGCAGCGAAGTCTGGGACGCACCTGCCAGCGGGTGTTGAGGGTGAATGATGGCCTGCATGGGCTGGCTGGCCGACCCGCGCGCGGTGATATGGCTATCGGCAGGCGGGTAGTAGACAAGGCCGATTTCTGCTTCGTCCTCGCGCACGCGGCGCATGATTTCGTTGGTGCCGTAGATTTCCAGCGCAATCGACACGCCAGGGTGCTGCTGGCGGAACTGGCGAATCGGCCCGTCAATCAGCTCCTGGGCAAAGCCTTCACCGCTGACCACGCTGATGCTGCCGCTGTGCAGCCCGCGCAGAGCATCCATCTTGGCCAGCATGTCATGGCGGTGAGCGATATGTTGGCGGTAGTAGTCGAGGATGAGCTGGCCTGCCTGGGTGGGCACCACGCCGCTGCGGTGGCGCTCCAGCAGGGCCACGCCCAGGGATTCTTCGAGCAGGGTGATCTGGCGGCTGACGGCCGAAGGCACGATGCCCAGCTTCTCTGCGGCTGCCCGCACCGAGCCGCAGCTGACGGCTTCATAGAGATAGTGGGCGCGGGAGTCCTGGTAGGCAGACATGGAAAGAAGTATTCAAGCTGAAGCGCGATTTTGTCTCTGAAGTGTGCACTTTTTTAGAACAGAAAACATCAAGTCATGAAATAAACGCATTGATATATTCGTCAGCCGTATCAGGTGTATGGCTGAGGCCCTTCCCAGCTCTTTTGCATCTGAGGAGTGAATGCTTTTCTGCGGTGCGCTGCGGAGATGAAAAGGATGTCCATGAGTACAGAGATGCGGCCCGCTACACCGGGGCTGGAGATGCGCAACATGCTGCAGATTTTTGCGCTGGCGCTGGTGATTTCGGCCTTGTCCGAATGGCTGGGCCCTTTGCCCATTGAGCTGGGGGTGGGCAAGGTGGTGCTTCTGCCCATGATCTGGGCGCTGCTCATCGGTCTGGTGCTGGGCCTGTGCGCCAAGCGCATGCCAGCGCCGCTCAAGCTCAGCTTGCACAGCCAGCATCTGGCCGCTGCCGTTCTCTCGTTCGCCCTGTTCCTCTTCATTGCCAAGCTGGGCCTGCTGGTGGGCGGTTCGCTGCCGCAACTGGCCGAGGTGGGCGGCGGTCTGGCATTGCAGGAGCTGGGTAATCTGGTGGGCTGCGTGGCCCTGGGCATGCCGGTGGCGCTGCTGCTGGGCATCAAGCGCGAAGCCATTGGCGCGACGTTTTCCATCGGGCGCGAACCTGGCCTGGCCATCATCGGCGAGCGCTTCGGCATGGATTCGCCCGAAGGCCGGGGTGTGCTGGCCGAATACATCACCGGCACGCTGGTGGGCGCGATCTTTATCTCGTTGCTGGCCGGTTTTGTCTCCAGCCTCAATATCTTTCACCCGCTGGCGCTGGGCCTGGGCGCAGGCGTGGGTTCGGGCTCGATGACGGCCGCTGCCGTGGGTGCGATTGCGGCCCAGCATCCCGAAATGGCCGACAAGATCGCCACGTTTGCCGCGGCCGCCAATCTGATTGCGTTGACGGTGGGCACCTATCTGACGCTGTTTGTCTCGCTGCCCCTGGCCATGCGCGCCTACCGCTTCCTGGAACCCATTCTGGGGCGAACAAGCAAGGCCGTGGCCTCCGTACAAGCCGACAAGACTGCCGATGCAGCCAAGGCCGAAGCGGAAGAGCTTGTTCATCCACCCGTGCTGAGCCTGCCCATGCGCCTGCTGTGCTGGGTCTGGGTGGGTCTGATGGTGCTGATCGGCAACCGCATTGGTCATGGCGTGCCCATGCTGGAAGCGCTGCCCGGCGTGCTGCTGATCATTGTGGCCGTGCTGATCGGCGACCTGATCTATATGGGCACGCGACGCATGCTGCCGGCCGTTTGCTGGATTTCGTTCATTGCCATGGCCATGACCTTCCCCCACACGCCTTACGCCGCCGAAGTGGCTGCACTGACGGGCAAGGTCAACTTCCTGGCCATGATCACGCCCATGCTGACCTTTGCCGGTCTGTCGCTGGCCAAGGACATCCCCGCTTTCCGCCGCCTGGGCTGGCGCATCGTCGTGGTGTCGCTGATGGCCAATGCCGGCGTGTTTCTGGCGGCGACCATGATTTCGCAGACTTTTGTTCACACTCTTTGATGGGGGCGGCCTTCCATGTTGAACACCATCCAATGGCCGGGCCAGCAAGAGCTGCAAGCCTGGCGCCATGATTTTCACCGCCACCCCGAAACCGCGTTTCAGGAACACCGCACCAGCGCCCGCGTGGTGGAGTTGCTGAGCAGCTTTGGCCTGGAGGTTCACACCGGCCTGGCCGGCACCGGCGTGGTTGCCGTGCTCAAGGGCAATATGGGCGAAGGCCCCAGCATCGGGCTGCGCGCCGATATGGACGCGCTGCATGTGACCGAGCTCAACACCTGCGAGCATGCATCGCAGAATGCCGGGCGCATGCACGCCTGCGGTCACGACGGCCATACCAGCATGCTGCTGGGCGCGGCCAAGACGCTGGCCGCCCACCCCGATTTCAAGGGCACGGTGCATTTCATCTTCCAGCCCGCCGAAGAAAACGAAGGCGGCGCACGCGCCATGATCGAGGACGGTCTGTTCGAGCGCTTTCCCATGGATGCCGTCTACAGCATGCACAACTGGCCCGGCCTGCCCGTAGGCACGGCAGCGGTGCACGGCACGGCGGTGATGGCGGCTTTCGATATCTTCGATCTGACACTCAGCGGCAAGGGCTGCCATGGCGCCATGCCGCATCTGGGCAAGGACACTCTGCTGGCTGCCTGCCAACTGGTGACCCAGTTGCCCGCGCTGATCGCGCGGGAGCAGGAGGTGCACAAGCCTGCCGTGCTCAGCATCACCAGCTTCAACGCAGGCGATACCTACAACGTGCTGCCCGAGCAGGTCAAGCTGCGCGGCACTGTGCGCTGCTTTGACATGGCGCAGCGTGCCAGGATCGAGCAGCGTCTGCGCGACGCCATTAACGCCACCTGCATGTTGCACGGCCTGGAGTCTCATCTGGACTACCGCGTCAGCTACCCGGCCACCATCAACGATCCCCAGCACGCCGAAGTCTGTGCCGAGGTGTTGAGCCAGGTGCTGGGCGAGGGCAAGGTGCAGCGCGACCTCAAGCCCAGCATGGCCTCGGAAGACTTTTCCTTCATGGCCCAGCAATGCCCCGGTGTCTATATCTGGCTGGGCAATGGCGAAGACAGCGCTTCGCTGCACAACCCCAAGTACGACTTCAACGACGCCAATCTGCCGCTGGGCGTGCGTTACTGGGTGGAGCTGGTCGGGGCGCTGCTGCGCGATGGCAGGCTGCCAAGCTGAAGCTTCAGGCGATATGTTTGACGACGAATGCCGGGTTCATGCCCGGCATTTTTTTGTATTCGCTATCTTGGGAACTCATCTGTTGATAGCTGTAAACGCAGTACTGGTATGGGTTTGCATTGGTTTTGAAACTAATTGTGTTTTGACCCAGGCGGCTGCTGAACGGGCAGATTTCTTTCGCTATGAATCCCGGAGCTTTCAATCTGCCAGACTTCTGCCAGCGTTCGGCGGGGATGGGCAAGCTCCCGGTCCTATGATGTCAACAGCGCTTCCGGCAGTGAACCTGCTTGTTGCGTGCATGGGGCGGCGGCCATGACTACAGCGTGATACATGGGCCGACCACCGATCGCAGGTGTTGCACCGGGTATTCAGACGCCGACGTTCAATGCGCAGATTGCGCTGTCTGCGGGCCCATCTTCTTGTGGCGCATGCCACTGTCGCAACACAGCCTGCTGCAAGCTGGGCCATGGCTTTACGTTTTCGCCCGGCATCGAGACAGGAAAGGGCGTCGATGTTGCCTGCATCGCAAACGATTCTGAACTGGTGTGTGCTGGTTTCGGCCGCGGCCTTGCTGGGTCACCTGGTGCACCGGATTTCAGGTTTCCCGCGCATTCTGGGCTATACGGTGGCAGGGCTTACTGCCGGCTGGGTTAGCCAGTTCATGGGCTGGACAGATCTGCCCTGGCCGCTGCAGGGCGGCACGGTGCTGATGCTGGAGCTGGCCGTGGGCACCAGCATGATGCTGGCGGCATCCCAGGTATCGCTGCACTGGTTGCGGCGCCAGCCCTGGCTGCTGTTGCAAAGCCTGGGGGAGTCGCTGGCGGCGCTGGGTCTGACCACGGCCGTCTTGTTGGCGCTGGACTGTAGCTGGACGGTGTCGGTCGCTGTAGGCGTGGTGGCCATGGCCGCATCGCCCGCCGTGCTGCTGCGCATTGCCAACGATCTGAATGCGCGCGGTGCAGTGACGGATCGCAGCCTGCTGCTGGCGACGCTGAGCACCTCACTGGCGCTACTTGCCGCACTGGTGCTGATGCAGCTGTTCACGCCGGATGCGCAAGGCGGTCTGCGGTTTTCTGCAGCGGGACTGATTCCCTGGGTACGTAGTTTGCTGCTGAGCGTGCTGTGGGCGGTGTTGCTGACGGCCTCGTTCTGGCCGGTGCTGCGCTGGCGTTCTTCGCGCAGCGACTCGGCCGCCCTTTATCTGCTGGCGGCGCTGATGGCCACTTGCCTGCTGGCCGCCCGCTTTGGCGGTTCTGCCGCGTTGGCATTTGTTGCGACGGGGCTGCTGCTGCGCAATCTCAGCGCCATGCCTTTGCTGTGGCCGATGGCATTTCAGTCGGTCAACACCATGCTCAACCTTCTGATGTTTGTGCTGGTGGCCAGTATGGTGTCGCAGGTCACGTTCTCTTTTGCTCTGGTTTCCATAGTGGCTAGCGTAATATTGGCAAGGGGTATCGCTAAATTCGGCATGATCTTGCTGCTGGGCCATGGCACGGGCATTGGCTGGCGCAGGCAGTGGCCCGTAGCTTGCGGCCAGCTGCCGCTGTCGGGTGTGGCGCTGCTGGTGGTGTCTGCACTGGCCTTGCGCTGGGGAGGTGTACATGCCGCCAGCGCTTTGCAACTGGCATCGATTGCGTTGCCCATGATTGTGGTGTGCGAGCTCCTGGGAGTCTTGCTGGCATCGACCGCGTTGTGGCGCTGCGGCGATGCCCATCGCGGCATTGGCCGCGCCGCTTTGCTCAGAGGGGAGAAGCGCCATGACACTTGAAGCATTCCAACCGTCGGCGGCTTTGACGCTGGGCGTGGAGCTGGAGCTGCAACTGCTCAGCACCCATGACTACGATATGACGCCTTATGCGCCCGATATGCTGGCGCTGCTGAAGAATGTCGCCGTACCCGGGGCCATCGTGCCCGAAGTCACGGCCAGCATGATCGAGATCTCGACCGGTATCTGCCAGGATGCACAGGACGCCTGGCGGCAACTGGCGCTGACGCGCGACGCACTGGTCAAGGCGGCGGACCGGCTCAATATCGCGGTGGCCGGCGGTGGCACTCACCCGTTTCAGCAATGGCACCAGCAGCGCATCTATGACAAGCCGCGTTTCAAGGAGTTGACGGCGCTGTACGGCTATCTGACCAAGCAGTTCACCATTTTTGGCCAGCATGTACATATCGGTTGCCCCGACGCGGATGCCGCGCTGCTGATGCTGCACCGGCTGTCGCGCTATATCCCGCATTTCATCGCGCTGTCGGCCTCCAGCCCCTTTGTGCAGGGGCAGGACACGGCCTTTGACTCGGCCCGCCTGAATTCGGTATTTGCCTTTCCACTCTCGGGCCGTGCGCCGTTTGCGCTGCACTGGGAAGACTTCGAGCGCTACTTCGACAAGATGGCAGCCACGGGCGTGATCCACAGCATGAAGGACTTTTACTGGGATATCAGGCCCAAGCCCGAATTTGGCACGGTGGAAGTGCGGGTCTTCGACACGCCGCTGTCCATAGAGCGCGCCGCGCAACTGGCCGCCTATGTGCAGGCGCTGGGTGCCTGGTTCCTCAATGACCGCCCGTTCGAGCCCCGGGAGGACGACTATCTGGTCTATACCTACAACCGTTTTCAGGCCTGCCGTTTTGGGCTGGATGGCAGCTATGTGGATCCGGCCAGCAGTGAAGCATTTTCGCTGCGCAGCCATATAGAGCAGACCCTGGCCCAGGTCATGCCGCATGCAGGGCCAGAAGGCAAGGAGGCCTTGCAGCAACTGGCGCGGCTGTTGAAAAGCGAAGAGGGCAACGATGCCAGCTGGTTGCGCGCGCGCTATGGCGAGGTGCAGCAACTGCCCGAGGTTGTGCGCCAGGCCGCGCTGCGTTTTGGCGCAAGAGCATGATTCAAACCGGCCGCCAGCCCTTTTTCATCAAGCGCTGGCAGCTATGGTTTTGATCAGGAGGCGGAGGTCTCCGGCTTGGCAACGATCGTCACTGTATAGCCTTGGCCGCTCGCGATGACCTCCAGCAGACGGTCGATATTGGGGTGAGAGCCAGGGTGGGTCTTGGCATCCGCCGTGTGTTCGGCAAACAGCACAAGCCCTTCTTCGGCGGCTTTTGCATCGATACGGCCATGCTTTGCATACAGCGCGTGATAGAGGGTCAAGGAGCCAATCTTGCCTGGCGCATTGGGAATCGTTGCGGCCAGTTGTCCCTGATCGTCGAAAAGCTGCAGCTCGGCGATATGGGCGATGGAAGGAAGTTGCTGGAGATTGTCTGCAAAGGCCATGGTGTGTGGGTGATGCGGCGAGGGCATCACGGTTGCGATGGTGATTGAAAGCTGAGGCTTGCTATTAGGACTTATGCAAACAAGCCGGGCCGCCGTGGCGGATGCACAAGGAACATGCCCATAGGGCAAACATCTTGCCTGAACCTTATTTGCGTAAGTCGTGACTATTTTGGGGCGGAAATATTGCGCAGGAGCCGCTGCTTTGTTTTTGCTTCCAACCAGGCTGGCATTTTTCTTCGATTTCGCGCCACTCAGGCTTCTGCTGCTTGTGCTTCAAGCGGCGAGCTGTACTGCTGCAGGTTTTTCAGTGCCGCCTGCATCCGGGTCAGATGCACGGCGTACTCGGGCAGCTCGGCAATCTCCTGCATTTCGCGCTGCATGCTGGTCTGCACCTGCTCCGAGAAATGCTGCCATTGAGGTGGACTCATCAGTGCCAGGGCATTTTGCAGCAGGTCGCCTTGAGCGGCATGGGCCAGCGAGAGCTTGCGCACCACATTCAGGGCAAAGGGCGGGCACAGCAGGATCTGCATTGCCGTAGAGCGCGCCAGGGCGCGCGGGCTGTGGCCTAGCCGGCCGTGGCGCAGCGTCAGCAGGCCAAGGCCTGCGGTGCACAGATAGATCAAGCCCAGGCTTGCGAGCTGGGCCAGCTCCGAATGCAGCACTAGCAGCGAAAGCGGTAGGGCGATAAACAGTAGCGCCGCCAGCAGATACAGCGGCAGCGCAAAGACCTTGAAGCTGGCTGCATGCGTATCGAGGGGCGTGCTCAGGGGCGCGCTTTCCGACAGCTCGATCCGGGTTGCATCCCAGTGCAGCCTGTACAGCGGCTGATGCGGCAGCAGGATGGGCGGCCACAACAGCCAGTTCTGGCGCAGCTCGAAGCCCCGGTTGGCCAGCATGCCCGCCCAGCCGCGACGCTTGGGACGCAGCAGACCTTCTTCGGGTTTGAGCAGCAGGGCTGCGTCATACAGATAGAACAGGCAGATGGCCAGAACGATCTGCACCTGGATGCTGATGGAGAAATACAAAGTGGAAGCTGCTTTCGGCCTGAAATGACAAACCCCGCGATCTTAGCGATGCGCGGGGCCGTTATGGAGAGACAGCTGGAATGAGCGGCCGCCCGGCCGTCATTCAGAGATGCTCATGGCTGCTCAGGAAGTCTTCTTGCGGCCAAACAGCTTGCCCAGGCCTGCGAACACAGCCACGGCAGCGGCGGCGATGAGCTTCCAGCCGGCGGCCAGCGCTCCGGCAATGACGCCCCACAGCCCCTTCTTGGTGGCCACGGCAGCGGCACCGCCCAGCACCAGTGCGCCCAGGCCGATGGCAGCGACCTTGTCGCCATTCTTGAACTCGGCGTAGGTCTGGCCGCTGTTGTAATTGAAGCCGGTCAGGACCTTTTTGAATGCGTCCGTATTCTGGCCCAGGGATTCGGTGTCCGAGACCAGAGTGGCGGTCATCACGCCGCCGCGGCCCAGGATACGGGAGGTGTAGTTCACATTCTTCTGGCCGGCTTCATCGCGCAGACGCAGGCCCCATTCCAGGCGCTTGGTTGCGGTGTCGTAGTGAGGAGGGACTTGCCAGCCGTCGGTGTACAGCGCTTCCAGGCCCAGTTTCTTGCGCTCTTCGTTG
The DNA here is from genome assembly GCF_030064165.1 of Comamonas resistens. Lineage (NCBI taxonomy): Bacteria > Pseudomonadati > Pseudomonadota > Betaproteobacteria > Burkholderiales > Comamonadaceae > Comamonas > Comamonas resistens. The sequence goes on from NZ_CP125947.1 coordinate 2,506,644, forward strand.
CCGGCCTTGTCGCTGGCCTGCATGGATTTGAGCAAATCGTTGGCGTCGATTTTTTCATCGTCCTTGACATAGCCGGTTTCCTCATAGGAGAAGACGGCAAACCAGTCCAGCGACTTGGGGGCAATCAGAAAGTGGTCGCTGGTCGGAGGGTTGCCAAAGGCCTGCAGCAGCTTGGAGGTATCGGATTGACTCAGAAACGCATAGCCTGAGGGGATCTGAATGCTGGCCTTGCCGGCGATCTCGCCCTTGCCCGTTTCCTGCCAGTTGAGGGCCTTGATTTGCGCTGGCAGTTCCTGCTGGGCCTCCGGGGTTTGGGCCCACAGGCCCAGGGATAGCGACAGGCCGAGCACGGCTGCGGCGATGGACTTGAACATAAATTGAACTCCCGTGTTATGAATTGATTGAGGAAAGTCGTTTTGCAAAAACCGAGGACAGTTTTACATAGGCATGTGATTGACGGGCTCCTGTGTGTCGGCTGCGGCACAGCGCCTGGCTGAAACTGAGCGGACCAAAACAGAAAGATTGATAGCTGTCAGCGCTTGTAGGATGTGGCGATCAGCGCTTTTTTAAAGGGTTTTCCATGAGCTTGAGCAACGCACAGAATACATTGTCTTTTTTGCAGCAACATGCAAATTTGGGCATGGGCAGCTGGCATCTGGGCCAGGGACGACGCAGCTGGGAGGATGAGAAGTCCGCCTTGCTGACCGGGCTGCAACAGGGCATGACCGTGATAGACACGGCCGAGATGTATGGCGACGGCCTGTCCGAGGAGCTGATTGGCGATGCCTTGAGGGACTGGCCTTCGCTGCAGCCTCAGCCTTTTCTGGTCAGCAAGGTGCTGCCCATGAACGCCAGCCGCAAGGGCGTGCTGCGTGCTTTCGAGCAAAGCCGTCAGCGCCTGGGGGTGGATTGCATTGATCTGTACTTGCTGCACTGGCGCGGCCATACGCCGCTGGCCGAGACCGTGGCCGCTTTTGAAGAGCTGAAAGCCCAAGGCAAAATTCGCCATTGGGGCGTGTCCAACTTCGATACCGACGATATGCAGGAGCTGTGGCAGGTGCCGCAGGGCCGCAACTGCGTGGTCAACCAGGTGCTCTACAACATCTCAAGCCGTGGCATCGAATACGAGCTTCTGCCCTGGTGCGCCGAGCATGGCGTGGCGGTTATGGCTTACTGTCCGCTGGGGCACGGCGAGCTGATTGGCGAGCCTCTGCTGCAGGAAATCGGCGACCGTCATGGCGTCAGTGGCACGGCCGTTGCTCTGGCCTGGGCCATGCGCAGTGGTCAGGTGCTGGCGATTCCCGAGAGCGGTTCGGCAAAGCATGTGCAAGACAACGCCAGCGCCTTGCGGCTCAAGCTGACTCAGCAGGATCTGGCTGACATCGATGCAGCCTGGCCTGCACCGCGCTACAAGCAGCCGCTGGATATTCTGTAAGTTTTCGGAGTCTGGACGAAAACAGCAGCTCGTCCTTGCCGGTTAGAGGGAGTCCTCGTGGCGACCTCGGCCCAGACCGCCACCCATTCCCATTCCCTCGCCACCAGCGCCTGCGCCCGATCCTCTGCGGCTGCCGCTCGCTCCGCCTTCGGTGCTGCGGCGGCCCGTGCCGCCACCGGCTGCGGGTCGGGCCGGGCCTTGGGCTGGAATGGGGACCTTGCCTGGAATCGGCTCCAGATCCAGTGCTTCACGAATAAAGCTGCGCAGCGAAGTCACGAGGGCACTGGTTTCAATGGGCCGGCCCTCGACCATGTCCTGCGCGGCCTTGGCCGCCAGGGCCACCTGTTCCTCCGTCCCCAGCAAAATAATGTCGGACAAGGCGGCCTCTACCGCATCACGAATGCGGCGGCGGCGCTCTGCCAGGCCTTCATTGATGTTGGCGCTGCCTTCCTCTGTCTCGGCCTCGGCCTGCCTGAGATCGCGCAGGTGCATGGGGCTGACGCTGAGCGTGCCCGTGAACGAGCCGCCCAGCGTTTTGTAAGCCGCAATCAATGACTTGAGCCGCTCGTTGATCTGCCGGTTCTCACGTTCACGGTGCTTTTGCACGGTCTGCATGAACAGCAGACGAATTCCCATCATCAGGCAGGTCACCAGCAACAGGCCCAGCACGGTGGAGAGCACGGATGACCAGGAGCTGAAATCCAGAGAGGTGCGCATACGGAGCTTTCGGGACAGGGTAGAGGGGCAAAGGCAGCAGGGAAAGACAGCTCTATTGTGCTGCCCTCGGCCGTTTGACTTTCATGTGTCGAAGCCCCGTCTTTGTGCGACCGGATTGCCTATATCAAATTGATGGATATGTATCAATATGATTCTTTCGATCAGATCTGATTCGATGCATCTTTCAGACACAGCCAAAAGATCGTGAATGAGGATTGGATCCAGGACAAGGAATGTGTAAATAATTGAATCAAATAGAATGCTGTGGTTACACCGGTAAGGGTCTGGACCCGCTCAGGTAGAGGCACAGGCTTGTGCCGCATCTCGTTTTGTTGAACCTTGACCGTAGGGGCTTTCCATGAGAGTTAACGCACCTGTCACCCAGCGCGAGTATGGCTTTGATGAGCAGGCAACCTTGATGTCCACCACGGACACGCAGAGCTACATCAAATATGCCAATCAGGCCTTTATGGAGGTCAGCGGTTTTGAGCCGGAGGAAATCCTCGGTCAAACCCATAACGTGGTCCGCCATCCGGACATGCCGCCGGCGGCATTCGCCGATATGTGGGCCACGCTGAAAAGCGGCGAGCCCTGGAGCGCCCTGGTCAAGAACCGCCGCAAGAATGGCGACCACTACTGGGTTCGCGCCAATGCGATTCCCATCATCCGGGGCGACGTCACAAAGGGCTTTATGTCCGTGCGCACGCGGCCCGAGCGTCAGGAAATCGAAGCCGCACAAAAGCTCTACGCAACGATGAGCGAGAAAGGCGAGAGCGGACCGGATCTGCACAAAGGCATTGTCTCCAGCAAAGGGCTGGGCAAGCTGCTGTCCTTCTGGCGCCATATGGGCGTGCGCAGGCGCATTCGCCTCAATTCGTTGGCACTGTGGGCGGTGCTGCTGATAGGCGCCTGGCTCTTGACGCAAGACCAGGCTCAGTTTCTATGGGGGGCGGGCTTCATCAGTATCGCGCTGGTGATCATGACCGCACTGCTGGAGGCCCAGTTTGCCACCCCGCTGGAGTTGCTCAAGCGTCAGTCGCTCAATGTGGCCACAGGTAATAACCGCCAGACGGAGTCTCTGCAGCGCAGCGATGAAATCGGTACGACGCTGCGTACCGTCAATCAGATGGGGCTGATGTTTCGTTGGCTCGTGGATGACGTCAATCAGCAGGCGCTCAACGTCCAGAACGCCTGCGACGAGATTGAGCAAGGCAATGCCTATTTGCATGGGCAGACCGAACAGCTGGCAGTGAATGTGGCACAGACCTCGGCATCCATGGAGCAGATCACGGCGCGTGTTCAGTCCAGTGCAGACACTGCGCAGAAAGCCGGTGAGCTGGCCAGCGAGGCAAGTGCGGCCGCCTTGCGCGGCGGCCAGTCCATGGAGCAGATTGTCTCGACCATGGCATCGATCACAGCCAATTCCCATCGCATTGCAGACATTGTGGGCGTGATCGACAGCATTGCTTTTCAGACCAATCTGCTGGCGCTGAATGCCGCGGTGGAGGCGGCCCGTGCCGGAGAGAATGGCCGCGGCTTTGCCGTGGTGGCGGCAGAGGTGAGAGCGCTGGCCCAGCGCAGTGCCGATGCGGCCAAGGAAATCAAGACGCTGATTCAGGCCAGTACCGCCAATATCGAGTCAGGTTCGCGTGTGGTCAATGATGCGGGGATGAACATTGGCGAGATCGTCTCCCAGGCCCAGAGAGTCGCCAGCTTTATTGCAGAGATCAGCAAGGCCACGCGTGAGCAAAGCGAGGAAATCACCCAGGTCGGAAAGTCTGTTGCTGATATGGACCATCTGACCCAGCAGAATGCCCAGTTGGTGACCCAGGGCACGGCGGCCTCCAGCAGTCTGCAGTGGCAGGTGAAAAATCTGGTCGAAGCGATAGGCGTGTTTCGCTAAAAACCGGTAGTTTCGCTGCCATTCCCATCCAGGGCCTCAAGAATCCGCTGGTAACTGCCTTGCGCGGTAGACCACATGCTCGCGCAAGGGGTGGCAGCTTGGAAGGCTGGGGTGCCCAAAGGTTTGCGGGTCGCGCTCCATGCCCAGTCGCTGCATGACCCGTTGGGAGGGAATATTGCTGACGGCTGTAAAGGACACGACTTCGGGCAGGGCCAACTGCGCAAAGGCAAAGGTCAGCGCGGCGCGCGCGGCTTCGGTGGCAAAGCCCTTGCCCCAGGCCGACCGGGTGAGCCGCCAGGCAATTTCGACACAGGGTGAAAAAGGCAGCTCGTCCGTGGGAATGTGCAGGCCGGTAAAGCCGATGAAGGTCTTGCTGGCTTTTTCCTCCACGGCCCAGATACCCCAGCCGCGCTGCTCGATAAAGTCATGACAGCGCTGCGCCAGGGCGTTGCTCTCGGCCGCAGTCAGCGTCGCTGGGAAAAAACGCATGGTTTCCGGGTCGGCATTCAGGCGCGCAAAACAGGGGTAGTCGGAGCGCCGCCACTGCCGAAGACGCAAGCGGGCTGTTTCTGGTTCGTGGATCTGGATCATTGGTTTCCCCTGAAGGGACTCGGGCAAGTCCGCATTCGGCCGAACGCTATCCTAATTGCAAGCCTTGCCCTGTTGTAACGCTTTCCGGCACTGGAGCCTGGTATTTGCCGTGGTACTGCCTTTGGATAGGTGGCTTTTGCCCTATGCTTGATAGTTGACATATCAGCTAACAAGAACAAATAGGACTTGCGCAAACAAGCCGGGCCGCCGATGCACCAGGCCGCCGATGCGGATGCACAAGGAACATGCCCATGGGGTAAAGGTCTTGTCTGAACCTGATTTGCGCAAGTCATGACAAAGAGAGCCAGCAGTGACATTGCCTTCCAGCCCTGAAATTTCTTCCATGCCGCGCCCAGGCCTCAATCCCTCCTGGATTGTCGTGGCTGCCGGTGTCAGCGCATCCCTGCATGTGGGCAAGCTGCCGCCTGCCGTTCCGGTGCTGCAGCAGGAGCTGGGCATTTCCCTCGTGCAGGCAGGCTTTCTGCTTTCCACCGTGCAGGTGGCGGGGATGGCGCTGGGGCTGGTGGTCGGCCTTGGTGCGGACAAATGGGGGCTGCGGCGCAGCATGTTGACGGGGCTGGCGTTGATGGCATTGTCCAGCCTCGTGGGCGCTGCCGCGACCGGCTTTGCCTGGCTGCTGGCGCTGCGTGTGCTCGAAGGCCTGGGCTTTTTGCTGGTCGCCATGCCTGCGCCGGGGCTGATTCGGCGCAATGTGAACGCCGCCGAACTCAGCGGCCGCATGGGCTGGTGGGGCTCATATATGCCTATAGGCAGCGCCATCGGGCTGTTGCTGGGGCCCTGGGTGCTGCAAGCCACTTCCTGGCAGGCCTGGTGGATTGCATTGGGCTGCAGTTCCTTGCTGGCGTTTATCGCGGTATGGCGCATGGTGCCTGCGGATGCTGCTCGTATTTCTGCGAGTGCAACGCCCGCTGTGGCCGATTCGGGCAGCAATGGCTGGCGACCGCGCCTGGCGTTGACGCTGCGCAGCCCCGGTCCATGGCTGGTGTCGCTGGCCTTCATGCTGTATTCAGGCCAGTGGATGGGAGTGGTGGGCTTTTTGCCCACCATGTATGCGCAGGCAGGCCTGAGTGCCAAGCTGGCAGGCATGCTGACTGCGGTGGTTGCCGCCGCCAATATGGTGGGAAATATTGCCTCGGGCAAGCTCATGCAACGAGGCTGGAGTCCCCGTCGTTGCCTGCAGATCGGCTATGTGGCCATGGGGTTGTGCGCGCTGCTGGCTTATGTGCAGTTCGGCGATCAGCCCTTGGCGCCGTTGTGGCTGCGCTTTGTGGCCGTCGTGCTGTTTTCCGCGGCCGGGGGCTTGATTCCCGCCACGCTGTTCACCTCTGCCATGCATCTGGCACCCAGTCCGGGCACGGTATCGACTACGGTGGGTTTCATGCAGCAATGGTCTTGCGTGGGGCAGTTTGCCGGGCCGCCGCTGGTGGCGGCAGTTGCCACTGCCATGGGCGGATGGCAATTCACCTGGCTGGTCACGGGCAGCATGTGCGCGGGCGGCTGGTTGCTGGCCCTGGGCATTGATAGATGTTGGCATCGTTTGCAGCGATGAGCCTGCCTTGACTACTGATTTCATAGCGGCTAGCGAAGTTATATCAATGGATGCGGACGTTTTTATTGATAAAGAATAAACCTTGGCCCACCTGAAGGTGCTTGGCGAAAACAATTGCGGTTAGGCTGTACTCCTTTGAGGAGAGAGCATGCAAAAACGCCAGTTTCTTGTCACCGCAGCATCCTGGACCACTGCCTTGTCCACCCCTTGGCTGGCCGGCTGTGCAGCTTCCGGCAAGCCTGAGCCGGGCTCCGCCAGTGATACGCAGGCGGGCTTTGCGGATGCCATTTATTTCGGCGGCCCCATCCTGACCATGAATGACGCCCAGCCTCAGGTACAGGCTCTGGCGGTACGCGGCACCCAGATTGCGGCAGTGGGTGATCGCCAGGCGGTGGAGGCCTTGCGCGGGCCGGACACGCGCATGGTGGATTTGCAGGGGCGTACTCTGATCCCCGGGTTTGTCGATCCGCACAGCCACCTGGGAGGTGTGGGTCTGCAGGCGATTGCGGCCAATCTGCTGCCGCCGCCTGATGGACCCAATGCCTCGATCGCCGAGCTGCAGCAGACGCTGCGCGAATACATCAAGACCTCGCCCGAGGCGAAGCAGCTGGGCCTGGCTTTCGGCTTTGGCTACGACGACTCCCAGCTCAAGGAGCGGCGCCACCCCACGCGTGACGATTTGGATGCAGTCTCGCGCACGGTTCCGATTGCGGTGATTCATCAGTCAGGCCATTTTGGCTCGCTGAACTCTGCGGCGCTGAAAAAGGCCGGTATCGGTGCAGATACGCCCAACCCCGAAGGCGGTGTGATTCGCCGCAAGCCCGGCAGCAAGCAGCCGGACGGCGTGCTGGAGGAAAACGCCTTTTTCTTCACCCTGGGCAAGATCATGCCCAAGCTGAGCGAAGAGCAGTCCATGGAGTGGCTGGAAAAAGCGCAGGAGCTGTATCTGCAATACGGCTACACCACGGTGCAGGATGGCCGCGCCGACCCTGGCGCCGTGGCTACGACGATTGTAGCGGCCAAGGCCGGCAGGCTCAAGGTCGATGTGGTGTCCTACCCCGACATCACGCAACTGGGCGACGGTGCTTTCATGCACGGCCCTTACTACAGTCGCAGATACACCGGACATTTCCGCATTGGCGGCGTGAAGCTGACGCTGGATGGCTCCCCCCAGGGCAAGACGGCCTGGTTGACCCAGCCCTATCTGGTGCCGCCCAAAGGCCAAAAGAGTGGTTACCGGGGCTATGGTGTGCTGCCTGATGCCAAGGTCAACGAACTGGTGGCCAAGGCGGTCAACAACGGCTGGCAGATTCTGGTGCACGGCAACGGCGATGCAGCCATCGACCAAATGATTGCTGCCGTGCGTGCCAGCGGCCCGGTGGAGAAAACGCGTGCCGCGCGGCCCGTGCTGATTCACGGTCAGACCCTGAGACGCGACCAGATTCCGCAGCTCAAGGACCTGGGGATCTTTCCCTCGCTGTTCCCCATGCATACCTTTTACTGGGGCGACTGGCACCGCGATTCGGTGCTGGGCGATCCGCGTGCACAGAACATCTCGCCCACGGGTTGGGTGTTGCAGCAGGGCATGCGCTTTACCTCGCACCACGACGCGCCGGTCGCTCTGCCGTCATCGATTCGGGTGCTGGATGCGACAGTCAACCGCGTCACCCGCACCGGCAAGGTGCTGGGCCCGGAGCACCGGGTCTCGCCCTGGATTGCGCTGCAGGCCCAGACGCTGTGGTCGGCTTACCAACATTTTGAAGATGACCGCAAGGGCTCGCTGGAGGTCGGCAAGCTGGCCGATCTGGTGATTCTGTCGGACAACCCGTTGACCATGGAGCGCTCCAGGCTCGCCACGCTGGAAGTGCTGCAGACCATCAAGGAAGGCCGCAGCGTCTATCAGAAGCCTCATTGATTTTTTTACGTCAAATGCTCCTGAATTCGGAGCTGCTAGCGCTTGCTTGTCGATGGCTTGAGCAGAATCCGACGGGGATCAGGCATCGCGCGAGCCTATGAGTGCGCGCAGCGCATTCTCGAACTGCTGGGCGGCTTCATAAGCGGCCTGCCAGTCGGCGGCCAGCAGCGGCGCGATATTGGGTTGAACCTCGGGCTGCCAGGGAGCCAGGGTGGCCAATGGATCATCACTTTTGAGTGCGACCACGGTGGGTTGGTTGGCCAGATCCAGGCAGGCATCGACCAGCCAGCGGCAATAGCTGCTCAGCACTTCGGGCGGTGGGCTATGGGTATGGGAGGTCGCGCGGTTCATGCTTTCGGCCAGTAACAAGGCCGTGGCATAAACGCGCAGTGCATGGCGGTCATAGCGGCGGGTGACAAACGCCAGCCGGTCGGCATTGAGCCGTCCGCGCAGCGACCAACGGCGCGAGGCATGGGCTTGCCCTACAGCAGCGCGCAGGGCGGCCAAGGATTCATGCGCCAGAGACAGCTGACCCAGCGCGGTTTCAGCACTGTCGGCCTGCTGCATCTGGCAAGCTTTCAGAATCAGGTCCAGCCCGTTGGCCAGCTGTTTGAGAAAGGTGGAAGCCGCCCGGCCCATATCCTTGATGGGGTTGGAGGTGAACAGCACCTGGCTGAACAGCAGCCCTACAGCTGCACCGACCAGCACATCGAGCAGACGCGCGCTGCCCGCAGTGCTGGGGCCCAGGCCCAAAACCAGTACCACGGAGACGCCCGACTGAATAGGTACGGCCGGTGCGGGGCCTATGATCGCGCCCAGCAGCACGGCCAGGAAAATGCCGGCACTGAGCCGGATCAGCAGATGCTGGTCGGGCAACTGCCACAGCAGATCGCCAATCACAATGCCCAGGGTGCAGCCGATCAGCAGGCTTTTGGCCTGCTTGAGGTGGCTAGGCAGGCCGGGAGCCAGACAGATCACGGCCGTGACCACTGCAAAAGCGGGGCGGGGATGATTCCAGAGCAGGCGCGCCAGCTGCCAGGCCAGGGCGCTGGCCAGTGCAGCGGCGATTGCATCGCGAGCCGCCAGCTTTGCACGAGAGGGAAAAGTGGTTCTGGCGCGGCGCCAGGCCAGGGTGATGGGGTTGCTCCAGCGCAATGGAAAGCCTCCTGAGTCAGAAGCCTGCATGTTAGGGCGGCTGTTCAGCGTTTGCCTGTCGGGAAAGCGCTGACTTCCAAAAAAGGAGCGTGCAGCGCCCGCTGGGTAAGGGAGCTGTCCGTATTTTTACTCGATATCTTCGCGATACTGGGGCGCACAGCTGCGAAAACCGCCGGTGATGATGCCCAGATAGGCGAAGCCGATGCTGCCCCAGATCAAGCCGGAGGTCAGCGAGGTGGGCTCCACTTCCAGCCACATGGCGCCCACGCTCATAAAGCCCAGCACCGGTGTGACCACATAGCGCAGCACATCGCCCAGGCTGTGCCAGCGGCCCTGGCGCCAGACATACTCGGCCAGGACCGACAGGTTCACAAAGCTGAAGGCCGTGAGCGCACCGAAGCTGATCAGGGCCACCACATATTCAAGGCTCAGGAAGCCGGCGGTCAGAGCCACCGCACCCACGAGCAGAATGTTGTAGGAGGGTGTGAAGGTCTTGGGGTCGATATGGCCGAAAAAGCGCTTGTGGATCACGCCGTCGCGCCCCATCACATACATCAGGCGCGAGACGCCCGCATGAGCGGCAATGCCCGAGGCCATGACGGTGACGATGGCAAAAGCCAGCACCACGGATTTGAACAGCGCGCCGCCCACCAGGTAGAGGATTTCGGGCTGGGTTTCGTCCACGGCCCTGAAGTACTGCTTGGGATCGCCCGGAAAGTACAGCTGCAGGAAATAGGTGGCGGCAATAAAGATCAGGCCGGAGATCAAGGCGGTCAGGAAAATCGCCTTGGGCAAGGTCTTTTCGGTGTTGTGGGTCTCCTCGGCGAGAGAAGACAGGGAGTCAAAGCCGGTAAAGGAGAAGCACAGGATGGTGGCACCGGTAATCAGCGCCCCGATATCGGCCTGGGCACTCCAGAAGGGTGATCCGCTCCAGAGGCTTAGACCGCCATGTTCGGCGATGGCACCCAGTGCGTTCTGGCCGGCGTGCAGCTCACGCCAGACCAGGAAGGTGAAGATGGCAATGATGAGCAACTGAAAGAAAACGATGAGACCGTTGAAGTTGGCCACAAAGCGAATGCCGCGCAGGTTGACGACGACCATCAGGGCTGTCAGACCCACGATCCAGACCCAGTGATTGACCTCGGGGAATATCGAGGTCAGATAGATCTTGGCCAGCAGGATATTGACCATGGGCGAGAGCAGATAGTCCAGCAGCGAGGACCAGCCGACCATGAAGCCCACATTGGGGTGGATGGCCTTTTGGGCATAGGTATAGGCCGAGCCGGAAGAGGGGTAGCGCCGAATCATGTGACCGTAGCTCAGCGAGGTGAGCAGGACCGCCAGCAGCGCGACAAAGTAGGAGGTCGGCACATGCTGCAGCGAATCGCGCGAGACCATGCCAAAAGTGTCCAGCAAGGTCATGGGCTGGATGTAGGCCAGGCCGATGATGATCACATGCCATAGCAGCAGGGTCTTCTGCAGGCGGGCAGGGGTGGAGGAGGCCGAGGCCGCGGAGGGCGGGCGATCAGTCAATTGGGTCTTCCTTCTCAAGAACAAGAGCACCGGGCCTGGAATCCCGGTCTGCGCGTGGCCGTGTCGGGCACGGAACCACCGTTGTTATCTGTTGTTGTGGCACACCCTGAAAAGGGCGCCGTTCTTGGCTTTTCCTGCCTGGGTCAAGCGGCTGACCGAGGCTGGCGCGAAAAAACGCGACATTATCGGTGTTCGGGCTGCTTGAGGCAGACCTCGGGAAAATTGCCTTCCACTTCAGACGGAATCAGCGCAGACTGCTATGAATTGAGAAGTGACTGGGGTGGGCGCGACCTAGCGTCCTTCGAGCAGACCCATGATGCATTTCCATTCGGCCTGGCTTACCGGCGTGATGGACAGACGATTGCCTTTTTGCAGTACCCGCATGTCGCCGAGCTCTGGCTGCTCACGCAGTTCGGCGATCAGCAAAGGGCGTGTCTTGCGCAGCGCCTGCACATCCAGCATCAGCCAACGCGGTTTGTCCGGGGACGACTTGGGGTCGTAGTAAGGGTCGGCAGGGTCGAACTGAGAAGTATCCACGCGCAAATTGCCGGCAATGCGGGCGATACCGTAGATGCCGGGCTCGGCGCAGCTGGAGTGCCAATACAGGACGCCGTCACCGATCTGCATGTCGTCACGCATGAAGTTGCGTGCCTGATAGTTGCGCACGCCGTTCCATCCCATGAGCTGGTCTGGCGCAACCAGTGCGTGATCGATGGAGTATTCGTCGGGCTCATTCTTCATGAGCCAGTAGCGCTGGCCCGAGACGGCGGAGGAGGCGCTGGGGACGGTCAAGCTTGCGATATTGGTCATTGCAGTATTGTCGGCTGCAGAGTCAGCTGCCGGAGTGAGGGGGATTGCGTTTCCACGGTCCCCGGTCCGGCTGGCTCCAGTGGTGTGGATGCATGATGCGCTGGCGTACCTGGCCCCACTGGTTTGTCTTTTGCCCGCTTTGGTGCACCTGTGCACGGGCCTTGCGCAGGCGTTGAGGGATGTCGAGCTCGGCTTGCTCGACCACGCGAATGCAGTCCTGGATATGGCGTTCGCCCAGATAGCGCAATGTGGCGTAGCCTATCGCGGCAGCGGCGATCTGGCCGGCCAGCGGAACGTATTTGGCCGCTTGCTTGGTGCTCAGTCGCATGCCCACCATGCGTGTCACACGCAGTACCAGATCACGGGTAATGAACTTGCCGATCAGCACCGAGCCCACCATGGCAATGGCTTTCTGGACCTGTTCGCGCTTGCTGGGTGTGAGACTGTCCAGCTGCTCGGGCGTTAGGCCGAACTCTTCATTGATGCGCGGAATAAGCCTGGAGAGAAGAGCTGCGTCTGCAGCCCAGTCCAGGCCCGGCACGGGAATGGTGCTGGCAGCCGCGCTGACCAGGGCGCGCTGCTTGAGCAGCTTGCGAGAACGCTGGGCCGCGAGAGACACATCGTGGCGCTTGAGGGATGTAGGGATTGAGGTGGGAAGAGGTCGAGTGTCTTTTTTCCACATAAAGCATGGTCTCTATGAAAAAAGGCAGCGCGTCTGCGCTGCCTTTCGATCAACCCTGTGTCTTGCTGCGGATGAAACCGTAGATGAAGAGCACGATGATGGCGCCGATGACCGAGGCGATCCAGCCCGCGGCCTCACCGGCTCTGTACCAGCCCATGGCTGTGCCCAGATAGGTAGCCACAAAAGAGCCTGCGATACCGAGCAGGATGGTCATGATCCACCCCATGCTGTCATTGCCCGGTTTGATGGCGCGAGCAATCAGGCCGACGATCAGGCCTACGATGATGGTGCCAATGATGGACATCTTGATTCCTCTCTGAAAGAACAATGAAGCCTGACTCTATAAGTTGCCGTGTCCTGACCCTGTCAGACAGCAGAGAGTGTGGGCGCGAGCCTGATTCTTTCACATTTGTCTGTACAGCCTATATCTTCGCTCCAAACAAAAAACGCCTGCATATGGCAGGCGTTTTTTTCTGTCCGTGAATGGCTTTCAGGGTTGGATAGGAGCCAGTGCACTGTAGGCGGCTGCGGTGGCGGCCGAGGCATCGGCTCCTTCGACACGGCGGGCGCCGTCGAAGCGGCGGGCCCAGTAGGAGGTCTGCATGCTCTCCACACGCACACTGGCGCCGGTGCGGGGCGCGTGGATGAATTTGCCTTCGCCCACGTAAATGCCGACATGGCTGAAGGTGCGGCGCATGGTGTTGAAGAAGACCAGATCGCCAGGTTTGAGCTCTTCGCGGTCGATCTGCTGAGTGGCATGGGCTTGCTCGGAGGCCACGCGGGGAAGAACCTTGCCCACGGTCTGGGAGTAGATGGCCCGCACGAAACCGCTGCAGTCAAAGCCGGTCTCCGCACTGGTGCCGCCCAAGCGGTAAGGAACACCGAGGAAGCCCATGGCCGTCACGACCAGGTCGGAGGTTTTTTCGGTCACGCTCTGACGCGCTTCGCGAACGAAGTCGGTCGTCTTCTCGGCCACGGTGTGGCGAGCTTCACGTAACTGGGTAATCAGACTGCGGTTGACCAGCAACTGAGTCATGTCGTCGTCACGCTGCTCGCTGGGCGCCGCATGTGCGGAGGTCACGCCGACAAAAAGTAGTGCAATAAGCCATCTGGACATGGGGCGTGAGGGTACCACGTTAATTTGTAGGATGACACCGCTATTTCCAAGATTTCATGGGGAATTTGATTCAAAACATTAAATGACTTTGAGGCATGAGCTTATTGCGGCTGATGCTCTTAATTTCGTAGTGCTTCTGACCCCGTAATTTCCCTGTTCTGGTCACAATCTAGAAGGTTTGCATCAATTTGTGTTAATGCTGCCGCACAAAGCCTTTTCTGGCCTGAAAAAGGCTGGGCGGCTGCTTGCAGCGACAATAACGCCACGGGCGGCTTGGAAAACAGGCCTGAAGCTGCCTCACCGCTGACTAAAAAGGCAGTTGCAATTTCGTGGCAACTGCCCAATGCAAGGAAAGAAACAATATGCTGCTGGACGCAACCGAATCGCAACTGGTCCTGATCGACTATCAGGACAAGCTCATGCCTGTCATCCATGACGGTGAACAGGCATTGGCCAATGCCATCAAGCTGGCCAAGCTGGCCCAACTGATGGAAGTACCGGTCTGGGGTACGGAACAGAACCCTTCGCGCCTGGGGCTTAACAACGCTGAACTTAAAGCCCTGTGCAACAAGACTCTGGAGAAGATGTACTTCAGCGCCGTGCCCGAAGGCCTGGGCGAGTGGCTGCGCCCACCGGCAAAGCCCCAGGGCGGTAATGCCCGCAGCCTGCCCAAGCATCTGCAAAAGCCCCAGCAGCAAGCGCCCGAGCGCAATATGGTTGTCATCGCCGGTTGCGAAACCCATGTCTGCCTGCTGCAGACGGCGCTGGAATTGCTGGAAGAAGAGTTCGATGTATGGGTAGTGACCGATGCCTGCGGCTCGCGCACCGAGCGCAACCGTGATGCGGCGTTCGACCGCCTCGCCGGTGCGGGCGCCGAGCTGGTGACCACGGAGATGGTCATGTTCGAGTGGCTGCGTACCTGTGAGGATCCTGCATTCAAGGACATGCTGGCACTGGTGAAGTAAGCCTCTGCGGTTATCAAAAAAAGAGCGCCTTCTGGTGCTCTTTTTTTATTGCCGTCGGGCCGCCCCAAGGCAATAAGCTGCCCCCTTGGGGGGCCGCGGCCACACGGAGTGGGCAAGCGTGGGGCTTTTTTATATCTTTGGCACGACGGTGACGATGCAAGAGTCGCAATGGTGGTGCAGGGCTTGCCATGTGCCAGGTCTGAAACAGGTGTGACGCCTGGGCAAGTTGTAAGAGCTGCGTTGCCGGGAATCGATGCATGGATGAGGAAAGCCCGGATTGGAAGGTGGGGGGCTCTTGCGTTGAATGAAGGCAGCGCAGGGATTGCCCCTGGCCGCGTTGTCAGTTTCTGGCAAGTGCATTATGAATAATTATGAATTCAGAAGGCTTTCTGCAATGGATGGAAAGCCAAGGAGACATGAGCATGAGTGAGCATTTCGCAGAGTTTTACCAGCGTTCCATTGATGACCGCGACGGTTTCTGGGCAGAACAGGCAGAGTTGATTGACTGGCAGCAAAAGCCTTCGCAGATCTGTGATTACAGCCATCCGCCGTTTGCCCGCTGGTTTGTGGGAGGCGTCACCAACTTGTGCCACAACGCGGTGGACCGCCATCTGGCCACGCGCAGTGATCAGAATGCGCTGATAGCGGTTTCGACCGAGACCAATACCGAAAAAACCTACACCTACAAGGAGCTGCACACAGAGGTCAGCCGCATGGCGGCTGTGCTGCAGGCACTGGGTGTGGAAAAAGGTGACCGGGTGCAGATCTATATGCCCATGATTGCCGAGGCCTGCTTTGCCATGCTGGCCTGTGTGCGTCTGGGGGCGATTCACACGGTCGTGTTTGGCGGCTTTGCCTCAGGTGCGCTGGCATCGCGTATCGATGATGCCCAGCCCAAGGTGATCATCAGTGCGGATGCGGGCTCGCGCGGCGGTCGTGTCGTGGCTTACAAACCCCTGCTGGACGAGGCTTTGAAGCAGTCCACTCACCAGCCTGCCGCGGTACTGATGGTCAATCGTGGTCTGGCCGAGATGCCCATGAGCGCCGGGCGCGACCATGACTGGGCGGCACTGCGTGCGCAGCATCTGGATGCCCAGGTCGAATGCGTGTGGGTGGAATCCACGCATCCCAGCTACATCCTCTATACCAGCGGCACCACGGGCAAGCCCAAGGGCGTACAGCGCGACACCGGCGGCTACACGGTCGCGCTGGCTGCCAGCATGCCCCATATCTTCGATGCTCAGGCGGGCCAGACCTTTTTCTGCACCAGCGATATCGGCTGGGTCGTGGGCCATAGCTACATCATCTATGCCCCGTTGATCGCCGGCATGGCCACCGTGATGTACGAAGGCCTGCCGATAAGGCCCGATGCGGGCATCTGGTGGAGTCTGGTCGAGAAGTACAAGGTCACCCATATGTTCTCGGCGCCCACGGCAATCCGTGTGCTCAAGAAGCATGAGGCCGAGCATCTGACACGCTACGACATCTCGAGCCTCAAGGCTTTGTGGCTGGCCGGCGAGCCGCTTGATGAACCCACGGCAGCCTGGATCAGCGCCGCGATCAAGAAGCCCATTGTCGACAACTACTGGCAGACCGAAACAGGCTGGCCCATCATGACGCTGTGCAATGGCGTGGAGCCTCAGTCCACCCGCTTCGGCAGCCCCGGCAAGGCCGTTTATGGCTATAACGTCAAGCTCATCGACGATGCCACAGGCCAGGAGTTGACCGAACCCAACCAGAAAGGCGTGCTGGCCATGGAAGGCCCGCTGCCGCCGGGCTGCATGCAAACCGTCTGGCGCGATGACCAGCGCTTCATCAATACCTATTGGAAGAGCATTCCCGGGCGCTTGGTTTACAGCACTTTTGATTGGGGCATTCGCGATGCCGACGGTTACTATTTCATCCTGGGTCGAACCGACGATGTGATCAACGTGGCCGGGCACCGCCTGGGCACCCGCGAGATCGAGGAAG
This sequence comes from Comamonas resistens, assembly GCF_030064165.1. Taxonomy (NCBI): domain Bacteria; kingdom Pseudomonadati; phylum Pseudomonadota; class Betaproteobacteria; order Burkholderiales; family Comamonadaceae; genus Comamonas; species Comamonas resistens. Next base: position 2,523,008 of record NZ_CP125947.1, read on the forward strand.
TGATTTCCTCGCATGCCCAGGTTGCCGAGGTGGCGGTCGTGGGCGTGGCCGACAGCCTCAAGGGACAGGTTGCGCTGGCTTTCGCCGTGGTGCGTGATGCGAATGTGGTGGCGGATGAGGCAAGCTGCAAAAACCTGGAGGCCGATGTGATGAAGCTGGTGGACTCGGCATTGGGCGCTGTCGCCCGTCCCCAACGCGTTTTGTTTGTCACCGCATTGCCCAAGACGCGCAGCGGCAAATTGCTGCGGCGCGCGTTGCAGGCGGTGGCAGAAGGTCGTGACCCCGGTGATCTGAGCACCATGGAAGATCCCGCGGCTTTGGCTCAGGTGCAGTCGAGGCTCTGATCCGAGGCTCAATCCCGGGTGGTTTCAGACGCCCGTGATTGCAAGGCCCGCGTGCGCAAGCTGCGGGCCTTGCTGTTTACAACCTAGAATCGAGAGATTGCGTTGTGCTGGCTGCGCCCAGTGCTATGGGATTGAAAACTTCATACGACTTACGCAAATCAGGTTCAGCCAAGACGTTTGCCCTATGGGAATACCTCTTGTGCATCCGCTCCGGCGGCCCGGCGCTCCGGCGGCCCGGCTTGTTTGCGTAAGTCCTGCTTCAGAAAGACCGTTGTGCAAGTTGCTTCTTCCATCTTCAAAGCCTATGACATTCGCGGCATTGTTCCGTCCACGCTGACCGACGAAGTCGCCCGCGGCATAGGTCGAGCCTTTGGCATGGCCGCGCTGGCGGCTGGCGAAAAAACGGTGGCCGTGGGTCGTGATGGCCGTCTGTCCGGCCCCTCGCTGTCCGGTGCTTTGATGCAGGGCCTGACCGATGTGGGTGTGAACGTGATCGACATCGGCATGGCCACCACGCCCATGCTGTATTTCGCGGCCGCCACGCTGTGCACCAGCGGCATTCAGGTCACGGGCAGCCACAACCCCAAGGATTACAACGGCTTCAAGATGGTGTTGGCCGGCCGTGCCATTTATGGCGATGAGATCCAGGCTCTGCGTGTGCGCATGGAGAACGAGGACTGGAGCATCACCGGCGCAGGCAAGATCAGCCAGGCTGATGTGCTGGCCGACTACACGGCACGCATCGTCGGTGACGTGAAGCTCGCCCGCCCCATGAAGATCGTGGTGGACTGCGGCAATGGCGTGGCCGGTGCTTCGGCCCCCGGCATCTTCCGCCAACTGGGCTGCGAGGTGATCGAGCTGTTCTCGGAAGTCGATGGCAACTTCCCCAACCACCATCCCGACCCCAGCAAGCCCGAGAACCTGCGTGATGTGATTCATGCGCTGCAGACCACGGACGCCGAGCTGGGCCTGGCTTTCGATGGTGACGGCGACCGCCTGGGCATTGTGACCAAGGACGGCCAGAACATCTTCCCCGACCGTCAGATGATGTTGTTTGCCAGGGACGTGCTGTCGCGCGTGCCCGGTGGCTCCATCGTGTTCGACGTCAAATGCACCCAGCGTCTGGCGCCCGAGATCGAGGCCGCCGGCGGCAAGCCCGTGATGTTCAAGACCGGCCACTCCCTGGTCAAGGCTCGCATGAAGGAGCTGGGCGCACCGCTGGGCGGCGAGATGAGCGGCCATATCTTCTTCAAGGAGCGCTGGTTCGGCTTTGATGACGGCACCTATGCCGGCTGCCGCCTGCTGGAAATCGTCAGCCGTGAGGCCGACCCCAGCGCCGTGCTCAACGCCTTGCCGACCAGCTTTTCCACGCCCGAACTCAATGTGGCCTGCGCCGAAGGCGAACCCCACCGCCTGGCAGCCGAGCTGCAGGCACTGGCCGCGACCGAGTTTGCCGCCCCTGCCCAGGTCAGCACGATTGATGGCCTGCGCGTGGACTGGGCCGACGGCTTTGGCCTGATTCGCGCCAGCAACACCACGCCCGTGCTGGTGCTACGGTTCGAAGGCCATAGCCAGGAGGCACTGCACCGTATCGAGGCGCAGATGCTGGCTCTGCTCAAGCGCGTCAAGCCTGATGCGCAGGTTGGTGCCGCTGCACACTGATCTTCGTCAGCAGCGACCGCACCCATGGGCAAGAAAGCTCCGATGACCTTGGCCCGTGGGCTGTTCAGCCTGCTGGCATGGGCGGCCCAACCTTTGCTGCGCCGCAAGCTGCGCAAGCGGGCCGTGGCGGAACCCGGTTACGCAGTGGCGGTGCCGGAGCGTTTTGGCCATTACACGCCGGCAGATCTGGGACAGGACGGGCGCGGCCAATGGGTCTGGATTCATTCCGTGTCTCTGGGCGAGACTCGGGCAGCGGCGATTCTGATTCAGGCGCTGCGCGAGCGCCTGCCCGCCATGCGTTTGCTGCTGACGCACAGCACGGCCACCGGCCGGGAAGAGGGGGGCAAGCTGCTGCGGACCGGCGATGTACAGGTCTGGCTGCCCTGGGACACCTTGGCTGCAACCAGGCGCTTTATCGAGCAGTTCCGCCCGGCCGTGGGCGTGCTCATGGAAACCGAGATCTGGCCCAATCTGATTGCCGGCTGTGCCAACGCCGGGATTCCACTGACTTTGGCCAATGCGCGGCTCAATGAAAAATCCGAGGCGGGTGCTCTGAAGATGGGGCTGATTTCAAAGCCAGCCTATGCGGCACTGGCCGCCGTCTGGGCGCAGTCCGAAGACGATGCGCGCCGTTTGCGCAATGTGGGGGCCAAAGTCAGCGCGGTGCTGGGCAATCTCAAGTTCGATGCACAGCCTGACGAGCAACTGATGAGCCGGGCGGCAAATTGGCGGCATGGATTGCGGTTGGCGCACCAAAAGCCCGTCGTTCTGTTTGCCAGCAGCCGCGAAGGCGAAGAGCTGCTGCTGCTGGAGCAATTGCAAAAGCAGCCGGATCTGGCCGGCGCCGTGCAATGGCTGATCGTGCCGCGCCATCCCCAGCGTTTTGATGCGGTGGCTCAGCTGATTGCCGATGCCGGGTTCGGCGTCTCCAGGCGCAGCCAGTGGGGTCATGCGGCCGATGCCGGGGATGCACCGCCGTTGCAGGATGGCAGCCTCTGGCTCGGCGATTCGCTGGGCGAGATGCCGCTTTATTACGGCTTGTCTCATCTGGCGCTGATGGGCGGCAGCTTTGAACCCCTGGGCGGGCAGAACCTGATCGAGGCCCTGGCTTGCGGTACGCCCGTGATTCTGGGGCCGCATACCTTCAATTTCAGCCAGGCCTCCGATCTGGCCGTGCAGGCAGGGGCTGCTTTTCGCTGCAGCGATATGGCGCAGGCCATGCAGCGTGCCGTTGCTCTGGTGCAGGATTTGCCGGCCTTGGCAGAGGCCGAAGAGCAGGCAAGACACTTCATGCTCCAGCACCGCGGGGCGGCAGCCGCCACGGCGGATGCCATTGTGAAGCTCATACGAGCGGGCCGGAACGGAAATTACTCCTGAAATCAGAGCGGCTCGCGCTGTCTGTGTTTGCGATTTGGATGTATTTCAAGCGGAAGCTGCAAAGGGACATGCGTCAGAAGCTATGAAATCCGCAGCAATGCAGCCAGGCTGAGGTCAGCGTTTTGTGGTGCGCGGCTCGACCGCCTTGCGGGTTGCTGGCTTGACGGCGGTCTCGGCTGCAGCAGGGCGTTGCATCGCTGCCGGTGCCTGCGTCACCAGCGTCAGGCTGTCGATGCTGCGCAAATCGTCGTCGCTGAGTACACCTGCAGCCTGCCGGAGTTTGAGCTGGCCCAGCAGCACCTGATAGCGGGCATTGGCCAGGTCTCGCTCGGTCTGGTAGACCTGACTCTGGGCATTGAGCACATCGATGTTGATGCGCACGCCTACGTCGTAGCCCATTTTGTTGGCTTCGAGCGCGCTCTGGCTGGAGGCCAGGGCGGCTTCCAGGGCTTTGACCTGGGCCTGACCTGACTGCACGCCCAGAAAGGCCGTGCGCGTGGATTGCTCCACATTGCGGCGCGCATCATCGAGCTGGGCGCGGGCTTTTTCTTCCAGCGCCACGGTTTCCTTGACGCGGTTCTGCACGGCAAAGCCGGCGAACAGCGGCATGTTCATGACGACGCCGATCTGGGCCGCGTTGGTGCGATAGCTCAGGGGGATGGAGGGCGTCATCGAACCATTGGGATAGCGGTTGACGACATAGCCTGCCTGCAGGTCGACCGTGGGTTTGTGACCGGCCTCGGCTTTGCGGGTTTCCAGTTTGGCAATATCCAGGGCCAGTTGGGCCTGCCGCAGCTGCGGCTGGCTGGCCAGCGCTGTGTCGACCCAGGCCTGCATATTGTCGGGCTCCACCTTGGGCAGGGTCATGGGCGCGACCAGTGGCGTGGGCTGTATGCCCACGCGGCCCACCAGTTGGTCCAGTGCCACACGTTTGACCTGCAGGTCGTTCTGCGCAGCAATTTCCTGTGCGGTGACCAGATCGAAGCGGGACTGGGCTTCGCGCGAATCGGTGATGGTGGCCGTGCCGACTTCGAAATTGCGCTTGGCCATTTCCAGCTGGGTGCTGATGGCCTGTTTTTGCGCCTGGGCAACCTGCACGCTGTCCTGTGCGGCAAGCACATCGAAATAGGCCTGGGAGACACGTACGATCAGGTTTTGTGCCGAAGCATCAAGCTGGGCCTGGGCCACGTCCACGCCGCGTTGGCCCTGTTCGTAAGCGATCTTGTTGGCCGGGCGGTACAGCGGCTGCTGGGCGCTGACTTGTACGTTCTGCTGCGTATTGTTGAAGCTGCTGGCCATGCCGGGTACGGCCACGGAGGTATGGACGTCGACATGGGTGCGATTGGCACCGGCAGACAGGCCGACACTGGGCAGCAGGCCGGACAGCGCCTGGTCCGCACGGCTGGCGGCGGCGCGGGCGTCGGCTTGCTGAGCCTGCCAGGTGGCGTCATAGCCGCGCGCCTGCTGAACCAGCTCGGACAAGGTCTGGGCCTGAACCAGACTGGCAGCCCCTCCAAGCAAGACGCCCATGGAAATCGCGGCAAGCGCGTGAGGAGGGACAATTTGCAGAGGCCGGGGCAGCTGGTTCATAGGTGTCGGGCTAAGGCAGTCTCGGGCAGATGAAGGGCACTGGAAATTCTCAGGACTTGCGCAGACAAGGATGTGCCAAGACGGCTTCCTTAAGGCAAAGCGCTGGCATGGGCCTGATTTGCGCAAGTCTTGTTCTAGTAGCGGGGCACGCTGGGATCGGCACTCAGCGACCAGGCGTCGATACCGCCGGTGATATTGCTGACATCTTCAAAGCCGTGGTTGAGCAAAAAGGCGGCCACGCTCATGCTGCGGGCGCCATGGTGGCACAGGCATGCGACGGGATGGTCTGGATCCAGTTCCTGCAGGCGGCCGGGAATTTCGTGCATGGGAATGCAGCGCAGCTCAAAGCCTTCGCCGGGCTGAATGCTGGACTGGGCGATCTCCCAGGGTTCACGTACATCGAGCACCACCGGTGCGACGCCCTTGGCGGTGTATGGGGCAAGCCACTGCTGGAACTGTGCGGGCAAGACCTGGGTCAACATAGAAAATCCTTGGAGGCTGGGCGGAAGAGGGCGCCAGCCATGTACCGAACAGAAAGCCCTGCGGGTTTGAGCCGGCAGGGCTTGGCAGCGTTAGAACGAGAAGCGCGAAGGCTCTTCAAACCCCACAAGGCGCGAGGCGGCGATATCCCAGGGCTTCTTGACTTCGAAGCTGTTGCCGTTCTTGGTCACCAGGGTGAAGCGCATGACGGGCATATGGCCGACGATGGCGGCTATGCGGCCACCTTCGTTGAGCTGCGCGTACAGGGCTTCGGGGATCTCAGCGACGGAGCCACTGAGCACGATCACATCGAAAGTGCCTTGGGCCAGGGAAGCTGTGGCGCCATTGGCCAGCTTGACTTCCACATTCTTGACGCCGGCGCTCAGCAGGTTCTCGCGGGCCATTTCGGCCAGCTCGGGGTCGATCTCCATGGTCACGACTTCCTTGGCCTGGGCGGCCAGCAGCGCGGCCATGTAGCCGGAGCCGGAACCGATTTCCAGCACGCGGTCGGAAGGCTTGAGCTGAACATCCTGCAGCATGCGAGCCTCGATCTTGGGAGCCAGCATGTGCCAGCCTTGCTTGGCGGCTTCTTCGGCAGTGCCCTTCAGCGGGATTTCCAGGTCCATATAGGCCATGGACTGGTACTCGGGCGGCACGAAGTCTTCACGGTGAATCTGGCCCATCAGCTCCAGCACACTCTCGTCCAGCACGTTCCAGGGGCGCACCTGCTGTTCGATCATGTTGAAACGAGCCTGCGCGTGCACGTCGCGCGGGTCCACTTGGGCGTTCATTGGCAGGGCCATGGTATCTCCGGGAAAAGACTTATCAGGACAAACCATCGATTCTACGAGCCTCGGAGGCATCGTGCGGCGGATCATCGCTTTTTGAGGGGGCGCCAGACCATTTGCGGCGCAGCCAGTTCGAAAAATCGTCCAGATAGCAGTACACCACGGGCACGACGACCAGGGTCAGCAGCGAGGAGGTGATGACCCCGCCGATCACGGCCTGGCCCATGGGGGCACGCTGCTCCGAGCCTTCGGATACCGCAAAGGCCAGCGGCACCATGCCGAAAATCATGGCCAGCGTGGTCATCAGAATCGGGCGCAGTCGTACGCGGGCTGCCAGCAGCAGGGCCTCGGCGCGGGGCATTCCGGGTACGGTCTGGCCTGTGGCTTCATCGCGGTGCGGCTCGCGGGCGCGGATGGCAAAGTCCACCAGCAAGATGGCATTCTTGGTCACCAGGCCCATGAGCATGACCACGCCGATGATGGAGAACATGGAGAGGGCCGAGCCAAACATCAGCAAGGCCAGCACCACGCCGATCAAGGTCAGTGGCAGCGAGGTCATCAGTGCCAGGGGCTGCAAGAAGCTCTTGAACTGGCTGGCCAGAATCATGTAGATGAAGATGATGGCCAGGGCCAGTGCGGAGCCCGCATAGCCGAAGGACTCGGCCATGTTCTTGGCCGCGCCGCTGAACTGATAGCTGTAGCCCGGCGGCAGCGGAATCTGGGCCATGACGGCCTTGATATCGGCCGAGACCTCACCCGCGCTGCGCTGGTAGACGTTGGCGTTGATGGCGACTTCGCGGTTCAGATTGCGGCGGTTGATCTGGCTGGGACCCGTGCCGTCCACTACGCTTGCGACCTGATTGAGGCGCACGATACGTGTGCCGCCATCGCTGGCAGCCAGCGCAAACGGCAGCCGCTCCAGGTCCTGCGGCGTGGTGCGGGACTCGGGGGCCAGACGCACATTGACGTCATAGGTCTGGTCGTCGCTGGCGCGCCAGTTGCCCACGGTCTGGCCCGCAACCCAGGTGCGCAGGGCGCTGCCCATGCTCCCCACCGAAAGGCCCAGGTCGGCCGCCGCGTCGCGGTGGACTTCGATATTGACCAGGGGCTTGTTGGGCTTGAGGCTGGAGTCCAGATCGACCAGGCCCGCAATGAGACGGATGCGATCCTGCACGATGCGGCTCAGGCGGGCCAGCTCGTCCAGATCCGGCCCCATCAGCGAGAACTCCACCTGCTTTTGGCCGCCTACGGGCTCGCGCAGGCCCACATGGGTGACGGTGATGCCTGCCACGGCGCGCAGCTGGGTGCGCAGATCGGCTGAAAGCGTATCCACATTGCGCTGGCGTTCGTGTCGGTCCACCAGCCGCACATAGATGCTGGCGTAGTTCTTGCCGTTGGCATTGCCGGTGTTGATGGTGGTCAGCGTGTAGCGCACCTCGGGCATGCGCCTGATGATGGCGTTGACCTGCAGGGCCTTGGCCTCGGTTGCCTCGATGGAAGAGCCCTCGGGCGTGTTGAAGCTGATCTGGGTTTCCGAGAAGTCGGCCTTGGGCACAAATTCCGTTCCCAGCAAAGGTACAAGCGCGAGGCTTGCTATGAAAATAAGGAATGCTAGGAACAGCGTCAGCAGCTTGTGCGCCAGCGACCAGCGCAGCAGGGACTGGTAGACATCGGACAGCCTGTCGCTGGCGCGCTCCACCCAGGCGGTGACTTTGCCCAACGTACGGTCATACAGGCTTTTCCGGCCATGTTCACCATGGGCGTGAATCGCCGGGTCATGCCAGACGCTGGAGAGCATGGGGTCCAGCGTGAAGCTCACGAACATGGAGATCAGCACCGCCGCAACGATGGTGATGCCGAACTCGTGAAAGAACTGGCCGATGATGCCGCCCATGAAGCCAATGGGCAGAAACACCGCCACGATGGACAAGGTGGTGGCCAGCACGGCTAGGCCGATTTCCTGCGTGCCTTCCAGCGCCGCCTGATAGGCGTTCTTGCCCATCTGAACATGGCGCACGATGTTCTCCCGCACCACGATGGCATCGTCGATCAGCAGGCCCACGCACAGCGACAGCGCCATCAGCGTGACCATATTGATCGAGAAACCGAACCAGTACATGAACAAAAAGGTGCCGATCAGCGCAATCGGCAAGGTCAGCCCGGTGATGATGGTCGAGCGCCAGGAGTTCAGGAACAGGAACACGATCAGCACGGTCAGGGCCGCACCCTCGATCAGTGTCTGGCGCACATTGTTCACTCCCACGCGGATAGCGCGGGAGTTGTCGGCCACGGCTTCCAGGCGTATGCCGGGCGGCAGCTCGGGCGCGATGGCCCTGGCTGCGGCGTTCAGGCCGTCCACCACTTCGATCGTGTTTTCGTCCTGGGCTTTCTGTACCGTCATCAGCAGCGTGCGCTGGCCGTTGTAGAGCGACAGCGTCTGCACCTCGGCGGCATCGTCCTGCACCCGGGCCAGCTGGCCCACGCGTATGGGGGCGCCATTGCGCTGGGCCACGATGATGTTGGCAAATTCCGCAGGGCGTTTGATGCGCGCATCAATCTGCACCACGCGCTCCTGGGTCAGAGAGCGCACGGAGCCTACGGGCAGATCCTGATTCTCCGCGCGCACGGCCTGAGCGACCTGATCGGGCGTGATGGAATATGCCTCCAGGGCCCTGGGATCCAGGTAGATATTGATTTCGCGCTGGGTGGCACCCACGAGGTTCACTGCGCCCACGCCGCGCACGTTCTCCAGCCGCTTTTTCAGCACCTGGTCGGCCCAGCTGCTCAGCGCAATGGCATCGGGCGGCGTCACTGCGGCGTTGTCCGGCCGGCTGATGCCGTGGAGCGCATGCGGATCAGGCACCACGGCCAGCGACCAGACGGCGGCGCTGGCCGGGTCAAAGCGGATGACGCGGGGCTCCTTGACCTCGTCGCGCAGGGTGGGGCGCACCGAAGCCACTTTCTCGCGCACATCGTCGGCCGCGCGGCGGCCGTCGATGTGGAGCTGAAACTCGATGATGACCACGCTGGTACTGTCGTAGCTGCGCGAGGTCAGGGAGTTGATGCCGGCGACCGAGTTGACCGCTTCCTCGATCTTCTTGGTGACTTCGCTTTCCACGATTTCGGGCGATGCGCCGGGATAGGCGACCGAGACCACAACCACGGGAAACTCGATGTTGGGGAACTGATCGACCTTCAGGCGCTGGTAGGAGAACACGCCCAGCACCACAAAGGCCAGCATGAGCATGGTGGCCAGTACCGGGTTTTTGAGGCTGATGCGGGTGAACCACATTTAGCGGCCTCCGGCGGCTGGTGGGGAGGAGGCTGTCTGCACTTCCACGGCAGTGCCTTCGCGCAGACCGCCTGCGGTGCCCGTCAGAATGCGTTCGCCGCCCTGCAGGCCCCGGCGGATCTGCACCCAGGTCGTGCCCTGGTATGCGGTCTGGCTGCCCAGTTCCACGCGCTGGTGGGCCACGCGCAAAACCGGCTGCGCAGCCGCTTCGTCAGCAGGGTTGGAGGGGGCCGTGGCCGCCGCAGGCTGGCTCGTGCGCAGCAGCTGCAGATAGGGCTGGGGCTTGTCGGTGCGTACGGCAGTCAGAGGCACGGCCAGCTGACTGGAGTCGCCGGTAATGATGCTGCCTTGCAAAAACAGGCCAGGGCGCAGTTGTACAGGGCGCAAGCTGCTATCTTTTTTTGCATCGCTGCCGTCAGGCTGCACGGCCAGATAAGCGGCGACGGTGCGCGATCCTGTCTGCGCGCTGGGGTTGATGCGCACCACCTTTGCCAGCACGGGTGCAAGGTCATCGGCTGCGCCAGGCACTTGCAGCCGGGCCGTCTGGCCCACCTGAACCTGTACCGAATCGGCAGGGGCCAACTGAGCCTGAATTTCCAGCTGCGCGGTGTTGACGACCTCGACAATGCGGGCCTCGACGCCCACACGCTCACCGCTTTGCACAAAGCGCTGGGCAATCTGCCCGTCCATGGGGCTGGTGATGACGGAATCCGTCACGGCCTTGCGCGCGGCATCGGCGGCGGACTGGGCGGCCGCCAGATTGGCGCGTGCGGTATCCAGATTGGCCTGGGAGGTGGCCAGCGCCGTGGTGGAGATAAAGCCTTTTTGCACCAGTGCGGCGTTGTTGTCCTGATTGCGTTGCGCTATGACCAGTTGGCCGCGCGATGCATCGGCCTGCTGCTGGGCCTGGCGCCAGCGGGCCGTGGCTTCGGTGGCATCGATGCGGGCCAGCACCTGGCCGCGTTTGACATTGTCTCCCTCGCGTACCTCCAGGCCGTGCAGCTCGCCGGCCACATAGGCCTTCACAACCGCCGAATGCAAGGCTTGCACAGTGCCGTTGACGGGCACGGTCAGCGACAGCTGCAGCGGGCGCACTTCCAGAACCTCGTTGGCTGCTATCTGTATGGGCAGCTCCAGCGGTGCGCTGGAAGCAGCCATGGCCTGCCTTTTATGCTGTTGATTGCTGAATGCGCGCCAGCCGACAGCGGCTAGCAGGCCGACCACAACCAGACCGATGGTCCAGCGGACGGAAGACTTCATGGTGTGTGAGGGGCGTTGTGAAGAATACATCCTGAGCGATCAGGGCCAGGGCTTTATTGCAATTTCTGCGGCAAGTGTAGTGGGCCGCCAAAATGGCGGTAGTGCTAGGCGCTGCGCCCCTGTGAAATCGGGATTGATTCCATACATGGGCGCAGGCTGTTTTCAAAGGAGTGAGCTATGGCAGTGCAGACGATTTATCTGGGTGGAGGGTGCTTTTGGTGCACCGAGGCTGTGTTCGATCGCGTGCGCGGCATCGTGGATGTGGAAAGCGGCTACGCCAACGGTCATCTGGATCATCCCAGCTACGAAGCCATCTGCACCGGTCAGACCGGTCATGCCGAGGTGGTCAAGCTCGAGTACGACAGCGATGTCATCGGCCTGCGCGATCTGCTGCTGATCTTTTTTGCCACCCATGACCCCACCACGCTTAACCGCCAGGGTAACGACGTGGGCACGCAGTACCGCAGTGCCGTCTTCACCACGAATGCAGAACAGGCCAAGGTGGCGGCCGAGCTGATGCAGGAAATGCGCGACGATGGCGCGTATGACTCCCCAATCGTGACCGAGCTGGAGCCCATCAAGGCCTATTGGCCGGCCGAGGCCTATCACCAGGATTACTTTCTGCAGCACCCCAACCAGGGTTACTGCGCCTTTGTGGTCGGGCCCAAGGTGCAGAAATTCCAGAACGCATTTGCACGCTGGCTCAAGAATTGATGGCCGACCACCAGTGATGCCCGCTTGAGCGCGGTTTGCGGGCAGTGCCTGCAAGCCCGCGTTACACTTCGCTGTCTTTTGCCAGCCCGATCGGGCTTGCTAGTTCATCGCCTATCCCTCCGGATTCGTCCCTTGTCCACTAGGTTCACTCGCACACAACACCATCGCTCCGCATTGGCTGAGCGGGGCATGCGCGTGGATGGCTGGTATGCCTACTGGCTGGCTGCCGTGCTGGCACTGGCCATGGTGCTGGGCCCCACACTGGGTCAGATGCACCGGGCAGTGCATGCGGCAGGGCTTTCCCCGGTCGTGGCTTCTGCGGTCGGCGCCTCGTGTGAGCAAGCCGTTGGCCATGTTGCAAACGTATCTGCTGCAGATGGAGATAGCTGTGCGACGCCATGGGCTCTGTCTGCCCAAGCCGAGCAGGGGGCAGCCCCGCCGGATTGCACGGCGGGCAACTGGGTGCATGCGCTGTTTGCCGGTCACGGACCGGCCGAATGTCAGCTGCTTGACCAGGCCAACCATGGCTATGCAGGACCGCCAGCAGTTTTGCACTTCGAGGGGGTAGCGCCTGACTCTGCGCTGCCAGCGCCCTATCTCCCTCGGCCTCACGCCATCTTTGTCGCCGCATCGTTCGATGCGCGCGCACCTCCTGCATCGCAACTTCCACGCGCCTGAGTTCCTGCCAGTCCGGGCAGAAAGCAAGCGCGCGTTCTTGAAATTAATAGCAATCAGCGCTTGATGCGTGAGCGCTAGAAGCTGTTTTGATTCATTTTTGCTGCCTCGCTTCGCACGCCGAAGTGGGCGCAGCTGTGTGGAATTGCGATGTCTTACCGTTCAACTTTGTTTATTTCTTCCTTGCTGGCTGCAGTGCCGGCCGTCCATGCGCAGGAAGCGGCGACTGCCGAGGCCACTCTCGGCGAGGTCACTGTCTCGACCACCGGCATGGCCGCCAGCGATATGGCCACGCCCGTGCAGGTGCTGGGCGAGGAGGAGCTGCGCCTGCGCCGTGCTGCCACGCTGGGCGAAACCCTGGCAGCAGAGCCCGGCATCAACGCCAGCCATTTCGGTGCCGGTGCCAGCCGTCCCGTGATTCGCGGCATGGATGGCGCGCGTGTCTCGGTGCTCAGCGATGGCTCCGAGTTGCTGGATGCCTCCACGGTCAGCCCGGACCATGCGGTCACGACCGAGCCCTTGCTGGCAACCCAGATGGAAGTGCTGCGCGGCCCATCGGCCTTGCTCTACAGCGCGGGCGCCATGGGCGGTGTGGTCAATGTGCTTGACGGCAAGATTGCCACCACCATTCCCGACAAGGCTTTGCAGGGCTCGGCCGAGGTCCAGGCCGGTAGCGCGGCGGGCATGGCAGCAGGTGCTTTTTCTTTGACCGGGGTTACGCCGCTGGGTGGCAACAATGGCTCGCTGGTCATGCATGCCGAAGGTGCGGCGCGCAATGCGGGCGACTACCGCGTGGGCAGCGGCTGGGGGGGCGGCGGCAAGGTGCCGGGTAGCTTCAGCCGTGGCAACACGGGCAGCTTGGGCTTATCATGGGTCGGTGACAACGGCTATCTGGGCCTGGCCTATACCCGACAGCAGGCCAAGTACGGCTTGCCTGGCCACCAGCACGGTTTTGCAGGCTGCCATGCCCATGGCGACCATCTGCATTGCGGCGATCACGACGGGCATGACCATGAGCACGAGGACAGTGGCTCGGGTAGCGTTCCCGTGGTGGACCTGACCAGCGAGCGCTGGGATCTGCGCGGCGAATGGCGCAAACCGGTGGCGGGTATCGCCGCCCTGCGCCTGCGTGGCGGCTGGACCCGCTATCAGCATGACGAAATCGAGGATGGCGCCGTTTCCACGACCTTCCGCAATCGCGGCCATGATCTGCGCCTGGAGATGGAGCACGAGCCCATCGCCGGCTGGCGCGGCACCTTGGGTGTGCAGACGCTGAGCCGCCGCTTCAGTGCCACGGGTGAGGAAGCCTATGTGCAACCTACGAATACCGAACGCCAAAGCCTGTACCTGCTGGAGGAATACCGCTGGCAGGACTGGAGCCTGCAGGGCGCCTTGCGCCATGATCGTCAGCGCATCGATGCCGAGCAGACCGATGTGCAGCGCAAGCACAGCGCGACTTCGTTCTCCCTGGGCACGGTCTGGAAGTTCAGCCCCGGATACAGCGCCACGGCTTCAGTCACGCGCGGCAGCCGCATGCCCACGGCCGAAGAGCTGTTTGCCAACGGCCTGCACATGGCAACCTCGACCTACGAACTGGGCAATGCCAATCTGGGGCGTGAACGCTCTCAGGCGCTGGATCTGGGCCTGAGCAAGAACTCCGGCGATACGCAGTGGAAGCTCAACGCCTATCACTACCGTATTCGTGGCTATATCTATGGCGCAACGCTGGATGAGCATGAAGGCTTGCAGCTGCTGCAATACACCCAGGGCGATGCACGCTTTACGGGCTGGGAAGCGCAACTGAGTCAGCGTCTGAACCGAGACTTGAGCGTGACGGTCTTTGGTGATGGCGTACGCGCAAGACTGGACGATGGCTCTGCACTGCCTCGCATCCCGGCGCTGCGCGCAGGCTTGCGCGTCAATGCCCGTCTGGCGAACTGGGACACCATGGCCGAGTGGACACAGGTGCTGCGGCAGAACCGAACGGCGGCATTTGAAAGCGAGACACCGGGCTACGGCATGCTCAATCTGGCTGCCAGCTACCAGTGGAAGAGCGGCGGCAACCAGTGGCAGTTCTATGTGAAGGGCCTGAACCTGACCAACCGCCTGGCGTACGCCGCGACCTCGTTCATCAAGACGGCCGCTCCATTGACGGGCCGTAATCTGATGGTTGGTCTGCGCATGGACTTCTAAGCACTGAATCGGCATGTAGCGATTGCTGAGCAAGCGCTACATGCTATAGATAGTGTTGCAAATGGCGCAAGGCGCGGGTGCTGTCCACGCCAATTCTGGCGATGACCTCCAACTCGGGCACGCCCGCACGCAGCCATTGCACGATGGCCGTGTTGCGCAACACCTGAGGTCCCACCCGCTGCAGTGGGAATTTCTGGCCGTTCTCGGGCTGGGCTTCATGGGCGCGCTGAATGATCTGCGAGGCCACATGAAACAGCATGCGGATCGACAGCGGCCCACCGCGGCGCGAATAGAACACCATATGCTCGCCGTCCACAACGCTTGCCCCGCGCTGCGCACGGCTGAAACCGCGCCAGGCCCGCAAGGCCTTGGCTACATTGGGTGAAACCTCCAGCAGCCGCTGCTGGGCGGCTCGGCCGCCATCGATATGCAGATAGCGTAGAGTATTGGATGCGGCACCCTGTTCCTGGTCATCAGGCTCTTGTGTATTGCCATCCCAGACTACGCTTTCGCTGCTGCGCAAATCCTTCCAAAGTAGTGCGCGTACTTCCTCTGGAGCCAAGGCCATTTCATAGAGCAGCAGGACAATCGCACGGTCGCGGGCATTCTGATAGCCGTCGGCCTGGGGAAACTGCCTTGGCAGAGCTTTCCAGAGCAGGGGGGGCAGGCAATGCCCTTTGCCGTCTTCCGAAGGGGGGCGCTCCATGGGTTCCAAGCCGGTTGCCGGGTTGGCCTGTACCCAGCCATGCTCCAGAGCATGATCATAGATACGCTCCAGCAAGCGCCAGTAGCGCCTGCGCGTCACGGGGCTGATTTGCCTGTCTGGGTGATGGTGGGCCCTTTGGCCTTCGCGAATACGCAAGAAGCTTTGCACATCGACGGCTTCAGCCTCGTTCCAGGGTTTGTTGGCAAGAGTAGGTGAGCGCTTGGCCTGAGCAGCGCTTTCTTGCGAAGGCTGTTCTCCTGACAAGTGGTAAAGCCAGGCAAGCCAGACCTTTTCGTAATTGCCATCAGGGCTGGTATCGAGCGGGTCCCAGCTCTTGCTGCCTTCATGGCTCAGCCATTCGTTGAAAACTTCGATACCGGAAGGGATGGACATATTTTTGATGGAAAGGTCATGAGAGAAGAGGGCGGTTTGGCTGAATGGGGCTGGCCTGAGATTGCAATTTTCCGGGAAGAAGAAAGCTCTCTGGGCTGAATCCGAGTTCAAGCAGGTGGGAGGTTTCTGGGGCTTATGTAGTTGCAAAGAGCCAACGCATGGAGCAAAGCCAATTTATCAAGGAGCAACAAGCTGAACAGAGACCAACTCCATATTCATATGAATCTTTTCATTTATTTAATGTAACTTACATGAATTAACTAAACATCATCAAAAACAGAACATGCCAAGAACTCTTAGTTGTCAGGGAGGAGGGCCTCCCTGAACCCCTATTACGGCGCCAAACGCTCGCGAATCCAGCTCTGGCCATCCAACCTGTAGCTGAGGCGATCATGCAGGCGGCTTTTGCGGCCTTGCCAGAACTCCCAGCGGTCGGGCACGAGGCGAAAACCGCCCCAATGCGGAGGACGGGGAGGGTTCAGCAGAAACTGTGCGCCATATTTGGCAGCATTGGCCACCAGCACGCTGCGACCGCTGATCACCTGACTCTGAGGGCTGGACCAGGCACCGATGCGAGAGTCCAGAGGACGGCTGGCGAAATAGGCATCGCTTTCTTCGGCACTGACTTTTTCCACGCGCCCCTCGATACGCACCACACGCTCGAGCTCCACCCAGTGAAATTGCAAGGCGGCAAACGGATTGCCTGCCAGTTGCTGGCCCTTGCGGCTTTCGTAATTGGTGTACCAGACGATGCCGCGTTCGTCATAGCCCTTGATCAGCACGATGCGCGTGCTGGGACGCATATCACCGCTGACAGTGGCCACGGTCATTGCATTGGGCTCGGGTACCTGGGCACGCACAGCTTCCTGCAGCCATTGATCAAACTGCTGCAAAGGATCTGCATCGGAAGCGGACTCACTGAGCTCTGCGCGCTCATAGCTCTTGCGCAGGTCTGCGATGGAAGAAGATAGGCTGCTCATGTCTGCATTGTGCCGCGCGCCAAGGCCTGGCGTTATGCTCAGGCGCAATATGAATCAAGAAGTTTTGTCCGCTCAGGCTCAGATCCCCGGGCTGCCTTGCGTGCTCGTACTGGCCGCGGGCAGGGGAGAGCGCTTTCGCGCCTCGGGCGGGAACACCCATAAGCTGCAAGCCATGCTGGGCGATCGAACCGTGCTGCAGACCACAATTGCAGCCGTTCAGGCCAGCGGACTGCCTTGGCATGTGGAATACGGGCCTCATTCCGGCATGGGTGAAAGCATCGCTGCTGCTGTTCGTGCCACTTCGCACGCCAATGGATGGCTGGTCCTCCCCGCCGACCTGCCTTTGATTCAGGCCAGAACGCTGCAGGCCTTGGCAGCTCAACTCGGCCAGCTCGACCCCGACTTGTTGCAGGTCATACAGCCGTTCTACCAGGCACAAAAAGGCCATCCTGTGGCCTTTACTCGCGCTGCACTACAAGCACTGTCGGCGCTTTGCGGTGACCTGGGCGCATCCAGTGTGGTCAAAGCTGCAGCGCAGTCGCAAATGCTCAAGCGCTGGGATTGTGATGATCTTGGCTGCGTGCTCGATGTCGATACCGTATCCGCGCTAGAGCAAGCCCGGCAGCTCTGGCGGCAACGGTTGCAGGGCGTTTAAGCCAGCGACAAAAAAGCCCCCGGCATCAGGGGCTGACAAACGGAAAAATCCGAAAACAGCACTGTGCATCAAGCTCCGCGCTCTATCACAGCGCAGGCCAGACGCGCACCAGAGTTGCCAGTGGGCTGCGTGGTGAAGTCATCGGGGTCATTGTGAACAATCAGGCTGCGACCCAGAATCCCGTTGGCACCGCGATTGAGGGCCAGATCCTTGCTCACAAAATCAATGATCGCTACACCTTGCGGATCCGCATCAAGGCTGGGCAGGTCTCCCAGATGATGGGGTTGGCTGGCGTTGAACTTACCATGGGCTTGCTGCGTAGGGTTGAAGTGGCCTCCGGCGCTCAAACCATCTCCGCTCGAACAATCACCTTTTTCATGGATATGAAAGCCATGCTCGGTATTGGGGGCCAAACCCTCCACGCGGCCTTGAATGCGTACACCACCTTCTGTCAGGGGGAAAAATTGCACGGTGCCGCTGACGCTGCTGCCCTTGGTCGCTTCCAGTCGTGCGATGGATTGCACGCTCTTGCCAGCGCCAGCCGTACTTGCTGCAGTTTCAGCAGCAGAGGGGGCGGCTGTATTGGTGCTGGAGCATGCGGTCACAAACAGCAATGCCGCTAGTGACAGACCCGTGACTACCGGGCGAGAAAAAAGGGTGGCTAAACGGCTCGCAAGCATGAGAGTCTCTCCAGAATGCAAAACTGCATTGTGCAGCACCCCTGTCTAAAACTTCAATAGTTTTTGCCTTGAATCCTAGGCCAATAAAGCGATGTCAGCTATGTTTCAAATAGCAGCACGCCGTTGAAACTGGCTGCCATGGGTATCGGCATAGCTGAGCAGACGCTTCAAAGCCTTGTCATCGATGCCCAGGCGCTGCAGCTCATCCAGTGTGGCGCGCGCATAGTCGAAAGTCGTGCCATAAATGCCCTGAGCCTGCGAAAAAATGCGTCGGTATTCATCCGGTGCCAGCTCGCCCGTGTGATGCGGGCTTTGGCGTGACAACGTAAAAGCCAACGCTTTCACGACGCCCTGGGATGTCTTGCAGGGCAGCCAGCGTGGGTCGTAGACCGCGTTGGGCATCTCACGTTGCCAGAGCCTGCGCATGACAGCGTCGCCGTCGGAACGTGGAATGCGAAACACCATGCCCTGACAGCTGCCGCCAGACAGCATGCCAAACACCAGCCCAGGAACCTGGGGCGTTCCGCGGTTGATGGTGCTCCACATCTTGAGAGCGCGGTGCCAGCCATGGACATGAGCCGCGCGGCGCTCCGTGAATTCAAAATCTGGGCGCCAGATCAACGATCCGTAGCCAAACACCCATAGATCCTCGCTGCCACCCCATTGCTGCAATGCCTGATCCAGCAATTGGTCGGCGTTGCGCTCTGCTGCATTCATATGCGTATTCAACAGGGCAAAAGTGGACATAAAAACTCCCGTGACCAGCGTCAGAACTCACTTCACTGCTAGGTATAACGCGGGAGGACGCAATAGGTGCACCGGATACAGGCCCACACGCATAAAAGCAACGAATTTCACTCTTGCATAGCAGCCCAGGGCGGTTTTTGCTGTTCTCCCTCAGGGTTGGCCTAGGGTTTACAGCAGCAAACCTCTACAATGGCGCGTTTTGCCACCCTGACGGCGCGGCCGATTCTGGGTGTGAAGAAGACAGTAGAACTTACGCAAATCCGGTTCAGGCAAGAGCTTTGCCTCTAGGTATCAGTCCTTGATGCATCCTTGTTTGCATAAGTCCTAGACAGATTTCGCACTTCAACACTTATTCGCAAGAACGGAGATTTCATTCATGTCTTTCAACAGCTCTGACGACAGCCAAGAACGCTTTGCCCTGGGCTTTCTGTTTGCCCTGATCGCGTTGGTCGTATCCACCATGGTCGGCACCGTCGTCTACAAGCGCGGCATTGCTCATGCTCCCAAGGCAGAAATGGCAGCTCCTGCAGCCAACGCCACCAATGTGCCTGTCGTGATTGAGGAAGATGTAGCCAGCGTGATCGTGGAGGATGGCGTGGTGAAGTTCTACTTCGCTTCCGGCAAGGCTGAAGTCGCCGAAGGTGGCAATGCCGCTTTGGCCGATGTGGTCAAGGGCGTGCAAGACGGCAAGCGTGCTGTGATCTCCGGTTTCCATGACGCCACCGGCAGCGTGGAAGTGAATGCCGAACTGGCCAAGAAGCGCGCACAAGCCGTGCAAGCAGCGCTGCTGGCCCTGGGTGTGGCTGAAGACAAGGTCGAACTGAAGAAACCTGAACAAATGCAAGCCGACGGCAGCAATGCACAAGCCCGTCGCGTGGAAGTGATCCTGGCCGATTAATTCACCATTTCGTTTGAAAAGCCCGATACGGCAATGGCTGTATCGGGCTTTTTGCTATTTGAACGCTAGCTATCTGCGTAGATTTGGCAATGACTATCAGCTGTTTTCAATGAAGCCCGTTGCAGGAGGCTGACCCAGTGCCACAACACGTTCCATTCCCTCCGCATTGGCTTGGCGCATGACAAAAGAGCTCCGCTGGAAGCGCATGTTCTTGATCTGCCAACGTCCATTGATGCGCAGATACTCGTCGGTGTACTGACCAGAGAGATTGACGATAGTGCGCTCTTTCACATTGATCTGACAAAAATCCAGATCCCATAGGGCTGTTGCGCTGTCTGTGCCCGTGATATGAATCTGCGGGTTGTGCCCGTGGTGTCGATCCTGAATCGATGGATTCTCAACAGCAAGTCTGGCGAATGTCTGCACCCAAGCTTCGCGGCCAGCGATGGGAGGGAATCCATCGGCCTCAATCACCGCACCATGCTCGACAAAGCATTCCCGCATGACCTCGGGCTGCTTTTGATCACAGGCACGCAGATATTGGGCTTTCAAAGTCTGTATGGCCTGTATGTCTTCAAGGTACTGCAGTCGTTTCTGCAGGTCATTGAGCATTGCGTCGTTCATAGGTTTCTACCTCCTTGGTTGCCCATCCTTCAAGGATTGAAGAAACCGTGAAACCTTCATACGGACGATGGAGGAGGGAGGACCACGTCCAACTTTATGTACCAGGGCTCTGAGGGGAACTTAGAGAAAGCAGGTGTAACAGGCATCTGCTCTGTAGCATCACTGTCTTTTCGCCAACTGCCGCTCCTCATTGTCGGCAGTCAATGTTGACCGCACATAACAGATGCCAGAAGCAACTCGTTTGAGTGCCAACGCAAGCATGAAACTCACAAAGTTAGCCCCTGTTCTCATAGCCGCTTCGCTCGGCAGCCTTGTCGTCGGCCTTGGGCTAGACGAACTTGGCATCACTGCCAATCTTGAGCTTTGGATAATTTTCTCCAGCTTGCTATTTCTCTGCGGACTGGTGTTTGCGTTTCTGATCTTGCCCCCGTAGTTCCGGACACCGTCCAGTCGCTAAGTTAGCCCTGATGGGCGGGGTGATTCTGCCGTCGTCGGAACTCCCTGGGCGACATCATCTTCAAACTCGAATGCGGGTGGATCTCGTTGAAGTGCTCGAACGCACCCGGCAATTGCGCCAGCACCGTCGGCGCGTCACGCAGGTCCATACGGCTCATGTAGTCGCGCTTGAAGGTGTTCACGAAGCTCTCGGCCATGCCGTTGCTCTGCGGGCTACACACGGGCGTGTTGATCGGCTTCAGGCCCAGTGATCTAGCAATGCCACGCGTCTCGTGCGCGATGTAGGCGCTGCCGTTGTCGGTGAGGAACTCCAATTCACGCTCCAGGGGCACGGCTTCAACCGTGCCAAAGCGCCGCTCCACGGCTTCCACCAGCATGTCGCGCACAGGCTCTCCCGCAAGTCCCTTGCCCTCCCAAGCCCGCCAGGCCAGGATCTCCCGGTCGCAGCAGTCCTTGGCGAAGGTGGCTGTGACCGTCTCGCCAGAATCGCACTTGATCTCAAAGCCGTCAGAGCACCAGCGCATGTTGCTCATCGGCACACTGACCTGGCCATCGTGAATGCGGCTCGAATGCCGTCGCTTGGGCGCCTTGGGCAACAGCAGTCGATGCCGCGCCATGACCCGGTAGATGCGCTTGTGGTTCAGCGCCTGTTGACCTTGTGAACGTCGCTCTCGATTGAGCAGCGCACCGGCGCGGCGATAGCCATAGCTGGGCAACTCGGCAATGTGGCGCCGCAGGTCGGCCAGCAAGAGCTCATCCTGGGCCGGGGTGCGGCCTCTGCGGCTGTCCTGCCAGTGGCCAGGGCGGTGATGCCGCACATGCAGATTCGAGCGCGCCACGCCCAGCACCGAGCAGACCGACTTCATTGGTCGTCCCCGGGCAACAAGGGCGAGCGCGCAATCCATTTTTTTGCTGCAGCGATCTCCACGGCTTCCTTGAGTATCTCGTTCTCCAAGGTCTTCTTGCCCAACACGCGCTGCAGCTTGGCGATCTCGGCACGGGCGGCTGCCAGCTCCGATGCCGGCACAACGGCCTCGCCTGCACCGACAGCCACCAGCGCGCCTTCGCGCTCCAGCCGCCGCCAAGTGAACAGCAGGCTGGCAGAGACGCCTTCCTGGCGGGCCACGAGCGACACGCTCATGCCTGACTCATAAGTTTTGCGAACCAAGGCAGCCTTCTCGGCAGCCGACCAGCGCCGCCTGCGCTGGTCTCGGGTGATGACCTCAATCGTTTCTGTATGCCTAGTCATACGCACAGTCCTATGCTTATCTCGAAGATAAGCGATGGACCGTGTCCGGAGATTCAGGGGGCTATCTCATTTCTTTCTCTGCGCTAGCTATCGGCGAGCAAAAAAAGCCCCGGCGCCTATCTAAAGGCGCCGGGGCTTTTTTAATGCTCAGTAGTTTAGGCGTTACGCAGTGGATCGAACTTTTCGCCGCTGGCGGAACTCTGGCGGTCAGCCATGTAAGCCCTTGAATTTTCTTGTATTAATTCGATCTTGTAACCATCGGGGTCGGTCACAAAAGCGATCACAGTGCTGCCGCCTTTAACCGGGCCGGCCTCACGTGTGACATTGCCGCCAGCAGCCTTGATCTTCTCGCAAGCCGCATAGGCATCAGGCACGCCCAGTGCAATATGGCCATAGGCCGTGCCCATGTCATAGCTTTCAGTGCCCCAGTTAAAAGTCAGCTCAATTTCGGCTTGACCAGGGTTGCCGCCTTCAAAACCCAGAAAAGCCAACGAATATTTGTATTCGGTGTTTTCGGAGGTGCGCAGCAGTTGCATGCCGATGACCTGGGTATAGAAGTCAATAGAGCGCTGGAGATTGCCAACGCGAAGCATCGTGTGAAGGAATCGCATCCTTGGATTGTGCCAGTAAGGCGTTTGAAGTTGCTGGTAAGTAGCCTCGCAAAGGGTCGATGCAATTTATATTTAACATAAGATACATAACCGCCGCGCCTCGGCTAAGAGGGCGGTGCGCGCCTCTGGCGTTTTGACGGTTTCAGCGTACTGATCTAGCAGTACCGCTTCGGGCTTTTCGCCCAAGATTCCAGCCACTTTTACGGCTGTCGATTCATCAAAAGTTTGGCGTTTTCCGCTCTTGTAGTTGCTCAATGCAGCGCGAGAAATCCCAAGGGTTTGGGCCACTTTGTAGTCGGTCAAGAGGCCCGTTTTTTTCTTGATTACATCAATCCATTCGTAGGGGGTCATAGCTGGTCCTGCTGCAATTTATGGGTGAACTTTAGGTTTTTGTCTGAAAACGTCAACACCCTGAAAATATTTCTGGTTATCGCATCGTTGACGGTTATCGGTGCGTTGACTATTCTCCGGCCAATTCTTAACAGGAGCGGCCATGTCTCAAAACTCTTCCCCGGATGACGTCCCCGGCGCCAAGCAAGGCACGGCCGATAGCTTGGCCGTTCCCGGCCGTGTCGGCGCTGGGGGCACCACATGCCTTCATTGCGGCAAAGCCCTGACTCCTTCCGCAGACGTTTTCGACTGCATTGCCGGTTTCCCTTTTGAGAAGTGCTCATGCAGGGTGAAAGGCACCAGCTCCAAGCCCCGATATCAGTTCCGTAAGTCTGTTGGACTTTTTGCCTTCCACGGCGAAGAGCTGAAAGCCATTGCGAAGCAAGAGTCGCGCTCTGTCGAATCGGTCATGCGTAGCTTGATCGTGCTGGGTCTTTGCTCCCGTCGCGAGGGGGAACAGTGATGGTCATCACTGCATACATGGGCAAGCTTGGAGAGGGCATGCAGTACCGCAATCGTGCTGAGTGGATGTCTATCGCTGACTTCCTTACCCGTCAAAACCTCGCGATTGTTCTGCGTTCGCAGGCCGCTGCGGCGAGGGGCCCCGCTTGCGGGGACACGTCCGCTGCGGGCGAAGCCCGAACCCTCCCCGTTGGTAATCACGGGGAGATCGTTGCCAAGGGAGTGGGCCTGTGAAATACGACGTTCTTGATTACTCGCAGTTTGTCGCTCGTCGTGCGCTTGGTGGTCGTCCATCCAAGAATGCATCTTTGGTTCTGGATGGAAACGAAGTGAAGCTTCGTTTGCAGGCAGAGCGCCGAAAGTCTGGTGGTGCTGTCCATATCGACTGGCTGCGCTTCACCTGTGAGCTGAAGAATGCGCCTGTCCCTTCGGTTGAGGTCTTGTTTCCCAAGGCTATGACCTATGAGGATGCTCGCAATGGAGTGACTGAGGCTGATCTTGATTTCAAGTACAGCATTGCTCGCTACCGTCGAGAAAAAATCTGTGAGCTGCTGCGTGATCTACCGGATCAGGACTTCGCGGCAAGTGCCCAGGCGCATGCTCTGGCACTTAAGGTCTGCAAGGCGTTAGGGCCAGAGTTCAAGATTGAACCCGAAGTCAAAAAGGGTCATGACTTTTACCGCTTCCGCTGGTCGATCACTCGCAATGACGCGGAATGTGCATGGGTTGGCTTCTTGGCCTCGGGCGAAAGCCCCAGACAGCAAGCACAGGCCAAAACAATCCACGCTAATGTGTACGGCTCTGCCTGCACCTTTGCGCGTGGTGACTGGCGGCACCGCATGGCGAACCTTATTGAAGAGGCGGGAGCCAAGATCACCCGCATTGACTATGCCTTGGACTTTTTCGAGGGCATCCGGGGCGGTCTTGAACGCATCCGTGATGACTGGCATGCGGGGCTTATGGATGTTGCTGGCCGGACTCCAAAACCCAACACCGTTGGCCCTTGGGTCAATGGTGGGCGCGGTCGCTCTTTCTACTTTGGTAGCAAAGAAGCGGGCAAGCAAACCAACGTCTATGAAAAGGGCGTCCAGCTCTTCGGCGAACTGGATGCAACACGCTGGGAGCGTGTTGAGCTGCGTTACGGCAACAAGCTGCGTGACTTGCCGGTCGACATGCTCCGTCGCGCTGATGACTTCTTTGCCGGTGCCTCGGACTGGCATCAAAAGATGCTGGCCGAGCACGGCAAATATGCCGAAGGCGAGGGCGTCAAGGTTCGCTCAAAACAAGCCATTCAAACCGTCAAGGCTGAAGTCACTCGCGCCGTGCGCTGGCTGACAAACACTGCCGGTGCAAGCGTAGCGCTGGCCTTTGAATTCCTCGGCCAAGACGAATTCCTCGAAATCGTCACAGGCCGCAAAAAGCCGGGACGGCTTGCCAAGTTCTCCAACTCTGAAATCAGCGCTGCCTGTGCGTCGCTGCATGCCCAAGTTTTCCAACCCAAAGTCCGGTCAGTCGGACTAGCCATCTAAAGGAGCGGCTCTCATGAAAATGCAATCCCAAGCACTGCTGTTCGGTATCGAATCCAGCAAGGGCGAATTCCAAGGCACCCCCTACGACTCCACCAAGTTCCACCTGTCGGTGGACATGGGCACCAAGTCCAACGGCAAGACCATCGGCGTCGTCACGCGCCCCTTCAAGTTCGGTGACTCCACCGAGATTGAAAAGTGGGTCAACCTGACCCCGCACCTTTCCTCGGGCAAGCCCATTAACTGCAACTGCGAGTTTGACGTTGTTGCCGCCAGCGACGGCGTCAAGCTCACGCTGCTGGCCATCCAGCCTGCTCCTCAAACCAAGGCAGCTGCTGCCTCCTAACCATGGCGCGCTACGTCATTCAGTCGGCCTCAACTGGCCGTTTCCTAACGGCAGACCCTGAAGGGGGGGAACCCCTTTGGGTGTCTCTGCTGCAGCAAGCAGGTGGGGGCGTCACTGATGACATGGAGCGCATCGCTCAGCTCGTCGGTGACTACTGCGAGCCTGAAGACTTCCCCCAGGTGATCGACCTCGACCGCTTGGGTACTGCAAACGACTACTGAGGTGATTCGATGAGTGGAGAACTCGAAGACGACACTGCGTGCTGCGACGAATGCGGTGCAATCAATCTCGGTCACTCAGTGGATGAGTTGAACGAATGCGGCTGCCCTGAGTGTGGCTCCCACCAATTGCGCGGTTATGCCGAATGGGTCGAAGACCTGCCTGATGCAACAGAAGGAGAACGATATGGAGATTGACGAAGACACCTGTACCTGCTTCGGCTGCGGGTCTATCAACATCGGCTACAGCATGGACGAGTGCACTGAGGGCTGCCCCGAGTGCGGTTCCATGGACATCATGAGCTATGGCGATTCTCAGCAGGAAGCAGAGGAGACCCAGCAGGCCTACGAAAACCAGGGCGGCTATTGATGACCCTCTTCGTCTGCACCCAGATCGAAGCCCCATGCCAGCCCGGCAACCAGGTCGCGGTGACCGACGTCACTGTCCAGGACTTTGCCGCGCTGGGCATCACGCCCGCCAGCATCGGCACTGCCGTCGCCCTGGGCTTCGGCATGGTCTTCTTCCTGGCCATGCTCGGCTTCGTCCTGGGCGTAGTGGTTCAGATGATCCGCCGCCACTTGTGAGATTGCAGCCGAGAGCTGGCATATCGCCTGTTCTCCGGTGCAAGTTCGCACCTCAACCATTGAAGGAAATTTCTATGTTCAACAAAACTCGTTCTATCGCCCGTCGCTACGGTGCCAAGGTCGTTGCAGGTTCTGCGGGTGCCTTGGCTTTTGCATCGGCTCATGCCGCTGGCATTGACGACCTGTTTGCCGAAGTCGACCTGTCCGGCGTCGCTACCAAAGTCACGGCCCTGGCCGTCATCATCGTCGGCATCGCCCTGGTAATGAAGGGCCCAGCGATCGTCAAGCGCATCATCGCCAAGATCTAAGGCCTCGGCATGTTGATCGTCGCCCTGGTTGTCGCCGTGCACGCTGCTTTTGCGCTGATCGGTGCAATCGGGGCGATTTGCTTTTTCATGCTTGCGAGGATTTAACGGTATGGCTCGTCTGTTCCGCCTGATTCTTGTGCTGCTTCTGCCTGTGCTTGTTGTTGATGTCGCCATGGCTGCTATCCCCAAGGTTGCGGGTTACCGGGTTGAGTCTGGCTCTCGTGTCTCTCCTGTTTATTCGTCTTTTGAGGGGGCTTGCGGCGATCCTTTAGCGCAGGTTATTGCCAAAGACTCGTTGTATAACCCCTATGGCTTTTATGCGAACGCGAGAGCCCGCTATGTTCCACCTGCTAGTAGTTCCTCTTGCGTTGTCTTTGGTGATAACTCGTCCGGGTCGGAGGTCAGGTTAGGTGCTATTCCGATTGTGGAAAGTGGCTCGACTTGTCCAAAAAATTCGACCGCATCGGGCTCGTCCTGCTCCTGCAACTCAGGTTTTGAGGAAAAAGACGGCCAATGCGTAGCACCTGATAAATGCAAGGACGTTGCTGCGACATGCGCTGGCAAGAAGGGTGGGCGCAGAAACTATGCATCCGCTTCGGGCGGCCTCGATGCCTACTGCATTCCCCCGCCTGATGACTTCTATTGGGATCAGCCTAAGTATCCCGGCTGCAATACGGGGTGCACCTTGCTGCCTTCCGGCGTGGATGTTGCGCTCAAAGATGATCAGGGTAAGACTTGGTGGCAGGGGGAGGGCAAGTTCAGTGGCGGCACCTGCGGTCTCGTGATGGGGGATGACAGCGCTTCCCCGGCCCCGGATAACCCAGCTGATCCCAGCAAGCCAAAGGAACCCCCTGCAAAGCCTGTAGATGAGCGCTGCGCGGGCCAGACGGGCACGGTGAATGGCAAAGAGGTCTGTATCCCTGCATCCAGTGCGATGGGTGTGGACTGGACGGGAACAACCAAGAACAGCGACGGTACAAGCACCGAGGGCAAGACCGTCACGACGTGCTCCGACGGCATTTGCGAATCCACCACGACAAAGACCAACAAGGACGCAAACGGCCAGGTTACTGGCACCACGACCAGTACGGACAAGGTGAGCCAGTCTGACTACTGCTCCAAGAACTCCAACAAGAACAGCATGCTCTGTGCTGCAGTCAATGGCAATCCAGTGCCTGGCAAAGGTAATCAGTCTTCTGGTTCTGGTACGGGATCAGGTACCGGATCTAGCGATGGCTGCACCATTTCCGACTGCAGCAGCGATTCAGGTGGAGGCCCTGGCAAGGTGGGCTTGCCTGGCACCGGAGCGGTTGAGTTTGGCAAGCTCTATGAACCCAAGTATCCGCAGGGGCCTGTAGAGGTCTGGAAGCAAAGCAGTGCAGGCTGTTGATTTCCACCCAGAAGTGACCCACTAGCCCCCGGTTTTTCCATCTCAATCTGACCCACGCATTAACCCTAGCCTGCTGCTTTCTTGTGCAGCAGGAGACCAGGAGTGATTGACGTGGCTACTTTGAGTGTCATCCGACGCTGGGCTCTGCGTGAGCACCTGTCCATCCGAGAGATCGCCCGCAGAACCGGGCTTTCTCGCAATACCATCCGCAAGTATTTGCGTGCCGATGTTGTGCAGCCTCGTCTTGCACAGCGCACCATCGTCACCAAGCTAGACCCATTTGCCAGCAAACTCTCGGGCTGGCTGCGCACAGAAGCCAACCGCTCTCGCAAGCAGCGGCGCACGATCAAGCAGATGTTTCTCGACTTGCAGGCGTTGGGCTATACCGGCTCCTACAACCGAGTTGCTGCCTTTGCCAGAGTGTGGAAGGCTCAGTGTCATGCGGCTGAGCAGACATCAGGGCGAGGCGTTTTTGTGCCTCTGGTCTTCAGCGCTGGAGAAGCCTTCCAGTTTGAT
Organism: Comamonas resistens; assembly: GCF_030064165.1. NCBI lineage: Bacteria > Pseudomonadati > Pseudomonadota > Betaproteobacteria > Burkholderiales > Comamonadaceae > Comamonas > Comamonas resistens. Next base: position 2,551,123 of record NZ_CP125947.1, read on the forward strand.
TGGAGCGAGGATTGGGCTGTCATTGCGGGTGTACGGACTAAGCTGCAAGTGGCTCACTTCAAGCTCAGCCACAGCCGAGCCTTCTATCTGCGGGCCTATCCGCTGCAAACCCATGAGATGCTGTTTGATGCCCACAACCGTGCCTTTGCGGTGTTTGGAGGCATCCCTAGGCGAGGTATCTACGACAACATGCGCACAGCCGTCGATCGTGTCGGTCGTGGCAAGCTCAGAGAGGTCAATGCCCGTTTTAGTGCCATGGCCAGCCACTTCCTGTTCGAGGCACAGTTTTGCAATCCGGCCTCGGGATGGGAGAAGGGACAGGTCGAGAAGAATGTTCGGGACGCTCGCCATCGTATCTGGCAATCTGTACCAGCGTTTCCGACACTCAGTGCACTCAATGATTGGCTAGAGCAACGGTGTCAGCAGTTATGGCAAGAGATTGCGCATGGCCAATTGCCTGGCTCTGTCACAGATGTTTGGGTGCAAGAGCGCTCAGCCTTGATGCCCATGCCTCGGCCGTTTGACGGCTTTGTTGAGCATGCCAAACGGGTCTCGCCCACCTGTCTGGTGCACTTTGAACGCAATCGCTACAGCGTGCCAGCCTCTTATGCCAACCGGCCTGTGAGCTTGCAGGTTTATGCCGACCGCCTGGTCGTCGTAGCCGAAGGCCAGTTCGTCTGTGAACATCCGCGCATCATTGAGCGCAATCACCAAGGCGCTGGGCGAACGGTCTATGACTGGCGTCACTACTTGGCCGTATTGCAGCGCAAACCCGGCGCATTGCGCAACGGTGCTCCGTTTAGCGAGCTGCCAGACGCGTTCAAACGTCTGCAAGCCCTGCTGCTCAAGCAGCCTGGCGGCGACCGTGAGATGGTGGAGGTGCTTGCCTTGGTGTTGCAGCACGATGAGCAAGCCGTCCTAGCCGCTGTCGAGTTGGCATTGGAGGATGGTGTGCCTCGTAAGACCCACATCATCAATGTCTTGCACCGCCTCATTGATGGAACACCGGAACCTGAGCCCATCCATTCACCCCAAGCCTTGGCTTTGATCGTTGAGCCACAAGCCAACGTCGTGCGCTATGACCAACTCCGACAGGTGCGCCATGCGTCATGACCCAGCCATTGCAGCAATCATCATCATGCTCAGGCAGCTCAAGATGTTTGGCATGGCCCAGGCCGTGACAGAACTTGCCGAGCAAGGCTCACCAGCATTTGAAGCAGCACATCCCATACTGTCGCAACTGCTCAAGGCCGAGAGCGCAGAGCGAGAAGTGCGCTCTATTGCCTATCAGCTCAAGGCAGCCAAGTTTCCGGTCTACAGAGATCTGGCGGGCTTTGACTTTGCCCACAGCGAAGTCAATGAAGCCTTGGTGCGCAGCCTTCACCGCTGTGAATTCATCGAGAAGGCTAACAATGTGGTGCTTGTCGGTGGCCCTGGTACTGGCAAGACCCACATCGCTACGGCGCTGGGTATCCAGGCCATCGAGCACCACCGCCTAAGGGTGCGCTTCTTCTCTACCGTGGAATTGGTTAATGCCCTGGAGCAAGAGAAGGCACAGGGCAAAGCCGGACAGCTCGCCCACAGGCTGGTGCATACGGATCTGGTGATACTCGATGAGCTTGGCTATCTGCCCTTCAGCTCATCTGGTGGTGCGCTACTGTTCCATCTGCTCTCGACGCTTTACGAACGCACCAGCGTGGTGATCACCACTAACCTGAGCTTTAGCGAATGGGCCAGCGTGTTTGGTGATGCCAAGATGACCACGGCCCTGCTGGACCGCCTGACCCACCACTGCCATATTATGGAAACAGGCAATGACAGCTACCGCTTCAAGCATAGCAGTGCAGTCCAACAAACGCCCATGAAGAAGGAGAGAAACAAAACCTTATCCACATCTTGAGCCTTACGGCTCAAGCCAAAGGGTGGGTCAGTTTGAGATGGAAATAGCGGGTCAGTTTTGCATGGAAATCAACAGCTATTGCCATGATTCGCTGCCTTTCTGATGTACCGGGCCCCTAGATTCGGAGCCGGGTCGTCATCTGTCTGCTGCCCGTTTAACTGTCCCTTGCTTGCACCGTTCCCCTGAGTTCTTCGCCGTGCCTTTAGCGTTATCAGGATGGCTTTTCGGAGTGGGGAAGCTTTGTAAAGCGCAGCTTTATGAATACCCCCGGAGAAAAGACAAGGCCGCAGGCCGCTCCTGATTTAGCGTAGGCCGAAGAGGCGAAAACTCTGGGGAATGGTGCTGGGCGCGATGTATCGCGGGCAGCGGACGCCGTGCGGCGAGCACATAGAGCACCGAAGAGTGCTCATTCTTTGGATATCTGCGAGAGCGCTTCTCTCTTCTATGATTCAAGCCATAGGAGGAGGGGAGTCATGGGGCAATACGATCCAGAGGGGTGGCAACGCGAGAATCCATTCACGAGTGGGCGCAATGAAATGAGTATCTTGTCAAAGCTCATTTTCACAATTGCGCTGCTCTTGATCGCCGCGCTTGCGTACAGATATCAGTCGGAGATTTGGCGTTTTTTGATCGGGCCTCCAGTTACCGTAGTTCCTGCTCCTCAACGACCTGTAGTTCAGTCGCCTGAACGGACAGTCGTTGCGCCAAAAATCAATGTGCCAGACGAGTCGCACGCAGAATCTACGGGCCAGATTTATCGATGTGGAAATACCTACAGCAATACACCCTGCGAGGGCGGTAAGCAGATTGCGCAGCCAAGCGGCGGGCCAAGCTCTAGGGAAATTTATCTTTGCAAGGACTTTCAAGGCAGTCTCACATGGGAAAGTGTTCCGTGCTCAGCAAACGGGCGTTTTATGGATCGCATTGCGCGTGTGCCGACCAATGTCTCTTGGGAGGAGCAAGTCGCAATTGCTAGACAGCAGAGAGATAAAGCCCATGCTATAGCTGCTGAGCAAGTCGTTCCTGTGGCTCGCCGCTCGACTGCTTCAACTCCCAGTGAATGTCAGGTGCTCGAGCAGCGCATTCGAGTGCTTGATGCTGAATGCCAAGTCAATGCATGTGGAATGGACAAGCTCGATAGCATCAGGTTCGCTCGAAAGGAGGCTCGCGATCGGCAATTCCGTATTGGTTGCTAGCCGATTCTGAAAATGGGGGCGTTCGCTGCCCCTTTTTTTTGTTCCGAAAGAGCTTGCTCCATTCTCAACATTTGCTTGACAAGTCTTTCGTTTTTACGCTTAAGAGCCTCGGCTCTTGCATAGTTGCCTGCAGCATGGTTGTAGGCAACCGCATCAATGCTTGCGATGCCCCAGCGTGACTCCCAAAACAAAGCTAGATGAACCGCGCGAGGGCACTGTCCTTCGCGGCGGTACTTCTTTATTGTTGAGGGCTTGAGGTCTAACAGGCGAGCAAGTTGCTTGTCGTCGTATTGCAGATCGTCAAGGATGTACATGAGATGGGGCAAGTGTGCAGGGTATGGAGCTCTAAACATTACCGTTAATTCGGCGTGCTCATTCCTGCAAGTCTTATTGCAAAAGGGCGTACTGCTACAATTAGCCTAGCATTTGCGATTAAACATAAGATACATCGTATCTACTAAAGAAGAAGTTCGGGAGTCGCCGGTTTGATCGCGACACCCGCTCTCAGATTGCTCAGAGCTTCCGGGCCATATACCGGAGCCTGGGCATGGATCTGCACGCCTAGTACATGCACCTCCTGACAGGCTCAGCGCCGGTTCTTTCTCAAGCTTTTTGCTGGCAAATGCACTCGCGCAGTTGGTGCGGAGCCCCTGCTTGGGCGAATAAGGCGTGCCGTCGAATCTGACATGGCGGATGCGGGAAGCAAACTGGCTTGCATGCTGACCTGATCACGCGCCTCCACCAAGGCTTTGAGGTCCGTGATGCGTTCATTGGCCGATTTCAGAGCTTGCTCTGCTGACAATTGCCCGCCTCGCGCCTGAACCAGGCTTTCTTCCGAGCGAACAAATCGCTCGTGCAGTTCTTCATAGCGGGCCTGCTGACGACGCTCGGTCTCTGCTGCCTGCTTTTTGGCTGCGCTGACTTCCTGGCGAGCACGGTCGAGCTCGCCCAGCATGCGTCGTTCGTTGCCGGCGAATTGCTCCGCCAATCGTTGACGCTCCGCAGAGGCTGCCTGCAGAGCCTCAGCATGCTGCTGTTGATCCGCTTCACGTTGGCGTCCTTTTTCTAGCAATTCGTTGCGCAAGCTCTGAATTTGAGCTTCTCGCTCCTGCAGCAATTGCTGCATCTCCTCCAGACGTCGAGACAGTTCCTGAGCCTGGCTGTTGGCCAGCTTCATGGCTTCGTCCATGGCGCTTCTTTGCTGTTGCATGACTTCTTCGCGCTGACCCAGCTGCTGCTGCTGGGCTTTCACGCTCTCTTCAGCAACCGAAATCTGGGTCTCTCGTGTCTGTAGCACCTGTTCCGCAGCCATCTTTGCTTGTTCCAGCGCGCTGTTCCACATCTGCTCCGCGGCCTGACGTACGGGCTCCGGGACCTGATCCACCAGCTCGTTTCCAGACTCTGCAACGCCCAATCTTTGACCAAGGGCTGCAAACCATGTCTCCAGCATCGGGCTGACTGTATTGGGAGAGCCTCTGCCGATGTGCTGACGCACGCGCTCAATGGTCGGTCGCAGGCCTTGGGCGATCAAGGCATCTGCTGCGGCCCATACATCGGCCTCTTGCACGCCTCTGGACGTTGTTTTTGGTGTATTGCTAGAAATATTCATATTTACTAACGATAAGAGAGCGTTATCGATATTTATTTGTTGGTTACGTAATACACATTACATAATATGTAATAAATATTATGTATTTAATTTTCATACAGAAGAATACATACATTAGCTCGGTTTTAGATCTCAAAAGCAACTCAAGAGTAGCTTTTAAGCTGCTGCTGTGAAAAATTCACCAATAAAACAAGCAAATTTATAGTCAATGAGCCTAGACAGAAATCACCAGCAAAGAAGCTTCTTGACACACTGTGTAAAGATCCAGATAAAGGATCGAAAATAGAGACATGGATTTCTCCAAGCCCTCCCCTCCTTCTTTGCTGGTATCAGATGAGGAGCAAGCTCTTGTCTTGCGTGTTGCTCCAGGCTGCGCCCTCGCCCCGCAAGCGCGTGACGCCATCCAGGAATTGATGCACGAGGGCGAGTCAGCAAATACGCGCAGCAGTTATCAAAGTGCCATGCGTTATTGGGCTGCGTGGCATGTGCTGCGGTTGGGCAGCACGATGCAATTGCCTCTGAGCGTGGCCAGCGTGCTGCAGTTCATCATTGATCATGCCCAGCGGCAGACTGCTGCAGGCTTGCAAAGCGAAATGCCGGAAGCGGTAGATGAGGCTTTGGTCGCCTCCGGATACAAGGCTAAAAAAGGCCCTCCCTCACATAGCACCTTGGTTCATCGCATGGCGGTTCTGTCCAAGGCACACCAGGTTCATGCACTTGCAAACCCCTGCCAGGATGGCGCAGTCAAGGAGTTGATGTCACGCACCCGCAAGGCCTACGCGCGACGCGGCGAATTGCCCCAGAAAAAGGAGGCATTGACGCGCGATGTTCTGGAGCAGTTGCTGGGCACCTGCGACGACAGCCTACGCGGGTTGCGTGACCGTGCACTTTTGCTTTTCGCCTGGGCCAGTGGCGGGCGGCGCCGTTCCGAGGTCGCAGGTGCCGACATGCGTTACCTACGGGCCGTGGGACAGAGCGATTTCATCTACACATTGGCTCACAGCAAAACCAACCAGAGCGGCACCGATGCGCCGGAAAATCACAAGCCCGTCACGGGCCGCGCGGCTATGGCCTTGAAGGCCTGGCTTGGCGCTGCACAGATCTCGGAAGGCGCTATCTTCAGGCGTATCCGCAAGGGCGGCCATGTGGCCGAACCGCTGACACCCGCTGCAGTGCGCAATATCGTTAAGCAACGCTGTGCGCTGGCGGGCGTGGAAGGCGATTTTTCTGCGCACTCATTACGCTCCGGTTTTGTGACCGAGGCAGGACGACGCAATCTGCCGCTGGCCGACACCATGGCCTTGACCGGGCATCAGAGCGTCAATACGGTGCTGGGATATTTCAGGGCAGATTCGGCGCTCAACAATCAGGCAGCCCGTATGCTGGATGAGGATTGATATTCCGAAAGCCAAGACTCACAAGGGTAAGGCCCTTGCACAAGCAGATCAACGAGCCATCCGTATAGCCAAGCCTCAGGTAATTGGCAAACTTGGTTCGGGCTGTGCTCCGACATCATGACTTGGGCAAGCTTCTAATGGAGCATGATGACGATCGCGCTCGTGTTGGCCCAAATATGGATCACGATGACAGCTCTGCCCTTGCACCTCTTCCAATGATCACCCCGGAACTGCTGGCACGTAAGCATGGACAAAAGTGAAGGGCGAGTCCGAAGATCTGGCGATATGAGCTATGCCTCTCTATGCCATCACACAAAAGCCTGAGTTGATTACCATCGGCCAGCCGTAATTCCCGACCTCAAGATACTTTAAATTACATCTTGCGGCATGAGCTGTGTCGTGATTGGGAGAAGAAGTTGGGCAGTACGCGAATAGCCGCGGCCTGCGTGGTCCTGGTGCAGGGAAGCGTTGTGCAGGCAGGCGGGCTGGATAGAACCGGACAAAGCCTTGAGCCGTTATTTGCGAAAGGAAATGTCCTCTCGGTAGATGTTTATCGCTCCAGGCCCAGCGTCAAAGGCACTGATGTGCTGGGCCAATCCACCGGGCAAGTGGCAGACGCATACACGCAGTGGGGCTTTGCCTACAAGCAGGAGCTGACTCCTCAGACCTCGATGCTGATCATGCTGTCGCGCCCTTTCGGGCTGGACATTCACTATGGCGTCCAGCAATCTTCGTTGCTAGGCGGTACCGAGGCCCGTGTCAGTACCCATGAACTGATGGGAGCGCTGCGCTACCGATGGGATGAACAATGGGGTGTTCATGGAGGCCTGCGCATGCAGCGCTCTGAAGGCAATGTGGGCTTCGGCGGGTTGGCTTTTGGGGCTGCGCACGGTTACCGGGTGGACTTTCGCCCCAGCACCGAGCCAGGCTATCTGCTGGGCCTGAGCTATGAACGCCCCGATGTCTCTTTGCGAATGGCCGCAACCTACTACTCAGCCATTCACCACAAAATGAGCACGCGTGAAAACGTGCTGCCCGTGACAACGACCACCTCTTCGACATCGCCCCAAAGCTTCAACCTTGATGTTCAGGCAGCCATCGCACCGAGTACGCTGGCTTTCGGGCAGATTCGCTGGATGCAGTGGAGCCAGTTCAAGCTCAGTCCGCAAGTCTTTGCGGCAGCAACGAACGGCGGCAGTCTGACCGATCTGGAAGACACCACCACCTACACGCTGGGTCTGGGGCAAAAGCTGTCCTCTCAATGGTCCGGGTTTGTCTCGGTATCTTATGACCGCAGCAAACATACCAACGCTCCGTCGGCGTTGCGACCCAGCAATGGGCGCGTCGGCTACGCCCTCGGTGTGAGTTATCAGGACCCGCGTTTCAAGCTCACCCCATGGATCAGTTATCAGCGCCTGGGGGCGGCAGATATCTCGCTAGTCAACTATCCAATAGCAAGCTTTAGGCAAAGCTCGGCCATGGTGTTTGGTGTCAAGCTTGACTACACCTTTTGAAGCGATTCAAGTGCGGCTCAGATTGGCCAGAGTGCTACTGCAGTCATTCTCAGGGTTCAGCCTCGGAATGTGAAAACGTGGTTCAGGGCATCTCCTGAACCACGTCTACCACAGGCTCTAACCCAGGGCGGCAATCACATCGGCGGGCGCCTGCACCAGCTCGATCAGCACGCCCTCGCCGGCAATCGGAAACTCGTCATTGCTCTTGGGGTGCAGAAAAGTGATGTCATAGCCTGCCGCTCCCTTGCGGATACCGCCGGGAGCAAATCGCACGCCATTGGCCGTCAGCCATTCCACGGCCTTGGGCAGATCGTCGATCCACAGGCCGATGTGGTTCAGCGGCGTGGCATGCACGGCGGGCTTTTTCGCTATGTCCATGGGCTGCATGATGTCCACTTCCACCTTCATCGCGCCCCGCCCCATGGCCAGAATGTCCTCGTCCACGTTTTCGCGCTCGCTCTGAAAGGTGCCGGTCTGCTCCAGGCCCAGCATGTCCACCCACAGCTTTTTCATGCGCTGTTTATCGGTGCCGCCGATGGCGACTTGCTGAATGCCCAGAACCTTGAAAGGACGATTGCTCATGAATGACTCCTTGATTAATAGCTTAAAGCGCAATACTGGTAAGCGCCAGAACCGATTTCTATTGAAATATCAGACCTCGCCCAGCAACCAGCTGCTGGCCATGGCAAAGTATTCGCGCAGCCAGGCATTGAATCGCGTGGCCAAAGGGGTAGGAGCCGCCACGGGATAGACCTGAGGCAGATCCTGCCGCTTCGCAATGTCCATGGCGCGCATCAGATGAAAGTCGCTGCTGACCATGGCCATGGGCGCATCCGCAGCCACGCCGCGCTCGGCCAGCAAGGGCCGGCTGAGCTTGAGGTTCAGCTCGGTGCTGGTGCTGAGCTTTTCCAGCACCAGCCGCTGCGCAGCAATACCGTGGCGCTGCTGCAGATAGCGGGCCATGACCTCGGCCTCAGACTCTTTTTCACCCCAATCGACACCGCCGCAAACGGCGACCAAGGCCTGGGGCTGCAGCTTGGCCAGTTCTGCTGCCGTATCCAGTCGCGCAGCCAGAACCGGCCTGGGGTGACCATCGAGCGTGCCGCTGCCCAGCACCACAATGGATTGCACGGGCGGCACTTGCTGCGGCGCAAGACCCAGACCGAAAAGGTGGCTCCAGAACCAGAAAAGGCTGATCAGCCACAGCGCCAGGCCGGTCCAGGCAAGCAACCAGAGCCTTGCATGCAGGGCTCTGGCTGCACGCCAGTGCTGCACGGCCTGCCATTTCCAGCTCAGCCCCAAGGCCGTAGCGCCCAAGCCGGCGGGCAACACCACACCGACATTGAAATGCCCCATGCCCATCAGTACCAGAGCATCGACAAGCAGCAGCGCCCCCAACATAGCCAGCAGCGCACGCGCCAATCTGGCAGGGCGGGAAATCGTTGTATCTGCTTTCAATGTCATAGCTACTAGCTGAATCTGGATAAAGGATAGAGCCGATCTTATTGAAAATTGGAAAGCCCGCAGAGCCAAAGCCGTGCGGGCTTTTGCTTCGGGGCCTTATGCTCAGACCATATCGGCTCTGAACAGAGGCCCCGAAAAGTTCTCATCACTCGAATTCCAGAATGATGTCGTCCACCGCCAGCGAGTCGCCCTTGGCGGCGCTGATCTTGCTGACCACACCGTCCTGGGCTGCGAACAAGATGTTCTCCATCTTCATGGCTTCGATGACGGCCAGCTTCTCGCCGGCCTGCACCTTCTGGCCGGGCTGCACGGCGACATCGACCAGCAGGCCTGGCATGGGCGAGAGCAGAAACTTGGACAGATCGGGCGGAGCCTTGTAAGGCATGAGCTTGTGCATCTCGGCGCCCTTGGGCGAGAGCACCAGCACATCGGCTTGTGTGCCGTTGTGGATGACGCGCAGGGCCAGCGGGTTCTTGCCGTTGCCGCGCTCGATCTGGCAGGTGAACGCCTTGCCGTTGCAGACGCCGCGCACGACCAGATCGCGAATGTCGGCATTGCTGCGGAACTCGTAGGCCTTGTCGCCGATGACGACCTTGCAAACGCGCGCCTGGGCATCAAAGTCGGTCACCTCGCCAGTCACATACTGGTTCTTGCCTTCAGCCCCCAGAACCACGGCGGTGTACTTCTCGCCCACCTGCACCTGGTGGCCTTGCATCTGGCCGGTGATGGTCGATGCACGCGCACGGTAGCGGCGATTGCGGAACAGGGCCAGAGCCACCAGGAAGTCGGGGTCATCGTGGGGCACGTCCTCGGCATGGAAGCCGTCGGCATAGTGTTGGGCGATGAAGCCGGTGTTGAACTTGCCCGAGACAAAGTCCGGGTGCGCCAGCAGGGCCGCCTGGAACGGGATGTTGGAGCTGATGCCGCGGATGGCAAAGCCGTTGAGCGCTTCGCGGGCCTTGGCAATGGCGTCGTTGCGATCCTTGCCGTGCACGATGAGCTTGGCAATCATCGAGTCGTAGTACATTGGGATCTCGCCGCCGTCGTAGACGCCGGTATCCACACGCACGCCGCTCAGATGCTCGGTGTCGGACTGCCACATGGTCTGCTCGGGCGGCGCAAAGCGAACCAGACGGCCGGTCGAAGGCAGGAAGTTGCGGAACGGGTCTTCGGCGTTGATACGGCACTCGATGGCCCAGCCGTCGCGCTTTACATCTGTTTGGGTGAAAGCCAGCTTTTCACCCGCGGCCACACGAATCATCTGCTCGACCAGATCGAGTCCGGTGATGCATTCGGTCACCGGGTGCTCGACCTGCAGACGGGTATTCATCTCTAGGAAGTAGAAGTCCTGGTCCTTGCCGACCACGAACTCCACGGTGCCGGCGCTCTGGTACTTGACGGCCTTGGCCAGGGCCACGGCCTGCTCGCCCATGGCCTTGCGGGTGGCGTCGCTGATAAACGGCGAAGGCGCTTCCTCGATCACCTTCTGGTGACGGCGCTGAATCGAGCATTCGCGCTCGTTCAGGTAAACCACATTGCCGTGGCTGTCGCCCAGAATCTGGATTTCGATATGGCGGGGCTCCTGCACGAACTTCTCGATGAAGATGCGGTCGTCGCCAAAGCTGTTGCGCGCTTCGTTCTGGCACGAGGCAAAACCTTCAAAGGCTTCCTTGTCGTTGAAGGCCACGCGCAAACCCTTGCCGCCGCCACCGGCCGAGGCCTTGATCATCACGGGGTAGCCAATGCCCTTGGCGATTTCCACGGCCTGCTCGGGGCCGGCGATGGCGTCGTTGTAGCCGGGGATGGTGTTGACTTTGGCCTCGCCGGCCAGCTTCTTGGACGCGATCTTGTCGCCCATGGCCGCGATGGAATGTGACTTGGGGCCGATGAAGGCTATGCCTTCTTCTTCGCAACGCCTGGCAAAGCCCTCGTTCTCCGAGAGAAAACCGTAGCCTGGGTGAACTGCCTGTGCGCCGGTCTGCTTGCAGGCTTCAATGATTTTCTCGCCCAGCAGATAGGACTCGCGGCTAGGCGCAGGACCCAGGCGCACGGCCTCGTCGGCCAGCTTGACATGGCGGGCATCCTTGTCGGCGTCGGAGTAGACCGCCACGGTCTGGATGCCCATCTTGCGGGCGGTGGCGATCACGCGGCAAGCGATTTCGCCGCGGTTGGCAATCAGGATCTTGGTAAACATGGATAAATCTCCTGGTTCTTCTTGTTCTTACAGAGGGATGTTCCCGTGCTTGCGCCAGGGGTTGTCCAGCTGCTTGTTCTTGAGCATCTCCAGCGAACGGCAGATGCGCTTGCGCGTTTCATGCGGCTGGATCACATCGTCGATAAATCCACGGGCTCCGGCCACGAACGGATTGGCAAAGCGTTCTTTGTATTCGGCTTCGCGGGCGGCCAGCTTGACGGGATCGTTCTTGTCTTCGCGGAAGATGATTTCCACCGCACCCTTGGCGCCCATCACGGCAATCTCGGCATGGGGCCAGGCCAGGTTCACGTCGCCGCGCAAATGCTTGGAGGCCATCACGTCGTAGGCTCCGCCATAGGCCTTGCGGGTGATGACGGTGATCTTCGGCACCGTGGCTTCGGCATACGCATACAGCAGCTTGGCACCGTGCTTGATGATGCCGCCATACTCCTGAGAGGTGCCGGGCATGAAACCGGGTACGTCCACGAAGGTGACCACGGGGATGTTGAAGGCATCGCAAAAGCGCACAAAGCGCGCGGCCTTGATGGAGGACTTGATATCCAGGCAGCCTGCCAGCACCAGGGGCTGATTGGCCACGACGCCCACGGTCTGGCCAGCCATGCGGGCAAAACCGATGACGATGTTCTTGGCGTACTCGGGCTGCAGCTCGAAGAAATCGCCATCGTCCACGGTCTTGAGGATCAGCTCCTTCATGTCGTAGGGCTTGTTGGCGTTTTCGGGCACCAGCGTATCCAGCGACATGTCGGCGCGGCCCACGGGGTCCGTGGTTTCGCGCACAGGAGCCTTTTCCTTGTTGTTCAAGGGCAGGTAGTTATAGAGGCGACGCAGCATCATCAGTGCTTCCACGTCGTTGTCGAATGCCATATCGGCCACGCCGCTCTTGGTGGTGTGGGTGATGGCCCCGCCCAGCTCTTCGGCCGTGACTTCCTCGTGCGTCACGGTCTTCACGACTTCGGGACCGGTCACGAACATATAGGAGCTGTCCTTGACCATGAAGATGAAGTCGGTCATGGCCGGCGAGTACACGGCGCCGCCGGCACTGGGGCCCATGATCATGGAGATCTGGGGCACCACGCCCGAGGCCAGCACATTCTTCTGGAACACATCGGCATAGCCGCCCAGGGAGGCCACACCTTCCTGGATACGCGCACCGCCCGAGTCGTTGAGGCCAATGACGGGTGCGCCGACCTTCATGGCCTGATCCATCACCTTGCAGATCTTCTCGGCATGGGTTTCGGACAGCGCACCGCCGAACACCGTGAAGTCCTGGCTGAACACAAAGACCAGACGGCCGTTGATCATGCCGTAGCCGGTGACCACGCCGTCACCGGGGATCTTGGTGTTTTCCATGCCGAAGTCCGTGCAGCGGTGCTCCACGAACATATCCCACTCTTCAAAAGTGCCGTCGTCCAGCAGCAGCTCGATACGCTCGCGCGCCGTCAGCTTGCCTTTCTTGTGCTGCGCATCGATGCGCTTTTGTCCCCCACCCAGCCGAGCGAGTTCTCGCTTGGCTTCCAGCTGCTTCAGGATATCGTCTTGCATGCTTGTCCTCTAACGTGATTTGGGTTGCTTGTCTCGCAATGGTGATGCTGCGATGCTATGGTAATAAGAGCTTCTAGCGCCTACTGCATTTGGGCTAGAAGCAGATTTCTTGCTGCGGTACTGGCGGCGATACGACCCGCTGCCACAGCGTCCTGAAGGACGGGGAGCATGGCCTTGACCTGCGGATGCTGGCGAAACGCCTGCTTGAGGCCGAAGTCGATGCGCTCCCACATCCAGGCCAATGCCTGCTTCTCGCGGCGCAGGGCCAGGCGGCCGTTGGCGGTTTGCAGTTCCCTGAAGCTGCTGACTGCAGCCCAGAACCCCTCCACGCCCTGGCCCAGCAAGGCACTGATCTGCAGCACCCGCGGCTGCCATAGCGCGCCAGTGTTGGCGTGGTCGGGATTGCCGTGCATGCCCAGCAGGCGCAGGCTCGATGTGATCTGGGCCTGGGCACGCGTGGCAGCATGGGGGTCGATGTCCGCCTTGTTGATGACCACCAGGTCGGCCAGCTCCATCACGCCCTTCTTGATGGCCTGCAGATCGTCGCCCGCATTGGGCAGCTGCAGCACGCAGAACATGTCCGTCATGCCGTGCACGGCGATCTCGCTCTGGCCCACGCCCACGGTTTCGACGATGACCACGTCGTAGCCCGCGGCCTCGCAGACCAGCATGGCCTCGCGCGTCTTTTCGGCCACGCCGCCCAGCGTGCCGCTGCTGGGGCTGGGGCGGATATAGGCCTCGAGCCGCATGGACAGTTGCTCCATGCGGGTCTTGTCGCCGAGGATGGAGCCGCCCGAGACGGTGCTGGACGGATCGATCGCCAGCACGGCCACACGCAGCCCCTTCTCTATCAGGTACAGGCCCAGGGCTTCGATGAAGGTGGATTTGCCAACACCCGGCACGCCGCTGATGCCAAGGCGAAACGCCTTGCCCGTATGCGGCAGCAGAGCGGTGAGAAGGCCGTCCGCCTGTTCACGGTGGTCGGCCCGGGAGGATTCAAGCAAGGTAATGGCCTTTGCCATGGCCCGGCGCTGCACGGCAGGGTTGCCGCGCAGGATGCCGTCTAGCATTTGCTCAGGGGTCACGTCGCGATCGCCTTTGCTATCGATGCTTGCCGGCCGATCAGAGACCGTTGGCCTTCTTGATCTGCTCCAGCACATCCTTGGCGCTGGCGGGAATGGGAGTGCCGGGGCCGTAGACACCCTTGACGCCCGCGTTGTAGAGGAAATCATAGTCCTGGGCGGGAATCACGCCGCCCACGAAGACGATGATGTCGTCGGCGCCCTGCTTCTTGAGCTCGGCAATGATGGCCGGCACCAAAGTCTTGTGCCCGGCGGCCAGCGTGGAGACACCCACGGCGTGCACATCGTTCTCGATGGCCTGGCGCGCGCATTCTTCGGGGGTCTGGAACAGCGGCCCCATGTCCACGTCGAAACCCAGGTCGGCAAAGGCGGTGGCGACCACCTTGGCGCCGCGGTCGTGACCGTCCTGACCCAGCTTGGCTATCATCACGCGGGGGCGCCGGCCCATGGCCTGCGAAGCGGTGTTGATCTCTTCCTTGAGCTTGTCCCAGCCTTCGGCCGAGTCATAAGCGGCAGCGTACACACCGGTCACCTTCTGGGTATCGGCGCGGTGGCGGCCAAACGCCTTTTCCATCGCGTCGGAGACTTCACCCACCGTGGCGCGCAGGCGCACGGCCTTGATGGACAGATCCAGCAGATTGCCTTCGCCGGACTCTGCTGCAGCAGTGATAGCAGCCAGCGCAGCCTCCACTTGGGCTGTATCGCGTTTTGCCTTGATATCCTTCAAGCGGGCAATCTGGCTATCGCGCACCTTGACGTTGTCCACGTCCAGAATTTCAATCGGGTCTTCCTTGGCCAGCTTGTACTTGTTGACTCCAACGATAACTTCCTTGCCGGAGTCAATGCGGGCCTGCTTTTCGGCGGCGGCGGCTTCGATCTTGAGTTTGGCCCAGCCGCTGTCCACCGCGGCGGTCATGCCGCCCATGGCGTCGACTTCCTCGATGATGGCCCAGGCCTTGTCGGCCATTTCCTGGGTCAGCTTTTCCATCATGTAGGAGCCGGCCCAGGGGTCGATCACATTGGTGATGTGGGTCTCTTCCTGAATGATCAGCTGGGTGTTGCGCGCGATGCGGGCCGAGAACTCCGTCGGCAGGGCAATGGCTTCGTCCAGCGCATTGGTGTGCAGCGACTGGGTGCCGCCAAACACGGCTGCCATGGCTTCGATCGTAGTGCGAACCACGTTGTTGTAGGGATCCTGCTCGGTCAGCGACCAACCCGAGGTCTGGCTGTGGGTACGCAGCATCAGGCTCTTGGGGTTCTTGGCATCGAAGCCCTTCATGATGCGGCACCACAGCAGGCGCGCGGCACGCATCTTGGCCACTTCCAGATAGAAATTCATGCCGACGGCCCAGAAGAAGGACAGTCGGCCCGCAAAAGCGTCCACGTCCATGCCCTTGGCGATGGCGGTCTTCACATATTCCTTGCCGTCGGCCAGCGTGAAAGCCATCTCCAGCGCCTGGTTGGCACCGGCTTCCTGCATGTGATAGCCCGAGATCGATATCGAGTTGAACTTGGGCATGTTCTGGCTCGTGTACTCGATGATGTCGCCAATGATCTTCATCGACGGCTTGGGCGGGTAGATATAGGTGTTGCGCACCATGAACTCTTTCAGAATATCGTTCTGAATCGTTCCGGCCAGCTGGTCTTGAGACACGCCCTGCTCTTCGGCGGCCACCACATAGCCGGCCAGCACAGGCAGCACGGCACCGTTCATGGTCATGGACACCGAGACCTTGTCCAGGGGGATCTCGTTGAAGAGGATCTTCATGTCCTCGACCGAATCGATGGCCACACCGGCCTTGCCCACATCACCCGTCACACGTGGATGATCAGAGTCATAGCCGCGGTGGGTAGCCAGATCAAAAGCGACAGAAACGCCCTGACCGCCGGCGGCCAGTGCCTTGCGGTAGAAGGCATTGGATTCTTCGGCGGTGGAGAAACCCGCGTACTGGCGAATCGTCCAGGGACGGCCTGCATACATGGTGGCCTGAGGGCCGCGGATATAGGGAGCAAAGCCCGGCAGCGTGTTGGTATGGGCCAGATCGGCCGTGTCTTCGGCCGTGTACAGAGGCTTGACGGTGATGCCGTCGGGCGTGAGCCAGTTCAGATTGTTGATGTCTCCACCAGGAGCAGCCTTGTTGGCTGCCTTGGTCCAGGCCTGCAGATCAGCAGCGGGGAATTCGGTCTGGCCCTGTGCTGTCGGGTTCTCTTGGCTCATGTTGTCTCTCGTATGCGGTGCGCGCAGTGAAGTTTGGAATTTCGGTGAACTACCTAGAGGTGCAGATAGTGTACATGATTCATAATTATGAATTCAAAATACTTAAGACTTACAATCACGTGTAATGACAAGCAAAACCCTTACACCCAGCGCGCTATACGAGCAAGTTGCCGAGCAGCTGCGTCAACGCATCTTCCAGCGCGAGCTGGAGCCTGGCGCATGGATCGACGAGCTCAAAATTGCCGAGGAATACGGCATCAGTCGCACGCCCCTGCGTGAAGCACTGAAAGTGCTGGCGGCCGAAGGCCTTGTGACCATGAAGGTCCGCAGGGGTGCTTATGTGACCGAGGTCTCACGCAAGGACATTGCGGACGTTTATCACCTGCTGAGCTTGCTTGAAGCCGATGCAGCAGGTGTGGTGGCAGAACAGGCCACTGATGAAGAATTGCAGCATCTGGCGCAGACGCATGAAGAGCTCAAGCTGCAGACCGCAGACGCCGAACGCTTTTTCGCTCTCAACGAGAGTTTTCACATGCAGATTTTGGAGATTGCTAACAATCGCTGGCGCAATCAATTGGTGGCAGACCTGCGTAAGGTCATGAAGCTCAATCGCCACAAATCGCTATTCAAACAAGGTCGTATTGAGGATTCGTTGGCTGAGCATGAGGCCATTATGCAGGCCTTGCTGCAGCGCGATTCCAAGCAAGCAGCCCAGGCTGTGCGGCTACATTTTGGCAATGGGCTACAAGCCGCAGTTTGATAATGCATACCAGTGCATTCGCATAAGATTGCAGGCAATATTCCTACAGAATGGAAGTATTCCTACCGATAGATAGACATTCAACTACCAACTGCGTGCGATGCTCCTAGGGTAAATGTCTGTGCGTCTTTCATACATTTGGAACACAAGTCATGCAGTCCCATTTCTTTTGGAGTCAAGCTCCTGGCACATCCCTGCTGCAAGGTGAATATGACTTGGGTCTGGTACTGCTGTCACTGATGGTCAGCAGTATTGCTGCGGGTCAAGCCTTGCGTCTTGCAGCTTTTGCAAGACTGGCCCTCACCTCCCAATTACGTGGCTGGGCCATTGCCAGTGGCTCGCTGGCGCTGGGAACGGGAATCTGGGCCATGCATTTTATTGGCATGCTGGCCTATAAGCCCCATGCAGCCGTGCAGTACGACCTGCCGCTGACCATTCTCTCCATACTGCCGGGAATTGGTGCTTCGGCCGTTGCCATCACCTTGTTGGCCAAGGCCGAACTGAACAGCAAGCAACTGGTACTCGGAGGCATCATCATGGGTGCAGGCATTGCGACCATGCACTACAGCGGAATGGGCGCCATGCGCATGGAGCACATGGCGCAGTACTCCCCCATCTGGTTTGCCATCTCTTTGTTGCTAGGGGTTGTACTGGCAATGCTGGCGCTGTGGGTACGCTTTGGCCTGGCACGGCTTAGCGATCAGCTCTCCCTCGGGGTGAAGGCACTTGCCGCCATCATCATGGGCTGCGCTGTCGCGGGCATGCACTACACCGCCATGCTGGCGCTGCGTACCTCTACTCCTGAGAGTGCTCACGCCAGCAGCGCTGCACACAGCGACAACCAACTAGTCCTGGCTCTGGTCATTGCCCTGGTCACACTGAGCATTGGTGGCCTTATCGGACAGGCCAACGGATTGCTGCACTACCGCACACGCTGGCAGCAAGTGGACATGAATGAAGCACGCTTGCGTGCGCTGGTTCAGATGGCCGCCGATGGAATCATCAGCATTGACACCCAGGGCAATATTCAGGAATACAACCCTGCTGCCGAAGCCATCTTTGGCTGGTCTGCGGAAGAGGTTGTGGGCCAGAACGTGAAAATGCTGATGCCTGTCGCACTGGCCCATCACCACGATCACTACATTCAACGCCACGAACAGGGCCAAATAAACGCCCAGCCACCCTTGCGCAACAAGATCTCCGAAGTGCTGGGTCAACACAAGAATGGGACATTGATTCCGTTGCGGCTGGCCCTGAGCCAAGCGGAATCACGAGGTCAGCGTATGTATGTGGGCGTGCTGACCGATCTGTCTGATCGCAAAAAAACCGAACGGCAGTTGCATATCGCTGCGACCGTGTTCGATCATTGCTTTGAAGGCGTGATGGTGCTGGACGCCAATCGACGCGTGGTCGACATCAACCCTGCTTTTGCGCGCATGGCAGGGATATCACGCCACAGCGCTAGAAACAAAGATTTCATCGCCCTCTTCCACGGCAATGAAGACGATGCCAGCATCACCGATATGTGGACGGAGGTTGGCCGCAATGGTCATTGGCAGGGAAGCTGGAGGATGCGTCATAACGACTCCCTGCAAGAAGTTTCCATCACCGCAGTACGTGATGAGCAGCACCGCCTGCACCATTACATTGCCATCTGCTATCAGTCTGTCAGACAGGAGCTGGCCTCGTTGATATAGAGGAAGGACTGGCTTGTAACGCTATCATTCCTGAAACTACAGGAAAACAGCATGATCCAGGCGGATGTACTCGATATGGATTCCTCTTTGCCACCAAGCATCGGCCAGGCAAAGACACTGCCCCAGTTGCTGGCACTGCGCACCAAGGCAACTCCGAATGCTGAGGCTTATCGAGAATTCGATGAAAAATCCAATCAATGGAAAAGTTTGAGCTGGATCCAAACTGCTCAGAGAGTCGCCGACTGGTCAAGAGCATTGATGGCATCAGAGCTGCCCCCAGGAGCAAGAGTTGCCATTTTGCTGCCCAACGGACTGGATGCCATGTGCCTCGACCAGGCTTGCTTGCGTTGCGGAATGGTGCCGGTACCTTTGCATGCCATCGACAATGCCGGCAGCATCGCCTATATCCTGAAAGACTCTCAATCCAGCCTGCTGATGCTATCGCAGCTACAAACCTGGGAGCAAATTTGCGCCATTGGAGAAGAGCTACCGTATCTGCAAACGGTTGTGGTAGCGCCCCCAGGCAAACAAGCAGGAGTGCTGTACGACTACCCCGCAGATGAAAGGCATCAAGGCAATCTCCGGGAGATTCCGATAAACATACTGAGCCGGGAAAGCTGGCTGGAGCAAGGCAAGGCGCAAAACAACGCATTACCCATCCCTCCGGCCGAGTCTGAGCTGGCTGGCATTGTCTATACCTCAGGAACGACCGGAAAACCCAAGGGAGTAATGCTGACTCATTGCAATGTGGTCAGTGATGTCCATGCAGTCATGCAACGTGTCCAAGCCACAGAGCAGGACATATTTCTCTCGTTTCTCCCGCTTTCCCATACGTTCGAGCGCACCACTGGCTATTATTTTGCGATAGCCACTGGCTCTTGCGTGGCCTATGCACGCTCTGTCGCCTTGCTTGCAGCGGATCTGAAGGAAGTCAAGCCGACGGTGCTGATTTCTGTACCGCGCATTTATGAGCGTGTATATGCCAAAGTGCAGGAAGCATTGGCTCACGCGCCCCACAAACAAAAACTTTTCAGAGCAGCCGTTCAGAAGGGCTGGAAAGTATTTTGTGAAAAACAGAGCATTAAAAATGCCACAGACTATGTTCAAGACTCTGAAATCAACAGTGGTTGGGCAAGCTGTTTACCCTGGTTTGTACTTCAATCTTTGGTCGCCAAGCCAATGCTTGCACAGTTTGGTGGTCGCTTGCGGGTTGCGGTCAGTGGTGGCGCGCCCCTCTCTCCGACGATTTCCCAATGCTTTTTAGGACTGGGCCTGCCCATGATCCAAGGCTATGGCATGACCGAGACCTCTCCTGTTGTCAGCGCCAATGCTTTGGAAGACAACCATCCAGAGACCGTTGGCAAAGTCTTGCCTGGAGTGGCGGTGCGCATCGGGGAGGACCAGGAGTTGCAAGTTCGCGGCCCCATTGTGATGAAAGGCTACTGGAATCGTCCAGAAGACACTGCT
This sequence comes from Comamonas resistens, assembly GCF_030064165.1. Taxonomy (NCBI): domain Bacteria; kingdom Pseudomonadati; phylum Pseudomonadota; class Betaproteobacteria; order Burkholderiales; family Comamonadaceae; genus Comamonas; species Comamonas resistens. The sequence goes on from NZ_CP125947.1 coordinate 2,571,184, forward strand.
CGTGCCTTTACCCAGGATGGCTGGTTAAAAACCGGCGACCAGGCTGCAATTGAAAATGACCGTATTCTTATTAAAGGCCGCATCAAGGAAATCATAGTCACATCCACAGGAGAGAAAGTTCCACCCAACGATGTTGAGCAAGCAATCATGGTGGATCCATTGTTCGAGCAGGTTTTCGTTGTTGGCGAGGATCGCCCGTTCATTGCATGTGTGGCTGTTCTCAACCAAGTGGAATGGGCAGAGATTGCCCGGTCTTTAGGGCTTGATCCCCGCGCTGAAAGCAGTCTTCAGCATGCGGCGGCAGAGCGAGCCGTGCTTGCTAGAATTGAGAAACAGACATCCAGCTTTGCCAAATACGCGGTACCGCGTGCAGTGCATCCGGTGCTGGAGCCCTGGACAATCGACAACGGGCTAATGACCCCTACCCTCAAGCTCAAGCGAAAGAATCTGATGGCGCATTACACGGAGGCGATTGAGCAGATGTATGGCAAACCCGCAGACCGCTGGAAAAGGGAACCTTCTTGAGTTTCTAAGGGCTGGAACAGCCCTTCATTTATCTGAGCTCATTCCTTGATATTGAATTATCAACACATGTAAGTTACATTAAATAAATTACAAGTCTCAAACCTCAAAATTTCCGCACCGACTAAACCTGCATCGTTTTACATCTGAGAGACTTGGGTAGTTCATTCATAAATTACTCGTCACTTTTTGACGTTGCAGATTCTCTCTGCAATGCTCCGACCCCACTGGCTATGAAATATGAGCGGCGCGCAAAGGCCGAGAAACCCTCCCGAGCCCCTACTTTCCCTCTTGCTTCTTGAGCCACTCGATAACGATATCTGACACCGGTTTTTCATATCCACGGTAGTCGTGCTTCGCGCCGTGGACTTCAACTTGTACAAAATTCTCGGATACAAGAGGTTTTCGAAAAGATGCAGCTCTCGCATCCATGTCGTTGTCGCCATAAATATCGATAACAGGGATCTTCACTTTTCGCAGATTCAGATTGGTGTTAACAGGCTCTTTACCACCTGCAGTTAATCTGACTCCTATGAACCCCACAACTGGGGCAGCAGGATTGCTTGCCAGGAAACCTGTAGTCATGCGCCCACCCATGCTGTGACCCATAAGGTAAATACGCTCGACTCCTCTTTGCGTCTTCAGATATTCAATTGCAGCCTGGATCCGTTGATAGGCCTCTGGAAACGATGCCGCAAGTTCTGGCGAATCCGGCGAATCTGCGCCAGGGACCGGCATGCGCAAAGAAAAAGTGTGGAACCCTAGATCCTTGTGAATGGAGCGCCGCAGTGGTCCGACCACATTACCGTCCGGAGAGTTTCCTCTGCCGTGTGCCAAGACAACTCCTACCTTGGAGTCCTTCCCGTCTAGGTATTCGCCTTGAGGCGTCTGCGCCACAACGTTCGTTACCAAGACACAGCTGCAAATCAAGATCAGTGATTTGAGTACTGACATGACAGAAGCCTCCTAGGTAAAAGCCAACTCTGAAATGACTATTTCGTGCCTCAATAAGACGCATATCTAGAGACCGCGTCACGCCTTCACTTCAAGCACCTGCTCAAATCCCCCAAAGATCATGCGTTTGCCGTCGAAGGGCATGGGCAGGTTGCCGGGAGTGGAAGGATCCATGCGCGGGTCGTCCATCATTTTCTTCATGGCTGAGTCACGTGTGGCCTTGTCCGGCCATTCGACCCATGAGAAAGCCACGGTCTCCTCAGCCGTAGCCAGTACCGAGCGTCGGAAGTCGGTAACTTTGCCATCGGGAACATCATCTCCCCAACCCTCGATCACACGGATCGCTCCCAGCTCGATGAATATCGGGTCGAATTTGCGCGCATGCTCAATGAACTTCGCCTTGTTTGCTGTGGGGACAGCGATCACGAAACCATCGATATATGACATGTGTCCACTCCTGTTAGGTTGAACAGGCGGCGCGTGAGCAGCACCGCTTCAGAATGCCCTTCAGGCCAAGCATGGCTTGGCAAGATTCCTTATGGCGAAGGGCTAACAGAACAAGCCTGATCTTCAAACTCGATATCAGCTGAAATCAATAATCACAGAGGCACTGCGCCTTGCGCCCAGCTACTTGCTTTCCAGCAGCGTGTCAGGCCCCACGTTCGAAGGGGCTTCCTCGGCAGCTGCGGCCTTACGCTGTGCCTTCTCGGCCTTTTTTTTCTTCTTCTCTTGCTCGCGCTGTCGTTTTTCGAATTGGTAGTTTGGTTTGGGCACCGGACGGTTCCTTTTGTGGTTTGCGTTACCCACCATACTCCATATGCTGGTTCTGCGAACTCTTATCTCTACTGAGACTGTGTGGTCAGCCAGCAAAGTAGCATGCGTCAAGTCAAGGAGTTAGATGTGCCGAAACGCGGATGGCATGGCCCACCTGGCCCGCCCCCATGCCACGATGCCTTTTGCATCGCTGACATAATCCTGCAGTATCTGCTTGAGGGTGACGAGACCTTGAACAGGCTGGCCAGTCGCCTGGGCCTCCTCGATTTCTGCTTCACATCTCCCCAGCCATTCCTGGGCAAGAGCGCGCCGGGTGAACATCTTGGCCTCGGAAAGAGTCAGTTCTCCGCCCTCCTTCAGACGGATCTGAGCCCGAAACGATACGACACCCTTGGCACTCTTTCGCTGGGTGATGGTTCCCATCAGTGCTCCATGAAATTCGTGGTGCACCAATGCAGCATTCAGTGTCAAAAAAACCGGCAAAACGGGGTAACCAAGGTCAATTTTCAGTGCACCACAAGGCACTTTTTGTAGTATGAGCACCGAGCAAACCTTTAAAAAACAATCAGATAGCAGCATGTGGCGCATGTCGGTGGCCCCTATGATGGACTGGACAGACAAGCATTGCCGCTTTTTTCACCGGCTGCTGAGTCAGCACACCCTGCTCTACACCGAGATGGTGACTACGGGCGCATTGATTCATGGCGACGTCAAGCGTCATCTGCGTTTTGAGGCACAGGAACATCCTGTCGCACTGCAATTGGGCGGCAGCGAGCCTGCGGACCTCGCGCAAAGCGCGCACCTTGGTCAGCAATGGGGTTATGACGAGATCAATCTCAACTGCGGCTGCCCCAGCGAGCGTGTACAACGCGGCGCATTCGGCGCTTGCTTGATGAACGAAGCATCGTTGGTTGCAGATTGTGTCAAGGCCATGGTTGATGTGGTTGATGTGCCGGTGACCGTCAAGCACCGCATCGGCATCGACAAGATCGAGAGCTATGACTTTGTCCGCGACTTTGTGGGCACCGTTGCCGAAGCGGGCTGCGAAGTCTTTATCGTCCATGCGCGCAACGCCTGGCTCAAAGGTCTGTCGCCCAAGGAAAACCGTGAGGTTCCCCCTCTTCGCTATGAAGTCGTGGCTCAGCTCAAGCGTGATTTCCCCAGACTCACGATTGCGGTCAATGGCGGCATCAAAACTGACGATGTAGTGCAGCAGCAGCTCAACCAGGTCGATGGCGTGATGGTTGGCCGCGAGGCCTATCACAACCCCTGGTGGCTGGCTTCATGGGATGCGCTTTACTATCAGGACGGGAGCATCGAGCGTTCACGGGAAAGCGTTGAAGAGCAAATGGTGCTCTATATGGAGCATGAGGCCCGAGAACACGGAACCCATTGGTATTCCATCGCCCGTCACATGCTGGGTCTGCGCAACGGGCTTGCCGGCGCCCGCCGCTGGCGCCAGGTCTGGAGCGATCACAAGCTCAAAACCTTGCCTCCACACGAAGTGATGAAGCTCGCCCGCACCAAGCCCGTTCAGGCCGAAGCGCTGAGCCTCTAAGGCGCTTCAGAGCCCTGGAGTCAAAACCTTGGCAGCTCAGTAATTACCTGCGTTGCGTGCATCCATCAGCAGGCGGGCTTGAAGGGCTTTTACTAGTTTGCATGTCAAATGCTGCTGTTATATTGCACTGCAACATAACCAAAAGCGCCCCCACTCATGCTCTATCAGATCTACGAAATGCAACGCGCAATGGTCGAGCCTTTTGCCGACTTTGCTCAGGCTGCCTCCAAGTTCTACAACAATCCCCACTCGGCCTTCAGCCAGTTGCCCATGGCTCAGCGCATGGCCGCGGGCTTCAATCTGATGTATCGCCTGGGCAAAGATTATGAAAAGCCCGAGTTCGATCTGCATAGCGTCGAAGTCAACGGCGTAGACGTCACCATTCGCGAGCGCGTGGAAGTCGACAAGCCGTTCTGCGAGCTGCGCCGCTTCAAGCGCTTTTCCGACGACCCCGAGACGCTGGATCTCATGCTCAGCCAACCCGTGGTGCTGATCGTGGCACCACTCTCGGGCCACTATGCCACCTTGCTGCGCGACACTGTTCAAAGCATGCTCGGCGGCCATAAGGTCTACATCACCGACTGGAAGAATGCCCGCACCGTCCCGCTGTCCGAGGGAGAGTTCCATCTCGACGACTATGTGAACTATGTGCAGGAATTCATACGCTATCTGCAGGGCCGTTATGGCCAATGCCATGTGGTCAGCGTCTGCCAGCCCACGGTGCCGGTGCTGGCCGCCGTGTCGTTGATGGCCAGCCGTGGCGAAAAAACGCCCTTGTCCATGACCATGATGGGCGGGCCCATCGATGCCCGCCGCTCGCCGACGGCCGTGAACAACCTGGCCGAGACCCGCAGCTACGAATGGTTCGAGAACAACGTCATTTACGAAGTACCGAACAATTACCCCGGTGCCGGCCGCCGTGTCTACCCGGGCTTTTTGCAGTACTCGGGCTTTGTGGCCATGAATCCCGACCGCCACGCCAACAGCCACTACGACTATTTCAAGGACCTGATCAAGGGCGACGAGGCCAGCGCCGAGCATCACCGCAAGTTCTACGACGAATACAACGCCGTACTCGACATGGATGCCGACTATTACCTGGAGACCATTGCCACCGTGTTCCAGGAATACAAGCTGGTCAAAGGTACATGGCAGGTCAAAAACGAGCAGGGAGAGCCTGAGCTGGTGCGCCCGCAGGACATCAAGAACTGCGCTTTGCTGACCGTTGAAGGAGAGCTGGATGACATCTCCGGCGCCGGCCAGACCCGTGCCGCCCATGATTTGTGCACCGGCATCAAGGCCGATGCACGCCAGCATATTGAAGTGCCAGGTGCCGGTCACTACGGTATCTTCAGCGGCAGCCGCTGGCGCAAGAACGTCTACCCACAGGTGCGTGACTTCATCCTCTCCCATCAGCCTGCCAGTGCAACAAAGGCCAGCGCTGCCGGCCATGTCAGCAGCATGAGCGATGACGAGTTGGAAGTCTCCAGCAAGCCCCAAGCCAGAAGCGATGTGAAAAACGGCGACAATGCCAGCTCGCCAAAAAACGCACGCCAAGCGCGCGAAAAGGTTTAAAAGCTAGAGATTTCGCATGACCTCATCAATGTCCGCAGCCTCTTCGCTTCAAGCACTGGCTGCGAACATTGATGCAGCCTTGCCCCAGACTCAGTGCACACGCTGCGGTTATCCCGACTGCGCGGCCTATGCAGGGGCAATTGCTCGTGGTGAAGCGCCTATCAATCAATGCCCTCCCGGAGGCCAGGAGGGCATTCGTCGTCTTGCCGCCATTACCCGCCAGCCCGAAATTCCACTGAGTGCAGAACATGGCGTGGAATCCTGGCGCAGCCTTGCTGTGGTCGATGAGGCCTGGTGCATAGGCTGCACGCTGTGCATCAAGGCCTGCCCTACCGATGCCATCCTGGGCGCCAACAAACGCATGCATACCGTGATCGCAGAGCACTGCACAGGCTGCGAACTGTGCATTCCCGTCTGCCCCGTGGACTGCATCGAGCTGATCAATGCCAGTGGCAGCGCAACGGGCTGGAACGCCTGGAGCACCGAACAAGCCCAGCATGCGCGTGGCCGTTATGCCCTGCACCATCAGCGAACCGGCCGCAAGGCCAATGCTCCCGTCCGCACCACGGCACAGGAGCCGGCTGCCGAAGCTGCGACTGAAAGCACGGAGCAGCCTCAATCCTCTGCTGCCATGGACAAGAAAGCCATGCTGGCCTCCATCATGGCTAAGGCCAGAGCGCAGCGCACAGAACAAAAATCATGATAAAACAGTCCTGTAACGCTTACCCAGAAAGCGCTACAAGCTATCAAAACAAGAGTTCCAAGTCTTTACTCAGACAGCCGCCAGACTCTTGTAGACGCCGCAGCCCCAATACAGCCCGTTGTGCTTGCAGACATAGGACATCTTGGTCTGCACTTTCTGTGTGCTGGGGTTGATGTAGTCGTACTCCACCCAGCCCGGGCAGGACTCCGCCTGGGCAATGATGTCGGCAATCAACTGCTCGCCTCGAATGCCAGGCACATCCTGCACGCGCACGCCGACTTTTTCGGGATTGCCACCAAAGGCCCGATATTCTCCCTGAGCGTTGAGCGCAAACACATACATATCGCGGTCGTGATAAGGCTGCAGGGGGTCGCTGATGGAGTGCAGCACCTGACTCTGGCTGTGTCCTCCATTGAGCAAGCGCAGGGCTGCATCGACCAGGGCTACCGCCTCCTCGGCCGTGCCTTGCTGCAGCCGGAACCGCTCGACCGTTCCCGACAGAGCCTGCGCACGCAACTGCAAGGCCTGGGCCTGTTGCAATGCATGGCCCACCATCTGGGCATTGTGTTGTGTGATGTCATCGATCTGGCGCACTGCATTCGTGATTTCCTGCAGGCCCGTGCTCTGGCTGCTGGCCGAATCGGACAGCACCCCCATATGGGAGACCACATCATGAATGGCACGCGTCACGCCGTTGATCTCCTGGCCCGCATCGCGCAGCAGTTGCACGCTCTGGGTCACCTGCTCCACGGTCTCGCCAATCAGCTGGCGGATTTCCTTGGCGGCTTCACCGCTGCGCTGGGCCAGAGAGCGCACCTCGCTGGCCACCACGGCAAACCCCCTGCCTTGCTCGCCCGCCCGGGCCGCTTCCACGGCAGCGTTCAGCGCCAGGATATTGGTCTGAAACGCAATACCATCAATGACACCGATGATCTCGCGCATGCGCCCGGCGTTGCGCTCTATGGATTCCACCGAATGCACGGCATGCTCCATGGCCGCTGCGCCCTGGTCCGCCGCTGCACGCACACCATGCGCCTGGGCATGTGCAGCCCGCGCCACATCCACATTGTTCTGTACGGCAGTGGTCAGTTGCTCCACGCTGACCACGGTCTGAGTCAGATTGCTGGCCTGAGCCTCGGTACGCTCGGCCAAGGCCTGGTGTTCTCCGATCAGGCTCTGTCCGGCCTGCGCCACCAGCGCCGCATTGCTGCGCACATCGGCCACCATGCCGGACAGCGCTTGCACCATGCCTTGGGTCAGATTCGCGGCATTGTCCGGAACTGCGGCCAGCCTCAGGTCACCATGCGCGACCTGCTCCAGGGCCTGTTGCAACTCCAGCCAACGCGCCTGCCAGCGCCTGTAGAACCAATGTCCCCACAGCAGCATGCCCAGACCCCAGACCGGCAACCAGCCCAGCTGCAGCCCTCGGTCCAATGGAGCCAGCATGACCAAGGGCCCTGCCAGCAGCCACGGCAGGCCTGTGAGGGCAGCCACGGGGCTAATGGCACGCGATAAACGGGGATCTCCCTTGTCTGAACTGACGATCTGTTGCTGCATGGCATATCCTCTCTTGCATCTAATCTCTTGTATGCGGTTCGGGCCGTGCAACTGCCAGCCTCCTCGCCACCTCTTTGCCTCGGTGTTTGCTTTTGCCCGCCAGCTTAAGTAACAAATTGCAATATTTCGAGACTGGGAAACCCGAAATTTCAAAAAGTTGAGCCTGCATTTGTCCATGCTCAAAGTGCATCACTTCATAATAGATGGCTATGAACCCCCTGCTTTCGCGCCTTCAGCCTTATCCGTTTGAACGTCTTCGCCAGCTGTTCGCCGGCGTGCAGCCCCCGGCCGGGGTACGTCCTATCAGCCTCGGCATCGGCGAGCCACGCCATGCCACGCCCTCATTCATTGAAAACGCCTTGAGCGCCGAGCTGCAGGGCCTGTCGGTCTACCCCGCCACCGCCGGTCTGCCTGCGCTGCGCGAAGCCTGTGCTCAATGGGCCAACCAGCGCTATGGCATAGAACTGGATGCAGCCACCCAGGTACTACCCGTCAACGGCTCGCGTGAAGCCCTGTTTGCCTTCACTCAGGTGGTGGTTGACAACACCAGGGCTGGTGCCCGTGTCATCTGTCCCAATCCCTTCTACCAGATCTACGAAGGCGCGACCCTGCTGGCCGGTGCCACGCCCTATTACGCGGCCAGCGATGCCTCGCGCAACTTTGCCGTGAACTGGGATGCCGTACCCGAAGACGTGTGGCAGAACACACAGATGATTTTTGTCTGCTCACCGGGCAACCCCACGGGCGCCGTGATGCCACTGCCCGAATGGGAAAAGCTGTTTGCCCTATCCGACAAGCATGGCTTTGTGATTGCCAGCGACGAGTGCTACAGCGAGATCTACTTCCAGGAAGAAGCTCCGCTAGGCGGCCTGGAAGCGGCCAAGAAGCTGGGCCGCCATGACTTCAAGAATCTGGTGATGTTCACCAGCCTGTCCAAGCGCAGCAATGTGCCCGGTCTGCGCAGCGGCTTTGTGGCAGGCGACGCGGCCTTGCTCAAATCCTTCCTGCTCTACCGCACCTACCACGGCGGCGCCATGAGCCCCGTGGTGCAGACCGCATCGATTGCTGCCTGGGGCGATGAAGCCCATGTGGTCGAGAACCGCCGCCTGTACCGCGAAAAATTTGCGCAGGTTACGCCTGTGCTCTCCCAGGTCATGGACGTCAAGCTGCCCGATGCCAGCTTCTACCTGTGGGCTGGAATTCCCCCACAATTGCAGATGGATGACGCGCAGTTCGCCAAAGAGCTGTATGCTCATACAGGTGTTACCGTGCTGCCCGGCAGCTATCTGGCGCGTGAGGCTCAAGGCTTTAACCCTGGGGTCAACCGCGTGCGCATGGCGCTGGTGGCCGAAACCGCAGAATGCCTGGAGGCTGCGCAACGTATCGCCCAGTTCATCGAGTCGCGCACCCGCTGATACCGACCCAAGGCCTGCCCCCGCAGGCCTTTTTTGACCCAAGCTTGCTGATCCGAGCTTTCCCTGCCGCTTTACTTCAACCTTTCGATCTTTGACCGAAAACATCATGACGCAACAACTGCAATCCATCATCGACAACGCCTGGGACAACCGTGCCAATCTCTCGCCCTCCGCTGCCCCCAAGGAAGTGGTGGATGCCGTGGAGCATGTGATTGCCGAACTCAACGACGGCAAGCTGCGCGTGGCCAGCCGCGCCGGCGTGGGCCAGTGGACCGTGCACCAGTGGCTCAAGAAAGCCGTGCTGCTGTCCTTCCGTCTCAAGGACAACGCCCTGATCAACGGTGGCGCGCTGAACTTCTTTGACAAGGTGCCCACCAAGTTCGAAGGCATGAGCGAAGCCGAGATCGCCGCCACCGGCGTGCGCGTGGTGCCTCCTGCCGTGGCCCGCCGCGGCTCCTTCATTGCCAAGGGCGCCATCCTCATGCCCTCCTACGTGAACATCGGCGCCTATGTGGACGAAGGCACCATGGTCGACACCTGGGCCACCGTGGGCTCCTGCGCTCAAGTGGGCAAGAACGTCCACCTGTCGGGCGGCGTGGGCCTGGGCGGCGTGCTCGAGCCCCTGCAAGCCAACCCCACCATCATTGAAGACAACTGCTTCATCGGCGCCCGCTCCGAGGTGGTCGAAGGCGTGATCGTCGAGGAAAACTCCGTGCTGGGCATGGGCGTGTACATCGGCCAGTCCACTCCTCTGTTCAACCGCGAAACCGGCGAAATCACATACGGTCGCGTGCCCAGCGGCTCGGTGGTGGTCAGCGGCAACATCCCCAAGCAGACCAAGGATGGCAAGGACTACAGCATGTACGCCGCCATCATCGTCAAGCGCGTGGATGCCCAGACCCGCTCCAAGACCAGCATCAACGACCTGCTGCGCGACTGATGCGTACATGGGCAGCAGCGGTTTTCGCTGCTGCTTTCCCATCAGCAACACTCAAGCCTACCCGCCCTCAAGGCGCGCAGGCTTTTTTCATCGCCGAGCCGCCTCAAGATCAGAACACCCCTCACGGAGGGCCTGCGACCACGCGCAGCGGGGAGCATGGAGTGCCATTTTTCTTGCGCAAGATCTGACGCAAGCCATGGTTCAGCGCTCTGTCTAGCGCTGTCTAGCGCTGACAGGCGCTAACATGGGTGCCGAGAGGCTTAATGGGATTCGAATGAGCAATATGGAAAAAATTCTGCGTCTGATGGCCGAGAAAAAGGCTTCGGACATTTATCTGTCGGCCCGTGCCCCCGTGCTGATCAAGATCAATGGCATCTGCGTCCCCATCAACCAGCAGGAATTGCCGCCCGAAGCACCGCTGGCCCTGCTGTCTGAAGTCGTCAGCCCCAAGGCCATCGAAGAGCTCAAGCAAACGGGTGAACTCAATATCGCCATCCCGCTGAGCGGACTTGGCCGCTTTCGTATCAGCGCCATGCGCCAGCGTGGCAGCTATGCGGTGGTGGTGCGTTACATCTCCCAGCAGATTCCCAAGCGCGACACACTGAACCTGCCGCCCGTGCTCAGCAATCTGGTCATGGAAAAGCGCGGCCTGGTGCTGGTGGTGGGCGCCACGGGATCGGGCAAGAGCACCTCGCTGGCCTCCATGATCGATGAGCGCAATGAAAAGCTCAGCGGCCACATTCTGACGGTGGAAGATCCCATCGAATTCCAGTTCCGCAGCAAGCGCTCCATCGTCAACCAGCGCGAGGTGGGCACCGATACCGAGTCCCTGCAGGTCGCCCTCAAGAATGCTCTGCGCCAGGCACCGGACGTGATTCTGATCGGCGAAATCCGTGACCGCGAAACCATGTCTGCCGCTCTGGCCTATGCCCAGTCCGGCCATCTGTGCCTGGCCACGCTGCACGCCAACAACAGCTACCACACGCTCAACCGCATCCTGTCCTTCTTCCCCGAGGAGGTTCGGCCCAGCATGCTGGGCGAGCTGGCAGCCTCGCTCAAGGCCGTGATCTCCCAGCGTCTGGTGCGCAGCGTCGACGGCACACGCGTGCCGGCCGTGGAAGTCATGCTCAACACCAAACTCATCAGCGACATGATCTTGCGCGGCGACTTTGGCGGCGTGAAGGAATCCATGGAGAAATCCATGGCCGAAGGCTCTCAAACTTTTGAAGAAGCCCTGGCCGCGTTGGTGCGCAATGGCACAATTGAGCGCAGTGAAGCGCTGGCCTATGCCGACTCGCCCACCAATCTGATGTGGCGTATGGATAATGACCTCAGCCATGCCAACGCCAAGCGTGCACCCGAAGTGACCGATGTGCTGCTGCCCGGTGAAGACGATATGCCGTCGTTCACCGAAATCACCCTTGATGTCAGACCTGCCTGAGTCCGCTGCATCTGCGGCTCCGGCAATGCCCTAGTTGAAACCTTCCCCCTCATGTCCCGCACTCTGCAACTGACCGAGCAGCTCATCAGCCTGCCCTCCGTCACCCCTGAAGACGCTGGCTGCCTTGAGCTGCTGGCCGATGCCCTGACCCCCATGGGCTTTGCCTGCGAACGGCTGGACAGCGGTCCGGAAGACTTCCGCGTCCGCAACCTTTGGGCAAAACGCCCTGTAGCCCAGGCTGCATCCGCGCAAGCCGCTATCAAATCCGATAGACCCGTGCTGGTCTTCGCCGGGCATACCGATGTGGTACCGCCCGGCCCGCTCAAGGAGTGGAGCAGCCCGCCTTTTGTGCCCATGCACCGGGACGGCAAGCTCTACGGGCGTGGCGCCAGCGATATGAAAACCTCCATCGCGGCCTTTGTCGTGGCGGTGGAAGAGTTTCTGCAAACCACGCCCGAGCCCGCTTTCGATATTGCCTTTTTGCTGACCAGCGATGAGGAAGGCCCCTCCATCGACGGCACCAAGATCGTGGTCGAAACCTTCAAAAAGCGCGGCGAGCGCCTGGACTGGTGCATCGTGGGCGAGCCCACCTCGGTCGAACGCACGGGCGACATGATCAAGAACGGGCGCCGCGGCACCATGAGCGGCAAGCTCACCGTCAACGGCATACAAGGCCATATTGCCTACCCTCAGCTGGCGCGCAACCCCATTCATGAAGCCCTGCCCGCACTGACCGAGCTGGCGGCCACCGTCTGGGATCGCGGCAATGACTTTTTCCCCCCCACCAGCTGGCAGATCAGCAATATCCACGGCGGCACGGGAGCAAGCAATGTCATCCCCGGCCATGTGGTGGTCGACTTCAACTTCCGTTTCTGCACCGAATCCAGCTCGGAGTCGCTGCAAAAGCGCGTGCACGAGGTGCTGGACCGTCACGGCCTCGAATACTCACTGGTCTGGACCATTGGCGGCCAACCCTTTCTGACCACACCTGGCATTCTGGTCGGCGCGGTGCAGGCCGCCATCAAGGACGAAACCGGACTCGATACCGAACTGTCCACCACGGGCGGCACCAGCGACGGCCGTTTCATCGCCCAGATCTGCCCCGAGGTGATAGAGCTCGGCCCGCCCAACGCCAGCATCCACAAGATCGACGAACACATCGCCGTGGCCGATATCGAGCCTTTGAAAAACATTTACCGCAAGACGCTGGAGCAACTCCAGCGCCAGCAAACGACAGTCACGACTGCAGCATGAACGCAAGCCATCCCCATGCCGTCAGCGGCAACACCATCGCCGAACTGATTGCCAGCGGCGCTCAGGCGCTGACCCAGGCCCAGGTCGCTTTTGGCCATGGCACGGCCACCGCCGAAGACGAGGCCGCCTGGCTGGTTCTGTGGAAGCTGGGTCTGCCCCTGGACAGCGAACTCACGCCTGGCGCACCAGATTCCGTATCAAATCAGCCTGTAACGCAATCCAGCCAAGCGCAAGTAGCTACTCTTTTTGAAGAACGCATCCGTACGCGCAAGCCCGCCGCCTATCTGACGAATGAAGCCTGGCTGGTTGGCGTGCCCTTCTATATCGACGAACGCTCCATCGTGCCGCGCAGCTTTATCGCCGAGCTGCTGGCCGACGGCAGCATCGACGACTGGCTCTCGGACCAGACCACGCAGGTGCTGGACCTCTGTACCGGCAATGGCTCTTTGGCCTGCCTGGCTGCCATGGCCTATCCCGAGGTACAGGTCACCGGCGCCGACCTCTCGCCCGACGCCCTGGCCGTGGCCCGCATCAACGTCGACAAGCACGGCCTGCAGGAGCGGGTGCGCCTGCTGGAAAGCAACGGCATGACCCAAGTGCCCGGCCCCTGGGATCTGGTGCTGTGCAACCCGCCCTATGTGAACGCCGACAGCATGCGCAAGCTGCCTGCCGAATACCTGGCAGAGCCCGAGCTGGCTCTGGCTGGCGGTGAGGATGGCATGGATTTCATCCGCCAATTGCTTGCAGACCTGCCATCACGCCTGAACAAGGACGCGGTGGTGATACTGGAAATCGGCAACGAAAAGCCATTTTTCGAGGCGGCCTTCCCCGATCTGCCCGTGTTCTGGCTGGATACCAGTTCCGGCGACGAGCAGGTGCTGCTGATTACGGAGGAGACGCTACGCCAATGGTCCGAGGGCCATACGGCGGGGCTGAAGCTTTAACCAGGCACAGCAAGCATGTACAAGGCGCAGGGCCTCAAAAGCCTTGTGCCTTTTTCTTTGGACATCGCAGGCAATCAAAGCCAAGGCCCGGGAAACCGGGCCTTGAACGATTGGGGTGCCCTGTACTCAGTAGGACATCATGTGCGTGGCGATTCTTGAGATCGGCGTACGAATCAGCCCTTCCACCTTGGACGGCAGCAGCATGGGCTTGAGCAGCATGCGCACGGCCAGATCGGCGGGCAGGCGACGGCTCACGAGCTCATAGATATGCCTGGCCATATCGTCAAACGTGGTGGCGCTATCGGCGAAATAGCGCCCCTTGTGCGCCCAGACATGGCGCAGAGCAATATCGGAGTCGCTCTCGCGCAATTCCTTGAGGCGTCCGTACAAGGCCTTGGCAATGCGGGCTCGCCCCACCGGAGATTCGTCCTGCAATTCCTTGAAGTACTTGAGAAAGTGCTTGAAGTGGCTGACCTCGTCGTTGCGGATATTGCCCAGCAACTGACTCAGCACCGGCTCGCCACTGAGTTCACGCAGCGTGTGATAGTAGGCCGTGGTGCCGGTTTCCACCACGCAGCGAGCCACCATTTCCAGGCGCTGGTCGGGATAGAGTTCCTCCATGGTGCAGATCTTGGAATACTCGGCAAAAAAGCTGTCATAGGCCTGCTGCCATGGAAAATCGGGCCAGACCGTTTCCACATAGGCACGCAAGGCGCGGCCATGCTGCAACTCCTCGGCCTCCCAATGCTCCTTGAGCCAAGTGGCGATTTCCGGGTAAGCGGCATAGTGCTCGGCCAGATTGGAGGCATAGGTATCCGAGCCGGTCTCGATGAAGGACGCGCTCATCAGCAGAAAGAACAGGTCTTCGTTGTGCTCTATGGCGCTGCGATCGATGGCAGAGAAGTCTATGTCTTCAATGCGCCAATGGGCAGAGCCGTTTCTGCCTTGGGTGGTTGGATGTGAAGAGAGGGACACGTGTTGCTGCATCAGTTGTAGGACCGACATATCGGATCTATCGGGCTTCAAACGTCAAGATACGTCATCTTGTATATGGTTAGCCCGGGAAGCATGTCAGAGTACACCGACATTACAGGAAGCTAACAATTCTTCAAATACCCTGTCACAGGATTTCGAGACGACTTTTTGAGTTGAAAGCATGGATTTACGCGCTCTTCGCTATTTCATCACAGTGCTGGAGGCAGGCTCGCTCTCGCGCGCCGCACACTCGCTGTATGTGGCCCAGCCTGCGCTGACGGCGCAGATCAAGAAGCTCGAAGCCGAGCTGGGCGCGCAATTGCTGGAGCGCACCCATGCCGGCGTCACGGCCACGCCCGCAGGCACCCAGCTCTACGAGGATGCACGCCGCCTGCTCTCCGATGCCGATGCCATGTGCGAGCGCATACAGCGTCTGCCCATGGGGCCCGAAGGTTCGGTCAGCATTGCCATGCCGTTTTTGCTGACCGGCTTGCTCATGGGCCCGGTGATCGCCAGCCTGCGCCAAAGCCACCCGCGCATACGCGTGTTTGTGCTCGATGACTCCAGCCTGATGGTGCAAAAAGCCATGCTGGAGCGCCGGGCTGACCTGGGCATTCTGGTCGATACCGCCAGCCTGCAAGATCTGCAGGTACAGCCTTTGGCCACCGAGCCCATTTATTTCTGCGGCCATGACGCACAGGGCGAGGTCGCCCCCCTGCTCTACCAAGGCAGTACGGAGGAAAAAACGCCCTGCCTGGACTTTTCCCATGCCACGGCCCAGCCCCTGGTGCTGCAATCACGGCGCTTTTCCATACGCCAGACTGTGGAGCAGGCCGCCAGCGATCTGCAACTGAGCCTGAACATCGTGCATGAGCATGACTCGGCCCGGGTCATACGCTCGCTCTATCAGTGCGGCGCAGGCTTTACCTTTACGCCCTCCTGCTCTCTGGCCGAAAGTCCGCAGCCACAGGCCGCGCATTCGCAGTGGATCGTGGCCCGGGTCTGCCAGCCCGATCTGCAGCGTCACTACCACCTGGCACGCCAACCTGGGCGCAGCCAGGATGCCGCCGTGAATGTGGTTCAACACGCTTTGCTTGAACATGCCCAGACTCTGATTGCCCAAGGTCACTGGCAAGCGCAGTGGCTCTACCAAGCACCATGAATCTGCAGCGGCATCATCCATCCTGCCCGGGATTAACCCGCAGCCTCCAACACCAGTGCTAGCCAGGCATCACGCAAGCCATTGATTTTCATAGTCATCAAAAAGATTGATCGCCATAAATCATCAAACGGTATTTCCTTGAACCGCACCACTTTGGGACAGTGGACCCAGACACCGCAGACCAATAGGCATTGGTTCCATGCGGATCGGTTTCAACAAGGACTTGCCCATGCCCACTGTTTTGCCCACGGCCAGCACGCCAGGCGCTCTGATTCCCAATGTCGGCGCTCTCGTTGCCCGCTGCTGCCGTCTGTATGCCCACCATCTGGCGGTGACCAGCGCCAGCCAGAACCTCACTTACGCGGCGCTGGAGCAGCGCAGCAACCGTCTGGCCAACGCGCTGCTGGCCCAGGGCCTCAAGCGCGGAGACCGCGTGGGCATCTATCTGCCCAACTGCACCGAAATCGTCGAGATCGAGCTGGCCTGCTACAAGGCCGGTCTGGTCAAGGCGCCGTTCAACGCCCGCCTCTCGCCGCGTGAAGTCGTCGAGATTGCCGACAACAGCGATGCCGCCCTCATCGTCACCACGGCGGAGCGTGCCGAGAGCTTTCGCGCCCAGCTGCGCAACCCGCAGGTTCAGCTAGTGGAGCTGGGTAGTAATGAAAACCATAGCTACGAGCGTTTACTGCAAAAGGCTTCCGACCATTTTTCGGCGGTAGAGGTCCATGAGCATGAGGTGGCCGTGCTGCATTACACCTCGGGCTCCTCGGGCACGCTCAAGGCCGCCATGCAGACCTTTGGCAACCGCCTGGCCCAGTTGCGCAAGTTCCTGATGCGCGGCGAAGGCATGCAGGCCGGCCATACGCTGGGCCTGGTAGGGCCGGTCACCCATGCCTCCGGCATGCAGATGATGCCGGCTCTGTGTACGGGTGCCACCATCCACCTGTTCAGCAGCTTCGAGCCCGCGCGCTTTCTGCAGGACATGCGCAGCCTGCATGTGACCCACACCTTCATGGTGCCGACCATGATCAATATGCTGCTGGCGGAGACAGCGGGACGGTATCGTCCCCTGCCCGATCTGCTGCGCCTGGGCTATGGCGCCGCTCCCATGGCTCCGGCCCGCATTCTGCAGGCCATGGATGTGTTCGGCCCTGTCCTCAGTCAGGGCTATGGCGCGGGCGAGACCACTTCGGGCGTCTGCGCACTCACCGTTCACGACCATCTCTATGCCCGCGCCGCCAGGCCCGAGCTGCTGGCCTCCTGCGGGCGGCCGTTTCTCGAATCCTGCGTGGAAGTGGTGGACGACGAAGGCCAGAGCGTTCCCCAGGGCGAGGTGGGCGAGATCGTGGTCAGCGGTGCCGATGTATTCGCCGGTTACTGGCGTGCCCCCGAGCTGACGGCCGAGGTGCTGAAAAACGGCCGCTATCACACCGGCGACCTGGCCCATGTGGACGAGCAAGGCTTTGTCTACATCGTGGATCGCAAGAAGGACATGGTGATTTCGGGCGGCTTCAATGTCTATCCCTCGGAGGTCGAGGCCGTGCTCTACGAACACAGCGCCGTGCAGGATGCCTGTGTGTTCTCCATCCCCGATGAAAAGTGGGGCGAAGCCGTGGCCGCCCACATCGTTCTCAAACAGGGACAGTCAGCGGATGACGAAGCCATCAACCGCTTTTGCGCCGAGCGCCTGGGTGGCTTCAAACGCCCCCGCCATATCGAGTTTGTGCAGCAACTGCCCAAGAACCCCAACGGCAAGGTGATGCGCAAAACCGTGCAAGCACCGTACTGGGCCAATCACAGCCGAAAGGTCAACTGAAATGAATGCCAAGGACAGAATGCAAACCGCCATCCCGCTCGACTCCTGCCTGCTTGAAACACCATTTGAAGGCTCACCACGTGCCGCCCAGCTGATCGCCGCGCTGCAGGATTTCTTGCACGGCGAATTGGCCGAACTGGCGCAACAGCACGGCATCAACCATGAAAACAGCGCCAGCAAGGATTTGCTGCGCCAGGTCTGGAAACGCTCGCATGCACTGGGTTTCTATGGTATGACGCTGCCCCAGGCCATGGGCGGCGAGGAGCTCTCGGTGCTGGACCAGGTGCTGATCAAGGAAGCCATCTATGCCAGCGGCTCGCCGTTCGCCCCCCATGTGCTGGGCGAGCTCAGCGGCCCGCCGCGCATAGGGTCTCTGGTGCGCAAGGCCACGCCGCTGCAGATGGAGCAGTTCATCCTGCCTGTGGCGCGTGCCGAAAAATCCATCTGCTTTGCCTTGACGGAAGCGCAGGCTGGATCCGATGCAGGAGCTCTCGAAACCAGAGCAGTTCTGGAGGGCGAGCATTACGTGCTGACAGGCCATAAGCGCTTTATCTCCGGCTCGCCGTTTGCGGACTTTGCCGTGCTCATGGCCTCCACCGCCCCTGAGGGTAGTGCCGAGCGGGAAATCAGCGCCTTCTTCGTGGACCTCGCAGCGCCCGGCGTGGAAGTGGTCAGCGGCTACAAGACCATGGCCGGGCAGTCCCATACCGGCGATATCCATCTGAACGCCGTGCGTGTGCCAGTCGCCCAGCTGATTGGCGAGCCCGGGCGCGGCCTGGGCCTGGCGCTGGGACGCATTACCGTCAACCGCTTGCTGCATTGCCCGGCCATGGTCGGTCTGGCCCAATGTGCGCTGCGCGACGCCCGCGACTATGCGCTGGGCCGCCAGCAGTTTGGCCGCAGCATTGCGCAGTTCCAGTCCATACAGCACATGCTGGCCGATATGGCCACCGACTGGATGGCCGCACGGGCCCTGATGATCCAGACCGCCCGGGCGCTGGACGCCGGTATCGATGCCCGTGCCCAGGCTTCAATGAGCAAGCTCTTCTGCTCTGAAAAAGCCTTTGCCATTGCCGACCGCGCCGTGCAGATCCACGGCGGCGAAGGCATTGTCCACGGCCGCCGCGTGGAGTTTCTGTTCCGCCTGCTGCGCATGTACCGCGTGCTGACCGGCACCAGCGAAATCCAGCGCAACACCATTGCCAAAGAGCTGCTTCAGCCCTGATGCAGCAAGCCCAAGCAGCTATCCAAACAGGAGACAGACAATGATGAATCTGCCCTTGAACACCTCTCTTTGCAGCAGTGATCGCCGCCAGTGGCTGCGCATGGCCGTCGCCAGCCTGGGCGCTGCCGGCCTGCCGGCCATGGGCCAGGCCTGGCCCAGCCGCCCGATCAAATGGGTTGTGCCCTATATGGCTGGCACCGGGCCCGACAACGCCGCGCGCATCGTGGCCGAAGCCTTGGGGCAGCACCTGGGGCAGCCCGTGATCATCGAAAACCGCCCCGGCGCAGGTGGCAACATCGGCGCACGCCAGGTGGCCCGGTCTGCCGCTGACGGCTACACGCTGATGTACTCGGGCTCGCCCATGGCTGCGGCCATGCGCATGTATAAAAATCCAGGGTTTGAGGTGTTCAAGGATTTCAACCACGTGATGGGCATGTCCCGCTCGGACATCTTGCTGGTCGTGCACCCCAGCTCGGGCATACGCAGCGTGGCCGATCTGCTGGCAGCCAGCAAGTCTCGCGATATCGACTACGCCTCGGGCGGCGTGGGCACGCCTTCACATCTGGGCGTTGAGTTGCTCCTATCCGCCTTGAAAACCAAGGCCACGCATGTTCCCTACAAGGGCGCATCCGACTTGGTCAACGCTGTATTGGGCCAGCAGGTCGTCTTTGGCGCACCGATCTTCTCTGTCGCCTATCCCCATGTGCAGGCGGGCAAGCTCATCCCCCTGGCCGTAGCTGGCGAGCAACGCAACGACAAGCTGCCTCAGGTCCCCACGCTGGACGAGGCTGGAGTGAAGAATGTGCACCTGAGTTCCTGGGGCGGCGTGTCCGTACCAAAGGACACGCCAGAAGACATCGTCACCAAGCTGCGCAACGCGATGGAAGCCGTGCTGAGCCAGCCCAAAGTGCGCCAGACACTGGAGATGGACGGCGGCAAGGTGCAAGTGCTGGACTCGGCCACCTATACCCAAGCCTTCGAGCAGGAGCTGAAATTCACCGAAACCATGATGAAGCGCGTAGGCCTTCAAGCGGTATAAAAAACTCAGGCCCCCCCGAGATGACCGGGGCACCGCTTTTGCCCGCCCATTCCCGCAAGCGCCGGAGTCTGCCGGCATTCGCGGATAATCGGCCCCAGTCATGATCAGCCTCAAGAACATCACGCTGCGCCGCGGCACCAAAGTCCTGCTCGACCAAGTCAGCACCACCATCAACCCAGGAGAGTCCGTCGGCCTTGTCGGCCGCAACGGTGCGGGCAAGTCCAGCCTGTTTGCCCTGCTCAATGGCAGCATCAGCGAAGACGGCGGTGATTTCTTCATCCCTCCTCAGTGGCGTATGGCCCAGGTGGCCCAGCACATGCCGGAAACCGACGAATCTGCCACCCGGTTCGTCCTCGATGGCGACACGCGCCTGGCCGAGCTGAATGCCAAGTTGGCCGCCGCCGAAGCCTCCGGCGATGGCATGGAAATCGCACAAGCCTATGTGGATCTGGCCGATGCCGGTGCACATGATGCCGAATCGCGCGCGCAAGCCCTGATTCTGGGTCTGGGCTTCAAGGTCTCCGAGCTCGATCACCCGGTCAACAGCTTCTCGGGCGGCTGGCGCATGCGTCTGCAACTGGCCCGTGCACTGATGGCCCCCAGCGATCTGCTGCTGCTGGACGAACCCACCAACCACCTGGACCTGGATGCCCTGGTCTGGCTGGAGGCCTGGCTCAAGCGCTATAGCGGCACGATGATCGTCATCAGCCATGACCGCGAATTTCTGGACGCCATCACCAACGTCACACTGCAGATTCAGGGTGGGCAGATCAACCGCTACGGCGGCAATTACTCGCGCTTTGAAGAGCTGCGCGCCCAGCAGCTGGAGCTGCAGGCGGCAAGCTTTGCCAAGCAGCAGGAAAAAATGGCTCACCTGCAGAAGTTCATTGACCGCTTCAAGGCCAAGGCCAGCAAGGCCAAGCAGGCGCAAAGCCGGGTCAAGCAGCTCGAGCGCATGGAAAAGATCGGACCGGTGCTGGCCGAAGCCGAGTTCACCTTTGAATTCAAGGAGCCCGCCAATCTCCCCAACCCGATGCTGGCGATTACCGATGCCAGCTTCGGTTATGAGGACGAAGACGGCAGGCAGACCACCATCCTGCGCGGCGTAAACCGCTCCGTGCTGGCAGGCCAGCGCATCGGCATTCTGGGAGCCAACGGCCAGGGCAAATCGACCCTGGTCAAGACCATCGCCCGCGAGATGAAGGCACTGGCAGGCACCGTCACCGAAGGCAAGGGCCTCAATATCGGGTACTTTGCCCAGCAGGAACTGGACGTGCTGCGCCCCAACGAGAACCCGCTGGAGCACATGGCACGTCTGGCCAGGGAACTCGGCGCTGCCGCCCCTGCCGCCAGCCGCGAGCAGGATTTGCGCAACTGGCTGGGCACCTTCAACTTCAGCGGCGACATGGTCAAACAATCCGTGGGCAGCATGAGCGGCGGCGAAAAAGCCCGTCTGGTGCTGGCCATGATCGTCTGGCAACGCCCCAATCTACTGCTGCTGGACGAGCCCACCAACCACCTGGACCTGGCCACGCGCGAAGCGCTGGCCATAGCGCTCAACGACTTCGACGGCACCGTGATGCTGGTCTCCCATGACCGTCACCTGCTGCGTGCCGTATGTGAAGACTTCTGGATGGTGGGCCGCGGCGTCGTCGGCCCCTTCGATGGCGACCTGGACGATTACCAGCGCTATCTGCTGGACGAATCCAAGCGCCTGCGTGAAGAAGCACGCAACGCCGAACAGCAGCCAGCGGTGCAAACACCGGTAGATTTGACACCAAATACGCCTCTAGCCCCTGCTGCACAAGCGCCAGAAGCTCCGAAAATAGAAACATTCACCGACGCCGTGGCTGACCCCAAGGAAGCCCGTCGCCTGGCCGCCGCAGCTCGCCAGCAACTGGCCGAGAAGACCAAGCCCTTCAAAAAAGAGCTGGAACAGATCGACAAGACGCTGCCCAAGCTCAATGTCCAGCGCAGTGCGCTGGAAGAAAAGCTGGCCACGCCCGGCCTGTCCGGTGGCGATATCGTTGAAGCCGGCAAGCAACTGAGTGCCGTCAACGCTGAAATCGAACAGCTGGAGGAGCGCTGGCTGGAGCTTTCCGAGCAAGTCGAGTCAATTTCAGCCCAAGTCTGACAGCTCTAAAAATCAGTTGAGATCGGCGGCTAACTCATGCCAATCATGCATTAGCCGCTCCTGTTTTTGAATATTTAGAACAGCTAAACGCAACATCGGAACACCTGGCTTGCATTTTTTTGCGGTTTTGATTCAGCTTTCCGTCAACCTGCGGTAATCCCCAGGCGTTGAACACGCAAAGGAGTGAACTGCAATGACCAACACTGTTATCGACACCGCCAACGCCCTGCCCCATCAGGCCGCCGCCATGTCCCTGATGGCTTGGCCCTGGGACGAGCGCGACCGCAAGCGTGCACCGGCCTACGCAGCCTGATTCACCACTGTATAAACGATCAGCTAAAAAATATTCAAAAGCTGTCAACGAGCTGAACTGCTCAGGCGTTGAACAGACAAACAGGAGAGATTTCCCCATGCAAACGACTTTCATCATGTCCATCTGGCCCGAAGACGAACGCGATCGCAAGCGCTAAGCGCTCGCAGGCAATACCGCCAAGCCGGTATTGCAGCCAGGTGCCCCGGCAGCAAGGCACTGAGGGCGACTTGAAAACCAAGACTCGCTGCCTTTCCGCCCAGAATCGCTGTCACCAGCGACACCCCACAAGGCCCGCAAGAATTCGTTTCTGCGGGTCTTGTCATTTCTGCTCCCGGCCCACTTACCCAGCTTGCGCAAACAGACATGAAAAAAGGAGCCGAAGCTCCTTTTGTGTGATGCCTTGAGGGCTTAGTGCATGTGTAGGCCACCATTGACCGAGAAATCGGCGCCGGTGGAATAGCCACCTTCGTCGGACGCCAGCCAGGAAATGATGGAAGCGATTTCGCTGGGCTCGCCCAAACGCTTGACCGGCACGCCAGCCACGATCTTTTCCAGCACATCGGGGCGGATGGCCTTGACCATGTCGGTACCGATATAGCCGGGGCTGACGGTGTTCACGGTCACGCCCTTGGTCGCCAGTTCCTGGGCCAACGCCATGGTGAAGCCGTGCATGCCTGCCTTGGCTGCCGAGTAATTGGTCTGACCGGCCTGGCCCTTGGCGCCATTGACCGAGCTGATGTTGACGATGCGCCCCCAGCCCTTTTCCACCATGTCAGCCACCACTTGTTTGGTGACGTTGAACATGGAGTTCAGGTTGGTTTCGATGACGGCATGCCAGTCATCGGGTGTCATCTTGACGAACATGCGGTCGCGAGTGATACCGGCATTGTTTACCAGCACATCGATTGCGCCATGTTCGGCCTTGGTTTTGCTAAAGGCCTCGACAGTGGAATCCCAGTCCCCCACATTGCCAACCGATGCATAGAAGGTATAGCCCAGCGCTTTTTGCTCGCTAAGCCACTTCTCGAAATCACGGGATGGTCCACAGCCCGCGATGACCTTGAAGCCATCTTTATGCAAACGTTGGCAAATCGCGGTACCGATACCACCCATGCCCCCCGTGACGTACGCTACTTTCTGAGCCATTCATCTCTCCTGTCAATCAATGGTTATTTCACGATCACACTATCAACAATAAGCATTGATTTACTCAACCTATTGCTTAGCACGCCAAGAACTCTGCACACCATCAGTATGCATGTCTTGAGCTTGAGAAAAGTCCGGAGTCGCTCCAGATCGCTTAGCGATCTTCCCTAGGTTGCACACCTTGGTGTTGGACCCGGACAATTCTGGATTGGCGGCAGCCTTCAGGAGCGCTGCCGCCAAACTCAGAGCGCCTTCCCATCCGCAGCCGAGACGGTAGGCAAATTTCTAAACTGGGCCTAGGCTCAGCAGGCTTCCAGCGCCATGGCCACGCCCATGCCACCGCCGATGCACAAACCGGCCAAGCCCTTTTTGGCACCGCTGCGCTGCATCTCATGCAGCAGCGTCACCAGGATGCGGCAACCTGATGCACCGATGGGGTGACCGATGGCAATGGCGCCGCCATTGACGTTGACCTTGGCGGAATCAATGCCCAGATCCTGATTCACCGCGCAGGCCTGCGCAGCGAAGGCTTCGTTGAGTTCGAACAGATCCACATCGGCAGCCTTCCAGCCGGCGCGATCCAGCGCCTTGCGTGTGGCATAGACGGGGCCCAAGCCCATGACTTCGGGAGCCAGACCGCTGGTTGCATAAGACACGATCTTGGCCAGAGGCTTGAGGCCCAGGGCCTTGGCCTTGGCAGCCGTCATCACCACCACAGCCGCGGCACCATCGTTCAGACCCGAGGCATTGCCGGCCGTCACCGAACCGGCCTTGTCGAAAGCGGGCTTAAGGGTAGCCAGCACATCGGCATTGGTCTTGCGGTTGATGTATTCGTCGCTGTCGAAAACAATGGGGTCGCCCTTGCGCTGAGGAATGCTCACGGGAACGATCTCGTCCTTGAACTTGCCGGCATCCTGGGCTGCTGCAGCCTTTTGCTGGCTGGCCAGCGCCAGCGCATCCTGCTGGGCGCGGCTGACGTTCTTTTCCTTGGCCACGTTCTCGGCAGTGATGCCCATGTGGTACTGGTTGTAGACGTCCCACAGGCCGTCAACGATCATGGTGTCTACCATCTTCCAGTCGCCCATGCGCTGGCCGTCACGCGAATTGGGCAGGACATGGGGAGACAGGCTCATGTTTTCCTGGCCACCAGCCACCACGATTTCGCTGTCGCCGGTGGCCACGGCCTGGGCCGCCAGCATCACGGCCTTCAGGCCCGAGCCGCAGACGGCATTGATGGTCAGCGCAGGTGTTTCCTTGGCAATGCCTGCTGCCATCATGGCCTGACGCGCAGGGTTCTGGCCCGTTGCAGCGGTCAGCACCTGGCCCATGATGACTTCACCGACCTGATCCTTGCCCACCTTGGCACGGGCCAGAGCCTCGCTGATGACGGTCGCGCCCAGTTGCGTGGCAGGAACCTTGGCCAGAGAGCCGCCGAACTTGCCCACGGCTGTACGCACGGCGGAAACGATAACGATGTCTTCCATGATGTCGAACCTTTCTAGGTTTCTTTCCAGTGATGTGTGAAAGTGGTCTGCCGCATGTTCATCGTGCTGACAAACCTCACCTATTGCCTTGCAAATGCTGCACTGCAATATGGTGAATCATTGTGCATCAGAACAGATGTCAGGCCTTAGCCAGAACGTAGCGTCCAGGAGCCGCCTCAATGGCTTCGTAGGCCTTGGCACGCCCATAGGTTTTAGGCGCAGCTTGCTGCTTGCCAGCATGGCCGGCCAGCCACTCGCTCCAATCCGTCCACCAACTGCCTGGATACTCGGTGGCACCAGCCAGCCATTCCTGCTGCGATGCAGGGAACTCTCCATCCTCACGCAGCCAGTGGCTGCGCTTGTTCTTGACCGGTGGGTTGATGACGCCCGCAATATGACCAGATGCCCCCATGGCAAAGCGCAGATCGCCACCCAGCACCTGGGTCGAGGCATAAGCCGCGCTCACCGGCACGATATGGTCTTCGCGCGAGCCATACAGATAGACGGGCATCTTCACCTGGGACATATCGATAGCCTCGCCACACACCGTCAATGCCGCGGGTTTGATGAGATTGTTTTCCAGATAGAGATTGCGCAGATACCAGGCGTAGAACGGACCTGGCAGATTGGTGCTGTCGCTGTTCCAATACAGCAGATCGAATGGTGGTGGCGTCTCGCCCTTGAGGTAGTTTCCCACCACATAGTTCCAGACCAGATCGTTGGGACGCAGAAAGCTGAAGGTGGAAGCCATGTCCTGGCCCTTCATCAGGCCGCCCTGGCCCATCTGCATCTCGCGGAAACGCACGACGTTTTCGTCAATGAAAATATCCAGAATGCCGGTGTCGCCAAAGTCGAGCAACGTGGTCAGCAGCGTCATGCTGGCTACAGGGAATGGCATTGCGGCTGCCGTAGAAGCCTTGGCTGTACTTGTCTTTGCTGCTGTCCGGCTGCGACCGGGTTGCTTGGTCGTCGGTTTGGACTCACCATGCTCGCGAGCATGACGTGCGGCCAGCACAGCCATGGCCGCAGACAGCATGGTGCCGCCCACGCAAAAGCCCAGCACATTGATTTGTGGCGCCTCGCAGATATCCTGCACTGTGCTTACCGCCTTGAGCACGCCGTTTTCAATGTAGTTGTCCCAGGTCTGATGCGCCTGGCTTTCATCGGGATTGCGCCAGCTCACCACAAAAGTGCGGTGCCCCTGGCTGACTGCGTAGCGGATCAGCGAGTTATCGGGTTGCAAGTCCAGGATGTAGTACTTGTTGATGCAAGGAGGCACCATCAAAAACGGCTTTTCGTAAACCTTGGCGGTGAGCGGCTTGTATTCGATGAGCTGGAACAGCTCATTCTCGAACACCACGGCCCCTTCGGTGGTCGCCACGTTCTTGCCTACGGTGAACAGGCTCTCATCCGTCATCGACACATGACCCTGGCGCATATCGGCCAGCAGATTGGCAATGCCCTGAGCCAGGCTCTCGCCCTTGGTCTCGACGACTTTGTTCAGTGCATCGACATTAAGTGCCAGAAAGTTGCTGGGCGCCATCGCCGCGATCCACTGCTCCACGGCAAAGCGCAACCGGCTTTTGGTCTTTTCATCACCCTGCGCAGCCTCAGCCATGCCCATCAGCATGCGACTGCCCAGCAGATAGTTGGCCGCAGCCGCAGCCGCCATGGGATTGGCAGTCCATTGGGGGGCGGCAAAGCGCCTGTCCTTGGAGAGCAGTGCCTGCACGGACTGGCTATCGCCCAGAGACTTCACAGCCTCGAGGTAATCCTGCTGCAGGGTTTGCAGCTTGTTGGCGTCAAACTGCACTGGTGAGCCAACTTGTCCAGCCAACTGGGGCATGGCGGACTGCATGGCATCCATGATTCCCGCCCATGGATTGGGCGCGCCGCCCAACCCTGGCATGCTGCCCAATGCGCCAGGAGCAATGCCACTCCATTGCGGTAGCGATTGAAGGCTCTTGCTCCACTGTTCCTGCCAGAACTGTTGAACGGAATGGGCGGTCTGGCCCCAGCTCGGGTCAAAATTCATGCTTACATCCTCATCAAAGCAAGCGACCGGCGAACTCAGGGTCTGGGCGCTTGCGGAATCTGCAACACGGCTCACACATACGTATTGTCACCTATGCGCCAGCAAATTCTGACAAAAATGATCGTCGTTTTTACTGCGGTGAAGCTGTTTTTACACAAAGCGCCTTAGCCTCACCGCAGAATCGTCAATATGTACCTGATTGCCATCGCCTGGATGTATGTCGTCGTCATGATGACCATTGCCGAGGCCGCCAGTCCAAGCGGCACCCTGCTGGGTGCGTTTTTCACCTTTGTGCTCTATGGCCTGCTACCGCTTTCCATCCTGCTCTATATCTTGGGCACACCTGGACGCAAGCGCCGTCTCAAGGAACGCGAACGCGTCCAGGCAGAGCAACAGGCCAAGGCTCTCTCCTCAGACAGCTCCATCCCGCCAGATACAGGCAGCCAAGCGACCACTGCTGCCCAGCCGGCCGGCATCGCGCCGATGCGAGAAAAACCGTGATTCATTGCTGACCGTACACCACTGCTGGCTACCGTCGTTGCCATAGATCTGCGTTATACCCAAGGCGTTCAGACGTTGACGCGCGAGCTGCGGCAGATTGGCCAGGTATTTACGACCTTCAGTGCCTTCCCGCAGCTGAAAATACCGGGCGGCCTGCTCATCGTGAGCCAGAAATATCTCTCTCACCTCTGCCCCCACCTCGAAGGATTGCGGGCCTATACAAGGGCCCAGCCAAGCCTGCGTACGCGCAGCAATCGCTTTGAGATCTTCACTTTCGATAGCATCTTGCGCAGATGCAGCATGCACTTCATGGCAAAAAGACCGAAAAAGTGACTCCAGCACGCCATCTGGCAACGGCCCTTGCAGCGCACTTCGCCCAGGCGGCATGCCGGCGAGGCCGCGCCAGCCTGCATGGGCAGCCCCCACAACCAGGCCAGACTGATGGGCAAGCAGCACAGGCAGACAGTCCGCCACCATGATGGTGCAGACAACTCCTGCTTCATGCGTGACGCAAGCATCAAAGGCTGCGCCTGAAGACTGCTTCACATTGCCCCCATCCAGCGCCAGCACATCCACGCCATGCACCTGCTGCAAAAAAACAGAGCAGGCCCCCGGAGTTTGCTCGGCAATCACATTGCCCAGCAACTCCCTGTTGCGCTGCACATGCGCGGGTTCATCACCGACATGGTCACCCAGATTCATGCTGCCCCAGGGGGACTGGCTCACACCGCCGTCGCGGGTGGTACACAGAGCGTGGACACCGGCGATGCCAGGCCAGTCCGGCACCAGCCAAGAGCCGGGAAAAGACGCAGTCTGCGGCTGCGTTTGCGGTATTGACGAAGGGCTCATGAATGCCCCCCTCACTCAGCATCTGGGCAAGCTGACGGGTGAGCAGCCTGGAACGCTGGCAGCGTATTGCAGCGCTCCACCACGGCCGTCAGCCGCGGCAGCCCCTCCAGGTTCACATTGAAACGCTGTGCATTGAAGACCTGTGGAATCAGGCAGCAGTCGGCCAGCGTGGGTGTATCGCCCCAGCAGAAGGTGGATGGCGGCAGACCATCGGCCTTACGCTCAGCCTCTAGCAGTACCAACTGGCGCTCGAAAGCCTCCAGACCCAGGCGCGCCCAATGCGCATACCAGCCCGTCTTGGCCTCGTCGGAGACACCCAGATCCCTGACCAGATACTTGAGCACGCGCAGATTGTTCAAAGGGTGGATTTCGCAAGCCACCATCTGCGCCAGTGCCCTCACATGGGCTCGGCCCAGTGCATCCGAAGGCAGCAAGGGTATCTGGGCATGGGTCTCGTCGAGATATTCGATGATGGCCATGGATTGCGTGAGCCTGTGCCCGTCGTCAAGCTCCATGGATGGCACCAGCGCATCGCCCACATGATCGGCATAGGCCGAAGCTTTTTGCTCGCCACGCACCAGATGTACGGGCACGGACTCATAACTCAGACCCTTGAGCTGCAGCGCAATGCGCACACGATACGAGGCCGAGGAACGGAAATAAGTGTAGAGCTTCATGGCCGCAGCATAGCCTGAACCGTACGGCCAACCACGCTGACCATGCAGCGGATACGTAAAAGCCGAAATGTATTTTTGCGGCGCCTGGTCCTGGCCGTGGCACACTGCTTTCCACATCAAGCAATGCTGATTTCAGCGCATGTTTTTGCCGAGGACTTCATGAGCTACGTGTTCACTCCCCCTGCTGTTGCCAGCCTCCCCGTTGTGGGCCGTGGCGAGCGTTTTCCGATCCACCGCATTTACTGCGTGGGCCGCAACTATGAGGATCATGCCAAGGAGATGGGCTTCACCGGCCGCGAACCGCCTTTTTTCTTCCTCAAGCCCGCCGACACGGCCCTGCCGGTTGAAGCCGGCAGCACGGCCCAAATGAGCTACCCCACGCTGACGCAGAACCTGCACCATGAGATCGAGCTCGTGGTTGCCATCGGCAAGGCCGGCAAGAACATCAAGGCGGCAGACGCGCTGCAATACATCTACGGCTATGCCGTGGGCCTGGACATGACCCGTCGCGACCTGCAAAACGATATGAAGAAGCAAGGCCGCCCATGGTGTATTGGCAAAGGCTTCGAGCAATCCGCCCCCGTTGGTCCCGTCACTCCAGTTGATCAGGCAGGCGATATTGGCAATGCCGAGATTTCTCTGCAAGTCAATGGCACGGAGCGCCAGCGCAGCCATATCAGCAAGCTGATCTGGAATATCGCCGAGACCATCGAGCATCTGTCCGCGGCCTGGGAGCTGCAACCGGGCGACCTGATCATGACCGGCACGCCCGAGGGCGTGGCAGCCGTGGTCAAGGGCGATATGCTTGAAGGTACGGTGACCGGCTTGGCCCCGATCAAGGTACAGATCGCCTAAAAAGCCAGACACCACAGCTACTTAAGTTTGAAAGTCAGGAGGGAGTCGTCCAACAAGCACAGGACGACTCCCTTTTTCATAGCTGATTGCGCTCTATATACCTGCGCTTGAAGCCCGATTTGCTTATAGTTGCGGGATGATTTTCCGCAGCCCCATCAAGTTCTGCCGCAACTGCGGCACCGCAGTCACCTACCGCGTTCCTGACGATGGGGACACGCGTGAGCGCGCCGTCTGCCCGGCCTGCAACACCATTCACTACGAGAACCCCCTCAATGTGGTGGGCACCCTGCCCGTGCTCCATGACGGTCGCGTGCTGCTGTGCAAGCGCAACATCCAGCCCCGGCTTGGCAAATGGACCTTGCCCGCAGGCTTCATGGAACTGGCCGAAACCACGGCAGCAGGCGCCCGGCGAGAAACCGATGAAGAAGCCGGCGCCGATATCGAGATGGGCCGCCTGTTCTCGGTGATCAATGTCCCCCAGGTAGGACAGGTTCATTTCTTTTACCTGGCACAGCTCAAGAGCGAGCATTTCTATCCCGGCCCAGAGACCATGGAAGCGCGCCTGTTCACCGAAGCCGAAATTCCCTGGGATGAAATAGCGTTTCGCACCGTCAAGCTGACGCTCGAACATTTCTTTGCCGACCGCCGCGCCGCCCAACTGGACGAGCCCAAGGTTCATTGCCTAGATCTGCTCTGAGCCAACTGTGCCGAAGAAGACGCTGCCTCATTGAGCCTTGGCAGCTCCGGCCTGCACGCCTGCGACGATTTCATGGGCGGCTCAAAATAGCCTTTGTCTTACGCGAAGCGGGGCATCGCATCCGGAGAATTTACTTTTAAATACATTTCAAACAACAACCAACACTCACCCAGAGATGCCTCGTGACAGCATGTTGCCGTTGATCACATAGAAGAGACAGCCCGGCATTGCACCGCACTGCTTGGTTGGCCAAAGCCCTCATAACGAACAAGAGACATTCTCCAAAGTCATGCAGGTACCTTTGAGTCAAACCTTCAAATCAAGGCAATTTCTGCAACGGATCTGGCCTTTGGTGCTGCTGGTCCTGGTGTTGACGCTCACCGCGAGCTCCAGCCTCTACCTGCTGTCGGCCGTACGGGGAATGACCAACGGAGAAAGCCTCTGGTCCAAGGCGCAAAAAGACGCCATCTACTATCTTTCGCGCTATGCCGATGATGGCAAGCCAGTTGACCTGCAGCGTTATCAGCAAGCGCTTCGCGTCCCTCATGGCGATGCCATGGCACGGGAAGCTCTGTACGCCACACCGCCACAGCTCGAGCTCGCCCGGCTCGGCATAGAGCAAGGCCAGAACCACCCCGACGATGTCAATGCACTGATCTGGCTGCTGCGCACCTTTCGCCATGTGCACTGGGTGCAGGACCCTGTCGCTCACTGGCGCCAGGGCGACGCCTATCTGCAGCAGCTCGACAAGCTGGCCCAGGAAATCACCACGGCCTACCAAAATAGCCAGGTCCAGCCCTATCTGATCAGCACCTGGAAGCGCGAAATCGACCAGATCAATGAAGGCGCCACGGCTGCCACCAAAGCCTTCAGCGACTCGCTAGGCCATAGCTCGCGCGAGATTGTGGCTCTGCTGCTGGTACTCAATTGCGGTCTGGCGCTCTTGCTGATCGCTCTATGGACCTGGCATACCATGCGACTGGTCCAGCAACGTCAGCTGATGCAGGCAGGTCTGCAAAGCGAAATAGAGCGCGCCGAAACCACGCTGGCCGCGCTGGGGGATGCAGTCATTACCACCGATGCCGACGGCCTCGTGAACTACGTCAACCCTGTCGCCGTTGGCCTGCTCGGCAGCGTCAAGCACAGCCATCTGGGCAAGCCCATCAAGCAGGTGCTGCAGTTCTACTCCATGGACTCTTCATTCACCAGCGAAGGGCTGCTCAGTCAGTTGCTGTCCGACCAAGTGTCTGTGCGTAACGAGCAAACTCACTGGGTACGCCGCGCGGACCACAGCATCGTGCCGGTCAAGGTCATGGGCAGCTCCATCGTGCGTGAAGAACAAACCACTGGCGCGGTTCTCGTGTTGCGCGATGTCTCTCGCGAACAGCATTACATGGATCAGCTGTCCTGGAATGCCCGCCACGATGTACTGACCGGCCTGGAAAATCGGGGCGAGTTCGAGCGACGCCTGCAAAAGCTGCTGCACCAGGGGCTGCACCATGTCAAACCCTGCGCGTTGCTCTATATCGACCTCGATCAGTTCAAACTTGTCAACGAAACCAGCGCTCATTCCGCTGGCGATGAGATGCTGTGCGAAGTATCACGCATGCTGCAAGCCAATCTGCGCGAGAGTGACTGCCTGGCACGCATGGGCGGTGACGAGTTCGGCGTGTTGCTGGAGAACTGCCCTCCGGCCAATGTCGCGGTCATTGCCGAAAAGCTGCGCGTAGCCGCTCAGCAGTTGCAGCTGAATTGGGGCGAGAAAATACTGCGCACCGGCTTTTCCATCGGCGTGGTCCACATCCCGGGAGATGCGACCAATGCCTCCGACCTGCTGCGCATGGCTGATATGGCCTGCTATCAGGCCAAGGAGCGCGGACGCAACAAGGTCTTTGTCTACACCGCCGAAGACGGTGTCTACAGCCGCTATGTCAGCGAAATGGAATGGGCCAGCCGCATCCGCACGGCCCTGGATGAAGACAGGTTCTGTCTCTACGCCCAGAGCATTGCCCCCTTGCAAAAAGGAGGCCGTGACGGCAGGCACTTCGAAGTGTTGCTGCGCCTGCGCGATGAAAACGGGCAGATTCTGTCGCCAGGGGCCTTTATCCCCGCAGCGGAACGCTACGGCCTGATGCCAACACTAGACCGCTGGGTCATAGGCAGAACACTGCAAACACTGTCTCAGCATGTTCGCAGCAACACATTGATCGACACCTGCGCCATCAATCTCTCTGGGCCCAGCCTTGACGACGATGCTTTGCTGGAATTTGTGAAGGGGCAGATGCAGCAATACGGCATCTCGCCACAGATACTGTGCTTTGAGATCACAGAAACCAGTGCCATTGGCAACCTCAGCAACGCCACCCGCTTGATCCAGGCGCTCAGGTCCATGGGATGCCGCTTTGCACTGGATGATTTTGGCGTGGGCATGTCCTCTCTGACTTATCTGAAGCAGTTGCCCGTTGATTACCTGAAGATCGACGGCGGCTTTGTGCGCGACATGTTGCAGGACAAGAGCAACCACGCCATGGTGGAGATGATCAACCGCATCAGCCATATCCTCGGCAAGAAAACCATTGCCGAATTCGTGGAAAGCCGTGAAATTGCCAAGGCACTCAAGCAGATGGGCGTGGACTACGCTCAGGGCTATGCCATTGCCCATCCCCGCGCCATGACCGCCGAATTCTTTGCCCCCACCCAAGAAAATCAGTTGCCACAGTGGTGCGATGCCTTGGTGTTGGGCGGGACGAATTGATGGTTCGACCTCTTGCAGAAGTTACAGCGCATAAAAACAAAAAGAGAGCCCTAGGCTCTCTTTGATCTTTAGCGTGGCTTGCGTCCCGATGCCGCAATGCCAGCTTTGGATGACTTGGGCGCCGGCCTGGCTTTAACACCCGCACGCGGCGGCAGACCTGTGTGCTGAGTCAGCAGCTTGCCGGGCTGGGGTTGGGCCTTGCGGAAACGCACATCGCCCTTGGGCTCCATATTTGTTTCTTCCGAACGGCGACGCACTGCCACGGCCTTGCCATCCTTGTTGGTGGTGTAGCCGATGCCGCCACCGCTCTTGGACGAGGTGCTGTTCTTCTTGCGCGCACTCTGATAACTGCCGTCCACCAGAGGCTGGAAGGTCGGAATCAGATGCTGCTTGCCATTGCCGATCAGGTCGGCGCGGCCCATGGCCTTGAGCGCCTCGCGCAACAGCGGCCAGTTGTTGGGGTCGTGGTAGCGCAGAAAAGCCTTGTGCAGGCGGCGACGCTTTTCGCCGCGCACGATGTCCACGCGTTCCTCGGCCTCGTCACGCATCTGGCGGCGCACCTTGGTCAGCGTGTTGCGGCCGCTGTGGTACATGGCCGTGGCCGTGGCCATGGGGCTGGGATAGAAGGTCTGCACCTGGTCGGCGCGGAAGCCGTTCTTCTTGAGCCAGATGGCCAAATTCATCATGTCTTCGTCGCTGGTGCCCGGGTGGGCCGCGATGAAGTAGGGAATCAGGAACTGCTTCTTGCCGGCCTCTTCGCTGAACTTCTCGAACAGCTGCTTGAACTTGTCATAGCTGCCTATGCCCGGCTTCATCATCTTGGTCAGCGGGCCTTGCTCGGTATGTTCGGGCGCGATCTTCAGATAGCCGCCCACATGATGCTGGACCAGTTCCTTGACGTACTCGGGCGACTTGACGGCCAGGTCGTAGCGCAGACCGGAGCCGATCAGGATCTTCTTGATGCCGGGCAGCTTGCGCGCACGGCGGTAGATCTTGATCAGCGGACCGTGGTCAGTGTGCAGGTTCTGGCAGATGCCGGGGAACACGCAGCTGGGCTTGCGGCAGGCGGCTTCGATCTGCGGGCTCTTGCAACCCAGTCGGTACATATTGGCCGTGGGCCCGCCCAGGTCGGAAATGGTGCCCGTAAAGCCCTTGACCTTGTCGCGGATCTCTTCGAGCTCCTGAATGATGGAGTCTTCGGAGCGGCTCTGGATGATGCGGCCCTCGTGCTCGGTGATGGAGCAAAAGGTGCAGCCGCCAAAACAGCCGCGCATGATGTTCACCGAGGTGCGGATCATCTCCCAGGCCGGGATCTTGGTCGCGCCCTCATGGCTGCCGTTCTCATCGGCATAGGCCGGGTGCGGGCTGCGTGCATACGGCAGGCCGAAAACCCAGTCCATCTCGGCCGTCGTCAGAGGAATGGGCGGCGGATTCATCCACACATCGCGCGCCGTGGTGCCCTCGCCATGGGCCTGGACCAGCGCACGGGCATTGCCGGGGTTGGTCTCCAGATGCAGAACGCGGTTGGCGTGGGCGTAGAGAATGGGATCGCTCTTGACCTCTTCGTAGCTGGGCAGACGCAGTACGGTGCGCTCGCGCGGGGGCAGCTTGGACTTGCTGCGCAGCGAAAGATTGGGCACGAACTGTATGGGCTGGGCCGCAATCGGCTGCACCGACGCCACGGACTTGGCGTCATCAGCGCTGTCGTTGCCGGATTTCGCAGCATCTTCCTTGGAACAGCTCTGGCCCTGGGCCTCGGCCTGCTCGCTGGTCGTCATATAGGGGTTGATATGGGGCTCGACTTCGCCGGGCTCGTCCACCGTGGTGGAATCGACCTCAAACCAGCCCTCTTCCGAAGCACGACGGAAAAACGAGGTGCCGCGCACATCGGTGATCTGCTCCACCGGCTCGCGCGCTGCGATGCGGTGCGCCACCTCGACCAGGGCGCGCTCGGCATTGCCGTAGAGTAGGATGTCGCACTTGCTGTCCACCACGATGGAGCGGCGCACCTTGTCGCTCCAGTAGTCATAGTGGGCAATGCGACGCAGCGAGCCCTCGATGCCGCCCAGCACGATGGGCACGTCCTTGTAGGCTTCGCGGCAGCGCTGGCAGTAGACGATGGCCGCGCGATCGGGGCGCTTGCCGGCCACATCGCCAGGGGTATAGGCGTCGTCACTGCGAATCTTGCGATCAGCCGTGTACCGGTTGATCATCGAGTCCATATTACCGGCCGTCACGCCCCAGAACAGATTGGGCTTGCCCAGGGCCTTGAAGGCCTCGGCGCTGGTCCAGTCGGGCTGGGCGATGATGCCCACGCGAAAGCCTTGCGCCTCCAGCACGCGACCGATGACGGCCATGCCGAAGCTGGGGTGATCCACATAGGCGTCGCCCGTGACCAGAATGATGTCGCAGCTGTCCCAGCCGAGCTGCTCCATCTCCGCGCGACTCATGGGCAGGAACGGCGCCGGGCCGAAGCGCTTGGCCCAGTACGGCTTGTAGCTGGTCAGCGGCTTGGCATCGCGATGGAAAAAGGAAACATCAACCGGGGCGTTCATGTGGATGGGCTTTATGTGGCCTCATGGCCTGTGCGGGGGAAAGAACCGGGCAGTGTACTTTTGTGCCCTCGGCCTTGCAGGTGCAAGGTCTTGTCAATCCTTGCCAGAAAATCAAAATTCGTAGCATCTACCGCATACAGATATTGAACTTTAGGAATAAAACAATGGAAATACTATGAGATAGAAGCGCTAAGCGCTTTCCTCTTCATAGCAAAACGTGGTCTGAAAGCCAGGATCTCAATCTTTTTTCGAGTCTATGACCGCACCAGTGGCGGAGTCCACCTTGACTTTCATCACGACTCGGTCGGCCTGCAGCAGCTTGATCTTGTAGTGCGTCCTGCCCCAGTCCGAGTCCAGCTTGGCCTCAAGCGGCTTACCAGGCCGGGCCGCCACTGCCGCATCAACCGCCTGGGCCAACGTGATTCGGGTATCGGCCAGACGCCTGAAATGCTTGCTTTCTGCCCTGCCTTTTTTCTCGTCAATCGCTGCATCGCCTGTCACGGCACTCACCCTAAGCGTGACCATCTCGTTGCCAACGCTGATCAGCGTCACCTCATAGTAAGGGGCAGCGCCCTTCTTGCCCTCTTCCAGCTCAATCTCTATCACCTTGCCCGGCAGCAACATCTGAGCCTTTTCCATCGCCTGATGGATACCGATCTGCACACCAGCGGTAACAGCCAACCATTGCGATGCCGTTTTTGCCTGAGCCACTCCTGCCCCAAGGCTCAGCGCCGCTGACAACACCAGGGCAGCAGAGCCTGCGATAGGCCGCATCAAAACGCTAGCCATCCCCACTCGCCCACGCTGCGGATCCTGCGCAAAAGATCCCACTCATCCTCAGCGCCCGATGCCTGCATGGATACAGAGACCTGCTCCTGCTCCAGCGGTGGCGGCGAGAAATGCTCGTGGCCAAAAGTATGCTCATTCGAAACAGGAACAGGAGGAATAGGCATGTTCATGATCGGCTCCTTTCCCGCCAGCTTACGTAGCTCTCGCCTCGCTGTCTGTAGGAATCACCTGTCTGCCTTTGGAAAGATGCCGGCTTAAGCTGCATAAAGCACCTGGGACCAAGGGCAGTACTGCTCTTATTTCCGCAGTTCCAAAGTGAGCTGGCTTTGCGGTTATGCTGCCGCCCTCTATGCCCCAGACTCTACACGCCCCTGCTCATAGTGAACTGATCATCAAGAAAAGCCGCTTCATCGGCTGCGTGCAACCCATGAGCGACCGCGCCAGCGCTCAGGCGGTGGTCGATGCGCTCTGGCGCGAACACCCAGGCGCTGCCCATGTCTGTTGGGCCTTGCTGGCAGGCGGCCAGTCAGCCGCAGTGGATGATGGAGAGCCCAGCGGCACCGCAGGCCGCCCCATGCTTGACGTGCTGCGTCATCAGGACCTCGAAGGCGTGCTGGCGACGGTCGTGCGTTATTTTGGAGGTGTCAAACTTGGCGCCGGTGGACTGGTGCGCGCTTATACCGACTCCGTGGCGCAAGCACTGCTGCACGCTGAAAAAGTCGCCATTCAGCGCATGCAAACCTTGCACTGCACGGCCCCCTACGCACTGGAAGGTGTAGTCAGACGCATGAGCGAAGCCGCAGGCGTGCAGTTGCTAGAGGTTGAACATGCAAGCCTGGTCACTTTCAAGCTTCAATTGCCTGAAGCTGCCGCAACGTCATTCATCCACGACCTCAACGAAAGCGGCCAGGGACGCATTGGCTGGCTCAAGCCGGACTGAATCAGGGCACGACACGGCTCTGCCGTCAAAGCAGCACGGCACTGCTGGCTCGAATCCAGCACAGCAGGCACCCAAAAAAATGCCCGCACAAGGCGGGCAAGTTTCGGGGGCGTATCAAAGTGGTCACACAGCGTCGACAGTCAATGCATTTGAATACTTGGCGATGGCTTTGCTTCCTCACCCAGTTGCCGCTTATTGCACTTGCACTGTTGCTGATCAAAATTTGGACCATTGATAGGTTGCCCCATCTGCAGCGGCCAATACAAACTGCGAAACTGCTTTTTCACCAATGGATGGCACGCTTCACAATCCGTTCCAGCCGCCTTGTCTCTCTCCATCGAGTTAGTCGCAACTTCCGGCCTTGAGCCTGCACTGCTGCTACCACTTCGGGCTGTATTGCATGGCTTGCTCCTTTGCTTGAGCAGGCAATCACCTGCTACAAGCCTAGGATGAACCTTTATGAGAAACCACATTGTAGGAATTCATTGACCAAGCCTGTCTTTTGTAATAACGATCACCAATGAGCTTGCCTTCTTGGCATTTGTCAACCAAGGAGCAACAGGCCCGGGTTCAACTCAAAGGAGATGCGTGATGAAAAATCAGAACCTGCAATCAGTGAGTACGCCCGACACGCCTCCTGTCGACGACCCCAATCGCCCTGCTGGCGCTCCATTCAAGCCCAAACCCACTGACCCACCGCCAGACGTTCCGCCAGTGAAATTGCCGCCAGAGCCTGCAATCTGCTCCAAATGCTAAAGGCGCAGACCACAGTTTGGCTGCAAATCAAACCTAAGACTGGCAGTCGTTATCACGGCCATTGTTTACATTTCTGTCAACCAACTGACATAGTCAATCGTTAAAAACAACATACACCAATTTCTATCCATCATCTCCAGGAGTAGCCATGACCTACCTATACGCCGCATATCCAGACTTCAAAGCGACGAACCGGGAGGTCATGAAGCCAATGCCTGAGCCACGCTCTCCAGAAGAGGTGCTGCGCATGCTTTCACAGAATCCTCCTCCTGCCGGTGAATACAGCGTCGACGCTTTCTAAACCACTGCCCACTCATTCAGCCAAGCCACCCTGAGGTGGCTTTTTTGTTTTCTCGATTCAAACACAGCGCAAAAACATGGCAACTGCACCGGCATTTGCAGTCAAGAACGACGATGCCGTGATTTCGATATCTTCACTCAGCCCAACTCTCTTTGTACTTGGTCGACAATCAGTTGTTACCTGTTGTTCTGGCTTAGTGGAATATTGATGCGCAGACTTCGTCACCTTACCAATCGCCATCGCGCGACCTCCACCAATTTCGTGCTGGGTTTGCTGCTTGCCTTCAATGCAGGAGCAGTCAATGCGGGCGGCTTTCTCGTACTGCACATGTATACCTCTCACATGTCCGGTTTTGCATCGCAATTGGCTGACGGCTTGGTCATGAGCAGCGGCAGGCTGCTACTCAATGCACTTGGAGCCATTCTGGCGTTCACAGCCGGCGCCGCCTTGTGCGCAATACTGGTGAACTGGGCTCGCCAGAAGGGCCTGTACAGCGTCTATGCCTTACCCCTCATGCTGGAGGCCTTGATGATGTTTCCCTTTGGCCTGATGGGTGCCGTCACACTGAACTGGAATACTCCGTTCGCGGTCCCGCTGACCGTATTGCTGCTGTCGTTCATGATGGGTTTACAAAATGCGGTGGGCTCAAAAACGTCTGGCGGCAGCATCAGAACAACCCATATGACGGGTAATTTCACTGATCTGGGAATGGAACTGGGGAAGTTGTTTTTCTGGCGAAGCCAGGCCCATCTGCAAAAGCCCCAATCCAGACATGTTCTGCATAACTGGGCCCGTATGCGCACATCAGCGGGCTTGATTGCCATGTTCGTTCTGGGAGGCATCGCTGGCGCCCTGGGTTTCAAGCTACTCGGCTTTGTATGCGTTGTACCGCTGGCAGCCTTGCTGCTTGCACTCTCGGTGCCTCCGTTTGTGCGAGATGCAACAAAGGTCAATATGACGCTGAGTCAGTTCTACAAGAAGACAAACTGACACTGATACCAGCCGCAAGTCAAAAACTGCCTACCGGTAAACATCCGTACCGCAAGCCGCAGCCACTACCGGGACAGTCACAGTCCAGTCTTTGCCCGCGATCACTTCCCCCGATTGCTGTCGTAGCGATCGACATAAACATTGCCATACCAGCGTCCATGGCCGCGCCCCTGTCCAGACCGCTTCAAACATTCATGCGAGCGTGCTCTGGACACCCTGTTTACTCCACCAAGGCCAGCGAGATTTCACTTATCCCCTTCAAACCTGAGCTTCAATGACATGGATCAGACACTGTGCACTGCAATAACTTGTTAAGTTACGCACCAAGATGTATGAATAGTAAAGAGTGACTATTGATTGTCGATTTGCACTTGAGGAACAGGCAATGCTGCTCCGTTTCGATCTTTGATCGGGGAGGCTCTGGTTAAATGTTCGCGAATAACGACTTCATCCTAGTTATTACGCCATCGCTGGCAATGCTGGTTCTTGCCCTACTGTTGCTCATTGCATGGCTGGTCCAGCGCTCCCAGCGCTTTCTGCTCTGGCAGTCTGGCGCATATTCACTGGCGGCCCTGCCGCTTGGGCTTCAAAGCCTGTTGCCTCTGGAGGAGCTCAATCGCTACGCCCTATTCATTGGCAGCTTCTATCTTCTAGGTGCCTGGTGCCTTGCCAAAAGTTGGGCCGAGAGGTGGCGGGTATCCGCTCAACCACATACCGCGCTGCTTATTGCTGCGATTACCTTGACCGCGCTGTATTACTTCAGCCACATCGAGCAAAGTGCCTGGGCGCGAGTGAGCTCCTTTAGTTTTGGATCTGGCCTTGTTCTGGCTTTACCGATCCTGGAGGTCCGGGCAAAGAAGGTCCCATCTGACTGGCTAGACAAATCATTGCTTTGGCTAAGCATCACCTTCACGGTCTACACCTTCACACGGCCCATTTTGATCTGGCTATTGGGTTACTCTGATCTCCGATCGCTTCCTAGCTCACCCTATTGGCTCTTGACGCTAATCAGCATACTCAGCTTCTCACTACTCTTTACCGTGGTGATGTCCGCCATCGCCGTCCGGGACACAGTTCACAAGCTGCGGGATGAACGCGACCACGACCCATTGACCAGAATGCTCAATCGCCGATCTTTTCAGGAGCGTGCCCAAAAGCATCTTGGGGACCCCAAACTCTATCCAATGGCAGTGCTGGCCTGCGATATAGATCACTTCAAGCGCATCAACGATACCTGGGGGCATGAGCGCGGCGACCAGGTTCTGCAACTGGTTTCCTCGATTCTGCAAAACAACTTGCGGCAACACGATCTGGTTGCACGGTTCGGCGGCGAAGAGTTTGTGATTCTGTTGACTGACATCACGCTGCGAGATGCAGAGCTCTTAGCACAGCAAATTCAGTGTGACCTGGGGTCCAAGAATGCAGTTCTTCCATCTGGCCCGAAATTGACCATGAGCTTTGGGATTTCGCCAATCAGCGCGTCGTTTCAGTTGGAGCAAGCCCTGAAAGAAGCCGATCATCTTCTTTACCAGGCAAAAAATGCGGGACGTGATCGGGTCCATATATCTGGGGTGATGTACCCAGATATCTTTATCGATAGCGCCCAATCCGAGGTTATTGCCTGAGCAAGCCCAGCAGCAATCATGGCGGACCCAAGGCATGGTTTGCAGGAAATCCTGCTGAAAAGGTGGGCTACCGCCTCGCCACAGATGTATCGCCAAGTTGACTACAGCAAGCCGCATTCAAAGAACCACTGGCTCGGCTCTCACGTCATGGCAAGCACCCTTTCAGGTCCTGGAGCTTATCTGCTCCTGCATCAGGTCCACAAAGGCTCTGACCTTGGCAGGGCGAAAGCGTGCGGCCGGGAACACGGCATGGATGCCGCCCGATGGCAGCCCCCACTTCGGCAGCACCTGTATCAACGTGCCGTTCTTCAGATCATCGGCCACGGCAAAGTCGGGCAATACCGACAGGCCCGCCCCCTGGCGCACGGCTTCGCGTACGCCCAGCGTTGCATCGAGAGAGATCACGGGATGCACGGTCACGCTCTGCGGCTCCAACCCGCCATGCGAGAAGCTCCAACTGCAAGGCGTGCGCAAGGCCGTGTTGGCGACAAATGGCAGCGCGCCGATATGCTGGGGCTGCCTGATCTGCGCAAGCTGACCGCGCATGGAGGGAGCAGCGACCAGCAACTGCCTGAAGCCGCCGATCTGGCGCGCCTGCACGTTCAAGTCCGAGAGCCAGCCGACTCGGATTGCCAGCTCCACCTGCCCCGACATCAGATCCAGCGGCTGGTCGCTGAACACGGCATCCACCCTGCATTGCGGATAGCGCCGCGTGAACTCGGTGATGGCAGGCACCACGGCCGTGATGCCATAGTCCAGCGGGGCTGTCATGCGCAGCGTTCCTGAGGGCTCGGCCGCGACTTCACCAAGCTCGTCGAAGGCATCGCTGGCTTCCTTGAGTATGGATGCGCAGCGCTGGTAGAAGATCCGGCCCGCATCGGTGGCCACGACCTTGCGCGTGCTGCGAGTCAGCAGCGTGGTGCGGAACTCGCGCTCCAGTCTCGCGACCTGCTGGCTGACCACGGCCTTGGTGATGCCCAGCCGCTCAGCTGCCGCCGTGAAACTACCAGTCTCCACCACGGCCGCAAAGTAGGCCAGGCGCTTGAGGTTGGCAAGCCTGGACGCTGCAGGCTCTTCTGTATTGTTTGCCATTGACATACGGTTTATCTATTCGATCAGACTTTTTCTGTCAATGCTTTGTTCCTACGATCACGATATTCAAGCAACGGAGCCTTCTGTGACCAAGACCCTGCATTACATATTCGATCCCCTGTGCGGCTGGTGCTACGGTGCCGCCGCAGCGGTGAAGGCGGTGGACAAGGCCCCGAACGTCGCACTGCGCCTGCTGCCCAGCGGCCTCTTCGCCGCAGTGGGTGCACGGCCCATGGACGAGGACTTTGCGGCCTATGCCTGGAGTAATGACCAGCGCATAGCAGGCCTCACGGGCCAGCGCTTTAGCGAGCGCTACCGTAACGAGGTGCTCGCCGACCGCCAGCAGCGGTTCGACAGTGGCCCGGCCACGCTGGCGCTGAGCGCCGTCAGCCTGAGCAGCCCAGCACATGAGCTCGAGGCTCTGGAGGCCATTCAGCAGGCGCGCTATGTCGAGGGCCAGGACATCACGCGGCCAGACACGCTGGCCCGGCTGCTGAAGGGCCTGGGTCTGGAGGCTGCGGCCGCAGGTCTGCTGCACTCGGGCGCCGAACTGCTGGCGGCCAATCGCGCCCGCATCGAAAGCGCACAGACGCTGCTGAGCCAGTTCGGTGCGCGCGGCGTTCCAAGCTTTGTCCTCGAGAGCGATGGCCGGCGCGAGCTGCTGCAATCCAGCGCCCTCTATGCCGATCCGCAGGCCTTTGCTGCGCAAATCGCCAAGGCCTGAGGCTTGCGCTTTTCAAGCCCCCATTTCGAAACTCACTGGAGAACCATCATCATGAACCGCCGAAATTTTGTTCAAAGCGCCGCCGCTGCCGGCATCACCACCGCGCTCGCTGGTTGCGCCTCTGCCGTGACCGGCGCCTCCAGGCTGCAGTGGCAGCACTTTCCTGCCGATGACAAGGGCTTTTTCCGTGCGCCGGTGCTTCTCTCGGGCGACAAGGAGGCGATTCTCATCGACGGGGGCTTCTCCCTGCCCGACGGCCGTGCCGTGGCTCAAGCCATCAAGGCCTCGGGCAAGCAGTTAAGCACCATCTACGTAAGCCAGAGCGACCCCGACTATTACTTCAGCCTGGGCCCGATCAAGGCGGCATTTCCTGCGGCCAGGGTGCTCGCAGCCTCGGACACCATCGCCGCCATCCGCGCCAATGTGCAGAAAAAAATCGACACCTGGGCACCTCAGCTCAAGGACAGCGGTCCGCAGACGCTTGCCGACATCGTCTTTCCCGAAGCCTATGACGGCCCCGCACTGAGCCTGGAGGGCAACGCCATTGAAATCGTCCAGGCCCAAGGCATGGAAAACCGCCGCTATCTCTGGGTTCCCTCGCTGAATGCGGTCTTCGGCGGCGTGCTGATCTTCTCGGGTCTGCATGTGTGGACGGCCGATACCCCGACGCCGGCCTCTCGCGCCGCCTGGGTCAAGAACCTCGAAGCCATCGCCGCACGCCGGCCGGCCGTGGTCGTGCCCGGCCATCTGGGCACCCATGGCGCGCTGGACGTATCGGCCGTGAACTACACCCGCGACTACTTGCTGGCCTTCGAGCAGGAACTGGCGCGGGCGGCCAATGGCGATGCCTTGATCGCTGCCATGAACAAGCGCTATCCTGAGGCCGGCCTTGCTGCCGCGCTGCAGATCGGCGCCAAGGTGGCCAAAGCCGAGATGAAGTGGGGCTGAAGCCCGGGACGCAGACCATGAGCACCAATCTGGACATCATCCGCGCGACCTACGA
Source organism: Comamonas resistens (assembly GCF_030064165.1). Classification (NCBI taxonomy): domain Bacteria; kingdom Pseudomonadati; phylum Pseudomonadota; class Betaproteobacteria; order Burkholderiales; family Comamonadaceae; genus Comamonas; species Comamonas resistens. The sequence goes on from NZ_CP125947.1 coordinate 2,615,259, forward strand.
AGGCTCGCCCGAGGAAAACGGCAAGAATCTGCTGGCTGCACTGGCGCCCGACGCCCGGTGGACCGAGGCTGCGGGCTTTCCCTATGCCGGAACCTATGTCGGCCCGCAGCAGATCGTGGCCGGAGTGTTCCAGCGGCTCGCAAGCGAGTGGGACGGCTATGCCGCCAAGGTCCATACCTATCTGGCCGATGGCGACCGAGTGGCGGCCTTCGGGGTCTACTCGGGCACCTACCGCAAGACTGGCAAGTCCATGACGGCGAGCTTCGCCCATCTGTACCGGCTCCAGGACGGCAAGATCATGAGCATGGAGCAGTATGTGGACAGCCATAGCGTGCAGCAGGCGCTGCAGGCCTGAGCGCAGCCGGCCATGAGCGATATCTGTGCACAGCTGCACCCCATCCTGCTGCTGATGCGGGCCGGGCAATGGAATGCCGCCCACGATGCCGTGCAGCGCCATCAAGGCCTGCTCGCAGCTTGGCTGCATGGACTGCTGCATCTGCAAGAGGGCGATCTGGAGGATGCGGAGAACTGGTATGAGCGCGCCGGCCAGCGCTTCAGAAAGCGCGGCACGCTGGAGCAGGAGTTGGCGCGCTTCGAGGCGGCACTGGGTGCCTAGCCCGGCACATGATCCTCTTCTATAAATTGGCCTCTCGCAAATACGATTCGACGCGAACTTGTCCTCTTCACGCAGATTTAACCAACATTGCGCAAACAGAAATGCCACTCATCAAGTGGCTTTTCGGTGCCAAGCGACGGTTCGGGATCGCCACAAATTGTGCATGTTGGATAAAAACGTACACAAGAAAAAATTTTGTCCAGAGGCATATACAATCAACTTAATCAATTGATTTCAAATGAAAAAGCTAGAACAGGCGATGGGAATCGAACCGATCAGGCTGGGGTTTATGGGGGTATATCGGGCTATATCTCCCTCTGAGAGGCAATATCACAATCCCCGCCGCGCCCCCTAAACTCCCCAGAAAACTCCCCTGAGGCTTCAATGCCCGCAGCGCGCTCTACTCTGTTTGCCCGTCGACGTGAGTTTAAGCAAAATCCAAGTCCAAAATCGCCCCAGATCAGCCATGGCGCCTCCTCTTTAGCAACGAACTACCGTCAGTCTTTGAGTTGCGCGCCGAACATTCTGTTCCCGAGAAAACCTCGATCAAGAAGCCCAAGCTGACCGGCTATCTCTTGCCGAAGGCGCTCTGCAAGCTTGTTCTCCCCCTCTCTAGGCAAGGAGAAGAACGAAGAGGCGACATTTGCAGGCTCAAATAGAGCAAGCATCAATGCCTCCCCTCCTGTCTTAGTGACCAGCTCTACGCGATTGATGGGGAACTTCCCTTGCAGGATATATGACTGAACAGAGCCAAACATCTCTAAAGGATAGGAGCGCTGCTTTGGCCTAAAGAAAGCTGAAACCCTAGAAATGGTCACTTGACCAGCAGCTGCGTCTAAGGTGACTTCACGTCGGTGTGCAATCACCTTACCCCATAAAGATATCAATCCGAATCCACCGAACACTACCGATACGAAGAGATATTTGGTATCAAAAAATCCCAGCAACAAGCCGAAAACAATCATGCCAAAACTCAGATAGGCGGAGGAGAAAGATAGCTGGCTCTTGACAAGAATAGGATTTAACAAGGTCATCACTGGCCTCCTCTGAGCTTTATCAATGGGTTTACGAAATATCATCACACGGCAAATCTGACTCCGATTAACTCAGTTTTTAGTGAAAAATATAACCATTGAAAGAAAAATCACCAGAACCAAACCAATCGCGCCAAATCCCCGCCCGATCATTTGGTGCTTCTTTTTACAGTCTTGGCAGTAAAGGAAGGTCCCGCCCTTACTGTGATGGATAGGCCAGAGTTGTGCATGCCCTCCACATGCATAGCAGCTCAGCTCTCGATTTCTTCTGCCGCCTCGTACATCCCTGAAAACATGAAAAATCAAAAGCAACACAATGATTAGAATCAGAATTAACGCAAATATAAAAAATGGGTTAATCATCGAAATCTATTTCTTAGTGATTTAGCGACAGGAAAAGCGCTTGAACAGGGTAAGGTACTTGCTGCAAAACATCACCTCAGAGGCATTGCAATAGAGACATAGCTATTCCTGCATATTTGGCAATCATTGTGGTGTTCGTTAGTAACCAAAGTCAACAACCTAACAGCAGCAATTGCTCAACCCCAAACAACCGCCTCTTCCCGTCAGCATGGAACAACGACCTACAGCTCATGGCTGTAAACGATAAACCCGGCATGCCTGGCTAACTTGTCGTAGAGCGCGCGGCCGGCTTCATTGGTTGATTGGGTTTGCCAGTAGACCCGACTCGCGCCGACCAGCGTGGCTTGCTCGTAGACCTTGTGAATGAGGGCCTTGCCAATACCGAGCTTGCGCCGTGTGGGGGCCGTGAACAGATCCTGCAGGTAGCAGACCGGGCCAAGCCTGGTGGTGCTGCGGTGAAACAGGTAATGGGTCAGGCCGACCACTTCCCCGCCATGCTCCGCAACCAACGCAAATACAGGCTCGACGGGGTTGAAGAAGCGTTCCCAGGTTGCCTGGGTGATTTCTTTGGGCAGCGCGGTAGCCCCTGCCCGTCCGTAGAAAGCGTTGTAGCCGTCCCAGAGCGAGAGCCACTGATCAAAATCATCGGGTTTAATGGCTCTTACCACGACACCCGCTACAGCGGTATTTTCAGGCATAGGACAGACTTTCTTGGTTGGCACCACGGGCAAATGGACGGCTTTCGATCAAGTGTAAGGTCTGCTTATCACCAGCTCTGCGCACTCGCGACGGCAGCGCCGTTTATCTGCGCAAGCAATGCGGTAGGCCTAGCTCACCGCCCTACTCTTATTGCCGCTGACACCCCATTGCGTTAGCCTGCGTGCTCCACTATTGCTCAGGAGCCTGCCATGTCCCGTCGTTTGGTTCTTTCTGCCAGCACCGCCGTTGCGGCTGCCGCACTGATTGTGGGTTGCGGCGCCATGGGCGCGTCGGGCGGCAACCCCATGAGCTTCTTTATCACCAGCACCAACCCCGGCAAGGGCGGCGACCTGGGCGGGCTGGCCGGGGCCGACCGCTACTGCCAGTCGCTGGCCGCCAGCGTGGGCGCAGGCAACAAGACCTGGCGCGCCTACCTGAGCAATGCTGCGCTGAATGGACAACCGGCCGTCAATGCGCGCGATCGCATCGGCAACGGGCCGTGGCGCAATGCCAAGGGCGTGGTCATTGCCACCAGCGTGGCCGACCTGCACAGCGCCAATGCCAAGGTCGGCAAGGACACCTCGCTGACCGAAAAAGGCGAAGTCGTCTCGGGCTTTGGCGATGAGGTCAACCGCCACGACATCCTGACCGGCTCGCGCCCTGACGGCACCCTGGCCGTGCCCGAGCCCGGCAAAGACACCACCTGCGGCAACTGGACGAAGAGCGACGGCGGCTCTGCCATCGTGGGCCACCACGACCACAAGGGCACCAACCCCGACCCTGTGGCCAATGCCTCCTGGAACTCGTCGCACGGCACGCGCGGCTGCAGCATCGAGCAGCTCCAGCAAAGCGGCAGCGCCGGGCTGATGTACTGCTTTGCGACCAACTGAGCTGGATGAAAGCCCGGGCTTCGGCCTCCACTCAGTAGCACCCTTGCTGTCGATTGAAAAATAGACTTGACCTAACGATTGCACGCAGGGGAACTAAAAAACCTTCCAGCTAGTTGAAAACGACAAGGGCGCCCACAGAGGGGTGAATCGCCCCGGGTTTTAAGGAGGTTCAACACTCTGAGAGGATTGAGCCATGAGCAAGTCGAACAAGTTCTCACCCGAGGTGCGTGAGCGGGCGGTGAGGATGGTGCAGGAGCACCGGGGGGAGTACCCGTCGCTGTGGGCGGCCATCGAGTCCATCGCGCCGAAGATTGGATGCGTGCCGCAGACGCTGCACGAATGGGTCAAACGCGTCGAGGTCGACACTGGCGTGCGTGAAGGCATCACGACCAGTGAGGCCCAGCGGATGAAGGAGCTGGAGCGCGAGGTCAAGGAGCTGCGCCGGGCCAACGAGATATTGAAGCTGGCCAGCGCGTTTTTCGCCCAGGCGGAGCTCGACCGCCGGCTCAAGTCCTGAAGGATTTCATCGACAAGCATCGCGATGCCTTCGGGGTCGAGCCGCTCTGCAAGGTCTTGCAGGTCGCCCCGTCGGCATATCGAAGGCATGCGGCGCTGCTGCGTGAGCCTCACAAACGCTGCATCCGGGCTCAGCGCGATGATGTGCTGGTCCCGGAGATTCAGCGCGTCTGGCAGGCCAACATGCAGGTCTACGGCGCCGACAAGGTGTGGCGGCCACTGACTCGCGAAGGCGTGACCGTGGCCCGCTGCACGGTCGAGCGATTGATGCGCCGGCTGGGCCTGCGCGGCAAGGTCGTGCGCACCACGATTGGCGATGCCAGGGCGCCATGTCCGCTGGACCGAGTGAATCGGCAGTTCCGTGCCGAGCGGCCGAACCAGTTGTGGGTCAGCGATTTCACGTACGTCTCGACCTGGCAGGGCTGGCTGTACGTGGCCTTCGTCATCGATGTGTTTGCTAGGCGCATCGTCGGCTGGCGAGTGAGCAGTTCGATGCGAACGGACTTCGTACTCGACGCGCTGGAGCAGGCTCTATATGCCCGGCAGCCGGAGCGCGATGGAAGCCTTGTTTGTCATTCGGACAGAGGGTCACAGTACGTCAGCATTCGCTACACCGAACGACTGGCAGAAGCCGGCATCGAGCCGTCTGTGGGCAGCAAGGGCGACAGCTATGACAACGCCCTGGCCGAGACCATCAACGGCCTCTACAAGGCCGAGCTGATTCACCGCCGAGCGCCATGGAAAACCAAGGAGGCCGTGGAGTTCGCAACGCTCGAATGGGTGTCGTGGTTCAACCACCATCGCCTGCTCGAACCCATCGGGTATATCCCGCCTGCAGAGGCTGAGGCAAACTACTATCGGCAACTCGCCAGTCAGAACACCGAGGTGGTGGCCTGACTTAAACCAAACAGCCTCCGCGAATCCCGGGGCGATTCACGCTAACGTGCTGCGTGACATTCGCAACTTGTTGCCGCAGTTGCCTGATGGAGGTGTCCTCAATTTTGAGGAGCCCCCCCTTACTGACGAGCAAAACGGTCAAACCTACCCCGCTTACCGCCTGACCCGCGACGGCTTTACGCTGCTGGCCATGGGCTTTACGGGCAAGAAGGCGCTGGCTTTCAAGCTGGCCTATATCGACGCCTTTAACCGCATGGAAGCCGCGCTGCACCAGCCGGCAGACTCGCAACGCATGGAGCTGGCCTTTTCTCTGGCCGCAGAGGCCGCGGCGCAGGTGCACCGCACGGTGTTCAATGCGGTGATGGAAGGTGACGCAGACGAGTGGCAGCACAGCCGCTACCTGCTGAATCTGAACTACGACAGCCAGGGCCGCCCCACCCTGCCCCATGCCCAGGCGATCGCCTCCGACCAGATGGTGGTGTCCTTCAACAGCCTGCCGCAGCGCATTGCCGACGGCGAGATCATGAGCGCGACCGATGCGCAGCTGGCCACGCTGGCAACGGCCTGCACCCAGCGGCTGACCCAGCGCGCCCAGCACCGCGAAAAGCAGGTAACGCTGCCGGTGTACCCTGGCCAGCGCCCCTCGCAAGCTTCGGCCCTGTCAGCCAAGCAGCCGCCCGCGCCCGATGACGGCCTGCTGCGCATGACGTTCCGATAAGCCGCTTTTGATATGCCAAAGCCCCCTCTGAGGGGCTTTTGTTCAGTCCTCTTGGGTGGAGGGCCAGAACAACTCTCGCACTTCGGGAGAGTAGTACGGCAAGGCAAGCACCGCACCAAAGAGTGCGCAGCCCAAGGTCGATGTCGCGTTCCCCAGGCCGGACAGCACAATCGGCGGGCTGAAACAGGCGACGACTACGGTCGCCACAGAAGACCACAGGGTAAACCGAGGCGCCCATGCTCTGAACCGCAGCAGCCCGTAAAAGGAAATGAGGCCGAGCACCACGAGCACCGAAAACGCCAGCAGGAAAAGCCAGTCCATGGGGCCGACCTCCGACTGCATCAGAAGACTCTGAGAAAGATCGGTCAGCTCACGGGGCACCAGATCAAAGCCATATTCCGCCAGCATTCCGAGTATGGGGATGCTCAATGAAGCAATCACCAATGCGCGATACGTCGATTTACCCATGCCCTCTCCAAGTTGCTATTGGCGAATCGTACTACCGCCCCACGCGCTGATAGCGATTTGCCCCACGGATGAGAAAGCGCCCCGGCAAGACGCCGGCAAGCACCCGATAGGCGCGGCATCACACCTGTCGCATGACATTCAGGTAGTCTGCTGTTGATCGCTGCCAGTGCGAGATGGATTGGGGCTTGAGGCAGTTTTTGCTTGCATTTCAAGCCTTTGATCTTCATCAAGAGACTGTCTGAATACTCACTTCGGGGTGTTGCATTAGCCGCCCCGGAGTGTGAGCATGGATGCGGTAATCGTTCGGATTGATTGGCAACCGCTGACGCGCAAGGAGGCTGAAAATGTTCAAGCACATCTTGATTCCTACGGACGGCTCGAAGCTCTCCGAAGCCGCGCTGCGCGCGGGCATGCAACTGGCCAGGGAGCAAGGCTCTGCGGTGACGGTGCTGTATGTGATACCGGACTATGCCGCCATGATCTACGGTGCCGAGGTGCTGACGGCGTACAACGCCAGCGAGCTTGACAAGAGCGCCCAGGAGGAAGCCGACAAGGTGCTGCAGATTGCAGTCGACATTGCCAAAACCGAGGGCGTGGTGTGCAAGACCGAGCGGGTGATGAATATCTCGATCAATCAGGCCGTCATCAAGCAAGCCAAGGACAGCGGCTGCGATCTGATCGTCATGGCATCGCACGGCCGCAAGGGCATTGCCGGCATTCTGCTGGGCAGCGAGACCCAGCGCGTGCTTGTGAACAGCAGCATTCCAGTGCTGGTGCATAGGCCGACTGTGAAAGGCTGACCCAGAGCTGCGTCACAACTTTTGATAGCTGCCAGCGCTTGATGGATAAGCGATAGAGGCAATTTTGATCTCAAAAAAAACTCTCCAGTTCCATCCAGGGCCTGGAGAGCTCTCACGGCAGCGGAGCAGCACCCCGCTTAGAACCAGCGGGCTATCAGCGGCATGAGCAGCGCCACAAGCAGCACCTGCAGGCTGAGGGCCAGGCCGGCATAGGCACCGGCATCCGCATTGACCTGCAGCGCGCGCGCCGCACCGATGCCGTGCGAGACGGTGCCGAGGGCAAAGCCGCGCGCCACCCAGTCAGTGTCGGTAGTGCCGATTCTCAGCAGCTTGAATAGCGCGCCTGCGGACAGTGCACCGATCAGGCCGGCCAGCACCGCAAACACGGCGGCCAGCGCCGGAACGCCGCCTATTTTTTCTGCCACGCCCATGGCTACAGGGGCAGTCACGGACTTGGGTGCCAGGGAGCGCAGCACTTCCTCGGGCAGCCCCACGGCCCAGCCCAGGGTGACGGCAACGATGGCGGCCGTAGCGCCCCCGGCCAGCGCGGCGATCAGCAGCCGGGCCCATTTGCGCTTGAGCTCTTCGCGCCGCTGCCATAGCGGAAAGCCCAGAGCCACGACGGCGGGGCCCAGCAGAAAGTGAATGAACTGCGCCCCGGCGAAGTAGGTTTGATAGGGGATCTGCGTGAGCATCAGCACGGTGCCCAGTACCACGATGGACCAGAGCACCGGGTTGGCCCATGGCGCCTGCCCGGTGCGGCTATAGACCCCATGGGCCAGCACGTAGACCGCCAACGTGGCCGTGAGCCCGAACAGCGGCGCCGAGGAAAGATAGACCCAGAGCTGTACAAAATCAGGCATCGGCGCCCCCTCCTGACGGGTGTCTGCGGATTCGTTCAGAAGGAAGCGCGCCAGCAGCACGGTGACGATCATGCCCACCCAGGTGGAGATTGCGATGACCAGAAGCAGCTTGAACCCGTAGTCGCGCAACAGACTCAGGTGCGTGATGACGCCCACGCCCACCGGCACAAACAGCAAGGACAGATGGGAGAGCAGATAGCTGGCGGCGGCCTGCACCGGCTCCCGCACCAAGGTAAAGCGCATGGACAGCACCAGCAGCAGCATGCCGATGACCGGGCCGGGGAACGGTAGTCTGAGCAGCCGTCCCAGCGCCTCCCCGGTCAGCTGCAGCACCAGGAGCCACGTTATTCCTTGCAACGCTTGCATTCGAGATCGCCTTTCTGTCCAAACCAGGCCCCATCAGGCAGGGGCTGCTGAGTCTTCTTGAAGAGCAATGATGCCCGAACAGGCTCGATGATCAGGCTTGCACCGCCTGAACAGGCAGCAGACGCCGTATCCCTGCTTGTCAGGCCATAACTCAACGGAAGGCCACACACACACGCAACTGCCTCGCTTACGCTGGGAAACTAGCTCATCTTTTGCTAGCTTTCAGCGATTGATGGATAAGGGGTAAAGGCTGTTTTGACCTGTGCAAGAGGTTTCTGACGTTCATCCCACTCCGAAGCAATGTGGGTGAAGGGGTGTTGCATTCAATGCGCCAGAGTGTGACCATGACACAGCGCTTGATTTGTTTCATCGCACAGGGGGCCAGATATGTTCAAGCACATTTTGATTCCTACGGACGGCTCGAAACTCTCTGACGCGGCACTGCACGCGGGCCTGCAACTGGCCAAGGAGCAAGGCTCCGAGGTAACGGTGCTGTATGTGATGCCGGACTATTCGGCCCTGATGTACAGCGGCGAGGGGATGTCGACCTACAACTCCAGCGAACTGAACAAGGATTCCGAGAAAACGGCCGACAGGGTGCTGCAGGCGGCGCAGGACCTTGCCAAGGCAGAGGGCATGGCGTGCAAAACTGCACGAACCACGAACTACTCGGTGCACCAGGCCATCATCCAGCAAGCCAAGGACAGCCACTGCGACCTGATCTGCATGGCATCGCACGGCCGCAAGGGCATTGCCGGCATCTTGCTGGGCAGCGAAACCCAGCGCGTGCTGGTGAACAGCAGCATTCCGGTGCTGGTGCATAGGTCGGCAAAGACCTAGGGCTGCTCAGCACCAACGAATGGCTGCGATCAGGCCGCCCAGGCCTGCGGCAGTGATGCCCAGTGCAACCAGCACATAGGCCACGGCGATACGGCGGGCATGGCGGGCAGCCGCGGCTGCGTCCAATGGCGCGCTGACAGTCACCTTGGAAAATATCATCCGCTCTCTGTCCTTGGTCTTGGGAGGATTGGGGAAGAAAGGCCCCAGGCGGTCTCAACGCCCCGGGGCTTTCGCCTTTCTGGGATCTGCTCAATCGGTCGCCAGCAGTTGCCGGTCTACCCGCACCTGCCCTTTCAGGGCGGCGAGTCGCTTGTGCCGATCTGCGAGATCTCGGCAGGCAGCTGCGTCACTGGCAAGCTGGGCACTCCTGGTGGCTCCGCGGTCGTTCATGTGCGTTTACAGCATGGCGATTCCGGTCTAAAGCTGGGGTATAGAGTCGATATGCGTTTAAGGGTTATCACCTGGCAACCTCTTGCACCAGAAGATCAAAATGGAATCACTCACCAGAAGCTCCATCCAGAGAGAGATCAAGACTGAAGTCCATTTACGCCTCTTCTATCGGCAAGTTTCAGTGAGTGAAGGGCCTACCTAGTAGGCCCTTTCTGTTTTTTACAGACACACTTGCCATGCACTTTCCCGAGCGCGCTCCCTAGCTGGCTCAGGGGAAACGAAAAAGCCCCGACCGTTTCCGATCAGGGCTTTATTGGTTGCGAGGGCTGGATTTGAACCAACGACCTCCGGGTTATGAGCCCGACGAGCTACCAGACTGCTTCACCTCGTGATATTCCGCGTCGGGGGGCCGAACACCAATCCTAGGTGCCGGCTGCTATCCCCGACAGGCGCATTCTAGCACATCTGAATAAATTTACAGTATGTATACACATTCAGTATTTAGCCATGCTTCTGCCCTGTCCACGCTGCACGCGCTTGCCTGCTTTCAGTTCCTTGAGGGCTTCACCGAAATTCATTGAAAGTTCTCCTTGAAATCCCGGGCATCGACATCCCGATGCCGAACCTGCGCCCCCCAGCTGCCGCTGGCCTACCACTATGGCAAGGGCCAGAAATGGCGCGGCTACCGCTTCATCTGGGACTGGGGCCTGAACGAATCTCACGTCGACTTCACCGACGCGGTGCTGTCCAACCTGCAGTACGAGCTGTCCGAAGGCGGCAGCGTGACCATCAAGGGGGCCATTTCGTACAACGGCGAGGAGCTGGAGAACAACGACCCCTTCGGCGAGCTCTCCGGCCTGGCAGCCGAGGGCGAAATCTCCATCAAGCTGCTGGCCCCGGCCGAGCTGGTCCAGGCCAAGAAGGGCTACCGCGCGGGCAAGCCAGACACTCCGGCAACAACGCCCGACGGCGGCAGCGGGGGTAATCCCCCCATAAACCACCGCTCTGAGAAGTAGAGCTATGCGGTCATGGCCACCCGCTGTGTGGGGGTGATGCCGTCCAATGCCATGTTTGGGCGTTCATGGTTGTAGCGCCACATCCACTGTGTGGCGAACTCCCGAATCTCGTCGAGGTCGAACCAATAATACTGTGACAGCCATTCGTAGCGGACTGTTCTGTTGAAACGCTCCACGTAGGCATTCTGTTGGGGTTTACCGGGCTGGATGTGTTCGATGCGGATTCCTTGCCCGCTGACCCAGTGCAGCAGCGTAGCACTGATGTATTCCGGCCCGTTGTCGCAACGTATCGCCTGTGGTTTTCCACGCCAGGCCATGATCTGGCCCAAGACTCGAATCACGCGATGCGATGGCAGTGAGAAATCCACCTCAATGCCCAAGGCCTCACGGTTGAAGTCATCGATCACGTTGAGCAGCCGTATGCTGCGGCCATCTTCAAGCTGGTCATGCATGAAGTCCATCGACCAGACTTCGTTGCAGTGCTCTGGCACCGTGAGCGGCTCAGGCTTCTCGCGCACCAAGCGCTTGCGTGGCTTGATACGTAGGTTCAGCTCCAATTCCCGGTAGATGCGATAGACACGCTTGTGGTTCCAGGTAAAGCCACGCACGTTGCGCAGATACAGAAAGCACAAACCAAAGCCCCAGTTGCGGTTGTTGTCGGTCAGACGCAGCAGCCATTGGACGATCTCGTCATCCTCCATGCTGCGCTGGGCAACATAGCGATAGCAGGCTTGGCTAATCTGGAATGCTTGGCAGGCAGATCGGATCGACACGCCGTGCTGCTGCACTGCTCGCTGAGCCATCTCACGTCTGCGAGATGGCTTCACCACTTTTTTGAGAGAGCTTCCGAGACGATCTCCGCCTTGAGCTTCTCCTCGACGTACATCTTGCGCAGGCGCCGATTCTCCTCTTCCAGCTCCTTCATACGAGCCATGAGTGGCGCATCCATGCCGCCGAACTTGGCACGCCACTTGTAGAACGTCGCCGAGCTGATGCACAGTTCACGACAGAGTTCTGGGACCGTCAGGCCAGCCTCTGCTCGCTTGAGTGCGTCGATGATCTGGCTGTCAGTGAAACGTGATTTCTTCATGGTAGAGATTCTCCTGGGAGAGTCTCTACTTCTCAGGGCGCTGGAACTGCGGGGGGATTACCCCTTGCTGAAGGTCAATCGTGTAGGTCTGATTGCGTGAAGAACTTTTGAGCCGCTTGGCAAGTTCTTCTATGGACGCTTTGTTCTTATAGCTCATTGCTTCACTTCGCCTCAACTCATGGTCAAGGTTGAACTGTAAAGCAAGAACCCTTGCAATCCTCGGGTCTTTGGTGTTGAGGCTTTGAAGGGTCTCTTTTCTCTTGCCGTATTCATCTTTGTAGATGACACGAAGGCAGAAGACACCGAAGCGATTGAGCTTGAGCCGTGGGACTTTTATCAAGGTGGGACACCAAAGTGGGACACCCAACTGAGAAAATCGGCAAAAAACTCTTAAAAATCAACAGCTTGAATAAGCTGGAGCGGGTGAAGGGAACAAATCCGCGCATCCAACCCATTGATTAATAACGGGTTTCCCCAGTTCGGATGTCCGATTTGGGCCACAAATGATACCAGTTTTGCCCTCCTGATGGATAGATGCATCCACTGCTGTCTTAGGGCAGCTACAGTGTCGTTTTCAGAAGACGGCTGCACTGAACGTCAGAAGCCGACTGCACTATAGCAGCGGAGGGGTTGGATCCATCAGGCAACGACGGGCTGCTGCCGGCCATCAGCGGACGCAGGGAGGACTTTCCGCAACCGGCCGTTCGATGCGGCACCGATGGCCTTCGCGCAGGGGTAGTGAATCCGCCAGGATTGACTTGCGCTGCCCTACCTCTCACTAGTGAGGGGCGGCAGCGCATCAAGCGGTGAGCGCACTCCGGCACCGCCAACTTTCAGCACATGCGTGTAAATCATCGTCGTAGAGACGTCGGAATGGCCGAGCAGATCCTGCACGGTTCGAATGTCGTAACCGCTGCGGAGCAAGGCCGTCGCGAACGAGTGGCGGAGGGTGTGCGGTGTGGCGGGCTTCGTGATGCCTGCTTGTTCTACGGGGCACTGTTGCAAATAGTCGGTGGTGATAAACTTATCATCCCCTTTTGCTGATGGAGCTGCACATGAACCCATTCAAAGGCCGGCATTTTCAGCGTGACATCATTCTGTGGGCCGTACGCTGGTACTGCAAATACGGCATCAGTTACCGTGAGCTGCAGGAGATGCTGGCTGAACGCGGAGTGAATGTCGATCACTCCACGATTTACCGCTGGGTTCAGCGTTATGCGCCTGAAATGGAAAAACGGCTGCGCTGGTACTGGCGTAACCCTTCCGATCTTTGCCCGTGGCACATGGATGAAACCTACGTGAAGGTCAATGGCCGCTGGGCGTATCTGTACCGGGCCGTCGACAGCCGGGGCCGCACTGTCGATTTTTATCTCTCCTCCCGTCGTAACAGCAAAGCTGCATACCGGTTTCTGGGTAAAATCCTCAACAACGTGAAGAAGTGGCAGATCCCGCGATTCATCAACACGGATAAAGCGCCCGCCTATGGTCGCGCGCTTGCTCTGCTCAAACGCGAAGGCCGGTGCCCGTCTGACGTTGAACACCGACAGATTAAGTACCGGAACAACGTGATTGAATGCGATCATGGCAAACTGAAACGGATAATCGGCGCCACGCTGGGATTTAAATCCATGAAGACGGCTTACGCCACCATCAAAGGTATTGAGGTGATGCGTGCACTACGCAAAGGCCAGGCCTCAGCATTTTATTATGGTGATCCCCTGGGCGAAATGCGCCTGGTAAGCAGAGTTTTTGAAATGTAAGGCCTTTGAATAAGACAAAAGGCTGCCTCATCGCTAACTTTGCAACAGTGCCTAAAATAAGCCTTATATCCAAGCATAAAACAAGGTTGTCTAGACTTCTTTTAACAGTAAAGTTATCATAAAACTGAATTTTATTTTTTAGGTAAGTTTATGCATTCTATCCGCATTCGTTAAGACACAACTATTTGCATAGTGACACTATTTTATAATGGTGGGCTTTTGTTGTGTCTTTAAGAATATATGCGGATATATAAAGTAAAAGTATGCTTAATTTATAAGTATGCTTTTAGTGCATAGTTTCCAGTTATAACTTAATTGACTAGCTATTTGTCCACCCTGTGGATGAATAGCTTTTTTTTTGGGAGGACACTGTGATGCTAGCTTTTGTTTTCACCTAAATCCTGTTTGCTGCATAAAAAATTTCAAGAGCTAAACAGGAGTAAATAAAAATGAGTTTAATTATTAAAGCGAGAAACATACGCTTGGATTATGCTGGGCGTGATGTTTTGGATATTGATGAATTGGAAATTCACTCTTATGACCGTATTGGTCTTGTGGGTGATAACGGAGCAGGAAAGAGTAGTTTACTCAAAGTACTTAATGGCGAAATTGTTTTAGCCGAAGCGACATTACAGCGTTTTGGTGATTTTGCACATATCAGCCAACTGGGCGGAATCGAAATAGAAACGGTCGAAGACCGGGCAATGTTATCTCGCCTTGGTGTTTCCAATGTACAAAACGACACAATGAGTGGCGGAGAGGAAACTCGTGCAAAAATTGCTGCCGCATTTTCCCAACAAGTACATGGCATTCTAGCGGATGAACCAACCAGCCACCTTGATCTCAATGGAATAGATCTACTTATTGGTCAACTTAAAGCATTTGATGGAGCATTACTTGTTATCAGTCATGACCGATATTTTCTTGATATGGTTGTAGACAAGATATGGGAGTTAAAAGACGGTAAAATTACGGAATATTGGGGTGGTTACTCGGATTACTTGCGTCAAAAAGAAGAAGAGCGACAACACCAAGCCGTAGAATATGAGCTGATGATGAAGGAACGGGAGCGATTAGAATCTGCTGTGCAAGAAAAACGCCAGCAAGCTAATCGATTAGACAATAAGAAAAAAGGAGAAAAATCCAAAAACTCTACCGAAAGTGCTGGACGACTTGGGCATGCAAAAATGACTGGCACCAAGCAAAGAAAACTGTATCAGGCAGCTAAGAGTATGGAAAAGCGTTTGGCTGCATTAGAAGATATTCAAGCACCAGAGCATTTGCGTTCTATTCGTTTTCGTCAAAGTTCAGCCCTAGAACTGCACAATAAGTTCCCGATTACGGCAGATGGTCTGAGCTTAAAATTTGGTAGCCGTACTATCTTTGATGACGCTAACTTTATAATACCGCTTGGCGCTAAAGTCGCTATAACTGGATCGAATGGAACAGGGAAAACGTCCTTGTTAAAAATGATATCAGAACGTGCTGATGGATTAACCATATCTCCAAAAGCTGAAATTGGCTACTTTACACAAACAGGATATAAATTTAACACGCATAAATCTGTGCTCTCCTTTATGCAGGAAGAGTGCGAGTACACAGTTGCGGAAATTCGTGCAGTATTGGCTTCAATGGGGATCGGAGCGAATGATATTCAAAAAAACTTATCCGACTTATCGGGAGGTGAAATCATCAAACTGCTTTTATCCAAAATGCTTTTAGGAAAATATAATATTTTGCTTATGGATGAACCAGGAAACTATCTTGACCTAAAAAGTATTGCCGCATTAGAAACAATGATGAAGTCCTATGCAGGAACTATTATCTTCGTATCTCATGACAAGCAATTGGTCGATAATATTGCTGACATTATCTACGAGATCAAAGACCACAAAATCATCAAGACTTTTGAGAGAGATTGTTAATGATAGCCAATCTAATCCGAACATTAATTATTGAACTCTTTAAAGGAAATTAAAAATGACAATTCAAGATATTCAATCACTTGCTGAAGCACACGGCTTGTTGCTTACGGACAAAATGAATTTCAATGAAATGGGCATTGATTTTAAGGTCGTTTTTGCTCTTGATACAAAGGGGCAACAATGGTTGCTGCGTATTCCTCGTCGTGATGGCATGAGGGAACAAATCAAGAAAGAAAAACGCATTTTAGAATTGGTAAAAAAACATCTTTCTGTAGAGGTTCCTGATTGGAGAATTTCATCTACAGAATTAGTGGCTTATCCCATACTTAAAGATAATCCTGTTTTAAATTTGGATGCTGAAACCTATGAAATAATTTGGAATATGGACAAAGATAGCCCGAAATACATAACATCTTTGGCAAAAACCTTATTTGAAATCCATAGTATTCCTGAAAAAGAAGTTCGGGAAAATGATTTGAAAATTATGAAACCTTCAGATTTAAGACCTGAAATAGCAAACAATTTGCAGTTAGTAAAATCTGAAATTGGTATAAGTGAGCAATTGGAAACCCGCTACAGAAAATGGTTGGATAATGATGTTCTATGGGCAGATTTCACCCAATTTATACATGGCGATTTATATGCTGGGCATGTACTAGCTTCAAAGGATGGAGCTGTTTCAGGCGTTATTGATTGGTCAACAGCCCATATAGATGACCCAGCGATTGATTTTGCTGGGCATGTAACTTTGTTTGGAGAAGAAAGCCTCAAAACTCTAATCATCGAGTATGAAAAACTAGGGGGTAAAGTTTGGAATAAACTATATGAACAGACTTTAGAAAGAGCAGCGGCCTCTCCTTTGATGTATGGTTTATTTGCCTTAGAAACTCAAAATGAAAGCCTTATCGTTGGAGCAAAAGCTCAGTTGGGAGTTATATAATTTAAAAATATGATTGCTGAGAACTGCCTTGTTTTGAAACTTGGTTGGCTTTAATTAGTTTTTAGTATTCTTTATAGAAAATGCCTCGATCAAGGGGCATTTCTAACAATCATTTAACATAAAATTTCTTATGTGAAGTAACCTGAATGCAGCGGTGCCCCATTGGGGGCGCGTTGAGATAAGCCTCTTTTAGATAACTTTAGCAACTCGATAGACAGTTGCAACTCCACAATTCACTGCTTTGGCAATTTCTTCCTTAGTCATATTGCCAACTACTAGCAATTCTTTTATTCGTTTATGTTTAGCCTCATTTGCCTTCTTGCCTGTTGGTTTGTAACCCGAACGTGCCAGGCCCTGCTTAATACGTTCTATACGTTTCTCATTGTCTAGGCGGGCCATTGTTGCCAGAAGATCAATCAACATATTGTTGATGAGTTCCAAGATTGAATGAGTAATGCTGTCACTGGTTTGAAGGCACTGTTGCAAATAGTCGGTGGTGATAAACTTATCATCCCCTTTTGCTGATGGAGCTGCACATGAACCCATTCAAAGGCCGGCATTTTCAGCGTGACATCATTCTGTGGGCCGTACGCTGGTACTGCAAATACGGCATCAGTTACCGTGAGCTGCAGGAGATGCTGGCTGAACGCGGAGTGAATGTCGATCACTCCACGATTTACCGCTGGGTTCAGCGTTATGCGCCTGAAATGGAAAAACGGCTGCGCTGGTACTGGCGTAACCCTTCCGATCTTTGCCCGTGGCACATGGATGAAACCTACGTGAAGGTCAATGGCCGCTGGGCGTATCTGTACCGGGCCGTCGACAGCCGGGGCCGCACTGTCGATTTTTATCTCTCCTCCCGTCGTAACAGCAAAGCTGCATACCGGTTTCTGGGTAAAATCCTCAACAACGTGAAGAAGTGGCAGATCCCGCGATTCATCAACACGGATAAAGCGCCCGCCTATGGTCGCGCGCTTGCTCTGCTCAAACGCGAAGGCCGGTGCCCGTCTGACGTTGAACACCGACAGATTAAGTACCGGAACAACGTGATTGAATGCGATCATGGCAAACTGAAACGGATAATCGGCGCCACGCTGGGATTTAAATCCATGAAGACGGCTTACGCCACCATCAAAGGTATTGAGGTGATGCGTGCACTACGCAAAGGCCAGGCCTCAGCATTTTATTATGGTGATCCCCTGGGCGAAATGCGCCTGGTAAGCAGAGTTTTTGAAATGTAAGGCCTTTGAATAAGACAAAAGGCTGCCTCATCGCTAACTTTGCAACAGTGCCTTCTACGGCACGTTTGAAGGCGCGCTGAAAGGTCTGGTCATACATGTGATGGCGACGCACGACACCGCTCCGTGGATCGGTCGAATGCGTGTGCTGCGCAAAAACCCAGAACCACGGCCAGGAATGCCCGGCGCGCGGATACTTCCGCTCAAGGGCGTCGGGAAGCGCAACGCCGCTGCGGCCCTCGGCCTGGTCCTTCAGCCACCATGCCCGTGCACGCGACAGCTGCTCGCGCAGGCTGGGTGCCAAGCTCTCGGGTAACATCAAGGCCCGATCCTTGGAGCCCTTGCCCTCCCGCACGATGATCGTGCCGTGATCGAAATCCAGATCCTTGACCCGCAGTTGCAAACCCTCACTGATCCGCATGCCCGTTCCATACAGAAGCTGGGCGAACAAACGATGCTCGCCTTCCAGAAAACCGAGGATGCGAACCACTTCATCCGGGGTCAGCACCACCGGCAAGCGCCGCGACGGCCGAGGTCTTCCGATCTCCTGAAGCCAGGGCAGATCCGTGCACAGCACCTTGCCGTAGAAGAACAGCAAGGCCGCCAATGCCTGACGATGCGTGGAGACCGAAACCTTGCGCTCGTTCGCCAGCCAGGACAGAAATGCCTCGACTTCGCTGCTGCCCAAGGTTGCCGGGTGACGCACACCGTGGAAACGGATGAAGGCACGAACCCAGTGGACATAAGCCTGTTCGGTTCGTAAACTGTAATGCAAGTAGCGTATGCGCTCACGCAACTGGTCCAGAACCTTGACCGAACGCAGCGGTGGTAACGGCGCAGTGGCGGTTTTCATGGCTTGTTATGACTGTTTTTTTGTACAGTCTATGCCTCGGGCATCCAAGCAGCAAGCGCGTTACGCCGTGGGTCGATGTTTGATGTTATGGAGCAGCAACGATGTTACGCAGCAGGGCAGTCGCCCTAAAACAAAGTTAACTCGAGGGAGAAATCGTGAAGTTATCACTAATGGCTGCCAAGTCGAAGAACGGTATTATCGGTAATGGACCAGATATTCCATGGGGCGCCAAAGGCGAGCAACTTCTATTTAAGGCAATTACATATAATCAATGGCTTTTAGTTGGACGCAAAACTTTTGAGTCAATGGGCGCTCTCCCAAATCGAAAGTATGCAGTTGTAACTCGCTCTAATTTTTCTACGAATGATGAGGGTGTAATGGTTTTCTCCTCAATTCAGGATGCCTTAATAAATTTAGAGGAAATCACGGATCATGTTATCGTTTCTGGTGGTGGTGAAATATACAAAAGCTTGATTTCCAAAGTAGATACTTTGCATATTTCAACAGTCGACATCGAGCGAGATGGAGACATAGTTTTTCCTGAAATCCCAGATACATTCAAGTTGGTATTTGAGCAAGATTTCGAGTCTAACATTAACTATTGTTATCAAATCTGGCAAAAGAGTTAACAAGCGCCTGCAATCTGACCTCCGGTTACTGTCACCTTTTTTTGCGATGGAGCTGCAAAAAAGGCGCCATTAACCTCCGGCAGTTGAGGCGGGCGTTAGGCATCACAAAGTACAGCATCGTGACCAACCGCAACGATTCCGTCACACTGCGCCTCATGACTGAGCATGACCTTGCGATGCTCTATGAGTGGCTAAATCGATCTCATATCGTCGAGTGGTGGGGCGGAGAAGAAGCACGCCCGACACTTGCTGACGTACAGGAACAGTACTTGCCAAGCGTTTTAGCGCAAGAGTCCGTCACTCCATACATTGCAATGCTGAATGGAGAGCCGATTGGGTATGCCCAGTCGTACGTTGCTCTTGGAAGCGGGGACGGATGGTGGGAAGAAGAAACCGATCCAGGAGTACGCGGAATAGACCAGTCACTGGCGAATGCATCACAACTGGGCAAAGGCTTGGGAACCAAGCTGGTTCGAGCTCTGGTTGAGTTGCTGTTCAATGATCCCGAGGTCACCAAGATCCAAACGGACCCGTCGCCGAGCAACTTGCGAGCGATCCGATGCTACGAGAAAGCGGGGTTTGAGAGGCAAGGTACCGTAACCACCCCAGATGGTCCAGCCGTGTACATGGTTCAAACACGCCAGGCATTCGAGCGAACACGCAGTGATGCCTAACCCTTCCATCGAGGGGGACGTCCAAGGGCTGGCGCCCTTGGCCGCCCTCATGTCAAACGTTAGACCACAGGAGAGACATCTATGCAGTTCCTCATGATTATCAGCCATGACGATAGTTTTCGGCCTACCGAATCCTTGATTGAAAATATTCATGCTTGGATCGTCGGCATGGAGCAGAAGGGCATTCGTGTATACGGCAATCCGCTCCAGCCAGCTTCCGATGCAGTAACCGTGCGAATTCGTAATGGCGAGGAAAATATCGCCACTGGGCCTTTCTCTGACTCCAAAGAGCAAATGTGCGGCTATGAACTGATTGAATGCAAAGACCTTGATGAAGCAGTCAGACTTGCATCGAAGCACCCCATGGCGGAAGCAGCGACGATCGAGGTTCGACCCGTCTGGGCTCAGCTAGCAAAGTAGCAAGCTATGTGCGAGCAACTCTGGCTGTGGCCTAACAGTTCATTCAAGCCGAACCCGCTTCGCGGGTCGGCTTAATTCAGGCGTTAGCCACCAAGGTACCATGAAAACCATAGCCGCATATTTAGTTCTAGTATTTTTTGCAGGCACTGCACTTTCAGAGTCTATTTCTGAAAATTTAGCTTGGAATAAAGAATTTTCCAGTGAATCAGTGCATGGTGTTTTTGTACTTTGTAAAAGCAGTAGTAATTCCTGTACAACAAATAATGCAACACGTGCATCTACGGCCTATATTCCAGCATCAACATTCAAAATTCCCAATGCTCTCATAGGCCTTGAAACCGGCGCCATAAAAGATGCGCGGCAGGTTTTCAAATGGGACGGCAAGCCCAGAGCCATGAAGCAATGGGAAAAAGACTTAACGCTAAGGGGCGCTATACAAGTTTCTGCTGTTCCGGTATTTCAACAAATTGCCAGAGACATTGGCAAAAAAAGAATGCAAAAATACCTTAACCTTTTTTCATATGGCAACGCCAATATAGGCGGAGGCATTGACAAATTTTGGCTAGAAGGTCAGCTTAGAATCTCAGCAGTCAATCAAGTTAAATTTTTAGAGTCGCTTTACCTAAATAATTTGCCAGCATCTAAAGCAAACCAACTTATAGTAAAAGAGGCAATAGTTACAGAAGCAACTCCAGAATATATAGTGCATTCAAAAACCGGGTATTCCGGTGTGGGCACAGAATCAAATCCTGGTGTCGCTTGGTGGGTTGGTTGGGTAGAAAAAGGAACTGAGGTTTACTTTTTTGCATTTAACATGGACATAGACAATGAGAGTAAGTTGCCGTCAAGAAAATCCATTCCAACGAAAATCATGGCAAGTGAAGGTATCATCATTGGTGGCTAACAAGGCGCTCAAGGCCGTGGCTGCGCCACTGGACGTCTCCAATCGGCGCATGCTTCGCATTTTGCGCGCCGCTTGTAGCCGCCCCTTAGCTTTGCGTTAGACGGCAAAGTCACAGACCGCGGGATCTCTTATGACCAACTACTTTGATAGCCCCTTCAAAGGCAAGCTGCTTTCTGAGCAAGTGAAGAACCCCAATATCAAAGTTGGGCGGTACAGCTATTACTCTGGCTACTATCATGGGCACTCATTCGATGACTGCGCACGGTATCTGTTTCCGGACCGTGATGACGTTGATAAGTTGATCATCGGTAGTTTCTGCTCTATCGGGAGTGGGGCTTCCTTTATCATGGCTGGCAATCAGGGGCATCGGTACGACTGGGCATCATCTTTCCCGTTCTTTTATATGCAGGAAGAACCTGCATTCTCAAGCGCACTCGATGCCTTCCAAAAAGCAGGTAATACTGTCATTGGCAATGACGTTTGGATCGGCTCTGAGGCAATGGTCATGCCCGGAATCAAGATCGGGCACGGTGCGGTGATAGGCAGCCGCTCGTTGGTGACAAAAGATGTGGAGCCTTACGCTATCGTTGGCGGCAATCCCGCTAAGAAGATTAAGAAACGCTTCACCGATGAGGAAATTTCATTGCTTCTGGAGATGGAGTGGTGGAATTGGTCACTGGAGAAGATCAAAGCGGCAATGCCCATGCTGTGCTCGTCTAATATTGTTGGCCTGCACAAGTATTGGCTCGAGTTTGCCGTCTAACAATTCAATCAAGCCGATGCCGCTTCGCGGCACGGCTTATTTCAGGCGTTAGGCATCATGGGTGAATTTTTCCCTGCACAAGTTTTCAAGCAGCTGTCCCACGCTCGCGCGGTGATCGAGCGCCATCTGGCTGCGACACTGGACACAATCCACCTGTTCGGATCTGCGATCGATGGAGGGCTGAAGCCGGACAGCGACATAGACTTGCTCGTGACCGTCAGCGCCGCACCTAACGATTCGCTCCGGCAGGCGCTAATGCTCGATTTGCTGAAAGTCTCATCA
This sequence comes from Comamonas resistens, assembly GCF_030064165.1. Taxonomy (NCBI): domain Bacteria; kingdom Pseudomonadati; phylum Pseudomonadota; class Betaproteobacteria; order Burkholderiales; family Comamonadaceae; genus Comamonas; species Comamonas resistens. The sequence goes on from NZ_CP125947.1 coordinate 2,637,213, forward strand.
CCGCCAGGCGATGGCGGAACATGGCGACCGCTGGAGCTAACTGTTGTCGCTCGAAGCGAAGTAGTGCCTTGGCGCTATCCGGCGCGGCGTGAGCTTCAGTTCGGTGAGTGGCTCCGCCACGACATCCTTTCCGGAACGTTCGAGCCTGCCGTTCTGGATCACGATCTTGCGATTTTGCTGACCAAGGCGAGGCAACACAGCCTTGCGCTTCTAGGCCCATCCGCAGCCACGTTTTTCGAGCCGGTGCCGAAGGAGCATTTCTCCAAGGCGCTTTTCGACACTATTGCCCAGTGGAATGCAGAGTCGGATTGGAAGGGTGACGAGCGGAACGTCGTTCTTGCTCTTGCTCGCATTTGGTACAGCGCTTCAACTGGTCTCATTGCTCCTAAGGACGTTGCTGCCGCATGGGTATCGGAGCGTTTGCCTGCCGAGCATCGGCCCCTCATCTGCAAGGCACGCGCGGCGTACCTGGGTAGCGAGGACGACGACCTAGCAATGCGCGTCGAAGAGACGGCCGCGTTCGTTCGATATGCCAAAGCAACGATTGAGAGAATCTTGCGTTGAGCGGCATGTGCGAAAAGTGCATCGACCCGCGCCGAGGGCATCTGATGCCTAACTATGCGTTAGATGCACTAAGCACATAATTGCTCACAGCCAAACTATCAGGTCAAGTCTGCTTTTATTATTTTTAAGCGTGCATAATAAGCCCTACACAAATTGGGAGATATATCATGAAAGGCTGGCTTTTTCTTGTTATCGCAATAGTTGGCGAAGTAATCGCAACATCCGCATTAAAATCTAGCGAGGGCTTTACTAAGCTTGCCCCTTCCGCCGTTGTCATAATCGGTTATGGCATCGCATTTTATTTTCTTTCTCTGGTTCTGAAATCCATCCCTGTCGGTGTTGCTTATGCAGTCTGGTCGGGACTCGGCGTCGTCATAATTACAGCCATTGCCTGGTTGCTTCATGGGCAAAAGCTTGATGCGTGGGGCTTTGTAGGTATGGGGCTCATAATTGCTGCCTTTTTGCTCGCCCGATCCCCATCGTGGAAGTCGCTGCGGAGGCCGACGCCATGGTGACGGTGTTCGGCATTCTGAATCTCACCGAGGACTCCTTCTTCGATGAGAGCCGGCGGCTAGACCCCGCCGGCGCTGTCACCGCGGCGATCGAAATGCTGCGAGTCGGATCAGACGTCGTGGATGTCGGACCGGCCGCCAGCCATCCGGACGCGAGGCCTGTATCGCCGGCCGATGAGATCAGACGTATTGCGCCGCTCTTAGACGCCCTGTCCGATCAGATGCACCGTGTTTCAATCGACAGCTTCCAACCGGAAACCCAGCGCTATGCGCTCAAGCGCGGCGTGGGCTACCTGAACGATATCCAAGGATTTCCTGACCCTGCGCTCTATCCCGATATTGCTGAGGCGGACTGCAGGCTGGTGGTTATGCACTCAGCGCAGCGGGATGGCATCGCCACCCGCACCGGTCACCTTCGACCCGAAGACGCGCTCGACGAGATTGTGCGGTTCTTCGAGGCGCGGGTTTCCGCCTTGCGACGGAGCGGGGTCGCTGCCGACCGGCTCATCCTCGATCCGGGGATGGACCGGCGATTGGTCCATGGCGAAACGGCCGACCTTGCGCCGACCGGCTTCGGGCAACAGGTCCGCGAAGCCATGGACCAGCGCCGCGAGCATCATATCGAACAGCGCGACGCCACGCGCAACAGGGACGGCCGAATCTTCTACCGGCGCAATCTTCTCGCCACCCTGCGCGAGCGGGAAGTTGCGCGCGCCGGTGCGGAGATGGCCGAGGGCAAGGCGCTGCCGTTCCGCGCCGCCAAGGATGGTGAGAGTGTCAGCGGCAAGTTCACCGGGACTGTCCAGCTAACGAGCGGCAAGTTCGCCATCGTGGAAAAGAGCCACGAGTTCACCCTTGTCCCGTGGCGGCCGATCATCGACCGCCAGCTCGGCCGCGAGGTCGCGGGTATCATGCAGGGCGGTTCGGTGTCGTGGCAGTTAGGGCGGCAGCGGGGGTTGGGGCTATAGGAGCCAACGATACCGCATTGCAACGCAACAACTAATTCGATAAGAGCTGCTATTCAATTTCGTAATCGTGGAGCCATCAGCATGGGAAATTCCAAGTCAGCAGACAAGTAAGCCGCAACATCAGAATTGTTGTTGCGGCGCTCTGTAAGACCAATCCCATCTGATTGCTGACGAGCAGACGCTGCCCGGTATCCTTAATCGAGCGGTTGATTCGTCATGACCACCACACGCCCCGCGTGGGCCTATACGCTGCCGGCAGCCTTGCTGCTTATGGCTCCCTTCGACATCCTCGCCTCGCTGGCGATGGATATTTATCTTCCAGTCGTTCCGGCGATGCCGGGCGTCCTGAACACGACTCCATCCATAATCCAACTCACGTTGAGCCTCTACATGGTGATGCTCGGTGTGGGCCAAGTGATCTTTGGGCCACTCTCCGATCGCGTCGGGCGACGGCCGATCCTGCTTGTAGGCGCAACGGCTTTCGTTGCTGCGTCTCTGGGAGCGGCTTGTTCTTCAACTGCATTAGCCTTTGTTGCGTTTCGTCTGGTTCAGGCTGTTGGAGCATCGGCCATGCTGGTGGCCACCTTCGCGACCGTGCGCGACGTATATGCCAATCGTCCCGAAGGTGCCGTCATCTACGGCCTTTTCAGTTCGATGCTGGCGTTCGTGCCTGCGCTCGGCCCTATAGCCGGTGCGCTGATCGGCGAGTTTTGGGGATGGCAGGCGATCTTCATCACACTGGCTGCACTGGCTTCGCTCGCACTCTTAAACGCCAGTTTCAGGTGGCATGAAACCCGACCGTTGGATCAGGCCAGAACGCAACGATCTGTTTTGCCGATCTTCGCGAGTCCGGCCTTTTGGGTTTACACGGTCGGATTTAGTGCCGGCATGGGCACATTCTTCGTTTTCTTCTCGACAGCCCCCCGTGTTCTCATAGGCCAAGCCGGCTATTCCGAGATCGGATTTAGCTTGGCCTTCGCGACTGTCGCGCTGGTCATGGTCACGACAACCCGCTTCGCAAAGTCCTTCGTTGCCAAATGGGGTATCGCGGGATGCGTAGCGCGCGGGATGGCGTTGCTCGTTTCCGGCGCGATCCTGTTGGGGATCGGCCAACTTTTCGGATCGCCGTCATTTTTCAGCTTCATCCTGCCGATGTGGGTTGTCGCGGTCGGCATTGTCTTCACGGTGTCCGTTACCGCCAACGGCGCACTTGCGCAGTTCGACGACATCGCTGGATCAGCGGTTGCGTTCTACTTCTGCATCCAAAGCCTGATAGTCAGTATCGTCGGGACATTGGCGGTGACGCTGTTAAACGGCGATACAGCGTGGCCCGTGATTTGTTACGCCACGGCAATGGCAGTGCTGGTGTCGTTGGGGCTGGCGCTCCTTCGATCCCGTGATGCTGCCACCGAGAAGTCGCCAGTCGTCTAGCCGACGACTGGAAGCAAGCCCGCTCCGATGCGGCGCAATAATCTTCGAAACCTCGTGAATGGCGGTATCCTGTCTGGCAAGATACCGCTCATTTCCCTTGTCCCGTGGCGGCCGGTCATCGACCGCCAGCTCGGCCGTGAGGTCATGGGCATCGTGCAAAGCGGATCGGTGTCGTGGCAGTTGGGGCGGCAAAGGGGCATAAGCCTCTAATCTGTTGTAGATGAACGCAGCCGCTCGAAACCAGCGATGAGGCTGTCGAGTCCGAAGTTGAACGCAGCATCCATGCCGTCTGTTTCCAACTCGTGAAACAGATCGTGCAGGAAGGACGACGGTGCTTGCTCGGACACATCTGGCCTGTCCGGAACTCTCTCATCGGCATCAGATGCCTGCTGCTCGAGAACGGAACCGACCACATAGTGACTGACCGCCCGGAGCGCCCAAACGGCGCGCTTCGGACAAAAGCCCTCCGCGCAGAGAAAGCGTATTTGCGTCTCGGCGGTGCCAAAATTCGGTTCTGTCGGTCGAGTGCCGGCATGGATACGCGCGCCGTCCCGATAAGAGAGCAACGCCGTTCTGAAGCTCAGGGCATTCTCTTTCAGGAACACCCGCCAGTCCTCATTCTCTTCGGGTAGCGAGCGGGTATGGCGTTCCGCCAGCATCGCCTCGGCGAGCGCATCAAGCAGCGCTCGCTTGTTCTGGAAATGCCAGTAAAGCGCAGGCTGCTGAACCTTGAGGCGTTCAGCGAGCTTCCGCGTCGTCAGGCTGTCCATGCCAACCTCGTTCAACAGCTCTAGCGCCGCCGCGATCACGGTGCCCTTGTCCAGTTTGGTCATTCACGTTCCTTCGCCAGTGCTTGACAATTTATCACCGATAAGTTATATTTCCATCTCCTTATCGTTGATAAAGTCGCTCCATTGAGCGGCGCTGGAGTTTCAGGTGCGCAGCTCTGCCATCATTGCCCTGCTGATCGTGGGTCTTGACGCCATGGGTCTCGGCCTCATCATGCCCGTCCTTCCGACGCTTCTGCGTGAGCTTGTGCCAGCAGAGCAGGTCGCTGGACACTATGGTGCCTTGCTGTCGCTCTATGCATTGATGCAGGTCGTCTTCGCGCCCATGCTTGGACAGCTTTCGGATTCTTACGGTCGGCGTCCGGTACTTCTGGCTTCTCTTGCAGGAGCCGCAGTCGATTACACGATTATGGCATCAGCGCCGGTCTTATGGGTGCTCTATATCGGCCGACTCGTGTCCGGCGTCACGGGCGCAACCGGAGCTGTAGCAGCCTCAACCATTGCCGATTCGACGGGGGAAGGTTCTCGCGCACGCTGGTTCGGCTACATGGGGGCCTGTTATGGGGCGGGCATGATTGCCGGGCCAGCACTTGGTGGCATGCTCGGTGGTATCTCTGCTCATGCCCCGTTTATCGCCGCCGCCCTTCTCAACGGGTTCGCGTTCCTGCTTGCCTGCATTTTCCTCAAGGAGACTCATCACAGCCATGGCGGGACCGGAAAGCCGGTTCGCATCAAACCATTCGTTCTGTTACGGCTGGATGATGCATTGCGCGGGCTAGGTGCGCTTTTCGCAGTTTTCTTCATTATTCAACTGATCGGCCAAGTGCCTGCAGCCCTATGGGTCATATATGGCGAGGACCGTTTTCAGTGGAACACCGCGACCGTTGGTTTGTCGCTCGCGGCGTTTGGGGCAACACATGCGATCTTCCAAGCGTTTGTTACCGGCCCGCTTTCAAGCCGGCTTGGAGAGCGGCGCACGCTGCTGTTTGGCATGGCTGCGGATGCGACTGGCTTCGTTCTTCTGGCTTTTGCCACGCAGGGATGGATGGTGTTCCCGATTCTGTTGCTGCTTGCCGCCGGGGGTGTTGGCATGCCGGCCTTGCAGGCAATGCTCTCAAACAATGTCAGCAGTAACAAGCAAGGGGCTTTGCAAGGAACGCTAACGAGCCTCACCAATCTAAGCTCTATCGCAGGACCGCTTGGCTTCACAGCACTCTATTCTGCCACCGCCGGGGCATGGAACGGTTGGGTTTGGATTGTCGGCGCGATCCTCTATTTAATATGTCTGCCAATACTACGCAGACCATTCGCAACTTCATTGTGATTTAGTCATGGCGATTTGGCATGCGTAGACTTAGGAGAAATGACGGATTAAATCTGTTGAGCAATCATCTCCTTTCGGGGCGAGTGCCAATGATGACCTTAGTTCACACTCTCGCTGTCGCCGAATATCTCAACTTCCGTCACGCCGCCAACGCGCTCGGCGTTGCACAGTCCAGCGTCAGCGCCCGCGTGAAGGCACTGGAAGAAGACCTCGGCATCCTCTTGTTCGAGCGTCATGCGCGCGGCGTTCGGCTGACCGAGGCCGGACGCCATTTCGTCGAGCGGATAGCCGTAGGTATTGACCAACTCGACCATGCGGTGAAAACCGCCGGCATGGCGGCAGCCGGAGAAAGCGGCCGGCTTCGTATCGGTATCCATGCCCTGATTCCGCATAGCTTCCTCGCAAAGCTGATCGGCCAATACCGCAAGGATTACCCCGATGTTGAAGTCGAGATCGCCGAAGGCCCGGCCCGTGAAGCGGTGGTGCAGCTTCGCGCCGGCAGGTTGGACGTGGCGTTCGTCGCGGGCACGCCCCAACCACCCGACTGCCATTCCCGTCGCACATGGACCGAACCGCTCTTGGCGGTGCTACCGGAACGGCATCCGCTCGCCAAGCGGTCAGCCGTCACATGGCCCGATTTGGCAGGCGAGACGTTCCTTGCGTATAGGAAGTTCAAACGCCCTTTTCGGGCAGTCTGCTGGGTAGGCGGCGGTCGCGCAAGCCCCGTTTTGGGCACGGATCGGACGTCTGTGAGTGGGATTTCGGCATCGCGGGGCCACGCAGCGGCGTTGTCAGCAGCCATGCTTCGCTGATTCCCGACAGCGGGCCGAGCGCCGCCCTGCGGATCGTGGCCGCATCGGCTCGGATTCCGGTTTCGCCGTCGGCTGTGCAGCCGGCAGATCGTCACGCGGCTTGCACTGGCGGCGCGCGCGCTGCGGGCCTGTAGTGCGCTTCTTCCCGCGCGCCGTGCTTCTCGAAGTGGGCGAGGATGGCGCGGATGGCGGTGGGTTCCTCGATGCTGGCGACGATCCGCACGGTGCCACCGCAGTGGACGCAGGCGGTGACGTCGATGGAAAAGACCCGCTTGAGCCGTTGCGCCCAGCTCATCGCACGGCGCTTCTCCTCGGGGCTGCGCGGCGCGTCGTGGGCGCTGACGTCCACTGGCGCCGCATCGCCCGCAGGCCGCTTGCCGCGCCCCGAGGGCGTCAGCTGCGCACGCAGGTTTGCATTCGGGGCGAATACGCCGTGGAAGCGGGTGAGATGCGCGCGAGGTGGCGGGACCAGCGCCGCCAGCTTGGCGATGAAATCCACCGGATCCCATTCCACATGCGTGGTGCCATTGCGCCACGGGGTCTTGAGCTGGTAACGCACCCTGCCCTGGAGCGCTATCGACAGCCGCTTCTCGCTGATCGCCGGGCGCGTGATGTAGCGGCACAGCTTTTCCAGCTTGTGGCTTTCGTGTGCTTCGGCCGCCACGCCGGCATGCAGTGAGAAGCCGCCGACCTTGCCGGCTTCGCCCTCCAGCGAACCGGCGTCACCGGGCAGCGTTTGCAGCGTGACGACCTTGCAGCCAGCGTCGCGGCCGGTGGCGATGCGGTAGGTGATCGAACTCATCCGCAGCCCATCCATGCTGTCGTCGCCTGCAGCGCTGTCTGCCAGGAAGGCCGATTCGCCCTCCCCTTCGAGCCAGCCTTTGCGCGTCAGGTGCCGACACACCCGGTGCGCGATGGTAGCTGCCAGCTGGGTCAACTGCGCGGTGGTGGGCGCACGGGCGCGGTGCAGGCGCAGTTCGCGCCGCGGCAGCTCGGTGGCTTCCACGTACACGCCGTCGAGCCACAGCATGTGGAAGTGGATGTTCAGGTTCAGCGCGCTGCCGAAACGCTGGATCAGCGTCACCGCGCCGCACTGGGCGCTGGCGCGGTCGATGCCGGCTTGATCGGCCAACCAGCCGGCGATCACGCGCTGCACGATGCCCAGCACCGGGCCAATGGCTTCTGGCTTGCTGGCGAACAGGAAACGCAAGGGGTACGGAAAGCTCAGCACCCATTGCCGCACAGGCCGCGGGCCGAACACCTCCTCGACCAGGTGCCGCGCACTCTCGGCCATGCGTCGCGCGCCGCAACTCGGGCAGAACCCGCGCTTCTTGCAGGAGAAGGCCACCAGCCTCTCTGCACGGCAGTGCTCGCACACCACCCGCAGGAAGCCGTGCTCGAGTACGCCGCAACGCAGGTAGGCATCGAACGCCTCGCGGACATACCCGGGCAGCGAGCGGCCCTCCGCTTCGATCCGTGCAATGAAGTCCGGGTAGTGCGCCTCTACCAACGCGTACAGCAGCGTGCGCTCGGGCGCGTGGCGCGCGTACCGCGAACCGGTGTGGGCGGACGGCAGTGGCGCGCATCCCGCGGCTTGCCGCCGGGATGTGGCGAGGCGCGGCACGCAGCGCTCCGGTGCGGGGACGGCTGCTCAGTGTTGCGCCTGTGTTCGCACGTTCGTATCGGTGCGTTCTGATCTTCGCGTCAGACATTGCCGCGGCGCGGGCACAACAAAAAGCCCGGCATCGCTGCCGGGCTCCGGCCCCGTCCTTGGGGCCTTGATGTCGGGTCGTTGCCGGGATCGGACCGCGCTGGCGCGGTCCGGTTCCCTGACGACCGGGCCAACCGGATCAGAAATCCATGCCGCCCATGCCGCCCATACCGCCAGCACCCGGCATGGCCGGCTCTTCCTTCTTCGGCACTTCGGCCACGACCACTTCGGTCGTGATCGCAAGGCCGGCGACGGAAGCGGCGTGCTGCAGGGCCGAGCGGGTCACCTTGGTCGGGTCCAGGATGCCCATGGCGATCATGTCGCCGAACTCGCCGGTGGCGGCGTTGTAGCCGTAGCTGCCTTCGCCGGCCTTGACGTTGGCCACGATCACGCTCGGTTCTTCACCGGCGTTGGCCACGATGGCGCGCAGCGGGGCTTCCAGCGCACGGCGGGTGATGGCGATGCCCAGGTTCTGGTCTTCGTTGATGCCCTGCCAGGGCAGATCCGTGCACAGCACCTTGCCGTAGAAGAACAGCAAGGCCGCCAATGCCTGACGATGCGTGGAGACCGAAACCTTGCGCTCGTTCGCCAGCCAGGACAGAAATGCCTCGACTTCGCTGCTGCCCAAGGTTGCCGGGTGACGCACACCGTGGAAACGGATGAAGGCACGAACCCAGTGGACATAAGCCTGTTCGGTTCGTAAGCTGTAATGCAAGTAGCGTATGCGCTCACGCAACTGGTCCAGAACCTTGACCGAACGCAGCGGTGGTAACGGCGCAGTGGCGGTTTTCATGGCTTGTTATGACTGTTTTTTTGTACAGTCTATGCCTCGGGCATCCAAGCAGCAAGCGCGTTACGCCGTGGGTCGATGTTTGATGTTATGGAGCAGCAACGATGTTACGCAGCAGGGTGACGGTGTTCGGCATTCTGAATCTCACCGAGGACTCCTTCTTCGATGAGAGCCGGCGGCTAGACCCCGCCGGCGCTGTCACCGCGGCGATCGAAATGCTGCGAGTCGGATCAGACGTCGTGGATGTCGGACCGGCCGCCAGCCATCCGGACGCGAGGCCTGTATCGCCGGCCGATGAGATCAGACGTATTGCGCCGCTCTTAGACGCCCTGTCCGATCAGATGCAATCAAGTGCTTGCATGGTTTCTTCAATGGGTGTTTCCGGGTCCATGCAGTGGTGATAGAAAATATCGAAGTATTCCAGGCCGGTACGCTTCAAGCTTTGGTCGCAACTGCTCACCAGGTATTTACGCGAGCCTCCAATACCATAGGGGCCAGGCCACATGTCGTAACCGGCTTTGCTGGAAATAATTAACTCATCGCGGTAGCGCACAAAATCCTGCGCAAAAATATTGCCGAAGGTTTGCTCAGCGGAACCAAAGTTGGGGCCGTAATTGTTGGCGAGGTCGAAGTGGGTAATACCTAAATCAAACGCGCGGCGCAGCATAGCCCGAGCATTGGATTGAGGGTCGACAGCGCCAAAGTTTTGCCAAAGGCCCAAGGAAAGTTTGGGTAAGCGCAGGCCGCTTTTTCCACAGCGCTGATACTGCATGGCGTTGTAACGTTCGGGGCTGGCAACATAAGGTGGGTTGGGTTCGTGAGTAATCATGGTAATTCCTGTATCGTTGGCTGTGAGTTTGCAGGTGGATGCGGTGTATTTCTAAAAAACAGATATTTTTACCTGCATTATTATCGGCGCGCATTTTAGCGGAAAACGGATGATCTCCACTTACTTGTCGAATGTAAAGATAAGTAGCCATTTCGAAACACGTGCGGCAACCTGGTGAAGTCGTTTTTCGAATGTGCTGATCAGATAAATCTTTTATTCGATTCGCTTTACAGCCATCCGAGCGAATATTTCAGTAGCAACAATCCCCACATTACCAGCACGCAAAAATTACCGGCCATAAATGCCCATAGCCGATGTATCACATTGTTATAGGTGAGGTGAATCCAACTGTGCGCCAGGCGGGCAACCACAAAGCCCCAGGCGAAAATCAGGAGTTCGAGGGATTCAACATCCATGGCGATAGCGATAGTCCCGGCGATATAAAACAACACAGGGGTTTCGAACAGGTTGCTGTAATTGCGCGCGGCTTGTGCCATATCGTTTGGAATCTCGCCAGTATTCAAGCGGAATTGGCCGATGCTAACCCGGCCTGCCTTGACGGCTTTGATTCGCAGAAACAACAGGCGAAAGGCAACCCCAAAGGTGAGCAGCACCATAGCAAACATTGCGTAGAGCATGGATCGGGTCCTCGTGGTTATTGTCATTTTTACGGGTTTACTATAGCCCAGAAGCGCGGGGGAAATTCAACTGACCTGCTGTGTGGGGACATTCCCGCTGGCAGGCCCTATAATGGCGGCCTTTTCGGCGGGGCTTTCCGCCGGGAACTGGTATCCAACCGATTAGCATAGGATAAGTCCATGATTATCAAGCCAAAAGTTCGCGGTTTTATTTGCACCAATGCGCATCCACAAGGTTGTGCTGCCAATGTCCAAGAACAAATCGCTTTCACTAAAGCCAAAGGCCCTGTTGCTGGCGCTCCCAAGAAGGTGCTGGTATTGGGATGTTCAACCGGGTTTGGCCTGGCTTCTCGCATCACTGCGGCGTTTGGGGGCGGTGCAGATACCTTGGGTGTATGTTTTGAAAAAGAACCCTCGGAATCCAAAACAGCCACTGCTGGCTATTACAACACCTCGGCGTTCCATGATGCTGCCAATGCAGCCGGACTTTATGCAGAAACAATTAATGGCGATGCCTTTTCCGATGCTTGCAAGGCGCAGGTTATCGAGACATTGAAAAACGGCATCGGCAAGGTGGATCTGGTGATTTACTCGCTCGCATCTCCACGTCGCACAGACCCGAAAACAGGCGAAGTTTATAATTCCGTATTGAAGCCCATTGGCAAGTCCTACACGTCCAAAAACCTGAATACCGATACCCTTAAGATTTCTGATATCACCATCGAGCCAGCCTCCGACGAGGAAATCGCCAACACCGTTAAGGTCATGGGCGGTGAAGATTGGGAGCTATGGATTGATGCGCTCAAGCAAGCGGATCTGTTGGACGATAATTTCAAAACAGTTGCTTACACCTACCTTGGCGACAAATTGACTTGGCCAATCTATGGCAAAGCGACCATCGGTAAAGCCAAGGAAGATTTGGATCGCGCTGCCAGGGAATTGAGTGCGAAACATGGCGGTAATGCGCGGGTGGCGGTGTTGAAAGCCGTTGTTACCCAAGCGAGTTCGGCCATTCCGGTGATGCCGCTTTACCTCGCGATTTTATTCAAGGTGATGAAAGAGCAGGGTACCCATGAAGGTTGCATCGAGCAAATCCAGCGTTTGTTTACTGAGTGCCTTTACTCCAATACTCCGCGTCTGGATGATGGCAATCGCTACCGCGTGGATGAATTGGAGCTGGCTCCAGCTGTGCAACGCAAGGTCGAAGAAATTTGGGAGCAAGTCACAGAAGCGAACCTGTTCGAGCTGACAGATTTTGAAGGCTACAAAGCCGAGTTTTTGCGCTTGTTTGGTTTCGGTTTCGCAAGCGTGGATTACGAGGCGGAAACCTCGCCGCTGGTGCAAACCAATTTTTAATCTTCCCAGGGGCAGGGTATGCCTTGGCCTTTCTTAATCTCCCCCGGCCCCTCTTTTTCAAAGAGGGGAGCTAACGCCTCTCCGTGAAGAGCGGGCGGTTTGCAAACTTGATTATTGTAAGGAGTAGTAATGCGCAAACGCATTGCGATTGATATGGATGAGACCATTTGTGACACCCTGGCTCGCCATATCGCGTATAGGAAGTTCAAACGCCCTTTTCGGGCAGTCTGCTGGGTAGGCGGCGGTCGCGCAAGCCCCGTTTTGGGCACGGATCGGACGTCTGTGAGTGGGATTTCGGCATCGCGGGGCCACGCAGCGGCGTTGTCAGCAGCCATGCTTCGCTGATTCCCGACAGCGGGCCGAGCGCCGCCCTGCGGATCGTGGCCGCATCGGCTCGGATTCCGGTTTCGCCGTCGGCTGTGCAGCCGGCAGATCGTCACGCGGCTTGCACTGGCGGCGCGCGCGCTGCGGGCCTGTAGTGCGCTTCTTCCCGCGCGCCGTGCTTCTCGAAGTGGGCGAGGATGGCGCGGATGGCGGTGGGTTCCTCGATGCTGGCGACGATCCGCACGGTGCCACCGCAGTGGACGCAGGCGGTGACGTCGATGGAAAAGACCCGCTTGAGCCGTTGCGCCCAGCTCATCGCACGGCGCTTCTCCTCGGGGCTGCGCGGCGCGTCGTGGGCGCTGACGTCCACTGGCGCCGCATCGCCCGCAGGCCGCTTGCCGCGCCCCGAGGGCGTCAGCTGCGCACGCAGGTTTGCATTCGGGGCGAATACGCCGTGGAAGCGGGTGAGATGCGCGCGAGGTGGCGGGACCAGCGCCGCCAGCTTGGCGATGAAATCCACCGGATCCCATTCCACATGCGTGGTGCCATTGCGCCACGGGGTCTTGAGCTGGTAACGCACCCTGCCCTGGAGCGCTATCGACAGCCGCTTCTCGCTGATCGCCGGGCGCGTGATGTAGCGGCACAGCTTTTCCAGCTTGTGGCTTTCGTGTGCTTCGGCCGCCACGCCGGCATGCAGTGAGAAGCCGCCGACCTTGCCGGCTTCGCCCTCCAGCGAACCGGCGTCACCGGGCAGCGTTTGCAGCGTGACGACCTTGCAGCCAGCGTCGCGGCCGGTGGCGATGCGGTAGGTGATCGAACTCATCCGCAGCCCATCCATGCTGTCGTCGCCTGCAGCGCTGTCTGCCAGGAAGGCCGATTCGCCCTCCCCTTCGAGCCAGCCTTTGCGCGTCAGGTGCCGACACACCCGGTGCGCGATGGTAGCTGCCAGCTGGGTCAACTGCGCGGTGGTGGGCGCACGGGCGCGGTGCAGGCGCAGTTCGCGCCGCGGCAGCTCGGTGGCTTCCACGTACACGCCGTCGAGCCACAGCATGTGGAAGTGGATGTTCAGGTTCAGCGCGCTGCCGAAACGCTGGATCAGCGTCACCGCGCCGCACTGGGCGCTGGCGCGGTCGATGCCGGCTTGATCGGCCAACCAGCCGGCGATCACGCGCTGCACGATGCCCAGCACCGGGCCAATGGCTTCTGGCTTGCTGGCGAACAGGAAACGCAAGGGGTACGGAAAGCTCAGCACCCATTGCCGCACAGGCCGCGGGCCGAACACCTCCTCGACCAGGTGCCGCGCACTCTCGGCCATGCGTCGCGCGCCGCAACTCGGGCAGAACCCGCGCTTCTTGCAGGAGAAGGCCACCAGCCTCTCTGCACGGCAGTGCTCGCACACCACCCGCAGGAAGCCGTGCTCGAGTACGCCGCAACGCAGGTAGGCATCGAACGCCTCGCGGACATACCCGGGCAGCGAGCGGCCCTCCGCTTCGATCCGTGCAATGAAGTCCGGGTAGTGCGCCTCTACCAACGCGTACAGCAGCGTGCGCTCGGGCGCGTGGCGCGCGTACCGCGAACCGGTGTGGGCGGACGGCAGTGGCGCGCATCCCGCGGCTTGCCGCCGGGATGTGGCGAGGCGCGGCACGCAGCGCTCCGGTGCGGGGACGGCTGCTCAGTGTTGCGCCTGTGTTCGCACGTTCGTATCGGTGCGTTCTGATCTTCGCGTCAGACATTGCCGCGGCGCGGGCACAACAAAAAGCCCGGCATCGCTGCCGGGCTCCGGCCCCGTCCTTGGGGCCTTGATGTCGGGTCGTTGCCGGGATCGGACCGCGCTGGCGCGGTCCGGTTCCCTGACGACCGGGCCAACCGGATCAGAAATCCATGCCGCCCATGCCGCCCATACCGCCAGCACCCGGCATGGCCGGCTCTTCCTTCTTCGGCACTTCGGCCACGACCACTTCGGTCGTGATCGCAAGGCCGGCGACGGAAGCGGCGTGCTGCAGGGCCGAGCGGGTCACCTTGGTCGGGTCCAGGATGCCCATGGCGATCATGTCGCCGAACTCGCCGGTGGCGGCGTTGTAGCCGTAGCTGCCTTCGCCGGCCTTGACGTTGGCCACGATCACGCTCGGTTCTTCACCGGCGTTGGCCACGATGGCGCGCAGCGGGGCTTCCAGCGCACGGCGGGTGATGGCGATGCCCAGGTTCTGGTCTTCGTTGATGCCCTGCCAGGGCAGATCCGTGCACAGCACCTTGCCGTAGAAGAACAGCAAGGCCGCCAATGCCTGACGATGCGTGGAGACCGAAACCTTGCGCTCGTTCGCCAGCCAGGACAGAAATGCCTCGACTTCGCTGCTGCCCAAGGTTGCCGGGTGACGCACACCGTGGAAACGGATGAAGGCACGAACCCAGTGGACATAAGCCTGTTCGGTTCGTAAGCTGTAATGCAAGTAGCGTATGCGCTCACGCAACTGGTCCAGAACCTTGACCGAACGCAGCGGTGGTAACGGCGCAGTGGCGGTTTTCATGGCTTGTTATGACTGTTTTTTTGTACAGTCTATGCCTCGGGCATCCAAGCAGCAAGCGCGTTACGCCGTGGGTCGATGTTTGATGTTATGGAGCAGCAACGATGTTACGCAGCAGGGTGACGGTGTTCGGCATTCTGAATCTCACCGAGGACTCCTTCTTCGATGAGAGCCGGCGGCTAGACCCCGCCGGCGCTGTCACCGCGGCGATCGAAATGCTGCGAGTCGGATCAGACGTCGTGGATGTCGGACCGGCCGCCAGCCATCCGGACGCGAGGCCTGTATCGCCGGCCGATGAGATCAGACGTATTGCGCCGCTCTTAGACGCCCTGTCCGATCAGATGCACCGTGTTTCAATCGACAGCTTCCAACCGGAAACCCAGCGCTATGCGCTCAAGCGCGGCGTGGGCTACCTGAACGATATCCAAGGATTTCCTGACCCTGCGCTCTATCCCGATATTGCTGAGGCGGACTGCAGGCTGGTGGTTATGCACTCAGCGCAGCGGGATGGCATCGCCACCCGCACCGGTCACCTTCGACCCGAAGACGCGCTCGACGAGATTGTGCGGTTCTTCGAGGCGCGGGTTTCCGCCTTGCGACGGAGCGGGGTCGCTGCCGACCGGCTCATCCTCGATCCGGGGATGGGATTTTTCTTGAGCCCCGCACCGGAAACATCGCTGCACGTGCTGTCGAACCTTCAAAAGCTGAAGTCGGCGTTGGGGCTTCCGCTATTGGTCTCGGTGTCGCGGAAATCCTTCTTGGGCGCCACCGTTGGCCTTCCTGTAAAGGATCTGGGTCCAGCGAGCCTTGCGGCGGAACTTCACGCGATCGGCAATGGCGCTGACTACGTCCGCACCCACGCGCCTGGAGATCTGCGAAGCGCAATCACCTTCTCGGAAACCCTCGCGAAATTTCGCAGTCGCGACGCCAGAGACCGAGGGTTAGATCATGCCTAGCATTCACCTTCCGGCCGCCCGCTAGCGGACCCTGGTCAGGTTCCGCGAAGGTGGGCGCAGACATGCTGGGCTCGTCAGGATCAAACTGCACTATGAGGCGGCGGTTCATACCGCGCCAGGGGAGCGAATGGACAGCGAGGAGCCTCCGAACGTTCGGGTCGCCTGCTCGGGTGATATCGACGAGGTTGTGCGGCTGATGCACGACGCTGCGGCGTGGATGTCCGCCAAGGGAACGCCCGCCTGGGACGTCGCGCGGATCGACCGGACATTCGCGGAGACCTTCGTCCTGAGATCCGAGCTCCTAGTCGCGAGTTGCAGCGACGGCATCGTCGGCTGTTGCACCTTGTCGGCCGAGGATCCCGAGTTCTGGCCCGACGCCCTCAAGGGGGAGGCCGCATATCTGCACAAGCTCGCGGTGCGACGGACACATGCGGGCCGGGGTGTCAGCTCCGCGCTGATCGAGGCTTGCCGCCATGCCGCGCGAACGCAGGGGTGCGCCAAGCTGCGGCTCGACTGCCACCCGAACCTGCGTGGCCTATACGAGCGGCTCGGATTCACCCACGTCGACACTTTCAATCCCGGCTGGGATCCAACCTTCATCGCAGAACGCCTAGAACTCGAAATCTAACGTCCGTTCGGGCATCGAGGTCCATGTCGGGGTGGGACGGGCCCGTGGCTTCAAGATCACTTGCAGTCCGACCGCGATGTCTTGGTTGCGCGAGAGGTTGTCGATATCCTCCACTTCCATCATCAACCCTGGATAATGCCGCCGCCGTCATCGCCGCCGACGCCCGTGCCGGGCTTTTCGGGCCTGTCAGGCTTGCTCGGCCTTCAGCCTGCCTGGGCGAGATCTCCGGCGGACGGATTAACGGCGGAGCTTCGCCGCCTTTCGTGCGTGTGAAGGCCGAAGATAGGGCTCTGTTGCAAAAATCGTGAAGCTTGAGCATGCTTGGCGGAGATTGGACGGACGGAACGATGACGGATTTCAAGTGGCGCCATTTCCAGGGTGATGTGATCCTGTGGGCGGTGCGCTGGTATTGTCGCTATCCGATCAGCTATCGCGACCTTGAGGAAATGCTGGCGGAACGCGGCATTTCGGTCGACCATACGACGATCTATCGCTGGGTCCAGTGCTACGCCCCGGAGATGGAGAAGCGGCTGCGCTGGTTCTGGCGGCGTGGCTTTGATCCGAGCTGGCGCCTGGATGAAACCTACGTCAAGGTGCGGGGCAAGTGGACCTACCTGTACCGGGCAGTCGACAAGCGGGGCGACACGATCGATTTCTACCTGTCGCCGACCCGCAGCGCCAAGGCAGCGAAGCGGTTCCTGGGCAAGGCCCTGCGAGGCCTGAAGCACTGGGAAAAGCCTGCCACGCTCAATACCGACAAAGCGCCGAGCTATGGTGCAGCGATCACCGAATTGAAGCGCGAAGGAAAGCTGGACCGGGAGACGGCCCACCGGCAGGTGAAGTATCTCAATAACGTGATCGAGGCCGATCACGGAAAGCTCAAGATACTGATCAAGCCGGTGCGCGGTTTCAAATCGATCCCCACGGCCTATGCCACGATCAAGGGATTCGAAGTCATGCGAGCCCTGCGCAAAGGACAGGCTCGCCCCTGGTGCCTGCAGCCCGGCATCAGGGGCGAGGTGCGCCTTGTGGAGAGAGCTTTTGGCATTGGGCCCTCGGCGCTGACGGAGGCCATGGGCATGCTCAACCACCATTTCGCAGCAGCCGCCTGATCGGCGCAGAGCGACAGCCTACCTCTGACTGCCGCCAATCTTTGCAACAGAGCCTCCGTCGCCATGCTCACCTCGCTTTGGTGCACACGAGTATTGAGCATAGTCGAGATTGGTGCAGATCACTTCTGATATTGAACTGTCAGGAGCTGGCTGCACAACAGCCATTACGCCCAATCAACTGGTGCAGTCGTCTTCTGAAAATGACATACAGGCAGCCACTGAGTTGTGTGCCCTGCGACCTGCTCCTAAGCGAAGTGGTATCAGGCGCCCTGAGCTTGTGCTACATGCAGAGCTCTGCTCTCGAATCGCTCGGAAACAGAGTTCGCTTGCCCTTGGGGTCTATGCAGGTGCGTCACGATCTCGTAGGGACCGTCGTCCAGCGGGCGCATGCTGATTCCCCATCCATGGGCGCGCTTGATGCGCGATTGCGCGGATAGCCCGACACCGTAGCCGGCAGAAACCCATAGCGCCATCATCTCGAAAGACGTGACGTACTGAAGATTCTGCTGGTCAGCAGGCGGGTGCGAGAGCAGCCGATGATCCAGCAGAGAACACGTCTCAGCCCGCCAGCGAAAGATCGGGTAGTCCTGTAGATCGGCGACGGTGAGCGATGCCTGATCCAGCAATGGAAACCGCAGCGGCATCGCAACGGCCATGCTCTCAACCCACAAGGGCTGGGTTTGGATGACCGGATCGCTCGATCCTTGAAGCGACACCCCTACGTCGTAGCAGCCTTCACGAAGTCCATCAAGCAACTCGTCACCTGCAACCTCAAAGAACCCGATGCTGACCTCTGGTTCTTGCGCACGTTGCAGCTCGAGCAGCGCCGAAAGCCGAGATGACGATACGCCTGGCGCTATCGCAAACCTGAGGTGGGCGGGCTGGCTGGTGATGTTGTTCATGGAGAACCCACAGAAGCGACAAAGCAGGTCAAGGGCAAACCAGCATCATAGTAAAGAGAGAACTTTAACGTCTATATGTTTAACGTGGTTAATTTAAGAGGATTGTTTGACGCTTCTGCCGATGCAGAAGCTTACTATTCAGCCAGGTCGTCCACCTGGAACACCCACCTATGAATCCGAACCAGCATTAGCTTTCGGGCGGGCCGTGCGCGCGGCCCGCGTCGCGCACGGCGTCGCTCAAGACGACTTTGCATTTCAGGCTGGAATATCGCGTTCACACATGGGCAAGATCGAACGCGGGGAGCATGTGCCGACGCTTCCCCTGATACTGAAAATTGCCGCCGCGCTCGGGATCAGCGCCAGCGAGTTGATGGCGGCGACTGAAAAAAACCTCAACTCTGGCAGTGAGCCGCAAGACTCGCCATAAACAGCCGCGAACTTCAGTTACAGCTCGTGCCGCCGCATCAATCGCCCGAGTGCTCGCGCAGGCGCGCAATGAACCGCTCCACCGATACCGGCATGCTCTCGCTGGTAGGTCGCAGCAAGTAGGTCGTGATGATCGCGGAATCCATAGCCAGGGGGCGGATCACCACATCGGGGCGCGGGCTCGCCGCGACCCTGGTTGCCGTGATGAAGCCAACGCCGTAGCCAGCACCGACCAGGGTGAGCATCATATCCAGCGAGGACACATGCTCGACAACGTCGGGCTCACGCTCCAACGGCCGCAGCAGCCGCGTCAGTTCGCGGTAGCAGCCTTCGCATGTCTGCGGGTCGCATAAGACCAGTGGGTAGCTCGCAAGCTGGTGCAGCGGAACGGCCTTGTGTGAAAGCAAAGGGTGCCGGGCAGGTACGGCGACCACCAGCGAGTCGTGCCAGAGCGGCTCGGTCACGATGTCATCGCCAACCTCCGCCGTGTGCGCGAACCCGATCGAGAAGTCGCCCGAGCGTAGCCCGCGCAACTGCTCGGCCAACGGCACTTCGGACAGACGAATCTCGATCTCCGGCTCTTCCTCGCGGCAACGGGCCAGGAGGGCTGACAGCCGGGGATCGATGGCGCCGTCGGACACTGCAATGCGAAGGCTTCCGCTCAGGCCCGAGGCGACCGCCTGGACGTTCTCCTGAGCCTGCTTCAGCGCGGCGAACACCCTGCGCACGTCTTGCAGGAAAGTCGCGCCCGCCTCGGTAAGCACCGTACCTCGGCGGTTGCGCACGAAGAGCACCGCGCCCAAGTCGTCCTCAAGCTCCTTGATGGCGCGGGACAATGGTGGCTGTTCGATATGAAGGCGCTCGGCGGCCCGTGTGAAGTGCAGCTCCTCTGCGAGAGCCACAAAGCAGCGAAGGTGTCGCAGTTCCATGGGCCGTGCTCCTGTTCCCTATCAAGGATCTATTCGCACCAGTTTTCGTCCGCAGGAGCCTGCTGGATGCACGCTATTCCACGGCGTTTCTGGTGCGATCCGATGGACTCATCACCTACTCGTCCATGCCAGATCACTGCATTTACGCCTCGAAAATGGTTATCATAATGCAGCACATTAGCAAATCAACTTAGATTTCTAGACGTCTTTCTACACAGACCATATACTTTCGGCAGAAATCTGCATAAGCATTCGCTAACCCGAACGAGCCAACCAGAATGCCCCATCAACAGCTTGCCGATCTAACCCAGCCACAGCGCGACCGGCTCGCGTTCGTGGAGTTGCGCGTGCGCTTCATTGGGGAGATGCGTCGACAGGACTTGGTCGCGCGCTTTGGTATCCAGTCCGCTGCTGCGTCCAGGGACCTGGCGCTGTACAAGGACTTGGCTCCAGGCAATATCGACTACGACGGTAAAGGCAAGTTCTACGTCCTCGGCCCGAGCTTCCAGCCGATCTTCGATTTCCCGCCCGGGCGGGTGTTGTCGTGGCTGACGCAGGGTTTTGGCGATGGTGAACCGAGGCACATCAAAGCCTGGGTGGCCAGCGAGAGCCCGTCCCGGCTCACCCACCCTGACCTGGGCATCCTGGCGAGCGTGACCCGTGCCATCCACTACGAATGCCCGCTGGGGATCGAGTACCACTCCATCTCCAGTGGCCGCACCGTGCGGGAGGTCGTCCCGTTCGCGCTGATCGACAACGGCCTCCGTTGGCACGTCCGCGCCTTCGACCGGAAGTCGCAGGAGTTCCGGGATTTCGTCATCACCCGGATCAAGCACCCGGTGGTGCTCAAGGGGCGGCCAGTTGCAGCTCATGAGATGAGCGATCAAGACATTCAGTGGACACGGATCGTCGAGCTCGAGTTGGTGCCGCACCCGGACCAGCCCCGGCCTGAGATCACCGAGATGGATTACGGCATGCTGGACGGCGTGCTGCGGATGAAGCTGCGCGCTGCCACTGCCGGTTACATCCTTCGCCAATGGAGCGTGGACTGCTCCCCTGACCACAGCTTGCGCGGGCACGAGTACCGGTTGTGGCTGAAGGATCATCTGGCCATCTACGGTGTGCGCAATGCCGTGCTGGCGCCGGGCTACCGCTCCCCTGATCAACAGCGGCTCGAAGCCGAGTCGGACTGAGGGAATGAGCATGCTCGCAAAACTCGAACGACTCATCGGCGAAATCGGTGACCTCAACAGCAAGTTGATCCTGCTGGTCGGTCCCAGCCGCAGTGGCAAGACCCAACTGCTGCGCCAACTCAGCGCCAAGCTCAACATCGAGCCGCTCAACGTCGGCCTGGAGCTGGGGCGCCGTTTGGCCGCCACGCCGAACAACAAGCGCGGTTTCTCGGCAGGCGAACTGCTGCGGGAGGTCGCGCAACTTGAACAATTCAGGGAACGAACTGAAGACCCGCTGCTGCTCGACAACCTCGAGTTGCTGTTCGAGCCCAGCCTGCAGATCAACCCGCTTGACCTCGTCAGGCGGCTGGCTCATTCCAAGCGCGTCGTGGCCGTCTGGCCTGGCGAGCTGCGCGGTGACCGCTTGGTGTACGCCGACATGAGCCATCCAGAACATCGTGACTACAGCCGTGACGGCGTGGTCGTACTCGAAATTTGATCTAGTGAATTTATAGAGGGCGGGAAGCGAGAATTATATGGTCAAGAACATGAAATACGGAGATTTGATCCAGTTCGAGCAGATCGAATCAGTCATTCAGCTGCTTGATGCCGGGCGCGCGGACGAGGCCAAGAAGCTCGTCGCGACCTATGTCATCTCCGACGACATGGCCGAGCGGATTATCAAGTTAATGATCCCGCAACTTGGGTTTGAAGAGATTGTTGAAGAAATCGACGACCCAAAGGGTGGCACAAAAAAGAAAACGAATGTCGATCACAAGGGCGTGCTGATCGTCGGCAACTACGGCACCGGTAAATCGCACTTGATGTCGGTGCTGTCGCTGGTGGCTGAAGACGCCGCCTACGCACCGATGATCCGCCACCCGAAAGTCGCCGAGGCGGTTGCCTCCATCGCCGGAAAATTCAAGGTTCTTCGCATCGAGGTGGGCGGTCTGGAAATGCCGCTGCGCCAGGTCATCACCCAGCAGCTTGAGCGCTTCCTCGACAAACTGGGCGTCAGCTACAGCTTCCCGCCGGCAGATCAGGAACTCAACAACAAAGAGTCTCTTGAAGAAATGATGGCCGCCTTCCATGAGGTCTACCCAGACCATGGCCTGCTGCTGGTGGTCGATGAGTTCCTGGAATACCTGCAATCGCGCAAGGACAACGAACTGATTCGCGACTTGGCCATCCTGCGGCAGATCGGCGAGGTCACCAAGCACCTGAAGTTCCGCTTCGTCGCCGGTGTACAGGAGGCCATCTTCGACAGCGTGCGCTTCCAGCACGTCGCCGACAGCATGCGACGGGTCAACGAGCGCTTCACCCAGATCCTGATCGACCGCCAGGACGTCAGCTTCGTCGTCTCTGCGCGCCTGCTCAAAAAGACGGCCGACCAGCAAAACAAGATCCGCGAATACCTCACGCCGTTCGCCAAGTTCTATGGCTCCATGAACGAGCGCATGGACGAATACGTCCGGCTGTTCCCGGTTCACCCGGACTACCTGAAGACCTTCGAGCAAATCCACTTCACCGAGAAGCGCGGCGCGCTCAAGACCATCGAGGCCGCCATGCTGGCCATCCTCGACCAGGCAGTGCCCGCCGACAAGCCGCTGCTCATCAGCTATGAGAGTTTCTGGAACACCATCAAGGCCAACTCGGTCTTGCGTGCCGACCCGAACATCAAAGAAGTGATGCGCGTCTCCGAAGTGCTGGAGTCGCGCGTACAGCAGGCCTTCACGCGCCCGGCCTACAAAGCCATGGCGCTGCGCGTCATCAACGCCCTAGCCGTGCACCGTCTGACCACGGGCGGCGACATCCATGTGCCCATCGGCCCCACGGCTGCCGAGCTGCGTGACGCCCTGTGTCTGTTCCAGCCAGGCGTGGAGGACATGCCCGGCGACCCGGCCGAGAACCTGCTGTCGATGGTGCAGACCGTGATGCGGGAAGTGCTGAAGACCGTCAACGGCCAGTTCATCTCCAAGGCTCCTGATACCGAGCAGTACTACCTTGACCTCAAGAAAGACATCGACTACGACGCGCAGATCGAAAAACGCGCCGAAGCCCTGTCCGACGACGCACTGGACCGCGCCTACTACAGCGCCATTAAGGCGCTGATGGAATGCAGCGACGACCTGCGTTACCCCGGCTTCCAGATCTGGCAGTACCAAATCGAGTGGCAGGAGCGCCGCGTCGAGCGCATGGGCTACCTGTTCTTCGGTGCGCCCAATGACCGGCCCACCGCCCAGCCCGAGCGCGACTTCTACATCTACTTCATCCAGCCCTTCGACAAGCCGAAGTTCAGCGACAACAACCTCGCAGACGAGGTGTTCTTCCGCCTCAAGTCGCCAGACGAGGACTACAAGCGCTACCTGTCGCAATATGCAGCGGCACTGGATCTGGCGTCCACCGCCAGCGGCGGCGCCAAGGCCATCTACCTGTCCAAGGCGCAGGACTCGCTGCGGTCCATGAGCAAGTGGCTGCAAGAAAAACAGATGACCGCGTTCGAGGTCACCTACCAAGGCAAGACCAAGACGCTACAGGATTGGTCCAAGGGCGTCTCCCTGCGTGACCGCGCCCGAATGGGCCCCGACGAGCGCATCAACTTCCGCGACGTGGTGAACATCGTCTCCGGCCTGGCACTCGGCCAGCGCTTTGCCGATATCTCGCCCGAGTACCCCACCTTCTCGGTGCTGGTTACCGAAGCCAACCGCAAGCAACTGGTGGGCAATGCACTGCGTGCCTTGGCGGGCGGCACCCGCACCAAGGATGCCGCAGCCATCCTCGATGCACTGGAACTGCTCGATGGCGACCGCGTCGACCCGGCCAACTCCCGCTACGCGCAAGAGGTGATCAACCGCCTCAAGGCCAAGGGCCACGGCCAGGTGCTCAACCGCAGCGAACTGCTGTCGGGTACCTCTGACGCCGAGTATTTCGCGCCGATCAAGTACCGGCTGGAACCCGACCTGTTGGTCACCGTGCTGGGCTGCCTCGTCTACTCCGGCGACATCGTGCTGTCGATCACCGGCGACAAGATCGACTCCGGCAAGCTGGTGCAGCTCGCAGAGCGTTCGCTGGAAGAGCTCAAGCAGTTCAAGCACATCGAGGCGCCCAAGGAGATCAACCTCGCGGTGTTGCGCGCCTTGTTCGAGTTGTTCGACCTGCCGTCTGGTCTGGCGCAGAGGGCCAGCCAGGGCGACATTGAACCGGTCATCAAGCTGCAGGAGAAAGTCAGCGCCCTGGTGCCGCGCGTGCTCAAGGCCGGCTCCGACCTGCAGCAAGGCAAGCTCGGTTTCTGGGGCCAGAACCTGCTGCGTGAGGAAGAAGCCAAGGACTGGTACACCCGGCTCGATTCGCTGAAGAAGTTCACCGAGTCGCTGACACCCTACAACACCGTCGGCAAACTCAAGAACCTGCGCGTCACCGAGGAAGACCTGGACGGCCAGAAAAAGAATCTGGAAATCCTGGCCGCCGTCGAGCGTCTGCTCGAACTGGTGGCGGAGCTGGGCAGCACGGCGTCCTACCTCTCGCAGGCCGAGATGGTGTTGCCCGCCGAGCACCCGTGGCTGAAACAGGCCGAGACGGCCCGCAAGGCCATCTTCGAGAAGATCAGCCAGGACCGCAGCGCCGAGCACGCCGCCCTGATCCTGGGTAATGGCCGGCAGATGCTGGCCCAGCTCAAGAAGGACTACATCACCGCCTACATCGCCAGCCACAGCAAGGCGCGCCTCGGCGTGGCCGAGGACAAGACCCGCAACGCCTTGCGCAAGGACGACCGCCTGCTGGCACTGCGCGTACTGGCCGGCGTGTCGCTGATGCCCACCAGCCAGCTCACCGCCTTCGAGGAATCCCTCAATGGCCTCAAAAGCTGCTCATCGCTGGATGAGCCGACCCTGGTCACGGCCGCCGTCTGCCCGCACTGCCAGTTCCGCCCGGCTGCCGAGCAACTGGAGCTGCTGCCCGCCGCCAACCGCCTGCACAAGCTGGACGATGACCTGGACGAATTGCTGGCCAACTGGCAGCAAACCCTTCTGGAAAACTTGGAAGACCCGTTCACCCAGGAGAGCCTGGGCCTGTTGCCCGCCGCCAGCAAAAAGCTGATCGACGCCTTCCTGGCCTCACGCACGCTGCCGACCCCATTGACCCAAGAGTTCACCAACGCCGTGCAAGAGGCGCTGTCGGGATTGGAGAAGATCGAAGTCAAGAGCGACGAGATCAAGCAGGCGCTGTTGCAAGGTGGCTCACCCGCCACGCCGGACGACCTGCGCAAGCGCTTTGATGCACTGATCAGCGACCGTAGCAAAGGCAAAGATGCCAGCAAGCTGCGGTTTGTTGTGGAGTGAAGGCAAGTCAGGACTATGTATAGAGGGCAACAGAAATGAAGCTAATAAAAATCCAAGCTATCAATTTTCGATCTGTTGAAGACAGCGGCGAATTCCAGATCGGCGATCTGACATGCCTTGTCGGAAAGAATGAGGCGGGAAAGACCGCGATATTGCATGCCATCCAAGGTATTGCCCCTTCTGATGGTGATTATGCATACGACAAGACGCGGGACTACCCACGCCGATATTTAAGCAAATTCCAGGAGCGTCATCCCAATGGGGAATCCCCGGTTGCCAAAAGCTGGTGGCAACTGGAGGTTGATGACATCGAAGCACTGGAAGATTTTCTAGGAGCAGATGTTCTAGAAAAAACCGAAGTGATCATCACCAGTTATATCGGTCGCGAAAATGCCTGGAGCATTCCGCTTAACGAAGAGGAGTGCATTCGCAAGCTTCAGGCGCGCCACGGTCTGAATGCCAAAGAAAAAGGTGACATCAAGCAGGCCAAGACAATAAAGGATGCCTTGGCAGCACTTAAAGCTCTGACCGAGCGGTCAGAAGCACAGACTGCATTCATGCAAGCCATTGAGAAATTCCGTGACGGAAATCCGGTGCTTGCTGCTATTGATCTTCTCAACAAGCAAAAGCCGACTTTTTTCTATACTTCTCACTTTGAACGGATGTCAGGGGAAATATCCCTGAATCAACTTGCTGCGGACAAGAAAAGTGGGAAGATCAGCTCTGGAGACAAGATATTTCTCGACTTTCTAGAGTATGCGGGTACGACCATAGAAGAACTCCGTGATGCTGCAAAGCACGAAGAACTGGTAGCCCAGTGCGAAGGCGCATCAAACGATATCACTGATGAAATTTTTGAATTCTGGAGCCAGAACGATGCCTTGGCCATCAAAATTGAAATTAACGAAGGGAGACCCAATGATCCTCATCCGTTCAACAACGGAAAAATCGCAAAAATCCGCATAGAAAACAAGCATCATCGCGTGACGGTGCCTTTGTCTGAACGAAGCGCGGGTTTTGTTTGGTTCTTTTCCTTTTTGGCACAATTCAAGCAGCTCAAGAAGTCTGCCGGCAAGGCCATCATACTTCTTGATGAGCCGGGCCTGACGCTTCATGGCAAAGCTCAATCCGACCTTCTGCGGTATATCGAAGAGCGGATTCTGCCCGAGCACCAGGTTATCTACACCACGCACTCGCCATTCATGGTGCCAGCCCAGCGCCTGGAGGATGTCCGTGTTGTCGAAGACGTTGTCGACTACCGCGATCCACGCCGTCCGATAGTAAAAGGGACGAAGGTCTCCGCTGACGTCCTTTCCGTTGACAAGGACACACTTTTCCCGTTGCAAGCCCACCTCGGTTACGAAATCACTCAGTCCCTATTTGTTGGCCAAAACTGTCTATTGGTCGAGGGTCCATCCGATGTGGTTTATTTGCAAGTGGTATCGAGAGCATTGCAAGCCAGAGGAAGATCTGGCTTGGATGAGCGCTGGACCATTTGCCCTACCGGCGGCCTGGATAAGGTGTGGTCTTTCTCGTCACTCTTCCGAGGCAATAACCTTAATATCGCCGTGCTGTGTGACTATGGTAAAGGCGATAAGAGTAAAGTTGAGAGACTTCGGCAAAGCCAAATTTTGAAATCTGAGAGAGTGTTGACGGCATCTGATTTCACGGAAAAATCTGAAAGCGATGTCGAAGATTTATTCGATAGCACTTTCTACTGCGCTTTGGTCAACGAAGCGCTAGGGCTCAAGGAAGGTGAAATCACGGCGGAGAAAGCCGCAGCCGCCGATCAGAGTACATGCCGCATCGTCAAGCAGGTGGAGGCGCTTTGCCGAACACTACCTGCTAACACACTGGACTTCGGCCATTATGTCCCCGCCGATTACCTGATGAGAAACCCTCAGATTCTTGATGGAGAAGGTCAGCCAGTTACTGGAACCTTGGATCGCTTTGAGAAGGTATTCAAAGCGTTGAATTGTTTTTTGGATTAGACAGGACGGCGGCTCCGTGAATCTAATACGCCTGACCATCCCCGACAAGATGCGTTCGCCACAGCGCTACATGCTCACCGACGCGGGCGTGCAGCTCAAGCTGCTGCACGAACAACAGCAGGCTTCGAGCAGGACGGAATAAAGAAAATGTCTCTTCCGCTGCTAACAGAAGAAATAGCGATTACAGCGATCCGGGATTTTTTCCGCGGAAAGCCATTCGTGTTCTTCGGGACAGGAATGTCATGTGCTATGGATACAAGCTTCGGCATGCCTGCACTTCGAGATGAGTTGGTTGAGAAAATGCAGGAAAGAACACTGACTGCGACTCAAGCATCTGAATGGCAAAGCGTAGTCAGCGCCCTTGAGCAAGGCGGCGATCTTGAGAGTTCCCTGAACGCTGTCAGTGACCACAACCTGTTGAGGATAGTGACAGAGATTACGGGAGCATTCGTCTCCTGCCTGGATAGGCGTTTCGCCTATTCGATTGCCCAAGGTTCGACAGAGTGGCCGGCCAGTCGTCTTCTCTCTCGTTTGATCGAAACGCTTCCGGAGAGTGATGGCGTATTGCATGTATTAACGCCGAACTACGATCTTTTGTTCGAGTATGCCTGCGATTTTTCAGGATTGCCCTATACGAATGGGTTGTTTGGTGGAATTGAACGCAAGGAAGACTGGACGGCCGTGGAGCGTGCATTACTCGAACCATGCAAGATACGTCAAGGCAACAAGATAAAAACCGTATACCGACCCAAGAAACATGCTCGTTTATACAAGGTACATGGTTCGCTGAACTATTTTCTCCACCGCAACGCCATCGTTGAAAACAACGCCTGGATGTGGAATCCACCGGAGTTCGCCGAGCGCGTCATGATTACTCCGGGTCTGTCGAAGTATCAGGCGCTTCAACGCTATAGGCGCGAACTGCTGCAATACGCGGATGGTGCGGTGGACAGTGCGACGCACTTTCTTTTTCTCGGGTACGGCTTCAATGACAGCCACTTGGAAGAGTATGTCAAGCGCAAGCTCGTCACACAGTCAAGCCCCGGCCTGATCGTAACAAGGGACTGCAATCCGAGAATCGAGTCGTTGCTCGACCAATCGGAAAATCTTTGGTTGTTCTGCAAGCTGGACGGCGAAGACGGAACGAAAATCTTCAACAAGCGCTATTCCGGTTGGCTGGAACTGAAAGGCCAAAGCCTTTGGGATGTGCGCGACTTTACAGACAGAATATTTGGGAGCTGATTATGTCTATTTTTACCTTCGACACATCCTATTCGCTTGGAAAAGTTCGTTTGGTCGATACGCGCAAAATCAACATCCAAGTCAATAGTGATGAGGATTTGAGGAAGGCGCGTGTTGGGCAGCTTGTTGCGCTCGCACTGCCTGGTGCCGTAGAGGAATGGTTGATTGGCATCATAGAACGGGTGGTAAAGACGCCTGTTCTCGAAGACATTCCTGTTCAGCAGGAAGAGGATTTTCCCGATGCCGCCGAACTGAATCTGCTGCGCGAAAGCGTTCACAACACGGTTCAACTGACATTGGTCGGCACTGTCGGACTGACGCACGAGAATAGCCCAAAATTCTCACGATCTCTGGTTCAGGTGCCAGAGATCGATGCAGGGTGCTTCATCCTCCGTGACGCGCAGTTGCAGACATTCATGAACCTGCTTTCCAAAGAGGGAAAGACTGAGCATTCACTTGAGATTGGTCGCTACACCATTGATGAATCTGCAAAGGCCTACCTGGATGGGAACAAGCTGTTTCAGCGTCATGCAGCTCTGCTAGGCAGCACCGGCTCTGGAAAATCCTGGACTGTTGCCGCCATTCTCGAACAAGCATCTAAGCTCCCTTCATCAAGTCTGATCGTTTTTGATTTGCACGGCGAGTACCGTGAGCTGAGCTATGCCAGACACCTACGCATCCCTGGGCCGGAAGAACTCGGAAAATCGGATCCAGCGTTGCTCTTCTTGCCTTATTGGCTTCTCAACACTGAGGAGTTGCAAGCCATGTTCATTGATCGAAGTGAATTCAGTGCTCACAACCAGGTAATGGCTTTTCAGGACACTGTTGTAGCCGAGAAAAAGAAAACCCTTGAGTCTCAGGGCAAGACCGATGTGCTCAATGCCTTTACGTTGGACAGCCCCGTTCCATTTGACGTCCATTGCGTCATCTCTGAGTTGAGGCGGCTCAACGAAGAAATGGTTCCTGGCGCAAACAACAAAGACAAGCAAGGTCCATTTTTTGGACAGTTCAGTCGCTTGCTGCTGCGTCTGAATAGCAAGGTCAGCGATAAACGCTACGGCTTTCTGTTTCAGGCACCTACCTCTGAACATGCTTATGACGCCATGGCTAGCCTAGTCAAGCGGCTCATGGACTACTCGGAAGACAAGTCACAGATTAAAGTCATCGATTTTTCCGACGTGCCAGCAGATATCCTGCCCGTGATCGTTGGTTTGGTTGCGCGCATCATCTATCAAGTCCAGTTCTGGATGGATCGTGACAAGCGTCGTCCATTGGCATTGGTTTGTGATGAAGCACACCTCTACCTGCCAAAGAAAGACGGAAAAAATCCCGTCGAGCAACGTGCGATTGAGAATTTCGAAAAAATTGCCAAAGAAGGGCGCAAGTACGGTGTTGCACTCCTCGTCATCAGCCAAAGGCCAGCAGATGTAAGCACAACGATACTAAGTCAGTGCAATAACGTCATCGCTCTGCGTCTGACCAATGGTGATGATCAAAATACTGTCAAACGCTTGATGCCGGAAAGCCTAGAAGGGCTAATGGATACACTCCCCGTGCTGGATATGGGAGAAGCATTGGTTGTAGGTGACGCGGTACTTCTACCCAGCCGAATCAAGATTCAAGCGCCACAAGAACGGCCGATCAGCGCCACTATCGAGTTCTGGGATAAATGGAGTGAAGCTCCAGGTACGCCTGATTTTGCGAAAGCGGTGGAAAACATGCGCAGACAGAACAGGGCTTGATGATGGACGAACAACTGAACCTTGGGCGCGTCTCAAAAGACTCCAGTCCCGTTGAATGCCTCGGCCAGACGTTCCCCAGCGACGACGCGCGCCGCGCGCATTTTCTTGCGCTGCTGGCCGAGAAGTTGAAAGACCCGGCATTTCGCAAGCAGGAAGGCTTCCCGCAGGGTACCGACGAAGCGATTCTCGCCATGTCCGATCCGCCGTATTACACCGCCTGCCCGAATCCGTGGCTGGCGGAGTTTGTGGCGCATTGCGGCACGCCCTACGACCCGGCGGTGAAGTACAGCCGCGAGCCGCTGGCGATTGATGTGAGCGTGGGCAAGACCGATGCCATCTACAAGGCGCACAGCTACCACACCAAAGTGCCACACTTGGCCATCGTGCCGTCCATCCTGCACTACACCCAGCCGGGCGATGTGGTGCTGGATGGTTTTTCCGGTTCGGGCATGACCGGCGTGGCGGCGCAGTGGTGCGGCACGGCTCCGGCCAGTTATCGGTTTGAACTGGAACAGGCGTGGAAGAAGGAAGGCCGCGCCGCGCCCAAGTGGGGCGCGCGCCGCGCGGTGCTCAATGACCTGTCGCCCGCCGCCACCTTCATCGGCGCGAACTACAACATTCCCTTCAATGTGGATGCCTTCGCCAAGGCGGGCAAGCAATTGCTCAAGGAGGTTGAGCAGGACATCGGCTGGATGTACGAAACGCTGCACAGCGATGGCAAGACGAAGGGGCGCATCGAATACACGGTGTGGAGCGAAGTATTCAGTTGCCCGGAATGTGCGGGGGAAGTGAATTTTTTGGATGAAGCCTTGGATGAGGAATCCAAGCGCGTCAAAGATGAGTTTCCGTGCCCGCACTGCAATGCCGGATTGACCAAGAAAAAGCTGGAGCGGCTCTACGTCACTAAGCTGGACAGTGTCACGGGCAATACGCTGCAAGCCTCTAAGCGCGTGCCCAGCCTGATTTCATATCGCATAGGAAAAACCAGATATGAGAAAAAGCCGGATGTGGCGGACTTGGCCTTGCTACAAAAAATTGATGCCTTGCCATTACCCAGTGTCGTGCCCATAGTCCCGTTTCCATTTGCGGATATGTGGGAAGCCCCGCGTATGCGTGACAAGGGCATCACTCACACGCACCACATGTTTCTGCCGCGCGCTGCGCAGGCGATGGGTAAGCTGTGGGAAAAAGCATTGGCGAATACTGATGCGCGGATTCGTGCATTTTTGATCTTTATGGTTGAGCAGGCGATTACTGGCCTATCGGTATTGAATCGCTATCAACCAATACAACAAGGACGACCTGGTGGCTCACAAGTCAATCGACAATTGACGGGTGTTTATTATGTTGGTGCACAGCACTCTGAATGTACCCCTTGGTATAACTTATCAGGAAAATTTGAACGGCTTGTAAAAGCATTTTCAGAGTTCAAAGTTGAGCTTGGTAATGCGGCTTTGAACACAGGTACGGCAGCACGTTTGCCGCTACCAGATGGTTGCATCGACTATGTTTTTACCGATCCGCCTTTTGGTGAAAACATCCCCTATGCCGAGTTGAATTTTCTGGTCGAGGCTTGGCACGGCGTGATGACGCAAGCCAAGCTGGATGCCATCGTTGATCGCGCCAAAGAAAACCGCGCGGCGCAGAAGTCCGTGGATGACTACCGCAGGCTGATGGCGGATTGCTTCAAGGAATACTTCCGCGTACTCAAACCCGGTCGCTGGATGACGGTGGTGTTTTCCAACACGCAGGCGGCGGTGTGGAACGGTTTGCAAACGGCGATGCAGGAAGCGGGCTTTGTCGTTGCCAACGTATCTGCGCTCGACAAGCAGCAAGGCAGCTTCAAGGCAGTGACAACCGCCGTCGCCGTCAAGCAGGATTTGGTGATTTCCGCCTACAAACCCAACGGCGGGCTGGAGGAGCGGTTCGCGGAGCGTGGCGCAACGCCGGAATCAGCATGGGACTTTGTGCAGACCCACTTGAAGCAGCTCCCTGTCGTGAAGGTCAGGGGTGGCGAACTGGAGTTCGTCGCCGAACGCGACCCGCGCATCCTGTTCGACCGGATGGTGGCGTGGTTCGTGCGGCACAGTGCGCCCGTACCGCTTTCCAGTCAGGAGTTTCAGGACGGCCTGCGCGCCCGCTTCCCTGACCGCGACGGTATGGTCTTTCTGGCCGAGCAAGTGGCCGAATACGACAAGAAGCGCGCCCAGACCGCGCAAGCGCCGCAGATGGAAATGTTCGTCTCGGATGAGCGCAGCGCGATTGACTGGGCGGCGGACTATCTGAAGGCGCGGCCTTCCATCTATCAGGACATCCACCCGGAGTTCATCAAGCAACTGGGCGCGGGCTGGAAGAAGCACGAAACCCGCCCGGAACTCTCTGCGCTGCTGGAAGCCAACTTCCTGCGCTTTGATGGCGCGGGTGAGGTGCCCAGCCAGATTCACCGCTACCTCTCTACCAATTACCACGACCTGCGCGGACTGGAGAAAAACGATCCGCGCCTGATCGCCAAGGCGCAAGATCGCTGGTATGTGCCCGACCCGAACAAGGCGCAAGACCTGGAGAAAAAGCGCGAGAAGGCGCTGCTCAAGGAGTTCGAGCAGTACAAAACCTTTACTGGCCGCAAGATCAAGGAATCGCGCCTGGAAGTGCTGCGCGCCGGTTTCCGCGCAGCATGGGCGGCCAAGGACTACGCCACCATCCTGCGCGTGGCCGACAAGCTGCCGGACGCCACGCTGCAAGAGGATGAAAAGCTGCTCACCCTGTACGACATGGCGCTGACGCGCAGTGAGGGCGGTATCTGATGACCCCAGCCATGCAGCGCTGTCGCCAAACCTTGGGGGCGAACTTGGCGTTGAACCAGGCGGATGCACAGGCCAGGGAGCCAGCTGGGACCAAGTTGGGATCAAGTCGGGACCAAGTCACCCCGGAAGTGCGGCGGATGCTGGCCTTCCCGGAAATGAAGGGGTTTTCGCGCGCCAACCTGATGTATGTGGGAGCGTTTGCCGAGGCTTGGCCGGATGCCGAAATTGTCCAACAGCCTGTTGGACAATTTCCCTGGGGCCAAAATCTGCCCAGCATTGAGCAGATCGAACGCGAGGTGGGTGGGCAGTGAGTAGCGGAACCGACTTCACCACTGGCGATTGGTGCTGGTTCACCCGGCAGGCATCGCCGTGCCGGGTGATCGAGCGGCAAGATGTGTGGGGCGAGGTGGCCTACCGCGTGTGGTTGCCCGCCAAGGACGCGGTGGTGCGCGCTCGGGCGGTGGATCTGGCCTCGCTGGAAAGCGTGCGCCCGAGCGTGGAGCAGATCCTCCACACCACGGCGGCCGCCAAGTTGCTGGATGCGCTGGAGGACAACCTGCTGCTGGCGCCGATCCAGTCCAGCGTGGTGCCGCTGCCGCATCAGCTCTATGCGTTGAACCGCGCGGTCAGCCGCGACCGCATCCGTTACCTGCTGGCCGATGAGGTGGGTCTCGGCAAGACCATCGAGGCCGGCTTGGTGCTGCGTGAATTGAAGTTGCGTGGCCGCGTGAAGCGCATCCTGGTGGTGGCGCCCAAGGGACTGGTGCGCCAGTGGCAGGCCGAAATGCGCCTGCACTTTGGTGAGACGTTTCAGTTTATTGAGCCGTCCGAGCTGGCGGCCTTCCGGCAGTGGCGCAGCGGCGGTGCGGGCGAGGAAGAAAACCTGTGGCGCATGCACGACCAGGTGATCTGCTCGCTGGATTCGGTGAAGCCCATGGAAAGTCGGCGTGGCTGGAGCCTGGAGCAACTCAACACCTACAACCGCGAGCGCTTTGAGGACCTGATCTCAGCGTCGTGGGATCTGGTCATCATCGACGAAGCCCACCGCATGGGCGGCAGCACCGAGCAGGTGGCCCGCTACAAGCTGGGCGCGGCGCTGGCGGAGGCGTCGCCCTATCTCTTGCTGCTGTCAGCCACGCCGCACCAGGGCAAGACTGACCAGTTCATGCGGCTAATGCAGTTGCTGGACCGCGAAGCTTTCCCGGACGAGAGCAGCGTCAGCCGCGACCGGGTGAGCCCATTCGTGATCCGCACCGAAAAGCGCGTATCCATTAATGCCGAAGGCCAGCCGCTGTTCAAGCCGCGTGTTACCCGGCTGCAGGCCGTGGCATGGCAAGCGCGGCACGGGTCGCAGCAGCGCCTGTACGAAGCGGTGACCGACTATGTGCGCCACGGCTACAACCAGGCCATGGCGGCCAAGCAGCGCCACATCGGCTTTTTGATGATTCTGATGCAGCGGCTGGTGACGTCTAGCACGGCGGCCATCCGCACCACGCTGGAGAAGCGCCAGGCCATGCTTGATGCGCCACAGCCCCAAGCGAATCTCTTTGAGAACACCAGCCAGGACGAGTGGGCCGACCTCGATGGCCAGTCCCAGGTGGATCTGGCGATGCAGTCCAGTGGCTGGGAATTGGAGAAGTCCGAAGTCGAGATGCTGCTGGAACTGGCGCGGGAAACCGAGGCCGCTGGTACCGATGCCAAGGCTGAGGCGCTGCTGGAGCTGATCTACAAGCTGCAGCAGGAGGAAGGCGACCCGGCGTTGAAGGTGCTGATCTTCACCGAGTTCGTGCCCACGCAAGCGATGCTGGCCGACTACCTGGAAAGCCGTGGCTTCTCGGTGACGACGCTCAACGGCAGCATGGATCTGGAAACCCGCACCCGTGCGCAGCAGGCGTTCTCCAAGGATGTGCGCGTGCTGATATCGACGGATGCCGGTGGTGAAGGTCTGAACCTGCAGTTTTGCCATGTCATCGTCAACTTCGACATGCCGTGGAACCCCATGCGGATCGAACAGCGCATTGGCCGCGTAGACCGTATCGGACAGAAGCACGTGGTCCGCGCCATCAATTTCGTGCTTGAAGACACCGTGGAACACCGCGTGCGCCAGGTGCTGGAGGAAAAGCTCGAGGTCATCGCGCAGGAGTTTGGCGTCGACAAGGCGGCCGACGTGATGGACTCGGTCGAGGCCGACCCGATCTTCGACGAGCTGTTCGTGCACGGTCTGCAGAACCCGGATGCCATCGAACAGGAGTGCGACGCGGTGGTGTCGCAGTTGCGATCCACCCTGGCGGAGTCGAAGAAGAACAGCGATCTGCTCACCACCGAACACGATCTGGACGCCGACGATGCCCGCAAGTGGCGCGACCACCCGGCGCAGTTCTGGCTGGAGCGCGCCATCACCAGCGGGTTGGCTGCGCGCGGTGGCTCGGCAGCAAAAGTTGGCAAGGCATGGCGGGTGAAGTGGGCGGACGGCAGCGAGTCGGCACAGGCCTGTTTTGACGCCCGCACGGCGGATGAGAACCCGGAGT
This sequence comes from Comamonas resistens, assembly GCF_030064165.1. NCBI lineage: Bacteria > Pseudomonadati > Pseudomonadota > Betaproteobacteria > Burkholderiales > Comamonadaceae > Comamonas > Comamonas resistens. Next base: position 2,672,551 of record NZ_CP125947.1, read on the forward strand.
TGGAATGGGTCACGATGGAAGACCCGCGCGCACGCGCTGTGATCAGCGAGCTGCCACGCTTTGTCGCCGGGCAGCCGCTACCGGTGATCCGCGTGACCGGTCTGCCGGATTCGGTTCGCGGCATCTGGTCGCTGTGGGAGATCAGTCTGGCGGCCGAAGGCCTGAGCCGGAAGCGCTTCCTTCCAGTGTTCATCAACGAAGAAGGTCGCCCCTTCGTACCGACCGCGAAACGCGTCTGGGATCTGCTGCTCACTGAAACCGTAGACGTGCATGCCGTGACCGGCGCCGAGGAGTCGGTGAGGTGGTTCGAGGCATCGCATTCCGCTGCCAGCACCCAGGGTGAACGGATCTTCACGGAGCTGCTGACCGAACACAGCGCCCGGCTGAAAGAAGAGCGCGAACGTGCGCTGTATGCGTTCGAGGCCCGAGGTCAGGCCATCGGCCGAATTGGCCTGCCCGCCGTGCGTGAGCACCGGCGCAAGCGGCTGCAACAAGAACACGATGCACGCATGGCCGCCCTGGACGACATGGAGGCCAGCCTGCCGGATTTGAATGCCGTGATGATGGTGCGCGTCTCCGGCGATGTGATGCCCGGAGGACAGGTGGGATGAGCCAGTGGTCAGAACGTATTCTCAGCCACTTCACGGCCGATCTCACCCGGCTGTGGGTGGCGTGCGACCCGGATGATGTGCTGCTGGACGAAAAGCTGTTGTCCGAACTGCGCAGCCGGGGCTTCGAGGTCATGCTGTACGAAGACCCGTTCGCCTTTCGGGCGGAATACGAGGAACGCTATCGCGCAGCCTGGGATCGCGGTGAGGCGGGGCCAGCGCCTTCGCTGGTTCTGCATCTGCGCAGCGCCGACGCGAATGCGCTGCCGTGGGACATCGTGCACCACGGGCGTGTGGTTCGATTGAGCCTTGCGGAGCTTTTCCCCAGGCTGGCATACAGCGCGGTACAGCAAGTCGAGCCGGAGCATCTTGCCGGGCTGTTTCATGCACACCAGACGGAATTGCAGAATGCGCGCGGCGAGAACGAGTCCAAGGACTTCATTCTCGAGCACGTCTACCAACTGACGCCGCGATCTATTCGCAACCCAGTGGACTTCTGGCGCGAGCTGCTGCGGATGCACTTTGCCAACCGCTCGTTGCCACCCCTGTTTGCCCAGCACGCGGCAGGCATCATTCAAGGCAAGGGGCTGTTCACGGATCTGCCCGTCGCCACATGGTTGGCATCCAAGAGTGCGCTGCTGCGCGTGGTGCAGGATGCCTGGTATCGCTACCTGACGACACTGGGGCTGGATGGCACGCGCACGGGCGAACCGCCGCCGCCAGACTACGTCGCCAAGATCGAGATTCCGTTCGACCACTCCGATGTGCAGGTGCTGGTCGATTCCATGTTCCTCGACGGCAGCTTGCATCCGCTGGCGGTGCACAGCGTCCCGGCGGGGATGCCGAGTTGGATCAAGGCGGGGATTGTCCAGGACCCAGCGGCATTGCAGGCCTTGGTGCTCAAAGGCATTGATGGCCTGATCGAGACGATCCCAACGGCAGCGTCTTCGCACAAGGACTGGAGCGAGTTCGCCAAGCGCTACGGTGAGATCCTGGCCCGCGCGCATGGTCTGCCCGGCACGGAAGCCAGCGAACACTTGCCGGTGATTCGGGAGCAGATTAAGACCTTGCAAGCGCAATCGGACGAGCATCTGCAAGCCTGGGTCGCAGCCAAGCACTACGCCGACCTGATCCTGCAGCCGGTGACCAAGGGCCCGGTGATGGTGCACCACGTGCCGCGCTTCTTGCGCCATCGGCGATCCGCAGGGGAAACGAAGGTGGCTCTGCTGGTCTTCGACGGACTGGCCTTCGACCAGTGGGTGCAGATCCGCGAGCGCCTGATCGCCACCACCAAACGTTTCGCGTTCGATGAGGGAACCGCGTTCGCATGGCTGCCGACCGTGACATCGGTGTCGCGCCAGGCGCTGTTTTCTGGGTTGAAACCGCGAGAGTTCGACGACTCCATCGACCGAACGGACAAGGAGGAATCCTTGTGGAAGACGTTCTGGCAGAACGAAGGCGTCAATTCGAATGAGGTGATGTATCGACGTGCGCTGCGTCAGATTGATCAACTGGACGTGCTTGAGGCGGACTTGAACGATCGGCGCCCGAAGGTGGTGGGCCTGGTCATCGATGAGGTGGACGATCGGCTCCACAAGGAGCGGTCGAAGAAGGACGTGGCGATGTGGATCGGGAACTGGTTGACGACTGGTTTCGTCGACCGGCTGTTCTCGCTGCTGCTGGACAGGGGATACCACATCTATCTCACGGCGGACCATGGCAACGTAGAGTCCACCGGCGTCGGCAGGCCGAACCAGGGCGTCATTGCCGAGACGCGCGGTGAGCGCGTGCGGGTGTATCGGAGTGAGCCATTGCTGGCCGACTCCGCAGCGGCCTATCCCAGCACGGTCAGGCTTGACGTCGCAGGCCTTCCCGCGAACTTCATGCCCCTGTTCGCAGGCGGACGAACCGCCTTTGTGCCGGAGGGCGACCAGGTGGTGGTCCACGGCGGGGTGTCGGTCGAAGAACTGATCGTGCCCTTTGTGAAAGTCAGTTATGTGATAGGTACCGAATGAATTCATCAGCCCCAAAAATAGGCTTTGATCGGTTCATTCAGCTTGATTGGGCGGCTGCGGCACTGAATGTTCGTGCAGGCGTGGCTGGGCTAGATGATCTGAATGCACTGCTCGATGCAGCCGAGCTTGGCGTGGAAGCCAAGAAGAAAACGCGCACCGTTCTGAATCGGCTGTGGCTGGAGCCGCGCGCCGAACTGGTCGATTACGCCGATCGCGGCGTGGCCATCCACAACACGCAGCTGGACATTCCCGTCTCAGCACTGTGCTGGGGCATGTCCGTGGCGACGTACCCGTTCTTTGGCAAGGTGGCCGAGCTGGTGGGCCGCCTGTCCGCCATCCAGGGCGACTGCGCCGCTGCAGAAGTGCATCGGCGCATGAGTGAAACCTATGGGGAGCGCGAAGGCACCCGGCGCATGACCAACATGGTGATTCAGAGTCAGGCGAGCTGGGGCGCAGTGGAGCGGGTCGAGAAAGGCAAGCGGGTCATTCGCCTGCCACAGACGGGTATCGACAACGATGAACTCACAGTTTGGCTGATCGAAGCTGTCGTGCGCTACGCCGGCAAGCCGGTTTCAGTGCCCAGCCTGCAGTCGCTGCCCGTGCTGTTCCCGTTCAACTTGACGCGGCCTTTGGCTTACTTGGTGGCGAACAGCCCGAACCTGATCCTTCGATCAGAAGGTCCGAGTAACCAGTTCGTTGCGTTGCGAGGCGCGCTTTGAGGTGAGCGGCTTGCAGCTGAGACTCTGCGTGCCAGGCCACGCGATGAAAACGGGCTCGTAAAGAACATGGACAGAATAGGAATCGACACTTGGGCGGACATCAGCGCGGAAAGTTGGAGCTCCCTCCTTCTGGGTAACGGCGCCAGCATCGCCATCCACAAGGAGTTTGCATATCCAACACTCCACAGCGTTGCCGACGCAAAAGGGTTGCTCGCAACCACTGCGCCAATATTCGCCAAGCTCGGGACGACTGACTTTGAGCATGTGTTGCTCGCATGCTGGTATGCGGAGCACGTCAACGTCGCCTTGGGAACTCCGTCTGCCGACATCTCTGCGGCTTATGCGGAAGTGCGATCAGCACTGATCGAAGCTGTGCACAGCGTGCATCCGATACATGCCGATGTCGCCGCCGACCTACAACGGGTCGGTACATTCGCGAGCGCGTTTCCCACTGTCGTCAGTCTGAACTACGACCTCACCTTGTACTGGGCCATGCTGCTGTTCAATGCGGCAAACGGTAGCTGGTTCAAAGACGCATTCCATCATGGGGAATTCCAGGCGGATTGGGGGTATCTGCGCAGGCCACTTCCCCCGGCCGGTGGGGCCACGCTAGTGTTTTATCCTCATGGCAGTCTCGCCATGGCGCGTGACTACATTGGTGATGAGACAAAGATTTCTGTTGGTGCAGGAGCCGCAGGTGACCTGCTCGAAACGATAACTCTCAGGTGGTCGTCCCGGAACTACGTGCCCGTGTTTGTTAGCGAGGGCACCAGTAAGCAGAAAGTCGCAGCGATTCGTCGGAGCCACTACCTGACGAATGTGTATGAGGAGGTGCTGCCGGCGCTCGGGGAGGATCTGGTCGTCTATGGCTGGAGCTTTGACGAACGAGACCAACACGTGTTTGATGCCATCGCGGCGAATAAGCCAAAGCGAATGGCCGTCTCGGTTTTCACTGGTCAGCCGGATGGAGATCAGCAAGCGTTCTGCCACCAGGTTCTGAAGGCTGCTGGTCGATCCTTGCCTGCCACAGATGTGACATTCTTCGATTCGCGAAGCCCAGGTTGCTGGAACAATCCATGACCTGATTAGCGATGAGCCTCAGCCGAGCGAATCTCGCGCAGGGGCCGTGCAGATGGCGGCAGCCACGAGCAATTGCACAGGAAGTTCGCGTAGATTAAGCCAACTTCAAGAATGGATTATTTGGGGGCTCGTCATTGAATATCGAGCTGGGTTCGAGAAGCAGATAGCCATGCAGTTTCCGTGACTTTCTGGGGCCAGTGACTTCGCATGTCCAGATGTTCAACCCACTCGGCTGTTTGCGATGCAATTGCAGTCGCTCGAAGCGCTTCTGCACCCACTGCCAATCCTGCAGGTTCTCCTGTTTGGCCAGTTTACCTACCTGCGGATGTTCCTGCGCATAGCGCTGGAATACGCCAGGGCTGACCAGGTAGGCGGTGTCGCTCACGGTATGCACCAGCGCTTTCGCATCGTTGATAATGAGCCGCCGCGTGGCGATGCCCTGTTTCAGCCACTCCATGAAGTGCTCGCCGGATGGCTGTGCCGTCGAGGACGTGGAGGCCGGTCGCGAAGGCGCAGCGGCGGCCAAGGTCGGCAGGGGCGTATCGGAAAGAACGATGGGTGTTTCGTCCGGGGCGGTTTCCACATCTTGATCGGTGGTTGGCGAGTTTCCCGTTCCCACCATTGCCAGCATGTCCGCCATGACGTCGGGTATGGCCGGTGCCTTGGATGGAGGGGCCGATGCGATGTCACTACCTTCCGCTGGCGGAGCGTTTTGGTTCTCCAAAGCGGACGTCGCGCCGTCCGCAGAAAGGGTGGCCCCTGCCTCGACATCTTCGCCTGCGGGGGGCGTATCGATCATCACCGTCCCGGAAAAGGGCGCCGGTCGCTCACCAGATTCCCAGATCAGCGCGGGTGCCAGCCGTAGCAACGTAAACGAGTGGGTCCAGCCGGTGGAACTGGTCACGGTAGCACGCCAGATCGCTTTGCCGTCCGGCGTGGGCTGCAACATGCCGTGATCCTGCAGCACGTTGAACACGGCGGTGTTGTTCGCTGGGATGCCGTCTATGCCCTGGGACAGCAAGTGCGCCCGCAGCTTGTCTGAGACAGTCTTGCTGACCAGCCACAAACCATCCTCGGTGAGCCAGCCATCGGAGGCCTCGGGTTGGTTCAGCTTCAGCTCCTCCTTGAGCAGGTAACGCAGCCCGTCCAGCAGCTTGCGTTGCAGCGCGTGCTTGGGCGCAGCCATGGCGCGCGCAGGATCGCCACCCAGTTCCTGGGCCACGGAAGCCCGGTCGGCCTGCACCACCAGTTCGCCCAGCACCCCTGCATGCTCGTACTGCCCGGCCAGGACATAAAGCAGCGGTGCCCACAGTGATGGGTAGCTGCTGAGCCAGTCCAGGACTTCACGGTCAAGCAGTTGCCGGTAGAGCAAACCTGTCGCGGCGCTGTGCAGGCGGTACTCGCGATCGTCACGGTAGCGGAAGCGGTATGGCTGGTGCAGCGGGCCGTGCCACGGATGCCAGGTATTGCCGTCGGCTAGCTCGACGTGCAGATCGACAGCGATCTTGCCGATGTCGTGCAGCAGTGCGGCGTAGGCGATGGCAGCAGTCCACGCCTCGGCTTGCGCGGCCTGATCCTCGGGGTTGGCGCCGATCGGCAGCAGATGAGACTGGCGCAGCTTCAGGCTGTAGGCGACGATTTCCAGACCGTGGTCGAGCATGCCGCCTGGGTAGGCATGGTGATGCGCTTCGGAGGCAGGGAAAGCCTGGACCAGCTCGGCATAACGTTCCAGCGGCGCACGGTACAGCGCGGCGAACTGCTTGCGCGAGAGCGAGGTGCGCTGCCAGATGTGTTCCAGCAGTTTCTGTCGGCGCGGTGTCGCCAGCAGCGATGCGGCCGATTCCGGCCTGATCAGCCCTTTCGGGAGGTCGGTGGCGGGTGCTGGCGACGGAGCGGCAGCGCCTGGGGGCCGTTTTCGCTGGAACAGAGAGAGCATGTGGGTGTCCTGGTGGCGGGCCAAGCGGGAGGCTTTTTCGCCTTTTCGGGTAGGGCCTTTCCCCTTGCACCCATTCCCTTGCTCCCTTTGACCTTTTGGCCTTTAGAAGCCTTTGGATATAGAGCGGTGAGCATTGGTCGTCCACCGTCAATGCGGGTGTGGCGGGGCCGGATTGATGCGGGAAGGCTGGCTGTTCCCACCCTACGATGAGGTTCATTGTTGGATGCTGGAGAACCCTGGTGAGACCTCTCATTGACGAGGTAAGGATATTTCCTTACAATGCAGGCATTGCGATCAGGAGAGCCGCCATGCCTGCCATTCACGAAGTTGCCACGCTGACCTCCAAAGGCCAGATCACGCTGCCCAAGTCCATCCGACAGGCGCTTGGCGCCGATACCGGCAGCAAGCTCGCGTTCGAGCTTCGTGGCAGTGAGGTCGTCGTGACCCGCGCCGATGCCGAGCACGAGGACCCTGCCATTGCCGCGTTCCTGACCCTGCTGGCCCGCGACATTGAAGCGGGCCGGAATGTGCGCGGCCTGCCCGAGGATCTGGCTCGCACAATGCTGGAGCACGCGGGACACAAGGTGGACCTGGGCGATGATTTCGATGAGGACGTGGAAATCTGATGCAACAGCATGGCTGGACACTGCTGTTCCACGACAACCTGATCGAGCAGATGATGAAGCTGTGCGCGGCTGTGCTGCGCGCCCAAGACAACGACCCGGAAGGGTTCGGATCGAACGCCAACGTCAAGTTCTTCCGGGCCTTGACCCAGTTGATACAAGACGTGGTGCCGAGTGATCCGGCGCGCGACGAGTACCGTCAAGGCAACACCATGGGGCCGGCCTATCGCCATTGGCGGCGAGCCAAGCTCGGAAGGCGATACCGGCTGTTCTTCCGCTACGACTCGAAGGCGAAGGTCATCGTGTACGCATGGGTCAACGATGAACAGACCCTGCGGTCTTCGGGAAGCAAATCGGACCCGTATGCCGTGTTCGAGAAGATGCTCGGGCGCGGGAACCCGCCGGACGAATGGAGCGCATTGGTACAGGCAAGCAAGCAGGATTGGAGCAAACTGGAGTAGCGATCTCACATGTAGCAGGTGACGACCATGAACACGACGACCCGCATCAGCACCGCAGAACGCCTCGGCCGCAGCTTTGGCCGTCGATGGCGCGCCTATGCGCGTGGCGAACGGCGGGCGTCGAACTGGTTGGTATCCGAGGGCGTGCCGGTAGCTGGTGCCACCGTGCTGTTGTGGGTGGTCAAGCTGGCCGTGCTCGGTGTACTGCTCTATTCCGCGTTCTGGCTGGCACTGCTGTTGGTTTGTGTCGTGGCTGTGGGATGGGCAGCAAATCAGAGCCATTCAGACGAAGAGTTCCATTTGCAGTTTCCTACCACCTTGGAAGAACTTCGAGAGACACCGGGTTATGACCCGAATCTCTACAACGACACATCTCATGAGATGTACAAGGATGATGACTGACACTCGGCTTGAGCGTGCGTCACTTCAACTTCCTTGACATTGCGCCAGCTCCTTTTCCACCGGCAGCGCCTGCGTCCCTCGTACCTGCTGAGAAACTGTTTGCGATCGTTCCAGCGCGGATTCCGGCCCAGGTCAGCGCACCGATCCAAAAGGTGGGCAGCACGATGAACATCGTCCCCATAACGAAGTTCAACAACAGGTCGCCAAAGGCGTTGTTCAGCCCCACCAGTGGATCGAAGTTGGCGTGTGGCCGGTTCCAGCCGAAGCCCCAGCCATAAAGCGCATCGAGGATGGTGCTGTCGATCCAGCGCGCGAGCTGGAACCAGAAATCGACGAAGAACAGCGCGAACTGCACGACGCTCACGGTAACGACCGTCTTCAAGTCATAGGTGCCCACAACCAGCACCAGCGGGATGCAGATGACCAGCGCCATCTTGAGCAAGCCGAGCACCATGGGCAGCGCTTGGCGCACCACGTCCATGGCGGGAAACGCGGCAATCGCGCCGACAGCCATGCCGACGTCGCCCGTGGCCCGCGTCACGATGTTTGGCAGGGTCTTGTCGATTTGGCCGCCGTAGTCCGTATAGACGTTGCCCTGGTTCAGTTTCTGCTGCCGCGGCGAGGCGATGGTGCGGATTACCGAGTCGTCCACCTCGGCTCGGCTCAGAAAGCCGGCCCAGCCCGCCAGGCGATTCAGCAGGCTTGGGTCTACCTGCCCCAGCAGGCGTGCGCGCAGGCCATTGCTGCCATCGGCCCACCACTGCCTGCAGGACGGATAGCCGCCACCGCTGGCCACCTGCGCAAGCCCGGCATCACGGTTGCTGTCGTAGGGCCAGTCATCGCGTGGTGTGCTGGAGCGATAGCTGTCGTAGTAGCCGCCGGTGTCCGTGAAGAAGCGCGAGCCGATCCAGGTCACGTCGTGCATTTGTGTCTCATCGAGGTCCGGGCGCAGCATGAAGAGCTTGGCGCGTGCCGGTCCGTAGCAGTCCCGCGAGAAATCCGCCACTTCCTGAGCCAATACCGGGTCGTCGATGCGCGTCGCGTCGATCTCCATGCGCATCTGCCGCAAGTCGGTGCCGCAGGGAATCGCCGCCACAGAGGCACCGGTCACTGCTCGCGAGAGTGTGTGCATAAAGGCCCACCAGACGGGCACCTTCGCCGACTGGTTGTTGATAGTGCTGAAGGACTGCGACCAGCCGGTATCGGTGGGCTGCGGCACGCTGACTTGGCATTGGGCCGAGCGCGAGCTGTCGTAGCGGATGGTGTTGAGATCCACGTCGATGAATGGGATGCCGGCGAACATCACCACCACGATGGCGACGAACACCCGGTTCTCAATGCGCGCAGCCGAGAGCACGCCCTTGTTGCCTTCGTCGGCACCCTCCGCACGGGCCTTCAGCCACTCTTGCACGATGATGGCAATGAAAGGCAGCGCGAATACACCGCTCGCCACCAGCACGGCCCAGATGCCGTTATGGACGATCCACGACACCAGCGTCAGGTAGTACTCCAAGTAGTCGGTGGTGAAAAGCGTCATGTCCTCGCCCCCTCAAGCGGCCTGCATCAACAGGCTGGCTTCCAGCGCCACAATGGCGGCGACGCCGGCGATCTCGCTGCGCAGCAGGCGCCGTCGCGCCTGCCTATCCGCTCCGCGCTGGGCCTCGCGCGCCAGCAGTCGGCGACGCATCCAGACCCAGCCATAGGCTGTTGCGCCGTACAGGCACAGTCGCCACACAAGGAAGTAACCCGCCGTGGCCGTCAGCCACAGTTCCCAGCTGGCGACGCTGCCGACGAGGTAAATGCCGACGACGTTGGCACCCACGGCGGCAGCAACGAGCACCACCGTCCACAGCAACGCCTTCGCCGCGCGCCGATTCAGCAGCCAGCGCGGGCGCAGCCAACTGGCGCGCGGCAGGTTCATGGGTTGCCTCCCGGACTGCCCTTCTGGAGCCGGTCAAGGCGGTCGGGAATGGGATCGCCTTCGTAGATGCCACGCGAGCCAGCCGCGCGCGTGCCGTGGCGCTGGATGATGGCCATCGGCGAGTTGTTCGCCAGCTCGCGGCGCAGCTCCAGTTCGGTCTTGAGGTTGCGGATCTCCTGGTCGAGCGTGTCGCTCTCGTGGTTCACGGCCTCGACCGCCAACTGGTTCGCCACGACGTTGGGCTCCTTCTTGCCGGTCAGCAGGGTGCGCTGGAGCAGCAATGCCTTCTCCAGCACCGACGCCAGCGCGACCTCCGAGGCCAGGCGCCGCGCCAGCAGGTCTTGGTCAGGCTCGTCGCGCAGCGCCTCGATGACGCCGCGCGTGATGGGCAGCGAGGTGCTGCCAGCCGCGCGCAGGTTCTCGAAGGTGGTGTTGCGCGTTCCCGAGACCAGTTCCTGCAAGGCTTCCAGCTTTGCCTCGTACTCCTCCTGGATCAGCGGCGTCAGCCCGACGCCGGGCACCGTTTCGGTCTTGGTGCAGGCATCGCAAGTGCGCTGTACCTGTTCGCCGAGAACCCGTGTGGCCCATTCGGTCGCCTGCTGTGGCGAGGTCCAGGTCTGGCAGGACAGGCTCGCGCAACTGGCGGAAGCGATGGACGACGTGTCGGTCACGCCGCGGCCGTTGACCAGGTTGTAGCCCGCGCGGGTGACGTCGCCGACCACGCGGATGGCCGACTGACCTGCGCCCCCCGCATTGCTGCCGCCGACCCAGGGCACGCCGTCGTTGCCACGGCGCGTCTCTGCCTGCTCAATCGCCGACACGGCGTCCGTGCTCGACACCGCATCGCGCAGTGCCATGCCTTCGGCCATCTGGCTCCAGCCGAGCTGTCCGCCCGCCGTGTCGGCCATCTTCTCGGCCATGGCGCGGCAGGTCAGCTTGGAGCGGTCGAAATCCAGCCGCGCCTGCAGCACGCCGTTGGTCAGCAGGTTGTACAGGCCCGGATCAGCACGCTGGATGATCAGCGCAGGCAGCGATGCCACCGCGCTAGTGGCGCTCTGGATCACGTTGCTCATGATCTGCTGAAAGCCGTTGGTGACGCCGTTGAGCTGGTTGCGCAGCGTGGTCTGGATGCTCATGTCGCCGCAGATCAGGTTGCTGTTCCAGCCCACGCCGACGCCGATCGAGCGCATGCCGGCAGCGCGGCCCATGGACACTGCGCTGCCGCCGCCAATCGAATACATCACCTCGTCGCCGATCACGGAGCCGCCGGTTTGAAAGCCGGTCTGCGCCCACGCCAGGCCGCCGCCAAGAACGAGTCCGCCAGCCAGCAGCCCAGCCGATACCCGAGCCAATACCATGGGGCGCAGCAGGCGGCGTGCCTTTGGGGAGAGGTTCATCAGTTCAGGACGCTTCATCGCCGTACCCTCATTGGAAATCGACGCTGCCAAGGAACACCTGACCCCGGCGTTGGCAGCACGCATAGGGCCGCCACAGCGCCCAGGCGTAGTCGCCTTGCTGGGCTTGGGTCAGGAAGCCGCTGCGCGGGAACACCGTGCAGGACGAGGACAGGACGGGCGTGAGTTCCTGCCACTTGCCCGTCGAGGCATCGCCTTCCATCAGCGCGCCGGCAGGCCAGTAGCCGGGCCGCGAGTTGGCGAGCAGCGGCTGATAGACGTGGATTTGCCCACGGCGCGTGACGACATCGCCGGCGCGCTGGGCCACTACGGCGCCGGCCTTGTGGTCGTCGGCCTGGTGCAGGAAGCCGCCGCGCGGATACACGTTGCCCCAGAGGTTCAGCGTGGTGCGCGCGCCGACCTCGCGCCTGCCCGGAATCAGCGCCTCCGGGTAGGCCATCTCGGGCACGTTGTAGCGCCAGGCCAGCGTGTCCAGGGTGCTGAGCAGATACGGCATGAACGCTGTGCCTGCGCCCTCGCAGAAATAGCCCGAGGACGAGACGAACTGGTTGAACACCTCGACGCCGGGATGGCCGATCACGTCTGCATTCTTGAACTTGGCGAGATTGTTCTCGTGATCCTCGTTGGTGGTGCCATCTCCGCCCGCTTGGGCGGACGGGTTGGGCGCGCTCATCGCCCGGACTTCGACCCACGGGTTCTCGCCGGTGTTGCTGTAGCTGGAGACGACCGCATCGGGGATGTAGTGGCGGACCTTGATCGACGTGCGCACCGTGCAGCCCGTCCAGGTGCAATAGAGCCAGTAGCAGATGCCGACGACGCGGTATTCGAGGCAGTCCGGCGATGCCACTGAGCCAACGATGGTTGCGGTGTTGAGGGCGTAGCTGCCCGTGGCGCTGAGCAGCAGCATTGACGCCACGCCAGCACGCAGGCGGCGCATCCGCTCGAAGGGTCGGGTCATGGCTGCGGCCTCCGGTATTGCGCAACGCGCGCGACGGCACGAGCCACGTCCGGTTCGCCATAGACCACGTAACGCTGATCCACCACGACCGCCGGAATGCTGGTGACGCCCAGGCTCCATGCATCGGCAACGCCCTGGTATGCCGACGCGATTCGGCGCTGGAGGTCGGCACCGCCGTTGTTCAGGCGGCGCTTGACGATGGCCGTGGCCTGCTCAGGATCGGCGGGCAGCTGTGCGGAAAGCTCGGCTTCGATGCGCGCGCCTTCATCCAGCTCGATCAACCGCTCTCCACCCATGGCCTTGACCGGGTGACGGCTGTCGGTGACGACCACCACATCGGCGGCGAAGGCGGCGGGGCTGAAAACGGCCAAGGATGCCGGCAGTGCAACGGCCAGGCCAAGGGTTCGCCAGCCGGATGCGAAGCGGAATAAAGATGCTGGCATGTCGCGTGCCCTGGAAGTTGATCAGAGCCATAGTCGAACGCGAACCCGCTGCCGCCCCAACAAACAATGCGCATCGCGGGCACCCCGCATACCTGTTCGGTGCTGCCGCATGGAAAAAAGCGGAGGCCGAAGCCCCCGCTGTGATTACAAAAGACCAGACTCGGCGAATGAGTACGGTGCGCCCTGACCAATCACAAAATGGTCGAGTACCCGCACGTCGATAAGCGCCAAGGCCGTCTTCAACTGCTCTGTCAGCAAGCGATCCGCATTGGATGGCTCGGTGGTGCCCGAGGGGTGCTGATGGGCGAAGATGACCGCAGCGGCGTTCAGTTGCAACGCTCGCTGCAGCACGACACGCGGATAAACCGAGGTCGCATTGATCGTTCCATGGAACATCGGCTCCACGGCCAGCACGTCGTGCATGCTGTTCATGAACACGACGACGAATATCTCATTGGGCTCGGCGACCAGCTTCAAGCGAAGGTAGTCCCTGACCGCAGCGGGCCGTTCAAGACGTGGCCCTGCTTTGAAAACCCGTCGCTCCAGCAACACGATGGCTTGCTGGACGATCCAGTCCTCGTTCTGAACAGAAATATCGGAAAGCGACTCCAGGCAGGAGTCATTGATGACGACAGACATGGCGAACCTCCAGGCAGGGAAATCGGAGGGCGCACATGCCCCTGGAGGGCAGGCCCTCCAGGGAATGGAACAAGGTGCATCCATCACCGCAGCAGCGGTGATCGTTCGCGGCCAGGATGCGGGGCGAACGGGTAGCGGTCAGCGCAGCGTGCTGCGCCGTAGCCTCAATGACCGCGGGCTACCTGGGCATGTCGCCGACGACGTCGGCAGGCATTTCCGTAGTGGGTGAAACGACCGAATCCTCAGCTGCCAGCATGTCCATGGCCGACAGCAGTGCATCGCCTTCGATCGGCCCCTGCAGCAGGATCGCCTGGCTGGTCTGGCGATCGTGTAGTCGCAGGGATGGCGTCGCGGTCACGCCGCCCTTGGTGGCTTCCTCGGCCTGAGCGCGAATCAACGTTTCGGGCCGCTCGCTGGCCAAACACTGCTCGACGGCTGGGTTTAGGCCGGGATAGCGCAGGCCCTCGGGCAAGCCCAGGCCGTCACTGCGCGTGTGCGCATAGACCCATTCAATGGCCTGCCAAAAGGCCAAATGCCCGCCACTTTCGGCGGCGCACTCGGCCAGGCGTGCCTCGGCAGAGGCGGCCGGTTCGTGCGCGGCCAGCGGCTGGTGCTGCCATTGCAGGGCTACGTCCGCGTTGGCGCCCACCCAGCGTTTGAGTTGCGGAAAGTACTCCCGGCAGAACGGACATTCGAGGTCGGCATAGAGCGTCAGCGTGAACCGGCCCTGCGCGTTGCCCATTTGCCAGGGCGGCCCGGCCACCTGCGCGGTACTGACCGGCGCGGGAGCCAACGACGCGGGTTCGCTGGGTGCGCGGGACACGAGCCAGATCAGCAGCAGCGCGATCAATCCAGCGGCCAAGAACCAGGGCCAGCGCTTGCGCGAGCGCCGATGGCGGAGCGCCTGGACTGGCATAGGAACGAAAGGATGTTTCGGTTTCACGGCAGTCTCCGGCGGCTATTGCGGCAGGCCCAAGGCCGGCGACTCGATGCCGCGCGCCTGGTCGATCTTCTCGGCCACCTTGAAGGCCGCGTCGAGTTCACTGATGCCGTGCTGTTGCATGAGTTGGTAACGCTCGGCTTTCTCCTCGGGTTCGGTCTGCGCAAGCGCGAGATAGAGGCTCGGTGGCACGGCCCGAAACAGCACTTCCAGGCTCTTGGAGAGGATGACGCCCTCGGTGAACTTCCCGGCTTCCTTGCGCGCCGAAAGCATCAGCGCCTTCTGCGCAGGCGAGAGTTCGCGGAAGCGGGCGATCTTCTCCACCTCATCGGGTGGCATCGACAGGCAGATCCACCACTCGATCATGTTGAGCATGGGCTCTGCGGCGCGCGGCAGATCGTCGATGTTTTGTGTGGCGAGCCAGAACCAGGCCCCCAGCTTGCGCCACATCTTGGTGATCTTCACCACGTAGGGGGCGAGCAGCGGGTTCTTGGTGATGATGTGCCCTTCGTCGGTGACGTTGATGATCGGGCGGCCCAGGTACTGATCGCGCTCGGCAATGTTGTTCACCGTGCTGATCAGGCTTATGTAGGCAATGGAGAGCTGCGCGTTGTAGCCCTCGCGGGCATAGGTCGCCAGATCGACCAGGGTGATGTCGGCCTCGGGCCACGGCGAACCGTCGCGGTCGAACATTTCACCGTCCGTGCCTTGGCAGAACATGTCCATGGCGTCGGCCATCTCCAGCAGTCGCACACGCCGCATTTCCGGCAGCGTCGGGTCCTGGCTGCGCGTGCGCAGCGCATTGCGCACATCGCGCGTGAGCACGGTGCGCTTCTCGCCATCCTTGCTGTGGCAGTGTTCTGCGGCATCGAGGATGCACTGACGGATCAGCGAGCGGTCGGCCCGCGTCATCCGGGCTTCTTCCTTGTCTTCGCCACCGGTGATCATCAGCCTCGCGGTGATCTCCAATTCGCCCAGCACGTCGCGCTGCTCATCCGCCTCCATGGCCACAGCATCGGGTGGAAGGTCTTCGTCCAGCGCATCGGCGTCGAGCGTCTGCACGCCGCTGGGCGTCTCGATCAGCCGCCGCGCATCCGCGAACGGCGCGAGCGTCACACCCGAGCCTGGGGCCAGTTTGACCCGGTTCACGGTCAGACCCAGGCGCCGGGCAAAATCGCTGAACAGGCCGAAGCTGTTGCCGGCCTCGACAATGAACAGCCGTGGCCGGTAGATCGCCGTGACCTGATTCAAGAGGTTGTTGAGGGTCGCCGACTTGCCCGAACCCGTCGGGCCGAACAGAAACAGGTGGGCATTCATCTGCCGGTCAAGGCGGTTGAGCGGGTCGAAGGTGATCGGCCCGCCGCCGCGGTTGAACATCGTGATGCCGGGATGCCCCGTGCCCTGGCTGCGCCCCCACACCGGCGAGAGGTTCGCCGCGTGCTGGGCGAACATCAGTTGCGTGTACCACTTCTTGCGATCCTGGCTGGGGTTGTAGCAGCACGGTAGCCAGCGCAGGTAACTGTTGAGCGGCGCTACTTCGTCGTCCTCGCGCACCGGCTGCAAGCCAGCGTTGAGCATGACGTTCGCCAGGTCCAGGCCGCGTCGGTCCAGTTCCGCCTCATCGCGCCCGCGCAGGTAGAACGCCAGCGTGCCGCGATAGAGCTTGTGCGCGCTGCCGATCAGGGAACGGGCTTCATGCACGTCCTTGAGCGTCTGCTCCGACGCCAGGGTTTCGCCGACCGCTTTCTTGGCCAGGTGGTTCAAGTCCGCCTCAAGGACATCCTGCGGCGTGGCGACCATCGTCAGGCAAAGGGTGGTGTCCTCGGGCATCTGGTCGAACAGCGTGTTGATGGCATCGCCTTTGCGTGTCTCGCCGGTCAGGTGCCCTGTGCCCGGCGGCATGCGCAGGCGGTCGGTGATCAGCACGCGGTGCGGCAGGCCGTCGAAATGCCAGGTGCCCTGCGCCACGTCGGAGCGCGGCTGGCCGAAGAACAGCCGCTGGCTGAAATCCCGCCCGCTCGCCAATTCGATCTCGCCGTCTTCGCCGGCCTCCGTACTGTCGGGGTAGCGCGCCAGCGCATAGAAGCGCTCCCTGTCTTCGGCCCCAGGCCCAAGCAACGTGGGACGCGGGTTGAACCAGCGCAGCAGCCAGTCGTGAACATCCGCAGCCACCATGCGCCGGGCCTGAATGCCGGCGTTCGCCAGTCCGCCGCACAGGCGGTCGCAAACGATATTGAGCATCTGCTCGGGCGTCTGCCCGCGGCGGCTGTTTTGCCCTTGGCCGGTCACGCGGCGATAGACCACCATGCGCACACGCCGGGTCTGGCCGCGCCAGCGCAGCCGTGTGACCACCGTGTCCTCGAACAGGCCGCCCGGCTTGGCCACCGCGCGCAGGTGATGGCCGAAGAAGCGCAGGTAGAACTCGGTGAACGCCGTCTCACGGGCGCGCGGCTGCACATAGTCGCGCAGGGTCTGCATGTACTGGTCGAAACTGGGCTCGTCCTGAGCGTAGAGCTGCAGCACCCAGGGGTTCTCATCCAGTTCATCGAAACTGTCCTGCAGCGCGTTTTCCAAGGCATCGCGGGCCTGCGCGAGCCAGCCAGGTTCCCGGCCTTCGGTGCCCAGCGGCACCAGCTCGTAGAACGCCGCCACCGATTGCCCGTCCTCCAGCAACATGGCTTTCGACTGCGCCAGGAACTCCACCCAGGGCAGCAGTTCCACGAACGACGGCGCGACCTCGTACAGCGCCTGCTCGTCTGCCAGGGTCGCCGGCCTGCGGCCTTGCACCGCCGTGCCGGGTTCGGGGATGCCGACCTGGCGCAGTGCCTCGACGTGGCGTTGCCAGCCGTCCGGCTGCTCGTCGTCGTCAGCATCGGATGCGGCCAGCTTCGGCGCGGTCGGCTTCGGTCTGGGGAGTTTCCAGCGCATCAGTAATCCTCCACGCGCTCGCCTGGCATGGCGTACTGCACGCGCTGGTACAGCGGGAACACGGTCGTATAGCCCGGAATCGGCACTGGGTCGGTGCCCGCCAAATGCGGATACACGTACATTACGAGATCGGGGTTGGGCAGGCGCTGGAACTGGCGGTAGACCTCGTTGCGCGCCGTGCGCGTGTAGCGCATCTGCTCGGCAGGCGCGGCCTGCACGTCCATCTCGGTCAGCGGCCTGCGCAGGCTCTGGCGCGCATCGAGCAACTGCCTGCGCGCTACCTGGCCGGCACCACCGCCGCCGTCGCCGGCGTTCTGCTGCCAGATGTTCATCATCGTGCTGTCGCCGTGGGTCAGCAGCTTTTCCTTGCTGGTGGCGCAGCCACCGAGCAGCGCGACGGCCAAGGCCAGCGCCAGGCCCTGAGCCCAGCTATTCAAGTTCGAGGGCATGGCTTTCTCCTGCGCGGTGATCGACCTTGCGGCCTTCGGGATCGAAGTCGATGGCGAGCGGCTTTTCGAGGTGGACGGCGACCTTGGCACCGGGCTGCACATAAACGGCAGCGAAGGCCTGGCCGTAGAGCTTGTTGACCCAGCTCGACATGTCCTGGACGCCGCTGGCGAGAATCCGGCCCACGGCTTCCTGGCCGCTGATGCCCACGCTGCCGATGGAGCCGTCGGCGCCGACATAGGACGCCCTGCCACTGTCGGATTCGATCAGCGAGGCCACGCCAGCCCCAGCCGCCGTGATCAGCGCCTGGGTGCCGAGGTACTGCTGCGCATTGCTGCGCCGCTCGCCGCTGACACAGGGAATGCCGTGCGGGTCGCTGATCCAGCCCAGGCCGTCGCGTTGTTGGTTGTTCTGCTGGTTGCCCTCACGATCCTCGGGGATGGTGCGGATGGTCCCGTCATGGAACACGAAGGTGATGCTGCGCACCTGGCCGCGCACGCAGGAGAGCGTCCAGTCGCCCGATGCGGTGCCGGAGAACACGGCCCCGGCCACATCGGGAATGTCGATGCCGTTCGCGGTCAAATTGTCAGGCCCGACCAAGACCTTGAAGGGGTATGGATCGTTCACCGTGCCGTCGATCGGCACGCGGCCAATCAGCGCCGTCATCGCCACCGACCCCATCAGCGTCGAGTTGGTCGGCACGGTATAGACGGGCGTCGGGCTCTTGACGCCTGCCGCGCGTGCGCCCGCGTTCGCCACGGTTTGCGCTGTGGTTTCCAGCGTGCTCTGTGCGGAACCGAAGCTGGTGGGGAAGCTTATGCCGCCATTCGACCTGCCACGCCCGTCGCTTTGTTTCGCGTCATCCGGCTCCACCCAGCGCATACCGCCTTCCATGCCGGCCTCGTCGCCGTCACGCAGGCCCAGCCCCACCGGCAAATCGGCATGGCCACCGCCACGTCCGCCGATGCTGTCCAGGCGCTGCTGCAGGTCGGCGAGCAGCCCCTCGGTCTGCTGGCGCGTGCTGGCCGCCTGCTGCTGGTCACGGCGCAGGTCGGAGCGCTCGGATTCGAGGGCCGAACTGATGCGCTGGTCGATGGCGCTCTCGCGCTGGCGCAGTCGCTGATTCTCCTCGCGCTGCGACCTGTTGTCGGACAGCGCGGTCTGAAGCTCGGTGCGCAACTGCTTCACCTGGGCAACCAGCGTCGCCACGGTGTCGCGCGGGGTGTCACCCTCGATGCCCAGCGCCTTCATTTCTTCCGGCGTAAGCCTGCCGCCGCCATCCGCGACAGGCGGTGCCGACGCACCGCCACCGGAAAACAGCCGGATGGCGACAAACAGCACCAGCAGGGCCACGGGGATCAGCAGCCACTTCAGGAGTCCGTTACTGCGCATGGCGGGCCTCCCTGTCGTCGCTGGCTGCTGCTTTGGGCTGCGGGAGATGCACAGCGGGGTCGAAGCGATGGATCGCCGGCAGCAGCGATTGCGCGAGGCCGTGCCCGCGCGTCACCAGGTACAGGACGGTGGTGTCCTCGGGGGTTCCGCGCGGGCCAAGCGCCTCGTGCTGGAAGGTGGCGGTGAGGAAATCCCCTTGCAGCACGCGCGGGTCGAGGCTGATCCAGTCGCTGCTACTGTTGGTCAGGCGCACGGCAGTGACCCACTGGTCTTCCAGGCGCCACGAGGCGAGCGCGACCGCGCGTGCCGGCAAGGTCGGCATCAGCGTGCCGAGGTCGAGGTCGCGGCGCAGGTTGACCCGCATGACGCCTGGCAAGGCTTCCACGGTGCGCAGCGGTGCGTAGAGGTTCTGCGCAGCAAAACGTGTCAGCACGACGGGGATTGGCGTTTCGCGCCGCGCCGTCCGGGTGCCCGCCTGCTCCTGAGCGCGTGCATGGGGCGCATCGGCACCGTCAGGCTGATCGCCATAGCGCGCTGTTGAGTTGTTGCCCTCGACGATTCGCACCGGTTCCAGCTCGGCTTCGCCGTCCTTGGGCGGCTCCGCCGCAATGTCGAGCAGGATCAGCGCGCCGGTGTCGGCGTCCTGCAATTGCAGCCGAGTGGGCTCGATCGGCTCGCTGGCGCGCAGGTACACCGCGCCGCCCGCGCTCTGCACGCGCAAGCGCTCACCGACGCCTGCGGGAACGCCCACGCGGACGTTTCGGTCGATGAACACGATGCGCTCCTGGCCGACCTTCAACGGCACCGCCAGCGGCATGCGCTCCCAACGCAGGATCTCCACCGCCTGGACAGCGGGGGACACGACCACTGCGGCGGCCACGGCCAGCAGCCCCAGCAGCGCGAGTACAGGATGCTTCATGGGCTTCATGGGGAATTACCTCCTTGAGGCGCTTGCGGCGTCAGGCCACCAGGCACCGGGCGCGTCGGCTCCGGTGCGCTGATGCGCTGGGGCGTGCCCTCGTAGCAGTCGATCACCAGGCCGAACGGGTTGCGTGCGGGATCGACGTCCACCCGCGCGACCTTCACGGGGTAGCGCACCAGGGCGCGCTTGACCTGCTCGGCGCCGTAGTACTCGTCGGCGCTGATGTCCAATGTCACCACCCAGTCGCGGTCGGAGATCACACGCACGCGCGCCGTGGGGTTGTCGCCATAACTGCGGCCGGGGATTTCGTAGATGCCACGCACACGCTGGCGCAGTTCGCCGGTGCTGCGGCGGTAGTCGTAGTCCGCCTTGAGGAATGCCTGGCAGGACGGGGTGAGGTATGGCGAGAGCGTGTGGAGGTTGCGCGGGTAGTCTTCTTCGCCATTTGTGGGCCAGCGATTGAGGGTCTGGAACACGTAGAACGTGAACGCATAGATCGACTCGGGCGGCACCTCCCACCACTTGCGGGTACTGCCGGAGCGCAGGTCAGGCGGGACGTGGATGGTCAGGTCGCGCGGCGCGCTCCACCAACCGCCGCCCATGACCAGGGCGACGATGACCAGCGCACCCGCGCCGAGGCGCAGCGTCTTGATGTGCGCCTGCAGGTGGGTGATCTCGTTCTTGAAACGGCTCATCGTGCGCCCCCATGCCTGCCCCTGCGGGTGGTCCAGAAACCGGAGCGCGAGATCAGCACATGGCCGCCCACCCAACCGGCCATCAGCGGATGGCGCGTGGCAATCCGCCATTGCAACTGCCGGTACAGCCAGGTGTCGGGACGCCCACGCTTGAGGCGGCGCAGGATGCCGCCGCCGATGAAAACGCCCAGCGCCACGCCCAGGACAACAAAGGTCGGCGCGATGGCAATCGTGCGGAACACCCAGGACAGCGGCGCGCCGACCACCAGGCCGGCAGCGCCGGACAGGCCGCAGCAAATCCACAACTCGTCGGCGGTGAGGCCGCGCACGACCACCGGGTGCCTGTTGAGCCGGTGTGGAAGGAACGTGACCGTCCCATCGGCACGGACATGCTGTTGCTCGGACATGGCCCGTCCTCGCTTACAGGATGCCGGTGGCTTCGGTGAGCAGCCAGATGCCGATCACGAGCAGGACGGCGCCGATGGCGACCGTGAGGCCGAACTGGCCCCAGGTCTTGCGCCCGGTGTGGATTTCCGCGTAGGTGCCGTAGGCGTGATAGCACACGCCAATGAACATCGACGCCACCACCAGCAGAGCCACGAGCATGATGATGTCGTAGCCGTAGTTCCTGATCGTTTCCATGATGCCGCTGCCAGCGCCGCGGGTTGGGTTTTCCAACTGCGGCAGCCCTTGCGCGAACGACAGCGCGGGCAGCGCGGCGGCACCCAGGGCGACGGCGGCGCGTTGGACAAAACGAGTAGTGAGGATGCGGTTTTGCATGGTCAATCCCTTCAGGTCAGGAGAGGAGGAAGAAAGTCAGCACGAGGTACATCGCGACGAAGCGGATGCAGACGCCGAGGAACTGGCGCTGGTTGAGGCGGTTCTCGGCCCACCCCACGTAGGCCGTTCGGATGGCCCAGACGCCCCAGACGAGCAGAACCGCGAACACGACGCCGACCAGGACGGTCGCCATTGCGGACGGCGCGATGCCGCTGTTGGCTTGAAATGCCGAGACCTGGGCACCGTTCATGGCCTGCCCTGCACAGTCGTCGGCAGCGATGGCGGGACGGCCCGCTCGGTGCGGTACTCGCCGGCCAGTTCGGAAAGGTCGCGCGGCTGGGCGCGCGACGGGTTGAGATGGGCCTGGATACCAGCGCGCACACGGGCCAGATCAGTCAGCAGTCGTGGGTAATCGAAGTGGTAGCGCTCGCCCGGCTGGATGGCGGTTTGCACGGAGCTGTCCTTGACGGTGCGCTCCAGCGCATCGAGCTGGCGCAGCGCAGCAACCAGCTCCTGACGCTGCGCCGGGGACTCGGCCAACGCCATCGAAGACTGCCCCATCAGCAGGGCCGTCACGAGAAAAGTGGGCACGCCGCGATGCGCGGCGCGCAGCCAGATCGGAGCCAACATCGCGCCATTCCTGTGTGATCAGCAATGGCTTGATCGTGGCGATCAGAGACGTATCAGGCCGCAAACAATAAGAACCTGCGGATGACCGGATTGATGGCCTAGAGGTACTTCTTGAAGCTCCCTGCAGTCAGGCTCACGGCCAGTCCCAGCAAGCCGGCGCTGGGCAGCAGGATCAGGAGCGGATGCACCGAGATCGGTAGCGCCAGGTACGTCACCCAAGGCAGTACGGCCAGCGGCATCAGACTGGCTTTCGCTCGGTGGTAGATAAAGCCGGACTCGCGGCCCGCGCCGAACCGGCGCACATCCCGCCTCACCAGTCCGTCGATCAAACCGACAAATGCCGCCGTGAAGATCAGCGGAAGCGTGAGCGCCAGGACCAACAGACGCACCAAAAAAGTGAGCGTGGTGAAGGCGGCAGCGATCAGGTAGCTTTCGGCCCAAACATAGACTTGGCTGATGAAGTAGCGGAAGTTTCGTGTCTGCCCCTGACTGGGCGCGCGGGCGCGCTCGGCGGTCTGGCTCATGCGCTCCAACAGCCCCGATCGCACGAACACCCATTCGTAGCCGGTGTCCACCAGCTCGTGCGCCGTTCGCCCCGGCTCCTGCACGACCACGCTGCGCGTGAAATGCTTGGACAGGTGCCCCAGCTCGTACTGCAACATTTGCTGGGAGTGCTGCCAGCCCTGGTCTTTCCAGAACAGGTGCATGCCGATGCACTCCATCAGGATCGAGAACAGCAGCGAGCCGACCAGTACCCCGAGCAGCCGGAACGGCAAGGTGATGGTGCCGACGGTCAAGCCCTGGCGGCGGTTCTGCTCGCGCTGCGCAGTCGAGGCGGCATCGCTCATGGCGCGGCCTCTTCGCTGGCCGTGTCGCCCGTGTCGGTGATGGGTGTGGCGATGGCCGCCTCATCGATCAAGTCGTCCGGCAAGGCCGCGTCCTGCAAGACCGGGGAGCTGGTGAACTCCCACCATTGCGTGGCCTCGCTGTAGCTTTGGCGCATGTGCCCTGCCAGTTGCTGCAAGTCCGCCGGCATCACTTCATCCGGGTCTGGCGCCGGCAACGGCATGCGCACCTTCCAAAGCTGGCCGCCCTGCAGCAGCGCGAAGCACTGGCCTTTGGGCAGGCCGACGATGTGCGATGGCTCGATCATCGGCACGCTGGACATGCTGATGCGGTCCTGGGTGTTTGACGTAAAGTCTGTCGCTCCACGAATATCGGAGCTGTCGGTCGCGCCGCTGACGATGGTGGTCGTATAGACCTCGACCTTCGGCAACTGCCGGGTCAGCAATTCAGCGGTAGCCGTCTCGCGCACGCGCAGCATGAACAGGTTGTTGAAGTTGCCGATCACCTGACCGGCCTTCGCGCGGTTGCCGATGCGGGCTTCGATGTCCGAGAGCGTCTGTGTGTACGCGGTAACTTGTAGGCCAGCGCCGCCGCCCTTGTTGATCAGCGGAATGAACTCGTCGCCCATCAACTCGTTGAACTCATCGGCGTGGACGTTGATCGGCACGCGCGTGCCAGCCGATGCGCCCGGCAGACCGTCGTCGATCCCGTGCTTGTAGATGTGGCCGGCGACCGAAACCAGGTCGGAGAACATGGAATTGCCGACCGCCGCGGCGACCTCGGCGTCGGACAGCGCGTCCAGGCCGACATAGACCACGGCGCGCTTTCGGATGACCTGCATCCAATCGAAGATCGGACGCGGGTCGGCCAGGTCGGAGTAGTTCGGGGCCAGAAGCTGGGCGATCTTGCCGCTGGTGAGCTTCTCCAGCAGGGGCAGCAGCGATGCGACGATCTTGTCGAAGTAGGTCTTGTCGTAGCGCACTGCCGAGCGCAGGCCGTCGAGCACCGGGTCATAGTTGCGCGCCTGCGAGAGGTACTGCTCCAGCGCCACCACGCGCTTTTCGCGCCCGATCATGTTGCGCGGGATGTTCTTTTCGTTGAGCTTGGCCTCGATCTGGACGATCACCTCCCAGGCCTTGGGCTCGGTCTTGGCGAAGTAGTGCTGGGCGTACTCGATGAACAGCGCATCGATGTTGATCACATGGCGCTGGATCAGCATGTAGTCCGGGCGCTGCCCCAGTTCCACCAGGGCGCGGGCGATGATGTTGACGAAGCGCCACGCAAACTCGCGAAATGCCGCGCTGTTGCCTTCCCCGGAGAGCTGCCCTGCAACACGGGTGGCCACCTCGCTGATGCGCCCAAAGCGGCCCACGGCGTTGTAGCGCGCGGAAATGTCCGGCCAGCCCAAATGGAAGACATAGAACTCGCCCTCGCGGCCCGCACGCTTGGCCTCGACGTACACCCGCTTCAAGAGATCGGCGTCGCCCTTGGGATCGATGACGATGACGACCTCGTGCTCGCCGTCGGCGTTCTTGCGCCGAATGTCCTGGGTCACGAACAACTCGGCCAACCGCGTCTTGCCCACGCGCGTGGTGCCCAGCACCAGCGAATGCCCGACGCGCTCACCCAGCGGCAGGCTGACGTCCACCTCATCGGGTTCGATGCCGTGCAGGCGCGGCAGGCCGCCCACAGGCGGCAGCGGGCGCACCGGGTTGAAAGGCACATCCCAGCCCGTGAGCGCGGGCAGCCGGGACAGCGGGAACGGCGCGAACTCCAGCCGTTCCTCCAGCCTGCGTGCCAGCCGGTAGGCCGGCGTTGGCTCGACGTAGCGGCGAAATTCCGGTCGGTACGTCTGCATGAGCCTATGGGTGTGTTTCTGCTCCCACAGAAACCCGCGCCCCACGAACAGACGCTGCTGGCTGACCGGCACGTCCTTGCTGGTCATCACGTAGCGCGGCAAGCGGCGAATGTTGCGCCGGTAGCGCAGGATGACGCGGGCATCGCGGTAGCGGATGGCACCGTAGGCGCAGAACGCCAGCGCACTGCCGACGCCCATGGCGGGGCTCAGCGCGAGCGACCACGGTGCCACCAAGGACAGAAACGCGGCGCCTGCACACGCCGCGACGGTATAGAACTCCACCGCTGGGCGCAGCAGAACCTCGACCGGCTGTTTCCCCGACATGGCTTCATTGCTCGATGCCGGTGGCTGTGATCAGCACCGGGTAATGGCGCAGACCCAGGCGCTCGGCCAGGTCGTCACCGACCACAGGCGCAAGGGGCACGCCCGGCACCAGGGCGCGCAGCCGTGCCAGGCCCTGCACGGTCTCGACGTTAACCACCAGGCCCACCGCGCCGCGCTCGCGCAGGGATGTTGCCTGGCGGCGCAGCCAGGCTTGGGACGCCTCGTCGTCGCCGACGACCACGAAAGGCCGCAGGCCCGGTGCCTCGATCACCCGCCGCGCGACGGTGCCAAGCGTGAGCTTGGCACTGCGCACCGGCAACATCGCGGCCTCGTCCATGGGCGTGGCGGGCACCGGGAGCATCGGGATAGGCTGTCGGGCCGGAGCATCGGCGCGCGGCTGAAGGTTCAGAGCCTCGTAGTACGGCAGCGCCGATGTGCCGCCACGGTCTTCGACCACGATCAGCGGCTCGCCGGCGCTCGAGGCCAGTGGCAGAGCCGCCAGCAGCAAGAGCAGGCCCTTCAGCGTGAGGTTGGCCAGAGGGGGCTTCGTCATGGGGATGTCTCCTGGTGCGCGGCGAGGGCCGCGGCGGTTGGGTGCGTGCCCTGCACACGGGCAAGGTGGCGCGACACGCTGCGCCGGTAACGTGCGGCAGGTTCTCCGCCCGCAGGGCGGTGGTAGCGACCGATTGCCAGTAACCAGTCCTCGCCAGTGGTGTGCTGCTCCTTCAGAATTTCAGCGGCGAGGGCGAGGTTGCGGTATGGGTCGAGCAAGTCGCACGGGCTGACATAGCGCTGCTGGTGGTAGCCGAGGTTGATCTGACCCAGGCCCGCGTCGATGCGCGTGTGCGGCGTGGCGCGCATCGCCTGCTGCAAACCGGCGCAAGCGTCGGCGCGTGTGGCGTAACGACGCGACTGGCCAGCGACGTTGAGCGACCACGGCCATGGGACGATGCGCCCGTTGCGGCGGATGCCGCTCTCCTGCAAGGCCACGGCGTAGAGCACCGTCGAGGGGATGCCTGCGCGCTGGGCGGCGAGTTGGTAGGCCGGTGGCGGAACCTCTTGGGCATGGGCGGCGCAGGCGTACAGGCCAGCAGCGAGCACCAGTGCGCGTAAGCACTGCGAAACGGAGGTGGCCGCTATGGCTGGCGTTGCCATTGGCCGTTCACCTCGCGCACGACTGCTGGAAGGTCGCCGGGCAAGCTCAGCGACAGCCACCGCCCGCCATCATGGTTGAGCGTGATGCCACCGCTGCGCACGCGCGCCGGATCGACGTTCGCACGCTTGGCCCAGTCGCGGATACGTGTGTCGTCTTGGCGGCTGCCAACCATGTACAGGTCGAACTCGGTGCCGGAGGATTGCAGGCGCTGCACAAGCTGCCCGCAGGCCGCGCAGCCGTCCTTGACGAACACTGCTGTGCGGCCTGAACCGCGCAAGGGGTTGGCGCTTGTGCCGGCGCCGGGTTTTTCGTCAGGCAGGCTCACCCGCTGCATGCCGGGATTTAGGCGCTGCCAGGCCTCGTCGTAGGCACGCTGGTAGGCGAGCAGCTTCTCGACACGGCGCGCCTCGATCTGCACCTGCAGTTCGGCGTAGCGGCGCCGTTCCTCGTCGGTGCGCGCCTCGATGCCCAGGGCGGACAGTGGGTCCAGGTTGGGCGAGTAGATGCCCAACGGCCCGTCCATCAGTTCGCGATAACGCGCCCACTCCTGCGGTTGCAGGCCCCAGTTGCTTGCCACACGGTCGTCCAGGGTGCGGGCGATCAGCGAGCGCTCCTGACTTTGTGCATTGCGGGCGGGAGCCGTGGCCGGCTGCTGCGCCCAGGTGGGCAACTGGGCAGACGCGAGCAGAAGCGCGGAAAGGATGATGGCTGGCTTCATGTCGTGTCCTCAGCTCAAGGGATCGCCACGCGACGGGTCTGGTCGCCGGCCTGAAACACGGCGGAGTTGCCCTCGACCGCCTGAAAGCGCCATGGGCCGAGCGAATCGCCGGGCAGCAGCACCTCAAGCTGGTCGGGCGTGTAAGACCCGGCGCTCGGCGCAACGGACAGGCTGCGTTGACCAGCGCGAAGCTCGGCACCGACGATGCGAAATGGCAGTGGCGGCGGTTCTGGTTTGGCGGTGGGCCTGCTCGGTGAGCGCGGCTGAGCGGGTGCTGCTGCGCGCGCAACGGTCTGGCGCGTCTTGATTTGCTCGACCTCGGTGCGCAGCGCCTGAAGGTCGTCAGCAGCGGCATAGCCGCTCAGCGTTTTCTCGAACTGGGCAGCGCGTGCTTCCAGGAGTTCGCGGGTGTCTTTGAGGTCTGCCGCCGTTGCGACGGCTGGACGCTGCTGGATGGCATCAATGGTCTCGGCCAGGCCCATCGCCTGCGCTTCGAGACGTTGCAGGCGGGTATCAAGCTGATTCTGGTCGGCCTGCTCGTTCACCGCCTGGTAGCCGAGTGCGACGAAAACGCTGAGGCCGATCAGCCAGAGCCACATCAGGCTCTGCAACACCACGGCGGTGATCGGGCGACGGGGAGACTGCGCGGCATTCATGGCTGGCCTCCCGAAACCGAAGGCATCAGCGGAAACGTCTGCACCGCCTCGGCAACAGGCGGCTCGTGTGCGTGCTCGGCGGTCGCGCTGCCTCCAGCCTGCTCAAAGCAAATCTGCCGTGCCCGGTCATTCGCATGCAGTTCCCAGGCCGGGCCAGCCAGGGTGAGCAGCGCATCGCGCAAGGTCATGGGGCCAAGATGCAGGTGCGCCGCCGGCAGCGGGAGCGCATACAACTCGCTCACGGCGCGGGACGTCTCGCAAAGCTGGTAGCCGCTGCGTTTGAGCACATGCCGCAGGCCATCGCCCACCGTGGTGCGGGCGTCCTCGGGCATGGACACGTCGATGGTCTGCAACAGCAAGTCACGCTGCGCCGCCGTGGGTGCCAGCTCGACCAGCGTGTAGCGGCCATAGCGCACGACGGGAATGAACTCGAGTGCCTCGGGTTCGGGAACGGAGGCGACTTCTTCTATGGCGTCTGGCACCAGCGGCGCGGTCGTGGTCGTGCAGCCGCTGGCCAGCGCTGCAGCCAGGAGACCAGCGCCGACCAGACACCGTGATACAGGGATTGCGGGCATGGCATCGGCTCTTCTGTTGCGATGCCGATACCTTGGCGGCGCGTCGCTGCGCGGTCAGCCAGGAATGCGAACTGGGTGGTGCCCGCTTTTCTGTCTTGGGGTAGTGCCGGGGGTGGCAATACGAAAGCGGAGACCGTCTCTATCTGTCATTCCTCGCCAACTTACTTTGGGTTACATTGCCCGAGCATGTGCCTTTATTGGCCTTGCCTGCAAGGAATCGATCTGGATCAGGATATGCCCACAGGATCACTGCTCGCATGCTGTTGTGGGTCGATGGAATTTGGCGACTACCAAATTAGGTTCTAGGAGAAACAAAGCGGCATGACGATTCGGTCACCTCATCGCGATGCACTGCGAATTTTGTTCGTCTTAAGAGCAGGAGGCAGCCCTGTCGAACCACCGACGGCTGAGCATGCTCTCGTCTTCAAAGGCGAAGCACGTCTACAAGCTTTCGATTTTTGGATGCGAAATCCAGACTATCTTGCGGCGGAGTTGCTTGATTTGTTCGCAGAGACAAAGGACAAGAGCTACTACAAAGCAGCGCAGGTGATCTTGGACGACGAGGAGCCTGACCTCCGCCGTGTTCCTATGGTTCGGTACTTCTTTGGTGCCTATGAGCGGCTGGATGATGCCCTCTCGCTGCTAAGGTCCCGGGATCTGATTCGCATCACTGGCACCAAGGGAGCCAAAAACAAGGTCTTGGAGACAGATTTCGTTCTTACGAAGTCCGGCTATGACGTCTGCTCGACCGCAGTGTCGCAGGAGCCCATTCTTCAATGGTATGCGGATAGGGCTGCATTGGTAGCCAAGATCGCGGGTCCTATGGGTGGGACAGCTTTGAAACAAAAACAGTATCAGCGCGCGAGCTACGCAGAAACCAAGTTGGGCGGAGTTATCCCGGCCATCACCGAAGATGTACGAGTTCGCCTGATACAGCTGAAATCCGTGTAACGATGGGGAGAAATATGGCAAAACCCAAGGAAGAATGGCTGCGCGCGATAGCAAATCGAGCAGAAGTGGAGACTGCCGCAGTTGAGGGCGTCCTTTCCGCTCACCGAATTCAACCATCACCTGTACTTGCCCAGCCTCGCAGACTTGTTCTGCGAGAGATCGAGTTTTCTGGCGAGAAAGATGGCATCGCGAATGCTGGCCCTTTCGCGTTTTCCTGGACGGCCCTTGATCACGGTCTGTGGGCCATGCTTTCTGAGCATAACCTACGGGGCAAATCAACCATCATCGAAATTGTTCGATGGATGATAAGAGGAAGACCATCAAGCAACTTGCAAGACGATGTGCGACGATGGGTTCATGCCGTGAGGCTGGGATTCCTCCTTGATTCAGACGAATACGAGATCGTTGCCAGAACTCAGGGTGAGCCTATCGGCAGCCTGTACCGTATTCGTGCGCCCAGCCCTAGCGGAGGCAAACCGGGGAAAACCGTTCTTGCCGACTTTGCTACCGATGGCGAGTTCGAAGCAGTCATGGCAGATTTCTTCATGCGCACGTTCGCGATGGATCCGATATCGACTTGGCGACAGGGAAAAGAAGACGAAGGTCAATCGGTAACACATAGCTGGGTATCCTTTTCAGGCGCCATGTTCATCGGCACTAACTACGAGGTACTCCTTGGCGACATGCCCGTCACCACTGGCCTCACATCGCGGTTAATGCAGATGTACCTCGGCGTTCCGTGGGTTTCAACACTCGCTGCTGCGAAGACCGCGCACCAGATCGTTGAGCAAGCTGTTCAAGTTTTTGCGAGAAAAAATGAACAGGGGCATGAGGCAAGCAAAGAGCGCATTGCAAGCATTAGCGCCCAACTGGCAGAGAAACGTGCCGACCTAGCGAAGATTCCAAGCGATGAGGCCTTGCGCAACGCCATTGATGCGGATGCGGCCGAGCTAGCTGATATTCGTCGCCAAGAACGAGCCATGGTCGAACATGCGGAACGCGCCGTTGCCGCGCTCCGAGAACTCACGGCCATTCATCAGGAGGATCGGCGGGACCTTCAGACACACATGGATGCCATGTCCGCAATGGCAGTGTTTCGTCGTCTGGAACCCAAGTGTTGCCCTCGTTGCGACCACACGATCTCCAAGGTGAAGAAGGAACTTGAAAGTTCCAACCACTCATGCTCTGTTTGCGGTGAGTCGATCACGAGCTCCGAAGATGGCGAGACGATCAAGGCTGAGCTGCAGGAGCGGGTTGCGGAATCTGATTCCGCAGTAGCGCGCGCCTCGACCAAAAAAGAAGAAGTGGAGGCTGACTTAGCCACCCTTCGAGAAAAAATTGACATCTTGCAAAGTCGTCTTGAATCAGCTTCTAAAGAGCTAGGTTCCGCAGTGCGACGGCAAGAGGTCGCAATAGCCGTAGCTGCTCTGGAAGGTCGGCTGGCGGAGGCCTCAATAAGCCCAGTTGCACAAGCTGACAACCGAAGCGACGAACTGAAAATTCTGTCTGCTGTCGTGGCGGAAACAGAGGCTCGGGTTAAGGCCGTGAGAGATGGTTTGCTCACCGATGTTTCTGCACGCCTGGTTGAATACGCCAAGGCCTTCGGAATGGAGAACTTGTTGGAGGCGTCACTGAAGGGAAACGCAGCTCTATCTTTGGTCAAAGGAGGAGTGCCCACGAGCTACAGCAAGGTAACGGAAGGCGAGAAGTTACGTCTGAAGGTGGCGACCGTTCTTGCGATGATTGAAATCTCTGAAGCGCGGGGTATTGGTCGGCACCCGGGATTGCTCATGATTGATTCGCCCGCTGCTCAAGAAGTATCCCCTGTCGACGTCGATCACCTTATTGCGGGGCTTCAGGAAGTTTTTACCAAGCTGCCGCATTTTCAAGTGTTTGTTGCCGGTATCTCGTCCAAGGCTATAACCGATCACATACCGGAGACGAATCGCCGTGAGGTTGCCGGCAATGCGTTCCTGTGGTGACCAACATGCATCCGATTGAAGCAGAACTTATAGAGGCCGTGAAGAGCGGGCGGGACTGGCAGTTGGAAGATCTTGGCGGGATCACGAAGCTTGCGTCGGCAGCACGATCGCTCGGTAGCACGCCCATGATGCCCGAACTGCTTCACCCGCTTGTGTTGGGGTGGAACGATGCAAAAACAGCAGATCGGGACGTGTACAAAGGCGTCCTGCACGATCTATTGGAGGTCGCAACAACAGATTTCGTACTCCTTGAAGCGGTCGATATCCTAGAACATCATCGCCCGCTGCCGGACGACGGAGATGAGTGTTGCTTCATGCTCTTCCTTGCAAAGGCCGCAACCGGCGACCATTCGCTCTCTGGGCTATCGCGCGGCGCGGCGCTTGATGGCGCGTTTCGCTGGGCCGGAGACAACAGGCGCTGGCAACTTCGCTTACTGGACTTCTTCCTCGGTCTTGCGCCAAGCGACGATACAGAGTTCCTGCGGCGGGCCGCCAAGATTGTCGGTGTCGCTTTTTCGCACTGGCGTGACAAGGAGTTGGTCGAGGTTTTGCACAAACTCGCCCAACTCGAAGCGGTCCGGCCCGAGGCAGCATTCGAGTTGGGAATGGCGGCTCTTGCTGAAGCCATGGATAGAGGGGACAGCAACGCGGCAGTCACGGCATTCCGTGACGCCAGAGACTGGTTTGGAGAGTCCGACGGAGTGTCTGATCACCATCCTGAAGCCAGCTTGTACCTCGATGGCCTCGACCTACTCCTGAGCTTCCACAGCGGGGCCGCAAGCGCATCGATCAGTGTCGTAAGCACTCGCGTTCAGCAGCATGCGTTCGAGCTCCACGCCTGGTCCGGAGGTTCCGGCCCTCCGTGGCTGGGGGCGAGGCAGACCGAAGCGGTGTGTTGGAGTGTGTTGGCCAGTGCTGTTGCGGGACTGGCAGGCGCACTTGACGAACCGAGTTGGTGGGAACCGGCTGTTGTCATCGAGGAAGGTCTCCTGTCGGTGTACAGCGCAAGTCGATCGATCTTGCGTCGAGATCAGCACGGTGGCGTCGAAGCGATGGTCAGGCCTCGAATACGTGCAAGTGTCGCCACTCGGGCCGGACAGGTGCATCAAGTTCGCATGTGGCTCCAGCAAAACGCGACCCATGAATGGATTGCGGAAGCGCAGGATCTGATTGCACAGATTGATGCCTTCGTTGAACAGTCAGGCGGTCGGGAAAACCCTCCTGAGGCGGCGAATGAACGGGCCCGGCTCGCCGCCATCATCGCAGGGTCCAGCATTCCAGAAGAAC
This sequence comes from Comamonas resistens, assembly GCF_030064165.1. NCBI lineage: Bacteria > Pseudomonadati > Pseudomonadota > Betaproteobacteria > Burkholderiales > Comamonadaceae > Comamonas > Comamonas resistens. Next base: position 2,704,858 of record NZ_CP125947.1, read on the forward strand.
AGAGGAATGTCCTTCTGGGTGTAGTCGCGAACGCCATATCTCTGCAACTTTCCAACATGACAAGTGCCGAAGCCGATGTCATAGAGCGCTGCTGTAACGAAGTTCGTGGGCACTCCGACTACAGCGCGAACACGAACGGGGCACGTCTCTTCGATACCGTGCTTCTCTGGTTGGTTCGTTTTATTTTCAATCGTCTGGAATTGACTAAGGGCGATGACCCAACTGGCGCCTATCTCTTCGAACGCGATGATGGTTCACTGCCTCACGAGGATGAACTACAGCAGGACTTTTTTCGCTGGGTGGCAACGTATGCAGCAGGGAGCGACCTTGAACCGACAAACATTGCGAGTGGCAGAGCCGATATACGTCTGAAGTCTGGCCCAGAACGTCTCGTTGTCGAGGTGAAACGTGAGGAAAAGGACTGTTCTTTCGATGCGCTTTTTAAGTCATATGCAGCACAAACGGCGGACTACCAGAACGTCAGCATCCGATTAGGCGTACTGTTGGTGCTCGACTTGGCGACACCCAACCGCGAAGGCACCCCGCATTTGACGAGTTTATTTGAGGCTCGCCGCGTTCATCGCTCAGGCGAGGATCAGTCGCGGTTTATCCTAATTGTCAAGATTCCCGGTCGGCGCAAGAGACCAAGCGATCTTACAAAGCTTGCCAGAACCAGCCGGTAGCAGTTGCTCTGCGCTTGTTGGCGTTCATGGAACTTGTTGGGATAAGAAAAAGCACAGCCATGTCCACGTAAGCGTGGGCATGGCTGCAAGGTGGAAATGAGTGAGCCGGCGGCGCTAGGCCGACGATGGCGTGGAAATCAGGCGGTGACCAACTGCCGGGCCAGTGCGACCTCGACGGAATCACCGTCCTGGTTCAGAACATCCAGCCCCGATTCGGGCACATCGCCCGAGGTGGACTGCGAGACCATGATCTTCTTGGCCATCAGTTCCAGGCAGGTCATCTGCGAGGAACCGGCGTAGCCGAGGTAGATCACGCACACGGGCTGTTTCTGCCCAATGCGCCAGGAGCGGCGTGCTGCCTGTTGGAGCGAGTACACGTTGTAGCCACTTTGCATGAACACAATCGTCGGGAACTCCAGCAGGTCCAGCCCCGTCTTGACCAGCTCGGGATTGGTGACGAGCACGTCGATGCCCCGGTCCAGTTGCTCGGCGATCCAGTCCTCGCGGCGGCTGGCATCCACGCTTGCGCGCAGTACCGCCACCTTGAATCCTTCCTGCTCCAGCAGCCCCTTCAGGCGCGACGTGGTGTCGCGCGTGCCGGTATAGACCGTGTAGGCCAGAACCTTGCGGCCCTGTGTCTTCTCCTGCTTGCAGATGTCGATCAGCTCACGCTCCTTGGGGCTGATCTCGAACTCATTGAACTGAGCCGGGACAAACGCCAAGGTGTTGCGCGTGCGCGGATGCACCACGGTCTCCGACCGGAAGCAGCAATCCGGCCAGGCCAATAGCACGTTGAGCACCACACCCAGCAAGGTCGTGTCGCGTCGCGCCAGAGCCTGTTTCAGCTCTGCGGTCAGCCGACCCGCCAGATCGCGGTAGGCCGCAGCTTGCGCCACGTCCATCTGGACTTCACGAAACTCCTCGTCATACGGCGGCAGGACGTTGCCGCCGATGTCCTTGAGCTTGAGGAAAATCGTGAACGGCAGGATGCAGCGCAAGACGCCTTTCGGGCCGAAGCCGGGAGCCTTGACCGTGCGCACCGATACCTTGGTGCCATTGGCTGTCTTGTGCGCCGTGCCGGTGCTCTCGGAATAGATGTCCTTGAGGACGCCGTGATCGCGCATGAACGCCATCGCAGCCGAGGTCATGCTGCCGCTCGTGGTCGGGCGGTAGCCGTCTTCGATCATCCGTCCAGGCAGCGCCCGGAACAGCAGGTAGAACAGATCATCGCCATAGCCGCCCATCAGCGTGCCGGTCAGCAGCAAGGTCTTGCGAGCCTTCGCCGCCAGCACGCCCATGGCCTGGCCCTGGGCACTGCCACCGTTCTTGTACTCGTGCGCCTCGTCGGCGATGAGCAGGTCGAACGTGCCTTGCGGCAGGTAGCGCTTGATGAACTCGGACGGTTGGTAGCCGCCTTCGCCAAAGCCAAACTCCATGTTGGCCATCGCACGTTCCATGCGCGTGGCCTGACGGTCGGAAAACACCAGCTCGCCGTTGCCATCCATGAGGTTGATGAACTCATGGATGTTGTCGCCCAGCATCGAGGCCAGGAAGCCGTCACCGAACTTCTGCATCAGCTTCTGCGCGGTGACCTCCCCGATGGTCGGGATGCGCTTCAAGGCTTTGAGGACGACCGAGGACTGGTCACTGCCGGACAGGCTGCGCGGGCGGATCAGCGTCCACAGGGGCGCGGCGCAGTGGCTGCACTTCCTGCGGGACTCCTCGGCTTCGAGCGAGATCGGGTTGACCGGCTCGCCGTCGAGGTCGGTGATGAGCGTGCCGCAGTCCGGGCAGGCTGCCACGTCGCCGTGGCGGGTGCGCCGCTGGGTGAAGACCGGCTTCCAGTGGAACCCCATCCGCATCCTGACGCGGCCCAGGATGAAAAACTCCTGGCCCGTGGGCTGCACACCCAACTGCTCGCGCAGCTTGATGAGCTTGACCAGCGTGTCCGGGCCATTGAGCACCCAGACCTTGGCGCCGGCCACCGTCTCCTGGATCTCGCGCCGCCACTTGTAAACCAGGTGGGGTGGCGAAAGCACCAGGGTGCGGCGGTAGCCTTCGGCGTTGAGCACGGCGGCCGTGGCGATGCCGACGGTCGTCTTGCCGCAGCCCATTTCACCGTTGACGATCGCAGCGCGCTCGCCTTGATCGACCAGCAGCTCGGCGGCGGCATGGACAACGTCGGCCTGGGCCTGGAACAACTTGCGCTTGAGGCTGGCGACGACGAGTTGTCGCTGCGCCTGTGCTTGACCGGCATAGACCGGCGGGTTGGCGCGGTTGAGAGAGTCGAGCAGTTCGTCGCCGAACTCGCCGACAAAATCCTGAAGGCTCAGGGTGAGAGGGTTGGATTCCGCTTCGAGCAGTTCGTCCTGTACGGGCGCTGAATCGTTGGCGGTGGTGTCGAGATCGAGGGACATGGTGATGCTCCAAAGAAAAATGGGACATGCACCACCCCAGCGGGGCGATGGCATGCCCCGTGATGGGAAGATAGACGGCGAACCGTCGGTGGTTGGACAGTGCAGGCGCTCGCGGCCTACGGTGACAACTCGCGGTCAGTACTCGGACGGCAGCACGATGCGGGTCGCTCTGCGATCTGCTTCGGTGAAGATGCGGATGCTCAGGTCACGGGTGACGACGTAAAACGAATCGAGGCGTTCGCCAGACTCCAACGCAGCGTTGTTCTGTTGCCATTGGTTATCTGCGACGTCGCCCCAGTCGCCACGCATGTGGCGTTCGAAAAGCGGCATGGGATCGAGCCGGCCTTCGTTCATCAGGCGTTCGACGCCTTCGCTGAACTCCAGTGCACCGATCTCGAACAGCCGTTTGCGGCGGTGCTTGTCATGTTGGTTGGATGTCATGTGGCTTCCTTCTGAGTGAAGGGGCTACGGCACCCTTGCGGGGTGTCGGTGGCCCCGCGTTGGAGAAGATCAGTACTCGCTGGGCAGCAGCAGCGTGGTGACGCTGCGATCCCATTCGGTGATGATCCAGAGCTTCAGGCCGGGTGCGACCTGGTAGGAAGAAAACAGACGATCCTCGCCGGACTTCAGCGCGGCATCGTTCTGCCGCCTGTCGCTGTCGTCGAGGTCGCCCCAGTCGCCACCGAAGTGGCGGCGCAGATACGGAATCGGGTTGAGCCGGCCCTGTTGGACCAGGTCATCGACGCCGCAGGTCATGACCACCTGGCCGGGCGAGAAGCGCAGGCTCGGTGTCTGGCTGATGGAAAGTGCTTGGGCTGCCATGGAAGGCTCCTTGATATGGAAGGGCCGCGGCACCCCATCGGGGCGACTGGACCCCGGTGGGTGGAAAAAATCGACGGCGAACCGTCGGCGGTGGAGAAACGATCAGCGGATGGTCAACACCTCGCCCCGCGTGGCGGAACCCGGCGTCATGTCCCAGGCGCGGATGACGGGAACGAACTTGTCGGTGAGGATGCGCGTCTCGGCAATCGAGCCGTCTTCGCGTTCGGTGAATTCCCGCTGGAGCGTCTTGTCCTTGTGGGTGTCACCTTTGACGACGAGCACGCGCCCCGTCTTGGATTGCACGACTCCCGAGATCGCGCCCGCAGCCAAAGCCAGGGCGAGATGCCAGTGGGACAAGGCCCGCGCCGGTGGACGCAGCGTCTGCTGCGCGGCCCCCAACTGGGTATCCCGCGACGGCCAGAGGCCTTGCAGCCTGCCAACCTCATCGGCGAACTGCTCCGGCTCCATCGTCACGCGGAAGAAATGCCCCGGCTCCGCCGGGCTGGTGGGGACGATGTACGGCAGGAACGGCCATTCGCTCGGCAGCTCCTCGGCTTCGACTTCGCCAAGCCCAACCTGCAGCAGCAGATTGCGCACGGCCTTGACGCCATCGGGCGTCTGCTCACGCTGGCGCACCCGCCGTCCGAAGATCACCACCTGCTTGAACTGCGTTTCCACCGCTCGGTAGATGCGCAGATCGGTGTAGTGGCGCGTCAGCCAGCCAACCAGCTCCGCGTCGAGCACGTAGCCGGGGACGATGAAGACCAGCACGCCGCCGTACTGCAGCAGGGGCAGCGTGCGCTGGTAGAACAGTTTTTCGAGGCGGGCACGGCCCTGACCCTGATAGCCAATGTTGCCGTTGACATCCTTGGACAGGTCGCCATACGGCGGATTGAGCCAGAGCAGCCCAAAGGACTGTTTGGAGATCATCGTGTCCATCAGGTCCGCGTGCAGGCAGTGATCGACCAGGCTGCGGGCATGGCGCGCCCGCTCTGCGTCGAACTCGACGGCGAACGCCCTGGCCTGCTCGCGCCCGAGGGCATGAGCAGCTTCGGCGATTGCCACGCCTTCGCCGGCGCAGGGATCGAGGATGCACATCGGCCCATTGGATTCAGGCGCACTGGGCATCAGTGCATTGAGGGCTCTTTCGAGCGTCGGTTCGTCGGTCGGGAAGTACCCGTTCTTCACGAAATTGCGGGCGAGCCGCGGGAACATGAGAGCCATGGAAGTCTCCTGGTTGGCGGGGATGAATAGAGAAGGCGCGCCTTGGCGTGCCTGCGCAGGTGGGTCAAGCCGCTACCGTTTCCGGCGTCCAAATCTTGGCCGGATAGGGATAGGCGGTGAGCACGTCACTGCGGATCAGCGAGCCGAGCGCCTGGGTCAGCGCCGGCACGTCGATGGCGAGCCGATGGCCCACTAAAGGCCCGAGGGCGAATGGCAGACGGGTCAGCATCTCGCGGCTTTGCAGCAGTTCCAGCACGGTTTCGCGCCAGTGGTCGAGCAATGGCAGTGGGCAGGTGTCCTGCACCAACGTCCACAGGCGGTCAAGCCGGTGGTCGCTATCGCGGGGCAGCAATGCCAGTGCGCTGGCGTTGGCCTTGTCGGGCTTGACGCAGCGCCGATCGAACAGCCACACGTTGGACAGCGAACCGAACAGCGTTCGCCGGTAGGCGCGGGTCATGCGCTTTTCCAGGCGATCGACGTTGCCGACGAACACCGGGACGCTACCGTCCTGGTCGGTGATGAGGTGGAACTGCTCCAGCCCCTGCTCGTCGCGCCCGAGGGTCAGGCGAGCCAGGAACTGCTGGACGGCGGTGTCCCGCGCCCAGATCGACAGGAAGATCAGGTTGCCCTGGTCATCGCCGACGCAAGCGTCGGCCATCACGTCCGGGCATTCGTCGATGCGGTACAGCGTGGTGGAAGAAGTGTTTGCGGGCATGGTGGTGTCCTCGGATGAACGGGAACAGCACCGCCCGCAGGGGCAAGTGCTGCCCCTTGGGGTGGAAGTAAAACGCTCTGGTTCAGGCCGTCAGCGCCGTAGCTGGGGCTGTGGTCGCCTTGGGTGCGCGCCGCCGTGCGTGGTAAGCGCGAACGCCTGCACGCCAGTCGGCGGACTGCTCCGGTGCGAGGTTCAGATAGGACAGCGGGCACGAGTAGTAGTACGGGTGCATGGATTCGTCCAGCGGCTTGTAGCCCCACTGGCTGCCGCTGCGTTCCAGCAGATCGCAGCGGATGGTGCGCAGGGACTGGCCCGGTGCGAGATCACGGTGTACGCCTTCGGCCTTGGCCGTCACTTGCACAACGGACCAGAGGACGTTGCCACGCAGCGCGTGGGCGATGACCTTGACGCTGGCGCGCTCGGTCTCTTGCGGTGCGATCAACTCCGCGATCAGTTCAGACCGCGATTGGGGTGAGAAATACCAGCCCATGAGAGGCCTCCTGGAAAAATTGAGCCAGAAGCCTCCCCGGTGGGGAAGACCCCCGGCGGGTGGATGAACACCGCAGATGCGGTGTCCAGTACTACGCAGGTTGCAGTTCGGCCTGGCGGCTCCACTCCTGCGTCTTGAAGTCCAGCGCGTAGCCCAGTTCGCCCAGGCGGACGATCTGCGCGCGCAGGGTGCGGCGGTCGATGGTCGAATCCAGTTTCACGGACTCGCCCAGTGGCCAGAGCAAGCTGAACAGCGCGGCGTCGCCATCTTCGGTACTGCCGGGAGCAGTTGCCGCAGCGGGCGTCGGCGCATCCACGCCGAAGGGCGTGGTATCGACCAGCGGATCCGTGGATGCCTGCACGGGTGCGGGCTTGGCGGGCTTGGACGTTTTGGCAGTCTTGGCCGGTGTTGCCGGCGTTACTGCAGGCTGCGCGCCCAGCTCTTCATCGAGCGGATCGACGTCCTGGGTGGCGAAGCTGCGTGCCTCGTCACGGCTCAGTTTGTCGATGTCGTAGAGCGTCATCCCGTCCAGGCTGGCACGGATCTCGAAGCGCATGCCGCCACCGACCGGGTAGGACTTCGGGAAGATGTACCTGATGATGAATTCCCCGTCGTACTTGCCTTCGGGGTATTGCTCCAGCTCCGGGTCCTTGACCTCGAAGGTACCCAGGTGCGTGGCGAGGCGACCGACCGTGAAGGGGCCGTTCTTGCCGCGGATGGTGCGCAGCGTGAGCTGGCCGGGGACGACGATGGGCGAGACCGATTTCTCGGATGCCGATGTGGCTGCCATGATGGTTCTCCTTAGCGATTGGGAAAACGACAAGGCCCGCGAGGGCCTTGCCGATCAGAACGAAGCAGCCAATGCCGGCTCCTGCTTCTCGACTTCACCTTCGGGCTCGCGCTCGGCGGGCTCGGCAGGCTGATCGGCAGCGGGGTCGGCGTCCTCGGCTTCGGACGCGGATGCGTCCTGGGCTGGCGGCGTCTCGGCTTGCGCGGGGCTCGTCGGATAGACCTTGGTGCCGTCGATCTTGATCAGGCCGATGTGGATCAGCGTCGATTCCAGGCTTGCGGCCGGTTCCCCAGCGCGTTCACCCTTGGTGCGGATGTACGGATCGATCTTCATGTCGTTGAGACGGAAGGCGATCAGCACCTTGCAGTCCCCTTCGATGGCCTGCACGCACCGGCGAACCAGATGCTCGGCTTCAGGGGTGGTGACGATGGTGTCGAAGTACCGATACTCCGGTTCATCGACAGGCCCGGCCAGCGCGGCGACGGTGCAAGAGAGGAACGGGTCGCCATCTTTGGGCGTGACGTCCTTCGGACGGCTGAGGTAGCCGATGCCGCGGGTGATCAGCTCGTGCTGCCTGATCGAAGCCAGTTCGGCCCGGTCAAGCGGCTCGGCCTTGAGTAGGCGCGCCTTGAGGGACGCGGCGGCTTGACCTTTCTGATCGCCCTTGTCACGGATGTATGCATCGCCCCACAGGTCGCCGAGGCGAAAGCGCACCAGTGGGCGCTGCTTGGGATCGTCAACGCCGATGTAGCGCTCGACCAGCTTCTTGGCCTCGGCACCCGAGACCTTGACGTCGCAATAGCGATAGCTGGGGTCCTTTGCGGAACCGACCAGCGCGGCGATGGTGCATGCCAGGAAAGGCTGCGCGCGGCGGCCGCCCCGGACAGGCACTTCACGGGCACGCTGGATGTAACCGATGCCCGAGGTGTGGAGGTCGAAATACGATTTCTCGTTGGACGTGGTGCTCATGGTGAATCTCCATAGGGATGAAGCGGAGACACACCGGCCCCACGCTGCGGGGAAAGGTGCGTAACCCCGCGATGGGTTGATAAGGCGAAAGCATCCACCACCAGAGACTGGTGGCCGCTCGCGGATGGATGTGGTGCGAGCTGGCTCGGTCACGCAGTGGGAACTGCGCCGCAACCTCGAAGACCGATGGTTGCCTGGCATGTCGCTGACAACGTCAGCAGGCATGGGCTCAGCATGGCCGGGCCTCGCGCGCGAGACAGCCATCAATCGGCATCCGGTCGATTCCCTTTGATGAAATCTCCCAGGCAGAAAAAAGGCCCTCCTTCCGAATGGAGGGAGAGCCTGTGGGGGGGGCATGTCGCCTGGTTCTTTTCGTGGTGTCACGCCGGTACAGCGCGGCGCCGTCGGGACGTCTCCGCGCCGATCACGCTCACATCGATCAGACGCCAGCGCCCGTCGTCGATGAGCCGCTCCAGCACTTCGCCGAGGATGTCGAAATACACCTCGTCGTGCCGATCGACCAACTCGCCGTCGCGGCGCAGCTCCACCGCATAGGTATCGCTGCCGCGCTGGTAGAGGATCGTCACCTGGCCGGCGAACTTCGCGGTCGAAACCGTGAAACTGATCGCCGGAGGCGTTTCGATGATCCTGGACGGCTTCGGATCGACCCAGGTGAAGTCGTGGGCGCCCGCATCGACCAGCATGTGGGTGATGCGCCGGAACCCGTCGGGCGCCGGCATTTCCTCCAACTGCTCGATGAGCTGACCCAGTTCCATGCACTGCGGCTCGGGAATGGGCAGCTTGGCCGGCGCGGAGCCGAGGATGTGTGTCTTGACGGTGTAGGGAGTGCCGTCGGACATCATCTCGGTGCGCTCTTCTGGCGTGTCCGCACGCAGACCGTCGAAACGACGACGGGCATAGGGTTGGACATGCACCTTGGTGCCCTCACTGGGAATGCTGGTCACCAGGTTGGGATCGAGTACCGCGAACTCGCTGGGCTTGAGCTTGACGACGATGGCGTCTTCGCTGGCTGCGACCACCTTGCCGTCGAAGGGCTGGGGATCAATGATGAAGCCCAGTGTCGAGGACTGTGGCTGATCATCGAACACGCGGTACTTGAACGACCGCACGTTGCGGGGCACATGGCCTGCGACCAGCGAAGGCATCAGGGTCTTGATAAGAGAGCGATCCATGTGAATCTCCTTGAGGAAGAACAAGGGATTCCCCGCCCGCAAGGGAGAGGTCCCTTGTGGGTGAATGGGCGCAATGCGTCCGTAGGAAGAAACAACCAGCACGGTTTCCCGCGCTTGCAGCCTTGAAGGTCTTGGCTGCCTGGGCATGTGTCGGCAACGCCGACGAACATGGGGCAAGGATGGCCCTGGAGTGAGCCGCCTGCGCTCAGGAAACCGCACCGCGCCGCACCCGCTTTCCTGCGTCGCGACAAGAAAAGCCCCTCGAAAGGGGCTGGGTGGTCAGGCTTGGTACACGAAGTAGTGTTCGCGCTGACGTGGAAAGAACACGTGCTTCCACGTGTCGCCGCCGGTGTTGCCACCGTCGAAGACGACCATTTCGTAGGCATCAATGTCGGTGTCTGCCAGATCGGCGCTGGCGATATGGCGCATGTGCAGCATGCCGCTCAAGCGCTCGAATACCAGGATCTGGCCGATGGCGTCGTCCTGGCCCATGGCGTTGACGCAGGCTCCAAGCTGATGCTCGAAGTCGCGTGCGGGCGAGATGAGGTCGGGGAACATAAAGTGCTCCTATGGAATTGGACCAGCCCGGCTCCCAGAAAGGAGACGGGCTGGCATGGAGGACAAAGAGGAAGGTGGGCGCGTGGTGTGTTTGCTCTAGGACTCGGCCAGCGGCAGGCCCAGCAACACGGGCGCGTCAGCGTCGAGGATGAGGATGCGCACATCGGCCTGCCCAGCCAGTTCCAGGATGTTCGCCAGGTCGTCTGGCATGCCCTTGCTGCGGTGCTCCTGCCGAAGCTGCTCGGCGGTGATGCCCTCGGCGTGCTCCAGGTTCTTGTCCGTCCAGGGTGTGGAGATCAGCTTGACGCCGATCGCCGGGCTGTACGGAACCCGAAAGGCGATGAACAAAAAGGCCTCCGGCGTGGCAAGATCCGCCAGATTGGCGAGGTACTGGTCGGTTTCCGGGCTGATGTGCGCGCTGCTGATCTCCCAGCATCGGCTGTAGTAGCCGGTCTCGAAACTCAGGCGCTGCACGACTTCCCGCGCGGCCTCGACCGAATAACTGTCACCAACGTGGATCAGGCGACCGTCGAAGTCCTCGCCATGAATGGCATAGACCACGGCATTGATCACGCCTTCGCCGTTAACGCCTTCATCGGCATCGCATTCGGCCAGTACCTCGGCACTCACAGGTTCAGAGCCGTTCGTGACCACCGCGAAATCGCTGGTGACGATGCAGGACGATGAAATCAGTTCCTGGTCGGAAAGGTGTTGCTGGCTCGGGTGGATGTTTCGCCAGACATGCGGGCTTCCGTCCTCGTAGCTGATGGACAGCGTGCGGACGATGTTCAAATTCCAGTAGCCGCGCAGAAAGGGATTTGGATTCTGAGACATGGGAACGCTCCTGATTGAATAATGGAGCCAATTCCCGCCACCGGGAATTGGACCCGGTGGGTTGAAAGTGGAAAATGCGTCAGGCAGAGGTGATCGTTGGCTTTGATTCAGCCTTACGCTGGGCAACGGAAAGGAAATTGAGGGACATGACCGTGTAGGCGCATGTCTCTCGTGGGGAACGAAAAGGCGATGGTGTGCCGGAAACGGGGTCACCAACCGCTGTAGTTCAGCATCAAGTCGGCAATGACCTTGCGGCGTTCCAGGTCGAGACCGTCGAAGTCCGACAGCCCGTGGAAGTGGCAGCGTTTGAGCATGGCACCGCCCTCGCGCGCGTTGTAGAAGCTGACCATGGCGGACAGAAACATGCGTTGCCCGCTGCTCAGGACACCGAGGGCGTCGTTGAGCCGCAGCATGTTGGGACGCAGATCCCACTTGCTCTTGGCCTGGTTCAGGCCGTCACGGGTGCCATCGCCAAACCATTCGGGGCCAGCGATCTCGGCACCACGCTTCCAGGCCTCGAAGAAGGCTTGGGGCGCGGCAGCGAAATGCTGCTCTTCCCGCATGATCTGATCGACGACTTCCTGCGGCAGCAGTTGATTCATGGCGTGATTCCTCCAGTTGGATCAGGGAATGGCGAGCTGGGACCAGCCGCCTCTTTCGAGGGCACGTTGAGCCGCCGCATGGCTGCGGAAGTACTCGTGCGATTCCCGCGAAACGGGACCTTCGGTATCGCGCGTGCCGATGTAGTGGCCGGCGGCGCTTTGCAGGACTTCGAGCGGCAGGAACTTGCCGCAATAGGTCAAGGCCAACTGGCCGAAAGAGGCTATGTGGGACATGGGTAGGCTCCTTGGAAAAGCGAGGCCTTGTCCCTCACGGGATGGCAGCTCCCGCACGCGGTGGATAAAAAGCATCGGCGTCACGGGGACGCGCGTCCGCAGACTTGATGCGATACGGACTGGCGGGTTACGCGGGAAGAACCCGCGGCAGCCAGGAACCCATGGCTGCTGGCATGTGCTGACGAATCAGCGAACATGCGGGCAGCTTCATGCGGGGGCCGCGCTGCGTCAGTTGGAAAACGGCATTCGGCCCAGCCCGGATTGATCGGCGCAGAGAAAGAAAACCCGCATCAAGTGCGGGCTGTCAGGGTGGTGCGTGGGTGCGTTGGCTCACTCGGGCGTGTCGCCCAGGACATGCTGCTTCCACAGGGCGAATGCCTCGTCCTGTCCCAGTTCGGCCAGGACCACAATGGGTTGCGCCTGCCGCGCACGCAGCGAAGCGAAATACGCCTTACGGTCGGCGATGGCCTTGAGGTTGATGCCATCGATGAACAGCAGTTTGCCGCCCTTGATGAACAGCACCTTGTTGCCAAGGTCGCGCTCGAACGCGGCTCGTACTTTCTCCGGTTGTTGCATGCGTCGGTTTCCTGTTGCTGTGGCCGTCCATTGGGTCGGAATGTTGATCGGCGAGATAAAGACGCCGAAGGCTCGCTGACCTTCGGCTCGGGAGGAAATAACCACCCGTGGGCTGTTGCAGGCCCGGTCGTCGCTAGAACCGTCTGCTCATCAGCAATCACACCCGGCCCATGTCGTGGCTGGGGCCGGCATCGTCTGGCGCACATCCGCGCACAAAGGGAGCCCGTTTTTGCGCCGGTGGGCACCGGCACCGAATACCGCTGACCACAAAGGGTCTCCGGAGGGTTCGCGCAGCCTGGCAAGCCATCGGGGGACCCTTCGCAGTGGGCGGGAGAAACACAGACCAGCAGAACACGCGGGAGACGGTTCGCGGAAAAGCTACCTTCAGGTCCCGCAGCCGGGGACGGCTGGACGGGACGCGCACACGGACAAGAAGGCGTTGCGCGCTGGGCGACCCGCAGGGGCGTGCGGGACACGGGCCACGCCTTTGAAACAGAGCGCGGCCCACGGGAAACGGAGTCGGTCAGGTGCCTTTGCGGCCGCTGCTATGCGAGCGCGAAGCGCCACGCTTGGGCGTACCGGATTCGACCGGCAGCGTGCCTTGGCAGTCGGGGTAGCGACTGCACGACCAGAATGGGCCGCTCTTGCCGGTGCGCTGGCGCGTCGGTGCGCCGCACTGCGGGCATATTGGCCCATGGGGAAGCTTGATGGACAGGGACATGCTGCCGTACTGCGCGGTCAACTGCGAAATCCAGGTGGCCTGCTTGCTGAGGAATACGTCCAGGGTGAGCTGTCCGGCCTCGATCATGTCGAGCGCCTGCTCCCACACCGCAGTGGTGCCGGGATCTGCAATCGCTGCGGGCACGGCGTCGATCAGCGTGAACGCCGCATCCGATGCGCGAATGGAGCGTCCCTTCTTCACGATGTAGCCACGGGCGATCAGCACGCTGATGATGTTGGCTCGCGTCGCCTCGGTGCCGATGCCCGTTGTGTCCTTCAGCTTCTGTTTCAGACGCGGGTCGGTCACGAAGCGCGCAACGCCCTTCATCGACTTGACCAGTTCGCCCTGGGTGTAGGGCTTGGGCGGCATCGTCTTGAGCGCCTTGATCTCGACCTCGGCCACCTGGCACGCCAGGCCCTCACGCAGCGGGGGCAGCACCTGGCTGCGCGTCGCGTCGTCGCCGTCCTCATCCGCTTTCGGTTCGGCCAGCACCAGACGCCAACCCTTGACGACCACCTGTTTACCGGTGGCCACCAGCGTCTGCTGCCCGCAGGAAAACTCAGCCACGGTACGGTCGAACTCGTGGTGTGGGAGGAACTGCGCCAGGTAATGCGCCCGGATCAGCCGGTACACCGCCAGCTCCTTCTCGCTCAGAGCAGAGAGGTTCGCGGGTTCGAGCGTCGGAATGATGCCGTGGTGCGCCGTGATCTTGCCGTCGTTCCAGGCGCGCGAACGCTGGGAGCGGTCGAGCTGACCCATGATCGGTCGCAGCGACGGGTCGGTCTTGAACAGGCTGTCCAGGACAGTGGGCACCTCGGCGAACATGCTTTCGGGCAGGTAGCCGGAGTCCGAGCGCGGGTAGGTCGTGGCCTTGTGCGTCTCGTACAGGGCCTGGGCGATCTGCAATGTCTCCTGCACGTCCAGCCCGAGCTGCCTGGAACAGACCTCCTGAAGCGTCCCCAGGTCGAACAGCAGCGGCGGGCCTTCGCGCACGCGCTCGGTCTCGACCGACACCACCTGGGCGCTGCCCGCAGCGCGAATCTGCTGCGCCGCCTGCTGGGCGACCGGCTGTTGCAGGCAACGACCGGCGTCGTCGGTGCAGCCGTCGGGCGCAACCCACTGCGCGGCGAAAGCCTGACCCTCTGCGGACAGAGACACGTCGATGGCCGAGAACGGCACCGACTTGAAAGCCGCGATTTCGCGGTCGCGGTCCACGACCAGCTTCAGGGTCGGGGTCTGGACACGTCCGACCGACAGCACGCCGTCGTAGCCCGCCTGCCGCCCGAGCACAGTGAAAAGACGGCTGAGGTTCATGCCGACGAGCCAGTCTGCCCGCGAACGTGCCAGCGCCGAGTAATACATCGGCAGCGTATCGGACGACGGTCGCAGCTTGCCGAGCGCAGTGCGGATCGACGCATCGTTGAGTGCCGATAGCCACAAGCGCTCGATGGGGCCACGGTAGCCGCACAGGTCGATGATCTCGCGGGCAATCAGCTCGCCCTCGCGGTCGGCATCGGTGGCGATGACGAGATGGGTCGCCTTCGCCAGAAGCGCCTTGACGACCTTGAATTGCGTGGCGGTCTTGGGTTTGACCTCGACCCGCCACTGCTGGGGAATGATGGGCAACTGCTCCAGTGACCAGCGCTTGAGCGCCGCGTCATAGACCTCGGGTGCTGCCGCTTCTACGAGATGGCCGATGCACCAGGTAATCGTGACGCCGGAGCCGTTGAGGCAGCCTTCACCGCGCTGTGTCGCGCCGAGAATCCGACCAATATCCTTGCCCTGGGAGGGCTTCTCGCACAAGAACAGCCGCATATCCGTCCATCCGATTTCCGTGGTTCATTGAGTTGCTGGAATCGAGGATGCCGGGCACCGCCAGGGGCAACAGCAAACAAGTCGCAAGCGGTGGCGACCACTTTCACGGGATGGAATGGCTGGGGCGGAGATGGCGTGCAGCTGGGGTGTGCGGGCCGGGAGCCGCGATTTTCGGGAGCGCGTGGAAGCCGGTGGACGTTGATGGAGCTATCCCCTGGGGATAGCTCGCAGGTGCATGGATAGCAGCGAAGCACCGCAACCGCCTCCATGCCGGATCACTTCCTGCGCTTGACCTCCTTCGGCGCAGCCGGTTCCTGGGCTGCTTGGGGCTTCGGCTGCGCGTCCTGCGCGGTCTTGGGGCTGAGGGTCACGGACTCGACGCGGAACGGCAGGATGCCAACGCTGCGCGCGTTGATCTGCCAGGTTTCGCGCGGCTGATCCTCGTTGTCCGTCCAGGGTTCGCGCTCCATGCGTCCGACGACCAGGACGCGCATGCCCTTCTGGTAGAGGTTCTTCCAGTGCGCGGCGTCGCGGTGCCAGATTTCCACCGGTGCCCAGAAGCCGCCGCGATCCTCGAAGTCACCGCCTTTGGTGGGAATGGGGTTGTCGAAATACACGTTCAACCGCAGCAAGCGCCGCGGCTCGTCGTTGCCGTTGGGGAACTCCCGGTACTCGGGCGGGGAGCCAATGTTGCCTTCGCCCCAAAAATGCGTGCTCATGTTGCAATCTCCATGGTGGTTGAAATACCCGTGCCACGTCGGTGCCGGGCGTGTACTGGGGTGTCCGGTGCAATCACCGATCACGCATTCCAGGTGGGATGGACTTGAGCCTGCGCAGGTAGGCGTCTTCCGCCTTGGCGGCCTTGCTGGCGCACTCCTGGGCCTGCCTGCCCAAGGTGTGCAACAGGCTGATCTGCATGTTCAGCGTGATGCGCTGAAGCTCGATCGCGTGCAGCTCGGCCAGCAAGTTGACCGGCGTGCCGGTGCTCGCCATCAATTCCTGCCACAGGGCTACGCCCATGGCTGAGCGGTCGTGCTTGCGCCAGCGCAAAAACGCCGTGCCTGCGCCAGTGGTTTGCTGGGCCAACTCCACGGGCAGCAGGTGGAAGGGATGCCCGACTGCCTGTTGCAGCACCTGCCGCTGCGTCAAGCCAATCAACTCGTCGCGCATGGCGAAGCACTGGCTGGCCCAGGCCTCAAGATCCCCCTTACCCTTAAAAGGCTTCAAAAGGCCTTTTAGAGAGGCAGCGTGTTCCAGCTTCATGAAGGCAGCCTGTTGCAGGCCCTGGAAGTAACGGGGTTCGCGATTCGGATCGCTCATGCCTGCTCGCCCTCGACCTCGCCGGCGCTGACTTCGGGTGCTGCGTCAGTGGCGGGCTCGTCGGTGGTGGCCGCGTCGTTGTGGGCAGGCGCTGCAGCAGGACTCTCAGCACGCTGTTGCAGGCCACGGCGCACGATGGGCGGCGCGAACTTCGAGCGGCGCGTGCCTTCCAACACGTCCTGCGGCAGTTCGCCGAATTTCTCCAACGCCGCCCGTGCTGCGGCGTTCTTTGATACGAAGTCGTCGCGCGTGCAGCCCGAATAGCGGTATTGCTGGGCCAGCGAGAACAGGCTGCGCAGTGCATGGGCGCCCTCGTTGAGCCAGCGCTCCAAGGTGCTGCGGTCGATGAGCGCCGTGTGGTGGGCGAGGATCAGTTTGCGGGCGATGTCGTCGTAGTCGGCCAGCAGATAGACGGCGGCAAAGCCGAGCTGCGCATTGACGAACAGCGGCAACTTGACGGGCTGCACGTTGAGGTTTTCGCCCAGGCTGAGTGCCGGCGGCACGCTCGCCAGCGCCTGATCCACCTGCTCGCGCAGCGATTGCAGCGTGGTCTTGGTCTGGTCGAGCTTGACCTCGATGCGCAGCATCCACCAATCCGAGTACGGGTCGTCCTGTTCCGAACCGCGCCGCATCTTGTTCATTTGGGCGATGTAGCCGTTCAGGCCAACGATGCCCGGTCGCCCCTCGGCGGCGGCACGGCCATGCCAGATGCGCGAAGCGTGGTGCGTGTGAAGCGTCAGCGACATCGCGCTGCGCAGGGAGCCGAGATTCAGTTGCAGAGGTTCATTGGTTGCCATGGTGTCCGCTCGTTGTGTGGAAAGGAGCGGTCAGCTTCGGCAGGAAGCGGAAGGCCGTCAGTCAACAAACCGAAACCTGCCAGACCCCGGTTCAGCGCGTGGTGGCCGCCTGCGGCGCGAGCTATCCCCTGGGGATAGCTCCATGGAGCGCCAACGAACGCTGCACGTCGGGATCAGGGCGGACAACGCCGATGCTGCTGCAGATGTTCGAGGCCAGGCTTGCGACTGCACGGCATCCGCCCCAACGGTGGAACTATCCCCAGGGGATAGCTCTATTGGCATCCATGGGCGTCCACTTCACGGCCTTGTCGGCCGGCTCACTTGCTGGCGAGCAGATCTCGCAGCCGCTCGATGTGCTGCCTGGCGACTTCTGGTGGCACCGGCTTACCCTGCGTTTGGGCCGGCGGTGTGGGTGGTGGCCGTTCGTTTGGCGGAGCGGGTGCCGGTGGCGGGTCTTTCTTGGCCCAGGCATTGAACTCGCCGTGGATAGCTCGCTGGATGATGCCGAATAGATACCCAGCGGGATTGCGGATGCCGTGGTTGCTACAACGCGCGGCCCATTCGTCCAGCACGTCCTGCCTCAGCGAGGCATCAACCTGCTGCAATGCCACCTTGGCACCCGCCTGCTGTTCCGCCTTCAGTTGCGCAAAGCGCTTGGGCCATTGCAGATCGTCCAGCGCGCGCGCCTGCGCAGTAGTACGTATTTCATTAATACAACTACTACGTACTGTACGGGCCTGCTTCGGATTCCGAAGAGAGACGTCTGGCGCGGGTTCCGACCCTGCTTCGGAATCCGTAGCGGGTCGTTCACGATTCCGAAGAAGGCTCGGAGCCCCTTCTTCGGAATCGTGAATGGCGTCTTCCTGTGGATAACTATCGCTGGCCGTGAGGTCCTGGTTGGCGAGACGTTCGGCCATCACCTGCAACCGTGACGGGAGGGTGCGTCCGACCAGTAATGGGTCTTCGCCGATTTCCTTGAGCGTGTGCAGGCCCACGATCTGCACGGCCTTGGCAGAATGGCCGAGTGCCTGGCTGACGAGTTGCAGGTAGTCCGGGTCGAGCTGCATGGCCTCGAACGGTGTCAGGGGTTCGTCGTGCAGCACGTACAGATTGCCGAGGATGCGGCCGGTCTTGGGGTCACGCCGTCGCCGAACCAGGCTCAGCCAGCGGGTCAGGCGCATCAGTGTCAGCGCCCGTGCCACGGTTTCATGCGAGGCCTGCCCTGCGCAGGGCATGGACGCCAGCCAGGGCCGCAACTGCTCGTAGGTGGGGAATGCGGTCACGCCATCGTCGTTGAGCATCAGCCGGAACACTTGCCAGGCGTTTCGTTCCAGCGGCGTCAAGCGGCGGTCGAGGAACAGCTTGCGTGGCACCGTCTCGTGCCGGTTGCCACTGAACAGGAAAGCATCGCCGGAGGTAGGCGTGGGCGACTGTGCAGGTGTAGACGCAGGTGTGCTGGGGGCGGGCTTGGGCGCAAGGTCTTTCAGCGCAGCATCGAACAGCTCTGCGAGTGCGATGGGGCCTTGGCGTCGGACTCGTGGTGCGGTGTCGTCCACGGCCATGACTCAAGCCAATCCCTGATCGACCCAGCTCTTGATCGAGGCCCAGACCACCGACAGAGGCAGCGACATGCCTTCGGCCAAGTCCATGGCGGCATCGAGGATGGAGGTTTCGTCTTCGAGATCGACCGTTCTGCTGTTGGTCACGGCCTTCCATTGCCGCCACAGCTCCGTGTCCTGCTCCTCGTCCAGCACGGGGTGCCGACCCTTGCGTTTGGGCAGACCGAGGATTTCACGGCGAAGTGCCACTTCCTGATGCGTCAAACCATAGAACTTGCTGACCATCTCCGTGCTCGCGCCCAGCCTGAGCATGCGATCGACTGTGGCGATTTCCTTCTCCACGTCCTGCGCCTGCTGGAGCAGCCGCCGCAGCACTTCGCGGTTGACCGTCACTGAGCACCAGGAGACGTTGGCATTGGCCAGCACGCTGATCAGCGCGGGATGCTTGAGGGCGTCCAGCTCTGCCTCGCCAAACCCCATCAGTTTGCAGCGGCGCAGTTGCCCATTGCGCAGGTCATAGAGGGCCTGGGCGATGACAGCCTGGTTGAGTGGGTGTGCTGTGGACATGCTGGCCTCCCTCGCTTAGGTTCCAGAGTCCGCAGCGCCGGCTTCGAGATCGAGCAGGCGGCGGGCCAGTCGCAGCAGGCGAAACAGCTTGACCAGCGCGGTGTCGCTCAATCGTCGGGTTACGTCGCCCTGGCCGTGCAGCAGCGCCGGCAGGTCGATGACGAGTTTCCCGTTGTCCAGACCGACGTCGGCGGGCTGCTGATCGGCCAGGCAAGCTAACAGCGCATGGACGGCACGGCCCAGCGGCGCTGGGTTTGTGGTGCGAGCGCGGCAGGCGAAGCCGATGCCGTCTGGGCGGTCATCGATGCACTCGCCCAGGTCTGCCTCGACCGCAATCTCGCGGGCAAACTGCGCGATGTGGATGCGCAGGTGCTCGGGTGTGTCCAGGCCAGGGGTGATGTACCAGACATCCGAGATCGGATAGAGCCCGCCGGCCTGCACCGGGATGGACTGCAAGACGTTCGCTGAGAAGGTGGGCGGCAGCGCATCGCCCAACTGGTCGGCGACCATGCGTTGGATGGACTCAAGTCGCTCCGTTGTCGGCGCCGGGGAAACAATGTGCTCCCGAAGCAGGTCGCCATCTGCCGCCGGACTGACCGCGCCCGAATGACTGGCATCCGCGTCGCTCTCGCCCGTCGAGGGCGTTGCCGTCGGCCTCGCATCAGGTGGCGCAGTATCGGCAGGAGGGCGCGCGATGGCTTCTGGCTCTGGCAAGGCGGGCGGCGTCGAGGGCGGCGTCGGCTCGCTGACCAAGGCACGCTGGCGGCTCTCGGATTCAGTCATGTCTAGAGCGAGCACGTCGTAATCAACACCCAGCAATTCGGTCATCTGGCCGATCAGTTCGTCCTGTACGCGTTGCGCAGAGAATTCGTCGGCCTGGGCATCGAATTGCGACAGCACTTCCTGAAAGAACTCGTCGAATTCCTGCACCAGTGAGCGGCCTTTGGCGTAATGCTCCCAGGTGCGCTCGCAGGCCTTGCGCATGACCGACAACCGCTCGACCTGGTGACGCCCCAGGCCGGCGTAGAGCACGGTCGGGATTGCGGGCAGCAGGTAGCGTACGGCGTCGGCCATCCGGCTGATGTGCGACTGCTGCACGGGGTATCCATCGGCGGCCAGGCGGCGGGCCAGCTCGGACTGGCTCAGGGGGGAGCCGCTTTCCAGTTCGTAGAACTCGCGCGCTTTCTCGACGCCCAAAGCGCGCTCGATGAAGGTGAGGCCACCGCGCAGTTCGTTTTCCGCAAGATGCCCGGTGAGCGCGACGATCTCGCCACGCTCGGGCCACGGGCGGAACAGGCATGAGACCCGAAAAAATCGTTCGTCCCTGGTCTCCGACCAGAGTTCGCGCAGGATTGCCAGTCGCGTGTTGCCGCCATTGCGGATGATGTAGTGATCGTCGCCGGGCCGCCGGGTGATGGCCGGTGCCGCGTCCAGACCACGCTCGCGGATGGATGCCTTGATTTCCTCGTACACCGGATTGCGCTTCTTGCGCGGGTCGTGGTCGTAGGGGCGCAACTGGTCCAGGGTCACGACCATGGGCGTGTCGGCGATCGGGTCGCTCAAGGACGTTGCTGACGGGCCGCTGCGCTCGAACCCGGATGCAAGCAGTTTGCCGGCCATCTGCTGGGAGGTGATCTCAGTCATGGCCGCCCCCCTGCGCTTGGGACCGGGTCTCGCGCTCAGCACGACGGATCTGCGCACGGGCGTTGAGGGCTGCCCGGTGATCGCTGGCCGTCGAACTGGTGTAGATCGCGGCGCAGCCTGCCTTGGTGAACTTGAGGTGACCGCCCGCCGTGCGCTTGACGTGCCAGCCTTCATCGACGGCGAACTCGATCAGGGCGCGCAGCCGGCTGTGGCCTCGGGCCAGTTCATGTGCGTTGGCCATGGGACCTCCTGGTATCAAGAGGCTGTAGCGGACGGCCGGGCACGGCGGCAAATCGATCCTGCCACTGCGGGAGCAATTCGCCGGCAAGATCGCGCATGGTGGCGAGCGCGGCGGGAGCGACTCTGCCCACTGGTTGGCGGTACTCGACCCGATGCACCGGCAGGCCGCGCGTCGCAGCACGCGGATAAGCCTCAATGGCCGGTACGTCGGTGGCCAGAATCCGAATGTCGGTGTGGCCCTGGAAAAGATCGCGCAGCGCCTGCTGGATCAGCCGGGCGTTGGCGGACACCGGATGGACGCGGTTGATGAGCAGGTACAGCGGCGGCGGCCCGATACCCAGGTGCCGGTATGGTGCAATGTCCTCCAGCAACTGCATGGTGCCGCGCCGCAGTTCGCGGGCGGCGAGGATTTCCGGAGTCACGGGCGACAGCGCGAGGTCGGAGGCAAGCACCGCCATCTCCAGCAGCACCGAGCGCGCGCCCTGGGTGTCGATCAGCACCAGGTCGTAGAGGGGGTTCAGTATCGGCAGCAGATGCCGCAGCCGCAGGCGCCCGTCTGGCGCATGCAGCAGCAAAGTGTTCAGTTCTCCTCGGTGGTCGTTGGAGAGCACCAAGTCCAGGCCCGCGATGATCGTGCGGGACACAAGCTGGTCGAGGTCGCGCTCGTTGAAGGCCAGCAATTCATAGATGCCGCCGGGCGCGCGGTGAGCCAGCTCATAGTAGGAGGACAAGGTGGGCTGCACATCGAGATCGAGCAGCAGCACGCGCAGTCCGGCGTCCGCAGCGAGACCGCCCAGGTTTGCGGCCGTGGTGGTCTTGCCGACCCCGCCTTTGGTTGAAATGATGGATACGACCTGCATGGTGTTCTCCGTATGAGGATGGAAAGTCCGCGGGAGAACGGATCAGGCCCGGTTGTTGACGCGCTCGTCGATCCACTGATCGATTTCGATGGAGTCCCAGCCCACGGCGCGCACGCCCAGACGCAGCGCTTGCGGGAACTGGCGTTTCTTCATCAGGTTGTAGATGTGGGCGCGCTTGAAACCGGATTTCGCTTCGACTTCTTCCAGGCGCAGGATGCGGCGCTCGT
Organism: Comamonas resistens; assembly: GCF_030064165.1. NCBI lineage: Bacteria > Pseudomonadati > Pseudomonadota > Betaproteobacteria > Burkholderiales > Comamonadaceae > Comamonas > Comamonas resistens. Next base: position 2,726,715 of record NZ_CP125947.1, read on the forward strand.
TTGGCGGCAGTACAGGTGTTTGCGACATGGCGGTCACTCCTGAACGCTCAGTGGCGTTTGTTGGCGTGACCTCTATTCAATAGACACGGCAGCGAAAAGACATTGCAAATGCAATCTCCGCTACTGCACATACAAGCTGGCAAATCTCAGCGGGAGGCGCTACGCAACCGGCGCCTGGCGGTGGCGAACTTGCCGTTCAATGTCCGCTCCGCGATACCCATGGCGCCGCTGTGATGGGCGACCAGCGCGCTGACCACGGCCTCCTGCGTCTTGAAGCTGGAGTACGGCGTGCCCGATGGCGACTGGCCGAGCATCAGCTCTAACAGGCCGCCAACGATGTTCAGGTAGGTGGCCTCGGCCCGATCACTGATCGGACACTGCGCGCATGCCGAAATCACCGTGGACTGCTTGAGCAGCGCGTCATGCTTGTCCTGCAACTCGCGAAGCTGACGTTTGGTCTGTTCCAGGGCGGATTTCAAAGCCTGGCGTTCGACCAGCATGGCTTGCCCTGTTTCTAGGGAGATGAAGGGATGGATGATGCGCTCGCTGCGGGAGAAGAGAAAGCCGGGCCGCTGCTCGGGGTAGTGCTGGCGCATCCAGCACTTCAGATCGACATGGCGTACCGTCAGATCAGGCGATTCGATCAACGCGGTGTCGCGTGTCGTGATGCCATGCTGCCCGAAGGGCAGTTCCCCGTTGAGGATGCCGTCATAGATGCGGTCGGTGTACAGCCGCAGTTCGCCCAAACGCGGGCAGTCCAGCGACTGCGGCAGATCCATAGGCGACGAGACCGAAGCCAGGATCACCTGCTCGTATCGCAGCAGTCCGGCCCAGCGGATGGACGCTTCGAGCGGGCGGTAGAACACCTTTGATGTTGGTGCATCATTTTTGTTCTCGTGCATGCTCCGTCTCCTTCCAGGAGAAGAACTACAGGGCCGACTGCTTTTGCAGCCGTCCTCATGGTCGGCCTGTTGTCCGCGCAAGACGCGAGTGATGACGCCCGCTTTTGATGACTTCTGATCAGTTCGCGCAACGAGTAGGCGTTGTGTGCTCGATGTGCAAAAATCCATCGGGCACAAGAAAACCGAGCGTCTGTCGCGGCTCGACAGTGACGCTTGCGCTATCAGGATCGTGAGAAGTGGCTGCTCTCGCAAAACCGTATCGGTATGGTCTGATGCGCCAGCGGTTTCAAAAAGCGGCGAACGCTCGGAATCTATTGATCGGGGCTTGAGATTGGCAACGAAAATCCGCTGGTGTCATATCCGATCGAGATACTGATATAGCGAGATAGCATTACCGAGAAGTCGCCTATGGTGACTGCCGAGCGCTGATCCGACGCTAAACGCTGCCTGCCAAAACGTGGAAATTGCGAGTTGGCCGCGCAGAAGACGGATGGGCGGCCATGCGAAGCGATCGACGTTCCCTCCTTTGACCTTGACCGGACGGTGCTGCCGCCCGGCCTCAGCTCAACGGGCGACGGGATCTTCGGGCATATCAACCAACATTGCCGTTTTTACCAGGCGCTCTACAGTCTGCCTGGCCAGCACCGGAGACGCCTCCGATTGCTCTGCAAGCTCATCGGTTTCTATGGCATGTGCGGCGACCAGTCGAGCTGCAAGATGCAGGTTGGTCGGATCGACGGCCTCGATGACTGGACACTTGCCCAGGGCATCGTATGGCCGCAGCAGTGCGTGATAGATGTGCCAGGTGTCGATACCGCGCGGCACCAGCTTCAGGACAGCCTGAATCAGCTTGCGCTTGATGGGGTCGAGTTGCCAGTCCGGGACGCGCTGCCCACGGTGACCCAGATGGATCGACAGGAGATTGCCGGCCTGAATCTCGTAAGTGATCCAGCGGCGGGACTTGCCAACCAGCTTGGCGTAATCGGCCACCGACAGGTTGTGGGATGCCTCGAATATCTCCAGCAATTGCAAGCGCTCGCGCTGCACCTCTGACAGCGTGGGTCGCGCGTACTCGGGCAGATGCACCGCCGAAAGTCGATAGACGGAAGCTGGAACCGCTGGTGCATCGGGTGCAGGCGCAACGATCAACTGAGGGGCGTTTGGATTCAGGGCGGGCGGCTGCGCTGCCGCCTGTCCGGCGATTGTGGGCAGGCCCTGCAACGTGATGGTCAAGTGCGTGCTGGCAACTTCGACCTGATTCTGCTCGAACAAGTCCAGCCGGTCGGCCCAGTCCTGCATCATGACGCGGCGTTGCTCGACGTACTCGGCGTGGTTGTAGGTCGCGCTGATCCGATCCGGATCGGCATGCGAAAGTTGGGCGTCTACCCACTTGGGCGGATACCCCAATTCATTGAGCGCAGTCGAGATGGTGGCGCGAACGCCATGCCCAGTGAGTTGGTCTTCATAGCCCATACGCTTGAGCGCGCCATTGAGCGTGTTCTCGCTCAGAGGGTTTTTCAGGCACCAATCACCGGGGATAAGATACACCTGTGCTGGCTTCAGATTTCCCAGCAAATGACGAACGACCTCTTGTGCCTGCAACGACAGTGGCACGATGTATGGCGGGATGTCGGCGAAACGCTGGCGCTTCTTCTTGGTGAGCTGCTTGCGTTGCTTGAGCCTGACAACCGGGATGATCCACAGACCGCGCTCCAGATCAAACTGATCGGGCGTGGCGTAGCGCAATTCACCGGTGCGCACGCCCGTGAGCAGCAGCAGACGTAGACCCAGTTGCGTATTCAGGCGACCGCTGTACTTGCGCAACGTCTGCAGCATTGCCGGCAGCTCGGGCATGCGCAAAAAGGGATTGTTCTCCACCGGGGGCAGCGGCATCGCCACCACGTCCAAATCCTTGGCCGGGTTGTCGCCCATGTTGGGCACCACCACCGAGGCGTAGGTGAATAGCTGGCTGAACCAGGTGCGCAGCTTCTCGGCCACCGACAGCGAGCCACGCTTTTCCACTCTGCCGATGATGTCCAGCAGGTGGGCGCGGGTGACGTCGTAGATGGTCAGGTGGCGCAATACGGGAAACACGTCCTTGGCGAAGACGCGCCCGATCTGCTTGGGCGTACTTTGGCGGCCCTCATTTTCCAGAGAGAGGCTGCGGTGGGCCAGCCATTTGTCGTAGATGGTCTGGAAGGTGTGCTCGCCAGCCAGGACAATCACGTGACGTTTGCGCTTGCGTTCCGAGTGCGGGTTGATGTCCTTGGCCAGCAGCGCCCGCGCCTCTTCACGCAAGTCGCGAGCCTGTTTCAAGGAGAGGGCCGGATAGCCGCCAAAGGTGATGCGCTCACGCTTGCCCAGCCAGGAATAGCGGAAGTGCCATACCTTGCTGCCGATGGCGGAGACGTAGAGGTAAAGGCCGTCGAAATCGGCAAGCGAGTACGGCTTGCCGGTGGCCTTGGCTTGCCGAGCCATGAGGTCCGAGAGCATATGTCCAACTCCAGAAGGCGAGTTGAATGCAATCGTTCTCTTCTAGCGCCAGCTCCTCCAGCAACAATGCGGATTGGGAACCTCGCACATTGTTTGGGCCACTTTTTGTACCAGTTTGGGCCGGTTGTCAGTGGTTCTCGCTGGATGTCAGTGGATCGAGGCTGGGTGAAAATCCTCAATTCTGACAATGACTTACGGTGTTCTATGGACTCCGGTGGAAGTCCCTGGAAAGTCGAAGTGGAGCGGGTGAAGGGAATCGAACCCACGTTATTTGCTTGGGAAGCAAGAGTCCTACCATTGAACGACGCCCGCATACTTCTTTGGCCTTGCACCTGAAGCTGCTCTCTCAGCGATTTGCTCGTGAGAGTGGTTGGATCGTACATCAAAGCTTGTGGGCTTCTGAGAAAAATCATGCTGCTCATGCAATTTTCTGCCCGGAGTTTCCCTTGGATATGACAAACGGAATCGGGCCTTTCCAAGCTTTATTAGGGACACTCCAGGTGCAACAGCTGTGCCACAAATCACGCGGCTAAAATTGTGCAGGATCAAACAGTCTGCACATTGGCGGCTGCAAGTGCCAGACGCTTGCGCATGACAGCCAACTCTCATGCAGGTTTTGCCCATCCCGCCCAGGGCAGCGATCCCCAATACTCCTGTAGTCCGAACCCAATCCAGGCCGCGCCTGCTGAACCATGCTGATCTGCTTTTGCGATATCGCCTTGTCTGTCTCCTGCCCACCCTCTGGCGGCGCACTGACAGTCACGCAAGCTGTAGAAAGCCAGAGGCAGCAATGAGCGAGCAGCAGTTGTATGACCTGGCTCCGGCGCTGGAGCTGATGGCTTTTGGCCTGCTGCTGGCCCTGGGGCCCTTGTGCTGGGTCTGGTGGCGCAATCGCGGCAACGGCCCGAGCCGACGTCTTCAGGCCCTGTGCGTTCTGACACTGTTTCTGACCTTTGATCTGGTGCTGTTTGGTGCCTTCACACGGCTGACCGACTCGGGTCTGGGTTGCCCCGACTGGCCTGGCTGCTATGGCACTTTCAGCCCGTTGGCCGCTCACTCGCAAATTTCAGAGGCCCAGGCTGCCATGCCCACAGGCCCGGTCACCCATGGCAAGGCATGGGTGGAGATGATTCACCGATATCTTGCGACCACGGTAGGCGTGCTCATCATTGCCATGACCGTCATGTCCTGGAAACAGGCCATGGCTGCACGCCGCGCAGGCGAGCCCGAGCAGGCCCAAGGTGCATTGAGCCCCTGGTGGCCGTCCTTGACGCTGGTCTGGGCCTGCCTGCAAGGGGCCCTCGGTGCCTGGACCGTGACGTGGAAGCTTTTTCCGGCCATCGTCACCTTGCACCTGCTTGGCGGCACGGGTCTGCTGGCCTTGCTGGCCATTCCAGCCTCGGCCATGAGCCTGAAACAGGCGGCCCTGCTTCCTGCGTTGATTGGTAAAAGGCTTCGCACCGCTTTGTGGCTTTGCCTGGCTTTGCTCGTGCTGCAGGTCAGCCTGGGCGGGTGGGTCAGCACCAATTACGCGGTGCTGGCTTGCACCACTTTCCCGACTTGCCAGGGAAGCTGGTGGCCGAGCATGGATTTTGCGCAGGCTCTGCAGATCTGGCGTCCCCTGGGTCTGCTGGCCGATGGCAGCCACATCAGCTTTGAAGCGTTGACTACCATCCACTACACGCACCGCCTGATGGCCTATGTGGTGGTTCTGTCCCTGGCTGGTCTCTGGGCCGCCATGCGCCATGCGCCAGCCCTGGCCAAGCAGCGCCGCATGCTGGGCTTTTTTGCGGTGCTGCAAGTTTTGACGGGCCTGTCCAATGTGGTGTTGGACTGGCCCTTGGTCGCGGCCGTGCTCCACACCGGTGGAGCTGCGGCCCTGGTAACGATTGTGGTCTGGAGTCTGGCCGTGACACGTTCCGATGTCACCAGCCATCCCGACCAGGAAACGGCGCGCCGCCCTGCCTGAGGCACCGCGCACAAAGAGTGAATGCATGAGTCAAAGTGAAACCCTGCCCGATAGCTCCTCTCGACTGAGCCAGTACTACGCGCTGACCAAGCCGCGCGTGGTTCAGCTCATTGTGTTCTGCGCGCTGATCGGCATGGTGCTGGCCGTTCCTGGCTGGCCCACGGTCTCGCAGTGGGTGCATATGGGTGTGGCCAGCGTCGGCATCTGGCTGGTGGCCGCCGCTGCTGCCGCCTTCAACTGCCTGGTCGAGCGCCATATCGACGCCAAGATGAAACGCACGTCCTGGCGCCCTACCGCACGTGGCGAGCTTTCCAGCCAGCAGGCGCTGGCCTTCTCGGCCATTCTTTGCATGGTGGGTGCAACGATCTTGCTGCTCTGGACCAATGCGCTGACCATGTGGCTGACGCTGGCCACTTTTGTCGGCTACGCAGTGATCTATACCGTGGTGCTCAAGCCCGCCACGCCGCAGAACATTGTGATTGGGGGCGCATCGGGCGCCATGCCGCCCGTACTGGGCTGGGCTGCCATGACCGGCAATGTCGGGCCTGAAGCACTGATTTTGTTCCTCATCATCTTCCTCTGGACTCCGCCCCATTTCTGGGCCTTGGCGCTGTACCGCGTGGAGGATTACCGCCAGTCCGGTCTGCCCATGCTGCCCGTGACCCATGGCAGCAAATACACACGCCTGCAGATTCTGCTCTACACCCTGGTGCTGTTCGCCGCCGGCCTGCTGCCCTTCATGTACGGCATGAGCAGCTGGCTCTATCTGTTCGCCGCCGTGGTGCTTGGCGCGGGCTTTGTCGGCTATGCCATTGCTCTGTACCGCAACTATTCGGATGCGCTCTCGCGCAAGACCTTCCGCTTCTCCCTCATACACCTGAGCCTGCTGTTCCTGGCTTTGCTCATAGATCACTATCTGTTCATGGCGTGATCACCGCCTTGCTGCTTGAAAGCCCGGTACCGCCGGGCTTTTTGATATCTCAAGCACTATCAAAAAATGAGCTTATAGCGTTTTACAGGCAAGCACTACAAGCCAAAACACTGAATATTCAGCCGTCAAAAAAGGCCAGCCCCTTTTTAAGAAGCTGGCCCCGATCAGGTTTGGCAACAAGTGCTTTTTACAGACCCTTGAGCAACTTGCCGTTGACTTCCTTGCCATACAAGGTGAACTTGCCAGCATGGTACTTCTCGGCAGTTGCCTTCAGGTCGCCGTTGAAGCGGGGGTCCTGACCACGCTCCTGGCTGTTGATGAAAGTCGCCACATCCCAGGCTTCCTGGTCTGTCAACGTGGCATTTCCGTAGGGCATGTTGTTCTTGATGAAGTTAGCCGCCTTGTCGATCTCGTGCATGCCGGCGCCCCAGTTGTAGGAGTCCTTGCCCCACAGCGGCGGGAACACGGCGATATCGCCGACAAACTGGCCCTTGCCGTCACCACCGTGACACAGCGCACACTTGGCTTCATACACCTTGGCACCAGCCTCGTAGGTAGGCGTCTGCTCGGGCTCACCGGCCTTCTTGAAGCCCGCACCGGGCAGCTTCTCGCCCGTTGGTGCCTTCTGCGCCATCCAGTAGGCATAGGACTCCAGCGCCACCAGAATGTCGTGGCCGTCGTCCGGTGCCTTGCCGTTCATGGAATACATGAAGCAACCGCGCACGCGTTCAGCGAAAGTATCGACATGGTCGGTCTTCTTGCGATAGGCCGGGTACATGGGGTAGGCACCCCACATGGGAGCTGCGCCCTTCAGACGGCCAGCGTCCAGGTGGCAGTTGGTGCAGCTCAGGGGGTTGCCCGAGAAGCCCACGGCGTTGGCAGGCGTGCGGGTGAAGATGGCTTCACCACGGCGAATCCACTCGCCCATCGGGCCTTCGGGAATATCGCTGGCAGCGGGAGGAGTGAACACGCCGCTGTTGGCCGCTACGGGCACAGCCTTGAGATCCGTAGGTGCGGGGGCTGCAATCTTGGCTGGCTCTTCAGCCTTCTTGGGGCTGCTGATGCTCATGCCGTACCAGAGCGCACCGCCCAGGCCCGCAAATAAGCTGGCCACGACTGCGTATTCAGCCAGATTGGAAGACTTGGCCTTGTCTTGTTGTGCTTGGGACATGGTGACCTCAGGGCTTTGCAGGCGTTGTGGCTGCGGCAGGGTTGTGCAGGCGCTGGTAATAGGCGGCAACGGCCTTGACGTCATCGGCCGTCAGCTTCTTGGCCACTGCCCCCATCAGACCCAGGGGACCGGCCTCACGCTGGCCCTTGTTCCAGGCATCGATCTGGCTTTGCATATAGTCGGCAGGCAGGTGACCGATGGCAGGGAAATCCTTGCCCACACCGACACCGCCAGGGCCATGGCACTGCGCACAGGCGGGAATGCCATCGGCCCAGCGACCACGCTCGACCAGCCACGCGCCCGAATCATCATTCTTGCCAGGCAGCGCACCGCGCGTGGGCTGGATGGGCAACTTCAGGCTGGAGTAGAACGCGGCCACGTCGGCACGCTCCTGCTCGCTCAGCGCCTTGGCCATGGACGCCATCACGGCGGACTGGCGGGCGCCAGCGGCCATTTGCTGCAGCTGGCGCTCCAGATAGCCGGCATGCTGGCCCGCCAGAGCAGGAAAGCCAGCCTGGCCTTCGCCCTTGGCACCATGGCAGGTGGCGCAGGCCGCAGCACCGCCCGCAGAGCCGGACTGTGCAATCTTTTCACCGGCAGCGGCACTGCCTTGCAGTGCGGCCTTGGCAGCAACGGGTTCTTGCGCCCAGGCGCCGGTTGCCATCAGCATGGAAATGCCGACAGCCACCCACGACCGAGGCAGAGTCTTTGTGTTCAAGCGGTTCATCTTGGGAATGGTGAAATACGCGGCGCGCACTGCAGCTATCGGGCATGTACAAAAAGCACCGGCGTCTGACCTTTGAAATCAGGTGCTCGACGAGCCCTGACCGGACATTCCCGGAACCATACTTATGGAAGATTAAGCATCGATTAATAAACAGCGCCTTCAGCAGCGGACTTTGCTCTCGTCAGCCTCGACCCCCTCGGCTCTACAGACGCGCACGGGCAGATACAGACTCGCCACCAGACCTGTATTCGCGCCGCCTTCCAGTGCCCAGACTGCCCCCGCATCCTCCCAGTCTGCCAGCGGTATGAGTTGCAGCGCCCCGCCGCTGCACTGCGCAATGCGCTGCACAATTGCCAAGCCCAGGCCGCTGCCATGGGACTGATGCTTTTTGCGCCAGAAACGCTGCACGGCAATGCTGCAGTCCTCAGCACTCAGCCCCGGTCCATGGTCCGCCACCACCAGATGCACATAGCCAGCCGGCGATGCAGGCCTGTCGCCCTGGCGCAGTGTTTGTGGCAGTTGCTTCGCATGGCACATTCCCAGAAACACCGGGCATTCCGAAGGCTGCGCCCCCGGCTCCTGGCCGTAGCGCAGAGCGTTTTCCATCAAATTGCGCAGCGCGGACACCAGCAAGGGCTGGGGGACCACCACATGCAGATCTTCAAGATACCCATCCCCCTGGCGCTGCCCCGGCAGCCAGGTCAGCCGTGCTCGGGCCGAGGGATTGGCCGTGGCGGCCAGCTCCCAGGCTTTTTCCAGCGCATCCCAGGCACAGGCCGGCTCGCTGCCGCAGACGATCTCGCTGTCTGCGGATTCACTGACCGGCTGGCAATCGAGCCGCGCCAGCAGCAGCAATTGCTCCAGCGTGTGCTGCAGATGCTCCACACCCTCGCCCGCCTGCAGCAGCGCATCGCGCGCCATCAGCCACTGCGCAGTCTCGGACACCGGATGCCAGCTCGGCTGCAGGTCCGGGCCCTGGGTATCGCTGCGAACCATCTGCAGGCCACCCGCACTGTCCACGGCCATCTGGGCGACTTGCACATGGGCCTTGACGGCCGTCAGTGGCGTGCGCAGCTCATGGGCCGCATCATCGCTCCAGCGCCTCTCGCGCTCGATGGCGCTGTGCACGCGTTGCAGCATGTGGTTGACGGTCTGCACCAATGGCGCCAGCTCCCGCACCTGACGGCCCTGCGCCACCGGTGAATCATCGCCCGGAGGGCGCTGGCTCAACTCCTGGCGCAGCGACTCCAGCGGCTTCAAGCCTCGCGTCACACCCCACCACATCAGCAGCATGCTGGCCAGCAGCGCCAGCACGAAAGGCAGGATGATGGTGTAGGCAAAGCCGTGGACCAGGCCTTCGCGCACATCAATACGGTCGGCCGTGGCAATGCGCACGCCATGCTCTTCAAGCACATAGGTGCGCCAGGGACGCCCGCCCTTGGTCATCGTCGAAAAACCCAATGGCAGCGGCGCCTGAAAACTGGGGGCACCGGCACTGCGCGCGACCACGCGAGAGTCATCCGGCGCGGACTCTGCCTGCACTGGCAGAGCAGCCTTGTCGCTGGGTCTGTCCAATGGAGATGCAGGAATCAGGGTCGGTCGCGGGGCCGGCCCTGATTCACCCTGTGCCTGCACATTCGCGGCCGCTGGCGCCGCGCGCACCTCGCTGCGCAGCATGCTGACCTCGCAGGCCACGCCATCGCGGGAGACCACGTTCAGCATCGGCCCCCAGTCGCTGGGCGAAACGTTTTCGGGTTTGAACTGGTGAACAATGCCCGCCACCATATGGGCAGAGGCAATCAGGCGGTCGTCCAGCACCGAGCGCAGCTCATGCCGCATGCCCGCAAACATCCAGGCTGCCACGCCACCCCACAAGGTGCACAGCGCCAGGCACAGCCAGACCAGCAGCCTTACCCGCAGACTGCGCATCAGCGGCCTCCCAGGCCCTGGGCACGCCCCAGCCTAAAGCCCAAGCCACGCACCGTCTCCACCATGTCCGGGCCCAGTTTGCGGCGCAGATGGTGGACGTGCACATTGACCGCATTGCTTTCGACATCCTGGCTGTAGCCGTAAAGGCTGTCGCGCAGTTGCTCCAGATTCAGCACCCGGCCCGGCGATTGCAGCAAGGCGCGCAACAGCGCCCATTCTCGACGCGACAGATCCACGGGCAGGCCATCGCGCTGGGCACGGCCCGCGGCCAGATCCAGCTGCACATCGCCCAGCACAATCCAGTCCACAGCGCGGCCCGCCGCACGGCGCAGCAGCGCATGCAGCCGCGCAGCCAGTTCATGCAGGTCGAAAGGCTTGGCCAGATAATCATCAGCGCCGGTCTGCAGACCTTCTATGCGCTGGCCTACCGCGTCGCGTGCGGTCAGCACCAGCACCGGCAACTCCAGCCCCTGGCTGCGCCAGCGAGCAAGCAGGTGCAAGCCGTCTTCGTCGGGCAACCCCAGGTCCAGTACGCAGACGTCGAAATGCGAGGACTTGATGGCCGCATCCGCCTGGGCGGCACAGCCCACCACATCGACCCCGAAACCCTGCAGTTGCAGGCCTGCCTTGACCCCACTGGCCACCAAAGCGTTATCTTCCACCAACAGCACGTGCATTGTGTATTCCTGAACCTGCGCTCACATCGGCTCTGATGCCGTGCTTCTGCCACTGTTCCTATTGCATACCCGAAACGGGAAAGCATCGCAGATTTGTCTTTTGTCAGCGTTAACCCCTGCTTAATCCCCAGCACCCAAGATTGGCGACCTGTTTGATCGGTTTTTTTGTGCTCTTGCCCCCATGCCTGTTTCTCGCCTTGCTGCCATCGTCCTGCTGCCTGCATCGCTGCTGATGGGGGCCGCTGCGCCGGCGCAGCCTCTGCAGGTGCCCGGGCTGTTGCAGCAACAACAAGGCAACGGCAGCTCCTCCACCGAGGTTCTCGGCTCCGAACAGGCGTTTGTGCTGACACCGCCTGCGCCAAGCGCTATCAAAACCGAGGGCACCAGGCAGTTGCTGCAACTGCACTGGCGGATAGAGCCGGGCTACTACCTCTATCGCGATCAGCTCAAGCTCAGCGATGCCCAAGGCCAGCCACTGGCACTGAACATTCCGCAAGGACAGACCCTGACCGACGCTTTCTTTGGCACGGTACAGGTCTTTCATGACGAGCTGCGCATCGAAGCAGCGCTGCCGCAGCGCTCGGAACAATGGCCGCTGCAGCTGCAATGGCAGGGCTGCGCCCATGCCGGCGTCTGCTACCCGGCCCAGCAGCAGAGCATCAGTGTCCAACAACTGGGCCAACTAGCCAGCGCAGAAGCAGCAAGCATAGACAGTGCGGTAGAGGCTATCCCCATCTCCACCTCATCTCCTTCCTGGCTGCAATCACTGGCCTTGCCCGCCAGCGTGCTGATCGGCCCCATGGCCCTGCCGACCATGGCGCTTGCCTTGTTCCTCGCCATGCTCCTGAGCCAATGGTGGGCCAGACGCCAGCAGTTGCGCCTGGAGCAGGCTGTCGATGCCTTGCTCATGCGCTCGTTCCTCGTGGGTTTGCTGGCGGCGCGCCTGGCCTATGTGGGCCAGTGGTGGCAAGAGTATCTGCAACCCGTGACCCACTCGGCTGCCAGCGTGCTGCAGATCGTCGATATCCGCGATGGCGGCTGGAATCTGTGGGCCGGTCTGGCGGCCGCTGCGGCCTGGACACTCTGGCGCGCGCGCCGCAACACTGCTTTGCGCCGTGCCACTTTGCAGGCCTTGGCCGCAGGCGCTTTCATTCTGATAGCTGCTCACGCGTTGCGTAACTGGGTCGAGCCGGAAAAACCAGCCATTCCAGCCATCACTTTGGTCACGGCCAGCACGCAAACCGTGGACCTGCGCAGCTACCAGGGCCAGCCGCTGGTCATCAATCTCTGGGCCACCTGGTGCCCGCCCTGCCGCCGCGAGATGCCGGTACTGGCCCAGGCCCAGAAGGAGCATCCGGATATTCGCTTTCTCTGGATCAACCAGGGCGAGGACGCGGCAGCCGTGATGCGCTACCTGCAGGCCATGGCCTTGCCGCTGCCGCAGGTGCTGCTGGACCCCGAGCAGCGCGCCAGCGCCCATTGGCAGCAACGCGGTCTGCCGTCCACCTATTTTTATGACGCTCAGGGCCAACTGCGCGGAATGCGCATGGGAGAGCTGTCCCGCGCCAGCCTGGCCGAGCAGCTGACGCGCATTGCGCCAGCTCGCCCCCCCGCCCGATAGCGCGTCACACAACAATCAAAAAAGGCCCCAGATGACCCCTCACATATACCGAAGCCGTATGGCATTGCTGGCCGCCGCCCTGGTCGCAGGGGCCTCCATCGCCGCAGCCGCCATGGCCTGGGCCGGCCCGGCGGCCGGTGATCTGCCATCCGAGAAGTTCCTGGCCGAGCAAGGGCTGACGGTGGTCGGCCCCATGCCCGCAGCTGGCGGGCTCAAGGCCTGGGCCGCCTACCGCGAGCAGCAAGCCATCCCCATCTACCGCCTGCCCGACGGCAAGCACTGGGTCATAGGCACGGTGATCGATGCGCAAGGCAAGGATGTCAACGCCAAAGCCTTGCAGTCCGCCGTGCAAAAGCCCATGGGCCAGCAGATCTGGGCCGACCTGGAGCGCACTCACTGGATTGGCGACGGCAAGCCCGATGCACCGCAAATCGCCTATGTCTTCACCGACCCCAACTGCCCCTATTGCAACCAGCTATGGCGCGAAGCGCGTCCTCTGGTGCAATCGGGCCAGTTGCAGCTGCGCCATATCCTGGTCGCCGTGCTGCGCCCCAGCAGCGAAGGCAAGGCCGCAGCCATCTTGCAAGCCCCATCGCCCGAGCAAGCCCTGGCCGGCCATGCACAGGCCTATGCCGATGCGCACGGCAAAAGCCCCGACACGCTGGGTATTGCCGCGCTGCCACGCATTCCGCTGTCGGCCCGCGATGCCTTGGCCAACAATGTCTCTCTGATGAGGGCCATGGGTCTGCGCGCCACGCCCGCCACGATCTGGAAAAATGCTCAGGACAGCGTCCAGATTCGCACCGGCATGCCGCCCGGGCTGTTTGACAGCGTGATGGATAAATCTGGCTCCAGATAGGCCTTAGACCATATCCAGTCAGCGTCAGAAGCTATAGTCTGCATAGCAATTGAGAGGCCTTCACCATGAGCCAACCCGACTGGAATACCCTGCTACCCGCCCTGGCGCCCGACACCCGCGTGGTACTGCACGCCCCCACCGCCCAGGCGCTGGCACGTGCACGCGGCAACTTCAAGAACCTGACCAATGCCCAACCCCAGGCCGAAGTCTGGATTGTGGCCAACGCCCAGGCCGTGCAGGCCGTGGTGGATGCACCCGAGGACATGGGCCCGGCCTTGCCCCGCGTGCTGCTGTGCCCCAACACCCTCAGAAACAACGACCTGAGCGCACCTGCTGGCGTGCAGGTACTGCCCATGGGCGCCGTGGATGCCCTGGCACGCATGCAGCAAGGCGGCTGGGTCTATATCCGCAGCTGAGCAAGCCCAGACATGAGCCGCCCCACCCTGCAGCTGCGCAATTTCCGCAACGCGGATCTGCCCGCCATCGCCTGCGCCATGGGCGACGAGCGCGTCACACAGCACTACGGGCTGGAGACGGACGAAACCGATGCCCAGGCCATCGCACGCGAGCAGCTGCACTGGTACCAGCAGCAAAGCGCCGATGGTGAAGGCTGGTGGCAAGCCATCTGCATGGATGGTCAGCTCGTAGGCGCACTGGGTGCCTATGACCGCGACGACGATGGCGACAGTGCCGAGCTCGGCTACTGGCTGCTGCCCAGGCACTGGGGCCAGGGCCTGATGCGCAGCGCACTGCAGCTTTGGCTGCCCGAGGCCTTCAATCACTTGAGGCTGCACAGCATGGTCGCCTATGTCGAGCCGGAAAACACGGCCTCTGCACGGCTGCTGACCAGCCTGGGCTTTTGCCGCGAGGGCCTGCTGCGTGAATGCAGCAAACGCGGCTCGCGCTATGTGTCCTTGCAGCGTTTCACCCTGTTGGCCCATGAGCTATGACAGAGCCAGACGCCTGCTCCGTCCCAGATGCCAACCGGGCTACAGCCCCCAGTCCTTGAGCGCAGGCAGCGCCAGCCGGGTTGCAGCAAAACCTTCATCGATGGATTCGCGTCCGCGGTGAAAATCCATCAGACCGATATGGGACAGGCGCGGCGCGATCAGCACCTCGGCGGGATCGCCGGCCATGCGGCTGCGCGTGATGCGCATCTGCATGATGCTGACGCTGGCCTGCACCACGTTCACCAGCGATGGCACGGCTGGCGCGTCGTCCGCATCAACCGCCTCATCCTTGCGGCCCCGCCGGATCACCGAGGACGACAGGCTTTTCACGCTGGTCATGCTGCGCTTCCATTTCCCGCTCCAGCCCACGGGGTCGGCCAGAGCCTCCTCTTCAGCCACGGCATCCTGCTTCAGCGCCGAGACATGAATTTCCTGCGTCTGGACTTTCAGCTCGGTCTGTGAAAAGTCCACCGGCTTCATATGCTTGCGCATGATGTCGGCGTTCAGATCGACCGCAATCACGATGTCCGCGCCCATGGCACGGGCCAGCGACACCGGCACCGGGTTGACCAGGCCGCCATCGACCAGCAAACGCCCCTGGTGAATGACGGGAGTGAACAGTCCTGGCAAGGCAATCGAGGCACGCACGGCCTCGGCAATCGAGCCCTTGCGCAGCCAGACTTCTGCGCCGGTCTGTAGGTCGGTGGCCACGCAGCCAAACGGCGCACTCAGCTCCTCCATGGTTTCCTGCACGAAGTTCTCGCGCCAGAAGTCGATGATCTTCTCGCCCTTGAGCAAGCCTCCGCCCAGGTTGAAGTCCATGAAGCCGAACACCTTGCGCTTGCCCAGGCCCAGCACCCAGTCCTGAAAGCTGTCCATCTCGCCGGCAGCATAGGTTGCGCCAACCAGCGAGCCAATCGAGGTGCCGCAGATGATGTCGGGGCTGATTCCGGCCTCACGCAACGCGTGCAGCACACCGAAATGTGCCCAGCCGCGGGCAGAGCCGCTGCCCAGTGCCAGGCCAACTATGGGCTTGCGCCGCAATTTGCTCATGCTGACAGTCCTTTGTATGCGTGTCAGGCCGGTCGCTCACCGCTGAGCAAGGCCAGCATGCCGGCCTCGTCCAGCACGGGCACGCCCAGCTCTTCGGCCTTGGCCAGCTTGGAGCCCGCCTCCGCACCGGCCACCACATAGCTGGTCTTCTTGCTGACCGAGCCGGAGACCTTGGCACCAGCGGCTTCCAGCATGTCCTTGGCGGTATCGCGGCCCAGCGTGGGCAGGGTACCGGTCAGCACGACCGTCAGCCCCGCCAGAATCTGCGGCGCCTTCTCGGCCGGCTCGCCTTCCTCCCAGTGCACGCCACAGGCGCGCAGCTGCTCCACCACCTCGCGGTTATGAGGCTGGGCAAAAAAGGTGTGAATGCTGTCGGCCACCACAGGACCTACATCCTTGACCTGCAGCAGCTCTTCCACACTGGCGTCCATGATGGCGTCGAGCTTGCCGAAATGCTTGGCCAGATCACGTGCCGTGGACTCACCTACGTTGCGAATGCCCAGACCGAACAGAAAGCGCTGCAGCGTGGTGCTCTTGGATTTCTCCAGGGCCGCGAGCACGTTCTGGGCCGATTTCTCGGCCATGCGATCCAGCGCCGCCAACGAGGTCAGGCCCAGCTTGTACAGATCGGGCAGCACGCGCACCACCTGGCCATCGACGAGCTGGTCGACCAGCTTGTCGCCCAGACCCTCGATATCCATGGCACGGCGGTGGGCGAAGTGCAAGATGGCTTCCTTGCGCTGCGCACCGCAGAACAGACCGCCCGTGCAGCGGTGGTTGGCTTCGCCCTTTTCGCGTACCACTTCGCTGCCGCAGATGGGGCAGGTTTTGGGCATGCGGAAGTTAGGTACATACAAAGGTCGCTCGCCGGCAACCTTGCCCACCACCTCGGGAATCACATCGCCGGCGCGGCGCACGATGACCTGGTCGCCCACGCGCACGCCTTTCTTACGGATGTCGAACAGATTGGACAAGGTGGCATTGGTCACCACCACACCCCCTACCTGTACGGGTGCCAGGCGCGCCACGGGTGTGAGCTTGCCGGTGCGGCCGACCTGCACGTCGATGGCCTCCATCAGCGTGGGCATCTCCTGGGCCGGATACTTGTGCGCCACAGCCCAGCGCGGCTCGCGCGACTTGAAGCCCAGCTGGCGCTGTAGCGCCAGACTGTTGACCTTGTAGACCACGCCGTCGATCTCATAGGGCAGACTGGCGCGCTCGGCGCCTATGCGTTCGTGAAACGCTACCAATTCCGAAGCGCCTGTCGCCACACACACCTGCGGTGCAACCGGAAAACCCCAGGATTTCAACGTCTGCAGCATGCCGTAGTGAGTGCCGAAGTCGGGCCCACCCTGATCGGCTGGCGTGATCTCGCCCAGGCCATAGGCAAAGAACGACAGCGGACGCTGGGCCGCAATCTTCGAGTCCAGCTGGCGCACCGAGCCTGCCGCCGCATTGCGCGGGTTGGCAAAAGTCTTGCCACCGGCTGCCAGCTGGCGCTCGTTGAGCTTTTCCAGATCGGCCCGCATCATGTGCACCTCGCCACGTACCTCGACCACAGGCGGCACCTTGGCCGCAGCGGACAGCGTCAGCGGGATCTGGCGAATGGTGCGGATGTTGTGCGTCACGTCCTCGCCCACCTCGCCATCACCGCGTGTGGTGGCCTGCACCAGCACGCCATTCTCGTAGCGCAGGTTCATGGCCAAGCCGTCAAACTTGGGCTCGGCCACATATTCGATGGCTGCAGCGGACTCATCCAGGCCCAGCTCCTTGCGCACGCGCTGGTCAAAGGCGATGGCGCCCGTAGCCTCGTTATCGGTCTCGGTCTGGATGCTGAGCATGGGCACGGCATGGCGCACCGGTGTCAGGCCATCCAGCACCGCACCGATCACGCGCTGCGTGGGAGAGTCCGGCGTGACAAGTGCGGGATAGGCTCCTTCAAGTGCTTCGAGCTGCTGGTAGATCCGGTCGTACTCGCCGTCGGGCACCGTGGGGGTGTCCAGCACATAGTATTCGTGCGCCCACTGGTTGAGCTGCGCACGCAGTGCGGCCGTCTTGGCCATCACCGTTTCAGGCACCCCATTTTTGATAGCTGCTGGCGCCTTCTGGTCCTGGGGTTCAGCGGAAAAAAGGTCTAAATTCTCGGTCATGCTCTAGCCAGGGAAATGACGATGAAAAAGGCCAACATCGTTGGCCTTAATGATGGTTGTTCACGCATGGTATCCGCATCACCCACGGCCCATGAAACCCGCGCGGCCCAAACGAGAGACGGCCAGCAAGGGCCGCCCCGCAGCGTGGGCTGCCCCAGCAAAGGCCGTCGTCCCCCTTGGGGGCGCCGTGCAACGGGAAGCCGCGCAGCGGCTCAGGGGGGAGCATTTTTTAGCTGAAAAGCCTTCTGGCGAGCAGCGAGCCGGCCGACAGCTCGGCGCTGTCGAGCTTGTCGTAGAGCAGCTCCAGGTCATGCTGGATAGGGTCCAGCGCCGACACTGGCAGCAGATAGCCGTTCTGGTCGCACAGCACGCCATCCATGGTCTGGCACAGCTGCTCTGCCACCTGGCGCAAACGCGCAAACGGCTGCTGGCCACGCGGCACCTGGGCCACATCCAGACTGATCAGGAATTCGCGCACCACGGACTGATCCAGGTCGTCACCCAGGGCAGCCTGCGGGTCATAGCTGAGCACCAGCACGGGCGGCATATTGGGCAGGGGCGATGCCAGCACCATGCGGCCCGGCATGGCCGAAGTCACGAATCCCAGGCGCTGGGCATTCTGCTGCACATAACCGGCGCTCCAGGACGCCTGGCGCGCACGCAGCATGAAGCTCAGCTGTGCATCGTGCTCGCTGGCGAACTGATCGAGCTCACGGGCGCGCGAGACTTCGCCAAGCATATCGGGCACATCGGCCATGGCACCCAGCGCATCGGCAAAGCGCTGCACCTTGGTGACGAATTCCGAGAACTCGATCTCGTTGAGCGAGCCGGTACGGTTGGCCAGTTGCACGCCCGCCTGAAAGCCCAGGTAACGCTGACCGGCCTGCAGCGGCTCCCACTGTCTGCTTTCCTGGTTCATGCCTTCGATGGCAAAGGGCTTGTTGCCCGCACGGCGTGTGCTGGGGTGGGCTTGCAATGCCACCTCTCCCGGCACGATCTGCGCTACGGTGATGGGAGCGATGGCGTCGATCAACGGGTCCAGATGGCTGCGCCGCTCCAGCGATGGAGCGGGCGCAATGGTGGGAATAGGCTCTGCCGCCAACGGTACATCGGCCAGCACAGGTTCCTGGCGCGGGGCTGCGGTCTGCTCGGTCACTGCGGCGATGGCAGCATCGGTGCGCTGAACGGACATGACCGCATCACCGGCACCCTGCTCGCCTTGCTGAGCCAGAGCGGCCTGGCGCTGCTGCTCTTCATAGGCTTCGCGGGCCACGATGCGGGCCAGCTCGGCATCCGCCTCGGCAAAGCGGCCTTCGGGCATCTGCACGGGCTCGGTGCCGGGAATAGCCTTGCCGAAGTCGCCGAGCATGGGCTCATGCTGGTATTTGGTCAGATCGGAGCCATGTCCCACGGTGTCCATACCGGGCTCGTGGCGGGCAGGGTCCGCGCTCTCTTCCAAAGGTTCGGCCTTGCGGGGAGCATTGCGCCGGGAGGTCCAGGAGTTGTAGGCAACGATCAGGATCAACAGCACCACACCCAGGACGGCCAGACTGATTTGCAGGTTACTCATGTCAGAAAACGGTTTTTCCAGAATATTTGGACGACATGGCTCAGGATAGCTCAGCCATGGACAGTGCGGACTCCATGTCCACCGCAACAATTCGTGAAACACCTTGCTCCTGCATCGTCACACCGATCAGTTGCTCGGCCATTTCCATGGCGATCTTGTTGTGACTGATGAACAGAAACTGGGTGCCCTTGCTCATGCTGTGAACCAGCTTGGCATAGCGCTCGGTATTGGCGTCGTCCAGCGGCGCATCCACTTCGTCGAGCAGACAAAAGGGTGCGGGGTTGAGCTGGAAGATGGCAAACACCAGCGCAATCGCGGTCAGTGCCTTCTCGCCACCCGAGAGCAGGTGAATGGTCTGGTTTTTCTTGCCGGGCGGCTGGGCAATCACCTGCACGCCGGCATCCAGAATTTCGTCGCCGGTAATCACCAGCTTGGCCTGGCCGCCGCCAAACAGCTCGGGGAACATGCGGCCAAAGTGACGGTTGACGATATCGAAGGTGCCGGTCAGCAGATCACGCGTCTCGGCGTCGATCTTGCGGATGGCTTCTTCCAGAGTGTTCATGGCCTTGGTCAGATCGTCCATCTGCGCATCGAGGAAGGTCTTGCGCTCGCGCGCCAGCGTCAACTCGTCGAGAGCGGCCAGATTCACCGCGCCCAGAGCCTGTATTTCCCGGTGCAGGCGGTCGATTTCGCCTTGCAGACCATGCATGCGCACATTGCCCTCGGCAATGGACTGGGCCACGGCGGCCAGATCGGCTTCGGCCTCGGTCAGCAGATTGCTGTACTGCTCCAGACCCAGGCGCGCGGCCTGCTCCTTGAGCTGGAATTCGGTGATGCGCTGGCGCAGCGGGTCCAGCGCCTTTTCCAGCGACTGGCGGCGCTCGTCACTGGCACGCAGCTTGTTGGTCAGGTCTTCGTATTCGCTGCGACGCTCGGCCACATCCTTCTCACGCTGCATCTTCAGATCCAGCGCATCCTGCAGACCGCCCTGCGCTGCGGCGTCGGACAAGCGGGCCAGCTCGTCCTGGGCGCGCTGCTGCTCCTCGGCCAGCGACTTGGCCTGCTGGCTGGCGGTTTCGATGGTGCGCGACAGCTCGGCGCGGCGCGCATGCAGCGTGCGCTGCGAGAAAGTGGCTTCCTGGGCCTGACGCTCCAGGGCGCGCAATTGCTCGCGCGACTCGTTCAGGCGGCGCTCTGACTCCAGCACCCGGTCGCCCAGTTGTGCATGGCGCTCCTGACTGTCGGCCAGTTGCATGTCCAGCTCCTCGAAGCGAGCCTCGGCCGACACCTTGCGCTCTTCGATATCGGAGAGCTGGGCCTCGACTTCCGACAGGTCGGCAGAAATCTGGGCATTGCGTGCGCGGGCCTGCTCGGCCAGCTGCGACAGGCGCAGGGTTTCGACCTGCAGCTCATGGGCACGGCTTTGCGACTCGCTTGCTTCACGGCGCGCAGCCACCAGACGCTGGGAGGCATCGGCATAGGCGCTTTCCGCGCGTACCAGGGCCGAACGCGACTCCTCGGCAATCAGGGCCTGGGCGCGCACCTCTTTTTCAAGGTGCTCGATTTCCTGGGCACGGGCCAGCAGACCCGACTGCTCGGAATCCTGGGCATAGAAGGTGACGCTGTGCGCAGTCACCGCATGGCCCGTGGGCACATAAATCGTCTCGCCAGCCTGCAGCTCGGCACGCCTAGATAAAGCTTCGTCCAGCGTGGGCGCGGTATAGCAGCCCGCCAGCCAGTCGACCAGAACGGCACGCAGCCCTGCATCGCTGATCTTGAGCAAATCCGACAACGGCGAAAAACGGCTGTTAGGTGCGGCTCCGGTAGTCTGTGGCGGGCTGAAAAACGCCAGTCGCGCAGGCGGTGCATCCTGCCCGCCCGAGCCCAGAAAGCCGCGCACCATATCGAGGCGCCCTACTTCCAGTGCGCCCAGACGTTCGCGCAGTGCGGCTTCCAGCGCGTTTTCCCAGCCGCCTTCGATGGCAATACGGCTCCACAGCCCCTGCAAGCCATCCAGCCCATGCTTGGCCAGCCAGGGCTGGAGCTTGCCGTCGGTCTTGACCTTTTCCTGCAAGGCCTTGAGCGCATCGAGCCGCGCCGACAGATCGGCGTGGCGGCTGTTTTCCGCGTTCACCGTCTGCTGGCGGGTGCGGCGATCCTCGTCGAGCTGCGGCACGTTTTCCTGCAGCTCTTCGAGCACGGCGGCCGCCATTTCGGCCAGCTCCTGCGCCTCGGCCAACTGCGCCTGCAGATTGTTCAGGCGCGCTTCATCGGGCGTTTCCAGCGCATTGCGGTCGGTGCGCAGACGCTCATAGCGGGTTTCGAACTGGCGACGCTGCTCGTCCAGGCTGCGCTGCTCGGCGGCCAGCACCTGGATCTGCTGCTGCACCTGCACGACGGAGTTGCGCTGATCGGCATCGGCTTTTTGCGCCTTGTGCAAAGCCTCTTCCAGATCGGGCAGACGGGCGCTTTGCTCTTCGAGCTGGGCAGCCAGCATCTCGGCCTGCTCTTCGGCGTCCATGCCCGCGCCTTCGATGCTCTCGATCTCGCCCTGGGCCTCTTCGCTGCGGCTGCTCCACAGCAGCAGTTGCTCGGCCAGTTGCTGCAGGCGCTGCTGCACGCGCTGGCGACCTTCGACCACATAGCGGATTTCGGCCTCGAGCTTGCCGACTTCGGCCGTGGCTTCGTAGAGCTTGCTCTGCGCCTGATTGACATGGTCGCTGGCGTCGTAATGCGCCTGGCGCAGGGCCTCCAATCCGCTTTCGTTGTTGCGGATGTCGGCCATGCGCTCTTCGAGCTCATTGACGACCTTGAGCCCTTCGACACGCACGCGGTCCTGCTCGGCCTCGGCTTCGGCGCGCTTGAGGAACCACAGCTGATGCTGCTTGAGCGTGACCTGGGCGTTCAGGCCGTTGTACTTGGCTGCGACTTCGGCCTGTTTCTCAAGCTTGTCAAGATTGGCATTGAGTTCGCGAAGAATGTCTTCCACACGGGTGAGGTTTTCGGTCGTGGCCGAAAGGCGGTTTTCCGTCTCACGCCTGCGCTCCTTGTATTTGGAAACCCCTGCCGCCTCTTCGAGGAACAGACGCAGCTCTTCCGGGCGTGACTCGATGATGCGGCTGATCGTGCCCTGGCCGATGATGGCGTAGGCACGCGGGCCCAGACCCGTGCCCAGGAACACGTCCTGCACGTCGCGGCGACGCACGGGCTGGTTGTTGATGAAATAGCTGCTATTGCCCTCGCGCGTGAGCACGCGCTTGACGGCGATCTCGCCAAACTGGCCCCACTGGCCGCCGGCGCGGTGGTCGCTGTTGTCGAAGGTCAGCTCCACGCTGGCACGGCTCGACGGCTTTCTGTGCGTGGTGCCGTTGAAGATCACGTCCTGCATGGACTCGCCACGCAGTTCGCTGGCCTTGCTCTCTCCCAGCACCCAGCGCACCGCATCCATGATGTTGGACTTGCCGCAACCATTGGGGCCCACCACACCCACCATCTGCCCGGGCAGGATGAAGTTGGTGGGTTCGGCAAAGGATTTGAAGCCGGAGAGCTTGATGGAGTTCAGGCGCACGGTGTCAGGGTCGGTCCAGGGGCGGCAACAGTTTGGGAGATCAGGCCGGGAACGGCAAAAAACGGCCGCGCATATGCAAAGCTTGAGAAAACCCAATCCTTGCTCGCAGCCGATGACAGGCCAGAATCATAACGCTCCCCGCCAGGGCGCAGATCAACTTTGCTGCAACTGCGCAAACCATAGCAGCTTGCGCATGACCACCAAGGGTTTTAGTCGGTTTTTATGGTTTTTCAAGCCCGAGGCTGAAAAGCAATCAGGCCCGCACCCAGCAGGCACACCACAACACCGGCCATATCCCAGCCGCTGGGCTTCACGCCATCGACCAGCCACAGCCAGACCAGGGCCACGCTGATATAGATGCCACCATAAGCCGCATAAATGCGTCCCGAAGCCGAGGGGTGCAGCGTCAGCAGCCAGACAAAAGCGGCCAGGCTCACGACGGCCGGCAGCAGCAACCAGACGCTTGCCCCCTGCTTGAGCCAGAGCCAGGGCAGATAGCAACCGAGAATTTCGGCCACAGCAGTCAAGGCAAACAGCAGCAAGGTCTTGATTTCGGTCACGGCAAAAGAGTCAGCAAACACAAAGCGGCATATTGTGAATCAAGACACCGCCCGTCAGCAGCTCAGCGCA
Organism: Comamonas resistens; assembly: GCF_030064165.1. Taxonomy (NCBI): domain Bacteria; kingdom Pseudomonadati; phylum Pseudomonadota; class Betaproteobacteria; order Burkholderiales; family Comamonadaceae; genus Comamonas; species Comamonas resistens. Next base: position 2,749,915 of record NZ_CP125947.1, read on the forward strand.
TCGAAGACGGACTCAGTGCCGGCGCACCCGCTCCCGGCACAACACCATGGGTGACCAGACGCTCAAGCTCCTGCGGCGGCACGGCGGGGCTCATCAGATAGCCCTGCCAGGCATGGCAGCGGATGCCCTCCAGAAAACGGCACTGCGCCAGCGTTTCCACGCCCTCGGCAATCACATGCAGACCCAGGCTCTTGGCCAGCGCCACGATGGTGCGGGCAATCGCAGCATCGTTAGGGTCGGTCAGCACATCGCGCACAAAGCTGCGGTCGATCTTGAGCTGATCGAGCGGCAGGCGCTTGAGATAGGCCAGGGACGAGTAGCCGGTCCCAAAGTCATCGAGCGAGAAACCGATGCCATAGGACTTCAAACGCGCCATCTTGGCAATGGTGCTGTCCACATCGGTGACCAGCATGCCCTCTGTCAGCTCCAGTTTGAGCCTGCTGGCATCTGCTCCATGCTCTGCCAGGGCCCTGAGTACCTGATCCACGAAGTTCGGCTGCAGAAACTGGCCGGGACTCACATTGACCGAGAGCACCAACTGGGCATAGCGCGGATGCTGGGCCCATCTGGCCAGTTGACGGCAGGCAGCCTCCAGCACCCATTCGCCCAGTTGCAAGATGAAGCCCGTTTCCTCGGCCAGCGGAATGAACTGCGCAGGAGGTACATAGCTGCGCACAGGATGCTTCCAGCGCAGCAGGGCTTCGGCACCGATGACCCGGCCCATCTCCACCTGCGGCTGATAGAACAGCTCGAACTGACCAGCCTTGAGTCCGGCCCGCATGTCCTGCTCCAGCGTGCGCCGCTCCTGAAGCGCCGACTGCAGCTGCGGGTCGAAGAAACAGTGGGTATTGCGGCCCTGACTCTTGGCCTGGTACATGGCCATCTCGGCGCGGCGCAGCACCTCTTCCACCTTCATCGGCTGACCGCCGAAGAGACTCAGACCCACGCTTACCGTGATCTGGCGCAATGCACCCGCAATCTCCATGGGCTCGCTGAGCAGCTTCATCCAGACATTGGCCTCATGCTCCAGCCGGGTCGCGGCGGCCACCGGGTCTTCGCCCAGATCCTCCAGCAGCAGCACAAAATCATCACCACCCTGGCGCGCCATGGTCGCCCCCGCAGGCAGTTGCGCCTTGATGCGCTGGCTCATGCCGACCAGCAGGAGATCGCCCAGCTCCAGGCCGAAGTCCGCGTTGAAGGCCTTGAAGTTATCGATGTCCAGCAGCACCACACCGCCGAAGTGCTGACGCCGCAAGCAGGTCTCCAGTGCCTGCTGCAATCTGTCGGCCATCAGGCGGCGATTGGGCAGATCGGTCAGTGCATCATAGAAAGCCAGGCGTTTGACTTCCTGCTCGGCGGCCTGGCGCAGACTCTGATCCTGCAGCACCATGAGGCAGCCATCCTCCTGCATCACCCCCGACACCAGCACCGGCCGGCGCAGGCCGTCCATGCCCAGCAGTTGCATCTCCTGCACCTCAATGGTGTAGCCCCCCGGCCCTCCCAGCTGCGCGTCCACCGGGGAGGACAGGCTTTTCTCGGACTTCAGGACGGCCCGCGCCTTGCTTTGCGCGCTTTGCCAGCGCTGCACCACACGCTCGTGCTCGGCCATGTCGGGATACATGCGCCGCCACCATTGCGCCGCGCAGTGCTCGGGAGATCCGCTCTGGCCGGCCAGACGCAGGAACTCCTCGTTCCAGTAGACAAACCGGCCCTGATGATCTTCCATGACCAAGCCCACGGGCAGGCGCTGCATGAGATTGCGCAGCTGTTGATGGCCCTCGCGCTCCATCTGTTCAAGCCGCTTGCGCCCGCTAATGTCCTGCACCAGCACCAGAATGCGCCTGGCCTCTTGCGAACCATCGAGAAAAACGGTCAGCTCCACCCAGAGCTGGCTGCCATCACGGGCACGCAGGCGGAACTCACCCGAACCATGCGGGAACTGCTGCAGGTTGACCGTGTCCATCAACGATGCGCAGCCCGCCCGGTCTTCGGGAGCGAGCATTTCCAGCACATTGCGCGAGACCAGTTCCTGCTCGGCATGGCCTGTCAAACGGCAGTAATGCGCATTCACCTTGAGGATGCCGCGACTGTCCAGATCCACTTCCACCACGCCCAGCGCAGCCTGCTCGCACATGGCATGAAAACGTGCATCGCTTTGCTTGTGTGCCTGCTTTGAAGAGCGTATGCGCCGCAGCCAGCTGAATCGGCTTTGCCACCAGCCCGAAATCCCGAAGGCCGCCAGCAAGCCCAGCAAAGCTCCCAAGGCAAGAACAGCCCAGGGCATGGCCTTCTCCAACCAGGCAGTGCTGCCTATCGCAGACTTGAACTGCAGCAGCCAGACCCGGTCATAGACATGCAGCCTGCGCTCCAGCGGGAGTGCGGCCGCGAAATCGGCGTCTTCCGTGTTGGCAGCCCAGATCGAACCGGTGTAGAGCGTTTTCTCCACCACCGGCCCGGCCCCGGCAGCGCCAGATGTCTGAATCGGCCCCAAATCCTGGATCTTCAGCGCCACATGCGGATAGACATTGGCGGGCACCAGACCGAGGGCAAAGTCGGACAGGCGCACCGTGGCATTCACGATTCCCTGCAGCTGCGGCACCGCCTCTTCACCCTGGCTGGATTGCGGCCCGAAGACGGGACGCCGCAAAAGCACTCCCAAGGGACTGCCTGAGACCTGATGAAGATGATAGGCACCGGAAACAGCCATGGAGCGGGATCTCCAGGCCGACTGTAAAGACTGCCAGACGGCGGCCGCCGGCCTGACGTCATGACCTTTGAGCATCTCATTGCCCTTGTAGGGCCACACAGCCGAGGTCTCGAAGTGAAAAGGCGGCTCCCCCGCATCCGCATGGGGGTTGGGTTCGGTCACCCTTGTCAGGCTCAGGGCCTGCAAGCCATGCAGCCGCACCTGCGATAGCGCATGGTGTGCCTGCTGAGCAAACAGCTGCGGGCTCTCATTGACGCTGCCGCTCAAGGAGCTGCTCAATTGTTCCAGCACATCGGCATAGACCGCCAGGCGCTGTTCCAGCGCCTGCACTGCAAGCTCGGCACCGTTTTGCAAACGCAATTGGGCCCGGCTTTGCATGCTGCTGTGCAGTTGCCAGGCTCCCATCGCGCCACAACCCATACCCATCGCCAGCGCTGCCAGAGCCAGCATGGAACGATGTCTTTCCAACGATGAACGAAGAACGAAACGCGACATGCGAGGAAACGGAACCCGAATATGAAAAGCCGCCCGTCCTGCCATCCGAGCGCACCGGCTCAGATGTCCAACGGCCGAAAGCAGAACGTTGGCGCACAGTTTGTAGGAATCAACTTACAAAGCCATGACCTTAGCGCCAAGTGATTTCCCTGAGACTACAGCGCATCTTGCCTGAGGACATCGGCTCTACCAGCCTTCATCGCAGATGAGCGCATAAGAAAGCGCTTCAAAATCAAGAGCATTTCATGCATCTCGCCCCTGACGAATGTCAATTTTTGTGAATATTTCAGGCGCTCGATCCGCGTTTCTTTTTTGCAGAACTGTTTCTTTTTAACAACGAATTGTAATATTCGGGGTTTGAACCCTTCGGCGCATCGCAGACCTCGGCCTTGAAGCATTCGGGCAACAGCGGACAATGACAGGCATCATGGCCACCATCACCAGCCTGCTCATCGTCTATCACTCTCTGACCGGAGGCACCCGGCAGATGGCCGAGGCTGCAGCGACCGGCGCGGGTACCGAAACGGGGATGGAGGTGCGGCTCTTGCCCGCCCATCAGGCCGGCCCCCAGGATTTGCTGGCAGCGCAGGGCTATCTGTTTGCCGCGCCAGAGAATCTGGCTGCAGTGAGCGGCATCATGAAGGACTTCTTTGACCGCAGCTACTACGGCGCGCTGGATCGCATTCAGGGCCGCCCCTATGCCAGCCTGATCTGCGCGGGCAGCGATGGCCGCAATGCCGCACGGCAGATCGAGCGCATCTGTACTGGCTGGCGACTCAAGCCCGTGGCCGAGCCGCTGATTGTCTGCACCCATGCCCAGACACCCGAAGCCATACTCGCGCCCAAGCACATCACCCCCGAAGAGCTGCTGCGCTGCAGGGAGCTGGGGCAGTCAATGGCAGCGGGGCTGGTGATGGGTATTTTTTAAGCAAGCAGCCCATCCCTCTGCAGCCCTCGGTCCAAACGTGCTCTGACAAGCACACAATCACGGCTCAAACCATCGTGACCTTGCCATGACACCTTTTATCGCCGCCATTTTGGGCGGCATTTTGTGCGCCCTTATCGCTGCAGCATTTCTGACCCCTCTGACATTCCGCATTCCTCTGGGTATTTCCCGTCAATGGGCACGTGAAGTCGATGAATATGCGGAGCTTGAACTCAGCGGAGACAACCTCGCCGCCGCCCCACTCACACGCACTCAGTCGGTGCTATTGATTCTTGCCTCTGCTCTACTGGGCTGCGCTACGGTAGCCACAAAGGGACTGCAAGCGGAAGGCATGGCACTGGCCTTCTACTTTTTGAGCCTTCTGCTCCTGGTCGCCATCAATATGAAGGCCCTGCTGCTTCCAGACATCGTTGTACTGCCAGTCCTCTGGGCCGGGCTGCTCTATCACGCTCAAGCAGGTTCAGCTGCCGAGCATATCTATGGTGCAGCTGCCGCCTATCTGGCGCCGTTTCTGCTGACGACCGCACTGCAGCGCTTTACCGGAAAAGGACTCATAGGCCATGGAGATCTCAAAACCATGGCCATGGCAGGCGCCTGGTTCGGCCTTGCGAGCCTGCCCTTGTTTTTTATGGGATTTGTTGCGGGATTTGCGCTTTGGATTGTGCTGCTCCTGATCAGAGGCCAAAGAACCCAAGGCCCAATCTGCAGCGGCCCTGCGCATTTGGCTGGTGGGTTGACGGCGGCGTTTTGCAGCATGCCCGTCGCCCCCTTTACCTGATGGCAAAAAAGCCCCAACCTGGAATTGAGGCTCCAAGCTGAGGGCTTCTGCCTTTCACCTCCTCAAGCGCGCATCAGCTTGACAGGGCTGCCCCGCTCCACCTGCCAGTGCTGCTGGCTACGCTGGCGGGCCGACTGCTGCAGGCTCTGTTCCTGCCGCTGGGCCAGCTTCAGTGCAATCAGCTCGCGCGCCAGGCGCTTGTTGGCATGCTGGCTGCGCTCCGTCATCACCTTGACGGCAATGCCACTGGCCACATGGACGGCATGCACAGCAGAATCCGTGGTGTTCACATGCTGGCCACCCTTGCCTGATGCACGGCAGGCCTGAAAAATGATTTCACCTTCTGCCGGCAGCTCCTTGGGAGCTTCACATCGCTGCACGGCCACAAACCAGTTCTTGCGCGGATGGTGGGGCCTGAACGGACTGGCAAACACCCATTGGACGGTGCCCAGCCATTCGCCAAGCCAGGCGGGCATGGATTCGGCCTCGACCCTCAGCAGCGCCGATTTGCAGCCGGCAGGCGTGTGGTTCTCTTCCAGCAATTGCATGCCGATACCCTCTCGCTCGGCGCTGCGCAGCAGCTCGCGCAAGGTCAGGCGTGCCGCATGCTCGCATTCGGTCGGCCCATGCGCGGCCGTGATCTGTATCAGCAGCATTGCATGGCTCCCCTCTTGTAGGTCAGCAGCGGCCTGAGCCGCGCTACCAGGGTCAGCAAGCCCGCTTCCTGCAGACTGGCAATCACGCCATCCACGTCCTTGTAGGCCTGCGGCGCTTCTTCATAGATCAGCTCGCGGTCTGCGCAGACCACGGCGCTGTCAAAGCGCGTCTGCTGCAGATCGGCCAGCGAAAACCTGGGTTTGAGCCTGCCCACGCAATCCGAACGGGCCCATTTGCGCCCCGCGCCATGGGCCAGCGAGTGCAAGGCCTCATCACGCTCTGAGGCAGGCCGCACCAGATAGCTGTAGTCGCCGCGCGATCCGGGAATCACCACCAACCCCTCATCGGCCGGCGTCGCACCCTTGCGATGCAGAAAACCTGATTCGCCGCGCCATTCGTGGCGCTGCACATGGTTGTGGCTGATGTCCAGCACCAGGCTCAGCTCCATACGCAGTGCGCGCGCCATGCGTCTGGCGATCATGCTGCGGTTGAGCTGGGCATAGGCAATGGCAGCCTCGTGCTGCTGCCAGTAGGCCCGGGCCTCGGGAGTTGCTGCCGCCAAGCCGTCATGGTTGAAACGCTCCACATGCTCGCGCAAGATGGTGCCACCCAGCCCGCGCGATCCGCTGTGCACCATCAGGTGCACGCACTTCTTGTCCAGCGCGCCTTCCTCATACAGCGTGTCCACGGCTTGCAGCTCGGCAAAGTGATTGCCGCCGCCGATCGTGCCCAGGCTTTGCTGCAGAGCTTCTGCCGTGGCCACACCGCAGCGCTGCGCCAGCGCTTGCAACTGAGCCATGTCGACCTCCTCCAGCAATGCTTCGGTCAGTGGTCCGTCAATCACTCCCAGCGCTTTTTCCAGCTTGCTGGGCGATGTCTTGTGCACCCGCAAACTGGTGGCGTGCAGAGCCATGCCGCAGCCTATGTCACCACCGACCAATGCCGGGTAGAAGCGTCCCGTTGAAAAAAATGCAGCCCCCACGGGATAGCCGCGCCCCGGATGCAGATCCGGCAGGCCTACGGCTGCACGAATGCCCTGCAGATTGCGTGCTGTGGTGTGGAGTTGCTCGATGGCAGCGCTTTCCATCCAGACGCTGCGGTTGGCGAACACCTGAACATAGGTGTCCATCAAAGAATTGCCCATTCAATGGCCTTTGAATCAATCTTGTCCTGAGTTGCCGCTGCGCGCACAGCGCAGCAGCCTGGTGCATGAATACATGCAGCAGCCGCAGGACCTCTGAATCAGAAGCCTCAAGATCAACGCGCAGCAGCACACCTGCCCAGAGATGGCAAGTGTTCAGACTGCAGCGTGAAAAAAGCGCGAAGGGCTCAGGCGGTCACGGCTGCAAAGGGCGTTGTCAGATGGGACATGGCTTTCTCCTTTGCGTGAATGGGATGGCGGCTATGCAGACCTTGTGTTCAAGGTTGCAAGCGTGAAGGAAGGCGATTCTAAAAAGCCTTGTCCTGCCGCAGCAAGCGCCTTGCCGCAAACTGTTGCGCATGTCACACAGATCTGGGCAACTATCAGATTCATAGCTGCTCACGCTTTGCCGCAAGGCGCTGCAACCGGTTTGACTGCAAAGACCGAATGCAGCGCCATCTCCATTACCATGGCAAACATCGCCTCTTTACCCAGCCACCATGACTGAATCCGAATCCTCCACTCTCACACTGCAGCAACTATTGGCCCATACGCTGGACGAACTGGGCATTGCCACTGAGGAACAAGGCCAGCGTCTGGTGCTGGAGGACGGCCTGCAACTGGTGCCCCATGTGGTGGACATTGCGGCGCAATCCGATGAGCACTGGCGTACCAGCACCGTGATCGAGGTCTACCACCCGCTGATCGAGGACGTGCTGTTCGAATACCAGCACAGCGGCGGCCGCTCGCAGATCACATCGCTGCACGACGGCTTCAATCAATGGGCGCGTATGGATCTGGTCACTCTGCGCGATGCCGTGCAACCCGAACTGCAGCGTCCCTCCATGGGCATTGGCTATACCGATGAAGCCACGGGCCAGCCCTATCAGCGTCAGGTCGTGCTTGGGCCAACGGGCCACTACCAGCAACGCCCGCCGGAAGCCTCGGCCTTGCCCGATGGTCATGAGGACGATGATCACGACTTCTGCCCCTGCTGCCTGTTCAGCAACAGCATGCAAGCATTCAGCGACCAGCTCCAAAGCCGTGAATTTCTGGGAGTGCGCCTGTATGCTGCGCGTGATTCGCAAGGCGAGATCAGCGCCGACTGCCGCATCAATGGCGAAGACTTTCCTGCTGCCCTTCCCTATCTCAAGGCCTATGTACAAACCTGGCCCGATGCCGGGCTGGAGTTTCGCAAGCAATACGTGGTCATTCGCAACCAGCCTTGACAGACCTGCGATGAATACTGCGCTGCTCGGCAGAATCCGCGACTTGCTGGCACAGGTACAAGCCGGCCAAGGCGATGCCAGCCAACTGGCCGACGCGCTGCGCGGCAATGCCCAGGCCATGGAAGGCCTGAGCTATGCTCAGCTACGCCAGCTCGAATCTCTGGCCGATGAGTTGCAGCAGGCCGCCGAACTGGAGGCCGATGGCTTTGAATCACCGCTTGCCGCCCTCATGGCGCACCTGCAGCAATGGCTGGGCAGCCACCATTAATCCGCAAACCATGGGCACTGAAACCTCGTTCCCCCTCCAGCGCCAGCACACCCTGAACGCCTTGCACCAAGCCGTCGATGGGCAGAGCAATGCCTGCTGCGCACCGCTCAGCGGCTTTGGCATGTTCGGCTGGATCCTTGAAGGCCCGGCAGACGCCGGCAATGCCATGCAGGGCGACCTGCGCTACGGCCTGGCCTATCTGGGCCATATGATCGACCAGGGTTTTGAAACCGCATTTGCCGTGGTGCAAGCCAGCCAGCCGCCGCTGGTCTGCCTCAAGACCTGGGAACCCGGCGAGGCCGAGCCACCCTGGCCAGCGCAGACCTGGAGCCTGATCCATCGCCACGGGCAGGAGCACGGCCATGGCCTTTGACCTCATGGTCGGCACGGGCTGGCGTGTCAAGGATCAACCCAGCATGGTCGGCACCATCGAATTTGACGAACTGCCGCAGCTCAGCCATTTGCTCAAGCGCCAGGACTGTTTCTTTCTGCACCGCATCTCCAATCTGTTTGAAGACCAGCAGTTTTCGGTCGCAGAAATCGCGCAGGCACTGGATCAGCTATTGCCCCTGCTGACCCGGCCCATGCCAGAAGCCGAGCGCGCCATGCTGCACAAGCTGATTGCCGTGCTGGCCTTTGCCCAAAGCCGCCGGCAGCCGCTGTTCGGGGTGGCTGACTGATGAGTACCGCGCCTCAATCCATCGATCTGGGCAACGGACAAAGCATTCCCATCCAGCCCTTGAGCACCAGGCCCGAACAAACACTGGACATGGATGCACTGGCCCCCGAGCTTGCGCCGTTGTGGGATGCACTGGAGACGATTTGCGTCACCGGCTGCTGCGGTATCGACGCGCTGGATCTCAGCCCCGAACAACTGGCTGCCGCCCGACCCAAGCTCGACACTGCGGCAATTTGCTCAGGCTTGCTGCAGATACAGGCAAGGCTGAACTGCCCCGACTTACCCTTGGTGGTAAGCCAGCGGCTCAATCAGTACCTGGACCGGGATGCAGCCCGGCAGCTGATCACCCATTTGCTGTACCACCTTGACGCCTAGAATGGCTTGCACCAGATTCATATTAAAAATAGCCTCAAACGCTGGTGAATCAAGCGCAAGCAGCTATAAAAACAGGGATTCCAGACGGCAGAGACAGCGAGGTTTGCACCGCAGATCAAAATCCCCGCCACTTATCTGCGCGGCGGCACCAGCAAAGGCGTGCTCTTCACGCGGCAGGACTTGCCCGAAGCCACGCGGCAAGCCCCCCTATGCGATGCCATCCTTCTATACGCCCTGGACCGCCCCGCCCCCCATGGCAAGCAGATCGACGGCATGGGCAATTCCGGCGCGCTGCACACCGCCCCACCCCATGGCACAACCCTGGTGCAGCAAGCACTGCATCAGTCCAAATTCTTTGATTTTCAGATTCCCATGAGCAACAAAAACTGGCTGGTCTTTGACGAAATCGCGCAGAACCCCAAGATTCAAGCCCTGTTCGACAGCGCTGTCGCGCAGATTGCCAGCGGCACCCCGCCCAAGCTGAACAAGCACTATCCCATCGGCTTCATGGTGGAGGGGCAAAAGCTGCTGGGCACTTCGGTGCTCGAGTACCGGCTCAGCCAGGAGCCCATTTCCAGTTTCTCTCATGCCAATATGCGCGACTTTGCCGAGAAAATGCGCACGCTGCTGGGCTGGAACGAGATCTCCTACCAGCTGCATCTGTGGGTGCAGGCCCATTTGCGCGACCCCTTCTTTGTCAACGAGGGCAGTGACTGGAACGAGCAATGGGTGCGCAAGCCCAATGCCGCCCCCGTGCAGCTCAGCACCGATGTGTTTCGCTTTGCCTGCGATGTGGCTATTGGCGACCTCAAATTCGGCCCCAGTTATGCCTATGTCAGCGCCGATCGGATCTTTGACTGGGCCACTCAGCTGGGCTCGGATCTGCCGGCCCGGCTCAAGAAGCATGGCACCGGCGATCTGCCCAAAGCCCTGGCCCAATGGGCGGGCCCGGGCGTCAGCGCCACGGCCAATGATGCGCTGGCCGTGATCCGCATCACCCAGAAGGAAGAAAGCGAAGCCGCCTATGGCCAGGTTCTCGACTATCTGATCGAACTGCTGAACACCACGGACTTTCCACGCTCCTACGCCATCGAATATCGCGGCCCCAGCAAGACCTATCTGCCCATCAAGGGCTTGCCCAAAAAAGGCGTGCACCAGCTGTTTGCCAGCGCAGCTGCCTATCCCGGCCTTCATGACAAAATTGCCGCCTATGCGCGTACCGCCATCAGCGAATTCGACTGGTACCAGAACCTCCAGGATGAAGACTGCGCCATGCCCGGCAGTTTTGCGGTGTTTGCGCTGGCGTTCATGGATACACGCTTCGCTCCGCTGATGCTGGACTATCTTCACACCGTCGATGGCGAGCACCAGTCGCTGCATGGCAGATTTGTCGAAGCCTATATCGACGCCCACGGCTTTACCGAAACGGGTATTGCCTATCTGCTGGCCTGTGCCGGCAATATCCAGCATTTGCGCCACCGCAAGAGCTATCCGGCCCTCATGGCCAACGCGCAAAGTCTGAGCGCACTGATCCGGGCCCGTCAGCAGCACATCAGCGATACGCCTTCAGCCAATGCCGCCCTGCGCGCGGCGCTGGAAAGCCGCAGTGCAGCAGAATCCGCCTTTCAGGAGGCACGCCACGCCATCTGGGGCGACGCCAGTAGTAAAGACAACGGCAAACGCCTGATCGAGAGCGCCCCGACCGAGCTACGCCCGCTCTACGAGCAGGTCTTTGCTCCAATCGCTTCGAGCAGACGGGCATAAACCTGCCCGCAGCGTATCTCCACCTCAACTGCAAAGGCCAGACCATCATGCTGAGTTACGCCATCCAGAAAGTCGGTTTCGACTTTGACCAGCTCGAGCCGCAAGGCCCCATAGACCTGACCGGTATGCTGCGTGCGATTGACGAGTTTCCCTGGCGCGAACAATTGCAGGATTGGAACGAAGAGCAAGACGGCCCACTGCCCGCGCTGGTGCTGGAATGCGAGGCCGAGCGGCGCCAGCTATGGATCACGGCGCTGGGCGAGGGTCTGGGGCAGGACTTTCAGCTGCAATCGGTCTCGACCCAGGTACGCAAAGGCTTGTTTGGCAAGCCCAGGCAGGAGCGCAATGTGCTCGTCTTCGAGGTGTTCAGTCGCAGCACACTCAACCAGCTCTGTGCACTGTTTTGCGAACGCGAATTTGACGCACTGGACCAGGAAGCACAGCGCCTGGCACGGCAGGCTGAGGATTACGAGGATTGAAGCGTTCCAGCATCCGACCCCACTCCATCTGGGGATCTTGGGCCACCGAGCCCATGCTTTCCTTTTGTCTTTGAATGTCAGAAGGCTTTGAAAATTAAAGCACAACCGCCTCTAGCGCTTATGGGGAAAGCGCCAAAAGCTATTTTTTCTGAAGCACTCATCAGCCCTGCACCGCCGCCTCGATGGCAGCGATATCAATCTTGCGCATATCCATCATGGCCGCATAGGCACGCTGGGCAGCAGCTGCACCATACGCGCCTGAAACCGCCTGCATCAGCACGCGCGGCGTGATCTGCCAGGAAATACCCCAGCGATCCTTGCACCAGCCGCAGGCGCTTTCCTGACCGCCATTGCCCACGATGGCATTCCAGAGCCTGTCTGTTTCTTCCTGATCGTCGGTGGCAATCTGGAACGAGAAGGATTCGTTGTGCGTGAAATGCGGCCCGCCGTTCAGACCGATGCAGACCACACCGGCAACGGTGAATTCGACCAGCAGCACATCGCCCTGCTTGCCGTCCGGATAGTCACCCGGTGCGTAATGCACGGCACCCACATGGCTGTCGGGGAAGGTTTTGGCATAGAACTGTGCGGCTTGCAGCGCCTCACCGGTGTACCAGAGACAGATGGTGTTCTTGGGGGACATGGCAGCTCCTTGGTCCGGGTCACAAGCCAGACATTGTGAAGGCTTGCGCCAGCGGCCGCCATCCCCCAACCCCTACACCTTCATGCGCCGCCACACAATGTCCTTCAGCCGGGCCACGCCCAGAGCACCAGCATCTGGCAAGCAAGAACTTCCGGGGCCCGCTGGAGCAGAAAGACCAGTAATCCAACACTGCCCTGCGCCCATCAGAAGAGCGGCTAACCCTTGTGCGCCCAGGCTTGCTGGCTTTTTTCTTTTTTTCAATTCAATATTTCAACTATCATTGAAATATGAATGAAGACCAAGTCATCAAATCACTGGCTGCGCTGGCCCACCAAGTTCGGTTGCGTGTCTTTCGCGCGCTGGTGATGGCTGGGGCTGAAGGTCTGACACCTTCCGTCCTGGCTGAGCAGTTGGAAGTGGCGTCCACCGCCCTGTCCTTTCACCTCAAGGAGCTGGTCAATGCAGGCTTGGTGGCGCAGGAGCGCATGGGCCGCAACCTCATCTATCGCGCCGACTTTGCGCGCATGGATGGTGTCCTGGGCTATCTGACCGAAAACTGCTGCGCAGGTGCTGGCTGCGGACTGAGCGCATCGACCTGCTGCCCTGTGGACGATACAGACAACAAAGGCTGCTAACCATGACCACCCATATCCTGGTGCTCTGCACCCACAACTCTGCCCGCAGTGTTCTGGCAGAAGCCATGTTCAATCATTGGGCGAGAAAGCTGGGCATTGATGCCAAGGCCTTCAGCGCAGGCGCGGCCCCCAGCGGCCGTATTCACCCACAGGCCATTGCTGCGCTGAACGCTGCTGGCGTGGAGGTGTCAGGCCTCGCCAGCAAGAGCATGGATATGTTTGCCAAGGCCGGTGCACCTGAGATGGGCGTGGTCATCACGGTCTGCGACAGTGCAGCAGCCCAACCATGCCCTGTCTGGCCCGGTGCGCCTGTGCGTGCCCACTGGAGCTACCCCGACCCCTCTGTCGCCCTCGAACAGGAACAGGCCCAACGCTTTGAACTGACGCGCCAGGCCATTGCCTACCGCATGCTGCAATTGGTGCAACTGCCGTTTGCCGAGCTCGATAACAAGGCACTGCAGCCCCTGGTGCAGCGTATCGGAGAGTCCTGAAATGCAAGCTACTGCCCCAAAGCCTGCGATGGGCTTGTTCGAGCGCTATCTCACGCTCTGGGTACTGCTCTGCATCTGTGCAGGGATTGCCTTGGGCCGTGGCCTGCCGGAACTGACTCAGGCCGTCGCCTCCATGGAGGTCGCGAAGGTGAACCTGCCCGTGGGAGTGCTGATCTGGGTGATGATCATTCCCATGCTGGTCAAGATTGACTTCTCTGCCTTGTCGCAGGTGAGGTCTCATGCCCGCGGCATCGGAGTGACCTTGCTGATCAACTGGGCCGTCAAGCCGTTTTCGATGGCATTGCTGGCCTGGCTGTTTCTGCGCCATGTCTTTGCCCGGTGGCTTGATCCCGCACAGGTGGACAGCTATGTGGCCGGCCTGATTCTGCTGGCCGCAGCCCCCTGCACGGCCATGGTGTTTGTCTGGAGCCAGTTGTGCAAGGGCGACCCTTATTTCACGCTGTCTCAAGTCGCCTTGAATGACGCCATCATGCTGGTGGCCTTTGCCCCCATCGTGGCCTTGCTGCTGGGTATCTCCTCCATCACCGTCCCGTGGGCCACCCTGCTCGCTTCGGTGCTGCTCTACATCCTTGTGCCTGTGGCCATCGCTCAGATGCTGCGCAAGCACCTGATGCGCAAAGGAGAAGACGCGTTCAATCGCGCCACTGCTGCCATGGGGCCGGCGTCCATCATGGCCCTGCTCGTCACGCTGGTGCTGCTGTTCGCATTTCAAGGCAATGCCATCTTGCAGCAGCCCTTGGTGATCGCACTGTTGGCTGTGCCCATCCTGATTCAGGTGGTACTCAATTCAGGGCTGGCCTACTGGCTGAACAAGCGACTGGGCGTGGCCCACTGCGTGGCCGGGCCTTCCGCCCTAATCGGGGCCAGCAACTTCTTCGAGCTGGCCGTGGCCACGGCCATCAGCCTGTTTGGTCTGAACTCTGGCGCCGCACTGGCAACCGTGGTTGGCGTGCTGATCGAAGTACCCGTCATGCTGGTCGTGGTCGCCGCCGTCAACCATTCCAGGCATTGGTACGAATGTTCCCTGCCAGCAACGCAAACCCCAAAATCCTGATGTCTCCCGAATCCATTTCTAGCAATCTCGACCCGGTCAGCTTCCAGATTCCAGCGCTTCAGGCCCTGGCGGCGGCCCGGACATCCAGCCACGCGCCACGCATCCTCATGCTTTATGGCTCCTTGCGTGAGCGCTCCTACAGCAAGCTGCTGACCCATGAGGCAGCCAGGCTGCTGGCAGGCATGGGAGCCGAGGTCCGTATCTACAACCCCGAAGGCCTACCGCAGCCTGATGCGGCGCCGGTTGAACACCCCAAGGTCCTGGAACTGCGCGAGCTGGTGCGCTGGTGCGAGGGCATGGTCTGGACATCGCCAGAGCGCCATGGAGCCATGACCGGCATCATGAAAACGCAGATCGACTGGATTCCCCTGTCCGAAGGCGCGGTGCGCCCCACGCAGGGCAAGACGCTGGCGGTCATGCAGGTCTGCGGCGGCTCCCAGTCCTTCAATGCCGTGAACCAGCTGCGCATACTGGGGCGCTGGATGCGCCTGCTCACCATCCCCAACCAAAGCTCGGTTGCCAAGGCCTACCAGGAGTTTGAGGAAGATGGTCGTATGAAACCTTCCTCTTACTATGACCGGGTGGTGGATGTGATGGAAGAGCTGATGAAGTTCACGCTGCTGACGAGGGATGCTGCCCCTTACCTCGTTGACCGCTATAGCGAGCGCAAGGAAGAACGAGCCAGGATGCACGCCAAGACCTTGACCAATATGTGAGCAGTTGAAGCGCTGCGCGGGTATCCGCCAACCGTCAGAAGTGGCCCTTAGTTGACCTGCATCCGGGCTCTACGTGCCGCATCACCCAGTCGTTGATATTCGGACTGCGTCAATGCTTCAAAGTCTTGGGCTGCAGACCCCTTGGGGGTGAATCCGGCCTGCAGCAGTTTGTCCTTGACGGCGGGATCGCTCAGGGCTTTGTTGATGGCGGCATTGAGCTTGGCCGTGATAGCCGGGTCCAGCTTGGCCGGGCCATATACGCCGAACCATGGATCGACCGCGTAGCCCTTGAGACCGCTCTCTGCAATGGTCGGCACATTCGGCAGTGACGGGCTGCGCTCGCTACCTGCCACAGCCAGTGCTTTGAGCTTGCCTGCCTGGATATGTGGCAAGGAAGCCGGCAGGTTATCGAACATGGCAGGCAGATGACCGCCCAGCATGTCGGTAATACCCGGCACGCTGCCTTTATAGGGGACATGGATGGTGTCCAGGCCTGCCATTTGCGCAAACATCACGCCCGCCAGATGCATGCTGGTTCCTGCCCCGGCTGTACCGTACTGAAAGCCCGGATGCGCCTTGATGTAGGCAATGAACTCCTGCAGATTGTCGGCCGGGAAGCTCTTGCCCACCTCCAGCACGATGGTGGAGTAGCCCAGCATCGAAACCGCAGTGAAGTCCTTACGGGGATCAAATGCCATCGATTTGTAAATGTGCGGGTTGAGCGCATTAGTGGAGATGGCTCCAAAGCCGATCGTATAGCCGTCGGGCTTGGACTTGGCCACGACATCCATGCCTATATTGCCCCCGGCGCCAGGCTTGTTTTCGATCACCACAGGTTGACCCAACGTGCGTGACATGTGCTCGCCCACGACTCGTGCCACGAGATCGGTTGTTCCTCCAGCCAGATACGGAACAACAAAGGTGATGGGCTTTTGCGGGAAAGTTGCTTGCGCGTGAGCGCCTGCCATGGTGGCAAGCGCACCTACGGCAGCCATGGAAACCAGTATCTGTCGACGATTCATGGAGTCTCCTCGGTAGTTCTATGGGATAAGGCTTGAAGCCGTTGTACGGAGCCTGCTTGAAGCGAAGCTCCGGAGGCTCTTATCGTGTGAAGCAAATCGAGAAGCAGTGTATTGGTTCCATGCCGTCCGCGGGGACCAAGTCTGGCAACCGCTGGCCAGAGAAGCGATTTTTCACAGAGCGGCAGCTTTTGAGGCGGAGCTATCGCTTTCTTTAGCAAGGACTTTTACAATTCTCCCCCCTGCCAAGCATCATCCAGACATCTGCTGCTTGGGCAAATTGCGCGTCAGCACCAGAACGACTACGGCAAGAGAAAAAAGCAAGGCGATGACGACGCCGCTGACCGCAGTAAAAGACGCTTCAAACGCTTGCATTGCGCCCTGTAAAACGGCTGGAGACTGGATGCCCTGATGGGCATTCCGGTACGCTTCGTCCAGGCTGCTGCCAGCCATGGCCTCGATGCCGGCGCTTCGCACATGCGCGACATAAACCGCGGTCATCAGGGAGCCAAAAATAGTCACCCCGAAACCTCCTCCAAACTCATAAGCCACGCCTTCTACAGACCCGGCCATGCCCGCACGGTCTTCCGAAACATGGGTCATCACCAGCGCACTGGAGGCGGTCAGGCTGAAACCTATTCCCACGCCGCACAGGGCCAGGACCGCAACCTGAGCCAATGCCCCTGCCTCGTGCAGTCCAAGATATCCCCAGATGCCTGAGGCACACATGACCAAGCCGGCAGCAATGACACGCGGGCAACCAATGCGTCCAATCAGTGCCCCCGCCACCGGCCCTGCAAAAAATGATCCCAAAGAAATGGGCAGAACAAATGCTCCCGCCTCCAGGGGGCTTTTTCCCAGAACCAATTGAAGCCTTTGACTGAGCACCAACTCGAAACCGATCAGCGTCATTGACGCCACCAGCGCGATCAAGATGCCCGTGGCGATAGGAGTGGCCGAAAGCAGCCTGAAATCAATCAAGGGCCGAGGCAGCCGGAGCTGGCGTCGCACAAAGACTGCCAATGTCACGACTCCCACAAACAGAGCGCCCCAGGCCAGGAGTACATGACTATCAGACTTGGCGAATTCTTTGATGCCATAGGCCAGTGAAATGATGCCAAGCATGCTTTGCCAGCAACTATGCAAATCGATGGTGATGCTGGCATTCCCGGCTTTCTTGGGAACCAGCCACCAGGCCAGCAAAGCTGCCACGCCAATGATCGGGACATTGATCAAGAAAACCGAACCCCACCAGAAATGCTCAAGCAAGGCCCCGCCCAAGAGCGGGCCGATCGCAGCGCCGCCAGAAGCCACAGAGGCCCAGACACCAATGGCAAACGCCAGTTCCTTGGGGTCGTGGAAAGTGATCCGCACAATGGCAATCGTGGCCGGCATCATGGCGGCACCGCCAACAGCAAGCAGTGCACGCGCAGCAATCAGCACATCGGCACTGGGGGCAAATGCGGCGGTCACAGAGGCCAGGCCAAACAAAACCATGCCGCCGATAAAGACCATCCTATGGCCCAGACGGTCACCTAAAGCCCCCATGGCGGGCATCAAACCTGCCATCACCAGCGAGTAGGCATTGAGAATCCAGAGCTTTTCCGAGGCCGTGGTGTGCAAAGCCTGCGCCAAACTCGGCAACGCCGTGTACAGCACCGTCATATCGATGACGATGAGCAGCAACGCCGTTGAAACCACGCCAAGCGTGAGCCAGCGGCTCTGGAATTTCATAGGAAACCTTCGAACATTGATTTCAGTGCCTTGCAAATGCAGGCCTTGTGGCATTCGATGCACAGCGTAACTGACTGGTCTTACGCCAGGCTACAGGATGGGCGCCCCGATTCGGTCTTCAGCCCAGCACAGGGATTGCGCGGGAAGTCCGTGGCCGCAGCCCGAACCTGCACCAGATCATGGAGCCTGCACCCACGAGACCTGGCGCCCAAGCCGAGTTGCGGGTTATGAGGCCTCGCTCAAGCTGGAAACAACTGGGGAGCGGCTATTGGCCAGGACCGGAAAAAGGCGGTCATAGGCAACGTTGAACACAAAGTTGTAAACAAGATAGAACGCGACGATAGCCAGATCGAGCACCAGCGTCTCGAGTAGCGTCATATTCAGATACCAGGCAATCAGCGGAAGCAGGATCAGCAGCAGGCCGGCCTCGAACAAGACAGTGTGCAGCAGTCGGGCTGCGAAGCTCTTGCGAATATGACCGTACATCTTCCGCATGCAGCGATCAAACCCGATGTTGAACGTGAAATTCCAAACCGTCGCGATCGTAGCGGAGCCTATACCCACCACGCCCATATGCGTCATGGGCTTGTTGAACAAGATGGCCGAGGCCGGGATGATGATCATCAACCCGATAGCTTCGAACATCAAAGCGTGCCGCACACGATCAGAAAGACTGCGCGTCTTCATCATTTTTTCTCCAATCACATTGATTGGTATGCAATGTATCTTGATATCAAATAATGCAAAGTTATCTACCATCTTAAAATCAGATAGATGAGCATATCCATGGACCAACTGGAAGCATTCGTCTCGGCAGCAGAAAAAGGATCTTTCTCTGCCGCCGGACGTGCTTTGCGCAAGGCGCAATCAGCCGTCAGCACCCAGGTTTCCAACCTGGAAACCGATCTTGGGGTGATGCTTTTCAACCGTGCCGGGCGCAATCCCTCCTTGACTGCCGCAGGCGAGCGCCTGCTGGCGGAAGCAAAGCTGATCCTTGACCGCCGGGAGCATCTGATTGGTATTGCGGCCAGCTTCGAGGCGCATATCGAAAAGCGCCTTGTTGTGGCCATTGACGAGCTCTACCCGGAGCATGTGCTGGGAGAGCTATTCGCCGAGTTCGCGGCTCTCTTTCCCCATGTTGAGCTGGAGCTGCTGTTCCCCATCATGGAGGATGTCAGCAGCATGATTCTTGACGGGAAAGCGGATATCGGAGTGATGTGGCGCCAGGAATCGCTGCCCGCAGAGCTTGGCTTTCACACGATTGGATGGGTGCCGCTCCAACTGGTTTGTGGAAGCAGCCATCCGCTTGCGCATACCGTCGTCGACTGGGAAGAGCTCAAGCGTCACCGTCAGATCATGGTGACGCTGAGGTCCGAAGGAACTGAAAAACACCGTCTTCGCGTCGCTGCCGAGGTCTGGTGGGTCGAAAGCCATTGGGTCATCCTGCAGATCCTCAAGCAAGGGATCGGCTGGGCGCTCATCCCCAATCACATCATCGAGAGCTCACCCGTAGCCAAGGACCTCGTCATACCAGCACTGCGATTCAACGAAGGAGCGCATCCCGTGGCCTTGGAGCTGGTTTGGCACAAGCAGCGCCCGAGCGGGCCTGCGGCCACATGGCTGCGCGAGAGATTTGCGGCCACCAAGATTGACGCTTGATGATTGCGGGGCAGGATCGAAGCAGCACCGCCGCATGGCAGACCTTGGCGGCTTCGACGCGAAATGCAGCGATGGATGGTAAACAGCCGCGGCTTTTTTGGCCAGAAGCCGCCGTTCAAGCTGGACAGAACGCGTCCTCATCGCTTGGCGACTGCATTACTCTCGGCGTCATGAATCGTTGCAACGGATTCACGCCAACATTCATCGAAGCTCCATCTCCACAGCCACTACAGCCGGAGTTTGGCGGCGCAGACTGCTACAGGGCTCCACTCAGCAGTCACCCCAAAGCCTATGCCCGCTCCCTCTTCAGCACCAATCTATACCGTGTAGCCAGCATCTGGTCCCCATAGCCCTCATGCACCGCAATCAGTTTTTCCAGCAGATTCCAGTGCATGTTTTCCATGCCCATGGTCAATGCCTTGGCCCAGATATAGACCTGCGCTGAGGCCTCGGGATGGGCTGCTTTGGCGGCCAGCACATAAGCAAGATATTGTTCTGCGATAAAGCGACCCAGGCCCAGTTTTCGCCATTCCTTGAAGTGGTGGTGAAAACTCTGCAGCGCTTGAATGCATTGCAGCGCTTGCGGCAGGTCATGGTTCTGCAAATGCAGGTCTGTCAGGTCGCGCAACCGGGATGCCTTGTCCCAGTCCTGGGTATCAAAGGCCAGCAGGGCTTGCTGGGCTTCGATCATGCCGCCCAGATTCTGGATGCAGCGCTGCCAGGAGCGCCACTGGCTCCAGCCCTCGGGCGTGGGTTTGAAGGCCGTGGCACGCCATTCGTTGATCTTGGCCTCGGCCAAGGTCTGCTCGCCCAGCTCCAGCAGAAATTCGATTTCCTCATCAAGGCTGCGAAGGACCCGCGGTACGGGATAGACCCTGGTCTGAAGCCCGCGCCATTGCTCAAGCGCTTGCTCGGTTATTTCACATTGCGCGGGCGTTGCGCCCAGATAGTCGTGAAAGGCTTCGCGCAGGTCAGCGTCCAGCAGCGCGGCGGCGGCATAGCTTTCGGCAATCCCGGCTGACAGCAGGTATTGCACATCCAGCCCGCAATGGGTGTCGAAGTTGGCACGCTTGGCGTTGATGAACAGGGGCAAATGCTCGGTATTTTGATAGCGCGCCAGCAAGGCTCAGGCCAGGGCCAGCGCGGGGTACAGGCCTTGATAGGCCTCCATGCGGTGGCGCGCTGTTTCGGCCTGTAGCAAGGGAACCAGCAGGTCGGCATCGCCCTCGGCCCGGTCGCACTGCAGCGCCAGCAGCAATCGATAGCGCCGTGCCTCGTTGGCGTCGTACTGGCTGCCATCGGTCTCAGCTACGGGCCGGAACAGATAGTCTTGCAGCGGCTGCAGGCCTTGGCGAATGGCGGCAAGGCGTTGCAGGTCTTGGTCTAGCAATTGCATGGTTGGCTTTCCTTGGAACGGGCTCAGGCCTTCCAGCCCTGCAGCATCAAATCCAGTGCCTGTAGCGCTTGCTCCAGCCGCTCGGGCGGCGCGCCCTCTTCGGCAATCCAGAATGCGGCCTCGACCAGGCAACCATTGAGCAGCCGGGCCAGAGCGGGCGCGCTGGCGGGCACGATGACGCCCTGGTCCATGAGCCGCTGCAGAAAACCGGTGGTAAAGGCAATGCACTGCTGATGCTGCTGGCCTTGGTCGGTGCCGGTGAGCACCGAGCGCGCATCCTGCAGCACGATGCGGCGGATTTCGGCTTCCTGGGCCATGGCCAGATAGGCACGGCAGTAGGCCAGAAAGCCCAGCCAGGGGTCGGCATGGGCGCGCAGCACGGCTTCGAGACGCTCGTCCATCTCGGCATCCATCTGTGCGACAACGGCGGCCAGCAGGCCGGGTTTGCCGCCAAAGTGATGGTAGAGCGCACCGCGTGTCAGACCGGCTTGCGCAGTCAGCTCGTCCATGGAGGCCTGGGCGTAGCCGTGCTGGGCAAAGGCCTTGCGGGCCGCGGCAATCAGCTTGGCCCGGGTGGCTTCAATCATGCTGGCTCGGCTCTGGCGAACCTGGGTCATGGCGAACTCCCGACTTTATTCACATACAACTCGTATGCCAATCATACGCCGAGCACCTCCGGCATTTAGAATGCAACTCGCATACGCGATGTATGTCAAAAATTGAATCCCAAGGTTTTCATGTTTCACGCTTACCGCAGTCTGTTCACTGCACCTGGCAGTACAGGTTTTGTCATGGCCGGCCTGCTGGCCCGCCTGCCTTTGTCAATGACGGGTATAGGCCTGATCACCATGCTTTCGCAGCAGCGCGGCGCCTATACGCTGGCAGGCATGGCTTCGGCCTGTTTTGCGTTGTCGATCGCCGTGCTGGCGCCACGCATCTCGGCCCTGGTGGACAGACACGGACAGTCCAGGGTGCTGCCGTTTGCTGCGGCCTGCAGTGCGCTGTCCATGCTGGCGCTGCTGGCCTGCGCGCACTGGCAGGGGCCGGACTGGCTGCTGCTGGTGCTGGCCGCCATGGCGGGCAGCCTGCCCAGCATGCCAGCCATGGTGCGCGCACGCTGGACGGCAATCTACAGCGGCACGCCCCAGCTCAAGACCGCATTCGCGCTGGAAGGCGTGCTCGACGATATGGCTTTCATCGTCGGCCCTCCGCTATCCGTGGGTTTGAGCATGTGGCTGTTCCCCGAAGCCGGGCCGCTGGCAGCCGCGCTGTTTCTCATCGTAGGCGTGGGCCTGTTTGTGATGCAGCGGGCCACCGAGCCGCCCATCAGCCCCCATGCCTGTGCCGAGAGCGCTCCTTCCATGCTGCGCCAGCCCGTGGTGCGCACGTTGGCACTGTTCATGCTGGCGCAGGGCATCATCGTGGGCGTGATCGATGTGGCCAGCGTGGCCTTTGCCACGGCCCAGGGCCAGCCCGGCATGGCCAGCGTGGTGCTGTCTTTCTATGCCCTGGGCTCCTGCGCCATGGGGCTCGTGTTCGGCACGCTGCAGCTGAAAATGCCTTTGAGCCGCCAGATCGTGTGGGTGGGCGCATCGGTGGCGATCTCCGCCCTGCCCCTGCTGCTGGCCAGCAATCTGACGGCACTGACAATGGCCGTGTTGCTGGCAGGCATTACCTTCGGCCCCACGATTACGGTGGCGATGGCCCTGGTGGAGCAGCAGGTGCCCTCGCACCGCCTGACCGAGGGCATGACCTGGCTGCTGACGGGCCTGGCCACAGGTGTTGCGCTGGGCGCCGCCATCGCCGGCTGGCTGATTGACCACTGGGGCGCGCAGCGCTCGTTTGTGCTGACCCTGGTGGCCGGCGCCGCCATGTGGCTATGGGGCGTGCAAGCCGGACGACTGGCGGGCAAAGCCGGCACCCGGCAAATGGCGTTCTAAGCCTTTCAGCCTTGCAGCGCTTTGCCATCAAGCGCTGGCAGCTATCAAAAATGCTGTTTCAGCTGGCAAAAAGGCGCCCCTCAGGGCGCCTTTCTGATTAAGCAGATGCAAACCTACATGGCCTGCTCGATGGCTTCTGCCGACAGATCCCAGCCCAGCACAAAGACTTCGTACTGAGTCTGGCCCTGGGCGTCGCTCCAGACCTCGGGGCCGAACTCGCTCATATTGCCTTCCAGGCTCAGGCCTTCAGCCATGGGCTTGGCATCGGTCTGCTCCGCCAGTACAAAGCTGCCATCGGCAGAGCGCAATGCAATACGGCCCGAGGATTTCTTGAAGGCAACGACGGTGGCCTGTTGTGACATGAGGTACTCCTTGGCGTTCTTGATCGGTGCCCAAAGTCTAAACACGCAATGGGTGCCCCAGGCACTGCGATTTGGGTCTGAGTGTTTCATGGACAGGACAATCTCCGCTAGGCTTGCAGCCTTGCCACTTTTGTCCCCACAAATCCATGCTTTTCATTCTGTTCAAACTTCTGCACCTGCTGGCCGTCATGGTCTGGGTGGGCGGCATGTTCTTTGCCCATTTCTTTTTGCGCCCTGCCGTGCAGGGCCTGCAGCCGCCCGAGCGCGTCAAGCTCATGCACAGCGTGCTGCAGCGCTTTTTTGCCGTGGTGATGGTGCTGGTCGTGGTGATTCTGGCCTCGGGCGTGGGCATGATCGGCAGCATCCACGCCATGGCAGGGGCCGCAGGCGGCAAGTTCAACATGCCGGCGACCTGGATCGTGATGAGCATTCTGGGCTTGGTGATGATGGCCGTGTTCGGCCATATCCGCTTTGCGCTGTTCAAGCGACTGGACCGCGCCGTGGAGGCCAAGGACTGGCCCGCTGGCGGCAAGGCGCTGGAGAGGATACGCAAATGGGTGGCGCTGAATCTGGCGCTGGGCCTGGTCATCATCATCGTGCTGCGTGTGCCGCTGTGATTTGACCCTTTTGCCAACAAGCCCGGCCCTGCACAGCCGGGCTTTTTTATTTTCAAAGCAAAAACAGGCACCAGCGCTTATACAGACAGCGCATGGCGCTTCTTTTTCAGGAGCGCTTCATAAATCTGCTGTACAGCCTTATTCCAATTCAGCAATAATTTGCGCCGTCAATCATTGACCAGACAAACATTGATTCCACAAGTGCCCAATTCAGCCTCAACCCGCATCGACCCGAACGACGCCTCCACCTTCTTCTATCAAGCGGGTGTGTATGCGCCAGACCGAAGCATCGGCTTTCTGATGCGGCGGGTGCTCAGCTCCATTCTGCAACTGGCCGACGCCCAGTTGGCAGAGCAAGGTCTGACCTATGTGCAATGGCTGCCGCTGTACAAGCTGTCGCTGTGCGGGGATACCCATAGCAGCACGCTGGCCAAGGATCTGGGCATGGACCCGGCTTCCGTCACGCGTGCACTGGATCGCATCGAGGCCAAGGGCCTGCTGCGCCGCGAGCGCTCGACCACCGACAGGCGCGTCGTGCATCTGGTGTTGACCGAGGAAGGTCGCAGTGTCGCCACCCAGGTGCCCAAGGTGCTGACCTCGGTGCTCAACGGCCACCTGAGCGGCTTCAGCCACGAAGAATGCTCGCTGATGCTGTCCATGCTGCAGCGGATGCTGGCCAATGGCGATGCACTGCGCGAAGCCCTGCAGCCCCTACAAACGAACGAGGCCGGCCCTGCCCCAAAAGGCTAGGCTGGCCGACACACTGCTTTTCCCCTGCCCGATTTCAATAAAAACCACTGGCATCTTTCCATGAAGCAAAGTACTTCTCTCCAACCTGCGGCACACACGCTCTGGTCAGCCCTGCCCTTCAAGGCGGCCTCCATGGCTCTGGCCCTGACCCTGGCTGGCTGTGCCTCCCAGGGCCCGGCCCATGCGCCGCTGGCCCAGCTCGCTGCCGCTGACCTGGGTCTGGATGACCAAGCTAGCAACACCGCCGCCGACAACACCGCTTTTGGCTCCGGCCAGTGGTGGACAGGCCTGGGCGACGCCCAGCTCAACCAGTTGGTCGCCCAGGCCCTGGCAGGCAGCCCCAGCCTGGCCGCCAGCAACGCCCGCTTCGACAAGGCTGCGGCCCTGGCCACCGCCAGCAGCACGGCCACCGACATCCGCGGCACGCTGAGCGCCGACGCCACGCGCGAGCGCTACAGCGCCAACGGCCTGTTCCCGCCGCCGCTGGCCGGCAATATCTACAACAGCGGCAATCTGCAGGCCGGCCTTTCCTGGGCGCCGGACTTCTTTGGCAAGCATTCGGCCGAGCTGGAATCGGCCCTGGGCCAGGCCCGCGCTGCCAAGGCCGATAGCGCGGCCGCCGCCAACCAGCTGGCTGCCCAGGTGGCACGCAGCTACGTGGCCCTGGCCCGCCTGATTGCGCAGCGCGATGTCGCCAAGCGCACTCTGGACCAGCGCCAGTCGCTGCTGAGCTTGAGCGAGCAGCGCACCCGCGCCGGCCTGGACAGCCAGGTGGAGCTGACCCAGGCCCAGGCCGGCATGCCCGATGCCCAAACCCAGATCGAAATGCTAAACGAGCAGATCACGCTGGCGCGCCGCACGATTGCCGTGCTCTGCGCCCAGGCGCCCGATGCGCAGAATGCGCTCTCACCCCGGCTGGCGGGCCTGCGCATACAGCCCGTACCCCAGACCCTGGGCGCGGACCTGCTGGGCCGCCGCCCCGACGTGGTGGCCGCGCGCTGGCGCGTGGAATCGGCCACGCAGGGTATTGAATCGGCCAAGGCAGACTTCTACCCCGATGTGAACCTGACGGCCTTTGTGGGCCTGAGCGCACTGGGCCTGGACAACCTCTTCAAGGCCAGCTCGCGCCAGATGGGCGTGACGCCTGCCCTGCGCCTGCCTATCTTTGACGGCAAGCGTCTGCGCGCCCAGTTGCGCGGCAAGCAGGCCGATCTGGATACGGCTGTTGCCCAGTACAACGGCGTGGTTCTCGATGCCGTCAAGCAGGCCGGTGACGCCATTGCCTCGGTGCAGTCGCTGCAGCGCCAGCAGACACTACAAAACGAATCGCTGTCCAAGGCCGAGCGCGCCTATGACTTTGCCGTGCAGCGCTACCAGGCCGGCCTGGGCACGCAGATCACCGTGCTCAATACCGAAACCCAGCTCATCACCCAGCGCCGCCTTGCCGTGGACCTGCAAGCCCGTGAACTCGATACCCGCATCGCCCTGGCCTCGGCCCTGGGCGGTGGCTGGACGGACGATACGAAAGCGCTGCAGATCAGCGCCCACTGAATACAACTTATTTGATAGCAGCCAGCGCACGTCAAGCAACCGTTTATCAATGAAAACGCATTGAAACCCTTGATTGACCAGCGCCAGCAGCTCCTTTTCTCAAAACTGCCGCAAAACCGCACTCAACCCAAACGACCACGCCAATCAGGTCCGGCAAGAGCTTGAGCTCCAAACCTCTCCTGATTGGCGCAAGTCCCAGCAGATAACAAAGCGCCAGACATCATGACCGACAACAACACCAGCCCGAACGCACCCAAAGCCCCTGTTGCAGCCTCTCCCACCGCCAACCCCGGCGGCCGTCGCAAGGGCCTGACCGTCGTCGCCGCCGCCGTGGCCGTAGGCGCCATCGTCTGGAGCGGCTGGCACTGGATGGTGGCCCGCAACTACCAGAGCACCGACAACGCCTATGTCGCGGGCAATGTGGTGCAGATCACGCCCCAGGTGGGCGGCACTGTCATCAGTATCGGCGCCGACGACACCGACTATGTCAAGGCCGGCCAGGTGCTGGTGCAACTGGACCCCGCCGACTATCTGGTGCAACTGGCCCAGGCCGAGTCGCAGCTGGCCCAGACCGCGCGCCAGACCCGCACCCTGTATGCCAACAACGCCCCGCTGGCCGCCCAGGTGGCCCAGCGCGAAGCCGACCTGCTGCGCCTGAAAGCCGACGCAGCCAAGGCCAATGACGACGTGGCCCGCCGCCGCCCGCTGACCGTGACCGGCGCCGTGGGCAAGGAAGAGTTTGACCACGCCAAGTCCCTGGCCACCGCCGCCAGCAATGCCGTGGTCGCCGCCGAAGCTGCCGTGCGCGCCGCCAAGGCCCAGCTGACAGCCGCCGAAGCCCAGACCAAGGGAGCTACGGCCCAGGACTTCCCTGCCGTCATGGCCGCTGCCGCCAAGGTGCGCGAATCCTATCTGGCGCTGCAGCGCACCCGCCTGCTCTCGCCCGTGGACGGCTTCGTGGCCAAGCGCGGCGTGCAACTGGGCCAGCGCGTGGCCGCGGGTGCGCCGCTGATGACGGTGGTGGAGCTGCACAAGCTCTGGGTCGATGCCAACTTCAAGGAAAGCCAGCTGGCCGATCTGCGCATGGGCCAGAAGGTGGAGCTGACCGCCGACGTCTATGGTGACAAGACCGTCTATGAAGGCCATGTGGTGGGCCTGGGCGCAGGCACAGGCGCGGCCTTCTCGCTGCTGCCCGCCCAGAACGCCACGGGCAACTGGATCAAGGTGGTGCAGCGCGTGCCCGTGCGCGTCAGCCTGGAGTCCGAAGCCCTCAAGCAGCACCCGCTGCGCGTGGGCCTGTCCATGGACGTGAAGGTCGACATCCGCGACAAGGAGGGCCTCGCCCTGGCCAACGCGCCGCGCACCGAGCCCGTGGCCCAGACCGCTGTCTATGACGGCACGCTGGCCCAGGCCGAAGACCGTATCCACCGCATCATTGCCGGTGAAAGCCTGCCTGCGCTGAGCTCTCTGGACAAGCTGCCGACAGCTCAAACCCAGGCCCAGGCATCGGAGCCAGCTGCTGCCGAGCCTGCTGAACCGGCACAAGGCAAGTAAGGCACGGAACCCGCCATGACTTCCTCGAATTCCGCCGCCCCCGAGGCCTCCGACCCCGACAAGGCTGGCGCGGCGCCCCCCATGCCTATGCCCGTGCATGCGCCGCCTCCGCTCAAGGGGGCGCCGCTGGTCCTGGGCACACTGGCCCTGTCGCTGGCCACCTTCATGAACGTGCTGGACTCCTCCATCGCCAACGTGGCCATTCCGGCCATCTCGGGCGATGTGGGCGTCAGCCCCAGCCAGGGCACCTGGGTCATCACCAGCTTCGGCGTGGCCAATGCCATCTCGGTGCCGCTGACGGGCTGGCTCACGCAGCGCTTCGGCGCCGTGCGCCTGTTCACCATGAGTGTGCTGCTGTTCGTGCTGACCTCCTGGCTCTGCGGCTTTGCCTCGTCGCTGGAGATGCTGGTCTTCTTCCGCGTGCTGCAAGGCCTGGTCGCCGGACCCATGATTCCGCTGTCCCAAACCCTGCTGCTGGCCAGCTATCCGCCGGCCATGGCCGGTACGGCGCTGGCGCTCTGGGGCGTGACCACGCTGGTGGCGCCCGTGGTGGGGCCGCTTCTGGGCGGCTGGATCACGGACAACATCTCCTGGCCCTGGATCTTCTATATCAACGTGCCTGTGGGCCTGCTGTCGGCACTGATGACCTGGAGCATCTACCGCAGCCGCGAAACGCCCACACGCAAGCTGCCCATAGACACCATAGGCCTGTCGCTGCTGGTGCTCTGGGTCGGTGCGCTGCAGCTGATGCTGGACAAGGGCAAGGAGCTGGACTGGTTTGCATCCAACGAAATCGTTGCCTTTGCCGTGATTGCCGTGGTGGCGTTTGCCGTGTTCGTGGTCTG
The DNA here is from genome assembly GCF_030064165.1 of Comamonas resistens. Taxonomy (NCBI): domain Bacteria; kingdom Pseudomonadati; phylum Pseudomonadota; class Betaproteobacteria; order Burkholderiales; family Comamonadaceae; genus Comamonas; species Comamonas resistens. The sequence continues at coordinate 2,778,420 of NZ_CP125947.1, forward strand.
GGAGCTGACCGACGCCCACCCCGTGGTGGACCTGCGCCTGTTCAGGCGGCGCAACTTTGCAGCGGGCTCGATCGCGCTGTCGATTGCCTATGGCCTGTTCTTTGGCAACGTGGTGCTGCTGCCGCTGTGGCTGCAGCAGTGGCTGGGCTATACCTCCACCACGGCCGGCATGGCACTGGCGCCCGTGGGTATTTTCGCCATCGTGCTGACGCCGCTGGTGGGCCGCAAGGTGGGCAGCTGGGACCCGCGCAAAATGGCCACGGGCGCATTCATCGTGTTTGCCCTGGTGCTGTGGATGCGTTCGCGCTTCACGGTGGAGACCGACTTTGGCCATATCCTGATCCCCACGCTGATCCAGGGCGCGGCCATGGCCTTCTTCTTCATCCCGCTGACCACCATCACGCTCAGCGGTTTGACGCCTGATCGCATTCCGGCAGCTGCCGGCCTGTCGAACTTTGTGCGGATTACTGCGGGCGCCATGGGCACCTCGATTGCCACGACGCTCTGGGAAAACCGGGCCTCCATGCACCACGCTCATCTGACCGAGCTGCTGGTGCAGGGACAAGGCACGTTTGCCATCACCGTCAAGCAACTGGAAGCCGCCGGCATGAGTGCCGAGCAGGCCTATGCCCAGATCAACCGCCTGATTGATCAGCAGGCCTTCACCCGCGCGGCCAACGATATCTTCCTGGCCTCGTCCTTTCTGTTCCTGAGCCTGATCGTCCTGATCTGGTTCACCAAGCGGCCAGCGCCCCATGCCGGAGGTTCCGACGCTGCGGCAGGTGCCCACTAGGAAACAGCTCACGACCTACGCAAAAATAGCTGCCAGCGCATATACATCAAGCGCTGGCAGCTATTTTTTTGAGAGTAACCTCCCTTGCCCCCCTGCGATGCGGGCTACTCGCCGGCGGCCTGCTTGTCCAGCCGGCGCAGGAACACCTGCAGCTCCTTGACCACCTGGGCATCGCCCTTGGCCTCGGCGTTGGCCAGACCCTGTTGCCAGGCTTGGCGTGCAGCCTCGGTATCGCCAAGCGCCAGTTGGGCCTTGCCCAGCAGCTTCCAGGCCACCGAATAGGCGGGATCGAGCACCGTGGCCTGCAGCAGATGCGTGCGGGCGTTCTCGGCCTGCTCCTGATCCAGATAGGCTTTGCCCAGGGTGTAGCGCAGCAGCGCTGAATCCTTGCCCTGCGCCAGCAAGGCTTCGAAGTTACGTATGGCGATGGACATCTTCTGTTTGCCTGCGGCGGAAATGATGGCGCCCATTTTGGCGCAACATCGTATGCGGGCCAGGCCATGGCGCGCTATCGCAGCAGTTGCAACGCTGGCAGCGCGTGCGCGAAGAAACGCTTCCAGCCCTGGCATAGATAGCTGAGATTGCCCTCGCCCGGCCGGGTCTTCAGGATGCGGGTGCGCGGGCATTCGCCGTAGCAGAGCTTCAGATAAGGGCATTTGCGGCATTCGCCGGGCAATGAATTGAACTTGTTCAGGCCGAACTCCAGCTGCTTGATCGAGAACACCATGCGGCTCAGCGGCTGCTCGCCGACCTTGCCGATCTCGTACTCCGGATAGACGAAGTGGTCGCAGGCATAGACGCGACCATCGTGCTCCAGTGCGACGTTCTTGCCGCAGAACGGGCTGCTGGTACAGATTTGCGCCGGCTGTCCGCGCAGCTGGGCCAGCGTGGTCTCGAACAGATTGATCTTGACCCGCTCGCGGTCGTGCGCCACCCACTCGTCGAACACTTCCGACAGAAAGCCTCCCCAGTCCTGCGAGGCCACGCTCCAGTCCGTCACCACCGACAGCGGATGGCCGGGATCGGTGCGCGGGCTCTGCGCATCGACCAGTTGACCCGGTTCCAGATAGCCGGGCGCCGTGTGCTCGAACTGCTTGGGCTCCACGCAGGGGATGAACTGCATATAGCGCGAACCGACCTCGTCGCGCAGGAAGCGATACACCTCCAGCGGCTGCCTGGCGTTTTTGCGGTTCACCGTGGTCAGCGTGCTGAACGGCACGCCGTATCTCTGGAGCAGCTGGGTGGCGGCAAAGACTGCGTCAAAGCTCGGCCTTCCCCTTTTGTCGGGCCGATAGGCGTCGTGCAGCGCACGCGGGCCGTCGATGCTCAACCCGACCAGAAAGCTGTGTTCGGCCAGGAAGGCGCCCCATTCGTCATCCAGCAAGGTGCCGTTGGTCTGCAGGTCGTTGGAGATGCGGCGCCCCGCCGGTGTGTGGCGCTTTTGCAGCTCCACCACCTTGCGGAAGAACTCCACGCCCAGCAGCGTCGGTTCGCCGCCATGCCAGGTAAAGGCAATCTCCTCCACATCCTGGCTGTCGATGTAATCCTTGATGAAGGTCTCCAGCAGCGTCTGGTCGATGCGGCGGTTGTTCTGCTTGAGCAGCCCGTCCTTGCTCAGGTAGTAGCAATAGCTGCAGTCGAGGTTGCAGGCCGAACCTATGGGCTTGATCGTGGTGTGCAGATAGCGGGACACGCCTGGCGCCGGCTTGCCGGCTCCGGCGTCGAGATAGGTCTGCAGTGCCTCGGGGCTGATGTTCAGCCGCTTGGCCTCTTGAACGATATGGTTGCTGTGCGTCATGAAACAGATTCAGGAGTGATGAAGGAAGCCTCGGCCACGGGAGCCAGACCAAGCCAAGCTTCAAGCTCGGCCGCGTTGACACGCGGCCGGGGGGCCGGCGCCTCGCGCAGGCGCCGCTCCAGCGCCCGGTAGGTGTCGGCAAAGGCTCGCAACTGCCGGGTAAAGGGTTTGTCGTCGCCAAGGCGCCGCTGCAGCGCGGCAGCAATCGCCTCGGCAATCAGTGCCTGCTGCGCGGCGATGAAATCCAGCACCCGCTGGCGGCAGGCGTCGGATGCACCAGCGATGACCAGCAGCACCGGCACCGGCGCCACGGTCAAGGCTTGTTCGACAGGAATGGCACCGGGTTCGCCGAGCAGTTCAGGGCCGATCAACCGCCACACCGCATCGCCCCAGTGGCGCCTGTCGGCCGCCAGATCATTGCGGCGCAGCGCCAGTGTGGCGGCATAGCCGGTATCGAGCACCGAGGCACCAGCGACCAGTGGCCTATGGCCGGCACGCGCCTCCGTGCTCAGGCAATCGGCGCCGAAATAGGCGGCTTCGCCTATCCTGCCGGCCAACACCAGATGCAGCAGGCGATCGGGCAGCAACGCATCCAGAGGCACCACGGCACAGGTCGCGGGCCGGCCCGCGGCATACAGCGAGCAATGGCCATCGGCGTCCAGTGCCGGGCAGGCGCCACGCGACGGATGGTCCATGCCCTGCAGCGCCAGCAGAATGTCGGTATCGCCCGCCGGATGCAGCAATTGGGCGGACAGCGCCGCCGTAGCGCGCAGATCCTCGGCACCGATGCTGTACAGCCGGCCGCCCTGCGCCAGGCGCTGGCCGATGCGCAGACGGCGCACGCGGCGCAGCGCCAGCCCGCCGATGAAGCGGTGCTGGTGCCGGAACAGTTCCGGCAGCGACAGCAGCGGCGGCGAATTGCAGCATTTGCCACAGGCCGAGCAATGAAAATCGAAGTGTGCGTCGCTCATCACCGACGCAACCCGTGCAAGCCGCGTGGCCAAAAAAACAGGAAGGATGGAGGCATTGGCAATCTCTGTGCAAAGGCCGCCAGGTGCCTAGCACCCGGCGGTCGGCAGCAAACGAGAAGCCCGCTGGCTTCTCGCTTCGCCCAAGGTCAGCGCGGACGCAGCGGCTCCACGCCCCCTACGCTGGCCATATAGGCCTTCCATTGCTCGATCAGCTGGCTCAACAGCTGCGGCTGGGCTGCGGATTGATCCCGGGTTTCGCCGCGATCATTCTCCAGATCGAACAGCTCCCAGTGACCGTCAACCGGGCCCAGTGGCGGTGCGGTCCAGCGCGCCTTCCAGCGGCCGTCGGCGCTTAGCAGCATGGCGTGGCCATAGCTTTCCTCGCCGAAGGGGGTGTTGCGCACCGGCCCCGATGCGGCCACCTTCAGTGCCTCCACCAGTGAATGGCCGGTCACCGGGTAGACATTGCGGCCCTGGTAGACCACCTTGCCCTTGTTCTTGTCGACGCCGGTTTTCGGATCGATTTGCGCCGCTGCCGGCTTGCTGGGCGCCTGCACGCCCGCCAGCGCCAGGAACGTCGCGGTGTTGTCGGTCACATGGGTGAACCGGGTGAAGGGCGGCAAGCTCTTGGCCTGGCCCGGCAACTTGACAATGGCTGGCACGGAGATGCCACCTTCGCCCATGGTGCTCTTGTACAGGCCCAGCGGTGCCGCGCTGACCTCGGCCCAGCGGGTGCCGTAGGTCAAGCCGAACGGGAAGCGGATGGTCTGGGGCCGGCCATAGTCGGTGCCCAGTTTCTCGTAGGTGCCCGGCTGTGCGTTGGCGATGTCGGTCGCGGTCGGATCTTCTCCCGAGTCCATTGCCCAGCCCTCGGCGCCATTGTCCGACTGGAACATGATGAAGGTGTTCTCATACTGGCCTGTGTCCTTGAGGTGCTGGATCAGCCGGCCGATGTTCCAGTCGAGATTCGACACCATGCCCGCATAGATCTCCATGTAGCGCGCCTGAGACTTTTTCTCGTCCGCAGACAGGCTGCTCCAGGACTTGATCACGCTGCCCGCGTCATAGTCCACGTAGCCGCCCGCCGGGCTGTTCAGGGCGTTGATGTACTTGGCGTTGGGTTTGCCGTTGTTTGGCGTTGCTGGCGAGGCGGTCAGTGTCTCGGGCAAGCCGGCATTGGGCGTCAGATTGCCGGAGATCACGCCCAGCGCCTGCATGCGGGCGATGCGCTCCTGGCGGATGGCGCCGTAGCCACCGTCGTAGCGGCCCTTGTACTTGCTCAGCCAGGGCTCCGGTACTTGCAGCGGCCAATGCGGCGAGGTGTAGGCGGCATAGGCGAAGAAGGGCTTGCCGTCCTTGCGGTTGGAGTCGATGTAGGAGATCAGCTTGTCGGTGAAGAAGTCCGTCGAGTAGAACTGCGCCGGGCTGCCACCTGCGCCTCCCGGCTGGCCGGGCTGGCCCGGCTGCACATATTTTCCGTCTTCGGTGTAGTTCTTCGAGCCCGCCGGCTCATGGCCGAAATGGTTGACCGCCGCACCGCCCAGCAAGGTGAAGCTGCGCTCGAAGCCCCATTGATCGGGCGTCTTGCCCGAAACCAGCGCCCCGGCTGTATCACCAGCCAGCGCCGAGCCCAGATGCCACTTGCCGGCGATATAGGTGTGGTAGCCGCCGTCCTTGAGCAGCTGTGCCACCGACAGCGCGCTGTCGTTCAGATAGCCCTCGTAGCCCGGCAAGCCCTTGCGCTCGTCCTGCGGCGCGCCCATCGTGCCTTCGCCGACCAGGTGGTGGTCCGTGCCGGAAATCAGCATGGAGCGCGTAATGGCGCTGACGGTACCGGTATGGTGGTTGGTGAGAATACGGCCGTCGGACACCAGCGCGTTCAGATTGGGAGTCTCGATCTCGCCGCCGAAGGCCTGGATGTCCGAATAACCCAGGTCATCGGCCATGATGTAGAGAATGTTGGGCCGTTGCGGCGCCTTGCTTTCCTGCTCTACGGGTTGGGCCACCGCAGCCTCCTGATCGGAGCCGCAGGCGGACAGCGCCAGGCCGACCGCCACCGTCAACGCAGCGACGGTGAAACCGTGCTCCCCTGCCGAAAAATGCTTACCTGTTGCCATGTAGCGTAAATCCCTCTGGTTGATATTGCGAAAGCGCCAGATGCTATGACCAGGTATTGAGAAAACAAAATACCGATACGCTGTTTCAATATTCCCAGGCACATTAAGATGTTTTCCTTATTTTCAAATACTGAAAATATCCAACATCACCCAACCACACCGCAATCATCAGATTCTCACCACATCTCCTCTCGAAAACGAGCTATGACAAGGCTTACACAGAGGTTGAGGCTTCAAGAACTTTCTCAAAAAATGTCATGAACCCTGCATATTCGGCCATTCAAGACCTGCAACCCATTTTCTAGCTTCAATAAACAAGCCTATTTTCAGTTGATATTCTTATAGACTCTATAAGATATATTCAATATCAAATTCAACGGCCACTTAACCCAATCCACAAAATAAATCCGAGTCGTCGAGACCACGGCTGGAACCTATGGGTGCTTTACAGCGCACCGGCGGTAGCGGTGGCTGGCATTGCCAGCCAAACCTGACAAGCGCCGTAGGCATGACAACGACAATGCGCTTGTGTTCTGGGCTGCCCATGCCCTGGCCCGCGCAAAAGCCTCGCGCAATCCACCAACGGTCTTGCTTTTGCCGCAATCCGCTCCAACTACCGGCGACGGCCTCATTTGCCGACATCCGAACCGTGACCCAACCCTCGCTCTTTCAGGCTGCCATCGGCGGCTACCCCGATTCGCCCCAGTACGCGGGCGGGCGCTTTCGCAACATCCATCCGCGTCCGGCCAACAGTCCCAAGCCCGACGCCAGGACGCTATGGAACTTCTTCTTCAACAAGCCGGCTGACTCCGAGCCCCGCAAGGCGCTGCCTGTGCTGCCCTTGAGCACCGCCGCGCTGGACGCCGCGCCCGAGCGCAGCCTCTACCGCCTGGGCCATTCCACCCTGCTGATGAAGCTGCGCAGCGGCTGGTGGCTGACGGACCCCGTGTTCTCGGAGCGCGCCTCGCCGCTGTCGTTTGCCGGCCCCAAGCGCTTTCATGCGCCGCCCATTGCACTGGATGAACTGCCGCCGCTGCGCGGCGTGCTACTCTCGCACGACCATTACGACCACCTGGACCGCGCCACCATCCGCGCGCTGGCTCCCAAGGTGGGCATCTTTCTGTGCACGCTGGGCGTGGGCGACCGGCTGGCGGCTTGGGGGGTGCCGGCCGACAGGATCGTGCAGCACGACTGGTGGCGGGGCAGCGAGGTGGACGGCCTGCGTTTCACGGCCACGCCAGCCCAGCATTTCTCGGGACGCGGACTGCGCGACGGCAACCGCACGCTGTGGGCCTCATGGGTCATCGAGGACCTGCAGCCGGATCAGCCGCTGCGCGTGTTCTTCAGCGGGGACGGCGGCTATTTCGACGGCTTTGCCGAAATCGGCCGGCGCTTCGGCCCTTTCGACCTCACGCTCATGGAGACCGGCGCCTACGATCCGCACTGGCCCTATGTGCACATGCACCCGGCCCAGACCATACAGGCCCACAAGGACCTGGGCGGCCGGTGGCTGCTGCCCATACACAACGGAACCTTCAACCTGGCCATGCATGCCTGGTGGGACCCGTTCGAGCAGATCCTGGGCCTGGGCCGCCAGCACGGCATTGCTATCGCCACGCCCATGATGGGCGAGCGCCTGGACCTCAATGCCCCCCAGGCAGGAACACCCTGGTGGCGCGCCTGTGCCGACACGGCGACAGATTCGATATCCCCATCTCCGGCCGGCGATGTGACCCGGCTTGATTCCCGGCCTCAGCGTTGAGACATAAAGGCTCGCAAGCCTATATCGGCGCGCGGCACAACACCGTAACTCCACGGAGCAAGGCAGAAAAATGGCATGTTAGAGTTTGTTCGGCACCGCCGACACCAGCTGGCTCCCCCTGATCGGCGCACAACATAAGAACCTGCCCCAAGGAGACGCCCATGCCTTCGCTTGCGCCATGCGCGGTGAACCGGATTGCCACGGATGCTTTTCCCGCCAGCCAGCGCCTGGACCAGTGGGAGGCGTACAACGCGTCTTTTCTGGTCGGATTGCGCTGCTCCTCCTTCTCCGACGAAGGCCTGAAGGCACGGCAGAGCAATATGGCCGTCGGCCAGTTGGCCCTGGCCGACATCGATGGCAATGCCCATGTGATCGAACGCACACCACAACTGGTGCGCCAGCATCCCAAGGAATCGGTCTTCGTCTCGCTGGTGCTGAGCAGCGGCGCCTTCTTCTATCAGGAACACAGCTGCCTCCACCTCGTCCCGGGCGACCTGGTGATCTATGACACCCGGCATGCCTACCTGTTCGGCTTCACCCACCAGATGCACCAGTTCCTCGTGGATACGCCAGCCGACTGGTTCTACCGGGACTGCAGCCGCGCGCAACTGCCAGGCCCGATCCGCATTGCGGGCGAAGCAGGCAGCGGACGCGTGCTCAATCATGCGTTCAAGAATCTGGTGGGCGATGCCATGGCCCGGCCCGAAGGCGTGGATCAGGATCGCATGCAGTTCGAGGCCTGCGATCTGCTGCGCGCCATGATGGCCGGAGAGGCCGCCGGCAGCAGTGCGCTGCGCGCCTCCCACCTGCTGGCCGCGCGCGCCCATATCGACGAACACCTGCACCGCCACTCAATGGATGCCCACGAAGTGGCAACAGCCGCAGGTGTCTCCCTGAGGCACCTGAACCGGCTGCTGCAAGCCGAGGGGCGCAGCGTGACCCAGCTGATTCTCGAGCGCCGCCTGGAGCGCGCAGCCATGGAGTTGCGCCAGGCGGCGCTGAACCGTTACAGCATTGCCGAGATCGCCTACCGCTGCGGCTTCGCCAGCCAGGCCCACTTTGCACGCACATTCCGCTCACAGCACGGCATGACGCCCACGCAGATGCGCGAGCAGCCCGGGCGGCACCGGGCTTCAATCTAACGACAGGCGCCGATAGCCCAAGAGCTACCGGCAGAACGCCCGGCCAGAAACCTCAGGCACAGGCTTCTTGCTGCGGCTGCACCAGCACCTTGATGGCGTCGCCGGCGGAAGCCAGCCGCTCAAAACCGTTCTGTATGGCGGCCTCCAGCGACACGGTATGGGTCACAATCCGCTCGGCATCCACGGCCCCGGACGCCATCAGCTCCAGCAGCTCGGGATACAGACCGCGGTAGCCCACGCTGGAAGTGATGCGCAGTTCGCGGTTGACAAGATCGAAGGTATCGATGCTCGCCTCGGGCATCAGCCCCAGCAGCACGGCTTCACCTCCCTTGCTCAGCACACCGAGAGCCCCTTTCAGCGTCTCGGGACGGCCTACGGCTTCGAACGCTACTGGAACGCCCACCCCGCCCGTGAGTTCACGCACCTGCTGCACCGCATCGCCCAGGCTGGCATCAACCGTGTCGCTGGCGCCCACCTCGCGCGCCAATTGCAAACGCCGGGGATCGACATCGACGGCAATGATCCGGCCAGCCCCATGGTGCCTGGCCATCATCACCAGCAGCAGGCCTATGGCCCCCATACCGAAGATGACGCAGTCATCGCCAGGACGCAGCGCGCTTTGGCGCACCCCATGCAAGGCCACGGCGGCAGGCTCGGCCACCGCAGCCTGCCTGAAGCTCAGTGACCGGGGCAGTACATGGGCCATATAGGCGGGCACCACGGCTTCCTCCGCCATTCCGCCATCTCCCATGAGTCCGACAAAGCCCATGGATTCGCAAAGGTTGTACCGTCCTTCACGGCAATAGGTGCAGTGGCCGCAGCGGTATTCCGGCTCCACGGCAACTCTGTCCCCTAGCTGCAGCCCTGTCACATCGGCAGCCGTCTCCACGACGGTGCCGCAGAATTCGTGGCCGATGACAATGGGCGCCACGCTGTTCGACAAGGGATGCGGAGCCTTGACCGGTATCGAGTCCGGCCCATGCAGGTATTCATGCATGTCGCTGCCGCAGATCCCGCAGTACGCGACCTCGATACGGATTTCTCCGGCCTTCAAAGGCCTGCGCGCGATGATTTCCAGGCGCAGATCGCGCGCGCCATGCCATTTCAGCGCTTTCATGCTTGCGACTCCTTCAAGGCTGCAGCTCGCAGGCCGTTACCAACGCGCCCTGGCGCTGTTTCCACCAAGCCCAGGGAAAGCATGCCTGCCAGCAGGGCTCCCGCCGCCGCCACCCACATCACCACATCCAGCCCCCACCGGTCGGCTGCCAGCCCGGCCAGCGTCGGGGCGACAAAACCGCCGATCAACTCGCCAACGCCCATGATCATCCCCAATGCCGTGGCCATGGCTGCGCGCGGAACGGTCTCGGCGGGAATCGTGGCCATGAAGAGCGTGAAGCAGCCCAGGCCGGTGTAGGTCAGCAACAGCAAGCCACCCAGTACCACCGGCGATTGGGCATATAAAAAGGCCAGCGGACAACCCGCCGCGACAAAGGAGAAAAAGATCAGTGCCGGACGGCGACCTATACGGTCCGAGATGGCAGGTACGGCAAAGCCCCAGATGACCCAGGCCACGCCCATGCAGCTCATCACCGCACTCATCGTGCCCGGCTCGAAGCCCTTGGCATTGATCAGATAGGTTGGCGCAAAGGAAATGATGATCACGAACCAGGCCATGAAGACGCAGCTGATCAGCACGCTCAGCCAGATATTGCGTTCACGCAGCAGGGCCCAGCGTGGTCCGGCCTGCGCCTCTCCAGGCTGGCCATCAGTGCGGTCGCCCTGGGTGTTACGCACATGGCGCCAGATGAGTGCTGCGGCAATCAACCCCGGAATGCAGGTCAGATAGAAAGCCGTGCGCCAGCCATAGGCCACGGCCAGCGAGACGATGACCGGCGGCGCAATCACGGCGCCCAGCAGGCCCGCCGAAGAGCCCTGCAGCAGACCCATGTTGAGACCGCGTCGGCTGGGCGTCGAGGCTTCGACCATCAATGTCTGCGACAGTGGCAGCACCGGCCCTTCGGCCAACCCCATCAGCGCACGCAACAGCAGCAGACCGACAAAGCCGCCCACCAGGCCCGACAGGGCCGAGCACAGGGAGAACATCAGCACCGAAAGAATCAGCACCGTTTTACGGTTGCCCTTGCGATCGGTGTAAGCCCCGAAGAATGCACCGGAGGCCGCCCATGCCAGCGCCAGAATGGACGACAGCATGCCCAGCTGGGCATTATTCAGATCCAGCTCATTGGAAACAAAGGGAAATAGAAATGACAGCGCCAGCCGGTCGAAAAATACAATGCCGAAAGTGAAGAATAGAATGAGCAGCAGCTTGTTCTCATAGCTCATCCACCCGCTCTTCCGGTTTTCATCTTGATTATTCATGTCTCGCTCCATACCTTCTTTGACGTGCTACTTCACCTCACATGAAATGCCCGCATTTTTTTGATGGATTGTTGATATTTTTAATAATTAACGGAAAAGCGTATCCACATAATCTGCACCTATACCGACCTTCTCATAATGCTTTCGGCATAGGTCGATATAGCTGTGGACGTCAAAATATCCATCGGGTTTGCCATCCTCATCCAGCCAGATCAACGGCCCCTTGACGATAAAGAATGCTCGCATGGGCTGCTCGTGCTCATAGGCCACCAGCGTGTGGCCTTCGCCAGGCGTCTCGTAGACAAAGTCTCCGGCGTGGGCCGTCCAGTCATGCTCCAGATAGCCCCACTTCCCGGAAATGGTATAGGCGAATACTTCGTGCGGATGGTAATGGCGATTCACCAAGCCAGCTTCCTTGGCCATCAGGATATCGCACCACTTATTTTGCGATGGAGAAATCCAGAGGGGCCGAGAGAAAACAGTTTCGGTGAAAGGAACGTAATAGCGTTCATCTTCAGTAGGCGCATTCTGTATATAAACCTCCGGTTGCGCATCAGGCTGAAAGCAATTGGGAATAGGCTTCAGATATTTCCAGAATTCATTCGTGGCTTTTTCAGGCATTTTGTCTCCTTGGATAAAAATTGACGGACGTCATAATCCTATCCATCAGAAAATTTCTGATTTTCCTCTGCCGGACATGGCGTTTGACTCGTTTGGACACGCCTTGAAATAACGCACCTGAACATGAATGCGGCCAGCCCCTCCGCATCAGATCGATCCATACCACGAGCAATATCGGAAATGCCCAGGACCTGACCGAGAATGTCGCCATGGAAATTTCGCGCACTTCACGCCATCTCGCCGTCTTCGGCATCGCACTGGGCACCCTGCTGCTGGCTGGCTGCAGCACGCCGCCTGGCGGCAATACCGCCGTTTCGCAACAGACGGACCCATCGCAGCCCATACCGGCAATCGAGCCCAAGTCGACACCGACACCTGCATCATTGGCTTCGAGCGACAAACGCCCGGACTGGCCGGCCTGGGTCACTGCCGATTGCACGCCCTCAAGCCAGATGGACCCGGGCCCACAGGCCCGTTACCGCAAATCGCCGGTCATTCGCGCCAACTGGTTTCCCGACGGCTTGCGCACCATGGTGGTGTTTAGGCTTGAAGTGACACCTCAGGGCGAATTGGGCCGTGTGGCCTATCTGCCTGCCGATACCGATCCGCGTATCGTGAAAGCCATCACACAGTCGCTCAGGAGCTGGAAGTTCAAGCCCGGCATGCGCCAGGGCCATGCCGTCACCAGCTGCGTCGAGCAGCCCTATGAGCTGATATTCCCACCCCAGCCCATCCCTGCAGGCCCGGATAGCGCACCTTAGGACCTTTGTATCCTCGTCCCGAGAAACATAGATGCTGGCTACTCTTGTTTTTCCTTCATCGAAAACCCCATATCCGGCAAATTGCAGTGGTGCGGCCTGGTATTCGGCAGCTAGAATTCCACTGGTCAGGAGAGAGTGCCAGCGGCTTCAAGCCGTCCGGCACCGCCGAAGGCGCAGACAGCTCATAGCGGCTGTCAAAACGCTCAGGCAAAAGGACTGACAAGCGCTGCAAGCCAATAAGGCCCAGCGTTCCTTGCTGGAGAGAGATGCCAGACACCAGCGCTGGCATCCACCGAAGGAGCAAACCACTCGTGTTCATCGCGTGGTGAATCTCTCAGGTAAAGCGGACAGCAGGGCAAGCCCGCCATTCACGGCATGACCTTTGGGGTTCAGCCGTGCATGGCCACTCATCTTGGTTTGACCACCGGAGCGCTTGCCTGTGACTGCTGCCACTTCTTCCGATTCCGATCTGCGTTCCACACCGCTGTTTGCCCTGCATCAGAAACTGGGCGCCCGCATGGTACCGTTCGCCGGTTACTCCATGCCGGTGCAGTATCCGCAGGGGCTGATGGCCGAACATTTGCATACCCGCAAGGCCGCCGGCCTGTTCGATGTTTCGCACATGGGCCAGTTGCTGTTGCGCGGCCCCGATGCCGCCGCCGCGCTGGAGTCGCTGATGCCCGTGGATGTCATAGGCCTGGGCCTGCACAAGCAGCGCTACGGCCTGCTGCTCAATGAGCAAGGCGGCATTCTGGACGACCTGATGTTCGTCAACCGTGGCGATGACTTGTTCCTTATCGTCAACGGTGCCTGCAAGCAGGCCGACATCGCCCATATCCAGGCGCATATCGGTCAGCGCTGCGAAGTCATTCCCCTGCCCGATCGCGCCCTGCTGGCACTGCAGGGCCCCAAAGCGGCAAGCGTGCTCGAGCGCCTGATTCCGGGCGTCAACACCCTGGTCTTCATGACCGGCAATCATTTCAGCTGGCAGGCCCAGGACTTCTACATCACGCGCAGTGGCTATACGGGCGAGGACGGTTTTGAAATTTCGCTGCCAGGTGATGCTGCCCAAGCCTTTGCCGAAGCCCTGCTGGCTCAGCCCGAAGTGGCGCCTGTGGGCCTGGGCGCGCGCAATTCGCTGCGCCTGGAGGCAGGATTGTGTCTCTATGGCAATGACATAGATACCACGACCACCCCGGTGGAAGGCGCTCTGAACTGGGCCATCCAGAAAGTGCGCCGCAGCGACGGAGAGCGCGAAGGCGGCTTTCCCGGCGCAAGCATCGTGCTGGAGCAGTTGCAGAATCCCGAACAACTCAAGCGCAAGCGCGTGGGTCTGATTGCACTCGAGCGTATTCCCGTGCGCGAACCTGCGGTGCTGGAAAACATGGACGGTCAGCACATAGGCCACATCACCAGCGGCCTGCTCAGCCCCACGCTGAACCAGCCCGTGGCATTGGCCTATGTAGAGCCTGACTACGCGACCGCGGGCACCGAAATCTTTGCCATGGTGCGCGGCAAGCCCGTGCCCATGAAAGTTGTGGCCACACCGTTCGTGCCCACCAACTACTTCCGCGGCTAAGCCTGCCCACGCACAAGAGACAGACCAGTTTGCCGAACAGTGCTCAGAACGCCGCTAAAGTGCGCACTGGACCTTTCTCAAATCTCTGATTCCCCCTGAATCCCCCATCTGGAGCCTCCATGAGCATCAAGTTTTCCAAAGAACACGAGTGGATCAACGCCGCTGACACCAATGCCGCCATCGTCGGCATCACCGTTCATGCGCAAGACGCGCTGGGCGATGTTGTGTTTGTGGACCTGCCTGCCGTGGGCGCCACCTTCAAGGCCGGCGATGTGGCTGGCGTGGTCGAGTCCGTCAAGGCGGCAGCCGACGTCTATATGCCCGTGACCGGCGAGATCGTCGAAGTCAACGAAGCCCTGCGCGATGACCCTTCGCTCGCCAACAGCGACCCGCTGGCTGCGGGCTGGTTCTTCAAGGTCAAGATGAGCAATGTGGGCGAGCTCGAAGGCCTGATGGAAGAGACCGCCTACAACGATTTCGCCAAGGACAACTAAGCATATCAACGGCCTTTGCATTGCAAAGGCCGTTTTTGCATGCTGCCATGAACACCACTTTGTACTTCGACGACTCTGAAGTCGGCCTTGCTCGCGAAACCAGCCATCCGGCCTTTGTGCGCATTGCAGGTCAGGACTTCTATTACGACTGCGGCGATGATTTCAGCCCCTTCGGCAATGATGACGGCAGCGACACCCTGGCCGCTCTTGAAGAGTGGTATCAGGAGCAGGCGCACGGCAAGCCCGTCAAGGCTTCGCGCTTTCTGCGCCAGCAACTGAGCGACTGGGATCTGCCTGTGCCCAAGGATATGCTGACCCGTGACGATGCGGCCAGGGCCCAGTGGCTGGCTCGCGATGACATGAACCAGAGCTATCTGCGCTCGGTCTGCCGCGCCCATGTGGCCACTGCCTTTGGTCAGCTCAAGATCACCGGCAGCATCGATGCCGATCTGCAAAAGCAGGCCCTGCTTGCCCTGGCCTGCCAGCAATGGCTGAACACCGTGGCACGCAGCAAATATCCCGATTGGGAATATGCCGACCAGGAAAGCGAACGCCTGGCTCTGATGAACACCGCGCTGGAACAAGCCAGCGCTGCTTGAAGCACCGGCTGTATGTCTTGAGGCATATGGCATTCACGCATGCCCGGCATGCAAACTGTCAGTCACAGTATTTGAGAATAGGTCCCTCCCATGCTGATGTCGCCCCCCGCCCCTGTCGCTTCGCTGGAGTCTCTGGAAAACGCGAGCGAATTCATTCCCCGCCATATCGGCCCAGATGCCGATGAGCAACAGAAAATGCTGGCCGCCATCGGCAAGCCCACATTGGATGCCTTGATTCGCGATGTGATGCCCGACTCCATCGCTCGCGCCAAGCCCATGGATCTTCCCGCTCCGGTGACCGAAGCCGCTGCACTGGCCGAGCTCAAGACCATCGCCGGCAAGAACCAGGTTCTGAAAAGTTTTATCGGCCAGGGCTACTACGGCACGCACACACCGGGTGTCATCCTGCGCAACATCCTCGAAAACCCCGCCTGGTACACGGCCTACACCCCTTATCAGGCCGAAATTTCGCAAGGCCGCATGGAGGCACTGGTCAACTTCCAGACCATGGTGACCGACCTGACCGGCATGCCTATCGCCAACGCCTCCATGCTGGACGAGGCCACGGCCGCCGCCGAGGGCATGACACTGGCCAGGCGCTCGGTCAAGTCCAAAAGCAACCGCATTGTGCTGGCCGGTGATCTGCACCCGCAAACGATCGAAGTCATCCAGACCCGAGCCCAGCCCATCGGTATCGAGGTGCTGGTAGCCAACAGCAAACAGGAATGGGAAGCTGCTTTGGCAGGCGACTTCTTTGCCGCCGTCATCCAGTACCCGGCTTCGAGCGGCTGGATTGTGGACTGGAAGGCCGATGTGCAGGCCATCCACGCCAAGCAGGCCGCCGCCATCGTCGCCACCGACCTGCTGGCCCTGACCCTGCTGACACCACCCGGCGAATGGGATGCCGACATTGTGGTGGGCAATACCCAGCGCTTTGGCATGCCCATGGGCGCGGGCGGCCCGCACGCGGCCTTCATGGCTTGCCGCGACGAGTACAAGCGCAGCCTGCCCGGCCGCCTGGTCGGCGTCAGCGTCGATGTGCATGGCAAGCCCGCCTACCGCCTGGCGCTGCAAACACGCGAGCAACACATACGCCGCGAGAAAGCCACTTCCAATATCTGCACGGCCCAGGTGCTGCCTGCCGTGATCGCCAGCATGTATGCCGTCTACCACGGCCCGCAAGGTCTCAAGCGCATTGCCCAGCGTGTGGCACGCTTCACGGCCATCCTGAGCCGAGGTCTGGCACAACTGGGCTATACGGCCCACCACCATGACACGGCGTTCGACACCATCAGCCTGCACACCAGGGACGCTACAGACTCCATAGCTGCCCGTGCAGTTGCCAAGGGCGCCAACCTGCGAAAAGCCTGGAACGAGTACCTTTGCATCAGCCTGGACGAAACAACCACCCGCGCCGATGTGGAGCTGATCTGGAGCATCTTCGCCAAGGACGGCCAGCAGATCCCCACCATCGAAGCCATGGACGAAGGCCCGGCCTCGCTGATCCCCGAAGCCTTGCAGCGCAACTCGGCTTATTTAAGTCACCCGGTCTTCAACACCCACCATTCCGAAACCGCCATGCTGCGCTATATCCGCAGCCTCAGCGACAAGGATCTGGCGCTGGACCGCAGCATGATCCCTCTGGGCTCTTGCACCATGAAGCTCAACGCCACCAGCGAGATGATTCCCATCACCTGGCCCGAGTTTGCCAACATGCACCCGTTTGCACCCGCCAGTCAGTTGCAGGGTTATGCCGAACTGGACCGGCAACTGCGCGACTGGCTGTGTCAGGCCACCGGTTACGCGGGAATCAGCCTGCAGCCCAATGCGGGCTCGCAGGGCGAATACGCAGGCCTGCTGGCCATCAAGGCCTTCCATGAATCACGCGGCGAAGCACATCGCAATATCTGCCTGATTCCCAGCAGCGCCCACGGCACCAACCCCGCCAGCGCGCAGATGGTGGGTCTGCAGGTTGTCGTCACCAGGTGCGACGACAACGGCAATGTGGACATGGACGACCTCAAGGCCAAGTGCGAGCAGCACAGCGCCAATCTGGCCTGCATCATGATCACCTATCCCAGCACGCACGGCGTGTTCGAGACCCAGGTGAAGGAGCTGTGCCAGCTGGTTCACAGCCATGGCGGCCGCGTCTATGTGGACGGCGCCAATATGAACGCCCTGGTCGGCCTGGCCGCGCCCGGCGAGTTCGGCGGCGACGTCAGCCACCTGAATCTGCACAAGACCTTCTGCATCCCCCATGGCGGTGGCGGCCCCGGCGTAGGCCCCGTCTGCGTGGTGGAAGACCTGGTGCCTTTCCTGCCCGGCCATGCAACGGCAGGAGACACTCGCAAAGTAGGAGCTGTCAGCGCAGCGCCACTGGGCAATGCGGCCGTGCTGCCTATCAGCTGGATGTATATACGCATGATGGGCGAACCCGGCCTGAAGCTGGCGACCGAGACCGCCATCCTCAACGCCAACTACATCAGCGCGCGGCTCAAGGAGCACTTCCCCACGCTGTACGCGGGCGAATATGGTCATGTGGCACACGAGTGCATTGTGGATCTGCGCCACTTCAAGGAGACCTGCGGCGTGATGGCCGAAGACGTGGCCAAGCGCCTGATCGACTACGGCTTCCATGCGCCCACGCTGTCCTTTCCCGTGCCCAATACCTTGATGGTGGAGCCGACGGAGAGCGAAAGCCTGTACGAACTGGACCGCTTTATCGACGCCATGATCGCCATCCGCGCCGAGATCGCGGAGATCGAAGCCGGCAGACAGCCCCAGAACGACAACCTGCTCAAGAACGCACCGCATACGGCGCAAACCTTGCTGAGCGCCGACTGGAATCACAGCTACAGCCGCGAAGCCGCAGCCTACCCCGTGCCCGCTCTGCGTCGCGCCAAGTACTGGAGCCCCGTGGGCCGCGTGGACAACGTCTATGGCGACCGCAATCTGTTCTGCAGCTGCGTGCCCATGGAGAGCTTTGCGGATTCCGCCAAGTAAACCTGCCAACGACCGCCGGCGCGGGCAAGCCGCTCGCGCCGCCGTCTCACCCCGGCGCCATCCGAGTTGTCCGCCCCACCAGTCCGGCAGCTCTGCTCATGAACCATTTCATTGACGAAAACAGCTGCCACCTCAATACCATATTGCGCATCCAGCTACGAAAATTAGAGCTGAACTGAAGCCTACGCCAATCCGCTCCACGGCCTGGTCAGCCGCGCCAATACCAGACAGCGGCAAGCGCAAGTGCTTGTGATGCGCCTCACTGGCAGCTTACACTGCCAAGCCCATCCAAGCCTGCGGGTCCGCAGCCCCATGTCTTCGCCCTTGCCCTCAACACCCGACTTGCCCATCGGTTTGACCGATACGGCCTCCGCCGAGCCTGCAGAGCTGCCCTTGCACGCACTGCTCTCCCCCCTTGGCGCAGCAGCAGGCACAGTCACAGAAATCCGCCCCATCATCCCCGAGGATGACGACCCGCTGCACGCCCTGGTCGCGGAGCTGCGCAACTACCAGCACGAGCTGGAGCTGCAAAACGAGGTGCTCAATTACAGCCAGGCTGTGGCCGAAAGTGCCTCGGAGCGCTTCGAGACCCTGTTTGCCAGCATTCCGCTGCCGCTGCTGGTGGTCGACGAATACGATCTGGTGGTACAGGCCAACGCCATGGCCCACCGCGCTTTTCAACCCACGGAAAAAGACCGGCTGCTGATCAACTTCAAGCCCTTTGTCCATGGACAGGATGCGCTGCGTGTCGAGCAGGCCTTTGAGCGCGCCCGCGGCACGGGGCGCGCAGAAGTGCACGAGGTGGTCTTTCAGATCACCGACAACGAGCAGCTGTGCGGCGACCTGCATGTGGCCGGCGTGGCCGTGCCCCAGCAAAATGGCCCGCCCACGCTGCAATATCTGTGCGCTGTCGTCAATCAAGGCCCTTTGCTGGCCGAGCGCCAGGCGCTGCAGGAGCGCAACCAGCAGCTCTATGCCAGCGAGAGACGCCTGGAATCGGTCATCAACTCGGCGCTCGACGCCATCATCTGCCTGGACAGTCGCCAGCGCATCACCGTCTTCAATCCCACGGCTGCGGCCTTGTTTCTATGTTCGCCCAACGACGCGCTGGGCAAGCCGCTTGAGCAGTTTCTTCCCGACGCCTCGCGCGCCCTGGCTTTTGCACCGCTGACCACCCAGGCGGTGCTGGGCGAGATGACAGGCATCACCTCCAACGGGCTTGAGATTCCGGTCGAGGTCAGCATCTCGTTCGAGCGTCACACCAACGGCGATACCACCACGGTGTTCGCCCGCGACCTGACCAGTCGCAAGCGCGCCGAAGCCCAGCGCGGCGCGCTGGAAAACCAGTTGCGCGAATCACACAAGATGCAGGCCGTGGGCACCATGGCCGGCGGCATTGCCCACGACTTCAACAATATCGTGGGAGCAATTCTCGGCAATGTGGAGCTGGCCAAGGCCGACTGCCTGGACAACCCCGCGGCACAGGAAAGCCTGCGTGAGATTGAAAAAGCCGGCCGCCGCGCGCGCGATCTGGTGCGTCAGATCCTGACTTTCAGCCGCAACGACCAGCCCGAGCGCCGGCCGGTGCAGGTACGCGAGATCATGCTGGATACCGCGAGGCTGCTGCGCGTGTCGCTGCCGCCTGCCATCGAGTTGCAGGTGCACGAACCTGTCGGCAAGCTGCCAACCCTGCTGGCAGACCCCACTCAAGTAGAGCAGGCGCTGTTCAACCTCTGCAACAACGCCATGCAGGCGCTGGGCGATGAACGCGGCCAGATTCAACTCAAGGTATTTTGCCTGACGCCCGACAGCTATCACTGCGAGCGCATGGGCCTGCCCGTTGCCGAATACATGGTCTTCATGGTGCAGGACTCGGGCCCCGGCATGGACGCCACCACTCAGCGCCGTATCTTCGAGCCCTTTTTCACCACCAAGCCCGTGGGTCAGGGCACGGGCCTGGGCCTGTCCGTGGTCCATGGTGTCATGCGCACCCATGGTGGCGCCGTCGATGTGCACAGCGAGCCCGGCCATGGCAGCTGCTTCATGCTGTACTTTCCCGTCTCTGCCGGCCACCCTGCCGAGCAGAGCACGCCCTCTGCGGCACCCGCGGCCAGCTCGCCAGTCACGCCGAGCCCCGCAGCTGCCGAACGCCACGTCATCTATGTGGACGACGATCAGGCCCTGGTCTTTCTGTTCCAGCGTCTGCTGCGCCGTCGTGGCTACCAGGTCAGCGGCTTTACCGACCCCCGCGAGGCCGTGGCGGCGCTGCAGGCCGACCCCAAACGCTACGACCTGCTGGTGACCGACTACAACATGCCCGGCTTCAGCGGCGTCGACTTGCTGATGCAGGTCAGGGAGATTCATCCCGCGCTGCCCGTGGCACTGGCATCCGGCTATGTCACGGCCGAAATCGAACAGGCCGCCCTGGCCGCCGGTGCCAAGGCCCTCATCCACAAGCCCAACGATGTGCAGGAGTTCTGCATGACCGTGCACGAACTGCTGAACCCATGACGGACTTGATCTGCCACTATGAAGACGACTGCCTGCTGATTCTCGAAAAGCCCTCGGGCCTGTTGTGCGTGCCAGGGCGTGGCCCGGACAAGCAGGACTGCCTGAGTGCCCGCGCCCTGCAGCGCTGGCCCGATGCCCTGGTGGTGCACCGGCTCGATCAAGCCACCTCGGGCCTGGTGTTGATGGCCCGTAATATCGAGGTTCAACGCCGGCTCGGTCAGGCCTTTGCCGAACGGCAGGTTCACAAGCGCTATGTCGCCGTGGTCGCCGGCCGACTGGGCATCGATCGCCTCCCCTCAGCCGCATGCAGCGCCCCTTTCGCCAGGGACGCCGAGCAAGAGCCGCCTCTCGGCGAAGGCGTCGTCCCCCTCCAGGAGGGAGGCCGCGCAGCGGCTCAGGGGGGATGGAACACAATCGACCTGCCCATTGCCGCCGACTGGGAACGCAGGCCTTTGCGCGTCATCAACCATGAAACCGGCAAAAGCAGCCAGACCCTGTGGAAGCTGCTGGGCCATGAGACCAGCGCCAGCGGCCAGCCCTGCAGCCGCGTGCTGCTGAGCCCCCTGACCGGCCGCACCCACCAACTGCGCCTGCATATGGCCGCCACAGGCCACCCCATATTGGGCGACGCCCTGTATGCGGATCAGGTATTGGCCGCCAGCGCACCGCGTCTGCTGCTGCATGCGGCCGAATTGGCGTTCACGCATCCGGTCAGCGGGCAGACATTGCAGCGGCAATCTGCGCCGGACTTTTAAGCAACATCAATACCCGCTTCGCACCACGGCCACAAGAAGTTGCTGCGTCGCAACATATCACCTTGAAATTGGCATCTTTCGGGTGTGAATTGTCTGTTTTTAAGAGCGTTTGCAAATAGGCACAAATTCATGCCCGTCAATCGCACCCCAAGCTATAGCCTGTTTGCGCTAGCTGCTATGCCCGGCATAGCAAAAAGGCAAGCCTCACGCCAGCCCCTGCATACCCTGTTGCCTTCGGTAACCACTCGTTTAACCTGAACTTCTTTCTGCAGCCCTGTGGGCTGCTTTGTTTGAATAAACGCTTATCGACGTTGAAGGAAGTCCACATGAACGTTCCGTTCCGTATGCACACTGTTGTTGCAGCCCTGGGCCTGGCTGGCGCCGCCCTGTTTTCCACGGCCCACGCCCAGATCAAGATCGCCCTGGTCATCCCCACGACCGGCGCTCTGACGCAGTACGGTGACATGGTCAAGGAAGGCGCCACCACAGCCGTTGAAATGGCCAACGCGGCTGGCGGCATCGGCGGCAAGAAAATCGAACTGGTGCCCGTGGACGATGCCTGCGAACCCAAGCAAGGCCCGGTGGCCGCCAACCGCGTGGTCAACAGCAAGATCGGCTATGTGGTCGGCCCCGTCTGCTCAGGTGCATCCATTGCAGCTGCTCCCATCTATAACAACGAAGGCGTGGTGGTCGTGACTCCCTCGGCCACATCGCCTGCGTTGACCGACGGCAAGAACTACCACTTCATCTTCCGCACCATCGGCCGCGATGACCAGCAAGGCCCTGCCGCCGCGAAGTTCATCATTAGCAACATCAAGCCCAAGAAGGTTGCCGTGCTGCACGACAAGCAGTCCTACGGCCAGGGCATTGCTTCTGCCGTGCGCGATGACCTGAAGAAGGCCAATGTGCCCGTGGCGCTGTTCGAAGGCATCAACGCCGGTGACAGCGACTACTCCGCCGTGATCACCAAGCTCAAGGGCGCTGGCGTGGACTTTGTCTACTACGGCGGCTACCACCCCGAAATGGGCCTGCTGCTGCGCCAGGCTGCCGAGCAGGGCCTGAAGGTCAAGATGATGGGCCCGGAAGGCGTGGGCAATCCTGAAGTCAACGCCATTGCCGGCCCTGCCGTCGAAGGCATGCTGGTGACCCTGCCCGCCGACTTTGCCGCCAACCCCAAGAACGCTGCCGTGGTGAAGGCCTTCCAGGACAAGAAGCGCAACGCTTCGGGCGCCTTCCAGTTGACCTCGTTCGCTGCCACCCAGTCTCTGCTGGCCGCCATCAAGGCTGCCGGTGACAACCCCGCCAAGGTGGCCGACTGGATGCACAAGACCACAGGCGTGGACACCGTTCTGGGCCCCGTGTCCTGGAACAAGCAAGGCGACCTGAATTCCTTCGACTTCCAGGTCTTCCAGTGGCACAAGGACGGCAGCAAGTCCCTGGCCAAGTAATTCCACCGCTTCTTCCGGGGTGCGTAAGGCCAAGGCCCTATGTCCCCGGATGCTTGCTATATGGCCCTCGGGCCTTTTCCTGTTTCAAGGGTGGCATTGCATGTCAGACATTTTTCCCCAGCTGATACAACAGCTATTCAATGGGCTCTCACTCGGAGCCATTTACGCTTTGATCGCCATTGGCTACACCATGGTCTACGGCATCATTGGCATGATCAACTTCGCGCACGGTGACATCTACATGATCGGGGCCTATATAGGCCTCGTCACGCTTTCAGCGGTGGGTACGCAAAGCGGCCTGCCCATCTGGGCCATCATCGGCCTGATGCTGGTGGTCTCGGTCTTCGTGACCGGCGTCTACGGCCTGGTCGTGGAGCAGGTGGCCTACAAGCCGGTACGTCAGAGCCCGCGCCTCGTGGCACTGATCTCGGCCATCGGTATGTCCATCTTCCTGCAGAACTGGGTCGCCCTGGGCCAGGGTGCCCGCGACATGGCCGTGCCTTCGCTGCTGCCGGGGGCCATCAACTTCCACATGGGTGACAACTTCGAGATCTTCATCCCCTACACCCGCGTTCTCATCATCGTGGTGACCGTGGTGCTGATGATTGCCCTGACCATGTACATCAAGCATTCCCGCATGGGCCGCGCCTCGCGTGCCTGCGCACAGGACATGCACATGGCCAATCTGCTGGGCATAGACACTAACAAGGTCATCTCCTTCACCTTCATCCTGGGAGCCATGCTGGCCGCCGTCGGCGGCGTGCTGATTGCGCTGGCCGTGGGCAAGCTCAACCCCTTCATCGGCTTTCTGGCCGGCATCAAGGCCTTCACGGCTGCCGTGCTCGGCGGTATCGGGTCCGTGCCTGGAGCCATGCTGGGCGGAGTGATCCTGGGCGTGGCGGAAACCTTTGCGGCTGCCTATATCTCGTCGGAATACAAGGACATCGTGGCCTTCGGCCTGCTGGTGACCATCCTGATGTTCCGTCCCTCGGGCCTGCTGGGCAAACCTGAAGTGGAGAAAGTCTGATGAAGTACAGCTTTTCCTCCTCCTTCCGCGATGCGCTGATCGCCACGGTGATGACAGCCATCGTCGTCACCCCCATCTTCAGCCTGCACCTGGAGCGCGCCGGCGTGCGCACCGTCATCACTCCCAACTGGAGCATGACCGGCTGGGCCTGCCTTGCCATCTTTGTCGTGCAGATGCTCAAGCCCCTGCTCGCCGGCAAGCTGCCCAAGGTCAACTTGCCAGCCATGCCGCAGATGAAATCGGGCACGCGCAATGTCGTCATCTTCGTGGTGCTGATGATGGCCGCCTCCTGGCCATTCTTCGCCGGCCGCAACGCGGTGGACATTGCCACGCTGGCCATGATCTACGTGATGCTGGGCCTGGGCCTGAATGTGGTGGTCGGCTTTGCCGGCCTGCTGGATCTGGGCTTTGTGGGCTTCTATGCCGTGGGCGCCTACACCTATGCGCTGCTGTTCCACTGGGCTGGCTGGACGTTCTGGGAAGCTCTGCCTCTGGCTGGCGCAGCCTCGGCCCTGTTCGGCTTTGTGCTGGGCTTTCCCGTGCTGCGCCTGCGCGGCGACTATCTGGCCATCGTGACGCTGGGTTTTGGTGAAATCATCCGCCTGCTGCTGACCAATCTGACCAGCTTCACGGGCGGTCCCGACGGCATCTCCAGCATTCCCAAGCCCTCGGTGCTGGGCCTGCCCATGACCCGCTCGCCCCTGACCGAGGGCGGCACGACCTTTCACCAATTCTTCGGTCTGGAGTTCGACTCCATGCACATGGTGATCTTCGTCTATCTGATGGCCCTGTTGCTGGCCATGGTGACGCTGTTCATCAGCAACCGGCTGATCCGCATGCCCATAGGCCGCGCCTGGGAAGCGCTGCGCGAAGATGAAATCGCCTGCCGCTCCCTGGGTCTGAACCCCATGAAGATCAAGCTCTCGGCCTTCACGCTGGGTGCCATGTTCGCGGGTTTCGGCGGCGCCTTCTTCGCCGCGCGCCAGGGCATCGTGAACCCCGAATCCTTCACCTTCATCGAATCGGCCCTGATCCTGGCCATCGTGGTGCTGGGCGGCATGGGCTCGCAGCTGGGCGTGATCATTGCGGCCATCATCCTGACCGTACTGCCCGAGCTGGCCCGCGAGTTCTCCGAGTACCGCATGCTGATCTTCGGCCTGGTCATGATTCTCATGATGGTCTGGCGTCCGCAAGGTCTGCTGCCCATGAAGCGCCACCAGGTGGAGGTGCAGTCATGATCGACCGTGACGCTATCGATTCAATAACTACAACCACAGGCAGGGCAAGCGCATGAGCGAGTATTTGCTGGAAGTCAAAGACCTGTGCATGCGCTTCGGCGGCCTGCTGGCCGTGGACAACGTGGGCTTCAACGTGCGCCCGCAGGAAGTGTTTGCCATCATCGGCCCCAACGGTGCGGGCAAGACCACGGTGTTCAACTGCATCAGCGGTTTCTACCAGCCTTCGGGCGGCTCCGTGGTGCTGGGCGGGCAAAGCATTGCCGGGCAGAGCAGCCACCAGGTGGCCAATCACGGTGTGGTGCGCACCTTCCAGAACGTGCGTCTGTTCAAGAACATGACAGCGCTGGAAAACCTGCTGGTGGCTCAGCACCGCCAGTCCAAGGCCACTCTGCTGGGCGGCTTGTTCAACACCCCCGGCTATCGCCGGGCCGAACAGGAAAAGATAGCCAACGCCCTGCAATGGCTGGATGTCATGGGCCTGCGCCAGTTCGCCAACCGCGAAGCCGGCAATCTGGCCTATGGCCACCAGCGCCGCCTGGAAATCGCCCGCTGCATGATCACCAAGCCGCGCGTGCTGATGCTGGACGAGCCCGCAGCAGGCCTAAACCCCCAGGAAAAAAAGGACCTGCAGCAGCTCATCGACCATTTGCGCCAGCAATATGGCGTGGCCGTGCTGCTGATCGAGCACGATATGAGTCTGGTCATGGGTGTGTCCGAGCGCATTCTGGTCATGGAATACGGCAAGCCCATCGCCATGGGCCTGCCCGATGCCATTCGCAACGATGAACGGGTCATCAAGGCCTATCTTGGAGAAGCCTGATGAGCCAGCATATGTTGCAACTGGAGCAGGTCTCCACCCACTACGGCGCTATCTGCGCGGTCAACCAGGTCAGCCTGCATATCAATCAGGGCGAAATCGTCACCCTGATTGGCAGCAACGGCGCGGGCAAGACCTCGCTGTTGATGACGGTCTGCGGCAACCCGCGAGCCAGCGGCGGGCGCATTGTGTTCGAGGGCGAGGACATCACCCAGATGTCCACCCACCACATCATGCGCCGCGGCATTGCCATCTCGCCCGAAGGCCGCCGCGTCTTCAAGGACCTGACGGTGACCGAGAACCTGCAGATGGGCGGATTTTTTCTGAACAAGACCGAGATCGCCGAAGGTATAGAGCATGTGTTTCAGCTCTTTCCGCGCCTGAAGGAACGCGCCCTGCAACGCTCGGGCACCATGTCGGGCGGCGAGCAGCAGATGCTGGCCATTGGCCGCGCGCTGATGAGCAAGCCGCGCCTGCTGCTGCTCGATGAGCCCACACTGGGCCTGGCGCCGCTGATCATTGCGCAGATCTTCGAGATCATCCAGACCATACGCGCTGCGGGCGTGACGGTGTTCCTGGTCGAGCAGAACGCCAACCGCGCCCTGCAGATTGCCGACCGGGGCTATGTGCTGGAAACCGGCAAGGTGGTGCTGGAAGACAGCGGCGCCAATCTGCTGACCAACGACGAAGTGCGCAAGGCCTATCTGGGCCATTGACGATAGCGAGGGAGCCAATCGCACTCGCCTCAGGGGCCTGGCAGGGAATGTTCTCCGCCAGGCCTTTTTTTTGTTGTCATGAATCGCCCGTAAGATGGCCTGCATGACCAAGCATTTGACGATTCTGACCGGCGGCTCCCGCGGCATGGGTCTGGCCATGGGCCAGCAGTTGCTGCAAAAAGGTCACCACCTTCTGAGCATTTCTCGCAAGACCAGTTCCGAGCTGGCAGCTTCTGCCCGCGAGGCCAGCCAGCTCCTTCAATGGGAGCAGGACCTGGCCCAAAGCGCCACGGCAGCGCAGCGCCTTGCGACCTGGATCGACACGCTCAACAGCGGTGACTGGGCCAGCATCACCTTGATCAACAACGCAGGCATGATTCCGCAGATTGCGCCACTGTCGCAGCTGCCTGCGGCAGACATGATCAATGCGCTGCGTGTGGGCCTGGAGGCGCCGATGGCCATGACAGCTGCAT
Source organism: Comamonas resistens (assembly GCF_030064165.1). NCBI lineage: Bacteria > Pseudomonadati > Pseudomonadota > Betaproteobacteria > Burkholderiales > Comamonadaceae > Comamonas > Comamonas resistens. The sequence goes on from NZ_CP125947.1 coordinate 2,805,424, forward strand.
TTCTGGCCGCCACCGAAAGCTGGAGCATGCCCCGCAAGGTGCTCAATATCTCCTCGGGCCTGGGCCGTCGCGCCATGGCCTCGCAGGCCAGCTACTGCACGGCCAAGGCCGGCATGGACCAGTTCAGCAGTTGTGTGGCCCTGGAAGAAGCGGCCAAGCCCCATGGGGCAAAGATCGTGTCTCTGGCACCGGGCGTCATCGACACCGACATGCAGGTGCATTTGCGCAGCGCCGCCAGCGATGACTTCCCCGATGTGCAGCGCTTTTCCCAGTTGCATTCTGCAGGCCAGCTGAGCTCGGCCCAGGACGCAGCGGCTCGCGTGCTGGCCTGGCTGGAGCGCCCGGATTTTGGCACCCAGGTTGTGGCCGACGTGCGCAATCCCTGAGCACCCTCACATTCATCAAAACCATAGCTGCCCGCGCAACTCACCTCTGCGCTGGCAGCTATTTTTGCTTTGGACGCCTAACACAGACCAAGGCCTTGCCGCCGCAATGACAAAAGCCTGTCCGTCCCGCACAGAATCTTGTATCTACATACGCCGGCAGCGGCAATCGGCATGGCAGAATGGTTCACCTGTTTTGGAGTCAGTGCCTGCGCTGAACTGCAAAACCGCAATCCGCGCCGTGGGCCACATCGGCAGCGCTACCTGATCGGAACGCTGCCACCGTGCTAGCTTTTGCAGCCACCCTGCAAGGCAGCGCGCGCGATTGCCAACCCGCCGTGCCGGTACCGCATGGCGCAGGTCTCTTCGGTAAAGACAAATACCCATTGATGGCGGAACCACCCTCCCCGATCATCGAAAAGCCCACCTTCCGTGACTTGGCCCCAGGGCCAGGAGCGTTCCTATTCCCGCATATCCCGAATATTGCGCACTGAGACACTCCGACCTGACAGCCGTTCGCGTCCGTTTTCTCACCCCGCCATAAGCCGGGTGCCGAGGCCGCCGCACACCCTTATCGTCTCTGGAGCTTCTTTTTCATGTTTCGCCAACTGATCACCTGCACCGCCATGGTTGCGGCCACCGGCCTGAGCTTTTCCGCTGCCGCACAAGACCCCGTCAAGGACTACCCGAACAAGCCTGTTCGCATGATCGTTCCCTTTCCGCCAGGCGGAGGCACAGACATCCTCTCTCGCGTGATCTCCAACAAGCTCACCGAAGTCAGCCACTGGACCGTGGTGCCCGACAACCGCGCAGGCGCGGGCGGCACCATCGGCATCACCGAAGCCGTGAAGGCCGCCCCCACCGGCTATGACATGGTCATGGGCCAGAAAGACAATGTGGTTCTGGGCCCCTATCTGTACAAAAGCCTGCCCTGGAACCCCACCAAGGATCTGACGCCCGTAGCCCATGTGGCCTACACCCCCATCGTGATCGCCACGGCTGCCAACTCGCCCTACAAGACGCTGGCCGATGTAGTGGCCGCCGCCAAGAAGAACCCCGCCAAGATCACCTATGGTTCTCCCGGCAACGGCACCAGCATTCATCTGGCTGGCGTGATGCTGGAAAAGGCCTCGGGCATTCAGCTGACCCATGTGCCCTACAAGGGCTCCAACCCGGCCATGATGGACGCGCTGGCCGGCAATGTGGATCTGCTGGTGTCTTCCGTGCCTTCGGCCATCGCCCAGATCAAATCGGGCAAATTGCGCGCCATTGCCGTGACCTCGGCAGCCCGCTCGTCCTCGTTGCCCGATACGCCCACCTTGGCCGAATCCGGCCTCAAGGGCTTCAACGTGAGCACCTGGTACGGCATCTTCATGCCCAAGAACACGCCGACACCCATCGTGAACAAGGTCAATGCCGAAGTGAACAAGCTGCTGGCCATGCCCGAAGTCAAGGAAGCCATCCTGACCCAGGGCGCCGAGCCACAGGCCATGAGCGTGGAAGCCTTCGACAAATTCTTCCAGGCAGACTTCAAGGCCAACAAGGCTATCGTTGAGGCTTCTGGCGCAAGCATTCAGTAACCCCCTGAGCCGCTTTGCTGCTCCCCCCTAAAAGGGGGACGGCAGCATCGCCGCGAGGCGGCTCTTGCTTGCTGCCCTGGCTTGGGCCGTGACAGTTTTATAGACTGCGCCCAGTGGACCAAATCCACTCTTATAAAAAGAAAGACCTCTTGCGAGGTCTTTCTTTTTATCGCCATGGGGAATATGCGCTTATTCGCGCACAACCAGAACGGGAATCTTGACGGCGCCCAGCACGCGCTGGGTGACGCTGCCCAGCATCAGCTTTTCCAGGCCACGGCGGCCCTGAGAACCCATGACGATCAGATCGGCGCCCACGCTGTCCATGGTGTTGACGATGCCGTCGTGCACGGCATGACCTTCGCCAACCAGGGTGTTCACGTTCACGCCTTCGGCTTCCATGATGGATTTGACGGCGTCGAGGGCCGTGTTGGCTTCGGCGGTCGCTGCGCTCAAGTATTGCGACTGGCCATAGGCGAAATCGGCGCCTACACCGGTGAAGGGATAGGGGTCGACCACGTACACCGCCGTCACGGCACTGCCAAAGACCTTGGAGAGTTCCGCAGCCTTGCGTGCCGCCAGCAGCGAAGGTTTGGAGCCATCAACCGGAACCAGGATGTGATTGAACATGGACATGAGCTTCTCCTTTTTGGGTAGCTTGGCGACTCTGCATGCAGGTGCCGCCGTTTCAACAAAGCGAGTCTGCTCCCATCATGCCCCAGCGTCCTGACCTGCATCAACCCCGAAGGGAAATCAGAGGCGCAATGGCTCAGAGGCAGACATGAGCCGCGTCATAGGCATAGCACTTGTCCAGCAGCTTGTGCGATTTATCGGTAATGGTGATGCGAGAGCCGTCGGGGCGCAGCAACGAGACATACTTGAACGCGGGCTCATTGGGCTGGCTTGGCGCATCGCGGCGCACCGACCAGTCTTCCCTTACCGGACCCGATGGCAGCTCCAGCATCACCTGGATTTCCTTGGTGTCGTCAGCCAGACGAATGCACTTGGCACCATCGACCACCGAGACGGCGCCTGCCGGTGCGGCCAGTCCATAAGGGCATTCCTGCAAACCATGAATCGGCACTGCCTCGTCGTTCACCGTGATTTCCAGACCATTGCGAAAGTAGATCGTGGGCTCCTTGAAGGAGGCCTTTACGGAATGGTCTTCAGAAGGCGTGCAGGCTGCGATGGCAGCCAGAGCGGCAAGCGAGGTCAGAAAAAAAGCAGGAAAACGTTTCATGCAGAAAATCGGCTGCACACGATGCGCAGCCCGGGCCTGTTGGAGTTGGTGTGAAGAGTCGCCTGAGGTTGTTCGCCGGGTTTTCTTGGCTTGACAACATCAAGGTGGCGCATCATGCCGCAGAAATGCGTGACTCTTTGTTAACTACACACCTAACATTTTTGTTCAGGCCACCTGTTCTTCAGCGCCTTGAAAGTTGCCGCGCCTGTAGGTCAGCACCAAGGTATCGCGCACGCCACTCTCGCCCAAAGGCTGGATGGGCGTGGTTTCATGAATCATGCGGGCATCGTCGAGCAGCAGCACAGACCAGGGCTCGGTCAAGGTGAAACGCTGGCCGCTAGGACCGGTTGCCTCAAAGACACGCGTCTCGCCACCCTTGACGCCCTGGCGCTGTACCACCACCACCACCACCAGGTCCACGCCATCGCGGTGAGCACCTTCCGGCGTTGGGCGGCCTATGCCATCCGCCGTGTCGATACGGAACTGGTGCGCCTCTACAAACCATTGCTCATGCTGGCCCGCCGGGCAGAACACCTCGTCCGACAGCTCGGCCAGCGACTGCAGCATTTGTGCCCAGACCTGGCTTTGCACGGTTGCCGCCTCCATGGGAGCAAACAGGCGCTGCATGCCGCCGTGCAAGGCGTTGTATTCCACCGGCTGCCAGTGCGCGCGGTGCGGCACCTGGCTCAGATCGTCTGACCTGGCGACAAAGCAGGAATGGCGGCGGCGTCGATAACGACCTCCATCCTTGAGGAATTCATCGGGTGGCAGCGTCTGCCAGTCGGCACTCAAGGCCTGCAGCTCCTCGAGATTCACGCCCATCCATTGCGCAAAATCATCGGGCTTCAGCACGGCAAAACCCTGAGCACGCAGGGACTGTGCGGCGTCGCAGGCCGCTGTGTAGGGAGGAAGAAACGAGATATGCGCCATAAGGTCGGCTAGCTTACTCCTGCAGGCGCCCCGGAAGCCCGGGTGCAACAGCAAAATTTACGCAAGGCTGCATCAACCAAATTGCATGGATGAAAAAACTGCCTGCACCCCCTCGGGAGTGCGGCAGCCAAAGGCGGGCACCAGGTCCGGGGCCCGCCGTTCATCACCACGGTGATGAGAGCAATGCAAATGCCGAATTACACCAGGGGCAGGCCTACATAGTTTTCGGCCAGCGAGGTAGAGCCGGCCTCGGAGTGGACGATGTAATCCAGCTCGGCTTCCTGCACCTTGGTATTGAATTCGCCCTCATTGGGGAAGTTGTGCAGCATGGAGGTCATCCACCAGGAGAAGCGCTCGGCCTTCCAGACGCGGCGCAGGCACTGTTCGGAGTAACGGTCGATGCCGGCTTCGGACTTGTCTTGGTAGTACTCCGTGAAGGCCTGCGACAGATAGCCAACGTCGGAAGCAGCCAGATTCAGCCCCTTGGCGCCGGTGGGAGGCACGATGTGCGCAGCGTCGCCCGCCAGGAACATGCGGCCGAAGCGCATGGGCTCGGTCACAAAGCTGCGCAGCGGTGCAATGCTTTTTTCCAGCGATGGGCCGGTCACCAGATTGGCACGGGCCTCGGGGTCCAGGCGCTTCTTGAGTTCTTCCCAGAATGCCTCATCGCTCCAGTCCTCGACCTTGTCGGTCAGCGGCACTTGCAGATAGTAGCGGCTGCGCGTGGCGCTGCGCTGGCTGCACAGCGCAAAGCCGCGCTCGGTGTTGGCGTAAATCAGCTCGTGCGACACGGGAGGCGTATCGGAGAGCAGGCCCAGCCAGCCAAACGGATAGACCTTCTCGAAGGTCTTGATCTTGTCCTGGGGGGCACTGGCGCGGCAGATGCCGTGAAAGCCGTCGCAGCCGGCAATGAAGTCACATTCGATTTCATGCACCTGGCCGTCTTTTTCGTAGCGCACCTTGGGCTTGTCGCTCTCGAAATCCACGGGCTGCACATTGCTGGCCTCATACACCGTGGTCAGACCCTCTTCGGCACGCACTTCCATCAGGTCGCGGGTCACTTCGGTCTGGCCGTAGACCATCACGCGCTTGCCGCCGGTCAGGCCGTTCAGGTCGATGCGGTGACGCTTGCCCTTGAACAGCAGCTCGATGCCGTCATGGGGCAGACCTTCCTCATTCATGCGCTTGTCGGCGCCAGCCTTCTTCAGCAGGTCGACGGTCACCTGCTCGAGCACACCGGCGCGGATGCGGCCCAGCACATAGTCGGCGCTGCGTTGCTCGATGATGATGTTGTCGATGCCTGCCTTGTACAGCAGTTGGCCCAGCAGCAGACCCGAGGGACCTGCACCGATGATGGCGACTTGTGTGCGCATGATGTATGACTCCTTGTTATGGCTCAAAACCTCGTCAACCGGCTCGCTTGCAATAGCGGTTGCGACATGCCTGCAAGACTAAGTTTTGTGCTGCATCAAGGCACGGGGTTCATGCACTTGTTTGCGCGATAATCGCACAACAAGATCGATAATCGCACAAAACCCTCACCCTACCCTGCCATGACAGACCGCAGCCCCGCCTCCATCGCACCCGCAGACTTCATTGCTGGCCTGGCCAAAGGCCTGGCCGTGCTGGAGAGTTTCGACACCGAGCGCCAGCGCCTGAACGCCACCATGGCCGCGGAGCGTGCGGGCATCACAAGAGCCGCAGCGCGCCGCCACTTGCTGACCCTGGCCCATCTGGGCTATCTGGAAACCGATGGCAGCCACTACTGGCTGGCGCCCAAGGTGTTGCGCCTGTCCGGCAGCTATCTGGCTTCGGCCCGGCTGCCACGCATCGTCCAGCCCATATTGCACCGCCTGGCCGCGCAGACCGGCCTGTCGTATTCCTGCGTGGTGCGCGAAGGGCGTGAGGTCGTCATCGTGGCGCGCAGCGCCGTTCATGAAAAAGGCGAGCGGCTGATGGCCCACGGCCTGCATCTGGGCACGCGTCTGCCCGCACATGCCACATCCACCGGCCGCGTGCTGCTGGCATCGCTATCGCCCGTCGAGCTCGATGAATGGCTGCGCACCTATGACCTGCCCAAGCTGACCGCGCACACGGTCACCGATATCGATGCCCTCAAAAAAGTGCTGGACGAGGTGCGGCGCCTGGACTACTGCCTGGCGCAGGAAGAGCATGAACTGGCCATTCAGGCCGTGGCCGTGCCGCTACGCGATATGCAGGGCCGCACCGTCGCCGCTCTGAATATGGTCACCTCGGCCAAACGTATGAGCGGCCAGGTCATGCAGCAGGAAATCCTGCCCTTGCTGCAGGAAGGCGCGCGAACGCTGCGCCCGCTGGTCTGACGCTATGTTTTTAAAAGCTGCTGGCGCTTGATCAGCATGAATTTCAGATGCCTGAGAGTCTGAGTTCATTGCACCTTCAGCGCCAACAGCCCTCATATCCATAGCAAACACTATGAATGTGCGCAGCCGGACCGCCAGGGGATCGCCGGGCTTGAGGCCTAGATATGCCCGCTCTCCACAGAACAGACCTGCACACTGAGACGACGCAGCAGTTCGGCCGTGCGGCGAATCAGCGGCGTGGACTTTTTCTTGGCCGACTGCACCAGACACAGCGTGCTGACGATATGCGGCGATTTGATGGGCACCTCGACCAGGGCCGAGTCCGTGGCATGGCTGTGCATGGCACTGTCGGTCAAGGCAGCAAAGCCATAGCCACCGCGCACCAGATCCAGAATGGCCGGCACGCTGGACACCTCCCACACCACATTGAGCTTGACCTGGGACAGCGTCGCCTGGGCCTCCATGAGCTTGCGAAAGATCTGGCCGCGCTGGGGCATGATCAGCGGAAATTCGTCCAGATGCTCGAAAGGAATACTGGTACGCCCGGCCAGCGCACTCGCAGGGCCGATCAGGTTCAGCCTCTCTTCCAGAATCGGCGTGACTTCGATATGCGCATGGGGCTCTGGCGTGTAGACCAGCCCCAGGTCCATACGCCCTGAAGTCAGCCATTCCGAGATATTCACGGAAAAGCCTTCCACCACCGCCAGCCTTGCCTTGGGCATCTCGCGGCTGAAGCCATCGATGAGCGGCAGGGTCAGCCGGCGCGCCAGACTGGGCGGCAGGCCCACGGTGATGCGCCCCACAGGTTCGTCCCGCTGACTGCTCAGATCTTCCTTGGCCATGGCCACGCGCTGCATGATGGCGTGGCCATGCTCGAGCAAACGGCGCCCCGCGTCGGTCAGCGTCACACCGCGCCCGGTGCGTATCAGCAAGGTCTCGCGCAACTCCGTCTCCAGTGCTCTCACCTGGCGGCTGAGCGCGGGCTGGGCAATATCCAGCAACACCGCTGCCTTGCTGAAACTACCGACCTCCGCCACCTGAACAAAGGTTTCTATCTGCTGCAAATTCACCGCGCCACCCTCCAAGAAGCCATGCCATTCTGCTATAGCTGCTAGCTTCAGGTAGAACTGCACAGATAGATCCCAGGTGACACAATGGGATACAACTGGGCATAGAAGAATCAAGACAACAAGCCGACGAGATCAACAATGCGTGACAACAACACGCAGCTCACCATCGACAGTCCTATCCAGGGAGACAAAATGACCCATAAGCTCAATATGAGCCGCCGCCAAGCTGCATTCGCACTGGGCGCCATCGCCGCATCCGTGGCAGCCCCCTCGTTCGCCCAAGGCGATCTGAAGTGGCCCACCAAGTCCTCGCGCATCATCAACCCCTTCCCCGTAGGCGGCGGTCCCGATGGCCTGTCGCGCCTGGTGGCCGACAAGCTGGGTCGGGCCTGGGGTCAGCCCGTGGTGGTGGAAAACCGCCCCGGCGGCAACGGCTTCATCGCCATCAATGAATTCAAGCGTGGCGCTACCGACGGCACGGACATGATCCAGCTGGACAATGTCCACATCGCCGCCTACCCCCACCTGTTCAAGAAGCTGCCCTATGACTTGAACAAGGACTTCGAAATCCTGATGCCCTTGTTCCGCAACTTCTTCTTTGTCTGCGTGCCGGTCAACAGCCCTTACAAGACCATCGGCGACCTGATTGCCGACGCCAAGGCGCACCCCGGCAAGCTCAACTACGGCTCCTGGTCCGTGGGCAACCCCGTGCACCTGGGCTCGGCCCTGCTGGAAAACCAGACCGGCACCAAGATGGAACACGTCATCTACAAGGAAACCAGCCAGCTGTACCAGGGCGTTGCCAATGGCGAGCTGACCTTTGCCCTGGGCTCTCTGGGCACTGCAGGCCCGCTGGTGCGTGGCGGCAAGCTGCGCTTCCTGGCCGTGGCGGCGCCCAGCCGCATTGCCGGCTTCGAGAACGTGCCCACCGTGTCCGAATCGGGCGGCCCCAAGGACTTCACCGCCATCGGCTGGAATGCCCTGGCCGTGCGCCCCGGCACACCTCCCGCCGTGATTGAAAAGATCCGCACCGATGTGCGCCAGGCCCTGACAGGCCAGGACGTCAAGGACAAGTTCGCAGCCTTTGGCTACGAATCCTTCAATCCCACGCCTGCCGAGTTCAAGGCCTTCATGGCTTCCGAAAGCAAGCGCTTCGGTGATGTCATCAAGAAGGCAGGTCTGGCACTGGACTGATCTTCCGAGTTCCTGACATCAAAAGCCGCCTTCCCAGGCGGCTTTTTTCATCGTCGGGCGACCCCAAGGTGCCCCTCTTGGAGGGGCCGCGATCCACACGCTGTGGGGAGCTGGGGTGTTTTTTCATGCCCCACTCCATCAACAAAAAAGCCCAGTGCTCAGCGCCGGGCTTTTTTGTTGAACAGCAAGCTGTATGTTACTGGTCGCGCGCCTCAATGGCACGGTTGATGCCCAGGGCCGCCAGCGTGCATAGCGCTCCCGACAGCAGATAGATACCCAAGGCCACCAGACCGAATTTGGCCGACACCCCCAAGGCCACTAACGGGGCGAACGCCGCACCGATCAACCATGCCATATCCGTGGACAAGGCCGCACCGGTGTAGCGGAAGTGAGGCGAGAAGTTGGAGGTCACGGTACCCGATGCCTGCCCGTAGGACAATCCCAGAAGGATGAAGCCCACAATGATGAAGACATTGTTTCCCACCGTACCGCTGCCCAGCAGCCAGGGCGCCAGGAAACTGAAGATACCGATCAGGCAGGCCATGGTGCCCAGCGTATTGCGGCGGCCCACACGGTCGGCCAGCCAGCCAGAGAGCATGATGGCCATCCCCGCCAGAAGTGCGCCAATGATCTGCACCACCAATACATCGGTCACCGACTGATTCGAGTACATCGAGATCCAGGACAGCGGGAACACGGTGACCAGATGGAACAGTGCAAAGCTGGCCAGCGCCGCAAACGCGCCAATCATCACATTCCGGCCTTCGCTGGCCATCAAACGTGTGACGCTGACGGGCTCCAGCTCACGCTCCTGCAGCGCCTGTGTGTAGGATTGGCCCACAACCAGGCGCAGACGAGCAAACAAGGCCACCACGTTAATCGCAAAGGCAACGCAGAACGGGAAGCGCCAGCCCCAGCTGAGAAAGTCGTCGGCACTCAGGCTCGAATACAGATAAGCGAACAGCGCTGCGGCAATGATGAAGCCCAGCGGAGCCCCCAACTGCCCGATCATCGAATACCAGCCGCGCTTGTCCTTGGGCGCCGACATGGCCAGCAGCGAAGGCAGACCGTCCCAGGTGCCGCCAAGAGCCAGGCCCTGCCCGACGCGCAGGATCACCAGCGCCCAGACCGCTTTCATGCCGGCGACTTCATAGCTGGGCAAGAAGGTCATGCCCACGGTGCAGACGCCCAGCAGCAACAAGGCCAGAGTGAGCTTGGTGGCTCGCCCCCAGCGGCGCTGCACAGCCATGGATAGCGCCGTACCGACAGGACGGGCCACAAAGGCCAGCGAGAAAATGGTAAACGCCGCCAGCGTGCCATCGAGCTTGGACAGATCGGGAAACAGCAGTGATGGAAACACCAGCACGCAAGCAATGCCGAACACAAAGAAGTCAAAGTACTCGGACGAGCGTCCGATGATCACGCCAACCGCAATCTCACCGGGTGTGACATCCTCATCGGTATCCGCATAGGCCAGCGTTTCCGAGTTGTCATAGTCTTGCTGAGTAAGACCAATGGATGGATTCATGCTACTCATATAGATACAGCTCCTTGTCTTACTTGTCTTGTCTCACGGACACTTCCGTTCTACGCCCAAGCATGTGCAGCTGCAATAGAGTTTTTGCCCTCGGTGCTGTCGGCAACCGCCTGACCTGATGGCTCTCATGGGGTGACTTTTGACATTTACAAGAGCTTTCTCACCCCTCAATGCGCAGACCTCTGACAACGCTAAGCCCTTGTCGCGTAGCGGATTTTGAGAACTGAAGTCTTGACCTTGGACAAAATGTCCAATGGACAAACGCCTATCCCGTATTACATTTGCCGAGATCCAGTAATCCGCGTTTACACCTAAGCGCGACTTTGTCACGCCCAAAGCATGTTAAAAATCAAGGAAATCCGTGGGCCCGCGTGGCTCTCAGCGGCCGCTTTGACCGCAACCCTCGCCGGTTGCAGCAAGGCCGTCGTCCTCAACCCAGCTGGCGATGTCGCCAAGCAGCAAGGCGATCTGGTCATTACGGCCACTTTGCTGATGCTGCTCATCATCGTTCCCGTCATCTTTTTGACGCTGCTGTTTGCCTGGAAATACCGCCAGTCCAACACAGAGGCCAAGTACGACCCCGAATGGCACCACTCCACAGCGCTGGAACTGGTGATCTGGACGGTTCCTCTGCTCATCATCATCGCTTTGGGCGCCATTACCTGGATCAGCACCCACAAGCTCGACCCCTATCGTCCCCTGGACCGTATCTCCGCCACCAAGGCTCTGGACCCCAACGTCAAGCCTCTGGAGATTCAGGTCGTGTCGCTGGACTGGAAGTGGCTGTTCTTCTACCCCGAGCAAGGCATTGCCACCGTCAACGAAGTGGCCGCCCCGGTGGATCGCCCCATTCACTTCAAGCTGACCTCCACCCACACCATGAACGCGTTCTACGTTCCTGATCTGGCCGGCATGATCTACACCATGCCCGGCATGCAGACCGAACTGAACGCCGTGATCAACAAGGCCGGTGTCTATGGCGGCAAGTCTTCGCACTACAGCGGCGCAGGCTTTGCCGGCATGACCTTCAAGTTCCACGGTCTGGAAAACGAGCAGTTCGATCAGTGGATTGCCAAGGCCAAGACCGAAGGCAAGGCCCTGACACGCGATGCCTACCTTGACCTGGCCAAGCCCAGCGAGCGCAACCCCGTTGAACGCTTCGCCAGCGTGGACGAAGGCCTGTACAACAAGGTCCTCAACCGCTGCGTGGAAGACGGCAAGATGTGCATGAGCGAGATGATGGCCATCGACGCCGCCGGCGGCAAAGCCCATCACAAGACCTCCAGCGTGACCCTGCCCCTGGACGTCTGCACATCCAAAGACGCTGACCGCGTTGTAGCCCTGCTCGACGAAGTCGCCTCCTCCGGAGCTGTCGCACAGCAATAAGTAGCTCACGGTGCGGATGCGCTCACCGCTCAGCCGCTCCAATACGACAAAAGAGACTCAACATGTCTGAAACAACAACCCCGGCCGCCCACTGGCTGTTGGGCCGTATCACATGGGACCAGATTCCCATGACGCATGAGCCCATCGTGCTCATGACCTTTATTGCCGTGGTGCTTGGCGGCCTCGTCGTGGTCGGCGGCATCACCAAGTTCCGCCTCTGGGCTCCGCTGTGGAACGACTGGATCACCTCCATCGACCACAAGAAGATCGGCATCATGTACATGATCCTCGGTCTGGTCATGTTCCTGCGCGGCTTTGCCGATGCCGTGATGATGCGTCTGCAGCAGTCCATGGCCTTCGGCGACAACATGGGCTATCTGCCTCCTCACCACTACGACCAGATCTTCACGGCCCACGGCGTGATCATGATCTTCTTCGTGGCGATGCCCTTCGTGACCGGCCTGATGAACTATCTGGTTCCTCTGCAGATCGGCGCACGTGACGTGTCCTTCCCGTTCCTGAACAACTTCAGCTTCTGGATGACCACAGGCGGCGCCGTGCTGGTGATGATCTCCCTGTTCCTGGGTGAGTTCTCCACCTCCGGCTGGCTGGCTCTGTCCAATCTGGGGCACCAGAGCGGCAGCACGGGTCTTGATTACTACATCTGGGGCTTGCAGGTCGCCGGTGTCGGCACGACCTTGTCAGGTATCAACCTGATCGTGACCATCATCAAGATGCGCGCCCCCGGCATGAACCTGATGAAGATGCCCGTCTTCACCTGGACTGCCCTGTGCACCAACGCCCTGATCGTGGCGTCCTTTCCCGTGCTGACCGCAGCCCTGGTGCTGATGTCGCTGGACCGCTACGTCGGCACCAACTTCTTCACGAACGAGCTGGGCGGCAACCCCATGCTGTACGTGAACCTGATCTGGATCTGGGGCCACCCCGAGGTTTACATCCTGATCCTGCCCTGCTTCGGCGTGTACTCCGAAATCGTGGCTACGTTCAGCCGCAAGCGCCTGTTCGGCTACACCTCGATGGTTTACGCCACCGTGTGTATCACCATCCTGTCCTACCTGGTGTGGCTGCACCACTTCTTCACCATGGGCTCGGGTGCCAGCGTGAATACCTTCTTCGGTATCACCACGATGATCATCTCCATCCCCACGGGCGCGAAGATCTTCAACTGGCTGTTCACCATGTACCGCGGCCGCATCCGCTTCACAGTCCCCATGCTGTGGACCATCGGCTTCATGGTCACCTTCGCCATCGGCGGCATGACCGGCGTGCTGCTGGCCGTGCCCCCTGCAGACTTCGTGCTGCACAACTCGCTGTTCCTGATCGCCCACTTCCACAACGTGATCATCGGCGGCGTGGTGTTTGCCGTGTTTGCCGCCATCAACTACTGGTTCCCCAAGGCTTTCGGCTTCAAGCTCAACGAGTTCTGGGGCAAGGCTTCGTTCTGGTTCTGGCTGGTCGGTTTCTGGGTTGCCTTCACTCCCCTGTACATCCTGGGCCTGATGGGCGTGACTCGTCGTGCCAACCACTTTGACGATCCTTCGCTGCAGATCTGGTTCATCATCGCCGCCTGCGGTGCTGCCCTGATCGCTGCCGGTATCGGCTGCTTCTTCATCCAGCTGGCCGTGTCCATCTGGAAGCGCAAGGAACTGCGTGACGTGACCGGCGACCCATGGGAAGGCCGTACCCTGGAGTGGGCCACTTCCTCGCCTCCTCCCCAGTACAACTTTGCCTTCACCCCCGTGGTGCATGACATCGACGCCTGGACCGACATGAAGAAGCACGGCTATCAGCGCAAGCTGTCCGGTTTCGAGCCCATCCACATGCCTGCCAACACTGGCGCCGGCGTGGTGATTGCCGGCCTGTCCACCGTTCTGGGCTTTGCTCTGATCTGGCACATGTGGCCTCTGGCGATCGCTTCGTTCGCTGCGACCATCCTGGCCTCGATCATTCATACCTTCAACTACAAGCGTGACTACTACATCCCTGCGGCCGAAGTGGCCACAACGGAAGAAGCACGTACCAAGCAGCTTGCAGCAGCCCATGTCTAATACACATATCAACGCTGGCGGCTCAGCCGCCCTGGCTCCACGCGAGTACCACCTCGCGCATGAGCCCCATCCGGAAAACGGCACCTCGCTGGGCTTCTGGCTCTACCTGATGAGCGACTGCCTGATCTTTGCCGCACTGTTCGCCACCTACGGCGTGCTGGGCCGCAACTATGCGGCAGGCCCCTCGGGCAAGGATCTGTTCGATCTGTCGCTGGTGGCTGTCAACACGGCCTTCCTGTTGACCTCGTCCATCACCTTCGGCTTTGCCATGCTGCAAAAGCAGAAGAAGAACGTCAACGGCACCCTGCTGTGGCTGGCTGTCACCGGTCTGCTGGGCGCGGCCTTCCTGGCCGTGGAACTCTATGAGTTCCATCACCTGATCGAACACGGCGCAACGCCCCAGAGCAGCGCCTTCCTGTCGTCCTTCTTCACACTGGTCGGTACCCACGGTATCCACGTAACCTTCGGCCTGATCTGGCTGATCACCCTGATGATCCAGATCAAGAAGCACGGCCTGATCAACGAGAACGTGCGCCGTATCAACTGCCTGTCCATGTTCTGGCACTTCTTGGACGTGGTCTGGATCGGCGTGTTCACCTTTGTGTATCTGATGGGGGTGCTGTAAATGAGCGCACACGATATCCACGCCGGTCACGACGATCATCACGATCACGACGATCTGCACGTCACCATGGGTGACTATGTGAAGGGCTTCATTCTGGCGGTCATCCTGACTGCCATCCCCTTCTACCTGGTCATGAACAACGTCATCACCGACCGCAGCACGGCTGTGGCCGTGCTGGGCCTGTTCGCGGTGGTTCAGGTGCTGGTGCACATGGTGTACTTCCTGCACATGAACGGCAAGATCCAGGGTGGCTGGACCATGCTGTCCACCATCTTCACGGTGATCTTCCTGGCGATTGCGATTGCCGGCACCTTGTGGGTCATGTTCCACATGAACACCAATATGATGCCCGGCCATGAAATGCACCAGGCTGCAGGCCATGCCGATCATGCCGGCCACACGGCTCCAGCCGCCGTCACACCTTGACTGACGACATGAAGAACCAGAGCGCTGCGCAGCAGCGCTCTCCCTTCGCCAAGGCGATGCTCGCGTTTGTGGGCATCGCCTTGTTTTTAGGGTTCATGGCACTGGGCACCTGGCAGGTGCAACGCCGCGCCTGGAAACTCGATCTGATCGAGCGCGTGGACCAGCGTGTGCATGCCGCTCCCGTAGCCGCGCCGAACTCCGCGCAATGGCCGCATATCAATGCAGCCAGCTACGAATACCTGCCCGTCACCGCGCAAGGCATCTGGCTGGACAAGCAAACGGTGCTGAGCAAGGCCTTGACCGAAGCCGGTGCCGGTTTCTGGGTCATGACCCCGTTGCAGCAGCCCGATGGCTCGCAGATTCTGGTCAACCGCGGCTTCACGCCCGAGAAGATGCGCGCCGAGTGGCTCAAGCAGATTGCAGAGGCTGGCCCATCGGGTGAAACCGTCACGGTCATCGGCCTGATGCGCATGAGCGAACCCGGCGGAGGCTTTTTGCGCAAGAACGACGGCAGCACCGGCCAATGGTTTTCACGCGATGTGACAGCCATGACCGAGTCCATGGGTTTGAAGCATCCCGCCCCCTACTTCATTGACCAGGGCGTGCCGGCAGGCAATCCTGCCTACACCCCGCCAGACGCGAATGCCGATGTTCTGCGCCCCGGAATGACGGTCATCCAGTTCTCCAACAGCCATCTGGTCTATGCTCTTACCTGGTACGGGCTGGCAGCGATGGTTGTAGGCGCCGCATGGCTGGTACGCAGACACCACAGAGCCGTGGCACCAGGCTGAAGCCATACACAACCGCCCCAAGCGCCCATCAAGGGCGCTTTTTCATGCCTGCAGTAAAGCCCACTGCGTGCAGTTGCTGTCCCGGCAGGCCTCCTATTGCCTTGGGATGGCCCGGCGGCAATAAATGCCAGCTCGCTCACATACACCAGAACGGCATAGCCCCAAGTCCTGCGGCAGTTGCCAGCTCAAGGACAATGGCGCGGTGAGCAAAAATTCCGATTCCCTATTCCGCGTACAGCGCCTGACCGAGCGGCAGAACATGCAGCTGCTGATTCAGCTGCGCTGGATCGCTGTCGTGGGTCAGGTCATCACGATCTCGCTGGTGCACTATGGTTTTCATATCACCCTGCCCTTGCTGCCCATGGCTTTGGTGCTGGTGGCGCTGGTAGCCACCAATCTTGCCTATATCTACTGGAGCCAGGGCCTGCACCGGGCCGTGACCTCGCGCAGCGTCTTCTACGCCTTGCTGGCCGATGTGCTGGCCCTAACCATACAGCTGTATCTGAGCGGCGGCGCCAGCAACCCCTTTATCTATCTGTATCTGCTGCAAGGCATTCTCAGCGCCGTGCTGCTCAGGCCCCACTACACCTGGTGCGTGGTGGCCGCTTCGTTCGTCGGCGTAATCGGCCTGACCCTGTTTCACCAGCCGCTGCATGTGCAGTTCGAAAGTCAGGAAGGCCTGCCCAGCCTCTATGTAGTGGGCGTGCTGATCAGCTTCGGCCTGACCAGCATTCTGACCATCGTCTTCCTGACCCGCATCGTGGACAATCTGCGCCGCCGCGACACCCGCATCTCCGACATGCGCCAGAGGGCCAGCGAAGAAGAGCACATCGTGCGCCTGGGCCTGCTGGCCACGGGCGCCGCCCATGAGCTGGGGACGCCCATGGCCACCATGTCGGTGATTCTGGGCGACTGGCAGCACATGCCGGCCCTCATGCAGGACGAAGACCTGCGCGAAGACCTGCAGGAGATGCAGCGCCAGTTGCTGCGTTGCAAGTCCATCGTCTCGGGCGTGCTGCTGTCGGCCGGCGAGACGCGCGCCGAGGGCACGGAGAGCACCACGTTCGTGAGCTTTGTGCAGGGCATAGTCAGCCACTGGCAAAGCCATAACAGCCTCGCTCACTTCGCGCTCCACGACCGGGGCGTGGCGGACTTCGCCATGCTCTCAGATACTGCGTTGCAGCAAATGATTTGTAATTTGCTGGACAATGCGCTCGAAGCTTCTCCAGGCTGGGTGGAACTGAGCATGGACAGCGACGGCCAGCAAGTGCTGCTGCAAGTGCGCGACCATGGCCCCGGCTTTGATGCAGCCGTGCTGCAGCAGCTGGGACAATGTCATGTCTCCACCAAGCAGGAGCGGCCTGGCCGTGGCCTGGGGCTGTTTCTTGTCATGAATGTGGCGCGTGCACTGGGCGGTCGCGTTCAGGCCCGCAACCTTCCCGCCAACGAAGGCGGCGGAGCCCTGGTGGAAGTGCGGCTGCCCCAGTCTGCCATGGCGATTTGAAGCGTTTGTTTGCATGCAAGAAGACCGATTACTGCTGCTGGTCGAGGACGATGCAGCTTTTGCCCGAACCCTCAAGCGTTCCTTTGAGCGCCGGGGCTACCGCGTGCTGCATGCCGTCAGCGGCGAAGACGTGCACTCTCTGCTGCTGCACCATCAACCCCAGTACGCAGTGATGGACCTCAAGCTGGCGGGCAATGCCTCGGGCCTGAACTGCGTGCAGATGCTGCACCAGCACAACCCCGAAGCCCTGATCGTCGTGCTCACCGGCTATGCCAGCATTGCCACGGCCGTCGAGGCCGTCAAACTGGGCGCCTGCCACTACCTGGCCAAGCCTTCCAACACCGACGATATCGAGGCCGCCTTCGGGCGCATCGAAGGCCGCACCGATGTGGAAGTCAGCAACCAGACCACCTCCATCAAGACGCTGGAGTGGGAACATATCCACGAGACCCTGGCCGAGACCGGTTTCAATATCTCCGAGGCCGCACGTCGCCTGGGCATGCACCGCCGCACACTGGCACGCAAGCTGGAAAAGCGTCAGGTCAAATAAGCGGCTTAAGCGAGCATTTTTTGATAGCTGACAACGCCTGATCTGCATGACTTTCAGGCACGATTCCATCTGAAACATAGATACAACCAGCGCCAGCCGCTCTTCCAACAAGAGCAGGCATGAAAAAAGCCGACAGCTTCAAGACTGTCGGCTTTGGCTTTTTTGCGCAGCGGCTTATTCGGCAACCACGTTTTCGGGCTCGGGCTTGGGCTGATCCTTGGGCAGCTCGGTGATCTCAAGCTTGACATCACCCTTGCCGTCATTCGCAGCTTCGTCCCACTCCACTTCCAGCCGGCCGCCATTGACCAGACGCCCGAACAGCAGTTCATCGGCCAGCGAGCGGCGGATCGTGTCTTGGATCAGGCGCTGCATGGGGCGTGCACCCATGAGCGGATCAAAGCCCTTCTTGGCCAGATGCTTGCGCAGACCGTCGGTAAAGGTGACATCCACCTTCTTCTCGGCCAGCTGCTGCTCCAACTGCAGCAGGAACTTGTCGACCACGCGCAGGATGATCTGCTCATCGAGCGGCTTGAAGCTGACGATGGCATCCAGACGGTTGCGGAACTCGGGCGTGAACAGGCGCTTGATATCGCCCATTTCGTCACCGGCTTCACGGGGATTCGTGAAACCGATGGTCGCCTTGTTCATGGTCTCGGCGCCCGCATTGGTGGTCATGATGATGATCACGTTGCGGAAGTCGGCCTTGCGCCCGTTGTTGTCGGTCAGCGTACCGTGGTCCATGACCTGCAGCAGCACGTTGAAGATGTCCGGATGCGCCTTCTCGATTTCATCGAGCAGCAGCACCGAATGCGGCTTCTTGGTGACGGCCTCGGTCAGCAGACCGCCCTGGTCAAAGCCCACATAGCCGGGAGGCGCACCAATCAGGCGCGACACCGCATGACGCTCCATGTACTCGGACATGTCGAAGCGGATCAGGTCCACACCCAGAATGTAGGCCAGCTGCTTGGCGGCTTCCGTCTTGCCCACCCCCGTGGGGCCGGAGAACAGGAAGGAGCCAATCGGCTTGTCCGGCTTGCCCAGACCCGAACGCGACATCTTCACGGCGGACGACAGCACCTCCAGCGCCTTGTCCTGGCCGAACACCACGCTCTTCAAGTCACGCTCCAGCGTCTGCAGCTTGCTGCGGTCGTCGTTGCTGACATTGGCCGGCGGAATGCGGGCGATTTTTGCAACGATGGCCTCGATCTCGGCCTTGCCGATGGTTTCCTTGCGCTTGCCTTCGGGGGCAATGCGCTGGGCGGCACCAGCCTCGTCGATCACGTCAATCGCCTTGTCAGGCAGGTGACGGTCGTTGATGTACTTGGCCGACAGCTCAGCCGCAGCCTGCAAAGCCTCCTGCTCATACTTGATGGCATGGTGCTCTTCAAAGCGCGACTTCAGGCCCTTGAGGATGTCCACGGTTTCTGCCACGGTAGGCTCGACCACATCCACCTTCTGGAAACGGCGCGACAGGGCCGCGTCTTTTTCGAAGATGCCACGGTATTCCGTGAAGGTGGTCGCGCCTATGCAGCGCAGCTGGCCGCTGGACAGCGCGGGCTTGAGCAGGTTGGACGCATCGAGCGTGCCGCCCGAGGCTGCACCGGCACCAATCAGCGTGTGGATTTCGTCGATGAACAAAATCGCGTGCGGCTTGTCCTTGAGCGACTTGAGGACGCCCTTGAGGCGCTGCTCGAAATCGCCACGGTACTTGGTGCCAGCCAGCAACGCACCCATGTCCAGCGAGTAGACCACGCCATCCTTGAGCACCTCGGGCACCGTGCCTTCGGTGATGCGCCAAGCCAAGCCCTCGGCAATCGCCGTCTTGCCCACGCCGGCCTCACCCACCAACAGCGGGTTGTTCTTGCGGCGGCGGCAGAGGATCTGGATCGTGCGCTCAACCTCGTATTCGCGCCCGATCAGCGGATCGATCTTGCCGTCCTTGGCAGCCTGGTTCAGGTTCAGGGTGAACTGCTCCAGCGGCGACGCCTTTTCATTGCCGCGTTCGCCACCGGCCCCCTCCTCGGACTCGGCGGGATTCTCGGCCTTGGCAGGCTCCGGGGGTTCACCCTTTTTGATGCCATGGGCGATGAAATTGACCACATCCAGACGCGTCACGCCCTGCTGGTGCAGGTAATACACGGCATGTGAATCCTTTTCACCGAAGATGGCCACGAGCACATTGGCGCCCGTCACCTCCTTCTTGCCACTGCCTGTGGACTGCACATGCATGATGGCGCGCTGGATCACACGCTGGAATCCCAGCGTGGGCTGCGTATCCACCTCTTCGGTGCCATCCACCTGCGGCGTGTTGTCCTTGATGAAGTTGGACAGCGATGCACGCAGATCGTCGATATTGGCCGCGCATGCGCGCAGCACTTCGGCTGCACTGGGATTGTCCAGCAGGGCGAGCAGCAGATGTTCCACGGTGATGAACTCGTGGCGCTGCTGACGGGCCTCGACAAAAGCCATGTGCAAGCTGACTTCCAGTTCTTGAGCGATCATGTGCGACTCCTTTCGGCTTGCTTGGTAATACTCACTGCTAACTAATCTTGGGGCGACTGCCGCTTATTCAACAGGCTCGAATGTCGCCTGCAACGGATGACCGGCTTTCTGGGCCGCCTGCAGCACCTGCTCTACCTTGGTGGCAGCCACGTCCTGCGAATAAACGCCGCAGACACCACGGCCATCGAGATGGATCTTGAGCATGATCTGGGTCGCGGATTCCCGGTCCTTGCCGAAGAATTCCTGCAACACCACGATGACGAACTCCATGGGCGTGAAGTCGTCGTTGAGCATGACGACCTGATACATGCGCGGCGGCTGCAAGCGCTGCCGGCGACGCTCCAGCACCAGGGAGCCACCATCGTCAGGCGTGTTTCTGACCGCTGGTGAGACCGGGGGGATTGACGGAAGTTGGGTTGCCATGAAATCCATTCTAGCGAGCCATAGCGCTGTTTTTGCGCTGGCATATGCAGAGCATTGTTAGGGATTTCAAGGTCGCTTGTGCGGAATCAAGGACTTAGACCAAAAACCACGGTCAAACCCTTATGAACAAAGCGCCTACCGCTATGAAATTAAGTAGCAAGAGCTTTGTGGATTTGCGCAGCATTGCCCGGCGTTGCAGATGAGGGCCGCCAATTGCCGATACCTGCGAACGCCAGGGAACTTTCCAGGCCGGCTAACGACCACAGATCAATCGTAAACAACCTTGACCTGGCCCGTGCCCACCGAGCCATACCAGGCAGCCAGAGCTGCATCACTGGGGTAGAAGCGACTGCTCTCGCCCAGCGCCAGCTCGCAACTGGCCGAGCCGCGCTCATCGCGGCATATCAGATCCAGGCGCACCTTCACGCCATGGTGGATATTGCCGTTTTCGGTCTCTTCGACCTTGGCCGGGAACTGGCACAGCAGCGCCGGCACATCGGGCATGTGCTCGCCGACACTGACCTGCAGATAGCGGGCAAAACGGCAGCGTGCATCGGCCAGGCTCCACATCTGCTGCACCTTCATGCGCAGGCCACCGCTGAAACGGTCGAGCTGCAGGCGGCCCGAAACCACGACAAACTCGTCCTCCTTGAGCACTTCGGCGCAGGCGGCCATGGCTTTTTCGTCAATCGAGGCTTCAATCGTGGCCGATTTGTCGTCCAGCGCAAAAATGCTGAGCTTGCCACGTTGCCCGTTGATGGTGCGCAGGCCGCTGATGATGCCGGCCATGACCTGGGGTTCGCGGCTGTCGCGCATCTCGGCTATGGGTGTGCGCACAAAGCGACGCACCTCCGCCTCGACCTCATCGAACAGATGGCCGGTCAGGTAAAAACCGATGGCTGTTTTTTCCAGCATCAGCTTTTCCTTCACCCCCCAGGGCAGCACGTCGGCCATGGGCGGCTCTGCCGTGCTGGAACCCAGCGCGTCGTCGCCCATCATGTCGAACAGCCCCCCCTGATCCGCATTGGCAATCGAGGTGGCGGCAAAGCCGAAGGCCGTATCCAGCGTGGCCAGCAACGAGGCGCGGTTCATGTCGATGCTGTCGAAGGCACCGCCCTTGATCAGCGCCTCTACCGTGCGCTTGTTAAGCTTGCTGCGGTCCACGCGCAGGCAGAAGTCGAACAGGCTCTTGAACGGACCTGTTTCATGACCGTTGGGGCCCGTGCCCACGCCGTTACGCGCGGCCACTATGGCTTCGATAGCAGCCTGCCCCGTGCCCTTGATGGCTCCGAGACCATAGCGTATGACCTTGTCCGTCACGGGCTCGAAACGGTGCACGCCGCGGTTCACGTCGGGCATCTCGAAGGTGATGCCCATCTTGAGCGCGTCCTCATAGAGCACCTTGAGCTTGTCGGTGTTGTCCATTTCCACGGTCATATTCCCGCAGTAGAACTCGGCCGTGTAGTGCACCTTGAGCCAGGCCGTGTGGTAAGCCAGCAGCGAGTAGGCAGCCGCGTGCGACTTGTTGAAGCCGTAGCCCGCGAACTTTTCCATCAGGTCGAACACCTCGTCGGCCTTGGCCTCGTCGATGCCATTCTTGGCGGCACCCTCGCGGAAGATTCCGCGGTGCATGACCATTTCCTCGACCTTCTTCTTGCCCATGGCGCGGCGCAGCAAGTCGGCGCCGCCCAGCGAGTAGCCACCCAGAACCTGGGCGGTCTGCATCACCTGCTCCTGATAGACCATGATGCCGTAGGTTTCGGCGAGCACCTTCTCCACCAGCGGGTGCGGGTACTCCACCACTTCCTGCCCGTGCTTGCGGGCAATGAAGCTGGGAATCAGGTCCATGGGGCCTGGACGGTACAAGGCGTTCAACGCGATCAGGTCTTCCAGACGTGAAGGCTTGGCCTCCTTGAGCATCTGCTGCATGCCGCGCGATTCAAACTGGAACACGGCTTCGGTCTTGCCGTCGGAGAACAGCTTGTAGGTCGGGTAGTCGTCCAGCGGAATGTTCTCGAAAGCGAAATTCTCCTGGCCCTTGTGGCGCTTCATGATGAATTCGCGCGCAATTTCCAGAATCGTCAGCGTGGCCAGACCCAAGAAGTCGAACTTCACCAGGCCCACGGCCTCCACGTCGTCCTTGTCGTACATGGCCACGGCCGAGGTGCTGCCGGGCTGCTGGTACAGCGGGCAGAAGTCGGCCAGCTTGCCGGGCGCAATCACCACGCCACCGGCGTGCATGCCGATATTGCGGGTCATGCCCTCCAGGCTCTGTGCCATCTCGATCAGGGTCTTGACGTCTTCCTCGCGCTCGATGCGCTCGGCCAGGATCGGCTCTTCCTTGATGGCGTAGGTGTATTTGTCGCCTTCCTTGGGCGGATTGGGCGGATATTTGAGCGTGACGTGCAGACCGGGCTTGTTCGGGATCAGCTTGGAGATACCGTCGCAGAAGGTATAGCTCATGTCCAGCACGCGGCCCACGTCGCGGATGGCCGCACGCGCGGCCATGGTGCCGAAGGTGGCGATCTGGCTCACGGCGTCGCGGCCATAGAGCTGCTTGACGTACTCGATGACACGGTCACGGTTTTGCTGACAGAAGTCCACGTCGAAGTCGGGCATGGACACGCGCTCAGGGTTCAGGAAACGTTCGAACAGCAGGTTGTATTCCAGCGGATCAAGGTCCGTGATCTTGAGCACATAGGCCACCAGCGAACCCGCACCCGAGCCACGGCCCGGGCCCACGGGACAGCCGTTTTGCTTGGCCCACTTGATGAAGTCGCCCACGATGAGGAAGTAGCCCGGGAAGCCCATCTTCAGGATGGTGTCCAGTTCGAACTCCAGGCGCTCCACATAGCGCGGCCGCTCGGCGTCGCGCTTGGCCGGATCGGGATAGAGGTGGGCCAGGCGCTCCTCCAGGCCTTGATAGGACTCCTGGCGAAAGAACTCGGCCTCCGTCATGCCCTCGGGCACGGGGAAGTTGGGCAGTTGGGGCTTGCCCAGTACCAGCGTCAGGCTGCAGCGGCGCGCAATTTCCACCGTGTTTTCGATGGCGCTGGGAATATCGGCAAACAGCTGCTCCATCTCGGCAGCCGTCTTGAAGTGCTGGTCACGCGTGAATTTACGCACACGCTTGGCATTGCCCAGGATTTCGCCCTCGGCGATACAGACGCGCGCCTCGTGGGACTCGTAATCGTCGGGCTTGAAGAACTGGATGGGGTGGGTGGCCACCACGGGCAGGTTCAGGCGGCTGGCCAGCTTCACGGCGGCCACCACATGCGGCTCATCATCGGCGCGGCCCGCACGCTGCAGCTCGATATAGAAGCGGTGCGGGAACATGCTGGCCAGACGCTGGGCAATCTCGGCCGCGCCTTTTTCATCGCCACGGGTCAACGCAATGCCCACGGGGCCGGCCTGCGCGCCGGACAGCACGATCAGCCCCTCACCGAGTTCCTGCAGCCATTCCCATTTGTGCTGGGCCTGGTCGCGCACCACATTGCGCGTCCAGCCACGAGCCAGCAGCTCGGCGATATTGTGATAGCCCTGCTTGCTCTGCACCAGCACGATGATGCGCGAAGCAGGCGCCTCCCCCACGCCCTCCATGACGATCTCCGCGCCCAGCACGGGCTTGACGCCCTTGGATCGTCCCTCGCGGTAGAACTTGATGCCGCCAAACAGGTTGTTGAAGTCGGTGATGGCCATTGCCACCTGCCCGTCTTCGGCAGCCGCCTTGATCATGGCATTGACGCGGTTGGTTCCGTCAACGACGGAAAATTCGGTGTGCAGGCGCAGATGGACAAACATGGGCGCTATTGTAGAAAGAGCGCGCTGTCCCTGCCCGCTCAATGACTCTGCAAAAAGCAGCAAATGACGCAAACGGTCACGACTTCCACAAATCAGGTTCAGACAGGACGCTTGCACCATGGGCGCATTCCTTGTGCATCCTTGCTTGCGTAAGTCCTCACGGTAAAGACTGGCCCAAGTGGCAGCTCATGGCCGCAGCACCCCATTACAATGCCCTGCTTCCGATCCCCCTGTTGCGCTGGTGTATGGTGTAGGTTTCACGCCATCTCGCAGCGCCAGACCGGCCTGCTTCACTTCCAGCCAATGTTTGTCAGAAAACTGTCCACCATGCCGCGTATTTCAACGACTCTAGTCCCTGCCGTGTTAGTCGCCGCTGCCCTGGCGGGCTGCTCCAGCACCAAGGACGATCCAACGGCCAAGTGGACACCCGATCGTATCTATACCGAAGCGCGCGACGAATCCTCTTCCGGGGCCTATGACAAGGCCGTACCGCTGTTCGAGAAGCTCGAAGGCCGCGCTGCCGGCACGCCTCTGGCCCAGCAGGCCCAGCTGGAAAAAGCCTACGCCCAGTACAAGGGTGGCGAGAAAGTGCAGGCCCTGGCGACGCTGGATCGTTTCACCAAGCTGCACCCCGCCAGCCCCGCCATGGACTATGCGCTCTATCTCAAGGGCCTGGTCAACTTCAACGACAACCTGGGCATGTTCGGCTGGCTGACGCGCCAGGATCTGTCCGAGCGCGACCAGAAGGCTGCCAAGGACTCCTTCGAGTCCTTCCGCGAACTGGTGACGCGCTTTCCGGACTCCAAGTACGCTGAAGATTCGCGCCAGCGCATGCAGTACATCGTGAACTCGCTGGCCCAGTACGAAGTCCATGTCGCCAAGTACTACTACAGCCGCGGAGCCTATGTGGCGGCCATCGCCCGCTCGCAGGCTGCCATCAAGGACTACCAGGGCGTGCCCGCCGTACGCGACGCCATGGTGGTGCTGATCAAGTCCTATGACGCTCTGGGCATGACCCAGCTGCGCGACGACGCCCAGCGCGTGCTCAGCAGCACCTATGGCGACAATGCCGAGCTGAAATTCAGCTCCGAAGACAAAAAGTCCTGGTGGAAGCTCTGGTAACAAGCCACGAATAAGAAGCAAAAAAGGCTGCACTTGTTGCAGCCTTTGTTTTTTGACATCGAGGGGTCATCAGCAACCTGCATGGCCCCCTGCCCGCCCAGTTATCCGCCCACTTATCCGGCCTGCTCCAGCGGCTGGGTCAGCTGCTTCAGGGCCGCTTCAAACTCCTGCGCACTGCCCAGCATCCGCATGGGCGGCAGTGCGGCAATCAGCTCCACGCCATAGCTTTTGTTCAGCAAGCGCGGATCGCACACCACCAGTACCCCACGATCGGTTTCGCTGCGAATCAAACGCCCGGCACCCTGCTTGAGTGCCATGGCTGCCTCGGGCAGCATGTAGTCGTGAAACGCAGCCCGGCCGACGCTCTCCAGCCGTCTTGAACGCGCTTCGACCAGCGGGTCGTCCGGCGGTGGAAACGGCAGCTTGTCGATCACTACCAGCTGCAGCACATCACCGGGCAGGTCCACCCCCTCCCAGAACGTGGCCGAAGCCACCAGAATGGCGCCTCGCTGCGAGCGAGCCGCACCAGCTGCCGTGAATCTCTCGACCAGAGCCAGTTTGGGCGCCTCTCCCTGCACCAGCACATCCAGATCGGCAAACAGCCCCAGCGCCGTACGCAACGATTCGCTGATGGCTTGCAGGGCTCTGAGAGTGGTGGTCAGCACCAGGGTGCGCCCACCTATGCGCTGGGCGGCATCGAGCACCAGCTGAGCCGTCTGCTGGCTGTGCTGGGCACTGCCCGCTGCAGCAAAGGCCTGCGGCACATAGAGCGCGGCATGGTTGGGGTAATCAAAGGGGCTGTCCACCGTCAGCACGCGTGCACCCCGCAAGCCACAGGGCTCGGTAAACCAGCTCAGCTGCGCATCATTACCGAGCGTGGCTGAGGTAAAAATCCAGCTCTTTTGCTCATCGGTATTGCGCTGTGCGCTATCAGTTTCTTGACACGACTTGCGCAAATCAGGTTCAGGCAAGACGTTTGCCCTATGGGCATATTCCTTGTGCATCCTTGTTTGCGTAAGTCCTGCTTGAATCTCATCGCCGCTCCTCTGCAGCAAGCGTTCCTGCATGATGCGGGCAATCGACAGCGGGGACTCCAGCATGCGCAGGTGCTGGCGGCCGACCTCCAGCCAACGCACCGAATCCTCCTCGGCAGCAGCGGCAAAGCGCGCAAGCCTGACCAGCAGTTCGCTGCCGCGCTCATACAGACGCCGCAAATCGGCAGCCATGGCCTCCATGAGCGCCAGCGACTTCAACAGGGCCCGCAGACTCTGGCCCAGCCTCACCAAGGCCGCGCGCCAGAGTGTGGCATCCAGACCTTGAGGGGTAACGGCCTGCCAGGGCAGTCGTCCGCCAGCCGGCACCTGCCCCGCCTGCAGCCGCAGTTCGCGCACGGCCTGCTCCAATGTGGCGCACAGCACCAGCCAATCGGCCATGCCGCGTGCATGCTCCTGGGTGATGCGCAGTGCATCGCGCGCATAGCCAATCAGTTGCTGACTGGACAAGGCCTCGCCCGCAAACTGCACGCCGGTGTCGTTGAGCTGGTGGGCTTCATCGACCACCACCACGCCAGCGCTGGGCAAAAGCTGGGCCACACCTGAATCGCGCACATCCAGATCGGCAAACAGCAGGTGATGGTTGATGACGACCACATCAGCCTCCAGGGCCTGCTGCCGCGCCTGATTGACATGGCAGCCTTGCCAGTGAGGACAGTCCGAGCCCAGGCAGTTGTCCTTGGTCGACGTGACCAGCGGCACCACGGCAGAACGCTCATCCAGCGCCACCATTTCCGCCATATCGCCGGTAGAGGTGATTCTGGCCCAGCGCTCCACCTCCGCCACCTGGCGCAGCACCTGCGGGTCTTGCGGGGCGGTGCGCCCTTGCCTCACGCGCTCCAGCCGCTCCACGCACAGATAGGCAGAGCGCCCTTTGAGTCTGGCCATGCGCAGCGGCAACCCCAGGCCATGCACAAGTCGCGGCAGGTCGCGGGCAAACAACTGGTCCTGCAAGGCCTTGGTGGCCGTGGAGACCAGCACGCGCTGGCCGCTGTAGAGCGCCGGCACCAGATAGGCATAGGTTTTGCCCACACCGGTGCCTGCCTGAACCACCAGCACCGCGCTGTCCTCAATGGCCTGGGCCACGGCCAATGCCATCTGCGTTTGCCCCTCGCGAGGACGAAACGCGGGCTCCGCCGCGGACAGAACTCCCGAAGGAGAAAAAGCGGCAGCCACGGTATCCAACAATTGACTCAAGACAGTTTCACTTTCCAGGCGACAAGGCTCTCACATACCCGATGCACCTGCCGGCCAACGATAAAATGCAAGCCTCGCAGACTCACGCACCAAAGCCCCGCATGCCACCCAGCTACCGCATCCAGGCCTCCACCGGCATACACCGTGGCGACCGGGAATATCAGCAAGACCAAGTTCTGCTGATGGCTCACCCCTATGCCAAGGGCTGCATTCTGGGCGTTGTGGCGGACGGCATGGGTGGACGCAGCGGCGGGCGCAAGGCATCCGATCAGGTCATGCTGACGGCACGCCAGCTGTTCGAGCGCTTCGAGCCTTCCCATGAGGACTGCGCCCGCATGCTGCGCACCATTGTGCAGGATGCGCACACCGTCATCCGGCTCACGGCCATTGCCTCCGAACAGGAGCCCCACAGCACCATCGCTGCATTTGTGGTTCTGCCCGACGGCATCTGCCACTTCATGCATTCCGGAGACTCGCGCCTCTACCACTTTCACGGCACTCATCAAGTGCATCGCAGCAAGGATCATTCCTATGTGCAAGCGCTGGTGGATCGCGGCGACATCACTGCGGATGAAGCCCACAATCACCCGCAGTCCAACATCTTGCTGGGATGCCTGGGCGCCGTCACGGCACCGCCCATCGAACACCATGTGATTGAAAAGCTGCAGCCCGGCGATACCTTGATGGCCTGCTCGGACGGCGTCTGGCATTACTTCAGCAGCCAGGAACTGGGCACGGTGCTGCAGGCGCTTTCGCCACGCGAAGCATCGCAATTTCTCATTGAAAAAGCCCGCAAGCGGGCCCAGGGTGGAGGCGACAACCTGTCGCTGGCCATTCTCAAGCTGGAAGCTGCGACTGCCGCCGATTGAGTTTTTCAATCAGAAAGCAGTCCGACCCTTGATGGGCATGCGCTGGCAGCTTCTTTTCCAAGAGCAGCGGGCATGCATCAAGCCTGTAACCGACGTTTTCAGGGCGCAGGCGGCGGCAGCGGTGCTGCCTTCTTCTGGCCAGCCTCCTGCGCCTTCTTCAAGGCACTGGCCTTGTGCGCTGCGGCCTCTTTTTGCTTGGCCTCAAAATCGGCACGGGCCTTGGCCTCGCGCTCGGCACGCCCTTCATCGGCGTGAGCACGGTTTTGCTCGTGGCGACGCACATAGTCGGACTGCTTGGCGGCACGTTGCTGGGCTTCGCTCTGGCGCTGCGCCTGAGCGGCCGCCTCATCCACATCAGGCTTGGCTCCCGCCCCCCTGGGGCCCGATGCCTTTCCTGACGCCTTTTCGCGTTGCTGGGCCTTCATGGGGACAGCGGCGTTCTCGGCCTTTTTTTCCTCGATGGCTTTCAGGCGTTCGGCCGCTTTTTCCTTGCGCTCCACAGCGTTGATTTCCAGCTCGCGCGCACGCAAAGGCGCGTCTTTCTCACGCGCCTCGGTGCGGGCTTCCGCCAGGCAGCCTTCCACGGCAAACTTTTGATAGCAAAGCTTTTCAGCATCCAGGCGCTGTTGCTCTATCACCTCGCGCTTGCCCTGAATCTCCTTGCGTTCAGCCTCCCAGCTCTTGTGCAGGCTCTCGCGCTCCCTGGCGGCCTGCGCCTTCTGCGCCTGCTTGGCTTCTGCGCTGGCGGCGGGTGCCGGAGCAGGTTGAGCAAGCGCGGCGGTGCTGGTCAAGCACATGGCCGCGGCCGAAAAAGCCGAAACTGCCACCAGGCGGCCAAAGCGATCAAGGGAAGCGGAAATCGAGGCAGAGAGTTTGGACATCTTCTTGAACAGGAGACAGGGCACGCGGCCCAACAAGCAGCATCTTAGAACGTGTTCATGATCTCTACGCCGCCGCGTTGGAGCGCAATCGGGATGAGTTCGAAGCGATGGCTCGCTGCTTGCACCGGGGTGCAAGCAAGAGTCAGCGCGAAGAAATCGCCCGATTGCACTCCAACCCTTCGGGACAGAGACTTTGCGGGC
The DNA here is from genome assembly GCF_030064165.1 of Comamonas resistens. NCBI lineage: Bacteria > Pseudomonadati > Pseudomonadota > Betaproteobacteria > Burkholderiales > Comamonadaceae > Comamonas > Comamonas resistens. The sequence goes on from NZ_CP125947.1 coordinate 2,835,096, forward strand.
GGTCTGCGGCGTTGCAAATCCTCGCAATAGCTCGGCTATTGCTGCGGTGTTGCGCGCGGGGGGCCGCCCCCTAGCATCCCATCCCGCAAAGCCACTGTCGCGGCGCGAGGAGATCATGAACACGTTCTTAGAGCCCCAAGGAATATCGCTCAGGTCAACCGGGTGTCCACCACCCTGCGTTCCAGCGACAGATACTCCTTGGACTGCATCTCGTTGAGACGCGAAACCGTGCGCGGAAACTCGTGGGCCAGCGGGCCTTCGGTATAGATCTGCTCGGGCGGCACGGCGGCCGACATGATGAGCTTGACATGGCGGTCGTAAAGCACGTCCACCAGCAAGGTGAAGCGCCGTGCGGCCGAGGCCATGTTGACATGGAGTTCGGGCACATCGGACAGCAAAATGGTATGGAACTGCGTGGCAATTTCCAGGTAATCGTTCTGCGAGCGTGGGCCACCGCAAAGTTCGCGGAAATCGAACCAGATCATGCCACCCGCACGGCGCTTGGCCGCGATCTTGCGGGTCTCGATCTGCATCACGGGCTCTTCGTCATGGGCTTCGGCCAGACGGTCGAAGGTCTGCTGCATCGCAGCATCGGCCTCCGGACCCAAGGGGCAGTGATAAAGCTTGGCATCTTCCAGCGTGCGGCGGCGGTAGTCGGTACCGTTGTCCACGTTCACCACCTCCATGCGGTCCTTGAGCAAGGCAATCGCAGGCAGTATGCGGTCACGGTGCAGGCCACCGGGGTAGAGGCCGTCCGGCTCGAAATTGGAGGTGGTCACAAAACCCACGCCATTGGCAAAAAGCGATTCGAGCAGCTTGTAGAGAATCATGGCGTCCGTGATGTCGGAGACATGGAACTCGTCAAAGCAGATCAGCTTGTATTTCTTGGCGATCTTGGCACCCAGCGCATCCAGCGGGTTCTGCGTGCCTTGCATGAGGTGCATCTCGCGGTGCACCTCGCGCATGAATTCGTGAAAGTGCAGGCGCACCTTGCGCTTGATCGGCACGGCGTTGAAGAAGCAGTCCATCAGAAAACTCTTGCCGCGCCCCACCCCGCCATACATATAGACGCCCTTGGGCAGATCGGGGTGGTTGATCAGTTTCTTGAGGGCATTGGAGCGCTTGCCCTTATATACAGTCCACGCGTCCGCGCAGCGCTGCAGCGCCTCGACTGCACGCAGCTGTGCAGGATCGCTTTTGAAACCCTTGGCAGCCAGTTCTGCCTCATAGGCCTGTCTTACGTTCACCGTCTTGTCTCCAGATGCTCAAAAAACAATAGCTGCTAGCGCTTATCTATCAAGCGTTAGCAGCCATTTTTATCTGAATTTCAAAAGAAGCTTCAGCTTGCGCGCCGGCACATCACAGCCATGTCATAAACCTGCGCGCAAGGCTGAAAAAACTTAGAAATTCAGCGTGCGCTTGTCCACGGCCAGGGCAGCTTCCTTGGTGGATTCGGACAGCGAGGGGTGAGCATGGCAGATGCGGGCGATGTCTTCGCTCGATGCCTTGAACTCCATGGCCACCACGGCTTCGGAGATCAGCTCGGACACCATGGGGCCGACCATATGGACGCCCAGGATTTCGTCGGTCTCGGCATCCGACACGAACTTGACCATACCCGTGGTATCGCCCAGAGCGCGTGCGCGGCCATTGGCCAGGAAGGGGAAGGAGCCGGCCTTGTACTTCACGCCATCGGCCTTGAGCTGCTGCTCGGTGCGGCCCACCCATGCCACTTCGGGGCTGGTGTAGATCACGAAGGGGATGGTGTTGAAGTTCACATGACCGTGCTGGCCGGCAATGCGCTCGGCCACGGCCACGGCTTCTTCCTCGGCCTTGTGCGCCAGCATGGGGCCACGCACCACGTCGCCCACCGCCCACACACCAGGCAGATTGGTCTTGCACAGATCGTCCACCACGATGGCACCGCGCTCGTCCAGAGCCAGGCCCACGGCTTCCACGTTCAGGCCGTTGGTGTTGGCGGTGCGGCCAATCGAGACGATCAGCTTGTCCACGTCCAGCGTCTGAGCTTCGCCCTTGGCATTGGTGTAGGCCACGGACACGCCCTTCTTGGAGGTCTTCACTTCGCCGACCTTCACGCCCAGCTCGATCTTCAGACCTTGCTTGTCGAAAGCCTTCTTGGCTTCCTTGGCGATCTGTTCGTCCACGGCGGGCAGGAACTTGTCCATGCCTTCGAGCACGGTCACTTCCGCACCCAGGCGGCGCCAGACCGAACCCATTTCCAGACCGATCACGCCGGAGCCGATCAGACCCAGCTTCTTGGGCACCTTGGCCAGATCCAGAGCACCGTCGTTGGACAGGATGAACTCCTCATCGAACGGCAGGCCGGGCAGCGCACGGGCGTTGGAGCCGGTGGCGATGATGATCTGCTTGCCGGTGATGACTTCCTCTTCCTTGCCTGCGACCTTGATGGCGTAGCCGCCTTCAACAGCCTTCTCGAAAGAACCGCGGCCGTGGAAGAAAGTGACCTTGTTCTTCTTGAACAGGTAAAGGATGCCATCGTTGTTCTGCTTCACGATGCCTTGCTTGCGGGCAATCATCTTGGCCACGTCCATCTCGACCTTGCCGGTGGAGATGCCATGGTCGGCAAAGTGCAGCTTGGCATGCTCGAAATGCTCGGAAGACTGCAGCAGCGCCTTGGAGGGAATGCAACCCACGTTGGTGCAGGTGCCGCCAGGAGCAGCGCCACCGGCGGCGTTCTTCCACTCGTCGATACAGGCGACGTTGAAACCCAGTTGTGCTGCGCGGATGGCAGCGATGTAGCCGCCGGGGCCGGCGCCGATCACGACGACATCAAATTGCTTGCTCATGATTCAAATCTCTTGTGTTTGGTGCTTTAAAAAACCCACCACAGGGCTGCGTGGCCAAGGGTGGGTTTACTGCTTGATCGTTAAGGACTCTTGAAGTGGGCGGGGCCGAAAATCAGCAGCCACCCAGCAAGGGCCGTCCCGCAGCGCAGGTGGCGTCCCCCTTCCCGAATTGCAACGCAATTCGAGAGAAGGGGGAAGGCGCGCAGCGCCACAGGGGGTTGATCACAGATCGAACAGCAGGCGCGAAGGATCTTCCAGCGCATCCTTCATGGCCACCAGGCTCAGTACGGCTTCGCGGCCGTCGATGATGCGGTGGTCATAGGACATGGCCAGGTAGTTCATCGGACGGATCACGATCTGACCGTTTTCGACCACGGCGCGGTCCTTGGTGGCGTGCACACCCAGGATGGCGGACTGAGGGGGGTTGATGATGGGGGTGGACATCATCGAGCCGAAGGTACCGCCATTGGAGATCGAGAAGGTACCGCCGGTCATTTCTTCAATGCCCAGCTTGCCTTCCTTGGCCTTCTGACCGAACTCGGCAATCTTCTTTTCGATGTCGGCGAAGCTCATCTGGTCTGCATTGCGCAGGATGGGCACCACCAGACCGCGAGGCGAGCTCACGGCGATACCGATGTCGAAGTAGCCGTGGTAGACGATGTCGTTGCCGTCGATCGAGGCGTTCACGGCGGGGAACTTCTTCAGGGCATGCACGGCAGCCTTGACGAAGAAGGACATGAAACCCAGCTTCACGCCATGTTCCTTGGTGAACTGGTCCTGGAACTTCTTGCGCAGTTCCATCACGGGAGCCATGTTCACTTCGTTGAACGTGGTCAGGATGGCATTGGTCGCTTGCGACTGCAGCAGACGCTCGGCGATACGGGCACGCAGACGTGTCATGGGCACGCGCTGCTCGGGACGGTCGCCCAGCTCTTCCTTAGAAGCGGGAGCTGCCACCTGGGGCAGAGCCACCTTGGGAGCGCCGGTGGGGATGACAGCGCCAGCCTTGATGGCGGACAGTGCGTCACCCTTGGTCACGCGGCCGTCCTTGCCCGTGCCTGCCACATTGGCAGCGGACAGGTTGTTGTCGGCCAGGATCTTGGCGGCAGCGGGCATGGCCACGCCGCTCTTGTCGGCACCGGCGGGAGCTGCAGCAACTGGCGCTGCGGCAGGAGCCGAGGCGGCGGCTGCGGGGGCAGCAGCAGGAGCTGCGGCACCAGCGACGGCTTCGGAGTCGATCTTGGCGATGACTTGCTCTGCAGCCACGGTGGCACCGTCGCCTTGCAGGATTTCGGTGATCACGCCAGCCGAGGGAGCTGGCACTTCGAGCACGACCTTGTCGGTTTCGATTTCGATGAGGATTTCATCGACCGCCACAGCCTCGCCAACCTTCTTCTTCCAGGTCAGCATGGTGGCTTCGGTAATGGACTCGGACAGCTGGGGAACTTTGACTTCAACGATAGCCATTTTGATTCTTTCCAAAAAGTGTTTTGTCTGATACGTGTGCGAACGTAGATAAAGGGGTTACGGCCTTACTTGGTCAGGACAAAACCCTTGAGTTTGGCGAATGCGCCTTCCACCAGTGCCTTTTGTTGCTCTTGGTGCAGATGCGAGTAGCCCACCGCTGGCGAAGCGGACGCAGCGCGGCCCGAATAGCCCAGCTTCTGGCCTTCACGCATGTTCTCGTGGATATTGTGCTGGATGAAGAACCAGGCGCCCTGGTTCTGTGGCTCGTCCTGGCACCACACGATTTCAGTTGCGTTGGCGAATTTTTTCACTTCGGCCGCAAAAGCCTTGTGCGGGAAAGGATACAGCTGCTCGACGCGGATGATGGCGACGTCCTTGCTTTCCTTCTCGGCACGCTTCTTGACCAGGTCGTAGTACACCTTGCCAGAGCAGGCAATGATGCGCTTGACCTTGGCAGCGTTCTTGACCACAGCTTCGTCCTGCTCGGGAATCACGGTCTGGAAACCGCCAGAGGTGAACTCGGACAGCGGCGAGGTCGCATCCTTGTTGCGCAGCAGCGACTTGGGCGTGAAGATGACCAGAGGCTTGCGCAGGGGGCGAACCATCTGACGACGCAGCACGTGGAAGATCTGGCTGGCGGTAGTGGGCTGCACGATCTGCATGTTGGCGTCGGCGGCCAGCTGCATGAAGCGCTCCAGACGCGCCGAGCTGTGCTCGGGGCCCTGGCCTTCATAGCCGTGAGGCAGCATCAGTGTCAGGCCATTGATGCGGCCCCACTTCACTTCACCGGAGGCGATGAACTGGTCGATCACGACCTGGGCACCGTTGGCAAAGTCACCGAACTGGGCTTCCCAGATCACCAGGGTGTTGGGATCGTTGGAGGCATAGCCGTATTCAAAGCCCAGCACCGCCTCTTCGGACAGGATGGAGTCGATCACGACAAACGGAGCCTGGTTGTCGGCCACGTTCTGCAGGGGGATGTAAGTGCCTTCGTCCCACTTTTCACGCTTTTGATCGTGAATCACGGCATGACGGTGCGTGAAGGTGCCGCGACCGGAGTCTTCACCCGACAGGCGCACGGGATAGCCCGATGCCACCAGAGAGCCCAGAGCCATGGTCTCACCCATGCCCCAGTCCACGTTCACATCGCCACGGCCCATGGCAGCGCGGTCGTCATAGACCTTCTTAACCAGAGCGTGAGGGTTGACGGTTGCGGGTAGCGTGGTGATCTTTTCGGCCAGACGCTTCCACTCGGTCAAGGGAATAGCGGTGTCGCCGGCATCGGTCCAGGCCTTGCCAATGAAGGGGCTCCAGTCCACCGCGTACTTGCTCTTGAAGTTGGTCAGCACCACTTCCTGGGTGTGACGGCCTTCGTCCATGGCAGCGCGATAGGCCTTGACCATATCGTCGCCCAGCGTCGCGCCCAGGCCCTGGGTCGCCAGCTTGTCGGCGTACAGCTTGCGCGTGCCGGGATGCTGGCCGATCTTCTTGTACATCAGAGGCTGCGTCAGAGCCGGAGTGTCCTGCTCGTTGTGGCCCAGCTTGCGGAAGCAGATGATGTCCACCACCACGTCCTTGGAGAATTCCATGCGGAATTCCAGTGCCAGCTGCATGGCCAGGCACACGGCTTCGGGATCGTCGCCGTTCACGTGCAGCACGGGAGACTCGATCATCTTGACGATGTCGGTGCAATACAGCGTGGAGCGCAGGTCGCGCGGGTCAGAGGTGGTGAAACCGATCTGGTTGTTGATGATGATGTGAACCGTACCGCCCGTGGTATAGCCACGGGTTTCGGACAGCGCCAGAGTTTCCTGGTTCACGCCCTGGCCGGCAAAGGCCGCGTCGCCGTGCACCAGCACGGGCAGCACCTGCTTGCCGTGGGGGTCATCACGACGGTCCATGCGCGAGCGCACCGAACCTTCAACCACGGGGTTGACGATTTCCAGGTGGGAAGGATTGAACGCCAGGGACAGGTGCATGGGGCCGCCCTTGGCGGACACATCGGAGCTGAAACCCTGGTGGTACTTCACGTCACCGGCAGGCAGATCTTCGGGAGCCGTGTGATCGAACTCGGCAAACAGGTCCTTGGGCATCTTGCCCAGGGTGTTGACCAGCACGTTCAGGCGGCCACGGTGGGCCATGCCGATCACGACTTCCTGCACGCCACGGGCGCTGGCGGAGTTGATCAGCTCGTCCATGGCGGCGATGAAGGACTCACCACCTTCCAGCGAGAAGCGCTTCTGGCCCACGTACTTGGTGTGCAGATAGCGCTCCAGGCCTTCGGCGGCCGTCAGACGGTCCAGAATGCGCTTCTTCTCGTCGGCATTGAACGAGGGCTTGCTGCGGATGCTTTCCAGCTTCTGCTGCCACCAGCGCTTCTGGTTCTGGTCGGTGGCATACATGTACTCGGCACCCAGAGTGCCGCAATAGGTTTCGCGCAGCGCGTTGAGCAGCTCGCGCAGCGTCATGGAGTCCTTGCCAAAGAAGGTGTTGCTGGTATTGAACACCACTTCCTGGTCGGCATCGGTGAAGCCGTAGAACGCAGGCTCCAGCTCGGGAATTTCGGGGCGCTCGGTACGCTTCAGAGGATCGAGGTCCGCCCAGCGCTGGCCGACGTTACGGTAGGCAGCAATCAGTTGCTGGACCGCCGTACGTTTGCGACCCAGTTCGGAATCTGCACCGGAGGCGACGACTACCTTGGTACCACCCTGCTTTGCACGCTCGGCAAAGGCATTGATGACTGGCAGATGAGGAACGTCCTTGGCGTCTGTACCATCCACTGCAGGCACGTGCTGCAGCGCATCGAAGTACTCGCGCCACGAATCCGGCACGCTGCCGGGATTGGCCAAGTAGCCTTCGTACATTTCTTCGACATAGGGCGCATTGCCGCCGAAGAGGTAAGTGTTGCCTTGATAGGCTTTGTAAACCGATGACTGATCGCTCATCTTGCGCTGACCTCCGCTTTCCTTCAGAAAGCATTAGCTGGTTTGTGGAACCTTCCGCGACACGGCTGTACCGATTGGCGGATGCGACTGTGGCTGGGAAGGGCCTTGAGTTGCTCGCGCCATTGTGCCACTGTTCCAAGTTCAACTCTTATAAAAGACCCATATGTTTACGTTCGCAAGCCTCGCTTACATTGAGCGAGCCCGTTGAACAAGGAAAACCATGCCACTTCTACCCCTGCACAAACGCAGCTTCATTCTTCTTTTGATAGCAGTTACCACTGCATTCATCTGGGTTCTATCGGAATATTCCTTGGCAATTTTCTGGGGCGTCGCGTTTGCCATCGTCTTTTCCCCCTTTCACAAACGGGTTGTTGCGCGCATGCCCAACAAGCCCACGCTGGCTGCGATCCTGACTTTGCTTCTCAGTCTTTTCGTCGTCATCCTGCCCATGGTTCTGATCAGCCTCTCGCTGGTCAAAGAGACCTCTACGATCTATGAGCGCATCAATAGCGGCAACACTTCCGTCGGCAGCTATCTCCAGCAAATCTTCAACGCCCTGCCCTCCTGGCTGACGCCATGGCTGGAGAAGCTGCACCTGGGCACGCTTGAAGAGATGCAGTCCAAGCTCTCCAATATTGCTCTGCAGGCCAGCAAGCTGGCCGCCAGCAAAGCGGTAGGACTGGGCCAGAACACTCTGGGCTTTGTCGTCGGCTTCGGCGTGATGCTCTATCTGATGTTCTTTCTGCTGCGTGATGGCAAGTCGCTGACGGAGCGCATCTGGCGCTCCACACCCTTGGCCCCGGAGCACAAGCGCGAGCTGGCAATCAAGTTCACGACCGTGATTCGCGCCACCGTCAAGGGCAATCTGGCCGTGGCCGCAGCTCAAGGCGCCTTGGGCGGCCTGATTTTCTGGATTCTGGGCATTCAGGGCCCTGTGCTCTGGGCCGTGGTCATGGCGTTCCTGTCCCTACTACCCGCTGTCGGAGCAGGCCTTGTCTGGGGGCCGGTAGCCATCTATTTCCTGGCCACAGGCGACACCACCAAAGGGCTGGTGCTTGCAGCCTATGGCACGCTTGTCATCGGCTTTGTCGACAACATGCTGCGCCCTCTGCTGGTCGGCAAGGACACCAAGATGCCCGATTACATCGTGCTGATCTCCACGCTGGGCGGCATGGCGGTATTTGGATTGACAGGCTTTGTGCTGGGCCCGGCGATTGCGGCCCTGTTCATGGCAACCTGGGACATGTTTGCAGAAATCCAGCAGCAGGAAGAGGAAGCTGCAGCAAGGAATGCAGCTCAAAACCCGGTCCAACCGCAGGCAGAACTCCTTGCCGAACCTGTTTCAGTCCCCGCAGCAAATCCAGTGGACGCCAGCCCCGAGCAGAAGAAGCCAGCGACAGAACCCCCAAACCTTTCCTCGGACAGCAAATAAAACGCTTGTTTCCTGCTCCTCGAACGCCGCATTCACACCATTCCTGCGCCATCTGCAGCTATAGATTTTGATTATCAACATCATTGGAATTTCAAAAAATGCTGACATTCAAGAACTTGCAGTTAAAGGCGCACGCCAGCGCTCAAGAATTAAGGGATTGTTAGCACAGCGAATTCATTGTCAAAACGTAAAATTTGCTTTCACATAAAAGCGTTATTTTGAAAAGGTACCCCACAATGGTCCAATTCTCCAGACGCCAGTTCATGAAAGTGACTGGTTCGACTCTGGCGGGTTCCAGCCTGGCGCTGATGGGTTTCTCACCCACAGCTGCTCTGGCCGAGGTGCGGCAATACAAGTTGTCAGCCACCACCGTGACTCGCCAAACCTGCACCTACTGCTCCGTAGGCTGCGGCATCCTGATGTACTCGCTGGGCGACGGTGGCAAGAACAGCCGCCTGTCCGTGATGCACGTGGAAGGCGACCCCGATCACCCGGTCAATCGCGGCACGCTGTGCCCCAAGGGTGCATCGCTGCTGGACTTCGTGCACAGCCCCAACCGTCTCAAGTACCCCGAGTACCGCGCCCCCGGCTCCAGCGAATGGAAGCGCATGTCCTGGGACGAAGCCCTGGATCGCGTTGCCAGGCTGCTCAAGGAAGACCGCGACGCCAACTTCGTTGAAACCAACGAAAAAGGCCAGAAGGTCAACCGCTGGCTGACCACCGGCATGCTGGCCGCCTCGGCCTCCAGCAACGAAGCCGGCTACATCACGCACAAAGTGGCCCGCTCCTGGGGCCTTCTTGCACTCGACAACCAAGCACGTGTCTGACACGGCCCGACGGTGGCAGGTCTTGCCCCGACGTTTGGCCGTGGAGCGATGACGAACCATTGGGTCGACATCAAGAACGCGGACGTTATTTTGATCATGGGCGGCAATGCCGCCGAAGCACACCCCTGCGGTTTCAAATGGGTGACCGAAGCGAAGGAGCACAACAAGGCTCACTTCATGGTGGTCGATCCGCGCTTCAACCGCTCGGCATCCGTGGCTGACTTCTATGCCCCAATCCGCTCGGGTTCGGACATCGTCTTCCTCGGCGGTGTGATCAACTATCTGCTGACGAACGACAAGATTCACCACGAGTATGTGAAGAACTACACGGACTTCTCATTCATCGTGCGCGAGGACTTTGCGTTCGACGAGGGCATCTTCTCGGGCTACAACCCCGAAAAGCGCACCTACGACAAGGGATCCTGGGACTACGAGCTCGGTGACGATGGCTTTGTGAAGGTCGACCCCACGCTGGAGCACCCGCGCTGCGTCTATCAGTGGCTCAAGAAGCACTACGCTGGCTACACCCCCGAGAAGGTGGAGTCCATCTGCGGCACGCCCAAGGAGAAATTCCTGCACGTGTGCGAGAAGCTGGCTTCGACCGCTGAAGCTGGCCGTGTTGCCACCATCATGTACGCCCTGGGCTGGACTCAGCACACCACAGGCGCACAGATTCTGCGCACCGGCGCCATGATCCAGCTGCTGCTGGGCAATATCGGCATCGCTGGCGGCGGCATGAACGCGCTGCGTGGCCACTCCAACATCCAGGGCCTGACGGACCTGGGCATTCTGTCTGCTTCGCTTCCCGGGTACCTGACGCTGCCAAACGAAGCCGAACAGGACTATGGCCAGTACATCGCCTCGCGCACGCCCAAGCTGCTGCGCCCTGGTCAGATGAATTACTGGGCCAACACGCCCAAGTTCCATGTCAGCCTGATGAAGGCCTGGTGGGGCCCTGCTGCGACTGCCGAAAACAACTGGGCATTTGACTATCTGCCCAAGCTGGACAGGCAGTACGACATGCTGCAGATCTTTGAACTGATGACTCAGGGCAAGGTCAATGGCTATATCGCCCAGGGCTTCAACCCCCTGGCGGCTCTGGCCAACAGCAACAGCGTGCGCGAAGGCCTCAAGAAGCTCAAGTTTCTGGTCATCATGGATCCGCTGGTGACCGAAACCTCCGAGTTCTGGAAGAACCACGGCGAATTCAACGATGTGGACTCCGCCTCCATCCAGACCGAAGTGTTCCGCCTGCCTACCACCTGCTTTGCCGAAGAAGACGGTGCGGTAGTGAGCTCCTCGCGCGTACTGCAGTGGCACTGGAAGGCGGCCGAACCTCCAGGAGAAGCCAAGACCGACATTGCCATCATGTCGGCCCTGCATCTGCGCCTGAAGGCCCTCTATCAAAAGGACGGCGGCAAGTTCTCCGACCCCATCACCAAGCTGTACTGGCCCTATGCCCAGGCTGACCACCCTTCCTCGGAAGAAGTGGCCAAGGAGTACAACGGTCGTGCGCTGGTGGACCTGACCGATGCCGAAGGCAAGGTCATCCGCAAGGCAGGCGAGCAGCTGAGCAGCTTCGGTGAAATGCGCGATGACGGCTCCACCCTGGGTGGCTGCTGGATCTGGACCGGCTCCTGGACGTCTTCGGGCAACCAGATGGCTCGCCGTGACAACAGCGACCCCACCGGCATCGGCAACACGCTGAACTGGGCCTGGGCCTGGCCGGCCAACCGCCGTGTGCTGTACAACCGTGCGTCCTGCGACCGCGAAGGCAAGCCGTTCAACCCGAACCGCGTGCTGATCAAGTGGAACGGCAAGACCTGGGGTGGTGCAGACGTGCCCGACATGGGCCCGACCATGCCTCCGGAGACAACCAACCCCTTCATCATGAATCCCGAAGGTGTGGCGCGTCTGTTTGCTCGCAAGGGCATGGCCGAAGGTCCGTTCCCCACCCACTACGAGGCGTTTGACAACCCGCTGGGCTACAACCCCATGTACCCCGACAACAAGCAGGCCGTCACCAGCCCCGTGATGCGTATCCTGGCCACCGCCAAGGACACGCAGGGCGACCCCAAGGACTATCCACATGTGGGTACGACCTACCGCCTGACCGAGCACTTCCACTACTGGACCAAGCATGTCCAGCTGAACAACATCGTTCAACCCGAGCAGTTCGTGGAAATCGGCGAGGCACTGGGCAAGGAACTGGGCATCGAGACCGGCCAGAAGGTCAAGGTTTCGTCCAAGCGTGGCTTCGTGAAGGCCGTGGCCGTGGTGACCAAGCGCATCAAGCCCATGAAGATCGATGGCAAGACCATCCATCATGTGGGCGTGCCTATTCACTGGGGCTTCTCGACAACGGGACGCAAGGGCTATCTGGCGAACAACCTGACAGCCTCCGTGGGTGACGGTAACAGCTTGACCCCTGAATCCAAGACCTTCCTCGTGAAGGTGGAAAAGATCTAAGGAGCAGCTGATGTCATCAACCATGTCTTTAGATATCAAGCGCCGCTCGGCCACCACCACGCCCGCCCCCAGCGCGCGTGGTGCCCACTCGGGCGAAGTGGCCAAGCTGATTGACGTTTCCAAGTGCATTGGCTGCAAGGCTTGCCAGACAGCCTGCATGGAATGGAACGACCTTCGTGACGAAATCGGCACGGTCGCAGCCGGCGTCTACGACAACCCGACGGATCTGACGTCGGAGTCGTGGACCGTGATGCGCTTTACCGAGTACGAAAACGAAGCCACAGGCAACCTGGAGTGGCTGATCCGCAAGGACGGCTGCATGCACTGCGAAGACCCGGGCTGCCTGAAAGCCTGCCCTTCGCCTGGCGCCATCGTCCAATATGCCAACGGCATCGTGGACTTTCAGCAAGACCAGTGCGTGGGTTGCGGCTACTGCGTGACCGGCTGCCCGTTCAACGTGCCTCGCATATCCAAGAAGGACAACAAGGCCTACAAGTGCACCTTGTGCTCCGACCGCGTGGCTGTCGGCCAGGAGCCTGCCTGCGTCAAGACCTGCCCTACTGGTGCCATCCAGTTTGGCACCAAGGAAGCCATGAAGGAACACGCCGCACACCGTGTCGTGGACCTCAAGGAGCGCGGTTACGACAAGGCCGGCCTGTACGACCCGCAAGGCGTGGGCGGTACCCATGTGATGTACGTGCTGCATCACGCGGACAAGCCATCGCTGTACAAGGGCCTGCCGGACGATCCCAAGATCAGCCCCATGGTCTCTCTGTGGAAGGGCGTTGCCAAGCCTCTGGCCATGGCAGCGCTGGGTGCGGCCGCAGTTGGCAGCCTGTTCCACTACATCACCAAGGGACCGAACGACGTGTCCAAGGACCTGGAGGATGAAATGGAGCGCAAGGATGCCGAAGCGCTGAATAAGGAGTCAGGCAAATGAAACGCAACCCTCGCGACCTCGTGCGCTACAACGCATCGGAGCGCGCCAACCACTGGGTGGTAGGCATTTGCTTCATCTTGCTGGCTCTGTCCGGCCTGGCATTCTTTCACCCGGCCTTCTTCTGGTTGACCAATCTGTTCGGCGGCGGCCCCTGGACTCGTATCCTGCATCCTTATATCGGGGTTGTCATGGGCGCGTTCTTCGTCATCATGGCCTGCCGGTTCGCCAAGCTCAACCTCGTTGAGCCGCGCGATATCGAATGGCTCAAGAACGTCAACAAGATGATCGACGGCGACGACCATGACATGCCCGAACAAGGCAAGTACAACGGCGGCCAGAAGCTGCTGTTCTGGGGTCTGGTGATCGGCATGCTGCTCATCGTGACCACGGGCTTTATGATGTGGCGCGCCTGGTGGACCTTGCCCATTGATGTGGTGCGAGCCGCTTCGGTGGTGCACGCCATTGCCGCCGTGTGGATGATTGGCCTGATCATCATGCACGTGTATGCCGCCATCTGGACCCGGGGCACCATTCGGGCCATGCTTTATGGCACAGTGACCCGTGCCTGGGCCAAGCAGCACCATCGCGGCTGGTACCGCAAGATGACGGGTGACAACGACTAAGACCTTTAGTCTCATCCCCTAGCAACCCAGCCGCCAAGCGTTTACCGGCGCTCGGCGGCTGCTTCATTTGGAAACCCTGTCAATGCAACGCATTCTTCAACCTGGCGAGATCGAAGCGCTGGATCACACCAGCTTCCCCCGCGTTCTTCTGCCACAGGCCAGCATCCTGTTTGCCGAGCGCGCCGCGCGCCTGCGCCAGCTCGCCAATGGCAACCCCATTGCCGACTATCTGCTGTTTGTCGCGCAAATCATGGATGCGCAGCACAAGGCGGCCACCAGCAGCGCCGTTGCAGCACCAGACGCCGAAATCATTGCGCGCGCGCAGCAGCACTCCATGCCCTTGCTGCCCGCCGTCGACCATATCGACCCCGCGTGGCAAGCCGTGCTGGATACTATGCTCGATAGCCTGCAATCCGGCGACCAGGCTCTGCCCGAGCCCCTGCAACCGCTGATCCAGGAGCTGCGCGCCATGGGCAGCACCGAGCGCGACGACATTGCCAAAAAGCTGCTGCAAAAAGAAGTAGCCGCCCGCCATGTCGGCATGGCCCCCTTCATCATGGCGGCCCTGCAAGTCGTGTTCACCAAGCGCGCTGCCGACATTGCCCTGCGCGATGTTCCCATGACGGACCCCGCCAGCATCTGCCCCATCTGCGCCAGCGAACCCGTTGCCAGCGTCATCCGCATCGGCGGCAAGATGGCTGGCCATCGCTATCTGCATTGCGGCACCTGCGCTTGCGAATGGCAGATGGTGCGTGTCAAATGCTCGCACTGCGAATCGACCAAGGGCATCCACTATCAAGGTGTCGACGGCGCTGGCGAAGCCGTACTGGCCGAAACCTGCGACGAATGCGGCAGCTACCGCAAGATCGTGAACCAGGAAAAAGACCCCATGGTTGACCCATTGGCCGACGATCTGGCCAGCCTTATGCTGGATCTGCTGATGAGCGAGACGCCCTTTCAGCGTGCCAGTGCCAACCCCCTGCTCTTCGTCGCCGTGGCCCAAGAGCGTCAAGACGAGGCCGACACCGGCCTGATCGATCCTGCAGCCTGAAGGCACAGCTCGGAACCATTCAGGCTCTGGGCCACAATAGCAAGGGCGGCGGGATGCAATCCGGCCGCCCTTTTGCATAGCCCTTCGCAGCACGGTTCATCTTTGACCCAAGCCCCTCTTTGAATCGCATCGTCTCGAAACCTGTTCAAAGTCGCTCTCCTCTATCGCACCTCATGCAGTCCACCGCCGATTCCTCGCAAGCCCAGCAGCCTCTCATCAACCACCCATCGCAACTGCCGGCCGTGGACAAGCTGCTGCTGAGCGAGGCCATGCAGCAGCTGCGCCAGCACTACGGCCTGGACGCCTGCACCCAGGCCGTGCGCGAGGTCATTGGCGAGCTGCGCACACGCGTGCTGGCGGGCGAGGCACTGCCTTTGGACCACTCCCAGATGCTGGCGATGGCTCGGCAGCGGCTGGAAAAGCGCTTTGCCCCACGGCTGCGCCCGGTCTTCAACCTCACGGGAACCGTGCTGCACACCAACCTGGGTCGCGCCCTGCTGCCTCAGGCGGCCATTGATGCCGTGGTGCAGGCCATGAGCGCTCCGGCCAATCTTGAATACGATCTGGAAGACGGCGGACGCGGCGACCGGGATGACCTGGTCGAGTCGCTGATCTGCGAGCTGACGGGGGCCGAAGCCGCCACCATCGTCAACAACAATGCTGCGGCCGTGCTGCTGGTGCTGTCCACTCTGGCTCTGAACAAGGAAGTCATCGTCTCCCGTGGCGAGCTGGTGGAGATAGGCGGCGCTTTCCGCATCCCCGACGTGATGACGCGTGCAGGCGCCAGGCTGGTGGAAGTTGGCACCACCAACCGCACCCATGAGAAGGACTATGCAGGCGCCATCGGCGACAACACCGCCGCGCTGATGAAGGTGCACTGCAGCAACTACGCCATCACCGGATTCACCAAATCCGTCAGCGATGCCGATGTGGCTCGCATCGCGCGTGAGCATCAGCTGCCCAGCTTTGTAGATCTGGGCAGCGGCACGCTGGTTGATCTGCGCGACTGGGGCCTGCCGCATGAAGTCACCGTGCGCGAGACCGTGGAGTCTGGTGCCGACATCGTCACCTTCAGCGGCGACAAGCTGCTGGGCGGCCCTCAGGCCGGCATCATCGTCGGCAGGAAGGCGCTGATCGCGCAAATCAAAAAAAACCCGCTCAAGCGCGCACTGCGCGTGGGCAAGATCACCATGGCCGCGCTGGAGCCCACGTTGCGCCTGTACCTCCATCCCGAAAAACTGGCGCAGGAACTGACCACGCTGCGCCTGTTCACCCGCAAGGCCGCCGATATGCAAGCGCAGGCCGAGCAGCTGCAAGCGCCGCTGCAAGCCGCCCTGGATAATGCCTTCAATAAGGCGTTCGTCGTAGAGACGGCGCCCATGACCAGCCAGATCGGCAGCGGCGCCCTGCCCGTGGAAAGCCTGCCCAGCCATGGGCTCAAGATCCATCCCGCCAGCGGCAAGCAGGCCGGACGCCAATTGACCGAGCTGGAAGCCCGCCTGCGCGCGCTGCCGCGCCCCGTGATCGGAAGGCTGCATGACGACGCGCTATGGCTGGATCTGCGCTGCCTCGAAACCTCGGCTCAGTCAGAATGGCTGGAGCAACTGCCCGGGTTGGCACGGCAGCGCAAGGTTTGACATCGAAAACCGTAGCTGCTTGCGCTTGATGGGTATGCGCTACAGGCCAATTTCACCCTAAGATATTTCAAGATTTCGATAGGCAGACTTCATGATCATTGGCACAGCAGGCCATATCGACCACGGCAAGACCACCCTGGTGGGCGCACTCACCGGAGTTGAAACCGACCGTCTCAAGGAAGAAAAGGCGCGTGGCATCTCCATCGAGCTCGGTTATGCCTATGCGCCTCTACCCAATGGCGATGTGCTGGGCATCATCGACGTGCCCGGCCATGAGAAATTCGTGCACACCATGGCCGCCGGCGCCGTGGGCATTGACCATGCACTGCTGGTGATCGCGGCCGATGACGGCATCATGCCGCAGACTCTGGAGCATCTGGAAATCCTGCAACTACTGGGCGTGAAGCAAGGCACGGTGGCCCTCACCAAGGTGGACCGCGTGCCGCGTGAGCGCATCGATGAGGTGCGCGAGGAAATCGCCGCCATTCTGTCGGTGACGGCTCTTGCAGATTCACCGATTTTCGAGACTGCAGCCGCCCAGCCCAGCGACCCTGGCGTCTGGGCGCTGCGCCAGCACCTGGACCTGCAGGCTCAGCAAATGCCCGCACGTGCACGGGATGGCCTGTTTCGCCTGGCCGTGGATCGCGTCTTCACGCTGCCCGGCCAGGGCACGGTGGTCACAGGCACCGTCTTTGGCGGGCAGGTCAAGGTGGGCGACACGCTGATCCACTCCGCCAGCGGCCAAAGCGTGCGGGTGCGAAGCATCCATGCGCAGAATCAGGCCAGTGAATCCGGCGTGGCCGGCCAGCGCTGCGCTCTCAACCTCGCAGGCATCGCCAAGGACGAAATCGAGCGCGGCGACTGGATGGCCGATGCACGCGTGCTGCAGGCCACTCAGCGTATCGATCTTCATCTGCATCTGCTGACCGAGGCACCACCCATGCAGCAGTGGACACCGGTTCATGTCCATCTGGGCACGCGCCGCACCACGGGCCATATCGCCCTGCTGCAGGACAGCGCCATCGACCCGGGCACCGAAGCACGGGTGCAACTGGTGCTGGACACCCCTGTCTTCACCGTGCCCGGCGACCGTCTGATCCTGCGCAACGCCCAGGCCAGCCGCACCATTGCCGGCGGCATGGTTCTGGACCCCTACGCACCTGCCCGCAAGCGCCGCAGCGCAGAGCGCATGGCCTATCTTGACGCGATGGAGCAGCTTGCGACCCATGGCGACTTTGCCGCGCTGATTGTGCAAGCCCCGCACGGCGTTGCCCTGTCCCAGCTCATGCGCCTGAGCGGCCATGCGCTTGATGCAGCAGCGCCGCTGCCCGGTACGGTAGCCCTGCCCATCGGCAGCGGTGTCGCTGGCGATGCCCTGGTGCTGGACGAACAGCGCTGGCTGGCGCTGCAGCAGCAGATGCTGCAAACCCTGTCCCGCTTTCACGAAAAATCGCCCGACGAACCTGGTGTCAACGCCGCGCGCCTGCGCCGCATGGCTCTGCCCGGCTTGCAGCAGGCCGCCCATGATGTGCTGTATCAGGCGCTGATCGATACGCTGCTGACGCAAAAGCGCCTGGCCAGCAGCGGCGCCTGGCTGCACCTGCCCGAGCACCGCGTGCAACTTTCCAAGGCTGAGCAAGCGCTTGCGCAAAAGCTGCTGCCAGCCATTGATGCGGGTCGCTTCGATCCCCCCTGGGTGCGCGATCTGGCCCGCGATCATGGCGCGGGCGAGGAAGTGGTGAGGCAGTTGCTCAAGAAACTCTCGCGCCAGGGTCTATTGTTCCAGGTGGTCAAGGACTTGTTCTATGCACCCGCGCGCATGGATGAGCTGGCTGCGCTGATCGCGGAGCTGGCTCAAGCCAGCAACAACGGTGAAGTCGAAGCGCGAGCCTTTCGCGACGCTACCGACCTAGGACGCAAGCGAGCCATCCAGATCCTTGAATTCTTCGACCGCATCGGCTACACCCGCCGCGTGCGCGACGCACATATGTTGCGCCCGGACGTGAAATGGCAGATCTCACAGGCTTCAAACACTTCAGGCCTGTAGCCCATGACCCAGCTGCGCTAGCAGCTATGAGATTGATAGAAGACTATTCTGCAGGCCATAGCGCTGCCAGCTCTGATTGCCACTCAATGCTGGCTACAATCCTCTATCTTCTACAAGAGTGAGGCCAAGCCTTCGCTGCTTGCTCAAGGAAGGCAATCGTGCCCGGTGGCGCGGCCGGGCTTCAAACCCGGTGGGGGGCGTCAGCCGCTCCCGGGTTGGTTCGACTCCAGCTGCTTTCCGCCACCCCGCCTTCAGAGCAGCGGCACCACGATGGCCACGCGCCGGTTCTCTGCGGCATTGCCCGAAACCACTGGCGAGGCGCTGCCCAGGCCCTTGACCTCCACGTTCTGCCTGGGCAAGCCGGCCTCCATCAGCACATCGGCCACGGCCTGCGCCCGGCGCAGCGACAGCCTCAGGTTGTAGGCATCACTGCCGCGGTCGTCGGTGTACCCCTCCACGCGCAACCGGTCTATGCCCTCCTTCATCAGCGCCCGGGCAAGCTCAGTGACCTTGGTACGCGCCGATTCCCCCAGTACGGAGGAGTCGAACTCGAACAGCAGCTTGCCCGGCATCTGCAGCTCCCAGCCCTGCTCCGCCGGCTCAAAGCCCTGTGCGCGCAGCACCTGTTGCTGATGGGGTGTCAGCCCCTTGGGCTGCGGGGTCTGACATGCGGCCAGCATCAAGGCCAGCGCCGTGGCCGTACACCAACGCCCCCAGACACCCAAGCGTCCACCATTCCTGACTTTCATCATCCATCCCATATTCATTCCTTGAGTTCTGCCCGTTCTGCACGGCGTGCGAGCTTGGCTTCATACATGGCCTGATCCGCGTAATCCATCAACGCTTCCATCTCCTGTCCGTGCTGGGGAAAGACGGCGATACCGGCACTGACAGAAGGGCTCAGCACCACGCCATTGCCAGTGATCACCGGCTCCAGCATGGCGTCCTGTATCTTGTTCGCCACCACCTGGGCATCGGCCGCATCGCCCACCGGATACAGCAGGATGGCAAACTCGTCTCCACCCAGGCGTGCCACCAGGTCGGTTTCACGCACCAGCGACTGCAGGCGGTCCCCCACGGCCCTGAGCAGGGCATCGCCCGCAGCATGACCGTGAACATCGTTGACCTGCTTGAAGCGATCATTGTCGAGAAACAGCACAGCCAGCTTGCGGCCGCTCTCTTCGGCATCGACCAAGGCCTGCTGAAGGCGTTGTTCGAAATGGGAGCGATTCGCCAGCCCCGTCAGACCATCGCGTGAAGCCTGTAGTTCCAGCGCCGAATTCTGCTGCTTCAGCCTCTCGTGACGCACCTGCAGCTCAGACAGCAGCGCGTTGAAGTCATCCCCCAGTTCATGCAACTCCGCAATGCGAGCCGGGGGCACGCGCTGGTCCATGGAGCGGTCATGCCGCACAGCCCTCGCCACCCTGGCCAATTGTTCCAGCGGCTCGCCGATATCGGCCAGCATGCGGCGCGACTGGCGCATGCCCAGGTAGCCGCTGATGCCCACGCACAAGGCCAGTACCGCAAGGCCGGCGCAAAGAAAGCGCACAAACCCGGCGCCATCGCTGTAAAGCAGCACACGCCCGACCGGCTTGCTGTCCTGGCTGACCACGGCCTCACCGGGCCGCATGCCAATGACGGCGGCCAGCACCTCCCCAACGCCACCCGTTGCGGATTTACCGGAGGACCAGCGCACAAAAACCTGCCCCTGAGCATCGAACACCAATGCTCTGGCCACGTCCTCGCCACGCAGCAGTTGCTCCAGCATCCGGCCCGCCTCGTCGCGATCGTTGAAGACCAGCGAAGCCTCGGCCGTATAGGCCAGGGAACGTGCCATCAACTGCAGGTTGTTGAGCAGATACAAACGCAGCACCACCAACCCGACCAGAAGCAGCAGCACGCCGGCCAGTGAAATGGCCATGCCTGCCATGCGCAAATGGGCGCGGCGGATCACCGCATGCAATGAGGCGTTGCTGCTCATGGCGCCGCCTTGGTTCGGGCCAGCTGCAGCACCTTGGGGCTGATGCGCAGGCTGCTGCGGGCCACCGAATCCAGATTGACCTCAAAGCCCGGCCCTTCCCCCTGGCGCCGCAGGCAGAACATCGCACCGATGCGGCACAGCGCACTGCGTTCGCTGATCGTCAACAAAGTGCGGCTGGCCTCCTGCTTCATCAGGTTGCGCCACTGCTGCTCGTCCACTTCGCCGGCATAAATGCCATCGCAGTCGGAGGTCTTCAGACGCTCGAAGTCCACCTTTCTGACATCGAGGCGCTGGCCGCCAACGGCCTGCCCGGAGCCCTGAATCAATCCGGCCGCATATTCCGTGGCTCCAACCACGCATAGATGCAGCACAGCGCTTTCAGCCGGCCACCGCGTATAGCCCAGAATGCCGATCACGGTGCGCGTCACGGCCTGCACATGCTCATCGCCTGCCGCATCCGCACGGGCCGTCGCGGACGTCCAGGCCAGGCTCGCAGCTAGCAGCCAGGCCCATACACCTATGCGGCGGGCGGGCAGTATTTCTTTGTCTTGACCGGGCTTGCAATCCGACAACATCGACTCCATGAACACAGCGGACTCTGGGCAGGAGGAGTAATACATGTCGGCATGTATTCTCACACTTTGAATTTCGTACATTTTTTCACATTTTTGAGGTGCGCCATGTAAGTCGTTCCCCTGCACTTGGCGCCTTGGCGCACCGCCTGCGGGATACTTGCTGGCTCTCTAGCCCTCTGCCGCGCAGAGAATGCACGGCCTGCCGATAATAGAACCACTTTCGACCGGCCTGCATACCGAACCCCGTTCAAGATCCGCAGACCGGCACGCTAACGCCGTCAGCCAGATTGCATCCATGACCACAGACATCTCTCAAGCTCCCCGACTCACTTCCCTGTCCCATGGCGGCGGCTGCGGCTGCAAGATCGCGCCCGGCGTGCTGTCCGAGCTGCTGGCCAAAAGCAATCTGCCCAAGCAGTTCTTTCCCCATCTGCTGGTGGGCACCGAGACGGCTGACGATGCGGCCGTCTACCAGATCAACGACGAGCAAGCCATCGTCGCCACGACGGATTTCTTCATGCCCATCGTGGACGATCCATATGACTTCGGCCGTATCGCCGCGACCAATGCGCTGTCCGACATCTACGCCATGGGCGGCACGCCGCTGATGGCACTGGCCATTGTGGGCATGCCCATCAATGTGCTGCCCCATGACGTGATCGCCAAGATCCTGGAAGGCGGCGAATCGGTCTGCCGCGATGCCGGCATTCCTCTGGCCGGTGGTCACTCGATTGACTCGGTCGAGCCTATCTACGGCCTGGTCGGTATCGGCATCGTCAATCCCAAGCAGATGAAGCGCAACGCCGATGCCAAGGCCGGCGACGTGCTGATTCTGGGCAAGCCTCTGGGCGTGGGCATTCTGTCGGCCGCGCTCAAGAAGAATCTGCTGGACGACGCAGGCTACCGCGCCATGGTCGATGCCACGACCAAACTCAACCGCCCTGGCATGGAGCTGTCCAAGCTGGCCGGCGTGCATGCGCTGACCGATGTGACCGGCTTTGGCCTGCTGGGCCACGGCCTGGAGCTGGCTCGCGGCGCGGGGCTGACGGCCCGTATCGACAGCGCCAGGCTGCCCGTGCTGCCCGGCGTGCAGGCGCTGGCCGAGCAAGGTATTTTCACCGGCGCATCGGGCCGCAACTGGGCCTCGTATGGCGCGCATATCGAGCTGGGGGCCACTGTCGGAGATGCGCAGAAGGCCCTGCTGACCGACCCGCAAACCTCAGGCGGTCTGCTCGTGTCCTGCGCACCCGATGCTGTAGCGCAGGTGCTCAAGGTCTTCGCCGACGCAGGTTTTGCCGAGGCAGCCATCGTGGGCCAGATGGAGTCCGGCGAAGCCAAGGTTGTTGTCGACTGATCGTCAGCGGCTGCAAAAAAAGGAGCTTTCAGCTCCTTTTTTAATGTCACAACGAGCCACTGCCCTCAAGCAATCTGAGCGCCCAGGCCGCAACCAGACCTCCAATTTCGGCAGCCAGGACTACGTCCCGCAATCGGACTGAGCAATCGAGCCGACAATAGGGTCCGCATTTTTGGACTCTCACCGTGGCAACGCGACCGCCGCGCCACGCCCTCTCATGACAGACAACACAGTGGCCGTTCTGGGCGCCGGCATGGTCGGCGTCACAACGGCCTTGGAATTGCAGCGCCGCGGCATGCGCGTCACGCTGATGGACCGGCGTGCGCCAGGGCTGGAAACTTCGTATGGCAATGCCGGCGTGATCGCACGCAGCTCGCTCATGCCCTTCAACCACCCCAAGCTATGGGGCACTTTGCCCAGCCTGCTCAGGAACCAGAGCACAGGCTTTCGCTACAGCCCGTCCTTTGTCGCCAGCAACCTGGGCTGGGCTCTGGGCTTTGTGGGCCGGGCGCGCCAAAGCGTGTTTGAGGAAACCACGGCCGCGCTCGACGACCTGATTCGTCTGTCAACTGCCGAACACCGGCGACTGCTGGGCGAAGTCAACGCCCTGCACCGTCTGCGCGACAACGGCTGGCTGTTTCTCTACCGTAGCGCCCAGGCTTTTGATGCTCCCGGCGCCCAGCTGGGCCGTGAAACCATGGCCCGCTTCGGCATAGCCACCCAGGCCCTCAACGCCGGCGAGCTGCGCGACCTTGAGCCCGTGCTGCAACCGGTGTTTGCCAAGGCGCTGTGGATTCGGGATAGCTGTTCCGTCAACAGCCCTGGCGCGGTCGTCAAAGCCTATGCCGATGCCTTTGTGGCCCGCGGCGGCCAGTTGCAAACCTGCGAATTACGCACCCTGCGCAGCTCGGGCGAAGGCCGCTGGCAGATCGTGGATGGCCACGGCAATGCGCAGGAGTTTGGCCGTGTCGTGATCGCTCTTGGTCCATGGAGCCAGAAGTTCATGGCCGAGCTGGGCGTGGACATTCCCATGGGCTTTGAGCGTGGCTATCACATGCACTACGCGCCCGGCAGTGCGGAAAATTCGCTGCAGCGCCCCATTTATGACACGGCGGGCGGCTATGTGCTCTCGCCCATGGAGCAAGGCCTGCGCCTTTCCACCGGTGTGGAGCTCAATCGCTGCGACGCGCCCATGAAGCCTGTGCAACTGGACATCACCGAAGCCGCCGCCCGCCAGGCTCTGCCTCTGGGCCAGCGCCTGGAGCACCCGCTATGGATGGGCCGCCGCCCCACCCTGCCCGACAGCCGCCCCGTCATCGACGAAATGCCCGGCCGGCCTGGCCTGTGGCTGGCATTTGGTCACCAGCACATCGGCTTCAGCACCGGCCCCGGCACGGCAGCACTGCTGGCAGCCATGATGCTGGGCGACAAACAGTTGCCCATGAACCCCCATCCATTTCGCGCCAGCCGCTTTCTATGAATATGGTCAAAACAGGCTCCAGCGCTTACCCAGAAAGCGCTGGCAGCTCCTTTTTTAGGAGCATGACAGAGCGGAGACCTCCTATGCACACATCGCCTTAGAATTGCGGCTTCCGAGAAAGAACCGTCATGGCCGTGGCCATGAAGGGCTTTCATTCTTGCAACCAAATGTGGTGAAGATGAGCAAGCCTTTCATTTCGCTATGCCCGGAAATCACTCGGGCAAACGCACTCAATGTGATGGACTGGTTGGAAGACGAGAGCGTGACCCGCTACCTCAGCGATTCCCGCCATGTCTCCCGGTTTATCGAGCAGGTCCTGGACCGGGTCCAGCTGCCCATACTGACCCATCTGTTCAATCAGGGCGGCCGTTTCTTCATGGCCTGCGACCGGCATGACGCTCCGGTAGGCTTTGTCCGTCTCGTCAAGACAGGCCCCGATTGCGAAATGGTGCTGGTTATCGGCGACCGCGAACAATGGGGCCGCAAGCTGGGTGCCAGCGCCATCCGCGAAGGCATGAAACTGGCCTTCTTCGATATGCGGGCCGAAAAGCTCATTGCCAGGATCCACGTCGAGAATGCCCGCTCCCTCAACGCCTTTGTGCGCTGCGGCTTTGTGCTGGAAAACGAAACCTCATCGCTGAAGTCCTTTTCCATGACATCGGAGCACTATCTTCGGTGCCTGCGTGAAAGTGCGATCGACGACCCCACGGGCATCCATATCACCGAGATCGACGAGGCCAGACTCAGAAGCGTCGTGGCGCTGGAGTGCGGCTCGGACATGGTCGAGCTGGAGCACGAGATCGAGCGCGCCATCGTCGTCGATGCCAGGCAGGTCGCTCCCGATATCGTCACCATGAACTCCAGAGCCTTGCTGCGGCTGGACGACGAGGAAATGGAGGTTGCCCTGGTCTACCCGCAGGAAGCAGACCATCGCGCCGGAAATCTATCGGTTTGCTCCGATATAGGCACGGCCATTCTCGGTTACAAGGAAGGGGACGCCATCGACTGGCGCATGCCGGACCGCACCTGCCATATCTGGATCGAGAAGCTGCTCTACCAGCCTGAGGCAGAAGGCGATTTTCATTTGTAGACCCGGTGCCCTCTCAAAACCAGGTGCTGGATTGCGCCCTGTGGTAGGCCACCAGGGCGTTCGCATGCCCATGACCCAGGCCATGTTCAAGCTTGAGGTGCGCGACCTGCTCCATATGTTTTTTATCGCGCAGTCCGTCGAGGACCGCTATCCAGTGCGCAATCGGCTTGCCGTAAGTCTTCTCGATAGACGGGAAGTAAGACGCGGGACCTTTGATCTTTGCTTCATCTGCCATGGACAGCTCCGGTGACTGGAGCTCAACCTTACCGCATACATCGCCTAGATCGCAGCTCTTCGATCAATCCGCAACAAGCTGCGCCATTGCGCTTTACAGCAAATCCGCAGCAGCTTTGATTTCTGCCCGATGTTGCCCTAGCCCTTTATGCGATGGACTCTGGCAGAAGCACAAGCCAGCAGCGCAAGGTAGATGAGAATGGCCGGACCACTCCGTTTCATCCGCCTCACCGATCATCTGCGCC
Organism: Comamonas resistens; assembly: GCF_030064165.1. Classification (NCBI taxonomy): domain Bacteria; kingdom Pseudomonadati; phylum Pseudomonadota; class Betaproteobacteria; order Burkholderiales; family Comamonadaceae; genus Comamonas; species Comamonas resistens. The sequence goes on from NZ_CP125947.1 coordinate 2,860,321, forward strand.
GGTTTGGTCCATGCTCAATGCTCTCGCAACCAGTCAGACCCCAAAGGGTCAGGATAGCGGCTGGTTCACCACTTCTGCCGTGGTGCGGCGGTCGATCTTGCGGCTCAGCACCACCGAGGTATAGGTCTGCTGGATGCCGTCGATGAGGCCGATGCGGTCCAGCAGCGCATCGAGTTTTTCATTGCTTTCGCAGCGTACAAACACCATGTAGTCATACTGGCCGCTGACGGCAGATACCTCCTCCACCTCGGTAAAGCGGTTGAGCGCCTGCATGACGGAAGTCGCCGTCTTGGGCAGAACCCGGATGCCGCAGTAGGCGCGCACGGCAGATTGCTCCATGCGCGAGCCCAGCCTCACACCGTAGCCGGCAATCACGCCCTCTTGCTCCAGCTTCGCGATACGTGCCACCACCGTGGTCCGTGCCAGATTCATCTGCCGCGCCAGATGCGCGGTGGAAGCACGCGCGTTGGTCTGCAGCAGGCGCAGCAATTGGCGATCGGTTTCGTCGAGTCGATATTCCATAAATGGTCCGTTTCTTGTTCTGACACTCAGACTTGGGTCGCCGCAGGGCTGCGGCCCAGAATCCGCCCTAGAAAACTGCGAGTGGCCTCTTGCTGCGGGTTGTCTATGACTTGCGCGGGTGGCCCGGCCTCCACCACCACGCCGTCGCGCATGAAGACCACCTGGTCTGCCACCTCGCGGGCAAATGCGATTTCGTGCGTGACCAGAATCATGGTCATGCCCTCTCGCGCCAGCGCTTGAATCACGCCCAGCACCTCGGCCACCAGTTCGGGGTCCAGCGCCGAGGTTGCCTCGTCAAACAGCATGACCGATGGCTCCATGGCCAGCGCACGCGCGATGGCCACGCGCTGCTTTTGGCCGCCGGACATTTTGTCAGGGAACATATCGGCACGCTCCGCCAACCCCACCTTGGTCAGCAGCTCACGCGCCTTGGCCTCGGCCTCGCGCTTGCTTTTCTTGAGCACGGTGACCGGGCCCTCCATCACGTTCTGCAGCACCGTCATGTGCGGGAACAGATTGAAGTGCTGGAACACCATGCCGGTGCGCGCCCGAAAGCCCGCCAAGACCTTGTCGCCAGGCAGCTCGGTAGCCTTGCCGCTGAAGCTTAAAGACTGCTCGCCCACGCGAATTTCCCCGCCATCGGGCACCGTGAGCAAATTCACGCAGCGCAGCAGCGTGGACTTGCCCGACCCTGAGGGGCCTATCAGCGCAACCACGGTGCCACGCTCCACGGACAGCGAGATGTTTTTCAGGACGGCCAGATCAGCAAAGGATTTCCTGAGGTTCCTGATCTCAATAACAGGAGCATTCATCGCTTACGCCTCCTTGGCTTGAGTGTGATTCTGCTCAATCCGCTTGGCCCACATGGTGGCAGGCAGCAGAATGATGAAATAGGCCACGGCGATAAAGGTATAGACCTCCAGCGGGCGATAGGTTTCATGTGCAATCACCTGACCCTGATACAGCAGATCGGGCACGGCCAGCACCGACAGCAGCGAAGTGTTCTTGAGCTGCATGATGGACTGGCTCATCAGCGGCGGCACCATGCGCTTGAAAGCCTGGGGAAGGATGATGCGGCGCATGACCTGAAAGCGCGTCATGCCGATGGCCTGACCCGCCTCGGTCTGGCCGGGGTCAATGGAGATGATGCCGCCGCGAATGATCTCGGAATAGAAAGCACCGCCGTACAGCGACAGGCAGATGCCTGCAGCCATGGGGGCCGACATTTCGATGCCCGTGAGCACCGGCAACGCGTAATAGAACCACACCAGTTGCACCAGCACGGGCGTGCAACGGAACACTTCGACAAAAGCGCGCAGCGGTGCGGTAACCCATGGATTGCCGGACAGACGGCCCAGACCCACAACCAGGCCCACGGCCAGACCGCCCGCCACACAGATCGCCGTGAACAGCAGCGTATAGCCGATGCCTAGCAGCAGCACCGATTTGTAAGTCCACAGCAGGGAAAAATCCCACTCGTACATCTATCAACTCCCCAGGCTACGCGCTTTGGCAAAGTCGCGGCCCCTATCAAACGAGCAACGGCCACCGCGATCCGGTGGCCGCCATGCTCCTGCACCCGCGCCCGGCCCATGCCCTGCGCGGGCTGTCGCTTAGAACTTCACCTGTGTGGGGAAGCTCTCAGGCTTCACGCCCGCCAGTTTTTCCATGTTCTTGACGATGACAGACTGCACCTCGCCCTTGGCGCGCGCTTCCTTGAGCCAGGCGTTGACGGCGTTCTCCAGGTCCTTGTTGGCGCTCTTTGGCAGACCGATATGGGTGGGCGAAGTGGTCACTGGCTCGGGCACGAACATGCTGCCCACATCGGGGCGCTTGGCCAACAGCGGCTGGGCCAGCAGCACCATCAGAATCTGGCAGTCCGCACGGCCCGTCTGCACGGCCATGGAAGCAGCGCCTGAGCTGTCCAGGCGCGAAATCGTCGCCTTGGGCAGCATCTTGGTTGCGTACTGGTCCTGGTTGGAACCCACATCCACCACGATCTTCACCTTGGGGTCGTTGAGCTGCTCCCAGGTCTTGACCGGACCAAAGCCTTTTTTGCACACGGCAGTCAGCGTGTTGTTGAACAGCATGTCCGAGAAATCGACCATCTCGCGACGCGCCGGTGTAGGGCCCATGCCGAACATCACATCGATCTTGTTGGCCTGCAGATCCATCACCGAGTTGCCCCAGGTGGTTTCCACCAGCTCGACCTTGGTGCCCAGTTTCTGCGCCAGGCTGGCCGCGAAGTCAGGACCAAAGCCCTGCCACTTCTGGCTGACCAGATCTTTGTGGAAATATGGCGTGGCCCCGGAGATCACGCCCACGCGCAATGTCTTGGTGCGCTCCACACGCTGCATGGAAGTCTCTTGCGCCATGGCGGCCGTGCCCACGCACAGGCTCGTGGCCAGGGCCACGGATTTGAGAATTGAAAACTTGCTGACCATACGCCCCTCAGGAATTGAAGAATCAACTTCGATCTGATCCGAAAAAATATCGAACACATCTCGAACCAAAGTGCGCAAAGTCTAAAAGCATTTTTTGATTCTCATGTGAAAGAAGCGACGATATGACGAAAGCATGTCGCCGATATGCATGGAATCAACTAATGTTTATCGACATATAGGTAATATCACTGATGTTTTTGAACCTAGATGATGTGGCTCCACGGCTTGCCATAGCTGCTGATTCGTCACTTGGGACAGGCAAATCGTTGAACATGGTCGACGAGGCTTGCAGACAGGGCTGACAATCTGTTCTCACCCATCGGCGTCCTGGCACAAGATCAAAAAGTGGCGGGAGCGCAGACTGGCTTTGCGCAGGCCGCTATCTTTTTTTGATTTTCCGCACGCAAAGTGCCGGAAAAATCAAAACGACAAAAAACCCCGTTCATTTCCATGAACGGGGTTTTCAATTTTGGCAGGGGAAGAAGGATTCGAACCTTCGCATGCTGGAATCAAAATCCAGTGCCTTAACCAGCTTGGCGACTCCCCTACGATGGACGCAATTGTACAACGACTTTCAGCTACCAATTTCGAAGTAGCCAAAAAATGTGCGCTTGCACAAAAATCGGCGTTTGGAGGCCTCCGCCTTACTCCACCACCACGGCCGTGCCGCTGGCAGACACCATCAGCATGCCATTGCCCTGGCCCAGCACCTCAAAGTCCAGATCCACACCGACCACGGCATTGGCACCCGCTTCGCTTGCGCGCTGTTCCAGCTCTCTGAGCGCGATTTCGCGCGCACGCTGCAACTCCTTTTCGTAGGTACCGGAGCGCCCGCCCACGATATCGCGGATGCCGGCAAAGAAATCCTTGACCACGTTGGCGCCCAGAATCGCCTCGCCAGCGACCACGCCGCAGTAACGGATGATGCGCTTGCCTTCAATGCTGGGAGTGGTTGTCACGATCATGATCTGTCCTGAAGATTGAGATAAGTGCCGCACATGCTACGCCATCTTCATATCCGAAGCAGACATGAAAACAGGCTCTAGCCCATATATTGCATACGCTTGCAGCTACGAAAGATGCACTATGCCCGCTACTGCGCAGGGCATAGCTGAGCACGCATGGACTGCACCGCATCGCGCAGGAAACTCCAGGTCGTGGCGATACGGGGAATCTGGCGTGATTCCGCAGGCATGCTCATCCAGAAGGTGCGGGTAAAACAGGCTTGCTCGGGCAGGACCCGGCTGAGGATCGGATCCTTGTCGGCCACAAACGCTGGCAGCACGGCCAGCCCGGCCCCGGCACGCACGGCTTCGTACTGGGCAGTAATGCTGGTGCTGCGCAGGGCAAAGCGCTCGGGCCGATGCAGGGTGTCTAGCAGTTGCAGCTCACGCGTGAACAGCAGATCGTCCACATAGTGCACAAAACTGTGGTGGCGCAAATCCTCCGTGCGAGCCACCAGCGGCTTGCGCGCCAGGTATTCACGCTGGCCGTAGAGATAGAGACGGTAGTCGGCCAGCTTGGTCACGATGATGGAGCCGCGCCTGGGCCGCTCCAGCGAGATCACGATATCGGCCTCGCGACTCGACAGATGCAGCATGCGCGGCAGCGCCAGCAGATCCACGCTGAGCAAGGGGTAGCGCTGAGTGAGCCGCGCCAGCTCCCCCGCCAGCATCTGCGTGCCAAACCCCTCTGTCGCGCCTACACGCACCAGACCCGCCGGGCCTTCGCTGGCGGAGGACTGTGCCAGCGGACCGCGCTCCAGCCCATCAACCGCGCTTTGCATGGCGTCGGTCACCGTCAGCAACTGGCGCCCGGCTTCGGTCAACCGCCATTGCCCGGACTCCCGCGCAAACAGCACCGCGCCTAGCTGCTTTTCCAACGCCTGTATGCGGCGCGACACCGTGGTGTGCTCCACGCCCAGGCGCCGGGCGGCTGCGGCCATGCTGCCGTTGCGCGCCAGCTCGCCAAAGAAACGCAGATGGTCCCAGTCCATGGCCCTGCCCGCAGCTTATTCGGCCGCAGCCTTGTTCTTGCCGGCCAGCGCCTTGACGGCCTTCACGGCCGCCGTGCGCTTGCGCTCCGCGCTGCGCTCGGCCACGGCGCTGGGCGCCCGCGCGAATTCGTCGTTCTCGTGGATCAGCAGCGAAATCATTTCCATGAACTGGGCTCGCTTGTCGTCAGGCAGGGGATCAAGCATGCGGCGCTGGGCGCGCAGCACCGCCGGCTCGGCCTGCTGCAGCAGCTGGCGGCCTGCATCGGTGAGCGTCAGCAGGCGCACGCGGCGATCTGCCGGGCTGGCGTTGCGCACCATCAGGCCACGCGCTTCCAGCCGGTCGATCACGCTGCCGATGGTCGAGGTGTCGAAGCCGATGGAACGGGCCAGCGTGCGCTGGTCAATGCCGGGCTGGCGCAGTACAGCCGACAAGGAAGCGTACTGCACGGGCGTGACGCCAAAGGCATCCACCTCTTCCATGAACACGGCCACAGCGATCTGCTGCAGGCGCCGGATGTGGTAGCCGGGATAGTTTTCCAGTTCTGCGGGTTGGTATTGCATGTTGTCCTGAGAAATGCCCTGAGTCGCTTCGCGCCCTCTCCTCCAGGCGCGCTTGCGTGCCGCGTCAGAGCCCTGGATCGCGGGCGATATGTAGCGGCCCAGCGATGTTCTCACGTTCGGACGCTGTTCCGGACAAAACCCGTCATCCAGAGCCATATGCAGAAAACCTAGGGTTTACCCAATGTCTTTTTGAATTAAATCAAAACCACACTGATCATCAGCACACTGTTTATTTGCTTTCGGAAAAAGCGGCTGAAAACAGGACGCGATAGGCACCTGGCATCAACCGCTCCGCAAGCCCCCGAGAAAGTGACCCGTATGACCATCAACCCCAGTTCTTCGACTCTTCCCGTTCTGATCGCCGGCGGCGGCATCGGCGGCGTGGCGGCAGCCCTGTCGCTGGCCCGCCAGGGCTATGCGGTCAAGGTGCTGGAGCAGGCACCGCAGCTGGGCGAGATCGGTGCCGGCATCCAGCTCGGGCCCAATGCGTTTGCAGCCTTCGACGCGCTGGGCATCGGCGAGCTGGCCCGGGACCGCGCCGTCTATACCGACGAGATGGTCATGCACGATGCGCTGGACGAGCGCCTGTTGGGCCGCATCCCCACGGGTCAGGGCTTTCGCGAGCGCTTCGGCAATCCCTATGCGGTCATCCACCGCGCAGACATCCACACCTCGCTGCTCGAAGGCGCCCGGGCGTTGGGCAATATCGAGACCCTGACCGGCACGCGCATCGAGCGCGTGGAGCAGGACGGCGAGACCGTCACGGTTTACGACCAGCATGGCAGGGCCCATCGGGGCCAGGCCCTGATCGGCGCCGACGGCGTGAAGTCGGTGGTGCGCCAGCAATATGTGGGCGATCCGGCCCGCGTCTCGGGCCATGTGGTCTACCGCGCCGTAGTCGAAAAGAACGACTTCCCCGAGAACCTGCGCTGGAATGCGGCCAGCATCTGGGTCGGCCCCAACTACCACCTCGTGCACTACCCGCTGCGTGGCGGCGAGCAGTACAACGTGGTCGTCACCTTCCACAGCCGCGAGCAGGAGGAATGGGGCGTGCGCGAAGGCAGCCGCGAAGAGGTGCAGAGCTACTACCGCGACTGCTGCCCGCGCGCCCACCAGCTCATTGACATGCCCAAGAGCTGGAAGCGCTGGGCCACGGCCGACCGCGACCCCATAGGCCAATGGAGCTTCGGCCGCGCCACGCTGCTGGGCGATGCCGCCCACCCCACGCTGCAATACATCGCGCAAGGCGCCTGCATGGCGCTCGAAGACGCCGTGACGCTGGGCGAGGCCCTCAAGCGCTGCGATCACGACTGGCCCCGGGCCCTGCAGCTGTATGAGCGCTCGCGCATCGCCCGCACGGCGCGCGTGGTGCTGTCGGCGCGCGAGATGGGCCGCATCTTCCACGCCAAAGGCGTGGAGCGCCTGGTGCGCAACGACCTGTGGAAGGGCCGCACGCCCGAGCGCTTCTACGACGCCATGGAATGGCTCTACGGCTGGACGGTCGACAAGTGCCTGGCCGAAGACTGAGAGAAGCGGCCCCCATGCAGGAACAGACAAGAAAGAAACCGAAATGAGCATGACCGAAGCCATTCCCTCTCCCGTCAAACTTTCGGCCGTGGCCGCCCCCGGCCAGCCCGAGCCCACGCCGGCGCTGGAACAGCTGTATCGCGGCTTCGAGCAGGAGATGCTGGTGCCACTGTGGACGCAGATCGGCGACCTCATGCCCGCCCATCCCAGCAGCAAGGCCGCCGACCACCTGTGGCGCTGGGACCACCTGCTCAAGCTGGCGGACGAAGCCGGCCGCATCGTGCCCGTGGGCCGCGGGGGCGAGCGCCGCGCCATCGCGCTGGCCAACCCGGCGCTGGGCGGCCGTCCGTTTGCCACGCCCACGCTGTGGGCCGCCATCCAGTACCTGATGCCCGGCGAGGATGCTCCCGAGCACCGCCACACCCAGCACGCCTTCCGCTTCGTGGTCGAAGGCGAAGGGGTGTGGACCGTGGTCAACGGCGACTCGGTGCGCATGTCGCGCGGCGACTTCCTGCCCCAGGGCGGCTGGAACTGGCATGCCCACCACAACGCGGCCAGCGAACCCATGGCCTGGATAGACGGCCTGGACATTCCGTTTGCCTACTACGGCGAGTCGCAGTTCTTCGAGCACGGACGCCTGCACCTGGACCCGCACGAGCGCGCCACGCCACGGCATTCGCGCTCCGAACGCCTGTGGGCCCATCCCGGCCTGCGCCCGGTGGCCCACCTTGAAGAGGCCCCGGTCACCCCGCTGCTGGCCTACCGCTGGGTGGATACGGACCGGGCCCTGAACGAGCAGCTGGCGCTGGAAGCCGAAGGGTACGCCGCCACCGTCAGCCCCGGCCACGCCGCCGTGCGCTACACCAATCCCACGAACGGCCGCGACGTGCTGCCCACCATCCGCTGCGAGATGCACCGCGTGAAAAGCGGCGCCAGCACCCGGCCCAAGCGCGAAGTGGGCTCTGCCGTGTTCCAGGTCTTCGATGGCCAGGGCACGGTCGCCGTGGGCGAGAAGCAATGGCAGGTGCGACGGGGCGACCTGTTCGTCGTGCCCTCGTGGCAGAGCTTCACCGCGCGCTGCGATGCCGGCCAGGTTCCCCTGGACCTATTCCGCTTTGCCGACACCCCGATCTTCGAGGCCGTGCACGCCTACCGCTGCCAGCCCGGCTGATCCATCCATCCCACCGCTGAAAGGAATTTCCCATGTCCCAAGCCAACTACCTGTGGGCTCCCGCCCCTGTCCAGTCCCTGCCCGTGCGCGGCAGCGATCAGCGCCTGCCCATCAACCGCCTGTTCTTCGTGGGCCGCAACTACCATGCCCATGCCGTGGAGATGGGCCGTCCCGTGGACAAGAGCGTGGAGCGTCCCTTCTACTTCACCAAGTCGCCGCAGACGCTGACGCCTTCAGGCGCCACCGTGGCCTACCCGCCCGAAACCCAGAACTACCACTTCGAGATGGAACTGGTCGTGGCCATCGGCAAGCCGGGCTTCCGCATTCCGGCCGAACAGGCCCATGAATACATCTACGGCTACGCCTGCGGCCTGGACATGACCCGCCGCGACCTGCAACTGGTGGCGCGCGACAAGGGCCGCCCCTGGGACCTGGGCAAGGACGTGGAGCAGTCCTCCATCGCCACCGAAGTGGTCCCCATGCCCGGCAAGGTCATCGAATCCGGCGCGATCGAGCTGTCGGTCAACGGCGAAGTCAAGCAGCAGTCCGATGTGGACAAGCTGATCTGGAACATCCGCGAAATCATTGCCGACCTGTCCCTTTTCTACCACCTGCAGCCCGGCGACCTGATCTACACGGGCACGCCCGAAGGCGTGGGTGCCGTGCTGCCCGGCGACAAGATCACGGGCCGCGTGGAAGGCGTGGGCGAGATCGCCCTGACCGTGGGCCAACCTGAATAAGACACGACTTATGCAAATCAGGTTCAGGCATGAGCTTCACCTCAAGAAAGCAGCCTTGGCGAATCCTTGTTTGCGTAAGTCCTATTAAGAGATACACCATGAAGCTCTACAGCTTTTTCCGCAGCGGCACCTCGCACCGGTTGCGCATCGCGCTCAACCTCAAGGGCCTCACGCCCGAGTATGTCCCCGTGGACCTGCGCGTGGACGAGCAGGCCGAGGCGCCCTACAAGGCCGTGAACCCGCAAGGCCTGGTGCCGGCCCTCACGCTGGACAGCGGCGAGACGCTGATCCAGTCGCCCGCCATCATCGAATGGCTGGAAGAGCGCCATCCCACTCCGCCCCTGCTGCCCGCAGAGCCCGAGGCCCGCGCCCACGTGCGCGCCCTGGCGGCCATCGTGGGCTGCGATGTGCATCCCATCAACAACCGCCGCATCCTGCAGACCCTGCGCCGGCAGTTCGGCGCCGACGAGGCCGCCGTCAACGCCTGGTGCGCCACCTGGATCACGGCAGGCTTCGATGCCATTGAAGCCCTGCTGGCCCAGGACAAGGCACGCGGCGTCTTCTGCTGGGGCAACGCACCGACCCTGGCCGATGTCTACCTGATTCCCCAGGTGGAAAGCGCGCGCCGCTTCGGCGTGGACCTGACCCGATGGCCGCTGATCGGCGCCGTGGACCAGGCCTGCGCCGCCCTGCCGGCCTTTGCCCGGGCCGCGCCCCTGGCCCAGCCCGACGCGGCCCGATAAGCACCGTCACCCCATGAATCGGGGAATCCGTAGCGCAAGTCAGCCATGCACGCGGCTGGAAACAGGCCATGTTGGCCTGTTGCGCCACGGCCACCTGCGCCAGCAGCTACCAAAAATGCAGCAAACGCGGGATGCAAGGAGATAAGCAAATGACAGCAGCGAACGCAATCGACGTTCAGCAATTCATCAACCAGCACAAGTTCTCGCGCACGCAAATCGTCACGTTGCTGCTGTGCTTTCTGATTGTTGCAGTGGACGGCTTCGACACCGCCTCCATCGGTTTCATCGCGCCGGCCATAGGCAAGCAGTGGGCGCTGGACCCGGCCCATATGGCGCCCGTACCCGCAGCGGTTGCCTCGGTGTGCGTGCTGTTCATGCAAAAGCGCAAGGACTGAGCCACGACAAACACCCCTCGCCTCTTGCCAAGCCCTGGCGTAGCCCCTTCATATGCCAGGTCTTTTCCCCCAGGTGACCCGCCACACCGGCAGGTCGCCGTTTGGCCCATCCGCAGTACCGAAAAACTTTCAACCAGGAGACAAGCTGTGAAAAACGACCAAACCCTTACCTTTTCTGCGCCAGCCGCTATCAAATCCGGCATTCCATCCGGAAGGCGCACCCTGCTGGCGGCAGCCGCCCTGCTCTCGCTAGGCGGCCCGGCACTGGCGCAGAACGATCCGGCGGCCGGCTTCCCCAGCCATCCGGTCACCGTGATCACGGCCTTTGCCGTGGGCAGCGGGCCCGACGCGGTGCTGCGCATCGTGGGCGAGAAGCTGGCCGCACGCTGGAAGCAGAGCGTGACCGTGGACAACCGTCCCGGCGGCGGCGGCTTTGTAGCCATCGAGGCGGCGCGCCGCGCCAAGCCCGACGGCTATACGCTGCTGCAACTGGACAGCGAACATGTCTCGGCCCTGCCCTATCTCTACAAGAAGCGCAATTTCGTTCCGCTGGAGCACTTCGACCCCGTGGCCCCGTTATTCCTCACGCCGTTCTTCGTGGCCGTGCCCACGAATTCGCCATGGAAGAACATGGGCGACCTGATCAAGGCCGCCAAGGCCGAGCCCGGCAAGGTCAGCTATGGCTCCTGGGGTGTGGGCAGCCCCGGCCATCTGGGGGGCGAATGGCTGGATTACCTGACGGGCAGCAAGATGACGCACGTGCCCTACCGCGAGGTCAGCCAGCTCTTTACCTCGGTGGCCAACGGAGACCCCGCCTGGAGCTTTGCCAGCCTGCCTTCCAGCCAGGGCATCTACAAGTCAGGCAAGATCCGCTACATCGCGGTGGCTGCACCCAAGCGCATTGCCCAGATGCCCGACGTGCCCACCGTGGCCGAAGCCGGCGGGCCCGCCGAGCTGGATGTGAACTCGTTCGTCTCCCTGCTCTCGCCCAAGGGAGTCGACCTCAATGTGCGCAACAAAATCCGCAGCGATGTAGTGGCCGTATTGCAAGACCCTCAGGTCAAAGAAAAGTTCTCTACCTTCGCTTTCCAGCCCATGATCTTCACAGTGCCCGAGATGCAGCAATTCGCCAGGAAAAAGTCCGAGCAATACAAGCTGCTGATTGACAAAGCGCAGATCAGTCTCGATTGAGAACTGCTTGCGGCCATCGGGCCAAGCACCGCCCGGACATATGCTCGCAGCCAGCAAAGCCCCGTCAGCGCCAACTGCGCGGGGCTTTTTTCATTGCAGCGCTTCAGCGGATTTCCGTTCGGCCTATCGAGTGCCCTCAAGGCTGCCGATCAGGACTTCTCCAGCGAAGTCGCCAATCTGGTTCTACCCCTGTTCCCCGAAGCCCAGTTCAATAATCTCGAGGCTCCGATGGAAGCTCTGAAGTGCACCGTTCAGCAGGCTCACCAGAAATCCGAATGCAAGGCCACAGCGTAGCCTGACCTTGAACTCCTGCTGCTGCAGATGCGAATACCGGCCGCCGCATATAGGCGCGATATTTGCCTATTCCCGGCAAAAGTTGCAGCGCCCAAAACGGCTCGTGCACCGCGCTGCAGCTTCCAACTGCGCTCAGGGAACCAGGGCCTTAGTGGCCTGCTTAACCTGATCGGATGCGGATTCAAGCCATACCGGCCCGTCCCATTTCGAGCGGCATGAGTGGAAAAGCTATTCTCCGGAGGAAATCATGCGACGGATCTTTGCCGCTTTTTCAAAGTGATCAAGCTTGTGCCGCTTGATCCACCATTCAGCCGCCTCCATCAGCAGGTCTGGATCATCATTTTTATTGGCGAAGAAAGCGTAAAACGAAAGACCTACGGTCTCCCCTTTCTTCAAGATTTTCTCATCGCAGATGGCAATAGCCTTGGCTCTTAAGCTCGATCTCATACTATTTTTGATCCTGAACCGTTCACAAAACAACTGTCATACAGGCCAGCGACTCCGGCAGCAATTCGCCAGCCTTTCTTATTGGCGGCCAGCATTGCCTCAATACACAGGAGCTGATGCTCAGCGGGTTTATCTGCCCCGATGGTGGCCACAACCACCACCCGCAAGGCGGCTGCCTCTTCCGGCCGAGCCGGTGTCATTCATCTGTCCGCTCCAGCTTGCGCACCTCGGACTGCTCAGGCAACAACTCGGCCCCCTGCGCATCCAGCACCCGCATGATGGGCACGGGCTGGCCCGTTCGACGGTCCAGCAACTGTGAATGCGCCTCGCCCGGCGCAAACAAATGGGTTTCTCCCCATTGGCGCAGGGCCAGCACCAGAGGGAACAGGCTTTGGCCACGCGGCGTCAGCACATAGGCCTGATAGGCCGAGCCTTCGGCAGCGGCCTGCGTTTCCAGAATTCCGGCCTCGACCAGCTTGCGCAGCCGGTCGGAGAGGATGTTGCGGGCCACACCCAGGCTGCGCTGGAAATCGCCGAAGCGGCGCATGCCATCAAATGCGTCGCGCACGATCAGCAGAGACCAGCGGTCGCCTATCAGCTCCACGGAGCGCGCAACGGGACAGGGTTCGGGATTCCCGGATTGGCGGCTGGACATGGAACCTCCTGAATATGCCGATGCGAGCGGACGCATCGCTTGTTGAACGAATTTTGGTTGCATTTTAAAACTACATCGCATAGCATGCAATTGGTTTTAATTTGCAACCAAAATCGCACCATGTCGCTCCTCCATCCAGACTCGGCCCTTCAGACTCAAGCAACTGCGCACATGCGCGCCAGCCTGGTGCTGCTGCTCGCCGCAGTCTGTGGGCTGAGCGTGGCCAATGTCTATTACGCCCAACCGCTGCTGGAGACTCTGGCCAGCGACTTTCAAATCCCGCTGGCCGCCGTGGGAGGCGTGATCACGGCCACCCAGGCCGGCTGCGCTCTGGCCTTGCTTCTGCTGGTACCACTGGGAGACCTGCTGAACCGGCGCCGCCTGATGCTGGCCCAGTTGCTGGCTCTGGTGGCTGCGCTGGCGCTGGTGGGACTGGCCTCGTCCCGGCCTGTGTTGCTGGCAGGCATGCTGCTGGTGGGCCTGCTGGGCACGGCCATGACTCAGGGACTGGTTGCCTATGCCGCCAGTGCAGCCAGTCCGCATGAACAGGGCCGCGTGGTGGGCTATGCGCAAAGCGGCGTCTTTATCGGCCTGCTGCTGGCACGAGTCTTTGCAGGTGCAGTCAGCGACCTGGCCGGCTGGCGCAGCGTTTATCTGCTCGCCGGACTGCTGATGCTTGGCATGGCGCCGCTGCTCTGGAAGCAACTGCCATCGCTCCCGCGTTCTGAGGCGGCCATCGGCGGACTGCGCTATCGCGATCTGCTCGCCTCCATGTTCACACTGCTGCGGCAGGAAAAAGTGCTACAGGTGCGCGGTCTGCTGGCGCTGCTGATGTTTGCGGCTTTCAATATCTTCTGGAGCGCGCTGGTTCTGCCGCTGAGTGGCGCTCCCTATCATTTCTCGCGCACCGCGATTGGCGCTTTCGGACTGGCCGGCGTGCTTGGTGCGCTGATGGCAGCCCGCGCAGGCCGCTGGGCCGACTGCGGCCATGCACAGCGCACGACTGCCGCGGCCTTGCTCACCCTGCTGCTGGCCTGGTGGCCGCTTTCACTGCTGCAGTCGTCACTATGGGCCTTGCTTATAGGCATTGTGCTGCTGGACCTTGGTGGCCAGGCTCTGCATGTGACCAATCAGAGCCTGATTCTGCGCTCACGCCCCGAGGCGCAAGGCAGACTGGTCGGCCTGTATATGCTGTTTTATGCCGTGGGCAGCGGGCTCGGAGCCCTCTCCAGCACCATGGCCTATGCCCGGACAGGCTGGCAGGGCGTATGCCTGCTGGGCGCGGCGGTCAGCCTGCTCGCGCTATGGGTCTGGTGGCTGACAAGGCAGATGGTGCAGCCAGCCTCTGTCTCGCTTTGCAGGCCTGGCCCGCGATGAACGAGGTCGGCCCCGGAGTTGGGACAGGCAGGCCGAGTTGACTACCGCATGGCAGAAAAATTCTATGGACCCAAGAATGGCGGTCTTCCCCTCTATTCGTGCAAATTTGCACACCCTATGTGCATCAAAGAATATTGCATGAGCAAAAGCGCACACATACCATGGGGTACAAATTCACCAACGGAGACACGTCATGAACGCACCTACTTCCGCCAAGGTCCTGGCGCCCACGGTCAAGCTGCTCATCAACGGGCAGATGGTCGAATCCCAAACCACACAGTGGCGCGACCTGATCAACCCCGCCACGCAGGAAGTGCTGGCGCGCGTGCCCTTTGCCACGCCCGCCGAGGTCAATGCTGCCGTGGCCAACGCCAAGGAAGCCTTCAAGACCTGGAAGAAGACTCCCATCGGCGCCCGCGCCCGCATCTTCCTGAAGCTGCAGCAGCTGATTCGTGAAAACATGAAGGAGCTGGCAGCGCTGCTGACGGCCGAACAGGGCAAGACCCTGCCCGACGCCGAGGGCGATGTCTTCCGCGGCCTGGAAGTGGTGGAGCATGCGGCCAATATCGGTACGCTGCAGCTGGGCGAGCTGGCCAACAACGTGGCCAACGGCGTGGACACCTATTCGCTGCTGCAGCCGCTGGGCGTCTGTGCGGGCATCACCCCGTTCAACTTCCCGGCCATGATTCCGCTGTGGATGTTCCCCATGGCGATTGCCACGGGCAACACCTTTGTCCTGAAGCCTTCGGAGCAGGACCCCATGGTCACCATGCGCCTGTGCGAGCTGGCACTGGAAGCCGGTGTGCCGCCCGGTGTGCTCAACGTCATCCATGGCGGTGAGGATGTGGTCAACGCCATCTGCGATCACCCCGATATCAAGGCCATCAGCTTCGTGGGCTCGACCAAGGTCGGCACCCATGTCTACAACCGCGCCTCGCTGGCCGGCAAGCGCGTGCAATGCATGATGGGCGCCAAGAACCACGCCATCATCATGCCCGACGCCAACAAGGAGCAATCGCTCAATGCCTTGCTGGGTGCGGCTTTCGGCGCGGCGGGCCAGCGCTGCATGGCGGTCTCCGTGGCCGTGCTGGTCGGCGATGCGCAGAAATGGATTCCCGATCTAGTGGCCAAATCCAAGACCCTCAAGGTCAGTGGCGGCACCGAGCCCGGCACCGATGTCGGCCCCCTGGTCTCCTGCGCGGCGCTGTCGCGCGTGGAAGGTCTGATCGAGCGCGGCATTGCCGAAGGTGCGGTGCTGGAGCTCGATGGCCGCAGGCCTGCCGTGACAGGCTATGAAAAGGGCAATTTTGTCGCTCCCACCATCTTCAGCGGCGTCAAGCCCGGCATGAGCATCTACGAGCAGGAAATCTTTGGCCCGGTACTGGCCATCGTAGGAGCAGATACGCTGGATGAAGCCATTGCCCTCATCAATGCCAACCCCAATGGCAACGGTACGGCCATCTTCACCCAGTCGGGCGCGGCCGCACGCAAGTTCGAGGAAGAGATCGACGTGGGCCAGGTCGGCATCAACGTGCCGATTCCCGTACCCGTGCCCCTGTTCTCCTTTACCGGCAGCCGTGCTTCCAAGCTCGGCGACCTGGGCCCCTACGGCAAGCAGGTTGTGCTGTTCTACACTCAGACCAAGACCGTAACGGCCCGCTGGTTTGACGATTCCACCACCAGCCAGGGCGTGAACACCACCATCAGCCTGAAGTAAGAACAAGACATGCGACTGCGCCAGCCTCCCGACCTCAAACTATCACCATGGTTTCGCAGCAGGAGGATTGGCGCGGTTCTGCTTTGTCTGGCAGCCGCCGGTGTCGCAGCACAGGACAAGGCGGTTCAGACTGCCAGCGCAGCATGCGATCCAGCCCAGGCCCATCTGCTGTGCCTGAATGAGAAAGCCGCCGCTGCCGAGACTGCGCTGGAGCACAGCCTGAAACAGCTCAACGACCTGATGCCTCCCGAACGAAGCGAGCAACTGCAGGCCCGGCAGCGTGATTGGGCCCAGCGTCGCGACAGGGAATGCACGCCCATGGGCAAATCCGCATCCGACGGCAATGCCCTGGCCCAGGCCGCACTGTGCCGCAGCAAGATGGCCATACAACGCACCGAGTTGCTAGAAAGCCTTCTGCCGTCCACCCAGCAACCGCCAAAGGACGGCCTGGACTGCGCTGACGCGCAAAAAGGCACTCTGGCCTGCCTGAAACAGCAACAGGCCACCATCGAATACGGTGTACATATGCTCTATATCTCCATGGCGCTGGACATGCCCGAGTTCCAGGCCCAGAGATTCCATGCCGAGCAAAAGCGCTGGCTTGAGGAACGCGAACAAAGCTGCAAGCTCAACGGCTACGTGCATGAAAAGGAAGACCAGGTCATCTGCCAGTTCCGCATGGGGCTGGAACGTGTAAAGGCATATCGGCAAGACTGGCAACCTCTGATCAAAGCCGGGGCAAAGCCATGAGTCACAAGCCTCGTTCCACCCAGCTCTGCTCGCCCGGCCTCCCTCTTTCAGCTCGTTCTGCAAATGCGCTGGCAACCATGCTTTTGGCAGCAGCTTTCAGCACCTATGCACATGCCCAGGCCGGCGCCGACTGCGTGCCCGGTGGCACGGTGCAGCAGACCAATGCCTGCGCCATCAAGGATTTTCAGCAGGCGGATACCGACCACCAGATTCTCTATGGCGATGTGATGCGCGCCCTCTCGGCCCATGAGCGCCCGCTCCTGCGCAAGGAGCAAAGCGAGTGGACACGCCACCGCAACACTCTGTGCAAGCAATCGCAGGCTCCATTCGAGGCCCAAGCCGACTGGCCGCGCCGCTATCACCAATGCTTGATCCAGCAGATCAGAGCCCGCGACGATGTACTCAAGCAGTGGCTGCACCAGGGCCCGCCACCATAACTATGAATTCAATAGCTGCCGACGCTTTCCCAATAAGCCCTGCAGCCTCATAAAACAATAAAGGAGACAGAGATGGACTTTGAACTGACAGAAGATCAGCATGCCTTTGCCGACACGGCCCGCGCCTTCGCCCAGGCAGAGCTGGCACCGCATGCGGCCGAATGGGACCGCGAGCATATTTTTCCGCGTGAGGCCATTGCCAAGGCCGGTGAACTGGGCTTTTGCGGCCTGTATGCGCCCGAAAGCGCCGGTGGCCTGGCCCTGCCACGCCTGGATGCGACCCTGGTCTTCGAGGAGCTGGCCGCCGTCGACCCCTCCACCACGGCCTTCATCACCATCCACAATATGGCGACCTGGATGCTGGGCACCTGGGCCACCGACGAGGTCCGCGCCGAATGGGGCGAGCTGCTGACCAGCGGACAAAAGCTCGCCAGCTACTGCCTGACCGAGCCCGGCGCGGGCTCGGACGCCGCTTCGCTCAAAACCCGGGCCGAACTGGTGGGCAACGAATATGTGATCAACGGCGCCAAGGCCTTTATCAGCGGCGCCGGATCGACGGACATGCTGGTGCTGATGGCGCGCACGGGCGATGCACAGTCTGGCGCCAGCGGCATCTCGGCCTTTGCCGTGCCGGCCGACCTGCCTGGCATCAGCTATGGCAAAAAGGAGGAAAAGATGGGCTGGAACAGCCAGCCCACGCGCGTGATCAGCTTCGACAACGTGCGCATTCCCGCCCGCAACTTGCTGGGCCGCGAGGGCGAGGGCTTCAAGATCGCCATGAAGGGGCTGGACGGCGGGCGCATCAACATCGCCACCTGCTCGGTGGGCGCGGCCCAGGGCGCCCTGACCCAGGCGCAAAGCTATATGCAGGAGCGCAAGCAGTTCGGCAAGCCCATCGCCAGCTTCCAGGCCCTGCAGTTCAAGCTGGCCGACATGGCGACCGAACTGGTGGCCGCACGCCAGATGGTGCGCCTGGCCGCCAGCAAGCTCGACGCCGGCGCGCGCGACGCATCCACCTATTGCGCCATGGCCAAGCGCTTTGCCACCGACGCCGGCTTCATGGTCTGCAACGAGGCGCTGCAGTTGCACGGCGGCTACGGCTACATCCGCGAATATCCGCTGGAGCGACTGATGCGCGACGCCCGCGTGCACCAGATCCTCGAAGGCACGAACGAGATCATGCGCGTCATCATTGCGCGGCGTATGCTGGAAGGCGACGCCCCCGAGGCCATCCGCTGACCGTCCATGCCCGCCAAGCCCCTCTCCCCCGAAACCCTGGTGCTGATCGACGCGTTGCGCGAGGCGCTAGGGCATCGAAACGACGTAGAAGAACGCATGCTGTTCGGCAGCTACTGCTTCTTCGTGGACAGCAAGCTGTGCCTGGGCGTGAAGCACGGCGAACTGCTGGTGCGCCTGCCGCCCGAGCGGCATGCCGAATTCATGGAAATGCAGAACACCCGCGAACTGTCACCCGGCGGCGGCATGCAGGGCTACTTCTGGGTGGAGCCCAATGGCTTTGCCACACGCGAGCACTGGCAGTTCTGGCTTGACGAAGCACTGGCCTATAACCCGCGCGCCAAGGCATCGCCGCGGCGCAAGACAGCGGTAAAAACCACACCCCAAACCACCACCGGCCGCAAGCGCCACAGCGTGTTCGACAGCGATCTGTAGGAGACCCCACCATGCCCATCCGCATCGTCCGACTCGGCACACCGCGCACGTCCGGAGAAGGCCTGCGCATAGGCACGGTGCGCCGCCCACCGCGCGGCGTGCCCAAGGCCGAATTCGCCAGCCGCGATTTCTACGATGTGTGGTATCCCGAACTCTCGCCCGAACCCGAGACCATGCAGATCGCGCTGCAGTCGCACCACCAGCAGGACCAGGGCCAGACCGCCGAGGCCGACAAGCTGTGGAAGCAGTTCGACAAGCTGTTCCGCAGACAACTGGCCGAGGCGCCCGCCAGCCGCACGCTTGATGTGCTGGCCGCGCTGTCGCACCACGCCGCGTTCTCGATGGGCTGCTATTGCGAGAACGAGGCGCGCTGCCACCGCAGCATTCTGCGCAGCCTGCTCCAGGACAAAGGGGCGGACATCGTTAGTTAACGAGAAACTCGCCTCAAACGCATTCATACAAAGCGCCAAAAGCTACATATTCAATAGCAAACAAAGGAGACAAATATGCAGATCGCTTTCATCGGCCTGGGCAATATGGGCGCCCCCATGGCCATCAACCTTGCCAAGGCCGGCCACAGTGTCAAGGCCTTTGACCTCAGCGCCGATGCGCTGGCCAAAGTCAAGGCCGAAGGCAGCCAGACCGCAGCCAGCGCCCAGGACGCAGTGCAAGGCGCCGAGGTGGTGATTTCCATGCTGCCCGCCAGCCAGCATGTGGAAGGGCTGTATCTGGGTAGGGACGGCGCACCCGGTCTGCTGGCCAGCATTGCCAAAGGTGCACTCATCATCGACAGCTCCACCATTGCTGCAGCCACCAGCCAGAAGGTGGCGCAGGCGGCTGCTGCTGCGGGCCTGGGCTTTATCGATGCGCCGGTTTCGGGTGGCACGGGCGGCGCCATTGCAGGCACGCTGACCTTCATGGTGGGCGGCACCGACGCCGACCTGGAGCGCGCACGGCCGCTGCTCGAAAAAATGGGCAAGAACATCTTCCACGCCGGCGCCGTGGGCGCAGGCCAGACCGCCAAGATCTGCAACAACATGCTGCTGGGCATTCTGATGATAGGCACCAGCGAGGCCATCGCCCTGGGCGTGGCCAACGGGCTGGATCCCAAGGTCCTGTCCGAGATCATGCGCCGCAGCTCGGGTGGCAACTGGGCACTCGAGGTCTACAACCCCTACCCCGGCGTGCAGGAGGCCAGCGCCGCCACGCGCGGCTACACCGGCGGCTTTGGTACGGATCTGATGCTCAAGGATCTGGGCCTGGCCCAGGAAAGCGCCATGTCCGTCAAGGCCAGCACGCCGCTGGGCGGCATGGCCCGCCAGATCTATGCTGCGCACAGCATTGCGGGCCACGGCCCCGAGGATTTCTCCAGCGTCATCAAGATGCTGCAGAAAAAGGGCTGAAGCCATGGCCCTGCACCATGCCCAACCCGGTGTTCCTGTCCCGGTGCAGCCCTTTGGTGCTTCGCTGCAGGGTCAGAAAACCAGCGCGCTTTTCAAGTCGGAAACCCTGGAGGTGATTCGCCTGGTGCTGATGGCGGGCAAGCGCCTGCCTGTGCACCAGGTTCCCGGCGAGATGACGCTTCAGTGCCTGGAAGGCCAGCTCACCCTCAGCCAGAACGGGAACCACCAGACACTGAGTGCGGGACAGCTGCTGTTTCTGCCAGCCCAGACTCCGCATGAGGTCGAGGCCGTGCAGGACTCGTCGGCCCTGATCACCATCGTGTTGCAAGGCCACGACCGTTAGCCGCCCAGACACATCACTTCGTTAGTGCCGATTTTCGGACTTTTATGCTTCCAGCCCTTGTCCATCAAGCGCTGGAAGCTATTTTTTTTGAGGACATCAACGCCGCCTATCTTCTGGCCTACATCCGCAAGCCGGCATCTGCAGCGTGGCACAAACCGCGGACCTGCGTTTAAGATGCCCCCAGAGGACATGACAGTTACGTTGCTCTCAAGGAGTTATCCATGATGAAGCTGACTGGACAAAGCATTCTCATCCTCGGCGCAGGCAAGATAGGCTCCACCATCGCCGACATGCTGGCCGAGCTGCATTCCGCCACCGTCACGCTGGCCGATATGCAGCCCCCCTCCGCCGGTGGCGATCCCCAGATCCGCACGGTACAGCTGGACATACAGGACGATGCAGCACTGGCCGGCGTTCTGCAGCAGCACTCTCTGGTCATCAACGCCCTGCCGTTTTTCTGCGCCGCACGCGTGGCCCAGGCCGCAGCACAGCATGGCGTGCACTATTTCGACCTGACCGAAGACGTGGCCGCCATGCGTGCCATTCAGTCCATGGCGCCGCAGGCGCGCTCGGTGCTGATGCCGCAGTGCGGGCTGGCACCGGGGCTGATCAGCATTCTGGGCAGCCATCTGGCCCAGCAGTTTGACGAGCCTTTCGACCTGCAGCTGCGCGTGGGCGCACTCTCACGCCACGCCACGAATGCATTGCGCTACCACTTCACCTGGAGCGTGGATGGCGTCATCAACGAATACTGCAAGCCCTGCAACACCATCGCCAACGGCCAGCCTGTCCTGGTACCGCCGCTAGAAGGCATGGAAACACTGGTTCTGGACGGCGAGACCTTCGAGGCGTTCAACACTTCGGGAGGCCTGGGCACGCTGTGCGAGACGCTGCAGGGTCGCGTGCGCAATCTGAACTACAAGACCATACGCCACCCCGGCCACCGTGACGCCATGCATCTGCTGCTGCACGGCCTGCGCCTGATCGAGCGGCGTGATCTGCTGCGTCAGGTACTCGAAGGTGCCATACCCCACAGCCGCGACGATATGGTGGTGATTGCAGCCATGGCCAGCGGCATGCACGGCGGCAGGCTGGAACAGATCACGCGCACGGCCCGCATCTTCGGCGCACCGCTGCGCGGCAAGCAGCGCACAGCCATAGAGCTGATCACCGCCGCCGGCATGCTTGGCGCTGTGGAGCTGTTTGCCACGGGCCAGTTGCCGCAGCAAGGCTTTGTACGTCAGGAGCAATGCACGCTGACGGCCTTGCTGGGTACCTGCGTAGGCTCCTATTTCCAAAGCCTGGCGAGCTGAACTCCCGCGCTTGACCCGCACCACGACCACTCATGCCCATGACCGACACTCTTTCCACCCAGTTTCAGGCCGCACTGACACGCTGCGGCATCGATTTGCAGGCCCTTCAAGGCACGGATATCACCGTGCGCTCGCCTATCGACGGCTCGCAACTGGCGCAACTGGCCGCCCTGCCTGCGGCCCAGATGCCCGAGCTCATGGAGCGCGCCACGCAGGCTTTCAAGCAATGGCGGCTGGTGCCGGCACCGCTGCGCGGCGAGCTGGTGCGCCTCTGGGGCGAGGAGCTGCGCCGCACCAAGGCAGATATCGGCCATATCGTCTCGTGCGAGGTCGGCAAGATCGTGCAGGAAGGCCTGGGAGAGGTACAGGAAGCCGTGGACATCTGCGAATTTGCGCTGGGCCTGTCGCGCCAGCTCTATGGCAAGACCATGGTGTCCGAGCGCCCCGGCCACCGCATCATGGAACAGTACCATCCACTGGGTCTCGTAGCCGTCATCACGGCCTTCAACTTTCCCAGCGCCGTGTTTGCCTGGAATGCGGCGATTGCACTGGTTTGCGGCAACCCCGTGATCTTCAAGCCCTCGGAGAAAGCACCGCTGTCGGGCCTTGCCACCTTCAAGGCGCTGGAGCGCGCCATCGCTCGATTCACGGCTCAGCTCGGCAAACAGGCACCGGCGGGCCTGGCCCAGATTGTTCTGGGCCGCAGCGATGTGGCCGAAGCCTTGGTGGACAGCCCGCAGATCGCCCTGGTATCCGCCACCGGCTCCAGCCGCATGGGCCGTACCGTGGGGCCCAAGGTGGCTGCGCGCTTTGGCAAACGCATTCTGGAGCTGGGCGGCAACAATGCCATGGTGGTCACGCCGGCGGCCGATCTGGACATGGCCGTGCGCGCCATTGTGTTCAGTGCCGTGGGCACGGCCGGCCAGCGCTGCACCACACTGCGTCGGCTGATCGTGCATCGCGAGGTCAAGCAAGCCTTGCTGGACAAGCTGCTGCCCACCTATCGCAGCCTGCCCATAGGCAACCCCTTGCAGTCAGGCACGCTGGTGGGCCCGCTGATCGACAAAGCGTCATTCGATGCCATGCAAAACTCGCTGGCGCAAGCTCTGCAGGATGGCGGCCAACTGCTGACCGGCGGCCAGCGCCAGCTGCAGCAAGAGTTTCCCAAAGGCTTTTATGTGACGCCGGCCATCGTGGACATGCCTGCGCAGACCGCTATCGTTCGGCACGAAACCTTTGCGCCCCTGCTCTATATGCTGACCTATGAGGAACTGGAGCAGGCCATTGCGCTCAACAACGATGTGCCCCAGGGCCTGTCGTCCTGCATCTTCTCCAATGATCTGCGCGAGGTGGAGGCCTTTCTCGGGGCCGCCGGATCGGACTGCGGCATGGCCAATGTGAACATCGGCCCCAGTGGCGCAGAGATAGGCGGAGCCTTTGGCGGCGAGAAGGAAACCGGCGGCGATCGAGAAAGCGGCTCGGATGCCTGGAAGCAATATATGCGCCGCACAACCAATACCATCAACTTCTCGCGCGAGCTGCCACTGGCCCAGGGCATTCAATTCGGCTAGAGGCTAGATCCAGCCAAGCCTTTGCCCCTCAGCGAGAAAACGGATGCGCGTGCCAAGGCATGGGGATAATGAACAGGTTCCGCAGCAATCCGCATTCTGACTGCATGTTTCTGACCTCGATACTTCTGTCCCTATTGTCTCTGCCGCTGCTGTGGCTGGTGCTGCCCATTTTTGTCATGCCACCTCTGGCGTTCTAGCTGGGCTGGATCGGCTTCAAACGCGCAGTGCTGCAAGCCCCGGAACCCGTCGGAACCTTCATGACGGTGCTATATGCCCTGCCCATGGCGCTGGCTATCGCCGTGCTGGTGACAGAACTGTGGATCATGAATACGGGCTACAAAGCCTGAGAAATCACCGAAAAACCGATCCGGAATCTCGCCATTTTCCGCACTGTCATCCAGCAGCGATTGATGCCAGCGCCCAAGCGCGTGACAATGGCTTGTTGTCGCTTGTGCAAGAGGTGTCGTCATGGACCATATTCTCTCCATGCCTGCTCAACCGCTGGATGTCGCGCCGTTTGGCGCCAGGCTCACGAGCGCGCGCTCTGCGGTACTGTTCAAGGCCGAAGATTTGGAGGTTATACGCGTGGTGCTTCGCAAGGGTCAGTCCCTGCCACCGCATCGCGTACCTGGCAGCGTCAGCCTGCACTGCCTGGAAGGCAGGCTTGAGGTGATGCTGGGCCAGAGCATTTATGAACTCCAGCGCGACCAGCTTATCCATCTGCCCCCGGGTCTGCCCCACGCGGTGCGAGCGCTGGACGATTCGTCCGCCATCGCCACCATCGTGCTGTGCAGCAGCGAGTGAGCCGCTGAGCGAAATCAGCGAACCGGCAGAAACTGCATGAATGGCCCGGCCAGCAGCCCCTGGCCGTAGCCGATCACCGCCCGGCGATAGCGCTCCGTGGTGTAGCTTGCGATCAGGTCTAGCCGGCCGATGATCTTGCCCATCTCACGCTCGAAACTCAGGTTTCGGCCGTCGTCTCCCAGCTGGTTGGAGAGCAGCAGGGGCTTGCCGTCCTGTGCACGGCGTGAATTGAGGATCCAGTTGGCAATCTCCAGATTGCGCGCTGCGTTGAAGACATGCTGCGGATCCAGCCCGTCAACCAAGGTGAACGAGGTACGGCCGCCGTGCGAGGTAATCATCATGTCGGCCGCCGCATAGATGAAAGCCGCGACGCGGTCGCCCTCAAAGTCGGGCTGCAGCGCCAGCGACAGGGCTGCGACATCGCGCTTATCCTGCAGCTCATGCCAGGGCTGACGCTCCATGACGGCAATACGCACATAGGCAATGGCCGCCTCGCGGCTCTCGGCAGTCTTTCGCCATTGGGCAGGATTGCGGCGGTACAGCTTGTCCATGATGATAAACAGGCTGTCCAGGTTTTCCTTCATGGCGATGGTCGCCATGCGATTGCTGTCCGACTGCACCAACTCACTGCCGCGAAAGCTCTCCCCTTCGACCTTGCCATGGTTGGTCGGCACGCTGGAGCAGCCTGCCAGCAGCAGCAGGCACGGCAAAGCCAGTGCCGGCCTGAATGGCGAGCCTATCAATGCGGTCTCATGGCAATGGGCATGGGCTGCAGTCATGCAGCAAACATAGCAGCAGAAATGGCGCAGTTGCTGGGTTTTGCGCTACTGCTTTGTTATCAATCGTGAATCCAGCACCCAAGCCCAGGCGATGCGACTATCGACGCAGCTGGCCCAATATCTGCTCCAGCAACTTCCAGGGTGCGATATGGTCGGCCATGGCCACCGGCACACGCAGCATGCTGCTGGTGGCTTGCCTGGGGGAAAACAGCACACCAGGTGCCAGCAGCAACTGGCTGGCTGCCGCCTGCCGGGCCAGCACCTCGGTATCCACGCCGCAGTCCACCCAGGCAAAAGTTCCAGCCACCGGCTCATGCTCGGCATGGCAGCCCAGCGCCTCAAGCTTGCGCAGACAGCGGTTGCGCGCACGGTCCACGCGCTCGCGCAGACGGTCCACATGCTTGCGAAAAGAGCCATCGGCCAGGATATGGTGCACCACCTGCTCCGCAGGCAAGGACGATGTCAGCCCTGCCAGCAGCTTCATGTCGGTAAGTCGGTGCACATACTCGGGCTTTGCCGCCAGGTAACCGACTCGCAGCCCGCCGGACAGGGTCTTGGAATAGCCGCCCACCAGAATGACGCGTTGCAGCCTGTCCATGGCCGCCAGCCGCAAGGGCATGGCGCCCAGAAAATCGGCATAGGTGTCATCCTCGACCAGCAGAAAGTCATGCCGCTCGGCAATGCGCAGCACCTCGTGAGCCACGCCCGCCGACAGGCTCAGCCCCGTAGGGTTGTGCACCGCCGTGTTGAGAATGAAAAGCCTGGGCTTGTGCGCCTGGGCCAATGATTCCAGCGCCACGACATCGGGGCCGCCGGGCAGGCGCGGCACACCGACCACATTGACCCCCATGTACTTCAGCCGTCCGAAGATCAAAAACCAGGCCGGGTCTTCGACCAGCACGGTATCGCCAGGCTTGAGAAAACAGCGCACGATCAGATCCAGACCCTGGGTCACGCCGCCCACGGTCATCAGATTGGCTTCGGGGTGCGCCGGCACTTCCTGCGCCTGCAGGTTGGATGCGATCTGCTGACGCAGCGGCAAAAAACCCTGAGGATGGCCATAGCTGAGAAAGCCCAGCTCCGCACGTGCCCCCTGGCGGCTGATGGCACGCATGGCGCCGGTGATCAGGCCCTGGTCCATCCAGCTGGGCGGCAGACAGCCCGCACCGCCCGTGTTTTCGCCATCATCACGAAAAATGCCGCGCAGCAGATAGGCGGTATCGAACTCCACGACTTCTGCCGGGGCCACGGCCACCGCGGCAGGCTCCATGACGCGGCGCTGTGCCGCCACATAAAAACCGCTGCCGCGGCGCGACTGCAGCAGCCCCTGGGCTGCCAGCTTGTCATAGGCCTGCACCACCGTATCGCGGCTGACGCCAGCGCTCTGTGCCAGTGCCCGCACCGAGGGCAGACGCATGCCCACCCGCAGACCGTGATTGCGGATCAAGCCTGCGAAATGCTCGACCAGTTGCTCGACCAAAGCGGTGCCGCTGGAGCGCATGGGCTGCCAGCCCATGGAGGCGGCAGCCGAATGTGCCGTGGGCTGCACAGGGGCCGCCAGAAGGGGCTCCGCCACTGCGGTGTCAAATTGCATGTGTTGCACGAAAGCTCGCTTCAAAGTGTCATGCTGATGAAAGCAGGCCAGCTCATCAACTGGCCTGCACAAGTGTACCGGCACTGTACTGATTTTAGCAATTAGCATGAGATCCACAAAACGTAACGCTTCAAGGCCCTCATGTCTTACCTGCCTGATTCCGCTGCCTTCATCCTGCCATTGGCCATGTTTGCCTTTGTCAGCTCCGTCACACCCGGCCCCAACAATGTGATGCTCACAGCCTCCGGGGCCACCTTCGGCTATCGACGCAGCATTCCCCACATGCTGGGCATCTGCCTGGGCGTGGTGGTGATGGTGTTGCTGATCGGCGCCGGCCTGGGCAAGCTGTTCGAGGCCGAGCCGCGCATCTACACCCTGCTCAAATATGTGGGTGCGGCCTATCTGATCTGGCTGGCCTGGAAGATTGCCAAGGCTGGCGGCGTCGACCAGGGCCAGTCAGGCAACCGTCCGTTCAGCTTCTGGCAGGCCGCCGCTTTCCAGTGGGTCAACCCCAAGGCCTGGATCATGGCCGTGGGCGTGGTCGCCACCTATACCCCCCGCGAGGGCTTCTTCATGAACCTGCTGCTGTCCGCCCTGGTGCTGGGTCTGGTCAACTATCCCAGCATCAGTGTCTGGACCCTGTTTGGCAGCACCGTGGGCCGCGCACTGCGCACGCCCCAGGCCTTGCGCACCTTCAATGGCGTCATGGCTGCCCTGCTTCTGCTGTCGCTGGCGCCGATCTTCATGGAGCATGTCTAAACTCGGGCCATGCAGCACGCCATACGCCCACTGACCGAATCCGACCTTTGCAGCTATCGCGCCCTGCGCCTGCAGGCACTGAGGGAATGCCCCGCAGCCTTCGGTGCCTCGCCCGCCAGCGAACAGGCACTCAGCGATGCACAGATACTGGGCCGCTTTGCAGGCGCTGCCGGACAGATCATGTGGGGTAGTTTCGACGATATTGGCAGGCTCTGCGCCACCCTGGGCCTGTACCGCGATCTGGGAGAAAAGACGGCGCACAAAGGCCATCTCTTTGCCATGTATGTGGCGGAGCAGGCCCGCGGCCAAGGCCTGGCCCGTCGCCTGCTGGAGGCGGCCATCGAGCATGGCCGATCGCTGAACTTGCGGCAATTGATGCTGGGCTGCAATGCCAGCAATACTGGCGCGCTACGCCTGTATGAGCAAGCCGGCTTTCGCCCATATGGGCTGGAGCCCGCCGCTCTGCATGTGGACGGTCGGTTTTTCGACGAGGTGTTGATGGTGCTTGAGCTGGGCTAGCCCCGGCTCCGCTTCACACCATTCAGCGGCCCACGCCAAGACGCTCCTGGCTCAACCTGCCTGCAGCGCAATGACTTGCTCGGCCAGCCGGGCAATGGCCTCGTCCGAAAGATCATCGGCTTCCAGCACCTGGCGCTGCGGCCACTGCACAAAATGGTTGGACTGCGAGCGCTCGTAATGTGGGTCGTAATGGCGCAGCATCAGCTCCTCAAATAGCGGGGAAAGCTCCCTGGCTCTCGCCCATTGCTGCCAGCGGCCTATGGTTTCCTTGCCTTGCAGCTCCTTGAGCCAGCCCAGCTTGGTGGCCAGCGCTTCGGGGTCATCGCCCAGATAGGCATAGTCGCGCAGAAGATAGGACAGGCGTGCGGCCGTGGTCGCACGTACCTCGATGACAGGGGCCTTGTGCAGATGCTGCACCAGTACCAGCGGCAGGCCCACGCGGCCGATCTTGGCGCTCTCTCCTTCCAGATAGACGGGCTGCGATAGGTCGAATTTTTCCAGCTGGTCGGCCAGCAATGTCTCGAAACGCTTCTGACTGGGCTGCTCAATGCCTGGCAAGCCGCCCAGCAAAGAGCCTTTGTGGTTGGCATAGCCCTCCAGGTCCAGCACCTGCTCGCCGCGTTCGGCCAGCGCGTGCAGCACGCGGGTCTTGGCCGAACCTGTGGCACCGCAGAGCACGCGCATCTGCAGCTGAGGCACCAGGGTTTCCAGCTTTTCGATCACATGGCCGCGAAAGGCCTTGTAACCGCCAGCCAGCTGCTGCGCGTCCCAGCCCACCAGGCGCAGCCAGGTCACCATGGAGCCGCTGCGCAGGCCGCCGCGCCAGCAGTAAACCAAGGGCTTCCAGTTGGCGGGCTTGTCGGCAAAGGTTTCGCGCAGATGGCGCGCCAGATTGGCCGAGACATAGGCCGCGCCCAGGCGCTTGGCCTCGAAAGGACTGACCTGCTTGTAGATGGTGCCGATCTCGGCCCGCTCTTCGTTGCTGAGCACCGGGCAATTGATGGCACCGGGAATATGGTCGAGTTCGAACTCGGCGGGCGAGCGGGCATCGATCAGGGCATCGAACTGGTGACGTTCAGGAACACGAACGGGCTGGCGGTGGGACACGGCAAACTATCCATGGCTGCGCCCATGGCCGCCTCGCAATCGTTGGCAGCCGGGCGATGACAGACGGTCGGGCGCAAGCAATGATCTCTGGCGATCTGGCTCGAAGCTCGGCGACATGAAAAACCCGCCACCCCATCAAAACAAGAGCGCAGCGGGCCACGAAGCAAGGGCGTGGATCGAGCCTCGATACGCACAACGGCCGCGCAATCTGCGCAGATTCGTCATTCCTTGAAAGTCGGTATTTTCGCAGATAGTGCCGAGTCCATCGGCCTCGCCCCCCAAAACCGCACAGGGCGCAGCTGCTTGCACAACTGCGCCCTGTTAGTTCAGAGAAATTTGCCTCCAGCCCTTGTGTATCAAGCGCGGCAAGCTATCAAATCAGAGATTCTCGGCTCTAGCGATCTTGCTCCTTGCGGGCAAAGTATTCTCGCGTGAGCTTCACGATCACGGGCGAGAGCAGCAGCAGCGAGATCAAATTGGGAATCGCCATCAGCGCGTTCAGCGTATCGGCGACCAGCCAGGCAAAGTCCAGCGTGGCCACGGCACCTACAAAGGCGCTGATGGTCCAGAAGATACGAAAAGGCTTTTCGCAGACCGTGCCGACCAGATAGGTCCAACACTTTTCGCCGTAATAGGCCCAGCCCAGGATGGTGGTGAAGGCAAACACGGACAGCGAGACGGCCAGCACATATTTGCCCACGCCGGGCATGGCGGCTTCAAAGCTCTGAGTGGACAACACGGCACCCGTGGCACCCGAGCTCCAGACACCGCTGACCACAATGGCCAAGCCTGTCATGGTGCAGACGATGATGGTGTCGATGAAAGTGCCCATCATGCCCACCAGACCCGAGAACACGGGGTCGCGCGTGGCGCCTGCAGCCTGGGCAATACCGGCTGTTCCCAGCCCGGCTTCGTTCGAGAAGATGCCACGCGCCACGCCCATGCGGATGGCCATCAGCACCGTGGAGCCCAGGAAACCGCCTGTCGCTGCCGTGGGGTTGAAGGCCTGCTCGAAGATCAGCGCAAACGCCGCTGGTATGCGGTCGAAGTACACGCCCAGCACATAAAGCACGCAGATCACATAGGTCACGCACATGGCGGGCACCAGCTTTTCCGCCACGGCGCCGATGCGGGTGATACCACCCAGCACCACGGCACCGGTCAGCACGGCCAGACCTACGCCTGTCACCCAGTTTTCCAGGCCGAAAGCCGTGTGCAACGCCGAAGCAATACCATTGGACTGCACCATGGAGCCGATGCCGAAACCGGCCAGGCCGCCAAACAGCGCAAACAGCGTACCCAGCCATTTCCACTTGCTGCCCAGACCGTTCTTGATGGCGTACATGGGGCCGCCGACCCATTGGCCGTGGTCGTTCTTTTCACGGTACCTCACTGCCAGCACCACTTCACCGTACTTGGTGGCCATGCCCAGCAGCGCCGTCATCCACATCCAGAACAGCGCGCCCGGGCCGCCCACGGCAATGGCCGTGGCCACACCGGCGATATTGCCCGTACCCACGGTGGCCGACAGCGCCGTCATCAGCGCTGCATAGGGCGTGATGTCGCCATCAGCCTTGTCGCCAGGGCGGCGACTGCGCCAGATCATGCGAAAGCCATGCACGATATTGCGCAGCGGCATGAAGCCCAGGCGAATCTGCAGATAAAAACCCGTGCCGAGAATCAGCACGATCATGGGAACGCCCCAAACAATGTCGTTGAGGGTTTTGAAGAGTTGGGTTAACCAGTCCATCGAATGTCGTCAGCCGCCTCCCGTCCGGGCCTGCGGTCCCTTGAATGGCAACAGTCCAGAACATGTCTTTCACCCATGAGCTTGGCCAGCACGGCCGCCGAGATAGACCGGGTAAGTCTGTGGCGCGCCGCACATTTCCTGTTTACCTGTTGGTAAAGCGCCTAACTTTAATGCAGCCAGCAGCCGCTTTCAGGCTTCAGAGGCCTGTTCTTGCAATTCCCCCGTGAATTCCCCAAGCCGGCAAGCGGCCAGAGTCAGGACAGGCGTGACGGCAGTGCCCATGCCCTGCCCAGAAAGCTCTATTTGCGTGAACGCAGCAGCATTTCATCGCCGCTCATCTGCACATCGAAGTGACGCAGAAAATTCTGTCCCAGCAGCGCATCGTCGCTGTCATCGCCGGTATAGCCCGTGCCCACTCGCACATCGCGTACCACCAGGCTGGCCACGCGCACCTCATCGGCCACCACGATGCGACCATCGCGCTCGCCATTGGCCGTACGAAAGCGGGTTTTCTCGCCCCCCTCCAGCCCTGCCTTGGCCGCCAGTTCATCGGTCACGCTGACGGACGAGGCCCCGGTATCGACCAGAAAAGTCACTGCCTGACCATTGACATAGCCTTTCGCGCGAAAGTGGCCATCCACGCCGCGCTCTATGCGTACGCTGCCATCGGCCTGCACCTTGGCCTGGGCAGGCTTGAGGAAATGCTGCATAGCCAGATACATCAGCCCCATCACCACCAGCCAGAACAGCAAAAACATCATGGTGCTGCGCCGCGCCACCGATTGCGGTGTGGGTTCGGAAGAGGAAGTCTTGGGTGGAGGCGTGGCGTTCAGGCGCATGGGCAGATCAGGCAAAGAGTGACCGGAGCATTTTGCCAAGTTCAGGGCCAGGGTCATCATCAATCTGCACCCAGCCTTCTTTGCATCTGCGCGTACATTGCAGGCTGTCTGCATTTATCCACGGCTTGCGCAAACTAGATTCAGGCCAGAGCTTCGCCTCAGAGCAGCAATCCTTGGCGCATCCTAGTTTGCGCAAGCCCTATCCCATATCTTTAGCGCACCATGAACAACAACGCCCTCCCTCCACTGGTTCTGCACTATGTCTTCGACCCCTTGTGCGGCTGGTGCTATGCCGCTGCGCCCTTGGTCAAGGCAGCGCGCAGCGTGCCCGGTGTCACCGTGCAGTGGCACGCGGGCGGCATGCTCACAGGCCCTCACACCCGCACCATCACCGCCGACTGGCGTGAAAAAGTCATGGCCAGCGACCAGCGCATTGCGGAGATGACGGGCCAGCCCTTTGGCGACGCCTACTTCAACGGCCTGCTGAACGACATCGGTGCCCCGCTAGACTCCGAGCCTCCCACCACTGCTCTGTTGGCTGCCGAGGCGCTGAACGGCCAGGGCCTGGAAATGCTGGCTGCCGAGCAAAAAGCCCATTACGTCGCTGGCCGTCGCATCAGCGATCCCGCCGTACTGCGCGAACTGGCTGTCAGCATCGGCCTGGACGCTGCGGCCTACGACACCGCCTACGCAGAGCAAAGCGGCGCGGCAACCCAGAAACATATCGCCGAAAGCCGTCAGTGGCTGAACATGCTGCAGGGCCAGGGCTTCCCCACCCTGGGCCTGGAGTTCGACCACCCCGAGCAGCCCGGCCAGCGCGCCATCCAGCGTATCGATCTTGGCGAATGGCTGGGCGACGTGGATGGCTGGCAGCAGCAGTTGGCCGACTGGGCCGAGCAGGTAGCCGACCTCAAGCAGCAAGTGAGCGCCGATAGCGCACCTGATAGCGCACCCAATGGCGACCCAAGCTGCGGCCCCGACGGCTGCGAACTGCCCCAGCGCTAAGACGCGACGACTCCAAAAACAAGAACAGCCCTGGTAAGGGCTGTTCTTGTCGAGCGAGTCCCAAGCCAGAGACACCAGGCAAGCGCCGCCTCGCGGTGGGGGCGCCTAGCCGAGGGTGTCGTCCCCCTTAGGGGCGCCCGGCCAGGGGAAGGCGCAGGGCCGCCTAGGCAAGCGCCTCGGGGGTAGACAAATTAATCCATCATGGAGATGACCACGTCGCCAAACCTTGAGCAGGAAACCTGGGTCGCGCCATCCATCAAGCGGGCGAAGTCATAGGTCACATGCTTGCTCTGGATGGCTTTTTCCAGGGAAGCCACGATCAGATCGGCGGCCTCGCGCCAGCCCATGTGGCGCAGCATCATTTCGGCGCACAGAATCATGGAGCCGGGGTTCACATAGTCCTTGCCCGCATAGCGTGGCGCCGTGCCGTGCGTGGCCTCGAAGCAGGCAATGCTCTCCGACATATTGGCACCCGGCGCAATGCCGATGCCGCCCACCTGGGCGGCCAGCGCATCCGAGATGTAGTCGCCGTTGAG
Source organism: Comamonas resistens (assembly GCF_030064165.1). Taxonomy (NCBI): domain Bacteria; kingdom Pseudomonadati; phylum Pseudomonadota; class Betaproteobacteria; order Burkholderiales; family Comamonadaceae; genus Comamonas; species Comamonas resistens. Next base: position 2,893,281 of record NZ_CP125947.1, read on the forward strand.
GTTGAGCGTGGCCACCACCGAATATTCGGCCGGACGCATCAGGATCTGCTGCAAAAAGGCATCGGTGATCGAGTCCTTGATGATGATGTCCTTGCCCGTATTCGGATTCTTGAGGCGGCACCAGGGGCCGCCGTCGATCAGCTCGGCACCGAACTCGCGCTGCGCCAGCGCGTAGCCCCAGTCACGGAAAGCACCTTCCGTGTACTTCATGATGTTGCCCTTGTGGACCAGGGTCACGCTGGGCTTGTTGTTGTCGATGGCGTACTGGATGGCCTTGCGCACCAGGCGCTCCGTACCCTCGCGCGAGACCGGCTTGATGCCGATACCCGAGGTTTCAGGGAAGCGAATCTTGTTGGCCCCCATTTCCCGGGACAGGAAGTCGATAAGCTTTTTGGCGCTGTCGCTGCCGGCTGCGTACTCGATGCCCGCGTAGATGTCTTCCGAGTTCTCGCGGAAGATCACCATATTGGTCTTCTCGGGCTCCTTGAGCGGCGAAGGCACGCCCTTGAAGTACTGCACGGGCCGCAGGCAGACATAGAGGTCCAGCTCCTGGCGCAGCGCCACGTTCAGCGAGCGGATGCCGCCGCCCACGGGCGTGGTCAGCGGCCCCTTGATGGACACGGCATAGTCACGCACGGCAGCCACGGTTTCCTCGGGCAGCCACATGTCAGGGCCATAAATACGCGTAGCCTTCTCACCGGCAAAGATCTCCATCCAGGCAATCTTGCGCTTGGCGCCATAGACCTTGGCCACAGCCGCATCGGCTACCTTGCGCATCACCGGCGTCACGTCCATGCCAACGCCGTCGCCTTCAATGAAGGGGATGATGGGCTGGTCGGGCACGTTCAGCGAACTGTCCTTGTTGACCGTGATCTTCTGGCCTTGCGCCGGCACCTGGATATGCTGATTACCGCTCATGTATACGAATCTCCTGAATCATGAATTTGTATGCAGCGGCATGACCGCCTGCGCTGCGTCCATTCTGTCACCAATGGGTACAGAATTTTTCCGGGAAAGCGGCAAAAGTCGGTCAACGGGGCGACAGGCCCGCCGTTAGATAAGCGTGATGCGGAAGGTCTGCATCGCATTTCAACCTGACCACTGGCTTTACCGCTTTTTTAGGAAATTGGCACACATGAAAAAACTACTCGCTGTCCTGATTGCTGGTTCCTTCGCTGCGGGCGCTTTCGCCCAGGCAGCTTCCACCCCCGCGCCTGCAACTCCTGCGGCGCCTGCCGCCACCGCTCCTGCAGCAACTGCCCCGGCAGCACCAGCAGCCGCTGCAGCAGCTCCCGCCGCCAAGGAGACCAAGGCCAAGCACCACACCGCCAAGAAGCACACCAAGCATTCCGCCAAGAAAGCGGAAAAGGCCGAGAAGCCCGCCGCAGAAAAGCCTGCCATGTAATTTGCAGCGCCTGCACTTCGGTGCGGGCCTGTGAACCATCTGAAAAACCCGCAGCGGCTTGGCCCTGCGGGTTTTTTGATGCCTGACAATGAGGGCGACTCTACCCGATTCAGCCGTTGTTCAGTTATCTGCATTAGGCTTGCAGCTTTCCCCTTTCTCTTCTTTTTGCCCAGCACTTCCCTTCGCCACGCTTATGAAGTCTTTCGCTCTGTTCGCCGCCCCGGGGCGCGCCATTTTCTCCATGCGCTCGCTGCTGCTGGCCGCCGCCGTGGCCGCCGGACTTGCGCAAGTGCCGGCCATGGCGCAAGGTGCCGCGCCGCAGATGAACCTGTCCCGCACCGACCTGACGGCAGGCATGTTCCGCCTTGATGTCCAACTGGCCCAGACGCCGCAACAGCGCGAGATCGGCCTGATGTTCCGCAAGGAAATGCCCCAGCAGGAAGGCATGCTCTTTGTCTTTGAGACACCAGGTGTGCAGTGCTTCTGGATGCGCAACACCTTGCTGCCGCTGACCGCAGCCTTTGTGGCCGACGACGGCACCATCGTGAATCTGGCGGACATGAAACCCCAGTCCGATGACTCGCACTGCTCGGCCAGGCCCGTGCGCTATGTGCTGGAGATGAACCAGGGCTGGTTTGCCAAGCGCGGCATCAAGGCCGGGGCCAAGCTGGGCGGAAAGATTTTTAGTACCCCCTGAGCCGCTGCGCGGCTTCCCCCACGGGGGACGGGGGCGGCCCTTGCTGGCCGTCCCTAGCCTAGGCCACGCCCATTTCATGCGCTCTGGATGACTCCTGCATCCAGGCAACTTGCTGCCATAATCGGCGCCCATGCATATGCTTCGCTCATCGTTTTGGCTCTCCAGGCTGGTTCTCGCCTGGTTTGTCTTGACCATGGGCGTATCCATTGCCGCACCTTTCGTGCAGCCTCAGTCGCTGGAGCTGGTCTGCTCGGCCAGCGGTGAAATCAAATGGGTGCAGGTCGGCGCCGATACGGATAGCAGCCCAGATGCGATGGGCACATCCCATCACCACATCGATTGCGCGCTATGCCTTTCGGTCACTGCGCCGCCGCCTTTGTTCCTGCTGGACCTGAACAGCTCCCAGCAATCGCTTTCCTATGCGCTACGGCCCGTGCCAGCCGCGCATATCGCCTCCGTCACGCGGGCGCCGCTGCCGGCGCGCGGGCCACCTTTCTTCTCCTGATCGTTTTCTCTTAAGCATCGGTCCGGCGATCCGCTGGATGCTGACTGCTGCCCATTCCCGGCGCTGTGTTCCAAAGCAGCCTGCGCCCGCTCAGGAGTTTTCCGTGATTCGTTCTTCCGTCCCCGCGGGGATTGCGGCCAGGCCACGTCTGCGCTTTGCCTCGTCTTTTTCCCATTCACCTCGACTGCTGGCCGTTGCGCTGAGCTCGCTGGGCTCGCTTGCGCCTCTTTATGCCGGCGCCGCCCCCCCAGAGGCCGAACTGGCCACCGTCCAGGTCACCGGGAGCAGCACCCCCATGCCGCTGGGGCCACTGCCGCTGCACCAGAGCGCCGGCACCGGCAGCCGCCTGGGCCTGAGCATTCTTGAAACACCGGCCAGCGTGCAGGTGGTCGACCGCGCCACCATCGAAGCCACGGGCGCGCAGGACACCCAGGAGATGCTGCGCGCCGTGCCGGGCGTGACCGCCTACAGCCCGCCCGGCAATCCGGGCGTGAGCTGGCGCGGCTTCAGCGGAGCCTCTGTCAGCCAGCTGTTCAACGGCATCAATGTGCAATATTCGATTGCCGCGCGCCCGGTGGACAGCTGGATCTACGACCGCGTCGAGGCCATAGGCGGTGCATCGAGCTTTCTCTACGGCGCCGGCGGCGTGGGCGGCACGCTCAACTACATCACCAAGCTGGCCGAGCCCGGCGATTTTTCCGAAGGCCAGCTCACATTGGGCAGCCACGGCCGCAAGCAGGCCAGCCTGGGGCTGAACCGCCGCCTGAGCAATCCGGATGCCGCCAACCGCCACGATCTGCGCCTGGATCTGAGCCACAGCGAGGGCGGCAGCGCCGTGGACGGCGTGCGGCGCCATGCCACGCAGCTCGCAGCTTCGCTGCGCTCGGAGCTGGGCTCCGGCCTCACGCACACGCTGGCTTATGAATGGCAGCGCGAGCGTGTGGACCGGCCCTACTGGGGCACGCCGCTGCGCAATCCCATCGCTGGCGCGGGCACCGGCGCCGTGTCCATAGACCCGGCCACGCGTGAGAAGAACTACAACGCCACGGATGGACTCTATGCCCAGCAGGTGCAGTGGCTGCGCTCCATCACCGAATGGCGTGCCAGCGACCGCCTGCAGTGGAGCAATACCTTCTATGCCTATAGCGCGCTGCGCGACTACCGCAACGTGGAAAACTACCGCTTCAACGCGGACAACAGCGCCGTCATCCGCTCCAGCGCCCTGCTGCAGCGCCACGACCAGCACCTGGTGGGCGACCGCGTGGAAGGCCGCTACCGGGGCGAGCTGGCCGGCCACCGCAGCGACTGGGCCTTCGGCTTCGATGCCAGCGTGAACCGGCAGACGCGCTACCCCAACAGTACCTCGGCCACGATCAGCACGGTCAACCCCTACGACTTCAGCGTGGGCGACTTCTATGCCAGTTCGGGCCTGCAGCCGGGCTTTAACGCCGACCGGGAAAACCGCATCCGCAACCTGGCCCTGTACCTGGAAAACCGCACGGCGCTGACTCATGCCTTGAGCCTGGTGACGGCCCTGAGGCATGAGCGCATCGACCTGGACCTGACCAACCGGCGCAGCGTGACGCCCAGCATGCCCGCCAGCTTCTCGCGCAGCTACCAGCCCACCACCGGGCGCGTGGGGCTGGTGTGGCAGCCTTCGCCCGAAGCCATGCTCTACGGCCAGTTCGCCACGGCGGCCGATCCACCCTCGGGCATGCTGGCCACGGCCTCGTTTGCCGATGCCATGAACAACACCGGCCTGACCACGGGGCGCCAGTGGGAGCTGGGCGCCAAACAGCAGTTCTGGCAGGGCAAGGGCACGGCCACGCTCGCCGCCTACGACATCCGCCGCCGCAATATCGCCACCCAGGACCCGCTGGACTCCACGCGCACCCTGCTGGTTGGCCAGCAATCCTCGCGCGGGCTGGAGGCCGCCGTGGGCCTGGCCATCACGCCGCGCTGGAACCTGCGCGCCGACTGGAGCGTAAACCGCGCCCGCTATGACGACTACCAGCAAGCCGGTGTTTCCATGGCCGGCAAGCGCCCCGTCAACACACCGGCCACGGTAGCCAATCTCTGGACCAGCTACCGGTTCACCCCGGCGCTGCAGCTGGGCGCCGGCCTGCGCCATGTCGGCCGCATCTACGGCGACGCGGCCAACACCCAGTACTGGCCAGCCTATACCTTGCTGGACCTGGGCCTGGCCTGGCGCATCGATCCGCGCATGACGCTGCAAGCCCGATTGCGCAATGCCACGAACAAGGTCTACGCGGCCAGCCTGTCCGGCACCATGGTCTATCTGGGCACGGCGCGCGCGGCGGAGCTGAGCCTGCACGTCGCCTTCTGAGGAGCGGCCATGCAAGCTTCCTTGAAGCGCTGGCTGTTTCTGCTGCACCGCTGGCTGGGTGTGGCGCTGTGCCTGCTGTTCGCCCTGTGGTTCGTCTCGGGCGTGGTGATGATGTATGTGGGCTACCCCAAGCTCACCGAGGCCGAGCGGCTCGCTCATCTGCCCGCGCTGGACCCGGCCTCCACGCTGCTGGCCCCGCAAGAGGCCTTGCGCAAGGCCGGCGTAACGCAACCGCTGGCCGAGCTGCGCCTGAACATGGGCAGCGCCGGCCGCGCCACCTATCTGGCCACGCCCCAGGGTGCGGGCACAGGCAAGACCATCGCCATCGATGCCGCCACCGGCCAGCCGCTGGGGCCGGCCAGCGCGCAAGCGGCCCTGGCCAGCGCGCGCAGCTATATGGCAGGCAACGCAGCGGCAGAGCCCAGCTATGCCGGCACCGTCACGGAAGACGCTTTTACCCATTCGCGCAATCTCGACGCGCACCGGCCTTTGCATGTGGTGGAGCTGGGGGATGCGGCCGGCACGCGCCTGTATGTCTCGGGCAGCACCGCCCAGGTGGTGCGCGATGCCTCGCGCTCCGAGCGCGGCTGGAACTATGTGGGCGCCTGGCTGCACTGGCTGTATCCGCTGCGCGGCGGCCTTTGGGACCGCTACTGGGCCGATACCGTGAACGGGCTATCGCTGGCCGGCATCGCGCTCGCGCTCAGCGGCACCGTGGTCGGCATCTGGCGCTGGCGCTTTGCCACGCGCTACCGCAGCGGCCGGCGCACGCCCTATCCGGGCCGCATGATGCGCTGGCACCATGTCTCGGGCCTGCTGTTTGCGGCCGTCACACTGACCTGGATTTTCAGCGGGCTGATGTCCATGAACCCGTGGAAGGTCTTCGACAGCCCGCGCCGCGCCGTGGATATGAAACTCTGGCAGCCAGAAGGCCTGACGCTGTCGAACGCAGTGCCACCAGCCATGCTGCTGGCTTCTGGGGAGCTGAAACAGCAAACTGTGCGGGAGCTGCGCTGGAGCCAGGCTCCGGGTTCCAGGCTTCAGGTTGTCGCCCATTCGGCTAATGGCAGTCGGCAAGTGCTCGATGCCGCAACCGGCCAAGCCTTGTCATATGACAAGGAGCAACTGCTGGCCGCTGCGGCACGGCTGTCGCAGGCACCCGTGGTGGATAGTCAGTGGCTGACTGGCTATGACTTCTACTACTACGCACGCGCCGACCACACCATGATGGGCGGCAGCGGCAAGCCTTTGCCCGTGCTGCGCGTGATATACGGGGATGAGCGCCGCACCTGGCTGCATATCGACGCACAGACCGGGCAGCTGCTGGGTCAGCTGGACCAGCGCCAGCGCCTCAAGCGCTGGTTGTTTGCGCTGTTGCACAGCTGGGACTGGCTACCTCTGCTGGAGCGCCGCCCCTTGTGGGACGGCGTCTTGATCGTGCTGAGTCTGGGCGGGCTGCTGCTCAGCGGCACCGGTGTGGTGGTGGGCTGGCGTCGATTGCGCAGAAAAGCTGCCTTCTCCAAAAAGAGAGCTGCCAGCGCCTGACACTGAATGATTTCAGAGGCCTTTTCATCTGAAATATATGTCTATTCAGCGCATGCAGCTCCCTTATCGATAGTACCCAGACGCAAAAAAGCCGGCAGCAAGCTGCCGGCTTTTGGCTAGTCAACGACTCAGGCTACCGAGGCGATGGCTGCGTTGAAGGTTGCGCTGGGGCGCATGATGGCATCCATCTTGGCCACGTCAGGCATGTAGTAGCCACCGATATCGGCAGCCTTGCCTTGCACGTCCTTCATCTCGGCCACGATCTTGGCTTCGTTCTCGGCGAGTTGCTTGGCCAGAGGCGCAAACTTGGCTGCCAGTTCTGCGTCCTCGGTCTGGGCGGCCAGAGCCTGGGCCCAGTACAGAGCGATGTAGAACTGCGAACCACGGTTGTCCAGCTCGCCGGTGCGACGTGAAGGCGACTTGTCCTCGTCCAGCAGCTTGCCCGTGGCCTCGTCCAGGGTCTTGGCCAGCAGCTTGGCGCGGCTGTTGTTTTCCTTGATACCCAGGTCTTCCAGCGACACGGCCAGAGCCAGGAACTCGCCCAGCGAATCCCAGCGCAGGTGGTTTTCTTCCACCAGTTGCTGCACATGCTTGGGCGCGGAGCCGCCGGCACCGGTTTCGTACATGCCGCCACCGGCCATCAGAGGCACGATGGACAGCATCTTGGCCGAGGTACCCAGCTCCATGATGGGGAACAGGTCGGTCAGGTAGTCGCGCAGAATGTTGCCGGTCACCGAGATGGTGTCCAGGCCGCGGGCCACGCGCTCCAGCGTGTAGCGCATGGCGCGCACTTGCGAGAGGATGTGGATTTCCAGGCCCGTGGTGTCGTAGTCCTTCAAGTAGGTCTGCACCTTCTTGATCAGCTCGGCTTCATGGGGACGGTAGGGGTCCAGCCAGAACACGGCAGGCATGCCGGAGTTGCGGGCACGGGTCACGGCCAGCTTCACCCAGTCGCGGATGGGAGCATCCTTGACCTGGCACATGCGCCAGATATCACCCTCTTCCACGTTCTGGCTCAGCAGCACTTCGCCGGTGGCGATGTCCACGATATTGGCCACGCCGTCTTCGGCGATTTCGAAGGTCTTGTCGTGCGAGCCGTACTCTTCAGCCTTTTGCGCCATCAGACCCACGTTGGGCACGGTGCCCATGGTCTTGGGGTCGAAGTTGCCGTGCCACTTGCAGAAGTTGATCATCTCCTGGTAGATACGGGCAAAGGTGGACTCGGGCATCACGGCCTTGCAGTCGTAGGGCTTGCCATCGGCCGCCCACATCTTGCCGCCCACGCGAATCATGGCAGGCATGGAGGCATCGACGATCACGTCGTTGGGCGAATGGAAGTTGGTGATGCCCTTGGCGGAATCGACCATGGCCAGACGCGGACGATCTTCCTGGCACTTGTGCAGGTCACGGATGATCTCTTCGCGCTGCGATGCGGGCAGGGTTTCAATCTTTTCGTACAGATTGGCCATGCCGTTGTTCACGTTCACGCCCAGCTGATCGAACAGCTTGCCGTGCTTCTCGAAAGCTTCCTTGTAGAAAATCTTCACGCAGTGGCCGAACACGATGGGGTGAGACACCTTCATCATCGTGGCCTTGACGTGCAGCGAGAACAGGATGCCGGACTCTTTGCAGTCTTCGATCTCCTTTTCATAGAAGGCGCACAGGGCTTTCTTGCTCATGAACATGGAGTCGATGACTTCACCGTCCAGCAGCTTGACCTTTTCCTTGAGCACGATGGTCTTGCCGGACTTGGTTTCCAGCACCATCTTCACGTCACGGGCCTTGTCCAGGGTCATGGACTTTTCGCCGTGGTAGAAGTCGCCCTCGCTCATGTGCGACACATGGGTCTGCGACCACTGCTTCCACTCACCCATGGAGTGAGGGTGCTTCTTGGCGTAGTTCTTGACGGCGGCAGGGGCGCGGCGGTCGGAGTTGCCTTCGCGCAGCACGGGGTTCACGGCAGAGCCCAGGCACTTGCTGTAGCGCGCCTTGATGTCCTTTTCTTCGTCTGTCGTGGGGTTCTCGGGGAAGTTGGGAATCTTGTAGCCCTTGAACTGCAGCTCCTTGATGGCAGCAGTCAGCTGGCCCACGGATGCCGAGATATTGGGCAGCTTGATGATGTTGGCTTCGGGAGTCAGCGTCAGCTTGCCCAGCTCGGCCAGGTTGTTGGGAGCGCGCTGCTCTTCGGTCAGGAAGTCGGGGAACTCGCCCAGAATGCGGCCGGCCAACGAGATGTCGCTGGTTTCCACATTGATGCCGGCAGGAGCCGCAAATGCGCGGATCACGGGCAGGAAGGCACTGGTGGCCAGACGAGGTGCCTCGTCCGTCAAGGTGTAGATGATGGTGGGTTGCTGCGTACTCATCTCTTGTCTCAGGTAATGAAAAGGTGGGGCGTGCCTTGGGCCTTCATCCCGAGCTTGCGCAATGGGGCCTGACACAGCAGGAAGCATTGCTATTTTTTTGCAATGCGTTCCCACGATACAAAATTCTAAGCGCAACCGGTGCAAATTTTTTAAGTCTTGTACAAGACCTAGGGTTTTACATTCACTTTGCCACCCGGTTTTCATTGGGAAATCGGCCAATATCCTTCATTTTCCAACATGTAAAAAATACCGCACTTGATTTGCAAGCAGCTTCACGCTTGCGCACTGCAATATAATTTCGCAATTCGAAAAGCAGGTCTTTGCGTCTTCTGGCAAGACTTGCGTTTCGAAAGCAACAGGTGCCCGAATTCCATTCGGGTTAAACGGGAACAGGGTGCAAAGCCCTGGCTGCCCCCGCAACGGTAAGCAGATCAAACTGTTTCAAGGCTCGCGTCTGACGCGCGGGCCAGTCACTGGTGTTCTACGTGGCCTCATCGACGAGGTGCGCGGCAGCACCGGGAAGGCGAAACAGCATGCCTCGCGCAATCTGCCAGCCCGGATACCGGCCTGTTGAGCGCTGCGCCGCGCGGGCCTTGGCCCAAGGGCCAGCATGTGCAACGACCGCCTGCGGGGTGCAGCGTGATGGCAACAAGCTGATCGCAGGCGCTTTGCAGCGCGGTGCGCCCCAGCATGAAATCGTCACAAGCAAGCAGGCCGGTCAGCTCTCGCTGAACCATGAAATATCTTGTCCTGCCTGCCGTGATGATCGGCCTGGCACCTGCAGCACTGGCTATTGCCGCAGAAACCCGCGCCGAAGAACGAACCGGCCTTCCCCCGGCGCAGCTGCCCACAGTACAGGTCACCGATACCGCCGAAGGTGGCCTCGGTCTGTCTCTGCCCAGCACCTCGGGCAGCCGTACCGGCATTGCCACCCGTGACCTGCCAGCCAGCCTGGAGCATGTGAGCGAGCAGACCTGGCAGGAGCGCGGTGACAGCCGCATGGCCGACATCATCGGGCGTACCGTGGGCATGACACCTTTGTCCCCCACCAGCTACAGCAGCCTGTCCTTTGGTTCGCGCGGCTTCACCGGCACCAACTCGGTCGGCATTGCCGAAGACGGCGTACGCCTGGGCGTGGCGTCCAGCACCACCCCCTACCCTGCCAACAGCTGGGGCTACGAGCGCGTGGAAGTGCTGCGCGGCCCTGCCTCCATCGTCTACGGCACGGGCACCGTGGGCGCGACCGCCAATATCGTGCGCAAACAGCCCACGCGTGAGAGCGTGCGTGAAGTTCTGCTCGGTACCGGATCGCACGGCAGCGCCAAGCTGGGTCTGGGCGCAGGCGGCGCCCTGAGCGACACGCTGAGCTACCGCCTCGATGCCTACGGCCACTACACCCGGGGTGAACATGACATGGCGCGCGCCAGCGGCGGCAAGCTGATGAGCACGCTGCGCTGGCAGCCCACGGCGGCCCTGCGCATGGAGCTGCTGGCCGATGTCAGTGACGAAAAACCTGCACACTACTTCGGCACGCCCACCGTGAACGGCGCCATCGTGCCCGAGCTTCTGGGGCGCAACTTCAACACCGCCGACAGCGATATCCGCATCAAGGACAAGCGTGTCCGTGCCCGCGCCCAGTACCAGATCAATGACTGGGTCAGCGTGAGCAACGAGCTCTATCGCTTCAAGGCCGACCGCTACTGGCGCAATATTGAGGCGTACCAATATCTGCCAGCAACGCAGCAGCTGAGGCTGGGCGATTACCTGGAGCTCTCACATGACCTGGAGCAGACCGGCAACCGCCTGGAAACCGCCGTCAACGCAGGCGCTCACAAGCTGGTTTTGGGATGGGAGGTCAACAGGGCCAAATTCAACTTTGCCCGCAACGACTATGCCGGCAGCGACCTCATCGGCGTGAACAGCCCTTCGCTCACCTACTGGCCTAATTCATCGCCCTTGCTGCCCAGCTTCACCACGGCGGCCACTACCCACGACTTCTACGCCGAAGACGCATGGTCGCTCGGCGATCGCTGGCTGCTGCTGGCCGGCATTCGCCGCGACATGACGGACTTTGACCGCAAGGATCTGACAGGGCCTAATTCTTTCGGCAAAAACCTGGGCGGCACGGCATGGCGTCTGGGCCTGACGCACAGGCTCAACGCGCAAACCAGCCTCTACGGCCAGATCTCGCAAGGCCATGACCCCGTCACCAATGTGCTGACGCTGAATCTCGCCAACAAAGACTTCAAGCTGACCACCGCCCGCCAGGTGGAAGTGGGGCTGAAACAGCAGTTTGCCCAGGGTCAGGGCGAGTGGACGGTCGCTGCCTACCGCATTGAGAAAGATGACATTGTCACCACCGACCTCATCACCAAGCTGCAGTATCAAGGTGGCAGGCAGCACTCTCAGGGTCTGGAGCTGAGCGGCGTTCTTCGCCTTTCCCCCAACTGGCGTCTGGAGGGCAACTACGCCTTGGTCAGTGCCCAATACGATGAACTCGTCAAGAGCGGTGTCGATCTCAGCGGCAAACGCCCGTCGAACGTGCCGCGCCAGACCGCCAACCTCTGGGCTCACTACACCGCCGCAAGCGCCATCGGACGCTGGCAGGCATCGCTAGGCGCTCGCACCGTCAGTCAACGCTTTGCAGATGATGCCAATACCGCCAGTTCTGGTGGCTACACCGTCTGGGACGCAGCGCTGAGCTGGAAGCCTCAGCCGCGTGCGACTTATCGCCTGTCGCTGCGCAATCTGAGCGACAAGCTTTACACCTATTCAGCGATCTCCGGCACTCAAGCCTACCCAGGCGAAGGTCGCCGCGTGGATCTGACTGCAGAGTTCACGTTCTGACCGCGGCTGTCGCAACCATAGCGATTTGATATCAGGAGCTGCTACCGCATGTTGTTCCTTGCATTGACCCTTGTTTAACAATGAAAAACTGTTGCTGCAAGCGTAGAACGCTCTCCTATCTGAAGCACTCCACGGTTGCAGTGCTGGCATGTCTGGCACTGCAGGCCTGCACCGACCATCAAAGCCCGACAGCAAGCCCATCTGCAGGCGGCATGGCCAGAGCGCCCATCACGGTGGAGGTCTGCGGCCAGAGCGTGGTCTATGACAAGGTACCGCAGCGCGCCGTCACCCATGGCATCAACATCACCGAGATGTTTCTGGCCCTGGGCCTGCAGGACCGCTGGGCGGGCTACGGAGGCCTGCGCGACATCAAGCGTCTGCCCGCAGAAATGCGACCGCTGCTGGCCCATGTGCCCGACCTGTCCAACCAGGGCATGAACCTGGAGACGCTGCTCAATGTTCAGCCCGACTTTGTCTTCAGCGGCTGGGCCTATGGCTTTCGCCCCGGGCAGATCACGCCCGCCAGTCTCAAGGAGATGGGCATTGCCAGCTATGTGCTCACAGAATCCTGCATACGCCAGGTTCAGCGCGAAAAGGTATCGCTGGAAGACACCTTCAACGACCTGCTCAACCTGGGCCGCATCTTCGATATCGAAGCCAGGGCAGAAAAGCTGGTGCAGACCCAGCGCCAGCAGCTGCAGCAGATTCAGGATGCGCTCAAAGACGTTGACTACAGGCCCAAGGTGTTTGTCTTCGACAGCGGCACCGACATCCCCGTGACCACGGGCCGCTTCGCCATGCCGCAGGCCATGATAGAGGCCGCTGGCGGGCGCAATATTTTTGATGATCTGGACAGCAGCTGGATGCGCGGCAACTGGGAAGACGTGATTGCACGCGACCCGGACTGGATTGTGATCGTCGATGACGACAGGCCCACACCCAGCGGTAAAACCCAGTTTTTGCTGAGCAAGCCCGAGCTGGCCCAGGTCAAGGCCATACGAGAGAAAAAGCTGCTGCGCCTGGAATTTGCCGAGGCCACGCCCGGCCCGCGCAATGTCGCCGCCGTGCAGCGTCTGGCCCATGCGCTGCATCCCGAGAAAGTGGCGCTGCCATGAATGTCCTGCCCGGGATCGCCGCCCCTTCGGCATTTTTTGCACGGCAGCGCCAGCAGCTGGCGCTATGGATACTGGCCTTGGGCGCCGCTTTGCTGATCTCGCTGACGCTGGCCATCACCCTGGGGCCGGTACGCATTGCGCCGCTGCAAGCCTGGCAGATCACCGCGCATGAGCTGGGCCTGCATCTGGGGCTGGATTGGCAGCCCGGTCAATGGAGCATTGCCCAGCACCAGATCGTCTGGCGCGTGCGCCTGCCCCGCGTGCTGCTGGCGGCCCTGGCGGGCTCCGGGTTGGCACTGGTCGGCGTCGCCATGCAGGCCATGGTGCGCAACCCCCTGGCCGACCCTTATCTGCTGGGCGTGTCCTCGGGCGCATCGGTAGGCGCCGTCAGTGTACTGGCCTTTGGCGCCCTGGCTTTTGCGGGCGAGCTGGCCCTGCCCCTGGGCGCTTTTGGCGGTGCCTTGGCCGCCTGCACCGCCGTCTATTTTCTGGCGCTGGCCAATGGCCGGCTGATGGCAACGCGTCTGATTCTGGGCGGCGTGGCCATTGCCTACTGTCTGGGTGGCATCACCAGCCTGATCGTGCTCACGGCCGATCAGCGCGAGCTGGCCAACTCCGTGCTGAGCTGGACGCTGGGCAGTCTGGCCGGCACCCGCTGGGACGAGCTGGGCCTGCCCGCGGCCCTGCTGCTGGCAGGCATCGTCCTGCTGCTGGCCCAGGCCCGCTCGCTCAATGCCCTGCTGTCTGGCGAAGAAACCGCCGCAACGCTGGGCGTGGACACCACCAACACGCGGCGCTGGCTGTTTGTGCTGGTCTCTTTGGTCACCGGCGTGCTGGTGGCACTGACCGGCCCCATCGGTTTTGTGGGCCTGATCGTGCCGCATATCACCCGCATGCTGGTGGGTTCGGAGCACCGCCGGGTGCTGCCCGTCGCGGCACTGATAGGAGCCATCTTTCTGGTCTGGGTCGATGTGTTTTCCCGCATCAGCTTTGCCCCGGCAGAAGTGCCCGTGGGCGTCATCACCTCGCTATTGGGTGGCCCGTTTTTCATCTGGATGCTGATGCGCAAAAGTGCGCGAGAAAGGCTGAACGCATGAGCCGCCCGGCCGTTCCGAAGGCTCATAGCACCGCAGCGCATCAGCGCGAAGGTACCCCAGTGAGCGAGCCTTCGGTCTCCCCTCTTCTTCAGGCCCAGGCATTGCACTGGAAGGCCGCCGCCGCGCATATCGTGCGCGACATCAGCCTGCAGGTGAGCCGTGGCGAATTCGTGGGTTTGCTGGGCCCCAACGGCAGTGGCAAGTCCACGCTGCTGCGCATGATCTACCGCATCCTCAGACCCGCCAGCGGCACGGTCTGTATGCAGGAGCGCGACGTCTGGCGGCACAGTGCCCGCGACAACGCCCGTGCCATGGCCGTGCTGGCACAGGAAAATGCCAACGAGTTCGATCTGCGCGTGCGCGATGTGGTGCTGATGGGACGCACGCCGCACCAAAGCGCCTTTGACAAAGACAGCGCGCAAGACTTTGCCATCGTCGCCCAGTCGCTGGCGCGAGTGCAGGCCCAGCCACTGGCCGAGCGCATGTTTTCCACCCTCTCGGGCGGTGAAAAGCAGCGCGTGCTCATGGCCCGCGCACTGGCCCAGCAGGCACCGCTGCTGGTGCTGGATGAGCCCACCAACCACCTCGACGTGCGCCACCAGTTCGAGCTGATGAATCTGATTCGCGGCCTGAGCCTGACCACTTTGGCCGCTCTGCACGAGCTGCCGCTGGCCGCGCATTACTGCGACCGCATCTACCTATTGCAGCACGGTGCACTGGTGGCGCAAGGCACTCCGACCGAGGTGCTGACGCCCGAGACCATTGCCCGTGTCTACGGCGTGCGCGCCCAGGTGCACACCAGCGCACGCACGGGCAAGCCCGTGATCGAATTCATGCCGGATGAGCTGCTATGACCCAGACCTGCACTGAGCCCACGCCCTCTTTACCTGCAGCCAACGCCTGCCTGGCCATCGTGGTGCTCAGCCGCGGTGCGGCCTATGCGGGCGGCCTGACGGAACTGAGCGACCTGGCAACACAGCTTGAGGCGCGGCTGGCCGCTGCACAAACGCCCGTGCTGCGTGTGCAACCCGCCTTTGTGGACCGAGCACAGCCTGCCCTGCCCGAAGCGCTGGACCTGTGCGCCGATGCCGATCAGATATTGATCCTGCCCGTCATGGTGCCCGACGAGCCTTCGCTGCGCCGCTGGCTGCACAAGCTCATCATGCGCTGGCGCGCCAAGCAACAGGCTGGAGGGCAAACCGGCAAACACGCCCCTCGCATCGTGTTTGCTCAACCCCTGCTGCAGTTGCCGGCGTTGGCCGAGCTGCTGGCCGCCACCATTCCCAGCGCGCTGCAGCAGCCCGATGTGCCGCAATTGCTGGCCGATGAAGACTGGGAGCGCGACCCCAAAGCCTGGTCCCAAGTGCCGGAGCACCAGCACCATGTGCTGTGGTGCGTGGGCCCGCGCTGCGCGGCCAAGGGAGCCGTCGCGCTGTGGCCGCAACTGGCACGCACCGTGCAGCAAACCCCGCTGCTCAAAAAGCAGGTGATGCTGCTGCAAACCAGCTGCCAGTACCCGTGCAACCACGGCCCGCTGATGATCGCCTACCCCGAAGGCGTGTGGTACGGCCCCATGGATGCCGCGACGATCGAGCCCGTGCTGACAGCCCATGTCCAGCAGCAGGACTGCCCTCACGAACACCTGCGCGTGCATGGACCACAGCCCGCACTGCACGAATAATTTTTCCCTGTCGAATTTCCCTGTTGATCCCCATCCGGAGAGTGATCCATGCAAACCACCAAAATTCCCGCCACCATCGTCACCGGCTTTCTCGGCAGCGGCAAGACCACCTTGATGCGCCATATTCTCGAGCAGGCCAAGGGCCTGCGCGTGGCGGTCATCGTCAACGAGTTCGGCGAACTGGGCATTGACGGCGAAATCCTCAAGACCTGTGCCATAGGCTGCAAGGAAGAAGGCGGCGCGGATACACAGTCGGGCCAGATCTACGAGCTGGCCAACGGCTGCATGTGCTGCACCGTGCAAGAAGAGTTCTTCCCCGTCATGAAAGCCCTGGCCGAGCGCCGCGCCGACATCGATGTGCTGCTGATCGAGACCAGCGGCCTGGCCCTGCCCAAGCCCCTGGTCCAGGCCTTCCAGTGGCCCGACATCGCCAATGTCTTCACTGTCGATTCGGTAGTCACCGTGGTCGATACGCCCGCTGCGGCTGCCGGCCAGTTTGCCCATGACCCCCATGCCGTCGATGAACAGCGCCAGGCCGACCCCAATCTGGACCATGACGCCAGCCTGCATGAGCTGTTCGAGGATCAGCTCTCGGCCGCCGATCTGGTGGTGCTGTCCAAGGCCGATCTGGTCACGCCCGAGCAGCTCGGCCAGGTGCGCGCCATGGTGGCCGAAGAAGTACCGGCCAGCGTGAAGATGATCGAAGCCGTGCAGGGCCAGGTGCCGCTGAACGTGCTGCTGGGCCAGCATCGCGCCGCCGAGCTGTCGATCGACGACAAGCACAGCCACCATGACCATGACGAAGACCATGACCACGATGCCTTCGACTCCCTGCACCTGGACCTGGGTGCCGTGGACCGTGAGCGCCTGATGCTAGCGTTGCAAGCCATCGTGGAGCAACATGGCGTGCTGCGCGTCAAGGGCTTTGCCGCTCTGCCTGGCAAGAAGATGCGTCTGCTGGTGCAAGGCGTGGGCCGCCGCTTTGATGCCTATTTCGACCGTGCCTGGGCCGACGGCGAAGCTACGGCCACGCGTCTGGTGTTTATCGGCAAGCAGCTGGACGCCGCCGTGCTGCGCCAGGCCTTGCTGGGCGCCCAGGCATAAAATCCCAGCAAAATCAGCCTCTATCGCTTTACTGGCAAGCGGATAAAGCTATCTTTTTGAATCATGCACCTGCTCAGCTCCCGCCCCGGCGGCTTTGTCGAAGACGACAGCATCATCACCCGTCTGGACCAGACGCCTGCCGACATGGTGGTGCTCAGTTCCGCCGACACCACGCTGTCGCTACTGGCCGATGCCTACCGGATGTGGCTGCAGGCCGAGCCCCGGGCCGCTGGGTCCACGCCCACGCTGCGCCTGGCCAACCTGCTGCATCTGCGCCAGAGCGCCTCGCTCGATCTGTATATCGACGAGGTGCTGCAGCATGCCAGGCTGGTCATCGTCGATCATCTGGGAGCCGAGTCCACCTGGCCCTACGGCATAGAGCAGCTGCAAAAGCTGGCGCGCCGCAAGGGCCAGAAGCTGGCCATGTTCTCTGGCGACAACCAGGAAGATCCCGAGCTGCTGGCCAAGGGCACGCTTGAGCCCGAGCAAAGCCGTGCGCTGTGGCAATACCTGCGCGCCGGCGGCCTGGGCAATGCACGCGAGTTCCTGCGCATGGCTGCGGCCTGGGGCCTGAACCTGGGCCGCGAGGGCGCGCCCGTGCGGGTGCTGCCCCCCGTGGCCGTGCATGTGCCGCAAAGCTGGCTGGATGACGCTGCAGGACATCTTCCGGGCCTCGACGACCTGCAGGCCCGCTGGACGCCCGGCGCCCCCGTGGCCATGCTGGTCTTCTACCGCTCGCATCTGCTGGCGGCCAATACCGAGGCCTTCGATGCCATGGCCGACGCCCTGCTCGCACGTGGCCTGAACCCGCTTCCGCTGGCCCTGGAGTCGCTCAAGGACGGGCTGTGCCTGCAGACGCTGCGCTCACTGTGCATCACCCACCAGGTGCAGATCATTCTCAACACCACGGCGTTTGCGGCTCTCGGAGAACATGCGCGCACCGGCGAGGCGTCCGACGCGCTGGCGGGCGACATTCCCGTGCTGCAGGTGATTGCCAGCGGCAGCAACCGCGAGGACTGGCTGGCCGACAGCCAGGGCCTGCGCCCGCGCGACATTGCCATGCAGGTGGTGCTGCCCGAGATGGATGGCCGCATCATGACGCGCGCCATGAGCTTCAAGGGCCTGGCCCATCGCTGCGAGCTGACGCAGACCGATGTGATCAGCTACCAGGCCGAGCCCGACCGCATCACCTGGATTGCCGAGCTGGCCTGGCGCTGGTGCCGGCTGCGCAGCAAGCCTGCGGCGCAGAAGAAGGCCGCGCTGATACTGGCCAACTACCCGGGCAGCGAAGCACGGATGGGCAGCGGCGTGGGCCTCGATACACCCGAGTCCGTCATGGCCCTGCTGGAACAGCTGGCGCGCGATGGCTGGAACCTGGGGGATGCCTCCGCCCTGCCGGCATCGGGTCTGGCGCTGATGAAGCAGTTGCAGCAAGGCATTGCCAATGACCCCAAGAAATGGCCGCAGCGCCCTGCAAGCCAGGGCTATTCGCTGCAGGCCTATCAACAGCGCCTGGCACAGCTGCCCGGCGATATGGCCCAGACCATCGCCGAGCGCTGGGGGACGCCCGAGCAAGACCCCATGCTGCGCGATGGCTGGTTCATGATTGCGGGTCTGCAGCTGGGCCATGTCTTCGTGGGCATACAGCCTGCGCGCGCTCTCGATGGACGCAATGACTACGCCAGTTACCACGACGCCGAGCTGGTGCCGCCCCATCACTATCTGGCGTTCTACTTCTGGCTGCGCGATGTATTCGGCGTGGACGCCATGGTCCATGTGGGCAAGCATGGCAATCTGGAATGGCTGCCGGGCAAGAGCCTGGCGCTGTCGCAGCAATGCTGGCCCGATGCCATTCTCGGCCCGCTGCCGCATGTCTATCCCTTCATCGTCAACGACCCCGGCGAAGGGGCGCAGGCCAAGCGCCGCAGCCAGGCCGTAATCATCGACCATCTGATGCCGCCGCTCACGCGCGCCGAAAACCACGGCCCCATGCAGGAGCTGGAACGTCTGGTGGACGAATACTACGAAGCCCTGCTGGTCGACCTGCGCCGCTCCAGCCTGCTGCGCAAGCAGATTCTGGACTGCGCCAGACAGCAGGATCTGCTGCGCGAGCTAGGCCTTGAAGCTGCGGGCGCGCAACCCGATGCCGACGAGCAGTTGCTGGAACGCATCGATGCCTATCTGTGCGAACTCAAGGAAACCCAGATTCGCGATGGCCTGCATATCTTTGGCCATTCGCCCGAAGGCGCTCTGCGCGACTCCACGCTGCTCTCGCTGGCGCGCTATCCGGGCAGTGGTGGCAACGAGCAGGGCCTGCTCAACGCACTGGCCGCCGACCTGCTGCCGGCCATGGACTGGAACCCGCTGGACATGGATGCCGCCGCGCCCTGGAACGGCCAGCGTCCGGCCGTGCTGCAGCAGCAGGACGCCGGCACCTGGCGCCACGGCGGCGACACGCGCGAGCGGCTCGAGCTGCTGGCCCTGCAGGTCATAGCCCGGCCCGGACTAGCCCGCAGCTGGCCGCACACACTACAAGTGCTGACGCGCATAGAGCAGCAGATTGCACCGTCACTGGACGCCTGCGGCCCGCAGGAGCTGCTGCAGTTCTCGCGCGCACTGCAAGGGCTCTTTGTGCCGCCCGGGCCCAGCGGCTCACCCTCGCGCGGGCGCTGCGACACCTTGCCCACGGGGCGCAACTTCTACACCGTGGACACCCGCGCCATACCCACCCAGACCGCCTGGGCGCTGGGGCAGCAGTCCGCACAGCGCCTGCTGGAGCGCTATCTGCAGGAGCATGGCGAATATCCTCAGGCCATCGGTCTTTCCGTCTGGGGCACGGCCACCATGCGTACCGGCGGTGACGATATCGCCCAGGCATTTGCCCTGATCGGGGTGCGTCCCAAATGGGCCGCCGGCAGCCAGCGCGTGACCGACTTTGAAGTCATTCCCGCCGTGGGCCTGCGCCGCCCGCGCATCGATGTGACGCTGCGTATCAGCGGCTTCTTCCGCGATGCCTTTCCCAACGTGGTGCAGATGTTCGATGCTGCGGTACGTGCTGTGGCCGAGCTGGATGAGGACGCCGAGGACAATCCCATCCGCGCGCGCGTGCTGCGGGATACGCAGGCTGCCGTGGATCAAGGCCTGAGCGCCGACGCGGCTCGCGAACAGGCGCTGTGGCGCGTATTCGGATCGCCCACCGGCAGCTATGGTGCCAGCATGCATGAGCTGCTGCGTACCGGCCAGTGGACCGATGCGGGCGACTTTGCACGCCACTATCTGGACTGGGGCGCCTATGCCTACGGCCAGCAGGCCGATGGCGTGCCGGCCCGCGCCGCGCTGGAGCGGCGTCTGCAGGCACTCGATGTGGTGCTGCAGAACCAGGACAGCCGCGAGCATGACCTGCTGGACTCCAGCGAGTACTACCAGCATCAGGGCGGCATGGTGGCGGCCGTGCGGTACCTGGGCGGAGCCGAGCCTGCCGTCTATCACGGCGACCATGGCAATCCTCAGTCGGCCAGAATTCGCTCCCTGGCCGAGGAGATCGGCCGCGTGGTACGCGCCCGCGTCACCAACCCCAAGTGGATTGCCGGCGCCATGCGCCACGGCTACAAGGGCGCCTTCGAGATGGCGGCGACGGTGGACTATCTGTTCGGCTTCGATGCCACCACCGCGCTGGTCTCGGACCAGCATTACGCCATGGTCACCCAGGCCTATGTCGAAGACGAGAACGTGCGCCAGTTTCTGCGCCAGCAAAATCCTCAGGCGCTTGGCGATATCGTCTCGCGCCTGCTGGAAGCCATAGACCGTGGCCTGTGGGAGCAGCCCGGCGAGCATCGCCAGAGCCTGCTGGCCCAGATGCTGGAGCACGAAGAATTCATGGAAGGACAGGTTTCCCAATGAGCACCAACCACGATCCGGCACCCGTATTTCCACTCTCGGCCATACAAGGCCAGCCCGCGCTGGTGCAGGCCTTGCTGCTGGCTGCGATAGAGCCGCAGCTGGGAGGCGTGCTGATCCAGGGCCCGCGCGGCACGGCCAAGTCCACGGCGGCCCGTGCGCTGGCAGATTTGCTGACGCCAGCGCCCTTCGTCACCCTGCCGCTAGGTGCCTCCATCGAGCATGTGACCGGCAGCCTGGACCTGTCCAAAGCTCTGGCGGGCCATGAAGTGGCTTTTGCGCCGGGCCTGATCGCCAAGGCGCACGAAGGGGTTCTCTATGTCGATGAGATCAATCTGCTGCCCGATGCCATCGTCGATGTGCTGCTCGATGTGGCAGCCTCCGGCATCAATCGCATAGAGCGCGACGGGATCTCGCACAGCCATGCGGCGCGCTTTGTGCTGGTCGGCACCATGAACCCCGAGGAAGGCATGCTGCGCCCCCAGTTACTGGACCGGCTGGGCCTGTGCGTGCAGCTGGACAATGCCCAGGATCCGCAGCTGCGCAGCAGCATTGTCAAGGCCAGGCTGCGCTTTGACCTGGACCCCCAGGGCTTTGCCCAGGCCCATGCCGCGCAGCAGCAGGAAATACGCACACGCTTGCAGCAGGCCCGCGCCCGCAGTCAAGATGCGACGCAACTGCCCTGGAGCGATGCCGTGCACGAAGCCGTGGCCCGGCAATGCATTGCGGCCCAGGTCGACGGCATGCGCGCCGACCTGGTCATGTTGCGTGCCGCCCGTGCTCTGGCAGCCTGGCAGGGCAGCTCGGCCATTACAGCCGAGCATGTAAGCGAGGTTGCGCCGCTGGTGCTGCAGCACCGCGCGGCCGAGTCCCGACAATCCGTTGCCAGCCAGGCTCCCCAGCCAGTGCCGCCCGCCGAGCCGCCAAATCCAGCTACAAGCCCTGCCACAAGCCCGACCAACCAAGGCCCTCGCACGGAATCGGCAGCAGACCGCTCATCGCCATCCCCTGCCCCCGCGCAGCAGGACATGAACCAGCCGCCTCCCGGCTGGGGCCGACCACTGCCGGTTGCCACCGTCTCTTTTGACAGCAGCCAGGCCGATGCCATGGCCCAGGCTGCCATGGAGGCCCTGGCCGCAAAAAAAGCCCGCGCCCCCGGCCAAAGCATTTAGTCGCTGCAGCGCAGCGCAGCAGCCGGGGGCCAAGCACGGCAGCGCCGCATGGCCTGGCCACCACCAGCCTTGCCGCAAGATCAGGTGGCGCCCAGATCGACTGGCCGGCCAGCTTGCGCGCGCGCCAAGCCCTGCCGCTGGCGGCCGAGCATCTGCGCTGGCGCCAGCCCCAAGGCCGCAGCAGCAGCCAGCACCTGTTCCTGCTGGACTGCTCGGCTTCCATGGTCGAGAGCTGCGCCTTTGCCCGGGCCAAGGGACTGCTGCTGCAATGGCTGCGCTGGGCTTATCTGCGGCGCGAATGCGTGGCCCTGCTCTGTTTTGGTGCAGGTCAGACCCATTGGCTGCTGCAGCCCACCCGCGCGCCGCGCTGGAATGCCGAGCTGATCGAGCCCCTGCCGGGCGGTGGCGGCACCCCTCTGGCCGCCGCGCTGCGGACAGGCTGGGACATGGCCGCCCGGCACGGGCAGCGACCGTCCTGCCTGTGGGTCATCAGCGACTTTCGCAGTCCCGATGTGCTGCAGCTGGAACGTCAAGCCGACCCAGGACTGTCCCAGATCTGGGTGGATTGCGAATCGGTATCCGCAAACTCCTTGAAGCCGTTCGAGGGCGCAGAGCGTTTGAGCCAAGCCTGGCCTGCGTCCTTCAGGCTCACGCTTTGAAATTTAAGAGAAATCTCACGCAAACCCTTAGCTATCAAGCGCAAGCAGCTCTTGTTTTTGCAGTCGTCCATGCAAAACAGGCCGCAGTTGCGGCCTGTTGGAGACAGTGGTGAGCCTGGCTTCAGTGCTTTGCGGCGGCCACGGCTATGGCCTCGCCATCCTGATCTACATAGTGCATGCCCTTGGGCGAAATCGCCCAGTAGATCACCGCACCCAGACCGGCGGCGATGAACCAGGAGAAGGCCGAGACCGACTCCAGCGCAGGCACGAAGGCAAACGCCAGGGAGATGACCGAAGCCGGGATCAGTGCCTGAATCGCACGGGGGTTGAAGCCGTTGCGATAGTGGTAGGGGCTGCTGATGTCCTGGGTATAGAGTGCGGGTACATCCACGCACTGCTTGCGGATCAGCCAGTAATCAGCCATGACGATGCCGAACAGCGGGCCAAGGAAGGAGCCCAGGCCACCGAGGAAGTAAACGATCACGACGGGTGAGCTGTAGAGATTCCAGGGCAGGATGACAAAGCCCAGAACGGCGCTGAGCAAGGCCGCGCGGCGGAAGTTCAGCAGCTTGGGGGCCAGGTTGGTCAACGCCAGCGCAGGCGCCACGAAGTTGGCCATCAGGTTGACGGCAATCGTCAGAATCAGCAGCGAGAAGCTCGCCATCACCAGCAAGGGCTTGTTGGGGATCTTCTGCACCACGTCGATGGGGTTGTTGATCAAGGTGCCGTCGATGGACAGCTGGCCCCCGGTCAGGATCACCACGATCATGCCGAAGATCATCATATTGATGGGAATGCCCCAGAAGTTGCCCTTGACCACGGCCTTGCGCGAGGTCGTGCCGCGCGTGAAGTCGCAAAAGTTCAGCACAAAAGTGCCGTACAGCGCCACCCACAGAGAGGCGGCCCCCAGCACATGTACCCAGACCGGACCATTGACCGTGGCGAAAGGTGCGGACCAGTGCAGCTTGCCGCCCGTGGTGTAGAGAATCCAGCCGGCCAGCGCGATAAAGGTCATGAAAATCACGGGGCCCGCGAAAGCCTCATATTTGCGAATGCTCTCCATGCCCCAGCAGGCAATCACCACCTGCACCGCCCACAGAATGCTGAAGCTGATCCAGCCCAGCAGCGGCAGGCCCAGCAGGCCCTGCTGGGTCAGGGACTCCAGGCCCGGGAACAGCATGA
This sequence comes from Comamonas resistens, assembly GCF_030064165.1. Classification (NCBI taxonomy): domain Bacteria; kingdom Pseudomonadati; phylum Pseudomonadota; class Betaproteobacteria; order Burkholderiales; family Comamonadaceae; genus Comamonas; species Comamonas resistens. The sequence continues at coordinate 2,916,897 of NZ_CP125947.1, forward strand.
TGAGCAACACATCGAGCACCTTGGACGCCAGATAGGTCTGGATACCAAACCAGGCGATGGCCACACCGCCACGGATCAGCGCCGGGATCTGCGCGCCGCGCGTGCCAAAGCTGATGCGACTCATGACGGGGAACGGGATGCCGGTCTTGGTGCCCATGAAGCCCGACAGCGTCAGCAGGATGAATAGAAACGCCGCCCCCAGAAGCAGGGCCGTCAGAATCTGCCAGCCACCAAGGCCCAGGGTGAACAGGCCAATGGCAAAGGAGTAGTTGCCAAGGTTATGGACGTCGTTGACCCATAAGGTGAACAGGCTGTAGGCACCCCATGAACGTCCTTTTTTTGCAGTGGGAGCCAGGTCATGGTTGTACAGGGCTGGGGAGACTCCTGATGGCAGAGCCTGATCTCGCTTCGGCGTCTGCGCGCCGTGGGGGGAAGCGAACTGCTCGCCCGGATTGATTGCTATGTCTCGCATGTATTGCCTTCGATAAGGGGGCTATATCTCCTTCTGTGCATGCGGCCCGGTCCTTGCGGCCGGGCACGCATTCACCACGACACGGCACAAGCGCGTCGGGTTGCCTCTGCTCGGGCGTTTCGATGGATGCATTGCCGCCATGCCAGGGCGCAGGACAAACAGGTCTCCGCACCTTGAACATCACCTTGTATACATGCAGAAAGAAATGCATGTGAATCAACAGCATCCCTCTAAAGCGCCTTGCACAGACCCGCCTGAGAGCTCAAAGCTCGGACCCGCAGCTTGCTCTTTCAAACACCTGCTCGGCCCGGGCCGCAGTCAAATTCAGGCTAGGGAGGAATCACTTGCATTTATCCCATGCATCTTGCACTTCATCTTGTATACAAAAAGAAAAACAATATGTCCCGGCACATACAAAAAGCGTTTGAACCTTTCCTTTGCCCAGCGCTCGCACGGCCTCAGATCGCCATCAAGCTGCTCTTTTCAGCACCGTTCCTGCTCTCCGTCAGGCCGTGCCCACAGGCCAATCCAGAGCTGCAGGATGAATCCGGGCTCAAAGCGGCCTGCCCCAATCCCCATTCAAGGCCTGATCCACTCGCATAGAATCATTCGATGAAATGGGTACTGCTGTGATCATCAAGGCAACGATTGCCGAGCGTCTGACCGAGTCGATCCTCGCAGGCAAATTGCTGCCGGGCGACCGGCTGGGCGAGCAGGAAATTGCGGACTTGTTCGAAGTCAGCCGCACCCTGGTGCGTGAAGCCTTGATGCAGCTGCGCACCAGAGGCTTTGTCGAGGTGCGCTCAAGAGTCGGCTGGTATGTGGCCGAGCCCTCGTTTGAAGAAGCGCAAGAGACCTTTGCGGCCCGCCGCGTCATCGAGCCCGGCATTCTTCGCAATGCCGGCCGCCCCCTGCAGTCCACGCTCAAGCGTCTGCGCGCGCATATTGCAGAGGAAAACAAGGCCGCACAAAGAGGCGATACCATCGTGCACAGTGCGCTGCTGGCCGATTTTCACGTCTGTCTGGCCGAATGCCTGGGCAATCGCTTTCTGAGCAATATGATGGTCGACCTGTCGGCCCGGACGACCCTGGTTGCCGCCATGTATCAGTCCAGGGTCGAGGAATCCGAGCATTTCAACGACGACCATGCCCGGATCGTCGATGCGCTGTCCGAGGGCGATAACGCCCGGGCCGAGCAGCTGATGCTGGCCCATATCGATGCGCTGGCCGCCCGTCTCGATGAAAGCATGGCCAGCAAAGGCAGCGCCCGCGACCGCTTGCGCTCCATCTTGCAGCCTGAAAGCGCCCCCTCCTCAAGCTGAGCGCTGCACCGCACCATCAGTGGCGCGCACCGGCGCCGAGCAAGATCTCTTCAATCTGCTTGTAGCCGCGCTTGCGCGCATGCTGCAGCGGAGTCACGCCTTCACCGTCGGCCAGATTCACATCGGCCTTGGCTGCGACCAGCTGGCGCACGATCTCCACATGCTCGGGACCGCCCCGGCCCAGCAAAATGGCTTCGAGCAGCGCCGTCCAGTGCAGATTGTTGACATGGTTCACATCCACGCCTGCGGCAATCAGGAGGCGCACGGTTTCCACATGGCCGCGCTCTGCCGCCGGGATCAGCGCCGTGCCGCCATAGCGATTGGTGCTTTTGAGGTCCGCACCATGGGCCAGTGTCGCCCTCAGAATTTCGTTATGTCCGCGTGCACCAGCGTAGAGATAGGGGCTGTCCTTGATTCTGTCCTTGGCATTGACATCGGCACCGGCCTCGATCAGCACCTTGGCAGCAGCCACCTGATTCTTGTGCGTGGCGATCAACAGCGGCGTGGCACCGCTGCTGTCTCTGGCGTCGATGCTGGCCCCCTGCTTGAGCGCAGCCTCTACCTGCGCTGCATTGCCATGCTCTGCAGCAGCGCGTAGCTGCTCTTCAAGAACACCGCCATTGGCGGCAGAGGTGATGGAAGCGAACATGGCGGCAATCAATCCCAGATAAACGGTCAGGCGCTCAAAGAGCATGCGGTTTCTCCAATCAAAGCAATCCAACGAGAGGCTCATGAGGGGCCCTGCTTCTGCCATGATAGAAGCCCGCTTACACATTCAAAAATTAAATTTCAGCATGACAGGCAGCGAAAAACCAAATAGACCACCTCTGGATCTGGACCTGCTGCGTGCTGTGGTCATGGTGGCCGATTGCGGCAGTTTCACCACCGCTGCGACTCGCCTGCATTCCACGCAGTCCACGATCAGCCAGAAGGTTCGCCGCCTCGAAGAATTGGTGGGCCACCAACTGCTGACACGCGGCCACCGCGATGTGCATCCCACGGCTGCCGGTGAAATTCTGCTGATTCATGCGCGCCACCTGCTGGCCGTCAGCGAGCAGCTGCGTGAAGCCCTCGCGGGCGAAGCCGGCGCGACCGTGCGCCTGGGCGTACCCGAGGATTTCGTACGCGACAAGACCATCCCGGCACTCGCGGGCTTCAAACGCCAGCACCCCGGCGTACGCCTGGAAGTCACCAGCGGCCTGAGCCGCGATCTGCTGGCCAGCTTTGATCGTGGCGAGCTGGACCTGATCCTCATCAAGCAGCGCCGTGCCAGCCGAGCCGCCAATGCCTGCCGCCCCGAGCGGGTGCAATGGATTGACAGCGCCGAACACCCTTGCTGGCAGCAGGACCCCATTCCCCTGGTCACTTTTCCGCTACGCGGCCTGTATCGCGACGACATGATTGCAGCCATCGAGGCCATGGGCCGCAGCTGGCGCATCAGCTTTACCAGCACCAGCCTGACCGGCATTCAGGAAGCAGTGGCCAGCGGCCTGGGCATCAGCCTGCTGCCGCCCCGCGCCGTGAAGGCGGCCCATCGGGTCCTGGGCACCGGGCAGGGTTTTGCCTCCGTTGAAGGCTTTGAAATCGCGATCTACCAACGCGCTGCAGCGGATGCCATGGTCAAGGAACTGGCGGCCCTGCTCGAAGAGATCGTCGAGCGCGAAACCCGCTAACTCACCTTCAGGACTCGAATTCAGGCTTGAAAGCCCGCTGATCCGGGTCTCCCCAGACACGGCCATCCCAGAAGCGCCCATGTCGAACGATGGCCCGCTCATAAGGTGCGGCAGCCACGGCCGCCGCAGCGTTGGGTGCACGCACCACCACAAAACTGGCTTCGTTGCCCACCGCCAGGCCATAGCCGGTCTTGCCCAGCACGCCAGCGCCCGCCGTCGTCGCCATATCCAGTGCCACCTGCAGGGCCTCGTCGGTATAAAAACCCGAACGGTAGCCAATCAGCATGGCCCGTTGCAGCATGTCGCCATTGCCATAGGGCCACCAGGCATCCTGGATGTTGTCATTGCCGGTGAACATGCGCACGCCGGCCTCGCGCAGACGCAGGATCGGCGGGAAACCATGGTCGCCCGGCGCATTCGTCATGATGGAGATACCCGCCTGAGCCAGCATCTGGGCCACGCGGTCCAGTTCGGCCTCGCCCAGATCGCCCAGGCCGTAGGCATGGCTTACCGCCACACGGCCTTGCAGGCCCAGGGCCCGGGTGCGCAAAGCAATACGGTCCATCTGGGCCGCGCAGGTCTCGCCAGGCTCGTGCAGATGGATGTCGATCTTGGCACCGCGCCTGTCGGCTATGCCGAAGAGGATGTCGAGCTGACCATCGGCATCGCCGTCCAGCGTCGTCGGGTCAATACCGCCCACCACCTGCGCGCCTTCACGGATGGCTGCGTCCAGATACTCGGCCGTGCCGGGGCAGGTCATGACGCCTGCCTGGGGGAAAGCCACCAGTTCGATATCGATCAAATCCTTCCATTTCTCGCGCGCCTGCATCACGGCACGCAGATTGACCAGGCCTGTGGTCGCATCCACATCCACATGACTGCGCATGGCCATGGTGCCAAACGATGCTGCCTGACGAATCAATGCATCGGCACGCTCGGCAATGGGCTTGGCCGAAGCCAGCGCGCTTTTCTCGATGGCCAGGCGCTCGCGCAGACTGGATACCGGCTGATGCGGACGCCAGCGATCGCCCACAAAGCTCTTGTCGAGGTGAATATGTCCGTCCACAAAACCGGGCAGCACCAGATGGCCAGCGAGGTCTATGACCTCGGCCTGCGCCAGCACCGGGCGTTCCCTGCCCAGGCTGGCAATGCGGCCATCCTGAACGGCAATATGAAGGGGGGAGCCATCTGCAGCGACGGCGTTCACGAACAAGCGGTCATTCATGGAGAGTCTTTGTCTGAACAAGGACCGCCACGCTGACAGAGGCAACACAAGCCATCTCGGCAGCACGCGATCCTCGGGGTTTGAAAACCAGGGAACCGCACGATACGCCGCACGCCAAGCATCTACAAATTAAATATCAAAATGAAATTTATTTGATTTTCAAATGCATTAGCAACTGATCCGCCTGATGGCCCAGCACTCAGACAGGCTCCAGTTCCAGCCTGGCCGTCAGCGCTGTGCGGCCTGCACGGGAGTCGATATTCAGTGTTCCGCCGACACGAGCCATGCGTACCGACATGGAGCGCATGCCAATGCCCAGCCCCGATGCATTGATGGCTGCCACATCAAAACCCACGCCGTCATCCTCTATCTCCAGCAGCAGCTCATCGGCCTCCGGTTGCCTGAAAGACAGCCTCACATGCCTGGCCTGGCTGTGCTTGATGACATTGGTCAACGCTTCTTCAATCAGCCTGGTCATCGCCATGTACTGGGAGGTGCTGGGCGGTGTACGCCAGGTTTGTTCAAACTGCCAGTCGCTGTTCACGTTGAGAGCATCGAACAGATTGTTGAATCTGCGGCGCAGCGGAGCCAGCCACTCCTGCGGCGAGGCCGGAACACGGACTTCCCCCGAAGAATTGCTGTCAATGGTCTGGCGCAAATCATTGCGGATGAGCTTGAGCATGGACAGAACCTGCGGCCTGGTCAGCGCCCCATCACCCTGCTCTATCGAGGCAATCATGTGCACCAATACACCGCCAAGGCCGTCATGCAAATCATGGGTCAAGCTCAGACGTTCTTGCAGACGAGCATTGGACAGCTTCTGCGCCTGAAGCTCCGCCTGCAATTGCTCGGTCTTTTTCTGTTCGCTGATGTCAAAGGTGAAACCGATCAAGGCCGTGGTCTGGCCATGCTCATCACACAGCACATGCACCACCTCTCTGACCCAGATATAGCGGTTGTCCTTGGTCAGGGCACGGTACTCTGCATCATGGTCCACACCGGCAATGGACAGCTCAACACAGCGGGCCACTGTTTGCTCACGCTCTTCCGGATGGATGCGCGCAGCCCAGTCATTGACGGTCTGCCAGCTGTCCTGACTCCAGCCCAGCAAAGCTTCGATCTGCGGGCCTACATAAGCGTATTTCTTGCTGGCCCAGTCAATCTTGAAAGGGATGGCCAGGGTGGACTCCACCAGCGTCTGATACAGACCGTTATCCGTATCGGGTTCAAGGGTACGCAAGCGTTGAATTGTGTCGAACATGGTCAGTCCAGTTGGCTCATGAGAGGGTGCTTCGTAGGTAGATCATTCCAGAACCAGTGAAAAAAACCACCATTAACCTGAAGCAGGGTCTGAGTTCGGATGCGATCCGGCCCCCAGCCGCGCCAGCATGCAAGCGCTGAATTTCGGTTGCCGTGCAGATCAAGATGGCTCTGCCCCTCGGGCTTGGGCGGCACATACAAAGCACTCCCGCAGGGTACCCAAAGATCCGCCAAGTAGATCTTGGCCTCATTTGGCCAATAGCGTCCCACAGAAATCACCAATGGCAGATGCGGGTCTATGGCAGCAAAGACATGCGGAAATCCATGACACTCCAGATCCGTGCAAACTCGGTTCAGCAGGCTATATCCGGTGCCCCGATATGGCGATCTGTGCCCTGCATACATGCCGTACTCATAGTCAATCTGCGAGAGTTTTGGCACGGGGCTGCTCACCCGAATGCCCTGCCCTCTCGCCACCAAGACCATGCCAAACGCGGCAGCAGACTCGGCGGTAGCCCGCATGGCTTTGTAAACCACGGTATCGGCCACAAGCTCCAAACGGGTTTGCTCGCCGTAATCGGATGGGAGACACCTGCACTCTTTTGCGCTGACTTGATACTTGGTTCCCAAGCGGTCGGCAAGCTTGCCTGTCGCTGGCTTAACTTCCTTTATGCCATCAGGAAGCTTTTTCACATAGACCGGTCGCTCGCCGATATTGCAGAAAAACGGGGTCTGCGAAAGGTTCACCTCTGTTCGTTCACACTCTCGAATGAAAAGAGGCGCGTCAAAATATTCCTGTGTCATGTCCAATCCGTCTCAGATAAGGGCATTTGAAGATGCGTGCCTCGCATGCATTCAAGCTTCAGGCAGCACAGTGTCGTAGATATTTGGACCTGAACGCCCTCGCTCTGCGGGAAGCTGAGCTTGAATGAACAGCCGACTGGCCGTCAGTTGGAGCCCCACGGGCTACGAAAAGCCTGCTTCCACGAAATGCGAACAGGGGTTCCAGAAGTTGGGCCGCCATGGCCACGGCTTGTTTGATGGCACGCCCCAGGGTCCAAGCATGAACGCGCCGACAGGACTAAGGCAAGCACGCGCTGCTTAGCTCATCACACGCTATGGATGTCATAGCTTTTAGCGCTTATTCAGAGCGCCCTGAAGCTTGTTTTCACCATAAAGACAGGATCAAAGACACCCAACGCCACTGGCCTTTGCCTCAGGCCATGAGCGTGACCCCGTGCACCACGCAATAGCGGGTCTGGCTACTGCCCGCCAACAAGAGGGTCTTCATGCCAAGGCGCTCACCTGGCTGAAGCTGTGCCGGCTGCGCGACCGCCGCTTCGTCTGCTCCATCGCCGCCGCTGCAAGCGGCTACCAAGCCAGCGGCCAGCACGGCGGCACACAGGCTGGTCCGGGGGGTTCGTTGCTGTCTCCCGCATGTTTTGTTTCATGGGCAGGCATTGGGCCCGAGCCGACGCAAGCTGCCTATCCCTGAATTCAGGTATTTTTCAAGACCTTGATGTCGAAGCATTCATGACGCCTCGCTCCACTCAAAATTCAAGAGGCCATCTAGCAAAAATTTCTGCATGGAGGACCCGGATTCAGAGCAGCCATTCCGAGGGTCAAGCAGTCGTTCAGGATGGGCAGCCCACACCAAAGCAAACTTACCAAAGCGTCCCAAGACTACCCACACTCAAGCGGGACTCGGCAATGCACCAGAGGTTGAGACCTCCGGTGCATCTATGCCGGTTTACTCAGATAGAGAGCTGAGACGACTGGCGCGTTGCGACGGGGTTTCCTCCAGCAACTGCTGGATGACTTCCTGGCGAGTTAACGAAGAACCCGAGGCTTGATAAGTCGCAGGATATCTTTGACCTGTGAATCTTGAGGAGCCGCCTTGGGCTACTGCTTCACGGGCCTGGGCTATGACTTCGGCTCTTGTGACTTCGCTGCGAAAGTGATCGGGGTACACCTTGTAGCCCTGTTCCGTGGTGGTGGCGTGGATATAGCTGTCAGCCATGGCTGGGGCCGCCATCAGGCTCATTGCGAGAGCGGAGAAAGTGACAGCGAAACCCTGGCGAATATGAAGCATGATTGACCTTTCATTGAATAACTCATCTCGCTTCGGACTGAATCGAGATGAGTCATTCTTGAAAAATCACCCCAACAAAATGCCAATAGAACAATGACATTTGAGTCATGTCATTTCGCCTTGTGTGGAGACGATGCTGCTCAGCCTCCTGCAATTGCCAGACGCTCAGGCAATTTATCCACCAGTGCATCCACCGCCAGTCGCGTCTTCAGCGGCAGATGCACGGTATACGGCCACAGCGCATTAATCGCATAGGACACGCTGGGCTGGCCCGGCAGCACCTCACGCAACTCGCCGCTGTCCAGATGCCTGCGCGCCAGCCAGGAAGGTAGCCAGGCAATACCGAAGCCGGCAATCGCGGCATCGGCAATGGCGCGCAGGTCATCCATCTGCAAGCGGGACTTGGGCCGAATGGCCTTCACCTGCCCATCGACGAGAACCTGCCAGTCATGCACCCGCCCCTGGCGCATATAGGCCAGTCCGTCGTGCTGCAGCAAGTCCTGCAGCGTGGCGGGTTCACCATGGCTATGCAGATAGGACGGTGCAGCGCAGAACACCATGTGGTGTTCGCCCAGCCGACGGGCCGCGAGGTCACCGCTGTCCGGTGGCACGCCGTTGCGGATGACCAGATCCAGGCCCTCCTCCACCAGGTCCACCATGCGGTCGCTGAAGGACAGTTCCAGCGTCAACCCCGAATGCTCTCTTGCCAGCTCAAGCAGGATGGGCGCGATGCACAAATGCCCGAACAGCACCGGCATGGAGACCCGCAGCCGGCCGTTGACATGGCCCTTGCCGCTTTCCAGTGCCGCCTCGCCGGTGCGCACGGCCTCCAGCGCCCGCAGGCAGTGGTCATAGAACAGCGAGCCCTCCTCGGTGAGGCTCTGGCTGCGCGTAGTGCGGTGAAACAGCAGCACGCCCAGGCGCTGCTCCAGGCGGGCCACGCTCTTGCCAACCGCAGAGCGGGTGATATGCAGTCCCTGCGCCGCCTGGGCAAAGCTGCCAGCATCAACCACGGCCACGAAAACATCGATGCCGCTCAAGCTACCAGCCACGTATTGCATCCTTTTTGGAACCAATCATGAGAAATACTATCACCACCAAAGACAAAAAGCGCTTGATAAGCTCGATGCATTGATAAAACCACTCTGCATGGAGCATTTCCGTGAGCAAAATCCTCGTTCTTCAGTCCAGCATCAACGGCGCCCATTCCCGAACCAACCATCTGATCAACAGCTTCCTCACCGAGCGCAAGGCCCGCGGCCATGTCGATGAAGTGGCGGTGCGCGATCTGCCCGGCATGAACCTGCCGGTGCTGGACGACGAGCTGTTCCATGCCCTGCGCGGCGCCGAAAACTCCAGCGAGCGTGTCCAGCAAGAGGTGGCGCTGTCCGACCAGCTGATTGCCGAACTCAAGTCCAGCGACCTGCTGCTGATCGGCGCGCCCATGTACAACCTGAACGTGCCGACAGCGCTGAAGAACTGGTTCGACCTGGTGGCCCGCGCCCACAAGACCTTCCGCTATACCGAAACCTATCCGATGGGCCTGGTGGAAGGCGTCAGCGCCGTGGTCTTCAGCTCGCGCGGTGGCATTCATCAGGGGCAGATGACCGACGCCGTCACGCCCTATCTGCGTTCGGTGCTCGGCCTCATGGGTATCGACGAGGTGGAGTTCGTCTACGCGGAAGGCATGGACATCCGCCCACATGGCGTGGAGCAAGGCATGGCCAGCGCCCATGCGCAGATCGCCGAACTCACGGCCTGACAGAAATAGAAATGCCCCACTCCCCTCTGGACGACTCTTAGATAGGAAGATACGCCGGCTTAAAACTCCATGAACTGGAGCCTGCGCTGCACTGCTCGGTAGTCGGCAACTGCCTATGCCCATCCGAGCAGCGAAAGCTATTGGCCAAGCATATGGATCTCGCCGGGAGAAGCGACCTAGAAATTCACAAGAAGGCCGTGAGCGCAGTAGGACAACGAGGTGACCTGTCCAAGCAGCTGAACAAACCGTAGCGACGCCGCATCCCGATTTGCTCTGTGCCTGCGCCATAGCTGAGCAACAAACACATCACATGTACTGCGGCAGCCTAAGGTCTACGAACCAGGGCCACTATCTGCTGTATCTCTTCGCTGCAGGCCTGGGCAGACTGCTGCTCGATCTTTCGATACAACTCAACAACCTGATGCCCTGTCTCTGTAAGCGCCGAGCCTCCGCCGCGCGCACCACCGGTGGTGGCCGCCACTGCAGGGCTGCATAAGGCCTGATTCAGCTCGTCAACCAGCAACCACGCCCGGCGATAGGACATGCCGAGAGATTTTGCCGCAGCGGCAATGGATCGCGTCGCATCTATGGCCTCCAACAACTCGATCTTTCCCGGCCCGATGGCATTGGTTTCCCCTGCGATGACCCGCATACGCAATTTCAGGAATGGCGCATCAACAGCCTCCGGTACTGCTAGCGAGGATTGCACTGTCCTGTGTGAAGTCGACGATCTCGATGACATGTCTGGAAGTGTAATGCGCCCTCTACCAAGTCAGGCTGGCTGCCGCAGAGCATGCACAAATGCGTCGCAAGGCACCCAAGTGGACAATCTGGTGCTTGGCTGCATGCTTTTTCTGGCCGGCGCTGCCTTCGCAATACTGCCCAGACATACAAAGCAGGCCAGGTGTTCCCAGTCTTCGAGGCCCAGCTCGGAACAGAAGGTAGCGTCAAAAGTACGTTCGCCACTAAGCGCAATGGCGCCATAGCCAAGCTGATGAGCCGCATTCAGGAAATTGCTCAGAGCAGCGCCGGCCGCCAGCAGTTGCTCACGTTCGGGTACCCGGGTTCGCGCTTTGGGCGATATCACAAAAGCGAGCAATGCAGGACTACGAGTAGCGTGCTCTCGGGCTCGCTGAAGATCCTTGTCGGATGCCAGAGGATCTCGCCGCAGTTTCTCTCGCTCGAATATGTTCGCCAACACATCTCTCAGAGCCGGAGGAAACATGATGATGCGCCAGGGATGCAGCCCTCCATGGTCTGGTGCACTCATGGCGGCAGCAATCATCAACCCGATCGCTTCATCATCCGGTGCTGGCTCACATAGGCGTTTGGGTGAGACAGAGCGACGCTCCAACAAAGAAGCCACGGCATGCTTTCTTTGACCATATCTAAAGCACTGCTCCAGCGCCCCAAAAGCGCGCGATAAAGCATGGACTTGTGCCATGACCTCGTGCCCCTCTGCCGTCAAGCCAGCAAACCGCCCCCCTGGCTTGAACAGCGCGCAACCGTATTCGCTTTCTACAGCCTTCAGCACTCTTACCAACTCCTGTTCGGAAACAGCACAGGCTTGAGCCGCCCTGGCCCAGTCCTGTTCACGCGACAGGGCCAGAAAGTAGCGAATCTGATCTTGCTTCATGAGTGCTAGTGTCTTCTTGGATGAGGATCGGCATTTGTTCTCACCACGGAGTTTCCAAAATCTCCCGAAATTCCGTTCAGAAGATGTGCTCCATCTTACATTCGTTATATCTTTAAAAATATAACGCTTTCTTTCTGAATGCTATTGCTTGCCATCTATCGGCAAGCCTCTGCTTCGCATTGCACCTACAGCTGTCCAATCGGAGCGCCAGGGTGGTATTGCATATGGATGCCATGACTTACAAGATCAGCCCTTCAAGAAAAGTAGCCGACCGGCTGCCTCAGGCCGGTTGCAACTGTCGCAGCTCGGCCCGGAGCGAGCGTTGGCTTGCCCTGCTCACATGCCGGTCTTCCCGCATCTCCGCTTTCGCGCGCAATCTCACGATGCCTGGTTTTCGGGACAACTAAACCACGGCAGTACCGAATGGCTCGGGCCGCCGCGCAAGCAGATGGGACAGCCGCTGAAGCCCCTTTTGCAAGCGTCCACGGTCCTTGATGCTGCCCAATGAGATGCGAATGGCATTCACGGGGTCGTTGCTGGTTGCGCCAGTGACGAATGCCTCCGCTGGCGTAACTGCTATGCCCTCGCTTTCGGCTGCAAGCGCAAGCTGCGAGGAGCGCCAATACCCCGGCAGCTCAAGCCATACATGCAGGCCGTCTCCAGCACCGCTGTATCGCCCCGCCAAAATATCCCTGGCCATCCGGTGGCGCAGACGTGCCTCCTTGCGTACACCATCCATCAATCCGTCAGCCGAGCCGTCGAGGATCCACTGCGTGGCGAGGGCTGCCGTCAGAGGGGCGACCATCAACGCAAATGATCTGAGCGCGGTCAGGAAACGTTCGCGTTCCTGCGGGTCACGTATGAGCACGAAGGCGACGCGCAAACCGGGCGTCAGGCATTTCGACAGGGTTGAGATGTAGTACACCTGTTCCGCAGCAAACGTGGCAATAGGCGGTGGCGGGGCATCGGCAAGCAGCCAGTAGGGATCATCCTCGACGATGCCAACATTGCAGCGCTTGGCGACCTGGGCAAGCTCCTTGCGTCGGTGCTCAGGAATGGTGATGGCGGTCGGATTCTGCAGCGTCGGGTTGAGGTAGACCAGCCCAGGCTGATGCTGGTGGCAAGCCTGCTCCAGCATCTCAGGCACCATCCCATACTCATCGGCCTGCACCGCAATAACGTGCCGGCCGAATTGAGCTGCGGCCTTGCACAGACCGGGGTAACTTGTGGGCTCGGCCAGGATCACATCGCCAGGCTCCGTCAGCGCAAGTATCAGTGCAGCGATCGCTGCTTGAGCGCCCGGGCAAACAACGATCTGCTGCGCATCCAGCGATCCAAACATCGGTGCGAGCCACCGGGCTCCGGCCTGACGATCAGAGTCACTTCCCCCGCCCAGGTGATAGTTCATCAGCAATGCCGCATCTGTCCTCATCAGCACCTGCGACAAACCTTGTTTCAACAGGTCGTCGAAGTCCACGCCATCCGGCGGTGGTGGGGTGTTCATGCTGAGGTCGAGGACAGCGGTCAATTCGACCTTCGGCGCCGCAACATAAGTGCCCCGAGCGCCGCGGCCTTCCAGCAAATGGCGGCGCCTGGCTTCGTCGTATGCGCGCGTGATCGTTGTCAGGTCGACGTCCAACTGTGCTGCCAACAGACGCTGTGGAGGCAGACGATCACCGGGCTGCAGCGATCCGTCCGCCACTGCCGCCTGCAAGGCATCCGCGATCTGCAAAAAACGTGGCCCACCTTGCGCGGCCAATCGCGGCAACCAGATGGGCGCATGATCATCTTGCATGGATTCTTGCCAGGACATTTTGTCCCGATGTATGGAAATTGCTTTTGATTAGTATGTCCCTGAACGTGCAGCAACACCATTCTTGTATGGCCGTCGCTGACGTTTGTGCCTCCCTCATCTGGGAGGTAGAGCGCATCGCGCTAGATAGTGCCAAATCATTGGCTGGAAATTCTCAAAATGATGATCGATTGGGTCCCTGTAGTCTTCGTTGCGTTCAAAGCTCTTATCTTTGGCGCATGCATGTTCTTCGCCATCAAATGGCATTACGACCAAGGGAAGAAGAAGGGTGTGGAAACGCGTGCGCTGCTACTCACAATGGGCAAGGTGGCTGCCGTTTTCGTGCTGGCACTCCTGGGCGTGCTGACGTTTACCTTCGGCATTGCCAAGATGCTTGACATGGATTTGAGCCTTCCATGATGGCAAAGACCGCTCAACCGGTATCCAGTGGTGCGACAAACCTTGCATCCGCCGGACGACCATGATTTGCAGCTGCACTGCCCCCTAGCCAGATCGGATGAAACCCAAAAGACTCCGAGCCATTGTTTTGGTTTAGAAATAAATCTTAAAACAGATGGCATTGGAGGTCATCGCACTCAAAGCAAGACGATATCGTATTGCTCCTGCGCCATCACGGTTTCCGACTGCAACGAGATAGGCTTGCCGATAAAGTCCGACAGGCTGGCCAGATGCTGGCTTTCCTCGTCGAGGAACATTTCCACGACCTTGGGCGAGGCCACGACGCGGAATTCACGCGGGTTGAACTGGCGGGCCTCGCGCAGGATTTCACGCAGCACTTCATAGCAGATGCTGCGCGCGGTCTTGACATTGCCCTTGCCCGAGCAGGCAGGGCATGGCTCACACAGCATATGGGCCAGCGATTCACGCGTACGCTTGCGCGTCATCTCGACCAGGCCAAGTTGCGAAAACCCTCCCGCCATGGTCTTGACGCGATCGCGGCCGAGCTGGCGGCGGAACTCCGACAGCACCTCGTTCTGATGGTCCTCGCGTACCATGTCGATGAAGTCCACGATGATGATGCCGCCCAGGTTGCGCAGACGCAGCTGGCGCGCGATGGCATGGGCCGCTTCCAGATTGGTCTTGAAGATGGTGTCGTCAAAATTGCGCGCACCCACATAACCGCCGGTATTGACGTCAATCGTCGTCAGCGCCTCGGTCTGGTCCACGATCAGATAGCCACCGGATTTCAGGTCCACGCGCCGTCCCAGTGCGCGGGCAATTTCCTCGTCAATGGAGTACAGATCAAAGATGGGGCGTTCCCCCTTGTAGAGCTGCAGCTTGGGCACTGCGGCCGGCATGTACTCCTGGCCGAAGGTCTTGAGCAGAGCAAACTGCTCCTTGGAGTCGATGCGAATGCTCTGGGTGTTCTCTCCGACCAGATCGCGCAGCACGCGCTGCAGCAGGTTCAGGTCCTGATGCAGAACCGACATGGGCGGCAGCTTTTGCGCGGCATCCTTGATGCGGGTCCAGGTCTTGCGCAGATAACGGATGTCATCGGCCAGCTCCGCGTCGCTGGAATCTTCTCCATTGGTGCGCAGGATGAAGCCGCCTCCTCCACCCGCCTCCTTGGTGCCCACCAGCTCCTGCAGGCGTGCACGCAGGGCATCACGCTCGTTTTGCGGGATCTTCTGGGAGATGCCGATATGGTCATCCTGCGGCAAAAACACCAGCAAACGGCCTGCAATGCTGATCTGCGTAGACAAACGTGCGCCCTTGGTACCAATCGGATCCTTGATGACCTGCACCAACAAGGTCTGGCCTTCAAAGACCTGTTTTTCAATCGGCACCTGAGGTTGGTCCTTGCGCGCAAACATCGGGGCTTCACCGCCCTCCTGGCGCTGCCAGACATCGGCCACATGCAAAAAGGCTGCTCGCTCAAGCCCGATATCGATAAAGGCTGACTGCATGCCAGGCAACACGCGCGAAACCTTGCCCAGATAGATATTGCCGACCAGTCCACGCTCCAGAGGCCGCTCCATATGCAGCTCTTGCACCGCGCCGCTTTCGACTATCGCCACCCGCGTTTCCTGCGGCGACCAGTTGATCAAAATATCTTGCTGCATTGACTGTCGTTCTTTCTTTATCGATCTTGCTGTTTGTCTGCACCAGTGTGCGACGCGCGCATGGCAGGCGCAAGACGGCCAGCATGCAGAGCAACCCTGAGGGGTTGGAGCACCGAACCTGCGCTTGGTTCAGGCAATATTCATTAAAGAGGCCAGCCCAGTTGGCGCAGCAGTTGCGCCGTCTCATAGACCGGCAAGCCCATGATGGCGGAGTAACTGCCGCGAATCTCGGCAATATGTGCAGCAGCCAGACCCTGTATGCCATAGGCACCAGCCTTGCCCATGGGCTCGCCAGACGCCACATAGGCATCGATCTGCGCCTCGCTCATGGGCGCAAAGCGTACGGTGGAGACCGACAGCGCCTGCAAACGCCGTGCACCACTTTGCAGGGCAATAGCAGTCAGCACCTCATGCTCGGCACCGGAGAGCAAGCGCAGGATACGGCGTGCATCGGCCGCATCAACAGGCTTGCCCAGAATCTGCATACCCAGCGCCACCGTCGTGTCCGAGCACAGAATCGGTGCATCCGCCAATCCACGACGCGCGTGGCGCGCCACCGCAGCATCGAGCTTGCCGGCAGTCACCCGCTGCACATAGTCGCGCGGTGCCTCGCCGGGGCGCTCTGCCTCGATGGCCTCGGCATCTTCCGCAATATCACCTGCCGCATTGGGCAGCAATAACTCATGCTCCACGCCCAGCTGTTCAAGCAGCTGACGACGACGAGGGCTTTGGGATGCGAGGTAGATGAAGGGTGCCATGACTTTGAATCAAAAAGGCCGTCAGAGCTTGTACATCAAGCGCAAACGGCTATCAAAATCATAGTATCACGCGTTGCGTGATATTGCACGCCACGCAGATTGAGAGTGAATCACTCGCGGTGATAGGGATGACCGGCATTGACCGACCAGGCACGGTAGAGCTGCTCGATCAATAGCACTCGCACCATGGCATGCGGCAGGGTCAGATCCGAGAGGCGAATGCGCTCATGCGCAGCAGCCTTGAACTCTGGATCCAGGCCGTCAGGGCCGCCAATCACCAAAGCCACATCGTCGCCTTCAAGCTGCCAGCCCTTGAGGCGCTGGGCCAGCGCCTTGGTCGTCTGGTTGGCGCCCCGCTCATCCAGCACCACAATGCGGGTGCCACGCGGAATGGCAGCCTCGATACGCTTGCGCTCGGCAGCGTACAAAGTCTCCAGCGTCTTGGATCCACGAGGCTCGGTCTTGACGGCCTTGAGCTCGACCTTGAGCTCGGGCGGAAAGCGCTTGGCGTAATCGTCATAGGCTGTCTGCGCCCAGTCAGGCACATGCAGACCTACGGCCACGATCGTCAGCTTCATCAGGCCTTGGCGCGAGGCGCGCGCTTTGCAGCGGGCTTGGCGGCCATGTCGGCCTTGGCAGTGCGAGGTGTGCTGGGCTTGACGACCACGGTCTTGACCGTCTTGGCGGCAGCCTTCTTCGCTGCGGGCTTCTTGACCGCGGGCTTGGCAGCAGCGGCGGTCTTCGCTGCAGGCTTCTTCACGGCTGCCTTCTTTGCTGCGGGCTTCTTCTCGGTCACGGTATTTTCGGCAGCAGCCTTGGCCACAGCCTGCTTGGCGGCCAGCTTCTTGGCGGCCAGCTCGGCGGGCTTGGGCTTGGCGGCGCCGATCTTCAGGCGAACCGGTGTTTCGCCCCAGATTTCTTCGAGTCGATAGTACTGGCGGATGGCGGGCTGCATGATGTGGCACACAGCAGCGCCGCAGTCCACGATGATCCATTCACCGTTTTGCTCACCTTCCTGGCGGGGCACGGGAAAGCCGGCTTCCTTGACGGCTTCGCGCACGCTAGAGGCCAGCGCCTTGGTCTGGCGGTTGGAAGTGCCCGAGGCCACGATCACGCGCTCGAACAGCGGCGACAGGGCTTCGGTGTTGAACACCTGGATATCGTGGGCCTTGACGTCTTCGAGGCCGTCAACAATGGCTCGCTGGAGTTTGGTGACGTCGCGCTTGGCTGCGGAATCCGATTTGGTGGAGGTGGTCATCAGGCGATGGAATCAGTAAATGATGGGATCAATATAGCGTGTGCTGCGCCACACCCGTATCAGGGTTGGATTAGCCCAAGCGTACAAACAGGCAAAGCCTGCGCTTTTCACGCATTGAAAAAGGTTGATGCGCCAATTAATGGTTGCGCATCCAGCTATGGAAATTATAGTTTTCTAAAAATTTCCCTGCTGACAGGGCTTTATGCAGCGTCAACAGGGAAACAAGGCTGATGCGATAACAGCCGATCAGAGATATCAGAGCCAATCCCTGCGAATCAGGAATTTCTCCAGCAGTTCACGTTCGGGCGTGCCGGACTCGTCCACGCGCTGGTAGCTCCAGTCCGCATGAGGCGGCATGGACAGCAGAATGGACTCTGTACGACCACCGGACTGCAGACCGAAGTGCGTGCCGCGATCCCAGACCAGATTGAACTCCACATAGCGGCCACGGCGATAACGCTGGAAGTCCACCTGCTGCTGCGAGTATTCGGCATGCTGGCGACGCTCCACGATGGGCAGATAGGCCTTGAGGAAGGCATCGCCCACGGACTGCAGCATGGCAAAGCTCTGCTGCTGACCCAGCTCGCTGAAGTCGTCAAAGAAGATGCCGCCGATGCCGCGCTGCTCGTTGCGGTGCTTGAGGAAAAAGTACTCGTCGCACCACTGCTTGAAGCGGGGATAGAGCTGATCGCCAAACGGCGCCAGCGCATCGCGGCAGGTCTGGTGAAAGTGCACGGCATCTTCTTCAAAGCCGTATACCGGCGTCAGATCCATGCCACCGCCAAACCAGCATGTCTTGGGCTGACCCGCGTGGCCGGCGGCGATCATGCGCACATTCATGTGCACCGTAGGCACCATAGGATTGCGCGGATGAAACACCAGCGACACCCCCATGGCCTCGAACGGCGCACCGGCCAGCTCGGGGCGGTGCTGGGTGGCCGAAGGCGGCAGCTGCGGCCCGCGTACATGCGAGAAGCCGCAGCCAGCGCGCTCGAACACACGCCCGCCTTCCATGATCCTGGTGATGCCGTCGCCTTGCAGCTTCTCGCCCGGCTCCTTATGCCAGACATCGGCCAGAAAGCGAGCACCGCCCTCACCTTCGATCGCTTCCAGCGCCTCGGTGATACGGGTCTGCAGACCCATCAGGTACTCGCGCACCTCGGCCGCAGGCAGTTGGTCAGTCACGGAAGATGAGGATGCCTGGTTCATCAGTCGGCCTTCTTGACGGCGCGAAAGCCAATGTCGCGGCGGTACTGGGCACCATCGAAATGGATGCCACGGGCCACGTCATAAACCTTCTGCTGCGCCTGCTTGACGCTGTCGGCCAGCACGGTCACGCACAGCACGCGACCACCACTGGTCACAGGCTGGCCGTCATCGCCCAGCTGCGTACCGGCATGGAAGACCATGGCATCGTCGGCTGCGGCGGGCAGGCCCGTGATGACATCGCCCTTGCGCGGATCTTCGGGATAGCCGGCAGCAGCCATGACCACGCCCAAGGCAGTACGGCGGTCCCACTGCAGCTCCAGCTGATCCAGTTTGACTTCGGTCGCGGCCAGCATCACATCCACCAGATCGCTCTTGAGGCGCATCATGATGGGCTGAGTCTCGGGGTCGCCCATGCGGCAGTTGAATTCCAGCGTCTTGGGATGGCCGGCCTTGTCGATCATCAGACCCGCGTACAGAAAGCCGGTATAGGGAATGCCGTCTTTTTCCATGCCACGGATGGTGGGCAGGATGATTTCGCGCATGGCACGGTGGTGCACATCGGCCGTCACCACGGGCGCGGGCGAATATGCGCCCATGCCGCCGGTGTTGGGGCCTTCGTCGCCATCCTTGAGACGCTTGTGATCCTGGCTGGTGGCCAGCGCCAGCACATTCTTGCCGTCGCACAGCACGATGAAGCTGGCTTCCTCGCCGTCGAGGAATTCCTCAATCACCACGCGCGCGCCACCTTCGTTGTGGGTCACACCGTATTTATTGTCCACCAGCATGAAGTCCACGGCGTCATGGGCTTCCTGCAGCGACATGGCCACGACCACGCCCTTGCCGGCCGCCAGGCCATCGGCCTTGATGACGATGGGTGCGCCCAGGCGGTCCACATATGCGTGGGCAGCGACGGGGTCGGAAAAGGTTTCATATTGCGCCGTAGGGATGCCGTGGCGCGCCATGAAGTCCTTGGAGAATGCCTTGGACGACTCCAGCTGGGCAGCAGCTCTGGTCGGGCCAAAGACCTTGAGGCCATGAGCACGGAACTCATCGACCACGCCTGCGGCCAGGGGAGCCTCGGGACCCACCACGGTCACAGCGATCTTTTCGGCCTGCGCCCATTCGCGCAAAGCCTTCACATCGGTGATGTTGAGGTTTTCCAGCTTGCCGCCTGCCAGGGCGGTGCCGCCGTTACCAGGGGCCACATAGACCTTGGTCGACTTGGGCGACTCGGCCAACTTCCACGCCAGGGCGTGTTCACGGCCACCGCCGCCAATCACAAGAATTTTCATAGTTCTGCGTTGTGGTAGACGTCTTGCACGTCATCCAGATCTTCAATCATATCGAGCAGCTTTTGCATGCGCGCTGCATCATCGCCTTCAAGAGCGATTGTATTTTCAGGGCGCATGGTTACCTCTGCCATATCGGGTGCCAGACCAGCGGCCTGCAGTGCATCACGCACCGCTTCAAAGTCGCCGGGAGCTGTCAGCACTTCGATACCGCCTTCGTCATCGGTGATCACGTCGTCGGCACCGGCTTCCAGTGCAAGCTCCATGACTTTTTCTTCGTCCGTGCCGGGAGCAAACAGAATCTGCCCCACATGCTTGAACTGGAAAGCCACCGAGCCCTCCGTGCCCATATTGCCGCCGTATTTGCTGAAAGCATGGCGAACATCGGCAACAGTTCGTACGCGATTGTCCGTCATTGTGTCGACGATGATGGCCGCACCGCCTATGCCGTAGCCTTCGTAGCGGATTTCCTCGTAGGTCACGCCTTCGAGGTTGCCTGTCGCCTTGTCGATATTGCGCTTGATATTGTCGGCCGGCATATTGGCGGCCTTGGCCTTGTCCACCGCCAGACGCAGACGCGGATTGGCCGTCAGATCGCCGCCGCCCTGGCGGGCTGCCACCATGATTTCACGAATGATGCGGGTCCAGATGCGGCCACGTTTTTCATCCTGGCGACCCTTGCGGTGCTGGATGTTGGCCCATTTGCTGTGTCCTGCCACAGAGAATCCTTTGATATTTGATTTAACCTAGCGGGAGCGATTTTACTTTTGACTGCAAGCCCCCCTCAGAGGAAACCCGAAATGGCCTCACCCCTTTTGATTGCCCAGCACTCTGCCACAGAATGCGCACTGCTGCCCGGACTCGCCAATCGACATGGACTGATCACTGGCGCCACAGGTACCGGCAAAACCGTCACCCTGCAAAAACTGGCTGAAAGCTTCTCGCAGATTGGCGTTCCTGTTTTCATGGCCGACGTCAAGGGCGACCTCAGCGGCATCAGCCAGAGCGGCAAGATCGGCGACAAGCTCGCGGCTTCGCTCAAGGACCGGGGCATTGCCCTGCCCGATCCTCTGGCCTGCCCGGCCACGCTATGGGATGTGTTCGGCGAGCAGGGCCACCCCGTGCGCGCCACCATCTCGGATATGGGACCGCTCCTGATCGGGCGCATGCTCAATCTCAATGACACCCAGATGGGCGTGCTCAATCTGGTCTTCAAGATTGCCGACGACAACGGCATGCTGCTGCTGGACCTCAAGGACCTGCGCGCCATGCTGCAATATGTGGGCGACAACGCCAAGCAGTTCACCACGCAGTACGGCAACATCAGCTCGGCCAGCGTGGGCGCCATCCAGCGCGGACTGCTGACCATAGAATCCCAGGGCGGCGACAAGTTCTTTGGCGAGCCCATGCTAGACATCAATGATTTGATGCAGACCGATGCCAACGGCATGGGCGTGGTCAACATCCTGGCGGCCGACAAGCTCATGAATGCGCCGCGCCTGTACTCGACATTTTTGCTGTGGCTTCTGTCCGAGCTGTTCGAGCAGCTGCCCGAAATCGGCGACCCCGAAAAGCCCAAGCTGGTCTTCTTCTTCGACGAAGCTCACCTGCTGTTCAACGATGCGCCCAAGGTGCTGATCGAACGTATCGAGCTCGTTGTGCGTCTGGTTCGTTCCAAGGGCGTGGGCGTGTATTTCGTGACCCAGAACCCGCTGGACATCCCAGATTCCGTGCTGGGCCAGCTCGGCAACCGCGTGCAGCACGCCTTGCGCGCCTTCACCCCGCGCGACCAGAAGGCCGTGGCTTCGGCAGCGTCTACCATGCGCCCCAACCCTGGACTCGATATTGCAGCCGCCATTACCGAACTGGCAGTGGGCGAGGCGCTGATCAGCTTCCTCGACGAGAAAGGCCGACCCAGCGTGACCGAGCGGGTATTCGTGATCCCGCCCGGCAGCCAGATCGGCCCCATCACGGTCGAACAGCGCAAGGCACTGATCGGCAGCTCCCTGGTTGCAGGCGTTTATGAAGAGATGGTCGATCGCGAATCTGCCTTCGAGATCCTGCGCGACCGCGCAGGCAGCGCCACTCCAGCCAAGCCTGGCGAAGCACCTGCGGCAGCGGGAGCAACCCAGCAGGCTGGTGCTACGGACTCCATGATGGATGGCCTCAAGGAGCTGCTGTTCGGCCGCACCGGCCCGCGCGGCGGCCAGCACGATGGCTTGGTCCAGACCATGGCCAAGTCCACCATGCGCACCGTGGGCAACAACCTGGGCAAGGAAATTCTGCGTGGCGTGCTCGGTGGCATTCTGGGCAATAAAAAGCGTTGAGATTCAAGCTTTTCCACCGCGATCAAGGCCTGCATCCGCAGGCCTTTTTCATGGTTTTTGCAAAAAATCCTCAAGATGGCTGTCATTATGTCGATACATAAAAGTCCATCTCTTCGGTGCCCGCCACCGCTCTCTTGGACATCTGCGCGCTGCTTGTCTGCAGACACACAGCCGCTTCTTCCATCTACGCTAACCACACTGATCAGCCCCGCTGCCACCCTCTGTGCCGCGCGGGCCTGGCAGTGCTTTTGCAAGTTTTCAGCCAATGCAATTCAATCAATGGCGTGTATCCACCAAGCTGTGGTGCACACTCGGCGGACTTCTGGCCATGATGCTGGCCGTCTCGCTCTGGAACCAGCACGCGGCCTCCCAGGCCATGCAAACCGGCATGCATACCCTGGCCGACTATGACAACCGCATCAACCTCGCCCTCCAGTGGAAAGGTGCGACGGAAACCACGGGCGAGCGCGTGCTCACCAGCAATATGACTACCGACGAGGCGCTGACCCAGAGCATGGACGAGCGCGTCAAGCAAGGCGTGGCCGTCAACGCTGCGCTGCAGGCCCAGATCATCGAATTGGCGCAAAGCGACGCCGACAAGGCCGCTCTGCAGCAGATTGCCGCCATACGCTCCGAAGTTCTGGCGCTGAACAAGCAGGCCCGTGAAATCAAGCTGAGCGGAGATATCGAAGCCATGCGCAGCTTCATCCGCCAGCAATACCTGGGAGCCATTGGCCGCTATGCCAGTTCGCTGCAGGACTTTGTGAAGCTGCAGGAGCAGCAGCGCGACGCCGCCAATCTGCAGCTGCAGCAGGCCCAGCAAAAAGCGATCTGGCTGTCCTGGGCCGTGCAGGCCATGGTGCTGCTGGCAGCGCTGGGCCTGGCTCTGACGCTGACCCGCTCCATCACCCAGCCGCTGAATCAGGCCGTGGAACTGACCCAGGCCATCGCCCAGGGCGACCTTACCGTGACAGCCAGCAACCATCGCCACGATGAATTCGGCAACCTGCTGAATTCCGTCTCCGCGATGGCAGCGCAACTGCGCGGCCTGGTGACCGATGTGCGCGACAGCGTGCATTCCATCAGCACCGCGTCAACGGAAATCGCCACAGGCAACCACGACCTGTCCGCACGCACCGAACAGACTGCCTCCAATCTGGAAGAAACAGCTGCCAGCATGGAGCAGCTGACCGCCACCGTCGCCCAGGCCTCGGACACCGCGCGCCAGGCCACCCATCTGGCGGGCAACGCCGCACAAGCGGCCCAGCGCGGCGGTCATGTGGTGCAGTCCGTGGTCAGCAGCATGGGCCGCATCAGCGAAAGCGCCCACCGCATCTCCGACATCATCGGCGTGATCGACTCCATCGCCTTTCAGACCAATATCCTGGCCCTCAATGCTGCCGTCGAGGCGGCGCGTGCCGGTGAGCAAGGCCGTGGCTTTGCCGTGGTGGCCAGCGAAGTGCGCGCCCTGGCTCATCGCAGCGCCGAAGCCGCCAAGGAAATCAAGGCGCTCATCAACACTTCCGTGAACGCTGCCCACGAAGGCGCCGACCAGGTCAACCAGGCGGGCCGCGTGATGGAGGAGATCGTCAGCAGCGTCAGCAAGGTCTCCGACATGATTGGCGAGATCAGCGCTTCTGCCACGGAGCAGCACGACGGCATCAGCCAGGTCAACCAGGCCGTGACCAATCTGGACCAGATGACGCAGCAGAACGCAGCCCTGGTCGAGGAATCCACGGCTGCCGCCATTTCGCTGCGCGACCAAGCCCAGCGTCTGACCGGCATGGTCGCCGTGTTCAAGGTCCAGAGCAGCACGGTCCCATCGCTATAGTCCTGATCCAACTTCTTCGTGACCTTTTCTGCTGGCCGGGCCATTTCCATAAGGAGCGGCCTGCAGAAAATGGTCTGGGGCACTTCGGGCCGTCACGCAAGTGACTGGCAGGGCTTGAACAGAGAGACAACATGTCTTCATGCCCCATATCTCTGACGACTTCTTGCCGACCACCGATCTGAGCAGCTTTCGCCTGGACCTGGTCGATCACATTGCCCATCTGGTGCTCAACCGCCCCGATGCCCTCAACACCCTGAACCCCAAGTTCTGGCAGGAGCTGGACCAGATACTGGACACGCTGCACCGCAGCGGCGAATCTCGCGCCCTGGTCATCAGCAGCACAGGCAAGCATTTCTGTGCCGGCATGGCGTTGGACACCTTTGCCGACCCGAACTTCGCCCCCAACGATCGCACGCCCGAAGGGCGGGCCGCCATCATCGACACGCTGGCCCAGCTGCAGTCAACCTTCAACAAGCTCGAAGCCCTGCGCATGCCCGTGATCTGCGCCATACAGGGCGGCTGCGTGGGCGGCGGGCTCGATCTGGTGGCCACGGCCTGCATACGCTACGCCAGCCGCGAGGCATTTTTCTGCGTGCAGGAAATCAATATCGGCATGACGGCCGATCTGGGCAGCCTGCAACGCCTGCCCAAGCTCATGCCTCTGGGCATCGTCAAGGAACTGGCTTATACAGGTCGGCGCATGGGCGCTCAGGAAGCCGCCAACTACGGCCTGGTCAACGCGGTCTACGAAACGCCCGAGGCCACGGTCACCGCGGCCCTGGCCTGTGCCCGCGAAATCGCGGCCAAGCCGCCCGTAGCCATCTGGGGCAGCAAGCAGGTCATCAACTACGCGCGCGACCACAGCGTGCAGGATTCGCTGCAGCAAATGGGCTGGGTGCAGAGCGGCATCTGGAGCAACCAGCATGTCATGGAAGCCGTAAGTGCCATGCAGGCCAAGCGCGCCGGCGATTTTCCGCCACTGGAGCCACTGCGCGCATGGAGAGTCTCAGATGAATCTTCCTGATTTCATAGCTTCCAGCGCTTGACCAGCAAGGGTTTGAAGCCAATTTCACTGAAACCCCTTCAAATCCGGACCAGCGCATCCACATGCTGCGCATGCGCTCCCGCTCGCCCTGCCCCGCTATCATGGACTCAGTCTTTCACTTCGCCTGAATACCATGAGCATCACCCCCCAGCAGCTTCCCACCTATGACGATGTTGTGGCTGCGGCCAAGCGCCTGCAGGGTGTGGCCCACCGCACGCCCGTGCTGACCAGCCGCACCATGGACGACCAGCTGGGCGCACGCCTGTTCTTCAAGTGCGAGAACCTGCAGCGCATCGGTGCTTTCAAATTTCGCGGCGCCTACAACGCCCTGTCCCAGTTCAGCCCCGAGCAGCGCGAGGGCGGTGCCCTGGCCTTCTCCTCGGGCAATCATGCCCAGGCCATTGCCCAGGCGGCCCAGTTGCTGGACATGCCGGCCCTGATCGTCATGCCCGAGGATGCGCCTGCCTCCAAGATGGCGGCCACACGCGGCTATGGTGCCCAGGTCGTCACCTACAACCGTTTCACCGAAGACCGCGAGGCCATCGCCCACAAGCTGGCGACCGAGCGCGGCATGACGCTGATCCCCCCCTACAACCACCGCGACGTGATTGCCGGCCAGGGCACGGCCGTCAAGGAACTGCTGGAAGAAGCCCCGGACCTTGACTACCTGTTTGTCTGCCTGGGCGGTGGCGGCCTGCTCTCTGGCAGCCTGCTGTCGGCCAACGCGCTGGCCCCCGACTGCAAGGTCATAGGCGTGGAGCCCGAAGCGGGCAACGACGTACAGCAATCGCTGCGCGCCGGTCATATCGTCAAGATAGCCACGCCCCACACCATCGCCGATGGCGCCCAGACCCAGGCGCCCGGCGATCTGACCTTTGCCATCATCGAGCAGCGCGTAAGCGAGGTCGTCACCGTCAGCGACGAGCAACTGGTCGAAGCCATGCGCTTTTATGCCGAGCGCATGAAGATCGTGGTCGAGCCCACGGGCGCGCTCTCGCTGGCAGCAGCCATCCATGCCGGCCTGCCACTCAAAGGCAAGCGCGTTGGCATTGTGATCAGCGGCGGCAATGTGGATTTACAGCTTTTTGCCAGCCTGCTGTCCGACTGAAGGCGAAAATAAGCGCTGCTGCGGAATGCTCCGCATCTCAAGCAATCCCTGTTTGCAGGCAGGCTGCAGCCACAAGCGCGCCTGCCGCTTTTCAACTCAAAGACCAAGAACATGAGCACTTTGCATTTGATCGACCACCCCCTGGTCCAGCACAAGCTGACGCTGATGCGCCGCAAGGAAGCATCGACCAACAGCTTTCGCCGCATGCTGGGCGAGCTGTCCACGCTGATGGCCTATGAGCTGACACGCGACTTCCCGTTGCAGGACGTCGAGATCGAAACCCCCATGGAAAAGACCATGGGCAAGGTCATTGACGGCAAGAAGCTGGCTCTGGTCTCCATCCTGCGCGCCGGCAACGGCTTCCTGGACGGCATGCTCAACGTGGTGCCCGGCGCGCGCATCGGCCACATCGGCCTGTTCCGCGACCCCGAGACTCTCAAGCCCGTCGAGTACTACTACAAGATGCCCGAAAACATGGGTGAGCGCGACGTGATCGTGGTCGATCCCATGCTGGCCACCGGCAACTCGGCCGTGGCCGCCGTGCAGCAGCTCAAGGACAAGAGCGCTCCCAAGTCCATCAAGTTCATGTGCCTGCTGGCCGCCCCCGAAGGCGTGAAGACCATGCAGGCCGCCCACCCCGACGTCGACATCTACACCGCCGCCGTGGACCGTGAGCTGGACAGCCATGGCTATATCCTGCCCGGCCTGGGCGATGCCGGTGACCGCATCTTTGGCACCAAGTAAGCACCCAACTCGTTCCCGACAAAAAGCCCCATGGTTCATACCCTGGGGCTTTTTTATGCAAGAAACGCTTGAAGCGCTTACCAGTCAAGCGCCCAAAGCTATCAAATCAGGAATTCCCCAATCCGGCGGCCTATGCAAAAGCCACCGGACTTGACCTTCAACCCTGCTTCAAGCTTAAGTTTGCGTCATGGCCTTGTCTCTTCAGGAATCCCTGCCATGCCGCCACGCATTCTTCATGTCGTCACCAATGTTGCGCACTACACGGACCCTAGCCAGCCTACGGGACTGTGGCTGTCCGAACTCAGCCACGCCTGGGATCTGTTTGCCGGGCAAGGCTATGTGCAAACCCTGGCCAGCCCGCAGGGCGGCGCTGCCCCGCTGGAGCCGCGCTCCCTCAAATGGCCGAATCTGGACGGCACGGCCAGAGCCTGGCTGGCCGATGCCGGGCGCATGGATTTGCTCAGGCACACGGCCGCCGCAAACGACATCAGAGCCCAGGACTTCGACGCCATCTACTTCACCGGCGGCCATGCGGTGATGTGGGACTTTCCAGGCTCGCAGCCGCTGCAGCGCATCACCCGCGACATCTATGAGCACGGCGGCGTGGTCGCTGCCGTCTGCCACGGGTATTGCGGACTGCTGGAAACCCGGCTGAGCAACGGACAATGGCTGGTGCAGGGCCGCAGGTTGACGGGCTTTTCCTGGCGGGAGGAAATGCTGGCGGGCGTGGCCCGCAAAGTACCTTATGACGCCGAGGCCCGCATGCGCGAGCGCGGCGCCCTGTATGAAAAAGCCTGGCTGCCGTTTGTGTCCAAGGTGGTGGTCGACGGGCGCCTGATCACCGGCCAGAACCCGCAATCTGCCAGGGCCACGGCTCAGGCCGTGGTGCAGCAACTGGGCTAATCCGCAGCCTCGCCAGACTTTTTCTTGCGGCCGGGCAGCTGCATCTGCGCAATCACACGTCTGGCATTGCCCGCGCAGTCCAGGCCCTGAGGCCTGGCCTCTATCTGCACCATCAGCGCCTGCAGTTCCGCCCGGTTTCGTGTGAGCTGCGCCAGCAGCTGATCAATGCTGGCCACTTTCTGTCGGAGAGTGCCCAGCAGCTCATCATGCCGCCACTGCGACAGATTGCCGGGCAGCAACTGACGCAACTCCTCCAGGCTGAAGCCGGCTTGCTGTGCCGTGGCGATCAGCCCCAGAGTCACCACGGCCTCTTCGGGATAACTGCGGTAGCCATTGGCCTGGCGCTGCGGCGGCCGCAGCAGACCGATGCGCTCATAAAAGCGGATACGCGATGCGGCAAGACCGGTGCGCTGGGCCAGTTCTCCAATTTTCATCAGCGTATTTTCTGTGAATCCTCCGAGCTTGAAACGCTTGACCTTGAACCAAGGTTCAAACTTAGGCTAGTGGGCATCGCAATGAATATCGCAGTCAAGGAATACCAACCATGCAAACCATTCTGGGCGCCAACGGCCAGATCGCCATCGAGCTGGCGCGCGAACTGCAGCGCAGTCGGCCCGGGCCATTGAAGCTGGTCAGCCGCAATCCTCGCCTCGTGCACGAAAGCAATCTGCTGCAAGCGGCCAACCTGCTCGATGCCGAGCAAACCCGACAGGCCGTGCAAGGCAGCCACATCGTCTATTTCACCGCCGGCTTGCCGCCGGATACCGAGCTGTGGGAACGGCAGTTCCCCACCATGCTGCGCAATGCGCTGGCGGCCAGCCGCGCCGCGGGTGCCCGCTTTGTCTATTTCGACAACACCTATATGTATCCGCAGGATGAACGCCTGCAGACCGAGACCACGGCTTTTGCCCCTGTGGGCCGCAAAGGCCAGGTGCGCGCTGCCATGGCCCAGATGGTGCTCTCGGAAATGACGCGCGGCGAGATTCCCGTGCTGATTGCCCGGGCGCCCGAGTTCTATGGTCCGGCCCAGACGCAGAGCATTACCAACACCCTGGTGATCGACCGGCTCAAGGCTGGCAAGACGCCGCTGGCCCCCGTGCGTGACGACCGGCTGCGCACCCTGATTTGGACGCCCGATGCCAGCCGGGCCCTGGCGCTGCTGGGCAATACGCCCGAGGCCTACGGCCAGACCTGGCATCTGCCCTGCGACGATGATCGCCCCACCTACCGGCAGCTGATTCAGTGGGCCGGCCAGAGCTTTGGCCGCGCCTCCACTTCTTCGCGCCATCACGTGCTGTCCCGCTGGGCGCTGAACGCCGCGGGCCTGATCTCCAGGCCCGTGGCCGAGCTGCGGGAGCTGCTGCCCCGCTATGCCCATGACAATCTATTTGACTCCAGCAAGTTCAAACAAGCTTTTCCGGAGTTTGCCGTGACCCGCTATCAGCAGGGGCTGGCGCTAATTGCCGAGGAATTTCAACAAAATCAGCCCTGAATCCTTACCCATCATGCGCCAGCAGCTATTAAAAAATCACTCCTATTTGAGGATTTACCAGCTCAGCGCCTGAGCCAATTGCTCGGCTCGGGTTTCCTCACGCGGCGTGGTCACGGAGGCTCGAAGGATGGAGCGGCTTGTACCCTGGTCGACCATCCAGAAGATCACGCGCTTGACGGGGGCCACGCCCGGCTTGGGCTCCTGCGGACTGACTTCAAACGTCCACTGACGGCCTTCAGGCTTGCGCTCCTTGCTGCGCACCTGCGGGGCAAAGCCGCGCTTTTTCAAAGTGCCCACCTTGAGGTGGAACTGCTTTTCCAGCGCCGTGCGCAGCAGCTTTTCCTGCGCCGCATCGGAGTCGGGAATCTTCAGCCCCGTGGTCAGACCCAGTTGCTGCTCGGTCATCAGATCGCGGTACATCATGCGCTGCGAATCCCGCGGCTCCTGCAGATGAAAGCCTGCTGCACGCATGGGCAGCACCATGCCTGTGCGGCGGTTTTCAAGCTCGGCCACTTGCGGGTTCCGGGCCTGGCCCCAGATGTTCTGCAGCCCACCGGCATTGCGCAGGTACTGGCGCATCAGCCGCGCAGCGTCGGCCTCGCGGCCCTGCAGCGCCGCCAGCTCGGCCCCGTATTGCTGGGCCTGGTCCACGAGCTCGGACTCCAGCCTGAACAGGCTGACATAGGGCCAGGCCTTGAGTGCCTGCTCCAGATAGCGGCTGGCCTCGGCCTGCTGACCGGCCTTGAAGGCCGAGATGCCCGCCACCGTATTCAGGCGCGCCAGCTCGGCTGGATATTGGGCATCCGCCAGGGCTGCGCGGGCCAGTTGGCCGGCCTTGGGCCAGTCTTCATCGGCTTGCCAGGCACTGGTCACCTCGCGCTCCTGGCGCGGCAGTTGCGGCGGCAACTCGGGCGCTTTGGGCCATTGGATGGCCTGCCAGAGCTGGGGCAGTTGCTGCAGCGCGGTATCACGCTCGCTATCCGACTGCTCTGCCCCCAGACTCAGGCTCCAGTTGCCGCGCAGCAGGGCCCAGTCCAGATGCAGGACATCTGGCCGTTCCTCTCTTTTCTCACGGCCGGCCTGCTGGCTTTGCACGGCATCGGCAAACGGCAGCGCGGGCAGTTTGATTGATGGCTCGGGCACCTGTTCTCTGGCAAAAATGTCCTGCCTGTCCCGTAGCCATTGCTGTTTGGCCGGCGCATCCATGTCTGTTACCCGCTCTTCATAGCCGAGCCGAATGCGGGCCAGCAGGCGGCGGCCATCGGGCTTCAGATAGAGATATTCGAGATGGGCGATGTCCTTGCGATCCTTGGCGGGTTCCAGCTGAAACAGAACCCAGCGCCCCTGCACCAGCGGCACGCTGAACTGCGCCGCCTGATAGTGCAGCTGGTTGCGCGCCGTATCCCATTGCCACAGTGGCGCAAAAGGCTTGGACTCCTGCTTCAACGCCTGCAGATAACGCGTCAATGCACTCTTGTCATCGGCCATCATGGCAGCCGCCAGGCCGCGCTGGATCAGCGCCTGCATCTGGCCGTTCACCGGGTCATAACCGTCTGTCGCGGCCAATGCCATCATCTGATCGGTCTGCGCCACGGCCTGCGCATACAGCCCCTGCTGATAGAGCAAGGCATAGAGCAGATCGGAGGCATCCAGCTGCTCATAGGGATTGCCGCGTGGCAGTGTCATCTCCAGCAGCTTGCGTGCCTGGGCAATGGCATCGTCCCAACGCTTGGCCTGGGCGGCCTCGACGATGGCTCGGCGCTGCTTGAAAAAAGGCGAATCCTGCTCGGCAGGCTGCTGCGCCTGCCTGGTCGACTCGGCCGCGTGCAATATTGGCGGCAGGGCCAGCAGCGCGGTCAGGGCAAAAACGGACAGCGAGGCCGACAAGGAAGTGGGCAAGGAAACAAGCGCAGGAATGCGGGGCAAAAAATACATGAAGACAATCAACAAGGCAGTTCCGTAGCCTTGCAGTATAGAAAGCCGCAGCCCGCCCATTGATCTGGACAAAAAAAGAGCGGCCCCAGGCCGCCCTCTTTGGAAAATAGAGAGACTATTTCAGTCCACCAGACCGGCGTAGACATGCTGCACGTCGTCGTCGTTTTCCAGGCCGGCCAGAAAGTCCTGCACTTCTTCCTGCTGCTCGGCGGACAGGCTGGACATGCTGATGGGGTTCTTGGCCTTGTAGCCCAGCTTGGCCGACAGCACCTTGATGCCATGAGCGGGCAGAGCCTTGCTCACCAAGTCCAGATCGGTGGACTCGGTGATGAACAGCGTCACGCCTTCGTCATCAGCAGGCTCGAAGTCCTGGGCACCGGCTTCGATGGCGGCCATTTCCACGTCGGCGCCGTTTTCGGGTTCGCCTTCGATCATGCCCACATGGTCAAAGTCCCATGCCACGGCGCTCATCTGGCCCTTGCGGAAGCACACGCGCATATTGGGGGCCGTACGGTTGGGGTTGTCGGTCAGGCACTCGACCATCACGGGCACGCGGTGGGGGGCGTAGCCCTCGAACAGCACGCTGGAGTAGTTCACGGCGTCGGCGCCAGCGCCCGAGCCCTTCTTGATGGCGCGATCCAGCGTGTCCTTGGGCATGGAGGCCTTGCGGGCTGCTTCCACCGCCATGCGCAGGCGCGAGTTGGCAGCGGGGTCGCCGCCGCCCAGACGGGCGGCGACCATGATTTCCTTGACCAGCTTGCCAAACAGCTTGCCCTTGGCATCAGCGACCAGCGCCTTGCCCTTTGCTTTCCATTGCGCGCCCATGGGTGCGATTCCTTGTTGATTTGGTGGGGGATGGACGCACAGCGCACCCATCCGCAGAAAAACTCGAACCGCAATTTATACACCCGCCAAGCCGCCAAGGTTGGCCTGTTGCCAAGTTCTTGACATGGCTTCATGCCAAAGCCGGCCGATACGCCTCCTCGCACCCGCTCAACCCAGCAGATTTTTGGAGCGAAGAAGATTCAGATGGATCCAGGGTAGAACGGTCGCCACCAGGCCTGCCAGCGCCAGCAGCCAGGAGTCGAGGTTCAGCTACGCAGCCGCGCTGGAGATCGTAGACAAGCTCTTAGGCCGCCCAGAACCAGGCACATAGCGCGGCCAGGGTTGCGGCCGGTGCAGCCACTGCCACCACCCTGGGCATGACAGCAAGTCCTGCCACTGTGAGCAAGGCTCCGGCGGACAAGTGGCCCAGCCAGGCCACCATGCCGACCTGGCCGCCCCAGGCCTGCACGCAAGGGCCGGCGGCAGTTGCCAACAGCAACACACCACCAGCGCGCAACATTCGACAGCGCCAGGGTGTCAAGTCCAAGCGGCAGTCCAGTGCTCCATGGTGGCGCTCCATGGCCAGCGCGAGGGTCGCCATTCCAGCAAAAGCCAGGGCCCAGGCCAGCAGCGATGCCATCAAGGTCGTCATACGCCCTCTCCCCTCTGCTCCTGTGGCTTCAGCTGCCCTACCTTTTGATGTGTAGGGACTCTGGCTACCTTGGGTTGGGACATTGCGCGCAACGCCAGCAAAGCCAGCACGCCAAAACTGAGCGCTACCAACTCCACCCCGGCGCTTTCCCAGTCGCCGCGATCTATCTGGGCCAGCACATGGTCGCCCACGGACAGGCCATTGAGCACAGGCAGCAGCAGGCACAGGGCGGCCAGGGCCGCCAGTTGCTCTTTCCAGGCCGCAACGGGTGGTCGGCACAGGCCGTGCATCAGTGCCAGCAACCACAGACCAAAGAACACGGCCAGCTCCCCGTCATGGCGATGCGCCAGATCCAGCGGCAGCAGGCGGTTGGCCCATAGATAGCCAATGCAGGCCAGCGCCAGCCCGGCAATGGCAGCCACATTCAGCGCCTCTATCCACCGGTACACCCTGGCCGTGGCCCGGCCAAACTCGCCCTGGTGCCTGGAGCGGCGCTTGACCATGAACAGCACGGCCCCTGTGGCCAGCATGGCCGAGCCCGCCAGGCCGCACAGAAAGTACAGCCACTTGAGCGCCAGCCCGCCGTACTTCAGTGTGTGCAAGCTGCCCATGACGGACTTCGCCAGCGCAGCACCGCCGCCATCCACCTGGCCTGGCAGCCGCACCTGGAGCAACTCGCCAGTCGCAGCCGAAAACAGGGCCATGCCGCTGTTCTCGTTCAGGCGCCGCAGCAGACTTTCCTCATCGTTCCAGCCATATACGCCAATACGGGCCTGTGCATCACCGGGGTGCTCAATCACCACGGCTCGCACGGGCTGGCCCATGAGCTGTTGGCCACGCTGCACGAATGGCTCCAGATCCGGCACGGCCATGGGTTGGCCGGAGCGCGCCGGCTTGCCGGGCTCGTTCAACGCCGCGTAATAAGCCCGGACCCCGTCCTTGCCCTCGCAAAAAAAAGCATGTACGCCTGTCGGCATAAAGCTCACGCCGGAGATCGCAAGGCCGGTATAGACAATCATCAGCTGAAAGGGCAAGGTCAGCACGCCGGCGGCGTTGTGAGCGTCCAACCAGCTGCGCTGCCCCTTGCGCGGGCGGAAGGTGAAGAAATCCTGAAAGATGCGCCGGTGCGTGATGACCCCGCTCACCAGAGCCACGAGCATGGCCAAAGCGGCAATGCCCACTAGCCACAGCCCCACATTCCCAGCATGCAGCCGGTAGTGAAAATCGACAAAATGGTGACCGCCCAGCGTGTCGCGCCCCGTCTTGGGGCGGGCCGACAGAGCTTCGCCGGTCACCGGATCCAGGCGCGCCTGGGCATAGGCACGGGCGGCATCAAACCAGTACACGGTCAGATTGCCCGCGCCCCGTGCATCGGCCGGCCACAGCTCCCACATCTCTGCGCCAGGATGATGCTGCTCCATATACGCCAGCCCCCATGCCAGGCGCTGAGCCATGGTGCCCCCGCTGTCTCCCGGTGCTGCGTGCCGCGCAGCTGCTTCTTCGGCATGGTGCTCAGGCGTCATCCAGTGGCTGATGGGCTCCTCGAACACTGCCAGCGTGCCAGTCAGAAAGATGGCGAACAGCAACCACGAAAACCACAGTCCGCACCAGGTGTGCAACCAGGCCTGCGCCTGGCGAAAGCGGCCCTGACCCGCGCCGCGACCAGAAGCGGTGGTACCCATATCAGCCGCCTCCCGCAGGGCCCAGCACCACGCTGGCCGCCAGCAGCAGAGCCACCAGCGTCAGCAAGCCACCCCAGACGCGGCTTGGTGACACTGGCGAGAAAGCCCAGATCACTGCCGCCACATGGGCCGCAAAGCTCCACTGGATGCCGGCCAGCACGGCTTCGGCACGGGGCGCCGGCAAGACCGCGCCCAGCCACAGGGCCAGTGCGCTGGCGAGTGCATAGCCTCCCAGCACCGCAGCCAGCAGGCGAGACAACAGAGACAGGCCCGAATGGGCGGCGAAGGAAAGAGTCATGCTGCGGTTACCTCGAGCTGAATGCGAAAAGCCAGTGAATCAGGAACAGAAACAGCGATGCGGCCGCCTCTGGCAGTGGCTAAGGAGCCATGCCTGGCAACCAACCAATCAGAAGTCGTAACGTGCGCCCAGACTCACGCTGCGCGGTGCGCCCCAGGTGTAGTACAGGCCGCCCAGGCTGCTGACACCGGAGAAATACTGTTTGTCCAGCGCGTTGTTCACGTTCAGGCTGAAGGACAGGTGCTTGTCCACCTGGTAGCGCGCCATCAAATCCAGCACGGCATAGGACTTTTGCCCCAGGGAGTTGTGACTGTCGCTGACCGAGGTCTTGCTCTGCCAGCGGGTCGATGCACCCACGGTCAAGCCACGCAGCGCGCCATGGTCGAAGCGGTAGCTACTGCCCAGCTTGAGCTGGTGCTTCGGGTACAGGCTGGCGCTGGACAGCGAGTTGTTTTGCTGCACAAGACTGCCTTGCACCTGCCAGCCCCGGGCCAACTCGCCAGACAGCTCCAGCTCCCAGCCATGCCGGGTAGCGCTGTTCACCGCCCGGTAAGCCATGTCCCCGCCGGGCGTGAAGCCGCCAGTCTCCTGCGCCGTATTGATGGTCTTCATCCAGAAATGGGCAATGCTGGCGTTGAGTCGCTTGTCGAAGAACTCGCCCTTGGCGCCCACCTCATAGGTCTTTCCCTGCTCTGGGTCCAGCACCCGGCCCTGCTCGTCCTGGGCACTTTGCGGCTGGAAGATGGTGGCGTAACTGCCATAGAGCGACACATTGGGGTTCAGCTCGTAGACCAGGCCCGCATAAGGTGTGTTCACCGTCTCGCGCATATCGTAGTTCCACCAGGTCGGCGTCACATCCTGCTGGCGATACTGAGTCACACGCAGGCCCGCAATCAGCTGCAAGGGGTCGCTGAGTCGAAAACGGCCCGCGGCATAGGCGTAGCGCTGGCGCTGGTTGAATTCATGCCGGTCGTATTTCCAGTTGCTGAAATCGGGTCGCAACAGCGCGCCGCCACCCTGAGCATAGACCAGCCCCAGATTGGCCAGCGAAGCATTCTTCGAGCTGCCATAGAGCAGACCGCTGTGGTAGCGCGACATGCCCACGCCAGCCAGCAGCTCATGGGTGCGGCCCAGCAGGGTGAACGGGCCTTTGACGTCCAGATTCACCGACCAGTTGCGGTTTTCCACGTCCTGCCAGGGCAGGTAGGCCGCTGTCGTGCTGTTCCACAGATAGCCCAGCGTCATGTCGTCCATGGTCACACGCTGATGGAAGAACTTGAGCGTTGCCGTCCAGTCATGAGCCAGTCGCTGCTCGATGCTGCCGAACAGCTCGCTGCTCTGCTGCTCATAGCCCGACCAGGGTGCGCCGTTGTTGAACGAGCCCGGCAACCATGCCACTTCCGCGCCGCTGCTGGTGTAGCGCTGGTTGGGGCGGGTCGTGCCGAAACCGCGGGCCTCGCGCTGGCGCAGGGTGAAGCCCAGATTCACCTGCGTATCGGGCGTCAGGTCCGCTTCCAGCGTGCCAAACAGCATCTTGCTGCGGCTTTTTTCGTGGTCGCGAAAACTGCCTGCATCCGTCATGGACGCCACCACACGCCCACGCAACGTTCCGGTCTCGTTGAGCGCACCGCTCACATCGGCCTGGGCACGATAGGTGTCCCAACTGCCCGCATTGACCCGCATGCTGGCCTGGAACTCGCGTGTGGGGCGCTTGCGAACCACATTGACGGTGGCGCCATAGCCGCCCTTGCCCACGACCAGACCTGACGAGCCTTTTAGCACTTCGACACGGTCCATTTCCGCCATATCGTCCAGCGCGTACATGGTGCTGGTGACAAAGTACCAACCATTGGTGAGCTGGGCCATTCCATCGACCTGCAGGTTCACCGTCGAGCCACGGGCCTGAAAATCGGTGGCATTGTTCTGGCGATAGACGCCGATGCCCGGTGTCTGCTCCAGCACCTCGGTCAATGTCTCAAGCTGGAAGTCATCCATGCGCTGGCGGGTCATCACGCTCACCGATTGCGGCGTCTCGCGCAGCGACAGACCCAGCCCCGTAGCCGTGCGGCTGGGGCCAGTCTGGGTATAGCTTCCCGTGCCTTCCGTTTCTGCGCTGCGCTCAACCAGCGCTGTCACCTGTACCTCGGCCAGACTGGCCTCCTCACGGGAGACTGGTGCGGCGGGCTGCTTTTGCAGGCTGTAGCTCCCGTCGGGGCGCTGCACCAGGACAAGTGGGCTACTTGCCAGCAGGCGCCGCAGCGCTTCATGGGGCGTGAAACTGCCAACGACGGCGGGGCTGCTCAGTCCCTGCGTCAGCGCGGGGTCAAACGACAGGGCCACACCAGAGGCCGCAGCCACCTGCGCCAACGCACGACCCAGTGGGCCGGCGGCAATCTGGTAGCTCTGGACAGTTGCTGAGGCCGCAGATGCGGATGCTGGTTGGGCCGAATGGGCAGCGCCAGCCGCCAGGGTGCAGCCAAGCACGGCCAGACGCACAGCCTGGGCCACCGGATGAAAAACAGGGCGCGAAGCCTCGAAAGCGGGCATGAAGAACGGTCCTTGCGCAAAAGTGAAGAGATGGGTTTCACCTCCTTTGCCAAGCGAATCGAAAAAAAGTCTCAGGGGAAATGCAAAAAACTACGCAAAGACTGGCGCGAGGGAGCTGCCATAGAGGAAACAAGCTCTCGACAGCGCCCGGCCGACAGCACCTAACGGGGCAGCAGCGTGACCCAGTGTCCCCGCCAGCGCTGGCGCACCTGGATGGGATAGGTCGCTTCCAGCATGGCCAGGGCGCGATCGATATCGGTGAGCGGATAGGCACCCGAAACCCGCAGCCCCGCCACCTCGGGCGCACACTGCAAGATGCCGCTGCGGTACCGCGACAACTCCGCACAGACATCGGTCAGCGACAGGGCATCAGCCATCAACATGCCATGCACCCAAGCCTGTTGCGGCGGCGAAAGCGGTGTCAGTGGCGCCAGGCCCTGCTTGCTCAGCTCAGTCTGCTGACCGGCTTGCACCACGGCATGAGGGGCCAACTCGCCGGACAGCGTTACTTCCACCGCGCCCTCGGTCACGGCCAGATGCACCGCAGCCTCGGTGCTGCGCACCGTAAAGCGCGTCCCCAGCGCCCGCAGCCGCCCCCGACTCGTCTGCACCGCAAAAGACCGCTGCAGACCGCTGGGATCGGGTGCGGTTTCAATCGAAATAGCCCCGTAACGCAGATGAATCAAGCGTTGCTTGCTATCAAAAGCAATGTCTACGGCGGTGTTGGTGTCCAGCAGCAGCCGACTGCCATCGGCCATGGTCAGGCGGCGCTGCTCGCCGGTGGCCGTGCGCATATCGGCGCTCCAGCCTTGCGTATCCACCACACGCCAGCCCAGCCAGCCTGCCGGGGCCACAGCCAGCAGCAGGGCCAGCTTGGCCACCACCTTGCGGCGGGAAGCCGCGGCATGGCGCACCGGGCGGTCCAGCACGGGCATGGCCCAGCGAGCGGACAACTCCCCAAATTGGTTCATCAGCAACTCTGCACGGGCCCAGGCCTGGCGATGGGCCTCACTGCAGGCATGCCAGCGCTCGAAATCTGCGCGCTCGGCCGCGCTTAGCTCCTGGTCATGCAAACGTACCAGCCAGTCGGCGGCTTCGTCCAGAATACGGCTATCAATGGGACCGTACGGTCTGACACTCGACACCATGGCCCGGCTCACTCCATCAGTTGCAGACATTGGCGAAATGCCTGCGCCATATAGCGCTTGACGCTGCTCAGCGACAGTTGCAGCTGCAGGGCAATCTCTTCGTACTTCAGACCATCTAACTGCGAGAGCAGGAAAGTGCGGCGTACCAGCGGTGGCAGTGTGTCGAGCATGGCGTCGATCTGTTGCAGCGTCTCCAGCACCAGAGCCCGCTGCTCAGGCGATGGCGCCTCGGGTTCAGGCAGCAGGGCCAGCGCTTGCAGATAAGCCTGCTCCAGTGCCTGACGCCGGTACCAGTTGATCAGCACGCCCTTGGCCACGGTCGTGAGATAGGCACGCGGTGTTTCTATCGCCTGCACATCCCTCGCCCCCAGAATACGCACGAAGGTATCCTGGGCCAGATCCGCGGCATCGCTGGCATTGGCCAGCCTTCGATGCAGCCAGCTCTGCAACCAGCTGTGATGGTTGATATAGAGGCTGGCAAGGTCCCTCGAAGAGGACTGGGAGCGGTAAGGCATGGCGAACCCGGATGATGAACGAAAAGCAAACACGAATAATTCTTATTTATTCTATTTCATCGACCGCCAAGGCTGCGCCTATTGATACATTTCCGTAACACTACCCAGACGATTTACCCGCTGTTGTGGTCCATCGCCATCCAGTAAGTCGGTTCAGAGAAAAACGGCGTAAAGCATGCGGGCCTGCCAGCGCTTGGACCGCTCCGGCAAAACGCATAATCGACGCCACTTCAGGACTCGGATCGATTTTTTATGCTCAACGCCTTGTGGCTGGGTTTCTTTCTGGTGGCAGCCGTGGCCGCATTCGCGCAATGGCTGATAGGCGGCCAGGCCGAGGTGTTTGCCACCATGGTGCAGGCCTTGTTTGCCATGGCCAGGCTCTCGGTAGAAGTCATGGTGCTGCTGTTCGGCACGCTCACGCTGTGGCTGGGCTTTCTGCGCATTGCCGAAAAAGCCGGCATCGTGGAGTGGCTGGCGCGCATGCTGGGCCCGCTGTTTGCCAAGCTCATGCCCGAGGTACCGCGCGGCCACCCGGCCCTGGGTTTGATCACGCTAAACTTCGCTGCCAACGGCCTGGGCCTGGACAACGCGGCCACGCCCATGGGCCTCAAAGCCATGCGCGCACTGCAGGAACTCAACCCGCGCCCGGACACCGCCACCAATGCGCAAATCCTGTTCCTGGTGCTCAATGCCTCCTCGCTCACGCTGCTGCCGGTCACCATCTTCATGTACCGGCTGCAGCAGGGCGCGCCAGACCCCACACTGGTCTTTCTGCCGATTCTGCTGGCCACCTCGGCTTCCACGCTGGTCGGTCTGCTGAGCGTGGCCGTGGTGCAGCGGCTGCCGATTTTCAGCCCCGTGGTGCTGGCCTATCTGCTGCCCGTGGCGCTGGCCCTGGCGACCTTCATGGCTTTTCTCACCACGCTGAGCGCCGCAGCGCTGGCGCATCTGTCCTCGCTGATGGGCAATCTCACGCTGTTTGCGCTGGTCGTACTGTTCGTGGCCCTGGGCGCGTACAAAAAGGTGGCCGTGTACGACAGCTTCATCGAAGGGGCCAAGGAAGGCTTTGACGTGGCCAAGGGGCTGCTACCCTATCTGGTGGCCATGCTCTGCGCCGTGGGCGTATTCCGCGCCTCGGGGGCGCTGGAATATGTGCTCTCGGCCATACGCTGGGTGGTCGATACCGTGGGCCTGGATGCGCGCTTTGTCGATGCCCTGCCCACGGCACTGGTCAAGCCCTTCTCGGGCAGCGCCGCGCGCGCCATGCTGATCGAGACCATGCAAAGCCATGGCGTGGACAGCTTTGCCGCGCTCACCGCCGCCACTGTGCAAGGCAGCACCGAGACTACTTTCTACGTGCTGGCCGTGTACTTTGGCGCCGTGGGCATACAGCGGGCTCGCCATGCCGTGGCCTGCGCCCTGGTGGCCGAGCTGGCCGGCGTGGTGGCCGCGATTGCCGTGTGCTACCACTTCTTTGGCTGATACCTGGCAAGGATGGCTGCATGACAAATTCAGAACCGCTGTTCGAGCGTTCCTGGCAGCGCGCCTGGCAAGGGCTGGGGGTCACACCGCCCGCGGGCCTGCTGCCAGCACTGCTGGCCGCTTACGCCGAGCCCCAGCGCCACTATCACACACAGCAGCATCTGGCCGAATGCCTGGCGCACTTCGAAGCCGTGCAGACACAGGCGCTGTACCCGGCCGAAGTGGAGATTGCGCTGTGGTTCCACGACGCCGTCTACGACGTCAAAAGCAAGGACAACGAGCTGCGCAGCACCCAATGGGCCGTCCAGGCCCTGGGCGAGGCCGGCCTTGCCGAAGCCATCTGCGGGCGCGTGCATGAACTCGTCATGGCCACGCGCCACGAAGTCCTGCCCGAGCATGACGATGCGAGGCTGCTGGTGGACATAGATCTTGCGATTCTGGGCGCGGACTCCGAGCGCTTTGCCCAATACGACGCCCAGGTGCGTGCCGAATATGCGTGGGTGCCGTGGCCGATCTATGGCATCAAGCGCAAGCAGGTGCTGCAGGGCTTTCTGCAGCGCAAGGCCATCTACGCAACGCCGTATTTCCACGCCCGGCTCGAGCAGCAGGCCCACGCCAATCTGTGCCAGGCCGTTGCGTCGTAAACATCTGCTGAGCTGGCCTTTAATGGCGAGCGCCATGCACGGTTGCTGATTGCTGCCGCCGATCACGGCGCTACAATCCATGCCATGTCGCGTGCGATCCAGAGACTTTCTCTGCGGAGCGCGGTGCTGCTGCTGATCATGGTGGCGCAACTGCTGATTCCGCTGCTGCACGGCCATTTCGGAACCCCGAATCAAGCTGGCCTGCATGTGCACACGACGCCCTCGAGAATGGCTGATTCTCATTTCCATCTTTTCGCCGCGCACGACTCTGGCGACGAC
Source organism: Comamonas resistens (assembly GCF_030064165.1). Taxonomy (NCBI): domain Bacteria; kingdom Pseudomonadati; phylum Pseudomonadota; class Betaproteobacteria; order Burkholderiales; family Comamonadaceae; genus Comamonas; species Comamonas resistens. Next base: position 2,958,186 of record NZ_CP125947.1, read on the forward strand.
CTGCATGAGCATCTGGCCCAGGCCGAGCCTTTCGAGGTCGATGTCCAGGATGCGCTGCAACCCCTGGATCTGCTCCCCCTGCCACTGTTGGCCGTCATAGGCCTGGCCCTGCTGACTTTGGGCCTGCGCGCCGCGCGCATGCGCTGCATCGCCCCCCGGCCCGCACCGCGGCCCGAACCCGCGCGCCGGCTTTCGCTCTGGCGCGGCCGCGTGATACGGCCGTCACCGGCCCAGGCCCCGCCTCTCGCCTCCTGACCTCCCAAGCCTTGCACGGGCTTGCCAGCATCCCTGCACGCGCGGGGATGGCTTTCATTGTTTTTCCGGAGTCAGGAATGTTCTTCCACCGATGGCTGCTGGCGGGCGCACTCGCGCTGCCGGCTTGCGTCCCCATTTTTGCCATGGCCGCCGAGGCCGTGACCCTCACCCCCGAGCAGGCGCAGACGCTGGGCGTGCGCTTCCAGTCCATGCAGAGCTCTGCCGAGCTCGAAATAACGGCCCATGCGCGCGTGGTGCTGCGGCCCGATGCCCAGGCTGTGGTCGCCGCGCCCTATGCGGGTGCCGTGCCGCGCGTGCTGGTGGCCCTGGGCCAGACGGTGCGCGCCGGCCAGGCCGTGGCCGTATTCACCAGCTCCCAGCTGTATGAAGCGCGGCGTGCGCTGGCCGAGGCCGAGTCGCAGTCACGCCTGGCCCGGCAATCGCTGGCGCGCGACCGATCGCTGTACGACGACGGCATCATCGCAGCCAGCCGCTGGCAGGCCACCCAGGCCCGTGCCACGGAAGCCGCAGCCATGACCCAGGCCAGACGCGCCGAGCTGGCGAGCAGCGGCGTGACGCTGGCGGGCAACGAGGCCCAGCTGCTGACGCCTCGCGCCGGCATCGTGACCGAGGTCTTGGCCCAGCCGGGCGCGCGCGTCGAGGCTTCGGCGCCGCTGGTGCGCGTGGCCGACCCGAAGGCATTGGAGCTGGACCTGCTGCTGGGCCGTGAAGTGCCGCTGCCCGCCATCGGCGACCGCGTGCAGGTGGGCTTTCGCGGCGCTGCGGGCCAGGTCGCGGGCATGGCGCCCGTGGGCGATGGCTCGGCCGGCATGCGCGTGCGCGTGGCCTTGAGCAAGAGCGGCGATCTGCGCCTGGGCGAAAGCGTCACGGCCACGCTGGCCCTGAAGAATGCGGCCCAGACCGGAGAACGGCTACGCATTCCGGCCGCAGCACTTGCGCACTGGCAGGGCCAGACCGGTGTGTTCCTGGCCACCGACAAAGGCGTGCGCTTTGCTCCGCTGACGCTGGAAGCCAGCGACGAAGCCACGGCCGTGGTGCGCGGGGCGCTGCCGCCCAAGGCGCGCATTGCGGTCACCGGCATCGCCGCGCTCAAGGGCTTGCTGTCCGGAGGTGAGTGATGCTGGCCAGACTGATCGATTTCTCGCTGCGCCAGCGGGCTCTGGTGCTGCTTGCGGCCCTGGCGCTGGCGCTGGCCGGCGCCAGGGCCTATGTCCATCTGCCCATTGACGCTTTCCCCGACATCTCGCCCACCCAGGTCAAGGTGATCCTCAAGGTGCCGGGCATGACGCCCGAGGAGGTGGAGCAGCGCGTCTCCACGCCCGTGGAGCAGGAACTGCTGGGCCTGCCACACAAGACCATTGTGCGCTCGGTCTCCAAGTACGGCATCAGCGACGTGACGGTGGACTTCGCCGAGGGCACGGACGTGTACTGGGCACGCCAGCAGGTGTCCGAACGGCTGGCAGGCATACAGCGCGAGCTGCCGGCCACGGCCGAAGGCGGGCTGGCCCCCATCACCACGCCGCTGGGCGAGATGTTCATGTTCACCATTGATGGCGAGGGCTACTCTCTGGCCGAGCGTCGGCGCGTGCTGGACTGGGTGATACGCCCCGCCCTGCGCACCGTGGCCGGCGTGGCCGATGTGAACGCACTCGGCGGTGCGGTGCGCGGCTACGAGGTGATTCCCGACCCGGCCCGGTTGCGTGCGCGCGGCGTGACACTAGACCAGTTACGCCAGGCGCTCGAAGCCAACAACCGCAATGACGGTGCAGGCCGCCTGGACCGCGGCGAGGAGCACTGGGTGGTGCGCGTGGAAGGCGGGGTGCGCGGGCTTGAAGACCTGCGCGCCATCGTGGTCGAGCCTGCCCGGGAGGGACGCGCCGCGGCCACCGTGGGCGATGTGGCCACGGTGCGACTGGGCGAGGCCACGCGCAACGGCGCCGTGAGCCGCGACGGCCAGGGCGAGGCCGTCGAGGGGCTGGTGCTGGGCCTGCGCGGCGTGGATGCGCGCAGCCTGGTCGAGGCCGTGCAGGCCAGGCTCGACGAGCTCGCCCCGCGCCTGCCCCGGGGCATGAGCACCCAGGTGTTCTACAACCGCGGCGAGCTGGTCTCGCGCGCGGCCGGCACCGTGGTGCGCGCGCTGGTCGAGGCCAGCCTGCTCGTGGTGGTCACGCTGTACCTGTTCCTGGGCGGCGTGCGTGCCGCTCTGGTGGTGGCGGCCACGCTGCCGCTGTCCATGCTGGCCACCTTCTTGCTCATGCACTATGTGGGCCTGACCGCGAATCTGATGAGCCTGGGTGGCCTCGCCATCGCGCTGGGCATGCTGGTCGATGCCTCGGTGGTGGTGGTGGAAAACATAGAGACCGCGCTGGCGCACAGGCCCGACGGCGCAACGCCGGCACAGCCCGCAGACCGTCTGGCCCTGATCCGGGATGCCGTCTCCGCCGTATCCGCGCCCATGCTGGCCGGGGTGTCCATCATCGCCATCGTGTTCCTGCCGCTGCTCACGCTGCAGGGGCTCGAGGGCAAGCTGTTCTCCCCCGTGGCGCTGACCATAGTCCTGGCCCTGGGGGCTTCGGTACTGATAGCCTTCACCGTGGTTCCGGCGCTGGCTTCGCTGCTGCTGCGCGCCCATGCCGGCGACGCGCCCTGGCTGATGCGCAAGCTGGGCCATGGCTTTGCACGCCTGCAGCTCTGGAGCCTGGCGCACCGCCCCATGGTGTTCGGCATCGCGGTGGCGGCGCTGGCGGCCGCCGCCGCCCTGTATCTGTCGGTGGGCAAGACCTTTATGCCCACCATGGACGAGGGCGATCTCATCGTCCAGCTGCAGAAGGCGCCCTCCGTCTCGCTGGCCGCCTCGCTGGACATGGACCGGCGCGTGCAGCAGGCATTGCTCAGGGAGGTGCCCGAGATACGCTCCATCGTCGCGCGCACGGGCTCGGACGATCTGGGCCTGGACCCCATGGGCCTCAACGAGACCGACACCTTTCTGGTGCTCAAGCCGCGTGCCGAATGGCGCGGCAGCAAGGAAGACATTGCCGTCGCCATACGCCGCGTGCTCGAAGGCTTTCCGGGCCTGATCTACGGCTTTACCCAGCCCATAGAGATGCGCGTGTCCGAGATGCTGACCGGCACGCGTGGCGACGTGGCCATCAAGATCTTCGGCGCTGACCTGGCCAAGATCGATGCGGCGGCCCAGGCGATTGCGGCCAGCATGCGCGCCGTGCCCGGGGCCTCCGAGGTCATCGCGCCCAGCAACAGCGGCGTGCAATACCTGCAGGTGGTGCTCAACCGCGCCGCCGTCGGCCAGTCGGGTTTCTCCGGCGACGCCTTGCAGGCCCAGCTGCGCGTCCTGGTCGAGGGCGAGCGCATAGGCATCGTGCCCGAGGGCATGGTGCGCACGCCGCTGCTGCTGCGCGGCGGCACGGCGCTGCGCCAGTCCCCCGAAGGTCTGGCCGGCCTGCTGGTGACAGCGCCCGACAGCACGAACTGGCCGCTGACCTCGCTGGCCACGCTGGCCGCCCAGGACGGCCCGGTGCGCATAGACCACGAGGACGGCGCACGCTTTGCCGTGGTCCAGGTAAACGTCGAAGGGCGCGACCTGGCCGGCTTTGTGCGCGAGGCCCAGGCCGCCGTGGCCAAGGACGCCAGCCTCAAGGACCTACGCATCGTCTGGGGCGGCCAGTTCGAGAACCAGCAGCGCGCGGCCGCTCGGCTGGCACTGGTGGTGCCGCTGGCGCTGGCCGCCATCTTCGTGCTGCTGGTGCTCACCTTCCGCTCGCCGCGGCAGGCGCTGCTGGTCATCGCCAACATTCCGTTCGCGCTGGTGGGCGGCATGGCGGCGCTGCGCGCGGCGGGGGAATACCTGTCGGTGCCGGCCTCGGTGGGCTTTATCGCGCTGCTGGGCATTGCCGTGCTCAACGGCGTGGTGCTGGTCTCGCACTTCAACGCGCTGCTGGCGGGCGGCATGGAGCTGACCCGGGCCGTACGCCAGGGCGTGCGCGACCGCTTGCGCCCCGTGCTGATGACGGCCTGCATCACCGCACTGGGCATGGTGCCCCTGCTGCTGGCCAGCGGGCCGGGCTCGGAAATCCAGCGGCCGCTGGCCGTGGTGGTGGCCGGCGGCCTGGTCAGCTCCACGGCGCTGACCCTGTTGCTGCTGCCGCTGCTGTTCGAGCGCTTCGGCGTTCCCCGCGCAGCCAAGGAGTCTCAAAAATGAGAGCTATCAGCACTTTACAGACAAGGGCTGAATGCCTTTTTTACCGAGTTTTCAAGAAGATGAGCATGAAACCTCTGCTGCCTGTCTGGGTTGCGGCCCTGCTGCTGGCGGGCGCGGCCCAGGCCCAGAGCTATCTGCCGCCCGAGGCTGCGGTGCGCCAGGCCGTGGAGCAGTCCCCCACGGTGCAGGCCGCCGATGCGGCCCGGCGCGGCACCCAGGCCAGAGCCGACGGCCTGCGCGCCGGCCCGCATGAGACCGTGGTGCGCGCCATAGGCCAGCGCCGCTGGGTGCGCGATGGCTCGGGTCAGCGCTTTGGCGAAGGTCAGATCGCCATCGAACGCCCGCTGCGCCTATGGGGCAAATCCGAGGCCGATGCCGAGCTTGCCGACGCCACCCTGGCCACGGGCCGCGTGGCCGCGCAGGACGCACGCCACGAAACCGCGCGCCAGTTGCTGACGCTGTGGTTTGCGGCGCTGCGCGCGAGCCAGGCCCGCCAGGCCGCGCAGGACAATGCGAGCGCGGCCGCGGAGCTGGCGCGCATTACCGAGCGCCGCCTGCGCGCGGGCGATGCAGCCCGGCTGGAGGCCGAACTAGCCGCGGCCGAGCAGGCTCGCATGCAGGCCGCGCTGGCGGCCGCCGAGGCGACGGAAACCGCGGCCCTGGCAGAGCTGCAGGCACGCTTTCCCGGCCTATGCCCGCAGCGCTGCGCGCCCGCCGAAGCCCCGGTCGCCTTGCCCGAGCCGCCGACCCAGCCAGCGGCACCGTCTGTGACCCAGATGCGCGCCCACTATATAGAGCACAGCCATGAGTACCTGCTGGCCCAGGCCGAGGAAGCGCTGGCACTGCGCCAGGCCCGCCGCACCGACCTGGAGCGCCACCCCGACCCCACGGTCGGCGTGTTTGCCACCAGCGAGCGCGGCGGCGCCGAGCGCCTTGCCGGTGTCAGCCTGAGCCTGCCGCTGGGTTCCGTCCACCGCGAAACCCAGGCCGCTGCGGCCCTAGCCGATGCCGACGCAGCCCTGTCGCGCCGCCTGGCCGCCGAGCGGCGCCTGGGCGCGGAGTTCGATGTGCTCTGGAGCCTGCTGGGCGGCAAGCGTGCGGCGGCCCAGGCCCAGGCCCGGGCCGCCGCGCTGCAGCGCAGCGCTGCCGACCGCGCGCTGCGCGCCTACCGTGCCGGTGAATCGGGCTTGAGCGAGCTGCTGGCCGTGCGCCGCGTGCTGGCCGACGCGCTGCTGGCCGAGCGCCTGGCGCGCAGCGAGGCGCTGGAGAGCGACAGCCGCCTGCGACTGGATCTGCACGAGCTCTGGGACTTCGACGATTGATCTCCACTCCGGGCCGTCTCGGCGTCTTGCCCCAAGGACCTGATCGCGCCGACCTTGCTCCCGGCGCGATCAATGACAGACATCAATAAGCTGTTTAACTAAAGCGAAAAGAATCCATCATGACCCGTTCAGACAACTACCCCCGCCCCCTGGTGCTGCTGCACTGGCTGGTCTTTGCCGCGGCCGCACTGGCTGTGGCGGCCATAGAAATCAAGGGCTTTTTCCCCAAAGGCTCGCCCGAGCGCGCGCAGATGACTCTCTGGCACGAAAGCTTCGGCCTCGCCGTGCTGCTGCTTATGACGCTGCGCCTGATGGTGCGCGCCAGCGTCAAAGTGCCGCCGCTTCCGCCCGGCCCGCGCTGGATGGAGCTCTCAGCCCAGGCCATGCACTGGCTGCTGTACCTGCTGATGTTGGCCATGCCGGTGCTGGGCGTGCTGGCCCTGGCCTGGTCGGGCAAGCCCGTACCCTTCTTCGGAGCGTCCTGGACGCTGCCGCTGACGGTGGATGTGCCGCTGGGCCGCAGCCTCAAGAATATCCACGAGGCGGGCGCCAACCTGGTGTTCGCCGCCGTGGGCCTGCATGCGGCGGCCGCACTATGGCATCAGTTCGTGCTCAAGGACGGGCTGCTGCGCCGCATGAAATAAGTACGACTCACGCAAATCAGGTTCAGGCAAGACGTTTGCCCTATGGAAATGCCTCTGATGCAGCCTTGTTTGCGTAAGTCCTCAGAAGTACCTCTGGCCGGCCCCTGCTGCGGGCCGACCTCAAGCCTCAATCCGCTTCCGGCAGGATGGCGTCGGCGTAGTCGTAGAGTTCGCCCAGGATCTCCTCGCCGCGCTCGTCGGCGGTTTCGGACAGGGCGTCGATCATGGCGAACATCTGTTCGGCCGTGCGCGCCCCGCCCTCACCTTCGATCAGGCAGGCGGCGCGATGCTGCTCCCAGCGCCGCTGCTCGGCCTCGGTCAGCGTCTGCGGGAAATTGCGCGCACGGTAGCGCCAGACCAGCTCCGTCAGGCGCGCATCGTCAAAGCCCGTCTTGTCCAGCGCCAGTTCCTGCGGAGAAAGCTTTTTGATCTGCAGGAGGCGGCGGCGGTCTTCATTGCCCACGAAGCCGCCATACAGGTCCTGGTCGGCATCCAGCGGCTCTCCTGCCTCGCGCGTGAAGACGGCCTTCCATTGCCCGCTCATGTCGGGCAGGTCGCGGGCAATCGCCGCATGCTGCATCGCCAGCGCCATGTCCACGCCCCATTTTTCGGCCATGGCCGGGCTCAGGGTCTTGAGGCTTCCCACCACCATGGGCGACTTGTTGACATGGATGCTCTTGATGGGCAGGCGGCTCACGCCCTCGGGCAGCTCGGCCTGGCGCGTGAACATTCGCAGGCGCAGGTCGTCGATGCTGATGCCGGCCAGCTCGCTCGGGTCGGCGGCCAGATCCCAGCAGATCACCTCGTTCTTGTTCGTCGGATGCGTGGCCAACGGCCACATCACGGCCAGACAGCCGCGTGCGGGGCTGATCATGCCAGTCACATGCAGAAAGGGCCGCGCATGCTCCTGTGTGGCGGGCAGGCCCATTTCGCGCAAGGCGCCGTCCTTTTTATGCAGGCCAAAGGCAAAGTCGAACAGGCGTGGCTGCTTGTCACGGATCAGTCTGGCCAGGGCAATCGTGGCACGCACATCGCTGAGCGCATCGTGGGCCTGCTCGTGCAGCAGGCCATTGGCGCGCGCCAGATCCTCGAGCTTGAAGCTCGGCGTGCCGTCTTCCTTCTTGGGCCACTGAATGCCGTCGGGGCGCAGCGCATACACCATGCGCACCACATCGAGCAGATCCCAGCGGCCGCAGCCGTTCTGCCATTCGCGCGCATAGGGATCGATGAGATTGCGCCAGAACATGAAGCGCGTGATCTCGTCGTCGAAGCGTATGGTGTTATAGCCCACGCCCACGGTGCCAGGCTGGGCCAGTTCGGCTTCGATGCGGGCCGAGAACTCGACCTCGGGAATGCCTTGTTCCAGTGCCCGCTGGGGCGTGATACCCGTGATCAGGCAGGACTGCGGATCGGGCAGATAGTCGTTGGCCGGCTGGCAGTACCACATCACGGGCTCGCCGATTTCGTTGAGCTCGGCATCCGTGCGGATGCCGGCGAACTGCGCAGGCCGGTCGTAGCGCGGCTGGGCGCCAAAGGTTTCGTAGTCGTGCCAGAAGAAGGTATGAGCCATGGGCCCGAAGTATGCCTGCGAACCGGCACAGCTTACGGCTTGCGGCCCATCAACTTCATGCCTTTTTGGCCTCTAGCGCTGATGGGAAAAGCGCAAGCAGCTATCAATATGATTGTTTGACCTGCTCCCAATTCAAGCCAAATTTGTGCAGAAACTTGCGCAACCTGTCCGCGTCGTTGACCACGGCTTTTTGCTGGCGTGACTGGTCAAACAGCTTGCGCCCCGCATCGGACAGCGTGCTCGATACGCGGCAGACGGCAATCACGGACTGCAGCTGCAGTCGATCAAACAGGTCCAGCTGAGCCACCGCGTCTTCAGGCAGATAGTCGGCCAGACTCAGCTCGGCAGGAGGCAGATGGCTGGCCTGAGAGTGTTGCCACAGCCAGCCCAGCCGGCCAATCTCGGCCTGCACCTGCTCTATGGTGATGCGGCCGCTGTCGGCCAGCGTGGCCAGACGCGTGATACTGGCCGAGAGGTCGCGGAAATTGCCACTCCAGGGCGCGGCGGCAGATTTGGCAAATTGCAGATAGACGGCCCTGGCCTCGGCGTTGAAGCGCACGGCGCTGCCGGTCTCGCCCGCCGCACGCAGCAACAGATGATCGATATTGGGCTCCAGGTCCTCGGGACGCTGTGCCAGGCCCGGCAAGGTATAGGACCAGAGATTGATACGCGCAAACAGATCTTCGCGGAAACGCCCTTCGGCCACATCGACGCGCAGATCGCGGTGAGTGCCGGCGATGAGCTGGAAGTCGCTGCTCACCTCCTTGTCGCTGCCCATGGGGAAAAAGCGCTTTTCCTCCACAGCCTTGAGCAGCATGGCCTGCTCGTCCGGGCCCAGCTCGCCGATTTCGTCCAGGAACAGCACTCCCTCATGCGCGGTGCGCAGCAAGCCCGCGCGGTCTGCCGCCGCGCCCGTGAACGCCCCTTTCCTGTGGCCGAACAAGGTGGAGGCCGCGCCATCGCCGCGCAGTGTGGCGCAGTTGACCTCGACAAATTCGCCCTGCACCTGATGGCGGGATTTTTTCAGCTCATAAATGCGCCGTGCCAGATGCGACTTTCCCGCGCCCGTGGGGCCGGTGAACAGAATGGGCGCGCGCGAACGGATCGCCACGCGCTCTATCTCTTCGATCAGCCTGTTGAACTGCGGGTTGCGCGTGGCGATGCCATTCTTGAGGAACTCCAGCGCCTCGGTCTGGGCCTGATGGAAGCGCTGAGCCAGGGCCTCGTAGCGCGACAGATCCAGGTCGATCAGAACCATGCTGCCCGGCGATCCTGCCTGCTGCTTGCGCGGCGGCGAGGTCTGCAGCAGCACGCCCGGTATCTGGCGCGACTCCACCATGAGGAACATGCAGATCTGCGCAACATGGGTGCCCGTCGTGATGTGTACCCAGTAGTTCTCGCGCTCGGTGTCAAAGCGATAGTTGCGTGCCCAGTCATAGAGCGCGGCATACATCTCGCCAAAGTCCCAGGGGTCCTGGACTTCCGAACAGACCAGATTGACCTTGGTTTCCGGCGAGACATTGGAAATGTCCTGCACCAGGATCTGGGCCAGCTTGTCATGGCGGCTGGAGTACAGCAGCTCCAGCCTGTCTATCACGGTGTCTTCATGCTGCATCAGCGACACCGTGGGCCGCCATTTCTCCCAGCGCCCCGCACCCTGCCCTGAATCAAGCTGCGTGCCCATGAAACCTATCACCACGTTCTTTTTAGACATATTTTTTTAGATAAATTTCTATATTTTTATCTATTTTCTCAGAACAATCGCAAAACCTCAATTTCTTCAAAAAATCAATGAAAAAGAGATTTTTTGAATGAATTCAACAACATAACAATCAAGAAGACCATCCACAGAAAAGTTGGCACACCACTTGCAATAAGGAAAGCATCTGCAAGTTGAATGCAAACAAGGAGAACACAAATGGTCAACACGCAACTGTTTCAAACCCGCCGCGGCGCACTGGCTACGGCCACCAACACGATCAACCATGAAGGCGCTGGCGCCTATGCGTACAGCCCCCGTCACCAGTTGGCCCAGATGGCCGTGACCGGCTGCCTGAGCCAGACTTTCTATGCAGGCGGCCAGGATCAGCTCGACCAGCTGGCCAATCTGGTGCTGACGGTGGACAGCCGCTTTACGGCACAGACGGCGATCTATGCCCGCCAGCGCGGCTATATGAAGGACATGCCTGCCGCTCTGGCTGCAACCCTTGCCGTATGGGATACCGCGCTGCTGGCCCAGGTGTTTGGCCGCGTGATCGACAACGGCAAGATGCTGCGCAACTTTGTACAGATCGTGCGCAGCGGCGCCATGGGTCGCAAGTCCCTGGGCTCTGCCCCCAAGAAGCTGGTGCAGAACTGGCTGCTGAACGCTAGCGAAAAGCAGCTGCTCAGCGCAGCCGTGGGCAACCAGCCCTCGCTGGCCGATGTGGTGAAGATGGTTCACCCCAAGCCTCAGGAGGCCTGGCGTGCAGCCTGGTTTGCCTGGCTGATCGGCAAGCCTTTTGATGAGGCGGCGCTGCCACCCGTCACCCAGGCTTTTGAACGCTTCAAGCGTGATGCTGCCCAGGGCCTGGTGAGTTCCGAGCTGCCTGAAGTACCGTTTCAGATGCTGACCGCACTGGAGCTGAACGCCCGGCAATGGGCGCAGATTGCCCGCAACGGCTCATGGCAGATGGTGCGTCAGAACCTCAACACCTTTGCACGCCATGGCGTGTTCGAGATCCAGGGGATGACGGATCTGATCGCCCGCAAGCTGGGAGACGCCAGCGCCGTGGCCAAGGCCCGCGCCATGCCCTACCAGTTGCTGTCGGCCTACCAGGCTGCTGGCGAGCAGGTGCCCGCCCTGGTGCGTGATGCCTTGCAGGACGCCATGGAGCACGCAATTGCCAATGTGCCCCGCTTTGCGGGCGCCGTGGTGGTATGCCCCGATGTCTCCGGCTCCATGCAAAGCCCTGTGACTGGCTACCGTGCAGGCGCCACCACGGCAGTGCGCTGCATCGACGTGGCAGGCCTGATGGCCGCCGCCGTGCTGCGCAAGAACAGCACGGCACGCGTGCTGCCTTTCGAGCAGAAGGTGGTGAAGCTGCAGCTCAACAGCCGCGACTCGGTGATGACCAACGCCCACAAGCTGGCAAAGATCGGCGGCGGAGGCACCAACTGCAGCGCACCTTTGAAGCAGCTGGCCGATGAGAAGACGCAGGTGGATATGGTGATTCTGGTCTCGGACAACGAGTCCTGGGTCGATGGTGTGCGCCGCGGTGCCACCGAGACCATGTTGCAGTGGGGGCGCATCAAGCAGCGCAACCCCGATGCCAGGCTGGTATGCATCGATATGCAGCCCTACGGCACGACGCAGACGATGGAGCGCACCGATATCTTGAATGTCGGCGGCTTCAGCGATGCGGTATTCGATGTGGTGGCGAGTTTTGCCGAAGGCAAGCTTGGCGCCGATCACTGGGTCGGCGAGATCGAGAAGATCGCGATCGAAGCCCAGTGAAGCAAACGGAAAAATTGAGGATAAGTGGAGAAGTTAGTGGGTGCGGCAGCGAATGCCCGCAGGAGTACAGCACCATTAGCCACGCGGACCTGCAAGTCTGCAGTTGCTGAAACATGCAACCGGCGCTCTTGTGAATCTGGTCGCTGTTGCATCCCACCTTATTGAAGCGCTCATCTGCCACTGGCGAATGCCGGTGGGACTACATTCCAAACTGTCACGTCTCACCAATTCCTGGTCGCCAGCGACGGATGTCCGATTGAGTTTGAAACGGTTTTGAATGACTGGCTGCGAATGCCGGTGGAACTACATGGGGACTTGAGGTCGCGGGTTCGATTCCCGCCAGCCTGGCAAACCGGGCTGTAGCTCAGTGGCGGAGCGCAGGTGAATGTTTCACCAAATCCTTGTCGCAGCAAGGCATTCATCACCATGGTTTGAGTTTGGCGCGAATGCCAGCAGGACTACATCCGGATGCCGGGGTTCGATTCCCCAGCCGGGAAACCGGTCATGGCTATGTCTTGCATCTCTAGTCGCGCCGCCTTTTTGAACACGACTTGCGCAAGCGCAAGTCCCATTGAATTTTCGGTTTGGCAGTCCTTCAGCGAATGCCGGTGGAACTACAGACTTTTAATCTCGTGGTCGCGGGTTCGAATCCCGCCAGCAGTTGAAAAGCTGTTGTAGCTCAGCCTGGTAGAGCACGATGTTTCACCAACCCTTGTCGCTGCAGGGCCGCCATCAATGCCATGAACAACGAGGAGATCAATATGTCCGAACAGAATTACCAACTGCTGGAAGTCGCCGGCGGCGTGCCCGTCAAGATGTGGACCAAGGGCGTGCCCGTAGAGGCCGAGGCCCAGCAACAACTGGCCAACGCCGCGCGCCTGCCCATTGTTTTCAAACATATCGCCGCCATGCCCGATGTGCACCTGGGCATAGGTGCCACCATCGGCTCGGTGATTCCCACGGTCAAGGCCATCATCCCCGCTGCCGTCGGCGTGGACATCGGCTGCGGCATGATGGCCGCCAAGACCACGCTGCGAGCCGAAGACCTGCCCGACAGCCTGGCCACGCTGCGCTCGGCCATCGAGAAAGCCGTGCCCCACGGCTCGGCACCCAAAAGCCGGGGCCGTGATCCTGGCGCCTGGGAGAACCCTCCCGACCTGGTGGACCAGAAATGGGCCACGCTGGCGGACGAATTCGACGCGCTGTGCGAGCTGCACCCACGCCTGGAAAAGACCAATAACCGCAAGCACCTGGGAACCCTGGGAACCGGCAATCACTTTGTGGAAGTGTGCCTGGATGAGGTCGGCTTTGTCTGGTTCATGCTGCACTCGGGCTCGCGCGGAGTGGGCAATGCCATCGGCAATCATTTCATCGAACTGGCCAAGAAGGATGCCGAGCTGCACCAGCGCAATCTGCCCGACCAGGATCTGGCCTACTTCGAAGAGGGAGCCCGCTACTTTGGCGACTATGTGCGCGCCGTGTCCTGGGCGCAAAAGTTCGCCATGAGCAACCGCGAAGTGATGATGGCCAACCTGATCGCCACCGTGCGCCAGCTGATTGCCAAACCTTTCGAGGCCCATGTGGAGGCCGTGAACTGCCACCACAACTATGTGCAGAAGGAGCATCACTTTGGCGAGGACGTGTTCGTCACCCGCAAGGGTGCCGTGAGCGCCAGACGCGGCGAGATGGGCATCATCCCCGGCAGCATGGGCGCGCGCAGCTATATCGTGCGCGGCCTGGGCAACCCCGAGAGCTTTGAAAGCTGCAGCCACGGCGCAGGCCGTGTGATGAGCCGCACCAAGGCCAAGAAGCTGTACTCGGTAGCCGACCAGATCAAGGCCACCGAAGGCGTGGAATGCCGCAAGGACGAAGGCGTGATCGACGAGATTCCCATGGCCTACAAGGACATAGACGCCGTCATGGCCGCCCAGAAGGACCTAGTGGAAGTGGTCCATACCCTCAAGCAGGTGATCTGCGTCAAGGGTTAGCAAATGCAGCGGGAGCATGAGTTCTCGCTGCTTGTCAAAGAACGAGAACCATCATGCAAACCGTTGAGCGAGAATTCAAACTCAAAGAGAGCGTGCTGAGCGCGCACCCGGTATCCGATGCCATGCGCAGCGCCGTTCAGGCCCAGCTTGAGGCACTCGAGCAGAAGCACGATGTGACGGTGCTGTTTGCCTGCGAGTCAGGCAGCCGCGGCTGGGGCTTTGCCTCGCCCGACAGCGACTATGACGTGCGCTTTGTCTATGTGCACCGTCTGCCCTGGTATCTGCGCACACGCTCAGGCCGCGACGTGATAGAGCTGCCGGTGAGTGCCGAGCTGGACGTGAGCGGCTGGGAACTGCGCAAGGCGCTGCAGCTGATGCAGGCCTCCAACCCGGTGCTGCTGGAATGGCTGCGCTCACCCGTGGTCTATTGCAGCGTAGCGGCCTGGGTACCGCGCCTGCGCGAGCTGGCGCTGCAGAGCTTTTCACCGGTGCGCGGCTATCACCATTACCTGTCCATGGCGCGCAAGACCATGAAAAACCATCTGCGCGCGGACAGCGAAGTCGTGAAGTACAAAAAATACTTTTACGCACTCCGCCCCTTGCTGGCCGCGCGCTGGATACGCGAGCTCGGCGGCGTGCCGCCCATGCGCTTTGCCGAGCTGGCGACCGCGCTGCTGCATGATGCCGACCTGCTGGCCGAGCTCAACGCCCTGCTGGCGGTCAAGATGCGCGCCGGCGAAGCGGCCACCAGCGCACCCTGGCCTCGCATACAAGCCTTTCTGCAGGCCGAGCTGGCCCTGGCCGAGCAATATGCGCCGCAGGCCAAGCCGCTGAGCGCCGAGCTTGTACAAGCCACCGATGCTTTTTTGCTCGATGCCGTAGCGCATTTCAACACTCAATAATCAAGAACAAGAGGAAAAGAACAATGATGGAAATCGACGGCTCCCAGGGCGAAGGCGGTGGCCAGATACTGCGCAGCGCATTGGCCCTGTCCATGTGCACGGGCCAGGCTTTCAAGCTGACCCGCATCCGCGCCGGCCGCGCCAAGCCCGGACTCATGCGCCAGCATCTGACCTGCGTGAATGCAGCCGCCGAAATCAGCGGCGCACAGGTAGACGGTGCAGAGCTGAACTCACAGTCGCTGCAGTTCACGCCCGGCGTCGTGCGCGCGGGCAGCTATGCCTTCAATGTAGCTTCGGCCGGTAGCTGCACGCTGGTATTTCAGACCATCTGGCCCGCTCTGATGCTCGCTGCGGGTGAAAGCCGCGTGCAGCTCAAGGGCGGCACGCACAACCCAATGGCTCCGCCATTCCATTTTCTGGAACGCAGCTACGCGCCACTGCTGCGCCGCCTGGGCGCGCCCGTGCAACTGGCACTGCAGCGCCATGGCTTCTACCCGGCTGGTGGCGGAGAGTTCGAGGCCGTGATCGGCGGCGCCAGCGAGACCTTGATGCCATTTGACCTCAATGAGCGCGGAGGCCTGCTGGAACAATATGCAGACTGCCTGGCTCCCGCCCTGCCTTCGTCAATTGCAAGGCGCGAGCTGAACAAGCTCGGAACCATGATGGGTTGGCAACCCGAGCAACTGCGCAATGCCGGCGTGCGCCAGAACGAAGGCCCGGGCAACGCCCTACTGGGTACGCTGGTGCACGAACATGTGACCGAGGTCTTCACCGAATTTGGCGAAAAGGGCGTGACGGCCGAAGCCGTGGCCACCCAGCTGGCACGCGATATGCGCAAATACAAGCTCAGCCAGGGCGCGCTGGGCCCGCATCTGGCCGACCAATGGGCGCTGCCGCTGGCGCTGGCCGTGCACCTGCGCCAGCAGCCCGCCAGTTATAGCTGCACGGAGCTGACACCCCATGCTTTGAGCAACTTCGAGGTCATCCAGCACTTTCTGCCTGTGAGCATCCGCACCGAGCCGCTGGGCAATGCCCACCAGGTGCTGCTCACACCAGCCTAGCCAGCTCCATCAGGGCCTGCCCCACATCGCCAGCGTACTTGAAGTCCAGCAGCTCGTCGGCACGAGTTCTGCCCTGATTGACGGCCACCAGGCTCTTTTCCTGCCCTGCGGCGGCCAGCGCGAAGCGGTAGCCCGAATACACCATCAGCGAGGAGCCCGCGATCAGCACGCCGTCGCAGCGCGCCACGGCATCCAGGCCGGCCTGCACGCGCTCGCGCGGCACGCTCTCGCCGAAGAACACCACATCGGGCTTGAGCAGACCCGTACCGCAATGCGGGCAGGCCGGCACCTCGAAACCGTCGAAATCCTGGTGTTCCAGGTCCGCGTCTCCGTCGGGCGCTGGCGCCGCGTACAGGCGAGCCCACAACGGGTTGCGCTCCAGCAGGCACTGCTGCAGATGGGCACGCGCATGGCGCTGACCGCAGTCCATGCAGCGCACGGTGTCGATGCGGCCGTGCAGATCCAGCGTCTGCTGGTTGCCGGCCGCGCTGTGCAACCCGTCCACATTCTGTGTCAGCAGCAGCTCGATGCAGCCTTTTTGCTCCAGCAGGGCCAGGGCCTTGTGGGCCGTGCCGGGCTGGGCCTGGCCCATGACGCGCCAGCCCAGCATGCTGCGCGCCCAGTAGCGTTTTCTGACCTGCTCGTCACCCATGAAGGCCTGAAAGGTCACGGGCTGGGGGCGCTTCCAGGCGCCGTCCTCGTCGCGGTAATCGGGAATGCCGACCTCGGTGCTACAGCCAGCGCCCGTGATCACCAACAGACGCTTGCGCGCTAGGCCCCAGTCCAGCCAGCGCTGGCGGGTATTGATCGAGGTATCGAGCATGGCGGTTTCCATGAGAGTTCCTGGCATGTTCAGAGCAGTGGCGAGCATAGCCGCGCCGCCGAGCTGAACAGCCGTCGGCCCAGACCTTTTTCGCTCTTGTAGGAGACCTGGTGGGATTGCCGCAGATCGCTCAGGAACTGGCGGGCCAGATGCCGGTTCAGCTCGGGGCCGTAGCCGATCAGACAGACCTCGAAATTGAGAAAGAAGCTGCGGTAGTCGAAATTGGCAGTGCCGATGATGGCAATGTTCTCGTCCACCACCAGGGTCTTGGAGTGCAGCATGCGGGCTTCGTACTCGTAGACACGCACGCCGCTGCGGATCAGCTCATCAAAATAGGAGCGCGCAGCGCCCGTCACCAGTGCCGAATCAGACTTTTTGGGCACAAGAATCTGCACATCCACGCCACGCAACGAGGCATTGGTGAGCGCTGCCAGCGCGGCCTCGGTGGGCACAAAATACGGCGTGGTCAGCCAGATTCGCTGCTCGGCCGCATTGATGGCCGCCAGATGGGCACGGTAAATGGCATGCAGTCCGCTATCCGGCCCCGAAGTGATGACCTGCATGGGAATGTCGCCTTCGGGCATGTCTGGCAACAGCGCTTCCATATCCACATCGACCGCAAGCTGAGCCGGCTCTTTCTCCAGCGCATAGGCCCAATCCTCCATGAAAACCGTCTGCAGCCAGTTCACGATGGGGCCTTGCACATGCAAATGCACGTCGTGGTAGGCATCGCTGCGGATGCGCTCATTTTCCTCATCGGTGACGTTGACGCCCCCCGTGAAGCCCACCAGTCCGTCGCAGACCAGTATCTTGCGGTGGGTACGAAAATTGATCACAGGCCGCAGGCGCCGGCCGATCCTGGTGTCGTGAAAGCGCGCCACCTGGGCACCGGCGTCCAGCAGGGGCTGCAGAAACTTGCGCCCCAGCTTCTTGGAGCCCAGGGCGTCTATCAGCAACCGCACCGTCACGCCGGCTCGGGCCTTTTCCACCAGCAGATCACGCAACGCCGTACCGGTCTGGTCCGGCTCGTAGATGTAGTACTCCAGATGCACATGATGGCGGGCGGCCCGCACCGCCTCGGCAATGGCATCGAAAGTGGCGGCGCCGCCCGTCAGCAGGCGCATGCCGGTGGCGCTGCTGACCGGAAAATCGCTGGTCGCTGCCACCAGCCGTGCCACCTGATGCAGCCGCTGATCCCCGTCCAGCATGCGCTCACGCAGCCTCTGCATGCTGGCCCTCACCTTGGAGCGCTTGCGCGAGCGCAGCCGCTTGATGCGCTGGCGCTTCAGCCGCTGGGGCCCGAAAAAATAATAGATCGCCAGGCCCAGACCGGGCAGCGCCGCCATGGACAGCAGCCAGCTCAGCGTGGCAACCGGCGCACTGCGCTGCAGCAAAATCCAGATGCTGACCACGACCACATACAACGACCAGCCAATGGACAGCCACCACTTCACACCGTCGTGGCTGATCTGGGAAGCTATCCAATCCAATTGAAAACTCCTCGAATGGTGCAGTGCACCTATTCTCTCCCGAGCCGGCACATTGCACGAGTTCACGCATCCGCCAGTCGAAAAGATATTTTTTGTATGCATTTTCTCAAAAAAGCATACATTAATGATCATGACTTCCGATCTTATCCAAACCCTGTCCATGGCGCGCAAGGCTGCCCACATCACCCAGGCCGAGCTGGCCCAGCGCGCAGGCCTGTCGCGCATGGCCGTGCAGCGTACCGAAACCGGCGATGTGGACCCGCGCTTTTCCACGCTGCAGGAGATGGCGCGTGTGCTCGACATGGACCTGATTGCCGTGCCCACGGCCCTGCGTGCGCAGCTCCAGGCCTTCATACAGTCGGGCGGCAAGTTCCTGGCCCAGCCCCAGGGAGCCGATGCACCGCCCTCCATCGTCGACAAGCTTTAAGCCACCGTCACCACCATGACCACCGCCATCCGCTATCTGCGTCTGTACATGCACCGCCCCGCGGCCCAGGGTGGCGGGCGGCGCGGCATAGGCTATCTGTCCCAGTATGGCGACATATTGCGCATCTCGTTCGACGAGGACTACATAGCGGACAGCGAGCGCCCCACTCTTTCTCTGAGCTATACGGGCGAAACCGAGGCCGCGACGCGGCAGATCCTGGCGTCGGCACGCGATGCGCGCCTGGTGCGCACCGATGGCCGCTGGCCCGTGTACTTCCAGAACCTGCTGCCCGAAGGCCACAACCGCGAGCGACTGGCGGCCGAGCGCGGCTGCGCGCCCGACGACGAATTCGAGCTGCTGGCTGCCGCCGGCCACGACCTGATGGGCGCACTGGAGGTGGAACCCATGCCGCCGCAAGCCGGCATACCCGACACCGTGCGCTACTGGCACACCACGCAGGGGCTGGACGTGCTGGAGCCGGGCTTTGTGGAGTTTCCCGTGGCCGACGCGGCCTCCCTGCCCGGCGTGGTCACCAAGTTCAGCGCCGTGCACAACGGCCGGCGCTACACCGTTCACCGCCAGGGCCAGGCCGGCAGCACCATCCTCAAGCTGCCCACCAGCCGCCACCCCGATCTGGTGGTCAACGAATACATGGGCTACCAGCTGTGCGAAGCCCTGGGCTTGCACTGCGCCCGGGCCAGCATCTTGAACCGCACCGAGGCCGAGCTGCCCGAGCAGGTGCCGTTCGACACCATCCTGGCCGTGGCGCGCTTCGACCACCTGCCGGGCGGCGAGCGTGTCCATATGGAGGAATTCAACCAGGTGCTGGGCTATGCGCCGCGCCAGAAATACGGCCGCAACCATGGCACCGAGCCGCTGCGCGACTGGGCCACCATGCTGCGCGTGCTCAACCGGCTAAGCCCCGAGCCCGTGCAGGACACGCGCGAGTTCCTGGCCCGCATGCTGGCCTTCATGCTCATGGGCAATACCGATGCCCACCTGAAGAACTGGGCCCTGATCTACCCCGACGGCCGCCATCCGCGGCTGGCACCTGTCTACGATCCGGTCTGCGTGGCCGCTTTCTTCGCCGATGCGCCGCCCGGCCAGTATGCGGTCAACCGCGCCATCGACGAGCGACTGCGCCACCTTGACTGGGACGGGTTGCGCGCCCTGATGCAGGCCGGCGGGCTGTTGCGCATTCCGCGCCATATCAGCCTGCTCAAGGACCTGCTGCGCCAGGCCCAGGCGCTGTGGCCGGCGCTGCTCAAGGACGCACCGGCCAACATGGCTGCCGCCATCAGCGAGCGCCTGCAGGGCGGCATGGCGCTGACGCGCTAGCGCCGTGCCACTGCCGAGTACGGCTTATCCCGGCAAAGCTTCGCAGACCAGGCGTTGCTCGCCCAGGCCATCGGCGCCCAGACGCATCACATCGCCAGGCTTGAGGAATACCGGCGCGGGCTTCTGTCCCAGGCCCACGCCTGCCGGCGTGCCGGTCAGCACCACGTCCCCTGGCTCCAGCGTCATGAACTGGCTGATATACGAAATGAGCGTGGGCAGGCTGAAAATGAAGTTGGCCGTATTGCCGTTCTGCATGCGCTTGCCGTTGACTTCCAACCACAGGCCCACGCGATGCGGATCGGTAATTTCGTCGGCCGTCACCAGCCAGGGGCCCAACGGCGCAAACGTGTCATGGCTCTTGCCCTTGGTCCAGGTGCCGCCACGCTCCAATTGCCAGCCGCGCTCGGACACATCGTTGGCCAGCAGATAGCCGGCCACGTGCGACAAGGCCTGCGCCTCGGTCACGCGCCGCACGCGGCTGCCGATGACCACGCCCAGCTCCACCTCCCAGTCGACCTTGTCCGCGCCCGGCATCATCTGCACAGCATCGTTCGGGCCGCAGATCGCCGTCACGGCCTTCATGAAGAGCACGGGCTCGGCCGGCGCGGGCAGTCCCGCCTCGGCCGCGTGGTCGGCATAGTTGAGGCCCGCACAGACCAGCTTGCCCACCTGCGCCACAGGGCAGCCCAGGCGTGGCGTTCCGTCAACCTTGGGCAGACGGCTCCAGTCCGTATGCCGTATGCGCTCCAGCGCATCGGGGCCCAGTTGCCCCGGTACCCAATCAGGCACCAGGGACGATGCATCACGCAGCACGCCATCGGCGTCCAGCACGCCCGGGCGTTCCGCACCCGCGCTGCCATAGCGAAGCAGTTTCACGATGTTTGTCTCCTCATGAATCGGTCAGGTTCGTCGTCGCTTGCCCACATCATGCAACATCGAACAGGCGGCCCCAGCCCTTGACGGCGGAAGGATCGCGCCCGGCCGCGCGCAGCATGCCCCAGACCGTGGTGCTCACGGTATCGAGCAGCGGCACGCCCCAACGGCGCTCCACCTCTTCGGCCAGGTGCGCAGCGCGCAAATTGGTGCAGTAAGTCACGACGGCGTCAGGTTTGCCTTCTTCGATCACGTTGCCGATGAGTTGCAGCAGTTGCTCGGGCTCCACCAGCGCAAAGCTGTGGTTGACCGAGATGTCCAGATGGCGCTCTGCCGTGGTCTCGACGCCTGCGACGCGGTAGTTGTTCACGATGCATTGCTGCACGTCCGCCGTGTACGGGCTGACGATGGCCAGCTTCTTCACGGAGAGCTTTTCCATCAGTTCATTGAGTGCCAGGATGGCCGTCGTGGCCTTGATGCCGGTGCGCTCGGTAATACGCTCGCACAGCCGCATATCGGTCTCAAAGCCGCGCCAGCCTGCGGCCGTGCCACTCCAGCCGATCACGTCCACCTTGGCATCGGCCAGCAGCTCGGCGGCGGCCAGGATCTTGCTGTCGTCGAACTGGTTCAGTGCCCCCTCGGCCAGCGAAATCTCAGTCACCGTGAAGCGCGAAAAGTGGGCCGAGCAGTTGCCGGCACTGGCAGCCAGCGCGCTGGTCAGAGGCTCCAGCGCGGTGTTGGAAGAAGGCGTGAGCACGCCCAGGCATGTCGTAGTTGCAGTCATCTTGCTTGTCTCCGTTGTATGGCCAACCGGCAAACCGGTTGGCCGGCATTGTTCACCTCGCCCAACAAAACGTCAACAATATTGTTGACAATAAATCAAATTCCAATCGCTCAAAGTTATCCGACAAAAAAATCTTCACTGCGTCACCGCCTTTCGCCTCACAGCATATTTCAGAGAAAATTCCCAAATAGGTGTTTACGATATTGTTGACAACATTGTCGACATTTAGATTTCAACCTCACATCGAACAACCAACCAACCGATGGAGCGAGACCCGAGATGCAAAACCCCACCACACTTGCCGTGCCACAGGCGGCGGCAGCGCCGACCAAGGTGCGCTGGAAGATCTTCCTGATGATGCTTTTCCTGATCGCAGTCAATTACATTGACCGCGCATCGCTGTCCGTGGCCATGCCCATGATCGCCAAGGAGTTCGATCTCAGCCCTGCCGTTCAGGGCCTGCTGATGAGTTCCTTCTTCTGGACCTATGCCTTCATGCAGATTCCCGGCGGCATGCTGGCCGACCGTTTCGGCCCACGCGTGGTCATCGTCTGCTCCACCCTGGGTTGGGGCTTCTTCCAGGCCATCGCCGCAGCTTGCACCGGCTGGGTGTCGCTGCTGATCACCCGTCTGGGTCTGGGCGCCTCCGAGGCCCCCATCTACCCCGCAGGCGGCAAGCTCAACGGCATCTGGATGACCCAAAACGAACGCGGCCGCGGCGCCACACTGCTGGACGGTGGCGCACCTCTGGGTGCCGCCCTGGGTGCGCTGATCATCGCCGGCCTGCTGACCCACTTCGACTCCTGGCGTGTGTCCTTCGTCGTCGCGGGCGTTGGCACCATGATCGCGGGTGTCTTTGCCTGGTGGTATATCCGCAACCATCCCCGTGAGCACGCCGGTGTCAATGAAGCCGAAGCTGCCTTCATCGAGGAAGCACATGCCGCCGACCTTGCCGCCGAGCCCGCCCATGCCAGCGGCAAGGTGATGGACTTCTTCAAGTACCGCTCGGTATGGGGCATGTTCTTCGGCTGGATGTGCTTCAACGCGCTGTTCTATGGCCTGCTGACCTGGATGCCCACCTACCTTTCCAAGGTGCATGACATGGACATCAAGCAGATGGGCGGCGCCGTGTTCATCATGTTCTTCTCCGGCTTCGTCGGCGAGATGGTCGGCGGCTGGATTGCCGACAAGTGGAAGGCTGCGGGCGCTTCGCAAGCCAAGGTGCTGCGCACGCTGTTCGGTATCGCCTCAATCATCGCCACCATCGCCATCTACAACGTGGCCCGCTTCAAGGACCCCGTGACCATCGTGATCCTGCTGTCGGTAACGCTGTTCTTCCTGCGCTGGTGCGGTCTGTTCTGGTGCGTTCCTTCGATTCTGGGCACCCGCAAGCGCGTCGGCTTCCTGGGTGGCGTCATGAACCTGGGCGGCAACTTCGCCGGCATCGGCGTACCCATTCTGGTGGGCGTGATCGTGCAGGCCACCGGCTCCTATGACATGGCCATGATGCTCTTCGCTGCTGCGGGCGCAGGCCTCTTCGTCTGCTCGTCGATCCTGATCGACTACAGCAAGAAGATCCCGGTCTAAGTACCGCCCCGCCTCGTCTGGACACTTTGATGGAGAACCCCATGCCTTTGCCCACACGCCGAGCCGTGGCCCTGACCTGCGCCACGGCCATCGCCTCAACCCTGAGCGCATATGCCGCCACACCAGCCAGCCGCAACTCCGTCGCCGTCCAGGCGAGTCCCGATTTCCCTGCGGCCGCCCCCGAGTCCGTAGGCGTGGATTCACGCCCTCTGGTGCAGTTGTCCGAGATGATCCGCAAGGAAAACCTCGACGTGCGCAGCTTTCTCGTCGTCAAGGACGGCAAGCTGATCTATGAGCGCTACAGCCAGGGCCTGACGCGCAACCACAACTACGAGCTGTACTCCATCACCAAGAACGTGACGGCCCTGGCCGCCGGCGTTCTGGTGGACGAGGGCCGCAGCAAGCTCGACGAGAAAGTGGCGCCCATCCTGGCCAAGGCCCGCCCCGACCTCCAGGACGCCTTCTCCGACAAGCAATCCATCGAACTGCGGCATGTGCTGTCCATGTCCACGGGCCTGGTCTACAACTTCAAGCCCACCGACGACCCCATCTACTACGGCGCCCCCGACCGCCTCAAGCTGGCGGCCGAAACTACTCCCAAGGTAGCGCCCGGCACGACCTTCGACTACACCGACGTCAACCCCATCCTGGCCAGCGCCACACTGGGAGCCGACGCCGGTATGCCACTGCAGGACTTTGCGAAGGAGAGACTCTTCAAGCCCATGGGCATGAGCCATTACGCCTGGGAGCGGGCTGACGACAAAGGCCTGGTCTCCTCCGGCTGGGGGCTGCGCCTGCGCGCCGTGGACATGGCCAAGCTAGGCCAGTTGGTGCTGACCGGCGGCCGCTGGGACGGCAAGCAGATCGTCTCCCAGGCCTGGGTCCGCACCATGACCGCGCCCGCCTCGGCGCCATGGTATGGCTATTACTGGTGGATCAACGACATCGTCGCCACCGAGCCCGAAACCCACGCCATGGGCTTCAAGGGCCAGTTCATTGTGATATTGCCCGAGCGCAATGCCGTGGTGGTCATGACCAGCATGCTGCCCATCGAAGGCGGCCTGCGCGAATCCCGGAACGTGCTGGCCATCCGCCGCATGGTCAATGACTACGTGCTGCCTGCGCTGAGCAACCAGGCCCATGCCAAACCCACGCCCGCCCGCCACAAGGCGTTGGCGCGCGAACTCAAACTCGCATCACAACACCAGGGCCAGTCCGGAGCACCGGCAGACCCTACCGACACCCCGAAACTCTGATATTCAGCATGAAATCCAGCGAATTTGATCTCGTAGTGCGCAATGCGCGCGTTGCCACCGCCAGCGACATCTTTGAATCCGATATAGCCATCCGCGACGGCAAGATTGTCCAACTGGGCACCAACCTGCCCGCCGGCGCCCGCGAATATGACGCTGCCGGCCGCGTGGTCACGCCCGGCGGCATCGACGCCCACTGCCACCTGGACCAGCCCATGGAACCGCCGGTGCGCATGGCCGACGACTTCGACAGCGGCACGCGCGCCGCGGCCTGCGGCGGCACCACCACCGTGATTCCGTTCGCGGCCCAGGCCAAGGGCCAGTCGCTGCGCGCGGCCGTGGAGGACTACCACCGCCGCGCCGACGGCAAGGCCCACGTGGACTATGGTTTCCACATGATCGTCAGCGACCCCACACCCGAAGTTCTGGAGAAGGAACTGCCCCAGTTGATCCGCGAAGGCTATACCTCCTTCAAGATCTACATGACCTATGACGATCTGAAGCTCAACGACGGCCAGATCCTCGACGTGCTGGACGTGGCGCGCAAGTACGACGCCACCGCCATGATCCATGCCGAGAACGCCGACTGCATCCAGTGGCTGACCAAGCGCCTGGAAGCCAGCGGCCGCTCCGCTCCGCGCTACCATGCGGTCTCTCGCCCCATGCTGGTGGAACGCGAAGCCACCCACCGCGCCATTGCCCTGTCCGAGTTGGCCGACGTGCCCATTCTCATCGTCCACGTGTCGGGCCGCGAGGCTGTCGAGCAGATCCGCTGGGCCCGCTCCCACGGCATGAACATCATGGCCGAGACCTGCCCGCAATACCTGTTCCTCAGCGCCGAGGATCTGGGCATAGACGACAGTTACCAGGGCGCCAAGTGCGTGTGCAGCCCACCGCCGCGCGATCAGGCCAACCAGGAAGTGATCTGGAACGGGCTGAACGACGGCCTGTTCACCGTGTTCTCCTCGGACCATGCGCCGTTCAACTACGACTCACCCGAAGGCAAGAAACCCAATGGCGAGGAGGTGTCCTTTGGTCACATTCCCAACGGTATTCCTGGCATCGAGACCCGCCTGTCGCTGCTCTACACGCATGGTGTGCTGACGGGCCGCATGACACTCAACCGCTTCGTGGAGCTGACCTCCACCAACCCGGCCAAGGTCTACGGCCTGCATCCGCGCAAGGGCAGCATCGCCATCGGCGCCGATGCCGACCTCGTGGTCTGGCAGGAAGGCGAACGCGCCATCAGCAACCGCGATCTGCACCACAACGTGGACTACACGCCCTATGAAGGCCAGCAGCTCAAGGCCTGGCCCTGCCTCACCCTGTCTGCGGGACAAGTAGTCTGGGACGGCGAGCAATTCCACGCCCGCGCCGGCAGCGGCCGCTTCCTGCAGCGCGGCGCGCCCACACTGCTGCCCAAGCGCCACCAGGCCCGGTTCTGAAACTCCCGCACGAACACACCATGAAACTGCTCATCATCAACCCCAATATCTCCGAGAGCGTGACCGCGCTCATCGAGAAAGAGGCCAGGCTGGCCGCCGCGCCGGGCACGGAGATCACCATGATGACCGCGCCCATGGGCGTGGCCTATATCGAGACGCGTTTCGAGGCCATGATCGCAGCCTATGCCGTGGCCGAGCTGGCCGCCAAACATGCGCACCAGCATGACGCCGTCATCCTTGCGGCCTTTGGCGATCCCGGCCTCGAAGGCCTGCGCGAGGCGCTGGACATCCCCGTGCTGGGCATGACCGAGTCCGCGCTCATGAGTGCCTGCATGCTGGGCAAACGCTTTTCCATCGTCGCCATCTCCAGGCGCATCACGGCCTGGTACCGCGACATGGTGGAGCGCAATGGCCTGATTGACCGCCTGGCCAGCATCCGCTGCCTGGACGAGCCGCTACGCGACATTGGCAGCGTTCAGGACGACCATGCAGCGCGCCTGCAGTCCCTGTGCGAAGCCGCCGTTCATGATGACGGCGCCGATGTGCTGATCATCGCCGGCGCGCCGCTGGCGGGCCTGGCCCGCTCCATCAAGCACCAGTTGCCGGTGCCTGCGGTTGACGGCGTCTCCAGCGCCGTCAACCATGCGCAAAGCCTGGTCTCGCTGGCTCCCGCGCCGGCCCGGGCCGGCAGCTTCGCCAAGCCGCCACGCAAGGACTTCAAGAACCTTCCTCCAGGGCTGACTCAGCTCCTGAGCAAGCTGCCGTAAGGCTTGAAAAGAAGCCTCATACTGAGCGTCTATCGGGAGGCTTGCCAGCCGATACTAGAATTCACCCACATGTCGACAAAAACGGCTTTTAAAGTGAACAATCGAAACAGCGCCTCCCGCTCCGAAATCACCGTAGATGAAATGGCTTCGCGCATTGCGACTGCCATCCATGAACATCGTTTGCTACCGGGCACCAAGCTGGGAGAAGACAGGCTGGCCAGCATCTTCAACACCAGCCGCGCCCGGGTTCGTGAGGTTCTGGCCCGCATGGCCCGCGAGCAGATGGTGGAACTCTTTCCCCAACGCGGTGCTTTTGTCGCCAAGCCGAGCATTGATCAGGCCTTGGATGTGTTTGAAGCGCGCCGCCTGATCGAACCCGGCGTGGTACAGCGTCTGGTCAAACATGTCGACAATACCAAGATTCGCAGGCTCCAGGCCCACCTCAAGGCCGAGCGAGACGCTAGAAAAAATGCGGACAAGCGCGCTACCGTCCGCCTGTCAGGAGAGTTCCACGTGCTGCTGGCCGAGCTTGCGGGCAACTCTGCACTGCTTCGCAGCATGCGTGAGCTGTCAACGCTGACCTGCCTGACCATTTCTCTCTACGAGTCGGCCGTCAATACCTGCTGCCTAGTGGACGAACATGAAGCCGTTGTCAACGCCATCATTGCAGGCAACAGCGAGCAGGCCGAACAATTGATGCTCAAGCACCTTGATCACATTCAGGGCAGCCTGCGTCTGGAGGCCGATGCAGACGGAACAGATCTCGAAGAAATTCTGGGCGACATCTAGGCAGTCACTTTTTGATACGGCCCTGGCTTGCGCCATCTGCGCAACAGATACCCCTGTCTCCACTGAAGATGGCTTGGCCGCACGGAATATCTATCTGCAGGGTTAGCATGAGCGGCACTGCCCGATCACCCGACATCCGCCCCCGGGGCACTTATGAGCACCACCCCTGCCCCAACCGCCATCTCACGCCCTCGGCCACGCGATCTGCGCGAGCTTTTCTGGTCGCTGACCTTTCTGGCCTTGCAGGGCTTTGGCGGCGTACTGGCCGTGGTCCAGCGCGAGTTGGTGGAAAAGCGCCGGTGGTTGAGCAACGAAGAATTCATCGAGGACTGGGCCGTGGCGCAGATCATGCCCGGCCCCAATGTGGTGAATCTGTCCATCATGCTGGGCGAGCGCTATTTCGGCTGGCGTGGCGCCATCGTTGGACTGTGCGGCATGCTGGCTTTCCCCATGCTGGTCGTCATCAGCCTCACCCTGATCTATACCCAGTTTTCGGATAGCCCGGCCGTGGCTGGGGCCCTGCGTGGCATGGGCGCAGTGGCCGCCGGACTGGTGGCAGGCATGGGCCTCAAGCTCGCAAGCACCTTGCGCCATCACCCCTTGGGGCGCTGGTACTGCGCCGGCCTGGCCATTGCGGCCTTTGCCCTGGTCGCCGTGCTGCGCATGCCGTTGTTCTGGGCCCTGCTGCTGGTTGGTGGTAGCGGCTGTCTGCTGACCTACCGAAGGCTGGCCGCATGAATACGCTGGTGATCCAGATGCAGGCAATGGACTGGCTGCACCTGCTGAGCTATTTTCTCTCGCTCTCTTTGATGGCCGTTGGCGGTGCCATTGCCACCGCCCCCGACATGCACCGTTTTCTGGTCGGTGGCAACCACTGGCTGACCGATACCCAGTTCACCAGCTCCATCGCCATTGCCCAGGCCGCACCCGGGCCCAATGTGTTGTTCATCGCCTTGCTGGGCTGGAATGTCGGGCTGAACGCTGGTGGTGGCAGCGGCGCGGTGGCCTGGTCGCTTGGCGCGCTGGGCGTGGCGGTCTGCATGATTGGCATCCTGCTGCCCAGCTCCCTGCTGACCTGGCAGGCTTCACGCTGGGGCCAGCGCAACCGCGACAAGCGCGGCGTGCGCGCCTTCAAGCAGGGTATGGCGCCCTTGGTCATTGGCCTGCTGCTGGCCACAGGCTGGCTGCTGGGCAGCGCCAGCGGCAACCCGGCCCGGGACTGGCGGGTATGGCTGCTGAGCTTGGCTTGCACCTTGCTGGTGTGGCGCACCCGCATACACCTGCTGTGGTTGCTGGCTGGCGGCGCACTGCTGGGAGCTCTGGGCTGGATCTAGGCATTCGCGCACTCCATACGGCGCACTCGACAAGCGCCACGGCTAGGGTATAAAAACACCCTCTTGTTCAAGGAGAGCCCCATGTCCGAGACACCTCTGGATCCCGTAGGCGAACATGTTCGCGACCTGCTCATCACCCGGCTGATTCCGGCCAGCGCCCACACGCTTTACCGTTGCTGGACCGAGCCCGAGCTGCTCAAGCAATGGTTTGTACCCCGTCCCTGGAGCATTGCCAAAGCCGATCTCGATGTACGGCCGGGCGGCCACAACCTCATCGTCATGCGCGATCCAGACGGCAAGGAATACCCCAATCAGGGTGTCTATCTGGAGGTGGAGGCCGACAGGCGTCTGGTGTTCACCGATGCCTACAGCGCCGGCTGGATTCCATCCGAAAAGCCGTTCATGACGGCCATCATCAGCTTTGAACCCGAGGCCGGGCAAACACGTTACACGGCACGCGCCCGCCACTGGAGCGAAGAAGCACGCCAGCAGCATATCGCCATGGGATTCGAGACCGGCTGGAACCTGTGCGCCGATCAGCTGCAAGAACTGGCGGCCACACTGCAGTCGTGACAACCTGGGCAAATCGCAATCATATTAATAGCTGCCAGCGCTTTCCCACAAAAGGCTGCGCAGCATTCAAAGCTGCAATAGCTGTGGCAGGGCAATGGCGGAGGCTTGTGGAATCAGGCAATCTGCAACGGAATCCAGCTCGCTGGCATGGGGGTTGACGACCACCACCCTGGCTCCAGTTCTATGGGCCAGCTGAGCCAGGCCCGCCGCGGGGTAGACGGCACCCGAGGTCCCCACGACCAGCATCAGATCGCAGTGACTGGCGGCCTCCTCGGCCTCGGCCCAGATGCCTGCGGGCAGCATTTCGCCAAACCAGACCACGGCCGGGCGCAGCATATTGCCGCAAGCGGGGCAAAACGGCGGTTCTCCGGCAGAGGTGCGCTCCAGATCGCATTCGGCGCAGCGGCGATTGAGCCAGCGGTTTTTCATCAGCTCTCCATGCAGGCACAGCACGCCCTGACTGCCGGCCCTCTAGTGCAGGCCGTCCACGTTCTGGGTGACCAGCGTCATGCGCCGGGGATGCATCGCTGCCCATTGCGCCAGGGCCCTATGCCCTGCATTGGGCTGAACCTGGGCCAGACGCTCACGCCGATGCTGGTACCAGCGCCAGACATGGGCCGGATCACGGCGGTAGCCCGCCTCGCTGGCCATCTCTTCGGGCTTGAACTGCGACCAGTAGCCTGATTCATCATCCCTGAACGTGGGAATGCCTGACTCGGCACTCACACCCGCGCCCGTCAGCACGCATACCCGACGGGCCTGTGCCACCCACTCTCCTGCCTGTGCAATCCGCTCTTTGTGCTCCATCAATTGCCGCCTGCCATCATTGGCTGTCAAGGTTTATCGGTAGCGCCCATCACCCGGGCCTCGCTGTCAGTCCACACTTTTTTCGCAATGACCGGAGCTGGCTTGAGGCAGAGCATGCCAAAGGCCGGGCAGACCAGCCTGCGGAAAAGTCTATAGGTGGACCCGCCATAAAAAAGGCGCCTCCTGCCTGGGCAGTTGCGCCTTGTGAACCAGATCCAAAGATCAGGCCTTGGCAGCCAGACGCTGACGCAGCGCTTCGTACAGGCACACGCCGCTGGCCACCGACACGTTCAGGCTTTCCACCGCGCCCTGCATGGGGATGCTGACCAGCTCGTCACAGGTCTTGCGAGTCAGCTGGCGCATGCCATCGCCTTCGGCGCCCAGCACCAGGGCCGTAGGGCCTGTCAGGTCCATTTGATAGAGGTGCTTGTCCGCATCGCCGCTGGTGCCGATGACCCAGATATTGCGTTCCTGCAATTCCTTCAAGGTCCGCGCCAGATTGGTGACCATGAAGTAAGGCACGGTCTCGGCAGCGCCGCTGGCCACCTTGGCCACGGTGGCATTGATGCCGGCCGCATGGTCCTTGGGGGCAATCACCGCATGCACGCCAGCACCATCGGCCACGCGCAGGCAGGCACCCAGGTTGTGGGGATCTGTCACACCGTCCAGCACCAGCAGCAACGGCGCCTTGACGCCCTCGGCTTCCAGATCATCCAGCAATTCGTCCAGCGTGCGCGTGTCCTTGACTTCCTCGACCCGCGCGGCCACGCCCTGATGGCCGTGAGAACCGGCAAGCTTGGCAATGCGCATGGCATCGGCCTCGATCAGGCGCACCCCTGCTTCCTTGGCGCGCTCCAGAAACTGGCGCATGCGCGCATCGCGGCGCGAAGCTTCGAAATAGACTTCGATGATGGACTGGGGGGCGGTTTTCAGACGCACGCCGACGGCGTGAAAGCCGAAAAGAACTTTGGGGGACGACATGGGGCGACATTATCCCGGCCTTTTGCCTTGCCTTGCTGTACCTGGGGCCATGTCTGGGCCCACGGCTGTGTTTTTGCCAAGCCGCTAAACTGCCGGCTCTTCGGGTGGAGCCATCGGGCCAGAGCTAGATCAGCTTTGGCGCCTGTCAGCACAGGCCTTCCCAGATGCAGCAGAGCCGCTTGCGATCAGCGGCTCTGATCGCCCGACATTGCCGGCGCAAATTTGCCTGTCTGCCCCCGCAATTGACGCAGTGCCCGGCCCATCTCGCCAGGCATTTCACCTAGCTCTTACACGTCTTCCTGCATGCTCAAAGCCCTGCTCGATTGGTTCAACCGCACCAGCCTGGTGCTGCAGATCATTGTCGCCCTGATTCTCGGCGGTCTTGTCGCCTGGCTCTGGCCCTCCGCCGCCCAGCCCGTCTCCCTGCTGGGCACGCTGTTCATCTCCGCACTCAAGGCCGTTGCCCCGATACTGGTGTTCCTGCTGGTCATGGCTGCCATCAGCGGCCACCGCCCCGGCCAGGAAACCCAGATCAAGCCCGTGCTCACCCTGTATCTGATCGGCACCCTGGCCGCGGCTTGCGTGGCCGTGGCTGCCAGCGCGCTGTTCCCATCGGTCATTCACTTTCGCGAAATGCCCGAAGTCCAGGGCGTACCCAGCGAAATCAGCCAGGTGCTGATCTCCGTGCTCAAGAGCGCTTTCGACAACCCCGTCAACGCACTGCTGAACGCCAACTACATCGGCATTCTGGTCTGGGCGATTGCGCTGGGCATCGCACTGCGCCATGCCAGCGCATCGACACGCACCATGGTGGACGACTTCGGCCAGGCCATCACCGTGGTGATCCAGTCCGTGATCCGTCTGGCGCCTCTGGGCATCTTCGGCCTGGTGGTCTCAACCTTCTCCTCAGGCGGACTGGAAGCACTCAAGGACTATGCCCATCTGCTGGGCGTACTCGTGGGCTGCATGGTTTTTGTGGCGCTGGTGGTCAACCCCATCATTGTCTGGACGCAGACCCGTCGCAACCCCTACCCTCTGGTGCTGACCTGCCTGCGCGAAAGCGCCGTCACGGCCTTCTTCACACGCAGCTCGGGCGCCAATATCCCCGTGAACCTGGCGCTGGCCAAGAAGCTCAATCTCGACGAGCACACCTACAGCATCTCCATCCCTCTGGGTGCCACCATCAATATGGCCGGTGCGGCCATCACCATCAGCGTGCTGACGCTGGCCGCCGCTCACACCCTGCATATCTCGGTGGACATTCCCACGGCCATCCTGCTGTGCGTGGTCTCTGCCGTCTGCGCCTGCGGAGCTTCGGGCGTGCCCGGCGGCTCGCTGCTGCTGATTCCACTGGCTTGCAGCCTGTTCAACATCCCCAACGATGTCGCCATGTATGTCGTGGGCGTGGGCTATGTGATCGGCGTGGTCCAGGATTCGACCGAAACCGCCCTCAACTCCTCGACTGATGTACTGTTCACCGCCGCCGCCTGCCGCGCCGCCGAGCGCAAGGCGGGCCTAGAAGTGCCGCGCATCTGAGAAGCTCCTGTTTTCATAGCCTCCAGCGATCGCCCCACAAGCGATAGACACAAAAAGGCCTGTATGCGTACAGGCCTTTTTTATCGCCGCAGAGCCGCCCCCAGGCGATAAACAGCCCCCTTGGGGACAGCGGGCAAGCGTTGGGGGGCCTTGTTCAGATGGCCCGCCCAGCCTCGATGGTGATGCTGCGATCACACTGCGCCGCAATGCTGCGGTCATGGGTGACCAGAATCAAGGTCGTGCCACGCTCGCGATTCAAGGCAAACATCAGGTCCATGATGGTCTGCCCCGTGGCGAAGTCCAGGCTGCCCGTGGGTTCATCGGCCAGCAGCACGGCCGGCTCCACCACAAAGGCACGGGCCAGCGCCACACGCTGCTGCTCGCCGCCGGACATCAGCTTGGGGTAGTGATTGAGGCGCTGGCCCAGGCCCACGCGCTCCAGCATCTGCGTGGCGCGTGCACGGGCTTCACGGGCACCGGCCAGTTCCAGCGGCAGCATGACGTTTTCCAGCGCCGTCAGATTGCCCAGCAACTGAAAGCTCTGGAAGACAAAACCCATCTTCTGCGCGCGCAGCGCCGCGCGTCCGTCTTCGCTGAGCGCAAACAAATCCTGACCCTGCAGCCGCACCGCACCCCGGCTGGGGGTATCCAATCCCGCCAGAATCGACAGCAGCGTGCTTTTGCCGGAACCCGAGGCCCCCACTATGGCCACGGTCTCGCCTGCGGCGAACTGCAGGTCGATATCCCGCAAAATGTCCAGCACGCCAGCCGAGTCCTGAACGGACTTGGCGAGCTTCTCAACAACGATCAAGGAAGAGGTGGAAGTGTCTGGCATGAATCAATCGGGAAGCAGGAACATCAGAATGGACCGCCGCCACTGTATCGCGCTTGCCCTGGCACTGGGAATTTCGGGGCCATGGGGCATGGCTGGCGCGCAGAACAAGACCGGCCCGGTACTGGTGCTCGGCGACTCGCTAAGCGCCGAATACGGCCTGAACCGCGGCAAGGGCTGGGTCAAGCTGCTGGAGCAGCGACTGCAGGCGGAGAAAGCGCCGCGGGCCGTAGTCAACGCCAGCATCAGCGGCGATACGACCTCGGGCGGCCGGGCCCGCCTGCCCGCCTTGCTGAGTCAGCACCAGCCCTCCATCGTGATTCTGGAGCTGGGCGGCAACGACGCCCTGCGTGGCCTGGCATTGCAGAGCTCGCAAGGCAATCTGGACGCCATGATCAAGGCCAGTCAGGACGCGGGCGCCCAGGTGCTGCTGGTCGGCATGCAGGTACCGCCCAATTACGGCGCCAGCTATACCGAGCAATTTGCGCAGATGTTCCAGGGCACGGCCAACCGGCACAAGCTGGCGCTGCTGCCGTTTCTGCTGGCCGGCTTCGGGGATACGCCCGACGCGATGCAATGGTTTCAGGCCGACCGCATCCACCCCAATGCCCAGGCCCAGCCGCTGATGCTGAACAATGTCTGGCCCAAGCTCAAGCCCTTGCTGAAGTGACAACGCAAGGTGCGGATGGCTCAGTCTGCGCCGCCTCCTCCATCGCCTCCGCCGCCGCTGTCCGAGCTACAGGAGCTATCGGAACTATCCGAGCTGCTGCAACTGGAGTCATATGAGCTGCCGTGGTGGTTGCCGAAGCTCGAAGAGTCGCGGTAATAGCGGATGTCGGGAGTCTCGCAGGCATGTACAGCCGGGCCGCTTCCAGCCTTGCCTGTACGCAGTGCAAAGCGCTTCTTGAACCGGTTCCACAATTCCATCGATCTCCACTTTCCAGCTTCAGGCCGCCTCGGGCTGCGCTTCAGGCAGCTCCACGCTGGCCCGATATGCATGCCAGCTGGCACAGCCCAGCACAGGGCCCACGATCAGCAGGCCCGCGCCATAGGGCATCAAGGATACCGCCACCAGCACGGTGATGATGGCCGCCCACAGCAGCATGACCCCGATATTGAGTCCCACGACACGCATGCTGGTGATGCAGGCGGTCAAGGCATCGGCATCCCTGTCCAGAATGGTAGGCAACGCCACCACCGTAAAGCCAAAGACCAGTGCCGCAAACACACCGCCCACCGCCGTGTAGATCAGCAGAAATTCCCAGTTTTCGCGGCGCACCACAGTTTGCAGCACACTGGCCGTAGTGGGCATACCGGTGTCGAAGGAGATGGCAAACACCACCATGGAGGCGCGGCCCCAGAGCATCTCCAGCACCATCAGCACCATGACCAGCATGCCCATGCTCTGCAGATGACGGCTCCAGCACAGCAGCGACGCCCCCAGCTGCGGCCGCTGCCCCTGCTCCAGCCGGCGGCTGAGCTCGTACAGTCCCATGGCCAGAAACGGCCCCAGCAGCAGGCAGCCGCTGGCCATGGACATCACATACTCGGGGCTGGCACGAAACACCCAGCCCAGCAGCAAGGCCATGGCCCAGAAGCACAGGCCATAGAACAGCGCGATCAGCGGTGCACGCATCGCATCACGCGCTCCCAGCACCAACCATTGCCAGGGCTGGGCAAAGCTCAGGCTGCGCACCTGCAACGCGGCAGGATCGGCTTCATGGCTGGAAACAGGGGAAGCTTGCATGCGGCGGGTCCTCCTTGTTGGCCTGGCTGCACCGCCGAACCGGTGCGTGCCGATGCATCACAAGTTAACCTGCCGGACAGGGCTTGGCATTGCGGAAAGCCCGTAGCCTCCAGCCTGCCACACTATCCATTCAGTAGCTTCCTGCGCTTGCTCCCTATTGATAATCGAAGGAAATCCTCTTCAATTTCATGAATAGCAAGCGCAGGCAGCTTCCCTATTCATAGCAGATCAGGTGAATGCCTTTTGCAGCGCCTGGGCCAGATCGGCCTGCAGATCGGCCACGTCCTCCAGACCGATGGCAAAGCGCACCACCGTGCCCGCCTTGATATGCGGCGTGGCGCGGCTGCGCATCTCGGCCAGCTCGTAAGGCACGACCAGACTGACCGGGCCGCCCCAGCTGTAGCCGATCTTGAAGAATTGCAGGCTGTCGCAGAAGCGGTCCACGGCCGCCTGATCAAAGCGCTCGTCGATCACCACGCTGAACAGACCGGCGGCCACGCCTTCGCTGCCGTTTTGCGCGCATAGCTGCTTCCAGTACGAATGGCCGGGCGCTCCCGGCATGGCGGGGTGCAACACCTGCACCACGGCGCTTTGCGCCGCCAGCCACTGTGCCAGCTGACGCGCGGCCCTGTCCTGGGCGTGGTAGCGCAGGCCGATGCTGGGCAGATTGCGCAACACGGCCTCGGCGTCATTGCCGCTGACGCCCAGGCCCATGCGCATATGCGAGAGCTTGATGCGCATATGCAGCGGCTGGTTGCGCGTGATGATGCTACCCATGAGCACATCGCCGCCGCCGCTCGGATATTTGGTCAGCGCATGGGCTGTAACATCCACTCCCAGGCTGCCGCCGTCACCCAGCAGGTCGAAAGGCTTGAACGCCAGACCCGCGCCCCAGGTATTGTCCAGAACGGTGGTGATGCCTTTTTCACGGCACAGGCGCACCTGGGCCATCAGATCGGGGAACTCCATAGTCACCGAGCCTGGAGCCTCCAGCCAGACCAGCCGGGTCGCGGGCGTGATCTTGGATGCCAGATCTTCCACGCTCATGGGGTCGTAGTACTGATGGGTTATGCCGAAGTGGGCCAGTTCGCCCTCGGTCATCGTCTTGTTGGGGCCGTAGACGTTGTCCGGCACCAGCACCTCGTCCCCGGTTCTCAGCAGCGCCAGCGAGGTGGTGGCGATGGCCGCCAATCCGCTGGGCACCAGCAGGCACTGCAGACCGCCTTCCAGCGTGGCCAGCCGCTCCTCCAGCGTATAGGTCGTGGGCGTGCCGTGCAGCCCGTAGGTATAGCTGCTCTTGTCCAGCCAGCGGCGCTCGCGCATGGCCTGCACGTTCTCGAAGAACACGGTCGAGGCCTTGTGCACCGCGGGCTGAGGGCCGGCAAAGTCCGCGGGCGCCTGATAAGGGTGGTGGATCAGATGGGTGGAGAGCTTGGTATCGGCTTGGGTCATGCGGGGAATCTTAGGGCCTGTTCTTATCCCCTAAGCCGTCGCGCGGTGCAAAGCTGTGATGGCATGGTCGGCTGCAGCGAGCCCAGAAAGTCAAGAGACGCAAAAAAGCCGGAGGGCTTGCGCGCTCCGGCCTTGCGGGTGATGGTCAGAAAGATCAGCCGGCCTTGACCGTCAGATTGTTGGTCACCGAGGTCACGCCCTTGGCGGCCTTGGCGATATCGCCGGCCTGGTTCTTCACAGCTTCGGAGGGAACGGTGCCGCTCAAGGTCACGGCGCCGTCCTTGGTGTCCACATTGATTTGCAGCGCGCTGATTTCGGGAGCCTTGATCAGCTCGGTCTTGACGGCGGCCGTGATGCCTGCGTCATCCAGAGCCGCTCCGACACTGGCAGCACCGGCCTCGACCTTCTGGCCGGCCGTCTCCGCAGCGCCAGCGATCTTGTCACCGGCCTTGTCCAGTGCGTTGGCAGTCGCCTCGCCAGCCTTGGCAGCACCTTCTTCAATCTTGCTGCCGGCGTTTTGCGCCGCCTGCTCGGTCTGAGCAATGGCGGAGTCCAGCTTCTGACCGGCTGTATTGTTCTCGTCGGACTTGCCGCAGGCGGCCAGGCCGAAGGCCAGAGCCGTCACAGCCAGAACATGAACGGAACGCTTGAAAACGATAGATGCCATTTTTGGTTCTCCCTTAATGCCTCAACAAAACTGAACGGTTAATGTATACAGCTGTCTCAAGGCAAGGCATGCGAACAGCCCTCAGTTGCCTGTAGGACAAATCTGGATGCGGAATTTGCCGATTCCGATCACGGGTGACATCCAGGTCATCTGCTTACCCTGACAATGTGATTCATGCACTCCCTGGCCCGCTGGTTCCCTTTTCTTCAATGGCCCAAGCCTGGCGCTGCGCTGCTGCGTGGCGAATTCTGGGCCGGGCTCACCGTGGGCCTGATGCTGCTGCCTCAGGGCGTGGCTTATGCAGCGCTGGCGGGCATGCCGTTGATTACCGGCATCTACGCCTCCATCATTCCCGCCGCGGTCGCCATTCTGTTCAGCCCCTCCCCACGCCTGGGCGTGGGCCCCACGGCGCTCAGCGCCCTGCTGATCGGCGCCTCGCTGACCG
This sequence comes from Comamonas resistens, assembly GCF_030064165.1. Classification (NCBI taxonomy): domain Bacteria; kingdom Pseudomonadati; phylum Pseudomonadota; class Betaproteobacteria; order Burkholderiales; family Comamonadaceae; genus Comamonas; species Comamonas resistens. The sequence goes on from NZ_CP125947.1 coordinate 2,995,611, forward strand.
GCATGGCCGAGCCCGGTTCGGCCCAATGGGTACAACTGGCCGCCTGGATGGCCATTCTGTCGGGCCTGGTACAGGCGGTACTGGGCGTGGTTCGCGCCGGCTGGCTGTTGAATCTGGTGACCTCGCCGGTGCTGGCAGGCTTCACCCAGGCTGCAGCCCTGCTGATTCTGGCCTCGCAATTGCCCACGCTGCTGGGCATGCGTGCGGACTGGGCCACGGTCTGGCATTCCCCATCCATCTATCTGTTCGACTGGCGCTCGATCGCCTTCGGTCTCAGCAGCATGGCACTGCTGATGGTGGCCAAGAAATGGCGTCCGGCCTTTCCCTCGGCCATTTTCATCATTGCACTCACGGGGCTGGTCAGCTGGGCCACCGGTTTTGCGGATTCCAGCGGTGCCGTCGTCGGGCATCTGCCGGCAGGTCTGCCGCACTTTCTATGGCCAGACCTGCTGGACTGGGATCAGTTCGGCGCACTGGTCATGCCTGTGCTCGTGCTGTCGCTGGTGAGCTTTCTGGAAACGGCCTCCAGCGCCCAGGTCGAGCACCAGCAGGCAGGAACACGCTGGAACGAGAATCAGGATCTGGTGGCACAAGGGCTGTCCAAGGTCAGCGCCGGCCTGTTCGGCAGCTTTGCCACCAGCGCCTCCTTCTCGCGCTCGGCCGTCAATCTGCTGGCTGGCGCCAAGACCGGCTACGCCAATGTGTTCTCCATCCTGCTGGTGGTCGTGGTCGTGCAGTGGTTCATTCCCTGGCTTTACCATGTGCCTCAGGCCGCACTGGCGGCCATCGTGGTCACGGCCGTCCTCAATCTGATCAAGCCCATGCAGATCCTGGGCCTGTTCAGGGTCTCCCGCGTGGAAGCCTGCATCAGCGTGACCACGCTGGCTCTGACGATTCTGACGGCACCGCGCATGTACTGGGGCGTGTTTGCCGGGATTGCGCTGACCCAGGCCTATTTCATCTACCAGCACCTGCACCCGCGCATCATTGAGGTCGGCCTGCACCCCGACGGCAGCCTGCGCAGCCGCCAGCTCTGGCAGTTGCCCCCGCTGGCGCCCCGCATCATGGCGCTGCGCATGGATGCCGACCTGGATTTCGCCACCGCTTCGGCGCTGGAGCGCTATGCGACCGAGGCCTTGCAGCAAAACCCCGGCTGCAGCGATATCGCTTTGCTCATGGAGCCCGTCAACAGTATCGACATCACAGGCGTGGAGACCTTTGCCCGGCTCGAGCGCATGGTGGCCAAGCGCGGCGGCACCCTGCATGTGGTGGGGCTGAAGCTGCCCGCAGAAAAGCGCCTGCAGCGCGCCGGCCTGCTGCTGCAGCAGGGCTCCATCATCGCGCTCTATCGCACCAGCAGCGAATTTCTGAGCCGTGTTTGCGCCAAAGAGCAAGACCCGCCAATGCCATAGTGCACTATTTGTCACAAACCCAATACAGGCGATGGCCACTGCTACACTTGTTTGAAATTTCGTAGCAAGCCGTGACTTCCTCCGCCCCCCATCAATCCGTGTTTTTACGCGATCTGCGTCTGGCCACTGCCCACAATCTGGTGACCCGTGCAGGAGGCAGCGAGATGCGCTTGCCCACGGACACTCCCACCCAGTATCTGCAGGCCCTGATTGATGGCCTATGTGCGCTGTCCCTGCGCGACCCGCTGACAGGGCTTGGCAACCGGCGCCATTTCCGCACCGTCATCGAACGCGAAATCGACCGCGTGGCACGCTCGGGCGAAACCGCCTTGCTGCTGATGCTGGACATCGACCATTTCAAGCAGATCAACGACGAGCACGGTCATATCGCAGGCGACATGGTGCTGCAGTCCGTGGCGCACACCCTTGCCGATGGCATACGCCCCATGGATACGCTGGCGCGCTATGGCGGCGAGGAATTCGCCATCGTGCTGCCGGTCTGCCCCGCCCACTTTGGCCACTCCGTGGCCGAGCGCCTGCGCCAATCCATTGCCGAGACACCGATCCAGGTCTCCCCCAGCACCTCGCTGAACATCACCGTCAGCATCGGAGGCGTCTATGCCCTGCAGTGGATTCGCAGCACCGCCCAGCTCTGGACCGAGCGCGCCGACCGCCAGCTCTACCTTGCCAAATCCGCAGGTCGCAACTGCGTACGCATCGAAGAGCCGCCCGACAGTACCGTGAGTGCAGAGGAAAAAAGCCTGCTTTTCGGCCCTTTAACCCCTGATGCCATCGCAGAAAATGGCTCAGAGAGCAATACAGCCCACGACGTAAGCACCGACGCCAAAAGCCAGGTCATAACGCCTTGAGACGATGGATACCTTGGCCCCTCACCCTCACTTACCTGCCCATATTTCCATGGAAGATGCCCTGCGTGCACCCGGTCGCACCAAGCAGGCGCGCATCATCGCCGTGACCAGCGGCAAGGGCGGCGTCGGCAAGACTTTTGTCTCTGCCAATCTGGCGGCTGCCCTGGCTCGCCACGGCTTCAATGTGCTTGTGCTCGACGCGGATCTGGGCCTGGCCAATCTAGACGTGGTGCTCAACCTCTACCCCAAGGTGACGCTGCACGATGTCTTCACGGGCCGCGCCACGCTGGAAGACGCCATCCTGCCCACACCCGGCGGCTACTCCGTGCTGCTGGCAGGCTCGGGCATGATCGAATACTCGCGCCTGACACCTGAGGTGCGCAGCCAGTTCATGCTCACCATCGACACGCTGCGCCCGCGCTACGACATCATCTTGCTGGACACCGGCGCCGGCATCTCCGATGTGGTGCTGTTCTCGGTCTCCATGGCTTCCGAGGTACTGGTCGTAGCCACGCCCGAGCCCACCTCGCTGACCGACGCCTACGCCGCCATCAAGGTGATGGCCACCCAGCAAAAGCGCCAGCAGATACGCCTGGTCATCAACCAGACCCAGCGCCCCGGTGACGGCCGTGCCATTACCGGCCAGTTGCAGCAGGTGCTCAACCGCTTTGTGACCACCGATTCGGGTCAGCCCCTGCAGCTCACGCACTGGGGCGATATCCCCACCGATCCCGCCGTGCGCGATGCCGTGATGCGGCGCCAGTTGCTGCTGCAGTCCATGCCCGGAGCGCCCGCATCGCTGGCAGTGGCGCAGCTGTCTAATAAAATCAAGGCTGCGCTGACGGCCCCGGCCTAAGCTCTGCCACTGTCGGCCGAGCTGCCGAGTGGTCGCCGCCCCGGATATCGACGTGGCCGACATACTCAACATCTCCTGCTACAAATTCACGCCCCTGCCCGACGCCGACGCACTGCGCGAGACGCTGCTGGCACGCGCCCAGGAACTGGACCTCAAGGGTACGGTGCTGCTGGCCGAGGAAGGCATCAACTTCTTTCTGGCCGGGCCTGCTGCGGCCGTTCGCAGCTTCATCGCTCAGCTCAAGCTGGACCCACGCTTTGCCGATCTGAACCCCAAGGAAAGCTGGTCCGACCATGTGCCGTTTCGCAAGATGCTGGTCAAGGTCAAGCGCGAGATCATTCGCATGGACCACCCCTCCATCCGCCCCGCCAGCGGGCGCGCCCCCTCGGTCGCGCCGGCCACGCTACGCCGCTGGCTGGAGCAGGGCCATGACGACGAAGGCCGTGAAGTGGTCACCCTGGACACGCGCAACGACTACGAAGTCGACGAAGGCGCGTTTGCCGGCACCATAGACTGGCGCCTGACCAAGTTCACCGAATTCCCGCCCGCGCTGCGCGAGCACAAGGCCGAATTTGCCGGCAAGACCGTGGTCAGTTACTGCACAGGCGGCATCCGCTGTGAAAAAGCCGCCATCCTGATGCAGGAAGAAGGAATCGAGAACGTCTACCAGCTCGAAGGCGGCATCCTCAAATATTTTGAAGAGACCGATGGCAAGTTCTACGACGGCGGCTGTTTTGTCTTCGACGGCCGCGACTCTCTGGGCACGGACCTGGAGCGCACGCCGCTGGTCCACCCCCGCCCCGTGAAAAAGCACCTGCTGTAAGCACTCTCAAAAACAAAGCGTCTGGCGCTCTCTGCAATATGGTTTCAGGTAATTTTCAACCTGAAATCCATATACAGAGAGCGTCAGGCGCTTTTGTTTCAATAGCGGCGCCAGCTACTTATGCTGTTTACTTGGTCAGGCGCCTGGCCGTACTGGCCACACGCTCGCCAAACTGCCGCGCCGTCTCCAGGTCGCCTGGCAACATCTCTGCCACCGAGGCATCGGAAGGCGTCTGGGCCATGGCGCCCGAGTAGGCGCCCATCCAGTTGGCATCGTTGCGCTGCGCCGCCTTGGTGTTGGACGGCAACATGCCCAGGCCCACCCAGATGCCGCTGTGCTGCATGGCCAGGTGGTAGAAATAGTCCAGCGTCACCTGCTTGTCGCCCTGCACGCCGGCGCTGTTGGTGAAACCGGCAAACAGCTTGTCTTTCCAGGTCTGGGCAAACCAGGGCTTGGACGAGGCATCGGCAAACTTCTTGAACTGCCAGCTCGGTGCGCCCATATAGGTAGGTGCGCCAAAGACGATGGCCTCGGCCGCTGCCAGTTGCGCCCAGCCGCCTTCGGGCAGATTGCCATCAGCGTCAATGGCCAGCAGCTGCGCACCGGCGCCCTGGGCCACGGATTGCGCCATGCGCTGGGTATGGCCGTAGCCCGAGTGGTAGACAACAACGATATTGCTCATGAAAGGTTTCCAGAGAGAGTCTGCGCAGACATTCATAACGGTCACGCAATAAAAAAGCCTCAAGCTTACCCACTTCGTGTGCTTGCTTTCCTGAGGGGCCGCTTATTACCTTGGGACGGCACGACGACAATAAAACAGCCCCCACGCTTGCCCACTGACGTGTGGCCGCGGCCCCCAAGGGGGTTTATTGCCTTGGGGCGGCCCGACGGCAATAAAAAACCCGCCGGAAGGTCGCCCGGCGGGTGGGTTTGGGACTGCGCAAGCCTATCAAATTTATAGCAGCTTGCGCAGCTTTGCAGTGCCTCAGTGCTTGCGGCCGTCCACACTCCAGGCACCAGCACCATGGGCAGCGTAGCCCAGCAGGCCGCCCACGACAGCGATGTTCTTCCAGAACAGCAGTTGCTGCATGCCTGCGGCCTCGGCAGGCACGCCCCAGAAATTGTGGAAGAAGAAGCTGGCCACCAGGGTGAAGAAACCCAGGATCAGCGCGGCCCAGCGGGTATGCCAGCCCAGCAAAATGGCCAGGCCACCCAGGATTTCAATCACCAGGCCTATGCCCACGGCAAGCTGCGGCATGGGCATGCCCACCGATGCGGCATAGCCCACGGTACCGGCAAAACCGGTGATTTTCTGAAAACCTGCGGGCAGGAACAGCAGCGCAATCAGGATACGACCGATCAGATCGAGAGGATTCTTCAGTTGGTTCAGCATTTCTAACTCCCTTGTGAGGATTTGAGTTCAGTGCGATATGGCAGATTTTTCGAAGCTCACGCTTGCAGATCAAACACCAGTACTTCGGCGCTCTTGCCCTGCCCCAGGCTCAGGCGAGACTCATTTTCAATAAGCGCCGCATCACCGGCTGTCAGCTTTTGTCCATTCACCACCAGCTCGCCCTTGACCATGTGCACATAGGTCTTGCGGCCAGCGGGCAGCGCCATGTCAAAGGTTTCGTCGCCGTCGAACAAGCCGGCAAACAGCCGGGCATCGGCATTCATGGTCACCGAACCTTCGGCACCGTCGGGCGATGCCACCAGGCGCAGCTTGCCGCGCTTCTCGGCCTCGAGAAAAGCCTTCTGGGCATAGCCGGGTTCGATACCGGTGCGTGCAGGCAACAGCCAGATCTGCAGAAAATGGGTGGTGCCGCCATCTGCATGGTTGTGCTCGCTGTGCACCACGCCCGAGCCCGCACTCATGCGCTGCACCTCGCCGGGCACAATGGTCTGTTCGTTGCCCATGCTGTCCTTGTGCGACAGGCCGCCGTCCATCACATAGCTGATGATTTCCATGTCACGGTGGCCGTGGGCGCCAAAACCGGTGCCGGGGGCAATGCGGTCTTCGTTGATCACGCGCAGGTTGCCAAAGCCCATGTGGCGGGGGTCGTAGTAGCCCGCGAACGAGAAGCTGTGGAAGGACTTGAGCCAGCCGTGATCGGCGTAGCCACGTTCCTGGGATTTGCGCAGAGTCATCATGGTGAGGTCCTTTCGTTCAGAGTTGTTTGTCTCTATGGCTCTACTGTAGAAGCTCGCCTCTCTCAGGTGGCTGAATGCCATTGATGGCATCATTCAAACTGTTTGAACACTCAAAAACGCCCCATGCCCAGTTCCCGCGATGTGCTCACCCCCGACAGCCTGGCCATGCTGCAGGCCATTGCCGAGACCGGCAGCTTCGCCGCCGCAGCACGTTCCCTGGGGCTGGTGCCCAGTGCGCTGACTTATCGGGTGCGCCAGATCGAGGACGCGCTGGACGTGCTGCTGTTTGACCGCAGCTCGCGCCACGCCCAGGCCACCGAGGCCGGTCAGGCCTTGCTCCACGAGGGCGCACGCCTGTTGCAGGAGATCGACGCCGTGGCCCACCGCGTCAAGCGCGTGGCCACGGGCTGGGAGCCCCAGCTGACCATCGTGGTCGACGGCGCGATTGCCCGCACACCGGTGTTCGAGCTGATCGAGGCTTTTTATGCGCTGAACCCGCCCACGGCGCTGAAGATCAAGGACGGCATTCTCAGCGGCACTCTGGAAGCGCTGACCAGCGGCCAGGCCGATCTGGCCATAGGCATTGCCGTCAATGCCAGCAATGCCGCCGAGCTGCAGACCCGTGAAATCGGCGAGATGGACTTCATCTTTGCCGTAGCGCCCCACCATCCGCTGGCCAGCGCGACCGAGCCCATCTCCGACGAAGAGCTGCTGCGGCACCGCCTGATCGCCGTTGCCGACTCGGGCGTGCGCAGCAACATCAGCTTCGGCCTGGTCAGCGGCCAAGATGTGCTCACGGTGGACAGCATGCACGCCAAGGTCGAGGCGCAGATACGCGGTATTGGCGGCGGCTTTCTGCCGCGCGGCATGGTGCAGTCCTATCTGGACGCAGGCCTGCTGGTGACGCGCCAGGTCCAGCGCGCCAGCCGCAATCTGCGCCTGCACTACGGCTGGCCCGGACCGGCCCACCGCACTCCGGGCCGGGCGCTGCAGTGGTGGCTGCAGCAACTGGAGAGCCCCGCCACGCGCCGCGCCCTCATGGAAAACCATCATCGCCAGTGAAGCCGCGCAGAGCAAAGCAGTCACGGCGCGGGTGTAGAGTGGAACGCGCAAGACTGGCTTGTCAGCAAATGATGCTTGCTCTCTTTTAGATAGCTGCTACGCTGCGAATCAACGGTGTTGAAAAGGCTTTTCATGAATGCTTCCCATGCACGAGTGACCCGCACGGACTCCGCGTCCGGCTCTGCTTCCCCTTCCCGCATTGCCGTCATCGGCGCAGGTATTGCAGGCATTGCCTGCGCACGCACCTTGATGCAGGCCGGACATGATGTCCATGTCTACGAGCGCCTGACCCAGGCCGGCGGACGCATGCGCTCGGTCAGCGGCCCCTACGGCAGCTTCGATATCGGCGCCCAGTTTTTCACGGTGCGCGACCCACGCTTTCAGCAGGCACTGGACACCGTGCCGCAAAATCTGCTGGGCTGGAGCCTCAACAGCATCCAGACACGCAATGCCCAGGGTCGCAAGACCAGCACTCCCGCATCGCCACGCGAAACCCATTGGGTCGGCCTGCCCGACATGCAGGCCCTGCCCCTGGCCTGGGCTGCCCCGCTGTGGGATGCAGGCCGCATGCATCTGGGTCAATCCGTGCGTGCGCTCGGCCACCATATCGCCAGCGGCAGCAAGCACAGCAGCCATCAATGGACGCTGATGCTGGACACCGAAGACCATGGTGCCCAGACGGCCAGCGGCTTCGACACCGTCATCCTCGCCCTGCCCGCGCCACAGGCCGTGCAGCTGCTGCAAACCGCCCCGCAAGGCATGGCGTTGGCCAAAAGCCTGTCAACCGTGGAGATGGCACCCTGCTGGGCCATGACCCTGTCCTACCCCATGGCTGCCCAGGCGGGTCTGAACACCCTGGGGCCCCAGTGGAATGCGGCCCGCAGCACACATGAGCGTGTGGCCTGGGTGGCGCGCGAGTCCTCCAAGCCCGGCCGTGCCCAGACCGAGCGCTGGACCGTACATGCCAACCCGCTGTGGTCCAACGAACACCGCCACGACGACCCTACGCGCGTTCTGTCCAAGCTGCAAAAGGCCTTTGGCGAGATCACCGGCATCCGCGTGGCTCCGCGCCATGCCAGTGTCTACCTCTGGCAACATGCCCAGACGCTCTCCCCGCTGGGCCAGCCCTTTGCCTATGAGCGTGCCGCAGGCCTGGGCCTGTGCGGCGACTGGTGCATAGGCAGCCGCGTCGAGGACGCGTTCATCTCCGGGCTGGAGATGGCGCTGGCCCTTGCCTGAGGACGCGCCACGACTCGGGAGGCTGAGCGCTCCCTTGTGCGCCCCTTGTGCACTGAGTGAGCCCGTCTGGTGAGCAGCCGGCCGTCTGGCATCGCCTCCGCTCAGCGTAAGATGGCGCCCCTCATGACCTCGGCCACCGCTTCTTCCCGCGCCCGCTATATCGGGCGCTTTGCACCTTCTCCTACCGGTCCGCTGCATGCGGGCTCCCTGGTCGCCGCGCTGGCCAGCTGGCTCGATGCCCGCGCCCATGGCGGCCAGTGGCTGGTGCGCATCGAAGATATCGACCCGCCGCGCTGCCAGGCCGGTGCCGATGCGGAAATCCTGCGCCAACTGGCCGCTTGCGGCCTGCATTCCGACGCACCCGTAGTCTGGCAGTCCGCGCGCCACGCACTGTACGAAGCCGCTCTGCAGCAATTGCAAAACCAAGGCTTGTGCTACCCCTGCGGCTGCACGCGCAAGGACGTCGAGGCGGCCTGGCAAGCCATGGGGCTGCCACATGAGCGCCATGTGGAACGCCCCTACCCCGGAACCTGCCGTCATGGACTGCACGGCAAGCCCGCCAGGGCCTGGCGGTTTGCAATTGAGCAGCAGATTCAGGAGCTTCAATCAAAACCGCCTAAAACGATTACGCATCATGCGCAACCAGCTACATCATCCATAGCAATAGCATCTGCGCAGCTGGAATCGGCAGCTCCCGTGCTGCATTGGCGGGACCGTCGTCTGGGCCCTCAGCAACAAAACCTCGGTGCCCAGGTCGGCGACTTTGTGCTGCGCCGCGCCGATGGGCTTTGGGCCTATCAGCTGGCCGTGGTCGTGGACGATGCCGCGCAAGGCGTCACCCATGTGGTGCGCGGTGAGGACCTGACGGACAATACGCCGCGCCAGCTGATGCTGCAGCAGGGGCTGGCCTTGCCCCAGCCCAGCTATCTGCATACGCCGCTGGTACGCATGGACAATGGCGAAAAGCTGTCCAAACAGCATGGCGCGCCGGCCGTGGATGTCAGCGCCCCACTGGCGGCGCTGCAAGCCGCAGCGGCCTCGCTGGGCCTTGCCGCCCTGCCACAAGCGCCAGACGGCGCCCATCGAGGTGCACAAAGCCCCGCCGCGGCCTTGACTTTGGCGCTGGACTTCTGGGTCGCCTGCTGGCGTCAAACCTACAATATCGCCCCGTGACTTCTTCTATTCCAACTTCCCATACCGACATGGCCGACAACGCGCCCGCCCAAGACCAAGCTGCAGCACCGCAGGGCCAGGCGCCCGAAGGCGTGGCCTACCCCAAGACCATCAAGAGCTATGTGCGCCGTGCCGGCCGCACCACCACAGGCCAGGCCAAGGCCTTTGAAGAGCTGGGTCCGCGTTTTCTGCTGCAATACCACAAGGCGCCCCTGGATGCCGCTGCAGTCTATGGCCGCGAAGGCAAGCTGATCCTGGAAATCGGCTTCGGCATGGGCGAGGCCACGGCCCATATTGCCCGCGTGCGCCCCGACGACAATTTCCTGTGCTGCGAGGTGCATGAGCCCGGCGTGGGCGCGTTGCTCAAGCGCATCGGCGAGCAGGAGATCGAGAACATCCGCATCCTTCAGCACGATGCCGTGGAAGTCATTGACAACATGCTGCCCGAGGCCTCAATCGACGGCGTGCACATCTTCTTCCCCGATCCCTGGCACAAGAAAAAGCACAACAAGCGCCGCCTGATCCAGAGCCCGCTGATTGCCAAGCTGGCAGCCCGCATCAAGCCCGGTGGCTATATCCACTGTGCCACCGACTGGGAGCCCTATGCCGTGCAGATTCTGGAAGTGCTCAATGCCGAACCCACGCTGCAGAACACAGCAGACAGCTACGCCGAAAAGCCCGACTATCGTCCGCTGACCAAGTTCGAAAACCGCGGCATCCGCCTCGGTCATGGTGTCTGGGATCTGGTGTTTCGCCGCAAAGCCTGAGCCACATCACCTAGCAAGCGGCAAGCCTGTCTTTGAGCTACTGGGGGCCTTTGCGAAAGCGCCGGCGGCCTGACTCAGGCTTGTGCGGCGCTTTTTCCTGTCTGCGCAAATGTGCGCCCGAAAATCGCACACAGTCCCGCCCCGCAGCCTTGGCCTCATACAGCGCCGCATCGGCACGGTGCAAAAAGCTGTCCATGGCCTCCCCCTCCTGCAGTTGGGCAATGCCAAAGCTGGCCGTCACATGCAGGCTCAGGTTATCGATATCAATGGACTGGTTGCGAATCACCGAGCCCAGTCGCAGTGCCAGCTGATGGGCTTGCGCCGCTTCCGACTCCGGCAGCACGATGAGGAACTCCTCCCCTCCATAGCGGGCCAGCCAGTCCACCTGGGTTTTCAGCTCACGCTGGCAACGCAGGGCCAGCTCCTTCAGCACAGCGTCTCCTGTCGCATGCCCGTATTCGTCATTGATGCGCTTGAAGTGGTCCAGATCCATGAAAACCACGCTCAGTGTTCTTGCATAGCGCAGGCAACGCTTCACTTCGACATTCAGCCGCTCATCCAGCGCACGGCGGTTCCAGCAGCCCGTCAGCGCATCGGTCAGTGACAGGCTCTTGACCTCTTCCACCACCTGCTCCAGCTGCGCCGTGCGCTCGGCCACCAGACGGTCAAGGTGGGCAATATGGCCTTGCAGATCGCTTTGCAGCTGCACAAAGCCTCTAGCCACCAGATCGATTTCATCGACATAGTCGCGCTGCGGCCTGTCCAGCACCAGCACCTGTTGCAGGCCGTTGGGCTTGAGGTCGCTGGCAAAGCCGGCAATCTGCCTCAGCGGTGCTTGCAGCTGCCTGCGCATCACCACCATGACCACGGCGCAGACCATCACGGTAAACAGCCCATAGCCCAAAACCACGCCCAGAATCGAATTGCGAATCTGCTCGAAGTAGTAGCGACGACTCTCCCAGATCTCCAGCGTTCCCAGTGGAATGCTGGCAGCGGCCTTGACGGCCTGCGGAGCAGGAATGTCCACCTTCAACACGGCCGGCCTGTCTGCAGCTGGTGGAATGCCTGCTTCAAAAAGCTCCCCCGTCGTCGTCGCCCGCACACGCACATAGCCGACCTGCGGCAGCGCACCCAGCCACTTCACCTGCTTTCCAACCATGGCAGGGTCTATATCCCACAGAGCGCTCGACAGCAGCAGCAAACTGCTGTCGGCATGCCGCTCCATGTCCGCCTTGAAGCTGCGTTTGCCCGACTCATATTCCCAGGCTGCCAGCAAGCTCACAAACAGGCTCATGCCAATCAGCGCCAGCAATACGATGCGGGAGACCAGATGGGTGGCGATGGAGCGGAAACGCTTATGGAACATGGCCGTCAGCGCAGCTGCTTTTCGATTTCAAAGCTGTAGCGGTCCAGCTTGGGGTTCAGTGCCTTGCTGTACTTGCGAAAATCCAGCGGTTTTTGCGAAGCACTGAAACGCCGCTCGAACCTGTCCGCGAGCAATGGGTCGAACAACACGAACATGGCTTTTTGGAGCTCCAGCCCTTCCGGTTTGAAATCCCTGCCATGCGCGTAGTCGTAGAGCATGACCAACGCCCAAGCTCCTGCCATGAAATGGCCGCCCGCCAAGGCAGCCAGTTCTCCAGAACGGACGGCCGTCAAAGCCGCCGCCGAGGTGTTGATGGCGCCAAAAAAGCCGTCGCGCCCGGGCTTGCCCCCCGCTTCGCGCCAGGCATCCATGGCTCCCAAAGCCATCTCGTCATTGCCTGCCCAGACCGTGCGCACTTGCGGGTAGCGCTGCATGAGAACGCGCATCTGCTCCGCAGCGCGCTCTCTGCTCCACCCGCCAAAGACTTCCTGCTGCAGCACCACATCCCCAGCCTCGGCCACCGCGCGCCGCATGCCCGCGTTGCGCTCGATGGAGCTGGAGGTGGATCTGTCCCCTGCAATGGCCAGCATTTGCAGCTTGCCATCAGAGGCCTGTGCAACTCTGGAAGCCCTGGCGACCTCGATCAGGGCCTTGGCTGTCAGATAACCGGCCTCCTCGGCCTGAGGCTCCAGACTCCCCAGCCAGTGCCTGAATGTCTCCCGAGGCCTGCCCAGCTGCGAGCGCGCAGACTCCTGGATACCGTTGAACGCCATGAAACTGTCGATCTGCGCTGCTTCCAGGGTGCGCAAAATCTCGGGAGCCACACTGCTCTCGTTGACAAACATCACAAAACGGGGACGACTGGCTTTGGGTCTGGCCGCCAGCTCGCGGGCAATCGAGATGGCCTGCAGGGGATTGCGCTCGGCGTAGCGAATCTCCAGCGGCATTCCGAGACTGACCGCCGCTGCGGCCATGGCGTCCGAAGCCGTGCGCCAATAGGCTTCGTTGCTGCGCCCCGGATTGATGAAAACCACACTCTGAGCCCAGCCCCATTGCGGTGCGAGGGCCAACATCAGCAACAGCCATGCCGCCCAGCCACGCTGGGTGAAAGCGTTCATGCCGAACCGGGCCTGGCGCGTTGTGAAAGAGAGGGATCGATTGAAAATGCGCTCCTGCCGACTGACTAGGCCGATGGCTGGATGTCACCAACTGTAAACAGCACAATGGTAACAAAAACACCCCGGCCAGCCGGGGTGTCCTCACGCATTGGCGGCACTCTCACACCGCCAATGAATATGATTTACAAACGCTCTGCCGCCCAGGCCTGGACCGAAGCCAGGGCTGCAGGCACGGCTGCTGCATCGGTGCCGCCGGCCATGGCCATATCGGGTTTGCCGCCGCCCTTTCCGCCCACTTGCTGGGCCACAAAGTTCACCAGCTCGCCGGCCTTGATCTTGGCGGTTTCGGCCTTGGTCACGCCCGCCGCCAGCTGCACCTTGTCGCCGTCCACGGCAGCCAGCACGATCACGGCCGCACCCAGCTTGTCCTTGAGCTTGTCCATGGTGTCGCGCAGCGTCTTGGCGTCAGCGCCTTCCAATCTTGCAGCCAGCACCTTCACGCCATTGACGTCTACAGCGGTGGTTGCCAGCTCGTCGCCCTGGCTGGAAGCCAGCTTGCCCTTCAGAGCAGCAATTTCCTTTTCCAGCGCCTTGATCTGATCCAGCGCACCGCCGATGCGGTTGCTCAGCTCTGCCACAGGAGCCTTGAAAGCAGCTGCTGCCTGATCCACAGTGGATTCCAGCGACTGCAGATAGGCCAGTGCATTCTCGCCAGTGATGGCTTCGATACGACGCACGCCAGCAGCCACGCCGGATTCGCCCACCACCTTGAACAGACCGATGTCGCCCGTGCGGTGCACGTGGGTGCCGCCGCAGAGTTCGCGGCTGGTGCCGATGTCCAGCACGCGCACGGTCTCGCCGTACTTTTCGCCGAACAGCATCATGGCGCCGGTCTTCTGGGCACTTTCGATGTCCATCACGCGCGCATCGGTGGCAGTGTTAGCCAGGATTTCAGCGTTCACACGAGCTTCGATCTCGCGGATCTGCTCGGCCGTCACAGGAGCGTTGTGGGCAAAGTCGAAGCGCGTGCGCTCGGCATTGACCAACGAGCCCTTTTGCTGCACATGGCTGCCCAGCACTTCGCGCAAGGCCTTGTGCATGATGTGGGTGACCGAGTGGTTGCGCATGGTGGCGGCACGCACAGCGGTATCCACCTGCGCCTCAACGGCATCGCCCACCTTGAGGCTGCCAGCTTCCAGCACGCCATGGTGACCGAATACATCGGCCTTGATCTTGAGCGTGTCTTCCACAGCAAAACGGTTGCCGCCTGTGGCAATCACGCCCTGGTCGCCGACCTGACCGCCGGACTCTGCATAAAAAGGAGTGACGTCCAGAACAACCACGCCGTTTTGACCCGCTTTCAGCTCGGAAACCGATACACCGTCAGCGTAAAGCGCTACGATCTTTGCAGCTTCTGCCAGCTTGTCGTAGCCGACGAAGGTATTGCCTTCACCGGTGTATTCCAGTGCGCGGTCCATCTTGAACTTGCCGGCAGCGCGGGCAGTGTTTTTCTGATGTTCCATGGCGGCGTTGAAGCCGGCCTCGTCCACGGTCACGCCGCGCTCGCGCGCCACGTCGTTGGACAGGTCCAGCGGGAAGCCGTAGGTGTCGTGCAGCTTGAAGGCCACATCGCCGGGCAGCACCTTGACGTCACCGGCCAGCGCGCCGTCCAGAATTTCCATGCCATGGGCCAGGGTCTCGAAGAAGCGCTCTTCCTCGGCCTTGAGCACGCTGGTGATATGCGCTTCCTGCTCCTTGAGCTTGGGATAGGCATCGCCCATTTGCTGCACCAGATCGGCCACCAGCTTGTGGAAGAAGGGAGTCTTCTGGCCCAGCTTGTAGCCGTGACGGATGGCGCGGCGGATGATGCGACGCTGCACATAGCCACGGCCTTCGTTGGAAGGAATCACGCCGTCGGACACCAGGAAGGAGGTCGCGCGAATATGGTCGGCAATCACCTTCAGCGAAGGAGTGCTCAGATCTTCGGTGTGGGTTTCGCGGCCGGCAGCCTTGATCAATGCCTGGAACAGATCGATCTCGTAGTTGCTGTGCACATGCTGCAGGATGGCTGCCAGGCGCTCCAGGCCCATGCCGGTGTCCACGCAAGGCGCGGGCAGCTTCTTGGCGTCAAATTCGACGTACTGCCAAGTAGCACCCTCGGCTACCACCTTGTAGTTGGCATTGCGTGCACGAGCATCGGCCTCGAGAGCGTCGACCTGTTCACGGTTCAAGCCACGCTCATTGCGCTTTTCGAACATGTCGAACTGCATAAACACGTGGTTCCAGATCTCGATGAAGCGGTCGCCGTCTTCTTCCGGGCTGCCGGGAGGGCCACCAGCAATATGCTCGCCGTGGTCGTAGAAGATTTCCGAGCAGGGGCCGCAAGGGCCGGTGTCGGCCATCATCCAGAAATTGTCGCTCTTGTACTTGCCGCCCTTGTTGTCGCCGATGCGGATGATGCGCTCGGCAGGCAGGCCGATGACGTTCTTCCAGATGTCATAGGCTTCGTCATCTTCGTGATAGACCGTGGCCAGCAGCTTTTCAGCGGGCAGGCCGAAAACCTGGGTCAGCAGCTCCCAGCCCCACTCGATGGACTCCTTCTTGAAGTAGTCGCCGAAGGACCAGTTGCCCAGCATCTCGAAGAAGGTGTGGTGGCGGGCGGTATAGCCCACGTTTTCCAGGTCGTTGTGCTTGCCTCCGGCGCGCAGGCAGGCCTGCACCGATGTTGCGCGGTTGTAGGGGCGCTTGTCCGTGCCCAGGAACACGTCCTTGAACTGCACCATGCCCGAGTTGGTGAACATCAGCGTCGGGTCATTGCCGGGAACCAGCGAGCTGGACGCCACAACGGTATGACCCTTGGAAGCGTAAAAATCCAGGAACGTCTTGCGGATGTCCGCAACGGAAAAAGTGGGTGTGCTCATGGTGTTTGGTATGAAGACGCCTGCATGACGTCTGCGATCGGTACGGCCAGGCGCGACTTTGAGTCAAAACCACGCGCCAAGGCAAATCAGCCGAACATTATAGGTTTGCGGCTGCAGACCCGCGCCGCGCTATGGCGTTGATATCGATACAGGCTTTTCATGAGCTTGGTTAAGCTTGCCCGCACCCGCATCCGGATAATGAGTGGTTGATATGAAGCCCACATCCCCTCCCGAAGGCAGCAATACCGCTGCCGCCCCCAAGAAAAGCCCGATTGTTGCCTGGCTGATCGGCTTGCCCGTCGTCATCTTTGCAGTGCTCATGCTGATCGGCAAACTCATGGACGACCCGCAAAGAGAGCAGCGCTGGGTGGACAGCGAGACCATCAAGATCTGCTGGAAACAGATAAGCAAGCCCGAAGCCGAGCGCAAGACCCAGGAGTTTCACTCGCAGGAGGATTGCGATCAGCTGGAGCTGGCTTTCAAGCAAAAGTACAACGAAAACCCCTGAGAGGGTCTTCCCGCCATGCCGGGCCTTTAGTCCTCTTCGACCTCGCCCTCGTCATCAGCCAGGTGCGCCAATGCCAGCATGCGGTCGAAAGTGGCGACCAAGGTGGCGCGCCGCTCCCGCTTGTATTCCTCCGAAGGCTCCAGCTCATCGATGCTGGAGTCCCAGGCCTGCAGGAAAATCTGCTTCCATTGAGCCAGCAACTGCACATCGGGCCATTGTGGGGGCATACCTTTTTCCGCCATGGCGCAAAGCAGCTCGATACGGCAGGGCACCAGATCCGCGTCCAGCTCGTCGGCCTCAAGCAGCTCGGGCGACTCCATGGCCTCAGCGATTTCATCGAGCAACTGGCCGGTGATATCGTCCAGCCAATCCAGCGCCGTGTCGTTGTCGAAATTCCCGTGTGCCCAGGTTCCCATGGCATGCCTCCTTGATAGTGTCGCCCGCCAACATAGCGAGCTTCAACGTCAATTCCGTGACAGAACCGTCTTTGGCCCGACCACCTGCCGATCAGCGATTGCGGCTTTTCAGCGCCCTCTCGACCTCGCGCTTGCCTTCGCGGTCCTTGATCACATCGCGCTTGTCGTGCTCGGCCTTGCCCTTGGCCAGGGCAATCTCGCATTTCACATAGCCGTTCTTCCAGTGCAGATTGATAGGCACCAGGGTATAGCCTTTTTGCTCGACCTTGCCGACCAGTCGCTTGATCTCGTCCTTTTTCAGCAGCAGCTTCTTAATGCGGGCCGCATCGGGGCTGACATGGGTGGAGGCCGTCTTGAGCGGATTGATCTGGCAGCCGAGCAGGAACAGCTCACCATCCTTGATGATGACGTAGCCGTCCGTCAGCTGCACCTTGCCGCTGCGCAGCGCCTTGACTTCCCAGCCGTGCAGCACCATGCCGGCCTCGTGACGTTCCTCGAAGAAATAGTTGAATGCAGCTTTTTTATTGTCGGCAATGCGCGACGAAGTTTCTGGTTTCTTGGCCATGGAGTATTAATTGCAGCGCAGACCGGAGATAAAAGCTCTCCCTACAATACAGGGTTGCCGTCTCGCCTCTGAGTGGCGATTTTAGTTACGCATGACGGTCAGTGATAGTTTGGCCTTTGCCAAGACCCCATTGTCGCGCCATGCCGATTGCTCTTTGTCCATGAAAAACGTCAACAAGTCCGTCCTGATCTGGTATAGCCCCGAAGAAATGTTTGCCCTCGTGACGGACGTGGCCCACTACGCCGACTTCCTGCCCTGGTGCGATCATGCCAAGGTGCTGGAGCAGGACGAGAGCGGCATGACCGCCGAGGTGGGTATTGCATTCAGCGGACTGCGCAAGTCCTTTGTGACGCGCAACACCAACAGCACCATGGACAACGGCGGCAAACAGGTCTGCATGCGCCTGGTCAAAGGCCCGTTCTCGCGCCTGGAAGGAAACTGGCGCTTTCATCCCGTAGGGGACGGCAAGCAGCGCGCCTGCAAGGTGGAGCTGCAGCTGGACTACGGTTTTGAAAACGGTGCCGTCGGCGCCATTATCGGCCCCGTCTTTGACCGTATTGCAGGCTCCATGGTGGACGCCTTCATCAAGCGCGCCGAGCAAATCTATGGATGAGATGAGGCTGAGCTTTTGCCTCTCGCCCACAGCCGGCGTGGTGCATGAAGCATCGCTGCAAATGCCCGCAGGCAGCACGGTGGAGCAAGCACTGGCCGCCGCTGCCACAGCTCTGCCACAGTTTGCCGATGTCATTCATGCTGCGATGCCGGGCATGGTGGGCATCTGGGGCAAGACAACCGATCTGAAGCATTTGCTTTGCGATGGTGATCGGCTGGAAATCTACCGTCCGCTGACCGTGGACCCCAAGATCGCCAGACGTGAGCGCTTTGCCCGCCAAGGCGCACGCAGCACCGGCCTTTTCAAGCGCCAGCGCCCTGAAGCGAAGGCAGGATACTAGCTCTCTGCCATCCATAAAAAAGCACCTTGACGGTGCTCTTTTATTGAAGCATTCGCTTGCCCTTATTGCGCTGGATCAGGCAGCGGACCGCAATCCGATGCAATCACGGCATCGGCACGCTTGACTTCCGCCTCGCGCGTGGCTTCGTCCATAAAGCCTCGCTCGCCCTTGGCATTCACGCTGGAGAGCAGGCGGCCCGAGGCCAGCGTTGCCTTGGCCTGCTTGGCCCGGTTGCAGTTATCCTGGCGCTGCTGCTCGCGACGCCCCTTGTCCGCCTGGGCTTTTTCTGCCTCTTGTGCTTCCTGCTTGCGTTTTTGCTCCTGCAGGCCCTTGTCCACCCCCTGCTCTGCCACCTTGGGTGCAGCGACTGGCACGGGCGCTGCCTCTGCCGCTACAGCCCCCTTGATGCCCCCCGCCCCCCCGGGTTGACGCAGGATGTTCTTTGCCAGGGTATCCGGTGGCGGTGCACGGTCGCTGAAGACCTTGTGCCCCTGAGCATCAATCCACTGCCACTGCGCCATGGCAGGGACAGAGCAGCAGGCGATGACGGCAAACAGGGCGTACTTGGGGATGTGCATAGGATTCAAGAGTCGGTTTCAGACCGTGGGGATTCTGGGATGCCAGCCCACATTGTGAGCCAAGTCACAGGTACAATCTTTCTTTTGGAGCCATCACATGCGCCTTCTCGGAAAAGCACTGACCTTTGACGACGTCCTGCTCGTTCCCGCCTACTCCGAAGTCCTGCCCAAGGACGTTTCCCTCGCCACCCAATTCACTCGCAATATTCGCCTGAACCTGCCCCTGGTGTCTGCCGCCATGGACACGGTGACAGAAGCGCGTCTGGCCATCGCCATTGCGCAAGAAGGCGGTATCGGCGTGATCCACAAGAACATGACGGCCGAGCAGCAAGCCGCCGAAGTGTCCAAGGTCAAGCGCCATGAATCCGGCGTGGTGCATGACCCCGTGGTCATCACTCCCGAGCACACTGTGCTGCAAGTGCTGCAGCTGTCCGAAGAGCGCGGCATTTCGGGCTTTCCCGTCTGCGACGGCGGCAAGGTTGTCGGCATCGTGACCAGCCGCGATGTGCGTTTCGAGACCCGCTACGACGTCAAGGTCCGCGAGATCATGACGCCCCGCGAAAAGCTCATCACCGTCAATGAAAAAGACGGTACCAGCCCCGCCGAAGCCAAGGCCCTGCTGAACAAGCACAAGCTCGAACGTATCCTGGTGGTCAACGACGCCTTTGAACTCAAGGGCCTGATCACCGTCAAGGACATCAACAAGCAAACCACCTTCCCCAATGCCGCGCGTGACGCCGCAGGCCGCCTGCGCGTGGCCGCCGCCGTCGGCGTGGGCGCCGGCACCGAAGAGCGCGTGGAACTGCTGGTCAAGGCCGGCGTGGACGCAATCGTGGTGGACACGGCTCACGGCCACTCCAAGGGCGTGATCGATCGCGTGCGCTGGGTCAAGCAGAACTACCCCCAGGTGGACGTGATCGGCGGCAACATCGCCACTGGCGCGGCCGCCCTGGCCCTGGTGGAAGCCGGTGCGGATGCGGTCAAGGTCGGTATCGGCCCCGGCTCCATCTGCACGACACGTATCGTGGCCGGCGTGGGCGTGCCCCAGATCATGGCGATCGACAGCGTGGCCCAGGCCTTGAAGGGCACGGGTGTGCCCCTGATCGGTGACGGCGGCATCCGCTTCTCCGGCGACATCTCCAAGGCTCTGGCCGCTGGTGCTTCCACCATCATGATGGGCGGCATGTTTGCCGGCACCGAAGAAGCGCCCGGCGAAGTGATTCTGTACCAGGGCCGCTCGTACAAGAGCTACCGCGGCATGGGCTCCATCGGCGCCATGCAGCAAGGCTCTGCCGACCGCTACTTCCAGGAATCGTCCACCGGCAACCCCAATGCCGACAAGCTGGTTCCCGAAGGCATCGAAGGCCGCGTGCCCTACAAGGGCTCCATGGTCTCCATCGTCTATCAGATGGCCGGCGGCGTGCGCGCCTCCATGGGCTACTGCGGCTGTGCAACCATCACCGAGATGAACGAAAAGGCCGAGTTTGTGGAAATCACCGCAGCCGGCATCCGTGAGTCTCATGTGCATGACGTGCAGATCACCAAGGAAGCGCCCAACTACCGCGCTGACTAAGCAAACCCCGTGAATTCTGACCAGATTGAAAAATCTGGCCAGAATGCTAAAATCTGGCCTGAACTACTGTTCTAGCCAGATTTTTTGTTTTCAGCTATGCAATCTATCGGTATCTACGAAGCCAAAAGCCGCTTTTCCGCCCTGGTCGAAATGGTCGAACAAGGCGAGGAAGTGCGCATCACGCGCCACGGCAAAGAGGTCGTGCGCATGCTGCCCATGCGCCGCAAGCCCGTGATCACCGATGAGCAGATTACCCGCGAGCTGGGACAGATCTCGGCTCTGCAGCAGACGGTGAAAGCGCAGGCAGCTACCACTACCGTAGCAGACAGCGTCGCCAGCCTGCGCCACACAGGACGGAGCCAGGCATGAACGCCACCGCTTTTGTGCTCGATGCCTCCGTCACCGCCGCCTGGCTGCTGCCTGACAGCGCCAGCGAACACACCAGACGCCTCTACACCCGGATCCGCCGCGATGAAGTCGACCCGCAAGCACCCAACCTCTGGCAGTGGGAATGCGGCAACCTGATTGCATCGGGCGTCAATAATGGCCGTATCCCGCAGACTTCGGTCGAAGGCCTGTGGGGCGTGCTGGAAGCCATTCGCCACCGCGTGGAGCTGCACGACCTGGCTCCTGCACAACACAAGGCCGTGCTGGATGTGGCGCTGGACACGGGGCTGCCTACCTACGATGCCGCCTACCTGTGGCTGGCGCAGTCGCTGCGCCTGCCGCTGGCCACATTCGATGCAGCCCAGATGGCGGCCGCCCGCAAAAGCGGCGTCACCGTCTGGGCTCCCGAAGATTTCTAATCCTTTTTTGTCACCCTCTTGCCCTTGATCACCATGCAACACGACAAGATTCTTATTCTGGACTTCGGCTCTCAGGTCACGCAACTGATTGCGCGCCGCGTGCGTGAAGCCAATGTCTACTGCGAAGTCCACCCCTGCGATGTGAGCAGCGACTGGGTACGCGAATTTGCCGCCGACGGCAAGCTCAAGGGCATCATCCTGTCGGGCAGTCATGCCTCCGTCTACGAAGTGGACGACCGCGCTCCCGACGCCGTGTTCGAGCTGAACCTGCCCGTGCTGGGCATTTGCTACGGCATGCAGACCATGGCCACCCAACTGGGCGGCAAGGTCGAAGGCTCCAACACCCGTGAATTCGGTTATGCCGAAGTGCGCGCCCATGGCCACACCAAGCTGCTGGAAGGCATCGAAGACTTCGCCACGGCCGAAGGCCACGGCATGCTCAAGGTCTGGATGAGCCACGGCGACAAGGTCACCGAGCTGCCTCCGGGCTTCAAGGTCATGGCCTCCACGCCCTCCTGCCCCATCGCCGGCATGGCCGACGAAGCACGTCGCTACTACGCCGTGCAGTTCCACCCCGAAGTCACGCACACCGTGCAGGGCCAGGCACTGCTCAACCGCTTTGTGCTCGACATCTGCGGCACGCAAGCTGACTGGATCATGGGCGACTACATCGAAGAAGCCGTGGCCAAGATCCGCGAGCAGGTAGGCGACGAAGAAGTGATCCTGGGCCTGTCCGGCGGCGTGGACTCCTCCGTGGCTGCAGCCCTGATCCACCGCGCCATCGGCGACCAGCTGACCTGCGTATTCGTCGATCACGGCCTGCTGCGCCTGAACGAAGGCGATATGGTCATGGACATGTTCGAAGGCAAGCTGCATGCCAAGGTGGTGCGCGTCGATGCCTCCGCCCTGTTTCTGGGCGAGCTGGCCGGCGTGTCCGAGCCCGAGCAAAAGCGCAAGATCATCGGCCGTCTGTTCGTGGACGTATTCAAGGCCGAAGCCGAGAAGCTCAAGGCAGCCAACGCCGGCTCCAAGGGTGCCACCTTCCTGGCCCAGGGCACCATCTACCCCGACGTGATCGAGTCGGGCGGCGCCAAGAGCAAGAAGGCCGTCACCATCAAGAGCCACCACAACGTCGGCGGCCTGCCCGAGCAACTGGGCCTGAAGCTGCTGGAGCCCCTGCGCGATCTGTTCAAGGACGAAGTGCGCGAACTGGGCGTGGCCCTGGGCCTGCCCCGCGGCATGGTCTACCGCCACCCCTTCCCCGGCCCCGGCCTGGGCGTGCGCATCCTGGGCGAAGTGAAGAAGGAATATGCCGACCTGCTGCGTCGCGCAGATGCCATCTTCATCGAAGAGCTGAACAACTGGATCGACGAAAAGACTGGCAAGAGCTGGTACGACCTGACCAGCCAGGCCTTTACCGTGTTCCTGCCCGTCAAGAGCGTGGGCGTAATGGGCGACGGCCGCACCTACGACTACGTCGTGGCCCTGCGCGCCGTGGTTACCAGCGACTTCATGACTGCCGACTGGGCCGAGCTGCCCTACGGTCTGCTCAAGAAGGTGTCCGGCCGCATCATCAACGAAGTGCGCGGCATCAACCGCGTCACCTATGACGTGAGTACCAAGCCACCAGCAACCATCGAGTGGGAATAAAGCGCTGTCGTGAACTGACACGCAACCCTTAGACTTTTGCTCATGCAAGCCCGCGATATCGCGGGCTTTTTTGTTTTGATCAGGACTTATTCGGAGCTGCCTGGCCTTATGAAGACACCGGGCTCCAGAGCTGCGCTGCAGACAGCGCCGTGACGCAAAACCTGGGCAGGCTTGGCTGCGCAGCGATCAAGGCATCAACCCGAGCAAGCCTGGTGCAAACATCCACCACCCACACTGTTGTTTGATTTTCCAGTTTCCAATATCCGCCAAAAGCCATGTCATTCACGGCGGCGATATGTTGCATTTGCCGTGACAGGGTGTGACTATGAGTCTGGCAACTGCTCTGTTTCATCGTGCAAGGAGGTTGAATATGTTCAAACACATTCTTATTCCTACAGATGGTTCGAAGCTCTCGGAAGGCGCTTTGCGTGCGGGCATTCAGCTCGCCAAGGAACAAGGGGCCCAGGTCACCGCCCTGTATGTGATACCAGACTACGCTGCCATGATTTATGGCGGTGAAGCACTGATGACCTATAGCTCCAGCGAACTGAACAAAGATTCCGAAAAGGAGGCTGACAAGGTGCTACATGCAGCGCAGGACATTGCCAACGCCGAAAATGTGGAATGCAAGACTGCGCGAACAGTGAATATTTCCGTGCACCAAGCCATCATCAAGCTGGCTCAGGAGATCCACTGTGACCTGATCTGCATGGCATCACATGGTCGCAAGGGCATTGCAGGCATCTTGCTGGGCAGCGAGACCCAGCGCGTGCTGGTGAACAGCAGCATTCCTGTGCTGGTACATCGCGCGGCATGAAGCCACCGCATTGGCCTAGCCATTCGGGCGCAGGCGTGGCTGACTCAAGCAAAACGAGAAAGCCGCCAAGGCAAGCCAAGGCGGCTGAAAAAAGCACCGAGAATTATCAGAAGGTGGTCTGGCGAACGCGGGCTATCGGTGCCACTGCCCTCTTACCCAGAACCAGTTATTGATATCAGAGCGCCACACCCAATGCCCCGGCACCCAGAAATGCTCAGGGCTTGGGGCCATGGCCCTCTCCTCAATGATGACTGCAGGCATCGGCGGCACCGCATTGGCAACCCAACGGCCTTTCTGCCAAATCCACTGATCTCGATCCCAACGCCAATAACCATTCACCCAATGCCATCCTGGCGATGGAGGAGCACCCCTCTCTTCAACAATCACACTTGGCATCGCGCGCTCTTGAACATGAGTAACCACCGGTCGATGAGGTCTCTCTGGAGCCACCACACAACCTGTCATAACTAACACAGACATTAGGCTTACAGACACAAACCCGACTTCGGCGACTCTTCTAAGCATCATTGAATTACCTCATGAGTGAATGACAGCCAATGTACGCGCTGCCATCTGATTAACGATTTGAGACCGACAGACTACTGTCAGATTTTTTCCACAAGCACTATCAGAGACATTGCAGACACAAAACCCCAGCCGCACAGGCTAAGGATTTGAGATTCACACCATAAGTTGTGCCCACTTTCTGCCCTTTGGCTGAACTGCCCAAGAACCGTCACCAAATCCAACTCTGAATCGGAGCCCCAAGGCCAGCGATCCACACTGTGAGGGCGACAGTGAATACAGGGCTTGCTGCACAGAAATTTCACGAAATTCAGCAGCCATGATTGAACCGGTGAGAATCAACGCAATAAATTTTGCTTCCGACCGATCTCCAAGAGCCGAACCTTCCTTGCTTTGGGTTAGAATCAAAGGCTTCGGAATGTAGCGCAGCCTGGTAGCGCACTTGCATGGGGTGCAAGGGGTCGCGAGTTCGAATCCCGCCATTCCGACCAGATATAAAAGGGTTAGGTCTCACGACCTAACCCTTTTTTTCTTGGCCAAAGTCCCACCGGCCTTTGGGGCCAGAGTATCTTCTGCCGCCTGATCGGTGCGGCACCGCCTTTTCCGATCACCGGCTTGCCAAAAGCCCCCTGTCTGCATGGCTACCGGGCTCATCCACATAGAGTTGCACCTGTGGGCAGTCCTGCGATAGTTCAGCCCCCTCACCCAGAAGCTTTCCTCTTAAGCCAGCTAGGTCAATGTGGCCACGCCAGCACTGGGAGTTTGTCCTTTGATTGCTTTTAGCCACCCCTGACGCTTGAGCTCGGTACATGCTGGAACTGCTCGCCCATCATTTCCCCAGGCGGCCTGCATTGACACGCCTGTACTCCTCGCAGCTAACGACATTTTCCTGAGCCCAGCATGCCACAAGGCCAGTGACAGGACAAAAAAAGTATCCAGATACAGCGCTCGTCAGCTCTCAGTTCCCTGTCTTCTTGCTTCAGGTACTCCAACAGTCCCATCTTGCAACGCCGTCCTGGGCCTCGAACCGCGACGCGACACCACCAGTCATTGCCACCTCCAGGTTCAACGGCAGAGCACCCAGCCGTCGCACACAAGATCGGTCTGGCATGGCAAATAAATTACTGTACAAACAATCAGTACTGATTAAAATAACAGTAATTTTACTAAGTTGAAGCATGCGCAGACATGCTGCGCAGAAGCAGGGGCTGCGACTCCTTCAACGCGCTGACTTTTATATTCCCGGTCTGCAATGCAGGCCCTGATTTCGCACCAAGGAGCTTTCATGCAGTACCGCTTAAATTCCCAGCCCGTTAATGAAGACCTCGTGCAACGCCTGCGCGAGAAGGGAGGCCTGTGAAATGGCCGCATATCCCCACTCTGGTTCTGACTCTGTGCTTGGCACTCTTGCTGCTATTCGCCAGTACCTTGGAACAAGGCTTCTGAGCGCCGCACGATGGGTGGCCTTCATTGCCGCAGCCATCGGCCTCGTCGGAGCAGCGGTGCTCATTGCCACCACGCCAGCCGCCTGGCCACTGTAAGCGGCGCATACCCTCAAGCTTGATAGCTGTACTTATCGACAAGTACCTGATCGGAGAAACATCATGGAAAAGATTGTTGAATCCCTGCTTCTCGTTGCCGCCATTGCCATGGGCGCCCTGTGGCTTGCCACACCCAGTGCACAGGCCAATGAACCTGTGGCGCTGGCCAAACCTGTGCGTGACGAGTTCGCTTGCCCCGGAATGCACGCCGAATGGCTGGACGACAAAACAGTGCAATGCCTGCGTGAGATGCCCTGAGCAAGCTCTACCCGTCGACAGCAATCTCAAGCCTGGATCAGCTCCGTATCGCTAGGATTGGCACATCCAGGGCCTGCAACTGGCCTGCTGAACGGGTGCATAAAGCCCCCCTATTCACCAGCATCACTTCAGGATGCAATGCACGGTAATCGCCGCTCCACAAACCTCGCGGCCTCGATTTCGCCCATGTCTTCCTGCCCGGCATCTTGTCTGCCAATGCCTGCTCCAACACCGCGGTCGCAGGTTCAAAGCCCGCTGGACTCTTGTCCCAGTTGCTGCGCAATCCAGGAAAGCAGCGAGATTTCCATAAATATTTGCACCAATCCACTCATCCAAGAATTTTTCTCAGGTGAACTAGGTTACATTTGAAGGCTTCGGAGCGTAGCGCAGCCTGGTAGCGCATCTGCTTTGGGAGCAGAGGGTCGCGAGTTCGAATCCCGCCGCCCGACCATATGATTCAAGGACTTAGCTTCGAAAGGGGCTAAGTCCTTTAGTCTTTCTGGGGCCAAGGGGTAAACAAAGTTGTGCCTACCCAACCTGTTCTGATCTATTCGAGTCCGCATCCACTGAGCAGGCCAACCCAAGGGGAACTGGGGCTGGGACTTTCTCATGAATGCGTTCCACACAACCTCTGCCCATCCCACTCGCCTGACTTCTGCCCAAGAGCAACTACCGTGCAGCGATTGCTGCTGCTCCCGACCATATCGAAACGGATCGTTCACCCCCCATAGCGGTCATATGAATACCGAGACTGGCGATGGCTCCACGACGGATTTCATGTGCGGCGATCATCGGTGCAGTCTGATGGACTACGCAAAGTCCGCTATTGCGCCTCACCTATGGATTCTGTCGCCCTAATCAGTCCTTCATGCGCGTAACCAAGGAATCACCAAGGTCCAGAAGGCTATGCCTACGGCTATCCATAGCACAATGACCATCAGGGCACCCGCTTTGCTGATCGGCTTCGCCCGTTTTTCCGCCATCCATTGGTCTGCTTGCAAACGGCACTCGGTCAGAACCGATGTTGGTAGCAATTTGACCGTCAGCCAAATGAGAACTGGAAGCAAAAGGATATCGTCCACATATCCCAGAACGGGTATGAAATCAGGTATCAAATCAATGGGACTCAACGCATAGGCGACCACAAAAAGTCCAAGTGCTTTCGCATACCAAGGAGTCTCAGGGTGCTTGCCTGCAAACCATAGAGTTACGCCATCGCGCTTGATTCGCTTTGCCCATCGCTTTAGGTTTTCACTGATTTCCATAAAGGTTTAGCACTTGAAGCAGGTCATTCTTATCTGCTGAATCCATGCATAGAACCTGTTGGGGGCTGCGCATTCACTTCCACCGAGACATGCACTAGCTCCTCATGGATACAGACAAGCTGACGAATGTAGTCGGAACTTATATCCGGACCACCCTCGACGGCGATGATGCTTGCGTACTTGCCTTTGCCTACACGCCATACATGCAAGTCTGTGAGCTCTGCCCGGTAAGGGCCTTGAGCGATGGCTTCACGTATCTCCTCGGTCACCGGGGCATCCATTTCTGCGTCCAGCAGCACGCGTGCGCTTTCGCGCAGCAATCCCCATGCCCAAACAGCCACCAGCACGGCACCTGCAAGGCCCATGACTGGGTCCAGCCAGCCAAGCCCCCACAGAATTCCTCCCGACAAGGCCAAGATGGCCAGTACAGAGGTTGCCGCATCTGCAACAACATGCAGATAAGCCGAGCGCAAATTCAGGTCGCCATGATCTGCGTGACCGTGTCCATGCTCATGATGGTGATTGTGTCCATGCCCGTGTTCATGGTGATGATGCCCATCCTTCAGTAGCCAGGCACATGCCAGATTCACCAGCAGGCCCAAGACAGCAACACCTATGGCCTGCTCGTAGTGAATGGCAGATGGAGATAGCAAGCGCTCCACTGACTGAAAGACCATGAGGCATGCGACCAGCAGCAAAAATATGGCACTGGTATAGCCGGCTAGAACCTCGATTTTCCAGGTTCCAAATGCAAATCGCGAGTCCCTAGACAAACGGCGGGCCGCAACATAAGCCGCTGCAGATAGACCCAAGGCCAGGGCATGGGAACTCATGTGCCAACCGTCGGCCAGCAAAGCCATGGAGTTGTAGCAATACCCGGCCCCGATCTCCAGAGCCATCATGGCCAGCGTCAGCAGCGCCGCGAGCTTCGCATTCCTTTCCCCCAAAGGGTTGCCTTCATCGAAAACATGGGAATGCTGCCGTGCAGAGGTTTGAGCCGCTTGTTGAAGTGATTGTGTTGCGTTCATTTTTATACTGTACCCCAGTATATTTGAAGCTCTAGAATTGGCCCTTATGTCACATACAGTTCAGAACAAGAAGCCACTGCTGGCACGAATTCGGCGTATCAAGGGGCAGACCCAAGCTCTGGAGCGAGCCTTGGAAAACTCGGAAGATTGCTCCGTTGTCCTGCAGCAGTTGGCAGCTGTGCGTGGAGCCGTCAACGGGCTGATGCTGCAAGTCATGGAGGGCCATCTGCGCGAGCACCTGGGCGATGCAGACGCATCAGACGCACAGCGCGAGAAAGACCTCGAGATGGTTATTTCTGTACTGCGCAGTTATGTGAAGTGACGGATCTTTTGGTCGGCCTTGCGTGAGATGGTCAATAAGTCCGGATATGAGTGGCTACATGTCGCCGAAAGCGTGACTTCGAAAGAAGTCCCGGTAGCAAGCACGCAATGTGAACAAGCGGGTTCCAGCGGCTTTGAATGCCATAGAACTCTCGACCGGAGGCAGCCCTTGAAAGCATGTTGGCAGGTGATGGCTTCAGGCAGATTTCGGCCAACCCCACTGGTTTCCATCTCACAGCAGGGCAGGCATAGGATTTGGAAGGAGCAGATGTCTTGCTTGCGCGCACCGACGCGCAGGCCATGATTGCCGACAAAGCTTATGACGCCCATGAACGCGTGGTTGAACAACTGCTGCGCCAGGGCAAGCAGGTTTTCATTCCCAGTATTCGGACGCGCAAAACCCAGCGCGGGTATGACCGCCATGTCTACCAAGAGCGACATCTCATTGAGAACTTCTTTGTGCGGTTGAAGGAGTACAGGGGTATTGCCACGCGCCATGACAAAACGGCAGCGGCATTCTTGGGAGGGATTCACCTTGCGGCCACTGTCGTCTGGCTCAATTGATGACGAGCTCTAGTCTGCGCAAACTGGCCCAGGCCGCAAAAAGCGGCGGAGCGCCCGCCGTGCTGCAAATCTTCCATGCCGGCAACAAGGCCGTGCCCAGTCTGACCCCGAAGGGTGAACTGGTCAGCGCGAGCAGCCTGGCCGCGCCCAAGGGACCGTTCAATGACGGCAAGCTGGCCAGCCGGGCCTTGAGCCCTGAAGAAATCCTGGCTGTGATCCGCGATTTCGGTGAAACCACGCGCCGCGCCATCGAGGCGGGCTTCGACGGCGTGGAGCTGCATGGCGCCCATGGATTTCTGATCCAGAACTTTCTGTCGCCTCTGTTCAATCAACGCACGGACTCATGGGGAGGCTCATTGGAGAACCGCATGCGCTTTCCACTCGAAGTGGTGCGCGAGGTACGCCGCGTGATCGCCGCCCATGCCAAGCGTCCATTCCTGCTGGGCTACCGTATTTCTCCCGAGGAGCCTGGCGAGGGCGCGCTACGCATCTGCGGTGCATTGGCGCTGGTAGACCAATTGATCGAGGAAGGCCAGATCGACTATCTGCACGCCTCGCTCCATGACCTGCTGGCGGGCAAGCCGCAGAACAATGGCGTGGAGGATGAGAGCGGCAAGACGACTGCCGAGCAGTTCATCGAGCGCGTGGCAGGGCGAGTGCCGCTGCTGACCGCGGGTCAAATCCGCACACCCGACCAAGCGCGCCGCGCAGTGGCTCTTGGGTTGCCTTTGGTAGCCGTGGGCAAGGGACTGGTGATGAAGCGCGGTGGGTGGAACTGGCGCAGGCCGGACGTGATCACGAGATCGACACGGCATTGGATTTGCCTGGTGAGGCTGGCGACCTTCAGTTGCCGGACAAGCTGTGGTCCACAATCTTGGCGACGCCCGGTTGGTTCCCGGTACGCAATGAAGCAGAGGATCTGGCCGAAGCATGACCTCGTCATGGTCAGTTCGGTGTGGAGAGAAAATCTTCCAAGAGCGTCTTTGAAGCACTGCCTTTGCGAGGCGGTCAACCGTTCTCACCGCAAGAGCCGGCTTGCACTGAATGAATCCGGGCCCCTAGGCCTTCAGCGTTTGCCATGGCCACGGCCGCCGCCCGGTCTATGTCCACCATGCGGATGGCCGCCGCCATGTGAAGGACGATGGCCTCCTCCATGCGCACCATGTCCTGGATGTGGGCGATGTCCGTGAGGTCTGTGTACGTGATGGTGGGGGCGATATACAGGGCTGTAGACTTGGCCGCCGTAGTAGCCCCCATAGGGCTGATAGACGTAGGTGTCGCTGTAGCCGTAACCATATCCGCTCCCTGCCGTGGCATAACAGCCCGACAAAAATACCAGCAGCGCAGAGACTCCAAGCAATTTCTTCATGCCTGCAGTCTATAAGGGCCACGCATTTATCTGGTATTCAACATGTAAGCCGCCAGGGTAAGGCCACCGCACCAGCCACACCGACTTTGATAGCTGCCTGCACCTGGTCTATCTTGGCCAGGGCCAAAAAATGCCGGAATCTGTATCAGTGGTTTACTGAGCCGGATGGTCTCTGCGAAACAAGGCCCATTCCTCCATCTCGGTACCGTCGGGCAGCATGCAGATGCCCCGTTCACCAGCGGTGGTCTTTTCGATACGCAGCTTGCCGCCGAGCTTGCCGCAATACACCGA
Organism: Comamonas resistens; assembly: GCF_030064165.1. NCBI lineage: Bacteria > Pseudomonadati > Pseudomonadota > Betaproteobacteria > Burkholderiales > Comamonadaceae > Comamonas > Comamonas resistens. Next base: position 3,026,396 of record NZ_CP125947.1, read on the forward strand.
GGCTGGATTGGCCATGCCCAGCATCGGAGACTCCTGGCCCTTGGTCTGGGGTTGAGAGCAGGCACTGACGGCCATGGCCCCCAGAAAACCGGCTGTGGTGGTGATCAGCGTTTTTTTCATGACTTCAATATAGCAAACGCGTTGCTTGCACCCTCCCCTCAAAGGGGATGGTCCTGGCTCCGCGCTTGACTCTTGAAACCATAGCTTGCAACGCTTGATTCCTTTATGTTTCAGTGTATTTCCCGTGAGAAATCCAATGAGGACCAGCTGTATGCGCTCCCAAAACAAAGGCGCGCAGCCTTTCCAAGAGCTGCGCGCCAGGGGCCAATAGCGGCCGATAACAGCTAATAGCGGCCAGGACATCAGGATGCGTTGGTGCTGCCCGAGCTTTCGCCTGCCGCCTCCTCGCCGCCCAAGGCCTTCCACAATGTCACGCGGTTGAGCTGCTCGCCCAGGCGCAGATTGATCAGCGTCTGCTGCGCGGTATAGAGGCTGCGCTGCGCATCCAGCACGCTCAGGTAGTTGTCCACGCCGGCCTTGAAGCGGGCATTCGACAGATCAAACGCCTTTTGCGTATTGGCCACCATGCTGGTCTGGGCCGACAGGCGCTCGCCCCATTGGGCACGATCGGCCAGCACATCGGCCACTTCCTTGAAAGCGGTCTGCACGGATTTTTCGTACTGGCTGACGGCGATGCGCTGATTGCTCTGTGCCACCTGCACGCCAGCACGATTGCGGCCGCCGTCAAAAATCGGCAGCTTGACCAGAGGGATAAAGCTCCAGCTCTGGTTGTTGTTGCCAAACAAGCGGTCCAGCTCGGTGCTGCCCGTGCCCAGACTGCCGGTGAGCGTGATGGAAGGGAACATGGCTGCGCGGGCCGCGCCGATATTGGCATTCATGGCGCGTAGATTGCGCTCTGCAGCCTGCACATCGGGGCGCTTGAGCAGCACGCTCGAGGGCAACGGCGTCGGCACCTTCAGCAGCGCCATATCGGCCGAGCCGCCGATATCCGCAGCCTTCAGGGCCTGCGGAGCCGGCAGCAGAGGTGCGGGCACAGGGCCGCCCACCAGCAACTGCAGCGTGTTGCGGTCGCGCTCGACCTGGGCCGTATAGCTGGCGACATCGCCACGCGCCGTATCCACCGTGGTCTGGTTCTGTGCCAGCACCAGACCCGAAGTGGAGCCCAGCTCGTACATGCGCCGGGTCAGATCGAAGGCCTTGATACGGCTTTCCAGCGTGTCCTGTGCCAGTTGCAGGCGAGCCTGGTCGGCAGCCAGGGTCAGCCAGGCGTTGACCACATCGGCCACCAGACTGATCTGCACATTGCGCTGGTTGTCCTGGCTTTGCAGAAACTGCTGCAGCGACGCCTCGCTGAGGTTGCGTATGCGTCCCCACAGGTCCAGCTCATAGCTGGCAAAACCCAGCTGTGCCGAATATTGCTCGCTGATATTGCTGCGCCCTGCCGTAGTCAGATCGGCCGGTGTGCGCGAGCGATTGCTCTGTGCCTGGGCAGTGATGCCGGGCAGCAGATCGGCACGGGTGATGCCGTACTGGGCGCGCGCTTTCTCTATGTTTTCCAGCGCCACGCGCAGGTCGCGGTTATGGGTCAGCGCCAGCGCCACCAGTTCGCGCAGTTGCTGCGATTGCAGCCACTGCAGGGCCTGGGCTTGCTGCAGCGCCTGCTCGCTGGCCTGCACGGCAGTGCCGCCAGCGGCCACCGTGTCAGGCACGGGCATGTCGGGGGCCTTGTAGACCGGCGCCAGATTGCAGCCCGCCAGCAGTGTGGCCACACAGGCTGCGGCCAGGGCGGAAGTTTTCATCATCAGGCGCCTCATGCTGCGCTTTCCTTGGTGGTGGTCGAAGTCGCCACCTCGTCGTGGCGCGAGTGGCTCTTGAACCAGCTGCGAATCAGCAAAAAGAACACCGGCACCAGAAAAATGCCCAGCACCGTGGACGCCACCATGCCACCCAGCACGGCCGTGCCGATGGCATTGCGGCCGCCCGCGCCAGCGCCGGTGCCTATGGCCAGCGGAATCACGCCAAAGCCAAAGGCCAGCGAGGTCATCAGGATCGGGCGCAAGCGCAGGCGCACGGCCTCGACCGTGGCGTCGAACACCTTCTTGCCCTGCTCCTGCAGCTGCACCGCGAACTCCACGATCAGGATCGCGTTCTTGGATGCCAGGCCCACGGTAGTGAGCAGACCCACCTGGAAGTACACGTCGTTCGTCAACCCGCGGGTATAAGTGGCCATCAGCGCGCCGACCACGCCCAGAGGCACGGCCAGCATCACGGACAGTGGCACGGTCCAGCTCTCATACAAAGCAGCCAGGCACAGAAACACGAACAGAATCGAGATGGCGTACAGCATGGGAGCCTGGGCGCCGGACTGGCGCTCCTGCAGCGAGGCGCCGGTCCACTCGTAGCCAATGCCCTGGGGCAGTTGCTCAAGGATGTCCTCTACCGCCTTCATGGCCACGCCCGAGCTCACGCCCGGTGCCGAGCTGCCGATGAACTCGTAGGCTGGCGCACCGTTGTAGCGCATCAGTTGCGGCGAACCATAGGCCCAATAGCTGCGCGAGAACGCTCCGAAAGGCACCATCTCGCCCTTGTTGTTGCGCACCGTCCATTTGGCAATGTCCTGCGGCAGCATGCGGTGTGGCGCATCGCCCTGGATGTAGACGCGCTTGACACGGCCGTTGTTCAGAAAGTCGTTCACATAGGTACCGCCCATGGCACTGGAAAGCACGCCGTTGATATCGGTATACGACAGCCCCAGCGCGGCCGCCTTGCGGTCGTCGATGTCCAGGCGCAGCTCGGCCGCGTCTTCCAGATTGGTCACGCGCACCGAGGTCAGTTCGGAGCGCTTGCGCGCTGCCTCTTCCACCTGCTTGCTGGCAGCCAGCAAAACCTCGTGGCCCATGCCGTTGATATCCTTGAGCATGAAGTTGAAGCCGGCATTCGCGCCCAGGCCGCGCACGGCCGGCGGGTTCATCACGAACACGCGGGCATCACGGATGCGAGCCAGCTCCTTGGTGGCACGATGCGCCACGGCAATCGAGGACTGCGAAGCCAGCGGGCGCTCGGCCCAGGGCTTGAGCCGCACAAAACCACGTGCCGAGCTCTGGTCGCCGTTGAGGCCCGAGACCTGGTTGAAGCTGATGACTTCGGGCTGCTTGACCAGGTAGTCACGCACCTCGTCCAGCACCTCCTGCAGGCGGGCGTCGGACGAGCCCGAGGGCAGGTTCACATTGACATAGACAAAGCCCTGATCTTCGTCTGGCAGAAAGGAAGTCGGCAGGCGTGCCATCAGCAGCCAGACGGCCGCACAAATGGCCAGAAACACCAGCATCATGCGCTTGGCGCGGCGCAGCATATAGGCCACCGTGCCCTGATAGCGGCTGGCCGTCGCATCGAAATTGCGGTTGAACCAGTTGAAGAAGCGATCGCTGAGCCCGAACGGCCCAGAGCGCACTGGGCGCTCATGGCCCTCGCCGCCATGGTGCTCGGGCGCCTTGAGAATGGTCGCGCACAGCGCAGGCGTCAGCGTCAGGGCCACGAACACCGAGAACGCCATGGCCGCCACGATGGTGATGGAAAACTGGCGGTAGATCACGCCCGTGGAGCCGCCGAAGAAAGCCATGGGCACGAACACGGCCGACAGCGTCACCCCGATACCCACCAGCGCCGGGGTGATTTCCCTCATGGACTGGTGTGTCGCCTCCTTGGGGGACTTGCCGGTTTCGTGCATCACACGCTCGACGTTTTCCACCACCACGATCGCATCGTCCACCAGCAGGCCGATGGCCAGCACCATGCCGAACATGGTCAGGGTGTTGATGGAATAGCCGGCCGCCGACAGCACGCCAAACGTGCCCAGCAGCACCACGGGCACGGCAATGGCGGGAATCAAGGTGGCGCGGATGTTCTGCAGGAAGATGAACATCACGATCACCACCAGCACCATGGCCTCACCCAGGGCGCTGACCACTTCGTGAATCGAGGCCCGCACAAAGGGCGTGGAGTCCGAGCTCACGAAGTAGTCGATCTGGTTGGGGAAATAAGGCTTGAGCTCGGCCAGCTTGGCGGCCACGGCATCGGCCACTTTCATGGCATTGGCGCCGTCGGCCAAAATCACGCCCATGCCGGCGCCGGGCATGCCGTTGAGCTTGGCCTGGATGGTCAGGAAGTCGGCCGCCAGCTCCACACGCGCCACATCGCCCATGGTGACAACCGAACCGTCCGTCGCGGCCTTGAGCACGATGGAGCGGAATTGTTCAGGCGTCTGCAGCTTGGTACGTGCGGTAATCGTTGCGTTGAGCTGCTGGTTCTGCACGGCAGGCAAAGCGCCCAGCTGGCCGGCAGACACCTGGGCGTTCTGCGAGTTCAGCGCGGCCACCAGATCGGACGGCATCAGCGCGTATTTCTCCATCTTGGCCGGGTCCATCCAGATGCGCATGGCGTAAGGGGAGCCAAAGACGTTGATGTCGCCCACGCCTTCCAGACGGCCGATCACGTCGACCAGATTGCTGTTCAGATAGTCGCCAATGGCCACATCGGTGACCTTGGGGTCCAGTGAGTAAAAGCTGTAGGTGACCAGAAAGTCCTGACCGCCCTTGTTGACGAACACGCCCCGGCTTTTGACAGCATCGGGCAGCCGGTTCATCGCGGCCTGCAGCTTGTTTTGCACCTGCACCTGGGCCACGTCGATATTCGTGCCGGGCGCAAAGGTCAGCGTGGTGCGCGAGCGACCCGAGGCATCGCTGGTCGAGCTCATATAGAGCATGTTGTCGATGCCCTTGATCTGCTGCTCGACGATCTGCGTGACCGAGTTTTCCACGGTCTCGGCAGACGCACCCGTGTACTGCGAGGAAATCGTCACCCGCGGCGGTGCAATGTCGGGGTACTGCTCCAGCGGCAAGGTCGAGATCGACAAGGCCCCCGCCAGCATGATGATGATGGCAATGACCCAGGCAAAAATGGGCCGGCTGATAAAGAACTGCGCCATGGTGTCTGTCCTGCCTTATTTCTTGGCAGGGGCTGCGGGGGCGTCGGCGGCAGCCTGCACGGGCGGCTCGCCACGCACGCTCTTGCGCTCGGCCTTGGCCTTCAGGTCCACCTCCACGGCCTTGACCTTGTCGCCGGGCTTGACGCGCTGAAAGCCGTCCACCATCACGCGGTCGCCCGCCTTGAGGCCGGACTTGAGCAACCAGAAGGCACCGACGGCACGGTCCACCTCGATCTCGCGCCTTTCCACCACATCGCCATCCTTGACGAGCATGACATTGGGCTTGCCCGCCAGATCGCGCGTCACCGACTGCTGGGGCACCATCACCCCGTCGGGTGCCAGCGCCGTGGGCAGCTTGGCCTGCACATACATGCCGGGCATCAGCATGCCCTCGGGGTTGGGCACTTCGGCGCGCAGCGTCAGCGTGCCCGTGGTGTCGTTGACGATCACGCCGGCAAATGCCAGCTTGCCCTCATGCGGATAGTCGCTGCCGTCGTCGAGCTGAATGCGCACGGGCACCTTGTTGCCCTCCACCTTCTGGTAGCGGCCGGACTCCAGATCGCGCTTGAGCTGCAGCAGGTCGGAGCTGGACTGGGTGAAGTCTACATACATGGGGTCCAGTTGCACGATAGTGGTCAGCGCATTGGCCTGATTGGCCGTGACCAGTGCACCCGGCGTGACGGCCGACAGCGCGATGCGCCCACCGATCGGAGCCTCGATACGGCTGTAGCGCAGATTGATGCGTGCCGTCTCGAGATTGGCCTTGGCCACGGCCACATCGGACAAAGCCTGGGCCGCAGCGGCCTGGCTTTCGTCGTTGGCCTGCTTGCTGATGGCGTCGATCTTGACCAGCTCGGCATTGCGGCGTGCCGTCGCAGCCAGTGTGCGCTGGCTGGCTTCGGCCTTGGCCACGGCAGCCAGTGCACTGGCCTCCACGGCCTTCAGCGACGCAGCGTCGATCTGATAGAGCTGCTGGCCCTGTCTGACCTGCGCACCTTCGGTGAACAAACGCTTTTGAATGATGCCCGAGACCTGGGGACGCACCTCGGCGGTCAGAAACGCCCTGGTGCGGCCCGGCAGGCTGGCGTCCAGTTGCTGGTTCTGGGCCTGCAGCGTCACCACGCCGACCTGGACGTCCTGTTTGGGTGGGGCTTTTTGATCGCCATCGGACTTGGAGCAGGCCGCCAGCGCGGTCACCACCAGCGCCGCGCCCAGTGCCTGCATCCAGCGCTGCCGTCTGGCAACCTGCGGGCTTGCGCTGTGCGAATCAGAAAAAAGCGCCTTGCGGCGCGGGCTCAGCGAAGCGGACAGGTCAATCTTCATACGGTGGGGCGATCAGAAACAAGGTAACTTGTCACTATTGTGCGACGGCAATATTTCTCAAATGTAAAGCGGACAGGCGCGCAATTGCTGGTGCGCCACACCCTTCACCCGAAGCCTGCGAGCTCGGAGCACGGCAATGGCCGCGCTCGCGGCCTGTCACTGTAACCATGCTTACGACTCTCCACCTGGTTGCAATGGACTAGGTACCGAGCTGCCAGGCACATGATTTTCATAGCGTCTCACGTAAACCTAGACAGGGTTAGACCCCTATTTGATGCCTAGGTATGCGCCTTGGCTGCAGGCGCCTGCCGCACGCGCAGCATGCTGAAGACCCCGGCCATGGCGGCAAAGCCACCGGCAATCCACAGCGCCAGCACTTCGGCATGGCCGCCATGGCCACCGGAAATGACAAAAATCGTGCCCAGCACCACCGCGCCCAGTGTCTGCCCGGTCATGCGGGCCGAACTCAGCATGCCGCCGGCCGCGCCGCTGCGCGCCAGTGGTGCCGAAGTGACGATGGTGTGATTATTCGGTGACTGATAGAGCGCAAAGCCGCTGCCGGCCAGCAGCATGCGCCAGACCATGTCCCAGTGCGCCACATCCGCCGGCATGGCGGCCAGCAGCCACAGACCGCTGGCAAACATGGCCATGCCGATGCCGCCCAGCAGACCATCGGGATACTTGCCGATCAAACGGCCCGCAATCGGCGCCGTCAGCATGGTCGCCACGGGCCAGCTGGTGATCAGCATGCCGGCCTCCATGGGCGACAGGCCACGCGCATCCAGCAGCAAAAATGGCAGGGCCAGATAAGACATCATCTGCGCCGTGAAGGCCGAAACCGAGCCGCACATGGACAGTGCAAACACCGGGATACGCAGCAGATCAACAGGAAACAGCGGCGCCTGCATGGGCCACTGGCGGCGCAGATAGACATAGCCCACCAGCACGCCCGCCACCAGCAGCCACCAGCCCGACGGCATCCAGGAACTGGCCGGCGCACTGTGCGGGCCCAGGTGCATGCCCAGCTGTTCGCCGCCCAGAAAGATCAGCGTGAACATCAGGATGTTGAGCAGCACATCCAGCGGCGCAATCCTTTCGCGGCTGTCCTGGCCCGCATGACTCACGGGGTTGGCAGGCAAGGCCTTGCGCCCCAGCCACAGCGTGAACAAACCCAGCGGCACATTGATGGCAAACAGCCAGGGCCAGCTGCCCACGGACAAGATCGCCGCCGCCACCGATGGCCCGGCCATGGAGGATGTGGCCACCGTCAGGGAATTGATGGCCATGCCGCGGCCCAACTTGTCGCTGGGATAGGTCAGGCGCACCAGGGCCGCATTCACGCTCATCACGCCAGAGGCGCCGATACCTTGAAAAACACGGGCCGCAATCAGCGTGGCCAGCGAATCGGCCATCAGCGCGCCCACGGAGGCCAGCACAAAAACCGCCATGCCCACCAGATAGATGCGCCGGTAGCCCAGGCGCTCGCCCAGAGCCGCCAGCGGCAGCAGCAACACCAGGCCCGCCAGTTGATAGGCGTTGACCACCCACAGTGTCTGGGCGGAGCTGGCCTGCAACTCCCTGGCAATGGCGGGCAGGGCCAGGTTGACGATGCTGCTGTCCAGCACCGACAGCGTCAGCCCCAGGATGATGACCAGCATGGCCCGGCCGCGCGGGCCCTCAGGCAGACCTTGATGCAGGCCCTGATGCACGGGAGCCGGATTGATGCCAGAGCTTGCAGCGGGCTCAGCCATGACGCGCTCCCCGTGAGCCGCCCAACGTGATCCAGGCCAGCGCCACGCCCACCAGTGCACCCAGTGCCATGCCCACCACCATGGGCAGGGGCTTGCCGTTCGAGAAATGGCCGACGATCTGCATGGCTGCCGCACCGCTGAGCATCTGCAGCGTGCCCAGCAAGGCCGAAGCCGTGCCGGCAATCTCGCCATGCTCTTCCAGCGCCAGCACCGAAGTCGTCGGAATCACCAGCCCCATCAGCGCACTGGCGACAAAGTACAGCGCAACCAGCACTGCCAGCTTTTCACCGCCCATCAGGTAATAAGTCATGAGCGAAGCCATGACCAGCCCCGATGCCGATGCTGCCACCTTGACCACATTCACCAGCCCATAGCGCTGGCCCAGCCGTCCCGTGAATTGCGCTGCACCGATAAAGGCGATGGAGTTCAGCGCAAACGCCATGCTGTACTGCGTGGAGGACAGGCCGTAGTAATTGATGAGCACAAAGGGCGAGCCCGCCAGATAGACAAAAAAGCCCGCCATGGCACAGCCGCCGATAAAGACCAGGCCCAGATAGTGAGCATCGCGCAGCAGCTTGAGATAGGCCTTGAACGCCCCGCCCAGGCTGCTGTCCAGCCGCAGCTCGGGCGTACGGGTCTCCTCCACGCCGCGCCAGGTGGCGACCAGGCCCAGCATGGCGGCCGCAGCCACCACCCAGAATACGGCGCGCCAGCCAGCCACAGCAATCACGCCGCTGCCAGCCAGTGGTGCCAGAATGGGCGAGACGCTGAACACCAGCATCAGCAGCGACATCATGCGCGCGGCGGCGTGACCGGTATGCAGATCGCGCACCACGGCACGCGGCACGGCCATGCCGGCCGCAGCGCCCAGGCCCTGAAGAAAACGAAAGACCACCAGGGTCTCGATATTGGGAGCCAGCGCACAGCCCACGCTGGCGGCAGCAAACAGAATCAGGCCAAAGTACAGCGGCGGTTTGCGGCCCAGCATGTCGGACACAGGACCATAGAGCAACTGCCCCACGCCGATGGAGAGGAAGAAAGCCGTCAGGCTGGCTTGCACTGCCCCGACCTGGGCGCCCAGGCTGCTGCCGATCTGGGGCAGCGCGGGCAAATACATATCGATGGCGAACGGCCCAATGGCCGACAACAGGCCCAAAATCAGAACCAGACGCAGGGAAACGGAAGCTTGCATAGAGGTGCAATTGTCGTGGTAACTTGATTTACGTGCTGAGCAACGTGCGTTTTGCGGCCAACGCCCTGCCCTTGCCGCCAACAGCAAGGCTTTCACCGCTGTCATTGGGGCAATGGCTTGCGCCACCAGCGGCACAATCGCGGCAACACATCATTGAGAGATGCCGTGCATTTGCCTTTTTTTGCCGCAATTCCCAAACTGGCTGTGCGCAGCCTGCTATGTTTTTTGGTGATCCCTGCCTTCGCGCAAGACGCCGCCCCGACCTCGGCTGTTCCAGCAACTGTGCCTTTTCACCCATCGCCCGACGGGCAGATGGTGATCGACACCCGGGCCAAACTGGCCTGGCCGCGCTGCGCCGAAGGCATGGACTGGAACGGCAAGAGCTGCACGGGCAGCGCCCTGCTCCTGAACTACAAGCAGGCCCAGGCCCATGCGGCAGAGCGCAGCAAGAGCGAGAACCTGCGCTGGCGGCTGCCGCGGGTCAACGAGTTCAAACGCCTGCTGGACCGTGGCAGCAAGCCGCAAGGCCTGAACCCCGAGTTCTTTCCCAATGCCCCGCGCGACTGGCACTGGACAGGCACGGCTGCCGTCAACACCCAGCGCCTGAACAGCTACAACTACAGCCAGGTCGACAAATCTCAAAGCATTACCGGCCTGTCGGCACAGCAAGCCTGGGCCGTCAACACCGAAACCCTGCAGACCACGCCGGACATGGGCAAGGGCAATGCCCTGCTGCTGCGCCTGGTGCGCCCGGCGACAGAAGCGGAGCTGAAGGAGCTGGGCCGCGCACCATGAAAATGGCTCCCACGCCTGCCCAGCGAACGGCTCGACGGCAATAAGTCACCCCACGCTCCCCACTGTCTGTGGTTCGCTATCCCTCCAAGAGGACCTAGGCGACCCCGGCGTTTTTATCCTGGCGCGGCCCGGCGATAAAAAAGCCTTGCCATTCCCGGCAAGGCTTTCTTTGGCAACCTGGACTCTCAGCCAGCGCGCAACGCGGCCTTGAGGCTCTCCCCCAACTCGGGCTTGTGGGCAAACGGGTCCGTGGGATTGCGCCCCCGCACCACATCCTCCATGCGCACCTGCACCGAGCCCAGGGCCTGAGGGTGGCTGTAGATATAGAACTGGCCAGATGCCATGGCCTCAAACACCTTCTGCGCCACATCGGTCGCCGTGACCTTGCCCGAACCGACTGCCTTGTCGGTCATGGCCTGGCCGATCTTCTGGCTGGCCGTCAGCGGCTGCGCCTCCAGACTCTGCGGACGATTGCGTTCGCTATGGCCTATGCCCGTGGGCACAAAGAAAGGACACAGCAAGCTGGCGCTGACCTGGTCCGACACCAGAGCCAGGTCCTGGTAGAGCGTCTCGGTCAGAGACACCACCGCATGCTTGCTGACGTTGTAAATGCCCATATTGGGCGGAGCCAGCAGGCCCGCCATGCTGGCGGTGTTGACGATATGGCCTTCGTAGGCAGGGTCGGCCTTGGCGGCCTCCAGCATCATGGGCGTGAACAGGCGCACACCGTGGATCACGCCCCAGACGTTGACACCCAGCACCCATTGCCAGTCGGCAACCGTGTTTTCCCAGACCAGACCACCGGCACCCACGCCCGCATTGTTGAACACAAAGTGCGGTGCGCCAAAAGTCGCCTTGACCTCGGCAGCCAGCTTTTCCATCTGCGCCGCATCCGACACATCGACCTTGCGCGCCAGCACCTGAACACCGGTAGCTTTGAGCTCTGCTTCGGCCTTGTCCAGGGCTTCCTGCTGCACGTCGACCAGCACCAGATTCATGCCCCTGGCCGCCCCGATGCGTGCGCACTCCAGACCAAAGCCCGAGCCTGCACCCGTCAAAACCGCCGTCTTTCCCTTGAAGTTCGTGATCATTCTTGTCTCCGAATATTTTTATGTGAGCAGTGCCTGAAGCTGGCTCGCTCCAGATCAGAGATGCCGAGCAAGAGCCGCCTCGCGGCGGGGCCGCCCCGGCGAAGGCATCGTCCCCCTTCCCTAGCGCGCAGCGCGTAGAGAAAGGGGGCGCCCGGCTAGGGGAAGGCACAAAGCGCTTCAGGGGGTCAGACCAGTTTCACCAACTGCTTGCCGAAGTTCTTGCCCTTGAGCAGGCCCAGGAAAGCAGCAGGGGCCGACGCCAGTCCCTCGGACACTGTTTCGCGCGGCTTGAGCTTGCCTGCGGCAACCAGGCCCCCCAGCTCGGTCAGTGCCTCGCCCCAGACCTCCATGTGCTCGCTGACGATAAAGCCTTCGAGCTTGATGCGGTTGACCAGCAGTAGCGCAGGATTGGCCAGCGGCAGAGGCTGGCCGTCATAGCCGGCAATCATGCCGCACAGGGCAACACGCGCAAACGCATTGGTGCGCAGCAGCACGGCATCGAAGATATAGCCGCCCACATTTTCGAAATAGCCGTCGATGCCATTGGGGCAGGCCTCCTTGAGTGCCTTGGCCATGGTCTTGACGTCGGGGTGCTCGCGGTAATCGATGCAGGCATCAAAGCCCAGTTCGTTCACTGCATAGGCGCATTTTTCCGGGCCACCGGCAATACCCACCACGCGGCAGCCGCGTGCCCTGGCCAGGGCCGCAAACGCACTGCCCACGGCACCGGTGGCAGCGCTGATCACCATGGTTTCGCCGGCCTTGGGATTGATGATCTTGACCAGTCCATACCAGGCCGTGACGCCCGGCATGCCCACGGCACCCAGGTAATAGGACAGAGGCACATAAGTGGTATCGACCTTGCGCAGCGCACCGGGCACACCGGGGTTGACGACCGAATACTGCTGCCAGCCCCCCATGCCGACGACCTTGTCGCCCGCATGGAACTTGGGATGGCGGCTTTCCACCACCTCGCCCACCGTGCCGCCCTGCATGACCTCGCCCAGCGGCTGGGGCTGGGCATAGCTCTTGGAGTCATTCATGCGGCCCCGCATATAGGGGTCCAGACTCAGATAGTGATGGCGCACCAGCACCTCGCCATCCTGCAGCGCGGGCAGCTCGGACTGCGCCAGCTTGAAGTTGCTCTCTACCGCCTCGCCCGTGGGGCGGTTGTCGAGAAGAATCTGTTGGTTCACGGTCATGATGCATTCCTCGAAAAGTGACGAGGCCAGGGGAAATTCACACCCGATCACCCCCTACCCCTTGCTGGCAAAGCGCTATGCGCTATGCGCTATGCGCTATGCGCTATGCGCTATCAAAAAAATATAACTCGTCAGTCGGTCGCAGGCCCGTTGCTCTCAGGCTTGCGCTTCATGTATTTGAAGGTGCCCGTGGCATGGACGCACAAGCGGCCCTGTGCGTCGTAGATGCGGCCCTCGGTGAAAGCCATGGTACCTGTGCGATGCAGCAGCACGCCCTTGCCCACCAGGGGTCCGCGCGCGGCCTGCATGAACGAGGTCTTCATCTCTATGGTGACCACGCCCATCTCGAAATCCACGCTGCGCGCGGCCACGGCCATGGTCACGTCCAACAGCGCCATGGAGGCACCGCCATGCGTGACGCCAAAGGAGTTCAGATGCGAGGGCTGCGGCGTGTAGTGCAGCTCGGACTCTCCTCCCTCCATCTTGTGCAGGGTCATGCCCAGCTCTGTAACAAAGGGAATATCTGCACCGAATGACAACACGCTATGGTCTTTCTCAATGATGGGCCGCACGGACAGGCGGCAATGCCTTGAATGTATACGCGCCAGCTCATGCCCAGGGCGAGCAATTCAAGGCCTTGGCTCAGCCGCCTACCAGCGCGCTGACACCACCGTCCACCGCCATCCACTGGCCCGTGATGTGCTTGCCCGCATCGCTGGCATACAGCAGGGTCAGGCCCTTGAGGTCCTCATCGTCGCCCAGACGGCGCAGCGGTGCATGGGACTTCATCTCGTCCTCGCCCAGGGTCTCGATCAGCACGGCAGCCATCTTGGTCTTGAAAAAGCCCGGGCAGATGGCATTGACGGTGATGCCGTGCTCGCCCCACTCACCGGCCAATGCGCGCGTGAAATTAATCACCGCGCCCTTGGAAGTGTTGTAGGCAATGGTCTTCATGCCCGTGGGATTGCCGCCCAGGCCGGCAATCGATGCCAGATTGATGATGCGACCGCTCTTGCGCTCCAGCATGGACAGGCGGGCAATCTGCTGGCTCAGCAGAAAATAGCCACGCACATTGAGGTTCATGACCTTGTCCCAGGCCGAGGTGGGATGATCCTCGGCAGGAGCGCCCCAGCTGGCACCCGCGTTGTTGATCAGAATGTCCACATGACCGAGGCGCTGCACGGTCTCTTTGGCCAGGCGCTCGATATCGGCCTCGTCCGAACAGTCGGCGGCAATCCAGTCCGCCACAATGCCGGCGGCCTTGAGTTCGGCGGCTGCCTCCTCCAGGTCCTTGGCCTTGCGCGATGTCAGCATGATTTTGGCGCCCGCCTCGCCCAGGGCATGGGCCATCTGCAAACCCAGGCCGCGCGAGCCACCGGTCACCAGGGCCGTCTTGCCAGAGAGATCGAAAAGTTGCTGCACCGTACGTGTCATTGCATGTCTCCTGCTCGTTATCAAATTTCAAGGCCCGGGGTAGTCACCCCAGGCCGCGTCTCTAAGCATGTCTCAAAGCTCGAAGGATTGTGCGGGCGCACCTGCCCCCGACTTGTCACCTGCGTGTCGGTGCTGTCCCGCAGGTTGCAGCACCGGCGGGCGCTCTAGTCGGCGAACAGTGACAGCGTGCCGCCCCAGGCCCCGCCTTCGATCTCCAGCATCTGCAGCTTGGTGATCGCGCCCTGTCCCCCCGAAAAGCCGCCGGCAGCACGCCCCGCAGCCAGCACCCGATGGCAGGGAACAATGGGCGCAAACGGGTTGGCCCCCAGCGCCTGCCCTACCGCCCGCGCCGCGCCCGGCTCGCCCAGCGCCGAAGCAACATCGCCATAGGTACAGGTCTGCCCGGGCCCGAGTGCTCGGGTGAAGGCATAGACACGCGAATGAAATGGCGGCACGCCAAACTCGTCGAGAGGAATCTGCTGCAGCGACGGCAGTGCCCCCGCTGCATCGGAGCTCTCAGGCTTGCAGGCGTGGCGCATATCACCGAGCACACCAGCCGCCGCCAACTCTGCCGACAGTCTGGTCCAGTCCTCATTCAAGCCAGGCCGGGTTCCGGCCAGCAAGCACTGCACACCCGCCATGGCCTGCAACGCCAGGGCCGGCAGCTCCTGCATGGCGGCCACCGGGATATAGGCCGCAGCGCCCCGCTCGGGCTGCAACTGATGGCGCTTGCGCAGTCCCAGCAGCATGCGTTCCCGCGTCTCGCCCGGTGTGCTTTCAGGCAGTTGCACGGCGGTCACGGCCTGTGCATTCCATGCCAGACCACAGACACCGATGCGGGTGGCAAACAGGGCGAACCCGGGGAAAGGCAAAACGGCAGCGAGATTCATGGCCGCAGTGTATTCACAGCGCATGAAAAGGCCATGCAAAAAATTTTGCTTCAACTGTATTAAATAACAGTTGTTTACTGTACATTCAACCAGTCTCAACACTGTGAACCACGGACATGCAAGAAGCCATTTTCACCGTCTCCCTCTGCGACTACCCCGAGCTGCCCGAAGACAAGCGCCTGCAGGCCGAGGCCCGTTATGCCCGCGTGCTGGCCCGCCAACTTGGCGGCGAAGAAGAGGTCAGTCATGCCCTGGGCATTGTTCAAGGCCTGGAAGACACCCCGCCCGAGGAAATCACCGAAGAAGCCAAGCTCACTTTCGGGCGCTGGATGAAGGCCGCACGCGCCGCCGCCGAAGCCGGCCTGCAAGGCATAGGCGGCACGGAAAGCTGCTTTTTCGATGTGCGGCGCACGGCTTACTGAGCCTTCAGCTTCTCGCGCATGAGGCGGCGGTTGAGCTTGCCCACCGCCGTCTTGGCAATTTCCTTCACAAACAGCACACGCTGCGGTTTTTTGTACGAAGCCAGCTGTGCGGCCACATGGGCAACCAGCTCCTGCTCGGCAGCCTGCGCGCCGTCTCGCAGCACCACGGCGGCCGTCACGACCTCCACCCACTTTTCGTGCGGCAGGCCCACCACCACGCACTCGCGTACGGCCGGGTGAGTCAACAAGGCGTTCTCCACTTCCAGCGGATAGACGTTGTAGCCGCCCGTGATGATCATGTCGGACTTGCGGTCCTTGAGGTGCAGAAAGCCCTGCGCATCCAGCATGCCCATATCGCGCGTGCGCACCCAGCCGTCGTGCGTGAAGGTTTCCGCATTGAGCGAGGACGCGTTGTAGTAGCCGCGCACGGCAGACGGCGCCCTGACCGTGATCTCCCCTGTCTCGCCTGCCGGGACCTCTCTACCCTGCTCATCAAGCAGGCGCAGCTCCACATCCACACAAGGCTGCCCGCAGGCCGACCCCATAAGCTCCGGCGTATGGTCTTCGGGCCTGAGCACGGCCAGGCACAAAGGCACTTCGGTCTGCCCGTAGTATTGCTAGAAGCGGTGCTGTCCCCACTGCTCCATGGCTTTTTGCAGCACGCTGCGCGGCATGGGCGATGCGCCGTAGATCACGTATTTGAGCGCCGAGATGTCGACCTTTGCAAATTCCGGGTGCTCCAGCAGCATTTGCAGCATGGTGGGCACCATATTGATGGCCGTCACCCGCTGTGCCTGCAGCGTGGCCAGGAACTGCCCCGGCTCGAACCCCGAAAGAATGACGGTACGCCCCCCGCGCAACCAGAAAGGCAGGACAAACACGCCGCTGGCATGAATCATGGAAGCCGCATGCAGCATGGCATCGTCCGCCGTCGCAGGCAGCAGGTTGAGCAACACATTGCGGCAGATGCCTGCAAACGAGGCCTGGGTGTGCTGCGCGGCCTTGAGCGTGCCCGTGGTGCCGGAGGTGAACAAGGTCAGCACGATATCGTCGGGCTGGACCTCAATGTCCGGGCCGTGACCGGGCTGCGCCTGCGCCAGCGCGCAAAGATCCTGCGCTTCCGGCATCGCCGTGCCAAGCCCCAGGATGGATAGCTCTGGCATGGCCGCCCGCAGCTCTGCGGCCCGCTGCTCCAGCCCCTGGCCAAACACCAGCCGCGCGCAGGCCGTCTCCTGCAGCATCTTCACATGCTCGGGCAATGACAGCCGCGCATTCAAGGGCACACGGTTGAGGCCCGCCTTGACGCAGGCAAAGTCCATCGGCACGCTGAGCAGGCCGTTGTTGATCAGCAGCGCCACGCGATCGTTCTGCCGGACTCCCTGGGCATGCATGGCATGGGCGAGCTGACTGCTCAGCCTGTCCACCTCGGCAAAGCTCAGGCTTTGCTCACCAAACACAATCGCCACGCGCTCGCCATGCTGACGCGCACCGCGACGGATCAGCTCAAGATAGGTGGGCTGGCGTGCATGCATGCCGCCGTACTGCTCATTGCTCATGGTCATCTCCCATTTTTTGAATCGACCGACTTAGAACTGGCCGTGCCGCCCTGCACCTTTGGCAAAGCGCGCCGCGCCATGCACGCCTTCGGCAGCCACCATTGCCACACCTTCACGGCCTTCGTGGCGCAAGGCCTCGGCCAGACTCATATCCCACTGGGCATAGGCCGAGGCCCGGTCGACATTCATGCACTGCTGCGGAAATTCGGCCAGTTGCCGCGCCAGCTCCAGCGCCTGGGTCAGCGCCTGCCCTTGCGGCACGACGCGATTGGCCAGCCCCATGGACAAGGCTTCGTCGGCATGCACGGGCCGGCCGGTGAGAATCATGTCCAGCGCCCGGCCCATGCCCACAATGCGCGGCAGACGCACCGTACCGCCATCGATCAAAGGCACGCCCCAGCGGCGGCAGAACACGCCAAACACTGCAGACTCCTCCGCCACACGCAAGTCGGCCAACAGGGCCAGTTCCAGGCCGCCAGCCACGGCATAACCGCTGATGGCAGCAATCACCGGTTTGCTCAGCGCCAGCCGGCTCGGCCCCATGGGGCCACAGCCGCCGCCGTCCAGATCCAGCTCATTGCGTAACTGCGGATCTGCCACCGCCGCCAGGTCAGCGCCCGCACAGAAATGCCCGCCAGATCCGGCCAACACGGCCACGCGCAGACTGTCATCACGCTCAAAACGCTGAAAAGCATCGCGCAACTCCTCGGCCATGGGCCGGTGAACCGCATTGCGCTTGTCGGGACGACTCATGATGATGCGGCACACCGGACCATCGACTTCAAACTGCACAAACTGCATGCCTTTCCTCCTTCATCGGGTTGACAGCCATGCTATTGATGCTTTCAATATTTCTCCATCATGGACAAAGCCTGTAATGTTTTGCCACGCCGCCCCTCTGCTACAGATTTGATACTGGACCTGCTGGTCACACGGGGCACACCGCTGTCAGGCCAGGCTCTTATTCAAGCCGCAGCCCTGTTTGGCATCGGGGAAAATGCGGTGAGGGTCAGTTTGAGCCGCCTGATCTCCAGCGGAAAAATCGAGCGACTTGAGCGCGGCCTCTATGAGGCAAGGCTTCAACCCTCCCGCCTTGCCTACACCGTGGACCACTGGCACAGACGCGAAGAGCTGCGAGTGCCCTGGCAAGGCCACTGGCTCGCCGTTCAGGATGCAGAGACGTCACGCGCGGACAAGTCGGTCTGGCGCCGCCATCAACGCGCTCTGGGCCTGCGCGGCTTTGCATCGCTGAGGGCCCAGCTGCATATACGCCCGGACAATCTGCACATCTCTTTCGACCAGCTTCAGGCGGAACTGGAATCGATGGGTATTGCCCCCGGCAGCGGCCTGATGCGAATTCATCAATTCGATGCCACACACGAAAGCCATGCGCGCGCGCTCTGGAACACACGTTCACTGGAGTCCGCCCACAAACACTGGATCGACGTCGTTCTCGGCAGCCATGCAAGACTGGAAAGCCTGCCCCTGGCCAGTGCCGTGCGCGAGTCCCTCTTGCTGGGCCGCGCGGCCATCGCCCATTTACTGCGCGACCCATTGCTTCCCGAAGAGCTCATGCCATCCCGGACGCGGCAGATACTGCAAACGCATCTGCGGAGCTATCAGCAGCAGGCCGTCAAGCTCTGGCTGCTCTGGTTCGCGCAATACGAGTGATACCTGGGTCCGGGGCTGGCTGCCGGGCAGGCCCAGGCACTGATTCGCGGCAGCTTAAAAAAGCCCCCACGCTTGCCCACTTCGTGTGACCGCTGCCCCCCAAGGGGGCTGCTTATTGCCTTGGGGCGGCCCGGCGGCAATAAAAAAGTGCCAGCCGCCCATGAATTGGCACAGGGCCGCGCTGAGTCACCTTGAACTGCATACACTGACGCCCTCTCATTGCCGACGACCCGGTGCTCTGCAGCCAGTTGCAGGGCCAGTTCTGCCTTCTCTCATGCAAGCCCTGCTCGACACCATTGCCCAGATGCCCTTCCCCACCGATGCCCAGCGCATCTTTCATGGCCGGGGCGGGCGTTTTCCTGGTTGCGAACAGATCGTGCTCGATGCCTTTCCTCCGGTGCTGCTGCTGACAAGCTTTGCGCCGGTCGATGAAGCCCAGTTGAGCCGCATCGGCCAGGCTCTGGAGCAGCGCTGGCAGCAGATTGCACCGACAGATCAGCCCCTGATCTGGGCTTTCCAAAGCCGCGAGCCGGGTGGCAAGGCCGAGACGCGCGTCATGGCCGGCGAGCTTCCCGAACCCCATGTGGTGACGGAAAACGGCGCGAAATACCTGGTTCACATCGCACGCGGCCAGAACCACGGACTGTTTCTGGACATGGCCGCAGGCCGTGAGTGGGTGCGCCGCACCGTGACGGCCCACCCTCAGCCCGCGCGCATGAAGGTGCTCAATCTGTTTGCCTATACATGCGCTTTCTCGGTCGCGGCCAAGCTGGCCGGCGCTGGTCAGGTGCTCAATATGGACATGAGCAAGGGCGCGCTGGCCACGGGCCAGCAGAACCACCAGCTCAACGGCGTGAAGGCCGGTGCCAGCTTTGCGGCACACGACATCTTCAGCAGCTGGGGCAAGATTGGTCGTGGCGGGCCTTACGACCTGATCATCGTCGACCCTCCCAGCTACCAGAAGGGCAGCTTTATCGCCACCAAGGACTACGCGCGCCTGATGCGCCGCCTGTCCGATCTGCTGGTACCCGGCGGACACGCCCTGCTGTGTCTGAACGCGCCCGAGCTGGGTACGGACTTCCTCAAGGCGCAAATGACCGAAGCCGCGCCCGCGCTGCAGTTTGTGCAGCGCGTGGTCAACCCGCCGCAGTTTGCCGATGTGGATGAGGAGCGCAGTCTCAAGGTGCTGGTTTACCGCGAGCCGGAACTGGATAAAACCGGCACCTGACGCAATACCAGAGCGCACAATGCGCTCTTTTTTCATGAGCAATCCATGAAAAAGCCACTGCAGCGGGGCAGTGGCAGAAGGTAGAACCGGGGCAGCGGCTCAGAAGGCCGCAGGCCGCCATTTGAGCAGGCGCTTTTCCACCTGCCCCAGCAGAAAGTCCGCCGCCAGTGCCACCACGGCCAGCACAATCATGGCGGCAAATACGCCGCTGGCATTGAACGCGCCCTGGGCCGTGGAGATCAGCAGGCCAATGCCTTCCTTGGCACCCAGGAATTCGCCCACCACCGCGCCCACCAGAGCAAAGCCGAAGCTCACGTGCAGGCTGGCCAGAATCCAGGACATGGCCGAAGGAATCACCACCGACATCGTCACCTGGCGCGGCGAGGCGCCCAGAATCTGGGCGTTGGCAATCATGTACTTGTCGGCTTCACGCACCCCCTGGAAGGCGTTGGCAAACACCACAAAAAACACCATCACCACGGCCAGCGCCACCTTGGACGCCATACCCAGGCCCAGCGCAATCACAAAAATGGAGCCCAGCACCACCCGCGGAATGGAGTTGGCGATCTGGATATAGATGGAAAACACATCCGACAGCAGCTTGTTGCGACCCAACACAATGCCGCAGACCACACCAGCCACCGCGCCGATCAGAAAGCCGATCACCGTCTCTTCCAGCGTCACCAGCACCTGCTGCCACAGCGGGCCTTGCGAAGTGCCGTCACGCAGCCATTCCACGATCTGGTTCCAGATCATCGAAGGCATGGAATAGAAAAACGGGTCGATCCATTTCAGGCGCGCCGCCAGCTCCCAGCCGCCCAGCACCGCCACCAGCACAATCAGGCGCAGCGCGATGATCATGGTGTGGCGGCGCTTGATGGCCGCCTGGGCGACGATGGACTCCTGCGCCAGCGCCGCATCGCTGACGGCCGCAGGCGTATGGTTGGCCGCCGCCATGGCGGCCGAAGCGCCCAGCGACTGCTCGGGCGCGCGATTCAAACTGATTTCAGACATGGTGTTCTCCAGCCACATAACCGGGGCATAAAAACCGAGGCGTTTACCCAACTCAAAATGGCACATAAGCTCAAAAACTGGCGCACCCCAGTACGGGCAGCCGAGCAAGAGCCGTCTCGCCGCGAGGGCTGCGTCCCCCTCCCGTGAAACGAGAGAGGGGGAAGGCGCGGGGCCGCCCGGGCAAAGCGCCTCAGGGGGAGCTACGAGATATTCACTTCCTCGCGCAGGTCATCCCAGATGCGCTTGGACAGGTCGATGAATTGCGGGTCATAACGCACCTCGCTCATGATGCGCGGGCGCGGAAGGTCGATGTCGTAGACGCGCTTGAGCGTGGCGGGGCGCGCCGTGAGCACAAACACCCGGTCGGCCAGCGCAATGGCTTCCTCCAGATCGTGGGTCACGAACACCACCGATCCGCCCGTGCCCGACCACAGGCGCAGCAGCTCGTCCTGCATCAGCGTGCGGGTCTGCATGTCCAGGGCCGAAAACGGCTCGTCCATCAGCAGGATCTCGGGCTGGTTGATAAAGGTCTGCGCCAGGGCCACGCGCTTGCGCATGCCGCCCGAAAGCTGGTGCGGATAGTGATTGCCAAAGTTGGCCAGGCCCACGCGGAGAATCCACTCGTCGGCCAGCTTGAGCGCCTGCTCGCGCTGCATGCCGCGAAAGACGGGGCCGGCGGCCACGTTCTCGCGCACCGACTTCCAGGGAAAGACGGCATCGGCCTGGAACACAAAGCCTATGCGCGGATCAATCCTGTCCACGGGCTGGCCCATGACCCTGACCTGGCCCACGGTGGCCTTGAGCAGGCCGGTGATCAGATTCAGCGTGGTGGATTTGCCGCTGCCCGTGGGGCCGACGATGGCGATGAATTCGCCCCGCGCCACTTGCATGGAAAAGTTGCGCAGCGCCAGCGTGGCCGTGCCGTCTGCCGAGATAAAGCGCAGCGAAACCTTGTCAAATTCAATAGCTGGCTGCGCTGATACATTAATGCTTTCAGCATCGATTGACTGAAAAACCGAGGACTGCTGCGCGCCAGGCGCTATGGTTTGTGCATAGGACATGAATTTCTCCTCTGGCTCGCGACTTACTTGTTGGCCAGATAGGCGTTGCTATAGGTCTTGCCCAGATCGATGTGCGCGCTCTTCACATTGGGCTTGTAGGCCGAGAGCACCTTGAGCACGGTCTCGGGGCCGCCCGCGGGCATGGCGCCATCCTTGGTAAACATGGGCAGCGAGGCCTTGAGCGCTTCCACATACAGCGCCTTGTCGCTGCCGTAGTAGTCCTTAGGCATCAGCTCGGCAATCTGCTCGGCGCTATGGGTGCTGATATAGGCCATGGTCCTGCCAAAGGCGTGGGCCAGCTTGGCGGCCTGCGGCTTGTGCGAGGCTGCCCATTCATTGCGCACATACAGGCTGGCTGCGGGGTACAGGCCACCCAGCGCGGCCTGCGTGCCGGCTTCGGTACGCATATCGACCAGCACCTTGGCGTCCCCGGTCTTGAGCATTTGCGCCACCGTAGGGTCGGTGGTCATGCCGGCCTGGATGCGATCCTGCTTCATGCCGGCGATAAAGGAGTTGCCAGCGCCCACGGGCAGCAGCGAATAGTCCTTGCTGGCAATGCCCTGCTTGTCCACCAGATAGCGGGTCAGGAACTCGGTGGACGAGCCCAGACCGGTTACGCCCAGAGTCTTGCCCTTGGCATCGGCCATGGTCTTGAAACCCGCGGCTGCGGCCTTGGAAGAGACCAGTTCCACCTCGCCTGGCACCTTGCAGAACACGGCAATGGCTTCGATCTCCTTGCCCTTGGCCTGCAGGTCGATGGTGTGGTCATAAAAGCCCACCACGCCCTGCACGGCGCCCGCAATCAGCTGGTTTTCGGCATCCACACCCGCGGGCTGGGACTGCAACTCCACCTTCAGACCTTCGTCCTTGAAGTAGCCCAGCGCCTCGGTCAGCTTGGCGGGCAGATAGATGATCTTGTTGATGCCGCCCACCATGATGGTGATGTTGTCACTATCGGCGGCATGGGCGGCTGGCAGGCCCGCGCACAGCGCCAGAGCGGCGATGGATACCGTGGACAGCAGACTGCGGCGGGAGGATTTGGACAGGCGGGACATGGGCGGTCTCCTTGGAAGTGGTTTCATCTGCGCATCGCCTTTTGGGCGGGCTTTGCGACTTGAGTGAACACAGTCTAGAAATCGCGCGCTTTCGGTCAGCTTTCGCTGCACCGCAAAATTTTTAGGTGTAAACCCGGGTCGTTTTTCCCCGTACGTCACGGGTATCCGGGCAGGTTTACGCTGCATGTCATGCGAATTCTTGTGGTTGAAGACAACACCGAGCTGGGCCAGTCCCTGACCGAGCTGCTGCGCCAGCAAGGCTTTGTGGCGGATCTGGTGGAAAGCGGCGACGCGGCCGATCAGTGGCTCAGGCAGACCCGCTATGACCTGCTGCTGCTGGACTTGAATCTGCCCGGCCTCAGCGGCAAGGCGCTGCTGCGCAGGCTGCGCGAGCGCGGCAGCGATCTGCCCGTGATCGTGCTCACGGCCTCGGACTCCATGGACCAGAAAGTGCTGTGTCTGGAAATCGGCGCCGATGACTATCTGGTCAAGCCCGTGGACATGCGCGAATTGCTGGCACGCATGCAGGCCATTGCCCGCCGCCAGCATCCGGGGCGCGAAAACCATTTGCGCTGCGGCAATCTGCTGCTGGACCTGCGCACACGTCAGTTCAGCGTGCAGGAGGCAGAGCTGGCCCTGCCCCCGCGCGAGCGCGGCGTGCTCGAAGCGCTGATGCTGGCCCATGGCAGTGCCGTGTCCAAACCCCGGCTGCTTGACGCCATCTACGGCATGGATGAGGAGGCCAGCGAGGATGCGCTGGAGCTGTATGTGCACCGCCTGCGCAAAAAGCTCGAAGCCAGCGACGCCACCATCATGACGCTGCGCGGCGTGGGCTATCTGCTCAAGCAAAAACTGCCGCCCCCCGGCTGACACGCCATGTTCTACAGCCTGCGCGCCCGCCTGGCCCTGTGGTTGCTGCTGCCGCTGGCACTGCTGGTGGCCCTGTGCGGCTATGCCGCGCATGAGCATGCCGAGGACGCGGCCGACTATGTGCAGGACCACGACCTGCTGTCATCGGCCAAGAATCTGGCGGACCGCCTGATCTGGGAAGACGGCGATATTCATGCCAGTGTGCCGCCATCGGCATTGAGCCTGTTCATGTCGCCCGAGCATGACCAGGTGTTTCTCAGCGTCATCAACGATCAGGGGCAACTGCTGACTGGCCAGCCCGATTTTCCGCAGCCCCCGACTTTGCGACTGACGGGCGGCGATGCCGCCCAGTGGTATGACACGAAGTGGCAGGGCCAGAAGCTGCGCGCCGTCATCACGCGCCGCGCCATGTATGACGTGGCTGGCTCGCGCCAGATCACCGTCATCGTCGGCAAAACCACCCACAGCCGCGACAACATGGTCCGGACCCTGTGGTGGCCCACCATGGAATATTTGCTGTGGGCACTGGTCGTGGCCGTGCTGGTCAGCGCCACGGCGCTGACGCTGGAGTTGCGCCCCTTGCTGCGCACGGCGCGCCAGCTGTCGAGCCGCCAGGTGCAGCCTGCACGCGATATGGATTTTCACCTGGACTCGACCCGGCTGCACCAGGAACTGCGCCCGCTGGCCGAAACCCTCAACCAGTTTGCACGCACCATACGCAACCAGGTCACGCGCCAGCGCCAGTTCATCTCCGATGCGGCCCACCAGCTGCGCACGCCGCTGGCCATACAGGCCCATACCTTGCAACAACTGCAGCAGCTATCGCCTGACGAACAGCCCCAGCAAAGCGCCCTGGTGCAGCGCCTGCAGCGCAGCAACCAGCAGCTCATCAGCACCACCAATCAGCTGCTGACGCTGGCCCAGGCCGAGCAGGCGGGCAGCGCCCAAATGCAAACCGTGGACCTGCGCGAGCTATGTCTGCAGGCACTGCAAACCTTTGCCCCGGCGGCCGAGCAAAAAAGCCTGGACCTGGGACTGGAAGATGGCGGTGCACCGCCCCATACCTTTGCACTGCATACCAGCAGCCGCCTGCTGCCCGAGCTGATCCACAACCTGCTGGACAACGCCATACGCTACACGCCCGCACATGGCCAAGTCACGCTGGGCCTGCAATCGACAGCCGACAGCATCACCCTGTATGTGGAAGACAACGGCCCCGGCATTCCGCGCCAGAGCCATGACAAGGTGTTTGAGCGCTTTTACCGCCTCGGCAGCGACCAGCCAGGCACAGGGCTGGGCCTGGCCATCGTGCAGGAAGTGGCCCGCGCCAGTCAGGCGCGCATCACGCTGGGGCCTGCGCTGCAAACGGCCAGCACGCCGCTGCGCCCGGGCCTGCGCGTGGAAGTGGTGTTTCCGCGCGCCGCTTGAAACATCAACGCATCACCAGGCCGCCATCGACCAGCAACACCTGTCCGGTCATAAAGCTGCTGAGGTCCGATGCCAGAAACAGCACCGGACCAGCCACATCTTCGGGCCTGGCCAGACGGCGCAGCGGTGTGGCGGCCATCAAGGATTCGCGAAACGACTCCTTGCTGCCCTGCGTGCCCTGGGTCGGATAGACCAGACCCGGCGCCACGCAGTTGACACGTATGCCCTGCGGCCCCAGCTCGCTGGCCAGATTGCGACTGAATCCCACCAGCGCCGACTTGGCCGTGCTGTAGTCGTGATAGGCCACGACGGGGTGCTCTACCAGGTTGCTCACGATGTTCACGATGCTGCCCCGCGCACGCTGGCGCATCAGCGGCAGCACTGCACGGCAGACATTGAAAGTGGCACCGACCGCACCATCGAACTGCGACTGGTAGTGCCCCCATTCCAGATCATCAAAGCGTTGCCGGCTCTCGGGATCGAAGGCATAGGGTCTGAATGCGTTGTTGACCACGATGTCCACGCCGCCGGCATCGAGAGCAATGCTGTCCACCATGCTCTGCACGGCTTGCGCATCCCCCACATCGGCCTTGACGGCCCAGGCATCGCCGCCCGCTGCTTCGCCTGCTTCCAGGCAGGCAGCCACCGTCTGCTGCGCCGCCGCATCGTTGCTCAGGTAGTTGATGACCACCGTCGCACCTTCGCGGGCAAACGCCGTCGCGATCGCCGCGCCTATGCCCCGGCTGGCTCCGGTGACCAGAACCACCTTGCCGCGCAGGTTCATAGCAGAGGAATGCGCCATCTCAGGCACCCGGCAGCAGCGAAGTATCGACCACCTCGGTCACCTTGATCTGGCGCTGCACCATGCCCAGCGCACGGTAAGTGTCTGCGCCCTTTTGCAGCGCGGCCAGATCAAAGTGGCCCAGACCGGCCTTGGCCTGTGCAGGTTGTGACGCAGCATTGCGCAGCTGAATGATTTCGCGGTTGATGTCCATATTGGTACCGTCGATGGCGCGCCTGCTCGCAATCTGCGCCGCCTCTTCGGGCTGGGCCATCATCCAGGCCGCGCTGTCGCGGTAGCCCTTGAGGAAAGCCTTGAGCAAATCCTTTTTCTGGCGCAGCGTCTCTTCGCGCACCACAAACATATCGCTGGAGATATTGAGCGTGTCGCGCACCTGCATGACGTTGACATCGCCCATGCCCTTGCGCAGGCCCACGGCCAGGCCGGTGTCGGTGGCTGCCGTGGCATCGACCTGGCCCTGCATCAGCGGCGCAAAGTTCAGCAGGCCGGTGACGACGATGGTCACGTCCGACTCCTTGAGCCCGGCCTGGTGCAGCATCACCAACAGGTTCTGGCGTGTGCCGCTGGACAGGCTGTAGACACCGATCTTCTTGCCCTTGAGGTCTGCGGGCTTGTGAATGCCGGCCGACTTGAGCGAGACCACATTGAACACGTTCTGCGGGTAGATGTCGTAAATCGCGACCAGCTTTTCACCCTTGTCCAGCGCCATGAAGAACGAGCCGGGGTCGGTAAACGCCACATCGGCCTGCCCGGCCAGCATATTGCGAATGGCATCCCCGCCGCCAGCACCGGGCAGATAGGCCAGCTCCACGCCCTGAGCTTTAAAGAAGCCCTTGTCCGGCTCCGCCAGGATGTTGGTGATCTCGCTGATGGGCTTGCTCCAGCCCGCCAGCCGTATCTTGCCCTGAACGGGCGCAGCCGCATGGCTCATGCCGGTCAGCGCCAGGCCCGCGATACCTGCACCGGCACCCAACAGGCTGCGGCGAGAAAGAGTCGAGACAATGTTTTCTTGGTACATATCAGTGCTTGCGAGAAGAGATATCAAAGGAAGAAAAGTGGCTGTCCAGATGGCCGCGCAGCAAGCGGCGCTCCAGCAGCAGACACAGCTGGTACAGGAGCAGGCCCAGCGCGGCGATCAACACCAACGCGGCGAACATCAAGGTCGTGTCCATCATTCCCTGGGCGGCGATGACGACAGCGCCCAAGCCCTGGCTGGCGCCCATGAACTCGGCCACCACCACGCCCACCAGCGCCAGCACTGCCGCCACGCGCAGGCCCGCCAGAATGGCCGGCAGGCCCATGGGCAGCTTCAGCCGCAGCAAGGTCTGCAGCCGCGTGGCACCCAGCATGTGAAACAGCTGCAGGCGCTGGGCATCGACCTGGCGCAGCCCGGTCAAGGTGTTTTCCATCAGCGGGAAGAAACAGATCAGCGCCGTAATCAGCACCGTAGGCAACATGCCGAAACCGAACCACAGCACAAACAGCGGAGCCAGCGCCAGCTTGGGCACGACCTGGCTGACCACCACATAGGGCTTGAGCACCAGTTCTGCCCAGGCCGACTCGGCCAGTACCATGCCGGCCAGCAAACCCACGGCGCTGCCTGCGGCCAGGCCCAGCAACAAGGCCTGCAAGGTGGACAGCAGATGCGGCCAGAAATAGCCCGATGCCAGGCCGTTCCACAGCGCCACGGCCACGGCGGACGGCGCAGGCAGCACCAGCGCAGACAAACCCCATTGCCTTACCGCCAGCTCCCACAGGGCCAGCAAAATCAATAGCAGCGCACCGGATACCAGCCGCGCTTTGCAGGGGTTGAGACTCATGAACACGCCTCGTCCATAGCTGCTCGCACCTGGGCGCAGTAGTCGTTGAAGAGCGCACCATGACGCAGGCTCTGGCTGCGCGGCTCGGGCAGTTCTATCTTCCAGGCGTTCACGATGCGGCCGCCATGCATGAGCGCGATACGGTCCCCGAGGTAGACCGCCTCGTTGATGTCATGGGTGACAAACAGCACAGTGGTGCCTCGCTCGCGGCAGGTGCGCAGCAAATCGTCCTGCAGCTCCGCTCGCGTGATGGCGTCAAGCGCGGCAAAAGGCTCGTCCAGCAGCAACAGCGGCGGCTCCAGCATCAGCGCCCGCGCCAGCGCCACACGGCTTTGCTGACCGCCGGACAGCTCACGCGGATGCTGGCCCGCATAGGCTGCCAGCCCCAGTTGCGCCAGCAATTGCCGCGCACGCTGCTCGTCCTGCGCCGTGGGCTTGCGCTGCAGGGACACAGGCAGCAGCACATTGGCCAACGCCGTCTTCCATTCCAGCAGGGTCGGGGCCTGAAACATGAAACCCACTTGCGGCCCGGGCGCGGCAAGCTCCCCACCGCTCTCACGGTCATACAGTGCGATATGCCCCCGCTGAGGCCGGATCAGTCCCGCCACCAGCTTGAGCAAGGTGGTCTTGCCGCAGCCGCTGCGCCCCAGCAGGCAATGGACTTCGCCAGCCTGCACCTGCCAGCTCACCTCATCCACCACGGGCGAACGGCCTGGGTAGCTGAAGCTGAGCTGCTCCATCGCAAGAAACGCCATATCAGTCCGCATAAGCCGCCAGCGGCTGCGCCGCCAGTTCTGCCGATTGCTCGATCTCGGTCATGCGCACCAGATCCAGCAGGTTGAAGCGCCCGTCGTGATGCCACCCGGCTTCGGGCATGCTCATGGAGCCAATGGCAGCGATACGGGTCACGCCCGCCGCGCCCAGCCGATCCGCCAGACGGTACAAGGTCTCGGGCCCCGCGGCCACACCTGCGGTCTGCAAAAAGTCGCGCTGCTGCGCCACGATGGGGACGGCGGCGTCCAGACTGTCCACGGCAATCACCGCAATGCTGCGATACAAAGCAGTTGGCGTCAGCGGCGGAAGGTCAGCATCCTGCGCCTCGTGATAGGCCACGCTCCAGGCCGCATCCGCCGGCCCGATCAAGGTATGCGGCTGGGCCGACCATTCCACGCCCTGCTGCCAGCGGGCCACGGCAGTGCCCTCTTCCAGCTCCAGCGCACGGCGGGGAAAGCGCCGCTGCAGATTGGCCAGCTCGGCCGCCAGATAGTCGGCAAAAGCGCGCGGCGGCACGGCCGCGCCGCGCTCCACGTAGAACACATGGGGCGAATAGCAGCCTTGCTGGTCGTAGCGCATCATGTCCCAGGCCGCAAGCCGAGCCAGGGCCGGCGCCTTGAGAGTATCCAGAGCCTCCCTGGCCACCATGCCAAAGCCCAGCTTGTGGCCGTGGGGCAGAAAGCGCGTGGTTACCGGCAGGCGCTGGCGCAGCGCATCCAGCGTCTGGTTGCCGCCATAGGCCAGCACCGTATCAGCCTGGGCATACAGCGCATCGGCCTCCTCACCGCCTGCACCGCTCCACCAGACCACGGCCAGGCAATCGGCCAGCGGTGGATGCACTTCCGCCAGCAAGCGTGCAAACCAGCCGGCAAACAAGGGCTCGGCACTGGCCAGCTTGCCAATGCTGGGCGCCTTGACCAGCAAGCCGCAGACCAGGCTCCACAGCGACAGCGCGGGCACATTGCCCGCCCAGCTATGCACCAGCAGCTCAGGCCCATAGGCCCGCACAGCCCCACCCTTGGCCGCAGGCTGAAACCCGTCCAGCACGCCAGGGTTGGCAAAATCCTCGGCCACAAAACGCTTCAGCTGCAGCGCGCGAAAGGTCTTGAAGAAGCCCGTCAGGCCCAGGCGCACCATGTCCGCGTCATAGCCGCTGACCACGGGCAGCCAGGCCTC
Organism: Comamonas resistens; assembly: GCF_030064165.1. NCBI lineage: Bacteria > Pseudomonadati > Pseudomonadota > Betaproteobacteria > Burkholderiales > Comamonadaceae > Comamonas > Comamonas resistens. The sequence goes on from NZ_CP125947.1 coordinate 3,055,956, forward strand.
GGCCTGCTGGCGATAGATGTCGTTGCGATCCAGCAAACGGGCCATGGCCCGGTCTATCGCGTCGATGATCTCGGTCACGGGCATGGCGCGCAGATGCCGGTCGGCCGCAGCGCGCACATGCCGGGCCAGTGCCTGCATCTGCTCCGCACCGAGCACCGGCACGGACACTTCCAGCCGCACATCGTCCCGTTCGAAAAGCAGTGACTGCCACCGGACATCCTCGTCCTTGAGGCCCGGCAGATAGCCCGCTTGTATGCGCTCCAGCCTCATGCGCTGGCGGCCTTCACAAATTCGTCCACGGCCAGGGAGCAGCCCTTGGCGGCGGCACCCTCGGCCCGGCCCAGCAGCAAAAAGCCGCTGCTCTCGTCGGCCCCTGCCCACAGGCCCACGTCTTCCGTCAGGATGGTGGTGACCGCGTTGTAGTTGGCCAGATCGCAGTGCACCAGAATGCCGCGCTCGCCCGCAGGCACATCGCGCCCGGTGATGGGTTCGACCAGACGCGAGCGTATCCAGTGCGGGCCCGACTTGACCGAGGGCAGCGTCTCGTTGCCGCTGTCATAGAACTGCGTGCTCAGCTCGGTCATGCCATACATATTGATGCACAGCGTGCGCGGCACGCCGAACAGTGCCGACAGATCGGCATAGAACTGTTCCAGCGGCAATTCGCGCGACTGCCCCTTGTAGCCGCCGGTATCCAGAATGCGGCTGCCGACAGGCAGGCGAAAGCTGCGACCCAGCTCACGCAGCGCGTCCATCACATGGACCAGGCTGAAGCTGGCGCCCAGCAGGGCAAAGGGCTGGCCGCTGCGCTCGGAGGCTTCCAGCGCAGCGCACAGGCCGGGCATGTCCAGCCCCTCGGGCGTCAAGTAATAGCGGCTTTCAGGTGTACCGAATTCGGATCTGGCCAGCGCCAGATAGTGCGCCAGCGAGGAATTGGGCATGGCCTGCTCATCGGGGAACAGAATGCCCATGTCCATGCGTTCCGCACCCTGCATGAAGCGCAGCGCGAAGTAGCGCTTCATCGACAGGTCGTAGACATCGAGAGCCGGGTGGAAATGCCGCCCGCGCGCAGCACGGCCGGTGGTGCCGCTGGTCATGAAAATGCGCTCGCTCGGCGATGCAGGCTCGCTGCGCAGTTCCATGGCCTTGAAGGCGTCTATGGGCACGGCGGGAATGTCGCGCCACGACTTCACATTGCGCAGGCTGGCGCCGCGCCGCTGGCAGAAGCTGCGAAACGGCGCATTGTTTTCGTACTGGTGGGCAAACAGCCGCAAAGCCAATTCATTGAACTGATCGTCGGTGCAATCATCCTGCGCAATAAAGCCAAGCAGGTCTGCAACCAGGGCAGCGGCCTTGTCCATGGGATTCCTTCGAGAGCTGAGATATCTGCTCCGAAGCCTCCCTTCCATGCTTGAGCCAAGGCAGTCATGGGGTTGCAAGCTCTTCTTCCGCCGGAATAACCCGGTTCAAGTTCTCGGGTGTAGATCTCAGCACTTGCGTGCACCCCGGAGCGCGCGGCCATCATACCCCAGCAATACGGCGCAGCCAGGACATGGCTGCATTGCTCTGGCTGCAGGAATGCAAGCCCTTACGCGCCCGGCCTGCCATCGTCGGCGCAGGCTGCGCGCGGCAGGGTCGCGCCGTCCTATCTAAGATGGCGGCATGACCTCGCCGGATTTCCCGCCCCCTGCTCCCGCTGAAGCAACTCAGCCCCGTGACCCTAGCGACACCATGACTGCCATCGACCCTGCCCTGGCACGCACGCTGCAGCGCTTTGCCCGGCTCGATGCCGAAACCCGGACCCCACAGCTTGACTACACCCAACGCCGTCGCCTGCTCGGCGAGCTGCAGGCGCAGCTGATCCGGTCCCCGCTGCCCGGCATCACCAAAGCCGATCATTTTGTGGCCGCCAGCGGCCGTGAGATATGCCTGCGCAGCTATCAAAAGAAAAGCATCAACAGCCAGCAAACCCTGGTCTGGCTGCATGGCGGCGGCTGGATGGTCGGCGATCTCAACACGCATGACGACCTGTGCGAGCATCTGGCCCTGTTCACAGGCCATACCGTGCTTGCGGTGCACTACCGCCGCACGCCTGAAAACCCCTTTCCCGCAGCTCTGGACGATGTGATGACCGTTTTGCAGTGGCTGCCCACCCTGCAGGGTGTGCTGCCATTTGCCCGATCATCGGTACTGCTGGGCGGCGACAGCGCCGGGGCGCATCTGGCCTTGGCTGCAGCCGTGCGGCAGTTGCAGACCCTGCCAAGCGATATAGAAGCGGCGCGGATTGCGGGTCTGCTGCTGCTTTACCCGCCGCTGCAGCCCGGGCAGGACAACGCCAGCATGCGCAGCTTTGCCAGCGGCCATGGGCTCACGCCCGAGGCCATGCAGCACTATTGGCAGGCCATGGGCCAGCCACAGGGGCCGGCGGCGCAGTGGCTGCGGCCAGGCCATTGCCATGCCCAGATTGCGCAGTTGCCGCCCACACTGCTGATGACGGCCAGCCACGATATATTGCGCGACGCGGCCGAGGCCTTTGCCGCCCAGGCCCAAGCCCTGGGCGCACCGCTGCAGCTGCTGCGCGCCCCGGCCATGGTCCACGGCTTTGCACGCATGCTGGCAGCCAGCCCCGCCGCACGCCAGCAGGTCGAGAGTGCCTGCAGCCATTGGTCGGAACTCCTGGCCCATACCAGCCATCGAAGCAAATAAGCTTTGCGCCCCACGCCATGAGAGGGGCAGGCCTATGGGTGTACCCTGAAGGGCCAGGGCACCGACCACCCGAATTCCATCGAAACATGCATTAAGCGCTTATCCATCAAGCGCCAGATGCTCTGCTTTTCATAGCCATGACTTCCACCCCCCATTATCAGCAGCAGCTGATGCGCCAGGCCGTCGATCTGGCCCACACCAACCGCCTGCAGGGCGGCCGCCCCTTTGGCGCCGTGCTTGCACAGGGCGATCAGGTCATCGCCACGGGCGTCAACAACATCATCGCCAGCCATGACCCCAGCACCCATGCCGAAATGGAGGCCATTCGCGCCGGCACGCAAAAGCGCGCCAACCCCAGCCTGGCCGGGCTGAGCATCTACGCCAGCGGTCACCCCTGCCCCATGTGTCTGGCGGCCCTGGTCATGAACGGCGCGGAACAGGTGTTCTTTGCCTTCGACAACAACGATGCACAGCCCTATGGACTGTCCAGCGAAGGCACTTACCAGCGCCTTCGCCTGTCGCTCACACCTGCGCCGCTGCCCATCACCCGCATCGACACCGGCATCACGGCCGATCAGCTCTACGGCAGCACCCCCTGGCCCCAGGATTGAGCGCTTCGCGCGTTCCACTTCAAAACCATAACAACAAGCCAGTAAAGCCGAAGCTGCACGCACCGCAGTGCAGATCGGCGACCTTCCATGACGACATCCACATCTTCTTCAAGCACACGCGTCCCGGCCTGGCTATGGCTGAGCGTGGTGGTGCTGGTCACCATCAATCTGCGACCTTTTCTGACCGCCCCCGGTCCGCTGGGGCATACCATCCAGCAAGCCACGGGCATGGATCTGCGCAGTTTTTCCTGGCTCACGCTGCTGCCCATGGCGCTGATGGGCATTGGCGGCTGGCTGGCGCCCTCTGCACTGCTGCGCCTGGGCGCACTCACCTCCATCTGCGGCTCCCTGCTGCTGATTGCGCTGGGCTGCGCCTTGCGCATGGTGCCTGCAGGCACGGCCACCGGCAGCCTGCTGATCGCCACCGCCGGTCTTTGCGGTGCGGGCGTGGCTCTGGTACAGGGCACCATGCCGGGCCTGATCAAGCGCCAGTCACCCCACAATGTGGCGCTCATGATGGGCTTGTACTCTGCCGCCCTGATGGGCGGCGGCGCGCTGGGCGCCCAGATATCGCCGCTGGCCATGCAATGGGGCCTGGGCTGGCAACCATCGCTGGCCATCTGGGCCATTCCGGTACTGCTGGCCTTGCCACTGGCCTGGCGCGCACTGAGCCTGATGCACGCCAAGACCCCGGCAATGAGCGCCACGCCCCACGCACCGGCCGCCAGCAGTGGCAGCGACAACAGCACCGGCTGGCTGTTTCGCCGCCGTCGCACCTGGCTGCTGCTGCTGAGCTTTGGCCTGATGAACGGCGGCTATGGCTCCACTGTTGCCTGGCTGGCGCCCTTCTATCAAACCCATGGCTGGACGGCCACGCAAAGCGGCTCGCTGCTGGCCATTCTGTCCATCGCTCAGGCCGCATCGGCCCTGGCCATGCCCGCATTGGCAGGCCGCAATGTCGATAGACGCCTGTGGATGGTGCTGGCCTTGCTGATGCAGGTCATCGGCTTTGCCGGTCTTGCGCTCTGGCCCGACGCCATGCCCACACTCAACGCCATCCTGCTGGGCATGGGGCTGGGCGGCTGCTTTTCGCTGTTCATGCTGGTGGCGCTGGATCACCTGCCTTCGCCCACACAGGCTGGCGCTTTAAGCTCCTTGATGCAGGGCGGCGGTTTCATCCTGGCCGCGCTTGCGCCGCTGATCATGGCCCAGCTGCACGAACTCAGCGGCAGCTGGACCTCCGGCTGGCTGTACCAGGCAACGGTGGCAGCCCTGGTTCTGGTGCTGGTGACGCGCTTCAATCCCAAGCACTATGCACGGGTGCTGGCCGCCTAAAGGTCTGCATTGTTTCAATTTCAACAACAATGCATTGTGCGATTGGGTATTTTTACGGGTGCTGATCACTCCTAAAGTTCGGCTCATGGGTTCGACGCCACAAAGCGGTTTTCGCGGCGGACATCGCGACCCAGATATCCCATTTGGAGTAACGATCATGAAAAACGCCAATCGCCTTGCCCTCGCTGCTGTTGTTGCCCTGTCTGCTGTTGCCGCCCAGGCTGGCCAGAATTTCGAAGACGGAAGCTGGCCCCCCGAAGCCCCTGCCACCAGCACGCTGACCCGTGCCGAAGTGGTGGCCGACCTGCAGGCCGCACAGCAAAACGGCAGCATGCCCAACTACGACTTCACCTATGTCAGCCCCCAGAAACAGCAAGCCACTGTTGTCACTCGTGAACAGGTCAAGGCCGAAACCCTGGCAGCCATGAAGAACGGCGGTCTGAGCTTAGGCAGCTGATCGGGCATTTCCTGCCTGCCGCGCAGAAATCAAAAAAAGGCCTGGAAATCGCTTTCCAGGCCTTTTCATTTCAGTTGGCAGATGCCTTATTCATTGACCAGCAGCTGCAGCCCATGTGCCTCGGTCGGCAGGGGCACCTCCCATTTGTGCAACATGCCCAGCAGCGTCGCATTGCTCAGCGTGGTGTCGCGCTGGCTGTTGCGGGCCAGCAGCGTGGGCCTGCTGGCTTCCATATGCACCAGCTCCACCTGCGCGCCATAGGCCAGACACAGGTCCACGGACTTGCCACGCATCTGTCTGGACAGGTGCGTGGCATTCCACACAAACGGCGCCTTGGCACGCAGCAGGCTTTTGGCCTTGTCCACCGCTCGATGGGCCGCTGCGCCTTCGTTTTCACCATGGCGCAGGCCCAGCTCGGTGCGCGCATCGTCAAACGACACCACGGGCAGATCGCCATGGTGTTGCGCCACCCAGCGGTTCTTGCCCGAGGCTGGCAGACCGCACATCACGATGACGTGCGAGCCCGGCTCTTCATGCAAGGCGTAGTCCGGGTGCAGCTCGGCACCGCGGAAATAGCGCACGGCCGTCTCTGCCGAAGCAAAGCTGCGTGGCGTGCGCAGACAGCCCTCTTCCAGCGCCAGCTCTTTGAACAGCTCGATATTCACGAGCACATTGCCCACATCGGGGCAGATGCGGCCACGAATATCGGCGCGCGCCAGCTGCACCAGCAACTGCAGATCGACCTGCCAGGACAGCTCGCGGACGATGAACTCGGGCGAGACACCGCGGCGCGAATCGGCAAAGGCAAAGAACGGCACCTGATGCACGGCAATCAGGCGGCAGATCGCCTCGCGCTGGGCTACGGGGGCCCCCGCCTCCCAGAGCATGAGCCGCGCATCCAGCGCCCCCCGACGTGAATGGCCGGGCTGCGAGATGCGCCCGCCCTCGCCTATCTGCGTGGTCGAGCACTTGGCCACATCATGGAGCAGTGCAGACAGGAAAAGCGTTTCGCGCTCCTCATTCGTGAGCAACGCATAGTCGCTGTCCTGCAGCAGCGCGGCCACGACCATTTGCGTATGAGTCCAGACATCACCTTCTGCGTGATAGATCGGGTCCTGCGGCGTGGTCTTGGCCAGCTCCAGTTGCGGGAAAGCTTCCAGGCAGGCGGCCCAGTCCACTGCATCACAGGTGGAATGCGGCGAGGGATGCGGCACCAGGGCCGCAATCTGTTTCCAGCTCCACATATAAATCTCCTCTCCACGGCCCTTGTGAACCATGGTTTTGATAGCTGATAACGCTTGATGGACAAGCCTTACCAGCTCTTTTGAATCGAAGCGGCAAAAATATCGATGCCGACACGCAGACCGTTGGCCACAATGGGCCGCTCGCTGTGGTGCGAACCCGAGTCCAGAATCGTCTGCACAAAGTCGGAACGCACAAACTTGTAGCGCGCCACGGTCTGGCCGTCCTCTTCGACCTTGATGTACAGGCCTTCGGCCAGGTCCGAGCCATCGGTCTGCTTCCAGGCCAGAGGCAGGTCCAGCTTTTGCCGCAAGACCTGATCCTCGAATACCGCACGCCACTGCACGCTGCGCGCCAGCGACGGGGCCAGCAGCGCCAACAGGTCCTGTACCCGCCGGGGCGCAACGCCGCTATAGAGCACGGGCACGGAAACCACGGGCACATTGGCCAGCAGCGCATGGCGGCGTGGGGTATCGAGGAACTGCTGCGCGGAACGGTCCCAGACATCAAACTCGCAGAACCAGTGCGGCAGCGCGTCGTAGTACAGCGAATGTTTGGCATACAGCCACTCGCCATACATGACATAGCGGTCGTCCAGCAGCGCCATCAGCGCGCCTTCATGGGCCCTGGCCCATTGCTTGTAGGCATTGAACTGGCGCTCGCGCCCGCCCATCTGGTCGGCTTGCAGATAGTGGCCGCGCGACTGCAGCAGCAAGCTGCCGTCGGCAGCAAAGCTCAGCGCCGCATTGGCGCCATCGAGCTTTTCCTCGACCACGATATGGCGTCCGGCCAGTGCCTCATAGGGCACGGCATCGCCCTGGTCGCCGGCCTGCAGACGCGAGCCGCGCAGATGCGGCGTGCGCGGGTATTTGAGAATCTCCAGATTGAATAAATGTTGTGAAGTCATGTTGTGCTTTCCTAAGAGGGAATAAGCCACGCGCAAAAAAGCGTGGCAGACAAATCAACGACAACGGCAGCGCCGCAATGGGAGAATGCGAAGGCGAAACACCAAGCCACCGAGCCAAAGGCAGCAAATGGCAGGTCGGAGTTTCAGAAAGTGGAGGGGCTCGGAATCAGGGGACGGCCCCGATCAGGGACGCCGAGCAAAGAGACACCGCCCTTCACAGGGAGGAAAATCCACACACCGCAGCGCACACGCATAAAAGATCAGCGTGTAACGAAGTCGTTTAGCAAAAACGAATGCGGCGGGACATGATGCACCTCGAAAATGAGAGCTGCAGAAGCAGATGGAACAAGGTTCGCGAGTTTAGGCAATGCCATGGCGGCTTGCCAAGCCTTGCCACCAGCTCTGTGGTGCAAAGCACACAGATCAGAGCCCTGGGATCATGGTTTCACTCCACCACTCTATTTGCAAATCACCGTGTCATTCGGTTTCGCATCCTGCGCGATGCTTTTCAGGGTTCCCGCATCATTGCGGAAAGGCAGGGCCGTTCAATGCGGCGCGGGCCCACTGCGCCAAGCTGCAGCAGCGCCGCCCTTTTCGCCCCTGTCCGGTATCTGCCATCACTTCTCCCTACAATCGCGCCCTGCGGTCGGTGTACCGCTTTTGGATTGATTTTCGCCGGGCCTTTCCCCCGGCCTATCAACCGCCGTGTATCCGGACGGCGGTGGCAAACTGAACGGAGCATATCGATGAGCACTTCTTTCGCCCGCCGCCAGGCGCTGCGCGGCATGGCTATTGCCGCCCTGGCCGCATCCTCCCTGGCTTCCCTGGCCCATGCCGACACTCCCGCCGTGCTGCGCGTCTCGGCCATCCCCGACGAAGCGCCGACCGAGCTGCAGCGCAAGTTCAAGCCCCTGGGCGAATACCTCTCGCAGGCCACGGGCATGAAGGTGGTGTTCACCCCCGTCTCCGACTACGCGGCCGTGGTCGAATCGCTGGCCACCAAAAAGCTGGATATGGCCTGGCTAGGCGGCTTCACCTATGTGCAAGCCAAGATCCGCACCCATGGCACGGCCATCCCCATCGTGCAGCGGGCCGAAGACGCGGTCTTCACCAGCAAGTTCATCACGGCCGACCCCGCCATCAAGACGCTGGCCGACCTCAAGGGAAAGACCTTTGCCTTCGGCGCCCCCTCCTCCACCTCGGGCAGCCTGATGCCGCGCTTCTTCCTGCAGCAGGACGGCCTGAACCCCGAGAAGGACTTCAAGACCGTGGCCTACTCGGGCGCGCATGACGCCACCGTGGCCTTTGTGGCCGCTGGCAAGGCCGAGGCCGGCGTGCTCAACACCTCGGTGTGGGACAAGCTGGTCGAGTCCAAGAAGGTGGATACCAGCAAGGTGCGCGTGTTCGCCACCACCCCTACCTACTTTGACTACAACTGGACGGTGCGCGGCGACCTGGACCCCGCCATCGTCAAGAAGCTGACCGCGGCCTTCCTGGCGCTGGACCCCAGCAAGCCCGAGCACAAGGCCATCATGGACCTGCAGCGCGCCTCCAAGTTCATCGCCACCGACTCCAAGAACTACGACGGCATTGAAGCTGCCGCCAAGTCTGCCGGTCTGCTGAAGTAAGAGCTTTAGCTTTTTTGACTGCCAACGCTTATGTATAAAGCGTTGGCAGCTATTGTTTTCAGAGTATTCGTCTCATGAGCTTCATGCTGGACGATGTGGGCCTGACCCACAGCAACGGCTTTACTGCCCTGTCCCATATCTGCCTGTCCGCCGCACAGGGCGAGAGCATTGCGCTCATCGGCCCCTCGGGCGCCGGCAAGACTTCGCTGCTCAGCGCCATAGGCACGGCCTACCTGCCCACGGCAGGCCAGATGCAGGTGCTGGGCCAGGCCGCATCTGCGCAATCCGCCGCACGCGAACTCAAGGCTTTGCGCAGCCGCATCGGCACCGTGCACCAGGCCGCCCCGATTCCGCTGCGCCAGCGCGTGGTCACGGCCGTGCTGGCCGGCAAGCTGGGCCAGTGGCCGCTGTGGAAGGCGCTGGCATCGCTGGCCTATCCGCAGGACATTCCCGGCGCGCGCGAAGCCCTGGCCCGCGTGCAGCTCGATGACAAGCTGTTTGCACGCTGCGACCAGCTCTCGGGCGGGCAGTTGCAGCGCGTGGGCATTGCCCGTGTGCTCTACCAGCAGGCCGAATTGATTCTGGCCGACGAACCGGTCTCTGCCCTGGATCCAGCGCTTTCACAAGCCACGGTGCAACTGCTGGTGCAGGAAGCTGCCGCGCACAATGCCACGCTGGTGGCCAGCCTGCATGCCGTGGATCTGGCCCTGGCCCATTTCTCGCGCATTGTCGGCATACGCGGCGGCCGCGTGCTGTTTGATCTGCCCGCCGCGCAGGTCGCGGCCGAGCAGCTGCAAGCGCTCTATGCCCATGCCGATGGCAGCCCCATGCCCCTGCCCACGCTGCATAGCGACGCAGTCCAGGTGGAAAACGCCACTTCTTCCAGCGCTCCCGTCCAGGTGATGACATGCCGGTAGGCGCGTCAGCATCCGCCTCGCAACGCCAGCGCGACCCGGCGGCACGCACCCGCCTGGGCTGGCTGGTGCTTGCGCTGGTGCTGTTGTGGCCCATGCTGCAGACCTCGGGCTTTTCGCTGCGGCCATTCTTCGATGCCGGCAATCTCAAGGTCATAAGCGGGTTTCTGGCCAACTTTCTGCCGCCCGAAACCGGCAGTGAATTCCTCGGTTATCTGGGTCAGGCCGCGCTGGAGACCCTGGCGATTGCCACGGCCGGCATGGCGCTGGCCTTTGTGATTGCCGTGCCCATGGCCTATCTGTCCACGGGCGCGGCGCGCGAGCGGGTCACGCTCAACCCCGTCGCCCGCAGCGTGCTCACCATCCTGCGCGGCATTCCCGAACTGGTCTGGGCCCTGGTCTTTGTGCGCGTGTTCGGCCTGGGGCCCGCCGCCGGTGTGTTGGCCCTGGGCCTGACCTATGGCGGCATGCTGGCCAAGGTCTATGCCGAAATCCTCGAATCCACCGACCCTGCGCCAGCCCGTGCCCTGCGTGCCAGCGGCGCTGCCCGCTTGCAAGCCCTGCTCTATGGTCTGCTGCCGCAGGCGGCCAAGGAGCTGACCTCGTACACTGTCTACCGCTGGGAATGCGCGATTCGCGCCTCGGTGGTCATGGGCTTTGTGGGCGCGGGTGGGCTGGGCCAGCTCATGGACCAGGCCATGAAAATGCTCAACGGCGGCGAAGCGGCCAGCATTCTGCTGGCCTTCATGCTGCTGGTAGCCGCAGCCGATCTACTGTCTTGGTGGCTGCGCCGCGCGCTGGACGCTGCGCCTGCCGCCCGCGCCCTGCCGTTTGGCTGGCGCACCGCCATCTTCCTGCTGGCTGCTTGCGCAGGCCTGTGGGCCAGCCTGCGGCTGCTGGACATGGATCTGCCGGCACTGTTCACGCAGGATGCGGCCCAGTCCATGGGAGACTTTGTGCGCGGCTTCTTCCCGCCCGATGTCAGCCAGCCCTGGCTGCTGAAAGTGGCGCAAGGCGTGTGGGAAACGCTGGCGATTTCCATCATCGGCACACTGCTGGCCGCTGCGGCAGGCCTGCTGCTGGCCCTGCCGCGCTGGCGTGCGCCGTGGAATATGGTGCTCAATGTGCTGCGCTCGGTGCCCGAGCTGGTCTGGGCCACCATCACGGCGCTGGCCGTGGGCCTGGGCCCGTTTGCCGGTGCACTGGCCCTGGCTCTGCACACCACGGGCGTGCTGGGCCGCCTCTATGCCGAGGCTTTGCAAAATGCCCCCGCCGCGCCTGCCAAGGCCTTGCGCCTGTCCGGCAGCAGCCGCCTGCTGGCGTTCTGCTATGGCACGCTTCCCGGTGCTGCGCCACAGCTGCTGGCCTATACCCTGTACCGTTGGGAAATGAATATCCGCATGGCCGCCATCCTGGGTTTTGTGGGTGCGGGCGGCCTGGGTCAGTTGCTGTATTTCGAGCTGTCCCTGTTCCACTACGCGCAGGCCAGCACCGTGATCATTGCCATGCTTTTACTGAGCATCGCCGTGGACTGGGGCAGCGCAGCCCTGCGCCGGGCCATGCACTAGTCCAGCGCTAATCCAGGTGCGGGTGCAGGTCGATGTACTGCTGCTTGCGCAGCTCCAGCGCTTCGATCTGTTCCTTGAGCTTGGCAATTTCCGCGTCCAGATCTTCTACACCCTGCTCCAGCCGCTCATAGGACTGCACCAGCAGTTCCTTGGCCTCCTTCTTGCTGGAGGCCAGCGGCGTGGCGCCGCGCAGCGGCTTGTTGGCCGTTTCCTTCATGAAGATGGCTGTCGCAATGCCCACCAGCGACACCAGCATCAGATAGTAGGCCGGCAGATAGAGGTTGCCTGTCGAATCCACCAGGGCCGCCGCGATCGTGGGCGTCAGGCCCGCAATGATGATGGCGATATTGAATGAGGCCGCCAGCGCGCTGTAGCGAATGCGTGTGGGGAACAAGGCTGGCAAGGTGGATGCCATTACGCCCGTAAAGCAGTTGAGCACGATGGCCAGCAGAAACAGGCCCACAAAGATCAGACCGATCTTGCCGCTGACGATCAGGTGAAAGCAGGGAATCGACAACACCAGCAGCGCAACGGAGCCAAACAGCACAAACGGCTTGCGCCCGAAACGGTCGCTGGCCAGGCCGATCACCGGCTGCACAAACAACATGCCGATCATCACCGCAATGATGATGAGCACGCCGCGATCTTCCGAATAGTGCAGATTGTGCGAAAGATAGCTGGGCATATAAGTCAGCAGCATGTAGTAGGTGATGTTGGTCGTCAGCACCATACCGATACACACCAGCAGCGGCCGCCAGTACTGCTTGGCAATTTCCTTGAAAGAGATGCGCGGGCGGTTTTCCACGTCGTCCTGGTCGTCCTGCTCCATCTGGTCGAGCTGCTGCTGAAACGCCGGCGTTTCTTCGGCCGCATGGCGCAGATACAGGCCGATCAGGCCCAGGGGGCCTGCCGCGAAGAAGGGCACGCGCCAGCCCCAGCTCAGAAACGACTCCTCCGTCATCAGGCTTTGCAGCAACACCACCACGCCCGCACCCAGCACAAAACCGGCAATGGAGCCGAAGTCCAGAAAGCTGCCCAGAAAGCCACGCTTGCGGTCGGGCGAGTATTCGGCCACGAAAATGGCTGCCCCCGTGTATTCACCCCCCACCGAAAAGCCCTGCACCAGCTTGCATAGCAACAGCAAGATGGGCGCGGCAATGCCTATGCTGGCGTAGGAAGGAATCAGGCCAATACAGAAGGTGCTGGCCGCCATCAGGATGATGGTCATGGACAGCACTTTCTGCCGCCCGAACCTGTCGCCCAGCACGCCAAAGAACAAACCACCCAAGGGCCGCACCAGAAACGGCACGGAAAACGTGCCCAGAGCCGCAATCATCTGCACGCTGGGCGAGGCATCGGGGAAGAACACCTTGCCCAGGGCAAAGGCGACAAAGCCATAGACGCCAAAGTCGAACCACTCCATGGCATTGCCCAGCGCCGCCGCCGAGATCGCCTTCTTGAGCTTGCTGCGGTCGATGATGGTGATGTCATGCAGCTCCAGCGTGCCGCTCTGGGTGGGGATAAGCGGCGGCGCCTCAGGCGCAGGAGACGGGCTTTCCTCGGGCAAGGTGTTGGCAGACATGGCACTCCTGGGCAAAAGGTCGAGATTTGTCTCCCATATTGACCAGAGCTGAGCCCGGCGGCCGTAGGACTTGATAACTTGCGATGCTGCGCAAAGCCATTTTTTGCGCAGCAGCAGTCAAGCACTCAAAGCGCCGCCCGCATGCGCGGATGACGTGAAAAAGCCAGGCCCAGCACCGAGCCCAGCAGCATGACAAAGCAGGCAAATACCGTGACTGCGGTATCTATGCCCCAATGATCGGCAATCCAGCCCACCGCCATCATGGGCAGCATGGATCCCAGCAACCCTATGGCCTGATAGCTGGAGAGCAGGCCCGCACGGTTGTCGGGCCGGGCAATACGCCCGACCATGGTCATTCCAGCCAGCATGCACATGCCATGCCCCAGCGCCGTCAGGCCCACGCCCAGGACAAATAGCTGCGTCGACGCCATTTGCAGGTTGAGTATCAGCAATGCGTTGCTGGCCACCAGCAGCAGCATGCCCAGCGCGCCACAGCGATGCACGGCCAGCCGCGCTGCCAGCAATTGCACGCCCGCAGAGAGCAGCAAAATAATGGCAATCGCGCTGCCGCTGACCACAGGTCCGTGCCAGGGAATCATCTGCCGCAAAAACAGCGGGGCCATGGATGCATAGAGGCCGAATACCCCGAAGGCCACAAACGGATAGCCACAGGTCAGCACAAATGCAGCAGAGTCGCTGCGCGCGGGCCAGATCAGGCGTGGCCTGCAGTCCTGCCATTGCAACCGCCTGCTCATGCCCCCTGCTTCTGCCTCCTGCATGACGGGCGGCAGCTTGAGCATGGCCATTCCCCAGGCACCGGCACAGCCAAGCAATAGCGGCAGCACATAGGCACTCATCAGCGGCTGAGGCAGCCACTGGCCCGCCACACCGCCGGCCAGCGGCCCCAGGCCAAAGCCCAGCACGTTCAGGAAACTCGCCACCATGGCCACGCGCTGCACGGAAAACCTGCTGCAGCCGTGCACTGCCAGTGCCGCCAATCCGCTGGTCGCACTGATGGTGATGAGACTGGACGATAGCCCCACCACGAAGCGCCCGACGATCAGGCTGGGCAGGTTCCAGGCAAACATGGACATCAGCGTGCCCGCCAGCGTCAGCAGCAAAAAACACAGCATCACCCGCTGAAAGCCTATGCGGTCAGGCAATCGCCCCAGAAACAGCAAGGCGCACATGCCGCCGCACATATAGAGCACATAGATCAGCGAGATATCGCTGGCCTTCAACTGCCAGGCCTGCTGGTACAAGGCATAGAGCGGGCTGATGAGCGCTGCCCCCATCACGCCCACCACCAAGGCAAAACCCACCCACCATGTGGCTGCGGACGCGGCGATGCCTCCCGCCCGCCATGCACTGCTTTGCTGCATTGTTTGCGGTCTCTGTGATTGCTCCAGCCAGGCTGGCGATCAAGGGCACCTGCATGGCAGCTGCCGGACAATGGCAAGGTTGCGAGCGGCTCATACCGTCCGCGTTTTTACTTGCGATGAAAACATTGTCTGCAGCGCAGGCTTGGCATGCATAGACCAAATGAAGGATATCGGCATGGAACACTTACCAGGCAAGCGCCTTCAGCTATGTTTTCAGAAGTAATTTCCACCTCACGGCCTGCTGAAAAAACAACCCGAAGCTATACTTCGCCTCCTCTTATTCCCAAGACGGCAGGATTTTTCGGCATGCGCCTGAATGCTTTTTTGCGCCCTCTGTTATGTGTAAGTCTGCTCGGCCTCGGTGCCTGCGGCAGCAACCCGCCCGCTCCTTCCGCGCCTTCCGATACCGCGGCCAGCACCGCCACGGCACAGCCCATACGCATTGGCCTGGCCCTGGGCGGCGGCGCGGCCAAGGGCTTTGCCCATATCGGCGTCATCAAGATGCTGGAAGCCAATGGTTTCACACCTTCCGTGGTGGCCGGCACCAGCGCGGGCAGTGTGGTGGGTGCGCTCTATGCCAGCGGCATGAATGCCTTCGAGCTGCAGGAAAAAGCCGTGGCACTCGACGAGGCCAAGATTCGCGACCTGCAGCTGTCCTCGGGCGGCCTGGTCCTGGGCCAGAAACTCGAAGACTATGTGAACGAGCAGGTACACCGCAAGCCGCTTGAGCAGATGGCCAAGCCCTTTGTGGCCGTCTCCACGCGCCTTGAAGATGGCGAGCGCACCGTGTTCGCGCGCGGCAATGTGGGACAGGCCGTGCGCGCCTCCAGCAGCGTGCCCGGCGTGTTCCAGCCCGTGACGATTGGTAAGTACCACTATGTCGATGGCGGCATCGTCAGCCCCGTCCCTGTGGATGCGGCGCGCAATCTGGGGGCCGATATCGTGATCGCCGTCGATATCTCCAACAAGGCCAGCGGCAAGACCCCCGCGAATATGCTGGGCGCGCTCAACCAGTCGATTGCCATCATGGGCCAGAAGCTGGGACAGGCCGAACTGGCACGGGCCGACATCATCATCCGCCCCAAGGTGCTGGATATCGGCCCTGCCGACTTCGGCCAGCGCGCCAACGCGATTGTGGAAGGCGAAAAAGCGGCCACGGCACTGATGCCGCAAATCCGCGAACGCATTGCCCAGCTGCGCGCCGAGCGCAGCAAGGCCGTTCAGCTGGCCCAGCAAAAGGCTGCCGATGCCAAGCACCAGGAATGCCTGAAGCAGCGCAGCAGCCTGCAAAAGCTCTCAGGCATGGTGGGCATGAGCGACAACTGCGAAAAGCCCTGAGCACATCGCCATAGCCCACAGAAAAACAGCCCGCCGCATGCGAGCTGTTTTTCATGATTCGGCCGTTCGCCGCCGCACTTGAGACTCGGCTCGGATCCGCGCCAGTCAGCCGCCTATGCGGACTTGGGCAGATAGACCTCTTTCCAGAGGCTCACCTTTTCGGTTGCGTCAAAGCGCATCAGCAGCATCGCAACAAAGGACTCGCGCTCACCGTTCAGGCGCTCTATCTGCACCGCCATATCGAATACCACGGATTCTTCGTCGGCAATGGTATGGAGCACCTGGTACTCGATGCCTGCCATGGCGGTTTTCATGCCATTGAGGAATTCCAGGTACAACGCGAGATTCGCCTGATAGTGGCGGCCATTGGGCTGCACCACAAAATTCGCGCCGAAACACTGAGCAACCAGCTCCTGCGTCAGCTGGCTGTCGTGCCTCAGGTACTTGCGGTTCCAGCCCAGCACTGCATGGGCCAGTTCAGTATTCCGGGCTCTTTGTGTAGTCATGAAACGATAGTAAGGCCAAGCCAGCCACCGCTGGCGGCAAGCCTGTCTTCCAAGCGATTTTTGACCGGTGCCTCAGATCAGAAAGCTTCCTCTTCCAGATTCGCGCAGGTCATATCGCGTGACTTGACCACCTGCAGCCACGCGCCAATCCTGGGCAGTTCATAGTGAAAGAAATAGCGCTGCGCGGCCATGCTGCCACGATGGGCGGCAATGGCCAGGTCGGCATCCTTGGCCAGCACGGCCAGCCCCACATCGAGCCAGATCCAGGCCAGCACCACATGGCCGAAGGCCTGCATATAGGGCACGGCATTGGCCAGCGCTTCTTGCGGGTTGCCCGTGGCCCATGCCGACTTGGTCGCGCCCCCCACTTCTGCCAGTGCCCGCGCCAGCTGGTTGGCATAGCAAGCCAGCTGCTGACGCTGCAAGGCCATCTGAATGGTGGTGTTGATACGCGTAGCCAGCAGTTGCAGGCCGTTGCCGCCCTCCATGATGACCTTGCGGCCCAGCAGGTCCATGGCCTGGATACCGTGCGTGCCCTCGTGAATCATGTTCAGGCGGTTGTCGCGCCAGTACTGCTCGACCGGGAAGTCACGCGTATAGCCATAGCCGCCATGAATCTGGATGGCCAGCGAGTTGGCTTCCAGGCAGAACTCGCTGGGCCAGCTCTTGGCAATCGGAGTCAGCACCTCCAGCAGCAGCCTGGCATCCGCTGCTTCCTGCGCGGAGCCTGTGTGCTGCTCGTCAACCAGACGGGCGCAGAACAGGTTGAGTGCCAGCGCACCCTCGCAATAGGCTTTTTGTGCCAGCAGCATGCGCTTGACATCGGCGTGTTCGATGATGCGCGACTGGGGCCTGCTCGCATCCTTGCCGCCCGAACCTGGCCCTCCTTGAACTGGCCTGCCCTGCGGACGGTTTTGCGCATATTCGAGGCTGGCCAGATAGCCGGCCATGCCCAGCATGGTGGCAGCCGTGCCGATGGAGATGCGCGCCTCGTTCATCATGTGGAACATGCATTTGAGGCCCTCACCGGGTTTGCCCACCAGATAGCCTATCGCTCCGGAGGCGCCTCGCACCGGATATTTGCCTTCACCAAAGTTGAGCAAGGTATTGGTCGTGCCGCGCCAGCCCAGCTTGTGGTTCAGACCCGCCAGCGCCACATCGTTGCGCTCGCCCGTCAAGCGACCTTCGGTATCGACCAGCTTCTTGGGCACGATGAACAGCGATATGCCCTTGACTCCGGGCACGGGCTTGCCATCGGGTCCGGGAATCTTGGCCAGCACCAGATGCACGATGTTCTCGGTCAGCTCATGGTCGCCCGAGCTGATCCACATCTTGTTGCCCTTGAGACGGTAGCGTGGCCCCAGGGCCTCGCTTTCGAAATCCGCGCCATCGGGCTCGGCGCGCGTGGCGATGTCGGACAGCGACGAACCCGCCTGCGGCTCCGACAGCGCCATGGTGCCAGCCCAGCGGCCGTTGAATTCATTGGCCGCAAAGACCTGTTTCTGCATCTCCGTGCCATGGGCCATGATGGCGTTGGCATTGCCGCTGGTCAGCATGTTCGAGCCAATGCTGATCGAGGCCGCCGCAAAGAAACAGTTGGCTGCCGCCTCCACCGTATAGGGCAGCTGCATGCCGCCCATTTCATAGTCCTGCGCAGCACTGAGCATGCCCGACTCGGCATAGGCTTCGCGGGCTTCATAGGTGCACTGGGGCAGTATGACTTTTTCACCGTCGAACTGCGGCTCCTGCAGGTCCACCGTGCGGTTGAAGGGTGCGTACTTCTCGCGTGCGATGCGCTCGCAGGTGTCCATCACCGCATCGAAAGTGCTGCGTGAATGATCGGCAAAACGGGGACGGCTGGCCAGGCTCTCGGCCTGCAGCCAGTCGTAGAGCAGAAAGTCAATGGTGGAACGCAGGCGCATATTGAATCCCATTAAAAACCGCCTCAAGCCCTTTATTGGAAAGCGCTTTCAGCTATCAAAATCTTCTTCCACAGATAAATAAAAAGCCGCCTCCCGGCCGGGACTGCGGCTTTTTGCATGCTGCGCTTACAGAACCTCAAAAATACCCGCTGCACCCATGCCGCCGCCTATGCACATGGTCACGCAGACGCGCTTGGCACCGCGGCGCTTGCCCTCGATCAGCGCATGACCGGTCAGGCGCTGACCGGAGACGCCATAGGGGTGGCCCAGCGCAATGGCGCCGCCATTGACATTGAGCCGCTCGGCGGGGATGCCCAGCTTGTCGCGGCAATAGATGACCTGCACGGCAAAGGCTTCGTTGAGCTCCCACAGATCGATGTCGTTGATGGACAGGCCCAGCTTCTTGAGTACCTTCGGGATAGCGTAGATGGGGCCGATACCCATTTCATCGGGCTCGCAGCCTGCGACGGCAAAGCCCAGGAAACGGCCCAGGGGCTTGAGACCCTTGCGCGAGGCATATTCTTCGCTGACCACGGCGCAGGCGCCCGCACCGTCGGAGAACTGGCTGGCATTGCCGGCCGTGATCACACCTCCGGGCAGCGCGCTGCGCAGGCCGCTGATGCCTTCCTTGGTCGTGCCCTCGCGGATGCCCTCGTCCTTGGCCGCCAGCACCTCCTTGGTGATCAGACCGCGGACCTTGTCGGCCACGCCCATCACCGTCTTCATGGGAGCGATTTCGGCGTCGAACAGGCCTGCTGCCTGGGCGGCAGCGGCTTTTTGCTGGCTGGCTGCGCCGTACTCATCCTGGGCATCGCGGCTGATGTTGTAGCGCTTGGCGACCTGTTCGGCCGTCTGCAGCATGCTCCAGTACACCTCGGGCTTCATGGCCGTGAGTTCGGGGTCGAAAGCCATGTGCGAGTTCAGGTGCGGCTGCACGCAGGAGATGCTCTCCAGACCACCGGCCACCAGCACATCGTTTTCGCCGGCGATGATGCGCTGGGCCGCCAGCGCAATCGCCTGCAGGCCCGAGGAGCAGAAGCGGTTGATGGTCAGGCCCGAGGTCGTCACAGGCAGGCCGGCACGTACGGCAATCAGGCGCGCCACATTGCCGCCGGTCGTGCCTTCGGGCAGCGACATGCCCATGATCACGTCCTCGACCTCGGCACCCTCGATGCCGGCACGCTCCACGGCAGCCTTGACCGCGTGGGCACCCATGGTGGGGCCGTATGTCATGTTGAAAGCGCCCTTCCAGCTCTTGGTCAGCGGGGTGCGCGCGGTAGAAACAATCACTGCGGATGTCATGTTCTGTCCTTTGATTCTGGGTATTGCTTGGCAAACCGCCATTCACACAGGCCAGCAAATCGAAGATTTGCGTTTGAGACTAGGCGCCGGGCCGCGCTGGGCGAAGCCGTAGGCAGTACGAGTAGTACGCAACGGCGTCTCAAGGTCTGTGTGCATGGCGCTTAGCTGAACTGCTTTCCTTCCGCGGCCAGCTTGGCCAGCAGCGGCGCGGGTTGCCAGAACTTGGCATCGTCATTGGGGTTCTGGGCAAAGCGGCCCATGGCCTGCACCACATTGAACAGGCCCACTTCGCCCGCGTAATGCATGGGGCCGCCGCGCCACAGCGGAAAGCCGTAACCGGTCAGATAGACCATGTCGATATCGCCGGACTTGCCGGCAATGCCGTCCTCCAGAATATGCGCACCTTCGTTGACCAGCGCATAGACCAGGCGCTGCACGATTTCCTCGTCGGAGATCTTGCGTGGCGTGACGCCGATGGCCTTGCGGTGCTCGTCGATCATCTTGGCCACCACATCCGAAGGGATGGCATCGCGCTTGCCGGGCACATAGTCGTACCAGCCGGCGCCGGTCTTCTGGCCGTAGCGGCCCAGTTCGCACAGGCGGTCGGCACTGGCGCTGTACTTCATGTCGGGTTTCTCGACATAGCGGCGCTTGCGGATCGCCCAGCCGATGTCGTTGCCCGCCAGATCGCCCATGCGAAACGGCCCCATGGCAAAGCCGAACTTCTCGATGGCCTTGTCCACCTGCTGGGGCGATGCGCCTTCGTCCAGCAGGAAACCGGCCTGGCGCGAGTACTGCTCGATCATGCGGTTGCCGATGAAACCATCGCAGACGCCGGAGACCACGGCCGTCTTCTTGATCTTCTTGGCTATCTTCATCACCGTGGCCAGCACATCCTTGGCCGTGGCCTTGCCGCGCACCACTTCCAGCAGCTTCATCACATTGGCGGGGCTGAAGAAGTGCATGCCCACCACGTCCTGTGGACGCTTGGTGAAGGCCGCGATCTTGTCCACATCCAGGGTCGAGGTGTTGGACGCCAGGATGGCGCCCTGCTTGGCCACTTCGTCGAGCTGCTTGAACACCTGCTCCTTGACACCCAGCTCCTCGAACACGGCTTCGATGATGAGGTCGGCGTTCTTCAGATCGCCATAGTTGAGCGTGGTGCTGAGCAGCGCCATGCGCTGATCGTATTTTTCCTGGCTCAGCTTGCCCTTTTTGACCTGGGCTTCGTAGTTCTTGCGGATGGTGGCCACGCCGCGATCCAGCGCTTCCTGCTTGGTCTCCAGAATCGTGACGGGAATACCGGCGTTGAGGAAGTTCATGGAGATGCCGCCGCCCATGGTGCCGGCACCGATCACGCCCACGGTCTTGATATCACGCACGGGCGTATCGCCGGGAACGTCCGCGATCTTTGATGCCGCACGCTCGGCCATGAACAGATGGCGCAGCGAACGCGACTCGGGCGTCATCATCAGCTGCATGAAGGCTTCGCGCTCGGCAGCCATGCCATCGTCGAACTTCCTGGTGGTAGCGGTCTTAACGGCTTCCACGCAGCGCAGCGGTGCGGGGAAGTTCTTGGACATGCCTTGCACCATGGTCTGGGCAAACTGGAAGTAAGCCTCGCCCTGAGGGTGCTTGCATGGCAGATCCCGCACGCGCTGCAGCGGCCTGACATCGGCCACCTCCAGCGCATAGGCCTTGGCTTCAGCCAGCAGGTTTTCGGCCGACGACGCCATCTTGGTGAACAGCTTCTGGCCGGGAATCATGGCCAGCATCTCGCTTTGGACGGCTTCGCCGCTGACGATCATGTTGAGCGCAGGCTCCACACCCAGAACACGCGGCAGGCGTTGGGTACCGCCAGCGCCGGGCAGCAGGCCCAGCTTGACCTCGGGCAGGGCCACGGCCGTGCCGGGCGCCGCGATGCGGTAGTGGCAGCCCAGCGCCAGCTCCAGCCCTCCGCCCATGCACACCGTGTGGATGGCGGCGATCAAGGGCTTGGTGGACTGATCCAGCTGCTGAATGACCGAAATCAGATGTGGCTCACGGTAGGCATCTTCCTTGCCGAACTCGGTGATGTCGGCCCCGCCCGAGAAAGCCTTGCCGGCCCCCGTGATGACGATGGCCTTGACCGAAGCATCGGCCAACGCCTGATTCAGGCCGTCGACAATGCCGCGGCGCGTGGACAACCCCAGGCCGTTGACCGGCGGGTTGTTCAATGTAATGACGGCAACTGCGCCATCTACCTTGTATTCAGCAGTCATGCTGTTGTCCCCTGTTCGATGATGAGAAAAGAACGGTCGTGCGTTTTTTATTTTCTGGATTTTGCTGCATTGCGCAACTGCGGTTTGTCCTCAATGGGACAGCTCCTGCTCCGGTTCGAGGCGGCTAGACCTCCAGCCACTCCTTGCGAACTTTCTCGTTGGCCCTGAGGCCATCGGGCGTACCGTCAAAAACGATACGTCCATGGCCCATGACCAGCGCCCGGTCCGAGATATTCATGGCGATGGTGAGCTTTTGCTCGATCAGCAGCACGGACACGCCGCGCTCCTTGATCTTCTTCAGGTACTCGCCCACCAGTTCCACGATCTTGGGCGCCAAGCCCTCGGTAGGCTCGTCGATGATGATGAGATCCGGGTCGCCCATCAGCGTGCGGCACAGAGTCAGCATCTGTTGCTCGCCCCCAGACATCACGCCGGCCTCGGTGTGCTGGCGCTCCTTGAGGCGCGGAAACATCGCGTACATATCGTCAAAGCCCCAGCGGCTGCCCCTGCCATTGCCCTTTTGCCCCAGCAGCAGGTTCTGGTGCACCGTCAGGTTGGGAAACACATCACGGCTTTCCGGCACATAGCCAATGCCCAGATGGGCGACTTCATAGGCCTTCCTGCCGCGCAGGTTCTGATTCTTCCAGCCCAGCCCGCCTTCCCAGTGCACCAGGCCCATGATGGCCTTGGCCGTGGTGGAACGGCCCGAGCCATTGCGTCCCAGCAGCGCCACGATCTCGCCCTGATTGACCTCGAAATCCACACCATGCAGCACATGGCTTTTGCCGTAGTAGGCATGCAAATCATTGATCTTCAACATCTGCAGCTGTCCTCTCAGATTTTCCAAAGGCTTAAAACCTCAAAACATGCTTGCCCCATGTCAGTGACAGCAAGCAAGGGCCTGGGCCGGCCGCGCCGCCCCGCAGCGAGGCTGTCGTCCCCTTCCCGTAGAGAGAGGGGGAAGCGACGCAGCCGCTCAGGGGGAGCAACATCAGTGCCCGCCGGCCTGTTGTTCGGCAACGGAGGAACCAAGATAGGCCTCCTGCACCCGCGCATTGGCACGTACGGCCTCCGGCGTGTCAAAAGCGATCACCTCACCATAGACCACCACGGCAATCTTGTCGGCCAGGCCGAAGACCACGCCCATGTCGTGCTCCACGGTCAGCAGCGTCTTGCCTTCCGTGACCTTTTTGATGAGCTGGATGAAGTGCGCGGTTTCGCTGTTGCTCATGCCGGCCGTGGGTTCGTCCAGCAGGATGACGCTGGCGCCGCCGCCGATGGTGATGCCTATCTCCAGCGCGCGCTGCTCGGCATAGGTCAGGTTCACGGCTAGCGTGTCGCGCTTGCGATGCAGGCCTATCATCTCCATCAGTTCCTCGGTGCGCGCGTTGGCGTCGTGCAGATTGGAGAGAAAACGCCAGAAGCTGTAGCGGTAGCCGAGGCTCCAGAGCACGCCGCAGCGCAGGTTTTCAAACACCGAAAGCTTGGGAAAGATGTTGGTGATCTGAAAGCTGCGCGACAGCCCCATGCGATTGATCTCGAACGGCTTTTTGCCATCGATGCGCTCGCCGTGCAGCAGCACCTCGCCACTGGAGGGGGCGAAACGACCGCTGATCAGATTGAACAAGGTGCTCTTGCCCGCACCATTGGGGCCGATGATGGCAATGCGCTCGCCCGCATTCACGGCCAGTTGCGCACCCCGGATGATTTCGCTCTTGCCGAAGCTCTTGCGCAGATCACGCAGCTCCAGGGCGTAGGGCTGCCCCTGCTTCCGAGCCGCATGAGGGGCGGCCATTGCCGCCGCTTGTTGAATGGCAACGCTGCTCATGGCTCAAGCCTCCCTTTTCTTGACCGTCTCTTCTATCACTTCCTGAATCTGACTCCAGCGACGCGCTGTCACGCGCCTGGCCACTTCCAGCAGCCCCAGCCCCACCACCAGCACCACGATGGCCACCGTCCAGGTCGCCGCCGCGCCGGTGTCCAGCTGCGTGCCCATGAAGGACACGTTCGCACCCATTGCCGCATTGAGCTGCAGGTGATAGATCATCTCGATCAGCGCGGCCGCGCCCAGGATCGTCACGATGGCCGCCACCAGCACACCCAGATAGGGCTTGAGCAGGCGCTTGAAATGCCCGAACTTGGCCACGCGCAGATTCATCATGATGATGCTGGCCACGCCGCCGGGCGCATACATGACCATGAGCAAAAAAACCAGGCCCAGATACAGTAGCCAGGCCTTGGTCAGCTCTGACAGCAGCACCGAAGCCAGCACCAGCAGCACGGCGCCGATGATGGGGCCAAAGAAGAAAGTCGCCCCGCCCAGGAAGGTGAACAGCAGATAGCCGCCCGAGCGCACCACGCTGACGCTGTCCATGGCCGTGATGATCTCGAAATTGATGGCCGTCAGGCCACCGCCGATGCCGGCAAAAAAGCCCGCGATGATGAAGGCGAAATAGCGCACGCGCTGGGTGTTGTAGCCCACGAACTCCACGCGCTCGGGGTTGTCGCGCACGGCGTTCAGCATGCGTCCCAGTGGCGTGCCCGTGAAGGCAAACATGGCAGCCGTGCAGATGAAGCAGTACACGGCAATCAGGTAGTACACCTGCAGGCCCGAGCCGAAATCCAGGCCGAAGAACTTGCCGTAGACCCGGTCGGTGGTGATGCCGCCCTCGCCCCCGAAGAACTCGGGAAACATCAGCGCCATGGAAGCCACGAGTTCACCCAGGCCCATGGTGATCATGGCAAAGGTGGTGCCGGACTTCTTGGTCGTCACATAGCCAAACAGCGCGGCAAAGAACATGCCGGCCAGCCCGCCCACGATGGGGATCAGCACCAGCGGAATGGGCAGCTCGCCAGCGCCGGCCTTGTTCATGGCGTGAATCGCCAGGAAAGAGCCCAGGCCGGTGTAGACCGCATGGCCGAAGCTCAGCATGCCGCCCTGTCCCAGCAGCATGTTGTACGACAGGCAGATGATGATCAGATAGCCGATCTGGCTGAGCATGGTCAGCGCCAGCGAACTGGTGAAGATCAGCGGCGCCACGATCAGCGCCAGAGCGAACAGACCCCAGGTCAGGATGCGGCCCATGTTCAGCGGCTTGAAGCGGTAATGCGCCTGCGCAGGCTGCCTAGCAGCGGCAGAATTGATGCTTGTTTTTGTCATGGAATTCATGGCTCAGTCCCCTCGAGTGCCCAGCAAGCCCTTGGGGCGGAAAATCAGAATCAGCACCAGAAACAGGTACGGCAAGATGGGGGCAACCTGCGACACCGTCAGGCGCAGCACCGGCCAGCCAAAGGTGGACTCATTGACCTGATGCCCCATGGAAGCCAGCGCGCTGGCCATGGACCAGTCGATGGCCACGGCAAAGGTCTGCACCACGCCGATCAGCAGCGAAGCCACAAAAGCCCCGACCAGCGAACCCATGCCGCCCACGACGACGACCACAAAGATGATGGAGCCCACGGACGCCGCCATCGCCGGCTCGGTCACATAGGTGTTGCCACCGATCACGCCGGCCAGCCCTGCCAGCGCGCAGCCGCCACCGAAGACCAGCATGAACACGCGCGGCACGTTGTGCCCCAGCGCCTCCACCATCTCGGGGTTCTTGAGCGCGGCCTGGATCACCAGCCCGATGCGGGTACGCGTCAGCAGCAGCCACACGGCAACCAGCATCAGCAGCGCCACCAGCATCACAAAGGAGCGCGACTTGGGGAACTGCGTACCGTACAGCGTGAACAGCGGCCCCTGAAGCGACGGTGGCAGCGCATAAGGCACGGTACCTCGGCCCCAGACCAGTTGCACGACCTCCAGAATCAGATAGGACAGGCCGAAGGTGATCAGCAGCTCGGGCACATGGCCGTACTTGTGCACGCGGCGCAGGCTGTAGCGCTCGAACAGCGCGCCCAGCACGCCCACCAGCACAGGACAGATGAACAATGCGGGCCAGAAACCGATGATGCCGCTGAGCGTATAGGCGAAGTACGCGCCCAGCATGTAGAAGCTGGTGTGCGCAAAATTCAGCACACCCATCATGCTGAAGATCAGCGTCAGCCCCGAGCTGAGCATGAACAGCAGCAGCCCGTAGCTCACGCCGTTGAGCAGCGATATGGTGAAAAATTCAGGCGTCATTGACAGGCCTTGCTTTGGAGAAGATGAAAGAAAACGGCTGAAGCGCGCAGCTTGTTGTCGTGTTTATGGGCCTGCGCCGCAGCCTTCACAGCGGTAGCTTCCCGGCTCAGGAAGGCCGCTTCATCTGGCAGCTGGTCGGCGTGCTGGCCACATAGGGCTCGTAATACTTCACGGGGGCAAAGGTATAGCCGGTGTTCTCCGCGTCATACGGATATTTGCCGCCTGCTTTTTGCCACTTGGTGATGTACAGGCCCTGCTGCAGCTGGTGATCGCTCTTGCGCATCTCCACCTCGCCGTTGAAGCTCTTGATCTTCATGCCTTCCAGCGCCGCAGCCACCTTCACGGGATCGGTCGAGCCGGTCTTCACAAAGGCCGCGTCCAGCAGCGCAAACACGTGATAGATGGAGGCCTGCGTCAGGTCATCGTTGAACTTCTTCTTGAAGCTGGCCATGCTGGCCTGAATGGGCGGGCCCATGTTGTAGTGGCCGTAGCCCACGGTGAAGACCTTGCCGTCCGAGGCTGCGCCCATGGCCGTGGGAGCCCCCGCACCAAAGGCGTAATAGGTATAGAACTTGACGTTGTTCAGGC
This sequence comes from Comamonas resistens, assembly GCF_030064165.1. Taxonomy (NCBI): domain Bacteria; kingdom Pseudomonadati; phylum Pseudomonadota; class Betaproteobacteria; order Burkholderiales; family Comamonadaceae; genus Comamonas; species Comamonas resistens. Next base: position 3,082,331 of record NZ_CP125947.1, read on the forward strand.
CCGCGTCGTTGGCTGCCTTGAGCAGCAGCGACAAATCTGCGCCCCAGTTGCCGGTGATCACCGTATCGGCGCCCGACTGCTTGATCTTGGCCACATAGGGGGCAAAGTCGCGTACCTGAGCCAGAGGCGAGAAGTCATCGCCCACGATCTGCACATCGGGACGCTTTTTCTTGAGCAGATCCTTGGCGTACTTGGAGACCTGCTGACCATGGCCATAGTTCTGGTTGATCAGATAGACCTTCTTGACCTCGGCATCGTCCTTCATGAAGGTGGTCAGCGCCTCCATCTTCATCGAGGTGTCGGCATCCAGGCGGAAATGCCAGTAGCTGCATTTGCCGTTGGTGAGATCGGGGTCCACGGCCGCGTAGTTCAGATAGAGCAGCTCCTTGCCCTTGTTGCGGTTGTTGTGCTTTTCCAGCGCATCCATGATGGCCAGGGCCGGCCCCGAGCCATTGCCCTGAGAGACATAGCGCACGCCCTGGTCCATGGCCGAGCGCAGAACCGCCGTCGTCTCCTGCGGGCTGAGCTTGTTGTCCATGGGGACGATCTCGAACTTCACACCCGATGCATTGCTTTTGTTGAACTCCTCGGCCAGCAACTGAAAGGTCTTGAGCTGGTTGGTTCCCACTGCAGCCATCAGGCCCGACAGGGGGTCAATCCAGGCAATCTTGACCGTCTCCCCTTTCTGAGCCCAGGCAGCACCGGCACTGACAGTCATCGCCGAAAGCGCCACGGCACGCATCACCCATTTCATACTTGTCTCCTTTCATAGTTTTCGCTAGTACCGTCTTCAATCTACCGGCGGGTAGACTTTTTCCCGCTGGGGAAAGCCTTAGAAACTATCGCCCATGCGACTTTGAAAGCCTTTAACTCAGCGATGGCGACACTTTGGAGACACAAGCGCGCAGTTGTCCGGATGGAAAAAAAGGGTGCCATGGGCACCCTTCAAGACCTCAGACCGATTCGGAGAACCGGAATCAGGAGGGTCGCTTCATCTGGCAGCTGGTCGGCGTGCTGGCCACATAGGGCTCGTAGTACTTCACGGGCACAAAGGTATAGCCGGTGTTCTCCGAGTCATAGGGGTACTTGCCGCCGGCCTTTTCCCACTTGGTGATGTACAGACCCTGCTGCAGCTGGTGGTCGCTCTTGCGCATCTCGACCTCGCCGTTGTAGTTCTGGAATTTCATGCCTTCCATGGTCGCCGCGACCTTGGCGGGGTCCGTGGTCTTGCTGCGCGCAAAAGCCTGATCCAGCATGTTCAGCCCCGTATAGACGGTGCCCGTATACATATCGTCATTGACCTTGGCCTTGAAGCCCTTGACGATTTTCTCCATGGTGCCGGGCATGTTCAGATGGCCGTAGCCCACCATATACACCTTGCCCGCAGCCGCTGCGCCCAGGGCCGTGGGAGCGCCCGTGGCAATGCCGTAATAGGTATAGAACTTGACGTTGTTCAGCCCTGCATCGTTGGCGGCCTTGATCAGCAGCGCCAGGTCCGAACCCCAGTTGCCCGTGATCACCGTATCGGCGCCCGACTGCTTGATCTTGGCGACATAGGGGGCAAAGTCACGCACCTGGGCCAGGGGAGAGAAGTCATCACCCACGATTTCCACATCGGGGCGCTTCTTCTTGAGCATTTCCTTGGCGTATTTGGAAACCTGCTGGCCGTGGCTGTAGTTCTGGTTGATCAGATAGACCTTCTTGATCTCGGGCACGTCCTTCATATAAGTGGTCAAGGCTTCCATCTTCATGGAAGTGTCGGCATCGAGGCGGAAATGCCAGTAGCTGCATTTGCTGTTGGTCAGGTCGGGGTCCACAGCCGCATAGTTGAGGAACACCACTTCCTTGCCCTTGTTGCGGGCATTGTGCTTTTCCAGTGCATCCATGATGGCCAGCGCCGGACCCGAGCCATTGCCCTGGAACACATAGCGCACGCCCTGGTCCATGGCCGAGCGCAAGGCCGCCGTGGTTTCCTGCGGGCTCAACTTGTTGTCAATGCCGATGATTTCAAACTTCACGCCCGAAGCACTGTTCTTGTTGATCTCTTCGGCTGCGTACTGCAGGCTCTTGAGCTGGTTGGAGCCCAGTGCCGCCATCAGGCCGGACAGCGGGTCGATCCATGCCACTTTCACCGTCTCACCCTTCTGGGCCATGGCGCTACCTGCACACGCCAGGATCACCGATGCTGTCAAAGCCTTGATTGCAAACTTCATTGAGCGTCTCCATTGGTGGTTATGAGCGACGCCCAGACTAAAGGGCAAGCAGGCCATCGCCGCCTGGGGCTTGCCCTAGCGCCTATCACCTTGGAGACGCTGGTTTGCCCTCAGATGCCAACATCAAAAAACATAGCTTACAGCGCTTGACAGCAAATGGTCTGAGGCCATTTTTAACGAATTAATCAATATCAGATGCCTCAGAGCGGCAACCGGCTTTCCGTCAGCGGCAGCCCCTGCGCATCGGTCATCACCCGGGGCTCACGGGCCTGCTTCTCATCATCGACCCGGGTGGCAATCTCCTCCATGGCCTTGTCGAACGACAGCTGACCAGCCTTGACCCTGGTCAGTATGGGAGACAGGCTTGGATATTGATCAAAGCGCTCCCCCACCGTCAGCGCCACGCACAGATAGTTGAGCAAGTCGCGCGTGCCCGTGAGCCCCTGCCTGCGCGCATAGACCAGTTGCTGGCGCGCAAACCAGTGCATGGCCAGCGGCGTCAGCTTGTCGCGCAGATGGACCTGATTGAGGTTCACGTAATAGATCAGCAGATCGGGCACGCTGCTCTGCACCAGCGCATCGACCTGCGCCGCGCTGAGTGCCAGAGGCAGCGGTGCGGGCGGCACGGAAAAATCGCTTGCCGCGTATTCGTGCAGACGGCCCGAACGGCTCCAGCACCACCAGTGGCCCACGGGCCCCAGCAGGGCACGGCCTTGTGCCGGGCTCAGCACCGCCTCGATGCGGCTTTGGGTATCCGCATCGCTCTGCCCCAGCAGCGCGGCCAGTATGGCCGGATCCCAAAATGCCAGATAACTGCCTTCCTTGCCCGGCATTCGAGGGTCCATGGCGCGGCGCAGATGGGCGATCAACACCGGTTGCTCGCACTCGCTGGCCAGCAGCGTCGCGCAGGGACTGGCCTGCACCACATCCAGCACGGCGTCGAGAAAACGCTGCTGCGGTTTGTTGAGCGCCTGGCCGCTGCGCCCCAAGTGCACCAGCCAGGGGCTGACCTTGCCCTCCTTGCTGTCGCGCGTGAAGGCAAACAAGGCCTCTGCACCGTTTTGCGGCAGCTGCGCCAGCAGATCTCGGTGCTGCGCGGCATCCAGCAGCAAATACAGCTGCAGTGGCTTGCCCTGGGGCCTCACCTTGGACCAGCGCTCTGCCCAGGCCTTGCGCGCCGGTTTCATCTCCTGCCAGGACAAAGGCTTGCTCATGGCAGCTCCTTGTTCACAAAAGCGGAGCGCTGCTGCGCACGGCGCGCCAGGCATTCCATGCAGACATTGCGCGGCGCAACCACATGGGCGGCCTCCGCCACGGCTTCGGGCGGGCAAGCGACGGCAGGCAGGCCCCAGGCTCCAAGCCCCCCTATCAATGCAGCGCCCAGAAGCTGCCTGCGCGGCAGGCCACAGACCGCGGGCTGCTCTGGCATTGCTGAAGACGGACAGTCGCAAGGACAGTCACCGGAAGAGGCGGCAAGAGACATGAGCAGGAAAAGCCTATGGGCGAAAACAAAAAAGCCATCATCGCATGATGATGGCTTGGTACCGGTCAGTGCGGTCGGCAATCAGACCGTGGGCAGCTTGTAGTCCTTGAGTTCTTCGCGCAGCTTGGTCTTGAGCATCTTGCCCGTAGCGCCCAGCGGGATGGCATCCACAAACACCACATCATCGGGAATCTGCCATTTCGCGGCCTTGCCTTCGAAGAACTTCAGCAGTTCCTCGCGGCTCACTTCGGCACCCGGCTTCCTGGCCACCGCCACAATGGGGCGCTCGTCCCATTTGGGATGGGGCATGCCAATACAGGCCGCCATGGCCACGGCCGGATGGGCCATGGCAATGTTTTCGATGTCGATGGAGCTGATCCATTCGCCGCCGGACTTGATCACATCCTTGCTGCGGTCGGTGATCTGCATATAGCCATCGGGGTCGATGGTTGCCACATCGCCCGTGGGGAACCAGCCGTAGCCATCGGCCCCCTGCACCAGCGGGCTGCCGCTGCCTTTGTAATAGCTGTCGATGATCCAGGGCCCGCGCACCAGCAGATCGCCATAGCTCTTGCCGTCCCAGGGCTGGTCTTCACCCGCATCGTTGACGATCTTCATCTCCACGCCAAAGATGGCACGGCCCTGCTTCTGGCGGATCTTCATCTGCTCTTCCTTGGGCAGATCCAGATGCTTGTTCTTGAGCGTGCACAACGTGCCCAGCGGACTCATCTCCGTCATGCCCCAGGCATGCAGCACATCCACGCCATAGTCGTCCTGGAACGCCGCAATCATGGCCGGTGGGCAGGCCGACCCGCCAATGACCGTGCGGTTGAGCTTGGAAAAACGCAGGCCCGCGGGCTTCATGTGACCCAGCAGCATCTGCCAGACCGTGGGCACACCGGCGGCAAAGGTCACGCCCTCTGCTTCGATCAGCTCGTAGACGGACTTGCCGTCCAGTGCCGGGCCCGGGAACACCAGCTTGCAGCCGGTGAGCGCCGCCGAATATGGAATGCCCCAGGCGTTGACGTGGAACATGGGCACGACCGGCAGCACCGAGTCGCGCGCCGACAGATTCATCACATCGGGCAAGGCCGCTGCATAGGCATGCAAGGTGCTGGAGCGGTGGCTGTACAGCGCCGCCTTGGGGTTGCCCGTGGTGCCGCTGGTGTAGCACATGCTGGACGCCGTGTTCTCGTCAAACTTCGGCCAGTGATATTCGGTGGGGTGGGAGCCTATCCAGGACTCATAGCTGATCAGCCCGGGAATGCCGCTGTCTGCGGGCAGACGGTCTGCATCACACAAAACCACCCATTGCTGAACCTGCGGGCATTTGGCATGCACGGCCTGGATGATGGGCAAAAAGCTCAGGTCAAAACACAGCGCCTTGTCTTCCGCGTGGTTCACGATCCAGGCAATCTGTTCGGGATGCAGGCGCGGGTTGATGGTGTGCAGCACCCTGCCCGAGCCGCTGACGCCAAAGTACATCTCCATGTGGCGATAGCCGTTCCAGGCCAGACTTGCCACCCGATCGCCCTGCGCCAGCCCCATGCCATCGAGTGCATGGGCCAGCTGGCGCGCCCGCGCAGCCAGATCCTTGTAGGTATATCGGTGGATATCGCCCTCCACACGACGCGAGACGATCTCCGCATCGGAATGGTGGCGCGCGGCGAACTCGATCAGGGACGAAATCAGCAACGGCTGGCTTTGCATCAGACCCAACATTGGCATGTCTCCTCGGTATCGTAGTGGTAGTCGGCAAGCATCCTAGCCTGGGCTTGGCAAACACCATCACAGGACTGTCACCAATGCGTAATTTGAGCGACGGTTGCCAACCGCTTCCCTATGGGATAGCGCCTGCCTCCCCGGGAAAAACCTAGGATTTGCCAGCGCCGAGCAAGGCTTTTGGCAGCAGCCAACAGCCCTACTCGCTCTGACCTTGACGCCCCTCAAGCACAATGACTGCATGAGCGATTCCACTGCCCCGCAATGGCACAGCCCCGGCCGTTTTGAAGCCCTGGGCCCGGCATTTTTCACCTATCTGCAACCCACTCCCGTACCCGCCCCTCACTGGGTCGCCACCAGCGCCAGCACCGCGCTATGGATGGGCCTGAGCACCGAATGGTTGGCTAGCGACGAGGCCCTGCAAGTGCTGTCCGGCAATGTGGTGGCCGACGGCAGCAAGCCCCTGGCCACGGTCTATAGCGGCCACCAGTTCGGCCACTGGGCCGGCCAGCTTGGCGATGGCCGGGCCATCCTGCTGGGCGAGACAAGCCAAGGCTTCGAAGTTCAGCTCAAGGGCGCGGGGCGCACGCCCTACTCGCGCATGGGCGACGGCCGCGCCGTGCTGCGCTCCTCGATCCGCGAGTTTCTCTGCAGCGAAGCCATGGCAGCCCTGGGAATTCCCACCACGCGTGCCCTGGCGCTGACCGGCTCGCCCCTGCCCGTGGCGCGCGAAGCCATGGAAACCGCCGCCGTCGTGACGCGCGTGGCCCAGAGCTTTGTCCGCTTTGGCCATTTCGAGCATTTCGCCGCCCGCGACATGCAGCCAGAGCTCAAGGCTCTGGCAGATCTGGTCATAGACCAGCATTACCCTGAATGCCGCCTTGCCACCTCACTGGCCGGCAATGCCTATGCCAATTTTCTGCAAGCCGTCAGCGAACGCACGGCGCGGCTGCTGGCCCAGTGGCAGGCCGTGGGCTTTTGCCACGGCGTGATGAATACCGACAACATGAGCATTCTGGGCCTGACGATCGACTATGGCCCCTTCCAGTTTCTCGATGCCTTCGACCCCGGCCATATCTGCAACCACAGCGACAACCAGGGCCGCTATGCCTTCAACCGCCAGCCCCAGGTGGCCTACTGGAATCTCTACTGCCTGGGCCAGGCCCTGCTGCCGCTGATTGGCAACGAAGAGCTGACGATTGCCGCGCTGGAGTCATACAAGAGCGTCTTCCCCGCCGCCTATGCCACGCAGATGCTGCGCAAGCTGGGTCTGCGGGACGATGCCCCAGGCACCGCCCCCGGCGAAGGCCGCTTTGCGCAGATCGTCAACCCGCTGCTGCAGATCCTGGCCGACAACAAGGTGGACTACACCATCTTCTTCACCCGCCTGACCGAAGCCGTCTCACACACGCAAGGCAGCGAGATCGACTTTGAACCGCTGCGCGACATCATTCTGGATCGCGCCACGTTCGATGCCTGGTCGCTCACCTATTCAGAGCATCTAGCACAGGTGGATAAAGAGCAAGCGGCCGATTTGATGCAAAAATCCAATCCCCGCTACGTGCTGCGCAACCACCTTGGCGAAACCGTGATTCGCGCCGCCCGCAATGGGGACTTCGCGCCCGTGCAGCAAATGCTGGCCGTGCTGCAAGCGCCTTACGATTCGCACCCGGACCATCATGCGTGGGCCGGTTTCCCGCCCGACTGGGCCTCCTCCATTGAAATCAGCTGTTCATCATGAGCTTTCCCATCCAGAAAACCGATGCCGAATGGCAGACCCTGCTGCAGGAAAAAGGCGCTGAGCCCGCCGCCTTCCAGGTCACGCGCCACGCGGCCACCGAACGCCCTTTTACCGGCAAATACGAACAGTTCTGGGCCGATGGCAGCTACCACTGCGTCTGCTGCGGCGCCAAGCTGTTCGACTCGCACACCAAGTTCGATGCGGGCTGCGGCTGGCCCAGCTTTGACCAGGCCGTGCCTGGTGCCATCACCAATATCGAGGACCGCAGCCATGGCATGGTGCGCGTCGAGACTGTCTGCAGCAGCTGCGGCGCCCATCTGGGCCATGTATTCCCCGACGGACCTACCGATACCGGACTGCGTTACTGCATGAATTCGGCGTCGCTGGACTTCCAGAAAAGTCATCAAAAATAAGAGCAAACATCGCTTTACACATAAGCGCTTGATGCGGATTTAAATCAGAATCTGCGACCCTGGCATATCTGCCCGGATCACTGAATCCGTCACGCACTCAAGGCTTTGCCCCGGACAGGCATGGCGCTTGGTGCATGATTCGCGCTTGCCCATCACGCGGGAACCCTGTGGAATCTGCGTGATCTGAATACCGTCATGACCTATGCAAATCAGGTTCAGACAAGCGCGCTGCCTCAAGGAAGCCGTCCTGACCCATTCCTGTTTGCGTAAGCCCTCACAGTAACCACCGATATTTCGCGCATGAAGCTGCTGCTTGATTTCTTTCCCATCATTCTGTTTTTCGTGGTCTTCAAGCTCTGGGGCATCTATGCCGCCACGGCCGTGGCCATCGTCGCCACCATTGCCCAGATCGCCTATCTGCGTGTCAAGAATGGCCGGGTCGAGCCCATGCAATGGATGAGCCTGGGCGTCATCGTGCTCTTCGGCGGCGCCACCTTGCTGGCCCACGACGAAAACTTCATCAAATGGAAGCCCACGGTGCTGTACTGGCTGATGGGTAGCGCGCTGCTGATCGGCCAGCTGGTGTTCAGGAAGAATCTGCTGCGCTCCGTCATGGGCGCACAGCTGCAACTGCCGGACGCCATCTGGCTCAAGCTCAACTGGGCCTGGACCGCGTTCTTCGCCGCCATGGGCGCGCTCAACCTCTGGATTGCCTACCACTTCGACACCGACACCTGGGTCAACTTCAAACTCTTTGGCGGCATGGGCCTGATGGTCGTGTTCGTCATCGCCCAGGCCATCTACATGAGCCGCTACCTGCCCCAGGAAGGCACGGACAACAAGGACCAGCAATCATGAGCGTGACCATCAGCGCCCCAGCCATGGACGCCGCGCTGCGCCAGCGCCTGACCCCCACACAGCTTGAAGTCATTGACGAAAGCTACCAGCACGCAGGCCATGCCGGTGCCAACGACAGCGGCGTGGGCACGCATTTTCGCGTCCGCATCGCCTGTGCAGGCTTTGACGGCAAAAGCCGCGTAGCACGCCATCGCCTTGTGTATGATGCACTGCAAGACTTCTTTGACCAGGGCGTTCACGCCGTCGCCATCGAAGTTTTATGACCTCAGGCTCCGTTCTACGGAGCCTGTTGCTTATGGGCTGAACTTAATTCACCTTTCTCAATCAAGATTCGAATGAGCATGAATCAAAAGCAATTGACCCGCCTGGTGGGCGCGGCCGTCCTGGGCTTTGCCGCCCTGTCCGCTTCGGCGCAAAACGTGGCCATCGTCAATGGCAAGGCCGTCCCCGTGGCCCGAGTGAACGCCCTGAAGGCCCAGATCGAAGCCAGCGGCCAGCCCGTGCCGCCCGAGATGGACAAGATGATCAAGGACGAGGTCATCGCCCGTGAAATCTTCATGCAGGAAGCCAACCGCCGCGGTCTGGCCGCCAGCGACACCTACAAGCAGCAAATGGAAATGGCCCGCCAGACCGTGCTGATCCGCGCGCTGTTTGAGGACTACGAAGCCAAGAACCCCGTGTCCGACGCCGCAGCCAAGGCCGAATACGACAAATTCGTGGCAGCCAATGGCGGCAAGGAATACAAGGCCAGCCACATCCTGGTGGAATCCGAAGACCGCGCCAAGGCCATCATTGCGGAAATCAAGGCCGGCAAGAAGTTCGAAGACATTGCCAAGAAGGAATCCAAGGACCCCGGATCGGGTGCCCGTGGTGGCGATCTGGACTGGGCCAACCCCGGCAACTACGTGCCCGAATTCACCGAAGCCCTGGTCAAGCTCAAGAAGGGCGAGTTGACAGCCGCCCCCGTCAAGAGCCAGTTCGGCTGGCACATTATCCGTCTGGATGACGAGCGTCAGGCCGAAATGCCCAAGTTCGAAGATGTGAAGCCACAGATTGTTCAGCAGTTGAAACAGCAAAAACTGCAGCAATTCCAGGATCAGCTGCGCAAAAACGCAAAAATCCAGTAACATATTTCAACGTCGGTACTGAAAAGTACTGGCTTGACCATCACCCAAGCCCGCATCATGCGGGCTTTTTTTGTTCTCAATTCTCGCCCGGCACTCTCTTTTGCGAAGCGCCTTTCGCAGGTGTCTCATGGGCTTGAGGCGGTTTTCGTGGACTGCAGAGAACAGGCTCTTCGGCCTCTGCAACAGCGGCCTGGCCCGATCTATCGGGCTTGACATGCTTTGTTTCAGAATCGGGCGGGCATGGTGGCAGCTGCGCTTTTCCCTCAGCAGACTCCTGGCTCGCCGCATCGGCGCGGGCCTTGGCCTTGTTTGGCGCAGGCGGCGCGGACGCTGGAGCCGGCCGATTGGCCGACGAAGCGGGAGCCACCGCAGCGGCGCTGGAATCCGCCATGGCATCTGCAGGCTCGGCGCTGATTTCTGCGCTGGAAGGCGCGGCGGCGGGCGCGCTCGAATGGTGCAAGGCAGCATCACCAGCAGGTTCCGCGCCCTGCTCCGTTCCACCCCACCAGGCCATGTGCTGCAGCATCAGCCAGCCGACCAGCCCCACGGCGGCCAGACCACCTAGCGCATGACGCAGCCAATGCCTGTCGTTGGCCGCCGGCTGCGTGGACACTCGCGGCCTCTCTGACTCGCGTGCCTTCTGCCCCAGTACTTTGGCCTGCTGGCGGGCATGCGCCAGTATGGCGGCACTGCTCCCGGCGCTGGGGCCACGGTCTTGCGCCACGGCATCGCGGTAGATGCCGCGCAGTGCATCGGGCCTGGCAGCCTGCTTGTCCTTGCTCATAGCCGGCCCTCCAGCGCCTGGCGCAATTTGGCGCGTGCATAGCGCAAGCGGCTCTTGGCCGTCTCTTCGGCAACCCCAGTGGCCTGTGCAATGTCTGCCACCGTCATATCCGCCTCCACCTGCAACAAAAAACATTCGCGCTGCTCGGCGGGCAAGCCTGCCAGGGCATCGAGCAGCAGCTGCGCCATGAGCTGGCGGTCCAGGCTATGGTCTGGCTCGAACCCGGACGCCGCAAACAGGCTGTCGGCCAGGCGCAAAGACTCGTCGGTATCGGCCGAGAGGCTCAGTCCCGGCTTGCGCCTGCGCCAATGATCCACCAGCCTGTGGTGCGCCATGGTGAACAGCCAGGTCGTGAATTTGCTACGCACTTCATAGCTGGCAGCGCTGTCCACGACAGCAAACCACAGGTCCTGGCTGAGATCATCGGCCAGGGCTGCGTCGGCCGTGTTACGAAAAAAATAGCGCCACAGCCGCAGAGCATGTCTTGCATACAACGACTCGAAAGCCGTGGCCTGCCCTGCTGCATAGCTTTGCATCAGGGTCTCGTCGCTCACGGAAGATGGTGCCTGCGGCAGTTCGGACATGCCCGCGATTATGCAAATTTCGCGGGCTGCTGAGCATCTCCATCAGTTGCGCGGCGGATCAGGCACAAAACCGTCATCGGCCGGGAAGGCATTGGGGCTGCGCGGACGGCTCGGACGAGGACGGGGCTCACGAATCACGCCCTTGGCCACGAGATTGGCATAGCTGTCGTAGCGTATGCGCACCACCTGCCCGGGCCGGACCGTATCGCTGTCAAAGTCCACCGTCGTGACCTGCGAGCTTTCCACTGCTCCGTGGCCGGTACCTAGCGACGGGGCTGGCGAGGGAGCGCTCCTTTCCATGCTGCGGCTCTTGCGGCTGGCATTGGGTGCTGCGGCGTCGGCAGCCACTGCCGAGGATTCCTGTGCGGCGCTGGATGCCTCGCTTTCATAGACCGGCCCGTTATAAACCACCTCAGGCAGCTTCTCGCGAAACAGAGCCACGCCGATCACGCCCACATCCTGCGGCCGACCTGTGCGGCTGGCGTAAGACATATCGCTTTGCGAAAAATAGAACGCTGCCACGTTGTCATTGCTCTTGCGCCAGCCCGTCACGTCATAGCTGTCGCCAGCATCCAGCACATAGCCGTTTTCAGCACGGGCACTGGCTCTCTTGCCGTTGATGGCATTGATGCCATCCACGCTGATGACACCCATGATGCGCCTGTCCTGCAAATTGCGAATGCGCACCGCATAGTTGGCGCCAGGGCGGCCCACCACCCACAGCTCGCCCTCATGGCGATAAATCGGCAAGACACGGCCCGTGGCCCGCTCGACGATGCTGACTTCGGCAACCTTGCCGCGATCGGCTCGCGGCGACAGGGCGCTGGCCGTGCCCACGGCTCCCGCGGTGGCGGCAACAGCAAGGCAGATCAGCGAGGCACGCAACAGACGGTTGCGGGTGACGGGAAAACCGGGGTTTAGACGCATTTCAGGGTCTCCTTGGAAAACAGTACGACTTACGCCAATCAGGTTCAGGTAAGACGCTACCCCTATGGGAATGTCTCTTACGCATCCTTATTTGCATAGGTCCTGAACAGGTTTGAGTGACTGGACGGAGACTGGAACGCACCAGCAGCGCTGACGGGGTTAAAACCAGCGCACTTGAGTTGAAAGTATTTGCAACACAGCTTTGCCCTAATCAGGGCGCGGCGGCAGCACCCGGAGCAGGCTTCTCTGGCACAATCGCGCTCGCTGCGACGGGGTTTGGCCCTGTTGCCGCAACGCTGGGGGTGTCCAGGCTGGAGCACATGTTCAACATATGTTCCGAGGGCCTGGGCTGAGAGAGTCCCTTTGAACCTGACTGTGCAGAGCCTCCCCGGCTCTGCCCGAGATCATCCTCGCGCAGGGAAGCTGTCCATGGTGTCATGCCGTGGCTCGCTATCGCTTCAGTAGCCAGTCACGCAACCCGCACGGCCCCTGCTTCGTTTTTCTGGCGGAGCATTCATGAATTCTTCCTCTTCCCAACCGGCCAACCAGGCCCTGGCTCCGGTGGCGGCGCAAGACCGCGTCTTTGTCTGGCGCGACCATGCATCGCTGTGGTTCAGCCTGGGCGTGGGCCTGCTGGTCATGCAGATGGGCGCGTATCTGCTGCCCGCTCTCAGCCCTGTGCAGGCGCTGATGGCCATCACCCTGGGCTCGCTGATCGGTGCAGCCCTGCTGGGCTGGGTGGGCAAACTGGGCTGCGACAGCGGCCTGTCCAGCGCCGGCCTCATGCACAGCGTCTATGGCCGCCACTTTGCCCGTCTGCCTATCGTGCTGAACATCATCCAGCTGCTGGGCTGGGGCAGCTTCGAGCTGGTGGTGATGCGCGATGCCACCGTGGCCCTGGGCAAGCAAAGCGGCGCCATGACGGCCACCTACTGGCCCTGGCTGGCTACCCTGTTCTGGGGCAGCGTGATCCTGCTGCTGATGAGCGGCTCCATGGTCACGCTGGTGCGCCGCATCGTCTCGCGCGTGGCATTGCCACTGGTGATTGCGTCGCTGCTGTGGCTAAGCTGGCAGTTTCTGGCCATGGCCAACGCTGCCGGTTTTGCCACGCTGATGAGCCGCGAGGGCGACGGCAGCATGAGCATGCTCAGCGCCATGGATCTGGTGATCGCCATGCCCATCAGCTGGCTGCCGCTGGTGGCCGACTATGCACGCCACGGCAAAAGCGGTAAATCGGCGCTGACCGGCGCCTGGACGGGCTTTGCCCTGGCCAATATCTGGTGCTACTCGCTGGGCGTGCTCGTGGCCCTGACGCTGCCCAGCGAGGACCTGGTCACGGCCCTGCTGCTGGCCCAGGGTGGTCTGATCGCCCTGTCCCTGGTGCTGATCGACGAGGTGGACAACGCCTATGGCGACGCCTATTCGGCAGCCATGTCGGCCCACAGCATTCTGCCCAGCTGGAGCATTCGCCGCTGGGGCCTGCTGATCGCGGCCCTGTGCACGGCACTGGCCATGGTGCTGCCCATGCACAGCCTAGAGCCGTTCCTGCTGCTGCTGAGCTCCTGCTTTGTGCCGCTGTTCGGCGTGATGCTGGGCCGCCTTGCTTTTGGCGCCAACGCCGTGGAATTGATGCATGACGCGCCTGCCGTGCGCTGGGATGCCGTCGCCATCTGGGTGGCCGGCATTGCCTTCTATCACCTGCTGCCCTATCTGAGCAGCGCCATGGGCTCGGCCCTGCCCACGCTGGTGCTGACCTTCATGGTGGCTACTACCACCCGTCAGCGGCAGCCTCGCACTGCCGCAGCCTGATCGAGCAAAAACTCCTGAAAAAATATCTGAAAGCGCTTTATACATTGGCGCTTCCAGCTTTTTATGCCTGTTATCTGGCGCCAGCCTGCTCCAGCAGCTGCACTACCTGGGCCTGCTTGCTCTGACGCGCCTGGCTGAGCGCCGTCACTCCTTCTTTATTTCCTGCAAGTTCAGCCCCTGGCCGCTATCAGAGCACCTTGACGACGGCCTGATGATGAGGCTAGCCGCGCCCCAAAAAAACAGCGCCTCCGTCTACGAGGTCCAGCTCAGGCTGATGGACATGGTTCACATTCAGCCAGCCGTAGTCAGCACCTGGGCCACTTCCACTATGACTCGGCGAGTGTGCCGGGCACAGAACTTTGGCAGCCCACCGCCATGCTGAGCAAGACCCTGGGTGACAGGTGAAAGGATGGCGCCTGCATGGCACTACTGCGCAGACGTCAGGCATTCCATTCAGAACAGGCTCTTGCTGTCAGCTGTCAGCTGTCAGCTGTCAGCTTTCTACAGGAACTATAGCTAACTGCGCAAATCTGATGCGGGGTAGAGCATGTTTTTATGGAAGAAAAGGAGAATCTGCCCCGTGCCTTGCAACCAACGCCGCACAGCCCCCTGGATCAGCACCGCCGCCATCGCACTGACCGTTTTATCTGCCACTTTGCTGCCTGCAGCTGCCCATGCGCAGGAATACGTCAGCATCAAGGGCAATAGCGTCAATGTGCGCGAAAAGCCCACGACCCGCTCGTCAACCCTGTGGGAGCTCAGCAAAGGCTACCCGCTGCAAATCGTCAAACGCCAGGGCCAGTGGCTGCGCGTCAAGGACTATGAGGCCACATTGGGCTGGGTCCACGCACCGCTGACCGCCAAAAGCCCGCATATGGTGGTGACGGCACGCACGGCCAATCTGCGCTCGGGCCCCGGCCAGAAGCATGGTCGCACCGGCCAGCTCAAGCAGTACGAGATCGTGCAGACGCTGAAAAAGCAAGGCAGCTGGGCCCAGATCCAGCGCAGCAACGGCCAAAGCGGCTGGGTGGCCAAGAGCTTGGTCTGGGGCTGGTAAAAACCTCTGATCCCCAAAAACGCAAAAGGCCTGCAATGCAGGCCTTTCTTGCATGGACTGAAAAATCAGTCCTGCAGCACCAGCTGTGCACGCGGCGCATAGCCATGGTTCAGCGGGCCATGGCCCTGGCCGGTATAGACATCGGCACCGGCTTCAATGGCTCCCAGAATATATTGGCGCGCCAGGGTTACGGCCTCGGACAAAGCCAGCCCCTGAGCCAGATAGGAGGCAATCGCCGAAGACAGCGTGCAGCCCGTGCCATGGCCGTTATGCGTGGCAATGCGCTGGGACTGCAGACGCAGATAGTCGCCGTGGTTCTGGCCCTGCTGGCCCAGCACATCCATGACCAGATCACCGCTCAGGTGCCCGCCCTTGAGCAGCACGGCGGGCGCGCCCATGGCCAGCAGATCGGCCACGGCCGCGTCCAGCTCGCCAATACCGTCGATATCCCGGCCCAGCAGCATGGCGGCTTCATCGAGATTGGGGGTGATCACGCTGGCCAGCGGGAACAGTTCCTTGACCAGCACCTGGGCGGTTTCCGGCGCAATCAACCGGTCGCCGCTGGTGGCCACCATCACGGGGTCCAGCACCACATTGCGGATCTTGTGGCGGCGAATGGCATCGGCCACCACGCCGACCACCTCGGGTGTGGCCAGCATGCCGATCTTGACCGCATCGACGCCTATGTCCTGCACCACGGCATCGATCTGGCCACGCACGGTGTCGAGCGGAATGCTGTGGATGCCCGTCACGCCCAGCGTGTTCTGCACGGTGATGGCGGTAATGGCCGTCATGCCGTAGCAGCCCAGAGCCGCGCAGGTCTTGAGGTCGGCCTGGATGCCAGCACCGCCGCCGCTGTCGGAGCCGGCGATGGAAAGAACGCGCGCATAGCGTTTTTTCGCTGCGGCAGAAGTCGAGGAAGAAGCAGTCACTGTCATGGCTAAAAATTATCGCCCATGCGCATGGTCAATGCGCCATGTTTGAGGTTGTGCTGTAATGTCCGCTCACGGACGAAACAGGGGTGTCCTGCTGGCAGTTGCCGGCGTGGACTGAGAAACACCCTGGGGCCACAGCTGACGCCACCCGCGTTACCGGCCCTTGCACCCGATCCAGGTCATGCTGGCGTGGGGAGTTTCATCAAGCCGCGTGGCATGCCGCGTTTTGTCCGGTGCAGGGTCTTTGCCCTGTGCGCGATGGAAAACGACACGACTTACGCAAATCAGGTTCAGGCAAGAGCTTCGCTTCAAAACAGCAGTCCTTGGCGCATTCTTGCTTGCGTAAGTCCTCAACGATTTGCACATGTCATTGCTACAAGCTTCTTCAAAGATTGCCATTCTGGGCGGCGGCCTCATGGGTCGCCTGCTGTCGCTGGCCCTGGCCCAGCGCGGTCACAAGATCGATCTCTATGACGCCCACGGCCCCGAGGGCGATGGCTCCGCCGCACGCGTGGCAGCGGCCATGCTGGCCCCGCTGGCCGAGTCGGCCATCACCGAGCCCGGCGTGGTGCGCATGGGCCAGCATGGCCTCAAGCGCTGGCCGGAACTGATCGGCCAGCTGAGCCAGCATGTGTTTCTGCAGCAAAACGGTACGCTGATTCTCTGGCACCGCCAGGATCAGCCCGATGCCGCACGCTTCTTCGGCCTGCTGGAGAAAAACCGCCGCATCAATCCCAGCCTGCCAGCCATGGAGGAAAAGACAGGCGCGGCGCTGCACGAGTGTGAACCGGCCCTGCAGGGACGTTTCAACCGGGCCGTCTATCTGCCCGGCGAAGGCCAGCTGGACAACCGCCAGTTGCTGGCCGCCCTGGTGGACAGGCTCGCAAACCTGGGCGTCGCCATGCACTGGAACAGTCCCCGCGAGATCAGCGACCTGCGCCCCGGCGAGGTAGATCAGCCCGACTTTGTCTTTGACTGCCGCGGCCTGGGTGCACGCACGCAGTGGAAGGACTTGCGCGGCATTCGCGGCGAGGTGGTACGCATCCATGCGCCTGAAGTCACACTCGCCCGCCCCACGCGCCTGATCCACCCGCGCTATCCCATCTACATCGCGCCCAAGGAAGACCATCTGTTCGTGATCGGCGCGACCGAGATCGAATCCGACGATATGTCGCCCGCCAGCGTACGCTCGACGCTGGAGCTGCTGTCGGCGGCCTACACCGTGCACTCGGGCTTTGCCGAAGGCCGCATCATCGAGATCGCCACGCAATGCCGCCCCACCCTGCCCGATAATCTGCCCGCCGTGCGCCTGCTGGCTCCGCGTGTCATGGAGATCAACGGCCTGTACCGCCACGGCTTCATGATCTCGCCAGCCATGCTGGATGTGGTGCTGGAGCTGATCGACCTCAATGACTCGCCGCTGGCGCGCGAGTTCGACGTTGCCATTCACCGAGCCTGAACTTTGGTGCACAGCACTTGTTCCCCCGGCGCGCACAAGCAGCACTGCGCTGCGGTTTAAGTTAGCGCCAGCCTATTTTTCCGTTTTGAAGCCATGAAGATCATCCTCAACCAGCAAGCCACCGAACTGCAAGCCAACGCCACGGTGGCCGATGCGCTGGCACAAATGCAGGCCAAGCCGCCATTCGCCGTGGCGGTGAACACCGCGTTTGTGCCCAAAAGCCGCTATGCGGCCCATGCGTTGAACGAGGGTGACAAGATGGAAGTCATCTCGCCAGTGACGGGTGGATGACCCCCTGAGTCGCTACGCGCCTTCCCCCAAGGGGGACGACGCCTTCGCTGCGGGTCGGCCCTTGCTCGGCATCCTTGGCTTGGGCCGCGTCAGCTTCAGGTACAGCGGGCCGCAATTTGAAGATTGAAGAGAAAAATCATGAACCATTCGAAAACCACCGCCGACGACGCCCTGGTCCTCTACGGCCAGCGCTTTGAAAGCCGCTTGCTGCTGGGCACTTCGCGCTATCCCTCGCCTGCGATTCTGGAAGCGGCAGTGGAGCGCTCCAAGCCCGCCATGGTCACCGCTTCGCTGCGCCGCCAGGGCAGCAACGCGGCCGATGCCGCCGAAAACGGTGCCAGCTTCTGGGAGCTGCTGCGCAAGCTCAATGTGCCCGTGCTGCCCAATACCGCGGGCTGCATGACGATCCAGGAGGCCGTGACCACAGCCCAGATGGCGCGCGAAGTCTTCGACACGCCATGGATCAAGCTGGAGCTGATCGGTGACGACTACACGCTGCAGCCCGACACACTGAACTTAGTCGAAGCCGCTTCCATCCTCATCAAGGACGGCTTCCAGGTTCTGCCCTACACCACTTATGACCTGGTGCTGTGCCAGAAGCTGGTGGACGTGGGCTGCCAGGCTGTCATGCCCTGGGCGGCCCCCATTGGCACGGGCCGCGGCCCCATCAACCCCTATGCGATGAAGATGCTGCGCGAGCGCCTGAACGTGCCGCTGATCGTGGATGCCGGCCTGGGCCTGCCCTCGCACGCCTGCTCCGTCATGGAGTGGGGCTATGACGCCGTGCTGCTGAACACCGCCGTGGCCCTGTCCGAAGACCCCGTGGCCATGGCCGGCGCCTTCTCCGATGCCGTCAATGCCGGCCACGCCGCTTACCGCGCCGGCGCCATGACCGAACAGACCGCCGCCCAGCCCAGCACCCCGGTGCTGGGCACGCCCTTCTGGCATCAGGAATAAAGCACGACCTACGCACATCAGACTCAAGCAAGGGCTTCGCCTCAGGGAAGCCGTCCTGATCCGTTCTTGTTTGCGCAAGTCCCATAACGGCACGACTTACGCAAATCAGGTTCAAGCAAGACATTTCCTCCATGGGAACGCTCCTTGTGCATCCTTGTTTGCGTAAGTCATAAAAGGTTTCTCATGGACACCCAAGAAATTCAGGCCCTGGCTCAAGCCATCATTCATCAGCACGGCGCCACCTTTGGCGCACAGCTGCACCACGATGCCAACTCGGTGGAGCTGACACCCCAGCCCGTACCGCCCGCCATGCGCCAGGAGCCCGCCTATCTGGCAGCGCTGCAGGCTTGCAGCAGTCTGGGTTTCATTGCGGTGGATGCCGAGACCCTGGCCCAGGCCTGGCAGCGCCAGAGCGAGCGCACCCAGCAGTTCGACATCACGCACTGGCCCGATGACCCGCGCGACTTCGGCCTCAGCGGCGGCGACCCCGCACAGGCTTTTGCCCATTGCCCGCGCGAGCTGGGCCTCTACGGCGTGCTGCCCACGGCCGAATGGGTGGGCCGCATGGCCCGCGCCGGCGTGCCCACGGTGCAGCTGCGCTTCAAGTCCGACGACAAGGCTGCAGTCGCCGCCGAGGTCAAGGCCGCCGTCGAAGCCGTCAAGGGTACGAAGGCACGCCTGTTCATCAATGACCACTGGCAGGCTGCGCTGGACGCAGGCGCCTACGGCATTCACGTCGGCCAGGAAGACCTGGATGTGATCGGCGCGCGTGACCTGGAGACGATTCGCACCTCGGGCACGCGCTTTGGCGTGTCCACCCATGGCTATGCCGAGATGGTGCGCGCCCATGCCGTGCAGCCCAGCTATATCGCCCTGGGTGCCGTCTTCCCAACCACGCTCAAAAAGATGGCCACCGCCCCGCAAGGTCTGTCGCGTCTGGCCGCCTATGTGCGCCTAATGCAGCATTACCCGCTGGTGGCCATAGGCGGTATTTCCGAGGACTTGTTCCCCGCCGTACGCGCCACGGGCGTGGGCTCGATTGCCGTGGTGCGAGCGCTGGTCAATGCCCCCGACCCCGAAGGCGCCGCACGCGACCTGATGGCGCGCATGAATCAGGCATAAAACAGCCGCTATCGCTTGCTGGCACTGCGCAATGCACTATCAAAAAAGGACTCTTCAGGGAGTCCTTTTTTTATTGAAAGCAAAGAGGTTTTCCGGCTTGCCGAAGCGCGTCACTATGGCATGCCATTGGTTCCGCTTCGGCTTGGGATCAGCTGGTTGCTATAGGCCGCCTGAACCACCTCCACTCGGTTGCGCCCCGCAGCCTTTCCTTTGTACAGAGCAGCATCGGCCTGGCGCATGGCTCCATCCAGCGCCGCAGCCTGCTTGAAGCCATGGGAGACGCCAATGGTGACCGTACATTGCAGCGTTCGGTCCAGCCCCGTGATGCGAATGGTCTGCATCTCGATGGCAGCGCGCAGGCGCTCGGCCAATTGCCTGACGCCGGCCGCATCGCCCCCCCTGGCTGATGACGACAAACTCCTCTCCTCCTATGCGCCCCACCAGGTCTCCCGGGCGCACCGTTCCCTGCAACACCTTGGCGACCTGGCACAGCACAGCATCGCCGGCCTGATGGCCGTAGCTATCGTTGATGCGCTTGAAATGGTCGACGTCGGCAATCAGCAGATGCGCAGGCTCGGCCTTGCGCGATCTGAAGCAGTGCTGCAGTGCCTCGTTCAGGCCCCGGCGGTTGAGCAACTGGGTCAAGGGATCGCGCGCGGCAATATTGCGCAGGTCGTCGCTGAGGCGGCGCAGCACCAGCCAGACGATGGACGGTGGCAGCACCGTGGCCAGGAATGACATATAGATATAGAACGCCAGCTGAAAACCGTGATCCATCTGCAGCGCGTCCAGGCCCCCTGTCAGCAACTTGAAGAATTTGATGACGTTGAGCACGCATATGCCGCTGACCAGCACGGCAAAGAACACCATCTCCCCATAGAGGTCCTTGGCAAACGTGCGCACGCCGTAGATCACCGTCAGCACCATGCCGAAGAACAGTAGCGCGGCCATGCCCGAAAGCATGGCATAGCGTGCAACCGGACCCAGACTCCATTGCACCAGCACTTGCATGGTGCTGTAGATGGCGGCAAAGGCCAGCAGGGGACGCAGCAAGGGCACAGGCTGCCCGAAAAAGCGCATGGCCCCCAGCCAGTAAGCCACGGGAGACGCCAGTGTGAGCGTGTGATTGAGCACGCTCATCGCGCTCCAGGCCGGCCCGCCCTCCACCAGCTGCAGCACATAGGCACTGCCCAACAGGAAATTCCCCATGGCAAAGAAATCCATGCCCATTTTTCTGGGACGCAGACGCTGGCTGATGAGCAGGAACATCAGCGAGAAGCACAGCAGATGTGTGCACAGCATCCCGACAAGAATCTTTGCAACCATGAGACATTGGGAAAAAACCAAACCGCCTGCCTGCACGACATGCACGGCATCGATATTCGGACGGCGCGGCAGATGCACGCTGATGTAACCACAAGCAACCAAGGCAGAGCCGGAGTGTAAGCCTTGTCTGTGACGCGCAGTTGTGCAGACGCAAGCAGCACGGCCGTGCAGGTGTAGAACGACAGTTCTGAGGCCTTGCAACTGCTCGGCGGGCACGGGCTTCACGCTACGGCCTTGACACCTCAGTGACAATCCCGACGACCCTAACTTGGGCAGCCCCGGTCCCACACGCGACAATGGGCCGGTTACCAGTCACGCATAAGACAGAACATGGACGAACCGATTCTTAGTATGGAAGAACGTGAGGCGATCAACTCTGGTCGCTGGTTTTCATCCCTTTCGCCCTCTCTGAGGCACGACATTCTTCGATGCGCTTACGTCAAACGATTCAAAGATGGCATGCTCATCTGTGCTCGGGGGGAGCCTCCCGAGGAGTGGATTGCTTGTGCGCGTGGCGCGGTACGCGTCAGCTCCACCTCCATCACGGGCAAGCAGATCACGCTGACCTATGTGGAGCCGGGCATCTGGTTTGGCGATGTGGCAATTCTGGATGGCGACAAGCGCACCCACGATGCCTATGCCCATGGCGAGACCACGCTGATGTGCGTGTCCAAGGCCGACTTCAAGCGCATTCTGTCCGAGCATGCGGAGTTCAGCGACGCCATACTTCGCCTGAATGCGCGCCGCGTGCGCCAGCTCTATGGTCTGGTGGAAGACCTCAACACCTTGCCGCTGCGCGCACGTCTGGCCAAGCAGCTGCTGCACCTGACACGCAGCTACGGCGTGATGAGCCTGTCGGACAGCAACGAGATCCGCATCGGCCTGCATCTGGCGCAGGAAGAGCTGGCCCAATTGCTGGGTGCCTCGCGTCAACGCGTGAACCAGGAACTCAAGTCCATGGAGCGCGAGGAAGTCATTCGCATCGAGCCCGGCGGCTTGGTGGTGCGCAACCGGGCGGTGTTGCTGAGAATTGCCGATACGGATCACTAGCCCCCCTGAGCCGCTTTGCGGCTTCCCCCCCGAGGGGGGACGACACCTTCGCTGCGAGGCGGCTCTTGCTCGGTGTCACTGACCTAGGTTGTGCCTGCTTTGAGGCCAGCCACCTTCGGCAGCCCTCGTTTCTTCGCCGCTTTCGCGGCAACTCCTCTTCTTCTATGCAAACGCTCGCTGCGCCCTGGCGCAGCGCGGCGGCTTGCGTGCGGACATCACAAATCGAATCAAGGACTGAGATTTAATGAGCACTTTTGACCATTTTGTCGGCACCCGTGCTGTTTCCGAGCAGCATGCTTTCGACACCGACGCGCTGACAAGCTGGATGAAGCAGCATGTCGAGGGCTTTGAGGGCCCGGTGCAGGTGGAGATGTTCAAGGGCGGCCAGTCCAACCCGACCTACAAGCTGCTCACGCCCCGCAAAAGCTATGTGATGCGCTCCAAGCCCGGCCCCGTGGCCAAGCTGCTGCCCTCCGCTCATGCCATCGAGCGCGAATACCGCGTGATGAAGGGCCTGGCCGGCACCGATGTGCCCGTGCCCCATATGTATGCGCTGTGCGAGGACGAGTCCATCATCGGCCGTGCCTTCTACATCATGGAGTTCATGGAAGGCCGTGTGCTCTGGGACCAGTCCCTGCCCGACATGACGCCCGAGCAGCGCGCCGAGATCTATAACGAGATGAACCGCGTGATTGCCGCCCTGCACAAGGTGAAATTTGCCGAGCGGGGCCTGGCCGACTATGGCAAGAGCGGCAATTACTTCGAGCGCCAGATCGGCCGCTGGAGCAAGCAATACGTGGCTTCCATCACCCAGCCCATTCCCGAGATGGACAAGCTGATGGAGTGGCTGCCCGCCCATATGCCAGCCAGCGCCCGCGATGAAAGCCGCGTCTCCATCGTGCATGGCGACTATCGCCTGGACAACCTGATGTTCCACCCCACCGAGCCGCGAGTGATCGCCGTGCTGGATTGGGAACTGTCCACGCTGGGCCATCCGCTGGCCGATTTCAGCTACCACTGCATGAGCTGGCATATCCCGGCCGCGCTGGGCCGCGGCATTGCCGGCCTCGATATCGCGGCCCTGGGCATTCCCAGCGAGCAGGACTACATCCAGCGCTACTGCCAGCGCACCGGCATCGAAGACGTGGCGGCGCTGCAGCGTGACTGGAATTTTTACCTGGCCTACAACATGTTCCGCATCGCCGCCATCCTGCAAGGCATTGCCAAGCGCGTGGAGGCCGGCACGGCCTCCAGCGCCCAGGCCAAGGCCTCGGGCGACACGGCCCGCCCCATGGCCGAACTGGCCTGGTCCTTCGCCCAGCGCAGCTGAGTTTCCCCCCTCACCTCTCTTGCTTGTCCCACAATAAAAGGAGCTCTCATGGACTTCGACTACTCGCCCAAAACCAAGGATCTCCAGCAGCGCCTGCTCAAATTCATGGAGGAGAACATCTATCCGGCAGAAAAAGACTATGCCGAAGAGATGCTCGCCAACACCGCGGCCGGCAAGCGCTGGACGCCGCTGCAGACCATTGAAAAGCTCAAGGTCAAGGCCCAGGCCGCGGGCCTGTGGAATCTGTTCCTGCCCGTGGACAGCGCCGAAGCCTCGGGCTATCACGGCGCCGGCCTGACCAACCAGGAATACGCGCCGCTGGCCGAGATCATGGGCCGCGTGCCATGGGCCTCCGAGGTCTTCAACTGCTCGGCCCCCGACACCGGCAATATGGAAACCATTGCCCGCTACGGCAGCGAGGAACTCAAGAGCCGCTGGCTCAGGCCCTTGCTCGAAGGCAAGATCCGCTCGGCCTTCGCCATGACCGAGCCCGAGGTCGCTTCGTCGGACGCCACCAATATCTGCACCCGCATCGAGCGCCAGGGCGACGAATACGTGATCAACGGCCACAAGTGGTGGATCTCTGGCGCCGGCGATCCACGCTGCGCGGTCTACATCACCATGGGCAAGACCGACCCCGAAGCGCCCAAGCACTCGCAGCAAAGCATGATCATCGTGCCCGCCGATGCACCCGGCGTGCGCGTGGTGCGCCCGCTCAACGTCATGGGCTATGACGATGCGCCGCACGGCCATATGGAGATGTATTTCGAGAACGTGCGCGTGCCCGTCGGCAATATCCTGCTGGGCGAAGGCCGCGGCTTCGAGATCGCCCAGGGTCGCCTTGGCCCCGGCCGCATCCACCACTGCATGCGCCTGATCGGCCTGGCCGAGCGTGCGCTGGAGCTGATGTGCAAGCGCGCCAGCAGCCGCGTGGCCTTCGGCAAGAGCGTGGCCCAGCAAACCGTGACCCAGGAGCGCATTGCCGAGGCGCGCTGCAAGATCGACATGGCACGCCTGTTGACCCTCAAGGCTGCCTGGCTGATGGACGTGGCCGGCAACAAGGTGGCCAAGACCGAAATCGCCATGATCAAGGTCGTGGCTCCCAGCATGGCCTGCCAGGTCATAGACTGGGCCATGCAGGCGCATGGCGGCGGCGGCATGTGCGATGACTTCCCGCTGGCCTACGCCTATGCGGGTGCGCGCACGCTGCGCTTTGCCGACGGTCCCGACGAGGTGCACCGCAATGCCATCGCCAAATGGGAGCTGGGCAAGTACGGCAGCTATGGCAGGAATGCCGACATCCCCGTCACACGCGGCAGCTGATTAGTCCGGCGCTTCCGGCCTGAGCCACCCCCAACACCCCGACTGCGCAAGCTTCGGGGTGTTCTGTTTTTCACTATCTATTTGCAAGCAGCTAACGCTTGTTGATAGCCAATTTCAGGCCATTTTGATTCAAATCAGAGATAGGGCCAGCGCCAGCAGCTTCTCTATTCATAGCACCCCAGAGATGGTCTCTGACCCTGCTTGCTATAGTGCCCCCATGAAGCTTGTCCACCGACTGCTCGTCGCCCTGGCTGCCTGGTGTCTGCTGATGCCCTCGG
This sequence comes from Comamonas resistens, assembly GCF_030064165.1. Lineage (NCBI taxonomy): Bacteria > Pseudomonadati > Pseudomonadota > Betaproteobacteria > Burkholderiales > Comamonadaceae > Comamonas > Comamonas resistens. The sequence goes on from NZ_CP125947.1 coordinate 3,107,120, forward strand.
TGCTGCTGGCACAGAGCCCGCAGGGCGAGCCGCTGCGCGTGGGCTCCAAGCGCTTTACCGAAAGCTATATCCTGGCCGAAATCGTGGCCCAGACCGCGCTGCAGGCGGGTGTGCCCACCCAGCTGCGCCAGGGACTGGGCAATACCGCCATCGTCCATGGCGCGCTGCGCTCGGGTCAGATCGATGTCTATGCCGAATACACGGGCACGATTGCACAGGAAATCGTCAAGGACGCAACCCAGACCACACTGGAGGGACTGAACCGCGCCCTCGCCTCCCAGGGTCTGGCCGTGGGCGTGCCTCTGGGCTTCAACAATGGCTATGCGCTGGCCATGCGCCGCGATGTGGCACAACGCCTGGGCATCACGCGGCTCAGCGATCTGGCCCGGCATCCGGAACTGCGCTACGGCCTGTCCAATGAATTCCTGGGTCGCGCCGATGGCTGGGCCGGCCTGGCCCAGCGCTATGGCCTCAAGGCCCAGCCGCAGGGCCTGGACCATGGTCTGGCCTATGAAGCCGTGCGCCAGCAGCATATTGATGTGATGGACATCTACACCACCGACGCCAAGATCGACCACCTCGGCCTGCTGGTGCTGCGGGACGACAAGGATTACTTCCCCCATTACGACGCCGTGCTGCTCTACCGCAGCGACCTGCCCCTGCGCCAGCCTGCTGCCTGGGCCGCGCTGCAATCGCTGCAAGGCCGTATTGACGAGGCGGCCATGATCCGCATGAACGCCCAGGCCGAGCTGCAAGGCATGGACTTTGCCCGGATTGCGCAGCGGTTTCTGCAGCCGGACGCCAAGGCCGATGCAATAGCCCCATCCTCGAACAAGACCGCGCAGCACCCCGGTTTTGGCGCCCGGCTCTGGCAAAGGCTGGCTGCCGATGATCTGGGGCGCCTGGTCGGGCAGCATCTGCTGCTGGTGCTGCTATCGGTGGGCGCTGCGGCGCTGATTGCGATTCCTGCAGGAATCTTGCTGTTCCCACATGCACGGTTGCGAGCCCTGGCACTGGGCATGGCCGGCGTGATGCAGACCATTCCCTCGCTAGCATTGCTGGCCGTGCTGATTGCCGCCATGGGCGTGATTGGCCGCGCTCCTGCACTGGTGGCGCTGACGGCCTATTCCATCTTGCCGATTCTGAGCAATACCTGCGCCGGGCTGGCCGAGGTCTCACCAGGGCTGCGCAATGCAGGGCTGGCCCTGGGCATGACCAAGCCACAGCTGATGCGCTGGGTGGAACTGCCCATTGCCATGCCCACCATCACCGCCGGTTTGCGCACGGCCTGCGCGATTGCCATCGGTACGGCCACGATTGCCGCCTTTATCGGCGCGGGCGGCCTGGGCGAGCGCATTGTCACGGGGCTGGCCCTCAACGACAGCGCCCTCATGCTGGCCGGTGCCCTGCCCGCCGCAGGTCTGGCCCTGATCAGCGAGCTGGGTTTTGAACTGTGGGAGCGCACACTGCGCCACAGACAGCTGCGGCGCAGTGCCTAACCACGCTTGAGAGAGACTCTTAAAAGGTTTCCCAGTCACCGTCGCCGGCCACTGCCGGCACAGATGCGGGCGCAGGCTTGGCGATGGACTTGGGCCTGGCAGCTGGCGCCTGAGCGACCGGCTTGTTTGCCATCGTGGCCAGAGGCTTGGTTGCAAGCGCTGCCTTGGTCACGGCTTGAGGCATGGCCGCTCTCGCCGGTGCCAGCGCAGGCGAGCTCATGCCAGCAGCGTTGACCTGGCCCAGCTTGAAGAAGCTCACCGTCTCGGCCAGCGCGGCGGCCTGGGCGCGCAGGGCTTCGGTGGCGGCAGCGGACTCTTCGACCAGCGCGGCGTTTTGCTGGGTCATCTGGTCCATCTGAGCGACCGCCTGACTGACCTGCTCTATGCCCGAGGTCTGCTGATGGCTGGCCACCGAGATCTCGCCCATGATGTCGGTGACGCGGCGCACGCTCATCACGATTTCGTCCATGGTCTTGCCGGCCTCGTCCACCTGGGAGCTGCCTTCCTGCACCTTGCTCACGGAGTCATCGATCAGTTGCTTGATCTGCTTGGCCGCTTCGGCCGAGCGCTGTGCCAGGGTACGTACCTCGGATGCCACCACGGCAAAACCACGGCCCTGGTCGCCAGCACGCGCAGCCTCCACGGCGGCATTGAGCGCCAGGATATTGGTCTGGAAAGCGATGGAATCAATCACGCCGATGATGTCCACGATCTTGCGCGAGGACTCGTTGATGGCCGACATGGTCTGCACCACCTGGGCCACCGTGGTTCCGCCGCGAACCGCCACCTGCGAAGCGGCCGAAGCCATCTGGTTGGCTTGCTGGGCATTGCCGGCGTTCTGCTGCACGGTGGAGGTCAGCTCCTCCATGGAGGCCGCGGTCTGCTCCAGCGAACTGGCCTGCTCCTCAGTGCGCGAGGACAGATCCTGGTTGCCGCTGGCGATCTGGCTGCTGGCCGAGGCAATGGAGTCCGTGCCCTGACGCACCTGACCCACAATGCGCTGCAGGCTGGTATTCATCTCCTTGAGCGCCTGCAGCAACTGGCCGACTTCATCGCGGCTTTGCACGGTGATGCTGGCGCTCAGATCGCCTGCGGCCACGGACTGGGCCAGCTGTACGGCAGACTGCAGCGGACGCGAGATGGAGCGTGCGATCAGCACCGCCAGCACCACACCGATGACGATGGAGCCCAGCAGCAGCGCCATCACCCACCACCGAGCCGCCGCATACAGGTCGTCGCCGGCCTGATTGGTTTCCTCGGTCGCCTGGTGATTGATCTCGCTGAGCGCTTCAAGACGCGTATTGATGCCACGACTGATCCTGAGAGCTTCGCCGCGCAAAATCTCGCTGGCGTCATCGTTGAGCAGTTGATGCGAAAGATCCACCACCTTGGCCGTCTGCACGGCATAGGCCTTGAGCTCTTCTCCGATTTCAGCCAGCAGCGTCCTCTCCTTGTCGGTTCTCACGTACTTGGTGTAGGACTGCAGGTTCTGGAGCAGCTCGTCCCAGAGCTTGGGCATACTCTTGTCATAGACCGCCATTTCCTCGGACGTCTGTGCCATCACATGCTGCATGGTCTGCGAGCGGTAGCGCTGCAGCTGGTAACGCATGTCCTGCAGGTTGCGGGCCGCCGGCAGCCACTGGCGCGCCAGATCGGTGGCCGTGGCATTGACACGCTCCATCTGCACCAGGCCGTACAGGCCCGATACCGCACTGATCAGCAGGATCAGCACAAAAGACACCAGCAGCTTGTTGGCCAGCTTGAGGTTGCGAAAGAAGTTCATGGGGGATAAGAGGGCCCTGGACGACCTGAAAGGTCTGGCACCCGCGAGATGGGAAATAGGGAAACGTTCCGAAAGCGAAAGCGCGTGCACACTGCGCGCGCCTGCGGATTCTATGCAGTATTTGTTACTGTGAGTAACGTTGCCCATGAATAAATCCGATGGTGCCATCAGGGACATAGCTGGGGTCAACAAGACACCCGGATGCAGGCCTCGAAAGCCCTGTCAAAGGCCATTGCCTGCCCGAAGGCTCATGGCATGAGAAAATCAGCGCTTATTTATCAACAAGAACACAACGGATTCACCATGGAAGCAGAACGCGTCAACTCTATCGGCAACACCCTCCAAGATCTGTCCGAGCGCACGGCAGATCTCCGGAGGTATCTTTGACTACGATGCCAAGTACGAACGTCTGCGCACGGTAAACGCCTCGCTGGAAGACCCCTCCGTCTGGAACGACCCCAAAAAAGCTCAGGAGCTGGGCAAGGAAAAGAAGTCGCTTGACTCCGTGGTGCTGACGCTGCAAAAGCTCACCACCGAGCTGGCCGACAACACCGAGCTGTTCGAGATGAGCAAGGAAGAAGGCGATGACGCCGGCCTTGAAACCATCGAAGTCGAAACCGCCAAGCTCAAACCACTGATCGAAGAGCTGGAATTCCGCCGCATGTTCGGCGGCGAGGCCGATCCGCTCAACTGCTTCATCGACATCCAGGCCGGCGCCGGCGGCACCGAAGCCTGCGACTGGGCCAGCATGCTGCTGCGCCAGTACCTGAAGTACGCCGAACGCAAGGGCTTCAAGGCCACGGTGGAAGAAGAAACCCCTGGCGACGTGGCCGGCATCAAGAGCGCCACCATCAAGGTCGAAGGCGAGTATGCCTATGGCCTGCTGCGCACCGAAACCGGCGTGCACCGCCTGGTGCGCAAGTCGCCCTTCGACAGCTCGGGCGGCCGTCACACCAGCTTCTCCTCGCTGTTCGTCTACCCCGAGATTGATGACTCCATCGAGATCAACATCAATCCGTCGGATGTGCGCACCGACACCTACCGTGCTTCGGGCGCTGGCGGTCAGCACATCAACAAGACCGACTCGGCCGTGCGCCTGACCCACATCCCCACGGGCATCGTGGTGCAGTGCCAGGACGGTCGCTCGCAACACAGCAACCGTGACGTGGCATGGCAGCGCCTGCGCTCCAGGCTGTACGACTTCGAGATGCGCAAGCGCATGGAAGAGCAGCAAAAGCTCGAGGACACCAAGACCGATGTGGGCTGGGGTCACCAGATCCGCTCCTATGTGCTGGACAACAGCCGCATCAAGGACTTGCGCACCAACGTCGAAGTCTCGGCCACCCAGAAGGTGCTGGACGGCGACCTGGACGTGTTTATCGAAGCCTCGCTCAAGCAAGGCCTCTGATCCTAGAAAGGAATCGATATGCTGCAACTGCGTGACGGGCAAGCCCCGGCCACCGCGATTTATCGTGCCGACTACGAGGCCCCGGCCTGGTGGATCGACACGGTGGACCTGACTTTTGACCTGGACCCGGCCAAGACGCGCGTGCTCAGCAAGATGCGCGTGCGCCGCAACCCCGAGGTGCCGGCACAGGCGCTGCGCCTGGACGGCGACGAGCTGAATCTGGCTCGGGTGATGGTCAACGGCGGTGGTACCTCCTTCAAGATGGACGGCGACCAGCTGGTGCTGGAGAACCTGCCCGAGGGCAACGAGCCCGTGGAGCTGGAAATCTTCACTACCTGCGCCCCCATCAAGAACACCAAGCTCATGGGCTTGTATGTGAGCGAGGACACGTTCTTCACGCAGTGCGAGGCAGAAGGCTTTCGCCGCATCACCTACTTCCTGGACCGTCCCGATGTGATGGCCATGTACACCGTCACACTGCGCGCCAGCAAGGCCCAGTATCCGGTGCTGCTGTCCAACGGCAATCTGGTGGAGTCCGGCGATCTGGAAGACGGCCGCCACTTTGCCAAGTGGGTCGATCCGCACAAGAAGCCCAGCTATCTGTTTGCGCTGGTGGCCGGCAATCTGGTGGCCCGCGAGCAGAAGATCAAGAGCCGGGCCGGCCGCGACCACCTGCTGCAGGTCTTTGTGCGCCCCGGCGACCTGGAAAAGACCGAGCACGCCATGAACTCCCTCATGCACTCCGTTGCATGGGACGAGGCCCGCTTTGGCCTGAGCCTGGATCTGGACCGCTTCATGATCGTCGCCACCAGCGACTTCAACATGGGCGCCATGGAGAACAAGGGCCTGAACATCTTCAACACCAAGTATGTTCTGGCCAGCCAGGCCACGGCCACCGACACCGATTACGCCAATATCGAATCCGTCGTCGGACACGAGTACTTCCATAACTGGACGGGTGACCGCGTCACCTGCCGCGACTGGTTCCAGCTCAGCCTCAAGGAAGGCCTGACGGTGTTCCGCGATCAGGAGTTCAGCATGGACATGGCGGGCACGGCTTCGGCCCGTGCCGTCAAGCGCATCGACGATGTGCGCGTGCTTCGCACCGTGCAGTTTCCCGAGGACGCAGGCCCCATGGCGCACCCCGTGCGCCCCGACAGCTATATCGAGATCAACAACTTCTACACGGTCACGATCTACGAAAAAGGCGCGGAAGTCGTACGCATGCAGCACAACCTGGTTGGCCGCGAAGGCTTTGCCAAGGGCATGAAGCTGTACTTCGAGCGCCATGACGGCCAAGCCGTGACCTGCGACGACTTCTCGCAGGCCATTGCCGACGCCAACTCGGGCTCTCCCCTGGCTCAGCATCTGCAGCAGTTCCGCCGCTGGTACAGCCAGGCCGGCACACCCGTGCTCAAGGCCGTGGGCCAGTACGATGCCGACGCCCGGACCTATACGCTGACGCTGTCGCAAAGCTGCGCGCCCACCGTGGGTCAGGCCGAGAAACTGCCGTTCGTCATTCCCGTGCAAATGGGTCTGCTCACGGCCAGCGGCCAGCCCATCGCCCTGCAATTGCAAGGCGAGGATGCGGCCCAGGCAGTCGCCAGCCGCATGCTGGTGCTGACCGAAGCCGAACAGCGCTTTGTTTTCAGCAATGTGAGCGAAGCCCCCGTGCCCTCGCTGCTGCGCAGCTTCAGTGCCCCCGTGGTGCTGGAGCATGAATTCAGCGATGCCGATCTGCTGACCCTGCTGGCCCATGACAGCGACCCGTTCAACCAATGGGAAGCCAGCCAGCGCCTGGGCCTGCGTTATGCCCTGAAGGCAATCGCTGCCAGCGGCGAAGCCAGTGCCGAAATCCTGCCGGCGGACTTCATCGAAGCCATGCGCCGCGTGCTGCGCGATGACAAGCTGGACGCGGCGTTCAAGGATCTGGTGCTCACGCTGCCGTCCGAGAGCTATATCGCCGAGCAGTTGGCAGAAGTCGATCCGCAGCGCGTGCATGCCGTGCGCGAAGCCATGATCTTGCAGCTCGCGAGTGCCCTGCAGCCCGAATGGGAGAACATCTGGGAAGCCAACCGAGACACCGGCGCCTATCGCCCCGACCATGTCAGCGCCGGCCGCCGTGCTCTGGCAGGTCGCGCCCTGTCCATGCTGTGCTTGCAGGCAGCCCGGACTGGCGACACGGTCTGGCCCGGCAAGGCCTACCAGCGCTGCAAGGACGCCGGCAATATGACGGACCGCATGGCCGCCCTCTCTGCCCTGGTCTACAGCGCCAGCCCTCTGGCCGAGCAGGCGCTGCAGCGCTTCCACGCCCTGTTCAAGCAGGATGCACTGGTGCTGGACAAATGGTTTGCGCTGCAGGCTGCCGCCAGCGACCGCGGCGGCGATGTGCTTCCGGCAGTCAAGGCGCTGATGAAGCATGCCGACTTCCAGATCAAGAATCCCAACCGTGCACGCAGCCTGATCTTCAGCTACTGCAACAATGCTGGCGCCTTCCATCGCGCCGATGCGGCGGGCTATGTGTTCTGGGCCGATCGCGTGATCGAGATCGACGGCATCAACCCCCAGGTGGCCTCCCGTCTGGCCCGGGTCATGGACCGCTGGAAGAAGCTGACCGAGCCCTACCGCAGCGCGGCCCGCCAGGCTATAGAGCGTGTGGCAGCCAGGCCCAATCTGTCCAATGACGTGCGTGAAGTCATCACGCGCGCGCTGGCAGACTGAGCCCCATGACATCAGGCATGTTCCGCAAAAGCGTGGCCACTCTGAGTGCTGTGCTGGGGTTTGGCGCCCAGGCCGCCAGCCCTGCCTCAGGTTTTGAGGCACGCTTTGCGCCGCTGTATGCCAGCGTCTTCACCGAAGGCGGCAGTTTCAGCGGCAGCGCCATGAGTCGAGACCTCAAGGCGCTGGAACCTCTGCTGACCAAGGCATCTGCACGAGACATCTTCCGGCTTTACTACACCGAAGCCAGTGTCTATGGCCGACGCCAGATGCCTGCCGAAGCAGCTCAAGCCGCCCAGAAAGCGCTTGCGGTCTTGCCGACGACCACCTCTACCGAGCTTGCTTACCCTCAGTTCTATTTGCGCCATTCCAGCATTCGCTGGCTGGCCGATGCAGGCGACCATCAGGCTGCCATGCGATGGGTCAAGCATTTTCAATCGCAGTATCCGCTGCCAAGCATTGCCAAACTGCCTGCCGAGATGCGCTGGGACGAAACCAGGCCCATCGCCAAAGCGCTGGACTTCCCCACACAGACCCAGATCCTGGGTGTGTATGAGGACGAAGGTTATCTGTTGCATGAGCAAAAAAGATACCGTGAAGCACTACAGGCCAATCAGCGCCTGCTGCCCGTGGCGCGCGAACGCCTGCAAGCCCTGGGCCGTCCCGAGTTGCTGCGCGGGCTGCTGACCAATATGGCGCAAAACAGCTACGAGCTCGGTGATCTGGAGCTGGCGCGTGGCTATCTGCAGCAGCGTCTGGATATTGCCCTCAAGGCACAGGATCACGAAACTGTCTACGACTGTTATTTCCAGCTCATGGTGCTAGCCCAGGAACAGGGTCAGCAGCAACAAGCCCGGCAATGGCTGGCGGCATACGAAAATCTTGCCCAAACCAATAAGGACAGCACTCATTTAGAGCGCTCCAAGCAACTAGGCGCCGAACTTGCCAAGCGATCCACCAATCGCAGCAAACCTTAGGCACCCAACAACTGTTTTCAATCCCCTGGGATTGGCCAAGAATTTTTAAGGAGTTCTCTCATGAAGAAAAACATCAGCCTGACCCGCTATCTGGTCGAGCAGCAACGTGTGGACGGCCTCATCCCTGGCCAGTTGCGCCTGCTGCTGGAAGTGGTGGCCCGCGCCTGTAAGCGCATCAGCTTTGCCGTGAACAAGGGCGAGCTCGGCGACGTCATGGGCACGGCCGGCAGCGAGAACGTGCAGGGCGAAGTGCAGAAGAAGCTGGACATCATCGCCAACGAGACCCTGATCGAAGCCAATGAATGGGGCGGCCACCTGGCTGCCATGGCCTCGGAGGAGATGGAAGGCATCTACGTGGTGCCCAACCGCTACCCTCAGGGCGAATACCTGCTGATGTTCGATCCGCTGGACGGCTCGTCCAACATCGACATCAACATGTCCATCGGCACCATCTTCAGCGTGCTCAAGAAGCCTGAAGGCCACCCAGGCGTGCATGAAAGCGATTTCTTCCAGCCCGGTACCCAGCAAGTGGCCGCCGGCTACTGCATCTACGGTCCTCAAACCACTCTGGTGCTGACCGTGGGTGATGGCGTGTCCATGTTCACGCTGGACCGTGAGCAAGGCTCTTTCGTGCTGATCGAGGAAAACGTCAAGATCCCCGAAGACACCAAGGAATTCGCCATCAACATGTCCAATATGCGCCACTGGGATGAACCCGTGAAGCGCTATGTGGACGAGTGCCTGGCCGGTGAAGAAGGCCCCCGCGGCAAGAACTTCAACATGCGCTGGGTGGCGGCCATGGTGGCCGACGTGCACCGAATCCTGTGCCGCGGCGGCGTCTTCATGTACCCCTGGGACAAGCGCGAGCCCCAAAAGGCCGGCAAGCTGCGCCTGATGTACGAAGCCAACCCCATGAGCTGGCTGGTCGAGCAGGCAGGCGGCATGGCCACCAACGGCCGCCAGCGCATCATGGACATCCAACCCACACAACTGCATGAGCGCGTCAGCGTGGTGCTCGGCTCCAAGAACGAAGTGGAACGTGTGACCCGCTATCACCTCGAAGCCGATGAAAAAGCGCTATAATTTCTAGCTTATCGCCGGTGTAGCTCAGTCGGTAGAGCAGCTCATTCGTAATGAGAAGGTCGCGTGTTCGATTCATGTCTCCGGCACCAATAAATTCAACGACTTACGAGTCGTGATTGTTCAAAGTGCCGTCTCCTGTCACACTCAAGTCACAGTAGACGGCACAACTGAACAACGCTGCGCAGTAGCGCTATCTCTTCAGCCAGTTCTTGTGCCGTCACATTTCGCTGACCACACACAAGATGCACCATGGCTGCAATCCGCGAACGAAAAGATCAGAACGGAAAGGTGAGCTACCAAGCTCAAGTCCGTATCCAAGGCTATCCACCTCAGTCCAAGACATTTCTGAGGAAAACCGACGCCAAGCAATGGGCCATCCAGACGGAAACCGAAATCCGTACTGGCATGACTATCCGCAAAAGCACCGCCAGCAAGCACACCGTGCGCGAGATGTTGGAGCGCTACCGCGACAACGTGCTGATCGACAAAGCCAACGGCGGCAAAGATCACAAGACGCACATTGCATGGTGGATTGATGAGCTTGGCCACTACGCCCTGTCTGAAGTCACAACGGACCTTGTGACACGGAGCATGGATAAGCTCAAAAAATCCAAGACACGGCTGGGCAAATCCCCTGCACCTGCGACCGTGCTGCGCTACTTGATGGCGCTCTCTCATGCGTTCAATGTGGCACGTAAGCAGTGGAACTGGTGCGAGTCTTCACCAGTCGAGAATGTCCAACGCCCCAAAGTCAAAAACGAGCGCACCCGCTATCTGACAGATGCCGAGCGAGAAGCTTTGCTGCACGCATGCAAAAACTCTCCGAACTCCGACCTCTATTTGGTCGTGCTACTGGCAATTTCCACTGGTATGCGCAAAGGCGAAATCATGGGCATGCGCTGGCAGGACATTCACACTCCACCAGATCAGAGCTTCACTCGCGTACATCTGACCAAAACCAAGAACGACAAAGCTCGCTCGGTCTTGCTGACCTCCCCTGCCCTGGAGTTGCTGGAAGAGCGGCGCACAAAGCTGCTTGATAGCCTGCAAGCCAAGACCACTACCGGGCTTATTTTCCCGAGTGCTGTGAACGCAGATCAGCCCGTCGACCTTCGCAGGCCATGGTGCTCTGCATTGCAAGCGGCGGGTGTTGATGGGTTCCGCTTCCACGACCTTCGTCACACAACAGCTAGCTACCTTGCCATGAACGGAGCCAGCCTTCTGTCTATCAGCAAAGTGCTGGGGCACCAAACCACCAAAATGACGGAGCGGTACTCCCACTTGGCAACATCCCATATCGACGAGGTAGTTCGCAGTATGAATGCGAAGAAGTTCGGCGCAATCACTTAACGGCCCCACCATATACAGCCCACCTCGCAATCGAAATTAATGCTCAATCTCCACTCGAAGCAAAAACACCTCCAATCAACAGCATGTGTTTTACCAAAATGCAGTCAAAAATATCTCCAAGCTTCCAGTGCATCAAAGGGAAAATTTATTTAGGCACACTCATTGTTGCTATTTTTTAAAAACCACATCTCGATGAAATTCAAGATACGAAAAATTTTCAATTTTCAAATTATGTATTTTCAAATCAATTGAAATACCTAAATTCTGTTGTGCTTCCATCGGCAAGGTATTTGAAACCAGCAAAGTGCCATGATTCGAAAAAGAAATCCAACCGCCATCAAACAAGGCATCGAAATTAGGCGCCAACAACAAACCATTGAAAACATCCAACCGCTCGTTATCAGAGGCACACAAGGCCCAGGGTTTGATATGCGATGCGCGTAGCAAAGATGGCACCGCCAGCCCGGAGACACAGCAACGACCTTGCCAAAAGTCGAGCAATGCTCCCCGAAAGATGTCCTGCCCTACACGTTGAACGACCATACGTTCAGCTTCAGTAGTTTTTGGAAGATTGTGCGTTTGGGCTCTGAATATGTTGATTTCCATGCAAAACTGACCCGCTATTTCCATCTCAAACTGACCCACCCTTTGGCTTGAGCCGTAAGGCTCAAGATGTGGATAAGGTTTTGTTTCTCTCCTTCTTCATGGGCGTTTGTTGGACTGCACTGCTATGCTTGAAGCGGTAGCTGTCATTGCCTGTTTCCATAATATGGCAGTGGTGGGTCAGGCGGTCCAGCAGGGCCGTGGTCATCTTGGCATCACCAAACACGCTGGCCCATTCGCTAAAGCTCAGGTTAGTGGTGATCACCACGCTGGTGCGTTCGTAAAGCGTCGAGAGCAGATGGAACAGTAGCGCACCACCAGATGAGCTGAAGGGCAGATAGCCAAGCTCATCGAGTATCACCAGATCCGTATGCACCAGCCTGTGGGCGAGCTGTCCGGCTTTGCCCTGTGCCTTCTCTTGCTCCAGGGCATTAACCAATTCCACGGTAGAGAAGAAGCGCACCCTTAGGCGGTGGTGCTCGATGGCCTGGATACCCAGCGCCGTAGCGATGTGGGTCTTGCCAGTACCAGGGCCACCGACAAGCACCACATTGTTAGCCTTCTCGATGAATTCACAGCGGTGAAGGCTGCGCACCAAGGCTTCATTGACTTCGCTGTGGGCAAAGTCAAAGCCCGCCAGATCTCTGTAGACCGGAAACTTGGCTGCCTTGAGCTGATAGGCAATAGAGCGCACTTCTCGCTCTGCGCTCTCGGCCTTGAGCAGTTGCGACAGTATGGGATGTGCTGCTTCAAATGCTGGTGAGCCTTGCTCGGCAAGTTCTGTCACGGCCTGGGCCATGCCAAACATCTTGAGCTGCCTGAGCATGATGATGATTGCTGCAATGGCTGGGTCATGACGCATGGCGCACCTGTCGGAGTTGGTCATAGCGCACGACGTTGGCTTGTGGCTCAACGATCAAAGCCAAGGCTTGGGGTGAATGGATGGGCTCAGGTTCCGGTGTTCCATCAATGAGGCGGTGCAAGACATTGATGATGTGGGTCTTACGAGGCACACCATCCTCCAATGCCAACTCGACAGCGGCTAGGACGGCTTGCTCATCGTGCTGCAACACCAAGGCAAGCACCTCCACCATCTCACGGTCGCCGCCAGGCTGCTTGAGCAGCAGGGCTTGCAGACGTTTGAACGCGTCTGGCAGCTCGCTAAACGGAGCACCGTTGCGCAATGCGCCGGGTTTGCGCTGCAATACGGCCAAGTAGTGACGCCAGTCATAGACCGTTCGCCCAGCGCCTTGGTGATTGCGCTCAATGATGCGCGGATGTTCACAGACGAACTGGCCTTCGGCTACGACGACCAGGCGGTCGGCATAAACCTGCAAGCTCACAGGCCGGTTGGCATAAGAGGCTGGCACGCTGTAGCGATTGCGTTCAAAGTGCACCAGACAGGTGGGCGAGACCCGTTTGGCATGCTCAACAAAGCCGTCAAACGGCCGAGGCATGGGCATCAAGGCTGAGCGCTCTTGCACCCAAACATCTGTGACAGAGCCAGGCAATTGGCCATGCGCAATCTCTTGCCATAACTGCTGACACCGTTGCTCTAGCCAATCATTGAGTGCACTGAGTGTCGGAAACGCTGGTACAGATTGCCAGATACGATGGCGAGCGTCCCGAACATTCTTCTCGACCTGTCCCTTCTCCCATCCCGAGGCCGGATTGCAAAACTGTGCCTCGAACAGGAAGTGGCTGGCCATGGCACTAAAACGGGCATTGACCTCTCTGAGCTTGCCACGACCGACACGATCGACGGCTGTGCGCATGTTGTCGTAGATACCTCGCCTAGGGATGCCTCCAAACACCGCAAAGGCACGGTTGTGGGCATCAAACAGCATCTCATGGGTTTGCAGCGGATAGGCCCGCAGATAGAAGGCTCGGCTGTGGCTGAGCTTGAAGTGAGCCACTTGCAGCTTAGTCCGTACACCCGCAATGACAGCCCAATCCTCGCTCCAATCAAACTGGAAGGCTTCTCCAGCGCTGAAGACCAGAGGCACAAAAACGCCTCGCCCTGATGTCTGCTCAGCCGCATGACACTGAGCCTTCCACACTCTGGCAAAGGCAGCAACTCGGTTGTAGGAGCCGGTATAGCCCAACGCCTGCAAGTCGAGAAACATCTGCTTGATCGTGCGCCGCTGCTTGCGAGAGCGGTTGGCTTCTGTGCGCAGCCAGCCCGAGAGTTTGCTGGCAAATGGGTCTAGCTTGGTGACGATGGTGCGCTGTGCAAGACGAGGCTGCACAACATCGGCACGCAAATACTTGCGGATGGTATTGCGAGAAAGCCCGGTTCTGCGGGCGATCTCTCGGATGGACAGGTGCTCACGCAGAGCCCAGCGTCGGATGACACTCAAAGTAGCCACGTCAATCACTCCTGGTCTCCTGCTGCACAAGAAAGCAGCAGGCTAGGGTTAATGCGTGGGTCAGATTGAGATGGAAAAACCGGGGGCTAGTGGGTCACTTCTGGGTGGAAATCAACACTGAATACATCAGCCACGCGGTTCGGTATCGTCCGCGCCATTGCAGACGCATGCTGTAACACTTGATAAAGCTGTTCAAACCCTGTAATTTGCAATGCCCCAGTCATAGAATGAGGATGAAGCAAGGCAAATGCGGAACTCGTTAGCTTGTACCCTCCTGTCGGAGTCAACTCCACACATATAAACTCGGGAAAAATGGCCGAGCGTAGTTCCAACTGACCTTTTTCATTAAGCGTTATTTGTCGCTCGAAGCCACAATCAGCAGCGGCTTTTTCGATACGAATACGTTCTAGTGGTTTCATGTGGCATCGTCTAATATTTTCTGAAACTCGTTATGGCCAACGCAAGCTTGGAGAACATAGCTTTCAGTCTTAAGCAGCCTCTGTCCCATCACAAATCCCACGGCTTTGCACAACCCCTCTAGCCTCGTTGGCATATTCTTTTGGAAAGAGGAAAGCATGGGTATACGCACCAACTGTCACCAAAGTGCATCACGCAGCATTGCCGCCGTCTTTCGAAGCAAACCCAGGCAACTCGACCTCAAGCTTCCTCTTAAAAAGCAACGCTTCATCCTTTCCTGGTTGAAGTTCCAGCACCAGAAAAGGATCTTTACCCAGCTCCAATGGAGGGGGCGAGGTTGTGGTGACGATGTACTGAAAGGGTACTCCTTCCGAGGTAGATAGCTGCTTATCGGCTTCGAACGCCGTAGAGAGAAAATTCCGGTACAAAAGCGCACTCATGTCCGCTTCTCGCGGGCAGTCGTGAACGAGGAAGCCAGGATGGTGGCTTTCAACAGAGGTTGCCGCATCGAGCAAGCAACTCAGGTCGCCCAAAAGTACTTCAAGTACCTGATATGCCTCACCGCCGAGAGCCAGCTCAAAGGGGCGCTGGTCAGAGTCGTGCACGAAGCGGCCGTGCCCTTCTTCACCAAGCAGCGCGGCCGCTACCATAGACGTAATGACTTTGATTTGCTCGACACGCGCTGATGCTTGCAGCCGCCGCGTAGCAAGTGCTGCTCTCTTGCCATTAACCTGCTCGGTCAAAGTGCCCTCATGGGTCCGCGCAGAAGTCAACGCCTCAGAGCCCTTCCCCTCGGCTCGGAGCGCGTACTGAGCTTGAAACTCTTTCCAATCCGCCGCAAGCGTATCGCGCCCAATCTGGCTCGTGGCAACCCGCATCCGTAGCCTAGCCACACCAGCTCTTAGCTCTTTTACTCGAGCAACCTGCTTATCCAAGCGTGCCTTAGCGGCCTTCTCATCCTCAGCAGCCTTATTGAAAGAGGCAAGCCTTACTTGAAGCGAAGCCTGAGCATCCTTAACGTCCATTCGCCCATGCATGCTTACCGTGGACCTGCGACTTAGAACGTAACTGCAACTATCGAAATCGACCCTTCCATGCGAACAATGACCTTTCAGACGTGTGAGCTCGTCAATTTCGCCTCTTAGACGCAGTGCATCTTTCTCCCGTGCCTCATACAGCGCCTTGCTCAATTGTGTTTCCAAAATGGACTGTGCACATACCGACCGCAAGTCATTCAGTAAGACCAAATCCGGCTCCATAGCTTGCTCGGCAGCAAGCGCCTCCGCTTCAATCGTCTGTTCGTTCAACGCTGCACGGCGTAAAGACTCTGCTACCTGGGAAGCTAGGGAATCTTCCACAATGGACTCGAATATCGGCAACTCCTTGCGAGCACCCACTTTGGTGCGAACTCGCTGCTCCAGTCGGTCCAGCTCCATCGCCGACACCTTCTCCAGAATAGGAATCTGGCTTTTCACCTTATTCAACTCCGCATCAAGCTGCTCGGCTTCTTGAAGCAACCTGACCACCTCGACATTCAAAATTCCCAGTACCGAACTCACAAACAGAGGAGGGTCTACCCGCGAGCGCCTAAACCCCAGACCCTCACCCTCGCGCCAGTGAAAAAATCCATCAAAGCGAGTTCGCTGCTCCCGGACACACCAAGCAAGCAGATGCCGCCACTCCAAAGGTTGGTTTGTTCCAGGTAGCACTTGCGTGGGGAGGCGGCCAATGAAGCCGCTTTGCAAAGCCTCCAGGTAGTCCTGAAACGGTGTTGCTCGCGGTTCATCAAACAACTCGTCTAATTGGTTGCCTACCTTGGCCCATGAGGGCGACGATGCACCGAAGGGCCTGAAGACTAGCCAAGAGACACCTTCAATATGAACTTGAGCCGCCACACCACCTTTGGGGAAATTCGCAGCCGCTTTGGCCCTCAGCGCTGAGATGGCACTGGCGTCGTCTCCCAGCAAATAGCGCAGTAGAAGACAAAACGAGGTCTTTCCAACTCCATGGCCAGCACTCGCCAGGCCAGAGCCTGAGTTATCGTCCGGCTCTCTGGCCCACACGACGTTTATACCTGGCCTCAGAGGAATATCACGAATACAGCACAGAGGCTCGCGGGACTCCAAAATCCAAACCCGCTCTACCCAAAGCCGTGGCAGTGGACGCACTGCCTGAAGATTCTGAAGTCCTGATTTCATACTGTTTCTTACCCTCCAAACCTGACCTGTGGGTCATCACCACCGTCTTCGTCCCGCTGCGCGGCGGTAGCAGACCGATGAACTGAAAGCTTGAGCATCAAACTAGCCAACTCAGGGTGTGACGGCCGAACCAGTACATCGGCGGGAGTCTCACCTAACCCCGCAATGAACACAACAGACCCGCCATCCCGCTTGCGCTGCAGCAGTTGTGCCGACTCAAGCCGCAGCACAAATGGTTGAACCAAGTCCAACGTGGAAGTTTGGCTGAGTAGCGGAAGTGAGCTGCTCAACCCTCTTAGTCGTTGCGCGTCGACTGCATTCAGGTAGCGTCCTGCCAATGCAACATTCACAACAGCATCCTGCAGTTGGTCCACACTCATACCGAGCTCGCTGGCTCTGACTAAAGAGAGCAAAAGTCCTGCAAATTCAGCTTCATCCAGAGTCTTGATGACACCTTGCTCAGAGTAAATGGGCGACAGCACATCCTCTTCCTCAGCCGTTGACTCTTCCAAGCCCTTCGACAACTTGTCCCAGGCCGCCAGCACCAGCCGCTGTGTTCGGTACTCCCCAAACTCCTGAATTTCGTTTTTCTTAAGAACGCGGAAAGTTTCGCTAGGGTAGTCCGCGCCCATAACGTCTGCCGGGTCGAGGATGTAGCGCAGCTCGTCGCGGGTGAGGCCGTATAGGCGGGCGTAGTAGGCGTCGAGTTCGGCGCGCAGTTGAGCGCGGCGCTCGGGATTCCAGGGAAAAGGGGGCAGCGGGGTACCGTGCTGTTCGGGCGGGCGCGGGTCGGCGCTGGGCATGGCGGCCAGCAGGTCGTCGGCCCAGGCTTGTATGTCGTGGGCTGTGTATGTGAGTTCCAGCACGCGTGGGAGGATGAAGGCAAGGTCGGTCTCGCTGTAGTGTTCAGGAGGTAGAACGGCAAACTGCTTGACGTAGTGGTAGGTCAACGACGAGCCACTCACTTTTTGCTTTGCGATGTAGTCCAGCGGAATGGAATTGATTCCTGCCAGCAGACATGCGTTGAGCGCAGCTGAGTACTTGGCCTCGATGAATAACAGTGGTGTTTTGTGATTTGCAGCGTATCTAGGGAACACCGATGCCAGTACTGTGCGCTCCGCTGCGGCATTCGTGATATCCCGCCACCCAATCAGCCACCTCGGGCTGCGCCTGTCCATCCAGGCGTCCAGCCATTGCAGTTCAAAGTCTTTGCTATCTGAGCCTTGCAGGGCTTGCAGTTGGGCCAGTTCATCTTGACTCAAGCCCTCACCCTGGGCTGGGTCGTCTTGTCGCGCCCATTTCTGAAACAGCGACAGGGCTTTTTTGCCGGTGGAACCGTCGGCCTTGAGTGCATCGGCCAGCCAACGGTGTTGCTGCGCCATCTGGGCTTCCACTTTTTGGGTCAGTGCCCAGGCAGTGGCAGCATTGCTCAGACAGGCCAAGGAGGTGCTGGAGCCTGCCGTTGGGTGACTAGCAGCCACATCATTGTTGGGTGCAGCAAACATGTCCGCCGTGGAGGCCACAAGTTCAGGGACAATGCCTTCGGCCCGCTGTCGCAGCAGCGCACCGGCCACCCACTGTGCCACGGCCAGGGTCAATGAAGTGCCGCAAGTGACCATAGCAGCCGCCCGCTCACCGTCTCCGCCGTCATCGACCTGAGCAGCTTCGGTGGCTGTTTTGAAAGCCAGCCAAGCGTTTGCAACCCTACCGGGCACACGGGCAATACGTGCCAGTACTTCGTACTCCTCCACCCAGTATCGTGGGCGCACGGTGAATGCGGGGTCTACTTTCTGTGCCCAAGTAACGTCTTCGATGTCCTGCTCAATGGGGTTGTCTGGGTTGTCTACATAGGTGGCCCAGCGGTGGTCGAACTGGTGAATCATCTTCGCCTCATACAGCGGCAGGCGCTTGTGCGCCTCGCTGAGGTCTGCATCGGCAGGGCCTGCAGTAAAAAGGTGACTGTCGTTGGACATGTGAAACATCGTTGAAAAACGAATGCTCCAGGGATTGACCTCAGGTGCGATGAGGCGTGCGTCTTGGCCATCGCCGGACCATTCGGCCTCACGAATGAGCACAGGTGCGGCGCGATAGAGCTTTTTGGTCAACTCTGCGTCACGTTTGCTACGGAATGTGGGCAAAGTCCGTGTATTGGGATTAAGTAGCCGAAACTCTTCCGGAAGAAGCTCGTACCACTTTGCGTCTAACACCAGTTCCGCTATTCGATTGACATCAAATATGAACTTAGCGCTTCCCGATGTACCGAGCGTCAAGAGACAAAACGGTTTACGTTCATCTGTGGCCGGGAACCACTTACGGACCTCATAGAAGCTAATCAACTTCGCTAAACGCCCAGACGAAACTACAGAGCCAAAAAAAATCTTTGTGGTGTCATCAGTCGCAATGCCGGTCGGCACGATAAAACCTGCGCGGCCCTGCGGTGTGGTGAGCTGTAATAGGGTTTCAGCAAACAGCGCGTAGGTGTTGACATCCCCCACGCCAGTCAGCGGGTAACGGCCACTGTCATGGGCATAGAGACTTGCGGCTTCGGCGCCCCGACGGGCGGCGATGAAGTCTTCGTACAGGCGCATTTCGGCGCGGTTGGGCGGGCTCAGGCCTTCTGCGGCTTCCACGTCTGGGTACAGGGTGTGCAGCAGCAGGCCCTGGCGCAGCAGTTCAATGCGCTTGGCTCGTTCGGCCTTGTTTTTGGCGGTGGCTACCAACGGGCTGCGGGTTGCAAAGAATTCCTCTTCTTGCAGCTTGATGCGCTCCCACGGAGGGTTGCCCAACATGACGGCAAACCCGCCCTTGGCCGCCACCTGCGGAAAGGCCTGCCACCAATGGAACACACTGTGAGCACGGCACAGGTCGTGCGCGGCTTGGTTCAACTCGAGATTGGCTGGCTGGTTAAGGTTGGGGTGCATCAAGCCCCACAGGTAACCCGACATCGGAATGTGCGCCTGGTTTTGCGGAACCTTGGGCGCTAAAAAGGCAGCCACATAAGTATCGGCCAGCTTGGCCAGGGTGCTTTGGGCGGCCTGCTGGTTGGCGTGCGCCCATGCGCTGCGCTTAGTGGCGATGCCGTCCAGCGTGTCGTCGGCTAGCTGTTCCACGGCGCTGGCGTCTTGCACCAAGCTGCTGGCGGCAAACAGGTCATTTGCCACAACCTCTTTCCAACTTTTAAGCTCGGCCTTGTTCTGCTTCTTCAGCGCGGCGGCTGTGGCTTTGTCGTCCCCACTAAGCACAGCGTAGGCTGCGTCGGGGATGCCGTTTTCCAGAATCTTGGGGTCCAGCACGCCCAAGAGGGCATCGCCCACTTGCAGGTGGTGGTCGATAAAGGTCAGGGGCCGGTCAGGGGTATAAGCCTCCAGCCATAGCGCGGTTTTGGCCAGGGCAATGGCCATGGGGTTTTTGTCTACACCATAGATGCAGCGGCTCACCACATCGCGCAGGGCGTGGCGGTAGTCGGCGGGTGTGGGGGCGCCACCCAGGGCGGCGGCACGCAAATTGGCGACCTCATCGGCCAGGCGGCGGGCAGCAGCCAGCAAAAAGTGTCCACTGCCACAGGCAGGGTCGCACACTGTCAGTTCCAGCAAGGCCTGCACAGGGTTGGCGGGGTGGGCCTGCACGGCGTGCGCAATCACGGGGTCGAGCGCGCTCTGGATGAGCTCTTGTACCAAGCTATCGGGCGTGTAGTAGCTGCCAGTGAGCTTGCGTGCATTGCCTTTGTTGCTAGCGTCGTCGTCATCGCCCACAAAGGCCAGGCGGGCCGCGTGGGGCTGGCTGAGGTGCTGGTAGTCGGGCACCAGCTCCAGCAGGCTTTCATACACACTGCCCAGTTCTTCAGCACCCATGTCTCGGTAGTTGACGCGGGTCAACCCTGTAGACTGGCGGAAGTAGCCCAGTTGGAAGACGGCGGCCAGCAGGTGGCGGTTGTCTATCTGAGACTGGTTCAGCAATGGGCATTGCTCTTGGGCAAACAAGCCGCCCAAGGCGGGCAAGCCCAGCGCGGCTTGGCCGGTGGCCAGCCCACGGAAAGTGATAGACAGGGCTTGCCACAGGTCGCTGTGGGTGTCATGGCTGCTGCGGCGCACGGAGCGTTCGCGCAGCCAGGTCAGGCTGTAGCCCTGCCAGTAGCGTTCTTCCTGCTCGAATGTGGCGTCGGGCGTAAAGATGAGCGAGCGGCCCGTGCTGGGGTCTGTGCGGTCTTCCACCGTAGCCAGGAAGATGAAGCGATAGACCAGGCTGAGCAGTTCTTCAAAAAATACCTGTTTGGTGGCGCTGCTTTGCTCTTGATTTTGTAACTGCTCGCGCAGTCTGGTATTAGCTGGGTGGCTTAAAAAGCCTGTACCTAGGCTGCGCAGGGCATGTTCAACCTGAAAGCGCAGGTTCATGCGTACGGTCTCGCCGCTTTTCTGGCCCGCGTTGCGCCAGCGCTCCCAAGGGCAGTCGGTGGCTTCTGTGTGTGTGCCGTCCTGCTGAATTTTGCCAAAGCGCGAGGCATGGGCCAACAACCAGAAAGCGGTGAAGTCGGCGTAAAGCTCTTCGGTGAAGATGGCTTCGAGGTCCACCTCAATATAGGCCGGACGGGTCAGGCTGGGGTTGTCTCGCAGGATGCGCAGCTTGAGCCCGTTGCTGGTGATGGCCCACAGGGATTGGTCAGATGCATTCAGCGCCTCTTGGGCCAACATGTAGGGGCTGCGGCGGCGAGTTCGGCCGGTGTCAGGATTGGTGTCCCCAAAGCGCTCGGCGGCCTGGTCCAGAGGGTGGTCAAAGCCAGCGAGCACCACGGGCAGGCGGCCGCCGAAGGCGGCGTGGCCGATGTTGAAGGATTGTTGGCTGTTGCCGCTGGCGGACAGGCTGCTTTGTGCCGTCAAGTCGGCGTAGCCCAGCACTTGGCGCAGCAAAGGCAGCAGCAGGGTTTGCTCCGTGACGCTGTGGGGGTTGGCGTCTTGCCGATGGCGTTGTTGTGCAAAGTCTTGCCAAAGGTTTTGCGCAATCTTGAAATACCGTGCGATTTCGTCGCGCAGCTTGAGTCCCTTGGGGATGTCATAGTGCACCTCAGTCTGCTCGGTAGCCTCGGGCGCAGCCAGGGTGGTCAGGCGGGTGAGCTCTTCGGCCGGGATGAGGCCACCCTCAATGCGTAGGGCGGTGTAGGCGAGTTGTTGGGTGGTTTTGCGAGCCATGGTCAAGCCTCCACCATAGCTGGGACCAGCACGTAAACGCCCATCACATCCACCGGCAAGCTGGCGGTGACCTGGTAGCTACCGCGGGCTTCGGCAGCTTCGCGCACGCGGCGGTGGTCGGCCAGCAGGCTGTGGGCCCGGTCTTGTGCAATGGCTTCCAGCGAGGGCTGCCAGGTTGGCAATTGGTCCAGGGCTTGCTGGATGTGACGGTCTCGAATCACAGGGGGCATGTTGCGGCTGGCCTGGGCGCCTAGGAATTCGCGGGCTTGTGGCAAGGGAAGTTCGGTCAAAGGCTCGGTACCAGCGACGCTGACGGCCACGGTTTCTTCACAGAGCATTAGTCGGGTATTGTTATCGCGGGTGATGCTGAGCTGGTGGCGCAGGCGCAGCAGCAGCACGGTGGTTTTGAGGGTGACGTTGCCGACAAAGGCAGCGCCAGCACGGGCCACGCCGTCAGCATCTGCATTCTGGCTGTCCAGGGCCTGCCCGAGCAGGGTGTCTGCCAAAGCGACGACCAGTGGGTGGGTACGCTGGATAAAGATGGAACCTTGGGCGGAAGGTTGCTGAAAGTCAATGCGCAAGGTGCCACTCAGGCCTTCGGCGGCTAAACGCTCCCTCAAGGCTTGGGGCAAGGCTTCCAGTGGTGCCTTGAAGTGGTTTTTATAGGGTTCGAGGCCCGCTCCCAACTTGACCATGGCCCGGCTTACAAAACGCTGCACATCGTCTTCGTTGCCGAGTGCGGCGGCGGATTTTCGCCACTCCGGCAGTACGTCATCGGGTTTAAGGCGGCGCTGGGCAAAGATGGAGCGGTTTTTGGCGGCCTTCTCGCGTGCGCTTTGCCAAGCGGTCTCAATCTGCTGGGCGGGCTCGCCAAAGTCGAAGCCAATTTGGGCTTGTTTGCCCAGTGCGTTGTGCTTGCGCAGCAGCACGGCGTTGAGCAGGGCCTGGGTGAGCTTGCCTTCATCGTCAGGCATGGGCACCAGCACGCCCAGTTCTTTGCGGATGCTTTCTGCCTTGCGCAGAATCACCTGCAGCACGGCACCGTCCACAGGGTTGTCCTCGCCGTAGAGCATGGTGCTGCGCACTTTTTTTGCTTGCTGTCCAAAGCGGTCCACGCGGCCTTCACGCTGTTCGTGGCGGGTGGGGTTCCAGCTCAGGTCGTAATGGACCACGGCGGTAAACAGGCTTTGAAGGTTGATACCTTCAGACAGGCAGTCCGTGGCAACCAAAATGCGTAGCTCTGTGTCACCCAGCTCGGCCACAGCGGCTTCACGCTCACCGGGAGTGAGTTCGCCGGTCACTGCTTTGACGGTGGCTTTCTTGAACTTGCCGCGCAGGTACTCAGCCAGGTAGTGGGCAGTAGCGATATAGCGGCAGAACACCACGGGCTTGAAGCCTTCTTCCACCAGGGCTTGCAGGTGGGTGGTCAGCTTGGCCAGCTTGGGGTCGTTGGCGGCACCAGCCAAATTTTCAGCGGCGGCGATGAGGTCCTGCAGGTGTGCGGTGTCTTCGGTCTGGGCTGCGGGCTCAATGTCATCGGTGGACAGTGCGTCGTCCAGGCCATCCATGACGCGCTCGCTGGCCTGGGCTTCGAGCTCTTCGAGCGAGAGTTCCGCGCCCTCTTCTCCTACACACTGCCCACCTTTGAGGCGGGTGCGCAGAGCGTTCACAGCAGCTGCCGGCGACGAGGAAATACAGCGCAACAAGGCCAGGGCGGCCCACCAGTTCATGCGCTGTTCGCGTTGCCCCTTGCCTTCGGAGCTCACGACCAGCTCGCGGGCGTAGTCCAGCACGTCGTTAAACAGCCGCCCCCAGGCACCGGTCAGCTTGTAGGTGATCTCCGCCGTCTCGCGGTCGGGAAACATGCTGGCGTCTTGCCACTCGGCAATGTCTGGGCGGCGGCGCTGGACAAAGTGGCGCGACAGGTCTTCACGCAGGTCGGTACGGGCGCCGACGGGCAGGTCTTTGAGCTGGGTGAAATCTTTGCGCAGCAGGCCCAACAGGTTGAAGAAGGCGCCTTCGTCACCGCTGTGGGGGGTGGCAGTCAGCAGAACCATGTGGCGCTGGTGGTTTTCTGCCAAGCCCTTCAGGAGTTGGAAGCGTTGCTGGCGGCCTTGACCGCCCTGGGTGCAGGTGTGGGCTTCGTCCACGATGACGAATTCGGGGCAAAACCGCTGGAAGGCTTCGCGCCGACGTTCAGACTTGATGTAGTCCAGGCTGACGACGGTGAAGGGAAGAGCGTCAAACACCGAGGTGCCGGGCGGCAGGTCACGCTCGAGCCGGTTAGCGCTGGCGCTGCGCACCACCACGGCCTGAATGTGGAAACGGTCCTCCAGCTCGCGCTGCCACTGCTCGCACAGGTGCGGCGGACACAGCACGGCCATGCGGTGGATTTCGCCGCGGTCGAGCATCTCGCGAGCAATCAATGCGCCTTCAATGGTTTTACCGATACCTACGTCGTCGGCAATCAGCAGGCGCACAGTGGGCTGCTTCATGGCCATCAGCAGTGGCACCAGCTGATAGGCACGCGGCTCCACGGCAATGTTGCCAAAGCTGCGGAACGGGCCGGCCCCGCTGCGCAGCTTGAGCTGCAGGGCATCCATCAGCAGTTGGCTGGCAGAGTGGTTGCGCGCCTGGGTCACCACAGGCCACGGGAAAGTAGCGGGGCCAACGGGTTGTTGCTCCAGTGGCAAGTAGATGAGCGATTCGTCTTTTTCACCACCGCCCAAGGGGCGCAGGCGCAAGGTATCGGCCGTGGATTCGGGCAGCACTATCCATTCGCGGCCACGGGCCGATACGAGACTGCCGGGGTAAAACTCGGCGACAGGAGTGTTCATATTCAGTGTTTCTGAGCAGGCCCAAACAGGTCTGCATTGGCCGCGAAAATAGCGGGCCACTGGTTTTGTTCTTTGGGAAAGCGGACGACTATAAAACCTAAGTCTTCCAGCTTGCGGTTGGTCTGAGCATCCTTGGCTCGTTGACTCTCAATGTCGTGGTGAGGGCCATCAATAAAAACCGCTAGGTTGTAGTCATCGTAGAAAAAATCTGCGCTCACGCCTACAGCCGTTAACGTGTGCTGGGCACGGTCTGGCTTGAGGTAGCCGTGCTCTTCCATGTGGGAGAGCCAGACTTTCTCCAGCGAGCTGGAGGACATGCGCTCCAGCTCCGCGCTGTGCTGCTCAGGCGCACGACCTTGAGAGCCTCGGGCTGAAGTGGATTCTGTCAACCGGCAGAGGATATCAAGCAACTGCCCTCCGGCCTTCTTATCTTGCCGGTCAATGAGAGGATGGTCTGGCTGGTTGTAGTAGGAAAGCAGGCAGCGGTAGCAACCGGCCTCGCAGAGGGGGTGGTCATGCTCGTCCACCTCCTGGGTAAGTTCGGACTTTTTCCAGGCCTCACCTTCATCATCCGGCATTTGAAAGTGCATGATGCGCAGTGCTTCTGCCGCTACCGTGCGCAGAGCCTGGGGCTCGGTGGCAATACGGGTGAGTACCCCGGCTCCACCTTCAGCCGCCTCGAAGAACAGGATGGATTGGCGGTTGTCACGCCCAGGCAGCGGTTCTGCCACGAGTTCGCTCTCTTCTAACTGGTACACCGCCTCGATGCCACGCTTCAAAGCGTACTGCAGCGTAGTCATGGTCGTTTCTTCCAGCACACCCAAGCGGTGATGCGGCATCACGACCAGGATGTTGCGGCGGTCTTCCACGAAGGGAACGATGCGCTGTGGGGGCGTCTTGTCTGGCGGCGCTTCGTCCCCTTCGCCGTCTCCCGCTTCGTTCTCTCCGCCGACCCAGTGACCCGTGACGGGGTTAATCATGAAGCCCAGCACCTTCTTGTCCTTGCGTCGCTTCCAGCCGTAGTTCATGCGCCAAATGGTGGCAGCCGGACCGTATTGGAGTTCCAGCAAGGGGCCCTGCTCGTCAGAGACGACGGACGTCACCATCTGCAGCTTGCCGTCTGCCTGAGCGAACTGCAGGGTGGTCTGCATTTCGTACCCTTGGCGCACGCGCTCCTCTTCGTTAGCAGTGATGCGCTCGGCCCGCTTGGTGGAGACGTTTTCGATGCGGTAGAGGTGTTTAACCTCCTCGGCACCATCCAGAGAGGCATCGCAGGACACACAGCGGTCTGCATCACGCTGGGTGCGGAAGTGGCCGTAGCCACACATGGGGCACAGGCGCGCCACTTCGGTGGGCAGTTTGGCTCCATCGGCTACTTGGTCTTGTCCACCAATGGTCAGCAGCGCTTTGGTCACCCGGTACTGACTGCCTTCGTGATAGATAAGGCTGTAGGGCCCAAATTCGCTCAAGGCCAGGAAACGAGGGCGCGACAGGAAGCTTTCCCTCCCGATATTGCCTCGGCGGGCCGGAATGTACGCCATCAAAGGAAGGCGCGGGAAGTTGTAGCCGGGCAGGAAGCCCTGGCTGGCCAAGTAGCGGTAGGTGTAGAAGTCACTGTTGAAAGCGCTGTCACCAGCTAACAGCAGGTCTCGCTGCTTGCGCGCCTCGTTGTGGCGCTGTTGGGCCTCTCGGCGTTCACGTTCGCTGGCTGACGGGTTGTTTTCTTTCTTGTAGTTGAGCTCGATGGCCTGCGCAGTGGCCTGGTAGAGGTCACGCCAGCGGTTCAGAGCGCTATCGAATTCCTTAAACGCCCTCTGAAACACAGATTCTGACCACGTCGGCGTGAACCAGGGAGCCCGCTCGGGCGTGAGCTCGTCTTTGAGCATGCCCAGCACTGCCAGGCCACGCTCATGAGCCTTGCGTTGGGCAGTGGGCTTGGAGAGCTCATCGGCCAAGTCAGTGGTGAGCGGCAAGTCCTGCGGCTTTTCCATATCGAGTAGGTCACGAATGCTGTTGCCCAGCTTCTTGCCCGTCTCGGCCAGCCAAATGGCCTGCAGGTGGCTTTGCACCAGTTCGCGGTTGGCCAGGTCTAGCGTTGGTGCATTGACCTGACCGTGCACCATGCGGACCGGGTCGCGGAAGTAGTACTGGTCGTGCGGGGACTGACTGGCGCAGTATGTAATGACCAGAGCTGGCTGCCCCGCGCGGCCTGCCCGACCACTGCGCTGAGCGTAATTGGCCGGCGTAGGCGGTACGTTGCGCATGTACACGGTGTTGAGCGAGGAGATATCCACCCCCAACTCCATCGTGGGAGAGCAGAACAGCACGGGGAGCCACTCGAGGTCGTGGCCGTGCTTCTCACGCCATTCTTCACGGTCTTTATCAGTGAACCGGAAGCGGGCTTCACGCTCCATACGGTCGTCTTGCTCAACCTGGGCCGTGTGCTCACGGGCCTCGAAATCGAACAAGCGATGCGCAGGCTCGCTCAACAGCTTCGCGATGTTACGGTACAGGTTGCGGAAAAACGCATTTTCGTGGGCCTGACGGCTTGCGCTGCCGTTTCCGGCCTGCCATAGCATTGCACTGCCATTGAGCTGCCAGCCAGTCAGCCCAAAGTCTGTTTCTTCCTTACGGACTAGGCCATAACTCTCAGCAGCTTTGAGCAAGGCCCCCACCACATCGCCATAGGTGGCATCCTTAATTTCCTTATAGAACGGATTGCTTCCACCCCAGGTACTGCCTCTTTTGAATTCTTTGCCCAAGCGGGAGCGGCTGGAGCCAATGACCAAATACTCTTCAAGCTTTTGCCGCTTGATGCGCGCGTTGTTGTCGTCCTTGGGGCGACTGGTAACAAACCACTTGGCAGGTACCGGGCGCTCGTCCTCCGTGAAGCCCCAGGGTTCACACAGATTGGCAAAGCTCACCGTGCGAAGCTGGTCCAGCTCTGTGCGGTCCAGGTAGCGGGAGGCGACGCACAAGCCTTCACGCATGAATCCGAAAAGCAAGCTCAGCACATGAGCTCGCTCTGCAGGCCTCGCAGCCCGAAGGACCTGAGGTGCTTCGCTCCACTCCTGCTCGTCGGCTGCAAGGTCATCGATGTCCTGGTACTGGATTTGCATCAAGCCCAGTTGTTCCAGGTTGGGATTATTGAAGCGCCACCCTTTGCGTAGGTCGTAAAACGCCCGATACCCCAGGATAGAACGCATGGCGTCTTGCACCTGACGGCGGCTGTTGCCCTTGACCTCAGGCTGTTGCATGTACTCTGCACGCACCGCGTAGTCGTCACGGTGAAACCCGAGGGCCTCAAACACCGCATTCGCGATGTCTTTTTCAGATAGTGTTTGTTGCGGCGCACCCTCCAGAGCCGAGAACAAAGCCGCACGGGTCAACAAGACTTGAAGGAAATCGTTGAAGTGCCCAGCCTGTAGGGCCGCGTCTTGGCGGTTGTCCGAGAAGCCCAGTACCTTTTTGGCCTCAGGGGAGAGCTCCTGGTCTTGCTCGTACAGGTAACGCAGTGAGGCCAAGGTCAACATAGTGGTCGCTGAGCTTCGGCCCTCACCAGACAGTGAAGTCAACCTCAACGAGTCTTTGCCATTGCTGGTGTGGGTCACACCGCAAGAAAGACAGAAGCGAAAGCTTCCAGGGATGAACCATGCAGACAAGCCACCATCGTGGGTCAAAACACCATCTGAACGTACCTTGACGGCTTGCGGAATGTATTTCTTCTGAGTGGGCTTGACGCGCCACTCTCCGTCAGCGCGCTCTTCCACCCAGGTTTCTGGGTAGCTTTCTGGGTCAGCCTCATCCCAAACACCAGAAACATCCGGCATCAGGTAGCCGGCCTTGACGCCGTCGTCCTCGTGTTCACGCTCCTCGATGCTGCGAACCGAGAAGGTTCGCCCTTCGACTGCATCCTGGTCCCACACCGGGATGTACTCTTGACCACAGTCGCGGCAAAAGTGGACGTTGTAGAGGTGGCGGCTGCGGTCGCCGGAAACGAATTGCTGACCATCCAAAGTCACGGTTCGTTGACCTGGCGCCTCGAGCGAGGAGAAGACCTTGCCACCACCTGAGATGAACTGGTGCAGTTTGAAGGCAAACAACGACTTGCCTGATGGGTCGGTGACGTTATAAGCTCGAAGAAGGAAGCGTTGCAAATAGTCGCTGCATTGCTCTTTTTCCAGACCCGACGCCTTAGCCAGCAACTCGGCGGCAAGGTTCAAAGTTTTGGGTTTTGCGCGGCGGGGCTTCCCACTCTCATAAGTCAAACCCAGTGTCAGCTCGACCCAAATAGACACTGGGTGCTGCGCCATGGCGGGGAAATCGAGAGTTTGCGGCACTCCCGCTTGAATGGCTGCGGCCAAGCGGGGGGTGATGGTCTCGAGCGTTTCGGTCTCAGGTGTGGTGCGTTTGAGGGTTTCGGTGATGATATTGGTCACCGGAATCTGGGTGCCGAACAAGCGGCTGGCTACCTCCGCGACTTTGGCGTTGCGCTCGACCTCAGTGCCGTCGGTCGCCATAGTGGCTGATGTTCCGATACAGACCAACTGATCAGCCAAGGCCTCACGGACGCGGCGCACCAACAGCGCCACATCAGCACCCTGGCGTCCTCGATAGGTGTGCAACTCATCAAGTACCAGGAACTTCAAACCCTTGGCATTAGCAATTACCTGTTGGTCAATCGCGTTCTGCCGCGTCAGTAACAACTCCAGCATCATGAAGTTGGTCAGCAGGATGTCTGGTGGGTTGGCTTTCATTGCCTCCCGCTCTTCCGTGCTTTCTTGTCCAGTAAAACGACCAAACGTCACTGAGCGCGCATCAGGTTCGGCTCCCAAGAATTTCTTCAGTTCTTCAAGCTGGCTGTTCGCCAACGCATTCATGGGATAGACAACAATGGCGCGGGTACGCTTAGCCTCATCGTTGGCCTTAGCCTTCAAGCAGTAGTCAATGATGGGAATAAAGTAAGAAAGCGATTTTCCTGAACCCGTGCCCGTAGTTAGCACATAGCTTTCACCAGACGAGGCGAGACTGATGGCTTCAACTTGGTGCTTGTAGAGTGGCAAGGTCAGTCCGGCAGATGATGCTGTCTTCCCAAAACGGAAAATCTGCGCGCATGATGAGCTCAGTTGCTGTCCATCACATAGCTCCTCAACAGTCCCGCCAGGCCGAAAGTTGGGATTGACCTGAATCAATGGCTCAGGCCAATATTTCTGGGAGGCGTACTCTGCGTCGACAAAGGCCCTAATATCATCGGCCTTGATCCGCGTGAAGCTGCGCGTGAACTGGGCATACTCGTTGACCAAATTTTGGCGGAAGTCAAAGACGTTCAAATTACATTCTCCCTCGTTGCTCTTGGAACGCATGCATTTCCAACCAAGTGCCTGCGATTTCGTGTGCAACTATTCCATAAAACTAAGCTCTGGAAATTGAACCGCATTGGCCAATCGTTCCTACCAGCCACACCAACAACAAGCTAAGAGCTGCTAACACCACTTTCCTCTAGGACTAGCATGAAGCCTCGAAGCCTCGATGCTTCGAGCGCTCATGACAAGACCACCCGCTAGCAAAGCGGTGGCGACAGTTCCAGCCCCTGCTGCCGGCCTTCGGGACTCCATCAAAGGTGCCGAATGCCCGCTCAGGCTGCAAATCGGCTTTGAAAGGCGGCTGGATGCCCAAGAAGCGTTGTGGACGTTGGCCGCTGCACGCTTTGTGGATCGGCTATGTTAGCGACTCCTAGAGCAGACTCGGAGTGGTCTTTCGAGAAATACGGCGAATGTACTTTGCCAGTATCAGGTCTGACTTATGTCCAGTCTGCTCACGTATCTGCCAAGCTGGCTGACCTTGTTCGGCAGCGCTGGTGCAGTAGCCAGCTCGCAGACTGTGGCCGCTGAAGCTCTGCACATCAGCCCCGTTTTGCGCCACGGCCGCTTTCACAATGAGCGCCACTGACTGCGGTGTCAGCCCTTGCTTGGCAACAACGCCATAGCGATTGACAGACCTGAACACATGGCCTGTTCTTATGCCCGCTATCTTCAGCCAGTGCATCAGGGCTTTGACAGGGCACTGACTGCCATTGGCTCGCGGAATTAAAACGGTTCGGCCATACCGCTCCTGATCCGTTTTGCTGATTGGTATTGCAATTTCCAGCCCCGCCGATGAAAACGACAAATGCTCCATACACACCTCAACAAGCTCCGATCGACGCATAGCCGACGTAAAGCCAACCAGCAGAATGGCACGGTCACGTGCCGCTCTGACGGGTATGTGGACTTTCTCGATGATTTCCAGCGCGGCCAACAAGTCATCTTTGGTCAATGGCTTCACTTGCCGCTGTTTGGTGCCGAGCGTTCGGCGTATGCCCTGCATGACTTGCCTGACGATTTCGCTGTGTGCCGGTGATATCTGCTTTTGATCGACATGCGCTTTGTGGATCGCGGTGATGCGGCGCTCCAGCGTGACAACGGCCAGACCATCGTTGGCGGACTCAGCCAGATACTTCGCCAGCCGCTTGGGCGTGCAAGGAATGATGCCTCCATGTGCCAGGAAATGCCGTAAATCAGAAGCGTAAGCGCGCTTTGTGGCGCCGGCTTGGCGGGCATTCATATATTCTTGAACTGAGCCGCCTTTCAATATCTGGTTTGTCCCATTCTGGTTTTTGTGATTTCTCTCTGTTTTTTGATTGCAATATTTATCAGAGACTAAAATAGTCGAATGTTTATTACTCATGAAATTTCCAATTTAATTATTGATAACTGTGACTTATCGCTACCTAGGATTTAACTAGGTCTCAACCTGCTTCAACGCACGTGCAGACGAAGTGAGTCGCTGCGACAGGCATATCGTTGCAGGCGTTGAGGAATGGCTAGGGGAGATGATCCGTTGTGATAAATAACTTGCAATTCAGATTTGATCACTGAATGCATTGAATTATTTAGCATCTATCGCTTTAGAATTCATAAAAATGCTAATAATTCAGCATTTTCTTGTATTATTGATATAATACCATCAAGCGCAGATAAATACGTATTATTTATCGTGCGGCGCAGCATCAGAAAATATCAGTGATCCAATATGAGTGCAGCGATTATTAATCCCAACCCTTGTTGTATCGCTAGCTTGAACTCGCCAAACAATTTAGTTTTTCGCCGGCATCACCGCATACAACTGCTGCAGCGCCTGTTGCCGCTGCTGATGGATGTGCTGAACGCGGAGCTGCTGGCGGACATGTCACGCGATGTGGAGCTACTGTACTGGCCGGTGCTGGGTCATTCGCAAAGTCCATGTTTCTTTGAAGTGCCTGCTTTTCTTGGCACATCGACCCCGGATCAGCCAATGGCGCCTGCTCTGGTCGTGGAGCGTTTGATGGCCGCACCGTGCCCACCGCTGCCGGTGGATATGGCACCAGCGGCTCGCAATCTGGAGCGACTACGCATGCACTTCTATTTGTCTTCGGCGCAGTGGCAGCGGCTGCTGTGTGCATATCTGAACTATGGCGGCGCAGCGTGGCCGGGTCTTGAGCTTTCGCCTCCATCCATGCGCAGTGTTCTGGCTGCATGGTGGCATGTTGATCTGCCTGCTGTCGATACTGCGCTGGATGGCCGTCTGAGCTTGCTTGGCTTGCTGGAGCTACCCGATCCATGCGATGCCGGTTCGGACTCCTGCAGCTTGGCGTCTCTACTGTCTATACCTGCTGCTGTGGTTCAAGCACTGAGCCTCAGCTATGCGACGGATGCTGAGTTATTTGATGCGTTGCAGCTCACTGTGTAGTGCCGCTCTTGCGCCCACGCCGGTGATGTGAAGTCAGCGCCGCTTTTACTTTCTTGATCTCTCGATGGACCGCTTTGCCGGTCCATTTTTTTATCCGTTTCCACGCATGCGGAGGACGTCGCTCGCCCTCGCGGCGTGGTGGTGTCGGCGATTCGCACGTGGAGCTCTTGTGTCTGACGTTTAACCAAGGAGTACTTCCATGTCAGCAAATTCTTCTCGTTCTGGAGCGGTACGCCGCATGACGTTGATGAGCAATGCCCCGCGCTTCGCGCTCGGCCAGATCGTGGCAACACCTGGCGCCCTGGAACTGCTGGAACAAGCCGGCTTCAGCGCGCTGGCATTGATCTCACGCCATGTGCATGGAGACTGGGGCGATTGCTGCGTCGAAGATAAAGCCACCAATGAGCTATCGGTTCAACAGGGCATGCGTGTGATGAGCGTCTACCGGCTGGTAGACGCCGAGAGACTGCTGCAGACGCCACAAGAGAAGCGCAGCAGCCTGCCCACCATCTGGATCATTACCGAAGCCGACCGCTCTGTGACTACGCTGCTCTTGCCGGAGGACTACTGATGGTGGCGCGAGCATCTGGAATCACCTACGGTTTCCAGCGTGTGCATGCGGCATTGCAGACTGGTCATGTGCTGACCGTGCAGCAGCAGCGCCAAGAGCCAGTGCGCTGCTTCATGCAGCAGTCCATGCTGGATGGCGCTTGCGGTACGCATGTGCTGGCAATGATCTTGGTGATTTTCGATCTAGCCAAAGCCTCGGCCATGCACGACATGAGTCAGCGCAAGTACGGTGTGGCAGCAGCGGCCTGGAAAATATTTGGCCCCAAGTACTTTTCCGGAATCCATGCCAAAGAATGGGCAGAGCTGGTCAACCAATTGGCCTTGCCACTGAAGCTGACGGCTAAGTACGGAGCCAAAGAGCATGTGGATCGGTACGCACTGGACTGGCTGATGCGCGGCGAGTTGGTGGCGCTGGCCTTTGCATCGGTCAAGCACCAGCGCACCAAGCACTGGGCACTGGCAGTCGGTATAGAAGGCGTGGCTTCTGGATCAAAGCGTCAACCGCAACGCATCTTGTTGCTGGACCCTGGCGGTAGCGAGCCGAGCTTCCAAGCGTTCAATGCACGGCTGCGATTACCGACTTCTGGTCTTGGCAGTCGCCGAGCCAAACAACTGCATCTGCCTGCTGATGACGCCAAGCCATGGACGGTGTTCTGGCATTACGAGTCCGAATCGTGGTCTGCGGAGCTGGTACGTCTGCTGGCAGCCGTGCGCGTGCGCAAGCTGCAGTGACTGGCCTATGCCTTGGCGCGTTTGACGCGGTGGTCGGCACCGACGACTTTGGACGGCGCTGGACTTTTCTCGGCATGCGCCTGGTTGCGGCGACGCAGTTCACCGCCTTGCGATGCTGGAGGCAGCGTGGCCGTCACGCCTTCAAAGAGCTCTGCCGGCGTGATGCCTAAGCAATGGCACAGCGTGGCAAGTGTGAGCAGCGATGGATTGATGTGGCCGTTCTCCAGTTTGGAGATACGCGAGCGCTCCACTTCCGCCTCATGTGCCAGTTGCTCTTGTGATTTTTGCGCCAGCTCGCGGTAGCTGCGCAGCTTGGTCCCCAATGCCTTCGTTACGGCATTGGGCAGCTTCACCACTGGCGTGGTGCTCAGCTGCGATGGGACAGACTCCTTGGCTTTCATGGCCGCAGAGGGTCTGCCAATGTGTTTTTTGAGCCAACGTCTTATACGACACATTGCGCTAAGATTTGAGTCGTATAAAACACATACAACGGGAGAGAGGAATGATGAAAAAGACCTTTATAAGTAGCGTCTGTGCGGCTGTCGCCATGCTTGCGGGATGTGGCAACAAGACCCCAGCCTGTGCGGATGCCGAGACCGTCAGCTTGGTCAAACAGATTTACCAGCAGCAGTTTGACAAGCAGCACCACGATATGAGCGAGGAACGCCAGCAGCGTGTGCAATTCACGGTCAAGGACACGACTGTGGCTCTGGAGAACATCACTACTGATGCCAACAACGCAAGCACCGGCAAAGCCGTGTGCTCGGCACAGCTGACAACGGTCTTCCCTGAAGATGCTGTGAAGGCTGAGCCGCAGATGGAGCAATACATGCGCGCCATCTATGAAAAACAAGGCGCAGTGCTGGATGGCACCAAGCTCCGGGGCCAAGTGACATACACAGTGCAGCGCACCGAAGACACCGGAGCATTGCAGGTAGCACTCAACGGCTTCATGCCGTTCATGGGCTACTTCCACGACATTGCAATGGATCGCTATGACCGCATGCTGCGTGCACAAGCGGCGGCAAAGAAAGTTACCGATGCACAGGCCCCTGTTGCGCCATCCGCCAGCCAGGCTGAAATGGAAGCAGAGTCTGAAGGCTCACCCTCAGCCCCGGCTCCTGCCGCTATACCGACGCGAGTGATACAAAGCCCAGCGCAACAGCCACAAGCAGCGGTAAACAAGCAAAGCCCAACCGCACCACATACATCTACCCAAACAGTGGCAGTGCCCAATCTATGCTCTGCCGACGAGACACCTATGTTTGCATGCTCCACTGGCAAGAAGCGTGCGTCGCTGTGTATGAGCGGCAGCGGCAATGAGCTGGCATACCGATTGGCTCCGCTCAATGAGGCACCGGAGATGGTCTACCCGGCCAATGCTGCTGCCGCCAGCACCTTGTTCAAGCAAGGTGTGTATACCGGCACCGATGGACAGTCGATGCCGTTCGTGTCATTCGACAAGGGCAACTACCGCTACACCTTGTATGGCAGCACATCCACCGCGCAGGGCATCTCGGTTGAGCAAAACGGAAAGCGGATTGCGGATTTGCGCTGCCAAACGGATCGTCTGTCTGAAGTGGGAATGCCCAAGCTGCAAAGTCTGAACTTGGGTCAAGACACGCGCCCACTGCAACTGCCATAAAGCGCCACCTGTGACGTCCAAGCTTCAGTTATGCCTATCTACTCCATACCAGCTTGCTCAGTTAGCGTGGCGATGGGCATAACTTCAAAAAATACAGAAAGAGAGGGAGACATGATCTCCAAAAACCATGCTCCAGCCCACGCACGACTGCGAAGCTGCCAAGAACCGGGGGAAGTTGCAATGAACAACTGGCTCCGACCAAAAGACTTGGCCAGGAAATGCTTTCAGGCCCTGCTGGCTTCAGTTCTTGGCATAGGAGGCGCCAGTAGTTATGCGGCCCCCTTGGATGATCTCAGCGGAGGTCAAACCGGCCGCATCGAGTTCAACTCCAAGACGCCAGACCATCGCTGGGCATTGGTTCGTGGGCGGTTGGGAAGCGATACCCCCATTTTTGGTGATCTGCTGATGCCTGCCAATGCGCAGGGCAAAGTTCCGGCGGTGGTGTTTTCGCATGGCAGCGAAGGTGTCAGCAGTCTGTACTTTGATGTGTGGGCCAAAGCGCTGAACGCGGCTGGCTACGCCGTCTTTGTGGTGGACAGCTTCAAGCCGCGCAACGAAGAGCGGGTCACGGGAGCTTCCAAGCAGCTGACTTGGAACACCACGGCCAATTTGGCGGATGCGCTGTATTCCCTCAAGCTGCTGGCGACACATCCGCAGATTGATAGCCAGCACATCTATCACATGGGCTGGTCACGTGGCGGGCAAGCCGTTCTGGATGCAGCATGGCCGACCTACCAGCAGCACGTTGTTCCTGTCACGGTGAAGTGGGCCGGCAGTATTGCGGTCTACCCTGGCTGCAATATGCGCTACCGCGTCGATCAGCACAACAAACTGCCGTCGCCGCTGCTGATGCTGCTGGGCGAGAAAGACGATATAAGCCGTGCATGGAGCTTGCCGATGAGCTGGTGGCCAACGGCAATCCGGTCACGTACAAGGTCTACGCGGGCGCTACGCATGTTTTCGACCGACTCAACCAGAAGTGGGCTCAGTACCGAGAAGGCAACTACAACAAGTGCTCAATGGACGTGCGCATGCCATACGGTGCCAATGATCGTTCTTGGGGTCCGGTACATGACAAGTACTCCGGCAAGACCTTCACCGACGCGAACGAGTGGAACGGCTTTCTCAAGACATGCCAGCAAGCATCGTTCATCAACATCGAGAGCAACGACAAGGCTAGGGAGCAAGCTATCAAGGACGTGCTGGTATTCCTGTCGGCGCGCTAGGTGATTCCCTGCCAGCACTGCCTGGATACGCCGTTGCTTTGCGCTGTCATGGGGTTTACTGCTCAAGAAAATTAAGCTGGAGTGTGGGGGCCAATGTGCATCTGCAGGCCCAGTGCATGCATCACCTTCATGACGGTGGACAGACTGGGATTGCCTTGCTCGCCGAGCGATTTGTACAGGCCCTCACGGGTGAGGCCGGTATCTTTGGCCAACTGCATCATTCCGCGAGCACGGGCAATGTCTCCGAGAGCTTTGGTAAACACTGCAGCATCATCTGGCGCTTGCTCCAGGCAGGCTTGCAGATAGGCCGCGCAATCCTCATCAGACTGCAGGTACTCGGCGGCATCGAAGGGCTTGATGCCCAACTTCTCATAGGCAGCACGGTTCATAGCTTTACCCTTTCAACTCTTTGACCATCGCCTGGGCCTTGGCAATGTCTTTTTGCTGGGTGGACTTGTCGCCACCACCAAGCGCAACAACGACCACATCGCCAGCGCGCCAGCAGTACACGCGGTAGCCGGGGCCAGAGTCGATGCGCAACTCGGTCACTTCGCCTCCAACTGGCTTGCAATCGCCCCAATTCCCGAGCGACAGCCGAGTGAGGCGAGCCAAAACCTGTCGCTGACCCACTTTGTCGCGCAGGGCCTGGAGCCAATCGTCAAAGGCCGCAGTACGTAGAACTTGGATCATTGTGTGAACTACAGTTTACATCATTCAATCGAGGTGCGCTTGACAGACGAAGTCTGGGAAACGCTGAAAACGCTCGGCCACCAACATAGTTCCCCAGCATCAGACTCAATTCTATTAAACATATTTTTATCCATTTATTTGGTCACAGCTGACATAACTGCATTTATTTTGTAGCGCTATTTATTAAATAGACTTCACACTCCGATAACTAGAATTTTCACTATTCAACCATGCACGCTCATACTGGGTGGAATCAACAAAACCATTCCAACGCTTAGGATCATAAACGAATCCACTTTCCAGAGCCCACTCCGGCGGTTCCATAATATTAGCGGGGTCTGTCAGCGACTTCCACGAAATTCCATCTACCATCAAAGCCGGAACTGACAAGTTAATACCATATTTCTCCAGAATATCCTTGCGACAGCGATAGTAGGTTGCAGGGCTTGGACAAAAGGCTTTAGGGTCTCGACCAGCCAGCCACAAAGCTATCAACGTACGGTTTTTCAAGTCCGCCTTTTGCAGTATCAACTCACGCACATCCAGCGAAGGCAGGTCTTGCAGCGGAATATCTTCGACCGTTTTGATATGGAGAGCACGAGCGGCATCCTGATTCCAGGCGAACCCCTTATCCAAAGATAAATTTTTATTCTTCAGATCACGTTTATGCCTTGTTTCAATACGCACGCCATGAGCCAGATATTGGCCTATCATCTTATCGAAATACAATCCTGTCCCGATTCTCTCAAAGCTCATAGGCATCTTTCCAAGCAGCTTATGCTTGTGGCGCAAGAGCTTATCTAGAAAATAATTTTGCTTGTCATAAATCAGGACTTCACGGTCACGTGACCCAGGCCACAACCGCACTCCAACACCGGGAGAAATCGTAGTTGCTTTAAGCGAAGCAACACCATAACGCCGAATATCATCACACAGTTTAGCGATCAAGCTTGCAGGCATTGCATAGTGTTCTGCAACATGCACCTCATCTACGGCATAGTTACCAGAAATTATCGCCTTAGAAACTGAGGCAGGACAGTCCATCTCCAGAGTTTCAAAAGCCAAACGAATAGTCTTTTTAACTAGACCTCGAAAATCATTGGAGCCCATCCCATTATGACCTTGCAGCCACTGTGCTGGCGATCCATGAAAACGTATGCGTTGACCATTGGTTTCTACACGCACATTGAAATGCGGAGCATATTTACCAGCACTTATCTTAACCTCGGTAAACGATTTAGTTTTAACCCCGCTAGGCTGACGAACCACTACTTTCTTTCCAATTTCAGGAAAATCATCACCATCAATGGTTATATTGAAATAGTCGATCATGGTTTTATATTCAACTGCTGCAAATGTGCAGCCGTATAGAGAAATGATTCAATGGTGATAGTGGTCTCCACAGCTCTACTTCGCTGACGGCACCGTGCACAGCCGCTGCAGCGTGAAGGCATGCAAGGGTGTGCAACAGTGCAAGCGCTAGTGGATGCACATATGCATCAACTGGTGGACTTGAGCCAGCGGCTTACAGTGGTGCGGTCAACGCACAGTTTTTTGGCCACCTCAGCTTGGCTCAATCCGGACTCCACCAGCTCTTTCGCTTCCTTCGCGCGAGAGTTCTTGTGCACTCCATCAGACTGGCTCCAGGTCAAACCGCCCTCTTCGTCTTTGCCCATCGTGACCGCAATAGGCTTGGCATCGGCAGGGGACAAATGGCGATTCTTCTCCCAAACCAGGTTGAAGCGTAAAGCTCCATCACTAAATGCACCATCGGCCGGTTTCAACGCCACAGACCAATCCAAAGCATCCTCATGGCTGCTGCTACCGCGCTGCTTGCCTGTTTTGCCCGTGTGATGAATAACGATAATTGTGCGACCGGCTCGCTTATGGCCCAGCATCCAACGCATCATGGGCGCCCAAGCTTCAGCCGTTTCACGACCATCACCACTCCAAGCAGAATAATTATCGATAAAGAGCACATCCCAGTCAGCGCCAATCAATGCATCAATTTCCCTTTGACCATCCATCGTATTGATTGAAGGCAACAAGCCTGTGAAAATTTCAGGGGTAAAAATCTTCAACCCATCAGGCGGATTAGTATTCAGACTTTTGCACAATGCAATGGTGCGGCTCTTGAGAGTGACGAGGTCCATCTCTCCATCCATATAAATTACCTTACGGGCTTTGCGCGGCTTCTTATTCAAAAAATCCACACCAGTACTCATGGATACAGCGATACCCAATGCCACCCATGTTTTCCCGTGCCCTCGAGGGCCGAACAGCATGCCAATTTGATTGGACTGGATGAGTTCACCCCAGTGCTTCTTGCGTGTCCTGGCATTCAGCTTTGCCAATTCTGCTGCAGAAATCAACTTCATTTGATCAAACGGCTGGAAATAATTCGACTCGCCGGAATCAGCTTGATATTTGGAATTTTTCATATACTCTTGTAGTAAAATTTGCCCGATGATTTTTGGATTCTAAATATGCACTCTTAATTCAA
This sequence comes from Comamonas resistens, assembly GCF_030064165.1. Taxonomy (NCBI): domain Bacteria; kingdom Pseudomonadati; phylum Pseudomonadota; class Betaproteobacteria; order Burkholderiales; family Comamonadaceae; genus Comamonas; species Comamonas resistens. The sequence continues at coordinate 3,146,678 of NZ_CP125947.1, forward strand.
AGATGATGCAGAAACCAAAAATCATTTTTTATTTACACTCAATCAACTTGCAGATTGAGAGTTAATCCATTCGGCAAAGGCAAACTCATCAATTAACACACGGCGCCCCACTTTGCGAATTGCATGCGCCAAGCCATTGCCTGGAACATATTCCTCACCATTCCTGGACTTGGCACGCAATCGAGGCTTGGATGCGTAGATAAGAGCACGAATTGAATTTTCAGAGAATGCTGGAAATTTTTGACTCAGCTGATAAACAGTCAACCAGCTCTTCATAAAGGATTCGCAATCCTGTTTTGAAATTTTCACTTCAAATTTTTCCTCGATCACCTTTACTCTCCTTATTTGATGAATGTGCATCGCTGCGCATTCATGGCAAATATATTTCTAGTAACAACAAAATCCGGAAAATTATAAAAAACTATACTTTTCCGGATTTTTTTCTTTCAACTCAATGACTTGGGAGAATTTCGGAAATCAGAACAAATAACCACTTGATAGACATGGAATTTTATTTAAAGCTTTCAGCATTCAGATGTTGTCGATCTGTCAGCTCACGCCCCAGCCTGCCCGAGCCCACAGCAGCATTCGCTGAACGACACGCTAAGGATGTGGATGAAGTGGAGCGGCTGTTTCTCGTCGTCTGCACTCAGCAGGAATACAGATGCCGGAGACTATTGACCTGAGCGACATTGCTGCCGAAGTGATCAGAAAGCGCATCAAGCATTTGCACTTGAGCGTGTACCCGTCCGCAGGTCGTATACGGATTTCTGCGCCAGAGCACATGGCCTTGGACACGATCCGGGTGTTTGCGATTTCCGAGCTGCCATGAACCAAAAGCCAGCAGCGCAAAGTGCGTGCACAGAAACGCGAAGCCCCGCGCGATTACATAGACCGAGAGAGTCACTATCTGCGGGGCAAGCGGTATCTGTTGGCCGTGATTGAACGCAATGCAGCTCCCATCATTGACCTCCAATACAAGCGGATCGTGCTTGGTGTGCGCCCAGGCAGCAGGACGGAACGCCGTGAAGAGCTGCTGGATGCCAGGAACCGCGAACAGCTCAAACTGGCATTGCCGCCGCTGCTGCTGCTGCAAAAGTGGGAAACATTGATGAACGTGAAAGCCTCCAAGGTTCTTGTGCAACGCATGAAAACCAAGTGGGGAAGATGCAACCCCGACAGCCACGCCACTCGGCTGAACACCGACTTGACAAAGAAGCCGCCGGAATGTCTGGAATACACCATCGCGCACGAACTGGCCCATTTGATTGAACCAAGTCACAATGCACGCTTTGCCTTAGTAATTGATCTATTTATGCCGAAGTGGAAATATTTCAGGGAAGAGCTAAAAGACCTCCCTGTGCGGCATAAAAATTAGATTTTAAATGGAATTTAAAAATTACCCGAAGATAAATCAAAATTCGTTTTAATATTTTTCCTATAATTAATAATTGAACCTGCATAATCATCAAAGTATGCGATTTTACGATAACCATTATCTCTAAGTTTAGTAGCGGTATCGAATCTATGCCTCATTTTTTTAGCATAATTATCACTAGAAGCAACTCTACCAAACCCAGGCTTCACATTAACAATTTTATCCTCACTCTCCCCCTTTATAATTCTATCCAATAGTTCAATATATTCCCCATAAATTCCACCCCTATTAAATTTATCCTGTCCCTCGTAAACATGATAAATATCGCCAACCTCTTTTAAAAATACTGAGGCTTATCTTTCATAATTTTCTCGATAAATTTTCTTTGCTCTTTTACTAGTATTTCTAGTTCGTTTTTCAAATAACCAATTGGCTGCATTACATCTATTTTCAGCACAACCTCCGTCCTCTTAATTTCACCTACAGAAACAGAGCATGGCTTTTGACGAAAGTGCTCGGACTCACAAAATTCGGCATACACTTCAAATTTTAGATCACTGAAAATCTCAGCCTCTGATTCAGGAAGCGGGGAGACTTCTGGATCGATCCATTTTTTTATGCCAAATCTTTCTTTCGGTAAGATAGAAGAAGAATGGCTAATTGCAAATCCTGCCTCTTTTCTTATCTCGAGAGTACGTTCATGCCATTCTTTTAAATTTTCCCCGAGCAACGGCTCCACCCCTTTCTTTGGATGAAATGGGCTAACAGCCGCGAAATCCTCTGTCTTACTCTTGCCACTCAGCTTTTCATGCCACTTGTCATCGAGCTGCTGCTGCTCTTCAACCACAAACAAGGACATAGGAATTTCGTCGGACAGTGACCGGCAAAGCTCCTGTGTGTTGATGCTCAAGCTCCGAACAGCCTCTGGAAGCGCCATCCATTGCGCATATGCCTCTCTGTATGCAGGGTTACGTCGAAGAAATTCCCAAGCCCATTGCCTGGATGACTTCGGCCCCACTGGCTCTTTGTCTGCTTGCACCGTGCTCATCCTCACCTCGTTGAACGTAATCAGGTGGTCTGGATCGTGCCAAAACAATGCCCGGATGCAAGCCTTCCGTGTCACAGCTATGTCACAGTTGGGGAAAAATTTCCGCACTATTCGGCATCAATGCGGGATGCTAAAATTGGCTTGTCTCGAGTGAGAACAGTAGTGAGCATCAATCGACGATACTTCGCGCCAGAGTTCGTAATGAGAAGGTCGCGTGTTCGATTCATGTCTCCGGCACCAAAATAGCTAGATTTCATGCGGGTTCCGCGTGAAAACTGGGGCCCAAGAGGGGCAGCTTTTGCTAGAAGCTGCCCCTTTTTTCGTCTGCATTTATAGACTGGCAGCACAATGAGCAGATGAGAATCATCGCGCTATTGCTCATCGCTGCGGCTCTGTTCTACGGCGCGTCACGGCTTCCCCATATCCAGATCGGAGAGCGCGCCACTGGCGGCTATGACGGTGCATCAATGACACCGCAGCAGCAAGTCAACCAAGCCGCGAAAGAGGCCCGAGAAGCAGCCGATGCAGCTGAAGCGGCAGGTAACGCGACCATGCGCCAAGCAACCCCTGAGCCTACTCCTTGACGAATCGCGCGCCGGCAACGCCAGCCTAGCCCCAGTTGTGCGAGATGTGCTTTTCAGAGTTCGCGGTCTTGCACAGCAGCAACAAAGACACCGGTTTGAGCACGCCCATGATTAGCAGGGCTTTCTGGATCTTCGGCCCCTCCATACTTCTCAACTGCTAGCACTTGCTAAACTGAGCCGTGTCGCTTTAAGCATCAGATTGCAAAATCGTGGCTGCACGCGCTTCACCACTCCTTGGCTATACAGCACTCGCCATCTTTATTCTGTGGCGTGTGTCTGTTCGCTTTAAGCGCGCGATCGGTCCCCAACGGCTCTCACGCTATCGAGCACCCATCACCTTTGCCATCTATGGAACCATCCTCCTCGCGGTCATTTGGTCACTGGTTCCACGGCTGGGATTGATTGCTGAACTACTTGGTTTCATGACCATAGGTGCAGCTCTAGCTGCCGTGGCGCTGCGCAAAACCCTGTTTGAGGCTAAACCTGGCTCACTGACCTACACACCCTACAAACCTATCGCGCTGAGTCTTGCAACTCTTTTCCTGGCTCGATTGGCTTATCGACTTATCGAGGTTTTGTGGCTGGCACCAGAGGTTCAGCGCAGTGCTGGCGAGTTTGTCAGCAGCCCTCTCACACTTGGCGCCTTTGGGTTGCTTACGGGTTACACGCTTTGGTATACAAAAGGTCTTGCGGCTTGGCGCCGACATGTGATCGCAGCGAAGCACGCACGAGAAGCCCTGAAAAGCGAAGACTGATCAGCGATTCGAACAAAAGCCATGACGCGCTAATTACGACATGACCTGCATCCGGATCTGATGACTCGCCCTAGTGTCTCCACCAACGGCCCAGCCAATCTTCAAGAAACTCGGCCGGAACCACCATTTCTTTTAACAGCAGGCTCAGCAAAAGGCTTAACAAAACCAAGCCCAACAACAGTGCTTTGCGCTTGAGCTCCATGCGTATCTCCAGTGAGGCTTTGGGGCAGTCTAGGCAAAGCTCGTTGCATGAATATGGCTGGCAGGTAAAGCCAAGTCACCATTCTGTGAAACAGGGCCGAAATTAAGTCTTTCCTAAGTTTGGCAGGCGCTCAATACTGGTTCAGAAACGCTCTGCACCAAGCGTACGCATAGGAAGGAGCCCGACCATGCAAGGCGATGCAATTGTTACCCGAGTCAATCGGAGATCTGTACCTTGGCTTACGGCCGCGGTGCTGGGGGCAACAGCTCTCAGCGGATGCGTAGTGGCACCTGTGAGACCTGCCTATACCAATGGCTACTACGATGAGGGCACGGTTGTCGCTAATATTGCGCCGCCGGCCCCCTACGTGGAGACCATTCCTGTGGCCCCGTTCGCAGGCGCCATCTGGATTGGCGGCTTCTGGGATTGGTCGGGTGGGCGCCATGTATGGCGTCCCGGTCACTATGAACGGCCGCGTCCGGGCTTCAACTACCGGCAACCAGGCTGGGCACACGGCCCGGATGGCCGCTGGATGCTACACCGCGGTGGCTGGGATCACGGACACGGCCGCTAACCAGAAACATCTCGCTTGCACCAATGCCCAGCGAAAATGAACTGAATTTCCAATTTAGTCACACTTCACTGTTACATTCCCTCACAGGAGGGAACATGCAAACAACTGCAGTCGACCAAGCGGCACCGAATTCGCTCTCATTTCATCATCATCTGATGGCCATGGGCCTCGTGGCCTGGGCCAACCCGCTGATTTACTACCACCACAGCCCCATTCGCGCGTGGCTTGGGACACTACTTCCGCCTCTGGTGCTGGCACTTGGTGCATATGGTCTGTATGCGCTGCTTCTAAGCAAGCGCGCAAGGAATGCATCGCCCAAGAGCTTTTTGATACTTGGCTGGGCTTTGCTGATTCCCCTGGTCACGAACCCATGGATCAATCCACCCCCCTCAAACCCGTATGCGCCACAGGCTCAGCGACCAGCGCAAGTACCAGCACTCCCCAGCCTGCTAACAGAGCTGGATGACTCTGAGTGGTGAAACGCGACTGCGTCCCTGGCAGCTGGTCGAAACCGTTTCAAAATCAATCTGCTCTGCCGCAGTCCCTCGCAGGGGGAACATGCAAACAAAAGCCCGCAAGGCTCACACCCGGCGGGCTTTGTCGCATCAGCAGAATCAGACAGCCAACACAAGCGCCGACTGGCAGGCCTCTGGGCTCTTTCACTATCCCTGACCTGGTCAGTAGCGGTCGTGAAGCGTACAAAGCCTAACAGAACGTCACTGCTACGGGGTCTAAGCTTTTGTACTCACTCCAGGAGTCACAGCATGCCCCACACCATTCAATTGCACCGTGTGATCAAAGCGCCGCCGGAGCGTCTCTATCGAGCCTTCACCTCTCCCGACGCCCTGGTCAAATGGCTTCCGCCCCATGGCTTTGCTGCACAGGTTCATGAATTTGACGCACGTGTGGGCGGCCACTATCGCATGAGCTTCATCAACTTTTCCACTCAAAGCAAAAACAGCTTTGGCGGCGAGTTTCTGGAGCTCGTGCCTGACCACCGTATACGCCATACCGATCGCTTTGACGACCCCAACCTGCCAGGTGAAATGATCACCACTGTGAATTTTCAGGCCGTGTTCTGCGGCACAGAATTGCATGTGAAGCAAGAAGGCATCCCAGACATGATTCCAGCTCAGGCCTGCTATCTGGGATGGCAAGAATCACTGCAATTGCTCACCCTCCTGGTAGAGGCAAGCATCCCCGACGGAGCATGATCAAGCCCTCATCTCTCGACTGTATTGATTGAAGGCATGGCAGCCCCCAGAAACAACAAACCTCGTTGAGCAGGGTCTGCGGCTCAATATCCATGCTTTAAATACGCTGGCAGCTCCTATAAGAAGAGCAAATTGCTTGTCAAAAATTGCGCGACATGACTTGAAATTACCAAATTTCAGGGATATGAAGCGCCTACCCCGCCGCCTACATTTAGTTGCATCGTCAATCTGAAATAGAACGAAATGCAACCCAAATTTCAACGTGCGGCGCTGGTGGCCACAATGGCTGCAGCGCTGACGGCTTGTGGTGGTGGCAGTGACACAGGCACGACCGCTGAAACGCGCTTCAGCGGTCGCGTGACCGACCCGGCCGGCGCACCCGTCGCCGGCGTGCACGTCATGCTGGAGGATCGCACCACCGATGCGCTGCACATTGTGTCGACAGGTGCCGACGGGAGCTTCAGCGCCTCCGTAAATGCAGGGGTGTACGACGTGTTGTTTGATGACCCCGATCAGATGCACTACGTGTCTTTGCAGAAAACTGCGGTGGACCTGCGCTCGGACAAGATAGAGGCAGTCCAGCTGGAAGCGGCAGACGCGGCCAACGCCAGCCTACTGACCGGAACGATGGTCGACACAGCCGGCACGCCTGTTGCACATCGCTCCCTGCTTGTGCTTCCTATCGTTTCACGTGCTCCCGAAGCGCTGAGCGCCGTGAACATGCCTGCGCCGTTTCTGGTTCAGACGGATGCGCTGGGCCGCTTTTCAGCTGCCATGGGGCATGCAGGTATTGAGTACGAATTCAATGTCGTGGTGCTCAAGGCCGGTGCGCCATCATTGGACCTTGCTTCGTTCGCCGAGGGCCCGAATGTCTCGTCAAACCCTGACGACGTCGATCCTCGCCAAGTGCTTATCGCGTTCCTGCAGCAGCACGCCGAAGAGAGCATCGACGTGAATAAGCCCGATGGGGCCATGCGGATGAGCATTCGGATTGGGGCGGGCGTCAACAACCTGATGGGCGCTGCTGGCGTACCGAGTGTCGTTCCAGCCGATGCCCAAACGCTGATGGACCAGAACAAACAGGCCAAGTTAGCAAAGCTGTCTTCCGTGGATGGGGTTGCAACAGCCCTGGCAGCGGAGTTCAGAGCCGGACTGGAAGCGCTCATTCCAGCAGCGGTCGCAGGCATCATCGTCGAACGCTTTAACGAAGTTGGCCTTGATGTCTTTCCGGGCTCTAGCGTGATCAAGAGCGGCGAGTTGACCGCTGGTCGGATTGACGTGACGTCAAACCGCCGCGACGCAATGCCGCTGCGATCACTCTTGCGCACGCAGAGCGGCTCGTCTCAGGCACACATTGCTCTGTTTTTCGACAAGGCCACGATCAATCTGCACAACAGCGTATCGCTACCCTTGTCCATCTTTGGGGACAACCAGATTGATTTTTCGACTCCGTATGCAGGTGTTTACAGCTTCACAGACCGTACCAACGACACCTACCGACTGAGCGTTTTCATGACATCGACGAGCCATAGAGTGAACTTCAGAAGCAAGAAGCCCGATATCGTGAAGATCAGGTACTCCTTCATGTTCATTCCTGAGGAATGCAGGATTCGACCGGCAGGTTGCAAATAGCCCAGTGCAACTGCGGTGCGCTCACCTCTGGGCGCCCCTCTGCTAAATTCCTTCACACAGGAGGAGTGATAGAGATGAGAGCTTTTCAGGGAGCCGCCGCTCTACTGGTCGCACTACTCTGCGGACCACATTTGCATGCACAGCAGATCACAGGGAATGAGCTGTCTCAATGGCTCTCTGAAGCCAACAAATCTCAAGCGGGTATCGCTTCTGACCGCCAACAGGTCAATATTGCTCGCGGGTATGCATTAGGAGTGGCCGAAACACTGGCATCGTCCAAAAGCATTTGCATACCAGATAGCGTCACACGCGACCAAATCCTGGACATCATTCATATGATGCTCGGCACGCAGCAGCAGCTTGGGCACATGAATGCCAATTCACAGGTCGCAGCGGCGTTGCAGAATACCTTCCCCTGCAAGCCACGATAGATTTCAACTGCTCTGCAACATTCCCCTTCACAGGAGGAATGAGAGATACGCACACGCTCGGCCTCGGGCAGTTAGCCAAACAACGGATTGCGCTTGCAGTGCTCGAGCATCGTCTTTGCCGCAGCAGGTCGGATCAGTTGGGCCCATACCAACTTGTACCAAGCGGACGAACGAAATGCTGCCGTCTGGCGCAAAGTCACTCGATAACAGCTAGAGACCCGCTCTTTTTTTGATGGTGTTCCGGGTCGGCTCCGTGACTTACTTATTCACTCGACCCATGGGGTTCGGTTGGAAAAACTGCAAGAGGTATCGCACCGGCCACAGGCGCGCATCATGACCACCCCGGCAAAGTAGCGGGGGCTACTGGCGTGACTGCTCTAGCGAGACGCTTGGCCCTTGGAATCAGCCAGGGCAGGCGGTATTCAGGATCTTCGGCGCAGCCTCCGCGTCGATGGCGAACAGTGGTCGCGCCAGATCGCACTTCAATGGAGCTCGCAATGTGATCCCCCTTAAGCCTTTTTAAAGGTAGCGCAGTATCCAATACCTCCACAGCCGAGTCTGGGCCTTGCTCCTCTCCCTCTCAAACTGTTCCCCAGGCACGACCCGCAAGGTCACCGGCTTTTTCCCTCTATAGCCAGCAACTCAATACACAGCGCAAGACTCCCATCCTCCCTATCAGTCACCGAATACCAGTTACGCCGGGCCTGGGGCTTCTCTCCTCCCTCCCTCTTGACTCTTCCCCAAGCGCGACCTGAAAGGTCACCGGCTCTTTATTCAAGCCCGCAGCATCCGCTCGCGGGCTTTTTTCTTTGCCCACTGAATTTTCATGAACACCCCCCCCAACGCGACCAAGCCCTGTATTCACCAATCTCCAGCTCAAGCTGCTGACTGCCGCTCAGTGGCTTCTGGTCGGCGCGGCCATGTTGATCACGCTCACGCCCGAAGCCTAGCCGCTTTGAATCATCAAATTTCATAGCTGCTAGCGCTTTCTCAATAAGCACCAGACCCATATTTCATACATAATCGGAGACGACTCATGCCGAAAACGATTTTCGACCTCCTGCTGGTGCTCGTCGGCGTCCTGCTGCTGGCCGCCTGGCTCTCCGCCCCAGAGGCCCAGGCCGATGAGCCACCAGCGCGGGTCAAAAGCCTGCGCGATGAATTCGCCTGCCCCGGCATGCATGCCGAGTGACTGGACGAAAGCACCGTGCAGTGCCTCACAGAAAAGCCATAACGGCTGGCCAGCCTACATATTCTGAGCGCCAAAGAACACACCGTCACCACCATTCCATGGCCGCCCATGTTCGTCATACATCCAACGATCCCGGTCACCGCTCATAGACATGCTCCCCATCGGCTGGCTCGCTCCTTGGGCGGGCATCGATCCTGAATCACGCCTTGGCATTGAACAACCAGCCAAAGCCGCAGCAACCGCCGCAATTACAAGTAGCGCTTTCATGGCAACTCCTTCAGTAAGTGGAGTCTTGCAGGCTATTCCTGTTACTCCGGACCTCTGTAAGTTGATGTTGTATTGCTCATTTCAGTACCCCAATCATTCAATCGCCCGCTTTGATGCGGGCGTTGCTTTCTGGAATTCCCATGTTTAAAAACATGACCATTTACCGCATTGCCGGGACCTGGCAGGGCGATCTGCAGGTGCTGGAAGATGCGCTGCAAAAGACAGTCTTCGAGGAGTGCGACGCCACACAGGAGTGCTCTGTGGGCTGGGTGCCGCCGCGCGGCGAGCAGCATGGCCCACTGGCCGAATCCGTGGCCGACCAATGGGTGATGTGCTTCATGAGCGAGTCCAAGCTGCTGCCGGCCAGCGGGCTCCATCGCAAGGTCAATGAAAAGGCCGAGCACATCGAAAAAACCGAGGGCCGCAAGCCTGGCAAGAAAGAGAAGAAAGAACTCAAGGACGAGGCCAAGCTGGACCTGCAGCTCCAGGAAATCAAGAAAGAGGTCTCTGGAGCCTGCTCATAAGCATGAGACCTGCCGCCCCGCCGTGGCTATCGGCCCTGAATATCGCCGACCCGAACCACAGGCTGATGGCCCTGCTCATGCTTTGTGGCCGCCACGCCATGGATTGCCGCCCAATGCGCGTGGTATGCCGCCAAATGTTGTGCGGGCCCGGCGAGATCCTTGCCTCCCGCCAAACGCTCAAGCGCGTCACCACTGATGGCTGCTGAACGGACTTCCCCGTTCGCTTGGTACTCAAACATAACCCTACGCGGACTCATTGCGTAGGTTGCACTGACATCGGCTTGATCCATACACGCCCCACTAATTAATCAGCAGCAGCAAAATCATAGCCAATTTCTATATTCAGTTGTTGCATCAGCAGTTGCCCTTTTTAGCTTGCCCTGGAGGGCAGCCATGAGGATGCGGCTTTTTGTAGCCATCGTCGTAATATCCATCGTGATAAATGGCGCATCCACTCAGCCCGAATGCCACTGCAGCAACGGCCAATAGCTTCTTCATCGTGTCCTCCTGTTTGGTTCACCGATGAAGTCTATGGTTGCTGGCCAAAGTGGTTTGTTAAACATCTTTGCCCCAGAAACCCAACTGGTGCGCAGCATGTTCATGCGCACTGAAGCAACCAAGGAGACTCATGCATAAAAAAGTCGTACTCATTACCGGAGGCAGCCGCGGCATCGGCGCGGCAACAGCGCTTCAAGCTGCTGCCAAAGGCTGGGATGTAGTGATCGGCTTCAACTCAGACCAGAAAGCTGCAGACGCTGTGATTGCTCAAATCACAGAAATGGGCAGGCACGCCATGGCGGTTCAGGCAGACATCGGTTGTGAAGATCAGATTCGCCGTCTCTTCGCTGTGGTCGATGTGCGGTTCGGGCAGTTGAATGCCTTTGTCAATAACGCAGGCATTGTGGACTCCGCCACGACAGTGACATAGCTAACCGGGGAGCGCATGTTGCGCTTCAACACCATCGGGGTATTCCTCTGCGCAAGGGAAGCCGTGCTACGCATGAGCACAACGCGAGGGGGCCATAGCGGCGCCATCGTCAACGTTTCCAGCATTGCAGCAAGGCTGGGCGCACCGCGCCAATATGTCGAATACGCAGCCTCCAAAGGTGCCATGGACGTCATGACACTCGGCTTGGCCAAAGAGGTTGCAGCCGAGGGAATCCGCGTGAATGCAGTCCGCCCAGGCTTGATAGACACGGACATCCACGCCAGCGGTGGGCAGCCCGATCGCATAAGGCGCTTGGCTCCGGGCGTCCCCATGCAACGCGGCGGAACGGCCGTGGAGGTGGCCAACGCCATAGTCTGGCTGATGTCGGACGAATCGCCTTACACCACAGGCAGCCTGCTGGAAATCTCCGGAGGCAACCTCTAGTCAAATGGCGAAGCCCGCTCTAGGGCCGGACAGCTTCGTGCCTCGATAAATCGAGAAGTTGCTGCATGCCCTCTAGGGGCCACGCCAGCCACCAAGAGCCTCATTGGCTACTGCTGAGGCTGACCTGGTGTGCTAGCTCCAGGAGCTGCTGGCGATGGTTCGGGCGACGGCATTTGAGATCCGGGAGCCGGCGCATCCATCCCCCCTGTTGCTGGCGGTCGAGACTGCAACTCCGGTTTGGGCCCCTTGTCATAGCAAGCGCCCAGTGCACCAGCGGCGATAAGCAAAGCAACGGCTGATAGCGATCTCATGACGATCTCCTTTCATTGGATGAGTCCATGCTAAGGCTGTCAAAACTCTGAAGTTTCACCATTCTTTCAATGCTCACATCCTGACGCATCCACATGCGACTTCGCTGAGAGCGCCCTATAGCGCACCTGTTTGCAAGCGCCGCTCTGCACATGACAGCGCATTCGCCCGCGCTCGCCTTTGAATACGGCATGCCCGTAAAAATCACTTAAAGATGTAATCTAGGCCCGCCACTGAGCGGGCTTTTCTCATTCCGGGAGCACCGAATCATTGCTCGCTTTAGCTCCGTCCAGCCAAACATCTTGCAAAGGTCCAGGCCATGCAATTTTTGAGCAATGCGGGTGGCGGCAGTATGGCGGCTATCGCGACAGGTAAAGCCCGACAGCTTTGCCTTGTCACGATAGCGGCGAAACACAACGTCCAAATATGGCAGCGTCCATGCCAATTCATGTCTCTGGCACCAAATCAAAAGCCCCAGGTTAGCAAGCACCTGGGGCTTTTTTTGGTTTTTCATGACGGCCGCTCGGGCTTTATTTTTGAACTCAGACTTGCACTTCTAAAGCTCCTGAGATCGCAACTCCGGCTTCACCGCCGCCGCGCCTCCTCCCTGGAGGTGGAACAGAACTTTTTCATGGCCTTGCGATATGCACTGGATCACGATTGCTCCATCGACATGCAAATAGGTACGAATCCGGGCACTATAGGTCTGATCCTGATAGGCAACACGGGTCTCCAAACCCATCCAGCCATGCTCCCGACACAGGCGCCCGCTGGCAATGCTCCTGACCGTATCCTCGGAAATACCCGCTTGCAGATTGACCGCTATCCACTCTGCCTTGAGCAACAAAAACGCTTCTTCCTGGCTTCCACAGGGATGAGCCTTGTCTAGTCTCTCGAGCCATTGAATAAACAAGTCTTCTAAGCTCGGCATGTGGATCTTGACGGTAGGAGAGCGGGAAGGACAGACACTTTATGTTTCTTTTCTGACTTTTTATAACTATCAATGTCGTGTGCATGACGCAGCTCAGAAAACCCGAGCTCATCATCTGCATACCCCCTACCCGTTTCGCAACCTGATGGTGATTTCACGCAACTCGGCATGACTGGAAGCAATAGACTTCCTCAGCTTCATGCAATTTGCATATAAAGCAGCATTGCTTTATAATTAGCGGGCTTTGCTGTGTGGCACTTGCCCCACGCAGCAGTTTTCCGGCAGTTCTCACGTTGCCCACATTAGGCTCCTTGTTGCCTAGTGCTCCCTGGCAAGAAGTCCGCGTCTCCCGCAAGCGGCAGGCGCGCATCGTTCAGGCTCAGACGAGCCGAATGGTTTTCTCTTTTTGGACGGTATCTCTCCTGACGACAGGAGATGGCACCGCCGTTGACTCGATATGCACACAGAATCTATTACAGAGCGTGTCGGCAACTACGTAGTAACTGCCCTCACACAACCTACTCATACCGGCAAGGTGACCGCATCGGTCTCCATTCGCCGCGGCAAATATGACCGGATCTTCCGGTTCATTCGCCAGTTCGACAACGCAGGCTCTGCCAGCAAATATGCACTCGCCGAAGGGCGCTGCATGGTGTTGGAAAACCAGTTGAATTGAATCTCTCTCGAAAGGATACGTTTTGGCCAAAGAAGAACTGATTGAAATGCAAGGCAGAGTGGATGAAGTTTTGCCCGATGCCCGTTTTCGCGTCACGCTGGACAACGGCCACCAGCTGATTGCCTACTCCGGCGGCAAGATGCGCAAGCACCGCATTCGCGTGCTGGCTGGTGACAAGGTCACCCTGGAAATGTCGCCCTATGACCTGAACAAGGGTCGCCTGACCTTCCGTCACATCGAACGCTCGGGTAGCGGTCAGCCCCCTCAGCAACGTCGCCACTAAGAAGCGATCTGCTCACAGCCGGGGTAGCGCATGCACTGGCTTATCTGGTGGACGTCCGGACCACCAACTCCGGCATAGGGCTTGGCGCCACCAGTCGGTGGCTGCCACGGCGCATGCGCTCGAACAGCAAATCAATCGCGAGCCGGGCCACCTGGTCGAGATGCAGATTCACTGCGGTCAACGGTGGCTCACTCGTGCGGGCGCGAATACCGTCGTAGCGCGTGGCCAGCATGATGTCCTGAGGCACGCGCAGGCCAGTCTGCTGCAGATACTGGGCCACTCCCACGGCAAACACATCGACCAGCACCAGCAGCGCATCGATTTGCGGATGTGCAGCCAACAGCATGCGGGCTGCGTCGCGCCCTCCCGCCTCGCCCCTGCTCTCATCCACCCGCAAGGAAATATGCTCCATGCCATTAGCCTCGACCATGGCTTGATAGGCCAGCTCGGCCTGCGCATAGGAGTTGCGCTCGGCAGCGCCTAAAACCATGGCGATCTGCCGCGCACCTTGCGCCCGCATATGCTCCAGCAGCATTTGCACGGTCTGTCCCGAGAGCAGATCCACATAGGGCACTTGACCAAAGGCGTCGCCACCGGGTTTGCCGATGGACACCACGGGCAGACCGCGGACGACAAGCTCCTTCAGCAGCTTGTCGTCGGCAGATGGCTCTATCAGCAACGCTCCGTCGATATCGAGAAAATCAAGTGACCGCTGCCCGGTTTCCAATGGCGGAACCAGCACCATGGCCATGCCGCGCTCCAAAGCCGAGGCTGCCGCCACGGACGCCACCTCCATCAAAAAACCCAGCCTGGAAGGGCCGCCCGCAACGGCAAACGGCATGGATGACATCAGTGCAATCATGTTGGAGCCTCCGCCGCGCAGCTTTTGTGCATGACGGTTGGGCGTGTAACCCAGCTCCCTTGCCACCTCCTCCACTCTCTGACGAGTGGCAGGGTCCACCTGCCCCCGGCCATTGAGCGCGTGCGAAACCGTGGTGACGGACACACCCGCCTGACGGGCGACATCCGAAATCGTCACGCGTGGTGTGCGGGCAGGGTCGGTAGCTTGATTCATCGGTGACAAGGCGCAGAAAGTGGGCAGACCTGCACAAGCCCACTGGATGGGCGGCAGGTCTTGATTCTTTCGTATACTCTAGTCCACCCAAAACGTTTTGGGAAATCGAACAGCACCGCTTGCTGCTGATTTCAGCCAGGCGGTTTTTCTTCCTTGTCACCCAAAACGTTTTGGGAGCTTCTCAATGCAGCCTTCCGCCCCTATGACAGACGCCTACCGCCCAGACAGTGTTGACAGCCCGCTTCCTTGGCCACAACTGATTCTTTTTGCCCTTCAGCATGTGCTGGTGATGGCGGCGGCCCCCATCACCTCGGTATTTCTGGTGTCCAAGGCACTGGATCTGTCTGCCGATCTCACGGTCAACCTCATCAGCGCCACGTTTTTGATGTGCGGCCTGGGTTCCATCCTGCAATCGCTGGGCACGGCGCGCATGGGTGCCAAGCTGCCATTCGTGATGGTGCCGGGCGGCGCACCGATTGTGATGTTTCTGGGCATTGCCCAGCAGCGCGACCTTCAGACGGCCTGCGGCGCGGTGATTCTGACCTCGCTGTTCTACTTTCTGATCCTGCCGATTTTTTCGCGCCTGCTGCGCTTTTTCCCCAAAGTTGTCATCGGCACCTTGCTGCTGCTGGTGTCCATCAATCTGCTCAAGGTCTATGGCGGCATCATCGTGGGCAAGCCCGGCTCGGCTGACTTTGCCAGCCTCACGCATATCGGTCTGGCGCTGGCCACCATTGGCTTCACCCTGCTGTTTGCACGCCTGTTCAAACGTACCTTGGGCCAGCTGGCCGTGCTGCTGGGCCTGGTTGCAGGCACGATACTGGCCGCGCTGATGGGGCTCACGGATTTCAGCGCAGTGACCCAAGGCCCTGCGTTCAGCCTGCCCCGCTTTCTGCCCTTTGGCATGCCGACCTTTGATCTGGCCGCCACCGTTCCGCTGCTGGTTTTCAGCGTGATTTCGATGGCAGAGGCCACAGGCCAGACCATGGCCGTGGCCGAAATGGTGGACAGCAAGGACAGCGCCCGCGCCCTGGTGCCACGCACCATTCGCGGCGATGCGGTGATGTCGCTGGCGGGCGGCTTCTTTGGCACCTCGATGATCATCACCAGCGGCGAAAACATCGGTCTGGTGCGCGCCACCCAGGTTCGCTCCCGCTATGTCACCGCCATGGCCGGGCTGATGCTGGCCATCGTGGCTCTGATTGCACCGCTGGGGCGCCTGGCCAACGCCATTCCCGCCTCCGTGGTCAGCGCCACAGCCATCATCATCTTTGCGGTCATAGGCACTATTGGCATCGACATTCTGCGCAAGGTCGACCTGCAACAGCGCAGCAATATGTATGTGCTGGCCGGCGCTCTGACCATGGGCCTGCTGCCCATCCTCGTGCCTGGCTTCTACAGCCAGTTTCCCAAGGGCCTCCAGCCCATTCTTGGCAACGGCCTGGCCATGGGCTGCATCACCGCCGTTGTTCTGAACCTGATTTTCAACGGCAGCAGCCCTGCTGAAACCCCAGCCAGCCACGCTGCCAAGGCATAAGAATGTATCCAGACCTTCAAGTTGCACAGCTGCAGGGCTCCACCCTGCTGCTGCACCCCCAGCATGTGCTGCTCAAGACCGGCATGGCCGCCGACCATGCGGTGCTTGTCGAAAACGGCCAGTTCAAGGACGTGGGCCCGCGCGCCCTGCTGGACGCGCGCCATGCCCATATTCCTGCGCTGGACCTGCCCGGCAAGCTGCTCATGCCCGGCATGATCGACGGCCACCACCACCTGACGCAGTCGTTTGGCAAATCGCTGGCCTATGGCGAGCCGTCCGAGATCTTCCGCCGCGTCTGGGTGCCGCTGGAAGCCAGCCTGGACGATGAATTCGTCTACCAAAGCGCCAAGCTGGCCGCGCTGGAATCGCTGCGCGGCGGCTTCACCACCGTGTGCGATGCCGGCACTCGCGCCAAGGGCGAAATCAGTGCCGTCGCCAACGCCACCAGCGATGCTGGCGTGCGCTGCGTGCTGGGCCTGATCTGCAACGATGGCGGCAACCAGAGCACGCCCGAGCAGCGCGCCGCCACCTTGCAAGTGGCCGACCGCTTTATCAGCGACTATGCCAGCCATGCTATGGTGCACCCATCGCTGGCGATCTCCATCCCCGAAGTGGCCTCGGATGCCATGCTGCACGCCGTGGCGCGGCGCTGCGCCGAGGCCGGCATCATCTTCCAGACCCATGTGAATGAACACCTGGCTTCGGTGGAGCGCTCGGTTGTCGCACGCGGCATGCGTCCGCTAGAACATCTGGCCAGCGTCGGCGCCCTGGGCCCCCAGACCCTGATTGCCCACGGCACGCTGGTCATGCCGGCAGAGCTGATGCTGCTCCAGCGCACGGATACTGCCGTCAGCTACAACCCCGTGGCCAGCGCCTGGAAGGGCAATGCCGTTGCCCCCGCCGGGCTGATGGCTGCCATGGGCATACGCTTCGCACTGGGAAGCGACTCCACACGCAGCGATGCCTTCCGTCTGCTGGATGCCGCCGAGGCCGCGCAGAAGTTCGCCTTTGCCATGGCAGCAGGCGATACCTCTGCTGGCGCTGGCTGGACCTGGCTCGATCATGCGACACACGCGGGCGCGGCGGCCATAGGCCAGGGCTCGCGCATTGGCGAAATCGCCGTGGGCAAGCAGGCCGACTTCCTGATCGTCGATGTGGATACGCCAGAGATGTGCACCAACATCGACCTGACCTGGGACCTGGTACGCCTGGCCCAGCGCGACCAGATCGTCGCCAGCTTTGTCGATGGCAAGCTGCGCCTGTTCAAGGGCTGGCCCGTGGATTGGGATGCCCGCAAGCTCATGCACGAAGTTGCCAGCGCGGCCCATGCAGCCATTGCCAAGGCCCCTATCCAGCGCCTGCATCCCACGGCCGACGCACACCGCGCCCGCACCGTGGCTGGCAACCATATCTACCCCGCACGAGGTGATCTGTAATGACTGGTGAGCAATGGCTGCTGGCCTCCCTGGCGGTGCTGGCCGCCTCGTTTGTGCAAGGCTCCAGCGGCATGGGTTTTGCGCTCATCGTCGCGCCCGTGCTGACGCTGCTGGCGCCCGATCTGCTGCCCGTGTGTGTCTTGATTCTGATGCTGCCGCTGAACGCCTATGTGGCCTGGCGCGAGCGTCATGCGCTGGACAGGCGCGGGGCAAGCTGGATCAGCGCCGGCCGCATGGTCGGCACCTTTGGCGGCCTGGCCGTACTGGCCCTGCTCAGCGCACAGGCGCTGTCCATCTTCGTGGGTCTGTCCACCATTGCCGCCGCGGTCGTGACCTGGTTCATTCCGGCCTTCACGCCGGGGCTGCTGGCCTTCATCATGGCGGGCCTGATCACCGGCGTGACCGAGACCGCCACCGGCATCGGCGGCCCGCCCATGGCGCTGACCTACCAGCACCGCCCCCCGGCCGAAATGCGCGCCACCATGGCACTGTGCTTCTTGATCGGCGAGCTGATCTCGCTGGTATTTCTGCTCTTCATGGGCAAGGTGCAGATGCTGCACCTGAGCGCCGCGCTACAACTACTGCCCGCGCTGGCTGTGGGAGCTGTCGCCAGCCGCTTTGTGCACACCCGCATCGATGCCAAGGTCATGCGTCTGTTCGTGCAGGCGTTTGCCGTGATCTCCGGTCTGGTGCTGCTGATCAAGGCCTGGTAACTCAATCCCCAGCCGAAGCTCGATAGTTTCGCTATCAAGAAAGTAGCTGGTAGCGCATCATGCCAGCTGCTTTCAAGCAAAAATCGCTTCAAAATCAATACATATCACGCGCTAGCCGCTTCGATTTCTGATAGCAATCCAGGTCCAAGCCCAACAAAGCTGATGAACATTGCAAGCAATGCTCATGATTTGATACAGCAAGTTCAGCGTATTGCACTTAAGCTTGCGCACTTTGACAGCCTTTAACAGCTTCAGGCACTGCGGCATTTGCCACCTGCCTCTCCATCAATGCACAAGATTCTTGCCATTCTTTCCGTTTGCCTGCCAGTTGCTCTGGTAGCAGTTCCTGCGACCAGCTTTGCACATGGCCATGGTCACCACCATCATCACAAGCACAGCCATAAAGAGGAATACTGGGACGGCCAGTGCAAGGTGGAGCGCAAGTGGAAGGGCAACGGCGAATACAAGGAAAAGCGCAAGTGCAGGGATCGCCCCATGGTCTACCAGGCACCACAGCCCGTCTATATGGCGCCACCTGCACCCGTGTACGTCGCACCTCAGCCCCAGGGCCTGGTGATCGACTCGCGCATCGTGCTGCGCCCCTGAGGTACGCCCAGCAGCGCTAAGGCTCCAGCCGCTGCCTGGCTTCGTCGGCAATCAGATCCCACACCCCGTGCGCGACGGGTGAGAGTTCCCGCTGCTGACGGCGCACCAGCATGATGCTTCGCTGCACCTGGGGCACCAGCTTGCGGCTGACCAGTACGGCCTCGCTCGCGGCCTTCGCTGGGGTCGCCGCGCGCTTTTTCCAGTCGTTGGGAATCGCCAGCTGCGGCACCACGCTCAACCCCAGCCCCTGCTCCACCATGCTGTAGATCGTGGTTGTGTGGCCTACATCCTGCACCACCGGTGCCGCAGCGCCATGGGACTGCAAGGCCGCATCAATCAGGCGGCGGCTGCCTGAGGCATGATCGAGCAGCACCAGGGGCTGCCCTGCCAGCTCTGCCCAATGCACCTCTTTCTTGCGCGCCAGCCTGTCACTGGACAAGCAGACCAGGCAAAAAGGCTCGCTCAGAATCGCCTGCGCATGCAGATCCTGCTTTTCCGAGGGATCTATGACCACGCCAAAGTCCACCTCGCCACTGCGCACGCTCAGCAGCACATCGCTTTGAATCCGGTCCAGCAGCTGGATATTGACGTCGGGCGAGAGTTGCCTGCCCCGCGCAATGCACTGCGGCAGCAGATGTGCCGACAGCGTAGGGCTGCTGGCCACCTTGACACGGCCCTTGCGCTGCGTGGCCAACCCCTGCACCTCCAGCAGGCAGGCGTCCAGGTCCTCCAGCACCCGCGTGACATTGCCCAGCAGCAGGCGGCCGGCCTCGGTCAATTCCACCTCGCGCGTGGTGCGATGCAGCAGCTGCAGGCCCAGCGCCTGCTCCAGCTCGGTCACGTTGCGGCTGACGGCTGGTTGGGTCAGGGCCAGCGTATCGGCCGCCCGGCTGAAGCTGCCACTGGTGGCCACTGCCACGAAGGCGCGCAGCTGTCTCAGACTTGCATTCATATCAAAAAATTATAGATCTATCGAATAAATCCATTTCTCTTTTGAATCGAATACATGTCCAATAGGGCTTGCGCAAACAAGGATGTGCCAAGGACTGCCGTCTTGAAACCAAGCTCTTGTCTGAATCTGATTTGCGCAAGTCGTGCCCAATACACAGCCACCGCCCCGGAGCGCTGTGCAAGATTCACTACAAGTCAACGGCCGCATTCCATTCGCCTTGCCGGCCCCATCAGAACCATGTCCCGTCCTCGCTTCCTTCCCGATAACTTCACCATCGCGCTGATCGCGGTGGTCGTGCTGGCCAGCTTTGTGCCCGCTTCCGGCAAATTTGCCGAATACGTGGAACTCGTCACCACCGGCATCGTCAGCCTGCTGTTCTTTCTGCATGGCGCCAAGCTCTCGCGCCAGGCCATCTTTGCCGGTATCGGCCACTGGAAGCTGCACCTGTGGATTTTTGTCGCCACCTTCGTGATGTTCCCCATCCTGGGCCTGGCGCTGCGCCCCCTGCTCTCCCCCCTGGTCACCACCGAGATGTATGTGGGCGTGCTCTTTCTGTGCACGCTGCCCGCCACCGTGCAGTCGGCAATTGCCTTCACCTCCATGGCACGCGGCAATGTCCCGGCAGCCGTGTGCAGCGCATCGGCCTCCACTTTGCTGGGCATTCTGGTCACGCCGATTCTGGTCAGCCTGATTCTGAACAAGACCGCCGAGGGCGGCGATGCCCTGCACGCCATCGGCAAGATCGCCATGGAGTTGCTGCTGCCTTTCGTGGTCGGCCACCTGATGCGTCCGCTGATCGGCAACTTTCTGCAGCGCCGCGCCTCCATCGTCAAGCTGGTGGACCAGGGCTCCATCCTGTTTGTGGTCTACGCCGCTTTCAGCGCCGCCGTCATCAGCGGCCTCTGGCAGCAGACTCCCGTGCCCTCGCTGATCGGCCTTGCGGTGCTGTGCTGCATTCTGCTGGCTGTGGTGCTGACGCTGACCACCTGGGGAGCGCGCCGTCTGGGCTTCAACAAGGAGGACGAGATCACGCTGGTGTTCTGCGGCTCCAAGAAGAGCATGGTCAGCGGCATTCCCATGGCCAATGTGCTGTTTCCCGCTGCCTCGGTGGGCGCCATCGTGCTGCCCTTGATGCTGTTCCACCAGATCCAGCTCATGGTCTGCGCCGTGCTGGCCCAGCGCTATGCACGCCGTGAAGAGGAAGTGCAAGACAGCGATGCCGCCAAGGCTCACTGATCGGATCAGCAGCCAAAAAAGATAGCTGCATACGCAAAAGGGGCGCTGGCAGGCGCCCCTTTTTTATGCGCTGCCAAATAAACATGCAATCGCGCATATGGGCATGCTCCAATATGCCACTGGCCCGCACTTTGGTCGGGCAGCAGGTATGGATTCGGTCACTGACAAATGCATCGTCATCACGCATGGATACTCAAAATGGCAGTACTTCTTCTGTTGCTGCTTTGCGGACTTGCCCTATGGGTATGGGGTAGCGGCGCGCTCTGGTTTCAAGGCCCGGCCCAGCCCGCGCTGCGCTGGACGCTGCTGGCGCTATGGACGGTCTGGATGCTGGGCAGTCTTGTGGCCTACTGGAGCAGTCAGCGCCCGGCCATGCTCATGGCCTGCTGGCTGCTGAGCTTTGTGGCGCTGACGGTGTGGTGGCAGCAGATCAAACCCAGCGACCACCGCGACTGGGCGGCTGATGTCAGCCAGCACACGCAAGTTCAGGCGATCAAAGGTCCGGGCCAGCGTGTCAGCGTGAGCAATGTCCGCAACTTTCGCTGGCGCAGCGACGAAGACCTCGATGCTCGCTGGGAGCAGCGCAGCTATGACCTGTCCCGGCTGGAGCGTGTGGACGTAGCGCTTTCCTACTGGATGGGCCCAGCCATTGCCCATACGCTGGTGTCCTTCGGCTTCAGCAATGGCGAGCACCTGGTCTTTTCCATCGAGATTCGCAAGGAGCGTGGCGAGCAGTTCGATGCCCTCGCGGGCTTCTTCAGGCGGTACGAGATGGTGCTGGTCGCCGCCGACGAGCGCGACATTCTGGCGGTACGCACCAATGTGCGTGGAGAAACCGTCCATCTCTACCAGGTGGACATGCCCGCCCAGGCCATGCGCGAGCTGTTCATGGCCTATGCCCAGCAAGCCGACGAGCTGATCGAGCAACCCCGCTTCTACAACACCCTGACCGCCAACTGCACCACCATCGTCTGGCAGCTGGCACGCAGCATTGGCGCACAGCTTCCGCTGGACTGGCGGCTGATGGCTTCAGGCTATCTGCCCAGTTATCTGCAAGGCTTCGGCGTGCTTGCCCCTCATGCCACGCTGCAGGCCCTCAAGCAGGCCGGCAATATCACCGAGCGCGCCAAGGCATGGACAGCCATGGCCGGCCGCAGCGATGCCCAGGCCAGCATTGACTTTTCAAGGGCCGTTCGCCAGGGCATGCCGCCACTGAAGTGACATCCTGGCCCCTGCCCTGCAACCTGATTGCGCTCCGGGACACCAGCCAAAAAGCAGAAAGCCAGGTACGAGCGACCTGGCTTTCTTCACGATGGCCGTGGCCTCGCTGCGAAAAACGAGAACCCGTTTACTCCGGCAAGGCCGGCACCCGCTCAATCCAGGGTGACCTTGGCATCGCGGATCACCTTGCCCCATTTGGCCGTCTCCGCTGCGATGAACTGATCGCATTCCTGAGGTGTGGAGCCTTCGGCAAATGTCCCCATGGTCTGCTGCATGCGCTGGGAAATCTCGGGACTGCGAATGATCTTGGCGACTTCTGCCGACATGCGCTGCACAATTTCGCGCGGCACGCCCGCCGGAGCAATCATCGCAGCCCAGGTGCTGCCTTGCAGCTCCGGAATGCCCTGCTCCGCAAACGTGGGAACATCCGGCAGTACAGCCAGGCGTTTGTCGCTGGCAACACCAATCAGACGGATGCGGCCCGCCTTGGCGGGCTGAATCAGATTGGGCGGGGGATCCAGAAAAAGCGGAATCTGCCCTCCCATCAGATCGGTCAAGGCCGGCGCCGCCCCCTTGTAGGGCACATGAACCATGTCTGTCTTGGTCAGCAGCTTCATCAGCTCCGTGGTCAGGTGCGCACTGGAGCCGCTGCCCGATGAGCCAAAACTCACCTTGCCCGGATGCGCCTTGGCATAGGCAATCAGCTCCTGCGTGGTCTTGAACGGCGCATTGTTCGCCACGGCCGCGACCAATGGAGAGATGCCCATCAGCGATACACCGATCAGATCCTTCTTCGGGTTGTAGGGCAGCTTGGGGTAGAGCGTGGTGTTCGCGGCGTAGGCAGCAATCACCACACCAAAGGTATAGCCATCAGGCGCCGATTTGGCCAGTTGGTCCACCCCGATCAAGCTGTTCGCACCGGGCTTGTTGTCCACGATGATCGGCTGGCCCAGGGCCTTTTGCAGCCCCACCTGCAGCAGTCTGGCCATCTGATCGGTAAAACCGCCGGCTGTATAGGGCACGATGATGCGAATAGGCTTGTTGGGCCAGGCGGCCTGGGCTTTCACAGCCGGTGAAAGCATGGCCGCACCTGCTGCTGCCGTGCCGATGAAGGCCCGGCGAGAAATTGTGTCCAGCATGTTTGTCTCTCTTTGTTTTGAATGGCATGCAGGCCATGCGGCATGACCTGCCAGGAAAAGCGAGCGACTTGCAGGGCCGGATTGGTCTGATGCACACCTCGGCCCTTCGCTCTAGCGAGACGGGCTTACACGAAGCCCGCCCCTACTGCGATCAGATGCTCCGGACCATTTCCGGCACAGCCGTGAACAGATCCGCCTCCAGACCGTAGTCGGCCACCGAGAAGATCGGCGCCTCCGGGTCCTTGTTGATCGCCACGATCACCTTGGAGTCCTTCATGCCCGCCAGGTGCTGGATCGCGCCCGAGATGCCGGCTGCGATGTACAGCTGAGGCGCAACGATCTTGCCGGTCTGGCCGACCTGCAGGTCGTTGGGCGCGTAGCCCGCGTCCACAGCCGCACGGCTGGCACCGATGGCGGCACCCAGCTTGTCGGCCAGGGGCGTCATGACTTCCTGGAATTTCTCGGCCGAGCCCAGGGCGCGGCCGCCGGAGACGATGATCTTGGCAGCGGTCAGCTCGGGACGGTCGCTCTTGGTGACTTCGCGGCCCACAAAGGCGCTCTTGCCGGAATCGGCAGTTGCAGCCACTGTTTCGACAGCCGCCGAGCCACCGTTGGCCGCTGCAGCGTCAAAGCCGGTGGTACGCACGGTGATGACCTTGACGGCATCGGCGGACTGCACGGTGGCGATGGCGTTGCCCGCGTAGATGGGGCGCTCGAAGGTGTCGGCGGAGTCCACCTTGGTGATGTCGCTGATCTGAGCGACGTCCAGCTTGGCGGCCACGCGAGGTGCGACGTTCTTGCCCGAAGCGGTCGAGGGGAACAGGATGTGGCTGTAGTTGCCAGCGATGGCCAGAACTTGAGCCGCCACGTTTTCGGCCAGGCCATCCTTCAGCGATGCGCCATCGGCGTGGATGACCTTGGCAACACCGGCGATCTGGGCGGCGGCTGCGGCCGCAGCGCCAGCACCTTCGCCAGCCACCAGCACATGCACATCACCGCCGCAGGCCTTGGCAGCCGTCACGGTGTTCAAGGTCGCGGTCTTGATCGAAGCGTTGTCGTGTTCTGCAATAACGAGAGAAGTCATTTGTCGTTCTTCCTTTAAATCACTTTGGCTTCGTTCTTGAGCTTGTCGACCAGGGCCGCCACATCGGCCACCTTGACGCCAGCGCCGCGCTTGGCGGGCTCGGCGACCTTCAGGGTCTTGAGGCGCGGCGTCACGTCCACGCCCAGATCTTCGGGCTTGAAGGTATCGAGCTGCTTTTTCTTGGCCTTCATGATGTTGGGCAAGGTGACGTAGCGGGGCTCGTTCAGGCGCAGGTCGGTGGTGATGACGGCGGGCGTGGACAGGGCCACGGTTTCCAGGCCGCCGTCCACTTCACGGGTGACATTCACCTTGTCGCCGGCGACTTCGACCTTGGAGGCGAAGGTGGCCTGGGGCAGGTCGGCCAGGGCCGCCAGCATCTGGCCGGTCTGGTTGGCATCGTCGTCGATGGCCTGCTTGCCGCAGATGACCAGACCCGGTTGCTCCTTGTCCACCAAGGCCTTGAGCAGCTTGGCCACGGCCAGGGGCTGCAGCTCGACATCGGTCTCGACCAGGATGCCGCGATCGGCACCGATGGCCATGGCCGTGCGCAGGGTTTCCTGGCACTGGGCCACGCCGCAGGAGACGGCGATGACTTCGGTGACCACGCCTTTTTCCTTCAGGCGCACGGCTTCCTCGACGGCGATTTCGTCAAAGGGGTTCATGCTCATCTTGACGTTGGCGATGTCCACACCCGTGCCGTCCGACTTGACGCGGACCTTGACGTTGTAGTCCACCACGCGCTTGACAGGGACCAGGATCTTCATAAGAAAACTCTTTCTTGTTAAGGAAAATGCAGGCGGTTGGCATGGGCGTGCCCGCCTTCTGCGATAGACATCACAAATCAGACGCTTGTGGACGAAACTTCCGGAACCGTGAGCACGCCACGCTGCTGCAGCTGCTGCAGCTGTTCGTCGCTCATGGCCAGCAGTTGCTGCAGCACTTCACGCGTGCCCTCTCCCAGCACGGGCGGTGCGCAGCGCACGGGCAGGCGCTGGCCGTCCAGGCGGTAGGGAGGCGCAAACACCGTGGTCGAGCCTGCTTCGGCATGCGCCACTGTCTGCACCATGCCGGTTTGCTGGGTACGTTCACTGACCAAGGCTTCATGCAGTCCAGCAGCGCGCCCGCTGGGAATGCCGCAAGCGGCCAGACGCTGCAGCAGCACATCGCGCTCGAAGCTCGCCACCGCCTCCGAAAGAATGGGCAGCAGGCTGGCACGGTTTCTGGAGCGCTCCACATTGGTGGCATAACGTGGGTCTTCGACGATGTCCGGCCGCGCAATCACCTGCCTGCAGAACTTCTCGAACTGGCTGTTATTGCCCACTGCGATGATCAGCGGGCCATCTGCCGCTTCGAACAAACCGTAAGGCACGATGGATGGGTGATTGTTCCCATAGCGCTTGGGTTCATGGCCGAGCTGCAAAGCGTCCAGCCCGCAATAGCCGTTGATGGTCAGGCCGCAGTCATACAGCGCCATCTCGATGCGGCGCCCGCGCCCTGTGCGCTCGCGGCGAAACAGCGCGGCCAGCACGGCCTGGGCCGCATACATGCCGGTCATCATGTCGACCACGGCCACGCCGAACTTCAGCGGCGGCATGTCCTGGTCGCCGTTGACGGCCATCAGCCCCGCTTCGGCCTGTATCACCAGGTCGTAGCCCGGGCGTTTGACTTCGGGTGTGTGGCTGCTGTAGCCGGCCACGGTGCAATAGATCAGGTCCGGCTTGATGGATTTGAGCTTGTCATAGCCCAGCCCCATCTTGTCGGCACCACCATGCTTGAAGTTGCTGATCACCACATCGAACTGCGGCAGCATGTCATAGATGATCTGCACCGCCTCAGGGGTCTGCAGATCCAGGGTGATGGAGCGTTTGCTGCGGTTGACGCTGTTGAAATAAGTCGTCTCGGTCTTGCCCACGCGCATGCCCCAGTCCCGCGTGTCGTCACCCCGGGCCGGGTGTTCCACCTTGATGACTTCGGCGCCAAAGTCTGCCAGGACCTGGCCACACAGCGGGCCGGCCAGCACGCGTGACAAATCCAGTACGCGCACCCCTTCCAGCGGGAAATCCATCTCATCGGGCAATTCTGCTTGGCTGCTCATCTTGCTGTTCTCCAATCTCTGTCTCAGGAAGACCAAAAGCCTTGCACAAGGCAAGGCAGGTTTTCGCTCAATCAGGCGTTCTGGCTCAAGGCCATGAAGCGCGCCAGGTGATGGTCCTCGTCACCAAACTGGTGATCGATCATGATCAGCCGCTTGGCGTAATGCGCCAGCGGCAGCTCCCAGGTCATGCCAATGCCGCCATGCATCTGTATGCTTTCCTCGGCCACCAGCGCTCCCACATAACCCACGGTGTACTTGGCGGCAGACAGCATTTTCTCGCGCTCAGCGCCCTGGGCGTTGTCGATGGCGTCAGCGGCATTGACCACGGTGGAGCGCACCTGCTCCACCTCCAGCAGCAGATCGGCCATGCGGTGCTGCAGCGCCTGAAAGCTGCCGATGGCAACGCCAAATTGCTTGCGGGTCTGCAAATACTCCAGCGTGTGCTGCTTGGCCACATCCATGGCGCCCAGCGCCTCGGCAGCCAGTGCCAGCAACGCAAAGCCCTGCACATGCTCGAGCACTGCATAGCCCCGGCCTTCGCTGCCCAGCAGAGCATCGGCACCCAGTTGCACCTTGTCGAAATTCAGCTCGGCCGCGCGTCCACCTTCCACACGACTGTAACCGCGCCTGGTGATGCCTGCGGCGTTGCCGTCGACCAGGAACAGGCTGATGCCCATCTCGTCAAACACAGCACCTGCCGTGCGTGCCGAAACCAGCAGCAGATCGGCTTTTTCGCCAAAGGCCACCACGCTCTTGGTACCGCTCAGTTCCCAGCCGGCAGCCGTCTTCACCGCCGTGGCCGTGACCTTGTTCAGCTCGTAATGACTGCCCGGCTCGTCATGCGCCAGAGCAGCCACCACGCTGCCTGCAATGATGTCTTCCAGCTTCTGCTTTTGCACTTCTGTGCCCGCAGCAATCAGTGCCTGGCCCACGATCAGGGCACCCAGCAGGGGCTCGGCCACCAGGCCACGGCCCAGGGCTTCGAACACCACGCTGATGTCAAAGCCCGAACCGCCAAAGCCGCCCACCGCTTCGGGAAACAGCGCGCCGATCGTGCCCAGTTCGGCAAATTGCGCATACAGCTCGGGACTGTGGCCCTCTGCGCCATAGGCCAGCTGGTTGCGGTGCTCTATGCCGTATTGCTCGGCCACAAAGCGATTGAGGCTGTCCGCCAGCATGCGGCGGTCTTCGGTGTGTGTGAAGTTCATGACAAATTCTCTCTACCCAATCGAACGAATCGGTGTCGCATGCCACCGCCCGGTTCGCCAGGGACGCCCAGCAAGGGCCGCCCCGCAGCGAGGGCATCGTCCCCCCGGGGGGAAGGCGCGCAGCGACTCAGGGGGGATTTCACAAGCCCAGAATCATCTTGGAGATGATGTTCTTCTGGATCTCGTTGGAGCCACCGAAGATCGACAGCTTGCGGTAGTTGAAGTAGCTGGATGCCGCGGTCGCAGCCTCGGGCAGATCGCCAATCGGCGCCTCTGCATAGTCGCCGTACTGCGCCTCTTCAATAAACGGCGTCGCGTAGATGCCCATGGCACGGCGAATCAGGGACAGGATTTCCTGGCGAATTTCCGTGCCGCGAATCTTGAGCATGGAACTCTCGGCACCGGGCACGCCGCCACCGGCCACGGCGGCGATCACGCGCAGATTGGTGGTCTTCATGTTCTCCAGGTCGATCTCGACACGGGCCATGCGGGCCGCAAACAGCGGATCCTGGTTCAAAGGCTTGCCGTTTCTATGCACCTTGGCGGCCACGACCTTGAGCTTTTCCAGCGCGGCCATGCAAAAGCCCACGCCCGCAATGCCGGTGCGCTCATAGGTCAGCAGGTATTTGGCGTAAGTCCAGCCCTTGTTTTCTTCACCGACCAGGTTCTCCACCGGCACTTTCACATCGGTAAAGAAAACTTCGTTGACTTCCTTGTCGCCATCCAACGTGCGGATGGGGCGCAGCTCCACGCCGGGGCTGTTCATGTCCACCAGCAAAAAGCTGATGCCGGCCTGGGCCTTGGCCTCGCGGTTGGTGCGCACCAGGCAGAAGATCATATTGGCGTGCTGGCCCTGGGTGGTCCAGGTCTTCTGGCCATTGACGATATAGAAGTCTCCATCGCGCACGGCCGTGGTCTTCACCGAAGCCAGATCGGAGCCCGCGCCGGGTTCTGAATAGCCCTGGCACCACCAGTCCTGCCCGCTCAGAATGCGCGGCAGCCAGTACTTCTTTTGCTGCTCGTTGCCGTACTTGATCAGCACCGGCCCCAGCATGTTCACGCCGAAGGGCACGATGCGCGGGCCGCCGGCCAGGGCGCACTCGGTGTCGAAGATGAACTTCTCGACCGCCCCCCAGCCCGGACCGCCATGCTCCTGGGGCCAGTGATTCGCATACCAGCCGCGCTCGTTGAGAATGGCATGCCACTCGTCCTGATCGGCCTTGCTCAGGCGCTGGCCGGCCTTGACCTTGGCCGAAATATGCTTGGGCAGCTTTTCCTTGAGAAAAGCCTGCACCTCGGCGCGAAACGCCTCTTCCTGGGGGGTGAATTGCAAATCCATTGCTATTTCCTGGTAATCCATGGCGCTGCTTCTGGCGCCTTTAATCTTCAAACTGGCATGCTCTTGCGCCAGAGGCTGCAAGCAAGGGCCGCCCCGCAGCAATGCAGCCGTCCCCCCTTGGGGGAAGACGCGTAGCGGCTCAGGGGGATCAAAAGATTTCGAAAAGGCCAGCAGCGCCCATGCCGCCGGCAATGCACATGGTCACCACGCCCCACTTGACCTTGGGGTTGCGGGCCTTGCGGCGCTGGCCTTCGAGCAGGATGTGGCCGGTCAGGCGTGCGCCCGTCATGCCGAAGGGGTGGCCGATGGCAATCGCGCCGCCGTTGACATTGAGGCGCTCGTTGGGAATGCCCAGCTGACGCTGGCAATACAGGGCCTGCGAGGCAAAAGCTTCATTCAGCTCCCAGAGGTCGATGTCATCCACCGTAAGGCCGTGGCGCTTGAGCAGCTTGGGCACGGCAAACACGGGGCCAATGCCCATCTCGTCGGGTTCGCAACCGGCCACGGCAAAGCCCCGGAAAGCGCCCAGGGGCTTGAGGCCCAGGCGCTCTGCCAGCCTGGCTTCCATCACCACGCAGGCGCTGGAGCCGTCGGACAGCTGCGAGGCATTGCCGGCCGTGATGAAGTTGCCCGGACCCTTCACAGGCTCCAGCTTGACCAGCCCCTCCAGCGTGGTGCTGGCGCGGTTGCAGTTGTCCTGCGTGGCGACCACGTCGCGGTAGGTGACTTCGCCGGTTTCCTTGTTCTTTTCCATCATGCGTGTGGAGCAGGCGATGATCTCGTCCTTGAACAGATCGGCGGCCTGGGCCGCAGCGGTGCGCTGCTGGCTTTGCAGCGAGAACGCATCCTGGTCTTCACGCGTGATGCCGTAGCGCTTGGCCACCACATCGGCGGTGTCGATCATGGCCATGTACAGCTCGGGCTTGTGCTCCACCAGCCAGGGGTCCATGTCGGTGGGCAGATTGTTGCCGGCCCGGATGCCGGAGATGGTCTCGATACCGCCGGCCAGCATCACGTCCACGCCCTCGGCCACGACGCGGCCCGCCGCGATGGCGATGGATTGCAGGCCCGAAGCGCAAAAGCGCGTGATCGTGGTGCCGGCGATCGACAGCGGCAGCCCGGCGCGCAACACGGTCTGGCGGCCCAGATTGCGCCCCTGGAAACCGTCGGGGTTGCCGCAGCCCAGAATCAGATCCTCGATCATTTCGGGATCGACACCCGAGCGCTCCACCGCCGCCTTGACGGAGAAAGCAGCCAGCTGGGCGGCAGGAGTGATGTTGAACTCGCCACGATGCGACTTGGTCAGCGGTGTGCGGGCGGTGGAAACGATAACGGCTTCACGCATGGTGCTTGTCTCTGTGAATGTTTAAAACTTTGATAGCTGTCATCGCATGTCATTCTTTAATTTCAGATTCATTCAGTTATGAAATCATTTATTTACAAGCGATGACAGCTCCTTTTTTTGATAATCCTGGCAAAGGACTGGCGGCCCCCATCAGCGAACTGTCGAGCAAGGGGCGCCTCTCAGCGGGCTCAGGAAGTGATTACTTGTTCAAGCTGTCGAAGTTGCGTCCCTCGGCCACCAGCTGTTGCAGCAGCGGCGCAGGCTTCCAGAACAGCGCGTCTTCCTTGGCAAAGGCTTCGATATCGGCCAGCACCTTGGGAAGGCCCTGCATATCGGCCCACTTCATGGGGCCGCCGCGGTGGCGCGGAAAGCCATAGCCGGAGATAAAGGTCACGTCCACATCCAGCGGGCGCAGCGCAATGCCCTCGCCCACCACCTTGGCGCCTTCGTTGACCATGGCGGCCATGTAGCGGCGCATGATTTCCTCGGCCGTGAACGGGCGCGGCGTCACGCCCTTCCTGGCGCGTTCGGCATCGACGATGGCCAGCACTTCGGGGTCGGGCTGACCGATGCGCGCGCCCTGCGGGTAGAGATAAAAGCCGCGCCCCGTCTTCTGCCCGAACCAGCCGTTTTCACAGATGCGGTCGGCAATCTCCACGTATCTGGCCTTGGGGTCGCGCGTGGCGGCGCGGCGCTTGCGCGTGGCCCAGCCGATATCGCCGCCGGCCAGGTCGGTGACTTGGAAGGGCCCCATGGCAAAGCCGAAGCCGCGCACGGCCTCGTCGATCTCGTAGGGGCTGGCGCCGTCTTCCATCAGGTAGTCGGCGGCCTGCTTGTAGGTGGCCAGAATGCGGTTGCCGATGAAGCCGTCGCAGACGCCGGCGCGCACCGGCACCTTCTTCATCTTCTTGGCCAGCTCGAAGGCCGTGGTCACCACATCGGGCGCCACCTTGGCGGGCACGACGATCTCCAGCAGCTTCATGATGTTGGCCGGGCTGAAGAAGTGCAGACCGATCACATCCTGCGGGCGGCTGGTGACGGCGGCAATCGCATCGATGTCCAGATACGAGGTGTTGGTGGCCAGCACGGCACCGCTCTTGCAGACGCGGTCCAGCTCCTTGAACACGGCCTTCTTGACCTCCAGGTCTTCAAAGACCGCCTCGATCACCAGATCCACATCGGCAATATCGTCATAGCGGGTCGAGGGCGTATAGCGCGCAAGAATAGCGGCCTTGGCCTCCTCGCTCATGCGGCCCTTGGCGATCAGGCCGTTGTAGACCTTCTCCACATTGGCCTGGCCGCGTGCGATGGATTCGGCATCGCGCTCGATCATGGTCACGACCAGGCCGGCATCCAGCGCAGAGACGGTGATGCCCGCGCCCATGGTGCCGCCGCCGATGATGGCAATCTTGCTGAAGGCGCGCGGCTGGGCGGCACGGGCTTCGGGAATCTTGGCCGTCTCGCGCTCGGCAAAGAAGGCGTGGATCAGACCGGCGCGCTGCGGGCTGTCGATGCAGGCCAGAAACTGGGCCCGCTCGAACTTCAGGCCTTCGGCAAAAGACAGATCCAGCGCGGCCTGAACGCAATCGATGATCTTCAGCGGCGAGAACAGGCCGCGCGACTTCTTGGCCGTGTCCGCACGCAGCACATCGAGTTCAGCCTGGGCTGCGGCCTTGTCGGCCAGGCGTCCTGGCGTTGCGCTGACGGGACGCAGCGGCGCGCCCTGGGCCAGCAGTTCACGCGCATAGGCCAGGCCCGTGGCCACGGGGTCCGCGCCATCGTCCAGCTTGTCCACCAGACCGGCTGCCAGTCCGGCCTTGGCGCCGATCTGCTGCCCGCTGAGCATCAGCTCGGTCGCGCCATTGACGCCCATCAGGCGCGGCGCACGCTGGGTGCCGCCGGCGCCGGGAAGCAGACCCAGAGAGACTTCGGGCAGACCCAGCTTCGCACCACCGGAAGCATTTTGCAGCGCCAGACGGTAATGCGCCGACATGGCGATCTCAAGACCGCCGCCCAGTGCCGCGCCATGAATCACGGCCACCACGGGCTTGCTGCAGGCCTCGATACGGTTGCAGACATCGGGCAGGAAAGGCTGGACCGGGGGCTTGCCGAATTCGCGGATATCGGCACCGGCGATGAAAGCCTTGCCCTCGCCCACGATCACCACGGCCTTGACCGCGGCGCTGGCATCGGCCTGCTCCATGGCCGCCATCAGCCCCTGGCGCACGGCAGCGCCCAGCGCATTGACGGGCGGATTGTTGACGCTGACGAGCAGGACGTCACCGTCTTGCTTGAGTTCAACGACAGAGGTGCTGGCTTCGGCGGTCATGCGTGTCTCCTGAATCTCTTTATGGAATGGGCTTTATTTTTACGACGACAATGTTTTCTAACAATCCCATGAATCATTGACAGACTGTCAAAGAAAATTAGACAAACACGCCATGGACTCCCAATCTCTGACCCTGCTAGTCGAAATCATTGATAGTGGCAATCTCAGCCAGGCCGCGCGCAAGCTCAAGATGACGCGCGCCAATGTGAGCTATCACCTGACCCAGCTGGAAAAATCCGCAGGCGTGCAGCTGGTCAAGCGCACCACGCGCCGCGTGGAGCCCACGGAGATCGGCCTGCGCCTGTATGAGCACGGGCGCAACATCCACAACGAAATGCTGGCCGCACGCGAGGCCATCACGGCGCTGGGCCAGAGCCTGCAGGGGCGCGTTGGCATCAGCGTGCCCAGCGGCTACGGCCAGATCGTGATGAGCGAATGGCTGATCGAGTTCAAGCGCCTGTACCCGGGCATCGTGCTCGACGTGCTGTTCGAGAACCGGGCCGACAATCTGCGCGACGATATGGACATCATCATCCGCGTGATCCAGGAGCCGCCGCTGTCCCTGGTGGCGCGCAGTCTGGGCACGGTGCGCTACCTGGCCTGTGCCTCGCGCGAATATGCACAGATCCACGGCCTGCCCAAGACCCTGCACGAGTTGCGCGCCAGCCCGCTGATCACCGCCGGCGTCACGGGGCGGCAACTGCGCCTGGCCGCCTATCTGGGCGCCGAGCGCCACGAGGTGATGCTGGAGCCCACCATGATCTCCGAGCATTTCCCCTTTTTGCGCGACGGCATCTTGGCCGGCCTGGGGGTAGGCCTGGTGCCCGACTATGTGGTGCAGGACAAGCTGGCCACGGGCGAGGTGCAGAGCACACTGGACGAGTACCGGCTCAGCATCTTCGGCACCCATATGTATCTGCTCTACCTGCCCAACCGGCACCAGACCAAGGCCGTGCGCACCTGTATCGATTTTCTGCTGGCCAAGGCCGAGCCCGATGCACCACCCCGGCTCGCCAGCCTGCCCGCACAGTAAGCGCCCAGCTGTCTGCAGAACAAAAAAGCCAGCAGGAACGCTGGCTTTTGGCATTGAAGCAATGATTCAGGAAAGCTTGCTGCCCATGTGCTGCTGGCGCCAGCTGCTGGGGCTTTGGTGAAAATGCTTGCCAAACCAGCGCGTGAACGAACTGTTTTCCGCAAAACCGGCCAGGGCAGCAGCCTCGCTGACCGACAGTTGCGCGCTCTTCAGCGCACGGACGGCAACCTGGCTGCGTACGGCATCCAGAATCTCCTGAAAGCTTGTATCCTGTGTCTCCAGATGGCGCTGCAAAGACCGGGCCGTATAGCCCAAGGTGCTGGCCACATGAGAAATGCTGTGCCTGCCATGGGGCAGCAGCGATGCCAGCGTACTGCGCACCTGCTGCTCTAAAGAGCGAGGCTCCGGGGCGGGCGCATGCGCATCCATCAGATTGCGGGCATGGCTCTCCATCAGACTGTCGTAGTCTGTATTGAGCCGATTCATGTCCTCGTCACTGACCACGATTCCATCGAAATCCGAGGCGAACACGACTTCACCGCCCAGCACTCTGCGATGGTTCATGAGGCTGCCGGGCGAGCCATGGGAGAAATGGATACTCGCTGGGTTCCAGTCCCGCCCCAGCTGGTGACGGCACATGCTCAGCAACGCCGTGATACCCAGCTCGGTCGGGTGGCGGCCAGGATTTTCACGCTCGGTATCGAGATGCAGCTGAATGATGGAATAGCGCCCCTGGGTCACCACTTCGGTCGTGACCGTGCTGCTGATCAAATGGTTGTACTCCTTGAGCGTCTGCAGCATGGACGACAGACTGGCCTGATGCTGCAAGAGCAGACTGATGGGGCCGAAGTCCGACAGACGCCAGCAAGCGCCCATCAGCAGCCCCAGCGAGGCGTCTCCGGTTTGGGCGGATGAAGCCTCCAGCAACTGGGCAAAGGCCGATTCGGACACCATGAGATCGTGCGAGTTCAGGCAGCTGTGATCCAGCCCGA
This sequence comes from Comamonas resistens, assembly GCF_030064165.1. Classification (NCBI taxonomy): domain Bacteria; kingdom Pseudomonadati; phylum Pseudomonadota; class Betaproteobacteria; order Burkholderiales; family Comamonadaceae; genus Comamonas; species Comamonas resistens. The sequence continues at coordinate 3,181,390 of NZ_CP125947.1, forward strand.
CCTGACGGAACATCCGCAAGGGATCAATACCAAGCTCGTGCGCCACTTTGGCGTATTTGCTCAGGCTAACACTTCGTATGCGCGGCTTCATGTCTGTCCATTGCCATGCGCCAGACCGACTGACTGGCGCAAGCTTTCATCGAGGAAAACCAGGGCGCTTTCGGCTCTGGATTCTGGGCTTTGATATATATCAACCTCATTGAAGCTGGTCAATCGAGTGATACCAGCAAAACGCATTGCAGGGCTCAGGCCCTCTTGCCGGCACAGATCTTTTTCTGGAAACGACCGCAGCTTCCCTGTCCACATCTCGCACCAGGCGCACCAGGCGCCGCAGTTTCAACCGGCATGCGTAAACCCTCCTAGGGTTTTCCTTTGACGGCCGAAGAGGACAACAAGCTGGCGCAATTTGTCAAGCGCCGAAACTCACGCTACTCCGAGAATTTTCTCAATGCTAACGGGCTTGTCCGGGTGTCTTGCCACAAGCCTCGTCCATTCCGAAATTTAGGAGAAGACCATGAAAGTCGAACAACTGACTTGCAGCATCGGCGCTGAAGTCTCTGGTGTCAGCCTCGGAGATGCCTCCCGTGACCTGGGCCTGGCCAATGAAATCAAAAGCCTGCTGCTCAAGCACAAGGTCCTGTTCTTTCGCGACCAGGACATCACCCGTGCCGAGCATGTCGCTTTTGCTCGCCATTTCGGCGATCTCGAAGACCACCCCGTTGCGGGCAGTGACCCTGATCATCCGGGCCTGGTGCAGATCTATCGCAACGACAAGCGCGAGAACTACGAGAACACCTATCACACCGACGGCCAGTGGCGCGAAAACCCGACCATGGGCTGTGTGCTGCGCTGCATCGAATGTCCTCCCGTGGGGGGCGACACCATCTGGGTCAATATGGCCGAGGCCTACCGCAATTTGCCCGAAGACATCAAGCAGAAGATCGAGGGCCTGAAGGCCAAGTCCAGCATCGAGCATGGCTTCGGCGCCGTCATGCCCGAGGAAAAGCGGCTGGAGCTCGGTCGCCAGCATCCCCCCGTCGAACATCCCGTGGTGCGCACACACCCCGAAACCGGCGAGAAGATTCTCTACGTCTGCAGCTTTACCACCCACTTTGCCAATTACCACACGCCAGAGAACGTGCGCTACGGCCAGGACAAGACACCCGGCGCCAGCCTGCTGCTGAACTACCTGATCAGCCAGGCCGCCATCCCCGAGTACCAGGTGCGCTTTCGCTGGAAGCCCGGCAGCGTGGCCATGTGGGACAACCGCTGCACCCAGCACTACGCCGTCCAGGACTACTGGCCCGCCCCACGCAAGATGGAGCGAGCGGCCATCATCGGCGACAAGCCGTTCTGAGCCATCAAGCCCGGCACAACCTAGGAGACAAAACATGCGCAACACAAAAAAAGAACTGCGTCTTTGCATATCGGCCATGGCTCTGGGCCTGCTCGCAGCAGCCTCTGCCGCTCACGCTCAGTCCGACTGGCCCAACAAGCCCCTGCGCCTGGTGGTGGGGGCTCCGGCCGGCGGCAGCGCAGACAGCCTGGCCCGTTTGCTGGCCGAAGGACTGCAGCAGGAGTTGCGCAAGCCGGTCATCGTGGAAACCAAGCCGGGCGCCGGCGGCGTGCTGGCAGTCAGCGATCTCAAGGCCAACGGAAAGGACGGATATACCTTTCTCGTGATCCAGGGCGGCATCGTGGCCGAAACGCCATTGGCCTACAAAGTCAACTACCAGCCCTTCACAGACCTGAGGCCGCTGGCCCAGCTCAGCCGTTCCGGCCTGGTGCTGGTGGCCAACAAGGACCTGCCGGTCTCCAACCTGCAACAGCTGATCGACTACACCAAGGCCCAGAAAGGTGGTCTGGACTTTGCGTCCTACGCCACCGGAATGAAGGGCCACACTTCGGGCATCTTGCTGGCCCAGCAGGCCCAGATCGAACTCAAGCATGTGGGCTACAAAGGCTCGCCCCCCGCGCTGACCGACCTGATGGGCGGCCATGTTCCGCTGATGTTTGACGGTCTGACCACCTCCCTGCCTCTGATCAAGAGCGGCAAGATCAAACCCATTGCCGTGAACTACCCCACGCGCATTGCCGAGCTGCCCAACACGCCGACCTTCAAGGAACTAGGCTACCCCCAGCTGGCGCAATCAGGCTGGTTTGGTGTGTGGGCGCGCCCTGATGCACCGGTTGCCGTCCAGCAGAAAGTGCGCGACATCACCCTCGCTTATTTCCGCAAGCCCGAAGTTCTGAAGCGGGTGCGTGAAATGGGCATGGATGCCCCCCTGGCATCGACCTCCGACGAGTTGATGGAAGACCTCAAGCAGGCCAGCCAGCAGCAGGCCGCAGTGCTGAAGTCCATCAATTACAAGCCCGAATAGGCGCGGCGACCTCATGCTCCACTGCGGCAACGGCCCGACAGAGCCCGGTGCCGCAGCCTGAGCAGCCCCTGCTTCCACCTTCACTCCCGATTCCAGCCTTGGCGAGCGCGTATCCATGCGCCCGGTGGCTGACTGCGCCCGCAATCTGGCGCGTTTTCTGAAAGAAACGGCAATGCATCCTTCCAAACTCATGTGGAGTCTCATGGCGCTCGCGCCCTGCCTGGCATCCGCTCAATCGTCGGTCAGCGTATATGGCGTGGTCGATATGGCGATTTCGTCCTATCACGGCACGGGCTCTGGCTCCAAGCAAATGCTGACATCCAGCGGCAACCAGGCCAGCCGTATCGGCTTCAAAGGTCAGGAAATTCTGGGCGATGGCCTGTCGGCAGGCTTCGAGCTTGAGGCCGGCCTCAATACCGATTCGGGGACCGGTCAGCCGACTAGCGCCGACAATCAGAAAAATACGGACAGCGGTGGCGGCCTGACCTTCAACCGCAAAGCCTACGTCTATCTGCAAAACAACGATTGGGGACAGCTGCGCCTGGGCAGAGACTACACCCCCGCCTTCTGGAATCTGTTTGCCTACGATCCATTTCGCGTAGGCGTTGGCATCAGCAGCCAGGTGGTCTATGGCACGACAGCCACAGGGTTTCGCGCCTCCAATAGCATTGGCTACTTTTCTCCCGGCTGCTACAGCTTTCAGTGCAAAGGCGCTTTCTTCCAGGGCATGGTGGCCTTTGGCGAAAACGGCGGCAATGCCCCCAGCCGGCACGATGGCGATCTTCACGCCTTCCGTCTGGGCTATGGTGGTGAAAATTTTGACGTCGCCATTGCCTCCGCCACCACCAAGAGTGCAGCCTACGGTGACTACATCCAGAGAAATATTGGCGCATCCTATCTGTGGCAGGGCCATCGCCTGATGGGACTGCTTGGACAGAACAGAACCAGCAATCTGGTGAACTTCAAGGATGGTGGCTCAGCCAACCGCATCAACTTCTGGCAGTTGGGCGCATGGATCTCCACGGGCCCGGGCAAAGGCTATTTCCCGGTCAGCTATATGCAGCTGCGACGCAACGATGTGCAGGGTGCTTCCTCCGCCCGCAAATTAGCGGTTGGCTATGTGCATCCGCTATCCAAGCGCACCGTCCTGTACGGAACATATGCGCATATCAGCAACAAGGGTGCGCTGCGCTTTCCCGTGAGTTCGGGCTCGGCGCAAGGGCCGGAACCGGTGGCAGGCGGCAATGCATCGGGTGTCGATCTGGGCATCCGCCACATCTTCTGAGCGGCTCCGACCACGCGGCTGAATAAACATCAAATCAGCCGCAAACGCTTTCTCCTTGAGCGCAAGCAGCTATTGTTTTGCGCTTTTTTTATTTCCAAGGCACAGCTTGCCTGCCTTGCGCGCAAACTCCATCCAACAAGGACTCTCCACCATGAATGGCGCAGAAACACTGGTCCACACGCTGCTTGACCATCAGCTCGATGTCTGCTTTACCAACCCTGGCACTTCCGAGATGCACTTCGTCGCGGCGCTGGACAAGATCGACGGCATGCGCTGCGTGCTGGGCCTGCATGAGACCGTGGTAACCGGTGCGGCTGACGGCTATTACCGCATCGCCGAACGCCCTGCCGCCACGCTGCTGCATCTGGGGCCCGGGCTGGCCAATGGTCTGGCCAATCTGCACAACGCGAAAAAGGCACGCTCGGGCATAGTCAACATCGTGGGCGACCACACCGCCAGCCATCTGGCGCTGGATGCGCCACTGACCTCCGATATCCACGGCATTGCAGCCCCCATGAGTGACTGGGTGCACACCACGGCCTGCGTGCAAGACATTGCCAGTGACGGCGCCGAAGCCGTGCGCCGTGCCGGCGCCCGGCCCGGGGCCATTGCCACGCTGGCGCTGCCCGCCGATGTCGCCTGGTCCGAAGTGCCCGAAGCGCATCGCCAGGCTCATGCAACTGACAGCCCAGCCAGTGCAGACAGCGCAGGCGATGCCGAACCTCGGGACTGGCAGGCCATCATCAAGGCCTTGCGTGATGAGCCCCAGTCCACCCTGCTCCTGCTGGGCGACCGCGCTTTGCGCGAAAGCGGCACGCTGCTGGCCGGCAAGATCGCCGCTGCCACGGGATGCGCGATACACGCCGAGTTCTATACCGCCAGAATGGAACGCGGCGCCGGCCGCGTGCGCGTACCGCGCCTGCCCTATGCCGTGGACCTGGGTGTGGCAGCTCTGGCCTCTTTCCGGCGCATCATTCTGGTTGGCGCCAGGCCACCCGTGGCTTTCTTCGCCTACCCCGACAAGCCTGGCCGCTTGAGCGCCCCTGGCTGCGAATTCCTCACGCTTTCCACCCCGCAAGACTGCCCCGAGCAGGCACTCTCCGGGCTATGTGATGCCCTCAATGCCCATCACCTGCCGCCAGCCCACATCAGCGAACTGCAGCAGACGCAATCTCTGTCCGGCCCCTTGACACCGGAGGGCATTGGCAAGGTGCTGGCGGCAACCCTGCCCGCCCAGACCATCGTGGTGGAAGAAGCCATGACCACAGGCCGGGGCTTTGATGCGCTGACCGCCGAAGCTGCGCCCCATGATTGGCTGACCAGTTGCGGCGGCTCCATCGGCTTTGCCTTGCCTGCAGCCGTAGGGGCGGCCATTGCGGCGCCGGAGCGGCGAGTCCTGGCCCTGGAAGGTGATGGCAGCGGCATGTACACCTTGCAGTCGCTGTGGACGATGGCGCGCGAGAGTCTGAACATCACCACCGTGATTTTTGTGAACCGTGCCTATGGAATTTTGCGCGGCGAACTGGCGGCCGTAGGCGCAGGCAAGCCAGGCAAACGCGCCACGGACATGCTGTCGCTGGACAGGCCCAACCTCGACTGGTCTGGCCTGGCGCAGAGCATGGGGGTAAGCGCCGTCAAGGTCGGCAATCTGGAGTCGCTGACCCAGGCGTTGCTACGCTCATACAGCAGCCCTGGCCCCAGTCTGATCGAAGTCATTTTCTGATCGGTCAACAGCTCTGCCGCATGAAAAAGGTCTCCACGAATGGAGACCTTTTTTGCGCATATCAGCTCAGAGAGTTAAGCCGGACATTGCCCAAAGAGCGCAGCCTCGCTTTTGATCATCAGGCCGTTTTGCGCAAAAAGCCTTGATTGGCGCCTGGGCGGTTGGGCGCAAAGCCGTTGGCCGCCAGGCTTTCCTCCACGGTGTCGTAGAACACGCCGATCTTGCTGATTTCACGCGCTTCCTTGGCGGTGGCAATGGGGCGGCCGAACTCGCGCGAGATGCGCACCAGCTGCTCGATCTGCGAGACGGTGCTGGCCTTTTCGGTACGCGTCTGGTTCCACAGACAGTCTTCGGTGCCGCAGCGCACATGCAGACCGGCGGCGATGCCCCACATGTTCACGGGCAACACATTGCGCACATTGCTCTCCACCGTCAGCACCGCGCCATCGGGCACGGCGCGCACAAAGTTGGCCAGGCTGTACAGGCTGGGGGTGTCCATGCCGCCAGCAATCGCCACCCAGTTCATGACCAGCGGTCCCATGTAGAAGCCGCGGCGCATCAGGCGCTCCACCGACTCAAAACTGTTGAGGTTGTAGCACTGGAAGGCGCTCTGAATACCGGCCTTGGTCAGGCGGCGCACATGCTCCTCCACCCAGCCCGGCTGCGCGGGCACGGTCATTTCCTTGTAGGCATTGAACAGCGTGGGGTTCTGGCGCGACGTGCCGGCAAAGTCGGCGTCTTCGGCCTGGTCGGTCACATTCATCTGTGAGGTGTTCACCGTCACGGTCACCTGATCGGGCACAGGGTCCAGATCGGCCAGCATATGGCGGGTATCGTCACTCAGCCACTTGGCCGCCTGGCCCTCGTCTTCGGGAGCAAAGCTGATGGAGCCGCCGACCTGGATGATCATCTCCGGCACGGCCTTGCGCACACCGGCGATCAGCTCGTTGAACTTGGACAGGCGCTTGCTGCCCTTGCCATCGAGTTCGCGCACATGCAGATGCAACACAGTCGCCCCAGCGTTGTAGCAATCCACTGCTTTCTGGATTTGCGCTTCCATCGTGACGGGGATGTCCTCGGGGAAGTCGGAAGGCAGCCAGCCTGGCGCGTAAGGCGCTGCGGTGATGATCAGGGGCTGCTGGTTTTCAGGGAACAGATGGCCGTCGAGAAAGTTCATGTGCGTCTCCAGTTGAATGCTGATTTCGGCGGATCTGCCAGGTTGGGCTCGCACCTTGCGCAAGGTGCGGGCTCCCTGATCGGACTGACTGCCTGCAGTCATTCATCCGCCCAAAGCCAAAGTCAATTCACTGTAGAACAGGCATGGGCCTGAGCATTTGCCATATCGCGCTGCCGGCTTGGCAAAGTACGCCACGCCGCAGGCGAAAACGCGCAAGCCCGCCCTATACCGGCCCCGGCCTGACGGGCTTGGCACGCCCTTCCAGCAGCCACAGGGCCGCACGCGCACGGGTCATCGCCACATACAACATATTGCGCTCCCTATAGGCCTCCTCATGCCGCGAGGGGCCGGGGAAGCGCCCCCTCTCCACAAAGGGCACAGCCACAAACATGAACTCACGCCCCTTGCTGGCTTCAATGCTCAGAATGCGCAGGGTCACGGGCTCCTTGCTTCTGTGCATCTCAATGCTCTTGGTCACGATCAAGGTCAGGCGCCCCAGAAATTCACCCACCGGTATGCCGCGCGCCAGATCGGCCAGGGCCTTCAGGCTGGCCAGGCAGGCTTTGCGCTCTTTCTCGTTGATCGGCGCTTCAGCAAAAATACGCCGCAGCAATGAATGCTCGCAAAATTCCCCGGCGTCATCGGGCCATGGCCCGGAGCTGCCCAGGATGGCAGCGCAGGCATCCGTCTGGGGCACGGCCCTCAGGTCCAGCGTTCCATAAGTGATATAGCGCCGTGTACGCTCTATGTCGCCATGGAGCGACGCCGCCACCGTATGGCCTTCCCGGATACCCGGCAGCTCGCGCCAGCCGGACTCGTCAAACTGGCTTTGCGCCAGGCGATCAGGGTTAGCCGCCTTGCTGCCCAGGCTGCGGCGACCATAGTGCGCCAGCCCTTCCACGGCGGCGCTGAGGATGCCCGGCGTCAACAGCTTTTCCCCGGCATTGCCGTGGATGGCCCACATCAAAGCCAGCGTCAGCGCCACCTCCTTGCGCAGATAAAAGGGGCTGATGCCCTGGCAGCCATAGTGCACGCCTTCATGCCCGAACATCCATTCGATCAGGAAGCTGTCCTTGGGCTCGCGCAGTATGACGTTGAGCGCGCTGTCCCCACCCTGCCTGCCCTGTCTAGAGCTCCAGCCATTCGCGACCTGGGCATGCAGCTCCACCAGTTGCTGCACGCAGTGCAGATCCGTGTCGTAGCTCAGCGGCACAAAGGCATCGGACACCTCTTCCAAAGGCTGAAATTCCACCTTGAACAAGGGGTTCAGCGCATTGCAGATTTCTGCGCCGAAACGGCGCGTGGTGTTGATGTTCAGAACCTCGGTATCTTCAGGGAGATAGGCCTTGATGCGCTGCAGCGACTCGCCAAAGACGGAAAAAGCACCTTCGTGGATATGCTGGTTGAAGTCCCCGGCGCCGACAAAAATGCCGTTGTTGCCATGTACCAGCTTGCGCAAGACCATCAGCGCGCCTTCGTCCAGGTCGTGCAGCTCATCGAAAAGCACGGCGTCATAGCGCTCTTGCAGCCACTCATAGGGCTGGTCCCAATCCAGCAAATCCAGTTGGCGGCATACCTCGAAAGTACAGTCCCCTTCGGCGTAAAAGCCAGGCTCCCCATTGATGCCAACACGCATGCGCTCGTATTTTTGATAGAGCCTGTAGCAGCCGTAGTGCAAATCCATGTCGGCGCAAAAATCATGGAGGCTCATGCCCGAGTCCTGCTGCTGCCTGTCCAGCAGCCTTTTCTTGACCAGGGCTTCCAGGGCCAGAAACGCGTCGATATCCACATCCCGTGCCAGCCATTCGCCAAGCTCCAGGTCATGTTCATGCTCCAGGTCCTGCAGCAAGGCCTGCTGCGCCTGCAGGATCATTTGGCGCTTGCGCACCGGGTCCTCCAGCCGCTCCATGGGGTCGCCCTGCTTTTCCAGCAGACCCGCGCAAAGCTGCTCGATGGTGAGGACCTCCAGACCCTCGGGCATCACGCCATTGAGCCTGACCATACGGTCGCGAATGGCAATGACCCCGGCCCGGGAATAGGCCAGCACCAGAATGCGCGCCTTGCCCCCCTGCCGGCTGATCAGATTGCAGGCTTTCATGCACAGCGTGGTCGTTTTACCGGTTCCGGCCAGCGCACTGATGATGATCGCAGCAGCGCCGGAATCCAGTACCTGCCGCTGCTCGTCGGAAGCGGTGATACGGGGCTTGAGCCAATGATTGGCAAAGGGAAGATTCATGGGAGCGTTCGACGCGGGAAGCAAAGGGCTACGCCCATTGTCCACGAGCCCAGACCCATGAATGGCATAGCCCTAGAGAAGCAGTTCTTTCGTCGGCCGCATTTCACTCATGGTGCTTTCTTTTCAACACGAGCTACACAAATCAGGTTCAAGTCAGAGCTCCGCCTCTGGACAACAGCCCTTGGTGCATCCTTTTTTGCGTAAGCCCTATTAAATTTCGAACCGCGCAAAATCCTGGCCCTTGATCCACTCCGGCTGCCTGCCCCATCCTGTCCAGGTGCGACCACTCACTGGGTCACGATATCTAGCGGCGCCCTGGTTTCTTTCACGCTTTGGCTTGGCGGTTGGGAACACATCGGCCTGAGTCAGGCCGAACTCCTCAATCAGCGCCCGGGCTTGCTTTATGGCTGCACCGACTTCAGCTTCTCGAACCATGGCAATCTGCTGCTCAAGAGCCGCGTGCTGTTTCAGCAATTCTGTGTAGCTGGTGCTTGGTGTTGTCATGACGCGTCTCCTCTATGAATCCTCTAGGTGCGCTTGGCTTTCAATGCCTGCGGGCGTATCCGCGGCGCCATTTTTTGCTGCGAGATGCCGGAACCTGTCCATGAACTGAGATTCGTCCTGCCGATAGTTCCGGGCCAGGTGGCGTGCTTCGACACCTACTTTCCAGCCCCACACTGCCACGACGGGCAGGAAGACACTGGAAGTTGCAAGCCACCCTCTTGACTCCGGCGCACCAGGGCATCGAAGAAGCGGCAAGCTCCACGGCACCGGTCCTCGGCTCGACAGAACGCCGCACAGGCAAGAACACCTGTTTGTGCGGCTGTGCCATTGATCAGCGCTCGCTCACACCGGGGTCTGAGCAGATGGCTGCAATCAACCAGCAGTCATCACGCCAATCCTGGAAGAGTCGGAACTGGTGAGGCCTCAATGCTGCGCCAGTTGCTGGCACTGCCGGCGACGCCAGACAGACTCGCGTACCGCTTTGGCATCATCGAACACCACCTTGTACTGGCACACCAGCAGATTGCCCGATTGGGGCTGGCGCAGCTTGAAGTTGTAATCCCACTCCTGCCCCTTGGGGCTGGAAGTTTGCGTCAGGGGTTCGCCCAGCGCCTGCTGCACCTGCTCCTGGGCCATGCCGGGCTTGATGGCGCGAACGCCGTCAAGCTTGTTCAGCACGCCATCGCGGGCGAACTCTGGCTTCATCTCGGCGTAAGACACATTGACGTCGGAATACTGCAGCTTGTCCGGGTTGCTGATGGCATCCTCGGGGTTGTCGCGTGCCCCTGCGGGCATGGCGATACAGGCTGCGGCAGCCAGCACCAGGGCGGAAAGGCGGAAGGTGGATTCAAACATGCTCATGGCATCCTCTCTCATTAGAATCAAAAAAACACGCGCTGCCGGGCTTCAGCGCTCTCGCAAGGCCTCGCGCGCCTTGTTCAGCGGCTTGGTCAAATAGTCCCAGACGGTCTTGCGACCCGTGCGGATATCGGTAGCTGCCACCATGCCCGGCACAATGGGCATGCGCTGGCCGGCCTTGTTCACCAGCACGTCCGAATCGGTGCGCACCAGAACCGGGTAATAGACGATTTCGGGCTTGACCTCGTCGCGCTGGGTGTCCGGGGCAATCGTCACCACCTGGCCCTTGAGGCCGCCATAGACCGCGTAGTCATAGGCAGTCACCTTGACCAGAGCCTCCTGGCCTGGACGGATGAAGGCAATGTCGCGCGGCGAGATATGGGCCTCCACCAGCAACTGATCATCGAGGGGCACCAGGGCCATCAGCAAGCCGTTGGGTGGTACCACGCCGCCGATGGTCGTGACCTGCAGGCTCTTGACCACACCCCGCACCGGCGACTGCAGTGTCAATCGCTCCAGTGAATCCGCACGTCCACGCACCACCGAAGACAGGGACTTCGCCTCCGCATCTGCCTTGGCCAGCTCCTCGCGGCTGCGCACCATGTAGCTGGAGCGCGCCTCGGCGATCTTCAGCTCCAGCTCCGCTCCCTGACGCTGCAAGCGGATAAGCTCGACGCTGCTGGCCGCACCGCTGGCCTGCAGCGACTGCGTGATGCCCAGTTCCTTGCGCACCAAGGCCAGCGCCTGGTTCAGACCTGTCACCGTATCGTTCAGCGCCGCGCGGCGTGAACGGAACAGCGCGCTCTCCGAGGCCTTGAGCTGCGCATGATCATCCAGCTCCTGAGGGAACTGCAGGCTGTCGCGGCCCTCGACCTCGGCACGCAAGCGCACGCTGGCGGCCAAAGCCGCACGGTATCGGGCCGCAGTCTCCTCCACGCTGGACTCGCCACGCGTAGGTTCCAGCTTGGCCAGCACCTGACCTTTCTCCACGATATCGCCCTCGTGCACCAGCAGCTCGGACAGAATGCCGCCCTCCAGTGACTGGATGCGCTGTTCGCGCGAGGACGGGATAACCTTGCCACTGCCGTTGGATACCTCGTCGATCTCGAAGAACCAGGCCCATGCCAGAAAAGCCAGCACAAAGGCCGTGACCAGCCACACCACACGATCCGAATGGCTTGCGCGTACCTCGTCGAAGTCACCTATGACCGGCATGGCAGCATGCCGACGCGCAGACCCGGGCATGGGTGAAGGCATGGGCGCGGACTCAGCCGTCATCGCGGGTGTTGTTGTGGATGTGGCCTTCGATGTCTCACCGGGCACTGCTGTCTCCGTCATTCCTGCCCCTCCTCTGCAGAGACCAGTCTTTTCACCGGTTGCACCGCTACCTTCATGCGCCCACTCTGCACGACGCGAACATTCTGCTGCGGGGCTGCCTGCTGGACACCGCCATTCAGGCGCTTGAGCACCTCATCGCGCGCGCCCTGCAACACCACCTGCCCCTTGTCCACCACGATGATCTTGTCCACCGCCTGCAGCACAGCGGGCCGGTGCGTGGCCACGACCAGGGTGCGCCCCGGTGCAAGCTTGCGCAACCGGGCAATCACGTCACGCTCGGCCACATCGTCCAGCGCCGCCGTGGGCTCGTCCAGCAGCAGCACGCGCGGCTGGCGCAACATCAGGCGCGCCAACAACAGACTCTGACGCTGACCGCCCGACAGGCCTTGCCCTCCTTCCATGACCATGTGATCCAGCCCCGTGGGCAGGGTGCACACAAAGGCCCAGGCACCCGCGTCCTGCAGCGCAGCCATGAGTTCCGCATCGCTCGCATGAGGAGCGCCCAACAGCAGGTTCTCGCGCAGCGAACCGTAGAACAGTCGCGCATTTTGCGTCAGCAGGCCTACGTCGCGGCGCACGTCGGCCGGGTCTATGTGGGCCAGAGCCACGTCGTCCAACAGCAGGCGCCCGCTCACGGGTTCGGTCAGACCCGACAGCGCCTGCAGCAGCGTCGACTTGCCCGCTCCGTTGCGCCCCAGGATGGCGATGCGCTCACCGGCTGCGATCTGCAGCTTCTTGACCTGCAGTGCCGGGGTCTTGCCGTCGTAGCTGAACACGGCTTCGCTGAAGTCGTAGCGCCCCTCGATGACAGGGCGGTGGACGCGGCTGCCGTCCTCGGCGTGGTCCACGGGCAGGTGCATGAGCTGGTCCAACCCATCGCTGGCCATCTTGGCCTGCTGCCAGCGATTGAGCACACCGGTCACGCTGGACAAGGGCGCCAGCATGCGGCTGACCAGAATGGAAGAGGCAACCAGCACGCCTGTGCTCATCTCGCCGCGCATCACCTGGGGAGCGCCAAAGAACACCACAAAGGCGAAAGCACTGCCCTGCACCGTCTGCATCCAGTTGCTCAGATGATGCAGCAATGCCCGCAGCTTCAGACCCGACTCGGCATTCACGACGTTGTAGTGATTCCACTGATTCTGAAAGCGCGGCTCGGCCTGCAGCAGCTTGATGTCCTCAATGCCCTGCACCGTCTCCACCAGCATGGCATTGCGCAGCGCCGATTCGCGCATGTTGGCCTGAGCCAGCTTGCGCAGACGCTTTTGGGCCAGCAGGCTGGGCGCCAGCAGCAGCACAAAGGCCGCCAGCGGCACCCACACCAGCGAGCCCGCAATCATCCAGAAGATGAAGCAGAACAGCAGAAAGAACGGCAGGTCGGCCACGGCCGCTGCCGTGGTGGAAGTCAGCATCTCCCGCACCGGCTCCAGCTCACGGATCTGGGCCACAAAGGTTCCTGTGGCGCGCGGACGGGCGCTGTTCTTCACGCGCAGCGCATGACCGAAGACGCGGTCCGAAATGCGCAGGTCTGCCCGCTTGCCCAGCATGTCGGTAATGTGCATGCGCGCGGCGCGCATGGCCCAGGCAAACGCAATGGACAGCAGCACACCGCCGAACAGCACATACAGCGTGGGCTCGGACTGGGACGGCACCACGCGGTCATAGACCTGCATGGAAAACAGAATGCCGCCCAAGGCCATCAGATTGGTGATGAACGAGGCCAGCAGAATATGGCCATAAGGTCGCAGATCGGCAAACACGATGTCGCGCAGCCAGTGACGCTTCACGGGGCGCAGGTAGCTGTCCACGCGCGAGTCGGGTGCCGACTGCAACGGACGCAGCACCGCCATGGTCTCCACCTCGGGCTGCAACTCGGCCAGCGTGTGCGTGCTCTCGCCGCCCTCGTCGCCGCTCAGCAGCAGGCGCAAGCCGCCCTCGGTCAGAGCCGTGACGACAGCCACCTGCCCGCCGCGCAGCTGCACGGCCACGGGTAGACGCCAGGCCGTCAACCGCGCCAGGTCCGGAGCCACCTCGGTCACGGCAAGACCTGCCTGCTGGGCCATCTGGCGCATGCCGTGGCGCAAATCCTCGCTAGACATGCCATCGGCCGCCCAGGCTGCGTCCACACGCAGACGCTCGCGCGAGGTATCGATCTGGTAATGCGCTGCCACTGCCAGCACGGCGTCCAGCCAGCCCTGCATCAATGGCGGCAATTGCTTGGCGCTTGCCTGCTCGGCAGCTACCTGGTTCATCGCTTCGTTCATCGCATCACTCCCTGGCCCCGGTCACGCAGCCGGGTATCCAGCGCGAACTCATCGGCCAGCCGCCCGCTCTGGTACCAGCACTCCACGGCCAGCCGCTGCAGGTCATGGGCGCTATCCACCTGTTCAAAGCGCGCGCCGTGGTATTCCTGCTCGGCGTTGAGCAGATCCAGCAGCGAGCGTGTACCCAATTGCAGATACTGCTCACGGTACAGATCGCGCGTGATGCGGATGCTGGCGATACGCTGGTCAACCACTGGCTGACGCTCCAACAGACCCAGGCTCTGGTCCTGCGCGTCGCGCAGCGACTGACGCGCCTGGAACTCGGCGTTGGCCACTGCCGCGTCGGCGGCCTCCAGCGCATGGCCGGCCGCGCGCTGGCGTGCCTGGTTGCGCCCGCCTTCGAACAGCGGTGCCGAGACATTGAACATCACGCGCATGTCCACATCCGGGTAACCTGCCGGACGCGAGGCGGCGTTCAACCCGCGCGAGGCCGAGCCATCCACCGACAGCGTGGGCATGAGTTGCGCATCGGCCGCCTTCAATTCGGCCAGGGCCTGTGCCCGCTGCCCCTGAGCCCGGCGCACCGCTGCCGTGGGCTGCACCTGCGCGGCGGCGCAGGCCTGGGGCAGAGCATCGGGCACACCGCCTTTTCCTGAATTCGCTTCACTCACTGTAGGTGGCGTCTGCAACCCGGTCAGAGTCATCAGCCGCGCTTGCCAGCGGCGCGCCTGCGCCTCGTAATTGATCAATTGGCCACGCGCGCCATCCATGCGCGACTGTGCCTGCATAAAGTCCGAACGGGTGCTCGCACCCTTGAGCTGACGCTCCCTGGCCAGCTCCGCCAGCGCGCCCACGCCTTCGAGCTGACTTTTGGCAATCGCCACCATGGCCTGCTGGCGGCGCAGCTCCACCCAGGCCTGCGCAGCCTCGCGTGCCACATCGTCGGTGGACAGATAAACCTGCGCCTGGGCAACCTCAATGCTGGCCTCGGCCTGCTGCACGGCGCTGTCCACCTTGCCGAAGTCGTACAGCATCTGCGACACCGAAACGCTGGCGTCATAGACACGTCGCGAGGTATAGGGGTAGACATCCCGGTTGTTCACCTGCGCCCCCAACTCGCCCTTGACCTGCGGGTAATAACCGGCGCGGGCCGAAGCCACGCCCTCATCTGCTCCCAGCAATTGCCCCTGCGCCGTACGCACGGCAGGGTGCCACGCCACAGCCGCCTGTACCGCTGCACGCATATCCATGGCCAGGCCCGGCCTGGCCTGGCTTGCAGGCTCTGCTGCCTGGGCTGCACCCATCGCGCAGACCAGCGCGACCGCTGCTGCGGCCTGGCGCATGGAAGGCACAGGAAGTGGGGACTTGATCAACATATCCATCGCTATCGCTATCTCTATCGCTGGGGACTCACGCAGATCAGGATTCGCCAGGACCGCTTCCTTGAGGCGAAGCAGGTACCCGAACCTGATTTGCGTAAGTCGTGTTGCTGTTTCACAGCTTGGCATCACGGCGCTCTGCCGCGATCACCACTCCACATCGCAGCACCCAGGCCGGCGACACAGACTGTTTGTTCTTCTGATTGCTATCGCTTATATAGCTGGCAGCGCACACAGCACGCCGTTTCAAGCATTTCTCATACTTGAAACGGCGTACCTCAGGCGCTGGCAGCTATCAGGTTTGATGAAGCATCAAACATGCACCGGCTGGTGCAGCTCCTCCTCAGGCAGCGGAGCTGGCATATACAGCGCCAGATCCTGCGGCGCAGCTACAGGCGCTGCGGGTGCAGCAGGCGCATCCGCCGAACCCAGTCCTGCGATATTGCCGCCAGCCTCGCCGGCTGCAGTCTGGGGCTGTAGCACATCGTGCAGCGCAGGCAGAGCGGCAGGATCGTCCGCATCCGCATGCAGGGCATCAAGATGCTCCAGATCCAGGCTCATGGCCATCATCGGCGACGCATGCGCAGGCTTGGGTCCGGGGTCCCCACCGTTGTAGACCACCTTCACATCCTTGACGGTCGATGCGGTGTCGCCATCCATGTCCTGAATGGTGTAGCCGAACTTGTCCCAATAGGAACTCTGCGCCTTGCCCACATAGGTGAACTTGGCCGTATCGAGCTCCACGGTCAACGAGCCCTCCATCCCCGTCTTGACGGTGATGATGTGCTTGACTTGTTGATTTCCACCCAGAAGTGACCCACTAGCCCCCGGTTTTTCCATCTCAATCTGACCCACGCATTAACCCTAGCCTGCTGCTTTCTTGTGCAGCAGGAGACCAGGAGTGATTGACGTGGCCACTTTGCTCTAGCCAATCGTTGAGGGCTCTGAGTGTCGGAAACGCTGGTACAGATTGCCAGATACGATGGCGAGCGTCCCGAACATTCTTCTCGACCTGTCCCTTCTCCCATCCCGAGGCTGGATTGCAAAACTGTGCCTCGAACAGGAAATGGCTGGCCATAGCGCTGAAGCGGGCGTTGACCTCTCTGAGCTTGCCACGGCCGACACGATCGACGGCTGTGCGCATGTTGTCGTAGATCCCCCGCCTAGGGACGCCTCCAAACACCGCAAAGGCACGGTTGTGGGCATCGAACAGCATCTCATGGGTTTGCAGGGGATAGGCCCGCAGATAGAAGGCTCGGCTGTGGCTGAGCTTGAAGTGAGCCACTTGGAGCTTGGTGCGTACACCCGCGATGACAGCCCAATCCTCGCTCCAATCAAACTGGAAGGCTTCTCCAGCGCCGAAGACCAGGTTCCCTGGTCTACAGAGATCTGGCAGGCTTTGACTTCGCACACAGTGAAGTCAATGAAGCCTTGGTACGCAGCCTTCATCGCTGTGAGTTCATCGAGAAGGCTAACAATGTGGTGCTTGTCGGTGGGCCTGGCACGGGCAAGACGCACATTGCTACGGCACTGGGTATTCAGGCCATTGAGCACCACCGTCAAAGGGTGCGCTTCTTCTCTACTGTGGAATTGGTTAATGCCTTGGAGCAAGAGAAAGTGCAAGGCAAAGCCGGACAGCTCGCCCACAGGCTGGTGCATACGGATCTGGTGATACTCGATGAGCTGGGCTATCTGCCCTTCAGCTCATCAGGTGGTGCACTACTGTTTCATCTACTCTCGACGCTTTACGAACGCACCAGCGTAGTAATCACCACCAACCTGAGCTTCAGCGAATGGGCCAGCGTGTTTGGTGATGCCAAGATGACCACGGCTCTGCTGGACCGCCTGACCCACCACTGCCATATTCTGGAAACAGGCAACGACAGCTACCGCTTCAAGCACAGCAGTTGGGCTGCTGCCGGTTTCGTCGACACCAGCCTAAGCTTCTCGAGCTTCCTCGAACTCTATCGGACTGATGTACCCAAGCGTCGAGTGCCGACGCGTCGGGTTGTAGAACCGCTCGATGTAATCAAATACATCTGACCTCGCTTGCTTGCGCGAGCGGTAGATCTTGCGAGCCGTGCGCTCCGTCTTCAGACTGCTGAAGAAGCTTTCCATTGCCGAGTTGTCCCAGACTTCGCCAGCACGGCTCATGCTGCACACGATGCCTTGCTCATTCAGCAGATGCTGGAAGTGCTCGCTGGTGTACTGGCTGCCCTGGTCAGAGTGATGCAGCAATTCCTGCGGCCGTCCACGACGCCAAACAGCCATCATCAGCGCATCAGCCACGAGTTGGCTGGTCATGCTGGACTGCATCGACCAACCCACGATGCGTCGCGAGTACAGGTCCAGCACCACCGCCACATACAGCCAGCCTTCAGCCGTCCAGATATAGGTAAAGTCGGCCATCACTCAGGCTACGCTGGCTGCGTGGCCTCACCAACCAGGCATAGAAGCTACTTCGCGAGACACCGAGCGCCTCGCACATCAGATTCACCGGCCAGGCCCCTCGGTGTTTCGCAACGAAGCCGAACTTCACATCGACTCCTTGGCGAAGAAGGCCGCGGCTTTTTTCAGGATGTCGCGCTCCATCTTGAGCTTGGCAACCTCCTTGCGCAGCCGCTCTATCTCGGCCTGCTCGGGCTTCATCACACCCTTGCCGGGGAACGCCTGCTGCGAGTCTGCCGTCAGCTCGCGCATCCATGCCCTCAGCCGCGTCTCGTGCACATCTAGATCGCGCGCAGCTTGCGCCACTGCAACGCCTCGCTCGGTCACCAGCTTGACCGCTTCAACCTTGAATTCCCGGCTGAACTGCCGTCTCGTCCCCATAAACTACCTCCGGTTTCATCTTCCACCTTAACAAGGTGTCTTTGAAACCGGCAGCAGCCCAGAAGGAGAGAAACAAAACCTGATCCACATCTTGAGCCTTGCGGCTCAAGTCAAAGGGTGGGTCAGTTTGAGATGGAAATGGCGGGTCAGTTTTGCGTGGAAATTAACACACGAACGGCAGCTCGCAGCCTGAAGCAGCCCCACAAGTGAGGGTATGCAGAATTTTCTGTACACAGGCAAAACCGGATCAACCGTGAGGCTCAGATCGGAACTTCTATAAGCTATCGCAACATGCAATACTCTTGCAGCTTTTCCGAGAGCTCGGCAACTGCCTGTGGATCTGCTATTCCATTGCGCCCGCAGGTCAGCACAAGATGCTTGGATGCAGCACCTATCCATCCTTCGTCATCATCATCGAGCGCCACCCAACGAGTGGCCGACCTCCGTGTTGCATCAGCCAAGACTTGTGCGCCGCGAGTCATGGCATCGAACTCAAATTTGTTCATCGTGCTGTGAAAAGTGGCACCGATCACTCGTGATCGTAAAGCTTCTGGAAGATAGGCCTTCGCTTGAGAGAATCCCAGAACGCGAACCCATGATGTCGACAAAACGATACGCACGTCAGGATGCAGCGCCAGTGCGTCAACGAGGATTTCTGCGTGTTCGAACAAGGCATGACCAGTGTGGTCGACACCGAAATACATTCCACCTCTAGGGTGCCTGTAGACGGGCTCTGGATGCAGGACTCCGTCATAGTCAAGATAGAGAATCGTCTTGGACATGCACTCTTGTGGACTGAAGCCATCGGTCACATGGAAACAACCTCCTGGGCATCCTATTTGCAAAACGAGGAGATGCCGGGAGTGATGAGTCTAGAGCAGTCGCAGACTGAATCACCTTGTGCATGGAGGTCTGCGTCGCGCCCCTGCGGTCAGGCACGGTATTTCTATCTACCGTTACCCCCTGAGTTACCCCCTTTTTGAGGTAATTTCGCTACAATAGAAAAAGGGCTCCTAACTTCATAGCTAGGAGCCCTTATCTAGATTGGTCGGAATGGCGGGATTCGAACTCGCGACCCCTTGCACCCCATGCAAGTGCGCTACCAGGCTGCGCTACATTCCGAAGACTTGAATTATACACAGATTTCTGCCATCAAAGAGAAAGCAGCGACCTGATCTGCAAAAGCTCCTCTTTGACTTCTTCAATGCTCAACGTTGGCACCTCCTTGGTGGGGCGTTGCGCCAGTATTTCCTGCAGCAAATGATTCTTCTCTGCCAACGCTTCCTGAGAGAGCACGGAAGCAATTGCGGGCAGCTCCTGCCCCTGCCTGACGGACTGACTGGCATGACCTGCAGAAGCCAGCTCACGCAGTCGGTTGCGTGCCCCGCTGATGGTGAAGCCCTGTTCATAAAGCAGTTCGCGGATGCGACGCACCATCAGCACTTCATGGTGCTGGTAGTAACGGCGATTACCCCGGCGCTTCATGGGCTTGAGCTGCGCAAACTCCTGCTCCCAATAGCGCAGCACATGGGGCTTCACATCGCACAAATCAGCCACCTCCCCAATGGTGAAGTAGCGCTTGGCGGGAATCGCTGGCAAATAGGAAGCCATGACGGGTGCGGTCAAGTGTGAGTTTTGAAAGAGGAAGTGCTGCAATATAGCGCGAAGAGCTGACAAATCATGCAGACCTGTCAGCTCTTTCATTGTGCAATGCCTGGCAAGCTCAGGCATCAGGCTTCACGCCTATGACTACAGCTCCGGGCTATCGCCCTGAATCAGCTCCTTGAGCTTGCTGCTGGCATGGAAGGTCACCACGCGGCGCGCAGCGATGGGAATCAGCTCTCCGGTGCGCGGATTGCGACCGGGACGTGGCGCCTTGGTGCGGATCTGGAAGTTGCCAAAGCCCGAAAGCTTGACATCTTCGCCGTCCACCAGCTTTTGCGAGATCAGGTCGAAAAATGCATCCACCATGTCCTTGGCTTCGCGCTTGTTCAAACCGATTTCGTCAAACAGCAGATCGGCCAGCTGCGCCTTGGTCAGCGCAGGGCTGTCGATGCTCTCTACAGCAAGCTCCATGGGTCGATCTCCTTGTGGATTGAACATATCAGCGCAGACGAGCCGCAACGCGTTCAACCAGAGCCGCAATGGTGCCCTGCATGGCGGCCTCGATTTCCGCATCGGTCAGCGACGCGGTGTCGCTGCCCAGCGTCAGACGCACGGCCAGGCTCTTCTCGTCCTGGGCCAGACTGCCCGGTGCAGCTTCCTCGCCAGCCTTGAGCTTCTTGGGACGGAAGACGTCGAACAGCACGGCCGAGCGCAGAATGCCGCCCTGCACACCTTGCTGCACGGCTTCCATCACCTGGGCGTGGGTCACGGCTTCCTTGACGACCACGGCAATGTCGCGCTCCACGGCCTGGTGCTTGGCCACAGGCTTGAAGACGGGCACCTGACGGGCCAGCACGGCATCAAGCTCCAGCTCGAACATCACCGGAGCCTGGGCCAGATCCCATTCCTGGCGCCATTGGGGGTGCAGCTCGCCGACAAAGCCGATGGCCTTGCCGTCCAGCAGCACGCGCGCGCAGCGACCGGGGTGCATGGCCGGATGCTCGGCAGGCTCGAACACGGGCTTGGCCGGGGCCAGCAGTGCCTCCACGTCGCCCTTGACGTCGTAGAAGTCAACCTTGGCTTCTGCCCTGCCCCATTGCAGCTGGTCGGCAGCGCCGTAGGCGAGACCCGCCACGCGCATGGGCTGATAAAAGCCCTTGACGGTGGTGTCGGAGTCGACCACGGACTCGTCCTTGAAGAACACGCGACCCAGCTCGAACACACGCACGCGCTGAGCCTTGCGGTCCACGTTGAACTTGAGCACCTGCAGCAGCGAGCCCAGCAGGGACGAGCGCATCACGCTCAAATGGCTGGCGATGGGGTTGAGCAGCTTGATGGCGTTGTTGTTGCCGGCCAGCTCCTGCTCCCACTTTTCTTCGACAAAGCTGAAGTTGATGGTTTCCTGGTAGCCCAGGCCCGCCAGCTCGTGGCGCACGGCATAGGGGCTGCGCTCGTTCTCGGCGCGCAGCTTGGGCGAGATCGGGGCCAGTGGCTTGGTGGTCGGCAGGTTTTCGTAGCCGATCATGCGGGCCACTTCTTCGATCAGATCTTCTTCCAGATTGATGTCGAAGCGGAAGGTGGGAGCGGTGACGCTGATCACGCCTTCGCTGGCCACCGCAGCAGGCAGACCCAGGCCGTTCAAGGCATCCAGGCATTGCTGCTGGGTCACGCCCATGCCGATGACCTTGGCCGCACGCGCAACGCGCAGTTGCACGGCCTTGGAGGCGGGCATATTGGGCTTCTGGTCGTCCATGGCACCGACCTGTGTCTCGGGCGTGCCGCAGATTTCCAGCACCAGCGCGGTGATGCGCTCGATGTGCTCGGTGGTGAACTCGGGGTCCACGCCACGCTCGAAGCGGTGACCGGCATCGGTCGAGAAGTTGAAGTGGCGCGAACGGCCGGCCACGGCCTTGGGGAACCAGAACGCGGCTTCGATGTAGATGTTCTTCGTGTCGTCGGACACGGCCGTGGCGTCGCCGCCCATGATGCCGGCCAGCGACTCGACCTGCTTGTCATCGGCAATCACGCCGACCTTGATGAAGTCGTCGATCTTGATGGTGTTGCCATTGAGCAGCTTGAGCGTTTCGCCCTCCTTGCCCCAGCGCACATTCAGGCCGCCGCTGATCTTGTCCAGATCGAAGATATGGCTGGGACGGCCCAGCTCGAACATCACATAGTTGGAGATGTCCACCAGCGGGCTGACCGAGCGCTGGCCGCAACGCGCCAGGCGATCCACCATCCACTGGGGCGTCTTCACCTGGGTGTTGACATTGCGCACGATACGACCCGAGAAGCGGCCGCACAGATCGGTCGCCTCGATCTTCACCGGCAGCTTGTCCTGCAAGGCCACGGCAGCAGCGGGGAAGGACAGGGCTTTGAGCGGCGTGCCGGTCAGGGCCGACAGCTCGCGGGCCACGCCGTAGACGCTCAGGCAGTGCGCCAGATTGGGCGTGAGCTTGAGCGTAAACAGCGTGTCGTCCAGGTTCAGGTACTCGCGCACGTTCTGGCCCAGGGGCGCATCGGCGGGAAACTCCAGCAGGCCGCTGGCGTCTTCGTCAATGCCCAGCTCTTTGGCCGAGCACAGCATGCCAAAGCTTTGCACGCCGCGCAGCTTGCCGATCTTGATCTTGAAGGGCTTGCCGTCTTCGCCGGGAGGCAGCTCGGCGCCCACGGTGGCGCAAGGCACGCGGATGCCGACGCGGGCATTGGGCGCGCCACAAACGATGTTCAGCAGCTCGGGGCCGCCCACATCCACTTGGCAGATGCGCAGACGGTCGGCGTCGGGGTGCTGCACGGCTTCCTTGATTTCGCCGACCACGATGCCGGTGAAAGGAGGTGCCACGGGATCGAGTTCCTCCACTTCCAGACCGGCCATGGTCAGGGTGTCGGCCAGCTCTTGGGTCGTCAGCTTCGGGTTGCAGTATTCGCGCAACCAGGATT
Organism: Comamonas resistens; assembly: GCF_030064165.1. Taxonomy (NCBI): domain Bacteria; kingdom Pseudomonadati; phylum Pseudomonadota; class Betaproteobacteria; order Burkholderiales; family Comamonadaceae; genus Comamonas; species Comamonas resistens. The sequence continues at coordinate 3,203,909 of NZ_CP125947.1, forward strand.
CAGGAAATTGCATAGTCAGACTCTTTGGCGTTCAGGCCGGTTGCACCTTGCAGGTCTGCAGCCGGCTGGGCATGCGTACATTCAAAAGAGGAGCAGCCTGTGCGCTTGTACCTAGGACTTCAACATCAAAACCATCTGAAGTGCTAGGTGCATGCGCTAGGGCAGCTCACTTTTTTAATTACTGAAATTGCGACAGGAAACGGATGTCGCCGTCGAAGAACAGGCGCAGGTCGTTCACGCCATAACGCAGCATGGTCAGGCGGTCGGGGCCCATGCCAAAGGCAAAGCCGATGTACTTTTCGGGATCCAGCCCCATATTGCGCACCACGTTGGGGTGCACCTGGCCGGAGCCAGCCACTTCCAGCCACTTGCCGGCGAGAGGGCCGCTCTGGAACTGAATGTCGATTTCAGCCGAAGGCTCGGTGAACGGGAAGAAGCTGGGGCGGAAGCGCAGCACCAGGTCATCCTGCTCGAAGAAAGTCTTGCAGAAGTCGGTGAACACGACCTTCAAATCCTTGAAGCTCACGTTCTCGCCAATCCACAGGCCTTCGCACTGGTGGAACATGGGTGAGTGGGTGGCGTCCGAGTCCACACGGTAGGTGCGGCCGGGGGCAATCACGCGGATTTCGGGCATGGACTGACCAGCATCCAGTTGATTGCGGTATTTCTTGACATGCTGCACAGCGTGGCGCACCTGCATGGGGCTGGTGTGCGTGCGCAGCAGGTTGGGCGCGTGGGCCGTGCCGCCTTCCACATAGAAGGTGTCGTGCATGGAACGCGCGGGGTGGTCTTCGGGCGTGTTCAGCGCCGTGAAGTTGAACCAGTCGGATTCGATCTCTGGGCCCTGGGCCACATCAAAGCCCATGGAGCCAAAAATGCCCTCGATGCGCTCCAGCGTGATGGACACGGGGTGCAGACCACCGGCACCGCGGCGGCGGCCGGGCAAGGTCACATCCAGCACCTCGGCCTTCAGATGGGCCTGCAGCTCGGCATCGGCCAAGGCCTTGCGGCGGGCGGTCAAAGCAGCTTCGATCGCTTGCTTGGCCACATTGATGGCAGCGCCGCGCGATTTTTTCTCTTCGACGGAAAGCTGCGCCATGCCCTTCATGAGCTCGGTCATCTTGCCCGACTTGCCCAGAAACTGCGCCTTGGCGTTTTCCAGATCAGCGGGGGTGGCGGCCTGCGCAAACAGTTGTTGCGCGCTCTCGACCAGAGAATCCAACTCGTTCATATCGACTCTTTATCGAATCTTAAAAATAAACAAGGGCTAGTGCCTTTTCAAGCCCTAGCCCTTGCTGTTTGTGCACCAGCAGCTACTGAATCAAGAGTAACTACCGATCGTGACCTTAGGCAGCCAGCTTGGCCTTGACTTGGTCGACGATGGCTGCAAAAGCAGCCTTGTCGTGCACAGCGATATCGGACAGCATCTTGCGGTCGATTTCGATGGCAGCCTTCTTCAGGCCATTGGCGAATTGGCTGTAGGTCAGGCCCAGTTCACGTGCAGCAGCATTGATACGGGCGATCCACAGTTGGCGGAACACGCGCTTCTTGGTACGACGGTCACGGTAGGCGTACTGACCAGCCTTCATTACGGCTTGCTTGGCAACGCGGAAGACGTTACCACGGCGGCCGCGGAAACCCTTAGCAAGGGCCAGAACTTTTTTGTGACGGGCGCGAGCCGTTACACCACGTTTGACGCGAGGCATGTGTTTTCTCCTTGTTCGTCAGTGAATTACAGGCCTGCGGAAGGCAGCATCTTTGCGATGGAGCCCATATCGCCGGAATGCACGTTGACAATGCCACGCAGGTGACGCTTGTTCTTCGTGGTCTTCTTGGTCAAGATGTGACGCTTGAAGGCTTGACCGCGCTTGACGGTACCACCGGGACGAACGCGAAAACGCTTCTTCGCGCTGCTCTTGGTCTTCATTTTGGGCATGTGAATGCTCCTATTGAATTGTGCTCGCAAGGCGGCGTGCAACCTGCACGCACTTCGCTAGCCTCCGAGGCACTTATTCATCAGCCCCGCCAAAGCCGGGCCGATGTCTTGCAGGAAACCCTGCAAATTCCCAGGACTTACGCTATCAAGGATGTGCCAGGAACCTCAGCCTTGAGGCGAAGCTCCTGCCTGAACCTGATTTGCGCAAGTCGCGATTCTTTCCCTGCCGTACAAAACAAAAGTGGGCCGAGCCCACTCTTGCCTGCAAAGCAAGACAGCAATTATGCCTTATCTACGGCCTCAGGTGTAGCAGCGGCGCTATCAGCCTGGGCTTTTGGGGCAGCAGCAGACTTTTTACCTGCACGAGCCGGGGCAACCATCATGATCATCTGACGGCCTTCCAGCTTGGGGAACTGCTCCACCTGGATGGAGTCGGCCAGATCGTCACGCAGACGATTGAGCAGATTCAGACCCAGTTGCTGGTGCGTGATTTCACGGCCACGGAAACGCAGCGTGACCTTCACCTTGTCGCCATCAGCCAGGAAGCGGCGGATATTGCGCAGCTTGATGTTGTAGTCGCCATCATCCGTACCAGGGCGGAACTTCACTTCCTTGATTTCGATGACGGTCTGCTTGGCCTTGGCCTCAGCTGCCTTCTTCTGCTCCTGGTACTTGAACTTGCCGTAGTCCATCAGACGACAGACAGGAGGAACTGCCGTCGCAGCAATTTCCACCAGATCAACGTCCAACTCACCAGCCATGCGCAGCGCTTCTTGCAGCGGCACAATGCCCAGCGGCTCGTTATCAGGTCCAGACAGACGCACTTCAGGCGCCATGATTTCTCGGTTCAGTCGATGCTTGCGCTCTTCACGGTGGCGCCGATCGCGAAATTCAGTAGCTATGGTTTTCACCCTTGGATTGAAATGGCTACAACAGCGTAGCCGCTTGCGCGCAGCGCACGCAAACGACTCGCCACGGAGAGGAAACCTCTGTATCAAGCCTTAGCTGCGATGTCCTTGGAGAGCAATTCAACAAACGCATCAACCGACATCACACCGAGGTCTTTGTTACCCCGGGCGCGCACTGCAACCGCACCAGCCGCCTTCTCCTTGTCGCCTGCAACCAGGATAAAAGGCAGCTTCTGCATTGAATGCTCACGTATTTTATACGTAATCTTTTCATTGCGCAGATCAGTCACTACTCTAACACTTTGATTCGGCAGTGCTTTTTGCAGCTTTTCCGCCACCTCGCGGGCATAGTCCGACTGCGCATCGGTGATATTGAGCACCGCCACCTGCACCGGAGCCAGCCATGCGGGCAAGGCGCCAGCGTGCTGCTCGATCAAGATACCGATGAAGCGCTCGAGCGAGCCCACGATCGCGCGGTGCAGCATGATGGGACGGTGGCGCTCGCCATCTTCTCCCACGAATTCGGCATCGAGGCGCTCGGGCAGGTTGGGGTCGACCTGAATCGTGCCGCACTGCCATTCGCGGCCCAGCGCGTCCTTCAGCGTGTACTCGATCTTGGGGCCGTAGAAGGCACCTTCGCCGGGCAGATATTCGAACTCGCAACCCGAAGCACGCAGGCCTTCGGCCAGCGCGTTCTCTGCCTTGTCCCAGCTCTCGTCCGTACCGATACGCTTTTCGGGACGTGTCGACAGGCGGTACAGAATGTTGGTGAAACCGAAGTCAGCATAGACCTTCTGCAGCAGCGAGGTGAAGGCCGTCACTTCCGCCTGGATCTGGTCTTCGGTACAGAAGATGTGGCCGTCGTCCTGCGTGAAGGCGCGCACGCGCATGATGCCGTGCAGGGAGCCGGTGGGCTCGTTGCGGTGGCAGTTGCCGAATTCGCCGAAGCGCAGCGGCAGGTCGCGATAGCTCTTGATGCCTTGCTTGAAGATGATGATGTGGCCCGGGCAGTTCATCGGCTTCAGAGCATATTCACGCTTTTCGGACTCGGTCGTGAACATGTTTTCGCGGTACTTGTCCCAGTGGCCGGTCTTCTCCCACAGACCCTTGTCCAGGATCTGCGGCGCCTTGACTTCCTGGTAGCCGTTGTCCTGATAGACCTTGCGCATGTACTGTTCGACCTGCTGCCAGATGCTCCAGCCCTTGGGGTGCCAGAACACGGTACCGGGCGAGCATTCGTCGATGTGGAACAGATCGAGTTCACGGCCCAGCTTGCGGTGATCGCGCTTCTCGGCTTCTTCCAGGCGATGCAGGTATTGCTGCAACTCGTCCTTCGAGGCCCATGCCGTGCCATAGATGCGCTGCAGCATCTCGTTACGGTGATCGCCGCGCCAGTAGGCGCCAGCCACCTTCATCAGCTTGAAGTGCTTAAGCTTGCCGGTGCTGGGCACATGAGGGCCGCGGCACAGGTCTTCAAACGCACCTTCACGGTACAGGCTCACGTCCTCGTTGCTGGGGATGGAGGCAATGATCTCGGCCTTGTAGTTCTCACCCAGGCCCTTGAAGTACTGCACGGCTTCATCACGGGGCAGCACGCGGCGCACCACCTGCTCGTCCTTGTTGGCCAGCTCGGTCATCTTCTTTTCGATAGCCGCCAGATCCTCGGGCGTGAACGGGCGCTTGTACGAGAAGTCGTAGTAGAAGCCGTTCTCGATCACGGGACCGATGGTGACCTGGGCTTCGGGGAACAGCTCCTTGACTGCGTAGGCCAGCAAGTGGGCGGTGGAGTGACGGATCACATCCAGGCCATCGGCATCCTTGGCAGTGATGATGGACAGGGGCGAGTCCTGCTCGATCACAAAGCTGGTGTCCACCACCTTGTCGTTGATCTTGCCGGCCAGCGCGGCCTTGGCCAGACCTGTGCCAATCGATGCAGCCACATCGGCCACGGAAACCGGACCTGGATATTCGCGCTTGGAACCGTCGGGAAGAGTGATTTGGACCATGTCTTTCAATCTCGCGTCGTGGGACGCGCCTCTAGAAAACAAAATGCGCGGACTGGCCGCGCAAACTTGTGAATTGAATCGAATTGTATAAAACGGCCGCGCCTGCAAAGGTGCGCGGACCAGCACCTCAGGCGGTCGGGAGTACTCCCGTAGAGCTCTGCGTTCGCGGTGTCATAACCTAGGTGCCTTCCTTCCCTGTATCTGCGTCAACGCCGCAAAGCACATGATGGCATCGCGGTTGACAGATGAATCCAACCATTTTAACGCGCGCCGCAGATCTGTCTCGGTTTGCGGATTTTGCGGCCTTGCACGTATCGCAGAAGGCGCCCATCACCTTCCATCTCAGCGGCGCTGCGGTACAAGTGGCATGAGCGCCACGTAGCGCTCATCAGTCAAGGTGCGCAAGAAACTCACAAGGTCATCAATGTCCGTATCGGAGAGCGCCGTAACACTGCCCGGCTTGCGGTTGAGCGGAGGCGAGTTCACGTTCACGTTGTCGTGAAATTCCGGCGCCAGATCATCGAACGTCCCGCTCTTGCCAAACCAGCGCACAGGATCTGTCCCGCGCGTGTTGTAGAACTCCATCACCTCGCGCAGTGAAGACAGCGATCCGTTGTGCATAAAGCTCTGGCGGATGGCCGCATTGCGCAGGCCCGGCGTGCGCACATAGCCGCACCATTGTCCGGGCTCCGGCCACTTCAGTTTTTTCGCGGTTTCGCACAGGCCGTTGTCGAAATGCCGCGGATTGCGGTTTTCAACAAGCCTTTTGTTGCGCGGCGCCGCCAGGGCCTCATAGCCGAAATCCGTGAACAGCGAGCGCTCCGGGCGCGAAGCCGTCTCGGACACGGTATGGCATGAAGCGCAGTTGCCCTTATCCGGATTCTTGAACAGAGCAAGACCGCGCAATTCAGCCACATCCAGATTTCCCTGACCCCGAATGAAGCGGTCGAACTTCGACGTGAATGGCGACAGTTCATCCGATTGGAGATAGGCCTGCAGCGAAACGCCCAAAGCATCAAGCAGGGCCTTAGGATCGCTTCTCACCTTTTCGCCAAACCGCGGCACGAGCATCTGTGCGACGCCGTTACGCCTGAGGCGCGCGAGCAGGTTTGCCACGCTGCGGTTGTTCATCTCGCGCGGGTTGAGCAAGGGTGCGCTCACCTGCTCGGCCAGCGAGTCGCTGCTCGCATCCACCATCAGACCGCCGAAAAAGGACGGCACGAGGGCATCGTCGTCCTGATAAAAATACCGGCGCGGCACATAGCGCGCGTACAGCAGCGAAGGCGCTGCACGCTGGCCAAACTGCCCCGCCCGGCTGCCCAGCGCAGTGCCCGGGCTTTTCTCGGCATCGCGAAGGCCGCGCCGCAGGTCCGGACCGAATGCACGCGCCGGGTCATGGCAGCTTGCACAGGAGGTCCCCGATGGCTCCGACAGCCGTGTGTCATGGAACAGCTGCCGCCCCAGCGCGACAAGCTGCGGGTCGGGCGTGAACTTGGCCTGGGTCGGGTCGTAGCGCTGGGCGACCTGCGGTGTAGCTGCAATCATCGCCACCACCCTCGCGCCAGCACCCGGAGCGAGCCAGACCCGTGTTTCAGGCACTCCTTGCGCCTGTGCGGCGAAAGCACAAAGCGCCGCCAGCGCGGTGGCGGCGCCAGACTTCAAAAACAACTGGCCAAGCATCAGGGCGTCAGAAAGCCGGTCTTGTCGCAGCTGAGCGAGTAGCCTTCCTGCAGGCAGGTGGCCAGCAGTTTTCCATCGGCCGTATAAGCCTTGAAGCTCCAGCCGGTCGAAGGCTTGGCGCGATGCTCCATCAGCAGGAAGCCGAAGCTCGCATGGTGCGAGATATGGTCGACGATGGCACCGGGTGCGGGCACCACATCCGCACCCAGCGGATCGGGCAGAGCCACGTCGAGGTTGTCGCCCGCCGTGCCGCTCACGATTGTCGCGGTCTGGCCGCTCTTGAAGCTGATGGCCTGGAAGTCATGCACATGGCCGTGCAGTGCCAGGTTCACGCCAGGCGGATAGTAGGCCTGCGCATACAGGCTGGTCATCACGGACTGCATGAACGGGTTCGCCTGCGCCGGCTTGGCTCCGGCAATGGGGGCGAAGGCAAGAATGGGGTGATGGTTGGTGAAGATGCTGTTGGCCACACCGCCCTTCGCGGCGAGGGTTGCCACCTGCTGGAATTGCTTCTGGTAGATCGCAAACTGCGTGTCTTCAGGCTTGAGCGCTGCCTTGCCGTTCTTGGCCGAATCGAACACGATGACCTGCGAGTCGCTGCCAAGCTTCACGGCATAGGGATCGCTGTAATTGGCCGTCGCGTCGTTCGCGGCAAGGTCGCAGGAGCGCGCATCGCTGAACGGCTGCGGATCGAGGAAGCGGAACCAGCCCTGGCCGGCGCGTGCGCACTCCTCATGGTTGCCACGCACCATGACCCAGGGAGCCTTGGCAAGCAGCTTGGCCGCAGGCTTGAACAGATCGGCCTGCCAGGTATCCCAGCCATAGCCCCAGGGGCTGTTCTTGCAGCCCGCGACGTCAGGCGGACAGGCGTTTTCGCGATAGTGGTAGTCACCCACATGCAGCACCAGATCGGGGCTGAAGGCCGCCGCGGCATTCGCCACCTTCTCGAAAGGCCAGGCCGCCGTGTCGCCGCAGGCCTGCCATGCGTTATCGGCCTTCTTCAGGCGGCAGCCGCTATCGCCAAACACGACGATGCGTTGAGGATCCGCCTTGGGCAGAGGCAATGACTGACCGGCAACGCTCACGTCCTTCGCGCTCGCAGGCAAGGTCTGCTCGCACACGCTGACCGGGAAAGTCGAAGGCTTGGAATCCTCGGGAGCGCTTGCCGTGGGTCGCAATGCCGGATTGCTCGGCGCCACACGCAGCGACATGCGCGAGACATTGCCATCCACCGAAATCTGCGGACAGGCGGCCTGCGCACCACCGGACACTGGCGGTACGTAATTGGTGATCACGCGCGCAATGGCCTCATTCTTGGTGCCGACCATGACAAAGGCCGACTGGATATAGCCCGAACGGCTGGCTTCATCGGCATCCGAGCCTCCGCATCCATGCAGGGCCAGCAATGCGGCTGCGGATGCCAGGGTGAATCCGCCCAGATAAATTGTGCGTTGTTGTGTGTTCATTGATTGTTCCGTGAGGCTTTGACTTCAGCTCTCTTTTCTGAAGGCCCACGGAGCTTATGAACGGATCGTGACGCGTTGGTGACTTCAACAGTCCTGTGACGGCAACTGCGCTTGCGCGCACGCAAAAAAGCGCCCGAGACTTTCGCCCCGGGCGCATAACCCACTTTTTACTACCTAGACAGATTGACCAATGTTCAGTGGAACTGCTCCTCTTCGGTGGAGCCGGTCAGCGCCTTCACGCTGGAAGAGCCACCTTGAATCACGGTGGTCACGTCATCGAAATAACCCGCGCCCACTTCCTGCTGGTGCGACACAAAGGTGTAGCCCTTGTCGCGAGCGGCGAATTCAGGCTCCTGCACCATGTTCACATAGTGCTTCATGCCTTCGCCGCGGGCATAGGCATGGGCGAACTGGAAGCTGTTGTACCAGTTGATATGGATGCCGGCCAGTGTGATGAACTGGAACTTGTAGCCCAGGGCAGACAGCTCGTCCTGGAAGGAGGCGATCTGGCTGTCGTTGAGGTTCTTCTTCCAGTTGAACGAAGGCGAGCAGTTGTAGCTCAGCAGCTTGCCGGGGCAGGCGGCATGCACGGCCTGGGCGAACTCGCGGGCAAAGCCGATATCGGGCACGCCGGTTTCGCACCACACCAGGTCTGCATAAGGTGCGTAAGCCACGCCGCGGCTGATGGACTGCTCCAGGCCGTTCTTGACGCGGTAGAAGCCCTCTTGCGTGCGCTCGCCGGTCAGGAAGGGCTTGTCATTGGCATCGTGATCGCTGGTGATCAGGTTGGCAGCTTCCGCATCGGTACGGGCCAGAATAATGGTGGGCACACCCATCACGTCAGCGGCGAAGCGCGCTGCAATCAGCTTTTCGCAGGCTTCCTGCGTGGGCACCAGCACCTTGCCGCCCATGTGTCCGCACTTCTTCACGGCCGCCAGTTGGTCTTCGAAGTGAACACCGGAAGCACCTGCGGAGATCATGTTCTTCATCAGCTCGAAGGCGTTGAGCACGCCGCCGAAACCGGCTTCTGCATCGGCCACGATGGGCAGGAAGTAGTCGATGAACTCCTTGTCACCGGGGTTGATGCCACGGCTCCACTGGATTTCGTCGGCGCGCTTGAAGGTGTTGTTGATGCGACGCACCATGGTCGGCACCGAGTCGTAGGCGTACAGCGACTGGTCGGGGTACATGGTCTCGGAAGTGTTGCCGTCGGCAGCCACTTGCCAGCCCGACAGATACACGGCTTCCAGACCGGCCTTGGCCTGCTGCATGGCCTGGCCGGCAGAGATGGCGCCAAAGGCATTGACGTAGCCCTTCTTGGCATCGCCGTTGATCTTTTCCCACAACTTGGCCGCACCGCGCTGAGCCAGCGTGTATTCAGGCTGCAGGCTGCCGCGCAGACGCACCACATCGGCAGCGGAGTAACCGCGCTTCACGCCTTTCCAGCGTGGGTTTTGTGCCCAGTCCTTTTCGAGGGCGGCGATTTGCTGTTCACGGCTCAGTTGCTGGCTCAGAGATTGGGGCATGGTGCACTCCTTAACGGTTGAAACGGGATGGTTGGTGTTCGTCCTTGGGATCCACTGTACGACGATCAAGCGTCTTCAATCACTCTTATGTCTTATAAAAGACCATAAATTTATTTCAATAAAATCAAATATTTATTTTTATTTATCACAATATGATAAGTTATTTCTCATATTGAGAAATATTGCCGCACCGCAACATTTAAATTTTTCATAATATGGAAAACAAATCTTGCCTGATGAAAAACCTTGAATCCATATCGCTGCAATTTCCGCCACTGCCCAGCGAATTAGTTCATCTGAACCATCAATGAAGCAGATTTCGTCAGCATCCTGGGCTTTTCTGCCCAGTGGCAAGCACTGCAATCCATGCACTCCAGATCCACTTCTTGTTGATCAGGGTTTGCAAGCCCGAAGGAATGACGGCATCCATCACGGCAACCGCTATGCTTTGTGCCCAAGCCTTATTCCCTTGTCCAGTCTCATCAGTCATGACCCTAGCGAGCCGCCCTATTGCCTATTTCTGTCTGGGTTTGAGCATGACGCTGGTTGGCAGCTATGTGGCGCTCTCCAAACCGTTGGCGCTGATTTTTCCTGTCATGCTGCTGGCCTGGCTGCGGTTTGGCATTGGCGCCATTGCCATGCTGGGATGGGTCAAGCGCCCTGCCGACGAGCCCCCGCTATCCCGTCAAACCCGCTGGCTGCTGTTTTTCGAGTCGTTTTTTGGCAACTTTCTTTTCACGCTCTGCATGATTACCGGCGTGGCGCTGACCAGCGCCGTCACCGCAGGCGTAACCATGGCGGCCATTCCTGCCGCTGTAGCGATCATGAGCTGGATTTTTTTGCGTGAATCCGTAGCTGCACGCACCTGGGCCGCCATTGCCCTGGCGGTGCTCGGTATCAGCCTCAACGCCTTGAGCAAGCCGGATACCCCCGGTGCCAGCCTCTCGGCCTCCCAGCCGCTGCTGGGCCAGTTACTGCTGGTAGCGGCGGTGCTCTGCGAAGCCACTTATGCCGTCATCGGCAAGAAGCTGACCGCCAGCGTCAGCCCCAAACGCATCACCGCACTGATCAACCTCTGGGGATTTGCCCTGTCTGCACCTGCCGGCCTGTACCTGGCCTGGCAGTTCGACTTTGCACAGGTCACGCTGCCGCAATGGGGCCTGCTGCTGTTTTACGCCTTGGCCGCCTGCGTCTGGACGGTCTGGCTATGGATGACGGGCCTGAGCACCATCCCAGCCTCTCAGGCTGGCATCTTCACCGTGCTGCTTCCCATCAGCGCGGCACTGATGGGCATGCTGGCACTGGGCGAGCGCATCAGCGGCATGCAGTCTCTGGCATTTGCGATTGCGCTGACCAGCGTTGTGATTGCAACCTGGCCCCAGAGCAGATCAGTCAAGCGCTGACAGCTATCAAAATTGATAGCCACCCGCATCAAGCCATGAGATTGCGGCGGCTGACGACAATACCGTCCTCGTCCGCATACAACCAGTCGCCGCTGCGCACGGGTACACCGGCGATCTGCACCGCCACATCCCGCAGCCCCTGTCCTTGCTTGACCGTGGGCATGGGGTTCAACGCCAGCGCGTAAAGGCCTACCGGTGTGGCACCAAGCTCGGCCACATCGCGCACGCAGCCATAGACCAGTACGCCCGCCCAGCCGTTTCTGGCCGCAGATGCCGCCACATTGCCGCCCACCAGCGCACGGCGCAAGGAACCGCCGCCATCAACGACCAGCACACGCCCCAGCCCCGGCTCGGCCAATGCAGCCCGAACCAAGCTGTTGTCATCCAGGCACTGAACGGTGCGGACCTCGCCCGCAAAATATGCATGCCCGCCCAGACTGCGAAAAACCGGCGGCAAAACCCGAAAATCGCCGCTGTCATCGCTGATCTGGGCATCGCAAAGGTCGCAGGTACTGAAAGCACGGGCATTCGTCATCACAAACTCCAATCAGAGTGCAGGAAAGAGCCCGATCTTGCCTTGCTCGCGCCGCCAGTCACTGCACACACGCCAGACAACGCCTACAGAGAGCAACTTTTTCACAACACTCTCGGGGGAAAAACTGTGCAAAACAGGGTTTCAAGGGCCTATGCGCAACAAATCGAGGCAAAAAAACAGCCTACTAGCTTGGAAGAGCGATTTTTTGCCATTAGCATCAGGTTCAGCCAGTGGATTGCAGCTGTATTTCGCTGGTGATAAGTCCACTACCCAATTAGGAATAAGCAAAATGGCAACTGCAAAGAAGGCAACCGCTGCAGCACCCGCAGCAGCTCCCGCCGCTAAGAAGCGCACTCCCAACGCTGCCTTCATGAAACCCCTGACTCCTAGCGCTGCTCTGGCTGCAGTGGTCGGCAAGGATCCCCTGCCCCGCACGGAAATCATCAGCAAGCTGTGGGTCTACATCAAGGCCAACAATCTGCAAGACGCTGCCAACAAGCGCATGATCAATGCCGACGCAAAGCTCAAGGAAGTTTTCGGCAAGCCCCAAGTCTCCATGTTCGAGATGGCCGGCCTGATCGGCAAGCACGTCAAGTAAGCCAAGGCTTGCAGACAAGGAAAAAGCTGGCATTGCCAGCTTTTTATGTTTCCGGGCAGCCTGTTTGCTAGCCGCTCAGTACACATCCCTGCGATAGCGGCCCGAGGCCAGCATCGCATCCACCTGTGCCTCGCCCAGAATGGCTTGCAGCGCCAGATGCACCCCCTGGCCCATGCCCTGCAGGCTGCCACAGACATAGATGGCAGCGCCCCGCTCCACCCAGCGCACCACTTCCTCGGCCTCACGATTGAGCAACTGCTGCACATAAAGCGACTGCGTGGCATGGCGTGACCAGGCCCGATCCAGGCGGGCAAGATGACCCTGCACCAGCCAGGTCTGCAGTTGCTCGCCATACAGCGCATCATGCTGCGGGCTGCGCTCACCAAACAGCAGCCATTGGTCGCCACACCCTTGCTGCACGCGTGCACGGATATGGCTGAGCAAGCCCGCCAGACCCGAGCCATTGCCCACCAGAATCAAGGGACGCCCGGCGTTCTCGCCCAGGCGAAAGCCCGCATGTTCGCGCACAGTCAATGGCAGCACATCGCCCACAGCCATGCCCCGGCACAGCCAGTCGGATGCCAGACCCGGCGAGCCGTCTTCACGCGTGCTCTGGCGTACCAGCAGTTGCAGGCTGCCATCGGCGGGCGTCGATGCAATCGAATAATCACGCGCGCGCTCGGGATCAGCCGGCACACATAGCGACACCAGATCGCCAGATTGCCACTGCGGCAACGCACCGAACTGCGGCTTCCATTCCAGCCAGTAAAGCGGCCCACCCTGGCTGCCGGGATTGAGCAGCTTGCGCTGGCTCAGCACCATGGGCACGGCTGCCGGCGTCTGCAGCCAATCCTGCGCCGGCGCGCTGACCGGAGCACCGGCTTTCCCCCCCTGCAGGCTCTGGTGCATCTGCGTGACCAGGCCTTGCCAGTCCTGCAGGCTCTGGCTGTCCATATTGTCGACACAGACCACCTGGCTTCGCGCGCCACAGGCCTGTAGCCACTCATGAACCTGAAGGCCAAAGGCGCAGAACTGCTGGTATTCGCGGTCCCCCAGTGCCAGTACCAGGCTTTGATGGTTTTGCAGGTCCGGTTGCGAAGCCATCAGACCCTGTACAAATCCCAATGCCTGATCTGGAGCATCGCCCTCGCCCGTGGTCGACAGCAGCCACAGGCTTTGTGAATACCGGGCCAGCAGCTCGGCGCCGAGCTTTTGCGCAGCCAATAGCCGCACCTGCAAGCCCCGCTCCGTCAACATGGCGGCCGTGGCGCGGGCCAGTGCCTCGGCCTGGCCCGTCTGGCTGGAATACACCACCAGCACTGCAGGTGCATCGGTCTTACCCTCTGGCGCGCTGCCCTGGGCCTCGTCGGCCAGACGCTGTTTGCGTACCTTGGCACCGATACCCCAGCACATGCCGGTGTATGCCGCGAGCAGGCCCATGGCAGCCGAGAGGCGATCGGGCGTCAAAATCCATTCCACTGTCATGCCCCAAATCTCTGAATCCAGGCGGGGCTCTTCAGCTGCCGCCGCTCTTGTCCATGCGCCGTCAGCACCGCGGCAATCGCGTGCTGCCGTGCAAACTCCATGCCTTGCTCAGGCCCAAGCACCGTCAGCACCGTCGCCAAAGCATCGGCGTGCATGCACTCTTCATGAAACACGGTGACGCTGGCCAGGTCATGCTGCACCGGCCAGCCCGTGCGCGGGTCCAGCGTGTGTGAGTAGCTGCGCCCTGCCACCGAAAACCGATGCCAGCAGTCGCCCGAGGTAGCAAAAGAGCCTTCCCCCAGGCTCACCACCAAGGGGGAGCTTTCATCTTCCGCACCCGTTCCCAGTTGCACCCGCCAAAGGCCGTCGTCAGGCCGGCGACCCCAGCTGCGCAGCTCACCGCCAATTTCAAACAAGCCGCCCTGCCAGCCAGCGGCTTGCAGGCGCTGCACCACCCAGTCCACGGCAAAGCCCTTGGCTATACCGCACAGGTCCAGCTCCAGTCCACCAGGTTGCAGCAACTCGCACCTGTCGGCATTCCACTGCAAATGGCGGTAGCCACTGGATTGCAGCAGGCGGTCAATATCCTGAGCCAGAGGCAAGCTGGCCGCATGCGGCTGCAGAGGTTTTTGGCGCGGACCAAAGCCCCAGAGCGAGACCAGCGCCCCCATGCTGGGGTCCATGGCCGAGCCCGAGAGCTTGGCCCAGTGCAAAGCCGCATCCAGAACATGAGCAAACTCCGCAGGCAGTGTCTGCGTTTGCCCAGGTTTTGATGCATTGAACTGGCTGATGGCCGAATCTGCCTCCCAATTGCTCATCTGGGCAATCACGGCATCCAGCACCTGCTGAACCAGCGCCTGCACAGGCTCCATGGGCTGGTAGTCAGGGTTGGCCAGCCGCAGCGACCAGGTCGTACCCATGGTGGCGCCGCTCAGGCGATGAACACGGCCATCGCTTTGCTGCTGCATGCGCGCTGACTGCCAGTGCACGCCGCCGAAATTGACTGCTGCACCGGACGCCACACCTGCGGATATGCCATTTGCAGGCGTTGCAGGCCGTGGCAGCTGCCACAGGCTGGCATCAAAGCGGACGCGGGGGGTTGAGGAGGTCATCAATACGGTCTTCACCTAAGAGCCACTCACACAACCCGGCAAATCGCAGATTTGCGGTTGAGACGAGGCGCGAAGCCGCAGGCAGTACAAGAGTACGACAAGGCGAAGCAACGACGTATCAAGGGTTGTGTTAGCGGCTCTAAACAACGACGCGCCCCGGGCATGGAATTGCCGAGGGCGCGTGTCTCAAGCCATCTGGGCCTGAAAATTAAGGCAGCACTTCCAGAGTGGCGGTATAGCTCAGGCGACGCTCGGTAGCCTTGGCAATCGTGGTCTTGTTGTCCTTGGCATCCGTGTTCAGCCAGAACAGGCCAGCGCGGGGGAACTTGATCAACACCCGTCCCTTGGCATCGGTCTTGAACTTCATCGCGTCCATACCATCGCGGTAACGGATGCCATCAGCCACCAGTTCAATCTCCAGGTCGGCGGCGGGCTTGCCATCGATCAGGAAATCAAACGTGGCTTCTTCGCTGGCCACCAAGTCGTTGGGATGGGTCACGGGCTTGAGCTCCAGACCCTTGCCGCTCACGCCCAGTGCCGAGGGCTTGCCCAGGGACACAAAGGTCTCCATCCGGCGCAGGCTTTCAATCACATGCACCTCCTTGGCATCAGCGGGGATCTGCTTGAGCACCTCTTCCACCGAACCGCGCACGCGCTTGGGCTGTCCTTTGGCATCCTTGTAGCTGCCCATCACACCGGTCGACAACATGGTCACGCGGTGCGTGCCGGTCTGCTCGGGCTTGAAATCAAAGACGCTGCGCAACTCACCCTTGGCCACATTCTTCATTTCCACGGCCGAGCCATCGGGAGCGCTGACCTTGACGCCTTCCAGGCCCAGAGGACGATGATTGAAGAAGAACACATCGTTGGAGACAGCGGCATCCACCGTCACCCAGTCCGACTTGGACAGCACTGTGCTCGAAGGCTTGAACCAGATGTCATGGGCCTGTGCACCCAAAGCGGCCAGAGCCAGGGTTGCAGCAACGAGAGCACGTGTTTTGAATTTCATATCGGGTCCTTGAAAACAGAAAGGATGACAAATCGAAAACAAAAGGCGCGTTCTCAAAAACTGGCGCGCCCTTATGAAAGAGACAGCGAGCAAGACCTAGGCGCCCCCCGCCGCCGCGCAGCGAAGCTGTCGTCCCCCTCCCTAGTGCGCAGCACGTAGAGAGAGGGGGAAGCGGCAAAGCCGCTCAGGGGGTGACATTTAACTTGATCGCACCCAGCTCGGTCTTGCCCGTGGCGCTCAGGCTGGTGGCAGATTTCGCGGGCCACTCGAAGGGAATGGACACCAGTTCACGGCCACCGACTTCGCGCGCGGCCTCCACCATCAGCTTGTACTGGCCGGGAGCCAGCTTGGGCAGCGGGTTCTTGCCTTCGGCAAACGACAGAGCATGGGCGCCCGCAGGCTTGGTAGGCTGAGTCACGCCGTCGATGGGAAAGCTCAGCTCGCGACCGGTACGGCGCCACCACTGGCGCATGTCCTTGAGCCATTTGGTGCCTTCGGCATCGTGCTTTTTCACGTCGTACCAGACGGACAGATTGGCCGCCATGCCGCCCTCGGCCTTTTCCAGCCACACGGCCACATAGGGCTTGTGGTACTCGGCCACCTGCAACTGGGGCACGGTCACCGTCACATCCAGTCCGCCAGCGATTGCCGGCAGACCCACCACGGCGCTCAAAGCCACCGAGGTCTTGAAAATCCGCTTCGCCATTTTTTCTTCCTTCACAAATTCCAGTAGTACTCCGCGCAATCAGCACCCCAACTCAGAGACAGCCAGCAAGGGCCTGAGCTGGCCGCGCCGCCCCGTCCCCTTTTGGGGGAAGCGGCTCAGCCGCTCAGGGGGTACTTCACTAATGCACCAGCAGCAGCACCAGCAGTGCTGGCAGCACCAGCCCAAGCCCCACCATGGGCCAGGTCATGGGACGGCGCTGTGCATGCATCTTCAGAATCAACAGCCCGGTGATACAGAACACCAGGCAGCCAATCGCAAATACATCAATGAACAGACTCCAGACGCCGCCGGTATTGCGGCCCTTGTGCAAGTCGTTCAGATAGGAAATCCAGCCTCGGTCGGTGCGCTCGTATTCCACGGCACCATCCTTGAGATCCACCCGCAGCCAGGCATCGCCACCGGGACGCGGCATGGGGACATAGGCCTCGTCCTCGCTCCACTCCACAGCAAAGCCCTTGGCGCTGACCCTGATCTGTTGGGCCAGCCAGCCGTCAACATCGACGGGCAAGTTCACTCCTGCATTGCTAGCAGCTTGCGCGCTCTGCTCCTGGGCTTGCAGGAGTTTTTTCAATAAATCTTCGGGAAGCTGCGCCTCGCGCGTTTCCACCTTGGGCCTGGCTTCGATCTGCCCTGCGTGGTTGAGGGTGAAACCTGTCACGGCGAACAACAACATGCCGATCAGGCAGATGGCAGAGCTGATCCAGTGCCATTCATGCAGTTTTTTGAGCCAGTACGCCCGCTGCGGAGCATTGGAAGAAGCCGCTGTCATTCAGAACTTTCAGGGATTGCAAAGCCACCAGACCCCAGCGGGACGCTTGGCACGCTGGGGCAAAACCTTGGACACCTTGTAAAGGCTTGCACAGCAAGGCGGCATTCTAGTTGCGCGAAATTCTAAATGCATATCACTTCTATTTACTTTACCTGACGTAAACAAACCCACAGCCGTCAGGTCCGCCAGGACAAAGCCGCTTGTCGAGCCTGAACCCAAGCTGCGCCGACCGAACTGTTGCCGCTCGGCAACAAGTCAAGAGCTGCCATTCCTTTTTTGGTAATGGTATCAAGAACCATTATCAATATCATCTAGAATCCGCCACGCTTTGCAAAAAACCGATTCTTCATCCAAAAGCATGTCCAACCACAACCACCTGACTCCCACCGACTCCAACGGCTTGCGCTGCGAGCTCAAGCAAATCGTGATTGCCGCAGGCCTGTGCCTGATTGGCGCCAGCGCGATGGCTCAGCAGGAAACCACACTCTCCACCGTGAACGTGGAAGCCGCAGCCGACAATGCCTTCAAGGCAGAAACCAGCAGCCAGGGCAAGTTCACCGCCCCGTTGTTGGACACGCCCAAGACCGTTCAGGTCATCAATGAAGAAATCATCAAGCAGACCGGCGCCACCAGTCTGCAGGACGCCCTGCGCTCCACCCCCGGCATCACCTTCGGCAACGGCGAAGGCGGCAACCCCTCGGGCGATCAGCCTTTCATTCGCGGCATGGACGCCCAGTCCAGCACTTTTGTGGACGGCATGCGCGATATCGCGGCCGGTACGCGCGAAGTGTTCAACGTGGAGTCGGTGGAGGTCATCAAGGGTGCCGACTCGGCCTACGCCGGTCGTGGCGGTGCAGGTGGCTCGATCAACATCACCACCAAGAAGGCCAAGAACGAGAACTTCATCTCGGGCGACGTGGGCCTGGGCACCGACAACTATCTGCGCGGCACGCTGGACATCAACCGCAAGATCAACGAAACCACTGCCATCCGTCTGAACGCCATGGGCCACAGCGCCGACGTTCCCGGCCGCAACGGTCCCGACAACAAGCGCTGGGGTATTGCTCCCACCGTGACCTTCGGCCTGGGCACCCCTACCGAAGTGACCCTGTCCTGGCAGCATCTGCAGACAGACAACACGCCCGACGGCGGCGTGCCCTATCTGTACAGCAACACCGCCATGGCCAAGCTGCCCGGCGGCTCCACCGTGCGCCCCACTTATGGCAATGACCGCGCTAACTGGTACGGTCTGAACAACCGTGACTATGAGAAGGAAAAGAGCGATCTGTTCACCGCCTCGGTCACACACAAGTTCACCGACACCAACAAGGTCCGCAACAGCCTGCGCTACAGCAAGACCAAGCAGGACTACATCTGGACTCAGCCTGACGACTCCAAGGGCAATGCCATCAACGGCTTTGTCTGGCGCCGTGGCAACTTCCGTTTCTGGGACACCACCACGCTGCAGAACGTGACCGAGTTCACCGGCAAAGAACAGACGGGCTCCATCGGCCATACCTATGCCTTTGGTCTGGAACTGTCCAAGGAAAAATCTGACGGTACTTCCGGCGCCATCCAGAGCGCCAGCGGCGTCTGCACCTCGGTGTCCGACCCCTGGTGCACCACGCTGAGTAACCCCAGCGGTGCCAATGCTGCCTGGAATTTCCCGATCACGCTGCCTGCTCAATCGACGATCAACAAGATCGACACGATTGCCCTGTATGGCTTTGACACGCTCAAGCTCAACGAGCAATGGCTGGTGAACGCCGGTCTGCGCGTGGACCACTACAAGCTGTCCTCCTCCGGCCCCGCCGGTGGCCGTGCCCCCAACAACTACCCTGCGTATGACCTGAGCCGCAGCGACACCCTGTTCAATTACCAGCTGGGTGTGGTTTACAAGCCTGCAGCCAATGGCAGCATCTACGCTAATATCGGCACTTCCTCGCGTCCCGGCGGCTCCACCCTGGGTAACGGCAGCGAAGACCTGACCACGACCACGGATGCGCTGATCAGCCTGAAGCCTGAAAAGACCAAGTCCATCGAGCTGGGCACCAAGTGGGATCTGCTGGACAAGAAGCTGAACCTGGCGGCTGCCATCTTCCGCAACGAAGTGACCAATGTCCGTATCTCCGATGCCACCGGCACCTATATGGGCGGCAACAAGGAAGTCAACGGTCTGGAACTGGGCTTCACCGGCCAGATCCTGTCCAACCTGAGTGTGTTCGGCGGCTATACCTTCATGGATAGCGAGCAGAAGAACATGGGCATCGGCAACGTGGCCAATGGTCAACCCTTCACCAACACGCCCAAGCACAGCTTCAGCCTGTGGACCAGCTACAAGCCCATGCCCAAGCTGACTCTGGGTCTGGGCATCTATGCACAAAGCAGCGTCAATGCCGCCTATGCAGTGTCCACCGTGGATGGAGGCATCGTGACCAAGGGCGCCAATGGCTTTGCCCGTTACGACGCCATGCTGGCCTACCAGATCGACAAGAATCTGAGCTTCCAGCTGAACGTCTACAACCTGGGCAACAAGGTGTACTACACCGGCGTGCGCTCGCCTCATTACGCCAATATGGGCGCTGGCCGCTCCGCCGTGGCTTCGCTCAAGTTCATGTACTAATTGGAGTCCGGCCTGTGCTTGATCCAGCACAGCTCAGCCTCAAGTCATGACACACAGCCCCGCCGGCCTCTGGTGCCAGCGGGGCTTTTTACATGCACACTTGCAGACTGGAAACCGCATTGCGCCAGTCCCAGCTATCAAAAGCATTGCTGCCAGCACTTGATATACAAGGTTTTAAACCATCAAGGCATTGAACTCAAGTAACAGCAAGCGCCAGTTGCTATGGTTTCCAGCATCTGTAGATCGATATCTCCTACCAGACCCAGCCATGCTGCTAAGAATTCCCGCCCTGCTCACTCCCGATGAAGTCCGTCACTGCCGCCAGGCACTGGAAGCTGCCACCTGGCAGGATGGACGCACCACGGCTGGCCATGTGGCGGCCCAGGTCAAAAGCAATCTGCAACTGCCGCTGGACAGCAAGACGGGCCAGCAGATTGGCGACCTGCTGCTGGACCGGCTGGGCCGCAACCCGCTGTTCATGTCGGCCGCCCTGCCGCTCAAGGTTTTGCCCCCGCGCTTCAACCGCTATGAAGGTGGCGGCACCTACGGCAACCATATCGACAATGCGTTCTTCACCATTCCGGGCACGGCCATCAAGGTCAGAACCGATGTCTCCACCACGGTCTTCTTCAGCGACCCTGAGGAATACGAGGGCGGCGAGCTGATGGTGGAAGACACTTTCGGCCAGCAAAGCGTGAAACTGGCGGCCGGCGATGCCATCGTCTATCCCGGCACCAGCCTGCACCGCGTCAACCCTGTGACCAGCGGCACACGCTATGCCTCTTTTTTCTGGACGCAGAGCCTGATCAAATCCGCCGAGCAGCGCCGCCTGCTGTTTGACCTGGACCAGACCATCCAGCAGCTGACGCAGGAGCAACCCGAGCACTCACGCATTGCTGCACTATCGGGCACTTATCACAATCTTTTACGCATGTGGTCTGAAAGCTAATCCCTGAGGGGGGACAACGCCCTCGGCTGGGCGCCCCCGCCGCGAGGCGACTCTTGCGCGGCGTCTCTGGGTTAGAGCATGCCGGTTTGCACATCGCGCCCAAACATTGATTTCGCTTGAGAACGCACCCGCAAAATGAATTCCACTCCCCTCAATATTCTTGGCACGCCGGCGCAGCCGCCTTTGCAAAGCATTCCGACCAATATCGCCAGTCTGGCCGACTACGCCTCTCTGGCACGCGAGCATATGGAAGCTGGAGCCTGGGCCCATATTGAAAGCGGCGCCGACCAGCAGCTGACACTGGCCCATAACCGCGCCGCCTTCGACCAACTACGCCTGTGCCCGCAGGCGCTGGCGGACCTATCGAGCGCGCACACAAGACAGACGCTGCTGAACGAGCCACTGCACTGGCCGGTGCTGCTGGCACCCGTGGCCTACCAGCGCCTGGCCCACCCCGAAGGCGAGCTGGCCGCCGTACGCGCCGCCATGGCCATGCGCACCGGCATGGTGGTCAGCACCTTGTCCAGCCATAGCCTGGAAGACATCGCCCAGGCTGCGCAGAGCGCGGCTCAGGAACTGGGACGCAGCGGCCCGCTGTGGTTTCAGCTCTATCAGCAAGCCTCGCGCGAGCACACGCTGCAGCTGGTGCGCCGTGCCGAAGCCGCAGGCTACACAGCGCTGATGTGGACGGTGGATGCGCATATCAAACGCTCCAGCTACCCGCTGCCGCCCGGCGTGGAGGCCGTCAATCTGCGCGGCATGCCGCAGCAACGCCACAGCGCCGATCTGATGAGCGAGCAGATTCTGTTCGGCACCGAACTGACCCGCCACGCCCCCAGCTGGGACGACCTTGTCTGGCTGCGCGCACAGACCCGGCTGCCACTGATTGTCAAAGGTGTGCTGTCCCCCCAGGTCGCCGCCAGGGCGGCTGAGCTGGGCGCCGATGCGGTCGTTGTCTCCAACCACGGCGGGCGGGTGCTCGATGGTGCTGTGTCGCCGCTGGAAGTGCTTCCGGCCATCCGCGCTGCCCTGCCCGGCTCCATCCCACTTCTGATGGACAGCGGCGTACGCCTGGGCACCGATGTGCTCAAAGCCGTGGCCATGGGTGCCAGCACCGTCATGGTCGGCCGCCCACAGATGCATGCACTGGCCGTAGCCGGCATGCTGGGTGTGGCCCATATGCTGCATCTGCTGCGTGCCGAACTGGAGCTGGCCATGGCCCAGACAGGCTGTGCCACGCTGGCCGACATCGGGCCGCAACTGCTTGTTTCCCAAGCATTTTCAGTGGAAAGCCAGCTTTAACCACAGCAGCAACACGCCTAATTGGCGGGCATGCATTGCAAATGCGATGGATTCTCATTTATACTCCAGCTATCACCTCAATAGCCAGCAACAACTGCCTGTAGCCATGATCGTCTGTGTATGCCGCCGGGTTTCCGACCGAGAAATAGCACGCCACGCGCATGCGGGTATGAGCTTTGACGAAATCCAGTTTGAATTGGGTGTTGCCATGCAATGCGGGCGCTGCGAAGGCTGCGCACGCGATGTGGTTGCCCAATGCAGTGCCACCCATCCGATCGCAGCCATTCATAACGAATCGCACGCCGGTGCATCCGTTCAGACGGTTCAGCTTGCCACCAATATTCTGGAAAGCAAAGCATGGCCCACCTCGCAAACTACACCGTCCTCTCAGCCCTTGTTGGCAGCCTGATTCTTGTGATGGCATGCACCTGGTGGATACTGCGTGACTGATCTTGTTGCGCCAGCGCACGCAGAACCCCTCACCGGGCGCCCTCTAGCCGGTTAACCAGCGCTTTCTTTTCTGATTCCAGCCTGCTCTGGTTGCCTTCCCCGCTCTTATGTCCCAGTCTGATCAATTTGCTTCTGCCAGCGGCCCCAGCCGCAACCTGGCAGTAGCTGGTGCCGTGGTTGTTGCACATGCTGCCGCCCTCTGGGCCATGCAGCATGGTCTGGCGCAGCAGCACCCTCCCGAGGTCGTGGTGCCTGCCGCCGTGATTGCCGAGTTCATAGCACCACCGGCGCCAGAGCCCAAGCCACCGGCTCCGCCACCACCGCCTCCAGCCCCGGCACCCAAACCGCAGCCCAAGCCCCAGATCAAGCCTGAGCTGAAAAAAGCGCCGCTACCCAAGGCCATCAAAGACCCCACGCCTGCTCCCGCAGCCCCGCAAGGCTCGACGGAAGACAGCCAGAGCAAGCCGGACAAGAATCCGCCTGCACCACCGGCGCCTCCGGCCCCGCCCGCACCGCCAGCGCCCCCCGCTCCACCGGCTCCACCCAAGATCGAGCAGCCGTCGAGCAATGCTGCCTATCTGAACAACCCTGCACCCGCCTACCCTTCGGTCAGCAAGCGCATGGGCGAGCAAGGTAAGGTCATGCTGCGTGTCTATATCAACGAGCAGGGTCAGCCCGAGAAGATCGAAATCAAACAGTCCAGCGGATTTGACCGCCTGGACGACGCCGCCATCAACACCGTGCGCCAGTGGAAGTTTGTTCCTGGCAAGCGCAATGGTGTGCCCGAAGCCATGTGGCACATCGTCCCCATCAACTTTGTTCTCAAATAAAACCGCAGTTTTCAGGAGTACCCATGGAATCCCAATTCGGCATTGCCCACGTCTGGACACAGGGCGACTTCGTGACCCGCGCCGTGGCCATCATCTTGCTGGCCATGTCGGTGGCCTCTTGGCTGGTCATCGTCATCAAGGCGCTGGACATCGTGAAATTCAAGAAGTACGCCAAGACTGCGCAGGACTTCTGGCACAGCGCCGATCTGGCTACAGGCCTGGAAAAGCTCGGGGACGACAAGCAGAACCCCTTCCGCTTCATGGTGCTCGAAGGCCGCGAAGCCTCTGCCCACCACCGCAAGACCAGCGCCCATCTGCATGACACCCTGGACATCAGCGACTGGGTGACCCGCTGCCTGCGCAACGGCATCAACGAATTCACGGCACGCCTGCAATCCGGCCTGGCGATTCTGGCCTCCGTCGGCTCCACGGCCCCCTTCATCGGCCTGTTCGGCACCGTCTGGGGCATCTACCACGCGCTGGTGGCCATCGGCATGTCGGGCCAATCCTCCATCGACAAGGTGGCAGGCCCCATCGGCGAAGCGCTGATCATGACCGCCCTGGGCCTGGCCGTGGCCATCCCCGCCGTGCTGGGCTACAACGCTCTGGTGCGCGGCAACAAGGGCATCCTCAATGCCCTCAACAGCTTTGCCCACGATGTGCACGCCTATTTCGTGACCGGCGCCCGCGTTTCCGTGGACGGCCAGGTCTCCGGCAATGTGCTGCCGCTGAAGAAAGGCGCCTAAGCCATGTCATTCGGAACCATGGACGATGGGGACAGCGACGAGGTGATGAACGAGATCAATATGACGCCTCTGGTGGACGTCATGCTGGTGCTGCTCATCATCTTCATCATCACCGTGCCCGTGATGAAACATTCGGTCAACGTGGACCTGCCGCGCGCCACCAATCAGCCCGAGGACACCAAGCCTGCCACCGTGCAACTGGGCATCACGGCCGACGGCAAGTATTCGTGGAATGGCCAGGAGGTCAGCGACGAACAACTGGAAAGCAATCTGCAGGCCGAAGCCGTCAAGGAACCCCAGCCTGATCTGCATATCCGCGGCGACAAGGAAGTGCGCTACGAACGTGTAGCCCAGGCCATGGCGGCGGCCCAGCGCGCCGGCGTCAAGAAGATCGGCTTTGTGACCGATCCAACCAAATAAACCACCACTGCATTTATCTCTGAACGGCCCCTAGGGAAGGTCTGCACGAATTACTTGGAAGTGAGCTACGCCCGTCCGTGAGATAAAGCCTGCCTCAGCAAGGCGCCCAAACGTTGTCCAGGCGCCTCCAGGGGGATGCAATTCCCCGATTTCGTGGGCATTACGCCCCTTGCACGCGCACCTGTGCCATGGCTTTCAGCTTGTGCCTGGCCATCCACAGGTTGGACAGGGCAAACAGCGTCACGATCTGCGCCGTGTTTTTCTTCAAACCACGGTAGCGCACCTTCACATATCCAAACTGCTGCTTGAGCACCCTGAAGGGGTGTTCCACCTTGGCCCGGATGCGCGCCTTGGTGCGCTCCAGCTGGTCGATCAGATCATCAAGAGGCTTGTCTTTGTCCAGCGCCCGGCGCAGGCCTGGGCGCATGGCCACGTGCCAGCACACGGCTTGCCTGGCATCGGGGCGCTTGTCCGCCCCTTGGTAGCCCGCATCACCAAAGGCATCTGTCTCCTGCCCGTGCAGCAGGCTGTTGGCTTCGACGATGTCGCTGACGTTGCCAGCCGTGCCCCGCACTGTGTGCACCAGGCCCGAGTCGGCATCCACCCCGATGTGGGCCTTCATGCCAAAGTACCACTGGTTGCCCTTCTTGCTCTGGTGCATCTCGGGGTCACGCTCGCCACTTTGGTTCTTGGTGGAACTGGGGGCCGCAATCAGCGTGGCATCCACCACGGTGCCCGCCTTCAACTGCAAGCCCTTGGCTTGCAGCAGTGCGTTGACCGTGGCCAGGATTTGTTCGGCCAGCTTGTGGCGTTCCAGCAGGTGCCTGAAGCGCAGGATGCTCGACTCGCTGGGGATGTGTTCGTCCCAACGAGACAGACCTGCGAAGTCACGAAACGCAGGCACATCATGCAGCGCTTCTTCCATTGCAGGGTCGCTGAGCTTGAACCACTGCTGCATGAAGTGGATGCGCAGCAGCGTCTGCACCGCAAAGGGCTGCTGACCCCGCCGCCCACTCTCGGGGGCGTAGGGCGCTATCAGCGCTACCAGTTCAGCCCAAGGAACCACCAGCTCCATGGCGTCCAGGAATTCGCGCTTGCGGGTGCGCTTGACGGTGTTGCTCAGGCCCAGGCTGCTTTGCTTCATGTCTGTATTGTCTGGGCTTCAGGCCCTTGCAAGCACATCAGGCGTGGATTCGTGCAGAGGATCCCTAGGGGCCGTTTTTCATGGAGAAAATCAGGCAAAAACAGGCTTAACCCCTTTGCAGTCATACGTCGAACGCTATGAATTTCAAAGCATCTAAGTAGCTACCAGCCAGCACATCGATTCACTCCTGAAAATAGACAGCAATTTTTTCTTGAATGAGACTGGGTATCACTTGCATTTCAATTGAGAATTGTTATCATTACACCAGTTTTGAATTTAAGGAATCACGGCATGTCCGCATCGCTTGCTGCGACTTCGCAGCTCCAAGTCCACCAAGCCGCCTCCATGGCCGCCGCATCCTCCCTGACACCTGACTCAGCATACCCTGCCAGCCACGCGGGCCTGGACAGCGCCCAGTTGCTCAACGGTCAGAAGGCCGTAACCATCGTGCACAACGGCACCCCTTATCGCCTGCAGGCCACCAAGCTGGGCAAGCTCATACTGACCAAGTAAAGGCCGCCCACATCCGTCAGCCGTACCGTTTCATCGTGGGGCGACACCGCAAGTGTCGTATTCGCCAGCCACAGCGGCCGTGGAGCACAAGCCCTCTCTTGCGCTCACGCCGCCGGTAGCCACGCGTTTTTTCCACATCCTGCGTCCAAAACAAAACCCCTGCCGCTTTCGCGCGCAGGGGTTTTGTTTTGGGGCCCGCCGCTCCAGGCTGCGGGACAGAGGCAATTACAGGCCCAGAGCAGCAATGCCGGCCTTGGCCACTTGCGCATCCTCGTTGGCCTTCACACCGGACACACCCACGGCGCCCAGCACCTGACCGTCCTTGACGATGGCCACGCCACCTTCGAGCAGACCGTCCACAAAGGGAGCGCTCAGGAAAGCGGTACGGCCGTTGTTGATCATGTCTTCAAAGGCCTTGGTGTCCTTGCGGCCCACGGCAGCAGAGCGGGCCTTGGCGGGAGCAATGTGAGCGGAAATGGGAGCCGCACCATCCATGCGCTGCAACAGCAGCAGGTGGCCGCCATCATCCACGATGGAAATCGTCACGGGCCAGTTGTTCTTCAGCGCTTCAGCTTCGGCTGCTGCGGCGATAGCTTTCACGTCGGCCAGTTCGAGTTCGTGCTTGGTCTTCATATAGGTAAAAAACTCCGTCGGATTGTTAATAAGAGGAGGATATTCTGTACGTTAACGGCAAAAATAGATGTCATGTGCAAAACATCCGAACCTAAAACTGCCTTTTTCCACCGGGGTATTGCAATCCCTCCGCAATACCCCCACCTAGAATGACAACGTTTCCATACACAATTCCTGAAGGAGGAATGGCTACATGAACGAACAAGTCACCACACTGGGCTCTGCGGGCTACGGTGTCTCGCAGCAAGAGCGCAACCGTGTTCTGCGCAACACGTACTGGCTGCTGGCACTCAGCCTGATCCCCACCGTGCTGGGCGCTTGGGTGGGCGTAGCCACTGGCATCACTGCATCGCTGCGCGGCGGCGTGGGCCTGATCGTTTTCATGGTCGGTGCCTTCGGCTTCATGTACGCGATCGAAAAGACCAAGAACAGTGCTGCGGGCGTGCCCGTGCTGCTGGGCTTTACCTTCTTCATGGGCCTGATGCTCTCGCGCCTGATCGGCATGGTGCTGGGTTACTCCAACGGCGTGCAGCTGATCATGACGGCCTTCGCCGGCACGGCAGGCGTCTTCTTCGTGATGGCCATGCTGGCCACCGTGATCAAGCGCGACCTGTCTGGCATGGGCAAGTTCCTGTTCGTGGGCGCTCTGGTGCTGATGCTGGGTGCGGTCATCAACGTGTTCGTGGGCTCCACCGCCGGCATGATGGCCATCTCCATGCTGGCCATAGCCATCTTCTCCGCCTACATGCTGTATGACCTCAAGCAGATCATTGACGGCGGCGAGACCAACTACATCAGCGCCACTCTGGCCCTGTACCTGGACCTGTTCAATGTGTTCCAGAGCCTGCTGGCCCTGCTGGGTATCATGGGCGGCGAACGCGACTAAGCTGCGGCCCTGCCCCGGATTTGAAAAAGGAGTGCTTCGTGCACTCCTTTTTTATATGTCCTGGGCTAAATTCTCACCAGTTGCTGCCGATATCCAGACAAGATGAAGCCAAACCACCTTCCCCGTGCGCTTGCCCTGGCCCTGCTGCCTCTGGTGCTCGCAGGCTGCAAGATTGAAGACATTCCAGGCCTGGGCCCCGATCCACGCACCATCGCGCGTGAATCCGAAGCCAAGGCCATCGGCGGCGCCTGCCGCCATGCCATGCGCGGCCTGGAAGACTGCTATGTCCTCAACCCCAAGGCCCCCAAAGCGCTGGTCTTTGCCGGCTGGAAGGATATGGACGAGTACATGCGCTCCAACAAAATCGAAGGCGTGCCTTCTGTTCTGGGCCAAAGTGCTCCGGAAAAGCGCAGCAGCACAGACAGTGATACCAATAGCGCCAGCCGCAACCGCAGCTGAGTCGCGAGTTCTACCGCTCAAACCCCAAGGCCGCAGCCACAGTGCTGCGGCCTTTTTTCATTCCACCTTGGCGTCACAAAACACGCCTCGCTTGTATCTCATTTATTGATAACGATTCCCAATTGCATTATCATTAATTCATGATCAAGCGACAGGCAGATGAGCTCCGGCCGGCCTGCCACTGACCCAGGAGGGATCTGCCATGAGCAATGATGAAATTGAGCAATTGCGGCGGGAGCATGGGGCTCTCTTGCTGAACTACCGCGAGGTTCAGCAGCGCTGCAGTGCCGAAATCCAGTCATTGGCCCGCCAGGTACAGACGCTGAGCCAGCAGTTGGTGCGCACCCGCGCCCAGCTGATCGCGCGAGACAGCGCCCTGGCCTGGGAGAGAGAGCTACGGCAAACCCTGGTCGCGCAGCAGCTGACGGCCTGGCTATCGTCACCCTCCACCGCGGTGCAGCCGGTCTCCCTGTTCAATCAGACAACTCTGGCACCGCAAGACGACGACCAGCTGGAACAGCAATTGCTGGAAAACAGCCTTCAGGCCGCCGATCTGGTGATCTGCCAAAGCGGCTGCATCAGCGATGGTGCTTTCTGGCGGGTTCAGGATCACTGCAAGCGCACGGGCAAGCCCTGTGTGCTGCTGGATGCCGCCAGCAACGCCCTGCATGTGGTGCAGCTGCATAGCGGCATGGAAGATGACTCACCCCAGCCCGCGCTGGGCAACCAGGAGACCGCATGATGAATGCCTATATGGAATCAAGCCGCCACAACCCGCACCCGAGCATGCGTACCCAGACCGTGCTGGGCTTGCTCATCTGCCTGGGAGGTCTGCTGGTGCTGCTCTCTTGGTGCTGAAATGGCCGAGCTGCACTCCTGTCAGGCAAAGCCCGGACCTCAGAGCCTGATCAGTCGCGCTCGAAGACGGCCATGGACTCCACGTGGGCCGTGTGCGGGAACATATTGACCACACCGGCTGCCACACAGCGGTAGCCTGCCTGATGCACCAGCAGGCCGGCATCACGCGCCAGCGTGGCAGGGTTGCAGCTCACGTAAACGATGCGCTTGGGGAAGTTCCAGCTTTCCTGGCCTTCAGGCAGGGGCGGCAACAGATCGGGCTGCTCTTCGGTGGCCACACCGGTCTGCTTGGCGCCGATACGGATCTGGTGAATATCGGCCATGGCTTTGGCCAGAGCAAACGCACCTTCGCGCGGAGGGTCCACCAGCCACTTGTCGGCATTGCCGTCGGCAATCAGCATGGCCGGCGTCATCTCGAAAAGATTGCGGGCCACAAAGGCGGTAGGCGCCAGCTTGTCTTCCTCGGCACGCACGGCATTGTTGGCCGCATAGTTCTCGTGCGAGCGCTTGACCAGGGTGTCCGAGCCTTCGATACCCAGCACCTCGCGTGCCATGGTGGCAATGGGCAGGGTGAAGTTGCCCAGGCCGCAAAACCAGTCGATGACGCGTTCGTCCTTCTTCGCGTCCAGCAGGCGCAGTGAGCGTGTGACCAGCACACGATTGATATGCGGATTGACCTGGGTGAAATCCGTGGGCTTGAACGGCATGGTGATGCCGAAGTCTGGCAATCCGTAGGACAGTAGAGTGCCGCCCTCTTCCATCAGGTGCACCGTGTCCGGGCCCTTGGGCTGCAGCCACCACTGCACATCATGCTCGGCGGCAAAATCACGCAGACGCTGCTTGTCGGCATCGCTCAGGGGCTCCAGGTGACGCAGCACCAGGGCCGTCACATGGTCGCCGCAGGCCACTTCGATCTGCGGGCAGGTCTCGCGCGCATCCATACTGGCAATCAGGGCGCGCATGGGCATCAGCATGGCATCCACATGGGGAGGCAGGATCTTGCAGGTCTCCATGTCGGCGATGTAGCGGCTCTTGCGCTCATGGAAGCCCACCAGCGCCTTGCCCTTTTTGATCACATAGCGCACCGACAGGCGCGAGCGGAAGCGATAACCCCAGGCCGGGCCTTCGATGGGGCGCAGCAGGGTCTCGGGCTTGACCTTGGCCAGATGCCAGAGGTTGTCTTCCAGCACGCGCTGCTTGATGGCCACCTGGGCCGCCACATGCAGGTGTTGCATCTTGCAGCCGCCGCAAGCGCCCACATGCAAGCCGAAGTTGGGGCAACCGGGCGTCACGCGCTGGGAGGATTCGCGGTGGATTTCGGTCAGCGTGGCGGCTTCCCAGTTGTTTTTCTTGCGATGGGTGTTGGCACTGACGATCTCGCCCGTCAGGGCTCCGTCGATGAAGACGACCTTG
The DNA here is from genome assembly GCF_030064165.1 of Comamonas resistens. NCBI lineage: Bacteria > Pseudomonadati > Pseudomonadota > Betaproteobacteria > Burkholderiales > Comamonadaceae > Comamonas > Comamonas resistens. Next base: position 3,234,295 of record NZ_CP125947.1, read on the forward strand.
CCGTCGGGCTTGCGGGCAACGCCCTGGGCATCCATGTCCATGGACAGCACTTCCAGCCAGCCCTCGGGCAGCGCCGGGGCATCAGACGGGACTTCGGGCAGGTTTTCGGGAATTTTGTTGTCGCGGGATTCACTCATGGTGCCCCGATTGTCTCAGGCTGCCCCATACCCGAGAGCCGACCACGGCAAAAAGCTGCGGCCTCCACCAGCAGGTCAAGCCGACAGTTTCAATAGAAATCAGCTGAAACGCTTGCCCTGCAATCGCTATCAGCTATGCAATCAGAAGCGCGAATCTTCGCGCAGACGCCGCTCACGGCCATTGCGTGCCTGGGACATCAGGGCCCGCTCGGCAATCAGATTGACCTCGGTTGCGCAGTTGTATTCGTCCAGTGAAAAAAGAAGGGTCGCGCCAGGAGAGAGCTTGGGCACCGTCATATGCAGCGGCAAAGACAGATCGACGGGAGAGCGATTGGAGCGGTAGATCAGCTCGTTGTTGGGCGCATAGACAAAGTAGCAGGCGGCAGAGGCAGCCTGCGCCAGAGCGCAGGCCGACAGAACCAGCGCGGCACGCATGGCGGATAAAGCGGTCATGAAGTCTCCCTTCCCTCGGAGCGATCTGCCCCGGCATCTTGGCGCCATTCTATAGAGGGAGTGCCGCAGACCCACCATTCGTACGAAATTTCCAAAAGCACAGAAATATCCCTCAGGCGCCCATTCAAAAGCGATATCAGCTGATCATTCGGCCATTCTGCCTCTTCAAGCGCCTTGTCAAATTACAAATTTCTGTATTGACAGAAATTTCAAAGAACACCACACTGCGGTGCATGCAACTGAGTCCTATCGCCGAACGCTTTGTGCACCACTGGGGTGACATGGGCAATGCCTGGGGTGTGAACCGCACCGTGGCGCAGATCCATGCCCTGCTGTTCTTTCATGGCCGCCCACTCAATGCCGATGAAATCTGCGAAACCCTGGGTGCGGCGCGCTCCAACGTCAGCACCAGCCTGAAAGAGCTGCTGAACTGGAACCTGATTCGCACCAGCCGCAAAAGCGGCGACAGGCGCGAGTATTTCGAAACCTCGGCCGATGTGTGGGAGCTGCTGCGCACCATTGTGCGAGAACGCAAGCAGCGCGAATTCGACCCTACCAGCGCCCTGCTGCGCGAGCTGATCGCCCAGCCCGAGTTCGAACAGGAAACTCCGGACACCCAGGACCGCGTGCACGAAACCTTGCGGCTCATGGATTCCATGGGCGTCTGGACCGACGAGATGCTGCGCCTGTCGCCCGCCACACTGGACAAGATCTTGCGCCTGGGCGCCAGCGTTCAGCGCTTTGTCAGAGGTACGGGCAAGGACAGCGACAAGGTCCCAAACCCATGACATGGAATTTCTGCAATGGCAGAAATCATGAAAGGAGCCCCATATGCGAGTTCTGATCTGCGGCGGCACCGGCTTTCTGGGCAAGCACATCGTCAATGCCTTGAGCCAGTCGGGCCATGACCCGGTGGTGCGCAGCCGCCATTCCAGCCCGGCACTGGATTTTTCCCGCTGCACCGCACCCGAGCAGTGGCTGGAGCATCTGCAGAACATCGATGCCGTCATCAATGCCGTGGGAGCGCTGCGCGACAAGCCCGGCCAGGACCTGCAGACCTTGCATATGAAGGCCCCTGCCGCCTTGTTCGAGGCCTGTGCCCAAGCCGGGGTAAGACGCGTGGTACAGGTGTCGGCGCTGGGCGTGGACAAGAGCGAAACCCGATACGCGACTACCAAGCGTGCAGCCGACGACTATCTGCTGGCCCTGGGCGAGCTGGACCAGCTCAACCCCGTCGTGGTACGCCCCAGTATCATCTTTGGCGGTGGCGGCTCCAGCAGCAAGCTGTTTCTGCTGCTGGCCGGTCTGCCCCTGTTGCCGCTGCCCTCCGTCATGCGCAGCGCCCATATCCAGCCCGTGGCAGTACGGGATCTGGCCGAAGTGCTGGCCAAAATGGCTGTCTCGACCACTCCATCCGGCGTGATCGAGATCGGCGGACCGGAGCCCGTCTCCATAGAACGCTTTATCGCCAGCCTGCGCTCGCAAATGGAATACGGCCCAGCCAGAGTGCGGCTGCTGCCGAACTGGCTCAGCAAGGCCAGCGCCAGCATGGGCGACCGCCTGCCATGGATGCCCTGGTGCAGCGAAGCTGCTGCGCTGCTGGAAAACGACAACATCACCAATCCACAAACACTGGCCGATCTGCTGGGGCGCGCACCTGTCGATATCCGCGACATGCTGGCCACCTTGCCCAAGGGTGGGCGCCTTCATGCCTGAACTTATGCCTGAGCATTCAATGATGGCCAAGACGCCTCCACCAGCGACCCGCGCCATGCATGCCAGTCTGGTCGCAGTCTGGCTGGGTACGGCCCTGGTCAGCGCACTGGACTATCTCGGTTTCTCCGGCCTGAACCACGAAGGCGCGCGCCTGCTGGCCGAGGGAGGCATTGCCAACCTGCAATGGCAGGCCTTGCTGATCTGGTCAGGCCTGCTGGCCGACCTGCTCATCGGCCTGGCTCTGCTGCTGCGCCCAGGCCGGGCCAGCTATCTGGCAGCGTTGCTGCTGATGACGGCCATGACCGTGGTGGGCACTGTGCTGCAACCCGCGCTGTGGCTGCACCCGCTGGGGCCGCTGCTCAAGAACCTGCCGATTGCCGCCATGTTGTGGTTTTTGCTGCAGGCAAGATCTTCTTCATCCGACGGACGCGAATCATGAATACCTATCTGCTGCTCAAGATGGTCCACATTCTCTCCAGCGTGCTGCTGGTGGGCACGGGGCTGGGCTCGGCCTTCTATATGTTTTTTGCCAACCGCAGCGGCTCGGTCGCTGCCCAGGCCGTGGTCAGCCGCCTTGTGGTACGCGCGGACTGGTGGTTCACCACTCCCTGCATCTTCATTCAACCCATCACCGGCATTGCCATGGCCTATATGGCGGGCTGGCCGTTGAGCACGCCCTGGCTGGCCATGTCACTGGGCCTGTATGTGCTGGCAGGCATCTGCTGGCTGCTCGTGGTGTGGTTGCAGATCCGCATGGCCGCCATTGCCGCCGAGGCCCAGGTCGGCAACCAGGCTCTGCCCCGCCTCTACCAGCAATACCAGCAGCGCTGGGAGGCCCTGGGCTACCCGGCCTTTATTGCCATGGCCGTGACCTATTTCCTGATGGTGAACAAGCCGGCGCTCTGGGGATAGCTTCAAAAATATCAGATTGATACTTTTTAAACATTTTGATAAAACTCACGCTGCACAGTCTCGATTCTTCTTTTCCAACACTGGGAGAAGCGCATGGATGCAGCGGTCAACACCAGCTACAACATGGAACTTGTTGTACTGTCTTATGTGATCTCGGCGGTCGGTGCCTTTATGGCGCTGGTCTCGGCCAAGCGGCTGCTTTCGGGCAAAAGCGCCAGCCAGTCCTACCGGCTGGGCCTGCTCAGCACCGGCATCGCCCTCGGAGGCATCGGTGTCTGGTCCATGCACTTCATTGCCATGCTGGCCCTGCGCATGGACCTGGGCGTGGGCTACTCCATCTGGGAAACCGGCATTTCCCTGATTGCAGCGGTGCTCATCTCTGCCCTGGCCTTCCATATCGTGGCACGCAATCCGCACAACATGGGCCGGCTGCTGACGGCGGGCTCCATGCTGGGCATGGGTGCCGTGGTCATGCACTATCTGGGCATGTACGGAATGCGCTTTGGCGGCCACTTCCAGTGGGACTACGGGCGCGTGGCCCTGTCCGTGCTGATTGCGCTGGTCGCCGCCACGGCGGCGCTGTGGCTGGCGTTCCATACCGTGCAGATCAGCGCCCGCCTGCTGGCGGCAGCCATCATGGCCATTGCGGTCTGCGCCATGCACTACACCGGCATGAGCGCTGCAGAATTCATCTGTACCACCAACACTCCACTGGCCATTCCCGGTGGCAGCTCCGTCGTCAGCGCCCTGGGCTTGCCCATGGTCGTGGTGGCGCTGGCCTTTGGCATGTCGCTGTTTCTGATACTGGATCTGCTGCGGGCTTCGTTTCAGAGGTATCAGCGCCCGGCCTGAGCCGGATGCACAAACCGTGCCCGGCCTCAATCTGCTACAGCGGCAGCCGGGCATCGTCCTTGACCTCCTCCATCACCGCATAGGTACGCGTTTCACGCACGCCGGGCAGTTGCCACAGCACACGCCCGGCAAATTCGCGGTAGGCCCCCATGTCGGCCATGCGGGTCTTGAGCAGATAGTCAAAGCCGCCTGCCACCATATGGCATTCCATGATGGCCGGATAGGCCAGCACGGCGGCCTTGAATTCGTCGAACACATGAGGCGTGGTGCGGTCCAGCAGCACCTCGACAAACACCGTCATGCCCACGCCCAGCTTGCGCGGATTCAGGCGCGCCTCATAGCCCAGGATATAGCCGTCGCGCGTAAGCCGCGTCACCCGCGCCTGCACAGCCGTGGGTGACAGCGCCACCTTCTCGGCCAGGCGCAGATTGGAAATGCGGCCATCGGCTTGCAAGATCGACAGGATTTTGCGATCAATCCTATCCAGATCTACTTCCAAAGCATCACTCATTGGTGAATTCCTCTTTTGAATTTCAAAAATATAGTGATTCATTCGTTGAAAGACCAGCAATGATTTGCCCCATGTAGACACCGCGTCGCAAGCGGCTTGCAATGCGGGTGTTCACAGGTGATGACAGCGCACCGACTCGCTGCCCGGCCCGCATTCTTCCGATCCGATATGCAGACCTCCAACTCCGTGTTCACCCCGCTTCCCGGTCCCCATCGCCCCGCCGACGCTTTGCGCCAGGCCATCACTGCTGCCACGCGCATGAGCGAAAGTGCCGCAGTCACCCGATTGCTGCCTGCCGCCACACTGCCTGCCTCTCAGGCCGCTCAAGTCGCCTCTCATGCACGCCTGCTGGTGGAGCAGTTGCGCGCCCAGCCCGCCAGCGTGGGCCGCCAGGGGCTGGTGCAAGGCCTGTTGCAGGAGTTTTCACTGTCCTCGCAGGAAGGCGTGGCACTGATGTGTCTGGCCGAGGCACTGTTGCGCATCCCCGATGACTGCACACGCGACGCGTTGATCCGCGACAAGCTGCGTGGCGGCGACTGGCAGGCTCATCTGGGCAAAAGCCCGTCGCTCTTCGTCAACGCTGCCGCATGGGGCCTCGTGATTACCGGCAAGCTGGTCGACACGCATAGCGAATCGGGCCTGCTCTCGGCGCTCAAGCGCCTGACGGCCCGCGGCGGCGAGCCACTGGTGCGCAAAGGCGTGGATATGGCCATGCGTCTCATGGGCGAGCAGTTCGTGATGGGCGAGACCATTGGCGAGGCTCTGCAGCGCGCGCGCGAGCTGCAGGCCAAGGGCTTTCGCTATTCCTACGACATGCTGGGCGAAGCCGCGCTGACCGCGCAGGATGCTCAGCGCTATCTGCAGTCCTATGTGGATGCGATTCACGCCATCGGCCAATCGGCTCCGGGCCTGGGCATCTACGAAAGGCCCGGCATTTCCATCAAGCTCAGCGCCCTGCACCCACGCTACAGCCGCGCGCAATGGCAGCGCGTGATGGATGAGTTGCTGCCACGCATGCTGCAACTGTGCGAGCTGGCACGCAGCTACGACATCGGACTCAATATCGACGCCGAAGAAGCCGAGCGGCTGGAGCTGTCGCTGGACCTGCTGGAGCAACTGGCCCACGCCCCCAGCCTCGCAGGCTGGAACGGTCTGGGCTTTGTGATTCAGGCCTATCAGAAGCGCTGCTCCTATGTGATCGACTATCTGGTCGATCTGGCCCGGCGCAGCGGCCGCCGCCTGATGGTGCGCCTGGTCAAGGGAGCCTACTGGGACAGCGAAATCAAGCGGGCGCAGATCGACGGCCTGGCCGACTACCCGGTCTACACGCGCAAACACCACACGGACCTGGCCTATATCGCCTGCGCCCGCAAGCTGCTGGCCGCGCCCGACGCCATCTACCCGCAATTCGCCACACATAACGCCCAGACCGTGGCCACCATCGAATCGCTGGCCAGCACCGAACCCTATAGCTCGGGCCGCTATGAATTTCAATGTCTGCACGGCATGGGCGAGCCGTTGTACCGCAACGTGGTCGAGGCTGGCGACCCAGCTGCGCGCCGCCCCTGCCGCATCTATGCACCCGTGGGCACGCATGAAACACTGCTGGCCTATCTGGTGCGTCGCCTGCTGGAAAACGGGGCCAATTCATCGTTTGTGCACCGCATTGCCGACCCCGACTGGCCCATATCGGATTTGATAGCTGCCCCCGCAGACCAGACCTTGGCTGAAAGCCAAAATGACTCCACGCCCATAGGACAGCCCCACCCGTGCATTGCCCTGCCCCGCGACCTGCTGGGCACGCAGCGCCAGAATTCCGACGGGCTGGATTTGAGCGACGACAAGGTGCTGGCTGCTCTGACCCAAAGCCTGAAAAGGTCCGAACCGGCCCCGTCAGCGGAGCAAGCCGACGCCATCACCAACCCCGCCAATCACCAACAAGTGCTGGGCCATGTGCCAGAAACCACGCCAGAGCTGCTTCGGCAGGCACTGACCGCTGCCGAACAGGCCCAGCCTGCGTGGAGCCAGACCGCTGCAGCACAGCGCGCCGCCTTGCTGGAAGCGGCTGCCGACAACTACCAGACCCATATCCAGCCGCTGATGGCGCTGCTGATGCGCGAGGCCGGCAAGACGGCTGCGAATGCCGTCTCGGAAGTGCGCGAAGCCATAGATTTTCTGCGCTACTACGCGGCGCAGATGCGCAGGCAGGATGAGGCCGGGCTGCTAGCAGCCGGCATAGGCCCCGTGGTCTGCATCAGCCCCTGGAATTTTCCGTTGGCCATCTTCACCGGCCAGATTGCTGCAGCGCTGGCCGCCGGCAATGTAGTGCTGGCCAAGCCTGCAGAGCAGACGCCGTTGATCGCCATGGAAGCCGTGCGCCTGCTGCATGAGGCAGGCATTCCTGCGCCCGTGCTGCAGTTGCTGCCAGGCCGCGGTGAAACCGTAGGGGCAGCTCTGGTCGCCGATGCGCGTGTGGCCGGCGTGCTGTTTACCGGTTCCACCGAAGTGGCGCGCCTGCTCAACCAGCAGACCGCGCAACGCCTGCGTGCCGATGGCGAGAGCGTGGTGCTGGTGGCCGAGACCGGCGGCCAGAACGCGATGATCGTGGACTCGTCGGCGCTGGTGGAACAAGCTGCGCTGGACATTGTGTCCTCGGCTTTTGACAGCGCAGGCCAGCGCTGCTCGGCGCTGCGCCTGCTGTGCGTGCAAAGCGATTGCGCCGACCGGCTCCTCGCCATGCTGCACGGCGCCATGCAGGAGTTGCGCTGCGGCGACCCGGCCCTGCTGGCCACCGACATAGGCCCGGTGATCGACGCCGAGGCCCAGGCCCATATCGAAAAACATATCGCCAGACTGCAGGCCCAGGGTCTGAACGTTCATCAATCGCCACTGGCTGCCGAAGTAGCCGCGCAAGGCCATTTTGTGCCACCCACACTGATCGAACTCAAGGACCTGCACAGCCTGCAACGCGAAGTCTTTGGTCCCGTGCTCCATGTGCTGCGCTACCAGCGCCGCGAGCTGCCGCAGCTGCTGGAACGCATCAACGCCCTGGGCTATGGCCTGACCATGGGCTTGCACACCCGCATTGACGAAACCATGGAGCAAGTCGTGCAAGCAGCCCATGTGGGCAATCTTTATGTCAACCGCAATATGGTGGGCGCCGTGGTCGGCGTGCAGCCTTTTGGGGGCGAAGGCCTGTCGGGCACCGGCCCCAAGGCAGGGGGACCGCTGTATTTGCCGCGCCTGCAGCAAACCGCCGCTGCGCCGCTGCAACTGCTGAGCCAGTTGCTACAGCAATCGGGCCCGGCGCTGCCCGCGCCGTCAGCCTCCTTTTCAGTGGCCAGCAAGAATCCACGCCAGCTGACAGATTGGGCACTTCGCCAATTGGCTGGCTGGGCCAATTGGCAGGGCGATAGCTTTTTGGCCGATCACTGCCAGACGCTGCTGGCCCAGTTTTCCGAGCTGCAAGCCGCACGCCTGCTGCCCGGCCCCACGGGCGAGCGCAATCTCTATACCCTGATCGGCAAGCCGCGCACGCTATGCCTGGCGCAAGGCAAGGCCATGTTGCAGCAGCAGCTGGCGGCAACCCTGGCCAGTGGCTCCAAAGCCGTCTGGGTCAATACCTCCGTCAGCGCCGATCTGTTTGCCAGACTGCCTGCTGCGCTCAGGGACCATGTCGAATTGCTGGCCGCAGACCTGCCACTGCCCGATATCGCCAAAAACACCGCCATGGACAACGCCTTGCTTGAATGCGATGACGCCCAGCTTCTGCAATGGTCGCAGGCTCTGGCGCAGCGCACCGGCCCGCTGGTACTGCCTGTGCGCTGCCATGCAGACCGGCCGATACAGCTGGAGCGGCTGTGGCATGAACGCACTCTCTCGCACAACACGGCTGCGGCCGGTGGCAATGCAGCATTGATGACACTCTCCCCCTGAGGCGCTTCGCCTGGGCAGCTCCGTACCTTCCCCCTCTCTGCTTCGCGGAGGGGGACGACAGCGGAGCGTGAGGGGCTGCCCTTGCTTGCTGTCTCTTGGCTGGAGCGCGCCAGTTTCAAGTGCCGCGCCCATCATTCATTCAAAAAAATAGCACCTAATGCAATACAGGCCTGCATTAAGTGCCGTTTTTGATGAATTTCTGAGATTTACAGCTTGGCGATGGACACCTCCGTGGACTTGACCAGGGCCACGACTTCCGAGCCCACCTGCAGGCCCAGATCCTTGACCGAGCGGGTGGTGATCACCGAAGTCACGATGCCCCAGGGCGTTTCCACATCCACCTCCGAAACCACATCGCCCAGGATGATCTCCTTGACCTTGCCCTTGAACTGATTACGCACATTGATGGCCTGGATCGACATAAATACCCTTCTGAAAAGTCTGTTCCTGAAAAGTGCGGCAACTGCTGCACCGGTGAAATCCATTCTGGATGCGGTTTCTAAAAACTCAAACAAATAAGAAATTGATTTTTTATTTCTCAAACATCTAATAAACCTCAGCGGCCATGCCAGGGCAAAAGCCAGTGCTCCAGCCTGCGCAGCAAGGCGTCGAGCAGCAGCGCGATCGCACCGATGACAAAAATGCCCATCACCACAATATCAGTGCGCAGAAAGTTCGATGCATTGAGCACCATCTGCCCCAGCCCCTGTGTCGCGGCCACCATTTCGGCAGCCACCAGCGTGGTCCAGGCAAATCCCATGGCGATGCGCAGACCCACCAGAACATCGGGTAGGGCTGCGGGCACCACGGCATGGCGCAGCAGTTGCCAGCGCGTGGCGCCCAGCGAGCGCAAGGCATTGATCTGCTCGGCACTGGCGTTGCGTGTGCCGGCCCGCGCGGCCAGGGCCATGGGCGCAAAGCAGGCCAGATAGATCAGCAGCCATTTGGAGGCCTCGTCAATGCCCAGCCAGATCACCACCAGCGGCAGATAGGCCAGCGGCGGCAGCGGGCGATAAAACTCCAGGATCGGGTCCAGCACGACCTGCGCCCAACGGTTCACGCCCATGGAAATGCCCACGGGCACTGCGGTCACGACCGCCAGTGTGAAAGCGCCCAGCACGCGAACACTGCTCCACTGCGCATGTACCCACAGCGCATCTCCCCCCTGGATATCGCCACGCCATGCCTGGCCGAAGGCCTTGATCACGGCCTCGGGCGGCGGCAGAAACAGGGGTGGCACCCAGCGCAGCTCGGTGGCCAGCCACCACAGCGCCAGCCAGGCTGCCACGCTGAGCAGTGCCCACCAGCGACGTGGGCTGGGCCGGTGATTGCGAAATGGGGCAACGGCGGGAATGTCCGTGGCAGGAATCTCTGCAGCAGGCTCCGCCCTCTCCAGGGCTTGCAGCGGCCGCTGGGCTGCCAAGGCCGGGCCTGTGGAAGAAAAAGTGCTTGTGCTCATATTCATAGCCCATGCATGGGCCAGTCAGTGGCAACAGATGCCGGATAGCGCTGCAGCGCTTATGGGACATACGCCTGCAGCTATTTTTTCGATATCAAACCGACAAAACTTCGGCTTGCGATGCCTGGGCGATGGCAGCCATCAGGTGCTCGCGCATGGCAATGAATTCGGGCAGGGATTTCACGGCCCGTGCGCTTTGGCCAGACAGATAGCGGCGGCCAAAATCCACATCGAGACTCTCGGTGATGCGGCCGGGCCTGGGAGCCATCACGATGATGCGCGAGGCCAGAAACAGCGCCTCCTCCACATCGTGGGTGATGAAGAACACGGTGCGGCGCGCCGCCGCCTGGGGCCGTTCGGCAGCCCATAGCCGCAAGATCAATTCCTGCAAGGCTTCGCGCGTGAAGACATCGAGTGCACCCAGGGGCTCGTCCATCAGCAGCAGGTCGGCGTCACCCACCAGTGCGCGCGCAATGCCCACGCGCTGTTGCATGCCGCCGGACAGCTGCCAGGGATAGGCTAGCGCCCGCTGCGCCAGCCCTACATGGGCCAGTTGCTCACGCGCAAGCCGCAGGCGTTCCTCGCGCCCCACACCGCGCAGGCGCAAACCCAGCGCCACGTTGTCTATCACATTGAGCCAGGGCAGCAGCGCATGCTTCTGAAACACCACGCCGCGATCCGCTCCGGCATCCACCACGGCCTGACCGCGCCATTCAAGGCTTCCGGCAGAAGGCGCGGTAAACCCAGCAATGCAATTGAGCAGCGTAGTCTTGCCGCAGCCCGATGCACCGACGGCAACCACAAACTCTCCGGGCTCGATCGTCAGATCCAGCTGGTGCAAAGCCAGGGCCTGCGCATCGCCCGCAGGTGCGCCCTCATAGCGCACCGACAGGCCTTGCACGGCCAGACCTGCATTACCGGTCGATGCAGCAGCATCACTGCGCGGCACGGCGCACCCAGCTATCGTTGACGCCCACGGCGTAGTCGGGCAGCAATTGCTGCACCGAGCCCTGGGTCTGCAGGAACTGCGCCGTGGCCGCCAGAGACTTGGCCACGACCGAGTTCTTGCCGCCACCCAGCCATTGGCTGCTGGCCTGCTCTGCAGGCGGGATGAAGGCATAAAGCTTGAGGCTGTCGGGCACGCTGGCAGCCTCGGCCCCCGACCACTTGGCAACGGCCTTGACCTCGGCCGAATCAGGCGTCCAGGCTGCGGGCTTGCTGGTGTAGCGCTGATCGGCCTCTGCCAGCACCTTGACGAATCGGGCCAGGAACTCGTCATGGCCCTTGGCAAAGTCCGTGCGCACGGCCAGCGCATCGAACGTGGCCTTGCCCGTCTTGGCCGCGATCTCACCCGATGTGGTCAGCACCTGCCCGGTTTGCTTGATCCTGGCCAGCACCGGGTCCCAGACAAAAGCCGCATCGATATCGCCGCGCTCCCAGGCAGCCAGGATTTCTGGCGGGCGCAGATTGAGAATCTTCACATCCTTGGCGTTGAGGCCTGCGGCCTGCAGTGCGACCAGTGCATGGAAATGGCTGGTGGAGACATAGGGAATGCCGATCTTCTTGCCCTTGAGATCAGCCAGCGTCCGGGCATTGCTGCCATTACGGGCCACCAGGGCCTCGGCGTTGTGGATGTTGTCTGCCACCCAGAAAATCTGAATCGGCACGCCCTGAGACAGCGCTGCCGCAAACGGCGAAGAGCCGGCCTCACCAATCTGGATGGCACCGCTGGCCAGGGCCCGCGTGACCTCGGCGCCGCTGGCCAGTTTGCGGTAGCTGATCTTGTAGCCCGTGGCTTTTTCCACGGCCTGGGTTTCCTGGGCATAGCGCCAGGGCAGGACCATGTCCTGGTAGCCGATCACCACCTCGCGGGTCTCGGACCACGCAGGCAAAGCCACCGCGCCTAGCGCAAAGGCGGTCAACAGCAAAGAGAAAAGGCGACGGTTTTTTTGTGACATGCAAATGACTCGGTGGCGCTTGATGGGAATGCGCCGAGTCTAGAAATTTCGCCTCTGCTTGCATGCTCGCAATTCGCATGTGCAAATGCAAAAAACGCGCAAGCCCCCAGGCTGCGGCCAGGCCACACTGAAAAGACCAACGGGGCACTCATCAGCGGAAGGCCCCGGTCTTTTTTCTATCGTCCTTGCGCCTTCTGTTCACCATGGATATCCAGCCTTTGGGCCCCGCCTTGGGAGCCACCGTCACCGGTGTTGACCTGACCCAGCCTTTGAGCGCCGACCGGCGCGACGCACTGCATGCCGCGCTGCTGGCGCATCAGGTGCTGTTCTTTGAAAACCAGCCCGTCACACCCGAGCAGCAGCGCGCCCTGGCCGCGCAGTTCGGCCCGCTGCACATCCATCCCGTCTACCGCAACATCCCCGAAGTGCCCGAAATCATCGTGCTCGACACCGATGACAACAACCCGCCCGACAACGACAACTGGCACACGGACATCACCTTTACCGCAGCTCCGGCGCAGGCCGCCCTGCTCTCGGCCAGACTGCTGCCGCCCAGCGGCGGCGACACGCTGTGGGCCAGCAATACCGCTGCGTTTGAAGCCCTGTCCGCCCCCTGGCGCCGCCTGCTCGAAGGCCTGCATGCCGAACATGACTTCATCAAATCCTTTCCCGCCTGGCGCTTTGCGCGCACGCCCGAGGAGCGCGTGCAATGGGAAGCCGCCAAGGCCAAGCACCCGCCGCTGCTGCACCCTGTGGTTCGTACCCATCCCGAAACCGGCAGGCAGGGGCTGTTTGTCAATGAAGGCTTCACCACACGTATCGTGGAACTCAGTGCCACTGAAAGCGACGCCGTGCTGCGCCAGCTGTTCGCCCATGTGAGCAAGCCCGAGTTCACCGTGCGCTGGCGCTGGAAGGTGGGCGACCTGGCCTTCTGGGACAACCGCTGCACCCAGCATTACGCCTGCGCCAACTACCTGCCCCATCGCCGTGTGATGCACCGCGCCACGGTGCTGGGCGAGCGCCCTTTCTACCGGGCATCTTGAGGTAGTGCGCCAGAGCAGGTGCAACTGGCGGCACAAAAATGCGACCGGGTGACCCAGTTGTTGAAACTGGCAGCCCGATAAAGCACATCAGGCGCCAGCAAAGCTCATCCGGCCGCTTGGTTTTCGTCACTGGGGAAATGGCTTTCTATCCGTGCGCAATCCAGCACCCGTCATTCAATGCGGTAAAGGCTGCCAATGCCGTCTCCCTCCACTGAAGTGATTTCAGCTCCACCAAGCATCGGTAGACCCTGCCCCCATCCGGCGGCCAAGACCTGCACATCACTCACAGGATCGGACGCCTTGGCCCGCTCGTTGCGGATGCGACAGATTTCGGGATCGGTGGCAAACAATCCGCGTGCGAAGACCCGGCCCTGTTCCGCCAGCCTTGCTGTCTTGGGGGCCCGAATTCTCGAAAACGCCTGGAAGACATCGTCCAAGCCACCACTTGCGCCATCCAGGCACCGGGCCAAATGCCACGCATCCTCCAGCGCCTGGCACGCACCTTGCCCCGAAGTCGGCAACGGCGCATGCGCGGCATCACCCACCAGCAGTACATTCGCCCGGCTCCATGTATGCAGCGGCTCCAGGTCATGCACCGCAATCAGCTGGATGGCATTGGCGGGCGTGGATCGGATGAGATGTGCGACCGGTTCAGGCCATTGCGCAAACAGGTCCTCGACCTCCTTACGCATATCTGCGGTGGGCGTGGCCTCATGCAGGGGTCGCACCTGCGCCGCGGCCCAATACACCAGGTCGGGTCGAATCGGCACGCAACCAAAGCGCTCGCCCGCCCCCCAGAAGTCCTGAATCGAAATATCGTCCACCAGCGGATGCTGCCCCTGCGCCACGCCGATCCAGTTCACAAAGCCTTGATAGATTGGTGTGTTGTCACCCGCGACAAACTTGCGCGCCACTGACCCCATGCGGCCGTCGGCACCAATGAGCAGATCCGGGCGGATGCTCGCGCCATTTTCGAAATGCGCCACAGCTCTGCCATGAGCATCCAGTTCGATGGCCACCGCCCGGCGCCCGAACTCCACCGGAATCTTCGCCCGTGCCGCATGGTCCAGCAACACCTGCTGCAAGTGCCTGCGCAGCACCGTATAGCTTGGGTATCCCATCGTACGGTCCAGCAAACCAATATCGAGGCCTCCCAATGCATTTCCCGCAGCATCCTGGCGGCGCATTGTCAGTGGTCGACCGCCAATGGCCGCTATGTCTTGCAGCAGTCCCAGTTCTTCCAGCACAAAGCTGGCATTGGGCCACAGCGTCACGCCGGCCCCCATGGTTGCAGGCACCGCACGGCGCTCATAGACCCGAGGGTTGTAACCCTGCTTGCGCAATGCCAGTGCCACGCTCAGGCCCGCGATGCCGCCACCAAGTATTCCAATTTCCACGCTGAAGCTCTCCTGTTCATACGGTGCCCAGTGCACGGTCCAGCGCGTCACATCGGGCAAAAGGGCATCTTAAATTTCGCCACTACAGAGAACTAGCATGCAAAATTGGGACGTTTTCATACCTCAAACGGGATAATCAATGCGCGATGCACTTGATCTGAATACTGTCCGTGTCTATGCGGCAGTTGTTGATGAGCAGAGCTTTGCTGGCGCATCGCGTCTATTGGCCATGCCTTCGTCCAATGTCAGCCGCCACGTTGCCGCACTGGAGAGCAAACTCGGCACACGCCTGCTGGAACGAAGCACCCGCCATCTGCGCATGACGGAAGCCGGTCGGCTGCTCTACGAACGCGCCAAGCCCTTGCTCGACACACTGCTCTCCACGCAGGAAGAGCTTGGTGCGGTACAGCGCGAACTGCGTGGTCCTCTGAAGATGTGCATGCCGGGCGAGGCACCAAGGCTGCTCGCCCCCATCCTCGCCGAATTCTGTAGTCTCCATCCAGGCATCGAGCTCGAATGCGATACCCGGATGACCGGACTGGAAGTGCTTCGAGAGGACGTTGACCTTTCCATCGTCTTCCATCGGGGCCATCAGGAGGACAGCGCTTTCATCACCCGCGAACTCGCCACTCTGCCCAGCATCGTGGTTGCCGCCCCCTCCTTGCTGGCCAGGACAGGCATGCCACGCCATGTGCGCGAGCTGAAGTCTCTGCCCTGCATCACCACCCTCAGTGCGCTGAAGGGCCAACCCTGGCAGTTTCAGGACGCCGCGGGCGAAATCGTCAAGGTGCCGGTCCGCAGCCGCTACCGCGTCAACAGCGGAGAGCTGGCCGTGGCTGGCGCACGGCAAGGCATCGGCTTCACGATTGTGGCTGCCTACCCCTGCCAGGAAGACCTTGCTACGGGCCGATTGCAGGAAGTACCACTGGACCTTCGTCCTGCCCCTCTGCAATTGCTGGGGGCGTACAGCCATCGCCATTCCGTGACTGCGCGCGTCCGGGCGCTGCTGGAGTTGATACAGGTACGGTTGGCTGGATCGGTTAACCCTCCCATGGACCCCAGTCCTTTTAGGACGATCTAGGATCGCGGACTCAAGGTGGAGTCCTTTGGAATGCAAGCAATCGCTTGGCATGACTTTCTCAAGCTCAGGTTTTGGCTGAGCGATGACGCCCTGCCCCAGTTGACTGCCTGTCCTGAACCGGACTCTCAAGGCGCAGCCCCGAGAGTCAGCTTTGCGGTGCTGTGCCCGCAAGTAGCTAAACCCGGCTGCGGCCAATAGCAGTCCTTGGAGCTGTTTCTGCAAGGGACGGCTTCTGGCTGTGTGAGCGGTCTGTCGCTGGATGGCCGACTTGATGGGGCAGCGCGATAAACAGAAGCTCCTCATCAGAGATCCTTCATGTCGACCAGCAATCGCCCCTAAAGAGACATTCTCTTAACAACCGCAAAGCGGTCTGCCACGCACCAAAATCCAAGGTGTCAAGCAGGAGGCCATCCCGTCCGTAGCAACCGGATTAAGCCTCCCTGACAATCAGCCACAATGGCAAAGGCGTTCATTGCCAGATCGAATAAATTCGACCTCTGATCGATCCCGTACATTCGCAGTCTTGCCCCCATGCACAGGTCAATACGGAGTCCCATGACCAATATGAAGACACCTGAAGACGTGGTCGCTGCGTTTCAAGCAGCCTGGAATGATCACGACATGGCCGCTTTCGGCCGCTTGTTTGGTCAGGACGCAACGTTTGTCAATCGCTTTGGTCACTATGTCCGAGGCGTTGAACAGGTAGTGGCGCTTCATGTCCCTATCCACGAGACGATCTATCGCGATTCGACATTGCAGAACGAGCTAATCGATATTGCCTGCGTTGCCGAGGGAGTTGCTGTTATACATTTCTGGAGCCGTCTAACTGCAGATGCAAGCCATCCGGCTGGGCCACACGTCATAGATACGGTGATCCAAGCAGTGCTCACAAGACAGGATGCAGCATGGCGAATTCAAGCGCTGGAGAATACGACTCTTACCAACCCTCGGACGGGTGAGATAGTCCTGCGCGGCTAAAAGACCGGCCCTTCTCTGTTTAGCAGCACCAAAGGTCATCTGAACCATATAGCCAAGCGTTGAAGGGTCCGTTCTCGACAGAAAGGTATGGCAACTTCTGGCCGATTGATGACGCCCCGCACCCATTGGCTGCCTGTCCTCAATCGGCCCCTCAAGGTGCAGCCCGGAAGTTAGCTTTGCGGTGCTGCGCTCACAAGTAGCTAGGCCCGGCTTCGGCCAATAGCGGCCAGTCAATGCGATTGTTTGGTGGGCGGCTTTAGTTTAGGGTTGTGGGATACCTGCCCGGAACGACTCCCCACGCGACGATCGCTCCCTGCCTGAGGGCAGGTGTCGCACAAGCCTCGATGGTGGAAACCGCGGAACACTTCTGTGTCGGTGTTCTGGGCGCAAACGCTATGGGGATTAAAGCGTTGCTCCTGCAAGCTTGGGCACTCTAATCAAGCTGTTCAGCCCGCTCCAACCTGGGAATGCAACCCGCAGGCGACGCCAAGCGCAGGTGTTCATGCCTGTGTGGCACCTGCTGGTAGTCCTATTGCATGCCCAGCCCTGCTTGCTGCAGAGACAGGCGCGCCAATCCCCTGTCGAATGGCTCATGAGCATCGACCTTGCTAGTAAATGAATGATCGGCAAGCTGTTCATGATGCTGGCGGTGCACGGATGGCCTGCCAGCATTGCAGGATCACCATGGCTTTGCCGCAGTGACGGCAGACAAAGGCTGGTGCAGTTCCTGCCTCTGCCTCTGGCTTGGCTGTTTTGTTCAAACTTGCTGTGTCATTGATGGCGGCCTGCATGGGAGTGGTTTGCAGCAGTTCACGGGCCAGTGCCAGACAGCTCTTGCGGGCCCCGTTGGCCAGCAAGCCGTAGTGCCTGATGCGGTGGAAGCCGCAGGGCAGCACATGCAGCAAGAATCGGCGCATGAACTCTTCGGGAGCCAGGGTCATAGTCTTGTGCCGTGTGCGGCCCTTGGCCCGGTAGTCCTTGTACTTGAAGCGCACGCCATGCTCATCCATGGCAACCAGCCGGCTATTGGAGATGGCGACGCGGTGCGTGTAGCGTGAGAGGTAGGCCAGCACTGCTTGCGGCCCAGCGAATGGTCGCTTGGCATAAACCACCCATTCACATTGGCGCATGGGGGCCAGCCATTGTTGGAAGTACGCTGCATTGGCCAGCGCTGCCAGTGTCCCAAAGAATCGGAGTCTGCCGGCTTGATGAAGACGCTCAAGCTCTTCAATAAAGCGTCTGCGCATCAGCCGGGACAGCACACGCACCGGCAGAAAGAAGCCGGGTCGGCAAGCCCTCCAGCATTGACCGCCATCTGCCAAGCCGCCTCCAGGCACGATCCCGTGCACATGCGGGTGATGGGTCAAGGCCGATCCCCAGGTGTGTAGTACCAACGTTGCCCCGATGCGAGCGCCCAGGTGTTTGTGATCTGCAGCGATGGTTTGCAGCACCTCGGCGGCAACATCAAACAGCAGCCCATAGAGCACCGCCTTGTTCTGGTAGGCCAGATCCGCAATGGGCGCAGGTAAGGTGAAGACCACGTGGTAATACTGCACGGGCAATAGGTCGCTCTGGCGGGCTTCAAGCCAGCGTTTGGCTGCAGCACTTTGGCACTTGGGGCAGTGGCGGTTGCGGCAGGAGTTATAGGAGACTTGCTCGGCAGCACAGTCTTCGCAGCGCAAAACATGACCACCCAGTGCCGCTGTGCGGCACTGTTCGATGGCCGACATCACTTTGAGCTGAGACAGGCTCAGGTGACCACGTTGGCTCTCACGCCAAGCAGCGCCATGTTGGAGAAAGATGTCGGCGACCTCCAGGGAGGGCCGCTGCACGAGTGCCTCTCAACTCGGCAGCATTGGCTCCAGCGGACCCATCACTTCCCGCAGCAGATCGGTCGCCACATGGGCGTAGATGGAAGTCGTCTCCAGCTTCTGGTGTCCCAGCAGCACTTGAATCACACGAATATCGACCTTGCGCTCCAGCAGGTGTGTGGCAAAACTATGGCGCAAAGTATGCGTCGTGACACGTTTGTCGATACCAGCGGCCTCGGCTGCAGCGTGCACCGCTCGGTTGAGCTGACGAATCGTCAGTGGCTCCAAGACCGTCATGCCAGGGAACAGCCAGCCACCGGGCAGCATCTTGCCCTGGGCATGTGCCAAATGCCACCAGGTGCGAAGGCGCTGAAGAACCACCGGGCTGAGCATGGCGTAACGATCCTTGGCACCCTTGCCTTGCTCGATGCGCAGGGTCATGCGCTGGCTATCGACATCTGTGACCTTCAAATGCACAACCTCGCTGGCACGAAGACCTGCGCCATAGGCCACGGACAGCGCCACTTGGTGCTTGATGTTGTAGGCGGCAGCCAGCAACCGTGAGACTTCTTCGTGGCTGAGCACCACAGGCAAGGTGCGAGGCAGCTTCACGGGCTGCATCTTGCCCATCAGCTCAATGTGGCCCAGCGTCACATCAAAGAAGAACTTCAGGCCCGTCAACGTGGCGTTGAGCGTTGTGGGTGATGAACCCGCATCGACCAAGTGGAGCTGGAAGTTGCGCAAATCCTCCACGGTGGCCGTGTCCGGGGAGCGCTTCAGATAGGCGGCCAGATTGCACACGGCACGAATATAGGCATCCTGGGTGCGAGGCTGGAGCTTGCGCATTCTCATGTCGTCGAGCATGCGCTGACGCAACGGGGAGATGGTTTGAATCGAGGGGGTCATGATCGCGCTCCTGTCGAAGAACGAGGCCGATTGCCTCATTCGTCAACATAGAGAGGGGCGCGATATGTACCTTGCGTCATGGCCTTCGCGTCGGATTACCGCGCGAGCGGTTTAGTCCTCAGATTGAGAGAGGTCATCAAGCTTTGACTGCTCAACGACTCCTGTTGGCCAATAATCACAAAAGAAAATGAGCCCTCTACGAAGCACAGCGCAATCGAAATAGGAAGACAAGCTCCTTACTGCGATCTGTCCGCCAAGTACTCAGTCAGCAGATCCACGCCATGTTTTTCGGGTGTTTCTGGCACCAGCAAGCCAATTGCGGCCAGTGTGGAGGGAAACTGTAGCGCCAACACTTGCAGCCAGCCTGCCTGTACAAAGGGCTGAACCACGCTGAGCGGCGTTAGCGCCACTGCATCCGTGGTGCGCAGGTACTCCAATAGCATGGGCAGGGAGCGCGTGATCAGAGGTGAATGCTGAGGTAATTGCTCGCAGGCTTCGAACAAGCGTTCGAAAGCTTCATGCATCTGCGTGGACAGGGGGGCCAGAACCCATCGCTGTCCAAGCATCTGGTTTGCATGCAATACACGCTTGCGTTGCAGCGGATGGGTGGGCCCGGCTACTGCAACCACCTTGTCCTCCAACAGTGGCACGAAACGCATCCCGCTGGCGACGACTGCGGGCTCGCGCACGAGCACCATATCGAGCGTGCGCGCCGCCAGCCCAGCTAACAGAGCATGGTGACTGTCTTCCACCACCTCCACACGCAATTGCGGATGCTGCTGAAGAAATGGCGCTAGCTCCCGGCCTAGAAAGCCCGACAAGGCACCTGTAATAGCCCCCACGCTGAGCACACCCTGCGCGCCTTCCGCGGCCGCAGCCAACATCTCTGCGCAGCCAGTGAGTGAGCCCAGCATGCTGCGCAACAGCGGTAGTAGGTCGCGGCAGATCAACGTGGGGCGTACTCCGCGTGCGTGACGCTCAAAGAGCGGCAAACCCACCATCCGCTCCAATTCAGACAAAGCTTTGGTCGCTGATGACTGCGTTTGTCCCACCACTTCGGCTGCGCGCTGGATGCTGCCCAGGTCGGCAATCAGCACGAGCAGCTGCAACTGACGCAACCGCGTGCGCGCCAACAAACGATTGAGCAAGGCCGAAGAGCGCCCTGAATTGGGCAAGTGCGAGGTAGTCGTAGATTGCATAGCTAAGTGCAATTTAGCACCTGAAAGATGGATCTCATGCCCCAGACTTGCCCTTGCCCGCTATCGAGGCTTGCCATCAATAAGGAGACGCATCATGACCTCTATGCCCCACTCATTTGCCCGTCGTCTGTTCTGCACGGCAGCCACTGTCAGCACTGCCTGGGCGCTGGCAGCCTCTGCCATGGCGGCAGGTTTTCCGGACAAACCCATCACCTTGGTCGTGCCCTTCGCCTCGGGCGGCTCCATTGATGCCGCCATCCGCGTGGTGCAGCCCAGGCTATCGGCTGAACTGGGTCAGCCCGTGGTGATCGAAAACCTGGGCGGTGCTGGCGGTGCCCTGGGAGCGGCCAAAGTAGCCAACGCCGCCAAGGATGGGTATACGCTGCTGGTGGGCTCCATCAACGATGTGGTGCTGGTACCCGTGCTCAACAAAAACGTGCGCTACGAACCCAAGGACTTTGTGCCCATCGGTCCTATCAGCTCGAACTCGCCACTGCTGGTGGCACGCAAGGATTTGCCTGCGAATGATTTGGATGGCGTGATTGCTGCGTTGCGTGCCAAGCCGGAATCTATCAGCTATGGCAGCCCCGGCATGGGCACCATGCAGCATCTGGTGATGGAAGACCTTCAGCAACGCGCCAATGTGCGAATGCTGCATGCACCTTACAAGGGCGCTGGCCCGCTGCTGACAGATTTGCTGGGGGGGCAGATCGACTTGGCTGTCATGGTGCCAGCAACTGCCCTGCCGCATATCCAGGCC
The DNA here is from genome assembly GCF_030064165.1 of Comamonas resistens. NCBI lineage: Bacteria > Pseudomonadati > Pseudomonadota > Betaproteobacteria > Burkholderiales > Comamonadaceae > Comamonas > Comamonas resistens. Next base: position 3,255,404 of record NZ_CP125947.1, read on the forward strand.
GGTCGCATCAAGGTTCTGGGAGTGGCGAGTTTGCAGCGACAGCCCATGATCAAGAACATTCCCACGCTCAACGAGGGCAAGGTCGTCAAGGGTCTGGAGATGAGTGGCTGGATGGGCCTGCTGGCTCCTAAGGGTGTCGCACCGGATCGCATAGCTCGTCTGAAGACGGCATTGGAAGCTGCGCTTGCATCAAAAGGCGTTCCCGAGCAACTGACAGCCATGGGCATGCAAGTGGCGACGGCGACCGAGCAGCGCCAATTTGCCGATCAAATTGCGCGCGACGAGGCCAAAGCCCGTAGTTTGAGCGTGAAATTGCAATAAGAGAGCACCATGCCCATCATTCAAGCCATTGCCGACAACCCCGAATTCCGTCAGATTCGCCGCGACTTGCATGCCCATCCTGAACTTGGCTTTCAGGAAGAGCGCACCAGCGCGTTGGTGGCCAACTACCTGCAACACTGGGGCTATGAGGTCACGCGCGGCGTGGGCGGAACGGGCGTGGTCGGCACGCTCAGGCGCGGCCAGGGAGCGCGCCGCATAGGTCTGCGTGCCGACATGGATGCGCTGCCCATGCAGGAGCTCAATACCTTTGCACACCGTTCACAGCACGCAGGTCGTATGCATGCCTGCGGCCATGACGGCCACACGGCGACACTGTTGGCAGCTGCCTGGTATCTAGCCCAAAGCGGCAAGTTTGACGGCACGCTGCACTGCATTTTTCAGCCCGCTGAAGAAGGCGGACAGGCTGGCGCGCGCGCCATGATTGAGGACGGCCTCTTTGAGCGCTTTGACTGCGATGCGGTCTTTGGCCTGCACAACGCCCCGGGACGTGCCATAGGCAGCTTTGGCGTGCGAGCCGGACCATTCATGAGCTCCAGCAACCGCTTTCGCATTGATGTCAAAGGCAAGGGGACACATGCCTCACAGCCTGACACAGGTGTGGACCCACTGATGTGCGCGGGCCAGATCCTCATGGGTCTTCAGACCATCATCTCGCGCAATCGCACGCCTGATGATGCGGCTGTGCTGTCCGTCACGCAAATCCACGGTGGCGATGCCGTCAATGTGATTCCCGACAGTGCCTGGCTGGGCGGGACTGTGCGCGCGCAAAGTGCAGACACATTGGACATGATCGAGCAGCGCATGAAGGATATCGTCCAAGGCTCGGCCACGGCCTATGACTGTGAAGCACAGTTGCACTTTGAGCGTAGCTATCCGGCGCTGGTCAATGACCCCGAGCAGACGGCATTTGCGGTGCCGGTCATGCAGGAAGTCGTTGGTATCGAGCAGGTCGATGACAACGCGCCTCGGCTGACAAACTCCGAGGACTTTGCCTTCATGCTGCAGCAACGTCCCGGCTGCTATGTATTGCTGGGCAATGGAGAGGGTGACCACCGCCTGCCCGGCCATGGTCCTGGACCCTGCCAGGTGCACAACCCATCGTATGACTTCAACGATGCGCTGATTCCCGTCGGGGCCAGCTATTTTGTGCGACTGGTGGAGCGCTTCCTGAAGTGAAGTGCTGCAAGGCAAGAATTGATACTGACATCAGTGATCGTCATCCGCGTCGGTACTTGGATAACTGCTGTGGAAGCATGACTAGGAAGTAACGATACAGCTAGGACTGACTGCATTTGCTAAAAGCAGTCGTCGCTGACCAAGAATCGAAGGACTGCACGGGTCGATCGCTGGCGGGCTCGGTGGGCTGCTGATAGTTACCCTCCGTGTATCGCGTTGCCCCGTGAAGTCTGCCATCCGGCGACAGACCGCTCGTACAGCCAGAAGCAGTCCCTTGCGGGAACATCTTCAAAGGCTGCTACTGGCCGACAGTGACCGGTAGGGCCCCTGAGCTGCCGATCAGTTGTAGGTAAAGCGGCCAGCCATCACCACTTTGGTATGCTGGGTCTGGTTGATAGACAGCCATATTTAGCTTAAGCATGACCCTGGAGTTCAAGCGCCTTACCGAAGTTGACCTGATAGACATCATTTCGCTCAACAACAATCCCGATGTGCTAAGGCAAATGCCGCTTGGAAGTGCAAACTTCGACCTAGCGAAGGCAAAAGAATGGGTCCAGCAAAAAGATGCACAGTGGCTGCAATATGGCTATGGTCCGTGGGCATTTCTAATTGATCAGAAATTTGCTGGCTGGGGCGGCTTGCAGTACGAAGAAGGTGACGCCGATCTAGCTTTAGTGCTTCACCCTGACTTCTGGGGGAGTGGAAAAGCGATTTGCCAAGAGATTGCTAAACATGCATTCACCTCTCAGGGGCTGGAGTCCATAACAATTTTGCTTCCACCCTCAAGGACGAGAATTAAAGGGATTTTCAGGCTGGGCTTCCAGCCTGACGGCGAAGTTGACATTGAAGGTGCTCGCTTTCAGCGTTTTCGCCTTTATGCACCCAACGAACCAGTTCCGTCAGATAGCTGAGCAGTGTGCATGAAGTCGGCCTCCTATCCAGCGACCAGATTGACCAACTGGATTTGGCCGACCAGAGACCATCCCGAAGATCTTGATCTCACACTTTCTGATTTGAAATAAAACAGCGGCCAGCGCATTTGCTTCATACGCTGGCCGCTCTCTTTTTGATACCTGATTCAGTGCGTTGCAGGGCGTCGTGATGCCAGCTTGCGCACCTCGTTGACCATCAGATCAATCTCCTCGAAGGTGTTGTAGAAGGCAACCGAGGGACGCACCGCCGTCTCCACCCCAAAGCGCCGCAGAATCGGCTGCGCGCAATGGTGGCCGGTGCGCACGGCGATGCCCTCATGGTTCAGCGCCTTGCCCACTTCGTCGGTGGTATACCCGTCCAGCACAAAGGACAGCGCACTGGCCTTGCCCGGCACGGTGCCAATCAGGCGCAGGCCGGGGATGGTGGCCAGCTGCTGCATGCCGTAGTCCACCAGGGCATGCTCGTAGCGGCTGATGGCTTCGATGCCGATACGCTCCACATATTCCAGCGCTGCGCCCAGGCCTACGGCATCGGCGATATTGCCGGTGCCCGCCTCGAAGGTATTGGGCAGGGGCTGGAACAAGGTTTTCTCAAACGTCACATCGGCAATCATGTTGCCGCCGCCTTGCCAGGGCGGCATGGCTTCGAGCACCTCGCGGCGGCCCCAGAGCACACCGATGCCGGTGGGGGCAAAGATCTTGTGGCCCGAGAAGACAAAGAAATCCGCACCAATGTCCTGCACGTTGACCGGCGTGTGTGCAATGGACTGCGCGCCGTCGATTAGCGTGGTGATGCCTCGCGCCCTGGCGCGTGCCACCACTTCCTTGACCGGAACCACGGTGCCCAGCACATTGGAGACATGGCCGATGGCAACCAGTTTTGTGCGGTCGTTCAGCAGCTTTTCGTATTCGTCGAGGCGAATCTGGCCCTGATCATCGACCGGAATCACGCGCAGCCTGGCACCCTTGGCCTGCGCCAGCTGCTGCCAGGGCACGATGTTGGCGTGGTGCTCCAGGTGGCTGACGATAATCTCGTCGCCTTCGCCCACGTTTTTTCCGCCCCAGCTCTGGGCCACAAGGTTGATGGCCTCGGTGGTGCCGCGCACAAAAATCACCTCGCGCGCATCGGGCGCATGGATAAAGCGGCGCACCACTTCACGCGCGTGCTCGTAGGCATCCGTGGCACGGGCAGCCAGTGTGTGGGCCGCGCGGTGGATGTTGGAGTTTTCATGCTCGTAGAAATGCGCAATGCGCTCTATCACCTGGCGTGGCTTGTGTGTGGTGGCGGCATTGTCCAGCCACACCAGTGGCTTGCCGTTGATACGCTCGGCCAGGATCGGAAAGTCGCGGCGCACGGCGTTGACGTCGAAGCCGGGGTGGCGGTCGGCCCGGGCCTGCGGCGTGCTGGCAGTTTGCCCATGCGGATGGGGCTTGGCCGGAGTGACAAAGCCGCTGGGCAAGGTAACCGCATCCACAAAATAAAACCGGGGCGCCGTGCTGACAGGCGCGGCACTGGCGGGCAACGATGACTGAGACGAGACGGCCCCTAATCCCAGATCGGGCACATCCACAAAGCGGGGACGCGGGGCTCCAGCAGACAAGGCATGCAGCGCCTGCTGGCTCAAGGTATCCAGGCTGTCTGGAGCAACTGCCGTTGGAGCCTGCGGCAGATTCGCGCTGTCCGTGAGCCCCGCCAGGCGCGGCTCATAGGCAGGCAGCGCGGCAAAGGCTTTGTCAGGCACGCCATTGCCGGCCTGCGCCTGCGGCAGTGCTGCCGGCGCACGGTTGACCAGCGAGAGCGAGGTGGCGGGGCTGGACGGCAGCAGATTGCTGCCCGGCACCTGTCCCTGCAACGGCGAAGTACCTGGCACATTGGGCGAAAAGCCCGAGGGCGCTGCCAGCGGCGAGCCGCCGGGTGCCCATGTCGCAGGCGGCTGTGCGCCCTGCACGGGCAAGGCAGGTGCATCGCCTGGCAGGCTGCGAAACAGGCTGCTGGCCAGCTGCGCCAGCACCGCCGGATCAATGGGCGGCTGGGCACTGGCGGGCGCAATATTTGCAATATCGGAACTCAAGACCGTTCCTCCTGAATGAATCGCGAACTCGCTGGCAGGCATCGGAATCGATAGCCGCCAACGCTTTAAAACCAAGGGCTGCGGCGACTTTTACTTGTAGGTATCCAGTGCCGAGTAGTCGTGGTAACGGTCGATGCGCACATCGTCCAGCACCGCCAGCGCATCGGGCGTCAGCACCGCCAGCGAGCAGTACAGCGAGATCAGATAGGAGCTGATGGCCTGATCGTTGATGCCCATGAAGCGCACGGACAGACCCGGGCTTTGCTCGCCCGCCAGACCCGGCTGGAACAGGCCCACCACGCCCTGGCGGCGATCGCCCACGCGCAGCAGGATGATGCTGCTCTTGCCATCGGCCACGGGAATCTTGTCCGAGGGAATCAGCGGCACACCGCGCCAGGTGATGAACTGGCTGCCAAACAGGCTCACCGTGGGTGGCGGCGTGCCACGGCGCGTGGCTTCGCGGCCAAAGGCCGCAATCGTCAGCGGGTGGGCCAGGAAGAAGGCAGGTTCCTTCCACACCTTGGTCAGCAACTCGTCCAGGTCGTCGGGGGTGGGCGCGCCGCCGTCGTTCAGGGGGAAGATGCGCTGCTCGTCCGTCACCTGCGCCAGCAGACCATAGGAGGCGTTGTTGATCAGCTCGCTTTCCTGGTTCTCCTTGATGGTTTCTATGGTCAGGCGCAACTGTTCCTTGATCTGGTCGTGCGGGCTGCTGTACAGATCGGAGATGCGCGTATGCACATCGAGCACCGTGGAGACCGCATTCAGGAAATACTCTCGCGGCGCTTCGTCGTAATCCACAAAGGTGCGCGGCAGCTGGTTTTCAAACTGCTTGGCCGTGCAGGTGACTTTGATGTCCTCGGGGTTCCTGACCTGATTGACGCGGTAGATACCCGCTTCCACCGGCACCCACTGCAGCAGATGGGTGAGCCAGCGAGGCGTGATGGTGGCCAGCTGAGGCGCGGTCTTGGTAGCGTTGGCAAGTTGGCGGGCGGCGTTGTCGCCCAGAGTGTGCAAGGTTGTCATGAAGCTTGGTTACAGCGGTTGGGAGAACGGGTTGGGAAAAATCTTGAAAGCTCAGGCCGCAGCGGGCAGCGGATGGACTTTTTCCACCGGGCTGGTCTGGGAGACATGGGTTTGCGGCGGCACGTCCTGCGTGACCCAGACATTGCCGCCGATGACGGCACCACGGCCAATCGTGATGCGGCCCAGAATCGTGGCGCCGGCATAGATCACCACGTCGTCCTGCACGACGGGATGGCGCGGCCAGCCTTTTTGCAGATGGCCCTGGGCATCGCGCGGAAAGCGCTTGGCCCCCAGAGTCACCGCCTGGTAGATGCGCACATTGCGGCCAATCACCGCCGTCTCGCCCACCACCACGCCGGTGCCGTGGTCGATGAAGCAGCCCGCGCCAATGCGTGCGCCGGGGTGGATGTCTATGCCCGTCTGGCCATGGGCCAGCTCGGCCACCATGCGCGCCAGCAGCGGCAGCTCCAGCCGGTACAGCACATGGGCAATGCGGTGATGGATCAGCGCCAGCACGCCGGGGTAGCTGAGCACGACTTCGTCCACACTCTGCGCCGCCGGGTCGCCATGAAAGGCAGCCAGCACATCCACATCCAGCAGCTTGCGCAGACCGGGCAGCTCCCTGGCAAATTCGTGCACGGCCTTGGCGGCACGCAGCTCATGGGCACGCTCGCTGTGTTCGCTATCGCGGTCACCGTCCTGGCGGGCGCGGTAGCGCAGCTCGATACGGGCCTGGTCCTGCAACGTCTGCAAGGCGGTATCCAGCGTGTGGCCGATATAAAAGTCTTCGCTGGACTGGCGCAGCTCGGTCGGCCCCAGGCGCAATGGATAGAGCACGCCCTTGAGCGACTCTATGGCCTGCGTCACCGCGTCCCGCGAAGGAAACTCACGCTGAGCCGTATCGGTGCGGCCCTGCTGTACACGCCACTGCTCGCGCACCTGGCGCAGCTCGGCAACGATTTCGGGGATGGGAAAGTCACTCATCATTCACCTCTTTTCAGAGTCAAAACAGCCCACAACGCTTTCTCTCAAAGCGCTGACAGCTACTATTTTTGAAATTCAAAAAACCGTTATGGCTTGAAAACCGGCGTGCCCCAAGTCAGAGACGGCCAGCAAGGGCCGCCCCGCAGCCAAGGCCGTCGTCCCCTTCAGGGGGAAGCCGCGCAGCGGCTCAGGGGGCTCAATCCTGCACCCAGGGCAAGCCGTGGAAGCGCCAGCCATCGCCTTTGCCGCGGTGCTGGGCCTCGTCCAGCTCGCCTTCAAAGCCTTCGCTGATATTGAAGACATGGGCCAGACCGGCCTTGGCCGCTTCCTGCGCAGCCAGTGTGGAGCGCTTGCCGCTGCGGCACAGCAGCAAGGCGATGGGGGGAACATTCGGCTGGGCACCCCCCTCCTGCGTCCGCCTTGCCAGCAGTGCCGTCAGTTCACGCACAAAACGCGGGTTGCGCGACAGTGCCGTACCCGTAGCCCAGGGTACATGGGCGCTGCCAGGCACATGACCCACAAACTTGCGCTCTTCGGCGGTGCGTACATCGACCAGCAGGGCCAGGCCCTGCTCCACCAGTTGCCAGGCCTCACGCGGGGGGATGGAGCCGGCAAATGACAAGCCTTGCGCCGCGGCCTGAGCCGCAGCTTCTTTCAGCGCGGGAAGGTTGGAGACATCTGTCATGACTGATTCATCTAAAGAATTCAATGAGCTCATGCTGCGCCCAATAAGACATTCCAACAACGAACAAAAATCAGATTGCTTATGCGAAAAACAAGGATCAAACCGCTTCTAACTGCACGGCCTCACGAACCACCTCGGCGGTCAGCGTGGGCACAAAGCTTTCAATGAAGGCATAGGCATAGCCGCGCAGCCAGGCACCGCGGCGCAATGCCAGCCGCGTCAGATTGACTTCGAACAGATGACGCGCGTCGATGGCATGCAGATGGCGGTCACGCTCGGCATCAAAAGCGATGGACGCGATGATGCCCACGCCCATGCCCAGTTCCACATAGGTCTTGACCACATCGGCATCCATGGCGGTCAGCACCACATCGGGTGCCAGCCCTGCCTTCGCAAACGCCTTGTCGATATGGGCGCGGCCCGTGTAGCCCTGCTCGTAGGTGATGATGGGATGACACGCCAGCGCCTGCAGCGACACGGGGCCGGGCTCATCGAGCAAGGGATGGCCCGGCGGCACCACAATGCTGTGCGACCAACGGTAGCAGGGCAAGGTGGCCAGTTGCTCGTAACTGCCCAGCGCCTCGGTGGCCACGCCGATATCGGCTTCGCCCGAGATCAGCATTTCGGCCACCTGGCGCGGCGAGCCCTGGTGCAGATGCAAGGACACCTGGGGGTACAGCGCACGAAAGTCGCGCACCACCTGCGGCAGCGCATAGCGCGCCTGGGAATGGGTGGCGGCAATCGACAGGCAGCCCTGCTCGCTGGCCCGAAAATCCTCGCCGGCACGGCGCAGATTGTCGGCTTCGAGCAGCATGCGCTCGACGATGGGCAGCAAGGTCGTTCCCGGCGGTGTCAGCCCCGTCAGTCGCTTGCCCGCGCGCACAAAGATGTCGATGCCCAGCTCATCCTCCAGCTCCCGAATCTGCCGGCTCACGCCTGGCTGGGAGGTATGGAGCATGGCTGCCACTTCGGTGAGATTGAAACCCCGTCGCACGGCCTCGCGCACGGATCGCAGTTGCTGAAAATTCATTTTTTGATAGCTGCTGACGCTTTCTCCTCTTGCGTCAGCAGCTGTTTTCTCTTGTTTTCTATCAGATCGCCCAGCGCAGCCCTGTCGCGGGTACGCCGGGCCAGCTGTCCTGGGTAGGAGCCTGGGCCACATCGGTCTCGGGCTTTTGCAGCACGCGGTCCAGAATGCGGGTCTCCAGCGCCGCAAAGCGTGCATCGCCATGCACGCGCGGGCGCGGCAGGTCGATGCGCTCGTCGAGTGCAATGCGGCCGTCCTCGATCAGCACCACACGGTCTGCCAGGGCCACGGCCTCCTGCACGTCGTGGGTGACCAGCAAGGCCGTGAATCCGCGGCTGCGCCACAGACCTTCGATCAGCCTGTGCATCTCGATGCGCGTAAGCGCATCCAGCGCGCCCAGGGGCTCATCGAGCAGCAGCAGGCGCGGCTGGTGCACCAGGGCCCGCGCCAGGGCCACACGCTGGCGCTGGCCGCCAGACAGGCGCGCGGGCCATTCCTTCTCGCGGTCGGCCAGGCCGACCTGGGCCAGTACCTCGCGCCCTCTTTCGCGTGCCGAAGCAGGCAGGCCCAGAATCACGTTGTCCAGCACCCGCAGCCAGGGCAGCAGGCGCGCATCCTGAAACATGATGCGCGTGTCTTTCTTGGCCACTCTGGCCTCATGTGCATCCCCGCCATCCGCCAGCACCTGGCCGTCGCTGGCTTCTTCCAGCCCCGCCACCAGCCGCAGCAAGGTGGACTTGCCGCAGCCGCTGCGCCCCACGATGGCAATGAACTCTCCGGGTTGCACATCAAGCTGCACCTGCTTGAGCACCTCGCGCTCGCCATAGCGCTTGGTCAGCTGCCGGGTCTGCAGATGCACGCCGGGCAACTGGCTGCGCTCGGCCAGCGCAGCTGCCCTGACCTCGCCCGCCTGCTCCTGCTCTGCCTCCCCGGTCTTGCCCCGCTGCTTGTCGCCCGCCAGCAAGGCCTCGGTCTCTTCCCACGATGCCTCCCAGGCCACCAGCGGCCGCCGCGCATTCATGGTTCCGGCACTGACCAGAGACTGCGTCAAACGATTCCACAAATTGCCCATCACAAACTCCTGTCTTTTCTGTTCAAAACTGGCGCAGCACATGTGCGTGACAGCGAGCAAGCGCCGCCGCGCAGCGAGGCTGTCGTCCCCCTCCCGAAGAGAGAGGGGGAAGCGGCAAAGCCGCTCAGGGGGAGGCTACTGATACCCCGGATGCCAGCGCAGCCACCAGCGCTCCAGCCCACGGGCAAACAGATCGGCCAGCTTGCCCAGGATCGCGTAGAGCAAGATGCCCACCAGCACCACATCGGTCTGCAGAAACTCGCGGGCATTCATGGTCAGATAGCCGATGCCGGACTGGGCCGAGATGGTCTCGGCCACGATCAGGATCACCCACATCAGGCCCAGCGAAAAACGCAGACCCACGAGAATGGAAGACAGTGCGCCGGGCAGCACGATGTCGCGGTACAGCTGCCAACGCGTGAGGCCGTAGCTTTTGCCCATCTCGATCAGTCCCGGGTCCACATTGCGGATGCCGTGAAAGGTGTTCAGGTAGATGGGAAAGAACACCGAGATGCTGATCAGAAACAGCTTGGCCGACTCGTCGATGCCGAACCACAGGATGACCAGTGGAATCAGCGCCAGCGCGGGAATGTTGCGCACCATCTGGATGGTGGAGTCCAGCAGCGTCTCGGCCCAGCGCAGCGATCCCGTGAGCAGGCCCAGCAGCAGCCCGGCGCTGCCGCCAATGGCCAGGCCTGCCAGGGCGCGCCCGGCACTGACCTTGACATGGGTCCACAGCTCGCCAGACTCGGCCAGCGCCCAGGCCGCACGCAGTACATCCAGCGGCGCGGGCAGTACCCGCGTGGACAGCCAGCCATGGGCCGACGCCGCCTGCCAGACGGCAATCAGCGCCAGCGGCACCAACCAGGGCAGCAGCCGCAGGCTGACCTGCCGCGCGAACAGCTCCAGGCGCGGCGTGGCCGCAACGACCTGATCCGAGGGTTTCAGGGCCAGAGTTTGAATTTCGCTCATATTCAATCCTTCAGCTTTGCGAGACTCGGACCGTTTCGCGCGACGCAGCGGCGCTCGGCACGGCGCCCCCCGGCGTATCGACGCCCGGTGCATAAAGATTGGCCACGGTTTCACCAAACGGGCCGCCGGGGTTGCCGCCGCCCAGCTTCTGCCGCACGTTGACGGGCAGCAGCGGGAAGACCAGCTCGGCAAAGCGATAGGCTTCTTCGAGGTGCGGATAGCCCGAAAGCACAAAAGTGTCTATGCCCAGATCGGCGTACTCCGTGATGCGATCGGCCACGGTCTGGGCACTGCCCACCAGGGCCGTGCCCGCGCCGCCACGCACCAGGCCTACACCGGCCCAGAGATTGGGGCTGATCTCCAGGTCCTCGCGGGTACGCCCAATCGCCGACGGGCCGCCCCTAGGCGATTGAGCCCCCTCGGGGGGCAGCGAGGACGCGTCAGTGCCGAGCGTGGGGGCTTTGTTTCTCGCCCTCGCATGCAGCTGCGCCATGCGGCGCTGGCCTTCGGAGTCCATGCGCGCGAACGCGGCCTGGGCCTGCACCACGGTCTCGTCCTTGAGGCGGCTGATCAATCGCTCGGCATCAGCCCACGCTTCCTCGTCGGTCTCGCGCACGATCACATGCAGGCGAATACCGAACTTGACGCTGCGGCCATGACGCGCAGCCTTCTCGCGCACATCGGCAATCTTCTTGGCGACTTCTGCCGGTGGCTCACCCCAGGTCAGATAGGCATCGACCTGCTCCGCCGCCAGATCATGGGCCGCTGCCGACGAGCCACCGAAATACACGGGCGGATAAGGCTTTTGCAGCGGCGGGAACAGCAGCTTGGCGCCCTTGACACTCAGATGCTGGCCTTCGAAATCCAGCGACTTGCCTTCGTGGCTGCGCGCCAGAATTTCACGCCAGATCCTGATGAACTCGGCCGACTGCTCATAGCGCGTGGCATGGTCGAGGAAAACGCCATCGCCTTCGAGTTCGGCCTGATCGCCGCCCGTGACCAGATTGATCAGCAGGCGTCCCTCGGAGAGACGGTCAAAGCTGGCCGCCATGCGCGCCGCCAGGCTGGGCTGGTGCAGGCCGGGGCGCACGGCCACCAGAAACTTGAGGCGTTTGGTTACGGGCAGCAGGCTGGAAGCCACCACCCAGGGGTCTTCGCAGGAACGGCCCGTGGGAATCAGCACCCCTTCGTAGCCCAGGCTGTCGGCAGCAATGGCGACCTGCTTGATGTAGTCATGGCTGAGCTGGCGCGCGCCTTCGCCGGTGCCCAGATAGCGCGAATCGCCGTGGGTGGGAATGAACCAGAAAACTTGCATGAAATCTCTCCTCAAACCTTGGGGGTTGCCGCCTGGGCAAGTGCAGGGCCGGACTGGCCATAACTCGCGTATTCCGCAGGCGTTGGCTGCCAGACGATGTCGGCGACCTTGACCTGGCGCGGAATCACGCCCAGACGAAAAAACGCATCGGCCACGCGCTGCTGGTCGGCAACGATGGAGTTGCCCAGCAGCGTGGTTGGCGAGCTGGGCCGACGACCGATGAAGCGGCTCACCACATTGGCGTCGAGCCCGCTGAACGCGGCCACCAGTTGCACGGCCTCCTTGCGCGAGGTCTGCACCAGTTGGTCGGCGCGTGTGAGTTCCTCGAACAAGGCCTTGATGACCTGCGGATGCCTGTCCACCAGAGGGCGCGAGGCCAGATAAAAGGAGTTGTTGCCCGTCAGGCCCTCACCGTTGCTGAGCACACGCGGGTGAATGCTCAATTCCGTGGCCGCGTAATACGGGTCCCAGATGGCCCAGGCATCGACGCTTTTGCGCTCGAAGGCCGCGCGTGCATCGGCCGGAGCCAGATACACGGGCTGAATATCGGTCCAGGCGATGCCGGCCTTGTCCAGAGCGCGCACCAGCAGATAGTGGGCGCTGGAGCCTTTTTGCAGTGCAATGCGCTTGCCTTTGAGGTCGGCCAGGTTTTGCAGCGTGGAGTCCGCAGGCACCAAGATGGCCGAGCTTTCGGGCTTGGGCGGCTCGGCCCCCACATAGCGCAGCTCCTTGCCGGCCGCCTGTGCAAACACGGGCGGCGTGTCCCCGGTCAGGCCGAAGTCCAGGCTGCCTGCCGACAGCGCCTCCAGCAGCTGCGGGCCGGCAGGAAACTCCAGCCAGGTGACCTTGGTGCCGGGAAAACGCTTTTCCAGCACGCCATGCTGCTTGAGCACCACCAGATTGACGGCAGACTTCTGATAGCCCACACGCAGCTGGGCCGGCGCCCCGGCCACAGGATTGGTCTGGGCCCGGGCATAGTGAGAGGCCAGGGTCCAGCTGAATGCCGTCGTGCCCAGCAGCTGCAGCGCCTGGCGGCGGCCGCGATTGAAACGGGGGCGGGAGAGAGAAGAACTCATGATCACAACTCTTTCAGGGTTCAGCGCGCGGCCACCAGGTCCACGGGCGCCGCATGCAGCAGGTTGAGCTTCTTGGGAATCAGCTTGAGATCGAAGAAGGTGTCGGCGATCTTTTGCTGCTCGGCCAGAATGTCGGCGTTGACGGCGCTGGTGCCGTAGCGTGCGCGGCTCAGGTACAGCTGGGTCACGGCGGGATCCAGGCCCAGAATCTGGGACAGCTCGGCGGCTGCCGCGCTCTGGTTCTTGGCGGCCCAGCTATCGATGGCGGCAATCTCCTCGATGGCAATGCGCAGCACATCGGCATTGCGGCTGGCAAAGTCACGCGAGGTGAAGTAGTAGGCACGGTTGTTGACCACGCCTGTGGCATCGGCCAGCAAGCGCGCATCCAGCGACTTCTGGGCCGAAGCCAGGAAGGGATCCCAGATCACCCAGGCATCGACCGAGCCTTTTTCAAATGCGGCGCGTGCATCGGCCGGAGCCAGGAACACGGACTGCACATCGCCGTATTGCAGGCCGTGCTTTTCCAGCAGCTTGACCAGGAAGTAATGGACGTTGGAGCCCTTGTTATAGGCAACGCGCTTGCCCTTGAGGTCAGCCACCGAGCGTATGGGCGAGCCCTTGGGCACGATCACGGCCTCCAGGCCAGGGCGCGCCACGGTGGCACCCGCATAGACCAGGGGCGCACCAGCAGCCTGGGCAAAGATGGGCGGCGCCTCGCCCACATCGCCGAAGTCTATGGAGCCGACATTGAGCGCCTCCAGTTGCACGGGGCCGGCATTGAATTCGACCCAGCGTACGGCCACTCCCAGCGGGGCCAGGCGCTTTTCCAGCGTGCCGCGTTTTTTGAGGATGGACAGCCAGCCTTTTTGGTGACCCACACGCAGGACGCGCTGGCCTGATTGCACGGCATTGCCGGGCTGGGCATGCAGGCGGCCGGCGGCCAGTGCCAGCGCCGACACGGCAGCCCCGGCCAGCCAGTGACGGCGCGTGGTGCTCAGCACTTGCGAAGATGCGGTGGAAGAAATGTGCTTGCTATCGGTCATGAAAATCAATCCAGGGAATTCGCAGTCCACACATTGCTGGCACTTCTCATAACTGATCCAGACCTGATTTCAGGCGTAGAGCGGCCATCACAGTGCGGAGACTGCTATCAAAACAAAGACTTTGGAAAATCGGGTTCGCCCAATCCATGGGCCAGCGGGCAAAGACCTGGGCGGCCCTGCCGCCCTGCAGGTTCTTGTCTAGACGCTACATCGCACATCGGCAAACGCGATGTCTTCGAACTCGTGCGTGGCAGACCATTGCGCGGCACGGCGCAGGTCGGTCGCCAGCAGCTGGACGGCGTCGTCCACCCGTTGGGCAATATCGGGTGCCAGGCCATAGCCGCCCTCTGGCAGCAGCGGCAGGCTTTGATCGGTGGCATAGATGCCGGGCAAAATATGGCTGGCACCCAGCGACTGCAGCACGGGACGCAGCGCATAGTCCAGCGCCAGCATGTGGTGAGGGCTGCCGCCTGTGGCCAGGGGCAGCACGCGCTTGCCCTTGAAGGCCGTCTGGGGCAGGACATCCAGAAAAACCTTGAGCAGGCCGCTATAGGCAGCCTTGTAAACGGGCGTGGCCACCACCACCGCATCGGCGCGGGCCACGCGCTCGCTCACGGCGCGAATTTCAGGGTGGTCAAACCGGGCTTGCAACAGGGCTTCAGAGTCCAGTTGCCTGAGCTGCAGCAAGGGCTCGGTGCTCAGGCCCTGCGCCTGCAGGCGGGCTGCCACGGCGCTCAGCAAGGCTGTGGAGCGCGAGGGCTGTGTGGGACTACCGGCAATCAGCAAAATCGACATGGCTTGGCTTGATGTTTGTAGCTGCGTTAAGAGCTGTTAGCAGGCAATACCTCAGGGGGCTTGCACCGTGCTGGAGGATGCCTCCTGGGCCCTGCCTCCGGCCTGGGTTTGCGGTGGCTCAGGCCACAGCTTGCCGCTGGCAATCAATGCCTCGGCCTCATCCCACGAAGCCTCCCACGCCAGCAGCGGCTGGCGCGCATTCATCGCTCCCGCGCTCAAGAAAGACTGCCCCAGACGGCTCCAGAAATTGCTCATAACCCGCTCCTTTTTTGCTGTGACCTGGTGTGCGGCGGGCCAGCCCGCCGCGCTGTGCTTACTTCTTGGTGTAGATCTGGTCGAAGCTGCCGCCGTCGGCAAAGTGCGCCTTGTCCGCCGCAGCCCAGCCGCCGAACGCCTGGTCGATGGTGAACAGTTCCAGCTTGGGGAATTGCTTGGCAAACTCGCCGGCCACCTTGGCATCCGTGGGGCGGTAGAAGTTCTGGCCGGCGATGCGCTGACCTTCTTCGGAGTACAGATACTTCAGATAGGCCTCGGCCACGGCACGCGTGCCCTTTTTGTCGACCACCTTGTCCACCACGGCCACCGAAGGCTCGGCCAGGATGGACAGCGATGGCACGACGATCTGGAATTTCTCCGGACCAAACTCCTTGAGCGCCAGATAGGCCTCGTTCTCCCAGGCCAGCAGCACATCGCCCAGATTGCGCTGCACAAAAGTCACGGTGGAGCCGCGCGCACCGGTATCCAGCACGGGCACGTTCTTGTAGAGCTTGGTGATGAAGTCCCTGGCGCCGGCCTCGCCGCCATATTTGCGCTTGGCAAATTCCCAGGCCGCCAGATAGTTCCAGCGCGCGCCGCCCGAGGTCTTGGGGTTGGGCGTGATCACCTGTGTGCCCGGCTTGACCAGATCATCCCAGTCCTTGATGGCCTTGGGGTTGCCAGTGCGCACCAGGAACACGATGGTCGAGTTATAGGGCGCGCTGTTGTGGGGCAGGCGCTTTTGCCAGTCGGGCTTGACGCTGCCGTTCTTGACCAGCGCGTCGATATCGCCTGCCAGCGCCAGCGTGGCTACATCGGCCTCGATGCCATCAATGATGGAGCGCGCCTGCTTGCCCGAGCCGCCATGCGACTGCTTGATGCTCACGTCCTGTTTTTGCGTGGCTTTCCAGTGCTTGGCAAACGCCTGGTTGAAGTTCACATACAGCTCGCGGGTCGGGTCATAGGAGACATTGAGCAGTTGCACGGGTGCCGCGCCTTGTGCATGGGCGGGCAATGTTGGCAAAACAGATAGGGACAAGCCAGCGATCAGACCGGCGGCCAGGGGAAACTTGATAAAGTTGCGGCGATTTTTCATGTGACTGCGTGTTCTTGGAGTGAATGGGAAACGGGCTTCTCCCCCGTTGCTATGCATTCTTCAACCACAGTCTTAAAACTCAAACTACTAAGATTTCAGTTTGTTATTACCCAAACATCTGAGATCAAACAAGAGGACACTCGACATGGCACGTACCGTTCATTGCATCAAGCTGGGCCAGGATGCTGAAGGCCTGGACTTCCCCCCCGCTCCCGGCGAGCTGGGCAAGCGCATTTACGAAAGCGTGAGCAAGCAGGCCTGGGCCGACTGGCTCAAGCACCAGACCATGCTGATCAATGAAAACCGCCTGAACCTGGCCGACGCCCGCGCCCGCCAGTACCTGGCGCGCCAGATGGAAAACCATTTCTTTGGCTCTGGTGCCGATGCTGCGCAAGGCTATGTGCCGCCCAGCGAGCAGTAAGTCCTGCACGTTCTGCGAAGAAGCCCTGGGGTTTTGGCCTCAGGGCTTTTTTTGTTCAGGGATGACGGCCTGGCCAGCCGCGCCAAGCCCTGGCCCTGCGCAAAAACCAGTCAATCCAACTCAGTACAAACCCGAGTCCATCCTAGAAACTGGCTAGAATCCCGGCCATCCTGCGGGAGAGCGGAACCCTTCAACGGTTCCCGCCGAAGGCGCAAACTCCCATAATCGCTCAGGCAAAAAGTACCGCAGGTGGATCTGAACCGATCCGGATATCGCCAACTGGAGAGCAGCCCGCCGCTGAAAGCAAAATGCAGCAGGGCTCACCGAAGGGGCAAGCACGCAGCAGGACCGCGTGCGCAACTCTCAGGTACAAAGGACAGCGGGAGAGGCAAACCAGGCATTCCGCTGATGTGAGTGGCTGGTCTATTTTCAAGTGCCTTCATGCTTCCCTCCGTATCCCTGCTGGACTCGTTCCAGGCTTCCAATTTCACCGTCATGCTGGTCATCTATCTGGTGGCCATCACGGCGGAAGCCATGTCGGGCGCCCTGGCTGCGGGCCGACGCAATATGGACATCTTTGGCGTGGTCGTCATCGCTTTTGTCACCGCTCTGGGCGGCGGCACCATCCGCGACATGGTGCTGGGCCACTACCCCATAGGCTGGACTCAGCACCCCGAATATGTGTATCTGGTCATCAGCTTCGGCCTGCTGACCACGGTGATTGCGCGCCACATGGTCAAGCTCAAGCAGGTGTTTCTGTTGCTGGACGCCATGGGCCTGATCGCTTTTTCGCTGATCGGCAGCAATACGGCGCTGGAACTGGGCTACCCCACCGTCGTCGTCATCATGGCCGGCATGATTACCGGCATCAGCGGCGGCATCTTGCGCGATGTGCTGTGCAACCAGGTTCCCGTGGTCTTCCGCCGCGAGCTGTATGCCAGCGTCTCGCTGACGGTCTGCCTGCTGTTCCTGGGCCTGCGCTATCTGGATATCAGCCCGAACATCAGCACCATCATCTGCTTTGCCGGTGGGCTGGCCTTCCGTCTGGCTGCCATTCGCTTCAAGTGGCGCTTGCCGGTCTTTTCTTACCAGCAGCGCTGGGAGTGATTGCCCCCAGGCTTTGAGCGCTCTTCGCCCTATTCATACGTTTTCCATGTCCGAAACTGTTCATCGCCTGCTTGAAGGAATGCCTTCCAACGCCCAGCAGTGGCGGGTTCTGGAAACCGACTTCGGCTGCGGCCTGAGCTTTTTACAGACCTGGGCAGCATGGCAGGAACTGCCGCAGCGCCCACGCATTCTGCATTTTGTGGCTTTGCTGGATGTGCCTCCCACCCAAGCACAGTTGCAACAAAGCATGGCAGGCAATAGCGCGCCCCAGGCCCTGAGCCAGCAGCTGAGCGCCCAATGGTGGGGCCTGTTGCCCGGCGTGCACCGGCTGTCATTTGCTCAGGGTCAGGTGCTGCTGACACTCTATATCGGCGATACGCAGAACCTGCTGCGCAGACAGCCGCCACTGGCCGCTGACAGCATCAGCCTGAGCAATGCCGATGACGGCTGCTGGACGAATGACGCACTCAAGAATCTGGCCCGCCACTGCCGTCGTGGCACATTGCTGACAGCCCCCGCAAGCCTTCTCGCGCCGGCTCTGAGCAAGCTGGGTTTCAAGCAGCAAGCCATGTCCGGCACAGGCCTTATGGCGCATTACGACCCTGCGTGGGAGCCCCGTCATCGCTCTGACGGTCTGCCTCTGCCTGTTCAAACCCCGGGCCGCTGCCTGGTGCTGGGTGCAGGCCTTGCGGGTGCTGCAGCCGCCTCCAGCCTGGCAAGGCGCGGCTGGCAGGTGACGGTACTGGACGCGGCAGAGCAGCCCGCAGCCGGCGCATCGGGTCTGCCTGCTGGCCTGTTCTGCCCCCATGTCTCGCCAGATGACAGCCTGATCTCGCGCCTGTCGCGCAACGGCGTGCGCACCACGCTCCAGAATTTGCAGCAACTCAGCAGCCAGCAAAAGCTGCAACCGGGCCTGGACTGGGCGCAGGACGGCGTGCTCGAACATGATTTGAACCAGCCTGCACATCTGCCGCTGCAATGGCTAGCTAGCAGCGATACCCAATCGATCTGGGGCCTGCACTGGAGCCTGCCCGCCACGGCCGAACAGTTGCAGGCTGCACATCTGCCCATGGGCAGCCATGCCTTGTGGCATGCACAGGCGGGCTGGGTACGGCCAGCCCAGTTGGTCAAGGCCTTGTTGAACCAAGCTGGTATTCAATGGCAAGGCCAGACCCAGGTGGCCCGGCTCCGGCGCTCATCAGGCCAGGCTCGGCTCTGGCAGGCGCTGGATGAGCAAGGCCTGGCGCTGGCCGAAGCCGAGATGCTGGTGCTGGCGCTGGGCCCGGCCACTGCACCGCTGCTGGCGGCCAGCGGCCTGGAGGCCGGGCAGTGGGAACTGCAAGCGATACGCGGCCAGGTCAGCGTGGCAGAACATGATGCGCAGACGCAGGCCGCCATGCCGCCCTTTCCTGTCAACGGTCATGGCAATCTGGTGCCCGATTTTCCCGACAGCCGGGGCGCACGCCAGTGGGTCATGGGCTCGACCTTCGAGCGGGATGTGACCGAGCTGCCGCCCTCTGCCGCAGACCAGCAATCCGCGCACGCCAGCAACGGCGAGAAGCTGGCCGATCTGCTGCCCGCATGCCGCAGAGCACTGGATGGCTTTTTCGAGCAGCCCGATCTGCCGCCGACCTGGGCACGCCTGCGCTGTGCAGCCTATGACCGCATCCCCGTCACCGGTCCTGTCGGAGCCGATGCCGGCGCAGATACCAGCGGGCTTTGGGTGCTGACGGGCCTGGGCTCACGCGGGCTGACCTTGTCGCTGCTCTGCGCCGAAGTGATGGCCGCACAGCTGCATGGCGAGCCGCTGCCGCTGGACGCCAGGCTGGCCCAGGCCCTGGGTTCGGCACGTCTCTATGCCAGGGCCAGCAAGCAAAGTGCTTCCAGATAGATAGCCGCTGGCGCTGAATGGAAAAGGGCTTCCAGCCAATTTGACTGCAAGCCCTTTTTTGCGAGGCGCTGATGCTGCGGTATTACCCACAGACCCGCCTCTATCTGACTCAGAAATCGGAGCCTGCGGAAGTCTTAATCGCCAGCACTGACCAGCCCGCTCAGCAGACTGTCATCGGGCAGGCGGCTGGCCAGCACCTTGTCCAGCGTCTTGCCATCCATGTCCATGACTTCAAAGCGCCAGCCCTCCCATTCCACACTATCGGCCTCCCTGGGAACGCGGCCCAGCAGCAGCATGACCATGCCGCTCAATGTGTGATAGCGGCCGCGCTCCTCCTCGGGAACGCTGGGCAGATCCAGGTGGTCCTTGAGCTCGGGCACGGGAATATGGCCGTCCAGCAGCCAGCTGCCGTCTTCACGCTGCACGGCCCAGCTTGATTCGGGGTCGCGCGGCTGGAATTCGCCGGTGATCGCCTCGATCAGATCCTGCAGCGTGACGATGCCTTGCACCTCGCCGTACTCGTCGATGACAAACGCCATGTGCAGATCGGAATTGCGGAAGTTGTCCAGCAGTTCCATGCCGGTGATGGTCTCTGGCACGTAGAGCGCAGGCTGCAGCGGCTGATCCTTGAGCGTTTTCTCGCCTTTGTTGCGCACGGTCTGGGCCAGCCACTGGCGCGCGTTGAGCACGCCCACGATATTGTTCATATCGCCGCGAATGACGGGAAAGCGTGCATGGTCGGCCTGCTCCACACGCTCCAGATTCACCTCCAGGCTGTCATCGATGTCCAGGCAGATCACATCGCTGCGCGGCACCATCAGCGAGCCAATCTGACGGTCATCCAGGCGAAACACATTGCGCACCATGGTGTGCTCATGCGATTCGATCACACCGGCGGTGCGGCCTTCCACCAGGATGGCCTGAATCTCCTCCTCGGTCACCACCGCATTATTGTTTTCCTTGACGCCCATGAGCTTGAGCAGGCCACGGGTCGATGCCGACAGCAGCCAGACAAAGGGCTTGGTCGCCAGCGCCAGGAAGTTGATGGGGCGCGAGATCAGGCGTGCCAGGGCCTCGGGATGGGTCTGACCCAGACGCTTGGGCACCAGCTCGCCCACCACGATGGAGAAGTAGGTGATCAGCACCACCACCAGACCGGTGGAGACATAGCCAGCGGTCCTGGCCTGCATGCCCACCTCGGTCAGCCAGACGGCCAGAGGCCCGGCCAGAGCAGCCTCGCCCACGATGCCGTTGAGCACGCCGATGGAGGTGATGCCGATTTGAATGGTGGAGAGAAAGCGGGTTGGATCTTCTCCCAGTTTGATAGCGGCCGCCGCGCCGCTGTCGCCCTCGTCCACGAGCTTTTGCATACGGGTCTTGCGCGCAGTCACGAGCGCGATTTCCGACATGGCAAACAAGCCGTTCAAACAGATGAGTGCGAAAAGTATGGCTATTTCCATAGTCAGGCACCTGCTTTCAATCCAGGCGCCTCGGTCATTGAACAAGCCCCGATTCTATGAAAACCCAGGCGCCACCACGTATTGCCATACGCAAGCACCCTCCTGGGAGATAGGGACCGCACGGTCAAAACACGGCCCCTGAAAGGTGTATGTGAGCACCTCCTGGCGCAGCCCCGCAGCCGCAGATGCTCTCCGCCAGCACATGCACTTTTCGATATATATGAAGGACAAAATAATCGTTTGTTTCTATAAGGGGCCACTTTACAGTTCGCCCCATGCACGATTTCGCGTTCATCTTTGCTGGTTTTGCCGTGGGCCTGATTGTCGGACTCACGGGTGTGGGCGGCGGCTCGCTGATGACGCCGATTCTCATTTTCTTCTTCGGTGTCAAGCCTTATCTGGCCGTTGGCACCGACCTGCTGTTTGCCGCCTTCACCAAGATGGGCGGCACCGTCAGTCTGACGCGCCAGCGCCTGGTGCCCTGGCGCGTGGTCGGCCAGTTGTGCCTGGGCAGCATCCCGGCAGCGCTGCTGGCGCTGTGGGCACTCAAGGAACTGGGCCCGGCCAGCGCTCAGGCCCAGCACATCATGACGACCACGCTGGGCTTTGCCCTGCTGCTCACGGCAACCGCCACGTTCTACAAGGTGGTGGTGTTCTCCCAGAAGCGCCAGAGCGAAGAGCAGAGCCTGCGTGCCAGCAGCGGCCCCGAAGCCCTGCGCCCGCGCCACTGGAGCCTGCCCGTGCTGTTGGGCGCCGTGATCGGCACGCTGGTCACCTTCACCTCGGTAGGTGCCGGTGCCATCGGCGTCACCGTGCTGCTGCTGGTCTATCCGCTCTTGCCGCTGCCACGCATCATCGGCGCCGATATCGCCTACGCCGTGCCGCTGACGCTGCTGGCAGGCCTGGGCCACGCCACGCTGGGTTCGGTCGACTGGCCGCTGCTGGCGCAGTTGCTGGCAGGTTCGCTGCCCGGCATCTGGCTGGGCTCGCGCCTGGTCACCCGTACCCCGGAACGCCTGATCCGCTCTCTTCTTTCCGTGCTGCTCGCCTGGGCGGGCGCCAAACTGGTTTTGATCTGACCCCACCATGTACCAATACACAGAATTCGACCAACAATTCGTCAAGCTCCGCGCCCAGCAGTTCCGCGACCAGCTCGAACGCTGGCAGCGCGGCGAACTGACCGATGAGCAGTTGCTGCCACTGCGCCTGCAAAACGGCTGGTACATCCAGCGCTATGCGCCCATGGCCCGCATCGCCGTGCCTTATGGCGAGATCAACAGCACCCAGCTGCGCATGCTGGCGCGCATCGCCCGCGACTACGACAAGCCCGAACCCGAACTGCTGGCCCATGCCCAGGCCACGCAGGACCAGTTGCAGGCCGCCCAGCCCGGCCTGACCCTGGCCGCCGCGCCGCTGAAATACGGTTACGGCCACTTCACCACGCGCACCAACGTGCAGTTCAACTGGATTCCCATCACCAAGGCCGCCGACGTGATGGATCTGCTGGCTGACGTGGGCATGCACGGCATCCAGACCAGTGGCAATGCCATGCGCAATATCAACTGCGAAGCCTACGAAGGCATTGCCGAGGACTGCATTGTCGATGCCCGGCCTTTTGCCGAAATCCTGCGCCAATGGAGCACGCTGCACCCCGAATTCGCCTTCCTGCCGCGCAAGTTCAAGATGTCGCTCAACGGCTCTGCCGAAGACCGAGCCGCCACCAGCTGGTACGACATCGGCCTGCAGACCGTGCGCAACGATGCGGGCGAAGTCGGTTTCGTCGTCAAGGTGGGCGGCGGCATGGGCCGTACCCCGGTCATCGGTACCGTGCTGCGCGAGTTCCTGCCCTGGCACCAGATGCTCAACTACATTGAGGCCGTAATTCGCGTCTACAACATCTACGGACGACGCGACAACAAGTACAAGGCCCGCATCAAGATCCTCGTCAAGGCCGAAGGCCAGAAGTTCATCGATGCGGTGGAAGCCGAGTACCAGGCCATCCTGGAGCAGGACGGCGCCCCCCACACCATCACCCAGGCCGAGCTGGACCGCATCAGCGCCAACTTTGTCGTGCCCGAGCTGAAGGCCGCCAATCTGCCTTCCAGCGTCAAGACGGACGGCCAGCTCTACCAGCGCTGGATCCAGCAGAACGTGCGCGGCCACCGCTTGCCGGGCCTGCGCGCCGTGGCGCTGTCGTTCAAGCGCGTGGGCTTTGCCCCCGGCGACGCCGATGCCGACACCATCGACGCCCTGGCCCAGCTGGCCGACCAGTTCTCGGCCGGCGAAGCGCGCCTGACGCACGAGCAGAACCTGCTGCTGCCCTGGGTGCATGAAAGCGACCTGCCCGCACTATACGAAGCTGCGCGCAAGCTGGGCCTGGCCCAGCCCAATATCGGTCTGCTGACCGACATGATCGCCTGCCCCGGCGGCGACTACTGCGCGCTGGCCAATGCCCGCTCCCTGCCCATCGCGGCGGCACTGACCGAGCGCTATCAAGACCTGGACGAGCTGTTCGACCTCGGCCCCATCGACCTGCACATGAGCGGCTGCATCAACAGCTGCGGCCACCACCACAGCGGCCACATCGGCATCCTGGGCGTCGACAAGGACGGCAAGGAGTGGTACCAGATCACGCTGGGCGGCGCCGACGGCACCACACAGTCCGGTCCGGCCATCCCGGGCAAGGTGGTCGGTCCCTCGTTCTCGGCAGCCGAAGTGCCCGATGTGATCGAGGCCGTGCTCTCCACCTTCCGTGAGCTGCGCAAGCCGGGCGAATTCTTCATCGACGCGCTGCGCCGCATCGGCCACGACCCGTTCAAGGCCGCAGCCAATGGCGCCCGCCACCCCAAGGCCGAAGAAGCCATTGCCGAATAACGCAGCCGCCCCAAGAGAAAACGCTATGAAAATCATTGCTGCCAACGCTGTACCTGCCAGCGACAACGACCAGAAAACGCTGCAGATCGCCAATGACGCCGAACTCGCCGAGATCGCGGCCAGCGGCGCCCTGAAGGGCGTGGAGCGCATCGAGCTCTCCTTCCCCAAGTTCACCGACGGCCGAGCCTTCAGCCAGGCCGTGCTGCTGCGCCGCCGCTATGGCTTCACCGGCGACCTTCGCGCCACCGGCGATGTGCTGATCGACCAGCTCGTGCAGATGGCCCGCAGCGGCTTCACCAGTGCCGTGCTGGCCGAGGGCCTCAGCGCCGATGCCGCCGAGCGCCAGTTCACCCGTTTCAGTGCCTTCTATCAGGGCGATGCGCTGCAGCCCCGCCCCCTCTTTGCCCGCGAATCCGCACAGGAGGCCGCATGAACGCCGTCCATGCTCCCCATGCCGTGAATGCCGCCGAACTGGCGCGCGTGAATGCCGAGCTCGGCCGCGACGCCGCTGCCCTGGTGGACTGGGCCCTGAGCCTGGGCCAGCGCGCCATAGTCACCACCAACTTCCGCCCGTTCGAGGCCGTGATCCTGCACATGGTCACGCAGGTACAGCCCGACGTGCCCGTCATCTGGATGGACAACGGCTACAACACCGAGGCCACCTACCAGTTCGCCGACGCAGTCACCCGCCAGCTGGGGCTGAATCTCAAGATCTACCTGCCGCTGCGCTCGCGCGCCCACCGCGAGGCCGTCGAAGGTCCCACGCCCGCGCTCGACGATCCACGCCACGCGGCCTTCACCGAGGAAGTCAAGCTCGAGCCGTTCGCCCGCGCCCTGCGCGAGACCGCACCCCAGGTCTGGTTCACCGCGCTACGCGCCACCGACAGCGCCGTGCGCGCCCAGATGGAGCCCGTGAGCATCAACCCGGACGGCCTGATCAAGGTGGCACCGCTGCTGCACTGGTCGTCCAAGGACCTGTACGAATACTGCGAGAAGCACGGCCTGCCCAACAACTTCGACTATGTGGACCCGACCAAGGGCGAAGAGCAGCGCGAGTGCGGACTGCACTTGGCGCATTGAGATGACACCCCCTGAGCCGCTTCGCGTCTTCCCCCTCTCTCGCTACGCGGGAGGGGGACGCAGCCAGCGCGGCGGGGCGGCCCTTGCGCGGCTGCCCTCGCTCGGAGCGCGCCAGTTTTGAAAGCATTGGAAAAACAAATGAACGCCCGTGTTGACACTTCCGTTCTGACTCACCTCAGCAACAGCCACCTGGACGCACTGGAAGAAGAAACCATCTTCATCCTGCGCGAAGTGGCCGCAGCCTTCGAGCGCCCCGCCCTGCTGTTCTCGGGTGGCAAGGATTCGCTGGTCATGCTCAAGTGCGCCGAGAAGGCCTTCGGCGCCGGCCGCATCCCCTACCCGCTCTTGATGATCGACACCGGCCACAACTTCCCCGAAGTGACCGACTTCCGCGACCAGCGCGCCAAGGAACTGGGCGCTGAGCTCATCGTGCGCAACGTGGAGGACTCCATGGCTCGCGGCACGGTGCGCCTGGCCCACCCCGGCGAATCGCGCAACGTGCACCAGTCGGTGACCCTGCTGGAAGCCATCGAGGAATTCCGCTTCGACGCGCTGATCGGCGGCGCCCGCCGCGACGAGGAAAAGGCCCGCGCCAAGGAGCGCATCTTCTCCCACCGCGACAGCTTCGGCCAGTGGCAACCCAAGGCCCAGCGCCCCGAGCTGTGGACGCTGTTCAACACCCGCATTGCACCGGGCGAGCACTTCCGCGTGTTCCCCATCAGCAACTGGACCGAGCTGGACGTGTGGCAGTACATCGCCCGCGAGAACATCGCCCTGCCTTCGATCTACTACACGCACAAGCGCGATGTGGTGGAGCGCAAGGGTCTGCTGGTGCCCGTGACCGAACTGACCCCGCCGCGCGACGGCGAGCAGGTCGTGGTGCGCGACGTGCGCTTCCGCACCGTGGGCGACATCACCTGCACCTGCCCCGTGGAAAGCGATGCCGCGACCGCCGAGGACATCGTGATCGAAACCCTGGCCGCCGAGGTCAGCGAACGTGGCGCCACCCGCATGGACGACAAGACCAGCGAAGCCTCCATGGAAAAGCGCAAGAAGGACGGGTATTTCTAAGGCTCCCCCTGAGCGGCTGCGCCGCTTCCCCCTCTCTCGCTTCGCGGGAGGGGGACGACACCCTCGGTGCGCGGCGGCGCTTCCTCGGTGTCTCTCCGTTGGGCTGTGCCTGATCAAAGAAAGAATGCGATGACTGAAACTATTAATTCCGTAGCTGCTAGCGCAATTACATCAAGCGCTACAGGCCAATTTGACGCTCATAACAGCAGTGCGCTGCGCTTCATCACCTGCGGCTCGGTGGACGATGGCAAGAGCACGCTGATCGGACGCCTGCTGGTGGATACCAAGGCCGTGCTGCAGGATCACCTGGCCGGCGTGACCAAGTCGGGCGAGACCGATCTGGCCCTGCTGACCGACGGCCTCTCCGCCGAGCGCGAGCAAGGCATCACTATCGACGTGGCCTACCGCTATTTCGCCACCGAGCAGCGCAAGTTCATCATCGGCGACGCGCCCGGCCATGAGCAGTACACGCGCAACATGGTCACGGCGGCCTCGAGCGCCGATGCCGCCGTGGTGCTGGTGGACGCCACCAAGCTCGACTGGCAGAACCCCAAGCTGGAACTGCTGGCCCAGACCCGTCGCCACAGCCTGCTGGTGCACCTGCTGCGCGTCAATTCGCTGGTGTTTGCCATCAACAAGCTGGACGCCGTCGCCGACCCGGCTCTGGCCTTCGCCCATATCAGCGCCGCTCTGCGCCAGTTTGCCGAGTCTGCGGATATCCAGGTCAAGGCAACAATCCCCGTCTCCGCCCTCAAGGGCTACAACGTGGTCAACGCCCACGAAGGCTGGGCCGGCTACCAGGGCCCCAGTCTGCTGCAACTGCTCGAGCAACTGCCCAATACGCCCAGCGATGTGGAACTGCCTCTGGCCTTCCCCGTGCAATGGGTGGAGAAGTTCTCCTCCTCGGCCGACACCTCCCAGGGCCGCCGCGTGTTCTGGGGCCGCGTGGCCACAGGCCTGGCCCAGGTCGGTGCTCAGGTGCAGATCCTGCCCAGCGGCCAGTTGGCCACGGTGGCCCAGGTCATCGACCATGCACGCGCGCCCAAGGAAGTGGCCGCCGGCCTGTCGGCCGGCATCACACTGGACCGTGAAGTAGATGTCTCGCGCGGCGACTGGATCGTGGCAGCGCCCGTGCAAGCCGAAGTGGCCGAAGACGACTTTGACGCCCCTGCAGCCATCAGCCCCTGGCCCAGCCAGCGTGAGCTGAACGTGACCGTGGCCTGGATGGATGACGAGCCTCTGGTACCCGGCCGCGTGTACTGGGCACTGCACGGCCATCGCTGGATCAAGGCCAAGGTGCGCAGCGTGACCCACCGCCTGAACATCAACACACTGGCCAAGGAAGAGGCCCAGAAACTGGAAGCCAATGCCATAGGCCAGGTACAGCTGCAACTGCAGGAGGCGATTCCCGCCGCAGCCTTCACCAAGGCGCGTCAGCTGGGATCGCTGATCCTGGTGGACACGGCCAGCCACGCCACTGCCGGCGCCGTTCTGGTGCAATAAACATCGCTCCTGAACAAGGCCGCAGAGGCAGATCTGGCAGACAAACCAGATCGCTCTGCGGCCTTATCCGTGCCGGGTGCTGGCGCGCTTCAGGAAAAAACCTAAAATCATGGGGTTTACCAATCCCCATCCAGAAGAAGAATCTCCATGACTCACGTCGTCACCGAAAACTGCATCAAGTGCAAATACACCGATTGCGTGGATGTTTGCCCCGTGGACTGCTTCCGCGAAGGTCCGAACTTCCTGGTCATCGATCCCGACGAGTGCATTGACTGCGCTGTCTGCATCCCCGAGTGCCCAGCCAACGCCATCTTTGCCGAAGAAGATGTGCCCGCCGATCAACTGGCTTTCATCAAGCTCAACGTCGATCTGTCCCAACTCAAGAGCTGGAAGAGCATCACCAAGCGCAAGGCTTCGCTGCCCGACGCCGACGAGTGGAATGGCAAGCCGAACAAAATGGATTTGCTCGAGCGTTGATGCTCTGAGGCAGCGGACTGCGCTACGCTTGGCTGCATGAGCCCATCTGACGCGTCGCCCACTGCTTCCCCTCTCTCACAACCCGCCGTAGATACCGATGCCCTCATCATTGGCGCCGGTCCGGCGGGTTTGTTTCAGGCCTTCCAGCTAGGCCTGCAAGGTATTCAGGCCCATCTGGTCGATGCACTGCCCCATATAGGTGGCCAGTGCAGCCAGCTCTACGGTCACAAGCCCATTTACGACATTCCCGGTATTCCCGTCTGCACAGGCCAGGAACTGGTACAGCTGCTGGAAGCGCAGATCGCCCCCATGGCCGTGCCACGCAATCTATCGCAGCAGGTAGAAACCGTGCGACCGCTGGACGACGGCCGCTGGCAGGTGGGCACCACGGCAGGTACGGTGTTCCATGCGCGCACGGTCTTCATCGCAGCCGGTGTCGGAGCTTTTGTGCCCAAGGCACTGAAGGTGCCAGGCGTAGAAGCTCTGGCTGCAGATCAGCTCTTTTATCACCCCAGTCAGCTGGACATGGTGCAAGGCCGCACCGTAGTGATCTACGGCGGCGACGAAGAAGCGGTGAATGCAGCCATCCAATGCAGCGCTGAAGATGGTGCCAAGGCTGCAAAAACCTATTTGATGCATCGCCGCGATGCCTTCAATGCCGAGCCCGCCCAGCTGGCACAGCTGCAGCAGCTGCGTGACAACGGAGCCATTGAGGTGCTGATCGGCCAGATCACCGAGGTACAGCCCAATGGCGAGCTGCTCAAATCCGTTCAATGGATGGATGGCGATGGCAACGAGCACCCTCTTCCCACAGAGTTGCTGCTGGTCTTCCAGGGCATTTCACCTCGCCTGGGGCCTCTGACCGACTGGGGGCTCGCACTGGAACGCAAGCAGTTGCTGGTCGACCCTGCCACACTGGCCACCAGCGCCCAGGGTATCTATGCGATCGGGGACATCGTCAGCTACCCAGGCAAGAAGCGTCTGATTCTCTGCGCCTTCCATGAAGCGACGATGGCCGCTTTTGCCGCCGCCGAATATCTGCAAGGTCACAAGCCTTTGCTGGAGTACACCACGACCAGCGCACGCCTGCATTCCATCCTGGGTGTCAGCCACAGCTGAGGCCCGCTGATTGCTGGCAGAGTCCCCCCAAGGGGACTCTCATGGCCTTGGTGCGGCCCGGCCAGCCATAAAAAAACCGCTATCCCATTTGTGTGGGATAGCGGTATCAATCACGACGGGGTTCAACCCCACCGCGCGCACTTGCAGTATTTCAATGTCCGTGGGCTGGCTTGGCGGTAATGATCGGCACTTCCTTGCCGTCCTTGTCGTAGACCTTGCCGCCTTCAACACGGTCACCATCGGCCAGCATCTCCAGCACATGCTCGCTCAGGGCACGGCCATAGCCGGCCTCGAACACGGAAGGCTGATCCGTGTTGCCTTGCTTGAAGTGGTTGTAGACCAGGTTCAAAGTCACGGCCACCAGAGCCGTAGCACTGATACCGGAGTGGAAAATCGTGGCAAACCATGCCGGGAAATGGTCGTAGAACTTGGGAGCCACCACAGGCAGCAGGCCTGCGCCCACCGAAGTGGCCACAATGATCAGGTTCATATTGTTGTTGTACTCCACCTTGGCCAGGGTACGAATGCCGCTGGCAGCCACGGTACCGAACAGCACCAGACCGGCACCGCCCAACACGGAAGAAGGAACACAAGCCACGATACGGCCCATCACGGGCAGCACACCGAACACGATCAGGATCAGGCCGGAGAAAGCCACGACAAAGCGGCTCTTGATACCAGTCACCGCCACCAGGCCCACGTTCTGGGCGAAGGCGCTCTGTGTGAAGCCGCCGAAGATGGGAGCCACGATGCTGGACAGCATGTCGGCACGCAGACCATCGCCCAGACGACGACCGTCCACGGGGCTGTCCACGATTTCACCAACCGCCAGCACGTCGGCCGAGGTTTCCACCAGGATCACCAGGATCACGATGAACATGGAGATGGTGGCAGCCATATCGAAGGTGGGCCAGCCGAAGTGCAAGGGTGTGGGCACCGCAAAGATGGGGCCGTTGAACACTTGCGAGAAATCTGCCTTGCCAAAAAACACTGCGGCCAAGGTACCCACCACAATCGCGACCAGGATGGACAGGCGCGACAGCATGGCATTGCCCAGCTTGCTGAACAGCAGCACCATGAACAGCGACAGGCCAGCCAGACCGATATTGCCCATGCTGCCGTAATCGGCAGACTTGGCATTGCCGCCCATGGCCCAGTGCGCCGCCACAGGCATCAGCGACATGCCGATCACTGTAATCACGCAACCATTGACCAGTGGCGGGAAAAATTTGGTGATGCGCGAGAAAACCGGAGCAATGATCAACCCCAGTACCGAGGCGTACATGACAGCCCCCAGCACGCCTTGCATGCCACCGCCGGTATGCAAGATGCTGACCATGGTGGCAACACCGGCAAACGACACGCCTTGCACCAGGGGCAGACGGCAGCCGAAGAAAGGAATGCCCAAAGTCTGCAGCAGAGTGGCAACACCGCCCATGAACAGGCAGGCAGTCACCAGCAGACCGGCATCTGCAGCCGACATGCCAGCAGCCTCCGCCACAATCAGCGGCACAGCCACAATGCCGCCATACATGGTCAGCACGTGCTGCAGGCCATACATCAAGTTGGCCGTAAAACCGAGATTCTCGTCCTCGGGGCGCTGAACGCCTGTGTTTGTTGATGATCCGGATTGCTCGTTCATCGCTGTCTCCTAATGCTCTTCCTGCTGACCGAGGCTCGACCGGCCTCTTCTCTAACTCAATACTTCTGTAATTTGCTCGCGAAATCGCTGCCATCCGAACAGACGACAGCCAAAGCGGCACCTTCACCTGCCAACCAGGGCTTGCTTATGGCTCCTGAGTGCGTTGCGGGAGAACCAACGTTCTCTGCCCTGGCTACAGGCCTCAACCCCTGACAGCTCCTGAAGCAGCTCGATGCGACAAGCCATTCCATTGCGCTATCAAAGTCATACCCTTTAGGTCATGATGTCGAGACTGTACGTTCTCAGCACACCAAAATTGTCTACAGTTTTGTATACAAAGTGCTGACAAGAACCTTCCCAAGGGAAAACCCATGGTTTTCCCTGAATTCCAGACAGTCAATCAGGCGAATTCCCTTGGCAAAGGCGTCTAGGAGAGGGCAAAAGTCCGTGCCCCCAACCGACGCCAGCCGGCACCAGGGGCTATATCACAGTAAAAATCTTGGCTATTGCAGAGATTTGCACCGCCAGTCACCGGCACTGCTCAGGCCAACTGCATGAAGGACTGCCATCGAACAGGCTGCCGTCCCGCCTGTCTCAATCCTCTTCAGATGCGGCAATCCCCGGAAACAGAACATCTGTAAAGCCAAACTGGGCGAAATCACGCATGCGCATGGGGTAAAGCTTGCCCCAGAGATGATCACACTCATGCTGGACCACGCGTGCATGAAACCCCTCTACTGTGCGATCGATGGCATCCCCATAAACATCGAAACCGGTGTAGCGCACCTTGTTCCAGCGCGGAACCATGCCACGCATGCCCGGCACGGAAAGACAGCCTTCCCAATCCAGCTGCTCCTCATCTCCAATAGGGGTGATGACAGGATTGATGAGCACTGTACGAGGTACCACCGGAGCTTCGGGATACCTAGGGTTCACTTGACCGGAGCCAAAAACCACCATCTGCAGATCTTCTCCAATCTGGGGCGCAGCCAGGCCTGCGCCATTTGCCGCATGCATGGTGTCGAGCAAGTCCTTGAGCAACAGATGCAGTACATCCGTATCGAACTCGGTCACCGGCTTGGCTGTGCGCAGCAAACGGGGATCACCCATCTTCAAAATTGTGCGAATCGTCATGGCGTTAATGATCAGCCTGCCCCAAGACTGCCCAGGCAACGGACTGATGCTCCTATATATATGAAAGAAAGATGCCGCCCCCTCAAGGGCAGACACATCTGAAAAGCATAGCGCGAGGCCAGCGACCTAGGCCGCAAGCAAGGTCTTGGCGCAACTCCCGACAAATTTTCATGAAATTCTGGTGCGCTTCTTTTGAGGCTCGTTTTACAGCCTATAATCTAGGTCTTCTTCCTCAATAGCTCAGTCGGTAGAGCGCCGGACTGTTAATCCGTAGGTCCCTGGTTCGAGCCCAGGTTGAGGAGCCAGAATTCAAACGCCTTGCAATCGTTCAAGGCATTGTCAAACCGACATCTTCCTCAATAGCTCAGTCGGTAGAGCGCCGGACTGTTAATCCGTAGGTCCCTGGTTCGAGCCCAGGTTGAGGAGCCAAAATTCAAACGCCTTGCAATCGTTCAAGGCATTGTCAAACCGACATCTTCCTCAATAGCTCAGTCGGTAGAGCGCCGGACTGTTAATCCGTAGGTCCCTGGTTCGAGCCCAGGTTGAGGAGCCAGAATTCAAACGCCTTGCAATCGCTCAAGGCACTGTCAAACCGACATCTTCCTCAATAGCTCAGTCGGTAGAGCGCCGGACTGTTAATCCGTAGGTCCCTGGTTCGAGCCCAGGTTGAGGAGCCAAATAAAAGCCCACATGCAATGCATGCGGGCTTTTTCTTTTTCAGCAGCCATCACGCAGCTCGCACCACCCCCACGGCAGGGGACACCTGAGGAGCATCCATCACAACAGGCTTGGCGGCCGTGATGTGTGACGTCGCAGAATAGCGATGAGGCACCTCCGGCACATGGTGCTGATCACCAGCCTCCCACAGCCGCAACTCTTCTTCGAGCCTGGCTGCCCGCTCGGCATACATCTGCGCCGATGACTGGTAATACTCGGCCGCGATGGAATGCTCAAGCACAGCCATACGGGCCTCCTGCAAATAAGCCCTCGTACGGCGGATGTACCGGGGCTCAGAGAAACCAAAGCTGAAAAACTTAAAAGCCATTTCCGCCTCCTCTGCCTGCAGCGCACACAGCCATTGCATGCATCCCGCAGTCAACAAACCCAACTTAACCCAGTCTACCCCTGGCTCTTGTCCCACGAAAAGAGTTCGGCGCGTAGGAGTTCTACTCACCTCAATGACCCATTGGTGAAATACCCCAGCACAGCTCTCTTGCCATGGCCCAAAGCTGTGCAAGACTGAGAGGCATTCACGCTTTCCACTCATTCATGACACACGCCCTGCCCTGGCTGCTGCCCGCACAGGAATTTCCACCTATCGATACCACCTGGAGCGACCGTGACCCGATCCCCGGCCTGCTCGCAGCCGGCAACACCCTGGATGCAGCACACCTGCGCCGCGCCTACAGCCAGGGGATATTTCCCTGGTTCAGCGAAGGCCAGCCTGTTCTGTGGTGGTCACCCAATCCCCGCATGGTGCTTCACCCGCAGGAGTTTCGCCTGCGCCGCAGTCTGCGCAAGACATTGCAGAAATTCAGAGACACCCGAGGCTGCGAAATCCGCATCGACAGCGCTTTTTCCACGGTGATGCAGCACTGCGCCCAAACCCCTCGGGAAGGCCAGAGCGGCACCTGGATCGTGCAAAGCATTGTGGATGCATACAGTGAACTGCACCGCCAAGGAGCAGCGCATAGCGTCGAAACCTGGATCGACGACAAGCTGGTCGGAGGTCTGTACTGCGTGGCCCTGGGTCGCGCCGTGTTCGGCGAGTCCATGTTTTCACTGCAAAGCGATGCCTCCAAGATTGCCCTGTCGGCATTGGTTGCCATGTGCCGTGCTCAGGATGTGCCTCAGATCGACTGTCAGCAAGCCACCGCTCACCTCTCCTTCATGGGAGGGCGCGAAATAGCTCGCTCGGAATTCGCCGAGATTGTCGAGCAACAGCATAGGCGCGCCGATATGCAATGGCAGTTCACCTCCGTATACTGGGATCAGTTGCTGGGGCCGCAAACAGATACCCAGCAGACTCACGTTCCATTGCCAGCTGCCCCGGCCTGAACATGACGCACCCGAACGAACTCCCCTTGCAGGCCCTGCAGTTCTATGCGACTGCAGCCTACCCTTGCAGCTATCTGCCCGGACGACTGGCACGCTCCCAGGTCGCAACCCCCAGCCACCTCATTCAAAACCCCGCCTACTCGGAGTTGGTCAACCTCGGGTTTCGGCGCAGCGGCATGTTTACCTATAGGCCGTATTGCGATGGCTGCCACGCCTGCATTCCTTTACGCATCCTCGCCGCCGAATTCCATCCCAATCGCAGCCAACGCCGCGCCGCCACCCAACACGCCGGCCTGATCGCATCCACACAGCGACTGCACTACTCGGACGAGCATTACCAACTTTATCTACGCTATCAGCAACATCGCCACAGCGGCGGCGGCATGGATCATGACAGCGTCGACCAATACACCCAGTTTCTGCTGCAAAGCCGCGTCAATTCCCGGCTGGTCGAATTTCGTGAGCCAACGACAGATGGGCAGCCCGGTACGCTCAAAATGCTATCGATTCTGGACGTGCTGGAAGACGGCCTCTCTGCGGTCTATACCTTCTACGACCCCGAAGACCACGCCAGCTACGGCACCTACAACGTGCTCTGGCAGATCAATCAAGCCCGCTCCATGAATCTGCCCTATGTATATCTGGGCTATTGGATCGCCGAGAGCCCGAAGATGAACTACAAGGCCAGTTTTCTGCCGCACGAAATCCGCTGCGGCGAGCGCTGGGAACGCGTGGACCAACAAAGCCGCAAACGCTAGCAATATTGCAGCAACTCGTCTCGATATCCATCGTATGCAGATATGAGCAGATGACATGGCTGCATAGCGATTGCTGCCGCTAGAATGCCCTCATCCCGCAACGTATTTCCACCGTATGAAAAAAGACGACCTCTCGGCCTCCGCAAAGCCTAGCGTCCAGGTTCTGGAACGCATGTTCACGTTGATTGACGTGCTGGCATCGCGCGAGGAAGCGGTTTCTTTGAAGGAAATCAGCGAACGCACGGGCCTGCACCCCTCCACGACCCACCGCATCCTCAACGACCTGGCTCTGGGCCGTTTTGTGGATCGCCCCGAATCGGGCAGCTACCGACTGGGCATGCGCTTCCTGGAATTGGGCAATCTGGTCAAGGCCCGCCTGAACGTGCGCGAGGTTGCACTTCCACCCATGCGCCAGCTCTATAAGCTGATTCAACAGCCCGTCAGCCTGTCTGTGCGCCAGGGCGATGAAATCGTTTATGTAGAGCGAGCCTATAGCGAGCGCTCGGGCATGCAGGTGGTGCGCGCCATTGGCGGCCATGCCCCCTTGCACCTGACCTCCAATGGCAAGCTGTTTCTGGCTGCCGATGATTCGCAGCAAGTGCGCGCCTACGCCACCCGCACCGGCCTTCCCGGCAAGACACACTTCAGCATCACCCAGCTTGGCGAGCTGGAACATGAACTGGAAAAAGTGCGCCGATACGGCATTGCCCGTGACAACGAAGAACTGGAGTTGGGTGTGCGCTGCATGGCCGCAGGCATTCATGACGACCAGAACAAGCTGATTGCAGGCCTGTCCATCTCTGCGCCTGCAGATCGCCTCGATGAAAGCTGGGCGCCCAAGCTGCAAGCCACCGTCCAGGAAATCTCGGAGGCCTTGGGTTACAGCCGCCAGCGCCCAAGCGCCTCAACAGCATCCCCCTACAGCCGCAGCCAGCATCAGGACTGATAGTATTTCTATAGCGCACAGCGCTTACCCAACAAGAATTTCAACCCAATTTGATATAAAAAAGCCACCCAAAGGTGGCTTTTTTGCGGCAATCTGAAATCAACCGCGAATACGCTGGGCGATGGTGGTGCTGGCTGTCGGCCCCATGGCTTCCACCCAGTGGCGCACACGCTCCGCATCGGCCAAACGACTGAATTTACCGGCCGAGTCCAGGAAGACCATGATGAGCTTGCGACCGGAGACCTGGGCCTGCATCACCAGGCAGCGCCCGGCTTCTGAAATATAGCCAGTCTTTTGCAGACCGATATCCCAGTTGTCGCTCTTGACTAGGCGGTTGGTATTGTTGAACTGCAGCGTACGGCGGCCCACGGCCACTTCATAACCGGGTGAAGTGGAATATTCACGCATCAAAGGCTCGCCATGGGCAACACCGACCAGCAAGGCCAGATCACGGGCACTGGACTGATTGCTGCTGGACAGACCGGTTGGCTCCACATAGCGCGTATCCTTCATGCCCAGCTGCCGCGCCTTGGCGTTCATCTGCTGCACGAACTGAGCCAGACCGCCTGGATATGTACGGCCCAGCGCGTGGGCTGCACGGTTCTCACTCGACATCAGGGCCAGATGCATCATTTCGGAACGGCTCAGCGTCGTGCCCACGCGCAGGCGCGAGCTGCTGTGCTTTTCCGTATCCACATCATCCTGGGTGATGGTGATCATCTCATCCATAGGCAAGCGTGCTTGCGCGATCAGCAGACCCGTCATCAGCTTGGTCAGCGATGCAATGGGCAACACTGCCTGATCGTTCTTGCTCAACAGCACTTCATGCGTATCTTGATCGATCACATACGCCACGCTGGACTGCAGATCCAGAGGATCGCTCACCGAATGCAAGCCAGCCATCTGCCCGTAGGACAGGCGAGCAGGCTCGACAGGGGCCGCAATCGCTGCAGCCGCCAGCGCGGCACCACCAGCCGCTCCTGCACGCACCAGATGTTTTTTACCCGAGGAGCGCTCTGCTCGCTCAGCCTTGGCGATAGCCGTCTTGCTTCCGTGCTTGCCGGCCGCCGCCACACTGACCTTTTCGGCCTTGCCCCTGCCGGGCTTCTCAGCCTTTTCGGCCTTGGCAACCCGCCCAGCCTTGGCCGACTTGGCATCCGCTGCCACCTTGCCCTTGGCTACTGGCTCCTTGGCCGCAGCCTTCTTGGCAGAAGCCGCCGCAACCGGCTTTTTGACTTCTTTTTTACCCCCTGCAGCATGCGCTGCTGGAGCGGCCAGTACACAACTGAGAAGCGCCACAGACATCAGTTGAGGAAGCTTGGCAAGGCGGAAGGGAGTGAGCAGCTGCATGCGATACCCCAGACAACAAGATGTAATGATTTAATTCAATCAAAAAAGTTGTGAAGTGACAAGCACTTGCACAACTTTTTCGATAATCTGAGTGAAATTATAAATCCTGTACTCAACCTTGTGCAGCCACAATTTCCATATTGCTGTGCAATTTGTTAAGAGCGCTCAGATATGCCTTGGCAGAAGCCACCACAATATCGGGGTCCGCCCCCACGCCATTGACCACGCGACCACTGCGCTGCAGGCGCACAGTGACCTCGCCCTGGCTCTCGGTGGATCCGCTGATCGCATTGACGGAGTACAGCACCATCTCGGCGCCGCTGCGGACTTCGGATTCAATCGCCTTGAACGAAGCATCCACCGGGCCATTGCCTTCAGAGCTCGCCTTGATCTCACGCCCTTCGTTGCTGAACACCACGGTGGCCTGCGGGCGCTCCCCGGTCTCGCTTTGCTGCGCCAGCGAAATGAACTGGAACTGATTCTCATGGTGCTGTGCACCCTCCACATTCACCAGCGCCAGGATGTCCTCGTCGAAAATCTCGCTCTTGCGGTCGGCCAGTTCTTTGAAGCGGGTGAAGGCCTGGTTGATGGCAGCCTCGCTGTCCAATTCCACGCCCAGCTCCTGCAAGCGCTGCTTGAAGGCATTGCGGCCGCTGAGTTTGCCCAGCACGATCTTGTTGGCGCTCCAGCCCACATCCTCTGCGCGCATGATTTCGTAGGTGTCACGCGCCTTGAGCACGCCATCCTGGTGAATGCCGGAAGCATGGGCAAAGGCATTGGCACCCACCACCGCCTTGTTGGGCTGCACCACAAAACCCGTGGTCTGGCTGACCATGCGGCTGGCGGCAACGATGTGCTGGGTGTCGATATTCACATCCAGGCCAAAATAATCCTTGCGGGTCTTGATGGCCATGACCACTTCTTCCAGCGAGCAATTGCCTGCACGCTCACCCAGACCGTTGATCGTGCACTCGATCTGGCGCGCGCCGCCAATCTTCACACCAGCGAGTGAATTGGCAACAGCCATGCCCAGGTCGTTGTGGCAATGCACGGACCAGACAGCCTTGTCGCTGTTGGGCACGCGCTCGCGCAGATTGCGAATGAATTCACCATACAGCTCGGGAATCGCATAGCCCACGGTGTCAGGCACGTTGATGGTGGTGGCACCTTCCTTGATGACGGCTTCGATCACGCGCGCCAGGAAATCGGGTTCGCTGCGGTAGCCGTCTTCGGCGCTGAACTCGATGTCCTCGATCAGATTGCGGCCAAAGCGCACCGCCTGCTTGGCCTGCTCCAGCACCTGCTCGGGTGTCATGCGCAGCTTTTTCTCCATGTGCAGCGGGCTGGTAGCAATGAAGGTGTGAATACGCGCACGATTGGCATCCTTCAAAGCCTCTGCGGCGCGCGCGATATCCCGGTCATTGGCGCGCGAGAGCGAGCACACCGTAGAGTCCTTGATGGCACGGGCAATCCCCTGAATGGATTCGAAGTCACCATTCGACGCTGCCGCAAAACCCGCCTCGATCACATCCACCTTCAGGCGTTCCAGCTGGCGCGCAATACGCAGCTTCTCGTCACGCGTCATGGAAGCTCCGGGCGATTGCTCGCCGTCGCGCAAAGTGGTGTCAAAAATAATGAGTTGGTCGGACATGGTGGGTCTCACTTAAGTTATGGCGCAGCTTATACGCCGTTTTAGTACAGGGATTACCGATAAAAAAGCCGGAACGCTTTTGGCGGCTCCGGCTTTGGACACTAGCTTCAGGCAGCAACCGCTTCTACAGTTGCCGGAGCACGTTGCACTCCCGAGATGATGGCGCGAAGCGAGGCAGACACGATATTGGCATCCACCCCAACGCCGTAGCAGACCTGCTCGTCATCGACGCGCAGCTCCACGTAGGCAATCGCCTTGGCATTCGCACCTTCGCCAATCGCATGCTCGGCGTAATTGAGCACACGCACATTGCGACTCACGGCTGCCGAGAGCGACTGCACAAAGGCATCAATGGGGCCCGTACCTTCGCCTTCCAAAAAATATTTCTCGCCTCCCACTTCAATTTCAGCGGTCATGTTGACGACCCCATCCGCCTCCTGCAAGCGGTACTGGGGCGCCTTGACCGTGTTCACAGCGTATTCACGCTGGAACAAGTCCCACAGGTCGGCAGCCGACAATTCCTTGCCGCTGGCGTCCATCTCTCGCTGCACAACCTGGCTGAATTCGATCTGCAAGCGACGGGGCAGCTGCAGACCGAACTCGCTCTCGAGCAGATAGGCAATACCGCCTTTGCCCGACTGGCTGTTGACGCGAATCACAGCCTCATAGCTACGACCCAGATCCTTTGGATCGATAGGCAAATAAGGCATATCCCAGATATCGCCATCCTTGTGAGCGGCGAAGGCCTTCTTGATGGCATCCTGGTGGGAGCCGGAGAAGGAGGTGTAGACCAGATCACCCACGTAAGGGTGACGCGGATGCACGGGCAACTGGTTGCAATGCTCAACCGTTGCTCGGATATCGTCGATATTGGAGAAATCCAGGCCGGGATTCACACCCTGGATATACATATTGAGGGCAACGTTGACCACATCGAGATTGCCGGTGCGCTCGCCATTGCCAAACAAACAACCTTCGAGGCGATCGGCACCAGCCATCAGCGACAACTCGGCGGCTGCGGTACCAGTACCGCGGTCATTGTGGGGATGCACCGAGATCACCACGCTGTCACGGCGCTCGATATTGCGGTGCGTCCACTCCACCATGTCGGCAAAGATATTGGGCGTGGAATGCTCCACCGTGGTGGGCAAGTTGATGATGCACTTGTTCTCGGGCGTGGGCTGCCACACGGCAGTCACGGCATCGATCACACGCTTGGAGAACTCCAGCTCGGTATCCGAATACATCTCGGGCGAATACTGGAAGGTCCATTGGGTCTGCGGATACTGAGCTGCTATGTCCTTGAACATCTGGGCATTGATGGTGGCCAACTCCACAATCTCATCCTCGCTCATATTCAGCACCACGCGGCGCATCACGGGCGCGGTGGCGTTGTAGAGGTGAACGATGGCACGGGGCACCCCCTCCAGTGCCTCGAAAGTGCGGCGAATCAGATGCTCACGCGCCTGGGTCAGCACCTGGATCGTCACATCATCGGGAATGCGGTTTTCATCGATGAGCTTGCGCAGAAAGTCAAACTCCACTTGCGATGCCGAAGGGAAGCCCACTTCGATTTCCTTGAAGCCGATCTTCACCAGCTGCTCGAACATGCGCATCTTGCGCTCGATATCCATGGGCTCGATCAAGGCCTGATTACCGTCGCGCAGGTCCACACTGCACCAGACCGGGGGCTTGGTAATCACCGCGTCAGGCCAAGTGCGATGGGTCAAGCGCACGGGAGCGAAAGCACGGTATTTGGTGGAGGGGTTCTGCAACATGGTCAGTCTCTTGAATGGAATTGGAAAAAGTGAAAACCCAATCAGCGACGCCCAAACGCAAAAACGGCCCGTCGCTGTAGCTACGGGCCGTCGAGTAGGTGTGTGTCTGTACGTTTGTACGCGCGCGCTACTTCCTCTGCCCGTTGGACATTAGTAGTAGAGCTAGCGACAGGTTTTGCATACGGATCACTTTAACACAAGAAAAGTTGACAAGAGCAAGATTTTTGCGCCGCAGCGTCAATCATCATGCAGCCCACGCTCATCGGGCTCATCCTTGCTGGTTGCCACGATGCTCACCTGCTCACCCTTGGCCCGGCGCCACACATAGATCACATAGCCCGAAATGGAGTAGCCCACAAACACCAGGAACAGCATGGTTGCAGGCTCCACACTGACCACTGCCATCAGCAGGGCCACTACGACCAGCGAGACAAAAGGCATGCTCTTGGCTCCACCAATGTCCTTGAAGCTGTAGTAGGGAATGTTGGTAACCATGGTCAGGCCGGCAAACAAAGTGATGGCGAACATGATCCACGACAGATCGGCCCTATCCGTGGGATAGCCCCCGAACCAGGAAATCACATCGCCAAAGATGGGCACATCGCGGTGCGAGACCATGAGTGCGCTGGTCAACCAGATGAACCCTGCCACAAGCGCCGCCGCGGCAGGCGAAGGCATGCCTTGGAAGTAGCGCTTGTCTACCACACCCGTGTTGACATTGAAACGTGCCAGACGCAACGCAGCACAGGCGCAATAAACGAAGGCCGCAATCCAGCCCCATCGTCCCAGGGGACGCAGTGCCCATTCATAGGCAATCAAAGCCGGAGCCGCACCAAAAGACACCATGTCTGACAGCGAGTCCATCTGCTCGCCAAACGCGCTTTGCGTGTGCGTCATGCGCGCCACACGGCCGTCCAGACTGTCGAGCACCATGGCGCAGAACACGCCCACGGCCGCCAGCTCGAACTTGTTGTTCATGGCCATCACGATGGCGTAAAAGCCACCAAACAGTGCAGCCAAGGTAAATAGATTGGGCAGCACATAAATACCTTTGCGCAGCTTGCGCGAAGCGCCACCAATCTCGCCAGACTCATTGCTGTTCTGCATTAAACAGACCTCCAGTGCTTGCATGTCAATCGCATGCAGCTATTAAAACCATAGTATTTTAAGCAATACCGCATTGGCAATGCCTACTGGAGCCAGTGTACCCGCCAGCCATGCTGTACTTGGAATGAAAAAGGCCACCCTGGGGTGGCCTCTTGCTGACAGGTTTCATCGAGCCTGAGCCCGATGAGATCTGCCATCAGTTGCGAGTCTGGTCGACCAGCTTGTTCTTGGAGATCCAGGGCATCATGGAGCGCAGCTGGCCGCCCACCTGTTCGATGGCGTGTTCGGCATTCTGGCGACGGCGAGCAGTCATCGAAGGATAGTTCAGACGGCCTTCGCTGATGAACATCTTGGCGTATTCACCGCTCTGGATGCGCTTGAGGGCGTTGCGCATGGCCTTGCGGGATTCCTCATTGATGACTTCGGGGCCGGTCACGTACTCACCATACTCGGCATTGTTCGAGATGGAGTAGTTCATGTTGGCAATGCCGCCTTCATACATCAGGTCAACAATCAGCTTCAGCTCGTGCAGGCACTCGAAGTAAGCCATTTCGGGAGCGTAGCCAGCTTCGGTCAGGGTTTCGAAGCCCATCTTCACCAGTTCCACCGCACCGCCGCACAGAACGGCTTGCTCGCCGAACAGGTCGGTTTCGGTTTCTTCCTTGAAGTTGGTTTCGATGATGCCGCCCTTGCCGCCGCCGTTGGCGGAAGCATAGGACAGGGCCACGTCACGGGCCTTGCCGGACTTGTCCTGGTAGATGGCGATCAGGGAAGGAACGCCGCCGCCCTTCAGGTATTCGGAACGCACGGTGTGGCCAGGGCCCTTGGGGGCAACCATGATCACATCCAGATCGGCGCGGGGCACGACCTGGTTGTAGTGCACGTTGAAGCCGTGGGCGAAAGCCAGGGTCGCGCCGGACTTGATATTGGGCTCGACGTTGTTCTTATACACCTCGGGGATGTTCTCGTCGGGCAGCAGGATCATGACCACGTCGGCAGCCTTCACCGCGTCGTTGACTTCCATCACGGTCAGGCCGGCCTTGCCGACCTTGTCCCAGGAAGCGCCGCCCTTGCGCAGACCCACCACGACCTTCACACCGGAGTCGCTCAGGTTCTGAGCGTGGGCATGGCCTTGGCTGCCGTAGCCGATGATGGCAACAGTCTTGCCCTTGATCAGGCTCAGGTCACAGTCCTTGTCGTAGAAAACTTTCATGTTGGCTCCAGGTCTCTTATCTTGAGGGGGTTAAAAAGGTTTGTTCAGATTCAAAAACGCCGCAAAGACAGCGATTAGACACGCAGAATGCGTTCGCCACGGCCAATACCCGAGGCACCTGTACGCACTGTCTCCAGAATGGCAGTACGGTCCAGCGCTTGCAGGAAGGCGTCGTTCTTGGACTGGTCGCCCGTCAGCTCGACGGTGTAGCTCTTTTCGGTGACGTCGATGATGCGCCCACGGAAGATGTCGGCCATGCGCTTCATTTCCTCGCGCTCCTTGCCCACGGCACGCACCTTGACCATCATCAACTCACGTTCGGTATACGAGCCTTCGGTCAGGTCCACCACCTTCACCACTTCAATCAGGCGGTTCAGATGCTTGGTGATCTGCTCGATGACATCGTCCGAACCCGTGGTCAGAATGGTCATGCGCGACAGCGACGGGTCTTCCGTCGGCGCCACAGTCAGGGATTCGATGTTGTAGCCGCGGGCAGAAAACAGGCCCACGACGCGCGACAGTGCTCCTGGCTCGTTCTCGAGCAGCACGGCAATAATGTGTTTCATTGGGAGATTCCTCTTTTCGCCGCCCTCCCCTGACACCGGTAAGTGCCAAGCTTGGCGGGCAATAGATTCGTCAAAAATATCGCTATAAAGAATATAGCTGCTAGCGCTTACTTTACTTTGACTTCATGTCGATTTCATTCACAAATCGACATATCAGTCATCACAAATCGTCAGCACCCAACAGCATTTCCGTGATGCCGCGGCCTGCCTGCACCATCGGGAACACGTTCTCCGTAGGATCGGTGCGGAAGTCCAGGAACACGGTCTTGCTTTCCTCGCGCACGATACGGCGGGCCTCGCGCAGAGCCCCTTCCACATCGGCGGGGTTTTCGACCAGCAGGCCACGATGCCCATAAGCCTCGGCCAGCTTCACAAAGTCAGGCAGCGAGTCCATATAGCTGCTGGAGTAGCGGCCCGAGTACTCAATTTCCTGCCACTGGCGCACCATGCCCAGGAAACGGTTGTTCAGCGCGCAGATCACCACAGGCGTGTTGTACTGCTTGCAGGTCGCCAGCTCCTGAATGTTCATCTGGATCGAGCCTTCACCCGTGATACAGAAGACTTCAGAGTCTGGCTTGGCCAGCTTGATGCCCATGGCATAGGGCAGGCCCACACCCATGGTGCCCAGGCCGCCGGAATTGATCCAGCGGCGCGGCTCGTCAAAGCGGTAGTACTGCGCGGCCCACATCTGGTGCTGCCCCACATCGGAGGTGATGTAGGTGTCGGCATCCTTGGTCATGTTCCACAGCGTGTCGACCACGAACTGGGGCTTGATCACCTCGGTATTGGCCTTGTCGTAGCTCAGGCAGTCGCGGCTGCGCCAGCCTTCGATGGTATTCCACCACTGCCCCAGGGCCGCCTCGTCAGGGCGCTGAGTCGCTTCGCGCAGCATGGCGATCAGCTCGGTCAGCACATCCTTGACATCGCCCACGATGGGCACATCCACCTTCACACGCTTGGAGATGGAGGAAGGATCAATGTCGATGTGGATGATCTTGCGCTCCACCGACATGAAGTGCTTGGGGTTGCCGATCACACGGTCGTCAAAGCGCGCACCCACCGCCAGCAGCACGTCACAGTTCTGCATGGCATTGTTGGCTTCGATCGTGCCGTGCATGCCCAGCATGCCCAGGAACTTCTTGTCGCTGGCCGGATAGGCGCCCAGGCCCA
This sequence comes from Comamonas resistens, assembly GCF_030064165.1. NCBI lineage: Bacteria > Pseudomonadati > Pseudomonadota > Betaproteobacteria > Burkholderiales > Comamonadaceae > Comamonas > Comamonas resistens. The sequence continues at coordinate 3,299,645 of NZ_CP125947.1, forward strand.
TCAGCGTGTGCGTCACGGGGTAGCCCAGCATGTCGACCAGGGTACGCAGCTCGTTGCAGGCATTGCCCAGCAATACGCCACCGCCGGTGTAGATATAGGGGCGCTTGGCCGTCAGCAGCAACTGCAGCGCCTTGCGGATCTGGCCCGCATGGCCCTTCTTGACCGGGTTGTACGAGCGCATTTCCACTTTTTCGGGATAGCCGGTGTACAGCGCCTTCTTGAAGGAGACGTCCTTGGGGATATCCACCACCACGGGGCCGGGACGGCCGGTACGGGCAATGTGGAAAGCCTTTTTCATGGTCTCGGCCAGGTCGCGCACATCCTTGACCAGGAAGTTGTGCTTGACGATGGGACGAGTGATACCGACGGTGTCGCACTCCTGGAACGCATCGGTACCGATGTAATTGGTCGACGTCTGACCGGCCACCACCACCATGGGGATGGAGTCGGTGTAAGCAGTCGCGATACCGGTAACCGCATTCGTCAGGCCGGGGCCGGAAGTCACGAGGGCGACGCCCACTTCACCAGTGGCACGCGCAAAACCGTCGGCGGCGTGCACGGCAGCCTGCTCATGGCGCACCAGCACATGCTGAATGCTGTCTTGCTTGTAAAGCGCGTCGTAGATATAGAGAACAGCCCCGCCTGGGTAGCCCCACAGATGCTTGACACCTTCGGCTTGCAGAGACTTGATGAGGATTTCGGAGCCCATCAATTCCTGGGCGCCCTTGGGGGAGGATGCGGCGGCTGCGGAGGCCAGCTCGGCTTTGGAGATTTCCATGATCAACCTTTGTGAATTTCTCTAACGAAAAACCTTCGGTGCCCTTAGCCTGAAGCCCTTGTGAGGCCGGTTTAGGACTTAAGACCACAAGCCATGGGCGTTCGTGTATACGCCGGACCGTGATCCGTTTGCTTCTTTAAGTTGGAAACATTATCGCACTGCAACAAGACCTTCAACTGCAGTACGCTAAAAAACATCAAGCGATGCCATAATCGCTCATTTTTCGCCGACCGGTAACCGGCTTCTCCAGGGTTTTCTTCTCTTGGCCACAGAACAAGAACTGACTGCATTCTTCAAGGACGTTGAAAAGCGCGCATTCAAGCGCAGCTTCTTCCATGTCCGTGATGAAGATGCGGCCCTGGATATCGTTCAGGACAGCATGCTCAAGCTGGCTCAGCACTATGGCGACAAGCCGATGCAGGAGCTGCCCATGCTGTTTCAACGCATTCTCTCCAACTGCACCCTGGATTGGTTTCGCCGTCAGAAGACACAAAAAGCGGTCTTCACCCATTTCAGCGATCTTGAGTCTTCCGACGAAGATGGAGATTTCAACTGGCTCGACACCTACGCCACCAATCGTGACGACTCCGAGTCCCTCAATGCAGAGAGCCTGACCGAGCGCAAGCAGGTTCTGCAAAGCATAGAAAAAGAAATACAAGAGTTACCGGCGCGTCAACGGGAGGCTTTCCTCATGCGTTATTGGGAGGAGATGGATGTCGCCGAGACCGCTGCCGCCATGGGCTGCTCAGAGGGTAGTGTTAAAACACATTGTTTCCGCGCCATACAAACATTGAGCAAGGCACTCAAGGCCAAAGGAATCGAGTTATGAAATCTGCGCCCACTCTCCGGCAAGAACAGGCTGCCGATCGTATCGCCCGTCATATCACTGCGCGTCTCAGTGAGGGCGAAGCCTTGCTCCCTTACGAAGTGACCGAGCGACTGCGTGCTTCGCGAGAGCGCGCCATCTCCGAGCGTCGCCGTGAAATCTCCGTTCTGCATACCCAGGCCAGCACTGCGGCCTCCGCTCATGGTCACACCATGACGCTGGGCACGCCTGAAAGCGAAGGCAACGGCTGGTGGCGCACGCTGATTTCTGCCATACCGGTTTTCGCACTGATTGCCGGCCTGGTGGTTTATAACGCTCCATCTGACCAGAGTCTGCTGAACGAGGTGACCGAAGTCGATACCGCCTTGCTGACCGACGACCTGCCGCCCGCCGCCTACGCCGACCCTGGCTTCATCCAATACCTCAAGACCTCTGCCACCAGCTCAGAGCATTGATACACCCGACAACTGTCTGAATGCCTTCTGAAAACCGCACCTCTTTGCCACCCGTCAACAGCGCCGCCATCATGGCGGCGATGTTGTTGATAGCCCTGGGCTACACAGGCTGGAATGTGGTGCAGCAGGTGCGACTGGCCCCAAGCTCCGTTCCGCCTGCCACGGTTGCGGCCTCCAAGGCTGTTCACGCTGACCCCAGCACCCGCCAGAAAACCTCCGCCATGGCGGCCGGGCCGCGCTGGGCCGAGCTCAGCCGCCATCAGCGCGACGTTCTGGAGCCCCTGGAAGAACGCTGGCCCATGATTGGCGCCGGCCAAAAGCGCCGCTGGATGGCGCTGGCAGACGGCTTTGACAAGCTCAGCGAACGCGAGCAGGAAAAGCTGCGCAGCCGCATGGAATCCTGGTCCAGCCTGAGCGCAGCCCAACGCAACCAGGCCCGGCTGAACTTCGCCATCACCAACAATCTGGCCACCGACAAGCAGGCTCAATGGGAAGCCTATCAGGCGCTGAGCGACGAGGAAAAGCGGATGCTGGCGGCTCGCGCCGCCCCCAAGGTGGTGACGGTCGCTCCGGCCATCAAACCCATCCCCCAAAAGAAACTGGCCCGTATTCCTGCGGCGACAGCCACCCCCAGCAATGTGCCGAATCTGCCCAAGATTCCCCCCGCCACCATTCACCACCCGCCGCCACCGGTGCCCGCCACTCCGGCCATGGTGGAGACACATCCTGTGCGTACTCCGTCCATCATCGTCGAGACGGCGCCTGTGGATATTCCCCGCGCCACCCCCACGACTTTGCCGCCACTCGATGCGCCAGCGCAAGAATCAGGTTCGAGCCAGGGCAGCAGCCTTCAGGGCAACTAAAGTGCCCTCTACAATGCCCTCATGCAGCAAGAATTACCGGCTCGCGAGGGCAACACCGCCCCTTCCGACACCCCAGTATTGATAGCACCCGGCCTGCGCCGCAGAATGGCTTGCTGGCTTTATGAGGGCATGCTGCTGTTTGGTGTGATCTTTATTGCCGGTTATCTGTTCAGCACCCTGTCGCAAACGCGCAATGCGCTGGACAATCGCCACGCGCTGCAGGCCTTCATGCTGGTAGTGCTGGGAATTTACTTTGTCTGGTTCTGGAGCAAGGGTCAGACCCTGGCCATGAAAACCTGGCATATCCGCGTTGTGGATGCAGCGGGCCGCCCTCTGACTCAGACCCGCGCCCTGCTGCGTTATGCGGCCAGCTGGATGTGGTGGTTGCCACCGCTGGCCGTGCTCTATCCTCTGGGCCTGCCGCCACTGGAAGTGCTGATCCTGCTCATGGGCTGGGTCCTGATCTGGGCTCTGCTCAGCCGCTTTCACCCACAACGCCAGTTCTGGCACGACGCCTGGGCCGGCACGCGACTGATTCACCAAGAGCCCGCACCCAAGCGTATTCGCTAATCACCTTTCCACATGACCCTGCCTCAGCAAGACCCTGTCAATCCACAAAAAAGCCGCACCGGGCTGTCACGCTTTCTGCATGCCGGAAAATACTCGCTACAGGGCCTGCAAGCCGCCTGGTTCGAGCCAGCCTTCCGCCAGGAAGTCATCTGTGCCTTTATTCTGGTACCCGCAGCATTCTGGCTGGGCCAGAGCTGGGAGCAGACAGCGCTGCTGGCCGGCACCGCCATCCTGGTGCTGATCGTGGAGCTGCTCAACACCGGCATCGAGGCGGCCATTGACCGCGTGGGCCTGGAATGGCACGAGCTCTCCAAAAAAGCCAAGGACATGGGCACGGCTGCCGTATTCCTTTCCTTGTGGCTATGCGGCGCCGTCTGGGCCGCTGCGCTCTATCACCGATTCATTGCATGACAAATCCCGCTTTTTCCATCTGCGTGTACTGCGGCTCGCGCCCCGGCACCAATCCTCAATTTACCGAAATCGCCAAGGCCACCGGCCAATGGATTGGCGAGCGCGGCGGCCAGTTGGTCTATGGTGGCGGACGCAGCGGCCTGATGGGTGTGGTGGCCGAAGCCACACGCCAGGCTGGCGGCCGCGTCGTCGGCATCATTCCCCAGGCACTGGTGGACAAGGAGCTGGCCAACCAGGCCTGCGACGAGCTGCATATCGTCAAGAACATGCACGAGCGCAAAGCCATGATGGCCGAGCGCAGCGATGCCTTTGTGGCACTGCCCGGCGGCATAGGTACCTTCGAGGAACTGTTCGAGGTCTGGACCTGGCGCCAGCTCGGCTATCACGACAAGCCCATCGGCCTGATCAATGTCGATGGCTACTACGACGCCATGCTGCAGTTTCTGCAATCGTGCGTCAGCAATGGCCTGATGGGTGAGTGGCAGATGGGCCTGATCGAAAGCAGCAGTGACGCCCCGGCCCTGCTGCAGAACATGGTTCAGAACTCAGGCACCCGCCTCGACACCCCCAACCTGAGATCCGTGATCTGAATAACAAAAAGCCAGCTTTTCTGCTGGCCTCTGCTCAAATCGCTCCCTGAATCAGGAACAACAGGCAAGGGCCTAGGCGGCCCCACCGCCCCGCAGCGATGGTGCCGTCCCCGCACAGCGCCTCAAGGGGGAAGATTAGATCGCCGAGTCGTCCAGCTCGCCCGTGCGGATGCGCACGACACGCTCCACGGGCGTGATGAAGATCTTGCCGTCGCCAATCTTGCCGGTGCGTGCCACATTGACGATGGCGTCCACGCAGCGCTCGGCGTCTTCGTCCTTGACCACCACCTCGATCTTCACCTTGGGCAGAAAGTCCACCACATACTCGGCACCGCGGTACAGCTCGGTGTGCCCCTTCTGACGACCAAAGCCCTTGACCTCCGTCACGGTCAGGCCATTCACCCCACATTCGGCCAGCGCCTCGCGCACTTCCTCGAGCTTGAATGGCTTGATGACGGCTGTGATCATTTTCATGGGCTTAACTCCTGACTAAATTGAATCGGCATCGCGTCTGAGGCCTGGCCTCAGGCGCGGAATTTGTTGGTGATGGGATAGCGCCAGTCCTTGCCAAAACTGCGAACAGTCAGACGCGGGCCTATGGGTGCCTGGCGGCGCTTGTATTCATTGATTTGTATCAGACGCGTGACCCGCTCGACATCGGCCGCTGCAAAACCCTCGGCAACGATGGAGCTTATGCTCTCATTGTTTTCCATATAGCGAGCCACGATGGCGTCCAGCACCTCGTAGGCAGGCAAGCTGTCCTGGTCTTTCTGGTCGGGGCGCAACTCGGCACTGGGCGGGCGCGTGATGATGCGCTCGGGAATGGGATCCAGACCCGTGCCGAACGGGTCATTGGCATTGCGCCAGCGTGCCAGCGCAAACACCTCGGTCTTGAACACATCCTTGATGACCGCAAAGCCACCGGCCATATCGCCATACAGCGTGCAGTAGCCGGTGGACATCTCGCTCTTGTTGCCCGTGGTCAGCACAATGGAGCCGAACTTGTTGCTCATGCCCATGAGCAGGGTGCCGCGGATACGCGCCTGCAGGTTTTCCTCGGTCGTGTCCTCGGCCCGGCCCGCAAAAGCCGGAGCCAGCGCCGCCTTGAAGGCCTCGAACTGGGGCGCGATATTGATTTCCTCATGCTGCACGCCCACGCGCTCGGCCATCTCGCGCGCATCCAGCCAGCTGATGTCTGCCGTATAGGGCGAGGGCATCATCACCGTGCGCACCTTGTCTGCACCCAGCGCATCGACGGCGATGGACAGCACCAGGGCCGAATCCATGCCCCCCGACAAGCCGATGATGGCACCGGGAAAACGATTTTTGCCCACATAGTCGCGCACGGACAGCACCAGAGCCGACCATAACGCCTCATGGTGAGCAGGCGCAGGCTGGATTTCGCCAGCCAGAGCCAGACGCCCGCCAACTGCCTGCGCTTTGACCAGGAGCAGGTCTTCGCCAAATGCAGCAGCGCGCGCAGCGATCTGGCCATCGGCCTGCACGGCGAAGGAGCCGCCGTCAAATACGACCTCATCCTGTCCACCCACCAGATGGGCATAGACCAGTGGCACACCTGTTTCTGTAGCACGCTGCGCAAGTACTGCCTCGCGCTCTGCCTGCTTTCCTGCATGAAATGGCGATGCATTGATGACTGCCAGCAGCTGTGCGCCAGCATCCACTGCGGCTTTTGCCGGGCCCGAGTGCCAGGCATCCTCACAAATCAGCAGGCCAATGTTCACGCCATCGATGTCCACCACACAGGGCTGATCACCGGCTGCAAAATAGCGCTGCTCGTCGAACACGCCAAAATTGGGCAGCAACTGCTTGGCATAGCTGGCCATCAGCTGGCCATCGCACAGCACGCTGGCAGCATTGAACAATGGAGCACCCGCAGCATCTTGCCGGGGATGACCGATAAGCAACGCCAGGCCAGGCCACCGGGTGCTGGCAGCCCTGAGCTGCTCCAGCGCCTCCTGGCAGGCGGCGATAAATGCAGGGCGCAGATACAGGTCTTCGGCAGCGTAGCCGCACAGCGCAAGCTCGGGTGTCAGCAGCAGGCGCGCGCCCTGGGCATGGGCCTGTTCAGCGGCATCAATGATTTTCTGGACATTGCCAGAGAGGTCGCCCACGACGAAATTGCGTTGGGCACAGCAGATGGAGAGCGTCATGAAAAGCAAGCTGGGTGCGAGGGCCACCTAAGAACGTGTTTACGATCTCCACGCGGGTGTGTAGTCGCGGCCTCGGGCGGTCTGCGTTGTTGCAAATCCTCGCAATAGCCAAACTATTGCTGCGGTTTGCGCCTAGCAGCCCATCCCGATCCGCATCCCACACCCCTTCGCGCAAGATCGCAAACACGTTCTCAGACAATCAGGGCATGGCCGAAAACAAGATTATCACTCGCGTGCTTGCCAGCGTGCAGCAGCTGGACGCACAAACCTGGAATGCCTTGCTGGCCTGCCAGCCCACGCCCACGCCTTTCATGCGCCACGAATACCTGGCCGCCATGGAACAAAGCGGCAGCGCCAGCGCCCAGACGGGCTGGGCCTGCCGCGTCATCACGGTTTGGGATGGAGATGAGCTGCTGGCCGCCTGCCCCGTCTATCTCAAGAGCCACTCCTACGGCGAATACGTGTTCGACTGGGCCTGGGCTCGTGCCTATCAGCAGCATGGCCTGCCCTACTACCCCAAGGCCATCGTCGCCGTACCGTTCACACCGGTGCCCGGCACCAGACTGCTGGCACGCAGCCAGCCGTTGCGCATGGCACTGGTTCAGGCGCTGCAGCAATGGGCGGAGGATGAACAGCTATCGTCCTTGCACCTGCTGTTTGGCGATGCCCATGATCTGCAAGCCTGCCATGCCGCTGGCTGGATGCAGCGCAGCACCGTGCAGTTTCATTGGACCAACGGGCAACGTGCCAACGAACCGGTTGCCATGGGCCAGGCATTTCTGGACTTCGATGACTTTCTGGCTTCCTTGCAGCAGGAAAAGCGCAAAAAAATCCGCCAGGAACGGCGCAAGGTGCGTGAAGCCGGCGTGCGCTTCAAAAGCCTGCAAGGCAAAGAGATTACGGCCAGCGACTGGGCTTTTTTCTATCGCTGCTATGAGCGCACCTATCTGGAGCACGGCAACCCGCCCTATCTGACGCCGGAGTTCTTTACGGCCATGAGCGAATCCATGCCCGAGAACTGGGTGATGTTCATTGCGGAACGGGATGGCCGCCCTATTGCCTGCAGTTTGATAGCGGTCAGCGCTGACCAGCCCCCATTTTCAGCGTTAAACCATTCTGAAATCATTTCCAATCAAGCGTCAGCAGCTATCAATAACAAAGTAGCCTACGGCCGCTACTGGGGAGCACTGGAGAGGGTGGACAGCCTGCATTTCGAGGCCTGCTACTACCAGCCCATAGCATGGTGTATTGCCAACGGCTACGGCCGCTTTGAAGGTGGCGCCCAGGGCGAGCACAAAATGGCCCGCGCCCTGCTGCCCATGGAAACACCCAGCGCGCACTGGGTGGCTCACCCGGCCTTTGCCGATGCCATTGCCCGCTTTCTGGAGCGCGAAGGCGAAGGCATGGCCGACTATCTGCAAATGCTGCAGGCTCACAGCCCGCTGCGCCAGACAAGGGAGCCGCAACCATAAAAAAGGCCGCTTTGCAGCGGCCCAAGAGGAAGAGACACGGCGGTCTCAGCCATACCAATCAGAAAGTTTCCCAGTCGTCCTCGGTGCTTGAGGTCTTGCGCGATGTGCTGCCCGTTAGCGCCTGAGGTGCCGGCTGCGGCACAGTCTTGGGCGATAGCGGTCGGCGTGGTGCCGGCATGGCTGCGCTGGCAGTCGGGCTAGCAACCGGACGGGAGGCAGAGCTGGCAACAGACGGCACCGCCGCCGAATGCGCGCCTCGCTCATGCATGGCATGGGGCGGCAACTGAAAGACGGCAACGGCCTGCACCAGTTCCTGGGCCTGCTTGCGCAGCGCGCCTGCGGCTGCGGCGCTTTCCTCCACCAGCGCAGCATTTTGCTGGGTGGTCTGGTCCATCTGCGTAACGGCCTCGCCCACCTGGGCCACGCCCTGGCTTTGCTCCTGGCTGGCCGCACTGATCTCCGCCATGATGTCGGTGACGCGGCGAATCGCCGTCACGATGTCCTCCATGGTGCTGCCGGCCTTGTCCACCAGCTGCGTGCCTTGCTCCACACGCTGCACACTGGTGGTGATCAGCGCCTTGATTTCCTTGGCAGCTTCGGCGCTGCGCTGGGCCAGCGTGCGCACCTCGCCCGCCACCACGGCAAAGCCACGGCCCTGCTCGCCCGCACGAGCGGCTTCCACCGCCGCGTTCAACGCCAGGATATTGGTCTGGAAAGCAATGGAGTCGATGACCGAGATGATGTCGGCAATCTGGTGGCTGCTGTTGTTGATGCCCTTCATGGTTTCGACGACTTCGGCCACCACGGCACCGCCCTGTGCCGCCACCTTCGAGGCGTTCTCCGCCATCTGATTGGCGGCGCGGGCGTTATCGGCGTTCTGACGCACGGTAGAGCCCAGTTGTTCCATCGAGGCAGCGGTTTCCTCCAGCGCACTGGCCTGCTCTTCGGTACGGCTGGACAGATCGGCGTTACCGGAGGCAATCTGCGAGCTGGCCGAAGCCACGCCTTCGGCGTTCAGGCGTACCGAACGCACGGTCTGCACCAAGCTGGTCTGCATGCGCTCCAGAGCCATCAGCAACTGACCGGTTTCGTCATGACGCGTGGCCCGGATGTCGGCACTCAAGTCACCGTTGGCCACCCGGTCGGCCGCCTTGACCGCCTGCTCCAGCGGCGCACGGATGGAGCGCACCAGCCAGATACCGGCAATCACGGCCAGCAGCAGCGCCACCACGGTGGCTCCCACCAGCATCACGACCGCACGGTCGTACACCTCGTTCGAGGCCTTGGTCTCGGCACGCGCCATATCGCTGTTGTATTTGACCAATTTCTCCAGCGTGGCCGTGGACTGGTTATAGAGCGTCAGCGATTCACCGGCCATGAGTTCCTTGGCCTTGTCCTTTTCGCCGTCATGCGAGAATTTGAGCAACTGCGTGCTCAATTCCAGATAGCGCTCACGCTCCTTGATGAACTGGTTATAGAGGCCCTGCTCCTCCGGAGAGATGATGAGCGGCTCATAGAATTTCTTGTCCGCCGCCAGGCGCACCTGCAGTTCGGCATATTGCTTTTCCACCTGCGCCATCTGCTCTGCGTCGGAGCTGTTGACATGACGCAATTCCAGCAGACGCGCGCGTACCAGCTCGGTGCTGATGGTGTTGATGGTTTCCACGCTGGGCAGTGCGTTGCCGGTAATGGTTTCGGTGTTTCCACGCATGGAGCGCAGCTGCATCAAAGCAATGCTGACCACCACCACGAGCAAAAGCACCAGAATGCTGATGAGTCCCAAGATGCGCGTGGAGATTTTGATGTTCTTCATCCCAAGTGCTCCCTCTGTCCCTGAAAATGTGGACGAATGCTGTGCTGCCAAGCAATAAGGCATTCAATGATTAATTCATATTCTCATCTGGCCAGGCCAGCCATCACGCACATGCTGCATGCGTTTTATCCATGCCAGTACTGCGCTTCAATTGATTGTATTTAATTGTTTCTTCATAAATTCGACCCGCACCCTTGTCAGCCCAGCCAAGATGCAGACGCGCTCCGAAAAACAATGGAATCTCGTTGATTAGCAAAGCAAAAATCCCGAACCAAATTTCGGTTCGGCAGGAACATCAAGAGGGAGCCGCACATTTATTGACGCTCAGGTGACTCACTCTGTACCTAGTGAAAAAGAAAGCCTCTGGCTGCCGGCAGCACAGAGGCTTTTTCACCAGGCGGCTGGTGGAAAAACTAGAACTGTTCCCAGCTGGAGTCGTCCAGCGAGACCGCATTCGCCACTCGCGGCGCAGCCACGGCGGCGGGCGCTGAAACGGCTGCCGCCTTGACTACGGGGGAGCGCGGCACAGCAGCGGTCCTGCTTGCAGGGGCGGCGCTGGGCTGGACAGAATTGAACTGAGCCGCAGCATCATTACCCAGCTGAAAAATGGCAACGGAATCCACCAGCGCACGGGCCTGACGCTGCAAAGCATCGGCCGCAGCAGCACTTTCCTCGACCAGCGCGGCATTTTGCTGCGTGCTTTGGTCCATCTGGGTAATAGCCTCGCCCACCTGTGCCACACCCTGGCTTTGCTCGCGGCTGGCAGCGCTGATTTCACCCATGATATCGGTCACACGACCAATGGCTGTCACGATCTCTGCCATCGTCTCGCCGGCCTTGTCCACCAGTTGCGAGCCCTGCTCCACACGCTCCACGCTGGCGTTGATGAGCTGCTTGATCTCTTTGGCCGCCTCTGCGCTGCGCTGCGCCAGTGTGCGCACCTCGCCGGCCACCACGGCGAAACCCCGCCCTTGCTCACCCGCACGGGCGGCCTCCACCGCGGCATTGAGCGCCAGGATATTGGTCTGGAACGCAATGGAGTCGATCACGCCGATGATGTCGGAAATCTGGTGGCTGCTGTCGTTGATGCCCTTCATGGTGTCCACCACCTGGGCGACCACGGCCCCGCCACGGCCTGCAACATCCGAGGCGTTTCTGGCCATCTGGTTGGCCGTCTGCGCATTGTCTGCGTTCTGGCGCACGGTAGAACCCAGCTGCTCCATGGAGGCTGCCGTCTCCTCCAGCGCGCTGGCCTGGCTTTCGGTGCGTGCCGAGAGGTCGGCGTTGCCCTGTGCAATCTCCCCCGAAGCCAGCGCCACGCCTTGTGCATTGCCACGCACTTCCTGAACCACGCTGGCCAATTGGCGGCGCATGTCTTCCAGTGCGTTGAGCAGCAAGCCCATTTCATCACGGCGCTGGCTGCGCACCGCTGTGGCCAACTTGCCCGCAGCCACATCCTGAGCCAGTTTCACGGCGGTCTCCACAGGCTTGGTGATGGCCCGCGTCATGGCAAAACCGACGGCAGCCGCAATCAGTACCACCAGCACCAGCGTGCCCAGCAACCAGTAACGGGCCAACGCAAACGCAGATTCTTCCGCCTGCTGCGCGCTGGCCGCAGCGTCCAGCTGCAGCGTCATGACCTTGCCTGTACTCTCGGCCAGCCGGGCAAAAGCGCTTTCAGATTCACCGGCAAAAAACAGACCCATCTCGTCTGCCATGGCCGCCTGCTCTTCCACGGTGTTGTAGCGGCCATCGCGTGCACGGCTGAGCAGTTGCTCGTGCAGGTCCAGAAAGGTCTCCTTGTGCTTCTGGTACTCGGCATAGGCAGCGCGCAGGGCCTCGCCTGCCAGCAGGCCCGCCATCACTTTTTCCTGCTCGCCGATGGTCTTCAGCCGCTGCTGGATCTGTTGCTCGTACCCCTCGATTTCCACCAGCGTGCGAGCCGTGGCAATGCCAGCCTCATGGCGGCGCAGGCGGTTGAATTCGGATCGCATGGAGGCTGCGTTGTAGACGCTGGGCAATGCCACCTCGGAGACAGCCGTGCTGGCCGCATGAATCTGTGTCAGTTGCAGCCAGGCGACCAACCCCAACAGCGCCGAAAAAAACACCATGACCAGAAAACTGATCCCCAGCTTGGTACCTATGCGCCAGTTCGATATCTGCCAACTCATGCCATCCCCCCGTTTTTTCTTGGACGATTCATGCCTGTCCGGGCAATAAAAAAGCCCCCACGCTTGCCCACTAACGTGTGGCTGCTGCCCCCTCAAGGGGGTTTATTGCCTTGGGGCGGCCCGGCGGCAATAAAAAACGCGCCAGACGCAAATCTGGCGCGTTTCAAATTGTATCCAACCCTTGTGCGCAACAGGGCTGCGCATCCAGGTTAGAGACTCTTTACTGCCTGGGATCAACCCTTGTAGTTGGCGATACCGTCGGCAATTTCCTTGTGCGCCACGTCCACGCCCTTCCAGCCCAGAACCTTGACCCACTTGCCCTTTTCCAGATCCTTGTAGTGCTCGAAGAAGTGAGCGATCTGCTGCAGGGTCAGGTCATGAATGTCGCCCAGCGTGTTGATCTTGTCGTAGGCGGGCAGCAGCTTCTGTGTGGGCACAGCCAGCACCTTGCCGTCGATACCGGACTCATCTTCCATCTCCAGGATGCCGATGGCGCGGCAAGGCACGACCACGCCGGTGGGCAGGGGGAAGGGAGTCATCACCAGCACGTCCACGGGATCGCCGTCGCCGGACAGGGTCTGAGGCACATAGCCGTAGTTCACGGGGTAGTGCATGGCTGTGCCCAGGAAGCGGTCCACGAACACGCAGCCGGTTTCCTTGTCCACTTCGTACTTCACGGGAGCAGAGTTGGCCGAGATTTCGATGACGACGTTGAAGACTTCAGGCGCCTTGGAGCCGGGGGTCACATTGTTCAGAGACATGATGGTTGGGAAAGTAAAACAAAAAAGGCCCCACTAGGGGTCACCCCGTAATTCTAGGCGCATGACCCTAACACTGGCATTACATGTTTGAAAGATGCAGCTGCACCGCTCTTCAGCCACAGAGGGTTTCAAGCCAAATCAGCCTCAAGCCATTTATCCATCGACGCTAAAAGCTATTCAAAAAAATAGCACCAAAGAGCGCCACTCAGGCTCCAGCCAGCTCCCTGCGGCGAACCGGGCCGCTGCGCCGCTCAATTTCGGCTTGCAGCGGCTTGCGCAGCCCCATGGCAAAGCTCAATTCCGCCACCACGAACAGCGGGCCTATCACCAGCCCCATCACATCGTCAAAAAATGCGGGCTTGCGCCCCTCGTAATAGTGACCGATGAACTGGATCACCCAGCCCACGCCAAACAGGCCCAGCCCCCACGCCAGCCAGAGCGCCGAGGACTGCGCGGCAATCGGTATGGCCAGAGCCAGCATGGTCGCGAGCAGCGCCGTCATGAACAAGCCGTAACGCAGATCGAGCCTGCAGTAGTAGACCGCAGCCGCCGAGGCGGCCACCAGGGCCAGTGACAGCGGCACACCGGCCAGCAGCCCCCACTGCACGCGCGCCAGCAAGATGACGACAGCCCACATGATCATGGGCACACCGATGTAATGCGTGAAGATGTTGCGCGGATCGCGGTGGTAGTCCGCATAGCTGGAGAGCTGATCGACTAGGGCAGGACTTCCGCAAACAAGGATGCGCAAGGCCTGTGTCCAGGGTGCAAACGTTTTGCCTGAACCTGACTTGCGTAAGTCGTTTAGGGTTTTCATCGCTGTATCTCCTTGTGTCATGCACCAGCATGGTGGCGCAGCCTCAACCGCCTCGTCTGTCATGCAACCGACACAAGCTCCTCTCCCGCAGTCCGGGCTGGCTCCCACGCGCAAGCGCAGTCTTCCCGCCACCTCTGCCAATGACCTCTGGGCCATCGTCCAGGCGGGTCGCTGGTTCCGTGCACTGCCACCCGAGCTGGTCCAGGAGTTGCAGCGCATGGCCAGACCCCGTTTTCTGGCACCTGGCGAATGGCTGTTTCGCCGGGGGGATGCACCATGCGGCATCTACGCCGTGGCGCGCGGCTCGCTCAATATCTCGGGCACGGCAAGCCTGCAGGAGCAAACCCGCACCGCGCTGCTGACTCTGGTGGAGCCGCCCATGTGGCTGGGCGAGATCGCCCTCTTCGATGGCGAGCCCCGCACCCATGACGCCCATGCCAACACGGCCTGCGCGCTGCTGCAGGTGCCGATTGCCCCGCTGCGCGACTGGCTCGATGTTCATCCTCATCATTGGCGCAGCATGGCGCTGCTGCTGACGGACAAGCTGCGCGCCAGCCTGACGGCGCTGGAGGAGCAAACCGTGTTGCCCGCCCCGCAGCGGCTGATGTGCCGGCTGGTACAAATGGCTCAGGGCCACGACCAGTGGGCCGACCGCCTGCGCACCCACCGCGAACTGGCGGTATCCCAGGAGCAACTGGCACGCATGCTGGGCCTGTCCCGCCAGACCACCAACCAGATCCTGCAGGACTTGCAGCAAGCGGGCTGGCTGCAAGTGCGTCGTGGCAGATTGGAAGTGCTGGACCTTCCCGCCCTGCGCGACGCCGCAGCCTTCGGCCAGACTCGCGCCCCGACAGGCTGACGGCGCGGACAGTTCTGTCCTCTTTGCGCTGGACAGCGCCCTGCCAGCTTCGATAATGAGTGCCGCGCTGCATGCACTGCGGCGCCGCACCCACGATCGAAAAAAGCCGGCGGGCCAGCAGCCCGCCAGAACCATCACCGCTCATGCCCCTGCCACCCAGCGCCAGCCGCACGCCTCTTCCCATCCACATGCGCGATGTCAAATACCGGGGCTATGCCCGCGATGACGGCATGTGGGACGTAGAAGCCGAACTTGTCGACCAGAAGACCTATGACATCGAGCTGCACGGCCGCCGCCAAGTGCCAGCCGGCAAGCCCATCCACCACATGTGGATTCGCCTGACCATCGATGCCGACATGGTGGTGCATGGCATCGAAGCCGCCATGGATGACCACCCATTGGCCCATTGCCCCGAAGCCACCCGTGCCATGCAGAAGATGCTGGGCTGCTGTATCGCCCGAGGCTGGCGCCGCGCCATTGCCGACAACCTGGGCGGCGTGGTGGGCTGTACCCATCTGCGCGAGCTGCTGTTCAATATGGCCACGCCGGCATTTCACACCGTGCTCAACCAGTTCAACACCGATGATTCAGGCCTTCCACCACGCCACCTGGGTCAATGCCTGGGCTGGGACTTCAACGGCCCCGGGGTCGCCGAGTTCTACCCGGAATTCAAGGGCTGGAAGCCATTGGTCCAGCAACCAGCATCAAGCCTGAAAAACGGCTGAAACGCAATGTCAGCAGGCTCAGGCAGCTATCAAATTGGAATCCCATCAATCAAGCCCGCGCCCAGCCCGGGCATAGAGCTTGCGGCACAATCGGACACCATGGCAGAACGTGTGATCCCTCTGGTCGATGAACGTGCGGCATCGCGCCCCGCAGTCGTCCCTCCCAACCTGCAGACCCCGACCGGGCTGCTGCAGGATCAATGGGGACGGCCTTTGCGCGACCTGCGCATCAGCGTGACCGACCGCTGCAACTTCCGCTGCAATTACTGCATGCCCAAGGAAGTCTTTGACAAGAACTACCAATATCTGCCGCACAGCTCGCTGCTGAGCTTTGAGGAAATCACACGCCTGGCCCGCCTGTTTGCCGCCCATGGCGTGCGCAAGATCCGCCTGACCGGCGGCGAGCCGTTGCTGCGCAAAAACATCGAAGCCCTGATCGAGCAATTGGCAGCACTGCGCACGCCCGATGGCCAGCCGCTGGAGCTGACGCTGACCACCAATGCCACGCTGCTGGCGCGCAAGGCGCAAGCGCTCAAAAACGCGGGGCTGAACCGCGTCACCGTCAGCCTGGATGGCCTCGATGATGCGGTTTTCCGCCGCATGAACGATGTGGATTTTCCCGTCGCCGACGTGCTGGCCGGCATAGCAGCGGCTCAGGCTGCAGGCCTGAGCGGCCTCAAGGTGAATATGGTGGTCAAGCGCGGCACCAACGACGACCAGATCCTGTCCATGGCACGTTACTTCCGCGGCACGGGGGTGACGCTGCGCTTTATCGAATACATGGATGTAGGCGCTACCAATGGCTGGCGCATGGACGAGGTCCTGCCCTCGGATGAAGTCATAGCCCGTCTGCGCGCCGAGCTGCCACTGATTGCCCTGGCGCCCCGCACCGTAGGCGAAACCGCCGTACGCTGGGGTTATGCCGGAGCAAACGGCCAGCATGACCCGGCCCTGGGCGAGGTGGGCGTCATCAGCAGCGTGAGCCACGCTTTCTGCGGCGACTGCAACCGGGCCCGCCTGTCCACCGAAGGCCAGCTCTATCTATGCCTGTTCGCCAGCCAGGGCTGGGATTTGCGCAGCCTGCTGCGCAGCGGCGCCAGCGATGCCGAAATCGCCTCGGCCATCGCGCCCATCTGGCAGCGACGCGACGACCGCTACTCCCAGTTGCGCAGCGAAATGCCGCCGGATGCCACGCCCGCAGGCACCGGCCGCCGCATCGAGATGAGCTATATCGGTGGCTGATTCGCCGCACATGAAGAGCCTTGCCCTCACGCCAGCAGACATCACGGGCTGTGTGCTGGCCGGCGGACGCGGTTCGCGCATGGGCGGTGTCGACAAAGGCCTGCAGACATTTCAGGGGCAGCCCATGGCCGCTCATGCACTGAAGCGCCTGGCGCCCCAGGTTGGCAGACTGCTCATCAACGCCAACCGCCATGCCGATATCTATGCCGAGCTGGCCCGCCCGCTGGGCGCGCAGCTGTGCAGCGATGCCCTGCCTGACTATCCGGGCCCGCTGGCCGGTTTTCTGTCGGGTCTGACGCAGTGCCAGACCCCCTGGCTGCTCTGCATTCCCTGCGACACGCCTTTGTTCCCGGCCGATCTGGTGGATGTGATGGCCCAGGCCTATCAACTGGCAGACATGCAGGCCGACATCATCATTGCCCATGGCCGCGAAACCGAGAACGATGGCGAATGCGCCAGCCCGGGCCAGCTCCCGGAGCTGCGCGCCCAGCCCGTGTTCTGCCTGCTCCGGGCCTCGCTCAGGGACAGCCTGGAGGAATTCATCACTTCGGGCGGCCGCAAGATCGACGCCTGGACCCGCCAGCACCGCTGCATCGCGGCCTTGTTTGACCGCCCCCAGGACGCCCAGGCCTTCAGCAATGCCAATACCCTGGCCCAGCTCCATGATCTGGAGCAAGCAATGCCCGCAGCAAAGCCATGAACCATCGGCAAGCCACGCCAAAAGCGTAAAGTTGCTTCAATCCATGGGCCGGCCCCGCGCATATCGGGCTCTGCGGCTTTCTCATTTCTTCCGCCATGACTGCGACTTTTCATCCCGCTGCCGCCTCCACCGCCCAGAATCTGAGCACAACCCAGGTTCTGGAACAGTTGCGCGCCCTGCTGCAACCTCTGGGCGCAGTGGCCGAGCAGGAAACACTGAGCCTGTCCGATGCACTGGATCGCATCCTGGCAGAGCCCGTGGCCTGCCCCGTCGACGTTCCACCCCATGACAACAGCGCCATGGACGGTTACGCCTTCGACGGCACAGAACTGGACTCGGTCAATGGCGGGCTCTTGCGTCTGCGGGTGGTGGGCACCGTGCTCGCTGGCGCGCCGTGGACCCAGGCCTTGGCCCAAGGCGAATGCGTGAAGATCATGACGGGTGCCGTCATGCCCGCCGGCCTAGATACCGTGGTGCCGCACGAGCAGGTCACGGCCTGCGGCGAAGAGATTGAATTTGACACCTGCGGCATCAGGCCGGGCGCCAATCGCCGCCTGCGCGGCGAAGACCTGCGTCAGGGTGAAGTCGCTCTGCCAGCCGGCCAGCGCCTCACACCCGCAGCCTTGGGTCTGCTGGCCAGCCTGGGCCTGGGCCTGGCCACGGTGCGCCGCCGCCTGCGCGTGGCCTATTTTTCCACCGGCGACGAGCTGCTCAACCCCGGCGCGGCGCCGCGCGAAGGCGCCATCTACGACAGCAACCGCTTCAGTCTGCAAGGCCTGCTGCGCCGCATGGGCGCTCAAGTACTGGACCTGGGCTCTGTTCCGGACGAACCCGCCGCGCTGGAGGAACGCCTGCGCGAAGCCGCCACCCTGGCCGATGTGGTGCTGACCAGCGGCGGCATCAGTGCCGGCGAAGCCGACCACACCCGTGCCATGCTCCAGCGCCTGGGCACGGTGCAATTCTGGCGCGTAGCCATGCGCCCCGGCCGCCCATTGGCCGTTGGCCTGCTGGCACCGGCGGCCATGGCGCTCAACCCCGTGGCCGAGAGATTCACCGAAAAATCAGCAATCAGCCCAATACCAGAAAGCGTCAACAGCTCTGAAAAGCAGAGCATCTCCATGTCCAGCAAACGCCCTGCCGTCTTGCTGGGCCTGCCGGGAAATCCGGTCGCCGCCATGGTCAGCTTTCTGATGTTTGTACGTCCATCGCTTGCCTTGCTTTCGGGAGAGCGCGCCGCCCCCACAGTCATGCTGCAGGCATTGAGCAGCGAGCGACTGCGCAAGCGCGAGGGCCGCACCGAATATCTGCGCGGCGTACTGGATCTGAACGAGCAGGGGCAGGCCACCGTGCGCACCACAGGCCCTCAGGGCTCGGCCCTGCTGAGCTCCATGGTCGATGCCAATTGCATCATCGTCCTGGATGATGCGCGTGGCGATGTGCAGCCCGGAGAATATGTCCACGTCCTGCCCATGCACGGGCTGATCTGAAGCCGGATTTCACAGGCCAGTCTTTTTTCGAGGAAGCACCATGCCCTACCAAGCCACCCACTGGGCCACAGAACCCACCAGGCAGGCCATCGATGCGCTGCAAGGCGCGAACCTGCTGGAGTTCGGCACTCCCTGGTGCGGCCATTGCCAGGGTGCGCAGCCGCTGCTGCAGGCAGCACTCTCGGCTTACCCCGATCTGCAGCACATCAAGGTGGAGGATGGCCCGGGCCGCCCGCTGGGCCGCAGCTATCGCGTCAAGCTCTGGCCTACGCTGATCTTCCTGCGCGACGGCAAGGAGGTGGCTCGCCTGGTTCGCCCCGAAAGCGAGCAACAGATTGCCCAGGCATTGGCACTGATCGCCCCCTGAGATCGCGCCGAAGTGGCCGAGGGCTGACACATCTCAACACCTGGCGCTTCTTCCAGCCATTCACGCCAGGCCTCTGACTGCATGGCCGATCAGCCGTTCTTCAAAGCCAGCTCGACTCCTTTGTTGGCCAGAGCATCGGCGTGTTCATTGCCAGGATCACCCGCATGGCCCTTGACCCAGCGCCAGTCAATACGGTGACCGCTGCCTTGCACCAGAGCATCCAGCTGCTTCCAGAGTTCGGCATTCTTGACGGGCTCCTTGGAGGCCGTGACCCAGCCCTTGGCCTTCCAGCCGTGAATCCATTCGGTGATGCCTTTGCGCACATACTGGCTGTCCAGATAAAGCACCACATCGCAAGGCCTTTTCAGGGCCGACAAAGCCTGGATCACGGCCATCAGCTCCATGCGGTTGTTGGTGGTGCCCAGCTCTCCGCCAAACAACTCCTTTTGCGCCGCTCCGGCCTGCAGCAATGCGCCCCAGCCACCCGGGCCGGGATTGCCCTTGCAGGCACCGTCGGTATAGATCACAACTTGATTCAATTTCTTTCCTTGTTAGGACTTACGTAAACAAGGGTGCACCAAGGACTGCAGCCCTTGAGGCGAAGCTCTTGTCTGAACCTGATTTGCGTAAGTCGTGCTTGTTTTGTCGGCTCAGCTCGCGCCAGACCGTATCCGGCGGCTGTTTGCTGGTGACGGGCGCCTTCATGCCGGCAGGCGCGCTGCGGCCACGCCAGCTGGGGGTCAGCATGCGCATGCCCTGCACGCGCTTGACGGCCACCACGCAGTAAACACCGCCCAGCACCGGCCAGCAGCGATGGCCGAGCTTTTCCATGAACTGCCAGTGAGCCAGCCACTGCGCACTTTGCGTGGCAGGACGATAACAGCCAAATTGCACGGCTTCGATCTCGAAGCTCAACAATCTGAGCCAATCCCGCAGCCGCCAGTAGCCCACGCCCAGGCTCAGATCGGGCAAATGTCCGGCACTGCGCTCCACACCACGCTGCAGCCCCAGCAAACTGGCCGGATTCAGGCCGCAGATCACCAGCCGGCCTTCCGGCACCAGAACGCGGGCCGCTTCGCGCAAGGCCGCATGGGGGTCCGCCGAGGACTCCAGCGTATGCGGCATCAGAAGCAGGTCCAGACTGCTTTCGGCAAACGGCAAAGCCGCAGCATCGGTCACCAAAGAGGGGCGCACGGCATCATCCCCAGGCCGGGGCAAGTCTTGCTCCGCCCCACTGACCTGCCCGGCTTGCGCTACAGTGCTTGCTTTTGTATCGATTTTTGCATCGGCGACGGTCTCGCCTGCATGCAGCGCCAGCCAACGATGCGGCATGCGGTTGCTACGCAGCCCCTGGAGCTGTGGCAAACCCAGCTGCACGGCGTGATAGCCAAAGATATCGGCCACCGCTTCGTCGCAGCGCTGCTGCTCCCATTCCAGGAGATAGTGCCCAAGGGCTGAGTCCGTCCAGTGTTGCATCTCTATAATTTTGCAGCCCATGAACCTGTTGCCTATTCCCGCTTTCTCCGACAACTACATCTGGCTGCTCCATGACGGCGAGCAGGCCCTAGTCGTCGACCCCGGGCAAGCCGAGCCGGTGCTGACCGCCCTGACCCAGCTGCAATTGCGGCTGCAGGGCATTTTAGTCACCCATCATCACGCCGATCATGTGGGCGGCGTCCAGGCCTTGCAGCAGGCAACCGGGGCTCCTGCCTGGGGCCCTGCCTACGAGCGCCTGCCCGAACCCATTTCCCGCGTGCAGGGGGGCGACACGGTCGATCTGCTGGGCGGCCCCTGGCAGGTCATCGATGTGCCGGGTCACACCAGCGGTCATATCGCTTTCTTCAGCGTCCATGCGCAAAAGCAGCCGGTTCTGTTTTGCGGCGATACCCTGTTCTCGGGTGGCTGCGGCCGCCTGTTTGAAGGCACGGCCGCGCAAATGCAGAACTCCTTGGACCAGCTTGCGGCATTGCCCGGCAACACGCTGGTGTGCTGCGCCCACGAATACACAATTTCCAACCTGCGTTTTGCGCAGGCCGTGGAACCAAACAACCAGGATCTGGCTCAGTACCTGGAACACTGCCAGGCACTGCGCTCGCAGGGACAGCCCACGCTGCCGTCCACCCTGCAGATCGAACTGGCCATCAACCCCTTCATGCGCAGCCGCGCCGCCGATGTGATTGCGGCGGCCGTACAGCATGACTCTCACACCCGGCCCGAAGAGCCCGCCAGCGTGCTGGCAGCCCTGCGCCAATGGAAAAACGTTTTTTGATGAAGCTGCTCCAAACCCTGTTGCTATCCAGCGTACTGGTCATCACCGGCTGCGCCACCACCAGTAGCGTCGACCCCATGTATCCCAACGGCCCGCTCAAACCTCTGGGTCAAGGCAGGATCGGCAATTCCGAAGTCGCCTCTCTGGAAGCCACTGGCGATCTGTGGATGCGCATCCGTGGCGGCTTCGGCATGCCCGATCTGGAGCAGGACCTGGTCCAGGATCAGGAGCAGTGGTACGCCAGCCGCCCTGATTACATCCAGCGCATGACGGAGCGCTCGAGCAAATACCTGTTCCACATCGTCGAAGAGCTTGAGCGCCGCGGCATGCCCAGCGAACTGGCCCTGCTGCCCTTCATCGAAAGCGCGTTCAATCCGCAGGCCGTCTCCAGCGCCAAGGCGGCCGGCATGTGGCAGTTCATGCCCGCCACCGGCACCTACTTCGACCTCAAGCAAAACATCTTCCGCGACGACCGCCGCGATGTGCTGGCCTCCACCCGCGCAGCACTCGACTATCTGCAAAAGCTCTACGGCATGTTTGGCGACTGGCACCTGGCCCTGGCCGCCTACAACTGGGGCGAAGGCAGCGTGGGCCGCGCCATCAAGCGCAACGAAAAGCTGGGCCTGCCCACGGGCTACACCGATTTGCAGATGCCGGCCGAAACCCGCAACTACGTGCCCAAGCTGCAGGCGGTGAAGAACATCGTGGCCCACCCCGAGCGCTTCAACGCCGAGCTGCCCGTCATCGAAAACCACCCCTATTTCCAGGCCGTCACCCTGCCCCACGACATCGATGTGGAGCTGGTGGCCAAGCTGGCCGACGTCAGCGTCAAGGACTTCAAGGCCCTGAACCCCAGCTTTCACAAGCCCGTGATCTTCGCGCGCGCCACGCCGCAGATTCTGCTGCCCTGGGACAATGCCAAGGTCTTCCGCCGCAATCTGCAGGCCTATACCGATGGCCAGTTTGCCAGCTGGACCGTCTGGACCGTGCCCACCACCATCACCGTGACAGAGGCAGCCCAGCGCACGGGCCTGAGCGAGGCGGATCTGCGCAGCATCAACAATATTCCGCCCCGCATGTTGATCAAGGCCGGCTCGGCGCTGATGGTGCCACGCGACCCCAGCATCAAGAACGACGTGCCGGGCCATATCGCCGATAACGGCCAGATCTCTTTCGCCCCCGAAATAGTGACCGTGCGCACCACGGTCAAGGCCCGCAAGCGCGACACCCTGGTCAGCGTGGCCAGCCGCTACGGCGTCAGCGTCTCCAATCTGGCCGACTGGAACGATCTGAAATCCACCGCTTCGCTGCATGCTGGCCAGTCGTTGATCGCCTATCTGCCAGCGCGCGCTGCCCGCGCGGCCCGTGCGGAAGCACATCAGCCAAGCCCGCGCGCGGCCGCCAGCCGTGGCTCGGCCAAGGTGGCCACCAGCAGCAAGGCTGCAGCAGCCCCTCGTGGCGGCAAGAACGAGCCCAAGCCGCGCGGTGGCACACCCGCCAAGAAACGCAAGTAAGCCAACCCGGCAAAAATGCCCCACGCTTGCCCACTACGTGTGGCTGCTGCCCCTACGCCGCCCCCGAGGGGGCCGCTTTTTGCCCTGGGGCGGCCGCAAAAAAGCCCGCAGACCATTTCCGGCTGCGGGCTTTTTCTATGGTTTTGATAGCTGGAAGCGCTTGATACATAAGCGCCAGAGGCCATTCTTATTGAAGTCAGCGCCTATCCACCAGTGCATGGGCAATCGTGCCCAGATCCACATATTCGAGTTCGCTGCCGATCGGCACACCGCGCGCCAGCCGCGTCACCAGCAGGCCGCGCGCCTTGAGTGCCTCACTGATGGCATGGGCCGTGGCTTCGCCCTCGGCCGTAAAGCTGGTCGCCAGAATCACCTCCTGCACCACGCCGTCACAGGCACGCTCCAGCAGCTGTCGCATGCCGATTTCCTTGGGCCCCACGCCGTCTAGCGGCGACAAACGCCCCATCAGCACGTAGTAATAGCCCTGGTAAGCGCCTGTGCGCTCCATGGCCGCCAGATCGGCAGGCGCCTCCACCACGCACAGCCGCGCGCCATCGCGCCCCGCATCGGCGCAGATGCTGCAGATCGCGCCTTCGGTAAACGTATGGCAACGCTCGCAGTGATGCACCGAATTGACCGCTGCATCCAGCGCCCTGGCCAGTTGCAGCGCTCCGGCCTGGTCACGCTGCAGCAAATGAAACGCCATGCGCTGAGCCGACTTGATGCCCACGCCCGGCAGCTTGCGCAGCGCCTCGATCAAGGCATCCAGAGATTGCACATCCGACACAGCTTGTCCTTTCATTCACCAGAAAAAAGGCGATCCAAAGATCGCCATTGTTTGCTCGACTGAAGCCTCTAAAAACAGGCATGTGCCAAGGCCAGAGGCGCCAGGCAAGAGCCGCCTCGCGGCGATGGCGCCGTCCCCCTCTGGGGGAAGCGGCAACGCCGCTCAGGGGGAGCTATCAGAACGGGAATTTCATACCGCCAGGCAGACCTGGCATACCGGCCGTGATCTTGCCCATCTTCTCGCTGGAGGTCTCTTCGGCCTTGCGCACGGCGGCGTTGAAAGCGGCAGCCACCAGGTCTTCCAGCATGTCCTTGTCTTCGGCCAGCAGGCTGGGGTCGATGGTGATGCGCTTGACGTCGTGCTTGCAGGTCATCACGACCTTGACCAGACCGGCACCGGACTCGCCTTCGACTTCGATATTGCCCAGCTCGTCCTGAGCCTTCTTCAGGTTGTCCTGCATGGCCTGGGCTTGCTTCATCAAACCGGCGAGTTGTCCTTTGTTGAACATGAGAATTCCTTCTTTTGTTGAAACGCCTTATTCAGGCTGAATGGAGATTGGCTTGATGCTGCCCGGCACGATCTTCGCACCAAAGTCCCGCCTCAAGGTTTGCACCAGAGGGTTGCTGTTCACAATGTCTTCGGCAATCCCCTGGCGCAGATGGTTTTCCACGGCCAGGCGGCGCGCCGGACTGTCCGTGACCGCGCCCTGCTCGATCTGCAATTGTCGCGCATGACCAGCCGCTTCCAGCGCAGCACGCAAACGCTCGCGCGCGCCGGCCTGGTTCAGCGAGTTGGATTCCACCCGCAGCATCCACAGATCGCCCTCGCGCGCGACCAGCTGCGATTGCAATGCCAGCTGCCGCGCCAGTGCCACCACGGCATCGTTTTGCAGCAGCTCTTGCACCACCGTCTGCCAGAGGTCACCTTCGCTGGTGCGCTCGACCGTCGGCGCATCCTGGGTATTTCCGCCCGTTTGCGCTTCCGGCTCTTCTTGAGGATGCGTCGGCATGGTCTGCATGGGCAGACCCACGTCCACATCGGCATCATCGCCCCAGCGGCCGTCATCGGCCCAGCCTTCGTCAGGCATTCCGGCCCAGGCACCTTCATCCGGACCGGCATCATCGGCAACGAACTCATTGCCGGACTCTTCGGTCTCGGGGCCTTCTGCTGCGGCTTCTACTGCGGCTTCTGCTGATCCGGCCTGCTGCAACGGCGCTGGCACCGGCTCAGGGGCTGCCACCTCTTCAGAACTGGCCTCCACTGCAGGGACTGGCGCAGCGTTAGCTGGCTTCGCTACGGATTCAGAAGCATTCAGCACAGTCTGCATCTGCGCTGCAGCCGATTTTGACTCCAAATCTGCCACAGGCTCGGTCGCCAACTCTGGGTTGGGCTGCACAGCAGCGGCCACCGGAGTGTTCGCGACCACGGCTGCGGGCACGGGCATAGCCGCAGGCACAACCGGGGTCGAGGCAACAGCGGCACCCCCTTGCGCGGCAGCAGGAGCGGCATTGACCGGGCGGCTAGGCCTCAGCGCTGGAGTTTTTTTTTCAGCCGCGCCGACTTCGGCGTTTTCAGGCTTGAAGGCCAACAGCCGCAGCAGCGCCATGGTCAGGGCCGCATATTCGTCAGGCGCCAGGCCCAGCTCGGTACGGCCATGCAGACAGATGCTGTAGAGCAGTTGCGTCTCGTCGCGGGGCATCAGGCCGGCCAGACGGTCCAGCTCGGCCGCTTCAGGGTCGCTGGCATCCAGCGGCATATCTGGCACGGCTTGCAGCACGGCCATGCGCTGCAGCACATTGCACATTTCCTCCAGCGTCGAAGCGGCGGACAAACCGTTGTGGCGCAACTCCTCGGAAGTTTCGACCACAGTGCGCCCATCGCCCTGGGCCAGTGCGTCGATCAGGCGAAAGACATGACTGCGATCCACGCTGCCCAGCATCTGGCGTACCGTGGCTTCCTGCAACTGGCCGCTGCCAAAGGCGATGGCCTGATCGGTCAGGCTCAGCGCATCCCGCATGGAGCCACGCGCAGCGCGCGAGAGCAGGCGCAGGGCTTGCGGCTCGGCCGGCACACTCTCCTTGGCCAGCACATCGGTCAGATGCTCCAGCACCGTATCCGGGGCCATGGGGCGCAGATTGAACTGCAGGCAGCGCGAGAGCACGGTGACCGGCACTTTTTGCGGGTCGGTCGTGGCCAGCACGAACTTCAGATATTCAGGCGGTTCCTCCAGCGTCTTGAGCATGGCGTTGAACGCCGTGTTCGTCAGCATGTGCACCTCGTCGATCATGAAGACCTTGAAGCGCCCCTGCACCGGCTTGTACACGGCCTGCTCGAGCAGGCTTTGCACCTCGTCCACGCCGCGATTGGATGCGGCATCCAGCTCGGTGTAATCGGGGAAACGACCGCTATCGATTTCAGTGCATGCCACGCAAACTCCGCATGGGGTTGCCGTGATTCCGCCCTTGCCGTCAACACCTTGGCAGTTGAGGGACTTGGCCAGAATGCGCGACACCGTCGTCTTGCCCACCCCTCGCGTACCCGTGAACAGATAGGCATGATGCAGCCGCTGCTGGGTCAACGCATTGGTCAAAGCCTGAACCACATGCTCCTGCCCCACCATTTCGGAGAAGGTACGGGGCCGGTATTTGCGAGCAAGCACTAAATAAGACATAGCCGCCGATTCTACGGGGCCGGCGCATGCCAACAAGGCGGCACCAGGAATCTATTGCCATGTAACCCGGGGATGTGTCTTTTTCGACCTATAATCGTTGGTGACGGGCCTCCTCGCATGGGGAAGCAGCCAACCGGGTCAGGTGGGGAACCAAGCAGCCCTAACTGTGAAACCAGTGCCGAGATCAGGCTCGTCACCTTTAGCTGGAAATCCTCTTTAGAGACAAGAGGCAGCCTTCCGCAAAGGACATCCCCCATATATGTTGTGTCACTTCGGTGTATCGCTTTTGTCCAGGCTGGAAAAGCGGACTCGCCATCGGCAAGCCCGTCTTCGGCTTATTTGCGGCCCAGGTAATTGAGCACGCCTTGCGCCGCATGCACCCCGGAAGACATGCAGGCAGTGAGCAGATACCCCCCGGTCGGAGCCTCCCAGTCCAGCATCTCGCCGGCGCAGAACACGCCAGGCAACGCCGTGCACATGCTATTTGCGTCGAGCGCCTCGAAGCGCACGCCTCCGGCCGTGCTGATGGCCTCATCCATGGGGCGAGGCGCCATCACAGTCACCGGCACGGCCTTGATGGTACGCGCCAGGAGCTTGGCATCCGCCATGCCGTCCTTGCCCAGGACCTCATACAACAGACCGCTCTTGATGCCATCAAGCCCCAGCCTGCCCTTGAGATGACTGCTCAGGCTGCGTGATCCACGCGGGCGCAGCACTTCCTGCTCCACGCGCTCCTGCGTCCATTGCGGCAGCAGATCCAGTTGGAACTGCGCACTGCCAGCTTTGGCAATACGCTCGCGCAACAAGGAAGAGACGGCATAAATCAGACTTCCCTCCACACCACTCTGGGTCGCCACAAATTCGCCCTGGCGTGCAAAGCTGGCGCCAGATTCATCGGCATAGTGCAAAGCCACAGACTTGAACGGCTGGCCCGCAAAGCGCTGACCGAACACCTCACTCCAGCCCGGCGCGCGCCCGTCATGCCAGCCCACATCGAATCCGCAGTTGGAAGGCCGAAGCGGTGCCATGTCCACCCCGCGCTCCTGCAGCCAGGGGAACCATGCGCCATCGGAACCCAGGCGGGCCCAGCTGCCGCCACCCGTGGCCAGCACCAACGCCTTGCACTGCAGCTTGCACTGCGACTGCTCACGCTGGAAAACGGGCAGCTTGTCCTCGTCCCAGCCCAGCCAGCGGTGACGGGTGTGGAACACCACCCCTTGTCCCTTGAGCCGCGACAACCAGCCGCGCAGCAAAGGCGCGGCCTTCATATCAGTCGGGAACACCCGGCCGGAGGTGCCCACAAAGGTGTCGAAACCCAATGCCTTGACCCATTCGCGCAAGGCATCGCTGCCCCAACGCGTCAACAAAGGTTGCAGCTGAGCGGCTCGCTCGCCATAGCGCGTCACAAAACTGGCGAAGTCTTCCGAATGGGTCAGGTTCAGCCCGCCCTTGCCCGCCAGCAGAAATTTGCGGGCCACTGAAGCCTTGGCCTCGAACACATGCACGGACAGGCCTGATTGCGCCAATTGCTCTGCCACCATCAGGCCGGCAGGGCCGGCCCCGACCACCGCAACATCACAACTCAGCACCTCATCGGCCGCCACAGGCTCCGAAACATTCATAGTTTTCCATATCCGGTTCAATATGCGGCTGGCGAAAAATCGGATTCGCAGCCGCGAAAGGCTGCGCAGAATACCACCGCAGCCATTTCGGCAACATCACAGGCACTATTGGCGTCATAGCGGGAAACAACCGCCCACACTACACAGCGGGAGATGAGTTTCTGTCACAATGAAATCACAAGGCGGATATTTCACCGCTCTTTTTGATTTTTGACTGAAGAAAATCCAGGACTACAAATGGCTAGCGAATTGATCAAGCACATCACTGATGCAAGCTTTGAATCTGACGTACTGCAACCCGGCACCACGGTTCTCGTGGACTACTGGGCCGAGTGGTGCGGCCCCTGCAAGATGATTGCCCCCATCCTGGACGAAACTGCCGAAAGCTATAAAGGCAAGGTGCAGATCGCCAAGATGAACGTGGACGAAAACCGTGAAATCCCTGCCAAGTTCGGCATTCGCGGCATTCCCACGCTGATGTTGTTCAAGGACGGCCAACTGGCCGCCACCAAGGTGGGCGCGCTGAACAAGACTCAGCTGTCCGCTTTCCTGGACCAGCACATCTAAAGCACATGCTTGACAACAAGGCCTGCACCCAGGCCTTGTTCTTTTTGCGGGCCGGACTCCACCGTCGTGCCCTTGTTTTTCAAGGTCTGAATGACCTGCGCCAGACACCGAAGGCCGGTCCTTCAAAATTCCTGTAGTCCGCGCTGATTTTCCTGTCATAATGTACAAATCGCCGGCCGCAGCATGCGGGTCGCGCTAGATTTCTCCAGGCAAGCCTGCCCACTATCACAGTGTTTCGTTAGGCCCTACGCCTCCCCCCTGGTTATTCCTCACTCCACACTTGGAGTTATTTCATGCACCTTAATGAACTCAAGGCACTGCACGTGTCTGAAGTCCTGAAGCAGGCCGAAGCGCTTGAGATCGAAAACGTCGGTCGCATGCGCAAGCAGGAGCTGATGTTCGCCATCATCAAAAAGCGCGCAAAGGCCGGTGAACAGGTCTTTGCCGACGGCGTGCTCGAAATTCTGCCCGACGGTTTTGGCTTCCTGCGCAGCCCCGACACCAGCTACACCGCCAGCACGGACGATATCTACATCTCGCCCAGCCAGGTGCGCCGCTTCAATCTGCACACCGGTGACATGATCGAAGGCGAAGTGCGCATCCCCAAGGATGGCGAGCGCTACTTTGCCCTGACCAAGCTCGACAAGGTCAACGGCGGTCCACCCGAGCAAAACAAGCACAAGGTGCTGTTTGAGAATCTGACCCCCCTGTTCCCCAAGGAGCAGATGCGCCTTGAGCGCGACATCAAGGGCGAAGAAAACATCACCGGCCGCATCATCGACATCATCGCCCCCATTGGCCGCGGCCAGCGCGCGCTGATCGTGGCACCGCCCAAGAGCGGCAAGACCATGATGATGCAGAGCATTGCGCACGCCATCACCGCCAACCACCCCGATGTGCACCTGATGGTGCTGCTGGTGGACGAGCGACCTGAAGAAGTGACGGAAATGCAGCGCTCGGTGAAGGGCGAAATCATCGCCTCCACCTTCGACGAGCCAGCTACCCGTCACGTGCACGTGGCCGAAATGGTGATCGAGCGCGCCAAGCGCCTGGTGGAGCTGGGCAAGGATGTGGTCATCCTGCTGGACTCCATCACCCGCCTGGCCCGCGCCTACAACAACGTCGTGCCCTCGTCGGGCAAGGTGCTGTCGGGCGGTGTGGACTCCAACGCACTGCAGCGCCCCAAGCGCTTCTTCGGCGCGGCCCGCAATGTGGAAGAAGGCGGCTCGCTGACCATCATCGCCACGGCACTGGTCGACACCGGCAGCCGCATGGACGAAGTGATCTTTGAAGAATTCAAGGGCACCGGCAACAGCGAACTGCACCTGAACCGTCGCCTGTATGAAAAGCGCGTGTTCCCTGCCATCGAACTCACCAAGAGCGGTACACGCCGCGAAGAGCTGCTGCTGGCTCCCGAGATTCTGCAAAAGACTCGTATCCTGCGCCAGTTCATGTACAACATGGACGAGATCGAGTCCATGGAGCTCATGATCAAGAACATGAAGGCCACCAAGAACAATGTGGAGTTCTTCGACATGATGCGCCGCGGCGGCTGATACAGCCCGCACGCACCGAACAAAGCCCCGCTTGCGGGGCTTTGTCGTTTCCGGCACCCGACCCGTTGATTGATATGGGTCAACCTGTGCTACAGGCGCACCCACCATACTGGTGCTTGCATTTGATACAAATCATGCAGATGCCGGGAGCTAGGGGCTTTCAGGCTTGCATGTTCTGCATTCATGGCCCAGCACTCCATCCTTCGCCTACACCGCATTCCCCCCGCGCTGCCGCGCCTGCTGACCTCTGCTCTGCTGCTGACCGCGCTCGCAGCCTGCAGCCCTGGCCTGCCACTGCTGCAGCCTCAGGCCCAGATACTGCCCGGCCAGTGGCCGGCGCAGCCAAGCGGCAAGTCGGCGCCCGTCACGTCGACACCGGCTGCGGCCATTGCCTGGCAGGACTTCTATCTGGACCCAGCCCTGCAGGAACTGATCCACGCGGCACTGGCGCATAACCAGGACCGGCGCCTGGCGCTGCTACGCGTGCAGGAGGCCCAGGCGGCCTACGGCATCCAGAGCGCGGCCAGGCTGCCGACGATCGGCCTGGGCAGCAGCCATGCCAGAGCACGCGTGCCTGCCGACCTCAATGCCAGCGGCCGCTCCGTGGTGGCCGGAGATCAGGAGGTCTTTGTGGGCCTCAACAGCTGGGAGCTCGACCTCTGGGGCCGTGTCAAAAGCCTCAGCGATGCCGCCTTGGGCAACTATCTGGCGCTGGATGCCACGCAGCATGCCGTTCAATCCAGTCTCATCAAACAGGTGGCGCTGAACTATCTGGCCCTGCGCAGCCTCGATGAGCGCTTGGCCCTGACGGAGCGCACGATTGCCAGCCGCGAGGAATCGCTGCGCATCTTCAAGCGCCGCACCGAGGTGGGCTCCACCTCGCGCTATGCGCTCACGCAGGTACAGACGCTGGTTCACCAGGCCAAGGCCATAGGCACCCAGCTGGCACAGCAGCGGGCGCTGCAGGCCCATGCGCTGCAGCGGCTCACGGGTCTGGATGCCGAGCGCCTGCCGCAGCAGCTGTCCACACCGGTCGTCCTCAAACCCGTGGCCGAAGGCCTGCCCTCGGCTCTGCTCACGCAGCGCCCGGACATCATTGCCGCCGAGTACGGCCTGCAGGCCGCCAAGGCCAATGTGGCCGCCGCGCGCGCCGCGTTCCTGCCCCGTATCGCGCTGACCGGCAGCTGGGGCACGGCCAGCGCCGAACTCGACGGCCTGTTCAGAAGCGGCAGCCGTGCCTGGCAGTTTGCTCCCACGATTTCGCTGCCGATCTTTGACGGCGGCCAGCGCCAGGCCAACCTGAATCTGCAGGCCGTGCGACAGAACATGGCGGTCGTCCAGTACGAAAAAACCATAGAGACAGCAATGCGCGAAGTGCTGGATGCACTGTCCAGCCGCACCATGCTCGAGCAGCAGCTCGTGGTGCTGACCGAGCAGCGCGCAGCCCTCAAGGAACGCGCCCGGCTGGCGCGGCTGCGCTATGACCAGGGCGCCTCGCCCTATCTCGATGTGCTGGATGCCGAACGCGACCTGCTGAGTGCCGAGCAGCAACTGGTTCAGGGCCGCGAGGCCCTGCTGTCCACCCAGGTCGCTCTCTATGCCGCTTTGGGTGGAGGCTACTTGGCTCAAGGCCAGAGCAGCGCCCCCACCCCTTCGGCCCTCCAACCTTGACCAGCGAATCCATGTCCATGAACAAGAAATTGACCATCGCCGCGCTCATCGTTGCCGCCGCCGCCCTGGGCGCTTATGGCTGGCAGCAATGGCGCAGCGCGCAGGCATCCGAAGGCTTGATCAGCGGCAACGGCCGCATCGAAGCCACCGAAATCGACGTCGCCACCAAATACGCCGGCCGCATCGCTGAAATCCTGGTTCAGGAAGGCGAGTTCGTGAAAGCCGGTCAGCCACTGGCGCGCATGCAGATCGAAAGCCTGCAGGCTCAGCAGCGTGAAGCCATCGCCGGCCGCGAGCGCGCCTCTCATGCAGTGACCTCGGCGCGTGCCGAAATCGCGCTGCGCGAAAGCCAGTATGCGGCCACCATCGCCACGGTTGCGCAACGCGAGGCCGAGCTGGATGCAGCGCTGCGCCGCGTCAATCGCTCCGAAACACTGGCGCGCGAAGGTGCATCCTCGGAGCAGGAACTGGACGACGACCGGGCGCGCGTGCGTGGCGCCCGGGCCGCGCTCAAGGCCGCCGAGGCCCAGGCCACGGCCGCCAAGGCAGCCATCGACGCAGCCAAGGCCCAGACCATCGGTGCGGAATCGGCGGTGACAGCCGCCGCCGCCACCGTCCAGCGCATCGATGCCGACGTCAAGGACAGCGAACTCACCGCCCCGCGCGATGGGCGCGTGCAATACCGGCTGGCCCAGCCTGGCGAGGTGATCGGCGCTGGCGGCAAGGTGCTCAATATGGTGGATGTCTCGGATGTCTACATCAGCTTCTTCCTGCCCGAGACCGTGGCTGGCCGCGTGGCCCTGGGCACCGAGGTGCGTATCGTGCTGGATGCGGCACCGCAATATGTGATCCCGGCCCAGGTGTCCTTTGTCGCCAGCACCGCCCAGTTCACGCCCAAGACCGTGGAGACGACCAGCGAAAGACAAAAGCTGATGTTCCGCGTCAAGGCCCGCATCGCCCCGGATCTGCTGCAAAAGCATCTGACACAGGTCAAGACAGGCCTGCCTGGCGTGGCCTGGATCAAGCTCGATAAGGAGCGCGAATGGCCGGCCCGACTGGAGCTGCGCACCGGCGACGCTTCGGCCTCGTGAACGTTGCGACCCCATTTGCCATGACCCAGCATGTAGCCACCTTGCGCGATGTGACGCTCGCCTACGGCAAGACGCAGGCGCTGCGCGGACTGAGCCTGGAGATTCCTGCAGGCATCATGGTCGGCCTGATCGGCCCTGACGGCGTGGGCAAGTCAAGCCTGTTGTCTTTGATTGCCGGCGCGCGCGCGCTGCAGGGCGGCGAGATACAGGTGCTTGGCGGCGATATGCGCAGCAAAAAGCACCGCGATGCCGTCTGCCCCCGCATTGCCTACATGCCTCAGGGCCTGGGCAAGAACCTCTACCCCACACTGTCGGTGGAAGAGAATCTGCAGTTCTTCGGCCGCCTTTTCGGGCATGACGCGGCCGAGCGCCGGGCGCGCATCGACGATCTGACCCAGAGCACCGGACTGCAGAAATTCCTCTCCCGCCCAGCCGGCAAGCTCTCGGGTGGCATGAAGCAGAAGCTGGCACTGTGCTGCGCCCTGATCCACGACCCGGACCTGCTGATTCTCGACGAGCCCACGACCGGAGTGGACCCGCTGGCGCGCGCGCAATTCTGGGATCTGATCAACCGCATCCGTGGCCAGCGCCCGCAGATGAGCGTGATCGTGGCCACGGCCTATATGGACGAGGCCCAGCGCTTCGACTGGCTGGCCGCCATGGATGACGGCCGGATTCTGGCCACCGGCACGCCTGCCGAATTGCTAGCACGCACCGGTATGCCGGCGCTGGAGGCCGCCTTCATCGCCCTGCTGCCCGAAGAGAAAAAACGCGGCCATGCCGCCGTTGTGATCCCACCGCTGCAGACCCGCGATGACGACATCGCCATCGAGGCGCGCGATCTCACCATGCGCTTTGGCGATTTCGTGGCCGTGGACCATGTGAACTTCCGCATCCGGCGCGGCGAGATCTTCGGCTTTCTGGGCTCCAACGGCTGCGGCAAGTCGACCACCATGAAGATGCTGACCGGGCTGCTGCCCGCCAGCGAGGGAGATGCCTGGCTGTTCGGCAAGAAGATCGATCCGCATGATGTGGCCACGCGCCAGCGCGTGGGCTATATGTCCCAGGCCTTCTCGCTCTACGGCGAGCTGACCGTGCTGCAGAACCTGGTGCTGCACGCCGAACTCTTCCACGTGGACCCGGCCGAGATCCCCGCGCGGGTCGAGGAGATGATCACGCGCTTCGGCCTTGCCGAGGTGCGCGAGACCCTGCCCGGCAATATGCCGCTGGGCATGCGCCAGCGCCTGTCGCTGGCCGTAGCCATGGTGCACAAGCCGGAGCTGCTGATTCTCGACGAGCCCACCTCGGGCGTGGACCCCGTGGCGCGCGACCAGTTCTGGCGCCTGCTGATCGAGCTCTCGCGCCGCGACCGTGTGACCATCTTCATCTCCACACACTTCATGAACGAGGCCGAGCGCTGCGACCGCATGTCCATGATGCATGCGGGCAAGGTGCTGGACAGCGACCGGCCGGCAGCCCTGACCGCCAAGCGCGGCGCGGCCACGCTGGAAGAGGCGTTCATCGGCTATCTGGTGGAGGCCTCGGGCGAAGCCGCACCCGTGCTTGATATCAAAAAAGAAGCTGTTACCGCTGACTCAGCCTTATCCTCAGCATCAAAAGTATCTGATACCAATACAGATAAAGCGCAGCAAGCTCCTGTTTCCGACGCGCACAAAGGCCCTGGCTTCAGCCTGCAACGCTTGTGGAGCTATCTGTGGCGCGAGTCGCTGGAGCTGCAGCGCGATCCCGTGCGCGCCACGCTGGCTCTGGTGGGCTCGCTGGTGCTGATGGTGGTGATCGGCTTCGGCATCAGTATGGACGTCGAAGACCTGAAGTTTGCCGTGCTCGACCGCGACCAGAGCACCATCAGCCAGAACTATGTGAACAATCTCGCAGGCTCGCGCTATTTCATTGAAATGCCTCCCATCCAGGACTACGCGGACCTGGACCGGCGCATGAAGAGCGGCGAGCTGGCACTGGCCATCGAGATACCACCCGGTTTTGGCCGTGATGTGCTGCGCGGCTCGAAGGTTGCCGTGGGCGCCTGGTTCGACGGCGCCATGCCCCAGCGCGGCGAGACCGTCAAAGGCTATGTCCAGGCCATGCACCAGCTGTGGCTGGTGCAGCAGGCGCGCGAGCGACTGGGCGTGCAACTGGGCAGCCAGGTCAGCCTGGAAACCCGCTTTCGCTACAACCCCGATGTGAAAAGCCTGCCCGCCATGGTGCCGGCCGTGATTCCGCTGCTGCTGATGATGCTGCCGGCCATGCTCACGGCCCTGGCCGTGGTGCGGGAAAAGGAGCTGGGCTCCATCGTGAATCTGTACGTCACTCCCGTGACCCGCATCGAGTTTCTGCTGGGCAAGCAGCTGCCTTATGTGGTGCTGGCCATGCTGAACTTCTTTCTGATGTGTGCCATGGCGGTGTTCGTGTTTGGCGTCCCGATGACCGGCAGCTTCCCCTTGCTCATCGTGGCCGCCCTGCTCTTCAGCGTCATTGCCACGGGCATGGGACTGCTGGCCTCTGCCGTCACCAGCAGCCAGATTGCCGCCATGTTCTTTGCCATGCTGGGCACGCTGATTCCGGCCACGCAGTTCTCGGGGCTGACCGACCCGGTGTCCTCGCTCGAAGGCGCCGGTCGCTGGATTGGCGAGATCTACCCGGCCACCTATATGTTCGCCATCAGCCGCGGCGTCTTCAACAAGGCGCTGGGCCTGCACGATCTGGCGCCGACCTTGCTGCCGCTGCTGATTGCCATTCCCGTGATCATGGGCGTGGCCATCTGGGCCTTGCCCAAGCAGGAGAAGTAATGAAGCTCCCCCTGAGTCGCTGCGCGCCTTCCCCCTCTCTCGCTGCGCGGGAGGGGGACGACACCTTCGCTGCGGGGCGGCCCTGGCTCGGTGTCCCTACGTTGGGCCTGCGCTTGTTCAGAGCGTCCTCTGCTTCACGGCACACCTTGGACTTTTACGATGTTGCATAGCCTGAAAAATATCTGGCGCCTGGGCGTCAAGGAACTGTGGAGCCTGTGGCGCGACCCGGTGATGCTGGTGCTCATCGTCTACACCTTCACGGCCTCGGTGTACACCGCAGCCACGGCCATGCCCGATACGCTGCACAAGGCGCCGATCGCCATCGTCGACGAAGACCAGTCGCCACTGTCCGCACGCATCACCTCGGCTTTCTACCCGCCTCAGTTCATGCCACCGCAGATGGTCGATTTCAGCCATGTGGATCCCGGGCTGGATGCAGGCGACTTCACCTTCTCGCTGACCATTCCTCCCAACTTCCAGCGCGACGTGCTGGCCGGCAAAAAGGCTGAGCTGCAGCTGAACGTGGATGCCACGCGCATGAGCCAGGCGTTCTCCGGCAGCGGATACGTGCAGCAGATCGTGCTGGCCGAAGTCAACGAGTTCGTGCAGCGTCACCGCGGAGCCAGCGCACTGCCCGTGGATCTGGAGCTGCGCGCCCGCTTCAACCCCGGACTGAACAAGATATGGTTCGGCGGACTGATGCAGATCATCAACAACGTCACCATGCTCTCCATCATCCTCACGGGCGCGGCGCTGATCCGCGAGCGCGAGCACGGCACCATCGAGCATCTGCTGGTCATGCCTGTGACGCCTACCGAGATCATGCTGGCCAAGGTCTGGTCCATGGGTGCCGTGGTGCTGCTGGCAGCGGGTGTCTCGCTCAATCTGGTCGTGCGCGGCGCGCTCAAGGTGCCCATCGAAGGTAGTCTGCTGCTGTTCATGGCAGGCTCGGCCCTGTGCCTGTTCGCCACCACGGCCATGGGCATCTTTCTGGCCACCGTGGCGCGCAGCATGCCGCAGTTCGGCCTGCTGATGGTGTTGACGCTGCTGCCGCTGCAATTGCTGTCCGGCGGCATGACGCCCCGCGAATCCATGCCCCAACTGGTGCAGGATGTGATGCTGTTCGCCCCCACCACGCATTTTGTGGAGCTGGGTCAGGCGATTCTGTATCGCGGCGCCGGCCTGGAAACCGTATGGAAGCCCTTTGTGTGGCTGGCGGGAATCGGCGCCGTGCTGTTCTGGCTGTCGTTGATGCGGTTCAGAAAAACCTTGTCGAGCATGGCCTGAGTTCTGGCCGGGCACCGTAGCGACCATGGAGGGCATATTGCTCGGTTTCTGCTGAAAGTTCTTTCCTTCCAACCTCAAGGCCTCGGCCCATGCCATTCACCACCGAAGAACGACAATCACTGCTTGCACTCAAGGGCGTGGGCCCCACGGTGCTGAGCCGGCTGGAATCCCTGGGCTACGGCTCATTTGCGCAGTTGCGTCAGGCCAACGCCCTGGACATCGTCGCCAAGGCCTCGGCCCTCACAGGCTCCAGCTGCTGGAAGAACAGCCCTCAGGCACGCGCAGCCATCCAGGCGAGCATCGATGCGGCCAGGCAGCAGACAGAGCAGGAGAGCTAAGCATTCGCTGAAACCCGCGCTGTCCTCCGGACTGTGCCCTCATGCATATCATTGCAGCAGCGCAGGCCTGAGCGGCAGACGGCCTTTTCTCAAGAAGACGGTTGCGCACCAAGAATGCACAGCGTATCGCGGGCGGCCACCCACTCCTCGTTGGTGGGCTCAACCCCCACCAGTACCCGGCTGTCTGCAGATGAGATAACTGGTGCATGGGCTGCATTGGCCTGCTCATCCAGCTCCAGGCCCAGCCATGCCAGATCGGCGCAAACGCGGGCACGAATCTCCTCGCTGTGCTCGCCGATGCCCGCCGTGAACACCAGCATGTCCACCCCACCCAGCGCAGCGACCAGAGAACCGATCTCGCGCACGATGCGGCGCACAAAGAGGTCCAGCGCGATGCGCGCCCGCTCGCCCGCCTCACCTGAATCCCGGACATGGCGCAGGATCACGCGCGGCTCGGACGAGATGCCCGACACGCCAAGCAGCCCCGAGTCGTGATAGAGCAGATGCCCCACCTCTTGAAGCGTCAGCTTTTCGATCTCCATCAGATAGAGCACGGCCCCCGGGTCCAGCGCCCCAGTGCGCGTGCCCATCATCAATCCGTCCAGGGCCGAGAAGCCCATGGTGGTCGCCACGCTTTGCAGCTGCTGCATGCCGCAGAGGCTGGCGCCGCTGCCCAGATGGGCGACGATGGTGCGGCCCCTGGCCCTTTCACCATGACGTTCGGCCAAGGCAGTCGCCATATAGGCATACGAGAGCCCATGAAAGCCATAGCGGCGCATGCCGCGCTGCCACCATTCGTAGGGCAGTGGCAGGATCTGCTCCACCTTGGGCAAGCTGTGATGAAACCCAGTATCAAAGCAGGCAATCTGCACGATATCGGGCCGCTCGCGCAACAGGATCTCGATAGCCTCCAGCGCAAACGGCTGATGCAGCGGTGCCAGCGGCACATAGCTGCGCAAGTCTCGCAACACGCCTGCATCGATGCGCGTGGACTCGAAATACTTGCTGCCGCCATGCACCACCCGATGGGCGATCGCCGCCACGGGCCGATCCTCGAGCCGAGCCGTGATGCGCTCGCGGATGATGCGCAGCGCATCGTGATACGGATGCTCTGCACCCAGCTCGATGGCAAAGGGCTGGACGCCGGTTTCGCCGAAGTCGGGACCGGGCCCGCCAATGCCCTGCACCTTGCCGTTCCACAGAGGCTTGCGCGGCAGGGGACTAACGGCCTCGAAGACGGCGAACTTGATGCTCGAGGAGCCGCAGTTCAGGACGATGATGACGGAATTGCTCATGCCAGGGCCTTTGTCTGCCGATGGGACAGAGACTGCAGCGTTTGCCAGTCCGGCGCCATCGGCCATGTATTTCAGGGCGGCGTCTGCCGGTAGTGATGTGCGAGCAGCAGCGCAATCGCACAGGATGCAATGCGGGATTCGCGCGAGTCCGCCCGGCTGGTCAGCACGATGGGCACCTTGGCGCCAAGCACGATGCCTGCGCTGGCAGCGCCGCCCAGGTACATGAGCTGCTTGGCCAGCATATTGCCGCTTTCCAGATCGGGCACCAACAGGATGTCGGCCTGACCGGCCACTGGCGAAGTGATGCCCTTGGTACGCGCGGCCTCGATGGAGACCGCATTGTCGAAAGCCAGCGGGCCGTCCAGCACGCCTCCGGTGATCTGGCCCCGGTCGGCCATCTTGCACAGCGCGGCCGCATCCAGGGTTGCGGGCATGCTGGGGTTGACCGTCTCGACGGCAGCGAGAATGGCCAGCTTGGGCCTGGCCACTCCCAGGACCTGCGCGAGCTCGATGGCATTGCGTGCGATGTCGGCCTTCTGCAAGAGATCGGGGGCCAGGTTGATGGCCGCGTCGGTGACGATGAAGGGGCGTGGGTAGCTGGCCGTCTGCAACACAAAGCAATGGCTTACACGCCTCTTGGTGCGCAACCCGGCACTGCCGGCAACGACAGCCGCCATCAGCTCGTCGGTGTGCAGGCTGCCTTTCATCAGTGCCTCGACTTCGCCGCTGGCGGCGAGTCTGGCACCACGCTCGGCTGCAGCATGACTGTGCGGCACGTCCTCGATGCGCAGGCCCTGCAGCTCGAGCCCCTGCGCAAGCGCAACCGCCTCCAGCCTGGCGCGCGGAGCGATCAGGACCGGCTCGATCAGCCCCAGCCGATGCGCGTCAAGCGCGGCCGACAGGCTGGTGGCATCGCAGGGATGGACGACCCCCACGCGAACCGGCGGCAGTTCCTTGACAGCCGCCAGCAGCCGGATCAGGCCATGATGGGTGGCCACGTCCAGCGGCTGCTCCGCTCCGCCCAAAGACAGGTCAGCCACCTGCGGTGACGCTGTGGTGAAAGCCTGGGCCTGTGCCTCGCGGGCGCAGCGCAGGGTCAACGTGCTCGCATCACGGGCGGCAACGGTGACATGCAGGCTGTCGCCGACAGCCAGGCCCTCGAACGGCTCCCGCATCCCCTCTGGACTCGATTGACTCATCGCACTCCTTTCTTGCCGCGTGCTGCGGTCGGTTGACGTCGCGCGGCAGGCTTGGGCCGCGTGGCGGTGGCGGAAGCCCGGGCCGGCGCCAGCTGCGGTACCTGAGCCTCGTCCATCGGGGCCTGCTGCTCCAGCGCGGCCTGCTCGAACAAGGCCTGCACCTGCTGCAAGGCATGTCTTACGGCCTCATCCTCCGCGCCAGGCTCCTTATCGATGGCTGCCATCTGGGTGATGGCTTCGCCGGCCTTGCGGATGGTGTCGGCAGGCGTGCTCTTCAGCAGGCCGGGAATGGCTTCGATGGCAGCGCTGCCGCATTGCCTCATCACCAGGGTCTGCTCGCGGATGGCGGCTCGCAGCTCGGCCAGACTCCAGCGCCCAGGTGCTTGCTGCTCCAGCAATTGCGCAGCCAGGTGGTAGTAGCGCTCGTCCACAGCGCGACGCTGGGACAGCACGCTCAGCAAGCCGCGCAGCGTGGCTTCGAGCACGCCCCCTTGGTCCACACTGCTCTCGATCTGTCGCAGCCTGGCCGCCATCAGTGCCAGATGCTCGGGGGTGGAGCCTGGATGCTGGCGCACCGCTGCGCTCTCGCCATAAGCATGCCCAGCCAGCGCCTGCATGAGCGGCAAGCCATAGAGCATGTCAAACCACAAGGCATAGATGTGGTCGCGCCGGTCGCGGAAATCATCGAGAGCGCGATCCAGTGCTGCCGAGCACCGCTGCTGCATGTGCAGCCAGGGATTGGCCTCATCCACGGGCTGGCGATGTTCGCGTATGTATTGGGCGCTGCTGCGTATCAGGCAAGCCAGCGGGTGCTGGCTGCTCCAGGCCTCGAATTGCAGGCGCATGGGATGCAAGGTCTGCAACCAGTGCGCCGATTGGGAAGTGCTCAGCGCACGCACCCAAGGTTGCCATATGCTGCGATACAGAGCCAGGTTGATATCGGATACCCGGGCCGCCGCGTCGAAACGGCGATCGGACTCCGGATCGGGCTTGACGATATCGCGCACTTCATCGATGCCGCTGGCACGGATGCTCAGCAGATAAGGGTCATGGAGCAGCTTTTGCTCCTGCTTCGTGGCATCGTCAACGCTGGCGCGGTAGATGCCTGCCGGCAGCAGATTGATCTGCTCGATGGCACTGGCGAACTTGCGGTGCTGCTTGCTGCCGACGGCACCCGAAACAAAGATGCCCAGATGCCCGATGCTGTCGTGCGTGCTGAAGATGATGGTCTGGTCGTGGCCGCGCACGTCGTCGTCGCTGGCGTACAAATCGGTGATCCAGCCCAGAGCCTGGGCCGGCGGCGTGATGTTGTCGCCATAGGAGCAGAACACGAGGATGGGCGAGCGGATATTGCGCAGATCGATGCGCACCCCGTCCGATGTCAGCAACTGGGCCGTCGACAGCCTGTTGCCTATGAACAGATTGTCGACGATGTACTGCATCTCCACATCGTTGAGGAAGACATAGCCGCCCCAGTATTTCTCGAAGTCTATATAGCGCTCAGCTTCGGTGTCGACATTCGCATAGACCTTGTACTGCTTGCTCCACAGCGTGTTGGCCGGATCGAGCTGCTCGAAGTTCTGCACCAGATGGGCGCCGTCGAAGCGGCCATTGCCCAGGTCGCTGGCCAGAGCCGTCATCCAGCTGCCCCCGAGAAGCCCGCCCGAATAACGCATGGGATTGTCACCGGCCCAGTACGACAAGGGCGCTCCGGCGACGATGATGGGCCCGAACAGCTCGGGCCAGACAGCGGCCGTCATCAGGATCTGCCAACCCGCCTGGCAGTTGCCAATGACCGCGGGCTTGCCCTCGCTGTCGGGGTGCAGCTCGGCCACGCGACGCATGAACGCGGCCTCGGCACGCATCACATCTTCCACCGTCTGACCAGGTACGGGATCAGGTAGAAAGCCGACAAAGTAGCAAGGGTGACCGGCCTCCAGCGCCGCACCGATCTCGCTATGGGGCTTGAAGCCACCTATGCCCGGGCCATGTCCGGCGCGTGGATCTATCACGACGAACGGACGCTTGGCGGGGTCGGCAGGCCGGTCTTCTGACGCCTGAATGCGAACCAGGCCATAGTTGACGGGTCTGGGGAGCTCCAGCCCCGACATCACGAGTTCTGCGGGGAAATGCAGCACGTTGGGCATCCTGGCCTCACGCTGGCTCCGGTACTGGTCACCCACCTGCCGCTCGATATCGGCATACAGCACCGCACGTTGAGCGGCATCCACCGCATAGGCCCCGGCGGCCCGCCACCATGCAAAAGGATCAACAGACCCGTTGGTCGACGGACCGCCCCCGCTGGGTTTGCTCATGTCTTGCTCCCGAAGTCACAATCTTCTGTCTCAAGAAGATTCAAAAACAATAGCATCCAGCGTTTTATGGATCACCACAAAACGCCGAAAACATCGGATTTTTTGCAATGGAGAGCCTGCTGACCAGCCGGCCCGCAGGCGGCAGCGTCGCCATCTTGGGCTGAAGCTGCGCCAGCCGATCGCCTACTTCTGAGCTGCTTTGCCGCTCTTGGCCTGGGCGGGGTCCTGAGTGGCCGGCGTCCAGGCAGACAACCATTGCTTGAAGATGTCCTGCATGGGCAAAGCGGGCAGATTCGAGGCACCGTCGGCACGCAGGGCTTCGGCCACGGATTTCTGCCAGGCCTCCAGGGCTTGCTGCAGACCGCTGGCAAACGCCTGCTGGTTCTTGATCGCGATGTCGCTGGCGTTCTTCGCATTGATCATGCGGTCTTCGAGCCTGCGCATGACTGCCTCGGCGGGCAGGCTTGCCAGTGATTGCCAGTCCTCGGCTTGGAGCAGGCTGTGCAGCTCCGCCGTGGTTTCGCTGAGGCCCGCAGCACTGGTCTGCTGCACGGCCTCCAGCCAGCGATGACCGCTTTCACGCATCAGCTGGGCGATGCGCAACTGCAACTCTGCATTGGCCTTGAACAGATTCAGGGGGGTCGCTTGAATGCTCATGTCAGTCTCCGCACGGTGATGATGGAGCCTCGCAACAAGGCTGGCGGACCGCCCGATTTATCACCATGGCCGGGCGGCCATTGAGAAACCAATACTCGAATACGTACCGACCAGGCGCATCCTCCAGCGGCCTGAAGTGCTTGCCGCCCATGCATGGCGGCAGCAACGGGACGGCCTTGAGCCATACTCGGCTGCTGCCCCGTGTAGTTGTGATCAACCATGGTTGCCTCTTTTGCTGCATGGCAATATCGCAACATCTTAGGGGGCATACGTGTTTTCACATATTCAATCCCCACAAAACTTGCGCTTCATCAAGCTACACCGGCACGGGCATGGCCTCCAGCCCCCGAGCAGTGGCAGCCTCGCCTAGGCGCCCCACGCTGCAGGCGTCGCAGAACAACAATGCTCCCCGACTCATGACCGGGTTTTGACAACGGCGATGGCCGCAGCATTTTCCGAATATGTGTAATAATCGAGAGCTTTTTGCGGAAAGTACACCGGGCTGGCCGGTGCGGCTCCCGCACTTGACCAAAGGAAGATCATGAAAGAAGGCATTCACCCCGACTACCGCGAAGTTCTGTTCGTGGACCTGTCCAACGGCTTCAAGTTTGTGACACGTTCTTGCGTGAACACCAAGGAAACCGAAACCTTCGAAGGCAAGGAATACCCCCTGTTCAAGCTGGATACCTCCTCTGAATCGCACCCCTTCTACACTGGCACACAAAAG
This sequence comes from Comamonas resistens, assembly GCF_030064165.1. Classification (NCBI taxonomy): domain Bacteria; kingdom Pseudomonadati; phylum Pseudomonadota; class Betaproteobacteria; order Burkholderiales; family Comamonadaceae; genus Comamonas; species Comamonas resistens. The sequence continues at coordinate 3,343,096 of NZ_CP125947.1, forward strand.
TCGGTGGACAACATGGGCGGCCGCGTGGAGAAGTTCCGCAACCGCTTCGGCAAGAAGTAATTTCTACTTTTTGCGAGCAAGGGCAGCCGGGCAACCGCGCTGCCTTTTTTTTGCCCGCGATGGCGCCCAGCCCGGTGCAGCTGAATGACTGTGCCAGCACGGTGCCGTATCCAGACCTCTTCAACGCTCCTATCATGGGAGCATCTTGCGCTTGCTCACAAAGCGCTACCGCTTGATTTGACCGTCAATCATCCGACGGCCTACACAGGATTGTTCGCGTGAATCAGCCCACTCCCGCCATTGTTGCCCAGAGCGCCGTGCGCAGACTGCCCCGCTGGGCGCTGCTTTTGCTTTGCCTGGCTTATGTGGTTCCTGGCTTTGTCATGCGCGGCCCCTGGCGCTCCAATGACATGGAGGCGTTTGGCTATATGCGGGAGCTGGCTCTGGGCAACACCTCCTGGCTGACTCCTCTGCTGTCTGGCCTGTCGCCCAGCATGGATGGGTTGCTGCCCTACTGGCTTGGCGCCTTGTCCCTGCAGACGCTTGGCGGGTTGCTCGGGCCGGAGATGGCGACGCGCATCCCCTTCGCCGCACTGCTGGTGCTGACGCTGGCGGCCACCTGGTGGGGGGCCTACTATCTGGCGCGCACGCCAGGTGCACAGCCCGTGGCTTTCGCCTTTGGCGGCGAAGCTCAACTGGTGGATTATTCCCGCGCCATGGCGGATGCAGCGCTGCTGGCCCTGGTCGCCTGCCTGGGACTGGCCCAGCTGTCACACGAAACCACGAGCTACGTCACCCAGTTGGGATGCACCGCCCTGCTGTTCTTTGCAGCCTCTGCCATGGCCTATCACCCCTACAAGGCCGCCGCCGCCATGGTGTTCGGCATGCTGGGCATGGGCTTGAGCGGTGCGCCCACCATGGCCGTGCTGTTTGGCCTGGGCGCAAGCATCATCACCTTCACCCAGCGCAGCTGGGGTGACAACCCCGGCCGGGTACACCAGCAGGCTCGCCTGTGGGCTGCAGCCTGGCTGGCCGCCACCCTCATAGGCGCAGCCCTGATTACCGGCCTGCAACAATGGAGCTGGCATCTGGTGGACTCCACCCGGGATGCCGGCGAGCTGCTGCAGCTGTTGCTGTGGTTTTGCTGGCCTGCATGGCCTCTGGCACTCTGGACCTTGTGGGTCTGGCGCCGCCAGATCGCCGAACCCAGCCACTACCCGCACCTGAGCATCGCGCTGCTGTTTGCACTGCTGCCGGTCATTGCCTGCCTCAGCAGCACACCGGCCGACCGCGCCCTGCTGCTGGGTCTGCCCGCCATCGCAACGCTGGCTGCCTTTGCCCTGCCCACCTTCCGCCGCAGCATCAGCGCACTCATAGACTGGTTCACCTTGCTGTTCTTCACGGCAGGCGCACTGGCCATCTGGGTGGTGTGGCTGGCATTCCAGACCGGCTACCCACCCAAGATTGCCGCCAATATTGCGCGCCTGGCCCCGCAATTCGAAGCCAGCATTTCCTGGCCCACCGTCATCGTGGCTCTGATCGCCACCGCCGGCTGGTTTGTGCTGGTGGTCTGGCGCACTTCGCGCAACCGTGCCGCCATCTGGAAAAGCCTGGTGCTGCCCGCCAGCGGTGCCACGCTGGGCTGGGTGCTGCTGTCCACACTCTGGATGGCGCCACTGGATCACGCCCGCAGCTATGAGTTCCAGATGCAGCAGCTGGCTTCCAGCATGCAACAAAACCGGGCACAAAGCTGCGTGCTGACCTATGGCCTGGGCCGCTCACAGATCGCAGCCGTGCGCTACTACACCCATGTCGACACGGCTTTGCTGCGCCGCAGCACGCCCGATGTCTGCGACTGGGCCCTGGTAGATGCCGACCGCTGGGCCGGCGACCATAACCGGCTACTGCGCCAGGGCTGGGAAGAGGTCTCGCGCATCAACCGTCTTGCGGGCAAAAAGGAAGTGCTGATTCTGCTCAGGCGCAGCGACATGGCCAAAAAGCCATGAAAGGCGAGCTTCAGCACATCAGCCGCCATGCTGTCACGGTGCTGGCAGGCCAGCTGGCCGTGATGGCCTTTGGCACGACAGACACCATTGTTGCCAGCCGCTATTCCGATGAAGCCGTGGCCGCCCTGTCTGTGGGGTCGGCCATTTTTGTCAGTGTCTATGCCTCGCTGATGGGCATTTTTCAGGCCCTGCTGCCGCTTTGGTCCGAGCAACGCGGCGCGGGCCAGGCACAGGCCATAGGACACTCTCTGCGCCAGTCCATGTATCTGTGCCTGCTGGCCTGCCTGCTGGGCATGTCGGTCCTGCTGATGCCCGATGCCCTGCTGCGCTGGACCCATGTTCCCGAAGCCATGCAGCTCGAAGTGAAACGCTATCTGAGCGTACTGGCCTGGGGCTTGCCTCCGGCCCTGCTGTTTCGCATCTACAGCGCGCTCAACCAGGCCCTGGGCCATCCGAAGCTGGTGACCTGGCTGCAGCTGACCTCTTTGCTCATCAAAATACCGCTTTCCATCTGGTTCACTTTCGGTGGCCTGGGTCTGAACCCCATGGGAGCCGTGGGCTGCGCCCTGGCCACGCTGGTCGTCAACTACACCATGTTTGGCGTGGGTCTGTGGCTGATCCGCACCCAGGATCTCTATACACCTTTGGCCCTATGGACCCGGATGGAGCGACCTGACATCCGGATGCTGGCGCGTTTTTGCCGGCTGGGCATTCCCGCGGGTCTGGCCATTCTGGTGGAAGTCACTTCCTTTACCCTGATGGCGCTGTATGTTGCACGCCAGGGCTCGCTGTCTTCGGCCAGCCACCAGATCGCCGCCAACCTGGCCGCCATTGGCTATATGTTCCCGCTGTCCCTGGCCATTGCCGCCAGCGCCCGCGTCAGCTACTGGCGTGGTGCCGGCGACGAAGCCCAGGCTCGGCAGCTGATTCAACAGTGTTTCAAGCTCTCGACGCTTATGGGGGCTGCGGTTGCAGCTACGCTTTTAATTGCGCGCGGCCTGATTGCCGACATCTATACCGACTCCAACCAGGTGCAGGCCCTGACCTCCTGGCTGCTGATCTGTGTGGCGGCCTACCATCTGGCAGACTCTGTACAAACCTACTGCATCTTTGTGCTGCGCAGCTACCGCGTCACGGTGGCTCCGCTGCTCATTTATTGCGTGCTGCTATGGGGTGGTGGCCTGGGCCTCGGTTACTGGATAGCCTATGAATGGCAGGCTCCGGCCTCATGGCATGGCTGGCAGGCCACGCCCATGCCGTTTTGGGCCTGCAGCACGGCAGCCCTGTTCCTGACGGCAGCAGCCTTCAGCACCATTTTGTTCAGGGTCATCAAACCAGCCCCCGAACAGGCCTAGCGCCGCACCCCTCAGCTCTGCGCAGTCGACGCCAGTTGCGGGGCAGCTGTCGCCGCTCGCACGCGGCTGGCCGGGAAAGTCACGGCAAACTCAGAACCCTTGCCTTGCTCGCTCGCGATGCTGAGCACGGCGCCATGGCGCTGCAGCACATGCTTGACGATGGCCAGTCCCAGTCCTGTGCCCCCCGTATCGCGGGAACGGCTGCGATCCACACGGTAAAAACGCTCGGTCAGGCGGGCTACATGCTTGGGATCAATGCCCGGGCCGGAATCCTTGACCGCAAAGCGTGCCGAACCATCGGCAAGCTGCACCCAGCTCACATCGATCTGCCCACCGGCCGGCGTGTAGCGCATGGCATTGCCCAGCAGATTGGAAAACGCGCTGTGCAGCTCTGCACTCGCGCCGGCGATGTCTCCGGCCTGCGCCAGCACGGCATCATCCGGGAAATTCAGCACATGGGGACGGTTCTGTTTGCGCGTCAGAGTGGCAGATAGACCGCGCGCTTCGTTCTCGCAGCGCTTAAGCAACTGGGCCACCGACATCCAGTCGTTATGGCTGGGCGGAGGGCTGCCCTCCAACCGGGACAACGTCAGCAGATCTTCCACCAGATGCTGCATGCGCTCGGCCTGCTGGGACATCAGTTCCAGATAGCGTTTGCGCTCGTCGGCCTCCAGAGGCAGGTTCTGCAAGGTCTCGACAAAGCCCGCCAACACCGTCAGCGGCGTGCGGATTTCATGAGAGACATTGGCCACGAAATCACGGCGCATGGCCTCGGCCTGCTCCACCGCCGTCACATCGCGGGCCAGCAACAGCTTGCGCCCCTCGCCATAGCCATACAGCTGCACCGACAGCTTGACGGGCCGCGACGGCGTGCTTTCGCGTCCCTGCATCACCAGATCCCGGGTGAAATCCTGCGCAGCAAAATATGCGCTGAACTGAGGGTCTCGCAGCAGATTGCCAATGCTTTGCATCACGTCGCGATTCGCATCAAAGCCGAACTGGCGCGCCGCGATCTGGTTGCACCATTCGATGCGGCCCTGGGCATCCAGCAGAACCACGCCGTTGGGACTGGCCTGGAGTGCCGAAAGAATATCGCTGAGGCGCTGATCCCCCTGCTGGGCCTGCTGCACGGTCTGACGGATCCAGCGGCGCATGCGTATGCTGGCCTCACCCCAGATACCCGACAGATTGGGCGCATCGCCAAGACTGGACTGACGCAGCCAGCCCAGCAGGCGCGCACCGTTCCAGCTATCCACCAGCCACCAGATCCAGCCACCAATCAGTGCACCGGCCAGAGCTGCCAGACATTGCTGGACACCACCGGCCTGAGGCTGAACCCCGTAGCTCCAAACCAGCCAAGCCACCAGTGCCGCCGCGATCTGAGAGGCCAGTAAACGAAATCCACGCCACCCCATATTGATGTTCTCTTGTGATTTTTACGGAGGCCCGATCTGTGGTGATCGGGCCGTGGCAGTTCATGAGGACTTACGCCAGCGAGGATATGCCGAGATGTTGCCTTGAGGCAAAGCGTTGGCCTGAACCCGAGTGGCGTAAGCCGTATTTATCAGCCTCAGGCCAGGGCCTGCGCACTGAAGCGATAGCCTGCGCCGCGCACGGTCTCGATCAAGGTACCGGCCACGCCCAGCGATTCGCGCAGACGCTTGACATGCACATCGACCGTGCGCTCCTCGATGAACACATGGTCACCCCAGACCTTGTCCAGCAGCTGGGCTCGGCTGTGCACACGCTCCGGGTGCTTCATCAGATAGTTGAGCAGCTTGAACTCCGTAGGGCCGATCTTGAGTAGATCGCCCTGCCAGCTCACGCGGTGAGCCGCGGCGTCCAGCACCAACTCGCCGATGCTGACCTTGTCCTGCATTTGCTCGGGGGCACGGCGACGCAGCACGGCGCGAATGCGCGCCAGCAACTCCTGCGTGGAAAACGGCTTGGTGATGTAGTCATCCGCGCCGGCATCCAGCCCCGCCACCTTGTCCGGCTCATCGCCGCGCGCGGTCAGCATCAGAATGGGCACGCCTTTGGTGCGGCTATCGGCGCGCCATTTGCGCGCCAGCGACAGACCGCTGGCACCCGGCAACATCCAGTCCAGAAGTATCACCTCGGGCAGCACCGCATCCAGCTCGCGTTGCGCGGAAACACCGTCTTCCGCCCAGACAGGCTGGAAGCCGTTATGCCTCAAATTGACCGCAATCAACTCTGCAATCGCGGGTTCGTCCTCCACGATGAGGACCATGGGCATCTTCTTCATCCCTTGAATTCCTCCTGCTTCACTGCAATGCAGATTCGATTTCCGCCATGGTCTGATGGCGCACATCCTTGCCCTCGACAAGGTAGATGATCAGCTCGGCCACGTTCTTGGAGTGGTCGCCGATACGCTCGATCGCCTTGGCCAAGAATAGCAAGTCCAGGCTGGCCGAGATCGTGCGCGGGTCTTCCATCATGTAGGTGATGAGCTTGCGCACAAAGCCGTCAAACTCGTCGTCGATCAGGTCGTCTTCCTTGAGGATGGCCACTGCTGCCTTGGTATCGAGGCGGGCAAATGCATCCAGAGTCTTGCGCAGCAAGTCGGACGCCATCTCGGCCGCCACACGTAGCTCGCCGCTGGGCAGGGAACGCGCCGCGCCGCTTTCGATGATGGCCTTGACCATGCGGGCCATCTTGCAGGCCTCGTCGCCCATGCGCTCCAGATTGGCCGTAGCCTTGGAAAACGCGATCAGCAGGCGCAGATCACGCGCCGTGGGCTGGCGGCGGGCAATGATGGACGAGAGTTCATGGTCGATTTCCACTTCCATGGCGTTGACGCGATTTTCCGTCGCGATCACCTGGTCCACGGCTTCGCGGCTGAAGCTGGTCAGGGCGTAGACGGCATTGCGGATCTGCGATTCAACCAGGCCGCCCAGCTCCATCACGCGGGCCGAGACACGGTTGAGTTCGGCATCGAACTGGCTGGAGAGATGTTTTTCTGTCATATGCGTTTCATTTTTAATGAAAATGGTCTCTAGCGCCCGTCTATCAAGCGCAAACAGCTATCAATTCAAGAGCTTTACCCATCAACCGAACCTACCCGTGATGTAGTCTTCGGTTTCCTTGCGCTCTGGCTTGAAGAACATCTTTTCCGTCTCGCCGAATTCCACCAGATCGCCCAGATACATATAGGCCGTGTAATCGCTGCAGCGCGCGGCCTGCTGCATGTTGTGGGTCACGATGACCACGGTGTATTCATCCTTGAGCTCGGCAATCAGCTCTTCGATCTTGGAGGTCGAAATCGGGTCCAGCGCCGAGCAGGGCTCGTCCAGCAGCAACACCTCGGGCTTGATGGCAATGCCGCGGGCAATGCACAGACGCTGCTGCTGGCCGCCGGACAGACCCGAGCCCGTCTGATTGAGCTTGTCCTTGACTTCGTTCCACAGCGCAGCCTTGCGCAGCGCCCATTCCACGCGGTCATCCATGTCGGAAGCGTTGAGATTTTCAAACAGCTTCACACCGAAGGCGATGTTGTCATAGATCGACATGGGAAACGGCGTGGGCTTCTGGAACACCATGCCGACCTTGGCGCGAATCAGCGCCACATCCTGCTTGCTGGTGAGCAGGTTCTCGCCGTCCAGCAGGATCTGGCCTTCTGCACGCTGCTCGGGGTACAGCTCGAACATGCGGTTGAAGGTACGCAGCAAGGTGGACTTGCCGCAGCCAGAGGGGCCAATGAAGGCCGTGACCTTCTTTTCGGGAATGTCCAGATTGATGTTCTTGAGCGCGTGGAACTTGCCGTAATAGAAGTTCAGGTCGCGTACGGACAGCTTGGAGTTGGCGGAAACAGAAGTTGCAGTCATGTCTTGCACTCTCGAATTATTTTTGGCGAGTGATGAAGCGCGCCAGGATATTCAGGCCCAGCACGGCCACCGTGATCAGGAACACACCGGCCCATGCCAGGTGCTGCCAGTTCTCATAGGGGCTCATCGCAAATTTGAAGATGGTCACGGGCAGGCTGGCCATGGGCTTGCTCATGTCCGCATTCCAGAACTGGTTGTTCAGCGCGGTGAACAGCAGCGGGGCGGTCTCGCCGGCGATACGGGCCACGGCCAGCAGCACCCCGGTGATCACACCGGCGCGGGCGGCTCGCAGTGTCACCATGATGATGACCTTCCACTTGGGCGTGCCCAGGGCGTAAGCCGCTTCGCGCAGGCTGGCAGGAACCAGCACCAGCATGTTCTCGGTGGTGCGGATGACCACGGGAATCACGATCAGCGCCAGAGCAACCACACCGGCCATACCGGAGAAGCTCTTGACGCGCACCACGACCACGGTGTAGACAAACAGACCGATGACGATGGAAGGCGCAGACAGCAGGATGTCGTTGACAAAGCGCGTCGCGCTGGCCAGCCAGCCCTTTTTGTCGTACTCGGCCAGATAGACGCCAGCCATGACGCCAATGGGCGTGCCGACGAAAGTGGCCAATGCCACCATCATCAGCGAGCCGAAGATGGCATTGGCAATGCCCCCCTCCTCATTGGGCGGCGGTGTCATCTGCGAGAACAGGGCCAGGCTCATGCCGCCCACACCCAGGCGGATGGTTTCCCAGAGAATCCAGATCAGCCAGAACACGCCAAACAGCATGGCGCCCATGGACAGGGCCAGGGCGACCTGGTTGAGACGCTTGCGCCTGTCGTACTTGGCCTGACGAACCGCAGCCAGATCGGCGGCGTTGAGCATTTTGGTGGAAGTCGAGCTCATGAGCGTGCACCCTCATTCTTTTGCAGGCGGTTGAGCAGCAGCTTGGACAGCGCCAGCACCACAAAGGTGATGAAGAACAGAACCAGGCCCAGATAGATCAACGAAGCCTGGTGCAGACCTTCGCCAGCTTCGGCAAATTCGTTGGCCAGCGCCGAGGTGATGCTGTTGGCTGCCTCGAAGACCGACAGGGAATTGAGCTGGTTCATATTGCCGATCACGAAGGTCACGGCCATGGTCTCGCCCAGGGCACGGCCCAGGCCCAGCATGATGCCGCCGAGCACGCCGGTCTTGGTATAGGGCAGAACCACTTTCCAGACCACTTCCCAGGTGGTGGAGCCCAGGCCGTAGGCCGATTCCTTGAGCAGGGCCGGAGTGACTTCAAACACGTCGCGCATCACCGAAGCGATGAAGGGGATGATCATGATGGCCAGGATGATGCCGGCCGACAGAATGCCGATGCCCACGGGGGGGCCCGACACGAAAGCGCCCAGATACGGCACGCCGGAAAGCAGGTTCTGCAGCGGCTGCTGCACATAGGTCGCCAGCACAGGCCCGAACACCATCAGGCCCCACATGCCGTAAACAATCGAGGGAACGGCCGCCAGCAATTCGATGGCCGTGCCCAGAGGGCGCTTGAGCCAGGCTGGCGAGAGTTCCGTCAGGAACAGGGCAATGCCGAAACTCACGGGCACTGCAATGATGAGCGCGATGGCCGAGGTGGCCAGCGTGCCGTAAATCATGACCAGGCCGCCGTACTGGTTCTGCACGGGATCCCAGACGCTGCTGGTCAGAAAGCCCAGGCCATATTCGTGGATGGCGGGCCATGCGCCAAAGACCAGTGACACCATGATGGCCACCAGCAGCGCCAGCGTCAGCATGGCGGCCAGACGTGCCAGGCCACCAAATAAACGATCCGCCAGACGGCCCGAGATCATCGGTGCACGTGGCGGAGAAGGGATGCGCTGCTGAGCGGATTGCTGTTTGTTCATGGCAGCCAGCGAGCTTGAGGGCGACGTAGTGGACACTGGAAGCGCCTTTATTCGCAAGAAGGTGGAAAAAGCCACGAGATGCCGACCGGTTCGGCATCTCGCGACGGGTGGCTTACTGTGTTACGGCTTTGCCGGAGGTGTCCTTGATCTGGCCCCAGGACTTGTAGATCACATTCTTGACGGACTCAGGCATGGGTACATAGTCCAGGTCTGCGGCAGTCTTGTCGCCATTCTTGTAGGCCCACTCGAAGAACTTCAGCGAAGTTGCAGCCTGTGCGGGCTTTTCCTGGGTCTTGTGCATCAGGATGAAGGTGGCCGATGTGATGGGCCATGCGCTCTTGCCAGGCTGGTTGGTCAGGATCTGGTAGAAGCTCTTGGCCCAGTCGGCGCCGGCAGCGGCTGCCTTGAAGGTGTCGTCATCGGGAGAGACGAAGCTTCCGTCCTTGTTCTGCAGCTGGGTGAATGTCAGCTTGTTCTGCTTGACATAGGCGTACTCCACATAACCGATGGAGTTGGGCAGACGGCCCACGAAAGCGGCCACGCCTTCATTGCCCTTGCCGCCGGCGCCCGTAGGCCAGTTCACTGCCGTGCCTTCGCCGACCTTGTCCTTCCACTCGGAGTTGACCTTGGACAGATAGTTGGTGAAGCCGAACGTGGTGCCCGAGCCATCAGCGCGGCGTACAGGGGTGATGGCAGCGTCAGGCAAAGCCACGCCGGGGTTCAGTGCCGTGATGGCAGCGTCGTTCCACTTGGTGATCTTGCCCAGGTAGATGTCGCCCAGTACCTGGCCGTTGAGCTTGAGCTGACCGGGAGCCACTCCCTTGATGTTGACCACGGGCACAATGCCGCCGATCACGGTGGGGAACTGCACCAGGCCCTTCTTTTCCAGCTCGTCATCCTTCAAAGGCGCATCGGAGGCACCGAAGTCAACGGTCTTGGCATCGATCTGCTTGACGCCGGCGCTGGAGCCCACCGACTGGTAGTTCACCTTGACGCCAGTCGCCTTGTTGTAATCGGCAGCCCACTTGGAATACAGAGGAGCGGGGAAACTCGCACCAGCACCTGTGGCTTCCTGGCTTGCATGTGCCATACCGGCAGCAGACAGAGCAGCGGTAACCAGAACGTGAATCAGAGACAACTTCATGTAACGACCTTTGGGGTTGAAAGACTCGATGCACTGGAATGTAAAAACCATTTATGACAGCGTCGTGACACAAACATTTCCGTCATTCATGTTGTCATACACCAGGATTTTTATCGTCATACTCCTGACACACGAGGTCTCCAGACTGGCTTGCCCCGTGTTTTTGCCTGCTGTCGCATGCCTTGCGTTCAGTGAATACCCGAGCACCATGAGGTTTCAAGCAGACGCTCACACCTGCAACAACGCAGCTGCTGCATATTCACGTGTCTGCATGCCGCGCAGCCCCGGGGTCGCGCCTGTTTTCAAGAACACCACACCAACAAGATTTTGAATGGCTCCTGAATCTTTGCTTGCCGCCGTCGATCTAGGTTCGAACAGCTTTCGACTCGAAATCGGCCGTGTCGGCTCCCACCAGCGCATAGAGCGCGTGGAATACCTCAAGGAAACCGTGCGCCAGGGCAACGGGCTCAACAGCCGTCACGAGCTGTCCCTGGATGCCATGCAGCGCGGCTGGGAGTGTCTGGCCCGCTTTGGCGAACGCCTGAGGGGTTTTGCCCCCGCCCATGTGCGCGCCGTGGCGACGCAGACCCTGCGCGAAGCCTGCAATGCAGACGACTTCGTGCGCCGCGGCAGCGAGCTGCTGGGCTTTCCCATTGCAATCATTCCAGGCGAGGAAGAGGCCCGGCTGATCTATCGCGGCGTCTCCAGCTCTTTGCCACCCAGCCAGAATCGGCGCCTGGTCATCGACATCGGCGGCCGCTCCACCGAAATCATCATCGGTCAGCAAAGCCAGACGCTTCAGCTGGCGTCGTTTGCACTGGGCAGCGTGTCATGGAGCAACCGCTTCTTTGCCGATGGTGCATTGAGCAAATCCAACTTCGCGCAAGCTGTAGCCGCCGCCAAACAAGCCCTGGACCAGTCCCGGTTCGCCTACCCCGGCACTGCCTGGGACTGTGCTTACGCCTCCTCGGGCACGGCCAATGCCGTGGGCGATGCTCTCACGGCCCAGGGCATGGATGGCAAGGTCATCACGCTACGCAAGCTGCGCCATCTCTACGACCAGTTGCTGGAAATCGGCCATGTGGACAAGCTGCGCATCCCCGGCCTCAAGGAAGACCGCCGTCCCGTGGTCGCAGGCGGCATCAGCGTGATGCTGGCCGTGGTGGAGCTGCTGGACATCAACGAACTGGAGGTCGCACAAGGCGCACTGCGCCAGGGCGTGCTGCATGACCTGCTGGACCATGAGCCGCCGGCCGACAAGGAACTGGCCGAGATCCAGGCCCTGCAACAGGACTTCGGCATAGACACCGGCCATGCCGAGCGCGTGGAGCGCATCGCCATGCAGCTGTGGCAGGCCATAGAGCCCGCAAACACACCGCAAGCCGGCACCCAGGCTCTGCATATTGCGACGCAGCTGCATGAAGTCGGCATGCGCGTGGCCCTGAGCAACTATCACCGCCATGGCGCCTACATCACCGAACACTGCGGGCTGGCCACCTGGGAACCCGCGCTGCGCCAGCGCATCACCCAGCTGGTGCTGGGCCATCAGGGCAAGCTGCGCAAGCTGGAAGACGCGATCGAGGAGCCAGAGCTGGCCCTGCCACTGATGGCCTTGCGCATTGCCGTGCAGCTTTGTCATACAAGACGTGAGCCCGACATTGCAGGCCTGCAACTCAGGCGCTCCGGCATGGAGTGCAGGCTCAGCACCCCTCAGGGATGGATGCTGGCCTACCCTCAATCTGCCAGATTGCTCGAAGAGGAAGCCATGGCCTGGAGCAAGACGCCCTGGAGCCTGAAGCTTCAGCTGCGTTGATCCGACGCACTGCACCCATAAAAAAGGGACTGTCTTGCAGTCCCTTTTTTATCTCTTGGTCAACCCTGAAATGCTATTTAATTTGCAGCATTTGACGCTCTACAAGCATGAGATATTCAATCAAAACATATTGAAGTTCATACATAGATAGCACCAGAAGCTCACTAAAACATAGCACCAGGCATCAGCGCCCTCGTCCATAGCGCTCCACCAGAGCCTGCTGTGCACCGCTTCCATCGACGGGGCGCTTGGGCTTTTGATAGGCCCCGGAAGCCTCCAGCGTCCAGGCATCTCTGTCGTCGCCCAGGTAAGCCACCAGGCACTCATCAATCACGCGCTGGCGCAGCTTTTTATCCAGCACAGGCCATGCCAGTTCCACGCGGCGCACCATGTTGCGGCTCATCCAGTCCGCGCTGGACAGCAGCAGCTCCTCGTCCTTGCCCCAGGCAAAATAGAAGACGCGCGAATGCTCGAGAAATCGGCCGATGATGGAGCGCACACGAATATTGTCGGTAAAGCCCTGGCGCTGCGCCGGCAGCATGCAGGCCCCGCGCACGATCAAATCGATTTGCGCCCCCTTCTGCCCCGCATCGACCAAAGCCCGGATCAAAGGCTCATCGGTCAGCGCATTCATCTTGATGACCATGCGCGCATGCTCGCCCTTGGCGGCAGCATCGCCCACCTTCGCGATCAACTCCAGCATGCGGCTTTGCAGATGGAACGGAGCCATCACCAGCTTTTGCAGCTGGGGCATGGCATTGTGGCTGGAGAGATGGCGGAACACCGCGTCCATATCGGCCGTGATTTCCGCATCGCAGGTCAGCTGGCTGATGTCCGTGTACAGACGCGCGCTGCGCACGTTGTAGTTGCCTGTAGACAGATGTGCGTAGCGCTTGAGCTGGTTGCTGCGCTTTTCGCGCCGCGTGATCAGCAGCATCTTGGCATGGGTCTTGAGGCCGACCACGCCGTAGACCACCTGCACGCCCAGCGATTCCAGCTTCTCGGCCCAGTTGATGTTCGCCTCTTCATCAAAGCGCGCCTTGAGCTCCAGCACCGCCAGCACTTCCTTGCCACGCCCCACCGCCTCTGCCAGCAGGCTCATGATTTCGGAGTCCGAGCCCGTGCGGTAAATGGTTTGCTTGATCGCCAGCACCTGCGGATCGTTCACGGCTTCGCGCAGCAGTTCCAGCACCGCATCAAAGCTCTCGAAGGGCTGATGAATGATGATGTCGCTCTTGCGCATCTGCGCCATGATGGGGCGTTCAGGCGTCAGCTGCGTGGGCCAGGTGGGCTTCCACTTGGGAAACAGCAAGGCCGGGTCGTCGACCAGATCGACCAGCTGCATCTGGCGCACCAGATTCACAGGCCCCTTGACCTTGAACAGCGCCTCGGCCGGCAGGCCATATTGCTCGAGCAGCAAATCCGACAGCATGGGTGAGCAGGATGATGAAACCTCCAGCCGCACGGCCTGGCCATAGTGACGATGATTGAGACCCTGACGCAACGCCATGCGCAGATCGACCAGATCATCCTCATCGACCGCCAGATCCGAATTGCGCGTCACGCGGAACTGGGAGAATTCAGTGACTTCGCGCTCAGGGAACAGCTCGGCCAGATGCGCACGCACCACGCTGGAGATGCTGACAAAAAGGCGCTGCTTGCCCGAAATCTTCTCCGGCAGGCGAATGAGCCGCGGCAAAGCCCGTGGCACCTTGACAATGGCCACCTCATTGGAGCGACCAAAGGCATCCACACCATTGAGGCGCACGATGAAATTCAGCGCCTTGTTGGCCACCTGAGGAAACGGGTGCGACGGATCCAGCCCCACGGGCATGAGCAAAGGCTGTACCTCGCGCAAAAAGAACTCTCTGACCCATTTGCGCTGCGTTGCATTGCGCTCGCCATGCGAGACCAGCCGGATCGCATGCTTGGCGAATGCGGGGATGATGGAGTGGTTGTAGAGGTGATACTGATGCGCGACCAGTGCGTGGGCCGTCGCCATCAGGGTTTCAAAACTGCGGCGGGTATACAGCCCCTTGTCGTCGCCGGCATTGGCCGCCGACACATGGGGCGCGCTGCGCACCTCGAACCATTCGTCGAGATTGGAAGAAACGATGCAGAGGTAGCGCAGGCGTTCCAGCAGCGGCACGTCTTCACGCTCCGCCCAGCTCAACACCCGCTGATTGAACGCCAGAATGCTGTGATCACGATCCAGCAATTCCAATGTAGCGGCTGGCGGCTCGGACGGCGGAAGCGAGACGGGGGCCTTGGCGACGGTGCGACGACGGCGAGGAGCCGCCTTGGAGGCCAGAACCTTGGCGCTGGCAGGCGCTGGAGCCTGCACCGTTGATCCCGACAAAGGTTGAGCGCCAGGCACAGCGCTGGGGGTTTCTACATTGTCTCTTGCCAATCCCAGGGAAGCAGGTCCCGCCCCCGGATGAGCAGGCGTCAGAGGCTCAGATGAAGAGGAGGCGCGGCGAACCTCGGATGCATTAAAAGATGTAACTGAACCCGGAACAGATTGAGACATGTCATCAAAGGCAGGAAAGCCAAGAAGTACCCTTTAAGGGCTTTCCCACAGTCTGCCCGCCATTTATGACGATTTTGTGACTCTTTGATGACTTGCCTGACTCATATCATGACGATTCAGCCTGCTTTCACAACCTGCACCAGCCGTTCTGCGCAATTGCTGGCCATCGCTTCATCCCTGGCTTCCACCATGACGCGCAGCAAAGGTTCGGTACCGCTGGCCCGGATCAGCACCCGGCCGCTATCTCCCAGCTGCTTCTCCACCTCTTGCTGAGCCAGAGGCAATTGCTCATTTTTCTTCCAGTCCTGACCGGGCTGCAAACGCACATTGATCATGACCTGAGGGAAAAGCTGCACGTTCTCCAGCCACTGCGCGACCGTCTTGCCGGAGCGCACACAGGCCTGCAGTACCTGCAGGGCACTGACCAGACCATCGCCCGTGGTGTGCTTGTCCAAGGCCAGCAAATGCCCAGAACTCTCACCCCCCAGTTGCCAGCCATTGGCGCTCAGGGCTTCCAGCACATAGCGGTCACCGACCTTGGCACGGACAAAGCCCACGCCCTGCGCCTTCAAGGCCTGCTCGATAGCCATATTGGTCATCAGCGTACCGGCCACCCCCGGCACAGATTCATCTCGCGCCAGACGATCAGCGGCCATCAGATAAAGCAGCTCGTCCCCGTTGAACAGGCGCCCCTTGGCATCCACCAATTGCAGGCGGTCGGCATCTCCGTCGAGCGCAATGCCGAAATCGGCGCTATTCGCCCGCACCGTGCGCACCAGCGCATCAGGATGGGTCGCGCCAACGCCCTCGTTGATGTTCAGGCCATCCGGCGAGCAGCCGATGGAGATCACATGCGCTCCCAGTTCATGGAACACCTTGGGAGCAATCTGATAGGCCGCACCATGCGCCGCATCGACCACGATCTTCAGACCGCGCAATGACAGCTTGTGGTCAAAGGTACTCTTGCAGAATTCGATATAGCGACCGGCAGCGTCCTCCAACCGGCTTGCCTTGCCCAGTCCTGCCGAGTCCACCCACACAGGCTCTTGCAGCAATGCAGCTTCCACCTCTTCTTCCCAGGAATCGGGCAGCTTGGTGCCCTGGGCGCTGAAGAATTTGATGCCGTTGTCATAGAACGGATTGTGGCTGGCACTGATCACGACGCCGAGACTGGCCCGCTGCGCCCGGGTCAGATAAGCCACTCCAGGCGTTGGCAGAGGCCCCAGCAGCATCACGTCAACACCGGCAGAGGCAAAGCCAGACTCCAGCGCGCTCTCCAGCATATAGCCCGAAATCCGCGTGTCCTTGCCAATCAATACCAAAGGGCGCTCCTGGGTGCGACGCAGCACGCGCCCCACGGCATGGGCCAGGCGCAATGCGAAGTCCGGAGTGATCGGAGACTTTCCCACAGTTCCTCGAATACCGTCGGTCCCAAAATATTGGCGTGCCATGGCTCTCTCCCCTCTTTCTTTTCGATCAAATAAGTTGAAGCCGCAAAATCTAAATAGCCGAGTCCTGCATGGCCTGCCACACTGACAGCGCATCCACGGTCTCTTTGACATCATGTACCCGAACAATGCGGGCACCTCTCTCCACCGCCAGCAACGCAGCAGCCACGCTCGGGATCATTCGCTGATCCACCGACAGCCCCGAAACCTGGCCCAAAGAGCCTTTGCGGGACCAGCCAGCCAGCAGAGGAAAGTCTAGTTCCAGCAGGCTCTGCTGATGTGCAAGCAAGGCAAAATTTTGTGCGACGCTTTTACCGAAGCCGATGCCGTAATCCCAGACAATGCGCTCGCGCGCAACGCCCGCTTTCAGTAGCGGTGCCGTGACCTCCACCAGGAAATCGCGTACGTCCGTCACCACATTGCCTTGCATGTGATCCAGGTGCATATTCTGCGGCGTGGCATGCATGTGCATGAGGCAGACTCCACAACCAGGGTGCGCCGTGATCGTCTCCCTGGCACCGGGCTGGCGCAGTGCCCAGATGTCGTTGACGATATCCACCCCCATATCGAGAGCCTCACGCATGACTTCGGGCTTGTAGGTATCGATGGAAATCGGCACCTGCAGCTTGACGGCCTCCGCCAGCACGGGCAGCACACGCTCCAGCTCCTGCTGCAAAGGAACTGCCGGCGAGCCAGGCCGTGTGGACTCTCCGCCGATGTCCAGAATATGAGCCCCATCGCGCAACAGCTTCTCCGCATGGCTCATGGCCCCCTTGACGCCCGCGTGTTGTCCACCATCCGAGAAAGAATCCGGCGTCACATTGACAATGCCCATGACCTGGGGTTTGTCCAGATTCAAAATAAAACGCGAGGTTTGCCATTGCTGCGACATGATGACTCCAATGCTCATAGATAAAAAACAAAAGGCCCCTAAGGGCCTTTTGTGACTCACTTGTCAATCAAGCGGTAGTGGGCGAAGGCTCGGCATTCGAGGCCGGAGTTCCTCCGGAAGAGTTGCCGCCATCGGAAGATGGAGGGTTCCGGGGAGTCCAGTCCTTGGGTGGACGAGGTTCCTTGCCTGCCATGATGTCGTCAAGCTGCTCCGCATCAATGGTTTCCCAGTCGAGCATGGCCTTGGCCATGGCATGCATCTTGTCGCTATTGTCTTCGATGAGCTTGCGTGCCAGGCCGTACTGCTCATCGATGATGCGGCGAACCTCCGCATCGACCTTCTGCATGGTCTCTTCACTGATGTTGCTGGACTTGCTCATGGAGCGGCCCAGGAAGGGCTCACCTTCCTGCTCGGCGTACACCATGGGACCCAATGCATCGGTCATGCCGTAGCGGGTCACCATGTCGCGAGCGATTGCCGTGGCACGTTCAAAGTCATTCGATGCACCGGTGGTCATCTGGTTCATGAAGACTTCTTCAGCAATACGGCCGCCGAACAGCATGGCGATCTGGTTCAGCATGTACTCCTTGTCATAGGAGTAGCGGTCCTTCTCGGGCAGGCTCATGGTCACGCCCAGCGCACGGCCACGCGGGATGATGGTGACCTTGTGCACGGGATCGCACTTGGGCAGCAGCTTGCCGATCAAGGCATGGCCAGCCTCATGGTAGGCCGTGTTGCGGCGCTCTTCCTCGGGCATGACCATGGTCTTGCGCTCGGGGCCCATGATGATCTTGTCCTTGGCTTTTTCGAAGTCCTGCATCTCCACGGTGCGCGCATTGCGGCGCGCAGCCATCAGAGCGGCTTCGTTGCACAGGTTGGCCAGATCGGCGCCCGACATGCCGGGCGTGCCTCGCGCAATGATCGCAGGGTTCACATCCTGACCCACGGGAATCTTGCGCATGTGCACGTTCAGGATCTGCTCGCGGCCACGGATATCGGGCAGCGTCACATAGACCTGACGGTCAAAGCGTCCTGGGCGCAGCAAGGCCGCATCCAGAATGTCGGGGCGGTTGGTGGCAGCGACAACGATCACACCGAGGTTGGTCTCGAAACCATCCATCTCGACCAGCATCTGGTTCAGGGTCTGCTCGCGCTCGTCGTTGCCGCCGCCCATGCCGGCGCCACGCTGGCGACCGACGGCGTCGATTTCGTCAATGAAGATGATGCAAGGCGCATTCTTCTTGGCATTCTCGAACATGTCGCGCACGCGGGCAGCGCCCACGCCGACGAACATTTCCACGAAGTCGGAACCCGAGATCGAGAAGAACGGCACCTTGGCTTCGCCCGCAATCGACTTGGCCAGCAGCGTCTTGCCGGTACCTGGAGGGCCAACCAGCAGCAGACCACGAGGAATGCGGCCACCGAGCTTCTGGAACTTGTTGGGGTCCTTGAGGAAGTCCACGACTTCCTTGACCTCTTCCTTGGCTTCATCGCAACCGGCCACATCGGCAAAAGTCACGGTGTTGTTGTTCTCGTCCAGCATGCGCGCCTTGGACTTGCCGAAGCTGAAGGCACCGCCCTTGCCCCCGCCCTGCATCTGGCGCATGAAGTAAACCCACACGCCGATCAACAGCAGCATGGGCCCCCAGCTCACGAGCAGGGTCATCAGCAGCGAGCCTTCTTCGCGGGGCTTGACGTCAAACTTGACGTTGTTGTTGATCAGATCGCCAACCAGACCACGATCCAGGTAGGTGGCGGTGGTACGGATCTTGCGGTCATCCGTCGTGGTGGCCACGACTTCAGTGCCGCCGGAACCTTCCTGAATGGTTGCGCTCTTGATGCGGTTGCTGCGCACCTGTTCCAGGAATTCGGAGTAACCGACATGGGAGGCACCACCAGCGCCGCGGGTGTCAAATTGCTTGAACACCGTAAACAGCACCATGGCGATGACCAGCCAGACGGCGATTTTTGAAAACCACTGATTGTTCAAGCGGGGCTCCAAGGAATATTCAGACGTAAAGACCAGAAGCGGACTTCCAGACCTAGTTGAGGTTCATTTTAGGTGTTTCAAGCAGCAAGGCCGCCTATTTCCCCCTATAGCGGCCATAGGCAGAATGCAGTCTTGCACCAAACCTGCCCTAAGCCTCTGTTTTATCTAGGCTTTGCGCTATCAGTTTCGCTGATTTGCTGCACCGGGCCATAAGGTCAAATGTCCCTATGTCAGCCGCCAGCTTCATCAGGCACCGCTCTTGAGGCCCATACCGACCAGGAAAATCTCGGCAGACCGGTCGCGCGATGCCTTGGGCTTGATGGGCTTGACCACCTTGAAGGTTTGCTTGAACAGATCCACCAGCTCGTTATAGCCGCTACCGTGGAACAACTTGACCACCAGCGCGCCCTCGGGCTTCATGTTGTTGATCGCGAAATCGACGGCCATCTCGATAAGCACCGCGACCCGCGCCCCGTCCGTAGCGCCATGGCCCGAAAGATTGGGCGCCATGTCCGACACCACCACATCGGCCTTGCCGCCGCCCATGGCTTCTTCCAACTGAGCCAGCACAGACTCTTCACGAAAATCGCCCTGGATGTAATGCACACCCTCTATGGGCTCCATGGGCAGCAGATCCAGCGAGATGATGCGGCCGTTGAGCTCGCCCACAGCCGCACCGCTGGGAGACAGGCGACGGCGCACATACTGGCTCCATGCGCCGGGCGCGCAACCCAGGTCAACCACGGTGTACCCTGGTTGAATGAGCTTCAAAGACTCGTCGATTTCCTTGAGCTTGTAGGCCGCGCGTGCACGATAGCCATCCTTCTGGGCAGCTTTCACATAGGGATCATTGATGTGATCGTGCAGCCAATTCTTATTGACCTTCTTGCTTTTGGTTTTGGTTTTCATGTCTGAATTCTCGCAGCCTTGATAATATGGGTATGCCCCAAATTGAATTAACTCCCGCAGAGCGCCGGGTACACCGCGCTGAAGCCCACCATCTGGACCCTGTGGTCATCATCGGTGGCGATGGTTTGACCCCTGCCGTACAGAAGGAAGTGGACGCCGCCCTCAATGCCCATGGTCTGATCAAGGTTCGCGTTTTCGGCGACGACCGTGCAGTCCGCGAGCAGATCTATCAACAACTTTGCGACGAACTGAACGCCGCTCCCATCCAGCACATCGGCAAGCTGTTGGTGCTGTGGCGCCCCACCCCCGAAAAGGAAAAGGCGTTTGACGAAGACCGCATGCCCGGCCCTCGCGACATCAAGGTGCTCAAGTTCGGTCGTGCGGGCCAGAAGCCCGAAGTCAAGCAGCTGCGAGTGCTCGGCAACCAGCGCCTGACCGCCGGCGGCACCATCAAGCGCGCCAAGCCCAAGCAGAAGTCGGTCAAGAAAGGCCGTCAGGACTGATCTGACGATCCGCCCTGTCTGCCCGCCCACCCGCCTTTTTTCTTCGCCTAGACCACCAAGCCATGGCTCAGACCACACAGCAGCAACGCCACATTCTTTGCATGAAATGGGGCACCAAATACGGCCCGGAGTACGTCAACCGACTCTACGCCATGGTGCGCCGCCATCTCAGCGGAGATTTTCGCTTTGTCTGCCTGACCGACAGCACAGAGGGGATTCGCTCCGAAGTGGAGTGCTTCCCCATCCCCGACCTGAACATTCATCTGGCTCCCGGCCAGCGTGACGGCGCCTGGAAGAAGCTCACCACCTTCGAGCGCGACCTGCACGGCCTCAAGGGTCAGGCGCTGTTTCTGGACCTGGATGTGGTGATTGTGGGCAGCCTAGACGAGTTCTTCACGCTGCCCGGCGACTTCCGCATCATTCACGACTATCCACGTTTCTGGCGCTTTGGCGAACGCATTGTCGGCAACTCTTCGGTCTACCGCTTCGAGCTGGGTGCCCATGCCGATGTGCTGGAGCATTTCCGTGCACACACAGAAGAGATGCGCGCCAAGTACCGAAACGAGCAGGAGTACCTGTCGCACTTTCTGCACAAGCAGGGCAAGCTTGACTACTGGCCTGCAGCCTGGTGCCCCAGCTTCAAGTACTACTGCATTCCGACCTGGCCCACCAACTACTGGAAGGAGCCGGTGCCGCCGACCGATGCGCGCATCGTGATCTTCCACGGCGAAGTGAACCCGCCAGATGCCCTGGAAGGCCGTCGCAACAAGCGCTTTCGCCATATCGAGCCCGCCAGATGGATAGAAAAGGCCTGGGGCTGAGGAACGGCTGCAGTTGCAAGTTGCAGCCTCAAAAACAAAAGGCGTTGACCGCAAGGTTCAACGCCTTTTTTGTGGCCGCCCGATTTCATCAACGAGCGGCCGGCATGCCGAACAGGCTCAGCGGTACCTGGCATCGACCAGCGGACGCCCCTTCATGCGCGAGAGAATGGACAACGGGCTGGCTGCGGGGTTGTATTCGCTGCCTGGCGGCAGAAACAAGGTCTGCTCCAGCATGTACTGCCCCGACATGACGGCATGCACTGCCTGATCGGAGAAGCACACCCAGGTGGAGCCTGCCGCAAAAGGCACGGTTTCCTGGGGTGCATTTTTCTGATAGTCAGGATCACCCTTCATGCCGTCGTGCAGCTGCAGCATCAGGTGGTCGTATTCGCTGCGATAGGACTTGGTCACATGCAGCAGCTCCAGCGCCTTGGCCTGCCAGGCGCTGTAGGGCTTGGCACGCGGTACAAAACGCTTGGCGACATCGGTGAACGGCTCGCCCACGCGCCAGACGCGCGGCTGGCCCTCGGGGTTGACATTGGTGAAGACTCGCAAGATGCGCTCGCCATAGTTGGGCCGCGAGGGAAATGCGTCCACATGCATGCGCTTGTCGTCGGCACGCCAGGACTGAGCGCGCGTTTCAACCTGCGAGGGGCGGTAGCTGGTAGGCGCCATACGCACCACCGGCATATAGGCGGGAAACAGGCCCGCAATCAGCGCCGTGGCCTGCTCGCGAAAGCGCCCCACCATGGCTGCCACCTGCTTTTGCGTGGCTTCGTCACCCGCCACACCCTTGATCGAGCCATCAACATTGAGGCTGATATTGCGCGTCTTGGGGTCACGCACATCGGGGCGCAGCAGTGTTTTCTCCTGCTCGGTCAGCTCGAAGGTCAGCTGCGGAAAGTACAGCACCTTGCCGGCTTCGACGGCAGCAGTCCATTCATCGCGTCCCTGGACATTGCTCCAGTCGGTCGCGTCGATTTTTACGATTTGAGATTCCATGGCTTCGGCAGTGTACTCCCCGCTACTGGAGCGAGCTTGGCCTGGATCAAGCCGGCTTGCGAGTACCTGCCACACGCCAAAGCACCAGGGCTGCACACAGCCACTGCAAGGCGTACATGACCGTACCCACGCCATGCCAGAGCTTGAGATTCTCGCGCGCCACGATCTTGGGCGAGACACCGTACTGGACGAGCAAGGCCAGCAGCATGCCTGTGATCACAAAACCGATAGCGGCCTGCGCCCACTGCTCCATCTTTTCAGCATGTTTTCTCTTTGAAAACACCAACAGCAGCGCGCAGCATGCTATGGAAATCCAGGTCTGCGCCGCAAACAGCTTGGCCGCCATAAAGCCTGCCAACGCAGGCGTAGGCAGGTTGGCAAAGAGCATGGGCACGGCCACAAAACCAATAGCGCTCAGGCTACCCCACCACAGAGCGGCAAAGAAAACAGGCAAGCGTTCAAACATCATGGTGAAACGTCAGCATGGCAGAGCGCAAACCAGAGATGCCTAGCAAGAGCCGCCTCGCAGCGAGGGCATCGTCCCCTCCCGCAGCGCGAAGCGCTTAGCAAGAGGGGAAGGCGCGCAGCGCCTCAGGGGTGATCAGATGTACTTTACGCCCACGATCTCGTAGCGGCGCTCGCCACCGGGCGCCTGCACCACGGCGGTATCGCCCTCTTCCTTGCCGATCAGAGCGCGGGCAATGGGGCTGGACACATTGATCAGGCCATGCTTGAGGTCGGCCTCGTCCTCGCCCACGATCTGGTAGGTCACGGCTGCGCCGCTGTCTTCGTCTTCCAGATCCACGGTCGCGCCAAACACCACACGGCCACCGGCATCCAGCTCGGAGGGGTCGATGATCTGGGCGGCGGACAGTTTGCCTTCCACCTCGATGATGCGGCCTTCGATGAAGCCTTGCTGCTCCTTGGCGGATTCGTATTCGGCGTTCTCGCTCAGGTCACCCTGGGCACGGGCTTCGGCAATGGCCTGGATGACGGCAGGACGCTCCACGGTCTTCAGACGTTGCAGCTCGACCTTGAGCTTTTCAGCGCCGCGCTTGGTGATGGGAATGGTGGCCATGGACAAGTCTCCAAATTCAGTAAACGCCGCGCATGGCACGGCACCTCTCGCACGATCCCGCCAGACAAAGCCCAGCAGGGGCCCGTGCCCCAAAAGCAAACCGCCGCACGTTGCCGCGCGGCGGTTGAAATTCATTACCGGCCATTATGCCCCGTTTGCCGCGGCACAAATCCGGTAAAACCCGCTGCCCTTGGGGCAGTCACGGGTTGTGACACATATCAGCAGTGTCGCAAATCAATGTGACAGCTGTGCGTGCAACTCCTGCACCGAGTACACGTCCAGGTTGCCGCGCATGGCCTTCATGCCGTCCACGGCGGCTTCAGCGCCGAAGATGGTGGTGAAGGTGGTCACACGTGCCAGCAGCGCGCTGGTACGGATCTGGCGCGAGTCGGCGATGGCGTTGCGGCGGTCTTCCACGGTGTTGATGACCATGGCGATTTCACCATTCTTGATCATGTCCACCACATGAGGGCGGCCTTCGGTCACCTTGTTGACGGCTTGCACGCTCAGGCCGGCAGCTTCCAGCGCAGCAGCCGTGCCACGCGTGGCGCACAGCGTGTAGCCCATGGCCACCAGCTCCTTGGCCACAACCACGGCGCGCACCTTGTCGGCGTTCTTCACGGACAGGAAGATCTTGCCTTCGGTCGGCAGCTTGACGCCGGCGCCCATCTGGCTCTTCACAAAGGCTTCGCCGAAGGTCTTGCCCACACCCATGACTTCACCGGTGGACTTCATCTCGGGGCCGAGGATGGTGTCCACACCGGGGAACTTCACGAAGGGGAACACGGCCTCCTTGACGCTGAAGTAAGGTGGAGTCACTTCCTTGGCCACGCCCTGCTGGGCCAGCGTTTCGCCGACCATGCAGCGTGCCGCCACCTTGGCCAGCTGAATGCCGGTGGCCTTGGAGACAAAAGGCACGGTACGCGATGCGCGGGGGTTCACCTCCAGCACATAGATCACATCCTTGCCGTCGCGCTCCTGAATGGCGAACTGCACGTTCATCAGGCCAACCACGTTCAGGCCATGGGCCATCTCGGCAGTCTGACGCTTGATCTCGGCCACGGTTTCGGGCTTGAGGTAGTAAGGGGGCAGCGAGCAGGCCGAGTCACCGGAGTGAACGCCAGCCTGTTCGATGTGCTCCATCACGCCGCCGATGAACACGGCACCGGTCTTGTCACGCACGCAGTCCACATCGCACTCGATGGCATTGGACAGGAAGTGGTCCAGCAGCACGGGGGAGTCATTGCTCACCTTCACCGCTTCGCGCATGTAGCGCTCCAGATCGCGCTGCTCGTGTACGATTTCCATCGCGCGGCCGCCCAGCACATAGGAGGGACGCACCACCAGGGGGTAACCGATGGAGGAAGCGTGTTGCAGCGCTTCTTCTTCGGTACGGGCCGTGGCGTTTGGCGGCTGCAGCAGCTTGAGTTCGTTGAGCAGCTTCTGGAAGCGCTCGCGGTCTTCGGCAGCATCGATGGAGTCAGGCGAAGTACCAACGATGGGCACGCCTTCCTTTTCCAGGCCCAGGGCCAGCTTCAGAGGGGTCTGGCCGCCATACTGCACGATCACGCCGGCAGGCTGCTCCACGTCCACGATCTCCAGCACGTCTTCCAGCGTCAGCGGCTCGAAGTACAGGCGGTCGGAGGTGTCGTAGTCGGTGGACACGGTCTCGGGGTTGCAGTTGACCATGATGGTTTCGTAACCATCTTCGCGCATGGCCATGGCAGCGTGCACGCAGCAATAGTCGAACTCGATACCCTGGCCGATACGGTTGGGGCCACCGCCCAACACCATGATCTTTTTCTTGTCCGTGGGCGCTGCTTCGCATTCCTCGTCGTACGTGGAGTACATGTACGCAGTGTTGGAAGCGAACTCGGCCGCGCAGGTATCCACGCGCTTGAACACGGGACGCACCTTCAGGGCCTTGCGCGCTTCGCGCACGGCCTTGTCGGAGGTCTTGAGCAGCTTGGCCAGACGGCGGTCGGAGAAGCCTTTTTGCTTCAAGGTACGCAGTGTGGCGGCATCCAGCAGCGACAGCGCCTTGTCACCATGGGCTTCATAGTGCTTGTCCAGGTCGAGTTCGATCTTCACGATCTCTTCGATCTGCACTAGGAACCACTTGTCGATCTTGGTGATGTTGTGAACTTCGTCCAACGTCCAGCCGGCAGCGAAAGCATCGCCCACATACCAGATGCGGTCGGGACCGGGCTCGCCCAGTTCCTTTTCCAGGATCTCGCGGTCCTGGGTCTTCTCGTTCATGCCGTCCACGCCCACTTCCAGACCGCGCAGGGCCTTCTGGAAGGATTCCTGGAAGGTACGGCCGATGGCCATCACTTCACCCACAGACTTCATCTGCGTGGTCAGGCGGTTGTCGGCAGCAGGGAACTTCTCGAAGGCGAAACGTGGAATCTTGGTGACCACGTAGTCGATCGAAGGCTCGAACGAAGCCGGGGTCTTGCCGCCAGTGATTTCGTTTCGGAGTTCGTCCAGCGTGAAGCCCACGGCCAGCTTGGCAGCGATCTTGGCAATGGGGAAGCCCGTGGCCTTGGAAGCCAGCGCCGAGGAACGCGAGACGCGGGGGTTCATCTCGATGACGATCATGCGACCGTCCTTGGGATTCACCGAGAACTGCACGTTGGAGCCACCCGTATCCACACCGATCTCGCGCAGAACGGCCAGAGATGCGTTGCGCATGATCTGGTATTCCTTGTCGGTCAGTGTCTGTGCGGGAGCCACGGTGATGGAGTCACCGGTGTGCACGCCCATCGGGTCCAGGTTTTCGATCGAGCAGACGATGATGCAGTTGTCAGCGGTGTCGCGCACCACTTCCATCTCGTACTCTTTCCAGCCCAGCAGGGACTCCTCGATCAGCAGCTCGTTGGTAGGCGAGGCCTCCAGACCGCGCTTGCAGATGGTCTCGAACTCTTCCGAGTTGTAGGCAATGCCGCCACCCGTACCGCCCAGCGTGAAGCTGGGGCGGATCACCGTGGGGAAGCCTACGTGCTTTTGCACTTCCCAGGCTTCGTCCATGGTGTGAGCAATACCCGAGCGCGCGGAGCCCAGACCGATCTTGGTCATGGCGTCCTTGAACTTCAGGCGGTCTTCGGCCTTGTCGATGGCTTCGGGCTTGGCACCAATCAGTTCGACTTGGTACTTGTCGAGCACGCCGTGCTTCCACAGGTCCAGAGCGCAGTTCAGCGCGGTCTGGCCGCCCATGGTCGGCAGGATGGCATCGGGGCGTTCCTTGGCGATGATCTTCTCGACCGTCTGCCAGGTGATGGGCTCGATATAGGTGACGTCCGCGGTGGCGGGGTCGGTCATGATCGTGGCAGGGTTGCTGTTGATCAGGATGACCTTGTAACCCTCTTCGCGCAGGGCCTTGCAGGCCTGAACGCCGGAGTAGTCGAACTCGCAGGCCTGACCGATCACGATGGGACCGGCGCCAATGATCAGAATGCTTTTTAGGTCGTTGCGCTTAGGCATTGTTGTGTTTCTCCATCAGCGCTGTGAAGCGGTCAAACAGATAGCCGATATCGTGCGGGCCGGGCGATGCTTCGGGGTGACCCTGGAAGCAGAAGGCGGGAACATCGGTGCGCTCCAGGCCTTGCAGCGTGCCGTCGAACAGGCTGATGTGCGTGGCGCGGGTGTTGGCGGGCAGCGACTCGATTTCCACGGCAAAACCGTGGTTCTGGCTGGTGATGCTGACGCGGCCGGAATCCAGGTCCTTCACGGGGTGGTTGGCACCGTGATGGCTGTTTTGCATCTTGAAGGTCTTGGCGCCGGAGGCCAGGGCCATGATCTGGTGACCCAGGCAGATACCGAACAAGGGCTTCTTGGCAGCCATGATCTCTTGCGCAGCGGCAATCGCATAGTCGCAAGGTGCGGGGTCGCCAGGGCCGTTGGACAGGAAAACGCCATCGGGGTTCATCGCCAGCACATCCTTGGCGGGTGTCTGGGCAGGCACAACGGTCACATCGCAACCGCGCTCGGCCAGCATGCGCAGAATGTTCTTCTTCACGCCGAAGTCATAGGCCACGACCTTGAACTTGGGCGATTCGAGCTTGCCGTAGCCTTCGCCCAGCTTCCATTCGGCTTCGGTCCAGGGATAGGCCTTCTCGGTGGTCACCACCTTGGCCAGATCCAGACCCTTCATGTCGGGCGCAGCCTTGGCGGCGGCAATGGCTTCGTCGATCCTGGCCTGGGTTACTTCTTCACCGGCAGCCAGACCCACGATTGCACCATTCTGTGCACCCTGGTCACGCAGCAGACGTGTGAGCTTGCGGGTGTCGATGTTGGCGATGGCGACAGTCTTGCCCTCGATCAGGTACTCGGACAGCGTCTGTGTGCTTCGGAAGTTGCTGGCCAGCAAAGGCAGGTTCTTGATGATGAGACCTGCGGCATGGATCTTGTCAGCCTCGACATCTTCAGGATTGACACCATAGTTGCCGATATGCGGATACGTGAGCGTCACGATCTGCTGGCAGTAGCTGGGGTCGGTGAGAATTTCCTGGTAGCCGGTCAGCGAAGTATTGAAAACAACTTCACCAACGGTGGTGCCTTGCGCACCAATCGAGTTGCCAATAAAGACCGTGCCGTCTGCGAGCGCCAGGATGGCGGATGGGAAGTTTCCCTTGAGAGACAAAAGCACTGGGTTCTCCGGTTTTTTAATTACGGTTACGCCCAACGAAGCCCCGGCATAGGTACTGGGACGTTTGTGTCTACAGGGAATGGCGAGAAAGCGTCGCTAGGCGTATGAAGATGCTTGAAAGCCGCCCATTATAAGCCCCGGTCGCTTCAGCCCTGTGATTCGCTGCGGGATTACCCTCTGCGCCGCAGCATGCTTACGCTGCTCGCATGCAGGCAGATCGCCGCAGCCGCCCCCACATTGAGTGACTCCTCACCTCCAGGCTGCGCAATGCTGATTCGGTGCTGCGCCATTTCCATCAACGCATTGCCCACACCCTGCCCCTCATGACCCATGGCCCAGGCGCAGGGCCAGGGCAGGTCTGCGTCATGAATCAATGTCCCCTGATGGGAGCTGGTCACTATCAGAGGCACTTGCAAAGCCTGCACATCTTCGACGGAAGCCGCCTCCACCAGATGCAGGCCAAAATGCGCCCCCATGCCAGCACGCAGCACCTTCTGGCTCCACAGTGCCGCCGTTCCCTTGAGGGCCACGATCTGCTTGAAACCGAAGGCCGACGCGCTGCGCAGGATAGAGCCCACATTGCCCGCATCCTGCACCCGATCCAGCACCACGGTGGACACGCCGGATTGAGGCTGAACACCGGCATCCCAATCCATCACATAGCCCATGCGCGCCGGCGATTCCAGACTGCTGATTTCGTCAAACAAGGCATCGGCAAGCACTATGACTTTGCCAGCAGGCAACACCCACTCCTCGGGCGCTTGCGGCCAAACAGACTGGGCGAACACCGCCACCTTGGGTGCCAGGCCGCGCGCCAGTGCGGCGCGGCACAGATGATCCCCCTCCAGCCAGACCTGCGCCTGCTTGCGATAGGCCGTGCTGTCCTGTGAGAGGCGGCGCAGTTCTTTGACAAAAGCGTTGTCGCGCGAATGAATTTCCGTGACCTGGGGGCGTGCAGCCATGTCAACCTCTGAATGCAAAAAAGCACGACTTACGCCAATCAGGTTCAGCAAGACGTTTGCCCCATGGGCATATTCCTTGTGAATCCTTGTTTGCGTAAGTCCTAAAAAGAAAACCCGGCCTGCTCCTGCAAACCGAGCCCATGGTCCGAAGATAAGACGCCCGGGCCAGCCTCTGGCCGCACTCGGGAATGCCTCGGCCCTACTCAGTTGTAAAGCGACGCCTGCGACATCATCAATGTGGAGGCGACGCCGGAGATGCCGCTCTCGCACAGCACAGGCTGGGCCAGACCACCTTCGCACACAGGCCCCGCCTGCAAAGCCTGGGCCACGGGTGAAAAGGAACGCCGATGCTCGGCCGTCGCGCCGTGAACGCGCAAGGCTTCCAGATGCGCCGCCGTGCCATAACCCTTGTGCGCAGCAAAGCCATATTGCGGGTACTGGGCATCCAGCCGCTCGCACCAGCGATCACGCGTGACTTTGGCCAGAATCGAAGCCGCCGAAATCGCCTGCACCAGCGCATCGCCCTTGACGATGGCCTCGGCCTGCACATCGATCTGCGGCAGTTGATTGCCATCCACCAACACCAGCACGGGCTTGAGACGCAAGCCCATCACGGCGCGGCGCATGGCCAGCATGGTGGCTTTGAGGATGTTGATCTCGTCGATCTCCTGCACCGAGGCCTGGGCTATGCAAAAGCACAGCGCCTTGGCACGGATCTCGTCATAAAGCACCTCGCGGCGGTTGGCCGTGAGCTTCTTGGAGTCGTTCAGCCCGGCAATGGGCTTCATGTCATCCAGAATGACGGCGGCCGCCACCACCGGGCCGGCCAGCGGGCCGCGTCCTGCCTCATCCACCCCGGCAACCAGCCCGGGCGGATGCCAGGGCAGGCAGCCTTGCTCAAGCAGAGGGGGTGGCAATGATTTTTTCGATCGCATGGGCAGCCAGTTCGGCAGTATCTCGGCGCAGTTCGTGGTGTAGCGCGGTGAAGCGCTCAACCAGCGCTTCAATGGTGACAGGAGAATCCTGGCTGGCACGCAGCCAGCCCAGTGCGGCTTGCGCCAGTGCCTCAGGGGTTGCCGCATCCTGCAGCAGCTCGGGCACGACGAAGTCGCCGCACAGAATATTGGGCAGCCCCACCCAGGGCTGCAGCTGCTTGCGCTTCATCAAGCGCCAGCTCCAGGGGTGCATGCTGTAGCTGATGACCATGGGGCGCTTGTAGAGCGCGGCCTCCAGCGTGGCCGTGCCACTGGCAATCAGCGTGCAGTCGCAGGCAGCCAGCACATCGTGGGACTGGCCCTGCACGATGATGGCCCTATCCTGCATGCCGGCCTCGGCTGCAATACGGCGCACCTCGTCGATCTGTGCAGGAACTGCGGGAACTATGATTTTGGTAGCTGGCAGCGCTTTTTGCACAAGGGCTGCAGCCTTGAAAAAGCCAGCAGCGATATAGCGCACTTCCGAGCGGCGGCTACCGGGCAGCAGCGCCAGCACCGGGCCATCCTCGGGCAGGCCCAGACGCGCGCGCGCAGCCGCGCGATCGGGATGCAGCGGAATCACCTGGGCCAGCGGATGACCGACGTAAGTAGCCGATATGCCATGCTGGGCCAGCAACTCCGGCTCGAATGGGAAGATGCACAGCACATGATCGGCCGCGCGGCGGATTTTCTCCACGCGGTCGGCACGCCAGGCCCAGATCGACGGGCAGACAAAGTGCACGGTCTTGACACCCGCCTCGCGCAGCGAGGTTTCCAGGCCCAGATTGAAATCCGGCGCGTCCACACCGACAAACACCGCAGGCGGATGGGCAATCAGACGCTGGCGCAGCTTTTTGCGAATGCCCAGCAGCTCGGCCACACGGGCCAGCACTTCCCAACTGTAACCATGCACGGCCAGCCGCTCGGACTGCCACCAGGCATCAAAGCCGCGCTGCTGCATCTGCGCGCCGCCAATGCCCATGGACTGAAGCTGGGGCCAACGCTGGCGCAAGCCATCGAGCAGCAGCGAAGCCAGCAGATCGCCCGATGCTTCGCCTGCCACCATGGCAATGCTGGGCACTATGGAATCTGCAGCTGCTTGCACCGGCTGCTTGGAGCTTTCAGAGCTGTTCACGTCTCAATCTTCAGTGTGGTCGGCGCAAGCCGCTATGCAAAAAATAGCTGCAGACGCTATCAGCGCGCAATGCCGCGAGTGGATGCTGCCAGAAAGCCCAGCATATGATCCACATCCTGCACGGCTTCGGGCATCTCGGCCTTGAGGCCTTCGATGGCCTGCTTGGCAGCTTCCAGCGTCAGGCTCTGGCGGTAGAGCAGCTTGTGCATCTGCTTGACGGCCGCCAGGCGCTCCGGCGTGAAGCCGCGGCGGCGCAGGCCCTCGACATTGAAGCCGCGCACGGCCAACGGGTTGCCGTCCACCATCATGAAGGGCGGCACATCCTGCGAGATATGGCTGGCAAAACCCGCCATCACATGGGCACCGATATGTGTGAACTGGTGCACGCCCGTGAGGCCGCCCAGAATCGCCCAGTCGTCCACATGTACATGACCGGCCAGCGTGGCGTTATTGGCCAGGATGGTGTTGTTGCCGACCATGCAGTCATGGGCAATATGCACATAGGCCATGATCCAGTTGTCATTGCCAATGCGGGTCTCACCACGGTCCTGCACGGTGCCGGTATTGAAGGTGCAGAACTCGCGCACCGTATTGCGGTCACCGATCACCAGACGCGTGGGCTCACCCGCATATTTCTTGTCCTGAGGCTGGGCACCCAGCGACGCAAACTGGAAGATCTGGTTGTCACAACCGATGGTGGTATGGCCCTCGATCACGCAGTGCGCGCCAACCGTGGTGTTGGCGGCAATGCGCACCTTGGGCCCGATGACGGCATAAGGCCCCACCGATACCGATGAATCAAGCTCCGCCGCAGGGTCGACCACTGCGGTGGGGTGAATAAGACTCACAGCCGTCATCAGCACTTATCCCACGTGACGCATGGTGCACATCAGCTGTGCTTCTGCGGCCACTTCGCCGTCGACGCTGGCCACGGCGTTGAACTTCCAGATGCCGCCACGCACGCGGTCGATGGTGATTTCCAGGGCCAGCTGGTCTCCAGGCACCACGGGGCGCTTGAAGCGCGCGGAATCAATGCCCACGAAATAGTAGATATTGTTTTCGTCCGGAACCTGCCCCATGGCATCAAAGGCCAGCAGGCCTGCGGCCTGGGCCAGAGCTTCCAGAATCAGCACACCGGGCATGACAGGGCGACCGGGGAAGTGACCGGTGAAGAACGGCTCGTTGAAAGTCACGTTCTTGATCGCCTTGATGCGCGTGTTGCGCTCAAGCTCCAGCACCCGATCCACCAGAAGAAAGGGGTAACGGTGAGGCAGTTGCTTGAGAATTTCTTGGATATCCATCATCAATTTCCGTTGTTGCTTTGCTGGTTCCGAGCCAGCGCTTGTTCAAGCTTTTTGACACGCTCGCGGAGCGCATACAGCTGCCTGAAGGTTGCAGCGTTCTTTTCCCATTGCTCGTTCTCTTGCAACGGAAAGATGCCTGTGTAAAAGCCCGCTTTGGGCAGGGAGCGCGTGACCATGGATGTCGGCGAGATCACCGTGCCATCCGCAATCGTCAGATGCCCCAGAATATTGGCCGCACCGCCGATCTGGCAATGCCGTCCGATGCGCGCACTGCCGGCAATACCGGTATTGCCGGCAATCACTGTATGTGCACCGATGTGCACGTTGTGAGCGATCTGCACCAGATTATCGATCTTGACGCCATCTTCAATGATGGTGTCGTCGAGTGCCCCACGATCAATACAGGTGTTGGCGCCAATTTCCACATCGTTGCCTATGCGCACCGCCCCCAGCTGCTCGATCTTTTCCCAGCGACCTGCCGATGGCGCAAAACCAAAACCGTCCGCACCGATGACCACACCGGGATGCACGATGCAGCGCTCGCCCACCACACAGCCCTGGCCGACGGTGACGCGCGACTTGAGCACGGTGTCTGCGCCAATCACGGCGCCAGCATCCACCACGCACTGCGGTCCGATATAGGCCGAAGCATGCACGGTCGCCGACGCATCGACCACGGCACTGGGGTGGACTCCGCTAGGCTTCTGGCCCTGCTGGTTCGCCTTCCACCACTGTGTGGCACGCGCAAAATAGGCATAGGGATCGGCCGTGACAATGCAGGCACCGCGCTGCGCGGCTTCATCACGCATCGCCGGCGCCACAATGACACAGGCCGCCTGTGAGGCGGCCAGTTGCTGGCGATAACGAGGATTGCTTAAAAAGCTCAGATCTCCGTGGCTCGCGGAATCCAGCGGAGCGATACGCGAAATGGACATTTCGCGTTCGCCTCCAACCAGCTCTCCACCGAGCGCATCGAGAATCTGTCCCAATAGAGCGCTCACGTTAATGCAACCCTTGGGCTTACTTGGAGCCGTTCAGGTTCTTGATCACCTTGTCTGTGATATCGAACTTGGGGTTGATATACACAGCTTCTTGCAGGATCACGTCGTACTTCTCAGACTCGGCCACTTGCTTGACGACCTTGTTGGCGCGATCCAGAACCGCAGCCAGCTCTTCGTTCTTGCGAGCGTTCAGGTCTTCCTGGAATTCGCGACGCTTGCGCTGGAATTCACGATCCTGATCCACCAGTTGACGCTGGCGCGAAGCACGCTGGCTTTCGGCCATGGTGGGCGCTTCACGTTCGAACTTGTCCGAAGCAGTCTTCAAAGCATTGCCTTGATCGACCAAATCTTTTTCACGCTTAGAAAACTCCTGCTCAAGCTTGGCTTGGGCAGCCTTGGCGGCAGAAGCCTCACGGAAGATGCGATCCGTGTTGACAAAGCCCGCCTTGAATTCCTGTGCATGCGCAGAGACGGCCATGGCGCCAAGCAGCACAGCCAAAGAAAGATGGCTAGAGAGAGATTTCATTAGAAAGATGTTCCGATTTGGAATTGCAGTTTCTGGATTCTATCGCCGGTTTCCTTGCGAATTGGCTGAGCATAAGCCAAACGCAGCGGACCTAACGGCGAAATCCAGCTGATACCGATACCCGTGGAGGCTCGCAGGGAGTTCAGCTCCATGCTTTCACCTTCCGCCCATACATTACCCACGTCAACAAAGGTGAACAGACGCAGGGTTCTGTCATTTCCGGCACCAGGGAACGGGATCATGAATTCGCCGTTCAGGGTCAGCTTGCGCGTACCGCCCAGAGCCAGATTGGTATTGACGCTGTCGTGACGACCCAGCGAGCCCTGTTCAAAGCCGCGCACCGATCCCAAACCGCCAGAATAGAAGTTCTTGAAAATAGGATATGGGTTGCCACCAATACCCTTGCCCCAACCCAGTTCGCCATTCAGCGCAATGGTGTACTTCTTGTTCAGGGGAATATATTGCTGAATCTGGTAATTGGCCTTCCAGTAGCGCATATCGCTGAGGAAAGATGCTTCCAGATTCACACGCTGATAACGGCCGGCATTGGGAGCCAGGGCGCTATCGCGATTATCACGGGACCAGCCCAGAGTCAGAGGAATGCCGGTCTTCGAGCAGCCTGTATTGGAAGTGGCCGTGCCACCGCAATATTCGCTGTAGACGCCGGGCATATAGGTGCCGGGCTTGATCTCGTTGCCTTCGACGCCGGCGCCAAAGAAGATCGTGTCCACTTCGCTGAACGGCACACCAAAGCGCACGCTCGCACCCTTGGTGACGATCTTGTAGGCGCCGTCGTCATAGTAAGGACGGGTGGTACGGTAATAGACGTCGTAGGTACGCGAGATGCCCGTATCCGTGAAGTACGGATTGGTGGTGGACACCACCAGAGTGCGGTTGTACTTGCTGGTGTTGACATCCAGGCCCAGATAATTGCCGGAGCCGAAGACGTTTTCCTGCTTGATGCCGAAGGACAGCGAAACCTTTTCCGCACTGGAGAAGCCGGCACCCAGCTGAATCGAGCCAGTGGGCTTTTCCACCACGTTAATCAGCAGGTCCACCTGATCCGGAGAGCCAGGCACTTCCTGGGTTTCGATTTCCACCTGGGTAAAGAAGCCCAGACGGTCCACGCGGTCGCGCGAGAGTTTGATCTTCTGACCGTCGTACCAGGAGGCTTCGAACTGGCGGAATTCACGACGGATCACTTCATCGCGTGTCTTGTTATTGCCGCTCACATTGATGCGACGAATATAGGCACGGCGCGAAGGCTGGGCCTGCAGGACGACCTGCACCCGGTTATTCGCACGGTCGATTTCAGGCACGGCTTCGACCTTGGCAAAGGCAAAGCCGAAGTTGCTGTAATAGTCCGTAAAAGCCTTGATGGTGTCGGAAACCTGATCGGCGTTATAGGGCTCGCCGGGCTTGATCTTGATCAGCGACTTGAACTCGTCATCGCGGTCCAGGAAGTTGCCTTCCATCTTCACACCGGACACCACGTACTGATTACCCTCGTGGATATTCACGGTCAAACCGATGTTCTGCTTGTCCGGAGAGATGGCCACCTGCGTGGAGTCGACACGGAACTCCAGATAGCCGCGCTGCAGATAGTAGGAGCGCAGGGCTTCCAGGTCCGCATTGAGCTTGTTGCGCGCGTAGCGGTCCGACTTGGTGTACCAGCTCATCCAGTTGCCGGTGTCCTGGTCGAACAAATCCGTGAGCGTGGACTCCTTGAAGGCCTTGTTGCCCACAATGTGGATTTCATTAATCTTGGCAGGCTCTCCCTCGGAGACCGTGAAGGTCAGGTTCACGCGGTTGCGCTCTATAGGCGTCACCGTGGTCACCACTTCCGCGCCATACAGACTGCGGTTGATGTACTGACGCTTGAGCTCCTGCTCGGCGCGATCCGCCAAAGCCTTGTCGAAAGGACGGCCTTCGGCCAGCCCCACATCGCGCATGGCCTTGGTCAAGGTGTCCTTGTCGAATTCCTTGGTACCGGCAAAGCTCACCTCGGCGATGGTCGGGCGCTCTTCCACGACCACGACCAGCACATTGCCATTGGCTTCCAGGCGCACATCCTTGAACAGACCCAGAGCAAACAGCGAACGGATGGCTGCAGCACCCTTTTCATCGTTGTACTCGTCGCCCACACGAACAGGCATGGATGCAAAGACGGTACCCGGCTCCACACGCTGCAGTCCTTCGACACGGATGTCCTGAACTTTAAAAGGCTCCAGCGCCCACGCGGCCTGCGCAGCCAAAACCATAGCAGCCAAGGCAGTAGCAGTGCGCTTGCCAAAGCGATTGAAATGTTTTTTCATGTGTGGAATTGCCGCCAGCGCGGCTTACCGAAAGCGGTAGAAAATTAGCCCCAGAGCCGATTGATATCGTTGAAAAAGGCGACTGACATCATCAGTAGGATTACAGCCACGCCAGCGCGCTGCAACCTCTGCGCCCAGACATCAGAGACATTCCGCCCCGTCACGCCTTCCCAAAGATAATACATCAGGTGCCCACCATCAAGAACGGGCAATGGTAGCAGGTTGAGTACGCCCAGACTGATGCTGATAAGCGCAAGAAACGATAAATACTGTACCAAGCCCATGCTGGCGGATTTGCCTGCGTAATCGGCGATCGTCAGAGGGCCGCTGATATTTTTCAATGAAGCCTGACCAATCAGCATGCGCCCCATCATGCGCAGCGTCATCGAGGACAGTTCCCAGGTTTTCTTCACCCCTGCCGCCAGGCCGTCCCAAGGCCCCAACCGTACTTCCACCATGGCAGGTTGCCCGCCAATATAGGCATTCACGCGAGCCGTTGATGGCTGACCATTCTTGCCATCGACCCGCTCGGGCCTGACTTGCAGCTGCAGCGTTCGACCATTGCGCTGAACCACCCAGATCTGAGGCTCGGCCCCAGCTGCACCAAGCTGGCGAATCATGTCCAGCAGCTGCAGACCATCGGAAGCAGGCTTGCCATTGAGGCTTTGTACCCAGTCACCCTTGCGCACGCCCGCCTGATCTGCGGGCCCGCCCTTCACCACATCATCGACTACGGGCGAAGTCCAGGCACCGACCAGACCGAGCTGCTTCATGAAGGCCGCATCGGGCTCTTTCTGCGCCAGGCTGCCCAGATCCAGCTTGAGCACGCGAGGTGCAGCATTTCCATCTGCCGCGACTTCCAGCTCAACAGATTCACCTTCAATGGCCGCCGTGGTGATGGCCCAGCGCAAATTGCTCAGGGAAGTGACCGTCTCCCAGTCCTGCCCACCCTTGGCAATACGCCGAACCCAGTCACCACTTTGCACGCCAGCCGTCTGCAGGATCGAACCTGCGGGAGGTGCGGCCAGCCGCGCCGCAGGTTCGCTCTGCCCCATCCAGTTCACTGCGGTCAGCAAAGCAACCGCCAGCACCAGGTTGGCAATCGGTCCTGCAGCCACAATGGCGGTGCGTGCACGCAAGGGCTGGTTGTTGAAGGCCAGATGCCTTTCCTCGGGGCTGACCTCGGCTTCACGCTCGTCGAGCATGCGCACATAGCCTCCCAGGGGCAGGGCTGCAATCACGTATTCGGTACCGGACTTCTTGCTGGTCCAGCGCAGCAGAGGCCTGCCAAAGCCGATGGAGTAACGCAGCACCTTGACGCCACAAGCCACGGCCACCCGATAGTGCCCCCACTCATGCACAGCAATCAGAATGCCGAGCGCAACGATGAAAGACACAACTGTCAGCAACACCTGATACTCCTTTTTTCCAATCAGCCAAAGGAATGCGGGCCGCAGCAGATCCCGTTACGACTCGCCGACGACATCAGTGAACGCTATCCCGCGATCACAGTGCCCATTGTCGCGCGACCGATGCCGCCTGCTCCCGCGCACGTGCATCCAGAGCCATCAGGTCTTCAAGACTGGATACATTGCCGGGCTGCACGGACTCCAGCGTCTGCAGGTTCACCGCATGAATACGATCAAACGACAGGCGGCGCTCAAGAAAGGCCGCAACGGCAACTTCGTTGGCGGCGTTAAGCACCGTGGTCGTCCCTTCGGGCGCACGCAGCGCCTGCCAGGACAGATGCAGACCCGGAAAGCGCTTGGCGTCAGCCTCTTCAAAGGTCAGCGCAGCCAATTGAGCAAAGTCCAGCAGCGGTGCGCCACTGGCAATGCG
The DNA here is from genome assembly GCF_030064165.1 of Comamonas resistens. NCBI lineage: Bacteria > Pseudomonadati > Pseudomonadota > Betaproteobacteria > Burkholderiales > Comamonadaceae > Comamonas > Comamonas resistens. The sequence goes on from NZ_CP125947.1 coordinate 3,381,026, forward strand.
CTCGGGCCAGGCCAGGCCGCAGGCAATGGGCACACGCATATCAGGCGTCCCCAGTTGCGCCAGCACCGACGAATCCTTGAACTGCACCATGGAATGCACGATCTGCTGCGGATGAATGACGACCTTGATCTTCTCGGGCGCCATGTCGAACAGCCAGCGCGCTTCGATCACCTCCAGCGCCTTGTTCATCATGGTGGCCGAATCCACCGAAATCTTGCGGCCCATGGAGAAATTGGGGTGCGCACAGGCCTGCTCCGGCGTGATCTCGGACAAGGTAGCCGGATCACGCTGGCGGAAAGGGCCGCCTGAAGCCGTCAGCAGCAGGGAGTCCACACGGTCTGCCCAGGTGCAGCTGTCTTCGGGCAGGCACTGGAAGATGGCCGAGTGTTCGCTATCGATAGGCAGCAGGGTCGCACCATGACGCTTGACCGCATCCATGAACAAAGCGCCGCCCACTACCAGAGCCTCCTTGTTGGCCAGCAGCAGACGCTTGCCCGCCTTGGCAGCCGCAAGACATGGAGCCAGACCAGCTGCCCCCACGATGGCGCCCATGACGGCATCTACATCGGGATGGGAAGCTATTATTTCAAGAGCATCTTGCGCTTGAAGGACTTGCGTTTGAAGCCTATTTTGCTTCAGCTTCTCCGCCAGCTGCTGAGCATGGGGCGCACTGGCCATCACGGCAAACTGCGGCTTGAACTGGGCGCATTGGCCGAGCATCAAGTCCACTTGCGTGGCTGCGCTCAGCGCAAAGATTTCATATTGATCGGGGTGGCGAGCCACCACATCCAGGGTATTGGTTCCTATGGAACCGGTAGAACCCAGAACCGTGATTTTCTGCTTCATGGATGCACAAAGGATGAGAGCATCATTGCCAGCGGCAGTGTGGGCAGAAGAGCATCAATGCGATCCAGGACACCACCATGGCCGGGCAGCAAGCCGCTGCTGTCCTTGACACCAACGCTGCGTTTGATGAGGGATTCGACCAGGTCGCCCACCACACTCATCGCAGCCATAAACACTGCAGCCAGCAGCAGGAACCATGTTCCGTGCGACTGCAGCACCGTATAGAAACTTGAAACGCTGGAGCCATAGTGACGATCCGCCCAACTCCAGACCAGCGCCAGCACCACCACACCGGCCATTCCGCCCCAGACACCTTCCCAGCTCTTGCCGGGGCTGATGGAGGGCGCCAGTTTGTTCCTGGTGAATTTGAGGCCGAAGGTTCGGCCCGCGAAATAGGCAAAAATGTCGGCCACCCAGACCAGCACCAGCACCGACAACAGGAAATTGATGCCGATGTTGCGGGCCTGAACCACGGCCATCCAGGCCAGCCACAGAGCCAGCACGCCGCCAATCAGGCGTACTGCTGCAGGGATATGCGGCCATCCCACCACACCAGCGCGCAGCAGCAATACACCGCCCAGCACCCAGCAGCAGCCAGCCACAATCCAGACCGTGGTCAGAGATTGCTGCAGCCAGCCCGCCCACCATGAGCCAGCACAAAGTGCGGTGCAAAGCGCGCCCAGCCCCAGTGCTCCAGCCTGCCCAAAACCGTTGAGTCGCCCCCACTCCCAGGCACCGGCGGCCATAAAGATCAGCATCAATACCGCAAACGGCACCGTGCTGGCGGGATAAAACAAGGCCGGCAGCAAAATGGCCAGCAATATCAAGGCGGTAATGACGCGCTGCTTGAGCATGGCACCTCTTGTGGTTAGGCCGTCAAAGTCGCATCCGACGGCTGTTGAATTTGTTCCGAAGTCTGGCCAAAGCGACGCTCCCGGCCACTGAACACCGAGATGGCTTCGTCCAGCGCTGCTTCGTCGAAGTCGGGCCAGAGGCTATCGCTGAAGAACAGCTCCGTGTAAGCGGCTTGCCAGAGCAAAAAGTTGCTGATGCGCGTTTCACCACCGGTGCGAATCATCAGATCCGGATCAGGCACATGTGCCAGCGCCATGGCCTTGTCGAGGTTTTCCGGCGTCAGCTCCAGGCCTTGCTCCACCACCTTCTGCGCGGCCTGGGCGATGTCCCAGCGGCCTCCGTAGTTGAAACAGACATTGAGAATCAGGCGCGTGTTGTGCGCCGTGATGCGTTCTGCCTCGGCCAGGCCTGCGCGAACCTTCTCGCTCAGCCCCTGGCGATCACCGACGAAGTACAACCGCACGCCATCGGCACTCAGTTGCTTGACTTCCTTGGCCAGTGCTGTCGCCAGCAGGCTCATCAGGCCCGAGACTTCTTCCTGCGGGCGATTCCAGTTCTCCGAGGAAAAGGCGAACACCGTCAGCACCTGCACGCCCTGCTCCACGCAGGCACGCGCGCAGCGGCGCAGAGACTCCACGCCCTGCTTGTGACCGGCAAGGCGTGGAAGCAAGCGGCGCTTGGCCCAGCGCCCATTGCCATCCATGATGATGGCGATATGGCGCGGGACCGCGCCGTTCTTTGAGCTTGTCAAAAGTGCAAGTCCTTTGGCTTGATGCCTTAGACCGCCAGGATGTCCTGCTCTTTGGCAGCCACCAGCACGTCGATCTCGGCAATATGCTTGTCCGTGATCTTCTGTATCTCGGCTTCGGAACGCTTCTGATCGTCCTCGGAAGCCTCCTTGTCCTTGACCAGCTTCTTCACGCCTTCGTTGGCATCGCGGCGCAGATTGCGGATGGCGATCTTGGAGTTTTCGCCTTCGTTGCGCGCCAGCTTGGTCATTTCCTTGCGGCGCTCTTCGCTCATGGGAGGCATGGGAACGCGGATCAGGTCCCCCATGGATGCGGGGTTCAGGCCCAGATCACTTTCGCGGATGGCCTTTTCCACCTTGGCTGCCATGTTCTTTTCCCAGGGCTGCACGCTGATGGTGCGGGCATCCAGCAGGGACACGTTAGCCACCTGGGACAGCGGCACCATGGAGCCGTAGTACTCCACATGGATCGCATCCAGCAGGGCCGGGTTGGCACGGCCGGTACGCACGCGGGACAGGTTGTTCTTCAGAGCCTCGATGGATTGACCCATCTTGGTTTCGGTATTTTTCTTGATTTCAGCGATCGTCATGTTCTTATTCCTTCACAGGCAATAGGCCGCAGCAAACGCTCAAGCGTACACCAGAGTGCCTTCGTCATCACCCATGACCACGCTCTTGAGTGCGCCGGGCTTGACGATGGAGAACACACGGATCGGCAGCTTCTGGTCGCGGCACAGCGCGAAAGCCGTGGCATCCATGATGCCCAGATTGCGCGAGATGGCTTCGTCAAAAGTCAGCTTGTCATAACGGGTGGCGGAAGGATCCTTGACCGGATCGGCGGTGTAGACGCCATCGACCTTCGTGGCCTTCAGAACCACTTCGGCACCGATTTCGGCACCGCGCAGCGCAGCCGCAGTGTCGGTGGTGAAGAAGGGGTTGCCGGTACCTGCGGCAAACACCACGACCTTGCCCTCTTCCAGATACTGCAGCGCCTTGGGGCGCACATAGGGCTCAACCACCTGCTCGATACCGATGGCCGACATCACACGGGCCGTCAGTCCCTGCTTGTCCATGGCGTCAGCCAGGGCCAGCGCGTTCATCACCGTGGCCAGCATGCCCATATAGTCGGCCGTGGCACGATCCATGCCCACGGAGCCCCCTGCCACGCCGCGGAAGATGTTGCCGCCGCCGATCACCACCGCGACCTGCACACCCACCTTGGTCACTTCCACGATCTCGGCCACCATGCGCTCGATGGTTGCGCGGTTGATGCCGAACTGGTCATCCCCCATTAACGCCTCACCCGACAGCTTGAGCAAAATGCGCTTATGGGCAGGAATGGCGTTGGACATGGTGTTTCTCCGAGAGAAGTTAAGGTGAGAATGAAAAATGGGAGGGGAGATAAATCAATCGCGGCACCAGGCCGCGATTGTTGCTAAGGCTTAGGTTTAAGCACCAGCCTTGGCTGCAGCCACTTGGGCAGCCACTTCGGCAGCGAAGTCGTCAGTCTTCTTCTCGATGCCTTCGCCCACGACATACATCGTGAAGCCCTTCACGGTAGTGTTGGCAGCCTTGAGCATCTGAGCCACGGTTTGCTTGCCGTCAGCAGCCTTCACGAAGACCTGGTCAGCCAGGGAAACTTCCTTCAGATACTTCTGCACCGAGCCTTCAACCATCTTGGCGACGATGTCGGCAGGCACGTCAGCGGAAGTCACGGCCACGGGCTTCATGGCAGCCACGTGCATTGCCACATCCTTGGCAGCAGCAGCTTCGCCGTCGAATTCAACGACCACACCAATGCGGGTGCCGTGCACGTAGGCAGCCAGGCCGGCGCCGTTGAAAGCCTTGAAGCGGCGGAAGGACATGTTTTCGCCGATCTTGCCGATCAGACCCTTGCGCACGTCTTCCAGGGTGGGGCCGTAGCCGTCTTGCTCGTAAGCCAGAGCGCCCAGGGCGTCGATGTCGGCGGGGTTGTGCAGAGCCACCAGCTTGGCAGCGGCATTGGCCATGGCCAGGAAGCTGTCGTTCTTGGACACGAAGTCGGTTTCGCTGTTGACTTCGATCAGGCCACCCTTGTCGCCTTCGATGAAAGCAGCCACAACGCCTTCAGCGGTCACGCGGGAAGCGGCCTTGCCAGCCTTAGTGCCCAGCTTGACGCGCAGCAGCTCTTCCGCCTTGGCCATATCGCCGTCAGCTTCGGTCAGAGCCTTCTTGCACTCCATCATGGGAGCGTCGGTCTTGGCACGCAGTTCGGCCACCATGCTTGCAGTAATTGCCATCGTATTTCTCCAGTATCAGTTCGATTCGTTACAGGATTTCGGCTAAAAAAACGGGGCTTCTCAGAGCCCCGCTTTTTCTCGCGATGCGGTCGCGCAGCCGGACTTCGCTTAGGCGGCGGATGCTTCCACTTCCACGAACTCGTCGCCGTCTTCACCAGCGGCAGCCTTGACCACGTCGTTCAGACGGGCTTCACGGCCTTCCAGGATGGCGTCGGCAATGCCTTGGGCGTACAGCTGCACAGCCTTGGCGGAGTCGTCGTTACCAGGAATCACGTAGTCGATGCCTTCGGGGTTGTGGTTGGTGTCAACCACGCCGATCAGGGGAATGCCCAGCTTCTTGGCTTCAGCGATAGCGATCTTGTGGAAGCCCACGTCGATCACGAAGATAGCGTCGGGCAGGCCGTTCATGTCCTGGATACCGCCGATGTCCTTTTCCAGCTTTTCCAGTTCGCGAACGAACATCAGCTGTTCCTTCTTGGACATGGATTCCAGACCGGCTTCTTGCTGAGCCTTCATGTCCTTCAGACGCTTGATGGAGGTCTTGACGGTCTTGAAGTTGGTCAGCATGCCGCCCAGCCAGCGCTGGTCAACGTAAGGCACGCCAGCGCGCTGAGCTTGCTCAGCCACCAGTTCACGGGCTTGACGCTTGGTACCCACCATCAGCACAGTGCCGCCGTTAGCAGTCAGCTGCTTGGCGAACTTCTGGGCTTCCTGGAACATCGGCAGGGACTTTTCCAGGTTGATGATGTGAATCTTGTTGCGGTGACCGAAGATGAACGGAGCCATCTTGGGGTTCCAGAAGCGAGTTTGGTGACCGAAGTGGACGCCAGCTTCCAGCATCTCGCGCATTGTTACTGCCATGTTAATTACCTCTAAGGTTAGGTCTAAAATCCGGCCCAACGATTGCTGTAATGCTCGGAGCATTGCCAGCAACACCTTGAATAGGCCGGTTTGCTATTTGCCTTGCTTGCCTGAAAGAGCGCCGCAGCATCACAAAAGCGTGCCGCATCCACCACTTACAGTGCTTCTCGATATGCCCCTTACGGGCCAACCCTTAGCAAAGCCGCAAAATTTTAGCACATCGCCATGCAATACGACCTCAGTCACGCAGCTCTTGAGATTCGCGAGGGCCGCGAAAGCGCATCCAGCCTCATGGAATTGAGCATTGCCGCCGCACAAAGCCCTCTGTGCGCACATGTTTTCAGCCAGACTTTTTTCGACAGCGCCCGCTGGGCCGCCGCAGAAACTCCGCGCACCCAACCTCTGGCAGGCCTGGCCGTTTCCATCAAGGACCTGTTTGATATGCAAGGTTCGCGCAGCGCCGCCAGCTCCAAGGTGCTTCGGAACGCTCCTCTGGCAGAAAGCACGGCGACCGCTGTTGCCCGCCTGCAGAATGCAGGCGCTGCCCTCATCGGCCGTACACATATGGTGGAGTTTGCGTTTTCAGGCGTGGGGGTGAATCCGCACTTTGGCACGCCTGCAGCACTGGATGCACGCCACCCCGCCAACCCGCAGCTTGCGCCGACACGCCCTGCCCGCATTCCTGGCGGCTCATCTTCAGGGGCTGCAGTCTCGGTCGCCAGCGGCGCAGCCTGGGCTGCCCTGGGCTCGGACACCGGCGGCTCCATCCGCATTCCGGCCGCCCTCAACGGACTGGTTGGCTTCAAAAGCACGGCTCGCCTGGTCCCCACCGACGGCACCATCCCCTTGTCCCCCACTCTGGACACTGCCTGCGCCATCACGCGCAGCGTGCGCGATGCCGTGCTGCTCCATGAAATCCTCGCCGACCGCCAGGTCACCAGGATCGATCGTCCTCTGAATCAATGGCGTCTGGCCGTACCACGTCAGATCTTCTTCGAGCAGATCGAGCCCGCTGTCAAAGTCGCGTTTGAGCGCAGCGTCGCCCAGCTGCAGGCTGCGGGAGCATCCATCGAATGGATAGACCTGCCCGAACTTGAGGAGCTGGACGCCGTCAACATCATCGGCGGCTTCTCCCCCACAGAGAGCTATGCCTGGCACCGTCCCTATCTGCAGGACCCTGCCCAGGCCGCACTCTATGACCCACGCGTGCGCTCGCGCATCGAGCGCGGCGCCAACATGAGCGCAGCCGACTATCTGGATCTGATCGCTGCGCGCAAGCGCTGGATTGCCAGGATGGAAGCTGCCATGGCTTCGTTTGATGCGCTGCTCTCCCCCACCACCCCCTTGACCGCCCCCACCATCAGCTCCGTTGCACCCGCCAATGGCCTGAGCCCGGAGGCCGACGCCAAGCACGATGCGGAATTTGTGCGCGTCAATGCCTTGCTGCTGCGCAATACCAGCGTCATCAATATGCTGGATGGCTGCGCACTCTCCCTGCCCTGCCATCAGGCCAATGAGCTGCCCATGGGCCTGATGATCTGGCACGCTGCGCTGCATGACGATGCCGTGCTGCAAATCAGCGCGGCCATTGAAGCCGTGCTTCAAGCCAACGCCTGATCTCGTTACGACTTACGCAGATCAGGCTCCGGGCAAGAGCTTGGCCTCAAGGCCGCAGTCCTTGGGACATCCTTGTTTGCGCAAGCTTTACCCATTATTGATAGCTGCCAGCGCTTACCAGCAAAGGGTTAGCAGCCTATTTCATGCAAATCCATCACTCACCCCAACAGGCCGTTGACACTCAAAAGTCAACTCTATGAATAAGCAATGACTGCCGCTGGCGCTATGCTCGTCGCATGCTGCGCATCGCCTCCGACACCACACCCACCAGCGCCCCTGGCTGGCCGCTGTTTGACACCGCCGCCACCCGACGGATCGAACAGGACTACGCCCGTCAACTCCCGACTCACACCCTGATGCAACGTGCAGGCCTGGCAGTTGCGCGTCTGGCCATGGCTATTGCGCCTCATGCACAGCGCATCTGGATTGCCTGCGGTCCGGGCAACAACGGCGGAGACGGCTTTGAAGCCGCCGCACAACTCAAGGCCCTTCGCCCCTTATCGCAAGTTCTGGTCAGTGAAGTGCGCGCCCCGCAACACCTGCCGGCCGACGCAAAAGCCTCATGGCTGCGCGCCCAGGCAGCAGGCGTGCAATGGGTGGAGCAATGCCCCGAATACATGGGAGCGCAGGATTTGTGCATTGATGCCCTGCTTGGCATCGGACTTCAAGACAAAAGCACCACCAAGCCCAATACGGATCAGCGCAGGCTGCTTCAACTATTGCAGCAAGTGCAGCGCAGCAGCTGCCCCGTGCTATGTGTGGATATCGCGTCGGGGCTGAACGCCGACACAGGGCAATACCTGACCGAACTTGCACCGACAGCAGTCCCAGAACACCACCCCAGCCCGCGCCACACCTTGGCTCTGCTGACATTGCATCCCGGCCTGTTCACCTCACAAGGGCGCGATGCTTGCGGCCAAGTCTGGTGGGATGACCTCGGCTACAGCACTTGGAACGCACAGACCCCAGCAGCAGCTCCAGCCGCCAGATTGAGTACACGCCCCACTTCAGGCTCGCAGCCTGCTCGCCCACACTCCAGCCATAAAGGCAGTTATGGCGATGTGGTGATCCTGGGCGGCGAGGGCCTTGGACATCGAGGTTTATCCATGACAGGCGCCGCATGGTTGGCCGCCCTGACCGCACTGCATGCTGGCGCGGGACGCGTGATGCTTGCGCTGCTGGACGCAGAGCATCGAACCGATCAGGCCATCTCCCCTTGGCCAGAAATCATGCTGCGTCAGCCGCAAGCGCAAGACTGGCATAGCGCAACCGTGGTCTGCGGATGCGGCGGAGGTCAGGCCATCGAGCCCTGGCTGCCCACGGTTCTGCAGCAAGCCCCTCGCCTGGTGCTGGATGCCGATGCCCTCAATGCCATCAGCCAAAGCGCGAGCCTGGCCAAGCTGCTGTGCAGCCGCGCCACGCGTCAGCAGTCGGCCATACTCACACCCCACCCTCTGGAGGCTGCCCGGCTGCTTAAGACCGATACCCAAAGCGTGCAAGCCGACCGTTTGCGCGCCGCGTCGGCCCTGGCGCAGCAGTTCCAATGCACCGCCCTGCTCAAAGGATCCGGCACCGTGATTGCAAGTCCCGCAAGTACTCCATGGATCAATTCCAGCGGCAATGCGCTGCTGGCGCGTGGCGGCACGGGGGATGTGCTGGCCGGGCTGACAGGCGCCATCTGGGCAACTGGCTGCACGGCAGAACAGGCCGCCGTTCAAGCAGCCTTCCGTCACGGGCAGTTGGCCGACGAATGGCCTGCCCACATTCCTTTCAGCGCCAGTGTCCTGGCCATGCACCTGGGTTGAACAACGCCACAAGCCACTTGACATACCCCCCACGCTTGCCCACTTCGTTTGACCGCTGCCCCCCAAAGGTGGCCGCTTATTGCCTTAGGGCGGCCCGGCGGCAATAAAAAAGGCCTTGTCACTGCGGACAAGGCCTTTTCCCCTTGCGCCCTTGGCAATAGCGCGCCGAATGTTTAACGCTCGGTCTTGCGCTTGGCAGTTTTCGTGGCCGCAGCAGACGCCTTGGCACGCTTGACGGGCTTGGCCTTGTCAGATACCGCTGCCTGCACGACCGGTTTGGCTGCAGGAGCATCACCACCCAGCAGGGCCGCCACCTTCTTCTTGCCGGCCGCCTTGCGTGGCGATGCGGCAGCCACAGGCTTGCTCGCCAAAACAGGGGCTGCGGCAGGCTTGGCTACCATGCCTTCCTGAGCATATTCAGCCTCCAATGCCGCCAAATTCACGCCTTTGAGCATGGCCTTCTTGGCAGCCTTGCGGCCTTGCTTGCCCCCATTCGCATCGACAACGGCACCAGCAGTGTTGCGCTGCGCACGGTTGACCTTGGCATCACGACGGCTCCATTTTTCGGCATAGCTACCGCCTGCGCGATCATCGCGTTGGTCACGCGGCTCACGGCGGCCTCGCACTTCTTCCTTGCCAGCACCACGGCGAGGAGACTGCATGATGGCGTCCTCACCGTCGCGCACCAGACGGAAGTCAATGCGGCGACCATCAAGATCCACCCGGCTGACCTGAACCCGCACCCGGGTACCAATGCCATAGCGCACACCGGAGCGCTCACCGCGCAATTCCTGACGCGCCTCGTCAAAGCGGAAGTAGTCGCCACCCAGCTCGGTAATGTGAACCAGGCCTTCCACATACATAGCGTCCAGCGTCACAAAGATGCCGAAGGTCGTGACCGAGGACACAGCGCCCGCAAACTCCTCCCCCAGGTGCTCGCGCATGTATTTGCACTTGAGCCAGGCCTCCACATCACGGCTGGCCTCATCGGCGCGGCGCTCGTTGGCACTGCAGTGCAGACCCGCAGCCTCCCAGGCCTGAAACTCCTTGCCCGCGGCGCGCTTGCGCGGCTTCTGGCCGGGTTCGACCACGCGGGAAGCCAGGCGCTTGGCCATCTTGGCGTGGGCCTCACCGGGCGTGGGCAGGTTCGGCAGCTTGTAGTGCGTACCGCTCAGCTCCGCCTTGATGACGCGATGCACCAGCAAATCCGGATAACGACGGATGGGGCTGGTGAAGTGCGTATAGGCCTCGAACGCCAAGCCGAAATGGCCTGTGTTCTCAGGTGTGTAGAAGGCCTGCATCATGGATCGCAGCAGCATGGTGTGGATCTGCTGCGCATCGGGCCTGTCCTTGGTGGCTGCCGCAATCTGCTGGAACTCCCTGGTCGTAGGGTTCTCGCTGATGCTCATGCCCACGCCCATGGCCTTGAGATAGTTGCGCAGGATCTCCTGCTTTTCCAGCGAAGGCTTGTCGTGCACGCGAAACAGGCCCAACTGCCCGCTTTGCTCGATGAAGTCGGCGCTGCAGACGTTGGCCGCCAGCATGGCCTCTTCAATCAGCTTGTGCGCTTCGTTGCGGGTCCGCGGCACGATCTTCTCGATGCGGCCATTGTCGTCGCAGACGATCTGCGTCTCCGTGGTCTCGAAGTCAACGGCGCCACGCGCTTCGCGCGCCTTGAGCAAGGCCTGATAAACACCATGCAGATTCAGCAGATCCTGCACGCGCTCCTTGCGCCTGGCCGCCTCCGGACCGCGCGTATTGGCCAGGATTGCCGCCACTTCCGTATAGGTGAAGCGCGCATGGCTGTGCATGACCGCAGGGTAGAACTGATAGGCCTGCACTTCACCCTTGGCCGTGACCAGCATGTCGCAGACCATGCACAGACGGTCCACATCAGGGTTAAGGGAACACAAGCCGTTGCTGAGCTTTTCCGGCAGCATGGGAATCACGCGGCGCGGAAAGTAGACGCTGGTGGCGCGATCGTAGGCATCCACGTCAATGGCACTGCCGGTCGTCACATAGTGGCTCACATCGGCAATCGCCACCAACAGACGCCAGCCCTTGCCGCGCCCCACCTTGGCGGGCTCGCAATACACGGCATCGTCAAAGTCACGGGCATCTTCGCCGTCAATCGTGACCAGCGGAATATCCGTCAGGTCAATGCGCTGCTTGCGGTCGGCAGGGCGCACCGTCTCAGGCAAGGCCTTGGCTTGCTCCAGGCAAGCATCGGAGAAAATATGCGGCACATCGTACTTGCGCACCGCAATTTCGATCTCCATACCCGGATCATCAACCTCACCCAGCACTTCGGTGATGCGCCCCACCGGCTGACCAAACAGGGCCGGCGCTTCGGTCAGCTTCACCACCACCACCTGCCCTGGTTGGGCAGAGCCGGTGGCGTTCGATGGGATCAGGACGTCCTGACCGTAGCGTTTGTCTTCGGGTGCAACAAGCCACACACCGCTTTCCTGCAGAAAGCGGCCAATGATGGGCTGATCCGGACGCTCCACAATTTCAACCACACGCCCTTCAGGACGGCCACGGTAGTCGTTCCGGGCAATGCGTACCTGGACTCTGTCCTTGTGCAGCACGGCTCGCATTTCATTGGGGGGAAGGTAGATGTCACGCTCACCATCGTCACGGACGACAAAACCGTGTCCGTCGCGGTGGCCCTGCACAGTGCCCAAGATTTCTTCGTTCATATCGGCAGCTTTAGCGCGAGGGTTCATTTTTTTGATATACAATCTATGTCTTTCCTGAGATGCCCAGGTGGCGGAATTGGTAGACGCACTAGTTTCAGGTACTAGCGGGTAACTCCGTGGAGGTTCGAGTCCTCTCCTGGGCACCAAGTTTAACGACAACCCAACAAGGTTTCGATGAACTGGGGAAACATTCTGACAATTGGAATGTTTTGGCCCTGTTGGCATCTCTTGAAAATTGAAGTTTGAATTTACGCTATAATTCAAATCTTCCCTGAAAGCCCAGGTGGCGGAATTGGTAGACGCACTAGTTTCAGGTACTAGCGGGTAACTCCGTGGAGGTTCGAGTCCTCTTCTGGGCACCAAACACGACAAGCCGTTGCATGCAAATGCAACGGCTTTTTCGTTTCCCCCGCCACTCTCTCGGCCTCTCAAAAACTTTGCAGAAATTGCGCCAACTCGCCAGAACACTGCATTGGCCGCTATATAATTCATCCCATCCTGAGAGCCCAGGTGGCGGAATTGGTAGACGCACTAGTTTCAGGTACTAGCGGGTAACTCCGTGGAGGTTCGAGTCCTCTTCTGGGCACCAAACACGACAAGCCGTTGCATGCAAATGCAGCGGCTTTTTCGTTTCTCCCACTACCCTCTAGACCCCTCAAAAAAACTTTGCAAAAATTGCGCCAACCCGCCAGAACACTGCGTTGGCCGCTATATAATTCATCCCATCCTGAGAGCCCAGGTGGCGGAATTGGTAGACGCACTAGTTTCAGGTACTAGCGGGTAACTCCGTGGAGGTTCGAGTCCTCTTCTGGGCACCAAATACGACAAGCCGTTGCATGCAAATGCAGCGGCTTTTTCGTTTCTCCCATCCCCCTCTCAGCCTCTCAAAAAACTTTGCAGAAATTGCCCCAACTCGCCAGAACACTGCGTTGGCCGCTATATAATTCATCTCATCCTGAGAGCCCAGGTGGCGGAATTGGTAGACGCACTAGTTTCAGGTACTAGCGGGTAACTCCGTGGAGGTTCGAGTCCTCTTCTGGGCACCAAATACGACAAGCCGTTGCATGCAAATGCAGCGGCTTTTTCGTTTCTCCCATCTACCCTCTCAGCCTCCATACGAACAATCCAGGTACAAAAAAAGGGAGTCTTGCGACTCCCTTTTCTAGTTTGCCGGAACGCTTATTTGCGCAGCAGCTGTTTGAGCGCAGACTGCAGGCGGCGAGCCGAGGCTTCATCGCTGCTGCTTGCCAGCACGACGGCCACATCCTGACCCCAGGTTTGCTGAGGCGATGGATCGTTGCGGCGGGTCAGCATCTGCAGTTGCAATGCACGACGGGCTGCCAGCTGGTCGGCAGGCGTATGCACATCGGCTGCCATTTCAAGACGCAGCAGCGCTTCGGCAGCATCACCCTTGGGAGCTGCAGCAATGGCATTGCTCCAGGAGGAGCGCACAGGTGCCGTCACCTTTCCACCCAGTTGCTGGGCCGAAGGCATCTGCTCTGCATCACGAGCCTGCCATGCCCCCATGAGCTGGGTCAGGGCCTCGCCATGGGCTTGGGCCGCCAGCTTGCGCAAAGCTTCCTGAGCATGCTCCATCGCGTCACGCTGAGCACGGAAAGCAGGATCTGCCAGACGCGGACCACGCTCTTCACGGCCAAATTCACGACGACCGCGCCCCATGTCACGACTGCTATCACGGCCATCGCGACCACCGCGATCTCCACGCGCTGCATCGCGGCCACGCCCACCGTCCCTGCGATCACCAGGACGAGCACCAGCCACAGGAGCAGCTTCCTTCTTCGCACCGGGGCGGTCGTCACCGCGCACAGCCACCACAGGGCGCGCTGGTTTGGCTGCAGGAGCCTCAGCAGCCGCTTCTGCTTCAGGAGCAGCTTGCGCTTGATTTTCCTGGGCTTGAGCCTGATTTTCATCAGATTTTTCCGCCACAGGTTGCGCCTTCATGGCAGCTTCCAGCTCGGCCAACGCGGTACGGATTTTCTGCGCATCGCCGCTTGCGTTGGCGACTTCCACAGCCTGGGAGGCCTCCAGCACACGGCGGTCATGCTCGGACAGCTCCACGACCAGACCGCGCGAGCCGCGATCGACACTCTTGCGGTTGAAGGCTTCATCCAGCGGCTTGCGGAAAGCATCCCAGAGCTTTTGCTCATGCTTGCGATCGAGGGGCACGCCTTGCGCCTCGGCCTGCCAGCGCTGCTGCAATGCCTTGACTGCGTCGATGCGCAGGCTGGCAGCCGCACCCAGCGTCACAGCCTCGTCGATCATGGCGTGGCGGCGGTCCAGGCTGGCTTTTTGCGCAGCCTGCAAAGGAGCCTCGGCAGCAGCCATGGCTTGCTTGAACAGCGGTTGCAGCTCGGCAAACAGCTTTTCGCCGATATGACCGCTTTCACGCCAGCGCTCACCAAACTGGCGCAGTGCGCGCAGCATGGTCTTCCAGTCCTGGCTGGCCGAATGCTCTGCAGCCCAGGCCTTGATCTCTTCGATCAGAGCCATGCGCTGGGCCTTGGCCTGCGTGCTGTCCTGGCGGATCTTGTCGTGCCAGGACTCGACCACCTTGTAGGCAGCGTTGCAGGCCTCGTCAAACTTCTTCCACAGAGCGTGGTTGGCCATGGCGCCCTGGTCGGCTTGCTTCCACTGCTCGCGCAGGCTGCGCAGGGTTTCCTGAATCTTGCGACCACCCAGAGCCTGACCTTCGGGACGGTTGAGCAAAGCTTCGGCCTTGGCCACCAGCTCTTCACGCAGCTTGTCTGCATTCTGACGCTGCCAGCCGTCGGCTTCACCCGCAGCCAGCAGGGCTTCGTGCACTTCTGCGACCAGGGCCTCTTCGACAAAACGGCCATGCGTCTTGATGGCAGCGCGCAGAGCTTGCACAGCAGCAGAACCGGCCTTGCTGTTACCAGCCGCCGTTTCTTCCTTCAGTGCCTGCAAAGCCTGACCCAAGGCAGCCTTGGCAGCTTCCACTTGCTCTGGCGAAGGCTTGCCGCGACCTGCAGCAGCTGCACGGGCAGCGGGCTTGACGGCTTCCACAGGCGCTGCCTCAGGTGGCAGGCCACGGGCCACGCGAATTTCATCGGCCCAGACAGGCACCGTGGGTAGAGGTGCGGCGTCGTCTGCAGCAGCAGCTTCGGTCTGCGCCAGCGCGGACTGGAAAGCCTCCCAAACCAGCGCCAGCTGCGCCGATGCTGCTTCCAATTGAGGAGGGAAACGACCGTCCACGCTGCTCCAGCTGGCATCTCCGGTCAGATCCTTGGCCTGCTCCTGCCAGCGGGCCACGTCAGCGCCCAGGGCTTCGAGAACCGCCTTGGCATCCTTCCAGGACTTGGTGGACAGTACTTCGATGCGTTGCGCCAGCAGCAGTGCCACTTCACGCTGCACCTGGGTGCGGTGTTGCAGATCTTCCACGGCCTTCACACGCTCGACCAATTGCACCTTGAACTGCGACAGCGGCTCGCGCGACAGTGCGGCGCCCGCCTTCGCAGCATCACGCTGCCAGGCCGCAGCTGCAGCAGCGTCGAAAGGCACGGCAGCCAGCAGGGTCTGAGCCTTCTCGGCCCATTCCACGGAAATCTTTTCCTGGTTTTCGGTACGGCGGATTTCGTCCAGGCGCTCGCGCACGGCGCGGGCCGCGCTCTTGTCGCGGCCATTGAGTTCCTTGTGGACTTCCTGGAGTTGCTCAACCGAGGGTTGAGTGGTCAGCCAATCACGGATGCGCGCGGCGCGATCACCCGAGGTTTCGGCAGAAAAAGCACCACCCGTCAGCGCATCCAGCGGATGTTGCTCAGAATTCTTGGCAGAGGCCGGGCTTACTTCAGATGCATCAGACATGGTGCTGCTAGGAGAGATAGAGGTCATGTAGGGGTCAAAAAATGCTTGTCAGCCTTTGCAGAAATCGCTGCAACCGGCCCGTGCCAACCCATCTGAGGGCAGGCATCGCAAGCTCAAGACCAGATGCCAAAGCACCTGGGCAAAGCGCTATTTTCGCCTTTATTTGAAGACAAGCCAAAAAAGGCGAAATCAAGGTGCGCTGCGCGCACCTTCGATCACTGCGCAGACAGGCTCAGTTGGGCGCGCGGAGTCCAGTCCTTGTCCTGTACATCCAGCTTCGGAGCGCCAAGGAACAGACGCTCCAGCGGCAGATTCTGTGTCGCCAGATAGTCTCTGACTGCCACACCGCGCGCCAGGGCCAGCTCACGCATGGCGTCATCAGGCACCTTGATGCTGGCCACCAGCAGCTCCTTCATCTGATCGGCAGGCAGATCCTTGGCCATTCCGACCATATTGCGGGGCTTTTTGATGTCAGCACGGCCATAGACCGCCTTGAGCAATGCAGGCCGCTCGGCCTCGCTGAACTCGGTGATGTCTTCGGCGTTCTTGCCTTCGCGCAGATTTTTGCGGCGCTTTTCTGCCAGCAGCAGACGATCGAGCTCCACAGCCTTCCACGCTTCCTTGTCTTCCGCTTCGCGCGACTCTCCCGCAACAGTCATCTTGAGCGCAGGACGGTCGTTGAGCGCCTTGACGATCTTGCTCAGTTGATCCTTGGCCTTGGCATCGAGCTGGGCACTACCTGGCGCAAAGTTCACGGCACCCGATTCATCACCACCCGAGAAAGCGCCTGACAGCAGCGCAAACGGCGCCGTCACAGCCTTCATGATGATGTTGCCTATCACCTTGAAGATGATGGGAGCCAGGCGGAACTGGGGGTCATTGAGCGAGCCGCTCAATGGCACATCCAGATCTATCACGCCATTGCGGTCGGACAGCAAGGCCACGGCCAGCTTGACGGGCAGCGATGCTGGCGCACCTTCGACCTTGTCACCAAAGGTCAGCTGACGCAACACCAGCTTGTTGGATGCTGTCAGCTGCCCATCGGGCTGCACCTTGTAGTTGACATCCATATAGAGCTTGCCGCGCTCGATGCCATAGCCCGCGTATTTGATGGAGTAAGGCGACAGCGGCGACAACTCCAGGTCATTCATCTGCGCGCGCACATCAAGCGCCAGAGGCTTGGCCAGGGGGTTGACCTTGCCACTGATATCCAGCGTCGCCGTGCCCTGTGCCCTGCCCTTGATTTCCAGATCGGCCATCTGAGGCTCGGCCTGACCTTGCGGAGGCTGGGACGAAAACGCACTCAAGCGGCCATTGAGCTGACTCAGATCCGCCGAGTAGTTGGGCTGAATGAAGTAGTCGGAAAACTGCACCTTGCCCCCCGTCAGCACGATCGGGCCGACGTTGATGACGGGAGCGGGGCCGCTGTCTTCTGCCTTGGCAGGCTCGGGCGCTTTTACCACTGCAGGCTTTTCGCCTGCCGCAGCCTGGGCATTGGCCTGCTCGTTCTGGGCCACGGACTGCTCGGACTTCTCCGTCTTCAAAATGTCCTGCAGATTGATACGTCCATTGCGCTGCACGATGACACGAGCAAAGAAATCGCTGAGCGCCGTCTCTCGCACGCTCACACGCAGCGGTTGCTGCGGGCGCAGATTCAGGTCAAGCCCGCGCACGGCCAGGGTCTTCCAGGCCAGCAGATCGTCGCCCAGCCCCAGACCCGTGCGCTCCGACAAGGCCTTGGCACGCTCTGCAGTGGAGTCGTTGAGCACCGCTGTGAGCGCCCCCTTGGCAGTGACTGGCTTGTCGGTTTCTTCACGTACGGGCGCAGCCAGGGTGGAGCGCACACGCAGATCGGTCAGCTCCACATCACCAAGCACGCTGAGCTGCGGTCCCCTTGGTTGGGCAAGATAGTTGAGCTTGCCGCGGAAGTTGCCGTCCGCACGCACGAGGTTCACATTGAGCTTGTGCCCGAAATAAGGCTCAAACGCGTGCAGCGGCACAGCCTGCGCCTGCAGCTGACCTTGAGCAGACAGGGGAGTCAGCCCCAGCTGACCACGGAAATTGATACTACCGGCCTTCACACGACGGCCAGCACCCAAACGCGCAGACACTTCCAGCGGGCTGGGCGCAGCTTTCGCGGCCAAAGGCTCAAATGCCCCCAGTCGCACGCGCAGCGCACTCACATCCAGCTCCACGGGCTGAGCACTTTGTCCTTGCACAGGAGCCGCATCGCTGAAGCGCACTGAGCCGCCGTCCACCGCCAGTCCTGCAAGCTTCACATTCCAGGGCTTTTCCTGGCCAGCCTTGGCCGCAGCCTTGGTGCTTTTTCCACCCTTGGCCTGAGGCAGCCAACGCTCGTACATCCAGTGACCTTGCGCATCACGCAATGCCGCCAACTGGGGCTTTTGCACCTCCAGCGACTCCAGCTGCACCAGTTGCTGAGCTACATCTATATGAGCGCCCGCCAGCTTGATCTGATCGACCGAAACCGGAGCTTGCTTGTCCTGCACCTGCAGCTTGTCTGCGGTGAACTCCTTCACCTCGGCGACCACACCAGCCTCGCTCCAGCCGACCCGGGCATCCGCCTGCAGCATGGCACTGAGCTGAGGTTTGAAATGCGCCTCTATATATGGTTGCACCCACTGCAGCGGCAATTGCTGCAACTTGATATCAAGCTTGCCGTCCTTAGGGGTTGCCTGACCTTCCACCGTCAGAGTCGCAGCCCCCTCTTCCTTGGCTTGCTCGCCAGAATGCAACCGGGCCTTCAAGTCCAGATCAAGCGGCTCGCTCATGGGCCAGCGCACGTTCTTGACCTGCACGGCCAAAGGCGCCAGAGTCAAAGCCGCAGGAGCTGCACCCGTAGCCTCATCCCGCCAACGGACCGTAGCTTCATCCACATCGAACTGGCGCACATGGACAGCCAATGCCTGGGCAGGCTTTTGAACCTCGGTCGAGGCATTCCCCTCGGCCTTGACCGGCTTATCAGCAACTTCAGCGCGCTCAGCCTGAGCAGAGGCACCCAAGCCCAGCCAGTTGATGACGCCTTGCGCATCACGGCTGGCAAAAATCTCGGGCTTGACCCAACGTACAGACTCCAGCGTGATCTGGTTTTGCAACGGTCGCACATCGGCCAGCTGCAGCTGCAACGACTCGAACTTCAGCAAAGGGGCATGCTGGCGATCCTGCAGTTCCACACCAGACAGTTCCAGCTTGCCGTTCACGCCAACAACCGCTTGCTCCTTTTGCTCGAAGCTGATCTGCAAATCCGTATCAAGCACACCGGACAAGGGCCTGACAGGCACACTGGCCGGCACATAGCCGAGGTAGGGAGTGAGGTCGATCTGGTCCCACTTGAGCGTCATGGTCGTCTGGCGGCTGTCGGCAAACGGCGTGCTCTCGCCGCTGGACTCGAACTTGCTGCCATTGAGGTCGAAAGCCAGATGCGGCAGGACCTTGATTTCGCGCTTGGACTCCAGATTGCTGATGAAAGGAATGCCCAGCTGCAGATCCTTGAGCTCATGCTTGCGCCGCACGGACTCATCATTGAGCTCCACACGCCCATCGCGCAAAGCGATGTTGTAGAGCGCGAAATTCATGGGCCTGGAAGGCTCTTCGTCCTTGTGCTCGGAGAGCTTGGCGATCACATCGTCGATGTCCAGCTTGCCCAGCGAGTACTGCGTCAGACGCACCACAGGGGCATCGACCTCGATGGCATCCAGCACCGGTGCCAGACGGAAGATGGATTGAGCACTGGCATCGACAAAAATGCGCTTGATTTCCAGTTGCGGCTCGGCGGCAGACTGCAAATCCTTTTGCCCTTCAGCGCTTTGTGGATCTACGCCATCAGCTACTTTTTTTATAGCTTTATCAATCACCAGATCATGAATGGTGACCGCCATGGACCATGGTGCAAATTCCACCTTGCCCACATGCACGCCGCGCCCCAGCTTTGCGGACGCCTGTTTTTCCAGTTGACTTTTGGATACTGAAGGCACGATAGCCCAGAGCAGCAGCCATAACAGCAAGACGGCCAAAACAGACCAGATCAACCGGCGCAACCAGCGGTTCGATGTGAACAATGACATATGTGTTTTTCTTGGAACGAAACTCGAAGGCTTCCCTAGGCCTTCGGGTGCTTGGACTGGCGATGAGCAGGATGTCACTTTACTCCGTACAGAGCCGTGTCGCCTCCTTGCATTGCTCTATATATAGAGGGCACTCTCATCTCCTGGGAGAAGTCTGCGTCAGCCAGCGCCGCTCCTGATCAAAAACAAGGCCAAACCGGGCCTGGGAATGCAAACAATCCACAAACACCAGGGGCAAAAAGCGTCGGCATTTTGAGCCCAGAAATGACAAAGCCCGGAAGTGGTCAGAGCCGACTTCCGGGCTTTACGGCTGGTACCAGACCAGGCCGTTTTTCGCGGATCAAGGAGGGTGTGGTCCTTGCCGCTGGAAGCAACAGATTGCTCCCTTAAGTGCCGCAGCGAAGATAACGAGCAACTGCCAAAAATCTGAAACACAGAGTCCTGGCGAGAGTTTGCTTTTCCTTTCCGTTGGCATACACCTGCGACTTGCAGGCAGATTCACTATAACCGTGCTTGTAAAGGGTTACCAACTTTTTTGCACTTTATTTCGGCTTGATGACAAAACTAACGAAGTTAGCGTACACACAGCGAGAAGCCATCATTTCCTGCTGCTTCATTGCAAGCAATCTGTACATACATACAGTTTTAATATTTCCAAAATGAATATTGATTTCAATCAATAGTATTGACTGTTTATTTAGCGCACTTCTAGAATCCGCCACCGCTCGAAATGAGCCATTTTTTGTTTCCGCTGCCTCACGACTGAGCAGACCGATGGCGCCTGACACCCACATGGCAGGCGCCTTTTAATCGGCCCGCAGCAACACCTCATCGAGGCTGTCGTCCTCGCTGCAGCAACCATGCTGGTTGCACTGCCGCACTCGGGTGACCCCTCCAGAAAGGACTAGCTATGTCAGCGTCAGGAAAATTCATCGCCACCGTGCGAACGTTGGGCCATAAGACGGCTCACGGTTTTCTTGCTCTTACCCACAACGGTTTTGCCCTCCTGGGCTTGGCCGTGGCCATCTCGGCCCTGATTTTGATTTCCCGCCCCGATCTGCGTCTGGCTGGCGAGTCCCAGCTGCGCCAGTGGCTTGATGCCCGCCATGCGCCTGTTGCAGAAGTCGAAGAAATTGAAGAGCCTCAAGCCACCAGCATGATGCTGGCGGCCAGCGACCGGGCTACTGCGGTCAACCCCAAGAACCTGCCCAAGGAGCAGGCGGCCGTGGCCTACTGGCTCAGCAAGAAGTACCGCGTGGCTCCGGAGCCTATCGCGGCACTGGTCAGCGAAGCCTATGTCCAGGGCAAGGCCAATCAGCTCGACCCCACGCTGATCCTGGCCATCATGGCCATAGAGTCGAGCTTCAACCCCTTTGCTCAAAGTTCGGTGGGCGCGCAAGGCCTGATGCAGGTCATGACCAAGGTTCACACCGACAAGTACGAGACCTTTGGTGGCCAGCACGCGGCATTTGACCCCGTGACCAATCTGAAGGTCGGCGTGAAAGTGCTCAAGGAATGCATCGCACGCGCCGGCTCCATCGAGGGCGGGCTCAAGTACTACGTGGGTGCAGCCAATCTGGAAAGTGATGGCGGCTATGCGGCCAAGGTGCTGGCCGAACATCAGCGCCTGCGCATGGCCGCTGGCCTGCGCAGCAGCTCCGTGATGACAGCCAAGGCCAGCACACCTGCAGCCAAGCCTGCAGCGACAACCACTGCCGCAGCCACCACCACGGTGTCGCATGCCGAGCAAGTGGCTCTGGCCGACCCCAAGCTCTAAGCTCGGAACCTCCAATCAATTTCAAGCTGGCCATTGCCAGCTTTTTTTGTTGCCGGACCGCCCCAAGATGGAAACTCCGGAGCAGCCTAGGAGCACTCGGATGAGCAGCAGCCACATCCAATGGGCAAGCGTGGGTTGTCATTTCTCATGGTGCCGCCGGAATACAGGAAAAGCCGCGTCCGGCTTCAGCCCTCCGTCAGCTCAGCTACACTAGCGGATGTACGCAACTGGCGATAGGCGCTGCCAACCGGCTGCCGCTGACGTGGAAACCAGCAGACTGCAAGGTCTGTGAACCACCGGGGAGCGTACCGCCCAAGGTCGCAGCGATTGCAACCCTCAAGCGTTTCAGCCGTTCGCCTGGGCAGCCCTTGGCTTCAAGGGAATATCTAGTTCACAGGACTGCCATGTTTCAACGCACCGATACCGTCGAGAAAGTCGACCCCGAACTGTTTGCCGCCATCCAGGCTGAAAACCATCGCCAGCAAGAGCACATCGAGCTGATCGCCAGCGAGAACTACTGCTCGCCCGCCGTGATGGAAGCCCAGGGCTCGCAACTGACCAACAAGTACGCCGAAGGCTATCCAGGCAAGCGCTACTACGGTGGCTGCGAGCATGTGGACGTGGTCGAACAGCTGGCCATCGACCGCATCAAGCAAGTCTTTGGCGCCGAAGCTGCCAACGTGCAACCCAATTCCGGCTCGCAGGCCAACCAGGCCGTGCTGATGGCTTTTGCCAAGCCCGGCGACACCATCCTGGGCATGAGCTTGGCCGAAGGCGGTCACCTGACCCACGGCATGGCGCTGAATATGTCGGGCAAGTGGTTCAAGGCCGTCTCCTATGGTCTGAACGCTGACGAAGCCATCGACTACGACAAGCTCGAAGAGCTGGCTCGCGAGCACAAGCCCCGCATCATCGTGGCTGGCGCCTCGGCCTATGCCCTGCGCATCGACTTCGAGCGCTTTGCCAAGATCGCCAAGGAAGTCGGCGCCATCTTCTGGGTGGACATGGCCCACTATGCCGGCCTGATCGCCGCAGGCGTGTACCCCAACCCCGTACCCCACGCCGACGTGGTCACCACCACCACCCACAAGAGCCTGCGCGGTCCTCGTGGCGGCGTGATCCTGATGAAGGCCGAGCACGAGAAGGCCATCAACAGCGCCATCTTCCCCGGCCTGCAAGGCGGCCCTCTGATGCACGTGATCGCCGGCAAGGCCGTGGCTTTCAAGGAAGCCCTGACCCCCGAGTTCAAGGCCTACCAGGAACAAGTGGTCAAGAATGCCAAGGTGTTCGCCGAGACCCTGACCGAGCGTGGTCTGCGTATCGTTTCCGGCCGCACCGAGAGCCACGTCATGCTGGTGGACCTGCGCGCCAAGGGCATCACGGGCAAGGCTGCCGAAGCGGCCCTGGGTCTGGCTCACATCACCGTGAACAAGAACGCCATCCCCAACGACCCCGAAAAGCCTTTCGTGACCAGCGGCATCCGCATCGGCACTCCCGCCATGACCACTCGCGGTTTCGGCGAGGAAGAGACCCGCCTCACCGCCAACCTCGTGGCCGATGTGCTGGACAAGCCCGAAGACGAAGCCAACCTGGCCGCCGTGCGTGCCAAGGTGGCTGAGCTGACGGCCAAGTTCCCCGTCTACAGCAAGTAAGACAGGACGCGCGGCCCGACCATGAAGTGCCCCTTTTGCAGCAATCCGGACACGCAAGTGGTCGAAACCCGCGAGTCCGAGGATGGGGGCTTCATTCGCCGCCGCCGCCGCTGTGGCGGCTGCGACAAGCGCTTCACCACCTATGAGCGCCCCGAAGTCAGCCTGCCCACCATCGTCAAGAAGGACGGCAGGCGCATCGAGTACGAACGCGCCAAGCTGCAGGGGTCTTTTCAGATCGCCCTGCGCAAGCGCCCTGTGAGCACCGAACTCATCGACGAGGCCATAGACCGCATCGAAGACCGTTTGCTCAATCTGGGCCAGCGCGAGATCGATTCCAGCCGCCTGGGCGAGCTGGTGATGGATGAGCTCAAAGGTCTGGACAAGGTCGGCTATATCCGCTTTGCCAGCGTGTATCGCAGCTTCGAGGATGTGGACGACTTCAAGAGCATCATGGATGAGGTCCGCACCCCAAAGACCAGGGCCAAGTCCAAGCCGACTCCCCAGTGAGAAACAAAAAAAGCCACCTTCAGGGTGGCTTTTTTCATCCTCAATGCAAACGCTCTCAAATCAAGAGCATTTGGCGTCACTCCTGCCTAGGTATTGAATTCATTTTCAGCAGAAATCATTAGTGAATGCGCGCTATGCGCTCCTGCAAAGGTAGCAGCATGGGACCATGCTGGCTTTGTGCGCGTATATATGCCACCAGCGCATCCAGATCCAGCATCCCGCCTACCACGTCCTTGCCCTCAGTGAAGACACTGAAGTTATCGCCGCCTGTGCCCAGATAGCTTTGCATGCCGACGCGATAGCTCTGGGCAGGAGCTAGCAACTGCCCATTCAGACGCATCTCGCTCACGCGCTGCCCCGCAGGCTGGCTGCGATCAAAGCGATAGCTGAAGCCCGAAGAGACCTGCAGAATGCGCGGCGCATCGACGGTGTTGGTGCCGCTGGCGAACTGCTGCTCCAGTGCCTGATGCAGCTGCGCGCCCGTCAGACTCATCACCATCAGCGTGTTGCCAAAAGGCTGAACGCTGAAAAGCTGCCCGTAGTTCACGCTGCCGTCGGCCGCCGGCACCAGATCAGCGCGCACGCCCCCGGAGTTCATCAAGGCCAGTTGCGCACCGCCTGCCGTCTCGTCCTGAGTGGCCGCCAGTATGGAGTCCGCCACCATGCGACCCATCACGCTTTCACCATTGGCCTGCAGCACGCGGCTGGCGGCCGCTGCCAGCCGCCCCACGCTGGCTTCGGCCAAGGGCTGGGCCGCGGCCTTGTAGCGTGCCACCAGTTGGGCGACCTCCGCATCGGCCGCATAGACGGGAAATTCGCGCTGCAGCGCCACCGGGCCCGAGCTGGCGGTAAACGGCTCGCCCTGCACAATGTTCTGGCGTGCAGAGCGGTGCGATACGCGGCGGGTCTTGGCATCGACGGTGAGCTGCACCTCGGTCAGCAAGGTCCCGTACAAACCGGCGCTGGTCAGCAAAAATGGTTTGCGCGCATCCACCTTGGCGTAGTCGCAGAGATAGGAGCGATGGGTGTGGCCGGAGATCACCACATCCACCTCGCTGGAAAGCTGCTCCAGGATGGGCACGATATCCCCGGACAGGCCCTTGCAGCTATCGTCCTGCAAGCCTGAGGTGGTGGCCCCGCCCTCATGAATCAGCACCACGATGACATCCGCGCCCTGGGCCCGCAACTGCGGGATCAGCGCGTTGGCGGTCAGCGCCTCACCCGTGAACGTCAAGCCCTTGACCCCGCTGGGACGCACCATATGCGGTGTGTTCCTGAGCGTCATGCCGATAAAGCCCACACCTATGCGCAAACCATCCTGCTCGAAGAACTTCACGCCCATCGCAGGAAACAGCGGCTGGCCGTCGTTGCGAAGCGTATTGGCCGCCAGATACTGAAAATCCGCGCCCTTGAAGGGCTTGCTGAGCTGACAAGGCTGTTTGCTCGTGAATTTTTCGCAGCCGCCGCCCTGCATGCGCAGCAGCTCTGCATAGCCCTGGTCGTATTCATGATTGCCGGTGGCAGCAAAGTCCACCTTCATCAAATTCAGCGCTTCGATGGTCGGCTCATCGAGAAACAGCGACGACACAATGGGTGAGGCTCCAATCATGTCCCCAGCCGTGACCAGCGCCACATGGCGGTTGGCTGCTCGACGTTCGGCAATGGCCTGGGCCATATAGGCAGCGCCGCCCGCAGGCACGCTGACATTGCGGCCCTGGGCATCCTGCGCAATCACGGCCTGCTTGGGCGGCTCCAGATTGCCGTGAAAGTCATTGAAGCCCAACAGCGTGATCTGCATGCTGGCCGGGCGCACGACGCTGCCTCCGCCGCAAGAACTCAGCCCCAGCGCCAGCAAGGCCATGCCCAGGCCACGCAAAGCACAACGCCAGCCTGGCGAGCTGGCGCGGGGCTGGCGTTGAATCGTTTGAGAAATTGCTACCACCATCGAACTCTCCTGAGCCGAGGTTGTACTGCACAAAGCAGTCTGCCTGATGTCAACACGATTTGCGCAAATCAAGTTCAGGCAAGAAATCTTCCCTATGGGAACGCTCCTTGTGCATCCTTGTTTGCGCAAGTCCCGGCCAAGGGAACCGGGTCAGGGCACCGGTCAGGCCGCCGATGCAGGAATGGGCTTGAGGCCGGAGTCCACATCGCCACACTGGGCCCGGTGGCGCAGTGCGTGGTCCATGACCACCAGCGCCAGCAGTGCCTCGGCAATCGGCGCGGCGCGAATGCCCACGCAGGGGTCGTGCCGGCCTTTGGTGATGACTTCGGTGCTCTGGCCGTGCACGTCTATGGACTCACGCGGTGTGATGATGGAGCTGGTGGGCTTGATGCCAATACGCACTTCCAGATCCTGCCCCGTGCTAATGCCGCCCACGATACCGCCCGCGTTGTTGCTGCGGAAACCCTCGGGGCTCAGCGAATCGCCATGCGTGGTGCCGCGCTGGGTCACGCTGTCAAAGCCTGCGCCGATCTCCACGGCCTTGACCGCATTCAGACCCATCATGGCGTAGGCGATGTCGGCGTCCAGGCGGTCATACAGGGGTTGGCCCAGGCCTACAGGCATGTTGCTGGCATTCACACGCAGCGCCGCGCCGCAGGAGTCGCCGCTCTTGCGCAGCTGCTCCATGTATTCCTCGAAGCGGCTCACATCGGCCACAGGCGCGAAAAACGGGTTGCTCTGCACATGCTCCCAGCTCTCGAAGCCTATGGACAGATCGCCGATCTGGGTCATACAGGCGCGGAACTCGGTGCCGAACTTTTGCTTGAGCCACTTCTTGGCCACGGCACCCGCGGCCACCGTGGGCGCCGTCAGGCGTGCCGAAGAGCGGCCGCCGCCGCGCGGGTCGCGGATGCCGTATTTCTGGAAATAGGCATAGTCAGCATGGCCAGGGCGAAAGCTCTGGGCAATGTTCGAGTAGTCCTTGCTACGCTGGTCGGTATTGCGGATCAGCAGCGCAATCGGCGTACCCGTGGTCTTGCCTTCGTAGACGCCGGAGAGGATTTCCACCGCATCGGGTTCGTTGCGCTGGGTCACGAACTTGCTGGTGCCGGGGCGGCGGCGATCCAGATCGAACTGGATGTCTGCCTCGCTCAGCTCCATGCCCGGAGGGCAACCGTCAATCACACAGCCGATGGCCGGGCCGTGGGATTCACCAAAATTGGTAACCGTGAAAATTGTGCCAAAGGTATTGCCGCTCATGGACAGAGATTATCGTTGAAGTGACAGCCCGCCTGCACAGGCCGGTCCTGGCAATTCGGGTTGCACTGCGTTGACTGCCGTTTGCCCAGCCATCTACAGTTGCTGGCATGAAGCTGCTGTTTGTACTGGCCTCTGCCTTGCTGTCCATCGTCGTGGGCGGTATTGGCGGCCTGCTGTTCAACGAATTCGCCCCCTCGCGCTGCGCAGGCCAGTATGCCTGCGGCTATGGCAAGGCCGTCATCAGCATGATGGTGGGCCTGGGCATCGCCCTGCTGTGCTTCGTGGGGCTGCTGTTCAAAGGTCTGCGCAACCGGCGCGACAATACGCCCGCGTCACCAGAGCGCCGGATGTGAGCCTGGTGGCATGGCCACATGCTCCCAGGCTGCGGGTGTGCGCGAGAACTGAGCGCAATGCCGTACGGCCTGCAATTGACCAAAGCCACTGTCCAGGGTCTCCAGGTAGGGACTCATATCGGCACGCGGCTGATCCCAGTCACCCGCCTCCACTGCAACCCGGCCCAGGCTGCGCAGCCAGTACGCCACTCCTGCCAGCGTGACGCGCACACGCCAGCTGCCGCCTTCTGTGGCCTGGCGCAGCAAGGCAGCCTGAATGCCAAAGGCCAGCAAAAAGCCTGCACCGTAGTCAAGTGCCTGCACGGGCAGCACGCGCGGTTTGCCATCACCCCGTGTCAGTCCTTCATCCACATTGATGCCCGAGGCCGTTTGCACCAGCGAGTCAAACCCGCGCCGCCCGGCCCATGGCCCCTGCCAGCCATATGCAGCAAGTTCCGCCACCACGATACCGGGGCGCAGCTGTGCCAGTTGCTCGGCCCCGAAACCTTTGGCCGCAAGAGCATCGGGCCTATAAGCCTGCAAGAAGACATGGGCCTCGCGCAGCAGCTGCTGCAAATCGCCACGCCCTGCTTCGCCGCGCAAATCCAGTTGGGCTGACCGCTTGCCACGGCTGAGCTCGGCAATGGCCTCGATATTGGGCAAATGCGGGCCGTTAATCATCAGCACATCGGCACCATAGGCAGCCAGCGTGCGCGCGGCCACCGGGCCCGCGATGATGCGGGTCAAGTCCAGCAGCTTGATGCCCGCCAGCGGCCTTTGTCCATCGCCCAGTTGCGGCCAGGGCAGCGGCGGTGCATCGCTCACGCGCTCCAGAGCGATCAATGGGCGGTTGGCGATTTCGGCTTCCTGGCCCTGCTCCAGCCATTGCTCGTGGCTGCGCAGCGCCACTATTGGCAATCCGGCAGCTATGGCGCGGGCTTCAAAGTCTGCCGCCGAACATTGCTGCAGGGCCTGCTGAACCTCGATGCGCGACGTTTGCGCGTCGGTCGGCAAACCCAGCAGCGCCAGCGCACCATCGCGGTGATGCTCAAAATTGGCATGGATGCGCACCCAGCCCGGCTGACCTATGCCAGCCCCGCAGGCATACAGACCCGAGATGGGCGACCACAGGTCAGGCACCACGCCATCAAGCGCGAAATAGCCGCTGGCCTCGAAAGCAGCATGCCGTGCATCCACGCTGATTTGCTGGGCCTGTCGTCGCGGTTCGCGTAGTTGCTCGATTTGCGTGGAGGCCAGTGCAGCAGCGGCCACGCTAGCCTGAATCGCAGGCACGACGGCGAAGCTGCTGGCAAAGCCTTGTGGGCAGCCATCGCCCGTGAATTGCACACTCTGCAGTGCTGCGGCATCCAGGCGCGCACCATTCCACAAGGCCTGCAGGACATTCATAGGTGCCACTATGGGATTCATAGCTGATTGCGCCTGACTGGCAAGCGTTAGAGGTAATTTTCGCTCTATAAAAAACAAACCCCGCAACCAGGTGGGGCGGGGTTTGATCTCTGAACCAAGGGTTTGGGCACTCAGTCGGCAGCGCCCTGGCGCTCGCCTTCAGGCCAGTCGCGGATATAGGCCTTGAGCATGCGGTTTTCAAAATTCTGGCTGTCCACCACAGCCTTGGCCACGTCATACAGCGAGATCACGCCCATCAGCATGCGCTTGTCCATCACGGGCATATAGCGCGCATGGCGATCCAGCATCATGCGGCGCACCTCGTCCATATCGGTTTCCATGGTGCAGGTCATGGGCGCGTCGTCCATGGCGCCGCGCACGGAGATGTTCTCCACGCCGCCGGTCTTCACAAAGCCCTGGATCACTTCGCGGAAGGTGAGCATGCCCACCACATCGCCGTGATCCATCACGACCAGCGAGCCGATGTCCTTCTCCGACATCACCTGCACCGCCGCGGCCAGGCTTTCGTCGGGCGACACCGTGTACAGGGTATTGCCTTTGACGCGCAGGATGTCACTAACTTTCATTGCTGTTCTCCGAAGTCTGTTTGGCACGCTGTGGCAGCTTTTGTCCTGCATGTGTCAGCACATGCGGCATCGCTTTGCACAGAATGCAGGTGCGTGCACAAATATAGCCCACAATGGCTTGCATTGAGAAAAACTAAAACAATGACGAAACATATGAATTTCTACATATTTAATCGTCTATTCGACCAAATTGATCTTTGATTGCCTGCTCGATCACAC
Organism: Comamonas resistens; assembly: GCF_030064165.1. Classification (NCBI taxonomy): domain Bacteria; kingdom Pseudomonadati; phylum Pseudomonadota; class Betaproteobacteria; order Burkholderiales; family Comamonadaceae; genus Comamonas; species Comamonas resistens. The sequence continues at coordinate 3,410,353 of NZ_CP125947.1, forward strand.
ATTGCGTCAATCAATACCAGCCATGGAGACACAACATGCCCGGTTACTCTGACCCCGGCTTCGACACCCTGAGCCTGCATGCAGGCGCCCAGCCCGACCCCGCCACCGGCGCACGCGCCGTGCCCATCCATCTGACGACCTCCTTCGTCTTCGAATCCAGCGACCACGCGGCCAGCCTGTTCAATCTGGAACGCCCCGGCCATGTCTACAGCCGCATCTCCAACCCCACCAATGCCGTGCTTGAGCAACGCGTCTCGGCCCTGGAAGGCGGCGTGGGCGCGATTGCCGTGGCCAGCGGCCAGGCTGCGCTGCACCTGTCCATTGCCACGCTGATGGGCGCGGGCAGCCATATCGTGGCCAGCACGGCCCTGTATGGCGGCTCGCAAAACCTGCTGCACTACACGCTGGCGCGCTTCGGCATAGAGACCACCTTCGTCAAGCCAGGCGACATCGATGGCTGGAAGGCTGCGGTGCGCCCCAACACCAAGCTGTTCTTCGGCGAAACCGTGGGCAACCCCGGACTCGATGTGCTGGACATTCCCACGGTCAGCCAGATCGCCCACGAAGCCGGCGTGCCGCTGCTGGTCGATTCGACGCTGACTTCGCCCTGGCTGATCAAGCCTTTCGAGCATGGCGCGGACATCGTCTATCACTCGGCCACCAAGTTCCTGTCCGGCCACGGCACGGTGATCGGCGGCATCGTCGTCGATGGCGGCAGCTTCGACTGGGAAAAATCGGGGCGCTTTCCCGAGCTGACCCAGCCCTATGACGGCTTTCACAACATGGTGTTCAGCGAGGAGTCCACCACCGGCGCCTTCCTGCTGCGCGCCCGCCGCGAGGGCCTGCGTGACTTCGGCGCCTGCATGAGCCCGCACAGCGCCTGGTTGATCCTGCAAGGCATAGAGACTCTGCCGCTGCGCATGGAGCGCCATATACGCAACACCGAAAAAGTGGTGCAGTTCCTCGCCAGTCACCCGCTGGTCAGCCGCGTGGGCCACCCCATGCTGGAGACCCACCCCTCACACGCTCTGGCCAGGAAGCTGCTGCCGCGTGGCGCCGGTTCGGTGTTCAGCTTTGACATTGCCGGCAACCGCAACCAGGGCAAGAAGTTCATCGAAACGCTGAAGGTCTTCAGCCATCTGGCCAATGTAGGCGACTGCCGCTCGCTGGTGATCCATCCCGCCAGCACCACGCATTTCCGCATGAGCGACGAAGCGCTGGCCCAGGCCGGCATAGGCCAGGGAACGATCCGCCTGTCGATCGGACTGGAAGACGCCGACGACCTGATCGACGACCTCAAGCGTGCGCTCAAGGCGGCCGAGAAAGCCGTCTGATGCAGGTTCGAGCCTTCACGCCGGCAGACACAGAGGCCGTCGTCCAGCTATGGCAGGACTGCGAGCTGACCCGCCCCTGGAACGATCCGCACAAGGACATTGCGCGCAAGCTCAGCGTCTCGCCCGACCTGTTCTGGTTGGGCTGCGACGCGGATGGCCGGATCATCGCCAGCATCATGGTCGGCTATGACGGCCACCGCGGCTGGATCAACTACCTGGCCGTGCACCCTGCGCATCAGCGCCGAGGCCATGCACGCCAGCTGATGCAGCGCGCCGAACAGACGCTGAGCGAACTGGGCTGCCCCAAGCTCAACCTGCAGGTGCGTGCGGGCAATGAAGCGGTGCTCGCCTTCTACGAAAGACTGGGCTATGCCGACGACCAGACACTGAGCCTGGGCAAGCGGCTGATTCCCGATCTTTGAGCCGCTTGCATCGCCTATTTATATAAAAAACAGCCTCTAACGCTTACCCATACTGCGGAGACAGCTATGTTTTTAGAAGTCAACAAGGCCAATATCTACGCCTACACCGGTGGCAAGGCCTTCGACGCGGCCAAGCCCACGGCCATTTTCATCCACGGCGTACTCTGCGATCACAGCGTCTGGGCACTGCAAAGCCGCTATATGGCCAATCACGGCTGGAACGTGCTAGCCATCGATTTGCCCGGCCATTGCAGAAGCGGCGGCCAGGCCCCGCAAACTGTCGAAGAGGCCGCGAGCTTCATCGGCGCCCTGATGGATGCGGCCGGATTGCGCAGCGCTGCCCTGATAGGCCATAGCTGGGGCAGCCTGATTGCCATGGAGACTGCGGCCAGGCTGCGGGAACGCATCAGCCATCTGGTCTTGGTGGGCACGGCCTTTCCCATGAAGGTCTCTCCCGCGCTGCTGGAGTCGGCGCTGAATACGCCCGAAAAAGCCATACAGATGGTCAACACCTTCTCGCGCGCCACGCTGGCACCGCCCAATGGTGCAGGCAGCTGGGTATTTGGCGCCGGCATGGCCCTGGGCCGCCGCGTGCTGGCCAGCAACACGGGCACGAATCTGCTGCATGCGGGCTTCAAGGCCTGCGACAGCTATGCAGGTGGCGAAGCGGCCATGACCCAGGTCAGCTGCCCGCTTCTGTTTGTGCTGGGCGAGCAAGACCAGATGACCCCGCCCAAGGCCGCAAAAGGCTTGATAGAGACCGCCAAAGGCGCGGGCAAAGCGGTGAAGGTGCAGGTGATTCCCAACGGCCATAACCAGATGACGGAGTCACCGGACGCGACGCTGTTTGCGATTCGGGATTTTCTGGCGGCATGAGCCATTAAGCTTGGGCCATGAGCCAAACCTTCCAGCACCACGGCCAACTGGCTGACGCCTGCGCCGAATGGGCCAAGATTTCACTGAACGGTCTGCAGCCCCGGCGCAATCTCCATCTGAGCGACAAAAAAGCCGACTGGAAGGAGGCACTGAGCGCGCTCAAGCGCTTTGCCGGCAGCGATAGCTATCAAGCCCCCCAGGACTTCAAGGCACATGCCGCGCTGGAAAACTACTGGAAATGGAAGGAAGTGGGCGAGCAGGCGCGCTGGCTGCTGATCTATGGCATTGACCTGGGCCTGAGCGGCGATGTGCTGCGTCCCATCTATCAGCAAGTAGCCGCGCTGTGGATTGATACGGCCTCGGTGGCCGAACATGCGCGCGCCAGCATGGCGCAGGAAACCGGCGCGGACTATGGCGTCGCTGCGCCCATCAACACGCGCACTGACGATTACCCTATTGCCGTGACCCTGCTGTCACTGGCCACACTGCTGGATGCACAGGACGACGTGCCGACGCTTGATGAGCATGTGCTGGCCTTCGATACCGACCAGTTGCTGGATTATCTGTGCGCAGGCGGCCTGCAGTTGCAGCAGGTCAGCGAGGAGCTTTTCCACAAACGCCCATACGGCGCCATGAAGCCTTTTTTCGAACAGCTCGAAGCCCTGCCTGACCCGCTGCTGTCCTATCTGCAAACCCAGTACCAGGAGTTCCACAAGCTCTCGCCCAAGCAGCAGAAAAAAGGCGGCAAATGGCTGGGGACCGGCTATTGGGCGCTGGAAGTAGGTGCGCTGGCCGTGCTTTACGGCTGGGACGACAGCGCCTTGCGCGCCGACGCACACTATCCCGCCCAGCTGGTGGACTATGCGCGCCAGCGCATCGCGCAGACCGCCGAGTCAGGGGATATCTGAAAGAAAGCGGGTAATTCGGCCTGTGATGCGCTCTGGCAGTTCGCGGTGCGGTACATGGCCGCCTCCGGCAATGATCTCCACCTCCGACGGCCCCTGGGACCAGGCGCTGATGTTCTCCGGATGGACCAGGGAACCAAACTCATCGAGTTCGCCATGAATGGCCAGCACCGGGCAATGCACCTGCTTCAAGGCGGTATCCAGCCGGTAATGCGCAAAAGGCTCGCTGAGCCAGGTGTCCACCCAGGCCGACAGCACCCAGGCCGCCTTGTCGCCGTGGTAGCGCGACAGGCGATCGAGCTGGCCGGGCTTGGCAAAGTTGTCACGCGCCTCACTGATGCCGTTGAGGGTGCGGTCCTCCACAAAGCTCTGCGCCGACTCGGTGATCAAGGCCTTGCAATGCCGGGGATAGGCCGCGGCAGTCATGCAGGCCATGCCTCCACCCACGCTATGACCGAGCAGCACAAAATCACCGATACCCAGTGCCTGGTGGATGGGCGTAAAGCCCGCTTTCACTTCGTTCTCCACAAAGTCGGGCAACAACTGGCGCGGGTTGGCATCGGAATGACCAAAGCCAAGGCGGTCATAGGCAATCACCTCGCGCCCTGTCGCTGCGGCCAGCTGCTGGGGAAAATCCCGCCACAGCGCCACGCTGCCCAGGGAGTCATGCATGAGCACAATAGGCGCCTTGCCTTCAGCGGGCTGCGGCTGCCAGCGCTTGACGTAGAGCGCACCATCGGGAGTGGCAACGCGTGTGTCACGGGCGGTGACTGTGGTGCTGATGCAGGAAGCTTGGTCGGACATGGGCAGCAATCTGACAAGGATGGACAAGAGAACAGCGCTGGCAAACGAAACAGGACTTACGCAAACCAGGATGCACTACGAGCATTTCTATCGACGAAACGCCATGCCTGATCCGAATTTGCGTAAGTCATACGAAAGTAGCACCCCATGCTGCAACAGTGCCAGCCGCAGAAAAATCTGGCCGCATCTGCATCATGGTCGGCAGATTCTGTAGCCTGCGCGATGCCGTTACCTGTCCTGCACGCGACCCGCACCAATCCGCCCCACCGCAGGGAGCACTTACCCGCTGGCTCGAAACCTCCCGCAGCGGTATAAAAAAGTACTGCAACAGCAAGAGGTTCTGCCATGTCAGAGACCACAAGCTCCTCGCTGCAAGGCACAGCCACAGACCCGAGCCAGTTCAAAAGCTTTGCCGAGTTCTACCCTTTCTATCTGGGCGAGCACAGCAACTCCACCTGCAGGCGCCTGCACTTCATTGGCACCAGCCTTTCGCTGATATTCCTGCTGATGCTGTTTGTCACCGGCAACTGGTGGTATCTGCTGGCCGGGCTGATCTGCGGCTATGCCTTTGCCTGGATCGGCCATTTCGGCTTCGAAAAGAACAGGCCCGCCAGCTTCAAACGCCCTCTCTACAGCTTTATGGGCGACTGGATGATGTGGCGCGACATCTTGCTGGGCCGCATCAAGATGTAGCGCCGTCGCGCCGCATGCATTCAGGCTCACGGCAGGTAGACCGGCTGGGCGTACCACCACAAGCCACTGGAACTATGGCTCGAACCAAACCAGCAGGATAGTCATAGAGTTCAAGCTCAATCATTAAACTCTATGAATATCTGCAACCGGGGCAGCGATCAACTCGGCCAGCGTCATCGTGTGAATCTGTGCGCGCTGCCATAGCGGCTCAGTCGCTTGCGAGGGAGCCAGCAGCAAGGCCTGCACCAAGGGCTCGACCAAGGTGGTGTGCGGATCCACCAGCAGCACATAGCGCGGCTCCGTGCTCTCCAAAGACGCATAGGCATCGGGCGGCTGTACCGCGCCCACCCAGTCCAGCTTGGCCAGCGACTGCAGCACGGGCTGAATCTGGGCTGCCTCGATGCGCAAGCGGCGTGACAACTGGCGCACAAACAGCCCCTTGTGCGGCAGGTTGCGCTCCACGGCCAGGCATTGCAGCACTTCCACGGCCAGCTCGAACTGCCAGCCGCGATGGCCAGTCAAGCGCTCCACGCCGCTCAGCACCGTGGGCAGATAGGCCGTGACCAGCGCTCCCAGCAACACAATGCTCCAGGCCACATACATCCAGATCAGCAAGATAGGCAAGGTGGCAAACGCGCCATAAATCACCGAGTACGTGGGCACGGACGATAGGTACAGGCCCAGCGCCTTCTTGGCCACTTCCATGAACACGGCCACAAACAAGCCGCCCACCCAGGCATGGCGCCATCGCACAGGCGTATTGGGCACGTAGTGGTAGAGCCCGGCCATGCCGGCAGCCAGCACCATGAACTCGATGGAGTCAAAGACAAAGCGCAGGCTTTCCGGCAGGGCATTGACCAAGCCCTTGGAGGCCGACATCACATAGGACGAAAGCACCAGGCTCAGACCCAGCACCAGCGGGCCCAGCGTGATGGCCGCCCAGTAGATCAGCACGCGCTGGCCCAGCGGCCGCAGTTGCCGCACACGCCAGATATTGTTGAGCGTACGGTCTATGGTGAGGATCAGTGCCACGGCAGTGACGATCAGAATCGAAAAACCCACCAGGCCCAGCTGGCTGGCCTTGGACGCAAACTGGGTGAGATAGCCCAGCACCTGGCGCGCAATGGTCTCGGGAATCAGGCTGTCCATCAACCAGCGCTCCAGCACTTTCTGCGCCTTGCCAAAGATCGGGAATGCCGTGAACAAGGCCAGGGCCACAGTGAAAAACGGCACCAGCGCCAGCAGCGAGGTAAAGGTCAGGCTGCTGGCCGTCACGCCCAGCCGGTCTTCCTTGAAACGTTCATGCAGCACCTGCGCGGTATTGCGCCAGGGGAAGGTCTGCATGCGCTGACGCGCTCGGTGGCTTTTGCGCCGGAACTGATCGCGCAGCTCCTGCTTGCTCGGCAATCTGGGGGCAGGTACGCGCGCAGCCCAATCCTTGCAGGCTGCCGCCAGATGTCTGGCCTTGTCCATGGGCGGCCTGCTTGCAGGTGTAGCAGAAGATGCTGCATCTGCTCCCGAAGCAGAAGCATCCTGCGCTTGCTGCACCTTGGTTTGAGGCTTGTTGGGTGCCGAATAGCCACTCCAGGACTGGCCTGCCTGGCTGAACGCCGCTGCAGGCGATGCCACAGGAGAAGGCGCTGGAGCGGGGGCAGACCCTGGGTCTGTTGCGACCGAGCCGGACTCTGCTGCCATGCTCTCCATGGCAGGCATATCAAGGCGCGGCTCCTGCCGCAGTTCCGGCTCTGTCGCTGGATGGGAGGCACGGGAAACATGCGCTTCTGCTGGCTCGGCATGCTCGGTCCCGCTCAGCTCTTGCGGCAAGGGCCTGGGAGCTCGCTGACCGCCTTCCAATGCTGCCCAGAAGCCGGCTCGCTCATTCTTCTTCATGCTCGCACTCCTTCCATTCGAGAAAAGAGGCGGCAGAACTGCGCAAAATCAAGCACAGAACTGAAAAGAAAATGTCCGGATTCAAAGGGGGCTGCCATGGTCGATATGATGCCACTGCTATGACCGACGCCCTCTCGCCCCACACTGCTGAAAACACTTCCTCACCAATCCGGCAGCCTGGCTCCGATGTGGCTACCACCCGTTGGCTGGCCGTAGGCAGCCTGCTTGCGCTGATTGCGCTGTGCGTGGCCTGGGAACTGTGGCTGGCGCCCGTGCGCAGCGGCGGCACGCTGCTCTATCTCAAGGCCCTGCCGCTGGCGTTTGGCGTGATCGGTCTGCTCAAGCGCCGCATGTACACCTATCGCTGGTTGAGCCTGCTGGTGTGGATCTACTTTACCGAGGGCGTGGTGCGGGCCTGGAGCGATGCCGCGCCCAGCCGCTGGCTGGCGCTGGGAGAGGTTGCGCTTTGCGCGCTGCTCTTCATCGCCTGCGCAGCCCATGTGCGCCTGCGCCAGCGTGCCGCCAGGGCAGCCCGACTCAATCAGGCGTGATGCCTTCGAACTGCGCCAGCGTCTGCACCTGCGCCGCCAGCGCATCAAACAACAACTGCGCGGCCGGCGACAGCGCGCGGCGCGGGCGCTGAATCAGCTGCGTACGGCGCAGGATGCGCGGCTCGTCCAGCAGGCGAAAGCCCAGATTGCCCTGCAGGCCCAGCGAAGGGTGACGCGCCGTCAACGCCGGAACAATGCTGACCCCCAGACCCAGGCTCACGGCCTCGAACAGCAATTGCGGATTGGACAGGCGCAGCGGTGTCTGCAGCAGGTTCTGCGGCATGCCCGGTGCCGAAGCCAGCAGCTGGCTGATGGCGGTGTCGGTGGTCAGGCCCACAAAAGCCAGATGAGGCAGCTGGGCCAGATCGGCCACCGTCAGCCACCCCGCCTGCAGCAAGGGCTCATCGAGCCTGGCCACCAGTCCCATGGCATCGCTGATCAGCGGCTGGGTCAGCAAATCGCCGCCGGCAGGATGCGCCGCGCCCACGCCGAAATCCACGCTGCCGGCCTGCACCCGCTGGGCGATGCCTTCGGCACTGTCCTCGATGAGGTCGACTTCGATGCCCGGATGCCGGGCCCGCAAGGCCGGCAGCACCGGCAGCAGCAACACGGCCAGCACCGACGGAGCGGCAGCAATGCGGACCTTGCCCCGGCGCAATGCTGCCAGATCGCCGAGGTTCTGGAAGCCCTGTTCCAGCGTCTCGAAGGCCTGGCGCACATCGAGCAAAAAGGCCTGGCCGGCAGCCGTCAGCCCCACGGTGCGCGTTGTGCGGTCAAACAGCCGCAGGCCCAGGGCATCCTCCAGCTGCCGAATGGATTCGGACAGGGCCGACTGAGTCAGGCACAGCTCGCGGGCCGCAGGGGCAAACGCCCCCTGGCGCGCCACCTCGTCAAAGGCGCGCAGCTGGCGCAGGCTGATATTGTTCGGAAAAACCGGCATAACTAAGCAATTTATTTCAATTGTCCCGTAGTCTGCCATGCTCTACGCTTGCGGCTTCATGGTTTTCCGGCTGCGCCCCTGTGCCTGGCTTAGGATTTCCGCCTGTTTTCCTTCTCTGCCGCCCCTGCTGCGGCCTGCTTGCCATGACTTCCACCGCTTTGCTTGAATCCCTGCGCCAGATTGTGGGCACCACCCATGTGCTGACCGACGGCGATCTGACCGCCTACGAGCAGGACTGGCGCAAGCGCGTACACGGCAAGTCCCTGGCAGTGGTGCGCCCCGGCAACACGGCCGAGGTGGCCGGCGTGATCAAGGCCTGTGCCGCTGCCGGCGTGCAGGTCGTGCCTCAGGGCGGCAACACCGGCCTCTCGGTAGGCTCCACGCCTGATCAGACGGGCCAGCAGATCGTGCTCAGTCTCACGCGCCTGAATGCCGTGCGCCATATCGACAAGGACAATCTGACCTTCACCATCGAGGCCGGCTGCATTCTGCAGAACCTGCAGGAACTGGCAGACCAGCAAGGACTGCTGTTCCCGCTGTCGCTGGCCGCCGAAGGCAGCTGCACGATTGGCGGCAATCTGGGCACCAACGCCGGCGGCACGCAGGTGGTGCGCTACGGCAATACGCGCGAGCTCTGCCTGGGCCTCGAAGTGGTGACGCCCCAGGGCGAGATCTGGGACGGTCTCAAAGGCCTGCGCAAGGACAACACCGGCTACGACCTGCGCGATCTGTTCATAGGCAGCGAAGGCACGCTGGGCATCATCACCGCCGCCACCATGAAGCTGTTCCCGCAACCCGCCGCCCAGCTCACGGCCTTTGCCGCCGTGCCCTCCATGGAAGCCGCCGTGCGCCTGCTGGGCCTGGCGCACCAGCATCTGGGTGCGGGGCTGACGGGCTTTGAAGTCATGGGCCAGTTTGCGCTAAGCCTGGTCGTCAAGCATATGCCGCAGCTGCGCGTGCCCTTCACCGAAAAGGGGGCCGACATGGGCGACGAAGCCCCCTATTGCGTGCTGCTGGAGAACAGCGACAGCGAGTCCGAACAGCATGCGCGCCTGCGCTTCGAACATTTGCTGGAGCTGGCCTTTGAAGACGGCTGCGTAGTCAACGCCGTGGTGGCGGAGAACCTGACCCAGGCCCACGACCTCTGGCATATCCGCGAGAGCATTCCCCTGGCCCAGGCCGAGGAAGGCCTGAACATCAAGCACGATATCTCGGTCGCCGCCTCGCGCATTCCCGCTTTTGTCGAGCATGCCGATGCCGTGCTCAAGCGCGAGATTCCCGGCGTGCGTCTGGTCAACTTCGGCCATCTGGGCGACGGCAATCTGCACTACAACGTGCAGGTGCCCGAAGGCGAGGACGGCAAGGCCTTTCTGCGCGACAAGGAGGCCCTGGTCAACCACCTGGTCTATGAGGCCGTGGACGCCTTCGGCGGCTCGTTCTCGGCCGAGCATGGCGTGGGCGCGCTCAAGACGGACAAGCTCGAAAAATACCAGTCTCCCGTTGCCCTGCAGATGATGCGCGCCATCAAGCAGGCTCTGGACCCGCAGGGCATCATGAACCCCGGCGTGATTCTGTCCCGTGCCTAAAGCCCGGGACAGGCCTTGAAAAAGCAAAGCCCTGCAGGTTCAACCTACAGGGCTTTTTTTACGGAAGAAGTCTTGAACCACTTCAATGTTAATTTCCACGCAAAACTGACCTGCCGGGGGCTAGGGGGATGCGGATGAAATCTTGGACTACTGAGAGGTAGTTCATGTATTCATACGAAGATCGAATCCGCGCGGTGACGCTCTACATCCAGCTAGGCAAACGAGTCGCGGCAACCCTTCAACAGTTGGGCTATCCCACCAAGAATTCGCTCAAGAGCTGGCACCGCGAGTACGAGCAGGGTCGAGCCTTGAAGACAGCGGTTGTTCGCCCGCCGAAGTTCACTGCTGAGCAAAAGGCTCGGGCCGTCGAACACTATCTGACGCACGGGCGCTGCGTGGCTTTCACAATCAAGGCTCTTGGCTATCCCGGGAGGGCCTCACTTCACGCTTGGGTTCAAGAGCTCAATCCCCGGGCTCGGCCACGCCCGCTTGGAGCCTCGTCGAACGAGCAAAAGCACGCTGCGGTGCTCGCACTGTGCACACGCCAAGGAAGCGTCCAAGCCATTGCTGACGACGTTGGCGTGTGTCGGGAGACGCTGTACAACTGGCGCAATGAACTATTGGGGCCAGAGGCTCTCGTATCGATGAAGCGCTTCAATGATTCTTCAACGGGTTCGGAGCTGTCCCACTTGGAGCAGCATGGAGCAGCCCCATTGATCTGAGGACAGGCAAACCCTCTTAACCTAAGAGGTAGTCTTGTGACTGTATTTATGCCTAGTCCTAAAAATCGAACGAACGTAGAGGTCCTGGGGCCACAGAAGCGCCGCCGCTGGTCGCCGCAGGAGAAGCTGGCGATGGTCCAGCAAAGCTATGAACCCCGCTACAGCGTGTCGCTGGTGGCCCGTCAGCACGGCGTCAACGCGAACCAGTTGTTCCTGTGGCGCAAGCTGCACCAACAGGGAGAGCTGATGCCGGTGGCCGCGGGCGAGAGCACGGTGCCTGCGGCTCAGTTGGCCGATGCCATGCGCCAGATCCGAGAGTTGCAGCGCCTGCTGGGCAAGAAAACCATGGAGGCCGAGATCCTCAAGGAGGCCGTTGAGTGGGGGCGCGCAAAAAACTATCTTGCGCGCTCGCCCTTGCTGCCGGGGGACACCCAATGAAACGGGTCTGTGATGTTCTCGGCGTGGCGCGCTCAGCGGCTGTCAAGCGACGGCTGCGCAGCAGTGATTGGACCGATGGTCGCCAGCGTCGCCAAAACGATGATCTGGGCCTGGTGGAGCAACTGCGCTCGGCCATCGAGAACCTGCCCAGCTACGGCTACCGCCGGGCCTGGGCGCTGCTACGGCGCGAGCGGGCCTGCCAAGGGCTGCCTGCGGTCAACCACAAGCGGGTCTACCGGGTCATGCGCACGCACGGCTTGCTGTTGCAACGCCGAGCCCCTGCGGTGCGTGCACAGCGCCGCCATCATGGGCGAGTCTCGGTGGAGGCAAGCAACCAGCGCTGGTGTTCGGACGGCTTCGAGTTCCGCTGTGACAACGGCGAGGCCGTGCGCACGACGTTTGCGCTGGACTGCTGCGACCGCGAGGCGATGAGCTGGGTGGCCTCCACAGAAGGCTACACGGGTGACGATGTGCGCGACGTGATGCTGGCTGCCGTGGAGCGGCGCTTCGGCAATGCACTGCCAGATAGGCCCATCCAATGGCTCTCGGACAATGGTTCAGCCTACACGGCCGCGTTGACCCGCAGCTTCGCCCGCGATGTGGGCCTGGAGCCGGTGAACACGCCAGTGAGTAGTCCCCAGAGCAATGGGATGGCAGAGTCGTTCGTCAGGACTATGAAGCGTGACTATGTGAACTTCATGTCCAAGCCCGATGCCCGCACAGCCATTGGCAACCTGGCCATCGCCTTCGAGCACTACAACGAGCACCATTCCCATAGCGCCCTGCGGTATCACTCGCCACGCGAGTTCCGCCGAAAGGGCATGGCAACCCGTTAAATTACGTGAGGGTTCCTGTCCTCAAATACGGGGAGCACTCCACCCACTTGGAGCAGCAACTCCAGACACTACGCCGCGAAGTGAGACGGTTGCAGTTAGAACAGGAGTTATTGAAGAAGGCGAACGAGCTCCTAAAAAAGAACCAGGGCATCGACCTTCATCTCTTGAGCAATCGTGAGAAGACACTTCTGGTTGATGCCCTGCGCCATGCGTACTCGCTTGCCGAGTTGCTCACCTCGCTAGTCCTGGCTCACAGCTCGTACTTCTACCATCGAGCGCGGCTCAACGCTGACGAAAAGTATGTCGCGGTGCGCCGAACGATCACGGACATCTTCGAGCGCAATCATGGCTGCTATGGCTACCGTCGCATCCAGGCCTCACTGGTCAGGCAATGCGTGTGGATCTCGGAGAAGGTGGTCCGGCGCCTGATGAAGCAGGAAGGGCTGGTGGCCGCTGCGCCCAAACGACGCCGCTACGGCTCCTACTTGGGAGAGATCAGCCCTGCGCCTGAGAACTTGCTGAACCGTAACTTCAATGCCACTGCACCTAACCAGAAGTGGCTGACCGACATCTCGGAGTTCCAACTGCCCGCCGGCAAAGTCTACCTCTCTCCCATGATCGATTGCTTCAATGGAATGGTGGTGAGCTGGTCTATGGGAACACGCCCCGACGCTGAACTGGTTAACACGATGCTTGATGCCGCGATCGCCAAGCTCAATGACAGCGAAGTGCAACCTGTGGTTCACTCAGACCGTGGCGCCCACTATCGCTGGCCAGGATGGTTGTCACGCATCGCTGATGCCAAGTTAGTGCGCTCGATGTCACGTAAGGGGTACTCACCGGACAATGCGGCCTGTGAAGGCTTCTTCGGGCGGCTCAAAAACGAATTGTTTTATGCCCGCGACTGGCAAACCACGAGCATTGAGCAGTTCACGCAAGCTCTGGACGCGTACATCCGTTGGTACAACGAGCAACGGATCAAGATCTCGTTAGGGGCGCGGAGCCCTGTTGAGTACCGCAGGGCCCTCGGGATCGCTGCATAACCGTCCAAGATTTATGCCGCATCCCCAAATCAACACACTTCAATCTTCCGAGGGTACAAAGAACAGGTACTCGCCAGGTCCCATGTCCGGGGTGATCGAATACCCCTCGCACTGCTGGTTTCTGCATCTGACGGTAATGACCCGCGGCCAGATCGTCGCAGATGTGGGATAGCCAGGCATGTACTGCGGCACATGCCAGACGCCGAAATCGCCCACTGGCTGCGCCTGCTCAACGCCCTGCTGCCCTTGCTCACCACTACCCAACAGTTTGCGCTCGATGCTCAACGGTGCATTCTTCACCACAGGGGGTGCGGCAGCCAAGGCGCTCAGACAACTTGCAGCCATGGCCATCCAAATAAGTGATTTGTACATGACAGCCTCCTGATATCCCGCTCTCAGTTGGGATACAGCACGGAGGCGGGCTGTGTGTTGTTATCAACCACCGAAACCTCGTCAAGCGCCCCCTTGGGAGCCGGAGGAATATAGGCAGCCTGAGGCGATGCATCGGGCCCATAGTTGTTGCGGCGCTCATCAGCTGTCATGGACTGCGGACACTTGGTACCCGTGATCTCCAACGCGACCCGAGCTGCCGGATCCATGCAATCCATAGCCAGGGAGGCAGCCTTCATACCTTTGTTCCAAAGCTCCCGGCTCATTTTCAGACGCTGGCAATGTTCGTCACTCCAGGTGGATCCGACACTGATACCGAAACCAGGCCCGTTGGCACTGCCACTGGTACTGCCCATGCAGGTGTCATTGCTGGTGGTCAGGTTGGGGCCATTCACACTGGGCACGTTCTTCATCGTGTAGGTGCCGGTGTATTCCACAATATTCTTGGACGTCCCGCTGGTCGCGTAGTTGATGTTCTGCGTTGTCGTGCCATTGGTTGTGACGGTCGAGCGGCTGTCAACGGACTGGGCAGAGCGGCTTTCGGGCGGTGTGACAAAGGTGATCGATTGCTGATTCACCGCAGAAGTGTTTGCAGAACTCTGGGAGTTGCTGTCCGTAGACTGCGCCATGCTGTTCACAGCGACAACCACTCCTAGCAAACCGAGTAAGGCTTTCATAGCGACCTCCTTGACTCCCGGACTTCACCAGGATGAAGTCCGGGTTGACACTGCTGCGATGGAATCAGACTCAGTGGGCGTTGGCAGTCGAGCCCGCAGAAGCAGAGCCGGAGGTTCCGCCACCGTTGCCCCAACCAGCAGCATTGCCGGACACAAAGGCATTCTGATAAACGCTGCTACCAGTAGAACCAGCCGTCGAACTGGTGCCGGTCGCGGTACCGCCAGGTCCCGAGATAGCCCCGGACGATGCGTTGTAGCCGGAGTTGGTGCCCGAGGTATTGGTCACATAAGCCACACCACCGCCAGGGCCTGCTGCTGTTGCAGCGGCGTTATTGGTCGTCGAATGTGCCTGACCGGCTGCTCCGCCACTGACAGAAGCACCAGGAGCGCTGGCAGCGTAACCAGCGCTGGCGCCGGAGTTTGCGTTAGCACCGGTAACTGCGCCGCCTGCTGCATTGCCGTTACCTGAGGTCACGGCAAGACTCTGGACCGTGCCTGTGGTCTTGGCGCTGCCGCTGACGGCCGCTCCGCCTGCAGCAAAGCCTGGTATGGCACCTGCAGCACCGCCACCTGCTGCGGTAGCCGTTGCGCCAGAAGTTGCGCTGTTCATGCTGAGCGCACTTCCGTTGCCTGAGCTGGAAGCTGTAGACCCCGTGGCAGAGGAGGCGTTTGTCGACGTCGACGTTGCTGCAATGCTGGAACCGCTAGCCGCAGCCGAAGCCACGCCTGCCAAAGCAATCACAGCCATACCAATCAGAGATTTTTTCATGATCGTCCCTTTGAAAGCCAGCTCTCAGACTTCTGAGAAAGTTAAGGCAACAGGCGGCTTGCATATCGGTTGCTCGCCATCCCATCCGTAACCGTCAGCAGCCTCAGAGCCCGTGGAACGCTGGAGCTGTAACCGGTCAGCGCCAGTGTCCCCACGGGCGAAAAAAACAGAAATACCGCAGTCATCTCCACTTCCCCGACGGCCCCCGGAGGACGAAACAAAAGAAAAATCCTTGAATCAGATGCATTTCATGCTATGGAATTTGCAATTTCTGACAATTGGATATTCGACGTTTAAAAATGTAAATTTGTTTACTTAAAGAAATAAATGCAGTATCAAAAAAGATTTAAAAATAAACCTAACAGTTAATAAACGCCAATAGATTTTTTTATATTTCAATCCATACAATTTATGTTTACTTTTTAAAAAGACATTTTTTGACATTTCATAGGGATTTTTTACTACACAGGATTTCCACAAAAAAACCTCAACATATTCCGCGATTCTTGCGAATGGAGTGCAAACATGTTTTCAAGTTCACTATCTATCAAAGCGGGAAATCTCTTTGTCTCAAGTGATGCCCTGCCGCCTGCCAACGTACAGATGTGGCCCGAGAACATGGTTGGTCAAAAAGACAGGCCGGTAAAAACATTTGTGGTTGACGATGACATCCACATCCGGCGCGTCATCGCACAAGACCTCATGAGCGATCAGCGAACCCTGCTTGTAGGACAAGCCGGCAGCCTCAGAGAAGCCAGAAAGAATATTTCCACCCAATCCTTTGATGTTTTACTGGTTGATTTAAATCTGGGGGATGGCGATGGAATAGATTTGCTGGACTTGGTCAATGAAAAAATGCCGCATGTATTAAGTATTGTGGTCTCCATCACAGAGAGAGAAGACAGGGTATTTCAGGCATTCTCACACGGTGCCCAAGGTTTTCTGCTGAAAAACTCATGGTTCGGAGGTTACTCCCAAGCAGTGCTCCAAGTTGCCAATGGAGGTGCATCCATTACTCCATGTTTGGCAAAAAAAATACTGGAAAAATTACAGAGCACACCTTTGCCGACTAGCAAGACAAATAATTTCAATGAAGAAGAAAAATTATCATGCAGAGAAGTAGAAATCATCCAGCTTATTGCTTGCGGATATAGCAATCCTGAAATTTCATCATCGCTAAAAATAAGCATAGGAACTGTATCAACGCATATTAAAAATATTTACCAAAAATTGCAGGTTCACTCAAAAGCACATGCAGTAAGAACCGCCTCATTGCGAGGGATACTTTAATTCAATGCCAGAGAAAATATACAGAAGGTCTTATGACTTCGCAAAGCGGCAGGAAATGGCCGTACCTTTTCATACTGATGCAGTCAGCGATCCTGCTGTCTTGGTATTTATTATTCGATCGGAAAAATAAATATATACTTATTGTCATTATTTTGACGCTAGCGACGATTGGATTCACTCTGTCGCTACAAATTTTGCTATCGCTTACCAAGCTGAGCCCTCCGCTGCAGCATCAGGCAGAAGAAATATCCGAAGAGGTGCGCAAAGAGCGCGCTCGAATTGCGGCGGAACTGCATGACACCTTGGGCCTGCAATTGCTGCAAGCCCTGACCTTGCTGGAAGCCCAGCCCCCTTTTTCCCCTCATCCCGCCCGAGAACTCCTGGAACAGTCTCTCGTGGATTTAAGGCTGATCGTCGACTCCATCGATTCCGCAGATGACAATCTGGCCACCCAAATGGCCAAGCTGCGTCACAGACTCACACCCACTCTCACACGCAAGGGCCTTGAATTGCACTGGTCCGTCAGCAACCCCGAATTGCAAGTAGGTCCCCTCACCTCTTTGTCCTTGCCACGGGGACAAATCGCCCATCAGATATTGAAGGTATTTCAAACCAGCATCAGCAATATCGTGGAGCATTCTCAAGCCAGTGAGATATGGGTCACCCTTCAGCCAGACAAATGTGAAAATTCTTCAAACCCTGACTGGGACTGGTATCTATGCATTGAAGACAACGGCAAGGGCTTCAATCTGCAACAGGTTTTGGCAGATGCATCTCAAGCGGGCCAAGGTATCAAGAATATGTTTCATCGCATGGCCCATATTGGCGCCGACCTGCAAATACAAGCTCGGCAAGATGGCGGCACCCAGGTCTTGATACGCTGGCGCCAGCGTGAGCTGAGGGAGTCACTCAAACCATAGCACAAGCCCCTATGAAAAGAGAAGCAGGCCCTGCACCTACCTGCAGGGATTGCTTCTCTTTTCTGCTCGTTCAAGGCCTGCCGCGTCACCATCCATTCAGTGACCTTTAGGCCTTCCGCAACGATCAACCCACCTGATTTTTGATCAAGGTCTGCACCGATTCCGGCCAGCGGATTGCTTCTCCATCCACATCGGTGAACACCGTTTGCTGGCCAGCACTCAGCAACCAGATACGCAGACCGTTACGTTCGGGGTTGATCACGATGGCCGCAGACTCCTCGCCCCCCTGGTGCTGGCGATTACCGAATACGTACAGCTCGCCGTCTTGTGCTTCCAGCGGACCGACCGTCTCCAGGTTCTTGAGCACGGTTTCATATTGGTCACCGAGCAGCGTCTTGAGTCGCTGCGCCAGCACACCCTCTTTCAGATAGTCCACACCATCCCAGCGATATTTACCTTTCAGGCCTGTGAGGCTGCTCAGACCCTCTTCGCCTTCCTTGGTCACATGCAGAACATTGACCTGCTTGATCTCGAAGCTGGAGGCCTGAACCTGCGCCGTGGCTGCAGGCTCCTCAACCTTGGCCTCTGCATGTGGCATGGCTGCGGCGGCATCCGCTGCAGGTGCGGTGGTCGGAGACGGTGACTTGGTTTTATCGCAGGCCGCCAGCAGGGCTGCAGCCGCCAGTGCCAGGGCTGCGACGTTAAAAAGATTACGTGACATGAACTCACACTCCTTGTTTCAGCTCACTTGCTTTCAGTGAGATTGTGCAGACAACAGCTGCCCGTTTTACTCTGACAGGACAGCTCGGCGGGTCATTGACGGAGACCAAACCGGCATACCCTGGCCCATGGCACACTTCGGCTATCTCGCGGCCCTACGGGCCCGCCCTCTTCAAGAGCAGCGGCGCCTTGTGTACGCTGCCCGGCACAGCCAGTCTTTGCATGCCTTTGCACGCTTTTCGCACCATGAACTCCACCACTTCCGCCCTGCGCCCCGTGCGTTGCCAGTACGAAACCTTTATGCGCCATGTATTCGAGCATGGCGCATCCAAGACCGATCGCACAGGCACAGGTACGCGCAGCGTGTTCGGCTATCAGATGCGCTTCAACCTCAACGAAGGCTTTCCCCTGGTTACCACCAAAAAAGTGCATCTGAAGTCCATCATTCTTGAATTGCTGTGGTTTCTGCGTGGCGACAGCAATGTCAAATGGTTGCAGGAACGCGGCTGCACCATCTGGGACGAGTGGGCCGACAAGGAAACCGGCGATCTGGGCCCCGTGTACGGCGTGCAGTGGCGCAGCTGGCCCAAGGCCGACGGCACGCACATCGACCAGATTGCCGAGGTCGTCAAACAGCTCAAGAGCAGCCCCGACAGCCGCCGCATCATCGTCAGCGCCTGGAACGTGGCCGAGCTGGACCAGATGGCTCTGATGCCCTGCCACTCCTTCTTCCAGTTCTATGTGGCCGACGGCAAGCTCAGCTGCCAGCTCTACCAGCGCAGTGCAGACATTTTCCTGGGCGTGCCCTTCAACATCGCCAGCTATGCGCTGCTGACCCATATGCTGGCCCAGCAATGCGACCTTCACGTTGGTGACTTCATCTGGACCGGCGGCGACTGCCACATCTACAACAACCACTTCGAGCAAGTGCAGACCCAGCTGGCACGCCAGCCCTTCGCCTATCCGACGCTGAATATCAAACGCAAGCCCGACTCCATCTTCGGCTACGAATACGAAGACTTCGAAGTGCTGGACTATCAGCACCATGCGGGCATCAAGGCAACTGTGGCGGTTTAAGCTTGCAACCCATCTGTTCACTATAAAAATCAAAGCTGCTTGCGCTTGATTTCAATAGGTTTCAACATCATTAACCCATGAAACTTATGAATAAAAAGCGCCAGCAGCTTCTTTATTGATAGCTATGGCCATACAACTCATCTATGCCCGAGCCGCCAACGGAGTCATTGGCAAGGACAACACCATGCCCTGGCATCTGCCGGAAGACATGGCCCACTTCAAGGAACTGACCCATGGCTGCGCCGTCATCATGGGCCGCAAGACCTGGGACTCGCTGCCGCCACGCTTTCGCCCTCTGCCCGGCCGTACCAATATCGTCGTCACGCGCCAGGATGGCTGGCAACCCGAGCCTGCCTCCGACCAGGTCGTGCGCGCAACCAGTCTGGAGGCTGCACTGGAGCTAGGACAAAAGCTATCGCAGGATGTCTGGGTCATCGGTGGAGCACAGATCTATGCCCAGGCACTGCCACTGGCCGACGCCGTCGAAGTGACCGAAATCGGCTGCGACTATGAAGGCGATGCCTTTGCCCCCGAACTGGGCGCCGACTGGAAGGCTGTGCGCCGCAGCGAACATGTCTCGGCCAAGGGCCTGCCCTACAGCTTTACGCGCTTTGAGCATGCTTGAATGAACTGCCAGCACTGACCCCGCACACAGAAGCTTGCACCTCAAGACATCTGTGGTGCAGGCTGACACGCCGACAGTCCGCAGGGGGACAGTTTCCCTCTTGCAGTCCGCATGCTGCATTGCAACAATGAACCTGTGTGACAAACAACTGTCACACCCGTCTGCTACCAGCTCCTGCACCGCCCATCCTCAAATCATTGTTTGCCCGCATTGCCCTCAACCATGAGCCTAGTCCAGCCTCTACCCTCCGGCGCCCTCGACATCGTGGGAGACATCCACGGCGAATACGATGCGCTGGTTCAGTTGCTGGCCCATCTGGGCTATGACCACGAAGGCCAACACCCCGAAGGACGGCATCTGGTCTTCGTGGGTGATTTCTGCGACCGCGGGCCGGACAGCCCCTCCGTGCTGGGCCTGGTCGGTCGCATGCTGGCCTCCGGCAACGCACATGCCGTATTGGGCAACCACGAAATCAACCTGCTGCGCGAAGATGCCAAGGATGGCTCCGGCTGGTTTTTCGACAGCCGTGCAGAGGCAGACCAACCCAAATACGCGCCCTTTGCCCGCATGCCCGAGGCCGAAATTCCGGACATGCTGCAAACCCTCAACCGGCTGCCCGTGGCTCTGGAGCGCGAAGACCTGCGCGTGGTTCACGCGGCCTGGCTGCCCATCCAGATAGCCATGGCGCGTGAGCTGCCAGCCGGCAGCGCCCGCCGCTCCTACGACCATTTCGAGCAGATTGCCGCCGAGCGAGCAATCATCAACCGTGTCGCCCAGCGCATGCGCGAGGAGGATCGCAACTGGCCCCATAGCCTGGAAGACCTTCGCTACGAGCCTCCCTTTCTGCCCGCCCACAGCGAACGCGAACTGGCCAAAGCCATGGTCAACCCACTGAAAGTGCTCACCACCGGCGTGGAGCGCGAATGTCGCCGCCCCTTCTACGCCGGCGGGAAATGGCGCTTTGTGGAACGCGTGGCCTGGTGGAATGAATACACCGAAGCACCCGCAGTCATCGTCGGCCATTACTGGCGCCGCCTGCGCCCCAGCGATGCACCTGCGCATGGTTCGCAATTTGAGAACCTGTTCGGCAGCACCCCACCCCTGTCGTGGCACGGTCAGCGCAACAATGTGTTTTGCGTGGACTTCTCCGTCGGTGCCCGCTGGCTCAACCGCCTGCGCGGCGAGGATCCCAGCGAACGCAGCAAGCTGGCAGCCATGCGCTGGCCCGAACGAGTGCTGGTGTTCGATGATGGCACCCAGGCCATGTCAGAGAGGTTTGGGGACGATTCATACGGCTGAATAAACGCGCCCCGCATTGTTTCTTTTTTGAGCTGCCTGTGCTGCAGTGAATGATCAAGACTGTCAAGATCGAGCTGACGTAAATTTCTGAGCTGCCTGTGCGGCAGCGAACAAATCTCTTGATGGATTCACGTCTAGCATCAATTTCTGAGCTGCCTGTGCGGCAGCGAACGAGATCACCGAAACCGTAGCTTTGGGTCTGAATTTCTGAGCTGCCTGTGCGGCAGCGAACGGAGGTGGCGGCAATCGAGGCAGCACCATTGCTTTCTGAGCTGCCTGTGCGGCAGCGAACGACTGGCTGAAGAAGCAGAGCGCTGCCCGACATTTCTGAGCTGCCTGTGCGGCAGCGAACGCAAGGGAGACAAGGGGGATAAGGGCGACCAATTTCTGAGCTGCCTGTGCGGCAGTGAACCTGCTGCAGCGTGGTCTGGTAGAGCGTCACCATTTCTGAGCTGCCTGTGCGGCAGCGAACATGCTGGCATGAACAACGCTCACGCGAAGTTTTTTCTGAGCTGCCTGTGCGGCAGCGAACCCGGTCACACCGCAACAAAGGGCGATTTTGGTTTTCTGAGCTGCCTGTGCGGCAGCGAACGACGGTTTCGGTGATCTCCGACAGCTTGCGCTTTTCTGAGCTGCCTGTGCGGCAGCGAACCTCAGCTCAAGCACTCCAGTGTGAAGATCGCTTTTCTGAGCTGCCTGTGCGGCAGCGAACATTGACGCCAAGATCAAGGCAGCGTGCTGCGATTTCTGAGCTGCCTGTGCGGCAGCGAACGGACTTTATAAGCACAATCGCTCCATTGGTCATTTCTGAGCTGCCTGTGCGGCAGCGAACGCGGAAACGTCTTCTGTGACTGCAGGCAGGTTTTTCTGAGCTGCCTGTGCGGCAGCGAACAGGCCGTCTGCATTGGCGCTGCAGGTCAGGCATTTCTGAGCTGCCTGTGCGGCAGCGAACGCCAGCGCCGGAGCCAGCGGGGAAGAATTCCATTTCTGAGCTGCCTGTGCGGCAGCGAACTTTTTGAGATACGAGTCTGTCAGGCCGAGCACATTTCTGAGCTGCCTGTGCGGCAGCGAACCGAGGGCAGCGTTACGCCTCTCTCAGCGAACCTTTCTGAGCTGCCTGTGCGGCAGCGAACGTCTTGCATGTTGTGCAGACCTTGTGGGTCTTTTTCTGAGCTGCCTGTGCGGCAGCGAACGGTTGGACGTCAGGCCGCAGCCTGCTGCTTGTTTTCTGAGCTGCCTGTGCGGCAGCGAACGTGGCGGCTCATGGCCCGGCACGCCTTCCCATTTTCTGAGCTGCCTGTGCGGCAGCGAACATCCATCAGCTTCTCTGCAGGCCGTTTTGTGGCTTTCTGAGCTGCCTGTGCGGCAGCGAACGGCGATACTCTGGGCCTAATCACCGACGCAGTTTTCTGAGCTGCCTGTGCGGCAGCGAACACCCAAGCACAACAACCAGAGGCGCTGAGGCTTTTCTGAGCTGCCTGTGCGGCAGCGAACGCTCAACTCGATGAACCCCACGCCTGTGCATCTTTCTGAGCTGCCTGTGCGGCAGCGAACATTCGAGCAGGGCCAGGCCTTGCTCTGTTTCATTTCTGAGCTGCCTGTGCGGCAGCGAACTGCCAACGAGCTTTGTTTTCCGAAACCCTCATTTTCTGAGCTGCCTGTGCGGCAGCGAACTTGCTGCTGGCGGTGCTGGCGGCTACGGCGGTTTTCTGAGCTGCCTGTGCGGCAGCGAACTGGATTGCAAATCCTCCAACTATTTGATTTTTAAAGAACAAATAGCACAACTAGCCCAACACCCCAATTCTTATGGATGGAGCTAAGTTATTGATTTTTCAAGAGGCAATAGCAAGCCCCAGAAAAAGGGTCAAAACCACGGAATGGAGCCCCCCAGGCTCAAACCATAGGTATTGAAACTGCCATCTGTACCTTCAATCTGCAGCGCACCATGGTCCACAAATAGGCAGAACGGTTGGCCTGTACTGCTGCTGCGCAGTTGCGCAAAAGGCAGATTAGGCTTGCGCTCCACCGTGTCTGGAATGGCCGCAGCGGCTTGCTCCGCAGTTTCGCCCTTGCGGGTCATGCGACGGCGGCGCAGGCGGTCGGCGCTGGTTTTGAACTGGCGGCGCTGCACCAAGCGATGCTTGGCGTCGATAGGAACCGAACCGAGCGTCGAAACCTGCACATGATCACGCATGCCTTTGAGCCATTCCTGCCCCATCAACTCGTCCAGCGCGCCTGAGACACCGTGCAATCGCAGCACTGCGCCCAATGTTCGCCTGGAAAGCGGCGTATTCACATGCTGCGGAAAGCTCACGCCAATGTCGCTGGCCTTGAGTTGCACCAATGCACGGTGCAACTTGGCCATCAGCGCGCCCAGCAAATGGGCATGGCTGAACTCCGGATCGGGCAGCAGCGTGATATCGATGTAATGCGTGGTCATGTTTTAGCTCGCATCGCCAAACACGCCGCCACGGATCAGCACCGCCATCACAAAGTGCTGCTGTTCCACGGCAGGCACCTGGTCTTTGAGCAGCCAGTTATCCAGCAAGGTATAGAAGTCCAGCTTTTGCTTGGGCTGGCGGTAGGCCTTGCCTTGCGTGGTGACCGAGCCGTAGGGCTCGACGGCGATTGGTCCCAACTCACCCGCGCCTTCATACCAGGTATCGATGGTGCGGATGGCATTGCCGATTTTTTGCGAATGCATGGCAGCCACTTGATCCACCTCATACAGGGTCTTGCTCTTTTTGCTGGCGCCCTTGTCCAGAATCAGCTCCTGCGAGGGGAATACCTCCTGCCCAGCACCCACACGCACAAAAGCAGTGATTTGCAGCAGCACATGGCGCTTGCCCGCCAAGCCTTCGGCAATCACGGCGCCCAACTCTTGTACTTTAGAATCGATAGCATCCAGCGCTCGCATGCTGTGCTCCAGAGCCTTAAAAGACCAAGATTGATCGGCCTTGCCGTCTTTCAGCACGGCCACTTCAACCAGCACCTCTTCTGCGCCCTGGCGGTTGCGCCACAGAAAGCGGCCGCTGGCCAGATTGGCGGCATAGCGGTTGCCCAGTTCTGAAAAGCCATACTTCTGCACATAGCCTTGCACGGTTTGCAGCAACTTGGCCTGGTATTCAGCGCTGTTGCAGGCAGACGGCATACCAGCGCCAGCCAGCACACGCAAGGTGAACTGAACTTTCAGCGTGTCTGCATCAGCAGGCAGAGCGGCCACATCCACGGTTTGAAGGTTGGGATTCTCAATCGCGGCATCCAGCTTGGCGGGGTCCTGGTCCTTGGCCTTCAAGCGGTTGCTGATGGTGCCGCGTACCGATTTTTCGCGGATGGAAACGGTGGGCCAACTTGCGGCGGCAGCGCGGTCACCCCAATCGCCAGCGCGGAAGATAGCGTCAGAAGGGTCCAGCTTGCGCTCAAAAGCCAGGACAGATGCGGTTTTCAGAGTATTCGACATGGTGATAAATCCTTGATCAATTCGTTGAAATTTGGGAAGCAAGAAGAAGCGACGCAGCGCACGGTCTAGTCATCGACATAGTCGTCATCCTCCTCGTCCCATCCATCGTCCTGGCCTTCACCGTCCGCCAGCGCTGACTTCGGTTGGTAATCATTGCGGCAACGGTACAGGCCCTTGGTTTCATCCACTTCAGCGCGCCACAACAGCTGCTGCAGGTCGTTCAAGCGGTGCGGGCTAATCCACTCGCCCAGCGAATAGATCGACTCCACAAAGCGCAGCGGCGTCGCCATGTCCCGCGCATTGGCCACCGTGCCTGCGTCATGGCTGACGGATAGCGCCGCATAGCCCACGGGAATCGGCACCGTCCAGCCACTGCCTTTGGCTCGCAGCGGGTCGCCCCAGCGCACCTTGCCATCCAGAGCTGGTTTGCCATCAGGGTCTGGCAACGCCTCGTGGTTAAAGCGCGAGGCGTGCAGCCATGCATCCAGCAAGCTGGCTTGCCCATCTTTTTTGCGCAGATGCGCCAGACGATCCGCCAGCAAATCGTCGCGCCCCACCAAGGCAAAGCCCGGCAGCCATTGACGACGCCATTGACGAAAGGCCTGAACGCGCTGATCGGGGTCTTCTGGCAGCAAGGCCATCCAAGGCCGCACTTTTTTGCCGGGGACTGGGCGAGACGGCAGCAAGCTACCGCCGGCCACACGCATTTGGGCCGCAATCTCGCCCACCTGCGCGGCCCAATCGGCCATGCGGTCTTCACCACCTTGCACCACCACACTGGCCGCACCAGAAGGTAATTTTTCTGCCACCGCAAAGATCAGCGACACCTGCAAATGCATGCGCCCCTCTTCCACAATCGCGGCGGTGCTGCCGTCCTTGTCCACGGGGTTGCGCGTCAGGTTAAAGGTGCGCACATAGCCCTGAGTGACCTGCTCCTGGTGGTGATGGCATACCACGCCGACGCTCAGCAGCTGCAGCGGAATCTGTGCTTGCGCCAGCTTGCGCTGCAGCGCCCACATCAGCCCTGTGAAGGCAGTGATGGATGGGAAACCATGCGTGAGCGGGCTAGAGATTGCATTGGCGTTTTGCACGCGCAAATGCGGTAATACCAAAATAGCTTGGGGTTGAAGCTTGCTCATGCAGACTCTCCCCGTTCTGCCACCAACTCCGCATGTGTTTTGCGGATGGGGATGTAGTGCGGCGCATCCAGCTTGTCGCGCAGCTCTCGCAATTGCTGCTTGAAACCATCTTCATCGGTCAGCAGCTCTTTGCGCCATTGGCGTGCTTCCACATCGCCGACGGGGAGCTGGTTCTTGAGTTGCTTGTTGAGCCAGCGCGCAAAGGATTTTCCGATTTCCGCAGGCCAATCCATATACATCCAGTCATGGGCAAACTGCACTTCTTCTTTCAACTCGGCACGCAAAGGGTCCAGCCAAAGCTGCTCCATATAGTCCAAGTCTTTGAAGCGTTCATCGTCCTTGCTCCAGCCGGCTTGTGCCAGTTGCTGCAACTCACCTGCAAATGCCACCAGCTCATCCAGCAGTGCATCGGTAAAAGCTTCACGGCGCTGGCGTGTTGCCAAATTAGGCTCGGGCTCTGATGCCAGAAATTTGCGCAAAGCACGTAGCGTGCGACGCACCTCTGGCCGCGCGATAAACAGACGATCAAACACAGAGACCGCATGCACAGGCATGCGCACAGCACTGGGCGTCCACGCCGGAGGCAGTGAAGCCAGCAGATAGTTCACCCCGCCACGCTCACTATTGAGCTGCGAGATATTCTGTGGCTTTGTGCCACCCATTTTTTGCGCAGCCAGACCGGGGTAGTCATGAAACACACCGCCATGTGGTTTGCGTTCACGGCGCGCAATGCGGGCGGCTTTGTTGGCATCGCCAAAGCGGTGCTCTTGAATCTCGCCATGCACTGCATGGGCCAGCGATGTGGCGTACAGCGGCGCAAATAGCTCGTACTGCGCATCGTCGGCCGCGTCATCCCCCGTCAACCAGTACAGCTGCTTGGCGCGGCCGTGGCTGCTGGGACCACCCGTACGCGCTGCCGTCAATGACACAAAGGCATCACGCAGCGCTTTGGCCTGTGCCGGGTCATCGTGCAAGGCTTGCAATGCAGCGGCATCTTCCGCCAACAAAGCAGCCAGCAGGCTCTGCCCTGCTACTTGCAACTTGAGGAACTTGTAAACATCCAGCGCTGCGGCATTGCCCACCACATCGCCCGCAAAGTCAGCGCCCAGTGCATGGCTGCCCAGCTCTGCCAAGGCAGGCAATTGCGCAGGCTCTACATACAAATTGGTGCCACGCGCATCAGGGTGAATGGGCTTGAGCGAATGGGTGACAGCCTGGATTTGCTGCACGCGCCTGGCTGCATCTTCGAGCCAGACATCTCGCACAAAAGAAGCGATGACTTCATCTCGTTGGGGATCGTCAGGTTTGAGCTTATCGAGCTTGGTTTGCAATCGTTCTTGCAAGAACCGCTCAATTTCCGCCCGCCAACCTGCCTTGCCACCTGTTACAGGGGCATTGGACATAGGGATACACCTTTTGAAAATTTAAAAGATAGAATCCCTCCGTTTCACACAGAAACAGAGGGATTACTGGTTGCTAAGGTGAACCACCCCTTATGCTCTTCTGAGCATTTGGCTAATTGACATAGCACCCCCTTTCTCCTGCTTGCCTCGACAGCAATGTGTTTAACTAAGCCTCGATACAGCACCACCTGTATCGAGGCTTTATCTTAAGACAATTTTTTAAACCAATCAACTTCTTTTTGTATTTTCTTAAAAATAAGATCATCCTGGCTGCTCTCCATAAGTGCTATCGTTAGCACTCCTGTCGACAAGACAGCTTAGAAAAATCACCTTCTATTTGGTGGTGTCTCTTATCTCTGCTGAACAAGCAGCTCAGGCTTTCTTCGCAAAGCCCAACGCCGCATGCCACCACCACCCGCGCTGACTATCCGGCAGGCTGGCGGTGGCATAACGCTTGGCACAGTCTTGTAGCGGCAGGCCCTGCGCTTCGGCCAACTGGCGTAACGCTTCGAGCAAATCCATTTGTACCCACGGCTGCACGCTGTGCTGCAGACTAGACGGCAGCGAGGCATCGGGCACGGTGTGGCGCATGGATTCATCAATACAGACATAGAGCTGCTCGTCGCGGCGGTCGCCATCGACCACGCGGTGCAGCAACAGTGTTTCTTCGTCCTCATCCGGCAACAGCACCACATCCACGCGCTGCATCGGGTCGTCACGAAACCGCTGGTACTGGGGCAACACACCTGTCAACCTTAGGCTTTGGGGCAACGCTTTATCAGCCTCATACCAAGCCAGACAAGCATCGCGTTTGACGGCCGTGGTCGTTGCGCTGTCGGCTTCGCGCGGCAGCATGGTGTCGCGCATGCGGGCATGCTCTAAATCCACCCAGTTACGGCTGGGGCTGAGCTTGCCCTTTGCGGGATCAATGCGTTCAATGCGTGGGCGCGCATCAATCGGCCATTGCGGCTGCGCCCACTCCTTGAGTTGGCGCGACAGCAACTCTTGCAGACTGTGCGATTTAAAGTGGAAATGCTTTGCGGCATCGCTGCTTGTCTGCGGCAATTGCTCCATCTCAAAACCGGGCTTGCAATAGGCCGCGCGGCCGGGACGCTCCAGCGCACGCAAATTGCTGTCTAGCACTTCGACATTGACGGCTTTGACCTCTGCCGTGCGATGCCGTCGCACACGGCCTGCCAACTGAATCAGCGAACGCATGGACGAAGGTTCGACCACGGCCCAGTCATAGTCATGGTCTCTGCCAACTTCTGTAACCGGAGAACCCAGCACGATAAAGAGCTGGTCTTGCTCAGGATGCGCATCAATCAAAGCCCGAATACCAGGGCGCTGAAACACCGGGTCTGGCCCCTCATCCGCGCCACGGCGGTTGAGTACGGTGTCGAGCTGCTGCTCGATCACCGAACGCGCCAGCAGCGGGAACTGCGAGTGGTACACGCACAGATGTACGCGCACACCCGGTGCAGGCGCGCCCTGCGCAAACATGGCCTGGGCCACATCAAACAGTGGCGCGATATTGGCCATGCGGATCAGGCCAAAGCTCACGCGTTTTCCGCTGGCAGGGTCTGCGCTATGGTTTTGAGACTGCTGATGCAAGCCCCATGAGCGCTGCAGCATGAATTGCGCCAAAGCCTGGCGGCGCTCAGCCTCACCCATACCCACGACATGCCACTCCTTGGGCAGTTCCACAATCTGCGCCAGCCGCCTTGGCGCTGCTTTGCTCAGCTGCGCCATGCGCTTTTGCACAAACGCTTGGTGCGCATCGGCAAACTGGCTGGCTTGGGCACAGTCTGCAGCGGACTGGTTGAACTCATCCACCCACAGGCAGCAGACATTGACCGGCTCATCGGGCCGCTCGCTGCGATGCTTTTGAAACACGGCACGCCCGGCGCGGTAGGCGCGAAACAGGCCATCGACCAAGGCCGGAGGCAAGGTGGCCGATGACAGCAGCACACGGCTACCCAGCAAGCCCGCCCAATGCACCAGGCGAGTGAGCGCTGGTAGATCTGCCATATCAAAGTCATCAGGCTCATCCAGCACCAGATCACCGGTGAGCAAACGCAGCATGGGTGCAATCTGGCGACCACCGCGCAGGCTTTCGGTTGCGGGCGTCAGGTGGTCTACGGTACACACCAGCAACGGCGCGGCAATCAGGCTGCGCACCCGGGCGTCGTCGGTCAGCCGTTCCAGCAACGGATGGCGGTCATTGCCTTCAAACAGTACTTGGCCGCCTTCGTCCAGCAAGGCCTGGCTGGAGGCAGAGCCCGTCGCCTCTGCCTGCTGTTCCCAATATTCAAACAAGGCGCGGCTGGCGGTACCGCCCACCTTGATGGCCAACTGCTCGTCATTTAACCCCAGGTCATGCTGAAAGCTGCGCCCCATCTGCAAGGTCAGCGTGCGCAGGCCAATCGCAAAAGCGCAGCGCATGCCCAAAGCAGGATCGGCCAGAGCATTCATGATGCGTGCATTGCCCAAGGTTTTGCCGCAGCCAGTGGACGCCATATTGACGATGAATGCGCCCTGGCTGGCCGCGCGCTGGCGTACGCTGGCCGCCAGATCCGCCGCTTTGTCCTGCCACTGAAAGCGCGCATTGCTGTTGCGTTTTTTCAGGCCCTTGTGGTTTTGCAAGGCCGGGAGACTGCGCGCCAATGTAGGCAGCGAATGCGTGATCAGGCTGGCATGGGCTTGCACGCCCAGCAGGTGCTCATCCAGGGTTTGATTAAAAAACGGCGGCTTTCGCCCGTCCTTCAAGCGCTGTGCGCTACTGCTTTTGAGGGTGTTGGCATACAGCGGGTATCTGTCATTGCGGTAGAGCTTGCGCCGCGCATCGTCCTCGATGCTGGAATAGTGGTGGTCGGCCAGCATCAAACACATGCGGCTGATGTGCATGGCAAACGGGTCGTGCGAGGCTGGCATCTGCTGGTAGTGCGGGGCCAGTTCGAGCAATTTGCGGGCATAGCGGGCGGCCTGCTTGCGCCAGGAAGCCTGGCTGACGGGCAGACCATGAGGAAACTGCCAGTACGATCTTTTATGTGTATCACTCGCAGCTTCGCGTGGTTCATTCCAGTCGGCATTGATGCGTGCCAGCAAGCCGTGGAGCAAATGCACAGAGACATCTGAGGGGCGCGAGCCAAAGCGCTTGAAGACTTGCCGCCCCTCTTCTGAATCGTCGTCCGACATCATGGAGTCCTGCCGATTGGGCAGACAAGGCAAACGGTGATGGGTCAGCACCAGCCAGGACACTGCTTGTGCCAAAGGCGGTAAGCAGGCAAAGGGGTTGGCCGCGTCTTTTTGCTCCGCTGTCCAGCCTGTGTCACTCCAGCCATCGCACAGCAACCGTCCGCCCGCATGATCGAGCCACAGCGCTTCAAACGCCTTGCTGTCACTGTCCGCATCAGCACAGTCTGCTAGACGCTGCAACCAGTCGGCATCGTCGCCCTGCCCCGCAAAGGCCTGGAACAGCCGTACCGACACCCATTCATGCCGGTAGTGGTTGCGTTCGCGCAAGCCGGGGTTCTTCAACCGCTCCTGAAACGCCTGCGTGGCTTTGCCCAAGTCGTGCAGCAAGGCGGCAAGTGCCGATAGCGCGGTGATCAGAGGCAGGTGGTGCCATGTGTTTTCATCTTCGCTGCGCAGCACATTGCGGGTCGTCGTGTTGGTGGGTACTGCCCCTTCGGCGTTGAACTGGCGGCCATCGCCCACTACCCACAGCAGCTCGCTGTGGTCGCGGCCGCGAATCCAGTGGCAGGCCACGGCGGTGTTCTTGCGAGCGCTCTGGCGCAGCAGTTTGCGCACCGTGTCCAGCCCGGCCTGGGTGATGGGTGTCTGCCAGGTGCGCTCGCCCCGTCGCTCGGCAAACTGATCGAGGATGCGGCGAGTTTCGGTCAGGGCGCGCTTGCTGCATTGGGAGACGAACAGCACATTCATGCTTGCCCATCCTTGCGCGCACTGGTTTGCCGCGCCATGCGCGCCGTGTCGGTCGCAATGGCTTTGAGGCTGTCGATGATGAAGTCCAGCGACTCACTGCGCGTAAGCGTCTCGATGCAGTTGCGCCTAAAAGCCTGCTCATCGTCGCCACGCATAGCCGACAGAAATGCCTGCGGCAGGATGGCTGCATCCTTGACCAGATCGGCAGCATCAAACACCAGCCCGCCGCGTCGGGTCTTGCCATGCAGTACAGCCAGGCCATGTGGCAGACCCAGCACCCAGGTGGCCGTGGCGCCCAAGCCATAGCCTAGGTAATTGCCGTGGTCGAGAAAGCGGTTGGCGGAATCGGTGCCCGAGCCACGTTTGGCACGCGTGAAATCGCCGTAGCCTGTGGCATCCACCGCCAGCTTGAACAGCGCCTTGGTCAAGCGTGCTTCGTCGGTCAGCAAAGCTGTGACATCGGGCGCCTGGGCCACCAAGGCTTTGAACTGCGTGACCAACGCCTGCAATCGAGCCGTATCCACCACGAAGCCCGCTTCGCGCAGCGCACGGGAATTCCATTCTTTGTGCAACCTATCCAGGCGCAGGCTTTGCAGCTGCTTGGCTGCCTCCAGCCTGAGTTCATCATCAAACCAGAACTGCACCCAAGCTTGCAGATATTCGGTGGGGCGGTATTCACTTTGCGGGGTGAGCCAAGCAACCTCCACATCCACTTCATTGGCACTGAACAAGGGCGTGCCACCGCCACCGCAAAAGCCCACCAACACACCCGCCTTGGCCAGCTCGCGCATGGCCGCTTGAGTGATGGAAGTGCCCGTTCCCAACAAGATGCTGGTGGTATTGGCGATGGGGATATTCCAGTACAGGCTGCGTTTGCCGGCATCGGTCACATATTCGACGCGGCCGCCATTGACAAGAACACGGCAGTGCTCTAAGTAATAAATATTGGCCCGCGCGGAATGGAGAATCGTTTTCAGATCTTGGCTTTTGATGTCTTGCAAGGTGCCTCCCATGCTTGCTTGTAGCAAGACAATGCAAACACAGCAAGCACTAGCGTCAAGAGTGCCTAGCCTTGCTCAGCCCTCATAGCCTTGTGAAATACCAGAGTTGCTACGATTGGGCGCTAGCAAATGGTTTGCAATTGCAGGCCTGCCCTTGAAAGAATCAGAAAATGAAAATTGCCACCTGGAACGTGAACTCCCTGTCTGTCCGCTTGCCGCAAGTACTGGACTGGCTGGCAGCCAATCCCGTCGATGCTCTGGGCCTGCAGGAGCTCAAGCTGACTGATGACAAGTTCCCGCACATGGCATTCGAAGAAGCTGGCTACACGGCCATCAGCCATGGGCAAAAAACCTATAACGGCGTTGCGTGGATTACCCGCAGCCCAGCACGTGATGTGGTGCGCAACATCCCCGGCCTGGAAGACGAGCAGGCCCGCATCATCGCCAGCACCATCGATTCTCCCTCTGGGGCAATCCGTCTGATCAACGGCTACTTCGTCAATGGTCAGGAGCCGGGGTCTGAAAAATTTGCCTACAAGATGCGCTGGCTGCAGGCACTGCACAACTGGGTGCAGCAAGAACTGGCTCAGCATCCGCGCCTGGTGCTGGTGGGCGACTTCAACGTAGCCCCCGAAGACAGGGATTCCTACGATCCAGTGGGTCTCAAGGACACGATTCACCACACGGTGCAGGAGCGCGAGCATTTCCAGGGCTTGCTGCAACTGGGCCTGACAGATGCGTTCCGCATGTTCGAACAGCCTGAGAAGAGCTTTTCCTGGTGGGATTACCGCATGCTGGGTTTCCAGAAGAATCGCGGTCTTCGCATCGATCACATCCTGGTCAGCGACGCGCTCAAGGGCAAGGTCAGCGCGTGCGTCGTTGATCGGCTGCCACGCAAGAACAAGCAGCCCAGCGATCACGCGCCCGTGGTTGTGACCTTGGACTGAGGTTTCAAATCAGGCTTGTCCACGGCTGAGCCACTGCACGGCCTCCAGTTGGCCTCTCAGCACCAGCATATGGTGGCTCAGCAGCTTTCGAGCGTGCGCCGGGAGCATCTCCTGGCACATCGACTCCACCGCATCCAGCCATGTCTGCAGCTTGGCCAGCACGTCCTGAATGCTGTCTGCAGCCATGAGCCCTGAATCGCGCCAAACCTGCCGTGAGCGCTCCAGCACATACGGCACAGCCTTGCCAGATACAAGCGGCAGCGGCTCCACCTCCACGGGCAAAGCCTCCAGCTCTGACAGCAGCTTGGCAGAAACGGCTGCAAAACGCTTGAGCGCCTCGGCATGCATGCCCTGTGCACCGCTGGCCAGATAGCTCACACTGCTTTGTCTGAACTGGCGCGCCGCCTCCTGGGTCCGCACCAGCTTTTTGCCAGCGACAACACTCATAACATCTGGCGACTGCGGCCTCATACCGCGTTCCCAGGCTGCTTTTGCCGCCAATCTGACCTGACTCCAATTCAGCAGACTACTTCCGTTGATCGCGGTCCAGCGGAGGTTCAACTCTCTGTCCATCGCATCGAAATCGACGCAGCTTCCTTCAGGGGATTGAGCCAACTGCCATCCCAGTTGATAGGCTGGACAGTACTGGTCGAAACTGCGGCCCGCCACAAAATAAGGCTCGAAGCGGTACTGACGATGCCAGAAATTCGTTTCCGAATCAGGCATTTGCGCCAAGGCCACGGGAGCAGATGTGGCACCCAGCTGCCCAGCAACCAGGCCACGGTGAAATAGAGAACGAAATGGAGCGGTGAAGAACACGAGAGACAACTGCAATCAAGGGATGTGATTGCAAATTATTGTCGTCAGCAGTTCTTCACCCAGTCAGAAACGGGTGGTATTGGTGTAGGAAACATTGACACCTTACGAGGTGTAATGGCTGACTTTCCGTCACTCAAACTCCTCGTTATCCAGTCCCAGTTCCTGCAGCTTTCGTGTGATGGTATTTCTGCCAATACCCAGCCGGTTCGCAGCCTCCACCCTGCGCCCGTGAGTCGCCGTCAGCGCAGTACGTAGCAGCTGCGCTTCGAATTTCTGCGTCAGCTGGTCCCAGACATTGTTGTGGCCCTGTGCCAGCAGATCCTGCGCCTGCTTGCCAAGCCCGCTGAGCCACCCTTCCATTGAACCTTCAGCTTCAGCTTCCACTGCCTCCACATTCTCATCCCGATAAGCGGGGGCCTCGGCCACACGACTTGCGCCATGTGCTGCTTGCACTTCGGTGGCTATCGCTGGCCCCGCCCCTGTTGCACCCAGCACCTCGGGCGGCAGGTCCTTGAGCGCAATCTGCTGGGCTGGAGCCATCACTGTCAACCAGTGGCAGATGTTTTCCAGCTGACGCACATTGCCGGGGAAGTTGAAAGACTGCAGACGATGCATGGCCGTGCTGCTCATGCGCTTGGGCTCGACACCCAGCTGCCTGGCGCTTTGCTGCAGAAAATGCTGCGTGAGCATGGGCACATCTTCCCGGCGTTCGCGCAGTGCGGGCAGTCGCAAACGAATCACGTTGAGACGGTGAAACAAGTCCTCGCGGAAGACGCCATCCTTGACACGCTGCTCCAGATCCTGGTGTGTGGCGGCAATCACGCGCACATGCGCCTTGACGGCCTGGTGCCCGCCGACACGGTAGAAATGCCCGTCGGAGAGCACACGCAACAAACGTGTCTGCAGCTCAAACGGCATATCGCCAATCTCGTCGAGAAACAGCGTTCCGCCTTCGGCCTGCTCAAACCGTCCCCGCCGCTGAGTCTGGGCTCCGGTAAATGCTCCGCGCTCATGGCCAAAGAGTTCCGACTCCAGCAAATCCTTGGGAATTGCCGCAGTATTGATAGCTACAAACGGCCCACCAGCAACGGGGGAATGCTTGTGAAGCGCATGAGCCACCAATTCCTTGCCGGCACCGGATTCGCCGGTGATCAGCACCGTGACCTGGCTCTGACTCAGTCGTCCGATGGCGCGAAACACATCCTGCATGGCAGGCGCCTGGCCCAGCATTTCGGCCTGTACGGGAGTCTGTACATCGGCCACTTCTTCACGCTGGCTTTCCTCCACGGCACGCCGGATCAACTCGACGGCCTTGGGCACATCAAAAGGTTTGGGCAGGTATTCAAACGCCCCGCGCTGGAAAGCTGAAACAGCGCTGTCCAGATCGGAATATGCCGTCATGATGATCATGGGCAAGCCGGGCTGCTGCGCCCTCACCTGCTCCAGCAGCTCCAGACCCGAGCCGCCCGGCATGCGGATATCGCTGACCAGCACTTGCGGCCCCTGACGCTCGGGATCTGAGGCATCGACATCGGCCAGGGCCTTGAGCACGTCTCGCGCCTGGGTGAAGCTGCGTATGGGCCAGCCTTCGCGCCCCAGCGCCTTTTCCAGGACAAAGCGAATGGAAGGGTCGTCGTCCACAATCCAGATTGGCTTCATTGCTGCTGCATCCTTCCCTTCTTTGTCTGGTGAGTGATTTCAGGCGGCTTACGGCAGGGGAATCAGAATACGAAAATCTGTCCTGCCCGGCTGGCTGTCGCACTCAATCAGCCCATGGTGACGCTGCACAAAGGTCTGCGCCAGCGTCAACCCCAAGCCAGAGCCCCCATCTCTGCCAGACACCAGGGGATAGAAAATTCTCTCCTTGATGGCATCGGGCACGCCTGAACCGTTGTCAATGACATGCAATTCCAATGCCAGTCTGTAGCGTTGCCGCCCCAGAGTGACCTGGCGTGCCACACGCGTGCGCAAAATGATCTCGGCATCGCCCTGGGCAATCCGCAGGCTCAGCGCCTGGGCCGCGTTTTGCACGATGTTGAGCAGCGCCTGGATCAGCTGTACACCGTCACCCCGGAATTCAGGGATGGAGATGTCATAGTCGCGCGTGATTTTCAGACCCTGCGGATACTCGATCAGCACCAGGGAACGTACACGCTCGCAGACCTCGTGAATATTCACATCCCCCACATCGTGTGGGTGCCGGTGGGGAGCCAGCAAGCGATCCACCAGTACCTGAAGCCGGTCTGCCTCGTGAACAATGACGGTGGTGTATTCACGCAACTCCGGAGTAGCCAGATCCATTTGCAATAGCTGCGCCGCACCGCGAATGCCGCCGAGCGGATTCTTGATCTCATGGGCCAGATTGCGTATCAGTTCCTTGTTGGCCTCGGCCTGCTCGCGAATGCGCTCTTCGCGATCCTGACGGGCCTGCTGCTCCAGAGGCCACATCTCCACCATTACATGGCCTTGTTGCTCGACCAGGGACACAGTGACATGCACGGGTAAAAGATCCTGCCCGAGGCGCAGCAAAGCGGCTTCAAAGCGCAAGGCCGCAAAGTCGTTGGAGCGCGCACCGCTCAGCGCCTTGTCCAGCAGCGCAGGCTCGGAAAAGCAGGTTGCGAATTCTGTCGCCTCCATGGTGCGGCGCGACTGCCCCAGCGCATTCTCCAGCGCAGCATTGACAAAGCGCACCACGCCCTGGGAATCCAGGACGGCAATCAGCGTACAAAGCCAATCGAGCGACTGATAGCTGAGCGCGCAATCCTGGTCAGCGGTATTGCCAGGCTCTCCATGGGAGAGGGCTGCAGATGCATTCATGTCAAGAAAACCCGTGAAGCAGCCCTCGGGCTGCATTAATTGGCAGGCAAGCGATCCAGTTCGCGCCGGATACCCGCTACATCGCTTTCCTGGCGGGCAATATCGGCCTTGAGCTTTTCGACCCGCTCAGGATAGCCTTGAGGGTTGCGCAGCTCCAAAGCCGTGCGCACGGGATTGCCGTCGTTGTATTCGGCTCTGAGCGAGTTGAGTCTGGCCTGCGCCTTGTTCAGCTCCGACTGCAAGATGGCGCGCGCGTCGGAATCTCGTGCTTTTTGTGCAGCGTTGTCACTGCGTACGGGCGCCGCACTGGTCGATGCGGCTGTCGCCGGCTTTGGCACCTTTGGTGCAGGTGCTGCACTGCTGCTGCCACCACCCGCAGGACGGGTGCCATGAATCACCGTCACACCGCTGCCATCCACAGGTTTGCAGCCCTTTGCCTTGGCCTGTGAAACATTGTTGGTGTACTCATTCCCGCAGCGGTAGATCACATCCTGCGACCATGCCGCCGTGACCATGGTCATCAGCAGTGGCAACACAAAAAACTTCTTCATTGGCTCCTCTCAGGCAAGACAGCAACGGCTGGGCTGCAATGCAGCGAGTATCGCTCCAAGCGCGTTGCACTGTAGTCATTTCTTGGTATCTCGACTGCCTGAATGGTTCCTGGGCTTTCTTAGGTCAAGAGCCGGAGCAATAAAAAAGGCGGCCAAGCCGCCTTTTTTGGGGTTCGCCTTACAGCGAGAAGTACATGTCGTACTCGACAGGATGCACCGACTGGCGATAGCGGGTCACTTCGCCCATCTTCAGCTCGATGTAGGCATCCAGCATGCTGTCGGAGAACACACCGCCCTTGGTCAGGAAGGCACGGTCGGCGTCCAGGGCTTCCAGAGCCTGATCCAGGCTGTGGCAGACCGTGGGCACCAGCTTGTCTTCCTCGGGAGGCAGGTGGTAGAGATCCTTGGTCGCAGCTTCGCCGGGATGGATCTTGTTTTCCACACCGTCCAGACCGGCCATCAGCAGGGCTGCAAAGCCCAGGTAGGGGTTCATCAGTGGATCGGGGAAGCGAGCCTCCACGCGACGAGCCTTGGGGTTGCTCACGTAAGGAATACGGATGGAAGCGGAGCGGTTCTTGGCCGAGTAAGCCAGCTTCACAGGGGCTTCGAAGCCGGGCACCAGGCGCTTGTAGCTATTGGTGCCAGGGTTGGTGATGGCATTCAGGGCACGAGCGTGCTTGATGATGCCGCCGATGTAGTACAGGGCGAAGTCGGACAGACCGGCATAGCCGTCACCAGCGAACAGGTTCTTGCCATCCTTCCACACGGACTGGTGCACATGCATGCCGGAGCCGTTGTCGCCAGCGTAGGGCTTGGGCATGAAAGTAGCCGTCTTGCCGTAGGTGTTGGCCACGTTCCAGATGATGTACTTTTGCAGCTGAGTCCAGTCGGCACGCTCGACCAGAGTCGAGAAGCGTGTACCGATTTCGTTCTGGCCTGCACCCGCCACTTCATGGTGGAACACTTCGACAGGAATGCCCACGGCCTCCAGCAGCAGCGACATTTCTGCACGCATGTCCTGGGTGCTGTCAACGGGTGGCACGGGGAAGTAGCCGCCCTTGTTGCGAGGACGGTGACCACGGTTACCGGTCTCGAACTTGGTGCCAGTGTTCCAGGGAGCTTCGTATTCTTCGATTTCGAAGAAAGGGTTGTGAGGCTCGGTGCCCCAGCGCACGCCGTCGAAGATAAAGAATTCGGGTTCGGGTCCGAAGTAAGCGGTATCGCCCAGGCCGGAAGCCTTCAGGTAGGCTTCAGCGCGCTTGGCAATGGAGCGGGGGTCGCGGTCATAGGCCTTGCCATCACCGGGTTCGATCACATCGCACTGCAGAATCAGAGTGGTCTCTTCGAAGAAGGGATCGATATTGGCAGTGTTGGGGTCGGGAACCAGCTGCATGTCCGAGGCTTCGATACCCTTCCAGCCCGCCACGGAAGAACCGTCAAAAGCATGGCCCGAGGTGAACTTGTCTTCGTCGAAATGCGACACGGGCACGGTCACGTGCTGCTCCTTGCCGCGGGTATCGGTAAAGCGCAGGTCAACGAACTTGACCTCGTTGTCCTGCACCATCTGCATCACGTCTGCAACGGTCTTCGCCATTAGATCTCTCCTGCCAACTTTGGCTGATCAAAAAAGGATGAAAATTACTAAGCAGTTTGCGTGCCAACTTGGGGCTGACTGGTAACCCAGAGCATTGCCGCCACGAAGTCCGGCAGCGGATAAGCATATCCGCTGGTGACATAAGCCGTTGGCACAGGAATTTTTGGCATGCCTGATGGCTCCAAAGCGGTGCACATTGTCTCACCGCCAGAGCCTTCCATTGAAATGCACTTTTTTGGTGAATTTATTTGCACCAATTTAGTGCAAATAAGGAGAGCCGTCAGTTTTGGTGCACTGCATCACAAGGAAGGCGCGTTCTGTGCGGCCACACCGGGGGCAAATGGCACTTGTGGAGAGGGCTCTGCCGGGCCTTCCTGCTCACGCAGCCGCACCAATGCCCCCAGGCAGAAGTGAGCAAACCACAACGCCGAGAACGCAAACACCAGCGCATAAATCCAGATGGCAATGGGAATCAAAATCCAGAATGCGGCCAGGAACACCAGACCCGAGACCCAGACGATGCCGGGAGCCATGCCCAGATAACCGCATAGCACGCCCATCAAAATCAGCGACATGCGGTGGCGCACAAAGAGATTGCGACGCTCCTCCTTGCTCGCATGCTCGGCCAAAGCATCAAACGCCATGACACGGTAGGTCAGCCAGCCCCAGATCAGCGGCGTGACTACCAGCATCAGAGGCGGAAAAACCCAAAGCGGCAAGGTCACGATCAGGGCCAGCAGCGCAATCACGGTAGAGCCTCCCGACCAGATCAGACTGGCCATGACGGAGCCGCCGTGCTTCTTCTGCAGTTGGGGAAAGCGATTTTGTGCCACCAGGCCGGTCAAGACCGGGGCCATGAACAGCCCCACCAGCAGCAGCACCAGAACGACCAGCATGGGAGTTGCCCCCAGCACCACCAGAATGGAAGCCACCACTTCGGAGGCATAGCCCACTCCATTGGCCTGAAACCAGACCCAGACCTTGTGCAGCCAGCCCACACCATCGAGCAGGCCTTGCACCTTGAGCACGGCATCTGCCCAGAAGAAATACCCCAGCGCCCAGGACAGCAGCCCCATCAGGAGCAAGGGAAACAGGGACCACGCAATCACCCGCTTATGCAGGCAATACGCCAATGCACGCCAGAAAGAGTCGAGTAGCAAGCTCATGCTGGCAAGCATACTCAATGAATCACGACTTGCGCAAATCAGGCCCGGGCAAGCGCCTTGCCGCACGGAAACCGTCTTGGTGCATCCGCAGCGGCGGCCCGGCTTGTTTGTCCAAGTCCTATGAATGGTCAAGCGCGTCCCAGCAACCGCAGGACGGCCCGCCATTGCTGCGCCCAGAACCCACGGCCATAGTCACGCAACTGGCCTTGCGCATTGGGCTGCACCTGATCGCGAATACCAGTCGGGTCATAGCGCAGATCAAAGTTGGCCGTACCGAACAACATGTCCCACCAGGGCAGCAGCACGCCAAAGTTGTTGCCATGCACCTTTTTGTTGCGCACAGGTGCCAGCGGCTCGTGCCCGATACCAATCGCATGGTGGCGGCGGTGAAAGCGCGGGCTGATCCACAAACGCTCGCCCAGTTGGCCAAACCAGATGCGCACATTGGCATGCTGAAAGCTCTCGCTGAGCTGGGTCAATGCCACGATGGCCACAAACTGCCCCGGAGCCACACCGATCAGCTGCGCCACCAGTACGACGATGGCGTCGTGAATCACGCTGTCTAGCAGGTGATTGCGGTTGTCGCTCCACACCGTCATCTGCCGCTGAGAGTGATGCACGGCATGCAGCTTCCACCACCAGCCAAGCCCATGTTGACCGCGGTGAATCCAGTACTCCACCAGATCGAAGACGATCAGATAGAGGATGAGGCTGACCCATGCGTTGTCGGTAACACCGGGCCAGAGGTCATCGATATGAAAACCTGGCATGCCCCAGACATGAAGCTTGCCCATGAGCGCATCCCACAGCGGGTCCACCGTGAAGAACAAAGCCAGTCTGAACAGACCCAGCCGGTGAATCAGCGTGTAGAGAATGTCCACACGAATGGCCTGCCGGTCCACCACGGGCTCCACAGGCTTCCAGCGCTGCAGCGGCACGATGACGGCCACCATGACGACGATCTGCAGCAGCCCCACCAGCAACCAGCCCGTGGCCGTGTAGCCATCCTCCAGCAGGTTGGCCATGCCGAAATGGAACAGAAAAGGCTGCACCACACCTTCAAACAGGCGCTGCTGCGCATCGGCAAAAACCTGAACCAGCCACTCCACAACTCACTCCTTGTCCAGCACTCAGCGGTGCTGCGCAATCCAGCCCTGATAGGCCGGGTGCTCCGCCAGCGTACGGAAGCAAAAACCTTTATCCAGCAAACCCAGAATCAGTGGTTCCAGCACCGCCGGCGCCCATGGATCCTGGCGCGACCAGATGCCCAGATGAGCCAGCAAAATATCGCCGCTGCGGATGTTCTTGAGCGCCTGATTGAGCAGGCGCTCGTTGGGATATTTGTCGCTGGGCAGCTCATCGCCCAGAAAACCTGCCGCAGCCCAGCCCACATGCTGATAACCGCCCTGCTGGGCCGCACCGATCAGCGCCGCAGAGGTCTTTCCCCCGGGTGCGCGGTATAGCGGCAAGGGCTTGTGGCCTGTGATCTGCTGCAGGCGGCGCGCCGAGCGAGCAATCTCCTCGCGATACTCATCTGCAGACACGACAAAACTCTGCCCGGCACGCGGCCCGGCCGATGGCCTGACCTTGAAGTGCGTGACCTGGCCCGTAGCCTTGTCGCGGATATCGGCCTGCCAGTACATATGGTCGTAGGTATGGGAAGCCAGTTGGTGCCCCTCGTCGGCAC
Organism: Comamonas resistens; assembly: GCF_030064165.1. Classification (NCBI taxonomy): domain Bacteria; kingdom Pseudomonadati; phylum Pseudomonadota; class Betaproteobacteria; order Burkholderiales; family Comamonadaceae; genus Comamonas; species Comamonas resistens. The sequence goes on from NZ_CP125947.1 coordinate 3,451,689, forward strand.
GGGCCTTCCACCATGGGGCCCAGAAGTCGGCAAGGCTGCTGCCTCCTTCCTTGGTAGCCTCATTGGCCGCAAAGAAAGTCACGGGCACCTTGTGCTTTTGCAGAGTTTGAGCCACCCACTGGGCAATACCCATATGCCCTGTATCAAAAGTCAGGTAAACCGGCTTGGAACAAGCGCCAGCAGCTATGTTTTTTGAATTTTCCGCTGCTGCGGCTAGGCCTGGAGCAGCAATAGCCGCCCCTGTCAGCATGAATTGACGTCTTAGCATCCACCCTCCTTGAGGTGGTCAATACCGCATGAAAGACTCCGGCCCGCAGACTTGGTTCCGCGAGCCGGCATGACACTCAGCGCGCCGCGTGGGCCAGTGTCCAGACGCCGTGCGGCGACTTGCCCACATTGACCTGGTTGATGACTTTTTTCTCCACGGTGTCGATCACCGAGAGTTTGCGCGCCCAGCGCGAGCTGACCAGGATGTAGCGGCCGTCGGCAGACACATCCATACAATCCGGGCCACCGGGCGCAGGGTAATTGGCCACGACTTGGTTGGTCACCATATCGATCTTGCTGATGGTGTTGGCCACGCGGTTGCTCACATACAAATGGCGACCGTCACCTGCGGCGCGGAAAGCGTGGGCGCCAGCCGCCGTCTTGATGATGCCAGTGCTGCGTGGCTCGGGGCCCGTCAGGTCAAACACCTCGACACCTTCACCGCCTGTCAGGCCGATGAACAGCTTTTTACCATCCGGGCTGCCATAAAGATCGGCCGGCATGGGGCCGGTAGGCACGCGGGACTTGATGGTCTGGGTGGCGATATCGATGGCCACCAGCGCATCGCTGTCCTGCATGGTCGAGTACAGCGTCTTGCTGCCTTCGTCGATGAACAGATGGCTGGGAGTCTTGCCGGTGGAGACACGCTTGACCAGCGTTGGCGTCTGCGTGGCTGCATCCCAGCGGTAGAAATCGATGTGGTTCAGGCGGTTGGCCGCCGTGATGAACCACTTCATATCGGGCGAAAAGCGCAGGTGGTAAGGATCGACGATGTCGCGAATCACGCGCTGCACCGCCCCCGTCCTCGGGTCGATCAGCGTCAGCGAGTCGCCGAGCGCGTTGGCCACGATCAGCGACTTTTCGTCAGGCGTCAGGTACAGGTGGTGCGGCTCTTTGCCGGTCGGAATGCGCGACTGTTCCTTCCAGGTCTGCGGATCGATCACGCTGATGCTGGCATCTAGGGAATTGAGCACGAACACGGGCGTGGGCCCCTGCACCCTGCTGGCCGCAGCTGCGGGAACCACGCCGCGCGCGCCCGGCACCGAAGCGGGCACCGCAGCCGTACCAGCAGGTGCAGCCACCGTTGCAGCGGCAGGAGCGACCGCAGTCTGCTGAGGCCCAGCAGCCGTTGCCGGCCTGAACCCAGGTAATGCCGATGCCCCAAACCATGCGACCAAGCCGCCACCTACCAACAAAGCCACAGCAGCGCCAGTGCGCCCAACGGTAAGACGTCCCACAACCACCACCTTCTCAGAATCCACGCAGTGTAGCTGCGCCCATGCAGCCACACCATCATCAGCCCAATTCAACGCGGGGCTTAGCACGTACCGGCTCTCGATGCCGTTCAAGCAGATGTTTCGCCATTCATCAGCATCAAAAACAGGAGCAGCTAGCGCTGAATTCTCCTATGTTTCAACGCAAAACAACTGCAAAATCGTTGTAACAATGCCGCAGGGTGCTCATGAAATGATGAATATCAATCAGAAGACTTGATGTTGTACAAAAAAGGAGCCCTCTGAGGGGCTCCTTTTCTGGATGCAGTCAAAGCGCCAGGCTCAGACCTTCCACTTCTCCACAAGCTTTTCGGGGCGCTGTGTGTCATAGCCTTCGAAAGGCTGGTGGATCCAGGGGTTGGTAGGCAGATAGTCCACCGAGTAGTCCGCCTCGAAGGTCGAGATACCCTTGGTCCAGATCACGGCGCTGCGCAGCTCGGTGATGGGCTGGTAGTTGGTCTTGAGCATGGCGATCACGGCCTTGAGCGTGGCACCGGAGTCCGCCAGATCGTCGACCAGCAGCACGCGACCGGCGATCTCGCCCTTGGGAGTCGCGATGAAGCGGCCGATGTCCAGGTGACCCTGCACCGTGCCGGCTTCGGCGCGGTAGGAGCTGGTGGACATGATGGCCAGCGGCTTGTCAAAGATACGGCTCAGAATGTCACCGGGACGCAGGCCGCCACGGGCCAGGCACAGAATGGTGTCAAATTCCCAGCCGGACTGGTGGATCTTGATGGCGAGCTTTTCGATGAGACCGTGGTACTCGTCGTAGCTCACATACAGGTGCTTACCGTCTTCCGTCAGCATGGTAGGTCCTATGGTTTGATATGTTCAGTGCCGCAATCAGGCGCTGTAGGGGTTGTGCATGAGGATGGTGTGGTCACGATCGGGGCTGGTCGAGACCATGGCGATTGGCACACCAGTCACTTCCTGGATGCGATCCAGATAGCGTCGGGCATTCACGGGCAGCTTGTCGTACTCGGTCACACCCACCGTGGACTCGGTCCAGCCGGGGATGGATTCGTAGATGGGCTTGCAGCGCTCGATATCGTCTGCACCCAGAGGCAGCAGGTCGATCTTCTCGCCGTCCAGTTCGTAGCCCACGCACAGCTGCAGCTCTTCAATACCGTCGAGCACGTCCAGCTTGGTGATGCACAGACCGGACAGGCCGTTGATCTGAGCCGAGCGCTTGAGCAGCGCGGCGTCGAACCAGCCGCAGCGGCGCGAACGGCCGGTAGTCACGCCCTTTTCGGCACCCACAGTGCTCATCACATAGCCGGGAGTACCAGGCTTTTCCCACTCCAGCTCGGTGGGGAAAGGACCGCCGCCCACGCGGGTGCAATAGGCCTTGGTGATGCCCAGGATGTAGTGCAGCAGGCCAGGGCCCACGCCGGCGCCTGCGGCGGCATTGCCGGCCACGCAGTTGGACGATGTCACATAGGGATAGGTGCCGTGATCCACGTCCAGCAAGGTGCCTTGCGCGCCTTCGAACAGCAGATTGCCGCCTTCCGCATGCACGGCATTCAGCTCGCGCGACACATCGGCAATCATGGGCTTGAGCAGCTCGGCATGACGCATGGCTTCTTCGTACACCGCTTCGAACTGAATCTCGCCGTCCTTCATGTACGGAGCCAGACCGGCGCCGAAGTCGAAGTTCTTGGAGCCCAGCACGTTCACCAGAATGTGGTTGTGCAGAGCCAGCAGCTCGCGCAGCTTGGTGGCGAAACGCTCAGGGTGCTTCAGGTCCTGCACACGCAGAGCGCGGCGGGCGATCTTGTCTTCGTAGGAGGGGCCGATGCCCTTGCCTGTGGTGCCGATCTTCTGCACGCCGCCCTTTTCACGGGCAGCTTCGCGACCGATGTCCAGGGCCACGTGGAATGGCAGGATCAGCGGGCAGGCTTCGGAAACGCGCAGGCGATCGCGCACTTGCACGCCCGCCTTTTCCAGGCCTTCGATTTCTTCAAACAGCTTGCCCACGGACAGCACCACACCATTGCCGATGTAGCACTTCACTCCAGGGCGCATGATGCCGCTGGGAATCAGGTGCAAAGCCGTCTTCACGCCGTTGATGACCAGGGTGTGGCCAGCGTTGTGACCGCCCTGGAAACGCACGACGCCGTTGGCGCTTTCGGTCAGCCAGTCAACCAGCTTACCCTTGCCCTCGTCGCCCCACTGGGTACCGACTACGACGACGTTGCGACCTTTGGATGTATTCATATGCCAATCCGATAAATCGAAGAATTAGTCAAAAGCCTTAAATGGCTTGCACGACCCATTGCCCGCCAACATTGGCAAGCTCACGGTCGCAGTGAAACTCGTCCACTTCACTCTCGTGCCCCGGCAGCACGCAGACCACCGTTTCGCCCTGCTGGCGCAATGCGGCAATAGCAGCAGCCACTTGCACGTCATCACCCCAGGGAGCGCGAATGGCTGCCTTGAGCGGACGCTCGGGCACAACAGCCACCAGTTGTTTGATATCGAGACTGAAGCCGGCCGCCGGACGATTGCGCCCGAACACTGCACCGACTTCGTCATAGCGGCCGCCACGCACCAGAGCATCGCTGCCGCCGGGTACATAGATCGCAAAGCGCGTACCGCTGTAGTAAGAATAGCCGCGCAGATCGGCCAGGTCGAAGCTGACCTTGACGCCGTCCAGACGCTGTACCAGCCAACGCAAATGCGATAGCACATCGCGCACGCCAGCTATGCCTTCCAGCTGTATTTCAGCCTTGTCCAGCACTTCCATTCCGCCGTACAGCTGCAGCAGTGCCATCAGGCCTGCGCGCGATGCAGGAGGGAAGTTGTGGGTCAGCTCGGCCAGCTCGGTGGCGTTCTTGGCAGCAAGTGCGGCATGGACGCCACGCAGCACCTGCTCATCGACCATCACGCCTGCCAGCAGATTGCGCACGATGCGGACATCGGCCAGATCCACGATGATGTCCTTGACACCTGCACCCTTGAGGCAGTCCAGAGCCAGATGCAAGGCTTCGAGATCGGCTTCCAGGCCATCGTGACCATAGATTTCAGCGCCGAACTGGAAAGGCTCACGCGTGGCACGTGGGCGATCGGGGCGTGCATGGACGACGGGGCCGCAATAGCACAGACGGGTCACGCCGCTGCGATTGAGCAAGTGTGCGTCGATACGAGCGACCTGCTGCGTCATGTCTGCACGCAAGCCCATGGTGCGACCGGAGAGCTGATCGATCAGCTTGCTCGTTTGCAGGGCCAGCGCCTCACCCGTGCCGGTGAGCAGAGACTCCAGATACTCGAGCATGGGAGGCATGACGAGCTCATAGCCATAGCTGCGCGCAGTATCGAGCAGTCCTCGACGCAATTCTTCGATGTGCCGAGCCTCGGAAGGCAAAACATCGGCAATGTGATCCGGCAGGACCCAAGCAGACATGGAGAAAGAGGGAGGCTGTTAAAAATGTGATTCTACCGACTTTGCCAGCCCCGCCCAATTTGGCTGATAAGGCCTAACCGTTATCGGCGGTATTCACAGCCAGATCAGCACAAGCAATCCAGCTGCGATACACAGCAGCCCACAAAAGCGCAGCTGCCCTTCGCGCAGTTGCAGCAGCTGGGCAAACATCTGCTTCCACAGCCTTGGCGCGAACAAGGGCAGCAGCCCCTCAAGAATCAAAAGCAGCGCAAATGCCAGCGCCAATGATTGCATCCAGTCCATTCCCAACCCGCTCCTCAAGCAATCCCAAAATGAACAATGGCCCTTGAGGGCCATTGTTCATTCTTGCATCAGCACATTACTTGGCGGCCGAGCCGCCGCTGCGATAGGCCTTGAAGAATTCGCTTTGCGAGGGATCAAGCACCAGCACATCGCTCTTCTTGGAGAAGCTCTCCTTGTAGGCATCAAGGCTGCGGTAGAACTGCGCAAACTGCGGATCCTTGCCGAAGGCGTCGGCATAAACGCGAGCTGCCTCGGCATCGCCCTCACCCTTGATCTTCTGGGCATCACGGTAGGCATTGGCAATGGTGATATCGCGCTGACGATCTGCTTCGGCACGAATCTTTTCACCTTCGGCCGCACCGGTGGAACGCAGCTCATTGGCCACACGCTTGCGCTCGGCTTCCATACGGCGATAAACGGACTCGGTGATGGTCTCGGCATAGTCCACGCGGGTAATGCGCACATCCACGATATCCACGCCCCAGGGCTTGGCACCGCGCACGGTCTCCAGCACCTCGCGCTTGACGTCGGCCATCAGCGTTTCGCGCTTGGAGGACAGCAGCTCGCGCACGGTACGGCGGTTGATCTCCTCCTGGAAGGCATTGCGCACCACACGGTTGAGCTGCATGGCGCCAGCGGACTCATCCAGGCCCACGTTACGGATGTATTCCGAGGGCTCGGAGATGCGCCAGCGCACATACCAGTCGATCACCACGCGCTGCTTTTCAGCCGTCAACATGGGCTCGGTGTCGGTGCTGTCCAGCGTCAGCAGACGCTTGTCGATGTAGCGCACGTTCTGGAATGGCGGCGGCAGCTTGAAGTTCAGACCAGGCTCGGTAATCACCTCCTTGATCTGACCCAGCGCATAGACCACGCCAAACTGACGCTGATCGACCACGAACAGCGTGGAGCTCAGCAAGGCCAGCACCACAAGAATGCTGGTGACAAAAAATCCGATTCGATTCACAGCATGCTCTCCTAGCGGGCGTCACGATCGCGGCTACGTGCATCGCGGCTGCGTGCATCACCGGAAGGATTGGGCACCACGCGCGTGGTGGCTGGGGCCGTCGATGATGCAGCAGGCGCGGCAGCATCACCCGATGCGGTCGCTGCAGCTGCACCATTGATGCCGCTCATGATCTTGTCCAGCGGCAAATACAGCAAGTTGGAGCCCTGACGCGACTCGACCAGCACTTTGGTCACGTTGCTGTAGATCTGCTGCATGCTTTCCAGATACAGACGATCACGCGTGACTTGCGGCGCCTTCTGGTACTCGGCGTACAGCGAACTGAAGCGTCCGGCATCACCCTGAGCCTGCGCTACGATCTTCGACTTGTAGGCCTGGGCTTCTTCGCTCAAGCGGGCTGCCGTACCTGTGGCGCGGGGCACCACATCGTTGGCATAGGCCTGGGCTTCGTTCTTGGCGCGCTCGCGCTCCTGACCGGCCTTGAGCACATCATCAAAGGCTGCCTGCACCTGTTCGGGCGGACGCACGCCGCCTTGCTGCATATTGATGCCGACGACTTCGACCCCAACCTTGTAGCGATCCAGAATGGACTGCATCAGGTCACGCACGCGGGGCGCAATCTGGTCGCGCTCTTCAGCCAGCGCCGTATCCATCTTCATCTTGCCGACCACTTCGCGCACAGCAGATTCAGCCACCTGAATCACGGCTTCGGAAGGACTGCGGCTTTCAAACAGCCAGGCACGCGCATCGCTCAGGCGGTACTGCACGGCAAACTTGATCTCGACGATGTTCTCGTCTTCGGTCAGCATGGCCGATTCGCGCAGACCCGTGCTGCGCACGATGTTGTCGCTGCCCACATCGGCAGAGCGGATCTGCGAGACATAGACCAGCTCATGCTTTTGCACAGGATAAGGCAGACGCCAGTTGAAGCCAGCGCCCACCGTGCTCTTGTACTTGCCGAACTGCGTGATGACGGCCTGCTGACCTTCCTGCACGATAAAAAAGCCGGTTCCCAGCCACACCAGCACAGCCACGCCAGCGATCAGGAAAATGCCTTTGCCCGCATTGAAGGGCTCGCCAGGTTGCCCGCCACCATTGCGGCCAGGAGGCAGTCCACGGCCGTTGCCGGGCTTGCCGCCAAACAGATTGGAGAGCTTGCGCGAAAAGTCCCTGTAGATCTCATCCAGATCGGGCGGCTGGCCTTGCTGGGAGGAAGGACGGGGACGAGGAGGCTGTTCGGGCGCGGGCGATTGCGAAGGCCTGTCATTGTCCGAGGGCGAATTGCTGGACTGCGAGGCATCTTCGTTGTTGTTGTCGCCACGACCCCAGCGCGGATCGTTCAAGTTGAACATCCCGCGAATGCGTTGCGGTAGCACCGCCAAGCGATGAACGCGTTGTGAAAAATTCATGCGAGAAGTCTCTGTGTTTTCAAAAAGACATGAACCATGGCAGGCATTGTGCCCAATAGGGGCACAATTCCCTAGTATTGCGCCTCGTCATCAGGGGACATCCAGTACGAGTCGTCCGCCCCCTGCTGCTCTTCACGCTCAGCCTCCTGACGCACCTGCAAAACCCGGTCTGCGAGCAACTGCCGCAACTGAGCCAGCCCCTGCCCAGAGCGGGCACTGACAAACACGCGCTGCACCGGATCGCCATCGAGCTCGTACATATCCTGCAAGTCCGCAGGTTGACGTTCGGGCTCTATGGCATCCAGCTTGTTGAAGACCAGAATCTGAGGCACATCGTCAGCCCCGATTTCCGCCAGAACTTTCTGAACTTGTTGTATTTGTTCCGGGAAACCTGGGTTGGACGCATCCACGACATGCAGCAGCAGATCGGCATCGATGGCTTCCTGCAACGTGGCCTGGAAGGCATCGACCAGACCGTGCGGCAAGTCGCGGATAAAGCCCACGGTATCGGACAGGGAGACCGACTCTTCGGCCTCTGCCAGATACATCTGCCGAGTGGTTGTATCCAGCGTGGCAAACAGCTGGTCGGCCGCGTAGGCACGAGCCTTGACCATGGCATTGAACAGCGTGGATTTGCCGGCGTTGGTATAGCCAACCAGCGAGATATTGAAAACATCACGACGAGAGCGCTGACGGCGCTGGGTCGAACGCTGCTTCTTGACCTTCTTCAAACGTTCCTTGGTGCGCTTGATAGCCTCGTCAATCATGCGGCGGTCCAGCTCGATCTGCTTTTCGCCAGGGCCGCCGCGGCCTCCGATGCCACCGGCCTGACGCTCCAGGTGGCTCCAGCGGCGCACCAGACGCGTGCTGATGTATTGCAGCCTAGCCAGTTCCACCTGCAGCTTGCCTTCGTGGCTACGCGCACGCTGGGCGAAGATTTCCAGGATCAGCATGGTCCGGTCATTGACCGGCATCTGGATATGGCGCTCCAGATTGCGTTGCTGCGCAGGGCTCAGGGCTTGGTCGAACCAGACTTCCTTGGCACCATGCATTTGCGCCAGCATGCGGATTTCATCGGCCTTGCCGCTACCCACGAACAGAGCAGGATCAGGAGCCTTGCGCTTACAGGTCAGACGGGCAACAGGGAGCAAGCCAGCGGTCTGAGCCAGCAGGCCCAGCTCTTCCAGCTCGTCGTCGAAATGGGGAACACCAAAATCCACGCCTACCAGCAACACTGGCGCCGACGCGGATCGCTCAAAGGATTCAGAACTCAAATACCTGTCCCGTAGGGTGAAAGCCGCGCCGGCATGGCCGGCGGGCGAGATGGCGCAAAGCTTAGGATGCGGCGGCTTCGCCGTCAGCCGCTGCGGCAGCCGAGAAGTTCACGGCGCGGCCGGGAACGATGGTGGAGATGGCGTGCTTGTAGACCATTTGCGTCACGGTATTGCGCAGCAGCACCACATATTGGTCAAACGACTCGATTTGGCCTTGCAGCTTGATGCCGTTGACCAGATAGATGGAAACTGGCACATGTTCACGACGCAGGGCGTTCAGGAACGGATCTTGGAGGAGTTGACCTTTATTGCTCACGATATTCTCCGTGTTCGAAGAGTGTTGTTGTAAACCGACACGTTACCACAGCCCTCGGGGTGCTCTCCCCAAAGGGTTTTCCCTGAAGCCGCGATACTGATTAATCCTTGTCGGCGTAAGGATTATGAGAGGTTTTCAAGTCGATGCGCAATGGCGTGCCCACGAGATTGAATTCCTTGCGGAAGCGACCTTCCAGAAAGCGCTTGTAGGCATCTGTCACGTGCTCCAGAGAGTTGCCGTGGATCACGATGATGGGAGGGTTCATGCCGCCCTGGTGGGCATAGCGCATCTTGGGACGATAGGCTCCGACCTTCTTGGGCGTCTGATACTGCAGCGCTTCCAGCAGAATGCGGGTCAGCACCGGCGTCGGCATCTTGCAGGTCGCAGCGCGATGGGCCTGGATGATGGATTTCCACAGCGGCTCCAGTCCCTGACGCTTCTGTGCCGAAATGAAATGCAGCGGCGCGAACTTCAGGAAGGACAGGCGTGTCTCGATGGAGCGCTCCAGCATCTGGCGCTGGTAGTCGTCCACGGCATCCCATTTATTGATGGCCAGCACCACCGAGCGACCGCTTTCCAGGATATAGCCCGCGATATGAGCATCCTGATCGGTCACCCCCTGCGTGGCGTCGATCAGCAGCAGCACGACGTTGGCGCCTTCGATGGCCTGCAGCGTCTTGACCACGGAGAACTTCTCGATGGCCTCGAACACCTTGCCCTTGCGACGCAGGCCGGCCGTATCGATGAGCTCGAACTTCTGGCCATTGCGCTCGAAAGGCACGGTGATGGCATCACGCGTGGTGCCTGGCATGTCGAAGGCCACCAGGCGCTCCTCGCCCAGCCAGGTATTGATCAGCGTGGACTTGCCGGCATTGGGACGACCGGCCACAGCCAGACGCACGGGCTTCTGGTCTTCATCGCCGAAGACCTCTTCCTCCACCTCAGGCAGATTCAGCAGACCCAAAGCGGCATCGACCACGCTGCGCACGCCCTGACCGTGGGCGGCGGATACGGGCATGACTTCGCCCAGACCCAGCTCGTAGAACTCGGACAGCTGCAGGCCGTCCTTCATGCCTTCGGCCTTGTTGGCGATCAGCAAAGTGGGCTTGCCCAGACGACGCAGGTAATTGCCGATCTCGTGATCCTGGCCCGACAGACCGGCACGCGCATCGAGCACGAACACCACCACATCGGCCTCGGCCACGGCTTGCTGCGTCTGCTTGGCCATCTCCTTGAAGATGCCACGCGAAGCGTCGGGCTCGAAACCGCCGGTGTCGATGACGATGTACTCATGCTTGCCCTGACGGCCCTGACCGTAATGGCGATCCCGCGTCAGACCAGCAAAGTCGGCGACGATCGCATCCCTCGACTTCGTGAGCCGATTGAACAGCGTCGACTTGCCCACATTGGGGCGCCCTACCAGGGCAATAACTGGCTTCATTCCAAAACAACCTATTAAAACTTACGCAAACAAGTCGGGCCACCGCTGCGGATGCGCCAAGGACTGCCGCCTTGAGCAAAGCTCCTGCCTGAACCTGCTTTGGGTAAGTCGTACTATCAATCAGGCTTGAAGCCGTACACCGTTCCGCTTCGGCTGACGACCACCAGAGTATTGGCAGCCACAACCGGCGCAGTGGCGACTCCCGCCTTGTCAGTTTGCAAACGGGTCAGTGCCGAGCCGTCTTCTCGCGACAGCATGTGCACAGTCCCCAGATCATCAGCCAGCACCACGGAGCGGCCCAGCACCAGCGGCGCGGTCAGCTTGCGGTACTGCAGCTTGTCCACGGACCACAGGCGCTCGCCATCGGTGCGACGCCAAGCCTGCACCGTGCCATTGCTCTCGGCCCCAAAGACGGATTGTTCATCACCGTCAATACCATCGCTGCCCTTGGAGTTCTGTGTCCAGCGCACATTGGCGTTGCTTACATCCACACAGCCGACAGAAGCCTGGAACGCACGCGCGCAAACGCTGGCCCCCACACGGCTGACCGGGCCCACCAGATCGACCAGACGCTCCACGTCATTGGTGCCGCGCGGCGCGGCCAGAGGTGCCATCCAGCGCACGGATCCGTTGTCAGGATCGACACCGGCCAGACGCCCTGACACCCCCACCACCAGCGTGTTGCCCACAGGCAAGAGAACACCCGGTTGACGCAGGATCAGCGGTTCATTGCTGGGACCTTCGGCCGACCACAGTTCGCGACCGTTATTGGCATCAAAAGCAGCCAGGGAGCGATCAGCCGTCATCACGAAGACACGGCCACCGGCAACCAATGGAGGCGTGTACACCGCCGCATTCAGACGGTGCTTCCACAGTTGCTTGCCTTCGGCAAACACCGCCAGCTGGTTGCTGCGTGTCACCACCGCGGTGCGCTGACCGTCGCTGCCCACACCCGTGGTCAGCGGCTCGCCGGCGCTGAACTTGCCCAGTTGGCTTCCGCTATTGCCGTCCAGTGTGGTGACGCTACCGTCCTTGGTGACCACGGTCACCGTATTACCTTGCACCAGCGCGGGCATGGCCAGCGGCACCTCGCTGCCCAGCTTGACAGCCCAGGCCTGGTGCACGGCGATCTTGCCGGGGTTGGGCCCCAGATCCAACGGTTTGGGAGCTTCCTTGCCGCCGAACATGGAGCAGGCACTCAATGCCCCAGCCAATACCGTCAGCGTCAGCACGCGCGCGGCAGCCCGAGGCATGTTCTTGGTCTTGGCCTTGGCCGGGTTCACTGGTTGGGCAATAGTCTTCAAGATTAGTTCTCCGACGCAGTTGTCTTCACCAGGGCCGCAGCTTCAGGAGCAGCACCCAGCGCATTGAGCTTGAACTCCACCAGATGGCGGTAGTCCAGATCCTTGTCCAGTGCCTTGTAAGCGGCCTGATATTGGGTCACGGCCTCTTGCGGCTTGCCCAGCGCAGCATACAGGTCACCGCGGCGGTCTGCTTGCAGGCCCGCAAAAGCCTCCGGCATCGCAAAGTCCAGCACCTTCAGGCCTTCTTCAAAGCTCTTTTGCTGCTCCAGCACTGCAGACAGACGGATACGCGCCAGAGCCTTGGAGCCCTCGTCGCCCTTTTCCGTCACCCAGTTCAGCACGGCCTTGGCATCGTCGAGCTTGCCTGCCTCCACCGAGGCCTTGGCCATCAGCAAAGCGGTCTGGCTGGCCTGGGCCGTGCCTGCGTACTTGTCCTTGAGCTCGGCAAAGGCCTGATCGGCTCGCGCCTGGTCCTTGGCGGTCAGCGCCTGATCCACGGCAAACTCCAGGCCGGCAGCCTGCACGGCCTGGCGCTTTTGCCAGTACTGCCAGCCGTTCCAGCCCGCAATACCCAAGAACACCACCAGCAGAACGCTGGTGATCAAGGTTCCCCAGGAATTCCAGAAATGCTTGAGCTGATCAAGTTGCTTTTGTTCTTCAAGATCGAGATGAGTTGCCATGGCTTCTTTGAATGATTGGAATACCTGTTAGGACCTACGCAAACAAGTCGGGCCGCCACTGCGGATGCACAAAGGCAATTTCCTTGAGGCCAAGCACCGGCTTGATCCTAGTTTGCGTAAGTCTTGCCTGTCAGAAAACGGGAGAGCTTCTGGTTCAGGCCGACGATTTTAGGCTGCCTGCCCACTGCGCCACTTCGGCCAGGGATTGCAACTGCTGCTGGCCTTCGCCATCACGCAGCGACTTCACGGTCACCTTGCCCTGGGCCAGCTCGTCGGCGCCGAAGATCAGGGCAAAGCGTGCGCCCGAGCCGTCGGCCTTCTTGAACTGGGACTTCATTGAGCCCATGCCTTCGGCAGAGCCACCGGCGGCGGCGTGCATCTGCACGGCCACACCGGCGGCGCGCAGCTGCTGCACGGTCTTGAAAACCTGGGGCAAAGCCGCTGCATCAGGAATGATGGCGTAGGCATCGGCAGCGGGCTGAGGAATCTCGGTGCCGATTTCCTTGAGCACTTCCAGCACGCGCTCCACACCCATGCCCCAGCCCACGGCAGGAGCGGGCTTGCCGCCGATTTCCTCGATCAGATAGTCGTAGCGACCGCCACCGCAAATCGTGCCCTGCGAGCCCAGCTTGTCGGTGATGAACTCGAACACCGTGAGGTTGTAATAGTCCATGCCGCGCACCAGACGCGGGTTCAGTGTCCAGGCCACGCCATTGGCATCCAGGATGTCCTGCACGGCCTTGAGGTGAACCTTGGAGCCCTCACCCAAATAGTCCATGAGCTTGGGCGCGGCATTGACCATGTCCTGCATGGCGGGGTTCTTGGTGTCGAGCACGCGCAGCGGGTTGCTGTACATGCGGCGCTTGGCCTCCTCGTCCATCACCTCGGTGTGCTGCTCGAAGTAGGCGATCAGGGCCTCGCGGTGGGCCTTGCGCTCCTCGGGCTGACCCAGGCTGTTGAGCTCCAGGCGCACGTCCTCGATGCCCAGCTCCTTCCACAGCTGGTCGGCCAGCAGGATGACTTCGGCATCCAGTTCGGGACCGGCAAAGCCCATGGCTTCCACGCCCACCTGGTGGAACTGACGGTAGCGGCCACGCTGGGGACGCTCGTGGCGGAACATCTGGCCGATGTAGAACAAACGCTTGCCGCCGTCGTAGAGCAGATTGTTTTCCACGATGGCGCGCACCACGCCGGCCGTGCCTTCGGGGCGGATGGTCAGGTGTTCGCCATTGAGCTTGTCTTCAAAGGAATACATTTCCTTCTCGACGATGTCGGTCACCTCGCCCAGCCCGCGCACGAACAGGGCCGTAGGCTCGACGATGGGCGTACGGATATTGCGATAGGCAAAGCGGCCCATCAGATTGCGCACCTTGTCTTCGAACCATTCCCAGCGCGCCGAATCGGGCGGGAGGATGTCATTCATGCCTTTGACGGCGCTCAGTTTGTCGTTCTTTGCCACGTGAAATCTCTCACTTGGGTCACTAGCAAAACAAGAGCATGCCGCGCATGCCAACTTGCACTTTCAACTAGAAACCTTATTCAAACCTATGCAGATAGCGCGCTAGCAGCTATCAAATCTAAAAATCCATGGGCTGGCATTGTGCCGTATGCGTGCCGCAAGTCAGCAATTCATCCGCCAGATCCTGCTCAGTTCTTGGCCCCGTAGCGGCGTTGCACATAGTCCAGCACTAGGCCCTGGAACTCTTCGGCAATATGCTCGCCACGCAGCGTCAAGGCCTTCTCGCCATCGATGAACACTGGCGCCGCAGGCGCCTCGCCATTGCCGGGCAGGCTGATGCCGATGTCGGCATGCTTGCTCTCGCCGGGGCCGTTGACGATACAACCCATCACGGCCACTTTCATCGCTTCCACGCCCGGGTATTGGGTACGCCAGACAGGCATTTCACCGCGCAGGAAGTCATCGATCCTCTTGGCCAGCTCCTGGAAGGTGGTGCTGGTGGTGCGGCCGCAGCCGGGGCATGCCGTGACACTGGGCACGAACACGCGCAGACCCAGGGCCTGCAGAATTTCGGAGGCCACCACGACTTCCTGCGTACGCGCTTCGCCGGGCTGGGGCGTGAGCGAGACGCGAATCGTGTCGCCAATGCCTTCCTGCAGCAGCACCGACAGCGCAGCGGTCGAAGCCACCGTGCCCTTGGTGCCCATGCCGGCCTCGGTCAGGCCCAGGTGCAGCGCGTAGTCGCAGCGGCGGGCCAGTTCGCGGTAGACCGAGATCAGATCCTGCACACCACTGACCTTGCAGGACAGGATGATGTTGTCGGGGTTCAGGCCGATGTTCCTGGCCAGCTCGGCCGAGCTGATGGCCGAGGTGATCAGCGCCTCATACATGACCTGACGCGTTTCCCAGGGCTGGGCGCGCTTGCTGTTCTGATCCATCAGCTCGGCCATGATTTCCTGGTCCAGAGAGCCCCAGTTCACGCCGATGCGCACCGCCTTGTCGTACTTGGCAGCGATCTCGATCATCTGGCCGAACTGCTTGTCCTTCTTGTCGCCCTTGCCCACGTTGCCGGGGTTGATGCGGTACTTGGACAGGGCCTGGGCACAGTCGGGGTAGTCGGTCAGCAAACGATGGCCGTTGTAGTGGAAGTCGCCCACCAGCGGCACATACTCGCCCATACGGTCGAGCTGCTCGCGGATATAGGGCACGGCCGCCGCGGCTTCGGGCGTGTTGACGGTGATACGCACCATCTCCGAGCCGGCCTGGGCCAGCTGGCGCACCTGAATAGCGGTTTCCACGGCATCCACGGTGTCGGTATTCGTCATGGACTGCACGCGCACGGGCGCGTCGCCCCCCACGGTGACCACGTTGTTGCGCCACACCACACGGGCCTGACGCGATCTGCGCGGCAACGGGCTGGCTATTGCCACGGGCTTCTGAGAATCTTGCACTGTCATCATTTCAGTTATCCGAGCGCTGCACACAAACCTGGCGCGATCTAAGCAAGAGACGGCGAGGAAGGGCCGCCCCGCACCGAGGCTGTCGTTCCCCTCCCCTAGCGCAAAGCGCGTAGAGAGAGGGGAAAGCGGTGCAGCCGCTCAAGGGGTGCTTCATCACTTCACCTCGAAACGAGCCACGTTGTCACGCGTGGTCGAAATATCGAAAGGCTGGCCGCGCACCAGAACCTGGGTGCCCTTGGCATTGCCCACGATCACGGACAAGGGCAGCTTGCCTTCGGCCGTCACGGACTGATCCTTGGTCAGAGTCTTTTCCAGCACCACCTTGCCCGATGCATCCTTGACCTTGACCCAGGACTGGGCCGAGGCCTTGAATTCCACCACGGACGCAGACCCTGCATCGGCGGCAGGGGCAGCCACCGCAGTTGCCGCAGTCTCGGCAGCCACGACAGGAGCTGCGGGCGTTGCTGCTGCCGACGCAGCAGCAGTTCCTGCAGCTTCATTGACTGCCGATGCCGATGGCAGAGGCGCGACCGCTTCCGCGGACGTTTCCGAAGGAATCACCACGGAACCAGTTTCCACCACCACACCCGAAGCCGGCGCCTGCGCGACCGCAGGGGCTTCGGTCACTTGCGACGAGTCATCCGCCGAGCTGTCCGAGGCCTGATGGAAGGGCACAAAGTAGACCGCTGCGGCGGCAGCCAGCAGCAGCAGCACACCGGCAATGATCTTGCGCGAGCTGCCGTCACGGGAGTCAAACGAAGGGCCCGAAGACTTGAAATGGCTGCGCTCCTTGACGGTTTCATTGATGCCGCCGCCGGCGCTGCCCAGACTCTTGAGCGCGGTGCGGGGCAGCAAGGCCAGCACGGGTTCTGCATCGATATGCAGGTTGCGGCACATGCCCATGGCCAGGGCACGCATGAATACATGGTCGGGAAAGGCCTCGTACTGGTCAGCCTCCAGCGCCTCCAGCTTGTGCTGCGGCACCTTCAGCATGGCTGCCATGGTCGGCAGCTGCATGCGGGCGGCTTCCCGCGCCTGACGCAATATGGCTCCGGCGCTGGTCTGGGTTTGCGCCTGCTCTTCGCTTTGCATAGTCACCTCTCTCACCGCACCATCACTCATTGAAGGCTCCACGCTCATAGGCCAGCCACTGGCGCGATTGCGGGAAGCGATCACGCAGCTGGTCGGCCAGCTGACGCACTCCAATATCGTCGTGCAATGCCCTATTTATTTTGATTCCCAGCCAGAGGCTTTCCGGACTGGCTTGGTTGCTATTGTTATTCAAGCGGCGAATATAGAACTGCGCTTTGCTCAGATCACCCTTGAGCCACAGCACATTTGCCAGGTTGTAGCCAGCAGCGGCATTGCCCAGGTCCATTTCATAGGCACGAAACATGCTTTCGTAGGCCTGATCCAGCTGCCCGGCCTGCTGATAGCACATACCCTTGGCCAGCAGGGTCTTGGGCTGCTCGCGATAGCCAGGTGCCGCCAGCGCCTTGTCAAACCAGGGCTGCGCCTCATCAAAGCGCTTTTGCTGGCACAGCATCCAGCCGTAGTTGTGAATCTGGTTGCCATCCCTGGGGTTCAGGTCAATGGCTTTGCGCATGGCGATGTCGGCCTGACCCCAATCCTGGTTCTGCATCAGGATCAGGCCCAGCAGGCCATAGGCATCGGCGTAATCGGGCTTGGCGGACAGTGCCTGCCCCACCTCTTCCATGGCGACATCCATACGGCCCGCCTGGTAGTAGTTGGCAGCGAGTTCGAGCCTAATCTGCGCACGTCGGCCGGCATCGGCAACAGAGGGCGCTCCCGTGCTCACCACCGAAGCCTGGGGCACCGAGGTGGAAGAAGTCGTGGTGGTCGTGGTGCTGGTGCAGCCGACCAACGCGGCAGCAACAACCGGAACTCCCCATCGGGCCAGCAGACCCCAATGCTTCAAAACCGGCTGGCTAACCACTGCCCTCATGTACTGTCCTTTATTCAAAACTCCGTCAAGACACCTGCTTGAGCGGGATGGTGCGCTGCTTGGCCATACGCTCGGCAGCGCGGGTTCTATCCTTGACATCACCGGCGAGCTGACCACAGGCGGCGTCGATATCGTCGCCACGCGTCTTGCGCACCGTGGTCACAATGCCCGCATTGCTGAGCAAGGTGGCGAACTCGGTCACGCGTGCAGCGGGTGAACGCAGCAGGCCTGAAGCCGGAAACGGGTTGAACGGGATCAGATTGAACTTGCACCAGCTCTTGCCATCGCCACGCGCGCGCACCAACTCTATCAGCTGGCGGGCATGCTCCGGCTGATCGTTGACGCCGTCGAGCATGCAATATTCGAAGGTGATGAAGTCACGCGGTGCGAACTCCAGATAGCGCTCACAGGCATCCAGCAACTCGGCAATCGGGTACTTCTTGTTCAGCGGCACCAGATTGTCACGCAGCGGATCATTGGGCGCATGCAGGGACACAGCCAGCGCCACGGCGCAGTCCTGCGAAAGGCGATCCATCATGGGCACCACGCCGGAGGTGGACACCGTTACGCGGCGGCGCGACAGGCCATAACCATGGTCGTCCAGCATTACCTTGAGGGCGGGCACCAGCGCGCCGTAGTTCTGCAGCGGCTCGCCCATGCCCATCATCACCACGTTGGAGATGATGCGATCTTCGGTACCGAAACGCTTGCGCAGCGAATGCTCGGCATACCAGAGCTGGGCGAGGATTTCGCCAGTATTGAGATTGCGGCTGAAGCCCTGATGCCCGGTCGAGCAAAAGCGGCAGCCCACGGCGCAACCAGCCTGGGACGAGACACACAGCGTGCCACGGTCGTCCTCAGGAATGAAAACGGATTCGACAGCATTGCCGTCACCCACATCGAACAACCATTTGACGGTGCCGTCGGCCGAGACATGCTCGGTCACCACGGGCAGCGCGGTGATATGGGCCCGGCTCTTGAGCTTTTCGCGCAGGGACTTGGCCAGATCGGTCATCTGGTCGAAATCGGATGCGCCACGCTGGTGAATCCAGCGGAACAGCTGCGTCGCACGGAAACGCTTCTCCCCGAGCTGCTCGCAATAAGCGGTCAGTCCTTCGAGGTCAAAATCAAGCAAGTTAGTAGTCATATCGGCATGTGGCGAGGCGTCTTGCGAACGGTGTTTGCCACGCCGTGGCCAGCAATTTCAGTGCTGACACCGGCCCCGCACAAGCGAAGCACTGGCGTCAGCGAGAGCATGCTGTAAAGCTAGCGTGGATTAACGCGAGTACACGTTCATGCCGGGGAAGAAGAAGGCAACTTCCACAGCAGCGGTTTCAGCAGCGTCGGAGCCGTGCACGGCGTTGGCGTCGATGCTGTCGGCGAAGTCGGCGCGGATAGTGCCCTTCTCAGCCTTCTTGGGGTCGGTAGCGCCCATCAGTTCACGGTTCTTCAGAATGGCGTTTTCGCCTTCCAGGGCCTGAATCATCACGGGGCCGGAGACCATGAAGTCCACCAGATCCTTGAAGAAAGGACGCTCCTTGTGCACAGCGTAGAACTGCTCGGCTTCGCCGCGCGACAGGTGCACCAGCTTGGCAGCCACGATCTTCAGGCCAGCAGCTTCGAAGCGGGCGTAGATTTGGCCGATCACGTTCTTGGCAACTGCGTCGGGCTTGATGATGGAGAGAGTGCGTTCGATAGCCATGATGATTATTTCCTAATCAGGGTTACTATGGGTTTTTGCCGAAAAAGCAAAACGGTTGATTTTAGCGGTGCCGCCATAGACCTTGAAGTCCAGGCAGCACTCAATTCCTTACGGACGCCTTTTTAGCGGCCACCGCGGCGACCACCACCGCCGCCACCTGGACGGCGCTTGGCATTCTGGCGGGCACGCGACAGGCTGTCGCCGCCGATATAGCCCACCGAAGTACGCATGGGATCGGGCTGGCTGCTTTGCGATCGACCGGCTGCGCCACCCGAGCGATTGCCACCCTTGTTGCCGCGCTGGCCGTCACGGGGAGCATTGCCCAGCATGCCGCTAGGCGCGGGACGGTTGCCATCCCACTCGCCACGGCGCTGGCCACCGCCTTCGCGGCGGCCTTGCGGTGCGCGATCGGCATTCATGCCGTTGCCACGACCGCCGCTGCGGTTGTTGCGACCGCCACGGTTGTTGGCGCCACGGGCGCCGCCGGTGTTGCGCTCCACGGGAACGCGTTCCTTGACGCCAGCCGCCGACATCAGGGCCTGGATATCGGCCTGATCGAGCTCCACCCAGGCGCCGCGCTTGAGGCCACGCGGCAGCATCATGGCGCCATAGCGAATGCGGATCAGGCGGCTGACCGCATGGCCCACGGCCTCGAACATGCGGCGCACTTCGCGGTTGCGGCCTTCGGAGATGGTCACGCGGTACCAGCAGTTCGCGCCTTCGCCGCCGCCATCTTCCACAGCGCCAAAACTGGCTTCGCCGTCTTCGAGCTGCACGCCGTCCAGCAGACGCTGCTTTTCTTCCTTGCTCAGGGCGCCCAGCACGCGGGCCGCGTATTCACGCTCCAGGCCGAAGCGGGGGTGCATCAGCGAGTTCGCCAGCTCGCCCGAGCTGGTGAACAGCAGCAGACCTTCGGTATTCAGGTCCAGACGACCGACCGACTGCCACTTGCCGTGCTGCAGCTTGGGCAGCTTGCGGAACACCGTGGGGCGGTTTTGCGGATCGTCATGTGTCACCACTTCGCCCACGGGCTTGTGATAGGCAATCACGCGAGCGGGCGGCGGATCGATACGGAAACGGATGGGCTGGCCGTTGACCTTGACCACATCGCCAAACTGAATGCGCTGACCGACGTGAGCCGGCTCGTTGTTGACCGAGATGCGGCCTTCGAGAATCAGCTGCTCCATCTCCAGGCGCGAGCCCATGCCGGCCTGGGCCAGTACCTTGTGGAGCTTGGGAGAATCGACCTGAGGCGCCAGCACACGCTTGGCCGGCATATCGCTGCCGTTTTCCTCTTCATCGTCAAAGTCACCCGAGATCACATCGGCAAAGGCTATGTTCTGGCCCTTGTGAGACTTGACACTTTTTTGTACTTCAGCGCTGTCTGTGATTACCTCATCAGCTTCAAAATCTGCAGCATCCTGTGCTTCCAACACCATTTCCTGCTCGGCCACGGGCTGAGCCAGCTCTTCAGTGACAGGAGCTTCTTCTGCACGCGGCTTGCTCACGCGCTTGCGGGCCGGCTTGACCTCGGCAGCGCCGTCCTTCTTGACGCCGGCACGCTTGCGCGCAGCCGCGGGCTTCTTGGCCTCGGCGCCATCCTTGGGCTTGACCACGCGCGGCTTGCGGGGCTTCTTGAGCGGCTCGGCTTCCGGGGAAGCGGCTGCAGGCTCTGGCATCTGATTCGATGTCTCGTTGTTCATTCCGGTTTTCCTTCGGGGATGACGCCATCGTCACCCTCCACAATTCGCTCGTTTGCTGAATCGCCGTGCAATGCATCGTCGGCCAGCGCAATGTTCTTATCTTCCACGGCTTCGTCGTCATCGACACCGTAGTCATCCTCGAGAAACGCCTTCAGGCCCACCCATTCGGCACGCCCCGTCTTCCTGGCGGCTGGCGTGGACTCAGGTTCCGCCACCTTCACCGTCCTGGCGGGCTTGGCCACCTTGGGCCTGCTGACAGCGCTGACCGCGGGCTTCTCCACGTCAGGCTCGACCACAGGCTCAGTCACCGCCTCAGGCTGCCACTCAGGTGACTCAATCTCTTCTATTTCAGTAGCTGCTTGCGCAACACCCACCAACGTTTGAGCCGGGTTTGAATCCAACTCCTGAATTTCAGCCTCCGGCTCCACTCCAGACTCTGGCTGAGCTTCGGCAGTTTCTATGCGGCCCGCAGCTTCCTCTGCTTGATCGACCTCGGCCTGCGCTTCAGGCTCTGGCACAACCTCGGTTTCTGCTTCAGCCAGCGCTGCGGTGTCACCACCGTCCTGCGGCAATGCGTTCTCAGCACCCGCTTCCGACCCGGCGGCTTCACCGCCGTCCTCTCCATCCAGCGCCTTGAACAAGCTTTGCTGGGCCTGGGTTTCTTCCAGCATGGGCAACTGGTCCAGCGACTGCAGGCCCAGGTCATCGAGAAACTGGCGCGTGGTGGCAAACAGTGCCGGGCGACCCACGGTTTCCCGGTGGCCGATGACCTCGATCCAGCCTCGATCTTCGAGCTGCTTGATGATCAGGCTGTTCACCGTCACGCCGCGAATATCCTCGATATCGCCACGCGTGACCGGCTGACGGTAGGCAATGATGGCCAGCGTCTCCAGCGTGGCACGCGTGTACTTGGGCGGCTTCTCGGGATGAAGCTTGTCCAGATACACCCGCATTTCGGGTCGGCTCTGAAAACGCCAGCCCGAAGCCACCTGCACCAGTTCCACGCCCTTGAGGGCCCAGTCTTTTTGCAGGTCCAGCAGCAAATCCTTGATCGTGTCCGAGCCCAGCACATCATCAAAAAGTGAGCGCAACTCCCGCAGCGTTACAGGCTGCGGAGCACAAATCAATGCTGTTTCAAGAACCCGCTTGGCATCTACCGTATTCATGGGCGCAGCGTTTCGGGAGCGGCCGTCGCACCGTTTGCGGTGGGACGCCTGATTCTAAGAAGTGAGGGAAGCGCCCCGGAGATGCCATGCGAGTGATGGTCAGAGGCTTTCGGGGGGATTGTAACGCAGACCCCATAAATCCAGTGCTGCAGCCATGTCTTGCGGCGGCTGCGCATAGAGCACCAGCGGCTTTCTGGACACCGGATGTTCGAAAGCCAGCCTGAAGGCATGCAGGGCCTGTCGCTCCAGACCGCCCTCGGGATGGCCGCCATACAGTGTGTCGGCAATCAAGGGGTGGCCCAGCGATGCCATGTGCACACGAATCTGGTGCGTGCGCCCCGTGTGCAGCGTGCAGCGCACCAGGGTATGAGAAGCATCACCGGCCAGCCAGTCGAAATCGGTTTGCGCCTGCTTGCCCGGGTGCAGATTCAGGTCCACCACTGCCATGCGCAGGCGGTTGCGCGGGTCACGGCCAATGGGCGCATTGACTTCGCGGCGCTTGCGTGCGCCCCATTCCTTGTGGGCAATGGCCAGGTACTGGCGACTCACATCGCGCGCCGCAATCATCTTGATCAGGGCATCCATGGTGCTGCGATTGCGCGCCACCACCATCAGGCCGCTGGTGTCCTTGTCCAGACGGTGGACGATACCGGCGCGCGGCACCTGGCGCGCTTTTTCATCGCGCGCCAGCAGGCCGTTGAGCAGCGTGCCCGTCCAGTTTCCGGGAGCGGGGTGCACCACCAGACCGGCAGGCTTGTTGATGACCAGCAGATCATCGTCCTCATAGACCACCTGCAGATCCATGGCTTCGGGCTGAAAAGCCATGGACTGCTGGGTAGGCCGCATTTCCACACGCAGCAGATCGCCCACCGCCACCTTGGCCGAGGGCTTGAGCAGCACCTTGCCATTGAGAGTGACGGCGCCATCGGCCAGCAACTGCTGCAGATAGCTGCGCGAGAACTCGGAAACGCCCTGCGCCAGCACCTTGTCGGCGCGCTGGCCGTGATGCTCGGTGCTGACGACCAGCTCGCGCTGCTCGACCTCGGGGCTGCCAAGCTCGGGATCGTCAACGGCTTCCTCGGACGATTCGTCCCAGTTTTGATCGGCACTGCGTGTCATATTCTGCGCATCAGAAGACACAAGCCCCTGCGGGGCAGGGGCTTGTGAGGCTTGCTTGCGTTGTCCAGCCATGCTCAACGAGAGGGCAGATAGCGCGAAGGATCGACAGGCTTGCCCTGGCGACGCACCTCGAAGTGCAGCTTGACGCGATCGGCGTCGGTGCTGCCCATTTCGGCAATCTTCTGGCCCTTTTTCACCGACTGGTCTTCCTTGACCAGCAAGGACTGGTTGTGGGCATAGGCCGTCAGATAGGTGTTGTTGTGCTTGAGGATGATCAGGTTGCCGTAGCCACGCAGGCCGGCACCGGCATACACGACACGACCATCGGCAGCAGCGAGCACTGGGTCACCGGCCTTGCCGCTGATGTCATAGCCCTTGTTGCGGGCCTCATCGAAGCCGGCAATCAGCGAACCGCTGGCAGGCCAGATGAAATTCACATCGTCGGCGCCCTTGGCAACCGGCGCAGGGGTGGTTGCAGGCGTGGATGGCACGGGCGTTGCCGTTGCAGCGGGGGTGGTCGTCGCCGAGGATGATGTCGCGGTGCTGCCACCGCCCACAACCACAGGCGCGACACTGCGACCCGAACCCGACGATGCGACGGGCGCATCACGTCCTGGCGGCACCACGCGCACCACCTGACCGACTTCGATCACATTGGGGTTGTCCAGATTGCTCCAGCGAGCAATGTCCTTCCAGCTCTGGCCATGCTCCAGGCCAACCTTGATCAGCGTGTCACCGGGCTTGATGGTGTAGTAGCCGGGCTTGCCCGCATTTTCCGCACCGGGCAGGGACTTGACGTCCACACTGGAAGACGAGGAGGCCGACTGTCCGCGATCCTCCACAGGAGCCCTGTTTGCCTGGGTGGAGCAACCTGCCAGGATGACACCTGCCAGCACAGCCGTTCCCAATGCACCAAGACTTCGCGATACCAACATAAGCTATTCCCTTCTAGGCGATCCCCGATTTTAGAGGGACAAAGTTGACTGCTTCCAAAATTGTCTGTTTAAAACCGTGTGAACTCTTGTCAATCACCAGCAGTGCCTGCTTACCAGCGCCCACCACGACAGGAGCCACCAGGCGTCCACCAACGGCCAGCTGGTCGCACCATTCCTGCGGCACGGACTCTCCGCCCGCCGCTGCAATAATGCCCGCATAGGGTGCGCCGCTGGCAAAGCCCACCATGCCGTCCCCCAGAATCAGGTGCACATTGGACAGGCGCATGGGGCGCAGATTGCTGCGGGCTTTTTCATGCAGGCCGCGCAGACGCTCGATCGAGTAAACCTCTTTGGCCACCATGGCCAGCACAGCCGCCTGATAGCCGCAGCCCGTGCCGATCTCCAGCACACGCCCCAAGCCGGCCTTGCCCGCATCGGAGTCCAGCAGCAACTCGATCATGCGCGCCACCACGCTGGGCTTGGAGATGGTCTGACCCAGGCCTATGGGCAAGCTGGTGTCTTCATAGGCCTGATTGACCAGCGCACTGTCGACAAAACGATGGCGCTCCACCGTCGCCATGGCCTGCAGCACCGCAGGGTTACCGACACCTGCTGCACCAATGCGCTGGGCCATGCGCGCACGCACGGTCGAGGAGTCCAACCCCACACCGACGGGGGACGCGGCCACACGCAACGGATTGATGGGCTTGGGCGCTGCGGGCGCACGCGCCGCGCTGGTACTGGTTTGCACCGAACGGGCAATCCAGCCCGGTACCTGAGGCGAGCGGCGCTCGTTCACGATGACACCGCCGGCGAAGAGGCTTGCTGGCCCGCCAGTTTGCTGGCTGTCTGCGCCCAGTAGCCCAGATTTTCGTGATCGGTCAGATCCACCTTAAGCGGTGTCATGGCCACATGACCATGGGATGTGGCGTGGAAGTCCGTGCCTTCCGAATCATCCTTGGCCGCGCCAGCGCTGCCGATCCAGTACATGGTCTCGCCGCGCGGACTTTGCTGCTGAATAGCCTGCTCGGCCGCATGGCGACGCCCCAGGCGGCACAGCTTGACGCTTTTGAGCGCGTCCAGCGGCATATTGGGGATGTTCACATTGAGCAACCATGGCAGGGCACCGATCAGCTGCTGGCTTTGCATGTCCTGCACCAGTTGGCGCGCCGTGGCGGCCGCTGCTTCCAGCTCGGCCCAGCCCTTGTCCACCTGCGAGAAGGCGATCGATGGAATACCGAACAGATAGCCTTCCATGGCTGCACCCACGGTACCCGAGTAAATCGTGTCGTCGCCCATATTGGCGCCGTTGTTGATGCCCGAAACCACGAGGTCAGGCCTGTAGCCCAGCAGCCCCGTCAGCGCGATATGCACGCAGTCGGCCGGCGTGCCGTTCACATAGCGAAAGCCGTTGTAGGCCTTGTGCACATACAGCGGCGCGTTCAGCGTCAACGCGTTGGACTTGGCGCTGTTGTTGTGCTCGGGCGCCACCACTTCAACGTCTGCCACAGTACGCAGCGCATCGTGCAAGGCCACGATGCCTGGGGCCTGGAAGCCGTCGTCATTGCAAATAAGAATCTTCATGGATGCTGCGGATTGTAGGCGTGCCGCGCGTCACGACAGAGACACGCGGCATTCACGCCACACTTCCATCATCATCGCCGCATACGGCCCCTAAAAGACCAGAAATGCCGCGTCAACCGGCATTCGGAATGTACATAAAACCAAGCATGGCGCCTGCCCCTTCGATGAAGGGGAGGACGACGCCAGCAGATCCGGGTCACCCCGCCCTGCCAGAAGCTCCTGAAAAAGGAGCTTCTGGCGCTTACAGGACAAGGGCCGAGACCTGATCTGGCTTGCTTCAACTCCGGGACAGGAACGCCTGCCTGCCCGTGGGCTCCGGCAGCTTGAAGCCAGCCACCACATCGGCCAGGTTCTGCGCCTGCTGCTGCAGCGACTGGGCGGCAGCCGTGGCCTCTTCCACCAGGGCGGCATTCTGCTGGGTCGCCTGGTCCATCAGGCCCACCGCCGTACCGACTTCGGCAATGCCAGTGCTTTGTTCCTGGCTGGCGTTGCTGATTTCAGCCACGATGGTGTTCACCTGCCGGATGCTGTCCACCACCTGGGCCATGGTGGCGCCAGCGTCCTGCACCTGGCGACTGCCGCTGGCCACTTGCGTCACCGAGTCTTCGATCAGCATCTTGATTTCCTTGGCCGCTTCGGCGCTGCGTCCGGCCAGGGTGCGCACCTCGCTGGCAACCACGGCAAAGCCTCGCCCCTGTTCCCCGGCGCGGGCAGCCTCCACGGCGGCGTTCAGCGCCAGGATATTGGTCTGGAAGGCAATGCCGTCGATCACGCTGATGATGGCCTCGATCTTGCGCGAGGCCTGCTCGATGCCGCCCATGGTCTGTACGACCTGACCAACCACCTCCCCGCCATGTACGGCGATGTCGGAGGCATCATGCGCCAGCTTGCGTGCCTGCTGGGCATTGGCCGCATTCTGCTGCACGGTGGCAGTGAGCTCCTCCATCGCCGCGGCGGTTTCCTCCAGGCTGCTGGCCTGCTGTTCGGTGCGATTGGAGAGATCCTGGTTGCCCGAGGCAATCTCGGTCGTGGCCACACGCACGTTTTCCGCAGAGGCGCGGATTTGCAGCAGCACGGCAGCGATCTTGTCGGCGAACTGGTTAAAGGCGTGGGCGATCTGCGCCAGCTCATCCTTGCCGGAGGCATCCATGCGACGGGTAAGATCGCCCTCGCCGCTGGCAATGTCAGCCAGGGCATTGCGCACCAAGGGCAGGCGGCGCAGCAGACGCGTGATGATCAACAGCATCACCAACGCCGCCCCCAGAGCGCTCAAAAGAGTGACGCCGCCGGCAATCCAGGCCAGATGAGTCAGCCCCTTCAGGGCATCGTTCTTTTCGGCAACCACCAGCAAAATCCAGTCAGTCCCTGCAATTTTTGCGGCATAGACAAAGTCGTCTTCCGCACCCAGCGTGGCTTCGGTGTGCCCGTTGCTGCCGGCAAGCTGCTGGATCAAGCCCAGACTCAGATCATCATCCAGCGCCGTGATAGGCTTCAGCGTCAAATCTGCGCTGGGGGCCACCAGAATCTGGTTGGCCTTAGCATCCAGCAACACGCCAAAGCTTTTGCTCGTGGGGTGAATCGCCTTGACTTTTTCGATGACGGTGGTCAGCTCCACATCCGAAGCGATCACTGCCGTGGTCTGGCCGTTCTCGATGATGGGCTCGATCAGGCTGACCACCAGCCGGCCCGTACCGGCATCGGGATAGGCCGCAGTAGTGCCGGGCTTGCCTTCTTGCACAGCCTGCTTGTACCAGCCACGTTGTGTGCCGTCGTAATCCGCAGGGCGGGGCGAAGTGAAGGCGTGGGATTTGTCTGCACGCACAAAGTAGGCCAGATCCAGCCCGGCTTTTTCTGCAGCCTGCAACATGGGCATGGGATCGGACTGATCCATCGCCAACCGGATGGAACTGGTGAGCCGGCGCTTGTCGCCGATCCACTGCGCCAGCTCGCTGGCGTGTTGCTGGGTCTGCCCGCTCAGATGCTGATTCAGGTCTTTCAGCATGTTGTCACGGGTGACGTACAACACCGCGCAGGACAGGGTCAACACCGCCAAAACGGCCACGCCAATGCTGGCCAGTAATAGGCGGGTACGCAAGCTATGCCACATAGAACTCCCTCTGATAATTGCTTGTGATTTGACTTCACACTATGTCACGAATGAAACATGGTGCTGTCAAAGGGTGGGCTAGGATTTTCGATAACGGATTGGGTGGTGCCCTGTTGCCCATCGCCGTACTGAATTCAGCAATACCAGGAGACTTCCCATGCACGCTTGGCTCTGCACCACGCCCACCGGCGTTGAAACCCTGAAGTGGACCGAACAGCCCACTCCCGCACCCGGCCCCGGCCAGGTGCTTCTGGAGATCAAGGCCGCCAGCCTGAACTTCCCGGATCTGCTGATCGTGCAGAACAAATACCAGATCAAGCCTCCCCTGCCCTTTGTACCCGGCTCCGAGTACGCGGGCGTGGTGCAGGCCGTGGGCGAAGGGGTCAAACACCTCCAGGTCGGCCAGCATGTGGCCTGCCTTTCAGGCACGGGTGGATTCGCGACACATACGCTGGCACCCGCCGCCATGTGCATGCCGCTGCAAGGCAGCTTCCCCTTTGTCGATGCCGCCGCCTTCATCATGACCTATGCGACGTCGCACCATGCGCTGATAGACCGGGGCCAGCTCAAGGCGGGCGAAACCGTGCTGGTGCTGGGCGCGGCCGGCGGCGTGGGCACGGCAGCCATACAGATTGCCAAGGCCGCTGGCGCACGCGTGATTGCAGCAGCTTCCACCGATGAAAAATGTGCGCTGTGCAAAACGCAGGGAGCAGACGCCACCATCAACTACAGCCAGGGTGATTTGCGCGAGGCCATCAAGGCCGCCACCGATGGTAAGGGCCCCGATGTGATTTACGACCCGGTGGGTGGCGACTTTGCCGAACCGGCCTTCCGCTCCATCGCCTGGCGTGGCCGCTATCTGGTCATCGGTTTTGCCTCCGGCCCCATTCCCTCGCTGCCGCTGAATCTGCCACTGCTCAAGGGCGCCTCGCTGGTCGGCGTGTTCTGGGGCGACTTCGCCAAGCGCGAACCACAGAACAACGCGGCCATGATGCAGGAGCTGGCCCAGTGGTATGGTCATGGCAAGATCAAGCCAGTGATAGACCGCACCATGCCCATGAGCGAGCTGTTTGCCGCCTATGAACGCATGGGATCGCGCCAGGTACAGGGCAAGCTGGTACTGGTCAACGAGTGAGGCTGCTGTAAACCGTGGCGATACCTGCCGGGTCAAAGGGATACTTCCAGCCACTGGCTACACAACCCAAGCCCCCCAGCATCGCCATGTTTTCACCCCTCCTCACACCCACGGCCGATCGCCGGCGCTTTCTGATTGCCTCGAGCCTTGCCACGGCCGTGGGCGCCCTGCCCGCCTGGGCCCGCGCTGGCGAAGCGCTGGCGCATAACCCCTTCACCCTGGGCATTGCCAGCGGCGACCCGCAGCCCGACAACATCCTGATCTGGACCCGGCTAAGCGCGCCACCAGCCTATCTGGGCAGCGATATAGCGCCAGAGCTTGCACCCCAGACCGTGTACTGGGAAGTGGCCCACGATGAGCAGTTTCGCCAACCGGTAGCCCAGGGCCAGAGCATGGCCCTGCCGGAGCATGGCCATGCTCTGCACATCCAGGTCAATGGTCTGAGTCCCGATCGCTGGTACTTCTACCGCTTTCGCTGTGGCAATGCCTTCAGCACCACAGGCCGCTGCCGCACTTCCCCCGCTGCCGGATCCAGCGCTCAGAAGCTCCGCATGGCCGTGGCCTCCTGCCAGCGCTGGGAGCATGGCTTCTACACCGCCTGGGCCGATGCGGCGCAGGCGGCACCGGATCTGGTGCTGTTTCTGGGCGACTACATCTATGAATATGCCCAGCACGCCAAATCCGAAGGGCTGGCCCGCCCCCAGCCGCTGCGCACCGCCCGGACACTGCAGGACTATCGCGACCGCTACGCTCTGCACAAAAGCGATGCCCATCTGCAGGCCGCCCACGCGGCTTGCAACTGGTCGGTCATCTGGGATGACCACGAGGTAGAAAATGACTACGCATCCCAATACGGACGTGGGGAACCCGCTCACTTTTTGGCAAGACGCAACGCCGCCTGGCAGGCTTTCTATGAAAACATGCCGCTGCGGGCCAATGCCCTGCAGCGCGGCTCTCAAGGCCTGGCCCTCTATCGCAGCCTGCAATGGGGAAATCTGGCCCGACTGCATCTGCTCGATGGCCGCCAATACCGTGATCTGCAAGCCTGCCGCCCCGAAGGCAAGGCCAGCACCGGTACGGTGGACCCCAAAGAATGCGCAGCGCTGCACGACCCCGGACGCAGCTTTCTGGGCTGGGAACAAGAGCGCTGGCTGGGCCGGCAATTGCAGGCCGATGCAGGCTCTGCCAGCCATGCCCCGCAATGGAGCACACTGGTGCAGACCACGCTGTTTGCCGCCCGCAAGCACCCCAGCGGCAAGCAGTCCACCGACAGTTGGGACGGCTACCCTGAAGCCCGCCAGCGCCTGGTACGCCAGATCAGCGAAAGCCGGCCCCGTAACAGCGTGCTGCTGGGTGGCGACATCCACCAGAACTATGTCTGCAACATTCCCGCCCTGAGCGATGAGGCCCCCGGGCAGCGCAACCCCGTGGTTGCCAGCGAGTTCTGCGGCACATCCATCAGCTCGCACAGTGGCACGAGCCAGACCAAGGTGGACGCCATTGTGCAAAACAGCCCGCAAGTCACTTATGCACGCTGTGATGAGCGTGGTTACAGCCTGGTGGAAATCACGCCCCGCCAGATGATGACCGAGCTGCGCGCCGTCACCGATCCGCTCAAGGCCGACAGCAGCGTCTATACCCTGGCACGCTTTGCAGTGGAGGACCGCAAGCCGGGCCCCATCCGCATCGGTTGATGTTTCCGCCCTGGCGCACCGGACGGCTGCGGCATACTTGACGCATGCCATATACAAGTGCTGCAGCCCCTGCGTTTCCATTCTGGCGGTCTGCCGCCACCGGCCTGCTTCTGGCCGGTCTGCTCACCGGCTGCGGGCTCCCGCCCATGCCCCAGCGCACGGAAACCCATGCCATCAGCGCCGAGGAGTCCCGGCAGACCTTGCTGGGTCAGGGGCTGGCGCCGCTGGAGCAGATCCATCCCGGTAAAAGCGGCATTCACTTCCTGCCCGACGCCTATGACGCGTTTGCGGCTCGCGCCCTGCTGGCCCGGGCGGCACAGCGCACGCTTGACGTGCAGTACTACATCTGGCGCAACGACACCACAGGCCACCTGCTGCTGGACGAATTGCTGCTGGCCGCAGATCGTGGCGTGCGTGTGCGCCTGCTGCTCGATGATGGCGGCACGGGGGGCCTCGATGCCACCCTTTCCGCGCTCGACCAGCACCCCAATATCGAAATACGCCTGTTCAACCCCTTTGCGCTGCGCACGCCCAAGGCCCTGGGCTACCTGACCGAGTTCTCGCGCACCCAGCGGCGCATGCACAACAAGAGCTACACGGCGGACTCTGCGGCTTCCATCGTCGGTGGGCGCAATATCGGCGATGAGTACTTTGCCGCGACAGACGGAGTGCTGTTCGCCGACCTGGATGTGGTGACCACCGGATCCGTGGTCCAAGAGATTTCACGCGAATTTGACCGTTACTGGAACAGCCCGTCGGCCTACCCCGCCACCAGCATCCTGCCCCCCATGCCCGAGCGTGCGGTCGAGCGCGTCTATGAAGGCCTGCACGCCGATGTGAACCGACCCGAGTCCAGAGCCTATGTCGAAGCCGTGCGCCAAAGCCGCTTCAGCCAGGAACTGCTGGCCGGCACCTTGCCGCTGCAATGGGCGCCCACCACGCTGGTCAGCGATGACCCCGCCAAGGTTCTCAGCGAAGCGGCCAAGGAAGACCTGATGCTGTCGCAGCTGGCACCCATCATCGGCAAGCCCGAGCATTTTCTGGAACTGGTCTCACCCTATTTTGTGCCCACCAAGGCCGGTGTCGAGGCCTTTGCCCGCCTGCGCGATCAAGGTGTGCGCGTGCGCATCCTGACCAACAGCCTGGAAGCGACCGACGTTGCCATGGTCCATGCCGGCTACGAGAAATACCGCAAGCCGCTGCTGGAGAAAGGCGTGGAGCTGTACGAAATGCGGCGCGAAGTCGATCTGCAGCCCCAGTCCACCACCGCCAGGGTCGCCAGCCAAGTACGCGCCGAGGAAAAGCGCGAGCCGCCCTCACCCGCGACACTCAGCGGCAGCTCGGCCACCGGCAGCTCCGGCGCCAGCCTTCATGCCAAGACCTTTGCCGTCGATGGTCAGCATCTGTTCGTGGGCTCGTTCAACTTCGACCCACGCTCGGCCATGCTCAATACCGAGCTGGGCGTGGTGATCCAGCACCCCGAGATGGCCCGGCAGATCACCACTGCGCTGGACCAGCACCTGCCGCGCATGGCGTACAAGGTGGAACTGGATCAGAAGCAGAAACTGCACTGGAGCGGACTGAACCCGCGGCCACCGCACGAGCCGCAGTCCTTCGGTACGGACCCCGGTACCAGCTGGTTCAAGCAGCTGCTGGTGCGGGTGATGAGCTGGCTGCCGATCGAGGGCCTGCTGTAGACCCCCTCAAGCCGCCATCGGGCCTGCTCAGTCGAGACGGATCGAAGGCCGCAGCCGCGAATTCATCAGATCGATCAGCCACAACAGACCGCCGCGCCAGAAGCCATAGAGCCGGGCCTGGTGCGAGCGGTACAGCATGATGTGGCTGAGCATGGCCAGGCGGCCACGAATCACACCGCCGTTGAACAGGCCGAACTTGCCCAGCGACCCATAGGCGTCGTAATGCGCGAGTGAGACCAGAGCGCCAAAGTCGCGATAGGCAAAGCCCACGGTTTGGGCGCCAGGCCTCTCCAGCACATGCGGCAGCGTCTCGATCAGATAGCGTGCCTGTTGATGCGCCACCTGCGCCGTGGGCGGCAGAGGGGCTTCCTGGCCGGGCAGCGTGTAGCTGGCGCAGTCGCCCAGCGCATAGATATCGGGGTCGCTGGTCTGCATCGCATCGTTGACCAGCAACTGGTTGCTGCGCGTGGTCTGCAGGCCCAGGCGGGTCAGAAATTCCGGCGCCTTCACCCCGGCCGCCCAGACACGCAGGCTGGCAGGAACCAGCTCGCCATTGGCCAACTCGAAGCCCTGCTCGGTCGCGCAGCTCACGCGGCCGCTCACAATGACCGAGACACCCAACGCCTGCAGGCGCACCCTTGTCGCCTCGGAGATCTCCTCGGGAAAACTGGGCAGCAGCCTGGGGCCGGCCTCGATCAGCACGATACGGAACTTGGCGGCTTCGCCCAACGCTCCGTAAGCAGTAGCACTCTCCGCAAGCTGGACAAGCTCTGCAGCCAATTCAACGCCTGTGGCACCACCGCCCACAATGGCGACCTGCAACGGCTCGCCACTGGCCATGCAGCGCACCATGCGCAAGCGGATTTCCTGGTTGAAGGCATCGGCCTTGCGGCGCGAGTCGATCATGAAGCAGTGCTCGTTGACGCCCGACGTGCCGAAGTCATTGGCACCGCTGCCCACGGCGATGACCAGCTTGTCATAAGGCAGGCGCCGGCCTGCCACCAGCTCACGGCCATCGGGGGCATAGATGGGGGCCAGCAAGATTTCACCTGCCTCGCGGTCCAGACCGCACATCTCGCCAGGCTGGTAGGCGAAGTGAGCATCGCTGGCCTGGGCCAGATAGGTGGTCTGCTGCTGGGCCAGATCCCGCGTTCCCGCCGCAATGGTGTGCAACATGGGCTTCCAGACATGGGCCGAATCGCTGTCCACCAGCGTCACGCTGTCTATGCTGTCGCTGCCCAGCTTGCCCAGCGCCGTGGCCACCTCCAGCCCGGCCACTCCTCCACCCACCACCACAATGCGCGCCGCATGGGAGTCGCGATTCCTGCGCGCTCTGCGGGTCTGTTGAACATCGGTGTGCTCGGAGGGATCGACGGTGTGTTCCATGAATTTCTGTCTGGTTGCAGGGTCTGGACGTTTGCCAGTTCAACCCTGTGCCGCAAGGCATCCATAGATTTTTCTTGCATTTCGATAGCAGGAAATACAGAAGGGACATAGGGAAAACAGATGAAATATATCTTTTACAAGAGTGCCGGGGCCAGACTCCTCACACCCGGCCTCAAGTCTTGCAACATTCATTCTCGAAAATGCCTGTATCCCTTTTCAGACAAGCGCAAGCAGCTATCAAAATTTTCAATGCCCAGTCAAATTTCCCGCATGCTCTGAGCGCTCCGGCGTGCAGGATCTGTCAGTGATTTCAAAATCCGCACGTTCTTCCATGCAATTGCCGCTTGTCAATATACGAAACGTATACAGCCGCTATGATCGCCGGCCATGGGAATCGTCAAAATTTCAGATCAGCTGCACGATCAAGTGCGCCTGTCCAGCGCGGCTCTTGGCCGCTCCATCAACGCTCAGGCCGAGCACTGGCTGCGGGTCGGCCAGATGGCCGAACACCACCCTCAGCTCAATTACGAAGGCATCTGCGCCCTGCTGCTGCAGCAGGCCGAACGTGATCTGCAGCTGAGCGAGCCCGCTCCTGCCCCGACCGCCCTGCGCCGCCCACGCCCAGTGCGTCTTGTCGGAGGTCTGCAATGAAGCGCGGCAAGCAAAAAACGGTGCCTATTCATGATGCATCGGATATCTACCTGTCCCGCAAGGCAGGCGGTCTGGCTGCCAAGGTACTGGCCATGCTCACGCCCCATGTCCAACCCGGCATCAGCACGGGCGAGCTGGACAAGCTGTGCCATGACTACATCGTCAACGAACTCCGGTGCGTGCCGACCAATGTGGGCTACTACGGCTTTCCCAAGACCGTATGCACCTCGGTCAACCATGTGATCTGCCACGGCATCCCGGATGACAAGCAAATCCTCAAGGATGGCGACATCATCAACGTGGACGTCGCCGTGACCACGCCCGAAGGCTGGATAGGCGATACCAGCCGCATGTACCACGTGGGCCAGCCCAGCAATCTGGCCAAGCGCCTGGTCAACACCACGTACGAAGCCTTGGTGGCCGGCATCCATGCCGTCAAGCCCGGCGCGACATTGGGCGATGTGGGCCATGCGATTCAGACCGTGGCCCAGCGCGAGCGCTTTTCCATCGTGCGCGAATACTGCGGTCACGGCATCGGCAAGGTCTATCACGACGAGCCCCAAGTGCTGCACTACGGTACACCGGGTCAGGGCCTGGTGCTGCAGCCCGGCATGATCTTCACGATCGAGCCCATGCTCAACGCCGGCAAGGCGGCGACACGCGAGCTGGCAGACGGCTGGACGGTGATCACCAACGACAAATCGCTGTCCGCCCAATGGGAACATATGGTGGTGGTGACCGAAACCGGCTTCGAGGTGCTCACCCCCTGGCCCGAAGGCACGGGCGAATACCCCGCCATCTAAGCAGCCGCCCAAGGCCTGTTGCCTTGCGGCCCCCTGCTGGCAACCCAGCTTTTAAACAAGGCCGGGTTGCCGGAGCTCCACATTCGCCACCATGAACAACTATCTGTACCTGGGCCTGGCCATCCTCAGCGAGGTGATCGCCACCTCGTTTCTGGCCAAGTCCAACGGCTTCACCAATCTGGCGCCCACCGCCACTGCCCTGGTGGGCTATACCATCTCTTTTTTCCTGCTCTCCCTGACCTTGCGCACCGTGCCAACGGGCGTGGCCTATGCCATCTGGTCGGGCGTGGGCATCGTGCTGGTGTCTGCCGTGGCCTATTTCTGGCAGGGCCAGAAGCTGGATGCACCGGCCCTGATCGGCATGGCCATGATCGTGGGTGGCGTGCTGGTCATCAATCTGTTTTCCAAGACCGCCGGTCACTGATCGTCATCGGCTGCGGGCTCCGTCAGATCCTGCAGCCATTGCATGCTGGCGCCAAGCTCCTCCGGGCGTATCTCATGCGCTCCCGGATACTCCTGATAGCTGAGCTGCAGCGGCAGCTGCGCCAGCCGGTCGCGTATGGCATGTGCACTGGTCAGCGGAATCACATTGTCATAAGTGCCGTGGCTGACCCACGCGCTTTTCCCGTCGAACGCCTGAACAGGCGCATGCAGCGATGCGATCTCGGGCAGCAGGCGGCTATGCCAGATCAGCACGCCGCGCAAGGTCTGGGGCTGAGTCAGCAACTGGCTCAGCGCCATGATGCCGCCCTGGCTGAAGCCGCCCAGCACAATGCGCTGCGCAGGAATGCCAAGCTGCTCCGCACAGGCCTGCACGGTCTGCTGCACCAGGGCCCGGGCCTGCTGCTCCTGCGGTACATGGATATGGCGGGTGCCATCGGCATCCACGGTGAACTGGAACCAGGCATAGGCCCCCTGCCCCATGGCAAACGGCGCACGCAGGCTGATGACATGAAACTGCGGCGGCACATAGGGTGCCAGTCCGAACAAGTCCCGCTCGTTGCTGCCCACGCCGTGCATGAGTACCAGCAGCCAGGGCTGCTGCCCGGGTCCAGGCCGGGCAGGCCGCTCCAGAAAGCTCAAAGACGATGAATTCATGGCAAAAACCCCATAAAAGCCATATCTGGCAAGCGCTATCAGCTATCTTTTTCGGTACAACAACACAGCCCGCCGCCAAGGACAGGGCCACGCACCATTGTCGATCAATATTATTTTGATAGCAGTCGGCGCCTGCTGCCGTGAGTTTGGCACCACAAAGGCCGCTAATCCCTATCGACAGGGCGGCTGCGCAGCTGCTTGACTCCGCTGCGCAGGCTCTTTCCCTGCAGGCGCCGCTGCTGTGAAGACCAGGTCGGCTTGGTCGGCTTGCGCACCCGGGGAGGCCTTGCCACGCTGGCTACCAGCGCGTTGAGGCGCTGCAGCCCATCCCAGAGATTGTGTTCCTGCGTGCGGTACTTCTGCGCCTTGATGACCACCACGCCCTCGCTGGTGATGCGCGAATCGCCCAGCGCCAGCAGCCGCTGCTGCACATCAGGCGGCAGGCGCGAGCTGCGCACGTCAAAGCGCAGATGCACGGCACTGGCCACCTTGTTGACGTTCTGGCCGCCAGGGCCTTGCGAGCGCACGGCCGTCCACTCGACGTCGGACTCCTGCAGTTCCCAAAGCAACGGCTGTGTCATGCCAGCACCTTGAGCAGCGCTGCCGTGGTGGCTGCCGGGTCTTCATGCTGCACCCAGTGACCCAGGCCGTGCAACATCTGCCAGTTCACGCCCGCCGCATGACTGCGCTGCAAAGCCGCCCGAAGCTCATCCATGCGACCGATATACAGTGGGTCAAACTCTCCATAGATGGCAGCCACGCGGGCCTTCACCCGCGGCAATGCCTGGGCCAGGATGTCGGTTCGCGACAGGCGTCGGCGCGGCAGCCGGTCACGTGCCACGTTCAGCGCATGCAGGGCCAGAGTTTCTTCATCAATGCGGCTGGCATCATGCAGCATCAGCTCGGCCAGATTGTGATGATGTGCCTGCATCTGTGCCTGCAGGTCCTGCAGATGACGCCAGCCCTTGAGCCTGACCACCCGCCCCTCGGTAACTCCCATGGCCGGAGCACCAACCAGCACGAGCTGGCGAATATGCTCGGGGTGCTGCGCAGCCAGCAAACCTGCAGCCATGCCGCCAAAGGAAAACCCGATCAGATCGCAGACGGGCGAGCTGCCATGCTGCGCCAGCAGCTGTTCCAGGCCATGGGCCAGTGGCGCAATCATGGTATCCACATCCGTGCCACCGGGCACGCCATCAGACTCGCCAAAGCCGGGCAGATCCGCAAGCCACAGGCTATAGCCCGCCTGGGTCAGGGGCTCGATCACGCGCAGCCAGTGCGTCCAGCTGCCGCTGCCGCCATGCAGCAGCACCAGAGGCACGGCGTGGCGGGCCACACCAGCTGGGGGCTCCCAACCATGCCACACCATGCGTCCAGCATCTGCCTGCTCGCCAAGTGGTGTAGTGACCCGCCGGCTGCGCACCAGCAGGCTCTGAATGCTTGCAGGCACCTCCAGCCCCAGCGCGTCGGCCACGGCTTGCAGCGTCTGCGGCGACTCGGCCATGGTTACCACTGAGCAACCGCCTCGATGGCCAACCCATAGCCAGCCACGCCAAAGCCGCACATCACGGCACGAGCCGCGGCGGACAGGTAGGAATGGTGGCGAAAGCTTTCGCGCGCATGGACATTGCTAATATGCAGCTCCAGCAGCGGCACGCCCGTGCCCTTGACCGCATCAAGGATCGCCACACTGGTATGGGTGTAGGCGGCAGCATTCATCACCACGGCAGCCAGTTCGCCCTTTGCATGAACCAGGCCTGCTTCGTGCACCCAGTCCACCAATTCGCCTTCATGGTTGGTCTGACGGAACTCCAGCGCCAACCCATGGCGTGCGCAAGCCGCTTCGCAAAGCTTTTTCACATCTTCGAGGGTTGCCGAGCCGTAGATGGCAGGCTCACGCATGCCCAGCAGATTGAGATTGGGGCCATTGAGTACGTAAACGGTTTTCACGGGCTAGCTCTCCTTGTTCTTGATCCGTCCCAGATTCACTGCCCGGATTATGCGAGTGCCCAGACCTGGCACAGGCATAAAACGCCCCGCGCTTGCTCACTGACGTGTAGCCACTGCCCCCAAGGGGGTCACTTTATTGCCTTGGGGCGGCCCGGCGGTCATAAAAAAGCCCCCCAAGCTTGCCCACTTCGTGTGGCCGCTGCCCCCAAGGGGCCACTTATGGCCTTGGGGCGGCCCGGCGGCGATAAAAAACGGCTGCCGAAGCAGCCGCGCACTAAAACCTTACAACGTCAAGCCTGGTCTTTGCTTACCAACGATGTCCGTGACCATGGCGATGGCCGTGCCAGCGAGGGCCGCCACCGTAGTAGCCATAGCCGGGAGTCACATAGACCGGCACAGGGCGGTAGATTGGACGAGGCTCATAGTAGACCGGAGCGGGTGGCGCATAGTAGACGGGGCGGGGAGGCGCCACATATACAGGAGGGGGAGGCATGTACACGGGCGCAGGAGCACCCACCACCACGCCAGGCACGCCCACGCCGATGGACAGGCTCACACCGCCATGGGCCTGAGCCGCCATACCCACCATCAAACCAGCAACAGCCACAGCACCTGTAGCCAGAATTTTTGTCATCTTGGGGAAAGTTGCCTTGAACATCACAATCTCCTCTTTCTCATTGAGCTGGGCAGGCCGACAAATGCATGCGGAACCTGTGACCCTATCGATACAACGCATGAGAATACGATTTGGATGTCAAGATTCCTCAAAAACATTGTGTCCGCAGGTAAATGCGAGGTCATGAGGCTCGCCCTAAAATGGCGCAATGAGCTCTGCTGACGCATCCAAATCCAATAACGCCGCTCCTGAAGCGGTCAAGCCCACCAACTTTCTGCGCCAGATCATCGAATCTGATCTGGAAAAGGGTACGCATCTCCAACGCCGCTGGGGCGGCAACCCGGGCGACGCCCAGCATCACAGGCAGGGCCAGCCCGATCCGGCCAAGATCCGCACCCGCTTCCCGCCCGAGCCTAATGGCTATCTGCACGTGGGCCACGCCAAGAGCATCTGCGTGAACTTCGGTCTGGCCCGGGATTTCGCCGGCACCTGCCATCTGCGCTTTGACGACACCAACCCCGTCAAGGAAGATCAGGAATATGTGGACGCCATCATCGACGCCGTGCACTGGCTGGGCTTTGACTGGAAAGATGCCGACGGGCATGAGAACCTCTACTTCGCCAGCAACTACTTCGACTTCATGTACCGCGCCGCCGTGTACCTGATCGAGCAGGGCCTGGCCTATGTGGACGAGCAGTCGGCCGACGACATGAAGGCCAACCGTGGCGACTTTACCCGCCCCGGCGTGAACAGCCCGTTCCGCGATCGCAGCGTGGCCGAAAACCTGCAGCGCTTTGCCGACATGAAGGATGGCAAGCTCGAGGACGGCGCGGCCGTGCTGCGCGCCAAGATCGATATGGCGTCGCCCAACATCAATCTGCGCGACCCGGCGATTTACCGCGTGCGCCATGCGGAACACCACAACACTGGCAACCAGTGGTGCATCTACCCGATGTACACCTTCGCCCATCCCATCGAGGACGCGCTGGAGCACATCACCCACTCCTTCTGCACGCTGGAGTTCGAAGACCAGCGCCCCTTCTACGACTGGTTGCTGGACCACCTGCGCGAAGGCGGCCTGATCGACGCGCCCCAGCCTCGCCAGTACGAATTTGCCCGTCTGAACCTGACCTATGTGGTCACCAGCAAGCGCAAGCTCAAGCATCTGGTGGACAGCGGCCTGCTCAACGGCTGGGACGACCCACGCATGCCCACCATCTTCGGCCTGCGCCGCCGCGGCTTCACACCTGCTTCGATCCGCAATTTCTGCGATCGCATCGGCGTGACCAAGGACTACAGCTGGATTGACTACTCCACGCTGGAAGGCTGCCTGCGCGAAGACCTGGAAAACCAGGCTCATCGCGCCATGGTGGTGCTGGACCCCGTCAAGCTGGAGCTGACCAACTGGGCAGAAGTGTTCGGCAGCGCCGATCATCTGGAGCAGTGCACCCTGCCCGCCCTGCCCCATGCAGCCGAAGGCGAAGCAGTGCCCGAACGCCACTTCACTCTGGGCCGCGAGGTCTGGATCGAGCGCGAAGACTTCGCCGAAGTGCCGCCCAAGGGCTACAAGCGCCTGTTCCCCGGTAACAAGGTGCGCCTCAAGGGCGGTTATGTGATCGAGTGCACCGGCGCCGAAAAGGATGCTGACGGCAACGTGACCAAGGTACTGGCTACCGTGGTGCCCGACACCAAGAGCGGCACGCCCGGCGCAGATAGCGTCAAGGTCAAGGCGGCCATCACCTGGGTGGGCGCTGCCGACGGCGTCGAAGCCGAGGTGCGCCTGTACGACCGTCTGTTCACCGATGCCCAGCCCGACGCTGGTGGCAAGGACTATCTGGCGCTGATGAACCCCGACAGCCTGAAGGTGATCACTGCCTATGTGGAGCCATCGCTCAAGGCCGCCCAGCCCGACGACAAGTTCCAGTTCGAGCGCTTTGGCTACTTTGTCGCCGACCGCAAGGATCACAGCGCAGAAAAACCTGTCTTCAACAAAATCACGGGCCTGAAGGACAGCTGGGGCAAATAAGCCCTCGCTCCTGTTTACGGCCTGAGTGCAAGCTGCCTCTTTTTCAAGGAGGCAGCTTTTTTTATTGCCGCCGAGCCCCCCCAAGGCCATAGGCAGCCCCTGGGGGGGTAGCGACCACATGTTTGTGTGCAAGTGCAGGGGCTTTTTACGCCTGTTTCAGCACAATGACTGCAAAAAATGGGCAATTGCGTCGACTTCACTCAGCAAGCCACTTTGCCTTGTCGCGAGATGCCCAGACAGTATCGCGGTGCACCGCCAGAAGTTGCGCCTGCAGCTACTTTCTAAAGAAAAGCATCAAAACAGCATCAAAAACAAGAACTGCAACCTTTTCTTTCTACAATTCCGTACAAGATCCCGCTATCAGGCGGCATATTTCAACTGTTTTAGTCAATAACCAAGGGACACAATGAGCAAAAAAGTGGGCATAGGTATTGCAACAGCCGCCGTGATGGTGGTCGCCGGTGCACTGGGCACCAGCTATTACATGGGCGGCAAGCTGGAACAGGAGTTCACAGCCAACCTTCCCAAGCTGAATATGAACGGCGTGACGGTCAAGGTCGTCAGCTACGAGCGCGGCGCCTTCTCCTCCACTGCCAAGACCAGCTGGACCATGGAGGGCGGTGACGAGCCCGTGCAATTCATGGCCGATCACAGGATCTCGCACGGCCCGCTGCCCATGGGCCATGCGGCGCAGATTCACACCAGCTTCCAGCTGCCCGCCGATGCCGATGAGGCCTTGAAAACCGCCCTCAACGGCCGCTCTCCCCTGGAAGTCGATACCAAGCTTGGCTGGGGTCGCAGCAGCTCCAGCGTCATGACCTCACCGGCCGTCACCGCGCGCATCAAGGACAGCGATGTGAACTGGGGTGGCATGAAAGTGGAATGGGACATGCCTGCCGATATGAAGGCCGCCAAGGGCACCGCCCAGTTCGCAGCCCTGCACTTCAAGGACGAGGAAGGCAGCGCAGGCATGGACAAGGCGCAGATGCGCTTTGACATCAAGCAGCCCGAAGGCCAGAAGTTCTGGATCGGCCCTTTTGCCATGACCATCGACAAGTTCTCCGCGCTCAAGCAGGAAGAGGAAGGCAAGACCTCGGCTTCCAGTTTTGAAGGCATCAGCATGGACAGCGATACCAAGCTGAACGGGGATGTGGTAGAGATGACGCTCAAGAGCGGCATCAAGAGCATCAAGCTGGAAGATGCCAAGGCCGATGATCTGCTGCTGGACGTGAGCTTGCACAACCTGGATGCCAGCTGGATCAACAACGTCATCGACATGAGCAAGCGCAAATCGGCCAGCACCGATGAAGGCGAAGCCCCCGAAGACCTGGAGCCCGATCTGCGCGAGAAGCTGATGAACAGCCTGACCCAGGCTCTGGCACGCAAGCCGTCCATTGATATCAACCGAGTCTCCATGCGCACCGAAGACGGCGTGAGCGAATTCGGCGCCTCCCTGTCCTATATCGGTGATGGCCAGAAGATGGGCAATCTGCTCAAGGACGTCAAACTCAGCCTCAAGGCCGATGTGCCATCCAAGGCCATGGACGCCTTCCTGGTCTCTCGCAAGAAAAATGCGCTGTTGTCGGTTTTCGAGGATGAGAGCGAGTACAAGCCCGAAGAAATCGAAGAAACTGCCAAGCTGCAAGCCCAGGCCAGCGTGCAGGCTCTGAAGGACAAGGGCATTTTGCTGGAGAAGGACGGCAAGCTGAACACGCAGATCGTCTATGCCAATGGTGAGATTCAGGTCAACGGCAAGGCACTGGACGACACCGGCACAGCCGTGCTGATGGGCGAGGCCCTGGAATAAACAAGGAAGCGGACATGACATTCATCCTGGCTGTGCTGGTGGTAGCTGCCATCGTGGTCTGGCTCATCATGCGCTGAAACCTTAACTCTTTTACCCCTCAAGCCCAGGCCCATCCTGGGCTTTTTGCTATCCAAATCAAGGATTCCCAAAAACTCTTCTTTGCTTACAAACTGCTGTCAACGACAAGCCCATGATGGCGTTGAAATAGCAATGGACCCAAGTCCCAGGAGAGTCAGATGTCGTATCCATCCACCAAGAATCAGCAGTCATGGCGGCTTGCCGCCACCGCCTGTGCAGCCCTTGCTCTGCTCAGCGCCTGCAATGACAAGGACAAACCTGCAGCCTCGGACACGACGACAGCCCCGCCCCAGACGAGCCTGAGCGACAGCGGCCCGGCAA
Source organism: Comamonas resistens (assembly GCF_030064165.1). Lineage (NCBI taxonomy): Bacteria > Pseudomonadati > Pseudomonadota > Betaproteobacteria > Burkholderiales > Comamonadaceae > Comamonas > Comamonas resistens. The sequence goes on from NZ_CP125947.1 coordinate 3,494,769, forward strand.
CCGGCCCTCAACCCATCGCCCCCGTAGCCTATACACCGCCGTCTGCCGAAGTGCTCTATCAGATGGTGGCCCCTATTGCCCTCTACCCCGACAAGCTGGTCGCACAAATTCTGGCCGGCGCCACCTACCCGGAACAGGTCACAGCCGCAGAAAGCTGGCTAGGCCAGAACCCCGGCCTGCAAAAGACTGCCATGAGCAATGCGGTCAACGCCCAGAACTGGGACCCTTCCATCAAATCGCTGACCCAGTTTCCCAATGTGCTGGAGCAGCTGGCCTCCAACCTGCCCTGGACCACCGCGCTGGGCAAGGCCTATTACAACGACCCGGCTGATGTGCTCAATGCCATACAGGTCATGCGCAACCGCGCATACAAGGCGGGCACGCTCAAAAGCTCCAAACATCTGGTCGTCAGTGCCGGCAGTGCTCCCAGCCAGGGTGATTACACGCCCAGCAACGCTGTTTCCGCCATTCCACAAGCGGTGATCGCGCCGCCGGAGCAGTACATCGAAATTGCCCCCTCCGAAGTCAGCACCGTCTATGTGCCCCAATATGATCCCGGCGTTGTCTATGGCGAACCGCTGCCGGTCTACGGAGGCTATAACTACGTCTCTGCGCCTGTCGCAGTAGGCGTCGGCGTCCCCGTCGCCGCAGGCCTGTTGGGCTTTGGCGCAGGCGTGCTGCTGGCGCAGGCCAGCATGCCCCATCCGTCCTGGGGTTGGCATTCCTGGGATATGCACTGGGGTGCACCCGAGCGTCATGACTGGCGCCCAGGCATGCCTCCACCCCCTCCCATGGCCAGGCCTGCCGTGGTCTACAACAACCAGACCTATATCTCCCAGTCGCGCACGGTGCGCACCGTGGTGCAGAACAATCAGCACACGGAGAATGTCAGAGTCACCAACATCTACGAAAACGGTGCGCCTAGCCATGCCATGCCGCAGGCAGCCATGGCCACCGGGGTAGGAGCAGCCGCCGGAGCGGCAGTGCTCGCGGCCAGCCATGGCATCGGCTCCAGGCAGGTCCCCGTGCAGCAGGCCATGCCCCCAACCGGCCAGCCTCCCTCACCCCAGACGGCCCGTATGCCCTCTCCTGCTGGCACACCCACGATGCCTGCCATGCCCATGCATCAGCAGGCCCATGCCCAGGGCATCATGGATCAGCGTGCCGGCATGCCGTCCGGACAAGCCCAGATACTGCCGCAGCAAAAAGCACCGCAAGCCATGATGCAGCAACAACATCAGCAACAGTTGCAACAGGCGCAACACGAGCAGCAGCAACGCCAGCAGCAGGCCCAGATGCAAGCGCAACAACAAGCTCAGCAGCAAGCCGCCCTGCACCAGCAGCAACTGGCCCAGCAGCGTGCCGGGGCTCAATCACAGCAAAAGCAGGCTGAGCAACAGGCCCAGATGCAGCAACGCCAGCAACAGCAGCAGCTGGCTCAGCAACAGGCACAACGGGAAGCCACCCAGCACCAGCAGCAGATGGCACAACAGCACGCGGCCCAACAGCAACGCCAGGCGGAACAACAGGCCCAGATACAGCAACGCCAGCAACAGCAACAACTAGCTCAGCGCGAACAGCAGCAGGCACAACGGGAAGCCGCCCAGCGCCAGCAGCAGCAACAAATGGCACAACAGCGCGCAGCCCAGCAGCAGCAGCGCCAGGCGGAACAACAAGCCCAGATGCAGCAACAACGTCAGCAGCAGATGCAGCAGGCCCAGCGTGAGCAGCAGCAACGCCAGCAGCAGGCCCAGAGAGAGGCGCAGCATCAGCAGCAAATGGCTCAGCAGCGGGCAGTCCAGATGCAGCAGCGCCAGGCCGTTGCCCATGCCGCCCCTCAGCAGCATGGCGACCATCACGAGCACCGATAGCCGAGCCGGCATCCGGTTAGCATGGACGGGTCTGCCTATTTACGTCTCGCTGCCCCCGTCCATGTACAACCCCGCCCACTTTGCAGTTACCGACGAAGCCCGTCTTCACGCCCTGATACACCAGCATCCTCTGGGCTGTCTGGTCATGCATGGCCCGCACGGGCTGGATGCCAATCACCTGCCCTTCGAGCTGCTGCAAGCCGATGACGGCAGCCTGAGCCTGCAAGCCCATGTCGACCGCGCCAATCCGCTGTGGCAGCAACTGGCCAATGGCGATCCGGTCATGGTCATCTTCAAGGCCGCCGACGGCTATATCTCGCCCAACTGGTACCCGAGCAAGCATCAGACGCATGAGCAGGTTCCGACCTGGAACTATCAGGTCGTCCATGTCCATGGAAAGATCCGGATTCGCGATGACGAGAAGTTTCTGCGCGGCGTTCTGGGCCGCCTGACCCGCACACACGAAACCCGTGTTGCCGCCTTGCCCGGCAATGATTTCAAGCCCTGGAAGATGAGCGATGCTCCCGCGGCCTATCTGCAAAAATTGCTGGGAGTCATCGTGGGGCTGGAGATCGAGGTGCTGCGCCTGGAAGGCAAATTCAAGCTCAGCCAGAACAAAGAGAGCAGCGACCGCGTGGCGCTGGTGCAGACCTTGTCGGCACTGGGCCAAGCCGATATGGCCCAGGCCATTGAAAAACCCCTATAAAAATCGACTCTAGCGCTTACTCATCAAGCGCTGGCAGCTATTGATTTCAAAGCATTCAGTGCAGCAGGCCGGCCAGAAAATCGCTGGCCCGATTGAAGCGATAGCGCTCATAGGCACGCTGGCGGTAGGTCAGCACCGTGGCGGGCTTGATGTCCAGCGCCTGCGCAATTTGCGCCGCACTCTCACCCAGCAAGGTCTGGGCCACGATGGAGCGCTCTCGTTCGGTCAGCTGCGGAAAGGAACGCTGCAGCCGCTGAAGCAGCGTCTGTGCGGCATCAGGCGGTGCAGGCTCTGCAGCAATGGCTGAATGACATTGCGCATGCAGGCTGAGCGCGGCCATGGCGACCTGCCCCAGCGACCAGAGCTGACTGGCAGATTCCCCTTGCGCGTTCAGACCGCGGTAAAAGCTCAGCACCATGAGCTTGCCTGGCTCCTGCCAGCCAAAACTGACCTTGTCCAGAAAGCCCGGTTGCTCAAAACACAGCTCTCGATACTCTCCCTTGGGAATATCGGCAGCGCGCACCTGACGGCTGAAACCGCAGGCCTTTCCCGCCAGCGAACCCGTCAGCAGCGGATCGGAGGCATGAAAGCGGCGCGCATATTCCCCCGTGCGCTCGGCAATGCCCTTGCGCTGCCCCGAGGCAAGCAGGGTCTGGACATCGCCCCTGCCGGTGTCGACCTGATAGGCAAACACCTCGTCAATACAGTCAAACTGCCGCGCTGCCCCAAGCAATGCCGAGGCGAAATGCGGCGTCGCAGCCGCCTCTATCAGCGCCTGACCGAGGCTGGGACTGAGCAGCGCCGGTCGGGAAAAAATTGCAGCCATGGCCTGTCTCGCTTTGCTGAGGGCCTGTGATGAACTCCACTATGGCGCCGCACGCCAGTGACCTCACAAGCTCTTTTGAATCATCGGCAAAGAATAGCCTGCCTGCATCGCAGGCGCAGCAGGGCGACTCCCGATGAGTGAGCAGGCCTGCCCCCTCAAACCACCTGGAATCTCAGTTCAGAAGTGCCGGAATGATGCAATGCTTGAGCAATGGTGCGACATCCTCCGGCAGGGGCCGATTCAGTGGCAGCCATTTCATCTCCGCGATTTCGGCAGCGTTGCAAGGAGAGCATCCCTGCGGCAACTGGACCAGAAAGGCATGCGCATGCACCGTGGTGTCGGCCTCATTGGCGGCCACTGCATCAAAGATGCCCAGAGGCTTGAGCGAAGACTCGGCAATCTCCAACTGCAGCTCTTCCCGGATTTCACGGATCAAGGCCCTGGCAGGAGTTTCGTCGGCATCCAGCTTGCCGCCCGGTAGCATCCACGCTGAGGTGTTCTTTTTGCGCACCACCAACAGCTCCTGCTTCTGATTGAGAAAGCACGCGGTGGCAATTTTCAGATTGTGCATTGCACAATTTTAAGTGCCCGCATCTGCGGCCAAGCCCATCCGAAATAGAGCGAAGCCATCCCCTGTCAGAGCTCCTCGCCTTCTGCCTGGCCCTTGGCCAGCGCTATCGCCTCCAGCACCACGGCACTGCTGCCGATATGGTTGGACAGGGCCAGGATCAGCCGGGCGCAGGCCTTGAGGCTTTGCGCTTCGTCCAGACCCTCATGCATCAGCAGCAGTTGCTGGTAGACATCGTCCACATGGTCCAGATTCGGGGTTCTGATCAACGGGGTCATTGCTGCACTCCTTGGGCGCGGGCCAGGCTGGCCTGCACCGTGGCGACAGATACCGGAGACTGCCAGCGCGCAGCCACATAGTGGTCGGGGCGTATCAGATAGCCGCAACCGGGCTGCAGCCCATAGCGTGCCTGCAGCAGGCTGTGATCACCAGCCCATTGGGCAATGTCGAGCAGCTCCACCCCTACCGGCAGACCCTGCGTCCAGCTATTGGCCAGCAGCACAAAGCGCCCGCCCAATTGCGGCAGCAGCCATGCTCCATTCACAGGAGCATCCAGCGCGGGTGAGCCGGGCGCTATACCGCTGTTCCAGACCTGATCGTCCGGCGTATTCAAACGGCTTTGCGGATAGGAAATCGCCGTGGATAGCCGCCCCGAATTGACAAAGGGGCGGGCAAAAGCCTCGGTGGCCGCCAGTTCCAGCACCGCATCGCGAAAAGCCTTGCTGACCGTGGTCTTGGGCGTCAGAAAGTCGGTGGAACGCGTGGAGTTGAGAATGTTCTCGTCCGCCGTGGTCACGGCTTCCTCGTTATAACTCTCCAGCAGCTCCTGGCCCGCCTGACCGCGCATGACCAGATCCAGCTTCCAGCCCAGGTTGTCGATATCGGCAAAGCCGCCGTTGCAGCCGCGCGCGCCAAAGGGCGAGACCAGATGCGCGCTATCGCCGGCAAACAGCACATGGCCGTGCACAAAGCGGCTCATGCGGCGGCACTGGAAAGTGTAGATGCTGTACCACTCCTGGCTGAACTGCACATCCGGGCCCAGCATGGCACGTACATAGCGCTCCACGTTTTCGGGCTGCACGCAGGCCTGGCGGTCTATGCCCCAGCCCAGCTGAAAGTCCAGCCGCCACACACCATCGGGCTGGCGATGCATGAGAGCCGACTGGCCGGGGTTGAACGGCGGGTCGAACCAGAACCAGCGCTCGGCAGGACGCTCCTGCTCCATGCGAATGTCGGCGATGAGAAAGTTCTCCTCGAACACGCGGCCATCGAAATCCAGCCCCATGAGGCCGCGCACCGTGGACTTGCTGCCATCGCAGGCCACCAGCCAGTCGGCGTGGATCAGATAACGGCTCTCGCCGGCCAGCACCTCCAGCTCCACCCCCTCTGGCAGATGGCGCACGGCCTCGATCTGCTGGCCCAGGCGCAGCTCCACATTGGGCAGGTTTTGCAGAGCGCGCAGCAGCGCATCTTCCACGTAGTACTGCTGCAGATTGATGAAGCCCGGATACTGCTGATCCTTCACGGGCAGCATGTCAAACTGGTAGACAGACTCCTCGCGATCGCCCCAGAAGACCTTGCCCACATTCCAGGTCACGCCTTTTTGCAGGAGCTCCTGGCCCACACCCAGGCGTTCCAGAATGTCCAGCGAGCGCTTGGAAAAGCAGATGGCCTTGGAGCCGCCAGCGATGAAGTCCAGCTTGCTGATGACCAGCACCTTGTGCCCGCGCCGCCCCAGATCCAGCGCCATGGCCAGGCCCACCGGGCCCGCGCCGACAACCACCACCGGAGCCTGCTCCGGCACATCTGTCGCCGGTGCGGCAGTGGCGCCAATATGTCGCCACACGGGCACGCCACGGTGATGCGTGACAGGCTGCGGAGCCATGCTTGCTTGCGCCATATGCATCACCCCTGCAGTTGTGCCCAGACTTCCTGATCACGCTCGGCCGTCCAGATACGGGGCCAGTCGATGCCGTCAAACTCGTCCCACAGGCGCTGCACATCGAAGGGCAGGCAATGCTCGAAGATGGGCCAGCGGCCAAACTTGGGCGCCAGCGCCTTGTGCGTGGCCTCGAACGCCTCCTTCAAAGTGCCGCCGCGCTTGTGCACGGCGCCCACATTGTCGATCATGCCGCGCAGGAATTCGCGCGTCTGCTCGATGGCCGCATCGGTGGCCGCCGTGCCCTTGGCAACGGCTCCGCGCCCGCCCACGATGAATTCGGCACGGTATTTCTTGAGGTTGTCCAACGTCTTGCTGGCCCACTCCATATGGAAGGCATCGCCGGTGTAGAGCGCAGCTTCGGCTTCGACCAGATCGCCGGCAAACATGGTTTTGCTCTTGTCGTGCCAGACGATGATGTCGCCCGCTGTGTGGCCGCGGCCTTCAAAGCGCAGGTCCAGCTTGCCGCGGTTGCCGCCCAGATCGATCTCGAACTGCGTATCGAAAGTCTGTGTGGGCCAGGTCAGACCGGGAATGCCCTCGGGTTCCTTGAACAGTCGCGGCATGCGGCCGTACTCGCTGTCCCAGTCCTGCTGGCCGCGCTCCTCTATGAGCTTGCGCGTGGTCTCGCTGGTGATGATGTGCTCGGCATCGAAGGCCGATGCGCCCAGTACGCGCACGGCGTGGTAGTGGGTCAGGATCAGGTATTTGACGGGCTTTTGCGTGTGCTCGCGCAGCTTGGCCAGCCAGTCTCGCGCAGCCGCAGGCGTGGCACGGGCTTCGATGGCAACGATGAAATCCTCCCCTTCGAAGGCACCCACATTGGGATCACCTTCGGCCGTCAGCGCATAGACGCCGTCGGCCAGAATTTCCAGGGTTTCTTTTTTGGCCGCTGTATCGGCCGACGATGCAAAAGGCTTTGCCATGGGTGTACTCCTTGAATCTTGTATGAACGAACCGGCGGGCTTGCTGCCCCGCTTCTGCATTCGCAACCACACCAGTCTGCGCAAAGTCGGCGCCCTTGTCTGTCCATAGTTCTATGGACAAATTGGCACAAACCACGACCCAGGTCCGGTCTGTGCCTGCATGGCTTCGTGCTATGGTTCCTGTATCAGCAAGCGTTTGATACATCTGCGCTTGAAGCCAATAGGACTTAGGAACTTACGCAAACAAGCGCCAAGGACTGCTGCCTTGAGGTGAGGCACTTGCCCGAACCGGATGGGCATCAGCCGCGGCCCATTTCCCTGCAGGATTTCTCCATGAATACCGCTTTTGACCGCCGCCAGTTGCTGCAATGGATGGGCACCGCTGCCGCCGCCAGCGCCCTTCCCGCCTGGGCTGCCAAAGACAATCGCCTGTGGCCGCAGGACAGCCGCGTGCCCGGCGGCGTGGCCCGCCTGTCGCTGGGTCCGGCTTCCAACCGGCCTACGCTGAGCTTCAACGATGCACCCGTGCTGGTGCTTGGCGACATGATCGAATGGACGGCCATCGTCGGCATTCCGCTGTCCACCGCGCCGGGGCAGTACCCGCTGCAACCGAAGGCCGACGGCCAGCCGCGTGAAATCATGCTCACCGTGCAGGACAAGAAGTATGTGGAGCAGCGTCTCAAGGTCTCGCCCAAGACCGTGGACCTTTCCCCTGAGGACAATGCGCGTTACGAGCGCGAGGCGGCTCACCTCAAGACCGTGATGACCAGCATGGCCCAGCCTCTGCCCATGGCGCAGGAACTGCGCATGCAGGTGCCAGTGCCGGGACGTCGCTCCAGCAGCTTCGGCCTGCGCCGCGTCTTCAACGGCCAGTCACGCAATCCGCACAGCGGCATGGATATCGCTTCCCCCACCGGTACGCCGGTCAAGGCGCCGCTGCCGGGCAAGGTCATCGATGTGGGCGACTATTTCTTCAACGGCGGCACCGTCTGGCTGGACCACGGCGGCGGCCTGCTGTCCATGTACTGCCACCTGAGCCAGGTGGACTGCAAGATCGGCGACATGCTGAAAACGGGGGACGCCTTCTGCAAGGTAGGCGCCACGGGCCGCGTAACCGGCCCGCACCTGCACTGGAGCGTGATGCTCAACCGCGCCATGGTGGACCCGGCGCTTTTCATCTGAGCGCTATCTGCACCTGCAAAAAAGCGGCCGGAAAGGCCGCTTTTTGCTATGAATTTCAGACTTGGTGCGCAGGAGTAGCAAGCGCTGCAAGACGATTCAGTGCAGATTCACATTACGGTGTGTCCCTGTCCTGCTTCAGATAGTTTTCCACCAGCTCGAAGAAGCTGTCGTAGAAACTGCGCGCGGAAATGGTTTCGCTACCCACCTTGACCAGGGAGTCGCTGCTCGATGAAAAAGGCAATGACAAGGAGCCCAGCGCCCCAACCCCCACACTGGCCGAGCTGGCACTTTTCTTGAGGGCATAGCGGTCCTGCAAAGCCGTGGCAAAACCCAGGCTCACCTGACCATCGCTGGTCTGCGGCACACAGACCACCCGGAAATTGATCTCCAGATTGGTCTCCATATTGGGCTGGAAGCTCTTGCGCCCCTCTATCAGTTCCTGCGTCCTGGCCGTGGCGATGTAGCCCTGGCTCAGCAACGCACGGCGCGCCGCCTCGCAGGTCTGGGCGGGCGGGGCATCAAAGCCGCGCGAGAAAGTGGAGCTGGAATCAAAGGTCTCCTGCACTGCCACCGGACTGGGAGCATGTGACGCACAAGCCCCCAGAACGGCGGCCATCAGGCTGGCAACTCCCAGACGCAACCAAGTTTTTCCCGACAAAACAACTCCACCTGCGCGCACAAAACCTCCTAGGTACATCAACCGTGGCACCAAGCGTAGCAGCTTGGCAGGTGTGCCCGAGCCCGGTTGGGTTCGGCATAGATTTTTTTTCGATCTTTACATGGCGGAGCAGACATGCAGCTGGCATAGGTTGACACTCTTTGCATTTCCTTCATGCGCGCAGCCGTCTTCGTGGGTTATGGTTCTGCTTCTATAGGCGTCTGCCTGCGCAATCTTCAGCCCGGCGCATTATCGGGGGAACTGTCAGTGCGCGGCGGACTCCAATAGGGTAGATTTTTTTCATCCATATCTTGAAGGAACACTTATGAAATTTCGCTGGACCTGGTGCCTACCTCTGATCGCCACTGTGACGCTGGCCGCCTGCGGCACCACTGGCGGCGGCGCCAGCAAGCCCGGCCCCAGTGGCCCTGCAGGAGATGCCAACTCCCTGACGGCCTACCACTGGAAGCTTCAGCAAGCATTCAATCCTGCTGGCGCTGATGACCAGACCTGGTTCCTGGATTCGACCAAGGCCCCCATCGAGCTGGAATTCATTGAGCAGCGCGCAGTCGTCAAAAACCTGTGCAACGTCATGTCCGCCGGCTACAGCGTGGAAGGCCAACGCCTGAACGTGCAAAGGCCCATGAGCACGCTGCGCGCCTGCGCCGACAACCAGCTGATGATGCTGGAGCAGAAAGTCGCCCGTATCCTGCCCACCACCAAGCAATGGAATGTGCAACTGCCTGCCAGCGCTGCCGAGCAGCCTCGCCTGACCATTCAGTTCATCGACGGTACACGCTGGCAACTGCAGGGCAGCCCCACCCCGCAGACCAAGTACGGCGGCAAGCCTGAGCGCATGTTTCTCGAGGTCGGCCCCGAGCGCAAACCCTGCAGCGCAGGCGCAGGCCGTCACCAGTGCCTGCAGGTACGCGAGATCCGCTATGGCGACAACGGCGTCAAGACCTATACCGGCCAGTGGGAAAACTTCTACAGCGAGATCGAGGGCTACAAGCACCAACCCGGTATCAGCAACACTCTGCGCATAGACCGCTACAAGCTCCAGAACGTGCCGGCAGATGCCTCCAGCTACGCCTATGTGCTGGACATGGTGATCGGCTCCGCCGTCGAAAAGCCAAGCAAGTAAGCATCCGCCCCACTTGCACCAAGCCGGCCTCAGGCCGGCTTTTTTATGGCCGCAGGGTCGTCCAAAGGCAATAAGCGCCCCTTGGGCGCAACTGCCACACGAAGTGGGCAAGCGTGGGAGATTTTTATGCCTGCCGGCAATGTTTCACGCCATGCGCATGGAACCTGGCCGGCCAGGCTGGCAACTATCTATTTCCCATAATTACTCTTTGATGACAGCCACTTGCAAAGAAAATGCCAGTCGCAGGCAATTTGCAACGCATTTGTAAAGTTATACCCAATTGCTGTGGGCGGTCCTGTGGACAAATCCACCCTCCCCCCTGCAAACCCGCATAAAACCTGGGCCGATGTTCCGCGATCAAAAAATACGCAGCCCGCCTGGCCCTGCGCAATGTTTCACGGATCCCCAAAGGCCCCCACGCTTGCCCACTGGCGCGTGGCCGCAGCCCCCCTCGAGGGGCCACTTATGGCCTTGGCCTTGAGGGGGCCGCGGCCATAAAAAAGCCGGCACCTTTTGGATGCCGGCACAGAGGAGAGACCTGGGTTTCAGCGCACAAGGCACAGGATTTCAGTGGGCACTCGTCGCCATCATGTCGGAAGTGCCAGGGCTTGCATTTTCAGGCAGCTCAACGCAGATGGAAACTGCCTTGAACAAACATGGACGAGCGATGTCCTGTTTCGCACTGCTCATCGGCATAGGACCAGAAGGCCTGCACCGTACCTTTGGAGGAGTCTATGACCTGGCTCACGGTGAAGCCGGTTTTTTCGACCCAGTTCAGAAAGTGCAGATGGTCGCTGAGCTGCAGATAGCTCAGGCTCTCACAGCCCTCGGAGACATGGCCTTGAGAGTCCACCACCCGCCAGCGCATCTGTCCATTGGCGGTGTAACGGACTTCCGCTCGGCTATCGGGAAACTCGATGACCGCTTCGCGACCCAGCAGCGTTCCAGCGTATTGAAGGGAAAGCATGGACATGATGGCGACTCCTTCTACAACTGCACGGTCTATGGCAACAGAATTCATTGACGTGCAACTATGGTGGCGCTGCGCCCAAGGGCGGCTTGTGGGAATGAACCGCATGCCATCGTCGGCAAACATTTTTTGACAGGCAGAGATTCAGGTCACGAATTCATAGCTGCACTGCCAAGACCAGCACCGCCGGAACTTTTCCAGGCAGTCAGCACCAGCACAGCGCAAAAACGCAAGATCACAGATACTTCCAGCCTGCCAGAACACCATCACCGTCGCCATGCGCGCTCTGGCTGGCCTTCCCTTCCCGCGCCTTCACATTCCACCGTGCCCAGCACCGCCTCTTCCTCACTGCCACCGCTGCGCGATCGCGCCTTTGTCTCTTTTGTACTGGCCCGCATGCTGGCCATGTTCGGCCAGCAGATGCAGGCCGTGGTCGTGGCCTGGCAGGTCTATGACATCACGCGTGATCCGCTGTCGCTGGCCTATGTGGGTCTGGCCCAGTTCCTGCCCATGATGGGTCTGTTGATTCCCGCTGGAGACCTCAGCGACCGCATGAGCCGCAAACGCCAGCTGGGCATGAGCTGGCTACTGGCTACCGTCTGCTCGGGCCTGCTGTGGCTAATCTCGGAAGCGGGCATCCACCATGTGCAGTGGATTTATGCCGTGCTGGTTCTGTTCGGCTGCAGCCGCGCCTTCAGCGGGCCTGCGCTGCAAAGCCTGCTGCCGCAGATCGTGGCCCGCGAGCAACTGGCCAAGGCCCTGGCAACCAACAGCATGCTGATGCGCATCTCCGCCATCGCCGCTCCGGTGCTGGGCGGCCTGCTCTACGCCCTGGGTGGCGGGGTTCTGACCTATGCGGTCTGCGGCCTGGGGCTGCTGCTGGGAGCCGCGCTTTTGAGCCAGGTGCCCGTGCGTTTTGCCGCTGTGCAGCAACGGGGCGCACAGGATGAGAGCTCGATGTGGCAGCGCTTTGTCCAGGGCGTGAACTTCATGCGCACCAGGCCCATCATCCTGGGCACGATTTCTCTGGATCTGTTTGCCGTGCTGCTGGGCGGCGTGGTGGCCTTGCTGCCCGTCTATGCGCATGAAGTGCTGCAAGTCGGCCCGCAAGGCCTGGGCCTGCTGCGCTCATCGATGGCCATGGGAGAGGTCTGCATGGGCCTGTGGCTGTCGGCCCGCCCCATCAACCGCCATGTCGGCAAGGTGATGTTCGCGGCCGTGGCCGTGTTTGGCCTGGCCAATCTGGTGTTTGCGCTTTCGCACTGGTTTGTGCTATCCATGCTGGCACTGGCCCTCGCGGGCGCGGCCGATATGGTCAGCGTCTATATCCGCGGCGCGCTGGTGCAGTTTTCCACGCCCGACCATATGCGCGGCCGCGTGAATGCGGTGAACATGCTCTTCATAGGCTCATCCAACGAACTGGGCGAGTTCCGCGCGGGCAGCAGTGCCTCGTGGTTTGGCGCCGTACCTGCCGCCGTTCTGGGCAGCTTGTGCACGCTGGGCGTGGTGGGCGCTTGGATGACGCTGTTCAAGCCGCTGCGCGATGTGGACAGGCTTGAAGATGCAGCCCGCGTGGGCACAGGAAAAGACAATCCCGTCAATTCCTGATTTGATAGCTATCAGCGCTTGATATATAAGAGATAGAGTTCAATTTATACAAAAAAGCCTCATCCGAAGATGAGGCTTTTTATCTGGAGCTCAGTGCGGTTACAGCATCTGGGCGCGCAGATCGGCCGCGCTCTTGGGCGACAGCAGGCCGGGAGCCACGTCAAACACGGTCTTGCAACCATGCTGACCGGTCTGGGCCATGCGGTGCACGGCGCGGGCATAAGCCACGAGCACGCTGGAGGTGAACTCGGGGTTGCTGTCCAGTTGCAGACGGTATTCGATGACCTGCTTGTTCTCCGCGCTGGTGTTGCCGCTGCGGATCACAAAACCGCCATGGGGCATGGTCGCATGATCGCGCGCCAGCTCTTCGGCGCTGATGAAGTTCACCGTGGTGTCGTACTCGTCGAAGTAGTGAGGCATTTCCACGATGGTCTTACGCACGGCCTCGGCATCGGCGCCGTCCTTCAGCACCACATGGCATTCGCGCTTGTGCTTTTCACGCGTGGACAGCTCGGGGCGCACACCGGAGCGCACCTTGTTGACGGCCTCTTCCACGGGAATCGTGTACTGCACGCCGCCGGCCACGCCTTCGACGCGTCGGATCGCATCGGAATGCCCCTGGCTCAGGCCCTTGCCCCAGAAGGTGTAGGTTGCACCATCGGGCAGCAGGGATTCGCCCATCACACGGTTGATGGAGAACATGCCGGGGTCCCAGCCGGCCGAGATCAGCGCCGTGGTCTGTCCGCCCTGGGCGGCCTTGTCCACATTGGCAAAGTGCTCGGGGATGCGGGCGTGGGTGTCGAAGCTGTCGATCAGGTTGAAATGGGCCGCCAGCTCGGGGGCCTGCTTGGGCAGATCATCCTTGGAGCCGCCACAGAGAATCAGCACATCGACCTGCCCCTTGTGCGAGAGCAGGCTGTCCATGGCGTACACGGGGGTGCCGGCGTGCAGGGGCTTGAGCTGCGCGGGATCGCGGCGGGTGTAGATGCCCACCAGCTGCATGTCGGGGTTCTTGGCGATGGCAGCTTCCACGCCACGGCCCAGATTGCCATAACCAACGATACCAACGCGCACAGAGGATGTTGTCGATGCCATTCGGGGCACTACCTTTCGAGAAAAAGCCAAAAAGCAATTATTGCCTTGCTGCACCACGCGGGAAACGCTGCGCTCAGTGCAGTCTGTGTGAACGTACGCGCCATAAATGCCAGATGCCATCGACGATTAGCAGGCCCACCGCCACGAAGATCAGCGCATAAGTCAGCACCTGCTGCGGTGCAATGCTCTCGCCCAGCAACCAGGCCACCACCACCAGCAGCGCCGGCTCCACATAGGACAGCAGCCCGAACAGGCCCAGGGGCAGCCAGCGACTGGCAATCATGTACAGCGCCAGCGCCACGGCGCTGACCATGCCCAGCACCGCCAGCAGCACCCATAGCTCTGAATGACCGGCGACCAGCGGCCAGCTGTTGGGTGCGCGCAGCGTGAAGGCAATGGCCGCCGGCAGCAGCAGCGCCATGTCTATCCAGTGGCCGGCCAGCGTATCGGTCTGCAACCAGCGGCGCAGCGAGAAATACACGGTGTAGCCCAGCGCCACCACCCAGGTTTCCCAGGACATGCCGCCGGCCTGCCAGAACTCGTGGCCCACGCCCACGGCGGCCACCAGCGTGGCCAGCGCCTGGCCACGCGTCAGCCGCTCGGCAAACAGCAACCGCCCCGCCACCACCATCACCAGCGGCAGCAGAAAATAGCCGAGCGACACGGGCAAGGCGCGCCCGTTCATCGGCGCCCACATGAAAATCCATAGCTGCACGCCCAGCAGCGCTGCGCTCAGCAGCAGCAAGCCGCCAAACCTGGGTTGCTTCCAGGCCCGCGCCAGCAGCGCACGCACGGCTGCCGTTTCCTTGAGCGCAAACAGCAGTGCCGTAGTGAAGGGCAGTGTCACCAGCACCCGCCAGCCAAAGATCTGCTCGCCATCGAGCGGCGCCAGAAACGGCGAGAGGTAATAAAGGGAAGCGAACAGAACGGACGCCAGAACCGAGACAACAACGCCCTTGAACATCAGAGTTGAAAAATCAAGAAAAACAGCTTCAAACGCTTGCTGGTAAAGCGCAAGAAGCTAGGAATAAAGAGAACAGAATTTATGCAAACAAAGATGCACCAGGGCTTTGCCTTGAAGCGAAGCTCTTGCTTGAATCTGATCTGCACAAGTCGTGAAAGTATTGCGGCAGACCTTGCGCCGCCGCGAACCAGCCCGGCATTGTCCAGTAACCCGAAGCTGCACATGCACCCCTGCACCGATGCCAGCCCTGGCCGCCAGGAATGCACTGACCGCTGCGCACAAGAGCCGCCGCTGCGGTAGAGTGCGGCTCGCCACCCGCTTTGCCCCATGACCGAATCTGCCCTGCCCGCACATCCCCCTTTGCACATTCTCTGGCAGGACGAACACCTGGTCGCGGTCTACAAGCCTGCGGGCTGGCTGGTGCATCGCACGGGGCTGGATGCGCACGAAACCCGCTTTGTCATGCAGGCGCTGCGTGATCAGCTAGGTCGCCATGTCTGGCCCGTGCACCGTCTGGACAAGGGCACTTGCGGCGTGCTGCTCATGGCCCTGCACAAGGAAGCCGCGCAGGCCCTGGCCGCCAGCTTTGCGGCGCATGAAACCCGCAAGGAATACCGGGCCCTGGTACGCGGCTGGCTGCCCGATAGCGTGGAGGTGGAGCATGCCCTCAAACCCGACGATGCCCCCGAGGATGCACCGGTGCAGCAAGCTCACACGACGCTGCGCTGCCTGGCGCGCCTGTCCTGGCCCGAGAGTTACGACGGCCGCCATCCAGAGACCCGCATCAGCCTGGTCCAGGCCCTGCCCACCACAGGGCGCAGACACCAGATTCGCCGCCACCTCAAGCATGTGGCCCATCCCATCATCGGCGACGCCACCCATGGCAAGGGACCGCTGAATCGCTGGTGGGCCGAACGTCTGGGCCAGCAGCGCTTGTGGCTGCATGCCCAATCGCTGGCAATCGCCCACCCCATGAGCGGTGAGCCCATGCGCTTCGAGGCCGACTGGTCAGCGCTCGGCCATTTGCAGGAAGCGCAGGACTGGCAAAGGCTGCTGGCCCTGCCGGGCTGGCAGGCTGTCACATGAAAAAAGCGGCCAGCGCTTACCCATCAAGCGCTGGCCGCTATGGTTTTTCAGCAATCAGGCAGACTTGGGCGTAGCGCGAATCCACTTGCCTTCTTCATCGAACTGCAGGCTGGGCGCGGCCACAAACTCGTACTGGCCTTCCGGGTCGGACTTGAGTTCACCCTGCAGCAGCTCCACCAGACGTTCGTTGGGCATCTTGAAGCCGCAAGCCTGCGCATGACCGCCGCCGCCAAAGCTCTCGGCCAGCGGAATGCAATTGAACTCCGAACGCGAACGCAGGCCCACCTTGGTGCCCTTGTGATTGGCATGCCACATCAGGGCAAAGCTGCCGCTCTGGCGCGCCAGCAGATCGCCAACCTGGCTGTGGAACATGCCGGGGCAGTTGACCATCAGGCCCTGCTGGCCGTTGAAGACCAGCACTTGCGCGCCGTCAGCGATGTCCGCGCACAGCTTCTGGAACTTCTCGTCCATTGCTCCGCCACGGGCCATATAGGCGGCCTCCTGCTCGGGCGTGAAGGCCGCGATCTCGGCCCAGCGCTCGAAGCTGCGCTCCGGCTCCATGTCCAGGGCCGCCAGAAAGGCCGCGCTTTCGGGAAACTCCCATTTCCAGATATCGCGGTCTTCGATGTAGCGAATCAGGCCGGGCACGGGCTTGTCGGCCTGGAAGAACTCCCAGCCCAGGCGCGCGCCCGACTTGTTCATGTCGAAGTGCACCGCGCCGCAGTGGCACTGGTAGCCATTGAGCTTTTCGGCCGCGCTCTTGTGATGATCCAGCACCACGAGTTTGGCCACGCGCGACTCGATTTCGGCCATCAGCGCGGGCTCGAAGGCAAAGTCCAGCACATAGACAGCGCGGCCGCTCAGATCGCCGAGGTCATCGGCGCTCAGGATCTCGCCATGGTCGAGACCGCGAAACTCGGCCTGGCCTTCATAGAACAGCCAGGCAGCCAGGGCCGCACCAAAGCCGTCGGGGCAGCGGCGGCCATGATAGAGAATGAGGGGATTGAGATCGTTGCGATCGGGGCGCACCAGCAATTGCTGGAACAAAGTGGGTTTGGCGCCCGATGGAGTGTTCTGTGCGGTCATAGCCGGGTATTTTCGCCGTTTGCTGCACTGCACGACAAAGCGCGGGCATTGCGGGTCCGCGCCGTCTGGCCGGTCCCATGCCGGTGCGCACTCCGGGCCTGGCAAGCCCCTCGTAAGTCACCGCTTGCTACTGGGCGAGATAGCACAAGCGCTGATACCCCTGATTTCGGTATCTACCTAAGCGCGGCGCCGCCGCATACGCCTATGATGGGGGTCTTGCTATTGAAATGCTGCGGTCACCGGCAGGCCCGCCTTGCTCGCTTGCCAGGACAGTTACAGCACTGGGTGCTCCGCGGCCCCTGTATGCGATCTACACCAGATATCACTCCTCACCTCGGCACACTGCTCAGTTTTCGCCGCGATCTGCACGCCAATCCTGAGCTCAAGTACGAAGAGCACCGCACCGGCGACAAAGTCGCCGCATATCTCACCGCCCTGGGCCTGACCGTGCACCGGGGCCTGGGCCAGACCGGCGTCGTGGCCAGCATCTACGGCAAGGGCCGCAGCAAGGACAACCCCGGCCGCAGCATCGGCATCCGCGCCGACATGGACGCGCTGCCTGTCACGGAAATCAATACCTTCGATCACATCAGCCAGAACAAGGGCCGCATGCATGCCTGCGGCCATGACGGCCACACCACCATGCTGCTGGGCGCCGCCACCACCCTGGCACAGCACCCCGACTTTGACGGCACGGTGCACCTGATCTTCCAGCCCGGCGAAGAAGGCGGTGCTGGCGCCAAGGCCATGATGGATGACGGCCTGTTCGAGAAATTTCCCTGCGAAGCCGTGTTTGCGCTGCACAACTGGCCCTCGCTGCCCGCCGGCCAGATGGCAGTGCGCGTGGGCCCCATCATGGCCTCCACCCTGCGCTTTCAGATCAAGGTCATGGGCAAGGGCGGTCACGCGGCCATGCCCCACACCACGCTGGACCCGATTCCCGTGGCCTGCGCCATCGTGACGCAGCTGCAGACCCTGGTCTCGCGCAGCACCGACCCGCTGGATTCGGCCGTGCTCACCGTGGGCAAGATCACCAGCGGCACGGTCGAGAACATCATTCCCGACGAGGCCATCATTGCCGGTACCGTGCGCACCCTGAAGAAGGAAACGCGCGAGATGTTCGTGGAAGGCCTCAAGCGCATCAGCAGCCATGTGGCCGCCGCGCATCTGTGCCAGGCCGAGTTCACGCTGCGCCCCGGCGCCTACCCCAACACCACCAACCACGCCCGCGAAGCCAAGTTCATGGCCGCCGTGATGCGCGAGGTGGTGGGTGATGCCAATGCCTTTGACGATGTGCTGCCCGCCATGACATCCGAGGACTTTGGCTTCATGCTCGAAGCCGTGCCCGGCGCCTATGGCTGGATCGGCAACGGCCCCGGCAACGGCCAGCCCGGCGTGAGCCTGCACAACCCGGCCTATGATTTCAATGATGACAATATCGGCCGTGGCTCCAGATTCTGGGATCTGCTGGCGCGCCGCTATTTCGAGCAGCCCGCTGCCTGAGGACTTGCGCTTCATCGAAAAAGCCCGCAACCATTCATGACAGCGGGCTTTTTTTCATTGCCGGGCCGCCCCAAGATGAAAACGCCGGGGCCGCCTAGGTCCTACGACCACACGGCAGCGAGGGAGCACGGGGAGCCATTTCTCATGCCGTCCCTGAGCGGTCAGGTTCACCAAGCACCTCGGCCATCCATTGCTGCTGCGGCATGGGTTTACCCAGCAGCAGGCCTTGCAGCACGATGTCCGGGTTCCACTGCATCAGTTGCTCCGCCTGCTCCTGCAGCTCCACGCCTTCGGCCACCACCCGCAAGCGCAGGCGGCGGGCAATCAGCAGCATGGCCTCGACCATGGCTGCATCCCTGTCGGAGCGGTGACTGCCACGCACAAAGCCCTGGTCGATCTTGATCTCATGGATAGGCAGATGCTTGAGGCTGTACATGGACGAATAGCCCGTGCCAAAGTCGTCCAGCGCGATCTCTATGCCCATATTGCACAGCTCCTGCAGCAAGTTGCGCACCTCATGCATATCGCGAAGCACCACCCCCTCGGTGATCTCCAGCGTGAGCTGGTGCGGATTGGCCCCGGTCTCATGCAGCACTGCCTTGAGCATGGGCATGAACTCCTCATGCCCGAACTGGATGGCGCTGATATTGACCGACAGCCTCAGGCCTCGCTCCACAAAGGCAGGCTGCGCCAGCAGCATGCAGGACTGACGCATCACCCATTCGCCCAGGCTCACGATCAGCTCGGATTCCTCGGCCACGGGGATGAACTCCACGGGGCTGACCAGCCCCCATTGCGGATGCTGCCAGCGCACCAGCGCCTCGGCGCCCACACACTTTCCATCGGCCGAGGCCTGGGTCTGCAGGAACAGCCTCAACTCGCCCTGCGAGATGCCGTTGCGCAGGTCCCTGGCAATGCGCATGCGCTTGATCAACTCCTTGGCCATGCGCGGCTCGAACAGCAGCACGCTGCCCGGACCGATCTGCTTGGCCTCGTGCAATGCGACGCTGGCAAAGCGCAGCACATCGCTGTTGCCCACTGCATCGGCCCCGGGCTCCATCACGGCTCCGCCCATGGAGCAGCTGACGGACTCCACTCCGTCCCTGCCCAGCAGCTGGAACGGGCGTTGCACCGCTTTTTTCAGCGTGCGGGCATATTGGTTCAGCTGCTCTTTCGCACCTGCAGCGGTGACGTCCAGGTTCTCGAAAAACAGAGCGAACTCCGCCGATGCGATGCGCCCTACCCAGACATCATCGGGCAAGACCTCCACCAGCCGCGCACCGATGGCATGTACCAGCTCGTCGCTGTACTGCATGCCATGCGCATCGCCAAAGAGCGAAAAGCTGTCCACATCCAGCAGCAGCAGACCATGGCAGACACGCCGCTTGCCGTGAGCCAGGGCCCGCAGATGCAGCGCCAATGAATGGCGGTTGGGCAGGCCGGTCAAGGAGTCCAGGTACACGAGATCATGGATGCGCCGGGCTGCCAGCACTTTTTCCGACAGATCCCGCTTGAGCTCGACATAGTTGACGACCTCGCCCCGTGACGTGCGAATCGGCGCCACAAGCACGGATTCGCGCAGCGGCTCTCCATTGCGGGTGCTGTTCGTCATCTCGCCGCTCCAGACCTTGCCGGCCTTGAGCTGCTCCAGCACCCGCTGCCTTGCAGCCTCGCTCATTCCCACGGTGGATATTTTTTCGGTGGGCTGATGCAGCACCTCACTGCGCGTATAACCGGTACGCGCCAGAAAAGCCTCGTTGACGTAGACGATCTTCAGTTCCGGGTCGGTGATGACAATGCTCTCGGGGTGCTGTTCCACCGCGCGCTGGAACTTGCGCAGCTCATGCTGACTGGCTTCCAGCGAAGCCAGCATGTCCAGGCTTTTCTGCTCGCGCCGGCTCAGGCTGGCACGGGCAATCAAGGTCGTCATCAAAGCCAGGCCCAGCATGCCCAGCATATAAAGCAGCGCGGTCAGCTCAAACGTGCGGCCCGGTGTCGCATTGAAAGCATCCAGTGCCCATAGCCCCAGCAGAGTCAGCGCCGACAGCAGCAACATGGCCACGGCCTGAAAAGCGCCCAACAGCCAGGCCGTGACCAGCACCCAGACCGGAAACCCCATCGTGGCCTTGCTGACCAGTCCGCCCGAGCACAGCGTGGTGGCCACCCCCAAGGCCCAGTTGGCCCAGACAAAGAACAGCGCAGCCATTTGCCAACGTCTGGCCTTGATCATCCGCTGCGTGATCAGCGCCGTGGGCAGCAGCAGAAACACCAGCGCAGTCATCCACCATGACACCTGCGTCAACATCAGCGCAGACACCGTCAGCACCAGTCCCAGCCCGCTCATCCAGAGACAGGCGAAGCGCAGCACATGCCGCATGGACAGACGGTTTCTGACCTCGATGAAATGACCCTGCATGCGAAGCTCGCGACCCTGTGGTGATGCCAGGCCCTATGCTAGCCGCAGACAGGGACTCGACTCCAGCCCCGGCACGCAGGGAAACTTCGCCAATCAGTGTTTTGGCGCGCGTGGCTTGGCGCCGGCCTTGCCTGCTTCGGCCTTGGCGGATGCGCCCTTCTTTCCCGTCGAAGTGGCGGCACGGCCCCCGTCTTCGCGCGGCGGGCGAGGAGCACGGTTTTTCTTGCGCGCCGCCGCCTGGGCATCCTTCCTGGCCTGGCGCTCGGCATCTTTTTGCTGGCCTTCGGCCAGCCAGGCCTCGAACTCGGCAGGCGTTTCCAGCGTGATGCGCCCCAGGATGGCATCGCGGAAATCGGTCAGCACCAGCTCTGCCGCTTTTTGCAGATTGACACGGCCACCGCTCATCACGGCGCCGCGCTTCTTGCCGATCAGCGTCAGCAATTCGTCATCATGCAGCGTGGCAATCTCTGCGGCATCCAGCCCCAGCTTGTAGCGCGCGTCCAGCATGGCGGCGTAATGCTTTTGCAGATACAGCAGCAGCTCCAGCGCCACCAGCTCTTCGTCATAGGCATTGCGGCCCACAGCCCCGCTGGCGGCCAGGTTGAAGCCGCTTTTCTCGACAAT
Source organism: Comamonas resistens (assembly GCF_030064165.1). NCBI lineage: Bacteria > Pseudomonadati > Pseudomonadota > Betaproteobacteria > Burkholderiales > Comamonadaceae > Comamonas > Comamonas resistens. The sequence goes on from NZ_CP125947.1 coordinate 3,515,941, forward strand.
GATGCGCGGCCACAGCATGCCCGGCGTATCCCAGAGATAGAAGTCGTCGGCCAGCACGATGCGCTGCTCGATCTTGGTGATGCCGGCTTCGTTGCCCGTCTTGGCCTGGGTCTTGCCGCTCATGGAGTTGATCAGCGTGGACTTGCCCACATTGGGCACGCCGCAGATCAGCACGCGCATGGGCTTGGCCATGCCGCCACGGCTGGGAGCCAGCAGCTTGCATTGCTCGATCAGGCGCTTGGTGGGGGCGGGCTCGGAGGCATCGAGCGCGATGGCACGCGTTTCGCTCTGGGCGTTGTACCAGTCCAGCCAGGCCCGGGTCTGCACGGGGTCGGCCAGATCCTGCTTGTTGAGAATCTTCAGGCGCGGCTTGTGGCCTGTCATTTCCTGCAGCAAGGGGTTGGCGCTGGAGCCTGGCAGGCGCGCATCCAGCACCTCGATGACCACGTCGATTTCCTTGACGCGCTCCATGATGGCCTGGCGTGTCAGGTGCATGTGACCGGGGAACCATTGGATGGCCATATCAGCGTATCTCTCTTTTCAGGTAGGTGAATTCAGGCGCGCAAGGATAATCGCCCTCTGCTTTTCTGACCCGCGCACCCTGCTATGCCCCTGCCTTCTACCCCCCAAAAATCCAAATCCCGCAATGAAATTCTGATCAAGGGCCTGACGATTGCGCTGATCGGCATCATTATTTTGCTCGCCCCGGTTTTCAAGCCCGAAAGCGGCATCGGCCAATTGTTTGCCCAGTCCTATCTGGTGGGCTGGTTTGCGCTGGTGCTGGGCCTGGCCTTCATCGCCCAATATCTGCTGGCCCGCTTCAAGAAGTGACGGACTCCGCCTTGCTGCAGCCGCTGGCCCGGGCCCGCAGCCAGATTGCGCAGTGGCAGGTCCGCGCGGCTGCGGCCGGCCTTGCGCTGCGCAAGCCGCCGCCCGAGCCAACCAGTTGCTGCGGTCGCGGCTGTAACGGCTGCGTCTGGGAAGGCTATTACGACGCGCTGGGCTTCTGGCTGGAAGATGCCGCCCAAGCCTTGCAGGCATGCTGAAAGCCTGCCACCTCGGCCGAATCAAGCCATTTCCTGCTCCAGCGCAGGCAGGTAAAGCGCATGAACTTCTGTTTTCATAGCATTTTCATCGTGCCCCGCCAGTTGCCGATCACCGATGCGAAAGCGCCCGGCGCCCGCCTCCAGCCGCTGAGCCTGATGAAATAGTTCGCGCGCGGCGGCGCTGGACTCGGCCACCAGGCCCGCATTCTGGCTGGTCATATGGTCCAGCACCTGCACGGCCTCGCTGATCTGGGCAATGCCCTGGTTCTGGGCCTGGGCGGCTTCCGTGATCGAAGCGATCAGGCCGCTGACCTTGTGCACATCGCGCACGATGTTCTCCATGCGCTGGCCAGCCTGCAGCGCCAGGGTCTGGCCCGACTGCATCTGCCGCGTGGAATGCTCCATGAGCTGACGGATCTGCTTGGCCGCTTCGGCGCTGCGCTGGGCCAGCTCACGCACCTCGGCCGCCACCACGGCAAAGCCTCTGCCCTGCGGGCCCGCACGTGCGGCCTCGACGGCCGCATTGAGCGCCAGGATATTGGTCTGGAACGCAATGCCGTCGATCACGCCCACGATCGCGGCCACCTGCTGATTGCTTTGCGCCAGCTGCTGCATATTGCTGACCACCTGCTGCACCACGCTGCCGCCGCTTTCCGCAGCCTCGGCCACGCTGCGTGCGCTGTGGTCCGCATGGCGCGCGCTGTCGGCCGACTGTATGACCAGGGTGACCATGCTCTCTATGCTGTCTACCGTGGTCTTGAGCTGCTCGGCCGCATGGGCCGTGCGGTCTGACAGGTCGCTGTTGTCCTGTGCCATCTGGCTGGAGGCCGCCGCCACGGCCACCACGCCCCCCTGCACCTCGCCCACCAGGCCACGCAGCTGCTGCGTCATCTGCGCCAGCGCCTGCATCAGCTGCCCCGGCTCGTCGAGCCGCTGCGCGCCATCTCCCTGGGAGGTGAAGCTCAGATCGCCTGCCGCAATGGTTTGGGCCAACTGCACGGCCTGTGCCAACGGCATGGTGATGGAGCGAATCGTGGCCAGGGACAGCAGCGCACCCAGCAGCCCCATAAGCAGCCCCACGCCCATGGCCATGCGCTTGGCCAGGCCGCTCTGGGCCTGGGCCTGCTGCTCGGTCTGCTGGCGCTGCTGCTGCTGAGCGGTGATGAAGGCGTCCTGCGCCTGTACATAGCGCTGCGCGGCCGGCACCAACTGCTCATCGACAAGCTTTTGCGCCTCCCAGGCCTTGCCCAGATCGCGGGCCTGATAGGCCTGCTCGTAGATGCTCAGCACGGCCTTGCGCTCCTGCTCGACCCGTGCCAGGCCGCTGCGGTCCGCATCGCTTTGCGCACCCTGCTGCACCTGTTGCTGCAGGCCGCTGGCCTGCTGCATGAGAGCGCGGGCTTTTTGCGAGAGCTGGGCAATCAGATGCTCTTCGGACGAAAGCACGCTGGCCAGGGCCGCTTCCACGCTTTGCAGCGTCAGCGCCTGCCAGCGCAGCGCCAGATTGATGCGCTGGTCCGTGGCCTGCACGGCCGCACTCACCCGCTGCTCCACATTCTGCAGATAGCTGAACAGACCGCCCGCCACCAGTACACAGCACAGCAACAGCCCCAGGAACAAAGCCCACATCTTGCGGGCCACCGAAAGGTTCTGGAATTTTTTCAACAACATGAACACACCGTCGATCAGGCATCCGGGCACTGCGCCCGTCGATCGTTACGATATGAAACACAGATGTCAGCGCTATGACAAATATGAAAAAAGCGCCTGCAACCCAGAGGTCACAAGCGCTTTCAGCTATCAAATTGCTAGATCAAAGCAGGCTGGCCGGGTCCATATAGCGCAGCCGCCATTCTTCAAAAGTCAGCGTATCGGCGGCCTCGATGGCCGTCTGGTCCGCAAAGGACTTTTCGCTCATCTGCTCGAAGCGCTGCTGCTGCTCGGCCGTCCAGGGCATGGCCAGCAAGGTATCACGCGCCCTGGCCGACTGCGCCGTCATGAAGTCGATGAAGCGGTTGTCATAGGCACCGGTCAGCTGCTCCAGCACATGGGCCGAAGGCGTGATCTGCGCGCCGTTGACGCGGTCCAACGCCTGCTGCAGAGCCGCGCTGTAGTCGCCGCAACCGTGGGCGGCATCAAGCGCCTGGGCATAGGGCTTGCATTGCTGCAGCACATCGAGCGCCCAATCCGTCAGCAGCACCTGCTGACCGTTGCGCACGAGCTTGAGGCCGGGCTCGCGGCCCTGCTCGGCCGTCAGATGCTGGTTGTGCTTGAGGTCGGCGATTTCCTGGGGCGTGTCGGGCGGGCTGTCTGTGTGCAGGCAGTGGAGCAGAAAGACATCGAGCATGCGCATGGTGGCCGGGGCAATGCCCACGGTCTCGAAGGGATCGATATCCATGAGACGCACTTCCACATACTCCACGCCACGCTCGCGCAGCGCGTGCAGCGGACGCTCGCCGCTCTTGACGGTGCGCTTGGGGCGGATGGTGCCGTAGAACTCGTTTTCGATCTGCAGCAGGCCCGTGCCCAGCTGGTTGTAGTCGCCCCCGGGGTTGCGCACACCCAGTTGCTCGTAGGCCGGATAGGGGCGTGTCAGCGCTTCGTGCAGCGAGTCGGCATAGCCGTCCAGACCGTTGTAGCTGACGTTGATGCTGGACTGCGCATCGCTCTGATAGCCGAGGCGCCCCATGCGCAGCGAGGTCGCATGCGGCAGATACAGCGCGTCCTTGCCGTCGCCCAGCGGCTGCAGGCGGTGCTCGCGCCCTTCGACAAAACAGGGGCACAGCGCGGGCGACGCGCCATACAGATACAGCAACACAAAGGCATCGCGGCGGAAATTGCGGATCAGCGCAAAGTACTCATCGCTGCTGACGCCCGGTAGCGACCAGTTGTAGTGGATGCCCGAAATGGTCTGCATGCGCCGGCCATAGCGGTGGCCCAGGCCCATGCGGTAGACGCTCTTGGAGCGACCCGAGTGCGAGCTGCCGTAGCGGCCCAGCGGAATCGTCTCGTCGATGGGCAGCCTGCAGGGCATGCTGGAGTTCCACATCAGCTCGCCGCTTTCGCTGAGATTGCGCAGCACGAACTGATGCACCTCCATCAGCTCGTCCAGGCATTCCTCCACGCCCAGGCGCGCGCCGGTGATCAGCTCCAGCTGCGACTCGCTGTAGTCGGTGGTGATATGGGGATGAGTGAGGGCCGAGCCCAATTCGGCCGGATGCGGCGTCAGGGCCAGCGAGCCCGTTGCCAGCGCCCGCAGCCCTTCTTTCTCGATGCCGCGACGAATGCCCAGCAGCCTTTCGGCGGAAGGCATGTTCACGGCGGCCTGCGATGTCTTCATTCTTTTTACCTTTTGGTGAAGACGCTGACGACAAACTTCGTCTGCCCAATCGCGCCCAGACGGCGAATCATAGAGAAACACAAGGCAACGCGATGAACGCTGGCCGCTAAACCACCGGTTTCGGCCTGTCAGCCTTCAAGAGTGCGTGGGATGCGCCAGCAAAATGTCAGGATCACCAGTCAATCCAGCGTGAGCATACGCCCACTTCCAGGCGTAAAAAAGCCCTCCAGGGAGGGCTTATGCAAGACGTGCTAGACGCTCTAGTGCCCATGCGCCTTCATGGCCTTGCCCACTTCCACCTGTCCCTGCACCGAGCCGCTGCCAGGCACCTGCTCGCCTTCGCGGGCCGTGACTTCGGCCAGTCGCGCAGCCAGCTCTTCGGGCACGCCATCGCCCATGCCCAGGTAGACACCCTCGGTCATGGTGATGTGCGCTGCCTCGAAACCGCCTGCGCCAGCGCAGAGGATGGTACGCGTGGGCGCGCGCTCATGGGCCAGCACCAGCATGGCGGGCACCACGGCCTCGGGCCTCAGGGCTTCAAGCACGGGCTCGGGCAACAGGCCGGCCGTCATGCGCGTGGCCGCCGTGGGCGCCAGGGCATTGACACGGATATCGTTCTTGGCGCCTTCGATGGCCAGGGTCTGCATCAGCCCCACCTGGGCCAGCTTGGCCGCGCCATAGTTGGCCTGGCCGAAGTTGCCATAGAGGCCCGTGGACGAGGTCGTCATCACGATGCGGCCATAGTTCTGCGCCTGCATATGCGGCCACACGGCCTTGCAGCAGTTGGCAGCGCCCATCAGGTGCACATCGACGACGAGACGGAAATCCGCCATGTCCATCTTGGCAAAGCTCTTGTCACGCAGAATGCCGGCGTTGTTGACCAGGATGTCCACGCGGCCCCAGGTGTCGACGGCCTGCTGCACCATGGCCTGCACCGCTTCGAAGTCCGTGACCGATGCTGCATTGGCAATGGCCTCGCCACCAGCAGCGCGGATTTCATCGACCACCTTCTGCGCCGCCGTGGCCGAGCCGCCCGAGCCGTCAACCGCACCGCCCAGATCGTTGACCACCACCTTGGCGCCGCGCTGGGCCAGGGCCAGCGCATGCAGACGACCCAGGCCACCGCCCGCACCGGTCACGATGGCCACACGACCTTGAAAATCCATTGCCATGATGTCTAGCTCCTTGCTCTGTGCATTGATGGCAGTCACTGTAAGGGCTGCATGCTGCAGTGCAGCGTAGCCTTGGCGACTGATGCGGGTAATTCAGGAGCAGTCACTATGAATTCAGGAGCTTCTTACGCCTGTCCATATTTCATTTCAAATATCTTTTTTATCGAAGTTGAAGGTATTCAGGCGCTGCAAGCTCATTTAGTCATAGCAGTCACATTTCATGCACAGGCTGAGGCTTTTCCCCATTTTTTCTCAACAAGCCTGTGGACAAGCTTGAATAGCTTCTAAAGCACCGCAAAAAACCATTGATTTCATTGAAATTTTTATAAACGCCTTATTTTTAAGCAGCTTCATGGGAGACATCGAAACTTATCCTGCATCTTGCTGAACAAGCTTGTGAACAACTGCACAAGCCGCATGAATAAGCCACGCAAGCCATTGATTTACAAAAGAATCAAGACAGATGCTCATTTAATAGGCAAATAAGCAGCGCTTTGGCGACGGCTGACCATCCACAGCGGGCTCCAGGCCCTGAACTGGAATTACCCCCATTTCCGCTGAACAAGCATGTGGACAAGGCCATCCAAAGTGCATGCAATTTCTGTAAGCCGTTGTTTTGCAAGGCATCTTGATGATCTGCTTAAAAACCAGGCAAACCGCTTGTCCTCCACGGCCTTGGCAAAGGCGATACAAACAGAGGTTTTGCATGCTCTTAGCCGCACCGTATTCATGTCCAACGATTCCCCATTTGCCCCACCTTTTTTCATAGCCAAATGCGAGCCCAGCGGCCATCAGGTCGATGCCTGGGCCGACCAGCCTCTGCTCGATTCGCTGGAGGGCGGCGGTGTGGACTGGCCCAGTTCCTGCCGCAACGGCACCTGCCGTACCTGTCTGGGGCAACTGGTCTCGGGCTCGGTGCACTACGAGATCGACTGGCCGGGCCTGACCGCCGAAGAAAAGGCCGAGGGCTATGTGCTGCCCTGCTGCGCCTACCCCGACAGCGATTTGGTTTTGAAGAACGCCCCCTGAGCCGCGTTGCGGCTTCCCTCACCGGGGACGGCAGCCTCGCCGTGAGGCGGTGGGGCCGCCCAGGCTCTTGCTGGCTGCCCCTGATCTGGAGAGCGCCTGGTTCTTGCTCTGCATCACGGTTTCAGGGGCAACTGCCACGCTGAAACCTCGCTCTGCAATAGAATGAGTGCTTTGTGCAAGGCTTCGCCCTGCTACAAAGCGGCCCTGCTCTGGCGTCCGCCCCACACGTTCTTTGGAAGTCCTGCCTGCGCCCTCTGGCGGCGTAGTCAATGCCTGACTGGTGCGTGTAAGCGCCAGTTGCTGACTGCAATGCATCGCATCATCACGTCCCAAAAGGCATTCCATGAACAGCTCCCTCCAACCCGTGCCCATCTCGCCCATCGAAGAAATCGTGGCGGAAATGCGTGCCGGCCGCATGGTCGTTCTCGTTGACGAAGAAGATCGCGAAAACGAAGGCGATCTGGTACTGGCATCGGACCATGTCACGGCCGATGCCATCAACTTCATGGCCAGGTTCGGGCGCGGCCTGATCTGCCTGACGCTGACCCGCGAACGCTGCGAATTCCTCAAGCTGCCGCCCATGGCGGCACGCAACGGCACCGTCTACAGCACGGCCTTCACCGTTTCCATCGAGGCTGCCGAGGGCGTGACCACCGGCATCTCGGCCGCCGACCGTGCGCGCACCGTGCAGGTAGCCGTGAACAAGGACAGCCAGCCCACCGATCTGGTGCAACCCGGCCATGTCTTTCCGCTGCAGGCGGTGGACGGCGGCGTGCTGATGCGCGCCGGCCATACCGAAGCCGGTTGCGATCTGGCGGCTCTTGCCGGTTGCTCGCCCTCTTCGGTGATCTGCGAGATCATGAAGGACGACGGCACCATGGCCCGCCTGCCCGATCTGCAGCTGTTCTGCGCCGAGCACGGCATCAAGATCGGCACGATTGCCGACCTCATCGAATACCGCAGCCGCAACGAGTCGCTGCTGCAGAAAGTGGGCAGCCGCCCCATGCAGACGGCCCATGGCGAATTCACCGCCCATGCCTTCCGCGACATTCCCAGCGGCTCCGTGCACCTGGCGCTGGTCAAGGGCGAATGGCAGAGCAACACCACCGTGCCCGTGCGTGTGCACGAGCCCCTGTCGGTGCTGGATGCGCTGGAAGTCGGCCGCAACCAGCATTCCTGGTGCCTGGACGAAAGCCTGCAATACATTGCCGACAACGGCCAGGGCGTGGCCGTGCTGCTCAACTGCGGCGAATCGGGCGAGCAGTTGCTGACCCAGTTCGAGGGCAAGGCACGCTCGGCCCAGGCGCCCGAACGCGGCCGCATGGATCTGCGCACCTACGGCGTGGGCGCACAGATTCTGCGTGAACTCGGCGTGAGCAAAATGCAGCTCATGGGCCAGCCCCGCCGCATGCCCAGCATGGCGGGCTACGGCCTGGAGATCACCGGCTACATCCCCAAGAAATAAAGAGACGGAATACCAAGCATGCAAAACGCAGAAAAAGGCCAAGGCCAGAACATGAACGGCGCTGAACTGAAAATCGGCATCGTGCAGGCGCGCTTCAACGAAAGCATTACCAACACCCTGTTTGCTTCCTGCCGCGACGAGCTGCTGAAGCTGGGTGTGAAGACCGAGAACATCGACCATGTCACAGTGCCCGGCGCACTGGAAGTGCCCGTGGCACTGCAGGCCATGGCCGAAACCGATCAGTACGACGCCCTCGTGGCGTTGGGCTGCATCATCCGTGGGGAGACATACCACTTCGAGCTGGTGGCCAATGAATCCGGTGCAGGCGTGACACGTCTTGCCCTGGACTACCACCTGCCGATCGCCAACGCGATCATCACCACCGAAAACACCGAGCAAGCCATTGCCCGCCAGGTCGAAAAAGGGCGCGATGCTGCCCAGGTCGCCGTGGAAATGGCCAATCTGCTCAACACCTACGACGACTACGAAGATCATGAGTGAAGAACAATCCAGCGACTCCGGCTCGCGCCGCCCTCCCCAGAAGCGCACGGGCCTGACCAGCACCGGCGCACGCAAGGCGGGCTCCAAGTCCAACCGCAGCCGTGCGCGTGAATTTGCGCTGCAAGGCCTGTACCAGCACATCGTGGGCCGCAACGCGGTGCTCGACATCGACCGATTCACCCGCGATCTGGCCGGCTTTCACAAGGCCGATGTCGTGCATTACGACGCACTGCTGCGCGGCTGCGCCGAGAATGAAGCGGCGTTGGATGCACTGATCACGCCCAAGCTGGACCGCGGCCTGGCCGAGATCTCGCCCATCGAGCATGCCTGCATGTGGATTGGTGTGTACGAGTTCCAGAACTGCCCCGATGTGCCCTGGCGCGTGGTGCTCAACGAGTGCATTGAGCTGGCCAAGGAATTTGGCGGCACCGACGGCCACAAATATGTGAACGCCGTGCTCAACGGCCTGGCCCCCGAGCTGCGCGCCACCGAAGTGGCTCACGATCGCGCGAGCAAGAATCAGGCTTGATATGGAAGCGGGCTGCTGCAGCCCGCCTCTGCGGCGGGCCCAGCCCCGCCCTTTCCACGTTTTCGCCGCTTCTTCACTACTTTCCCCGCCGCCTTTTTCGCCGCCTAGGCATGCGCAAGGACCATCCATGGACTCCTCTCGTCTGGCATCTTTGGCCCCCAGCCCCAAGCTGACTCCTGAAATCGCCCAGGAGCTGGCGCCCTGGCTGGCTCTGAACACCAGCGCCTGCTGCGTACTGGAGGTTGGCGGCTTCAGGCCCAGCGGCGATCCGGCGGCCTCGCATTTCGGGCTCTCCCCGCTCATGGCCGCCGACGAGGCCTGGCCTGTCGACGCCGCAGGCCAGCCCATGCAGTTCATCGCCCAGCTCAATCTGGAGCAAGCCCCCTGGAAGCCCGAGGCACTCCAAGGCCTTGCGCTGCTGCAGTTCTTTGTCGGCGAAAAATTCATAGAAAGCGGCTGTGCCCCCGAGACCTGGGCCATCCGGCTGCGCCATGACACTGCGGGCCTGATACCGCGCGAGCAGCCCCTCTTTCGTGACGACGCCTGGATAGGCAAGGGCTTTGAAGCACGCTGGCTGGCTCCGCAACAGGATCATCCTTGCTACGACGACGGCTGCATGCGCCTGCCCGAAGGTATGCCTGAGTTTCCCGACGACGCCCACGGCCTGTGCTCGGGCCGCACCAAGCTGGGCGGCTACGCCAGAAGCCTGCAGCACGAGATCGCTTTTCTGCCTGCCGTTGAAGATGAGGACAGCAACTGGCAGCCCTCGCCCCACGAGCCCGAATACCTGCTGCAGATCGACAGCGAAGCCAAAGCAGGCCTGAACTGGGTCGATGGCGGCATCGTCTACCTGGGGCGCAACCCCGCTACCGGCCAATGGTCGGCGCACTGTCAGTTTTATTGAGAGAACATTGCTTCATGTCTGTCATTGAGCTATCCCGCCGCGCCCAGCGCATCGAGCCGTTCTATGTCATGGAAATGGCCAAGCACGCACAGCAAGTGGCCCGCCAGTCCAGCGCCAGCGACTCGCCCATGATCTATCTGAACATTGGCGAACCCGACTTCAGCGCCCCGCCCCTGGTGCAGCAGGCTGCCGAGCGCGCCATCCGCGACGGTCGCACCCAGTACACCCAGGCACCGGGCCTGCCCGAGCTGCGCGAGCGCATCAGTGCCTGGTACGCCAGCCGCTTTGGCGTGGATGTGCCGGCCCGGCGCATCATCATCACGGCCGGCGCCTCGGCCGCGCTGCAGCTGGCCTGCCTGGCGCTGATCGACGAGGGCGACGAGGTGCTGATGCCCGACCCCAGCTACCCCTGCAACCGCCACTTTGTCTCGGCCGCCGAGGGCAAGCCCGTGCTGATTCCTTCATCGGCGGCGGAGCGCTTCCAGCTCAGCGCCGCCAAGGTCGAAGCCGCCTGGGGCGAGCGCACGCGCGGCGTGATGCTGGCCTCGCCCTCCAACCCCACGGGCACCTCGATTGCGCCCGACGAGCTGCGCCGCATCCACGAAGTCGTGCGCGCCAAGGGCGGGCTGACCATCGTCGATGAAATCTATCTGGGCCTGTCCTATGACGAAGCCTTTGGCCAATCGGCCCTGAAGCTTGGTGACGACATCATCTCCATCAACAGCTTCAGCAAATACTTCAATATGACGGGCTGGCGCCTGGGTTGGATGGTGGTGCCGGAGTCTCTGGTCGCACCGATAGAGATGCTGGCCCAGCACCTGTTCATCTGCGCCAGCACCGTGTCGCAATATGCGGCCCTGGCTTGCTTCGAGCCCGAAAGCATTGCCGAATACGAACGCCGCCGCGCCGAGTTCAAGGCCCGCCGCGACTACTTCATTCCCGCGCTGGAGTCTGTCGGCCTGCCTGTGCCTGTCAAGCCCGATGGCGCTTTCTACGCCTGGGCCGACTGCCGCGCCGCGGCCGAGAAGCTCGGCGTTGCTCAGGGGAACACTTGCAGCTGGGACTTTGCCCACGCTCTTGTGGACCGCGCCCACCTGGCCATCACTCCCGGCCGCGACTTTGGCCAGGCCGAGACGGCCAGCTATGTCCGCTTTTCCACGGCCAACTCCATGGAGCAATTGCAGGAAGCCGTGGCCCGCCTGAAAAAACTGCTCGGTTGAACCTTTGATGACGCAAAGCAAACTGAACGCCCTGTCGCATGACACCGGTGCAACGGACAGAAATGCCGAGCAAGGGCCGCCCCGCAGCATGGGCTGCCCCAGCGAAGGCATTGTCCCCCTTGAGGGGGGCCCGGCGAGGGGAAGCGACGCAGTCGCCCAGGGGGGCTTCACATACCCTATCCGCGTTTACTGGGAAGACACCGACGCCGGCGGCGTCGTCTTCTACGCCAACTACCTCAAGTTCTTCGAACGCGCACGCACCGAGTGGCTGAGGTCTTTGGGCATCGCCCAGCACAGTCTGCGGGAACAAACGGGCGGCATCTTTGTCGTAACTTCAGCGCAGATCGAATATCTGCGTCCGGCGCGACTGGACGACCAACTCATTGTTACCGCAAAGCTGCAAAGCTCGGGCCGTGCTTCGCTCACAATCGAGCAGCAGGCATTGCTGGTGAACACTGACAATCAATCCCAACAACCTGTGCTGCTGAGCACGGGTCTTATCCGAATTGGGTGGGTGGATGGTCAGACCATGCGCCCCACGAGAATTCCAAACCGTATCCTGGAGCAACTTTCATGAACTCCCAAGACATGTCCATCCTCAGCCTGATCCTGCAGGCCAGCTGGGTGGTGCAACTGGTCATGCTGATTCTGGTGATCGCATCGATTGCCAGCTGGGCCACCATTTTCCGCAAGGCCCAGACCCTGAAGCGCGTGCGCACGCTCAACGACAACTTCGAGCAGGACTTCTGGTCGGGCACCAGCCTCAACGACCTCTATGCCTCGGCCGCGCAGAACGCCAAGACCGGCGGCCCCATGGAGCGCATCTTTGCCAGCGGCATGCGTGAATATCAGAAGCTGCGCGAGCGCCGCATCGGCGACGTCGCCACACTGATGGACGGCACACGCCGTGCCATGCGCGCCAGCTTTCAGCGCGAGCTTGACGAGATCGAGTCTGGCCTGTCCTTTCTGGGCACCGTGGCTTCGGTCTCGCCCTATGTCGGCCTGTTCGGCACCGTCTGGGGCGTGATGCACGCCTTCACGGGCTTTGCCAATATGGAGCAGATCACGCTGGCCACCGTCGCCCCCGGCATTGCCGAAGCCCTGGTCGCCACCGCCATGGGCCTGTTTGCGGCCATTCCGGCCGTGACGGCCTACAACCGCTACGCCCACAACATCGACCGCATCGCCAGTCAGGAAGAAACCTTCATCGAGGAGTTCTCCAACATCCTGCAGCGCAATGTGGGCGCCACCACCAGTGCCTCCGGCCATTGAAATGGGACAGCCCCTGAGTCGCTTCGCGCCTTCCCCCTTGAAGGGGGGCGACACCTTCGCTGGGGCAGCCCCTGCTGCGGGGGCTGCCCTTGCCCGGTGTCTCTGTCCTGTGCTGTGCAACCTTTTTGCAAGGAGTGAGGATTCATGCCAGCCATGAGCTCACGCGGCCGCAACCGCCGCACCGTCAACGAAATCAATATGGTGCCCTTCATCGACGTGATGCTGGTGCTGCTCATCATCTTTATGGTGACGGCTCCCATGCTCACGCCGGGCTCCATCAACGTACCGAGCGCAGGCAAATCCTCGCGCCCGCCGACCAAGAACATCGCCTATGTGCTGCTGGACAAGGATGGCAGCATCCAGTTCAAGAACGGCAGCAGCACACAGACCGTCAAGCTTGATGATCTCAAGGGCCTGGCCCAGTCCTGGCAGGAAGGCCAGGGCGAAGACAGTGCCATCCAGATCGTGGCCGACAAGGGCCTGCCCTTCGACGATGTCATGAAGGCACACACCACGCTTTCCAAGGCCGGCGTCAAACGCATCGCCTTTGGCGTGGTCTCCTCTTCCAGCAACTGATCTCATTCATGAAACTCTGCGCCCCCGCAGCCCCCTTGAGGCCGCAGTCCGGCAGACCACCAATTCACCATGCCTAACCAGCAAGACCGCGATCAGTTTGCACCGCCCCGCCCCAAGGGCCGGGTGCGCTCCTGGTCGCTCGCCCTGGCCGCGCACGGCCTGCTGATTGCGGCCCTGATGTGGACGGTGCGCCCCCCCAAAGAAGCCGACGAAGCCATGGTCGAGGCCGAGGTCTGGAGCAGTTCTGCCCCAGCCTCGGCCCCTGCCGTGACTCAGCCTGCACCGACTCCCGCGCCCTCACCGGAGCCCGTACCCGAGCCTCCGCCGCCGCCCCCACCACCGACCCCGGCTCCCGAGCCCGTTGCTGCACCAGTGCCCGCACCAGCCCCCAAACCTCAGCTTCATGACGACGATCACGAGGCCGAGATAGCGCTGGCCAAAAAGAAGAAGCTGGAGCAGCAGAAGAAGGAAAAGGCCGAGCAGGAAGCCCGCGAACAGCGCGAGAAGGAGCGCAAGGAAAAAGCCGAAAAGGCCGAGAAGGAAAAGGCTGAAAAAGCGCACCAGGAAAAGCTGGACCGCCTGAAGGCCGAGAAAGCGGAAAAAGCCGAGAAAGAGCGCAAGGAAAAGCTAGAGCACGAGAAAAAGGAAAAGGCTGAAAAAGCGGCCAGGGACAAGGCCGAGAAGGAAAAAGCCGAGAAGGCTGAGAAAGAAAAAGCCGAAAAAGCCGCCAGGGACAAGGCCGAGAAAGAAAAGGCCGAAAAGGACAAGGCTGCCAAAGAAAAAGCCGCAAAGGACGCCAAGGAAAAGGCGGCCAAGGAAGCCAAGGCTGCCGATGAGCGCCGCAAGGCCGAGCTGGCGCGCCTGCAGGGGCTGGCCGGCAGCGCTGGCGGCAGCGGCGGAAGCGACCACAGCGGCAGCGGCGGCAGTCGTAGCGGTGGTGCGGGCAGCAGCGCCAGCGGCGGCCCCTCGGCAGGCTATGCGGCCAAGGTGGCTGCACGCGTCAAGCCCAACATCGTCTACCCCGATGCGGTCAGCGGCAATCCGCGCGCCGAAGTCCGTGTGCGCACGGCCCCGGACGGCACCATCACCGGCGCTACGATCTCCAAGTCCAGCGGCAATCCCGCCTGGGATGAGGCCGTGGTCCGGGCGCTGCACAAGACCGACAAGCTGCCGCGTGATATCGACGGCAAGGTGCCATCCGATCTGGTCATCGGCTTCCGACCTCAGGACTGAGGCTCTGCCCAACACAGGCAACTATGAAATTCATAGCTTCCTGCGCTTAACCCAAAAGGGCTTGAAGGCTAAAAACCTTCAAGCCCTTTTTGATTCTGCGGCCTCAGGAACAAGTCTGTAATGGCATCGCGGGCCGAAGCCTGTGAAAACCGTAGCAGCCGACAGTGCGGCCCTATTGCTCGGCAGCGGACTTGAGCGCGAGGTTCAGGCGCTCAAAGTCGGGGCGAAACTCTTCAACGTCCATCCACCAGAGCAACAAGCCTCTAAACCGCTCCCCATGCACCAGCCGCGTGCGCGGACGAGAAATATCTGGCCGCTGAACCGGTTGCAGCTCAAAGAAATGCTCACCGTCAAAAATGCGGGGAAACAGCAACCGCCCGCGCCAGCGCAATTCACGGGCGGCCTGCACCTTCAGAACCAGCGGCCTGAACTGCATGCGCCTGCCTTGCGAAGTCTGCAGCTGGTTGATCAGCCTACCCCCCTGCACCAACTCGCCCTGCATGGAAACAATGAACGGATTCCAGTGGCTGTAGCTTTCGGGATTTCCCAACAGCTCCCAGACTCTTTCCGGCGTGGCCTCGATCTCGATGCTGGTGTGCAGCTCTGCCTTCGGGGCCCGCCAGAGCGCCAGCGCAGTCAAAAGAATGGAAGTTGAAATCAGCAAAATTCCAGGCATGGCAAACCTTTCAAGTCATGAGCGAGAAATGCTAGGCAAACCTTGCCCAAACTAAAATTGCCTAAATACTTGCAGTTGATATACGAAAATCAATGAACCAAGCCTCCTCAGAGTCCGGGCAGAGCAGCCCGCCTGCGCCGCCCAGCTGGGAACTTTGGCGCAGCTTTCTGGCGGTTGTGGAGCACGGCAGCCTTTCGGGTGCAGCGCGGGCCCTGAAGTTGACGCAGCCCAGCATCAGCCGACATGTCAACGCACTGGAGCAGTGCCTGAATGCAGCACTGTTCACGCGCTCGCGCCATGGCCTCAATCCCACGCCGCTGGCGACCTCATTGCTCGCACAGGTGCAAAGCATGGCGTCTGCTGCCGAAAGCCTGTTGCGCAGCGCATCCGCAGCGAGTGCTCAGGCACAGGGCATCGTGCGTATCACTGCCAGCGAAATGGTTGGCACCATGGTTCTGCCCCCCATGCTGGCCGCATTTCGGGAGCAACACCCGGCCATCGTGGTCGAGCTGGCCCTGTCCAACCGCAACGACGACCTGCTGCTGCGCCAGGCCGATATCGCAGTACGCATGCAGCGCCCCACGCAGGCAGCATTGGTTGCACGCCATGTGGGCTCGGTCAAAGCAGGGCTGTTTGCCCATCAGAGCTATGCCCGCAGACATGGCCTGCCCGGCAATCTGCAAGCGCTTTTTGCGCATCCGCTGATCGGGGTGGACCGGGATGAAACGCCTTTGCAGCACCCGGCTCTGGCAAAGCTTGGCCTGAGCCGTGAAAGCTTTGCCCTGCGCTGCGACAGCGACGTGGCGCAGTGGATGGCCATGCGGGCCGGATTCGGTATCGGGGCCTGTCAACACTCGCTGGTCGCGGAAGACCCGCAATACCTGCATGTGCTGCCTGAAGAGGTGCAATGGAACTACGAGATGTGGCTGGCCATGCATGAAGACCAGCGCGATACCTTGCGAATACGGCTGCTGTTTGACCATCTGGCCAATGGCTTGCAGCGCCATCTGTCGCAGACCGCAACAGCACCGCAGCCACCTGGGCCTGCCTGCTAGAAAAGCATATACACGCCCAACACCATCAGGCTTCCCATCAACACCTTCTTGAAACGCACAGGCGAGAGTTTTTCACGCAGCACCTCGCCCCAGTGCATGCCAGCCAAGGCAGGAATCAACATCAAGCCCGAAACCACCAGGCCGAGGCCCAGACCGCCGGAGACAGCGCCCTCCTTTTCAAACCACCACATGCCCAGCCCCAATGCCACGGTGGACACGGTGAAGCACAGGCCCATGGCCTGCATCAGTGCCTGACGCGCCAGCCCCAGAGATTGCAAAAAGGCCACGGCAGGCACGACAAACACACCGGTCAATGCGGTGATGCCTCCGGTGACAAAGCCCACCACCAGCCCCGACCAGGCCTGATGCCGTTGCGGCATCAGCCATTGCGGCCCGCACAATCCCCAAAACCCGTAGACCACCAGCGCCAGCCCCAAGGCCATACGCGCGCCAGGCAGGCCGCCCACACCGCCCCAGATGGCCATGCCGCCCAGCGTACCCGCCATGATTCCCAGCTGCATGCCTCCCAGACGCTTGAGTAGCAAAGGCAAGGTGTTGACGGGCCGCATCTGCACCACATTGGTCACCAGCGAGGGCAGCAGCAACAGCGCCGCCGCCTGCGCGGGCGGCATGAACAGCGCCAGCAAGGCCATGGAGACCGTGGGCAGCCCCAGGCCCAGCATGCCCTTGACCCATCCCGCCAGGCCAAACACCGCGACAGCGGCTGCGACCAGCCATGCTTCACTCAACATACTCATCCTTCAGATTTACCGAACTATCGACTCATGAGAAATTGCTTCACAAGCTCTTGACAGCCCAGATAATCCGCCGATAAATAGTGTTACACCAGCTGGATTTTTCAAACCAAGACTTCGTTAAAACCTGAATCACTTGCCATGCGCTTTGACCTCACCGATCTGCAGCTATTCGTGCATATCCTGGACAGCGGCACCATGACGGCTGCCGCGGCGCTCTCGCACATCACGCTGGCCTCGGCCAGCGAGCGCGTACGCGGCATGGAAGAGCAACTGAGCTGCGCCCTGCTGGAGCGCAAGGCGCGCGGGGTATCGCCAACGGCGGCTGGTCATGCGCTGGGCCAGCATGCGCGCCAGGTGCTGGCCCAGATGCAGCAGCTGCGCGGGGCCATGGGGGAGTTCGGTGCAGGCCTGGCCGGTCAGATCCGGCTGCGCGGCAATACCTCGGCCTTGCGCGAGCACCTGCCGCTGGCTGTTGGCGGCTTTTTGCTGCAGCACCCGCAAATCGCGCTGGAGCTGCAGGAATGCCCCAGTGTCGAGGTTCTGGATGGCCTGCGCCAAGGCCTGTGCGATCTGGGCGTGGCTGCCTGGGA
The DNA here is from genome assembly GCF_030064165.1 of Comamonas resistens. Lineage (NCBI taxonomy): Bacteria > Pseudomonadati > Pseudomonadota > Betaproteobacteria > Burkholderiales > Comamonadaceae > Comamonas > Comamonas resistens. The sequence continues at coordinate 3,533,307 of NZ_CP125947.1, forward strand.
TGCAGACCAGCCTCCACCACTGGCCGGCCTGGAGTGCAGCATGTGGCGCTCCGATCAACTGGTGGCCGTACTCGCAGCCGACCATCCGCTGGCCGGGCATTCCAGCCTGACGCTGGCCGATCTCGTGCATGAAAACTGGGTAGGCCTGCCGCGTGACTCGGCCCTGCAGCAGTTGCTGATAAAGCAGGCCCTGAGGCTGGAAAAGGCCGATGCCGAAAAAAAGCCCCCTCTCACAGGCAGCACACTGCGCATGCGCGTGCAGCTGCCTCACCCCGAGGGTCTGTGCCAGTTGGTTGGGCAGAAGGTAGGCGTCTGCATCCTGCCTGCCGCCGCGGTCCGGCGCCACGCCGCAGCCACCGGGGTCGTGGCCGTACCTCTGGGCGACGCCTGGGCCAGGCGCCAGCTGTGGCTGTGCACGGCCAGAGGCAGCACCTTGCCCGGCCCGGCCAGCCAGTTGCTGGCCCATCTGCGCCGGGAGGCCGCTCTGCAGCCGTAGCCAGCGTTAAAAGGTCTCCCAATCGCCCCCATCATCAGATGCGGCAGTGCGCGCAGCAGGCTTGCCGGTAGCGGCAGGAGCAGCGGTCGCCAGTGCGGGGCGCTTGGGCTCCACCTTCCTGGCGGGCACAGCTCTGCTCGGCGCAACCGCAGGCTTGGGGTGAGGTTTGGCGACTCCAGGTTCATGCTGGATCAGCCCCCTCTGGCCCGCATCGCCGGGCAGCCGAAAGCGCGAGACGGCTTGCTGCAAACGGCGGGTCTGCGCTTCCTGTGAGCCGGCAGCGGCCGCTGCCTCCTCCACCAGGGCCGCGTTCTGCTGCGTGTTCTGGTCCATCTGGGTCACGGCCTGGTTGACCTGGGAAATGCCCGAAGCCTGCTCCTGGGAAGCGGCCGAGATCTCGCCCATGATGTCCGTCACACGCTGCACCGATGCCACGATCTGCTGCATCAGCTCGCCCGCATGCGCCACCTGGGCCGAGCCTTCGTCCACCTTGGTCACGGAGTCCTCGATCAGACCCTTGATCTCCTTGGCCGCCGTGGCCGAGCGCTGGGCCAGCGCCCGCACTTCGGAGGCCACCACGGCAAAGCCCTTGCCCTGCTCGCCGGCACGCGCCGCTTCCACGGCGGCATTGAGCGCCAGGATATTGGTCTGGAAGGCAATGCTGTCGATGACGGTGACAATTTCCGCCATGCGCCTGGAGCTGTCGGCCAACGCGCCGATGGTGGCAACAGCCTCCGTGCCGGCCTGACCGCCGCGCACGGCCACCTCCAGGCTGCTGGCGGCCAGTTGATTGGCCTGACGCGCGTTGTCGGCATTCTGGCTGACGGTGGAAGACAGCTGCTCCATGCTTGCCGCAGTCTCCTGCAGGGCCGAAGCCTGCTGCTCGGTACGGCTGCTCAGATTGGCATTGCCCAAGGCAATCTCCTGCGCCGCAACGCCGATCTCGTTCACGCCCTGGCGCACTTCGGTCACCATGCCGCTCAGGCTGGCCTGCATGCGCTGCAGCGAAGCCATCAGGCGGCCGATCTCGTGATGAGCTTCGGGGATACGGCCCGTCAGATCGCCCTGCGCCACGGTTTCCAGCACGCTGTTGGCCTCGGCTATGGGGAGCAGTACCTGGTTGCGAATGAACAGCCAGCAGCCCACGGCCAGCGCCAGGCCCAACACCATCAGCGCCGTGCTTCCGGCCAAGGCCTGAGATTGCGAAGCCTGGGCCTCGGCAATCAGGCTGTGCGAGCGCTGGTCCGCCGCCTCCAGATAGGTGCGGGTGGCCGCTGTCAGACCTTGCAGGGCATTGCGCCGCTCGGCGCGCATGGCCGTGCCGTAGTAACCTTCCTCATTACCGCTGCGCAAAGCCTGGGCACTGCGCTGCGCCATGTCCTTGTAGACCTGGAAGGCCTTGACCAGGGCACGGGCGCGCTCCTGCTCGTCCGGCAAGGCCTTGCCCTCGGTCTCGGCCAGAAAGGCCTGGGCCTGCTTGTCGGCACTGGCCAGCGCTTTTTCCGCATCGCCCACAGCCTCCTCCAGCGCAGCCTTGTCACCACGCAGCAATTCGCGGTAGCCCGTGGAAAACTCCAGCCGGTTCTCCACGATATGGATCTGCATCTGCTTGATGGCCATCAACCGGCCCTGAAAAAAATCGTACTGAGCCTGGGTTCCTGCAGCGCCCTTGACCGTGCTGTGCAGGCCTTCACCTATGGCCACCGCCAGGGCCAGCAGCATCAGGACCAGCACCAGGATCAACCCCTTGCGGATACTCAGAAATCGGAACATCGAAAACTCCCGTTGTGAACAACTACCTTCACCGCAACACAGGCCAATGCTGACGACGCGGCCGTCCGATTGTGCGCATCCCTGCCCTGCAGGTATCGCTGGAAAAACAGGTATTCGACCATCCAGCCCGGGCGACCGACAGCGCCCGCACACTCAGGTAAAACGGGTGTATTGCAAAAGTCGGTGCCCACTCGTAGGTCAGCAGCTGTGCTACCTCAGGCTGCGGTGCTGCGGCGGCGGCTCCATGCGCAGACAAACGGGCTGGCTCCTCACCAGCACTGCTCCAGCAACCACCTCAAGGCAGCAACGACAAAAAACATTGCTGCAGAGCAGTCAGCTCAGGTCTTGAGCCCCAGCCGCGCAAGCTTTTTGATCAAGCCAACACGCGAAATACCCAGACGCCGCGCGGCTTCGGATTGATTGCTGCCCGCCTGCTCCATCGCGTCACGGATCATGCGGGTTTCCAGCTCGGCAATGGCTGCATCCAATGCACCAGCTTCCATCGACACTGGTGCAATTGCTGCACTGATCTCGGGCAGGCTCATGCTCTCGCCACTGGCAAACTTCAGCAGATCCACATCGACCAGCTCGCTGTCCGGCATGATCAGCGCGCCCGCGGACTCGACCGTAGCGCGCAGTTGGCGCACATTGCCTGGCCATTCATGTGCGGCCAGCCAGCTCAGCGCTTCAGGCGTCAGACGCGCATGGCTGGCCACGCCGCGTAAAAAGCGCGCCGCCAGCAGTGGCACATCGTCTTGTCGCTCGGCCAAGGACGGCGTACGCAACACCATACCTTTCAACCGGTAATAAAGGTCTTCGCGAAAGCTGCCCTCGCGCACCATGGCTTCCAGATCGCGGTGAGTCGCTGCCACCAGCCGCACATCGGCTTTTTTCAGCTCTCGCCCGCCCACGGGCATAAAGCTGCCTTCTTGCAAAAAGCGTAGCAACTTGACCTGCATGGGCGCGGGCATCTCACCCACTTCGTCGAGAAACAAGGTGCCGCCATGCGCGGTTTCCACCAAGCCGGGCTGGTCGCGATACGCACCGGTAAAACTGCCTTTGAGGTGGCCAAACAGCTCACTTTCCAGCAACTCCGCAGACAGCGCCCCGCAATGAATCACGGCAAACGGACCGCCGCTTCGGCGGCTTCCCTGGTGCAAAGCTCGCGCCACCAGCTCCTTGCCCGTACCCGTGGGGCCCAGCACGATCACATTGACCGAGGTGGCAGCCACACGCTGCACCATGGCGCGCAACTGCAGCATGCAGGCAGTCTGTCCGACCAGGCCCATTTCGCCATTGCCGTGCGCCAAGCTGGCGGCGCGCAACTCGCGCAACTCTTCATCCAGCCGCGCCTTGTGCATGGCGCGGGTGACAACAAAGCGCAGCATGTCCGGATCAATCGGCTTGGTGAGAAAGTCCCACACGCCCTGTTCCGCCGCACGTAGCGCTAGGTCACGATCTCCATGGCCGCTGAGCACCACCACCACCGCCGAAGAAAAATGCGGAATCAGCGAAAGCCCCGCCTCGGGGTCCATGCTGGGCGGCATGGCCAGATCCAGCAACACCACCTGCGGTGGGTCTTGCACAAAGGCCTGCAAGGCTTCATCCACATCGCCGGCCACCGAGACCCTGTGGCCCAGATTGCGCAAAAAAGAACTACCCAGGCGCTGATAGGCGGGCTCGTCATCGACCAGCAAAATATGGCCTACAGCGGAAGTCTGCACTTTATTCATAGAGGTGAGGTCTGCGGAAAACGCAGCGTAAAACAGGTTTGCCAGGGTGCACGCGTGCTCAGTTCGGCAGTTCCTCCATGGGCCGCCATGATGCGTGCAACAATGGCCAGGCCAAGCCCTGTTCCGCCAGGGCTGCGCGATGCAAAGGGTTGAAAAATCTGCTCGCGCATGTCGGCAGGAATGCCAGGGCCGTCATCGCAAACATGGACCAGCAGTTGCTGGGCGCTGCTCTCCACATCCACATAGATGCGCCGCTGGCCTGCCGCAGCCTTGGCATTGGACAAAAGATTGCTCACGGCCTGATCAAAGCGCACCGGGTCCACCAGTGCCTGCACAGGCTGCGCCAGAACCGCGCCAAGCTCGATGCCCGGCACATGTCTTGCCAGGCTCTGCATACGCGCCGCAATATCGGTTTGCACGGGCTGAATCTGCCAGGGTTTGGCGTAGTCCAGCAGATCTTCGGTCAACCGCGAGATACGGCCAATCTGCGCATTGACCTCCTGGCGCGTCTCCGCAGGCGACATGGCCACCGCCATGCTGATGATGTTGAGCGGGTTGCGCACATCGTGCGCAACCGTGGCGGCCAGCGAACCCAACTCAGCCAGCCGTGCCTGCAACTGGTACTCACGCTCACGCTGCTGGGCCAGCTCCGCCAGTTCCACCTGGGTGGCGGCATCCGCCAGCGTGGCACCAAACAGCTCCACCCAGTGGCGCTGGCCGGGTGATGCTTCATCGAACCCCGTCAAGATGGTTTGCCATTCGGCGCCCGCATGGCTGCTTGATTTGGTGCAGCACATGGTGGGCGCATGGGTCTGCGCCCCGGCAGTGGCCAACACCTGCATGCTGCGCTGCAATTGCACGCATACATTGAGGCCCATGCGTTGCGAGGCCATTTGGGCTGCGTTGTCTGCCAAGGTCTCCATCGATGCGCCCTGGCTGAGCTGACCACGCCACTGGCGCAAATCGGCAGCCGATGGAACACCGCCCGGGTAGACCAGCTTGGCTGCAATGCGCCAAACCGGCCCGCTCAATGCCACACAGGTTGCGGCAACCACCACGGCATTCAGCCACCTGGAATCCATGGGCAGCAGCACCGTCAGCGGCACCACCATCACGCACAACAAGATCAGCAAGGCCGACGCCAGCGCACGCCGCGCCCAGACATTCGCCACAAACACGCGGTAGCGCAGGATGCCGTACACCAGGATCACCGGGTAGGCAGGCGCAGCCAGCACCTGCCAGGGGTACACAGGAATATCCAGCGCCGCAAAAAGATAGCCCGACATGGCCATCAAGCCCCAACCGCAAGACACGGCAACCGCCGCAATTTGCCGCCGCCGCTGCGAAGACGCATGCCACCACCCGACTGCCAGCGCCAGCATGCCGCCAGCAGCCAGCACGACCCAGGCAATGCTGCTGATCCAGCCATGGATATTGGGCACCACCACCCATTCCACCCCCGTAAAAGGCGGGAAATGCTTGAACTCCCCAGGCCACCCAACCAGGGACTGGACAGTGGCCAACCCCGCCATTGCATAGGCCAGGCGCATCCATCCCGGCCTGATGGCAACCTCGCAAAAAATCACACAGAAATGCAAAAAAGCGGCGGACGTCAACGGTAGCGATGACAGCAGCAGCATGGCCACGGGCGCGGTCTCGATACCAGCCCAGTTGGGCAGCTCATTGCCCACAATCCAGGCCGCGACACCCAGCAGAAAGATCACCAGCAGACGCGCGCCTTGCACCTGCCGGGCCCAGTTCATCAGCACGGCACTGAGCGCCAGCGTTTCGATCAAGGTCAGCAACAAAGCAATATGGATGAGCATGGCCTGCACTGTAAACAGCGTTGACGATTTGCGATAGCAAACTGCCCCAACCTGTATACGACGTTTACAGGTCATAAAAATAATTCAATGAAATCAATGCACTAGAAAATGGCACGGTTGCTGCGTAGCTATAGCCATGCACACCACACCCCACTCCACTGCAGGCGCTACCGCTCAGCCAGAGCTGGATTTCGCCCTATTGGCGGGCGTTGCGGCCTGGCAGCAACTCTCGCCCGCCATACGCAAGCGCTTTGCCGCCGGGCATGGAGATGTCGCCTATCACGGCAGCTTGCAACTGCAGGCCTCTGTGATTGGCCGCGTGTTTGGCGCTATTGCCCGCTTGTTTGGCAGCCCGCTGGCAGCCAGGCGCAAACACCCGGTGGCAGCCACGGTCAACGTTCTGAGCGATGGACAAGGCGGCGTGATTTGGGAACGGCATCTGGGCCAAGCCGGCCAGACAGGCAGCCAGTGCGTGCGATCCACCAAACGGCTGGGACCTGGTGGCGGGCTCGATGAATGCACGGACGGCGGCCTTTCCATGCGACTTGAGGTCTGCGTGGAGGAAGGTGCCCTGGTCTTCTACAGCCGCCACTACTTTCTGCTGCTGGGTCGCTGGCGCCTGCGGGTGCCCAGCCTGTTGACCCCCGGCACCTGCCGCGTGGAACACCGCGACGAAGGCCCGGGCTGCTTTCGCTTCACGCTGGACATGAAGCACCCGCTATGGGGCCACACCTTTCACCAAACCGGGATTTTTCACGACCCCAAGGAGTCATGAGATGAACATGCATCTTGTTTTCGCCGTCATGAGCTTTCAAGCCTTGGTCGGTGCTTTTGACAACTTCTGGCACCACGAACTGGAGGCCAGACTGCCGCAGCGCATATCCGCCCGCCACGAACTGCGCCTGCACTCTGTGCGTGAGGCCATTTATGGCCTGCTGTTTGCCGGGCTTGCCTGGGTCCAGTGGCAAGGCTGGTGGGTCATGCTGCCTGCGGGCCTGCTGCTGGTGGAAATGTTCATCACCATTGCCGATTTTCTGGAGGAAGACCGCAGCCGCAAGCTCCCGCCGCTGGAGCGCGCCCTGCACACGGTGCTGGCTGTCAGCTACGGCCTGCTGCTGGGTGTGATTGCCCCCTTGTTCTGGCAAGCGGCGCAGCGCCCCTCGGCATTGATGCTGACCTCTTATGGTCTGTGGTCCTGGCTATTCAGCGTGGCCTCCATCGGCGTATTGGCCTGGAGCGTACGCAATGCCATTGCCGTGCGTGAACTGGGGCGCATGGTCGCCCCCCTGATGGATCCGCCCGCAAACCCGCAGGCCCGGGCGCAAGCGATTGGCCGATTGACCGTGCTGGTGACCGGTGGTACAGGTTTCATAGGTACGGCGCTGGTGCAAAAGCTGCTAAGTGAAGGCCGCCGCGTGATTGTGCTGACCCGCGATCCGCTCCAGGCCCGCGCTGCTCTGGGGCCAATGGTGTGGTGCGTGGACCGACTGGACGATATTCCGTCGGAAACACATATCGACGCCGTGGTGAACCTGGCTGGCGCAGGTATTCTGGGCGCACCGTGGACCCAAGCCCGCCGCCAATTGCTGGTAGGCAGCCGCCTGGAGATTGCCCGGCAACTGCGCCAGCTCATGCAGCGGCTGGAGCGCAAACCCGAAGTGCTGATCACCGCATCTGCCGTGGGTTATTACGGCGTACCTGACAACGACGATGCTTTGACAGAGAGTGCGCCTGCCCAATCCGGCTGCTTTCAGTCCGAGCTATGCGTCGCGATCGAAGCGGCTGCGCTGCAAAACCAGGACATGGGCATTCGTGTGGTCTGTCTGCGCCCCGGCATTGTGCTGGGCAAGGATGGGGGGGCCTACCCGGCTCTGGCTTTTGCCGCCCGTCTGGGCCTGGGCGCGACACTGGGCACGGGTCGGCAAGTCATGCCCTGGATTCACCGCGACGATGTACTGGGCCTGATTACCCACGCCATGGCCGAGCCCGCAGTGCAAGGCCCGCTCAATGCAGTAGCTCCGCAAATGCCCAGCCAGCAAGGCTTCACGCGGGCACTGGCCGCATCTCTGGGCCGCAATGCCTGGCTGCGCCTGCCTGCATGGCCGCTGCGCCTGGGTCTTGGCGAGATGTCGCAACTGCTGCTGTGTGGGCAAAACGCCGTGCCAACGCGGGCGCTGGCCAGCGGTTACCGCTTTACCCACGCCAGTCTGGAGAGCGCCCTGGCGGTTCTGGCGCATCCAACTTCAGAGCAGGCGGCGCCGGTCGCGCTTTATCAAGAGGCCTCTTGACACCTCCCAACCCACTGCCCAGCACTTTTCAAGCGCCATATCAATCTGTGGTGAAAAGCGCTATGCAGGACAATAGCGCCATCATGACCCTCAAAGCCCCCGAACTGCTGCTGCCTGCCGGCTCGCTCGACAAGATGCGCGCCGCCTACGACTTTGGTGCCGACGCCGTCTACGCCGGCCAGCCGCGCTACAGCTTGCGCGCTCGCAACAACGAATTCCGCCTGGAGCAGATCGGCCAAGGCATTGCCGAGGCGCATGCGCGCGGCAAAAAGTTCTTCCTGACCAGCAATCTGATTGCGCACAACGACAAGGTGCGCACCTATCTGCGCGACATCGAACCCATCATCGCCATGAAGCCCGACGCCATGATCATGGCCGACCCCGGGCTCATCATGATGGTCAAGGAAAAGTGGCCCGAGCAGGAAATCCACCTGTCCGTGCAGGCCAACACCACCAACCACGCCACCGTGAAGTTCTGGCAGAAGATGGGCGTCTCGCGCATCATCCTGTCGCGCGAGTTGAGCCTGGACGAGATCGAGAAGATCCGCCAGGAATGCCCCGACATGGAGCTGGAAGTGTTTGTGCACGGCGCGCTGTGCATCGCCTACTCGGGCCGCTGCCTGCTGTCGGGCTACTTCAACCGCCGCGACCCCAACCAGGGCACCTGCACCAACGCCTGCCGCTGGGACTACAAGACGCATGACGCGGCCGTGGACCCCAACACCGGCGAGGCGCTGGGCCAGACCATGGAAAACGGCTTCAACTTCGAGGAAGCCAAGAACGATCTGGACAACCAGTTCACCAGCACCTGCGGCGACCAGCAGCGCCATCCCAAGGCCGATGCCATCTATCTGCTCGAGGAAAAAGGCCGCCCCGGCGAGATGATGCCCATCATGGAAGATGAGCATGGCACCTACATCATGAACTCCAAGGACCTGCGCGCCGTGGAGCATGTCGAGCGCCTGACCAGGATCGGCGTGGACTCGCTCAAGATCGAAGGCCGCACCAAAAGCCTGTATTACGTGGCCCGCACGGCCCAGACCTACCGCCGCGCCATCGACGACGCCGTGGCCGGTCGCCCGTTCAACCCGCATCTGATCACCGAACTCGAAGGCCTGGCGAATCGCGGCTATACCGGCGGCCTGCTGGAGCGCCGCCCTGCCAATGACTACCAGAACTACGAAACCGGCCACAGCGTGCTGCAGCGCAGCCACTTCGTGGGCGCGGTGCGCGGTTATGCCGACGGCATGGCCGAGATTGAAACCATGAACCGTTTCGCCGTCGGCGACACCATCGAAGTGATTCATCCCCAGGGCAACCGCCAGGTCAAGCTGGAGAAGATGTTCAACCTCGAAGGCCAGCCCGTGGAAGTCGCACAAGGCAACCCCGTGCGCGTGCGCATTCCGCTGGAAGGCCCTGTGGAAGGTGCGCTGATTTCGCGACTGCTGTAAGCTCGACCGGCTTTGCTTTTCCAACGCCCCATTCGCTGGGGCGTTGCTCTTTTGTCTATAGCTGCTTTCGCTCGCCCCGTCTTGAATTCACATTGATTTCATGCTGAAAGCGAATACCAACAAGCGCAAGCAGCTCCTCAATTTAAAGAACACACATGGAACTGAAGATTGACGAAGGCCTGAAGGCCTATATCGACCCTCTGACCCCGGACGAGCACGAATCGCTGGAGCGCAGCATCCTCGCCGAAGGCTGCCGCGACTCCCTGGTGGTCTGGGGCGATCTGCTCATCGACGGCCACAACCGCTACGGCATCTGCCAGAAACACGGCCTGCCCTACAACACCGTGCAGGCCACGCAGTTCAAGAACATGGACGACGTGCATCTGTGGATGATCGACCAGCATCTGGGCCGCCGCTCGGTCTCCGACTTCCAGCGCGGCGTGCTGGCGCTGCGCAAGCGCGAGATCATTGCCGAGCGACGCGCTGCAGCAGCCGCTGCCGTGAACGCCGCCAAGGCCGCCCAGCCGGCCAGCGAGGAAGCCCCCAGGGAAGGCGAGACCGACCCCGTGGTGGCCCAGGCTCTGGCCAGCGTGGCCAAGGTGCCCGACGAGGCACTGGACACACGTGAAGCCCTGGCCCGCGCCGCCCGCCTGTCGGCCGGCCAGGTCAAGATGATCGAGACCATCCAGGAAAAGGCCGCGCCCGAAGTCGTGGCAGCGGTCAAGGCCGGCGAACTCTCGCTCAATGCCGCAGCCGTGGTCGCCACCCTGCCCGAGGAAGAGCAGCAGGCCGTGGCCGCCGAAGGCGCCGATGCGCTCAAGCAGGCCGCCAAGCGCGTGCGCGACGCCAAGAAAAAGCCCAAGGCCGCCAAGCCCGAAACCGAAGAATCGGCAGAAGCCGCGCCAGCCGCCAGCCCCGAAGAGCTGCAGGCCCGCGTCACTGAGCTGGAAGCTGAAAACGAGCGCCTGCGCATGCAGGTCAAGACGCTGCAGGAACTGCTGGCCGAGCAAGGCTGATCTCCTTCTGCCGAAAGCCAAAAAAACCCAAAGGCGAGACCGAGGTCTCGCCTTTTTCATGCCTGGGTTGCGCTAGCAATAGATCGTTTCGGATGCTCATCGTGTACCAATGGTTGCCTCAGATAAGACTCAAGTCATAGAACAGCCTCTTCCAAATACCTGAAATCAGTGATTGCACAGGTGTGTGCCATACATATAGGATTCACAGTTAATTACATTTATTGACAATCTCATACCTCTTGTATATGCCTTCTCATACAACCACGACTTGGTGGTTAACCGGCTTATCAGGTGCCGGCAAGACCACTTTGGCGCAGGCTCTTGCCAAAGAGCTGCGCGACCGTGCTGAAGCAGTCTGCGTCGTGGATGGCGATGAGTTGCGCAGCGGCTTGAGCCAAGATCTCGGCTTTGATAGTGCCAGTCGTGCGGAAAATGTCCGCCGTGCAGCTCACATGGCACGCATCCTCAATGCCAACGGCATTCATGCCGTGGTCGCGATGATCTCTCCTGCGGCGAAAGAGCGTGATGCCGCCTTGGCCTTGATCGGCAAAGAGCGCTGCAAGGAAATCTATATAAACACACCGCTGGAGATCTGCATGCTGCGCGATCCCAAGGGCTTGTATAAGCGTGCAGAGATAGGTCAGCTGACGCAAATGACCGGTGTGCAGTCGGCTTACGAGCCTCCACTCAGTCCCGCCTTGCACCTCGATACCAACGTCACTGAGATATCGCAGGCTGTGCTACAAATTCTTGCCATTTGACCCCAATGCGCTACCACTTCATCACCGGCCTGCCCCGCTCTGGCTCCACCCTGCTGTCGGCCCTGCTGCTGCAAAACCCGCGCTTCCACGCCGGCATGACCAGCCCCGTGGGCAGCCTGTTCAAAAGCATGATCAATCAATTGAGCGCAGGCAGTGAGTTCGGCCCTGTTGTCAGCAAGGAGCAGCGCCGCCGCCTTGTGCGCGGCCTGTTCGACAGCTACTACGCAGACCAAGCCCAGGCGGGCAAGAGCGCAGTGTTCGACACCAACCGCATGTGGAGCGCCCACCTGCCCCTGCTCATAGACCTGTTCCCCGGCGCCAGGCTCATCGCCTGCGTGCGCAACGTGGCCTGGGTCATGGACAGCATCGAGCGCCGCTACCGCGCTAACCCCTACGAGACCACGCGCCTGTTCAACGACGACACCGAGCGCAACACCGTCTACAGCCGCGTGGACACCCTGGCGCAGCGCAACCGCATGGTCGGCTACCCCTGGGCTGCTCTCAAGGAAGCTTTCTATGGCGAGCACGCCGCATCGCTGTTGGTGGTGGACTACGACCTGCTGGCCCAGGCGCCTGAGAAAGTCATGCCGCTCATTTACCAGTTCCTGGGCGAGCCAGAGTTTGGGCATGACTTTGGCAATGTGCGCTACGACGCTCCGGACTTCGACGACGCCCTGGGTCTGCACGGCCTGCATAAGGTGCGCAGCAGTGTGGCATTCCAGGCACGACAAACCATCTTGCCTCCCGACCTGTTCGAGCAGTACAGCCGCCTGAGCTTCTGGCAAGACGGCAGCCGCAGCCGGGCGAACGTTATCACGGCCAAGCCGGCCCCCTGCCCTCCACCGCGCCGGGAAAGCTATTGAATTCATAGCTTCTTGCGCCCGTCAGCAGGGCGCTAGAAGCCAAAAAATACCCCAAGGAACGCCATGACCGACAGCACCGCTACCCATGACATCGTCTTCATCGACAGCCGTGTGCAAGACGCCGCGACCCTGCTGCAAGGGCTCCAACCTGGCACCCAAGTGGTCTACCTCGACGCCAGCCAAGACGGTCTGGCGCAAATGGCCGCAGCGCTGGGCGAGCGCGGCGATGTGGGCTCGGTGCAGGTCATCGCCCACGGCAGCGCGGGGCAGCTCTGGCTGGGCAGCACCTTTCTGGACAATACCGCGCTGCAGCGGCCCGAGGTACAGGCCCAGTTGGCTGCCCTGGGCCAGGGGCTCACGGCCGATGGCGACCTGCTGGTCTATGCCTGCAACACCGCCCAGGGCAGCGAGGGCGCGCAGTTCGTCAGCGCACTGGCCGCGCTCACGGGGGCCGACGTAGCGGCCAGCAGCAACCGCACCGGCGCGGGTGGCGACTGGGACTTGGAGGTGAGCACAGGCACCATTGACCGCACCCCGGTGTTCTCGGCCCTGGGCGAGGCAGCGTACCAGTACAACCTGGCCACCCTCACTGTGACCAGCAACGCCGACACCGGCGTCGGCACCCTGCGCAACGCCATTGCCGGCGCCATCACCGGCGACACCATCACCTTCAGCAGCGGCATGACCGTCGGCCTCACCACCGGCCAACTAGTCATCAACAAGGGCATCACCATCGACGGCGACCTCAACAACGACGGCGTCGCCGACGTGACCCTGGACGCCAACTACCACAGCCGCGTGCTCCAGGTGCAGGCCGGCAGCAACGTGATGCTCGACGGCCTGGTGATCACCCGTGGCCTGGTGTCCGGCGACGGCGGCGATGCCGGCAGCGGCCTGGCCGCCGCCAACGCCTTCGGCGGCGGCATCTGGAACGCCGGCACGCTCACCCTGCTCAACACCTCGGTCACTGCCAACGCGGCGGCCGGCGGCGGTGGTGGCGGCGGCAACTTCGCCTATGACGGCGGCGGCGGCGGCGGCGGCGGCGCGCTGGGCGGCGGCATCGGCGGCCGCGGCGGCGAATCGGGCGTCTCCAACAATCTGGGCGGCAGCGGCAGCGCCAACCAGGGCGGCCATGGCGGCGCCGATAGCGCCTTCCCCGGCATGGGCGGCCAGGGCGGTACCGGCGTCGGCGGCGCCGGCGGCAGCTACCTGGGCTATTCCACCGGCGGCACGGGCGGCACCGCCACCAACGGCAGCATCAGCATCGGCGGCGGCGGCGGCGGCCTGGGCACCGACGCCACCGGCGGCGCCGGCGGCTCAGCAGCGGGCGGCATCTACAACGCGGTTGGCGGCACCATCAACGTCATCGGCAACTCGATCATCAACAACAACCTCGGCGCTGGCGGCGGCGGCGGGGGCGGCGGCGCTGGCGGCTCGCTGGGCAACCAGAACGGCGGCGCCGGCGGGCGCGGCGTCGGCGCGGTGTGGAACAAGGGCATCTTCAACATCACCACGGCCAACAACGCGGCCATGACCAACAACGGCGCCGGCAGCGGCGCCGGCGGCCAGGAACTGGGCACCGGCTCGCCCGGCCCCAGCCCCGCCGCGGTCACCGGCATCTACAACGACGGCGGCGCGCTCAACACCAGCTACGTGCCCAATGCGCCCCCCGTGCTGGGCGGCCTGCAAGGCGACAGCGTCACCTTCACCGAGGGCGACAGCGCCCGGCTGATCGACCTGGGCAGCAATGCCACGGTGTCGGACGGCGATTCGGCCGACTTCAACGGCGGCAGCGTGCGAGTGTCGATCACCACCAACCGCGTCACCGCCGAAGACCTGCTGTCGATCCGTAACCAGGGCACCGGCGCCGGGCAGATCGGCGTCAGCGGCAGCACCATCACCTATGGCGGCGTCGCCATCGGCACCTTCACCGGCGGCAGCGGCAGCAACGATCTGTTGATCACCTTCAACTCGGCCTCGGCCACGCCGGCCGCGGTCGAAGCGCTGCTGCACAACCTGGTGTACGACAACAGCAACGTCGACAACCCCACCGCGTCGGCGCGCACCCTGAGCGTCACCGTCTACGACGGCGACAGCTACACCACCACCACCACCAATACCGTCACCGTCACCGTGGTGGCGGTGAACGACGCGCCCACGCTCAGCCCGGCCAACAGCAACGCCAGCTACACCGAGGGCGGCAGCGCCGCTGTGCTCAGCAGCAGCCTGACGCTGGCCGACGTGGACAGCACCACCTTCCAGGGCGCCACCGTCACCGTCAGCGACTTTCGTGCCGGCGACGTGCTGTCCGTCGGTGCGCCCAACGGCTTCACCGTCAGCTACGACAGCGGCACCGGCGTGCTGACCCTGAGCGGCGGCGGCTCGCAGGCCGCGTTGCAGGCCGCGCTGCGCTCGGTCACCTATTCCTCGTCCTCGGACGACCCCACCGCCGGCGGCAGCGACACCACCCGCCAGATCAACTTCACCGTCACCGACAGCGGCGGCGCCACCTCCACCGCGGTCACCGCGCAAGTGACCGTCACCGGCGTCAACGACGCGCCGACGCTGTCCGGCGGCCCCTACACCTGGGCCGGCACCAACGAAGACACCACCTCGTCCGCCGTTACCGTCGCCACCCTGCTGGGCAGCACCACCCACGCCGACCCAGACGGCCCCGCCGGCGGCATCGCCATCACCGGCAGCAGCGGCGGCGGCACCTGGGAATACTCCACCGACGGCGTCAACTGGACCGGCGTCGGCACTGTCTCCAACAACTCCGCGCTGCTACTGTCCAGCACCACCCAGTTGCACTTCGTGCCGGATGGCGCCAATGGCAGCGCGGCCGGCCTTACCTTCCGCGCCTGGGACCAGAGCTTCGGCACTGCGTCCACCAACGGCACGCGCATGACCGCCGACACCAGCACCAACGGCGGTAGCGCCGCGTATTCCAGCGGCACCGCGCAGGCCACGCTCACCGTCAGCAGCGTCAACGACGCCCCGGTGCTGACCCCGGTCGGCCCGACGCTGACCGGCCTGACCGATTCCGACACCAACAACCTCGGCGTGGCGGTGTCCAGCTTCCTGAGCGGCCATGTCACCGATGCGGACACCAGCGCGGTGCAGGGCATCGCCCTCACCGGCCTAACCTCCGGCACCGGCACCTGGCAATACAGCACCAACGGCGGCGCCAGTTGGCAGAACGTCGGCGCGGTCTCCGACGCCTCGGCACTGCTGCTGCGCAGCGGCGACCGGGTACGCTTCGTGCCCGATGGCATCAACGGCGACAACGTCAGCCTGACCTACCATGCCTGGGACCAGAGCGGCGCCACCGTCGGCCAGCAGGGCACCAAGGTCGACGCCAGCGCCACTGGCGGTGCCAACCCGTTCTCAACCGCCACCGACACCGCCACCCTGGCCGTCACCGCCATCGACGACGCGCCGGTGATCACCACCAGCGGCGGCGCCGCCACCTTCGTCGAGGGCAACAACGTGACCTCGACACCGGTGGTGATCGACAGCGGCCTCACCGTGTCCGACAGCGATTCGCCGCAGCTCTCCAGCGCCACGGTAGCGATCAGCGGCAACTTCCTCGGCAGTCAGGACGTGCTGGCCTTCACCAACAATCCGGCCACCATGGGTGACATCGTCGCCAGCTACGACAGCGGCACCGGCATCCTGACGCTGACCTCGGCCGCCGGCGCTTCCGCCGCCCAATGGCAAGCCGCGCTGCGCAGCGTCACCTACAGTAACAGCTCGGATACCCCATCCAGCCTCGACCGCACCATCACCTTCAAGGTCAACGACGGCAACAGCGACAGCAGCGGCACCGACCGCACCGTCACCGTCGCCGCCACCAACGACGCGCCGACCGTGTCGATGCCAGCCAGCCTGACCGCGGCGGAGGACACCGCCACCGCCATCACCGGCATCAGCTTCGCCGACGCGGACGCCGGCAGCGCCAGTGTCACCGTCACTCTATCGGTCGGCAGCGGTACTCTGTCCGCCACCAGCGGCGGCGGCGTCACCATTGGTGGCACCGCCAGCGCGCTGACGCTGTCGGGCTCGATCGCCAACATCAACGCCTTCATTACCGGCGGCGCCGTGCAGTTCCTGGGTGCGGCCAACAGCACCACCAGCGTCACCCTCACCGCCAGCATCGACGACGGCGGCCAATCCGGCGGCGCAGCACAGACCGGCAGCGGCACGGTCACCATCGCCATCACCCCGGTCAACGATGCGCCGCATGTCAGCGCGCCCTCGTCCATCGCCGTCACCGAGGACGTGACCAGCGCGCTGAGCGGCATCAGCTTCAGTGACGTCGATGCCAGCCTGGGCACGGTGAGCGTGCAGTTCAGCGTCGTGCCAGGCAGCGGCACCCTCAGCGCCACCGACGCGTCCGGCGTCACCGTACTCGGCTCGGGCACCGACACCCTCAGCCTCAGCGGCACGCTGTCCGACATCAACGCCTTCGTCACCGGCGGCGCGGTCGGCTACACCACCGCGGCCAACGCCACCGGCAACGTAGTGCTCGACGTGACCATCGACGACGGCGGCAACACCGGCAGCGGCGGCAGCCAGACCGACCACACCACCGTCACCCTTACTATCACCGCCGTCAACGACGCCCCGGTCAACAGCGTGCCGGGCACCCAGAGCGTGTTGCAGGACGGCACCCTGATGTTCAGCACCGGCAACGGCAACGCGCTGTCGATCGCCGACGTGGACGTCGGCGGCGGCACCATGCGCGTCACCCTCACCGCCAGCAACGGCCTGCTCACCCTGGGCAGCCTCAGCGGCGTGAGCTTTCTGGTCGGCTCCGGCACCGGCGACGGCACCATGGTGCTCGAAGGCACCCTCAGCGACATCAACAACGCCCTGGCCGGCCTGTCGTTCGCCCCCACCGGCGGCTACTATGGCCCCGCCTCGGTGCAGATCACCACCGACGACCTCGGCCAATCGGGCAGCGGCGGTGGTCAGACCGATACCGACACCATCCTGATCAACGTGGCTCAACCCAACCCGTCGATCACCGGTGTGGCCAGCAGCAGCGCTAACGGTGCCTACAAAATGGGCGACACCGTCCACATCACCATCACCTACGATCAGGCTGTGACCGTCTCCGGCGGCGTGCCTACCCTGCTGCTGGAAACCGGCGCCAACGACCGCCTCGCCGTCTACGTGAGCGGCAGCGGCACCAACACGCTGACCTTCGCCTACGTGGTGCAGGCCGGCGACCACAGCACCGACCTCGACTACGTCGGCTCCGCCGCGCTGTCACTGAACGGGGCCTCCATCGCCAGCGTCAGTCTGGGCAACCCGGCGTTCACCGCCTTACCAACGCCCGGCGCGGCGGACAGCCTGAGCACCAATGCCGCCATCGTCATCGACGGCGTGGCCCCGACCATCACATCGGTGGATGTGCCCACGGCCGCCACTTACACCTTGGGCCAGACGCTGGATTTCACCGTGAATTTTGCTGAAGCCGTCGCGGTGGATACCACAGGCGGTACCCCACGTCTGACGATTGCGCTTGACACTGGCGGCACTGCCTACGCCAACTACATCAGCGGTAGCGGCACTACCAGCCTAGTCTTCCAGATGGTTGTTGCCTCAGGCCAAGTCGATCTGACGGGCATCACGGTGGGCGCTCTGCAAGCCCACGGGGGAGTGCTGCGGGATCAGGCGGGTAATAACGCTGAGCTGGGTCTGCACGGCATTGCTGCAACCAACGGGGTGAAGATCGATGCACCGGCTCCGCCGCAGCCTCCGGCCCCCCAACCGCCAGCCCCAGAGCCTCCTTCCCCACAGCCCCCCTCCCCGCCAGTCATCATCGACGGCACCACTGTTACGACCACGCCGGGCACTGGGGGCACTGTCATCACCACGATCCCCGTGATTACGTCCAACCGCCCAGAAGACCCCAGCACGCCCAACAGCGAGTTGGCGGACATTCCTGTCCTCTCTGCCCCGGACGGCAAACCCATCCTTGAAGTGGGCCTGCCCATCGGTGTGGGCGTGGTGGCCGAAGGCTTGCCCACAGGCAGCAGCGGCGAAGCAGCCTTGGCTGAACTGGGCCTGCGCATTCAGCGCATCAATGCACAGACCGGGCAAGATAACAGCCTCGTCAATAGTGGAGAAACTTTTTTTGCGACCATGGACCCGAATGAGGCCCTGTTCGTTCAAGCCATCACTCTGACATCGGGCACAGGATTCAATCCTGCCGTGCCTATCATCGTCCACGGCAGTACCCGGCCCGAAGATGGCAAACAAGCCATTATTCTGGATGCCCGTGGCCTGCCCAGCGGCAGCGTCATCCAGATCGACAACGTCGACTTCATCGCAGTAGCCGGGAATGTTCGTCTGATCGGAGGTGCAGGCCAGAACATGGCTGCTGGCGATGGTGCGGCCCAATGGATGGTGCAGGGCGCCGACGACGATGTGCTGCACGGCGGCGGCGGCAATGACACCGTCGGCAGCCTCGGCGGCAATGATCAGATCTTCGGCGATGCCGGCGACGACATCGTCTTCGGCGGCTCTGGCAACGACACCCTCTCAGGCGGCACGGGCAATGACCGTCTCGATGGCGGCCTGGGATGGGATCGAGCCTTGCAAAGTGGCAGCTTGCAGGACTATGCGCTTAGCCGTGAAGGGGACTCACTGGTGCTCACGCACAAAGGCACGGGCGAGGTGGACCACTTCAAGTCCGTGGAGATGATTCGCTTCGACAACGGATCCAGTCTGTACGTGGCTGCCAGCAACGCCGAGGCGGCACTGGCGCATATCGTCACCCGCTGGCTGCACCGGGACTTGACGCCCGCAGAAGGCGCAGAAGGACAGCTCAACAGTCACCTCAGCGCCCTGGAGATTGCCCAAGCCGTGCTGCGTGGTCCTTTTGCAGCGCAGTTGCAAGGGCACAGCGCCGAAGAACTCATTGCCGGCTGGCAGAACAACCCTCAGATCGTGCGCATGAACGTCACTCCCGAACTGGTGCAAGGTGGTTCAGGACTCGATACCTTGACCTATGGTTTCCAGTCGACAGAATTGCATTTGCAACGTCTGGGTGATGGCCACTGGGAAGGCACTCACTTGGGCAGTGGAGCCATGGCCGACCTTCAAAGTATTGAGCGACTTCACTTCCAGGACGTCAGTGTGGCACTGGATACCGAAGGTGCTGCAGGCACAGTGGCGGCGCTGCTGGCGGTGACGCTGGGCGCGCAGGGACTGAGCAATCGGGTCTGGGCCGGCGAAGGACTGGCGGCGCTGGACTTTGGCATGCAGGCCCAGGACATTGGTGAGGCAGCGATGCGCCAGGTGCAAGCGCAGCAGGGACACACCTTTACGGCCCAGGAGACAGTGCAATGGTTATGGAGCCATGCCATGGGCAGTGCGGGGACGGCGCAGCAACTGCAGCCATTCGTGGATCTGTTAACGAATGGGCAGATGACGGTGGGAGAGTTGGCAGGCGCTGCGGCAAAGCGCCTGCTGGAGCAGCCGACAGTGGAATTGGTCGGGGTGTTGGAGCAAGGGCTGATGTATACGCCGATGTGAGAGAGACAAGGAGGATCTGCTGGAGGGATGCAAGAGCCCTCCCCTTGACAATGAAAAAGGCAACGTGTAAACACGTTGCCTTTTAGCGCATTGAGATGCCCCTCAGTCTTAGCGGGCTGACATTAGCCATACCAGCGTTTTGTTAGTTTACCGCTCAAAGCCTGTCAAGCCAGCAACTGCCTCAGCACATAAGGCAGGATGCCGCCGTGGCGGTAGTAGTCGACCTCGATGGGCGTGTCGATGCGCAGCTTCACGGTCACGGTTTTCTTGCTGCCATCGGGCCTGGTGATCACCAGTTGGGCATCGCTTTGCGGCGCCAGGTCGGCGGCCGGGATCACATCGATGAACTCCTCGCCCGTCAGGCCCAGGCTTTGCCAGCTGTCATTGCCCTTGAACTGCAGCGGCAGCACGCCCATGCCCACCAGATTGGAGCGATGGATGCGCTCGAAGCTGCGCGCCACCACGGCCTTGATGCCCAGCAGCTGCGTGCCCTTGGCCGCCCAGTCGCGGCTGGAACCCGTGCCGTACTCCTCGCCGGCCAGCACCACGGTGGCGCGGCCCGCGGCCTGGTACTTCATGGCCGCGTCATAGATGGCCATTTTCTCGGTCTTGCCGCTGTCGTCACGATACAGCGTGACGCCGCCCTCCTCCCGTGAGCCGTCGGCGGCCGCGGGGATCATCAGATTCTTGATGCGCACATTGGCAAAAGTGCCGCGCATCATCACCTCGTGGTTGCCTCGGCGCGAACCGTAGCTGTTGAAATCGGCTTTTTTCACGCCATGCTCGAGCAGCCATTTGCCTGCTGGCGAGGACTCCTTGATGGAGCCCGCAGGCGAGATATGGTCGGTGGTGATGGAGTCGCCGAACAGCGCCATCACGCGCGCGCCGTGCACGGCATAGGTATCAGAGTCCTTTTGGCCTGCAGCGCCTGCTGCATCAGCGGCTGGCGCTTTCAATTCCAGAGCAAAATCGGTAAAGAACGGAGGCTCTGCAATATAGGTGCTCTCCGGCCAGGTATAGGTGGCGCCAGTCACGCCATGGATTTTTTCCCAGAGCTTGCCGGGCTCGCTGGCCACCTGTTCATAGTTGCTGCGGAAAGCCTTGCCGTTCATGGCGTGCTTGAGCAGCGCATGGACTTCTTCGCTGCTGGGCCAGATATCGCCCAGATAGACATCCTTGCCACGCTTGCCCTGTCCGACAGGCTCGGTCATCAGGTCCTTGAGTACTGTTCCGGCAATCGCATAAGCGACGACCAGCGGTGGGCTGGCCAGGAAGTTGGCCTTGATATTGGGGTGAATGCGCGCCTCGAAGTTACGGTTGCCCGACAGCACCGCCGCGCAGACCAGATCGTTCTGGATGATGGAGGCATTGATCTCCGGAGTCAGATCGCCCGCATTGCCGATGCAGGTGGTGCAGCCGTAGCCGGCCACGGCAAAGCCCAGCTTTTCCAGATAGGGCAGCAGGCCGGCCTCGGTCAGATAGCGGGTGACCAGGCGCGAGCCCGGTGCCAGCGAAGTCTTGATATGCGGCTGAACCTTGAGGCCGGCCTCTACCGCCTTCTTGGCCAGCAGGCCGGCCGCCAGCATGACGCTGGGGTTGGAGGTGTTGGTGCAGCTGGTGATGGCGGCGATCAGCACATCGCCATTGCCGATCCTCAGCGCCTTGTCGTCGCCTTCGGGCAGCTCGCAGACGGCGCTGTCGCCTTGCATGGCTTCCAGCGTGGGCCGGTTGCCCACCATCTCCACGACCGAGCGCTGCTGGCCCGGCTTGAGCGCCGGCGCCTCGCCCGCCGGCTCGCCGCCGTCGCAGGCAACGCGATAGCGCTGCGCCAGCCGCTCAGACGCCTGATTGAAGCCATTGTCAGCCACAGGTGCACTGAACAACTCGCTGAACTTGCCAGCCACATGGCCGATCTCTATGCGGTCCTGAGGACGCTTGGGCCCGGCCAGACTCGGCGCGACCGAGCCCAGATCCAGCCTGACCACATGGGAGTAGTCGATATCGCCGGCCTTGGGCACGCCAAACAGCTTCTGCGCCTTGAAATAGGCTTCGAATGCCCGGATTTCGCTCTTGGTGCGGCCCGTACCCTTGAAATACTCGATGGTCTTGTCGTCCACCGGGAAGAAGCCCATGGTTGCACCATATTCAGGCGCCATATTGCCGATGGTGGCGCGGTCGGGCAGCGCCAGACTGGCCGTGCCTTCGCCAAAGAACTCGACAAACTTGCCGACCACTTTTTCCTTGCGCAGCAGCTCCGTGACGGTAAGCACCAGATCGGTGGCCGTCACGCCCTCACGCAACTGGCCGGTCAGCTCGAAGCCCACCACGTCGGGCGTGAGGAAGTACACGGGCTGGCCCAGCATGGCCGCCTCGGCCTCTATGCCTCCCACACCCCAGGCCACGACACCAATGCCGTTGATCATGGTGGTGTGGCTGTCGGTGCCCACCAGCGTGTCGGGGTAGTAGACATCGCCCTTGGCCTTATGCACGCCGCGTGCCAGATATTCCAGATTGACCTGGTGCACGATGCCAAAGCCCGGCGGCACCACGCCAAAGGTGTCGAAAGCCTGCATGCCCCATTTCATGAACTGGTAGCGCTCCTGGTTGCGCTGAAACTCCAGCTTCATGTTCAGGTCCAGCGCCTTCTTGGTGCCGAAGTAGTCGACCATGATGGAGTGATCCACCACCAGATCCACGGGCACCAACGGCTCTATGGCCTTGGGCTTCTTGCCCAGCTTGGCGGCCGTGCTGCGCATGGCGGCCAGGTCAGCCAGCAGCGGCACGCCCGTGAAGTCCTGCAGCACCACCCGCGCGACGACAAATGGAATTTCATCGACACGCTCGGCCTTGGGTTTCCAGCGCGCCAGCTGGGCCACATGCTCCTCGGTAATCTTGTTGCCATCGCAGTTGCGCAGTACCGACTCCAGCACGATGCGGATCGACACCGGCAAACGGTTGATTTCGGGAAACTGCTTGGCAAGTGCGGGCAGCGAATAGAACTTGCCTTTCTTGCCCTCGGCCAGTTCAAAGGACTTCAGGGTTTTGGCAAAAGCATGCGACATCGTGAGACTCTCCATGGACAGAACACAGGGGTAACGCTTTTGTGTTCCATTGTGCACACAATGCCCGCGAAAAGCTTGTGCGGCAACGCCGGCAACGCAAACCTTGCTCGCATCGGGGCAAAAAAGAAAGCCCGCACTAGGCGGGCCACAGTCACGAAAAACAAAGCTCAGCAGTCGCTGTCCGGCAGAAAATCCTGGCCCTCGCTCAGAGGCGCAAAGCGGTAGCTGGCCGGCGTGCGGCTGAGCTTGACCGGAGCGCCCAGCCCCTGGTATTCGCCCATCTTCACCACCATCTCGCGGTGCGCGGTATGTGGATGCTCCAGGGCCTGTTGCACGTCCAGCACTGGCGCGGCGGGCACGCCGATGGCCATCAGCTCGTCGGCAAGCGTCACGCCATCGAGCTGCGCAAACGCCTGCTCCAGCAAGGGCTTGAGCTCGGCACGATGGACGGAGCGCTGGCCCGCCGTGGCAAAGCGCTCATCCTGCCCCAGCGCCTCCCGGCCAACATGGCTGCACAGCAGCCGGAACTGACGGTCGTTGCCCACGGCCAGAAAAATGGGCGCGCCGCCCGTGCTCAACACGTCGTAGGGATAGATGTTGGGATGGGCGTTGCCCGAGCGCTGCGGCACCTTGCGCCCCATGAACCAGTTGGCAGCATGGGGATGGAGCAGCGACAGGCCGGAGTCGTAGAGCGAGGCATCCACCAGTTGCCCCCGGCCGCTACGCCCCCGCTCGTGCAGCGCCAGCAGCACGCCTATGGTGGCGTTCAGGCCGGTCACCATGTCCACCACCGGCAGGCCCACGCGCAAGGGTTCGCCATCGGCCTCGCCGTTGATGCTCATGATGCCGGCCATGGCCTGGATGGCGGCGTCGTAGCCGGGCAGGCTGCCCAGCGGACCGTCGGCGCCAAAGCCCGTGACGCGGCACCAGACCAGGTGCGGCAGCTCTTCGCGCATCTGCTCGTAGCCTATGCCCCACTTCTCCATGGTGCCGACCTTGAAGTTCTCCAACACCACATCGGCCTCGGCCATCAGCTCGCGCACGCGCTGCTGGCCTGCGGGCGCGGACAGGTCGAGGAACTGGATGCGCTTGTTGCGGTTCAGGCCAAAGTAGTACGAGGCCACGCCATCCTTGAACGGCGGCCCCCAGGTGCGCGTGTCGTCGCCCTGCGGCGGCTCCACCTTGAGCACGTCGGCGCCATGGTCGCCGAGGATCTGGCCGCAGAAGGGGCCGCCGAGGATGCGCGAGAGGTCCAGCACCTTGACGCCTTGCAACGCGCCAGGGGAAAGAGGTGTGTTCATGCGAGGGATTTCTCCATGTGGACGGGGCACGGCTGCATCAATCCAGCTTCACGCCGGCCTTTTGTACCACCTCGCTCCATTTGTCGAGCTCGGTCTTCACAAAGCCGGCCAGATAGGCGGGCTTGGTATCCGCGCCGCGCTCCAGGCCCTGGGCTGCAAATGCCTTCTTCACGTTCTCGGAATCCAGCGCCTTGGCATAGGCCTGGTTGAGCAGCTCCACCCGGTCCGCAGCCATGCCCTTGGGGCCGACCACGCCGAAGAACACGCTCACGTCATAGCCGGCCAGGCCCTGTTCGGCGATCGTGGGGATCTGGGGCATGGCGCTGGAGCGCCGGGCCGTGGCCACGCCCAGGGCCTTGACCTTGCCGGCCTTGATATAGGGCATGGCCGTGAGGATGTCGGTGAAGGTCATGTCCACCTGACCGGCCAGCAGATCGTTGAGCGCCGGCCCCGTGCCCTTGTAGGGCACATGCTGCAGCTGGGTGCCGGCCATGCCGTTGAACAGCACGCCCGCCAGATGGGACGAGGCGCCGTTGCCCGAAGACGCGAAGTTGAGCTTGCCGGGCTTGCTCTTTTCCAGTGCGATCAGCTCCTTGACGTTGCTCACGCCCAGATCGGGCCGCACCACCAGCACATTGGGCAGGTAGCCCACGTAGATGATGGGCGTGAAGCTGGTGCGCGGGTCGTAACTGATGGACTTATACAGCGGCTTGTTGATGGCCAGCGGGCCCGAGGTGCCGAACATCAGCGTATAGCCGTCCGGCTTGGCGCGGGCCACGTAGTCCGCGCCGATGTTGCCGCCGGCGCCGGCCTTGTTCTCCACGATCACGCTCTGGCCCAGTTCCCTGGTCAGCTCGGTGGCCAGGATGCGGGCCATGGCATCGGTGGGGCCGCCGGGCGGGAACGGCACGATGAACATGATGGGGCGCTCGGGGAATTTCTCCGCGGCCACGGCATTCGAAGAGATGCCCAGGCACAGGGCTGCGCTGGCGACCGCGATGGATCCGGCCAGCAGGCGACGGTTGATGTTCATGACTTGTCTCCTTGGTGGGTACGCCAATCGATGTTGGCTTTCAAAATACATAGCTACTGGCGTTTGTCTGTATTGCGCCAGAGCCGTTTTATTCATTGATTCACTCTTGCCAAGCAGGCGGCATCTCGGCCGCCGCCAGCGGATCGCGTGGCTGCACGCGGTGCAGCAGCACCAGCTGCGACAGACGCAGGCGCTCGTTGGATCCGGTCTGCACGGCCTCCCAGGCCATGGCGATGGCCGTAGTGCAGTTGTACAGGCCCGTGGCGGCCTGGCGGGCCAGAACATCGCCGCCATCTTGCGCGGCCTTCTCGGCCAAGGCGCTGGCGCGGGCCAGGCCGTCTTGCAGGGCCTGGCGGTAGCCGGGCACCAGCTTGGCCTGATCCAGCAGGCCGCGCAGGTGCTGCTGCAGCACCGGCAGCGAGCCTTCGCGCCTGATGGCGCGGATCACGTCCAACGCCACGATATTGCTCGTGCCTTCCCAGATCGAGCCCAGATGGGCATCGCGCACCAGGCGCGGATCACTCCACTCCTCGATGTAGCCGCAGCCGCCGCGCACCTCCATCGCGTCGCCGGTCACCTTGCGCGCATCGCGGCAGGCGCGGAACTTGATCAGCGGCGTGAGGATGCGCAACAGCGGATAGGCGCCCTCTTCGCCCGCATCGGAGCGCATCAGCGTCTGCGCGGTCTGGAACACCATGGTGCGCGCCTGCTCGGCAGGCACGCGCAGCTTGTCGAGCTGGCGCTGCATCAGCGGCATCTGCTCCAGGCGCTTGCCGAAGGCGATGCGCTCATGGGCGATGAATTCGGCCTCGGCCACGGCGCGGCGCATCATGCCGGCCGAGCGCACGCCGTTCGATAGGCGCGAGTTATTGACCATGTCGGCCATCTGCACGAAGCCCCGGCCCTGCTCGCCCACCAGATAGGCCACGGCGCCGTCCATGCGGATCTCGCCGCTGGCCATGGACTTGGTGCCCAGCTTGTCCTTGAGGCGAATGATGCGGTAGTGGTTGGCGCTGCCGTCGTCCAGGGTGCGCGGCAGCAGGAACAGCGAAATGCCCTTCATGCCCGGCGCCCCGCCCTCCACGCGGGCCAGCACCATGGCGAACTCGGCATCGGGGTTGGAGCAGAACCACTTGTCGCCGCTCAGGTGCCACGAGCCGTCGGCCTGCGGGGCAGCCATGGTCAGCGTGTTGGCGATGTCCGAGCCGGCGGCCTGCTCGGTCATGAACATGGCGCCTTGCGCCTGTTCATCCCAGTCCAGCGACAGCAGCTGCGGCAGGTATTTGTTGACCAGCTCGGGCGTGCCGAATTTCTTGAGCGTGCGTGTCAGCGAATCGGTCATGGACAGCGGGCAGCACAGACCGAACTCCGACTGCACGAACAGATAGGTCAGCGCGTACTTGACGATGGGCGGCATCTTGCCTTGCCAGCCCAGCATGTCATCGCGGTGCGAGATGGCCTGCAGGCCGAACTCGCCATAGGCAATGCGCTCCAGTTCCTCATAGGCCGGGTGCTTGATGATGCGCTGGCTGTCCACGCCAGCGCGCGTGCGGTATTCCAGCGCGGGCGGATTCCTGTCGGCAATTCCGGCCAGCTCGTCGATGCGCCCGCCGGCCAGCTCGCCCATGCGCCGCAGATAGGGCTGGAGATGAGCCAGCAAATCGGCCGGCAGATAGAGTTTTAGCAACGACTGCAGCTCAGAGTCGGTGGCGTAGAAATTGGCACCGTGGCGGTCTGGCACGGGGTGAGCCGCAATATGGGAGGCCTGGGCCACTGCGTGCATCTGGGTCTTATCGTTGGCGGACATGCGAGCGTCTCCTGCTGAATTCGTTTGCCGCAAATTTCAGCACCCTCATGTATTCGCTTCAAATATTATTAAAATCTTTCTCCATACTTTTTTAATATCAAAAACACCATGGAACTGCGGCTGCTGCACTACTTCGTCACACTGGCCGAAGAGCTTCACTTCAGCCGCGCGGCCCAGCGGCTGTCGATCTCGCAGCCGCCGCTGTCCGTGGCGATCAGGCAGCTGGAGCAAGAGCTGCAGGCCCAGCTGTTCGAGCGCAGCAGCAAGGGCGTGCGGCTCACGGCCGCCGGAGAGCATCTGCTGGACAAGGCGCGCCAGTTGCTGGCGCTGAGCCGGCAGGCCGCGCAAGAAACGCGCGATGTGGCCCAGGGCACGCGCGGCCATCTGCGCCTGGGCTTTGTCGGCTCCAGCCTGTACCGCGGCCTGCCCCAGGCGCTGGAGCAGTTCCAGCAAACCCACCCCCAGGTGCGCGTGGACATGCTGGAGGCCAACAGCGCCGAGCAGATCCTGGATCTGCAGCAGATGCGGCTGGACATGGCCCTGGTCCACTCCATACAGCCGCCCGAGGGCATTGCCAGCCAGCTCATCATGGAAGAGCCCTTCGTGGTCTGCCTGCCCGAGCAGCATGCGCTGCATGCCAGCGCAGCCATCGACCTGGCCGAACTCAGGAACGACCGGCTGATCCTGTTTTCCAGTCTGGTCTCGCCCACCTACCACCAGCGCATCTACGAGATGTGCCTGGCCCACGGCTTCGCGCCCGAGGTAAGGCACGAGGTGCGGCACTGGCTGTCGGTGATCTCGCTGGTCTCGCTGGGCCAGGGCGTGGCGCTGGTGCCCGCGGCACTGGAACGCGTGGGCATGCCGCGCCTGGTGTTCCGCCCTCTGCTGGGCTCACACCCCTCGTCCGAGATGCTGGCCATGTGGCGCCGCACGCCGGCCAATCCGCTGGTGCAGGCGCTGCTGGCCTGCCTGCAGCAGGCCGTGGCCGAGCTCTGACCTCAGGTCATCGAGCCTCAAGTGCGGGTACTGGTCGGCGTTGATCGCCATCTAGCGCGGAAGACATCAATGAGCAGACCGATGGCGGTCAATGCATAGGCCGGCCAAGCCGTTTGCTCGCTCTTGATATAGCGTAATTCACAAGGCAGTAAAGCGCCGCCACAACAAGGTATACGGGCACCAGCGAGTGGTAGTTGGCGATGAGTACCTTGCCGTTCTGCATGAGCTCACCATAGGTGACGACGTAGCCAAAAGTGGTGTCCTTGACCACAATGACCAGTTGCGCGACCAGTGCCGGAACGATGTAGCGAAGGGCCTGGGGAAAAACGATAAAGAAAAAAGCCTGGGCTTCGGTCAGCCCCAGGCTTCGCGCTGCATCGGTCTGGCCGCGGGGTACGGCAAGCACGCCAGCGCGGTAGACCTCGGCGACCACGGCGGCGGTACTCAGGCCTATGGGCAAGGTCAGCATCCAATAGGTGCTCAGCTTGATCCCGGCTGACGGCAGCACCAGAAAGCACACATAGATGAGCAGCAGCGTCGGCGTGCCACGCAGAAACTCGATGACTGCAATGCTAGGCCAACGCACAAGCCTCAGTCGCGACAGACGCCCCACCAGCAACAGCAGCCCGAGGGCCAGCGCAATGACGGCGGCCATCGCCGCCGATGCCAGCGTGCCGAGCAGGCCTTTGGCGAGAAAGCTCCAGGTCGTCGACCAGGCAAAGAATCCCCAATATTGGGCATCAAGCTGCCCTGCTGAATGGAAGCGGAGCACGACGGCCGCAACCAGCAGGAGCAGCACAGCTACGGCGATCACGCTCAGGGCCCGTGTGACAGTCCGGGCCTGGGGGCTTGGCGCAGCAAACAGAATGTCTTCCAGAGAGCGGCTCATCGCAATATCCGCGCTTTCTTTTCCAGCGCAGCACCGGCCCAGGCAATGAGCAAACCAGTCGCTACATACATCGCTGCAGCCACGGCGAACGCGGCAATGCCGGCTGCCGAGTCGTTGGCGATCTTGGACACGAGTGCGGTAAGTTCGCGGCCAGGAAACGGCAGCTGCGACGCCAAAGAAGTCGACAACATCAGCGCAATGAGCAGCGAGGTCATGGGCTGTACCACCGAGCGCAGCGCCTGCGGCAATACCACGGCAGAAATAATCTGCATCGGCCGCATGCCGAGGCTGAGTGCGGCCTCAATCTGGCTGCCGGGAATGGTGTTGATGCCCGAGCGCAGGTAGTCTGCCGTGAACGCGGAGCAGACCAGCGTCAACGTCAGGATCACGCTGGGTTCATAGTCGATCACGACCTCGAGATCGGGCAACGCGAACACGATGAAGATCAATAGCGCCACACTGGGAATGTTGCGGAAGATCTCGACATAGATGCTCAGGACGAAACGCAGCGGCGGCAATGGCAGCAGCCTAAGCACCGCCACGACCACGCCCAGCAAGAAGCCGGGTACGAACGACACAATCGTGAGCTTCCACGTCAGCAACAGGGCCTGCCCGAAGGCAGGCCCGTAGTCGGCCAGGAGCCGAGAGACATCCCCCATCGCTCAAGGAATCGCGGGTGGCGTCGGAACGGCCGTGCTGCCGGTGCGCTGCCCGATGGATACGGTCCAGAGCTTGGCCCAGGTACCGTCGGCCTCCAGCTTCTTCAGGAAGGCATTGATAAAGGCCACACCGTCCGAGCCCTTGGGCAATCCAACGCCGTAGGGGTCCTGCGCACCGAATGGCGCGCCCGCCAGCCGCGCATTGCTGGCGCCAAGGCTCAGGGCGTTGAGCAGCAGCGTGTAATCGGTCACGTAGGCATCCACGCGCCCCTGGCGCAACGCATCGAGGGCTTCCTGGTGCGTCTGGAACTCCTGCACGACAGCCTTGGGAGCGTACTGAGCCAGTATCGCGGGCCCTGTGGAGCCAGCCTGTGTGGCGACCTTCTTGCCAGCCAGATCGTTGTACGACTGGACCATCTTGTTGTTCGCCTTGACCAGCACCCCGGACTGCGACGTGTAGTAGGGGCCGGCGAACGAGATCTTCTCGGCGCGAGCGGGGGTGATGGAGTAGGTGGCGAAGACCATGTCCACCTGATTGTTGATGAGCACCTGCTCGCGCGTGGACGAGGTCACCTGCGTGAACTGATACTTGGCAGCATCACCCAGAATGTAGCGAGTGATGAGCTGGGCCAGACCTGCATCGAAGCCGCGGATCTTGCCGTCCTTCTCGTTGAGCAGCGAGAAAAGATTCGAGGTCTGCACACCGCCGAAGCGTAGCGTTCCGGCCTTCTTGATCTTGCTGGCCCAGGTGCTGGATGCAATGGTCGCCGCATCGGCAACAGGACCCTGCGCAACCAGAGCGTCATAGGCCGCTGCATTGATGGGCGCGCCCTGTGCGAAAAGCGCCCCACCGGTGACGAGTGCCAGTGCAGCCACGGTGGATTTCAGAATGGATTTGATCGACATGCGGTCTTCTTCGATGGTCTGTGACGCGAATCAATATAAAGCAGCTATGGCATGGCGCGAGCCGCTCGCCCGAGCTTGGCACCATTGTGCACACAATACGACCCTTCTGCCGTTCATCGCGGCAGCCACCACGGACCGACTTTGGAGCAGCCCCTCGCCTTGCCTGGCATTCATTCAAGGTCTGACTCGGCCCCGGAACTGGTTGATGCCTTTCGCGAACATTGCGCCGCCAAGTCCGAATATCGGAGATCAGCAGGAACCGGTCGACCGGGCCCAATCAAACATGTGTGCATAAGCCTTGCGCTCAAGTTCTGGCACGGGGCTTGAAGATATGAATGGTTTCGCCGCGCGCGAGCATTGCCACCAGTTGGACGATGCGATTGGCGCGCGTCTCGGCTTTTACGGCGGTCTGGATGCGCCACAGCACCGCGTAGCGGTTGGCCGCATTGAGCGTTGCGAAAAAGGCCTTGGCCTTGGGCTCGGCTTCCAGCGCGGCCAGCAGATCCTCTGGGACCCTGGACGTGCGTGCACCGTCGTAAGCCCGCGCCCAGCGCCCGTCAGCCTTGGCGGCTTCGATCTGCGCCTGGCCCGCCGCCTGCATGCGGCCCGCCTCAATGAGTGCCTCGGCCTTGTCGACATTGGTTTTCGACCAGATGCTGCGCGCGCGCCGCGGCGTGAAGCGCTGGAGAAAATGCTGATCGTCGAGACCTTTTTTCTGGCCATCGATCCAGCCCCAACAAAGTGCGATCTCCACGGCCTCAGGGTAGGTCACACTGGGTTCATCGGAGCCCCGCTTGGCGATCTTGAGCCAGAGACCGTCGGAAGTGGCGTGATGCTTTTTCAGCCAGGCCTCGAAAGCCTTGGCACTTTTGAACAAGGTCGGGACGGAGCCGAGTTGCGCGGCTGATTTGGCGGTAGGCATTGGCTGGAGTGTGCCGCAAAAGCCCTAGCGCAGCACGCTGCATGGAGGCATTGGGTGCCTCGCCGTGGCATGGAAACTGCGGCTAGGTAAGAGTCCACGCAGCAGGCCAGGAAGCGGCCATGGGCTCTAGTCTTGGCCAATTGCAGCTGTTGCTGTTCGATCGAGGCTGTGTGAAAACCCTCTCGTAGCCAACCCATGACCTGAATAAAGTCAATTCATCTCGGTTTCGGGAGATGGCATGCCTCGATTCATTGAAGGTCAAGCGCGGCAGCAAGTGACGCTGATGCCGGAATGTCTGGAGGACTTTATTGCTAAAGACAACCCGGTACGTGTTGTCGATGCCTTTGTCAGCGAACTCAATCTGCAGGCTTTGGGTTTTGACGGTGCAGAGCCTGCCTGTACGGGCAGACCTTCTTACCACCCAGCCGTGCTGCTCAAGATCTACATCTACGGCTATCTCAATCGGCTGCAATCGAGCAGACGGCTTGAACGTGAATGCCAGCGTAACGTTGAACTGATGTGGCTGACTGGGCGCTTGGCTCCTGACTTCAAAACGATTGCAGACTTCCGCCGTGACAACGGCTCAGGCATTCGCAATGTGTGCCGCCGATTCGTACTTCTCTGCCGTGATCTGAAACTGTTCAGCCAGGCGCTGGTGGCCATTGATGGCAGCAAATTCAAAGCCGTCAACACGCGTGACAAGAACTTCACCTTGGGCAAGATCGACAAGCGGCAGCAGCAGATCGAAGAAAGCATCCAACGTTATCTGACGGCTTTGGATACAGCGGACCGCACGCAGCCTGTGGAGCTCGAAGCCAAGACCACAAGGCTCCAAGACAAGATCGCCATGTTGCGCAAGCAAATGCGGGTGCTCGATGCAGTGAAGGAGCAACTCAAAGAGCAGCCCGAGAAGCAACTCTCGATGACAGATCCTGATGCACGGTCCATGGCAACCAGTGGTCGAGGCTCGGGCATGGTGGCCTATAACGTGCAGGTGGCGGTCGATGCCAAACATCACCTGATCGTCACTCATGAGGTCACCAACCAAGGGCATGACAGAGCTGCTCTGGCATCCATGGCTCAAGCAGCTCGCAAGGCAATGGGAAAACGCAAACTGCAAGCTATTGCAGATCGTGGCTATTACAGCGGTGAGCAAATCAAAGCGTGTGAAGATACAAGCATTGCAGCCATTCTTCCCAAGCCCAACACATCGGGTGCCCGAGCTCACGGGCGCTTTGACCGCTCAGACTTCATCTATATCCAAAGCGACGATGAATTCCAATGCCCTGCGGAACAGCGCGCGATCTATCGTTTTACGCGGGAAGAGAACGGCTTACAGATGCGTCGTTACTGGAGCAGTGCGTGTACGCAATGCACGATAAAAGCCCAATGCACACCGAGCGACTACCGCCGCATCAGCCGATGGGAGCACGAAGACGTGCTGGAGCGAGCACAACAGCGCTTGGACCAGATGCCCGACGCCATGATGGTGAGAAGAAGGACAGTCGAGCACGTGTTTGGCACCCTCAAGCATTGGATGGGGTACACGCACTTCCTGACCAGGCGACTGCGCAACGTCAGCACGGAGATGAGCTTGAATGTGCTGGCTTACAACCTCAAGCGAGTGCTTGGAATCCTCGGGTTCGACAAAACGATGACGGCGATGCATCTGGTGGGCGGGTGAGCCCTTTTAAAACCGGGAAATTAGCGACCCAAGGGTTCTGGAATGCAATGAGAAGGCTAAGGGCGCTCTTGGCGTCGAAGGCGCCTCAGTCGTGCTTGCCTGAAATCTGCCAGTTGGATTGTTCAGCCATTAATAGTTTTTGCGTTTCCACACAGCCTCGATCCATTGCGGTCGGTCGCAGTGTGATCGATCAATGCTTGCTTTGCAGGGCGGATTCAACTGGCCAATGCAACACATGCGCTGAACATCTCTGCGGGGGCGTGCGCTCATACCTTGGCGAGGAAGGCCGCCGCATCACCCGCTTCACACTTCCAGTCTGCGAAGACCCCAACCAGATTGCATTCCACACAGTGGCAAGCGATGTAGTACCAGCGCACGTCATGTGTGCCCTCGTACACGGAGACACCGGACATCAGCTCGAACACCTCGTTCTCGCACACACATTCGTGCGCCTCGGGGTTGGCCTCTTCAATGTAGTCCGCGCTGTCGCCCATCAGGTGTTTCTGCCCGCAGTCGGTGCAGGTGCGGATTGCCACGCCGGCTTCTTCATCGGTCTGCAGCGCAAAAGTCCGGCACCCGCAATTGCATTTGGACGAGGCAAACCGGACGGCCTCATGGCGATTCGCAACGCTGTAGTTGCGCAGTTCGGCTTGGGTGTCACCGGACGTCGTTCCGTACCAGAACTCGCCCTTCTTCGTCAGTGCCATTGATGATGCTCCATTCTTCAAGGCGGGCTTCCCGGCAGACCTGACGCCAAGCTTGTCCCGATCATCTGGATTTTGCCTGAAGGCACGGTGAATCGTCGTCAAGCAGCCATTCGCGAATAGCTTGCTCCTGGCCGATTGCAGCCGGTCACAGCAGCAGTCTGGTCGACCGGAATACGTATTCAAGCAATGCGAATGCATCTGCTTACAGCCCGCATCCAGAGTGTTGGCGCTCGGGAATTGATAGCTGTCTTTGATTCCTGAAGCCAGTCGCGGGATACTTCGGGCTTCGCAAACTCAACGAGAACAACAAACATGCAAGGCCACCCCGAAGTCGTCGATTACCTCAAGGACTTGCTGCGCGGCGAGCTGGCAGCGCGCGATCAGTATTTCGCGCACTCGCGCATCTATGAAGACCAAGGTTTTACCAAACTCTTCACGCGCCTGGACCACGAGATGCAGGAAGAGACCCAGCATGCCGACGCGCTGCTGCGCCGCATCCTGATGCTGGGCGGCCGCCCCGACATGCGCCCCAAGGAATTCACGCCCGGCGAGACCGTGCCCGAGATGCTGCGCAAGGATCTGGACACCGAGTATGAAGTGCGCGCCGGTCTGCAACAGGGCATTGCACTATGCGAGCAACATCACGACTATGTGAGCCGCGACATCCTGCTGACCCAGTTGCGCGACACCGAGGAAGACCACGCCTACTGGCTGGAAAAGCAGCTGGGACTGATCCAGATGGTTGGGCTGCAGAACTATCTGCAAAGCCAGGCTTGAGCCCTCAGGCCTCAGAAACACAAAGAAAAAGGCCGTCCATGAGACGGCCTTTTTTGACAGGGACTTCACAGTCAATGCGCCGCAGTCGCAGGCGCAGCCTGCACGCTCATATTGCGCACGATGGCTGCCAGTACCACCCCGTAGGCCGGCACGAACAGCAGCAGGCTCACGGCCAGCTTGATGACGTAATCGACCATCGCGATTTCCACCCAGTTGGCTGCCATGAAGGCGTCGGTGCTGTTCCAGAAGGCGATGGAGAAAAAGGCCGCCGTATCCAGCGCCTGACCAAAAATCGAGGCCGCCGCCGGAGCCAGCCACCATGCGCGGCTCTTCTGGCGAATGCGGTCAAAGACCTGGATATCCAGCAACTGGCCCAGCGCGTAGGCGGCAAAGCTGGCCAAGGCAATGCGGAACACAAAACTGTTGAAGTTCTGCAGCGCATCCCAGCCGTTGAAGTGGCCTTCATGAAAGAGCACGCCCACCACATAGGACACCAGCAGCGCAGGCAGCATGGCACGGGTGATGACGCGCCGCGCCTCCACCTTGCCGATCAGGCGCACGGTCAGGTCGGTGGCCAGAAAGATGAAGGGAAAGCTGAAAGCCCCCCAGGTGCTGTGAAAGCCCAGCAGATTGATGGGCAGTTGCACCAGATAGTTGCTGGCGATGACGATGGCGATGTGAAACGCCACCAGCAGAGAGAGATAAAGCGGCACGCGCGAGGGCGGCGACAGCGGCGCCTGCACGGCATGAGCGGATGTCATGACAGTCCTTTTTAGTCGATGGGGGCGAGGGAACCCATGGTTGCGAAGAATGCGCCGGTGTGGCGCAGCCCCAAATTTTAAGCGGCGCTCTATTATCGCGAGCGCCGTGCAGCAGCTTATCCAGGCATAAGCATGGTGGATATAAGAAAAAGCATAGCTGGGTGCACTGAGCAATCGATGAATTCAGAATCAAACTCCAATCTTTTCATGAATTGACAAGCGCTTCCAGCTATCTTTTTTGAAGACATCAGACTGCCGCCTGCAATGACTGATGCGTGCTGCCGCGTGTGGCGCGCAGGCCCAGCCACTGCAGATCGGCCAGAACGATCACCACCAATGCCTGCGCCGCGACCCAGGCCACACCCCAGCCGCTGAGCATCAGGCCAGAGCCAAAGATCAGCAGCGCACAAGCCAGGGCCCAGCCCAGATTGCCCAGGGCTATCAGGCCAATCAGCGTGCGCGGCACGGGTTGGCGCCGGGCAATCCAGCCTGCAAGCAAGGCATAGAGCAGCAGAAAGACACCGGTACCAGTAAGCAAGGCAAGCGGCAAGCCCGTGAGCGCCGCCAGAGGCCGAGCAGCCAGCAATTGCAGCGCACCGGTGGCCGCGCAGGAAGCTGCATCGGCCCACATCACTCGGGGCAGAAACCGGGAAGAAGCAAGAATGGACATGAAAAACTCCTGTTGCATGTAGAAGATCTGCGACCGACCCTGTGCCGGCTGCTGGGTCCATGATTGCCGGCGGCATGCAGCGCGTCGATAACCTCGCAGGTCATGGCCTCGCGCCCTACCTGCCACTACCATGCAGCTATGAATACCTGCTCTGCGCCCTCTTCGACCGCCGCGGCCACCTCGGCGCCCGGCATGCGCGCGCCATTCGGCGAACATCTGCGTCATTGGCGCCAGCACCGCCGGCTGAGCCAACAGGGCCTGGCGCTGGAGGCCGATATCTCGACCCGCCACCTCAGCTATGTGGAAACCGGCCGCGCCCAGCCAAGCCGCGAGATGGTGCTGCGTCTGGCCGAGCGCCTGTCGGTGCCGCTGCGCGAGCGCAATGCGCTGCTGGTGGCTGCAGGCTTTGCCCCCATGTACCAGGCCCGCCCGCTGGACCATCCCGATCTGGCTGCAGCACGCCAGGCGGTGGACCTAGTGCTCAAGGGCCACGAACCCAACCCGGCCCTGGCCGTGAACCGGCACTGGAATCTGGTGGCTGCCAACACCGTCGTGCCGCTGCTGCTGGACGGTGTGGCGCCATGGCTGCTGGAGCCGCCGGTGAATGTGCTGCGCCTGAGCCTGCACCCCGAAGGCCTGGGCCCACGCCTTGCCAATGCCGCGCACTGGCGTGCCCATCTGCTGCACCGCTTGCAGCAGCAAATCGCCGCCACGGCCGATGGCGAGCTGCAGGCGCTGCATGACGAAATCGCGGCCTATCCGTTCAAGGAAGATGTGCCATCCGCTGCAGCAGCCTCGGCTGCCAGCCTGATCGCCGTGCCCTTTGAGTTGAACACCCGGCTGGGCAAGCTGAGTTTTATCAGCACCATCACCATCTTTGGCACGCCTGTGGATGTCACGCTGCAGGAGCTGGCCGTCGAGTCTTTTTTCCCCGCCAATGCCCAGACCCAGCTGGCCCTGCAGCAGCTGCAGCAGAAGCACCGCTCAGGCTGACAGGCAAAAACAAAAGCCCGCAGGACTTTCATCCTGCGGGCTTTGGAGAGCAAGGCCCTTGCAGGCCTTTCCCTTTTACCTCGAACGCTTACACCTTGGCGGCGACTTCAGCGTACTCGGTGATTTCATTGAAGTTCATGTAGCGATAGACGGATGCCTTGTCGGCATCGATCACGCCCATTTCCTTCAGATACTCTTCCTTGGAAGGCAGATAGCCCAGACGCGAAGCGATGGCTGCCAGTTCGGCCGAGCCCAGATACACATTGGTGTTCTTGCCCAGACGGTTGGGGAAGTTGCGGGTCGAGGTGGAGATCACGGTCGCACCTTCACGCACCTGGGCCTGGTTGCCCATGCACAGCGAGCAGCCGGGCATTTCGGTGCGCGCACCGGCAGTGCCAAAAGCAGCGTAGTGACCTTCCTTGATCAGCTCGGTCTGGTCCATCTTGGTGGGAGGAGCCACCCACAGCTTGACGGGGATGTCGCGCTGGCCGCCCAGCAGCTTGGCTGCGGCGCGGAAGTGACCGATATTGGTCATGCAGGAGCCGATGAAGGCTTCGTCGATCTTGGCACCGGCCACGTCAGACAGGGTCTTGGCGTCATCGGGGTCATTGGGGCAACAGACGATGGGTTCCTTGATATCGGCCAGATCGATTTCGATGATGTGGGCGTACTCGGCGTTCTTGTCGGCTTCCAGCAGATCGGGCTTGGCCAGCCAGGCTTCGACCTTTTCGATACGGCGCTGCAGGGTCTTGGCGTCAGCGTAACCGTCGGCGATCATGTTCTTCATCAGAACGATGTTCGAGGTCAGGTATTCCTTGATGGGCTCGGGATTCAGCTTGATCGTGCAACCGGCGGCAGAGCGCTCTGCAGACGCGTCGGACAGCTCGAACGCCTGCTCGACCTTCAGATTGGGCAGGCCTTCGATTTCCAGGATACGACCCGAGAACTCGTTGATCTTGCCGGCCTTGGCCACGGTCAGCAGACCTTGCTTGATGGCGT
This sequence comes from Comamonas resistens, assembly GCF_030064165.1. NCBI lineage: Bacteria > Pseudomonadati > Pseudomonadota > Betaproteobacteria > Burkholderiales > Comamonadaceae > Comamonas > Comamonas resistens. The sequence continues at coordinate 3,571,228 of NZ_CP125947.1, forward strand.
ACAGGGGAATCGCGTGCACCAGATCGCGCAGGGTCACACCGGGCTGCATTTCGCCCTTGAAGCGCACCAGCACGGATTCGGGCATGTCCAGAGGCATCACGCCAGTCGCGGCACCGAAGGCCACCAGACCGGAGCCTGCAGGGAAGGAGATACCGATGGGGAAGCGGGTATGCGAGTCGCCGCCGGTACCCACGGTGTCGGGCAGCAGCAGGCGGTTCAGCCAGCTGTGGATCACGCCGTCACCAGGACGCAGGGCCACGCCGCCACGGTTGCTGATGAATTCGGGCAGTTCGCGGTGGGTCTTCACGTCCACGGGCTTGGGGTAAGCGGCCGTGTGGCAGAAGGACTGCATCACCATATCGGCCGAGAAGCCCAGACAAGCCAGATCCTTGAGCTCGTCACGGGTCATGGGGCCGGTGGTATCTTGCGAGCCCACGGTAGTCATGCGGGGTTCGCAGTAGGTACCGGGGCGCACGCCCTGGCCTTCAGGCAGACCGCAGGCGCGGCCGACCATCTTCTGGGCCAGCGTGAAGCCGGCGTTGGAAGCGGCAGGAGCCTGGGGCAGGCGGAACACCGTGGATGCGGGCAGACCCAGGGCTTCGCGAGCCTTGGCGGTCAGCGAACGGCCGATGATCAGGTTGATACGGCCACCGGCTTGCACTTCGTCCAGCAGCACGTCGGACTTGAGCTGGAAGTCAGCCACGGTTTCACCGTTCTTGACGATCTTGCCGGCGTAGGGCAGCACGTCGATCACGTCGCCCATTTCCAGCTTGGAAACATCGACTTCAATGGGCAGAGCGCCGGAGTCTTCCTGCGTGTTGAAGAAAATGGGAGCAATCTTGCCGCCCAGGGTCACGCCGCCAAAACGCTTGTTGGGGACAAAGGGAATGTCCTGACCCGTGGCCCAGATCACCGAGTTGGTGGCGGACTTGCGCGAAGAACCGGTACCGACCACATCACCCACGTAGGCAACCAGGTGGCCCTTCTTCTTCAGGTCTTCAATGAACTGCATGGGGCCGCGCTTGCCGTCTTCTTCGGGCTTGAACGCCGCGTCGGGACGCGTGTTCTTCAGCATGGCTAGGTAATGCAGAGGAATGTCGGGGCGGCTCCAGGCATCGGGAGCGGGCGACAGGTCGTCGGTATTGGTTTCGCCAGGCACCTTGAAGACGGTGACGGTGATCTTTTCCTCGACCTTGGGGCGCGAAGTGAACCACTCGGCGTCGGCCCAGCTTTGCATCACTTCCTTGGCCTTGGCGTTGCCGGCCTTGGCTTTGTCGGCCACGTCGTTGAAGAAGTCGAACATCAGCAGCGTCTTCTTCAGCGCGTCGGCAGCCACGCCAGCCACTTCGGCATCATCAAGCAGCTCGATCAGGGGATGCACGTTGTAGCCACCCACCATGGTGCCCAGCAGCTCGGTGGCCTTGGCCTTGGAGATGAGAGCCACCTTGACGTCACCGTGAGCCACGGCAGCCAGGAGGGAAGCCTTGACCTTAGCGGCATCGTCCACTCCGGGCGGCACGCGATGGGTCAGCAGGTCGAGCAGGAAGGCTTCCTCGCCAGCAGGCGGGTTCTTGATCAGCTCGATCAGCTCAGCGACCTGCTTGGCATCCAGGGGCAGCGGGGGGATGCCCAGTGCGGCGCGTTCTGCCACATGGTCACGGTAGGCTTTCAACATGGGTTCTCTCCAATGGTTTTTGAAAAAGGCTGCGCGTTGATGCGCGATTCACAGGGCTGTCTCCGTGTGCGCGGCGACAGCCCTCAGCCTCGCTGGATTACTTGTTGTCCAGCAGGCTAGGAGGTGGGTTCTTGCGAATGGCCTCGGCCACTTGCTGTTGCTCGGGAGCCATGCACTCGTCGGCCAGACGCTGACCGGCCTTCTGGTTCATCAGCATGGACTTGTTGGCGATCTGCAGCCACACGGCACCAGCGGCCTTGTCTTCCAGGCGCACGGTGCCGGTCGAGGTCTTCACGGGCGACATGTGGTACTTGAAGCCACGGCCGTCCACGATGAAATAGCCAGGGTTGGCCGCGTCGGCGGTCACGTTCACATAGGCGCCCAGTTCGCAGGGGATGCGGCCCTTGAACACGCGTTCGGACACGGCCAGGTCTTCTGCGCTCAGCGCGGCAGAAGCGGGGCCGGCCGCCACGGCTGCAGCACCGGCACCAGCCGCCGCAGCGGTAGCAGCCTTGGTGCCCTTCTTGGCGGGAGCCTTCTTGGCTACAGCCTTCTTCGTAGCTGTGGCTTTAGCCTTGGGTGTGGTCTGTGCCACAGCGGATTGACCAACGGCCAGCAGCGGAGCTGCAATCATCAAGGTAGCGATAAGGGTCTTCATAGGAATTGGCTCCTGCAGACTTGTTTGAGTTCAATGGGTTGGGTCCGGGACAAACCAGGGTTGAACTTCAACCGGCAAGACCTGCCCCGTCTGATGAGCGCGCTCAAGCAACTGCCAGAAATAGCGATAGCTGGCGCGATCGTGTAGTACACCACCAAAACTGATGGGGGCCCAATTCTGCACCGCCGCAGAGGTAAGAATTTGTGCCGACTGTCGAACCTCGTCTTCTGCGGGGGCGAAGGCTCTCAAAATGGGTCGAATCTGGTCAGGATGGATACTCCACATGCGTGTGTAGCCAAGCTCCCGTGAGGCTTTTTGCGCGCAAGCCTCCAAAGCGGCAGGATTCTTGAATTCGGTGACCACGCAGTGCGATGGCACCTTTCCGTGGGCATGACAGGCCGCGGCAATCTCCAGCTTGGCGCGCACCACCAGCGGATGCTCGAACTGGCCCTGAGCCGTCATGGCCGACGCGGGAATCGCACCGCCGTGGGCCGAGACAAAGTCCATCAGCCCAAAAGAGATGCTCTGCACCGCAGGGTGGGCCGCAATCTCGAATGCCTGGTGCACGGCCGCTGGTGACTCTATCAAAACATGTAGCGGGATGCGCTTGCCTGTAGCGCGTTGCAAGGCTTTTTCGGCATGAATCACATCATCAACCGACTCCACCTTGGGAATCATGATGTGGCAGAGCTTGCCTGCCGCGCCGCCGGCAATGATGTCCATATCCGCCTGGAAATGCGCATGATCCACGGCATGCACCCGGGCTGCGACTCGTGCACCCTCGGCTGCGCCATTGGCCAGCTCGGTCACCAGCTTGGCGTGCGCTGCTTCCTCTCCGACCGGGGCTCCATCCTCGCAATCGAGCGTGACGTCGAATACGCAGGTGCCGAATTCGGCCATCATCTCAGCCTGCAACTGCAGGCTTTTGCGCATGCGCACTTCCACACCGCTGTAGTGATCGCAGACAGGCAGGCGCTGAAAGCCACCCTGAGCGTCGAGCAGCACCGAGGCAGGATGAACCAGTTTTTGCGTCATGACTTGCGCTGCGCCACCATGAAAAGTCGGGGAAAAGCCAGCAGACGCTTGCCGTCGGCCCGCTCGGGATAGGCCGCATCAATGCGGCGCTCATATTCAGCCAGAAAATCGGCTTGCAGCGGGGCAGGCAGGCCTTCCACAAAAGGCTTGAGGCCTGTGCCGCGTAGCCACTGCACAATGGCTGCCGCCGACTCCATAGGGTGCTGGTAGATGGTGTGCCACACATCCACGCTGGCCACATCACGCACGGGCGCGGCCAGCAGATCGTAATAAGCCCCTATGGGCAGGATATCGGTACGCACCTTGCTCGCATCGCCAATATGCGCCACAAACCGGGGCAGCTGCGCGACTTCGCGCATGTTTCGGTGCGAGGGTTCCTGACGGTTGTCAGGCATCTGCACGGCCAGCACGCCACCGGGCGCCAGCAGTGAAAACAGACGGGGAATCAGGGCCTCATGCTCGCCCGCCCACTGGATGGAAGCGTTGGCATAAATCAAATCAGGTGCTGGCTCACCTTCTGCAGGTGCCCAGGAGGCAATATCTCCAGCCTCGAACTTGGCCTGCGGCAACTGCTTGCGTGCAGTCTCCAGCATGGCTTCGGAGTTGTCGATGCCGAGAACATCGGCATCAGGAAAACGCTCCACCAGCAACTCGGTGGAGTTACCCGGCCCGCAGCCCAGGTCCACGATGTGGAGACGGCGGGCCGGCTGCAAGGCTGGCACCCGCGCCAGCAGCTCTGCGGCCGGGCGCGTGCGCTCATTGGCAAAGCGCAGATACAGCGCGGGGTTCCAGTCTTGCATGGGCGCTAATTACAGCAGGTGCTTGACGCCGTCTTGCTCGCCTTGCAGCTCAGCCAGAGTCTTGTTGATGCATTCTTGCGAGAAGGCATCGATTTCCAGACCTTCGACGATCTTGTATTCGCCGTCGGCCGTGGTGGTCACGGGGAAGCCGAACACGATGCCGGCGGGGATGCCGTACTCGCCGTTGGAAGGCACGCCCATGGTGACCCATTCGCCGTTGGAGCCCAGAGCCCAGTCACGCATGTGGTCAATGGCAGCGTTGGCAGCCGAGGCAGCCGACGACAGGCCGCGAGCAGCGATGATGGCGGCGCCGCGCTTGCCCACGGTGGGCAGGAAGACGTTGGCGTTCCATTCCTGGTCGTTGATGGCTTCCTTCACAGACTTGCCGTCCACGGTGGCGAAGCGGTAGTCAGCGTACATGGTGGGCGAGTGGTTGCCCCAGACGGTCAGCTTCTTGATGTCGCCAACCTTGAAGCCGCCCTTGGCAGCCAGCTGGGAAGCAGCGCGGTTGTGGTCCAGGCGCAGCATGGCGGTGAAGTTCTTGGCCGGCAGATCGGGAGCCGACTTCATGGCGATGTAAGCGTTGGTGTTGGCGGGGTTGCCGACCACCAGAACCTTGACATTGCGCGAAGCCACGGCGTTCAGAGCCTTGCCCTGAGCGGTGAAGATCTGGGCGTTGGCAGCCAGCAGGTCGGCACGTTCCATGCCGGGGCCGCGAGGACGGGCACCGACCAGCAGGGCGTAGTCGGTATCCTTGAAGGCGGTCATGGGGTCGGCGTGGGCTTCGATGCCGGCCAGCAGAGGGAAGGCGCAGTCTTCCAGCTCCATGATCACGCCCTTCAGAGCGTTTTGAGCCTTCTCGTCGGGAATCTCGAGCAGTTGCAGAATAACGGGTTGATCCTTACCCAGCATTTCGCCAGAGGCGATGCGAAACAACAGGGCGTAACCGATTTGGCCAGCTGCGCCGGTAACGGCGACACGGACGGGCTTCTTGCTCATGGTGAAACTCCAATATTGGAAAAAAGTGGATGTCAGGGGTGCCAGGTTGCACCAGCGTAATCACCAGTTACCCAAGCTCCGCAAACATGCGGCAAGTGTACTGCTGAAATCAAAGCCCGGTCAATTTGTCTTATGTCTTATATAAGATATGATCCACACTGGGCTACACACACCGAAGCAGCCCGTTTTACGCATTGCATCGCGGAGACGAATCGCTCAAACAACTATGCCAACGCTTCACAACACAGCTCCAGACACCTTAACCAACAATACTGGTGGTGCTGGCGTCTCCACTCCGGCCTTCAGCCCCCTGTATCAGCAGATCAAGGGGCTGATCCTGCAAAGCCTGGAAGCTGGCGAGTGGCGCCCCGGAGAGCTGATCCCCAGTGAAATGGAGCTGGCGGCCCGCTTCAAGGTCAGTCAGGGCACGGTGCGCAAGGCTATCGACGAGCTGGCGGCCGAAAATCTCGTGATGCGACGCCAGGGCAAAGGCACGTTTGTGGCCACTCACGCAGCCCAGCAGGTTCAGTACCGTTTCCTGAAATTGCACCCCGATGCCGGCGACTTGCAGCGCGAAGGCCGCGCCGAGCGCCATATTCTTGAATGCCGCCGCCTGCGCGCCCCAGCCGAAGTCGCGCGCGCCCTGGCGCTGCGCACCGGCGATGCGGTCATGCATGTACGCCGCATTCTGTCCTTTGCCGGCATTCCCACCATTCTGGAAGACATCTGGCTGCCCGGCCACGCCTTCAAAGGCCTGACTGCAGAGCAGATGTCCAGCTACCAAGGCCCCACTTATGCCATGTTCGAGCTCGACTACGGCGTGCGCATGGTACGGGCCGACGAAAAGATTCGCGCCGTTCTCCCGGACGCGGAGCAGGCCCAGGTGTTGAACATCCCCAGCACCACGCCGCTGCTCAGCGTGGAGCGCACGGCATTCACCTACAACGATGTTCCCATGGAGTTACGCCGCGGCCTGTACCGCACCGACACCCACCATTACCGCAATGCATTGAACTGAATCCCCCCGCAAAAGCGTTGATTGCGTCATATCCCAATCATCTGCTATTCAAATTCGGCTAACGGATTCTGCTGCATTGCAATAGAATTTTGTGTCGCTTCGCACTAGCGATTACAACGCAGTTACATCCACGAAAGTACCCTGCCATGACAGAGCAAAAAGCCAAACAGCGGCCAGAGTTCCGCAATATCAACTTCTTCTCGGACCTTCCGACCTATCGCCTGCCCCTGGCAGGCATCATATCGATTCTGCACCGTGTCAGCGGTTTGCTGATGGCGATCCTGCTGCCGTTCATCATCTGGATGTTCGACAAGTCGATCTCGTCGGAAATCTCGTTTGACTCCTTTACCTCGGTGTTTGCGGGTCCGTTCGGCTGGTGTGCCAAGCTCGTCTGCCTGGCTCTGATCTGGGCCTATCTGCACCACTTCTGCGCAGGTGTTCGCCATCTGGTGATGGACGTGAACCACCACGCCGTGAACAAGCAGACCGGCAAGTCCACTGCCGCAACCGTGCTGGTCATCAGCGTTGCCCTGACCGTGGTGCTTGGCGCCAAGCTGTTTGGTCTGTACTGATCAGCGCCCAGTCAATAACACCTCACGATAAGGAAACAACCATGTCCGTGAATTACGGCTCCAAGCGCACTGTTGTCGGTGCGCACTATGGCACTCGCGACTTTCTGGCCCAACGCTCCACTGCCGTCCTGATGGCTCTGTACACCGTTGTGCTGCTGGTGCGCTTTCTGACAGTCGGCGGCCCCGTGGGCTACGAGCAATGGGCAGGCATCTTCGCCCCCCAATGGATGAAATTTCTGACCCTGGCCCTGTTCGTGGCTCTGGGCTGGCATGCCTGGATCGGCGTGCGCGATATCTGGATGGACTATGTCAAGCCCGTGGGCCTGCGTCTGTCGCTGCAAGTCATCACCATTGCCTGGCTGGTCGGTTGCATCGGCTGGGGCATCCAGGTTCTGTGGCGTCTCTGATCGAGACACGGTCTCCACGATTGAAGGTTAAGAATGAGCTATACCAAAGCAAATATCACCAAGCGCAAGTTTGACGTCGTGATCGTCGGTGCCGGCGGCTCCGGCCTGCGCGCTGCGCTGGAACTGTCGCGTGCCGGTCTGTCCGTCGCCTCGCTGTCCAAGGTCTTCCCCACTCGCTCGCATACCGTGGCCGCCCAAGGTGGCGTGTCCGCTTCGCTGGGCAATATGTCGGACGACAACTGGCACTACCACTTCTACGACACCATCAAGGGCTCCGACTGGCTGGGCGACCAGGACGCCATCGAGTTCATGTGCCGTGAAGCACCGAACGTCGTGATCGAGCTCGAGCACTTCGGCATGCCTTTCGACCGCAATGCCGACGGTACCATCTACCAGCGTCCTTTCGGCGGTCACACTGCCAATTACGGCGAAAAGCCCGTGCAGCGCGCCTGCGCCGCAGCCGACCGTACCGGCCACGCCATGCTGCACACGCTGTACCAGCAGAACGTCAAGTCCAAGACCAACTTCTTCGTGGAATGGATGGCGCTGGACCTGATCCGCAACACCCAGGGCGACGTGGTCGGCGTGACCGCCATCGAACTGGAAACCGGCGACCTGTATGAGCTGCACGCCAAGGCCGTGCTGCTGGCCACCGGTGGTGCCGGTCGTATCTTCCAGGCATCGACCAATGCCTTCATCAACACCGGTGACGGCCTGGGCATGGCCGCACGCGCCGGCATCCCGCTGCAGGACATGGAGTTCTGGCAGTTCCACCCCACCGGCGTGGCCGGCGCGGGCGTGCTACTGACCGAAGGCTGCCGCGGCGAAGGCGCTATTCTTTTGAATAGCGAAGGCGAACGCTTCATGGAGCGCTACGCCCCCACGCTGAAGGATCTGGCACCGCGCGACTTCGTGTCCCGTTCGATGGACCAGGAAATCAAGGAAGGTCGCGGCTGTGGCCCCAACAAGGACTACATCCTGATGAAGCTGGACCACCTGGGCGCCGACACCATCCGCAAGCGCCTGCCTTCGGTGGAAGAAATCGGCCACAACTTCGCCAACGTGGACATCACCAAGGAACCCATCCCCGTGGTTCCCACCATCCACTACCAGATGGGTGGCATCCCCACCAACATCAACGGCCAGGTCGTGACCTGGGACGGCGAGAAGAACAATGTGGTCAACGGCCTCTACGCCGTGGGCGAATGCTCGTGCGTGTCGGTGCACGGCGCCAACCGCCTGGGCACGAACTCGCTGCTGGACCTGCTGGTCTTCGGCAAGTCCGCCGGCAAGCACATCGTTGAATTCGTCAACGGCTTCGGCACTCACCACGAAGTGCCTGCCGACGGTGCCGAACGCACCCTGACGCGCCTCAACCAGCTGCAAGACTCCAAGGACGGCACTTACGCGCAGGACCTCGCTGGCGAAATCCGTCAATCCATGCAGACGCATGCAGGCGTGTTCCGTACGCAAAAGTCCATGGACGAGGGCGTGACCAAGATCAATGCCATCCGCGACAAGGTCGGCTCCGTGACCCTCAAGGACAAGTCCATGGTGTGGAATACCGCACGTATGGAAGCGCTGGAAGTGGACAACCTGATCGAAGTGGCTCAAGCCACCATGACCTCGGCCGCTGCCCGTCACGAATGCCGTGGTGCACACACCGTGTACGACTACGAGCACCCTGCCGATCACGCCGAATTCCCCCTGGGCCGCAACGACAAGGAATGGCTCAAGCACACCCTGTGGGACAGCGCCACCAACAGCCTGTCTTACAAGCCTGTGAACCTCAAGCCCCTGACCGTTGACAGCGTGCCTCCCAAGGTCCGCACGTTCTAATCCAGCAGCCCACGAGAGAAGATCAAAATGAAGCGCACATTCAAAATCTACCGCTACGATCCGGACAAAGACGCCAAGCCCTACATGCAAACCGTGCAAGTGGAGCTGGACGGTCATGAGCGCATGCTGCTGGACGCCCTGGTCAAGCTCAAGGCCATGGACCCCTCCATCGCCTTCCGCCGTTCCTGCCGCGAAGGTGTTTGCGGCTCCGACGCCATGAACATCAACGGCAAGAACGGCCTGGCCTGCCTGACGAACATGAACACCCTCAAGGGCGACATCGTCTTGAAGCCCCTGCCCGGCCTGCCCGTGATCCGCGACCTGATCGTGGACATGACGCAGTTCTTCAAGCAGTACCACTCGATCAAGCCCTACCTGCAAAGCGACATCTATGCATCGCCCAGCAAGGAGCGTCTGCAGTCGCCCGAGGAGCGCGAAGAGCTCAACGGCCTGTACGAGTGCATTCTGTGCGCCAGCTGCTCCACCAGCTGCCCCTCGTTCTGGTGGAACCCCGACAAGTTCGTGGGCCCGGCCGGTCTGCTGCAGGCTTACCGCTTCATCGCGGACAGCCGCGACACCGCCACGGGCGAGCGCCTTGACAACCTGGAAGATCCGTACCGTCTCTTCCGCTGCCACACCATCATGAACTGCGTGGACGTGTGCCCCAAGCACCTGAACCCCACCGCAGCCATTGGCAAGATCAAGGAGCTGATGGTTCGTCGAACCGTCTGATGCTGATGACGAATACTCTGCTCGAAGAACGTGAGCGCGACCTGCTGAGGTGGCGCAGCCGCCGTGGCCTGGTTGAGAACGATCTGTTCATCGAGCAGTTCTTCGCCACCTACGGAAGCCAGCTCACGCGGAGACACGCGACTGGCCTGTCTGCCTTGATGGATCTGGCAGACAACGACCTGATGGATCTTTTCTTGCGTCGCAAGGAACCAGAAGGACAACTCGATACCCAAGAAGTCAGGGAAGTGCTGGAGATGGTGCGCAAGCGCCAGCCCGGTAACTGTCCCCAGTAGGCTAGGCAAACTAGAGAAGGAAGTTTGGAAATGAAACTCGCTGACAACAAAGCAACGCTGTCTTTCAGCAACGGCGCTCCCAGTGTGGAGATGCCTGTGTACCAGGGCAATATCGGCCCGGATGTGATCGACATCCGCAAGCTCTACGCCCAAACAGGCATGTTCACGTACGACCCAGGCTTCCTCTCTACCGCTGCCTGCCAATCCGCCATCACCTACATCGATGGCGACAAGGGTGAGCTGCTGTACCGCGGCTACCCCATCGAACAGTTGGCCAAGAACTGCAACTTCCTGGAAACCTGTTACCTGCTGCTGTACGGTGAACTGCCCAACGAAGCCCAGAAGGCCGAGTTCGAAGACACCGTGACCAAGCACACCATGGTCAACGAGCAGATGCAGTTCTTCCTGCGTGGTTTCCGCCGCGATGCCCACCCCATGGCCGTTCTGACCGGTCTGGTGGGCGGCATGTCGGCCTTCTACCATGACAGCACCGACATCACCAACCCCGAGCACCGCAACATCGCCGCGATCCGTCTGATCGCCAAGATGCCGACTCTGGTTGCCATGGCATACAAGTACGGTATGGGCCAGCCCTACATGTACCCCAAGAACGACCTGTCGTACGCGGGCAACTTCATGCGCATGATGTTCGGCAATCCTTGCGAAGAGTACCAAGTCAACCCCGTGGTTGAGCGCGCTCTGGACCGCATCTTCATCCTGCACGCCGATCACGAGCAAAACGCCTCCACCTCCACCGTGCGTCTGTGCGGCTCGTCGGGCACCAACCCCTTCGCCGCCATCTCCGCCGGCGTGGCCTGCCTGTGGGGCCCTGCCCACGGCGGCGCAAACGAAGCCTGCCTGAACATGCTGGAAGGCATTCAGGCCAACGGCGGCATCGCCAAAGTCGGCGAGTTCATGGAACAGGTCAAGGACAAGACCAGCGGCGTCAAGCTGATGGGCTTTGGCCACCGCGTCTACAAGAACTACGACCCCCGCGCCAAGCTGATGCAGGAAACCTGCAACGAAATCCTGGCCGAACTGGGTCTGGAAAACGATCCCCTGTTCGCCCTGGCCAAGAAGCTGGAAAAGATTGCCCTGGAAGACGACTACTTCGTCCAGCGCAAGCTCTACCCGAACGTGGACTTCTACTCCGGTATCGTGCAGCGCGCCATCGGCATCCCCGTCAACCTGTTCACCGGCATCTTCGCCCTGGCCCGCACCGTGGGTTGGATCGCCCAGCTCAACGAACAGATGGCCGACCCCGAGTACAAGATCGGCCGTCCCCGCCAGCTGTATACCGGCTCGGTGGCACGCGACGTCAAGCCTATCGCTCAGCGTTGATTGGCAGACTCAGGCCCGCAGCAGCGGGTCTGCAGAATGCAAAGCCCGCAGACTGCAAAGCCTGCGGGCTTTTTCTTTGGCGCTCGCTGCAGCCGTCTTTCAGATGAAGGACTACCAAAACAGTAGCTGTTAGCGCTTTTCAGCTAATGATTTCAATATCAAATTGATTCAAGACTGAAGCTTATAGAGCGTCAGCAGCTTCCATGCTCATAGCAAGCAGAGACCGGCAGCCCTCAAGGCACGAGCAGAATCGGCTGCAGTGCGCCATGCGCCTCCAGCTCGCGATGGGCGGCTGCCGCATCGGCCAACGCAAACTCCAGCGGCTCGCCCATGCGGAAATGCTTTTTGCGCAGCGCCTCGAACACACGCGCTGCCATCGCATCGCGCTCCCTGGCCTTCTTCACGAAGTGAAAGACCATGGGCCGGCTCACACTGTTCGAGCGCGCGGCCAGACGCGCAATCTCCAGCGGCGCGACCGGGCCGGACGACTGGCCATACATCACCAGTTGCCCGCCAAATGCCAGACTGGCCAGCGAACCGTCAAAGCTGTCCCTGCCCACGCCGTCATAGGCCACATCCACACCTTCGCCATGGGTGATCTCCATCACGCGGGCCGCCACATCCCTGGCCCCGGCGCCGCGATAGCGAATCACTTCCACGCAGCCGCTCTGGTCAGCCTTCCTGGCCGTGGCATCGCCGCCTGCCGTGCCAATCACCATGGCGCCCAGCTGCGTGGCCCACTGGCTCAGAATCTGCCCCATGCCGCCTCCTGCGGCCTGAACCAGAATGCGCGATCCCTGGCCTATCTGCGCCACGCGGTGCAGCAGCACGTCGGCCGTGAGGCCGCGCAGCAGGCTTGAGGCCACCAGCGCATCGCTCAAGTCGTCGGGCACGGCGATCAGCTCATCGGCAGCCATCACACGCTCGGCGGCATAGATCGCATAAGCCGCCGAAACATAGCAAACACGGTCGCCCACCTTGAAGCGGCTCACGCCTTCACCGACTTCGGCCACCACGCCCACGGCCTCGATGCCCGGCGTGCCAGGCAAAGCCAGCGTCTTGTACAGGCCCAAGCGCACATAGATATCGTGAAAGTTCACGCCAACACGCGTGTTGCGCACACGCACCTGAGCGGCGGCCAGCGACGGCGAGTCCACCTCGGCCAGCTTCAATACTTCGGGGCCGCCGTATTCGGTCATCACGATGGCTGAGTGGGCCATGGGTTTGCTCCTTGCTTTTTGATCTCTGGCCTTACTGTAGCTTGTCCCTGCGGCGTGCTGCGAAGCGGCAATTCCCCGACAATGCGCCTCCTGCCCCTATTGAAGCCCATCTGTATGTCTTTTGCCCCACTAGGCCTGCGCGCCGAGCTTTTGAATGCCGCCCAGGACCTGGGCCTGCACGACGCCACCCCCATCCAGTCCCAGTCCGTTCCCCCCGTGCTGGCCGGGCGTGACCTCTGGGCCTGCGCACCCACGGGCTCGGGCAAGACCATGGCCTATCTGCTGCCGCTGCTGCAGCGCTGGCTGCAGGCGTCGGGCAAGCGCGGCCATACCGGCTTTGTGCGACCGCTGACCACCTTGATCCTGGTGCCCACACGCGAACTGGCCCTGCAGGTGCATGAAAGCTTGAGCGATCTGACGCGCCAGCTGAGCAATGACCCACGTGAGCAGCCCCGCAACCGTGTGGTCTATGGCGGTGTTTCCATCAACCCGCAGATGATGCAATTGCGCGGCAGCGCCGACTTTCTGGTCGCCACACCCGGCCGCCTGCTGGACCTGGTCGAGCACAATGCCGTGCGTCTGGGCAGCGTGCAGCATCTGGTGCTGGACGAGGCCGACCGCCTGCTGGACCAGGGCTTTGCCGAAGAGCTGAACCGCGTGCTGGCCCTGCTGCCCGCTCAGCGCCAGACCCTGCTGTTTTCGGCCACCTTCCCGCAGAACGTGGAAGCGCTGGCCCAGCAACTGCTGCAAAACCCGGTGCGCGTGCAAGTCGATGCGGATGCAGCAGCCGAGCACTCGGCCAGCCCCGAAAACATCAGCCAGCGCGCCATTGCCGTGGACAGCACGCGCCGCACCCAGCTGCTGCGCCAACTGGTCAAGGATGGCGAAGGCCAAAGCGAATGGGAGCGCGCCCTGGTCTTTGTCGCCAAGCGCCACACGGCCGAAATGCTGGCCGACAAGCTCTACAAGGCAGGCATCTACGCCACCACCTTCCACGGCGACATGAGCCAGGGTGCGCGCAAGGATGTGCTCGACCAGTTCAAGGCCAGGCGCTGGCAGTTGCTCATCACCACCGACCTGGCCGCACGCGGCATCGATATCGCCCAACTGCCCACGGTCATCAACTACGACCTGCCGCGCTCGCCCGCCGACTACATTCACCGCATTGGCCGTACCGGCCGCGCCGGGCATGCAGGAGCCGCCATCACTTTCGTCAGTCCTCCGGATACAGCGCACTGGAAGCTGATCTGCAAGCGCAACCAGCTCGACATCGCGCTGGAGCAGCTTCCCGGTTTCGAACCCACCGAAGAAGCTCCGCCGCCACCTGTTGCGCAGGACGGCAATGGCGGCATCAAGGGCCGCAGGCCCAGCAAGAAGGACAAATTGCGGGCTGCAGGGCTTTTGCCCACCAAGCCTGGTCAGAGCTGATGCCTTGCAAATAGAACCGACGCAAACAAGGATGTACCAAGGGCTACGCCCCTGAGGCGAAGCATCTTGCCTGATGCTGCTTTGCGTAAATCGTGGCTGGATTTCCCAGTACAGTCAGTACCAACTGATTGATCCGGGAAATCCATGTCCGCCAATGTGAATCACAGCGCCGACGACAACTCCACGCCAGCGCTTTCCGGCACAGAGTTTGCCAGCGCTGCAACTCCTGCCTCCCCCATCACCCGCCAGCTCGAAAAAAGCCGCCAGTCGCTGCTGGACCTGTCCACGCGCAACCGGCTGCTGAGCCTGCCCCAGGCCGCCACCGCCAGGCTGCTGCACTTTGCCGATGAGCTGACGCCCGAGGTCTATCGCCTGCTGGTCAGCGAAAACAAGGCCATGAGCTTTGTTCCAAGCCGAAGCGACGAGGCAGAGCAGACCAATGCCGCAGAGCAAGCTGCTGCCGAAGTACAGTCCCCTGCCCTGCCCCAGCCCGACGACGAGCCGCGCGATGAACGAGGCGTGGCCCAGCGCCACCGCGACCTCAAGCTGCAGACACGCCTGTCCAGTGAAAAGCTGCAGCGCCGGCTGCTGGACATGTATTCCGACGCCCGCACTTTCGTGGAAGAGCAAGGCGTCAATATTCTGTTTCTGGCCTTGGGCCATCTGCAGTGGTTTGACCGCAATGCGCCCGACAAACCACGCTTTGCCCCCTTGATCCTGCTGCCCGTGGCGCTGGAGCGCAAAAGCGCGGCCGAGCGTTTCACCCTGTCCTGGCTGCAGGAAGATGCAGCGGAAAACCTCTCGCTGGCGGCCAAGCTCAAGGCCGACTTCGGCCTGGAACTGCCCGAATTCAAGGCCGGAGACGACTTTGACCCCGCCGCCTATCTGGCCGAGGTCGGTGCCATGGCCGCCTCTCAAAACGGCTGGCAGGTCTTGCCCGATGCGATGACGCTGGGCTTTTTCAGCTTTGCCAAATTCCTCATGTACCGCGACCTGGATGCCAGCACCTGGCCTGCAGAGAAGCGGCTGGACCAGCAGGCGTTGATCGCCGCCGCGCTGCAGGACGGCTTTGAGGCACGCGATGAAATCTTCCCCGAAGACGCCGATGTCGATGCACTGATTCCCGTGGCCAGCCAGCGTCATGTGGTCGATGCGGACAGTTCGCAGTCCCTGGCCATAGAGGCCGTGCGCCGCGGCGAGAACCTCGTCATTCAGGGGCCCCCCGGCACGGGCAAGTCCCAGACCATCACCAATGTGATTGCCGCCGCGATTGCCGATGGCAAGAAGGTGCTGTTCATCTCCGAGAAGATGGCGGCGCTGGAGGTGGTGAACCGCCGCCTCAAGGCCGTGGGCCTGGGACCGGCCTGCCTGGAGCTGCACAGCCACCATGCCAACAAGCGCAAGGTGCTTGAAGAGCTCAAGGCCACGCGCGACCTGGGCAAGCCGCGTGTGGAGCACCGCGACCAGATCATCAACGAGCTTGGCAGTGTGCAGCAGCAGCTCAATGCCCACAGCGAAACCATGCATGCGCCGCTGGCGCCCTGCGCACTGACGCCTTATCAAATCCTCGGCCATCTGGCCAAACTGGATGCGGTGCAGATCGCCCATCTGCCCGATCTGCTGCAGGGCGCGCAAAACTGGTCGGCCAGCGACTTTCATGCGCGCCAGCAAACCGTGCAAGCCCTGTGCCAGGCCGCGGCCAAGCTCACGCCCATCGCCGAACACCCCTGGCGCGGCGTGTGCCACCCGGCTTTGCTCAAGCTCGATGCCGATCGCTTTGCCCAGCAACTGCCTGCGCTGCAGGCCTTGCTGCAGCAAACGCTGCAAGACGCGGAGCAGCTGGCGCAATCGCTGAATGAGCCAGCGCCCGAAAACATGCAAGGCCTGCAGGCACAGATGGTGCTGGCGCAGCAACTGGCTCTGGCTCCCACGGTGGACCGCCAATCGGTGGCCAGCGTGATCTGGAATCATGGCCTGGGCCAGTTGCAAAAACTGGTGGAAACCGGCCAGCAGTTCAGCCAGCAGGCACAAAGCCTGCGCAGCCGTTTTGCCGATTCGGCCTGGAGCCAGGACTGGAGCCCTGCCCGCCAGAGCATTGCCGCGCATGGCGATTCGCTGTTTCGCATCTTCAACAGCGGCTATCGCCAGGCCATTGCCAGCGTCAAAGCGCATCTCAAGGAGGCTCTACCCAAGACCAGGGCAGAACGCATCCAGTGGCTGGATGCGCTAATGCAGGCCCAAGGCCTGCGCCAGACATTGACCCAGCAAAACAGCGATGGCCTGGCGGCCTTTGGCCAACTCTGGCAGGGCGAACAAAGCGACTGGAGCCAGTTGCAAGCCGTGCTGCGCTGGATGGCCGGGCCTGACGGCCAGGGCCGCAGCGAGGCCTTTCGCCAGCTCTACACCCAGCTGCCATCGCCCGCACACTGTGCGGAACTGGCGGCCAGGGCCGCAGCCTCGCTACAAAAATTTGAGCAAGCAGCGCAGACCACGCTTGCCAATTACCAGATAGATACTCAGGAAGCCTTTGAAACATCAGCGCTGCAAGCTATTCCTTTTGCAGCGATGAATGAACGCCTTGCGCAGTGGATGGGCGCGCCCGACGCACTGCTGAACTGGGCCCAATACCATGCGACCCGCAGCCAGGCGCGCAGCCAGGGCATGCCTGTGCTGGTGGAGCAGCTGGAACTGGCTGCCATTGCCCTGGATGATCTGCCACAAGGCTTTGAGCGCGCCTACTATGAGGCGCTGCTGCGCCAGGCCACGCAGGCCCACCCCGAGCTGGTGGGCTTCAACGGCGATCAGCACAGCCAGAAGGTGCGTCAGTTCCGCGCGCTGGACATGGAGCGCATCGAACTGGCGCGCGCCCAGTCCGCCCTCTCGCATTACGAGCGGGTGCCGCGCACGGCCTCCGGCATGGGCCCCATGGGCGTGCTCAATGGCGAGATCGCGCGCAAGCGCGGCCATATGCCGCTGCGCAAGCTGTTCAAGCTCGCGGGCGAGGCCGTGCAGGCCATCAAGCCTGTGTTCATGATGAGCCCGCTGTCGGTGGCGCAGTTTCTCGAACCCGGCGCTGTCGAGTTCGACCTGCTGGTCATCGACGAGGCCAGCCAGATCGAGCCCGTCGATGCACTGGGCGCAATTGCGCGCTGCAAGCAGCTGGTGGTGGTGGGCGATGACCGCCAGTTGCCACCCACGCGCTTTTTCTCGCGCATGACCAGCGAGCAGGACGAGTTTGACGACGAGGATGAAGACCAGCTCATCGCCGGTGCCGCCGATGTGGAAAGCATTCTGAGCCTGTGCCTGGCCAAGGGCATGCCCCAGCTCATGCTGCGCTGGCATTACCGCAGCCGCCACCAGTCGCTGATTGCGGTGTCCAACCAGCAGTTCTACAACAGCGGCCTGTTCATCGTGCCCAGCCCCTACACCGCCCGCGCCGGCATGGGCCTGCGCTTTCACCACCTGCCCGAGGGGCGCTTTGACAGCGGCGCCACGCGCGTCAACCGTATCGAGGCGCAGACCATTGCCCGCGCCATCATGCAGCATGCTCTGCAGACCCCGCAGCTGAGCCTGGGCGTGGCCGCGTTTTCGCTGCAGCAGAAGATCGCCATTCAGGACGAGCTGGAGCTGCTGCGCCGCCAGCAGCCCGAGGCCGAGCCTTTCTTTGTCGCCCATCCCAACGAGCCCTTCTTCATCAAGAATCTCGAAAACGTGCAGGGCGACGAGCGCGATGTGATCTTTATCTCGGTGGCCTATGCGCGCAATGCCCAGGGCTATCTGCCCATGCGTTTCGGCCCCGTGAGTGCCGACGGTGGCGAGCGCCGCCTCAATGTGCTTATCTCGCGCGCCAAGCAGCGCTGCGAGGTGTTCGCGTCCATCACGGCCGACGATATCGATCTGGAACGCGGCAAGGGCAAGGGCGTGGCCGCACTCAAGGTCTTTTTGCAGTACGCGGCCACGGGCCAGCTGGCCATGGCTGGCATCAGCGGCCGCGATCTGGAGTCGCCGCTGGAGGAAGATGTGTATGAGGCTCTGACCGAGGAGCTCATGGCCCAGGGCCTGAAGGTAGAGACGCAGATCGGCATTGCCGGCTTCTTTATCGACCTGGCCGTGGTCGACCCTGAGCAACCGGGCCGCTATCTGCTGGGCATCGAGTGCGACGGTGCCAGCTACCACCACAGCCGCTCGGCCCGCGACCGCGACCGCCTGCGCCAGTCCGTGCTGGAGAGCCATGGCTGGCAGCTGCACCGCATCTGGGGCTGCGACTGGTTTCGCCAGCCGCGTGCCGAGACGCAGAAAGTGCTGGCCGCCGTGCAGCGCGCGCAGCAGAGCTTTGAGCAAGATCTGCCTCAAACGCAGGCCCCACCTGCGCCAGCAGCTATGGAAGTGATAGAGCGTGAAGTAGTAGAGGCAGAGCCCACGGAAAATGCCGGCAACAGCGGCCAGGCAAGGCCTGAATCCGCCTATGCCGAGGCTCGCTTGGAGGTGCCCGCCAAGGATCTGCACAGCTTGCCCACCTCGCTTCTCGCGCAGCTGGTGCTGCAGGTGGTGGAGCAGGAAGGTCCGATTCACGCCGATGAGCTGACCACGCGCATGCGCACCCTCTGGGGTCTGCAGCGTGCGGGCAACCGCGTGCGCGATGCGCTGGAGGCGGCCCGCCAGTCGCTGCTGGCCGATGGTGCCATCACCAGCGAAGCCGATTTTCTCGATCTGCCGGGCCGCACGGTGCGCGTGCGCGACCGCTCTGCCGTCAGCTCGGCCAATCTGCGCCGCCCCGACTGCCTGCCCCCCGCGGAAGTTCGCCAGGCCATCCGGCAGGCGCTGCGCTCCAGCCTGGGCGGCCAGCGTGACGAGCTGCCCGCCGCCGTGGCACGCCTGCTGGGCCTGAACGCCGTGACGGCCCCCGTGCGGGAGCTGATACTGGGCCAGCTCGATGCACTGCACAGCAGCGCCGAAGTCGAGTTCAACGGCACGCTGTACCGCTTGTCCGTCTGATGGCTGGCCTGATCGAGATCTTTCTTCACAGGCCCTCCAGGCCCACTACCATTGGCATATGCCTCGTCAGAACACCAGCCCCGCAGAGTTTCCTCCCGCCATTCTTTTGCAGATCGAACAACTGGCGCAGCGCATCGTCCAGCAGCGCAAAAGCCGTGGGGAGACTCAGGCCCAATGGGCCGAGCGGCTGGGCATCTCCCAGCCCACCATGGCGCGTATAGAGCGTGGCGATGCGGCCGTCTCCATGGCCACCTATGTGGCCTGTCTGTGGCAGCTCAATCCGGCGCTGGATTTGACACAGTTGCTAGCACCCGCCGGTGTGCCCAGGCTCGCGCCCGCTGCTGGCTCCATGGCAGAGGAAAAGGCCAAGGCCTCAAAGCGCGCCAACACCATCACCGCATTGCCTGCCGAGCAGCAAGCCCAGGTCGAAAGCAATTTCGCGGCCGCCAAGGCGGCGCTGGACTTCTTCAAAAGCCCGATGTTCTGAGCACAAAAAAAACCCCGGCCATGGCTGACCGGGGTTTGCGGCATGAGAGCTGGCTCGTTTACAGCATGAAGACGCTGGCGGCCCAGATGCAGGCAAAGCTGACC
The DNA here is from genome assembly GCF_030064165.1 of Comamonas resistens. Lineage (NCBI taxonomy): Bacteria > Pseudomonadati > Pseudomonadota > Betaproteobacteria > Burkholderiales > Comamonadaceae > Comamonas > Comamonas resistens. The sequence goes on from NZ_CP125947.1 coordinate 3,590,831, forward strand.
AGACCCATGACGATGGTGGAGGTGGTGAAGACGCGCAACGACTCTTCCATCTCGATCTGGGAAAACTTGGTCACCACCCAGAAGTAGGAGTCATTGGCATGCGAGGCCACGATGGAGCCCGCGCCAATGGCCAGCACGGCGAAGATGCGGCCGGTTTCCGAATCCAGGCCGAAAGTGGCCAGGCTGGGAGCAATGATGGCCGCGGATGTCAGTGCCGCCACGGTGGACGAGCCCTGCGCCGTCTTGAGCAGCAGTGCAATGATGAAGGGCACAAGCAGGCCCACGGAAGCGCTGCCCAGGGCATCGCCCAGTGCGGCGCCCACGCCGGTTTCCTTGATGATGGCGCCGAACATGCCGCCCGCGCCGGTGATGATCAGCGTGGGGCCGGCCTTGACGATGGCGTCTTCCAGCACGGCGCTGAAGTCGCCCTTCTTGCCGCCATTGCAGGCCAACAGCCACATGCCGCAGAGCATGCCGGCCAGCAGCGCGATCACGGGGTTACCCAGAAAGTGGAACGCGGTGGCCAAGCCGTCCTTGTAGCCCAGCGTGGTCAGCAGCGTGGAGATCGAGATCAGCAGCAGCGGCAACACCACGGGCAGCAGCGAAAAGCCGAACGAAGGCAGATCGGCAGTGGACTGCAGCTCGCTCTCATCAGCCACGGCAGGCGCGTAGTCCTTGCCCTTGCACATCCAGTTGGCCCAGAAATACGCGGCCAGCAGACCGGGAATGGCAAACAGCACACCGGCCAGCACCAGCATGCCCAGATTGGCGTTCAGCGCCGTGGCCGCCGCCAGCGCACCGGGGTGGGTAGGTACCAGGCAGTGCACGGCGTACAGCGAGGTCCCGAGGATAGAGGCGATCAAGGGCATGGGCACCTTGGAGCTGGCGCTGATGCTGCGGGCAATGCCGCTCAGGATGATGTAGCCGGTATCGCAGAAGATGGTCAGGCCGGGGATGAACCCGGTCCAGGCCATGGCGGGCCTGGCGTTGTGCCTGCCGGCCAGGTTCAGGATATGGGTGGCAATGCTCAGGGCTCCACCGCTTTTTTGCATGCACACGGCAATCGCTGCGCCGAAGATGATGACAAAGGAGATGCTGCCCAGCGTGTTGCCAAAGCCGGTCTTGAGCGCGTCGATCACCTTGGGCAAGGGCAGGCTGGTGCCCAGCAGTGCCAGCGCCAGAGAGACGGCGAACAGTGCGCCAAACACATTGGCCTTGAGTTTGGCCGTCAGGTAGATGATGGCCACGATGCTGAGGACCACCAGAATGGATGAAATAGCAATACTGCTCATGAACTGGGATTTTCTGATTGGTTGCCAGTGCTCCACGGATGTGGTCTGACGAAAAAATGGCGCTGGATTCCAGCGCCTGTTGACCGATCCGGCTGGCCATCTGTCATGCAGTTGCCATGCCCACCTTGGTGGGCGAAATTATAGGTTTGCCGGCATCCGCAACCAGGTTACGAAATGCGGACCCTGGCATGCACAGCCAACAGACGGTTTTCAGACAGGTCTCACCCGCAGAGCAATTCAGCAAACAGTGAGCAGATACTCAGAGCCCGCTGTTTCTGCCGCTCACAAACGGCATTCCTACCGGGGCGCGCCTGGCTCTTCCGCTCTGGCTTCAATCGCCAAAACGCTCCCGGTACACCACGGGCGTGATGCCCAGACGGCGCACAAACAAGTGGCGCAGCGCCTGCTCCGAACCCAGCCCCACCTTGGCTGCCACGGTCTTCAGCGGCAAGCCGCCCAGGTTTTCCAGCAACTGCTTGGCGCGCTCCAGCCTTGCATTTTCGACAAAGGTGCTGGGGCTGCATCCGGTCTCCTGCTGGAACACGCGGCGAAAGTTGCGCTCGCTCATCGCCGCCTTGCCCGCCAGCAGCGCCAGCGGCATAGGTTGGTCCAGATGGGCCAGCACCCATTGCTGAGCCGCCTGCACCCCGCCATGCTGGGTGGCTTGCGCGGCCAGCGAGACGCTGAACTGCGACTGCCCGCCAGGCCGCTTGAGGTACATGACCAGATCGCGCGCCACATCCAGCGCCAGGGCGTGGCCAAAGTCCTGCTCCACCACGGCCAGCGCCAGGTCTATGCCTGCCGTCACGCCAGCCGATGTCCAGTAACTGCCGTCGCGCACATAGATGGCGTCGGCATCCACGGCAATGCCCGGATAGCGCTGGGCCAGCAGGCTCGCCACGCTCCAGTGCGTGGCCGCGCGCCGGCCATTGAGCACGCCGGCCGCCGCCAGGAAAAAGCTGCCGCTGCATAGCGCAATCATGCGCCCGACCTGCGGTGCCACGCGCGCCACCCAGTCCACCAGCTCGCCCGATGCAGCCAGCACCTGCTCGATATGGCGCGAGCCCACCAGCAGCACGGTGCAGCCCGTGCCATCGGCTTCCACCTGCGCCAGCGTGTGTGTGGCCTGCAAGCCCATCAGCGTGTCCGACGGCACCATGGCGGCCTGTGCCGCCACCACGCGCACGGCGTAGCCATCGGGCAGGCCTTTCTGGCGCAGATGCACATTGGCATAGTCGAACACCGACATGGGGCCTATGGCCTCCAGGGCCTTGAAGCCAGGGTAGACGACCAGATCAACGCGATGCGCGCCAGCGTGGCGGTGTTCCATATCAAAACAAGAGCTTGAAACGCAGGTGGATATTGCGCCGCAGGCCTTTTTGATAAAAATTCCGCAGCAAGAAGCACCCACTATACGCAGACATGACAACCGGCCTCACCCAGCACCGGGGCAACCACCGCTACAGCTGGGGATTCCAGGTCTGCCGCAATGGCTGCACCATGGCTGCGGCTCTGCCGATGCCTGCCGGCGGCCTCCGGGTTGTCGAGATGGGGCGGTTCACGCCGAGCCGCCGGCAGTCAGCGCTGCCGCAGGACTGTCGCCTTGGCCTGCTTCGGCCTTCAAGGGCGGTGGACCTGAAGCAGGCGTCACCAGGCTTCACAATAAGCCGCCTCAGCCCCGACCCTATCCCACCATGCACATCCACGCCCGCGGCCTGCTCTACTTCGACGCCATCCGCCGCAACGGATCGATACGCGGCGCCGCGCGCCAGCTGTTCATCGATGCCTCGGCCGTCAACCGCCAGCTGATACAGCTGGAGCAGGAACTGGGCTTTGCCCTGTTTGAGCGCCTGAGCGGCGGCCTGCAGCTCACACCGGCCGGAGAACTGTTCGCCCGCCATGCCACCCATGTGCTGCAGGATGCCGAATGGCTGGAGAACGAGTTGGACATGCTGCGCGGCCTGCAGCGCGGCAAGGTGCATGTGGTGGGCGTGGAAAGCCTGCACAGCGCGCTGCTGCCCGAGGTGATAGGCAGCATGCTGGAGCGCTATCCGGGCATCTCGCTGCAGGTCACTTCCGCCAGCTCGGGCCATATTGCCGAATACGTGGCCAGTGGCCGAGCGGACGTGGGCATGGCTTTCGACATGCCACAGCACGAGGATGTGGAGCACGCTGCCAGCGGGCGCTTTCGCCTGGGCGCGCTGGTCACCACCGGCCATCCACTGGCCCGCAAGCGCAACGTGACGCTGGCGCAGTGCACGCCATGGCCCTTCATCCTCGGCACCGAGGACCTGGCCTCCTATGCCCTCATTCAGGACGAACTCAAGGTCCTGCCCGAACCGCCCAAGGCCGTGGTGCGCGCCACCTCGGTCGAACTGATGAAGCGCCTCGCCGCTGCGGGCCACGGCATCGCCTTCCAGACCCGGCTGGGGCTGGAAGCCACGGCATCGGCCGCCACACCTGCCGCAAGGTTCGTGCCGCTGGAGTCGGCACAGGGCGCTCCCATCCTGGGCACGCTGGGCATCCATGTGCGCAGCGGACGCAGCCTGCCGCCGGCCACGGCGGCCTTTGTCGAATGTGCGAGCCAGGTCATCCTGCGCCTGTCGGCGCAGGAAGCGCGGCCGAAGCGGCGGTAGTTCCGTCGCGCCTGGCCGCTGCATTTTCAGCCACGGTCCAGTGCAAATTCGGCCATTTTCAACAACGGCAACGGACCCTAGCATGGGTCCATGCCATCCTCTTCACCCCCCCCTCTTCTACCGGCACCCTGGTGCTGGAGCTCGTATCGGCCGAAGCGCTGACAGCGGAAGTACGCCGGCTGCGCCTGTGCCGCCCTGACGGCCAGGCACTGCCGCCGTTCACCGCAGGCGCCCATATCCGTGTGCACCTGCCGGACGCTGACACAGAGCCCACGCGCTGCTATTCGCTGGTCAACAGCGACGGCGACGGTCTGGTCTATGAAATTGCCGTGAAGCTCGAAACCACGAGCCGTGGCGGCTCGCGCTTCATGCACCAGTTGGCGGTGGGCGACCGCATCGAGGTCGATCCGCCGAAAAACGACTTTGCACTGCACGACGCGCCGCACGAGGCCTTGCTGATTGCCGGCGGCATAGGCATCACGCCCATTCTGTCCATGGCCCGGCAGCTGCAGGCGGCGGGCAGGCCCTATGCCCTGCACTACGGCGCCCGCAGCGAAGAGCTCATGCCCTATCGCACCGAGATCGAAGCCGTGGCCGGCGCCCAGGCCCATCTGTATTTCGACGGCGGCGATCCCTCGCGAGGCATGCAGCTGGCCAGCATGCTGGGTGCACTGCAGGCCTCGCGCCATGTCTATGTCTGCGGTCCGCGCGCCTTGATCGACGCCACGCTGACCGAAGCCCAGCAACTGGGATGGCCGCGCAGCCACATCCACTTCGAGCTTTTCGCGGCGCCGGCCGCCACGGCGGCAGACCGCAGCGTCACCGTCCGTCTGGCGCGCAGCGGCCGCCAGCTCGAGGTGCCTGCCGGCACTTCCATCCTGGACGCGCTGATCGCCGCCGGCTGCGATCCCCTGTTCGACTGCCGGCGCGGCGAATGCGGCATGTGCGCGGTGCGCATGCTGGACGGCGAGGCCGACCACCGCGACTACGCACTGTCCGACGAGGAGCACGCAGAAGGCATGGTCTGCGTCTGCGTCGCGCGCGCCCGCAGCCCGAGCATCACGCTCGACCTGTGAACCATCCCACCAAGAACCAGAAGGAGAACCCCATGAGCAGCTTTGTCAAAAACGCCTGGTATGTGGCCGCATGGAGCCGCGAGATCGGCCGCCACCTGACGGCGCGCACCATCCTCGGCGAGAACCTGGTGTTCTGGCGCCGCCAGGACGGCACGCCGGCCGTGCTCGTCGACCGCTGCCCGCACAAGCTGGCGCCGCTGTCCATAGGCACGCTGGTCGGCGACGATCTGCAGTGCGGCTACCACGGCATGACTTTCAGCGGCAGCGGCCAGTGCGTGCGCATTCCCGGCCAGGCCGCCATCCCACCATCGGCCTGCGCGCAGTCCTTCCCGCTGGTCGAGCGCTACGGCGCCGTCTGGATCTGGATGGGCGACCCGGCCCTGGCCGATGCGCAGCACATCGTGGCAGTACGCCACTACGGCGAACCCGGCTGGGCGCTGGTGGACGGGCAGTACCTGCACTTTGATTGCAACTACCTCAACATCACCGACAACCTGGTCGATCCTGCGCACACCACCTATGTGCACAAGAACACCATTGGCAACGCGGCGGCCGAGGACGTGAGCGTGAAGGTGGAACAAGGCGACAACCAAGTGCTGGCCTACCGCTGGGTGAACGACTCCGAGCCCGTGCCGCTGGTCAAGGCCATGGGAAACTTCACGGGGCCGGTGGACCGCTGGCAGTACTACTACCTTCATCTGCCCTCGGTGTCCTGTGTCGATTTCGGCAGCATCGCCACGGGCCGCGAGCACAGCGAGCAGGAAATGGACGCGGGCCTGCGCTCGTTCTCGTACAACTTCCTCACGCCCGAGACCGAGACCACGACCCACTATTTCTGGCTGCACCTGCGCAACTACCACGCGGACAGCGCCGAGGCCAGCACCCAGGTCGCACGGCTGATGACGGACACCTTTCTCGAGGACGCCGCCATCCTGGCCCTGGTGCAGCGCGAGCAGGAGCGCACTGGCGTGCGCGAGTTCGTGCGCCTGGGCATAGACAACGCGCCCGCCCGCATCCGCCGGCTGATTGCACGCCGGCAGGAAGCCGAGCAAGCCGCAACGGCTACATCGCCCGCCGCCAGTCAGACCGCCGTCGCCTGATTTTTCACCCTCACTACAGCAAGCTTACCCATGCAAGATTTTTCCCTGGGCTGCAACGGCCGCGGCATACGCCATTGCGAAACATTGCCGCTTGAAGAGCAATTCAAGATGCTGCGCGACAGCAAGGTTTTCGACCATTTCGACCGCATGCCCCAGCCGGGTGAAGAACGCGAATACATAAGGCTGGCCAACAAATACGGCATGCCACTGCGCACCGGCCTGTGGTCGTACACGGCGGGGCGCGACGAGGCCGCGCTCGAAAAAAACCTGCGTGTGTGCAAGGAAGCCGGCGCCGAGTTTCACAACATCATGCTGTACACGCGCCATGCCGCGGGCCATGTGGTGAGCGATGACGACATCGTGGCCTTCTACCTGCATGCCTGGGAACTGGGCCAGCGCATAGGCATGGAGATCGGCATGGAGAACCACATCTACATGTGGAGCGAAGACCCACGCCGCATCACGCCGATTGCGCAGCGCGTGCGTGCGCAGGGCCTGCCCTTTCAGTATGTGCTGGATCACAGCCATGTGCTGCTCAAGCTGGACAACCCCGAGGAGCAGGATGTGGTCGGCATGCGTGCGCAGGTCGAGTCTGGCGAGGTCGTCATCGACCCTTACGAAAGCGGCAACCTTATCGACGACTGGATAGCCCAGAACATGGTGCACTGGCTGCAGATACGCCCGGTCTCGCCCAATGGGCCGCGCAATATCTGGCAGCTTACGGACAACGGCCACTACGGCCGCGCCTGCCAGTACCCGTTCACGCGCCCGGCCCCGGGCCAATGGCATGCCACCTGGACGGCCTGGCGCGTCGAGCCCTGCAAGGAGGTCGTGCGGCGCGCGCTGCGCCATCACTACAGCACGCCGGGAAGCCCGCTGCGCTACATCACCACCGACATGATCGACATGCCCGACTACGGCGGCGGTACCCGATATTCGCTGTTCGAGCAGAACGTGGCGATTGCCCTGTGGTTCCGGGAAACCGCGGCGCAGATCCGTGCGCAGCATCAGCCCGGCGAAGCAAGCAAAATCTGAAACACAAGGCATGGCCGAGGCATTCAATTACGTCGATATTCGGCCAAAGCCCCTCAGGCGGCGGCCATGCCTGCCCTCTTCGCCACCAGACTGGCCTACATTCAAGGTTTCGCTGAGCGAAGGCCAAGCCTCGCTCCCCCTATTTCCAGAAAGACAGACATGAAATCACGCGCCGCCGTGGCCTTCAAGGCCGGAGAACCCCTGCAGATCGTCGAGATCGACGTGGCCCCGCCGCAAAAGGGCGAAGTGCTGATCAAGATCACCCATACCGGCGTCTGCCATACCGACGCCTTCACCCTGAGCGGCGATGACCCCGAAGGCATCTTCCCCGCCGTGCTGGGCCATGAAGGCGCGGGCATTGTGGTCGAAGTCGGCGAAGGCGTGACCAGTGTCAAGCCCGGCGACCATGTGATTCCGCTCTATACCGCCGAGTGCGGCGAGTGCCTGTTCTGCAAGAGCGGCAAGACCAATCTGTGCGTGGCCGTGCGCGCCACCCAGGGCAAGGGCGTGATGCCTGACGGCACCACGCGCTTCTCGTACAACGGCCAGCCCATCTACCACTACATGGGCTGCTCCACCTTCTCCGAGTACACCGTGGTGGCCGAAGTCTCGCTGGCCAAGATCAGCCCCGACGCCAACCCCGAGCAGGTCTGCCTCCTGGGCTGCGGCGTGACCACGGGCCTGGGCGCCGTCAAGAACACCGCCAAGGTACAGGAAGGCGACACGGTCGCCGTGTTCGGCCTGGGCGGCATCGGTCTGGCCGTGATCCAGGGCGCCAAGCTGGCCAAGGCCGGCCGCATCATCGCCGTCGACACCAACCCCGGCAAGTTCGACCTGGCCAGGACCTTCGGCGCCACCGACTGCGTGAACCCCAAGGACTTCGACAAGCCCATCCAGCAGGTCATCGTGGAGATGACGGGCTGGGGCGTGGACCACAGCTTCGAGTGCATAGGCAACGTCAACGTCATGCGCGCCGCGCTGGAATGCGCGCACCGCGGCTGGGGCCAGAGCGTGATCATCGGCGTGGCCGGCGCGGGCCAGGAAATCTCCACCCGCCCCTTCCAGCTGGTGACCGGCCGCAAGTGGCTGGGCACGGCCTTCGGCGGCGTCAAGGGCCGCAGCGAGCTGCCCGGTATGGTGGAAGACGCGATGAGCGGCAAGATCCAGCTCGAACCTTTCGTGACCCACACCATGGGCCTGGCCAAGATCAATGAAGCCTTTGACCTGATGCATGAGGGCAAGTCCATCCGCAGCGTGGTGAATTACGCCGAGGCCTAAGCCATCCCCACCTGAAGCTATCGACAAGAGAGCATATGGCGCCATCCGGGCGCCATTTTCAATATGAAAAATGCTGCATTCGTTTGAATAGCAAGCGGCTGCAGCTTCTGATTTTGGAGCATCCCATGACTGCCCAACCGTCTCTGGAACTCAAAACCGCCCACGCCTGCTTTGGCGGCGCACAGCGCTATTACGAGCATTTCTCCAGTGAAATCGGCCTGGCCATGAAGTTCTCGGTGTATTTGCCGCCCAAGGCCGTAGCCGGAGAGAAGGTGCCGGCCCTGCTCTATCTGGCCGGCCTGACCTGCACCGAGGAAACCTTCATGATCAAGGCCGGTGCCCAGCGCCTAGCGGCCGAGCTGGGCATTGCCCTGATCTGCCCAGACACCAGCCCGCGCGGCGCGGGCCTGGCTGGTGAATCTGACGCCTGGGACTTCGGCGTGGGCGCAGGCTTCTACCTCGACGCCGCGACCAAGCCCTGGGCCCTGCACTGGCGCATGGAAAGCTACATCCTGAACGACCTGCTGCCGCTAATCAATGCCAGGCTGCCCGTGGATCTGCAGCGTGTCGGCATCTTCGGCCACAGCATGGGCGGCCATGGCGCGCTCACGCTGGCGCTGCGCCACCCGGACCGGTTCAAGAGCGTCTCGGCCTTCGCGCCTATCGCCAATCCCGTCAACTGCCCCTGGGGCCAGAAGGCCTTCAGCGGCTATCTGGGCGATGACAAGGCCGAATGGTCACAGCACGATGCCAGCGAACTGATGGCCGCGCTAAAGCAGGCGCCCTATCCCGCCGGCATTCTTGTCGACCAGGGCCTGGCCGATAAATTCCTGATCGAGAAGCAGCTGCTGCCCGAAGCCTTCGAAGCCGCATGCGCCAAGGCCGGCCAGCCGCTCACGCTACGCCGCCACGCGGGCTACGACCACGGTTATTACTTCATCCAGAGCTTTATCGACGACCATCTGCGCCACCATGCGCAGCAGTTGCAGGGCTGATGCAGCAGGCTGCGTAAAAGCACAAGCTGCCTGAAAAAAGAAAATCCGCTTCGGCGGATTTTCTTTTGGATGGATGCCATTGGCTAAAGTGCGACGTCAGGCTCCGGCCATCCAGCTGAACCAGCGTAGCATCAGGTCTTGCGCGGCGTGCCCACCTCGTAGACGCGCAGATCACGCTCCCCAATGCCCAGCCCGGGCCAGGCCGCGCGCCACACAGCGATATGGCTGGAGGCGAAATGCGCATCGAGTGAGGCCTGATCCTGCCACAGCTCCTTCACATGGATCAGGCCCGGCACCAGCACGTCCTCGGCGTAGCCATATTCCAGGCAGCCCGGCTCGGCGCGCGAGGCTTCGGCCATGGCCCGCATGGCAGGCCTGGCGCGCTCCAGGTTCTCGGCGGGCAGGCGCACGGTTCCGACGATCAGCAGCATGTTCGTATCTTCCAGAAAAATCCACGCGCCAATCCATTGCGTGTGGTGGCCTGACGGTGGTATGAAAATCCGCCCTCATGCTCTGAGACCTGTGGACGGACAGTGTGGCCGGATACTAACCGGACAGACCAGCCATTCATGGGACCAGGCTGCAGCGCCCGTGAAGCAGGCTCGGTGCAATCCGGGAAATAGCCGGCAAGAGCTGCTTCCCAGCAAAGCCACGCAGCGACTCCAAAGCGCTTGCTTCAGCCCGGCATGCGACCCGCACGCATTTCAGCGGCAATCTTTGCCAGCACCTCGGGCAGATCGGCCACGCTGCGCACCACATAGTGGGCTCCAGCGGCCTTGAGCTTGGCTTCGGCCACGGCCACACGGGCATCCACCTCGGCGGCATCGGCCTTGGCAAATTCCTCCACGCTATAGCCGACCTCATTGCCCGACAGGCTCAGGCCCACGGTCCACATACCGGCGCGCAACCCTTCCTCGATACCGGGAACGGTGTCGTCGACCTTCACGCAGGCACGCACATCGCCAATGCCCAGTGCCAGCACATTGGCCAGCGCCATAAAGGGGCCGGGGCGGCCACCGGCCTCCAGCTCGTCGCCGGCCACCACATAGTCGGGCTTGAGGCCTGCAGCCTCGGCCTGGGGCAGCAACTGGTTCAGCACTTCGCGCGGATAGCCCGAACAGGATCCGACCTTCAGGCCGTTGGTGCGCAACCATTGCAACAGTTCCACCGCACCGGCAATGGGGGCCGAGAACTCGCCCACCTTGGCAATCTGCATGGGCATGAAGCGGGCATAGATGGCATCCACATCTTCATTACTCGGCACGCGGCCAAAAACGGCCTGCCACTGGGCGGCAATGCTCTGCTCCTGCAGCAGCTGGTAGATATGGTCCCATTTGGACAGGCCCATGGGCCCGCGTGCCTGCGCCAGCGTGATGGTGATGCCAAAGGTGGCAAAGGCTTCCACAAAAATCTGCGTGGGCGCCAGCGAGCCGAAGTCCACCAGCGTGCCGGCCCAGTCAAAGATGACGGCTTGCAGCGGCGAGAGATCTGCGGCGATGGATTCGCGCAGGGCATGGGGTTCGGTTTGGGCAATGGAGTTCATGGTTTTCAGAGCTTTGGTCAACGAAAGAGAAACGTTCAAAAAGGTTCAGTCCAGGGTACGGATGAAGTTACGCCCGCGCGGGCCAGTAGCTGCCTTGTGCACCATGGTCTGCCAGTCATCGGGCGCCACGCCGTAGTGCGCAGGTTCTGTTGCCACGCCCAGTTGCTGCAAAAAGACCTGCAACCGCTGCACGGCCACGGCGGGTGCCATGGCATCAAAGATGGAGAGCAGCGCGGCATCGGCCGCGGGGTCGGCGCCCAGCGCCATCTCCAGCACCAGCGGCAGGCTGAACGAGCAGGCAATGCCATGGGGCACGCCATGCTGCAGCGTGATGTCGTAGGACAGCGAATGCGCGAGCGCGGTCTTGGTATTGGAAAACGCCAGCCCAGCCAGCAGCGCGGCCTGGGCCATGTCGGCGCGCAGCTGCAGATTGCCCAAGTCCTGCATCAATGCCGGCAGGGTCGCCATGGCGCGGCGCGCGGCCTGCACGGCCAGACTCATGGACACGGGGTTGCGGTTCACGTTCCAGATGGATTCCAGCGCATGCGAGAGCGCATCCAGGCCCGAGGCCAGCGTGGCGCCTGCGGGCAGGCTGGCCATGAGCTCGGCGTCGATGATGGCGGCCTCGGGCCAGGTATGGGGCTGATGCAACGAGTATTTCCGGCCCTGCGCCTGATCCCAGATCGTGGCCCAGGGCGTGACTTCGCTGCCGGTACCTGCCGTGGTCGGAATGGCGATCAGATGCTTGTGCAAGGCCGGAGGCAGTTGCGCTGCCTGCTGCAAAACCGGGAGCAGATCGGTGAACCGGCCTGTGGCCGTGGTGCAGATCAGCGCCTTGGCCGAGTCAATCGCACTGCCGCCGCCCAGCGCCACGATGACGGGCACATCGGCATGGTCGCGCTGCACCTGCTCGTACAGAGGCGCCAGCCATTGCACATCGGGATTGGGCAGGATGCTGTCGATCACGCCACGCAGTTGCTCGCCGATGAGCTGGCGTATGCGCTGCACCAGACCCAGGCTCCCGGCCTCGGGAAAGGTGACCAGCAGGCAGTTGCGGCCGGCCAGCAGCGCGGGCAGCTGGTTCAGGCTGCCGTTGCCGGCGATGACGCGCACGGGGTTGTGATAAGTCCACACGGGAGAAAACCTTTGAAATTCAGAGTGAAATCAGCCTCTGGCGCAATGCAGTCAAGCGCAAGCAGCTATTGTTTTTATTGAAGCCATCAGTGACGTGCGCCCTGCTGGATGCGGCTGCGCAGCCAGTTGGAGATCAGATCGGCCGCGATGACCATCACGGTGATGACGACGATGCAGGTGGCCGTCTCCTGATAGCGGAACAGCTTGAGGCTGCTGACCAGCTCGAAGCCCAGGCCGCCCGCACCCACCATGCCCAGCACGGTGGCCGAGCGCAGATTGACTTCGAAGCGATAGAGCACCACGGCAATCCAGGCAGTGATGACCTGGGGTACGACGCCAAAAGCAATGATCTGCAGCTGGCTGGCGCCGGCGCTGCGCAGGGCCTGCAGCGGGCCGTCATCGATTTCCTCGATGGCCTCGGCAAAGAACTTGCCCAGCATGCCCATGCCGTGCAGGGCCAGCGCCAGCACTCCAGGGAAGGGGCCCAGCCCCACGGCAGAGACAAAGACCAGGGCCAGAATCAGCTCGTTGATGCTGCGCACCACATTGAGAAACTGGCGCGTGATGCGGCGCAGCCAGTGCCAGCTGTGCAGATTGCCGGCCGCAACAAAGGACAACGGCAAAGCCAGAAGCACGGACAGCAGCGTGCCCCAGATGGCGATCTGAATCGTCTCCAGCGCCGGCGCCCACAGGCGCGGCAATATGCTCCAGTCCGGCGGCACGGAGCGCGAAAGAAAGTCGCCGATCTGCGGCATGCCGGCAGCCAGCTCGCTCCAGCTCATCTGTGCGCCTGCAGCACTCCAGTGCAGCACCCAGGCCAGTGCCAGAGCGATGGCGGCCATGGCCAACCAGCCTCTGTTTCCATCGGGGCGCGCCGCCGTCCACCGCCACCCATCAACTGCGTGGCGCGTGGAATTCATATGAGTGCTGCTCATCACAGGCCTCCTGTCGTGGCGACCATGGGGCTGGCAGGCATCCAGCTGCCTGCGGGCATGGGTGTGTGCTGCTCCTGCAGCTCTGCCATTGCCGGCACCTGATGGTAGATGGCGTTGAGAGCAGCATCTCCGAGCTGATCGGGCGCACCATCGAACACCATGCGGCCTTGCGACAGGCCGACGATACGGTCGCCAAACTCGCGGGCGTAATCGACCTGGTGCAGATTGCAGACCACGGCAATGCCCAGCTCACGCGTGGCATCACGCAGATACTGCAGCACGCTGCGCGCGGTCCTGGGGTCCAGGCTGGCCACGGGCTCGTCGGCCAGAATCACCTGAGGCCGCTGGGCCAGGGCGCGGGCAATGCCCACACGCTGCATCTGCCCGCCAGACAATGCCTGGGTGCGCTCGCCGGCCTTATGAGTCAGACCCACGCGCTCCAGGCATTGCTCGGCCAACGCAATATCGCTGCGCCTGAAGAACTGCAGCACCGAGGCCAGCGTGCTCACCTGGCCCAGGCGTCCGGTCAGCACGTTCTTGCGCACCGACAGGCGCGGCACCAGGTTGTGATGCTGGAATACCATGGCCACATGGCGGGCCAGCTCGCGGCCTGAATGCTTGCGCATGAGGTCGATACCGCCGACTTGCAACTGGCCGCTGTCGGGCTGGTTCAGCCCGTTGATGCAGCGCAGCAAGGTGGACTTTCCCGCACCCGACAGACCCAGCATGACCACGAACTCGCCCGCTTTCACATCCATGTCTATGCCATGCAGCACATGGTTGCTGTCATAGCTTTTGCGCAGGTTGCGGATGGTGATCATTTCATCTTCCCCAGGTCCAGATTCAGGGTCTTGGCAGTGGCGCGGACCACGTCATAGGCCTGGTCGTTGGTGGATGCAAAGCCGTTGAGCTCGCCACGGTCACCCCAGGGCAGGCCTTTGATCTCGGCCAGTGCGGTGGCGACTTTCTGCTTGGTCGTCGCATCCAGGCTCTTGCGCCAGGCCATGGGCGACTCGGGGATGGGCTGGGAACGCCACACGACCAGGAAGTCCTCGGCCTTCACATGGCCCTTGGCCACGGCGTTGAAGAAAATGGGCTCGGCCACGGCTGCCGCATCGACCTTGCTATTGGCCACGGCCAGGATGCTGGCGTCATGCGAGCCCGAGAAGATCACGCGCGAGAAATATTTGTCGGTGTCAACGCCCTCGCCCTTGAGGCCTGCCTTGGGGAACAGATGGCCCGATGCAGAGCTCGGGTCGACAAAGGCAAAGGTCTTGCCCTGCAACTGGGCCACGGTGTTCAGGCCCTTGTCCTTTCTGGTGATCAGAATGCTCTGATAGGAGCTCTGCCCGCTCTTCTTGGACACGGGAATCGCAAAAGCTTCGGCATTGGCCAGCTGACTGGCCAGCACATAGGAAAAGGGGCCAAAGTAAGCCACATCGATCTTGCCCGAGCGCATGGCTTCGATCACGCCGTTGTAATCATTGGCCACAAAGGGCTTGACCTTCATGCCGGTCCTGGCGGCCAGTTGCTCCATGACTTGCTGGCTGGCACGGATCATGGCCTGGGCATCTTCCGAGGGGATCAAGCCCACACGCAGTTCCGTGGGCTGCTGGGCCAATGCGCCACCAGCCATCATCAGGGCCAGGCCGGCAGCTGCACCTTGCAGCCAGGTTTTGCGGGTCATCTTCATGGTCTTCATCCTTTGCCGGTATCGGCTGTGCGTTGGGATGAATCCTAGGGACGACTTATGACTGTCATATGAAGGTTTCAGAATGGTTTTGAACAGCTTCCATAGATCAGACCTTGAGATGAATCTTTCATGAGCAATGCCCGCTATCGCAGTTTTGTAGCCGTGGCCCAGCACGGCAGCCTGAGCGCCGCTGCCCGCGCCCTGGGCGTGAGCCAACCCACCATCTCAAGCCAGATCACCACGCTGGAGCGGCAAAGCCAGATCGAGCTGTTTCACCGCCAGGGCTATCGCATGTCGTTGACCGTCGCGGGCCTCAAGCTGCTGAGCCTGGCGCAGAAGCTGCTGGCCCTGGAATCCGAGGCCGAGTTCTTTCTGCGCGACTCCGGCAAGCTCAACCAGGGCGAGCTCAAGATCGGTGCCGTCGGGCCGTTTCATGTGATCGAGATGGTGGCCGCCTACCGCGCCCGTCACCCGGGCATGCAACTGTCGATCCGCATGGGCAACTCGCAGCAAGTGCTGCGTGATCTGGAAAACTACAGCACCGACGTGGCCGTGCTGGCCGGGCTTTATGAACGGCCGGAGCTGCTGGCACGCGAATATGCACGCCACTCCATCATCTTGTTTGCTCATGTGGAGCACCCACTGGCGCAAAACAACACGGTTGACCTGCGCACGCTGCAAGGCCTGCCTCTGCTGCTGCGCGAACCGGGCTCGACCACCCGTGCAGCCATGGAAAAAGCGCTGGCCGCCGCCGGCGTCAAACCCCGGCTGAACCTGGAGATCGGCAGCCGCGAGGCCATACGCGAAGCCGTGGCCCGAGGCCTGGGCATAGGCGCGGTTTCAGAGGCCGAATTCATTCCCGATCCGCGCTTCAAACCCATTCGTATCAAGGGAGATCCGGCCAGCACCACCACCTATGTGTATTGCATGCAAGAGCGCAGCGACAGCCTGCTGGTGCGCTCGTTTCGTGATGCGATCCAAGAGCGGGAATGAGGTGATGAAAAGCTTGGCCTAATCGTCCTCTGCAAGCTCCAGTCAAGTACGTCTGATGCAGGCGCGGCTTGTCTCAGACTCAGAGCGCTCCTCTGCGCAGTTTTTCCAACTCAGCCTTTTCCTTGGCTAACTTGGCTTCACGGTCTGCGATCTTGCCAGTCTTGCCTGTGTCTCGTGCCGCATCGAGATCACGCTGCCGCTTCTCCACCTTCCTCTCTTGATCGGCAATGCGTGCTGCATGCTCTTGCTCAAGTTTGGCATCACTGCAATGGGCCTGGTTTTCACGCAGTGCCTTCTCCAGGCCACGTACACGGCTCACCTGGCCCTTTGCCTTGGCATGCTCCATATCGCGTGAGATCTCTGCTCGCTTGCTTTCACAAGTGGCATGTACGGGCTGCGCCAGTGCAGCATGGGCCGCCAAGGCGGAAACAGCGATTGCAATCAACGTGGCTGAAGTGCGCATAGGGCTTTATCTCGATAAGCTGGGCTGTCCATGATGCCTCAAGGCATGCAGGCATGCGCATGCATGGCTCCTACCGACTCGGAAAGTCGGCTTCCGGAGACTATGAAATGCCACACCAAGTCAACCCAGCGGTCTGGGCTGAAACACCAAAGGCAAGGCGCCCACGCCAAACAGATTGGCACCCTCTACCAGCAGCAGTCTGAAGAACTCGGCAGTGGAGGCTGCAATCACAGCACCATCAAAGCTGCGCGGCGCAATACGGATGACGGGGCAATCGTTGGGCGGCATGCGAACCAGGTCATGCAGATGCCAGCCGCACATATCGCCGTTGTCGCTGTTGGCAAAGACCAGCACATCGGCCGTGGGCTCCAGCATCTGCTCCAGGTCCTCATCCATGAATGGAGCCAGCAGCTCCTCATGGGTGCTCATATGCTCCATGGCATGAAAGTGCAAAAAGCCGCCCCAGCTGCCCGGCCCCACAATTCGCATGAAGTGCCGATAAGCCGATGGGAGCTCTACCGCGTGGCCGGACTGCAACTGCGCCAAACCGGCACCCACGGCCATACCTCGCGCGCTGCTGGATTCGGCAAGAGATTCAAACAAGACTTGCAGATCGGCTTCGGTCATTCATTGCCCCAGCCATCAAACAAGGCCCGGGCGTTGTCACCAGCCTGCACAACCAGTGGAACATCGCCTGCATCGCTGATCAACACCAGCGGTCCGGTGGTGACACACAGATCGCAGAGAAACTTCAGAATCATCACCGGGTCGCCTTTTTCAAAATAGAACTCGTTTTCGGCAGGCCGCAGCTCCATGATTTGCAGCATGCACCAGGGCTTGCGCCCAGCCTCCCCCGCCATCGTGAGCAAGGCGCTCCAGCGTTTGCCAATTTGTTCGTCCGACAGCTCCGCCTGCCACCGAGGATTGGCGGCAATCACGGCCTTGATCTCCGAGAGCCTGGGGTTGCGGCTGGGCTCTTTCGGATATGCCAGGCCCTCCTCGTCCAGCCATGCGCACAGCTCGGGCTGCAGAGGAAAAACCGAATACATCACACCCATGGGGCTCCTTTCCGTATCGACTCTTAAAACAGGCTTTGCTGCGCCGACAAGCGGCTGTGATGGTACTGGCTGCAGTCCAGCTGCACCCGCTCGCGGTTCAGACCCAGCTTGCGGCAAGCCAGGGCAAAGCGCTGGGCCAGCATCTCGGCCCAGATGCCTGTGCCTTTCATGCGCTGGCCAAACTGCGCGCTATAGGCTTTGCCTTGGGCGCGATCGGCTTCGGCGATGCCATGCAGATCGCGCACACGCTCCATGACCCGCTTGGCGCGGTCCGGGTAATGCAGTTGCAGCCATTGCTCGAACAAGGGCGCGACCTCCCAGGGCAGGCGCAACACGGCATAGAAAGCCTGCCGCGCGCCGGCTTCGTAGGCGGCGGCCAGCACCTGCTCCATATCGTCGTTGAGAAACGGGATCTGCGGCGCAAGGCTCACGCCCACCGGAATACCGGCCTCGCTCAAGGTCTTGATCATGCGCAGCCGGCGATGCGGCGCGGCAGCCCGGGGCTCCAGTTGCCTTGCCAGTTCGGGCTGCAGCGTGGTCAGCGTGACATAGACCGCCACCAGATGCCGCTGCGCCAGCGGCGCCAGCAGATCCAGATCGCGCTCCACGCCGCTGCCCTTGGTGACGATGGAAAACGGGTGATGCGCCTGGGCCAGCACTTCGATAACGCGCCGCGTCAAGCCCAGCTCGCGCTCCACCGGCTGGTAGCAATCGGTGACCGAGCCCAGCATGACGACGCCAGGCTGATGGCCGGGCCTTGACAGTTCGGCACGCAGCACCTCGGGCAGATTTTGCTTGGCGATCAGTCTGGTCTCGAAGTCCAGCCCCGGTGAATAGCCAAGATAGCTATGCGTGGGCCGGGCATAGCAGTAAATGCAGCCATGCTCGCAGCCGCGATAGGGATTGAGCCCCAGATGGAAAGGTAGATCCGGCGATCCATGGCGGCTGAGCGCGGACTTGCACTGCTCCCACTCCACGGAAGTTCGCAGCGCTGTCGCCTCTTGCGCGTCAGCGTCCGCACTCCAGCCATCGTCAAACGCCTGCCTGTCATCGCCTGCGAAGCGATGGGCAATCTGGCTGGCCGAGCCTCGCCCCTTGATGATCGTGACAGGCCGGACTCCTGAGTCCAAGTGAGTGCGGGCTTTATTCATCCAATAACTGTATATAAATACAGTTAATTAAGCAATCCAAAAAATGTTTCAAGAGCACAAGCGAGCAGGTCAATACAGTTGCAGCATTTACGTCCGAATTCCATAAAAACATGGCTGCAGCACACACCATCAAAGCGCTAGCAGCTACCTAATAAATAGCAATAGATCGTTCTCAATCCGCACTGCCGAGGTGCGAGATGGCTTGGCTTTGCTCACAGTCCCGTACACAATGGCCGCTGTGCACCCACAGGGTGCTTTTTCCAAAGCCTTGGCCCGGACAACACCGTTGCCCGGGCTTTTGTCCGTTTGCGCGACGCGAAAGCGCTAACCACACCACCACGCAAGGGAGCCACACCATGGAGCGCAAGCCCCAAATCACTTTGTCGTCCTTGGATCTGGAACGCATTGAAGCCTTGCTGGAGAAGAACTCCAGCCACTTTCCGGGCCGCGACGCGCTGGAAGCCGAACTGGACCGCGCAGATGTCCTGGAACCCCAGGAGATGCCACCCAATGTGGTGACCATGAATTCCACCGTGCGATTCACGATGCTGGAACTCAAAAAGTCCAATACCCTGACCCTGGTCTACCCCAAGGACATGGATGGCAGCGCAGACAAGGTCTCCATCTTTGCCCCCGTGGGTATCGCACTACTGGGCCTGTCCGTGGGCGATGAGTTCAAGATGCCCAGCCCCACAGGCCAGGTAACCGTGCGCGTGGATGCCATCGAGTTTCAGCCCGAAAGCTCGGGCGAACTGCATCGCTGATTTCAAGACGCCCATGAAAAAAGGCATCCCACACGCTCCCCACCGCGTGTGGATTGCGCCCACACCGCGAGAATCTAAACGGCCCCGGCGATAAAAAAGCAGCTTTCAAAGCTGCTTTTTTGTATTCACTCACCGCAAGCCGGCGATCATGGTTGTCAACAGCCCTGCTCCAATCAGCCCGGCCTGCCAGCGCAGCGCCTGGCTCCAGGAAGAGACATGGCGCTCCACCAACTGATACAGCGCATAGCCCGCGGTCAGCGACAGCACGAACGCAAACGGGATGCCCACCACAGCGGCGGTGACCGATCCATGCCAGAAATGGTTGACCACGGCGTTGACCAGCAGGCAGATCGAGAAGTGGATCAGGAACACCGAATAGGAAATCTCGCCCAGGCGGCGCAGCGGTGCAAAGCCCTTCCAGCGTGCAACCCCCTCGGTACGCATGCAGACGATCAGCAGCAGCGCCGTGGCACCGGCCAGAAAGATGCGGTCGCGCCACTCAAAGACCAGCGCACCGATGACCAGGGCCGCAATCAGCATGGCCCAGCTCCAGGCCGTGCTGCGTTTTTCGGCAGCCACGGCCCAGTAGGCCATCATGCCCAGACCATAGGCTCCCATGAAATAAATCGCCCAGATATCGAGATCCGAGTCCAGATTGAAGCTGAACAGCGAGGCCGCCGTCCCCAGCACCACCAGCATCTGCATGCCGGTCACTGCCCAGGGCCACCACCGCTGCACCGCCTGCACACCCAAGCGGCCAGCAACAACCTGCTTGAGCCAGCGCACCGCGCCCAACAACAGAACCGTGCCGGCAAACAGCTGAAAGTCTATGGATACATACCAGACACCGGCCGACAGGGACTCCTCACCGACGATGTTCTGCAGCAGCAGGGCATGGGCGAACAGTTGCCAGAGGTCGGGGTCTGCAGATACCGATTCATGGTCGAACCAGGGCCGGATGGCAGCCGAGATGACGATGGTCACCACCAGGGCCACGGCATAAGGCACGACCAGCCGGACAAAGCGCTTGCCTATCTTGGACCAGGGCGAGTCAAAGCGTGCCAGTCCTTGCGGTGCCAGGCTGGCCGCAGCCAGAAAGCCGCCGATCACCAAAAAGATCTGCACGGCCATGCGTGCGTACTCATACAGCCAGTCCAGCAGATTGGGCATGACAGGGTGCGCCACATCGGACATGGGGCCGTAGAACGCAAGGTGGTGCCAGACAATGGCGGCGCAGGCCAGACCTTTGGTGCAATCGATCAGTGCGCTGCGCGAATGAGAGTGAGTTGAGCTTTGAGCCATCGGCGTCCCTGACCACCGGTGCCCTGCGGCACCACTGGCTGAAAGTGGATTTCTGAATGCGCTGGTCGTGTCAGAAACCCGACAGGTAATTAGCAATTTCGAGATTTTGCGCTCAAAGCCAACAATTTGCTGACGACGACTGATTCCTGATGCAACAAGTGACAAACTTTCACGCGCACTTCACGGATGAATGTGCAAGCAGTTTGATCCCACATCACGGCTGAAAAACCCATGCAAAGGCACAATGGAGACCATGACGCAAGCCAAACCACTCTCGGAGTTGAGCCGACAATTTGTTTCTCATTTCGGTGAGATGGGCAGTCGTTGGGGGATCAACCGTACCGTGGGGCAAATCTACGCCCTGCTGTTTCTGTCTGCCGATCCCCTTAATGCGGATCAGATTGCCGAAACGCTGGAGTTCTCTCGCTCCAACGTCAGCATGGGACTCAAGGAGCTTCAGGCCTGGCGGCTGGTTCAGCTGCGTCATCAACCTGGCGACCGCCGCGAATACTTCCAGGCGCCGCAGGATGTCTGGGAAATCTTCAAACGCCTGGCAGAAGAGCGCCGTCGCCGCGAGATCGAGCCCACCCAGTCCATGCTGCGCGCAGCCATGATGGAAGAAGCCAGCACCGAAGAAGAGCGCTATGCCCAGCAGCGCATGCGCGACATGCACGAGCTGATCGACAAGCTCATGAACTGGTTTGACGATGTGCAGCGTCTCTCGCCCGAGACAGCCATGCAGCTCATGGGCATGGGCTCGGCGGTGACCCGACTGCTGGATATCAAGGACAAGATCACGGGTCGAAGCAAAACAGCCCCCGAAGCTTGAACAGCCCTCGGGTCTCAATACATACGGTCAAGTCACCAGATCAGGCACTGGCTCTTGGCACCAGCCTGAATCCCAGGTCCACACGCGGCTCCTTCACGGCCTTGCCATCCAGCAGCTGCAGCAGCATGTTCGCGGCTCTCTCTCCCACCTCGTCTCTGGGGGTTCGAATGGTGGTGAGCGGCGGCACCATCTGGTCGCTGCCAGGCAGATCGTTGAAGCCCGCAATGGCGACCTGCTCAGGCACTTTGATGCCCATGCGTGCAGCCTCCAGCAGCGCGCCTTGTGCAATGTCATCGTTGCAGAAGAAGATGGCATCCACCGCCGGTTCGGACTTGATCAGCGCCTCGAACTGCCTTGCACCCAGCGCCAGCGAAGAGCGCTCGGGATTGAGCATTTCCAGGCCCGGGTCATAGAGGCCCGCCTGCTTCAGCACAGTTCTGTAGCCCTCCAGCCGCTGCATCACCCGCGCATCAAGCTGGGCGCCGCAAAATGCGATGCGGCGATAGCCCTGGCCTAGCAGATGCCGGGTCATCTCGGCGCCAGCCGCAGTCTGTGAAAAGCCGACGCAATAGCTGTCTGCAGACATTTCCGGCTCTCGCAGCTCCATCAGATGTACACGCGGCACGGGGTTGGCCGCCAGCAGTTGCTGGGCTGCCTCGCTGTGATCAAAGCCTGTCAGCAGCAAGCCGGCAGGCCGCATGGGCAGATAGGCACGCAGCAGTTGCTCTTCTTCCTGCGGGTCGTAATGGGTCACGCCGATCAGCATGTGATAGCCCTGGGCGAACAGCACCTTGTGCACGGCTTCGATCACATCCACAAACAAGGTGTTGGAGAGCATGGGAATCAGCACCAGCACCTGCGTGCTTTTCTGCGAGGCCAGTGCCCGGGCCGCCAGATCAGGCACATAGCCCAGGGAGGCAGCCACCTCACGCACCTTCTCCACCAGTGCGGGAGCCACGCGGCGCTCGCCCCGCAGGGCGCGGGAAACCGTCATGGAGCTGACCCCGGCCGCCTCGGCCACATCGCTCAAGGTGACACGCCCACTGGCACGCGAACGGCGCTGCCCGCCGGTTTCAGAATGACTGTCACTTTTGATGCGAGGCTCGGAAGGCAAGGGATTCTCCTAGTCTTGTTTTGGAAACTCGGCCTTTATGATAGCGCTAACCAAGCTTCGATTGAAGCCTTAAATCAGCAGTCCGGCTGTGTGCCCATCACCTCTGATGCCTTTCCGGCACCAGAGGCGAAAACCAAGCAGCATGCCGGCCTGCACTTTTTTTAATCGCCAAGGATAGCGCTAACCAAGATGCCAGAAAGACAATCTCAAGCACCCTCCCACAAGGTGGCCTTGGTCATCATGGGTGTCTCCGGCTGCGGCAAGTCCAGCGCCGGCGAGGCCATTGCCAGGCAGTTGAACTGGGAGCTGATCGAAGGCGACAGCTATCACTCCCCGGAAAGCGTGGCCAAGATGCAGGCCGGTATCGCCCTCACGGACGAGGATCGCGAAGGCTGGCTGGAGCGGCTGGCACAACGGCTGGCGCAGGCCAGCAGCGCACATGGTCTGGTGTTGACCTGCTCTGCCCTCAAACGCAAATACCGCGACCGGCTGCGAGCCGCCCAGCCGCTGGGGTTTGTGTTTCTCGAACTCGACTACGCCACGGCACTGGAGCGCGTGCAGTCCCGCGCCCAGCATTTCTTTTCCCCGCATCTGGTCGCCAACCAGTTCGCCACCCTGGAAGACCCGCGCCAGGAGAGTGACGTTCTGACGATCGATGCCACCCGGCCATTCAACGCCATTGCACAGCAGGTCCAGCAGTGGTTGTTGGCCAGCACCGCGCGCACAACTCAGGAGCCCGACCATGAGTCACGACAACAAGGCTGAATCTGCGAAAAAGCCGCTGGCCAAGCGGCTGGCCGAAGGGCTGATGGTGCTGGCCCTGGCCGGCATGGTGGTAGCCGTCTTCGTCAACGTGGTGCTGCGCTATGTCTTTCACACCAGCATCGTCTCGTACGAGGAAATTTCGCGCCTGCTCTTTGTCTGGCTGGTCGCCGTCGGCGCGATTGTTGCGGCCTTTGAAGGCTCGCACCTGGGCTTTGACATGGTGACCTCCCGTGTCGGACCCGGCACCCACAAAGCGCTTTTCTGGCTGTCGCAGCTGTTGATTGCCGCTTGCATGGCCTTGCTGCTGTGGGGCTCCTGGGAGCAGGTGGTCGCGGGCTGGAACAGCTACAGCACCGTGCTGGGCTACCCGCTGGCGCTGGGCGCTGCGGCCACGCTGGTGCTGGCCATTGGCATGCTGGTGGTGGTCGTGCGCGATGTGCTGCGCGGCGCCCCGGCCGAATCTTCCGAAACCAGCGTGGAGTAAGGAAAACGCCATGGTTGTGACCCTGATTTTTCTGTCCGTGCTGATTGGCGGCATGGTGATCGGCATGCCGATTGCCCATTCACTGGTGCTGACCGGCGTCGCGCTGATGTGGTATCTGGACTTTTTCGATACCCAGCTGCTGGCGCAGAACCTGCAGGCCGGTTTCGATAACTTCCCGCTGCTGGCCGTGCCGTTTTTCATTCTGGCCGGCGAGCTGATGAATGCGGGTGGCCTGTCGCGCCGCATCATCGATCTGGCGCGCGCCTTCGTCGGCCATATTCCCGGCGGCCTGGGCTATGTGGCCATTGGCGCAGCCGTGCTGCTGGCCTCCATGAGCGGCTCGGCCATTGCCGATACGGCAGCTCTGGCCACCATCTTACTGCCCATGATGCGCGACCAGAAGTACCCCGACAGCTACAGCGCGGGCCTGCTGGCCTCGGGCGGCATCATCGCCCCCATCATCCCGCCTTCCATGCCGTTCGTGATCTACGGCGTCACCACCAACACCTCCATCAGCAAGCTGTTTCTTTCGGGCGTGGTGCCGGGCCTGTTCATGGGCGCGTTTCTGATTGCGGCCTGGTGGTTCATTGCCCGCAAGTACCAGCTGTCCTCGGGCGAGCGCGTGGACTGGGGCACACGCATCAAGGCCCTGTTCAAAAGCTTCTGGGCCATGATGATGCCGGTCATCATTCTGGGCGGCCTGAAAGGTGGCGTATTCACGCCTACCGAGGCCGCCGTGGTGGCCGCCGTCTACGCGTTGTTCGTCTCCATGGTGGTCTACCGCGAGATGAGCTGGCACAAGCTCTATGAAGTCTTTCTGGCTGCCGCCAAGACCACGGCCGTGGTGATGTTCCTCTGCGGCGCCGCCACCGTCACCGCCTACATGATCACGCTGGCCGATCTGCCCAATATGCTGGCAGACAGCTTTGCCGGCCTGCTGGACAAACCCGTGCTCTTCATGGCCGTGATGATGATCTTCCTGCTGATCGTGGGCACGGCCATGGACCTGACGCCCACCATCCTGATCTTCGGCCCGGTCTGCGCGCCGCTGGCGGTCAAGGCCGGCATCGACCCCGTGTATTTCGGCTTCATGTTCATCTATGTGGGCTGTATCGGCCTCATCACGCCGCCCGTTGGCACGGTGCAGAACGTGGTGGCCGGCGTGGGCAAGCTGCGCATGGAGACCGTGATCAAGGGTACCAATCCCTTCCTCATGGTCTATGTACTGCTGGCCGCCCTGTTCGTGCTCTTCCCTCAGCTGGTGACCGCACCGCTCAAGTGGATGCACTGAAGACCAGGCCATGGCGATCTCGAAGACTCTCAAATCAATAGCTGCCAGCGCAAACCACATAAGCGCTGCAGGCCAATTTCGCTTCAACCCAAGGGCTCCGGCCCATTCAAGCAAGGAGACAGGTATGCGTATCAAATTTGCAATCACTGGCCTCGCGGCCATGCTGCTGGCCGCCGGTGCCGTTCAGGCCCAGGACTTCAAGCCCCGCCTAGTGCGCTTTGGCTACGGTCTGGTCGAAGACTCCAACCAGGGCCGCGCCGTGCGCATGTTTGCCAAGGAAGTGGAAAAAGCCACGGGCGGCAAGATGAAGGTGCGCGCCATCGGCAATGCATCGCTGGGCTCGGACACCCAGATGCAGCAGGCGCTGATCGGCGGTGCGCAGGAGATGATGGTCGGCTCCACGGCCACCCTGGTGGGCCTGGCCCCCGAGATGGCGGTCTGGGACACGCCTTTCCTGTTTGCCAACACCAAGGAGGCCGATGCGGTGCTGGACGGCCCCGTGGGCGAGAAGGTCAAGGCCACGCTGGAGCCCAAGGGCATGGTCGGCCTGGTCTATTGGGAAAACGGTTTCCGCAATCTGACCAATAACAAGCGCCCCATCGCCAAGCTCGAAGACCTGCAGGATGTGAAGCTACGCGTGATGCAGAACAACGTCTTCCTCGACAGCTTCAAGGCCTTGGGCGCCAATGCCGTGCCCCTGCCCTTCTCCGAGCTGTTCACGGCGCTGGAAACCAAGGCCGTTGATGGTCAGGAAAACCCGTTCAACACCGTGCTGTCGAGCAAGTTTTACGAGGTGCAGAAGTACCTGACCGTTTCCAACCATGTCTACAGTCCCTGGATCGTGACGGTCAGCAAGAAATGGTGGGACACGCTGAGCCCGGCCGAAAAGAAGGTGCTGCAGGACGCGGCCATCAAGAGCCGCGAATTCGAGCGCAAGGACACGCGTGAGGAAGCGGCCAAGGCCCTGGCCGAGATCAAGACCAAGGGCATGCAGGTCAACGAACTGCCCAGCGCCGAAGCGGGCCGCATGCGCGACAAGCTGGCGGCCGTGAACGCCGGCATTGCCAAGTCCGTGGGTCAGGGCACCTGGGATTCGGTGCAGGCAGCGGTCAAGCAAGCTCGCGCCAAGTGATTCCATTTCTAAATCATCCGATTACTTTGTCGGCTTCGCTTGCCGTGCTGCAGCACTGTCTTCGCTTCGCCTTCGCGTACTCGAATGATTGATAAACGGAATAAGACGCCCCCCACCAAGCCGCTGCCGCGTGATCGCCCAAAGCTCTAACGCGGCAGCGCTTTTGAAAGATTTTCATCATGGCAATCCACCCCGTTCTGTCCCAGGTAACGCAGCGCATTCAGCAGCGCAGCCAGGCCAGCCGTGCGGACTATATGGCCCAGGTCAATGCCATGGCCGCGCGAGCGCCGCAGGTGCGCTCCATGGGCTGCGCCAATGTGGCCCATGCCTTTGCCGCCCTGCCCGGCGCCGACAAGATTCGCATCGTCGAGGAAAAAGGGCCGAACATCGGCATCGTCACGGCCTATAACGATGTGCTCTCGGCCCATGCGCCGTTTGCGCATTACCCCGATATTCTGAAAGACGAGGCCCGGCGCCACGGCGCCACGGCCCAGGTGGCCGGCGGTGTACCCGCCATGTGCGACGGCGTGACACAGGGCATGCCCGGCATGGAGCTGAGCCTGTTCAGCCGTGACGCCATCGCCATGTCCACCGCAGTGGCGCTCACGCATGACACTTTCGATGCGGCCCTGATGCTGGGCGTCTGTGACAAGATCGTTCCCGGCCTGCTCATCGGTGCCCTGCACTTCGGCCATCTGCCCATGGTGTTTGTGCCGGCCGGCCCCATGACATCGGGCCTGTCCAACAGCGAAAAAGCCAGGGTGCGCGAGCAGGCCGCTCAGGGCCTGGTAGGCCGCAAGGAACTGCAGGCAGCAGAAAACGCGGCCTATCACGACCAGGGCACCTGCACCTTCTACGGCACGGCCAACAGCAACCAGATGCTGCTCGAAGCCATGGGCCTGCATGTGCCCGGCACGGCCTTCATCAACCCCGCAGAGGCCGAGCGCGAGCTGCTCACGCGCGAAGCCATGTGCACCGTGCTCTCCATCACCCACGGCAAGCGCTTTGCGCCCATAGGCCATATCGTGGACGAGCGCTGCATCGTCAACGCCATGGTGGCGCTGCTGGCCACGGGCGGCTCCACCAACCATCTGATTCACTGGGTGGCCGTGGCGCGCGCCGCGGGCATCCTCATCGACTGGGATGATTTCGAGCAGCTGTCTGCCGTCGTGCCGCTGCTGGCCCGCGTCTATCCCAATGGCGCTGCCGATGTGAACCAGTTCCAGGCGGCAGGCGGACCCGGCTATGTGATCGCCCAGCTGCTGCAGGCCGGGCTCATGCATGGCGATGTGCTCACCGTCAGGCCCGAAGGCCTAGCCGCCTTCGCCCGCATCCCCCATGTCGAGAACGGCGCGCTGCGCTGGAAAGATGCAGGCGCTTCCGGTGACGACAGCGTGCTGCGTCCGGCCAGCCGCCCCTTCAGCCCCACGGGGGGCCTGAAACTGCTCAAAGGCAATCTGGGCCGCAGCGTCATCAAGATCAGCGCCGTGCCCGAAGACCGCCACACATTGCGCGCACCGGCCTGGGTCTTTGATTCCCAGGACGAGCTGCAGGCGGCCTTCAAATCCGGCGCGCTGGAGCACGCCTGCCAGAGCAATGGCTTCAACGGCGTGGTCTGCGTGGTGCGCTGGCAGGGGCCGCAAGCCAATGGCATGCCCGAGCTGCACAAGCTCACCCCGCCGCTGGCTGTGCTGCAAGGCAAGGGCTATACCGTGGCCCTGGTCACCGATGGCCGCATGAGCGGTGCCTCGGGCAAGGTACCTGCTGCCATCCATCTGAGCCCTGAAGCCCTGGCGGGCGGGCCGCTGGCCAGGGTGCAAAGCGGCGACATCATCACCATGGATGCACCCAGCGGCCTGCTTCAGGCCGAGGTGGCAGAGGCCGACTGGAATGCCAGGCCTCTGGCCACCATGCCTGCCGAACTGCAGCAGGCCAACCATCGCGGCCTGGGCCGCGAACTGTTTGCCGGATTCCGGCGCAACGCGCTGAGCGCAGAGGAAGGAGCTTGCACATGGCTGCTCAAATAACGGCTTTGTCCCTGATGCAGGATGCACCGGTGATTCCGGTCATCGTGCTGCACAGCACGGAGCATGCAGTGCCCATGGCCGAGGCCCTGCTGGCTGGCGGCATACACGTGCTGGAAGTGACCTTGCGCACCCCGCAGGGCCTGGCCTGTATAGAAGCCATTGCCAAGGCCGTACCGCAGGCCATTGTGGGTGCAGGCACCGTGCGCAATGCCGCCGATGCAGCGGCGGCAGCCAATGCAGGTGCCAGGTTTGCCGTCAGCCCCGGCTATACCAGCGCGCTGGGCCAGGCCTGCCGCAAGCTCAATCTGCCCTTGCTGCCCGGTGTTGCCACCAGCAGCGAGATCATGGCGGCGCAGGAAGACGGTTTCGGTGAGCTGAAGTTCTTCCCCGCCGTACAGTCCGGTGGCATCCAGATGCTCAAGGCCTGGCAAGGTCCATTCGGCGATGTGCGCTTTTGCCCCACGGGCGGCATCTCTCCCGCCAACGCAGCCGAATTTCTGGCGCTGTCCAATGTGGTCTGCGTGGGCGGTTCCTGGCTGGTACCAGGCAGCGCCCTGGAGAACGGGCACTGGTCGCAGATCACCGATCTGGCCCAGGCCACGCACAAGCTGCGCGCATAAACATGGCCACAAAAAAGCCCGGCTGGCAAAACCAGTCGGGCTTTTTGATCACTGCGCTGCAGATGATGCCGAATCAGGCTTCTGGCAACGAGTTGGTCTCCTCAAGAATGCGGCGGCGAGTCACCTCGTCGTCCGTCAGCTCATACCACATGGCGTTGAGCACCGCAAAGGCCGCTGCCAGCGGCAGTCCCAGCAACCAGGCGAAATACCACATATCCAGTTCCTTTCTTCTTGATCAGTACGAATGGCCACGACCGGTGGCGATGGCAGCGATGTCCACCTTGCCGCGCAGCACCGAATACACCCAGCTGGTGTAGGCCAGAATCAGCGGCAGGAAGATCAGCACGCAGACCAGCATGATGAACAGCACCACATGGCTGGAAGACGAGTCCCAGACCGTCAGGCTGAAGCGCGGATCCACGGTGGATGGCAGGATCATGGGGAACATGGCGGCGCCCACGCTGAGGATGATTCCGGCAATGGCCAGGCCGCTGGCCATCAGGCCCAGCCACTCGCGGCGGCTGCGCAGACCCAGGGCCGCGATCAGCGGCATCAGCAGGCCGATACCGGGCACCAGCCATAGCACGGGATAGCTTTTGAAGTTGGCCATCCAGGCCCCGGCCACTGCGGCGGCAGTCTTGTTCATGGGATTGGAAGGGCCGACAGGGTTGACCTCGCTGGTGATCACATAGCCGTTGATGCTGGCCAGCCAGACGCCGGCGGCCGCAAACAGCACCGTGGTCAGCACGGCGAACAACGTGCCATACCTGGCGGCGCGTGCCGAGACCTCACCTTCGGTCTTGAACACCAGCCAGGCCGCACCGTGCATGAGCAGCATGGACAGCGACACCAGGCCGCACAGCAATGCGAAAGGCGTCAGCAGCCCGAAGAACGTGCCGTCGTAGTAGATGCGCATGTCATTGCCCAGGCGGAAAGGCACGCCCAGCATCACATTGCCCACGGCCACGCCGAACAGCAGCGCGGGCACCAGACCGGTGATGCACAGCACCCAGTCCCAGCCGTTGCGCCAGGCTGCGCTTTCGCGCTTGCTGCGGAACTTGAAGGCCACGGGGCGCAGGATCAACGGCACCAGCACGGCGAACATGGCCAGGTAGAAGCCCGAGAAGGACACGGCGTACAGCTGGGGCCAGGCGGCGAAGATGGCGCCGCCGCCCAGGATCAGCCACACCTGGTTGCCCTCCCACACGGGGCCCACCGAGTTGATGGCCGTGCGTCGCTCCACATCGGTCTTGGCCGTGGCGCGCAGCAGGCCCATGGCTCCAAGGTCAAAGCCGTCGGTCACAGCAAAGCCCACCAGCAGCACGCCCAGCAGCAGCCACCAGATGACGCGCAACACGTCGTAGGTAATCAGTTCATGCAAGATCATTTGCTCATACTCCTTGCAGGCATTCAGCGGGCTGCTGCCAGCTTTTTGATCATGGGTTCATAAAAGCTCAGATGCGGCTCGCTCTCGTGCTCGGGGCCCTTCTTGATGGCCTTGACCATCAGCTTGAGTTCGATCACCAGCAGCACGGTGTAGATCAGCACAAAGCAGGCAATGGTCAGCAGCAAGGTGCTGGCCCCCAGGTTGGACACGGCCATGGCCGTGGGCAGCACGCCTTCGATGATCCAGGGCTGGCGGCCCAGCTCTGCCACCACCCAGCCGCATTCGGCAGCAATCCAGGGCAGAGGAATGGACAGCACGGCAACCTTGAGCAGCCAGGGATAGGCATCGAGCTTGTGACGCACGGACAGCCAGAAGAAGGTTCCGGTCAGCACGATGAAGAACATGCCCAAGGCCACCATGATGCGGAAGGTCCAGAACAGCGGGCCCACAGGCGGCACGGTGTCCATGGCGGCCTTGTGAATCTGCTCGTCGCTCGCCTTGCGCGGATCGTCCACATAGCGCATCAGCAGCAGGGCATAGCCCATGTTGGCGCCGTTATTCTCGAAGCGCAGACGGGCTTCGTCGGGAATTTCCGCCTCGCTCTTGGCCGCACGAATGGTCTGCAGCGCGTCATAGGCATCGATACCGTTGCGGATATTGCCCTCGGCGTTCTTGACCAACTGGTTGATGCCGGGAATCTCGGTGTTCAGGGAACGCGTGCCGATCAGACCCATGACCCATGGGATATGCACGGCAAAGTGGGTTTCGCGCGCTTCACGGTCCGGAAAGCCGAAGGCCGTAAAGGCCGCAGGCGCAGGCTCGGTCTCCCACATGGCCTCGATGGAAGCCAGCTTCATCTTCTGATGCTCGGACGACAGATAGCCAGACTCATCGCCAAGCACCACCACCGACAGCGAGGCAGCCAGGCCAAACGAGGCGGCCACTGTCATCGAGCGCTTGGCCAGATGCAGGTGACGACCCTTGAGCAGATACCAGGCCGACACACCCAACACAAACAGCGAGGCCATCACATAGCCTGCAGATACCGTATGCACAAATTTGGCCTGTGCCACAGGGTTGGTCAGCACGGCAAAGAAGTCTGTCACTTCCATGCGCATGGTCTGAGGATTGAAAGCCGCACCCACAGGGTTCTGCATCCAGCCATTGGCCACCAGAATCCACAGTGCGGAGAAGTTGGTGCCGATGGCCATCAGGCAGGTCACGATCAGGTGCTTGAGCTTGGAGAGGCGATCCCAGCCGAAGAAGAACAGACCCACAAAGGTCGCCTCCATGAAGAAGGCCATCAGACCTTCAATGGCCAGCGGCGCACCAAAGATGTCGCCCACATAGTGGCTGTAATAGCTCCAGTTCATGCCGAACTGGAACTCCATCACCACGCCGGTCGCCACGCCCATGGCAAAGTTGATGCCGAACAGCACGCCCCAGAACTTGGTCATGTCGCGCCAGATGGTGCGGCCTGTCATCACAAACACCGTCTCCATGATGGCGACGAGAATCGACAGGCCCAGCGTCAGCGGCACAAACAGAAAGTGGTAGAGCGCCGTTATCGCGAACTGCAGTCGCGATAGATCGACGATATCGAGGTCCATGGTCAGGTCCTTTCTCTCGGTACTTCAAAAAATCAAACGGAAAATTCTTCGGCCTGCCGCGGCTCTTGGCCCCGCATGCCCACGCCCGAGGCATCCGGGCGCAGCCGGGCAATCAACTGTTCAAACTCTGGCGTGCCACGCAAGGCCTGTTTTTGCACTGCTCCTGCCTGCAGGCACAGGATCCGGTCCGCCAGCCTGGCTTCGCGCTGCCAGTGCGTGGCAAAAATCAGCGTCCTGCCTGCTGCGGCTTGTGCCAGTCTTTGCAGCACATCTGCGGCCGTGGCCGCATCCAGCCCCTCGCTGACCTCATCCAGCAACCAGCAGGAGCGTGGGCTCAACAAAAGCCGCGCCAGTGCCAGCCGGCGTGACTGCCCTCCGGACAGGCCCAGACCGCCCTCGCCCAATATGGTGTCCAGCCCTTGTGGCAGGGCCATGACGTCACTCTTCAATCCTGCAGCTTCCAGCACATGCCACAGCTGCGCATCGCTGGCATCCTGGTCGGCCAGCTTCAGGTTCTCGCGCAGGCTGTCCTGAAAAAGCTCGGTACGCTGCGTCATCCAGCTGGCCGCCTGGGCTTGCACCACTCCGTGTTCGGCATTCAACTCACCGGCCATCAGCTGCAGCAGCGTGGTCTTGCCGGCACCGCTGCTGCCGATCAGGGCCACCCGCGCGCCTGGAGCCACCATCAGGTTCACCGGGCCCAATTGCCTCAGTTGCGCAGCCTGCAACTGCACCGCGTTCTGCTGCGGTGCTTGCAGCTTGTTCCTTGGCGCCGGCTCTGCATCGCTGACCAGTGCAGGCCCCAGGCGGCGCATCGCCAGCCAGGTACGCCCAGCCTGTTCAGCGCCTCGGCGCAGGGCTGCAAACGGCTCCAGCGCCGATAGTGCCAGCAAAATGCCCAGCGCCGCAACCGGAATATCGGCCCAGCCCTGCTCTACCAGCCAGGCCATCAGCAAAACCGATGCACTCAAAGTAATAGCAGATACCGCGCCATAGGCCTTGGTTGCAGCGGCTTCCGTACGATAGAGCTGGGCATCGGCATCGGCTGCACGCGCATCGCTGCGCAAAACCTGCTGCATCTGGCTTTGCAACTGGCCTGCCATCAGCAGCTCGGCCTGCCCTGCCACCAGGTCCACGGTCTGCGCACGCATGGTCTCCAGCACCATGGCTCGGCGCACGGCTGCCTTGCGGCTGCGCAAGCCATGCCACAGCGCTATGCCCCAGCCCGCCAGCAGCAGCCATGCCAGCGCAATCAAGCCCAGCCACCAGCGCATCACCCCATAGGCCAGGGCCAATAGCAAGGCCGCCCCCAGGGCTGACACCGCAGGCACCAGCAGCCGCAGATACAGGTTGTCCAGCGCATCCACATCGGATGTCAGCCGCTGCAGCAGGCGCACCGGGCGTTGCAGCAGCAGGCGCGCCGCCTGCGGGCGAGCCCAATGGAGAAAAAGCTTCTGGCGCAATGCGGCCAGCACCGCCAGCGTGGCATCGTGCGTGACCATGCGTTCGGCATAGCGCGCGCCCGTGCGTCCCACGGCCAGCAGGCGAATGCCTGCCGAAGGCATGAAGACGTCAAACACCAGTGCTGTCGCGGGCAGCAGCCCCGCCAGCGCAGTGGCCGTAATGAACCAACCCGACAGCCCCAGCAGGGCCATGCCCATGAGCACGGTCAGCGATGCCAGCGCGGCACCGCCCAGCCAGAGCTTGCGCGGTGCCATCTGCCCGAGCTCACTCAGCAGCTGGCGCATGGAGACATGTTGCCGGCTCATGCTGACGGCTCCTCTGCCTGCAATGGCCGAAGCGGCAGGACAGGCAGCTCGATCACGCGATCCATGGCGGCTGCCAGCTGTGCATCATGCGTGGCTACCAGCAAGGTGCGCCCTTTGGCCATCCGCCGAAGTGCCTGTGCAATCTGGGCCGCTGTCACAGGATCCAGGTGGGCCGTGGGCTCATCGACCAGCAGCAGCCCGGCCTCTTCCCGGACCGCCAGCCGGGCCAAGGCCAGTCGCACAACTTCGCCGCCTGACAGGCCCGCGCCCCCTTCGCCCAGGCTCATGCCGGCACGCGAAACCAGGGCCTCGTCCAGATGAGCTTGCTGCGTGGCCGCAGCGATCTGCGCTGCAGATACCTTGTCGCGCCCCAGTCCGATATTGCGCGGCACCGAGCCTGAAAACACATGGGTCTGCTGGCCCATCCAGCCCATGCGGCAGCGCAGCCGGGCCGCGCTGCCCTCATCGAGGACTTCGCCATCGAGCTCGATACGGCCTTGCTGAACCGGCAGCAGGCCTGCAATCTGTGCCAGCAGCAGCGACTTGCCGCTACCGCTGGGGCTCCACAGCGCCACATGCTCGCCAGACGCCACGCTCAGGGACAAGGGAGCCAGCGGGCTTTGAGCACCGGGTGCCTGCACCATCAGATCGACAACACGCAATTGAACAGGCTGGCAAAGCGCTGTGCACTCATCTTTCAGTAGCACTCCTGCCCCCACAA
Organism: Comamonas resistens; assembly: GCF_030064165.1. NCBI lineage: Bacteria > Pseudomonadati > Pseudomonadota > Betaproteobacteria > Burkholderiales > Comamonadaceae > Comamonas > Comamonas resistens. The sequence continues at coordinate 3,625,028 of NZ_CP125947.1, forward strand.
TGGCGACAGACTGAGATTGCATATTCTTCAAAGTCTGCAAGGCAGCTTCACCCGCTGCGCGGTCATGCCAGACTGCAGACAGCTCGCGCAGCGGTTCAAAGAAGGCAGGAGCCAGCAGCAGCACAAACATGGCCTGACCCAGGCTGAGCTTGCCGCCCCAGGCACCGAACTGCAAGGTGCCCAACAGGTGAAAACCGATATAGACGGCAACCATGGCCACACCCAATGCAGAGAACAGCTCCAGCACGGCAGAGGACAAAAAGGCAATGCGCAGCACGCGCATGGTGCGGGCGCGCAGGCCTTCGGCATGCTCGCGCAGGCGCTGCCCCGTCATGTCCACGGCCTGCAAGGCCCGCAGCGTGCTCAGGCCGCGCAGCCTATCCAGCAGAAACGCATTCATTTCGCCCAGCTGCAACATCTGCTCTTCGCTGGCGGCCTTGGCGCGCCAGCCCACAATGGCCATGAACAAGGGAATCAGCGGCGCCGCAACTATCAGGATCAAAGCTGCCACCCAGGACTGACTGGCCACAACAGCCACGATGGCCAGCGGCAGAATACGCACGCGCCACATGGCGCTTTGATAGCGCGCCAGCCAGGGCACGATGGACTCGGCCTGCTCGACCACCGCGCTGGCCGCCTGGCCCGAAGCGACGCGCGCCTTGTCCAGCGGCGAAGCCTGGCCCAGGGCCCGCACCACCTGGGCACGCAACTGGCTCAGTTGTTCACGCGCAGCGCGATTGGCCAACCAGCCGCCATGCCCGTCCAGCCAGGCACGCAGCAAGCCCAGCAGCAACACGCCAGCAGCCATGGGCCAGATCTGCACCACACCTAATCCATCCGCCATGCGCTGCACGGCCCAGGCCAGCAACGCGGCCTGAGGCAACCAGATCAATGCAGCCGTCATCTGCCACAAAGCCCCTGCGCTCGGGCGGCGCACATCCACCGCCATGGCGGCTGATGCCGTTTCCATGGCGGTCTGAGTACTTGCGGAGGAAGAGGAAGGCATTGATCTGAATTTCTCAATTTTCAGTATTTACTGAAATTAAAATAATCTTACTCTTTTTTTGACAATCATCATGGCGGCTGCGGCAAAAGCCAATTGAAGGACTTGGACGACATTGACTGGCATCAAATCCAAGTGCAATTCACAAGGGTTAACCCTTGATGTCTGATGTACTTGAGCAACATCAAGAGCGCTGATGGCACAAAAAAGGGCCGGCGTCAAGTCCTTAGTGCAAGTCGCGCGGGGCTTGAAACCATATACGGGGCAATAAGTTAGCTCTGTTTTGTGCCGCTTGCAGGGGATTCGGCGTTGTGGGCTGGGAGCCACATGAGAGCCTTGGGAAAGCAAGTCGGGGCGTGCTATGGCGACGAATGCCCCAATTCCGTGCTGCCCGGATTCGCGTATACCAAAGAGATGCTATCGTACAGTAGAATTTTCTGATTTTTCGATATTCATCAGGATCTGATGCGAGGACAGAGTGGCGCAATCAATGAGCAAGCTGTTTCCTAAAAACCATGAAGCTTTCGTTGGTGACAAGAGTCTTCAGGGAAAAATCAAGTCGCTGGAAGACAGGATTGAGCAGAGCTATCAGGTGCATCAACTGATGCAGTCACTCCAGGCGATCGCGGAAATAATTGAACCCCATTCCGCTCCTAAGCAGAAATTGCCAATTCCACCGGATCTCCTTGCGAGTTTTGAGGAAATTCTCAAGGATGCCCCTCCTCCAACCCAACTCGACATGGATCGGGAGGCCATATGGGGAATGGTGGGGCGTTCTGGAAAAATGTACGTACTGGCGTTTTTGAGTCCGAAACTGTGGCAGAGCCTTGAAGTTTTATTCTCCGGCATAGTTGTTGGATATATTCAAATGTTTGCCGGAGGGGATGGGCGCTCCAAGCTCGATTATTTGCGTGTATTCAAGGGCAATGAAGATCTAAAGGTCGCACACGAGAAATTCGACAATCTCAGAAACAAGCAGTATGCCCATAAGGAGCTAGAGCACGATCGTCACCGGATCTCCTATTTTGTCGATAACCAGGGGGGCATCGCTATCGACGTAGATGGTGCACAACACACAAGGCACTACCATCTTGCCTTGACTATGGATTTACTCCGATGCCTTGCAGAGGTTTCCGCGTACCTGAAGCAAGATATTAAGGAGCGCAGCGAAAACCTCATTAAAAAACTGACGGAGACCGAAAAGTTGGTTTTGATCGAATATGCAAACCCGGCATGACCCTGGACTCAGGGCAGCACTCCCAACTCTTGAATTGATCCGCGCCACGAGGCAGCTGCGGCCTAAATTACTTGTTATGCTGCGGAAACGGTGCAGACAGCCTCGTACTTGCCGTTCTCCAGTTGACGATAAACGACCTTTCCTCCAGCAAGGTAAATGCGACAGAGGATGCAGTCCCATTCTGAGCCATGGAGCTGGATAAGTGCTTGAAGTTCAGGTGTCTCGATCAGTGAAGTTGGAGGGATTTCAAATCCTGTTCTCAGCTTCGATTGCAAAGAAGCCAGAGTTTCAAACGCTGCATCGTGCGAGATGTCTGTGCGGTCAATTTCAAATGTTATGGATCCACCATTCACCTTAAAGGCGTTCCATTCTTCATTCTTCTCTGCCGTGTATGTGATAGCCATAATTTTCCGATAATGTTGGATTAAAAAACCAAACTACCAATAGACGACTTAGTGCAGGGCATCGCCAGTCATCCTAAGGCACGGCAATCTCAACGCGCTCATTCGGTAGAAAACACTTGCAGCCCTAAGGCTTTAGGATAGGCTGAATGTCTATTTCTATCCAAGAATTGACATTATAGAATTCCGTTCAGGTTTTTGTTGCCTCTACTTAGCCAGCTTCCTGAATCCCCGATCCCCCGCCATGAACGCCTCCAGCATGTGCGGGATCAGCGTCACTGCATCGACCGTCTCGCCATACGCCTGCGCGTGCAGCGCGGCGTAGCGGTCGAGGTCGGCTTTCAGGCTGGCTGGGCATGCGAAGGTCAGCTTGACGTTCTCTGTCTTGGGCAACGGCCCCAGCCGCAGTTTCCTGGTCGTGCTCATCGTGAAGTCCCCTTGTTGAAGAACAGCGGCTGATAGGGTCGCAGCACCAGATCGCGGTTGACGATGATGCGTACCGACAAGCCGGGGCGGCTGGTCAGCGTGGGTTGGATGTTGAGGTTGCGCCGGGTCACTTCCTGGCCGACCTGGTTCACGGTGTCCTGCAGGCTGTCGCGCCCGGCGATGATGACGCGATCACCGTCCTGGCGATTCTCGGGTGCGGCCAGTTCGGCACCGACGCCCAGCAGCGTGGTCAGCACGGCACCGGCAAAGATCCGATCCCAATGCCAGTCCACGTCGTCTTCCAGACCCGCATACCCTGCTGGGTCGGTGCCGACCAAGTTGTCGAGCGTCAGCGATGACGTATCGGGCAGGATGATGCGGTTCCACACCACCTGCACGCGGCTCTGCCCATAGCTGACCTGGCTGTTGTACTTGCCCAGGATGCGCGAACCCTGCGGGATCAATAGGAACTTGCCAGTGGCCGTGTCGTAGATCGGCTCCGTCACCGTGGCGATCACGTCGCCCGGCAGGTCGGACTTGATGCCCGTGACCAGTGCCCCGGCAATGACCGTTCCAGCCATGACCTGATATGGCGATGCAGGCATTTGCAGGTTGCCGGAGTTACGGGTTTCCGCAGAGCCGCCAGTCAGAAACGCCTCTTTCTGGTCTTGCCGGTTCTGCACGGCAGTCGGATCAGCAGGCTGGGCCGCCGTCGAGGCCGGGCCAGCGGCCAGCGGATCGAAGGCGGCATTGGCGGCGAAGCCCGGCGCGGTAGCGACCTGCGACTGCGCCACGGGCGCAGCCTGCGGAGCGCCAGTGCGGAAGAATACCGATGAAGCCGCAGCCGCTTCTGCTTCCTTGCGTAGCGCATCGTTGGGGTCGTAGCCTGGCGCGGCATAAGTGGCGGCGACCGGCTGCTGCGAATTGACGATGGCTGGCCCCAGATCACCCGGCAGCGGTGGCCCCAGCTCCGGCACATCGGGCGGCAGCGCTGGCAACTTGGAATAGTCGGTAGGAAGTTGGTCGAGGCCTTCTGAGCGCGAGACGCGATCCACGTTGTACAGCTCCGTGGATTCGCCTGCACCGCGTTGCTGCGGTTGCAGCGACCAGATCAGCGCACCCATCACGCCAACCGACAGGCCGCCGGCGAGGATGGCCAGCGTGCGCCGGTTCAGGCGCGTAACCGGGCGTGGTTGGGCGCGCAGCGCCACCGCCTCGGGTGCCACCTTGTCCGCCTGCGGCGTGGCAAGGTCGGGAATGTCGTCCTGGCTCATGCTCAGTTCCTCCCGGCGATGCCATCCGTGCGCTCGATGCGCACCACGTCGCCCTTGTCGGCCCCCAGACGCAGTTCGGCCGCACCGAACAGGCGATCCACGATGTAGTACGGCGAGCGGAAGCGGTAATTCACCAGTTGCCCGTCGCCCTGCGCGCCAATGACGAACAGCGGCGGCAGCTCGCCTTGGGCGATGCCTGCCGGGAACTGGATATAAACCTTCTCGCCATCATCGAAGGCACGCAGCGGCTTCCACGGCGGATTGCTGCCGCTGATTGCATAGCGAAAGCGGATGTTCTCCAACGACAGACCCGCATCAACCGGCGCGGCAGCGTTGGCGGCTTGCGCCTGGCGCTGCAACGCCAGCATCCGATCCTTGGGATAGTCCCAGGACACCGACGCCATCCATGCCTTGTCGGTCGAGGTCAGTTCCAGCAGGTACGTTCTGCGGCTGGTGGTGATGACCAGATTGGTCTTCAACCCGGAACGGATAGGCTTGACCAACACATTGACACGCAGATCGACCCCGCTGCCGCTGGAGGTGTCACCCACGATCCAGCGCACGGTATCGCCCGCAGCGACCGTCACCAGTTCCTCGCCGGGCTGGAGCGCGATCACCGTCACGCGGCCCACGGACGCATAGACTTGGTACAGCGCGCCATCGGTGAAGGGCCAGACCTGGATCGCATTGACGTAGCCCTCGCGGGTCGGTGCGATCCGTGCTTCGGCATTGGCGCGGGAGACGCGCACTTTCTCGTCGGCGGGCTCCGGTGCCACCGGGGCCGCATCAACGTCCGGCAGCGGCTTCAACTGCGCGGGCAATGCCAACGGTTCGGGCACAGCCACGACTTCGATGGGCTTGGGCGGCTCGGGCAATGGCTGCGCCTGCACCGGCTCATCGAGCGAGATCACCAGCGGCGGTTTGCCCTGCGTGGCGCAGCCCGCAAACAGGACAGTCGATGCCAGCAGGATCTCCGGCAATACGGTTCTACGGAAACGTGCATTCATGGTTTGGCTCCTTCAGAAGAATCCAGTTCACGGCTCCACGACAGGCCATTGACGTAGATGCCCAGCGGGTTGCGGCGCAGGCGTTCTTCGGTGCGCGGGGTCTGCTGCACGATGGACACCACCGCCGTCCATCGCTCCAGCCCGGCAGCCGCACCATTGACGTAACGGCGTTCCGTCCAGCGCACGTTGAACGACGCATCGCTGGCGCGAACCACACTGGTGATCTGCACCGTCACCGACTCCTTGCCGATGCGGGCGAACGGGTCATTCACCCGCGCGTAGTCGTTGAGCACCGCCGCGCCCCGGTCGGTGGTGTAGTCATAGGCATCGAGCCAGTTCTGGCGCACGACGATGGGGTCGATGGACAGCGAGCGCACCAGCGTCACGAAGCGCGCGATGTGGTGCGCCGTCTGCGCATCGGTGGGCCGGTACGGCGTGGCCGCTTCGCCCACGGTGCGCACCTGGCCGGACTGATCCACCTCGATGACATAGGGCGTGACGATGGACTGGGCCGAGCGCCACACCAGGCCACCGGCCATCAGCAGCGCGAGCGCCAGGCAGCCGAAGGCCATCAGCCGCCAGTTCTTGGCCTGCACGCGGGCCGAGCCGATGCGCTCGTCCCAGACCTGGGCAGCGGCTTGATACGGGGTGGCAGGCTGCGGCGTATCGGCATAGCGCACCTGCGGTCGTTTGAATCGCATGGAGTTTTCCTTGAAAGTCAGTTATCGGAATCCCGCAGGCTCGGGCCTTGGCCCGAGCCGCCGCCATCGCCACCGCGCAGCGTGTGCGCGGCCGTGGTGGTGGCCTGGGTGAGTTGTTGGCGGCGTTGCAGGCGCTTGGCCCAGCCGGGTTGTTCCTGCTTCTGCGCGTTGGCCGTGTCACCATCGGCATCGCCTGTGGTGGCCTGCCCGGAACTGGCGGCACCACTGCCTGAACCGCCATCGGTGCCGGAGCCTTGCCAGCCTGCTTTGAATGGCGCGGCAGCCTTGGCCGCCGCTGCCTTGATACCAGCACCTGAGCGTTGGCCTGCCGCCTGTGCGCCGCCCTTGGCGACATTGCCTAGCCCTGCCACTGCACCCTTGGCCCCGCCGCCCGCAGCGGTAGAACCGGCCTGGAAAGCCGACTTCGCGCTGCCAGCCGCCGAGGTCGCGGACCGCACGCCAGCCCCGGCGAGCTTGGCGGCAGCCGGTGCCATGCGAGCCCCGGCCATCACGGCACCGCCCACGCCAGTTGCCGCAGCACCTACGGCCACCGCCGCGCCTGCTGCAGCCACAGCAGCACCGGCCATCGCGCCTGCGCCAAGCTGCGGTGCACCGGATACCAGCCCGGTGGCAATGCCAGGGCCGAAGATCCCCAAGGCCAGCAGCGTGAGCGAGGCCAGCATGATGACCACCGCATGGTCGATGGACGGCTCGGCGGGATGTACCTGGAACTCGGCGAACAGGCCCGAGCCGATGCCGACGATGACGGCCAGCACCAACACCTTGATGCCCGACGACACCACGTTGCCCAGCACCTTTTCGGCAAGAAAGCTGGTCTTGTTCCACAGCGCGAACGGCACCAACACGAAGCCCGCGAGCGTGGTCAGCTTGAACTCGACCAGCGTGATGAAAAGCTGGATCGCCAGCACGAAGAAGCACAGGATCACCACCGCCCAAGCCAGGAACATGACCACGATGGGCGTCATGTTCACGAACACTTCGGGGAAGCCCGCCATATCGCTGATCTGCTCAAGGATCGGCGCTGCCGCGTCGATGCCGGTCTTGGCGAGGCGTCCCGGTTGCAGGAATTCGGCCATGCTCATCGTCGAACCGCTGGCCGTCAGGCCCAGGCCCGCGAACGAGCGGAAGACGATGCTGGCCAGCCAGTTGAAGTTGTTGATGATGTAGGCGAAGGCGCCGACGTAAAGCACCTTGCGCAGCAGCTTGGCGATCACATCATCGCCCTGGCCGGTGGCGTGGCTCATCGCCCAGTACAGCCCGGCAATCGTCATGTCGATGACGATCAGCGTGGCGGTAAGGAACGCGACTTCTCCCTGCAGCAGCCCAAAGCCCGAGTCGATGTAGCGCGAGAAGGTAGCGAGGAAGCGGTCGATGACCGTCACGTCGTTCATGGCGGCACTCCGTCAGTTGCCGTAGAAATCCACGCGCTGCGGCGTGTAAGGCGTGCCTTCCCCCAGGAAGCGGCGCGTCACTTCACGACCACGTTCGACAGCCGCCGCCTGGCGTGCCAGTTCCAGCGCGGCGGCGCGTTCCTGCGTGATCTGGAGCTGCTGCGCCTGGATGGACTGCTTGGCCTGCAAGGCCAGAAGCTGGTTGGTCGCCTGCATGGCTTGCAGCGCGCCGGTGGCGGACTGGCTCTGGCTGACCAGATCGGACAGCGCGCTTTCGTCTTGCGCCAGGTTCTGCGACACCTGCGCCTGCATCCGCATCGCGGTATGCAGGCCGTTCAAGGTGTTCTTCCAGCGTTCCTGCGCGTCGCGCAGCATCTGGTCGCCGCTGACGGTCGCGGCGTACTGCTCCGGGTACAGCCGGGCGAAGGTGGCATCCATGCTCTGCACGTCGTAGGCCAGGCCGCGAGCCTCGGCGATCAGCCGCTCGGTGGTCGCCAGTGTCGAACGCAAGCGATTGACGACGTTGAAGTCCAGATTCGCCAGATTACGCGCCTGGTTCATCAGCATCTGGGCTTCGTTCTGGAGTTGGTTGATCTGGTTGTTGATCTGCTCCAGCGTGCGCACGGCGGTCAGCGTGTTCTGCACGAAGTTGGACGGGTCGAACACCGTCAGCGCGGATGCAGGCTGTGAGGCCAGCAGCGATACCGACAGCACGGCGGCGAGCGAGACGGACAGCAAACGGGGTTGGGTCTTCATGGTGAAACCTCCGGTCGTTGAGAAGCGAGGAAGGACGCTGCTGCCGGTGAGGACGGCAACAGGTCGGCAGCCCAATCGAGGCCGCGATGGCGCAACCAGGCACCGGCGAAGCCCGGTGTGCCGGCATCCAGCAGCACGCGATCCATGTCGCGTTGGTCTTGCGGGGTGGATGCACTCGCGAAGGCCAGCGTGGCTGGCCCCAGGTCGAGGTCGAAAAGGCGGTTTCCGAGGCGCGATTGGTAGTAGTAGTCACGCTTTGGCTGCGCGGTCGCCACAATCTCGATCTGGCGCGAGTTCAGCCCAAAGCCTTCGTAGATCGTGCGAATCTGCGGCTCGGTCGCCTGTGGGTTAGGGAGAAAAATCCGACTGGCGCAGCTTTCGATCACCGCCGGGGCAATGCTCGAATCCTTGATGTCGGCCAGCGACTGCGTGGCGAAGATGACGCTGACATTCTTCTTGCGCAGCGTCTTGAGCCACTGGCGGATGCGGGCGGCGAACACCGGGTCATCGAGAAACAACCAGGCTTCATCGAGGATCAGCAGCGTGGGTGCGCCGTCGAAGCGTTCATCGAAGCGAGCGAACAGGTAGCCCAGCACGGCCAGCACCGCTGCCTTGCTGTGCATCAGTTCTTCCATCTCGAAGCCCTGCACGCTGCCGGAACCCAGCCGGTCGGCATCGGCGTCCAGCAACTTTCCGTGCGCTCCACCCAGCACATAAGGAGCGAGCGCCTGGCGCAGTGCGTTCGATTGCAGCAGCACCGACAGGCCCGTCAGCGTGCGCTGCTCCACCGGCGCGCCGGCGAGGCTGCCGAGTGCCGACCAGATCGCGGCCTTCTCATTCGGGCCGATGGCCACGCCTTCGTGCAGCAAGCGGCCTTCCACCCATTCGGCGGCCCAGGTGCGATAGCCTTCCTGGTCAATGCGGGCCAGTGGCTGGAAGGCAATCGCCCCGTCGTTGCCGAGGTCGTAGTGCTCGCCGCCCAGCCCCAGGATGGTGGCGCGCATGGAGCGGCCCATATCGAAGGCGAAGATGCGCGAGCCGGGATAGCGGCGAAACTGCATCGCCAGCGTGGCCAGCAGCACCGACTTGCCCATGCCGGTCGGCCCGGCGACCAGCGTGTGGCCCACGTCGCCAATGTGCGTCACCAGCCGAAACGGCGTTGCGCCATCGGTGCGGGTGACGATCAGCGATGGGCCGTCAAGGTGGTGGTTCTTCTCCGGGCCAGCCCACACGGCGGACAGCGGCATCATGTGCGCCAGGTTCAGCGTCGAGACGATGGGCTGGCGCACGTTGGCGTAGGCATTGCCGGGAATGGACGATAGCCAGGCATCCACCGCATTCAAGGTTTCGGGGATAGTGACGAAGCCCCGGCCCTGAATGACGCGCTCCACCATGCGCAGCTTTTCGTCGGCAGCGGCGGCATCCGTGTCCATGACGGTGACGATGGCCGTCAGGTATCCGAAGGACACCTGATCGCTGCCCAGCTCCTGCAAGGCGGCATCGGCGTCGGCGGCCTTGTTGTTGGCGTCGGTATCGACCAGCGGGCTTTCCTGCTGGAAGATCGTTTCGCGCAGCAGCGCGACGACGTTCTTCCGTTTGGCGAACCACTGGCGACGCAGGCGACCGAGTTCTTTTTCCGCCTCGGCTTTGTCCAAGCACAGAAAGCGCGTGCTCCAGCGGTAGCCAAAGCCCAGGCGGTTGAGGTCGTCCAGAACCCCCGGCCAAGTCGAGGTCGGAAAGCCGCGCACCGACACCACGCGCAGGTGCTGGTCGCCCAGCATGGGTGCCAGGCCGCCAATCAGGGCGGAGTCGGCCAACAGTGCGTCGATATGGAACGGCACGTCGGGCACACCGACGCGATAGCGCCGCGTGGACACCGTGGTGTGCAGGTAGGTCAGTGTCTGGCTGTCATCCAGCCAGGCAATTTCCGGCATCACGCCGTCGAGCAGGTCGAAGACGCGATCCGTTTCAGCCACGAAGGCTTCAAGCCGACCCTGCCAGTCCACACCTTCGCCCGGCGCGTTCTCATAGAGCATCTTGGCGGCGCGGGCGCGGGATTCTTCTGGTGGCAAGTAAGCCAGCGTGAGGTGATAGGCGCTCTCGTAGTGATGGCCGGATTCCTCGAAAGCCGCGCGGCGTTCTTCCTCCACCAGCCAGGACAACGGCTCGGGGAAGTCGGAACGCGGATAGCCCGCCGCTGCGCGGCGCTCGGCTTCGATGAACAAGGCCCAGCCCGATCCCAAGCGGCGCAGTGCGTTGTTGAGCCGCGCCGACGTGGCGATCAGCTCGCCTTGCGTGGCGCTGTCCAGATCCGGCCCACGAAAGCGTGCCGTGCGCTGGAACGAGCCATCCTTGTTCAGCACCACGCCCGGTGCGATCAGCCCGGCCCAGGGCAGCCAGTCGGCCAGCAGCGCGGGCCGCTGGCGGTATTCGGCAAGGTTCAGCATGTCGGCATCCCCCTATGCGTCCAGCAACGGCTTGTGCTTGATGTGCCGGGCGAAGACCTGCATGAACTGCGGATCGACACGGGCACCCCAGACCGCCAGCGAATGGCCGACGATCCACAGCACCACGCCGGGAATCCACAGTTGCAGGCCCAGCCCGACAGCGGCGGCCAGCGTGCCGTTGGCAATCGCCACGGTGCGCGGCGCACCGCCCAGCAGAATCGGCTCGGTCAGCGAGCGATGCAGCGGCACTTCAAAGCCGGCCGCGAAGCTGTCCGGCCCGTTCATACGACGGCCCCGCCTGAGAAGCTGAAGAACGACAGGAAGAAGCTCGAAGCCGCGAAGGCGATGGACAGGCCGAAGACGATCTGGATCAGCTTGCGGAAGCCGCCGCTGGTATCGCCGAAGGCCAGCGCCAGGCCGGTGGCGATGATGATGATCACCGCGACGATGCGAGCCACCGGCCCCTGGATGGATTCGAGGATGGATTGCAGCGGGCCTTCCCACGGCATCGAGGAACCGGCGGCCTGCGCGGTTCCGGCCAGGAACAGCAGCAGCGCGGCCAGCAGCAGCCCTTGCCCTGCGGGGCGGGCCAGGCTACGCAGTCCTGCCAGGCTGGACAGGTGGGAAAGCGGATTTACGGAAAAGCGGAAAGCAGGAACGTGCATCTGCGTCATGGCAGTTCTCCAGGTTGGTCAGGGATCGAGAAAGGCGCAGCGGCAGCGGCTGCAAGAGGAACCGGCGTCAGCTCGGGAAACGGCGTTTCCAGTGCGTCCGCCAGGCGGTAGCCCGCGCCGTCGAAACCGACGACGCGGGCGATGCTTTCGACGCGGCGCTTGCGGCCACGTCCGGCGATGTGGATGACGACGTTGACCGCCTCGGCGATCAGCGCACGCGGCGGATTCACTGCCACTTCGAGGATCAGTTGCTCCAGGCGCAGCAGTGCGCCCAAGGCGGATCCGGCATGGATGGTGGCGATGCCACCGGGGTGGCCGGTGCCCCAGACCTTCACCAGATCCAGCGCTTCGCCGCCGCGCACTTCGCCGACGATCACGCGATCCGGGCGCAGCCGCATCGTGGCGCGCACCAACTCCTGCATCGACACCACGCCCGCACGGGTGCGCAGCGGCACATGGTCACGGGCCGCGCATTGCAGTTCGATGGTGTCTTCGAGCACCAGCACGCGGTCGCCGGTGGCGGCGATCTCGGCCAGCAAGGCATTGGCCAGCGTGGTCTTGCCGGTGCTGGTGCCTCCGGCGATCAGGATGTTCTGCCGCTCGCGCACGGCATGACACAGGAACTCGGCCTGCCCAGCGGTCAGGATGCCGTCGGCCACATAGCGATCCAGACCGATGATGCTCACGGCACGCTTGCGCAGCGCGAAGGCTGGGCCGGGTGCGGCGGGCGGCAAGATGCCCTCAAAGCGCTCGCCGGTATCAGGCAGTTCGGCGGTCAAGAGCGGTTGGCCGCGATGCACCTCCGCACCGACATGGGCGGCGACCAGACGAATGATGCGTTCGCCATCGGCCTCGGGCAGTTCTACGCCGAGTGGCGTACGGCCAGAAGACAGCCGATCCACCCACAATGTCCGATCGGGGTTGAGCATCACTTCCACCACGTCCGGGTCTTCCAGCGCAGCAGCGATCACCGGCCCCATCGCCGTGCGCAGCATCTGGATGCGGCGATCCTGAGACGCTGCAGCGGATGAGCGCGGATCGGGCGGGATTTGAGGAGCGGCACTCATGACGCATGCTCCGCAGTGCGTTCATGGGCCTGTGCCGCTGCTTCATCCATCCGTATCGGGTCGGGATGCAGTTCTTCCACCACATCGCGCACCAGACTGCGGCCACGCAGCAGGTGGCGACCCAACTGTTCGACGAACTGCTCGAAGCGCGCCTTGCCTTGGGCGCGGGCTGCATCCTGATGGGCTTCGGGCACCGGCGTGCTGACGGTCAGGTAGTAGCGGATAAACAGCGCCAGCGTTTCGATCTGGATGTTCTGGTCACGCTCCAGACGCTCGGCCTGCCGCGACAAGCGATCAAGACGCTTGGCAATGGCAGCTTCGCGCTGGTCGCCAGCATCAGGCGACAGCCAGGACGCCAAGGCAGCGGCGACGATGCTGGACTTGGACACGCCTTTCTTGGCGGCCAGCTCGTCCAGGCGTTTGGCGTGCTCGTGCTGGATGAACAGGTTCAATCGGTATTGGCTCATAGGTCGATTCCGTCGTTGGGGTTCAGCGATGCCAGCCGCGCCGTGCGTTGCAGGGCGGGGTCGAGCTGGCCGGGAAGCAGCAGAGGCATGTCGTCGTCATCGAGCAGCGACAGGTCGCTGGCCGGGGCGTCCATCTCGGGGGCATAGGCGATGGCTTCGGACAGTTCGGGCTGGCGGCGTGGGCCGCCGTCGTCGGTCGATCCCAAGGCCTCCAAGTCATCGCTGGATGCAGTGGCTGGCGCCGCAGGAACTGCAGGTATTGCCAGGCCGCTCCAGTCGTCAGGTCGTGCTGGCGGCACATCGGCATAGCGGCCTGCCATCACCGCAGGCGGCGGCAATACCCGTTGTTTGAAATTGGCATCGGCGTAGTAGCGCAGCTTCTTCGCCTTGATCGGCGCGACACTGGACACCATCACCACCGCCTCATCGGTCGGAAGCTGCATCACTTCGCCCGGCGTCAGCAGCGGGCGCGCCGTTTCCTGCCGCGACACCATCAGGTGCCCGAGCCACGGCGCGAGCCGGTGGCCTGCGTAGTTGCGCTGGGCGCGCAGTTCGGTGGCTGTGCCAAGCGTTTCGGAAATGCGCTTGGCTGTGCGTTCGTCGTTGGTGGCGAAGGTCACGCGCACATGGCAGTTGTCCAGCATCGAATGGTTCTGCCCATACGCCTTGTCGATCTGGTTGAGCGACTGCGCGATCAGGAAGCTGCGGATGCCATAGCCCGCCATGAAGGCCAGCGCCGTCTCGAAGAAGTCCAGGCGCCCCAGCGCCGGGAACTCGTCGAGCATCAGCAGCAGCTTGTGCCGGCGCTCGATACCGTCGGAGCCGTCGAGCGATTCGGTGAGCCGCCGGCCGATCTGGTTGAGGATCAGCCGGATCAGCGGCTTGGTGCGCGAGATGTCGGAGGGCGGCACTACCAGATACAGCGATACCGGATGCTCGGCGGCGATTAGGTCGGCGATGCGCCAGTCGCAGCGCGACGTGACTTCGGCCACGGTCGGATCGCGGTACAGACCGAGGAACGACATGGCGGTGGACAGCACGCCCGACCGCTCGTTGTCCGACTTGTTGAGCACTTCGCGGGCAGCGGATGCAACGACGGGATGCTGGGCATCGCCCAGGTGCTTGGTCGTCATCATCCGGTGCAAGGTCAGCTCGAACGGGCTGGCCGGATCGGACAGGAAGTTGGCGACGCCACGCAGCGTCTTGTCCTCGCCCGCATACAGCACATGCAGGATCGCGCCGACCAGTAGCGCGTGACTGGTCTTCTCCCAATGGTTACGCTTCTCCAGCGCGCCTTCGGGATCGACCAGGATGTCGGCGATGTTCTGCACATCGCGCACCTCATGCGCGCCGCGCCGCACCTCCAGCAGCGGGTTGTAGGCCGCCGAACTGGCATCGGTGGGGTTGAACAGCAGGCAATGCGAGAAGCGCGAACGCCAGCCAGCGGTGATCTGCCAGTTCTCGCCCTTGATGTCGTGGATGACGGCGGACGCGGGCCACGACAGCAGCGTTGGCACCACCAGCCCGACGCCCTTGCCTGAGCGCGTCGGCGCAAAGGTCAGGACGTGTTCCGGCCCTTCGTGGCGCAGGTAGTGGCGGTCATGCTGGCCCAGAAAGACGCCAGCAGGCTGCGTGAGCCCGGCCTTTCGAATGTCGGCGGCATCGGCCCAGCGGGCCGAGCCATAGGTCGTCACCTTGCGCGCCTGGCGCGAGCGCCATACCGACATGGCGATGGCGACCACCACAGCTAGCAGGCCGCTGCCCGCCGCGATCACGCCGCCGGCGTCGAACACCTGCGGCGCGTAGGCGTCGAAGAAGAACCACCACTCGAAAAGCTTCCACGGGTAATAGACCGGCGTGCCGTGGAAGTCGAACCATGGAGAGCCCAGGCGTAGCTGGTAGCCCAAGGCGGCGGCTGTCCATTGCGTGGCACCCCACACACCGGCGATCACGATGCCGAACACGGCGGCGATCTGCCCGAACAACACACCTTGAGCCTGCATACCCTGACCTCCGATTTCTCCTGCGCTGATTCCTCAATCAGACGCGGCACAAAGGCGTGCCGCAGGCGTCAGGATCGGTGCCGGCTCAGTGCCGGTCAAAGACCGTTATCGGCAGCAAGGTGATGCAAAAAGCATGGTTTCATGCAGGGAAAAAGCCAATAAAAACGCCGCAGGCATGAGCGCGCTGCGGCGTGTTGAGAAAGAAAAAAGGATATGCGGCAAGCCGCCAACGGTCAGAACTTCGGCGGCGTTTCCGATGGTGTGTAAGGCACCTTGCCGTCGCCGAAGAAGCGCTTGTTGGTCGCCTCGGCCACGCGGTCGCACAGCACGTCGCCCATCGTTTGGCGCTCGGTCTTGCACCGGCGGCGCAGTTCCTTCAAACGTTCGGGATCGGCGGCCAGTTCGTCCACGGTCGGCACATTAGCTGCCGGTTTCGGCGGCTCGGACGGGCCGCAGGCGGTGAGTACAGCAACCAGTAACAAAAGGGTAAGTCGCTTCATGGCTCGATGTCCTCCGTGGAATCGGGTTCAGGTGGTTGCGCGGGCCTCGCGCCTTCGGGCAAGTCGATGGTCTGCACTCTTTCGATGAATCGGGAAAGCACTTCCGAAGACTCGCCCTCGCGATGCAGCACATAGGTCGTCAGCACCGGGGAACGGCCCGCCAAGGGACGCGCGACCACACCCGGTTCGCGGCTGGCCTCGATGTGGGGTGCGCCAGTCAGGCCCAGCGCGAAGCCCGCCGACACCAATGCCATCATCAAATCGCACGAGGCCACGCGCTCGGCAATTAGCGGCTCCATGTCCGAGCGGCGCAGCACCCGCTCCACCTGGCGCGCATGTCCTTCGCACGCGAGCGGATCGCACAGCACGAGGGGGTAGCGCATTATTTCTTCCAGGGGAATGCGCTTGTGTTTTAGCAAAGGGTGGCGCGCTGGCACCGCCACCATCAGCGGATCATTCCACACCGCGTGGGCTGCAATGCCTTCGCCTACTTCATCGGACTGCGCGAAACCCACGTCGTAGAGATCATCATGCAGCCCCTTGATCTGCTGTGACAGCGGCACCTCGAACAGACGGATATCTACTTCGGGCTCCTCCTGCCTGCACAACGCCAATAAGGCCGGCAGACGCGTCGGTGTGATGCCGTCGGACAGGGCAATGCGCAATTGTCCATGAAAGCCGTTGGCCGCTGCCTGCACGCTGTCACGGGCTTGCTGCAAGGCCGTGAAGATGCGCGGCACATGCTCAAGAAACAGTTTGCCCGCCCGTGTCAGCCGTGTGCTGCGGCTGGTGCGGATGAACAACTGTTCGCCCAGGTCTTCTTCCAGCTCCTTGATGGTGCGGGACAGTGGCGACTGCTCAATGTGTAGCCGCGCGGCTGCCCTTGCGAAGTGAAGTTCTTCAGCCACAGCGAGAAAGCAACGAAGATGGCGAAGTTCCATACCCCTTTTACCTTCGAAAGCATCATGAAGCCGCGTGTTCGTTAGTGGTTTCATCGGATGGATGAAACAGGGACTGGCCTTCTTCAATAACTCGTCCTACGCGTAGCACGGTGGCATCATCCAATCCTTTGCCAAGGATCTGTACACCCACAGGCATACCTTGCGGATCTTTTCCGTAAGGCACGGTCAGCGCGGGCAGCCCCGTAACATTGGCGGGTGCGCAAAAGCGTACATAGGCTTCAGCCACACTCTCATGGCTGCCATCTGGCCAAACGAAGTTTTCCTCAGTAACAAGGGCAGCGGTCTGCGGCACGGTGGGGGCCAAAACAATGTCGATCTGCGCAAACAATGTTTGCCAATGCGCTGTGATGAACTGACGGGCGCGTTGCGCTTTCAGGTAGTCAGTTGCGGGCAGCAATTGCCCAGTCTCCAGCAGAGTGCGCACATCCTCCCCATATAGCGTTGCATCCCGGCGTATATTCCGCGCATGCACGGAGGCTGACTCGGCCACCATTAACCCCCATTGCGTCGGGATGAGGTAGTCGGCCAAGGGAATATCCACCTCCACTAGCGTAGCTCCCCTCTGGCGCAGATACACTGCCGCTTGCCGCACAGCATTTGCCACTGGCTCTGCAACTCGGTCGGAGTAGTAGTTTTTGGGAATGCCGACACGCAAGCCATCCACATTCGCATTCGCAAGCAATGGATGGGAGAGAAGGGAGACAGGAGTTGCACGGCTGGCAGGATCGCGGGCGTCAAAACCTGCTATCGCCTGGAACATCAGACTGACATCTTCCACAGTGCGTGCAATTGGTCCGACATGGTCAAGCGACCAAGCCAGCGGCACCACGCCATGACGCGATACCAGGCCATAGCTGGGCTTGAAGCCAACCAACCCACACAGGGCCGCAGGCACCCGGATGGAGCCACCAGTATCTGTCCCCATCGCGGCCCAAGCACCTCCATAGGCCACCGCAGCAGCCGATCCTCCACTGGAGCCACCTGGTGTGCGCTGCGGATCGAGAGGATTGCGTGTCTGCGGCGTGGTCAGACCGAAAGCGAATTCATGGGTATGGGTCTTGCCGATCAAAATGGCTCCGCCGCGCAACAACGCGTCCGTCACGGCGCTGTTTTGAGTGGCACGGTGCCCTGCTCGCACGCGGGAGCTGGCACTGGTAGGTTTGCCCGCCACATCGAACAGGTCTTTTAATGCCACAGGGATACCGTGCAGCGGCCCATGATGAATGCCTTGTGCAATGTCGCGTTCGGCTTTCAGTGCTTGCTGGCGTGCAGATTCTTCCCACACCGACACAAACGCATTGACTTCTGGCTCTCGCGCAGCAACGCGTTCCAGCGCAGCGTTGACCAGTTCCACGGGCGATAGTTCTTTGGCCATGACGGCTGCGCTGGCTTGTGCCAGTGTCAGGTTCAAGGAATTCAGCATGACGTGTTCCCCCGTGTGGCATCAAAAGCGAACGTCGGAGAGCTCGACATTTCGATAGGCAATTCGTCCAACCTCGCAATCACGGTGTGGACATGGTGCAGCACACTCGCAATCAATGCGGCGCGTTCTGGGGCCAGCGGCAAACCAAGACTGGATGCGAGAGCCAAGGTGTTTTCTACGGATAACAGAGTGGTGTTTTCAGTCATGCTTTTTCCCCTTCTTGATGATTACGTGCCTGCATGCACAGTAAGGCAATGGCCGATCCGGCCAATACCGCAATCACCAAGCCATAGACATTGACAGCCACCAGCAGCCCAGTGCGCTGGGCCAAATAGCCGATGGCTATCGTGGGTAAGCTATTGGCCAGATAGCTTTCGATGTAGAACACCCCCATCAAACCCGCACGCTCGTGCGGCTGCGCCAAGGGAAGGACGCTGCGCACCGCGCCCAAGAAACTCGCACCGAAGCCAAAGCCAGCGATGATCGAACCGCCCAGCAATAAAGCGGCGTGGCCTAGGTTGGCCCCCAACAGAATGATGAGCAGGCCCAGCATCAGCGCCAGCTCACCCGACAAGAGAGTGGCAAACGTGCTCAGTTTTCGTGCGGTCAGCACCGCAACGGCCCCCGTCAGCGTCAAGGCAGCAACCACAAAACCGCCCAACCAAGGCGTGTTCGCCTTCGTGACAGTCATAATTAAAGAAGGCATAAGTGACAGGTAAAAACCACCTAGCATCCATACCGCCACATTCGCAAACGTGACAGACAGCAATGCCTTTCGTGCTTGCGATGGCACGGTAATGCGCGGTTTGAGGCTGGCCCAAGCACCAGGGCGGCGCTCCGTCGTCTCAGGCATGAACCAAATCAAACCCAGTAGTGCCAGAAAAATGCCTAGCAGCACGCCATACACCGTGTGCAGCGGCCAGGGGACGTACACCATCAACGCAGTACTGCCCAGTGCGCCTGCAGCCATGCCTACCATTGGTGCGATGCTGTTGATCAAAGTGCCGCGCTCACGGCTTAGGTCAAGCAAAGCTGCGCCAACGGCGGCCGTTGCCATACCTGTTGCAAAGCCTTGCACGACACGTGCAGCAATTAGCCAGTGCACTCCATCGGCACAAAGAAAGCAGACCATCGAAACGAGCTGCAATGCCAGGGCCAGGGAAATGACCGGACGGCGTCCCACATGGTCTGACAGCCGCCCAGTCACCAAGAGAGCCAACAGCAGTACCAGCGCGTAGGCGGCAAAGACTACCGCCAGCAAGGTGGAGCTGAACCCCCATTGCTGCTGATATAGCCGGTACAACGGCGTAGGCACACTCGATGCCGCCAGGAAAGCAATCAACGTGCTGCTGTGCAGCGCGACAGGCCAGAGTGAAGACTGCTGACGATGCCGCTCATGGTGCAAAGGACACTGCCCCTGTGAAAAATTATGAGTGGTAGACATGACTTCTCTTCAAATGCAAAATATTAGCTTTTGAGATCATACATCACCCTGAACACTAACGCAAATATTTAGCTTTAGTGGCTAAGAAAAATTTATCTAGCCCAAAAGGAACTCATGAACGACAAATCCGCCCCCCGCCCTGGCGGGCGCAGCGCCCGTATCCAGGCCGCCGTGCACCAAGCAGTACGTGCTTTGCAACAAGAACAAGGACGAGACGGTTTAACCGTGCCGGCCATCGCCAGCCGCGCGGGTGTGACGCCTTCCACCATCTACCGCCGTTGGGGAGATCTTGCGCAGTTACTGGCAGATGTTGCCGTCGAGCAATTGCAGCCTGAGCAGCCGCCAACAGATACAGGCAGCTTTCGCAGCGATTTGCTCGCGTGGTTATTGCAATATTTCGACGAGA
Organism: Comamonas resistens; assembly: GCF_030064165.1. Lineage (NCBI taxonomy): Bacteria > Pseudomonadati > Pseudomonadota > Betaproteobacteria > Burkholderiales > Comamonadaceae > Comamonas > Comamonas resistens. The sequence continues at coordinate 3,644,638 of NZ_CP125947.1, forward strand.
TGTCTTCTTCCCCTGGTAGAGCAATGCTCCGCGACGTGTTGGGAACAGAGGGCCATGCTGGTGCGGGCAAATGCGACAGCTTCGTGCGCCAGCAGATCGAAGCGATCCGCGAACGAGCCCTAGCTAGAGGGGAAAGTCCAGTCACAGCAGACTTGATCATTCGTATCGTAGTCGCTCCACTGATGTATCGCATATTGTTCGCCAGTGAAAGGCCCGCAGCACAGGCGGTAGAGGTTCTTTTTGAGCAAGTCATGAACGCAGGCGATACCTGATAGCAGCAACTCGTATCCACTACAGCGTGTGAAAATGGTGCTGAGATCAATCTCGCTTAAACCAATACCGTCCGCTGCCTTCCAATTTCCCACGACACTCCACCGCTGCGCACTGTCGCAGCGAGTTGCTGCCCCAGCCGTTGCTCGATCACGGGCCGCCACGGCACCAAGCTGAATCCCAAGCCGTCATCTAGCATCGCGTAGCGACCGCTTGCGAGCATGACCGAGCGTCGGTAGATGCCAGCCACGCGCTGCCCGTCTGTGACGGGGCGATGCGCCAGTCCGGTGTCGGCGGCAATGCCCTTCGCTGCCTGCGCCAGTTCCCGATTGCGCAGCGTGCCCAGCAGGTTCCGGGCGAGGATCACACGCTGCCCCCGCCGCTCAGCCAGCCCTTGTTCGGCCAGGAAAACGGCGCGCTGTTGCAGAGCGTTCTTCACCTCACCGCCAAAGCCCAGATCGCCCAGCCCACGGCCGCCGCCAATCAGTTGCTGGTCGAGCCAGGTAGCCCCGATCACGCGGGCCTGCCGCTCGATGGGTAGATGCGATTTCAGCTCCACAGCCACGCCGCCCAGCCGCTGTGCGTCGTACTGGCGGCCACGCTCGGCCAGGTTGTCTGGCACCTTCCATAGTCCGTCGGCCACGCGTTCCACGATGCCAGCCCGGCGCAGGGCTTCCAGTCGGCGGACGTGGGCCGCAACGACTTCCTGCGGGTCGCGTTCTGCCTTGGCCCGGCCTTGTTCGATGGCAAGGTGGTGGTCGGCGCGGTACAGGCCATCGCTCGCCAGCGCGGCGATGTTCTTGTCGGCTGCGCGCACCTCGGCGGAACCGCGTACCTCTACCACCGCGCCGGTCGGGTAGTTCGCCAACTCCTCGCGGGCGTTCAGCGCGACGTAGTGGGCCTTGCCATCCACGCCGTCGATGACCAGATAGCCGCGGTCGTGCAACTCGTCGGCCAGCCCCTTGGCGGCCACCCGGCCGACGATGGTGCGGCCGCTTTCATCTGCATTCTGGCCCGGCTCGAACACCGCCAGCTCGCGCGATTGGCCGCTCATTGCCTGCTGTATGGTGCGGATGATGTCGCCGCGCTCGCCCAGGGCGCGCAAGGTCTTCTCGGCATCCGCATGGATGGCCCAGGTGCCGGGCTGCACCTCGTCGGCTAGGCCCAGGCGCTGCAAGCGTTGCAGCCGGCCGATCAGCAGCAGGCGCTGGCGTTGCAGCCAAGGTTCGTTGAAGCGTTCGATCTGCACCCGGCCGTCGTCATCGGCCTCGCGCTGCAGCGTGCGGTCGAGGCTCGTCCACCGCTCTTGCTCCACCTCGCGTTGCAAGGTCTGCTGGATCTCCAGTTCGGTGCGCGGCCCCAGCCATTCTGTCGCCAGTTCGGCGGCTCGATGGCGGAAACCGTGGGCGATGTAGTCGCCCGCGATGATGAGATCTTTGCCGGTGTCGTCGCGTCCGCGCACGATCAGGTGGGTGTGCGGGTTGTCGGTGTTCCAGTGATCGACCGCCACCCAATCCAGGCGCGTGCCCAGGTCGGCTTCCATCCGATTCACCAGATGCCGGGTATAGGTGCGCAGGTCGTCCAACTCGGCGCCGTCCTCCGGGGAGACGATGAAGCGGAAATGGTGCCGGTCGTCGTCGGCCCGCTCCTTGAAGGCGTCGAGGTCGGCGTCGTCGGTCTGCGGCCCATAGGCCCGCCCAGGTTCGCCATCGCGCCCCGCGCCGTCGCGCTCGATGTAGCGCAGGTGCTTGGCGAGCGACTGCGGGCTGGCGTTGCGCTGATTGACCAGCAAGGTCTTGATAGTCACGCGCCGCGACATGGGCGTCAGCTTCGCGCCCACGAAGCGTGCCGCCGTGTGGCCGCGCCCCAAGCGCGAGCCGGGCCGCTGGCCTGCGCGTGTGCCGCTGCCACCGGCTGCGGAATGGCGCATCGAGGACTTGCCGCCGCTGGCCTTGCCCGCCTGCTTGAGCACCTTGGAAACGAAGCTCTGCCCCTGGCCCTTGCCCCGGTTCTTCGGGGCGCTGGGACGCACGCGGAAATCGTCATCGCGGCGGTTGCTCATGGCTGCGCTCCCTGCAAGCTCTGGCGTGTCCTGTCGTGCGAAGCACGCGGACATGCCTGCATTGGCGCGACCCGCGCGCCGAACGCGGCACGGCGGCGAAGCCGCTCCGTGCTGCGTTCCCCCCATGTGCAGACTGGCTTTGCGTTCGGCTGCGTGCCGAACCCTTTTGTCTTGCCTTCCGCCTTTGCCCTTCGCTCCCGCTCCGGGCATAGTCGGCCCGGCGGCGTTGCTGCACCCGCAGCCAGCCCGCCGGCAAACGCGCCAATGGCCGCAGGCCAAGCGCGTTCGAGGCAAGACGCCTGCACGCTGGACGGCTGCGCCGAAGGCGGCGCGAAGTACGGTGCCCAATGCGTAGGATTGGCACCCGCACTGCACGCGCGACGACACGGCAGCAACAGCCGGAACGACACGCCCGATGGCACGAAAAGATGCACGACAACGTGCAGTGAGTCGGCCATCATGGGCGCGACTCCAGCCAGACCGGATGCGCGACGCCGATCACGGCGGATGCGCTGACCGGGCCGAAATAGCGGCTGTCAAACGACGCCGGATTGGTCACGCTCAACAGGAACATTTCGCCCGCCTCAAGGTGACGGCAAAGCTGCAAGGATGGCAACGGCCAGCCCAGCCGGTCGGCAGGCCGAGCAGCGGCCACCGGCACGCCGTCGATGCGTACCTGACCGGCGATGATGCAGACGTGTTGCGGCGCGACCGCGCCCACACGTTTGAGCAGCGGAACGTGTACGGGCAGGTAGCCGCGCTGCGCAGCGAGCGCGGCAACATCTGGCGGCAATGTGGTCAGGACGACGCTGCCCACGGACAAGGGGCGTGGCAGCAAGCCGGTGTCGTGGCGCTGCGGATCGACGCGATACCAGCCGACCGGAACGCTGTCGGACGGGTTGTAGATCAGGCGCGGCAGCGGCTGCACGAAAGCCGCCCAGGCCAGCGCAGCGAGGCCGACGGCGACGAAGCCCGCCAGCACGAGGCGAGCGCGCAGGCGCGAGCGAGGATGCGGTGCGGCTTTGGGTGTGCGTGCGGCGGTGGGATGGGCCGTCATGGCAGTGCCCTCCCGGCCAGCCAGGCGGCGTGCCGCTCGGCGGTGTATCCGGGCAGCGGCAAATGCGCGGCGAGCCGGTTGGCGAGCGTGCGCCAGTACGCGGGCGACACGTCGATGGCAGCGATGCCCAGCGCCTCGATGCCGTCGATGCGTTCCAGCACGGCGCGCACATTGGCGTCACCTTCGGCATGCAGCAGCAGGCACGCGCCTGGCTGCACGCCGGGGATGCGCTGCGTGGCATCAAGCGGTGTAGCAGCCTGCATCACCATGAGCTGCCAGCGGATCGTGCCGTAGTCGTTGGCCTGCCAACGAACGCGGCAGAGCATTGCACCCGGCATGAACATGGCGCAGCGCCGCCAGCGGTCGAGCTGAAGCGTGCGCGCCGGTTCGCCGAAGCGCAGGTAGAGCTTGACGCGCGGTTCGATGTAAGCCAGCGCGACGCGCGTCAGCGGCGCGCTGCTAGGCTGGCTGCAAGGTGCAGCGTGCGCAGCCGTGACCGCGATGGCGGCAGGTGCGGCAGCAGACAATACGGATGTGGTCATGGCGTGTTCTCCCTGCGGTGTTCTGGAAACTCGCGCTCCAGCAAACCGCGCAGCAAGTCGGCCACGGTCACGCCTTGCGTGAAGGCCGACACCTTGATGCGTGCCCGCATGGCAGGCGTGATGTCGAGGGTCAGGCGAGCGGTGTAGAGGTCGCCCTTGTTGAGCGCATCCGCGTCGCCCTGGCGAATCCACGCCTCGGCGTGTGGATTAGCGGGCGGACGCGCACCGATGCCAACCCGCTTGGCTGGGCGTTTGCCGTTGGGTGGATTGCCGCCGGTGCTCATGACGGCCACCGCAGCAGTTCATCGACCAACGCGGTGATTTCCTGCGCCGCTGCGCTATCGGGGGCGGTCTCCCGCGCCAATCGACCCGCAGCCACGCTGTCGGCAAAGACGATGCGCTGGCGCACCTCGCTGCGTAGCGCTGGCAACGGCTGTTCGGTCAAGGCTTGCCGTGCTTCGCGCCCGATTACCGTGGTGCTGACGCGCCGGTTGATGACGAAGGCCGCGCGTAGCGCAGGCCGGAACACCTGGGCCTCACGGATCAGCGCCACCATCTCGGCGCTGGCCCACAGGTCATAGGGGCTGGGTTGTACCGGTATCAGCACCCGTTCGGCCGCCAGCAGCGCAGAGCGCGCCAAGGCGGCGATCCTGGGTGGCCCGTCGATGATGACGTGATCGGCCCGCCTGGCGAGTTCTGGGGCTTCCTGGTGCAGTGTTTCTCGCGCCAGGCCCACAGCGCCGAACAGCCGGGGCAAGCCCTGCTGGCTTCTGCGTTGCGTCCAGTCCAGTGATGAACCCTGCGGGTCGGCATCCAGCAGGACGACGTGCAAGCCGCGCAAGGCCAGTTCTCCCGCGATGTGCGTGGCGAGCGTGGTCTTGCCGACGCCGCCTTTCTGGTTGAGCAAGGCGACGATCATGGCGCGGCCCTCCAGCTTGGAAGACCGGCCTGTTTTTGCCGTACCGAGCGGGATGGCTTTTGGAGTTTTTGCTGACTGGTTTTTCGACCTGTGGCAGTTGTCCACCGCAAGGCGGTTTCTCTATCAATAGTTAGAGAATTTAAGTTAGTAATGTTAGAGGGATCGCAAACCCGCGCCGTTACTGGCTTTCCGGCGTTTTCGTACTCCTGATAGCACGATAGGCGTACTCCTGATAGCACGACACCTCTTACTCCTGATAGCACGACCCCATCCACAGCTTGTCCCGCTGTTATCCCCGTGCCGTCTGCGGCACGGGCCGGAAGGTCAGCAATTCCATGTCGTCCTCGGGAATCCGCACGATGCCCAGCTCGTATCCCGGCAGCGATTGCCGGGCGACCAGCGCCCGCAGGTCGTAGGCGAAATCCGAAAACCGCGTGCTGCTGCCCGACTTGCGGTGCAGATGCCGGAAGTCGAACTGCCAGCCGTATTCCTGCCTGCCGCCATGCTTGCGCACCAGGCGGTACAGCCAGCGCTCGATGCCGCCCGTGAGCCGGAAGTACGCCGGGTCGATGGTCAGCACCAGAGCAGCGTCCAACACGCCGGCATAGAACCAGTCCGGCAGGATCAACTCGATGCCCAGTGGCGTGCCTCTGGCATCGGCCAGTTCCTTCCATTCGTTGATCCACGAGAAGCGGTGTAGCCGTCTTCCCGTGGTTTCGCGGATGGACGTGGCTACCGTGGTCGATTGCAGCCGATCCAGCGCGGCCTTGAGACGCTGGTAGTCGCGCAGCGACTTGCCGCGCCCGATGAAGCGCAGGATCTCGTAGGGCGTGGCCTGCATCCGCCGGGACGGCTGGATGCCCGCGTCCTTGGCTTCGACGATCTGGCTTGCCGCCCAAATCAGGATGTCGGCATCCCAGATCGTGGCAATGCCATGCTCCTGCGTGCCTTCCACGCGAATGGTGATGTTGCCGCTGCGAAAGTCGATCGGCGCGGTGCGCCGCGACTTCGCCAGCGAGAAGAACGGATAGGCCATCAAGTCCTGGGCATCGCGCGGTGCCATGTCCTCGCCCGGCAGAGCGCGGAACAGGTCGAGCTGTTCGCGCTGCGGCAAGGCGTGCCCTGGTGGGCGGGACATGGCGGTGGCCACCGGCGATGCGCCGATCAGCGCGCACGGCTGTCAGCCGAGTGGTGCTCGGCATATTCAGGATCGGAAGTGGTCTCGAAGCTGCGCGTTTCCGCCCAGGCATCGAGGTCGACCACCGCGTACATGACGCGGCGACCGAACTTGCGAAACTTCGGGCCACCACCGATGACGCGCTGTTTCTCCAGCGTGCGCGGTGACAGGCGCAGGTAGTCGGCAGCCTCATCGTTGGTGAGATAGCGTTGGGGTTGTGCGGGTGTGGCAACGGGAGCGGTGGCAGGCCGCAAGGGAGCGGGTCGCATGGGATGTACCTCCATCAAGCCCGGCCACACAGCGCAGCCGGATAGAGGCAGTCTCAAGAAACTTGAGGCTCTTGCTCAGGGACGTTCTGCTGCGGATGCGAAACGTCCCCCCTCATGCGAAGTGACAACCGGAAGCTTTGCCAGACGGCGATAACCGCCGCGCATCAGCCCATCGCCACGGCGCACCAGCCGCCGCACGCGGGCGCGCAGAGCGCTGTCGGCGTGCCAGTCGGCGGCAACAGCATCCACACCAAACAGCCCTTCGGCCACCTCCCGCAATGACGCACCCGCCAGGGTTGCGTCCAGCGCCTGCAGCGTGTGCAGTTCCAGCAATGCAGACAGCGGCGGACGTGGCCGGACGGTCGCCGCAGGTACGGCACCGGCGGCGGCGATCTTGTTCAATTCGCTCGCCAGGGCCGCATAGCGCTCGCAAGGCGCGGCGCAGGCTCGGATGGCATAGGCGTAAGCCATGCCATCAGCCAAGCCTGGTGCGAGCACGAAGCGCAGGCAGCAGCCGGGCCAGCGCGCCACCAGCACCAGGCGCTTGCCGTCATGGATCAGGTGTTTGTGGCCCGGCAGCTTCCAGAACTCAAAGCACAGGGCATCAGGCGGTGGATCGGCATCCGGGTAGAGCTGCACCACGGCATCGTGATCGGGGAACCAGGCCGGGTGCGCGTCCCGCGCATCCAGCGTGGGATCTTCCAGCAGGCGCAGCCCCCAATGCCCGGCGGCATCCGGTTGGCGACGATGGCGCAGCCAATCGTGCCGATAGTCTGGATGACGGCGCAGGTACTCCCAGGCCAGCGCCGGGCCATCCAGGTGCAGAACGTAGAGATAGGCCGCCGTGGCATACCACGGCTCGGCACTGCGATCAGCCATACGGCAACCTCCCTGTGCTGGGGGTGCGTCGCCACGGCGAAACGGCGTGCTACGAGGCCATCGTCAAAACGTCATGGGTGAAGCGTAAACTGGCAGTGTCAAGACCGATGAACTCCGATGCGTTGCTGAAATCGTCCGAGTGCGACGGCGGCAACGCTCTCCAATGGCATGCCGCGTCGGTCAGCTTGCCACAGCCCGCGCCAGGCATCATGACCGTTTCGATCTGGCACGCACCGCTTCGGTGCAACACTGCCGATTCAGACCGAACGGGTCACAGACCAGACCGAAATAGACACAGTGCGCCCCGCTTGGCGGTGGCGCTCAATCGGTGATCGAGCCGTTGTCTTCGGCCAGGCGCAGGTATTCCGACAGCCGCCGCACCGGCTGAAAGTAGCGATCCCGCATCACGGGCTGTTGGCGCGGCCCGACGATGGATGCCAGGTCGGACAGCTTCACCGTTCCCAGTGCAGGCATGCCAATCCCCAAGTCGATCAGGCCGTGGGCAGTATCGTCATCGGCTGGGTCGAGCGAAGCCAACAGCCAAGTGGCATGCGCATCTGGCGTAAACAGGCGCACCACAGGCATCGGATCGGTGTCCTGCCCGGCGGCGCGGGCGTGGCCGTTGGCCAGCAGGCACATGCGCTCGTCGGTGGTGATGAGCGTGGTCATGGCTGTACGTCCACGGACTTGCGGAGCAGCAGAGGCGCTTTCACGCATTCCAACGAAAGCACCAATGTGCAATCCCACGTATCCGCAGAGACGTAGAGGCACGAAGGCACATGCACGTATGTCAGGAAAGACACGGATCAGGCTCTCCGCTTTTGAAGAAAGCCGCCGATGCGGATTTCAGTAAAGGCACAAAAACAGGTGAGATTGGATGAATGAGTTAAATATAACGTGGTTTTAATTGTGCTGCGAATCGACGCTTCTGTCTATGCAGAAGCGAACCGTCCAGCGCGGCCGACCGGCCGGCTCCACCACCTTCGACGCCGAGCTGGCCCAGGCCTTCGGCGCGGCGGTGCGTGCGCTGCGCACGGAACGCGGCATCGCCCAGGAAACGCTGGCCAACCTGGCCGGCGTCGAGCGTTCCCATATGGGCAAAGTCGAACGCGGCGAGCACCAACCTACGCTGTCGCTCATCATCAAGATCGCTGGCGCGCTTGAATGCAGCTCGGCCGTGCTGATGAGGAGGACAGAAGAGTTACTGGGAGTAGTCAAGTCGTAGCCGCCGAAGCGCTGCTTTTTGATCGGGAGTGTTCATGAAAAAATGTTGGCTTTGCTCCAACCCATTGGAGGGCAATCACCGAACGGGTGAGCACATCATTCCCAGTGCAATAGGTGGGCGCAAGGAAGTCCACGATTTCATCTGTAGGAGTTGCAATAGCACACGAGGCGACGCATGGGAGGCTGAACTCGCAAGACAGTTTCTCTGGTTTTCGAGTGCAGCCGGAGTCAAACGCGGTCGAGGCGGCACACACCCAGACTTCAAAGTGGAAACAGCATCGGGAGAAAAGCTAAGGCTTAGGGCTGACTCTGTATTGGTACCCGATGGGCACGATATATCTACCGAAGAGTCAGGCAACAGGATAGAAGTTGCCATTCGCGCAAATGATCCAAGAACCATAAAGAACTTGCTCAAAAAGATTGCTGTCGATCACCCAGAATTCGATTTCAAGAACGCCACTACCCACTCTGAACAAGTAGACAGCTACTTGGACGAACCGCTCTGCATGAATTTCCGCTACGGTGGCCCGGCAGCGGGAAGGTCTATGGTCAAGTCGTGCCTGGCCCTCTTGTCTGAGGTTGACCATATTGAAACGAGCAACTGCGTTCGGGCACTGGCTTACCTATTAGATCCGAGCCTGGATGCCCCAAGCCCCTGTTACTTCTTCTTCGATGCTGATCTGGTTGAGAACCGACCACAGAATCACCTTTTCCACTGTGTTTCCGTGGTTGGTCAGCCACAGGAAGGACGAATCCTCGGATATGTAGAACTCTTCAATTTTGCAAGGCTCCTTATTCTTATCGCTGATGAGTACAGTGGCCCGGATTTTCAAGAGACCTATGCCATTGATCCCGTCGAGGGGAAAATGCTGGATTTAGCCATTGATTTCAGCCTTGTGGGCCGCTTGGATGACTTGCCAAAAATAGCGAGCGAGCCACCAAAGATGTACCTTGAGGCTTTTCAGCATACTGGTAATCTTGTTCAGGACCTTAACGATGATCGAGTCAGAACGCTGGCGATATCGAAGGCCAGGGAGGGTGCGTTGAAAGCACTGGGCTTGGCCCCGTCGGCGGAAGAAGTACCCCCTGAATTGAAAGACGAATGGATTCGCCTATTTATGCAGAATCTCAGGCCATACATCGAATCAACAATTAGAAGGGCAGCGCCATAACCCAGCTGTTCCCGCGGAAGCAAGCGGAGCGCGCAGCGCTGCAGGTGCGAAGGCGTGAGGGATTGAAGCCGGATGGACATGACGCCATTGGCGGCACGGGGCGCAGCCCGAAAGCCCGGCGGCGCATCGCGCCGACACGCCATGATGCTGTTTTTGCTGCCACGGGCTTCGAGCCATTCGACCATCACCGATGCGATGCCGGCCCTGGACATGCAGGGCATGAGACAACCGCCGAAACCATGTGCGTGCGGCGCTGCGATCAGCAGCATCGCGCCCCGCCGCAAGGGACGGGGCGCGGTGGGCGACCGTCAGGCCGCCTTGGGCTTGCTGCGCGACCAGATCAGGTCGTGCGTGCCGTCCTCGTTCTCGATCAGGCGGGCATAGACCGTCGCCGGGAACGAAGGATCGTCCAGGGATACGGACAAGTAGGGCCGTCCGGCTTCGCTGGTCTTCTTCCACGCCGCGCCGATGTCGTGGCCGGCCGCCTGAAGGCGGAAGTCGGGGGCGCTTTCGTTCTCGCCCTTGGCGTTGGCAACCAGCTTGACCTTGACGTTGAGGGTCAGGGTGCGAAGCGTGCCGGTGAAGCCGTCTTTCTCTGCGGTGAAGGTGCCGATGTTTGCCATGATGAATTTCCTTTCGGTTGAACAGGGTTCGCGCCCATCGCGTCCTGTTGTGATCCGACCGGCGGGGGACGGGCTGGCTGCACCGCTTGCGGGCGCAACGTAGTGGAGCGCCTGGAAGCGGAAACAATTTGTCCCGCGAGGAATGCGCGTAGCGCAGGGGAAATTGTTTTCGCTGGAAGGTTGCAGCAAGCCCGGCCACCGCCAGGATTCACAAACAGACAGGACGCCTTGGGCCGACCCGCTCCGAAAGGAACATGGCCGACTCGGCTCCCCGCGTGACGGCTTCACCGGCTTGCGTCCTGGCACGGGCAAGGACAACGCCCAACGACAAAGTGAAAGCGTCCCTGACGTAGCAGGCGGCGTCTTGCCCGAGGCGTGGCGTGGAAGCTCCATTGCAAGGCCCGGCGGCGTGTCGGTGAACCGTCCTTCGTGACGTACAGGCGACGAACTGCCAGCGTCGAGGACGGCACGCTTTCGTGCAACCTGCGGCAGCAAGCCGGGGCGTAGGCCCACAATCCCTGCCCAGGCGGCGGGACGCTCACTTCACCGCAAGCGCAGGCGCGAAGGCGTGAGGGATTGAAGCCGAATGGACATGGCGCCATTGGCGGCATGGGGCGTAGCCCGAAAGCCCGGCGGCGCGTAGCGCCGACACACCCTGTACGACTTCCAACATATATAATTAGCCACCATACTATATGGTGGCGACAATCATGGTTTTGGAACAGAAGTACCAGGCACTGCTACAGGAAGCGCAGCGGCGGCAACTCCCCGACGTGGCAGGCATCCGCCTGTGTTTCCAAACCCTGTCTCTAGCATCAAAGATCGACCGCGATTGCGCGGCGCTGCTGGCCCCACATGGTCTCTCCGAAGGCCGCTTCGTACTGCTCTTTCTACTCGATGCGGCCAGCGAAGGGCTGGCCCCCAATGCGTTGGCCGAACAGGCAGGCGTCACCCGCGCTACCGTGACGGGCCTGCTCGATGGCCTGGAGCGCGAAGCCCTGATCGAGCGCCGCGCCGACGCCAGCGACCGCCGCGCCCTGCGCATCCGGCTAACCCGCAAAGGTAAACAGGTCGCCAGGAAGGTCTTCGACCAGCATGGTCGTTGGATCGCTGGCTTGTTCGGCAATCTGTCCGCCTCTGAGCGCGAGCAACTGGCCGGTCTGCTTGACAAGGTAGCGGGCAACGTCGGTACGTCCTGCAAGCGGACACGCCAATGAACGCGGCGACTCAACGCAAAGGTGCCACCCGCGCCGCCGACATCCCTGCAGACGTGCTGCATGCCCTGTCGCACGGCGAATTGCAAAGCGCCACATTGGCCGAAGGACTGGCGCTCGATCAGGCTCGGCTTCTGCGCACGGTGTTCCCGCAACTGTCCCGTCACACCGTGCAGCGCACGGATGCCGCCTGCCAGTTTGGCATTCTCAAACGCATGGCCGGCATCGGGGCCGCACTGCTGGAAGAATTGGGCAACGATGGCATCACGCAATGCCAAGGCCATGCCTCGGACACCGTGCGCGGCTGGGCCTGCTTCATGATTGGCTCCCAAGCCGGGCTATCGCTGCCGCGCCGGCTGGCCGCCATTCGCCCCTTGGCCGATGACGCACATTTCGGCGTGCGCGAATGGGCCTGGATGGCCATTCGCCCTCATTTGGCTGAGGATCTGGACGATGCCATCGCGCATTTGACGAAGTGGACAACCGAACCCTCCGAACGTTTGCGCCGCTTCGCCAGCGAAGCCTTGCGGCCGCGCGGCGTGTGGTGTGCCCACATTGCGGCGTTCAAACAGCAACCGGAACGGGCGCTGCCGGTTCTCTCGCCGTTGCGCGCCGACCTATCCGTCTATGTGCAGGATTCGGTGGCCAACTGGCTCAATGACGCTGGCAAGGATCGCCCCGATTGGGTGCGCGAGCTATGCGCGCAATGGCTGCAAGGCCATCCCACCGCCGCCACCCATCGCATCTGCCAGCGCGCCCTGCGCAACCTGAAATGAAGGAGCACTCTGCCATGTCGCACTATCTCGTCGAACTCTATACGCCCAATGCCGCATGGCGGGCATTGCCAGTCGAAAACCGTCAGCGATTTCTGGATGGCATTCAGGCTGCAATGGGCGAACTGTCCAGCCTGGGCGTTGAAGTGTTGGCCTTGGGCGAAACGGATAAGCGTATCGACCGCGCCAGCGAACACCGTTTTTTGGGTATCTGGCGCTTCCCTGACATCCAAGCCAGAAACGCGCTGCTGGCTGGCATAAAGGCGAGCGGCTGGTACGACTATTTCGACCATGTGAATGCTGCCAGTGACGCTGGCGGCTTTACTACTCACTTGGCCGCATTGGCGGCCGGGTGATGATCTTCCGCCACGCCACCGTCTGATTGAAGGCGGCGGCGTGGCGGGTTGGCTTTGGGCCTTGAAACCGGGCGCGGCCGCCGCCGCGCCCGGATTTTTGACCACCAGCCCCAGGGCAGAACGGCTTGGGGCTGGCACGAATGAGGGGCTATTCCTTCGTCTCGACAATCCACCACACGGCACGCGGCAAGGCGCGGCCCGTGATGGGATGCAGGTCTGTCAGATCGGCGCTGGCAGTCCAGCCGCGAGGCGGGCGGTAGCCGCGCACATCGCCATCGCCATGCCAGCGGCGGGCGCGTACCGTGCCGGGGGCGTAGGTCGCGGCCATGCGGGGGCGGTTCGTGGTGTCGTGGCTCATGGGGGGAATCCTTGGCATGAAGCGCCCCGGCCGGAACCGGGGCGCTATCTGTGGTGCAAGGTCACGCGGCCAGTGCCTCGGCCTGCGGCTGTTCATCCGCCACGGCGGGGACTTCCTCCGGCTGTTCGGCTTCCACCGCCGCCGCGTCCTGCTGCGGGCCTTCGGCGCGGAAGATGGCGGGCATCCATCCGGTGCCATCGGCCAGCCGTTCGGCTTCGCTGGCGATGTCGCCTTTCTTCAACTTCGCCAGCCGGGTGACGTGCGAGGGTGCGAACGCGCCGACGGCTTCCAGAATCGCGGCCTTCGGCACACGCTGGAAATAGCCGTCTGCGGTCGGCTGCCACCATGCCGCCATGTCCAGCCCCACGGCCTGCGCCAGTTCCGCGCCCGGCTGGTGCGGCGTGGCGCGGGGTGTCACCACGTCCACCGTGGAAGCCACGCACACGGCCAGCAGCCGCACCAGTTCATCCTGCGATTTCGCCAGCAGCGCGGCGAACAGTTCGGCGCTGTCCTCCGGCAAGGCTTCGCCCGCGACTTCCTGCAAGGTGCGCAGCGCCACGGCGGCAGGCGATTCCGACACGTCCGGGGCAAGGCTTTCGAGCCGGTCTTGCTGTTTCAGGCTCACACCCAGCGGCAGATCATGGCCGTAGTAGCTTTCCTGCAAGACGGTCTGCACCATGCCATGCACCAGTGCGGCCAACGCCACCTGCGGATGCCGGGCGACTTCGATTTGCAGCGCGGCGGTACGGTGAGCACTCAACCGCTGCGCCAGACGGTCAGACATGGCGGCGGTCTTGGGCGGGTCGTCGTCCTCGCCTTCGTCGTCGTTGTCGGCTTCGCCTTCGCTGGCGAAACCCTGCCGCAGCCGTTCCAGCGTGCGCAGCGCCTTGGCTTCCGCTTCGCGCAGCAGCCCGCGATGAATCACGGCCTGCCCGTCGCGGTCGATGGTGACGATGGCACCGGCTGCGGCCTTCACGTTGGCCGCATAGTCCAGCAAACCATCTTCCAGCGCCTGCAACTGCTCGCCCAGGCGTTCGCCTTCCTCCTGCAAGGCGTCGGCCTTTTCTTCGTCCTCGGCGTCCAGGGCGGCATCCACGGCCTCGGCCAGCGCCTGCATCTTGGTTTGCAGCTTCTCGATGCGTTGGGCTTCGCGCTTGTTCGGGCTGCGGCGCTGCCTCGGGGCGCGCTGGAAGGCTTGCAGGTCGGCATGGGTCGCGCCGGGGGTGGCATCCACCCATGCCCAGCCTTCGGCCTTCACCTCGGCGGCAAGGCTGGCCAGCTTGTCCTGCGCCAGCCGTTCCAGCAACGTGGCATCGGTCAGATACACGCCACTATCGGCTTCCGCGAACAGATCGCGGCGGGTGCCACCGCCTGCGGCCTCGTAAGCATTCAGCCCAACGAAGCGCACCAGCGGATGCCGGTGGGCATCAATCTCGCGCTCCGTCAGGCGGTCGCGCAGGTTGTGCGGGCTGCGCTGCCATGTCGGCGCATTGTAGAACGCGGCTTCCTGTGCGGTGTGGTCGTCGGTGATGGCAAGTGCCATCAACTGGTCAAGGCTCACGGCGTCGGCTCGATAGTCGGCCAGCAGGCGCGGCGACACGTTGGCGAGTTTCAGGCGACGCTGCACCACCAGCGGCGTGACGCTGAAATCGGCGGCAATGTCCTCGATGGGGCGGCCTTCGGCCACCAGCGCGGCAAATGCCTCGAACTGGTCGGCGGGGTGCATGGCTTCACGCTGCACGTTCTCGGTCAGGCTGGCGGTGCGGGCAGTGCCATCGGCCACCAACAGGCAAGGCACCTCCCATTCCTTGCTGATGCGGTGCTTCTTCGCCAGCAACTTGAGGGCGGCAAGGCGACGGCCTCCGGCCACGACTTCGTAACGCTCACCGTCAGCGGTCGCGGTCACGATCAGGTTTTGCAACAGGCCGACACGCTGGATGCTGGCGGCGAGTTCAGAAATCGACATGCGCGGGGTCTTGCGCACGTTGCGGCCCGTGGGGCGCGACACCAGCCGCGACAGCGGCACCAGAATCAGATTCTTGCTCGGGTCGGCGGCTTCCAGCAGCACGGCAGGCGCGGCGCTGGCTGCGGCGTGGATGGCTTGGGCTTCGGTGTGGTTGATAGCGTTCATGGTGAAAACTCCTTGCGATGATGGAATGCAGCAGCGAATAACGCGGCAAGGGTTGCTGCCAGCCCCTGCCGCGCAGGGAAATCAGGCTTTCAACTGGCGCAGGCCATCAGCCAACAGCCACAGGGCGCGATTCAGGCGCACATCGGAATCAATGCCCTGCACCGGGCGGGTCTGCTGGCGGCGTCCGTTGGCGCTGCGTCCAGACAAACCACCTTTGGTCAGGTTTTCCTGTACGCGGTTGAAGGTCATCCACAAGTCCGGGCGGCGGTCGTCGAACCGGCGCGGCATCAGGATTTGCGATTCGGTGATGGGTGCGGGCTTGTCCGGGTCGTCGTACTTGAGCGACAGCGCGGCGCGGGCGAACACCTCGGCCTCGCCTTCGTCCAGCGTGATGGCCTGCATGGATTCACGGGATTCCAGCGCACGGTCAAAACCGTGCAGCACCTGATAGGCACCTTCGATCACTTGTCCGGCCACGTCGCCCTTATGCGGCACGCGCACATCGGCCACGGTATCGCCGCACACCAGCCCATTGCTGCACACGAAACGGAACATTCCGGCCAGCATCTGGTAGCTGCTGGTGCCATCGTGCGAGTTCAGCAGGATGATTTCGTTGGCTTCGCTTCGGGCGTTGATCTGGCTGGCATGGCGCAGCCGGATCATGTGCTTGGTGTAGTCGCGCCGGTCTTCGTGGCGGGTGCGGGTCTGCGTCACCATGAAGGGCTGAAACCCTTCCTTGCGCAGTTCGGTCAGCACCGTGGCGGTGGGGATATAGGCGTAACGCTGGGAACGGCTTTCGTGGGGTGCGTCCGCAAAGATGGATGGCGCTACACGGTGAATCTGGTCATCGGACAGCGGGGAATCGCTGCGCAGTACCGGGGAACGGGAAGCGAAACGGGATGCAAGCATGGTCTTTCTCCTGACGAAAAGGGTTTGCTGTTCAAACCGCACACCGGATTCCTAGATTCGGAGCCCAGCCTTTCGGCTGTTCGGTGCGGTTGGCACGAGGAACCCGGTTGGCCCTGATGCCACCGTCTTTCCTGAGTTCATCGCCCGCGACGGTCAGGAGCCCACGGACGTGGGCCGTCAAGGAGAAAAGCGTCAGGTAGGTGCGGCCCGCAGGCGCAGCCGAGGACACGGCCTGGCGCGCCTTGATGGCACGCGGCCACGGGCTACAGTCGCGAGCAAGGTGATGGAGTCAGGAGAGACGGCTGGACATGGCAACGGCCGCCGCGATGTGCAGACCGCACGCAAGCGAAGCGCGCAGGCCCGAAGCTGGAAGCCGGGCCGTAGGCGTCAGCCGAGCGGAGCGAGGGAACGATGGAAGCCCGAAGGGGCGAGACGCCGCAGGCGGCTCGATGCGAAGCACGACAGCGCGACCGGCCATGTTTCCTGGCCGGGGACGCCCATTCAATCAGCGATGGACGTATAGACTAGATGCCCTGGATGAAATGCTACTGGTTCGCAAGGGTTTCTGCGTCTGCCCAGCCGGGCAACGGTATCGAGCAGTGCCAAGCACAGCGCCCCAGTTGGGGGCAAGGCATCGGCACCGAGCGCTGCAGAAAAAAGCGCGTCGGCCCGAAGGAAAAAGCGCTGAATGGTCGCCGCACGGTCACTGCGCTGTCATCGCCTGCAACGGCTAAAACACGCCGCGTTGAAAGATCACACATGGCTGCCTGTCTTCGATCGGCGACGGCAAACATATCTCGTTCCAGGTGCGTTAAGCGGCGTGTGCGGTACGCCTGTTTGGGATCTGCAGCCGCTTGTCTGCGAGCAAAGACGCCGCTTGTCGGAGACCGGCGCGAGAAAGCCATCGTCGGAGAGATTCTGAAGATCCA
This sequence comes from Comamonas resistens, assembly GCF_030064165.1. Classification (NCBI taxonomy): domain Bacteria; kingdom Pseudomonadati; phylum Pseudomonadota; class Betaproteobacteria; order Burkholderiales; family Comamonadaceae; genus Comamonas; species Comamonas resistens. The sequence continues at coordinate 3,661,502 of NZ_CP125947.1, forward strand.
GACACGAGCCTCAATCGGTCATCGCTGCATGCCCATGCGCAGGAAACAATCCAGCAGAACGGCACCAGTGTCTAAGGATCCTCTGCACGAATCCACGCCTGATGTGCTTGCAAGGGCCTGAAGCCCAGACAATACAGACATGAAGCAAAGCAGCCTGGGCCTGAGCAACACCGTCAAGCGCACCCGCAAGCGCGAATTCCTGGACGCCATGGAGCTGGTGGTTCCTTGGGCTGAACTGGTAGCGCTGATAGCGCCCTACGCCCCCGAGAGTGGGCGGCGGGGTCAGCAGCCCTTTGCGGTGCAGACGCTGCTGCGCATCCACTTCATGCAGCAGTGGTTCAAGCTCAGCGACCCTGCAATGGAAGAAGCGCTGCATGATGTGCCTGCGTTTCGTGACTTCGCAGGTCTGGCAAGCCAAGGGCTTGCAGTTGAAGGCGGGCACCGTGGTGGATGCCACGCTGATTGCGGCCCCCAGTTCCACCAAGAACCAAAGTGGCGAGCGTGACCCCGAGATGCACCAGAGCAAGAAGGGCAACCAGTGGTACTTTGGCATGAAGGCCCACATCGGGGTGGATGCCGACTCGGGCCTGGTGCACACAGTGCGGGGCACGGCTGGCAACGTCAGCGACATCGTCGAAGCCAACAGCCTGCTGCACGGGCAGGAGACAGATGCCTTTGGTGATGCGGGCTACCAAGGGGCGGACAAGCGCCCCGATGCCAGGCAAGCCGTGTGCTGGCACGTGGCCATGCGCCCAGGCCTGCGCCGGGCGCTGGACAAAGACAAGCCTCTTGATGATCTGATCGACCAGCTGGAGCGCACCAAGGCGCGCATCCGGGCCAAGGTGGAACACCCCTTCAGGGTGCTCAAGCAGCAGTTTGGATATGTGAAGGTGCGCTACCGTGGTTTGAAGAAAAACACGGCGCAGATCGTGACGCTGTTTGCCCTGTCCAACCTGTGGATGGCCAGGCACAAGCTGAAAGCCATGGCACAGGTGCGCGTGCAAGGGGCGTAATGCCCACGAAATCGGGGAATTGCATCCCCCTGGAGGCGCCTGGACAACGTTTGGGCGCCTTGCTGAGGCAGGCTTTATCTCACGGACGGGCGTAGCTCACTTCCAAGTAATTCGTGCAGACCTTCCCTAAGTGCTGCAGGGAAGACAAACGTATTGTTCAAGCGGCACATGCTATTTTCCGTCCATAGCGATCTCAAGCCGGCACAGGAACCAGTCTTTCATCAAGTTTCCAACAAGGTCTGGATCCAAGAGTGAGCCATATCCCTCTCTCCGCTCAACAGAAACCGCATTTCGCCGCTGAAAGCACTGTCGACATGAATAGATTTCAATATTCGCGCAGCCACCCTTTTGAACGCTGGCTCTTGTAAAGCATCAGATTGTGTCGCAATGAACAGTGCCTTTGCCTCCTCAATATCCCCTAAAAGCTTTACAGCTTCTGAATGCCGCAGTTTGCAAGTTGGCTCGTGATGCAAATGGTATATTTCTATCGAAATATCTGCACGCTGGCGTTGCTCGGGAATATCACTCGTGGCACAAGGCTTCCCATTCTCTTTTCTGCATCCTAAAAGCCGCCAATCCCCGACTTCGCAAGGATCGACCAGAATTGGTCGCTCGCCAGTGACAGACCCTGGCTCATAAACTCGGCGCGCCTCGTCTAACAGTGGGAACCTATCAGCCTTTCCACCGGCAGTGTCACCCTCGATATCTTTCCGGCGAGAATTGCAGAACGTGCAGGCATACCGAAAATTCGACTGTTCAAAAGCGAGCCAGCGATAACCTCTATGCTCATTCTCTGCGTCTCTTACGCGGCCTTTCGGTCGAAAATGATCAACGGCGTTATCCGAGCGAGGAACTGAAACTTCGCAATACCAACACTTGTCATTAAAAAGATTCGCCAATCCGTCTTTCAGTTCTCTCCAGATCCGGGCATAATCATCTGGATTCGCACCATTCTCGACTGCAATTTTTGCCGCAGCCGCACGCTCCAGCCAACCATCAGGCAAACGCAATCGCGTCGAGTCAATGTACCTCACTGATCGGGCTCCTGCTTATCGCGCTGCTCGGCAAGTAGTTCCCGAATGAGTCGCTGCCCCAACTCCTCCCGCTCTTCGGACTCCATTGCTATTGACCGGTTAGCTAACTGCTCCGGATCGTCCGACTCAAACTTAGCGCGCAGTGCAGCGCTTCTCAAGCGTAGGTAGCGGGAATACTCTTCATCGGGATGGAAAAATCGAAACCCAAGTCGTTCCAATTTAGAGTTAATTTCAGATAGGGCTGCGAGCTCTTCAGGTGTCAAGTGCTCTTTACCTGCGTATGCCCTTTGCCGCTCTAGGAGCAAATGCGTCGGCTGATCAAGCGTTGAGGCGATACCAAACATATCGCTTGTTACAATTGCAGCGTAGCCCAGGCCGCGCGGGTCAAGTTCCGGGTGCACGGCGACAATGCGCGTCGATTCTGCATCCTTTGATAACTGCAGAATTTGAACCTGCTCCCGCACAAGCTCTGCAATTGCCAGCGGATTATGAGTGGTTAACAGTATATGGCTATTTTCCCGATCATCATTACTTTGACCAGCAAAGGTTCGTAGATAGTTGAAATAGTCGACGGCCCAACGTGGATTTAAGTGCGTATCGGGCTCATCCAGCAAGAAAAGACTTTCACTTTCAGCTGTAAATCTAAGCAGGCCTAAAACCGTCAATAGCTGTTGTTCGCCTTCGCTAAGTTCACGAAAGGTAACTGTCCCGTCATTCTTTTGGAGGCGCACCCGAATGCGTACTTCATCAATTAGCTGGGAAACGTGGGTGCTTTCCATGTCACGAAAAAATTCAGCCGGACGCTGCTCACCCACCAGTTTGCGGAGCGAGGCGATGTCTTTAACGTATAAATATTTGAATTGAAGTACCTTGTCGCTCCAAAGGGAAACGCGCTCACGACGGCTGAGCTCGACTGGGGCCAATGCAATATTGTAGAGGCGGTCCAGAAAAGAGGCGACGACTCCCTTAGCACGCCAAAAGCGAGGGTCTCCTTCTTTAGATGCCCAAGGGGGCTCTCGCAGTACAAATAAAACCGACTCGATCCCCTCATCTGGATCAATACCCAAGTGTTCGGCCAAAAAATTCCTTACATCATCGGACTGCTGAATAAGGAATGCCAGCAGGACAAACTGGCTATGTACTGGCATGGCATAAAACAGTCTTTTTAATCCAGGATCCTCCCCCCGCCTTAATTTTTTATCAAAATCCTCCAAGTATGGACGGAATACTTGATAGAGCCGGTCACTTTCACCTGAATAATAGGCAAATACATATCGCGGCAAATACCCGAATTTAGGATCGAAGAAACTCTTCAGCGGAATTCTTTTTCCTCGTAGGGCGGAGGTTTTCGAACTTATCTCGAAAGAGGCGTCGAATAACTCATCGCTTTTAGCCTCTGCGTCTGTTGCGACATGAATAATAAGTGAATCACGCGGCCGATCCGGGTCAGCATCAATATTGACGTGCAACGCAGTTGAACCAGAAGAAATCCTGTATTCAAGATTGAATGCAAATGCAGGTTTTCGCGCCCCTTGAATGAAGTCCCGGAAGATGGTAGCAAGCGCCTCAAGTACATTTGACTTTCCCGTGCCATTCCATCCAATTACGACCGTAATCCAATGCTGCTGATCAAAGTCGATTGAGACATTTTTTAGATTTTTGAACTGATGCGTAGGGCTGCTTTTCGGGCTACCTATGGTGATCCTATCTAGGCGCATACTTACACCGCCTTCAAACGGATGCGGTCGTAAATTTTACGTCCCTGATCGTCATTGACGGCCTCCGTCTCCAGCTTTCCGGCCAAATCCAAATCTCGCAATTCCGAATACAATCGCTCAATCTCTTCGGTAGACGCTCCGTCGCCGATTCCACAGCGCTGAAATACGTCTTGCGCAGGAAGCCAATTCTTCGCCTCTGTTAAAACCTGCTCAAGTGTTCTTTCTATCGCCATGAGTTTCTCCCGTGTCTGCCCCTGGTAGATCTGCTTTCGACTTTGAATTTTTCTGGGTTGTGCCACAAATTCTGCTTTGACACGCTCTAGCAAAGCCGACGCTGGTTCGTCACCTGCGTTTTGAGGAATCAGTTGTCCTTCAAAAGCTTTGGAGAGGAGTGCAGTGTCGAGCTTTTCCAGCAACTGAGAAGCACCACCGTGACTGGCAGCGACCCGATCTAACCACATAAAAGTGCGTTCTATCCGACGAACAATCTCTACCGCTTCCTCAAAAGGAGGAACCGGCAGTGGCAGAGCCGCTACCTTTCTTTTACTGATCGAAGCTAAATTTGTCGTCTGAGTACCTTCATCAAAAAAATATTGTTGACCACGCTCGTTAGAAAAATGAGAGACAAATTCTGGCGGCAAGGTCGCCGGTTTCATACGGATACGGAAAACGTGATTTTGGTGAATACATTCGTCAACTTCACCATTCCAGACCCACCCCCGCCCCAACTTATCACGATCGCCCCCTTCGTTCATGAGCACGTCACCCTGTGCTAATAAAAGACGGGCTTTCTCTTCCGGGGTGACGAAAATCGTCTTGATCTCGTCAAGATTCAACCATCCCCTTTGAACATTGGCCACACGAAGATACGACACCTCAACTAGTTCTTCCTGTCCGCTTCTACGTTTCCCAACTTGGATTCCGCTTTGAATTTCACTGATATCGCCCAATCTTTGTATCGTCCACCCTTCGGGAAGACCAGAAGTAGTATCAGAATTACTGCCGCGAAGATCGGCTGTCAATTTTCCCGAGAAAGCTAATTCAAGCACTGCGGACTTATATGCCGCTAGTAGAGAAGGAATCTTCTTTAATTCGCTACGAGCACGCGCACTACGGGAAATCAAATTATCTATCTTGGCGACGATACGCTCTTGTTCTTGGAGAGGGGGCAGCAATAAGGGGTGGCTCCTTAAATAATCTGCCGGAACTCTTTGCTGACCAACTGCGCCAGACATTACTTTTCGCGCGTTATCCCGAAAGCTCTGTTGGCGGATGAAATACCAAAGAAATTTCGGAAGAACCGCCCCTTTGCTTCGAAAGACGTGAAATTCCGTAGAGCCGAAACCTATCCCATTAGTAAGATTGGCAGCAACGGCAGCCTTTCCATTCTCCATGGAAGGCGTAATCTTCGCGAAGATCACATCATTTTCGGCAAACTGAGTGAACCCCTTATTAACTTGTCTAAGGGGGCGCCCCATCGGAGTGGCGATCGTCCCAGTTATTTCGCTAACAGCCGCCATAGGAACAAATGTTACGAACTCATCTGGCGAAAGATCGACTGATTTGCGTGGGTTAACTTCCGCCACATCTGCAATATTAACGCTCACCCATCCCTGAGGAAGCTTACTCATATGTGGCCTCCTCGAAAACTGCATTCACCTCCAGCCCGCGGCCGTCTAAATAGGCAATTCCCTGAGTCACTGCCGAAACCAAGTTCGCGGCGATCATTTGTCAGTCTCCGAGCTCTCAGCCAACTCGTCGGCAACCGCCTCTATCTCGCTCAGCGCGGCGCGTAGATGAAGTAGAATTGCCGCAGAAATGTCATCTGGTTCTGTAAGTCCATCTTCAGGATCTGCCTCCGTTTCAGAAAGCCATGAGATATTCAAATTATCGAATTTCTCGGCAATTTCTTCTCGACTAAAGCAGCGCCAGCGCCCCCCTTTACCTTGATCTTTACGTAATTTCATTGCCTCAAGATCAACGCCATATACGGCCTCGAATGAGGAGAAGTCCGCAGCCTGCAGGGGTCTTTTCTTTCCATATCTTGGGGCGTCATGGCGCATATCGTAAATCCATACGGCCCGAGTATTCCCAGTATTCTTTCGGCCACGGGTAAAGAAAAGAACATTCGTCTTCACGCCTGGACTATAGAATATCCCGGATGGCAATCTCAAAATCGTATGAAGATCGCAACGATTCATCAGATCTTGTCGAATTTTTCTTCCCACTCCGTCTTCGAATAAAGCGTTATCAGGGAGTACAACTGCTGCGCGACCACCTGGCTTAAGCCCTAAATATATATGCTGGAGAAAAGCGAGCTGCTTGTTGGTCGTGGCGTAAGCGATATCATCTCGTTGCTTTCTAGCGCTCCCAGCCTTTGATCCAAAAGGCGGATTTGCAAGAATGACGTCTGCGGGGGAGAGATCTTCTGCATCTTTTGTTAGTGCATCACCAAGAATCAGATGAGCCTCAAGTCGATGGAGGAACGCATTCATGAGGCAGATGCGATACGTCCCTTTCTCAATTTCCACACCCTCATATCGTGGAGGATTACTCTTGTACTTCTTTTCACTCACTTGAGAACGCACATAGTGATCTGCTGAGATCAAGAAACCTCCGGTGCCGGTGGCCGGATCCTGTATCACTTCCCCCAATCGTGGCTGAAGTAGCTTAATCATACAATCCACCAGGGGGCGCGGCGTAAAATACTGACCCGCACCGGATCGTGCATCCTGAGAGTTCTTCGCAAGCAGCCCTTCGTAAATACCCCCCATGCCATCAAATGTTATTGAATGCCAGTCAAGCTTTGCGATTCCATCAATAACCGCCTTGAGGTTTTCTGAATGCGAGAATACGGTTGTCGGGAAGGCATAAATTTTGCGCACTGCTTCGCTTGAAGCATGCGCGCCTAGGTACGTAAGCATTTCCCGATAAAAATCTAGAAGATTATCACCCTTATAAGCGACAAGATCGCTCCATCGTCTCCCATCTGGAATGAGATTCTCCGTCTTATTTTCCTCTGCAATTTTAAGAAAAAGAAGATAAGTCAGTTCCGAAATGTATTCGTGGTAGCTAACACCATCACCTCGAAGGACATGACAAAGGTCCCATATTTTTTGTACGATACTTTCAGAATTCATAAATCCGACCTGGTAACTTTATGGCTTAAGACAGCCTGAATATATTTGAAAATTTGCTCTTGGCCGTCTTGCTTCCCCTGCCGACGCCATTGCTGCTCGATCAAGTTAACTTGTAGCCAACCCACCTCAAAATTGACTAGCCATCAGATGATGGCCTGCAAGCCCTTGTCTGCAATTAAGTTGAGCAGCTTGAGCGCCGGGCCGGCCGGGCGAGTCTCGCCTTGCTCCCACTTGCGCACGGTCGATGCCGTGGTATGCAGGTGCAGCGCGAACACCGGCTGACTGAACTTCAAGCCTTCGCGCAGGCGCTTAATGTCGGCCGCGTCGAACTCCCGCACCGGCGGCGGGCAAATCGCGTCAAACTCGCGCATCGTCACCTTGCCGATGGCTCCTGCCTCGTGGAGCGCCGCCAGGTCGCCGCGCAGCGATTCAATGATCTTGCTCACAATGCACCTCCATTAACACGCCAACCTGCAATGCTTTCGACAGGGCTTCTGCAGTCAGTTCCAGAAACACCTTGCCGGCGAATTGCAGCGCCTTCTTCTCATCCTGCGTGACGTTCGCCTTGTCGCTCTTGGGGAACCCATGTAGGAACACATAGCGGCTGCCAATCCTGGCCGACAGCAGCGTGCGGTAGCCGCCGCTCTTCCCACCACCGGGACGGGCCACCCGCTTCTTGTAGAGGAAGCCGCCCAAGTCCGCATCAATCAGACCGCTTTCCATCTCCTGAACTGCCTTGCACAATGCAGCATCGGGCAGCTTCTCGCCCGCCTGCCACCGTGCAAAGTCCTTGCGCTTGAGGATGCTCTTCACATCAACCTCCAAACTATACCCGTAACGGGCATATCTTTCAATCCCTTGCCGTACCACCACGAGAGGAACGGTACGCTCGATTGTTGTGACAGCGACACGACAATCGGGACAGGCAAGGCTGGGGTACCGGCCGCCGCTCATACCGTAGCTTCCGCAGGGCACGATGCGCCCGTAATCGCCAGCCGCCGACTCGCTACCAGTTCGGCGGCATCCCGTACAGGCTTGTCCTCGGTATGAACATAGTGCATAAACATCGCCACGGTCTTGTGACCTGTGAGCTTCATGCCCACCTTGGTTGGCACGCCCGAGTTGGCAATATCAGTGGTCGCCCGGTGGCGAATGCCGTGCGTGCCAACGTGCGGCACACCAGCGGCCTTGAGCACGCGAGTCCAGCCGCCGTAGTGTTCACCGTGGGTCATGTGCCGAGTCGGATCGTTGGGCGAAGGTAGGACGTAGGGGCAGCCTTCCCGGCGCGGCGCTGTGGACAGCAGCCGATAGGCTTCCTCGCTCATGGGCTTGGAGATGCCGCCGGTCTTGCTGTCAGGCCAGACGACGCGGCGCTTCTCCAGATCAATCCAATCCCACTCCAGCGGGCAGATTTCGGAGCGGCGGGCGGCGAACTCGAACTGCAGGCGGATCGCCAGCGGGATGACGTAGTTCTCCAGTCCCTCAGATTCCAGATACTTCAGGTGACGGAAGATCCGCACCAGCTCGTCATCCACGATGAGCCGAGTTTCCTTGCCGGGCGGGTACATCGGGACGTGACGGCACGGATTCGTGCCGTCAGGGCGCAGCCCCCACACTTCGGCCAGGTTGAACATCTTGCGCAGCACGCCGAAAGTGCGGTTCGCCTCGGCTTGCTTGTAGGCCAGCTTCTTCATCAGCGCCGCCACGTCCGGGCGCTTCACATCCTGCACCTTCATCCGGCCCATGATCGGAATGATGCAGCGGTCAATCACGCCCTGATAGCCGCGCTGCGTGCTGGGCTTGTTGCGCTGTTTGGAATAGTCCTCCATGAAGGTGTGGCAAAACTCCTTCATGGTCGGTGCCTTGCGGGCGGCGTTCTTGGCCGCGCCGGGGTCGCCCCCCCTGCGCACCTCGGCCAGCCACTCCTGCGCCATCGTGCGTGCCTGATCGACCGTCAGTTCCCCGTACTGGCCCAAGGCGGGCTTGCGTCGCTCGCCGGCATTCGTGCGGTACTGGAGCATGAACACCTTGCGGCCCGCCGGGGTGATCTTGCACAGAAAGCCAGGCACCACGGTATCCCGCAGTTCGATGGCCTTGTCTTGAGGTTGCGCCGCATCGACTGCGGACTTGGTGAGCTTGATCTTCGCCATGATGACTCCTCGGAAAGCCCGGTTTCCAAGAGCCGCATGGGAGCCACGCGAGGGGAAGCCGGGTCAAGTTTCGGAAAGCACCGGCATATGTTGAACTCGCCTAAGTGATTGATAAACCTGCTGTATCGAGCCTTGGCGTAGTCCAGCGAAATGCGGTGCTGGAGTCATCGTGAAACAAAAAAACGGCACCCGAAGGTGCCGTTTTCAATGTTGGAAAATCCAGGAATCAAGCGCCCAGCAGACGCGATCTGGCTTGTGCATATTCGCGCTTGAGTCGCGCCACCAACTCTGCCGCAGGCACGACTTTCTCGATGGCGCCAATGCCCTGACCACAGCCCCAGATATCCTTCCAGGCCTTCTGGGCACCACCGCCAAAGTTCATCTTGCTGGGGTCGGACTCGGGCAGATTGTCCGGGTCCAGACCTGCTGCACGAATCGAAGGCGCCAGATAGTTGCCGTGCACGCCTGTGAACAGATTGCTGTAGATCACATCGTCAGAGCTGCCATCGACAATCGCCTGTTTGTAGGCCTCCACGGCGCGCGCCTCCTCGGTGGCGATGAAGGCCGAGCCGATATAGGCAAAGTCCGCACCCATGGCCTGGGCAGCCAGTACGGCATCGCCCGTTGAAATCGCACCGGACAGCGCCACGGGTCCGTCAAACCACTGACGAATTTCCTGAATCAGCGCAAACGGGCTCTTCACCCCTGCGTGGCCACCCGCGCCGGCTGCCACGGCGATCAGGCCGTCGGCGCCCTTCTCGATGGCCTTGCGCGCGAACTTGTTGTTGATGATGTCGTGCAGCACCACGCCGCCCCAGCTGTGCACGGCCTGGTTCACGTCCTCGCGCGCGCCCAGGCTGGTGATGACGATGGGCACCTTGTACTTGGCGCAGACCTGCATATCGTGCTCCAGGCGGTCATTGCTCTTGTGCACGATCTGGTTGATGGCAAACGGCGCCGAGGGGCGATCCGGGTTGGCCTTGTCCCAGGCCGCCAGGGTTTCCGTAATTTCCGCCAGCCAGTCCTCCAGTTGCTCGGCTGGGCGAGCATTGAGGGCAGGCATGGAGCCAACAACGCCGGCCTTGCATTGCTCTATCACCAGCTTGGGGTTGCTGATGATGAACAGCGGCGAGCCGATCACCGGCAGGGCCAGCTTTTGCAAAACAGATGGCAGATTGGACATGACTTGTCTCCTTGTTGGTATTTTCTCAGGTCAAATTGGCCGCTAACGCTTATCCATCAAGCGTCAGCAGCTCTTGTTTCAATAGTAGCCAATCAGGCTCAGAACTGATCCATGGGCAATGCCATCACACTGGCCGCACCGTTGATCACGGCGTCGGCCTGGCCGGGCACCCGCGTCAGAATGTGCTCGGCGTAGAACCGGGCCGTCGCCAGTTTCGCCTGCATGAATGCGGCGTCCTGTCCCTTTTGCAACAGCTCCTGCGCCACCAGCACCGAGCGGCCCAGCTGCCAGCCGGCGACCAGATTGCCGGCCAGCATCAGATAGGGCACGCTGCCCGCATACACGGCATTGGGGTCGGCCTTGGCCTGCTCGACGATGAAGTCCACCACCCGCACAAAGGCCTGGCGGGCTTCGCCCAGGTGTTTGGCCACGGACCGGGCGATGTCGCTGCCGCTGGCCTTGAGCTCGCCTTCGGTTTTTTCGATCTGCGCGGCAATGGCCTTGGCGGTCTGGCCGCCATCACGCGCGGTCTTGCGGCCCACGAGGTCATTGGCCTGGATGGCGGTCGTGCCTTCGTAGATGGTCAGGATCTTGGCATCGCGGTAGTACTGCGCAGCGCCGGTTTCCTCGATGAAGCCCATGCCGCCATGCACCTGCACGCCCAGGCTGGTGACTTCCAGGCTCATCTCGGTGCTGTAGCCCTTGACCAGGGGCACCATGAATTCATAGAAAGTGGCATTGGCCTCGCGCACCGCGGCATCGGGATGGTGGTGGGCGGCGTCATAAGCAGCAGCGGCCGTGGTGGCCATGGCGCGGCAGCCTTCGTTGCTGGCACGCATGGTCATGAGCATGCGGCGCACATCGGGGTGGTGGATGATGGTGGCGCTGGCCTTCACGGAGCCGTCGACGGGGCGGCTTTGCACACGCTCCTTGGCGTAGGCCACGGCATGCTGGTAGGCACGCTCGGCCACGGCAATGCCCTGCACGCCCACGGCGTAGCGGGCTGCATTCATCATGATGAACATGTACTCAAGGCCACGGTTTTCTTCACCTACGAGATAACCGATGGCACCACCGTTGTCGCCATACTGCAGCACGGCCGTGGGCGAGGCCTTGATGCCCATCTTGTGCTCGATGCTGACGCAGTGCACATCGTTGCGCGCGCCCAGCGAGCCGTCCTGGTTCACGAGGAACTTGGGCACGACAAACAGGCTGATGCCCTTGACGCCTTCGGGCGCCCCGGCCACGCGGGCCAGCACCAGGTGCACGATGTTGTCCGCCATATCGTGCTCACCGTAGGTGATGAAGATCTTGGTGCCGAAGACCTTGTAGCTGCCATCGCCCTGGGGCTCAGCCTTGGTGCGCACCAGGGCCAGATCGGAGCCGGCCTGGGGCTCGGTCAGGTTCATGGTGCCGGTCCACTCGCCGGTCACCAGCTTCTCCAGATAGGTGGACTTGAGCGCATCGCTGCCGGCCGTGAGCAGGGCTTCAATCGCGCCGTCGGTCAGCAGCGGGCACAGCGCAAAACTCAGGTTGGCGCTGTTGAGCATCTCGATGCAGGCCGCACCGATGGTCTTGGGCAGACCCTGCCCGCCGAAGTCCGTGGGGTGCTGCAGGCCCTGCCAGCCGCCTTCGGCGTACTGCTTGAAAGCATCGACAAAGCCAGCCGTGGTCGTAACCACGCCGTCCTTGAAGGAAGACGGGTGCAGATCACCGGGCACGTTGAGCGGAGCGACCACGCCCTCGCAGAGCTTGGCGCATTCTTCGAGCACAGCCTGGGCGGTCTCCAGGCCTGCGTCTTCAAAGCCGGGAATCTGGGCGACCTGATCGATACGGGCAAGGTGCTCCATGTCGAACAGCATGTCCTTGATGGGGGCGGTGTATGTCATCGTGCTTGAACTCCTGAAAAATGGCCCGTCAGCACTGAGCACTGCGGGCCTTGTTATCGCTGTTTACTGAGTCACCCGCCCGGAGGCGTTGACAATGGACAGGTCCACATACTTGGACCCGATCTGGGATCCGGGGCGATACCCCACCCAATAGCCACCCAGGTCATAGGCATCGAGTGTGCGCAAGGCTGCAGTGACCTTCTCGGGCGTCACCGGCTGGCTGCGGCGCATGGCCTCGACGATGACCTTGGCATTCACATAGCCTTCCATCATCGCGAAGCTGACTGGCACCTCCACAGACTTTCCAGCCGCCGTCACCGCATCGCGGAATTCCTTGTTGAGCTTGGCCGAGACCTTGTAGGGACTTGGCACGACCTGGGCAATCGACAGACCGCTGATGTATTCCACCGGCAGGCGCTTGGCCAGTTGCTCGATATCGGCCTCTGCCGTGGCATACACCTGGGCATTGCCGCCATCCATGCGATACGCTTCGACAAAAGCAGCTGTCGTGGGGCTGGAGGCCACCACCAGCACGGCCTGGGCGGGAGTCTTGGCAGAACGTAGTTGCTCCACCGTCTTGTCCACCGAAGACTTGTTCTTGATCGACGCTGCAGACACCAGCTTGGCACCGCTTGGTGCAACGGCCTTGCTCACCAGATCGTTCAGCGCCTGCGCATCTGGCCGGTCTTCAAACACCAGGGCCAATCGCGTGATGCCCACGGTCGCCAGATGCGTGGAAATCTTGTTCATCTGTTCGGCCAGACCTGCGCGTGTCGCAAAAAACTGGCTGGACCCCAGCACCCGCGTATCCGTGCTCTGATAGCCAACCACGGACAGCGGCGAGGACTCCAGCAGCTTGCTGTCGATCAAGGCCGTCATATTGCGATTGCCGAAGAATCCGGCCAGCACCACGGGCTTGCTATCGCTGAGCAGCTTGCGGGTCTTGCTCACCGTTTCCTCAGGATGGCCCACATCGTCCACGACCACCAGCTCAACCGATTGCCCTTGAACACCGCCCGCCTTGTTGACCTGATCGAAATACAGCTTCATGCCCTGGGCATAGGCCCGGCCCTGCGTCGCGTCAGCCCCCGACAAAGGCGCCACCTGACCCACCGTCCAGCCTGCGGCCTGGGCCATGAATGCAACACCACCACACACCATGGCTGCCGCCACACGAAGCGTGCTCGGCACGCTACCCCAGCGCTTGCTCATCATTGATTGCGTCCCTCCAAAAAACAGTCACCGACAGTGACCAGACCACTCCGGTTTTATTGTTCAAGCATTTCTGCGCGCCCGGTTCAGCCGCCTATGGAAAAAGAGGGGCTATCAGCCCCTCTTTTGATGTGCACCAAATTACAGCGCCTTGACCAGCTCCGGCACAGCCGTGAACAGATCCGCCTCCAGACCGTAGTCAGCCACCGAGAAGATCGGCGCCTCCGGGTCCTTGTTGATCGCCACGATCACCTTGGAGTCCTTCATGCCCGCCAGGTGCTGGATCGCGCCCGAGATGCCGGCTGCGATGTACAGCTGAGGCGCAACGATCTTGCCGGTCTGGCCGACCTGCAGGTCATTGGGCGCGTAGCCCGCGTCGACAGCAGCGCGGCTGGCACCGATGGCGGCACCCAGCTTGTCGGCCAGGGGCGTCATGACTTCCTGGAACTTCTCGGCCGAGCCCAGGGCGCGGCCGCCGGAGACGATGATCTTGGCAGCGGTCAGCTCGGGACGGTCGCTCTTGGTGACTTCACGGCCCACAAAGGCGCTCTTGCCGGAATCGGCCGCTGCAGCCACTGTTTCGACGGCCGCCGAACCACCGCTGGCCGCTGCAGCATCAAAGCCAGTGGTACGCACGGTGATGACCTTGACGGCATCGGCGGACTGCACGGTGGCAATGGCGTTGCCGGCGTAGATGGGGCGCTCGAAGGTGTCAGCGGAGTCCACCTTGGTGATGTCGCTGATCTGGGCCACGTCCAGCTTGGCGGCCACGCGAGGTGCGACGTTCTTGCCCGAAGCGGTCGAGGGGAACAGGATGTGGCTGTAGTTGCCAGCGATGGCCAGAACTTGAGCCGCCACGTTTTCGGCCAGGCCATCCTTCAGCGATGCGCCATCGGCGTGGATGACCTTGGCAACACCGGCGATCTGGGCGGCGGCTGCGGCCGCAGCGCCAGCACCTTCGCCAGCCACCAGCACATGCACATCACCGCCGCAGGCCTTGGCAGCCGTCACGGTGTTCAAGGTCGCGGTCTTGATCGAAGCGTTGTCGTGTTCTGCAATAACGAGAGAAGTCATTTGTCGTTCTTCCTTTAAATCACTTTGGCTTCGTTCTTGAGCTTGTCGACCAGGGCCGCCACATCGGCCACCTTGACGCCAGCGCCGCGCTTGGCGGGCTCGGCGACCTTCAGGGTCTTGAGGCGCGGCGTCACGTCCACGCCCAGATCTTCGGGCTTGAAGGTATCGAGCTGCTTTTTCTTGGCCTTCATGATGTTGGGCAAGGTGACGTAGCGGGGCTCGTTCAGGCGCAGGTCGGTGGTGATGACGGCGGGCGTGGACAGGGCCACGGTTTCCAGGCCGCCGTCCACTTCACGGGTGACATTCACCTTGTCGCCGGCGACTTCGACCTTGGAGGCGAAGGTGGCCTGGGGCAGGTCGGCCAGGGCCGCCAGCATCTGGCCGGTCTGGTTGGCATCGTCGTCGATGGCCTGCTTGCCGCAGATGACCAGACCCGGTTGCTCCTTGTCCACCAAGGCCTTGAGCAGCTTGGCCACGGCCAGGGGCTGCAGCTCGACATCGGTCTCGACCAGGATGCCGCGATCGGCACCGATGGCCATGGCCGTGCGCAGGGTTTCCTGGCACTGGGCCACGCCGCAGGAGACGGCGATGACTTCGGTGACCACGCCTTTTTCCTTCAGGCGCACGGCTTCCTCGACGGCGATTTCGTCAAAGGGGTTCATGCTCATCTTGACGTTGGCGATGTCCACACCCGTGCCGTCCGATTTGACGCGGACCTTGACGTTGTAGTCCACCACGCGCTTGACAGGGACCAATACCTTCATTGCTGCGGCTCCTTAATGATTAATGCATTGACGTTTACGTAAACTGGATTCATTTTATGCGGCGCTGCAACACTCTCCGAACAATTTTCCAGACAATCTTTCTGGAGATCTTCAGCTCGGGCCATCTCAGGCACCGGACACAAAAAGAACGACCGTTCTATTTTATGCACGACTTCCAGGAAATCGGCTATCTCTCAGGAGTCAGCCTAGGGTAATACCTAGGCCTGCGATTGATGCGAGCGCCATGCCAGCATCCAATCCGGCGACACGCTAACACCTCTGACGATGGCTTACGTCGTTCAAATGGACGGGCACTCACCGCTGCCACTGCGGTGCGCGCTTTTGCGCAAATGCCTGAGCGCCTTCCTGCGCATCGATATCGAGCATATTCGTAGCCATGGTCTGACCTGCCAGCTGGTAAGCGGACTCCAGGCCCATTTCCCGCTGCCTGTAGACCAGTTCCTTGCCCATGCGGATCGCCATGCGAGGCTTGCTCACAATGGAATCGACCAAGGCATCCACGGCCTCGTCCAGTTGCTGGGCAGGTACCACTCGGTTGAGCAAGCCATAGTGCAGCGCCGTTGGTGCATCGATGAATTCACCGGTCAACAGCATCTCCATGGATTGCTTGATGGGCATGTTGCGCACCAAAGGAACACTTGGCGTGGAGCAGAACAGCCCATACTGGATGCCGCTGGTGGCAAAGCGGGCCTGGTCACTGGCCACGGCCAGATCGCACTGCGCCACCAGTTGGCAGCCAGCCGCCGTCGCAATCCCGTGAACTCTCGCAATGACAGGCACCGGCAGCTTCTGGATCGACAGCATCATGCGACTGCAACTAGCGAACAGTTGCTGGTAATAGGCCAGCTCGACATGGGTCGCCATGTCCTTGAGGTTATGCCCCGCGCAAAAAGCCTTGCCCTGAGCAGCCAACACCACCACCCGGGCCCGGGAGTCTTTGGCGACCGTATCCAGCGCCTGCTGCAGCTCCATCAACATGGCTTCGCCGAGCGCATTGAAGCGCTGCGGATCATTCAAGGTCAGGCGCACCACGCCGCGCTCGTCCTGCTGAAACTGGATCAAGGAATCTGTCACCACTGCCTCCTTGCGAATGGACTGGAAATAGGACTCAAGCGTCAGATATCGGCCAGCACACGCAGATGCGCTTCCACGCTACGTGCCAACGCCTCCATTACATAACCGCCCTCCAGGCAGGAGACGATGCGCCCGTTGGAAAAGCGCCGGGCAATATCCTTGATGCGCGTGGTAATCCAGGCAAAGTCGTTTTCCGTCATGCCCAACTGCCCCATGTCGTCGTCACGGTGGGCATCGAAGCCAGCACTGATGAAGATCAGTTCGGGCTTGAACTCCTCCAGCCGCGGGATCCACATCATCTCAACGATCTCGCGAATGTCCATGCCCTTGGTATAGGCCGGAATCGGCACATTCAGCATATTGGGCGCAGGATCCTTGTCACCGCTGAACGGATAGAACGGGTGCTGGAAGATGCCGCACATCAGCACGCGCTCATCACCGGCCAGTATGTCTTCCGTGCCATTGCCGTGATGCACGTCAAAGTCGATCACCGCCACACGCTTGAGATGGTGGCGCTCCAGCGCATACTTGACGCCGACCGCCACGTTGTTGAAAAAGCAAAAGCCCATGGCCTGGTTATGCGTGGCATGGTGGCCTGGCGGACGCACGGCGCAAAACGCGTTTTCCAGCTCACCCGCCAGCACCGCATCGGTGGCAGCCAACGTGGCACCCGCAGCGCGCAGTGCGGCCTTGAAGGTGTAGCGATTGATGGAGGTATCGGTATCGAGCTGACGATGCTCGGGTCCGCCCGCCGCCAGTTCCTGCTCCAGCCGGCCCGTCAGCCCCTGCAGCGCAGCGATATGCATGGGGTCATGCGCCAGCTCGATTTCGGCCAATGAGGCCACGGGCACCTCGCAGCGCTCCAGTGCATCGCCCACACCGGTGATCAGCAACCGGTCCTCTATCGCGTCAAGCCGCGCCGGGCACTCCGGGTGTCCCGGGCCCATCTCATGCAACCAGCAATCCCGGTGGGTGAAATAACCTGTCTTGCCCACAGCCATGTCTCCGCTATCGCTTATTTAGGATATGTTTCTGCCATGCATGCACAGAACACAATTAATGCGCTTTTGAGTCAGCTTAACACGGTGATGGAGGGGAAACCGGATCAGGTCAGGGATGGGGTGGCCTGTCTGCTAGCGGGCGGTCACCTGCTCATTGAAGACGTCCCGGGCGTGGGCAAGACCACGCTGGCACATGCTCTGGCGCACAGTTTTGGCTTGCAGTTTTCCCGCGTTCAGTTCACCGCCGACCTCATGCCCAGCGACCTCACGGGCGTGTCCATCTATGACCGCGGCCAGGAGGCTTTTGTGTTTCATCCTGGCCCGGTATTTGCCCAGGTGCTGCTGGCCGACGAAATCAACCGCGCCAGCCCCAAAACACAGAGCGCGCTGCTGGAAGCCATGGAAGAGCGCCAGGTCACGACCGAAGGCAAGACACACAGCCTGCCCTCGCCTTTCTTTGTGATTGCCACCCAGAACCCGCTGGAGCAACTGGGCACCTTCCCGCTGCCCGAGAGTCAGCTTGACCGTTTTCTCATGCGCATCAGTCTGGGCTACCCGTCACGCGATGCCGAGCGCAAGCTGCTCGTCGGCAATGGCCGCCGCGCCGCGGCCGATGCCCTGCTGCCCGTCATCTCCCAGCAGGAGCTGCAGCAGTTGCAGAGTGCCGCGCTGGCCGTGCATGTCAGTGACGCCCTGCTCAACTATGTGCAGGACCTGATTACCGCCACGCGCAACGGACAATGGTTTGCCCAGGGGCTGTCGCCGCGTGCGGGCATTGCGCTGCTGCGCGCTGCCAAGACCGTTGCCCTGATGGAAGGCCGCGACTATGTGGCCCCCGATGATGTGCAAACCATCCTGCCGCAGGTGATTGCCCATCGCCTTGTGCCCGTGGGCCATGCGGGCCGCGGCGCGGTGGAGCAGGTGCGGGCCATGATGCAGGCCGTGCCTCTGTCCTGATGCTGCTGATGAACATCAGCCATGAATTTCGTAGCATGAAGCGCTTTATCAGCAAGGGCCACAAGCCAGAATCCCTCAAATTACCCCAAGCACGCAACGCTTTTCACGCCTGGATGCTGGCACGCCTGCCGCGCAACGACCAGCTCACCTTGACCCAGGGCAATGTCTATATCCTGCCTTCTCGTGCAGGCTGGGCCATGCTGGCCACGCTGATCGTGCTGCTGATTGCGGCCATCAACTACCAGCTCAACCTCGGCTATCTGCTGACCTTTTTGCTGGCTGGCAGCGCTGCAGCCAGCATGGTCGTGGGTCACGGCAATCTGCGTGGCTTGCAGCTCAGCCTCACTCACAGCGGCACGCAGGGCGGCTGCTTTGCTCATGCTCCCTGCCCCGTGCAGCTGAAGCTGCACAACGCCCGCCCATCAAGGCGCTGGGGCATAGGCCTGGCACTGAGAGATGCCGTACGGACCAGGTCCGAAGGCCATTCCTGGACCTGGGTGGATGTGCCCGAGCAAGGGGATGCAGCCGTGCAACTGAGCTTTGTGCCAACCCAACGCGGCCAGCAGGAATTGCCCGCCATCACGGTTCTGACGCGCTACCCGCTGGGAGCCTTTCGTGTCTGGGCGCTGTGGCGGCCTGCCAGCAAGGTCTGGGTCTATCCAGCCCCTGAAACCCATGCGCCGCCCTTGCCCGCCGCCAGCCCCGAAGCCGGCGGCCGCAGCAGCGCCCAGGTGCGTAGCGGTGAAGATTTCGATGGCGTGCGCGCCTACCAGAATGGCGACCCGCTCAAGCTGGTGGTCTGGAAAAAGGCGGCCCAGTCGTTTGCCGCAGGCAGCCACCAACTGGTCAGCCGCGACCGGCCATTCGCCCACCATCACCGCCTCTGGCTCGATGTGCGCCATACGGGCCTCGCCGACCATGAGGCCCGGCTTTCGCGCCTTACGGCCTGGGTGCTGATGGCCCAGCAGCAGGGCCGTACCTGGGGCCTGCGCCTGCCCGGAGGCCAGGAGATCGCCCCCGGCAGCGGCGCGCAGCATGCCACGCGCTGCCTGGAGGCATTGGCCGCATCATGAGCAGTACCGCACCGATTTCTTCCGGAACGAGCTGGCAGCAGAAGCTGGGCTCGCTGCCGCGCGATGCGCGGGACACCTTGTTTCTGCTCGCCGTCATTGCCTGGATCATGCTGCCCCAGGCGCAGCACATGCCCTGGTGGAGCAGTGCCTTTGCGGCAGCCCTGCTGCTGTGGCGCGCAAGACTGGCTCTGACGGGCACGGCCTTGCCCGGCCGCTGGGTGCTGGCCGGGGCACTGGTCATTGCCATTGCCGCCACCTGGGCCGCGCACAAAACCATCGTGGGCCGCGACGCCGGTGTGACGCTGGTCGTCATGCTGCTGGCGCTCAAGACCTTGGAGCTGCGTGCACGACGCGACGCCATGGTGGTGTTCTTCCTCGGCTTTTTCGTGCTGCTGAGCAACTTTTTCTATTCCCAGTCCCTGCCCACGGCTGCCGCCATGGTGCTGGGATTGATGGGACTGCTCACGGCCCTGGTCAATGCCCATATGACCGCTGGCAAGCCACCTCTGATGCAGGCGCTGCGCACCGCAGCCAAGCTGGCACTCTGGGGGGCACCGGTCATGGTCGCGCTGTTTCTGTTCTTCCCGCGCATGGCGCCGCTGTGGGGTGTTCCCGCCGATGACCTGGCCGGCCGCAGCGGCTTGTCGGAAAACATGCGCGTGGGTGAAGTGGCCTCGCTGGCCATGGATGACAGCGTGGCACTGCGTATTCGCTTCGATACGCCCGGTGAGAAAGAGCCACCGGCCTCCACGCTGTACTTTCGCGGCCCTGTGCTCAGCCAGTTCGATGGCCGCAACTGGCAAGCCGATCCGGTCAGCGACGCCATGGCCCTGCCGCAGTTGCGCGTGAGCGGCGAGCCCATACGCTACCAGATGCTGATCGAACCCAGCAAGCGCCGCTGGCTGACTTTGTTGGATGCCGTCAAGGCCGAGCCGCAGATTCCGCCAGGCGCCTCGGTAGGTCGCTTGCGCATGACAGCCAGCCTGCAGTGGCTGAGCTGGCGCCCGATCACCGATGTGCTGCGTGTCGATGCACAAAGCTATACCGAGTTCAGCCACGGCCCGCTGCAACCAGCACCTGAACTCAAGCGCTATCTGCAACTTCCGGTGGGCAGCAACCCGCGCACCTTGGCGCTGGGGGAGCAACTGCGCTCCCAGCTAGGCGCAGATGCAAGTGCAACAGCGCTGATTACCGCAGCCCTGCAGCGCCTGAAAACCGGCGGCTACACCTACACGCTGGAGCCCGGCGTCGTGAACACCATCCATACCGCCGACGACTTCTGGTTCGACAGCAAGCAAGGTTTTTGCGAACACATCGCTTCGGCCTTTGCCGTGCTCATGCGCGGCATGGGCGTGCCTGCGCGCATCGTCACCGGCTATCAGGGTGGCGACCGCAACCGCGTGGACAACTACTGGACCGTGCGCAACAGCGACGCCCATGCCTGGACCGAGGTCTGGATTGCCGGCCAGGGCTGGACCCGCGTGGACCCCACCGCCGCCGTTTCGCCAGGGCGCGTCGGCCAGTTTCAGCGTCTGATTGCACCACGCGGAGCCATCGCCAGCGCCGTTGGAAATTTTGTCGATGTGAGCACGCTGGAAAAAATGCGGGCCATCTGGGAGGCCGTCAACAACCGCTGGAACCAGTGGGTCATCAACTACACGCAAAGCCGCCAGCTCAATCTGCTGCAGAGCCTGGGCTTTGAATCACCGAGCTGGACCGATTTGCTGCGCCTGCTGGCTGCCAGTTTGAGCACGCTGGCCCTGCTCTGGCTGATCTGGGCCCGCGCCACACGCCCACAGCGCGACGGCTGGAGCCAGCTCATGCACAGCGCCAGGCTGCGCCTGCAACGCGCGGGGCTGGAAGGCGGCGCCAGCATTTCGGCCCGTAGCCTGGCCAGCTCGGCACAGTCCCGCTGGGGCGCCGATGCCAGCTCTGCCTCTTTTGCTGCAGCCTTATCCGACTGGCTGCTGGACATGGAGCGGCTGCGCTATGCCGCGCCCAACGACAATATGCCATCCGAGCTGAATGCATTGCGCCAACGCTGGCGTCAGTTGCAGCGCCAGCGCTGGCCCCAACCTCTACCCCATCAAGCATGAGCATTCATTCCATGTTTCCCAAGCGCTTCACCGCCGCCGCCACAGCCGTCCTGAGTCTTTGCCTGCTGGCTGCCAGTGCCAGCGCAGCACCCCACAAAAAGACAAACCGCAAGAAAGCTGCTCCCGTAGCCGCAGCCAGTGCTGCCGCAGCGGTTGTGGCCTATGCCAGCCGCGACGACGCCATGCAACTGGCCAACGATATTGCCGTCCGCCGCGATCTGCCGGCCGACTGGGTGCGCGCGCAACTGAGCGAGGCACGCAATCTGCCCGTGGTCACACGCCTGATGACGCCGGCAGGCAAGACCTTCGTGAAGAACTGGACCGTGTATCGCAGCCGCTTTATCGACCCTGTGCGCATACGCGCCGGCGCCAGCTTCTGGCAGGCCAACCGCCAGGCGCTGGAACGTGCCGAGCAGCAGTTTGGCGTGCCGGCCGAAATCATCGTCGGCATCATCGGTGTGGAAACCATCTACGGCCGCAACATGGGCAATTTCCGCGTGATGGATGCACTGGCCACGCTGACGCTGGACTTTCCCCAGTCCCACCCACGCGCCCAGGCTCGCACCGACTACTTCCGGGGCGAGCTGGAGCAGGTATTGGTCACGGCCAACCGCACGGGCAGCGATCCGTTTGCACTGCGCGGCAGCTATGCCGGAGCCATGGGCCTGGGCCAGTTCATGCCCACCAGCTGGGACAAGTATGCGGTCGACTTTGACGGGGACGGCCGCATCGACCTGTTCAACAGCGCCAGCGATGCCATTGGTTCAGTAGCCAACTACTTCATCGGCCATGGCTGGAAGCCCGGCCTGCCCACCAACTTCGCCGTAGACATGCGCGCCCAGGGCGAGAACCTGGCAACCCTGCTGGCACCCGATATCAACCCCACATTCACTGCCGCGCAAATGGCCGAGCGCGGCGTGCGCGTGCTGGGTGCCGAGGGCTATGAACGCCCTCTGGCGCTGATAGAGCTGAAAAACGGCAGCTCCGGCCCCACCGAATACATCGCGGGCACCGAGAACTTCTACGCCATCACACGCTACAACTGGTCGGCCTTCTATGCGCTGTCCGTCATCGAGCTGGGCCGCGAGGTGCATGAGGCCTACCTGGCCAGCCAGAGCACCGCAGCAAGCCGGAACTGAAGAAAGTCCGACTACAGCCCTGCTCCCCATCGTGAAACCTCTGCATGTCGCCATTGCCAGCACCACGCTCCTGCTTGCGGGGATGGCGGTGCTGGGCGGCTGGATGGCGCACAAGGCAGCGCATATGGGCAAGCATGCGGCACTGCAGCAAACAGCATCAAGCCACCTGCAGCCATCAGTGCCCGGACAGGACAGTCGCTTCTACGCCAACAACCCGCGCGCCATGCGACTGGCTGAACGCATTGCCGAGCGCAGCGGGCTGGACTTAGCATGGCTGCAAAAAATCATAGGCACGGCTCGCATCAGCGAGCCTATACGCCAGTTGGTGCTTCCACCCAGGAAAACCGGCGCACGCCCTCAAAGGAAAAACTGGAATGCCTACCGCGCCCGCTTTGTCGAGCCCGTGCGCATTCGTGCGGGAGTGAAGTTTCGCGATGAACATCGCGAGGCCCTGCAACGCGCACAAAAGCAGTTTGGCGTGCCCGCAGAGATCATCGTGGGCGTGCTTGGCATGGAAACTCTCTGGGGCAAGCAAACCGGCCAGATCCGCGTGCTCGATGCACTGGTCACACTGGCCGTGGACTTTCCGTCGGCACATCCGCGTGCCGCCCAGCGCGCTGCCTATTTTGCGGATGAGCTGGAGTACTTTCTGCGCCTGATGCACGACAGCGGCACCGACCCACGCGAGCCGCGTGGCAGCTATGCGGGCGACATGGGGCTGCCGCAGTTCATGCCGTCAAGCTGGGCGCGCTTCGGTGTGGATTTCAATGGCGACGGCCATATCGATCTCTGGAATGCCGAGGATGCCATTGGCTCGGTGGCCAACTATTTGCTTGGCAAAGGCTGGCTGGCAGACCAGCCGGTGTATTACCCGGCCCAGATGGACGCATCGGAAGCCGTAGCTGCGCCACTGACGGCCACAGGACTTGCCCCCCTGCATAGCGTCGACAAGCTGCGCAGCCTTGGCATCACGCTGATGACGTCGCCAGACAATGCACCATCACCCGATGTACAGCTGGCGCTGGTGGAGCTGGAAAACCGCGACCAGCCATCATTGTGGATCGCAGCTACTGGCAATCTCCGCACACTCACGCGCTACAACCCGTCGCGTTACTACGCCATGGCGGTTACCGAACTGGGGGCAGCGATTGCGGCAGCCCCGGCCCTAAGCACCGAACAGCAAGACTGATTTTTCAGCGGGGCCGCACCATCCTGCAACTTGTGGGCATCTCAGCCTTGGTCGCGGCGATCTCTCGCACCACCTTGAAGCCATAGCCCGAACCTTCCACATCAAAGTCCACGCCGGGGCTGCCCTTTTTTTCCATCATGCCCACCACCAGAGACTGCTGAAACTGGTGGTCGGCGGCCCGCATCTGGCCGCTGCGGCCGGCCAGCTCTACCTTGGCATGCTCCATGGCCTGCGCCACGGCTACAGCGTCAGCACGGCCCGCTTTCTCCAGGCTTTGCGCCAGGGCCTCGATCATCAGCTGCATGCGCATGTGTACATAGTCGTCGCGCGGGTCAGGGAAACGTTCCCGGAATGAACGGTAAAACGCCCGGCTCTCTGCCGTCGGCACATTGGGCAACCAGTCGGCCACGGCCAGCACCTTGCCTACACCCGCGTCGCCCAGTGCTGCCGGAGCCCCTAGCGCATTGCCATAGAAGGTGTAGAAGCGACCTTCGTAACCGGCCTCCCGTGCGGCCTTGACCAACAGCATCAGGTCGTTGCCCCAGTTGCCGGTGATGACCGCCTCGGCGCCACTTTGCTTGATCTTGACCGCATAGGGCGCAAAGTCCTTGACCCTACCCACAGGGTGCAGCTCGTCACCCACAATGCGTACGTCGGGGCGCAGCGCAGCCAGTTGCCGCCTGGCTTCGCGCAGCACGGCCTGCCCAAAACTGTAGTCCTGCCCGATCAGATAGGCGCTGTGCACGGCCTTGTCGTCCTTGATGACCTCCATCAGCGCAGCCATGCGCATATCGGCATGGGCATCGAAGCGGAAATGCCAGAAACTGCAGCGCTCGTTGGTCAATGCCGGATCCACGGCCGAATAGTTGAGATACAGCACGCGCCGCGCGGGGTCGCGACTGTTGTGCTTGTCGATGGCATCCAGCAACGCTGCCGCCGTGGCCGACGAATTGCCCTGCATGATGATGCGTGCACCGTTGTCTATGGCTGCACGCAGGGCCGACAGGGCTTCCTCGTTCTGCCCCTTGCTGTCGTAGCGCTCTATCACCAGCTCATGCAATCCATCGGCCAGACGCACACCGCCGCGTGCATTCACGCGCTCGGTGGCCCACAGCAGATTGCGAAACACCGCCTCGCCGGTGTTCGCGAAAGGGCCCGAGAGACTCTCCACCAGCGCCAGTTTGATTGCAGGTGCTGGCTTGACCTTGGGCCCAGCCGACACAGCACCTGCGACCCCGAACGGCGCGCATATTAGTGGCAACTGCAGGTATTTCAAGACATCACGGCGCAATTTATTCATCAAAAAAACCTCTTGAAATGCGCTTGCGGCCACCTACCTATGAGTCAAGCGGCAGCAACGCAAGCCGCGCAGTTTATAGGAGTTAAACACCATGATCTTCGCCCCTGTGATGAGCCGTAATGCCTTTGTTTCCCCTCGTGCCGCCGACCTGGCCCTGCAGCGCTTTCTGCAAGGCACACTGGGCGCCGCAAGCCCTGTGCAGCAACAGGTTCAAGTCAGCCGCGATGACAAGTCCACCACATTGAGCCTGGATGTCCCGGGCCTGGCTCGCGAGCAGCTCAAGCTCTCCATTGACGGAGCCGTCATCAGGCTCGAAAGCGCGGAAGGAGCCTCCCGTCAGGTCAAGCGCGCCTGGGAGCTGGACCACGAGATCGATGCCGCCGCCAGCAAGGCCAAACTGGAACATGGCGTGCTGACATTGACCCTGGTCAAGCTGGAACCACAGTCCAAAGCCACGGAACTGGCGATTGAATAAGCGCCCATCCTGTTGACCTGCCTGCCGCCCTTCCTTTCTTCCATCTCCTCTTAGCCCTGGCAGGCCGGAAAACTCAAAGCCCGCAATGTTTTACATTGCGGGCTTTTGTGATGGAGCTCATGAGTCTGAACTTGCTATTGCCGACCAATCCTTGTTGCCGGCAAGGCCTGAATATGGAAAAACTCTCTGCAAGTCTTTCTGGACAAGCGCCAAGCGCTCTCAAAACAAAAGCAGCCCTGAGGCTGCTTTGTCTGACTGTCTGAAACCAGCGCTTATTTCAGCGCATCCAGCGGCCAGCGCGGCTTCACGTCAAACGCGTATTCCTTGTTCGCCTGTTCGCGACCGGCCTGCAGGCGCATGGCCGCAGCCATGGCAATCATGGCGCCGTTGTCCGTGCACAGATGCAGCTCGGGGTAGTGCACGCGAATCTTGCGCCTGGCACAGGCCTGGTTGAGCTGCTCGCGCAGCAGCTTGTTGGCGCCCACACCGCCTGCGACGACCACGCGCTTCATGCCCGTCTGGTCCAGAGCCTTGAGCGTCTTCTTCACCAGCACTTCCACAATCGCGGCCTGGGTGCTGGCCGCCAGATCGGCTTTGCGCGCCTCCAGCTCCTCGCCCAGCTTCTTGGCCTGTGTCAGCACCGCCGTCTTGAGCCCGGCAAAGGAAAAATCCAGATCGCCGGAATGCAGCAAGGGACGTGGCAGCTTGAAGGCCTCGGCGTCTCCTGCTTCAGCCAGCCTGGAAAGCACCGGGCCACCGGGATAAGGCAGGCCCATGAGCTTGGCGGATTTGTCAAATGCTTCGCCTGCAGCATCGTCAATGGTTTCGCCGAGGATTTCGTACTGGCCCACCCCGTCGACACGCATGAGCTGGGTATGGCCACCCGAAACCAGCAGCGCCACAAAGGGAAACTCGGGGGGGTCCGCGCTCAGGAAGGGCGACAGCAAATGACCTTCCAGGTGATGCACGCCGAGCACGGGCTTGTCCAGCGCAGCGGCCATGGCACAGGCGGCACCCGATCCCACCAGCAAGGCTCCGGCAAGGCCGGGACCGCGCGTGAAAGCAATCACATCCACGTTGTCGAGCTTTTCTCCCGCATCGGCCAGTACTTTCTCGGTCAGCGGCAGCACGCGGCGGATATGGTCGCGACTGGCCAGCTCCGGCACCACGCCGCCATAAGCCTGGTGCATTTCAATCTGGCTGTGCAAGGCATGGCTGAGCAAGGCGGGTACGCCCTGTCCATCCGGCATGCGCACCAAGGCCACGCCGGTTTCATCGCAGGAGGATTCGATTCCGAGGATCAGCAAACTCATGGGGCGCAAGTGTAGAACCAGCGTGCCCGCAATGCACAAGGGCGGACATTAGCCCTGCCCGCCCTTGTGTTGGAAGATGTCTGCCCAGCCTCAGCTGTGGATGGGAGTGGTGCCAGAGATGTAATGCTCCAGCTGCTGGATGGTGAACTGCTGCTCGGAAATGATTTCCTTGACCAGGTCACCAATGGAAAGCACCCCCACCAGTTGACGGTTCTCATCCATCACCGGCAGGTGACGAATGCGGTGGGTGGTCATCAGCGCCATGCATTCGCCGCTGGTCTGGCGCGGCAGCACGCAGTGAACCTTGGAGGTCATCACATCGCCCACCAGCGTGCTGCTGGAATTTCGGCCCTGCAGCGCAATCTTGCGCGCGTAGTCGCGCTCGGTCACTATGCCTGCCAGGGCTGCACCGTCCAGCACCAGCAGCGCACCAACGCCTTTCTCGGCCATCATCTTCAGAGCGTCCAGCATGGTGCTGCGGGGAGATACGCTGTAAATGGCGCTATTGCCTTTGTCTCTCAGGATCTCGGCTACGGTCGTCATCGGGTCCTCCTTTCAGGTCCAAAAAGCACTCACGCGGCCAGTGTCAAGAAATTGCTGCAATGCGGCAATCAGGCGATGCCCTCATGCCTCCATGCAGTTTGCACTCGCTGCCTGATAGCCATCTTAAGCCGCAACAGATGCAAAAAAAGGCAGCCAAAGCTGCCTTTTTTCTGTCAGTGGAGTGGGGCCGGTTTCAACGGCGTCCATTGAGAAAGCTGCTGCCCAGCTTGAACAGATCGCCCACATCGAGCTTGCCGTCGCCGTTCTGATCCAGCAGGCTGCCCAGGATGCCGCCGGCAGCACCGCCCTGGGCTTGAATCTGGCTGCGCTCCTGGCCCAGGGCATTGCCCAGGTCATTGGCGCCCATGCCCTGGGACTGAACACGGTTGGCCAGGAAAGACATCACCAGCGGCGCCAGCAGAGCCATCAACTGGCCCGCATTGGCGCCCAGGCCCGTGGCCTGGCCCAGCTGCGACTCGGCCTGCTGACGCTGACCGCCAAAGATATTGCCCAAAATGGAGCCGCCATTGGTCTGCCCGCCACCGGAGCCACCGCCCAGCACGGCCCCCAGGATGCTGCCCAGGCCACCGGCACCGCCGCCCGAGCCCCCCAGCAGGCCACCGACCAGACTGCCCAGGTCCATGGCGCCATTGGCGCTGCTGTGATCCCGCTGCAGCGCACCCAACAGATCAGCGGCGCCTTGAGGCTGGGCAGCGTTCTGGCCCAGCGCGCCAAACAGCATGGGCAGCGCCACGCCTACGGCCTGCTCCGCCTGCACGGAGTCGATGCCCAGTTGCTGGGCCAGCCCCTGCATGGGGGCACCTTGCAATTGGCCCATGAGCTCGTCGGACAAAGATGCGTTACTGGTCATGTCAAATGCTCCTAAAAAACAGCGCACATCGTAAGCGCGCCACATGGCACCAATTGTGATGAATCTTCACCGCGCAGCACAAAGCGCAGCCAGCGCATCACCGAGACTGGATATTTGAGCACGAGCGGACTCTCCAGTGCGCATTTGCAAGCGCGGTGCAGACCTGATCTGACAGACGGCATGCGACCCGCATAGATTTAGATATAGCCCAAATGTCTTATGAGCTGCGGTTTTTATGACGACAATTGTCGAATCATGAGCATCAGTCATTACATCAAGGAAATTGGCCGCGGCAGCAAGGGAGCCCGTTCCCTGACGCGTGCACAGGCCTGCGACCTGATGGGACAGGTGCTCGACGGCCAGGTCAGCGACCTGGAGCTGGGCGGCTTTTGCATTGCCATGCGCTTCAAGGGCGAAAGTGCCAAAGAACTGGCAGGTTTTCTCGATGCCACGCACCAGCGCCTTCCCGCATGGCCTCAGGCCCACAGACCCATGCCCGTGGTGGTCATCCCCAGCTATAACGGCGCGCGCAAGCAGGCCAATCTGACCCCTCTGCTTGCCGGTCTGCTGAGCCAGCGCGGCCTGCCCGTGCTGGTCCATGGCTGCGATACCGAAGCGCAGCGCATAGGCACGGCCGCCGTCTGGCAGGAGCTGGGCTGGTCCACATCAGCGCAAGCCCTGGCGCTGGAACCTGGCGACAAGGTATGGATGCGCACCCGCCATTTGCTGGCCCCGCTGGAGCGGCTGTTGCAACTGCGCCGCCAGATGGGCCTGCGCAACCCGGCGCACAGCCTGGTCAAGCTGCTGGACCCCATACGAGGCGCCAGCCCGGATCGGTCGGCGCTGCTGCTGTCCAGCTACACCCACCCGGCCTATGTGGAGCCCATGAGCCAGACCCTGGCCCTGCTGGGCAGCAGCGCCCTGCTGCTGCGCGGCAATGAAGGCGAAGCCGTTGCAGCCCCGCACCGTGAACCCGCCAGCCTGGGCATGATCGCCGGTGAAATCGTGTTCGAGCGCTGCGCCATCCATAGCAGTCAGCTCGCATCCGACAAGGTGGCAGAACCCATTCAACAGAATCTGGACGCCGCGCAGACCGCGCGGCTGATTGAAGACATGCTTGGCAAGCCGCAAACCGTTCCCGCCCCCATCGCGGCACAGGTAGAACAGATCGTGGCCCTGCACCAGGCCATGCAAGACAAGCTCGCCAGCCGCATTGCGTTGCAGGCATTTCAGCGCAACGCAGACTGAGAACAAGCGCCATGAACTCTCTCTCATCCTCCCCCATCCCACAAGGCTCATGCACGCTGGTCGGCGCAGGCCCTGGTGACCCCGAGCTGCTGACCATCAAGGCCGCCAAGGCCATTGCGGGCGCCAGCGTGCTGTTTGTCGACGACCTGGTCAGCGACGCCATCCTGGCCCATGCCAACCCCAACGCCCGCGTGGTCTACGTGGGCAAGCGCGGCGGCTGCAAGAGCACGCCCCAGGCCTTCATCGAAAAACTGATGGTCGCTGCCGTGCATGAGGGCGAGAACGTGGTGCGCCTCAAGGGCGGCGACCCTTTCATCTTTGGCCGAGGCGGCGAAGAGGTCGAGCACCTGCGCGAAGCCGGCATCGCGGTGCAGGTCATCAATGGCATCACCTCGGGCCTGGCCGGCCTGACCAGTCTCGGTGCACCGTTGACCCACCGTGACCGCGCCCATGGCGTGTTGTTCATGACCGGTCACGCCAAGCCCGGCGACAGCGGCCCCGACTGGCGCCTGATTGCCGCCACCGCACATGCGGCCAGGCTGACACTGGTGATCTATATGGGTGTCAGCGGCGTGCAGCGCATCCGCGACGAGCTGCTGACAGGCCTGCCCGGCAACACGCCCGTAGCCATTATTCAGCATGCAAGCTTGCCCCATCAGCGCCACGCGCTCACATTTTTGCAAGATCTGCCCGAGTGCATTGCCGAAAACCAGCTGGGCAGCCCCAGCATCATCGTCGTGGGCGATGTGGTGCAAGGCA
This sequence comes from Comamonas resistens, assembly GCF_030064165.1. Lineage (NCBI taxonomy): Bacteria > Pseudomonadati > Pseudomonadota > Betaproteobacteria > Burkholderiales > Comamonadaceae > Comamonas > Comamonas resistens. The sequence goes on from NZ_CP125947.1 coordinate 3,691,738, forward strand.
TTGCCGCCTGGCAGGCCGAACAGGGTCAGCTCAGGGTGGCCTGAGGTCGCGTCCCCAGTTCAATACAAAAAGGCCGCATCAAGCGGCCTTTTTTCATGGCTTGCCTGCAGGCCATCAGACCGAGGGCGTGACGCTGCCGCCGGTCACACGGGTCTGGGCAAAGCGCTCTGCCATGTCCTTGCGCAGTTCCTTGCGGATGATGGCGGCCTGCCAGCGGCGCTTTTCTTCGTCGGTCTGCAGCTGCAGCGGCGGCACGGGGGCAGGCTTTTTGTCATCGTCCACGGCCACCATGGTGAAGAAGCAGCTGTTCACGTGGCGCACCACCTGGCTGCGAATCTCCTCGGCAATCACCTTGATGCCGATTTCCATGGATGACTTGCCCGTATGGTTCACGCTGGCCAGAAAAGTCACCAGCTCGCCCACATGAATGGGTTGCAGAAACATCACCTGATCCACACTCAGCGTCACGACATAGCGGCCCGCATAGCGGCTGGCGCAGGCATAGGCAACCTGGTCAAGCAGCTTCAGAATGGCGCCGCCGTGCACATTGCCGGAAAAATTGGCCATGTCGGGCGACATGAGCACGGTCATGCTCAGCTGGTGGGATGGTGTATTCATGGGGCGCGATTTTAGAAGTGATCACTCCAGTGTGTAGCAGCTCCAGCGCTATATCCCGACGCAGTACCCCGGCACTGGGCCGCAGACACGCTATAACCTCCAAACCTTTGCTACCCCCTCGGCCTTTGCCCTTGAGTTGCCTTCCATGCAAATCCTCTTTCCCAATCCCTTTGGAGCCCAACCCGCCCCGGAGAAGGACATCCAGGCCCTGCAGGCCCATATTGGCTTTTCCGAGTCCTATGCCGACTTTCTGCGCACGCAAAACGGGTTCTCCGTGCTGACCATGGAAGAGTCTGCCGATATCAGCGCGCATATCCGGCCCAGCCCTGTGCAAAGCGAGGAGCGCTACGCCAATCTGCGGGTGCTCAACAGCTTTGCCGCGCAAGACCCGTATTACGACCTGGAGTCCGAGCAAGCCGACTTTCTGCTGGCCGACTGGTTTCTCAACATCGGCAGCGACCCGGCGGGCAACCCTTTTGTCGAAGTGCTGCACGGCCGCCACAAAGGCAAGATCGGCAGCCTCGATCACGACCTGTTTGCAGGGGCAGAGAATCGGCAGGAGTTTCTCGACGAAATGGAACTGGGCCATATCGCAGCACTGAGCCTGGCCGAGCAGGCCGATGCACTGTGCGACGACTCGCTGGGGCTGATCTGGTTTCACGCCCGCGATATGAGCGCCTTTACCGCGCACTGCATCTACTGCGATGAGACTTTCTGGGGCTTTGTGGTGGACGAGCCCGGCATCTGAGCCAGCTGGGACACAATCGCGCAGATTCGCGCCTCAGCTCAGGCGCCCTGTTTTCTCTTGCCTATTCGCCTGCCGTGTCCTCCTCCCCCCAGATTTTTGACGCCATCATCATCGGCGCCGGTGCTGCCGGCCTGTTCTGCGCCGCCCAGGCCGGGCAGGGCGGCCTCAAGGTTTTGCTGATCGACCATGCCGAAAAAGTCGCCGAGAAAATCCGCATCTCCGGCGGCGGGCGCTGCAACTTCACCAACCGCGATCTCGATGTGCGCGCACCGCACAAGCATTTCGTAGGCCAGAACCCGCAATTCTGCCGCTCTGCCCTCTCGCGCTTCACGCCCGCCGATTTCATCGCGCTGATGGACAAGCACGGCATTGCCCACCACGAAAAACACAAGGGCCAGCTGTTTGCCGACCACTCGGCCGAGGACATCATTGCCATGCTGCTGGCCGAATGCGCGGCTGGAGGCGTGCAGCGCTGGCAGCCCTGCAGCGTCAAGAAAATAACGTTTTTGGCCTCAGCCCCAGACCCAGAGAGCGCAGACAGCTATCAAATCGAGACGGACCGTGGTCTGGTGCAAGCGCCCAATCTGGTCATCGCCACCGGCGGCCTGAGCATCCCCAAGATCGGGGCGACCGACTTTGGCTACCGCCTCGCCCAGCAGTTCAATCTGCCGCTGGTGGAGCGCACGCCCGGCCTGGTACCCATGACGTTTGACGGCGAAGGCTGGCAACCTTATGCGGGCTTGGCAGGTCTGGCGCTGCCCGTGGAAATCAGCACCGGCAGCAAAAAGGAACGCATGAGCTTCCACGAGGATTTGCTGTTCACCCACCGCGGCCTGTCCGGCCCGGCCGTGCTGCAGATATCGAGCTACTGGAAGCCCGGCACGCCGCTGCAGATCAATCTGCTGCCTGGCGTGGACCTGACCGAGCTGCTGGCCCAGGCCAAGCTCCACTCACGCAAGCTGGTGGCCAACGAGCTGGCAACTCACCTGCCCGCACGCCTGGCCGATGCCTGGGTCGGCCGCATGCCCGAGCTGCAGCGCCCCATCAACGAGGTCAGCGACAAGGCGCTGGCCAGGCTGGCCGAGCAGCTCAGCCGCTGGGAAATCACGCCCACAGGTACCGAAGGCTACAAAAAAGCCGAAGTCACGCTGGGCGGCGTGGACACCAAGGTGCTGTCCCAGCAGACCATGGAGTGCAAGACCCGGCCGGGCCTGTACTTCATCGGCGAAGTGGTGGACATCACCGGCTGGCTGGGTGGCTACAACTTTCAATGGGCCTGGGCCAGCGCGGCGGCCTGCGCCCAGGCCTTGTCTCAGACCATGCCCCAGGCGCATTCAGTTCAGACGGCGAACTCGGTGCCCTCGTAAATCTCGGGTACCTTGAGCTGACCCGAGGCAATCGCTTTGGATGCCTGCTCGACCCGGCTGCGTACCTGGGCAGATACGCCCTGCCCCATGATCAGGCGCACGGCTGCCGGGTCCTGCAGACCGATCTTGACGATGCCGGGCCTTGGCGCCCCCTGCTCCTTCATATCCTTGACGGCCAGATAGGCGCCAATGCCCACATCGGCCCAGGCCGAGGCAACAAACACCTCGGGGTCGATGGCGGTCCAGTCGATCACATTGCCGATCTGGCGCACTTTCTTCTCGCGGCAGGCTCGGGTCACGCCATCGCGGCCGGAATTGAGCATGGTGAAGATCACATCGGCACCCGCTGCGATCTGCGCCTGTGCCACACGATAGGACAGCGCGTTGTCGTCCTGATCGCCCGAGAAGTTGGTCAGCAGCTTGACCTTGGGATTGGTATCGCGCACGCCGGCCGCATAGGCCGCGCGCCCCTTGAGGCCTGGCGGCACGCGAATGCCCGACATATGGCCCACCACACCGGTCCTGGTCGTCAGTGCGGCCAGCACACCGGCCAGATAGGCGGACTCCTCCTGCAGCACGTCATAGCTGCTGAGATTGCTGCCCTGCACCAGCCCCTGCGTCACGACAAAGCGCGTCTTGGGGAAGCGCGCTGCCACCTCGGCTGCCGCCTGATTGTTCTGCCCGCCATGGGCCACCACCAGTTGCGCACCCTGCTCGGCCAGCTGTGTCAGAGCAGGAACCAGCAATTCCTTCTTCGGTGCCATACCGTCAAGAAAACTGATTTGCACACCCAGCTCCTGACGCGCCTTCTCCAGGCCGCGCCAGCCCGCTTCCATGAACCCCTTGTCGCTGCGGGAGCCGGCAAACACGCCGCCCACCTTCAGACTCTGACCACTACCCAGCACGGACGATCCAGCGCAGCCGCTCAGGGCCAGCAGACCGCCTGCTCCAGCCGCACCGGCCAGCCATTGACGACGAGAAATCAGATTGCGCGCAGCACGCTCCAGCACCATAAAAAGCTCCTTGAACCTCGCAAGACAATAAGAAAAAATGTTTTCGCAAATATATTCAACGAAAATATTTCTCCGCACACTGTATGCAAGAGAGCGCTGAAATTTCACTCAGGCAAACCCCATCAGGGTCTGTACGGTCAATATCCAAGCCAAAGCACACTACGGTTGTGATAGCAAACCAGATCGAACAATGCCGCCCCGAAGCACGCCACTTCGGCCCTTTGGCATCCAACTTTGGCATCCAATCAAGGGCTTTTCCGCACCTCTTTCAGGTGGCACGGCTTCGCAGTATTCGACGAGGCCGCCGCCATCGTTTATAATGCTCGACTTTGCTGGCATTACCCCGTCGGCCATACTAGTTACTAGAGACGGGGAACAACCGCTGTTCATGGCTCTCAGGCCCGATCTTCCCGAGAACCCGCTGTCAGCACAGATATATCTGGAAATTGAATGACTACTATCCGCGTCAAAGAAAACGAGCCCTATGAAGTTGCCCTGCGTCGCTTCAAGCGCACCATCGAAAAGCTGGGTCTGCTGACCGATCTGCGTGCTCGCGAGTTCTACGAAAAGCCCACAGCCGAGCGCAAGCGCAAGAAGGCTGCTGCCGTGAAGCGTCACTACAAGCGCGTTCGCAGCATGCAACTGCCTAAGAAGCTGTACTAATCGTTGGATTAGGAATAGCCGGCCTTAAAAAGCCGCAAACCCGCGCTCGGGACGCCAGGCGCGGGTTTTTTGTTTTCTGGCCACTGCGCCATCGCGCAGTGACCTTTCACTGAAGGAGAAAGCCATGAGCTTGAAAGCCCAGATTACCGAAGATATGAAGACCGCCATGCGTGCCAAGGACAGCGCACGCCTGGGCACCATCCGCCTGCTGCAAGCCGCGATGAAGCAAAAGGAAGTGGACGAGCGCATCGAACTCGATGACGCCGCCATCATCGCCATCGTCGACAAGCTGATCAAGCAGCGCAAGGACTCCATCGCCGCCTTCGAAGCCGCCAACCGCGCCGATCTGGCCGATGTGGAAAAGGCCGAGATGGAAGTGCTCAAGGTCTATCTGCCCGAGCGCATGGGCGAAGCCGAGATCACCGCGGCCGTGCAGGCCATCGTGGCCGAGCTGGGCGCCTCCGGCCCCGGCGACATGGGCAAGGTGATGGGTGCCGTCAAGGCCCAGCTGGCAGGCAAGGCCGATATGGGCCTGGTGTCGGCTGCCGTGAAGGCTTCTTTGACCCAATGATGAGCCCGTCGCACAGACCGCCTGACGGCACTGTGCGACACCTCAAAAAAAGAAGCTGCCAGCGCATTCTCTTTCAGCATTTCAGGCACTAAATAGCCTGAAAGGTAGAGATATCAAGCGCTAGCAGCTTCTTTTTCAATAGTTTGCTTGAGGGCCCCGGGCTTGTTTTCCCGAAAAAAGGCCTGCAGAAACTCCACACAGACCCGCACCTTGGCCGAACGTTCCAGCCGCGTCGGATAGACGGCCCAGACATTGGCTTGCTGCGTCCACTCGGGCAGCAACTGCAGCAGCCGCCCCGCCTGCAGATCGGTCGCCACATCCCAGAGCGAGCGCAGCACGATGCCATGACCGTCTCTCGCCCACTGCACGGCCATCTCGCCATGATTGGTGGACAGCGGTCCCGTCACCTTTACGCTGCGCTCCTGATTGCCCGAACGCAGCCTCCAGACACCGAATGGATGATCGCGCTCCTTGATGACCAGGCAGTCATGAGCCGCCAATTCATCCGGCGTACGCGGACTGCCGCGCCGCCGTACATAGGCAGGGGCCGCGCACAGTACGCGGTGGTTGTCGGCCAGATGCCTGGCAATCAGATGCGGCGCGATCTCGTCGCCCACACGTACATCGAGATCAAAGCCCTCGGCCGCCACATCGACGATGCGGTCGAACACCTCCAGCCGCAGCTGCAGCGCCGGAAATTGCGCAATCAGCTGCGATAGCGCTGGTGCCACCACATTGCGGCCAAAGCCAAAGCTGGTGGACACACGCAGCAGGCCGCGTGGCTGGCGGCGCGTCACATCGACCTCCTGCAGCAGATGCTCGACCTCGTCCAGAATGCGCTGCGCCCAGTGGTAGATACGTTCGCCCTGCTCCGTCACCGCGACCCGCCGCGTGGTGCGGTGCAGCAGTTGCACGCCCAGCTCCTGCTCCAGCAGGCGAATGCGTTTGCTAACAAAGGCTGGCGAAGCATTGAGCGCCGCAGCGGCGGCACCGAAGCTGGCTTTGCGCACCACGGTGATGAAGACACTCAGGTCTTCGGGCGAAGGCATTTTCTGCACGATCTGTGAACAATCAGGCCACGATCTGGCAATTGTATGCAGCTCAAGGCACTGCAAAATAGCCGCATCGCGGGCTGACAAGCAGTCCATCACCGCCCCCCCCTTTCTGCGAGAAACCGCCATGCCCCTGCCCAAGAAAATTGCCGTCATTGCTGGTGACGGTATCGGTCGTGAAGTCATGCCCGAAGGTCTGCGCGCACTCGAAGCCGCAGCCCGCCGTTTCAGCCTGCCGCTGGAGTTCCATCACTTTGACTGGGCGCACTGTGACTATTACGCCCAGCACGGCCAGATGATGCCGGACGACTGGAAGCAGCAACTCTCGGGCATGGACGCCATCTTCTTCGGCGCCGTGGGCTGGCCCGCCACCGTGCCCGACCATGTCTCGCTGTGGGGCTCGCTGCTCAAGTTCCGCCGCGAGTTCGATCAGTACATCAATCTGCGCCCCGTGCGCCTGTTCGAGGGCGTACCCTGCCCACTGGCCGGCCGCAAGCCCGGCGATATCGACTACTACGTGGTGCGCGAGAACACCGAGGGCGAGTACACCTCGCTGGGCGGCATCATGTTTGAGGGCACGGACCGCGAGATCGTGATTCAGGAATCGGTCTACTCGCGCAAGGGCGCCGAGCGCCTGCTCAAGTTCGCCTTCGACCTGGCTCGCAGCCGCGACCGCAAGCATGTAACGCTGGCCACCAAGAGCAACGGCATCGCCATCAGCATGCCCTGGTGGGACAAGCAGGCCGATGCCATGCACCAGCACTACCCCGAGGTCGCGCTGGACAAGCAGCATATCGACATCCTGACCGCGCGCTTTGTGCTGCAGCCGGGCCGCTTCGACGTGGTGGCCGCCACCAATCTGTTCGGAGACATCCTCTCCGACCTGGGCCCCGCCACCACGGGCACCATAGGCCTGGCTCCCTCGGCCAACCTCAACCCCGAACGCAGCTTCCCCAGCCTGTTCGAGCCCGTGCACGGCTCGGCTCCCGACATCTATGGCAAGAACATCGCCAACCCCATCGCCATGATCTGGTCGGGCGCGCTGATGCTGGACTTTCTGGGCCACAGCCAGGGCGAGTGGCGCGCCGCGCACGACGCCATGGTTGCCGCCATCGAAGAAGTCATCAAGACCGGACCACGCACGCCCGACCTGGGCGGGTCGGCCAATACCACCGAGATGGGCGAGGCCGTGGCGGCGCTGATCGCCCAGGGTTGACGCTTCCATCTTGATAGCTTCCAGCGCTTGAGACTCAAGCGCTATCAGCCATTTTCATGCGAAATAGTGCAGTGCAATAGCGCTGCCTTTCTCATCGGCTTGTCGCCATACGCAGGCCAAGGCCGACCAGAGCGGCGCCCATCAGCGCGTCGATGGGACGGCGCATGCGCCTGTAGACGGATCGCACGCCGCCTACCGAGAAAAACACCGCCAGCAAGCCCATCCACAGAGCGGTGATGCCGCCCACCAGGCCCACCACGGCCAGATAGACCCAGGCGGGCGCACCAACGGGTAACAAGGTCACGAACAAGGTGGCAAAGAAAGTCGCGGTCTTGGGGTTGGTCAAGCCCACCAGCAAACCGCGCCGCCAGGCCTGGCCCGCACTGCCGCAGGACACCTGGGAAACCTCGGCATCGCCGGGCGCCTTCTTGAATGCGGCCATCAACATGCGCATCCCCAGATAACTTAGATAGATGGCGCCCGCCATGCGGATGATTTCATAGAGCCAGAACATCTCCTTGATGAGCAGGCCGAAACCCAGAATGGCCACAACCGCCCACAGCGTCACGGCACAGGCGATGCCCAGGCCCACGAATACGCCCGCTCGCCGCTCATGGAGCGCATGCGAGGTGACTGCCACAAAGTCGGGGCCGGGACTGGCGCAGGCCAGAAGAAGAATGCCGGCAAGCGTTGCCAGCTGAGGCTGGTAGTCCACGAAATCTCCGCAAAGCTGCTACAGACCATCGCCTAGCCGCAAGAACCGGGACATATGCAATCTGCTGCCCCTTGCATGCACAGCACATACAAGGGCCGGCGATCCCCAGGTCGGCCTTGCCCGGTACGAGCTCAGCCTTTTAGCTTCGTGGCGATCTGCGCAACATATTTGCCTTGATAGCGCGCGCCTGCAAGCTCCACCGCGCTGGGCTTGCGCGAGCCGTCACCCGCAGCGATGGTCGAAGCGCCATAGGGTGAATTGCCCATCACCTCATCCACCCCCATCTGCCCCTGGAAGGCATAGGGTAGGCCGACCACCACAAAGCCCAGATGCAGGAGTACCGGGTGGAAGGTGAGGATGGTGGACTCCTGGCCGCCATGCTGGGTGGCGCTGGATGCGAACACGGAGCCGACCTTGCCCACCAGCGCACCGCTGGCCCATAGGGCACCCGTCTGATCGATGAAGTTCTTCATCTGCGACGACATATTCCCGTAGCGCGTGCCGGTGCCGAAGATGATGGCATCGTATTCGGGCAGTTCCTGCACCGTCGCGATCGGCGCGGGCTGATCCAGCTTGTAGCCCGACTTCCTTGCAATTTCCTCCGGAACCAGCTCGGGAACCCGTTTGACGACAACATCCGCCCCGGCTTCACGAACACCTTCCGCCACGGCATACGCCATGGTTTCAATGTGCCCATACACCGAGTGATAAAGAACCAGTACCTTGGCCATGATGACTTCTCCTAGGGATTGACGCTCAAAACGCAGCGGCGTCACGCTGAAAAACGCATACCCAAAATTCATCTCGTCGTGCGGTCGTTGCGCTCCCTCCAGCTGACAAGCGCCGTCCACGCGGCCACCACGGGCGGCAGCACAAAACACCACATACCCAGGGCCACATAGGCCAGCGCCGCCAGCGCGCAGCCCGCGGCAAAGCTGGCAATGGCGGGCAGCATCTTGCGCAGCCGCCCCGTGGCCGCACCGCGTTCATCACCTTGCAGCCCCTTGAGCAGGTCGGCCAGATCGATCATGACCTGGGTGGTATTGCCCGTCATCAGGGTGGACGGCGGCAATTGCGGCAAGTGCATGCGCTGCATGCCGTTCTGCACGGCCATGGCACATACCATCAGCATGCCGGCCGCAAACGCGGGCAACCGGTCGCTGTCAGCGAACGGGCCAAAGCCCAGCATCAGCGCCGCCGCCAGCGCCAGCAGCAGTACCTGGGCCGCGATCAGGCTGCGCATGGGTGCCTGCTGCCGCGCTGCCAGTGCGTTGCTGGCCAAGCGTGTCAACACCACAGCCACGCAGAACACGGGCAGCGCCAGCAGCTTGGAGACAGCGCCCGCGCTGCCGTGGATCAGAGCCGCACCCAAGGTGACGAAGTTGCCTGTCACATGCGCGGCAAACAGGCCGTTGAGTGCCAGAAAGCCGGCCGTGTCCACATAACCGGCATTGAAGCCCAGAAGATGACTCAAGACAGCGGGAGTGGTACGGGTTTCGGGCATGGAGGCTCCAGGAATAAGGCGCTCAGGGCTGCTTGCCGTCCTGCTGCGCCATGTATTTTTCGATGCGCGAATCGGGCAGAAACCACAGCGCAGCCATGGCCGTGAAAATGGAAAATGCGGCCACGGTGCTGTAGAAGCTCACGACGATGGCCAGGGCATATACGGGCAGGGAAATCTTTCCCTTCAGGTCCTTGCCCAAAGTGCTGGCGAGCACCGAGTGCCCGCCCTCCGAGGCGATGATGACGCGCTCCAATATCCAGTAGGAGAGCGCGCACATGAACAGCACCCCGGCGTAAAGCGCAGTGGGCAGCGCCAACAGTCCCGACTTGCCGGCCCAGGTGGTGGTGATGGGAATCATGGTCAGCCAGAACAGCAGGTTCAGATTGGCCCACATGATGCGGCCGTTGATGCCCCGCACCATCTGGAACAGATGGTGATGGTTGTTCCAGTAGATGCCGACATAGATGAAGCTCAGCACATAGCCGAAGAAGTTGTGCGCCTCCTTCCACAGCCCGCTCCAGGTGAACTCGGCCGGCAGCTGGATCTGGTAGAGCATCAGCGTCAGGCTCACCGAAATGACGCCATCGCTGAAGGATTCGAGCCGGCTCTTGTTCATGGCCATGGCCTGCGTCAGATGAACTGCCGGCGAAAGGACAGGCTGGCCAGATACAGCACGGCCAGCATGAAGGGCAGCACGCTCCAGAAACCGAAGTGCATATAAAGCACCGCCCCCAGGAAAGCACCCAGCACAAAGCCGCCCACCACGCTGCCGCTCTTGAGCAGGGCCTGGCCCTGCTCGCGACCAGGCTGGCGCAAGTAGTTCGACAGATCGATGCCAAGCTGCGTGGTATTGCCCGTCATCATGGTGCTGGGGCTGATGTGCTTGATCAGCGTCTTGCTGGCCGTGTTGCGTATGGCCAGGGCCATCAGGCCCAGGCCGCCGGTCAGCGCCAGCGCGCCGGCATTGGGGTCGCGAAACGGCTGCAGTTGCAGGCCCGCGACCATGAAGCCGCTGAGAAACAAGGCCTCGGCCACGAACAGCCAACCCAGGGTCTTGGAAGATGGGCTGCAACGGTCTATCCACATCTTGGTCATCATGACCGTGGCAATGAACAGCGGGATCGCGCCCAGCTTGATCCACAGGCCGGCACCGCCCTTGACGAAAGCGGCGCCAGCCAGCACCAGGTTGCCGGTCACATGGGCCGTGAAAAAACCCAGCAAGGCGATAAAGCCAATCGTGTCTATGGCGCCACCCACGATGGTCAGCAGCACAGGCGCGCGGCACTGCGCCCAAAGGCCGGGCGTCTGCCCTGCCAGCGGCGCTGCATTGTTGGCAGCCGTCATAAAGCCTCCTTATCCCGCAGGTCCAGCCAGGCCACGAGCAGAAAGCCCCCGACCAGGCCCAGATGCTCAAAGAACGAATTGGCCGCCATAAAGCGCTGCTGCCCCGCAGGCAGCTCCCAAAAGCGCAATGCCAGCAACGTGGCCAGCAAGGTGAATCCCGCCAGTGCCAGCGCGCCCAGCCAGCGCATCCGCCCGCTGAGGATCAGCACCGAAGCGCCCAGCTCCAAGACTATCACCAGCACCGCAAACAAGGGAGCCGGCGCAAGTCCGAAGTGCTGCATCTCTGCGATGGAGCCAGGAAAGTCACCGAGCTTGACCAGCCCACCCTGCAAATAGGCCGCGCACAGGCCCAGGTAGGCGACAAAGCGCATGGCGGCGCTGCCGAAGATGGGGCGCGCCAGGGCGTCCAGGCGCGCCGAAAAACCGGAATTGGAAGCAGTCATCATCTCTCTCCCATAACACTTGCAATCCGAGCTCCTGAGCCTAAAAACTGGCGCAGACCAAGCCAGGGACACCGAGCAAGGGTCTAGGCGGCCCCGCTGCCCCGCAGCGAGGGTGTCGTCCCCCTCCCGCGCAGCAGCTCAGGGGAGCGTCAATGTCAAGCCATCCAGCAGGAGCAGCCCAGCGCGCCGAAGAAGCTCTTGGGGTCGGAGGCCGGCACGTTCGATGCCCAGGCATCGGCATGGCTGTGACCGTGCATGCCGCAGCTCGTGCCGCAGCCGCAAGCCGCTGCCATGCTGCGATAGCGGGTCGGGCTAAGCGAGTTCTTGCCTGCACCGTCCGGCTCGCCCCAGGCCGCATAGCCGCCGAACAATCGCGTGGGCGACCAATCAGGCATGGCGGGCGGCAGCGGGTTGTTGTCATGTTGGGCAAACTCGCCCTCGCCATAGACCACGCGGCCGCCGACCACCGTGAGGTGCGATGTGAGGAACGAAATCTCGTCCTCGGGCACCTTGAAGAAGTCCTTGCTCGGCACGATGAAGTCGGCGAGCTGGCCTACCGAAATCCGGCCCCTCTGACCTTCCTCGTTGCTGAACCAGGCCACGTTTTCCGTCCACATGCGCAGGGCCGTCTCGCGATCCAGCAGATTGCGCTGCGGGTACATCTGCGTGCCGCCCACGGTCTTGCCGGTGATCATCCACGACAGCGACACCCAGGGGTTGTAGGAGGCGACGCGCGTGGCGTCGGTGCCGGCCGAGACCTTGACGCCTTTTTCCAGAATGCGCTTGACGGGCGGCGTGGCCTCGGCCGCACGGGCGCCGTAGCGCTCGATGAAGTACTCGCCCTGGTAAGCCATGCGGTGCTGCACGGCAATGCCGCCGCCCAGCGCCGCGATGCGGTCTATGGACTTGTCGGAGATGGTCTCGGCATGGTCGAAGAACCAGTGGATTCCGCTCAAAGGCGTGTCGCGGTTGACCTTCTCGAACACATCGAGAGCACGCGATATGGTTTCGTCATAGGTCGCATGCAAGCGCCAGGGCCACTTGTTCTGCACCAGCACGCGCACCACTTCTTCAAGTTCACCCTCCATCTGCGGCGGCATGTCCGGGCGCTCCACGCGAAAGTCCTCGAAGTCGGCGGCCGAATACACCAGCATCTCACCCGCGCCGTTGTGGCGGAAGTAATCGTCGCCCTGCTTGTACTTGACCGATCGGGTCCAGTTCAGAAAGTCCTCCTTCTCCTGCTTGGGCTTTTGCGTGAACAGGTTGTAGGCCAGGCGCACGGTGATCTGGTTGGCGTCGGCCAGCTTCTGGATCACCTCGTAGTCTTCGGGATAGTTCTGGAAGCCGCCGCCCGCATCGATCACGCCGGTCACGCCCAGGCGGTTGAGCTCGCGCATGAAATGGCGCGTGGAGTTGATCTGGTAATCCAGCGGCAGCTTGGGGCCCTTGGCCAGGGTCGCATAGAGGATGGTGGCATTGGGCTTGGCCAGCAGCAAACCGGTAGGGTTGCCGCCTGCATCGCGCACGATCTCGCCGCCCGGGGGCGCTTGCGTGTCCTTGGTATAGCCCACGGCGCGCAGCGCGGCGGCGTTGAGCAGCGCGCGGTCGTACAGATGCAGCAGGAACACCGGCGTATCGGGCGCGATGGCGTTGATCTCTTCCAGCGTGGGCAGCCGCTTCTCGACGAACTGGTGCTCGGTAAAGCCCCCCACCACACGCACCCATTGCGGCGCCGGGGTAATGGCTACCTGGCGCTTGAGCATGTCCAGCGCATCGGCCAGCGAGCGCACCCCGTCCCAGCGCAACTCCATGTTGTAGTTCAGGCCGCCGCGCACCACATGGGTGTGGTTGTCGAACAGGCCGGGCAGCACGCTCTTGCGCTTGAGGTCGATGCGTCGGGTCCTGTCGCCCGCCAGCGCCAGGACTTCCTGGTCGTCACCGACGGCGACAAAGCGGCCGGCCTTGACGGCCACGGCACTGGCCACGGGTTTGCTGCGGTCCAGCGTGGTGATCTGGCCGTTGAAAAAAATGGCGTCGGGATGGGGATCGGTCATGGCAGATGTTCCTTGGTGATCGGCTGCGGAGGCGTTGCGCCCCAATAAGCTACCCAGTGCCAGCGTTGTCGCGGCGCCCAGGATGTCTCGGCGGGATGTCATGCGTTTTCTTTCATGGAATGCCGGTACCAGAGCGGCACGGTCATGCCTGCTCTTTTTCTGCCGGTTTGTCGGATTGCCGACCCGGCAACTGACCCAGCACAGAGGCTGTAGCCCGGGTCTCGCTGCAAGCGATGCTGAACGCGCTGCCGCCGAGCAACTGCTTGCCCACGGGAATGACCTGCTCGCCCACCAGAATGCCCAGCAGGCCTACCAGGGCCACCAGCGGCGGTGCCGGCGAGCGCACGCTCAGCAGGCTGTAGATGATGCCGACCAAAAGGCCGGCCCCCAGAGACAGTGCATAGAGCTTCATGGCGTCATCTCCTTGATGGTTTTCACGATCTCAGTTCTCAACGATGCTGCGCATCACCCGCGCCGCATAAAACCGGCGCGCCCCAAGCCAGAGCAGCCGAGCAAGGGCCGCCCCGCCGCGCCGGTGGCGTCCCCCTGCCCACTTTGCTCAGCAAAGTGAGAGCGGGGGGGAAGGCGCGGGGCCGCCTAGGCGCAGCGCCTCAGGGGGGTGTCGTTTTATTTAGCGGGATTGGGGCCGATGCGCTGGCCGTGCTGCACGCGCTCGGGAGCCTTGTGCACCATGGTGTAGGCATAGTCCACGCCCATGCCATAGGCGCCCGAGTGCTCGCGCACGATGTTCATCACCGCGTCGTAAGTGCTCTTGCGTGCCCAGTCGCGCTGCCATTCCAGCAGCACCTGTTGCCAGGTCACGGGCACCACGCCGGCCTGCACCATGCGGTCCATGGCGTAGTTGTGCGCGTCCAGCGAGGTGCCGCCCGAGGCATCGGCCACCATATAGATCTCGTAGTCGGTGTCATGCATGCACGACAGCGCAAAACCCAGATTGCAGACCTCGGTCCACAGGCCCGACACCACGATCTTCTTGCGGCCCTGGGCCGCATGGACGGCCAGCGCATCACGCACGTTCTGATCGTCCCAGGAGTTCATCGAGGAGCGCTCAAGCAGCTTGTTCTCGGGAAACACGCCCAGCAGTTCGGGATAGGTGTGGCCCGAGAAGCCCTCGGTTTCCACCGTGGTGATGGTGGTCGGGATGTCAAAGACCTTGGCCGCCTTGGCCAGGCCCACGACGTTGTTCTTCAACACCTGACGGTCGATGGACTGCACGCCGAAAGCCATCTGGGGCTGCTGGTCGATGAAGATGATCTGGCTGTTCTGGGGAGTCAGGACTTCGGTGTAGTTGCGATGGGACATGGTGAACTCCGTGGTTGGGGTGGGTGAAGGGAAACAGGGAGGGGAAACTCAATGCACCGCGCCGGCATCGACCAGCACGATCTCGGTGTCTTCGCTCGCGGTGATGCGCAAGCTTTTTTCGGCGTGTACGGCCGCGCCGTCGCGCGCATCCAGCGCCACGCCGTTGACTTCGGCACGGCCTGCGGCCAGCACCAGATAGCCATAACGATCGCCTTGGGCAAACTGGTACTCGGTGCTCTCTCCGGCCTTGAGCGTGGCGCCCAGCACGCGGGCATCGGCGCGGATCGGCAGGGCATCCTCGTCGCTGTCGTCGCCGCTGGCCAAGGTCACGAAATGACCTGCACGGTCATGTTTGGGAAAGGGTTTGGTGCCCCAGGCCGGCAACTCGCCATGGCGGCTGGGCAGGAGCCAGATCTGGAAGATGCGCGTGACGCCGGGCTCAAGATTGAATTCGGAGTGACGTATACCCGTGCCCGCGCTCATGACCTGCACGTCGCCGGCCACCGTACGGCCTTGGTTGCCCAGGTTGTCGCGGTGGGTGATGGCGCCTTCGCGCACATAGGTGATGATTTCCATATCCGCATGCTGGTGCGGCGGGAAGCCCGAACCTGGCTCGATGGTGTCGTCGTTCCACACCCGCAGCGCGCCCCAGTGCAGGCGCTCTGGGTCGTGGTATTCGGCAAAGGAGAAATGGTGCCTGGCGTCGAGCCAGCCGTGGTGGGCAGTGCCCAGGCTTTCCAGAGGACGGCGTTCGATCATGGTCTTCTCCTGCGGGCTCGTTGATGACGATGAAGCCAGTCTAGGAACAGCGAATCGCGCTGAGAAGACAAGAAATGGAATTCCATGCTTTCCGTTTTTGGCATGCGCAAGCCATGCATGCACTGGCATATTGCAGGGGTGTTTCAACATCCCTGAGTGGCCAATGCCATGAACAAATTGCCAGACCTGGAAGCGTGGGCGATCTTTGCCAAGGTCGCGGAAACCGGCTCCTTTGCGCGCACCGCGGCCGAGTTTTCTCTGTCCCAGGCCACGGTGTCCAAAGCCATTTCGCGGCTGGAAGCGCGCATGAAGACCACGCTGTTCCACCGCACCTCGCGCCGTCTATCACTGACGGGCAACGGCCATGCGGCACTGGAGCGCGCATCGCGCATCCTCGAGGAAGGCCAGGCCGTGGAAGCCGAGGTGGCCGAGCAATCCATCAGCCTGCGTGGCGTGATACGGCTGTCCGCCCCCATGTCCTTTGGCATTGCGCGGCTGGCGCCGGCGCTGCCCGGCTTTCTGCAGGCCCACCCCGACGTGGAGCTGGACGTGCACTTCAACGACCAGCAGGTGGACCTGGTGGGCGATCGTTTTGATATGGCCCTGCGCCTGGCCAACCTCGAAGACTCGAGCCTGCTGGCGCGCCAGCTATGCAAGGTGCAGATCGTGCTCGTGGGCTCGCCCGCGTATTTCGAGCGCCACGGCAGGCCTCGCCACCCCAGCGATCTGGCCCAGCACAAGGCCTTGCAGTACAGCTACCAGCGCAGCGGCACGCACTGGCGCTTCCGGCATGCTCGACATGGCGAGTTCACCCAGTCCATGGCCGTGCAGATGCAGGCCAACAATGCAGAGGCGCTGACCCCTGCACTGCTGGCCGGACTGGGCGTGGCACTGCAGCCGGCCTTTCTGGTCTGGCAGCAGCTGCAGACAGGCGCGCTGGAAGCGGTGATGGAGGACTGGCTGGTGGATCCCATCGCGCTGCACATACTGACTCCGCCGGGCCGCAACCGCCCCGCTCGCGTACAGGCCCTGATAGAGCACCTGGCCAGCTCCTTCGCCAGCGAGCCCTGGGCCGGTGTGGCGGAGCTGGTGCGGCCGCTCTGAATTACTTTGCCCGTGCCGGGCGGCGCACGGCCCTGAGCTTGCCGCTGGCCCCGCCGCCGCAGAAGAAGCGATCACCGCCATCGGACTCCAACCCAGAGACACCGGTACCTGCCGGCATCTCCAGCCGCTCCAGCACCGCGCCGCTATGCGGGTCTATGCGCCGCAGATCGCTCTGGTCTTCCTCCCAGGTACCGTGCCAGAGTTCTCCGTCCACCCAGGTGACGCCGGTGACGAAACGGTTCGAATCAATCGTGCGCAGCACCGCCCCGGTCTCGGGATCGATCTGGTGAATCTTGCGCTGTTGGTACTGGCCCACCCACAACGAACCCTCGGCCCAGGCCAGGCCCGAGTCGCTGCCGCCTCCGGGCGCCGGTATCGTGGCCAGCACGCGGCTGGTTGCCGGGTCTATCTTCTGGATACGGCTCTCGGCAATCTGGAACAGATGCCTGCCGTCAAAGGCTGTACCGGCATCGCCCTGTACATCGATGCTACGTACGATCTGGCCGCTTTCGGGGTCCAGGGCCTGTACCTGCTCTCCGGTGGCAAACCAGACCCGGCAGCCATCGTAGGACACGCCATGCACATGCGTGATACCGGGAAAGGGCCCGTACTCGCGGATGACTTCTGCGTTAGCTGCTTTCATGTTGAACTCCTGAGTGATGTGGTCAGCCCATGCTAGTCACCTGGCAGCGCAGCAGGGAGTAACAAAGTCGTCGCGAATCCCGTCAGGGGCCGGCTCATCCAGCGGCGCGCGCGCCCGCGCCCCACGGGTTGCGCCAGGCCTTCGGCTGCCAGCGCATCCAGCGCTCTTTGCACGCTGCGCTGACTGGCATCCAGCGCCAAAGCCAAAGCCGAACTGGCCCAAGACTCGCCATCGGACAGCAGAGCCAGCACCGCACCATGCGCGCTCCTCACGGGCCGCTCCAGCACGGCTACGGACCCACGGTGAGGCAGCAGTGCAAAGCCCTGCGAAGTGGCTCGCACCTCGGCCAGCGGACGCAGCAGCCGCCGCAGCCGCCCCAGCTCGACACGCAGACGTGCCCGGTAGGACTCGTCGGCCTGTCGGGCCCTAAACACCTTGGCCGCCAGGGCATCGCGCGACACATCACTCGGCCAGGCTTCGCCCAACACGCGCACCAGCGCAAACAGCACCGGACGGCCCGCCAGCGAGAGCACTACCTCTCCAGCTCTCACCGCGTGGCGACAGGCATCGACCACCAGCATGTCCGACGCAAACAAGGTTTCGACCTCGTCCAGCGCCAGCAAGCGTTCGGCCTGTTCTTTCTGCAGCAGTCGTGCCGCAGGCGCATTCAGGGCGTCCACCGCACGCTCCACCTCGGTCGCCAGTGCCGCGATGCCCGCGCTGTCTGCGGCCTGCGCCGCCAATTCCAGCGCTGCACGCGCGGCCCGGGTATCGAGTCGCCGCATAGCGATGCCGGCCATGGCCAGCTCGTGAATTGCTCTCAAAGCCGGCGGCAGCAGTCCTGGCTGCAGCCCATCGAGCAGGCGTGCGGCTTCGCCCAGGCGCCCCACCAGCAGGCAGTGGCGGATCTCGAGATAGCGTGCATGAGCGGCATTCACCTGATCGCCATGCACTTCGAGCGTGGCGCGCGCCGCGTCCAGCCTGCGGGCCGGCCAGGCCAGATCGCGCAGGGCCAGCGCAATCTCGGCCTCGGCCACCACGCAGCGGGCGCGAGACACGGCCTCCCGGGCACCGAAGGCTTGGGCTGCGCTGCGCACCAGGGCCCTGGCCCGCACCAGATCACCGAGTTGTGCCATGGCAATACCGCGCAGCGCCAATGCAGGAGCATCGCCACGCAAGGCAATCCGGTTCAGCGCGCCAAATGGGTCTCCGGCAGCCAGCGCGCGGGCCGCCGCCGTGATCAGAGAATCCATGCCAATTTCGCCATATCCGTCACTCCCAGCATGACAAGCAGGGAGTTCATCTTAGGCTCGCTCAGCCGGCCGCGCCCCGGGCCAGACCCCGGCCCTGGGCCTGGCGCGCTGCCACGAAGGCGTCGAAGGCCTCGGCGCTGGTCTTGCGCGGCACATAGCCCCAGCGCTTGAGCGCGGCGTTGAGCAGCACGGGCCGGTAGCGCAGAAAGTCCAGCTGCTCGGGCCCGTAGCGGCTCACGCCCAGGCGGGCGCCGATGAACAGCGCGCTGCGCAGCAGGCTGGCGGGCAGATCCAGCGTGGTCTTGCCCAGGCGCGCGGCGATCTCGTGGATGGTCAACGCACCGTCGCCCGCAAGGTTGTAGCAGCCGGGTGCGGCACCGCTGAGCGCGTGCAGCATGGCCCCGGTCACGTCCTGGTCCCAGATGAAGACAAACGGGCTGTCGCTGCCGCGAATGGCCAGCAGGCGTGGCTTTTCGAACAAGGCCGTGATCTGGTTGTCCACGCGCTCGCCCAGGATGGTGCCTATGCGCAGCACGGTCTGCGCCAGCCGCGGATGGGTGCCGCGCCACTCTTCCAGCATTTCCTCCACCAGCCGCTTGTGGTCGGAATAGGCGAAGGCCGGGTTGCCGCGCAGCGCGTGGTGCTCCTCGATCCAGGCGGGGTTGTCGGCGTGGTAGCCATAGGCCGCGCCGCTGGAGGACACGACCACATGGCGCACGCCCTGCGCCACGCAGGCGTTCAGCACGTTGCGCGTGCCGTTGACGTCCACGTCGTACTCCAGTGCCCGGTTGCTGTGCTTGCCGGGCGTGACGATGGAGGCCAGGTGCACCACGGTGTCAATGCGGTGCTCCTGCAGCATCCGGCCCAGGGCCGGGTCGCGCACGTCCATGGATGCATAGTGAACACCCGCCACCCGCCGCTCCTGCGGCACGGTGCGCACGTCCAGCGCCACGGTGGTGGTGGCAACGCGCTGGCCCAGGGCCTGGACCACGCTGCGGCCCAGGAATCCGTCCGCGCCCGTCACCAGCACGCGCCGCGCAGGTTCCAGGAACGAGGTGATGGAAACGATCTGGCTCATGCCGCCTGCCCCTTCAGCGCTGGTGCCCCCTGGGGCGCCCTCCGGCCCCAGGCACTGGCCAGCACCAGGCCCGCGATGATGTCCCAGAAGCCCCAGACCCCGGCCACCACGGCCATGCCGCCCAGGCCGCCAAAAAAGCTGAAGGTCAGCACCAGGCCCAGCCCCGCGTTGCGAATGCCCACCTCCATGGTCACGGCACGGCGCTCGTAGTCCTGCAGGCCGGTGGCGCGGGCACACAGATAGCCGGTCGCGAAGGCCATCGCATCGTGCAGCGCCACGGCCAGCAGCACCAGGCCCACGTAGTCGAGGAAAAAGCGCCAGTTGCCGGCAATGGCGCCGACGATGAAGCCAATGAGCGCCAGAAAGCTCACGATGCGCACGGGTTTGGTCACCTTGCGCGTGGCACTCGGAAATTGGTGCGCGCACCACAGGCCCAGCACGAAGGGCAGGCCGATGATGATGAGGATATGGCCCAGCATCTCCAGCGGATCGAGCGCAATCGTCTTGAGCAGGGCCGACGCCGTGGGGTGCAGCCCGCCCCAGAAGGCGAAGTTCAGCGGCATAAGCACGATGGAGAGCGCGTTGGAAATCGCCGTCATCGACACCGACAGCGCCACATTGCCCTTGGCCCGGTGGGTGAGGATGTTGGAGATATTGCCCGGCGGGCAGCAGGCCACGAGGATCATGCCCAGGGCGATGCTGGGCCCCACGCCCAGCAGCAGCGTGAGCGCGAAGGTCACGGCGGGCAGCACCGCGAACTGCGCGGCTACGCCCACGGCCATGGCCCAGGGCATGCGCGCCACGCGACGAAAGTCCTCCATCCTGGTATCGAGCGCGATGCCGAACATCAGAAAGGCCAGCACTGCGTTGAGCAGCATCAGCGATGCGGGGTTGAAGTTCAGCCGTATTTCGTCCACAGGCAGCATGGCAACTCCCTTCAAGCCAGAGTGGCGGCGGCCTGCCGCACGGCGTTGCGGTAGGTGTCCTTGTGCACGTAGTAAGCCATGCGTTCCAGCTGCAGGTAGCGGTAGCCGCCCGTCAGGTCGGGGGCCGGGCCTGCCATGGCGGCCTGCAGGCGTTGAGCGGCGGGCGTGTTGCCGTCCAGCCCCTTGAAGTAGCGCGCCACCAGCTCGGCCTGCTCGTAGCGGCCCTGCCAGCCGATGCCGCTGGCCTCGATCATGCCCAGCACGGCCAGGCGCTTGTAACGCGGCGCAAAGATGTTCAGATACAGCTGCGGCGCCATGCCCTGCCAGTTCAGGTGGTCGCGGTCTATGAAGGGATAGTGCAGCGTGTAGCCGGTGGCGGCCAGCACCAGGTCGTAGTCCTGCTGGCTACCGTCCTTGAAGTGCACGGCATGGCCGTCGAAGCGCACGATGTCGGCCTTCACATGGATGTCGCCATGGCCCAGGTGGTGCAGGATCAGCGAGTTCACGATGGGGTGGGACTCGTACATCTTGTAGTTCGGCCTGGGAAAGCCGAAGCGCGTGGGGTCGCCCGTGAACCACTGGAGCACGGTGGCGTCCAGCCTCTGCTTGAGCCAGCGCGGCAGCGGCTTCTTGCCGCCCAGCGTATCCGCAGGCCTGCCGAAGACATACTTGGGCACGAAGTAGTAGCCGCGACGCACGGAAATGTCCACGCTTTGCGCGTAGTGCACGGCATCGACCGCGATATCGCAGCCCGAGTTGCCTGCGCCGATGATGAGCACGCGCTTGCCCTTGAACTGCTCGGCGCTCTTGTACTGGCTGGTGTGCAGCAGCTCACCCGCGAACTGCCCCTCGAAGCGCGGCATATTGGGCTCGGCCAGCGTGCCGTTGGCAATCACCACGCCCTTGTAGACGGCGCTCTCCAGCTTGCCCGCCGCATTGCGGATGCCCACGCGCCAGGGCGTGAGCGGATCGCCGGGCTGCACGGGCTCCACACTTTCCACGCGCACGCCGAAGCGGAAATGGCGGCGCAGATCGAAGCGCTCGGCAAAGGCCGCGAAATAGCGGCACAGCTCGCGGTGGCTGGGGTAGTCGGCCACATCGTCGGCCATGGGGAATTCGGTGAACTCGGTTGTGCGCTTGCTCGATATCAGATGGGCCGATTCGTAGACCGTGGAACGCGGATTGGCGATGTTCCAAAGCCCGCCCACATCGGTATAGGCCTCGAAGCCCTGGAAGGCAATGCCCAGTTTCTGCAGATTGCGCGCCCCGGCCAGACCGGACGGCCCGGCACCGATCAGCGCAATCATCTGCTCGGTGGGCAGTTGGGCCAGTTCAGCGGCTCCCCTGGCCTGGGCCGCCGCCGTGGGAGCCGGTGCCGTATGGCTGCTGCTTCTCATGGTGTCTGTCTCCATCATGGTTTTTGTCTTATGTATTCGTCGGCACGCGCAGGAAAACAGGCTTTGCGCATCTTCACTCTATGAGAACCCGGAAAAATCTCGGAAAATTTTCTTGATTCGTCTCGGGTTCTGAGATTTATGCAAGAAGCTCCGCTTTCCCCCGGCCTGCGCCTGTTCGGCCTGCTGGAAATCCTGGCCCGCGAGGCACGGCCGCTGACGCTGGCCGAGGCCGTTGCCGCCAGCGGCTGGCACAAGCCCAGTGTGCACCGGCTGCTGCTGCAGCTCGAAAGCGGCGGCCTGCTGACCCGCGAGCCCGACGGCCGCCGCTACGCGCTGGCCCCGCGCCTGCTGCGCCTGGCCGAAGCCACGCTGGCCGGTAGCGCCCAGCACGGCGTGCGTCATGCCGTGTTGCGCCAGTTGGTGGCCGACATCGGCGAGAGCTGCAATCTCACCATGCTCTCGGGCGTGGAGGTGGTGTATCTGAACCGCATCGAATCCGCTTTTCCGCTGCAGCTCAATCTGCGCCCCGGCACGCGCGTGCCCGTGCATTGCTCGGCCAGCGGCAAGCTCATCCTGGCCCATATGACGCAGCGCCAGCGTGCCGAACTGCTGGGCAGCCTGCCGCTGGCGCGCTACACCGCCACCACGCTGACCAGCAACTCCGCGCTGGAGGACGAGTTCGTGCGCATACGCAAGGTGGGCTATGCCGTAGATGCAGAGGAGTTTGTGGACGGTCTGGTCTGCGCCGCCGTGCCCGTGTTCGGCGGCGATGGGCGCCATGTGCGCTGCGCCGTGGCGCTGCAGGCGCCCGTGGCTCGCATGACGCTGGCCCAGGCCATAGAGAAGGTACCGCGCCTGCACGAAGCCGCCAGGGCCTTGACCAGAACCCTGAGCTGATCGGCCATTGCAACCACGGCATTCAGCTTCAAGACCGGATTTACCGGCATCATCCGCATATGAATATCGGCCCCGAAACCGCGCAGGACACACAGGCCATAGCAGCGCTGATACTCGCCGCCTTTCACAACCATCCCCACCAGGACCCGGCCAAGGGCACGACCGAGCACCGGATCGTGCAAGGCCTGCGCGATGCTGGCGCCCTCAGTCTCTCGCTGGTGGCCCAGGATGGAGAAGATATCGTCGGTCATATCGCGTTCTCTCCTGTCGACCTCGAAACAGCATCCGTCAGCCCCGGGACCTGGCTGGTGATGGCGCCGGTCTCCGTCGCTCCGGCGCGCCAGGGCCAGGGCATTGGCAGCCGGCTGATTCGGCAAGGGCTGGAGCAGCTCAAGGCACTGGACGTGGAAGGCGTGGTGGTGCTCGGCGAGCCCGACTACTACACGCGTTTTGGCTTTCACCACCAGCACCAGTTGAGCGTGCCAGGCCTACCAGCCGGGTACTTCATGGCCCAGCGACTCGATGGCGAAGCGCCCATATACCTGCAGGCTACGGTGAACTTTCATCCGGCCTTTGATGTCTAGGAAAATCGCGCACAGGCCCATTGCAGCAGCTCTTTTTTCAATAGCTGACAGCGCTTGACTGCATTGGCTTAACCGCATATTCAAGCGTGTTTCTCATGAACCCCGACAAAACCCCGCAAGCCGCCTTCGCACGGGCATGGAACGACAATCGGGGCATGAATACCTTGGAGCAACCGCGCAATCCTCTGCACGGCATCACGCTGGAGCGCATCGTCACCGAACTCGTGGACTACTACGGCTGGGATGGTCTGAGCGAGTGCATTCCCCTGCGCTGCTTCAGCGTCAACCCCAGCATCGGCTCCAGCCTCAAGTTCCTGCGCAAGACGCCCTGGGCACGCGAGAAGACCGAGAGTCTGTATCTCTACACCTTGCGCAAGCAGCAGCGCCAGGACCAGCGCGGGCGCTGAAAGCCCCTCCGTCTTCAGCGCCGCATCCAGCGGCCGCCGAACTGGTTGACCACCATGCCCAGCAGCACGCCCAGCGTGCCCAGCCATTGCAGCCCCGAGGGGAATTCGCCCAGCAGCAGCATGGCCGACAGCAGGCCTATCACCGGCACCAGTAGGGACAGCGGCGCCACGGTGCTGGCCGCATAGCGCTGCAGCAAACGCGTCCACAGGCCATAGCCCAGCAGAGTGGACAGCAGGGCCAGATAGGCAATCACGCCCAGCTCGCGCCAGCCTATAAGGCTGAGCTGGGAAACCATGGCTGCGCCACCCTCCAGCCACCAGGACAGCAGCAGCAGCGGAATAATGGGAAACACGCTGGTCCAGACGATAAAGGACGCGGGCTCATAAGAGCCCTGCCGCGCGGCCAGGCGCGTCAGCAGATTGGAGCCGGCCCACATGGCGGCAGCTCCCACGGTCAGCACAAAACCGATCAGGGTCATGCCCGCAGCCCCGTTGCCATGGGCCGCGCCGATCAGCACCAGGCCCGCAATGGCGATCAGCAAGCCTATCCACTGCCAGCGCTGCGGCTTCTCGTGCAGAAACACGGCTGCCAGCAACATGGTGATGAAGGCCTGGGTCTGCAGCACCACGGAAGCCATGCCCGCCGGCATGCCCAGTTTCATGCCTGTGAACAGCAGCCCGAACTGCCCCACGCCCTGCACCAGCCCATAGGCCGCCAGCAGGCCCCAGGACAGATTGCGCGGCGGACGCACGAACAGCAGCAAAGGCAGCGATGCCGCAGCAAAGCGCAGTGCGCACAGCAGCAGAGGCGACAGCGTGGCCAGACCCCACTTCATGACCACGAAATTGAGTCCCCAGACCACGATGACGATGATGGCGCTGAACCAGTCCGCCCGGCTCATGCCGGAAGCAGGCGAGGATGCTGAAGTCATGGCTCCGACCGTTGTTGCAAGTGAGAAATCAAGTCCTGGCCCCGGCAGCCGGACCTATTTGAGCCCATGACGATCACCGGGCCCGGGCAGCAGCATCAGCACCGCCTTGAACGCATAGAGCACGATCAGGGTTCCGCTGAAGTCCCCCCATATGGTCACGAGAAAACGCTCCAGGTCCATGCCCTGCCCCCTGAAGACCATCCAGGCCTGGTATACGGAGCCATTGGCCAGCGCATAGATCAGACCCAGCCAGAGCAAGCGCTTGGGCGTGAGGCTGGCCAGGGAGCGGCTCAGGCCCATATATCGGCGAGCCACGCAATACATGCCATAGGGCGCGAGCGTGGCCACGATGGCACCCGAAAACGAACGCCACCCGTCACCTGGAAAAAAATAGAAAAAGCCGGTCAGCCAGGCGCCTATGAATAGCCCCGCAGCGCCGGCCTCGGCAAACAGCAAGGTGCACAGCAGACGCACGCCCGCGGGCAGATAAATCCAGTTGGCACCCTGGGTGAATATCAGAGAGGCGAACATCCACTCGTTCACAACCAGCATCAATACAAATAGCAAGGCCGTAACCACGGCCATTGCAAATGGCGTGAAAATATTTTTCATTGGTATCGATCGTCGCACGCGCAGTATTATCGGCGCCGGTTATCTCTCTCGCCCGGGAAACGGCGCATCTCCTCTCTTTGCCACAATGAAAAAGTCTTTGTCTGCCGATATCTATCTACGCTTTCTGCAGCTGGCCGAGACTATCCGCGGCCTGCCCACATTGCCCGCCCTGGACCCTCTGGAAGAGCGCCTGCTGGAGCAGATTGCCAATGCCGGAACGCGCCAGGAACGTCTTTGCGTGCGCGACCTCATGGCTCAGCGCGAGCTGAGCTCGCCGGCCACGATTCACACCCGTCTCAAATCCATGCGCCAGAAAGGCTGGATTCTGCTGGCCGATACCGAAGATGCGCGGCGCAAGCAGATCGAGCTCAGCGAGGCGGCGCACGCACATTTTGAAAAGCTCTCGGCCTGCATTGTTCAGGCCGCCGAAGAGCACTGAGGCTTTGTCCAGGTAACAAAAAAGCAGCCCGAGGGCTGCTTTTTCATGGAAGCGCAGGCTTTAGCTGCCCGCCACCTTCATGCGATTGATGAGGATGGAGCCCACGGTCTTGGCACCGTAGTTATAGGCATCGGCCCCGATGGCCTCTATGCCCTTGAACATGTCCTTCATATTGCCGGCGATGGTGATTTCATCGACGGGGAAGGCGATTTCGCCGTTCTCCACCCAGAAGCCGCTGGCGCCGCGCGAATAGTCGCCGGTCACATAGTTCACGCCCTGGCCCATCAGCTCGACCACAAACAGGCCCGTGCCCAGCTTCTTGAGCATGGCATCCAGATCGTCGCCCGTCTTGGTGCGGCGCGAAGTCATGACCAGATTGTGCGAGCCGCCGGCATTGCCCGTGGTCTTCATGCCCAGCTTGCGCGCCGAGTAGCTGGAGAGGAAATAGCCTTCCACGCGACCAGCATCGACCACCTTGCGGGCCTGCACGCGCACGCCCTCTTCGTCAAAGGGCGAGCTGCCCTTGCCGCCCAGGACGAAGGGGTCTTCCTCGACATCGATGTGCTTGGGGAAGATGGGCTTGCCCATGGAGTCGAGCAAAAAGGTGCTCTTGCGATACAGCGCGCTGCCGCTGACGGCCTGCACAAAGCTGCCCAGCAGGCCGGCGGCCAGCGGAGACTCGAACAGCACCGGGCATTCGGTGGTCGGAATCTTGCGGCTGCCCAGACGGCTCAGCGTGCGCTCTGCCGCGTAGCGGCCCACGGCCTCTGGCGAGGCCAGATCGGCCGCGTTGCGCATGGAGCTGTACCAGTAATCGCGCTGCATCTCGCCATTCTTGCCGGGCAGCTTGGCGATGGGCGCCACCGACATGCTGTGGCGCGAGCTCGCATAACCGCCGCGAAAGCCGTTGGTATGGGCCGTGAAGAAATGGCTTTGCTGGGCCGACACGCCCGCACCTTCGCTGTTGCTCACGCGGCGGTGGGTCTTGAAGGCGGCCTCCTCGCAGCGCAGCGCCATCTCTGCAGCGGCTTCGCTGGTGATATCCCAGGGATGGAACAGATCCAGATCACGGTGCGTGCCGGGCAGCGCGATATCGGCGCTGTCGGGCAGGCGGGCAAACGGGTCTTCGGCCGTGAAGCGGGCGATGTCGTAGGCCGCCTGCACGGTCTGCTTGATGGCGGCCTCGGAGAAGTCCGAGGTGCTGGCATTGCCCCGGCGCTGGCCCAGATAGACGGTCACACCCAGCGACTTGTCGCGGTTGCGTTCCACGGTCTCCAGCTGGCCCTTGCGCACGCTGACCGACAGGCCGCAGCCCTCGGAAGCCTCGGCGCCTGCGTCCGTCGCCCCCAGCTTCTTGGCATGCTGCAGAGCCTGGTCCACCAGCCCCTCAAAAAAGGCTTGGCTGAAGCTGAAACCGGCCTGCGGCGCGGATTGGGCCTGTGCACTGGAAGTGCTTGTATTGCTGGAGCGAGGTTTTTTCATAGCGGCGGATATGATAGCCGCCACTGCAGTGCGCTCTGCGCTGCCACCGATATTGCCCCCTTACCATGTCACGCAAACCTACAAAAGGCTATTTTGTTCGCGGTAAGTTCGTTGCCGAAGGCAGCGAGCTGGACCTTGAGCTGAAGGCCGAACTCAAAGGCACTTACGACTCCACCAAGACCGACCTCAAGCGCGAAAGCGATGCGCTGCAGGATCTGGGCAAGGAGCTGATGACGCTGCGCAGCGACCTCTTCAAGCGCCTGCAGCTGTCCGACCAACTGATCGACGCGCTGGCCGAGGCCAAGCGCATCACCAACTTCGAAGGCAAGCGCCGCCAGATGCAATATGTCGGCAAGCTCATGCGCAAGCTGACGCCTGAGCAGGTCGCAGCCGTGAAGCAGGCGCTGGACGAGCAGCGCAATGGCTCGGCCGGCGAAAAAATGTCGCTGCAGGTAGCCGAGCAATGGCGCGACCGCCTGATCGTCGAGGAAGCGGCCCTGTCCATCTGGCTCGAGCATTTCCCCGGCACCGATGTGCAGCAGCTGCGCTCGCTGATCCGCCAGTCGCGCAAGGACATCGAGAAAGCCAAGGAACAAGCCGCCGCAGCGGCGGCTGCCGCCGGCCCCGATACCGAGCCCAAGGAAGTCAGCAAGGGCCGCGCCTACCGCGACCTGTTCCAGCTGGTGCGTGAGCAACTGGCGAGCACCGATAAGGCCGGCAAGGCCGATGCGGCCGCCGAGGATGACGGCGATGAGTGATGCGCCCGTATATCTTCACGATGCCGTGAAGATCGGCATTGTCTCCATCAGCGACCGCGCCAGCAGCGGCGTCTATGAAGACAAGGGCCTGCCCGCGCTGCAGGACTGGCTGAGCCGCGCGCTCAAAAACCCCATCCAGTTCGAGCCACGCCTGATTCCCGACGAGCAGGCCGGCATCAGCGCGGCACTGATCGAGCTGGTCGATGCGGGCTGCAGTCTGGTGCTGACCACCGGCGGCACCGGCCCCGCGCTGCGCGATGTGACGCCCGAGGCCACCCTGGCCGTGGCCCACAAGGAAATGCCGGGCTTTGGCGAGCAGATGCGCCAGATCAGCCTGGCCTTTGTGCCCACGGCCATCCTCTCGCGCCAGGTGGCGGTGATACGCGGCAGCAGCCTGATCATCAATCTGCCGGGCCAGCCCAAGGCGATTGCCGAGACGCTGGAAGGCCTCAAGGACGTGGACGGCCAATCCAAGGTCAACGGCATTTTTGCCGCCGTGCCCTATTGCATCGACCTGATCGGCGGCCCCTATCTCGAGACCCATGACGAGATCTGCAAGGCCTTCCGCCCCAAGACCGCGATTCGCGCGCCCCGCACGGCATAGCCTGAAACGCCAGGTGCAATCCCTGCCAAAACATCTACTAAAGCAGCCTACCGGCTGCTTTTTTTATGGCGCTGGCGCGGCATGGCTGCTGCGGGTATCTCGCTGCAACCGCTATCAGAATAAAAGCACCTTGCGCCTTTCGTTCATTGATTTCAGCAATCAATCCATTCGAAATCAATTAACAGCAAGCGATAGAAGCTATTAAATCAGGCATGTCCCTTGGGATTTCCCGCAAGTGCTTGCCCCGATGCCAGACGCATGGGCCGCCCCTAGCATGTTTGCTGCGATGCAGCGACGGCGGCCACCCGCCGACCGGACACTGCACGCTCTCTCCACATTTCTCATAATTTTCAGGAGACTCCATGCATCGCTTGTCCCAGTCTGCGCCCACTGCTTGCCTGCTGGCTCTCGCCCTGACGGCGGCCTTCGCGGCTCCCGCCATGGCACAGGAAAAAGTCAAGATCGGCTTCATCACCGACATGTCCAGCCTTTATGCCGACGTGGAAGGCAAGAACGGTGCCGTTGCCATACAGATGGCGATTGACGACTTTGGCGGCAAGGTACTGGGCAAGCCCATCGAGCTGCTGACGGCCGACCACCAGAACAAGGCCGATATCGCGGCCAGCAAGGCCCGCGAATGGATAGACACGCAAGGCATCAGCCTGGTGTTCGGCGGCACCAACTCCGCCACGGCCCTGGCCATGGCCAAGGTCGCGCAGGAGAAAAAACGCGTCTTTATCGACAACGGTGCGGGCAGCTCGGCGCTGACCAACGAGCAATGCAGCCCCTATACCGTGCACTACGCCTTCGATACCGTGGCCCTGGCCAAGGGCACGGGCGGTGCCGTGGTGGACACGGGCGGCAAGAGCTGGTTCTTTGTGACGGCCGACTATGCCTTCGGCCACGCCCTGGAAGCCGACACCAGCAAGATCATCGAAGCGCGCGGCGGCAAGGTGCTGGGCTCGGTCAAGACGCCACTCAACGCCAGCGACTTCTCTAGCTTCATGCTGCAGGCCCAGAACAGCAAGGCGCAGATTCTGGGCCTGGCCAATGCCGGCGGAGACACCATCAACTCCATCAAGGCAGCCAAGGAGTTCGGCGTCACCAAGAACATGAAGCTGGCCGGCCTGCTGGTCTTCTTCAGCGACATCCACAGCCTGGGCCTGAAGAACACCGAAGGCATGCAGTTCACCGCCCCCTGGTACTGGGACATGAACGATGGCTCGCGCAAGTTTGCCGACGCCTTCATGGCCAAGACCCAGCGCCGCCCCAGCGAGATCCAGGCCGCCGACTACTCGGCCACCATGAACTACCTCAAGGCCGTGGAAAAAGCCGGCACACTCGATGCCGACAAGGTCATGGTCACCTTGAAGAGCACCAAGATCGACGACTTCTTCGGCCAGGGCTATATCCGCGAAGACGGCCGCTATGTGCACGATATGTACCTGATGCAGGTCAAGTCGCCGGCAGAGTCCAAAGGCACCTGGGACTACTACAAGATCATCAAGAAGCTGCCTGCCGAGCAGATCTGGACGACCAAGGCAGAAAGCAAATGCCAGTACTGGCGTTGAGTCGGATAGCGCCTCTATGAAGTGAAAAGGCTTTGCGTTTTGCAAAGCCTTTTCTTATGGCGGCGGTCGGCCAGAAGCAACCACCCCCGACCATTGCCATGCCCCGATTTATATTGAACCAAGTGAATAATACTATTGGGTTGTTTACTCGTTTTATTTAAACGCCATAAGGGAGAACCGATGCGCTCGTATGTAAAGGCAAAGGATGTGCACCGCCATATGAGAAAGCTCCTTGGCCCATGGTTTACTCAACATGGTTGGCGCAAACGCGCTGGCTACAGTTGCGCGTTCACCCGAGATGATCTCGTCCTTTGGGTTCAACCCAGTCAATGGGGGGACAGTTGGTCAGGTAGCTCACTGACCCTAAATTTGGCGAGAAGCCCTTCGGCTGAACTTGTGTCAGGAGACAGAATTCTTTGGTACCTTAACGATTCCAGTCGCGTAGAGGGATTGGCCCTAGAAACACGTATTGTTTCCCGAATCCCCCCCCCCTCCTAGTGGCCACTACATCTACGAATTCATGGCACTTCCAGGTCATGAAGGACAGATTCACCGAGACTCGTTTGAACGAGCATTCAAGCCCAGCAAAATTTGGTGGCAACCCAACCAGGACACTTGGTTGCGATACTTCTCGGAAGAAGATTTGGCAGAGTGGACTTCGTATCTGTTGCCTCGTCTGGAGTTTCTAATTTCTCAGGCTCGCCTCCCAATTGGTAACGCCTGACGGTTCATTCAATTTCCCACGGCCAGGGCTGATTCAGGGGCTAGCTCACGCTCTGCGTCGGGTCGAACAGCGACCGCCACAACCGCCCCATTAGAACCAGTGGCTCTTGTCAAATGTCGTGGCGGCATTGAAGCTCAAGGCACATTGACTTGTGGAGTGACACCGCTTCAATCGGATATCCAAAAATATGCGCCCGAAACGGCACATGCCAAAGCCATCACTAAGAAGACCCAGTGCAATTTTGGAATGCCTTCAGCCCCGGTGTACTTAGATGTTCAGTCCCACAGTGAGATGGTGCGGATGAAGTCTAAAGCGACTTGGATCTTTTTCCCACGCCTCGCACATCGCACGGAATGGTGTCTTCCACCTGAGCGCTTTCAAGTGCTTGCCGAAGTTGTAGCTTTGAACAAATGCCTGGACATGCTTGCGTAGCTGCTCCAGGCCCTCGTACTCATACGCATTGATCGTGGATTCCTTGATGGTCCGGTTCATGCGCTCGACCATGCCGTTAGTCCAAGGGTGGTACGGCTTGGTATGTCGTTTTTCAATTCCATTGAACTTGCAGATACGCTCGAAGATGTGACCGATGCATGTGTCGGTGACGCCGCCTCTGAAGCGTTCTTGCCCTGTGAAGGCCATGCCGTTGTCCGTCAGAACGGTATGTATGCGGTACGGGAAGGCCACGAGCACCTGCCGAAGGAACTGCGCTGCGTTGGCTTTCGTGGCCCTGTCAAAGAACGCAACATGCGTGAACTTTGTGACGCGATCTATGGCAACAAACATGTGCTGTCTGCCGCTGGAGATCTTCATTTCGGCACTGTCGATGTGCACGAAGCCCAGCGTCGTTTCTTCAAACTTTCCGTGCCTTCTCGGCACCCGCGTTGCGGGCTGTCGGCTGATGCCGTGACGCTGCAGGCAACGATGCAAGGCGCTGCGGCTGAGCTTGGGTGCTGTCTCCAGGAGCTGCCCCATGAGATCGTCCAGCGACAGATGCCCTTGCTGGCGTAATGCAATTGCCAGGTGTTCTTGCTCTTGAGAAAGATGCTGGCTTGCTCTGTCCCGGGGACCCATGGGCTCATCGAGCACAGAGGTGCGCGCACGCCACTTGGCCACGGTCTTGGGGTTAAGGCCATAGAGCTTGGCCAAAGACCGATGGGATCCGGTGGCTAGCTGGAGTTCTGCGCGGATACGCGGCGTCGTGCGGGCGCTGCCATGCAGGCGGATTGCCATAGTGCTCTCTCCTGTTCTGAGCTGAAGAATGCACCATGACTTCCCGGGACCGTACATCTTATGGGAACGTGAGGTCCCTTGTTCTCGCACTGACAAGGGGTCAGCTCCCACAGCTCTGCCTGTCCCAGGAGGAACAGCCCAGACTCGATGATTCACCGAGTGACGAAACTGAAGTGCGTCGTAGGCCAAATATCCAAAAAAATTGCGAGTGCAAAGAGCCAGAGTGGTGACATCCAAGGCCTCGATGGTTATGGAGGTGATCTGATCATTATTGGCTCAAACCCCACTAAATTTGGCAGATGTCTGAGAAAGTAGCGCTCCCCCCTAACTGACCAATGTCTCTTTTGGTGAGATAGCAACCCAGAGGCATTCAACCCCAGCATGCCCCCAAATAAAAAGCGCAGATTCGATCTGCGCTTTTTATTTTGATAGCTGAAAGCACTTGATTCACAAGCACTACAGCCATTTTTCATTCGCGGTCAACGTGCCGTGGTGTCGGTCGAGGCATTGACGATGGGAATGTAGAAATCGCCACCGGCCTGATTGAACTCGGCCGCCTTGGCCTGCATGCCCACGGCAATGCTGTGCTCGGCGCTCACGCCCTGCTGCTTGGCAAAGTCGCGCACTTCCTGGGTGATCTTCATGGAGCAGAACTTGGGTCCGCACATGGAGCAGAAATGGGCCACCTTGGCGCTGTCCTTGGGCAGGGTCTCGTCGTGGTAGGCCTGGGCGGTATCGGGGTCCAGGCCCAGGTTGAACTGGTCCTGCCAGCGGAAGTCGAAGCGCGCCTGGGACAGCGCATCGTCGCGCGAGCGCGCGCCCGGATGGCCCTTGGCAACGTCGGCCGCATGGGCCGCGATCTTGTAGGCGATGATGCCCTGCTTGACGTCGTCGCGGTCGGGCAGGCCCAGATGCTCCTTGGGCGTGACATAGCAGAGCATAGCTGTGCCAAACCAGCCGATCATGGCCGCGCCGATGGCGCTGGCGATGTGGTCGTAGCCGGGGGCGATGTCGATGGTCAGCGGGCCCAGGGTGTAGAACGGGGCCTCGTGGCAGTGCTTGAGCTGCTCGGTCATGTTCTGCTGGATCATGTGCATGGGCACATGGCCAGGGCCTTCGATCATGGTCTGCACATCGTGCTTCCAGGCGATCTGCGTCAGCTCGCCCAGCGTGGCCAGCTCGGCAAACTGGGCGTCGTCATTGGCATCGCTGGCGCAGCCGGGACGCAGGCCGTCGCCCAGCGAGAAGCTGACGTCGTACTGCTTCATGATGTCGCAGATGTCCTCGAAATGCTCGTAGAGGAAGCTCTCGCGGTGGTGAGCCATGCACCACTTGGCCATGATGGAGCCCCCGCGCGAGACGATGCCGGTACGGCGCTGGGCTGTAAGGTGGATATAGGCTAGGCGCACGCCGGCGTGGATAGTGAAGTAGTCCACGCCCTGCTCGGCCTGCTCGACCAGCGTGTCGCGGAAGATCTCCCAGGTCAGATCCTCGGCAATGCCGCCGACCTTTTCCAGCGCTTGATAGATGGGCACTGTGCCGATGGGCACGGGCGAGTTGCGCACGATCCAGTCGCGCGTGGTGTGAATGTTCTTGCCAGTGGACAGGTCCATGACGTTGTCCGCACCCCAGCGGATGGCCCAGACCAGCTTTTCCACCTCTTCCTCGATGCTGGAGGTCACGGCCGAGTTGCCGATATTGGCGTTGATCTTGACCTTGAAGTTCCGCCCGATGGCCATGGGCTCGATCTCGGGGTGGTTGATATTGGCAGGGATGATGGCGCGGCCGCGCGCCACTTCGTCGCGCACGAATTCGGGCGTGATGATCTTGGGAATGCTGGCGCCCATGCTGTTGCCGGCCAGTCGCAGCTCGCGCGATGCATCCTGCTGGTACTGCGCCATCCATTCGCGGCGGCCGTTTTCACGCAGGGCCACGTACTCCATCTCGGGCGTGATGATGCCGCGCCTGGCGTAGTGCATCTGGGTCACGTTGCCGCCGCTCTTGGCGCGGCGCGGCTGGCGCTGCAGCGCTGCGGCTTCGGCACGCAGCTGCTCTACACGGACATCTTCCTCACCGCGCTTGCCACCGTCGTCCAGCGCCACGCGCTGGCGGCCCACATAGTATTCGCTGTCGCCACGCGCTTCGATCCAGCTGCCGCGAATGCTGGGCAGGCCGCTGCGCACATCGATAGTCACCGCAGGGTCGGTATAAGGGCCGGATGTGTCGTAGACGCTGACCTGCTCGCCATTGGTCAGAGCGATGTCGCGCACCGGCACACGCAGCTCGGGATGGATGGCCCCGTTCAAATAGCTCTTGGTCGAAGCCGGAAAGGGCTGACGCGACTGAGCCAGCAATTCGGCAAAACGGGCGGCATCAGGGGCGTTGCCAGCGGCAGGCGTGAAGATCAGATCGGGGGCATTCATCGCAGTCTCCAAAAAGCGGTTGAAGTTCATCAAACGCTCCGTGGAGTGCAAGGCCCTGCTCCGACTTTCCCCTTTGGCTTGTGACCGCGCACCTTGCCGGTGCTGGGTCTGCGCCGCTGAAATCCGTGGATTTCAGCCGGCCCCTCGCACGCTGCAGCTGTCCAGAAAAGACAAAACCCCAGTGCGCGAGGCGCCTGGGGTTGCTGTGCCGTGTAAGTGGGAGGCTGTCTTGAGATGACTTGCCTGCTTGCCTACCGGCCCTGCGTCAGGGTCCCGCTCTTCTTCCGCCGGTATGAACCGGATCAAGTTCGTCGGGTTCGCTATTCAGCGGTTTTGCAACCACCTTTCGCATCTCAGCGCTTTCGCACACCCCGGAGCTGCATGCAGTATAGGCTGGTTTTGCCGGAATTTGCGCAGCATTGAGGCGGTTTAACTATCCTGACCCTCAAGCGCCTAATCCGCCGCTCAATCCAGTCCCTGCAACGACAGCCACTCGCTGCTGCTGGCACGACTCGAGCGCCATTGGTTGATCGGAGCGCTGACATCTTCGTAGCCCAGGGCAATACCGAAGGCGATCTGGTAGCCATCCGGCAATGCCAGCTGCTCGATCAGCATGTCGTTATACATACGCCAAAAACCCTGGGCGCAGGTAGCCAAGCCTTTTTCCACGGCCAGCAGCATGAAGGATTGCAGATAGATGCCCAGATCCACCCATTGCGCATAACCCATGCGTTCTTCCACGGCCACAAAAATGCCTACGGGTGCACCGAACATCTGGCTGTTCTTCGCCAGTTGGGCAAGGCGGGCGGTCTTGTCCTCGCGGCCTATGCCGATGGCGCGGTACAGGTCTTCGCCGTTTTCAAAACGGCGGCTGCGATAGGGCTCCCACAGTCCGGGCGGGTAGGACAGGCCGGGGCGCTGCACGGCCTCGGTCGCCTTGGCCTTGGCGCTCAGCTCCTTGAGCGCCTGGCCGCCCACTGCCGTCACACGCCAGGGCTGCATATTGCCGCCGGATGCTGCCTGCGAGGCCTTTTCCAACAGCTCCCTGACCGTGGCGCCGTCCACGGTCTGCGGCAAAAAAGCACGTACCGAGCGACGCTGCTGCAAGGCTTGAAGAATGTCCATTTTTCTGCTTTCCAAAAATGCTGCGCTGCAGTGTAGAAGCTCAGGGGCATGGCCTCAGGTCGCGTGGGATACACGCCCAGCCTTCGTCGCCTACCGATGTTCTGGACTGCAGTTTCCAGCCCATGGGTCCTACCTCATTCGCTGGGCCGATGACGAACAAGCCCTTATAAAAAAGCCAGCGTTCAGCTGGCTTCTTGGAAACATGCTGCGCAATCCACTCCTGAAACAGAAGCTATCAGCGCTTGATACATATAGGTTTGAGGCCTATTTCCCCATGATCTGATCGATCTTGTCCTTCTGGAAGGCCTCGGGGCGCTCGGATTCGCAGGGCACGCAGTCCTTGACATGGCCCTGAATCGACAGCTTCTCGATGGCAGCCCACAGCAGCGCGATCTGCTTTTCATGGCCTGCAGCGCCTTCGGACAAGGAGCGCATGGCCTGGGCCACGGGGTCGACTTCGGCCGTCACGCCATAGGCGGTAAAGCCGCTCTTGCCGCAATCATCATCTACGGCACCCGCCGCTTGCGCCCTGGCCTCGACCTTGGGAGTGGTCTCATGCTCGGTCACATCGGCGCTCTGTCCGGTCTTACTGGGGATGATGCGCGCAGGAATACCCACGGCCGTGGCACCTGCGGGCACGGGCTTGATGACCACGGCATTGCTGCCGATCTTGGCGCCATCACCCACCTCGAAACCGCCCAGCACCTTGGCGCCGGCACTGACCACCACGTTCTTGCCCAGCGTGGGGTGGCGCTTGGCGCCCTTGTACAGCGAGGTGCCGCCTAGCGTCACACCGTGATAGATGGTGCAGCCATCGCCCACCACAGCGGTTTCGCCAATCACCACGCCCATGCCGTGGTCGATGAAAACCTCGCGACCGATGACAGCGCCGGGATGGATTTCAATACCGGTGAACCAGCGCCCCATGTGGGAGATGAAGCGGCCCAGCCATTTGAAGCCATGCGTCCAGCACCAGTGCGCCGGGCGCTGCAGCCAGATGGCGTGCAGGCCGGGGTAACAGGTGATGACCTCCCAGGTGCTGCGAGCCGCAGGGTCGCGGTCGAGAATGCACTGGATGTCGGAGCGCAGGCGATCAAGCATCAAATAACAACATGAGGAAATGTTTAGCTTGTGAAGTCTAGCGGGTTGGTGGCTGGCTCTGCAGCATGGCTTTGGCAACACCGCGAAGAATATGGATTTCTTCCTGGGTCAGCTGCGCGCGGTTGAAAAGCTGGTTAAGCCGGGGCATGAGCTTCTTGGGCGCGGCCGGGTCCAGAAAGCCGATATGGGCCAGGGCCTGTTCCCAATGGCCCAGCATGCCCTGCACCTGGGCCATGTCGGCGCGGTGCACCTCTGGCGTGTGCTCCACCACGGGAAAACCGCCCAGCGCCTCGCGCCAGTCGTAGGCCACGACCTGGATGGCCGAGGCCAGGTTCAGCGAGCCGAACTGCGGATTGGACGGAATCGACAGCGCCACATCGCAGCGGTAGACATCGTCGTTGCTCATGCCAAAGCGCTCGCAGCCGAACAGAAAGGCCACGCCCTTCTGATTGCAGACCGCATCCGGTGTCGGCTGGTTATCAGTCAAATCTCCGCTAACCTCAGTCACAGAGCGCGTATCCAGCTCACCTTTCAAGAGCAGCTCGAAATGCTGGCGCGGCGTGCGCGTGGGCGGACCAAAGTCGCGCGGTGTCATGGCCGTGGCGCACATATGGCTGATGCCGTCCAGCGCTTCCTCCAGCGTGTCGACAATGCGGGCCTTGTCCAGCACATCGAGTGCGCCACTGGCGCGCTGTATGGTTTCTTCCTTGCGCAGCACGTTTTTGTAACGTGGACGCACCAACACCAGGTCATCGAAGCCCATGGTCTTGAGTGCACGGGCGGCCGCGCCCACATTGCCGGCATGGCTGGTTTCAATCAGTACGAATCGGGTTTTCATCAACACAAAAGGCCTCACTGTGGCCTTGATAAAACAGAACACATGCGCTGCCTGTTCTCTCTCGCGCAAACCGCAAGACCCCGGACAAACCCCTCAGGTCGCCGGGACGAACAAGCAAAAAAAACGCAGGCTGGGTAGAATTGCGCCTATTGTCGCCGCCCCGCATCGCCGGTCGCGGCTTTTTACGTTCTTACCCGCGTAGTTCAGCCCACCATTGCTGCGGGCTGCAGCGCCAACGCACTCACAATTTATGTCGAACTCCCTGCACCCCATGCTCAACGTGGCCATCAAGGCTGCTCGCGCCGCTGGCGCCCTCATCAACCGTGCCGCACTGGATGTGGAATCGGTGCGCGTTGCGCAAAAGCAGGTGAACGACTTTGTGACCGAGGTAGACCAGGCGGCCGAGCGCATCATCATCGAGACACTGCTCAACGCCTACCCCCAGCATTCCATCCTGGCCGAAGAATCGGGCAGCGAGCACGGTGCCAAGAACTCCGACCATGTCTGGATCATCGATCCCCTGGACGGCACCACCAACTTCATCCACGGCTTCCCCGTGTACTGCGTGAGCATCGCCCTTGCCTACAAGGGCAAGATCGAGCACGCCGTGATCTATGACCCCAGCCGCAACGACCTGTTCACCGCCACCAAGGGCCGTGGTGCTTACCTGAACGAGCGCCGCATCCGCGTCTCCAAGCGCACCCAGCTGCGCGACTGCCTGATCTCCACGGGCTTCCCCTTCCGCCGTGGCGACAACTTCAAGCAATACATGCTGATGCTGGGCGAAGTCATGCAGCGCACCGCCGGCGTGCGTCGCCCCGGCTCCGCAGCCCTGGACCTGGCCTATGTGGCAGCCGGCTTTGCCGACGGCTTCTTTGAATCGGGCCTGTCCATCTGGGACGTGGCTGCCGGCTCCCTGCTGGTCAGCGAAGCCGGTGGTCTGGTCGGCAACTTCACGGGCGAAGCCGACTTCCTGGAGCAGCGCGAAATCCTGGCTGCCAACCCACGCATCTATGGCTCGCTGATCCCCGTGCTGGGCAAGTACAGCAAGTTCGCTACCGCTGGCGAAAAGGCCGCTGTGCGTCAAGCCGTCAAGACCGGCGAATTCGAGACCTCCTCCGAAGAAGACGCCGAAGCTGCTGTGGAAGAAGGCCAGAAAGCCGCTGAATAAAAACGGCAGTCACCCCACGATTGCGCAAAAGGCCTGGTCCGGTGGACCAGGCCTTTTTTATTGCCGCCGGGCCGCCCCAAGGCAATAAACCCCCTTGGGGGGCAGCGGCCACACGTCAGTGGGCAAGTGTGGGGGGCTGTTTTATTGCCGCCGAGCCCAGCCTCTTGGGAGCAACGGCTACAACCCAGTGGGCAGGCATGGGACTTTCTCTTCTCCACAAAATCCACAAACTCCTTATCCAGAATCTGCCCCCAACGACAATCGGGCTGAAACTATGATGGATTTCTTCAGCCAGCACTGGACGCTGGCTATCGACTGGGTCTCTGCGCACGCGGTGACACCAGTGGTCAATACGCTGAGCATTGCCGAGGCCGCAGGCGATCCGCGCGAGATCGCGGCCGGCATTCTGATCGCGCTGCTGCAGCTGTTTCTGATTGCCTGTGTGATGCGTCCGCTGGAAAGCCTGCTCCCCGCCGAGCGCTGGGCCGACCGCCGCCACACCACGGTGGACCGTCACTACACCCTGCTCATGCTGCTGGGGCTGTTTCCGCTGTTCAGCTTTCTGGTGCTCATGCCCTTCGCCCACATGCTGGGTGGCGGCCCGTCCACCGAGGAAGCCAGCGGCCTCAAGGCCTGGTTCCCCTGGTTCGAGCAGCATCCCTATGTGCTGTTTGCCGTGTACTACGTGGTCTACGATCTCACTTATTACTGGATGCACCGCGCCCAGCATGTGATTCCCTGGTGGTGGGCCATGCACAGCATGCATCACAGCCAACGCCAGATGAGCTGCTGGAGCAACGACCGCAGCAACTACCTGGACGGCATGCTGCAAAGCTTTGTGCTGGCCAGCGTGGGCCTGGTGATGGGTGTGGAGCCTTCGGAGTTCGCCATGCTGGGCCTGCTCAGCGAGCTGGTGCAGAACTTTTCGCACGCCAACGTGGCGCTGCGTCTGGGCTGGCTGGGCCAGCTGGGCGAGCGTCTGTTCGTCGGCCCACGCTTTCACCGCAACCACCACATGCTGCGCGATGCAGACCGGCCCGAGCGCCACAACTGCAACTTCGGTCAGGTCCTGCCCTGGTGGGATCAGCTGTTCGACACTGCTCTCTATCACGACGAGGAGTTGCGCCCCACGGGCGTGAGCGACCCCGAGGTCGATGCCGACAACGAACGCGGCTTGATCGCAATGCAGTGGTACACCTTGAAGCGCTTCTGGGGCGCCTTCAGCTGCCGTGCCGGCTGGCGCCTGGGCGATGTGTCCTTCGGGCCCGGCTACCGCCCCATCCATGACGATGACCCGGTCGAGCACGCGCCGGTGGCCCAGGGATCGCGTCCCGAAGTGCAGTAAGCCCAGCACAAGCCGGAGTTCAGATCCTCATGACTCCAGGTAAGGCTGCATCAGCGCCTCGAACCATTCGATGAACACCGCCAGCCGCCGCGAGCGCTGGCGGCGGTGCGAATACAGCAGGCCCACCGGCATGGAGGCCGAGCGGTGGGAGGGCATGACTTCGACGAGGCTGCCAGCAGCCAGCAGATGCTGCACGTCGTAGCGTGGAATCTGGATCAAGCCCAGCCCGGCTTCGCAGCAGGCAATATAGCTTTCGGCGTTGTTGACTACCACACGGCTGGGCAGGGCCAGTGTCTGCTCCTCCTCGCCCCCGCCCTCCACATAGGACCAGGGCAGTTCCCGCCCGGTATGTGGCGACGCATAGCCCACGGCCCAATGGCCCTGCACCAGATCGGCGGGAACCTCGGGGTGACCGTGCTCGCGCAGATAGGCAGGGCTGGCGCAGTTGATCAGGGCAATGCGACCCAACGGCCGCACGACCAGGCTGCTTTCCTGCAGCGCACCGATGCGCACCACACAATCCACGCCTTCCTGCACCAGATCCACCGTCCGGTCGCTGGAGCCCAACACCAGCCGCAACGCCGGATGACTGCGCAGCAGGCCGGGCAATGCCGGCGCCAGCAGACGGCGCGCAATGCGGCTGGGCACATCAATGCGCAACTGGCCCACGGCCTGGCGCACACGCGCCTGGAACATCTGCTCCATGTCCTCGGCCTCGGCCAGCAGCGCGCGGGCGCGCGCCAGCAACTGCGCGCCGTCGGCCGTCAGGTTGACATAGCGCGTGGTTCTGTGCAGCAGCCGCGCGCCGACCTGGGCCTCCAGTTGCTGCACGGCCGCCGACACCGTGGCGCGAGGCAGCTCCAGCGCATGGGCGGCCTTGATGAAGCTGCCCATCTCTGCCACCTGCACGAAGATGCGATACCGGTCGATTCTGTCCATGGAAAGACAGCATAACCGGCACCAGACTGCTGCGACGCCTACTTGGTGGTGTAGCCGCCGTTGATCAGAATCGTCTGTCCGGTAATCCACCAGCCGTCGCTGACCAGATGACGGATGAAGGGAACCACGTCCTCGATGTGTGTCAGGCCCGAGGGCGAGAACGGCGACAGCGCTGCCGCAGTCTTGTGATAGGCCACGGCATCGACCCCCTCCTGGCCATAGAAGAAAGGCGTATCCATGGGGCCTGGGCCCACGGCCGTGACCGAGATGCCGCGTGCGCCGAACTCCTTGGCCGCCGCGCGCGTGAAATGCTCGACCGGCGCCTTGGTGCCCGCGTAGGAGGAATAGAACGGCGTGAACGCACCCAGCAGCGAGGTCACCAGCGTCACGATCTTGCCGTTGTCGTTGACATGCCTGCCCGCTTCCTTGAGAAAGAAAAAAGCCGCCTTGCTGTTGACGGCGCTCATCTCGTCGTACTCGGCCTCGGAAATTTCCAGCAACGGCTTCTTGAGCACCTTGCCCACGGTGTTGATGGCGATATCGGGCCGGCCCACGGCCGCCACGGCGTCGGCAAACAGCCTCTCGACCGCGGTGGCGCTTGTCAGGTCGGCCTGCAGCGCCACGGCCCAGGCTCCAGCGGCCTGCACGGCGGCCACCTTGGCTTCGGCATCGGCCCTGGAGGATGCACTGTTGTAGTGAATGACGACCGCCTTGGCGCCCTTGGCTGCCAGATCGCGGGCAATCAGCCCGCCCAGGTTCTTGGCGCCGCCGGCAATCAGAACGACCTTGTTGCGGATGGAATGGTCTGCCATGAAATCTCCTAACCTATTGTTGGGTCTCGTTTGAAGAGGTCCCAGCTTAGGCAGACCGGCGCTGGCGATAAACCGTCCGCGCCGGGATGGATCATCCAGAAAGCGCGAACAATCCGGGCCTCAAATTTCACCCAAGGGTTTACCGCTCTCGTACATATAGCGCCGCGACCAGGGAATTTGCTGCGCACTGCGCCCCGCCTTGCGGCAGAGCACCTGGAAAATGGACACATCGTCGTTCTCGAACGCATAGGCGCAGCCGGCCAGGTACACGCGCCAGATACGGAACTTCTCTTCGTCCACCAACGCATGGATCTGCGCTGCGCGCGACTCGAAGTTCTCGGTCCAGATCGACAGCGTGCGCGCATAGTGCCGGCGCAGGCTTTCCACATCCAAGACTTCCAGGCCGCCGCGCTGCATGGCCTCCAGTGCCAGGCTGATATGCGGCAGTTCGCCATCGGGGAACACATAGCGGTCGATGAAATCGCCACCCTGCGAGACCTCGCCGCTGTCCGCGTCGGTCGAGGTAATGCCATGGTTCAAAGCCATGCCGTCTTCGGCCAGCAGGTCGTGCATACGCGAGAAATACAGCGGCAGATGCTTGCGCCCCACATGCTCGAACATGCCGACGCTGGTGATGCGGTCGAACTGCCCCCTCACATCGCGGTAATCCTGCAGGCGGATCTCGACGCGGTCCTGCAGGCCCGCGGCCCGCACGCGCTCGGTCGCCAGCTCGAACTGGTTGCGCGACAGCGTCACGCCCACGCACTGCGCGCCGAATTGACTGGCCGCGCGCAGCACCAGGGCACCCCAGCCGCAGCCTATGTCCAGCAGGCGCTGGCCGGGCTGCAGCCGGATCTTGGTGAGGATGTGATCGATCTTCTTGCGCTGGGCCGTGGCCAGATCCTCATCCCCATTCTCGAAATAGGCACAGGAGTAAACCATGCTCTCGTCGAGCCAGAGCCGGTAGAAATCGTTGGAAACGTCGTAGTGGTACTGAATGGCCCTGCGGTCGCTGGCCTTGCTGTGGCTAAAGTGCCGCGCCACGCGTGCCAGCCTCCCCGAGCCCACAGCCGTGCTGCGGGCCAGTGCATGGCTCACGTTGATAATGTCGGCCAAGCGCCCGTCGATGTCCAGCAGGCCCTTGACATAGGCCTCGCCCAGATGGTCAAGGCTGGGGTCCAGCAGCATGGGCAGCGCGGTCGCGCTCTGGACCTTGATGGTGACCTGCGGCGCAGCGAACTCGCCGAAATCGAGCTGCTGCCCGTTCCACAGCACCAGCCGGGCCGGCAGGTTGGCCTGAGCCTTCACTTCCTGCGCCCATTGTGAAAGCTTTTTCTCCCAGAACATTCACAACCTCCTTGACTCCCTCCCCGACTCATTCAAGTCTTGCACCCGCCTGTGACGGCACCGCGTCAGCCCGCGGGCGCGCCAAGCCCAGGCGGCTGTTGACCTTGTCCAGATTGA
The DNA here is from genome assembly GCF_030064165.1 of Comamonas resistens. Taxonomy (NCBI): domain Bacteria; kingdom Pseudomonadati; phylum Pseudomonadota; class Betaproteobacteria; order Burkholderiales; family Comamonadaceae; genus Comamonas; species Comamonas resistens. Next base: position 3,734,987 of record NZ_CP125947.1, read on the forward strand.
CTTCGTGGGCCTGCAGCATCTCGGTCAGTCCCTGACGTATGGATGCATCGTCCACCATGGGCAGCAGTTCGCGCAGCTTCTTGACCACCCAGCCCTGGCCTCGGTTCAGGAAGGCCAGGCGCTCGTCCAGCTTCTCGAAGGCCATGGCCTTGGCATAGAAGGCACCGGTACGTGAACTCGGCGTACCCTGCAGACTGCGGATGGCGCGCATCAGCATGGCGCACCACTTGACCTCGTCGCGGTGCACGGCCTCGATCAGCGCACGCATATCTCCGTCCTGCGCGTGGGCGGCGCTGCGCAGCGTCACGCGCGCACCGGCGCGCTCGGCCTCCAGCAGCTCGTCCAGCCGCGCGATGACGGGCGCATGCCGCTCGCGCTCCACATCGGCCGCGTAGCAGACCGGCGAAGCCACGTCCACAGTCTCGCCCTCCAGCAGCCGCCAGTGCTGCGCCGCCTCGGCCACGATGCGCTGCACGCGCTCGCCCGCAGGCTCGATCGAGGTGATACGGTCCACGCCCTTGCCGGCATACAGGGCCATGGCCTCGTAATTGCCGGTCATGGAACGCAAGGGTGAGTCGGTGCTGAACAGATAGATGGGGCGCCCCTCCTCCTCACCGATCACGGTGCGTTCGGCCATGGACGGGTCGCCACGCTCACAACAAGTCACGCTATTGGCCAGCACCCGCACGGCCGCATGCAGCGGCCAGTTGATATGGAAGTCTTCGGTCAGCACCGTATCCCCAGCATGGGCCTGTACCAGACGCTGCTTGTGATAGTCGTGCGCAAAGGAATCAATCGTCGCCATCAAGGCCGTGCCCAGTACGGCGGCCTGTGCACCCTGCGCCAGCACGCGCGCCACATCGCGCCCGTCGGCCAAACCACCGGCCGCCGCTACTGGCACGCTGGCCACCGACAGCACCTGCGTCAGCAACTCCATCAGCGGCAGGCGGCCGCGCACATGGCCGCCTGCCTCCACTCCCTGGGCGATCAGTGCCTGGGCTCCGGCCTCCTGCGCCAGCAGCGCCTCGGTTGCCGAGCCGACCTGGTGCACAACCACAATCCCCGCCTCGCGCAGCCTGGCGATCACCGCGTGATGAACATCCCAGAACAGACTCACCACCGGCACGCGCAGCGCAATGCACAGCTCCACCTGCTCGCGCAGCAGTTGCGGATCGGTGGTCGCGGGAATCAGGTTCACGCCGAAGGGCCGGTCCGTGCGCTGGCGCACGCGCTCCACTTCGGTACGAATCAGCGCCAGCGGCTCGCGCACCATGCCAAGAAAACCGAAGCCGCCGGCCTCGGTCACCGCAGCCACCAGCTCGGAGCGCGAAACGCCCCCCATGCCGGCCAGCAGCAGCGGATGGCGACAACCCAACAGATCACACAGAGCCGTGCGCGGCAACGAGGAAGCTTCTGAATAAGAGCTGTGCATGGGTAAGCTCCCGCAGGAATCACAGACAGCTCCATGATGGACTTATCATTCAATGCATACAAACAAATTATTATTTGATTTCAAATCAATCTTTTTGCATTGATTTCATGGACATCGATCTGGCCCGCACCTTCCTCGAAATCGCCGACAGCGGCAGCTTTGCGGCGGCGGCCGAACGTCTGCATCTGACCGAGGCTGTGTGGAAACGCAAAAAACTATTAATGGCTGAACAATCCAACTGGCAGATTTCAGGCAAGCACGACTGAGGCGCCTTCGACGCCAAGAGCGCCCTCAGCCTTCTCATTGCATTCCAGAGCCCTTGAGGTCGCTAATTTCCCGGTTTTAAAAGGGCTCACCCGCCCACCAGATGCATCGCCGCCATCGTTTTGTCGAACCCGAGGATTCCAAGCACTCGCTTGAGGTTGTAAGCCAGCACATTCAAGCTCATCTCCGTGCTGACGTTGCGCAGTCGCCTGGTCAGGAAGTGCGTGTACCCCATCCAATGCTTGAGGGTGCCAAACACGTGCTCGACTGTCCTTCTTCTCACCATCATGGCGTCGGGCATCTGGTCCAAGCGCTGTTGTGCTCGCTCCAGCACGTCTTCGTGCTCCCATCGGCTGATGCGGCGGTAGTCGCTCGGTGTGCATTGGGCTTTTATCGTGCATTGCGTACACGCACTGCTCCAGTAACGACGCATCTGTAAGCCGTTCTCTTCCCGCGTAAAACGATAGATCGCGCGCTGTTCCGCAGGGCATTGGAATTCATCGTCGCTTTGGATATAGATGAAGTCTGAGCGGTCAAAGCGCCCGTGAGCTCGGGCACCCGATGTGTTGGGCTTGGGAAGAATGGCTGCAATGCTTGTATCTTCACACGCTTTGATTTGCTCACCGCTGTAATAGCCACGATCTGCAATAGCTTGCAGTTTGCGTTTTCCCATTGCCTTGCGAGCTGCTTGAGCCATGGATGCCAGAGCAGCTCTGTCATGCCCTTGGTTGGTGACCTCATGAGTGACGATCAGGTGATGTTTGGCATCGACCGCCACCTGCACGTTATAGGCCACCATGCCCGAGCCTCGACCACTGGTTGCCATGGACCGTGCATCAGGATCTGTCATCGAGAGTTGCTTCTCGGGCTGCTCTTTGAGTTGCTCCTTCACTGCATCGAGCACCCGCATTTGCTTGCGCAACATGGCGATCTTGTCTTGGAGCCTTGTGGTCTTGGCTTCGAGCTCCACAGGCTGCGTGCGGTCCGCTGTATCCAAAGCCGTCAGATAACGTTGGATGCTTTCTTCGATCTGCTGCTGCCGCTTGTCGATCTTGCCCAAGGTGAAGTTCTTGTCACGCGTGTTGACGGCTTTGAATTTGCTGCCATCAATGGCCACCAGCGCCTGGCTGAACAGTTTCAGATCACGGCAGAGAAGTACGAATCGGCGGCACACATTGCGAATGCCTGAGCCGTTGTCACGGCGGAAGTCTGCAATCGTTTTGAAGTCAGGAGCCAAGCGCCCAGTCAGCCACATCAGTTCAACGTTACGCTGGCATTCACGTTCAAGCCGTCTGCTCGATTGCAGCCGATTGAGATAGCCGTAGATGTAGATCTTGAGCAGCACGGCTGGGTGGTAAGAAGGTCTGCCCGTACAGGCAGGCTCTGCACCGTCAAAACCCAAAGCCTGCAGATTGAGTTCGCTGACAAAGGCATCGACAACACGTACCGGGTTGTCTTTAGCAATAAAGTCCTCCAGACATTCCGGCATCAGCGTCACTTGCTGCCGCGCTTGACCTTCAATGAATCGAGGCATGCCATCTCCCGAAACCGAGATGAATTGACTTTATTCAGGTCATGGGTTGGCTACGAGAGGGTTTTCACACAGCCTCGACCCAGACCGCCATCAGCGCCCGTGTACGCACGCTGGAACAGCAACTGGGGCGACCGCTGTTCGTGCGCAACAAAGCCGGTGCCCGGTTGACGCCGGCCGGCGAGCGCTTTGTGCGCCACGCCGCCAGCCTGGTACAGGGCTGGGAGCGCGCGCGCCAGCATGTGGCGCTACCGCCGGGGCGCGAGCACGGCATCAGCGTGGGTGGCGAACCCAGCATCTGGCACCCGCTGCTGGCCGACTGGCTGGTCTGGATGCACCATGTCTGCCCCGAAGTCGCGCTGCGCGCCGATGTAGATGCGCCGGCCCGGCTGCTGGACCGCGTGGAGGACGGCTCTCTCGACATGGCCGTGCTCTACAGCCCGCCGCAGCGGCCGCGCCTGGTCTGCGAGCTGCTGCTGGAGGAAAAGCTGATCATGGTCACCAGCAGCGCCGACGGCCGGCTCGACCCCGAACGCTATATCCATGTGGACTGGGGGCCGGGCTTTGCGGCCGGCCACCGCGCCGCCTTTCCCGAGTTGCCCAATGCGCCGGTCACCATCTCCCTGGGCCCTCTGGCCCTGACCTATCTGCTGACCGTGGGCGGCGCCGGCTACTTCCGTGCAGGCACGGTGGCCCCCTTCATCAAGAGCGGCCAGTTGTTCCCCGTGAGCCATGCACCGCAGTTCTCCCATTCGGTCTGCGCCGTCTATGCGGCCGAGCATGACGAGGAAGCGCTGTCGCGTGCCCGCCAGGGGCTGCGCATGATGGCGCGCCAGGAGGCCCTGGAGTCGCCAGGGCCAACCCAGCCGATCGCGGCGAGACCTGTCACCGCCTACCGAGGCCTGTCGCGGCGAATCCTCGGCCCACATGTCGGCTCAAAACCAGCTCTGTAGCAACAAGCCGCCCACAACATCCCCGCAGGCTGGCCGTTGCTCGTGCATGGACAATAATGTTCACCCCTTTGCCAGCCGCCCTGCTTTGTTCATCGAATTCCCGCGAGGCTTGCGCAAGACTGCGCCCACAGCCAATGACACGGCAGACTCAAGCCATGGGCTGGCAAACCACCATTCCAACTAAGTGATTGATTTGAATTTTTGTTATGAGTGAACCCTGGATAAATCAAACACTTAGCGCCGCCCCACTGGAGTCGCACACTCCAATGATGCAGCAGTATCTGCAGCTCAAAGCCGACCACCCCGACACGCTGGTGTTCTACCGCATGGGCGATTTCTACGAGCTGTTCTTTGGCGATGCGGAGAAGGTCACCCGCCTGCTCGACATCACACTGACCACGCGCGGCCAGACGGCCGGCATGCCAATTCCCATGGCGGGTGTGCCCTTTCATGCGCTGGAGAATTACCTGGGCCGCCTGATCAAGATGGGCGAATCGGTGGCGATCTGCGAGCAGGTCGGCGAGATCGGCGTGGGCAAGGGTCCGGTGGAGCGCAAGGTGGTGCGCGTGGTCACGCCCGGCACGCTGACGGACAGCGAGCTGCTGTCGGACAAGAGTGAAGCCATCTTGCTGGCCCTGCACACGGCGGGTCGTCAGCGCGTGGGCCTGGCCTGGATGGCCGTGACGCAAGGCCGCATTCATATGGCCGAATGCGCGGCCGACGAACTGGGTGCCTGGCTGTCGCGCATCGCACCCAGCGAGGTGATCTACAGCGCCGGCGTGACCGAGCGTTTCGAGCAGAGCCTTTTTGCCATCAAGCACGCAGGCTCCATTGCCTGCCCGCTGTCGCCACGCCCGGACTGGCAGTTCGATGCGGGCCTGGGCGAGCGCAAGCTGCTGGAGCTGCTGGGCGCCGCCAGCCTCAAGGCCTGGGAGGCCGAGGGCCTGGCACTGGCCCACGCCGCCAGCGCCGCCCTGCTCTCGTATGCCGAGCATACGCAAGGGCGCAATCTCACGCACATCCACGCCATCCAGGTGCAGCGCGACGATGAGCTGATCGCCTTGCCGCTGGCCACGCGCCGCAACCTGGAGCTGGTCAAGACGCTGCGCGGCGAAGATTCGCCCACGCTGTTCTCGCTGCTGGACACCTGCATGACGGGCATGGGCAGCCGTTTGCTCAAGACCTGGATGCAGGAGCCCGAGCGCAGCCGCAAGAGCGCCATGCAGCGCCTGGAAGCCATTCGCGTGCTGCGCGGCGCGGGCAATGCCGTGGCGGCGCCCTGGCAGGCGCTGCGCGCCGAGCTCAAAGGCGTGAGCGATGTGGAGCGCATCACTGCCCGCACGGCGCTGCGCCAGGTGCGCCCGCGCGAACTGGTGGGCCTGGGCAAGACGCTACAGAAAGCGAAGCTATTGGCGCAATCCGGACAAGCGCCTGCAGCCTATTTGACGCAAATCTTCACCGATCTGGTGCCGCCCGAAGGCTGCGCCGAGCTGCTGGCCCAGGCCATCATGGAAGAGCCCGCAGCCCTGGTGCGCGACGGCGGCGTGATCGCCCAGAACTTCGACGCCGAGCTCGACGAGCTGCGCGCCATCCAGAACAACTGCGACGAGTTTCTGCTGGAGCTGGAAGCCAAGGAAAAGCTGCTCACCGGCATTCCGAATCTGCGCGTGCAGTTCAACAAGGTGCACGGTTTCTATATCGAGATCACCAACAGCTACAAGGATGCGGTGCCCGAGCGCTACCGCCGCCGCCAGACGCTGAAGAACGCCGAGCGCTACATCACACCCGAGCTCAAGGCCTTCGAGGACAAGGCCCTGTCGGCCCAGGAGCGCGCACTGCAGCGCGAGAAATGGCTGTACGAGCAGGTGCTGGACCGGCTCCAGCCCCATGTGCCCGCGCTCTCGCGCGTGGCCCAGGCCATTGCCGCGCTCGACGTGCTGTGCACGCTGGCCGAGCGCTCGCTGACGCTGAACTGGGCCGAGCCCGAGTTCGTGAGCCAGCCCTGCATAGAGATCGAAGCCGGCCGCCACCCCGTGGTGGAGGCGCGCATGGCCGAGACCTCCAGCGGCAGCTTCATTGCCAACCACACGCGCATGAACCTCAACACGCGCATGCAGATCATTACCGGCCCGAACATGGGCGGTAAGTCGACCTATATGCGCCAGGTGGCCTTGATAGCTTTGCTGGCCAGCATGGGCAGCTATGTGCCGGCGGCCAGTTGCCGCCTGGGGCCCATAGACGCCATCCACACCCGTATCGGCGCGGCCGACGACCTGGCCAACGCCCAGTCCACCTTCATGATGGAGATGACCGAGGCCGCGCAGATCCTGCACGCGGCCACGCCCCACTCCCTGGTGCTGATGGACGAGATCGGCCGCGGCACCAGCACCTTCGACGGCCTGGCCCTGGCCAGCGGCATTGCCACCCAGCTGCACGACAAGACCAAGGCTTTCACGCTGTTTGCCACCCACTATTTCGAGCTGACCGAGCTGCCCGCCAAGGCCAAAGCCGCCGTCAACGTGCATGTGGGCGCGGCCGAGGCCGGGCACGACATCGTGTTCCTGCACGAGATCCAGGCCGGCCCTGCCAGCCGCAGCTACGGTATCCAGGTGGCCAAGCTGGCCGGTATGCCTGCTGCCGTGCTGCACCATGCGCGCCACGCGCTCGAAGCGCTGGAAGCCAAGGCAGGCGAGGATGATCTGCAGGTCAATCTGTTCGACGCGCCGGAGATGCCCCAGGCCGAGGCCCAACACGACCCTGTGGCCCAGGCCCTGGCCGATATCAACCCTGATGCGCTGAGCCCGCGCGAAGCGCTGGAAGCGCTGTACCAGCTCAAGAAGCTGAGCACCAGCGCTGCCTGATCCCTCCGGACTTGAACACGGGGCTGAGGATCCTCAGCCCCGGGTTTCGGCTCAGGCTTCCAGCAGATGTTGCTGCCGCTGCTGCGAAGACTGGCTCCGCTGGGGCTTTTCACCCAGCTTGAAGGCCGAGACCTCGCCCATCAGGCGTGCGGCTTGCTCGCGCAAGCTGGTCGCCGCGGCGGCCGACTGTTCGACCAGCGCGGAGTTCTGCTGCGTGGCGTCGTCCAGCCCGGCCACGGACTGGTTGATCTCGGCAATGCCGCGCCCCTGAGTCTGCGAAGCGTCGCTGATCTCCTCGATGATCTGCGTCACCTTGGCCACGGCGTCCAGCAGTTCTTGCATGGTCGCGCCCGCATGCTCCACCTGCTGCGAGCCGCTGCCCACCTGGGTCACGGAATCGGTGATGAGCTGGCGTACTTCCTTGGCCGCCTCGGCCGAGCGCTGGGCCAGGCTGCGCACCTCGGCCGCCACCACGGCAAAGCCCCGGCCCTGCTCGCCGGCACGCGCGGCCTCCACGGCCGCGTTCAATGCCAGGATATTGGTCTGGAAGGCAATACCGTCGATCACGCCGATGATGTCGGCAATCTTGCGCGAGGAGCGGTTGATGCCCTCCATGGTCACCACCACTTGCTGGAAGGCCGTGCCACCGCGCTCGGCCACGCCGCGCGCCGACTGCGCCAGATCGCCCGCGCTGCGCGTGGCCTCGGTATTGGCCTGCACGCTGTCCGTCAGCACCGACAGCGATGCCGCCGTCTGCTGCAGGGCGCTGGCCGCCTGCTCGGTGCGCTGGCTCAGGTCCTGGTTGCCCTGGGCCACTTCGGAGCTGGCCACGGAAATAGAATCGGCCGCCTGGCGCACCGCACCTACCATGCGCTCCAGCGAGGAGACAAAGCGGTTGAAGGCAGAAGCCAGCGCCCCCACCTCGTCATTGCTCTCCACGGGCATGCGCCGGCTCAGGTCGCCATGGCCGTCGGCAATCTCTTCGAGCATGCGCGCCGCACGGCCCACGGGGGCCGCAATGGCCCGGCTCACCAGCCAGATCACCAACAGACCAATGCCACCGCCCACGAGACCAGCCACAGCCGAGGTCAGCGCAATAGTGCGCCGCACGCCGCCCAGTACCTGGGCCTCGGGCAGTTCGGCGATCACGTACAGGTCCAGCTCGGGCACATAGGAAGAGGCAATCAGCTGCCGGCCCGACGGCGCCTCGTACATGGCATGGGCAAAGCGCTCGCGATTCAGCAGTGCGGCGCTGAGATCGGTGCTGAAGCCGGGCCTGTCCTTGAGCCAGTGCTTGCCGTCCACCAGGGCCGGATCGCGGTGCACGAGGATGCTGCCGTTACCGCGCACCAGGGAGACCGAGCCGGATTCGCCCACCTTGTAGCCGCGCACGGCCTGGGCCAGCTCATCCACCGACAGGCCCAGGCCCGCAATGCCCTGCTTGCCCTGGCCCGCGTCGAACTTGACGTTGATGAACAGCATGTAGACGTGGGAACTCACGTCCTTGTCGATCTCCAGTACCTGCGACTTGTCGCTGGCCAGCAGGTCGTAAAACCATTTGTCGCCCTCGCCCTTGGGCGCCAGCTTGCGCAACGGGCCCTGATCGCCAAAGTACTGGCCCGTGCTGCCCGACACCCAGAACACCGAGGAGGCCCTGGCCTGCTGCTTGACCGCCTGGGCGTATTTGGCCCAGGCCGCGTTGCCGCCCTCGGGTTCGCCTGCGGCTTCCCAGTCCAGCACAAAGCTGTTGCCTGCCACCGACTGGGCCACTGCCAGCGGCGTGCCGATCTGGCGCAGGATATCGTTGCGGATCTCGCCCACCACGGCCGGCAGCTCCTGACCCACCACACGCTCGCGCAAGCTGGCCCCCGTCAGCACAAAACCCAGCACCGTGGAGACGGCCACGAACAGCAGCAGGCAAGCCAGCATGCTGGACATGAGCTTGGTCCGTATCGACAGATTGCGAAACACGTGCATTGGGGCCCTCCTCTGGCCGGCTGTAAGTAATTGTTCCTACAAGGAGCGGCATCTTCTCACGCGTCAACTCCATGCGTCTCAGGGACTTCCTCATCCGCAGCCTGCGCCTGGGTATGGGCGCCGCCGCAGCCGCTGTTCCTGTGCCGCCACCGGCAATATTCAAACCCTTCTAGAATCGCCTTGCAGCGCGTGTTTATCGCTACTTTTTTTGAAGCATCAAACGATTGCTGCATATTGCATTCATACGGTTTTCATTATTATATTTATCACCCATGACATACTGCGTCGCCCTCAAGCTCAACGCCGGTCTCGTGTTCCTGTCCGACTCGCGCACCAACGCCGGGCTGGACCAGATCAGCACCTTCCGCAAGGTCATGCTGTATGAACAGCCCGGCGAACGCTTCATGGTGCTGCAGTCGGCCGGAAACCTGGCCATCTCCCAATCCATACGCGAGCTGCTGGAGAGCTTTCAGCTGCACGACGCGGCCACGGACGAGATGCTGACCATCTGGAATGTGCGCAGCATGTTCGATGCCGCGCGCGTGCTCGGTGCTGCCGTGCGCCATGTCTATGACCGCGAAGCCGCCGCCCTGCAGCGCGCGGGCGTGGATTTCAATGTCTCCATGATCTTCGGCGGCCAGATCCAGGGCGAGCGCATGCGACTGTTCCAGGTCTACTCGGCCGGCAACTTCATCGAGGCCACGAGCGAGACGCCCTACTTCCAGATCGGCGAGTCCAAATACGGCAAGCCCGTGCTGGACCGCGTGATCACCTCCGAGACCCCGCTGGACGAAGCGGCCAAATGCGCGCTGGTATCCATGGACAGCACGCTCAAGTCCAATCTTTCGGTAGGCCTGCCGCTGGATCTGATCGTCTACGAGAACAACCGCTTTGCCACGGACAAGATCGTCTGCCTGGACGCCGACAACCCCTATCTGCGCATGCTGCACGACAGCTGGGGCGAGCGTTTGCGCAATGTGTTCGACAGCATCGAGGACCCGGCCTGGGATGGTGGCCAGACCGCTACGCCGATTCGCCTGCACAGCCCGCGCGCGCATCCACTGGTCAAGGTGGGAGCTCCCGCGCCTGCACAATTCCAGAGCACGGCGGGCGCCGGCAACGAGCCGCCTGCTGCGCTGCGCCAGCCCGTGGTACCAGCCCAGGCAGGCCTGAGCATGGCCAGCGAATATCAGCGCTGGCAATCGGCCGAGGAGCAGGCCCGTCTGCAAAAGCAGGCCACGCTGCCCAAGCGCTAAACTGGCGAACGCCCAAATCACGCTCCAAGGGATATTGCCATCCCCTCCGCTTTCAACGCGCGTCCTCCATGCCCCAGACCTCCGCCAGCGCCAGCCCCGCGAACACCTTGCCCATCGTGTTCGCGCATGCCAACAGCTTTCCCCTGGACACCTATCGCCTGCTGTTTTCCTTGTTGCGCCAGCGCGGCATTGCCGCCAGCGGTGTGCAGCGCTTCGGCCATGATCCGGCTCGCCCGGTCACCAATCACTGGCCACATCTGGTCGATGAGCTGATCGAGTATGTAGAGCAGCAGGTGGAGCAGCATGGCCAGCCCTTGTATCTGGTCGGTCACTCGCTGGGCGGCATTCTGAGCTTTCAGGCCGCCACCAAACGCCCCGATCTGGCGCGCGGTGTGCTGCTGATAGATTCGCCGCTGCTGGGCGGCTGGAAGGCGAACGCCGTGGGCCTGGCCAAGCAGACACAGATCGTGGGCTCGGTATCGCCGGGCAAGATCAGCCAGCGCCGCCGCAATACCTGGGCCAGCAACGCGGAGGCACTGGAATACTTTCGCAGCAAGAAAGCCTTTGCCCACTGGCACCCGCAGGTGCTGCAGGACTATGTGGAGCATGGGCTGGTGGACCACCAGGACAAGCGCACCCTGCTGTTTCAGCGTGAGGTGGAGACCGCCATCTACAACACCCTGCCCAGCAATCTGAACAACCAGCTCAGGCTCAGCCCGCTGCGCTGCCCCGTGGCCTTTATCGGCGGACGTTCCTCGGTGGAGATGCGCCAGGTGGGCATGGAGATGACGCAGCGCATCACCAAGGGGCGCATCATGATGCTGGATGGCAGCCACCTGTTTCCCATGGAGCGGCCCGAAGCCACGGCGGCGGCCATCGAGGCCTCGCTGCTCAATATGGAGCAGAGCATCTTGCAGACAGCTTCGGCGAACGCTCTCAAATAAATAGCTTTCACCGCCTGACAAGCACGGGATTCAGCCAAGAAATTCAATGAAATCAGCCAGCAGAAAGCGCTGACTGCTATGAAAAAAGCCACTTGCAATCACGCAAGTGGCTTTTTTATGGTTTGCAAAGCGCTTAGTGCTGCCAGTCCACCACACCGCTATAGGCGGTCGCCAGCACAATGATGCCGAAGACGATGCGATACCAGGCAAACGGCACAAAGCTGTTGGTAGAGATGAAACGCAGCAGCCAGCGCACGCACAGCCAGGCACTGATGAAGGAGAAGATCAGGCCCACGGCAAACAGCGGCACATCGGCCATGGACAGCAGCGCGCGCTCCTTGTAGAGGCTGTAGACACCGGCGCCGATCAGCGTGGGCATGGCCAGGAAGAAGGAGAAATCCGTTGCTGCCTTGCGCGACAAGCCCATCAGCATGCCGCCGATGATGGTGGAGCCGCTGCGGCTGGTGCCGGGCACCAGGGCAAAGCACTGCACCAGGCCGACCTTGAGTGCATCCATGGTCGTCATATCGTCAATCGACTGCACGCGTGTGGCCGATGCGGGGCGCTTTTCGGCCCACAGGATCACAAAGCCGCCCAGGATGAAAGTGGTGGCCACGATCACCGGGGTGAACAGATGCTCCTGCACATACTTGCCAAACAGCAGGGCCAGCACCACGGCGGGCAGAAAGCCGATGAAGACATTGAGTGCGAACTTCTGGGCCTGACGGCTGCTGGGCAGCGCCACCAGCGTGGCGCGAATCTTCTGCCAGTACACCAGCATCACGGCAAAGATGGCGCCGGTCTGGATGGCGATTTCAAACACCTTGGCCTTGCCGCCGACAAAGCCCATCAGCGAGCCCGCCAGAATCAGGTGGCCGGTGGAGGAAATCGGCAAGAACTCGGTCAGCCCTTCCACAATGCCCATGATGGCGGCCTTGAGCAGCAATAAAGTATCCACGCGAATCGTCCTTCGGATGCAGGGTTGCAAAAGCTGCACATTATCCTCTGCGCAGTTTCAAGCCATGTGGGCCAACAGGCCTGCTCTGCAAGCAATCGCAAATTTTTACAACGGCCGGCCTCTCGGCATAGGCAAAACCATCAAGCTGTGCTGCAATGGCCGGGCGCCGGCTGTCGGCGTTTTCAAAGACATCACACATCATGAAAAAACTCGTTGTCCTGGCAGTAGTCTCCCTGGCTTGCAGCATGAGCATGGCCGCTGGCGACAAGCCCAAAACTGCCCAGCAGCAACTCATGGGCACCTGCAACACCGAAGCCACCGGCAAGAAAGGCGATGAGCGCAAGGAGTTCATGAAGTCCTGCCTGTCCGACGGCCGCAAGCGCCAGCAGGAACGCATGAAGTCCTGCAACGTGGACGCCGCCGGCAAGAAGGGCGACGAGCGCAAGGCTTTCATGAGCGAGTGCCTGAAGAAGGACTGAGCTCCTTTTCTGCGCCTTCCGCAAACGCCGCACACCGTCAACGGGTGCGGCGTTTTTCATGATCACCGCTCACGCCGGCAGGCTGCATTTCACGCCGCGCCTGCTGCAACCGGTCGCAAGGCGCTGGTTTCCCGCACCGCCCCGCAGCACATTGGAGTCCCGCCACTGACCAGGAGCTGCGCCATGCAACTGACCCCGCTGATTGCCCTGCATATGGGCTGCGCCCTGGGGGCCACCGTCATAGGCCCCGTCGCGCTCTGGGCGCGCCGCACGGGCAAAGCACGCCCGGCGCTGCACCGCTTTGCCGGCTATGTGTTTGTGCTGCTGATGCTGGCTGCGGCCATATCCGCCCTCTTCATCCGCGACTTTCGCCTGCCCAATCTCGGCGGCTTCACCCCGGTTCACCTGCTGGTGCCGCTGACCCTGGGTGGCCTGCTGCTTTCCTTCTGGCACCTGAACCACAAGCGCATAGACCATCACCGCAGCATCATGCGCAAGCTCTATTTCGGCGCCTGCGTCACGGCCGGCCTGTTCACTCTGCTGCCGGGACGGCTGCTGGGCGATCTGCTCTGGCAGCAGGTGCTGGCAATCTGAACCGTCACCGGATTTCCCAAACAAAACCCCTGAAAGAGTCCCATATGTCAACCTTCAACCACACTCTGGCAGATTCGCCCGACGAGCAACTCAAAATGGCCCGGCGTCGTGCACGTATGAAACTCGGCTGGTACCTGCATGCCACGGTCTATATTCTGGTGAACCTGGGCCTGACCACGCTGGCGGCGCTTCAGGGCCGGCACTGGGCCGTCTACCCCGCCATCTTCTGGGGCTTGGGCCTGGCCATGCATGGCGCTGCCGTCTGGATCAGCAGCCCCCGCTCTGCCCTGTGGACGCGTATGGTGGACAAGGAGTTGCGCGCCATGCAAAGCCTGAATAAAAAGTAGCCTTCAGTCCATACCCCGCCATGTCCACCACCTATCGCACCATGCCGCCTATTGCCTCTGCGGCGGCGTCCCTACCTGCCATGCTGCTGCACCATGGCGCCGTCACTACGCTGGTGTGCCTGCTGATCACCTTGGCTCTGACGCTGATGGGGCAAGGAAGCTGGGACGTAAACTTGGTCTATTCGCTGGCCATTGGCCTACCTAGCTGGCTGACCATAGAGCTGGGTCGCATGCTGCTGAGCCGCGGCAACGATATTCCCTGGCCCCCGGGCTGGCGCGGCGTGGCGCTGGTCGTCGCCGGAGTGCTTATCGGCTTCGGCCTGGGCAACCTCATCGGCCAGCGGTATCAGGCATATATGTACCCCGGGCAGCTTGGCACCAAGGCTCCGGCGCTGCTGTTTCCCATGCTGATCACGATAGTGAGCAGCGCGCTCATGTCCACGATGTTCTATCTGGTGGGCAAGGCCCGCCATCTGCAGATGCAGGCCGAGCAATCCCAGCGCCAGGCTGCCGAGGCCCATCTCAAGCTGCTGCAGGCACAGCTTGAGCCGCATATGCTGTTCAACACTCTGGCCAATCTGCGCGTGCTGATCTCCATCGATGCACCGCGCGCCGAACAGATGCTGGACCATCTGATCGACTATCTGCGCGCCACGCTCAGCGGCTCGCGCAGCGGCACCCACAGTCTTGAGGCGGAATTCGCGCTGCTGACCGACTATCTGGCGCTGATGCAGATCCGCATGGGCGAGCGCCTGCGCTACGTGCTGAACCTGCCCGCCGAGCTGGCCCATGTGCCCGTGCCGCCGCTGCTGCTGCAGCCACTGGTGGAGAACTGCATACGCCATGGGCTAGAGCCGCAGCTCGAAGGCGGCTGCATCGAGGTCTGCGCCTCCTTGCTGAACGACGACCAGGTCTTGCTGACCGTATCGGACAATGGCCGGGGTCTGCCTCCCGATCTCCAGGCCAGCACCCGCAGCGGCGGCGGTTTTGGCCTGCAGCAGGTGCGCGAGCGCCTGAGCAGCCGCTATGGAATCGCCGCCACCTTCAGCTTGATGGCCGATGATGCTGGCGGTACAAAGGCCTCCATCGTATTTCCCTTGAAATCTGCGCCATGACTGCCAACCAACCTCGCGCACTGATTGCCGAAGACGAACCCCTGCTGGCCCAGGCCCTGCGGCACATGCTGGGCCAGCTTTGGCCGCAGTTGCAAATCCAGAGCATGGCCGCCGACGGCATCAGCGCGGCCCGGCAGGCGCTGGAGCTGCAGCCCGATGTGCTGTTTCTCGATATCCGCATGCCAGGCCAGAGCGGGCTGGAGGCCGCCGCCGAGATTGTCGACGGCTGGCCGCAGCAGCTGCCGCTGCCCGCCATCGTCTTTGTCACCGCCTACGACCAATATGCTCTGGCGGCGTTTGAAGCCAGCGCCATGGACTATGTGCTCAAGCCGGTGCAAGGCGCGCGCCTGCAGCAAACCGTGCAGCGCCTGCAGAACTGGTGGCAGCGGCAGACCCAGGCCACAGCCGGCGACGATGCGCAGCAAACCCAGCTGGCTCAGCTGCTGCAACTGCAGCTATCGCTGAATGCGGCGCAACCCGCGCCGCTGCAGATCATCCAGGCCAGCGTGGGCAGCCAGATTCACATGGTGAGGGTGCAGGACATCGTCTATCTGGAAGCTGCGGACAAATACCTGCGCGTGCTGACCGCCAGCCAGGAATACCTGATCCGCACCCCGCTCAAGGATCTGCTGCCCCAGCTTGATGGCCAGCAGTTCTGGCAGATTCATCGCGGCACCGTGGTCAGAGCCGATGCCATCGACCGCGTGCAGCGCGACGAGGCTGGGCGCCTGTGGCTGCAGCTGCGCAACCGCCCCGAAAAGCTTGCGGTCAGCCGCCTCTATGCCACACGCTTCAAGGCGATGTAGATAGCTCCATCACATCATCCCAGGGCACGCCCTGCATGGCATCCCAGTGCGCCACGATCACGCAGCGCGGCCGATCTGGCTTCTTCAGGCCTGCAGCCATGGCCGCCAAGGCCTGCTGCACATAGCGCTCGGAAGGCTTGTCGAGTGCGGCCAACGGCTCGTCGATCAGCACCAGCGACGCGGCGCTGGCCCAGCCCGCCGCCATCCACAGCTTGCGCTGCGAGCCCGACGACAGGGCCAGCAGCGGCTTGTGCAGATGCGGCTGCAGCGCAAACCCCTGAACATGCTGCTCGAATTCGCTTTGCGACCAGTGTGGGTAGATCGTGCGCTGCTGTGCCACCCAGTCCATCACAGGCATGCGGCTGAGCGCATCGCCTAGGGGCTGGCGCGGGTCCTGCCAGAAGAAGGCCTGGGCACTCGGGCCGGCGCCGTCGGCAAAGCCGTAGCTCAGCCTTCCTGCGCTCAGGGGCAGTTGCCCGGCCAGCAGCTTGAGCCAGCTGCTTTTGCCCGTGCCCTCATCGCCTTGCAGCAGGCACAGGCCCGCCGGCCAGCAGTGCGAGACTTCATCGGCTACCCGCCGCCCCGGGTAGCCGAAGCCGACCCGCATGGCCTGCACCATGCAGCGCGCGCTAGCACCATTGTCAACATCAGAATTCATAGCTGCATACGCTTTATGGAAAAGGGCCAGATCCCGATTTTCATCAATTCCTCACACCAGAATGCGTGCTGCTGCGCAGGCACAATGGCGTCCCTGTGAACTGCGGGCAATATGCCATGACTCTGGACTATCTCGAATTTGATTACAGCGAAGATGAAGAAGGCACGGGCACCTGGGATGCCATGGCCAGCGTCAGGGCTGAACGCGTGCCTGCGCTGGCGGCCGAGATTGCCGAGCTGCTGCGATGGGCGCTGCGCCAGTTTGCCGGCCGCCAGGGCGCTGTCGAGGAAGGCATGGACTGGGACTACGACCTGCAGTCCCAGGACGATGAAGGCCGGCCCCTGCCCGCCCGGTTCGATGCCGTCAGCGGCCAGCTGACATTGCAGGCCAGCGCCACGGGCTACGCCACGGTCAGCCTGTCGCTGTCGGGCTCGGCCCGGTTTGGCGATGCGCTGCGCGAGGCATTCGGGCTGGACGATTAATCCTGGGCCGCCACCGGTCTGGTTCCAGCCGCCACGTCCTCCTTCACCGAGGTCTGCCAGCGACCTGCCACGTTCTTGAGCAAGGTGTTCACCGCCGTCAGGCGGCGGCTTTGCACATTGATCAGACTGTTCTGCGCACTGATCACCGTGGTCTGGGCAGACAGCACATTGAGATAGGCGACGATGCCCGCCTTGTACTGGTTGTTGGCTACCGTGAGCGATTTTTGCGCGGCGGCCAGGGCCTCGGTCTGTACCTGCTGCTCCAGGGCCAGATTGCTGGCGGCCACCAGGTTGTCCTCCACCTCCTGCAGTGCCGTGATCACGGTCTGCTTGTAGGTGGCACCGGCCAGGTCCAGCGAAGCGCGGGCCGATTCCACGGCGGCGCTGCGTGCACCGCCATCAAACAGCGTCATGGCCAATGCCGGGCCCAGCGACCAGAACAGATTGGGCGCACTGAGCAGATCCGAGAGCACGGAATTGCGATAGCCCGCGCTGGCCGACAGCGTGAGCGAGGGGAAATAAGCCGCGCGTGCCACACCAATCTGCGCATTGGCGGCATAGACGCGGCGCTCTGCGGCGGCGATGTCGGGGCGCTGCTCCAGCAGGGTGGAGGCCATCATCTCGGGCACTGCGGGCGGCTTGGGCAAAACGCCGGTCACAGGCAGGCTGAAGGCTGCCGGTGCCTTGCCCAGCAGTGCGGCCAGTGCATGTTCGAACTGGGCGCGCGAGGTCTGAGCATCGATCAGGCTGGCCTGCGTGCTTTTGTACTGGGACTGGGCCTGCGCCACATCGGCCGATGAGGCCACGCCGGCGCTATAGCGGTTCTGGGTAAGCTTGAGGCTTTGTTCGTAATTGCTCAGGGTTTCCTGCAGAAACTGCATCTGCGCCTCGGCAGCGCGCAGCGAGAAATAAGTCTGCGCCACCGATGCCTGAGTGGACAAGCGCGCAGCCGCCAGATCATCGCTGGTAGCCTGGGCTGTGGCCTGGTTGGCGTCGACGGCCCCCGAGAGTTTGCCCCAGAGATCCAGCTCCCAGCTGGCGTTCAGACCCAGCGAGAAGTTGTTGTTGATGCTGCCGCTGCGCGCCACATTCTCGCCATTGGTATTGCTGTAGGTGCCGCCGCCCGTCAGCGCCCGCGAGCCGCTGCCGGTCGTACCCAGTGTGGGCAGCTGTGCCGCACGGCTGCTGGCGACCGCAGCCTGGGCCGATCGCAGTCGCGCCACGGCCTGGGCCAGGCTGGGATTGCCCGCAGCAGCCTCGTCCTGCAGCTGGTTCAGCGTGGCATCACCATAGACCGTCCACCATTGCTCGGGCACAGCGCCTGCGCCGCCTACACCACTTTGTGCGGGCTGCCAGACGCCAAATGCGGCCGCCTGCGGCGTGGCTTCCTTGAACTGGGCCGGAACCTCCATGGCCGGCACCTTGTAGACGGGCTGCATGGAGCAGGCCGACAGCAGCACCGCAGCCACCACAGGCAGCAGGTGTGGCAGCACCGCCACCGATTGCTTCTCAAAAGTGAGCTGCTGGCGCTTTACCAGCTTGGGCTGGATGCCTTTTTGATTCAAAAACAATGCTTGCATATTCTTCTCACTTTGCGGCGGGCACGGGGTCTGTCACCGAGGCAGAGGCAGCACGCCAGCGCAGCCATGCCGGGCGCCCGGCCCAGCTACGCAGCACGCGGCGACGGGCACGGTCCAGCAGCACATAGACCACGGGTGTGGTGTAGAGGGTCAGCAGCTGGCTCAGCAGCAGGCCGCCCACAATCGCGATACCCAGGGGCTGACGCAGCTCAGCGCCATCGCCCCGGCCCAGGGCCAGCGGCAGTGCACCGAACAGGGCCGCCATGGTGGTCATCAGGATGGGGCGCAGGCGCAGATTGCAGGCACGGTAAATGGCTTGCGCCGCCGTGACATGGCCGTCTTTTTCACGCGCCAGTGCGAAGTCGATCATCATGATGGCGTTCTTCTTGACCAGGCCTATCAGCAGGATCACGCCGATGAAGGCAATCAACGAGAACTCGGTCTTGAACAGCATCAGCGCCAGCAGCGCGCCCACACCGGCAGAAGGCAGGGTGGACAGAATCGTCAGCGGGTGCACCAGGTTTTCATAGAGTATGCCCAGCACCAGATAGATGGTGATGATGGCCGCCAGAATCAGCAGCGGCTGGCCCGCCAGCGCCTGCTGGAAGGCGCCCGCCGAGCCGCTGAAGCTGCCGCGAATCGAGACGGGCACGCCCAGCTCGGTCATGGCATTGCGGATGGCGTCATTGGCCTGCGACAGCGAAACACCGGACGCCAGGTTGTAGCTCACGGTGCTGGCCGGTGTGCCGCTTTGATGCTGCACTGACAGCGGCGTGGTCGATGTCGTGACCTTGGCAAAAGCCGTCAGCGGTATCTGCTGCCCGGCGTTGTTGACAAAGAAGAAGCCGCGCAGTGTCTCCGGGCTTTGCAGATACTGGGGCGAGGCCTCCATGACCACACGGTACTGGTTGAGCGGGTTGTAGATCACGCCGACCTGGCGCTGGCCAAATGCATCGTTCAAGGTGTTGTCGATCTGCGAGACCGTCAAACCCAGACGCGTGGCCTGGTCGCGGTCTATGACCAGCTTGGTCTGCATGCCGTTGTCCTGGACATCGCTGTTGACGTCGGTCAGCTCGGGCAAGGTGGACAGCACCTGGCGAATGCGCGGCTCCCACAGGCGCAGCTCGGCCGTATCGTCGGCCTGCAACGTGTACTGGTAGGAAGCCATGCTCTGGCGCCCGCCGATGCGCACATCGGTCTGGGTCATCATGAACAGGCGCGCGCCCGGTTCGTCCTTGAGCTTGTCGCGCAGGCGGTTGATGACTTCGTCGCTGGAGACCTTGCGCTCGGCCATGGGCTTGAGCGACATGAACATATTGGCCGAGTTGGCCTGGCCGCCACCGGTGAAGCCCGTCACATACTCCACCGCAGGGTCTTGCTGCACCACGGCCAGAAAGCGCTTGATGCGCCGCTCCATGGCCTGGAACGAAGTGGACTGGTCGGCCCGGATGAAGCCCATGACGCGGCCCGTGTCCTCGCTGGGCATAAAGCCTTTGTCGATGGTGGCATAGAGGTGGACATTGAGAGCTATGACCGCCGCCAGACTCAGCAGCACCACAGGCTGATGGCGCAAACCCCAGGCCAGCGTACGCCGATACAGCGCCGTGACACGCACCTCAAAGCAATCCATGGCATCCGAGATGCGCTGCCAGAAGCCGTCCCAGCGGCGCTTGAACGGGCTTTGGGCGCGCTGCTCACGGCGGCGCTGCTCCTGCTCCGGTGTGCGCAGCAGGGCCGCGCACATCATGGGCGTGGTGGTCAGAGAGATCAGCATGGACACCAGAATCGCCGCCGACATGACCACGGCGAACTCGCGAAAGAACCGTCCCACGATGCCCGCCATGAACAGAATGGGCACGAACACCGCGATCAGCGACAGGCTCATGGACACGACGGTAAAGCCGATCTCGCGCGCACCTTCGATGGCGGCCTGCATGGCGGATTTGCCGCGCTCCATGTGGCGCATCACGTTTTCCAGCACCACGATGGCGTCGTCCACGACAAAGCCTGCGGCCACCGTCAGCGCCATCAGCGAGAGGTTGTCCAGCGTGTAGCCGCACAGATACATGACGCCGAACGTGCCCATCAGGGACGCGGGCACGGCCACGGCCGGAATCAGCGTGGCGCGGGCGCGGCGCAGGAACACGAAGACCACCATGATGACCAGGGCCACCGAGATGATCAGCGAGTTCTGCACCTCCTTGACCGAGGCGCGCAGCGTGGGCGTGCGGTCGGAAATCACGGTCACGTCGATGGCCGGCGAAATCGAGGCCCTGAGCTGCGGCAACAGCGCGCGCACCTTGTCCACGGCCTGCAGGATATTGGCATCGGGCTGCTTGAAAACCTGCAGCAGCACGGCAGGCTTGCCGTTCATCACGCCATAGTTGCGCACGTCCTGCACGGAATCGGTGACATCGGCCACATCGGACAGGCGCACGGCGTTGCCGTTGTTCCAGCGCAGTACCAGCGGCGCATATTCGGCAGCGGTGCGTGCCTGGTCGTTGGTCGCCACCTGCCAGTAATGGTCTTCACGCTCCACGGCGCCCAGCGGCCGGTTGGCATTGGTGGCGCTGATGGCCGTGCGCACGGAGTCCAGCGACACACCATTCGCCGCCAGCCGCACCGGGTCCAGCTCCACGCGCACGGCCGGCAGAGCGCCGCCGTTGATCGTGGCCTGGCCCACGCCCTCGACCTGGGCCAGCTTCTGCGCCAGCACCGTGGAAGCCGCGTCGTACATCTGGCCGCGCGTGAGCGAGTCCGAGGTCAGCGCCAGCATCATGATGGGCGCGTCGGCCGGGTTGACCTTGCGATAGGTCGGGTTGCTGGGCATGCCAGAAGGCAGCA
This sequence comes from Comamonas resistens, assembly GCF_030064165.1. Taxonomy (NCBI): domain Bacteria; kingdom Pseudomonadati; phylum Pseudomonadota; class Betaproteobacteria; order Burkholderiales; family Comamonadaceae; genus Comamonas; species Comamonas resistens. The sequence continues at coordinate 3,756,068 of NZ_CP125947.1, forward strand.
AGGTGCGCGCCGCATTGATGGCGGCCTGCACATCATGGGCCGCACTGTCCACCGTGCGTGTCAGGTCGAACTGCAAGGTGATGCGCGTGTTGCCCATGCTGGAGCTGGAGGTCATCTCGTTGACCCCGGCAATCGCACCCAGCGCCCGCTCCAGCGGCGTGGCCACGGTGGCGGCCATGGTGTCCGGCGCGGCGCCCGGCAGGCTGGCCGTGACGGAGATGGTCGGATAGTCCACCTGCGGCAGCGGCGCCACGGGCAGCAGAAAGTACGCCATGCCCCCCACCAGCGCCACGCCTATGGTCAGCAGCATGGTGGCAATGGGGCGGAAGATGAAAGGCGTGGAGATGCTCATGACTGGGCCTCACCAGGCCGATCCTCGCCCATGACCTCGGCTTCGGAATGCGGCATATGCTTGACCGCAGGCAGGCCGCGCCTGACACGCCAGCGCTCGGCCCAGTTCTCGAACGTCAGATAGATCACCGGCGTGGTGAACAGCGTCAGCAACTGGCTCAACAGCAGACCGCCCACCAGCGTCACGCCCAGCGGGTGGCGCAACTCGCTGCCCACTCCGCCGCCTATCATCAGCGGCAGCGCACCCAGCAGCGCGGCCAGCGTGGTCATGATGATGGGACGGAAGCGCAACAGGCAGGCCTGATGAATCGCTTCGCGCGCATTCATGCCTTCGTCGCGCTGGGCCTCCAGCGCAAAGTCGATCATCATGATGGCGTTCTTCTTGACGATGCCGATCAGCAGCACGATGCCGATGATGGCGATGATGTCCAGATCAAGCCCCGCCATCAGCAGCGCCAGCAAGGCGCCCACACCTGCCGACGGCAGGGTGGAGAGAATCGTGAGCGGGTGGATCGTGCTTTCATAGAGCACGCCCAGCACGATGTACATGGTGATGACGGCCGCCAGCACCAGCAGCAGCGTGTTGGACAGCGAAGCCTGGAAGGCCAGCGCCGCGCCCTGGAACTGCGAGTCCACCGATAGCGGAATTTGCCCCTCGTCGCGCAGTTGCTGAATGACTTGCTGAGCCGCATCCACCGCATGGCCCAACGACACGCCGGCAGCGGTGTTGAACGAGATGGTGGCCGCCGGCAGCTGGCCCACATGGTTGACGGCCAGCGCCATCGGGCGCTCGCTCACCGTGGCAATCGAGGACAGCGGCACCGGCGCACCATTGCTGGATGCGGCATAGACGCTTTGCAGCGCCTCAGGGCCGATCTTGAACTGCGGCGCCACCTCCAGCACCACGCGGTACTGGTTGGACTGGGTGAAGATGGTGGAGATCAGGCGCTGGCCGAAGGCGTTGTAGAGCGCCGAGTCCACCGAAGCCACCGTCACGCCCAGGCGGCTGGCCTGGGCGCGGTCGATCTGCACATAGGCCTGACGCCCCTGGTTCTGCAGATCGCTGCTGACGTCCAGCAACTGCGGCAGCTGCTGCAGGCGCTCCACCAGCGTCTTGGTGCTGGCCGTCAGCTGATTCATATCGGGCGAAGACAGCAGCAACTGGTACTGGGTACGGGCCTGACGGTCTTCGATCGTCAGATCCTGCACGGGCTGGGCATAAAGGCGTATGCCGGCCACCTTGTGCGCATCATCTGCCAGCCGGTTGAGCACCACATTGAGGGCGTCGCGCTGGCCATGGGGCTTGAGGTCGATCTGGATACGGCCGGTGTTCAGCGTGGTGTTGGTGCCATCGACGCCGATAAAGGACGAGATGGAGGCCACGGCGGGATCCTTGAGCAGTTGCTCGGCCAGCGCCTGCTGGCGTTCCGCCATGGCCGCGAACGAGATGGACTGATCGGCCTCCGTGGTCGCGGCAATCGTGCCCGTGTCCTGGTCGGGGAAAAAGCCCTTGGGAACGGCAAAGTACAGCAGCACCGTCACGGCCAGTGTGGCCAGAAACACCAGCCAGGTCAGCTTGCTGTGATCCAGCACCCAGGTCAGCATGCGGCCGTACCCGGCAATCACCTTGTCAAAAAAACGGGCGACCGCGGCCCCCACGCCCTTGGACTCGCGCAGCTCGCCCTCGGGATGGTGGCGCAGCAGGCGAGCACACAGCATGGGGGTCAGCGTGAGCGAAACCACGGCCGAAATCAGAATAGCCACCGTCATGGTGATGGCGAATTCGTGGAACAGACGGCCCACCACATCGCCCATGAACAGCAGCGGAATCAGCACCGCGACCAGGGAGATGGTCAGCGAGATGATGGTGAAGCCGATCTGCTTGGCACCCTTGAGCGCGGCCTGCAGCGGCGGCTCACCCTTTTCCACGTAGCGGGCGATGTTCTCGATCATCACGATGGCATCGTCCACCACAAAGCCCGTGGACACCGTCAGCGCCATCAGCGTGAGGTTGTTGATGGAAAAACCCGCCAGATACATGATGCCGAAGGTGCCCACCAACGACAGCGGCACGGCCACGCTGGGGATCAGCGTGGCAGAGGCGCTGCGCAGGAACAGGAAGATCACCATCACCACCAGTGCGATGGCCAGCGCCAGCTCGAACTGCATGTCCTTGACCGACTCGCGGATGGTGACCGTGCGATCGGTCAGCACCTGCACGTCGATCGAAGCGGGCAGGGTTTCCTGCAACTGGGGCAGCAGCGCCTTGATCGCGTCGACCGTTGCAATCACATTGGCGCCGGGTTGGCGGCGGATATTGAGAATCACCGCGGCCTTGGAACCCGTCTCCGGCGTGCCCGACCAGGCGGCCAGGCGCGTGTTTTCAGCGTCATCGACGGTCTGCGCCACATCGGACAGGCGCACGGGGTTGCCGTTCTTGAAGGCGATGATGAGGTCGCGGTACTCGGCCGCCGACTGCATCTGGTCATTGGCATCTATGGTGGAGGCCCGGTTCGGGCCGTCAAAGCCGCCCTTGGCGGTCTTGACGTTGGCAGCCGAGATGGCGGTGCGCACATCGTCCAGCGTCATGCCGAAGCTGGCCAGCGCGGCAGGATTGGCCTGAATGCGCACGGCCGGTCGGCGCGCACCGGCAATGGCGACCAGGCCCACACCCTTGACCTGGGACAGCTTGGGTGCGAGCCGGTTTTCCACCAGATCGTTGATCTTGATGACGGGCAGCGAGGGCGAGCTGATGGCCAGTGTCAGCACCGGCGCATCGGCCGGATTGACCTTGCTGTACAGCGGGGGCATGGGCAGGTCGCTGGGCAGCAGATTGCTGCCCGCGTTGATGGCGGCTTGCACCTGCTGCTCGGCCACGTCCATGGACATATCGAGCGAGAAGCGCAGGCTGATGACCGATGCCCCGCCCGAGCTGGTCGAGGACATCTGATCCAGCCCGGGCATCTGGCCGAACTGCCGCTCCAGCGGCGCCGTGACATTGGAGGTCATCACATCGGGGCTGGCGCCCGGATACAGCGTGGTGACCTGGATGGTGGGGTAGTCCACCTCGGGCAGGGCCGAGATGGGCAGCAATCGATAGGCAAGAATGCCCGAAATCAGCACCGCCACCATCAGCAAGCTGGTGGCGATGGGTCTGAGAATGAAGATACGGGAAAGATTCATGGTGGCCGCCGGCTTGAAGTTGCTCAGCGGCCCGCGCCGTTATTGCTGCTGTTATTGCCGCTACTGCTATCCGCACCACTTGCGCCCTCCGCACGTGCAGCACGCTCGGCACGCAGCTTCTGGAAGAAGGCTCGACGCTCTTCGGGCGACAGGGCTTCCAGCTTGGCGCGCTGCTCGGGCGTCAGCTGGGGCCTGTCGTCTCGGCCTTCTCCAGGCTCGCCGCGTGCTGAAGCTGCCTGCTCGGCCGCAGGCCCTGCCGCTGCAGCGCTCTTGCCCTGCTCCTGCTGGCCCTTGGTTTGGTCGCCCGCACCCGCTTTTTCCTGCTGCGCAGGTGCCGTAGCGGCGGCTCCATCTGTACCGGCGGCGCCTCCCTTGGCGCCACGCTCGGCACGCAACTTCTGGAAGAACTCCTTGCGCTCTTCCGGCGACATCTTGGCAATCTTCTCGCGCTGCTCTGGCGTGAGATTGCGCATGGCGCCGCGCGGCTGGCTGGCTGCGTCCTGCACGGCCTGATCGACCTTCTTGACCTTGTCCGAATCGACCACGTTGACCTGCGCGCCTTCGCGCAGACGGTCGATACCGTCGGTCACCACCTTGTCGCCGGGCTGCAGATCGCCACGCACGCTGACATAGTCGCCATCGGCCACGCCCACGGTGATCTTGCGCTGCGTCACCGTGTTGTCGGGCTTGACCAGATAGACATAGTTGTTCTGCACCGCGTTCGCTGGCACGACCAAGGCCTGGTCAATCTGCCGCACCTGCAGCTTCACATTGACGAACTGGTTGGCAAACAGATGGCCGTCGGCATTGTCGAAAGCGGCCTTGGCCTTGACGGTGCCCGTCGTCGTGTCGATGGTGTTGTCCAGCGCATTGAGCTTGCCCTTGGCCAGCATCTTCTTTTGTTCACGGTCCCACAGCTCCACCGGCATGGTCTGGCCCGCGCGCAGCTGTTCGGCCAGCGTGCCGACATGAACCTCTGGAATGGAGAAAGCCGCGTCAATGGGCCGCACCTGGGTGATGGTCACCAGGCCGTTGGCGTCCGAAGGGTTGACCACATTGCCCAGATCCGCTTGGCGCAAGCCCAGGCGCCCCGAGATGGGCGCCGTGACCTTGGTATAGCTCAGTTGCAGCTTGGCCGCATCGACCTGACCCTGGTCTGCCGCCACCGTGCCCTGCAGTTGGCGCACCAGCGCTTCCTGGGTATCGACCTGCTGGCTTGCGATGGAATCCTGCTTGAGCAGCTCACGATAACGCTGCAGGTCCAGCTGCGCATTCTTGAGCTGGGCCTGATCCCGGGCCAGAGAACCTTGCATCTGGGCCAGAGAAGCCGCAAAGCTGCGCGGGTCGATCTCGGCCAGCAACTGGCCTGCCTTGACCTCATCGCCTTCCTTGAAATGCAGCTTGAGCAACTCGCCCGAGACCTTGGCGCGCACCACGGCCGTGGCCCGTGCGCTCATGGTGCCGATGGCGCTGATGAGTACCCGCATGTCGCGCTGCTCCACCACTCCCACGGATACGGGCTGGGCCTGAGCCATGCCGCCCGGGCCTCCCGGCCCCATGCGGCCGCCACGACCACCGCGTCCACCCGGCGCCTGCGCTCCTGGTTTTGCAGCTGTTGACGTAGATGGGTCAACGGATGCAGCCTGTTTTTGCTGATACCACCAGGCTCCGCCACCGGCCACGGCCAGCAAGGCGATCACGCCCGCCAGAACGCCGGGCTTGACCTTGCCCCGCTGTAATGAATGGAAGAAGGGAGTCTGAGGAGTTGTTCTGGGCATGGTGATGGGCAGGATGTACGAGCCTGGACAGGACTTACACAAACAAGGATGTACAACGGGTATTTCTATCGACGAAACGCCATGCCTGATCCGAATTTGCGTAAGTCGTACTGGATTGCGCCCAATGGTAGCCATTTGCCCGATGCCTGCCGGTCGGCCCACATCGGCTTTGCCTGCATTTACCCTTGCTTTACCGATGGTTTACCTGCCCGCACGCGGGTCTAAACAGTGCTGACCCTCATAGCAGCAATACCCGTACACATACAAGGCATGCTCTGAAGCTATTGAACCTGCCCATGGTGGGCCTGCACCGCCATGGCTATGACTCTGGCTCCAAGGAGAATATTCATGACCACCGAACGCCTGACCAACCACCCCGAAGAAGCCGCAGTGCGTGTGCCACTGGAGCTGTATATGCGCGGCCATGCCGAAGACAATGCAGACCACATGCGCGCAGCCTTCATGCCTACGGCCCGTCTGGAGTCCGTGCGCGAAGGCCCTCTGACCTCCTGGGATGTGGATTTCTACTGCCAGCGCTTCAAGAACACGCCCGCCGCCGACGAAGCCACGCGCCGCCGCGTGATCGACTCGCTGGACATCGTGGGCACAGCCGCCATGGCCAAGGTCACGCTCTATCACGGTGCCGTGACCTTCACCGACTACTTTGTGCTGCTCAAGACAGAGCAGGGCTGGAAGATCGCCAACAAGGCCTTCCACGCCCAACCCCAATAATCAGCCCAACTGATTGCAAAGCCCCGCAGCCCCAGGCTGCGGGGCTTTTTCTTTCACGACTTCCGCAAATCAGGCGCAGGCAAGACGTTTGACCTATGGGCATGTTCCTTGTGCATCCGCATCGGCGGCCCGGCGCAGCGGCGCCCGGCTTGTTTGCCTAAGCCCTATCTTTGAAAGCCTAGAACACAGCCCGGCAAACTGGATGCTTGTGTTCGTGGCTCTATTTGCTCAGCAGCCAGAGCGCACCCAGCACGACCACGGCCCCCAGCACCCAGGCCCAGACCGGTACGCCGCTTTTCTCCCGTGGCGGAGCCACCGGTGCGGCATCCAGCTGAACCTGCACGGCGCTGGCCGCATCATGTTCCCAGGAGCGCGTATCGAGCTCGGCCAGCTCCGGGTCGGCTTCTGAAGGGTCAGGAGCTTCCTCTGCGGGATAGCGCTCCTGCATCAGCGCCTCGAAGCGGGCAAAGAAATCCTCGGCCATGTTTTTGGCAGCGCCATCGATCAGCCGCTGCCCCAGCTGGGCAATCTTGCCGCCAACCTGGGCCTGCACGTCGTACTGCAGCTCGCAATGGCTTTCGTCCACGGGAGTCAGACCCACCTTGGCCTGCCCTTTGCCAAAGCCTGCCACCCCGCCCTGACCTTCAAAGGCAATCGTGTAGCTCTGGGGGGGGAGCACATCGGACAAGGTGACCTTGCCATTGAACTTGGCGGAAACCGGACCGATCTTGACAGCCATGGTCACGGCATAGGAGCCGTCTTCGGCAGGCTCGAATTTTTCACAGCCCGCCAGACATTGCTTGAGCGCCTGCGGATCATTGAGCGCCTCCCAGGCCTGCTGTTGGCTCACGGCTAGAGGACGGCTGGCATGCATTTCCATAAAGGATCTCCTTGTAGTCCAAGCTATTCAACACGGCTTGCGCAAATCGGGTTCAAGCAAGAGCTTCGCCTCAGAGAAACAGACTTGGCGCATGCTTGTCTGCGTAAGACTTATCCATGACTGGCCGCCGGTGTCTGCAGCAGCCGCGCCAGATGAATCGCCAGCTGCTGCAGCGACTCCAGGTTGTGCACGGCCAGCATGGCATCGCTGTGACGATGCAACACACCAGCCCCTTGGGCCAAGGGGGCATACCCCTCAAAGCGCAACAAGGGGTTGAGCCAGACAAGGCGGGCGCTGTGGCGCCTGATCCATTGCAGCTCCCGCTCCAGCTGCTGCGGCTCCCCCGTGTCCAGCCCGTCGCTGATGAGCAGCACCAGCGTGCGCCGCCCCACGAGGTGGCGCCCCGCTTGCCGCCGCAGCTGAGCCAGACATTCCCCCAGACGCGTGCCACCGCCAAAATCGTCGATATCGCTGCTGGCACGCAGCAGCATGGCATCGGGGTCGCTGAGCGCAAAAGCACTGTTCAGATCACGCAAGCTGCTGCCCACGCTATAGACATGGCGGCGCAGTTGTGGATAGCGCTGCGGGCTGCTGGCCTGGTGCAGAAAAGCCAGCAGCAGGCGCGCATAGCGCTCCATCGAGCCCGAGACATCGACCAGCGCCAGCCAGGGCATGGGCAGCTTGCGGCGCCTGCGCCACCGCAGACTGGCCAGCTCGCCACCGGTACGGGCGGCAGCCTTGAGGCTAGCGGGCCAGTGCACGCTGGCCCCCGAAGGCCTCAGCTGCGTTCTGCGGCTGCGGTAGCTGGGCAGCGGCAGGCGTATGTCGCGCACCAGCTGCTGCACCAGCCGGTACTCGCTGGCGCTGAGCTGATTGAAGTCCGCATGCTGCAGTCTTTGCCGGTCGCTGGCCGACATGGCGGCATCCAGCTGCAGATCTTCCTTGGCTGGTCTCTGCTTCTGCGCGCAGCGAATGGCAGACAAGGCTTCCTGCACGCGCGGCCTATGACGCTGCTGAGCTGCTTCGGGCGAGCGCGGCAGCAACTGGCTCAGCAGTTGCTGGGCCACCTCGGGGTTGCGAAAGTAGGCTTCAAACAACTCCCGAAAAATCGCCAGATCCTGCTGGCGCGAGACCAGCACGGACTCCAGCGCGGCGGCCACATCGGCCTTGTCCAGGCCCACCAGCATCAGGCCTTTCTGGGCCAGCACCATGCGCTCGGCATCCACAGCCACGCCGGCACGGCGCAGCGCACGGCCAAAGCCCAGCAGATTGAGCGGCAGCTTGCCGCTGCGCGCATCGCCCCACCAGCTGACGGTGGCAGCAGCGTCAGCCGCCTTCATGGGCTTCGGGCTGGAGCAGTTGCTCCAGCCTCTCGGGTGTCAGCGCGGCCACGTCTTCGCGCTGCTTGAACAAAATGCCTGCGGTCTCGTGTACCAGTTCAGGGTCTATGACCAGGGTGTCGAGCGCCACCAGGGCTTTGGCCCATTCCACGCTCTCGGCAATGCCCGGAGCACGCGAGAAGGCATCGGCAAACGGGCGGCTGCGCAACCGGCCCACGAAATCGGCAATCTGCGCGGTCAGCGCCTGGCCGGCCTCTGGCACGCGGGCCTGGACTATGGCCAGCTCGCGTTCGCGCTCCGGGTAGTCCAGCCAGTGGTAGAGGCAGCGGCGCTTGACGGCATCATGCAGGTCGCGCGTGCGGTTGCTGGTCAGAATGGTGACCGGCGGCACCTGGGCGCGGATCACGCCCAGCTCGGGAATGCTGACCTGGTACTCGCCCAGGTATTCGAGCAAAAAGGCCTCGAAGGGCTCGTCGGCGCGGTCCACCTCGTCCATCAACAGCAGCGCACCGGGCTCCGGCGCCTGCAAGGCCTGCAGCAGTGGCCGGCGCACCAGATAGCGGCTTTGATAAAGCTCCTGCTCGATGCTGTCGATATCATTGCGGCTGCGCGTCGAGCTGCCGCCGGGCCGCCCCAAGGCTGCGAGCGCCCCCTCGGGGGGCAGCGAGGACACATCAGTGCCGAGCGTGGGGGCCCTCATTTCTGCGGCACGCAAATGCAGCAACTGCGCCGCGTAGTTCCATTCGTAGAGCGCCTCGCGCTGCTCCATGCCGTCATAGCACTGCAGGCGAATCATCTGGCGTGACAGCACCTGGGCCAGTGCCTGCGCCAGAGCGGTCTTGCCCACGCCAGGCTCGCCCTCCAGCAGCAGCGGGCGCTGGAGCTTGAGCGCCAGAAACACGGCCGTGGCCAGCCTGCGATCGGCAAAATAGCCCACGCTCTGCAGGTTCTGCAGCAGAGCATCGACCGATTGGCAGGCCACATTCACTTCACTATTCATAGCTGTTTGCGCTTATCCATAAAGCGTCTCAGGCCTTTTTCATTCAAAGCCCTCTACAGCAGCGCTTGCCCGCCGCAGAGGGTTGCGACCTCAACCCAGCATCTGGGTCACTGCACGCTGGGCTTGAACGCTGATGAGCTGAGCCCGGTAACGTGCACTGGCATGCAGATCGCTGTTGAGCTCGCTGTCGTCTATCTTCACGGCCGCTGCGGCCTCGGGCGTGAAGCTCTGGTTGAGCGCGGCCTCCAGCCCTTCGTGCCTGAACACCGACAGGCCCGCACCCGTAATGGCCACACGCACGCCTTGTGCCGTCTGGGCCACAAACACTCCCACCAGTGCAAAGCGCGAAGCCGGTTGTTTGAACTTCAGATAGGCCGCTGCCCTGGGCACGGGAAAGCGCACGGCGGTAATCAGCTCGCCCTCTTGCAGCGCCGTGGTGTACATGCCCTGAAAGAAGTCATCGGCGGCAATCTCGCGCTGGTTGGTGACCACGGTGGCACCCAGGCCCAGCACGGCACTGGGGTAGCAGGCCGCAGGGTCGTTATTAGCCAGAGAGCCGCCAATCGTGCCGCGTGCGCGCACCTGGCGGTCGCCAATGCCGCCGGCCAGCTGGGCCAGCGCGGGAATCGCAGCCTGCACCTCACGGCTGGCGGCCACATCGGCATGGCGCGTCATGGCGCCGATCTCGAGCTGCGCGCCGCTGACGCGGATGCCAGCCAGTTCGGCCACACCGTTGAGATCCACGATCGCGCCGGGCTGGGCCAGGCGCAGCTTCATGGAGGGAATCAGGCTTTGCCCACCGGCCAGGAACTGGCCACTGGCAGCAGCAGCCTCGCCCGCTGTCTGAGGGTTGGAATAGCTAAAGGCGTACATATTCTTGTCTCCTTTTCATCAGCCACTTTTTCAGGTTCGCGCTGCGTCAATCGCTTCCCACACACGGTGGGGGCTGGCGGGCATGTCCAGATCCTTGACGCCCAGCGAATGCAGGGCATCGAGCACGGCATTGATGACGGCGGGTGGCGAGCCAATCGCCCCGGCTTCGCCGCAACCCTTGGTGCCCAGCGGGTTGTGGGTGCAAGGCGTGCAGACCGTGCCCAGCTGAAAGTCGGGCAGATCGTCGGCACGCGGCATGGCGTAGTCCATGAAGCTGCCGGTCAGCAGTTGGCCCGAGTCGCGGTCGTAGACGCAGTTTTCCAGCAGTGCCTGGCCGATGCCCTGGGCCAGACCGCCATGAACCTGGCCCTCGACGATCATGGGGTTGATGATGGTGCCGAAGTCGTCGACGGCGCTGAAGCGGTCCACGCGCACCACGCCCGTGGCGGGGTCCACTTCAACCTCGCAGATATAGGTACCGGCGGGGAAGGTGAAGTTGGTGGGATCGTAGAAAGCGGTTTCGTCGAGACCGGGTTCGAGCTTGTCCAGCGGATAGTTGTGCGGCACATAGGCGGTGAGCGCGATCTGGGCAAACGGGATCTTCTTGTCCGTGCCTCGCACCGTGAACTCTCCTCCCTCAAAGTCGATATCGGTGTCGCTGGCTTCCATCAGGTGTGCGGCAATCTTCTTGGCCTTGGCCTCGATCTTGTCCAGCGCCTTCATGATGGCCGCCCCGCCCACGCTGATGGAGCGCGAGCCATAGGTTCCCATGCCGAAGGGCACGCGGCCCGTGTCGCCATGAACGATCTCCACATGCTCGACGGGAATGCCCAGGCGTGCTGCCACCACCTGAGCAAAAGTCGTCTCATGCCCCTGACCATGGCTGTGCGAGCCCGTGAACACCGTCACGCTGCCCGTGGGGTGTACGCGTACTTCGCCGCATTCGAACAGACCGGCGCGTGCCCCCAGCGCCCCGGCAATATTGCTGGGCGCCAGGCCGCAGGCCTCGATATAACTGCTGTAACCCAGGCCACGCTTGAGGCCCTTGGCCTCGCTGGCCGCCCGGCGGGCCGCAAAGCCCGCCACATCGGCCAGTTGCTCCGCCTGGTCCATACAGGCATGGTAGTCGCCAATGTCGTACTGCAGCGCCACCGGTGTCTGATAGGGGAAGCTGGTGATGAAGTTGCGGCGCCGGATCTCGGCCTGCGACAGATTCATGTCCCAGGCACAGCGGCTGACCAGACGTTCGAGCAGATAAGTGGCCTCGGGCCGGCCCGCCCCGCGATATGCATCGACGGGCGAGGTGTGGGTGAACCAGGCATCGACCTCCACATAGACCTGCGGTGTGGTGTACTGGCCCGCCAGCAGCGTGGCGTAGAGAATCGTGGGCACAGCGCTGGCAAAGGTGGACAGATAGGCCCCCAGATTGGCATCGGTATGTACGCGCATGGCCAGAAACTTGCCGTTGGCATCCATGGCCATCTCGGCATGGCTGGCATGATCGCGGCCATGGGCATCCGTCAGAAAGGATTCGCTGCGGTCGGCCGTCCACTTGATATTGCGGTTGAGCTTTTTGGCGGCCCAGGTCAGGCAGACATCCTCGGCATACAGGAAAATCTTGGAGCCGAAGCCTCCGCCCACATCAGGCGCAATCACGCGCACCTTGCTCTCGGGCAGGCCCATGACAAAGGCCGTCATCAGCAGGCGCTCGACATGCGGGTTCTGGTTGGCCACGTACAGCGTGTACTCGTCCATGGCACGGTTGTAGCTGCCAATGGCCACGCGCGGCTCCATGGCATTGGGGATCAGGCGGTTGTTGATCAGGTCCAGCTTGGTGACATGGGCCGCAGTGGCGAACACGCTATCCACGGCCGCCTTGTCGCCTATCGCCCATTTGTAGCAATGGTTGTCGGGAGCAATATCGTGCACCACGGCACCGGCCTTTTGGCCACCTGCTGCATCGGCCACGTTGACCACGGCAGGCAGAACCTCGTAATCAACCTCCACCAGTTCGGCCGCATTGCGGGCCTGCTGCAAGGTCTCGGCCACCACCATGGCGACCTGGTCACCCACATAGCGCACGGTATCCAGCGCCAGTATCGGGTGCGGCGGCTCTTTCATGGGTTCGCCATTGGTGCTGGTGATCAGCCAGCCGCAGGGCAAACCATTGATGCCTGCTGCGGCTACATCGGCCCCGGTCAGCACGCCTACCACGCCGGGCGCAGCCTTGGCAGCATCAATGTTGACGCTGCGCAGCCTGGCATGGGCGTGGGGAGAGCGCACAAAGACCGCATAGGTCTGGGCGCCCAGCGTGATGTCGTCGGTGTACTGGCCGGCGCCGGTCAGAAAGCGTTCGTCCTCGCGGCGCAGAATGGGCTCGCCGATATGCGGCAGCTTGGAAAAGTCAGATGCACCCATGGTGTGTCTCCTCTTCTGATATCGAGATGCGCTTATGTCGATCAAGCGGCGGTCATGCCTTCGCGGCCTTTTTTGACGGCAGCGACGATGTTCTGATAGCCGGTGCAACGGCAGATATTGCCCTCGAGCAGCTCGCGGATTTCGCCATCGCTGGCCTGGGGGTTCTGCCGGCACAAGTCCACCGCGCTCATCACCATGCCTGGTGTGCAGAAGCCGCACTGCAGGCCGTGGCACTGCTTGAAGGCCGCCTGCATGGGGTGCATGGTTCCATCGGCTGCCGCCATGCCTTCGATGGTCTTGACCTCTGCGCCTTGGGCCTGCACGGCCAGCATGGTGCAGGACTTGATGGCCTTGCCGTTGACCAGCACGGTGCAGGCGCCGCACTGGCTGGTATCACATCCCACATGGGTGCCGGTCAGGTGCAGATGCTCACGTAGCGCCTGTACCAGCAAGGTGTTGGGGGGAACGTCAATGCTGGCCGCGCGGCCATTGACCGTGAACTGAACATTCATCGTGCTGCCTCCTGCCGGTGTCCGGCTTGATGTGCGTGGGAATGTGCTTGGAGCCCGGATAAGCAGCATTAATGCTCGCCCGGCCCGCCTCAAACATCGCTAGGGTTGACCCCCAGGGCAAGGGCAGGGCAGACAGATATTCTCAAACTGAGACACCCGCAGAGCCACATCCCGGAGCCACGCATGTCCCCCGCCCATCCCACAGCACCCATGCCTGTCATCTCCCACATGGGAGAACGCCACGCATTGGTGAGCCAGGCCCGCCTGCAGTTGCAGGAGCCCGCAGCAAGCCATGCGCTGCTGCCCGCTGGCGTGGCACCCTGGTTATGGCGTTCCTGGCAGCGCTGTCTGTTGCAAGACCGCCATCCGGCGGAAAGGGTGGAGTTCGAAGCGGTAGGGCCCCACGCATTGAACAGAGCCCAGGAGCAGCAGCACGCGTTGCTGCAGGCGGCCAGGCCCGTCATGGCCCAGCTCGTGGGTGCGGTCGGCGCCATGCACTATTTCTGCCTGCTCACCGATGCCGCTGGAACGGTGCTGGAAGTACAAGGCCCTGTGGACCAGCGCGATATGCGCGCCCTGGCGATAGGCCGGGTGGGCGTGGACCTGTCCGAGCTTTGCGTAGGCACATCCGCCATTGGCGCCGTGCTGGCCGAGCATGCCCCGGTATGGCTGCACCGGCACGAGCATTTTTTTGACGACCTGCGTGACTACAGCTGCGCCGGTGCCCCCATCTTCGGCCCGCAAGGCCAATGCCTGGGCATGCTGGACATCACGGGCATCGATGTTCCCGAACGCCCCGAGCTGCTGCACCTGGCGCTGCGCTGCTCCAGGGCGATCGAAGACCGGCTGCTGCGCACCCTGCCCCATGCCTTGCTGCTGCATGTGAACTGGCCCGGCGGCCCGCTGGGCCAGGAGGGCGAAGGACTGATGGCCTTTGATAACGACGGCTGCCTGCTGGGCAGCAACAGCGTCGCACGCCAGCTGGTGCCCCGTCCTGCACAGCCACCAGGCATGAATCAGCCCACCCACAGCCAGGAGTTGCTGGCCCTTCCCTGGGCCCATCTGGTGGAACACGCGCGCCGGCGGCCCGATGCGCTGATGCAGCTGCCGCTGTGGTCTGGCCTGCGTCTGCAGGCCCTGGTTCAGCCCGGGCCGCAGCTGCATCCGCCCCTACCGACAGGGGTGGCAGCGACACCCGTCGCCATGTCTTCTGCCCATCCATCGCTGCTGCGCACCAGCGAACATCTGCTGATACAGCAGGCCCTGCAAGAAGCACAGGGCAATGTCAGCCAGGCCGCCAAGCGCCTGGGCCTGAGCCGTGCCACCCTTTATCGACGGTTGGGTAACAAACGCAATGGGTCGGCCCGTTGAAAGAAGCTCCCCCGGATTTGCCCTAGTACGCGCTCGCTCACACCACCAATCCAGACTGAAAAACCGATGCACAAAGCGCATCCGTCCAGTCCCAAACATCAATAAAACAATGCTTTAGCATTCACCCACGCTGCGGAAGAAGCTATCACAAATGTAGCAACACCGCCCGACGCGCACCCACCACATTTGCTGCAGTATTTGTAAAAAACACGATACAGCGGTCCGTAGAATCTCATCCTTGGTTCATAACTCAGATCGCTCCCGAGGCTTACCAGCCCCAAAAACGCGACGCATACACAGCCTACTTTTTGGAGACACCATGCAGGCTTTACTTGCCCTGTCCAGGGCTATCGACAGGCTCAACGCCTTTGTCGGCAAATATTCCATCTGGCTGATATTTGCCGCAACCTTCATCAGCGCCGCCAACGCCATCGTACGCAAAGCCTTTGACACCAGCTCCAACGCCTTCCTGGAAGTGCAGTGGTATCTGTTTGCCTGGTCGTTTCTGATTGCCGCTGGCTACACCCTGCTGCACCGCGAACATGTACGCATCGACGTCATCAACTCCCGCCTGTCCAAGAAGGCCCAAGTCTGGATCGACATCATCGGCTTTGCCTGCTTTCTCACGCCGCTGTGCCTGACCATCCTGTGGCTTTCCACCCCCGTGGTAATCCAGATGTACCAATCGGGTGAAGTCTCCGGCAACCCCGGTGGCCTGATCCGCTGGCCCGTCTGGGCGGCCATCCCCGTGGGCGTCACGCTGCTGATGCTGCAAGGCTGGTCTGAACTCATCAAGCGTATTGCCTTCCTGACCGGCAACGGCCCGGACCCCATGGGCAAGCTGAGCGACAAGAGCGCAGAAGAAGAACTGGCCGAGGCCCTGCGTGCCGAAGCCGATCGCAAACAGGCCGAGGCCATGGCCTCACAGGCCAAGGCTTGAAGGTAGCGGGAGATACAGATGGAATTTATCGCTACCAACTACGCCCCCATCATGTTTGCGGGGCTGATCTGCTTTCTGCTGCTGGGCTTTCCCGTGGCTTTCAGCCTGGGCGCGGCAGGCCTGACTTTTGGCTTTCTAGGGATAGAGCTGGGAGTTTTCCCTTCCTCCGTGATGGCATGGTTGCCCCAGCGCCTGATCGGCATCATGGCCAACGACACCTTGCTGGCCGTGCCCTTTTTCACCTTGATGGGCCTGATTCTCGAACGCTCCGGCATGGCCGAGGACCTGCTCGACACCGTGGGCCAGGTGTTCGGCCCGATCCGCGGCGGTCTGGCACTGGCCGTGATCTTCGTGGGCGCGCTGCTGGCCGCGACAACCGGCGTGGTGGCAGCCTCCGTGATTTCCATGGGCCTGATCTCGCTGCCCATCATGCTGCGCTACGGCTATGACCGTCGCCTGGCATCAGGGGTGATTGCAGCATCCGGCACTCTGGCACAGATCATTCCACCCTCGCTGGTACTGATTCTGATGGCCGACCAGTTGGGCAAGAGCGTGGGCGATATGTACAAGGGCGCCTTCATTCCCGGCTTCATGCTCATGGGCCTGTATGTGCTGTGGGTGGTAATTCTGGCCATCTTCAAGCCCAAGATGGTGCCAGCCCTCCCCGTTGAGGCTCGTATCTACCGCGAAGCCAATGGCAACTCCGGCTATATCTCCCTGGCCGTGGTTATGGGTATCTCGACCATCGTTGCGATCTTCCTCGCCAATCACATGGCCGACCTGCACACCTGGTGGCAGGGCAAGGAAGTGACCGAAGTCGCCACCGACGAGAAGATCGTCACCGCCATGTGCGGCGGCACCTTCATCGCCTTTGTGCTGGCATCGTTCAACCGCATCTTCAAGCTGGGCCTGCTCTCGCGCCTGGCCGAGCGCGTGACTTTCGTGCTGATCCCGCCGCTGCTGCTGATCTTCCTGGTGCTGGGCACCATCTTCCTGGGCATTGCCACACCCACCGAAGGCGGCGCCATGGGAGCCATGGCAGCGCTGATCATGGGCTTTGCCCGCAAACGCCTGAACATGAGCCTGCTCAAGCAGGCCCTGGCCTCCACCACCAAGCTGGCCAGCTTCGTGATGTTCATCATGATCGGCGCCACCACCTTCAGCCTGGTGTTCCAGGCCGCAGACGGCCCCAAGTGGGTCGAGCATCTGCTGACCAGCCTGCCCGGCGGCCAGGTGGGCTTCCTGATCGTGGTCAACATCATGATCTTCTTCCTGGCCTTCTTCCTGGACTACTTCGAACTCTCGTTCATCGTGGTGCCTCTGCTGGGTCCCGTGGCAGAGAAGATGGGCATTGACCTGATCTGGTTCGGCGTGCTGCTGGCCGTGAACATGCAGACCTCGTTCATGCACCCGCCGTTCGGCTTTGCATTGTTCTTCCTGCGTTCCGTGGCGCCCGAGAAGCAATATGTGGACCGCGTGACGCACAAGGTCATCGAGCCTGTGACCACCATGCAGATCTACAAGGGTGCCGTGCCCTTTGTGCTGATCCAACTGGTGATGGTTGGCGTGCTCATCGCCTTCCCCGGCATCGTGACCGGTGCGCTGGACAAACCGGTGGTGGTGGACATGAACAAGGTCGGCGACGAAATGCTCAACCAGCTCAATGACACTGGCGGCGGCTACGGGGCAGACAACCCGTTTGGTGCACCCGAAGGCGGCGAGGAAGGCTCTGCAGCCCCTGCACCTGGAGCCCAGCAACCCGCGACACCCGATACGCCCGACGCTCCTCCAGCCCCCGATGCAGGCGCTTATGGCTCGGATGATCCGGCCAAGGCCTTGATGGACTCGCTGGGCACAGCCCCTGCCAGCAAGTAAGCCTTCTGGTCTGCCGCTTTGAAGCGCAAAGCCCTGACTCTTACCGGTCAGGGCTTTTTTCTTGGCCGCGACCGACAGGGGGTTGAGGCCGGCGCCATTCCGGGGACACCGGAAGCCATTCCCATCGCTGCCTGAAACAGACATAAAAAAACCGCAGCAAGCTGCGGTTTTGATAGCTGCCAGCGCATGACACTGGCGGGCTGGAGATCAATCAGATCTTGGCTGTAGCCATGTACTGGTTGAAAGGGAATTCCGAGAAGCGGTTCCACAGAATCTGGTCGCGCTGGAAGGCCCGCATGTCCTGGTGGATCTTCTTGAATTCGGGCGACTTGGCTTCGTGCTCGGCAAACACTTCCATGGAAGCCTTGAAGCCAGCGTCCATCAGCGCCTTGGGGAACATCTTGAGCTGAGTCTTGTTGGCCACCAGCTTCTTGATGGCGATGGGGTTCAGCACCTGGTACTTGCTGGTCATATCGGCAGCGGCCACGCGGGTCGCGGCGTCCAGAATGGCCTTGTTCTCGGGCGAGAGCGCGTTGTACTTCTTGATGTTGATGAAGAACTCCAGGTCGGCGGAGCCTTCCCACCAGCCGGGGTAGTAGTAGTAAGGCGCAACCTTGTTGAAGCCCAGCTTTTCATCGTCGTAGGGACCGACGAACTCCACGGCATCCAGCGTGCCCTTTTCCAGAGCCTGGTAGACATCGCCAGCGGGCATATTCTGCGCCACCACGCCCAGCTTGGCCATGGCCTCGCCGAACACGCCGCCGCCCAGACGCATCTTCAGACCCTTGAGGTCTTCCACGGTCTTGATTTCCTTGCGATACCAGCCACCCATCTGGGTCGTGGTGTTGCCGGCCGAAGCGGTCTTGAAGTTGTACTTGGCGAAGAAAGCGTCCAGCAGCTTGCGGCCATTGCCATGGTCCTTCCAGGCATTCATCTGCAGCGTGGTCAGGCCAAAGGGCACGGCGCAGCTGAAGGCGAAGATGGGGTCCTTGCCGGTGAAGTAATAGGCAGCGGTTTCCGCCATATCGATGGTGTCGGCCTGCAGGGCGTCGACCACACCGAAAGCGGGCATCAGCTCGCCCGCAGGATGGACCGAGATTTCAAACTTGCCGCCCGACAATGCCTTGACGGTTTGCGACAGTTTCTCGGCGCTGCCGAAAATCGTGTCCAGCGACTTGGGGAAGCTGGAGGCCAGGCGCCAACGCACAGCAGCCTGAGCATGCACGGCAGGAGCCGCACCTGCGGCCAGTACGCCGGCAATACCAGCATTTTTGAGGATGGAACGACGATCCACTTATGTCTCCTTGAGGAACGGATTGGGCTGACACAGACCACTGATCTATGCCAGCTTGATTTATGTAACAGGGACAAAATGTACACGAGCAAAACGTTCGACGTGCACCAAAAAGTGACCGTTCGCTTAAGAAGTTCTACCTAGTGAGCTGCATCAAGTCTGCTGCCGCCCCATAAGCAATCGCCCACTACAGGCGTACTGCGCTCATATAGCTGACATAGCGAAATTCCGAGAAACGGTCCCACAGCAGTTGATCGTGCTGAAAGCCTCTGAGGCTGCGGTGGATTTTCTTGAACATGGCGGACTTGGCCTCGTGCTCGGCCATGGTTGCCATCACGACCTTGAAGCCCGCATCCATGAGCTCGCGTGGAAAGGCACGCAGCTGAACACGCTCGCTGAGCAGCTTCTTGAGCGCCGCGGGATTGAGTGCCAGATACTTGGCCGTCAAATCCTTGGCCGCCAGTGCGGCAGCGCCTTCCACCATGGCACGCAACTCGGGCGTCAGCGCCGCAAAGACCTTGGCATTGATGAAGTAGGCCAGCTCGGCCCCGCCTTCCCACCAGCCTGGGTAATAGTAGTAAGGCGCGATCTTGCCAAAGCCCAGCTTCTGGTCGTCGTAGGGGCCCACGAACTCCACCACGTCCAGGCGCCCTTTTTCCAGCGCCTGGTAGGCCTCGCTGATGGGCATGTTGTAAGCCTGGACTCCCAGCTTTTGCAAGGCTTCCACCAGCAGCCCGCCGCCCACACGCATGCGCAGGCCCTTGAGATCGGCCACTGCCTTGATTTCCTTGCGATACCAGCCGCCCATTTGCGTGCCGGTATTGCCCGCGCTCAGGCTTTTGATGTTGTACTGACCATAGAAGTCATCCATGAGCTTGCGGCCGTTGCCGTACTCCATCCAGGCATCCATCTGGCGCGCCGTCAGGCCGAAGGGAACGGCACAGCCAAAGGCAAAGCAGGGGTCCTTGTCGGTGAAGTAATAAGGTGCCGTGAGCGCCATCTCGGCCGCGCCGCTCTGCACGCCCTCCATCACGCCAAAGGCAGGCATTGCCTCGCCTGCAGGCTGGACGATGACTTCGATCTGCCCGTTCGACATCAGCTTGAGCATCTGCCCGAACTTTTCAGCCGCACCGTGGATCGCGTCCAGCGATTTGGGGAAGCTCGTGACCAGGCGCCACTGCATCAATTCCTGGGCGCGCACCGCAGGTGCCATTCCCGCAGCCAGCACACCAGCCATGCCCACATGTTTGACGAGTGAGCGACGGTCCATGAATATCTCTCCGCTAGTAGTTGTTGATTGCCTTGGCTGTCATCGCAGTCCGGGCGCAAACCTCGGCCATTCTAGGAACGCACGCGCGGCCCGCGGAAAGATTCGCGGCCGCCGTCAGTTTTCTTTCCCGCACGGTGCAAGAAAAAAGGCTCTTCGGAAAAGAGCCTTGATTCAGTCGCCGCGCAATCAGTCTGCCAGACGCTTGCGGATCGATGCCTCGATGCCTGCGGCGTCCAGACCCTGCAGCGCCAGCAGCTTGGCGGGGTCGCCATGCTCGATGAACTGATCGGGCAGGCCCAGTTGCAGCACGTTCTTGCTCAGCCCATGGGCGGCCAGGGCTTCGAGCACGGCACTGCCGGCTCCGCCCATGATGCTGCCCTCTTCCAGCGTGACGATCAGCCCGTGCTCGGCCGCAATCTGCAGCAGCAGCTCCTCGTCCAGCGGCTTGGCCCAGCGCATATTGGCGACCGTGGCGTCCAGTGCTTCGGCGGCTTGCAGGGCCGGGTACAGCAGCGTGCCGAAGGCCAGGATGGCAATCTTCTTGGCTGCGGATTCACGGCGGATTTCGCCCTTGCCGAAAGGCAGGCCTTCCAGACTCTCCAGCGGAGCCACACCCACACCGGCACCGCGCGGATAGCGCACGCAGACAGGGTGGTTCTGCTCATAGGCTGTGCTCAGCAGCTGGCGTGTTTCGCGCTCGTCGGCCGGGCAGGCCATGCTCATGTTCGGGATGCAGCGCACAAAAGCGATGTCATAGGCACCGGCATGGGTCGCACCATCGGCACCGACCAGACCGGCGCGGTCCAGTGCAAACACCACGGGCAGATTCTGCAGCGCCACATCGTGGATCAATTGGTCATAGGCGCGCTGCAAAAAGGTGGAGTAGATGGCCACGACAGGCTTGACACCTTCGCAGGCCATGCCGCCCGCAAAGGTCACCGCATGCTGCTCGGCGATGCCCACGTCGTAGTAGCGGCCGGGAAAGCGCTTGTGGAACTCCACCATGCCCGAGCCTTCGCGCATGGCCGGTGTGATGCCCACCAGGCGCTGGTCCTTTGCGGCCATGTCGCACAGCCACTGACCGAAGACCTGGGTGAAGGTCTGCTTGGGCGGCGTGGCCGGCTTGACCAGGCCCACGCTGGGGTCGAACTTGCCGGGGCCGTGATAGGCGATAGGGTCGGCCTCGGCCAGCTTGTAGCCCTGGCCTTTTTTCGTGACCACATGCAGAAACTGCGGGCCCTTCAAGCCCTTGATGTTTTCCAGCGTGGGGATCAGCGAGTCAAGGTCATGGCCGTCGATGGGGCCGATGTAGTTGAAGCCGAACTGCTCGAACATGGTGGCAGGCACGACCATGCCCTTGGCCTGCTGCTCCAGACGCTTGGCCAGCTCCAGCAAGGGCGGCACCTGCTTGAGCACGCTCTTGCCCACATCGCGGGCCTTGGCGTAGAACTGACCGCTCATCAGCTGGGCCAGATAGCGATTGAGCGCGCCCACGGGCGGGCTGATGCTCATGTCATTGTCGTTGAGGATGACCAGCAGATTGGCGTCATGCACGCCGCCGTTGTTCAGCGCCTCGAAGGCCATGCCGGCCGTCATCGCACCGTCGCCAATCACGGCAATGGCGCGGCGGTCCTCGCCTTTTTGCTTGGCCGCCAGGGCCATGCCCAGGGCCGCCGAGATGCTGGTGGACGAGTGGGCCGTGCCGAAAGTGTCGTATTCGCTCTCCACGCGCTGGGGAAAGCCCGAAAGACCGCCCAGCTGGCGCAGCGTACCCATGCGATCGCGGCGACCGGTCAGGATCTTGTGCGGATAGGTCTGGTGGCCCACATCCCAGACGATGCGGTCATAGGGCGTGTTGAACACCGTGTGCAGCGCCACCGTCAGCTCCACCGTGCCCAGATTGGAGCTCAGATGGCCGCCCGTCTTGGAGACGCTGTCGATCACATAGGCGCGCAGCTCTGCCGCCAGGGTCTTGAGCTGGGCACGCGACAGGCGGCGCATGGCTTCAGGATCATCAATGTTCTGCAGCAGAGAATAAGTGTTCGTGGGCATGATCTATATTTTTAGTAGCTGCTCGCGCTTGCCAGCATTGGGTTTAAGGGCTTTTTGACGAATATTTATAGAACTTGCGCAAACAAGGATGAGTCAAGATGGTCTTCTTGTGGAAAAGCACTTGCCTGAGCCTGATTTGCACAAGTCGTGATTCAGTGCGTGCGCTGCACCACCATATCCGCCAATGCCGCCAGTGCCTGTGTATCGGGCAGGCCGCTGCGCGCCAGTGCCGCATGGGCTTGCAGACGCAGCTCCTCCGCATGGGCTCTGGCTCGCTCCAGCCCCAGCAGCGAGACATAAGTGGGCTTGTCGTTGGCCGCATCCTTGCCCGCCGTCTTGCCCAAGGTGGCCGAGTCCGCCACCACATCCAGAATATCGTCGACCACCTGGAATGCCACGCCCAGGGCCTGGCCGTATTCGGTCAGCGCCTCCAGCGCCTGTGCCTCGGTCCTGGCATTGCAGGCAGCCCCCATCAGCACGCTGCCCAGCAGCAAGGCGCCAGTCTTCAGGCGGTGCATCTCGCGCAGCTGTGCTTCCGTCAGCTGCTTGCCCACGCTGGCCAGGTCAATG
The DNA here is from genome assembly GCF_030064165.1 of Comamonas resistens. Lineage (NCBI taxonomy): Bacteria > Pseudomonadati > Pseudomonadota > Betaproteobacteria > Burkholderiales > Comamonadaceae > Comamonas > Comamonas resistens. The sequence goes on from NZ_CP125947.1 coordinate 3,778,507, forward strand.
GCCTGACCACCGGCCATGCCCTGGCTGCCTGCAGCGGCGCCCAGCAGACGGCACAGCCTGGCCTGCATGGAGCAAGGGACTTCTTCGCCTTCCGGCAGCAACAACTCGAAAGCCAGGGCCTGCAGGGCATCGCCCGCCAGCAAGGCAGAGGATTCTCCGAACTGCACATGCACGGTGGGCTTGCCACGGCGCAGCACATCGTTGTCCATGCAGGGCATGTCGTCATGCACCAGCGAATAGGCATGGATCAGCTCGACCGCGCAACCGGCGCGCAGCGTGGCCGCGCCCTGGCCGCCCACGGCTTCGGAAGCCGCCCAGACCAGCAGCGGGCGCAGGCGCTTGCCGCCGTCGAGCACGGCGTAGCGCATGGCTTCGCCCAGACCGGCGGGCGCACAGACGCCCACCCAGCGCGACAGTGCCTCCTCGGTGCGCGCCAGGCGCTCTGTCATCCAGGAGGGAAAATCCAGGGCTGTCGCGCCCATGTTCAGAGAAGGCTGCTGTTCGGCAATCATTGATTCATTCATGGCTGATGCTGGGCTGTTTCAGAGAGCGAAGTCGGCTAGTCCTGTGTCCAGGCCGACAACTGGCCCTCATCCAGCACCTTCACCTGCTCCTGCACCGCCTCGAGCTGGCTGCGGCAAAAGCCCAGCAACTGGGCCGCACGCTGGTAGCCACTGAGCATCTGCTCCAGCGGCAACTGTCCGGACTCGATCTGCGCAATCAGCTGCTCCAGCTCCTGCAAAGCGGCTTCGTAGCTGGCGGGTTGATCGGCTTTTTTTGCGGCAGCGGCCTTGGGCATGGGCGATGTGGGGCTGTGTTGGACGGAAACGACGATTTTAGGCGCCCCCGCCCCATCGGTGCGCAATGCCCGCAAACTCACCGGCGCAACAAGAAAATCCCCGATTGCGAATCCGCCGCACAGTCCGCTGTGACAGGGCTGCGCCACGGTTGACATCAGGCTGACCTGCGCTGGCCCGCTCAATACACGCACCGGAAAAACGGAAATAACCCCACCAGCTATAATCCCATTCCCGTCAAGCCGGCCCCATGCTTGGTCATCCTGGTCGGGCACTGAGTCAAGGCCGTTGCCCTGAGCTCTTGCCTGAACCTCATGTCCAGTCAAGGCCGGTTTCGTTTTTTACCGCGTGCGCACGTGCACCCTCCCTGTGGGGAGTCTTTAGGTCAGGTCATCCATGTCTGATTTAAGTCTTCAACTGCAGCAGGCCGCAAGCCAACTACCAGTTTCAAGTTATTTCGACCAAGCGCTGTTTCAGCGCGAGTTGGAAACCATTTTCAAGCGCGGACCGCGCTATGTCGGCCATGAGCTTGCGATCCCCGAGATAGGCGACTACTACGCTCTTCCTCAAGAGAAGGAGGGGCGCGCGCTGGTGCGCAATGCCAAAGGCGAGATCGAGCTGATCTCCAACGTCTGCCGCCACCGCCAGGCCGTGATGCTCAAGGGCCGCGGCAATCTGCTGTCCGAAGGCAAGGGCCATGCTGGCGGCAATATCGTCTGCCCGCTGCACCGCTGGACCTACAGCACCAGCGGCGAGCTGCTGGGCGCCCCCCATTTCAGCCACGACCCCTGCCTGAACCTCAACAACTACCGGCTGCGCGAGTGGAACGGCCTGCTGTTCGAGGACAACGGCCGCGACATCGAGGCCGACCTGGCCGGCATGAAGCTGCGCGAGCAGCTGAGCTTCGACGGCTTCGTGCTCGACCATGTCGAGATGCACGAGTGCAACTACAACTGGAAGACCTTTATCGAGGTCTATCTGGAGGACTATCACGTCGGCCCCTTCCACCCCGGTCTGGGCAATTTCGTGACCTGCGACGATCTGAAGTGGGAATTCGCCAAGGAATACTCGGTGCAGACCGTGGGCGTGGCACCCAGCTTCGGCAATCCAGGCTCGGACATCTACAAGAAGTGGCACGAGGTGCTGCTGAACTACCGGGACGGCAAGCTGCCCGAGCGTGGCGCCATCTGGCTGACCTACTACCCTCACATCATGGTGGAGTGGTACCCGCATGTGCTCACGGTCTCGACCCTGCATCCGGTTGCCGTGGACAAGACGCTGAACGTGGTGGAGTTCTACTACCCCGAGGAAATCGCGGCCTTCGAGCCCGAGTTCGTGCAGGCGCAAAAGGCCGCCTATATGGAGACCTGCATCGAGGACGACGAGATCGCCGAGCGCATGGACGCGGGCCGCAAGGCCCTGTATGAACGCGGCGACAACGAGGTCGGTCCCTATCAAAGCCCCATGGAAGACGGCATGCAGCACTTCCATGAGTGGTATCGCAGTGCCCTGGGTGACGCCGTGCCCCAACGCTGATTAGAGAAAATCTCTACAAAAACAATAGCTGCTAGCGCATACCAGATAAGCGCAGCAGCTATTTTTTATGCTGAATTGAGTGAGTTATGAGAGCCCTGTGGATGGTGCTGGCCGCGCTGATTTTTGCGGTCATGAGTGTGTGTGTGAAGTTTGCATCCAGGGACTTCAATGCAGCAGAGATCATTTTCTATCGCGGCCTGGTCAGTATGGCCCTGCTGGCCCTGTTGGCGCGCCACAGCGGCGTGACGCTGGCCACCCGGTACCCGCGTGAACATGCCTGGCGCAGCCTTGTGGGCGTGATCTCCATGGGTGCCTGGTTCTATGCCATCGGCCATCTGCCGCTGGCCACGGCCACCACGCTCAACTCCATGAGCAGCATCTGGATGGCCGTCCTTCTGATTGCCCAGGGCCTGTGGATGCGCCATACCTTGCGCAAATCCTACGCCGCCCAGCCCGAGACGCGCCGCGCCATCCCGCCCTTTCCCTGGGCACTGGTCAGCACGGTCTTCCTGGGTTTTGTCGGCGTGCTGCTGGTGCTGCGCCCCACCAGTGCACCGACCAGCGAGTGGATTGCCGCCACGGGCGGCCTGTTTGGCGGCATGTTCGCAGCCATGGCCTATATGCAGGTGAGCACGCTGTCGCGCCTGGGCGAGCCCGAAACCCGTGTGGTCTTCTATTTCTCCATGGGCTCGGCCATTGCCGGCGGCATCACCATGCTGTTCACCGGCGTCTCACCCTTCCCCGGCTGGAGCGCGCTGTGGCTGCTGCCCGTGGGCGTGCTGGCCGCCGTGGCCCAGGTCTGCATGACCAAGGCCTATGCCTCCGCAGAGACCAAGCGCAACACCCTCGTCGTCGCCAATCTGCAGTATTCGGGCATCGTGTTCGCCGCCCTGCTGAGCCTGATGCTGTTTGGCGAGAGCATTCCCCTGATCGGCTGGGCCGGCATTGCGCTGATCGTCATCAGTGGCGCTGCGGCAACTGCGCTGCGGTCTAGAAGTTGACCCCCTGAGCGGCTGCGCCGCTTCCCCCTTGAAGGGGGACGACACCTTCGGTGCGGGGCGGCCCTTGCTCGGTGTCCCTGACGAAAGAGACGATGCTTGCAATGCCGGAAGGTTCAGGCAGGCGCCCACTAGCCCATGGCTTGGCGCCCGCATAATGAACCGTAATTTCCGGAGCGCTCATCCATGACCACCACGCCTTCCCTGCCCGCATCCGGGCGCTATGACACCCTGATTTCCGTCGAACAACTGGCCCAGATCCAGGCCAGCGGCAAGCCGCTCATGGTGTTTGATTGCAGCTTTGACCTCATGAACCCGCCTGCCGGACATGAGCAGTACCTGCAGGCCCATATCCCCGACGCCGTTTTTGCCGACCTCGACAAAGACCTCAGCGCCGCGCATGGCGTGCCCGGCGAAAACGGCCAGGTTGCCACCAGCGCCCAGGCGGCCTCGGGCGGACGCCATCCACTGCCCAGCCGCGAGCGCTTTGCGGTCTGGCTCTCTTCGATCGGCTTTGCCAACGATATGCAGGCCGTCGTCTATGACCGCAACGGCTGCAACTACTGCGGCCGCCTGTGGTGGATGCTGCGCTGGGCCGGCCATGACGCCGCGGCCGTGCTCGACGGCGGCCTGCAAGCCTGGCAGGCCGGTGGTCAGGCAGTCAACAGCGGTGAAGAGCCCTGCCGTTTTCAGGCCAACTTCGAGCTGGGCCAGCCACTGGAGACGCTCAAGACCGTCGCTCAGGTCGAGTCGGACCTGGGCCAGCCCAGCCAGACCTTGATCGATGCCCGCGCCCCCGCCCGTTATCGCGGCGAGGTCGAGCCTCTGGACCCGGTGGCCGGTCATATCCCCGGTGCGCTCAACCGCCCGTTCGGCAGCAATATCGCTGCCGACGGCCGCTTCAAGCCTGCGGCCTTGCTCAAGGCCGAATTTGACGAATTGCTGGCAGGCCGAGACCCAGCCACCGTGGTCCACCAATGCGGCAGCGGCGTCAGCGCCACGCCCAATGTGCTGGCCATGCGCATTGCCGGTTTCGCCCCTACGGCCCTGTTTGCCGGCAGCTGGAGCGAATGGTGCAGCCAGCCTGGGCGCCCTGCAGAACAGGGGTAATAGCGCGCAGGGAATGCATGGGCGCATCAAGCCTTCAGGACAGACCTCGGGTCCCGGCAAGCCGCCCATGCTCCCAGATAAGGAGCAAAAACCGGTTTATTCATGCCATAGGCATTGCTCATGAAGGCTCACAATTGCAGCAGGTAGTCAAAAAACCGTGCATTGCGCCCCTTTCAGCCGAGCAGACTCTTGATGTCATCCAGAAGGAAGACCCCGAAGTAAGGTAAATCCTACGAGCGCGCTTGTGCAACCAGACAGACTGCACCGCTGCAACCCGACTTCAGTTCGGTCCTGGCCTACAACACAATTCAAACCAACAGATCGAAACATTTTTTGACGTTTTGTTCCCGACAAAACGCGGTCTGTAGAGATTGAAAGGACAGACCATGACCAACGAACAACTGCTCGCCGAGATCCGCGAAGCCAACCTCACTTACCTGATGCTGGCCCAGACCCTGATCCGCCAGGACAAGGCCGAAGCCGTGTTCCGCCTGGGTCTGAATGAAGAATCATGCGACCTGCTGGGCTCGCTGTCCTCGGCGCAAGTGCTCAAGCTGGCATCGCGCAATACCCTGCTGGCCAGCTTCCGCGCCGACGATGAAATGGTCTGGAGCCTGCTGACCAACCACAGCAGCAACAAGATAGCCAACGCCGCCACCAACACCTTGCACGCCAACATCCTGATGGCCAGCCGTGTCTCCGAAGTGCTCTGAGCACCTCTGAACCACCCACTGTTTTCAGGAGAGACACATGCCCGCTGCCAAGACTGCCGTGAAAAGCGTTCTGAACGAATCCAAGCAAATCGAGCGCGCCGCCATGCTCATTGAGATGGGCGCCCGCATGCAGGTGCTGGAATCGGAAACCACCCTGTCCTACGAACGCCTGATCCGGCTGTACAAGGAAATCTCGGGCAAGTCCCCCTCCAAGGGCCAGTTGCCGTTTTCCACCGACTGGTTTCTGACCTGGCAGGAAAACATCCACAGCTCGCTGTTTCTGAACATCTACGAATACCTGTCCAAGGGCGTGGAACTGGATTCGGCCGAGCAGCTGACCAAGGCCTACCGCCTCTATAGCGAGCAGATTCAGGCCGCCGAGCTGGACGTGTTGCTGTCCTTCACCCGCGCCTGGCGTCTGGTGAAATTTGTCGATGCGCAGATGCTGACGCGCACGCAATGCTCGGTCTGCAAGGGCCAGTTCGTCACCGAGCCCTACGAGAATGCACGCCACTATCAGTGCGGCCTGTGCAACCCTCCCGCACGTGCCGGCAAGAGCAAGGCCGCGGGCTCCTTGATGCTGCACTAAGTGCTCCCCCTGAGCCGCTTTGCGGCTTCCCCTGAGGGGGACGGCAGCCTCGCAGCGAGGCGGCTCTTGCTCGCTGCCTCTCGCTTGGAGCGCGCCGGTCTCAAAGATCAGCTTACTATTTCATAGCTGGTCACGCCTTATACAAAAGGGTTTGAAGCATTCATATACCTCAAACCCTTTATGCATTGGCGCAAGCAGCTCCTGTTTCAAGAGCTGCTGCGATGTACCTCAACCCGTGTTGCGCACACCGGCCGCAATGCCGTTGATGGACAGATGGATGCCGTTCTTCACGCGGTCGTCGGTCTGGCCTGCGCGCCAGCGGCGCACCAGTTCCACCTGCAGATGGTGCAGCGGATCGATATAGGGGAAGCGGTGGCGGATGGAGCGCGCCAGCGCCGAGTTGTGTTCCAGCCGCTGCTTGTCGCCCGTGATGCTGTTCAAAGCTTGTACCGTGCTTTGCCATTCGGCCTCGATGGCGCCGAAGATGCGGCGGCGCAAGCGCGTATCGGTCACCAGTTCGCTGTAGCGCGAAGCCAGATTCAGATCGCTCTTGGCCAGCACCATGTCCATATTCGAGAGCAGCGTGCGGAAGAACGGCCACTGGCGGTACATCTTCTGCAGCAGGGCCAGTTGCGCCTTGGCATCCTTGCCCGGGCGGTGGATGAAGGCCTGCACCGCCGCGCCAAAGCCGTACCAGCCCGGTAGCGTCAAACGGCATTGCCCCCAGCTGAAGCCCCAGGGAATGGCGCGCAGGTCTTCGATGGCCTGGGTCGCCTTGCGCGAGGCCGGGCGCGAACCTATGTTGAGTTCGGCGATCTCGCGGATCGGCGTGCTGCTGAAAAAGTAATTGGTAAAGCCAGGGGTCTCGTAGACCAGGGAGCGGTAGGCCCCCATGCTGGCTTCGGACAGAAAAGCCGCAGCCTCGAGAAACGCCTTGGTCGCGGGCTTGGTGGGCTGCAGCAGGGTCGCTTCCAGCGTGGCAGCCACCAGGGTCTCCAGATTGCGGCGCCCGATCTCGGGATTGGCGTATTTGGAGGCAATGACTTCGCCCTGCTCGGTCAAGCGGATCTGGCCGCGCACCGTGCCCGGCGGCTGGGCCAGAATGGCCTGATAGCTGGGGCCGCCGCCCCGCCCCACGGTACCGCCACGGCCGTGGAACATGCGCAGCTGGATACCAAACTGGTCGGCCAGGTCGTCGAACAGCTCGACCAGTGCAATCTCGGCGCGGTACAGCTCCCAGTTGCTGGTAAAGATGCCGCCATCCTTGTTGCTGTCGCTGTAGCCCAGCATGATGTCCTGCTCACCACCGCTTTTCTTCATCATCTCGGCAATGCCGGGCAGCTGGTAATAGCGGCGCATGATGGGCTCGGCGTTTCGCAGATCCTCGATGGTCTCGAACAGCGGCACGGCGATCAGATCGCATTGCGCACCGTCCTGAAGCGTTCCGCGCAGCAGCCCCACTTCCTTTTGCAGCAGCAGCACTTCCAGCAGGTCACTGACGGTTTCAGTATGGCTGATGATGCAGTGGCGGATGGCCTCACGGCCCTGCAGCCGAAGCAGGCGGTGCGCAGCCTCGAAGATGGCCAGCTCGCTGCGCGCATGCTCGGAATACTCGGCCCCCATGACGCGCAGCGGCCGTGCATCTTCGAGCAGGCGCACCAGCAGCGCGCATTTGGCGTCTTCCTCCAGGCCGCTGTAATCGGACTCCAGCCGCGCCACCGACAGCAGCTCCTGCACCACGGCCTCGTGCTTGTCCGAGCTTTGGCGCAGGTCCACCGTGGCCAGATGAAAGCCGAATACCTGTACCGCACGCATCAGCGGATGCAGGCGCTGCGGTGCCAGCATGTCGCCATGGAAGCGCGAGAGCGAGTCGTCGATGACCTGCAGATCGTTCAGAAATTCCTCTGCCGTGGCATAGGCGTTTTGCGGTGCCACGGCGTGGCGTGCGGCCTCGCCGCCGCTGAGCACCTTGAGCGTGGCGGCCAGCCGTGCATACATGCCCGTCAGCGCGCGGCGATAAGGCTCGTCGCTGCGGTGCACATTGCCGTCGGGCGAGGCATCGGCCAGAGCCTGCATTTCGGGCGTGACGCCCACCAGATTGTCCGACAGCGACAGCTCGCCGCCCAGCCAATGCACCTCGCGCAGATAGTGGCGCAGCGCCACATCGGCCTGGCGCGACAGGGCCAGTTCCAGGCTCTCGGCCGTCACAAAGGGGTTGCCGTCACGGTCGCCGCCAATCCACTGGCCCATGCGCAAAAAGCTGTGGGCAGACAGTTTCTGACCCAGCTCCTGCTCCAGCTGGGTGTAGATCTTGGGAATCTCGTGCAAAAAGGTCGCTTCGTAATACGACAGCGCGTTCTCGATCTCGTCGGCCACGGTGAGCTTGGAGTGGCGCAGCAGCCTGGTCTGCCACAACTGGGCCACACAGGCACGCAGCTGCGCATCGACGCGGGCCAGCTCACGCGGGGTCAGCGCGTCCTTGGCACTGTTGTAGAGCTGGGCACGCATCTCGATATCGTCACGCTCGGCCATCAGTTGGGCGATGCGGCGCTCGGCCATCAGAATGCTCTGGCGCTGCACCTCGGTCGGATGGGCAGTCAGCACCGGAGAGATAAAGCTCCTGGTCAGCATCTGGGCCACCGAGCCCGAGGAAATGCCCGCCCAGCGCAACCGGGCCAGCGCCACTTCGATGCTGCCTTCCTGCGTATTGCCGGCACGCTCGTGCACGGCGCGGCGGCGGATATGGTGGCGGTCTTCGGCCAGATTGGCCAGATGCGAGAAATAGGTGAAGGCGCGGATCACGCTGACGGTCTGGTCGCTGGACAGGCCCTTGAGCAGCTTCTTGAGCGCCTTGTCGGCCGCTTCGTCGGCATCGCGGCGAAACGCCACGGAAAGCTGACGTACCTGCTCCACCAGAGCAAATGCCTGCTCGCCCTCCTGCTCCCGAATCACATCGCCCAATATCCGGCCCAGCAGGCGAATGTCTTCGATCAACGGCAAATCCTTGTCCTTGGACTTGTCCGTCGTGCGCAAGGGCTTGTCGGCACTGGCGGATTTCGAGGCTCGGGCAGAAGGCATTGAGTATTCTCCTTGGGCTCTGTATAGGTCAACTTGCCATGCTAGCATCCCCTGTTACCTGCCAGATACAGCGTCCGTTATGAATTCCGCATCGTCCAAACCAGCATCCATCGTCATTGCCACACGCGAAAGCCAGCTGGCCATGTGGCAGGCCGAACATGTGCAGGCGATCTTGCGCAGCCGCGGCCATGAGGTCGAACTGCTGGGCATGACCACCAAGGGCGACCAGATCCTGGACCGCGCACTGTCCAAGGTGGGCGGCAAGGGCCTGTTCGTCAAGGAGCTGGAAGTGGCGCTCGAGGAAGGCCGCGCCGACATGGCCGTGCATTCACTCAAGGACGTGCCCATGGAGCTGCCCGAAGGCTTTGTGCTGGCCTGCGTGATGACGCGCGAAGACCCGCGCGATGCCTTTGTCTCCAACAAATATGCATCGCTGGACGAGCTGCCTCAGGGCGCCGTGGTCGGCACTTCCAGCCTGCGCCGCCAGGCCCTGCTGCAGGCCCTGCGCCCCGATCTGAAGATCGAGCCGCTGCGCGGCAACGTCAACACCCGCCTGCGCAAGCTCGATGAAGGTCAGTACGACGCCATCGTGCTGGCCGCAGCCGGCCTGATGCGCCTTGGCATGGCCGACCGCATCCGCATGAAGTTCGATCCCGCCCAGATGCTGCCGGCCGCTGGCCAGGGCGCCCTGGGCATCGAGGTCTGTACCAATCGCCAGGACATCATGGAAGCCCTGGCACCGCTGGCCGACATGCCCACCTGGCTGACCGTGACGGCCGAGCGTGCCGTCAGCCGCTGCATGGGGGGCAGCTGCTCCATGCCTTTGGCCGCTTTCGGCCGCTTTGAGGGCAACACCCTGCACATGGATGCCGCCTGGGGCGATATCGAAGGCCAGAAGCCTCTGGTGCGCGTGCAAGCCAGCGCCACCGTCACCGACTTTGCCACCGCCAATGCGCTGGGCGAAAGCCTGGCCGCACAGCTGCAGGCCGCAGGTGCCATACCTGCCAAGGTCTCCGCCACCAAGCAAGCCTGAGCGGCCACAGCCATGCGCGCGCGCATTCTGGTCACCCGCCCGCAGCACGATGCCCAGCCCTGGGTGAGCGCGCTGCAATCGCGGGGCTGGGAAGCCCATGCCCTGCCGCTGATGGGCATAGGCCCTTGCAGCGACGAAGCAGCCCAGCAGGCGCTGGCCCAGGCCAGAGCCTGTGCCCTCACCCCAGCTCACTACCGCGCCGTGATGTTTGTCAGCGGCAACGCGGTTCAGTATTTCTTTGCATCAAATTCGCCCGAAGCGCTTACCCATCAAGCGCTGTTAGCTCCCGATACAAGAGCATGGACACCGGGCCCCGGCACGGCGCGCGCGCTGCTGGCCGCAGGCATTCCCGCCGGCCAGATCGACGGCCCGGCCGCAGATGCTGCGCAGTTCGAATCCGAAACCCTGTGGCAACGCGTGCGCAAGCAGATTCGCCCCGGCGACCGCGTGCTCATAGTGCGCGGCGACAGCCCGACGCCTGAAACTGCGCCCCCATCCACCCAGGGCGCGGGCCGCGACTGGCTGGCCGCACGCCTGCGCGAAGCGGGTGCCGAGGTGGAGTTGCTGGCCGTCTACCAGCGATTGCTGCCGCAATGGACGCCGCAACAGCGGGAGCTGGCCCGCAATGCCGCCACCGACCGCAGCCTGTGGCTGTTCAGCAGCTCCGAAGCTGTTGCCAACCTACAACAGATGCTGCCCGGTCAAAGCTGGCAGCAGGCGCGGGCACTCACCACCCACGCTCGTATTGCCGCCAAGGCCGAAGCCGCCGGTTTTGGCCTGGTACTGCAAAGTCGTCCAACACAGGATGAGGTGCTCGCGTCTATAGAATCGGCTCTATGAGCTCCGACGCCATCCCCACTCCTGACACCCCACACCAACCGCCTTCACCCCAGACATCCGCTGCAGCCGGCAACGGCGCGCCCATGCCCTTGGTGCTGACGCTGGGCGCAGTCGCCATCGCCGCCCTGGTGGCCTGCGGCATGCTGTGGCAGCGTGTGGGCAATATGCAGGAGCAGTTGGCGCGCCAGTCGGCCCAGTCCGGCGCCCAGTCGGTGGAGGCCCGCACCCTGGCCAAGGATGCCCAGGATCTGGCCCGCGACAGCGCAGCCCGAGTCTCCGTGATGGAAGCGCGCGTGGGCGAACTCAGTCTGCAGCGCAACCAGCTCGAAGAACTGATGCAAAGCCTCTCGCGCACGCGTGACGAGAATCTGGTGGCCGATATCGAGTCCTCCGTGCGCATGGCTCAGCAGCAGGCCGAGCTTTCGGGTAGTCTGCAGCCCCTGGTTGCCACCCTCAAATCCGCACAGAAGCGCGTGGAAAGTGCAGCCCAGCCGCGGCTGGCTCCGGTCATCCGGGCCATTGACCAGGATCTGGACAAGCTCTCGCGCATGAACGTGACCGACACCAAGGGCGTGCTCTCTCGCATCGAGGATCTGACACGCCAGGTGGACGACCTGCCCCTGATCAACGATGTGGGCCGTGCCCGCAGTCGCAGCGCCGCCCCCGACAAGAACGGAGCCCAACCAGCGGCAGCCGACAACAGCCTCACAATGACCCAATGGGCCTGGTGGCAGGGGCAGGGCCAGCAGCTGTGGGAAGCTTTGCGCGATGGCGCGGCCGACCTGGTACGCGTGCGCCGCATCGAGCACCCCGAAGTCGTGCTGCTGGCACCCGAGCAAGGCTATTTCCTGCGCGAGAACCTCAAGCTCAAGTTGCTCAATGCCCGGCTGGCACTGCTTTCGCGCCAGTGGGAATCGGCCCGCATGGACCTGAACTCGGCCAACGTCATGCTGGGCAAGTACTTCGACACGCGCGCCCGCCGCACCCAGACCGCACAGGCCCAGCTGCAGCAGATTCAGGACAATCTGCACAGCACGGATCGCGTGCAGCTCGATGACACACTGACCGCACTGGCCACAGCTGCGGCAGGCCGCTAAGCCAGGAGGACACCCCAATGCGTGCTGCCTTGTGGTTGATGGGTCTGTTTGCCGTGGCCGTGGCCACGGCCCTGTTCGCCGGCAACAACCAGAGTTCCGTGACCTGGTTCTGGTCGCCCTACCGGGTGGACATGTCGCTGAATCTGGCCATCGTCCTGATTTTTCTGGCCTTTGTGCTGCTCTACGCCGCCCTGCGCGCGCTGGCCACCCTGCTGCAGATGCCGCACCAGGCACGCCGCTGGCGCATGCAGCAGAAAGAGCGCAGCATGAACCAGAGCCTGCTGGAGTCGCTGTCGCATCTGCAGGCCGGTCGTTTTCTTCGCGCCCGCAAGGCGGCCATGACGGCCCTGTCCACCGAACAGTCGCTGCGCGACGCCAAGGCAGCCATTCCCTATGGCGAGCGCCTGAGCGCCACCGCCCATCTGCTGGCGGCCGATGCCTCGCATGCGCTGCAGGATTCGGCCCTGCGCGACAAGCACTGGCAGCAGGCCATGAGTGCCCTGCCCGAACCCGGCACTACCCAGGACCAGGAAATCCGTGAGGGCGCGCAGATGCGCTCGGCCCGCTGGGCGCTGGACGATCGCGACGCCACCGAGTCCATGCGCCGCCTGGGCGATCTGCCCCAGGGCGCCGGCCGCCGCACAATTGCCCTGCGCATCAAGCTCAAGGCTGCCCGACTGGCGGGCAACACCCAGGTAGCTCTCGACACCGCGCGCCTGCTGGCCAAGCACCGCGCCTTCTCTCCGGCCGCCTCGGCCAGCGTGGTACGTGGCCTGCTGCTGGCCAGCATTCGCGATGCACGCGATACCTCGTCACTGCAGCAGTTCTGGCTGTCGCTGGACGAAGACGAGCGAGCCATGCCCGAAGTCGCCATCCCCGCAACCGAGCGTCTGGTCGCACTGGGCGGAGAGGCCACCCAGGCACGTGCCTGGCTGCTGCCCGTGTGGGAACATCTGCTGCCACAAGCCAGCCCTCGTACCGAAGCCCACCTGCCCCAGCTGGTGCAGGTGCTGCAGTCATGCCTGGGCAAGCTGGATGCGGCCTGGCTGGCCCGTTTCGAGACAGCAGCCAACGCCAACCCGCGCGAGCCGCGCCTGCAATATCTGGCCGGCATGGCCTGCGTGCAGCGCCAGCTATGGGGCAAGGCCCAGCAATTGCTGACCCGCGCCGCACCACTGTTGCAAGACGCCCAGCTGCGCACCCGCGCCTGGCAACGTCTGGCGCTGATGGCCGAGCACCGTGGCGATATGGAAGCCTCGGCCATTGCCTGGAAGCTCGCGGCCCAGGCCATGGTGATATTGCCGGACAATCCCGCCCAGGACGAATAGGCGTAGATAGACACGGATAGGCGCGAGCAGGCGGAGCGCTCCACCCAAGCTCAGGCCATGCTGCACTCGTGAATTCCTGACCTGCAAAACAAAAGGCCACGGCCGCTGCGGCAAACCGCGCGACCGTGGCCTCAAGACAGGTCCGGACTTACTTGCTGTGCTCTATGGTCTTCACATGCTCGGCCACCTGCGCGGCGGTCACGTCGCCGGGACGGCCCCCCCAGGTCTGGCGCATGTAATTGACCAGGTCAGCCATCTCCTCGTTGCTGAGCTTGTCGGCATAGGCCGGCATGGTCTGCATGCGCTCGCCCTGGGCCAGATCGCGCTCATGCACGCCTTCGCGGATCACGCGAATCAGGTTGATGGGCGTGGGGAACATGGCCGTGGTATTGGTGCTCATGGGCACCGACGAATGCGGCTGGCCCGCGCCCTGCGCACCGTGGCAGCCCGCGCACAGGCCCAGGTAAAGGTTCTCACCCTTGACGCTGGTCTGTGCTTCGGCAGCCTTGACCTTGGGCCCCGGCATCTCGCGATTCTGGGTCAGATAGGCCGCCATGGCGCGCACATCGGCTTCCGGCATGCGCGAGGTGGAATGCTCAAGCACCGAGGACATGCGGAAAGTCATCACCCCTTGCGGCGACAGGCCAGTGCGGAAGAACTTGACCAGATCATCCTTGGTCCAGCCGCGCTCACTCAAGGCATCGGGAGTCAACGCCGGAGCGTACGAGCCTTCGATGGTGTTACCTTCCAGATAGTGCGAGCCATCCATGGCGAACGTAGCCTTGGTGCGCGGGCTGTGGCATTCGGCACAGTGACCCAGCACATCCACCAGATACTTGCCGCGCACCAGCTCGTCCACCGACATGTCGAACTCCTTGGCAGCGGGGCGATTGAGCGTATTCCACATGGCCACGGCAGGACGGATGTTGAACGGGAAGTTCATCTCGCTGGGCTTGTTGGCGACTTCCACGGCCGGCTGCTTCATCAGCCACACCCAGAGTGCATCGACATCGGCACGCGTGATCTGGTGGTAGCTGGCATAAGGCATGGCCGGGTACAGGTTCTTGCGCCCCGGCGCCATGCCGGCGGCCACTGCCCGGTACAGATCGTCGGCCGTCCAGTTACCTATGCCGTGTTCCTTGGAAGGCGAGATATTGGTACCGTAGAGCGTACCCATGGGCGTGACCATGGGCACGCCGCCCGCCAGTTCCGCCCCCGTGGTCGGCGAGCTGTGGCAGGCCGCGCAGTCACCCGCACGAAACACCTGCTCGCCGCGCTTGTACAGTGTGTCGAACTCCTGCGGGCCCAACTTGGCAAAGTCCACCGTGGCTGGCGGGACGTCGCCGCTTGCGCTGCCGTACAGATACATGCCTCCGGCCACGAGCACACCCAGCACGGCGGCTGCGCCCAGGCCCTTGATCCAGGTCTTAGCCATTGTTGACGACCTCCTTGCTGCGCTTGCCCGTGGTCAGGCCCGGCGTCTTCAGGATCACGTCGCGCACGGCGTTGTAGTAGCGCACATAGCCGGTGCAGCGGCAGATGTGGGGCTCGAGTTGATCTTCGATGGCTTTTTCCACCTCATCGGCGGGCACGGGGTGCTTCTCGAGCTTTTCCATCAGCACGGTGGCCGAGTTCACAAAGCCCGGCGTGCAGTAGCCGCACTGGAAGGAATAGTGTTCCAGAAAGGCCTTCTGCACAGGCGACGGATGGACCACACCCTTGTCGTCCACCGAGGCGATGCCCTCGACGGTACGAATGGTCTTGCCGTTGAGCCAGGTCACGCCGGTCACGCAGGCGGGCACGGTCATCGAGCCCTTTTCGGGGTCGTCCACGATGATGGTGCAGGCGCGGCAAACGCCCTGGCCGCAGCCCAGGCGGGTGCCGTTCATGCCTGCGTATTCCTGCAGGAACTCGATCATCATCAAGTCCTTGGGAACGTCGACGGGGCCTACTTTTTTACGATTGATGGTGGCGGAGAATTGGATACGGTCCTGCATCACAGTGCCTCTTTGATCTTGTCGGGGGTCACGGGGGTGGCATGGAAGCGCTTGCCCGTGGCGTGGGCGATGGCATTGACGCAGGCGGCAACCACCGGAATCATCACCACCTCGGCCATGCCCTTGGGCGGGTCGGTGCGCGACAGCGGCGGCAGCACCACGCCCTCGGCCTTCCACACGGCCACTTCGCTGGCGCGCGGCACGTGGTAGCGGTTCAGGCTCCACTGGCCATTGCCAGGGCCGGTCTCATGAAGCGGCAGGTCTTCGTACAGCGCATGGCCTATGCCCATGACGACACCGCCCTGGATCTGGCCCGAGACCAGTTCGGGCACGATCTGCGTGCCACATTCCAGCCAGGTCTTGTGCGAGAGAAGGTTCACCTTGCCCGTGCCCGGGGACACCGACAGCTCCACCATGGTCGCGCAGGGCGCGTAGTACACCGTGCCCGCGTTGTTACGCTGCACCGGTGGGTAGTAGACCTTGTCGCGTGCGATAAAGGCATAGCCGCCGGATTTCATCGCGGCCTTCTTGGCCTCACTGGCACCATTACCGTACTGCACGGACAGCGCATCGACCATGGCCTGGAACTTCTTGCCATCGACGGTGAAGTCGGCCTTGGCCCAGGCCCAGCGGTTGAAGGCATGCACGCACACGCCGGTCACGATGCCCAGCTCGTGCGCGCGAGCGGCCAGGCGCTCCAGGCTCAGCGGCTCCAGGCCTTCGGCCACGAGCATGCGGTCGCGCCACTCCAGCATGTCTTCGGTGACGGTGCTGGGCAGCAGTTGGCCGCCGCCTTCCTTGCTGGACCAGATGGACTGGGCCGCGGGCCACAGGCAGAGCTTGAGCAGCAGCTGCGCGGCCTGCTGCGTGGCGTGGCGGAAGTAGTAGGCTGAGTTCGAGGCCGACACCGGCGACACCAGGCGCGGCGTCCAGGTCGGGTCTTTGGCGAGCTCGTCTTCCTTGGCCTGGGGCGTGGTGTAGGGCTCGTCCTTGGTGTGCAGCGGCAGGTTGTCCCAGTGGTTGACCGCGAATTCCACATCGTCCGCCGGGCGGCCCAGGAAGGGCTCGACCGCCACCAGCTGCGCCGTGGTGCTGCCGGTGCCGATCTCGGTGGTGATATGGCGCATCTTGATGCGGCCCTCTGGCGTGATCTCAAGCTGAGCGATCGAGGCTTCCGCACCCGTGCCGAAGTCCTTTTGCACCGCACCGAAGCCTATGCCATAGAGCAGGCCGGGGTTGGCCGCCTCGAAGTCGGCCTTGCGCTTGGCACGCTCGGTCCACATCGGGTCCTTGGCTGCCATGTCGAGGATTTCACCTATGCGCAGATGGCCCGAGGGCGAGGCGCCCTGGGTGTTCTTCATGCTGCTCTTGAGCACGTTGCGCTGGCGCAGCTCGATGGCGTCGAGCCCGATTTCCTGGGCGATCTCGTCGACCAGCATCTCGGTATAGGCCATGGACTGCACCGTGCCATAGCCGCGCATGGAGCCGGCCGTGACGCCGATGGAGGGATGGACCTCGGTCGACAGGTCGCTCTCGGGGAAGTAGTAGATGGACTGCGCCGCCGTCACCGCCACCGTACCCACCGAGGGACTGAAGTTGGTCACGCCGCCGCCATCGCCCACCATATGGCAGGTCAGCGCATGGAACTTGCCGTCCTTGTCCACAGAGATCGCGGTCTCCACGTCGAAGGGGTGACGCTTGAGCGCGAACTGGAAATGCTTCCAGCGGTCCAGCGCCAGCCGCACCGGGCGGCCCTGGGCATACAGCGAGGCCAGCGCCACGTAGAACGGGAAGGGATGGTGCTCCTTCTGACCGTAGCCCACGGTGTAGGAGCTGATGTAGTCCAGCTTGTTCAGCGGCAGCTTGCTGTCCTTGAGCATGTGCATCACATGCTCGGCCGTGCCGTAGGGGGCCTGGCTTGCGGCCACCATATGCAGCGCACCGCTGCCCTGCTCATACCAGGCCAGCCCGTTTTCCATCTCCATGGCCATGTGTTCGATGGACTGGCTGTAGTACTTGCGAGCAAAGGCGCGCAGCCCTTCCTTGGGCTGCTTCATCTCGGCCTGGATGCGGGCCGACTCGCCCATCAGCGCGCCGAAGGCCGGGTGGCTACGGTCGGGCCAGTGCACGCCTTTTTCATCGAGCTGCGGCCAGATGACGGTGTTCTTCATCGGCGAGAACTTGTCCTCGCCGTAGGCATCCTCACCCTGTACGCGCACATAGCGCGCGGCCACATAGGGCGCACGCGGCGGCTGGGCGGCCTCGGCGCCGAAACGGAAGATGGCGTCGTTGAAGCGCAGGCGCTGGTTGGCCACGCGGAACTTCTCGTAGTCATGCCAGATGGCCACGGCCACCGGGTGACCCAGCATGGGCGAAACTTGGCCCTTCTTGACGAAGAACTCGCCGTAGAAGCCGGGATCGGGCATGCGCAGTCCGTCGGCGGCGATGGACTCTGCGTCGATCAGCACATCGGGCTGGTAATCGCTGCCCAGCACCGACAGGTCCAGGCCTTCGTAGATGCGGTCGGCGCGCGGGATATGGATGGTCAGTGCATGCGACTGCTGCTCGGGCCAGCCCTGCATGTCCCGGGCGCGCAGGTCGATGGCAAAGACCTTCTGCCCGGTGACCTTGGCCAGGCCGTCGCGGCGGTAGTTGAGCGTGTTGCCGCTGATCCAGTGGGTCTCCTGACCCCCTGCGGGCGTGATCAATTCCGCAAGCGCATCTTTGACCGGGCGCACACTTGCGATCACGCCCATGGCAGCGGCAGCTTTCAGAAAACTGCGCCGATTCAAGTCCAGTTTGGACACGGTTCCAACTCCTTGCTGCAATGCGCACAGCAACAGCAAGGACTGGCGTGGGCACATCGCTAGATGACTATGTATTCCTGAACGTTGTATGCGTCCAAGAGTCAAAAAGCAGGTGATAACGGCTGCAGTTGTTGTCGGCATTCCTGCCCACCTATCGCCAGCCTAGGCCGTCCGCCACGCTTCGGTCTTTAAAAGACTAAGAGGCGCGGAGTATAGAAACAGTGGCTCGCATGACTGTTTGTGACTTTTAATCACAAGTTAATTACTCGGAAAATTGATATCCATCAACACCAACTTCCGGCATTGGTGCTTGTCAGACAGAGCGAAGCACAGCTTTCTCTCCACGCCGAAACGGCATATGGCCCCTGCAGAAACCGTCTGTTTGCGGCTCGGGCATTCAGCTTTTTTGAATTGAAACCTCAAACCTGCTGAACCTTTTTGCACTTTCAGCTTCATACACTGCAACCCGTGCTTCGCTGATCAGGCAAGCCGCCCCAATGATTGCAGTTTCCATGAACTCCGCTTCCTCATCCTCCATCAGCCGGTACGGCTCTACAGCGATTGCCCTGCACTGGGTGCTGGCCCTGGCCTTGATCGGTATTTTCGGCTTTGGTCTGTATATGACAGGCCTGCCGTTCTCGCCCGCTCGCCTCAAATACTTCAACTGGCATAAATGGGCCGGCATGACGATTCTGATTCTGTCGGTGCTGCGCCTGGTCTGGCGCATCACCCATCGCCCGCCGGAGCTGCCCGAAGCCGTCACCCGCACCATGCCCGGCTGGCAACGCATGGCCCACCATGGCGTGCATCATCTGATGTATGCGCTGTTTTTTGCCATCCCTGTCGTGGGCTGGATGTACAGCTCGGCCGCCGGTTTCCCCATCGTGCTGTTTGGCCAGATCCCCCTGCCAGATCTGGTGGGCAAGAGCCCCGAACTGGCCGAAGCCCTCAAGCCCTGGCATGGCTATCTGGCCTATGCGCTGGCCGCCCTGGTGGTGATGCATGTCGCTGCCGTCATCAAGCATCAGGTCATTGACCGCGACGGACTCTTGTCTCGAATGATTCCGGGGAAATAACCCCCCCTGAGCGGCTTTGCCGCTTCCCCCCAAGGGGACAACACCGTCGCTGCGGGGCGGCCCTTGCTCGGTGTTTCTCGCTTGGATCGCGCCAGTTTTTAAATTTTCTCTGTTCATCACAAGGAGTTTTTGATGAAAGTCCTTTTTTCCTCTGCACTGATCGCCACCGCCCTCATGGGCACTGCCGCCCAGGCTGCCCAGACCCTGGTGCCCGCGCAAAGCGCCGTCAACTTTGAAGCCAAGCAGATGGGTGTGCCGCTCAAGGGCCAGTTCAAGAAGTTCGACGCCCAGATTGCCTTCGACGCTGCCAAGCCCGAGAACAGCAAGATCCACTTCACGGTCGACACCGGCAGCGCCACCATGGGCGCCAAGGAAACCGATGCCGAGCTGCCCAAGGCGGACTGGTTCAACATCGCCAAATTCCCCCAGGCCACTTTTGCCTCCAGCGCCGTCAAGGCTCTGGGCGCAGGCAAGTTCCAGGTGGACGGCACGCTGACCATCAAGGGCAATGCACAGAAAGTCAGCCTGCCCGTGACACTGACCCAGTCCGGTGGCACCACCATGGCCACCGGCACCCTGCCGCTCAAGCGCCTGGCCTTCAAGATCGGCGACGGCGACTGGAAGGACACCTCCATGGTGGCCGACGAGGTCAATGTTCAATTCAAGCTGGCGTTGACCGGCGTCGGCAAGATTTAAGCGTTTTTCGGCTCCAGCGCTTGATGGTCAAGCGCCTGCAGCTCATGTTTTGATAGTTTCAATCCATCAATAGGAGTTCTCACCATGCGTTCTGCCCTGTTCGCCCTGGCCGCTGCTTCCGTGCTGGCCTCTGCCGCTCACGCCGCACCTGCCACTTACGCCATCGACCCCACCCACACTTTCGCCACCTTCGAGATCGACCATTTCGGCGCCTCGACCAACCGCGCCCGCTTTGACAAGAAGAGCGGCAGCGTGCAGTTCGACAAGGCTGCCAAGACCGGCAAGGTGGAAGTGGCTCTGGACATGACTTCGGTCAACTCCGGCACCCCCGCCTTCAACAAGCACCTGCAAAGCGCCGACATCTTCAACGTGGAAAAATTCCCTGAAGCCAAGTTTGTCTCCGACAAGTTCGTCTTCAACGGCGACAAGCTCAAGGAAGTCACCGGCCAGCTGACCTTGCTGGGCAAGACGGCCCCCATCACCATCAAGGCCAACAAGTTCACCTGCTACGAAAGCCCCATGCTGCAAAAGCGTGAAGTCTGCGGCGGCGACTTCGAAGCCACCATCGACCGCACCCAGTGGGGTCTGGACTACGGCATTGCCTACGGCTTCCCCAAGGAAGTGCGTCTGGTGATGCAGATCGAAGCCGTGAAGCAGTAATCCGCTCCATAGCTCCTCACGAGCCGGGCTCATTCGAGTCCGGCCCTGGCCCGGTCCGTGAAAGCGGTCCGGGCTTTTTTGCATCTGTGCAATCCCCTTACTCAAAAATTCCCTTTAGGTTAATTAATTACGAATAGTAGAATTCATAAAAACCTTCCCAAGGAG
Source organism: Comamonas resistens (assembly GCF_030064165.1). NCBI lineage: Bacteria > Pseudomonadati > Pseudomonadota > Betaproteobacteria > Burkholderiales > Comamonadaceae > Comamonas > Comamonas resistens. Next base: position 3,799,027 of record NZ_CP125947.1, read on the forward strand.
ACAGATTGATGAGCACCGCCCCCACCCCGGTCTATTCCCAGCCTCGTCGCGTTGACCTCAGCGGTCTGCCCCAGCCCGCGGCCGTGCAGCAGCTGCATCACTATGCCTACAAGGCCAAGGATGCGGAGGAGACCCGCCACTTCTACGAAGACATCCTGGGTCTGCCGCTCTATCACATCATCCAGAGCGACTACGTGCCCTCCACGGGCGAGTACTGCCCTTACACCCATTTCTTCTTCCGCCTCAAGGATGGCTCCTTCATCGCCTTCTTTGACATCGGTGATGACGAAGCGGCCCTGCCCTCGCCCAACACCCCCATCTGGATCAATCACATCTCTTTCCGCGTCGATACCGTGGAGGAACTGGAGAACACCAAGGCCCGCCTGCAGGCCTGCGGCGTGGAAGTGCTGGGCGTGACCGACCACCACATCTTCAAGAGCATTTACTTCTTTGACCCCAATGGCATCCGCCTGGAGCTGACGGCTCAATTGGCCGACGCCGTCCAGATGCAAAAGGAAAGCACTACGGCCCACGCCCGCCTTCAGGAGTGGACGGCGCGCAAAGAACAGTGGCGCAAGGAGCGTGCCGAAGGCAAGACGGCAACGCCTCTGAAGCCACAATCCAACGACCGCCCGGAATTCGTCCCTGGGAAATAACAGCTCTATCGCTACGTCTTTAATAGCTGCCAGCTCTTGGTAAATAAGCGCCATCGCCTGAAATAAGACCTACCGCGCTCATCAGCGGATCGGATCGCTAAAATCATTGGCAATCCGTCCCAATTTCCATGCAGACGGCATCCCTCTTCTGGATGCCGTTTTCATTTTCAGAACTCTTTGCCACGCAGCCATGAGCGACACCCTTCAGCAGCCCGGCCTCGACAGCCTCTCCAAGTCTTTTGAACCCGCTTCCATCGAAGCCCATTGGGGGCCCGAGTGGGAAAAGCGCGGCTATGGCAATGCCGGCTATCGCGGCACAGGCAAGCCCGGTGCCGAAGCCACCGCTGCCGGCAACAACTTCGCCATCCAGCTGCCCCCACCCAATGTGACGGGTACGCTGCACATGGGCCATGCGTTCAACCAGACCATCATGGACTCGCTGACGCGCTACCACCGCATGAAGGGCTACAACACGGCCTGGATTCCCGGCACCGACCACGCCGGCATCGCCACCCAGATCGTGGTGGAGCGCCAGTTGCAGACCCATGGCGTGAGCCGCTATGACCTGGGCCGCGAAGAGTTCACCAAGAAAGTCTGGGAGTGGAAGGAAAAGTCCGGCAACACCATCACCACGCAGATGCGCCGCATGGGCGATACCGTGGACTGGAGCCGCGAGTACTTCACCATGGACGACAAGCTGTCCAAGGTGGTGACCGAGACCTTTGTGAAGCTGTACCAGCAAGGCCTGATCTACCGCGGCAAGCGCCTGGTGAACTGGGACCCGGTGCTGCAATCGGCCGTGTCCGACCTGGAAGTGGAAAACCAGGAAAAAGACGGCTCGCTCTGGCATATCGCCTACCCGCTGAGCAGCGGTGAGGGCCAACTGGTGGTGGCCACCACCCGCCCCGAAACCATGCTGGGCGACGTGGCCGTGATGGTCCACCCCGAGGATGAGCGTTACAAGCACCTGATCGGCCAGACCGTGACCCTGCCGCTGGTGGGCCGCGAGATCCCCATCATTGCCGACGAGTATGTGGACAAGGAATTCGGCACCGGCGTGGTCAAGGTCACGCCTGCGCACGACCAGAACGACTATCAGGTCGGTATTCGCCACGGCCTGCCCATGATCACGGTGCTGGACCTGACCGCCAAGGTCAACGATGAAGCGCCCGAGAAGTACCGCGGCATGGACCGCTTTGTGGCCCGCAAAGCCATCGTGGCCGACCTTGAAGAGCTGGGCCTGATGGTCGAGATCAAGAAGCACAAGCTGATGGTGCCGATCTGCGATCGTACCGGCCAGGTGATCGAGCCCATGCTGACCGACCAGTGGTTCATCGCCATGAGCAAGGTCAGCGACCAGGACCCTACAGGCAAGAGCATTGCACAAAAAGCCATCGACGCCGTGGCCTCTGGCGAGGTGCAATTCGTGCCCGAGAACTGGGTCAACACCTACAACCAGTGGATGAACAACATCCAGGACTGGTGCATCTCGCGCCAGCTGTGGTGGGGCCACCAGATTCCCGCCTGGTACGACGAAGAAGGCAATATCTACGTTGCCAAGAACGAAGCCGAAGCCCAGGCACAGGCTCCCGGAAAAAAACTGCGCCGCGACGAAGATGTGCTGGACACCTGGTATTCGTCCGCCATGGTGCCTTTCTCGACCATGGGCTGGCCCGGGCAGAGCGATGCGGCCGATGATGACTTCAACCTCTACCTGCCCTCCTCGGTGCTGGTGACGGGCTACGACATCATCTTCTTCTGGGTGGCGCGCATGATCATGATGACCACGCACTTCACGGGTCGCGTGCCGTTCAAGCATGTCTACATCCACGGCCTGGTGCGTGACGCCCAGGGCAAGAAGATGAGCAAGTCCGAAGGCAATGTGCTGGACCCCGTGGATCTGATCGACGGTATCTCGCTGGAGCCTCTGCTCGAAAAGCGCACCACCGGCCTGCGCAAGCCCGAGACAGCGCCCCAGGTGCGCAAGAACACGCAAAAGGAATTCCCCGAAGGCATTCCCGCCTACGGCGCCGATGCGCTGCGCTTCACCTTTGCCGCCCTGGCTTCGCTGGGTCGCTCCATCAACTTTGACAGCAAGCGCTGCGAGGGTTATCGCAACTTCTGCAACAAGCTCTGGAACGCCTCGCGCTTCGTGCTGATGAACTGCGAAGGCTACGACTGCGGCCTCAAGGAACACACCAAGGAGCAGTGCCAGCCCGGCGGCGAGTTCGCCGGCTACATGCACTTCAGCCAGCCCGACCGCTGGATCGCCTCGCAGCTGCAGAAGGTCGAGGCCGAGGTCGCCAAGGGCTTTGCCGAGTTCCGCCTGGACAACGTGGCCAATGCCATCTACGACTTCGTCTGGAACGAGTTCTGCGACTGGTACCTGGAAATCGCCAAGGTGCAGATCCAGACTGGCAACGAAGCCCAGCAACGCGCCACGCGCCGCACATTGATCCGCACGCTGGAAGCGATTCTGCGTCTGGCCCACCCCATCATTCCGTTTGTGACGGAAGAGCTGTGGCAGCAAGTCGCCCCTGTGGCCGGCCTCAAGGGCGAATCCATCGCCGTGGCCCGCTACCCCGAGGCCCAGCCTGCCAAGATCGACGAAGCCTCGATTGCCTATGTAGCCCGCATCAAGCAGATGGTGGACGCCTGCCGCGCCCTGCGCGGCGAGATGGGCGTCTCGCCCGCCCAGCGTCTGCCGCTGCTGGCCATCGCCGGCTCCGCCGAAGGCTCCGAGTTCCTGCGTGCCAATGCCGCCGTGCTCAAGAACCTGGCCAAACTCAGCGACGTCAAGGTCTTTGACGACGAGGCTGCCTGGGCCGCCGAAGCTCAGCACTCCCCCGTCTCCGTGGTGGGCGATGCCCGTCTGGCGCTGTTCGTGGAGATCGACGTGGCTGCTGAGAAAGCCCGTCTGTCCAAGGAGGCCAAGCGCCTCGAAGGTGAAATCGCCAAGGCCAATAGCAAGCTGGGCAACGAGGCTTTCTGCGCCAAGGCCCCCGCCGCCGTGCTGGAGCAGGAGCGCAAGCGCCTGGCCGACTTTGGCGCAACCCTGACCCGCATCAACGAGCAACTGGCTCGACTGGGCTGATCCCTAGTAAACTTTCGCGATCACAAGGCGCAGGCAACTGCGCCTTTTTTCCATCCAGAAAAGACAAGCACATGAGCAATCAAACCCGCGTCCGCAAAGCCGTGTTCCCTGTTGCAGGCCTGGGCACCCGTTTTCTGCCAGCCACCAAGGCTTCACCCAAGGAAATGCTGCCCGTGGTGGACAAGCCGCTGATCCAGTACGCCGTGGAAGAGGCCTATGAGGCCGGCATCCGCGACATGGTGTTCGTCACCGGCCGCAGCAAGCGAGCCATCGAAGACCATTTCGACACCTCGTACGAACTCGAGAACGAGCTGGAGAATGCCGGCAAGCAAGCCATGCTGGACCTGGTGCGCAGCGTCAGCCCGGCCGATATGAACTGCCTGTTCGTGCGCCAGCCCCGCTCCCTGGGTCTGGGCCATGCCGTGCTGTGTGCCGAACCCCTGGTCGGCAACGAACCCTTTGCCGTGATTCTGGCCGACGACCTGATGACCGGTGAGAACGGCGGCCCCGGCGTGATGGCGCAGATGACGGCCGCCTTCCAGAAGCAGGGCCGCTCGCTGCTGGCCGTGCAGGAAGTCCCGCTGGATCAAACCAAGCGCTACGGCATCGTCAAGGGCCAGCCCGCAGGCGGTCCACTGATGCGTATCGACGAGATCGTGGAAAAGCCTGCCCCCGAAAAAGCCCCGTCGCGCATGGGTGTGGCCGGCCGCTATGTGCTGACGCCAGCCATCTTTGACGAAATCCGCAACCAGCCCAAGGGCGTGGGCGGCGAGATTCAGCTGACCGATGCCATCGAACGGCTGATGCAGCACGAGGCCGTCTATGCCTTCCAGTACGCCGGCAAGCGCTACGACTGCGGCAGCAAGGAAGGTTTTTTGGAGGCCACGGTGGAGCTGGCGCTACAGCACCCCGATGTGGGTGACAGTTTCCGTGACTATCTCAAAAACCTGAGCATCTGACGCACGCCAGTTGCCAGTCTCCAATATAAAAGGCCTGAAATTTCAGGCCTTTTATACGTTAGCAGCTCCTGCAACAGAAGCACCGAGCTCAGCGTCGCTTGAGAATATGGATGAATTCATCGCCCACGGTCTGCTGCTCGACCAGCTCGTTGCCCGTCTGCTTGGCAAAGGCCTGAAAGTCGCGGATAGAGCCGGTGTCGGTGGCCACCACCTTGAGCAGCTGACCACTTTGCATGGCGGCCAGTGCCTTCTTGGCCTTGAGAATGGGCAGCGGACAGTTCAGGCCGCGGGTGTCAACTTCTTGATCTACTTGCATGGGGTGGATTCCTCGTCTGCACCGATTGTAGAAAAACCGGGCGCTGGCAGCAGCAGCGCGGTCTTTACTCAATCCAGAGCCGGCGCCACCATGAAGCGAGTGTCTTCGGCCCAGCGTCGCACAGGCCATTTGGCAGGATCAGGCTCGGGGTTCTGACCGGGACGGAAAGCGCCAAAACGCGGCTCAAAGCCTTTTTGCTTGATCCACTCTGCCAGGGCATAGCCCGTGCCTGCAGGCCAGCACAGCGACTCCTCGGCGGTCTGCCAGCGGTATTCCAGCAACTCGGGCGACAGCCGCACATCCTCGGGCCTGCCCTCCACACGCACATGGTAGGCAATCAGCACCTGGTTCATGCGCAGAAACTCCGAGCAGCACAGCAAGCGCAGCGCCTTCACACGCAGCCCTGTCTCTTCGAGAACCTCGCGGCAGATTCCCGCTTCCGGTGATTCACCCGCTTCCATAAAGCCTGTGATCAGGCCGAAAACACCCTCCTGCCACAATGCATTGCGCGCCAGCAGCACGCGGCCATCGTCGCCTTCCACCACAGCTGCCAGTACTGGCGTGGGATTGCCCCAGTGCGTGAACCCGCAGCTCTGGCAGCGCAGACGCTGCACCTCGCCGCTGTCCTCGGTGGCCACAATCCATTGCAGCTCAGTCGCGCAGTTGGAACAAAAGCGGACTTCATAAGCCATGAGGCTCTCCGTATTCTTCACGACTTACGCAAAACGGGTTCAGGCGAGGCGTCTGTCTCATAAGGCAGGCCGCTGCTGCATTCTTGTTTGCGTAAGTCCTATTCTTGATATTGATAGCAGTCAGCGCTTGATGGATAAGCGCTGACTGTCATTTGGAGCGTTGATTCTCTTTTGCGCTATCACGCAAAAGACATTGCTCATGCCGGAAACACGCCTGTAGAGAGGTAGCGATCACCACGGTCGCACACCACAAACACGATGGTGGCGCTCTGCTCGCGTTTGGCAATTTCCTGGGCCACCCACAGGGCACCGGCAGCCGAGATACCCGCGAAGATGCCCTCTTCGCGCGCCATGCGGCGGGCCATGTCTTCGGCATCGTCCTGCGTCACATAGACCAGCTCGTCGACCAGCGAAGCGTCATAGATCTTGGGCAGATACTCCTCGGGCCATTTGCGGATGCCGGGAATGCGCGACCCCTCGGCGGGTTGGGCGCCGATGATCTTGATGTTGGGGTTCTTTTCCTTGAGGAACCTCGCCACACCGGTAATCGTGCCCGTGGTGCCCATGGCACTCACAAAGTGGGTGATCTCACCACCGGTCTGCTCCCACAGCTCAGGCCCCGTGGTCTCATAGTGGGCACGTGGATTGTCGGGGTTGGCAAACTGATCCAGCAACACGCCCTTGCCCTGGACCACCATCTGGTCAGCCAGATCACGTGCATATTCCATGCCGCCGCTCTTGGGCGTGAGGATCAGCTCGGCACCATAGGCCTTCATGGTCTGGGCTCGTTCGATGGACAGGTCCTCGGGCATGATCAGAATCATGCGGTAGCCCTTGATGGCAGCCGCCATGGCCAGGGCAATGCCGGTATTGCCCGAGGTCGCCTCAATCAGCGCATCACCAGGCTTGATCTCACCGCGCTCTTCCGCACGCTGGATCATGGAGAGTGCCGGCCTGTCCTTGACCGAGCCTGCGGGGTTGTTGCCCTCGAGCTTGCCCAGCACCACATTTCCGCGCTCACGGTTCGCTTCTGCGCCGATACGCTGCAATGCCACCAGCGGCGTGTGACCGATAGCATGTTCGATGGTCAAATAATTTTTCATGTCCAATACTGTGCCATAATTCCTGCCTGCGCTAAGCCAGCCCGGGTGGTGAAATTGGTAGACGCAGGGGACTCAAAATCCCCCGCCGCAAGGCGTGCCGGTTCGATTCCGGCCCCGGGCACCACATACAAAAAAGCCGCTAAGTTTTCAAGAACTTAGCGGCTTTTTCTTTGCCTGTTTATTGCCGTTCAAACACATGGTCACCGACCATGTTTTGCGGGCCCTAGGTGCCTAGAAAGTGCGGCGAATCACCGTGCGTCCAGCTTCCGTGATATGCCAATGGCGCTCCGCATCCTGTGTGACCAGCCCGCGCTCCAACAGTCGTTTGGACAGATACTCCTTGGCGGCAGACCACAAAGAGACGTCCTCACCCATTTCCAGCTTCTTGAGTGTCTCCAATTCATCGACCGTTGGTTCATACACTGGTGCGCGGTAGACTGCGGTTTGCATGATGATTTCTCCTAAGCTCGTTCGATGACGCTGGCCGCTCCGGCCCCGGAGCGCCTGAGGCCCAAGATAGACCTGCTGGCAGCATCGCGCAATAGCCGACTTCCGGCTTTACCTAACTTCATTCCTCTTTTCAGATTCTTGACAGAGCGCTGATCGCTGCGCTCTGTCACTTTCATTTTGGAGCCAGCTGCCGCCATGCTGTACGCGCTTGCCACTCTTTTCGCTTTCAATTTGCTGGGGGAGCTACTGGTGCGTGCCACGGGCTTGCCGCTGCCAGGCGCTCTGGTGGGCACCTTGACGCTGCTTATCGGCCTGCTGTTCTACAAGCGTTTGCCCAAGCCGCTGGAGGACACGGCCAGTGTGCTGCTGCAGAACATGATGCTGCTGTTCATCCCCGTGATTGCGGGCGTGATGCTGGAGTTTGATCATCTGCGCCGCGAATGGCTGCCCTTTGTACTGGCCTGCGTGGGCGGAGCGGCCATCACTTTTGCAGCAACGGCGCTGACCTTTCACTATTTCCTGCAACGCCAGCGCGCCAAGGAAGAAGCGGCCACCGGTAACAAGCAGGAGGCCGCATGAATACCCCATTGCTGGAGCGCCTCTCCGCTGCCTGGACAGGGCTGGCCCATGCCTCACCACTACCCTGGCTGGTGCTGACCATGGTGGTCTATCTGGTGGCCATGGCCATCTACAGGAAAAGCGGCAACCGCCCCACTCTGATCCCCGTGTTCACTGGCGTGCTGGTCATCGTGGGCATCTTGCTGCTGACAGGCACACCCTATGAAACCTATCGCAGCGGCGTGTCTTTGCTGGGCCTGATGATTGGCCCTGCCACCGTGGCCCTGGCAATTCCGCTCTATGCCCAGCGCGAGCGTATCAAGCAACTGTGGCTACCGGTCAGTGTGGCCCTGCTGGTGGGCTGCCTGGTGGCTCTGTTCTCTGCGCTGGGCATTGCCTGGGCATTCAACGGCTCGGAAGCCACGCTGATCGCCGTTGCCCCCAAGTCCGCGACCATCCCCATTGCCCTGCCCATGGCCGAGCGCTTTGGCGGCAAGCCGTCGCTGGCCGCCGTGGCCGTGGCCATCACCGGCATCAGCGGCACCATGATGACGCCCCTGCTGTGCCGCTTTCTGCGCATCAAGGACCCCGCCGTACAGGGCTTTGCCATAGGTCTGACGGCCCATGCCATTGGCACGGCACGCGCCATTCAGGTCAACCCCACAGCCGGAGCCTTTGCCGCCCTGGCCATGGGCTTGAACGGCGTGGCCACGGCCGTGCTGATGCCTCTGGTGCTGGCCATCACACCCTGGATTTGATTTTTTGATGGCTTTCCGCGCTCTATCCATAAAGGCTTGAGCCGGAAAGCATCTAACTTTTTCCTTTTCGATACGCCCAGACCGCCAGCAGGATCAGCACCATGCCCAGTGCCTGCAAAGGCGCCGGATGGTGGCCAAACCACAGCAGATCCACCAGCACAGCCACCACCGGGTAGATGAATGACAAACCCGCAATCGCCTGTGCGCTCAGCCGCTGAAAGGCCGCATACATCAGCGTGTACATCCAGGCCGTATGCACCAGACCCAGCACAGCAACAGCGGCCCAGGCCTTCGCCGAAAACTGCGCACTTGCCGCCAGTTGCCAGGCTGGCACGGCCAGTGCCAGCACCCCCATCACCATCTGCAGCATGGCGATCTGCGCGGCAGACAACCGCTTGAGACGCTGGGTTGCCAGGGTCGCCACGGCATACAAGCTGGCCGCAGCCAGCGCCAGCAGCACGCCGGCCCAGGATGCGGCATGGCCGCCCTCCAGCAGACCGCTGCTCAAAGCCACGCCGACCAGCGCCAGCAGCAGCCAGGGCAGCTTGCGCACAGGCATGGCTTCCTGCCCCAGCATCGCGGCCAGCAACAACAGGATAAAAGGCTGAACGTGATAGACCACGGTCGCCACGGCAATCGAGCTATGGCCATAGGCCGTGAACAGGCAGACCCAGTTCAACACCAATGCCAGCCCCCCTACGGCCAGCCACCCGACTTCAGCCCGTGTGGGCCGCAGCCATTGCCGCGAATATGCCACCCAGGCCGCCAGCCCCAGCGCCCCCAGCAGGCAGCGCAGCCAGACCACCAGCATTACGGGCAGGCCGCTTTCCACCACCAGCAGGCCAATGGTGCCCGACAGCAACATGGCCAGCACCATGCGCCAGCTGCCGCCGGAGGTATCGAAAGATTGCGGCGGCATGGCCAACGCCGGATTGGGAGCCAACGCTTGCAGCGAGGAAGATGTCTTGGAAGTCATGGTTGCATCGTCCATCAAACCTTTTTATGCATCAATACAGCTTGATTCCACTTACTATTACCTGTAGTTCAACAATAAACCTCTGCCATGAGCATAGAACCAGGTCTGGTCCCTGAAATGCTGGTGTTTGCCAAAGTGGTGGAGCTGCGCAGCTTTGCCGCCGCGGCACGCCAGCTGAATCTGACCACTTCAGCCGTCAGCCGCAGCGTGGGTCGACTGGAGGCTCACTGGGGCGTGCAACTGCTGCACCGCACGACCCGCTCCCTGTCATTGACCGAGCTGGGTGCTGAGGTCTATGCCGCCTGCAGCCAGCTGGCGCAGACGGCCAGCGACATTCACGCCATTGCCGGCCATTACAGCGGCGTGCCGCGCGGCACGGTACGGCTGACGGCGCCGACCATCTTTGGCGAGATCTGGCTCAGCGCCCAGTTGCCAGCGCTGCGCCGCCAATGGCCCGAGCTCGAGATCGCAGTGAGCCTCAGCGATCAGATGCAGGATCTGGCGCAGCAAGGCCTGGATCTGGCCATCCGACTGACCCGCCCCGAACAGTTGCCACCCCATATGGTGGCGCGTGCGCTGCGTCAGGTGCGCTATATCGCCGTGGCCTCGCCAGCCTATCTTCAAGGTCTGATCAAGCCACCCGAGCACCCTCTGGAGCTGGGACGCCAGCATGGTGTGGCCTGCATCACGCTGGGTTATGGCGACTTTCAAAGCCGATTGCAATGGACGCATGGCGAAGACCGCGGGAAGGAACCGGCAGTGACCGAAGTCGCCGTCCATGCACCGCTGTCCATGGACAGCAGCACGGGCATCATCAATCTGGCGCTGCAGCATCAGGGCATAGGCCTGGTGGCAGACTTTGCCGCCCAGGCCGTGCTGAGCAGCGGCGCGCTGGTGCAGGTTCTGCCCGACTGGCTGCTGACGGGCAACTACGCACCGCGCACCGCTTATGCGCTCTATATGCCGTCACGCCATCTGCCGCTCAAGGTGCGGGCACTGATAGACCATCTGGTCGAGGCGGGCCAGCGCCACCCCAGCTGAGAGCCAAGAACCGATATCCTCACCAAGCAAGTTCTCCCCACCGGAGCGCTACAAGCTTGTGGACAAAGCTCGACAGTCAGCAGGATAAGCAGACCAAGTCATTGTTTTCAAACAACTTCCCAATACACGCTTAATTTTTAGGCAAATCACACTCTGCAAGGCTCAGAACTCTCAAACTCTTCATTTCATAGCAACTCACGCATGTCTGAATTGGGCTGCAAAGCAGTTCTCCCCACTAAATCGCTACAAGCTTGTGGACAAGCCCAAGCAAGCACTTGAATAAGCAAGTTAAGTCTTTGTCACATCAGAAAAAACGGGGTACTGATTATTTTTTAATCAGCACCCCGTTTGTACCTCAAAATCTCAGCACTCAGCGCAGCGCCTCTTGCCAATCGGCCAGACGATAGGCGCTGTCCCAGAACATCCATTCCAGTCTGGCCGCGTCCTTGTAGGCAGCATGCATGGCCGCGCGCGTGGCCTCGGTCGTTTCTTCGGCCAGGCGGTCCACCGTGGCGCAGACGCCGCGCACGGCCGCGTGGAATTCCTCGCTGGCATAGGTATCGACCCAGGCCTGATAAGGATTGTCCTTGGCCGAGCGCGCATGAATGTCACGCCCCACCTCCGCATAGATCCAGAAGCAGGGCAGCAGGGCGGCCACGGCCACCGGGTAAGTGGCGCTCCAGGCCGTGGCCAGCAGATAGCTGGTGTAGTGATGGCAGGCTGGCGTGAGCGGCGTGGCCGCAAACTGCTCGGGCGTGATGCCAAAGTCGCGCATAAAGCCGCCATGCAGGGCGCGCTCCACCACCACAGCCTCATTGGCGGCATTGGCAAACTGCACCACGCCCTCGGCGTTATCGGACTTGGCCGCCGTCACGGCCAGTGCACGGCCATAGGCAACCAGGTAATGCGCATCCTGAATCATGTAATGGCGAAAACGCTCCTGGCTCAGGGTACCGGCCGCCAGCTCCTGGTTGAAGGGCAGCTCCAGCGTGCTTTGGAACAGCGCCTGGTTGGCTTGCCACAGGTCTTGACTGAACGACATGAATCTGACTCCTCTTTAATTCATAGCAGGTAGCGCCCTTGGCACCTGCGTTGTATGGCATTTTGGCTGCGAATTTGAGACTTCCGGTGTGCGACACATTTTGTCGCACACCTCGGGATGATCTAGCTATCCCGAGAAATTGCCGAAGCCCCATGCAGCGCACCCTGTCCAAATCCAAGCTCCTCGCCTACCGCCAATGCCCTAAGCGCCTTTGGCTGGAAGTCCACCTGCCCGAAGCCTGCGAGGACTCTGGCACCATCCAGGCCGCTCACGCAGCCGGCCACCAGGTAGGTGAGGCAGCGCGGCAAATCTACGACCCACTGCGCCGCGGCAAGTTGATCGACCCGCAGGCCGAAGGCCTTGACGCCGCCGTGGCACGCACCCAAGCCCTGCTGCAGACCGCCCAGCCTATCTTTGAAGCAGGTTTCCGCGCCGAAGGCGCGCTGGCCTTTGCCGATGTGATGCTGCCAACGGGCCGAGGTAGCCGCGTGGGCTGGCACATGGTGGAGGTCAAGTCCGCTACCTGCGTAAAGGACTACCACCGCGACGACGCCGCCATTCAGGCCTTTCTGGCCCGTGCCAGCGGCGTGCCGCTGCGCTCCGTCGCGCTCGCGCACATCGACAGCAACTGGACCTACCCAGGCAATAGCGACTACCAAGGCCTGCTGGTGGAAGAAGACCTGACCGAGGAAGCCTTTGCGCGGGCCGGCGAGGTGCGTGGCTGGATTACGGAGGCCCAGGCCATTGTGGCGCGCAAACAGCCGCCGCGCATCGCAACCAGCGAACAGTGCAGCGCACCCTACGAATGCGGTTTCATCGCCCACTGCCAAAGCCAGGAGCCCCAGGCCCAGCATCCCGTGCACTGGCTGCCTCGCCGCAGCCAGGCGCTCAAGGCACATATTTCCAAGCACTACATCCGCGAACTGAGTGAGCTGTCCAATGACCTGCTCAACAGCACCCAGCAGCGCGTCAAAGCCGCCACCCTCGCGGATCGGGCCTATTTCGACCAGCACGCCGCCTCGCAAGCGTTGGCAGCACACAAGCTGCCGGGCTACTTCATCGATTTCGAAACCATCCAGTTCGCCGTCCCCATCTGGAAAGGCACCCGGCCCTACCAGCAGATTCCGTTCCAGTTCAGCGTGCACCGCCTCGGGCGCACGGGACTGGCCACCCATCATGCCTTTCTTGATCTTTCCGGCAACAATCCCTCTCGGGCCTTTGCCCAGGCCCTCATAGCCGCCTGCGGCGAACGCGGCCCGGTATTCGTCTACAACGCCGCATTCGAGACCACCCGCATCCGCGAGCTGGCCGAACGCCACCCGCGCCTGGCCCCGGCGCTGCAAGCCATCAACGCGCGCGTGGTGGACCTGCTGCCCGTGGCCCGCCAGCACTACTACCACCCCAGCCAGCAAGGCAGCTGGAGCATCAAGGCCGTGCTCCCAGCCTTATGCCCCGATCTGCGCTACGAGCAACTGGACGGCGTACAGGATGGGACCGCAGCACAACAGGCCTATCTGGAAGCCATCGCCCCCGCCACCGGCGTGGCACGCAAGGCGCTATTAAAGCGGCAGTTGCGCGCCTACTGCCATCTCGACACCTGGGCCATGGTGCGGCTGTGGGCCGCATTCACCGGCAACACCGTCAAGGCTTGGGCAAAACAGGATGCATGAGAGTCGTTTCCATCAAAAAACATCGCGCCTGAGTTCGCCTTGCGCAAGTTGTAACCATGAGAAACTGAACGCATGCCTGCACGCCCAGACACGCTAGAGACCGTCCGCCTTGCCGTTGAGTTGCTGCGCCGCATCCCGCGCGGGCGCAAGATCACTACCGGCGAGTTGCACCGCCAGCTCAAGGACGCTGGCATGGAGCGCGATTTGCGCACCATCCAGCGCCAGCTGGAAATGCTCTCCACCCATTTCGAAATCGAACGCGACGACCGCAGCAAGCCCTATGGCTACCGCTGGAAAGAGCAGGCCCACAGCCTGGCCGTGCCCCACCTCACGCCGCAGGAATCGCTGCTGCTGCAACTGGCCCAGGAACAGCTCAAGCATCTGCTGCCCGCGCGGCTCAAGCAGTCCATGGATGGCTTTTTCACGCAGGCCCGACGCAATCTCAGCGACGCACCCGGCACCGCTCTGGAACGCCAATGGCCGCACAAAGTGCGCGTGGTCGCCACCAGCCAGCCGCTGCTGCCGCCCGCCATCGTCCCCGGCGTGCTGGAAGAGGTCAGCGAAGCCCTCTACGCCAACCGCTGGCTGGAGCTGGACTACCGCAACGCCGCCGGCAGCTGCAAATCCGCCAAGGTCATGCCCCTGGGCCTGGCCCAGCAAGGCCCGCGCCTGTACCTGGTCTGCCGCTACGACGGCTTTGACAACGAGCGCAGCCTGGCCCTGCACCGCATCCTGAAAGCCCAGGCCTCCACCCTCACCTTCGAGCGCCCGGAGGAATTTGATCTGCAGCAATATGAAGACGACGGGCGCTTCGGTTTTGGCGAAGGGCAGCGGATAGCACTGTCTTTCCAGATTGAAAAAGAAGCCGGTTTTCATCTGCGCGAAACGCCGTTGTCCCCAGACCAGCAGATCCGGGACATTGATGAGGACTGGATGGAGGTCAAGGCCACCGTCGTGGACAGCGCGATGCTGGAATGGTGGCTGCGGGGGTTTGGCGATTCAGTCGATCACGTGAAACGTAGAAAAATCAGAAAGTGATTATTTCAATTCCTCCAATAGATTCAACCCCATAAAATGCAAGCATCACTTCATTCCCTGCAGTATTTTTTCAGCAACTGGCAAGAAATTCGCTCTCCAGTGGAAAAACACAGCTTCACAGAAAATCTGGCCCAATTCTTTCAGCAATTCGACGCCTGCCATCGGCAAGAGACAAAAGCCACGCCGGCGCCACCGCCCGCGCAAAAATCCATTGATACGCAAAAGCTGGCCGATTTTTTCACCGCACTCGAAAAGCCGCTGCAAGCATCGCGCCACAGCGCCATTGCCTTTGACCCTTTGCGCTTGATGAAACTGGGCCGCGACGAAGTGCGCGTGGTCAGCCTGCTTTCTTGGCTGCTGAATCCCCATGGCAGCCACGGCTATGGGCCTGCGCTGCAGCAAGGCTTGCTGGCCCATATTCAGCAGCATATTCCGGCATTCCCCCTCGCTGCCGGAAAACGCTGCCAGGTACGCACAGAAATCAACCTGAATGGCGAAAGCGGTAACCGGGCGGATATCGAAATGGACGCCGATCATTTCTACCTCGTCATCGAAGCCAAGATTGATGCGCTGGAACAACCGAGGCAAGTGGAGCGCTACTGCGAGCAAGCCCAAAAGCGGGCCAGGCAGCATGGCACCCCCTGGGCCGTTGTTTATCTAACGCCCCATGGAGGAAAACCTTCTCATGAGGATGACAGCCTCGTCTGCCTGTCCTGGTATCAATTGAGCCGCATCTTGCAGGAGAGTATGAAAAATCACCAGAACCTCAGAAAAAACGACTTGCTGGCCATACAAGGCAATGCCGACTTCTTTGTCAAAACCTATCTCAATCACATCCGTTCACTTTAACCCAAGGAGAAAAAATGTCTGAAATCAAAAAATCTGGAGAATTCATTCTTAATAATTTTCAAATCTTCAGTGAAGCTGTATATTTTTTTGAAAAGTCCATAAATCCAAAAATATTGAAAGGTATAGATGAATGCGTTGAAGTATTTTCAAATGAAAATTATTGGAATGGAAATTTTCAGTTAGAAGAAAACTTTGATAATTGGCTTCGCCCCCAAAATTGGGAAAATGAAGATGGCCTTGAAGCATATTTTGAAATAAAGAGTACAGAACCTGATGACGATAATGATAATTATTGGGTATCTCTCTTTTGCAATAAATCCAGCAATAACTGCGAAGCAGGTTTCTTCTTTGGCGTAGAAACCAAGCATTTTGGCGGAAAGCGCGCTTGGGATGCTCATATCAAATCGCTCCCAGAAGAACAGAAGATCAGCCTGAAAGAAATCGGCTTCAAGCAGTTCGAAGGCCACTTCTTTCTACCCATCACACTCAGCAACGAAGAGCTGGCAAAAAGCTGGCAAGCAGAAGACCCCTTCACGTCCGACGATGAATGCTTTGAGCCATTACGTGACGCGCTCGAAAAGCTGAAGCAATCCGTCCCCATCTTCGAAGCCATCATGGAAAGCGCCCTGGCGTCGCAAGACTCCTAAGAAGATAGCTGTCAGCGCTTTCTGTACAAGGTCTGGCAGCCTTTTTAAGCATCAATTTCAAACCCAACATTGGCATGACTGAAGCAGAGAATTTCAGCCTGGAAACACAGATCAAGGTCATCGGCATCGGCCATGGCGGCAGCCATGTGGTCGAACACATGCGCGAACGCGGGATGCAAGGCGTGGAATGCATCTGCTTCCATACCAATGCGCAAGCGCTATCGGACAGCCAGGCACAGCTGCAGCAGATCCGTGCCGCCATCGCAGGCACGGATCTGCTGTTCATCACGGCTGGCCTGGATGACGGCGCGGATACGGAGGCTGCTATTGCCATTGCCACTGCGATTGCGCGTGAAGCCAAGGCCATGGGGATTCTGAGCGTCGGCCTGCTCGGCACACCCGATGAGAGTACCGATACAGCTCTGGCCGAACTGCAAGCCCATGTGGACTCTCTGATCGTCACGCCCATCGGCCATCTGCACGGCATCGCCAAGACTGCCGTGGGTGAAATCGCCGCCATCCTCAACGAGCACGGCCATGTGAATGTGGACTTTCAAGATGTCCGCACCGTCATGCGCGAGCCCGGCAGGGCCCTGGTGGGTACAGCCCAGGCCAGCGGCCCGGAGCGCGCTCGCCTTGCCGCCGCTCAAGCCGTGGCAGGCATCAAGCTTTCGGACGCCAAGGCCATGCTGGTGCTGGTCACAGCGGCCAAGGGCAGCCTCAAATTATTCGAATCGCGCCAGGCCATGAGCGTCATCACCGCCAACAGTTTGCCCAGCGCCCATGTCATTTATGGCGCGGCCTACGACGATGCGCTGGGCGACAGCCTCCGCGTGACCGTGGTGGCGACCGGCCTGGCAGGCTGAAAACACCAGGGAAAAACACATGGCAATCAAAGCGGCCGGGGTCAGCGCCATCTGCGTGCAGGATGTACTCGGGCAAAAGCTGCGCATTCCCGAATACCAGCGCCCCTATAGCTGGCGCCCCTCAACGGCCTTGCAGCTGGTGGATGACCTCCAGGATGCGTGGGCCAGAAACCAGGATGCTCCCTACGTGCTGGGTGCGCTCATTCTTTACGAGTGCCGCGACGAGAGGGGCGACTGGCTGGATGTGGTCGATGGCCAGCAAAGGCTGCTGACGCTGCGCATGATCCTGGCGACTCTCCAGTCCGAAGACCTGTTCTCCGTGCTGCCTGCGAATGAGGACAACGAAACGCCGGTGTTCCGGGTATGGCGGGCACTGGGGCACAGACTGGCCGGGCTTGAGGCGGCAGAGAAAAAGAGCCTGCGCGATTTCATCAGCACCCGGTGCCAGTTGGTGCGCATCGTGACCGATGACGTGGACGAGGCCTTCCGCGTGTTCGACTCCCAGAACTATCGCGGCAAGCCGTTGGCGCCCCACGACCTGCTCAAGGCATATCACCTGCGGGAGATGCAGAGTGAATCCGCTGCAATGAAGGCAGCCGTCGTCGAAACCTGGGAGTCCGTACGCGACGAAGACCTCGACAGGCTGTTTTCGACCTTTCTCTACCGCATTGCCCGCTGGTCGCGCGGCAAGAGCGCACCCGGGTTTTCCATCCACGACATAGCCCTGTTCAAGGGCATCTCGCCCCAGGCTCACGATGGCACACTTGCGCCAAGCGAGCGGTATCACCTGGCAGCACAGGCCGCGATGCCTCTACTGACAGCCTGGGTTGCGCCCAGAACCCAGGACAGCCGGGATGCGCAGCGCAGCCGCTTTCAGCTGGATGCACCGCTGATCGCGGGTCGGCCGTTTTTCGAAATGGTGTCGTTCATGCTCGAAGAACTGGCAGCGCTCGAAAAAGAAGTCAAGGAAAGCATTGGCTCATTCGGCCCAACGCAAAGCCGCTATCGGTATGTCTATGAGTTGTTCGCCTCCGCCCTGCTCTATTACACGAACAAGTTCGGCAGCAACGGCTTGGCGCAAGCCCGTGGCAAGTTGTTCGCCTGGGCCTACGCCCTGCGCGTGGCAATGGTTCGCGTGCAATACGTTTCTGCGGATAACTGGGCGCGTGGCAAAGATGATGCAGCCGGATCGCCCTTCGTCCTGCTGCGCAACGCCGTGAAAGAGCAGGCTATTCAACGGCTCTCTGTGGCAGTCAAGCCGTGCCGTCCAGAGCATGAGAAAGAACTCGCGGCCTTCATCGCCAAGGAGAACACGCAATGAGCAAAGACCAGTTACACCCCGAATTGCTCACTGTCAGCGGGCTGTTCGAGCAGGGCGCTATTTACACCGTGCCCATTTATCAGCGCAACTATGCATGGCAGGCCGCGCAGATCGAGCAGCTCATCAGCGATATTCAGGATGCCGTGGCTCACGAGGAAAACGGATATTTCCTGGGCAATCTCGTCGTCACCCCAAAAGGTTCTAGCAACGCCACCCACAGCGGCTTTGAGGTCATTGATGGACAGCAACGGCTCACCACGCTTTATCTGCTGCTGACATTTTTGGAGGCCGATGGCTCCAGCCCCTGTTCCAGCCACAAAGGCCGCCTGCAATATGAATCACGGGCACGGGCCACGGAGGCGCTTCGGCGCGTGGGGCAGGAATCCTCTCTGCGTGCAGGGCAGACACAGGATTCCATGACCGATGAAGACAGCGGAATCCACGCAGGCTTCAACATCATCCAGCAATACATCCGGCAGCATGAAAAGCTCCAGCGGCACAGGTTCGCAGACTTCTTGCGCACCCGGGTGACGCTGGTGCGCGCATCGCTTCCGCCCAAGACCGATCTCAACCGCTATTTCGAGATCATGAATACGCGCGGGCAGCAACTCCAGCAAGTGGACATCGTCAAGGCACGCCTGATGAGTGCGCTGCCCGACCCCGAGCGAGCCACCTTCGCCTGGATCTGGGATGCATGCGCCGATATGGATGCGTATGTGCAAATGTCATTGACCCGTGGGGATACGAGGCTGCGCGACCGCATTTTTGGCGATGACTGGTCCTGGCTGGCACTCACGGACTTCACGGCTCTTCTGGGCGTGCACGCATCAGCCCATGCCAATCCCAACGCGGCCACGTCAAACCTTGCTCTGTCTCTGGACGAAGCCTTGCAAAAATACGCCCATGACGGCAAACCGGAATCCAGCGCAGAGGAAGGTAATGAGCGCTTTCGCTCCACCATCGAATTTCCGGTCTTCCTGCTGCACGTCCTCAAAGTCAAAAACGGCGGCGAGGACGAGGATGAAGCTCAGCTTGACGACAAGCGCCTCATTCAATCATTCACCCAAATTCTCAAGAATGTTCCCGAAGCGCATCGGGCTGAATGGGTGCGGGACTTTGGCTTCACGCTACTCAAATGCCGCAACCTCTTCGACGGTTTCATCCTGAAGCGCCAATTTGCAAGCAGTACCGAGGATGACGAAGGAGACTGGTCACTGCAGCGCCTGAAGAGGAGTGGGTCCAACAGCAAGCCGATGCCTGGTTATGCCCAGGTCTTCCGGCACAGCGACCCGGAGCAAGACAGCGAGCCGGATTCCGATACACGTGACGTGCTGCTTCTCCAGTCCATGCTGCGCATCACCTACACATCGCCACGCACCATGCATTGGATGACCCAAACCCTGCAATGGCTGGCAAAGCAGCCAAGCCCGCAAGCCATTTCCAGTGCCGACCTCGCCCGTTTGTTGAAGCGCTTTGCCCGTGCCAAAGTGGCTGCCACATTTCTGCACGCCAGGGAAAGACCGCAGGAGTTTGGCATTGCCCGCATCGTATTCACCTATCTCGACTATCTGCTCCTGGATGAGAAAACGAAAAGAAATTTCAAGTTTCAGTTCCGCAATTCCATCGAGCATTTCTATCCGCAGCACCCTGACAAGGAGCAGTCAGGTACCCCCGTCTCGGGCGGCAATCTCCATCTTCTGGGCAACCTCGCACTGGTCAGCGTCAGCGCGAACTCGAAGTTCAGCAACAGCCTTCCCAAAGCCAAGGCCGAGAATTTCAGGAACACGATAGAAACGCAAAGCCCCAAGCTCCAACGAATGGCGCAGATCACACTCCGCGAAGGCTGGGGCGACGTACAAGTGGCAAAACATCATGCGGAAATGCTGGCACTGCTTGAGGAGGATATGCAAAAAGAATAGCTACCAGCGCTTGCTACTCAAGCGCAAAGACTCCAACGCTCACCCTGCGCTCATATCACCTCCGATGCGACTGCTGTTTCCAGCTCCCGCAGCAGCAGCGCATCGCACTGCGCGATGCAATCCATCATGGCGCAGTCATCCCCCAAACGCCGGGCCACTTCATCGCCGTGGATGATGACGGTTTCCGACGCATATTTCTGCACGCTATCCAGGGCCTGCAAGGCAGCTGTCCGGCGCCTGCGGCCTTCCCAATCGCAAGGCATGCCTACCAGCACCACGGTATAGAGGCCCGCATCATGGGCCAGACGTGCCAGGGCCGGGGTGGCAGTGGAGCCGGCACGGCCGCCCAGTCCGGCCAGCAAGCAGAGTGCCTTGCACTGCACCAGCCAGGGCATGACGGCCTCGGTACCCGATGCATCGGCATGCAGCAGGATGGAAGGCATTCCCTCAATCCCGGCGATGGTGTTGCGGTCGGTATTGACGGCCAGATGCTGCAGGTTTGGGCGGGATGCCATGGATTGACGGTTAAGCTGCACCAGCTTGCAGCCCGCCCCGCCAATGCCCGCGACGGCAACTCCGCAAGTGCGGCCTTCTTTCGAGGAAACCAGGCGCAGCCGCATCACAGCGTGCGCCTGAGCGAACCGGTGCGAATGTCATAGACCCGCACCTTGCCATCGCCGCAAGTCACAGCCACCTGATCACCCGTGACATTGGCGGATACCGCTCCCTTGTAGCTGCTGCAGCCGATGTTGCGCTTGATGCTGCCCGTGCGGATTTCAAAAATTTTGACGATGTTGTGTTCAATTTTGGCTGTGTACATGCAGGCTCCTTTGCAGGTTGATGGGAGCCCTCAGCGTAAGCACACCTTGCGACAGCTTGTGCCGCAACAGTGCACCTCCTACCCCCGCGCTGGCTGAGCACAGGCCTGCAGCCACTGGCTGAAGGCGCGCAGCGCCGGTGCGGGCACGGCGTCCGCGGCCAGCTCCGGCGTCACCAGGTAATAGGCGCGGTTGCCGCGCAGTGGCTGGGGGCAGGCGACGATGAGATCACCGCGCGCAATCTCCTGCTCGATCAACATGGGCGGGATCAACGCCACGCCCAGGCTCTGGCTGGCAGCCACGGCCAGCATGGAAAACAGTTCGAGCCGCATGCCGTCCAGCGCGCGCGGCGCATCCACGCCCATGACGTCGAACCACTGGCGCCAGCCCTGGGGACGCGTGCTTTGCTGCAGCAGCGGCATCCTGGCAATCACCTCGGGGCCCACCGGCAGCCAGGCGCGGCCCGGGTCGCGCTGCTGGGCCGTGGCCAGCAGTTGCGGGCTGCACACAGGCACGACCTCTTCGTCCATCAACCACTGCGCCTGCACACCGGGCCAGCGCACCACCTGCTCGGGCGTGCCCGCGTAGAGAGCAGCATCGAACACCGTGTCGGCAAACAGGAAAGGCCGGGTCTGCACATCGATATGCACGGTGATGTCGGGGTGCTGCTGTGCCAGCTGCGGCAGGCGCGGCAGCAGCCAGCGCGTGGCGAAAGTGGGCACGGCCGCCAGATTGATGGGGCCGCCCTCGCCCTGATGACTCATCAGATCCAGCGTGTCGCGCTCTAGCCCCTGCAACCAGCGCCCAACCTGGGTGGCGTAATGCCGGCCTGCATCGGTCAGCAGCACGCCATGGCGCGTGCGCTTGAACAGCGTCACGCCCACAAATTCCTCCAGCGCAATGATCTGGCGCGAGACGGCGCTCTGCGTCAATGACAGCTCCTGCGCAGCCTTGGTATAGCTGACATGGCGGGCGGCCGATTCGAAGCAGGCCAGAGCCTGGGTGGAAGGGAGAACTCTGCGCATATCTCTTGTGCTTAAAGCGCATCAATCAACGAAAAAACAACGGGAAAACCCTGAATAGCTCGTTTATACATGCGTTTTCCTCATCCATAGATGATTAATCATCGTTTGCCAGCCCCTGTTCTGCAAACCTAATATGTGTGCAAGCACTCAGGCCGAAATGCGCCTGCAACCCGACACCTTGCATTCAGGAGATGAACATGGCCAATGGCTACCAGTGGGACGACTGCTTCCAGCTCGACCAGCAACTGACCGAAGACGAGCGCATGATCCGCGACGCAGCGCGCGAGTACTGCCAGGACAAGCTCAAGCCCCGCGTGCAAGCCATGTTCCGCAATGAATCGGTGGACATCAGCATCTTCCGCGAGATGGGCGAGCTGGGCCTGCTGGGCCCCACCATTCCCACGCAGTACGGTGGCGCGGGCCTGAACTATGTGAGCTACGGCCTGGTGGCGCGCGAGATCGAGCGCGTGGACTCGGGCTACCGCTCCATGGCCTCGGTGCAATCGTCCCTGGTGATGGTGCCCATCAACGAATTCGGCACCGAAGCCCAGAAGATGAAATACCTGCCCAAGCTGGCTTCGGGCGAGTTCATCGGCTGCTTCGGCCTGACCGAGCCCGACCACGGCTCCGACCCCGGCTCCATGGCCACACGCGCCTACAAGGTCGACGGCGGCTATCGCCTCAAGGGCAACAAGATGTGGATCACCAACAGCCCCGTGGCCGACGTGTTCGTGGTCTGGGCCAAGGAAGTCTCCGAGGACGGCACCGTGGGCCAGATCCGCGGCTTTGTGCTGGAAAAGGGCATGAAGGGCCTGTCCGCGCCTGCCATCCACGGCAAGGTGGGCCTGCGCGCCTCCATCACCGGTGAAATCGTCATGGACGACGTGTTCTGCCCCGAAGAGAATGCCTTCCCCGATGTGCGCGGCCTCAAGGGCCCGTTCACCTGCCTGAACAGCGCCCGCTTCGGCATTGCCTGGGGCGCGCTGGGTGCGGCAGAGGACTGCTGGCACACCGCCCGCCAGTACACGCTGGACCGCAAGCAGTTCGGCCGCCCCCTGGCTGCCAACCAGCTGATCCAGAAAAAGCTGGCCGATATGCAGACTGAAATCACGCTGGGCCTGCAGGCCGCACTGCGCGTGGGCCGCATGAAGGACGAGCACCAGAACGTGATCGAGATCACCTCGCTGATCAAGCGCAACAACTGCGGCAAGTCGCTGGACATCGCCCGCATGGCGCGCGACATGCTGGGCGGCAACGGCATCAGCGACGAGTTCGGCGTGGCCCGCCATCTGGTGAACCTGGAGGTGGTGAACACCTACGAAGGCACGCACGATGTGCATGCGCTGATCCTAGGCCGTTCCCAGACCGGTATCGCGGCGTTTGCGAACTGATAGCTCCCCCTGAGCGGCTGCGCCTAGGCGGCCCCGCCGCTTCCCCCTCTCTCTTCGGGAGGGGGACGGCAGCTTCGCCGCGAGGCGGCTCTTGCTGGCGGCCCTTACCTCGGGGCGATGCCAACCACCGCTATTCATTTGTTAGCTGGTACCGCTTGATTTGTCTGGGTTTTGAATGGCTTTCAGACCAGAGTCCAGACAAATAAAGCGCAAGCAGCTATTTATTTCATTGTTTCGCTTTACCGGGCCCTCCGACATGAACGCATCCACATCCACTCCCACCGGCGCACTGGCAGGCATCAAGGTGCTGGATCTGTCGCGCGTGCTGGCGGGCCCCTGGGCCACGCAGATGCTGGCCGATCTGGGGGCCGATGTGGTCAAGGTGGAGCGCCCTGTTGCTGGCGACGATACGCGCCACTGGGGCCCTCCGTTCCTCAGGGACGATGCGGGCAACGATACGCGCGAGGCCAGCTACTTCACGGCCTGCAACCGCAACAAGCGCAGCCTCACCGTGGACATGGCACACCCCGAAGGCCGGGCACTGCTGCAGCGCATGGCGCAAGAGGCCGATGTGGTGGTGGAGAACTTCAAGACCGGAGGACTCGCGCAATACGGTCTGGACTATGAGAGTCTCAAGGTGTTGAACCCGCGCCTGGTCTATTGCTCCATCACGGGTTTTGGCCAGGACGGCCCCTATGCCGAGCGCGCGGGCTATGACCTCATGGTGCAGGCCATGTGCGGCCTGATGAGCATTACCGGCCATGCCGATGGCGAACCCGGCGGCGGCCCGCTCAAGGTCGGCGTGGCCGTGATCGACGTGTTTACGGGCCTCTATGCCAGCAACGCCATCCTGGCCGCACTCAATGCACGGCACTCCACAGGCGAAGGCCAGTACATAGACATGGCACTGCTGGATGTGGGCATGGCCGTGCTGGCCAATCAGGCCGCCGGCTTTCTGGCCACCGACAAGGCACCAGGCCGCGCAGGCAATATCCACCCCAGCCTCGCTCCCTACCAGGACTTCCCCACGCTGGACGGCAATGTGCTGCTGGCCATAGGCAACGACGGCCAGTTCGCGCGCTTTTGCACGGCCATAGGCCAAGGCAACTGGGCGCAGGATGCACGCTTTGCCACCAACACCGCCCGCGTACAGAACCGCGCCGCGCTGCTGGAGCTGATGAAGCCGCAAATGCTGCTGCGCACCACGGCCGACTGGATTGCGTTGCTCGAAGACAAGGCCGTGCCCTGCGGCCCCATCAACACCGTCGCCCAGGCCTTTGAAGACCCACAGGTCAAGGCGCGCGGCATTCTGAAGACATTGCCGCGCAGCGCGGGGGACGGCATCAGCGCCGTGGCCACGGTGGCCAACCCCATGCGCCTGTCGGGCACCCCCGTCACCTATCGCAGTGCGCCGCCGGCCCTGGGCCAGCACACTGAAGAAGTTCTGCGTGAGTTCGGTCTGGACACAGACAGCATCACCGCGCTGCACCAACAAGGAGTGGTTTGAGGCCATACACCCGGCCAAGACTGCTTCTTCATTCAAGAGGGCTCAAGCCCCGAAAAACTGCAGGCAGCTTTCAAAAAAGCGCACTGCACATCACATTACCAAGGAGACATCGATGTTCAAGTTCACAGCCACCGTGCTGGCCGCCATGGCTTTTTGTGGCGCAGCACAAGCCCAGGCCAGCTATCCCAACAAGCCCATCCGCCTGCTGGTGCCCTTTGCCGCTGGCGGCACCACCGACCTGATTGCCCGCGTCATCGCCGAGCCGCTGAGCAAGGAACTGGGCCAGTCCGTGGTGGTGGAAAACAAGGGCGGCGGCGGCGGCAGCATCGGCGCGGCGGAAACCGCACGCGCCAAGCCCGATGGCTACAACCTGGGCATTGCCACCGTATCCACCACGGCCACCAACCCGGCCATCAACCCCAAGATCCCCTATAACGTCGCCACCGATTTCACGCCCATCGTGAACATCGCCGCCACGCCCAACATCATTGCCGCCAACCCCAAATTTGCGGGCAAGGACTACAAGAGCTTCCTGGCCGAGATCAAGAACAACCCCGGCAAATACTCCTACGCCTCTCCCGGCCAGGGCTCCATCACCCACCTGATGATGGAAATGTTCAAGCTCGAGACCAAGACCGATATGGCCCACGTGCCCTATCGGGGATCGGGCCCGGCGCTCAATGATGCGGTTGCCGGTCAGGTGCCGCTGATTTTTGACAACTTCCCCTCCACCCTGCCCTTCGTCAAGGAAAAGCGCCTGACGGCCATCGTCGTCGCAGCGCCCCAGCGCCTGGCCGTGCTGCCTGATGTGCCCACCTTCAAGGAAATGGGCCTGCCTCAGGTCAACCGCATGGCGTACTACGGCATCGTCGGCCCCAAGAATCTGCCCAAGGAAGTGGTGGACAAGATCAATGCCGCCGTACGCAAGGCCGTACAGGATTCGGCCGTGAAAAAGCGCATCGAGGAAAGCGGCTCCATCATCATGGCCGACACCCCCGAAGCCTTTGCCAAGCAGATGGCCGAGGAGCTGGCCGTCTACAAAAACGTGGTGCAAAAGCAGAACCTGAAGATGGACGATTAAGCATCTTCAGCCTATACAGCGCCCCCGCGCTTGCCCACTTCCTGTGGCCGCAGCCCCTGCGCCGGGCGCTCCCCAAGGGGACCGCTTATTGCCTAGAGGCGGCCCGGCGGCAATACAAAGAAAAAGTCCTCGCAGGTGAATGCCTGCGAGGACTTTTTTCTTGACCGCATCCCATGCACAAGTCAGATGCTCATGCAGCCACGCCGGTATAGCTGAGCAAACTAGGACTTCAAACGGAAGCTCTCGGCCAGCTTCACCATCATGAGCAACCAGAGCGCACCGCCCATGGCTATCAGCAGGCCGCCCACCAGGCCGATATGCGTCATGCCCCACTGCTGGCTGACGATGCTGCCCAGCAGCGCGCCGCCGCCGATGCCGATGTTGAAAATGCCCGAGAACATGGACATGGCGACATCGGTGGCGTCCGGCGCCAGATTCAGCACCTTGGACTGCATGGACAGCGCAAAGCAGATCATGGCAATGCCCCAGACCGAGCTTTGCAGATACAGGCTCCAGACATGTGCGCTGCTCATGACCAGCAGCAACAGGCTCAGTGCCAGCACGGCTATGGCCGTCAGCAGAAAGCCGCGCGGAAAGCGCAGGCCGAACCAGCCGAACAGCACGCTGCCCACAATGCCCATGCCGCCGTACAGCAGCAACACGGCCGTGGTCACATCGCCGGCATGGCCGGCAATATCCTGCACAAAGGGCTCGATATAGCTATAGGCCGTGAACTGGCCGGTAATCACCACCACCAACAGCACATAGATGCCGACCAGGGCCGGACGCCTGAACAGCATGGGTACGCTGGACAGGGAGCCGGCATTCTCGCTGGGCAGCAGCGGCAGCAGCTTGCCCAGCACCAGCATCACCACCGCAGCCACAGCACCAATGGCCAGAAACGTCATGCGCCAGCCCAGCCATTCGCCCACGATGCGGCCCAGCGGAATGCCCAGCACCATGGCCACCGAGGTGCCCGTGGCCAGCAGACTCAGCGCCATGGCCTTCTTGCCCGACGGTGCCACGCGCACGGCCAGCGATGCCGTAATCGACCAGAACACCGCATGCGACAGCGCGATGCCGATGCGGCTGATGACCAGCGACACATAGCTCCATGCCATGCCAGACAGCAGATGGCTGAGCACAAACGCCGCAAAAACGCCCATGAGCAGCTTGCGCCGCTCCACCTTGCGCGTAAGCAGCATGAAGGGCAGCGAGGCCAGCGCCACCACCCAGGCGTAGATGGTCAGCATCAGCCCGACCTGCTCCACCGGCATGCCAAAGCTGGCGCCGATGCTGCTGAGCAGACCGACAGGCACGAACTCGCTGGTGTTGAAGACAAAAGCGCCCAGCGCCAGTGCAATGACGCTAAGCCAGGCCTGGGTATTGGTGCGTGCTGAAGAAGAGGAAATGGAGGAAGAAGCGAAAGGCTCTGTCATGAATGGGCAAACGAATGCAGTGCAGCGCAAAAACGGCCCCCAAAAAGGCCTCAAGCTGCACAAAGCGGAGATTGTGCGCGTGCCCCGTGTCAGTACCGGGGCAGGACGGGCTTATTCCGCAGCGCTGGCAGGGGTGAGGCAACGCGCCGCCACCTCTTTGCGCCGCTGCATCAGACGCGCCAGCAAGACCAGTACCAGCAACAGATTGAAGACCAGCACCAGCACGGCCTGCCAGCTGCTTTTATGCATGACATGGCGGACTTCAAACGGTATGTAGACCGCACTGGCCAGCACGCCAAACCATTCGCCCCAGGATTTGTCCAGCCACAGGCCCCAGGCCTCAATAAAGCGGACCACCGCGTACAAGCCACCCAGCAGCACCAGCGTGTGCACGGGCGTGACATTGAGCCGGTCCACCGCATCCAGCAGCAAAGACGGATAACGCTGATCCGGCGAGAGACCGAAATGCCCGATCAGCTCCATGGCCAGATGGTGCAAATCATGGTGCAGCAGGCTCAGCAGACCAAGCAATGCCATCAAGGCCGCGACGCCCTTGAGGGCCTCGAACAAGGCCATGGTCTTGACGGCAGCGCGAAGCGAAGTCTGAGAGTTCACAGCGGAATCAGGAAAGCGGAAAGCACCACTATATAAAAACGGACAGGAGAACAGGCACTGCGATGGCACTGTTCTCCTGCATCAGAGCCGATCTGAAGGCCTGCGCAGATTCTGGCTGCGGGGCCTTCAAAAAGCTCAATAGGCCACCGTGAAGCGCTCGCGCATATGGCGCCCCTGCTCCAGCGCATCGACCATGGCAACCGCCAGGTCCTGCACCGAAATATCGCCGGGCTGGCCATCGGCCTGCATCAGCGGCTCATCCTTGCCGCTGCGGTAGTTGCCGGTGCGGCCGCTGGCCTGCGCTGCAGAGCCACCATGAAAGCCCACGGCCGGGCTCAGCACGGTCCAGTCCAGGGCCTGCTCTTTTTGCAGCTCGGTATACATATCGCGCGCCGCCGTGGCTCCGGGCTTGATGGCAGCAGGAAAGTCGGGCGAGTCCACCAGTTGCTGACCATTGACATACAGGCTGCCGGCACCGCCCACGACCAGATAGCGCTTGACGCCAGCGGCTTTCACGCCCTCGACGATGGCACGCGATCCACGCATGAAGTCGTCATAGATCTGCGGATTGGTCCAGCCTGCGTTGTAGGCACTGATGACGGCATCCACGCCTGCCACGGCGCGCCTGACCTCGTCGGCATGCAGCACGTCGGCCTTGATGATCTGCACATGCTCGCGCACCGGGAATTTCTCGGGATGGCGCACCAGTACCACCACCTCATGACCGCGCTGCAGCAACTCTTCCAGCAGGCCTGCACCCACAAAACCGGTAGCGCCAATCAATGCAACCTTCATGTTTCACTCCTTGTGTTTCAACAGGGCTAAAGAATAAATCGCGAAAATTGGCAGGAAAACCCCTTGCAGGCACTTTGACCTTGAAGCTGTACTTCAAAATACCACCATGGAAGATTTCAGACGCATGGCCATTTTTGCCGCCGTGGTGCAGCGCGGCACCATGAGTGCGGCAGCCCGCCAGCTCGATATGACGCCCTCGGCCGTCAGCCAGCATATCCGCCAGCTGGAAAAAGAGGCAGGCATCAACCTGCTGCACCGCTCCACCCGCCAGCTCAGCCTGACGGATGCCGGCCAACGCTTTTATGTGCAGTGCGCGGCCATGTGCGAAGCCGCAGACCGCGCCAGTGCCGAGCTGGCGGCAGAGCGCCAGCAACCCAGCGGCGAGCTGCGTCTGTCGGCACCGGCAGGCTTTACCCAGCATGCCGTACCCGCGCTGGGTGACTGGCTGCGCCAGCACCCCGGCTTGCGTCTGCGCCTGCTGATGGATGACAAGCCCATCGATCTGATCGAGGCGCGTGTGGACCTGGCACTGCGCTTCGGTCACCTGCCTGACTCCAGCTGGATCGCCCGGCCGCTGGGCCGCAGCCCCACGGTGCTGTGCGCCGCCCCGCAGTTGCTGGCACAGTTGAGCGAGCTGCCACAGCACCCGCGCGATCTGATGGATCTGCCCTGGCTAGACATGAACCGCAGCGAACCGCCGCAGATCAACGCCCTGTGGCAGCACAGTCCCAGCGGCGAGAGTTTTCAGCTCCAGGTCACGCCCCAGATGAGCAGCAACCATCGCGCTGCCGTGCAGCAGTTCTGCGAAGCCGGCCTGGGCCTGGCCCTGCTGTCTGCCCACGACGTCACTGCCAGCCTGCGCCAGGGAAGGCTGCTGCGCCTGCTGCCGCAATGGGATATGGGCCAGCTCGATATCTGGGCCGTCACCGCCCAGCGCGAGGCACTGAGCGCCAAGGTGCGCCAGGCCATAGAAGTGCTGCGCCAGTACTTTGCCGGGCTGGAAGGCATGCAGCAATCGCTATGAATTTCAAAGCTGTTGGCGCCCGATATTCATAGATTTATCAATGGTACCCATTGAAATATGAGATCCATCCAGCGCCAGAAGCTCCTTTTTCAGAAGCATTCTGGAGTGCGAGCCACAAAAAAGGCCTGCACGAAGGCAGGCCTGTTGTCGAGACAAAGCGCTATCAGTTCAGATCGATAGGCGTCTTGGCGCCGTTGACATAACGGCTCAGCGTATAGCTGGGGTTCTTCATCTCGCCATTTTTCTCGAAGGCGATCCTGGAGGTCACGCCCGAGAAGTCCGACTTCTGCAGGAAGGGGATGTAGACCTTGGGATCCCAGGAGTTGGCACGCTTCATGGCATCGGCCAGCAGCATGGTCGCATCATAGAAATACGGGCTGTAGACCTGGAACTGGCCGGGATACTTGGCGTCATAGCGCTTCTTCCATTCGGTGCCGCCAGGCATCTTGGCAATCGATGCACCGCCGTCGGCACAGACCACGTTCTCCAGCGGCTTGGCGCCCGCAGCCACCTTGGCCAGCTCGGTCACGCAGATGCCGTCGCCGCCGAACATCTTGACATCGTTCATGCCCAGTTGCGCCATCTGGCGCAGCATGGGGCCGGCCTGGCCATACATGCCGCCGTAGAAGATGGCATCGGGCTTCTTGGCCTTGATGGAAGTCAGGATGGCCATGAAGTCCGTGGCCTTGTCATTGGTGAACTCGTTGGCAACGATCTTGATGCCCTGCTTTTCGGCATCTTTCTTGAACACGCTGGCTAGACCTTGGCCATAGGCCGTGCGGTCGTCAATGACGGCCACGTTCTTGAGCTTGAGCGTCTTGGCCGCATAAGTGGCCAGCGCCGCGCCCAGCGCGTTGTCGTTGGCGATCACGCGGTAGGTGGTATTCCAGCCGGGCTTGGTCAGATCGGGGTTGGTGGCCGCGCCCGTGATCATGGGAATGCCGCAGTCCTGAAAGACCTTGGACGAAGGAATCGCCACGCCCGAATTCACAAAAGCCACGGCACCGGCAACCTTGTCGTCGCACAGTTTCTGCGAGGCAGCCGTGCCCTGCTTGGGGTCGGCCACGTCGTCTTCGGCCACCAGCACGAACTTGACCTTTTTTCCGCCGATTTCCGGATTCTTGGCGTTGATGTCCTCGATCGCCATGCGCACGCCGTTTTCATCGTCCTTGCCGAAGTGGGCCTGCGGTCCCGAGACCGGGCCGATGTGGCCGATCTTGATGATCTGCTCCTGGGCCATCACGGCCGTGCCCATGCCTGCCACCACGGTCGCGATACACAACTTGCCAAAATTCTTCATTGCGCACTCCACTCGGTTGAGATAAGCCGCAACCTTATTCTTCGGATGCACCAATTGACAATGGCGCAATCGCCTAGGTACCAGGCTTGCGACACAGGCACAACAATCAGCGTTTTCATGGATCGGCAAGCGCGCCAAGCTGTGCTCAGACGTAAAAAAGCCTCCCAGGCTTGGGGCAGCCCGGTGACCATAAAAAAACGGGGTACCCCATGCCGGGTACCCCGTTCTGACATGCAAAAGGACGGGATCAGGCAGCCTTGGCCTGCAGCAGCGCGTCCACCTTGGCGTGCTGGTCCAGCGTGCTCAGGCAGGCATGGGCCACTTCCACGCCTTTTTTCACAAAGTGCTGACGGAAAAACTCCACATGGTCGCCATGCTCATGGAAGTCGCGCGGCGTCAGTACGGCGGAAAACACGGGCACTTCACTCTCCAGCTGCACGCGCATCAGGCCGTCGATCACGGCTGTCGTCACGAATTCGTGGCGGTAAATACCGCCGTTGACGATCAGGGCCGTGGCGATCACCGCATCAAAACGGCCGCTTTGCGCCAGCTTCTTGGCCAGCAGAGGGATCTCGAAAGCGCCGGGCACGCTGAAGTGGGTGATATTGCCTGCCTGCACGCCCTGGGCCTGCAGCTCAGCCTGCGCGGCGTCGCGTGCCTGGTAGACCACCTCGGTGTGCCAGCTGGCACTGATGATGGCAATGCGGCTGCGGCCTGCCGTGGCTTTCCAGGGCGTACCCTGGGAAGTGGCGTGGGTTTCGAAGTTCATGGAAATAGGGGTCTGATTCATGGTTTGCTATCAAACAAATGGAGCCAATGAATCAGGGCGTGCGCAATGACATCCACCCATGCGGCAGCGCTGCTGCAACAAGGCAAATGCTGCGCGATCTCTTTCATCCGGACTATGACCGTCGGCCCTGGCATCTCACCAGATCTGCTGACCCTGCAGGCCCAGACGGGACTGCAGGCGCTCGCGGGCTGCTGCAGTCCATGCCATGCATGCCTGCAGATACCGCCGGTGGGGAATTGCACCCCGCCCTGAGAACGCTGCTTTGCGGTGAAGGTTCACCACAAGACCGAATCATTCTAGCCACGGTTCGACACAACTTCTGGCAATAGGGTCACGCAGGCGTCAAATCAAAACCTGAGGCAAAACTGGACCCAAGCCATATACTGAAAGCGCAAGCAGCTATCAATAAAAGAGTAAGCTACCCATGCTTCGTCAACCTTGTGGCACCTCCGTGCGTTAAAAAAAGACAAGCCATGGCTGCCGACTGGCAGTTGCGCCGATTTCAAAAGCAAGGACGCCCATGAAAACCCAGGCATTGCAAGCCATTTTTCGTACATCGACCCGCTGGGCAACAGCAGGAGTTTTGGCTGTGCTGTGTACCGCGTGTGTCACCATGGACGAAGGCTATGGTGGCGGATACGGTGGCGGCTATGGCGGGAACTATGGTTACCCTAGCACTCCCATCTATGGCGCACAGCCGGTATACCCCAGCTATGGCTATGACCGCGGCGACTGGGCCGCACGCGAACGCGAGCGGGAACGCATGCAGCGCGAGCGTGAATACAACCAGCAAATGCGCGAGCGTGATCGCCAGGCCCGGGAACGTGACCAATGGCAGCGCCAGCAACAGCGCGATCGCGAGCAACAGAATCGTGATCAACAACGCATGCAGGAGCAGCAGCGCCGCGAATGGGAGCGCCAGCAATCGCAAAACCGCCGTGATCAGGAACAAATGCGTCGGGATCAGGGACGTAACGTACCGGGACAAGAGTGGAAGAGGCAGTGGAGAGTCTCTCCTAACAAGCAGGCAGACGGTGATTGAAGATTCATGGAACCTGACTGCTCCACTGCTGGAGATTCCCCTGTAACCTATTGCATGTGAATTCCAGCCTATCGACATCATGCTAGGAGTCGTCCATGCCAAGGCTTCTCGGGAAAACCTCCCTCAGCATCAACTTGAGCTCCCGTACAACGACGGAAATCGCAGGTGCTTGGCTGATTGCATGCATCCTGTCTGGTGCAAGTCCACATGCATCGGCCCAGGTCATGCGCTGCACAGACACCAAGACCGGCGAGGTGACCTACACCAATGGCCGCTGCATTGACCGCGAGACGGCGACGCAGGTCCAGCCCGCTCAAAGCGCTCAGGAAATTGCTCAGGAGCGCGATGCAGCCGCCAAGGCTCGCCAGCAAAGCCAGGCCCAGATGGCTCGTGACGATGCCCAGCGCCGTCAGCGCGAAGACGCCGAGCGCAAGGAACGCGAAGCTGCGGCCAGAGCCCAGGCCGGCGCCGGCAGCAATCTGGAAAACAGCCCCGCCTGCAGGCAGGCACGGGAACGGTACAACGCCATTCTGGCGGAGGCCGACCCCGATGTTTCCACCTGGGGAGAGCGCAGCCAGGCGGCCCAGGCACAGATGGAGATGAGTTGCCTGGGTGCCACGGCCTATCAGCAGTTGCAGCAGACCCGTGCGCTGCAACCCAATGCCATCAACCGTCCGCAATGGGGCTATGGCCAGACCCGGCCGCCCCTGGTGCGCCCCCTGCCACAGCCACCCGCGAAAATCGTCAATTGCAATGTCTTTCGCTGCTATGACAACCGTGGTGGCGTACACCCGATTCCCTGACTGTTTGCGCCTGCTGAGCGGCGGGAATACCTAGGCGCTTGCCCGCTGCCCTCACTTGGTGTGCACCAGCTTTTCAATTCATGGCGTGTCGTTCAGCTACGCAGGCCTTGCTCCACCGTGGGATAGATCAGTTTCAGGCCCAGCTCCAGCTTGAGCCGCTGATTGCGCAGGCGTCGCGACTCACTCATAAAGCTCAGCAGCGTGGCAGGCAAGTCGGCAGCCGCCTGCTCACGCGAAATGCGTGGAGGCCTGGGCAGGCCATAGAGATCGGCCGCCAGGTCAAAGTAGTCCCCCATCTTCAGCTGCGAGTCGTCGCTGGCGTGATAGATGCGCTGCGGCCTGCCATGCCACAAGGCCTTGAGACAGGCACGGGCCAGGTCTTCCGCATGAATATGGTTGGTGTAGACATCATCCTCGGGCTGCAACACTGCCGTGCCACGCAGCAGCCTGGCACGTGGCGTGCCTCCTTCGCGGTCTGGCGCGTAAATGCCCGGAATGCGCAATATGCTCACACGCATTCCCTGCAGACCTTGCCTTCCTGCACTGCGCATGCCTTGCTCGGCATGCACGCGTCGCCAGGCTCTGGCCGTCGTGGGGGCAGGGCTGCGGGTTTCATCGACCCACTGGCCCCGGCAATCTCCATAGACACCCGAGGTTGAGGCATAGACCAGGCTGCGCGGCCCCCTGCCTCGCCTCAGCGCCATGAGCAAAGCGCTGCTGCGGTCATCTCTCTTCCAGCCATCATCGTCCTCTCCCAGATTGGCAGGCGGCGCCAGATACAGCACTCTGGTTGCGACGCCTGCCAGTCGCCTCAGGCTTTTCGGCTGGTCCAGATCACCCCAGAGCGGATGCAAGGCCTGCATGCGCAGCCCTGGCATGCGCGTTTCATCACGGCTCAGTGCCAGCACCCCGATGGGCTGCCGAGCCGAGGTGTCGCCAAGCAGCCGGCGCGCGATGCGCCGGCCTATATCGCCATAGCCGACGATGAGCACACGTTCGCGACGAAAGCGCGCCGGTAGCGCGCCCAGTGGGCTTTGGTTTGAGGGCAA
Source organism: Comamonas resistens (assembly GCF_030064165.1). NCBI lineage: Bacteria > Pseudomonadati > Pseudomonadota > Betaproteobacteria > Burkholderiales > Comamonadaceae > Comamonas > Comamonas resistens. The sequence continues at coordinate 3,833,661 of NZ_CP125947.1, forward strand.
AATCGGAACCTGCTGCGTAAACGGAATAGAGGGTCATCCACGCTGCTGCGATTGCAGCAACACCGGGTAATGACTGCCAGTTACGCCTTCAAGGATAACCAAAACGTCATGACCGAGATTGCCAACGCTTCGTTTGAAATTACCGTCCAGCCCAGCGGCCGTGCTTTTGCCACTCAGGGCACAGAAACCATTCTGGCCGCAGCCATACGTACCGGCGTAGGCCTGCCCTACGGCTGCAAGGACGGGGCCTGTGGCTCCTGCAAGTGCAAGAAGCTCAGCGGTGTAGTCAGCCACGGCACCCACTCGGACAAGGCACTGACCGCCGAAGAGGAAGCCAGTGGCTATGTGCTGACCTGCTGCGCCACGCCCCGCACCGATGTGGTGCTGGAGTCGCGCCAGGTGACCGATGCCAGCTCTTTTCCCATCAAGAAAATGCCGGTGCGCGTAGCCGCGCTTGAAAAGAAGTCGCCTGATGTAATGCAGTTGCGCCTGCAACTGCCGGCCAGCGAAAAATTCCAGTATCACGCGGGTCAGTATGTGGAATTCATCCTGCGTGATGGCGCCCGCCGCGCCTACTCCATGGCCACGGCGCCCCATGTGCAGGACACGGCTCCGGGTCTGGAACTGCATATCCGCCATATGCCCGGCGGCAAGTTCACCGACCATGTATTCGGCGCCATGAAGGAAAAGGAAATCCTCCGTGTGGAAGGTCCGTTCGGCAGTTTCTTCCTGCGCGAGGACTCGGACAAACCCATTATTTTGCTGGCCTCGGGCACCGGCTTTGCACCCATCAAGGCGCTGATCGAGCATATGCGCCACAAGGGTATCAACCGTCCCGTCACGCTGTACTGGGGTGGTCGCCGCCCTTGCGACCTCTACCACGCCGACTGGATTGCCGAGCACACGGCCTCCATGCCCCAATTCAAGTACGTGCCGGTGGTTTCCGATGCCCTGGCCGAAGACGGCTGGACCGGTCGTACCGGTTTTGTGCACCAGGCAGTACTGGATGACTTTGCCGATCTGTCGGGCTATCAGGTCTATGCCTGCGGCGCGCCCATCGTGGTGGATTCTGCGCGCAGTGCTTATACCAGCCAGCGTGCGCTGCCCGAGGAAGAGTTCTACGCCGACGCCTTCACCTCCGAAGCGGACAAGTAAGCGGCTTGCTGCATCTACCCTGCGGATGAAAATGTCCGAACCTCAGGGTTTACGCGCAAAATTCCTGTTTGAATAACTACCTGCTCCGGCAGGGTTGCATTTTTTTGCACAATAGCCAGCCATGAACCGTAGAAACAGCCTTCTCTCGGTCATGGCGGCCGTCGCTGCCTTGGCCTCTCCCCTCTCCCAGGCCCAAGAACCCATCCGTCTGATCGTGCCCTACGCGCCCGGTGGCCCTCTGGACATCACCTCGCGCGCCCTGGCCGAGCGAGTGCGTGACTCTCTGGGCGTGGTCATCATCGACAACAAGGCGGGTGCCGGCGGCAATATCGGCGCCGACGCCATCGCCAAGGCCAACCCTGACGGCATGACCATTGGCTTGGCAGCGACTGCGACGCACGCCGTCAACCCTTGGCTCTATACCAAGATGCCCTATGACGCGGGCAAGGACTTTGCCGGCATCACCCAAATGGTGCGCGTGCCCAATGTGCTGGTGATGAATGCAGCCAAGGCCGAGCAACTCAAGATCCATAGCGTGGCCGATCTGGTCGCCTATGCCAAGAGCCATCCCGGCAAGCTCAACTACGGCAGCGGTGGCAATGGCTCCGCAGGCCACCTGGCAGGCGAGATGCTCAAGCAGAAGGCAGGCATTTTTGCGCTGCACGTGCCCTACCGTGGCGCCAACCCTGCACAGCTGGCTCTGCTGTCGGGCGAGGTCGATTTCAACATCGACAATCTGGCCGCAGCCGCCCCCAACATCAAGAGCGGCAAGCTGGTGGCCCTGGCGGTGACCTCGCTCAATGCGACGCCCCTGCTGCCCAATGTGCCACCGCTGTCCAAGACCTATCCCGGCTTTGCGATTGACACCTGGTGGGGCCTGGTTGCTCCTGCCGGCACGCCCAAGCCCGTACTGGACAAGCTGAGCAAGGCCTTTAACGAGGCCCTGCAAGCCCCTGAAACCAAGACCCGCTTCAATACCCTGATGGCCGAACCCGTGGGATCCACGCCTGCCGAATTCGACAAGTTCATGGCTGCGGAGCGAGCCAAGTACCAGCCCATCGTCAAAGCCTCCGGCGCCAAGGTGGACTGATAAAAGTAAGCAGGAAACCGGTGCCGGTCACTGGCTTCCTGCCTTTGCGCAGCCCAGCGCCTCGGCTTGCTGCGCGTTGATGTGCCAGAGTACCTGTCCATGGCTGGCCGTCACCTGCTCGGCCTGAGCCAGAAATGGAAAGTCCTTTGGCATTTCGCTGCGTCCAATCAGCCATGCCCCGCCATCCTGGCAAAGGCTGATGCCCACCGACTCCATGGGCAACAATGTGGCCTTGGCCAACACTGGATTGAACGCCGCCGCATCGAGCAACTCCGTACGCCAGTTGTCACGGTGACTCTGCCGCGCATTTTGCCAATCCTCCACAATCTTCACAGGTTGCTTCAACCGGGCATAAAAAGGCAGGTCGTACACATATTCCTTGAGCATATAGACCGGCTCCTGGGGCTTGATCTGCTGCTGCAAGACCAGGCTCAAAGGCTTGGCAGAGTAGCTCTGCTTGACGACTAACGCGCCAACCACGGCCAAACCAATGAGTGCGCTAGCCAGCACCGAAACACTCCACCACCAGCGCGCCCGTTCCGACTGGATGATTTCAAAGGCGAGATCCGCCATCAGCCAGGCCAAGGCAGGCACAGCGGGAATGATGTAACCGATCAGCTTGGACTGCGGTAAAGAAAAGAACAGAACAATGCAAATGACCGTCAGCCCCATCAACAGACGGACATCGGGCAACACTCCATCTGCAGCCCGCCAGTAGCTGCGGGAAAACGCTTTCTTGGTCCAAAACAGGCAAGGCAGACTGCAAACGGCAAGAGCTACCGGATAGAACCAGAACGGCTCGACATTGTTGAAGCCCCCGGACGCAAAGCGCTGGAAATGCTGCACTATGAAGAAGTAGTGCAAAAAACCATCAAACCTTTGCTGCATCAGCACAAACCAAGGAGCAGCAACCAGCAAAAACAGCAACAGGCCGGGCAACGAGATCAACGCCCACAGGCTGCGCCAGCGCCTGCGCACCAGCAGCCACAGAAAAATGACCATGGCTGGCAACACAAAACCAATCAGCCCCTTGGCCAGCACGCCCAACGCGGCCAGCAGATAGGCCAGAAGCAGTGACCTTCGATAGTCCTGGTTCGACTCGAAGCACAGCGCCGTATGGGCCAGGCACAGAATGGTTGCCGTGATACAGCCTGCGACCAGGGTATCCAGATTGGCAAACTGCGCCCCCAGAAAGAACAGTGGCTGCGCCAGCAGGACTGGCACCGTTCGCCCTGCCTTCTCTTCACCACACCAGCGCAAGGTAAAAAGGTATAGCGCATAGGCGCCCAGGACAGCGCCCACCAGAGATCCGGCTCTTGCAGCAAAAGCCGTGTGCCCGGTCAGGGCCAAGGCTGCACCTGAAGTCCAGTAGAACAATGGCGGTTTGTGAAAAAAAGGCAGACCGTTAAGCGTTGGCGTCAACCAGTCTCCAGTAGCCAGCATTTCCCAGGCCACCGATGCATAGCGGCCTTCATCGGGCAGCATCAAGGGTCTGATCCAGGCCGTGCTGCACAAGCAAAGGGCAATGGCGAACAAGACACGCCCCTTGCTCCCAAGCAACGCTTGATATGCCTTAGTCATTTTCACCCTCGCATCCATATGACGAGAGACAGGCGCGACCGCTTCGTTGCCACCGCTTTTTCGACATCCAACACCTCTGCACCCAATCAATATGGGGCGCAGTATTCACTCGGCTCCTGAAAAACAGCTTAATGTGAAAAGGGCCTGAAAGACTGTTCAGCTTTCAGATGGCAAAAAGCCCAAGACACAGAATCTTGGGCTTTTCATAATGAAGCGGGGATCACTATGCTGGCACTTGCTCCTGTCGCCACCATTGCGGCCCTTGGCTACGCACAATGCCTTGGCCCTGCACTTGCTGCAGTTGTGCAGGGGTCACACACTGGGGAGCTATCTCGGCCAGTGGTACCAGCACAAAAGCACGCTCCCACATGCGGGGATGGGGAACGAGCAACTCCGGGGCATCCGACTGCCAGGCACCCCACAGCTCGATATCCAGATCCAGCGTACGTGGTGCATTGCGGTAAGGGCGCTCGCGCCCAGCCTGCAGCTCGATGGCCTGCAGTGCCTGCAGGAATGCCAGAGGAGCTTGCTGCGTCCTGAGCAGGGCCACGGCATTCAGATAGTCCGGCCCCGATGAATCCACAGGCTTGGTGCTGTAGAGCGACGACACCTCAAGCAACTGCGTTCGAGGCAAGGCTGCGATAGCCCGGACGGACCATGCCAGCGTGCCTCTCGCGTCCCCCAGATTGGCGCCCAGGCCAATGGCCACCACATCCGTAGCCAGGCCGGAATGCAGCTCAGTCATTGCCGCCTGCGGCAGGGGTTGCACCGGAAGCAGGTTTGCGACGGCGACGGCGGCGCTTCTTGGGAGCATCGCCTTCAGCCTCTGCTGCGACCTGATCCAGCGGGCTGCTTTCACCCTCCCCCTCGGCCTTTTTCTTTGTCACGCGGTGCACCTTTGGCGCGGCCTGCTGCTGGGCACGCTGGCGGGCACGATGCTCGTCACGCGCCTGCGCGATCAGGTCATCGCGGCGGGCATCATCGGCTTGCGAAAACTCCTGCCACCAACTGGCCAGGCTTTCCTCGACCTCGCCGATATCGGCACGCAGGCGCATGAAGTCAAAACCGGCACGGAAACGCGGCTGTGCCACCATGGAGTAAGGCGTAGCCCCCGTACGCTTGTCAAAGCGCGGCTGCATGACCCAGATCTCGCGCATGTCGGCAGCCAGCTTGCCGCGGCCCGACACATCGCCGATACGCTGCTCGAACACCTCGTCAATCGACTCCTGCAGCGCTGGGAAGGGGTGATAGCCCTTGCCCAGGCGCTTTTCCCAGCCCTGCTTGACGTCCTGCCACAGCACACAGGCCAGCAGGAAGCTGGGAGCCACGGGCTTGCCTTCGGCCACACGGCGGTCGGTATCCATGAGAGCAGCCTGCACAAACGGATGGCCGGCACGCTCCATCACCACGTCCAGCAGCGGATAGATGCCGCGCGACAGACCCAGCTCCTGCAGTTGCGCCACAGAGGCAATCGCATGGCCGGTCTGCAGCAGCTTGAGCATTTCGTCGAACAGACGGCTTTGCGGCACCTCGTTCAGCAGCGGCTCGCATTCCACCAGGGGCTTGGCCGTCTTGGCTTCGAGCTTGAAGCCCTTGCTATTGAGCTTGGCGGCAAAGCGCACGGCACGGATGATGCGCACCGGGTCTTCACGGTAGCGCGTGGCCGGATCGCCGATCATGCGCAACACCTTCTTCTTGGCGTCTGCGATGCCACCGTGATAGTCGACCACGATTTGCGTTTCGGGGTCGTAGTACATCGCATTGATGGTGAAGTCGCGGCGCGTGGCATCCTGATCCTGCGGCCCCCAGACGTTGTCGCGCAGCACGCGGCCGCTGGCGTCCACGGCGTGCTTGAGACCTGCCAGCTGATTCTTGCTGGTGCGCTCATTGCCGCTGACCTGTTCGGCAGCGCTGTTGTCCAGAAAAGCACGGAAGGTGGAGACTTCGATCACCTCGTTTTCACGGCCGCGGCCATAGACCACGTGCACGATGCGAAAACGCTTGCCGATGATGAAGGCACGACGAAACAGGTTCTTGACCTGCTCGGGCGTGGCGTTGGTCGCCACGTCAAAGTCCTTGGGACGCAGGCCCAGCAGCAGATCGCGCACGGCGCCGCCCACGATATAGGCCTCAAAGCCCGAGCGCTTGAGCGTCTGCACCACATCGATGGCACGGCGGTCCACCAGATTCGGGTCTATGCCATGCACCTGAACCGGCACTTCATCACGTTTGCCGAACTTAGGCTTGCGCGAGCGGGGTGCTGCGGGCGCCTTGCCCAGCAGCTTGTCAATAATGGTCTTGATCATGGTGCTTCGCTAAATAGGTCCACGATGCGCCAGCCGCGTTCCTCGGCCAGGGCACGCAAGCGCGCATCGGGGTTGGTCGCCACTGGGTGATCCACTTTTTCAAGCAGCGGCACATCGTTCATGGAATCGCTGTAGAAGGTGGTTTCCACCTCCTCCCAGCGCTGACCGCGCGCGTTCAGCCACTCGGTCATGCGCACCACCTTGCCTTCACGCATATTGGGCACGCCGGCGATCTCGCCAGTAAACCAGCCCTTGTCGTCGCGCACCAGCTCGGTGGCCAGCAGATGCTGCACCCCAAAAGCCTTGGCAATCGGGGCAGTTACAAATTCGTTGGTCGCCGAAGTGATGACCACGGTGTCGCCCGCGTCCAGATGCTTTTGCACCAGCGCTATGGCAGCGGGCTTCATCGCGGGACGAATCACCTCGTCCATGAAGCGCCGATGTGCTGCCATCGATTCGGCCTCGCCACGTTCGACCACGGCGGCCGTGGCAAAGCGCACGTAATCGGGAATATTGAGCCTTCCGGCCAGATAGTCATCAAAAAATGCGTCGTTCTGGCGGCCAAAAGCCTCACGCTCGCACCAGCCAATGGCGATGGAGAACTCACCCCAGCCATGGTCGGAGTCCAGTGGCAGCAAAGTGTGGTCCAGGTCAAACAGCGCAAGCTTAGGCTTGTTCGGCGATTCAGAAGAAGTCGACATGCAAATCCAACAAAAAGTGCCGTGGCATGGCCAAAGCGGGGAGAAAAGCCCTGGACGTCCCAGGCGGAGCGCACAGCCTCACTCGGTTTCCAGCATGGTCTTGAGCAGCGGGATCGTGATGGCGCGCTTGTTGCGCAGGGCAAAACCGTCCAGCATGTCCAGCAGCTGCATCAGCGAACCCAGATCGCGCGAAAAGCGCCTGAGCATGTAATCCATCACTTCATCGCTCAGGAACACACCACGGGCATCGGCCTCCTGACGCAGCACGGCGCGGCGCGCCGGCTCGTCCAGCAGATGCAACTGAAAGACATGACCCCAGCCCAGGCGGGTACGCAGATCCTCACGCAGCTTGAGATCGGCCACGGGCAGTTGCCCGGCAGCCAGCACCCAGCGCGGCAGACCTGTGGCCGGACTGGTGGCATTCACAAACCAGTTGAAGGCACGAGCCTGCTGAAAAGGCGTGTAGATGTCCACATCGTCCATCAGCACCGCCACCCAGCGCTCATCAAACTCCCGCGGAAATGGCGTCTTGGCATCCATCCAGCCCACTGTGGCACCCTGCTCACGCAGCGCCTCGCGCACGGCCTTGAGCAAATGGGTCTTTCCAGATCCGGCCTCGCCCCACAGATAAGTGGGCACTGGCGTTCTTGTCTGCCGCAGCTGACCATCGCCCACCCAATGACGCAAATGGTCGATCAGGGCGGCATTGGGGCCCACGAAAAACCGCGACAGGGTCGGGCCGGGCGCCATGCTGATATCCAGAGCCAGCTGCTTCATCTGCGACATACGCGCAGCGCCCCCTTTCCTGGGCATTCGACAGCCCATGCGGCGAAATCTGGCAGGAGATTCATCAGCATCAATGTGGAAGGTACAAAGCCCGGACGCGCATTCAGATCAGGCCTCGCAGGAATGCAGCAGCGCGATCACTCGGTAACAAAAGTACTAATTTTAGTCTGCGGCGGCGGCCTCCGGTCCCGTCAGGGATGATTTTGCCTAACGCCGATGTTGTCGTGAGGCCATGATTGCCCAGCAAAACCCTTTGGCGCATGCCAAGCGCCCCCCGCTGAACGGACTGGGGCCGTAGAATCCCGGGGTTTCCCGCCCACCCAGGGCGCCCCTGCACCGGATCCATCGATGAGCTCTTCCGCATCCTCCTCTACTCCCATTTCCTACAAAGACGCTGGCGTTGACATCGACGCGGGCGACGCCCTGGTCGAGCGCATCAAGCCGCTGGCCAAGAAGACCATGCGCGAAGGCGTGATGGCAGGCATCGGTGGCTTTGGCGCCCTGTTTGAAGTGCCCAAGCGCTACAAGGAGCCCGTGCTGGTATCCGGCACCGACGGTGTGGGCACCAAGCTGAAGCTGGCTTTCGAGTGGAATATGCACGACACCGTGGGCATCGATCTGGTAGCCATGAGCGTCAACGACGTGCTGGTGCAAGGCGCCGAGCCCCTGTTCTTCCTCGACTATTTCGCCTGCGGCAAGCTGCATGTCGATACCGCCGCTGCCGTGGTGGGTGGCATCGCCAAGGGCTGCGAACTGTCCGGCTGTGCACTGATCGGCGGCGAAACCGCTGAAATGCCCGGCATGTATCCCGACGGTGAATACGACCTGGCAGGTTTCGCTGTCGGCGCCGTGGAAAAGTCCAAGATCCTGTCCGGCCAGAACGTCAAGCCCGGCGATGTGGTACTGGGCCTGGCCTCGCATGGCGTGCACTCCAACGGCTTCTCCTTGGTGCGCAAGTGCATCGAGCGCGCCGAAGCCCAGGGCAGCCTGCCCGAGACTCTGGACGGCAAGCCTTTCAAGGCCGCCATCATGGAACCCACCCGCCTGTACGTGAAGAACGTGCTGGCAGCGCTGGACAAGCACCCCATCAAGGCCCTGGCCCACATCACGGGCGGCGGCCTGCTGGAAAACATTCCCCGCGTGCTGCCCGAAGGCACGGCCGCCCACCTCAAGGCCGGCAGCTGGCCCCAGACCGAGCTGTTTGCCTGGCTGCAAAAGACCGCCGGCATCGATGACATCGAGATGAACCGCACATTTAACAACGGCATCGGCATGGTGGTGGTGGTGGCAGCCGAAGATGCCGAAGCCACAACAGCCACGCTGGCCGAACTGGGCGAGAAGGTCTACACCATCGGCGCCATCACCGAAATCGGCGCCGGCAAGCCGGTTGAAGTGCGCTAATCTAGTTACTTATCGCATCAGCCCTGTTCAGCTTGCATGACGCAGCACCTACCCGCTCCCATCGCTCCCCAGGCTCCAGCACCTTCCAGCAAGGTCATACTGGCAAGCTATTTATTGATGGCGGCGGCGCTGCTGCTGGTCATGCACCAGGGCATTCTTCCGGGACTGCTCTGCGTCTGTGTCGGCTTCCTGCTGACCCGGGCGCTAACCCGATTGCTGAGCCGGGCGGACAAGCGCCCACGCCCTACGGGCGTCCTGCCGCACTGGGCTCAGGTCACGGCAACCGCCATCATCATTCTTGCACCGCTGGCCCTGCTCAGCGGCGCCCTGTCCCATACCCGCACCTACATCACCGAAGCGCCTGCGCAATACAAGGAGCTGCTCGACTATCTGTCCGGAACGGTGCTGGAGTTGCGTGACAAGCTGCCCTCGGACATTGCCGACCAGCTGCCCGAAGGTTCCCAGGAAATCCAGCGCTTTCTGTCCCACTATCTGGCGAACAAGGCCGGCATGCTGGCAAACGCTGGCCGCACCTGGCTGACGGGTCTGCTGTACGCCTATGTGGGCATCATCATCGGCGCACTGGCGGCGGTGCGCCCTGTATCGCTGCGCCGCCCGCCACTGGTGGCCGCATTGCAGCAGCGCATTCTGTATTTCGGCGAGGCATTTCGCCAAATTGTTGCCGCGCAGTTCTGGATTGCCACGTTCAACACGCTGCTGACCGCGCTGTTCCTGCTGTTCGTGCTGCCCATCTGGGATCTGAGCCTGCCCTACACGCCCGCACTGATCACGCTGACCTTTTTCGCCGGCCTGATTCCCATCGTCGGCAATCTGCTGTGCAACACGGTTCTGACCATCGTCGGCCTGTCGGTCTCGCCAGCAGCGGCTGCGGCCTGCCTGGCGTTTCTGATCCTGATTCACAAGGCCGAATATGTGATCAACGCCAAGGTCGTAGGCACGCGCACGCATATGGGCGTGTGGGAACTACTGGCCGTGATGTTCGTGGCCGAATCGGTCTTCGGCCCGGCCGGTCTGGTGGCTGCGCCGCTGTTCTACGCCTATCTCAAGAAAGAGCTGGAAGCGGTCAAGCTGGTCTGAGCCAGTTGCTCGCCAATTGGCGAGCATTCCAGATGCTTTGAAAAATCTATAGCACCTTGCGTAGGCTGTTCATCGTTTTCTGGATGAAACCTATCTCAGACTCAGGTGCAGTCTGCGCATAGCGCTCCAGATCTGCGAGTGCTCTGTCATTCACCCCGCCTTGGGCATAGGCCATGCCCCGCTCGCGCAGCAGCTCCGGCTTCCCGGGCTGCAGCAGCATCAGGCGGTTGATGACCGCCACCAGCATGTCCCAGTCGCGCTGGGACTGATGAATTTCCTGCAGATTGCGCAGCATGCGCTCCACGATGTCACGCGCGCTGGCAGCCTGCAGATACAGGCCCAGAGGCGCAGCTTCCTCGGGCTGGATGCCGGCTTCATCGAGAAAAGGTTGCAGCCGCTCGGCCAGGGCATTGGCCGAATGCGACTCCCCGGTCAGCGGGTCCAGTACCACCTGCCCTTGCGGCAGCAGCACCTTGACCATGAAGTGGCCCGGGAAGCTGATGCCTTCCACCGCCAGATCAAGGCTGCCGGCCAGCTCCAGCCAGACCAGGGCGACGCTGATGGGAATGCCGCGCCGCGTGCCCAGCACATGGTGGATATAGCTGTTGGCCGGGTCGTAGTAGTTGTTGAGGTTGCCGGCAAAGCCCAGCTCGCCATAGAAGAACTTGTTGAGCACGCTGAGCTGGCGCAAAGGATCGGTCTCGCCTGACAGGCGCTGCTGCAGGCGTACCTGCAGCCGGTCCAGTTCGGCCATCACGGCCTGCAGGTCCAGGTCTGGCTCGGCATCCTGGGCGATGCTGATCGCCGCCTCCATCAGCGCAAAGTTTTCATCGCTCTGCACCAGGGAGGCAAAGTACTGCAGGGCCGTGGGGTGCTCATCAATCGTCCAGCTCATAGACGACTTTGTAAGCTGCCTACAACCCCGTGACAAGCGCAATACCCCTGATGCGCAGGCAGAACCTGCGCCAGCCGCTCATTTTTTTGAGGCCCCAGACCGTTTAGCGACGCAAGAGCTGGCGAATATTCAGCCCCGCAATGCGCAGCACGCCAAAGTACAGCACCGCCGCGCCCACCATCATGGCGGCCAGCAGACCTGCACGCAGCAGGCTCTGGCTGCGCAACCCCACCCAGTCGAAATGCTGGCTGCCCCAGAGCAGCAGCACGGCCAGCAGCACACTGGCAGCCAGCACCTGTACGATGAATTTGATCCAGCCCGGCTGAGGCTGATACACGCCGCGGCGCAACAAGCCCGTCAGCAGCCAGGTCGCATTGACCAGCGCCGCCAGACCGATAGACAGAGCCAGCCCCGTGTGCTTGAGCCAGGGCACCAGCACCAGATTCAGCAACTGGGTGATGACCAGCACCACGATGGCGATCTTGACCGGGGTGCGAATGTCCTGGCTGGCGTAGTAGCCGGGTGCCAGCACCTTGATCGCCACCAGACCCAGCAAGCCCGCACCATAGCCCATGAGGGCCAATGCAATCTGGCCCACATCGCTGTCATGCAGCGCTCCGCGATGGAACAGCGTGGCCACCAGAGGTGTCGCAAAGGTCAGCAGACCCACGGCGCAAGGCACGGCCAGCAGCACCACCAGGCGCAACCCCCAATCCAGCATGTTCGAGTAGCGCTGTGCATCGCCCGCCGCCTTGGCAGAGGCCAGCTGCGGCGTCAGCACCACACCCAGGGCCACGCCCAGCAGCGAGGTCGGGAACTCCATCAGACGGTCGGCATAGAACAGCCAGGTCACGCTGCCTGGCGCCATGTACGACGCAATCTGGGTATTGATCATCAGCGAGATCTGGGCCACCCCCACGCCCAGCAGCGCCGGCCCCATCAGCGCCAGAATGCGGCGCACGCCAGCTTCATCCCAGGCCTCGCGAATGGCGGATGGCGAAAAGCCGATGCGCGGCATCAGCGACATGGAGCGCAGCGCAGGAATCTGCACCGCCAGCTGCAGCACGCCACCCAGCATCACGCCGCCCGCCATTGCGTAAATAGGCTCGAGGCCATGCTTTTCCAGCCAGGGCGCTCCCAGCAGGGCCGCCACAATCATGCTGAGATTGAGCAGCACGGGCGTGGCCGCCGGCACGGCAAACTTCTTCCAGGTATTGAGAATGCCCGCCGACAAGGCCACCAGCGACATGAAGCCGATGTAGGGGAACATCCAGCGCGTCATCACCACCGCAGCCTGATAACCCTCAGGCGACTGACGCATGCCGCTGGCCAGCAGCCAGACCAGCACGGGCGCGCCCAGCACCCCCAGCACACATACCACCACCAGGACCCAGAACAACATGGTGGCCACATGGCTGATCAGCTTGTGCGTGGCCTCCTCCCCATGCTGGGTCTTGCTGGCGGCCAGCACCGGCACAAAGGCCTGGCTGAAGGCCCCTTCGGCGAACAGGCGCCGGAAGAGATTGGGAATTCTGAAAGCGACATTGAAGGCATCTGTCAGGGCATTGGCCCCGAACATGGAGGCCATGAGCAGATCGCGCACCAGCCCCGAAATACGGGAGGCCAGCGTCAGAAGGGATACGGTGGAGGCGGCTTTGAACAGTGACACGCAGCGAAGTGTATGCGTTCATGCCAAGCGCTGCAGGCTGATTTGCGGCGCTTTTCACGCTGTAGCAATCCAGCGATCTCAAACCAGACACGGCCCAACACAGAGACATCGAGCAAGGGCCGCCCCGCCGCGAGGATGTCGTCCCCTTAAAGGGGGAAGCGGCAAAGCCGCACAGGGGGTGATACAATCCACGGTTTTGCTGACATCATCCTCAGACACAAGGAAATAAATCATGGCAACTAAAGCCAAAAAGAACCCCCGCCTGGCTTCCGGCCGCAAGCGCGCCCGCCAGAACGTCAAGCTGAACGCTGCGAACACTTCGCTGCGTTCCAAGTACCGTACTGCTGTCAAGAATGTCGAGAAGGCTGTTGTGGCCGGCGACAAGACCAAGGCAGCTGAACTGTTTGCCAAGGCTCAGTCCGTGATCGACACGATCGCCGACAAGGGCATCTTCCACAAGAACAAGGCTGCTCGCGATAAGAGCCGCCTGTCCGCCAAGGTCAAGGCCCTGGCTCTGGCTGCTTAATACCTGCCTCCCTCAAGCACGGATGACCTCGGTCATCTGCCGTTTGTAACGGGTGCGCTGTCAGCAAAAACATCAAAACCGCCTTCGGGCGGTTTTTTTGTTGTCTGCGCCCGACAGGGGTGACTGCTTCATCAAGGCATGTACAGACTCGCCCCACACCTAACACAAAGCGCCCTAATACGAATTGATTAGCGTCAGATTTTGACTTCCCTAGGACAATCCCCAAGTCGGGGAGTCTGATGTCTTTTATAGGACTTGCCCCCCGTATCTTCGCAAAAAGCCTGCCGCCTGCCTGCAGGCTTTTTTTGTCGTCAAGTCTAGAAAAAGTCATGAAAAAGTCGATCAAAGCAGGACTCGGAGCCGTCGCGGCCCTGGTTCTGGCCGCGCTATTGTTTTTATTTTGGCCACTGTTCCCCCGCTCCGTCCCCAAGGCCGAGAACGAACAGCCCGTCGATGTGGTGATGGTCGGTGCCGGCGTGATGAGCACCACGCTGGCCACCTACCTGCAGGAGCTGCAGCCTGACTGGAAGATCGAGGTCTTCGAACGCCTGGACGGCGTGGCCCTGGAAAGCTCCAACGGCTGGAACAACGCCGGCACCGGCCACTCGGGCTTTGCCGAACTCAACTACACGCCACAACTGCCCGACGGCAGCGTGGAAACCAAGCGTGCCATTGGCATTGCCGAGCAGTTCGAGGTGACGCGTCAGTTCTGGGCCCACCAGGTCGGCCGCGGCCACCTGCAGTCGCCCGAGACTTTCGTGAACGCCACGCCTCATATGAGCTTCGTCTGGGGTGATGACAACATCGCCTTCCTCAAGAAGCGCCAACAGGCCCTGGTCCAGAACCCTCTGTTCTACGGCATGGAGTACTCCGAAGACCAGGCACAGATCAAGAAGTGGGCCCCGCTGATGATCGAAGGCCGCGACCCGAGCCAGAAGATCGCCGCCACCTACATGCCATTGGGCACCGACGTGAACCATGGCGTCTGGACCGAGCAGTTGATGGCCTCGCTCCAGAAGGGCCCCAACTTCCAGCTGCACCTGCAAAGCGAAGTCACGGCCCTGCGCCAGAACGCCGACAAGACCTGGAACGTGACCGTGGCCGATCTGGCCAAGGGCGGCCAGGAAAAGACCGTCAAGGCCAAGTTCGTCTTCGTCGGTGCCGGCGGTGCCGCACTCAAGCTGCTGCAGGCCTCGGGCATCCCCGAATCCAAGAACTACGCCGGCTTCCCCGTGGGCGGCCAGTTCCTGGCCATCGAGAACCCCGAGCTGGCCAAGCGCCACGACGTCAAGGCCTACGGCATTGCCTCCACCGGCTCGCCTCCCATGTCCGTGCCCCATCTGGACGCGCGCCAGCTCGACGGCAAGCCCGTGGTGCTGTTCGGCCCCTTTGCACTGGCCACCACCAAGTTCCTCAAGAACGGCTCCTGGTGGGACCTGTTCTCCTCGGTCACCCATGACAATCTGATGGGCATGCTGCGCGTAGGCATCCACAACCTGGACCTGGTCCAGTACCTGATGCAGCAGGCCGAGCTGACCGACGCAGACCGTCAGGCCGTACTGGCCCAGTACTTCCCCGAGGCCAAGCGCGAGGACTGGAAGCTGGTCACCGCCGGCCAGCGTGTGCAGATCATCAAGCGCGACCCTGAAAAAGGCGCCGTGCTGCAGTTCGGCACCGAAATCGTGGGCTCGGAAGACGGCAGCATCGCCGCCCTGCTGGGTGCCTCGCCCGGCGCCTCGACCGCTCCCCACATCATGCTGAACCTGCTCAAGAAGTCCTTCCCCGAGCAGATGGCCAGCAGCGAGTGGAAGGCTCACATCCAGCAGATCGTGCCCTCCTACGGCCGCAAGATCAACGAGGATGCAGCCTATACCAACGAGATCCGCCGCATGACCAGCTCGGCCCTGAAGCTGCCCTATGTGGATGTTCCTGCCGATCTGGGCAAGAAGGCCGAAGCGGCTCCCGCTCCTGCTGCCGCGCCCCAGAACCCCACGCAGCTGAACAAGGAAATGCAGGCGCTCTAAGCCCTGCTCTCCCCGCACCGCCCCGTCGGTGCCCGCCCCGCCGGCCTGTGCCGCGCGGGGTTTTTTCTTGCGGAGCCCGCCGCTTGAGGTTCTGCTACCTCCTTTTCTCCATGCACCAGCCACTGATCCACGCACCGATAGGCCGCGCCCTGCTGCGTTTTTCCCTGCCTCTGTGGGGCGGCTATGTGCTGCAGTCGCTCAATACCTCGGTCAATGCCTTCTGGATCGGGCACTACCTGGGCGAGGCCGCGCTGTCCGCAGCCGTGCATGCCAACAATCTGCTGTTCGTACTGATCGCCTTGGTCTTTGGCATCAGCCAGGCCAGCAATCTGCTGGTAGCCCAGGCCGTGGGTGCGGGTCGCTGGGCCCTGGCGCGCCGCATCACGGGCAGCAGCGCCAGCCTGTTTCTGGGCGCTGCGCTGCTGATGGCAGCTCTGGGCTGGCCGCTGGCCGCCCCCCTGCTGCTCGCCATGGGGGCTGAGCCAGCCACCACAGCCCTGGCCGTTGACTATTTGAGAGTGCTGTTTCTCGCGCTGCCGCCCATGCTGCTGCTGATCTTCGCGGCCGCCGTGCTACGCGGCACGGGCGACAGCCGCACGCCTTTTGTGGCCCTGCTGGCCGTATCCCTGGGCGATGCCCTGCTCAACCCCTTGTTCATCTTCGGCGCCGGCCCCCTGCCAGGCCTTGGCATGGCAGGCTCGGCACTGGCCACCCTGGTGGCCAACAGCCTGGGCCTTGCGGGCCTGCTGGCCTGGCTGCGCTGGCAGCGCCTGCCGCTGTGGATAGGCTGGCGCCAGCGCCGCCATTGGCGGCCTGTGCCTGAGCTGCTGCGCTGCCTGGTCATCAAGGGCCTACCCATGGGCCTGCAGATGCTGGTGGTCTCGCTCAGCCTGGTACTGATGCTGGCCCTGGTCAACGCCCATGGCACCCAGGCTGCGGCCGCCTATAGCGCGGCCCTGCAATTGTGGGCCTATGTGCAGATGCCGGCGATTGCCGTGGCCTCGGCCTGCTCCACCATCGCCGCCCAGAACGTGGGCGCTGGTCACTGGCCCCGCGTGGCCCGCACAACCCGCGCCGGAGTGCTCTGCCACCTGCTGCTTACCGGCTGCTGCGTGGCTCTGGTCCTGGTTTTCGAGCGCCCGGTGCTGGCCCTGTTCCTGCCTGAAGCCAGCGCGGCCCTCGAGCCCGCGCTCCACATCAACCGCATTGTGCTGGGCTCGTTCCTGCTGCTGGGTGTCAGCAACGTGCTCTCGGGCGTGGTGCGCTCCACGGGCGTCGTGCTGGTGCCGCTGGCCATCCTGGCCCTGGCCCTGTGGGGCGTGCGCCTACCCCTGGCTTGGAGACTGCAGCCGCTATGGGGGCTGGACGCGCTGTGGTGGAGCTTTCCGCTCAGCGCCCTGGTGTCCATGCTGCTGTCCCTGGCCTATTACCACTGGGGCTCTTGGCGCCAGGCTAGGCTGCTAAGCATGACCTCGCCCAAGCGGGACGACAGCGCCCATCAGCCATCGGCAACATGCTCGCCATGAGCAAAAAACCGCCCCCGGGCGGTTTTTTCATGCGCAATGCAGCGAGCCGCTCACCGCAGCACATCCCCCATGCACAGGTACTTGATTTCCAGATATTCATCGAGGCCGTGACGCGAGCCTTCACGACCCAGACCCGACTGTTTGACGCCGCCAAAGGGCACATGCTCGGTGGCGATGACGCCGGCATTCACACCGACCATGCCGTACTCCAGCGCCTCCCCCACACGGAAGATGCGCCCCACATCCCGGCTGTAGAAATAGCTGGCCAGACCGAATTCGGTGGCATTGGCCGCATCAATGGCTTGCTGCTCGGTCGCAAAGCGGAAGACAGGCGCCAGCGGACCGAAGGTTTCCTCGCGCGCCACCAGCATGCCGGCATGGGCATCGGCAATGACTGTGGGGGCGAAGAACTGCCCTTGCAGACGCTGACCACCAACCACAATGCGGCCGCCCTTGGCCACGGCGTCATCGATATGACGCTGCACCTTGTCCAGCGCTGCGGGCTCAATCAGCGGACCCTGGGTCACACCGGATTCAAAGCCGTTGCCCACCTTCAGCGTCCGGACTCTGGCAGCAAACAGCTCCACAAAGCGCTCATAAACACCGTCTTGCACATAAATGCGATTGGCGCACACGCAAGTCTGGCCTGCATTGCGGTACTTGCTGGCGACGGCCCCTTCAACGGCAGACTCCAGGTCCGCATCATCGAACACGATGAACGGAGCATTGCCCCCCAGCTCCAGCGCCAGCTTCTTGACCGTGGGCGCGCACTGAGCCATCAGCAGGCGCCCGACTTCGGTGCTACCCGTGAAGCTCAGGTGGCGCACCACATCGCTCTCGCACAGCTGCTTGCCCACGGCAATGCTGCCGGCAGCATCGCTGGTGAGCACATTGAGCACACCGGCAGGGAAACCGGCGCGAGCCGCCAGCTCGGTGACGGCCAAGGCCGTCAGCGGTGTCAACTCGGCAGGTTTGATGACCACGGTGCAACCTGCCGCCAGAGCCGGCGCCACCTTGCGGGTGATCATGGCCAAAGGGAAGTTCCACGGCGTGATGGCCGCACACACACCAATCGGCTGGCGAATCACCAGCAGACGCCGGTTGTTGTCGAACTGAGGCAGGGTTTCGCCATTGCTGCGTTTGGCCTCCTCGGCAAACCATTCGACAAAGCTGGCTCCATAGACCACCTCGCCCTTGGCTTCGGGAAAGGGCTTGCCCTGTTCGGCGGTCATGATGCGGGCGATATCGTCCTGGTGCTGGACCAACAGCTGGAACCAGCGCATCAACACGGCATGGCGCTCCTTGCCCGTCTTGGCTCGCCAGCTCGGCAGCACCGCATTGGCCGCCGCGATGGCCTGCTCGGTCTCCGCAACGCCCAGGCAGGCCACATCGGCCAGATGCTGGCCCGTCGCGGGATCATGCACGGGGAAACGGTTTGAGCCACCAACCCAGTTGCCATCGATATAGGCATCAGTGCGCAGCAGACTGGGATCGCCGAGCAAAGCCAGCGGATTAGGATTCAGTTTCATACAAATAAATGCGAGTGACGGGTAGAAGACAGCAGGTCGGCAGACGATGCACTCAGACCTGCGGTACGAGTGTCGGCAGCGAATCCGCCCTGCTCTTGCGCGTGGCGCACAGTTGCACCCAGATGCCAGCGCACACAATGACCAGCGCGGCAAAGCCCGTAGAGAGCACCAGGGGACGGTATTGATCGACAAACAGCATCACCACCAGCGAGACGACAATGAAGACAATCACCAGATAGGTCAGCCAGGGGAATAGCCACATCTTCAGGCGAATCTCGCGGCCTTCGCTCTCCAGCTTGCGGCGCATCTTGAGCTGGGAGCAGGCCACCACCAGATAGACCAGCATGGCGATCATGCCGGTGCTGTTCATCAGCAGGTCCAGAATGTCTCGGGGGCGCATGGACTCAAAGAAGTTCAGCACGGCCACGGCAACCGCCATCACGCAGGACAGCAGCACCGCATAGACCGGCGTCCCATTGGCACGCGTGCGCTGCAAAATCGCGGGCGCATCGCCACGGCGGGACAGGGAATACAGCATGCGCGAGCAGGTATAGTGCGCCGAGATAAAGCAGCTGCTCACCGAGGTCAGCACCACAAAGCTCATCAGCCACTTGGCGCCGGGTACGCCCAGCAACTCCAGCGTGCGGCGATAAGAGCCGTAGCCTGACTGACCCAGATGCGGATCATTCCAGGGCACCAGGCAGACGATCAGGAAGATGGAGCCGATATAGAACAGGCAGATGCGCCAGACCACGGAATTGGTGGCGCGCACGATCTGCTCAGCAGGGTTCTGAGCCTCGGAGGCCGCGATGGTGACGATCTCCGCCCCCAAAAAAGCGAACATCACGCCTAACAAGGCCACGGCCAGCGAACCGATGCCGTTGGGCATGAAGCCGCCATGTGCGGTGAGAGCACTCCAGCCCCGGGCTTCACCCAGCGGCCAGAGCTTGAGCACGGCCAGTGTGCCCAGAGCGATGAAGGCCGTGATGGCTATCACCTTGATCAGCGCGAACCAGAACTCGAACTCGCCGTAGTTGCGCACCTGCAAAAAATTCACCAGGATCAGCAGCCCCGTCATGATGGCCGTGAACTGGTTGACGCTGATGGCCGGAAACCAGTCATGCAGGATGAGGCCCGCTACATAGGCCTCCCATGCCATCAACAGCGTCCAGAACCACCAGTACAACCAGCCGATGGTGAAACCGGCCCAGCGGCCTATGGCTTTTTCGGCATAGGTGGAAAACGAGCCTGTATCCGGGGAAGACGTAGCCATTTCCCCCAGCATGCGCATGATGAGAATCACCAAAACACCCCCGGCCAGATAGGCCAGCACGGAGGCAGGCCCAGCCTGGGCGATGACACTGCCGGAGCCCACAAACAGGGCGGCACCGATGACGCCGGCAATGGACATCATGGTGAGGTGCCGGGTCTTGAGGGCGCTGCTCAGGGCGTTGCCACCGTCGGGCGGGGATGAGCGGGTATCGGTCTGCATGATGATGTTTGTCTCCATCGTTTTGAACCAAGCCCTGGCGCAGCCAGAGCCCAGGCCAGACACCCATCTGTGGGGCGTCTTGGCCTGTGTTGTGCAGGATTGCCGGCTTATGCCAAGGCCGCTGCCACGCTGTCCGCCAGCAGCGCCAGACCTTCGTCCAATACGGCCATGGGCACGGTCAGCGGCACCAGAATGCGGATCACATTGCCATAGGTCCCGCAGGACAGCAGAATCAGCCCGCGAGCAGCAGCCTCGGCCACGATGCGCTTGGCTGCATCGGCATCGGGGCGCTTTACATCGCCGCCCTGCCCCAGCTCGAACGCCACCATGGCGCCGGGGCCGCGCACATCCACAATGGCGGGGTGGCGTGCAGCCATATCGCGCAGACCGACACGCAGGCGCTCACCCACTTTGCGGGCGCGCTCCAGCAATTGCTCCTGCTCGAACACCTTCAGTACCGCCAGAGCCGCAGCCACGGCCACGGGGCTGCCTGCATAGGTTCCACCCAGGCCGCCCGGGGCCGGTGCATCCATGATGTCGGCGCGTCCCGTAACAGCAGCTAGCGGATAGCCACCGGCAAGGGACTTGGCAGTGGTAATCAGATCCGGGACCACAGGCCACTGCTCGCTGGCGTACCAGGTGCCGGTACGGCCGGCACCAGTTTGCACCTCATCGGCGATGAGCAAAATGCCATGGGCATCGGCAATAGCCTTGAGGCCGGCCACGAATTCCGCAGGTGCGGGGTAGAAGCCACCCTCGCCCTGCACGGGCTCCAGAATGAAGGCCGCGACGCGCTCGGGCTCGATGTCGTACTTGAACAGCGCGCGCACCGAATCCAGCGCGGCCTCAACGCTGACGCCATGCAGGGCATTCGGGTAGAGCGCGTGGTAGATCTCCCCCGGGAAAGGGCCGAAACCCAGCTTGTAGGGCGCCACCTTGCCGGTCAGACCCATGGTGAGGTTGGTGCGACCATGGAAGCTGCCGCCGAAGGCGATGATGCCTGGGCGACGCGTATGGGCGCGGGCGATCTTGACGGCGTTCTCGACAGCTTCGGCTCCCGTGCTCAGCAGCATGGTCTTCTTGACAGCGCTGCCCGGCGCCATGGCATTGAGCTTTTCTGCCAGCTCCACATAGGACTCATAGGCCACGACCTGGAAGCAGGTATGGCTGAAGTTCTCGATCTGGCGCTGCACAGCAGCTGTGATTTCTGGATGAGAGTGACCCGTATTGAGCACCGCAATGCCACCGGCAAAGTCGATATGGCGACGCCCTTCCACATCCCAGATTTCCGAATTGTGAGCATGGCTGATGAAGACCGAATGCGACTGGCTGACGCCACGTGGCAAAGCGTTTTGGCGGCGAGCCATCAAGGTCGCATTGCTGCCCTTGGCGGCGGCTTGGACGAATTCGGGGACCGGATGATTCATGGTGTCTCCAGAGATATGGTGTTGGAAGCTATCGCAGCGACTGCGGCAGGACAGCACCAATGTATGAATCAGATGGCTCGCACACCATGTACAGTTCAGGGGCACTGGCGGCATCACTGTGCTGTATGCCGTTGCTGTACAGGCTAACCCTAGGCCGCTGGCGCACAGAGCCAAGCCAGGGCCTTCAGCGCTGCAATACTCGGAACCCACGGGTACGTTCGCCATGGCCACTGGTTTCTTTTTCGATGCTGAACCTACAAACCGACTCCCCAACGCCTCTGGTGATGCAGATCACCGAAGGCATTCACGCGCTGATCGATGCTCATCAGCTCAAGCCCGGTACCAAGCTGCCCTCCATCCGGGCATTCGCGGCCCAGCATTCGGTCAGCGTATTCACGGTGGTGGAAGCCTATGACCGCCTGGTGGCACAGGGGTTGCTGGTCAGCCGTGCCAATGCCGGTTTTTTCATCAACCGCACAGCGCGAGAGCATGCGGACGACGGCGAAACCAGCGAGCGCGACAAGCCGGTGTTCGACGGCGCCTGGTATCTCAAGCAGATCTTCGAGAACCGGGACTGGCCCATCAAACCCGGCTGTGGCTGGCTGCCCGACGACTGGATGTTTGCCGATGGCGTGCGACGCGGTCTGCGCAAGCTCGCCGCCGAGGGGCTGTCTCTCAGCGGCTATGGCGACCCCATGGGCTTGCCTGCACTGCGTCAGGCAATTTCTTTGCATCTGGAGCAGGATCAGCTCATTCAGTCCACGCCCGCCCAGGTTCTGCTCACCCATGGCTCCAGCCACGGCCTGGATCTGGCCGCCCGCACGCTGGTGCAACCCGGTGATGTGGTGCTGGTCGATGACCCTGGCTACCCGAATCTGATGAGCTTGCTGCGCTCGCTGGGCGCACGACTGGTGGGCGTTCCACGCACGCCAAACGGGTATGACATGCAGGCACTGGAGCAACTGCTGGCCACCGAGCGCCCCAAGGCCTTCTTCACCCAGCCACGCCTGCAAAGCCCGACCTGTACGCGCGCCAGCCTGGCGCAACTGCACCAGATCCTTCAATGGGCCGCCCAGCACGACTTCATGCTGGTGGAAAACGATATCTACGCCGATATGGATGCCGGCCACCAGCCCTCTTTAGCCAGCCTGGACCAGTTGCACCGCGTGATTTATCTTGGCAGCTACTCCAAGATCATCTCGGCCAATTTGCGGGTGGGCTATCTGCTGACCCATCCCCAGTTGGTGCAGCAGCTCGTGCATCTGAAAATGCAGGCGGGCCTGACAAGCTCCGAAGTGGCAGAGCAACTGGTCTACAACGTGATCACGGATGGACGCTGGCGCAAGCATCTGAAATCGCTGCGCGAGCGGCTGGCCCTGGCCCATGACAGCGCGGCACATCGGCTGCAGAGCCTGGGGTTCGAGCTGTATTGCGAACCCCGCGAAGGCATGTACCTATGGGCACGCCACCCTGACCTTGCGGACAGCACAGTTGCTGTAGATGCCGCGGCTCGGCACGGTATTTTGCTGGGGCTGGGGAGATTGTTTGTCGTCGACGACCGGCCGACGGGATGGTTGCGCTTCAATGTCGCTTTTTGCGAGGAAGAGCAGTTGTGGCAATGGCTTGAAGAGTGGCTGGCGGAGGCCAGGTCAGCGACTGCGCGGGCCTGAAGACTCAGGCTTTCTTGACCGGATCAGGGATCAGGCAGGCCTCGGCCACCTGCAGGTCGTTGTCCTTGGCAAAGTTCAGGCAAAAATCCCAGGCCATGGGTTCGTAATCACGCAGATCACGGTTGACCACCACACACTTGACCCCGTTCATCACCGTGGGCACGCACCAGGGGGAATAGCTGAGGTGGCTGCCCTGGCAAGCACCTCCGGGGCGGAACTGGCTCATGACACCGGCCAGTCGCTCGGCCCAGTCACTGGGTCGGAACGTTTTGCCGGCCTGGGTCATACCCAGAATGAACAGTTCTTTGCTGGAGGGGGTAACCATCAATATTCGCCAAAAAATCGGGGGCGACCAGGCGGGATCTCCACCAACATGCCCAATGAATTATTTTATCTCTTATATAAGAGATGGGGTATGCCCAAGGCCGTCATCCCCAGTATGGCGTAGGTTCATTGCATGGCAGCGATGCGCAATGCGCAATGTTGGGGTTATCGGGGGACTCTAGAATCAAGCCTCGCAATTTTCAAGGTGTCGCAAGGCACCGACTACTGTCCTTTTGAGGAGACTTCCGCAATGACCGCTTTCACCGAGGTTGCCCAACCCCATGTGATGACCACCTATGGCCGTGTGCCCATCGCTCTGGAGCGAGGCCAGGGCTGCCGTCTGTGGGACGTCAACGGCAAGGAGTACCTCGACGCGCTGGGCGGCATCGCGGTCAACACGCTCGGGCACAACCACCCCAAGTTCGTGCCCGCCATTCAGGACCAGGTCGCCAAGCTGATCCACTGCTCCAACTACTACAACGTGCCTGGCCAGGAAGAGCTGGCCAAGCTGCTGACCGAGCGCGCGAAGATGGACAGGGCCTTCTTCTGCAGCACCGGCCTGGAGGCCAATGAGGCCGCCATCAAGCTGGCGCGCAAGTACGGCGTGGACAAGGGCATCGCCAATCCCGTGATCGTGGTCTATGACCATGCTTTCCACGGCCGCTCGCTGGGCACCATGAGCGCCACGGCCAACCCCAAGGTGCGCGAAGGCTTCGGTCCCCTGCTGGATGGCTTTATCCGCATTGCGGCCAACGATATCGAAGCGCTGAAGAAAGCCACCGAAGGCAACCCCAACATCGTGGGCGTGATGATGGAGCCCATTCAGGGCGAAGGCGGCTTGCACCCCATGCGCGCCGAATACATGCAGCAGGTGCGCGCCCTGTGCGACGCCAATGACTGGCTGATGATTCTGGACGAGGTTCAGTCCGGCATGGGCCGCACCGGCAAATGGTTTGCTCACCAGTGGGCCGGCATCGTGCCTGATGTGATGTCTCTGGCCAAGGGCCTGGGCTCGGGTGTGCCCGTGGGCGCTCTCGTGGCCAAGGGCAAGGCAGCCGAGGTGTTCAAGCCTGGCAACCACGGCACGACCTTTGGCGGCAACCCCCTGTCCATGCGCGCAGGCATCGAAACCATCCGCATCATGGAAGAGGATGGACTGCTGGAGCACACCACCAAGGTTGGTGCACACTTGAAGGCCAAGCTGCAACAGGAACTGGGCTCTCTGCCAGGCGTGGTGGACGTGCGCGGCGAGGGCCTGATCATCGGGATCGAGCTGAACAAGCCCTGCGGCGTGCTGCTCACCCGTGGCGCCGAAGCCGGCCTGCTGTTCTCCGTGACCGCCGACACCGTGGTCCGCCTGGTGCCGCCGCTGATCATGACCGAAGCCGAGGCCGATGAGGTTGTGGCCCGGCTCCTGCCCCTGGTGCAGCAGTTCCTTGCCGAATGAAAGATTTGTCGATGACAGCCATCAAACACTATCTGCAATTTTCCGACTTCACGGCCGACGAGTACGACTACCTGCTGGCGCGCGCGGCCCTGATCAAGAAGAAATTCAAGGGCTACGAAAAGCACCACACCCTGGTCGACCGCACGCTGGCCATGATCTTCGAGAAGGCCAGTACCCGCACGCGCGTGAGCTTTGAAGCCGGCATGTACCAGCTGGGTGGCTCGGTGGTGCACCTGACCACGGGCGACAGCCAGCTGGGCCGTGCCGAGCCCATCGAGGACAGTGCCCGCGTCATCAGCCGCATGACCGACCTGGTGATGATCCGCACCTTCGGCCAGGAGAAGATCGAGCGCTTTGCCTCTCACTCGCGCGTGCCAGTCATCAACGGCCTGACCAACGAATTCCACCCCTGCCAGATCCTGGCCGACATCTTCACCTTCATCGAGCACCGTGGCTCGATCAAGGGCAAGGTCGTGGCCTGGGTCGGTGACGGCAACAATATGGCCAACACCTGGCTGCAGGCCGCCGATCTGCTGGGCTTTACCGTCCATGTCAGCACGCCCGGCGGCTACGAGGTGGACGAGCAGCTGGCCTTCAACGGCAAGCCCGTCAACCCCGGCTGCTACAAGGTATTCAAAGACCCTCTCGAAGCCTGCAAGGGTGCCGATCTGGTCACCACCGATGTGTGGACCAGCATGGGCTATGAAGCCGAGAACGAGGAGCGCCGCAAGGCCTTTGCCGACTGGTGCGTGGATGCCGAGATGATGGCCTCCGCCCAGAGCGACGCCCTGTTCATGCATTGCCTGCCCGCCCACCGCGGCGAAGAGGTGCAAGCCGAAGTCATCGACGGGCCGCAATCCGTGGTCTGGGACGAGGCCGAAAACCGCATGCATGTGCAAAAGGCTTTGATGGAATACCTGCTGCTGGGCCGCCAGCCAGGCTGATCGCGCCCTCCTGGCTCATCTGCACACCCCTACCACACCCATGCAGCTGAGCCACATCACATCTCCACACCGCCAGCAGGTTCTGCGCCAGCTGGCGGTTTTCTTTTGCCCGCGGCGCCCCGATCTGGGCGATGCGCGCTACGGACACTGCGGCGGCCAGCGCGCCTTGCGCCAGCCCCATATCGCACGCCATACCCGTGTGCCTTCCCATTTCGGGCCGCGCAAGCCATTTGCCGCCCGCGTGCGCGCGCTCTATGTGCGCATCCACACCTTCTATCTGAAGTTTCTTCAAGGCCACACCTAGTGGCCCAGGCCCCGAAGCCGATGCTGCGCCCTGCAACGCCCGGCTTCCTCACCCCTTCCAGCAGCCATCCTCTCCATGAGGAGGATGGCGTGACCGCGATGCCTGAATTCTTGAAGAAACACCATGCCCTCCTCCATCCACCCCTGCCTGACCTGCGGCGTGTGCTGCCAGAACTACCGAGTGGAGTTTTCCATCTACGAGCTTCAATCCATGGGCGGCACCGTCCCGGACGAACTGGCCCATGAAGTGCCCGAGAGGGGCAACCGCGCTCGCATGAACGGCACCGCCACCCATCCCGTGCGCTGCGTGGCGCTGCGCGAGCTGCCCGAGGTCGGCGAGGGCTGCGTGGGCTGCGGCATCTACGAGCAGCGCTCGCGCCCCTGCCGCGACTTCCCGTTTGCGTCCTATGGCTGCCACGACACACGCGCCAAATTCGGACTCCCCGAGCTGGAAGAGGAAGATGTCACGCACTGGCGGGAAGCAGCCTGAGCTATCAAACTTGATAGCTGGTTGCGCATACAGCTTATAGGCTTCAGCTTCAAAATAGCTTGAAACCTAACAATATCAAGCGCCACAAGCTACGGTTTTAAAAGCTAGCACGCACAAAAAAGGCCTGAGGCCCGTTCACGGGGCACTCAGGCCTTTTTCGTTGAGGACGCTTGAACGCTCAGGACTTCTTGGGCGCGCAGCTATCGCCCTCACAGGCACTGCAGCCGCCGCAGCTGCTGCCCTTGGCCACCGGCGCCAGGGCCGGGTGCAGCCTGGCGGCACGCTGTCGCCAGTTGGCGGGCAGATAGCGCCACAGCAAGGAAACAGCAGCCAGAGCCACGATCACCGCCACAATAATTTCTTGCCACATCGTCTTTCCTTTCAATTCACGGCTGGCCTCAACCCCAGCCCAGCGCCACCGCAATGCGGTAGGTCACAAAGGCGCTGAGGTAGGCCAGACCGAACAGATAGCCCAGCATGATCAGCGGATAGCGCCAGCCGTTGGTCTCGCGCTTGACCATGGCCAGGGTGGATATGCACTGGGGCGCAAAGATGAACCACACGAGCAGGGACAAGGCCGTCGCCAGCGACCAGCTGCTGGCAATCAGCGGGCCCAGCTGCTGGGCCATGGCGTCATCGCTGGAAGCAGACAGCGCATACACCGTGCCCAGCGCGCCCACGGCCACCTCACGCGCCGCCATGCCCGGCACCAGGGCAATGGCGATCTGCCAGTTGAAGCCAATGGGCGCCAGCACCACTTCCAGCATGCGGCCCAACTGGCCCGCATAGCTGTAGCGGATGGCGGCTTCCGCACCTTCGGGAGCTGCAGGGTAGCTGGCCAGGAACCACAGCACGATGCTCACCGTCAGGATGATGCCGCCCACGCGGCGCAGGAAGATGAGGGCGCGCTCATACAGGCCCAGGGCCAGACTGCGAATGCTGGGCCAGCGGTAGGCAGGCAGCTCCATCATCAGCGGCGTGCGGGTCTTGTTGGCTCTGAACAGCTTGGCCACCCAAGCAACAGCCATGGCGCTGACAATGCCGCCGATATACAGCGCAAACAGCACCAGCCCCTGCAGGTTGAACAGCCCGCCGACCTGGCGGTCGGGGATGAAGGCCGCGATCAGCAATGCATAGACCGGCAGACGCGCCGAGCAGGTCATCAGCGGCGCAATCATGATGGTCAGCAGGCGGTCGCGCCAGCTGGAAATCGATCGCGTGGCCATGATGCCCGGCACTGCGCAGGCAAAGCTGGACAGCAGCGGAATGAAGGAGCGGCCCGACAGGCCCACCGTGCCCATGATGCGATCCAGCAGGAAGGCCGCACGCGGCAGATAGCCCGAATCCTCGAGCACCAGAATGAAGAAGAACAGAATCAGAATCTGCGGCAGGAACACCAGCACGGCGCCCGTACCTGCAATCACGCCATCGACCAGCAGGCTGCGCAGCACGCCGTCCGGCATGACCTGGGCAACCCACTGACCAAAGCGGGCCACGCCGCCTTCAATGCCCTCCATCAGCGGAGCAGCCCAGCTGAACACGGCCTGGAAGATCAGGAACAGCGTCACCAGCAGCAGCAGCGTGCCCCAGACGGGGTGCAGCACCACGGCATCGATGCGGTCGCCGCGCTGGTTGTCCTGCAGCGGCTCCTGCACGGCCTCATTCATGATGGCCGCCACCTGCTGGTGCAGGCTCAGCAACTGCTCCTTGGCGCCAAGCCCTGCCTTGGGCTGCCAGTGGCCTTCCATGGACGGTGCCTTGAGTGCGCGCGCCTGGTCGCTATCGAGCCAGTTCAGCAGTTCCTTGCCGCCATCCGTGCGCACGCCCACGCTCTCGATCACGGGCAGGCCCAGCGCCTGGCCGAGCTTGACCTTGTCCACCACAATGCCCTGGCGCTTGGCCATATCGCTCATATTGAGCACCAACACCATGGGCAGTCCCAGGGCACGGGCCTCCAGCACCAGACGCAGGTTCAGACGCAGATGGGTGGCATCGGTCACGCAGATCAGCAGCTCGGGCGGTGCCTCGCGCCCATGCAGGCCGCTGACGATGTCGCGGGTGATGCGCTCGTCCTCGCTGTGCGCATGCAGGCTGTAGGTTCCGGGCAGGTCCAGCAGGCGCACACGGCGCTTGCCGGGCGTGCTCAGCCAGCCCTCCTTGCGCTCCACCGTCACGCCGGCGTAGTTGGCCACCTTCTGGCGCGCGCCGGTCAGCAGATTGAACAATGCGGTCTTGCCGCAGTTCGGGTTGCCCAGCAAGGCGGCGCGCAGCGGCGCGTGCGGATCGGCGGCCGCAGAGCCGGCATTCAGGTTCTGGATGGAGATGTTTTGCACTGCAGACTCTAGGGTCGTGGTTTCACGCGCGTTCATGGGGGTTAGGCCTCCAGTGCCACCAGCACCCGCGACGCCTCGTAGCGACGCAGCGCAAAAGTGGCAGAGCCCACGCGCACGGCCAGCGGGTCGGGGCCGGGAAAGCCGGTGGCCACGATGCACACACGCTCACCGGGCAGAAAACCGATTTCCATGAGGCGCAGCATCAGCTCCTGCTCCTCCACATTGGCTGCACTGGCCAGGTCCACCACCAGGGCCGGCTGGTTGACGGACAGCTTGTCGAGGCTGATCGCAGCTCGCGCGCTCACTGGCGACTGGGCGGCCTCAGCCAGGCCATTCGACGCTGATACAGTGGCCGCGCTACCTGGGGCCGAGGACTGCAAGTTACTCATGGCAGCTATTTTATTGAGTTTAATTCTCATTATGGTTAAGACGCCTTCTGAGTCCCAGCAAGCCGAGGTGCCTCCACGCAGATTTTTCGCGCCAACTCCCTCAGAAAGTCTGCGTTTGCACACCTTGCAGCCCCGGCCGGCCGTGTTTCCTTGCAGGGCAGTCGGATTTTTTCAGCGCCATCGCCAAGGCCTCCGCAGCGCAGAGAAAATTCCGCCCCAGTTCTTTTCCGGTCCAACCATGACCCATCCCTGCCTGACCTGCGGTGCCTGCTGCGCATCATTTCGCGTGGATTTCTCCATCCATGAATCTCAGGAACAGGGAGGTCACGTACCGTCCGGCCTGATCGAGGAAGTCACCGCCACCACCTGCCGCATGCGCGGCACGGACTGGGCACGACCACGCTGCGCTGCGCTGGTGGGCAAGGTGGGCGAGAAAGCCTCCTGCGGCATCTATGAGTGGCGCCCCTCGCCGTGCCGGGAATTTGCAGCAGGCTCGGACGCCTGCAATCGCGTGCGTCTGCGCCATGGGCTTCCCGCCCTGGAAACCGGACTGCTCTGAAAAGCAGAGCTGCCTACGCAGGCTGTGAATCGATATCAGCCTCCATCAGCACCACGCTGATGTTGTCCTTGCCTCCTGCCTCATTGGCGCTGGCGATCAGGCGGTGCAGCAACAAAGGCAGTGGCGCCTGTTCGGAGAACAAGTCCTGCAGGCGATCGTCGTCGAGCATGTCGGTCAGCCCGTCCGAGCACAGCATGATGCGGTCCCGCTGCCGCAGCGGCCACAGGTTCAGCTCCGGCTCTATCTCGGGCGTCACCCCCAGAGCCCGCGTGACCAGATGGCTGAAGCGGGAGGCCTTGGCCTGCTGCTCGCTGATCAGGCCTGCGTCAATGTCCTGCTGCACCAGCGAGTGGTCGCGCGTGATGCGCTGCAGCCGCCCTTCGCGCCAGGCGTAGGCGCGTGAATCCCCCAAATGGGCCAGCAGCAGTTGCTGCTGCAGCACCAGCGCCACCACCACGGTCGTGCCCATGCCCTGGCAGCCTGGCGTGGACTGCGCCGCCAGAATGGCCGTATTGGCCATGCGCAATGCATCCACCAGCTCGCACTCTGCAGTCTTGCCCGATGCATCGGCGCCTGGGCCGTGCTGCAGCGCAGCCGTCACCAGATCCACCGCCATGGTGCTGGCAACCTCGCCCGCGTTATAGCCGCCCATGCCGTCCGCCAGAACGGCCACCGGCCAGGGTTCGGCTTTCGGCCGCACGCCCACCGCGTCTTCGTTGTTGCCTCTGCGCAAGCCTATATCCGCGCAGGCGACCATGCGCACGGCAGGCCATGCACGCATAGGGCTGGAAAGTTCGGCGACAGACATGAAAAGTGGACGGAAAAGGCGCTGCGAGAAAAAAGTTTCCAAGCGTAACTCAAGTCATGGCGCCCTCTTGTCTGACAAAGCGCCGTTTTGACAATGTTTGGAGTTCTGCCCCCACCCACCAGGCCTTGACTCGCATTTCCCGTCCATGGCCGCAATTCTGTTCAATACAGCGCGCCCCCGGCCGTACAGACTGCCAGCCGACTTCACTTTCAGGTTGATTCATGTTGTCTTCCCTGCTGGCCATGGCCGGATTTGCGCTGGCGGGCGCCATCACGCCCGGCCCCGTCAATGTGCTGGCTCTGCGCCATGGCTGCGAAAGCTCCAGAAGCATTGCCATGCTGTACGTGCTGGGCGCCAGCCTCAGCTATGCCGCCATCGTCTGGCTCATGGGTCAAGGCGGGCACTGGCTGCTGGGGCAGCCTACGCTGGCGCAATGGGCTCCCCGCCTGTGCGCCGCCTATCTGCTGTGGCTGGCCTGGAAGCTGGCGTGTGCGCCAGCCGTATCGGTCACCTCCGGCTCCGGCGAGGCTCGGACCTCCGCCAGCGCCCGGTCCATGCCCGCTTTTTTGCAAGGGGCGGCCGTGCAGGGCCTCAACCCCAAGGCCTGGCTGGTGGCTCTGTCGGGCGTGGGCATGTTTGTGCTGCCGCTGTCGGCGGCGCAAATGCCGTTGCATATCGCACTGGCGTGGTTTTGCGCGGTGTCGCTCACCGCCTGCCTGCTGGGCGTTGGCTGCTGGGCCACCCTGGGCAGGGCATTGAGCCAATGGCTTGCCACACCTGCGCGCCAGCAAGGCCTGAACCGGATACTGGCGCTGATGCTGGTAATCAGTGTGTTCAGCATGCTGGCATGATGCAAGGCGCCATGCAGCCCTCCATCCATCAGATTCACCGCCACCCGGCCCTGCCCTGGGCCGAGCTGCGCATCAGCCATCAGTCCTGCCATAGCTACCGGCTGCATACCCATGCGCAGTATTCCATTGGCCTGGTGGACAAAGGCGCAACCCTGTTTCACCATGCCCAAGGCCCGGACCGCGTGCGTGCGGGCGGCGTCGTGGTGATGGAGCCCGGTCACTGGCATGCCTGCAATCCGGAGCTGTCCAGGCCCTGGTCCTACCGCATGCTGTTTGTCCAAGCCTCATGGCTGCATGCGCAACTGGGCGTCCAAGCCCTGCACTTTGAGCAGCGCACCATTCACGACGCCGAGGTCTCGCAGCTGGCAGACAAGGTGTGCAGCCCTCTGGGTGCCCATCCAGACCCGCAGGCCGTCGATGCCTACACGCAGACATTGATCCAGCTGCTGCGCCAGCTGGGTACGGCGGCAAGCTCGCAAGCCTCATCAGCCCCGCACAATGCTGCCTACCCTGCTTTGCAGCAGATGCACCGCCACCCTGAAGAAGAAGTCACCATGCAGACCCTGGCAGAGCTTTGCGGCATGAGTCCGACGCGCTTTAGCCGGCACTTCAAGGCTCTCACCGGCGTGACGCCTGGCACCTATCGCCTCAATCTGCGACTCAATGGGGCCAGGCAGCTGCTGGCCCAGGGCGAATCCCTGGCCTGTGCCGCACAGCACATGGGCTTTGCCGACCAGGCCCATATGCAGCGCGCTTTCAAGGCCCATCACGCCATGACGCCAGGCAATTACGCCCACAACTGCAGCTGAGCGGCAAGAATCTGCCGTCACACATCCCCCGGACGGCTGTGGGCTTCCGTCTTTCGCGGGATACTCGCGGCTTGTTTTCAGCGTTCTGCAAATGAGAAATGGCCGATTTTGACAGCATCCAACAACGAGAAACCGGCCTGAGCCAGACACTCAACTCCGCCCAGATGGCCATGATTGCCATTGGCGGCGCCATAGGCACGGGCCTGTTCATGGGCAGTGCTTTTGCCATTGGCGTAGCCGGGCCCAGCGTGATCATCAGCTATGCGATCGGTGCGCTCATCGGCCTGCTGCTCATGGGCTGCCTGGCCGAGATGACCGTGGCCCACCCCACCAGCGGCTCGTTCGGCGCCTATGCCGAGCACTACATCAGTCCGCTGGCCGGCTTCATGGTCCGCTATGCCTACTGGGCCGCCGTGGTTCTGGCCGTGGGCATGGAGGTCACGGCCGTCGGCAAATACATGAAATACTGGTTCCCTGCCGTGGACCAGTGGGTATGGGTCGCACTTTTTTCCATAGCCCTGGCCGCCATCAACGCCACCAGCGTCAAGGCCTTTGGCCAGGTGGAATATGTGTTTTCCATGATCAAGGTGGTGGCCATCGTGGCCTTTATCCTGATCGGCGCCTACGTGATCTTTGGCGCGCGTCCCGAAGGCGTGGGCTTTGCCAACTACACCGTGGGGGGCGGCTTTTTCCCCAACGGCTGGTGGGGCACCTGGGTCGGCGTGATCGTGGCCATCTTCAGCTACCTGAGCCTGGAATCCATTGCGATTGCCGCAGGTGAAGCAGAAAGGCCCAAGCAGGCCGTGACCCTGGCATTTCGCACCACCGTGCTGCGTCTGGTGCTGTTCTATCTGCTGTCCCTGTCCATCATGCTGGCCATCGTTCCCTGGAACCATGCAGGTACGGACAAGAGCCCGTTTGTGAAGGTGATGGAGATTCTCAACATCCCCGGCGCCGCAGGCGTACTCAACTTTGTGGTGCTGCTGGCTTCGCTGTCGGCCATGAACAGCCAGCTCTATGTGACTTCGCGCATGATGTTCAGCCTCTCGCGCGGCGGCTATGCGCCCAGGCCCTTGGGCAAGCTCAACAGCCGCGGCGTGCCCATGGGCGCGATTGCAGTTTCTTGCCTGGGCATGGCCGTGGCCATGGTGCTCAATGTCTGGAAACCCGAGCAATCGCTGGAGCTGATGATGTCGATTGCCATGTTCGGCGCCATGTTTGCCTGGTTCATGGTCTTTGTCACCCACCTGTTCTTCCGCCCGCGCTGGCGGCGTGAACATCCGGGCCAGAAGCTGGAGTTCCGCATGTGGGGCTTTCCCGTCTTCACCCTGCTGGGGGCGCTGCTGATGGCCGGCGTGATCGTGACCACCTTGTTCACCAAGGAGTTCCATACGACAACCCTGGTCGGCGTGCCGTTCCTGGTGGCACTCGTCGTCATCTATGCTCTCTGGTATAGGAAGAAGAAAGTCACCCCCTGAGCGGCTACGCCGCTTCCCCCTCTCTCGCGTTGCTTCGCAATCCGGGAGGGGGACGACACCATCGCTGCGGGGCGGCCCTTGCTTGGTGTCTCTGACCTAGGCCATGTTTTAGCCAGCGCTGCTCCCTTGAATATTCGAAACACCACTGCCATGACACGCCAGATCTGGGATATTTCTCCCGCCATTGCTCCCGCCAGCCCGGTGTTCCCCGGCGATACCCCTTATTCCCAGGAATGGTGCGCCACGATCGGCCCGGGCTGCCCCGTCAATGTCAGCGCCATTCGCATGAGTCCGCATGTGGGCGCGCATGCCGATGCTCCGCTGCACTATGACGCGCAGGGCGCGGCCATTGGTGCTGTGGACCTGGACGCCTTTCTCGGCCCTTGCCGCGTGATTCACGCCATAGATTGCGGTCCGCTGATCGAATGGCAGCATATCGCCCACGCCATCAGCGCCGACCTGCCAGCGCGCGTGCTGGTGCGCACTTACCAGACCGCGCCCACAAGCTGGGACCCCCAGTTGGCCGCCTACGCCCCCGAAACCGTGCAGAAACTGGCCGACCTGGGCGTGAAGCTCATCGGCATAGACACGGCCAGCATCGACCCCGCCAGCAGCAAGACACTGGACAGCCATATGGTGATCCGCCAGCGCGGCCTGCGCGTGCTGGAAAATCTGGTGCTCGACGCCGTGGCCGAAGGCGACTATGAGCTGATTGCGCTACCGCTCAAGCTCACCGAAGCCGATGCATCGCCGGTAAGAGCCGTGCTGCGCGCACTGAATTAGTTTGAAGCAAAAACTGGCTGCAGCGCAGACACAATCAGCGCCAGCAGCTATCAAAAACATAGATCGAGAAACGAGGAAGACGATGACCACCTTGCAAGACTGCCAGGCACTGGATACCCAAGACAAGCTGCGCCCCCTGCGCGATCGCTTTGCCCTGCCTGAGGGCGTGATCTATCTGGACGGCAATTCCCTGGGCGCCCAGCCCAAGGCAGCAGCCGCGCGCGTGGCCGAAGTCGTCACCCAGGAATGGGGCAAGGACCTGATCACCTCGTGGAACAAGGCCGGCTGGATCACCCTGCCCGAACGTCTGGGCAACCAGTTCGCACCCTGGATTGGCGTGGGCGCGGGCGAGCTGGTGTTCACCGACACCACCTCCATCAATCTCTACAAGGTGCTCAGCGCTGCCGCGCGCATCGCCCGCGAAGATGCGCCCGGCCGCAAGAAGCTGATCAGCGAGCGCAGCAACTTCCCCACCGACCTCTATATCGCCCAATCCGTCTGCCAGGAATACGGCCTGGAGCTGGTACTGCTGGAGCCCGAGGAAATCGCTGGCGCACTACAGGCCGATGTGGCGATCTCCATGCTCACCCATGTCAACTATCGCACGGGCGCCATGCACGACATGGCCGCCGTCACGGCCGCGGCCCATGCCAAGGGCATTCTCTGCGTCTGGGATCTGTGCCATAGCGCAGGTGCCGTGCCCGTGGACCTCAAGGGTGCCGATGCCGACTTCGCCGTAGGCTGCAGCTACAAATACCTCAACGGCGGCCCCGGCTCGCCGGCCTTCGTCTGGGCTCATCCGCGCCTGATCAACCGCTTCTGGCAGCCGCTGTCGGGCTGGTTCGGCCATGCCGAGCCCTTCAAGTTCGTGCCCGACTACCACCCCGCCCAGGGCATTCAGCGCTATCTGTGCGGCACCCAGCCCATGGTCAGCATGAGCGTGCTGCAATGCGGCATCGACATCTATACCGAAGCCGAAGCTTTCGGCGGCATGGCCGCGCTGCGCACCAAATCGCTGGCCCTGACCGACCTGTTCATCAAGCTGGTCGAAGAACGCTGCCAGGGCCACGGCCTGGGTCTGGCCACCCCGCGCGAGCATGCAGCGCGCGGCTCGCAGGTCTGCCTGACCCGGGAAGAAGGCCTGGGCGTCGACGGCCAGGACAGCGGCGCTTACGCCATCGTCCAGGCGCTGATTGCGCGCGGCGTGATCGGCGACTTCCGCAAGGGCGACGGCGGCACGGGCAGGCACAAGGACATTTTGCGTTTCGGCTTCACGCCGCTGTACGTGGGCTTCGAGGATGTCTGGAATGCCGTGGAGCATCTGCGCCAGGTGCTGGAGTCGGGCGAGTGGAAGCGGCCTGAGTTCAACACCATCAACGCAGTCACTTAATCCCCTGAGCCGCTTTGCTGCTTCCCCCAGGGGACGACGCCCTCAGCTAGGCGCCCCGCCGCGAGGCGGCTCTTGCTCGGCGTCTCTGACCTAGAACATCGCCCTGCCGCAAGCCGGAGTGAATACACATCACTCCGGGAACGGCTTCAGTAAGACTGATCGCTCAGCGATGCCCAGAGATGCGCGGCCACCAGCGCTCTCCAGGGCTGGAACTGATCGAGCCAGATACGCGCCTGCAATGCGTCGGGTTTTGCCGCATATGGCTTTTCTTTTTGCATCAGCAATCCAATGGCGCGGCGCACGGCCACATCGCCGTGCAGGCTGCCATCGGGCCAGCCATAACCGCGCAACAGGCTGTAGTTCACGGTCCAGGGGCCTATGCCCTTGATGGCCAGCAGTTGCCGGGTCACGGCCTCGGCCGTTTCTGCACTCCATTGCGAGCTGTGCAGCGCCCAGTCATCGAGCGGCAAGGCGCCCTCATTCACTGCCTGCGCCACGCTCAGCAAGGTCTGTGCCTTGGCTTGGGAAAAACTCAGCGCACGCAGCTGATCCACATCCAACGCTGCGACCTGCGCCGCACCGGGATAGGCCAGGAGATGCGCGGCCTCCGGCAGCAGTTGCCGGGTCTGAGCATCCAGCGGCAAGCCCGCTGCTTCTATCAGCTTGCGTCGCAGACTGACGGCCACGGCCACCGAAATCTGCTGACCCATGATGGCCCAGCTCAATGCTTCGAAGGGTGTGGGCGATGCCGGTACATGCAGGCCGCTTTGCCGCTGCAGCAGCGGCCCCAGTTCGGCATGCGCCCCGTGGACCTGCAGCAAGGCACTGGGCGGCCAAGCCAGACCCAGCATGCGCTGCAACATGGCTTGCAGCTTCTGCTGGTGGACATCCACGTCCCGCAGCTCTTCACCCGGCACATGCAGGCGCGCCTCTACCTCCGTCTGATTCCATTGCAGCACCAGCAAAGCGGGCTTCCCGTGCCAGATCAAGGCCTTGAACAAACGCTGCTCGGGTACTTGCAGCAACTCCGAACGCTGCTGCACATCCCGGCCGTGAAAGGCCAGAAATTCATGCCAGCGGTAGGACTCGGGCAGGCTTTGTTGGCATTCAATCCACATGCGATCCCTATGATTTACGACTTACGCAAATCAGGTTCAGGAAAGACGTTTGCCCTATGGACATACCTCTTGTGCACCCTTGTTTGCGTAAACCCTATGATTTTGAGAGCTGATAGCGCTTGATATTCATGGTCATCTCAGCAAAAACACCTTGAAATTCTCAAATATCAAGCGTTGCCAGCTATGCTTTTCATATCAGGCTAGGCTGAGTTGCGTTGCTGGGCCTCGCGCAGCAGCAGCGCACGCTTGCGCTCCACGCCCCAGCGATAGCCCGAGATGCTGCCGTCGTTGCGCAGCACACGATGACAGGGCACGGCCACTGCAATCGGGTTGGCCGCCACCGCGCTGGCCACG
Source organism: Comamonas resistens (assembly GCF_030064165.1). Lineage (NCBI taxonomy): Bacteria > Pseudomonadati > Pseudomonadota > Betaproteobacteria > Burkholderiales > Comamonadaceae > Comamonas > Comamonas resistens. Next base: position 3,870,917 of record NZ_CP125947.1, read on the forward strand.
GCACGCGTGGACTGCGGCATGCCCATCTGGCGCGCCAGTTCCGAATAGCTGAGCGTCTGGCCCGCAGGTATCTTCTGCAAGGCCTGCCATACCCGCTGCTGGAAGGCCGTGCCCTGAATATCCAGCGGCAGGGTCAGCCCCAGACGCGGCTGCTCGATCAGGGCCACCACCTGAGCCACGGTCTGCTCATATTGCCCATCGGCTCCTATCAGCTCCGCCGCCGCAAAGCGTTGCTGCAAATCCTCGATCAGTTGCTGCGGATCGTCGCCCAGCAGCACGCAGCACACACCCTGCTGCGTGCTGGCGACAAGCAGACTGCCCAGCGAGCATTCGGCCAGCGCAAAGCGGATGCTCTGATGGCGCCCGCGCTGGCGATAGGTTTGCGGCGCCATGCCCAGCATGGCGGGGGCGTCTTTATAGAAGCTGCTGCTGGCCTCGTAACCGCTCAGATAGGCGGCATCGGTGACCGAGCTGCTTTGCTGTGGCTGCAGGGCCGCACGCACATGCTGGCCCCGATGCGCCTTGGCATAGGCCTTGGGCGTGAGCCCTGTGGCTCTCTTGAAGCTGCGATGCAGCTGCCAGGGGCTGAGCCGCAGGCGCTGCGCCAGCTCGTCCAGCGAAGGCACGGGATCTTCGGCCTCAAGCCAGCGGCAGCATTGCGCCATGCGTTCGTCCATGGAGAGCATCTCGGTATCTGGTGCAGCGGTGTGGGCGGGGCGGGACATGGCATGAACCTCATCAGTGATGGATGGACTTTACGCAATGCCAGGATGCGTCGCATCCACGTTCTTGCACCTTGAACATGACAACTTTCGGTTACGCTGCACGCCTTGCATCAGATTTTCTTCGATAGACCATGACCACCGAATCCTCCGGCTGCCCCATGCATGGCGGCGAAGCCATTGTCCGTGACGAGAAAGCCCAGCTCGACTTCAGCCGCGACATGAGCTATGGCGACTACCTGCACCTGGATCAGATTCTGACGGCCCAGCATCCCCTGTCGCCCGCACACGACGAGATGCTGTTCATCATCCAGCACCAGACCAGCGAACTGTGGATGAAGCTGATGCTACATGAGGTGCGCGCGGCCACGGCGGCCATCGCCAATGCCTCGGGCGAAACCAAGCCCGATGCCTTCAAGATGCTGGCACGCGTGAGCCGCATCATGGAACAGCTGGTCAGCGCCTGGACGGTGCTCTCGACCATGACACCGCCCGAATACACGGCCATGCGCCCCTATCTGGCCCAGTCCAGTGGCTTTCAGAGCTATCAGTACCGCTGCATAGAGTTTGCGCTGGGCAACAAGAATGCGGCCATGCTCAAACCCCATGAGCACCGCAGCGATCTTCTGGCCCAGGTGCAGGCCGCCTATGAGTCGCCCTCGCTGTACGACGTGGCCCTGCAGTTGCTGGCGCGCGAAGGCATAGCGGTGCCCGCCGACCGCCTGCAGCGCGACTGGACCCAGCCCTATGAAGCCAGCGAAGGCGTCAAGCAGGCCTGGATCACCGTCTACCGCGACCCGCACAAATACTGGGATCTGTACCAGTTGGGCGAAAAGCTGGCCGATATCGAGGACGCTTTCCGTCTCTGGCGTTTCCGCCATCTGACCACGGTGGAGCGTGTCATCGGCTTCAAGCGCGGCACCGGCGGCACGGGTGGCGTCAGCTACCTCAAGAAGATGCTGGATGTGGTGCTGTTTCCCGAGATCTGGAGCCTGAGAACAGAGTTGTAACCCCCTGAGCCGCTGCGCGGCTTCCCCAAGGGGGACGGCACCTTCGCCGCGAGGCGGCTCTTGCTCGGTGCCTCTGGGTTTGGGCCGCGCCGGTTTTAAAGGCTGTACCCATCTCATGCCCCTGCGTGACAGACGGGCGGGGCTGAATTCGCTACAACGGCGGCAGGCCTTTCTGCTTTTCCCTTTTTCGCCCTGCCAGGGCTTGCCTGGCATTTTCTTCATGTCCAGCCCCGCCCCCCAAGCACCCTCCTCCGGCCATTTTTCTGCCACCTGGCCCATGCTGCTCTGCCTGCTGACCGGCTTTGCCCTGAGCCAGGCCTACCGCACGGTGGCATCCATCATGGCCGACGGTCTGCGCACGGACTTTGGCCTGTCTGCACAGTCTCTGGGCTCGTTCGCCGGCTTGTTCGGTCTGTCGTTTGGCGTGGCCCAGTTGCTGATGGGCATCGGCATGGATATCTACGGGCTGCGCCGCACGCTGGTGCTGACCTTTCCGCTGACCATTGCGGGCGCGGCGCTGTCGGCTTTTGCGCCCAGCTATGCCTGGCTGATGCTGGGTCAGTTGCTGATCGGCGTGGGCTGCTCGCCCGCCTTTCTGGCTTGCACCATGTTCATCGCACGCCATTTCCCAGCCGACCGCTTCGCCTATTTTTCGGGCATCGCGATGGGCATGGGCGGGCTGGGCCTGCTGTTTACCGGCACGCCACTGGCCTGGCTGGTCCAGCACATGGGCTGGCGCAGCGGCTTTGGGCTGCTGGCGCTGCTCAGCGCCCTGTCATGGCTGCTGATCTTTTTCAAGGTGCATGAGCCGACTCTGGCCAGCGACTCTCAGCCCAAGCCCGGCTTTATGCAGGCGCTCAAGGGCTTTGGCAGCCTGCTATTGCTGCCTCATACCTGGGGCATTGTGCTGCTGGGCATGGTCAGCTATGCATCGTTCCTCACGGTACGCGGGCTGTGGCTCAGCCCCATGCTGATGGACCGCTATCAGTTTTCCCTGATCGCCACGGGCAATGTGGCACTGACGGCATCGCTGATTTCACTGTTTGCGCCTTCGCTGTTCGGCAAGCTGGACCCCGGCCCGCAAAAGCGCCGCCAGCGCATCGCCCGTTTTGCGCTGCTGATGGCCGGCATCTTCATCGTCCTGGCCTTGGTGCATCAGGCCAGCGTCAGCGTGGCCCTGCTGCTGCTGATGAGCTCGCTGTCCGGTTATGGCACGCTGCTGTATGCCGATGTGCGCTCCTCCTATCCCAAGGAGGCCACGGGGCGCGCGCTGTCCATTTTCACCATGGCCATGTTCCTCGGGGCTGCACTGATGCAGTCGCTCTCTGGCGTGGTGGCAGGCGCGGCCGAGCGCCATGGCCTGGATATCTATCTGGCCGTCATGCTGATGATTGCCTGCATGCTGGGCCTGGGCGCTCTGGCCTACTGGCTGATCAGACCCTCTGCGCTGCTGAAGCAAGCTTCATATTAAAAAGCCGCTTGCGCAATGCCATCATGCGCAAACAGCTCTCATATCAATAGCAATCAGGCCGAACCTTCGTACAACCAAGGCACATCCATGATGCGCCCGCCCAGAGCACGCAGCGACAGGTCCCGCCCCCAGCGCATCAAGCCTGTGGAATGGAAAATGCGCCCGTTGCGCAGGGAGCGCTCCTGCACTCTGGCATTGCGCTGCCAGCGGTTCAAGGCATAGCGACGCAGGCGCAGGCTCACATCCAGATCATGCATGGAAAGCGCGCTTTGCAGCTCTGCCGCATCCTCGATTGCCATGCCGGCCCCCTGGGCCAGATAGGGTCGCATGGGATGGGCCGCATCGCCCAGCAAGGCCACCAGGCCCTGCGCCATCTGGTTCGATGAGCTCACAGGCACGCGGTCCGCCACGGGCCACAGCCGCCACTCACCTCCAGCCTCTGGGACATGCTGCACCAGGTCTTGCAGATAGGAGCATGTCCCATTCAAGTGCGCCAGCAGGTCCGGCAGATTGGCCGAATGGTCCCAATGGTCCAGATCCTCCGGTGCCGGGCCTTGCACGATGACGACCAGATTCTGCAGCTCGCCCCGGCGCACCGGATACTGGATGGCATGCAGCTGCGGCCCCATCCAGGCCGTGACTTCCTGAGTGCGCAAGCGCTTGGGCAGTTGCGCCTGGTGCACCATGGCCCGATAGGCCAGATGCCCTGTGACGCGCGGTGGCCCATCGCCCAGCATCTGGGCACGCATGGCACTGCGCACTCCGTCTGCGCCAATCAGGGCATCACCTTCAATCAGCTTGTCGTTGCTGGTGCGGATGGTGACCACGCCGTCCTGCTCGGTATAGCTGACCACGGTCTGGCTCAGGTTCAGGTGCACCTCGCAGCGATCCTGCAATGCCTGCAACAGCAGCTCATGCAGATCGGCCCGGTGAATCGTGACATAGCTCGCGCCATAGCTGCGCACCATATCGGCCCCCAATGGCAGTCGACCCAGTTCCTTGCCACTGATGGCGCTGCATGCGCGCAAGGCCGTTGGCGAAGCCACGACTTGCTGGAGCGGTCGCTGCAAGCCCCAGGCCTGCAATCTGCGCACCACGTTGGGGCCCAGCTGAATACCAGCGCCCACTTCGGAAAACTGGGTGGCCCTCTCAAACAGCCTCACATCCCAGTCAGCCTTCGCCGCCGCAATGGCTGCAGCCAGACCGCCAATGCCACCGCCTGCAATCAACACCTGCTTATTCATGGTTTCTTATTGTGCCGCCTCAACCAACGAGCCGGAGGCAATATGGATTGCGCCACAGCAAAACTGCAGCCACCCGGGCTTGCTGGCTCCATATGAAAAAAGCCCACCAAGGTGGGCTCTTTCAACACGCGCAGGCGAATCAGATCGCGAACTTTTCGCGATCCTGGTCTGCAATCCACTTTGGTGGCTTGCCGCGGCCGGTCCAGGTCTGACCCGTTGCGGGGTCACGATACTTGGGAGCAACCTTGGTGCCAGCATTGGAAGAAGCACGCGCGCGCACTGGTGGGAAGACATCCTCGGCAGTCAGACTGTATTCAGCAATCAGATTGCGAACCTTGGCCACAGCATCGGCCAGTTCACGCGTACGGGCTTCGTTGATTTGCTGCTCGAGATCTTCTCTCTGCTTCAGGAGTTCCTTGTAAGTGCTCATGGTATGCGCTGGATGGTTGATTAAAGTGAAAACATTATAGATCTCATAATTTTAAAATCATTTAAAAATATGTAAGCAGTAACCACAATACCCAAAAAATTAATTGCCAAGAACTTGTTAACAAGATATTGACCCAAGTCCTTCAAAGGCCAATATTTTGTCAATACGCCTGCCATCCAAATCGACCACCTCGAATATCCATCCTGCACATTGGATGCGCTCTCCCAATATGGGGAGATGCCCGCTTTCCGCAAGCCACAAGCCGGCAATGGTGTTATAGCGACCTTTATCTTCATCGGGCAGATCACGAATGCCCAGACGGGCCTTCAACTCGGCGATGGGCATCAGGCCATCCAGCAGCCATGAGCCATCTTCTCTCTGGGTCGCCCAAACCTGGCCGCCCTCGATCGAGCGCAACTCGCCGGTGATGGCTTCCAATAGGTCCGTGGGCGTCATGATGCCCTGCACCACGCCATATTCATCGACCACAAACACCATACGCCCGGTTCTGGACCTCAATTGATCGAGCAGTTCCATGCCGCTAAGGGTTTCCGGCAGGAAGGAGGAAGCCAGTACATGCTCTCGCAGAACCTCATGCGTTGGATGAGCTATGGACAAAAGATGTGCCACGCTGACAATTCCCAGCACCTCGTCCAATGATCCCCTGCAGACCGGATACCAGGAGTGCCCGCCCATCTCCCGACCACGGGCAGCAGCAGCCAGTGCCTGGGCAATCGTCATATCGGCGTCCAACCAGTGCACATCTGCGCGCGGCACCATCAAGGAGGTCAAGGGACGATCGTCCAGATGAAATACGTTTTGCACCATCTGGTGCTCATTGGCTTCGATCAGGCCGGCTTCGCGCCCCTCCGCCAAACTCGCCGAAATTTCCTCCTCTGTCACCGTTCTGCCTTGCGACTCATTAATTCTGAGCAATGTCAGAACTGCATGCGTGGAAAAGGAAAGCAGGCGCACAAATGGCTTGGCTATGGAGGCCACCCATGCCATGGGGCGTGCAATCACGGTGGAAACCAGCTCCGGGTATAACTGCCCAATACGCTTGGGAACCAGCTCTCCAAATATTATCGTTATAAATGTGATAACAGTAACCACGATGGCGGTGGCCGATATAGACGCTGCACCATCCGATATTCCCAAAGATATCAACCACCGAGCCAGCCCATCGCTGAATGCCGCCTCGCCCAAAATACCGTTGAGCATGCCTATCGAAGTGATGCCAACCTGTACCGAAGACAGAAACTGGGTGGGGTTCTCCAACAGCGCCAATGCAGCCTGAGCACCTTTGTCTCCCGTTTCGGCCAGCGCCAGCAAACGGGCTTTGCGGCTGGAGGCCAGTGCCAATTCCGACATTGCAAACACCCCATTGAGCAGCGTGAGCAATGCGATCAGCAGAAAATCCATGACTTGTCCGTATGAAAGAAGACCATGGCACTTTACTGCATTGGTGACATCCAAGGCTGCGACGACGCATTCGCTCAATTACTGCAAACCGTGGACTTTTCCCCCAGCCGGGACACGCTTTATGTGCTCGGCGATCTTGTCAATCGCGGCCCCAAGTCCGCCGAAGTGCTGCGCCGCTGCATGCAGGCTGGAGACTCCATGCGTGCTCTGCTGGGCAATCATGATCTGCACCTACTGGCTGCCTCGCAAGGCCTGCGCCGCCAAAGCAAGCGCGACACCCTGGCTCAGGTGCTGGAGGCATCGGACCGTGACGCCCTGCTGGATTGGTTGCGCCAGCAACCCCTGGCCCGCCTGCATACCAATGCCCACGGCGAAAACCTGCTCATGGTCCATGCAGGCGTGCTGCCGCAATGGAGCTTGCCGGACTGTCTGGCTCTGAACCAGGAAGTTCAGACCGTGCTGCAAAGTGCAGACTTCGCCCGCTTTCTACAGAACATGTATGGCAACCTGCCTGACCGCTGGACCGCAGGCCTGGAAGGCGATGACAGGCTGCGCTGCATCGTCAACGCCTTTACCCGCCTGCGTTTTTGCAGCGAGCAAGGCGTCATGGATTTCGATAGTGCCGAATCCGCCGATCAGGCTCCGCAAGGGCTGATGCCCTGGTTTGAAGTTCCAGGTCGCGCCACCGCCGACACCCCCATGGCTTTTGGCCACTGGTCCACATTGGGCCATATCAATCGCGCCAATCTGATGGCCATGGACACAGGTTGCGTCTGGGGCGGATGCCTGAGCATGATGCGCATAGGCGAACATCTCGGTGAGCGCGAGCTGATTCAGCTCCAGTGCCCCCAGGCCCAGGTTCCAGGCGGCAAGAGCTGAAGCAAACAGACAAAGGCCCCAAGGGAGCGCTTATCGCCCTGGGGCGGCCCGGCTGCCATAAAAAATGCCTGCTATCCAAGCAGGCATTTTTATGAGCGCGTCCGATCAGTGATCAGGAAGCAGCGACGACAGGTGCCCTGAACAAGGCAGCTATCTTGCGCTTGGGCTTGATATTCGTGCTCTTGACGGGTGCAGCGTGCTTGCTGTCCCAGGATGCGGTCTCTGACACCGCACTGGCCTCATAAGGCTTGTCGAAGAAGGGATCGACATTGGCCGGACGCTGAGCCATGCGCGATGGACGATGCACATGGTTGCCACGTGTCGCCCCGTCAAACTCGCGCTCGCGACGTGGACGGTAGTCATCATCGCTGCGGCTGCGACGAGCTGGACGGAAATCCGCCATGGGCGCAGGCTCCAGGTCGATTTTCTTCTTGGTCAGCTTTTCGATATCCGCCACATGACGACCGTCATGGTCGGTGACCAAGGTCACGGCCAGGCCCGATGCTCCAGCACGGCCTGTGCGACCGATACGGTGCACATAGTCTTCGGCGTTGAACGGCACGTCGTAGTTGAAGACCGCTGGCACGTCCTTGATGTCCAGGCCACGGGCCGCAACGTCGGTACAGACCAGCAGATCCACCTCGCCGGCCTTGAAAGCCTCCAGTGCCTTCAAGCGTTCGTCCTGGCTCTTGTCGCCATGCAGCGCTGCGGCGCGCAAGCCGTCACGCTCCAGCGCGCGAGTCAGGCGTGCACAGCCCAGTTTGCTGTTGGAGAAAATGAAAGCCTGGCGAATGTCACGCTCTTTCAGCACCGAGCGAATGGCATAGCGCTTGTCGTCATCGCTGACCTTGTAGAAGCGCTGCTCCACGGTGGAAGCCGTTTCGTTGGGGCGAGCCACCTCGATGGTCACGGGATCCTGCAGATAGCTGCCAGCCAGTCGTTTGATCTCGGGCGAGAACGTGGCCGAGAACAGCAGCGTGGTACGGCTCTTGGGCAGGTACGAGAGGATGCGCTGCAGATCGGGCAGAAAGCCGATATCCAGCATGCGGTCTGCCTCGTCCAGCACCACATACTCCACCTGGTTGAGCACCACGTTTTTGGCTTCGATGTGGTCCAGCAGACGCCCGGGCGTCGCCACCAGTACCTCGACGCCTTTTTTCAGCTCGATGGTCTGGGGCTTCATGTCCATGCCGCCAAACACCACGGTGCTGCGCAGCTTGGTGTATTTGGCGTACAGCGCAATCTGCTGAGCGACCTGATCAGCCAGTTCACGCGTGGGCAGCAGCACCAGGGCGCGCACAGGGTGGCGGGCCGGTGAAGCCGAAGCATTTTCGTGGCGCATCAGCCGCTGCAGCAGGGGCAGCGAAAAAGCCGCAGTCTTGCCCGTGCCAGTCTGGGCTGCGCCCATGACGTCCTTGCCAGTCAGTACAACCGGAATGGCTTGCGCTTGAATGGGTGTCATGGACTCGTAGCCCATGTCGGCAACAGCGCGTGCCAGGGGCTCGGCCAAATGAAGATTGGAGAAAGAGCTTGTCATTGAGGGCGTTATTGTCGCACCGAGTGGCTTTTTCGCGTTGGCTTTGTGCATTTACGGCGTTTTGACACGGCACAAGTCCATGTTCTCAGAGGGCACAGGCTTCAATATCCCGTGCAATCTACCGGGATAACCCGTATCGGTGCAGTGTCGTTATACAAAGCAAAAGGCGTGTGACAGTGCACACGCCTTTTGGAGAAGCTTTGCCCGATCAGAGAGACTGAGCAGCGAAGGTATCGCAGGCCTTCATGCTTCCCGTCTTGTAGCCCTGGGTGAACCAGCGCACGCGCTGAGCGCTGGAGCCATGGGTGAAGCTGTCTGGGCGCACCGTTCCCGTGGCTTCCCGCTGCAGCTTGTCGTCGCCGATCTGCTGAGCCGCATTGACGGCAGACTCGATGTCGCCCTGCTCCAGCCAGCTCTTGGCCTGCTGCGACTTGTTGGCCCAGATACCGGCCAGGCAGTCGGCCTGCAGCTCCAGACGCACGGACATGGCGTTCTGTTCACGCTCGCTCACTCGACCGCGCATGGCATCCACCTTGCCCGAGATGCCAAGCAGGTTCTGCACATGGTGACCCACCTCATGCGCCACCACATAAGCACGCGCAAATTCACCGGGTGCTCCCAGCTGGCGGCTCATGGTATTGAAGAAGTCCATATCCAGATAGACCTTGTGGTCGCCAGGACAGTAGAACGGCCCCATGGCCGACTGACCGGTGCCGCAGGCCGTACGTGTCACACCCGTGTACAGCACCAGCTTGGGGTTCTGGTACTGGGCGCCGCCCTCACGGAAGATCTGGGTCCAGACATCCTCGGTCGAGGCCAGCACGGTGGAAACGAACTTGGCGCCCTGATCATCCCCTGGAGGACGGTGAGCCGGAGCCTGCTGCACCTGGGGCGAACCACCGCCGGAGAGCACACCAATCGTGGTCAGCGGGTTGATGCCAAAGACTCCCCAGCCTATCAACGCCAGCACCACGGTACCAATGCCTATGCCACGGCCGCCGATGGGAAAGCCACCACCGCCGCCGCCTCCATCGCCACGGCGGTCTTCCACATTGTCCGACTCACGGTTGCCTTCCCATTTCATGGTGCTTACTCCTATGTGCTGTATTGCCGCCGCCTCGCGTCGGGTGGCGATATTAAGTGTTCCCCGGTAGCCCTGTCGAACTCATCGCCGTCTTTTCAGTACTGCAAGACCATCCACTGCACCATTGTTGACGTTTCAGCGGCTAACGTTTAGCGGCTCGCGGGGCTGGCCACCGGCACGGCCTGCACTGGCGCAGCAGCTCCCATCAACGACGGAGCAGCACTTCCATGCTGAACTTGGTTCGGATCGTTGCGCGCCATCTGCTCCTCCACCACATTGAACATGCTCAGCAGCAACCAGGCAACCGCCAGCAGACCGATCACGCCCAGAACGGCCGAGATCCAGCCCTTGCCTGACGCAGACTTGCCCGGTGCCGCAGACTGCACCCGACTGGGCTGATAGCCACCCGCATCGGCGCCGGCATCGCGCCACACCGGCTCCGCTGACACATTGCTGGGGGCCTGCGTCCAGCCGGGTTCTTTGCGTTGAGATGAGCGAGAAGACAAACCTGACATGAACTCAAAAAACAAGAGATGAAACAGCCGCTATTGTGCGCGCGGATAGCCCCCTGCCGCAGCCTTCGGGCAGCGCCTGCATGTCAGGCAAATCCTGAAAGGTTGTTGCGCTTCTGTAAGCTGCTTACCCGTTACACCCCGCCACAGGACTGCCATGACAGCAACTACAACGCCCACCTCTAGCGCCCTGGATGCCCAGGCCACTGCCGACCTGCTGCCGTGGACAGCACTGGCCGACGAAATAGAAGAACTTTTGCAGCAGCTGAAAAACAGTTCATCCGTCGCGGTTCCGCCACGCATCGTCATGCCTGTCGGCAAAGATGGCAGTCTGTTCTGCATGCCGGCCACCGACGGACAGCTGGCCATGACCAAGCTCATCAGCTTCACGCCCGGCAATGCAGGTACGGACCGCCCCACCATCCAGGGCGATATCGTGGTATTTGACGTCGCAACCGGCCAGCGTCAGCTGATTCTGGACGGCCCCACCGTGACCGCAAGGCGCACGGCTGCCGTCTCCTTGCTGGCTGCACGCCGGCTGGCGGCCCAACCCCTGGGACCATTGCTCATCATTGGCGCGGGCGTTCAGGGCAGCGCGCACCTGCAGGCGTTTGCTGCGGGGCTGGGCACACGCGAGGTCTGGGTGCATTCCCGCAGCAGCGCCAGTGCACAAAAGCTGGTGGAGCAAGCCCAGGCCATAGGCCTGCAAGCCCGGCAGGTCAGCGACCTGGCCCAGGCCGCGCGCCACTGCCCGCTGATCGTGACCTGCACGCCTGCACAAGCCGTGGTGCTCAACGAGGCGCCGCACCCGCAGGCCTTTGTCTGCGCGGTAGGCGCCTTCACACCTCAGATGGTGGAGCTGGCTCCCGAGCTGTGCCACCATTTTTTACAGCATGGGCAGATCGTGGTGGACACCGAGGATGCAGGCCATGAAGCAGGTGATTTGCTGCAGGCAGGTATCGATATTGCTGCACTTCCCACTCTGGCCGAAGTGGTCCAGCAAAACTGGCCCCGACCTCAGGCGGCGGTGCTTTTCAAGTCCTGCGGCTGGGGTGGCTGGGATCTGGCGGCCACCAGACTGGCGTTGCGCCAACACCTGGCAGCTATTGATAAATGAGCTGCCTGCGCTTTCCCTGTAATCATTTGGGGGCGATTTTCTAGTCATTGCAGATTCACAGCACGCTTGCGTGTTGCATCAAAGCAGCCCTGACTTTTACGGTAGGTGACAAATCCGCCAAACCTCGATTAAATAATACTCATATTGAGCATAATTATTTAACAAGACAACCCGGATGGAGACCATGCCAATCAAGACCGTAGAGTTCGATCACCCCCTGAGCGGCAACAGCTGCAGTACCGGCCAAGCCTGGGCCCGGCTACCGCCAGCGCAAAGCCAGGCCCAGCAACATCAGACTGCGCAGCGGATCAAGGCCCTGCTCCACGAACGCAATGCTGCGCTTGTCGCCCACTACTACGTGGACGGTGCGCTGCAGGATCTGGCACGCGAAACCGGGGGCTGCGTGGGTGATTCGCTGGAAATGGCACGCTTTGGCGCCGAACACCCGGCCGCCACCCTGGTCGTAGCCGGTGTGCGCTTCATGGGCGAGACGGCCAAGATTCTGAGCCCCGAAAAAACCGTGCTCATGCCCGATGACGATGCCAGCTGCTCGCTGGATCTGGGCTGCCCGGCCGATGCCTTCAGCCAGTTCTGCGATGCCCACCCCGACCGCACCGTGGTCGTCTATGCCAACACCAGCGCCGCCGTGAAGGCCAGAGCCGACTGGGTCGTCACCTCATCGGTGGGGCAGGACATCGTCGCAGCCCTGCATGCACGCGGCGAAAAAATCCTCTGGGCGCCCGATCGTCACCTGGGCAGCCATATCCAGCGCGAAACCGGTGCCGACATGCTGCTCTGGCAAGGCAGCTGCGTGGTGCATGACGAATTCAAGGCCGAGGAACTGCAAGCCCTGGCCGATGCCCACCCCGAAGCCGCGATCCTGGTGCACCCCGAATCACCGGCTGCCGTTACTGCATTGGCCGATGTGGTGGGCTCCACCACCCAGCTGATTGCGGCCGTGGGCAAGCTGTCCACCGACACCTTCATCGTCGCCACCGACCAGGGCATTCTTCACGCTATGCGCCTGCGCCATCCGGACAAGACCTTTCTGGCCGCGCCTACGGCAGGCACGGGCGGCAGTTGCAAAAGCTGCGCCTTCTGCCCCTGGATGGCCATGAACAGCCTGCAAGGTGTGGAGCAAGCTCTGCTGCACGGCCAGCGCTCTATCGAACTCGATCCAGCCCTGGGCCGCGCAGCCCGCAAGCCCATACAGCGCATGCTGGACTTCGCGGCTGCACGCAGCCAGAACGTACGCGCCAGCGGAGAAATGGCGCTGGATGCCGCCTTGTTCCATCAATTCGGTCCCGCCTGAGCCGCCAGCCATGCCCTCCATCAACACCCCCGATATGACGACCGATGTGCTCATCATCGGCGCCGGGCTGGCCGGATTGACGGTTGCCCTCAGCCTGCCCGAGCATCTGCGCATCACTATCCTCAGCAAAGGCCCGCTGCATGAGTGCGCCAGCGCCTGGGCACAGGGCGGCATCGCCGCCGTGCTGGACGAGAATGACGAACTCGAAGCCCATGTGCAGGACACGCTGGTCGCCGGTGCCGGCCTCTGCGATGAAACCGCCGTGCGCCGCATCCTCGCTCAGGGCCCCCAGGCCATCGCCTGGTTGCAAGAGCATGGTGTCCACTTCGATACCGAAGCCGAGGGCCGCCTGCACCTGACGCGCGAAGGCGGCCACAGCGCCCGGCGCATTGCCCATGTGGCCGACCATACCGGCCAGGCCGTGCACCAGAGCCTGCTGCAGGCCTGCGCCAGCCGCCGCCACATCACGCTGCAGGCCTGCAGCCCCGCAACCGAGCTGCTGCTGGACGGCCAGCGACGCTGCGCGGGGGCCTCCGTGCGCCATGCCGATGGCCGCCCTCAGCGCCTGCTGGCCAGCCATACCGTGCTGGCCACGGGCGGCATGGGCCAGATCTACGCCAGCACCACCAACCCGGGCAGTGCCACGGGCGATGGCATTGCCCTGGCCTGGCGCGCGGGCTGCTTGGTGCGCGATCTGGAATTCATGCAGTTTCACCCGACCGCCCTGCACATCGCCGGGCAGGCTCTGGGCCTGGTATCCGAGGCGCTGCGCGGCGAAGGTGCGACTCTGCACCTGCCCGGCGCCGACGGCAAGCCTGGCGAGCGCTTCATGCTGCGCCACGACGAACGGGCCGAGCTGGCCCCGCGCGACATCGTGGCCCGCGCCATCGACAGCGAAATGCGTGCCCACCAATTGCCCCATGTGTTGCTGGACATCAGCCACCGCAGCCGAGACTGGCTGGAGCAGCATTTCCCCGGCGTCATGGCACTGTGCGCAGCGCATGGTATTGACATCGCCAGCCAGGCCATTCCCGTCGCACCCTGCGCCCACTATGCCTGCGGCGGCGTGCAGGCCAACACCGACGGCAGCACCGGCGTGGCTGGCCTGTATGCAGTGGGAGAAGTCGCCCGCACCGGCCTGCATGGCGCCAACCGGCTGGCCAGCAATTCCTTGCTGGAATGCGTGGTCATGGGGCGCGCCACGGCGCTGCGCATTGCGACCCAGCCTTTGCTCAAGCATTCCAGCATTCATAGCACCTACCGCAATCAGGGAAAGGGTTTGAACCATAAAACCCTGCCAGAGATGCAAGAGGCACTGCAGCGGCTGATGCAGACGCATGTGGGCATTGTGCGCAGCAACCACAGCCTGATCGCCGCCGCCAAGCAACTGGTGCTGTGGCGCGCCCAGTGGCGTGGTGCCGATACGGCCCTGCGCAACCAGCTGACCTTGTGCAGCCTGATGGTGGATGCCGCCCTGCAGCGTCACAACAGCGTGGGCGCGCATTGCAATCTGGACTGGCCGCCGCTGGAAGCCGCTATCGCGTGAAACACGCCTGAGAACAAAATAGCCCCACGCCTGTTCACTGCCGTATAGCCTCTGCCCCACAGAGCTCCTCGGCCTGGCAACAAAAAAGCCCGCTGCATAGACAGCGGGCTTTTTGCTGGACATGGCGTTTCAGCGGCGGCGCATATCAGGTCTTGGGCAGGGTCACGCCATGCTGGCCCTGGTACTTGCCATTGCGGTCCTTGTAGCTGGTCTCGCACTGCTCGTCGCCCTGGAAGAACAGCACCTGGGCGCAGCCTTCGCCCGCATAGATCTTGGCGGGCAGCGGCGTGGTGTTGGAGAACTCCAGCGTCACATAACCTTCCCACTCGGGCTCGAACGGCGTCACATTGACGATGATGCCGCAGCGCGCATAAGTGCTCTTGCCCAGGCAGACGGTCAGCACATCGCGGGGAATGCGGAAGTACTCGACCGTGCGGGCCAGCGCAAAGCTGTTGGGCGGAATGATGCAGTAGTCGCCCTCGAAGTCGACAAAGCTCTTTTCGTCGAAGTTCTTGGGGTCCACCACGGTGCTGTGGATATTGGTGAACACCTTGAACTCGCGCGCGCAACGGATGTCGTAGCCATAGCTCGAAGTACCGTAGCTGATGATCTTCTTGCCGTCGACCTGGCGCACCTGGCCAGGCTCGAAAGGCTCGATCATGCCGTGCTGCTCCGCCATCCGGCGGATCCATTTGTCGCTCTTGATGCTCATTAGAAGTCCTGTATCGCTTGATTTTTCATAGCGCCAAGTGGCTATGCAACCAGCGCAAGACCCCTATTTTGCTTGAGAAACAATGGTTTGCTCAATCAGGCGGTCATCTCCGAGGATGATCATGGCAAACAGCAGCTCGTCCAGGTTGCGCGCCTGGCTGGTCTTGCGCTCCAGCAGCGGCGTGCAGCCAGGGTTGATGACGACGAAGTCGGCCTCGCAGCCCGGTTGCAGATTGCCGACCACACCCTGCAGACCCAGGGCCCGCGCAGCGCCCGCCGTATGCTGCCACCACAGTCGTTGGGGCGACAGGCTCAGGCCCTGCTTGGCATGACTCTCGCGCCCGATCACATAGGCGGCCTGCATGGTGCGAAATGGCGAAAAGCTCATGCCGCCGCCCACATCGCTGGCCAGACCGTAAAGCATGTCCGCCTCGTCGGCCTTGATGTAGTCGAAGTAGCCGCTGGCCAGGAACTGGTTGCTGGTCGGGCTGATGGCCGCTGCCGAGCGCGTGTCGTGCATGAGCTGGCGATCGGTTTCATCGAGCCAGATGCTGTGGGCGTAAACAGCGCGCTCGCGCATCAGGCCGAAGTCGTCATAGACGGCCAGATAGCTGCGTGACTCGGGAAACAGCTGCTTGACCCAGGCGACTTCGTCCAGGTTCTCGGCCACATGGGACTGAATCCATACATCGCCATATTTGGCGGCCAACTCGCCCGCGCCACGCAGTTGCGCCTCGGTGCTGGTGGGAGCAAAACGCGGCGTGATCGCATAGCCGAGGCGGCCCACCCCATGCCAGCGCTGGATCAGGGTTTCGGTGTCGATCAGGCCTTGCTCGGTGTCGTCGCGCACGCCGTCGGGGCTGTTGCGGTCCTGCAGCACCTTGCCGGCGATCATGCGCATGCTGCGCTTTTGCGCGGCCGTCATGATGGCGTCCACCGAAGCCGGATGCGAGGTGGCAAAGGCCAGCGCCGTAGTCACGCCGTTGCGCTGCAGCTCATCCATGAAGAACTCGGCTACCGCATCGGCGTACTCGCGCTCATGAAAGCGCGACTCGTGTGGGAAGGTGTAATTTTCCAGCCAAGGCAGCAAGCCCGGGGCTGGCGCCCCGATCACGTCGGTTTGAGGGTAATGGATGTGCAGGTCGACAAAGCCCGGCGCCAGCAGCTTGCCGGGCAGATTCACGACCTCCACGCCTTCACGGTGGATGTATTGCTCGGCCAGCGTCTGCCAGTTGCCCGCAGCCACCACGCGCTGCACGCCCCCAGCATCGGGTGCCACGGCCAGCAAGGCATCGGAGTCATAAATCGCCTGGCCGTCATCGGCAAAGCGCAGCAGGGCACTACGGTAGATTTTCATGGGCCCGAGCTTACGCGGCGGCAAACGCAAACAACAGACGGTCATGCTTATAGGTGCTATATCGATTGACGAAAGACTACAAAAACGATAGCTACCCACGCATTACTGGTATTGAATTCAAGCCAAATACATACAAACCCCAATAAAAGCCGACGTCAGCTGCTTCATTGGTGCAAACTTCACTGCGCCACTGCAGCGATCTCGCCCTGGAGCCGGTTGACGATCTCCATGTCAGGCCACGCAGCTTTTGGCCACGGCCAGAAAAGCGCGCACTGCGGGCGAGTTCTCGCGCTCGCGATAGGCCAGTGCCATGTGCACGCTTTCCTTGAAGTCGCGCAGCGGCCTGAAAGCCACGCCCGGCTGATTGAGCAGGCGGTTCGACTCGGGCAGCACCACAATGCCGTAGCCCGCGGCGGCCAGGCTGGTCGCCGTGATGAAGTCGTTGACGCGATAGGCCTCGCGAGCCGAAAACCCGGCCGTCTCGGCCAGCCGCGCCAGCACCTCGGCAAAGCCTTCGCTTTCGTTGATGAACTGCGGCGCAATAAAGGTCTGGCCGCGCAGATCGGCCACGCTGATGGATTCATGGCGTGCCAGCGGGTGGTTCTCGGCCAGCGCCACCATGAAGGGCTCGCTGTGCACGATGACCGCCTTGACCCCCTCGGGGTAGCGACGGCGCGGCCGCAGCAGACCGGCATCGATCTCGCCCTGCTGCAGCGCCTGCAACTGGCGCGGCGTCTCCATGGCCAGCACCTGCATGTGCACCTGCTCATGGCCGGGGCGGAACTGCGTGAGCATGCGCGCCAGCACACCCGAGGTGACGGACGAGGAGATATAGCCCAGCTTGACATGGCCGCTCATGCCCTGGGCCGCCAGCAGCCCGATCTGCTGGGCCCGCTCCATATGGCGCAGCACGGCCACGGCTTCGTCATAAAGCAGCTCGCCCGCATCGGTCAGCGTGATGGGCTTGCGCTTGTTGCGCTGCAGCAGGCGCACGCCCAGTTGCTGCTCCAGCTGCTGCACCTGCACGCTGACGGCGGACTGGGCCACGCCCAGCTTGTCGGCGGCGCGAGAGAAGTGCAGCTCCTGGGCCACGGCGACGAAGTGCTCGAGTTGGCGGTAGCTGAGCATGGTTTTTAATCTGAATTTCTTATCAAAAAATGCATTAAACCCCATAGATCGTATCAAACAAGAAGTGTTCAATCACACCATTCCTGATTGAAGTACCCACCCACCATGAACGCTACGACCCCCCAGCACCTGATCCAGCCCGCCGCCTACGAGATCACCGCTCACCCCGAGCATCCTCGTTTGCTGAAACTGACGCTGAACACCGAAGCACTGAACGCCTTCCTGGCAGATGTGCGCGATATCGACGTGCAGAACCTCGAATACGTGCCTTTCATGCGCTTTCATCTGGCGCGCCGCCTGAAGGCGCACATGGGTGCCGACTTTGGCGAGACCCTGGTGAACATCATCAAGGACCGCAAGCATGGCGGCTTTGTGCTGGGTCTGGAAGGCGTGAGCCAGGACAGCGACGACTATGTGAAGTTCGGCACCGCCATCGGCCATATCCTGGGCCCGGCCAACCACGACTCCATGTCCAACAAGTACTACGCACGGTTCCTGGTCAAGCACACCGACTCCAGCGACTCCTATCTGCGCCAGGCCTATCGTCTGTTCACCATGCACACCGACGGCACCTTCGTGACCGAAGCCACCGACTGGCTGCTGATGATGAAGTTCGACGAGCAAAACGCCGTGGGCGGCGAGTCGCGCTTTCTGCACCTGGACGACTGGAGCGAGCTGCAGCGCTTCGTGCAAGACCCGCTGGGCGCCAGGCCCCTGCTGTACAAGGCCCCCGGCTCGAAGAACGTGAACGAGCGCGTCGAGCGCCCCGTGTTCTTCCACGGCGAGTTCGGCCTGTCCATCTCCTTCATCGACCAGTTCGTGCAGCCCGCCAACGATGCAGAAGCCGAATATCTGCAGAACCTGTCCGAATCGATGGAAAATTCGCCCGGCACCCGCACCGTCAGCCTGCCCGCCGGCGACCTGGTGGTTCTGAACAACTACTTCTACGTGCACGGCCGCGCGCCGTTCGAGCGTAACGAGCAACTGCACCGCGAGCTGATGCGTCAGCGCGGTACATTCGCTCAGTAAACCTTGAACACCTGATGTTTCTGTCACGCCCCCGTGCACCGCAAGTGTGCGGGGGCGTAGCCAGTTAAACCCCTGAATTTCGCTCCTGAGGCGCCCTACCATGGCATCGTCACAAGCCCCTGCTGCAAACGCAGCCTCCGCCCCCAAAGCGCAAGCCGCCTACGGCCAACGCGCAGGGCTTCCCCGCCATCTGCAGAACATTCTTTCGCTGCATGACTTCGAGGCCGCCGCACGCAAGCACCTGCCCCGCCCTCTGTTTGGCTATGTCTCCGGCGCAGCCGAAGACTGCGTCTCGCTGCAGGCCAACCGCGACAGCTTCAGGCAATACGGCTTCAGCTCCAGGGTCATGGTGGATGTGTCGCAACGCCATCAGAAGGTAGAGCTGTTCGGCCAGACCTGGGACTCGCCCTTCGGCGTGGCCCCCGTGGGCATCAGCGCCATCTCGGCCTATCGCGGCGATCTGGTGCTGGCGCAGACGGCGGCTGCCAACCGCATTCCCGCCATCATGAGCGGCACCTCCCTCATCCCCATGGAGGAAGTGGCCAAGGCCGCGCCATCGACCTGGTTCCAGGCCTATCTGCCCGGCGACACGACACGCATCGACGGCCTGATAGAGCGCATAGCAGCCGCCGGCTTCGGCACCCTGGTGATCACCGTGGACATCCCAGTCTGGGCCAACCGCGAAAACAATGTGCGCACCGGCTTCTCGATGCCGCTGCGCCCCTCTCTGCGCCTGGCCTATGACGGCATCATCCGCCCGCGCTGGATGCTGGGCACCATGCTGCGCACCCTGATCAACCACGGCATGCCGCACTTCGAGAACTCGTTTGCCACGCGCGGCGCGCCTTTGCTGTCGGGCACCGCCATCCGCGACACCACGGGCCGCGACCACCTGAACTGGAAGCACATCGAGCGCATCCGTCAGCGCTGGCAGGGCAACCTCATCATCAAGGGCATCCTCAACGAGGACGATGCCGTGATGGCCACCGATATCGGCGCGCAAGGCATCGTGGTCTCCAACCACGGCGGCCGTCAGCTCGACGGCGTGGTTGCCCCGCTGCAGATGCTGCCCTATGTGGTGGACCGCGTGGGCCACCGCACGGCCGTGATGATGGACAGCGGCATTCGCCGCGGCAGCGATGTGCTCAAGGCCGTGGCCCTGGGCGCGCGCATGGTGTTTCTGGGTCGCCCCTTCATGTATGCCGCCGCCGTGGGCGGTGCGCAGGGCGTTCATCACGCCATCACCTTGCTGCGTGACGAGGTGGACCGCAATATGGCCATGCTGGGCGCGACATCCATGGCCGAGATCACCCGCGACTGCCTGCGCGCGACCAGGGCCTGAAGCCGCTCAGCCTCTAAGATAGAACGCTTGAACCATAAAAAAGGAGAGCGTCATGCCCATGTTTGTAGACCACTCGCCCCCTGGCGAGTGCATTTTCTGCAAGCTCGTCAAAGGGGAGATCCCCTCGGCCAAGGTCTATGAGGACGATTTGACCATCGCCTTCATGGACATAGGCCAGGCCACGCGAGGCCATGTGCTGGTGGCCAGCAAGCGCCATGCCGTCAATCTGCTGGAGCTGACCCAGGAAGAAGCTGGTGCCGTGATGCAGACGGCCCAGCGCGTGGCCGAGGCCGTGAACAAGGCCTTCGATCCCGACGGCATCAATATCTTCCAGGCCAATGGCGCGCCGGCGGGGCAGACGGTGTTTCACTTTCACCTGCATGTGCTGCCGCGCTTCGAAGGCGACGGTCTGTCCGTGGTCTGGCAGCGCGAGGAACCGGGCTTTGCTGTGCTGGGCGAGCTGGCCGAGAAGATCAAGGCCGAGCTGGCTTAAATCGAATCACTATTAAAAAAAGAGCTTCCAGCGCTTGATGGATAAGCGCTGGAAGCTCTTTTTTACTTGAAACCCCTGCTTTAGTGGGATTCGGCAGTCCTGATGACATCGGCCACTTGCGCCGGCGTCACATCACCCTTTTGGCGGCCCCAACGCAGGCGCATGTAATTGACCAGATCGGCCATGTCTTCATGGCTGAGCTGATCGGCAAAGCCGGGCATGGCCTGCATGCGCTCGCCATGGGCCAGATCACGCTCGGGCAGGCCTTCGCGGATCACGCGCACCAGATTCAGCGGCGTGGGGAACATGGCCGTGGTGTTGGTATCGAGTCGCAGCGAGGAGTGTGGCTGGCCTTGACCATCGACGCCATGGCAGCCTGCGCACAGGCCGACATAGACGCGCTCGCCATTGGCAGAGACCTGGGTCTGAGGCGCTTCAGCCACCGGCTGCTTGGGCGCAGGCTTTTCACCTTGCATCAGATAGGCGGCCATGGCCTTGAGGTCGTCCTCCGCCATATGCGCACTCGAATGCTGGAGCACGGGGAACATGCCCATGGTCATCACGCCCTGGGGCGAGAGACCGGTGCGCAGAAACTGCACCAGGTCCTGCTCGCTCCAGCCGCGCTTGGCCATGGCCTTGGGGCGCAGGTCGGGGGCGTAGGCGCCTTCGATCACATTGCCCGCCAGCGACTGCTTGAGGTCCATGGCAAAGCTGCTGGTGCGCGGTGTATGGCATTCGCCGCAGTGACCGAGGGTGTTGACCAGATAGGCACCGCGGTCAAGCGTGTTGGCGGCCTCGGGGGCAGGTTCACCCGCAGGGCGCTCCAGCGCATTCCACAGCGCAAGGCCGGGACGGATGCTGAACGGGAAATTCATATCCGGCTTGCGGTTGGCCACTTCCACCGCAGGCTGAGACTGCAGCCAGACCCAGAGCGCATCCACATCGGCGCGCGTGATGTCGTGGTAGCTGGCGTAAGGCATGGCAGGGTAGAGGTTCTTGCGCCCCGGTGCCATGCCGCGCGCCACGGCGCGGTACAGGTCGTCGGCCGACCAGTTGCCTATGCCATGCTCCTTGGAGGGCGAGATATTCGTGCCGTACAAGGTGCCCATGGGCGTGACCATGGCCATGCCGCCGGCCAGCTCGGCGCCCGTGCTGGGCGAACTGTGACAGGCCGCGCAGTCGGCAGCGCGAAACACTTGCAGGCCGCGGTCGGAAAGTTGTTGCTTTTGCTCGGGGCCGATGTTGGCAAAGTCCACCGTGGCAGGAGGCACGCTGCCGCTGGAACTGCCCGCGATGTACATGCCGCCCAGCACCACCACGGCCGCGGCGGCAATGCCTGCGGCGATCCTGGTGAGTTTGCTGCGTTGAGCTTTATCCATGACGGCTGACCTCCCTCGTGCGCTGGCCCGTGGTCAGGCCTGGCGTGGCCAGAATCAGGTCGCGCACGGCGTGGTAGTAGCGCACATAGCCGGTGCAGCGACAGATATGCTTGTCCAGCGCGGCTTCCACGGCTTCTTCAACGGCATTGGCATCCACGGGCTTGGCGCGCAGTTGCTCCATCAGCACGGTGGCCGAGTTCACAAAACCCGGTGTGCAATAGCCGCACTGGAAAGCGAAATGCTCGAGGAACGCTTTTTGCACGGCAGAGGCCGTGATCTGGCCAGTGTCATCGGTGCTGGCTGCGCCTTCGATGGTGCGAATGCTTTTGCCGTTGAGCCAGCTGACGCCGGTCACACAGGCGGGCACGGTGTGCGGGCCCTTGCCGGGCTCGTCCACGATGATGGTGCAGGCGCGGCACACGCCCTGGCCGCAGCCCAGACGAGTGCCGGTCAAGCCCTGATATTCCTGCAGAAACTCGATCATCATCAAGTCCTGGGGCAGCTCGTGCGGGCCGGTTTTCTGGCCGTTGATGGTGGCGGAGAACTGGATACGTTGCTGCATCACAATGCCTTCTTGATTCGTTGCGCGCTCAGCGGCAGTTGATAGAAACGCTTGCCGGTGGCGTGGGCCACGGCGTTGGCGCAGGCAGCGACGACGGGAATCATCACCACTTCGGCCATGCCCTTGGGTGGATCGGTGCGTGAGACCGGGGGCAGCACATGACCCTCGGCCTTCCACACTGCCAACTCGCTGGCGCGCGGCAGGTGGTAGCGGTTAAAGCTCCAGGTGCCGTTGCCGGGGCCGGTGGGCCCCAGCGGCAGCTCTTCATAGAGTGCGTGGCCGATACCCATGGCCACGCCGCCCTGCAACTGGCCTGAGACCAGCTCGGGCACGATTTGCGAGCCGCATTCCAGCCAGGTCTTGTGACCCAGCAAAGTCACCTTGCCCGTACCCGTGGACACGGCCAGCTCCACCAGCGTGGCGCAAGGCGCGTAGTACACCGCACCCGCCGCCATGCGGTACACCGGCGGGTAGCTGACCTTGACGCGTGGCTGGAAGGCATAGCCCGCGCTGTCCATCGCGGCCTTCTTGGCAGCGTCGGCGCCATTGCCAAAGCGCACGGACAGGGCGTCGATCTCTGCGCCAAAGCGCTTGCCGCCCAGCTCGAACTCGGCACTGGCCCAGGAGCGGCGGTTGAAGGTGTGGACGCAGACGCCGGTCACTAGGCCCAGTTCATGGGCACGCGCGGCCAGGCGCTCGAAGCTCAAGGGCTCCATGGCGCCGGCGACCAGCTTGCCATCCTTCCACTCGGCCTGATCCAGCGTGACGGGCATGCCTTGCAACGGACCGCCAAACGGATTGCCCCAGATGGACAGGGCCGCAGGCCACAGACCATGGGCCAGCAGCAGCTTGGCCGCCTGGCGCGTAGTGTGGGTGAAGTAGTAAGCCGAGTTGGAGGCCGACTGCGGCGAGGTAAAGCTGGGCACCCAGTACGGGTCCTGCGACTGCCGATCTTCATCGGCCTGGGGCGTGGAGTTGGGTTGCTCCTGCGTGTGCACAGGCATTTCGGGCCATTTCTGTGCCGCAAATTCCACTTCGTCCACGGGACGGCCCAGGAAGGGCTGGGCCACCAGCATCTGCGCGGTGCTGGTTCCGGAGCCAATCTCGGCCGTGATGTGCTTCATCTTGATCTTGCCCTCGGGCGAGATTTCGATCAGCGCCAGCGCCGCTTCACCGGCCGTGCCAAAGCTCTTTTGCACCGAGGCAAAGCCCACGCCGTAACGCATGCCGGGGTTGGCGGCCTCGTACTCGGCCTTGCGCTTGGCGCGGTTGACCCAGACCGGGTCCTTGGCGGCCTGGGCCAGAATTTCGCCGATGCGCAACTGGCCTGCAGGCACGGCGCCCTGGGTGTTGCGCATGCCTGTGCGCAGCATATTCTTCTGACGCAGGGCAATCGCATCCATGCCGATCTGCTCGGCAATTTCATCGACCAGCATTTCGGTCGGCGCCATGGACTGCAGCGTGCCGTAGCCGCGCACCGAACCGGCCGTGACTTCGGCACTGGCCGCCACCGACACTGCCAAATCGCTCTTGGGGAAGTAGTAGACCGACTGCGAAGACGCCACGCCCAGCGTGCCCACCGAGGGGCTGAAGTTCATGGTGCCGCCACCGTCGCCGCGCATGTCCACCGAGAAGGCCTGGAACTGGCCTTCAGCGTCCACGGCAATCGTGGTCTTCAGATCAAACGGGTGGCGCTTGAGCGCGAACTGGAAATGCTGCCAACGGTCCAGTGCCAGACGCACGGGACGGCCTTCGGCATACAGCGCCGCCAGAGCCACGTAGTACGGGAAGGAGTGGTGCTCCTTCTGGCCATAGCCCACAGTAAAGGCGCTCAGATAGTCCATTTCATTGAGCGCAAAGCTGCTGGCCTTGACCATGCCCACCATATGGCTGGCCGTGGCATAAGGCGCTTGCGTGGCGCCGACCATGTGCATCACGCCCTTGGCAGGCTCGTACCAGGCCAGACCGTTTTCGGGCTCCAGCGCGGCGGGCTCCATGGACTGGCTGTGATAGTCACGCGAGAAGACCTTGAGGCCTTCGGGCGGCTCCTTGAGCAGCTGCTGAATCTGGGCCGAATACCGCATGGCCTTGCCATGCTTGGGATCGTCCACGCCGGGCCACTGCCACTCGGGGCCGGTCAGCGGCGGGCGCACGATGCCGTTGATCAGCGGCGCATGCAGATCGGGCTCGTCATGCTTGTCAGCGCCCATGCGCACATAGCGCGCGGCCACATAGGGCTTGCGCTGGGGCGGCGTGGCGGCAGCGCCCCACAGGAAGATGGATTCATTGAAGCGCAACAGGCGCACGGCCTCGCGGTAGCGCTCGTAGTCATGCCAGATGCCCAGCGCCACGGGCTGGCCCAGCATGGGCGAGACCTGGCCCTTGCTCAGGAAGTAGCTGCCGTAAAAACCGGGTTCGGGCATGCGCACGCCATCGGCCTCGGCGCGCTCAGCGTCCACCAGCACATCGGGAGCAAAGTCCTTGCCCAGCACGGACAGGTCCAGCCCTTCATAGATGCGGTCGGCACGCGGGGCCATGATCATCAGCGCATAGGACTGCTTCTCGGGCCAGCCGGCCATGTCGCGCGCACGCAGGTCGATGGCAAACAGCTTCTGGCCCGTGACCTTGGCCATGCCGTCGCGGCGATACAGCAACTGACCGTTGTTGATCCAGCCAGCATCCTGGCCTGTTGCGGGTTCGACCATTTTGGCCATGGCCATCTCCAGCGGTCGCACGCCTGCGATCACCCCCAGCGCAGCGGCAGCCTTCAGAAAGCTGCGCCGGCTCAAATCCGACTTGGGCAAGTTCATTCTCCAGTGAGCAGACCGCAGCAACTACGGTCACGGTTGTTCGTTCCCGTCGTGCTCCGGCAAGAAGGCCTTTGAACCCGTAGGCAGGCTTCGCCGTCACGTTGCAGGGAAAGCGACCTGAGCAGCCCACAAATCGATTTGGATACCAATCATGGAATCACATAGATACATAGAACTGACAAGACACAAATTACCCAAACCGATTTGGGCAAAGTAAAGTATACAAAAACTCTTGCATTACTTGCTGCGCGCTCTGGAATGACCGCCCGCGGCTTCTAGGACTTCCATGGCTGACTCCCCCGCCCCACGCATCACCATCACCGATGTGGCCAGAGAAGCTGGTGTTTCGCGCACCACGGTCTCGCACGCGCTCAACGGGCGTGGGCAGGTGGACCCTGCCACACGCCTCAAGGTGGAAGACGCCGCGCGCAGCCTGGGCTACCGCCCGAACCGCCATGCCCAGCGCCTGCGCTCGGGCGGCGCCAACATGATTGCGCTGATGTCCTCCATGCCCTCCACGATCTCTGGCGGCCCTTCGCGCCTGGGGTTCTTCATGGAAGTGGCATCGGTTGCCGCCTCTTCCGCGCTGGAGCGCGGCCTGGTTCTGGCGCTGGTGCCGCCCAACAAGCCGGGGCAGAACACGCTCAATCTGCTGGATATCGACGGCGCACTGGTGATCGAGCCGCAGGCGGGCGACCCCCAACTGGCCGCTCTCCTGCAGCAAGGCTTGCCCGTGGTCTCCATCGGCCGCCCGGGTGGCGACACCGTCGATGTGCCTTATGTTGATCTGCTCTCCGGCCCCGCCACGCAGATGCTGCTGACCCATATGCTGGCCTCCGGGGCGCGCCAGATTGCGCTGGTCGTCGGGACGTCCGAACGAACTTCCTATACCCAGGCCGAACAAGCCTATGCCGCCATGGCGGCGGGTCACGGCATGAAGCCGGTGGTGCTGCGCCAGGATGAATCGCTGGGCGAGGACGGCGGCTATGCCGCGGCGCGCCAGTTGCTTAAGGAGCATCCGCAGCTCGATGCCTTGCTGGTGATGGTGGACGCCTTCGCCGTGGGCGCCGTTCACTATGCGCAAGAGGCCGGCCTGCGCATTCCCGAAGATCTGATGGTCGCCACTCGCTACGACGGCCTGCGCGCGCGCAGCTGCGAGCCGCCGCTGACGGCACTGGACCTGCATCTGGAAAGCGTCGCGCAGCAAGCCGTGGATTTACTGTTCGAGCACCTGCGCGGCGACACCCAGCGGCGCATGACCACCAGCGCCTTGCCCAGCCTGGCGCTGCGCCGCTCCACACAAAGAAAGCCTCGCTGAGAGCAGTCCGCAGCGAGGTTTGGCAAGAAAAGCTCAGATAGCTATTTATTCAATAGCTTCCAGCGCTTGATGGGATTGGGCTACAGCCCTTTTTTACTCATATATCAGGCAAACTGCTGAAACACGATATCGAGCTTGGCAATCCACTGCGCCTTCTGCGCCTCGCTGACAAAGCTTGCTTCCAGGCTGTTGCGTGCCAGCTGGTAGGCCTCGGCAGCGCCCATGCCGGTGGCGGCAAACAGCTGGGTGTAGTTCTCGTTGACATAGCCGCCAAAGTAGGCCGGGTCGTCCGAGTTGATCATGACCTTGAGGCCGGCCGCCAGCAGGCGCGGCAGATTATGGTCGGCCAGATCCTTGACCACGCAGAGCTTGAGGTTGGACAGCGGGCAGACCGTCAGCGGAATCTGCTCCTTGGCCAGACGCTGCATCAGCTGCGCATCTTTTTCGGACTGCACGCCGTGATCGATGCGCTCCACGCCCAGCACATCGAGCGCGCCCCAGATATAGGCGGGCGGGCCTTCCTCGCCGGCGTGAGCCACCAGGTGCAAGCCCAGCTGCTTGCAGCGCGCAAACACGCGCGCGAACTTCTCGGGCGGGTTACCCAGCTCGCTGCTGTCCAGGCCCACGCCGATAAAGCGGTCGCGCAGAGGCAGCGCAGCCTCCAGCGTCTGCATGGCGCTTTCCTCGCTCAAATGGCGCAGAAAGCTCAGGATCAGCGAGGCCGAGATGCCTTGCTCGATCTCCGCATCACGGCAGGCACGGTACAGGCCGTTGATCACGGTTTCCATGGCCACGCCGCGCTCGGTATGGGTTTGCGGATCGAAAAAGATTTCCGTGTGCACCACGTTGTCGGCCACGGCGCGGTCCAGGTAGGCACGGGCCATGTCATAGAAATCCTGCTCATGCAGCAGCACGCTGGCACCCGCGTAATAGATGTCCAGAAAGCTCTGCAGATCGGTGAAGGCATAGGCCGCGCGCAGCGCTTCCACGCTGGCATAGGGCAGCTTCACGTTGTTGCGCTCGGCCAGCGCGAAGATCAGCTCGGGCTCCAGCGAGCCCTCGATATGCATGTGCAGCTCCGCCTTGGGCATGGCTTGCAGCAGCGCGGGCAGATATTCAGCAGCAATCAGTGGTACGGGATGTTTCATCTCAGTTCTCCATGACATGACAAGCTACCCCATGAAACTGACGCGCTCCACGCGAGAGACGGCCAGCCAGGGCCGCCCCGCAGCATGGGCTGCCCCAGCAAAGGCCGTCGTCCCCTGGGGGAAGACGCGAAGCGGCTCAGGGGGAAACATTTCAGCAGACTCCAAACGTGATGCATTGGGCCTTGAGGAAACGGCGGTAGGCGGAGGACATGCGGTCCGCGGCCGAGTGCATTTCGGCACGCGGGTCCAGCGGCAGTGCCTTGGGCAGCTGCGACTCCAGCACGGGCTGATCCTGCACAAAAATGGTGTGCTGGAATTTTCGCAGTTGCTCGTCGGTGGATTCAAAGTCTGCCACAGCCAGGCGGAACCAGACACGGCTGGTTTCGGGCGTGACGGGGCAGATGAACAGGCCGATCTGCTCGCGCCAGCCCTGCTTGGATGAGCCCTCTTCGGGAATCTTGGTCAGCACGGCGGTGTACGGTGCGGTCACCTCGTAGGTGTACTCGACCTCCGCCGCCTGCGTGGAGTGCAGATTGGACTGTGGCTGCACGGCCTTGCAGCCGGTGGCAATCACGCCGGTTTCGGTCTTCTCGACCTCGTAGGTGGCAATGGCCGTCGCATCGCGGCTGCCCAGCCAGCCCTCGTGCACAAAGCCGAAATGGGACATGTCCAGGAAGTTCTCGATGATGCGCGGCGCGCTGGCGGCCACATCGTAGGGTCCGCAGTTGACCTTGCGCAGATGGGAGTCGCTCTCGGCGGCAAATGCCGGCAGCTGGCTTTCGGAAGCCTCCAGGCGCACCCAGACCAGACCATAGGCCTCCTGCACTTCAAAGGACCTCACGCACTGCGAGGGAGGCGGCACAAAGTCAGGCAGGGCCGGAACCTTCACGCACTGGCCGCCGCTGGCGAATTGCCAGCCGTGATAAGGGCACTCCAGTTTGCCGTTTTCCACACGCCCCATGGAAAGGCGTGCGCCGCGGTGGGGGCAGCGATCCACAAAAGCCTGGAGCAGTCCATCGGCATTGCGCCACAGCACCAGGGATTGCTCCAGCAGTTGTACGGGCAACGGTGCAGTGACCACCTCCTGGGTTTGGGCTACGGGGTGCCAGAGGGTACGTTCAGTCATGGGGATACTCGTTGATGCGACTTACGCAAATCAGGTTCGGGCAAGAGCCTGGCCTCAAGGCAGCGGTCCTTGGCACATCCTGGTCTGCGTCAGTCCTATTGATGTTCTGAAAGCGGAAAAGGCCACCCGGCGGCGGCCTTTTCAACGATACCAGGCGCTGCGATTACTTGGAGTCGCCGCCGGGAATCTTGCCTTCCACGCCCTTGACGTAGAAGTTGATGCCTTTGAGGAATGCATCATCAGCCACCTTGTCGGCGGCCAGCAGTTCCTTGCCGTCCTGACCCAGGATAGGGCCCTTCCAGATAGCGAATGTACCGTCCTTCAGACCCTTCTTCACTTCCTCGACCTTTGCCTTGGCTTCTGCAGGGACGTCTTCCGCCATGGAGACGATATCGATGGCCCCCTCCTTCACGCCCCACCAGGATTGCTGGCTCTTCCAGTTGCCGTCAAGCACAGCCTTGGCGGTCTGGATGTAATAGCCGGTGGGATTGAAGATGGCCGAAGCCAGATGAGCCTTGGGACCATAGCTGGTCATGTCCGAATCCCAGCCGAAGGCGCGCTTGCCCTTTTCTTCGGCAGTCTTGAGCACTGCAGGAGAGTCGGTGTTCTGGAACAGGATGTCGGCGCCGCCATTGATCAGGCTGGTCGCGGCTTCAGTTTCCTTGGGGGGAGCGAACCATTCGTTGACCCAGACCACCTTGGTAGTGATCTTGGGGTTCATGGACTGGGCGCCCAGCGTGAAGCTGTTGATGTTGCGCAGCACTTCGGGAATCGGCACCGAGCCGACAATGCCCAGCGTGTTGGACTTGGTCATGGCGCCGGCGATCACGCCGGCCAGATACGCACCTTCATAGGTGCGGAAATCGTAGGTGCTGGCATTGGCAGCGGTCTTGTAGCCCGTGGCATGTTCCCACTTCACATCGGGGAAATCGGGCGCCAGCTTCTGGATGACGTCCATGTAACCGAAGGTGGTGCCGAAAATCAGCTTGTTGCCCTGCGTGGCCATGTCGCGCAGCACACGTTCGGCATCGGCGCCTTCGGGCACGCTTTCCACATACATGGTCTTGATCTTGTCACCCAGCTCCTTTTCCAGCGCCTTGCGGGCCTGGTCATGGGCAAAGGAGTAGCCGCCATCGCCCACGGGGCCGACATAGGCAAAGGCAATCTTCAGCGGCTCTGCAGCAGCAGCAGCGGGGGCTGCGGCAGGTGCAGCGGCAGGGGCCGGAGCCTCGTCCTTCTTGCCGCAGCCGACCAGCGCAGCGCCAGCCACGGCCGTCAGTGCGGCTACCTTGATCAGCGAACGCTTGTTCAAATCAGTCATCGTTTTTCCTTGGTGAAAGATGGATCTATGGGTGAAGTCGTGTCTGGCGTGGCACAGCGGCTACAAGCCTTCCCTCGCCTTCAGGGAATATATGCACAAACCGGGCCAACGGGCATGGCGTATCGATCAAACGACAGTTGCGCCCATGCAGCGCCCAGCAAAAAGGCCCCGCAGGGCCTTGAGTGAACGCTTTGCAGCGTTCCGCAGTGTTTATTTGGCGCCGGGGACCGTACCCTCGATACCGTTCACATAGAAGTTGATGCCGCGCAGCCATGCATCATCGGCCACCTTGCCGGCCTCCAGCACTTCCTTGCCGGTGTTGTCCTTGATGGGGCCTGTCCAGACGGCAAACGAGCCATTCTTCATGCCGGCCTTGGCCTGCTCGACCTTGTCCTTGATTTCCTGGGGCACGTCGTCGGCGATCTTCTTCAGGTCGATGGCGCCCTCCTTCACACCCCACCAGTAGTTGCCGGTCTGCCACTTGCCAGCCAGCATGTCTTCCACCACCTTGGTGTAGTAGGGCGTCCAGTCGATCACGGCCGAGCCCAGATGGGCCTTGGGTGCAAAGGCACTCATGTCGCCGTCCTTGCCGAAGGCACGGGCACCGCGCTCCTCTGCCGTCTTGAGCACGGCAGGCGAGTTGGTGTTCTGGTACATCACGTCCACGCCACCGTTGATCAGGCTGGTGGCGGCTTCGGATTCCTTGGGGGGAGCAAACCATTCGTTGACCCAGACCACCTTGGCCTTGATCGAGGGGTCCACGCTCTGCGCGCCCAGCACAAAGCTGTTGACGTTGCGCACCACTTCGGGGATGGGCACCGAAGCGACCACACCCACGGTCTTGGTCTTGGTCATGGCACCAGCCACGATACCGGCCAGGTAAGCACCTTCGAAAGTCTTGGTGTCGTAGACGGCAGCGTTGTCGGCTGTCTTGTAACCCGTGGCATGCTCGAACTTCACGTCCTTGGCATCGGCGGCAACCTTCTGCACAAAGTCCTGATAGCCGAAGCTGGTGGCAAAAACCAGCTTGTTGCCCTGGGAGATCATGTCGCGCATCACGCGCTCGGCATCTGCGGACTCGGGCACGCTCTCGACCATGGAGGTTTCGATCTTGTCGCCGAACTTTTCCTGAATGGCCTTGCGACCCAGCTCATGCTGATAAGTCCAGCCACCGTCACCGATGGGGCTCACATACATGAAGCCGACCTTGAGCTTGTCGGCAGCAGGCGCTGCGGCTGCAGGGGCATTGGCAGGAGCCGCAGGAGCTTCCTCTTTCTTGCCACAGGCAGTCAACACGGCCACGGCAACGGCCGACAGGCCGATCATCTTGATGAGAGCGCGCTTGCGCAGGGTCGTCATTGGAAAAGTCCTCCCTAATTCAAAAACGGAAACCGGATTGCACCATAACGGCGCATCAAGAGCCAGGATAAAAAGGTTTGCCCAAAGAGGCAGGCATGTTCACGCGAATCCAGGTCGGGTTACGTGATATGAGCACCAGCACCACGATGGTGGCCAGATACGGCAGCATGGACAGAATCTGGCTGGGAACTTGCACGCCAATGGCCTGCAGATGGAACTGCAGCATGGTCACACCGCCGAACAGATAGGCGCCCAGCAGCACACGGGCCGGACGCCAGGTCGCAAACGTGGTCAGCGCCAGCGCAATCCAGCCGCGGCCCGACACCATGTTCTCCACCCACAGCGGCGTGTAGACCACCGAGATGAAGGCACCGGCCAGACCGCACATGGCGCCGCCAAACATCACCGCCATCAGGCGGATGCGACGCACGGGATAGCCCAGAGCATGGGCCGACGAAGGCGATTCGCCCACGGCGCGCAACACCAGACCGGCGCGCGTGCGGTAGAGGAACCAGACCATGAGCGCCGCCAGCACGATTGCACCGTAGACCAGCGGGTGCAGCGTGAACAGCGCCTGCCCCACCACAGGCAGCTCGGACAGGCCGGGAATCGCGTACTTGGGCAGCTCGGGAAGCTTGGCCTGCACATAACCCAGGCCGACAAAGGCCGAGAAGCCCGCGCCGAACAGCGATAGCGCCAGGCCCGTGGCGTACTGGTTGGTGTTGAGCCAGATCACCAGCACGCCGAAGACGGCAGCCAGCAAGGCGCCCGCGAGCATGCCCGCGCCAAAGCCCACCCAGGTATTGCCCGAATGAACCGTGGCCGCAAAGCCGGCGATGGCGGCGCAGAGCATCATGCCCTCGGCCCCCAGGTTAACGATGCCGGACTTTTCATTGATCAGCAGACCCAGGGCCGCCAGCGCCAGCACGGTACCAGCGCTGAGCGTAGCCCCCAGAAGCAGTGCATAGGATTCCATGTTCAGGCTCCCTTCACTGCAGAAACAACGGCGCCGGCTTTTTGCGCCACCCAGCGGATGCGGTAAGCCACCAGCGTGTCACAGGCCAGCAGCGCAAACAGCAGCAGACCCTGGAAGACGCCGGTCAGTGCCTTGGGCAGCCCCAGGCGCGATTGCGCGAGCTCGCCACCGATATAAAACATGCTCATGAGAATGGCCGAGAAAATCATGCCCACAGGGTGCAGACGGCCCACAAAGGCCACGATGATGGCGGCAAAGCCGTAGCCCGCAGGCACATAGGGCGTGAGCTGACCCAGAGGGCCCGCCACTTCCAGCGCACCGGCCAGACCCGCTGTAGCGCCCGAAATCAGCAGCGCAGTCCACAAGGCCTTGCGCGAGGAAAAGCCTGCATAACGTGCTGCAGCGGGTGCCAGGCCACCGACCTGCAGCGCAAAACCGGCGCGGGTACGGAACAGAAAGGTCCACAGCAGACCGGCACCGACCAGCGAAATGATCACGCCGATATTCATGCGCATGCCTTGCACCAGGCGAGGGATCTGCGTGACGCGCTCAAAGCTCTTCGTTTGAGGGAAGTTGTAGCCCATGGGGTCCTTCCAGGGACCATAGACCAGATAGCCCAGCACCAGTGTGGCCACATAGACCAGCATCAGACTGACCAGAATTTCATTGGCATTGAAGCGATCGCGCAGCAAGGCCACAATGCCCGCCCACACCATGCCGCCCAGCATGCCAGCGATCAAAATCGCAGGAACAATCCAGGGGCCCGTGGTCTTGTCGGCCAACAAGGCGATACCGCCCGCCGCCACCGCACCGATCACGAACTGGCCTTCCGCACCAATATTCCAGACATTGGAGCGAAAGCACACAGCCAGACCCAGGGCGATCAACAACAGTGGCGTGGCCTTCATGGCCACCTCGCCCAAGGCGTAGCCGGATTTGATGGGCTCCCAGAAAAAGGCTTGCAGGCCTTTGACCGGATCCTTGCCCAGCAGCGCAAACAGAGCCACCCCCACCAACACCGTGATCAGCAGCGCAAGCACCGGCGAACCATAAGTCCAGAGCCTGGACGCCTGCGGACGTTGTTCAAGCTTGAGCATGCGTACCTCCCCCAATTGCTGGCACGGCAGCCCCATCCCACAGCCCACTCATCCATTCACCAATTTGCTGCACCGTGGCATCGGCACGCTGCACCGATGGGCTCAGACGCCCCTTGGCCACCACATGCAGGCGGTCACAAATCTCAAACAACTCGTCCAACTCCTCGCTGAGCACCAGCACGGCGCAGCCCTGGTCGCGCAGCTGCAAAATCTCGCCCCGGATCTGCGCAGCAGCTCCCACATCCACCCCCCAGGTGGGTTGAGAGATGATGAGCAGACGCGGCTTGGCGTCGATTTCACGGCCCACAATGAATTTCTGCAGATTGCCACCCGACAGCGACTGAGCCGCGGAGTCGGGGCCGCCGGCCTTCACATTGAAGCGGCGGATGATGTCCCTGGCCTGGGCATGCAGCTTGCCCATGCGAATCCAGCCGCCCTTGCCCAGTGCATCCTTGCGTGTCAGCAGCAGATTGTGGGCCAGGCCCATGCTGGGCACGGCGCCGCGCCCCAGGCGCTCTTCCGGTACGAAGTGCAGGCCCATGCCCCGGCGGCGCCCTGGCCCCATGCGGCCAACGCCCTTGCCCAGCACCTGCACCATTTCTGGTGCCGAGCGGGTGTCTTCGCCCGACAGGGCGTACATCAGCTCTTTCTGACCGTTGCCGGACACACCAGCAATACCGACCACTTCACCGGCACGCACCTGCAGACTCATGTCGTGCAAATCCACCCCGAACGGCTCCTGGCTCCTGAGGCTCAGCTGGTTCACGCGCAGCACCGCGTCTCCGATGCGGGCCGTGCGGTGCTCCAGCTCTGGTGGCTCGGAGCCAATCATCATGCGTGACAGCGAGGCATTGGTCTCGTTGGCAGGGTTGCACTCTCCGGTCACCACACCGCCACGCAACACCGTGCAGGCCGTGCACAGCGAGCGGATCTCATGCAGCTTGTGGCTGATATAGAGAATGGAGCAACCTTCGGCGGCCAGACGGCGCAGCACGACAAACAACTTCTCCACGGCCTGGGGTGTGAGCACGGAGGTGGGCTCATCCAGAATCAGCACGCGCGGATTGGTCAACAGAGCGCGGATGATTTCCACGCGCTGCATCTCTCCGACGGACAATGTATGCACCGGGCGGTGAGCATCGACTTCCAGCCCGTAGTCACGGGCTGTGGCTTCGACACGTTCGACGACCTGCGCCAGCGGCATGCTCTTGTCCAGGCCCAACCAGACGTTTTCTGCCACGGTCAGTGTGTCGAACAGGCTGAAATGCTGAAACACCATGGCAATGCCCAGCGCCCGCGCCTCTTGGGGGTTGCGCACCTGCACAGGCTTGCCATCGACCAGAATGGCGCCTTCATCGGGTTTGACGGCGCCATAGATGATTTTCATCAGCGTGGATTTACCAGCGCCGTTTTCACCCAGAATGGCGTGCACCTCGCCAGGGCGCACATTCAACGACACCTTGTCATTCGCTGTGACAGCTGGGTATCGCTTGGTAATACCCTTCAGCTGCAAGCGCGCAGGCGCATCCGCCAAAGGGTTGTGTGTTGGGGGGGGATTCATCGCTGGATTGTCTCTCAATTTCAATAACAAATTGACTCAAACAGGCTCTCTGCGTTGAATGGACTTGCCTTACAAGCTATTGATTTCGAAGCGTTAACGCCACATTCCTCACGCCCTCACGAAGCCACCTTGTCGCTGCTCCCGCATGCGAACGCGCGTGCCACAGCTGGTAATAGACCAGCGGCGGAAATTCCACAGGACAAGGCAGGATCGCCAGCTGCAGCCGTTGTGCAAAGCGCTCGCAGAACAAGCGGCCTGAAGTCATGACTAGCAAGCTTGATGCCACCATGTCGGGAATCAGGCTGAAGTGCGCACAACGCGCCGCGACCTGGCGGCTCAGTCCCATGCCGGCCAACTGCTCGTCAATGACACCCAAGGCCCCCGGATAGGCCGGTGTGGGAGCAATATGCTCGGATTGCAGCCACTGCTCCACATCCCAGCCTCGGCGCACGGCCGGGTGCTTGGGGCTGACCAGGCAAACCACCTCGTCTTCGAACAGCTTGGCCATGTGCAAGCCTTGAGGTGGCTGCGGCCAGTTGCCGATCACCACGTCCACCTCCCCTTGCGCCAGTTGCTCTTCATAGTGGGCCTCTGCACTCAGCGGCAAAATATCCACCGGACAATTGGGCGCGTGCTGCTTGAGATAGGCCATGAGACGCGGCAGAAACTGCGGGTCGAGGTAATCGCTGGCCGCGATGCCAAAGGTGCGCGTCGCCGTTTTCGGATCAAACTGGCGTGCATCACTGAACAGGCCTTCGGCCGCCCGCAAGATATCGGCAGCGGGCTGCATCATGCGCAGCCCGACCTCGGTGGGCTGCATCTGTGTGCCGGAACGCACCAGCAAAGGGTCTCCGGCCAGCTCCCTCAGACGACGCAGCGAGGCCGACACCGCAGGCTGGTGCATGCCCAGGCGTAGTGCTGCACGAGACACGCTGCGCTCGATCAGCACCGTGTGCAGCACCCGGATCAGGTGCAAATCAATCCTGTCGAACAAAGTCTGATCGCGCATAGGCTGCGGCCACTCCGTGCAAACAGGCACCGAGCAGCTCCGTCGTGTGTTTTGTATACAAAATGCTGCGAGCGTAACCGAGACCGGAGCTTTGCGCAGCCAAGGGATTGCCCTTTATCCCGTTTGAAGCTTCGGCTCAGGCCGCTGCCGCAATGACTTCCACGCGATTGCGGCCCTTGCGCTTGGCGGCATAGCAGGCCATGTCAGCCCCCTGGAATGCGGTCGTCACGGAATGGCTGGCAGCATCAAGCACCAGCATGCCGATGCTGGCACTCAACATATAGCGCTGCCCCTGGTAGGAGCCTTCCCAGTCCTGAATGGCCATGCACAACAGTTGTGCGTGGCGCATGCCCTGTTCGCGGCTGATGCCGGGCATGAGCACGGCAAACTCGTCGCCCCCCACCCTGGCCACCCAGCCATGGGGGCGCACCGAAGACTCGATCAGGCGCGCAATATGTCCCAATACCTCGTCGCCCACTTCCCGCCCCCCCTGGCGATTGACCTGTGAGAAATGATCCAGATCGACATAGAGGATGACGCCATGCCCGGTAGAAGTTTCTCCCACGGAAAGCACATCCGCTGAACCAGCAACCGATGCACATTCCTGCAGCCATTCCTTGAGCCTCATCGCAAAGGCCGTGCGGTTGGGCAGCCGAGTCAACGGATCATGCATGGCTTTCCAGCTTGATTGCTCCCGCACCAGACGCTTGGTGGTGACATCCTCAAGCTCCCAGACCAGATAGCGCTCGTCCCCTTCCTTGTTGCTGACTTCCCAGGTCCGGCTCATGCGCTGCATGCTCTGCCCATTCAATCTGACCCAGACATTGCTCGAGTCCTTGCGGCGCAGGCAGACCTCGCTATCAAATTGGCCATAGATATCAAGCCCCCGGGCAATGCGCGCCAGCAACTCTTCATAAGCCTCATCGCTGGCGCAGAGCTGGCGCAACGGCATATCCAGCATCTCGCGCGGCTGATAGCCAAGCACGCGCGCCGCCTGCATGCCCACTCTGAGAACTTTTTTGCCCTGCGTCACCACCAGCCCCACTGGCGCATAGTCCATCAGCGTCTGCAGCTGCTGTTGCAGCTGCTGTTCACGCTCATCCTGGCTTTCGCGGCTATGCCCCAGCGCTTGCAAGGCATTGCGCAGAACCTCTGCCTCGCCCCAGTCGTGAGCTGACAGGCGCTGCCACCAGCGAGCGCCATAGACATTGGCATCCGCCACATCCATCACGCCGCGCTTTTGAGCACGCTCGGCTTTGCGAAAAAGCTCGGTCAGCGGATAGAAGACCAGAGCCAGCACGACCAGCAAGGCCATTGCCGTCAAGCCCACGGCAACGACCAGCAGCCAAACCGAGCGCACGCTCATGCCCGGAACCCAGTCCTTCACATTCGAAACCTTGACCAGCACCCACTGCGTCCAGGGCAGAGTCACCGCGCTCCAGAGCTGACTGCCTCGTCGTTCACTGAGGGTTGTGGCTTGCACCGTGCGCAGCCAAGCCAAATCCTCATTCGCAAAGGTATGAATATCGCCACCATCCTGTGGCAGCTGCCACTGTCCTTTGCTCCCGACAGCCAGCAAACGTCCACTCTTGTCGAAAAGAAACAGATCGCCACTGGTTCCCGCCTGTTCATCTTCCAATGGCAACAGACTCGGCGCCGCGGCACGGTAACTGGCCCCCAGCACGCCCAACAGCCGCCCCTGAGCAGTGCGCACCGGAAACACATTCTGGAATTCAAGTTGCAGGCCTGCATCCGAAACCTGCACCGTGCTTCTGACCAAGGGCTTACCTTCTTCCAAGCCACGCCTGAGCGCATCGCGTGTAGGTTCCAGCAGCTGCGATAGAGGCCGGCTTTGATTTTTTTCCAGATTCAACAACAGCTGTCCACGGGCATCGGCCAACTGCACTTCGTCAAACTGGGACGCAAGAGACGCCGGCTGCAATAGCAAAGCCTCCAGCCATTCACGTGGTTCATGCATATGACCGGAAAGCACCGTAGCCAGACTTTGCAGGGGCTTTTGCTGCTGCTCCACCCTGAAAGCCAGCGTACGTGCCATGTATTCCAATGCCCGCGTCTGCGCCGGCAGGGCTCCGTCAGCCGCCGTCTGCCTCATGGAATGCCCTACCCAGACTGCCGTGCCAGCCCCTAGCAAAAGCGTGGTCACCAGCACGATCAGCATGATGCTGCTCAGCATCGGCCCCGGGCCTCGCCTGCCCCTTTGCCTCAATGGCACCCGCACAGGCTCTGGGGCTACCTCCGGGGCAGCCCAGGGAGGCTCTACGGCTGTGGTTGCAACAAGGTCGGACATGATCTCTCAATATAGAGAGCGTCCGTCATTTACCAATCAGAGGAAGCCCGCAAACCTGTCGGTACATACCCAGGGGAGCAATGGAGCCTTCGGTGTGCAGCCTGGAGTTCCTTGCCCAAAGGCCTCCCCTCAACCATCAGGCCAGCGCCAACACTTCCAGTGCCTGCGGCTTGGGAAGGTCGATGACGTTGCCTCTGCCTGCAATCAAGCCATGCTCACGCAGCTGCCGCAGCACGCGCGAGAAAGTCTCAGGTGCAATGCCTAGCTGGGCGGCAATCAAGCGCTTGCGTGCGTTCAAGATGACACGCAACCCACCTTCGGCATGCTCTGTTGCATGATGCAGCAACCACTGCGCGCAGCGTGCCTCCGCATCCTGCGCCAGGCGGCTGACGGCCAGCTCGGTCTGCAGACAATAAGAGCGAGCCAGATCCTTGAGTAGCTGCTGCGCCGGCACTGGCATGTCTGCCACCGCCTTGTGAAAGCGCTCGACGGGAATCGCGTAGAGCTGTCCGGCGCTCTGTGCCTGCATGTCCAGACAGGAGTTGCGCCCTTGCAGGGCAAATGCAGCGTCCAGCCAGGCGGGGCCATCGACCTGCCCCAGTTGATGGCGCAGACTCGAACCCTGCTCCACCCCCAGCAGCACGCTGCCGCTTTCCAGGTACAAAACGGATGTAAGAGGTTGGCGACGCAGTCGTAGCCATGAGCCTGGAGCAAAGCTCTCTGGTTGCCCAAACGAGGAGGCAACTTGCGACATGGAGGGCATGGTGAACATATGGTCAGCACTTTGCCCGGGTTCGAGCAGATTCATCTTGAGCCATATCAACAAGCCTGGGCACCCATGAAAACAAAAAAGGCCGCAGCACAAAACCACGGCCTGTGATGCTCAAAACATGCCGGTGCTCTGGATACCTGGGCAGCGAAAGTCACGAACGCAGCCAGGGAACCATGCAGCCTCCAAGTGGCAGAAGCACGACTGAGGCGCCCCCCTGCAGCACTTTTACTCCCCAACTCCAGGTTGTCCAGCCCCAGCGTGAAATGTGCGGAAGAAGGCTTTCGGCAGGCGCGGCACGGCTTGTGAATAGCGCAACACTGCGTCGAGCTCATCCAGATTGAGCGTCAACTTGGTGGAGCAATGATCGTGAACACACTCTGAATATGCTCATAATCCAGACTGCTTTACCGGACCGGTGTCCGCCGCCACCTTGTGCGTGCAGACACCAAAGGCAGCTTTATTTGGATTTGTCGCGCAGGCCTTCGCTCCAGCGTGCCAGCCAGCCCGAGGCCGCCACCAGCGCCTGGCTGCCCTTGCCCAGCAGCGAAGACAGCTCCGCCTCGGCGCGCTCGCGCAGCGTCTCCTCGTTGTCAGGCAGCGGCGGCAACACATGGGCGTAGTAGCTGTTTCCCAGCACCCGGTGCAGCAGACGCTCGCCCGGGAAAGGCTCGTTGTTGTTCAGTGCCCGCGCGCCCTTGAGGATGTTGCGGATGTCGTACTGCGTGGGACTGATGTCGGGCACCTGCTTGGACAGGCCCAGCAGCGTGTAGACGCCGATGCGCGCGGTGCGCACCGAGCTTTCCATCGTGAAGATGACATCGTTGCTGGTCTCCACGAACTGGCCCAGCAAGGCCAGGTTGGTGCAGCCCTGCGGCACCACATGGGGCCGGTCGCCCGCCGCGCGCGGCATGAACTGCGCGGTGATATAGGGCATCAGCGCCAGGCGCACCTTGGTGTTGGCAGCCACCGCGTCGAGCTGGTCGGCAATGCCCAAGTGATAACACAACTCGGCCAGGATCTCACGCCCGGTGCAGGCTGGCATGGGCTTCTTGACATGGTTGCCGTCCTTGTCCATCAACAGTGCATAGACCCACAGCACCAGCACGTCGCCCGGCTGGTCGGGGAAGTGTGGCTGGCGGTTGCAGGTAAAGCTCATCACCCAGTTGGAATCGGTGAAGGTGATGATGCCACCGGTGACGGTCTTGCCCGAATACGGATCGTTGACCGCCAGTTCTTTGAGCTTGTCGATCAGGGGCGACGGCTTGCAGGTGAGCGTGGCCGACTCCCACATCGAGCGTGCGACATCGCCGCAGAATTTCTCGGGCTTGCCCAACACCGGAGATTTCTTCGCTAGGTTCTGCCACAACGTCCAGTCGCTGTCCTCCCCCGGCTCTTTGTTGCCGCGCGCCAGCACCGGTACGGTGTCCATATCGCCATAGGCCGTGCCCTCGGTCATCGAGCCCGTGAGCGCAAAAACCACGTCATCGGTGCCGACGGCGATGATTTCCTCCTGGCCTGCCACCTTGCAGCGGATGGCAGTCACGGTGCGGCTATCGCCCTCCTCGCTCATGTCCAGGTCCTGGACACGGGTGTCGAACTGCATCTTTACACCCTGTTCCTGCAGCATGCGGGTCAGCGGCACGACAAAACTGTCGTACTGGTTGTACTTGGGAAACACCAATGCCGACATGTCGGTAAGGCCGTCGATGGCATCGAGGAAACGGTGCATGTACAGCTTCATCTCCAGCAGGCTTTGCCAGTTCTCGAAGGCGAACATCGAGCGCCACAGATACCAGAAGTTGGTCTCGAGAAAGCTCTTGCTGAAATACTCTTCGATCGTGATGTCGTCCAGGTCTTCCTTGCGCTTGAGCAGCAGCTTGATGAGCTCCCACTGGTGCGACTTGCTCAAACCCAGCGTAGCGAAATCACGGATTTGACCTTGCTTGTGCATCAGTCGGGCCTTGGACCAGTTGGGGTCGTTGTCGTTGACCCAGCGGTACTCGTCGAGCACGCTGTAGCCCGCAGGCAGCTCCAGTGCCGGCACATCCTGGAACAGATCCCAGAAGTTGTCGTAATTCCAGTTCATCTCGCGGCCGCCGCGCACGATGTAGCCGTCTTCGGCATTGCCTGCTCCATCGAGCGAGCCACCGGCAACGCACAGGGCGTCGAGGATGGTGATGTCCTCCCCCTTCATGCCTCCATCGCGGATCAGATAAAAAGCGGCCGCCAGCCCGGCAATGCCGCTGCCTATGATCCATGCCTTGCGGCCCGGCACCTGTGTTCCCGGGACCGGACGGTTGCGCATATACGGGCCCACCATGTCCGGTGGTGGCAAGCTATCTTTCGCGCTCTTGCGCCAGAAGCCCTCGCCGACATTTGCCTCCACGCGTACGGAGGCCGCTTGCTGACCGGGAGTGTTGGAGTCTGCTCGATTCATGGTCTTGCCTTTCATGGATGTCATGGATGGTGACGCTCTACATATACCAGCAAACCCCCGAGCACCATTTGACATGCCATAAAAGCATGCCCACGACCTTTACCCTGAAACCTTCCGAGACCTTGAGACAAGCGGTGCCGAGACTGGCGCCTGCGGTTGCAGCCCGGACCATGAATGGCTCAGATCAGCCTAAAAGCGGCCTGCAGATAGCAACCACTGCCTTGCAGAGGTTGTAAATATCACGGATGCACAAGCCTGCTCCGTACCAGACAGGGTCTGACCACAAGGTTCAGAAAATGCGTAGATGGGCTGGAAACTGGACCACAGCTTCTGTTTTCTAGATGCCGATGTTCAGTTCGAAGAGTTGTTCAGTTGTTGAAGCTCAAGCTGCCTGGCAGCACTGGCTTCGAGGTTTGCACGCTCTTCATCCAGATACCGATAAATGCTTTTGAGGTCGGCGATTTTCTGCCTGATTTCTGCCATCTTCTTTTCAATGAGCTTGGCGCCGTCAGCGCAATCGATGGTCTTGTTCCGTTGCGCATCCAGAATCTGGCCTATTTCCCCCAGCGAAAACCCCATGCTTTGCGCGCGCTGGATAAAGTTCAGATCCTGCAGAGTTTGTGCCGTGTAGACGCGATAGTTGTTAGTTCGTCGCGTCGGTGAGATCAGGCCGATTTGCTCGTAGTAACGCAAGGTATGGCGGCTGGCACCGCTGCGTGTCTCAAGTTCGCCGATTCTCATGAAAATATCGCTTGACTATAGAGTTAGGTCGACACTCTACATTTGATTTCTCACCTTACCAAGGAGCAGAGAAATGAGCGTGGAGTGCTTTGTCACGGGAGGAACCGGTTTCATCGGTCAACATTTGGTGGCAAACCTGAGTGCAAAAGGTCACACCGTTCGGGTGTTGATGCGTCATCCAGAGCGACTGGCGGTGCTGCAGGAGCAAGTCGACAGCCTGGGAGGAGTCACAAGCCGGGTCTTTGCCGTTGCTGGCGACCTTGAACGGGACAAGCTCGGGCTGAGTCTTGCCGATCGAGAAGTGCTAAAGCAGGCCAGAGTCGTATTTCACCTGGGCGCCCACTTCGCCTGGGGGCTTTCATTGGAGCATTCTCGTGCGGTCAATGTAGAAGGCGCAAAGCGCGTGGCGCTGTTGGCGGCTGAGCAAAATAGCCGCTTGGTGACGATCGGCGGCTACATGCTGAAAAATCATGAACATCTGCAGCACATCGGAATTGATCCTCGTGATCCGGAGCTGACGAATTGGCCGGCCGTCTACCGGCGTGTCGGGGCCTACGAGGCGAGCAAGCTGGAGGCACACTTTGCGACCTTGGCACTCATGTCCGCCAAGGACGGGGAGCTCACCGTTGTTCACCCCGCGACGGTGTGTGGCCACAGTCGCACGGGGCATATCCTTGACGGTCAGCCGCTGGTGGCGTTGATACGCAATCTTGCGCAGGGAAAGCTGACCGCAGTACCCGGTACCGCCGAGCATTGGCTGCCACTGGTCACCGTGGATTACCTGGTTGAGCTGGTGGCGGCTTGTGCTTTCGATCCTGCCATGGCGGGCCAGGAACTGCTGGCGCTTGATGACCAAAGTCCCAACTTGCGAGAGCTCCTGGTACAGGTGGCACAACCCATGGGCTTGAAGCCTCCCAGACATCACATTTCACTGCGATTGCTGAGGCTGCTACTGAGTATTCCGCCCATCGCGCGGTTCTTGAATACAAACGCCGAA
Source organism: Comamonas resistens (assembly GCF_030064165.1). NCBI lineage: Bacteria > Pseudomonadati > Pseudomonadota > Betaproteobacteria > Burkholderiales > Comamonadaceae > Comamonas > Comamonas resistens. The sequence continues at coordinate 3,914,184 of NZ_CP125947.1, forward strand.
GCCTTGGACTTTATACAGACCACCCGCTTTGATACGGCGGCAGTAGAGCAATTTGCCAACAGGCATGGAATAGCCAAACCGGATATACGCCAGTCTTTGCAGCACACGGCAATGTTCGTCAACTCATATTACATGGCCAAGAGCAGGGCCGTCTGACTTGTCCCTTGGGAGCAATAAACAACATCAAGATCCGAGGCAGTCGTGCGGAGCAGGACAGCGCGGCCTCGAGCATGGCGCAGACATGCACTTGCAAACGCCGCGAGCGTCTGCAGCACCATTTCGACACTGGTAAAAGCAGTCATCCCGATGCTATCGGACATGGCAACCATCGCATGGCCGATCTGGGATGGAGCCGGTATTCAGGGCCCATTGACCCACAAGACCCACTTCCGGCAAAAGTGTTCATTACCCAGAAAAAATTGGATAGAGCCGTAGTCAGCCTTAAGCGGTCTTCTCATTCCTATTCACTGAGATTGCCACACTTGGCACTGCGCTGACGAATTTAAGTCATTGGGCTTCCAATAAAAAAAAGCGCTCATAACGAGCGCTTTTTTATGAGGGAGGGAGTTTACGACTTTGATGTCTCAGCCCCCGTCCCCGGCAAGCCGCATGGATATTAAGCCTTTGTTGACGACTTTAATTATCCAGAACGGCAGGGTATCAGTTCACGGCAGCGCCGGACTCGTACCAGGTCTTGATCAGGTTGCGCTCGTCTTCGGACAGAGCACCAGGATTGCCGAAAGGCATCTTCTTCAGCTGAACCACCTGCTGGTAAATCTGCTGGGCATGCGACTTCACAGCCTCGGGGGAGTCCAGACGGACACCCTTTTGCTGGATGGCAGTGCCGTGGCAAACCACGCAATGCTGCTGGAAGATGGCATTGACCTTGGCAAAGCCTTCGCCACCGGCAGCTGCAGGAGCAGCAGCTTCAGCAGCGGGTGCCGCACCTTCGGCAGCAGGGGCTGCGGGAGTGGCAGCTTGCTCGGCAACGGGCGCTGCAGGAGCAGCAGCCACGGGGGCGGGAGCAGCCACAGGAGCGGGCTTGAGCCAGACGAACACGGCAAGCAGAGCAGCCACGCCGACAGCAGCGTAAGGCCAGGGATGGCTGTTACGGCCCAGCTTGTAGCCGTGACGCATCACGAAGAATTGGCGAATTGCAGCACCGGCAAACATCATGCCGATCAGCACCAGCCAGTTCATCTTGTGGCTATAGAGCCAGCCATAGTGGTTGGACAGCATGGCGAACAGCACAGGCAGCGTGAAGTAGGTGTTGTGCACGCTACGCTGCTTGGCACGTTGACCGTGACGGGGGTCCACAGGCTCGCCAGCCTTCAGGGAAGCCACCACCTTGCGCTGGCCAGGGATGATCCAGAAGAACACGTTGGCGCTCATGGAGGTCGCGAGCATCGCGCCCATCAGCAGGAAGGCTGCCTGGCCGGGGAAGATGTGGCAGGCCAGGTAGGCGGCGATACACACCAGCACCAGAACCATGGCACCGACGGTGGCGTCGCCATTCTTCTTCTGGCCGAAGGTGCGGCAGATGAAGTCATACAGCAGCCAGAACACCACGAGGAAACCCAGAGCCGAAGCCACGGCAGCGCCGGTGCTCATCGCATTGGCATCGCCAGGGGTGATCAGGTAGATGTTGGCGTTCCACAGATAGGAAACCGTCAGCAGGGCAAAGCCCGACAGCCATGTGGTGTAGCTCTCCCAGTAGAACCAGTGCAGGTGGTCCGGCATCTTGGGAGGAGACACGTTGAACTTGACGGGGTGGTAGAAACCGCCACCGTGCACAGCCCAGAGTTCGCCGTTGACGCCCTGCTTTTTCAGGTCGTCGTCCACGGGCGGCGTCAAGCTGCTGTCCAGGAACACAAAATAGAAGGAGGAACCGACCCAAGCGATCGCGGTGATGACGTGGAGCCACCGCAACAGCAGGCCGGCCCAGTCGAGAAAGTAGCTTTCCATAGCTCTCAACCTTGGCAGCGTGGGGCTGCCGAACAACCTGCTCACCACTGCGGGCGCTCTGAGCAGAAGAAAAGGCCGCGCTCCCGTACGTTACGCACGAGGCACCGCTGCGACCATTCTGTCGACCGAAAGTGTATGCAATTTTTGCCACCGAATGCAGCACGTCTAGGGTTAATCACCCTAGTGATTTCCCTAGGAGTTAGACCCAGAGCAAATCTGGCGCCATGATTTTCTGGCAATACAAGTTGACCAATGCGACTGCAAAGTCGCAGAAATCAGACGGTTTGCTGCTTCTGCTGCAGAAGCTGGGCAGCCACTGCCACTGCGATCACTTCTGGCTGCTTTCCAGTGATGCCAGGCACCCCTATCGGGCAGGTGATATGAGCCAGCTCCTCATCCGTAAAGCCACGCTCGCGCAGGCGCCGGCTGAAGGTCGCCCATTTGGTCTTGCTGCCGATCAGCCCCACGAAAGGCAGGTCCCCACGCTCACGCTGGCGTTTGAGACACAGGGCAACAATCTCCAGGTCCTCCGCATGACTGAAGCTCATGATCAGCACCTGAGTCTGCGCAGGCAACTCATCGACCGCGGCCTGCACTGGGTCGGAATGCTCGCAAAGCACACCGATCTGCTCCTCTGCGGGAAAGACGGCATCGCGGCTGTCCACCCAGATCACGCGATAAGGCAGGCTGCGCAGAATGCGTACCAGCGCATGACCGACATGACCTGCACCAAACAGGGCTACACAATCAGAAGGAACGGGCAGCAAAGGCTTGAGCAGATTACGCTGTCCGCTCTCAAAAAAAGAGTATTGCAACTCCAAGGCACCACCGCAGCATTGCCCCAGGCTGGGGCCCAGAGCGTAGCGCTGGGTATGGCTTGAAACGACCCCGTCTCCCGCATCGCGCCATTGACTGAGCAATTGCTGGGCCTGAGCTATCGCCTGCCATTCCAGATGACCACCGCCAATCGTGCCCAGCACCTCGTCGGCGAATACAGCCATCCACGCGCCCTGTTCACGCGGCACGGAGCCGCGCGTGGCATGAACCTGCACCCAGCACAGGGGCTCGCGATCCAGGCGGCTCAGAATCTTTTCGTAGGTTTCACTCCACATGGGCAAGCTTGTCTCAAGTCTGTAGGACTTACGCAAACAAGAATACACAAGGAATGCACCCATGGTGCAAACGTCTTGCCTGCACCTGATTTGCGTAAGTCGTGGTCTGAAATGGCACAGAGGCCCATCTTCCCCCATATCCGGCGCAGCGGTAGAAGCGCCTTGATATGAGCAGCCTAATGCCATGCGCATAGCCCAAACAGTGCAATACCTGTTTCATCTGCTTGCCAGCGCCACCTGTTTCGGCGTTCCGCCATGCAATTTTCAGGATACGCTTGGCAACTATGCCTGAATCCTCCGCCCCCCTGCCCTCGCTCCCACTGCGCAAGAAAGCCTGGCTCTGGGCCAGCGCCGCCGTGTCTGCCGCCTGCCTGCTGACCGCCTGCCAGACGCCACCCGGTGGCGGCGTTTCATCCCCATCCACACCCACGGTCTCCAAGGCCTATCGCAGGGATGCGGCCCAGCATCTGTATGACCGCAATGCAGATCGCATCTACAAGGGCATGCTGCCCCCCATGCTGTATGCGATCGGGGTGCTGCAGGTCCAGCTCGATAGCCAGGGACGTATCCGCAATCTGCACTGGATGCGCAAGCCCTCGCATGCCCCCGAAGTGGTCGCCGAGATCGAACGCACGGTACGCGCTGCGGCACCGTTCCCCGCAACCGGCAGCCGTTCCACCGTCACCTATACCGACACCTGGCTCTGGGACAGGTCGGGGCGCTTCCAGCTCGATACGCTGTCCGAAGGCCAGCTGGGTCAGTGATGTGCCTGCTGGTGCGCCCAGCCAGCAATCCCCACAAAAAAACCGGCTCTGGGCCGGTTTTTTTGTGGGCAGGAGCCAGGCCCCTGCGCAGCGCGATTACTCCACGACCTTGGTGATCTTGGTGCCTTGCAGGGAGACCCCGGCTTCCAGACCGGCGTTGGTCAGCACATAGCTGGTCACAGGCGCCTGGGCAGTGGTGGTGTCGATGCTGCCGTTGGCGCCGATCTTGCCGGCGGCCACTGTCGCGTCGGCCCCTACGGACCAGCCATCGCTATTAAGGAACTTGTCCAGCGCTTCCTGGGTGTTGAACACATAGATCACAGCCTTGGACTGACCGCCGGCCTGCCAACCGATGGAAGCAGCCGTAGTGCTGTAGTAACCACGGTTATGACCACCCACGCGCAACACGCCCCGACCATGCTCTACGCCCACGACAAAGCTGCCGCCAATGACCGATGGGAAGATCAGCACGCCCCGGGCACGCTGCACCATTTCTTTGGAGCCTGGCGCGGTCTGGTACAGGCGCTCCAGCGCGGCATTGGCACGGGTGTTGATGGTGGTTGCATCGGCGCGAGGTGCCGACGCTGTCTCGGGTTTGGTGGTGGTGCAGGCAGTCATGGATACGGCGCCAGCCGCTACAGCAGCAGCCAATGCCAAAGAACGCATAGAGATTTTTCGCATGTCTATTCCTTTCATGGATGAATGTGCCTGCACATTCCAAAGTTGTAGAAGGCCTGCATGAGGTTTGATGGTGGCCGTTGATCCCTCAATCCGGCACCCCCTCAAGACAAGGTTGAGCTGATCCTAGTGGGCTGAGCCACCAAATAAACCCTGCTACATCAGCTTGCGCTATTGGCCTACAAAGCGCAAGCCCATTTATCAAAAAACGCCCACATGTCCGTCGGATGCCATCCCGCAAGCCCGACCTCGCTGCACAAGACTGACAGCTGCGCACTGATCTGCCGGAAATGACACAACGCAGGCCGATTCGGCGCTAGCATTCTCGGAGTGCTACCGGCGTTGATGACTGGATATTCATGAAGTTCTGGAATTACGTTCACCACCCACGCGCAGCCATGGTGTTGCTGCGCATCACTCTGGCCTTGCTGATGCTGTTTCACGGCTGGGCCAAGATTCGTCATGGCATTGGCGGTATCGAGCAGATGATCGAGGCACGCGGCGCGCCCGGCTGGCTGGCCTATGCCGTGTATCTGGGTGAAGTGGTGGCACCGCTGCTGCTGCTGGTGGGGCTGTGGGTCGTGCCCGCGGCGCTGGTGATTGCCATCAATATGCTGGTGGCATTTTTTCTGGTGCACACCAAGCAGGTGCTGATGCTGCAAAGCTCGGGCGGCTGGGCGCTGGAGCTACAGGCTTTCTTCTTTGTCACGGCCCTGGTCGTGGCCATGGGTTCATCCAGGGACTGATCAAAGCACCAAAAACAAGAGCAGCTTGCGCTTGATACTCTTTGATTTCAAAGCCAAACAACCTTGAAATGAAGGAGTAGCCAGCGCAAGCTGCTCTTGTTTTCAAAGGCTTCTCCGAGAAGAAGCCTTGACGATCAGGAACCGCGGTAAGTGGAATAGCTCCAGGGGCTGACCAGCAGGGGCACATGGTAGTGTTGTTCGACATTGGCCACACCGAAGTCCAGGCTCACCTTGTTCAGAAAGCTGGGCTCGGGCAGCTCAACACCGCGGGCCTTGAAATAAGCAGCCACGTCAAAAGTCAGGCGATAGGTGCCGATCTTCAGCGTGTTGTTGTCGAACAGAGGCGCATCGGTGCGACCGTCGTGATTGAGCACCAGGCTCTTGATCAGCGTGGCCTTGTCGCCTTCGGTGGAAAACAGTTCAACGGCCATGCCAGCTGCGGGGCAGCCGTTCATGGTGTCGAGAACGTGGGTGCTCAGTCCCATGGAAATCTCCTCATGGACAGTTCAAACCTGCCCTGTTTGTTGCAATAACCAAGAACGTGGGCGCAAGCACCCCGCCTTAGACATTCAAAGTGTATACAGTTTCTGTACTCCATCAAAGGCAGTACAGACTTGACTTCTAGGCACATACCCGCAAAGGCTCTGCCAGTCTCGTTTCGGCACAAGTCAGCGCTTCTAAACTGTTGGGCCGCATGAGCCTCATGCATCAAGACCCATCCAAGGAGACACCCATGCAATTACGCGCCACCGCCCTGGCGAGCAGCCTGCTCATTGCCATCGCCAGCCTGGCCGCGTGCAGCAGCACGCCCTCGGACACTACAGCCACCAATGCCAGCTCCTCTTCCAGGACCGCAGTTTCCGCAGCTCCGGCAACAGCCTCCCAGACAGCCAGCGCCCAGGCCGCCGCTGCGGCCTATGACTTCGACATGGACGTGTTCCATCCAGTGGAAGCCAGGAACGGCATGGTGGCGACCGAACAGGAGCTGGCCACGCAGATCGGCGTGGACATTCTGAAAGCCGGCGGTAACGCCGTGGATGCGGCGGTAGCCGTGGGCTTTGCGCTGGCCGTGGCCCTGCCGAACGCCGGCAACATAGGCGGCGGCGGCTTCATGATGGTGCATGACGCCAGGAGCGGCAAGGACATCGCGCTGGACTTCCGTGAAGTGGCCCCCAAAGGCGCCTCGCGCAATATGTATCTCGACGACAAGGGCCATGTCATCGACGGCAAGTCGCTCTACACCCACTACGCCGTGGGCGTACCCGGAACCGTGGCGGGCATGACGCATGCACTTTCGCGTTGGGGTTCCATGCCGCTGTCCAGGGTAATGGCGCCGGCCATTGCCCTGGCCGAAAAGGGCTACCCCGTGAGCGTGCCCCTGGCCAAGACGCTGGACCAGGAAAAGAAGAACATGGGCCAATGGCCTGCCACCCAGGCCATCTTCTGGAAAGGCGGCGCGCCCTTGAAGAGCGGCGACCGTCTGGTGCAGAAAGACCTGGCCCAATCCATGCGCCTGATCAGCCAGCAGGGCGCCAAGGCCTTCTATCAGGGCGCTATCGCACAGAAGATTGCCGCCGAGATGGCGCCGCATGCCAATGCCCTCACGCTGCAGGACCTGCGCGACTACAAGGTGGTGGAGCGCGAACCCGTGCGCGGCAGCTACCGTGGTTACCAGATCGTGACCATGCCGCCTCCGTCGTCGGGCGGCGCCCATCTGCTGCAGATCCTGAACATGATGGAGCGCTGGCCCATGAACCAGTGGGGCGCGGACAGCGCGCAAAGCGTGCACTACATGACCGAGGCAATGAAGCTGGCCTATGCCGACCGCTCCGAGTATCTGGGCGACCCGGACTTTGTGAAGATTCCGCTCAAGGGCCTGACATCCAAGCGCTACGCCGAATCGCTGGCAGCGAGTATCAAGCCACAGCAGGCAAGGCCCAGCCAGGACATCAGGCCCGGCAAGCCCCAGCCCTATGAAAGCGACCAGACCACGCATTACTCCGTGGTGGACAAGGCCGGCAATGCCGTGGCCGTGACCTACACGCTGAACACCAACTTCGGCAGTGGCATCGTGGCCAAGGGCACGGGCATTGTGCTTAACAACGAAATGGACGACTTCTCTGCCAAGCCCGGCGTGGCCAACGCCTATGGGCTGGTCGGTGGCGACGCCAATGCCGTGGCGGCTGGCAAGCGCCCCCTGTCTTCGATGACACCCACCATGGTGCTCAAGGATGGCAAGCCCGCACTGGTTACCGGCAGCCCCGGCGGCGCACGCATCATCACCACGGTGCTGCAGCAGATCGTCAACTACATCGACTTCGGCATGAACCCGCTGGAGGCTGCGGCCACGCCGCGTTTCCACCACCAGTGGACGCCCGATGAACTGCGTATCGAAAAAGGCTTTAGCGCCGACACCGTGACCCTGCTCAGGCAATGGGGCCACAAGGTGGAGCTCAAGCCTGCCATGGGGCGCACGCAGACCATAGAGATTCGTGACGGCATGCTGCTTGGCGCCTCCGACCCGCGCAATCCCGATGGCAAGACCATGGGCTATTGAGCCATTTCATCGCACTCAAAAAGCAAAAAAGCCGCGCTCCCCCGAGCGCGGCTTTTTCTTATGGGCGGCTACCGCCGTACGCGTGGCGTCGCCGCCCTCCCCACCTGAGACTTGCTTACTCGGCCTTTTGACCGATTTCGAAGTTAGCCTGGATTTCCAGGGCACGCACCATGCCGGAGTGATCCCAGGCAGCGCCGCCGTGGGCCACGCAGCTGTTGAACAGCTCTTGTGCCTGAGCCGTGTTGGGCAGAGACACACCCAGCTGACGAGCGCTGGACAGGGCCAGGTTCAGGTCCTTCTGGTGCAGGGCAATGCGGAAGCCAGGGTCGAAGGTGCGCTTGATCATGCGTTCGGCATGCACTTCCAGGATCTTGGAAGAGGCAAAGCCGCCCAGCAGGGCTTCACGCACGCGGGCTGGATCGGCACCGGCGCGCGATGCGAACAGCAGGGCTTCGGCCACGGCTTCGATGTTCAGAGCCACGATGATCTGGTTGGCCACCTTGGCGGTCTGACCGTCGCCGTTACCGCCCACCAGGGTGATGTTCTTGCCCATCTTGTCGAACAGGGGCTTGACGCGCTCGAAGGCTGCATCGGGGCCGCCGACCATGATGGACAGGGTGCCGTTCTTGGCGCCGACTTCGCCGCCGGAGACGGGAGCGTCCAGGTACTGGGCGCCAGCGGCTTCGATGCGCTTGGCGAATTCCTTGGTAGCCACGGGCGAGATGGAGGACATGTCCACCACGATCTTGCCGGAGCTGCCCTTCAGGCCAGCTGCCACGCCGTCTTCACCGAACAGCACCTTCTCCACGTCGGGAGTGTCGGGCACCATGATGAAGATGATGTCGGCGCGCTCGGCCACACCGCGAGCGGTAGTGCACTGGGTGGCGCTGGTATCGGCGATGTTGGCAGGCACCTTGCCCACGGTGTTGACGAACAGTTGGTGGCCGGCAGCAATCAGATGGCCGCACATGGGCGCGCCCATGATGCCCAGACCGATAAAGCCCAGCTTGAGAGAAGATGCGTTCATGGTTGTACTCCTAGATTTTTTGGATACTCGAATTCGATAGCTAGCAGCGCTTGCTCAGCAAGCGCTGCAGGCCTATTTGGCTTAGGCAGCGACAGCAGCCTTCTTCCAGCCGCCGATCTTTTCCAGCCAGCCCAGGCCCGATTCGGTGCCGTTGGCGGGCTTGTATTCGCAGCCGATCCAGCCGTCGTAGCCGATGCGGTCCAGGTGCGCGAACAGGAAGGGGTAGTTGATCTCGCCGGTGCCGGGTTCGTTGCGGCCGGGGTTGTCGGCCAGCTGGATGTGACCGATGCGAGCCAGTTGCTTTTGCATGGTGGCAGCCAGCTCGCCCTCCACGCGCTGGGCGTGGTAGATGTCGTACTGCACAAAAGCGTTGTCGGCGCCGACTTCGTCCAGGATGGACAGGGCTTCATCCGTGCGGTTCAGGTAGAAGCCGGGAATGTCGAAGGGGTTGATGGGCTCGATCAGCAGGCGGATGTTGGCGGCGCTCAGGGCGGCGGCAGCAAAGCGCAGGTTCTCGACAAAGGTACGGCGCACCACGGCAGCGTCGGCACCCGCAGGAACCTTGCCAGCCAGGCAGTTGAGCTGAGGCACACCCAGGGCGTGGGCATAGGTCACGGCCTTGGCCACGCCAGCGCGGAATTCATCCACGCGTGTGGGGTCGCAGGCAATGCCGCGCTCGCCCGCGTCCCAGTCACCGGCAGGCAGGTTGTGCAGAACGATCTTCAGGCCGGTGGCGTCCAGACGTTCCTTGATCTCTTCCACGGTGTGAGCGTAGGGAAAGAGGAATTCCACGGCTTCAAAGCCTGCGTTTGCGGCACGTTCAAAACGCTCGAGGAAAGGCACCTCGGTGAACAACATGCTCAGGTTGGCTGCAAAACGGGGCATGGTTTTGTCTCCAGATATCTCGTCAAAAAGGGAAAAGGACAGAGCCTTGGCTCTGTCCTTGGATGCTGTTAGTCCAGCAGAGCCAGTGCGCTAGGCGCGTCGGCCTTTTCGGTGGCCAGGTCTTCGAACTCGACCACGTTGTCGATTTCGGCGCCCATGGAGATGTTGGTCACACGCTCCAGGATGCACTCGATCACCACAGGTGTCTTGTGCTCGGCCATCCAGGCTTCGGCCTGCTCCATGGCAGGGGCAAAGTCTTCGGCGCGGTGAACGCGGATGGCCTTGCAACCCAGACCTTCAACAACCTTAACATGGTCAACACCGTAGCCACGGGTCGCTTCACCCTCATCCATGTTGATATTGTCGAACGCCAATTGCACGCAATAGTCGATGGAGAAGGCGCGCTGTGCCTGGCGGATCAGGCCCAGGTAGCTGTTGTTCACCAGCACGTGGACGTAGGGCAGCTTGAACTGTGCGCCGACGGCCAGCTCTTCGATCATGAACTGGAAGTCGTAGTCACCGGACAGGGCCACGATCTTGCGCTTGGGGTCGGCAACGCGCACACCCAGAGCAGCGGGAGTGGTCCAGCCCAGAGGGCCTGCCTGGCCGCAGTTGATCCAGTTGCGTGGCTTGTACACATGCAGGAACTGGGCACCGGCGATCTGCGACAGACCGATGGTGGACACGTAGGTCGTGTCGCGGTCCAGAGTGCGGTTCATGCACTGGTAGACGCGCTGGGGCTTCATCGGCACGTTGTCGAAGTTGGTCTTGCGCAGGTACTCGACGCTGTTCTTGCGGCCCTGGCACTCGGCCACCCAGGCCTTGCGGCACTTGAGCTTGCCGGCAGCCTTCCACTCCTTGGCCACGGCAACGAATTGCTCCAGGGCAGCCTTGGCGTCGGAGACGATGCCGTAGTCGGGGGCAAACACGCGACCGATCTGTGTGGGCTCGATGTCCACGTGGATGAACTTGCGACCCTTGGTATAGACCTCGACGGAGCCGGTGTGACGGTTGGCCCAGCGGTTGCCGATACCGAACACAAAGTCCGAAGCCAGCATGTTGGCGTTGCCGTAACGGTGGCTGGTCTGCAGACCGCACATGCCGACCATCAGAGGGTGATCGTCAGGGATGGTGCCCCAGCCCATCAGGGTGGGGATCACGGGCACGTTGAGGATTTCGGCCAGCTCGACCATCAGCTCGGACGCGTCGGCGTTGATCACACCACCACCGGAGACCAGCAGGGGACGCTCGGATTCGTTGAGCATCTCGATGGCCTTCTCGGCCTGCTTGCGCGAAGCCGCTGGCTTGTAGGCTGGCAGGGGTTCGTAGGTGTCGATATCGAATTCGATCTCGGCCAGCTGCACGTCGATGGGCAGATCGATCAGCACGGGGCCGGGACGGCCGGAGCGCATCAGGTGGAAAGCCTGCTGGAAGGCACGGGGCACTTGAGCGGGTTCCAGCACGGTGGTGGCCCACTTGGTAACGGGCTTGGCGATGGAGGCGATGTCCACGGCCTGGAAGTCTTCCTTGTGCAGACGCGAGCGGGGGGCTTGGCCGGTGATGCACAGGATTGGGATGGAGTCGGCGCTGGCCGAGTACAGGCCGGTGATCATGTCGGTGCCGGCGGGGCCGCTGGTGCCGATACACACACCGATGTTGCCGGCGACGGCACGGGTATAGCCTTCAGCCATGTGGCTGGCGCCCTCGACGTGACGGGCCAGGATGTGGCCGATGCCACCGTGGTCCTTCATTGCTGCGTACAGCGGGTTGATAGCGGCACCAGGTACACCGAATGCAACGGTAACGCCTTCTTTTTCGAGCACGCGAACTGCGGCTTCAATCGCTTTCATCTTGGCCATGAGGTCTCCTTCAAACTGGAACCAACTTTAGTCAAGACCCCTGCTTGCCGGAAGCCGGTTGCAGACCATAAAATTTATTCCATTGAAGAATAAATAGGAGAGAAGCGATGGACAGACTCGATGCCATGCATATGTTTGTGCGGGTGGTGGAAACCGGCAGCTTCACCAAGGTGGCGCAGGAATTCTCCACCACCCAGCCCACCGTCACCAAGCAGGTCGCCGCGATGGAGGCACGCCTCAAGGTGCGCCTGCTCAACCGCAACACACGCGGCGTGAGCATGACCGAGGCCGGAGCGCTCTACTACGAAAAGTGCAAGATCATCGTCAACGATGTGGCCGAGGCCGAGAACGTCGTCAAGGTGCGCCAGACCCATGTGCAGGGCCAGTTGCGCATCGGCAGCTCGGTGGCCTTTGGCCGCCGTGTACTCATTCCGCTGGCCATGGAATTCATGAAGCAGAACCCCCAGGTGCAGGTGGATCTGAGCTTCGAGGACCGCTACACCGATCTCGTGGCCAACGGCATCGACGTGGCGCTGCGCCTGGGCAAACTGGCCGACTCATCGCTGGGCGCCCGCATGCTGGGCATCAATCCCTGGGTGCTGGTGGCCTCCAACACCTATCTGCGCAAGCACGGCACACCACGCCGCCCCTCGGACCTCAAGGAGCATTCCACGCTGATCTACAGCAGCGTGCAGGGCAACGACATCTGGCGCTTGCGCAATGCCAGTGGCGAGCCGGTGTCGATTCCCGTCACGGGGCGGCTGCGCTCCAACAATCTCTCGGCCCTGCTGGCCGCCGCCCGCTCGCACATGGGCATTGCCGCCCTGCCCCGCTATGTGGCCCATGACTCGCTCAAGGACGGCCGCGTGGTCGAGGTGCTCAAGACCTGCCGCCTGCATGAGCAGGAAATCCACGCCGTCTACCCTTCGCCACGCCTGGTGCCGCAAAAAGTGCAGTCCTTTATCGCTTTTCTGCAGGGCAAGTTTGACGATGCCTGGTGGGAAGACCTGCCACGTGGGGGATGAAATCTCTCCCCTGAGTCGCTTCGCGCCTAGGCGGCCCCGCCTTCCCCCTCTCTGTACGCGCTAACGGAAGGGGACGACAGCTTCGCTGCGGGGCTGCCCTTGCTCGCTGTCCCTGGGTTGGAGCGCGCCAGTATCACAGGCCGCAGATAAAAAAAGAGCAGCTACCGCTTGATAAGCGGTAGCTGCAGATTGTTTTCACACTGAAATCTTTGGATAGCCTACGCAAGCAGCTATCCAATTTGAAGTTTTCAGAGAATCAGAATCGCGCGAAAGTCGTTCACATTGGTGTGCGTGGGGCCGGTAATCACCAGATCGCCCAATGCCTCGAAATAGCCATAGGCGTCGTTGCGGTCCAGATAGTCGCTGATGCGCATATTCTTTTCCGCCGCACGCTTGAGCGTACAGGGCGAGACGCGTGCCCCGGCGTTGTCCTCCACGCCGTCGATGCCGTCGGTGTCGGCGGCCAGCGCCCAGACCTTTTCCTGGCCTTGCAGAGCCTGGGCCAGCCCCATGCAGAACTCGCCGGCACGACCGCCACGACCCTTGGCCGCGCCCAGTTGGCGAGGACGGATCGTGACCGTGGTTTCACCACCCGAGAGAATCACGCAAGGCTTGGCAAAGGGCTCGCCACGCTTGGCGACGGCGCGGGCCAGAGCCGCATGCACCTTGCCAACTTCGCGCGATTCACCTTCCATCTCGTCGGACAGCACATGCACGGCAATGCCTGCCTCACGCGCCGCTGCCGCAGCCGCTTCCAGCGACTGCTGGGGCGTGGCGATCAGATGCACCTCATGACCGGCAAAGCGCGCATCACCGGGCTTGGGCGTTTCCAGTGTGCCGTCCTGCAGTGCAGCACGCACGGATTCGGGAATGCTGATCTGGTAGCGGTTCAGGATGCTCAGCGCATCGGCACAGGTCGTGGCATCGGGCACCGTAGGGCCGCTGGCGATGACCGAGGGGTCGTCACCGGGTACATCGCTGATGGTCAGCGTCACCACCTTGGCCGGATGGCAGGCTGCCGCCAGACGGCCACCCTTGATACGCGAGAGGTGCTTGCGCACGCAGTTCATTTCACCAATCGCCGCGCCGCTTTCCAGCAAGGCCTTGTTGATGCGCTGCTTTTCCGCCAAATCGATGCCTTCGGCAGGCAGGGTCAGCAAGGACGAGCCACCGCCCGAGATCAGGCAGATCACCAGATCGTCCTCGGTCAGGCCCTGGGTCAGCGCCAGAATGCGCTCGGCAGCGGCCAGACCGGCGGCATCGGGCACGGGGTGGGCAGCCTCCACGACCTCCAGGCGCTGGGCCAGGCCTTCGGGGCGCGGGGGAATATGGTCATAGCGCGTCACCACCAGGCCGGACAGCGGCGCCTCTGCAGGCCACAGCGCTTCCAGTGCCTGCGCCATGGAGCCACCGGCCTTGCCGGCGCCCAGCACCAGCGTACGCCCCTTGGGCGGCTTGGGCAGGCTGCGCGCCAGGCCTTCAATAGGCAAGGCATTGCGCACGGCCACGTCATACAGGTGACGCAAGAAAGCGGCTGGATCTTGCTGTGGCGAAGGCGCAGCAGCGCCCTGCGCGCGCGAGGATGTATTCTGTGCTTGCATAGTTCTTGGATTGTGCATTCCGGCATTTTTGCTTCACAGCGGCAAGCCAGTCACAACACTGCTGACTTTGCCGCAGCAATGACGCAAATCATTGGCCAGCCTTGATTTGCTTGAATTTTCCACCAATATAGACAATTGATACTGGGGCAAACACCATGTTCGGTGGACAGAAACTGTATACAAAACTTGTCTTCAACCGCTATGATCGATTTATGGAAACTTCCACCACCAGCTTCATTGTTGAAAGTCTGACCAAGGCTATCGTCGAGCATCGCCTGATGCCCGGCACCAAGCTGGCCGAGCAGAAGCTGGCTGACCACTTTGGTGTTTCCCGTACCCTGGTTCGCCAGGCCCTGTTTCAGCTCTCGCAGAACAAGCTGATCAGGCTGGAGCCCGCACGCGGCGCCTTTGTGGCCACGCCGTCCGTGGATGAGGCGCGCCAGGTGTTTGCCGTGCGCCGCATGCTGGAAGCCGAGATGGTGCGCAGCTTTGTGCCCCAAAGCACGCCCAACAAGATCCGTGCTCTCAAGGCCCATGTAACGGCCGAGAAAAAAGCCATGGAAGCCAATGACGTGGGCCAGCGCACCGAGCTGCTGGGCGACTTCCACGTGCGCATGGCCGAGCTGATGGGCAACGAGGTGCTGGCGCAATTGCTGGGTGAGCTGATTTCCCGCTGCGCATTGATCACGCTGATGTACCAGTCTGCATCGGCGGCCGAGCATTCGCACGAAGAACATGGAGACATCGTGACTGCCCTGGCGGCAGGCGATGCTGAGCATGCGGTGCAACTGATGCAGCTGCACCTGGACCACGTGGAAGCAGGCCTGACCTTCGACCGCGATCTGCCAACGAACGATTTGTCGATGGCACTTTCATCCGTATCCCTATGATTTACGATTCCACCGCCCCCTACCCACGCGACCTGATTGGTTATGGTCGCAACACGCCCCATCCCCAATGGCCCGGCAAAGCCCGCGTGGCCGTGCAGTTCGTTCTGAACTACGAAGAAGGCGGTGAGAACCACATCCTGCATGGCGACCCCGCCAGCGAGCAGTTCCTGTCCGAAATGTTCAATCCAGCGGCCTACCCAGCCCGCCACATGAGCATGGACGGCATTTATGAATACGGCTCACGCGTGGGCGTGTGGCGCATTCTCAAGGAATTCGAAAAGCGCGGCCTGCCGCTGACCGTGTTCGGCGTGGCCACGGCCCTGCAAAAGCACCGTGAGCTGGCCCAGGCTTTCGACGAGCTGGGTCACGAAGTGGCCTGCCACGGTCTGAAGTGGATTCACTACCAGAACGTGCCCGAAGAAATCGAGCGCGCCCATCTGCAGCAATGCGTGGAGATCTTCGAAGAACTCTATGGCCATGACGGCGACCACGGCCTGGGCTGGTACACGGGCCGCGACAGCCCCAACAGCCACCGCCTGGTGGCCGATACCGGCCGCTTTACCTACGACAGCGACTACTACGGCGAAGACCTGCCCTTCTGGATGAAGGTCGCCAAGACCGATGGCAGCACCCGCAACCAGCTGATCGTTCCCTACACACTGGACTGCAACGATATGCGCTTTGCCCTGCCCCAGGGTTACTCGTATGCCGATCCCTTCTTCCAGTACCTGAAGGACACCTTCGATGTCCTGTATGCCGAAGGCGATGCCAACGGCGACGATGCTCCCAAGATGATGAGCATCGGCATGCACTGCCGCCTGTTGGGCCGCCCCGGCCGTATCACTGCGCTGCAGCGCTTCCTCGACCACATCCAGAAGCACGACAACGTGTGGGTGTGCCGCCGTATTGATTTGGCTCGTCACTGGGCCGAGCGTTTCCCTTGCAAGGATTGATTGCGACATGGCTTTGACCCTGGAACAACTGAATGCCGCCGACGCGGCAACCGCGACAGACCTGCTCGACGGTCTGTATGAGCACTCGCCCTGGATTGCCGCCAAGGCACTGGAGCAGCGCCCCTTCAAGTCCATGGCGCACATCAAGCACGCCATGGCCAAGGTGCTGGCCGAATCCAGCGAGCAGGCCCAGCTCGATCTGATCCGCGCTCACCCGGAGCTGGCCGGCAAGCAGATGGAAACCAACACGCTCACCGCCGAATCGACGAATGAGCAAAAGAAGGCGGGTCTCACAAACTGCACGCCCGAAGAGCTGGAGCACATCCGCAAGCTCAACGCCGAATACGGCAAGCGCTTTGGCTTCCCCTTCATCCTGGCCGTGCGCGGTGCACGCGGTCTGGGTCTGAGCAAGGCGGAAATCATCTCGACTTTCGAGCGCCGCATGTTCAACCACCCGGCCTACGAGCAGGCCGAGGCGCTGCGCAACATCCACCGCATCGCCGAGATCCGCCTGAACGACAAGTTCGGCTACGAGCCCGTCGAAGGCAACGAAGTCTGGGACTGGCAAGAACGCCTGTCCACCAACAGCGACCCCGGCTACGCCGAAAAAGGCCAGCTGACGGTGACCTATCTGACCGATGCCCACCGTGCCTGCGCCCAGCGCATCAGCCACTGGATGCGTGAAATCGGCTTCGACGAAGTCGAGATAGATGCTGTCGGCAACGTGGTGGGCCGCTACAAGGCGGCCACCGAAGGTGCCAAGACTCTGCTGACCGGCAGCCATTACGACACCGTGCGCAACGGCGGCAAGTACGACGGCCGCCTGGGCATCTTCGTGCCCATGGCCTGCGTCAAGCAACTGGCCCAGCAAGGCAAGCGCCTGCCCTTCAACATCGAAGTCGTGGGCTTCTCGGAAGAAGAAGGCCAGCGCTACAAGGCGACCTTCCTGGGTTCCGGCGCTCTGGTCGGCGACTTCAAGAACGAATGGCTGGAACAGAAGGACGCCGACGGCATCACGCTGCGCGAAGCCATGACCCACGCGGGCCTGTGCATCGACGACATCCCCAAGCTCGAGCGCGATCCCGCCAAGTACCTGGGCTTTGTCGAAGTGCACATCGAGCAGGGCCCCGTGCTCAACGAGCTGGACATTCCTCTGGGCATCGTCACCTCGATCAACGGCAGCGCCCGTTATGTCTGCGAATTCATCGGCATGGCCAGCCACGCCGGCACCACACCCATGGACCGCCGCCGTGACGCCGCAGCCGGCGTGGCCGAGCTGTCGCTGTACATCGAAAAGCGTGCCGGCCAGGATGGCGACAGCGTGGCCACCATCGGCCAGCTGAACGTGCCCTCGGGCTCGGTCAACGTGGTGCCCGGCCGCTGCCAGTTCTCGCTGGACCTGCGCGCCCCCACCAACGAGCAGCGCGACGCCATGATCAACGACATCATGGCCGAGATGGCAGCGATCGCCGAGCGGCGCGGCCTGCGCTACACCACCGAGCTGTCGATGAAGGCGGCTGCTGCCCCTAGCGCCCCCGAGTGGCAAAAGCGCTGGGAAAACGCTGTGGACGCACTGGGCGTGCCGCTGTTCCGCATGCCCAGCGGCGCCGGCCACGACGCCATGAAGCTGCACGAAATCATGCCCCAGGCCATGTTGTTCGTGCGCGGCATGAACGCCGGCATCAGCCACAACCCGCTGGAAGCCACCACCTCCGACGACATGCAACTGTCCGTGGATGCCTTCGCTCACCTCCTCCAACAACTGGCTCAAGAACAGAAATGACCAATATGAACCAAGACAAGCAAGCCACCTACGCGGCCATCGACGCATGGATCGACGAGCACTTCGACGAAGAAGTGAAGTTCCTGCAAGCCATGGTGCAAGTGCCCACGGACACACCTCCCGGCAACAATGCCCCCCACGCCGAGCGCACTGCCGACCTGATCAAGGGTTTTGGCTTTGAAGCCGAAAAGCATGTCGTGCCCGAAGCCGACGTGAAGGCCTACGGCATGGAGTCCATCACCAACCTGATCGTGCGTCGCCCCTATGGTGACGGCGGCAAGACCATTGCCCTGAACGCACACGGCGACGTGGTGCCCCCAGGCGAAGGCTGGACCAAGGATCCCTACGGCGCCGAAATCGAAGACGGCAAGCTGTACGGCCGCGCCGCTGCCGTGAGCAAGAGCGACTTCGCCTCGTTCACCTTCGCCGTGCGCGCCCTGGAAGCCGTGGCCAAGCCCAGCAAAGGCGCCGTGGAACTGCACTACACCTACGACGAAGAGTTCGGCGGCATCATGGGCCCCGGCTGGTTGCTGGAAAAGGGTCTGACCAAGCCTGATCTGATGATCGCAGCCGGTTTCAGCTACGAAGTCGTGACCGCTCACAACGGCTGCCTGCAGATGGAAATCACCGTGCAGGGCAAGATGGCTCACGCCGCCGTGCCCCACACCGGCGTGGACGCGCTGCAAGCCACGGCCGTGCTGCTGACCGCTCTGTACGGCGAAAACGTCAAGTACAAGCAAGTCACTTCACAAGTGCCCGGCATCAAGCACCCCTACCTGAACGTCGGCCGCATCGACGGCGGCACCAACACCAATGTGGTGCCCGGCAAGGTGATGCTGAAGATCGACCGCCGCATGATTCCCGAAGAGAATCCCGTGGAAGTCGAAGCCAGCATCCGTGCTGTGATCGCCAAGGCCATCGAAGACTTCAACACGCAAGGCGGCTACACCGGCGAAGACGCTGTGCGCGTGGACATCAAGCGCCTGCTGCTGGCCAACGCCATGACTCCCCTGGACGGCAACAAGCCCCTCGTGGACGCCATCCAGAAGCACGG
Organism: Comamonas resistens; assembly: GCF_030064165.1. Lineage (NCBI taxonomy): Bacteria > Pseudomonadati > Pseudomonadota > Betaproteobacteria > Burkholderiales > Comamonadaceae > Comamonas > Comamonas resistens. Next base: position 3,933,083 of record NZ_CP125947.1, read on the forward strand.
CGAAGCCATCTTCGGCGAAGTACCTCCAGCCGTGGGCACGCCCCTGTACACCGACGTGCGCCTGTATGTCGAGCGCGGTATCCCCGGCGTGATCTATGGCGCCGGCCCCCGCACCGTGCTGGAATCGCACGCCAAGCGCTCCGACGAGCGCCTGGTGCTGGAAGACCTGCGCCGCGCCACCAAGGTCGTGGCCCGCTCTCTGGTGGACCTGACTGCCTGATTCTTCCTGGGCCCGAGAGAGATCGAGGGCCCTCTGCCTAGCCTTCGCTTGCTCTGGTGAAGGTTTTTACAAGCCCGGTCGTCAAAGACCGGGCTTGTTTTTTATGCGCCGGCAGTCAGCAGATGCACGGGCTTGCGCTCTGCGTGGCTGAGGTCCACATGCTGGGCCAGAAAGTCCAGCACCGCCCGCGTACGCACGGGCAACTGACCAGGTTTGCCCACATACACCGCATGAATGGGCTGCAACTCGCCAGGATTGAAATCCTCCAGCACCGGCTGCAAGCACCCTGCATGCAAATCATCCCAGGCGTGATAGAGCGACAGCCGCGCCAGTCCCGCCCCCGCTTTGGCCAAGTTGGCCATGGCCTCACCATCATTGACGCGCAGCACATCTCCCATACCGATAGCCACTGCCTGCCCAGCCACCACAAACGGCCAGTGCGGTATGGCGCGAGGGTAGTTCCAGCCGATGCGTACATGGTTCGCCAGATCGTCCGGATGTTCAGGCTTGCCAAAACGCTTCAGATACTCCGGCGACGCCACGACCACCTGGCGCGTGCTGCCCAGTTTGCGCGCCACCATGTCCGAAGACCTTAATTCGCCCCAACGCAAGGCTATATCTGCGCGAGCCGCTATCAAATCCACTATGTGATCGGTAAAACTCAGATCCAGTTGCAAGCCCGGCCAAGTCTGCATGATCTGCCCAACCAGAGGCACCAGCAGCCGGTTCCCCGTGGACGAGCTGGCATTGATGCGCACCAGGCCGCTAGGCTGTCCTTGCTGGGTGACGGCAGACTCCAGCGCCATCCAGTCCGCCAGCAACTGCTGGCCCTGCTCCAACAATTGCTCTCCCTCGGCCGTCAACTCCAGGCGTCGGGTGCTGCGCCTCAGCAATTGCACCCCCAGCCGAGACTCCAGCCTGGCCACGACCTTGCTCACGGCCGAAGGCGATACCTCGCGCTGGCGTGCGGCCGCGGAAAAGCTGCCTTGTTGCGCCACCAGCACAAAGGTCTGCAGCTCCACAAAGCGGTCCGGACTCGTCACCGTCGATTGGCTCATGAACCGCATCATAAATAGGCGATTTATTCCCTGCAGGAACAAATGCATGTCCGCGACAAGGGCTACCGTCTGCCCGCCGAGAAGTTCACAGTCGGCTCCCTCACTGGTATTTACAAGGACGCACTCATGCCTGCTGCACTGCTTGCTCTGGCCGCCGGAGCTTTTGGCATCGGCACCACCGAATTCATCATCATGGGCCTGCTGACCCAGGTCAGCCAGGATCTGCAGATCTCCATTCCTACTGCGGGTACGCTGATCTCTGGCTACGCCATCGGCGTGGCCGTGGGCGCACCTGTTCTCACCCTGGCATCGCGCCACTGGCCGCGCAAGTTTCTGCTGCTGAGCCTGATGCTGCTGTTCATTGCGGGCAATGCCGCTGCCGCCCTGGCCCCCAGCTATGGCTGGCTGATGGCGGCACGCATGCTGACCTCGCTGACCCATGGCACTTTCTTCGGTGTCGGTGCGGTGGTCGCTACGCAGCTGGTCGCCCCAGAGAAGAAAGCATCCGCCATTGCACTGATGTTTTCCGGCCTGACGCTGGCCACGTTGCTGGGTGTGCCTTTTGGCACCTGGATCGGCCAGCATTGGGGCTGGCGCATGGCCTTTGCCGCCGTCAGCGGCATCGGCGTGGTGGCCCTGCTGATTCTGGCGCGCTATGTGCCCCGTCACCTGAGCATGCCTGCCGTCCGGCACCTGGGCCATGAACTGGCCGTGCTGCGTAATGCCTCCCTGTGGCGCGGCCTGCTGCTGACGGTGGTGGGCTTTGCCGGGGTCTTCACCCTTTATACCTATATAGAGCCCTTGCTGACCCAGATCACGGGAATGGGCGACCGCATGGTTGCCTTGACCCTGCTGCTGTTCGGAGCGGGACTTGCCATTGGCAACCACGTTGGCGGCAAGTTGGCCGATCGCCTGGGCGCACAGCGGGCGCTATGGATATCACTAGCAGGCCTGTTGCTGGTCTTGATCGCGGGCTACTGGCTGTTTGCGAGCACGGCCTTGACCATCGCCTTTGTGCTGCTGCTGGGTATTGCCGCCTTTGCCACGGTCGCGCCTTTGCAGATGAGCGTGCTGCAGGCGGCTGGCGAAGCGGGAATGAATCTGGCCTCCAGCCTCAATATCGCAGCCTTCAACCTGGGCAATGCCTTGGGCGCGTGGCTGGGCGGTGCCGTCATCGCCCAGGGTCTGGGCCTGACCTCGCTGACCTGGACTGCCGCCCTGCCCACCGCTGCCGCCTTGCTGATGGCAAGCCTGACGCTACGCCATCACGCCTCTCGGCCATCTGCCTCTATGGCGGCGGGCATGCACTGAACCTTCTGGGCTTTTCCTTTCTCTATCTGAGACGATAGAGCGCTTGCAACACTGATCCTGCCTGTCTTGCCCTCAGCCCTGCTGCCGGATCTATCTGACGGGGCAGCTTGCAAGAGGTGGAAAAGGCCGAAAAGGCCACCCCAATGCCCCTGGCAGTGCATCTCCCTACTCCATGAAAAAAGCGGCTCTCAAGAGTCGCTTTTTTCATGGCGCCGCAACCGGCATGGTTCTTGCAGACCTCCAGCACTATCTCAACCGCTGAACGCTTTGTCAGATCCTCATGCACGCTTTTGCACATCAATGCACCAATTTCGGTTTCATTACCGAATTTCAACCCCCCAGACACACTAATAAGCGAAAACGTCACCCAGGTGATTGCATGCTTTCCTTGACAGGATGTCGCAAGACCCCATACCAATACGCACATAACTGGCACAAGTCTGCGTCCTATTGCATATCGCGCAAGATTTGCTACTTAAAAAGTAGCAAACATCGCTTTCCTCTCAACGATTTCATAGCCATAAATTAAAAATATTGGGAGAAATATGCGCCTAGAGCTATACATTTTATAGCAATCAGTATTTGCCTTATGCATCTATGCACAAAGCGCATAGATATTTCCATATCGGCAAGATGAACGACTTTGAGCAGGGTTTACCGCTAGATATCGTTCGTTATAGCCTGTATACACTTTTTGTATGGATTACATGCCGCTTAGCTATGCGTGTGGCCCTGAAGCAAATACAGAGTGAGGAGATATGTTTTTATGACATCCAAAGTGCATCCCGTCGATGAGGTCTTGCCAGCAGGCAAGCTCACCGCCCTAGGCTTGCAGCACGTGCTGGTCATGTATGCAGGTGCCGTGGCCGTTCCACTGATCGTGGGCCGCGCGCTCAACCTACCACCCGAGCAGGTCGCGCACCTGATCTCTGCCGACCTGTTCGTCTGCGGTCTGGTCACCCTGATCCAGGCCCTGGGCGCCACCCAGTGGTTCGGTATCAAGCTGCCCGTGATGATGGGCGTGACCTTTGCCAGCGTGGCCCCCATGGTCGCCATTGCACAGTCCACCGGCGGCAACGCAGGAGCTGGCCTGATTTTTGGCTCCGTGATTGGCGCGGGGGTGGTTTCTATCCTCATCGCGCCCGTCATCAGCCGCATGCTGCGGTTTTTCCCGCCCGTGGTGACCGGCACCATCATTGCCGTCATCGGTATCAGCCTGATGCGCGTGGGCATCAACTGGATCTTCGGCAACCCCGTGGGCCCTACCGCACCTTCCGTGCCCAACCCCGAGCACCTGAAGTGGCTGGCTGAAGCCCAGGCCATGGCCGGCGCCCCCGGCTCCTCGCTGCCCGCCATCCCCAAGGGCTTCTCGGTGCTGCCCACCCTGCCCAACCCCAAGTACGCCGATCTGCAAGGCGCCGCCGTCTCGGGCATCGTGCTGCTGTCCATCCTGCTGATCGCACGCTTTGCCAAGGGCTTCATCGCCAATATCTCGGTGCTGATGGGCATTCTGATCGGCGGCGTGATCTCCGTAGCCATGGGCCTGATGAACTTCGACAAGGTCGCCAAGGCCGAGTGGTTCACCGTGGTGCTGCCCTTCCAGATCGCCATGCCCGTGTTCGACCCCATTCTGATCCTGACCATGAGCCTGGTGATGGTGGTGGTGATGATCGAATCGACCGGCATGTTCCTGGCTCTGGGCGACATGACCAAGCGCGAGATCACTCAGGATGAGCTGACCCGCGGTCTGCGCACCGACGGGCTGGGCACCCTGATCGGCGGTATCTTCAATACCTTCCCCTACACCAGCTTCTCGCAGAACGTGGGTCTGGTCGCCGTGACAGGCGTGATGAGCCGCTGGGTCTGCGTGGCGGGCGGCGCCATCCTGATCATCCTGGGCGTGCTGCCCAAGATGGGGGCGCTGATCGAGTCCCTGCCCACCGTGGTGCTGGGCGGCGCGGGTCTGGTGATGTTCGGCATGGTGGCCTCCACCGGTATCCGCATCCTGTCCAACGTGGATTTCCGCAACAACAAGCACAACGCCATGATCGTGGCCGTGTCCATCGGCGTCGGCATGATTCCTCTGGTTGCACCTAATTTCCGCCAATGGATGCCCCATTCCATCCATCCACTGATTGAATCCGGTATCCTGCTGGCTTCGATTACCGCAGTGGCTCTGAACCTTTTCTTCAACGGGGCTGCCAAAGACAACAGTGCCGCGATCAACGCTGCGCGACAGGCTGACGCCCACTAAGGCCTAGCCTCAATCAATCGCCGGTTTACCAGCCGGCCCTGGGCCCCCTGCCGCACCACAATGCGCCAGGGGGCTTGTTGTCGGTGCAGTTCAGGCAAAACAGACCTAACCCAAAAATCTTCTCGCCATCCGGTAAGCTTCAGAGAAGCAACTTGTTGATAAATTTCGTATGACACAAAACCTGTCCACTGCCGAACAAGCCCTGCGCGACGCGGCCCGCGAATACCACCGCAGCCCCGTCAAGGGCAAGATTTCCGTTACGCCCACCAAGCCCCTGTCCAACCAGCGCGACTTGTCCCTGGCCTACTCGCCAGGCGTGGCCTACCCCTGCCTGGACATCGAGGCAGACCCCTCGACTGCGGCCGAATACACCTCGCGCGGCAACTTGGTCGGCGTGATCACCAACGGCACGGCTGTCCTGGGCCTGGGCGATATCGGACCTCTGGCCTCCAAGCCCGTGATGGAAGGCAAGGGCTGCCTGTTCAAGAAGTTTGCTGGCGTGGACGTGTTCGACATCGAGCTGGCCGAACGCGATCCGGACAAGCTGATCGAGATCATTGCCTCGCTGGAACCCACCCTGGGCGGCATCAACCTTGAAGACATCAAGGCGCCCGAGTGCTTCTACATTGAGCAAGAACTCTCCAAGCGCATGAACATTCCGGTGTTCCACGACGACCAGCACGGCACCGCCATCATCTCCAGCGCCGCCCTGCTCAACGGTCTGGAACTGGTGAACAAGCAGATCGACAAGGTCAAGATCGCCGTCTCCGGCGCCGGTGCTGCCGCCATCGCCTGCGTGAACGTCATGGTAGGCTTGGGCGTGAAGCGCGAAAACGTCTTCATGTGCGACTCCAAGGGCGTGATCTATGAAGGCCGCCCCGGTGGCCTGGATGCCTCCAAGGCCCAGTACGCACAAAAGACCGATGCCCGTACCCTGGCCGATGCCGTCAACGGTGCCGACGTCTTCCTGGGCTGCTCGGCTCCCGGCGTGCTGACTGCCGACATGGTCAAGACCATGGCCGACAAGCCCATCATCCTGGCCCTGGCCAATCCCGAGCCCGAAATCCGCCCCGAGCTGGCCAAGGCCATCCGCCCTGACTGCATCGTGGCCACAGGCCGCTCCGACTATCCCAATCAGGTCAACAACGTCCTGTGCTTCCCCTACATCTTCCGTGGCGCGCTGGACTGCGGCGCCTCCAAGATCACCGAGGAAATGAAGCTGGCCTGCGTGCGTGAAATCGCCGCCCTGGCCAAGCAGGACGTCAGCGACGAAGTCGCCGCCGCCTACCAGGGCAAGGAGCTGACCTTCGGCCCCGACTACCTGATCCCCACGCCTTTCGATACGCGCCTGATCCTGCGCATCGCGCCCGCCGTGGCCCAGGCTGCCGCCGAATCCGGTGTGGCCACCCGTCCCATCGAAGACATCGCGGCCTACCGCGAAAGCCTGACCCGCTTCGTCTACCAGACCAGCATGTTCATGCGCCCCGTGTTTGCAGCCGCCAAGGCCAATCTGCAACGCGTGGCCTATGCCGAAGGTGAAGACGAACGCGTGCTGCGTGCCGTGCAGGTGGCCGTGGACGACGGCCTGGCCAAGCCCATCCTGATCGGTCGCCCCGCCGTGATCGAGGCCCGCATTGCCAAGGCTGGCCTGCGCATCCAGTTGGGCAAGGACGTGGAAATCTGCAACCCCGAAGACGATCCACGCTTCCGCCAGTACTGGGAAACCTATCACCGCCTGATGGGCCGTGACGGTGTGACACCCGAGGCTGCCAAGGCAGCCGTGCGCCGCTCCAACACCCTGATCGCCGCGTTGATGGTGCACCTGGGTGATGCCGATGCCATGCTGTGCGGTCTGGTTGGCAAGTTCGACAGCCACCTGGCCCATGTGCAGGACATCCTGGGCCTGAAGAAGGACGCCAAGGAGTTCGCCACCGTCAACGCCGTCATGCTGGAGTCCGGCACGCTATTCGTCGCTGATACCTATATCAACGAAGACCCCAGCGCCGAAGAACTGGCCGAGATCGCCAAGATGGCTGCCGACGAAGTGGCCCGCTTTGGCCTGCCGCCCAAGGTCGCCTTCCTGTCTCACAGCAACTACGGCTCCTCCACTCGCGGCTCCGCCCGCAAGATGCGTGCCGCCCGTGACCTGTTCGCCGCAGCCAACCCTGGCATCGAATGCGACGGCGAAATGCACGGCGACGCTGCCCTGTCGCAGGACGTGCGCAGCCACGCTCTGCTGGAATCGAGCCTGCACGGCGCCGCCAACGTGCTGATCTGCCCCAACCTGGACGCAGCGAACATTCTGTTCAACGTGCTCAAGACCACGGGCGGCCACGGCACCACCATCGGCCCCATCCTCATGGGTTCCGCCGCTTCAGCCCACGTCCTGACCCCCTCGGCCACGGTGCGCCGTGTGGTCAACATGACAGCCCTGGCCGCGGCCCAGGCCATTGCTCTGCGCGGTTAAACATCTTTTCAGCCCTTGGGCTGTAGAAGTCGCAAGACCCGTTCTGAAAGCCATTCAACAGCCATCTGTTGGATGGCTTTTCTCATGACCTGCCGGCCAATTTTTCTGCCAAGGAGCGCTTCAAGATCATGCGTGCTTCGCCAGTTTTTTGACGAGCGCTCAAAGTCGCCCAATTCAAAATCAAGCGTAATTCCTTGTGTAGAATCCGGGCATCCGGAGGTTTGGGTGAGTGGTTTAAACCAGCAGTCTTGAAAACTGCCGAAGGAGTGATCCTTCCGTGAGTTCGAATCTCACAGCCTCCGCCAGTCATCAGGAAAAGCTGCAAGCATGGCCTTCAAGCCGTCTGCAGCTTTTTTTTCGTCCTCGTTCTCGGAGGCCTCTAGGTCTTCCTTCATAGCCGCGACAAAGGCCCGTGCTGGGTCTTCTCCAAGGATCGCGCGCATCTTTCCCCGTATCCGCCAGTTGCAAGGACGCTTGCCTTGTTTCATCTCGACTAGGTTCGAGGGGTAAATCTCCAGTACTGCCGCCAGTTTTCTTTGGCTTCCGACTACTTCTGCTGCGCGCTCGATGAGCGTTTCTAGGGTAAGACCTGTGACAAGTGGTTCCATTTTTGGCTCCATCGTGATAAATTAGCGTAACCAATTTTGGTATCAGAGCCAATTTTGGTAATTCATTGTACGTCTGCCCCATCTGCAGGGGATATCACGCCATAGGAGGCCGCATGCAGCATTCATCCGTAGTTCAAATTCTCAAGGTCAATGACTCCCGTTCTGGCGTTGGCAAGAACGGCAAAAATTGGACGATGCAAGAGGCTGAATGCATCTTGCTCGACGGTGATGGGCAGGTCTCTCAAGTGGGCGTCCTCGACGTTCCTAAAGACATGATCGGTAACCTCGTCCCCGGGATGTACACCGCCACGTTTACGCTGGCGGCTCACTATCAAACCCGCAAGATTGAATCCCGCCTGACTGGCCTGACTCGCATTCCTAGTAAGTCTGAGCGTCCCGCTCCTTCGGCTGACAAGTCCTGACCATGGAGCTGCTTACTGAACTCCAGTTGGGCAGCCTTGCCCTCGGAATCGCAAAGATCGCATTCGTTGCGGGTCTCGCTGGTGCTCTTGCTGCTCTCAGCATTTTGAAGGGTGTCTATGCGGTTGCGGGGTTCTTCGCTGAGCGAACTGTTAAGGCTGCTCGCATCCGTGCTGCGCGTTCTCGCGCAACTGCTGCGCCTGTGGCGGTAATGCCTGCTCCTGGTGCCCCTGACTCTAGCGACCCTCCGGGTCATTACTGCACTGAGAACTACTCGACTCACGACTGGGTAGGTGACGTCTGCGTCACCTGCGGTGGTCGCACTGATTGGGGGCGTGCTTCATGCTGACTTTGATTTATGCCGCTCCCGGCTCTGGCGGCACGTATGGGCCAGAGGTCTATCGGGCCTACCGGTCTGAACAGGCTCGCTGTCTCGAGAAAACCCGTCGCAATTTTGAAGCCGTTTCCAAGAGGTTTGGCCCTTCTCATTCTTGGACGAAGTTTTGGGTCCAAGAGTGCAAGCGTGAGGCCGGGTACTTGATTTCCGGCGTTTATTGCTCTGGTGTTAGGGGCTGGGGTGTCCCCGGTGGCTGATCAGGTTATCCAATGCTCTCAAGCCTGCACGGTCACTGTGCAGCTTGAGCTAACTCATCCGCTGTTCAACATCGACGCAGCTGGGGGCGCGCAAATCGGTCTAGCGATCGTGTTTGTGTGGGTCGTGGGGTTTGGCGTCCGTCAAGCCATCAAGGCCGTCAAAGTCGGTGATTCCAACTCTGAGGAGTAACTATGTCCAAAAAACTGAAGTCGGCCCTGTTGGCCATTCCCGCTTTCGCTGCTGCCACTGGCGCTCACGCGGCTGCTGTTGACGTCACTGGCGTTGTCAGCGATATCGCTGCGCAAGCTGGCCCCATCGGTTTGATCGGCTCCGCCGTGCTGCTGATCATCGTGGCGGTTGCTGCTTTCAAGTGGGTGCGCGGCGCTCTGCGTTGATCGCCCGGTAGGTGTCCGGGAGACGTCCCGGGCCCTGCTCAATGTCTCCAGTCCGGGGGTATTGAACAGGGGGTGTTATGGGCCTATTCGTCATCATCGCGATTCTGGGGGCGGCATGGCTTATGTTCACCGCTTGATTTTCGCGCTGGCTTTGTGCGTTCTTTGTGCGCCGTCTTGGGCTGCTATTCCAAAGGTTGCGGGTTACCGGATCGAATCTGGCTCTCGCGTCTCTCCTGTTTACTCGTCCTGGGAGGGGGCTTGCGGAGATCCTTTGGCGCAGGTCATTGCCAAGGACTCTATGTACAACCCGTACGGCTTTTACTCGAACGCTAGGGCTCGGTACGTCCCTCCAGCTGGTAGTGGCTCTTGTCATGTTCTTGGTGACAACTCGTCGGGGGCTGAGGTTAAGTTAGGTGCGGTTCCCGTTGCTCAGAGTGGCTCGATCTGTCCCGCAAATTCGACGGTTTCCGGGTCATCGTGCGTTTGTAACTCGGGTTTTGAGGAGTCGGGTTCGCAGTGCATCCCGGAACAGTCTGACGCTTGTAAGCAGGTGACACAGCTGTGTGCTGCGTCTGCAGGTTCTTCTCGCTTTTATGAGGGCTCGGGGTCATTGCCGGATAGTGGCTGTTTTCCGGCTCCTCCGCCGCCTGGCGGTGGGGACATGAGCAAGTGTGTTGGTGGTTGTAGCGGAACTCAAACTGGGGTTGATGTGTCCTGGGGCAGTGGTAGTGGCAGCCGCTGGGGCAGCAGCTTCAAGCACGATGGTTCGTCATGCGCTCTTGGCAGTAATCCAAGCACCGAAAAAGACCCTAAATGCATGGGATCGCCCGGTACCGTGAACGGTGTTCAAGTCTGCATCCCTGCAGATAGTGCCAAGGGTGATAAGCAGTCAGAGAAAACCACAAACAGCGACGGGACCTCTACGGACAAGGTTTCTGAGACGACTTGTACAAACGGTATTTGCACGACGACCACAAAGACCACTAATAAAGATGCGGCGGGTAACGCTACATCTTCAAGCACCAGCTCGAGTTCGCAGTCGCAAGACTCGTACTGCTCTAAGAACCCTACAAGCATGGTTTGTGCTGCGGCTAACGGTGGTAGTAAGCCCGGCTCTGGTAGTGGTTCCGGTAGTGGCTCAGGGTCTGGTAACGGCAACGGTACCGGTGACGGTGACTGCAAAGGCGATGACTGCGGAGACAAACCTAGCAAGTTCGGCGGCTCCTGTGCGGGTGGCTTCACTTGCGAAGGGGATGCGATCACTTGTGCTATTGCTAAAGAGGTTCATCTTCGCAACTGTCAGATTGACGATCTGAGGAATTCAGAGTGGCACAAGCTTTGGGAAAACGATCCCGGTAAGGGCAAAACGGGCTCTGTGTTGGGTGATTTGAAGGGTAACAAGGACGTCAATATTGCCAGCTACCTCCAAGATCGTGACGACTTCATTGGTAGCGGTTCTTGTCCTGCTGATCGTGTGATCTCTGGCCCGAGTTGGGAGGTGTCAATTCCTTATTCAAGCCTCTGCCCGTATCTCTCAATGCTGGGCAATGTCGCTGTCATCTGCGCATCTATTGTTGCTGCGCGCATCATCACCGGGAGGGCTACCTAATGCCTGCATTTTTGGGTTCTTTGGGTGGCCTGCTGTTGTCCCTTGTCGCGGGCTTTGTGGGTCGCACGTTGGCGGCGCTGGGGCTGTCCTTGGTCACTTATTACGGCGTCTCTCAAGCTCTGGATTTCTTGAAGGGGCTCATCATGCAGGCCCTTTCAGGCTTCCCTGTTGAGGTAGTCCAGTTGCTGGGGCTGATGAGGATAGGGACTGCGCTCACGATCATCTTCAGTGCAATGTTTGCAAGCATGCTGCTCAACGGTCTGAATTCGGACAGCTTCAAGAAGCTGATCATTCAATGATCTATCTCACGACTGGTGGAAACGGCGCGGGAAAAACGCTTTTCACACTTCGGGATGTGCGCGATCAGCAGTTGAAGGAAAACCGCCCGGTCTATTACCACGGCTTTGAAATGCATGAGCATGTCGCGGCTGAATTCGGTTGGCAGAAGTTCGATCCGAAGCTGTGGCAAGACCTGCCTGATGGCTCCATCTGCATCATGGATGAATGCCAGAATGAGTTCCCCGTGCGGGGGAGTCGTGATGCGGTTCCGCCCTATATCAACGCTATTGCTCAGTTCCGGCGCAAGCGTGGTTTTGATTTCTGGATGGTGTGTCCGAGTCCCAAAATGCTCGACTCATTTGTCCGGGGCTTGATTGAGTCACCTTCCTGGCATCGTCATATGAAACGGGCTCTTGGTGCCGATATGGTGTCTGAGCTGAAATTTGGTGTGCCCGATCTGCAGTGCGAAAAGCCGAATTCCGGTACCCGCGCTGAAGTCAAGATGCGTGCGTACCCCAAGGAAGTCTATAACTGGTACAAGTCCGCCAGTCTGCATACCGGTAAGCGCCGTATTCCTAAACAGGTGTGGATTCTCGGGTTCGCGGCGATCGCCGTTCCCTGCATGTTTTGGTACGCGTTTCGGCTGCTCAATGCACCAGCGCAAAAAGCCGCAGCTGCTGCAGAAGTGCAGCAGCCTTCAGAGCGGAAATTTGCGCCCCTGACTCCTGCGGAATATGCGGCTTCTTTCAAGGCCCGTGTGGGTGGCTTTCCTCATACCGCGCCCCGATATGACGAAGTGACAAAGCCTGTCACTGCGCCGTATCCGGCTGCATGTGTGGAAATGAAATCTAAGGGCTGTAAGTGCTACACCCAGCAAGGCACAGTCATGCCCATCGCTGTAGATATCTGTACGCAGATTGTCAAAAATGGCTACTTCGTTGACTGGGAAAAACCGCAAGCCAGCACCCCTATGCCGGCTGGGCGACAAGAGCGTCCCGCTCTTGTTGCTCAGTCGGCGCAAGTCCCTCAAACCGTCCCCATGCCTGAGCCAAGAGAGCGGCCTACTCCCCCGGCTGTTGACGGCTACACACAAGGCTTAGCGGCGCGAAATGCTCAAGTCAGGTCGGTATTCCAATGAAGTGCCACCTGACCATTTTTCAGGGCGCTCACGTATTTGCGGGCTGCGCTCTGGGCATCCTTCCACCACTGCGGCACGATCAGTGGCGCGGGGTGCTCAATCAGGCCTCGGGCCTTCATCGCGGCAGTGATGTAGGCCCGAATAGCGCGTCCGAGTACCGTCGTCGGGCGCTTGCCGTTCCACACGGGCTTCCCGAAGGGCAGCACCAGCTGCAAAGCCATTGCCTCTGCATACTTCCTGAAATTTGCTGCTATCGCCATGTGCCGCCCCTGCCTTTCTGGTGTACCGGGCCCCTAGATTCGGAGCCGGGTCGTTATCTGTCTGCTGCCCGTGTAGCTGTCCCTTGCTTGCACCGTTCCCCTGAGTTCCTCGCCGTGCCTTTAGCGTTGCCGGGATTGGTTTTCGGAGTGGGGAAGCTTTGTAAAGCGAAGCTTTATGAATACCCCCGGAGAAAACCAAAGGCCGCAGGCCGCTCCTGGCTTAGCGTAGGCCGTAGAGGCGAGAACTCAGGGGAACGGTGCTGGGCGCGATGCTCGACGGGCAGCGGACGCCGCGCGGCGAGCGCTGCAAGTGCCGCAGGCACTCTGACTATGGATGTCTGGATGTCCGCGATAGGGATTGTTAGTTCGCCTGATGGCGAATTGAGACTTGGGACAAGGCTCAACCCGAAGGGCCAAAGCCCGGTCGCCGCGAATGCGGCGAATCGCCCATGTATCGCTGCTGCTGCAACTGGTGAACTTTGTCCAGCTCGTGCTGCTGGCTACAAAACCGGTACTGAAAAACTTCAGGCTACGGGCTGGCAAGCGTGCCCGCGCGGCCAGCGAAGCGCCAGCGGGCACGCGCGCAGCGCGTGCCTAATTTATTCATACCTCACTTTGGAACAAACCACGTATTTGCCTCTGGGCGCGGATTGAACCTGTAGCAAAAAAAGAGGCCCGCAACGGCTGGAACCGTTCGGACCTCGTGACTGCAACTAATGGAGCTAGCTGCAATGGAAAGAATAATAACCGCCCCCACGGGCGAACGCATAGTTATTCAAGGTGAAGTCCTTGAGGATGCATGGGACGTGTATGTCAAACGCGTCAATGGCCATCGCGAAATCTCGTTTCGCAACGCTGTTATCTGGTCTGAAACCGACAAGCTCGCACCTCCCCCGTTTGACCCCGAAGCCTACCTCTCCCAATTCGATGGTGAAGACCGTGAATGGCGTGAGAGAGAGCTCGAAGAGGAAGCTGAGGCCCGTCGACTCAAGAAGCTTGAACAAAACGCACAGAGGGCTAAATCAGCCTGTCGCTGGTTCATCAAAGCGAACGGTTTGAATGAGCTGCTCACGCTGACTTACCGTGAGAATCAAGAAGACCGTGATCTGTGCAAGAAGCACTTCAAAGAATGGGTTCGCCGCATGAAAAGCGCGCTCGGTGGGCGCTTCGTCTACTGTGCAAGCTTTGAGAGACAAGACCGCGGTGCAATGCATGTCCACATCGCTTGTCACAAGCTGCCCAAGCACGCGACACACAAGGACGTAAAAATCAAAGGCTGGGAACTCGGCACTAAAGTCTGGCGCTCTATCGTTGGCAAGGACAATGGCATGTGCTTCGTTGGCGGTCGCAAGACCCCTCAAGGACGCATCAAACAGCGCTCCATAGCCAAGATTGCCTCCTACGTGTCTAAGTACATCACCAAGGATTACAAGGACGCTCCGGACGAATCTAACCGCTACAGCCGTAGTGACTCCAAGAACGGCATTGCCTCTATGCCCAAAGCGGAAAAAATCCGCATTTGGGGGGCATCCCTGCGAGACATGATTGAGATGACATTTCAGTGTGCTAACGATGAAATCGTTGTGTCTCATCGCATCACCCTAGAGCGCTTCGAGGGTGCTCGTTATTGGCTTGTGACTGAACCAAAGGAACCCTATGCGTAAGCGCTTTACCTATCGACGTTCGGTTGGTCTCACGCCTTCTGTTGCTCAACGTGTTGAGGCTATCTCTGTAGCTGAGGGGCGCTCTTTTGAACATGTATTGAGGCTGTTGATTGTTGAGGCGCTGCGATCGCGTGAATCAAAACCCGCTCTACCTGTGATTCCTCCTGATGGTCTTTCTAGTCATTGACCTGCAAGTGATTTTGGAGAAATTCGCGCCTGGCAGAATCGCTATAAAAGCTATAGCAATCTATCTCATTGCAGCTTGGGAATTTTCGGCATCTTGGAGACTCTGTCTGTCGAAACAAAGAGGGATTTAGATGCTGGTTGGATATGCCCGTGTAAGTACTCAAGAGCAAGATACATCAGTGCAGATTGCGGCAATGCATGCTGCTGGTGTCCGGGTGATTTTTGAAGAGAAAGCTAGCGGTGCGAAGTTTGATCGGCCTGTGCTTCGGCAGTGCCTTGCCTCGCTAAAAACAGGGGATCATTTCGTCTTTTACAAGCTTGATCGCGTTGCACGATCGCTCTCTGACTTACTCAAGATTCTCGACCGTGTAGAGCGTTCGGGTGCTTGTATTCGATCTCTGACAGAGCCTATCGATACCACCACGCCGACTGGGCGTTTGATGCTCCAGATTCTGGGGGCTATGGCTGAGTTCGAACGGTCTTTGATTCGGGAACGCTGCATGGCGGGTCAGAAAGAGGCCATGGCTCGGGGTGTGCACTGTGGTCGTGCTCTATCTGTGGACGATGCAACGGCAGTTGCGATCGTTGAGGCTTACGCTACAGGTCTATACACGCTGAAGGGCGTAGGTCAGCGCTTTGGGGTATCTGACTCCGTTGTAAAACGTCTTGTCTATAAGAAGACAAAACCCAACTATCGCTCTTGAAGCCCATGTGAGGCTGTCCTTTAGGTACAGCCTCCGCCAGGACATCGACGCACACAACGTCAAATCGCTTCAAAACCCGCTTCTCTCATAGGGAAGCGGGTTTTTCTTTGTCGCAGGTATCGCACCACATCCCAAGGCATTCCAGCTTTCTGTTGGTACTTCTATTGGTAGCTCAATCAGATCGCAAATCAGGTGTCAGCAATTGGCATGCAGAAGCGCAGGTGACTGACTGATATGTTCATCAGGAACACTAAGCACAGTGATGACGACGGGCTATGCCTGCGCTGCCCAGCTCGATCATGAGCTATCGCAGCATCGGTCAGTTCCACGCAGGAAAAACAAAAACCCCGATTGCAATGCAATCGGGGTTTTGAATTTTTGGCAGGGGAAGAAGGATTCGAACCTTCGCATGCTGGAATCAAAATCCAGTGCCTTAACCAGCTTGGCGACTCCCCTAGAAGACCGCAATTCTAGCCCAGATTTTTACCGTTTTTGGAAATTTCATCTGCAAACGCACAAATATGCTGAATTCAATGCAAAAGCATTGAGCCCATCGACTGGCAACAACCAAAGCTCCATGTTCTGGGCAAGCTGCTTGCCAAGCCCAACCCTCCCCTTACAGAGCCCTATTAAAAGCTGCTGACACGACCCAGCAAACCCAAAGTTCACATTCGGTACAAAACGCGAGGCCGTAAGTACGACAAGGCTAGGCATCCCCAACGAAGCAACAGACATGTCATGGCTTGTGCGGGCGTTTCCAGCTTCTGGGCTGCCGCTCATCCTCCGACAGGAATACAGGCTCGCAGCCCCTTTTGCTTTGAGCTCCGGCCTGCATCCACAGTGGAGTCAAAAGCTTTCAATGCTCCAAGCGACTTCGAAACTTTCCCTGTCCCGTGCGAACGAGCTGCTCCAGAATACTC
Organism: Comamonas resistens; assembly: GCF_030064165.1. Lineage (NCBI taxonomy): Bacteria > Pseudomonadati > Pseudomonadota > Betaproteobacteria > Burkholderiales > Comamonadaceae > Comamonas > Comamonas resistens. Next base: position 3,949,171 of record NZ_CP125947.1, read on the forward strand.
CGGTGGTCACATGCGTTAAATTGTATAGTCATATAATTGACTATACATATATAAGACCTAGCTTCTTGAAACCAAGGAACTGCCTACGTTATGAAATTCACTCTGAATGGCCAGGAAGTGGATGCGCAAGACGCCACCTCCGACACTCCTCTTCTTTATGTGCTGCGCAATGACATGCAGCTCAATGGCCCCAAGTTCGGCTGCGGCCTGGGCGAATGCGGCGCTTGTGCAGTGCTGATCGATGGCAAGGTGGCGCGATCCTGCTCCGTGCCATTGAGCGTGGTGGAGGGCAAGAAGGTCACCACACTGGAGGGCTTGTCTCCTGACGCTTCCAAGGCCGCCAGCGCCAAGGCTCTGCAAGATCGCGCCGTTCTGGACGTGAGCGCAGCCAAAAGCGAAGGCAGCACTCCCGCTCGTACTTTCACACTGCATGTGGTGCAGCAGGCTTTCATCGACGCACAAGCCGCGCAGTGCGGCTACTGCACCAACGGCATGATCATGGCGCTGGTGGGACTGTTCAACCAGAAGCCCCAGGCCAGCGACGACGAGATCAAGCAGGCGCTGTCCGGCCATCTGTGCCGCTGCGGCACCCATGTGGAAATCATGCAGGCCGCAGCGCGCGCCCGCGAGCTGATCGCGCAGGGCCGCAGCGCCGCCATTCCCGCTGCATCCACGGAACAGAAGGCTGCCTGATCATGAAATTCTTCACCAAAGACAATCAAGCCCAGCTCACCCGTCGCCAGTTGCTCAAGGCCGGCGGCATGCTGATGGTCGGCTCCGTCGCAGGCGGCCATCTGCTGATGGCCCAGACCGCCCCCGAAGCGGCTGCCAAGGGCGCTTTCCCCATTCCTTCGGCCAAGCTGGTGGAGAGCTTTATCGCCATTGGCGCCGACGGCTCCGTCACCGCCTACAACGGCCACGTGGACCTGGGCACGGGCGTGCGCACGGCTCTGGGCCAGCTGGTGGCCGACGAGCTGTATGTGGACTTTGCCGCCGTGACCATGGTGCTGGGCCACACCGCCCGTACCCCGGATCTGGGCCCCACCATTGCCAGCAACACCATCCAAGTATCGTCCCTGCCCATGCGCCATGCCGCAGCGCAGGTGCGTCAGCTGCTGATCAAGCTGGCCAGCGAAAAGTCCGGTGTTCCCGCTGAACGCATCACCACCCAGAAAGGCTTTGTCATCGCCGGCGGCAAGCGCTACGGCTATGGCGAACTGGTTCAGGGCCAGGATCTGCAGATCGAGGTCGACGACAAGATCGAGCTGCGCAAGTCCGGCTTCGAGTACATCGGCAAGTCGGTGCAGCGCGTGGACATCCCCAACAAGGTGCTGGGCGCGCTGACCTATATCCACGACCTGCGCGTGCCCGGCATGCTGCACGGCCGCGTGATCCGTCCACCCTACACCGGCGCCGATGCCACGGCGCCCCTGGGCTCCAGCCTGGTGTCGGTGGACGAGAAGTCCATCGCCCATCTGCCCGGCATCGTCAAGGTCGTGGTCAAGGGCGACTTCGTGGGCGTGGTGGCCGAGCGTGAAGAGCAGGCCATCGCTGCCATGCGCCAGCTCAAGGTCACCTGGAAGGAATGGAGCGGCCTGCCCGATATGTCGCTGAGCGGCCTGCATCAGACCCTGGTGGACCACGCCAAGACCGACCGCGTGCTGCAGGAAGACGAAGGCGCGCTGCAGGCGATCGAGCAGGTCAAGACTGCGCTGACCCGCGACTATGTCTGGCCTTATCACGCTCATGGCTCCATCGGCCCGTCCTGCGCGATTGCCGAAGTGGGTGATGGCCAGATCCAGGTCTGGACCGGCTCGCAAAACCCTCACGACGTGTGCAAGGACATTGCCAAGCTCATGGACGTGAATGCCGACAACATCAACGTCACCCGCCTCGAAGCCTCTGGCTGCTACGGCCGCAATTGCGCGGACGACGTCTGCTCGGATGCGGTGCTGATGTCTGCCGCCGTGGGCAAGCCCGTGCGCGTGCAGCTGATGCGCGAGCAGGAAGCCGGCTGGGAGCCCAAGGGCACGGGCCAGCTGATTCGCGTGCGCGGCGGCCTGGACGAGCAAAACAATGTGGCCGCCTACGAGCTGCGCACCTGCTACCCATCGAACAACGCCACGGCGCTGGCGCTGATCCTCACGGGCAAGGTCTCCGCCAAGATCGAGGCCCAGCAAATGGGCGACCGTACGGCCATCCCGCAATACGAGTACCCCAAGATGCGCGTGATCTCCCAGGACGCCGTGCCCATCGTGCGCGCCTCGTGGATGCGCGGCGTCTCGGCCTTGCCCAATGTGTTCGCCCATGAGTCCTGGATCGACGAATGCGCCTACCTGGCCAAGGCCGACCCCATCGAATACCGTCTGCGCTACCTCAAGGACCCGCGTGCCGTGGCGCTGATTGCCGAGGCCAAGAAGCAGTGCCACTGGCAGGAAGGCCCGGCCCGCCGCAATGCGGCACCGGACGATCAGCGCCTGGTCAAGGGTCGCGGCTTTGCCTATGCCCGCTACTTCCATAGCAAGTTCCCCGGCTACGGTGCGGCCTGGGCAACCTGGGTGGTCGACGTGACCGTGGACCGCGAAACCGGCGAAGTCAAGGTCGACAAGGTCTTTGTCGCCCAGGACACCGGCGCCATGGTCAACCCCGCTGGCGTGCGCCATCAGGTGCACGGCAACGTGGTGCAGTCCACCAGCCGCGTGCTCAAGGAGTTCGTCACCTTCGACAAGAGCGGCGTCACCTCCGTGGAATGGGGCGGCTACCCCATCCTGCGCTTTGACGAGCTGCCCGAAATCGACTCGCTGCTGGTCGAGCGCCCTAACGAAGCGCCCATGGGCGCCGGTGAATCGGCCTCCGTGCCCAGCGCCGCCGCCGTGGCCAATGCCATCTTTGACGCCACCGGAGTGCGCCTGCTGGAAGTGCCGTTCACGCCCAGCCGCGTGCTGGCCGCGATCAAGGCTGCCAAGTCCGGCCAAGCCGCATCCAAGTGACCCACAGAACAGAGACGATCAAGATGAAAACATTCAAGAAAATCGTGCTGGGTGGTGCCGCACTCGTGGTGGTTTTGGCCGCTGCGGGCCTGGCCCTCACGCATCAAGGTGAAATTGCACCGCAGGCCAGCATTCCCACGGCCGAGTTCTCGCCCCAGCAGATTGCCAAGGGCAAGCTGCTGGCGGCCATGGGCGACTGCGCGGTCTGCCACACGGCTCCCAACGGCAAGACCAACGCGGGCGGTCTGGCCATGCCCAGCCCCTTCGGCACCATCTACACCAGCAACATCACGCCTGACGCCAAGACCGGTATCGGCAGCTGGAGCTTTGAAGCCTTCGAGCGCGCCATGCGCCACGGCGTGGACCGCGAAGGCCAGTACCTCTACCCTGCATTCCCCTACACGGCCTTCAGCCGCGTGACGGATGAGGATATGAAGGCCTTGTACGCCTTTCTGATGAGCGAGCCTGCCGTGGAGAACGAGGCGCCCAAGACAACGCTGAACTTCCCCTACAACGTGCGCCGCGGCATTGCGGCCTGGAACTGGCTCTACCTCAAGCCCGGCGTGGTCAAGGACGATGAAAAGCAGGCACCCGAGTGGAATCGCGGCGCCTATCTCGTCGAAGGTCTGGGTCACTGCAGCGCCTGCCACACACCGCGCAACGGGCTGGCCGCCGAGAAGACCGGCGCCGACCACTTTGCGGGCGGCAGTGCCGAAGGCTGGGATGCACCGGCTCTGACCGCCAAGTCGGCCTCGCCCCTGCCCTGGACCAAGGATGACCTCGTCACCTATATGAAGACCGGCTTCTCGGCACGCCACGGCGTGGCGGCAGGCCCCATGGCACCCGTGGCCCATGGCCTGGGCCAGCAGTCTGACGAAGATCTGAACGCCATCGCCACCTATCTGATGAGCTACCGCGACGCCAGCGCTGCGCCCGGCGATGCAGAAGCCTTGATCAAGGAAAAGACGGCCACGCCCAAATTGGCACTGGACACCGAAGGCTACCGCCTCTATCAGGGCGCTTGCATGGCTTGCCACCGTGCTGACCCATCGGCCAGTACCTTCGGTGTTCGTCCACAGCTGGCACTAAGCACCAGCTTGCACGCCGAGTCGCCTGACAATGCCATCATGGCCGTGCTGGAAGGCGTACAAAAGCCTGCCCATGCGGAACTGGGTACCATGCCTGCCTTCCGCCATGCACTCAGCGATGCCCAGATTGCCACCCTGCTCAACACCATGCGAGCCCAGTACGGCGTGGCCGAGTGGAGCGATCTGCAGAACAAGGTCAGCAAGCTGCGCCAGCAAACCGCTGCCGCTCACTGATCTCGCCTGGCGACCAAAACGGCCTTTCTGCTGCCTTCACGGGCACCGGAAAGGCCTTTTTCATTCATCTATCCGCTAGGTATCTAGGGTTCATACATCTGGCTGCCTGGCCCGCCTGACGCCACACTGCGAACAGGTATGTCAATCTAAGGAAGCGATCAATGGACAACATCGATGTCATGGTGCTCAAGGCCTTGCATGACTGGCGCAGCGCCGGCCAGCGCGCCTTGCTGGCTACCGTGGTACGCACCTGGGGCTCATCCCCTCGTCCAGTCGGTTCGATGATGGCATTGCGCGAGGATGGCAGAGCCATTGGCTCGGTCTCCGGCGGCTGCATCGAAGACGACCTCATTGCACGCCATACCCGCTCACTGAACCAGAACCTGGGCATTCCGGACGGCCCGCCGCAACTGGTGCGCTATGGCGTCAGTGCCGACGAGGCCCACCGCTTCGGCCTGCCCTGCGGCGGCACGCTGGAGCTGCTGCTGGAATTCAACCCCGATGCCGCCAGCCTGCAGGATCTGCTGCAGCGACTGGAGTCTGGCTCGCTGGTCGAGCGCCGTGTGGACTGCACGACGGGCACTGTCACCCTGCAGACTGCCGAGTACCCCGACACGCTGGAATTTGACGGCCACACCCTCACCAACCACCTGGGACCCGGTTACCGCATGCTGCTGATTGGCGCCGGCGCACTGGCCGAATACCTGGCCACCATGGCCTTGTTCAACGGCTTCACCGTCACTATCTGCGACCCACGCGAGGAATACATGGGCAGCTGGTCCGTGGCTCAGGTCAGCAAGGTCACCGATATGCCCGACGATGCCGTCACCGCCTTCAAGCCCGATGCGCGCAGCTGCATCGTCGCACTCACGCACGACCCCAAGCTAGACGACCTGGCCTTGCTCGAAGCCCTGCACAGCCCGGCTTTTTATGTGGGCGCCATCGGCTCGCGCCGCAATAATCACGCGCGCCGCGACCGCATGATCGAGCACTTTGACGAAACCGAGGAATCTCTGGCCAAGCTACGCGGCCCTATCGGTCTGTATATCGGCAGCAAGACCCCGGCCGAAATCGCCGTCAGCGTGATGGCCGAAATCCTGGCCGTCAAGAACGGCGTCGTCCTGCCCCAGGCCATGTCGGTGGAAACGGCCAAGCAGGAACATGACATCACCATGAACGACAGCGATCTGCAATGCGCATTGCCGCAGTTCCTGGACCCCAAGACTGCAGCCAAACAGCAATAAACCATGCAGCGAGCTGTGCACACACGTCAATTTCAAAGCCCCAAAGGTGTAGGTTGTCGCATTTTTGCAAGGCTGTTGCGCCCAATTCAATTGTTTCAATTTGTGTCAGAACAGCGGGTGCATGTCACAATGAAACAAAACTCATAGACATAGGCCTTGCCCACACCCAGCGTGTGCCGGCACCCTGACAATGACAGCCCCTACTTCCCATCGTGCACGAACGCAGTGGCTGCCTGGCATGGCGGTGGCTGCGCTGGGGCTGGCCCTGACCTTCTGGCTTGCACATCTGCAGCAAAAGTCCAGCGCGGCACTGGCGCAGCTTCGCTTTACCGAAGAAGTGCGCTCCTCCGGCAATGCCATCTCGCAGCGCCTCAACGCCTATACGGAAGTCGTCAACGGCCTGCGGGATCTGTTCCTGCTCAAGCCCGATCTGAGCCGGCAGGAATTCGACCGCATCGTGGCCGAGCGCAATCTCCAGCGCCACTATCCCGGGATCAAGAATCTGTCATTCGCACGCTGGGTTCCGCTGGAGCAGCTCAGCGCATTCGAGTCCCAGCGGCGTGCCCAGGCTCCCGAGGGCGAGCCTTTCCAGCCCTTTCACCCCGCCACCTGGCACTCCGGCTACCACATCAACGAATATGTGTGGCCCATGGAGGGCAACAAAGGTGTTCCCGGGCTGGACATCTCCTCGCAGCCAGCCAATATAGAAGCCCAGTTGGTGGCGCGCGGTACCGGCCGCACAGCACTGTCGGCCCCCTTTCCCCTGATCCAGGAAAGCGATGCGCCCATCGGCATTGTTCTCAGAGCGCCCATCTTCAGGAGCGACAGCGGTGCGAATCTGACGGAGGACTTCATCGGAACGGCCGCTGTCAGCATCCGGATTGCCACCATGATTCGCGCCGTGCGTGCCAATGGGTTTCTCAACAATCTCGAGATACGCATAGACGATATGGGCCCCATAGGCCATCCGCTTGCCAAGCCCCAGAAGCTGTTCGCCCCTCCAGACTGGCCCGCAGAAGCCGGACCACAACAGTTGCAGGAAATCCAGACCCATGGCCGGCGCTGGCAGCTGACGTTCAAGCCCGTCGGAATGGCGCTGTCCACGACGGAGAAATTTGCCCCCCACTGGATCATGGGCGTGGGCACAGCGATGTCCCTGCTGCTGGCCGCACTCGTCACGCTGCTGGTGCGCTTGCGCATGCGAGCTCTGCAAGAAGTGGAAATCTCCAACGAAGCCTTGCTGCAAAGCGAACGCAGCCTGCGCACCATCTTCAACCAGGCCGCTGTCGGCGTAGCCCAGATGCAGATGGACACGGGGCGGGTGGTGCGTATGAACCAGCGCTACAGCAGCATTCTCGGCTACACGCTGGAAGAGCTGTACGACATGCGTTTTACGGACCTTGCCCATGTCGATGGCCTGGCCAAGGACCTGGAACAGATGGAAAAGCTCAAGTCCGGGCAGATCCGGGAGTACCAGCTCGAAAAATGCCTGCGGCGCAAGGACGGGCGAGAGATCTGGATCGACCTCAGCGTGTCCTCCATGGGCAGCAAGGACGAAGAGGGCCTGCACTACATTGCCGTGGTGCAGGACATCACGGAACGCCGGCTTCTAGAGAACTCCCTGCGCGACAGCGAGCGCTATCTGCGCAACATCCTGCGCCACCTGCCCGTGGGGATCAGCATCGTGCGCGAAGACGGGCAATTCACCTTCAGCAATGAGCGCAATGTCCAGATCTGCGGCTACAGCATCGAGGAAATGCCCAACATCGAAGCCTGGCTGAGCCAGGTCCATCCCCATCCCCTGATGCGCGAGAACGCGCGCGGAAGCTGGCTGGCAGACTACAGGCGGGCCCGTCAGCACCACAGCCACCTTCCAGCACGTGAATACGAGATCCGCTGCAAAAACGGTCAAATGCGTCCGGTGGAGATTTCCGCCATCGCGCTGGATGAAGACTATCTCTTCACCATGGTGGACCTGAGCCAGCGCAAGGCCGCAGAAGACAAGATCCGGCACCTGGCCTACTACGATTCGCTGACGCAACTGCCCAATCGCCGCATGCTGCGTGACCATCTGCATGAGGTGCTCAAGGTCCACTCGCGCCAGCAGCAATACGGCGCCCTGCTGCTGCTGGACCTCGACAACTTCAAGACGCTCAACGACACGCGGGGCCATGACCAGGGCGATGCGCTGCTGTGCGAAGTGGCCAGCCGGCTGCGTCAGGGCTTTGCTGGCCGCCATATGGTCGCGCGCCTGGGCGGCGACGAATTCGTAGTCGTGCTCGAAAGCCTGGCCGACAACTCCGAGCAGGCGCAGGCGCTGGCCCGCGAAGCCGGCTTGCACATCCTGGCGATGCTGCGAGAACCCTATCTGCTCGAAGGGGAGGCCTTCCATTTCACGGCCAGCATAGGCGTGACGATTTTTGCCAACGCTCACGAGCAGATCTCCGATCTGCTCAAGCGGGCCGACCTGGCCATGTACCAGGCCAAGGCCACGGGCCGCAATGCGCTGGAGCTCTACGACCCTCAACTGCAGGCCGTGGTAAGGGCCAGGGCCAAGCTGGCCTCGGACATCCGTGCCGGTCTTGCCGACGGCCAGTTCGAGCTGTTCTACCAGCCCCAGGTAGAGGAGTGCAGCGTCCGCAGTTGCGAAGCGCTGCTGCGCTGGCGCCACCCTTGCGACGGCTATATCTCCCCCGCGGTCTTCATCCCGCTGGCCGAGGAAACCGGGCTGATTCTCCCGCTGGGAGAATGGGTGCTGCAGGCGGCCTGCAAGCAACTGGCCAGCTGGGCTCGGCAGCCCCGGCTGGCTCATCTCACATTGGCTGTCAATGTCAGTCCGCGCCAGTTCCGCCAGGCAGGCTTTGTCGCCCAGGTGCTTGCCGCGCTGGCAAACGCCGGAGCCCAGCCGCATCGGCTCAAGCTAGAACTCACGGAAGGTCTGCTGCTGGACAACGTCGAGGACACCATCGAAAAGATGGAAGAACTCAAGGCCCATGGTGTCGGCTTTGCACTGGATGATTTCGGCACCGGCTACTCCTCGCTGTCCTATCTCAAGCGCCTGCCGCTGGATCAGCTCAAGATCGACCAGAGCTTTGTGCGCGATGTGCTTACCGATGCCAACGATGCCGCCATTGCCCGCACCATCGTCGCGCTGGGCACCAGCCTGGGCCTGCAGGTGATTGCGGAAGGCGTGGAAACCGAAGAGCAGCGGCAATTCCTGCTCGCCCACAACTGCCATGCCTGGCAAGGTTATCTGCTGAGCCCGCCGGTGTCGGCCGAGCGCTTTGCCACATTACCGCTCACCTATACCGCGCACAATCAAACAGATGCCCAGGCCGATATCCCTGCGGATGCATAGAAACAAAGCCATGGCCGCTGCGGCGCAAGATACCGCTCGCACATCATGAAACACCCGGTTGCATAACCATAGCAACAAACTTGGCCTGGATGGAGCTGTCAGCGATCCGGGGTGAAATTGTCGGCGTACCATCGCCGACTGCATGACGACCGCCAAGAAAAAGAAAACGCCAGCGCGCAAGCGCGGCACCGCCTCCAAAACGGCTGCCTACAGCCTCTCCCGCATCAAGCGCTTCGCCCTGTCCGCGGGCGCTGCGGCGCTGGCCAGCTTTCAGATTGCCAGTTGCAGCTTCAACCCGACCTGGTCTGGCGAAAAGCTGCTCAACCAGGCCATGGCCGCGCTGGACATGCCTGCGCTCGATGCTTTTCGCAAGAGTGGCTGGCCGGGCCTGACGGGCTCCCAGGCGCATTCCAGCCTGGTCGGGGGTACGGTCAGCCGCGCCGATGTCACGGCCTCCAGCCAGCCGCTGCATTTTTCCAACTGCCCGCAGTTCTTCCCGGGCGGCAAGGCGCCTTCGCTGCAGCTGCAGCCCCAGGAGCGGGAGCTGTGCTTCAGCGGCTTTGCCGTACTGCACAACGGCAGCACCAAAACCCCGGTCTTTGTGGCCGAGCGCCTGAACCGCCAGGCGCTGCAACAGGCCCAGGGTCTGCAGCGCACCGACAAGTTCTATGCCGACGCCCGGCTGCCGCGTGCCGAGCGCTCGGAGCTCGATGACTACAAGCGCTCGGGCTTCTCGCGCGGCCACATGGCACCGGCTGCCGATATGAGTACGCCCGAGGCCATGGCCCAGAGCTTCAGCCTCGCCAATATGGTGCCGCAGAACCAGGTGCATAACGCCGGGGCCTGGAGCCAGGTGGAACAGGCCACGCGCAAATACGCGCTGCGCGCCCAGGGCGATGTCTATGTGTTCACCGGCCCGATATTTGCCAAGAATGCATCGACCATCGGTACGGGCAAGGTGGCGGTGCCCGACTACATCTTCAAGCTTGTCTATGACGCCAGCAACGGCAAGAGCTGGGTGTACTGGCAGGCCAATAGCGCCGACACCCGCATGGGCCCGCCCATCAGCTACGAGGAGTTCACGCGCCGTACCGGCATGCCATTGCTGTCGGCCGTGAATCTGCCGCGCGCTTGACCCCACTCGGTGTCCCGCGCCTGGAGAAGCACCAGCTTTATCGCATGCCCTGCACTGCCAACAGCAATGCTCATAAAAAATGAGCTGCTTGCGCAAACCCCAACACAAACTCAATGATCTTTTACTTGAATTTGATACTGGGCTGGCGCCTGCAGCTCCTTGATTGAGAGCATCCGATCAGAAAGTGATGACCTTGTCCGCAGCCAGCGTCCAGTCGGCCAGCTCGGGCAAGGTGCCGATCTCCACGCCTGCGATCAGCGTCAGATCGGCCAGCCCCCGCGCCAGTGCGCAGGTGCGGCACAGCTTCAGCGTCACGCCTTCGGCCACCAGATGTTCGACCATGGCCTGCAGGCCGCTGCCCGCGCCATCGTGCTGATGGGGCAGGCCGACCACGGTGGCATCGGACATCAGAAAGACTTTCACCTCGGGCCTGGCTTCGTGACCGCGCAAGGCCGTGGCCACGCGCAGAGCCGACAGGCAACGCTCGCTGCCATAAGGCGCAGCGTGGACGATCACAACGATTTTTTGGGACATCAAAAATTCCTTAGCAAATAGTGCAACGCCCAAAACTGGCGCAACCCAGCAAGGGGACAGCAAGCACCGCCGCGCAGCGAGGCTGTCGTCCCCCTCCGCGCAGCAGAGAGGGGCGCCCGGCTAGGGGGAAGCGGCGGGGCCGCCTAGGCAAAGCCGCTCAGGGGGTGTTACTTCCTGATCAAGTACCTGATAGTTGGTCCATCCTGCTGAATCTCCAGCACCTCATAGCCATGGTTCCTGGCGTCCAGCGGAATGTTGTTGATGGACTGCGGGCAGTCCGACACCACTTCCAGAATCTGCCCGGACTGCAGGCTGGGCATGGCTTCCAGCGTGGCCACGGCAGGATAGGGGCAAGGCTCGCCCAGCATGTCGAGGCGGAAGTCGGGAATGTATTGGGAGTCACTCATGATGGATTCCTTGAGGTTCAAGCAATGCGCGAGGCAGTGGTGGCTGCTGTGGCAGCGGCTAGGCGGGCTTTTTTGGCAAAGAAATGCTTTTCCCACCACAGCACCAAAGCAAGCGAGATGCCCAGCATCACATAGGTCAGCAGCAGGCCGCCTTGGGGGCCCATTTCCTTGAGCAGATTGACCTTGTCGTAGCTGGTGGCCAGTGCGGGGGCAATATCGTCCCAGACCAGGGCCAGCAGCGTGGAGCCGATCACATTGCCCAGGCCCACCCACCAGTAATGCACCTGGCCTTCGACGGCGCGGTACATCCAGCCGGTTTCGCAACCACCGGCCAGCACGATACCGAAACCGAACAGCAGGCCGCCGATGACGGCATTGGGGCCGGCCCAGAAAATCTTGGGGTCCATGCCCAGCTGCACATAGCTGTAGATGCCAATGGTGCCCACGGCCATGCCGGCAATGATGGCCTTGGCCATCTGCGTGCGCCCCGTGATCCAGAGGTCACGAAAAGCCGAGGTAAAGCAGACCTGGGCCCGCTCGATGATCAGGCCGAAGGCCAGACCGAACAGAATCGCCATGCCCAGCTTGGGCGCTTCGGCAGCCTTGCAGATGCCCCAGGCCACACAGGCCAGAAACAATGCCATGCCGATGCGAAAGCGACGCTTGGCCTGGGCCTCGCGCTGCTCCAGTGGCTTGGGGGCGCTGACTTTCTGCAGCTTCACGGGAATGCGGAAGATGGGCAGCAGGCTGACCTTGGCACCCGCCAGCGAGCCTATGGCCGTGGCAATCGCAAAGAACCAGGCATGCAGCGAGAACTGGGGAATGCCGGTGAAGAAGGCCGCCAGATTGCAGCCCATGGCCAGACGCGCGCCAAAGCCCGCGATGATGCCGCCGACGATGGCCTGGAACACACGAATGCGGTGGTTGGGCATGCGCAGCTTGACGTTGTTGGCCCAGAGCGCGGCAGAGAAGCAGCCCACGAACATGCCGATGATCATCAGCCCGTCCACCCGTGTCAGCGGCGTGCCCTGCAGGCCGATGACCTTGAAGTAGCCCCAGTTGCTGAGGTCCACACCGGCGAACTGCAGCAGATGCCCGCCCCAGCGGGTGAACTCGCCGGTCACGGCCCAGAAGGTGCCGGTGATGCCGAAGTAATACGCAGATAGAACGCCCGCCGCAATGACTGCGGGTACGGGCGACCAGAAGCGCACCAGGTATTGGTGCTTGAAGTCTTGCCAGCTCATGCCTTGCTTTCCTGCCACGTATGCCAACGTGGCGTTTTTCCGATCGACCAGCAAAAAACGCAAAAACCCGGAAGGTTTTTGCGTTCGATGACCGGCAGATACGGCTATAGATAAGTGCCCATCCATGGGCGGCAGGCGGCTTGCGCGCACCTGCACTGGCCTCGGATTATCCGCTTCCGATTTCAGCGGCGGGCGGCTGGCCTGTTTACCTTACTGAGCTGCTGCGCCACCCGCCTCGGGGCTGGCAGGCAAAGCTGGCGCTTGTGGCGCTGTGGCTTCGGCGGCCGTGGCTGCAGGCTTGGGCTGCCACTTTGCGGGCAGCACGGTATCCAGCCAGTGCAAGCGCCAGGCCAGCAGCAGCGCTAGCGCCACGACGGCCAGCAGCCACAGGCTGTTGCGCAGCTTGTGCGAGTCGGCAAACGGGTCGGCCAGGTTGCGCTTGGCATTCAGCGGCACCTTGCCCGTCTGCGACAGACTGCGGCCCAGGCCCAGATTGATGTTCATGCGGCCGTTGATGGCCCAGCCGCTGGCATCCAGAATCGGCCCCAGGCTGCGCTGGCGCAGCTTGAGCCAGGCAATCATCATGCTGGGCCCCGAGATGGCCAGGACGATGCCCAGAATGGCCATGGGAATCCACGGGCCCAGTTCGATGAACTTGCCAAAAATACCCACGATCACCGCACTCAGCGAACCCAGGGCCACGCCTATGGCGGCCACCGTGCCCACATCGGTCTTGCGCGGTGCAGCTGCGGGCGCCAGCTCCTTGGGGGCCGTGGCCAGCTTGGCGGCGCTGTCACCCAGATTGGTGTTGACCAGATCGCTCTTGGCCGCCGCATGCTTGGCCACCTGCTCCTCGATCATGCGCAGGAACTTCTTGTAGGGCGAGAAGAAGGCCTGGCCGATACTGGTGGGGTTGTCTATGAGCTTGACGATGGTGGCATCCCAGTCGTTGCCCTCACGGTCATAGAACACACCGTTGCGGCCCACGAAGAGAAAGTCCACATCGCCGGCCGTGAAGGCCGCCACAATGGTTTTCTTCTCGCCCTCGCGCTTGCATTCGCAATAGGCCAGATAGGTCTTGGCCATGGCTGCCAGCGCCGAATGCGCGGCAGCGTCGGCCACTTCCACGGTCAGATCGCAGCTGCGGCCGTCCAGGAACAGCGTACCGGCCTGGAAAGCCGCCCCTTCACGGCGGTAAAAGCGCGAGAAGGAGACGAAGTTGTTGAGCAGCTCCAGCAGATCGCGCTGCAGGCGAATCAGTTTTTCCAGCGCCATGGCCTGCTCGCTATGCTCTTTCTCGGCCTCATCCTGGTCCAGCAGCGCCAGCAGATCGGCTTCCGCGCCGCTGGCCAACAAGGCCTGCACCTCGGACTCGGGCAGGCTGCCCAGCGGTGTTGCAGGGCAGGCGGCCAGCCATGCCTGGCACTGGCTCAAGGTGCTCTTGAGCTGGTCCCACTGCTCCTGCGTCAGCTCTGTCAGCGCTTCGCCGAACACGGGTTGCACGGCCTGCTCGCGCAGGGTCTGCAAAGCTGCGGCCCAGGCGGGGTTGACGCCCTGCACCAGGGGCAGCACGCGCTCGCCCGTCACCGAGGCCAGAGGCAGGGCGGCAATGCTGTCCGAGCCATTGCTCAGCACCTGTGCCCCCAGCGCGGCATAACCCTCTTCCGTAGGGTTCAGCGGCGCCTGGGCGCGGGGATCGAACTCCACCAGACCCGTGCGGGCAAAGAAGTCATCGACCTTGGCCTGCACGGCATTCACGGCCTCGGCTGCAGCCAGCGCCTGAGCGCGGGGCGTGAGCTGGCAGCCCAGCTCGGCGGCCTGGGCAAACCAGGCCTGCAGCGCACGGGCATCGGCAAAGAATGCCTCGGCACGGGCGCGGTCGATACCGGCCACGCCATCGCAGCCATCCACGCTGCCATAGGCATCCTGAATGCGGGCGATCAGTGCGGCCAACGCTTCGTTGTCCTGCGCCGTGGCGGCGGAAATCACGCCATCGCCGTTAAAACGCAGCGCCTGCAGCGATGCCAGCCGCTCCTGTACCTGGGCCAGCGTGATGGAGCTGGCATCGCTTTGGCCGGCGATGGCCAGCACGCGCCGGGCTTCGCCCAGCAGCATCAAACCCTCTTCACTGGCGTCATTGATGCTGGACAGCTGCAGCACATCGCCACCGTCAGCCAGCACCTGCGGATCCTTCACCCGTGCCACCGCCCATTCGCAGGCGGCCACCAGCTCTGGCGGGCGGATGCGTCCATCCTTGCTGACATCGATCAGATCCAGCGTTGCGCTGTCGAACTCGATTCCTCGGGTCGGGCAGGCCAAGGCCACCCAGAGCTTTTTATCCAACTCGCCGATATGGGCAATGTCCTGGCCGGTACGGATCACCACCTGATCCACATCGCCGGCGCGGAAAAACTGCCACTCGTAACTCTGCTCCATGAAAACTCAAACTCCTAAGGCTGTGCTTGCCCACTACGCTATCAAAACATGAGAGTTTAAAAGTCATTGAGCCAACACTTTCCAAGTCGCGCGAATTTTTGACGGACTTGATTCGCAGGAGCCTTTTCGGGAACATTTTTTACGTTTTCAGCCTCTTCGGCTCAATGCAAGCGATCGCAGCTTCAATTACCTGCGCTGGCCATTTCAGAGGTTTCCCCGTGCCTTTGCAATCACAAATCAGGCCATTCAATATGTCAAAAAAAATACCTGAAACCAGTGATTGAACAGACAGCGCATCGAGTACATGCTTCCATGCCATTCTTCGCCGTAAAACTCAATCATTAGGGAGCCAAAAATGAAATTCAAAAACCATCTTCTTATCTCAACCCTCATGGGTGCTTTCATTTCAGGATGTGGAGGCGGTGGTGGGGGATCTGCAGACAACAGCCCACCGCCCGAGCCCAAAGACCCATTGACCGCCTACAAGAATCAGAAAATCAACTGGGGAAGCTGCGATGCATATTTTTCAAAATATTCAGATTCCGATGGAAAAAAATACATTACCAAACTTGGTGACCGGCTGCAGTGCGCAGATATCGATGCACCATTGAATTACAGCAAGCCTGATGATTTAAGAGTAAAAATTTCAATGATGCAGGTTCGCGCTGCGGAAAGTTCCGACAAAAAACCTCATTTATTTTTCAACCCTGGTGGCCCTGGAGGGGATGGATTTACAGATTCACTAGAATTTTCTTTAGCACTTTCCATTGGGAACCCCCAAAAACCCATTGGTTCAATGTACAGAGAAATCAGTGAAAATTTTAACTTCATCGGATTCTCCCCCAGAGGCGTAGGTGCCAGCACCAATATTTCATGCGCAGGCAATCAGCTTGTTTACCCCACTGACGACACAGCAGCTGGTGGGAATTCTGAAAATATCAAGAGAATTACTGAAATAGCCAAATACACTGCCATCAATTGTCAGAAAAATCCTGTTTCCGACTATATCAACACTGATGCCACTGCCCGAGATATGGATTTGATGCGTCACTTGCTGGGTGACAAAAAAATGCATTATTACGGTACATCTTATGGCACATGGCTTGGTTTCTGGTATGCGGGTATTTTCCCCGATCAAGTTGGCCCCATGGTTCTGGATAGCAATATGAATTTCAGCCAAAGCATTCACCAAGCAGGAATCAGCTACGAGCAGGGAAGAAATCACACCTTTAATAATTTTATTGTGCCTTATGCAGCCAGGCACAATGATGCCTTTGAGCTAGGTAGCAGCAGACAGGAAATCGTTGAAAATCTAGCCAATTTTCACCCAATCACCAAAAAGATATTAGTACAAATTCAATTCAGAGCAGAGCCATACAATATTGCACTAGCACTCGCAACAACAAAGCTGCTAAAAGTAAGTAGTGATGGCTTGAAAAATAATCTAGACCTAGATTCAATATCAAAAAATATGCAAAACATGGTCATAGAAACCGGAGATGAAGAAGTTGATAACCAAAAATCAAGTCTCATAAAAAACATAGTTTCAGAAATAAACAGCCTTCAAAATCCTGATTATTGGTATACACCCAGGCCCTTCCCTGTGAGTGACTACGTATTCGATACAGTCGTATGCAACGATGAAGCCATTTCCAATAAAGACCCCGTATTTTGGATCGACACGGGGTTTGAGCTGGCCCGTGCTTTGCCCATTGGGCGCAACCGTATCGCAGGCCAACCCTGCCTTTACTGGAAGCGCAATGCGGCATTCACCAAGCCCGCCATGAATGACTTAAAAGCAGCCAAGCTAATGATGGTTCAGAGCCAATATGACGTACCCACGCCTTTGAGCGGAGCCATGGAAACCTTCAATCAGTTGCCCGCAACCAGCATGGTGTATGTCAAAAACGAAGGCAGCCACGGCCTGCAATTCTATGGAACCGAGTGTGTGGATCTGACCGTCATGCGCTACCTGCTGGGCCAGGCACCTGTCAATCGCATGACCACCTGCGAAGGCAAGCCGATGACCCTGGACAAGCCGGCAACCGGTGCAGCCAAAACTACCGCAGGCCAGAGCAAAGCCAGCCCTCGGACGGACGACTCAGACGAGGAAGCCTCTAATTTCGAGGACCCCGAACTGGCACGCAGACTGATTGAGCGCCTGCGCGGAGCAAACAGTGCTGCATCTCACTGAGACATAAGCCTCATCCTGGCTCAGGATCACTTCAAAGGCTGCAGACCCAGGTTCGCAGCCTTTTTCATGCCAATCCATCCCACGGGAATCTACATTCAAAAAAGTCACTGCCGGCTGAAGCTTTGCTCGAAACCGCGAAACGCGGCGACGCCCGGGTCATGGGCCAGCCTTGCCGTCCCCCCTTCCGGCGACCTGCTGGGCACGGGCACGCTGTCCGGCCCCACGGAGGCCGAAGCCGGTGCGCTGCTGGAAATCACTGAAGGCGACAAAAAGCCGCTGACCCTGCCCAATGGCGGAAGCAGCACCGTCCTGCTCGACGGCGATGCCGTGGTTTTTACCGGCTGGTGCGAGAAGCCCGGCGCAGCCTGCATAGGCTTTGGCGAATGCCGCGCCACCGTGCTCCCCGCACGCCAGGCCAGATCGGCGCATCGCAACCCGCCTGCCGGCAGCCGGCCGGTTTTTCTATGCCGTATCTGCCGGTTTGATGCGGGCTTGCGGCAAGTAACGTCATGACACAATGGCCGCCATGCCAGTCGCTTCGGACACCTCCACGCCCGCCCCCAAAACCGCTGCTGCTCCACGCCAGGAACCGTCGCTGCACGCGACCGGCCGCAGCCCTCTGCCCGCCTCGATTGCCGGTGCTTTTGCGGCGGCTCAGTACTCGCTGCAGCACAGCCTGGATCAGGCGCCCGAGTCGGAGGACACCGGCCTTCTTCCCCAGCTCTATGCCAGCCGCATAGGCCCGCGTGCCCAAGCCTATTACCTGGCCCAGTTCAAGCGCTTCGATGCACTGGACCGCAGCCTGCCCAGCTGGAATATGGCCGCCGCCTTTTTCACCCTGGCCTGGTGCTGCCTGCGCGGCCTGTGGACAGAAGCGGCCAAATACCTGGCCGCCATTACCGCCGTGGCGCTGCTCTGGTGGTTTGGTCTGCGCCCCGCTTTGCCTGCCGCCATGGCGCTGGGCGCGGGCGTGGCGCTGTGGCTGGCCGCCCTGGCCGTGCCTGGGCTGCTGGGCAATGGCTGGTACTGGCGCAAGGTGCGCCAGCAAACCCTGCAAGCCATCAGCGCTGCGCCCAACATGGCCGAGGTTCACACCCGCTTGCAGGCGCAAGCAGCCCCCACGCAGCAAAAGCTGGCCGCACTGCTGGTGCTGGCCCTGCCGCTGGCTGCTGCGGCTGGCGCAGGTCTGGCTCTGCTGCCCGCAAGGCAGACCGAGCCGGCGATGATTTCCGAGCCAGTCGCCCCCATCGACATGGCAAAAATCCAGTCCACCACACCCGCAGCCAAGCCTGCTGCCGAGCCCGTGCCCCAAGCGGCCGCCGCACAGACAGTGCCTGCCACGCCAGAACCTGCCCCGACAGTCGCTGCACCACCCGCATCCGAACCGGCAGCTCCGACAGCCATGCCTGCCCATGCCGAAACCGCTGCAGCAAGCCAGCCTGCCAGCGATCTGCAGCCCGGCAAGTTCTATCTGAACCTCGGTGCCTTCTCGAATCAGACGGAGGCCAAGCAGGCCCTGTCCCTGCTCGAAAAAGCGCGGCTGCCGGTGCTGAGCCAGACCCTGTCCAGCAACAAAGGCGAAGTCACCCGCCTGCGCAGCGGCCCCTTCGACAGCCGCAAACGCGCGGAAAAAGCCGCGCGCAAGCTCAAGACCGCAGGCCTGGAACCCGGACTGTTTCAAGCCGAGGAGAACAAGAGCGCTCCTTAAACAGAAGCAGCTTGCGCATGCTGCATGGAGATCTCAACAATAAGATGGCTTAAATCACCATAAATACCAGCGCTGTCAGCTACAAATCCCATAGCGCGTTGCAGCTGTTTGCACTTTGCATGCTCACCTTGAAAACAAGCCCCTGGAGACCCGCTATCGTGTGCCACATGACAAGACTCAAAACCCCACGTTTTCAGCTCTGCTGCGGTGCAGCAGCCCTGGTTTTGCTGGCCGCTGGTTGCGCCAGCAATGATGCGGCTGTCCGCCCCGGTACGCCCGCCACGGCCGGTGGCAGCCTGATCACAGGCAGTCCGGCAAGCTCAGTTGCGCCTGCCACTCCTGTGCCGCCGCACCAGTTGCAGGTCTGCAATGCCAAGCCAGTGCAGCTCTACATAGGCCACAACACCATGCCTTCCACGCTGGAGATGATCCGCAAAAAGGCCGGCGCCTACAGCGTGCGCGTGCTGGGCGAGAACCAGCCCACCACCATGGAGTTCGACCAGGAGCGCCTGAACGTCATTGCCAACGAGGCGGGCAAGATTACCGCTCTGCGCTGCGGCTGACATCGGCCATGCACCCAAAACCGGCGCTCTCCGTGCCAGAGAGGCCGAGCAAGGGCCGCCCCGCCGCGAAGGCATTGTCCCCCTTCAAGGGGGAAGCGGTGGGGCCGCCTAGGCAAAGCCGCTCAGGGGGTGCTCAGGAATATCTCCTGCAGATCGCTGAGAAAGTCAAAGCCGCGCTCGGTGGGCACCACGCGGCCCAGGTCGCGGGTGATCAGGCCCTTGCTCTGGGCCTCATCCAGCCCCTTGGCAATCGCCGACATGGGCAAGCCCGTACGCTCTATGAACTCCTGCAGCGCAAAGCCGCCGCGCAGGCGCAGCGCATTGAGCATGTATTCGAAAGGCAGTTCGGCGCGCTTGATTTCGTTGTCCTGGGCCAGCGGCGTGCCAGCCAGCGCCATGTCCATATAGCGGGCCGGATCCCGAAAGCGCACCTGGCGCACGATGCGGTGGGCAAAGCTCAGCTTGCTGTGCGCACCCGCGCCAATGCCCAGGTAGTCGCCAAACTGCCAGTAGTTGCTGTTGTGAAAGCACTGATGGCCTTCCCTGGCATAGGCCGATACCTCATAACGCTGCATGCCCACCTTCTGGGTGCTGGCGGTGATCAGGTCCAGCATCTCGTAAGCCGTATCGTCCTCGGGCACCACGGGTGGATACTTGGCGAAATAGGTGTTGGGCTCGATGGTCAGGTGATAGATCGACAGATGTGGCGGCGCAAATGACAGCGCCGTATCCACGTCGCGCTGCAGGTCCAGCAGAGTCTGACCGGGCAGCGCGTACATCAGGTCGATGTTGAAGGTCTCGAAATTGTCGGCCGCCTCACGGACCGCCGCCTTTGCCTGAGCGGCATCGTGCACGCGGCCCACGGCCTGCAGATAGCGGTCATCAAAGCTCTGCACGCCAATGGACAGGCGATTGACACCGGCCGCACGAAAGGCCTTGAAGCGGTCTTTCTCGAAAGTGCCGGGGTTGGCCTCCATGGTGATTTCGCAGTCCGGCTCCATGCGCAGACGCGCGCGCAGGCCGGCAATCAGCTTGTCTATGGCTTGCGGCGAAAACAGGCTGGGCGTGCCACCACCCATGAATACGCTGTGCACCGTGCGCCCCCAGATCAGCGGCAGCGCGCTTTCCAGATCGGCCATCAGCGCATCGATGTAACGGTCTTCCGGCAAGGCCTCTGCCTTGCTCCAGCCATGCGAATTGAAATCGCAATACGGGCATTTCTTGAGGCACCAGGGCAGGTGAACATACAGGGACAGCGGCGGCAGGCTGCCCAGCTGCAGCGTACCGGGACGCATATAGTGCTGAATATCGCGCTGCACCGCAGCTTCGGCCGTCTCGGATTGAGGCTGAATGGGGATCATGGGAGGATGTACTTTTCTCTAGCTCGGCAAAAACCGATGTTGCCAAAACTAGCACGGCCCCAGGTCGGAGATACCCAAGGGCCGCCCCGCAGCGAGGGCATTGTCCCTTCCATAGCGCGCGGCGCGTAGAGAAAGGGGGCGCCCGGCAAGGGGAAGGCGCGGGGCCGCCTAGGCAAAGCGCCTCAGGGGGCTACAGCCATCGCTCTTTCACCATCTCGATCATGGCGCGCGAAGAACGACCGCGATGGCTGTGCGCATGCTTGAGCTCGGGCGTCATCTCTGCAAAGGTCATGCCCAGTTCAGGAATCAGCAGCACCGGATCAAAGCCGAAGCCATTGCTGCCACGGCGCTCGGTGGTCAGCAAGGCCTGCACACGGCCCACGGCGATCAGCGGCTCGGGGTCCTTGGGCGAGCGCACGCCCACCAGAGTGCTGACCATGGCGGCACGGCGATTCTCCACGCCCTGCATCTGCTCCAGCAAGGCGCGCACATTGTTGTCGTCGCTTTTTTCGTAGCCAAACTGCGTGCAGTAGTAAGCGGTATCCACACCGGGCAGGCCGCCAAAGTGGTCCACGCACATGCCAGCGTCGTCCGCGATGGCGGGCAGTCCCGTCTTCTCTGCCGCAAAGCGCGCCTTGGACAAGGCATTTTCCACAAACGTGCCATAGGGCTCGGGCGCTTCGCCCTCGAACAGATCACCCTGGCGAATCAGCTCCACACCCAGAGGAGCGAACATGGCTTGCAGCTCTAGGAGCTTGCCGCGGTTGTTGGAGGCCAACACAATTTTCATAATAAAACCACGCAAGCGCTTTTGGCACCTGCGTCATACGCTATGGATTCAGTAGTAAACAAACATACAGGCTGCCAAGCAACCTGAGCTGGGCCTGCGAAAGGCTCAGAGGCGTGTCTTTTGCCGCTCTGCAGAGCGGCGTATCGCTTCGTTGATCTCGGCAATCGACCGCTCGATGGCCTCATCATCCAGTTCATCCTCGCATGCTTCGAGCGGCCCCATCTGTATCGTGGATTCAAAACCCTGGTCGGCAATCTCCTGCGTGGAGATGGATGAGGGCTCGAAGACATTGGGCGTCTCCCACTCCAGCGCCAGCACAGTCACGTTGTCGCTGCCGTCGCCCGCGCGGCGCAGCGCCGTATCGACAAGCTGCGGCACCAGTTGCGCAACAGGCTTGCCACGCATGATGTGCAGCAGCTCCGCATTGGGCACACTGCTCCACAGGCCATCCGAGCACAGCAGAATCTGGTCGCCCTGCTCCAGACGCTTGGCTTCGCTCACGTCATAGATGGGCTTGGAGGGTGAGCCCAGGCAGGTAAACAGCACATTGCGATTGGACTGCGTGACCAGACCCGAAACCTTGCGCATTTCGCTGTAGGAATGGTCGCGCGTACGCTCCATCATCTGGCCGTCGCGCACCCAGTACAGGCGGGAATCCCCGCAATGTGCCCAATAGGCATGGCCGTCCTGCACCACGGCTGCCACCAGTGTGGTGCGCGGTGTATCTATCATGCCTTTGATGCTGGCATAGCGCAGGATCTGCCGATGCGCCTGCAGCAAAGCCTCTTCCAGAAAAGCGCGAGGATCCTCCAGCGTGGGCTTGGCCATCTTCTGGAAATGCACGGACACCACCTGCAGCGCGATCTGAGCGGCAATCTCCCCGTCGGGATGCCCGCCCATGCCGTCAGCCAGCACAAACAGCGCGGATTCGCGCGTGTAGCAGTAACCCATGCGATCTTCATTGAGCGCACGCCCCCCGCGACGGCTCAACTGGAATACGGAAAATTTCATAGTTTGCGTTTGCTGCTGTCAGGCACTGCGCCTCTTTCCGAACCACCGAATTTCTGCAGATTCTTCTTGGCGTCATGCACCATGGAGTCAAACTGCATGCGCATGCGCTCCTGCACCTTGAGCTTGGTGTAGCGCCGCTCTCCCTCGCGGCTGAGCTCTTTTTGCAGGGCAAACACAGACTGCGGGCGCGACAGCGGGTCCATGGCCATGCACCACTCGACCACCTCGATCAGATTGTCCGAATACACGCCGCGCAATTTGCCCAGCGCCACCGACAGGCGGTCTTTTTCCTGGCGCTGCGGCGCCTCGTTGGGCGGCACACCCTGCATGCAGGCATAGATACAGGCGCCGATGGCGTAGATATCGGTCCAGGGGCCCAGCTGCGAATCACGCCTGTACATCTCGGGCGCGGCAAAGCCGGGCGTGTACATGGGCCGGATGAAGTTGCCTTCCTTGGACAGCACTTCGCGGGCCGCACCGAAATCGATCAGCACGGCCTTGTCGTCATTGGTGATGAAGATGTTGGCGGGCTTGATATCGAGGTGCAGCATCTTGTGCTGGTGCACGATGCGCAGGCCGCGCAGCACCTCGTCGAACAGCGAGCGAATGGTCGATTCGCGGAACACCTTGTCGGCCTTGAGCTCGCGCGCCGTGACGATGAACTCCTGCAGGGTCGCCCCCTCCAGATAGTTCATGACCATGTAGACGGTCTCGTTTTCGCGGAAGAAATTCAGCACGCTCACCACGGAGGCGTGCGAAATCTGGGCCAGCGAACGGCCTTCCTCGAAAAAGCTCTTGAGCCCCAGGCGATAGAGGGACAGTTTTTCCGGCACAACCGCGGGCTGCAGCTCGTTGGGCGCACGGGTGGCTAGCGAGGCCGGAAGGTATTCCTTGATTGCCACCTGCTTGCCCTCGGAGTCCAAGGCCAAGTAGACAATTCCGAACCCCCCCGAAGAAATCCTGCGAACCACCCGGTATCCGCCTATCGTGCTGCCAGGCGGCAAGGGCGCGGGCTTGATTTTTGTAGACATTTTTTACCGGTAAACCTCAAGGATGATTCGAAACCCGGATAATCGGGAAATTGCAAGCATCCATCAAAAGTCCAATGCCAGTTTACAGCATGACCGGATACGCCAGTGCCCAGCACAGCGCATCCGTTGAGGGTGGTCAAGAGCCTCAATCCAGCAGCCGTCTGGGCCTTGAGATCCGCGCGGTCAACAGCCGCTTTCTGGATCTGTCCTTCCGCCTTCCCGACGAACTGCGTGCCCTTGAACCGGCCCTGCGTACCTTGCTCACCGCGCGCCTCAAGCGCGGCAAGGTGGAAGTGCGTGCCGCCATTGACGTCACCGACAACCAATCCCTGCCCACACCGTCCGCGCCCCAGTTGCAACGGCTGGTGAGCCTGCAGGACTCCATCCAGGCCTGGCTGCCCAAGGCTCGCGAGCTTTCCGTGGCCGATGTGCTGCGCCTGTGCAATGGCACCAGCGCCAGCAGCACGGACTGGAGCGAGATCGTCCCGCCCCTGGCCGAACAGGCCGTCACCGATCTGCTGGCCGCCCGTGCCCGTGAAGGCGAGCGCCTTTCGGCCATGCTGCTGGACCGCATCCAGCAGCTGCGCGAGCTGGCCAAGACTGCCACACCGCTGGTGCCCCAGCTTGTTGAGCAGCAGCGCCTGAAATTCCTGGAGCGCTGGAAGGAAGCCATGGCTCTGGGTGAAGGTTCGGTCGCCCCGGAAGCGGCGCAGGACCGCGCCCTGGCCGAAGCCACGGCTTTCGCCATCCGCATCGACGTCGCAGAAGAAGTGACCCGCCTGGGCTCGCACCTCGACGAGATCGAGCGCCTGCTGAAGAAAGGCGGCGACATCGGCAAGCGCCTGGACTTCCTGATTCAGGAACTGCACCGCGAAGCCAACACGCTGGGCTCCAAATCTGCCACGCTGGAGCTGACCCGCATCAGCGTCGACATGAAGGTACTGATCGAGCAGATGCGCGAACAGGTGCAGAACATCGAGTAAGCCAACCCTGGGCGCAATCCCCTCTTGCGCTCAGATCCATGCCCCAATTCATGCCCCAAGTCATGGACCATCCCGGAAATCTATTTGTCGTGTCGGCGCCCAGTGGCGCTGGCAAATCCTCTCTGGTGCGCGCGCTGCGTGAGTTCGACGCACGCGTCTACCCCTCCGTCTCCCACACCACGCGCGCGCCGCGTGGCCAGGAAAAGCATGGCCGCGAGTACTACTTCGTCTCGGACGCCGAATTCGACGCCATGGTCGCCAACAGCGGCTTTGTCGAATGGGCCAATGTGCACAGCCGCCGCTACGGCACGGCCAAGAAATCCCTGGAAGAGCGCATCAAGAGCGGCACCGATGTGCTGCTCGAAATCGACTACCAGGGCGCTCTGCAGGTCAAGCAGGCCTTTCCCAACGCGGTTCTGATCTTCATCCTGCCCCCCAGCTGGGATGAGCTGCGCGCGCGCCTGGAAAACCGCGGCGAAGATGCACCGGAAGTGATCGAACTGCGTCTGAAAAACGCGGCTGAGGAAATGGCGCAAGTCGCGAAATTCGACTTCGTTATAATCAATGAATTGTTTGAGAGTGCGCTTTTCGATCTGAAAGCGATCATTCATGCGCAACGTCTCAAATATGCGGCCCAGCGGCGCCTTCGCGCCGACACCTTCGAGTCGCTCAACATCCCTGAATCCAACTGACCGTTCCCGGAGTTCCTGATGGCACGCATTACCGTTGAAGATTGCCTGGAGCAAATCCCCAATCGCTTCCAGCTCGTTTTGGCCGCTACTTACCGCGCCCGTATGCTCAACCAGGGTCACACACCCAAGATTGAGACCAAGAACAAGGCCGGCGTCACCGCTTTGCGCGAAATCGCAGATTCCAAGGTGGGCCTGGAAATGCTGAAGAAGGTGCCCGGCTAAGCTGTTGCATCGCAGCACCAAAACGCACAATTAAGCACCGCGAGTCGGTGCTTTTTTGTTGCCATTAACTTGCACTAACGACTTGCAGGCTACATTTAGGGCATATGACAGCGGCCCAGAACTCGACGATTGCTTCCCCAACCCCGGCACCGGCCAAGCCTCAGCGCATGTCTGCTGAGCAGGCAGGCAGCGTGTCTGCGGCTGCATTTGCGGGTTTGATGGAGCATCTCGGCTATCTCGATGCCGACAGCCAGGAACGGGTTCGCCAAGCTTATATCTATGCCGATCATGCCCATTCCGATCAGTGGCGCAGCAGCGGTGACCCTTACATCACCCATCCCATTGCCGTAACCGGCATCTGTGCCAACTGGAAGCTGGATGCGCCAGCCCTGATGGCCGCCCTGCTGCACGACTCCATGGAGGACTGCGGCATCACCAAGGCCGATCTGGAAGAACGCTTTGGTCAGGACGTGGCCGAGCTGGTCGACGGACTGACCAAACTGGACAAGCTGCAGTTCAATACCCGCGAGGAAAGCCAGGCCGAGTCCTTCCGCAAGATGCTGCTGGCCATGGCGCGCGATGTGCGCGTCATTCTCATCAAGCTGGCCGACCGTACCCACAATATGCGCACCATGAGCGACATGCCGCGCAGCAAGTGGGGACGCATCTCGTCCGAGACACTGGAAATCTATGCGCCCATTGCCCACCGCCTGGGTCTGAACCAGACCTATCGCGAGCTGCAGGACCTGTCGTTCAAGCATCTGCACCCCTGGCGCTATGCCACGTTGGAAAAGGCCATCGGCCGCTCGCGCACACGCCGCCGCGATCTGGTGCAGCGCGTGCAGGATGAAGTCAACGCCGAATTCACCAAGCAGGGCCTGCCTGCCCGCCTGCTGGGGCGTGAGAGCACTCTGTATTCGCTGTATCTGCGCATGCAGAAGAACCAGCTGAGCTTTGCCAAGGTCACGGACATTTACGGCTTTCGCATCATGGTTCCCAAGGTGCTGGACTGCTATACGGCCCTGGGTGTGCTGCATCAGAAGTACAAGCCCATGCCGGGCCGCTTCAAGGATTACATCGCCATAGCCAAGAGCAATGGCTACCAGTCGCTGCATACCACGCTGGTCGGTCCGTCCAGCGTCAGCATCGAGTTCCAGATCCGCACGGAAGAGATGAACATCGTGGCCGAGGCAGGCGTGGCAGCCCACTGGCTGTACAAGGCCCAGCAAGGCCATGACTCCGAGCACCTGTCCACCCAGTGGCTGCAATCGCTGCTCGACATCCAGAACGAAACCCGCGATGCCGCCGAGTTCTGGGACCATGTCAAGGTGGATCTCTTCCCCGACGCGGTCTATGTGTTCACACCCAAGAGCGAGATCATGGCCATGCCGCGCGGTGCCACCGTGGTGGACTTTGCCTATGCCATCCACAGCAAGATCGGCAACCGCACCACGGCCGCCAAGATTAACGACGAAGAAGTGCCGCTGCGCACCGAGCTCAAGAGCGGCGATGTGGTGCAGATCATCACCTCCGAGTCTTCCACACCGAACCCCGCCTGGCTGAGCTTTGTCAAGACGGGCCGGGCACGCTCCAAGATTCGCTCCTTCCTCAAGAACGCTGCACAGAGCGAAGCAGGACAGCTGGGCGAAACCCTGCTGGCCCAGGCACTGCGCGCCGAGGGCATCGATGCCATTCCGCCCCAGGACGATGCCAACAAGCCCGTCTGGGAAGAGATTCTGCGCACCACCGGCAACCGTGCGCCGGCCGATCTCATGGTCGATATCGGCATGGGGCGCCGCATTGCATCTCTGGTCGCCGCCCGCATGACCACCTTCATGGCCCGGCAAGGCGTGCGCCCCGATGCACTGCTGATCACGCAGGAGCGCTTCAACACCGACAACCGGCCCTTCCAGGGCGCAGTCACGCTCAATGGCGACGAGAGCAGTTCGGTCCATTACTCGCACTGCTGCCGCCCCGTGCCTGGTGACCCGATTCTGGGCTACCTCGGCGGCCAGGGCCTGGTCGTGCACCATGCCCAATGCCACAACGCCATCAAGCTGCGCGAAAAAGACGCGGACCGCTTCATCACCGTGGACTGGGCCGATGACATTACCCGCGTCTTCGAGGCGGGCATCGTGGTCACCGTGCAGAACAACAAGGGCGTTCTGGCCCGCGTGGCTGCCGAACTGGCCAATGCCGAGGCGGACATCGTGCGCGTCGAGATGACCGACGAGGTTGCCGTGGGAACCACGGACCTGCGCTTTGTGATCTCGGTGCACAACAATGTGCAGCTGGAAAATGCGCTGCGCAATCTGCGACGCCTGCATTCCGTGGTGCGCGCGGGCCGCGTCATCGCCTGAAGCATTGGCACCCGGCTGTAATTTGTTGCAAGCTGCCGGCTTCTTCCCACAGGCTGGCACTCTCTGAGGCCCCGCAGGCAAGCGACAATGTCGCATGCCCTACACCGCCTATTTCCAGCCACGTTCCCTGCTTGCCACAGCCTGCGTGGCTGCGGTAGCTCTGGCCGGCTGCGCAAGCCGCCCCGAAGCGCCAGCCACCCCAGCCGTCACCACAGCGCCTGCACCAGCCGTACCCGCCACTGCCAGCGTCGCCGAGCCGGCCGCTCCGCCAGCAGCCGAGGACAGCCGCTCACGCCTCAATGCCCAGGAGTTCGAGCGCTGGAAGCAGGCCTTCACCGCCAAGGCGGCTGACGCGGGCATCAGTGCTGCCACATTGCGCAATATCGCCAATGCGCGCTTGCGCCCCAATATTGTGAATTTCGACCGGGCCCAGCCCGAGTTCACGCGTACGCCCTGGCAGTATCTGGACAGCGCCGTCTCGCCGCTGCGCATCAAGAACGGCAAGGCCAAGATGCAGGAAGCAGCACCGGCATTGCAACCCGCAGCCAAGCGCTACGGCGTGCCGGCCTCGGTGATCGCCGCCATCTGGGGCATGGAAAGCAATTACGGCAGCAACTTCGGCAATTTCTCGACCATCGACGCCTTTGCCACGCTGGCGTTCGAAGGCCGCCGTGCCGCCTGGGCCGAGAAAGAGCTGATTGCGGCGCTACGCATCATCGACAACGGCGATATCGATGCCGCACATATGGTGGGCTCCTGGGCCGGCGCCATGGGCCACACGCAGTTTCTGCCCTCGGTGTTTCTGCAGTACGCCGTCGATGCCGATGGCGACGGGCGCCGCGACATCTGGGGCTCCATGGCGGATGTGGCAGCCTCCACCGCCAACTATGTCTCAAGCTCGGGCTGGAACAGCAGCGAGCCCTGGGCGGTGGAAGTGCGGCTGCCCGCCGGCTTTGACTATGCGCGTACTGAACTGTCGCAGCGCCAGAACAGCAGCGCCTGGGCCAGCGAAGGCGTGCAGGCCATCAACGGCCAGCCTTTGCCCGCCATGGCCGGCGCCAGCATCATCGCTCCCGCCGGTGCACGCGGCCCGGCCTTCATGGTGGGCAGCAACTTCCGCGCCATCCTGCGCTACAACAACTCCACCAACTACGCCCTGGGTGTGGGCCTGCTGTCGCAGCAACTGGCTGGCGGCAGCGGGGTGATGGCGGACTGGCCGCGCGATCTGGCAGCGCTGTCGCGCGATCAGACCCGTGCCTTGCAGGAAGCGCTGAACCAGCGCGGCTTCTCCGCCGGCACGGCCGATGGAGTCATGGGTCCAGCCACCCGCGCGGGCCTGCGCCAATATCAGCAAAGCCAGGGCCTGGTCGCCGATGGCTACCCCACGGTGGAGTTGTTGCAGCGGTTGCAGGGCGGCGTCTAAGCTATCAATCAGAGAGCAGCTTGCGCTTTACCTGCCTCGGACTCCAGAAAAACAAACCTGGAATTCATGAATAGCAAGCGCAGGCAGCTCTCAAAATAAAAGCGCGACTACCTTGGTGATCGCGCTTTTTTGATGTCTTTGTGCTGCACCCACAGACGAGCTTGCCCTTCGCTCCTAGTCCTTGTCCGCAGGAGCCGGGTAGCTGACCTCCAGAATTTCCAGCATGCGCACACCCGCCGGTGTGGGCAAGGCCACCTCGTCACCCACGCGAGACTTGAGCAGCGCACGCGAGACTGGCGCAATCCAGCTGACCTGGTTCTGCGCACTATCGGCCTCGTCAATGCCCATGATGGTGATGCTGCGCTCCACGCCCTCATCGTCCACATAGCTCACGGTAGCGCCGAAAAACACCTGATCGCTGCCCGCATGCACGGCAGGGTCGACCACCTCGGCAATCTCCAGTCGCTTGGTCAGAAAGCGGATACGACGGTCGATCTCGCGCAGCCGCTTCTTGCCATACAGATAGTCGCCGTTTTCCGAGCGGTCGCCATTGCTGGCCGCCCAATGCACGATCTCCACGATCTTGGGACGCTCGTTGTCGATCAGCTCCAGCAGCTCATCTTTCAGGCGCTGGTAGCCTTGGGGCGTGATGTAGTTCTTGCCGCCGGCTGGCAGCGGCGGCAGAGCGCCGATTTCATCATCGTCGTCGCCATCGGATTCTTTGGTGAAAGCCTTGCTCATAGGCCGCCTATCTTCACACAGATCGCGGCAGCGCAAAGACTGTGCACGCGAAGCCCGGAAACGAAAAAGCCTCAGAACCTTGCGATTCTGAGGCTTGTCGTTTGGTGCGGCTGGCAGGAATCGAACCCACGACCCCTTGGTTCGTAGCCAAGTACTCTATCCAGCTGAGCTACAGCCGCTAAAGCACCGAGTATATCCGAATTTCCAGCAGCGCTCGGGAAAACCCGAGCCATTTTCCGATTTCCGAGCCAATCTCAGAACTGCGGCATGGCGCGCTCTATCAGTTCATCCAATGGAGCAGAGGCATCCAGCGTGCCAAAGGCCATGCCGTGTGCGCCACCCAGGCGCGAATGACAAAACGCAGCGGCCACAAAGTCCGGAGCGCCCTGCAGCAGCAAAGCCGCCTGCAAGGCCAGCGCCATGCGCTCGACAATATACCGGCTGCGCAGCTCCAGCCCTGCGACATCGCCCAGAGCCTGATCCAGCCATTGCGTCTCCCGGTCCAGTGCCGGGCTCTGGCCATGCACGCGATACAGCTCCGCAAACAGCGCATCGCGCACCTCGGGCTCGCGGCGCAGCGCACGCAGCACATCCAGGCATTGCACATTGCCGCTGCCCTCCCAGATCGAGTTCAGCGGCGCCTGCCGGTACAGGCGGGGCAATATATTCTCTTCGACATAACCGATACCGCCCAGGCACTCCTGTGCCTCGTTGACGAACACCGGCGCACGCTTGCAGATCCAGTATTTGCCCACGGCGGTGACCAGACGCGCCAGCGCCGTTTCATGCTCATCGTGGGGCGCGCGATCGACGGCGCGTGCAATGCGCATGGCCAGCGTGGTCGCGGCTTCACTCTCCAGCGCCAGGTCCGCCAGCACATTGCGCATCAGCGGCTGCTCCAGCAGGGGCTTGCCGAACACGCTGCGCTGGCGTGTGTGATGAAGCACCTGTACCAAGGCCTGGCGCATGCCGGCGGCCGAGCCCACCGCGCAATCGAGCCGGGTCAGAGCCACCATCTCCAGAATCGTTGCCACACCGCGGCCTTCATCACCGATCAGCCAGGCACTGGCGCCCTGAAATTCGACTTCGGACGAGGCATTGCTCCAGTCACCGAGCTTGTCCTTGAGCCTCTGGATACGCACGGCATTGAGGCTGCCGTCGGCCAGGATGCGGGGCAGCAAAAAGCAGCTGAGCCCGGTTTCGGTCTGGGCCAGCACCAGATGCGCATCGCACATGGGCGCCGAGAAGAAGAATTTGTGGCCCACGATCTCATAGCTGCCATCGGCCTGGGCAATCGCCCGCGTGGTGTTGGCACGTACATCGGTGCCGCCCTGCTTTTCCGTCATGCCCATGCCAATGGTGCAGGCACTCTTGCTTTGCACCGGCACGCTTCTGGAGTCGTATTCCGTGCCCAGAACCTTGGGCAGCCAGATTTGAGTCAGCACAGGATTGCGCCTAAGCACCGGCACGGCCGCATGGGTCATGGTCAAGGGACAGCCCGTGCCAGCCTCTGCCTGGCCCGACAGATAGGCAAGGGCTGCACGCACCACATGCGCGCCTTCCTTGTCAGCGTGATTCCAGGAAAAGCTCTGCACC
The DNA here is from genome assembly GCF_030064165.1 of Comamonas resistens. Taxonomy (NCBI): domain Bacteria; kingdom Pseudomonadati; phylum Pseudomonadota; class Betaproteobacteria; order Burkholderiales; family Comamonadaceae; genus Comamonas; species Comamonas resistens. The sequence continues at coordinate 3,980,516 of NZ_CP125947.1, forward strand.
TGCGCCGCCATGCTGTGGCGCATCAGCTCGTGATAGGCAGGATGGAACTCCACCGAATCAATGCGTCTGCCGTACCGGTCAAAGCTGTGCAGCACGGGCTTGTGCGCATTGGCCAGTTCGCCCTGCTCCATCAGCGGCCCGCCGCATATATCGCCATGCCAGCTTAAGTGCTCCGCTGCCCAGCTTCCGCCCTCACGCTGCACGCATTCCTGGAACACCTGATCGCTGCTCCATAAATTGCAGGCAGGCACGGGCTGCGGCTGGTTGAGAACTTCATGCGTCAGAAAATCGGCTTTGACAGACATTTCGCAGCTTCCCCATGAAATGAGTGAACAAGAACTCGGCACCTGTGCAGCATGGCATGAATGCAGCCCCAGGTTTGTCACCATCTTGCCATCACCGATTTGGCCATCTGTTTTGATAGCAGCTTGCGCTTTATCCATAAGCGCTGAGCTGAATCTGACTGAAAAATACAAGCCGAGCTTGAGACTGGTGGCAGGCGAGCTTGCGAAACGCACGGACAAACGAAAAAGCCTCAGAACTTTTCAGTTCTGAGGCTTGACGTTTGGTGCGGCTGGCAGGAATCGAACCCACGACCCCTTGGTTCGTAGCCAAGTACTCTATCCAGCTGAGCTACAGCCGCGAAGACTGAAATTATATATCAAATATTCGGTGCTCTGCACAAACCGCAGCACGCAGTATCTCAACGTAAAAGCGGGCCCGTATCAAAGAAAACCACATTGAGCCGATGCCTGCTCTGACCTATATTGGACCTTTGCTGAAGACCCTGGCTCATCCCATGTTCCCGTGCGCAATGTGCCAAAGTCCGGAGCCAGGTGCACTGGCATGCACCAAGAGTGAGTTCACAACAATAAATGACGACCGATTCCCTTGCCACCTCTTCCCGCACACCGCCCTCGGAGGCGATGTGGGAGCAATTGTTTCTCCGCAGTGCGAGGCCCTCCCTCAGTCTGCAAGGCCAGATCCGGGAGATGCTGGTTGACGCCATCCTGAGCGGGGTACTGGCGCCTGGCGATGCCATTCCATCCAGCCGCGAACTGGCGCGCCATCTGCGTGTCGGCCGCATCACCGTGGTCATGGCATACCAGCAGTTGAGCGAAGAGGCTTTTTTGCTGAGCCGGGAACGCAAGGGGCATTTCATCCACCCCGATGTGCTGCAAGGCCGCACGGTGACGGCCTCGCGCTCCTCGGCCAAGGCCGAAGATTCCGCTGATGAGTCTCATACAGACTGGTCCCGACGCCTTTGGCTGCGCCCCAGCCTACAGCGCAGCATCGTCAAGGAAGACGACTGGCAGCGCTTTCCCTTTCCGTTTCTCTACGGTCAGTTCGACAAGGACCTGTTTCCCACAGCCGCGTGGCGCGACTGCTGCCTCAAGGCTCTGGGCGTCGTGGATATCCGCATGTGGGCTCCCGATCACATCAACCGCGATGACGAAAGCCTGGTTCAGCAGGTCCAGACCAAGATCCTGCCGCGGCGCGGAGTCTGGGCATCGCCCGACGAAATCATCATCACGGTCGGCGCCCAGCATGCCCTGTATATGGTGGCCGACCTGCTGATGCGTGAAGGCGTCGCCATAGGCATCGAAGACCCTTGCTACCCCGATGCGCGCAATATCTTCAGCAGCCGGACTTCCCAGGTAATTCCCATCGCTGTCGATGACGAAGGTCTGCCCATCACGCAAAGCATGCAGAGGCTGGAGTATCTGTACGTCACCCCCAGCCACCAATGCCCTACCGGCGTCACCATGCCCCTGGAAAGGCGCGAGGCCCTGCTGGAAACTGCCAAAAAGCATGACCTCATCATCATCGAGGATGACTACGAAAGCGAAAGCAGCTTCGATGAGCAGCCCATCCCTGCACTGAAGAGCCTGGATCGCAGCAACCGCGTCATCTACATCGGCAGCCTCTCCAAAAGCATGGCGCCGGGACTGCGCGTGGGCTATATCGTGGCTCCGCCCGAACTCATTGAAGAGCTGCGGGCGCTGCGCCGCCTGATGATCCGCCACCCTTCGACCTTCATACAGCGAACCTTGGCCATGTTCATCTCTCAGGGCCACTATGAGGCGCAGCTGCGCCGGCTTGGACAGGCGCAGAAAGAGCGGCATGCCGAACTGGCCTCGGCCATGGCGCGATACATGCCCGAATGCCGTATCACGCCAGTACGCGGCGGCGGCTCATGCTGGGTGCAACTGCCTGATCATGTTTCCGCGCAGGCGCTGGCGCGCCAGGCCGCTCAAAACGGTGTACTCATCGAGCCCGGTGACGTTTTTTTCACGGCCCCCGGCAAAGCAGGAAACTACATTCGCCTGGGCTATCAGTCCATTCCAGCCAACCAGATCGGCCAAGGCATCAAGGCCCTCGCAGACGCCATGCACCGCCTGTAGAAACAAAAAAGCTCCGGACTTTCATCCGGAGCTTTTTTTATCTTTCTCAGCTCTTGCTCAGTTTGGGGGGGGAGAACTCCTCCAGCAATCCTTCGGGCATGACCCCGCGTCTCAGAAACTGGCGTATGCGATATGCAATCAGCAGGATGCAGAGGCTGGCCACGCCCAGCGCCAGCGGTGTGCGTTGCTCGGGGATGAACCCCATGGCAATCACGATGGACACCATGCCGACAATGGCAAGCCAGGTCAGGTAAGGGAAGCACCACATGCGTACCTTGAGCATATGGGGCGCCTCACGTTCCATGCGCAAGCGCAGACGCAGCTGGGATATGGCAATCAGGATGTAGACAAAGATGGCAACCGTCCCATAGGAGTTCACCAAAAAGGCGAACACCTTGTCCGGCGACAGATAGGACATGACGATGGCGCCATAGCCAAACAGCGTCGCAAACAAAATGGCATAGACGGGCACACCATTGCGGCTGACACGCGCCAGCACCTTGGGTGCATCGCCTCGGCGAGTCAGTGCAAACAGCATGCGCGACGAGGCATAGAGGCCGGAGTTCAGGGCCGACAACACAGCCGTCAACACCACGGCATTCATGATCTGGGCCGCTGCCGGTACACCCATGGCGTCCAGCGCGCTCACATAAGGTGTGGCCATCGCTGTCGAGTTCCAGGGCACCAGGCAGGCTACCAGCAACACCGACCCGACATAGAACACCAGCACACGCAGGATGACCGAGCTTGTCGCCTTGGCCACGGCCTTTTGCGGCTCTGCCGTCTCTGCTGCAGCAATGGTCACGATCTCGGCACCAAAGTAAAAGCCGGTTGCGGCCACCGCCCCCGTCAGCACCGGAACAATGCCGTTGGGCATGAAGCCGCCATTCTGGGTCAGGTTGGCAATATGCATGCCGCCGCTGGAGGGTGTCAGCCCCAGCACATACACGCCGGCAATGAACAGGAACACCACAATGGCAGCGACCTTGATCGATGCAAGCCAGAACTCGCATTCACCAAATGACTTTACCGAGACGAGGTTGGTCAACGTCATCAGGACCAGCAGTACCAGGCTGATGCTCCATGCCGGCACGTCGGGCAGCCAGTAGCGCACAAGCTCCGCACCGGCCACGGCTTCCAGGGCCACGACAATGACCCAGAAATACCAGTACATCCAGCCTGTCAGAAAGCCCGCAAGCTGCCCCACAGCGGGCTTGTCACGCCAGGCCTCGCGTGCATATTCATAGAACGAGCCTCCGGTGACGGAGCAGGCCATTTCACCGAGCATGCGCATCACCAGCACCACCAGCAAGCCGGTGATCAGAAATGAGATGACAGCGGCGGGGCCTGCAGAATTGATCACCACGCCACTGCCCACAAAAAGCCCTGCCCCGATGACGCCCCCCAGGGCAATCATGGTCATGTGCCGCTGTTTGAGCGTATGCGCAAGCCCTTCCGGCGCGGAATGCGGATTTCCAATCATTTTTGTCTCCTGTTTCACTGGCCTGCGAGGGCCAGCCGTCACGGCTTTATCTGTGTGCTCTTGTCCTGCGGCTCATGCCGGCCGCTGCCGTGATCATTCAGTTGTCTTGCTTGAAAACATCTACCAATTCGGGCACCCACGGCGTTCCGATAGACGAGATGCCGTGGATGAAAAATGCCTGCGTATCAGGCAGCAACAGCCACAGGTGGGCGATCTTTTCTGTATGCGTTCTTGACGGCAATCTTGCCGTCGCGGAACGTGAAGACATCCACCATGCGGGCTTCAACCCGCAGGCCGTCGGCCTTGGTACCTTTGAACGTGCATTCCGAGATGCCGCGCGAGCCCTGCACAAAGTGCTCTCCATCCAGCCAGGCCGCATCGGGAAAAGCTTGCCAGGCCATCTGAAAACCCTCGCGGACGGCTTCGCGACCGATGAAACTGCGCCCCATCAGATCGGGGCCCGCCACGGCATGAAACTCGCACTCATCGGCCATGAAACTCATCAGGGCCTCTATGTCATGCCGGTTCCAGGCTTCGGAAAAGCGGGCCAGAAATTGGGCGTCAGGTTGAATTTGGGTATCACTCATGATGTTTCCAGATAGTGGTGAGGCATTGACCGGCCGCATGCAATGAATGCGACTGCCGTTGATCGAAGTGCTTGCTGATTTCGATGGTTCATCGTAGATAGCCGCGTTCTGGATTCGTAGAACCAGCGGGAGGCTATCGTTAGGTCCAAGGCTGAAAGAAAAAGGCCTCCCAGTCATGACCTGGGAAGCCCTATGCAACGGCACAAGAATCTTTAAAAACCTTTGATAACAAAGGATTTTTTCCTTCTTGACTGCACTCACCCAGAGAGACAAAACAGAAATCATGTCGCCTGGTGGTTTAGGTAAAAACGATAGGTCTCTCAACCCCGGCAGCGACCGCATTCACCCACGAGGAAGGGCCGCGAGCGCCACACCGTTGATCTGGAGCCACCAGGAGCAGGTGCGCTCTCGCTCTCTGGCTCCATCGAAACCTTCAGCGTGGCCCTAACGAGCGTCCTACAGGGCTGGATATGCTGTCCTCCATCACCCGGCAACAAGACTTGGCAGGCATTTGCACTGCATTCAAATCGCCGGCCAGCTTTCTTTTCCATAGCAATAAGGCAAGGCTTCAAGAAAAGCTTGCCAGGAGACAAACGCCATGAAAGCAGAGGACATTCGCCCCAGCCATCTGAGCTCCTACGATCCTCAATACGATCCTCTGGTAGCGCCCAACCCCGGTCATGGCGCGGGCTATGCGCCCACCTACTGGGTTGGCACCGCCGGTCGCCCGCCAGACGATGACGGCCCTGTTTGCGGTGACATGGAAGCCGATGTGGTCATCGTGGGCTCTGGCTTCACAGGCCTTTCCACCGCTCTGTTTCTGGCTCGCGAACACGGCATTCGCGCAGTGGTGCTCGAAGCCAATCAGACCGCCTGGGGCTGCACCAGCCGCAACGGTGGCCAGGGGCAGAATGCCAGCGGCCGTCTCTATCGCTCGCAATGGATAGAGCGCTGGGGCAAGGACGTAGCCCTGAAACTGGATGCAGAAATCCGCGAAGGCTTCGACACCTTCAAGAAGCTGGTGTCCGAGTTTCCCGAATGCGAGCCACAGCCCGGAGGGCATCTTTACATCGCCCACCGCGACCGCAAGATGGAGTTTCTGCGCAATGAGACCCGCGTCATGCGCGATGTTTTCGGCTATGACGCCAGAGTCCTCAGCATCGATGAAGTCAAGCGCAACTATGTCGACGATGCCGACTGCCGCGGCGCCATGCACGAACCCGACGGCATCGGTGTTCACCCACTCAAACTGGCGTTCGGCTACTTGCGCAAGGCCCGGGAACTGGGCGTCAAAGTACATCCCGCCAGCCCCGTCATCGGCATGGAAACGCGCAATGGCATGCACTATCTCAAGACGCCCGGAGGTATCGTCAAGGCACGCGCCGTAGGCTTTGCCACCGGGGGTTACACCAGCAACCAACTGCACCCCCAGTTGCGCTCCAAGATCATGCCGATTCTTTCGAACTCTTTGGTCACCAGACCACTGACCGAGGAAGAGCTGGACGCGACCAACTTCAAGACCACGCAGGTCATCACCGACACCCGTACCCTGCGCTTTTACTACCGCAAGCTTCCCGACAACCGCGTGCAGATCGGCAGTCGCAGCTCCATCACGGGCGCGGATGCGCCCAACCCTGTGCACATGGCCAAGCTGGTGGAAGGTCTGCATCACAAGTTCCCGGCGCTCAAGGGAATTCAGGTCGACTACTCATGGTGGGGCTGGGTCGATGTGAGCCACGACATGATGCCGCGCGTCACGCAACCAGACCCCAAGGAAAGCATCTTCTATGCCGTCGGCTACGGTGGCAACGGCGTGTCTTTCTCCGCCCATGCCGGTCGCCGCATGGCCCAGCGCATTGCAGGCCAGACTCTCAAGGAATTCGAGCTGCCCATCTACAACTCACAGCTTGAATATCCCAATGCGTTCAACATGGTGCGCTCCGAAGCATTTGCACCATTTCGTCGCATGGGTCAGCGCTTTCTCTACCACTGGTACCACTTCAATGACGAGAAGAACTGAGGCCTAGACCAGTCACGCCAGGCACTCGAAGAGCACCTCTCACACGAGGTGCTTTTTTTATGGCTTCACGCGTATCGCCCTCAGTGAATCGACTGTATTCAGGCATGCATTTTGCGGATGCATTCAAGTCGAGCCTCTTTCTCGCAAGCCCGTTTCATCAGGGAATTCAGCCCCATGCATACCGACTCAGTGAATACACCTAACCCACCGAACATCGGGAAAAGAAGAGCCTTACTCACATGCCACATCGACCTCCAAAGCCATGCCCACCAAGGCTTTGCCGTGCATCGCGTCCTGAGCTGGAACACACCGGGTGCACTGAGACAGATGGATTCGAAGGCGCTGGACCTAACGATTGCGCCTGGCTGGACCTACTGGATTGCCAAGGTTGCTCACTACGATCCGCTCAGAAAGCTGGTGCCATTTCCCGGAACAGCTTTCATGCGGATCGAGCCAGAAAAGGCGCTCTCGAACGCCACGTGAAATCGACGGCAATCAAGAAATTTCTGGACCCAATATTCACCCGACATCGTTCTTGAAAATGGAGAGATTGAAATGAGAATACAAAAGCGATCTGTGCTGAAAGCTGGCCTTGCGGCTGCGGCGCTGGCTTTGTCCGCCACCGGATTCGCCCAGCAGAAAACCGTCACCTTTGCCAATCAGGACATGCTGGTGCCCTTGCGCCTGGTCATGGAGTCTGGCGAGATCGAGAAGGAGACCGGCTACAAGATCAACTGGCGCATGTTCTCCGGCGGCGGCGATGTCATACGTGCAATGGCTTCCGGCGATGTGCAAATGGGAGAGGTCGGCTCCAGCCCGCTCACCGCTGCAGCCAGCCAGGGACAAGACCTCAAGCTCTTCTGGATCTCTGCAGATATCGCCAATGCCGAGGCCCTGGTAGCACGCGATGGCGGTGGCATCACCGGTTTCAAAAGTATGGAAGGCAAACGCATCGGTGTGCCTTTCGTCTCCACCGCGCACTACCAGCTGATTGCGGCGCTGGGAAAAGAAGGTGTTGATGCACGCAAGGTCAACGTCATGAATATGCGGCCACCCGAGATCGCCGCAGCCTGGGAACGCGGTGATATCGACGGAACTTTCGTATGGGACCCCGTCCTCGCCAAGGTCAAGCAAAAAGGCAAGGTGATCGCCACCTCGGGCAGCATTGCGCAAATGGGCTACCCCACATTCGAAGGCATTGCGGTCAATGCCAAGTTCGCCCAGGAGAACCCTGCATTCATGACGGCATTCGCCAAGGCCTTGAACCGCGCCAGCGCCCAGGTCCGCGACAACCTGGCCAGCTGGACTCCAGACTCACCCGAGATCAAAGCGATTGCCAAGTGGAGCAAAGCCGATCCCAAGGATGTGCCGGCAGCCATGGCGCTCTATCGCTTCCCCAGTGCTGAAGAGCAGCTCTCGGCACAGTGGCTGGAAGGTGGTGCAGCCAAGGCCATGTCCAACACGGCTGCGTTCCTGAAGTCGCAAGGACGCATCCAGGAAGCCAAGCCGGACTACACCGCGTTCGTGACCGATAGCTATGTGAAAAAAGCCGTGGCTCGCTAAGCACCCGCATCGACAGCGGCTTACCTACCGGTCCAGAAACCTGAACGGCAAACCACTGGACCTCGTCTTCACCTCTCTTGAAAGGCAAGCTCATGCCTACTCTGGATATACGGAATCTGACGGTCAACTACGAAGTCAAGGGCGGGCATCTTCAGGCCCTGGCCCCTGTCAACCTGACCATGAATGATGGCGACTTCGTGGTGGCGCTTGGAGCTTCGGGCTGCGGCAAAACCACTTTACTCAACTGCATGGCCGGCTTTCTTCCTCCGTCCAGTGGAGAGCTGCTGCTGAACGGCAAGCCCATACAAGGACCCGGCGCCCATCAGGGCGTGGTGTTTCAAAAGCATGCCTTGATGCCCTGGCTCAATGTCGTCGACAACGTGGCGCTCGGTCTGCGCATGCGAGGCGTGGACTTCAAAGAGCGCACCCGGATCGCCGAAGAAAAGCTCGGCCTCGTCGGCCTGCAGAACTATGCCAAGCGTGCTGTCTACGAGCTCTCCGGCGGCATGCAACAACGGGTGGGAATCGCCCGTGCCCTGGCCAACGACCCGGCTCTTTTGCTGATGGATGAGCCCATGGGTGCACTCGATGCCTTCACGCGGGAGCAAGTCCAGGAGATTCTCCTGCGCGTCTGGAAGGCCACCAACAAGATGGTGTTCTTCATCACCCACTCCGTCGAGGAAGCCCTGTTCCTCGCAAGTCGCCTCATCGTCATGAGCCCAAGCCCCGGCCGAATTTCCCATGTCTACGACGACATGCCGTTCAGCCACGAGTTCCTGCGTACCGGTGATGCCCGCGCCGTCAAGTCGCGCCCCGACTTCATCAGGATGCGCGAAGAAGTTCTGAGCCTGATCCATCACAGGGAGCCTGCAAATGTCTGAAGCCGTCCAAATGAACCCCTTGTCCGCCGCAACCTCGCACTCTCCGACCAAGACACCGGCAGCACAGCCCTCTGAAGCGGTCAAAACCAGCCGCTTCAAGACACCTGGAGAAGGCTCCAGCGTCGGCATCAGCATCGTCACGGTGATCGTCCTGCTTGCGCTGTGGTTTGCCGCCACCAATCTTGGCTGGGTCAAGCCTTTGTTCCTGCCCAGCCCTCAGGCGGTGTTCCAGCAGTTCTATGAATACCTGACCGGACAGGCCAACGACAAGCCGCTATGGCAGCATTTTTCTGCCAGCCTGTTGCGGGTGACCGTCGCGTTCTGGCTTGCCTTTCTGGTTGCCGTGCCTCTGGGCATCGCGATGGGTATGTCGCGCGTTGCACGTGGCATCTTTGACCCTCCTATCGAGTTCTATCGCCCGCTTCCGCCACTTGCCTATCTGCCGCTGATCATCATCTGGTTCGGCATCGATGAAACGCCGAAGATTCTGCTGATCTTTCTGAGCTGCTTCGCGCCTCTGGCTCTGGCGGCACGCTCTGGCATGCGCAGCGCGGCACAGGAGCAGATCAACGCTGCTTACTCCATGGGTGCCAGTTACTTTCAGGTCATTCGCCATGTCATCTTGCCGGCGGCCCTGCCCGACATTCTGGTGGGCATGCGAATCGCCATCGGCTTTGGCTGGACCACTTTGGTGGCCGCCGAAATGGTGGCTGCGAACGTCGGCCTGGGGCAGATGGTTCTCAACGCATCGAACTTCCTGCGCACCGACATTGTGATCATGGGCATCATCGTGATCGGCGTGATTGCCTACATCTTCGACCTGTTCATGCGCTGGATCGAGAAATGCCTGGTTCCCTGGAAGGGCCGCATGTAACTCTGCAATCCGATGCCCACAAAAAGCCGTTCAAAGATATGAACGGCTTTTTCATGAACGCCAGAGCTTTTGCCCCACCTCACTCGCTGAAAGACATATCAGACCTGCCTCTTTATGGTCTGCACAGCAGCTCGGCCACTGACTGCAGCAAGGCCTCGTCAATCCCCGGCTCCAGCTCGACCGCCAGCTGGCGACGATAGAAAACGCCAAGATCAAGACCCACGCCCAGGGCACAGATCTTGACGTCGCCACTTCGCTCATGCGCCGCAAGGACTTGCCGCAAATGCTGATCGAGATAATGCTCGTCATTGGCTTGATGCGTGGCCGTATCCATGGGGCAGCCATCCGAGATCACCATCAGGATGCGCCGCTTCGCAGGGCGCTCCGAAAGGCGCTGGCAAGCCCATTCCACGGCCTCGCCGTCTATCCCTTCCCGGAAGATATCGGGCTTGCGCAATGCTGCAATGCCATGGCGGGATTGCTGCCAGCGTCTTGCACCATCCTTGAAGACAATGTGCAGGCGTTCGTTCAGGCGTCCGGGCAGATCCGGCTGACCCGCACGCTGCCACTGACGACGCGCCCTCCCGCCATTCCATGACTGCGTGGAGAACCCCAGGATTTCCACCGTCACGCCAGCCATCTCCAGAGAACGGCCCAGCACATCCAGAAGCAAGGACAGCGGCTTGGCATAAGCCTTCATGGAGCCGGAGCAATCGAGCAGCAAGGTCACCGCCGTCTCGGTGACGGGCCGGTGTGCCTCATGCTTGAAGATCGCCGTCTGTTGCGGGTCGCTCACCAGCAGGGACAGGCGACTGGCGTCCAGGTAGCCCTCTTCCTGTGCCCAGTTCCAGCCATCGCGCACCAGGGTTGCCAGCCTGCTCTGCAAATACCGAGCAAGACGTCCCACCTGAAGCAAGCCGGCGCGCGCCAGTTCCTCGTCCATCTCGGCGCGAAACTGCGCGAGCTGAGCTTGCCTTACCAACTCTGCGGCCTTGGCCTCGCGGTCGAACTCGCGCGTAAAGACACGATAACTTTGTGCGCTGCTGGCCCATGCACGGCTGTCGCCGGTCTGGGCCACCGGCATGTCATCCATGCTTTGAGATTCAAAGTGCAGCGGCAGCGCAAAGTTATAGCGCCGCTTGCGAGCAGTCGCGCCGCGCGGCACCTCCTGCTGCGCTGCGCGCACGGCTTGGCCCACCCAGCGGCTTACGGCCAGTGCGCTCTCGCAGAACAATTGCTGCTGCTCGCGGGTGCGACGCAACATCACCCAGTGCGATCCCAGCTCCGAAGCCATGGACAATCGGGTGTGCTCCGCCTGGTCCGCCATATGCCCCGGAATTTCATGCCCGGTCAGCCGACTCCAGGCCGTGATCGCGACGGTGAACAGCAGGACTCCCAGACTGCTCTCCGTCAGTCCCGAATCCATGAAGGCCTGGCTCCAGTGCAGAAAGCGCTGGCGCATATTTTCACGCGCCCCTGGCCACGCCTCGGGCACCAGGCTCTCGGCACGCAGCTGCTCCAGCAGCTCGAACACCATGCGCTCCACCGGATCTGCCGGAAGATGCTTGCGATGCCAGCCCTCATCACTGAGCTGAAGACGCAAGCCCACGCTATCGAGCAGGCCGCGCTGATCGAGCACAGCGACTGGCACCTCAAGGTGATGGGGCGCCGGCAACGCCTGAGGCTGCGTGCCGCAGTAGAGAGTTTGAGAGCTCCACTGCAACGAGGCATCGCCGGTGAAAGCCCTCAGCATCGCACCGCCCCAGAACTCCATCTGGGACAGACTCGGAGTGATGCCTCCCGCGCTCATCTCTGCATTCATGCCAGCGCCAACTCTTGCTCTGCAGCCAGCTCCTGGCCAAAGCAACGCTGGAAATATTCGCTCACGATGACGCGTTCCGCAGGCTCGCATTTATTGAGAAAAGACAGCTCGAAGGCCAGCGCAGGGTCGTTGAAGATTTGCGCGTTCTCTGCCCAGGTGATCACCGTTCTTGGTGACATCAGCAGCGAAAGATCGCCTACCGAAAAGCCTCGGCGCGTCAGACCTGCCAGCGCGACCATGGCTTCGACCTGCTTGCGCCCGGCCGGGGTATCCAGCTCAGGCACACGCGCAATGACGATGGCCACCTCTTCGGCCGGAGCCAGATAACTGAGACTGGTCACCAGATTCCAGCGGTCGAGCTGGGCATGGTTCAGGTGCTGCGTGCCGTGATAGAGGCCGTTGAGGTTGCCCTGGCCCAGCGTATTCATGGTGGCAAACAGCCGAAAGTGCGCATGCGGCTGAATGACTCGCTTCTGGTCAAGCATGGTGAAGCTGCCTTCACGCTCCAGCACGCGCTGGATCACGAACATGACATCGGGTCGGCCCGCATCGTATTCATCAAAAACCAGGGCTACCGGGCGCTGCAATGCCCAGGGAAGAATCCCCTCCTGGAACTGCGTCACCTGCTTGCCGTCCTTGAGCGCGATGGCGTCCTTGCCCACTAGGTCCATCCGGCCGACATGACCGTCAAGATTCACTCGCACACAGGGCCAGTTCAGGCGCGCCGCCACCTGCTCTATATGGGTGGACTTGCCTGTGCCGTGCAGCCCCTGGATGACGACACGCCGGTTATGCGCAAAGCCAGCCAGAACGGCCAGCGTCACCCGCGGGTTCAGGCGATATGCCGTGTCGATAGCCGGGACATGTTCGGTGCGTTCCGCAAAGGCGGGCACGACCATCCCGGAATCAATCCCGAAGACATCACGCACGTTCACAAGTTTGGAGGGCTGCAGCTGGCTCAGGTCAGTCATCGTCGGTTTCCGGTGGAATGTCGTCATTGATACGGGCAATAGCGGCTGCCGCTGCCTGCAGCTTGGGGAGAAAGGACAAAGCCTTTTCTTTGGAAAAACGCATGATGGGCGCCTGCACTGCAAGCCCCATATTGGAGCTGCCACTGGGTGCAGGAACCAGCACACCCAGACACAGCAGCCCGGGCAGGAACTCCTCGTTATCAAAGGCATAGCCCTGCGCCTTGACCTGCTCGAGCTCCTGATCCACGGCCTCAAAGCTCGTCAGCGTGTTGGCCGTGAATGTCTCCAGCGGGACCGAGGACAGCAACCTGCGGCGCTGTGAGGCGGACATCTGGCTCAGGAACAGCTTGCCCGTCGCCGAGCAGTGGGCCGGCACGCGAGAGCCCGGATGCAGATAGAAGCGCAGTGGCGCCGGCGTCTCCACCCGATCCAGGTACAGGACTTCGCTGCCTGAAAACGCCGTGATGTTGCAGCTCTCTCCCAATTCATGGACCAGCTGTGTCAGCACCGCATGACGCGCTCCATGCGTCGTGTTGTTGAGCAACACGTTCTCAGCCAGGCGCATCAGACGCTGGCCTGTGCTGTAGTGCCGCCCATTGCCATCTCTTTGCAGGATTCCAGCGCTTTCCAGCTGCGTAAGCATCCGGTGCATGGTGGGCTTGGGCAGCCCCAACTCATCGACCAGGCTCTGCAGAGTGAACGGCACGCTCTTCTGGGCAACGGTCTCCAGCAACGCAAACAGTCGCAGATTTGGCGTGTCTCCATCCAGGCGGGCAGTGCTTGTGTTTTCGCTGTGTTTCATATCTTGCTCGATCATATTAAGTTCCATTTTTTTAGTCAATTTATTCCAAAAAAAAGAAATTTGTTTGACACAAGGCCACAAAAATGCCTAGACTTGCATCGCAATTTCTTTTTTCGAAACCATAAGTTCCATTTTCAACAAAGGAGACAAAATGGCTGCAACAGATAATCGTAAGGTCGTTGAAGGCATTCAGAAGATGACGCCCTCGGAAGCATTCGTGGAGACCTGCGTTGCCAATGGCGTCAGCGAGATGTTTGGCATCATGGGGTCCGCCTTCATGGATGCGATGGATATCTTTGCCCCGGCAGGCATCCGCCTGATTCCTGTCGTCCACGAACAAGGTGCAGCCCATATGGCCGACGGCTATGCCCGCGTTTCGGGTCGCCACGGTGTGGTGATCGGCCAGAACGGACCCGGCATCAGCAACTGTGTGACCGGCATTGCTGCCGCCTTCTGGGCGCATAGCCCCGTGGTGATCGTCACACCCGAGACCGGCACCATGGGCATGGGCCTGGGTGGCTTCCAGGAAGCCAACCAGCTGCCCATGTTCCAGGAGTTCACCAAGTACCAGGGCCATGTCTGCAACCCCAAGCGCATGGCCGAGTTCACGGGTCGCGTTTTTGACCGCGCCATGTCCGAGATGGGCCCGACCCAGCTCAACATCCCCCGCGATTACTTCTACGGCGAAATCGAGTGCGAAATCCCCAAGCCCATGCGCGTGGACCGCGGCCATGGCGGCGAAGCCAGCCTGCAGGCCGCCGTGGACCTGCTCAAGACCGCCAAGTTCCCGGTCATCCTGGCTGGCGGCGGCGTGGTCATGGGTGATGCCGTGGAGGAAGCCAGGCAACTGGCCGAGCGCCTGGGTGCGCCGGTCGCCACCGGCTATCTGCGCAACGATGCCTTCCCCGCCAAGCACCCGCTGTGGGCCGGCCCTCTGGGCTACCAGGGCTCCAAGGCAGCCATGAAGCTGATTGCCCAGGCCGACGTGGTCATTGCTCTAGGTTCGCGCATGGGCCCCTTCGGCACCCTGCCCCAGCATGGCATGGACTATTGGCCCAAGACTGCCAAGATCATCCAGGTCGAAGCCGATCACACCAACCTGGGCCTGGTCAAGAAGATCTCTGTCGGCATCAACGGCGACGCCAAGGCCGTGGCCGCCGAGCTGGTCAAGCGCCTGGCGGATGTGAAGCTGGACTGCGACGCCACCAAGGCAGCACGCGCCGACACCGTCGCCACCGAAAAAGCAGCCTGGGAAAAGGAGCTGGACGAGTGGACGCATGAACGCGACCCCTACAGCCTGGACATGATCGAAGAGGCCAAAGGCGAACGTACGCCGACCGGAGGCACCTATCTGCACCCCCGCCAGGTGCTGCGCGAGCTGGAAAAAGCCATGCCCCCCCGCGTCATGGTGTCCACCGACATCGGCAATATCAACTCGGTGGCCAACAGCTATCTGCGCTTTGACGAGCCACGCAGCTTCTTCGCTCCCATGAGCTTCGGCAACTGCGGCTACGCCCTGCCCACCATCATCGGCGCCAAGTGCGCAGCACCTGACCGCCCGGCCATTGCCTACGCAGGTGACGGTGCCTGGGGCATGAGCATGATGGAAATCATGACTGCCGTGCGCCACGACATTCCCGTCACCGCCGTGGTGTTCCACAACCGCCAGTGGGGCGCAGAAAAGAAGAACCAGGTGGACTTCTACAACCGCCGCTTTGTCGCCGGCGAGCTGGAGAGCGAAAGCTTCTCCGACATCGCCAAGGCCATGGGCGCCGAGGGCATCGTGGTGGACAACATCGAAGATGTCGGCCCCGCGCTGCAAAAAGCCATAGCCATGCAGATGAATGAGGGCAAGACCTGCGTGATCGAGATCATGTGCACCCGCGAACTCGGCGACCCCTTCCGCCGCGACGCCTTGGCCAAGCCCGTGCGCCTCCTGGAAAAGTACAAAGACTACGTCTGACCCTCCCTATCAACCCCACGGTTTCAAGACCCGTGGGGTTTTTTCGGACCCCCGACAGGAGCAACCATGGCACTCGCCACCCTTCCCGACGTCACCGTCCCCGAAGCCCTCACCCCACATCGACCTCATCTTGAACGCCTGTTGGCGCAAGCCCGCGCCAAAGGCCCCATCGGTGTTGCAGTCGCCTATCCCTGCGATGCCAGCGCCTTGCAGGCTGCGGTACAGGCCGCAGAGGCCGGGTTGATCAAACCTTTGCTGGTCGGGCCGCGTGAACGCATCGAAGCCGCTGCCCAGTCTGCCGGGCTCGACCTCTTGGGCACCCAGATCCACCACACTGCCGACGATGCGCGCCAGGCCGCATCCCAGGCGGCCGCTCTGTGCAGAGACGGCCAGGCCATGGCTTTGATGAAAGGCAGCCTGCACAGCGACGACCTGCTTGCGGCCGCCGTCGCTCGCGAAGCGGGGCTGCGTACCGACCGCCGCGCAAGCCATGTCTTTGTCATGGACGTTCCGGCCTATGACCGTCCCTTGCTGATGACCGATTGCGTCGTCAATATCTTTCCGGCTCTGCTCGACAAACGCGACATCGCCCAGAATGCGATCAATCTCGCCCATTCGATCGGGATTGCCCGGCCTCGCGTCGCGATTCTCTCGGCGGTAGAGACCGTCAACCCCGCCATTCCCGGCACGGTCGATGCAGCAGCCCTGTGCAAGATGGCAGACCGCGGCCAGATCACCGGCGGCATTCTGGATGGCCCGCTTGCTTATGACAACGCCATCTCTCTGTCATCGGCCACCAACAAGGGCATAGTCTCCGATGTCGCGGGCAGTCCCGATGTGCTGCTGGTCCCCAGCCTCGAGGCTGGCAACATGATCTACAAGCAACTGGTCTATATGGCCAACGCCGAATGCGCAGGCCTGGTTCTGGGCATGCGCGTGCCCATCGTGCTGACCAGCCGCTCAGACTCCGTGGCCAGCCGCATCGCTTCCTGCGCCCTGGCCGTGCTGGCCAGTGCAGGGATGCCGGCATAGAGCAAGACCTGGTCAAGGCCCGACCGGACACTGCTGTGTCCGGGCCTTTCTGTCAAACGCCTATCTCGGGCAGACGCCAGAAACGAAAAAGCCTCAGAGTATTTCTACTCTGAGGCTTAACGTTTGGTGCGGCTGGCAGGAATCGAACCCACGACCCCTTGGTTCGTAGCCAAGTACTCTATCCAGCTGAGCTACAGCCGCATTGGCGGAGAGGGTGGGATTCGAACCCACGGTACGTTTGCACGTACGCCTGATTTCGAGTCAGGTACATTCGACCACTCTGCCACCTCTCCTGTGTCGAAGCATCTATTGTAGCCTAAAAAATCAGGCCTTCAGCAAAGTTTTGCCACCCATGTACGAAACCAGCGCTTCGGGCACGGTGATCGAGCCGTCGGCGTTCTGATAGTTCTCCAGCACGGCGACCAGCGTACGACCCACGGCCAGGCCGGAACCGTTGAGCGTGTGCACCAGTTCGTTCTTGCCCTGGGCATTCTTGAAGCGGGCCTGCATGCGACGCGCCTGGAAGGCTTCGCAGTTGGAGACCGAGCTGATTTCGCGGTAGGTGCCCTGTGCCGGCACCCAGACTTCGAGGTCATAGGTCTTGGCGGAGCCAAAGCCCATGTCGCCCGTGCACAGGCTCATCACGCGGTAGGGCAGACCCAGCTTCTGCAGCACGGCTTCGGCGTGACCGGTCATCTCTTCCAGCGCTTCATAGCTCTTTTCGGGATGCACGATCTGCACCATCTCGACCTTGTCGAACTGGTGCTGACGGATCAGACCGCGCGTGTCGCGACCGCCGGAGCCAGCTTCGGAACGGAAGCAGGGGCTGTGTGCGGTCAGCTTGATGGGCAGGCGGTCTTCGGCCAGCACTTCGTCGCGCACCAGATTCGTCAGCGGCACCTCGGCCGTGGGAATCAGGTACAGAGCCGCGGTGTCGGGCAGGGGTTCGGCATCCTGGCCGCCCTTCTGGGCCGCAAACAGATCGCCTTCGAACTTGGGCAGCTGGCCCGTGCCCTTGAGCGAATCGCTGTTGACGATGTAAGGCACATAGCATTCTGTGTAGCCATGCTGCTCGGTCTGCAGGTCCAGCATGAACTGGGCCAGCGCACGGTGCAGGCGCGCGATCTGGCCCTGCATCACGGTGAAGCGTGCACCGGAGAGCTTGACGCCGGCTTCGAAGTCCAGGCCGATGGGCGCGCCCAGATCGACGTGATCCTTGATCTCGAAGTCGAAATTCCTCGGCGTGCCGAAGCGGCGCACTTCCACATTGCCTTCTTCGTCGCCGCCCACGGGCACGGACTCATGAGGCAGATTGGGCACGGCCACCAGCATGGCCTGCAGCTCGGTCTGGATCTGGTCCAGGCGCGTGGCCGATTGTTCCAGCTCGGTCTTCATGGCGGCCACTTCGGCCTTGGCGGCTTCGGCGGCGTCCTTTTCGCCCTTGCCCATCAACATGCCGATCTGCTTGGACAGCTGGTTGCGCTTGGACTGCAGCTCCTCCGTGCGCGTCTGGATGGACTTGCGTTCGGATTCCAGCGCCTTGAAGGCTTCCACGTTCAGGAAGGCTTGGGGGTTCTTGCGGGTTTGCAGTCGGGCGACGACTGAATCCAGGTCTTTGCGGAGAAGTTGAATGTCGAGCATAGAGGGGGATTTTAGAGCGACTGGCCGCACCCGGCCGATACACGGGGGATGGCAGCAGTCAGCTATCAAAAGCAAAGCGCCTTGCGCAGGCTATTCATAGAATTTCAGCATAAAACTATCTGAAATTACCGAATACCATGCGCAAGGCGCTATGAAGTTTCAAGCAATCGGCTTGTCAGAACTCAATGTCCGGTCTCGGGCGCCTTGCGCACTGCGATCTCCAGGCCCGTGGCCGCATCGATCTTCAGACCCTTGGGCAGCGGGAACTTGATGGTTTCCTCGATGCCGTCCATCTTGCGCACGGCGACTGCGCCCAGTTGACGGATGCGTGCGATGACCTCGTCGACCAGCACTTCGGGCGCCGAGGCACCGGCCGTCAGCCCCACGCGGGCCGCATCGGCAAACCACTCCTGCTTGAGCTCGAGCGCGTTGTCCACCATATAGGCAGGCGTGCCCAGGCGATCGGCCAGCTCGCGCAGGCGATTGCTGTTGGAGCTAGTCGGGCTGCCGACGACGATGACCAGATCCACCTGGGGCGCGAGAATCTTCACGGCATCCTGGCGATTCTGCGTGGCATAGCAGATGTCCTGCTGCTTGGGCTCGCGCACCTGCGGAAAGCGGGCCTTGATGGCGGCCTTGATGCCTGCGGCGTCATCGACCGACAGCGTGGTCTGCGTCACCACGGCCAGCTTTTCGGTCTGGCGCGGCGCCACCTTGGCCACATCTCCCTCGTCCTCGACCAGGTGAATCCCTTCGGAGAGCTGACCCATGGTGCCTTCGACCTCGGGATGGCCCTTGTGGCCGATCATGAGGAACTCATAGCCTTCCTTGGCCAACTTGGCGACTTCCACATGCACCTTGGTGACCAGCGGGCAGGTCGCATCGAAGATGGCAAAGCCGCGGCGCTCGGCCTCCTGCTGCACGGCCTTGGAGACGCCATGGGCCGAGAAGATCAGCGTGGCGCCGGGTGGCACCTCGTCGAGCTCCTCGATGAAGATGGCGCCCTTGGCCTTGAGGTCGTTGACCACAAAGGTGTTGTGCACGATCTCGTGGCGCACATAGATGGGCGCGCCGAACTTGGCCAGCGCCCGCTCCACGATCTCGATGGCGCGATCCACCCCGGCGCAAAAGCCGCGCGGCTCGGCCAGCAGAACTTCCTTGGCGCCAACCACCTCAGAGCACTCCGATCAGCTTGACTTCAAACGTCACCGGCTGGCCGGCCAGCGGATGGTTGAAGTCGAACAGCACGGCACCGTCCTCGCGCACCTGCACCACGGCACCGGCATATTGGCCCAGGCCATCGGGCGTGGGGAACTGCACCACGTCGCCAGCGGTGTACTGCTCGTGCGGATCGCCCAGCTCGTTCATGAGCTTGCGCGCCACCCACTGCATCATGTCCGGGTTGCGCTCGCCAAAAGCCTCGCCCGCAGCCAGCTCGAACGTGGTGTGAGTTCCCTCGGCCAGGCCGATCAGCTTGTCTTCCATGGCCGGCGACAGCTCGCCGGCACCCAGCGACAGCGTCGCCGGCTTTTCATTGAAGGTATTGATCACATCGCCCGCAGGCCCCGCCAGGCGGTAATGCAGCGTGAGAAAAGAGCCGGCCTGCACGACGGGCAGGTCCGTGGCGACGGCGGTGGGGGTAGCGCTTGTGGTCATGAAAGTCCCGATAAACTGGCCTGCATTGTAGAAAATCCCCCATGCCCCCGCGCCCTGTGCTGCAGTTTGCAGCTGCAATACAGGGCCACTTGACTCAAACCTGATGCCGATCAAAGACCTGCCACTGGATGCCCAGCCGCGTGAAAAGCTCGCACAGCGGGGTGCGGCCGCGCTCTCGGATGCCGAACTGCTGGCCATCATCCTGCGCACCGGCATGGCCGGAAAAAGCGTTTTGCAGATGGCACAGGAGCTGCTGGAGCTGCCCGGCACCGGCGGCCTTGCAGGCCTGCTGGCGGCCAGCCATCAGGATCTGGCAGCCGTCAAAGGCCTGGGTCCCGCCAAACGTGCCGAGCTGATGGCGGTGCTGGAGCTGGCACGCCGCGCCACGGCCCAGCAGCTGCGTGAGCGGGAAGTCTTTTCCTCCCCCGAGGCCGTCAAACACTATCTGCAGCTGCATCTGGCAGCCAAGAGCCACGAGGTGTTTGCGGTGCTGTTTTTGGATAGCCAGAACCGCCTGCTGGCTCTGGAAGAAATGTTTCGCGGTACCTTGACGCAAACCTCCGTCTACCCCCGGGAAGTGGTGCTGCGCGCCCTTCACCACCATGCTGGTGCCATCATCCTGGCCCACAATCATCCCAGCGGCAGCGTACAGCCCAGCAGCGCCGACCGCTCCCTGACCACGACACTCAAGGCTGCGCTGGCATTGATAGATGTGCGCGTGCTGGACCACATCATCGTGGCCCCTGGCGCCGCCTGCTCGATGGCGGAGGAGGGTCTGCTATGAACCACGCCCACCGCTCACTGCAGGACCTGGCGGGCGTGTCGCGTCAGCTCAAGCTGGCCCGCGAGCAGGCTGAGGCGCTGGCCGCCGCCCAGGCCGAGGCCCGGGCAGCGCGCGAGCGTGAACGCAATCTGTTTGCGCTGAGCATAGGCAAGGTCTCGCCGCTGCGGGCTCGCAACGAGGTCAGTTTTCAGGACCCGCCGCCCTCCCCCCTGCCCTTGCAACTGGTCATGGACGAGCAGAATGTGCTGCGCGAGGCCATGAGCGACGAGTTCGATGTCAGCACCCTGCTGGATGTGGACGACCAGCTGAGCTTTCGCCGCCCCGGCATCGGTCTCGATGTCACGCACAAGCTGCGCGGCGGCCACTGGAGCATTCAGCGCCAGCTCGATCTGCACGGGCTGCGCTCGGACGAAGCCCGCGAGGCGCTGGGTCAGTTCATCCGCCTGTCGCACCGCACCGGTGTGCGCTGTGTGCGCATCGTCCACGGCAAGGGCCTTGGATCGCCGGGCCGCACGCCCGTACTCAAGGGCAAGGTGCAGCGCTGGCTGGTACAGAAAAAGGAAGTCCTGGCCTTTGTCCAGGCGCGCCCCGCAGAAGGCGGTGCCGGTGCGCTCGTGGTGTTGCTGCAGCCGGGCAAGCGCAGGCTGTTCTGAGCATCCTTTCCAGCCTTGCGGCTCGGGCTGCTGGGACATGGCGAAAAAACACTTGCACAAGAGAGTTGCATCCTGCTAACAGCGGTGCCTGCCACAATTACGGGTTTGCCTTTACCCGCCTCCGGAAGAAATCGTCATGCCCATCTTTTCGCCTACCCCATTGCGCCTTGTCGCCAGCCTCCTGACCCTGAGTGCGGCACTGGCAGGCTGCGGCGGCGGTGACGGTGGTAACGGCGGCGGCAGCAATGGCACGGATCCCACCACATCCCCCCCCTCGCAGGATGAAAGCAGCGCCGTCAAACATACGCCTATGCAAGTGCTCGTGCCTGCGTACTTCAATCCCATCCCTGGCTGGGACGACATCACCAAGGGGGCAAAGGCTTATCCGGATGTGAAGATCACGGCCATCCTGAATCCGGAAAACGGCAACTTCACCAAAGAAAACAGCCAGTTCACCGCTGCCATCAATGCCTTCAAGGCGCAAGGCGGCCGCGTGGTGGGCTATGTCATGACCGACTATGGCAACCGTTCAATGAGCGCAGTGAAAGCCAATGTCGACAATTACCTCAGGCTCTACCCTGGCGTCAGCGGCTTCTTCCTCGACGAAATGGCAGCAAAAAGCGGCCAGCTGGCGTTCTACCGCGAGGTCTATCAGTACATCAAAAGCAAGGACTCAGGCCTGCAGGTCATGGGCAACCCTGGGGCCTATCCCGACCCGGCCTATGCGGGTATCACCGACGCCCTGGTCACCTTCGAAGGCCTTGAGACGGATTACCGCCAGATCAATCCCCAGCCCCAGAACACCTGGGTCTATGACAAGCCCACAACCGCACAGGCCATGCTGGTGCATAACGCACCCACCTGCGCCATCATGCAAAGCGCGCTGAAAACTGCCGATCTGCCTCGCACCCACACCGGCCTGGCGTATGTGACATCGCTGGAATATGACCCCCGCTCCGGTGTCGGCAACCCTTGGGCCAGCCTGCCATCCTACTGGACGCAACTGCTGGGCACGGTGGATGCGCTGAACAAAGGTCAGGCCCTTCCCGCGTGCTAGGAATAGCCGGTGATCCAGGCCTGCGGTCACCGCGCCTGGGGCACGGTATTGAATGGCAAGGGTAGCGGCTTCATATCGCGACCGTAAATGCGGCGAATCCTCTCGGGCACCGTGGGATGGGATTCCAGCCAGTCTTCGAGGCGGCTGGCATGGGGAGTTTCGGCCAGCAGCATGTGCTGCACGATGCGCTTGTCCAGCCCCTGGTGGCTGCGCGTGTCCTGCTGCCAGCTGCCGTACTGCTGCTCGGCCAGCTCACGCTGCGTAAGCACCTTGCGCAGCACGCCGCCCAGACCGTCCTTGCTGCGTGTCCACTGCACGGCGCGCGCATCGGCCAGATATTCGCGCTGACGCGATACGGCGGCCTTGAGCAGCTGACCGCCCAGCCAGCCGACAAAGCCTGCGGCCTGGATAAAGAGGCCGAACCATTGCGTAAATAAACTGTCGCGCTCGCGCAGGCTCTGACCGAAGTTGTGGATCAGCTCCAGCCCATAGACCATGCCGGCCAGCTGCATGTTCAGCCGCGTGTCACCCTCGCGCAGATGCGATAGCTCATGCGCGACCAGGCCCTGCATTTCCTCACGGCTGAGCTGCTCCAGTGCGCCCTGGGTCACGGCAATGACAGCATCTTCCGCATCCCAGCCCGCCGCAAAGGCATTGATGGCCTCGGTTCGCGCCAGCACCGCGACCTGGGGCGCAGGCCAGTGCGCCGCAATGCACATTTCATGGACGATATTGCACAGTTGCTGCTCGGCCAGCGAGCTGCCGGGTCTGGCCTCGCGCGCTCCCACGCGCTGTGCCAGTTTGCGCCCGCCGTGGCGCAGCTGGTCCAGCTCTATCCAGCAGCCGCCCAGCACCAGCAGCAAGGTCACGCCGATATTCACCGTCGCAAAGCCCGTGGGATAGTCCCAGCCGCCGAATGCCAGAGTGCCCAGCCACCAGGCCAGCATCAGACCCAGATGCACCGATGCCACCACGGCCAGCACGCACAGGCCGAACACCAGCAGCAACCAACGCGTGCTGCGCCTAGCTTCGCGCTGTCGCTCCCAGAAACGCATGCGCTCAGAACCGGACCTGAGGGACGGCGCGCTCCTGCTCGCTCTGGGTCGAGGCCAGCATGTCCAGATGCACAAAACCCACCAGCCGCGCCACGATCAGATCCGGGAACTGTCCGGCCTGGTTGTTGAATTCCAGCACCTCGTCGTTATAGGACTGACGCGCAAAACCGATGCGGTTCTCGGTGCTGGTGATTTCTTCGCCGAGCTGCTGCATGCGGGCATCGGCCTTGAGCGTGGGATAGGCCTCGGCCAGTGCCATGAGACGGCCCATCTGGCCGCCCAGCACCTGCTCCGCCGCCATGAGAGCTCCCATGGCCTGCGCCTTGCCCGGCGACTGCCGGGCCTTGTCGGCCGCGCTCACGGCCTCGCCGCGTGCGCGAATCACGGCCTCCAGCGTCTGGGCCTCGTGCTGCATATAGCCGCGGGCGACCTCGACCAGATTGGGGATCAGGTCATGACGGCGCTTGAGCTGCACATCGATCTGCGCAAATGCGTTCTCCACCTGGTTCTTGTGCGTGCGCAGGCGGTTGTAGAGGGCAATTGCCCAGATCACGATCACCACCACCACTGCCAGCGCGATATATGCCGTCATACCCTCTCCCTGAAAAATTTCTCGCATCATAGCCAGTCACAAAAAAGCCGCCGCAGCCTTTGCGGCCACGGCGGCGATCATTGAGGTTCTGACCTTATTTGGACAGATCGAGCTGATACTTGCTCATGCCCTTGCCCAAGCCGTCATCGGCCGAAAGCACCGACACGCCCGTCAGGCCTGCCGCCTGGGCCACGCTCAAGGCATTGGTGCCGGAGCTGAACACCACCGGGCCGGCCGTCGTCACCTTGGCAAAACGCCAGCTCTTGGCCGCACCATTGGCTGCACGCGTGATCTGCGGATTCTTGCGTACATACTCGATCACCACATCACGGTTCGCATCGGGGGATGCCCAGATGGTGGACGAACCGTTGAGCTTGGGGATGAAGCTGGCACCGCTGGTGGCACGGTAGTTGTTGGTCGCGATGATGAACTCTTGCGCCGTATCCATGGGCTTGCCCAGATAACTGAGGTTCTTGATGCGGCTGCCCAGCGGCTGGGTCACGTCGATCTCGTACTGCACATCGGCGGTGGTGAACATATCGAAGTTGTAGCCCGGGAAGCTGCTGATCAAGGGCTGCTCGGCCGTCTTGCTCACGTCGATCTGGTTGAAGCGCTTGGCTGCAGCTTCCAGCCAGTCCTTGACATCGGCACCGTTCACCTTCACCGCATACACGGTGTTAGGGTACAGATAAAGGTCGGCCGCGTTGTAGATGGCCAGCGGGCCAGTTGCCACATCGGTGAAGTCATTGCCGCCCTGGAAGCCCGACTTGAACGGCGCACTGACCGATAGCACGGGCAGATTGGCGTACTGGGGCAGACTGGACTTGATGTAGTTGGCCACATAAGCCTGCTGCGCCTGGTTCACGATCTGGATCGCACCGGGATCGCCCACATCGGCAAACAGCGTGCTCATGCGAAAGTCCGTGCTGCCGATCGGCGTCTTCACATACTGGATGGCGGCCTGGTGCTGGCTTTCGATCAACGGTGCCACTGCGGGGTCCGCATCGACGAACACATTGGCCCCTGCGGCATCCTTGTTCTGGATATTGCGCAGCTCACTCTTGCTGCCGGTCTTGGCCACGCTCCACTTCTTGCCGTCCCATTGCAGCGGCAGTTGGATCACGCCCAAGGCCTTGCCCCAGGAGCTGGCCATGACCGCAGGCACGCCGTTGATGGTGCCTGCCTGGTTGTCCACGCCGCTCTGGCTGTAGGCGGGCTTGGCCGACAGATCGGGGAACACGCTGTGCTGGTGACCCATGACCATGGCATCGATACCCGCCACCTTGGACAGATACAGGCCGGGGTTCTCCATGGTGGCCGAATAGGCCGAGCCGTCCAGACCGCCATGCAGCAGCGCCACCACCACATCGGCACCCTTGGCGCGCAACTCTGGCACGTATTTGCCGGCAGCCTCCACCGCGCCCTCGGTATAGACCTTGCCTTCAAGATAGCGCTTGTCCCAGTTCATGATGCCCGGCGTGGTGAAGCCGATCACGCCGATCTTGATGGGCAGCCTGACTTCCTTGCCATCGCTGCCCTTGGCCACCATGGTGCGCTCCAGCACTGCATAGGGCTGAACCAGCGGCTTCTTGGTCTTGCTGCTGTAGACATTGGCCAGTACGGCCGGATAGCCGTTGCCCGCGCATTTCTGGCTGGCATCGACGCCATCCACATCCAGGCCTCCGCCCAGCACCTGGTTGAGAAAGGGCAGGCCGTAGTTGAATTCATGATTGCCCAGCGTGCCCGCGTCGAAGCTCAACGCGCCCATGGCCTTATACATGGACAGCTGCTGTGTGCAGGGTATGGGCTTTACCTCGGCCTCGTAGTCGGCCAGGGCCGTGCCCTGGATGGTGTCGCCGTTGTCCACCAACAGCGTGTTGGCGAATTCCTTGCGGGCCGCACGGATCAGCGTGGCCGTGCGCTCGAAACCATAGGTCTTGTCTTCGGCCAGCTTGAAATAGTCATAGCTGCGCACATTGAAGTGCAGGTCCGTGGTCTCCAGAACGGCCAGCGTGGCCGTGGCGGGCAGGGAAGCGACAGGCGTTGTGCTGCTGTCATCGCTGCCGCCGCAGGCGGCCAGCAATGCTGCACAACCCACGGCCGTCAGCACATGGCGGCGTTGCTGCAATGCCCAAAAGAAACCGCCCAAGCGCAGCTTTGCGCCGGGCAAATCGAAATCCTGCATGGTTGACCCTGCTTGTTGAAAAACAGGCAGTGTCTACAGGGCTTTTTACAGCGTCATGAAGGAAATTTGACGCTTTGAAACTGGGCTCAGGAGCTCAGGCGCCGCGATTGCGCATCCAGTCCGCCGTGTTCATGAAGCTGGCCTTGAGGCGCGTGCGCAAGGCCTCGGGTACTTCGGTCTCGCCCATGGCCTGATCCATGCAAGCCACCCACTGGTCGCGCTCCTGGATTCCGATGGAAAACGGCATATGGCGCATGCGCAGACGCGGATGACCGAAACGATCCTGGTAATAGTCGGGGCCGCCCAGCCAGCCGCAGAGAAACCAGAACAGCTTCTGGCGCGCATCGGCCAGCGTGCTGCCATGGGCGGCACGTAGCTCCTTGTAGCCGGGCTCCAGATCCATGAGGTCATAGAAACGGGCAACCAGTTGCTGGACTTTGTCTTCGCCACCTATCCATTCGTAGGGGGTGTCAAACGGGGGCTTTTCTTCAATCTGCATGTGTAGCGGCTTTGCGAGTCAGTCCCGATTGTCGGACATGCGGCATGTCCGTACCCGAGCGCAGGAATGCGAAAACGCCAACGGCCGTCAGCACCGTCACGCCGGCCAGCACATCGAGCAAGCTGGAAAAGGCCAGGCCGTAGGCCCTGAGCAGCTCTGCGGCTGATGCGCCTTGCATCAGAGCCAATGCGCCCTGCATATTGCCGGTGACCAGCATCTGGGCCACGGCCGAGCCATGCTGCATGGACGGCCAGATGGCCGTCAGCTCCCGCGCCAGCAGCGCTGCCAGCACCGCCCCGACCACGGCCAGGGCAATGCCTTCGCCTGCCACACGTACGGTGCTGAAGATGCCCGTGGCCATGCCGGCACGCTCGCGCGGCACCACTGTCACGGCCAGCCCGTCCATCAGCCCCCAGGGCAGTCCTATGCCCAGACCGATCAGCAGCAGCGGTGCGGACATCTGCGCCAGGTCCGAGCCGGGCGCGCAGCGGCCCAGCCACAGCAAGCCCGTGGCACAGACCAGCAACCCCGCCCCACAGAGCAAGGCAGCCGACAGCCAGCGCGAGAGCCAGCCCGCCAGCAGCGGCACGAACAGCATGGGCAGCGACAGCACGAACATGCGCTGGCCGGCCGCGAGCGGCGCCAGGCCTTCCACGCCGATGAAGCGCAGCGGCAGCAGCACCAGCAGCACCACGAAGGCGTAGGCCGGTGCTGCGGCCAGCAGCTGCACGCCGACAAAGCGCGGATAACGGAACAGCGACAGATCCAGCATGGGATGGGGGCTGCGTCGCTCGATCTGTACAAAGGCCGCCGCCGCCAGCAGGGCTGCCGCCAGGGTCAGCCATGTGCTGCCATGCAACCAGCCCGTTTCCGGGACTTGCAGCATGCCCCAGGTCAACAGAGCCAGCGCCAGCGTGAATGACAGCGCACCCGGCAGGTCCAGCCGCTGCGCCTGCGGATTGCGGGATTCAGGCATATGGCGCAGGCCAAGCAGCAGAGCGACGAATGCCGCGGCGGCTGCGCTGAGCACCACGCTGCGCCAGCCCCAGCTTTGCAGCAACCAGCCCGACAGCAAGGGCCCGAAGGCCAGCCCAACACCAAAGGAGGCACCTACGAAACTGAAGGCCCGGGTACGCCTGGCACCATCGTAGGCCTGGGCCAGGCCTGCTGTGCCTGCCGCCAGTGCAGCAGCCGCGCCCAGCCCCTGCAGTGCCCGCAGCAGATCGAAGCCGATGATGGCCCCTTTGCCCTGCAGGCAGACCTGCAGCAGCACGCTGCCAACCACTACGGCCAGCCCCGCCAGAAATACACGCCGCCGCCCGTAGATGTCGGCCAGTGCTCCTGCCGCCATCAGCGTGGCACCGAAACTCAGCATGAAGGCATTGGTGACCCAATTCAGCGCCAGAGGGCTGCCGCCCAGCGCCTCGCGCAGCGCCGGCAGCGCCACGGCCGGCCCGGTAAAGCTCAGTGGCATGGCCAGCGCGGCCAGGCATACCGACAGCAGCACCCAGGCAGGCGATGCGCGGCTGGCGCAAACAGGAAGATCCGTGTGCGGGCGGGATGGGGAAGTGGAGCAAGACATGGAGGGCTGGTGTCGTGAATCAATCAGACATGAACGATAAAAGCGCTCCAATGAAACGAAAATAGCTGAAGCACTCCCCACAATCCCAACCAAAGGTTGCCAATCACCATGGACAGCTTCAGCGGACTCGAGTCCTTTGTACGTGCCGCCGATCTGCTGAGCTTTGCCGAGGCCGGTCGCGCACTCGGCATCTCGGCCTCGGCTGTTGGCAAGAACGTGGCGCGCCTGGAGCAGCAGCTAGGCCTGCGCCTGTTCCATCGCACCACACGCCAGGTTCGCCTGACGCAGGAAGGCGCGCTGTTCCACGAGCGCTGCCGGCGCATCCTCGACGAACTGCACGATGCACGCGCTGCCATGCAGGCCGCCGCCCAAGCGCCGCGCGGCCGGCTGCGCGTGAGCCTGCCCACCATCGGCTACCGTTTTCTGCTGCCCGTGCTGCCCGAATTCCAGGCTCGCTATCCCGAAGTGGAGCTGGATCTTGACTTCAACGACCATCTGGTCGATGTCGTAGAGGCCGGCCTCGATGTGGTCATCCGCAGCGGCGAGCTGGCCGACTCGCGGCTGGTGGCACGCCGACTAGGGCCGTTTCGCTTCATTCTCGCGGCCTCGCCGGCCTATCTGACCGAGCGCGGCCTGCCGCTCACACCGGCCGACCTTGCCGGACACAGCAGCCTGCGCTATCGCTTTCTGAACAGCGGCAAGCTCGAGGAATGGACGCTGCCCGGGCTGCCGGCCATGCCCATCGCCCTGGTCTGCAACAATATGGAAGCCATGCTGGGCGCGGCCGTCTCAGGCCTGGGCCTGGCCTATATGCCCGACTTCCTGGCCCGCGACGCACTGGCACGTGGCGAGCTCCAGCAGGTCCTGGCTCAGCAGCTCACGCATAGCGGGCAGTTCTCGGCACTCTGGCCTTCCAGCCGCCAGCTCTCGCCCAAGGTCCGGGCTTTTGTGGATTTTGCGAGCGAGCGGCTGTTCAAGGGCTAGCCTTAGAACGTGCTTACGATCTCTACGCAGTCGCGTTGGAGCGCAATCGGGATGAGTTCGAAGCGGTGGCTCGCCGCTTGCACCGGGGTGCAAGCAAGAGACAGCGCACAGAAATCGCCCGATTTCGCTCCAACCCTTCGGGACAGTGTCTTTGCGGGCGATCTGCGGCGTTGCGAATCCTCGCAATAGCACGGCTATTGCTGCGGTATCGCGCCTTGCATCACATCCCGCAAAGCCTCTGTCGCGGCGCGAGGAGATCGTAAGCACGTTCTTATTCCGCCGCCTGGCGCAGCGTGATCATCACCGGGCGGCTGACCACCTCGCGCAAGGCCCACCAGCCGGCCAGCCAAGCCAGCAATGCGCCCGCCAGCGCGCCCACCAGCGGTACCCACCAGAGCACATTCCAATCGAAATCGAACACCCAGCGCGCCAGCGCCCAGCCCACGGCCAGGGCCACGCAGCTGGCCAGAAAGCCGGCCATCAGGCCCACTCCGGCCAGCTCGGCACTCTGC
This sequence comes from Comamonas resistens, assembly GCF_030064165.1. Taxonomy (NCBI): domain Bacteria; kingdom Pseudomonadati; phylum Pseudomonadota; class Betaproteobacteria; order Burkholderiales; family Comamonadaceae; genus Comamonas; species Comamonas resistens. Next base: position 4,010,119 of record NZ_CP125947.1, read on the forward strand.
ACCTGCTGTAGCAGGCCGGACCTGGCACCCACGGCGCGCATGATGGCGTATTCGCGCGCTCTTTCCTCACGCGTGCCGGTGACGGAAGCAAACAGCACGACCAGACCCGCCACCAGCGTGAAGCCGAACAGGAACTCCACGGCGCGTATGACCTGGTCCATCACCTGCTGCACCTGGGCCAGCGTGCTGCTCAGGTCCACATTGGTGATGTTGGGAAATTCATTGACCAGCGCATTGTCAAAGCCCTTGACGTCGGGCGCGCGATAGGCCGCCAGATAGGTCACGGCCACGTCATCCAGGTGCCGGACCGGGTAGATCACAAAGAAGTTGGCCCGCATGGAACTCCAGTCCACCTTGCGCAGGCTGGTAATGCGGGCCTCGCTTTCCTGCCCACCCACATCGAAGCGCAAGGTATCACCAAGCTTCAAGCCAAGCGTCTTGGCAATGCCTTCCTCCATGCTGATGGCGCCCTGCTCGCCCACCGTCCAGCGGCCGCCCACGATCTGATTGTGATCGGGCATGGCTTCGGCCGTGGAGATATTGAACTCCCTGTCCACCAGACGCTTGGCCCTATCCTCGGCATAGTCGTCGGGACTCACATCCTTGCCGTTGACGGCAATCAGCCGCCCGCGAATCATGGGATACCAGTCATAACTGTGCACGCCCGCTTTCTGCAGCGCCGTCTGAAATTCCTGTGCCTGATCGGGCTGGATATTGATGACAAAGCGATCGGGAGCATCGGCCGGCGTGGCCTTGCGCCAGCTGGCAATCAGATCGGTGCGCAGCAGCACCAGCAACACCAGAGCCAACAAACCTACAGCCAGACTGCTGACCTGCACCACCGCATAGACGGGCTTGGCCGAGACCTGGCGCGTGGCCATGACCAGCCAGCGCGGCGCCGTGGCCTCATTGACCAGGCGGCGCAGCAGCTTCACGGCCAGCCAGGCCAGGCCTGCAAACAGCAGCACGGCAGCTGCGAAACCGCCGACGGCAATCAGGCCCAGCTTGATATCGCGGCTGGCCGCCATCAACAGCGCGGCAAAGCCCGCCACCCCCACGCCCAATACCAGCCAGGATGCGGGTTTGAGCGCCCCCAGATCGCGCCGCATCACACGCAGCGGCGGCACCTGCGCCAGTTGCAGCACCGGCGGCAGACCAAAGGCCAGCAGCAAGGTCATGCCCATGCCTACACCCAGAGCCGCAGGCCATATGCCTGCAGCCGGCAAGGCCGCCTCCAGCAGGCCGGCCAGCAGCCAGACAAACACATGGTGCACGGCCCAGCCCAGCAGCACGCCGGCCAGACTGGAAGCCAGCCCTATGCAGACGAACTCCACCACATAGCTCATGGCGATGCGGCGCTGGCTCTGTCCCAATACACGCAGCATGGCCGAGGCATCGAGATGATTGTTGGCGAAAGATCGCGCAGCCAGTGCCACGGCCACGGCCGAGAGCAGCGCGGACAGCAGCGCCACCAGACTGAGGAATTTCTCGGCCCTGTCCAGGGTCTGGCGCATTTCGGGGCGACCGCTTTCCAGCGACTCTATGTGCACACCATGCAAGCCCTTGGCCTGCTCCTGTGCCCAGTTCAGATAGCGCTGCGCAGCTTGTTCTCCGGCCCGACCGGCCTCGACCGCAGAGGCCACAGCCAGCCGATAGGTGACGCGGCTGGCCGGCTGCACCAGTTTCGTTGCAGCCAAATCTTCGCTGGCGATCATCACGCGCGGCGCAAAGCTCATGAAGCCTGCACCACGATCGGGCTCGATGGCAATGATGTGGGCGATTCTGAAGCTGGCGTCCCCCAGCAGCAACTGGTCGCCAAGCTTCAGGCCCAGAGCCTCCAGCAGCGGCGCATCGACCCAGACATGACCACTTTCCGGGATGGCACGCACCTCCAGATCGGGTTGGCCCGGCCCCTGGTTCAGATGCAGCACGCCACGCAGCGGGTAGCCGGGCTCCACACTCTTGAGCGCCACCAGACGGCTCGCGCCACCTTGCTCCTGGCTGGCCCGAGCCATGGTCGGGAAACTGGCCGACGCCACCGTCTGCAGATGCTGCTCATGGGCATGAGTGGTAAATATGGCCGGCGCAGGATTGTCGCTGACCACCACCACATCGCCGCCCAGCAGCTGTCTCGCATCACGCTGCAGGCCAGCCTGCAGGCGGTCGGCAAAAAAGCCCACCGAGCTCAGTGCCGCCACGGCCAGCAATACGGCCACAATGACCAGGCGCAGCTCTCCCGCGCGCAGGTCGCGCCAGAGATTGCGCAGTCCCAGAATCCAGACAGATGATGCTTGCATGGTCCGCACGATAGCGCAGCCGTCTGATCCGATGCGAAAACTGCACGGCAATTCCCTGCGTCCCCCCCACCCATAATCGGCCCATCAGATGGAGACAAGAACGTGGAAATGATGCTGGTGGTGGCCCTGGGGGCTGCGGTGGCTGGTTTTGTGCAGGGGCTGTCGGGCTTTGCATTTGGCATGGTGGCCATGTCGTTCTGGGCCTGGGTGCTGGAGCCACAGCTGGCCGCCGTACTCTCGGTATTTGGCTCGCTCACGGGGCAGATCATTGCGGCCTTCGCCGTGCGGCGCGAATTTCACTGGAAGCCGCTGCTGCCGTTCATCGCCGGCGGCCTGGTCGGCATTCCCATGGGTGTAGCTGTGATGCCGCATCTGAATATGGACTGGTTCAAATTCGGTCTGGGCCTGCTGCTGGTGCTCTGGTGCCCCACCATGCTGCTCAGCGCCCACCTGCCCCGGTTGACGCTGGACGGCGGCCTGCTGGCTCGCTGCACCGACGCGCTTGCGGGCCTGATTGGTGGCGCCATGGGCGGGCTCGGTGGTTTCAGCGGCACCGTGCCCACGCTCTGGTGCACGCTGCGCGGCCTTGAGCGCCATGTGCAGCGCACGGTGATCCAGAACTTCAACCTATCGGTGCTGACCGTCACCATGGCCAGCTATCTGGCTACCGGCATGATCCAGCCGGCCATGTGGCACTGGTTTGCCGTGGTACTGCCAGCCGTGCTGGTGCCGGTCATCTTCGGTACACGCGTCTACAAGGGCGTGAGCGATGCACGTTTTCGCCAGATTGTGCTGAGCCTGCTGCCCTGCTCGGGCCTTGCCATGCTGGCGGCATCCGTGCCACGGCTTTTCTTTGCGCAATGACGTAAAACTGCCTACGGCAAGGCTGATCGCATGCCACTACCATGGGCGCCATGAATGCCGCTCCGACAGCCCCCACACCTGAACTGACCGCCTTTGCCCATGCCATCCCCAAGATGGAGCTTCACTGCCACCTGCTGGGCACGGTGCGTAAAAATACTTTCATCGAGCTCGCACAACGCGCGAAGGCTCCGCTGACGCTGGAGGAAATCGAAGCCTTCTACACCCGTGGTGAAAAGCCCGTAGGCGTGCTGCGTGTGCTGCGTGCGCTAGACCAGTGGCTGCTGCAGACACCTGCCGACCTGGAGCGCATCACCTACGAGTACCTGCAGGACGCTGCCGCCCACAATGTGCGCTATGCCGAGTTCTTCTGGAACCCCACGGGCACGGTGCAATGCTCTGGCATGAGCTATGCCCAGGCCCAGCAAGGCATTCTGGCCGGCGTGGCGGCCGCGCAGAAAGACTGCGGCATACGTGGTCGCCTGCTGCCATCGATTGACCGCGAAGCCCCGCCCGAAGACGCCGTGCAGATGGTGCAGTGGATGCTGGAAAACCGCCACGACGATGTGCCAGGCATTGGCATCGACTACCGCGAAAACGAGCGCCCGCCCGAGTTGTTCATCGAGGCCTATGCGCTGGCGCGTCGCAACGGCCTCAAGACCACGGCCCATGCCAGCGAATTCGGTCTGCCCTGGAACAATCTGCAAACGGCCATCGAGACTCTCAAGGTCGACCGCGTGGACCATGGCTACACCGTCATCGACAACCCCGAGCTGGCCAAGCGCTGCGCCGATCTGGGCATCGTCTTCACCGTGGTGCCGACCAACTCCTACTATCTGCGCACGCTGGCCCCCGAGCGCTGGGCGCTGGACCACCCGATTCGCCAGATGCCTGCCATGGGCATTCGCGTCCACCCCAATACCGACGACCCCACGCTGCACCATGTGAACCCCACGGGAGCCTGGACCAAGATGGTCAGCGACTTTGGTTTTTCGACGGCCGACCTCAAGGACTTCATGCTCAACGGCATCGATGCGGCCTGGATAGACGAGGGCGAAAAGCGCGCGCTGCGCACGCAATGGAGCCTGGAGTTCGATGCGCTGCGCCATCAGATCAAAAGCTAAAACCGACTCAAACGCTTGATGGACAAGCGCTGACAGCTATCAAATTCAAAACCGACTCTCATGCAGACCCAAGACTCTTCCGCCACCCCCACTCTGCCAGAGTTGCAAGCCTCTCTGGACCAGCTCAAGGCCACCGGCGTGAAACTGGAAGCCACACGCCAGCAATACGAACAGAAGATGCAGCGCTCCAGAAAATGGAATCTGTTTGCCGTGGCCATGGCCGCCGTGGTCTGCATCGTTGCCTGGGTCAATCAGGCATCGCCCTGGCTGCGCTGGGGTGTGCTGCCCGTGGTGCTGTTCCTGGTGCTGTTCTTCGAAGCCATGCGCAGCCTGTTGGGTGTGACCATGCAAAGCAGCCTGCGTCAGCTGCAGCTACAGATCGGTGGACTGGAAACCCAGATGGCCGAAGCGCAGGCCAGACAGGCGCAAATTCAGAATCAGGAGCAGCTGCCATGAGGGGCCATCCGCTCTTTCTCATGCTCATGGTCGGTACTGCTAGCGGAGGTATGAGCATTTAGCCTGCATGCGACCTGCATATGCCTTCCCTCGCAGGACTTTGGCGGGATCAAAAACAAAAGATGAGGGCGCTTTTGTTTTTGATCTGAAAAATCTCAAGAGACCTTCAGTCATTTCACAATTTGAATAAATAAAAATCTCTCACCGTCAACGCGCCTCATCAATTCATATCAGGGTCGACAAACAGGCATTTTTCTTACGATTCACTTACGCAAAAATGCAGCTTAAAGAAATCATTTCAATCAAAAAGCAACTCTAGGGAAGGTCTGCACGAATTACTTGGAAGTGAGCTACGCCCGTCCGTGAGATAAAGCCTGCCTCAGCAAGGCGCCCAAACGTTGTCCAGGCGCCTCCAGGGGGATGCAATTCCCCGATTTCGTGGGCATTACGCCCCTTGCACGCGCACCTGTGCCATGGCTTTCAGCTTGTGCCTGGCCATCCACAGGTTGGACAGGGCAAACAGCGTCACGATCTGCGCCGTGTTTTTCTTCAAACCACGGTAGCGCACCTTCACATATCCAAACTGCTGCTTGAGCACCCTGAAGGGGTGTTCCACCTTGGCCCGGATGCGCGCCTTGGTGCGCTCCAGCTGGTCGATCAGATCATCAAGAGGCTTGTCTTTGTCCAGCGCCCGGCGCAGGCCTGGGCGCATGGCCACGTGCCAGCACACGGCTTGCCTGGCATCGGGGCGCTTGTCCGCCCCTTGGTAGCCCGCATCACCAAAGGCATCTGTCTCCTGCCCGTGCAGCAGGCTGTTGGCTTCGACGATGTCGCTGACGTTGCCAGCCGTGCCCCGCACTGTGTGCACCAGGCCCGAGTCGGCATCCACCCCGATGTGGGCCTTCATGCCAAAGTACCACTGGTTGCCCTTCTTGCTCTGGTGCATCTCGGGGTCACGCTCGCCACTTTGGTTCTTGGTGGAACTGGGGGCCGCAATCAGCGTGGCATCCACCACGGTGCCCGCCTTCAACTGCAAGCCCTTGGCTTGCAGCAGTGCGTTGACCGTGGCCAGGATTTGTTCGGCCAGCTTGTGGCGTTCCAGCAGGTGCCTGAAGCGCAGGATGCTCGACTCGCTGGGGATGTGTTCGTCCCAACGAGACAGACCTGCGAAGTCACGAAACGCAGGCACATCATGCAGCGCTTCTTCCATTGCAGGGTCGCTGAGCTTGAACCACTGCTGCATGAAGTGGATGCGCAGCAGCGTCTGCACCGCAAAGGGCTGCTGACCCCGCCGCCCACTCTCGGGGGCGTAGGGCGCTATCAGCGCTACCAGTTCAGCCCAAGGAACCACCAGCTCCATGGCGTCCAGGAATTCGCGCTTGCGGGTGCGCTTGACGGTGTTGCTCAGGCCCAGGCTGCTTTGCTTCATGTCTGTATTGTCTGGGCTTCAGGCCCTTGCAAGCACATCAGGCGTGGATTCGTGCAGAGGATCCCTAGGGGCTCAAATTTTCTTCAATAAATGACCACTAAGAGTTGCTTACAAACAAGCCTCGTTTAAGGGTATTTAAAAGAGTAGGGTGAATATAGGCAGCCCATCCTGGCTAGCCACCATAGACCGGAGGTCTATATGTCACAAAGTCAAACATCCAACTCCCTTCTGCGCTTCTGGGACACTGTCAAGCAAATGTTTCTGCTCAGTTCCGTAACTCCTGCTATGCCGGACGAGAAAAAACCTCAACCCACCGAAGCGGAAAAGAAAAAACAAGAGCAAAAGCAGGTACATCCTCTGTGATTTCAGCTATCAATTTATAAGCTAAATCAACAATGGGTCGGAGGTTTTCTATGTATTCACTGCTTATTCACCAACGTTATGTCGAGTTCTGGCGTGATATGTGGTTCATCCTGCTACAGCCCATTTCCGAGCTGCCGCCTGGCCCCTCAAGCTTCGAACAAGACACATCGCAAAAACCACCCGTCGCACAGCCAATAGACGATAGGACTGATTTAACCAAGCCATAAATCCAGATAGCGTGATCGCTGGCGAGCCCACATTTGTGCAATCTTTGGTCGCCAATTTCGGCGGCCTCTCTTTGAAGCGGCTCTTGCCCTGGGCCTGCATTCCCGATGCCTTTTTAGCTTGCTGCTGAAAGCCATTTAACGGCGTAGCCTGAGATCAGGCGATACACCCTAACCCGTCACCATAGGCAGGAGATCTATATGCAAGTACCTCACATTTCATTGCGGTTCTTGAAATTTTGGGAAGCTGTCAAGCAGGTGTTCTCCATGCAATCAGATTTCCCTAGCCCGCCGAATTTGGAGCAATACGAATCAAGCGAGGAGGACAGAGATCGGGAGGAAGCCAGGCATATCAGAATGCGCCATAGCTATCGCTATTGGTAGCGCCAGTATGTTCATTTTGGGCCCCGCCAGAGGTGGCTTTTGGCGTGCCACGATTTGGAGATGCGAGTGCGCGGCAAGCATGCCGCCACAGTCATCTGGCTGACATCAGCCCCGGAGCGTTTGGGCAGGCCCTGGCTTGAGGCTGAATTGTCTGCTGGAGTGGGATAAATAGTCCACATGGCACTTGCACTTTGATCACGACATGCGATGCCGCGGCCTCTCCCCTGCAATCAAGGGCAGCGAGGGCTCCACTCCAGGAAATCAAGAAGCGTGTCTCTTGGGCCCGACGACAGCAACTACAAAGAAAAAAGCCCACGCTTTTGGCGTGAGCCCTTCTTACAAATCGAAAAAGCTTATTTGCGTGGACGGGCCAAGGCCACTCCCAGAGCGCGGCCGCCAAGCGGTTGATCGTTCAGCATCTCGATGGCTTTTTGTGCCTGCTCCTGAGTGCTCATCTCAACGAAGCCGAAGCCACGCGAGCGACCAGTTTCACGATCCGAGATAACGTCTGCAGAGATCACATCACCGCAGCTGCTGAAATGTGCGCGCAAGGCCTCACCGTCAATGGAATAGCCGAGATTGGTAACGTAGAGATTGGATTGCATTGTGTTCTTTCAAAGATTGCTCAGGCATTTCAGCGATGAGCGGATAAGAGGCTGAGGAGGCTTAACGACGGCGCTTGAACTGAGTCGCCGGAGCCCCTCCTGCGCGAGGAGGCAAATGGCGGAAGGTCACTCGCCCTTTGTTCAGGTCGTAGGGCGACATTTCAACGGTCACTTTGTCGCCAGCAAGCACACGGATACGGTGCTTGCGCATCTTTCCGCCGCTGTAGGCAATGAGCTGATGGCCGTTCTCCAGAGTCACGCGAAATCGCGAATCTGGCAGCACTTCATCGACTCGGCCCGACATCTCGATTAGTTCTTCTTTGGACAAAGTGTCTCCTGTGAGTGAAGGATTCAGCCGCTCAGTTCAGCCTTTGATTCAGCACCATGTTCCGACCTTCGGTAAGGGCATAGCTGGAGGCGAGTGACTCGTTAGAAAACTGAGGGATAAATCGGATGACGCGGTCATAAGCACCGCGGCGAATGGAAACGGCAGCCAGGTATTGGCCACTGGAGCTCGGCTGAGTCAGAGGTGTGACCACATAACGGCCAATCTGCTCTGTAATTTTTTTGTGCAGCATGAAAACGGACGACCGCACGCACGATTGTGCGGACCATCAAATGAGACAGGGAATGCCCATGCCGGATGCAGAGGGCAACGCAGATCCATAAGGATGTTCAGGATCTGGTGGGGTTCGCCTAGGAGGGAGTGACGACCGCGTGCTTTGCGTGAAAGAGCGGTTACCGGCGGCCAAGGGGCGGCATAGGTGTCAGACAGGCGCTGCCGGGGCGAACGGCCTGAGCAGCGAGTGAATCCAGTATAGGTGAATTGAAAGACCTTTGGTTTTCAACCTTCAGCCATCTGCGAAAGAGTGCAGTTGCAGGGCAAGCCAACCCCGCAGGACACAAGCATGAAATCGCTAGACCCGCCCGCTTTATCCATGTACCGTAGAACGATCGTTCGGAAACCTACTGAAAGCCGTGCCCATGAAAAAAGCCAAAGAATCGACCGTTCACCATGTTGTCGAAGCCAAGAAATGGGAGCTCAGCCGGGAAAAGGAACGCATCAGCTATCCACCTGAACATGCAGGCCCCATCCAGATGGACTGGCGTACACGCGACAACTACTCCGCCACCGACTTGAACTATCGCGGTCGAAACAAGACCTCATAACACCGCGATTCAACCTCCCAGCCCGCCACTGAGCGGGCTTTTTGCTTTCTGGAGCCCTATCAACAAGGCATCGAATCCGGGCAGCCTGTTCTTCACAATCGCCGCACTTATCGAGCAGAGGTGAAGGCAGGAAGTGCTGTGCATATGAATCCCATCACGAAGACTTCCAAGGAGGCGCGTGAGCTCTTGGGAATCGCGGGCGATGATGCGCTGGCGTTTCATGAAGTCCGGTCGCTATCAAAGCGTACATGCCTGGAGCAAGGCAACGTGGATACCAAGGGGCTTTGCCGAAGCAAACCTCGGAGAAAACGGCGGCGATTTATGCTGATCATCGCCAAGGTTCATGATTGCAGCTACACGCATTAGGGAAAAAATTCGGTGACAAACAAGGATCCACATTCCGCAACCCGCGAAAGCACTGCATTTCGTGTGCTCATGGTCTGCACCGGCAATATCTGCCGCAGCCCCACGGCCCATGGTGTATTCGAAAAAATGGTGGCCGATGCCGGCTTGCAGCAGCACATCACCGTCGACTCCGCAGGCACACATGGCTACCACGTGGGCGAAGCACCAGACCATCGCAGCCAGCAGCATGCGCGCCGTCGCGGCTATGCCCTGAGTCGGCAGCGCGCACGCCAGCTCATGGCTCAGGATTTCGAAGATTTCGATCTGGTGCTGGTTATGGACAGCGCCAACGAAGTCGCTGCGCGTCGCATCGCCACACCCTCCCAGCAGCAGCGTATGAAGCGGCTGACCGACTACTGCCAGCGCTTTGACGAGCATGAAGTGCCCGATCCCTACTATGGCGGCGACAGCGGCTTCGAGCATGTGCTCGATCTGGTGGAGGACGCCTGCCGGAATTTGCTGCAGACCATCGCCCAGAATCGCCAGACCTGAATGGAGCATTCCATGGATTTGCCGAAATTTCGACTCAGCCCCAATGCCTATGCACTGAATCTGTTTGTGGCTGAACGCGGTATCTGCTCTTGTTGTGGTCAGGCGCGCGAGCTCAAGTACAACAGCTCTTTCTACAGCCGCGAAACGCCCGACTATCTGTGTCCCTGGTGCATTGCCGACGGCAGCGCAGCCCAGCGCTACAAGGGCGAATTCAACGACTATCTGGGCATTGAAGGCGTGAGCGCCGATCCCGACGAACCTGACAGCATCGTCATGGAGCGCGAGCTGCTGCTGGAAGTCTGCGAACGCACGCCCAGCTATCACAGCTGGCAGCAAGAGCAATGGCTGGTACATTGCAACCAGCCCTGTGCCTTTGTCGGCTATACCGATTACGCCGAAATCCAGACCCTGCAGGCCGAGCTGCAAGGCGATATTGCCGGCATGCCCGAGCCTTATCTTCAGGCCATCAGCAAGACCGGCGATCCCGTGGGTGGCTATCTGTTTCGCTGTGTGAAGTGCGGCAGGCACCGGCTCCACACCGATTGCACCTGAATCATGGGCGCAGATGTCATGCAGGTGGAATGCAGCCACCATATCGACGCCAGCGAAGCTGATGCCGAAGGCTTCTACGAGTACTACTACGAGTACGACATCTACCGCTTTACGCTGGGCAGCCTGAGCCTTGTGGTGCGCAGCTATAGCGATACCTGCGAGCACGCCAGCGTGCTGCGACTGGAAGAAGCCGGCAAGTCACGCCCGCTGCAGCCCAAGGATCTGAAGAGGCCTCTTGTCCAACAGGCCCGGGAGCATCTGCAAAGCCTGGGCAAGCAGGAACTGCGCTGGTTCAACCCCAGGCATGCGCGTTACGACCCGCTTTGAGCAGGTCGCAGAAGCACGCAAGCTACAGATACCGCCAGTTCATGACGGCCGTGACTAATGCCTCACAAACAGCAAGGCCGGGAGCATCACGCAAATCACCAGCACCCTGCGCCTCGACGCCCGGGAAATACCGGGGCCATCAAGGCGCAGCTTCACCATTTGATGTGCTTACGGCCTGTGCGAGAAAGATGCTCCATAAAGGCCTGCAGCTGCACATTGAAGCAAATTCTGCTTCTACATGAGCAAGTCATCAGGCCCAGGTATTCAATCCCTCAACCTTCCGTTCGGGCCGGCAGCACCGTGCCCCGGCATTCACCAAAGCCGATGCGGCGCGCGCCCGCACCCTCGCAATAGGCACGCAGCACGACGGTGTCGCCGTCCTCCAGAAAGCCCCGCGTTTCGCCGTTCGACAGCGTGATGCGGTTCTTGCCGCCCGTGGTCAACTCCAGCAGCGAACCACTCTGCGCCAGGGTCGGCCCAGACAGCGTACCCGAGCCCAGCAGGTCGCCCGCGCGCAACGCGCAGCCGTTGACGGTGTGGTGGGTCACGAGCTGCGCCACGGTCCAATAGGCGGCCTCGGCGAAGCTGGAGCGGCTGATCACATCACCCGCATGCCCTTCCCTAGCCATGCGCGCCGTCTGTAGTACCACTTCCATCTGGACAGCGATGGCACCGCGCGTGCGGTTGCTGACAGAGTCCAGGTACGGCAGCGGATCGGGGTCGCCTTCGGGGCGGCTGAACGGCTGGCGAAACGGCTCCAGTGCCTCCATCGTCACCATCCAAGGCGAGACGGTGCTGGCGAAGTTCTTGGACAGGAAAGGCCCCAACGGCTGGTATTCCCAGGCCTGGATGTCGCGCGCGCTCCAGTCATTGAACAGCGTGATGCCGAAGACATGCTGCTCTGCATCCTGTATGGACACGGGCACGCCCTGTGCATTGGGCTGGCCGATGAAGATGCCCAGCTCCAGCTCGATGTCCAGCCGCGCGCAAGGGGCCAGCACGGGCTGTGCTGCATCTGGCGCCTTGACCTGACCCATGGGGCGGTGGAAGGACGAGCCACTGGCCTGCAAGGTGGAGGCACGGCCGTGGTAGCCGATGGGCACCCATTTGTAGTTGGGCAGTAGCGGGTTGTCGGGACGGAACTGCCGGCCCACTTCGCTGGCGTGATGAATGCCGACATAGAAGTCGGTGTAGTCACCGACCTCGCAGGGCAGGCCCAGTTCCACAGCCGATTGGGCCAGCAGCGCTGGCTCCCAAGCCGATTGCCGGGTACTGCCCATGCGCAGGCCTTCGGAGAGCGCCTGACGCAGGGCCTGGCGCTCCTGCAGCGTGGCCTGCATCAGCCTGTGCATGTCAGCATGGTCGGTCAGGCCGGCTTTGCGCAGGTCCAGCACCTGATCGCCGATGGCAACGCCGATGCGCCAGCCGCTATCGCCCTGCGTGCGAAAGCGCCCGAAAGGCAGGTTCTGGATGGGGAAGTCGCAGCCTGCGGCGTTGGCCGAAACTACCCAGCTCTGGAGCTGGGGGTTCAGGGTTTCATTCAGGGTCTGGTTCATTGCTGGAACTCCCTCTCGTGCAGAAAGGCTGCATGCTTGGGCGCGCGCTTCGTTCTCGACCAGTCTTCAAGCATGTCCCATTTCACGGCATCAAGCCTCTTGATCATGGCTTCCTCATCAGGGTCCGGGCAGGCCAGCTCCACACGGTGGCCGTTGGGGTCGAAGAAGTAGATGGAGTGGAACGCGCCGTGGTCGGTCACACCCAGCACGTCGACACCATTGGCTTCCAGGTGGGCCTTGAATTCGAGCAGCTCGGCCCGGTCCTTGACGCGGAAGGCGATGTGTTGCACCCAGGCAGGCGTATTCGGGTCGCGGCCCATGGGCGGCTGCGTGGGCAGCTCGAAGAAGGCCAGCACATTGCCGTTGCCGGCGTCCATGAAGACATGCATGTATGGATCGGGCGCCTTGGTCGAGGGCACCTGGTCCTCGGCAATGGCCAGCACGAAGTCCATCTTCAGCATCTGGTTGTACCAGAGCACGGTTTCCTTGGCGTCCTTGCAGCGGTAGGCCACGTGATGGATGCGGTCGACCTTCATCGCAATCACTCCTTGGCGGTGTCGAGCACGCCGCGGTTGATCTGGTCGCGCTCCATGGACTCGAACAAGGCCTTGAAGTTGCCCTCGCCGAAACCTTCGCGGTAGTTGCCCTTGCGCTCGATGAACTCGAAGAACACAGGGCCCAGCAGCGGCTCGGAGAAAATCTGCAGCAGCAGGCGGGGCTGGCCGCCTTCGGTCGTGCCGTCCAGCAAGATGCCGCGCGACTGCAGCTCGCCCACGGGCTGGCCGTGGCCGGGCAGGCGCTTGGCGAGGTTTTCGTAATAGATGTCGTTGGGCGCAGTCAGCAGCGGAATGCCTGCCATCTGCAGGCTGTCGATGGCCGTGGGCAGGTCTTCACACAGCAGCGCGATGTGCTGGATACCCTCGCCGTTGAACTTCATCAGGAATTCCTCGATCTGGCCGCCGCCCTGCTTGGCTTCCTCGTTCAGGGGAATGCGGATCAGGCCGTCAGGGGCGGTCATGGCCTTGGAGGTCAGGCCCGTGTACTCGCCCTGGATGTCGAAATAGCGGATTTCCTGGAAGTTGAACAGCTTGTTGTAGAAGTCAGCCCAGTAGGCCATGCGGCCGCGGTAGACGTTGTGCGTGAGGTGGTCGACGACCTGGAAACCGTGGCCCTTGGGATTGCGGTCCACGCCGGGCAGGAACTCGAAGTCGATGTCATAGATGGACTTGCCGTCCTCGTAGCGGTCGATCAGGTACAGCGGGGCACCACCAATGCCCTTGATGGCGGGCAGGCGCAGCTCCATGGGGCCGGTGGGAATGTCCACGGGCTGGGCGCCCAGCTCCAGCGCACGCTTGTAGGCCTTGTGCGCATCCTTGACACGGAAGGCCAGGCCGCAGGCGCTGGGGCCGTGCTCGGCCGTGAAATAGGCGGCCTGACTCTTGGGCTCGCGGTTGATGATGAAGTTGATGCCGCCCTGGCGGTACAGCACCACATCCTTGGAGCGATGCTTGGCCACCAGCGTAAAGCCCAGCTTCTCGAACAGCGGCTCCAGCACGCCATCTGCGGGCGAAGCGAACTCGACGAATTCAAAGCCGCACAGGCCCATGGGGTTTTCAAACAAATCGGTCATGACGAGGCTCCCTGCAAAAAATGGAATGGATCACGACTTACGCAAATCAGACTCAGGCAAGAGCTTCGCCCTAAGGCCGCAATCCTTGGCACATCCTGGTTTGCGTAAGTCCGGTGGATGATTGCGCGATCAGGCAGTTTTATCCAGCGCCTGGACTTCGATCTCGACGCCAACGCCAAAAACCAGCTGGGCCTGCACCAGGCTGCGCACCGGGTAACGGCCTTCCTTGAAATAGCTTGCATAGACCTTGTTGAAGGCATCGAAGTGCGCCAGGTCGCTGAGCCAGATATTGGCCTTCACCACATCGTCCAGCGAGCTGCCCACCGCCTCCAGCCGCGCCGCGATGGCCTTGAGCACGGCATGTGTCTGCTCTTCGATGGGGCCGGTGAGCGGGCGCTTGTCTTCGCCGAAGGGGATCTGCCCCGACAGCATCAGAAAGCCGCCGGCGCGGACCGCGGAAGAGAAAGGCATGTCGCCAGGTGCGGGGTAGAAAGTTGCGGTGGAGTTCATCGAAGTGCTCTCAAGGTTCAGGGTTACAACATGGCTGGCGCAAAAGTCTGCGCATGCCCTCATTCACACGACTTACGCAAATCAGGTTCAGGCCAGCGCTTTTCCTCAAAAAAACAGTCCTGGCACATCCTTGTTTGAGTAAGTCCTCATTCAATCAAACCGCAGTCTGCACCAGCCGCACAGGCTGGCGAAAGACCATACGGTACATGGCATAGACCGCCAGCACCCATACCGGAATGGCATAGGCCGAGGCACGCACGCCGGGCGTGAGCAGCATCACGACCACCACCAGCACCATGGCCGCCAGGCAGATGTAGTTGGTCAACGGAAACAGCGGTGCCTTGAAGCTGCGCTGCGTGCCCTTGGCATCATGCAGTTTGCGGTAGTTCAGGTGCGAGATGATGATGATGGTCCAGATGATCACCAGCGCCGCCGTGATCAGCGAGATCAGCAGCTCGATCACACCTGCCGGCGCCACATAGTTCAGCACCACGCAGAAGGCCGTGACGATGCCGGGGTAGACGATGGCCTTCACGGGCACGCCGCGCTTGTTGACTTCGGCCAGCGACTTGGGCGCATTGCCTTCCTGGGCCATGCCATACAGCAGGCGGCTGGAGCTGTAGACCATGCTGTTGTAGACCGACAGCGTGGCCGTGAGGATCACGAAGTTCAGCATATGCGCGGCCAGATGCTCGCCCATGCCCGAGAACACCAGCACAAAGGGACTGCTGCTGTAGGTGCCACCGCCAGCCTTGAGCTGGGCCACCAGATCGGTCCAGGGCGTCAGCGACAGCAGCACGGCCATCGAGCCCACATAGAACAGCAGCACGCGCACCATGAGCTGGTTGATCGCCTTGGGGATGACCTTGCGCGGCTCTTCGGTTTCTGCAGCGGCAAAGCCCAGCATTTCCACGCCGCCGAAGGCAAACATGATGAAGGCAAAGGCCATGAACAAGCCCTTGAAGCCGTTCGGCAGGAAACCGCCCTGCGTCCACAGATTGCTGATCGTCTGCGTGGGGTTGTGCGTGGTGGACAGCAGGTAAATGCCGGTGGCGATCATCGCCACCACAGCCACGATCTTGATCAGCGCGAACCAGAACTCAAACTCGCCATAGGCCTTGACGTTGATGAAGTTCACACCGTTGATGAGCACAAAGCACACGGCGGCCGTTACCCAGACCGGAATCTCGGGCCACCAGAACTGGATGAACTTGCCCACGGCCGTCAGCTCCAGCATGCCCACCAGCACATAAAGGGCCACGCAGTTCCAGCCCGACAAAAAACCGGCAAAACGCCCCACATAACGGTTGGCGAAATAGCTGAACGAGCCGGCCGATGGCTCCTCGACCAGCATCTCGCCCAGAAAACGCATGATGAAGAAGATCAGCAGGCCGCCGATGGCGTAGCCCAGCAACACGCCAGGGCCGGCCAGCTCGATGATGCCAGCCGAGCCCAGAAACAGCCCGGTACCTATGGTGCCGCCCAGGGCGATCAGCTGGATATGGCGATTCTTGAGCTTGCGCTCCAGATGCCCGTTGGAGGAAGGGGTATGCATGGTTTGTCTCCTGTTATCTGTATCTACCTATGCGAATCCGAAAGGCGCTTACTGCTCGGCCCTGCCGCGCCACATATCCCATGCCAGCGTGAGTCCCACGCCGACGTCGCGCAGCGGGCGCGGCGGGATGTAGTTGGCGGTGCCCTCAACGAGGAAGTCGTCGATCAGCGGGTTCTTGCGGCCCAGCGCCAGATCGGCGATCAGCATGCCGGCAGCGGTGTGACGCACGATGCCTGATCCGTTGCAGCACGAAGCGGCCCAGGCGTTGTCGCCGATCTGGCCGAAGGCCGGTGCGTGGTTGTGCGAGACCGCCAGCCAGCCCATCCAGAAATGCTCGAGTTCGATGGCACCCAGCTGAGGAAAGCGGCGGCGCAGCAGCGCCTGGTTCATGGCCCTGGCCTTGGCGCGGCGCCCGTCGGTGGTGCGCAGGCTCGGCGAATACTCGAACCCCTGGCGGATCATCAGCCGTCGGTCATGCGTCAGGCGCACCGTGGAACCCGCCACGCCATGCGCGGGCGTCACGCCCCAGGCGGCATCCGTGCCCAATTGGGCAATCTGTGCATCGCTGAGCGGATGGGTGAGGCTGGCAAACAGCAGAATCGGCACCTGGCGCTCCTGGTAGACGCCGAATGACTGAGAGAACGCATTGACGGCCAGAATGGCCTTGCGCGCGCGGACACTGCCATGAGCCGTGCGGACAAAGGGAGCAGCGCCATCGAGCTTCGCTTCTATGACCGGCGAGTTCTCGAACAGCTGCACCTGAGGCGGCAGGCTGTCGGCCAGGCCACGCACCAGTGCCGCGGGGTTCATAAGGCGCGTGCCTGGCGTGTAGACAGCCGCCGCGTAGTAGTCGGTGCCTATGCGCTGACGCAGCGCATCGCGGTCCAGGTATTCATGGGACTCCTGCCAGGCTTGCAGATTGCGCGCATAGGGCTTGAGGGACTTCTGCGCCACCTCTTCCGTCACCGCCACGTGGTAGCGACCGCGCTTTTGCCAACCGCAGGAGATGCTGTGCTCGGCCACCGCACGCTCCAGCGCATCCACGGCAAAGCGGTTGACGCGGATCACGCGGCGGCCTGCCTCCACGGCGGCGTCCGATGGCGCCGAGCTGTGCGGCAAATCGATCGCAAAGCCCGAGTTACGGCCCGAGGCGTTCTCGCCGACCACGCCCGCATCCACCACGGCGATGGAAGCATCAGGCTGCTGCTGCGCCAGCTGGCGTGCTGCCGCCAGCCCCGCATAGCCTGCGCCCACGATCACCCAGTCCACCGCCACATCGCCCTGCAGCGGTGCCCGCGGCTGGCGCGCGGCCAGCAGCGCGCTCCATCCATTGGTGCGGTCGTCGGCGGGGAGGCGGTGAACAGAGCGTGACATGGCGGTTTCCGATAAGAGACCTCGGAAGCTGACTCGCTCTCCAAGGTCGCTGATGAACAACAATGGAGGCGGAGTCTAAAACATAAAACATTAAACGTTTAATCTTTATTCATCATGGATTACCCGAAGGTGAAATTACCCAGACAGCCCCGTCCAGCCATCAGGGCCGGAGCGTGTAGCATCTGGTGTAGTGCGTCATCGACGCCTTATGAATCACACACGCAGCCCATGAATCAAACAGGAAGCAAAACCGCCCCCCGCCGTACCCAGGCAGAACGCAGTCAGACCACCCAGCGCAAGATCATCAAATCCGCCATACGGCTGCTACAGAAGGTGGGATTCCAGCAAACCAATCTGCAGGAAATTGCGCGTGGCGCCAAAGTCACGCTGGGGGCCGTGCAGCACCAGTTCGGCAGCCGCCAGGCACTGATGGAGCAGGTGGTCGATGAAATCATGGCGCCGCTGGCGGCTGCGGGAGCCGGCTGGCCCGAAGACGCCGCACAACTGCCGCTGGAGCCGCGCGCCCGCGAATTCGTGCGCCGGGCCTGGCAAAGCGTCTATGCCCAGCCCAGCTATGTGGCGACCTGGAGCATGTTTTTCGGCTGCAAGAGCACACCGCTATTCGAGCGCATCAACGCGCACCGCTCCCAGCATGACCCCGCCTCCTTCGAACACTTCGTGGAAGTTTTCCCGGAAATCGCCGAGCGCCATCCTCAGCCCAGCCACTTTGCAGCCGTGGTGTTTGCTGCGCTGCGAGGCCTGGCCGTCATGCGCCTGTTCGAGATCGACGATGCAGCAGCCGAGCATCAGTTGGAAGTGATCTCCCAGATGATCGTGAACGCAGGCACTGTCAACCAGGCTTGAGTCCGGCAGGCGAGCCGCAGCGGCTTTTCTCGCACCTTGAACAAGCCGCGCCAATCCATAGCCAAAACAGCCTCAAAGGCTTTCTGCAAAAGCGCTTCCAGCTATCAAATCAAAGAATCCTGCATCAGGCAGCTGCCCTACGTCCCCAGTTCATGACGGCGGTCCCCAGCACCGCCATGGCGCCACCCAGCACCATGGAGCCCTCAATGCTCTCGCCCAGCAGCAGGGCCGAGAGAATCACGCCAATCACCGGTACCAGGGTGATATAGCCGGAGGCTGCGCCAGCCCCCAAGGTCTTGACGCCCGAGAAATACCAGGCATAGGCCACGGCGGTGGAGCCATAGGCCATGAAGACCATGGCCGCCCAGGCCTTGGGGCTGGCATGGAAAGCCGAAACCAGTCCCTGAGGCCCTTCCACCGCCAGGCTGGCCGCCAGCAGCATCAAGGCGCCGAAGACGGACGTGACCGCCGTTGCGGCCAGCGCATCCACACCGGCCAGCATGGCGCGGCCAATCAGCGTGTAACAGACCCAGCAAGCCACGCAGCCCAGAATCAAAAGCTCGCCCAGACCCACAGCGCCATTGAGCACTTCCAGCGGTTTGCCATGCGAGATCACCACCACGGCCCCGCAGGCCGCCAGCAACATGCCCAGCGCGATCAGGCGATTGATGCGCTCCTTGAACAGCCACACGGCCAGCGCCAGCGTGACCACGGGGTTGAGCGTGATGACCAGCGCCGCCTTGCCCGCAGGCAGATGCTGGAGCCCTGTCAGAAAGAACGAGGCATAGCCGAACACACCCGCAGCACCGGCCGCCAGCATGCCCAGCCAGATCCTGGCTGGCCACTTCTTGAGAGCTGACATGCCGCCCGAGAAATACAGCCAGGGCAGCAGCATGGTGGCCGCCAGCAGAAACCGCAGGCTGGATGCGGCCAGCGGCGGCATATTGAGAGCAAGAATGCGGCCCGCTGGCCAGGAGGCGCCCCAGAGCAGGGCCATGCCCAGCAGGCGCAAATGAGCACCCATCGCAGCGCTTTTGACGGAATCGGAAGTCATGGGAAGACGGCAGACACAAAAAACCGCCGCCTTGGCCGGCAGCGGTTAAGACCAGAGATTTGGACTTCAATATACCTGTAACGTATGTCCGGTGGGCATGGACGGCTCTTGTTTTGCTAGACCTGCACCTTGCCCAGTTTCGCGGCATGGCGCTGCAGCGCATCGCGCACCAGCGGACGCAGCTGCGCGGCTTCGTCGGGCTGTGCCAACACCGTCAGAATGCGTCCACGCATGCGCGGCTCCCAGAACTTCTGGATATGCTCGGCAATGCCGTTCAGGGCCTCGTCACGGTCGGGCATGGCCTCAAAGAATTCGCCAATGCGATTGGCCATGCGGATCAGGTTGTCGGCATCCATCATTGGCCTCCGGCAAGCATGGGAGCTTCCTGCGCAGCGGCCAAATGACCCAGTTGCTCATCATTAAAGCGCGCGTAATCCGTCTGCCAGCTCGAAGGCTGGGCCACCGGTGTAACCTGCACCGCCGTCACCTTGTACTCGGGGCAATTCGTCGCCCAGTCCGAGCTGTCGGTGGTGATGACGTTGGCTCCCGATTCCGGGAAGTGGAAGGTGGTGTAGACCACCCCCGGCTGTATGCGCTCGGTCACCGTGGCACGCAACACCGTCTGGCCGGAGCGGCTTTCAATGCCCACCCAGTCTCCCTCGCGGATGCCTCTATCCTGTGCGTCATGCGGATGAATCTCGAGCCTGTCCTCGCCATGCCACTGGTTGTTGGCCGTGCGCCGCGTCTGCGCGCCCACGTTGTACTGCGAGAGAATGCGCCCCGTGGTCAGCAGCAGCGGAAAGCGCTGCGTGACCTTTTCATCGGTGGCCACGTACTGGGTGATGATGAAGCGGCCCTTGCCACGCACGAATTTCTCCTTGTGCATGATGGCCGTTCCCGCCTCTTCGGTGCCTTCATTGCAAGGCCACTGCACGCTGCCCAGGCGCTCGATCTTCTCGTAGCTCACGCCCGCGAAAGTCGGGGTCAGTGCCGCAATCTCGGCCATGATCTCGCGCGGATGACCGTAGTTCATGGGATAGCCCAGCGCGTTGGACAAGAGCTGCGTCACCTCCCAGTCGGCATAGCCGGCCAGCGGCTGCATGAGCTGGGTCACGCGCGAGATGCGACGCTCGGCATTAGTAAAGGTGCCGTCCTTTTCCATGAAGGACGATCCGGGCAGGAACACATGGGCGTACTTGGCGGTCTCGTTGAGGAAGATGTCCTGCACCACCACGCATTCCATGGCCGACAGCGCTGCCGTCACATGCTGGGTGTTGGGGTCGGACTGCACGATGTCCTCGCCCTCGCAGTACAGGCCCATGAAGCTGCCTTCCAGCGCGGCTTCGAACATATTGGGAATGCGCAAGCCCGGCTCGGGACTGAGCTTCACGCCCCAGGCGCCCTCAAACTCGGCTCTGGTGATGCTGTCCGAGATATGGCGATAACCGGGCAGCTCATGCGGAAAGCTGCCCATGTCGCAGGAGCCCTGGACATTGTTCTGCCCGCGCAAGGGATTCACGCCCACGCCTTCGCGCCCCACATTGCCTGTGGCCATGGCCAGATTGGCAATGCCCATGACCATGGTCGAGCCCTGCGCATGTTCGGTCACGCCCAGGCCGTAGTAGATGGCGGAGTTGACCTGCCTTCCCTGCGGATGGTCCGCACTGCCCAATGCATACAGCCGCGCCGCGCCGCGTACCAGTTCGGGAGCCACGCCGGTGATGTCGGCCGTGGCCTCGGGCGAGTTCTCCGGCCTGGCGACGAACTCCTTCCATTGCGCAAAGGACTTGGCATCGCAGCGCTCGTCGATATAGGCATCGGCCAGCCAGCCCTCGGTGACGATCACATGGGCCAGCGCCGTGATCATGGCCACATTGGTGCCGGGCCTCAGCTGCAGGTGGTAGTCGGCCTTGACATGGGGCGAGCTGACGAGCTCGATCTCGCGCGGGTCGATCACGATCAGGCCGGCGCCGGCACGCCGGGCGTCGCCACGCAGGCGCTTTTTCATGCGCGAGCCGAACACCGGATGCGCCGCCGTGGGATTGGCTCCTATCACCATGATCACATCGGAGTGCTCGACCGACTTGAAGGTCTGCGTGCCTGCCGACGTGCCATAGGTCTGACCCAGACCATAGCCCGTGGGCGAGTGACAGACGCGCGCGCAGGTATCGACATTGTTGTTGCCGAAGGCGGCGCGGATCAGCTTCTGCACCAGATAGGTTTCCTCGTTGGTGCAGCGCGACGAGGTGATACCGCCAATCGAGTCCCTGCCGTGCTTGGCCTGGATGCGGCGGAATTCGCTGGCCGCATGGGCTATCGCCTCCTCCCAGCTCACTTCGCGCCAGGGGTCGGTGATCTTCGCGCGGATCATGGGTTGGGTGATGCGGTCCTTGTGCGTGGCATAGCCCCAGGCAAAACGCCCCTTGACGCAGGCATGACCTTCGTTGGCCTTGCCGTCCTTCCAGGGCACCATGCGCACCACCTGCTCGCCCTTCATCTCGGCCTTGAAGCCGCAGCCCACGCCACAGTAGGCGCAGGTGGTGATCTCGCTATGCTCGCTCTGGCCCAGCTCGACCACGGTCTTTTCCTGCAGCGTGGCCGTAGGACAGGCCTGCACGCAGGCGCCGCAGCTCACGCAGTCGCTGGCCATAAAGCCGTCGCCCTGGCCTGCTGTGATGCGAGACTCGAAACCACGTCCACTGATCGTCAGCGCAAACGTGCCCTGCGTTTCCTCGCAAGCGCGCACGCAGCGATTGCAGACAATGCACTTGCTGGGGTCATAGTTGAAATAGGGATTGGAGGTATCGACCTCGGCCCTGTCTTCGCCCTTGAAGTGGTTGGCGCCATCCATGCCATAGCGCACCTCGCGCAGGCCAACCACTCCTGCCATGTCCTGCAACTCGCAGTCGCCGTTGGACGAACAGGTCAGGCAATCGAGCGGGTGGTCGGAGATATAGAGCTCCATCACGCCCTTGCGCAGCTCCTGCAGCTGCGGGCTCTGGGTGCGCACCTTCATGCCCGCTTCGGCGGGTGTGGTGCAGGACGCAGGAAAGCCCTTGCGCCCCTCGATCTGCACCAGACACAGCCGGCAGGAACCAAAGGGCTCCAGCGAATCCGTGGCACAGAGCTTGGGCACCTTGATGCCGCCATCGACGGCGGCGCGCATCAGCGATGTACCCTTGGGCACGGTGACCTCGCGGCCGTCGATATGCAGCGTGACAAGCTCTTCGGACAGGCTGACAGGTGTTCCGAAATCGGTGTTCTTCAAATGTTCGAGCATGGTCTGGGCCTCCTCAGACAGGGGTCACGGTCTGTGCGGAATCGATACCGAAGTCCTGCGGATAGTGGCGCAATGCCGAGCGCACGGGGTATGGCGTCATGCCGCCCATGGCGCAGAGGCTGCCGCCTTCCATGGTGTCGCACAGGCTCTCCAGCAGCGCCACATTGGCGGCATGGGCCGCGCCGGTGTTGGTGGTGATGCGGTCAATGACTTCCACGCCGCGCGTGGAGCCTATGCGGCAAGGCGTGCATTTGCCGCAGGATTCGATGGCGCAGAACTCCATGGCATAGCGTGCCAGCTGTGCCATGTCGGCGCTGTCGTCATGCACGACCAGCCCGCCATGGCCCACCACATTGCCCTTGGCTGCATAGGCTTCATAGTCCAGCGGATCATCCCAGTCACCGGGCGCCACATAGCTGCCCAGCGGGCCGCCCACCTGAATGGCCTTGACGGGTCGCCCCGTGGCCGTGCCGCCGCCAAAGTCCTCGACCAGCTCGCGCAGCGAAAGACCGAAGGCTTTTTCCACCAGCCCGCCGCGCGCGATATTGCCGGCCAGCTGGAACGGCAGCGTGCCGCGCGAGCGACCCATGCCATAGCCCTGATAGAAGGCTGCTCCCCTTGCCATGATGATGGGCACAGTCGCCAGCGTGATCACATTGTTGATGACCGTGGGCTTGCCGAACAGACCTTCGATCGCGGGCAACGGCGGCTTGGCACGCACAATGCCGCGCTTGCCTTCGATGCTCTCCAGCATCGCGGTTTCCTCGCCGCAGACATAGCTGCCTGCGCCCACGCGTACCTGCAGCGCAAACGCCTTGCCGCTGCCCGCCACATTGCGGCCCAGCCAGCCGGCAGCCGTGGCACGGGCAATGGCCTCGTTCAGCGTGGCGATGGCATGCGGATACTCGCTGCGCACATAGATATAGCCCTGAGTCGCACCCACGGCCAGACCAGCGATCGTCATGCCCTCGATCAGGCAGAACGGATCACCCTCCATGAGCAGACGGTCGGCAAACGTGCCCGAATCGCCTTCGTCGGCATTGCAGGCAATGTACTTCTGCGTCCCTTTGGCGGCAGCCACAGTCTTCCATTTGATGCCCGCAGGAAACGCGGCGCCGCCACGCCCGCGCAGACCCGAGTCCAGCACCTGCTGCACCACGGCCTCGGGAGCCATCGCAGCAGCAGCTTTCAGACCTTGCCAGCCGCCATGCGCCTCATAGTCCCGCAGGCTCAGCGGAGCGATGAGGCCCACGCGCGCAAACGTCAGGCGCTCCTGACGGGCCAGATAAGGGATTTGTTCGGTCAACCCATGGCATAGCGCATGGGGCCGGCCCTGCAGCATGCCGGCGTCCAGCAGACCAGCAACGTCGGCCGCCTGAACCGGGCCGTAGGCCACACGGCCCTGTGCAGTCTCGACTTCGACCAGGGTCTCCAGCCACAGCAAGCCGCGCGAGCCATTGCGCACCAGCTCCACGGCCAGGCCTCGCGCCTCGCATTCGCGCTGCAGCGCCTCGGCCACCGCATCCGCGCCCACGGCCAGGGCTGCGGCATCGCGCGGCACATAGATGCGCGTGGCAGCCACTGCTTCATTTTTGATAGCTTCTTGCGCTTTATCTTCCTTGGTTTCGGGCTGTTTTTGCTGAATTTCCTCCAGCAGGGTATCGAGCCGGTCCGCAGTCATCTGCGCATGGACTTCGCTCTCGTCGACCATCACGGCCGGCGACTGGGCGCACAGCCCCAGGCAGTAGACAGGCTCCAGCGTCACGCTGCCATCGGCGCTCGTGCCATGGGCCTGGCAGCCCAGCGCCGCCTGTGCATGGGCGAACAGTGCATCGCCGCCACGCGATTGGCAGGCTTCGGCCCGGCAGATCTGGATCAGCGTCCTGCCGTGCGGCTGCTCGCGCAGATGCGGGTAATAGCTGACAACACCATGGACCTCGGCACGCGAAAGATTCAGGGCCTCGGCAATGGCGGGCACGGCAGCACGCGGGATAAAGCCCAGTGCATTCTGCAGAGAGTGAAGCAGCGGCAGCAGGCCGCCGGGCTCCTGGCCAAAGCGGGCCAGACAGTGCGTCAGAGCGTCCTGCTGTTCGGGGCTAAGCAGCAGCGGCGCAGGCTCCTGCGGCTGGGCAATAGGGTGATGGGGCATGGAGCGACCTTGTTATGAGGGCACACCAGCGCCCTTTGTCTCATGCCGTATTTCAGCCCCGGCCGTATCTCAGGTCAAATTCTTTGAATTGATGACGCGATTCAAATTGCAAATCAGCGCACGGCCCCGGCAAAGCTCGCACATTGCTGGCGCCAGGCCTGGGACTGCATGAGCACCTGCGCGGCCTGCTGCGCGCGGGTCGCCTGCTCCTGCGAAGGGGTCAGGAAAGCGATGGCCGTCTGCACCTTGGGCGCAATCAGAGGACGCACCGATATCCGGGCCGACTCGGGTAGCGTCGCCACCAGCGCACCGGGCAGCACGCTGTGCAGACCGCCTTCGGTCACGGCCAGCATCAGGCTCAGCACGGAATTGGTCTCCATGGCCGCACTGACTTCGCAGCCTGCTGCCATGAAGCTCTGGTCCACAATCAGCCGGTTATGCATGTCCGGCGTCAAAAGGCATAGCGGCAGCCTGGCTGCCTGAGCCCATTTCACAGGCTTCTGGCTCTGCTCCTCAGCCGCAGGACTAAGCAGAAAATAATGCTCCTGATACTGCGGCCAGACAGTGATGCGGGCGCTGCGCGCCGTGCGGCTGCCCGACTCCAGCCTTTCGCTGTAGCCCAGGGCCAGATCCAGCGTGAGGTCTTCGAGTCCGGTCTCGATCTCCAGCGAACTCATGGAAAGCACCATGGGCGTGATACCCGGGTGCTGAACACGCAGCAGCGCGGCAAAGCGCGTCAGCATGGGAATCGCAGTAGGCACGGCAGCCATGCGCAACTGCCCTTTGAGTTGGCCCGCAGCGGCGCTCAGATCCTGTCTCAGCGCCTCCTCGGCCCTGAGCATGGACAGCGCCGTGGCCAGCACCTGCTCGCCCTCGGGAGTCAGCCCGCCAAACACGCGGCCGCGCCTGACGATGACGGCACCGAACTCGTCCTCCAGCGCCTTGAGCGCATTGGACAGTGCAGGCTGCGTGATATGGCAGGCCTGCGCTGCCCTCGCGAAATGGCGGTGCTCGTTGAGCGCCACCAGATAACGCATGGAGGTCAGAAGGTTCATCAGGTATTGCTGCTGACCGTGATCGTGGGGAACTTGCTGGAGAAGTCCTTGGCCTTGAGGGCCACCTTCACCGCCAGATCGCGGGCGACCTTTTTGTAGACCTGGGCGGCTTCGCTCTCGGGCTCGGCCACCACCGTGGGCTTGCCGCTGTCGGCCTGTAGACGGATCTGCAGCGACAGGGGCAAAGCGCCCAGATAGTCGATGTTCTGCTCGCCTGCCATCTTCTTGCCGCCGTCGGCGCCAAAGATATGCTCGACATGGCCACAGTTGGTGCAGACATGAGCGGCCATGTTCTCGACCAGGCCAAGGATGGGCACGCCCACCTTCTCGAACATCTGAATGCCCTTCTTGGCATCGATCAGTGCGATGTCCTGGGGTGTGGTCACCACAACGGCACCCGTCATGGGCACGCGCTGGGACAGCGTCAGCTGGATGTCGCCGGTTCCGGGAGGCATGTCGACCAGCAGATAGTCCAGATCCTTCCAGTTGGTCTGGCGCAGCATCTGCTCCAGCGCCTGGGTGGCCATGGGGCCGCGCCAGATCATGGCCTGATCATTGTTGACCAGCAGGCCGATGGACATGACCTGCACGCCGTAGTTCTCCAGCGGCTCCATGGTCTTGCCATCATGGCTTTCGGGCTTGCCCGAAACGCCCATCATCATGGGCTGGCTGGGACCGTAGATGTCTGCGTCCAGAATGCCCACGCGCGCGCCCTCGGCAGCCAGCGCCAGCGCCAGGTTGGCCGTGGTCGTGCTCTTGCCCACGCCGCCCTTGCCCGACGAGATGGCGATGATATTCTTCACCCCGGGCAGCAGTTGCACGCCGCGCTGCACCGCATGCGAGGCCACCTTGGTGCTCACATTGACCGAGACATTGCCCACGCCAGCCACGCTTTTGGCAGCAGCGATGAACTGGCTGCGCAGCGCGGGGATCAGGCTCTGGGCCGGATAGCCCATTTCCACGTCAAACGAGACGTCATCGCCCGTGATCTGCAGATTGCGCAGGGCGCGAGTGCTCACAAAGTCCTTGCCCGTGTGCGGGTCGAGCACGCTAGCTAGCGCTGTCGATAGCGCTTGTTCTGTAACAGCCATTGAATCCAGTTTCCAGAGGGTTCTTAGATGCCGGATAGTCTATCGAAGCCGTCCAACCCCTGTGCACAGGTGACAATGCGGCCCACTTTCCCTAGAACCGCTTCCCTAGATTTTTGAGAGACAGCCCCGTGAAACTGAAGATGGCAGAAAACTCCCTGTTCGCAATCCTGATGCGCTCGCGCTGGTGGATCAGCTTTGCGATCTGCGCCGCCGTGGTGCTGGTCTCCCTGGCCGTATTCCCCAAGGACATCTCGCCTTTTGCAGCCCTCGGTGCTTTTCCTTTCTTCATCGTGGGCTGCATGGCGCTCTACAAACAGATGCGCGCGCCCAGCCCTGCCAGGCTGCAGGCACTGCAGGAGCAGGCCAGCCAGCAAAGCTGGGCCGACTTCAGCGCGCAGCTGCAAGCCGCCTGGCAGGCCGAAGGCTATGAGGTGCAACGCCTGAACCAGCCCGGTGCCGATCTGAAGCTGGCGCGCAACGGCCAGAGCTGCGTGGTCAGCGCCCGCCGCTGGAAAGCCGCCGCCCATGGCCAGGAGCCCCTGCGCGAGCTGCTGGCCGCCCGCGCCCAGCAACAGGCAGACCAGGCCATTTATGTCGCCATGCAAGCCCTGGGTGAAAACACCGCCGCCTGGGCCACCAAAAATGAAATCATCGTGCTGGACGCCAAGGGCGTAGCCCTGCTGCTGAGCAAGGCAGCCAAACAGGCCTGACCTCCGTTCCACTGCCGACGCCCCGATGCCGCAATGCGGCACCGATGGGGCACACTGGGGCCATGGCGGCAGAGCAGTTTTCCCCCACCCTTCCCCCCAGGTTCACGGATATTGCGCAAAGCAATACGGTCGGCCCTGCGTCCAATATTGCCCAGACCGGGTTGCTGCTCAGCGGCGGCGGTGCCCGGGCCGCCTACCAGGTCGGCGTGCTCGAAGCGATTGCCGAGATACGCCGCCACTGCGGCCTCAAACACGGCCCCAATCCCTTCCCCATCCTCGCCGGTACATCGGCAGGCGCCATCAATGTCGCAGCCCTTGCCTGCCGTTGCGACCAGTTCGACCAGGCCGTGCACCTGATGGCGCGCATCTGGCGCAATATGCATACCGAGCAGATCTACCGGGCCGACTCGCTGAGCATGCTGCGCAGCGGCACGCGCTGGCTGACCCTGCTCTCGCTGGGCTGGGCCATGGCTCGCTGGCGCCGGCTGCACCCCCGCTCGCTGCTGGACAACCGCCCGCTGGCAGAGCTTTTGCGCAGCGAGCTGATGCCGTTCGAGCGTCTGCCGGATCTCATCGCCAGCGGCCATCTGCAGGCACTGGCCATCACGGCATCGAGCTACAGCAGCGGCCAGCACATCACTTTTTTCCAGAACCACCAGATTCTCAGCCCCTGGGTGCGCGACCAGCGACGAGCCATACAGACCCCGCTGACGCATGAGCACCTGCTGGCCTCGGCAGCCCTGCCGTTCATCTTTCCCGCCATTCCGCTGCCCCTGGAAGGGCATATCGAATACTTCGGCGATGGCTCCATGCGCCAGACCGCACCTCTGGCACCGCCCATCCACATGGGTGCCACCAAGCTGCTGGTCGTGGGAGCCGGCCGGCGCCATGAGCCCCCTGCCGCACGGCCGCTGCCCGATGCGCGCTACCCCTCGCTGGCCCAGGTCGCAGGCCATGCGCTATCGAGCATTTTTCTGGACACCTTGGCCGTGGACATCGAACGCGCCGAGCGTATCAACCACACGCTGTCGCTGATCTCCCCTGCCGAGCGGATTCGCAGCCATCTGCGCCCGCTGGAGCTTTTGACCATCACGCCATCCGAGCGCATCGACGATATCGCCACCCGCCATATCGACCGCCTGCCTCGCTCGGTACGTGTGCTGCTGGGCACGCTGGGCGTGCGCGTGGACGATGGCGAGGCCCTGCGCGATGGCGCACTGGCCAGCTATCTGCTGTTCGAGCAGAGCTATTCCCGCGAGCTGATGGCCCTGGGCCGCAAGGACACCTTGGCGCGGCAGGAAGAAATCCGCCGCTTCATGGGCTGGCCCGATCCTGTCTCGCACGCGCACAGCGAATCCCAAGGGCTGGAGCAGATGGCCGGGCCGTAAGCACTTTGTTTCAATTCCACCCTCTGGTGCTCCCTCACTGTAATTCCTGCGCCCGCCCAAACCCGCGGCTCTCGATCGCTCAAGCTCTCTCTCATTCTTCCTTTTGTCGCGCTGATCGCCCTGCTGACCTCGGCACTGGGCATGCTTTGATACTGGACCGGCAGCAGGACCGTGGAGTCGCTGTCCGAGTAGGTCATGGAAGAAAAAGCCGAGCGCATCGCCCAATCACGCCCGGCAGCAACCTCTGAGCTCGCTGCAAGGCGTGCCTGCGGGCGAACAGGTGAGCGTCAGCGCCCCAGTCAGCCAAGCACTGTTCCCGCGCGATGCACAGGATGCGCAAACACTGCTCAAGATGGCCGACCAGGACATGTACCGCAACAAAGGGCCTTCCGCGCGCTGACAGCGATGCCGGCAATCAACGGTCGGCAATCTGGAGCCGGGCCAGGCTGGCAGCCTGCTCGGCATACCATCGGTCGGCACCCGCCCGGCCTTCGGCCTGTGCGCGCTGCAGGTATTCGGGCGCCAGATTCCGCACCCCGGCGCCTACAGCCGCCCCCATCTCGCGCGCCCAGGCCGTTGCACGGGCCTGCCCCTGGGTCCGCTCGATACGCTGGATCTCAGGCTCCAGTACTGCAAAGCTTGCATCTTCAGCGCGCTGACGCGCTGCAGCGGGCACCTTGCCGATCTGCGCCTCGCCCATGCCCGGTCCCTGGTGCCCGCTGGCATGGCGCTCGGCAATCTGGCGCACCTGGCCCAGGTACCACTGGTCGGCGCTATTGCGGTCACCCGCATCCCAGCGGCGGAAGAACTCGGGCGTCAGCGCCGCCATCTGCCTGGCAATGTCGCCTGCCGCCGTATTCAGCCACTGCGCGGCCGGCCCCCTTCCCTGGCTGCGCTGGCGCTGGGCGTATTCGGTCTTGAGCGTGTTCATGACCACCTTCTTGGCTTCTCCCGCCGTCCAGTCCGGAAGTTTGCCGTCAAAGCGCTCGCTCTCGCTCGCCGTGATCCGACCGCCGCATCCCTGGAGGTCTCGGTTGGCCTGGTAGCAGATGCCGTTGCGCGCATCCCGGCTACGGGTGTTGTCGATCTGCGACTGGTTGATGTTGTACCAGGCGTTGGAAGTCAGCGTGGCCTGCATCATCTGCTGCGCACATTCAAGGCATTGGGCCTGGGCCAGGATGGGCACGACCGCGCCGGATGCAAGCAGCAGGGTCGCGGTGCGCTGGAGGAATTTCATCATGGTGCGTCTCCCTGGCTCCGGCTTGTTCAGCGATGCCGGCCATTGTCCAAGCCCGGCCCCGCCGGCAGCAAGCAGACCCAGGTGTCCGGACGTAACAGCCACAAAGTGTTGAGCGAAGCAGTTTCGGCCAACTCCAAACGCACAGTCTTCCATCTATTTTTAATAGCTGCTTGCGCTCGTCCAGCCCGGACTTTCAATGTAAAACCATCTGAAATTCAGAGCTGCCAAGCGCAGACAGCTCACTTTTTCAGAAAACACTGACGCCCTGCTTTATGGCCCCTGCCACAACCCTGCTTCCAGCGCGGCCCGAGCATGGCGCCAATCCCCCGTCCGGCTCCGCCTCTGCCGTAAACGCCTAGAATTGCCCGTCGCGCGGCTGCCTGCGCGTTATCCCGTGATCAGAAAGTTCCGCAACTCTATGTCTCAACGAAAGCTCTTCGTCACCACCGCCCTGCCGTACGCCAACGGCAACTTCCACATCGGCCACATCATGGAATACATCCAGGCCGACACCTGGGTGCGTGCGCAGCGAATGCAGGGCAACGCGGTCAACTTCGTCGGTGCCGACGACGCCCACGGCGCACCCATCATGATTGCCGCCGAAAAGGCCGGCAAGACGCCCCAGCAGTTCGTGGCCGACATCGCCGCCGGCCGCAAGCAGTACCTGGACGGCTTCCATATCGCCTTCGACAACTGGAGCAATACCGACAGCGCCGAAAACCACGAGCTGTCCAAGCAGATCTATCTGGACCTGAAAAAGGCCGGCTTCATCGAGTCCCGCACCATCGAGCAGTTCTTCGACCCCGAGAAGAACATGTTCCTGCCCGACCGCTTCATCAAGGGCGAATGCCCGCGCTGCCACGCCAAGGACCAGTACGGCGACAACTGCGAAGTCTGCAGCTCGGTCTATGCGCCCACCGACCTCATCAACCCGTTCTCGGCCCTGTCGGGCGCCACGCCGGTGATGAAGTCGTCCGAGCATTTCTTCTTCAAGCTCTCGGACCCGCGTGCCGTGGAGTTCCTGACCGAGTGGACGCAGAATGGCAAGCATGTGCAGCCCGAAGTCGCGGCCAAGATCAAGGAATGGTTCGGCGTGCGCACCAACCCCGACGGCTCAACCAGCGAAGGCCTGGACGACTGGGACATCAGCCGCGACGCGCCTTACTTCGGCATCGAGATCCCCGACGCTCCAGGCAAGTACTTCTATGTCTGGCTGGATGCGCCCGTGGGCTATCTGGCATCGCTCAAGGAACTGCTCAACAAGCGCGGCGAGGACTACAACGCCTATATGGCCGACCCCGACCTGGAGCAGTACCACTTCATCGGCAAGGACATCATCACCTTCCACACGCTGTTCTGGCCCGCGATGCTGAAGTTCAGCGGCCGCAAGACGCCGACCAGGATCTGCGTGCATGGCTTCATGACCGTGAACAACGGCGAGAAGATGAGCAAGAGCCGCGGCACCGGCCTCGATCCGCTCAAGTACCTGTCGCTCAAGATGAACCCCGAGTGGCTGCGCTACTACCTGGGCGCCAAGCTCAACGGCAAGAACGAAGACATCGACTTCAATCCCGAAGACTTCATGCTGCGCGTGAACTCCGACCTGATCGGCAAGTACGTGAACATCGCCTCGCGCGCTGCAGGCTTCATCAGCAAGCGCTTTGACGGCAAGCTGGGTGTGGTCAGTGAAGACGGCCAGACCCTGCTGGCCGCGCTGCGCGAGCAGCAAACCGCCATCGTCGCCGCCTACGAGGCCCGCGACACGGCCCGTGCCGCGCGCGAGATCATGCTGCTGTGCGACAAGGTCAACAGCTATGTGGACGCCAACAAGCCCTGGGAACTGGCCAAGAAGGAAGGCATGGAGCAGCGCCTGCACGATGTCTGCAGCACCTGCATCGAAGCCTTCCGCATTCTGACCATTTACCTCAAGCCCATCCTGCCGGGCGTGGCCGCCGAAGTGGCCAACTTCCTGATCGTGCCCCCTGAAAGCTTTGGCGATGTGGCCCAGCCTCTGGGCCAGGGCCACCAGATCGGTGAATACAAGCACCTGATGCAGCGCGTGGACCCCAAGCAGCTCGAAGCCCTGTTTGAAGCCCCTACTGGCCAGACTGCTGCTGCCGAACCCGCCAAGCCCGAGAAGAAGGCTGCCAAGAAGGCCGAGCCCGTGATCGACCCCAATGCCCCCGGCGGCGAGCCGCTGGCCGAGACCATCAGCATCGACGACTTTGCCAAGGTCGATCTGCGCATTGCCAGGATTCTGGAATGCAAGAGCGTTGAAGGCTCGACCAAGCTGCTGCAGCTGACGCTGGATGTGGGCGAGAAGGACGAAAACGGCCAGCCCAGGACCCGCAATGTGTTCAGCGGCATCAGCAGCATGTACCAGCCCGAGCAGCTGCAGGGCAAGCTCACGGTGATGGTGGCCAATCTGGCACCGCGCAAGATGAAGTTCGGCCTGTCCGAAGGCATGGTGCTGGCCGCCAGCCACGCCGATGAGAAGGCCAACCCCGGCATTTATGTGCTGGAGCCCTTCCCTGGTGCAACCCCGGGTATGAGGATTCACTGATGATCCACCCTGAGTCGCCTTCGGCGCCTTCCTCCCAGAGGGGGAACGACACCCTCGCGGCGAGGCGGCGCGGCCGGCTCAGGCTCTTGTTCGGTGCCCCTGGCTTGGGACATGCCCTATCAAGCTTCTGCCGGCCCTGGCTGGCAGGGGTTTTTTGGTGTTTTGCGCTTTCGGGCTGCACAGTAGTTGCCGTTGGCGCAGCCGCCGTCAGCGTCACGGCCACGGCAGTCGGCGCGGCCGCCGATGTGGCCGTAGGTACCGCCAAGCTGGCAGGCAAAGGCGTAGGCAAGGCCTATGACGCACTGACCGACGACAAGCCGGACAACAGCGGCGTATCGGTCAAATTCCGTGAAAGCGACCCCAATCATCCCTATCAGCCAGGCCCTGGGGTCAGCAACAACCGCGAGCCTCTCGTCGAATCAGAGACTCCCTGATTTTCATAAGAAATAGCGGATAGCGCTTACCCATATTGTGTTGCCCGCTATTGTTTTTATCAGCTTCTTGAGCACATTTCGTGCAAATTGCGATGGCTGCACGCGCTGCCAAGCACATGCGGCGTGCATAAATAAATAACCAATAACAACGTGTAACAACACCGGGGTATTGGACCTTGAGAAAGCAGCTTTGCTTTCTAGAATCCGGCTCACTTGCTTGCGCCAAAGCGGTTCAAAAACATGCGTGCCTCACGCATCCAGCACAGATAACAAAATCCTTGGGCGCAGGTACTCAGGCAACAGTCCTGTCATCACCCGCGCAGACCCACGGCGATGCCGTGCCAGCCTGCGCCTCTCGGGAGGCCCCCCATGCGATCCAAACCTTTGTGCAACCCTGCACGCGCCCTGCTCTGGCTGACTCTGGCCATGGCCGCGCCATTGCCAGCGCTGGCCAACCCGGCCACCGCGGCAGCCCCGCTGCGAACACAGGACATCGCCCTGCTGGCAGCCAGCTGCGCCAACTGCCACGGCCCGGACGGTCGCTCCACGGGCGGCATCCCCACATTGCGCGGCCTGCCCGAGGCCCATCTGCTGCAGCGCCTGCAGGCCTTCAAGGCCGGCGCCGCCAAGGACGCGACCGTCATGACCCGTCTGGCCAAGGGCTACGACGATGAGCAACTCAAAGCGCTGGCCCAATGGTTCAGCAAGAAGGGCCAGTAAATGCAGATCAATCGTCGTCAAATTCTCGGCGGTGCGGCCGCCGGTGCGGCCAGCTTTGCCCTGCCCTCCATCGTGCAGGCCAAGGCCGCCTCGGCCCATGTGGTCGTCGTCGGTGGCGGCTTTGGCGGAGCCACGGCCGCGCGCTATCTGCGCCAGTTCGCGCCGCATATCCAGGTCACGCTGGTCGAGCCGGCCGAGCGCTTCTACACCTGCCCCTTCTCCAATCTGTACCTGGCCGGGCTGCGCAGCTGGGACAGCATAGGCCATGGCTATGACGGCCTGCGCAAGGCCGGCGTCAACGTGGTCCATGCGCGTGCCGACCAAGTCCTGAGCGACTCCAGGCGCGTGCTGCTGTCCAACGGCCAGGCGCTGAGCTACGACAAGCTGGTGCTCTCGCCCGGCATCGACATGCGCTGGAATGCACTGGAAGGCTATGACGAGGCAGCCGCCCAACTCGCTCCGCACGCCTGGAAGGCCGGAGCCCAGACCCAGTTGCTGAAACAGCAGCTGCAAGCCATGCCCGACGGCGGCAAGTTCGTCATGGTCATCCCGGCCAACCCTTTCCGCTGCCCTCCCGGCCCCTATGAGCGCGCGGCCATGGTGGCGCACTACCTCAAGAAGCACAAACCCAGGTCCAAGATTTTGCTGCTGGACGACAAGGATGCGTTTTCCAAGCAGGGTCTGTTCATTCAGGGCTGGAAGGCGCTGTACGGCGACATGATCGAGTGGGTCAAGCAGGCCGATGACGGCAAGGTCACGCGCGTGGATGCCAAGAACCTGGAGGTCGAAACCGCGTTCGGCACCAAACACAAGGCCGATGTGCTCAACGTCATCCCGCCCCAGAAGGCCGGCTTTATCGCCGACCGCGCCGGCGTGACCAATGCCAGCGGCTGGGTGCCCGTCAAGCCCGAGAGCTTCGAGTCCACCCAGGTCAGCAACATCTATGTGCTGGGCGATGCCACGATTGCCGCGCCCATGCCCAAGTCCGGCTTTGCGGCCAACACCCAGGGCAAGGTGGCAGCGGCTGCGATTGCGGCCGAACTCACCGGCCAGCCTTTGCCTGCTGCGGCCTACGCCAACACCTGCTACAGCCTGATCGGCAACGATTACGGCATCTCCGTGGCAGGCGTCTACAAGGCGCAGGAAGGCAAGCTGATCGAGGTGCCCGACTCCGGCGGCGTCAGCCCCTTGAACGGCGATGCGGCCTTCCGCAAGGCCGAGGCCGACTATGGCGCGGCCTGGTACAAGGCAATCAGCGCGGATATCTGGGGTGGATAACTGAAGCTCCCCCTGAGGCGCTGACGCGCCTTCCCCCTCTCTCGCCGTGCTTCGCACTGCGGGAGGGGGACGCTGGCTTTGCTGCGGGGCGGCCCTTGCTCGCCAGCCCAAGCGAAAGTGCGGGCCTCACGCACTTGTTGTGGCTTTGCCGCCTGCCTTCATCTGCTTTGTTGAGCGACTGATATGTTGTTGTGGTCTGTTTTTTTGCTGGGCGTGGCTTTCGGCGTTGCCGCGCGGCTGGGGCGCTTCTGTCTGCTGCGCGGCCTGCGCCAGCAAATGGGGCTGGACGCGGAAGTCGCGCCCGGCCAGGCACCTGCGCTGCAGGGCTTTGCCCTTGCACTGGCCGTGGCCTTGCTGACCTCGCAAGGGCTGCAGACCCTGGGTCTGGTGGATCTGGGCCAGGCCGCCATTGCGCGGCCCAGCTTTTCCATGGCTGGCGTGCTGTTTGGCGGCCTGCTGTTCGGCATCGGCATGGTGCTGGCCCGCGCCTGCGGGGCACGCTCTCTGGTGCTGCTGGCGGGCGGCAATCTGCGCTCCCTGGTGACCATCGTGTTTCTGGCGCTGGGCGCACAACTGGCCATGACCGGCGTGCTGACACCGCTGCGCCTGTGGCTGCAGGCGCTCGCGCCCATCACACTGGCTCACTCCACCCTGCCCGCCTATCTGCCTGAGATGAGCGCATGGTTGATTGCGCTGGTGCCCGCCCTGGCGCTGCTGGCTTATGCCCTGCTGCGCCCCGGCCTGCGCCAAAGCCCGCTGCAGTGGGGCAGCGCCCTGCTCATAGGTCTGCTGGTCGCTGCTGGCTGGTGGCTGAGCGCGCATATCGGCGTTGATGAGTTCGAGCCGGCCCGGCTCAGCTCGCTGAGCTTTATCGGCCCGATCGCCGAGACCCTGCTCTATCTGCAACTGTCCGTAGGCCGCGAGCCCGGCATCGGCCTGGCGCTGACGACGGGCGTGCTCGCCGGTGCCTTTCTCGCAGCCCTTGGCAGCCGCACGACGCGCTGGGAAGGTTTTGACTCCACGGGCCGCCTGGCGGCCAGCGCCGGTGGCGGCCTGCTGATGGGCTTTGGCGGCGTGCTGGCTGCGGGCTGCTCCATAGGCCAGGGGTTGACGGGGCTGTCCACCTTGTCGTTCGCCAGCCTGCCTGCAGTCGCAGGCATCTTGCTGGGCGCGATTCTGACGCTGGCCTTGTACTGCAGACGCACCTGAGCGCTAGTCACCCATTCCTGCACTGCTGCGATGTGGTGCCGGCAGCAGGACTGGGCGAAGCCATCACCTGCGCACGAGCCGCTGCAGACAGCACCACACGATCGCGGCCCGTGTTCTTGGCTTCATACAAGGCGGCATCGGCCACAGCCAGCATCTCTTCCCAGCACAAACCGGCGTGCACTTTTTGTAGGTGGGCCCCCAGGCTCACGCTGACCCTGATCCGTTCGTCATCATGTGCCACCACTTCCGCATGCACGGCATGGGCAATGCGTTGTGCCGTGCTGTACACGATATCGGACGTGGCCTGGGGCAGCAGCACGACAAATTCTTCACCGCCATAGCGGGCCGGAAAGTCCTGCTCACGAATCTGATTGCGCAGCACCCAGGCCACATGCTGGATGACGGCATCCCCCGCCACATGCCCATAGCGGTCGTTCACCTTCTTGAAGTGATCGATATCCAGCACCAGCAAGCCCAGCGACGAGCCCTCTTTCTCGGCCAGCGCCATGGCCGTGGGTACATGCTCCATCAAGGTCCGGCGACTGGGCAGCTGCGTCAGGCCATCCAGGCCGGCAGCCTTGCGCTCCGCCTCATGCTGGCGGTCCTGAAGCATGCGCAGATAGCCATAGGCGGTGATCTGCAGGTTCAGAAACATCACCATGCTCATCATCCAGGGCAGCAAAAGCTTGATACCCATATTGGCGGCAGGAACGAACTGCCGCTCGCCATAGATGACCAACGGCATCAGAGCCAGAATCTGCACCAGCAAACCCGCCACGACCAGCTTCCAGCCCAGACTGGCGCTGCCGCGTGTCGCGCGCAGCAGCACATGCAGCTGCCACAGGAGCTGGCCGATGAAGAGCACACCGCGCAAGCGCACCTGCAGCGACATATCGCTCGGTGCAGCCACCATGCCTGCGAACAGCAGCAGCAAGGGCAGGCCTA
Source organism: Comamonas resistens (assembly GCF_030064165.1). NCBI lineage: Bacteria > Pseudomonadati > Pseudomonadota > Betaproteobacteria > Burkholderiales > Comamonadaceae > Comamonas > Comamonas resistens. The sequence continues at coordinate 4,047,413 of NZ_CP125947.1, forward strand.
AGGTGATCGCATCTGTCAGACTCCATTGCTGGCCGCGAAAGCGTTGGTAGCCTATCGCCAGCAGCGCGATAGCCACACTGATGCACAGATGCGCTCCCGTCATCGCCCAAGCAGGCGGCAAGGATTTCTGGATGGCAAACAACCAGTACGCAACGCCAAAACAGAACGCAGCTGCCATCACGTAGGGCACGCCCTGTGCCCAGAAGCGCCGGCCCAGCAACCAAAGCACCCCAAGCAGGGTCCAGGCCGACAAAGCGACCATACCAAAGGCAGTGTAGATATCCAGAACTGGCAACAGCATGTGGCGAATGCCTTTCCCTCAATCAGCAAAGACCGGCGATAAAGACATGGTGTGAGCCATCAAAAACATGAGCTTTACCCGCCATATCTGCAATGCTTTCGCTGTGTTTTTTCTTGATTTTGCACGCAGTTATAGCGCTGACAGCTCCCTTTTTTAATGCGTTCTTGCAGCGCGACGCATGGGTCATACCTTGGCTTGCCAACGGCAATGCATCCTACAATTTGGCGGACACCCGCTGTTGCTGATGCCGCGTGACGGTTCAGAAGGCTTCTTCACTTTTTTGCATCCTCGCCGCCGCAAGCTCGGCGCAGGCATCCTGCAGGCAGGCGTTTGTTTTCATGACCACATCCCAGGCTGCACCGTGGAATCACCACCAAGCGGCCTGCCTGCTTTCATACCAAAGGAGTCTCAAGACATGCAACGCCGTCATTTTCTGGTGACCTCTCCTGCGCTGACACTGAGTGCAGCTGCCGGCCCGGTGCTGGCCGCGCCCGCCATCATCAGCAGCCAGTCGCCCATACTGCCGCGCAAGGGCAAGGGGCCACGCATCGTGATCTGCGGCGGCGGCTGGGGAGGTCTGACGGCAGCGCGCTATCTGCGCGAGCTGATCCCCAATTCCGATGTGGTGCTGCTGGAGCGCAACCCGACCTTCTGGTCCGGCCCCATGAGCAACAAGTGGCTGGTGGACATAGTTGGCACGGACTTCGTGAATCGCGACATGCTGCACCCGGCCAACCAATACGGCTACACCCTGCTGCAGACCGAAGTCACGGGCTTCGAGCGCGACAAGAAGCTGGTGCGCACGGCCCATGGCCTGATCGAGTACGACTTCCTGATTCTCTCGGGCGGCATTCGCAACGACTACGAGGCCTGGTTCGGCAACGACCAGCGCGCCATCGAGTACACGCGCACCCACTTTCCCAACGCCTATATTCCGAATCAGGAGATGCTCTCGCTCAAGAGCAAGGTCAAGAATTTCAAGGGCGGCACGCTGGTGATGACGCTGCCGCCTCCCCCCCACCGCTGCCCGCCCTCGCCCTATGAGCGCGCCTGTCTGATTGCCTGGCATATCAAGAAGAACAAGATTCCCGGCAAGATCCTGATTCTCGACCCCAAGCCCAAGATCGCCCCCATAGGCGTGGGCTACAAGCAGGCCTTCGAGGAACTGTACGCGGACATCATCACCCATGTACCCAATGCCGGCGTCAAGGAAGTGGACCCCTTCAACAAGCAGATCAAGACCGCTGCGGGCGACTTCAAGTTCGACGATGCCATCCTCATGCCGCCCCACCAGGCGGCCGACATGGTCTGGAAGGCCGATCTGATCGGCAAGGATGCCGCCACCGGCAAGCCCACGGGCTGGGCCGATATGCACAACCGCCTCTTCCACGCCAGGACCGACGACCGCGTGTATTTCGTGGGCGATCTGATGGGCGCGATCTCGCCCCAGTTCGGCCACTACCCCAAGAGCGGCCATGTGGCCAACTACGTCGGCAGGATCGTGGCCCAGAACATTGCCGAGCGCGTGGCCGGCAAGGAAGTCGTGGCCCGGCTGCCCGACAACCTCTGCTACATGATGGTCAACGGCGACCCGCAGGAAGAAATCTCGGTCAAGTTCGAATACGAGGTCGATGCCAGCGGCCAGGTCAACCAGACCCAGATCGACATGGATGTGCGCACCGCCGACCTGGTCAAGGAAGACTTTGCCTGGATCAACAGCAAGTTCCGCGACTTTCTCGCTATCTAAGACATGACGACAACCCACCACCTCACTCGCCGCCATTGGGTGGCCGGTACTGCGGCCCTGGCGCTGCCATCGGCCGTACTCGCTCAAGCCACCCAGGCCATCAATCCTGTGGCCAAGTCTGCCCTGGTCGGCCCGCTGGCCCCCAACCCTGCAGAGTTCAGAAAGCTCATGGAGCAGTTCACGGGCGGCAAGCCCGCTCAGGCCGAGGGCCTGCAGCTCGATGTACCCGTGCTGGCCGACAACCCCAGCGCCGTGCCCGTCAAGGTCAAGGTGACGCTGCCCATCACCGAGCAGGACTGGTGCGAGGAAATCATCGTGCTGGCCGAGCTCAACCCGTCGCCGCTGACCTGCCGCATGCAGTTCACGGCAGCGGCCGGCACGGCCGAGGCGGCGGTGCGCATACGCCTGTCCCAGTCGCAGACCGTTCACGCCCTGGCGCGCATGAAAAGCGGCAAGGTACTGCTCGCCAAGCAGGCAACGACGGTGGCCGCCAGCGGCTGCGGCATGTGAATCCAGGACCCCTGAGTCGCTTCGCGCCTTCCCCCACTGGGGGACAGCGCCAGTGCAGCAGGGCGGCCTTTGCGCGGCGCTTGCTGGACTCAAGCCCCCAGCTAATTCGGACATAGCAGCTTCCAGATTCACCCTGGATGCGTGAACCCAAAGGAATTTCAATGAACAAACCACCTCGTGTCTGGGTCAGCAATGCCACCCCCAAGAAAGGCGAAGTGCTGCGCGTACGCGCACAGATGGAACATGTGATGGAAAGCGGTCTGCGCACCGACCCGGCCACGGGCAAGGTCCGCCCCCGCAACATCGTCAGCCGCTTTGAAGCCAAGCTGGGCAATACCTTGCTGTTCGCCTGGGAGCCAGGTATTTCGATTGCCCAGAACCCTTATATCGAGTTCACCTTTGTGGCGCGCGAAAGCGGCGAGCTGAATATGCAGTGGAAGGACGAGCAAGGCCAGACACTGAGCGCACAGAAGACCATCAGCGTCGCCTGATGGCGAGAGCCATGAGAAATGGCTCCCCACGCTTGCCCACTACCTGTGGCCGCGGCCCCGGCGTTTTCATCCTGGGGCACCACGGCGAAGAAAAGCCCCGCCCGGTTTGCACCGAAGCGGGGCTTTTTCGGAAATAGCAGGCCTCAGTTGCCCTGATAGCGACCGGGGCGGTGGCTGATCCACAAGAACATGCTCATGATCACCGCCGCAAGCACCGAGTACGCCACGCGATCAAAAGGCACGATGGCCAGCGCCAGCAGCACCACCGTGCAGTCGATCATCATTTGCACCTTGCCCGCGCGAATGCCATAGCGGTCCTGCAGATAGAGCGAAACAATGGTGGCGCCGCCCAGGCTGGAATGGTGGCGCGCCAGGAACAGGCAACCCGAGCCCATGAGCAAGCCGCCCGCCACGGCCGCATAGAGCGGATTCAGGTAGTCGATATGGATGAAGCGCGGGCCCACGTCGGCCATCAGCGCCAGCATGGCAACCGAGACAAAGGTCTTGATCGTGAACTCTGCGCCCATGCGTTTCCAGGCAAACCAGTAGAACGGCAGGTTGATGACAAAGAAGATGGCGCCAAAAGGCAGGCCCGTCACATAGTGCAGCAAAAAGGCCACGCCCGCCGTGCTGCCCGTGAGCAGCCCGGCCTGCGCAAACAGCATCATGGTGATGGAGACAAACAGCGAGCCCGTGAACAGGGCCTGGGCGTCCTCGAAGCGGCCATGGCGCAAACCCAGGCTGGCGGGCGCAGAAGCAGCGTCAATGCTGCGAACCAGACCGGAGCTGGCAGAAGAAGATAGCGGTGTGGACATGTCGGGTAAGACAGCAGAATGGGTGCCCAGGGTCTCGATAAAGACCGGAGGCAAGCCGGCGCGGATAACACCGGGAAATCCCTTAATTTTACGGATGAACTCATGCCATATGCGCATTATTTGCTGCAACGCAACAAATATTGAAGGGCAATTACGAAGCCCCGCTCATCAAAAACCTCAAGCTTTTCAGCCATAGAACGCTTGCTGGGAAATCGCCGGCAGCTATCAATTCAAAAGCAATCCGGCGACGCATTGAGAATGCAGCGCCCTCCACTTCACCATTCCCCATGCAAAAAAGCCCTGTCTACGCCTTCGCAGACAGGGCTTGCAACAAGGTCCGGCCTCCTGGCGGACGATCAGCCGCGCGGCTCGTCGGGCAGGCGTTCGCGGTTCAGCGTGCGCAGCACCCGACCCGAAGAATCAAAAGTCACGGTGAACTGCATCTCTCGCGTGGGTGGGTCGATATAGTTCCAGTCCCAATCGGTTTCCTGCTTGAGCTTGTAGGTCATCATCTTGGCGGGCTTGCCCAGCATGCGGCGCACTTCGCCCTCCTCCATGCCCGGCACGATCCTGGCGAACACATGAGGCGCCAGCACCTGGCGCAGCGCACTCATCTTGCCGTCAGGGCCTATGGTGATCATGTAGTTCTTGGCACCTGCAGGCTGGCGGTTGTACTCCAGCGTGTGGGAACCATCGGCCTCCTGCCAGATGCGCTCGGGTTCGCCGAACTTGGCGCGCACATCGAACTCCGTGGAAAGGCCTTCTTCCAGCTCCTTGATCTTCTGCTCGTCGCAGCCCACCAGGGTCAGTGCACCAATGGCCACAGCTGCCAGGGCGCTGGTCACACGGGAAAAAATATTCATGGGCTTGAATCACAATGCTTGCCAGACAGAATATGGATTCTGACACCAAGCCACTCGCGCAAGCGCGCCACTTTTGCAAACGCTTGTCAAAACGGAGCCATCCCTCGTGAGCACAACCATTGAGCAACTGTTTTCCCAATTCACCAGCGCCGCACAGGCGGCCCAGGATCAGCAGGACAAATGGCTGATCATCGATCCCGTCTACGAGCACCTGGAGACACTGCAGGCCGCCGCACTGGAGCAGGTCCTGCCCCATATCCTGACGCTGATTGAGACCTACCCCGAACTGGACTACGGCGGCCCGGGCCCATTTGGCAGTCTGATCGAAGAGCACCCCATGGCTGCCTACACCCCGGCTTTGCTGGCTTCTCTGGAGCGCCAGCCCAGCGTGCAGGTCATAGGCTGGCTGGACCGCACCATGGGCGTGGACGAGGACTTTCAGCGCGGCGACCCGAACCCGGTCGGAGCCGCCGAATTTGCCGCCGTGCTGGAGAAGATCATTGTTTCGCCACGGGCCTCGGGCGACTGCAAGCAGTTCGCACAGACCTGTCTCAAAGACCTGAAATAGCCCGCAGCGGGCCTGACGCCCGCGACGGGCTAAAATCCGCTGTTCTGAGAGGTTTTACGCATATGTCCTTCTTCCGCCGCCCTGACTACCGTTCCGACACCACCAACTTCATCAATGACCTGAAGAAGCAAAAGCCCGAGCTGGATCAGCAACAGATCGCTGGCCGTGCCCTGCTGTGGGACAAGGATGTGAACGCCGAAGTCTGGGAAGACCTGCGCGCTGGCCGTGTGGAGCAACAGCCCTACGTGTACCAGACCAACCACTCCTGATTTTTCAATGAAATCAGCCTTTAGCGCTTACCTGTCAAGCGTTCTCAGCTCTGTATTGCATAGCAATCCATGAGCGAGGCTGATAGCAAGACCCTGTTGCCGGGCCAAAGCCCGGATGCCCCTGAAAGCTCACCCGAGGTGATCGATCAGGTGGCTCTGGCGCGCCTGTATGGCGAGCCTCTGTTTGCGCTGCCCCAGGATCTCTACATCCCGCCCGACGCGCTGGAAGTCTTCCTCGAAGCCTTTGAAGGCCCGCTGGACTTGCTGCTCTATCTGATCCGCAAGCAGAACTTCAACATCCTCGACATCCCCATGCTGGACGTGACGCGCCAGTACATGGCCTATGTGGACGAGGTACGCAGCCGCAATCTGGAGCTGGCCGCCGAATACCTGCTGATGGCGGCCATGCTCATCGAGATCAAGTCGCGCATGCTGCTGCCGCCCAAGAAGCAGGAAGACGGCGAGGAAGCCGAGGATCCGCGCGCCGAGCTGGTGCGCCGCCTGCTCGAATACGAGCAGATGAAGCTGGCCGCCCAGCAGTTGGGACAGCTGCCCACCTACGGGCGCGATTTCCTCAAGGCCACGGTCTATATCGAGCAAAGCCTGCAGCCACGCTTTCCCGACGTGGAGGTCAGCGAACTGCAGGCCGCCTGGCGCGACATCCTCAAGCGCGCCAAGCTGGTGCAAAGCCACAAGATCACGCGCGAAGAACTGTCGGTGCGCGAATACATGAGCCAGATCCTCAAGCAGCTGCAAGGCCAGCGATTTGTGGAGTTCGAGCGCATCTTCAACCCCGAAAAAGGTTCGACCGTGCTGGTCGTGACCTTTATCGCCATGCTGGAACTGGCCAAGGAAACGCTGATCGAGATCACCCAGGCCGAAGCCTACGCCCCCATCTATGTGCGCCTGGCCTATACCCCGGTCTGAGACCCCGGCACCCGTCAAAGCAGCTCGCAGTTAACCCCAGGGTTCACCCGAGGTTCAGCAAGGGCTTACATTCGCTTGCCCGGCTGCAACTTGGGCGGCCCTTGTTTCTGCACGTCTCGGCGTGCCACTCCAGATGACATACAGCGTCAAAGAAATTTTCTACACCTTGCAAGGCGAAGGCGGCCAGGCCGGCACGCCCGCCGTGTTCTGCCGTTTTGCAGGTTGCAATCTGTGGACGGGGCGCGAGCAGGATCGGCCCAATGCCATCTGCCAATTCTGCGATACCGACTTTGTCGGCACCGACGGTACATTGGGCGGCAAATTCTCCACGGCCGATGAGCTGGCCGAGCGCATTCTGAGCCAATGGCCGGCCGGTGACAGCCAGCACCGCATGGTGGTGCTGACAGGCGGCGAGCCTTTGCTGCAGGTCGATCAGGCCCTGATCGCCGCCCTGCATGCACGCGGCTTTCGCATCTCGGTGGAAAGCAACGGCACGGTGGCCGCGCCCGAAGGAATCGACTGGCTGTGCATCAGCCCCAAGGCCGGAGCCGACTGGATCCAACGCAGCGGACAGGAGCTCAAGCTGGTCTGGCCTCAGCCCGGCTTCGACCTCGCGGCCATAGAAGCCGACACCAAGTTCCTGCATTATTTTCTGCAGCCCATGGACAACGCCCAGCAGAGCAGCAATATTGCGGCCTGTATCGAGCAATGCATGCAGCGCCCTGGCTGGCGCCTGAGTCTGCAAACCCACAAGCTCACTGGAATTAGATGACCCCCCTGAGTCGCTTCGCGCCTTCCCCCCTGGGGGACGACGGCCTTTGCTGCGGGGCGGCCCTTGCTGGCCATCCGCCATGGGGTCCGTTCCCAACTCAAAGGCCGAAGGCAATGCTCAGCGTCACCGATCACTGATATGCAGTTCACCGTTCACCAGCGTTTTTTCTTCGATGCCGCCCATACGCTTGAGCGCGCTATCGAAACCGAGAGCAGCCGCCGCATTCACGGCCACACCTATTGGGCGGAAGTCAGCGTGACTGGCCCGCGCAATCCCGACAATGGCATGGTAATCGACCTCGGCCATCTGCGCGCACGGCTTGAGCAATTGCGCGACCGACTCGACCATCACTTTCTCGATGAAGTGCCGGGTCTTGGCAAACCTACGCTGGAGAATCTCAGCCTGTTCATTGCCAACGCCCTCGCCGACCTGCAGCCGCCCCCCAGCCGCATCCGCGTCTGGCGCGACAGCATTGGCGATGGTTGTGTGCTCGATCTGAGCTGATCGCAACGCTGGCCTCGATGCCTATTCAATGACAAGCCCCGCTTTCGTGGGGCTTGTCGGTTTGCAAGGACTCAAAGGCTTCCCCACCCGAGGCCTGACCTTGCAACAACATGCGGCGTGAGAGCGGGCTCACGCCCGGCTAATCAGAAGTTGTGGCGCATGCCGATTTCGTAACCGGTCATGCTCTTGCCCAGGTTGGGCGTGGGAGCCAGCGAGGAACCCAGCTTGCGCGCCGCCTTGTCATCGTTGCTCATGCGTGCCACGGCTGCGTACAGCTCGGTGCGCTTGGACAGCTTGTAGCCATAACCCAGGGCCAGACGCTCGGAGTCGGCGTTGTCGCTCTTCTTGTCCTTGTACCAGGTGTAGGCCGCGCGCAACTCGCCCGCGCCCAGCGGCACCTTCACGCCCACGCTGTACAGGTCCACACGCTTGTTGTTGCCGCGGTCCGACGCCACCAGCACCATGGGTGTGACCACACCGAAGTTGTAGGATGCGCCCAGATTCATGGTCTTGTAGTCCACGCCGCTGTTGGCGACGCCGCCACGGGCCACGCCATAGGCTGCGGCCACATCCAGCGGGCCATTGGCATAGCCCAGACGCAGGCCGGTGGAGCTGGCCAGGCTGTGGTCGGCGGCTTGCTCGCCAAAACTGTGGCTGATCTGGCCATAGACACCGCCCAGCTTGGGCAGCAGATAGCTGACCATATTGGAGTTGCGCTTGGGGTTGGAGCCTTCGGAGGTACCGACAGCCGAGCCGCTGATCAGGTTGTGGCCGTTGATGGCGCCCATGCCTGTGTCGCCAAAGGCGTGGAAGTTTTCCAGATTCTGGTAGGCAGGCGTCTTGTCACGGCCCAGGCGCAGCTCGCCGAAATTGCCCAGCAGGCTGATGGTGCTGCGGCGGTCGAACTTGAAGCCAGAGGCCGTACCGTCGTCAACGCCAATGCTGCCTTCCAGCCAGAAGCCAGCTTTCAGGCCGCCACCCAGGTCTTCCACGCCGCGAAAGCCCAGACGGCTGCTGGAATTGCCACCATTGGCCAGGCCGGTCACGCTCTTGCCCGAAGTGGAAATATGCGCAATCGAGGCGTCTGCCACGCCGAACAGGGTGACGTTGGAGCTCTGGGCGGAAGCCGCTGCCGCAAAAGTCATGGCGGCCAGGGCGATCAATGTGTGTTTCATGCTGTTCAATCGAAATATCGGTATGGGACAGACCTCGATAAAAAGAGCAGCTCAGCCAGACACCATGCGGGCTGCAAGCCTGCTGTAGCTGTTGGCGCTCATGAATCGAGGACGGGTCCGATTAAACGGATCAGGCATGACAAATTAGTGAAAACCCCAATATTTGTAACCAAATAAAAATACAGGTCTTGATCATTTTCTTCACCCATCCGGACTAACTGATCTGCAGGTTTTGCCAGGCAATGTGTGGGCATCCGTCCCTGTCACACCCGCATCCCATATAGACTTGGCGCTTTCCTCATCCAAGCCAGCTCTGCCAGACAGTCACCTTCAAGGCTGCCGGACTGACCGTGGTGTCGAGGTTAGTTATTCCATTCCGAGAGCGAAGAGACAAACATGTTCCGCACCCTGCTGAAGTCCAAAATCCACCGCGTCAAGACCACCCAGTGCGAGCTGCACTACGAAGGCTCCTGCGCCATTGATGAAGACCTGTTGGACGCCGCCAATATTGCTGAAAACGAACAGGTCCATATCTGGAACATCGACAACGGCGAGCGTTTTGTGACCTACGCCATCAAGGGCGAACGCGGCAGCGGCATGATTTCCGTCAACGGTTCCGCTGCGCGCCGCGCCAGCGTGGGCGATCTGCTCATCATTGCGGCCTTTGCCCAGGTTCATGAAACAGACGTGGCCGAGCACCAGCCCCAGTTGGTGTTTGTGAACGAGCAGAACCAGCAAGTCGAGCTGCGCCACAAAGTACCTACCCAGATGCTGTAAAACCCTGCATCCGTCTTTAGCGAAAGAGCGCCATGCCCCATCTGCACATTGAATACACCGAAAACCTGACCGGCCTGAACGAGCGCGAGCTGATGCGCGAACTCAATGCCGTGATCTGCGCCCACCCCACCGTGACCGACGAAGCCGATGTCAAGGCCCGCATCGCACGCCTGTCCTCCTTCTACATCGGCAATCACCCCGACAACCGTGGCTTCGTCCATGTGCAGCTGCAACTGATGGCCGGCCGCAGCGAGCAGGCCAAAAAGGAAATGTCCGACGGCCTGGCCGCCGTGCTGCGCCGCGCCGTGCCTCAGCACGAGGGCATCATGGTGCAGCTGAGCGTGGATGTGGCCGATATGGACAAGGCCACTTACTTCAAGGGCCGCCTGTAATCGCATCGCCCTCGGCTCCAGTTCCCAACTGCTGCAAACCCGTCATGGCAAACCCTGGCGGGTTTTCTTTTGGCTGTGCGCAAGAGCAGACTCGGATTTTCCTGGGCCGGCAGGCCCGGCCTCGCTACCAGCAATCGTATGCAGGACTGACCTGGGCCGCCGCAGCGGATGCGCGAGGGCAGCTTCCTTGAAGCAAGACTCCTGTCTGAACCTGATTTGCGCAAGTGCTGGTATACAGTCGGCGGGCTATGAGCCCGCCTGACAAAACACCCACCACAAAAGCGCAGACAAGCAACCCCAGCAGCCACTCCTGGCTGCTGGCATTGAGCCTGATCCTCATCGCCTGCAATCTACGCCCCGTGTTCGGCAGTCTCTCCGTCGTGCTGCCCGAAATCATGCGCGACACGGGCCTTTCGTCCACCGGCGCCAGCATGCTGACCACGCTGCCGATTCTGTGCCTTGGTCTCTTTTCCTTGCCGACGCCTGCCCTGGCCCGTCGCTTTGGCGCGGAACGTATTCTGCTGCTGGCCTTGCTGCTGATCGCGGGCGGCACCTTGCTTCGCGCCATGGGCAGCCTGCCCATGCTGTTTGTCTCGGCCGTGCTCGCAGGGGCAGGCATTGCCATGGGCAATGTGCTGCTGCCCGGCCTCATCAAGCGCAGCTTTGCCTCCCGGGTTGCGCTGATGATGGGGCTGTACACCCTGGCCGTCTGTGCGGGGGCCTCTTCTGCCGCCGCTTTCACCGTGCCCATGGAAATGCACTGGTTTGACGGGGCCTGGCCCAAGGCTCTGGCCGTCTGGTCGGCCTTGGCTTTTTTTGCCTTGCTGATCTGGGCGCCGCAGGCACTGCGCGCACGCCCCATGGCCACCGATGCAGCTGCACACGCAGGCAGCCTGATACGTTCGCCCCTGGCCTGGCAAGTCACTTTCTTCATGGGCCTGCAATCGGCGCTGGCCTATATCGTCATGGGCTGGCTGGCCCCCATCCTGCGGGAGCGCAATATCGACAGCGCCATGGCCGGCTATCTGGTGGCAACCTCCATCCTCATGCAGCTGATTGCCAGCCTGCTGACGCCGCCGCTGGCCGCCCGTCTCAAGGATCAGCGCGGCTTTGCTCTGATTCTGGCAATGATGATTCTGGCGGCCTTTCTGGGCCTGCTCTGGGGCCCTCTGGGCCTGCCCATGTGGGGTTGGGCCGTGCTTCTGGGTCTGGGCCAGGGGGGTGCCTTTGCGCTGGCGCTGAGCCTGATCGTCATGCGCAGCGGCAATATGCAGGTGACGGCCCAGCTATCGGCCATGGCTCAGGGCTGGGGCTATGTACTGGCCGCCTGGGGGCCGCTGCTGGTGGGCCTGCTGCGCGGCATGACGGGCAGCTACGTCCCCACCGCCTGGCTGGTCATCGCACTGTGCGTGGCAACGGCTATTGCAGGCTGGGGTGCAGGGCGCAACCAGCTGGTACAGCATTCCTGAAGGAAAATCGGCCTCTATCCTTTGCTGATCAAGCGCCAATAGCTCCTGATTCATGAGTAGAGAACGCTGCCCCCATTGCCACCGCGCAAGCACCACCTGTATCTGCGCGCTGGTGCAGACCATTCCCCACAAGGCCGAGGTCTTGATCCTCATGCACCCCATGGAAGTGCACGAGGCCAAAGGCACCGGACACCTGCTGCACCTATGCCTGCCCCGCAGCCGGTTGCTGGTGGGGGAACAATGGCCTGCCGAAACGCTCAATACCTGGCTTGACGACGACTGGGTACGGCCCAGGCAACCCGGTCAGCGCCATAGCCTGCTGCTCTACCCCGACACCGAGGCTCAGGATGCGTGTCTGGGCCTGCAGGCTCCAGCGCCTTCGCCCCAGCCCTGGCCGCTACCACCCGAGCAGTTGCGCCTGGTCATCATCGACGGCACCTGGCGCAAAAGCCGCAAAATGCTTTTTCTCAACCCGGCACTGCAAGGTCTGCCGCGCCTGGCGCTGCAGCAAGTGCCTCATTCCCGCTATGTGATTCGCAAGGCCCACCAGAGCGGCCAGCTCTCCAGCTTCGAAGCCACGGCCGTGGCTCTGGCCCAGCTCGAATCCTGGCCCGCCGACAGCCCGCAGGTTCAGGCACTGGATCAGGTGTTCTCCCGCTTTATGGCGGCGCAGATGCAATATCGCCAAGGCTAAAAAGCCAAAGACCTGCCGCTTGCCTGGCAGGTCTTTGTTGGGGAGGAGAAATCCAGATTGGCGGCGATCAGCGGCTGTTCGCTACAGCTTCCTGGGCAGACTCGGGCTTGATACCGTCGGCACTGACCAAAGTGGGCGAGGGACGCTCACCCTTGTCACGCTTGCGCTCCTGAGGTTCGTTCATGCCGGAGAGATTGTCCCGAGTGTTCTTTTGCACGGCAATCGCACCAAACAGGGCCAGCGCAAAGGCCATGGCGTAAAAGCCTTTTTCGCTCAGTTGCAGCGTGGCATTGAACAGCCCCACGCCCAGCAGACCCACCGCAATCAGCAGTGCCACCCAGCTGATGCCGTAATAGATGCTCGTGACGGGAATACCTTCCAGACGGTCACGCACCGACTTCTGCAGCGAAATGGCCGAATACAGACCCAGCACCAGCACGGCAAAATAGTAGCCCTTTTCGTTGAGCTGCATGCCTGCATTCCACAAACCCACCATGAAAGCCACCACGCCCAGCAGCAATGCAGCCCAGGAAGCTCCGACAAACGCGGAAGATGGCTTGTTGCTGAAAGCAGCTTGGTTGTTCATGACTCGCTCCTGAAGTTTTGGTGAAGCGAATAGTACGAACCCTCCGCCCAGAAGCCAAGAACATTCCGAACAGGTATTACCAAGTGATACCCGCAGAAGCTTGACTATGTTTGCACCACCCAAATACCAGTACGGTGCGCACCCTGGCTGCAAAGGCCTCAGTCTTCGTTGTCCAGCTCGTCCTCTTCCATGGCCTCGTCCAGCGCTTGCCGCACATGGGGTGGCATGCCTTCTTCCCAGCCCTGATCGTCCACATAGGCATAGATATCGGGCTGTGTGCCGGGGACGGCAGTCAACATGAAGGCGGGAATCTGCCACTTGGCCTCGCTGGCTTGGACGGCCTCGCTGGTCCAGTCATAACCCGGATGGGCGTCATTGCCCGTGGGTGAGGATAGATCGTTGGCCGGATCCCAGCCTATGGTGGCTGCAGCCAGCTTGCCGCCTTCCACACGCTGTGCCAATGCATGGATGCGTGCCCAGCCGGCGCGGTTGATGCTGGGTACCTTGGCTTCCTCTGCGTAGTGCTGAAAGTAACCGGGCTGCTGGTACCAGTACAGGGCCTTGGCCACTGCAGGCTCCAGCTTCGGATGCTTGCCCATCCAGTCGAGCAGCGCGTTGGCGCCGTCGTAGTTCATGGTGGTCGCAACAGCCAGCCACTGCGTGGGCGTGGCGTCCGCCAGGAACTCCTTCATCAGGTCCAGATACAGGGCATCAAAGTCGTCGTCATCCATGCTCGTCTCTCCTGTGCTTGAGCAGCTTCAGCGTACCAGCCTTGCCTCCAGCCAGCCGCGCAAGCTGTTGATGAACGCCCAGCGCGTTACCTGTGACACATCGTCCACATGTACCACCTGCTCTGTCAACTGCGATTTCGATAGTGCCAGCGCACGGCCCACGCCTGGCAGCAATCCGCAGGACAGCGGCGGTGTAACCCAGCGGCCACCGATCTCCATGGCGACATTGCCGCGCGTGCACTCGGTGATTTCTCCGTTTTCATTGTGCAGCACCACATCGAACACGGCTTCGCTGCGCGGGCTGAACATCTCGTAATGCCCGCGCACCGAGGTCTTGAAGCGCACGGCATCGCCGTGAGCCACGGCATTGGCCAGCGGCTGGCGGGCCAGCTGCAGCTGCACCGGCTCCGGCGTGGGCAGCAAAGGCTCGGCCGTGATGACGACGGCGCCGCTGACCTGCAATGCCAGCCTGACCCGCCAGTCGCCTCGCTCATGGCTTTGCGCCAGGCGTGCCATATCGCTTTCCAGCTGCATCTGCATCAGCGGGTAGCGGAAATGCTGGGCCGTGATCTGCAGCCGTGCCCAGTGCAACGGCCAGTTCTGCCAATGCCCGCTCTTGAGCGCCAGGGTTTCCAGGATTTCAAAATTTGTATTCATGCCGATTCACCTCGGGTCAGCGACCTGGCAAAAACCTGCTTGTGCTGCCACTCCATCCATTCCCCCTGTGCCGTGGCGCTGGACGTGATGCCGCTGCCGATGCCGCAGCTCAAGCGTCCCTCATGCTGCACCACGGTGCGTATGGGCACATTGAATGTAGCGTGAATGCGCCCCGGCACAAGCCCCGGGCGAACCACACCCAGCGCACCGCAGTACACGCCGCGCGGCTGCGGCTCCAGCTCGCGAATCAGGCGCATGGCCTGGCGTTTGGGCGCGCCGGTAATCGAGCCGCAGGGGAACAGGGCCGCAAACACATCGACCAGCCGCAAACCCTCGCGCGTCCTAGCCACCACATCGGAGGTCATCTGCCAGACCGCCGGCAGGGCCTGCAGCTGAAACAGCCGTGGCACCCTGACGCTATGGGGCTCGGCAATGCGCGAGAGGTCGTTGCGCAGCAGGTCCACGATCATCACGTTCTCGGCCCGCTCCTTGGCAGAGCTGCGCAGCTCCTGCGCCGCCTCGGCGTCCGCCTCGGGCGTTGCGCCCCGCGCTGCCGTGCCTTTCATGGGGCGGGTCAGGATCTGCGTGCCATCCCAGTCGAAGAACAACTCGGGCGAGACAGACATCACCTGCATGTCCCCACTGTCAATCAAGGCCGCATAGCCGCCGGGCTGGGCCTGCTGCAGCCTGGCGAACCAGGCCTGCGCCAGCGCGGATTCCGATGCCTGCACCGCATCACCGACTACCGCCTGCAAGGCCGCCGTGTAGTTGATCTGATAGCATTCACCTGCCGCAATGGCGTCGTGGATACGCGCGACACCGGTCTCGAACTGCTCGCGCTGCAGCGGGCTGTGCCACTGCACATCGGGCGCAGTCAGCACAGGAGCCATGTTTTCCTGCACAAGGGCCGATGCCGAAGGCGCCTGATGCGCACCGAACCAGGCCAGCGGCTGGCCGGGCTGAGGTGGGTGGACCGCGTCCGCATAAGCGGGGTCAAAAGCGCTGGCCGCTTCATAAGCCAGCCAGCCCACGCACCACAGGCCTTGCTCGGCAGCCTGTTGCACCGCCTCCAGCACTGCAGCAACCTCATCGGGGCTATGGGCCGCCCAAGATTGCAAAGGCTGGCCAAACACCTGACGCAGGCGCGCGGACTCAGGCTGGTGCGGGTTGGAAAAATCGAGAATAGTTTTCAAGTCAAACAGCCTGCTGACGCAGCATTGGTATACGTCAGATGCTATCAAACTTGCTATCCACGAGTGTCAGTAGTTGCTTTCAAATAAAGAACCCCACGCTTGCCCACTTCGTGTGGCCACTGCCCCCCAAGGGGACCACTTATTGCCTTGGGGCGGCCCGGCGGCAATAAAAAAACGCGCTGCAGGTCAAACCTTCAGCGCGCATTCCACCAATGTGACTGCCTCTGGCGGGCAGCTAAGAGAGATCGCTTACTTGGCAGCCAGACGGGCAGCAGCAGCACCGTCGTACTTGGCCACGGCAGCCGCATAGGCGGGGCTGCTCAGCAGACGCTGGTATTCGGCATAGGCCTTGCGGTATTCGGCGCTGTGCTCGGAATCGGTATAGCCCGTGGGCGCAGGCAGATAGCCCAGACCGGCGCGCTGGAACATCTCCAGATCGGCCAGCACTTCGGCACGGCTCTTGCCAGCGGCGCTAGGGGCTTGAGGAACATCCTGAGCCATGGCAGCGGCGGCGCTGGCAGTCAGGACAACAGCGGCAAACAGACGGGTAACGGAGCGCATTTTTCAATCCTTTCAGTCATGAGGCCTGTGCCTCACATCGGTATGACTGAACTATGCGCCCGTGGCCGCTGCCAGGTCTGTGCGTTTTCTCACGCAAAAAGTCATTTCGCAATGTGGAAAATTAGCGTGTTTCTTCCAGCAGCACACGCAGACCATCCACATGACAGATGCGCAGATTGCGCCCCTCGCGGCGCAGCAGACCCAGGCGGGTCAGGCGCGACATCTCGCGCGCCACCTCCTCCCGGCTGGTGCCCAGCATGCGGGCCAGATCGTTCTGCCGTGGCGCCGGCGACAGCAGGGCCTGATCGCCCTCCACACCCACCTGCTCGGCCTGCTCCAGCAACTGGGCCTGCAAACGCCCTCTTACCGACAAGGTGCCCATGTTCACCACACGTTTGGCCAGTTTGGAAGACAGCTCCACCAAGTGCTCTATCACAGCCCAAACCACCTGTACGTCACTGACAATCAGCGCTTCCAGCTCTTCCTTTGATAGCGAGGCAACCAGACTGGGCTCCACGGCCTGCACCTCCACGCTCAACTGGCTGCCGCACTCCAGTGGCGCCATGGGGCCAAAGAAGCGGCCAGCCGTGATCATTCCTATGATCAGCTCACGCCCGTTGACGCCATAGCTGCTGACGCTGAGCGATCCGCTGCTGAGCATGTAGAGACGCTGATCCAGGTATGGCCCGTGCAACACCTGTCCCGCTTCCAGCCTGTGCCAATGGCAACGGGTCGCCAGATCGGCCAGCTTTTGATCCGACAGCGAATCCAGCAGCCGCACGCTGCGCAGCCCCTGCCAGGCTACTGCGGGGGCGGCAGGCGATTCGACGATGGTCGGTGTGGCGGCAATGGTCATGGATGGCCAATCAAGAAGGTATCGACACAGCAATCATGGTCAGCATAGTGCCAGCCTGGGCCAAGAACATGGTCTGTTTGCAGTTGTTGTGCAGGCGCAGCATCGCATAGACTCGCGAACAATTTGCCCAAAGCCTCAAAGGCCGCCAGGCATGGCATAAGCAGACCCTATAGAAGACCCAGACAGGAGACCCCTCATGACCGCCACCGGCACCCCTTACGGAACCATTCCCCCCTCGTCGCCCCAGCCTCAGCGTCGCCCCATCAGCCTGCCACGTCTGGCACAGATGCGCGCCGCAGGTGAAAAGATCACCATGCTGACCGCCTACGACGCCACCTTTGCCGCCGTGGCAGATGCGGCTGGCGTGGAATGCATTCTGGTGGGCGACTCGCTGGGCATGGTCTGCCAGGGCCTGCACAGCACCGTGGGCGTGACGCTTCAGGATATGGCCTATCACACGGCCAGCGTCACGCGCGGCCTGCACCGAGCCCAGGCCACGGCCTGGGTGATTGCCGACATGCCCTATGGCAGCTATGCCGAAAGCCCCGAGCAAGCCATGCGCAACGCCTGCGAGCTGATGCAGGCGGGTGCGCACATGGTCAAGCTCGAAGGCGGCGGCTGGACCGCGCCTACGGTGCGCTTTCTGGTGGACCGGGGCGTGCCCGTCTGCGCCCACCTGGGCCTGACGCCCCAGACCGTCCACGCCCTGGGCGGCTACCGCGTGCAGGGCAAGGACGAGCAAGCCGCGGCCACCCTGCGTCAACACGCGCTGGAGCTGCAGGACGCCGGTGCCGGCATGCTGGTGCTGGAAATGGTGCCCGCAGCCCTGTCTGCCCAGCTGACCAAAGAGCTGCCGCTGTGCCACACCATAGGCATAGGCGCGGGCAATGGCACGGCCGGCCAGGTTCTGGTGCTGCACGACATGCTGGGGGTAAATCTGGGCAAGATGGCCAAGTTCGTGCACAACTTCATGGCCGACGCAGGCAGCGTCAAGGGCGCCATGGAGGCCTATGTGCAGGCCGTCAAAAACGGCAGCTTCCCCGACAACGCGCTGCACGCCTGGTAAAAAATACGGCATTGCTTGCTGAAAGGCACGACGGACGCCAACCAGACTCAAGCAAGCGCTTTGCCTCAAAGGAAACCACCTTGATGCATTCTTGTTGGCACAAGTTCTCAAAGGATTTTTCTTGAACACCATCACCCACCCCTACTTCGGCCTTCTGTCCACCACCAAACTGCAGGACACCGATGTGATCTGGGAAGTCCCGCAGGACCTGAATGGCAAAGCCATTGAAACCTGGCTCTGGGCCGACCCCGCCACCTCGCTCGATGCGGCGCTGCTCGATACGTTCGCGAGCACCCTGGGCACGCTGGCGCAGCTGGATCAGAAGGCACGCGAGGCCCTGGCCCTGCATCTGCAAACCGAAAGCGACTTTATCGACAACCTGGCCGAAGCTGCCAGCGAAGAAGGCACCCAAGGCCTGCCCACCGTGCAGACCCTGCTTCAGCAAGCGCGCGCGGCAGGGCGGGAAAAGATCAGGGCCAGCGACTTTGTGGCCGCCCTGCAACTGGAAAACATCAGCCTCTGGTGCAGCCATGACGATGCACCCGTGGTGCTTGACTACCGCCTGGACCCCGAAGGCAACGACCAGATCCTGGCCGTGAAGTGCGATGCACAGGGGAACATCACTGAAATCGCCTGGGAAAGCTGAAAATCCCGATCATGCAAGTCGTTCATACCATCACCGATCTGCGCGCCGCCCTGGCTGGCGTGCAGCGTCCAGCCTTTGTGCCCACCATGGGCAATCTGCACGAAGGCCATCTCTCCCTGGTACGCCTGGCGCGCCAGAGGGCCGACGTCACCGTGGCCAGCATCTTTGTGAACCGCCTGCAGTTTCTGCCGCACGAAGATTTTGATAGCTACCCGCGCACGTTTGACGCCGATTGCGCCAAGCTGGAGGCCGAAGGCTGCAGCATCGTCTTCGCCCCCGGGGAAAAAGATCTCTACCCCGAAGCACAGACCTTCAAGGTCCAGCCCGATCCGGCGCTGGCCGATATTCTGGAAGGTCATTTCCGTCCCGGCTTCTTCACCGGCGTCTGCACCGTGGTCATGAAGCTGTTCCAGGCCGTGTTTGCCACCACGGGCGGCGGCGTGGCCGTTTTCGGGCAAAAGGACTACCAGCAGCTGATGGTGATTCGCCGCATGGTGCAGCAGTTTGCACTGCCCATAGACATTGTTGCCGCCAGCACCGCCCGCGCGGACAGCGGCCTGGCTCTGAGCTCGCGCAACGGCTACCTCAGCGACGAGCAGCGCGTGCAGGCCATGGCCTTGTCGCAGGCCCTGAAAACACTGGCTGCTGCTGCACGCCAGGGCGGCAATCTGGCCGAGCTTGAAGCCCGGGCCATGGCCGATCTTCGCGCCAGGGGCTGGGAACCTGACTATCTGACCGTGCGCCAGCGCAGCGATCTGCTGGCACCGACCGATGCCAGCCAGGGCGATCTGGTGGCTCTGGGCGCGGCACGCCTGGGCGGCAGCAATGGCACGCGCCTGATCGACAATCTGGAGTTCTAAGCTCCTCAGCACTGAAAAGAGTCGGTGGTGCATTGCGCTGCCACCGGCCGGAGCTGCAGTGCCCGGCCCTGCACCCGGCAATGCGCACCACTGGCAAAGTCCAGCTCCAGCACCAGTGGCTGACGGATTTCATGAGGCAACGGCAGCGAACGCAGACGCTGGCCATCCAGCAGAACCTGCCCGCCTTCAAGCCTTCCAGAGACATCCAACCCTTTATCCATTTGCGTATCCAGCTCGCAAATCAGGAGCAATCGCATCCACCGGCCTTCACCGCTGCCGGTGCGTCCCGCCTCTTCCACCACGCGTGCAGCCGAAAAGCGCACGGTCAGCCTATGCGGAGCATCGGCGCTGACCTGCAGCCCGGCAACCTCTGAATCTTCAAAGACAAATTGCATGAACGCGAGCATACGTGTTCAGATTTCCGGCCAGCAGCCATCTGCAGTTTGCAAAGACGTTTTTCAAATAACGAAGCTGGATTTTCTTCTTTCACTTCATAAGAGAGATTTTTCACAATGGTTTTCCCGGATGCAGCCCAGCCGTTTTGCTGACCTGCCACCTTGCCAACCATTGAAAGAGATTTCCAACCATGCAACTGAAGAAGTGGATCCCCGTTGTGGCTGCCGGTGCAGCCGTGCTGGCCTCCGGCTCCGCCTGGGCCGACCGCCTGGAAGACATCAAGAAAGCAGGCGTGCTGCGCGTGGCGGCCTTTGATGCCAACCCACCTTTCGGTTTTATCGACCCCAAGACACGCAAGATCGTCGGACTGGATGCCGACTACGCCGAGGAATTTGCCAAGCGTCTGGGCGTCAAACTGCAATTGGTGCCCACCAATCCGGCCAATCGCGTGCCATTGCTGGTATCGGGCAAGGTCGATCTGGTGCTGGCCAACTTCACCATCACCGATGAACGCGCCAAGCAGGTGAACTTCAGTCTGCCGTATTTCTCCTCCGGCACCCAGTTCATTGCCCCCAAGGGCAAGCTCAGTTCGGCCGAGCAGCTCAGCAGCCTGCGCATCGCCGTGGACAAGGGCACAACCAACGAGATCGTGCTGCGCGAGAAATATCCACAGGCTACCCTGGTCGCTTTTGACGACACGCCGTTTGCCTTCACCGCACTGCGCAACGGCAATGTGCAGGCCCTGGCACAAGACGGTCCCAAGCTGGTGGGGTTGCTGGCCACCATCAAGGACGCCAAGGAGCGCGGCAAATGGGAGGTTCCTGCCTTCACCATCTCCAACGATTACATAGGCGTTGGCATCCCCAAGGGCGAGGTGGCGCTGACCGACTGGGTCAACACCACTCTCAGGGACCTGGAAAGCAAGGGACAGGCCGCAAAAATCTATGGCGACTGGTTCGGCCCGCAGAGCGCCACGCCGCTGACGCGCAACTTCAAGATCGGCGACAAGACCTGAACCAGCACCACAGCCAGCCACCACCCCACGGCTGACCACCTGTCATCCGGGCAGAGCGCCACAAGCACTCTGCGCCCGGGGCTTGAATCTCATGACCTCTTTTTCCCATTGGCCTGACGCCACGCTGGCCTTCAAGTACTGGCAATGGCTTTTCGAGGGGTGGTCGATCACCATCTTCGCGTCCTTGCTGGTCGTGATCCTCTCGACCTTGCTGGGCATGCTGTTTGCACTGGCCCGCAATGCTGCGGCCAAACCACTGCGCTGGGCAGCAGTCCTTTATCTCTCGGTATTTCGCAACACGCCGCTGCTGGTGCAGCTTTTCTTCTGGTACTTCGGCGTGCCCGGCCTGCTGCCCACCGAATGGATGAGCTGGCTCAACACGGCACATTCACTGGGCCCGGAGGTCTTTCAGCTGCGCTGGCCTTCGTTCGAATTTCTCTCGGCCTGCCTGGGTCTGGTGCTTTATTCCACGGCCTATGTGGGCGAGGAAATCCGCGCCGGCATCCAGCATGTGCCGCGCAGCCAGGTGCAAGCTGCTCAAAGCCTGGGCATGACGCACTGGCAGTTGCTGCGCTTTATCGTGCTGCCTCAGGCCCTGGCCCGGGTGGTGTCGCCGCTTTTCGGGCAGTACATGAATATCGTCAAGAACACCTCGCTGGGCATGGCCATAGGCATGGCCGAACTGTCCTACCGGGCGCGGCAGGCCGAAGCCGAGACCTTTCAATCCTTTCAGGTCTACGGCATCACGACGGCGCTCTATATCCTCCTCATCATCGGGCTTGAGTTGCTGAGCCAGCATCTCCAGCAACGCCGCAGGTGGGGACAGTTGCAGCTGAGGCGGGCATGAATTTCTCTGCACTGGCCGATGACTGGGTCTATCTGCTGCTGGGTACCTTTCCCGAAGGGCCACCGGGCGGCGCCCTGCTCACACTGATACTGAGTGCCACGTCAGGCATCGCCTCCGCCTTGCTGGGCCTGGTGCTCGGCATTGCGCTGGTGGTGAGTCGCGGCTGGGCCAGCCAGTTGCTGCATGGCGTGCTGGGCTTTCTGCGCGCCATTCCCGTGCTGATGCTGATCTTCTGGATCTACTTTCTGCTGCCCATGCTGCTGGGCATGGATGTACCTGGCACTGTCTCCGTGGTCTGTGCACTGTCGCTGATCGGCGGTGCCTATCTGGCACATGGCGTGGCTGCAGGCATACGTGCCATTGCGCAGGGGCAGTGGGATGCGGGCTCGGCCCTGGGCATGAGCCGCTGGCAGGTGCTGCGCTGGGTGGTGCTGCCGCAGGCGCTGTCGGCCATGCTGCCCTCCTTCGTGAACCAGTGGGTGACGCTGATCAAGGACAGTTCCCTGGCCTATATCGTGGGCGTGGGAGAGCTTTCCTTTCTCTCCACCCAGGTCAATGCCAGGCTGATGGTTCACCCTGCCGAGGTTTTTCTGCTGGTCGGAGCCGTCTACTGGCTGCTGTGCTCGGTGCTCAACCTGCTGGCCTGGGCCATGACGCAGAAGCTACAACCGAGTCCGCTCTGATGCACTGCCGCCAAGGCTACAGCCTGCATGGCTTACCTGCATGCATACTGTGCGGCACCTCAACAAGGACACGACTTACGCAAATCCTGTTCAAGCAGGTGCTTGACCTCAAGGCAGCAGTCCTTGTGCATCCGCATCCGCCTCGGCGGCCCGGCTTGTTTGCGTAAGTCCTAAAGGAGACTGGCATGAGTGAGAAGCTGTATCTGGAAGATCTTTATGTGGGCCAGAAATTCGTCAGCGGCGGCTACCCGCTCGATGAAGCCCAGATCATTGCCTACGCCAGGCAGTTCGACCCGCAGGTCTTTCACCTCGACCCCGAGGCGGCCAAGCACACGTTTTTTCATTTCACCATGACTCCAGCACCGAACTTTGCTGGACTACGCCGAAGCCCGATACAGCAGGTTTATCAATAACTTAGGCGAGTCCAACATATGCCGGTGCTTTCCGAAACCTGACCCGGCTTCCCCTCTGATGGCCCCTACATGGCTCTTGGGAATCGGGTCTTTCCGAGGAGTCATCGTGGCAAAACTCAAGCTCACCAAGTCCGCAGTCGATGCGGCACAACCCCAGGCGCAGGCCGTCGAACTCCGGGACACGCTGGTGCCCGGCTTCCTGTGCAAGGTTACACCAGCGGGCCGCAAGGTGTTCATGCTCCAGTACCGCACGAACGCTGGCGAGCGGCGCAAGCCCGCCCTGGGCCTGTACGGGGAACTGACCGTCGAGCAGGCCCGCTCGCTGGCCCAGGAATGGCTGGCCGAGGTGCGCCGGGGCGGCGACCCCAGCGCGGCCAAGGCCGCCGCCCGTTCAGCCCCCACGGTCAAGGAGCTGTGTACCAAGTTCATGGAGGATTACTCCAAGCAGCGCAACAAGCCCAGCACCCAGCGCGGGTATCAGGCCGTCATCGACCGCTGCATCGTTCCGATGCTGGGCCGTTTGAAGGTCCAGGACGTGAAGCGCCCGGACGTGGCCACGGCGATGAAGAAGATGGCGCACAAGCCGGCCGAGGCCAACCGTGCTTTCAGCGTGATGCGCAAGATGTTCAACCTGGCCGAGGTGTGGGGCCACCGGCCTGACGGCACCAACCCCTGCCGCCACGTCCCGATGTACCCCAACGGCAAGGCCACCCACCTCATCAGCGACGAGGACATGGGCAAGCTGTTTCGGCGACTGGAGCACATCGAAGCCGAGGGTCTGGAGAACTACGTCATCCCGCTGGCGATCCGCCTTCAATTCGAGTTCGCCGGCCGCCGCTCCGAAATCGTGACGCTCCGATGGGATTGGGTGGACCTGGACAATCGCCGCGTGGTCTGGCCGGACAGCAAGACGGGCGGCATGTCCAAGCCCATGAGCGAGGAAGCCTATCGACTGCTCTCGACGGCGCCACGGCAGGAAGGCACTCCCTATGTGCTGCCGTCTCCAAGCCATCCCGGCAAGCACCTGACCACGGGCGAGTATTACGGCGGCTGGAGCCGCGCCCTCAAGGCGGCGGGCGCCACGCACGTCGGCACGCATGGCATCCGCCACCGCTCCGCGACCGACATTGCCAACTCGGGCATCCCGGTCAAGGTCGGCATGGCGCTGACGGCGCACAAGACCGTGGCGATGTTCATGCGCTACGTCCACACCGAGGACGATCCGGTGCGCAAGGCGGCCGAGCTGGTGGCGAACCGGCGCAAGACGATCACCGAGGCGCAGCGGCCTGCGGAGGTGGCTGCATGACCAAGAAGGCGCCTGCGATGGCGGGAGTCGCACCCGCCGCCGTGCCTGCCGGCTACGCCGGCATCCACGGCGGCATCGTGGATCTGCTCGATGCCGCGCGCCAGACGGCAGCGCGCAGCGTCAATGCGCTGATGACGGCCAGCTACTGGGAGATTGGCCGCCGCATCGTGGAGGCCGAGCAACAGGGCAAGCGGCGCGCGGGTTATGGCGAGCAGTTGATCGAGCGGCTGGCAAGCGACCTCACCCAGCAGTTCGGCCGTGGCTTCAGCCGTCAGAACCTGCAGCAGATGCGGTCGTTTTTTCTGACCCGGCCAATTCGCCAGACAGTGTCTGGCGAATCTTCCCCGGAGCCAGTGCGGCCTTGGCGGCTGGACGAGCTGGCGCAGGTCTTCACGCTGCCGTGGTCGGCCTATGTGCGGCTGTTGTCGGTCAAGGACGAGCATGCGCGCCAGTTCTATGAAGCCGAGGCCTTGCGCGGCGGCTGGAGCGTGCGCCAGTTGGATCGGCAGATCGGCAGCCAGTTCTACGAGCGCACGGCGCTGTCGAAAAACAAGGCGGCGATGCTGGCCAAGGGCGCGGTGGCCAAGCCCGAAGATGCCGTCGCGCCCGGCGATGCCATCAAAGACCCCTATGTGCTGGAGTTCCTCGACCTCAAGGACGAGTATTCGGAGTCCGATCTGGAGGCCGCCTTGATCCGGCGGCTGGAAGACTTCCTGCTCGAATTGGGTGAAGGGTTCACCTTCATTGGACGGCAGCGGCGCTTGCGCATCGACCAGACCTGGTATCGGGTGGACTTGCTGCTGTTCCATCGCAAGTTACGCTGCCTGGTCATCATCGACCTGAAGCTGGGGAGTCTGACGCATGCGGACGTGGGCCAGATGCACATGTACTGCAACTATGCCAAGGAACACTGGGCCTATCCCGAGGAGAACCCGCCGGTGGGGCTGATTCTTTGTGCCGACAAGGGGCTCGCCCTGGCGCGGTATGCGCTGGAGGGCTTACCCACCAAGGTCATGGCGGCGAACTACCGGATGGTTCTGCCGGATACCGATGTGCTGCAAAAGGAACTGGAAAGCACGCGGCTCTTGCTGGAGTCTCGCGGAACGATTCGTCCCAAGACGTGGAAGCGGTAGACACACCTGCGGAGCTATACGCCTGTTTGGAGATTGGGCAGAACCTCAGTCTGTAGTCGGTTTTACGGCTTTCTTCCGTGAGGAGGAAGAAGGCAACGACGGCAAACATTCAAACAAACGTTCCGCATAGACGAATCCCATCCGCCTTACTGCGTCCTGATCGAAATACAGTAGCCATGCGGCAAGTAGCGCCAGCGAAATGAGCAATGTCAAGCCTGCGGCAAGCCCTGGATCGGCAAGGTGCACCAAGTCAAATTGGAGAGGTGCTACCTGCAAAATCTTTGCAATCAACAATCCGTAGACGACGCCCATGAGGCACGACAGGATACCGACAGGCTTCATCGCCAGCATGTTGCGATGAAATCCATAGGCGATGTTCTCTTTCAGCAAGAGCTGCTTGTTGGAACGCGTGAGTTCGCGAAGCCGCTTAGTGGCACCGATGTAGATGTCGTCTGCCTTGTCTGGGTTTGCTGATTCTTCTTCTGCCGTTGGCATGGCGATACCCAACTTGGCAGTGATCGCCGTGTGATAACGCTGCTTGCTGACACCATCAAGGAACTTGTCGCGGTGGCGTAGTGCGATGGTCGTGGGCATGCCACCCCATTTTGAGACCAGCATCTCTTCAAGTTTTTTACCACGTCCGCGCGCTACGCTCGCGAGTGCATAGATAGCGCCGCAGCCGCCCAGCAGGCCGATCACACCTGTAAGCACAGGGTGCCGAGCCCCGTAGACGCACAACAGCGGCACCAGCACGGGTAAGGCCACAAGAAGGCCAGGGATAACACGTGCCTTGCGCTCGTAGGGGTCTTTGACCAGTTCAAAAATTGTTGTCATGTGAAGTCAGGCCTGTGCCGCCAAGGCGTCGATATAGGGTTGGATTTCATCGCGGTTTTTTAGCGTGATCTGCTGTGCGAGGGGGTCTGGTGCTTCCTTGGTATGCAAACCCAAACGTCTCAGCGTGTAGTACAGAAACGCTTGGCGGCATGGAAGTTTGACCTCTCCATCTTCCATGCCGTAGTCCAACTCTAAGACTCGTTTCTTGGCTGCAGGCAAATCGGGATGCGGTGCAAGTACCAGCGTCAATACAGTTTGCCAATGCGAATCTTGGTTGGAGTCCACTTGGGTCGCCTCGAAGCCATCGATGCGCAGGATTCGAGCAAGGACGAAATCGCTGAAGCGCTGGCGCTTGTGGCAAAACGCGCGCATGTGCCAGCGAAAACCGTCATTGCCAAGGGCGTGGGGAGACAGCAAGCGAACCGATTCATCCAACGACGTCATGGACTGGTAGCTCACCAGAATGGATTCCTGCTGGCGGATTGCGCGCACCACTGCTTCGACGGTCTGCTCATTGATCGTGCGCCAAGGGGACGGGGCCCAATCTGTCTCCGGCGCGGAGCCGATGAAGCTGGCCGTCGGCTCGACAATTCCCATCTTTGTCGCTAGCAGTTCTGCTAGATAGCGTTGCGCCGAGCTTCGTTGGTAAAGCGGGTGAAAACTCTGCGCTGCCGTGTAGGTCTTGGAGCTGCGGTCGTAAGTCAGGTTGCTCGGCGCCAACTCCATGTACTTGGAAATGTCCAGCGATGCCTGCGGGACCGAAATACCAAAGTGCTCGGTGAGATCCATCCGGTTGATGCGCCGCTCCCAGCGCAGACGGAAATCGATGAATTGAAGTCTGCTCTCCAGCCCCCAACTTAGCCCCTTAGGCTCAGCAGGTTCGGCGGCAGGAACGGAAGGTTTTTGCATCAGTCACGCCTAAAAAGTAGACGGATATAAAAAATCGTCGTACATTAACTATACGCGATCATCCTTCGGTCGTCTACCCGGAGACCCCAGTGCCTACAACCATCACGTTTTTTCCCGTCGACAACGGGGACATGACCCTCATCAAGTTCGGCGATCTCGACGCGACGACTCTGCTGATCGACGTAAACATCAGGCAAGACGCCGACGACCCTGACGGGGAGGCGCGCGATGTCGCCAAGGATTTGCGCGAACGACTGAAGAAGGATGAGAACGGCAGGCCGTATGTCGATGCGTTCCTGCTGAGCCACCCGGATCAAGACCATTGCCGAGGGTTGAAGCGACACTTCTACCTAGGGCCACTCGACAAGTACCCGGACGACAAGAAGGACGACAAGGACAAGAAAATCGTGATCCGCGAGATGTGGTCGTCCCCGATCGTGTTTCGACGCGCCAGCAAGACGCACACCTTGAGCGACGACGCCAAGGCATTCAACACGGAGGCGCGTCGGCGCGTGCAACTGAACCGTGACAAGAATTTCGCCGTCGGGAACGGTGACCGCATTCAGATCATGGGCGAGGACATCGACGGAAAAACCGATGATCTCACTTCGATTGTGCGGAAGGTGGACACGCGCTTTTCAACGATCAATGGCAAGAGTTCCGCATTCTTTTCTGCGTTTCTTTTGGCTCCACTGGACGCCCAGGATGACGAGGAAGAGGAAGAGTGCCTGGTCAAGAACCAGTCCAGCGTTATTCTGAACATCACGTTGGCGGCTGACGCGCAGACGCCGGATGGTGCGAAATTCCTTACTGGTGGCGATGCTGAGGTGTTCATCTGGAACCGCCAGTGGCAACGCCACAAGGCTGAAGCAGATGTGCTTGAGTACGACATCATGCAGGCGCCTCATCATTGTTCCTGGCATTCGCTGTCCTATGACAGCTGGTCCGACTACCGTGAAAAAGCCAAGCTCGATGCTGATGCTCGCAAGGCGCTTTCGCAGACCCGTGACGGCGCCGTCATCGTCGCCAGCTGCAAGCCGATTGCAGATGATGACAGCGATCCGCCCTGCATCCGTGCGAAGCGTGAGTACGTGACGATCGTGGACGAAGCAAAAGGCGAGTTCTACTGCACAGGCGAGTACCCCAGCGAAAAGTCCGTGGAACCGCTCGTTTTCACCGTAACCGCTCAGGGTGTGCAACCTCCCTCGAAGAAGGAGTCCGGATCGAAGGCCGCTGCCGTGGTGACCTCTGCGCGCACCCCCATGCCGCACGGAGCATCATGACGGGCACCATCGCAGACGCACTGCATCAACTTCAGCGGCATCGAGGCCTTATCCGCGTTGGCGAGCCAAGGACAACTGGTGCATCGACGGAGATTGAAGTCGATGTTGCGGTCCAACTGCCGAACAGGTCTCGGCGCAATGGTATCTCTGAGACCGGAGTGCGCACCGTCGAGACGTGCGTGCTGGTATTCGGTAGTGACTGGCCCCTGTCTGCACCCGAGCCCTTCTTACGTGCGGACTTCCCGCTCAACTTGCCGCACATCAACCCCCATCGCCAAGGCGAGTTAGTCTCGCCGTGCCTATTCGAAGGGTCGTTGAACGAGCTGCTGCATCGGTTTGGCCTGGACGCCGTTGTCGATCAGTTGATCGACTGGCTGCACAAGGCCGCGGCCGGAACACTCCTGGACCTGGAGCAGGGGTGGGAACCAACGCGCCGAGACAGCTGTCCTTCGACCGTTGTATTCAGTGCCGAGAAGGTCGCGGCCGCCGCTCCCGCTGACGGCACGATTCTGGTGGTTCCCGCAGGCTACGTGACGATCGATGGCGGTCTGTACGCCATCATCAACGCCGAACTGACCGCACAAGTCGATCCTGTGTTTTATCAGGATGTTCACAACGACAAGCTGGGCAAATGGGGGAACGGCCATGCCGCGGCCTTCATCGCGCGCGCTCCGATGACCGACGGCCTCCCGCATGTGATCGGACGCTATCAACCAGAGACAGTTGTCGATCTCGCGACGCTGCTCGATCGAGCAGCGGAGCTTGGTATTGATCGCGACGCTTTGGCCCAGGAAGTGGACGGTTATTTCGGACGCTCAATCCTGGATATGCGACAGGACTCGCATGGCTGGGTGCATGGTTTGTACGCGATTGTGATTCTGGCTGTGCAAAGGCCAGCGTCGCTTGTGGGCTCGCCAGGGAGGAGTGTCGAGGTATTGCCCTATGTGGTGCGCTATGAACTCAACGCTCAATCGCTCCTGGAGCGTAACGCCACGGTTCACCCGGCCTTTCACGCGCATGCGTTGTCTCCTGAACTGCTGGCAAGGACGTCCGGCATTCCATACGCAGCCACATCACAGCCGCTGGTCGTGCTCGGCTGCGGAAGCGTGGGATCGAAAGTCGCGATGCAACTGGGGCGAGCGGGCTTTGGTTCGATGACTTTCGTCGACAACGAACCCATGTCGCCTCACAACGCCGCGCGGCATGCACTCATTGAGCGGGCATCAGTTCTGGTTCCGCCTCGGAAGTCGGCGCTGATGAAGACAGCCTTTGAATCGCTGTCGCATCTTCAATCGCGAGCGTTCGACACCGACGCAGTGACTCTTTTGGTCGATCCGGAACAGTTTGCGGCAACCGTTCCGCAGGATGCGGCCCTCATCGTGGATGCGACGGCGTCACTTCAGGTGCTGGCTGCAGAAACACAATCGGCAGCGTTGGATCAATCCCCAGCCCGATTGGCACGGATCGCGATGTATGGTCAGGGGCGCTGTGTGGCGGTATTGCTCGAAGGAGCTGGCCGTGCCGGCCGAGTTGACGACCTCACGGCGTTCTTGTTCGAGTGCTGCCGGTTTGCACCGGAACTGCGTGCGTCGATTGCCGGCGAGACGTCTGAGCCGACTCGGATTTTCGTGGGTGACAACTGTCATTCGCTGACGATGCCTATGTCTGACGCCGTTGTTTCGCGGTCGACGTCACTGGCCGGCCTGCAACTGGAACGATGGCTCGTTGATGGGCTTCCGAAGGAAGCGACGCTTTGCGCCGGAATCTCAGATGCCGAAGGCCTTGGAATGGCATGGACCCGCGCCAGCCTTGGCCCGACCACTGCGCTTGAAGTCGCAGACGATGGTGGCTGGAACATTCGGGTCCTGTCCCCAGTTGCGCAAGCAATCCATGCTGATGCGCTGCGCTGGGGTGCTCTGGAAACAGGCGGCGCCTTGATCGGCCGCATCTCGTTTGAAAATCGAACCATCACCATTGCAGGCCTTGTTGAGGCACCGCCTGACAGTGTTCGAGAGGCCGCCCGCTTCGTCCTCGGAACCAACGGGCTTGTTCAAAATTTGCGCGCCGCAAACGCGGCCTCTTTGGGGTATCTCGCCTTTATAGGAACGTGGCACAGCCACCCGAAAGGCGGCGCACATTCGGGTATCGACCGAAATACATTGCGCGGCATCGCCGAGGATGCTGGCGGCCTTCCGGCCGTGTCGTTGGTATGGACTCCGACAGGACTCACGTGTGCGGTGGATCGCTGGTAGGTGCAAAGCCACCGGCACTTTGTTGGCATAAAACAAGAGGGATGTATGGCTGACTACTTCGAGATCGACTTTCTTGGCGTCGAAACAGCGAAAAGCGGGGACGCGATCACGCTGCGCTACTCGGTGAATGGCACCGAGGGCGTGCACGTTGTTGACGGTGGGTATCTGGATACGGGTGATCAGATAGTCGAGCATCTGAAGACGTACTATGGAACAACAGTCATCGACCATGTGATCCTCACGCACCCAGATCGCGATCACGCCAACGGACTACGAAAAGTCCTGGAGCAATGCACGGTCAGGAATCTTTGGATCAACCGGCCGTGGATATACGCGGACCAGTTGATCGATCGCTTTGAGACCTATGAATCGGTTGAAGCCCTGCGACGGAAGTTGCGCTCAATCTACGATGCCACGGCAATTCTTGAGGATATTGCGGTGGAGAAGGGAATTCCAATCCATGCCCCCCTTCAGGGGCAGAGCATCGGTCCGTTCGCGGTCATGGCACCTACCCTGGGGCGCTACTTGGACCTGATCGTGGACTCCGCGAAGACACCGGAAGCTGTCGAAGAAAGTGCTTTTGATAGCGCGCTGAGCAGCATATTCCGGGCAGTGAAGGCCGCGACCGCCTACATCAAGTCCCTGTGGGGCGAGGAATATTTCCCGCCTGAGCCGACCAGTCGTGAGAATGAAATGAGTGTGGTGCAGTCGGCTGTCTTGAACGGTCATCGCGTCATGCTTACTGGCGATGCCGGGCGTGAAGCACTGCAGGAGGTGATCGACTACGCACCTTTCGTGGGACTCGCGCTGCCAGGTATTCGGTATTTCCAAGTGCCCCATCACGGCGGGCGACACAACGTTTCGACCGAAGTCTTGGATCAACTGCTCGGCCCACGGTTGAACAGTATGCCGGACAAGCACCATTGGAATGCCATATGCAGTTCTGCCAAGGCGGATGAGGATCATCCGCGGAAGTCGGTGATTCGCGCCGTATTGCACCGGGGTGGGCACTGGGCGGCAACTGAAAGCCAGAACATACGCATCGGGGCAGGCATCACCCGCGATGGCTGGGTGCCGATTCCCCAGGCGGCGTATCCGGAAGATCAAGAAAATTGACAGCGCCTGAAGGCCAGCACCACTTTTCAACTGCCTGCTGACAACTTGGCCTGCATCCCGACGTTCCTTCGTCGGGCTCATGGGCTGCGCCCCGAGCTTCGTGCCGAATCGCAGTCATCCGGCTTCAAGCCCGGACGCTCTGATCTGGACTGACGCTTCGGACCTGCGCGCTACGCTTGTCAATACCGGGGTGGCTGCGTGGTGAGGTGTGGCGGCTTGCTGTTCCCTTCATCGTGCCACGGCGTGCTCGCCGTCAATGACTGCGCACCTTCGGCGCTTGCGGCCTGGCGGCCGTCTTCGATCTTTGACTGCTTGCGCTGCGCCGTGCCCTGCAAGGGCTGGGCAATTCCGCCCGGTAACCTTACAGGAGTTCACCATGAACCACGCATTCATCACGGACGAGCAGCGCATCGTGCTGCTGGCCAACGGCCGCGAATCCTTGGAGAACCCGGACTTCGATCCGGCCCCAGTGGTCAAGCTGTTCACGCCGGATGCCGGCGCGACCTGGCTGCTGACCGAGATTGATCCCGATGACCACGATCACGCCTTCGGTCTTTGCGACCTGGGCCTAGGGATGCCGGAAATCGGCTGGGTCAGTTTTTCCGAACTGGCGACCGTGCGCGGGCGGCTGGGCTTGCCGGTAGAGCGGGATCTGCACTTTCGTGCCGAGAAGCGGCTGAGCGCCTATGCGCGCGATGCGCGGCTGGCGGGGCGTGTCGTTGTCTGACCTGGTTCTGGGGCGCCGCAAGGCGCTCCTGAGCGTTCTCAATCATTTCAGGAGGTCAAGGCCATGAGCAGCCACCACGACTACATCCTCGAAATCACGGCAGAGCATGATGCGTTCAAGCCGTTCCCACCGGAGAACGGCCAGCCCTTGCGCTTTGCGCTCGGCGACGCGGTGATCTATACCAACGGGTTTGGCGCACAGTTCCGGTGCCGCGTCACCGGGTTTTATCGTCCCAGCGGACTTTCGGGCCTGTACGCGCGCGGTGCGCGCTACCTGCTGGACTCGTCATCGCCGTGGATGCCGGTGTCGGAAGCCAGCCTGCGCCCCGACGACCCGGCCTGATGCCTTCGCGCCCCTGGCGGGGCGCTACGCGCTGCGCTTGCCTCCAGGGGAAAGCCCTGCGGGCTATCCCCGCCGCGCAGGCTTGGCGCCCCTCTCGCGCAGCGAACCGGCTGGTGCCGGATCGCTCCCTTCATGCCGGACATTACGATGGCACTTCGGGCGTGGGTGTGTCGGGTTCGTAGTCGCCCAGCCACTCGAAGAGACGTTCGATATCGCAGTCCAGCTGGTTCAGCGTGGCCTGGGCCATTGCGTACCAGGTGGTGCCGTCGTCCGTTTCTTCGGAGGCGGACAGCAGGACGTTGAGCTGTGCGCGCCGTCCCAGCAGGCGCTGCATCTCGTTGCCTACCGTCTTGCGGTCGGTGGTCCAGATGAGGGTCGGCAGAAAGATGCCAGGCCCTTCTGCTCCAGGCGCAGGCGTTCCGGGTTGCATGGGATCGCTCATGGTGGTTCTCCAGAAGGTGGAGATTCCACGGTAGGCATTGGCCCGTGACCGGGCCACTCGAAATTCGCGCTATTTCGGGGGGATTTCGGGATCAGCGCCGATCGGCCGTGGCGCAGTCATGCGGGCGGGCTGCCTTTGAGCCGGTGCTTACCAGGGCTTCCAGCGCCGCTGGGGTGTTTGCGGCACGGCGCCGAGCAATTGGATCGGCGGCAGTGCATGGGGCGCATTGTTCCTGGGGAAGCGCCGGCGCACTTCGCATTCCAGTTCGTGCGCGAGGCCGCGTGCGTCCTTCTCGCCGCGCAGTGCCCGTTGCCGCCAGTCTCGGGCCTGGGCCATCAGTTCATCGTCTTGTAGGGCTCGTATGTCCATGCCATTGCCATTTTGCCGATGGCTGGGTGGGTAGCTGTCCACGGGGATTTCATTGAAGTCATGTGGGCGTCCCCGGCCACCTGGGAGATGGCCGGTCGCGCTCTCGTGCTAGCGCATCGAGCCGCCTGCGGCGTCTCGCCCCCTTCGGGCTTCGATCGTTCCCTCACTCCGTTCGGCTGACGCCTCCGGCCCGGCTTCCAGCTTCGAGCCTGCGCGCTTCGCTTGCCGTGCGGTCGGCTTGTGGGATGGCCGTTGCCATGTCCAGTCCTCTTCCCTGACTTCATCACCTTGTCCGCGACTGTAGCCCGCGGCCGTGTGCCGTCAAGGCGCGCAGGGCCGTGTCCTCGGCTGCGCCTGCGGGCCGCCCCACCCTGCGCTTGTTTCCTTGACGGCCCCCGTCCGCGCGCTCCCTTTCGTCGCGGGCGATGAACTCAGGAAAGACGGTGGCAACAGGGCCAACCGGGTTCCTCGCGCCGACCGCACCGAACAGCCGAAAGGCTGGGCTTCGAATCTTGGAATCCGGTGTGCGGTTTTCTTCAACAGCCTTTTTGTTCAGGAGAAAGACCATGCAACTCGCATCCCGCTTCGCTTCCCATTCCCCCGCATTGCGCAGCGACTCCCCGCTGTCCGATGACCAGATCCGCCGCGTGGCCCCGTCCATCTTCGCGGA
The DNA here is from genome assembly GCF_030064165.1 of Comamonas resistens. Classification (NCBI taxonomy): domain Bacteria; kingdom Pseudomonadati; phylum Pseudomonadota; class Betaproteobacteria; order Burkholderiales; family Comamonadaceae; genus Comamonas; species Comamonas resistens. Next base: position 4,081,580 of record NZ_CP125947.1, read on the forward strand.
TGCCCCCCATGAAAGCCGTTCCGAGCGGTACAGCTACATCCCCACCGCCGCCGTGCTGACCGAGCTTCGCAAAGAGGGGTTTCAGCCCTTCATGGTGTGCCAGACCCGCGTTCGCAACGAGGGCCGGCGCGAGCACACGAAACACATGCTGCGCCTGCGCCACGCCAACCAGATCAACGCCCGCGAAGCCAATGAAATCATCCTGCTGAACTCGCACGACGGCACGAGCAGCTATCAATTACTGGGTGGCATGTTCCGCTTCGTTTGCAGCAATGGCCTTGTCTGCGGCGACACCGTGGGCGATGTGCGCGTGCCCCACAAGGGCGACGTGGCGGGCCATGTCATCGAGGGCGCCTATCAGGTGCTGAGCGGCTTCGAGCATGCGCAGGAATCGCGCGAATCCATGCAGGCCATCACGCTGGATGCCGGGGAATCGGAAGTGTTCGCCCGCGCCGCGCTGGCCCTCAAGTACGACGACCCAACCAAGCCCGCGCCCGTCACGGAATCGCAAATCCTGATGCCGCGCCGCTTCGACGACCGCCGCCCCGACCTGTGGAGCGTGTTCAACCGCACGCAGGAGAACCTGACCAAGGGCGGATTGCATGGCCGCGCCGCCAATGGCCGCAGACAGCAGACCCGCCCCGTGCAGGGCATTGATTCGGACATTCGCCTGAACCGCGCCCTGTGGCTGCTGGCCGATGGCATGCGCGCCCTCAAGGCCTGACCCCCTCTGACGTGTTCCCCGCCGGAGGGGCGGTTTCCCCTCCATTCCCTTGTTTCACTTGATTGGAGATTCACCATGAACGCCGTTACTTACACCGAAGCTCAAGCCCTCGACAGCCGCGCAAACGTGCTGCAAGCCGCCGACCCGAGCAAGCACATGATTCTGGTTCCGCTGTCGCGGCTGGTGCTGCGCCCCACGGGCCGCAACGTGCGCAAGACCGTCCCGCGCATGTCCATCCCCGAGCTGGCCGCGAGCATTCAGCGCGTGGGCCTGCTGCAAAACCTGATCGTGATTCCCGCCGCCGATGACCTGCATTACGAGGTGGTGGCAGGTGGCCGACGCTTTGCGGCCCTCAAGCTGCTGGCAAAGAAGCACCGTATCGCCAAGGATTGGGACGTGCCTTGCCTGCAGGTGGCCGATGGCACGGCCCGCACCGCCAGCCTGACCGAGAACGTGCAGCGCGAAGCCATGCACCCAGCAGACCAGTTTGAAGCCTTCGCCGCGCTGGTGGCCGAAGGCCGACCGATTGAGGACATTGCGGCGGATTTCTCCGTTACGCCGCTGGTGGTGCAGCGCCGCTTGAAGCTCGCCAATGTCTCGCCGCGTTTGATGGAGGACTACCGGGCCGATGCCGTGAGCCTCGATCAGCTGATGGCGCTCTCCATCACCGACGACCACGCCGCGCAGGAATGCGCGTTCTACGATGCGCCGCAATGGCAGCGCCAACCCTCGCACTTGCGCGAACGTCTGACGGAGCGCGAGATTGACGCCTACCGGCATCCGCTGGTGCGCTTCGTCGGGCTGGACACCTACGAGCAGGCGGGCGGCGGCATCCGCCGCGACCTGTTCGCGGAGGGCGATGCAGGCGTGTACCTGACCGACGCCGCGCTGCTGGAACGACTGGCGCAAGACAAGCTGGCGGGCATCGCCGCAGAGGTGAAGGCCGAGGGCTGGGCTTGGGCTGATGCCACGCCGGGCGTGACCCATGCCGATCTGCACGCCTTCCAGCGTGCGCCGAGGGAGCGCCGCGAGCCGAACAAGCGCGAAGCACAGCGCATCGAGAGGCTGCAAGCCAAGATGCAGGAGGTGGCCGAAGCCATTGATGCCGCGACGGACGCCGACGACGAGGACAAGGCCGATGCGCTGCAAGAGGAAGGCGAGCGGCTGGGCGAGCAGTTGCAGGCGCTGGAAGACGGCTTGCAGGGGTACGGCGCGAACGTGAAGGCCGCAGCCGGGGCCATCGTCACCATCGGCCGCAACGGCGAGGTGGTGATTCATCGCGGACTGCTGCGCGAGGCCGAGGCCAAGGCACTGCGCACACTGGAGAAGCTGCGCCAAGGGTTCAGCGACCCAGATGCCGCGAACGATGACGAAGGCGAGGACGACGAGCCGCCCAAGGCAGCAGCGATTTCCGACCGACTGGCCCAGCGCCTGAGCGCCCATCGCACCGCCGCGCTGCAAATCGAGGTGGCCCGGCATCCGCAGGTGGCGGTGGCCGCGCTGGTGCATGGCATGGTGCAGACCGTCTTGCAGGGCCGCTACTACGGGCGCGACCTGCCGCTGGGCGTGAGCCTGAAAGTCCAAGACCGGCTGGACGGCATGGCCCCGGACTGGCCCGAGTCACCCGCCGCTGTGGCGCTGCGTGAATTGCAGCAGGCGTGGAGCGGCAAGCTGCCCGAGGACAGCGCCGAACTGTTTGCCGCGCTGCTGGCGATGGAGCAAGGCGAACTGGTCAAGCTGCTGGCCGTGTGCGTGGCTTCCACGGTGGACGTGGTGACGCCTCGCGCCACACCGCACCAGCCCGGCGAGGAACTGGCGCAGGCCGTGGGCCTCGACATGGCCGCATGGTGGCAGCCGACCGCCGAGGGGTATTTCAAGCACGTTCCGAAGGCGGCAGTTCTGCAAGCCGTGGGCGAGTACGCGCCCGATCAGGTTTCCCGGCTGGCGAAGCTGAAGAAGGCCGACATTGCCAGCGAAGCCGAGCGGCTGGCCGATGGCGCGGGTTGGATGCCTGCCATCTTTAAGGTCGAAGGCCCGCAGCAGGCAGTGAAGGAAAGCGCGCAGGAGGCAGGCCCGGAGCAGGACGCCCCGGAGGATGCCGAGGCAATGGCGGATGAACCCGCCGAGGCGCTGGCCGCTTGACCCACGCCGAAGGCAAGCGCCCCGGCTTCGACCGGGGCGCTTCGCTGCAAGGAGAAGCCCCCATGACCCGCACCACCACCAACCGCCCGCGCATGGCGGCGGTCTATGCACCCGGCACGGTGCGCGCCCGCCGCTGGCACGGCGATGGCGACGTGCGCGGCTACCGACCGCCCTCGGGCTGGTCGGCCCGCGCTGACCTCACCGACATACATCCCATCACGGGCCGCGCCTTGCCGCGTGCCGTGTGGTGGATCATCGAAACGAAGGAATGATCATCGTCAGCACCGCGCCCAGGCCGTTCCGCCCTGGGCGCGGTGAAACGCATAATCCGGGCGCGGCGGTGGCCGCGCCCGGTGTTGAAGCCGAATAGCCGGGGCATTACGCCGCCGCCTTCACTGGCACTCAGGCGGCGGCGTTGAAGGCATCGCTGTACTGCGCGATGCCTTCGGGCACTGGCCCATGGAAGGCCAGTGCGAGAAAATAGCCGGGCGGCACGCCCGGCAGTTGCAGGCCCGCATGGGCCTGGAAGCCAAAGCGCCCGTAGTACGCGGGCTCTCCGAGCAGCACACAGCCTTCGGCCTGCATGGCCCGCAGTTCAGACAGCGCCTGTTCCATCAGGCGCGAGCCGATGCCGTGCCCCTGCCTCTGCGGCAGGACGGAGATCGGCCCCAGGCCGCACCAGCCTTTGGCCTTGTGGCCGTGGTCGTTGGTGATAGTCACCGGCGACAGAGCCACATGGCCGACGACCTGGCCGTGTTCTTCGGCCACGATGGAAAGCGTCAGTTCGCTAGCGTCGCGCAATGCACGCACGATGAATTGCTCCGTGTGGCTGGTGTGCGGCGCATCGGCGAAGGCGGCAATGGTCACGGCCTCGATAGCGGCAATGTCGTTCGTGGTTTCGTGTCGTAGCTGGATGGTCATGGTGTTCTGCGTTCCCTGCTCAAAATATAGAACGGCCTGGGCGTGTCGGCGCGTAGCGCCGCCGGGCTTTCGGGCTGCGCCCCGTGCCGACTTCGCTGTCACGGCCATTCGGCTTCAATCCACTCACGCCTTCGCGCCTGCGGCGCTGCGCGCTGCGCTTGCCTCCGGGGGATCGGCGCAAGGCCCATCCCCGCCGCGCGAGCTTGGCGCCCCTCGATGCCGCCGAACCGTCGATGCCGGATCGGCCCGGCCAGCGCCCCGCCGCAATGGACGGAGCTGGCGAACACGCTGGTGCTTGCTGCGGCAGGTTGTGCGAATGCGTGCCGTCCTCAACGCTGGCGGTTCTCGCCCATCACGTCACGAAGGACGGTTCACGGACATCCCGCCCGGCATCGCTATGGAGCTTCCACGCCACGCCTCAAGACCGGCGCCGCAAGGTGCGGCCGGGGCGTTCTCGCTTGTCGTCGGATGGTTGACCTGGCCCGCGTCAGTGGGCGAGCCGGTGCTGCCTTCGTGCGGGGATGCCGAGCCGGCCCTGCCTCCTTTCGATGCGGTTCGGCCCAAGGCGTCCTTGTGTTGTTGTGAATCCTAGCGGTGGCGCGGCTGCGCCTCGGGCTTCATGGCTGCAACCGTCCGGCGAAAACAATTTCCCCTGCTTTGTCACTGCGTTCGGCGCATTCCTCGCGGGACAAATTCTTTTCGCCTCCCGGCTCTCCACTGCGTTGCGACCGCAAGCGGTGCAGCCCGCCCGTCCCCCGCCGGCCGGATCACAACAAGGACGCGATGGGCGCGAACCTTGTTCCACCAAAAGGAGTTTCATCATGGCCAACATCGGCACCTTCACCGCAGACAAAGACGGCTTCACCGGCACGCTTCGCACCCTGACGCTCAACGTCAAGGTCAAGCTGGTGCCCAACGACAAGGGGGACAACGAGAAGGCCCCGGACTTCCGCCTGCAGGCCGCCAGCCACGACATCGGCGCGGCGTGGAAGAAGACCAGCGAGGCCGGGCGGGAGTACATCTCCGTGACCCTCGACGATCCTTCGTTCCCGGCCACGGTCTATGCCCGCCTGATCGAAGGAGAGAACGGCACGCACGACCTGATCTGGTCGCGCAGCAAGCCCCAGGCGGCCTGACGGCCGCCAGCGCCCCGCCCACTGCGGCGGGGCGCTGTACTGCTTGGATCAGCAGACTGGAAGGCTTGGCTCTCCCAGCTTCGTGATGGTGGTGGTCGGGCAGCATCACCATGACTTCGTGTTGCCAGGGCGAATGCAGGGCGATTCGGCGCACTGCGCCGACCGGGCTTTGCGGGCTGCGCCCCATGCCGACTTCGCCGTCATGGCCATTCGGCTTCAATCCCTATCGCAGCTGCGCGCTTCGCTTGCCTCCGGGGGAAAACCCTGCGGCCTCTCCCCGCCGCGCGATGCTTGGCGCCCCTGAAGTCCCCGAACCGGCTGCACCGGATCGGCCACGCCAGCGCGGTCGCACGCTATGGCGTGTCACTCTTCTTCGCCACAGTCTCCAACTCCTGGCGCACCTGCGCCAGCAGCTGATCGACCTGCTGCAGGTCGTCGCCGGCATAGGCCAGCGTCAGCAGCGTGAGCGGGTGCACCTCCATGACCTCGCACAGCTCGGCCAGCTTGTTCAAGGTGGGGCTTTTGAGGTCGCGTTCCAGCGTGCTCATGTAGGTGCGGCTGGACACGTCCGAGAACGCTTCCTGGCTCAAACCACGTGCTTTCCTGATGGTCTTTAGTGCCTCCGACAATGTATGTTTCGCTGCCAACCCTGGATCTCCGCAAAATCCAAGATGACATCCGATTGAGCCCTATAGGGCTACAATCTATAGTGTTCAACTATGTCCGCCTGCCGCTTTCGTGCTTTTGCGGAAATCCGTATCTGCAGCTTCTCACAGAAGCACAAAACCGCATCCGTGCCTTTCCACAAACCCGCCGATGCGGTTTTGCGCTTTCACGCTTCGGCGGTTTTGTGCGAATGAGGTAACGCCCATGAACCAACTCATGACCGAGGACGAGCGCAAGCAACTGCTGGAACACGGCCGGGTCCGGGCCGCTGGCCGGGCCATCGACCCGCTGCCCGTGGTGCGGTTGTTCACGCCGGACGCACACGCCACTTGGCTGCTGGTGTCGCTTGACCCCGCTGACGGCGATACGGCCCATGGCCTGATCGACTTGGGGATCAGCATGCCTGAGCTGGGCGAGATCAAGCTGTCCGACCTCGCATCCATCGTCGGGCCGAGCAAACAGCCCGTGATGCGAGATCGGTATTTCCGGGCGGTGCGCCCGTTGTCGGAGTACCTGCGGCTGGCCCAGGAGAACGGTTCCGTCCTCGATTGAGCCGTTCGCGCCACGGCCAAGCCGGGCGCATTGAGGCTATTTCGGTCTTGCTCCAGACCCGTCAGGTCTTAATCCGCACTGTTGCACCAAACCAGTGCCACCCTGACGCAAACGGTCATGACGCCAGCCGTGCCATCGGGCACGGTGGATAGCGCAGGAGGCCGCATTTCCTCGCGCGCCACCGTCGCATTCAGACGATCCGCGCAATCCATCGGATGCTTTTCGTCTTGACACGCAAGTTACTAATCTACCAGCTTATTCACGATTGGATGCTAGTTCGATGCGGTGACGTTGGCGTGTGAAACCAGTGACGGCCGTCCTGCTCTACGGGAGCTTGCGTCATGGCCGAACCGCACCACCTCGCGCACTGGTATCCGACTGCCGCCTACCTCTATGTCCTGTGCCTGGACACGCTTGCACTGGCCTGGGAGTACCTGCGCCGTCATCCCGACTACCACCTTGACTGGCTGCGCCGTGCGCGCCGCCCCGATGCTGCGCATCGCTGGGGCTTGCGTCTGCTGGAAGACCCGGCCCTGGATGCGCGTGACGCGCATCCAGCCTGGCTCCCCGGCCATGAGGCCGTGGTGCAGCTTCACCCGGATGTCGATCCGCCGCCGGATGCCGAGTCGTTCGCTTTTTGGCGAATCCCCGGCCACAAGCAACTGCTGCACGACGGCAAGGGCCTGGCGTTGATCGCGCGCAGCCCTGGCCGCTGCCTGCGCTTCGCACTGGCGCCTGGCCTGGAGGACGGCATGGCCGTGGCCCATGCCTACCGTGGCCGTGGGGCCACCCACGTGCCTGACACGCCAGCGCCGATGGCTCGTCCCCGACCGCCCCCTGCAGCGCTGCTGGAACTGCACACCCTGCAGGCGCTCGACGCCACCCTCGCGGGCGCGTCCTTGCGCGACGTGGCCGAAGGCTTGTTCGGCGTGGACGCCGCAGCTGGTTGGTACAGCGATGGCGGCTTGCGCTCCAAGGTGCGCCGCCTTGCGCGGCGCGGCGATGCGCTGATGCGCGGCGGCTATCGCCGCCTAGCACAGCTCCCTCCGCTTGAGAAGGGTCGTTTTGAAGGCGACGCAAAACGACCCTGAGCAAGAGGGCTTCGTTTTCTGAGACTGCCTCCATCCGGTTGCGCTGTGTGGCCGGAGCCCTGCAACCGATGGAGGTTCTCACCATGCGTCCTGCTCCCTTGCGGCCTGCCGCTACTGTCTCGACCGCTGCCGCGCAGCCCCAACGCTATCTCACCAACGACGAAGCCGCCGAGTACCTGCGCCTGTCGCCGCGCACGCTGGAAAAGCAGCGCGTGCTGGGAGGCGGTCCCAAGTTCCGCAAGTTCGGCCGCCGCGTGATGTACGCCGTGGTCGACCTCGATGCCTGGGCCGCCGAGCGCAGCTTCGAGAGCACGTCCGAGCCCGAGTACGCCGAGCAGCATTCGGCGGACAGCCGTGCGCGCTGATCGCTGGCGCGCGGGTGGCCTTCGCCATGTCCAGCCCCGCGCTGCCCATGCGGCAGCGACCGATGCAAGAGCGCGAACAGCTCGATCTGTTCCGCGCCTTGCCGGGCGACATGGCGCCGCGCGACAGCCAGGACTTGATGGCCTTTCCGTTCTTCTCGCTGGCGAAGTCGCGGCGCACGGCGCCGATCGACTTCCGCGCCAGCGGCATCACGATCCGCGTGGAGGGCACGCAGGAGCATGGCATCGCCACGATTTGGGATGCGGACATCCTGATCTGGGCTGCAAGCCAGATTGTGGAAGCCCGCGATGCGGGCTTGCGCCCGTCGCGGCTGATGCAGGCCACGCCCTACGAGATCCTGCGCTTCATCGGGCGCGGTACGTCGCTGCGCGACTACCAGCGCCTCAAGGCGGCCTTGGATCGGCTGCAGTCCACGACCGTGGCCACGTCGATCCGCGAGACGACCGGGCGGCGCCTGCATCGCTTCTCATGGATCAACGAGTGGAAGGAACTGGCCGATGCCAAGGGCACCCCCTTGGGGCTGGAACTGATCCTGCCGGACTGGTTCTATGCGGGCGTGCTCGATGCTGCCCTCGTGTTGACCATCGACCCGGCGTATTTCCGGCTGACGGGCGGGATCGAGCGATGGCTGTACCGCCTGGTGCGCAAGCACGGCGGGCGACAGCCTGGCGGCTGGCAGTTCGACTTCCAGCACCTGTACCGCAAGTCGGGCAGCGTGGCGCGGTACTACGACTTCGCCGCCGACCTGCGCGCACTGGTGGTGCGGCAAGCCTTGCCTGGCTACCAGTTGGGCATCGAGTACGTCTCGGGCATTGCCTCGCCGCTGCTGACGTTCCGGCCCGTGCCGTCCACGGCACGGGGATAACTGCTGCGCAGCCTGTGGACGGACTCGTGCTATCAGGCAACAGAGGTATCGTGCTATCAGGCAACGAATCCTCGTGCTATCAGGCAACAAAACCGGCCGCAAAGCTAATACTGGCGCGGGTTTCGGCCTCTCCTAACTTCCCTAACTTAAATACTCTAACTGGTAGTAGCAGCGCCGCGCCTCGGTGGACAACCGCCACAGGACGCGAAGCGCAGCGGCAACAGGCGGGCTTTCCGACACGGAGGGTCCGGTCATGATCGTCGCGCTGCTCAACCAGAAAGGCGGCGTGGGCAAGACCACGCTCGCCACCCACATCGCCGGCGAGCTGGCGATGCGCGGGCAGTCGGTCATCCTGCTGGATGCCGATCCACAGGGCTCCGCGCTGGACTGGACACAGCGCCGCAGCCAGCAAGGTTTGCCAAGGCTATTTAGCGCCGTGGGCCTCGCACGCGAAACGCTGCACCAGGAAGCGCCAGAACTCGCCAGGCGGGCCGATCACGTCGTCATCGACGGGCCACCCAGGATCGCTGCCTTGGCGCGCTCCGCGCTGCTGGCGGCCGAGCGGGTGCTGATCCCGGTGCAGCCCAGCCCCTACGACCTGTGGGCCAGCGCCGAGATGGTGGCGCTGATCCGTGAGGCGCAGGTGTTCCGGCCTGCGCTGCGCGCGGCCTTCGTCATCAACCGGCGCGTGAGCACCACCGTGATCGGACGCGAGGCCCGCGGCGCGCTGGCCGAGCAGCCGCTTCCTGCGCTGCGCGCGGAAGTGCATCAGCGCATCGTGTTTGCCGACAGCGTGGCCGCCGGCCGGCTTGCACGCGAGACGGCGCCAGACAGCGCCGCCGCGCGCGAAATCACCGCGCTGGTCGATGAACTGCTGCGGTGGCCGTCATGAGCACTCCTGCCAGCAAGCGCACGGGCAAGCGCATCGGCATCGGCGCTCGCCCGCCCGCGAATCCGCACGCCGAGGCGTGGATTCGCCAGGGCAGTGCCGATGACCTCCAGAAAGGCGACCTCTACACGGCCCGCCTGACCCTCGACATCACGCCCGCCATGCGGGCGCGCATCAAGGTATCGGCCTTCACGCAAGGCGTGACGGTGGCCGATCTGTTGCGCGCGCTGCTGGAGCGGGAATTCCCGGAGAAGTCCTCATGAACACACCCGCCTCGACGGCTTCGGCACCGCCGTCCATCCCGCCTGTCGGCGTGGCCGACGGCGTACCGCTGACGCGCGTTGCGCTCGCATACATCGACCAACGCTTCGACCTCTACCTGCGCTTCGGTGATCCTGCCCGCATCATCCGGTTCGACCGCTGGCGCCGCTGCGCGGTGTTCACGCCGAATGCGGTTCTCTGCCGCATCCGCTGGCAGGCCAACGACTACGGCACGATCCGCTGGCAGCTCATGGTGATGCAGGCGTGCATGCCGATGGATGGCGCGCAGCGCATCTCCGGCGTGCAACCTGGCGCGCGCCTCTTGCTGCACGCCGAGGGTGAGCAATCGGTGCGTGCCGTGCTGGCGCGCATCGACGCCATCGAGGCGCTGGGCATCACGCCTGTCGGCGTCTCGCCCGCGTACTGGCGCACGCTCGCCAACCGGCTCGCAGCGCACTTGCCGCTGCCCGAATACACCGCCGAGCGGCACGCCGCCTGGCTGGCCGGGAGGGCGCTGCCATGACCGCAGTTTCCACTTCCGGCACCGCGCCGCACCCTCGCTTGCGCGTGCGCGCTCGCCTCGTGCTGGCGGGCCTGTCCGCCTGCGGCCTCGCTGCGCTGGCCTGGGCGTCCTTCGTGCATCCGCTGCCACGCCTGACCTACAACCCGTCCGACAGCGTGGAGGTCGGCTGGTATCGCATCGATCCGCTCGACCATCGCACCAGCTCGCCACCACGTCCGTTGTCGGTAGGCAGCATCGTGCTGGTGCCGCTGCCTGCCGAGGCTGCCGCGCTCGCTGCGCAGCGCGGCTACCTGCCGACGCGCATTCCTCTGCTCAAGCGCGTGGGCGCGGTGGCGCCGCAAGAGGTGTGCATCGCTGACGGCAAAGTCCGCATCGACGGCGTGCCTTCAGCCGCCGTGCTGTCTGCCGATCGCTGGGGCCGGCCGCTGCCATCCCGGCAGCAATGCCACCGCTTGCGGCATGGCGAGCTGTTCCTCCTCAGTGTGACCAATCCGGCGTCGTTCGATAGCCGGTATTTCGGGCCGGTCAGCGCAGCTTCCGTGATCGGCGTTGCGCGCCCCGTCTGGCTGGAGTCGCGCCCATGATGGCCACCGATTCGCTGCGCATCATCGTGCTATCGGGCGTGTCGTTCTGCTGGCCGTTGTCATGTCGTCGCGCGTGCAGTGCGAGCGCATCCGCGCTGCACTTCGCGCTGCCTCCGGCGCAGCCGTCCCACGTGCAGGCGTCTTGCCTCGAACACGGCTGGCCTGCGGCCATTGCCGTGTTCGCCGGTGCGCTGGCTGCTGGTGCAGCCTTGCCACCGGGCCGCAGTTGCCGGGATCGAGAACCTGGGGGACAGGGGGAGGCAAATGCGGAAGGCAAGACAAAAGGACGCGGCACCGGGCCGCGTCGAAAGCCAGTCCGCACGTGGGGTTGGCGCGGCACGGAGCGGCTTCGCCGCCGTGCCGCTTGTGGTGCGAGGCCCGCGCCAATGCAGGCATGTCCGCGTGCTTCGCACGACAGGACACGCCAGAGCTTGCAGGGAGAACGGCCATGAGCGACCGCCGCGATGACGATTTCCGCGTGCGCCCGAATCCTCCAAAGGCCCCGAAGAACCGGGGCAAGGGCCAGGGGCAGAGCTTCGTTTCCAAGGTGCTCAAGCAGACCGGCAAGGCCAGCAGCGGCAAGTCCACGGTGCGCCGTCCTGGCGCGGCGCGTGGCACCCGCCAGCGGCCCGGATCGCGCCTGGGGCGCGGCCACACGGCAGCGCGCTTCGCCGGGGCGAAGCTGACGCCCATGTCGCGGCGCGTGACCATCAAGACGCTGCTGGTGAACCACCAGCGGGCCAGCCCGCAATCGCTCGCCAAGCACCTGCGCTACATCGAGCGTGACGGCGTAGGCCGCGACGGCGAGGCGGGCCAAGCCTACGGGCCGCAGACCGACTCTGCCGACCTTGATGCCTTCAAGGAACGCTGCGCCGACGACCGGCACCATTTCCGCTTCATCCTCTCGCCCGAGGATGGCGCGGAGCTGGAAGACTTGCGCACCTACACGCGGCACCTCATGGGCCGCATGGAGGCCGACCTGGGTACGGGCCTCGATTGGGTGGCCGTCAACCACTGGAACACCGACAACCCGCACACGCACATCGTCGTGCGTGGGCGCGACGACACCGACAAAGACCTCATCATCGCGGGCGACTACATCGCCGACGGCTTCCGGCACCGCGCCGCCGAGCTGGCGACCGAATGGCTGGGGCCGCGCACCGAGCTAGAGATCCAGCAGACCTTGCAGCGCGAAGTGGATCAGGAGCGGTGGACGAGCCTGGATCGCACCTTGAAGCGCGAGGCCGGCGACGATGGCCGGGTGCATGTCGAACGGCTCAACGAACCCCGCTTGCAACGCCAGCGCCTGCTGCTGATCGGCCGCCTGCAACGCTTGCAGCGCCTGGGCCTGGCCGATGAGACGCAGCCGGGCACCTGGGCCGTCCATGCCGATGCGGAAAAGACCCTGCGCGCCCTGGGCGAGCGTGGCGACATCATCCGCACCATGCAGCGGGCCATGCGCGGCGAGCCGCGCGAGCTGGCGGTGTTCGAGCCGGGCGACGACGGCCGAACCATCCTCGGCCGAGTGGCCGCGAAGGGGCTGGCCGACGAGCTGCGTGACCGGGGCTATCTGGTCATCGACGGTGTGGACGGCAAGACCCACTACGTTGCGCTGGGCGCCCGCGACGAGTTGGCGAACTACCCGACCGGGGCCGTGGTGGAGGTGAAGGGATCGGCCGACGTGCGCGCAGCCGACAGGAACATCGCCGCGCTGGCGAGCGATGGCCTGTACCGCACCGACCATCACCTGGCCCTGCGCCACGGCCAGGCCGTACCGGGCCGCGACCCGCAGGAGGTCGTGGCGGCCCATGTGCGCAGGCTGGAAGCCCTGCGCCGGGCTGGCATCGTGGAGCGCGTGGCCGAAGGGCTATGGAATGTGCCGGGCGACCTGCCCGAGCAGGGCCGCCAGTACGACGCGCAGCGCCTGGGCGGCGTTGCCGTGGAGCTGAAATCGCACCTGCCCATCGAGCGGCAGGCCCGCGTGATCGGGGCTACCTGGCTCGACCAGCAGTTGATCGGCGGCGGCTCGGGTTTGGGCAACCTGGGCTTTGGCGCGGAGGCCAAACAGGCGATGCAGCAGCGCGCCGACTTCCTGACCGAACAGGGGCTGGCCGAGCGGCGCGGGCAGCGCGTGATCCTGGCGCGCAACCTGCTGGGCACGCTGCGTAATCGGGAACTGGCACAGGCCGCGAAGGACATTGCAGCCGATACCGGCCTGGAGCATCGCCCGGTGGCCGACGGGCAGCGCGTGGCTGGCATCTACCGGCGAAGCATCATGCTTGCCAGTGGGCGCTACGCGATGCTCGACGACGGCATGGGCTTTTCACTGGTGCCGTGGAAGCCGGTGATCGAGCAGCGGCTGGGGAAGCAACTGGCCGCGACGGTGCGCGGCGGCGGGGTGTCATGGGAGATTGGGCGGCATCGGGGGCCAACCATTTCTTGAGTCAAGGTAATGCCACAAGCCGGCGGGAAAAATTAGATCCTATTCATTGATGGTTGATCAATCCAAAGCGTTTCCAAAGGTTGGGATGTCAGAATTAAAATTTCTGTAATTGCGGATACATGGTCACATTCAAAGGCACGCTATCGCTTATCTGGATTGATGGTTTCCGACCAGTACCGCATGCGCCTTCCGCAGAATTTGGGGCAAATCCACGATGAAGAGAATAATTTGGACGTTCTGGGTTTTTGCGCTGGCATTGAGCGCTCTATGGCTTTTTGCCGATACGCTGTGGCCTGCACAGTCCAACTACTTCGCCCTGCGGACGGTATGGATTCAATACAGCGGCGTACTGGCCATCGGCACGATGTCCGTGGCGATGGTGCTGGCCACGCGCCCTGCGTGGCTGGAGCCCCGCTTGAACGGACTGGACAAGATGTACCGCCTGCACAAGTGGCTCGGCATAGCCGCTCTGGCCGCCGCAACAGTGCACTGGCTGTGGGCGCAGGGCACCAAGTGGGCCGTGGGCTGGGGCTGGCTGACGCGCCCGGCGCGCAAGCCCCGCACAGCGGCCGATTCAATGGGCTCCATTGAATCGGCGCTGCGCGGCTGGCGCGGGCTGGCCGAAGACTTGGGCGAATGGGCCTTCTACGCCGTCGCAGTGCTACTGGTACTGGCGTTGGTCAAGCGCTTTCCATACCGGCTGTTCGCCAAGACGCACCACTGGATGGCAGCGATCTACCTAGTGCTGGCCTTCCACACCTTGGTGCTGGTGCAGTTCACCTACTGGGCACAGCCCGTGGGCTGGGCTTTGGCTATGCTGCTGGCGAGCGGCACGGTATCGGCGGTGTGGGTGCTGCTGGGCCGGATCGGCGCGCAGCGCACCGCGCGCGGCGTTATCGAGTCGCTGCAAGCCTACCCGGCGCTGAATGTGCTGGAAACCACCCTGCGGATGGACCCGGGTTGGCCCGGCCACCGGCCCGGGCAGTTTGCCTTCGCTATGTCCAACCCGAAAGAAGGCCCGCACCCCTACACGCTGGCCTCAGCCTGGGTGCCGGAAGACCGGCGCATTACCTTCATCACCAAGGCGCTGGGCGACCACACCCGCCGGCTGCCTGAGCGCCTACGGGTCGGCGACCGGGTAACGGTCGAGGGGCCTTACGGCTGCTTCACTTTCGACGACGAGAAGGCCCGCCAGATTTGGATCGGTGCTGGCATCGGCATCACGCCGTTCATCGCGCGCATGAAGTTCCTAGCGCAGCACGAGGGCCAAGACGCACGTCCCATCGATTTGTTTCATCCGACGAGCGACGTTGATCCGCAGGCCATCGAGAAACTGCACGCCGACAGCCAGGCGGCCGGCGTTGCGCTACACCTGTTCATCGACAAGAAGGACGGTCGCCTGACGGGTGAACGTCTGCGTGCCATGGTGCCGGGTTGGAAAGACGCCAGCGTCTGGTTCTGCGGCCCCACGGCCTTCGGCCGCGCGTTGCGCGCCGACCTGCTGGCCCAGGGGCTGGAGCCGGAGGCGTTCCACCAGGAGCTTTTCGAGATGCGCTGAATGGAAGAAAGCATATGCGCGTATTGATCGTGGAAGACTCGCAAACGCTGGCCGAAGCCCTGAGCCAGAGCCTTCAGCTGGAAGGCTATGCCTGCGATACAGCAGCCGATGGCGTGTCCGCGCTGAAGTTTCTTGCCAGCTACCGGTACGACGCCATCATTCTGGACTTGATGCTGCCCCGGCTGGACGGCTTTGGCGTGTTGCGCGCATTGAGCCGGGAGGCCCATGCCGCACCGGTGTTGGTGCTCTCCGCGCGCGAACTGCTCGACGACCGGGTGCGGGCTTTGGATGCGGGTGCCGATGACTACCTGACAAAACCCTTCGAGCTGGCCGAACTGCTGGCTCGCCTGCGGGCGCTGGTGCGGCGTCCGCCGCAACGGGACGTTCCAGTTCTGCGCCACGGCGATCTGGAGGTCGATCCGCGCTCGCGCACCGCGAGGTTCAAGGGCATTGATCTTGGGCTCACGCCGAAGGAATATGGACTGCTCGACTTGCTGCTGCGTCGGCGCGGCGTCACGCTGTCGCGCCCGCAGATTTTTGAACATTTGTACGACAGCCGCAGCGATGTATCGGACAAGGTGGTGGAGGTGATCGTCAGCACCTTGCGAACCAAGCTCGCCCAGTGCGGCCTGGATGAACTGATCGTGACACGACGTGGCTTCGGCTACATACTGCCCTGAACGATGGTACGTCCCGATTTCGAAGCCCTCTCTGATGCGAGCCAAGGCAGATCCTGGTCCTTGCAGCGGCGGCTGGCTGCCAGCCTGGTGATCTGCATTGGAGGAACCTTCGCGATCCTGTTTCCCGTCCTCGACTACTGGATCGACCACGAAATCTACCGACGGATGGATACCACCCTGATGCAACGATCAGCGGCGGTGGGGCGCGTGCTGCAGGAGTTGGATGCGAGAAAGCTCGAAAGCCTCATGCCGGAATACGAGCCTGGCGGGCATACCGAGTTTTTCACGGTCTTCGATTCGCAGACCCATCGGGCCTTGCTGCGTTCGCCCAGCAGTGCTGGGGCCGAGCTGGCGCTTGGACCGGTGGAGCAAGGCACCCCACGCTACTACGACGTGATACTCCCGGACGGCCACGCGGGCCGCGCGCTGGCGACGCGCGTGCCGGTAAGAGGTGAGGAATCTCGATTGCTGGTTGTGGCAACAGAACGTCGGGATTGGGATCAAACCGAGCGGCGCATCCACTTCACGCTCCTGGGCGGTATCGTGCTGGCGACGCTCCTGGCCACAGGCCTGGCGCTGCTCATGGTTCGACGCATCGTGGTCATGCTGGAGCGCGTCGGCGTGCAACTGGCCGACCTGCGTTCGGATCGGCCGATTGCGCGGATCGGAGCGGACTTTCCACGCGAACTGCGGCCGTTCGCCGAAGCCTTCAATCAGGGCTTGCATCACCTGTATGCGGCCATTGCCCGCGAGCGCCGCTTCTCCCGCGACGTGGCCCACGAGTTGCGCACGCCCTTGGCAGAAATCCGCATCAGCGCAGAGAGCGCTTTGATCGATGCCGACCCGACCCGAATCCATCGCGCCCTGAATGCAACGATCCAGGCCAGTTCACGCATGCAGCGCAGTGTGGACACTCTGCTGTTGTTGGCGCGGCTTGAATCCGGCCAACACACACTTGCGCTTGATCCTCTGGATCTAACAGCTTTGCTGCAAGAGTTGCTGGCGGGATTCAACGTCCAGCAAATGGCGCCCAAGTCACCCATCCGCGTGACTTTGCCTGAATCGGCATGGGTGCAAAGCGATCAGGGCGTGATCGAACGCATCGTCTCCAACCTCTTGCGCAATGCCATCGAATACGCGCCCGAAGGCGACGACATTCAATGTCGGCTGGAGCGCGTGGCTTCCGGCTGGATGCTAACCATCGTCAACACAGCTCCCAATTTGCAGGCGTCCGATCTGGATCAATTCGGCCTGCGCTTCTGGCGCAAGGATTCCGAAGGCGGCACGGCGCACCATGCCGGGCTGGGGCTGGCGCTGGCGCTCGCGCTCGCGCATGCCGTGGACCTGCCGCTGGCGTTCTCGCTGGCCAACGGCCGGCTGTCCGCCCGGCTCGGCCCCTGGTCGCCGCTGCTCTGAGATGGATGCCGCGGTGCCGTGATCTACATGGCCGTGCCGAACACGGCCCCCACGCCCGCTGTCACCGCCATGGCAAATGTGCCCCAGAACGCGACGCGCAGCGCACTTTTGAAGAGCGGCGTACCACCCACGGCAGCGGCCGCAGCGCCGAGCAGGGCCAGGAAGACAATCGCCGTCGCCACGACCCAATAGAGCAGGCTCTGCTCCGGCGCCAACAGAACCACGGCCAGCGGCATGGCCGCACCCACGGCGAAGCTCCCGGCGGACGCCATGGCCGCTTGCAGCGGGCGCGCGCTCAAGGTTTCCGAGATGCCCAATTCATCGCGCGCGTGCGCGCCCAGCGCATCGTGCGCCATCAACTGCGTGGCGACCTGATCCGCGAGTCGATGCTCCAGGCCACGCCGCACGTAGATGGCGGTCAGTTCCCGATGCTCTGCTTCCGGACTGTTCTTCAGTTCATCGCGTTCCCGCGCCAAGTCCGCCTTCTCCGTATCGGCCTGTGAATAGACCGATACGAACTCGCCGGCCGCCATGGACATGGCGCCTGCCACCAACCCCGCCACGGCCGTGGTCATGATGCTGGCATGGCTTGCATGGGCCGCAGCCACGCCGGCCACCAGGCTGGCCGTGGAGATGATGCCGTCATTGGCGCCCAGAACGGCGGCGCGCAGCCATCCGATATGTTCAGTGCGATGGCTTTCAGGGTGAGCGCGATGGTGGAATTTTGTCATTAGAAAATCAAATCCATGTGAAGCCGCCTGAGGCCAGCAGTTCAGGAGCGATGACCGGGAAGCATGCGAACTAAGGTGTTGTCACGCATGACGTAGTGGTGCAACAGCGCCGCCATCGCATGCAATCCGATCAAGACATAGCCCAATGTCGCCAGCGCCTCATGGACATCCTTGAGTTGGCGAGACAGAGCGACATTGGCACCGATCAGAGAGGGAATCGGCAAGCCAAACAGAATGATCGGCTTGCCTGCCGCGCTCAAGGTGAGCCACCCGAGCAGCGGCATGGCGAGTATGAAGATGTAGAGCGCATAGTGCATGGCATCCGCGAGCGTGGCCTGCCAGCGTGGCATGGGTGGTTGGATCGCGGGCTTCGCTCCCGCCTGGATGCGCACCCAAATACGGATCACGACGACCGCCAGAACACTGAGGCCCAGCAGGTAGTGCAAGGATTTCATAGCGTCTCTCAAGGCGCTGCCCTTGGGTGCAAGTCCGCGCAGTTCCATGCTCGCATAGACCGCGATGATGAGGAGCACGGTAAGCCAGTGCAGTCCTATGACCAAAGGACTGAAACGATATTCTGAATTTCTGATGTCCATGGTATATGGCTCTGACGTTTGAGATAGCAAAGGCGCACCGCTGGCATATCAGAGCAGGTTACTGAAAAATCAGTTTATCGATTGCTTGCTGCTAAAAACAGGCGTTTCGCCGAAATACATCGTACTGAGCAAATTTCGTTTTCTCCAAAGCTTTCTCAAAGCTTCGCCGAGGAAGATGAGTCGATGTTCCACAAGAGATCGACTGTATGTTTCGCCTCGCTGACCTCGCGCACCTTTTCATATGCGACGGATTTTCAATCCCCGCGGTGTGCTCGGTAGTCTGCCTTGCATCGTTCGGGGCGGCACAAGCATGAGCCCCCCGACCTTGAAAGCGGCGGGCACCTCCAGCCGAACCAAGACCCTGGCCCTGGCCGCCATCGGTTTGGCGGTTCTGGCTGCCGCAGGATACGGCTGGTGGGCTTGGACAACGAAGCAGACCACCGTAGTCGATAAAGACGCGAGCGAAACTGTCGCCCAGCCGAACAATGGCGGCGTCCAGCTTAGCGCCGCTCAGCTTCGCGCGCAGGGTGTGGAAACCGCACTCGTCAAGGACGCTGCGGTGATCCCATTGGATGGCTTGCCCGCGCAGACCGTGGCGCCGCTCTCGGCCAGTGCGCAGGTCGTGGCGCCCTACGGTGGCGTAGTCACGCGCGTGATGGTCGATGAAGGCGCAGCCGTGCGCCAGGGGCAGGCTCTCGCACGCATTCAGAGCAAGGATGTTCTGGCTGCACAAGCCGATTTGGCACGTGCCCGTACTGACGCGGCCGCGGCCGTCGCACAGGCCAGGCGTGATGCCGCACTGCTCGCCGAGGGCATCATTCCCGCTGCGCGCAATGAGCAGACCCAGGCGCGCGCAGCGGCTGCGCAAAGTACGTTGCAAGAGGCCAATGGCGCCCTTGCGCGGCTTCGACCCGTCAGCGGAGGGCCGGCGGGTGAGTACGAATTGCTGGCACCCCTTTCCGGGCGGGTGATGCGTCGTCACCTGATCCTCGGGCAGGCAGTCGCGCCGCTCGACATCGCCTTCGTGGTGGCTGAGCCTGGCCCGCTGGA
The DNA here is from genome assembly GCF_030064165.1 of Comamonas resistens. NCBI lineage: Bacteria > Pseudomonadati > Pseudomonadota > Betaproteobacteria > Burkholderiales > Comamonadaceae > Comamonas > Comamonas resistens. The sequence goes on from NZ_CP125947.1 coordinate 4,100,792, forward strand.
TGTCAGCGTCGCGGTACCGCTGCGCTTGCGATCGGATCTTCACCTGGGCTTGGAGGTGCGTCTTCCCGACAGCACGACCGCTCGCGTGACGGCTATTGGTGGCGACACTGACCTCAGTAGCCAGAGCCTGCGGGTACGTGCCCGCGTCGATGCAGATCAGGCCGGGGCAGGCAGCTATGCGGCCGGGCAGCAGATCAGTGTCGCGCTCTTGCTGCCAGCACCGCAGGGCACCTTGAGCGTGCCATCGTCAGCGCTGCTGCCGGCGGGCAGCGGACACGTGGTCTACGTTGCCGAGCCTGCATCGCAAGATAAGCCAGGCGACCTGCGCGTCCGCGCCGTTCCAGTGCAACTGCTGGGACAAGACGAATCAGAGGCGTCAAGCGCCGTGCGTTCCGCCTCTCCTGATACCGCGCCGCTCGTGGCTGGCATGCAGGTCGTCGTACGCGGAACGGCACTGCTCAAATCCATGATTCCATTGCAATGAGGGGCGACCACGCATGTTGTCCCGTTTGATTGAGTTTTCCCTGCGCCAACGTGCGCTGGTGCTGCTCGGCGTGCTGGCTTTGGCGGGCGCGGGCCTGGCGGCCTTCCTGCAGCTCCCGATCGACGCTTATCCGGATATTTCCCCGACGCAGGTCAAGCTGATCATCAAGGCCCCCGGCATGACGCCCGAGGAAGTGGAGTCGCGCGTGATCACGCCGCTGGAGATGGAGTTGCTCGGCGTGCCCCAGGGCGTGATGCTGCGCTCCACGGCCAAGTACGCCATCGCCGACATCACGCTGGACTTTGCCGAAGGCAGCGACATCTACTGGGCGCGCCAGCAGGTGGCCGAACGCTATGCCGGCGTTTCGGGCAGCTTGCCCGAAGGCGTCAGCGGCGGGCTGGCGCCGATTTCGACACCACTGTCGGACGTGTTCATGTTCACTATCGAGGGCGGTAGCCTCACGCTGAGCGAGCGCCGCGCCCTGCTGGACTGGACGCTGCGCCCGGCCCTGCGCACGCTGCCCGGTGTTGCTGATGTCAACGTGCTGGGTGGTGAAGCCAAGAGCTTTGCCGTGGTGCCTGATCGGGCGAGGCTTTCCGCTGCGGGTCTCAGCTTCTCGGACGTGATCACGGCGATCGGCCGCAACAACCGCAATGACGGCGCTGGCCGTATGGATGCGGGCGAAGACACGCTGATCGTGCGCGCCGAAGGCGCGATCCACACATTGGACGATCTATCCCGTCTGATCCTGCGCGCCGGGGCCAATGGCACGGCCCCAGTTCGCCTGGGCGACGTGGCCCAGGCGCGCACCGAGGGCATGACTCGTTATGGCGCCGTCACCCGGGACGGAGCGGGCGAAGCGGTGGAAGGCATCGTGGTGGCGCTGCGCGGGGCCGATGCTTCGGCGCTGGTCAAAGCCATCCGCGCCCGGCTGGACGAGGTGGCTCCCAGCTTGCCGCCCGGCGTCAAGGTGGTGCCGTTTTATGACCGCAGTACGTTGATCGAGCGCGCTGTGGGCACGGTGGAAAGCGCTTTGCTGGAAGCGACCGTACTGGTCGTCATCCTGCTGCTTCTGTTCCTCGGCGAGCTTCGCGCCGCGCTGGTGGTGGCGGTGATGCTGCCCTTAGCGGCCCTGGGTACCTTTCTGCTGATGCGCCTTGTCGGTATGAGCGCCAACTTGATGAGCTTAGGGGGCCTTGCAATCGCCATTGGCATGCTGGTGGACGCTGCGGTGGTGGTGGTGGAAAACGCCGTCAGTCGGCTCGACCCGCATGCGCCCGGTGCGCATCAGCCGCGCCTGCACCGCATATTTGCAGCAGCACGCGAGGTCGCTGCGCCTGTAGCCTCGGGCATCCTCATCATCTGTCTGACCTTCATGCCCCTGCTCACGCTACAAGGGCTGGAAGGCAAGCTGTTCGTGCCGGTGGCGCTGACCATCGTGTTCGCCCTGGGCGTCTCGCTGCTGCTGTCGCTCACGCTGGTGCCGGTGCTGGCCTCGCTGCTGCTTAAGGAGCACGCGCACACCGAGCCGTGGGTGATGCGCTGGACCACGCGCCTGTACCGACCGCTGCTGGAAACTGCGCTTCACCACCCGCTGCGCGCATCGGCGGTCGCCATCGGGGCCCTGGCATTGGGTGTGGTGGCCTACCTTGGCACGGGCAAGGCATTCATGCCGACGATGGACGAGGGAGACATCCTGCTGCAACTGCAAAAACCACCGTCCATTGGGCTGCAGCGTTCGCTGGAGATTGACTTGGCGGTGCAGAAGGCCGTTGGTGCGGCGGTGCCCGAGGTGCGGCACAGCATCGCCCGGGTTGGCTCCGACGAGCTGGGGCTCGACCCAATGGGCCTGAACGAAACCGACATGTTCATGCAGCTCGCACCGCGCAAGGATTGGCGTGCGGCCGACAAGGACGCGTTGAGTTCAGAGATACGCAAGGTGATGAACGCCTTCCCCGGCATGGAGTTCGGCTTTACCCAGCCCATCGAGATGCGCATCTCCGAAATGCTCACCGGTAGTCGGGGCGACGTGGCCGTCAAGCTGTTCGGTCCTGATCTGCAAACGCTGGGCGATCTGGCGCAACGCATGGCCGCTCGCATCGAAAAAGTACGCGGCGCACGCGACGTGCTCACCCAGGCCAGCGACAGCGTGGAGTACCTGCAGATGAAGGTGGATGCACAGGCAGCGGGACGCGCGGGGTTGGCCGTGACGCAGGTGCAGGACGAGTTGCGCGCGCAGCTCGAAGGCGTACCGGCCGGGATGGTGATCGAGCCGGACAGGCGCACGCCCATCGTGGTGCGGGGTGATGCCCGCTTGCGCGGCTCCGTTGAGCGGTTCAAGGACTTGCAGCTCGCCCGCGGCGATCAGGGCGAAATTCCCTTGACCTCACTGGCGCGCATCGCCACTATTGATGGCCCCGTGCTGGTGCGGCGCGAGAACGGCTCACGCTTCGCGCTGATCCAGTCCAGCGTGAGCGGACGCGATCTGGTTGGCTTCGTGGATGAAGCGCGAGCCGCCGTGGCGCGCGATGTGCCGTTGCCGCCCGGCTACCGCGTCGAATGGGGCGGTCAGTTCGAGAACCAGCAGCGCGCGGCGGCCCGCCTTGGCATGGTGGTGCCGGTGGCCCTGGGGCTGATCTTCTTCGTGCTGTTCATGACCTTTGGCTCGGTGCGGCAGGCCGCGCTCATCCTGGGTAACGTTCCTTTTGCCATGGTCGGCGGCGTGGCGGCGCTTTGGTTGTCGGGGCAGTACCTGTCGGTGCCTGCGTCGGTGGGGTTCATCGCGCTGCTGGGCATCGCCGTGCTCAACGGGCTGGTGTTGGTTACGCACTTTAATCACCTGCACGCACTGGGTTTGCCTATGGAACAGGTGGTGCGCGAAGGTTCGCTGCGCCGGCTGCGCCCGGTGCTGATGACTGCCTCCATCACCGCCTTTGGCCTGGTGCCCCTGCTGCTGGCCAGTGGCCCCGGCTCTGAGATCCAGCGCCCACTCGCCATCGTGGTGATTGGCGGACTGGTCAGCTCCACGGCGCTGACTCTGGTCCTGCTGCCGGTGCTGTACCGGCGATTCGGCCAGGCCATCTCCTCACAACAAGGAGTCCGCGCATGAATGGATTGAAAGAAGCCCAACTGGTGCGCCTGAATCTGGTGTTTCCACCCGCGCTCGAAGACGCCGTCACCGAGGCCCTGATGGCCGACCCGACACTGCCAGGGTTCACCCTGTTGCACGCCGAAGGGCATACCGGCGACTTCGCGCGCGCGTCCATTCGCGAGAAGGTTCGCGGCCGTGTGGATCGGCGCGTCATCTGGGTGTTGATCGAATCCGAACGGCTGGAACAGGTTCTGGCGCATCTGGGCCAGCGCATCGCATCGAGCGACGTGCGCTGGTGGGTGGAGCCGGTGTTGGCAAGTGGAAGACTGGTATGACGAATAAAAACAAAGGATGCAGCCTGGTACTACCGACTGGTGCCGTCATGGTCGCCATCGCGGCTTTGACATTCCATCCCGCGCAAGCGCGCGCCGAAGATCTCTCCTGGCTGCCTCCGCAGGCGCAAGTCGAAGCGGCGATGAAAACCCAGCCGGTCGTGAATGCCGCAGCCGCTCGATTGGACGCGGCTGCTGCCACGCAAAGCGCCCTTGAAGCCGGAAGCCACGAATTTGAACTCAGTAGCGGCCTACAACGCCGCAACGTGACCAACGAAGCGCGCCGCTACAACGAATGGGAAATCCAGCTCAGCCGTGCCGTTCGCTTGCCGAACAAGGCGCGTCTGGATCGGGACATCGGCAGCCGCACCCGCAGGGTGGCCGATATGCGCCTTGAAGATGCCGAGCACCAAATGGCAAGGCGACTGTTGGAAGTCTGGGCCGGATGGCTGCGCAGTTTCATCGTGGCTGACGAGATGCAAGCGCAGGAAAAGTTGCTTATTCGTGAGCAGGAAGCAATGGCCCGGCGCGTGGCCCTGGGCGATGCCGCGCGGCGGGACAGCGACGTTCTGCAAGCCGAGCGCGCAATGCTTGCAGCCCAGGTCAGCGCTGCGCGCGATGCCTCACGGGCAGCACGGCAAACGCTGACGATCGAGTTCCCCGGCATTGAGATTCCCGCCCAGCCATCCATGCTGCCAGATCCCGACCCCTTACCAGGCGGCTCACAGGACTGGCTGGCGCGTATCGTGCGGCAGAGCGTCGAAATCGGCGTTGCAGATGGAGAGGCGGCCCGTCTTGCCAAGGTGGCTGAGCGCGCCCGCGCCAACCGCACGCCCGACCCGACCGTCGGGGTACGCATGATGTCTGAACGCGGCGGCTCGGAACGTGTCATTGGCGTCGTCTTAACAGTGCCATTTGGCACAGACTATCGCAGTGCAATGGCCGCAACGGAAAGCGCCAACGCGGCGGCCGCAGAGGCGGAGGCGCTCGGCGTGCGGCGCGCGGTCGAGCAAGGTGCGTGGGTCGCCGTGCAGGCTGCTGACAGTAAGCGCACGCAGTGGCAGTCATTCGCGCAGGCGCTGGCCGCGCAGACCACGGCCAGCAACCGCACGCGGCGGGCTTGGGAATTGGGAGAGGCCCCCTTGGCCGAATACCTTTTGACGCTGCGCAACCTGCGCCAGACACGACTCGCCGAGGCACAGGTTCGCGTCGATGCGTTGCAAGCATCAGCACTGGTGCGTATCGACGCGCATGCGCTGTGGCATTCGAAGGAGGCACATGTCGATGCCCCCCAATGAATTCCCACTACTGGGCAACGCCCCACAATCCAACGCACCACTCACACCTCGATTCTTAATCACTCATTTAGCTCTACCCGTGGGTGCGGCGCAGAGAAAACCCCCTGAATCTCAGGACACAGTTCATCGCTAATCTTCGAGATAGGCATAGGACTGTACGTATGACTACCGAAGTTGCCGACTATGTGAACCAAGAGCGTGCCGATTTGGCGTTTCACTTCGACCGGGGCCCGCTGCGCGACTGCTTCGACCAGCGCCACATCGGCGTGCTCACCCAGGCGGTCTTCGTCGCCAGTGCTCATTCCTTGTTGCAGAAGCAAGCGGTCAGGCGAACCGATCTGGCACGTTACCGGCAGTTGGTCATGCACGCCGAGGATGTTGAAGAGAGCATCTACAGTCCCAGGGTCTGGCGCTCAGATAGCTTCTACACCCTTGCCGAGATGGTCGCCGATGATCTGGGTTGGGCCATCCTGCCGGTCAACATCGCCAACGATGACCGCCATGCCAAGTCACTGCGTCAAGTCTCATGTCCGTCGCTGGCGCTGCCGTTACTGTCCGTACGCATGCTGTGGTGCCAGGGAAAAACACTGGGTACGGTTGCACATTGGGTGGAGAAGCGGTTCATGAAGCTGCTGCAGGAGTCTTGTCGATGAGCCCTATGGACTTGAGCGTCAGTCAACGCCCCTTGGTACGTCAATGCAAAGGCTTGCTATCTTCTTGCAATGCGCCGAGCAAGGTGGCCGCATTGGTCTCCATCATGTCAATATAAGTAGGCGCTAACCCGCGGGGAAGGGCCAGTGCATCAGAATAAAGCTTGCCGCCAATCACGGCGCCAGTTTCTCGCGCCAGTTGCTCCAGTAGCCGAGAATCGGAAATATTCTCAATGAAAATCGAGTTGATGCGTTCCCTGCGGATTTGCTCCACCAAGCGGGCGATGTCGCGTGCCGAAGGCTCGGATTCGGTGGACAGACCCCGAACCGGCACGAAGCGCAGCCCATAGGCCTCCGTGAAGTAACCAAAGGCGTCATGGGTGGAGATTACCTTCCGACGCTCAGCAGGCAACGCCGCAAACCGCGTGCGAAGGCTGGCATCAAGTGCGTTGAGACGAGCAACATACTCCGCCGCCCTCGCGCGATAGTAAGCCCCATTCGACGGATCCGCCTGCGCCAGGCCTTGCTCGATGTTCTTCACATAGACCACAACGTTCCTGACATCTTGCCAGGCGTGCGGGTCCTGGGCCCGAGCATGCGAGTGCCCATGGTGATCTTTCGCGCCATGCCCTGGCTCTGCAAGCGCGAGCGGCCGAATACCTCGCGAGGCCACGATCTCCTGCCCCTTGAAGCCAGAGGCGTTCTTCAGACGAGGGAGCCAGCCCTCGAAACCTAGACCGTTGGACACCAGCACCCGTGCCTGTTGCAATTGCCGGGCTTGCTGCGGCGTGGGCTCAAAAACATGAGCATCGCCATCCGGCCCGACCAACTCAGTGACACTCACCAACTCCCCGCCAACCTCGCGTACAAGGTCTCCCAGGATGGAAAAGCTGGCCACCACCGGCAGCGGTGGCGCAGCGGCCCAGACGGGCAATGAGCAGCTCAGTGCTGCGCCCAGCAAGGCGCGGCGATTGAAGGGGAAGAATGTCATGGTGAGACTCCTGTTTTGAGACGAACAATATGCTCCGCGGCCTGCCGGCGGTGCGCGAGCACGCTGCCAAGCGGGCCAACGGACAGCGACAGCGCATACAGGCTCCCCAAACTCAGCGTGATGGCGGCCGATGCAGCGATGCCCACGTGAAACGACACCAGCAATCCGATGACGCTGCCCAGCACGGCCACTACGACCGCCATGGCCATCTGCGGACCCACACCGCGTACCCAGAAGCGCGCTGCCGCCGCGGGTAGCACGACGAAGGCCACGGACATCAAGGTTCCCAACGAATGAAACCCTCCCACCAAGTTCAGCACCAGCAGCGCCATGAAGACGGCATGGGCCAGTTCACCCTGGCGCCCTTGCAGGCGTAAGAAACCAGGATCGAAGCACTCCACGATCAGGGGGCGGTAGATCAATGCCAACGCCAGCAGGGAAACCGTGGCGATGGAAGCGGTCAGGAGCAAGGTGGGATCGTCGAGTGCCAGCACCGAGCCGAACAGCACATGCAGCAGATCGACGTTGGAGCCGCGCAGCGAGATCAGCAACACGCCCAGTGCCAGAGAGATCAGGTAGAAGCCGGCGAAGCTCGCATCTTCGCGCAGCGCCGTATGCCGGGTGACCACGCCTGACAGCAACGCCACCAGCAGGCCAGCCAGCAGGCCGCCGATGGACATGGCGGGCAGGGACAGTCCGAAGATCAGATAGCCCAGCGCAGCGCCCGGCAGGATGGCATGCGACATCGCGTCGCCGACCAAGCTCATGCGCCGCAAAAGCAAGATCGTCCCCAGCGGGGCGGCACCGGCACTCAGGGCCAGGCATCCCGCCAGCGCACGCCGCATGAATCCGTATTCGGCGAATGGGGACCAAATCTCGCCGATCATGCACGCGCTCCCACCAATTCCTGTGCATCCAATGCGCTCCGGGTGTCGCCCCAGGCCAGTACCCGCTCGGCCAAAACCAGGGTTTGCGGAAAATGCGTCCGCACCAACTGGCGGTCGTGCAGCACTGCAATCACCGTCCTACCCTGCGCATGCCATGCGTGGATGAGCTGCAGCAATGTGAGGACCGTGGGCTCATCGACGCCAGAGAATGGTTCGTCGAGCAGTATCACCGACGGGTCCTGAGCCAGCAGGCGTGCAAAGCGCATGCGCTGAAACTGTCCTCCGGACAATTCGCCGATCCAGTGCGAGGCCTGGTCTTGCAGCCCCACGGCAACAATCGCTTCGTCAACCCGGCGGGCGAGCGTTCGTCCCACAGCGCGCAGGCCGCCAATGCGGGCCCACAGCCCTACGGCCACAAAATCTTCGACACGAACCGGAAATTGAGGCTCTATTTCGCTGGCCTGGGCCAGATAACCGAGTGCTGACCGCGGATGCCTGGATTCGACCGTTCCCCGCAAGGGCCGCAGCAGCCCAAGCAATCCTTTGAGCAAGGTGGATTTGCCCGCGCCATTGGGACCGACAATGGCCGTCATGGTGCCCTCAGTGAATTTCCCGTGGACATCGCGCACGATGACCGTCTCGCCGTACCCAAGGCTGACGTGGTTCAGTACGAGGTCGGCAGGCTGAGCCTGAAGTGTTGGTGTGAGCGCCGTCATGCGTTCCCCACGGCCCAGATCACAACCAGCCACAGCATCGCTGCCGCAATCGCGGCCAGCAGAAAGCGTGTGAAGGCCGAGGTTTGCAGGAGGCTGGCGCGCCATTGGGCTGCATGCCCGCTTTCTGTGCTGCGCATGTGTTCACTTTCCTGGGGTGCCATCGTCCGGAACGTAGATGATTTCCCCGCTCTCCAGCCGATAGGCAGTACCCACGCGCTGGCCCTGGCGGGCCTGCTGAGGGGGCTTGCCATCGGCCTTGGCGTCCCCGGCCACATAGCGCGAGACCTTGCCGCCCTCGCGCGTGATGATCTCCATGTTTGGCTGGCCGGGGTTCTTGACCACGGTGAAGTCTTTGGCTGTGAGCATGTCGGCGATGCGCAGGTTGGACACCAGCGCGATCATCAGCGCAAGAGCAAACACCAAGGCGACATCGAACAGGTTGATCAGAAAGCCCATTGGATCCATGTCGTCGCTGTCGCCACCCAGGCCGGAGCCATGCAGCAGGGAACGGCGGCGCTTCATGCGGCTTCTTTCTGTTTGGTGCCTTGCAGGCGTGCACTGACGAATTCCAGCAGCGATAAATCGTCCATCGCCCAACGCTGCGCGGCTTGGTACAGCAGGAAACCGATGGCGCCGATCACGAGACCGACCACGGTGGTGGCAAAGGCGACCTCCATCTTGCGCGCCAGCACTGCGATGTCGCCAGCGGCCAGCGCCACCAAGGCGGGTCCCAGCGGGATCAGAGTGCCCATCAGTCCCAGCAGTGGGCCGATGCGCGTCATGGTGCGAAGCAGCGCCAGTTGACGATCGATGGCGAGTTCGAACTCCGTCACCACACGCTCATGCCACACAGGGTCGGTGGGGGCTTGACGGAGAGCGGCCAGTGCCTGGTGTAGCGCGTCGGCCTTGCGCAGGGTGGCGTGCTCCAGCGTGTCGAGCAGTTCACCCGTCGGCACCGCGGCCAATGCACCGGTGTTGCGCCGGCGGCGCAGCCGGTCGCTCCAGCGGCCGTAGAAGCCGCCCAGCGCCAGCAGGCCGCGAACGAGCAGGTAGAGGATGGCGACCACCACCGGCACCTGCAGCGCGGTTGAGATCCAGGAGAGGGTTTGTATGAGCGATTCCATGTGTTTTTCTTTGATTGATTCAACGTCGCCGCTGCAGCAACCAGCCCAGAGCGGCCAGCGCGGTGACTACAGCGGTCAAGATGGCCAAGCGGTCACCCCACAGCGGTACGGGATCGATGGCGATGTGGAAGGTGGGCCGTGCCAGCCACAACCCGGCAACGGCCTGTGCACCATGCAGGCCCACGCGCAGCGCGCCACGTGTGGCGGCATCGGGCAAGGCCCAGCGCAGCAGCGCAGTGGCGGCGGCCAGCAGCAGGGCAAAGACCAGCGCGCAAAGCCAGGCCAGCGTGCCGTAGTCCCAGCCATCGACCAGCAGCATCACGGCCACCTGGGCGAAGAACAGCGACAGCAACGCTGAGGGCGGCGGCAGCCAGCCCAGCCAGCGCCACCAGCGTGTGGCCTGTCCCTGCGCTGCACGCACGGCCTGGCTACCGAAGAGCAGCGCCTCCGCCAATAGCAGTGCCGCCAAGTCCTGCCGCCGCTGGGGCGACGCGACCCAGCGCAGAATCTCGGCGGTGCTGGTGCTGCTGGCCAGCTCGCCCGATGCGGCCAGCGCGCCAGCCAGCACCAGAACCATCACCGCTTGCAGCGGCCGGGGCCATTCGCTGGCCTGCAGGGCCGCGAGGACCATGCAGCAGGCGGCTAGCAGCAGCAGGATGCTGCCGTCCAGGCTCATGCCCTGGCTCCAGGGTGGCGGCGGCGCAGCCGCCACACCAGCGCCCCCAGCACCAGTAGCGCGCCTGCCAGCACGGCGATGGCGGCGGCCCCAGGACGCAATGCCATGGACTGTTCCGGCGTGGCCTCACCGGGTGCGCGACCTTGCTCGGCGGCCTGGTCTCCCGCGTGCTGGGCCGCCGGCCGGTCATCAGCCTTGCGCAGCACCGTGGCCTTGTCAGTAGCGATAGCCGCGCCCTCGTTGGCGTTCTGCAGCGCATCGTCATAGGCCTGGCGAGCGTCGGGGGCCACCTGCTCAGCGATGAAGCCGTGCAGCGCCCGGTTGTCGTTGACGAAGCCCGTGCCGCTGGCGCCAAAGCGAGCGACCAGGTCGGCATGCAGGTCGGCCACCTCGCGCAGGCGTGCGTCGCCGGGCTGCCAGTAGCCTTTGCGCGCGGTCTCCAGCATCACTGCCGTCATCTCCTGCAGCGCATAAGGATTGGCGCGCTCGAAGAACTGGCGTGTGCCCAGACCGTGCGCGTCGCGGACATAGGTGTCGTGCAGCGCATCCCACATCTCGGTCGGGATGGCATCGGGCTTCATCACATTCCAGCCATAGAGATTGCGGAACGTCTCGGCGAACACCTCGGCGGACGAAGCACCGCCCTGGGCCATGGCCTCGATATAGGCTGGATTCAGCACCGTGGCACGCGCTTCCACGGCAATGGCTGTCTTGGCCTCGCGCACGGTGGGCCGCGAAGGGTTGCGGTAGTCGCTGAAGTACGCGGCCGGCTCCTGCCCGGTGACCTCGCGCACCGCCAGGTTCAGCCCGCCCATGAATTCATAGACATGGTCGAGCGAGATTGGCCCCCAGGTGTTGGATTCGAGCGGCTGTACCACCACCTGCGTGCCGGCCAAGGCAGCCTCGAACGCGCCGCTCTGGAAAGCGCCCCACAGGTCGCCCTCGCCGAAGGCAGCACCCATGTTGGCCAGATAGGTGTGGGCAACTTCGGAGCGGTCCCTCCAGCGGTCGCCGGCCTCGACCATGCCCATGATGCCGCTGCCGTAGTTGCCATTGACGCCGCCGAACACGCGCACGGCGGCAAAGCGGCGCGCATCGGCGGGCGAAGCACCGCGCTCCTTGAGCGCACGTTCCACGGCCTGTACGCCCTGGGCGACGGCATTGTCTTGCTCGCGCGCCTGGGCGGCCATCGTCACGGCCTTGTTGATCAGGTACAGACGCGAGGCTGCCAAGTCGCGCAATTGGCCCGAGGTCTGCACCACCACGTCAATGCGCGGGCGGCCCAACTCCTCCCGCGGAATCAGGCGCAGGCCCGACACGCGCCCGAACGGGTCGCGCACCGGCGCCACGCCCAGCAGGTAGAGGATCTGCGCGACGCTGGTGCCCTCGGTGTGGATAAAGTCGCCAGCCCATAGCGTGAAGGCCACCTTGCTCGGCCACTGGCCTTCGTGGGCTGCGCGGTGCTGGGCCAGCATCTGGTCAGCCAGTTGCCGTCCCACGGTCCAGGCCTGTTCGGAAGGGGTTTTTTCGGCGTCGATGGCGAACAGGTTGCGCCCGGTGGGCAGCGCTGCTGGGTTGACGAGCGGGTCGCCGCCCGACGAGGGCGGCGTGAAGCCGCCGGCCAGTGCATTGGTGAGCGCGGTCAGCTCGCGTGCCGGACTTTCAGCCAACTGGCCGCGATAGTGAGGAATGGCCTGCAGACGCTCGCGCAACGTCAGCACGGCCTGGGCGAAGCGCCTTTCGTCCTCGGCGCGCCGGGTGGCGCTGCGCTCCAGTGCTTGTGTGAGATGGGCGATGCCGGCCGCCGCGTCCTGGCGGCGTGCCTGCCAGGAGTCCTGCAGTGCCGGTGCCTGCTGCCAAAAATGCAGCGCGGCGAGCAGCCGGGCTTGTGCAGGCGCATCCAGACCCTGGATGCGCTGCTGCGCTGCCTGCGCGTCCGGTGTGGCCTCGGCCGTTTCCAGCGCGCCCTGGTGTTCGCGCGCCTGAGCTTGCAGGGCCTCTTTGGCACGGCCGGCCTCGGCCTCGGTACGCGCCCGAAGCTCCGGGTCGGCCAGCCAGCCCAGTATTTTGCGGCGCATGGGCTCGCTCTGCATGGCGGACAGCAGGGGCTTCACATCGGAGTCGGCGGCGATCTCCAGCGCCTGGGCCATAGCGGGAATGGCCTTGGCGACGGTGCGCGCGCTCTGCAGGGATTCTGGGTCCAGCGAACGCAGCGCCTGCTTGAGTTTCTGGTCGGAACGCAACCCTTCCAGGAACTCACGCTTCTTCGGATTTGCCAGCGCACGCGCCAGGTGCTGGCGCAGTGCGCCATCGTCGGCCACTGTGTCGGAGGCAGGCGCGCGACGGGCGCGTGAATCACCCATGGCGATCAAGCCTCGCACTAGGTCGTCGTCACCAGGGCGGCGCTGCGCTTTTTCCCAGTTCAGGGCGCGCTGCAACTCGCCGGGCTGCACCACCTGGGCCAGCAGGGGCGTGGCTGCTTCGCCGCGCTCGGCGCGCGCAATCAAGGTCTCAGCGTGGGGCCGGTAGGTGCGCGCCAGCCACGCCGAATGGTCGAGCTGCTCACGCCGTACGGTGCCGCGCACTACATCCAATTCGGCCAACGCCTGTACCACCGCGTCCAGGCCCATCAGCCGCGCAGTGGCGTCCAGCGCGGGCGGCGCATACGGGGTGCCCAGCGTGTACAGACCGGCAGTGATGCGCGCATCCTCCACAGTTTCCATGTGGTCGGCCAACTGCTCTAGCTGGGCATCGCTCCAGGGCTGCTCTGCAGCGAACGACAGGTCGCGGTGCAGGCCCAGTGCCACGGCCAGGCGCTGAATGTCCTGCGCGTACTGGTGCTTGAGCGCGGGGCTGCCAGTGGCACCCCAAGTTTGCAGGCGGTCTGCGAGCTGCTTGTAGCCGGACTGTGCGCCACCTTCGCGCAGCGGCGGTGTCAGGTGCGAGACGATGGTAGCGTAGCTGCGGCGCTTGGCGATCATGGCCTCGCCGACGTTGCCCATGGTGTACAGGTACAGATGCGGCACCTGGCCGATCAAGGCGTCGGGCCAGTCGTTGTCGGACAGCGCGACTTGCTTGCTTGGCGTGAACTCCAGGCTGCCATGGGTGCCGAAGTGCATCACCGCATCCGCACCGAAGACCTCGCGCGTCCACAGGTACGAGGCCACATAGGGCCAAGGCGGCGCCAGTTGAGTGCCGTGCACGATCTTGAAGGTGTCGTCACCCACACCGGACAGCGGCTGCGGCAGCAGTACCACGTTGCCTAGCGGCACGCGTGCCACGGCGACGCGGCCCTTATCACTGGCTTTTTCGCTCAGGTAGACGCCGGGCGCAGGGCCGAACTGCCGGGTCACCTGATCGCACAAGAGTTGCGCGATCTGCTGGCCACACCAGTCCTTCAGTTGCGTAGCATGCACCCAGGCCGGATCGGCCTCGCCCAGGAATTTGGCGAAATCGCCCTTGGCATAAGGCCCGATGTTGGGGCCGCGCCGCTGCAGCAGCCGGGCAAAATCGGCCTCGGTGGCAGGCAGCCCGTCTACACGGTAGCCATCGGCCCGCAAGCGCTTGAGCAAAGCGTAGAGTGAGGGCGTGACCTCCAGGTCGCCTGCGGTCAGCGCGCTCTGGCCGGGGCCTTTGTAGTAGTAGATGGCCAGCTTCTTGTCGGCATTGGCCTTGGCCTTGAGCGCCACGGTGCGCTGCACCAGATCGGCAAAGCGTTCCAGCCGCTGCGGCAGCGCGCGGAACACGCGCAGGCCGTCCCGGTCGCGGAACTGCGCGGCGATCGCCATCGGCGTAGTCGCGCCGTCGATCTCGGGCAGAGTGACGGACATCGTCAGAAGGCTGCCATCGAAACTGCGCTGATCGGCCAGCCATTCGCTCTCCTCGGTGAAAACGCTCACTGGCGCGAACAGTGGGATATTGTGCTCAGTGAGCCATTGCCGTGCCTCATCGGCTTGCCCCACAGTCAGTCTCCCATGCGGCATATACACCACGGCGGCCGGATCGACCTGCCGCAAAAAGGCCAGGCGCTGGCGCACGGCGGAGATAGGCACGACCTCGAAGCCACGCGCTTCGAAGACTCGGATGGCGGCGTCCACATGGTCTCGGTTGGCGTTGAAGGGCCCAGGCACGCTAGTCAGCAGCGCCAGGCGCGGGCGACCTGGCTTCCAGCCTGGCTGCTTTTGCAGGTACTGCTCGAAACTCGCGAAGTCCGCAAAGACTGCCTCATCACTCAAGTGGAAGAAAACGTCCTGCGGCATGGGTTGGGGCGGCTCCACCTGGTTCGCGAACAAGCGCTTTCCGTCCAGCACGCGGCGGGTGTAGGTCTGCAGGCGCGCATAGTTCACCGGACCGCCGCCGCGCAGGTAGGCCGAGACGGCATCGAGATCGACACCCTGCAGGCTGGTGAGCATGTCATGTTGCGGGTTGGTGGCACCGTCCACATAGACGGGCGTTCCTGACTGTGTGGCGGCGCGCAGCTGCTGCACCTGTGCATCGTCGAGCTTCAGGCCGCGGCCAAAAACCAACACGAGGTCATAACGCCGCGCCTGGTTCAGCCGCGCCAGCGGCAGGACCTCGGCGCGGGTGAAGGCGCCGGGGCTGGCCTTGAGCATGCGCGCCGCCTGGAAGTCCGGGTAATGCACCAGCGCCACCCGCGTGGGTGCCAGCCAGGCGCCCCAGGCCATCCATAGCGCGGCAGCGGCCACGAGGAACAGCACCGCAGCCAGCAGTGTGCTGCGCCAGTTCCAGACTGTTTTGATTGAGCCACGAGCCCATCCCATTTTTCTCTACCAATCTCAATAACCAAATTGTGATGTTATAACATTCATAAATACTTTGTTTTATGAGGATGGAATTTCCATGTTTCGTTTGAAGCGGCTGCACGCAGCCATGTGGGGGGTATGGGCAGCCGCAGGCGCGGTGTGGGCGCAGGAGACGCCGGCGAGCACACCGGCCCAGGCCATTGCTAGCGAAGTAGCAACATTGCCTTCCGTTGTCATCAATGCCACACGTCGGCCTACAGCGGCACTAACTACGCCAGCGACGGTGTCGGTGATCGACGAGATACAGCTACAAGAAAACCTGGTGACGGACTTCAGCGAGATGTTCCGCTATGAACCTGGTATCTCGGTCAGCCGTGAGGCGCGCGGACGCGGAGGTGAAGCTGCGATCCAGGTGCGTGGCATTGGTGCCCAACGCCTGGGCATGTTCCTCGATGGCGTGCGCCTGCCGGGCGGCTATGTAGCGGCGGGAGCCAACTCCGGCCAACTTCGCGTGGACCCACTGTCACTGAGCCGTGTGGAGGTACTCAAGGGGCCAGCCTCCAGCCTATACGGCAGCGACGCATTGGCCGGCGTGGTGTTGTTCCGCACGCTGTCGCCGCAGGACTTCCTGGACAGTTCCAGAGGTTTTGCCGGCTCTGCCTCCACGGGCTACGATGGCCGCGACAACGGCCGCTGGGGCCATGCCGACCTGGCGTTTCGGGCCGGCCCAACGCAGAACCTGCTGTCCTTCACGGAGCGTGACGGACGCCAGCTCAAGAATCACCCGGACAGTGACTTGCATCCCAACTCGCAAGACACGCAGATGCGCAATCTGCTGCTCAAGTCTGTGCTCGACATTGATTCTGCGCAGTCGCTGACGTTCACGGGTGAGCATTACGAGCAGTCGATCCGCACCGACCAGCAGTCGCTGATCGGCCCCATTGCAGGTGGCACACGCATCACCGGCAGCAAAGCGGACGACATCAGTCGCCGCGACCGGCTGGGCCTGGCTTATCGCTATGCACCCATCAGCGCCTGGTTCGACAATTTTTCGGCGCAGATCGACTACCAGCGCAGCCGCAGCGAAGAGCGCACGCACGAAGGACGCAAGCCTCCGGGCGCCGCCCTGGCGTTGCTGCGTGACAGCACCATGTCCTACCGCGAGCCTCAGTGGTCTGGTAGCCTGCAATTCGACGGCCATGCCGACACGGGCAACGTGGCCCACCGTTGGGTGGCGGGCATAGATGTGCTATCCAAATCGGTCAGCCTCTACAACAATGCCGTGCAGCGCACTGTGGCAGGAACCGGTGCTACCAGCGTTATCGATGGCGAAATCTTTCCGCGTCGCACCGCGCCGGAGGCTGACGTGCGCAGCCTCGGCCTGTTTGTCCAGGACGAGATGGCCTTCGGCGACGGCAGGCTACGCCTGACACCGAGTCTGCGTTTCGACACCTACCGGATCTCACCCAAGCCGGACGCTCTGTTCGCTAACGCCAACGTGGGCGGTACCACCCCGGTGGCTCTATCCAAGACCGCATGGACGCCGCGCCTGGGGTTGAGCTACGAGTGGCAGCCCCGCCAGGTCGCCTATGCCAACCTCGTGACGGGCTTTCGCATGCCCACGCCGGAGCAACTCAACCGTGCCGGACAGACCGCGGTGGCGACATTCATCCACGACTTCATCCCCAACCCCAACCTCAAGCCCGAGCGCAGCCGGGGTGTGGAGTTGGGCCTGCGTGGTGAGTCGGACGTGGGTTCGTATGAACTGTCGGCCTTCTACAACCGCTACACCGACTTCATCGACACCCAGATGATCGCATTCATCCCACCAGGGCAGAGCGGCGGCCCACGCGCGATACGGCGCTTTCAGTCGCACAACCTCGGAGAGGTGGAGATCTACGGCATCGAGGCCAAGGGGCAGATACCGATCAGCCACTGGTTCAACGCAGCCGACCGCTGGCGCCTGATCGGCGCCATGCAGTGGTCGATGGGCAACGACAAAACCGCTGACCAGCCGCTCAACAGCATTCACCCCGCGCGGCTGGTTGCCGGGCTGCGCTGGGATGAGCGCGGCGGGCACTTTGGCGGGCAACTCACGAGCAATTTCGTGGCGGGAAAGCGGCGTGTCAACGAGACGTTGGCGCAGACCGGACCGACTGCCCCCGTGCCACTCAAGACCGCCGGCTATGCCACGATGGATATGACAGCCTACTGGCGCATCGGCAAGCAGGCCACACTGAACCTGGCGATCTACAACTTGTTCAACCAGCAATACTACGATTGGTCCACAGTGAGCGGGTTGACGGGCAACGATGCGCGGTTAACCGCCTATACGGCGCCGGGGCGCACAGCCTCAATCAGCATGCGCGTGGATTTCTGACGAATTGTTGAGAAGGTCGGGCCGCGCGGCTATAGGCCGTGCGGGGCCGACTCCACGGCGGGCGGATGGTCGCAGCGGCCACAGGTACCGTGCATCTCGACGGAGGCCTTGCTCATGCGAAAAGCGTGGTCTTTCGACCAGCCTTTGAGACGACGTTCGATGGCTTGGTCTGAGAACTCCTCCACCTGCCCGCACTGATCGCAAATGGCGAAGACGACCAGCCCATGCCGGTGGTCATGGGGGTGAGCGCATGCGACGAAAGAATTCAGCGTTTCAACGCGGTGCACGAGCCCGTACTCGATCAGCTTGTCTAGCGCACGGTACACCTGTTGCGGCGCGCGTAATCCCTCCGCTCGCAGATGGTCGAGTAGCGTGTATGCGCTCGCAGGATTCTCCTCACGCGCAAGTGCGTTGAGCACGAGTGACTGGTGCTTGGTCAGCTCATGAGAGTGCAGCTTGACAGAGGGCGACATTGCTTCAAGCGTTATGTTGTAACACCCAACAGTTTAGCGCTTCTAGCCCACAGAGGAAATATCAAACCTTGCCTCGGGCTGCGGCATTCAATGGCGTCAATGCTCCTGGGAACGGGGCGATCCCAAAGTCCATTCACATGGCCTGGTCGAGCGGATGGACGCGCCAACCTGGTTCCACTGCAATTTCGCTCTGATTGAAGTTATGTTATAACATCACATAAATTTCAATGTTAATCCCTCTGCATATCGCGATCCACGGAGAGTTCTGTGCAACTGACCACCAACCAGCAACGAGTCCTTACGACCCTTCGGCAAGCCAGCGAGCCGCTCAGCGCATATGCACTTCTTGATCGATTGCGCGAGCAGGGTTTTAGTGCGCCCATGCAGGTCTATCGGGCGCTGGAGCGCTTGGCCAACGATGGGTTGGTACACCGCCTTGCGATCTTGAATGCGTACGTGCCATGCAATCACGCGGTCGACTGTCAACACGGCTTCAGGGCCTTCGCCATCTGCGATCAGTGCGGCCATGTGGATGAATTTTCTGAGCGTGACTTGGGTCGTTGCATCAACCGTTGGACGAAGAGCAAAGCCTTCTCACTGCGTAGTTCGACCATCGAGCTGCATGGTAAATGCGCAGATTGCGCAGGGCCATAGTGACATCTCACCGAGCCGATTGCCCCTGAATATGAAGAAATCAAGATGAAAACCGCAACCCTAGATCTCGCGAAAAAACTCCCCGTCACCGTCCTGTCCGGCTTCCTTGGCGCGGGCAAGACCACGCTGCTCAACCACATTCTCAACAACCGCGAGGGCCGCCGCGTGGCGGTCATCGTCAACGACATGAGTGAGGTCAACATCGACGCCGCGCTGGTGCGCGACGGCGGGGCCGAACTCTCGCACACCGACGAAAAGCTGGTGGAAATGAGCAACGGCTGCATCTGCTGCACCTTGCGCGAGGATCTGCTGGTGGAGGTGGATCGGCTTGCCAAGGAAGGCCGCTTCGACCAACTCGTGATCGAATCCACCGGCATCTCCGAGCCGCTGCCCGTGGCCGAGACCTTCACCTTCGCGGGCGAGGACGGGCGCAGCCTGGGCGACGTGGCCCGGCTCGACACGATGGTGACGGTTGTCGATGCCTACAACTTCCTGCGCGACTACAGCTCGCGCGACAGCATCCAGTCACGCGGCGAATCGCTGGGCGAAGAAGACCAGCGCACGGTGGTGGACTTGCTGATCGACCAGATCGAGTTCTGCGACGTGATCGTGCTCAACAAGACCGACCTCATCACCCATGAAGAGCGCGAGCGGCTGATGGCGATCCTGCGCAGTCTCAACCCGCGCGCCCGCATCGAGATCGCCGCATTCGGCAAAGTGCCGCTCGACCACGTGCTCAACACCGGCCTATTCGACTTCGATGAAGCCTCCAAAGCGCCCGGCTGGCTGCAAGAACTGCGCGGCACACACACGCCCGAGACGGAGGAATACGGCATCCGCAATTTCGTCTATCGGGCACGCAGGCCATTCCATCCGCAGCGCTTCTTCGATTGGGTGGAAAGCGAATGGCCCGGCGTGGTGCGCTCCAAGGGCTTCTTCTGGCTCGCCAGCGATCCGACGCTGGCGGGCAACTGGTCGCAGGCGGGTGCGGTGGCCCGGCATGGCGTGGCCGGCTACTGGTGGGCTGCGGTGCCGCAGGAACGCTGGCCGCAAGACCCCGAGGCCGTCGCCCTCATCCGCGAGAAATGGGATGCGAACGTGGGCGATGCACGGCAAGAGCTGGTGCTCATCGGCATGGACATGGACGAAGCGGCGCTGCGCGCGCGCTTCGATACCTGTCTGCTGACCGACGAAGAAATGGCCCAAGGCCCGAAGGCTTGGACGACCTGGCACAACCCGTTCCCCGACTGGCACTGATTTGACCGGATGGCCGGCCCCCGTGCTCCCCATGCTCTGAACCGGGTGGGGGCGCACCCCCACTGGATTTTGAGCATGAATGCCGCACTTCCCGACGTTTCACTGACCGACATTGCCCCCAGCCTCAGTCCGCTGGCATGGGTTGGCATGCAGGGCATCGACCTGCCCATCACCGTGGCCGAGCCGGGCTGCCGGCGCGAACTGCATGCGCGCGCTGACGTGCAGGTCGATTTGCCAGCCCCGCATGTCAAGGGCATCCACATGTCCCGGCTGTACCGGCTGCTGGATACGCTGGGCCAGGGCGAAGCGCTCTCGCCAACGGGCTTGTGCCATCTGCTCCAGGACATGATCGCCAGCCATCAGGACTGCGACAGCCGTTGCGCACGGCTGCGCCTGAACTTTGCGCTGTTGGTACGGCGTCCGGCGCTGGTCACGCAGGGGCTGTCCGGCTGGAAGTCCTATCCCGTCCGTCTGGATGCTTCCCTCATCAACGGTGTGTTCAGGTGCCGCGTGCAGGTCACGGCGGGCTATTCCTCGACCTGCCCCTGTTCGGCCGCGCTGTCGCGGCAGATCATCAAGCAGGGCTTTCTGAAAGCCTTCGACCGGCAGTCCCCCGTGGAGCCGGCCGACGTGGCGGCCTGGCTGCACCAGCATGCGACGCTGGCGACGCCGCACAGCCAGCGCAGCGAGGCGCAGGTCACGGTGGACGTGCCCAGCGACGCCGACACGCTCGGGCTGCTGGCGCTGATCGACCGCATCGAGCAGGCCGTGGGCACGCCCGTGCAAACGGCGGTCAAGCGCGCCGACGAACAAGCGTTCGCGGCGCTCAACGGCCAGAACCTGATGTTCGTCGAGGACGCGGCACGGCGCATCGAGGCGGCATTGAGCGGCTACGCCAGCCCCTGCGTCCATGTCCGGCACCTGGAGAGCCTGCACCCGCATGACGCAGTGGCGTGGGCGGCTCCCGTGCCTGAAGGAGTTTCCGCGTGACCACCGAATCCCCATCCAGCCTTGTCCCCGTCACCCTGCTGACCGGCTTCCTGGGCAGCGGCAAGACCACCGCGCTCAACCATCTGGTACGCCAGCCCGAGCTGGGCGATGCGCTGGTCATCATCAACGAGTTCGGCGAAATGGCACTTGACCACCTGCTGGTCGCCCACAGCACCGAGAACCTGGTGATGGAGATGAGCAGCGGTTGCCTGTGCTGCACCATTCGCGGTGATCTGGTCAAAACCCTGCGCGACATCACCTGGCGCTTCTCGCGCGGCGGCCAGCGGCAGTTCCGCCGCGTGCTGATCGAGACCACCGGCCTGGCCGATCCGGCACCCATCATCCACACGCTGATGACCCATCCGCAGATCGCGCCGAAGTACCGGCTCGACGGCATCGTCACCACCGTGGACATGGCCACAGGCATGTACACCCTGGGCCAGCACCCGGAAGCCGTCAAGCAGGCGGCCGTGGCCGACGCGCTGCTGCTGACCAAAGCCGATCTGGTCTCCGATGAACAGCGCCAGGCCCTGCTGCGTCGGCTGGACGGAATCAACCCGGCCGCTCCGCGCTGGGAAGTGCAAGGCGGTGAAATCGCACCGCAGAAGGTGCTGAATCTCGGGCTGTTCTCTGCGGACGGCAAGACCCCCGACGTGGCGCGCTGGCTGCGAGAGGAAGCCTATGCGCTGGCGCATGAACACGCACATGCACATGCACATGCACATGCACATCATGGTCATCACGATCACGGCCACGCGCACGACCACCACGACGTGAACCGCCACGATGACCACATCCGCGCGTTCTGCTTCCATGTCGATGACCCGATACCCGACGAGGTACTGACCAACTGGCTCGAACTGCTCATGGCCTTCGTGGGCAGCAACATCCTTCGCGTCAAAGGCATCCTCAACGTGGAGGGCAGCGCGCAGCCGATCGTTGTGCATGGCGTGCAGCACATCTTCCATCCGCCCGTGCCATTGCCCGCCTGGCCGAGCGAAGACCGCCGCTCGCGCCTGGTCTTCATCACCCAGGACGTTGACCGGGAGGTGGTCGAGCGCACGTTCGAGGCGCTGAGGCAGGCGCTGCCACAAGCGGGAGAGCCGACCGCATGAATCCGCCCATCCAGCTTTACAACACGCTCGTGCGCAAGAAAGAACCCTTGCGCACCGGGCAGCCCGACCGGGTGACTATGTACGTGTGCGGCCCCACGGTCTACAACTTCGCCCACATCGGCAACGCGCGGCCTGCAGTGGTGTTCGACGTGCTGGCCCGGCTGCTCAGGCAGGACTACCGCGAGGTGGTCTATGCCCGCAACTTCACCGACGTGGACGACAAGATCAACGCGGCGGCGGCCACCGAGGGGGTGCCCATCGGCACCATCACCGGCCGCTACATCGACGCTTACCACGAGGATATGCGGGCGCTGGGGGTGCTGACACCCGACCTGGAGCCGCGCGTCACTGAGCACATTCCCGCGATCATCGACCTGATCCGGGAACTGATGGCACGGGGCCACGCCTACGCCGAACAAGGGCATGTGCTGTTCCATGTGCAGTCGTATCCGGCCTATGGGCAGCTCTCGGGGCGGCGCACCGAGGACATGCTGGCCGGCGCCCGCGTGGAGGTGGCGCCCTACAAGCGCGACCCGATGGACTTCGTTCTCTGGAAGCCCTCGATGCCGGAGCAGCCCGGCTGGGACAGCCCCTGGGGCCGGGGCCGCCCCGGCTGGCACGTCGAATGTTCGGCCATGATCGGCCAGCACCTGGGCCACACCATCGACATCCACGGCGGCGGGCAGGATCTGATCTTCCCGCACCACGAGAACGAAGTCGCCCAGGGCACCTGCGCCCACGGCGCGCTCTACTGCCGCACCTGGGTACACAACAGCTTCGTCACGGTGGACGGGCAGAAGATGTCCAAGTCGCTGGGCAACGTGCTGCTGGTGCGCGACCTGCTGCAACAGGCGCCGGGCGAAGCCATCCGCCTGGCGCTGCTGTCCACCCACTACCGCCGCCCGCTGGACTGGAGCGCCCAGCGCCTGGCGGCGGCGCGGCAGGCGCTGACGCGCTTCTATGCCAGCCTAGCGAAAGTCGAACACGTTTCTGCGTTGGCAGACACCACCCCCGATGCACAGGTGCTGGAGGCACTGCGCAACGACCTCAATGTTCCTGGGGCGCTGACCCGCCTGCACGCACTGCGCACGGAGCTTGATGAAGCGGCGACGGACACGGCGCGGACACAGGCCAAGTCGCGCCTGCTGGTTTCAGCCGCTGTGCTCGGCTTGTTGCAGCAGGCTCCGAGCATGGCAATGGAGGCGCTTGCGCCATCGGACTGGGCGCGGACAGTCAATGCCAACCGTGTCCGAGAACTGTTGGACGAGCGCCAGCAAGCACGGGAGCGCCGGGACTTTGCCCGCGCCGATGCGCTGCGGGGCGAGCTGGAGGCAGTCGGCTTCATCGTGGAAGACACGCTCAAAGGCATGGTGGTTCGCCCCAAAGGAAAGGAACCGGCATGACGCGCTGGCCCGCCCGCATGCTGGTGCTGCTGGTGCGCGGCTACCAGTTGTTCATCAGCCCGATGCTCGGCCCGCGCTGCCGGTTCCACCCCACTTGCTCGCAGTACGCCGTCGAAGCCTTGCAAACGCATGGGGCCGTCAAGGGAGGCTGGCTGGCACTGCGGCGCGTGCTGCGCTGCCATCCGCTGCACCCAGGCGGGCATGACCCCGTACCACCCGCCAAACCCACGACATCACGGCCCAACCCACCATGATCCGCAAGAACCCACGCGGCGACCTGCCGCAGATTCATCCCAGCGCCTTCGTCGATCCGACCGCCATCCTGTGCGGCCTCGTGGTCGTCGAGGAAAACGTGTTCATCGGCCCCTATGCGGTCATCCGTGCGGATGAGATGGATGCCGATGGGCACATCGACCCCATCGTGATTGGCGCCCACTCCAACATCCAGGACGGCGTGGTGATCCATTCCAAGTCCGGTGCCAGCGTGCGAGTCGGGCAGCGCACTTCCATTGCCCATCGCGCCATCGTGCATGGCCCCTGCGCCATCGGCAACGGCGTCTTCATCGGCTTCAACAGCGTGCTGTTCAACTGCACGGTCGATGACGGTTGCGTGGTTCGCTACAACGCCGTGGTCGATGGGGTGCATCTGCCTGCGGGCTTCTATGTGCGCTCGACCGAGCGCATCGGCCCGGACACTGATCTTGCCTCGCTGCCGCAAGTGCCTGCCGCCGCCAGCGAATTCTCCGAAGACGTGGCGCGCACCAACAACGAGCTGGTACTTGGCTACAAGGCCATCCAGAACGAGTTCTAACCATTCAGAAAAAAAGGAAAGCATCCATGTCTCAACCTCAGAGTGCCCTTGTGGTCAGCGCCCATTCCGCCGACTTCGTATGGCGCGCGGGCGGTGCCATCGCCAGCCATGTCAGACAGGGGTGGAAGGTCAAGATCGTCTGCCTGTCCTATGGCGAACGAGGCGAATCGGCCAAGCTCTGGCGCCAGTCCGGCATGACGCTGGA
This sequence comes from Comamonas resistens, assembly GCF_030064165.1. Taxonomy (NCBI): domain Bacteria; kingdom Pseudomonadati; phylum Pseudomonadota; class Betaproteobacteria; order Burkholderiales; family Comamonadaceae; genus Comamonas; species Comamonas resistens. The sequence continues at coordinate 4,125,092 of NZ_CP125947.1, forward strand.
GAAGGTCAAGGCCGCGCGCCGGGACGAAGCGCAGCGCGCCGCCGACATCCTCGGTGCTGAGGTGGAGTTCTGGGACATTGGCGACTATCCGATGCGTGTGAACGACGACACCTTGTTCCGCCTGGTTGACCTGTACCGCACGCTGCAACCGGCCTTCGTGTTGAGCCATTCGGTCAAAGACCCCTACAACTTCGATCATCCGCTGGCCATGCACGTGACCCAGGAGGCGCGCGTCATCGCCCAGGCCGAAGGCCACAACCCCGGCCAGAAGATTCTTGGCGCACCGCCTGTCTACGCCTTCGAGCCTCACCAGCCCGAGCAATGCGGCTGGGAGCCGAACACCTTCCTGGACATCACCGACGTGTGGGACACCAAGCGCCGCGCCATCGAGTGCATGGCCGGGCAGGAACACCTGTGGCACTACTACACGCGCGTGGCGCAGCAACGCGGCGTGCAAGCCAAGCGCAACCTCGGCATCACGGCCGCGCGCAACATCGAGTATGCCGAGGGCTTCATGCGCCTGACGCCTTCGGTGGTGGAGGCCCTGTGAACGCGCCTCCAGGCTCCGCTCCCGCCTCTGTGGCGATCACGCTGCCGGACGGCAGCAGCCGTACTTTCGGTCATCCCGTTTCCGTGCTGGAGGTGGCACAGGCCATCGGCCCTGGTCTGGCGAGGAACACGGTGGCGGGCAAGCTCGACGGGCAGCTCGTTGATGCGTGCGCGGTCATCGACCACGACGCAGCCTTGCAGATCATCACCCCCCAGGATGAGGAGGGGCTGGAAATCATCCGGCACTCCGGCGCGCATCTGGTCGGCCATGCCGTCAAGCAGCTCTACCCAAGCGCGAAGTTGGTTATCGGCCCGGTCATCGAAGACGGCTTCTACTACGACATTGCCTACGAACGTCCCTTCACGCCCGAAGACCTGGCCGCGATCGAAACGCGCATGAAGGAACTGATCGCGCAGGACTACGACGTGATCAAGCGCGTGCTGCCGCGCGATGAGGTCATGGGCATCTTCCGACAGCGCGGCGAGGACTACAAGCTGCGGCTGATCGAAGACATGCCGGACGAGCAGCACATGGGCATGTATTTTCACCAGGAATACGTGGACATGTGCCGTGGGCCGCATGTGCCCAATACGCGCTTCCTCAAGGCATTCAAGCTCACCAAGCTGGCCGGAGCTTACTGGCGCGGCGATGCCAGGAACGAACAGCTCCAGCGCATCTACGGCACGGCCTGGGCCGACAGGAAGCAGCTCGATGCCTATCTCCAGCGGATCGAAGAGGCTGAGAAGCGCGACCACCGCAAGCTGGGCCGCGAACTGGATCTGTTCCATTTCCAGGAAGATGCGCCCGGTGCCGTGTTCTGGCATCCGCGCGGCTGGACCGTTTTCCAGGAGTTGATCGCCTACATGCGCCGCCGCCAGCAGGACGCGCGCTATGTGGAGGTGAATTCGCCCGACGTGATGGATCGCAGCCTGTGGGAAATCTCCGGCCACTGGCAGAACTACCGCGACCACATGTTCACCACCGAGACCGAGGACGGCCGCGCCCTCGCGCTCAAGCCCATGAACTGCCCCGGCAGCGTGCTGCTGTATCGCCACGGACTCAAAAGCTACCGCGACCTGCCGATCCGCATGGGTGAGTTCGGCAAGGTGCATCGCTACGAACCTTCCGGCGCGCTGCACGGACTGCTGCGCGTGCGCCACTTCACACAGGACGACGCCCACATCTACTGCACGCCGCAGCAGATGGACGCCGAGTGCCGCGAGGTTGTGGCCCTGGTGCTCGACATCTACCGCCAGTTCGGCTTCGAGGATGTGCGCATCAAGCTCTCGACCCGTCCCGAGAACCGCATGGGCGATGAGGCCACGTGGGACTTGCTCGAAGGCGCGCTGGTTCAGGCGCTGGACGGGATGGGCCTGGCCTACCGCCTCAATCCAGGCGAAGGCGCCTTCTACGGCCCCAAGCTCGAATTCGTGCTGCGTGATGCCATTGGCCGCGACTGGCAGTGCGGAACCCTCCAGGTGGACATGAACCTGCCTGAACGCTTCGGTATCGAGTACGTCGATGAAGACGGCCAGCGCAAGCGCCCGGTCATGCTGCACCGTGCATTGTTCGGTTCGCTGGAGCGTTTCACCGGCATTCTGATCGAGCACCACGCGGGCAAGCTCCCGGCCTGGTTGGCACCGATGCAGGTGATGGTGTTGTCGATCACCGAGGAGCACGCCACCTATGCGCAGGATGTTGCGCAGCTTCTGCGAGGTGCCGGGCTGCGCTGCGAAGCCGATGTGCGCAACGAGAAGATCGGCTACAAGATCCGCGAGCAGACTTTGCAGCGTATCCCCTTTCTGCTGGTCGCCGGGGCCAAAGAGCGCGACACGGGCTCCATTGCCATCCGCAGCCGTGACGGGCAAGACCTGGGCGTGTTGCCTTTGATGAATGCCGTGGCGCTGCTGTTGCGGGCATCGCAGGCGCCGGACGCCGCTGCACGCAGCGAGGCGCAACGCCGCCTGTGCGTTCGTCTGAACCGCCAGCACACCGCTGGCGAAGCTGTGGTTGACGCGCTGGAGACTGCCTCATGAATGTCACCGGCAACGTCATCACGCCATCGGCGAGCCGACACGCCGATCTTCTGGTGCGGAGTGCAACCGTCATGACGCCCAGCGGGGCCGAGCGCATCGACGTGGCCTGCGCGCAAGGCCGGATCGTTGCGCTGGGCGATCTTTGCGGCACATGGAGCGCCGAGACCCTACTCGACGCCACCGGCCTGCATGTGCTGCCCGGCGTCATCGACAGTCAGGTGCATTTCCGCGAGCCGGGCCTGATGCACAAGGAGAACCTGGAGGCTGGCACGCGCGGCGCGGTGCTGGGCGGCGTCACCGCCATTTTCGAGATGCCGAACACGGCCCCGCTGACCTTGAACGCGGCTGACCTGCAAGCCAAGCTGGATGCCGCCCGTGGCCGCGCGTGGTGCGATCACGCTTTTTATGTCGGCGGCTCTGCCGTGAATGCGGAGCAACTGGCCGAACTGGAGAACCTGCCCGGTTGCGCCGGCGTCAAGGTCTTCATGGGCAGTTCCTTCGGCGACCTGCTGGCGGATGACGATGAAGTGCTGCGCCGCATCCTGCGTCATGGGCGCAGGCGGCTGGCCGTGCATGCCGAGGACGAAGCCCGGCTGCGCGAGCGCAAACACATCGCCGTGGACAGCGCGGACGTGCGCCAGCACCCCGTCTGGCGCGATGTGGACAGCGCATTGATGGCGACCCAGCGCATCGTGCGGCTGGCCGAGGAATGTGGACGGCGCCTGCATGTCCTGCATGTCTCCACCGCCGAGGAAATGGTGTTCCTGGCGGGTCGCAAGCATCGCGTCACGGTGGAAGTCACGCCGCACCACATGAGCTTGCAAGCGCCCGAATGCTATGAACGCCTGGGCAGCCTGGCGCAGATGAATCCGCCCGTGCGTGAACAGCACCATCAGGATGCGCTATGGCAGGCGATCCGCAATGGCGTGGTCGATGTCATCGGTAGCGACCATGCGCCCCACACGCTGGCCGAGAAAGCGCGGTCTTACCCCGAATCTCCCAGCGGGATGACAGGCGTACAGACGCTGCTTCCCGTGATGCTCGACCATGTGCATGCCGGACGCCTGAGCCTGCAACGTCTGGTGGATTTGACCAGCGCAGGGCCAGCCCGCATCTTCGGCATCGAGGGCAAAGGGCGCATCGCGCTGGGCTACGACGCGGATTTCAGCATCGTCGATCTGCGGGCACGCCGCGTCTTCCGCAATGACTGGATCGCCAGCGTCAGCGGCTGGACGCCGTATGACGGCCGGGCGGTCACGGGCTGGCCCATCCACACGGTGGTGCGAGGGCACTGTGTCGTTCGGGATGAAGTCCTCACTGGAAAACCGAAAGGCGCGGCGGTTCGGTTTCTGGAATCGCGGTCAAGGGAAACCACTGGAGAAGCGTCCTATGCCTGATTCAAGCGAACTCAGAAGCCGCGGCCTCAAGGCCACGCTGCCTCGCCTGCAAATTCTCGAACTCTTTCAGAGGACGAAGGTGCGGCATCTGACGGCCGAAGAGGCGTATCGCCTGCTGTTCAAGCAAGGTCACGAGGTCGGTTTGGCTACCGTGTACCGCGTGCTCACTCAGTTGCAGCAAGCCGGCCTGCTCAAGCAGGCGAACTTCGAGGCAGGGCGAGCCGTTTACGAGCTGGATGACGGGACGCACCATGACCATCTCGTGTGCACAACCTGTGGCCGCGTGCAGGAATTCCATGATGAAGCGGTCGAACAGCGACAGCGGTTGATCGCTTCGGAACATGGCTTCGACGTCGTCGAGCATTCCCACATCCTTTACGGCCGCTGCACCACACCTCAGTGCGAACACCGCCGTCGTACTGCATAAGTCATAACGGGGAAAACACATGAACTCCAATACTGATACGTCCCGCTCCACCAAGGCCTCTGCGCCAGTGGCGTTGCACGCCAGAACGTCCGTTGAACAGGTCGAGGAAGGCCGGGAACTGGCGCCCAAATTCGATCAGGATGGCCTGATCGCTTGCATTACCTCCGATGCCGACAGTGGCGACGTGCTGATGCTGGGCTACATGAACCACGAAGCCTTGGTGAAGACTGTTCAAACTGGGGAAGCGCACTACTGGAGTCGATCGCGGAAAACGCTGTGGCACAAAGGGGCAACCAGCGGCTTGGTGCAGGTAGTCGAAGAAATGCGCATCGACGATGACCAAGATGCGGTATGGCTACGTGTTCGCGTATCCGGCTCCGGTGCGAGTTGCCACGTCGGCTATCGCTCATGCTTTTACCGGCGCATTCCAGTTGGCAAAGAGCATGAAGCAGGAAAGGAACTGGTATTCACCGAATCGAGCAAGACCTTTGATCCCAAACTGATCTATGGAGATGTACCCAACCCGACGCTTCTGTAAGCAGAACGTCGCACTTGATGATGTAGGGGGGGCAGAATGGAAATTCGCCATCTTCGTTGCTTTCTCGCAGTGGCTGAAGAACTTCACTTCGCCCGCGCTGCCGAGCGGCTGCATATCGACCAGTCGCCTCTGTCGCGCACCATCAAAGAGTTGGAGGAAGAACTTGGCGCTCGTCTTTTCGTGCGCACGACTCGCAGTACACAGCTGACACGCGCGGGACGGCTATTCCTGGAGCATGTTCCGCGTGTCTTCTCGGCAGTAGATCAAGCCCGCGATAGCGTCAAGTCTGTTACCAACGGCTTTCACGGACAACTGCGCATTGCGTTGTCTGACGGCATCACACCATCGCGGCTCCCAGCATTGCTAGCACGTAGCCGTGAAGAAGATCCCGAGGTGGAGATCCGACTATTTGAAGTTCCACTGGCTCAGCAACTCAAGGGTTTGCACGACGACCTGTACGATGCTGGCTTCTCCATGGCTGCAGATGCAGGTGATGGCATCATCGCCACTCCCGCGTGGGAGGACGAACTAATGGTTGCGGTGCCGGCTCGCCATCCAGTGCTCACCTTCAAGCAAGTTCCACTGCAAGAAGTACTGCGATACCCGTTGGTGCTGGGCGACCCCGCCATTTGCGAGGGTCATGCGCGTCAGGTTGATCGGTTCCTTCGTAAGTGCGAACAAGAGCCACTTATCGTCCAGAGGGTAGCGACCTTCGACGTGATGATGACCTTGGTTTCCGCCGGTATCGCTTTGGGTTTGGCAGGTGCGGCGCATATTTCTTCCAGTCGCGAGTCTGGCGTCGTCCCTCGATGCATAGCTGGCACGCCAACCATGCTCACAACCTATCTTCTGCGACGTGATGCAGCGCCGACTGAGATGCTGGCCCGGTTCATCGAACGAGTGACTTTCATTGATTCGGCGGATGACTTGAGCATCACCGAAGACTCCTGACCCATCCGATGAAAGGACTGGAACCATGAACAAAGTGCTGCCGCTGATGATGATGGCCGCCACGCTGACCGCATGTGGACAATCCCAACCTTCGGAAACCGTGGACTACCTTGTGGCCCATCCCGACCGCATCAAGGAACTCCAGCGCCAATGCAAGGAGGATCGCGCAAAGGTCGGCGATGAACTCTGCGCGCGCACGGCCGAAGCCGCCAACCGGCGCTTCTTCGGTGATCGGCCGGAGCAGAAATCCAAGTAGCGCCCCTTGCAGTCGCTAGGCCGCGACAGAATTCGCACCGTTACTTCGTCACGCCGCAACGCGCCCGCGTTCGCGGCGTTTTTATTGTCTTCGCCACAGCAAGAAGTCTGGCTTTTTCGGCCTGAATTGCCGCCATAACGGCCTTTGACCGACCTGCGCACGCGCCTTGATCCTCAGTGCTGCGGCACCTCCGTGTGCCGTGATTGGAGGCAAGGTCATGCAAGGGACGAACGTGCTGTTCGGTCAGATTGCCGTCGTATTCGGCATCGTGATCGCCGGCGTGTGGGCAGCCACACAATGGACGGCAGCGGCCCTTGGCTATCAAGTACGCCTTGGCTCGCCCTGGTTCGACTTTCTGGGCACGCCGGTCTACCACCCGTGGCGGTTGTTCGAGTGGTGGTTCTTCTTCGACGCCTACGCGCCGCGTGTCTTCGACATCGGCGGGGCGATTGCCGGCGGCAGCGGCCTTGTCGCCGTGCTGGTCGCCATCGGCATGTCGATCTGGCGCTCGCGCCAATCTCGCCTCGTCACCACCTACGGCTCGGCCCGCTGGGCGAACGCGAAGGACATTCGCAAGGCGGGCCTCACGCAGCCGGCAGGCGTATTCCTCGGCCAGCACGACCGCCAATACCTGCGCCACGAAGGCCCGGAACACGTCCTGACCTTCGCGCCCACGCGTTCGGGCAAGGGCGTCGGCCTGGTCGTGCCGACGCTGCTTTCCTGGCCCGCGTCCGCCGTCGTCCACGATATCAAGGGCGAGAACTGGCAGATCACCGCCGGCTGGCGCAGCCGTTTCAGCCACTGCCTGCTGTTCAACCCGACCGATGCGAAGTCGGCAGCCTACAACCCGCTGCTGGAGGTTCGGCGCGGCGCGCATGAGGTGCGCGACGTGCAGAACATCGCGGACATTCTGGTCGATCCCGAAGGCGCACTGGAGAAGCGCAACCATTGGGAGAAGACTTCGCACGCGCTGCTGGTCGGCGCCATCTTGCATGTGCTCTACGCAGGCGAAGACAAGACCCTTCGCGGCGTCGCCAACTTCCTCTCCGACCCGGCCAGCCCGTTCGAGCTGACCTTGCATCGGATGATGACCACACCGCACCTTGGCGATGGCCCTCATCCCGTCGTCGCTTCGGCGGCGCGCGAAGTGCTCAACAAGTCGGACAACGAGCGTTCCGGCGTGTTGAGCACGGCCATGTCCTTCCTCGGCCTGTACCGCGATCCCACGGTGGCCGAAGTCACCTCGCGCTGTGACTGGCGCATCGCCGATCTCATTTCCGCTGAGCACCCCGTATCGCTGTACCTGGTGGTGCCGCCGTCGGACATTTCGCGCACCAAACCGCTGATTCGCCTGATCCTCAACCAGATCGGCCGCCGCCTTACGGAATCGCTCGACGGCTCTGACGGCATCGAGCGGCGCCACAAGCTGCTGCTGATGCTCGACGAGTTCCCGGCCTTGGGCCGGCTCGACTTCTTCGAGACAGCACTTGCCTTCATGGCCGGCTACGGCATCCGCAGCTTCCTTATCGCGCAGTCACTCAACCAGATCGACAAAGCCTACGGCCAGAACCATTCCATCCTCGACAACTGCCATGTGCGCGTGACCTTTGCCACGAATGACGAACGCACGGCCAAACGGATTTCAGAAACGCTCGGCACAGCCACCGAGCTGCGCGCGCAGCGCAACTACGCGGGCCACCGACTCGCGCCGTGGCTGGGGCATCTCATGGTGTCACGCCAGGAGACCGCTCGCCCGCTGCTGACGCCGGGCGAAGTCATGCAGCTTCCGCCCGACGAGGCCGTGGTGATGGTGTCCAGCGTGGCGCCGATCAAGGCCCGAAAGTTGCGCTACTACGCCGACGCCAATTTCAAGCGGCGCGTGCTGCCACCGCCCGCGCTGGCGGGCGGCCAGTACGCCGACGCGCCGCCGCTGCGCCCCGACGACTGGAGCGGGCTGGCGATTCCTGTCACGTCTGTCGCACCGGCCACGGCGTCCGCCGCTGGCTTGGAACACCTGGGCGCAACCGACGACGGCGGCCCACGCCGCCAGCCCGAACTCTCCGAAACCGTTGCCTACGACCCCGAACTGGCCGCCCCCGTGGCCGATCTCGGGCTACTCGATGACGACGACGACCTGCCGCTTCCCCTTCCTCGCCAGCTTGATCCGGCCATGCAGCGCACGGCCCGGCTGGCTTCCCTCGACCCCAACGACGGAATCGAGCTATGAGCCACTACCGCCTGAACCTCTTTATCCAGCCCGAGCACGCCCAACGGCTCGATGAACTGGCCGCCAAGAAAGGCGTGTCCAAGTCCAGCATCGTCGCTGCCGCCTTGGCGTTCTGGCTGTCGCCGGACGCGGCCGATCAGCGCGAGGCGGCCATCGCCAAGCGTCTTGATCGGCTGTCGCGCCAGGCCGAGCGCATGGAGCGTGACCAGAACATCGCCATCGAGACGCTGGCGCTGTTCATCCGCTACTACCTGACCGTCAGCACGCCGGTTCCCGAAGCACATCAAGAGGCAGCCCGCGCTCAGGGCAAGGCGCGCTTCGAGCAATTCACCGAACAGCTCGGCCGCCACCTGATGCGGGGCCGCAGCCTGGTGCGCGACGTGGTGGAAGAACTGCATCCCGACATCACGAGCATGGCGGATGCGGCGGTGCAGACCGCCGCACAGGAGCGTGCGTCATGAGCGCCGTTCCCCAATCCATGACCACAGCAGCGCTCGACCGACGCATCCAGATGCTGCGCACGGCGATGGGGCCGCTGATCGCCACCGCGCTCGAAGACCCCGACGTGGTGGAAATCATGCTCAACCCGGATCGCACCCTTTGGGTGGATCGCCTGTCATCGGGCCGCGCGCCGATGGGCGTGGAGATGCCCGAAGCCGATGGCGAGCGAATCATCCGCCTGGTCGCGGCCCACGTCGGTGCGGAAGTGCATCGCGGCCAGCCGCTGCTATCCGCCGAGCTGCCCGAAACCGGCGAACGCTTCGAGGGCATCTTGCCGCCCGCCGCACCGGGGCCGGCCTTTGCGCTGCGCAAGCGCGCCATCGGCGTGATTCCGCTGGAGCGGTACGTCGTGGAGGGAATGATGACCGCCGCCCAGGCGGCGTTTCTGGTGCGCGCCGTGCGCGAGCGCCAGAACATCCTGATCGCTGGGGCGACCAGCAGCGGCAAGACGACCTTGGCCAATGCACTGCTGGCCGAGATTGCCGCCACCGGCGACCGCGTGCTGGTGCTCGAAGACACGGTGGAGCTGCAATGCGCGGCCCGCGACCACGTTCCGCTGCGCACGCGCGCCGGCGTGGTGTCGATGACCGAGCTGGTGCGCTCGTCCATGCGCCTGCGGCCGGATCGCGTCGTCGTCGGCGAGGTGCGCGGCGCCGAGGCGCTGGATCTCATCAAGGTATGGGGAACCGGCCACCCCGGCGGCATCGCCACGATCCACGCCGGCTCCGCGCTCGGTGCGCTGCTGCGCCTGGAGCAACTGATTCTCGAAGTGGCGGTGAATCCGCCGCGTGCGTTGATCGCCGAGGCGGTCAACGTGGTGATCCACATCGCCGGACGCGGACGCAAGCGCCGCATCGAGAGCATCGCCCGCGTCGTCGGCTTCGACGGCGTGGGCTACCGATTGGCGGACTGGGGGGCGGACGCACTGGAAACGCCGTTTCCCGAGCTGCCGCCACTTCCCGATGCCGCACCCGCTGCGGCGATTTCCACGTCCCTCAACCACCCTGGAGAACTGCCATGACGCAGATGACCATTCCTGCTTTCCGTGTTTCCGTAAATCCGCTTTCGCGCCAACCCGGTAAGGCCCGGCTGCAGAGCTTGTTTCGTCCCGCCGGGCAAGGGCTGCTACTCGCCGTGCTGCTGGTGTTTCTGGCCGGTACGGCGCAGGCCGCCGGCTCCTCGATGCCGTGGGAAGGCCCGTTGCAGTCGATCTTGGAGTCGATTCAAGGGCCGGTGGCGCGCATCGTCGCGGTCATCATCATCATCGCCACGGGCCTGGCGCTGGCCTTCGGTGACACGTCGGGCGGTTTCCGCAAGCTCATCCAGATCGTGTTCGGTCTGTCCATCGCGTTCGCGGCTTCGAGTTTCTTCCTGTCCTTCTTCAGCTTCTCTGGCGGGGCTGTCGTATGAGCGGCCCGGACACCTTCGCGGCCGGGTTCGAGGTGCCGCTGCATCGCTCGCTCACCGAGCCGATCCTGCTGGGCGGGGCGCCGCGCACCGTGGCGATTGCCAACGGCACGCTGGCCGCCGCCGTCGGGCTGGGCCTGCAACTGTGGATTCCAGGCGTGGAGCTCTGGATCGTCGGCCATGCGCTGGCGGTCTGGGGCGCGCGCCTTGATCCGCAGTTCATGGCCGTGTTCGCCCGGCACATCAAGCACCGCCCATTGCTGGACGTGTGAGGGGATGCCGCCATGTTGAACCTTGCCGAATACCGCCAGCGGCCCGCGCTGCTGGCCGACTGGCTGCCTTGGGCCGGGCTGATCGCGCCGGGCGTCGTCTTGAACAAGGACGGCAGTTTCCAACGCACAGCACGGTTTCGCGGGCCTGACCTCGACAGCGCGACGCAAGGCGAGCTGATCGCCACCAGCGCACGGCTGAACAACGCGCTGCGCCGGATGGGCTCGGGCTGGGCGCTGTTCATCGAGGCCGAGCGCCGAGCTGCGGCCGACTACCCACATTCTGACTTTCCCGAACCGTTGTCCTGGCTGGTGGACGAGGAACGGCGCGCGGCCTTTGAGGAATCGGGCAACCATTTCGAGAGCGGCTATCACCTGACGCTGGTGTATTTGCCGCCCGAAGAATCCCGCGCCCGCGCGGTCGGCATGTTGTACGAGAACCGTCCGACCGAAGGCGTGGACTGGCGCGAACGCCTGACCGCCTTCGTCGCGGAAACGGATCGCGTTTTCGACCTGCTCGATGGCGTGATGCCGGAGATCGCATGGCTGGATGACAGCCAGACGCTGACCTATCTGCACGCCACCATCTCGACGCGGCGCTACCGGGTCGCAGCGCCCGAGGTGCCATTCCACCTCGACGCGCTGCTGACCGACTCGCCGCTAGTCGGTGGCCTGGCTCCCATGCTGGGCGACCAGCACCTGCGTGTGGCGACGGTGCGGGGCTTCCCGACCTCGACCTGGCCGGGGATTCTGGACGACCTCAACCGCCTGGGATTTGCGTACCGCTGGAGTACGCGCTTTCTGTGCCTCGACAAATCCGAGGCGGAAAAAGAACTCGCCCGCCTGCGCCGCCAGTGGTTCGCCAAGCGCAAGAACGTCATCGCGCTGCTACGCGAAACGATCTTTCAGCAGGAGTCGCCGCTGGTGGATACCGACGCCAGCAACAAGGCCGCCGACGCGGACGCCGCCTTGCAGGAGCTGGGCAGCGACCAGGTGGCCTTCGGCTACCTGACGGCGACCGTCACCGTCATGGACGAGGACGCCGGCGCAGCCGACGAGAAGCTGCGCATGGTGGAGCGCGTCATCCAGGGCCGGGGGTTCGTCACCATCCCCGAAACGCTCAACGCCGTGGATGCGTGGCTGTCCTCGCTCCCCGGCAACGCCTACGCCAACGTGCGCCAGCCCATTGTCTCGACGCTGAACCTGGCGCACCTGATGCCGGTGTCGGCGGTATGGGCCGGGCCGGAGAAGAACGACCACCTGGACGGCCCGCCGCTGATCGTCACCCGCACCGATGGCGCGACGCCGTTCCGGCTGGTGACGCACATCGGCGACGTGGGCCACACGCTGGTCGCTGGCCCGACCGGCATGGGCAAGTCGGTCTTGCTCGCCACCCTGGCGATGCAGTTCCGCCGCTATCGCGGCTCGCGCATCTTCGCCTTCGACATGGGCCGCTCAATGCGCGCCACGATCCTCGGGCTGGGCGGCGAGCACTACGACCTCGGAACGGATGGCGAAATCGCCTTCCAGCCGCTTGCCCGCATCGACCGTGAGGGCTACCGCACCTGGGCGGCCGAATGGATCGAAGGCCGCTTGCGGCACGAGGGTGTGGCGGTCGGGCCGGACGAGAAGGCCGCTATCTGGTCAGCCCTGGGCAGCCTGGCCGGGGCGCCGGTGGAGCAGCGCACGATGACCGGCCTGTCGGTGCTGCTGCAATCGAATGCGCTGCGCCAAGCGCTCGCGCCCTATGTGCTCGGCGGTGCGCACGGCAAGCTGCTGGACGCCGACCACGACCGGCTGGGCATGGCCGACGTGCAGTGCTTCGAGATGGAGGAGCTGATGCACAGCAAGGCCGCCGTCATGGCCGTGCTGCATTACCTCTTTGCGCGCTTCGACGAACGCTTTGACGGTGCGCCCACGCTGCTGATCCTCGATGAAGCGTGGCTGTTCTTGGATGACCCGGTGTTTGCGGCACGCATCCGCCAGTGGCTCAAGACGCTGCGCAAGAAAAACGTGTCGGTGATCTTCGCCACGCAGAGCCTTGCCGACATCAAGGATTCGAGCATCGCGCCCGCGATCATCGAAAGCTGCGCAAGCCGCATCTTCCTGCCGAACCCGCAGGCGACCGAGCCGCAGATTCGAGCTATCTACGAAGGCTTCGGCCTCAACAGCCGCCAGATCGAAATCGTCGCCACCGCGCAGCCCAAGCGCGACTACTACTACCAATCCCGTCTCGGCAACCGCTTGTTCGACCTTGACCTGGGGCCGGCGACGCTGGCCTTCGTGGGCGCCTCCACGCCGCAAGACCAGCGTGACATGGACGCAGTGCTCGCCGCAGTCGATGCCAGCTCCGCAGCGTCTTCCCCGTTCGCAGCCGCGTGGCTGCGCCACCGCAGCCTCGATTGGGCGGCCGAGCTGCTGCGTGACTTCCCCGGCACGCCGCCGACCGCCGCCTTTGTTCCCACCCATCCGCAGGAGAACCAGCCATGAAAACCCATGCCCCCAAGCTCGCAGCCCTGACCGCCGCCTGCGTGCTCGTCTTCGGTATCGCGCAGCCCGCGCACGCGCTGTTCGGCGTCGGCGACATCGTGCTCGACCCGACCAATCTGGTGCAGAACACGCTCACCGCCGTTCGCACGCTGGAGCAGATCAACAACCAGATCCGCCAGCTTCAGAACGAAGCGCAGATGCTCATCAACCAGGCGCGTAACCTGGCCAGCCTGCCGTCCAGCGTGGTGGGCCAGTTGCGCGCGAACCTGGCGACCACCCAGCGTCTCATCGCGCAGGCCAAGGGATTGGCCTACGACGTGACGAGCATCGACCGAGAGTTCGCGCGCCTGTATCCCGAGAAGTACGCGGCCACGGTGAGCGGCAATCAGATGTACCTCGATGCGCAGGAGCGGTGGAAGAACACGCTCAACGGCCTGCAAACCACCATGCAGATGCAGGCGCAGGCATCGCAGAACCTCCAGGACGATGAAAGCGTGCTGGCCGATCTGGTCGGCAAGAGCCAGTCGGCGCAAGGCGCGCTGCAGGCGATGCAGGCCATGAACCAGTTGCTCGCCTTGCAGGCCAAGCAGTCGATCCAGACGCAGCGGCTGCAGATCACGCAGGATCGCGCGGCCTCGCTGGAGCTGGCGCGGCAGGCCGCCGCCGTCGAACGGGGCCGCGAGGTGAACCGGCGATTCCTGGGTGAAGGCACGCCGTACACGCCGCAACCCGTCAACTTCTACAGCCGCTGACGGGTGATGCCATGAACCGCACGCCCGTCCTGTTCGCTCTCGCTGTGCTCGTACTGGCCGGTTGCGGCCAGCACGAAGCGCCTTCGGTCGATGCGCTGTCGGCCGATCCGGTGCGGCTGTGCTTGCTCAAGGCGCAGTGCCGCACGGGCCAGCATGACGGCGCGTTGTGCGCGCAGGTGGCTCAGGCCGATCTGCGCCGCTTTCTCTCCGGCAAGGCCGGTGCCGACGAATACCGGACGCTGGCCGACCTGCCGCCGATTCCGCCTAGCTTTGATGAACCCACTGACAGCGCCGAGGCGGTGGCCTTGTCCGGGCAGGAGGACTTGCCATGAACGACGTTTCGGTCATCGACCGCTTCCTCGATGTATTCTCGCGCTACGTCGACTCGGGCTTTGGGCTGCTGCAGGGCGAAGTGGCATTCCTCACGGCCACGCTGATCGTCATCGACATGACGATCGCCGGACTGTTCTGGGCGATGGGCCATGCCACCGGCCAGGGCGAGGACGTGATCGCCAAGCTGATCCGCAAGGTGCTGTACGTGGGCGCCTTCGCCTACATCATCGGCAACTTCAACTGGCTGGCTGGCATCGTGTTCCGCTCGTTCGCCGGCCTGGGCCTGACGGCCAGCGGCTCGACCCTGAGCATGGAGAACTTCCTGCAACCGGGCAGGCTGGCCAAGGTCGGCATCGACGCCGGGGCACCGATCCTCAAACAGATCGGCGACATGGCGGGCTTTCCCGAGGTGTTCGTGAACATCACGCCCATCGTCGTGATGTTCCTCTCCTGGCTCATCGTCCTGCTGTGCTTCTTCGTGCTGGCGATCCAGCTTTTCATCACGCTGATCGAGTTCAAGCTGACCACGCTTGCAGGCTTCGTGCTGGTGCCATTCGCGTTGTGGAACAAGACGGCATTCCTCGCTGAAAAAGTCTTGGGCAACGTGGTGTCGTCCGGCATCAAGGTGCTGGTGCTCGCCGTCATCGTGGGCATCGGCTCGGGCCTGTTCGCCGAGTTCCAGGTGCATCCCGCCGAGCCGTCCATCGACCATGCGGTGGTCATCATGCTGGCTTCTTTGACGCTGCTGGCGCTGGGCATCTTCGGGCCGGGCATTGCGACCGGGCTGGTGTCTGGCGGCCCGCAGCTCGGCGCGGGCGCGATGGCCGGTGCCGCATTGGGCGCGGCCGGCGCTGCGGTTGCCGTGGGCGCCGCAGCCACGGGCGTCGGCGGCGCTGTCGCTGCCGGCGCGCGCATGGCCCCGGCTGCGGCCAAGCTGGCCGGCAGCGGTGCGCGTGCCGCTACCGGGGCCGCCAGCAGCGCGAAGTCGGCGTTCCAGGCTGGCTCCGCGTCCGCTGGCGGTGGCCTCAAAGGCGCTGCCGCCGGCGTGGGCAATGTCGCCAAGACTGGCGCGCAGGCCGCCGGGCAGAAGGTGGCCGATGGCGCGCGCTCGATGAAGGAGCGTGTCGCCGCCGCCTTCCGGCCTGATGACGCCGCCGCGTCTGACGGCTCGCAGGGCGCGGCCGATTCCGCAACACCAGCCGCCGCCGAGCAGCCCGCCTGGGCCAAGCGCCTGCATCGCAGGCAGCAACTCACCCATGCCGCGACGACCGCCGCCCACACGCTGCGCGGTGGTGATGGCGGCAGCTCCAGCCAAGGGCCGAGCTTGCGCAACTCCGACGAATGACCCGCTTCCTGATCCTCAAGGAGAACCCCTATGCGATTCAAAAGACCCCAGGTGCGCTATGCCGACACGCCGCAGCCCGCCACGCCGTACCAAGCCGCCGGCCAGGTGTGGGACGAGCGCATCGGCTCGCCGCGCGTGCAGGCGAAGAACTGGCGCTTGATGGCCTTCGGCTGCCTTGCGCTCGCGCTGCTGATGGCCGGTGGCCTGGTCTGGCGCTCGGCGCAGTCCATCGTGACGCCCTATGTGATCGAGGTCGATCAGGCTGGGCAGGTGCGTACCGTGGGCGAAGCCGCCACGCCGTACCGGCCCAGCGATGCCCAGATCGCGTATCACCTGGGCCGCTTCATCGGCCTGGTGCGCTCGCTGTCGATTGATCCCATCGTCGTCCGCCAGAACTGGCTCGATGCATACAACTACACCACCGATAAGGGCGCCGTGGTGCTCAACGACTACGCCCGCGTGAACGATCCGTTCGCGCGCATCGGCAAGGAGTCAGTGACGGTGCAGATCACCAGCGTGACCCGTGCCAGCGACACGTCTTTCAACGTGCGCTGGACGGAAACGCGCTACGTCAACGGCGCACTGGATCGCACCGAACGCTGGAACGCAGTGATTTCCATAGTGCAGCAGACCCCGCGTACCGAGCAGCGCCTGCGCAAGAACCCCTTGGGCATCTACGTCAACGGACTGTCGTGGAGCCGCGAACTCGATTCATCCGAAGGAGCCAAGCCATGAATCCGCTTTTCCGTAAATCCGCCTTGCCGCTGATCTTGCTGGCATCCAGCGTCTTGCTCTCGGGCTGCGCCACGCAGGGCAAGCCGCCGCCGGCCATCTCGCTCGACGAGCCCGTGCAGGCCCAGCCGCTGCCCGAGGCGCCGAAGCCGGTGGAGGTCGTGACCGTGCCCGAGGTGTTGCCGATGCCGGCGCAGATGAAACCCGTGCCCAAGGCCGATGACGCCAAGCCTGCGGCGGAGCCCGCCGACGAAACCGTGCGCGTGGCCCGTGCCAATGCCGAGGCGCGCATTGCGCCCACGCGCGAGGGCTATGTCAATGCGATTCAGATCTGGCCCTTCACCGATGGCGCGCTGTATCAGGTCTACGCGGCCGTGGGCCGCGTGACCGTGATTGCGCTCCAGCCCGGCGAGGAACTAGTGACGGTCGCCGCCGGGGACACGGTGCGCTGGATCGTGGGCGACACATCGAGCGGCAGCGGTGAGGCGTTGCGCGTCAATGTGATGGTCAAGCCGATCCGCTCGGGCCTGAAGACCAACCTCGTCATCACGACCAGCCGCAGGACGTACCTGCTGGAGCTGACCTCGACCGAGAAGACCTGGATGGCGTCGGTGTCCTGGGAGTACCCCAAGGACAAGATGCTGGCCTTGCAGCGCCAGGCGCAGGCGGCCAGCGCTGCGGCGCCGGTCGATGCGGGCCTGTCGCTGGAGAAGATCCGCTTCCGCTATGCGGTCAGCGGCAGCAATCCGCCGTGGAAGCCGCTGCGCGCCTTCGATGACGGCGAGAAGGTCTACATCCAGTTCCCGCCGGGCATCGCCCAAGGCGAGCTGCCGCCGCTGTTCGTGATCGGCGCGCAGGGCGACGGCCAGCTCGTCAACTACCGATTCCGTCCGCCGTACTACATCGTGGATCGGCTGTTCGGCGCGGCGGAGCTGCGCCTCGGTGGTGACAAAGGCGACGTGGTGCGCATCGAGCGCACCGATGGGGTTTCGGGTGGCACGCGGAGGAACTGACCATGAGCCAGGACGACATTTCTGACCATGCAGCGCCTGCGGTGGGCAAGGTCGCGCCCGAGGCGGTGGGGCTGCGCGCGCAGCCGCGCCCGGTTACGCGCCTGAACCGGCGCACGCTGGCCATCCTCACCGGCGGCCTGTCGGTCGCGGTACTCGGGGCGACGATCTGGTCATTGCAGCCGCATCGGCGTGGTGCTGGCGAGCAGACCGAGCTTTACAACGTGGATCGCGTGTCCAAGTCCGAAGGGCTGGACGGCCTGCCATCGGACTATTCCAAGCTGCCGCCGAAGGTGCCGGAGCTGGGGCCGCCGTTGCCGGGCGACCTTGGGCCGGCCATCGTGAAGTCGCAGCAACCTGTGACACCGGCCTATGCGCCTCCGGGCCACGACCCGGAGGATGCACGGCGCAAGGAAGCCGAGGCCGCAGCGGCCTCGACGGTGTTCTTCCGCTCGGGCCAGCAGGGCAAGGCCGCAGCGCCTGCCGCTACGGCTGCGCCGGGCAGCGCCTTGGCGGGCTTGGACCCGCTCGCCGCTGGGCCGGCCTCGACGGCGGCTCAGCCTTCCGACCCGACCGCCGTGCAGAACCGGCAAGACCAGAAAGAGGCTTTCCTGAAAGGCGGTTCTACGGAAACCCGTAATTCCGGCCATCTGCAAATGCCAGCCTCGCCGTACCAGGTGATGGCCGGAACGGTGATCGCGGGCGCGCTGGTGACGGGCATCAAGTCCGACCTGCCGGGCGACGTGATCGGCACGGTGACGGAGCCGGTCTACGACTCGGCCACGGGCAAGTTCCTGTTGATCCCGCAGGGATCGCGCATCCTGGGCAAGTACAACAGCCAGGTCAGCTACGGGCAGAGCCGCGTGCAGGTGGTGTGGAACCGGATCATTCTGCCCGACACGTCTTCGCTGAAGCTCGACAACCTTGCGGGCACTGACCCGGCCGGCTATGCCGGCCTGGAGGATGGTGTCGATTGGCATTGGGATCGGGTCTTTGCCGGCGCGGCGCTGACCACGCTGCTGGGCGTGGGTTCCGAGCTGGCCGCGCCGGAGAACCGGCAGGACGGCAATCGCATCGTGATCGCCGGGCGCGACAGCGCACAGGACAGCATCAATCAGGTCGGGCAGGAGATGACCCGGCGCAACATGAACATCCAGCCGACGCTGACTGAACGGCCGGGCCTGCCGGTTCGCATCATCGTCAACCGCGACCTGGTGCTTCGGCCGTACCAACCGCTGTTCTTCAATCGGGGAACAATGCGATGAGCACGGCCAAGAAGCTGCGGCTCGGTCCGCTCCCGAAGACGGAAAGCATCAAGCTGACCTTCGCGTGCCCGGCCAGCCTGAAGGCCGACCTCGATCGCTACGCCGCGCTGCACGCGCAGGCGTATGGCGAGGCCGTAGACGCGGCGATGTTGATCCCGCACATGCTGGAGGCATTCATGGCTGGGGATCGGGGATTCAAAACAACCAGCAGGAACCGCTCTTAGCGGCCAGTCCATGATGACCTCTTTCGTTGGTTCTGTCTGAAACCGCGTAAGTGCACCTCGTGCACCCGGACAGTGCTTCGAGTGGGACCAAAAGCTCTTACATTGCGCTTTGGAATGCATGCACTAATGTGCCGCCCCAAGAGAAACAGTCGGTGTATGTCGAACTTCCTTACTTTCTTGCTTTCATCGGGCAAGTGTTCATTCCTACAAGAGAGTACAGCGGGCAAAAGCGTACTACCCCCGTCAGTAGCGGGATGACGCCCAGCCAGCCCCACCAGCCCACGGTGCCCGTGGCGGCCAGCGCGATGAGGACGAGGCCGATGACGATGCGAAGGATGCGGTCCACGCCGCCGACGTTGAATTTCATGGTTTCTCCTGGGTCAGTCAAACAAGAAAACAAAGCGTGGCAGGGCGAAGTGCCACTGCCCGTGGCAACTTCATCCTGCCAGCGCGTTGCGGTTCCAGGGCATGCGCATCAGCACGCGGGCCAGCCCGCAGAACCCCGAGGCCCCGGCGAAAACAAGTCCCGCTCCAACGAAGCCCGAGAGCGCATGGAACCAGGGCGATACCGTGGCCCCGAGCACGGTCCCGAGCACGATCAAGGACCCCGCTGCAATCTGCACCTGCCGCTGCAGCTCCAGCGGCTGCGAGGCGTCGGCCACGACGGGCAGCCCCGCCTTTTTCCAGGCGTCCAGCCCGCCTTCGAGCACGTAGGCATCACAGGCCGTGCAGGCCCCCAGCACCGACGCATTCACCCGCGTCCGGTTGCCCGAGCGGCAATGGAAGATGACGGCTGGCGCGCCGTCGAGCGGCAGGCCGCCGCTTCGCAGGCGGTCCATGGGCACATGGCATGCCGTGGCGATGCGTTCGCGGGCGTGTTCGTTCGCTGCACGGATGTCCACTAGGACGGCACCCTGATTCACGAGTTCGCTGGCGGCTTGGGGCGAGATGGATTTCAGGGACATGGGGGCCTCCGGTGGCGGGTCATGGGCAGAAGATGGTCTTGAGCGTGGCGATGAGCTTGGCCACGTCCGGGTTTTCAATGCGGTAGTGCAGCGTCTGTGACTCGCGCCGGTAGGCCACCAGGCCTTCCTCGCGCATCTTGGCCAAGTGCTGGGACAGGGCGGACTGGCTCAGGGCCACGTGGTCGAGCAAAGCGCCGACCGTCATCTCGCCGTGCTCGATCAGCAGGCAAAGGACGAGCAGGCGGTGCTCATTGCCGACCGCTCGCAGCATGGCCGCGGCCCTGGCCGCACTGTCCTGCAAAAACGACTGGTCTTTCTGGCTGGGCGTCATGGTGATTTGTATTTCATTATTTTCTAATTTAGCATAAACTAATAAATAGTCAAAACACCCCTTCCAAGGCAGGACACTCCCTATGCGATCCGCTGCTCAGATCCAGGCTTTCTTCGACGAGGCCACGAACACCGTGACCTATCTGGTGTCCGATCCCGTGACGCGGCAGGCGGCCGTGATCGACCCCGTGCTCGACTACGACCACCGCAGCGGCAAGGTGTCGACCGCATCAGCCGACCAAGTGCTGGCCGCGGCGGCTGCCCAGGCGCTGGAGGTGGCCTGGATCCTGGAGACCCACGCCCATGCGGACCACCTGAGCGCGGCGCCTTACTTGAAGGCACGCACCGGCGCCCGGGTGGCCATTGGGGAACACATCTGCGATGTGCAAACCATCTTCCGGCCGGTGTTCAACCTGGACGACGTGTCCGGCGATGGCGTCGAGTTCGACCGCCTGCTGCGCGACGGCGAGACCTTCAACATCGGCGACCTGAAGGTAGACGTGCTGCACACCCCGGGCCACACGCCCGCCTGCGTGTCCTACCGCATCGGCGATGCGGTGTTCGTGGGCGACACCTTGTTCATGCCGGACTACGGCACCGCGCGCGCCGACTTCCCCGGTGGCAGCGCCCACACCTTGTACCAGTCGATCCAGAAGCTGCTCGCGCTGCCACCCGCCACGCGGCTGTTCATGTGCCACGACTACAAGGCACCCGGCCGCGACAGCTACGCGTGGGAGAGCACGGTCGCCGAAGAGCGTGCGCGCAACGTGCACGTCCACGACGGGGTGGACGCGGACGCGTTCGTGGCCATGCGCCAGCGCCGGGACGCGACGCTGGCCGCGCCCACGCTGCTGCTGCCGTCGATCCAGGTCAACATCCGCGCAGGCCGCTTGCCCGAAGCCGAATCCAACGGCGTGCGCTATCTCAAGATCCCGATGCGTCTGCCCGCATGACTGCAGGTTCCGTCAGGCAGGTTTCGGCCGCGCAGTGGCTGCACACCACGGCCCCGCTGTGGAGGCTGCCGCAGGAGGGCGGCGAGCTCGCCGCCATGCTGCAGCCCGCCACGTGGATCGTCCTACTGCGCCTGCTGGCGTTACGGCCCTGCTGGTCCGCGAGCGTGGCATGGTGTCGCGCTGCCAGGGCTAGGGCTAGGGCTAGGGCTCGACCATACTTTTCTAGCCCGTCGGCGGCAGGTAGTCCGGGTGAGGTCCGTCTACTCGGTCTTCGACCTGATTTCAACTTGATGTTTCTGCCAATGAGGAGTTTCCGATGATGAATAGCTACAAACAACTGACCAAGGACGTGACGGCTAATCTGGCGCCCTTGCACAAGGGCGTTCCGCAGGTCATGAAGGGTTTCGGCGATATGGGCAAGGCCGCGATTGCCGATGGAGCGCTGGATGCCAAGACAAAGGAGTTGATCGCGCTCGCGGTTGGCGTGGCGGCCCGCTGCGACGGCTGCATCGCCTTCCACACCAAGGCGCTTGTCAAGCTGGGCGCTACGGAAGCCGAAGTGCATGAGACGCTGGGAGTGGCCATCTATATGGGTGGCGGTCCTTCGGCGATGTACGCCTCGAATGCCGTGGCGGCCTTCAACGAGTTCTCGGCACTGGCCCACAACGCAGTTGCACCGGCTTCGGCGCGGTAGGGTCTCACTGATCTAACCCATCTGGCGCCCTTGTCCTGTGCGGGGCGTCTTCCGTAAACCTCTCATACGAAAGATCTCAGCTATGCAAACCACTGATTTCGTTGCTACCGTCTTCGACGGCAAAAGCAACCCCAACAAGGTGACCGTCACCTTCACCATGGCGCTCAACGCTCTGCTTAAGGGACACACTGCGACCATCATCCTCATGGTGGAAGCCGTTGAACTGGGCAAGCCGGGTGCAGCCACCGGCATGGACATCGGCAAGCCCTTCGAGCCCGTTGCCAGCCTGCTGGACAAGTTCCTGGAAAAGGGCGGGCGGATCGCAATCTGCGGCGCGTGCATGATCCATAACGGCATGACGGCGGAACAGATGGACCCACGCTTCAGTGTCATCACAGCACCGGACGTGATTGAACTGCTGATGGGGGCCAAGGGGTCTTTGCAGGTCACCTGAGTAGCTGCAGAAAGTCGTGGCCAACGGCGTTCTCACAGCAGAACAAAAAGCGACTGGCGCAGCATCGACGCTTGATCGACTGCCGGTTGCGAACGGCGGCACGAAGACTGACAACTTTTGCTTTCATGGAATCCCACCGCGCTTTGACAGGCTGTTGACCAATGTTCCCACCGTGCATATCCATGCTGTTTCACGCCTCAGTGCGCCAGGCATACACAATCCCCAGACTCCTATGTGGCTCCTGGCTCGGGTGCAATGCCTCTTTGCCCTCAGCCTGAATTCGCTCTAAATCCGCGTCAGGAATACGTTTTCGCCAGATTGGCCAGAACAAAAATAGCTTGACAGCGGACATTTTTCAAGGCCTGGCTGCCAGCGGCTGGCATACGGCATCCATCAGCATGCGGCTGGTGACCGAAAGCATTCCGCTGGCCGATGGCGTGATTGGCGGCGGCATGGAAGAGCTGGCCTGGCCCCAACCCACGCGACCCGGCGATGTGCTGCATGTGGAGTCGGAGATTGTGGAAATCATCCCCTCCCAATCCAAGCCCAACCGCGCCATGGTGCGTGTGCTCAGCCACACCAAGAACCAGCGCGGAGAGGTATTGCAGCGGTTCCGGCCCAAGATGGTCTGCTTCAAGAAACCTGCAGCCTGAGCTTTCCAAGCCTTCTGCGCGTCAGCTTCCGTGCAATCGTTCGGAAGGCATTGGCACGTTGCTCCGAGATGAAATAGCCCGACAATAGTCGCGCAGTGCGTACCATCCGGACCGCAATATATCCACTTCACATCTTGCGGGCCGTCTGTCCGCATCATGAATTTCTCTTCCCGACCGAGTCGGCTGCGCAATGAATGGGCTCCCAGCGTTCCACGCGAACTGCTGATTGGCGTCATGCAGATCATCTTCGGCCTGTGCCGCATGGGCATGCTGATCCGCTTTGTCTCCAGCTCGGTGCGCACCGGCTTTGTGAATGCGCTGGCCGTACCGATCTTCTCTGCCCAGTTGCCCCACGTGTGGAGTGCCCGGCTGCGCATCATCGCCCGGCCTGCGCTGACCATTGCCATGGTGGGCTTACAGGAATCGGTGCTGACCGCGGCCGTGATCGACGATATGGCGGGCACGCCCGGCACCCAAAACCACGAATGCACGGGCCTTGACCTGAGCAATATGGCTGCCAGCGTCTTTGGAGGTATTGCGGACCCGGCAGTATCTGCAATCAGGCAGCCTGGGCCAGAAACCGGCTTTGCTGTTGCAGCGCATCTACCAGCCATTGCACGGCCATATCCGTTGGCCGGTGCAGCGGCAGCAGCAGATGAACCTGGAACGGGACAGAAAAAGCCAGCGGCCGCACCACCAGTTGCAGACCGGCGCAGGCCCTGGCCGTCAGCGGATTGACGATGGCCACGCCCAGGCCATGCTGCACCATGGCGCAGACCGCCACCGCGCTATGGGTCTCCAGCTGCAGGCTGCGCTGCACACCGGCTGCGGCAAACACGGCATCGATCTGCTGCCGATAAGGGTCGTCACGCGCCAGGCTGATGAAGGGCTGGCCCGCAAAGTCCTCGGCCCGCAGCACCGGCCTGGCAGCCAGCGGGTGGTTCGCGGGCAGCACGGCCACCTCGTCCATGGCCGGCAGCGGCAGGCTGCGCGTGCCGGGCGGCGCATCGGCCTGCTCGGTCAGGCCCAGGTCAAAGCGCTGGGCGGCCATCCATTCCTGCAGCAGCGGCCCTTCCTGCGTGGTCACGCTGACGGCTACCGGCCCATGCTCGGCATAGAGCCGTGCCAGCGCCCCGGGCAGCAGCGCATGGCTGAGCGCCGGCAGGCACAGCGCGCTGATATGCGCGCCCTGGGGGCGGCCCAGCTCCTGCGCACGGTCAATCACCCGCTCCAGGCCATGCCAACTGCGCCGCACCTCGTCCCACAGCAGCAGAGCACGCGCATTGGCGCGCAAGCGGCCCTGCACACGCTCGAACAATGCATAGCCCAGCAGTTGCTCCATGCGCGCCAGCTCGCGGCTGACCGTGGGCTGCGAGGTATAGAGCAAGGCGGCTGCCCCCGTCACGCTGCCCGCCGTCATCACGGCACGGAAGACCTCGATATGGCGATGGGTGATGCGACTTTCATTCATGCCTTCAAGCATATCGAAAATGAATTGACTTCACACATCTAAGCATTGGACTGAATGAAGAGAGATGGGCACCATGCAAGGCAATGTGAGCGAAATGCGGCTGAAGTGCATAGCCAGCCTGCGCTGACAGCTATGAAAGTTCATGACCATGTCCAATCCCTTCACTCCCGCTCAACTCTGGAACCTGGCCGATGCATACGGCACACCGCTGTGGGTCTATGACGCCGCCACCATCCGCGAGCGCATTGCCCAGCTCAAGGCTTTCGACACCGTGCGCTTTGCCCAGAAGGCCTGCTCCAACATCCACATCCTCAAGCTGATGCGCGAGCAGGGCGTGAAGGTGGATGCGGTCTCGCGCGGCGAAGTCCTGCGCGCGCTGGCGGCGGGCTTCACGCCCGGTTTCGGCGAGCCCGCCGACATCGTCTTCACCGCCGATGTGATGGACGAAGCGACACTGGCCACCGTGGTCGAGCACAAGGTGCCTGTGAACGCGGGCTCCATCGACATGCTGCACCAGCTGGCTGCCGTGTCGAAGGGCCACCATGTGTGGCTGCGCATCAACCCTGGCTTCGGCCACGGCCACAGCAACAAGACCAATACCGGCGGCGAGCACAGCAAGCACGGCATCTGGCACAGCGAACTGGAAGATGCGCTGACCGCCATCAAGACCGGCGGCCTGGTGCTGGCCGGCCTGCACATGCACATCGGCTCGGGCGTGGATTACGGCCATCTGCAGGAAGTCTGCGGCGCCATGGTCAAGCTGGTCGAGCGCACCAAGGCCGCGGGCGTGGACCTGCATGCGATTTCGGCCGGCGGCGGCCTGTCCATCCCCTATCGTGCTGGCGATGCCACCATCGACACCAACCACTACCACGGCCTGTGGGATGCGGCGCGCAAGCAGGCCGAAGGCATCGTCGGCCACAGCCTGGGCCTGGAACTCGAACCCGGCCGCTTCCTGGTGGCCGAGTCCGGCGTGCTGCTGGGCACCGTGCGCGCCACCAAGAACGCGGGCAGCAACCACTTCGTGCTGGTCGACACCGGTTTCAACGAACTGATGCGCCCCAGCATGTATGGCAGCTACCACGGCATGGAAGTGCTGCGCCGCGACGGCCAGAGCCTGCCCGCGCAGGACAGCGTGGTCGCAGGCCCCTTGTGCGAATCGGGCGATGTGTTCACCCAGGGCGATGGCGGCGTGGTGCTGCCCCGCAGTCTGGCCGGTGCCAGCGTAGGCGATCTGCTGGTGATTCACGACACAGGCGCCTATGGCAGCTCCATGTCCAGCAACTACAACACCCGCCCGCTGGCCGCCGAAGTGCTGGTCGATGGCGACAAAGTGCAGCTGATTCGCCGCCGCCAGACCGTGGAAGAGCTGCTGGCGCTGGAGATTGGTTTGTAACTCCCCCTGAGCCGCTACGCGGCTTCCCCCTCTCTCTACGCGCTGCGCGCTAAGGGAGGGGGACGACAGCATCGCTGGGGCAGCCCTAGCTGCGGGGCGGCCCTTGCTTGCTGTCTCTCTCTTGCGCCACGCTTCATGATTGAGTTCACGCCATGAATTCAATAGCAGCTAACGCTTAGTCATCAGGGACTTCAGGCCAAAATCACCTGAAATCTTTTCTCTCGGCACCGCGCAGTGCCCGGTAAGTTCTTCCATGCCACAGCACTCCGCCGCCTCAACCCATCGCCATACGCTGACGGGCATTGGCTTTACGGTGCTGGCCTGCGCCTGCTTTTCGGTGCTCGATACCGGCTCCAAATATGCGGGTGCGCTGCTGCCCCTGCTGATGGCGCTGTGGCTGCGCTATGTGCTGCAGTCGGTGCTGACCGTGGGCTTTGGCGTGGCGCGGCACGGGCTGGATATTTTTCGCACGCAGCGTCCGGGCTTTCAATTTCTGCGCGCCATTCTGTTTTGCCTGAGCAATGCTTTTGCCATGCTCAGCCTGCGCTATCTGCCACTGGCGGAGTTCACGGCCATCGTGGCGCTGACGCCGCTGGCCCTGACCTTGCTGGCCGCGCTCTGGCTGGGCCAGCATGTCAGCCCGCTGCGCTGGGTGCTGGTGGCGCTGGGCTTTGCGGGCACGCTGGTCATCATCCGGCCCGGTGGGGGCCAGTTCAGCGGCTGGGCCCTGGTCTGGCCGGCGCTGCAGCTGCTAGCCAACACCGCCTATCAAATTCTGAGCAGCCGCATGGCGGGCAAGGAGCGCCCGCTGACCACGCAGATCTATACCAGCCTGCTGGCGCTGAGCCTGAGCTGCATGGCCCTGCCCTGGGTCTGGCAGTTGCCGGACAGCGCCGCGCTCTGGCTGGCCGCGATTGCCATGGGCGCAGGCAGCGCCGTGGGACATCTGATGCTGCTCAAGGCCTATGAAAAGGCCGAGCCCGCCACCATCACGCCTTTTCTCTACAGCCAGATTCCCTGCGCGCTGCTGGCAGGCTGGCTGGTCTATGGCCATATCCCCGATCAATGGGCCGTGCTGGGCATGGTCGTCATTGCGCTATGCGGGGCAGCCAGCGCCTGGCTGAGCGTGCGTGAAGGCCGCTAAGCCAGCAGGTATCAAAACCAATAGCTGCTATCGCTGACCTTTCTTTGGTTTCAGATGAAAAATCATCTAAAACCTATAGATAAAAAGCGCCAGCAGCTATGTTTTTTACTCACCGCGCGGATCGCGCGCCATCAGATGCTGCACGGCCTCGGTGACTGGCAGTTGACCGTCGAGCAAGGCGACCACGGTCTCGGTAATCGGCATCTCCACGCCAACCTGGCGTGCCCGCGCGAGCACGGTGCGGGCGCTATACACGCCCTCGGCCACATGGCCCAGCGATGTCACAGCCTGCTCCAGCGTCTTGCCTTCGGCCAGCAGCAGACCGACCTTGCGATTGCGCGACAGATCGCCGGTGGCGGTCAGCACCAGATCGCCAAGGCCGGACAGGCCCATGAAAGTCTCGACGCGCGCGCCCAGGGCCACGCCCAGACGCGTCATCTCGGCCAGGCCGCGCGTGACCAGCGCCGCGCGAGCATTGAGCCCCAGGCTCAGTCCGTCGCACAGGCCCGTGGCAATGGCCAGCACATTCTTGACGGCGCCGCCCACTTCCACGCCCACGATGTCCTCGTTGGCATAGACACGCATGGCCTCGCCATGAAAGGCACTGACCAGCAACTCGCTGACATCCTTGTGCGCACTGGCGGCCACCAGAGCCGTGGGCTGCTGGCGCGCGACTTCGGCCGCAAAGCTGGGGCCGCTGAGCGCGCCGCTTCTGAGCTGGGGCGCAACCTGCTGGCAGACCTCATGCGCCATCAGGCCATGGCTGCCTGCCGGAGCATCGGCGGCCACGGCCTCGAAGCCCTTGCACAGCCAGACCACGGGGGAGCGGCAGTCCTGCAGCCTGATCAGCCACTGACGCAGCGCCGCCATGGGCGTGCCCAGCACGATGAGGTCGGCCTCCTGCACCTGCGCCATCACATCGCCGCTGACCACCTGCAGCGCATCGGGAAAGGCAATGCCCGCCAGATAACGGCTATTGGCACGCTCCGCCTGCATCTGCCGCGCCTGCGCCTCGTCCCGCGCCCAGAGGCGTACGCTGCGCTTGTCCGGATGAGTGGCCGCGCTGATGGCCATGGCCGTACCCCAGGCACCAGCGCCGATGACAAGAATGTTCATATGAATAGTCACGACTTACGCAAATCAGGCTCAATCAAGAAATTTTCCCCATGGGAACGCTCCTTGTGCATTCTTGTTTGCGTAAGTCCTAATAGTGATAGCAGTTTGCGCACAGCCCATAAGCAAAAGAGGCCTCTAGGGCCTCTTTTTTTGTGCCTGAGCCCCGATTCTTGCACAGCGCAGGAATCAGTCCTCATCCACGGCTTACTGGGGCAGCTGGCCTTCTGCCTGGGCGGCAGCCGCCGCCTGTTGCTGCTCGTACATGGCCTGGAAGTTGATTTCGGCCAGATGCACGGGAGGGAAGCCGGCGCGAGTCACCACGTCGGCCACGTTGCCGCGCAGGTAGGGGTAGATGATCTGGGGGCAGGCAATGCCGATCACGCCGCCCATCTGATCTTCGGGCACGTTGCGGATTTCGAAGATACCGGCTTGCTTGGCTTCGACCAGGAACACGGTCTTGTCCTGGATCTTGGTCTGCACGGTGGCAGTCACGGCCACTTCGTACACGCCTTCAGCCACGGGAGTGGCTTCCACACCCAGCTGAATGTCCACGCTGGGCTGCTCTTGCTCGAGCAGGATGGCGGGGGAGTTGGGCTGCTCCAGGGACAGATCCTTCAGGTAAACGCGCTGGATCTGGAACACGGGGCTGTTGTCTTGTTCGGCCATGATGAACGGGGTCTTTCAGAAAAATCTTGGGGAACACAAAAATGCCTGCGTCGAGGAAGTCTTGACTATCCTCACAGCAGGCATTTCCATGAAATAGCGCTTTGCATTATGCAGTGCCTGCCGGGCAGCGGCTTTTTAGCAAGTGCTGCAAACAGGGTTTGAGCAGACTCAGCCTTGCAGCAGAGGCAGCAGACCGCCCTTGGCATCGAGTGCCATCAGATCATCGCAGCCGCCCACATGGGTTTCACCGATGAAAATCTGGGGCACGGTACGGCGGCCGGTGGTCTGCATCATGTGCTCACGCGCAGCGAGGTCGAAATCAATGCGCACCTCTTCAATGTTCTCCACGCCCTTGGACTGAAGAATCTGCTTGGCACGAATGCAATATGGGCAGACGGCGGTGGTGTACATCTTTACGGCTTGCATGGGCAACTTTCCTTGATCTCTAGCACGGCGCGGCTGATCGCTGCGCCCGTCAAAACACACAGCTGGGGGCTGAATCAGGCTTTTTCAACCGGCAGGCCTGCATCACGCCAGGCCTTCATGCCGCCAGCCAGAGCCTGGGCCTTCTCGTAACCCAGCTTCTTGGCGGTGGCCTCGGCACGCACGGCACGGGCGCCCGATGCGCAGACCAGCACCACGGGCAGCTGCTTGTTCTTCACGGTCGTGGGCAGCTTGTCTTCCAGCTGGCTCAAAGGCAGGTTCTTCGCGCCATTGACATGGCCTGCGGCGAATTCCTCGGGTTCGCAGACATCGATCACCACGGCTTTTTCGCGGTTGATCAGGTGCACGGCAGCCGCAGCTGACAGGGAGCCACCCGAGGCACCACGCAGGGCCGGCAGCAGCAGCATCACGCCCGACGCAGCGGCAATCAGGATCAAATACCAGTTATCGATGATGAATTTCACGTCATTCCTTGGGATGGCAAACCTGTCGATTTTAGAGGCCATGCCGCGGCTTGACCCGCCCGGGTGATGACAGCCCTTGACCGGCATGCAGGTGACCGCAGACAAGCAATGACAATCACGAAAGTGGGCGCTCTCTTTCATGGCAAGCGCAATTCCTGCCAAGATCAACAGGAATAGCCGCCAGGTTGCTCAAATTCATAGCAAGCTTTCCTTGCCATGTGCTTGGACAAAGGCCAACCTCTAGAATACGCACACTTTTGACTTCGCGTCATTACTGCTTTGCTACTTTGAGAAGATAAGAATCCATGTACAAGCTCGTTCTGATTCGCCACGGTGAATCCACCTGGAACCTTGAAAACCGTTTTACCGGCTGGACCGATGTGGATCTGACGGCCACCGGCGTCGAGCAGGCCAGAAAGGCCGGCCAACTGCTCAAGGCAGAAGGCTATGACTTCGATGTGGCCTACACCAGCATGCTCAAGCGTGCCATCCGGACCCTGTGGCATGTGCAGGACGAGATGGACCGCACCTGGCTGCCCGTGGTGCATAGCTGGCGCCTCAACGAACGTCATTACGGCGGCCTGCAAGGCCTGAACAAGGCCGACATGGCCAAGCAGTACGGTGACGCCCAGGTCCTGCAATGGCGCCGCAGCTACGATGTGCCGCCACCCGCCCTGGAAGCCGCAGACCCCCGCAGCGAACGCGGCGATCTGCGCTATGCCAAGCTGCAGCCCGAGCAGATTCCGCTGACCGAGTGCCTCAAGGACACGGTCGAGCGCGTCGTGCCCTTCTGGAACGAGTCCATCGCCCCCGCCATCAAGGCCGGCAAGCGCGTGGTGGTTGCCGCCCACGGCAATTCCATCCGCGCCCTGATCAAGTATCTGGACAATATCGCCGACGACAAGATCGTGGGCGTGAACGTGCCCAACGGCATTCCTCTGGTCTATGAGCTGGATGCCGATCTCAAGCCCATCCGCCACTACTACCTGGGCGACGCCGAAGCCGCAGCCAAGGCTGCAGCGGCAGTCGCGGCCCAGGGCAAGGCCTGAGACCTCTTCACCGCCCGGTTCAGCCTGAACCGGGCTGACACGGCAAAAGGCCTATGGAACCTCATAGGCCTTCTGTCGTCCAAGGTGTATATTGCGAAGGCTTAAGGGGTGTTATGGGTCAAAAAATCAAAATTGCAGGTTGGATTTCTGTGGGCGTGCTGGCCGGTGCGCTGACCACGGTGTCGCTACAGACATTGGCCCGTGGGGGTATGACACCTCTGCCGCTTGAAGAGATCCAGCAACTTTCTGCTGTCTTCGGTCTGATCAAGACCGATTATGTGGAACCTGTCAGCGACAAAAAGCTGATCACGGATGCCATCTCCGGCATGGTCTCCAGCCTGGACCCCCACTCCCAGTACTTCGACAAGAAGAGCTACAAGGAATTCAAGGAAGGCACTTCCGGGAAGTTCGTCGGCGTAGGCATCGAGATCACCATGGAAGATGGTCTGATCAAGATCGTTTCGCCCATCGAAGGCTCCCCCGCTTTCCGCGCCGGTCTGAAGACTGGCGATCTGATCACCAAGATCGATGACACGGCCGTCAAGGGACTGAGTCTCAACGACGCGGTCAAGCGCATGCGTGGCGAGCCCAATACCAAGGTGCGCCTGAACATCCTGCGCAAGGACGAAAGCCGCAGCTTCCCCGTCACCATCACACGTGAAGAGATCAAGACCCAGTCGGTCAAGGGCAAGGTGATCGAGCCCGGCTATGCCTGGATTCGCCTGAGCCAGTTCCAGGAACGCACCGTGGACGACTTTGTTCGCAAGGTCGAGGAAATCTACAAGCAGGATCCCAAGCTCAAGGGACTGGTGTTGGATCTGCGCAATGATCCCGGCGGCCTGCTGGATGCGGCCGTGGCCATTTCTGCAGCCTTCCTGCCACCCGATGTGACCGTGGTCTCCACCAACGGCCAGCTGGCCGAAAGCAAGTCCACATACAAGGCATCCCCCGAGTTCTACGCCCAGCGCGGCTCTGGCGACCCCCTGCAGCGTCTGCCTGCAGCCCTCAAGAAGCTGCCTCTGGTCGTGCTGGTCAACGAGGGCTCTGCTTCTGCCAGTGAAATCGTGGCCGGTGCGCTACAAGACCACAAACGCGCCACCATCATGGGCAGCCAGTCGTTTGGCAAGGGTTCGGTGCAAACCGTACGCCCTCTTGGCCCTGACACCGCTCTCAAGCTGACCACGGCCCGCTACTACACCCCCAGCGGCAAGTCCATCCAGGCCAAGGGCATTGTTCCCGACCTGATGGTCGATGAAACCGCAGAAGGCAATCTGTACGCAGCTCTGGGTATGCGCGAAGCAGACTTGGAAAAGCACCTGTCCAGTGGACAGGGCACCGAGGTCAAGAACGAGGCATTGGAAAAGGCCCGTGAAGAAGCCCGCAAGCGCCTGGAAGAAGAAGCCAAGAAGCCGATCTCCGAGCGCCGCCTGCCTGAATTTGGCACAGACAAGGACTTCCAGCTTCAGCAGGCGCTCAATCAACTCAAGGGCCAGCCTGTGAAAATCAGCAAGACCCTGACCGAGCGCAAAACCGAGGAAAAGTCCGAAGATTCTGCAGGCTCCGACAAGAAGTCCGATGACAAAAAGCCGACGGACAAAAAATAGCCCGAAAAGAGCAATCCATAAGCAAGGGAACGCCCCTTCATCCAATCAGCCGGGCTTGCCCGGCTTTTTCTTGGAACCCTGAAAGCCAATCGATGAATGACGATCAACTGCTGCGCTACTCCCGCCACATCATGCTCGACGAGATTGGCATCGAAGGGCAGGAACGCATCCTCGCCGCACATGCGCTGATCATCGGTGCCGGTGGACTGGGCTCCCCGGCTGCACTGTATCTGGGCTCAGCCGGTATTGGCACGATGACGCTGGTCGATCACGATACCGTGGACATGACCAATCTGCAGCGCCAGATTGCCCATACAACCGCCCGCATCGGCACACCCAAGGTGGAGTCCATTCGCCAGGCGGTGCACGCCATCAACCCCGAAGTCCAGATTCGGTGCATAGCAGAGCAAGCTACGGATGCCCTGCTCGATCAGCTGGTTCCCCAGGCCACCATCGTACTGGACTGCACCGACAACTACCGCACGCGCCAGCTCATCAATGCCGCTTGCGTGCGCCATGGAGTGCCTTTGGTGGAAGGAGCCGCCATCCGGCTGGATGGGCAGCTCATGGTCATTGATCCCCGGGATCCCCAGAGCCCCTGCTACGCCTGTATCTTCCCGCCAGAAGCCGAGTTTGAGGAGGTCCAATGTTCAACCATGGGCGTCTTCGCACCTCTCGTTGGCCTGATTGGGACTCAACAAGCAGCAGAAGCCCTCAAGCTGGTTACCGGTTTCGGCCAAAGCTCTGTCGGACGACTTCAAATGCTGGATGCCCGCTCCATGGATTGGAGTACGATGCACACAACACGCAATTCCGACTGCCCAGTCTGCAAAGAAAAAAACTGAATTCTGTGCAACCGGCAGCAATTACGTAGAGACACTGACTCGCGTTGCCGGGCCTCGATGTAACAATGTTTCAGAAGCATTTAACAATGTTGCGATAAGCGTTACCGCCAGAATCCGATGGAACCGACGTGAAACTGCGTACCTACTTTGTTGAAGACAATCCCACAATCCGCGAGAACCTGATCGCAACCTTGGCCGAGCTGGCCGATGTGGAAGCTGTCGGCACTGCGGATACGGAATTGGATGCCACACACTGGCTGACGCAAAATGCAGATGCCTGGGATCTGGTTGTGGTCGATCTTTTTTTGCGTCAGGGCAGCGGCCTGGGCGTAGTCAATGCCTTGCAGGCACGATCCAAAAATCAAAAGCTGCTGGTGTTGAGCAATTACGCAACCCCTGATGTGCGTGAACGCTGCCAACGCTTGAATGCCGATGCAATTTTTGACAAGTCGAATGAAATCGATGGCTTGGTCGATTTCTGCATCGATCTCAATACCAATAAGGTCTGAAGATTCACATGGCAACAAAAAAGGCTTGGAATTCCAAGCCTTTTTTGTTTTCAATCGATCAATCGATTTTTCAACGCATAGTAGGTCAGGTCACTATTCGAGGACAGACCCATTTTTTCCATCAGCCGTGTACGGTAGGTGCTCACCGTCTTGACACTTAGTGATAAGGATTTGGCGATATCACCAGCAGTCTCGCCTCGGGCGAGCTTGAGAAACACCTGAAACTCGCGCTCGGAAAGCTGTTCATGCGCCGGAATATCATCCTTGCGATTGAGCTGCTGGGCCAGCAGGTCTGCGACGGTCGGCGTCAAATAACGGCGTCCCAGGGCAACAGTGCGAATGGCTTCCGCAATTTCCTGCGGATCACATTCCTTGTTCAGATACCCGCTGGCACCCTGGCGGATCAGATTGATGGCGTAATGCTCCTCAGGGTAGCCGCTGAGTATCAAGATGCCCATATCAGGAGCTTTTGCCCTAAGCATGGCCAATGCATCAATGCCACTTTGACCGGGCATGGATAGATCCATCAGCAGAACATCGATTTCCTGTTCACGCACCAAGTCAATGGCTTCTCGACCATTGCCTGCTTCACCGACAACACGCAAATCAACATGCTCGGACAGGAACTGACGAAGTCCCGAACGCACGATTGCATGGTCATCCACGATTCCTACTTTTATCATGCATACCTCTTTTTCATAAATCTGCGCCCATCTCCCAAGCGCTTCATTCTGGGTCCCGATCTATGATGTCGATCATCAGCTGAATCACTATGCAGAATAGCAGGTAATTTATTTGTAGGTGAGGGGGGTGTAGATGCGCTGGACGAATATTCGCAAAATTGCTGTCAGTCTCACGATTGCAATCATTGCGGCCGTGCTCATGGTCAGTATTAACGAGGCTGGCTATACGCGCTCTCTTCACGCTCTTGATGCGCTCACCAAGACACAAAGCAATCGGGCAAAGATCAATGAACTGATGCAGCAGATCCTTGATGCAGAAACAGGACTGCGTGGTTATCTGCTCACAGGAGAAGAGCGCTATCTGGCCCCTTACACATCTTCTGCCGAAGCCATTAATGGAACCATGGATGAATTGCGCCGCATCTTCATCATGAACCCGGCGGAGCTTGCGACATTCACACCATTGGCCAGACAGGTGGAACGCAAAACAAGCGAAATGGATCTCAGCCTCAGGCTGTATCGCCAAGGCAACGAAGAAGCCTGGCGCTTTGTCATGTTCACCGATGTGGGCATGGAAAACATGGATGCCATTCGCAGTTACAGCAAAGTCTTGCTGGAGAGCATTGATAAACAGGCCCAGATCAATCTTTCGGATATCGAGCAGACTTTGAGCCTGTCGCGCATAGGCATTGCGACCGTGACCGCGCTCGGCATTCTGGGATTCTTCATGTATCTGCGTCAGGCCAATGCCTTGCAGCAGGCTCATCAACGCGAGCAGGAAATCCAGCGCGAAGAGCGCAATCGTCTGGAGGAAATAGTACGGGAACGCACCGCCACTCTGACGGAGCTGGCTACGCACTTGCAGCAGGTACGTGAAGATGAGAGAGCCCACCTGGCCCGCGAGCTGCACGATGAACTGGGCTCTTTGCTGACCGCAGCCAAGCTGGATGTGGCCAGGCTGAAGTCCAAGATCGACACCTCGTCACCCGAGGTGTCCGAGCGCATTACCCACCTAGTCGAAACCCTCAACAGCGGAATTGCGCTCAAACGCCGCATTATTGAAGATTTGCGTCCCTCTTCCCTCTCCAATCTGGGCCTGACCACGGCATTGGAGATTCTGACTCGCGAGTTCGGAGAACGCAGCGGTATCGATGTGGAATCCAGCCTGGAGCAGGTTGATCTGCCCGAATCCACGCAGCTCACCGTCTATAGGGTGGTGCAGGAATCGCTGACCAATATCGGCAAATACGCCAAGGCAGGTCATGTCATCGTATCCGTGCACAACTACCCGACCTATGTGGCAGTCCAGATTCAGGATGACGGCCTGGGATTCGAGCTGGCCAGCATGCGCCCCAACTCCCATGGACTGACAGGCATGAAGCACCGCGTGGAAGCGGCAGGAGGCAGATTGACCGTGGCATCCCAGCCGGGCAAGGGCACCACGATTTCGGCGGTAATACCCCTGACCACTGTCGCCGCCCTGTAACAGAATCGCCCCCCCGGCTTTCGGCTTTTCCTACAAGTCTCTCAGAGATCTGCTCCGGCGTTGCAAAGCCGCTCACTGGCAAGCATGCCGTACAGGCTTCTCTAAATTGTGACTAAAGGGCGCGACAGACCGTCTGCCGCGCAAACCAGTGCCGAGAAGGGAACCTCATGCTGCATTACGCCATTGTTTTTCTGATCATTGCCTTGATTGCTGCCATATTTGGCTTCGGAGGCATTGCTGCTGGTGCAGTGGGCATTGCCAAGATCCTGTTCTTTGTCTTCATCGTGATGGCGGTCATCACTTTTGTGATGGGGCTCATCAAGAAATAGGCCTTACAGACTTCGCACAGACAGTAACCCTGCGCATTGCTCCACGCATTGCGCAATCGAATGAGATTCGCCATGATCTGACTTCTGAGGTTTCTTGCAGAAGCTGTTCCATTCATTGCAACTGTCGCCTTGTGCGACAGTGTGTTTTCAGGGAGTTAAAACAATGAACCAACAAGATAAAAACGCCAGTACAGCAGTAGAAGACATCAAGACCGATGTCAAAAATGCCGCTGCCGATGTGGCAGACACTGCCAAGCATGCGGCTCACAAGGCAGCGGACATTGCCGGGGATGCATTCGAATCCGCCAGGGGCTCGGCAAGGAAAGTGGCCGAGACCGTCAAAGATGCAGCGGACGATGTCGCGGATACCGTCAGGTACAGCGCACGCAGTGCCCGCCGCACGGCCTCCGAAGCCATTGATCAATCCGGCCGTCACATGCGCTCGGCCGACGAAGAAGCAGACAGCCTGTTCATCGACAACCTGGCCAATCGCGCACAGGACCTTGCCGAGCGCAGCATTGACTTCTGGGCCGACAACACCTACCGCGCACGCCGCCAATTCCAGGCTACGGCCGAGGCCACAACACGCTATGTGTCCGAGCAGCCTGGCCGCTCCGTGCTGATTGCCGCTGCCACAGGTGCGGCACTGGCTACCGCGTTCTTCCTGGGTCGCTCGCGCAGGAAATAAAGACCACGACTTACGCAAATCAGGTTCAGGCAAGAGCTTGGCCTCATCCTTGAAACATCCTTGTTTGCGTAAGCTCCAAAGACGCTCCCACCCCGAAAGCGGGCGCGCCACACCGTTTACAGCGCCTCACCTTTTCAACTGTTTCCGAAGGAAAACTCGATGTCCAAAGTCATTCGCGCCATCGCCTTTGCAACTGTTACGGCAACCACCTTGCTGGCCGCAACCGGCTGCTCCGTCGCTCGCGATCAGCAGTCGGTGGGCTCTTACGTAGACGACACGGCCATCACCGCTGCCGTCAAGGCCAAGATGGCCGAAGACAAGAGCGTGTCTGCCACCGCCATCAGCGTGGAGACCCTCAAGGGCGTGGTGCAGTTGTCAGGCTTTGCCAAGTCCGAGGCGGAAAAAGCCCGTGCAGGCGAAATTGCCCGCACCACCAAGAACGTCAGCGAAGTACGCAACAGCATCGTGGTCAAGCCCTGACGGGCCATGGGGTCAGGCCGCTTGCCCTGGCTCCTTCCTACTCCTCACAAGCCAGCTTTCGAGCTGGCTTTGTTTTTCGACGACTCCACAGCGTCATGCTTCACGGCTAAAGTGCAAACATGCAAGTTTTCAACTGCGAAGCCTGCGGCCATCTGATCTATTTTGAAAGCCTGCAGTGCGTGCATTGCGGTGCAGCCCAGGCCTTTTTGCCCGACCAGTTGCGCGTGGGCATACTACCCTCTGCTCAGCCCTCGGAGGCCGGCGGCATGCCCCGCTACCGAGCCTGTGCACACCGCCACGATATCAGTCTGTGCAATTTTGCGATCGAGGCTTCCGACCCGCATACGCTGTGCGTCTCGTGCCGCCAGACGGAATGGCTGCCCGACGCAGGCAATCCGGCCAATCAGCTGCGCTGGGCCAAGATTGAAGTCGCCAAGCGCAGGCTCTATTACACGCTGGCCAAGCTGGGCCTGGAGGGGCCCAATGCCAGCACGCCCACTCATCTGCGTTTTTCATTGCTGGCGGACATTCCTGGCGCCGCGCCCATCATGACCGGCCATGCCAGCGGCATGATCACGCTCAATGTGGTGGAGGCCGATGACGACGAGCGTGCCAAACGCCGTCTGGCGCTGCATGAACCCTATCGCACCTTGATAGGCCACCTGCGCCACGAATCCGGGCATTTCTACTGGGATCAGCTGATAGCACATAGCGCATGGCTGGAGCCGTTCAGAGCGCTGTTTGGCTACGAAGGCCATGACTACAGCCAGGCACTGAAGCAGCACTACGACAAGAACCCCTTCGATACCCAATGGAGAGAGAACTTCATCAGCGCCTACGCCACCTCCCATGCCTGGGAAGACTGGGCCGAAACCTGGGCCCACTATCTGCACATGGTGGACCTGATGGAGACGGCCGCCAGCTACCACACCTGCATCACCGTGCCCGATATTCCCAATAGAGGCCCGCAATCAATCTGCAATCCGCTGGGCACAGAGCCTGTGGACTTTGAGCTGATGCAGAGCCAGTGGGTGCCGCTGACCTTGCTGCACAACAGCCTCAACCGCAGCCTGGGTCACGAGGATGCCTATCCGTTTGCCATCTCGGCTGCGGCCTGGAACAAGCTGCGCTTTGTGCACGACCTCATCCAGGCCAATCGTCAAAGATCAGCGGCGGCACCCACAAACCGCTGATTGCCAGGCCTTTTTTTGACCCGGCTTCTCGCAGTTTCAGACCGCCCTGCCCACCTTGGCCATCAGCCGCGCGTGCACGCTTTGCGAGACGAATTTGTCCACATCACCGTTGAGCGTCGCAATCTCGCGCACAAAGGTCGAGCTGATGAATTGGTAACGATCGCTGGGCGTCAGAAAGACGGTCTCCACCTCGGGCATCAGCGTGCGGTTCATGCCGGCGAGCTGGAATTCGTAGTCAAAGTCCGTGACCGCGCGCAGGCCACGCACCATGGCCTTGGCACCGCGTGCCAGCACAAAGTGCGCCAGCAGACCGTCAAAGCTTTCCACTTCGACCTGAGGGAACTTGGCGCAGGCCTCGCGCACCATGGCGATACGTTCATCGAGGCTGAACAGCGTCTTCTTGTGATGACCTGCGGCCACCGCCACGATAACCTTGCCGAACAGCTGTGACGCCCGACGCACCACATCTTCATGACCCAGAGTGATGGGGTCGAAGGTTCCGGGGTAAACGGCAATCAGGTCCTGGCTCATGGTATGTATCTCCTGCAGATCTTTCTAGAGTGGCATGCAACTGCTGCGACGCAGCATGAAAAGCATTATGCATGGATGCCCTTCGGCCGCTACTCCATGAAAAAAGAGCTGCTGACGCTCTATCTTCAAGCGTCAGCAGCTCTTATATCAGTAGCAGACTTACTGTTTCTTCAGCAGATGCGCGTGCAC
This sequence comes from Comamonas resistens, assembly GCF_030064165.1. NCBI lineage: Bacteria > Pseudomonadati > Pseudomonadota > Betaproteobacteria > Burkholderiales > Comamonadaceae > Comamonas > Comamonas resistens. The sequence continues at coordinate 4,164,138 of NZ_CP125947.1, forward strand.
TGCACCGGCCTTGAGGTAGCGGTGCAGCTCCAGCCCCAGCTCCAGGCAGCGTTCCTCGGACCAGGCCTCCGGTGCCTCCAGATAGATATAGCCGCCCTCGTTGAGCGCACTCATTGCAGCTTTCACCGCAGGCTCGAACAGATCCGCCTGCTCGAACGGAGGGTCGAGCAGGATCAGATCCTGGCCCGTCACGGTCTTCAGGCAGCTCAGCGCATCGCCGCGCTGGATCTTGAGCATCCTGGCATCCAACTTTTGCTGCAGACGCTGCAGCTGCTGCACCAGGGCTGCATCCTGCTCGTTCATGATGACACTGGTGGCCCCACGCGACGCGGCTTCCAGGCCCAAAGCACCCGTGCCGCTGAAGGCATCAAGCACCTTCCAGTTGGTCAGATCCTGGCCCAGCCAGTTGAACAAGGTTTCGCGCACACGGTCTGGCGTAGGGCGCAGGCCCGGTTTCTGGGCCACGGCCAGACGCGTACGGCGCCACTGCCCGCCGATGATGCGGATCTCGCCCGCACCGGTGGCTGCCCCAGCGGCAGCAGGCTTGGCGCCGGCCCGGCCGGGCCTGGCCGCCGCCGACTCCTGCGCCTTGCGCTCGGCCTCGTGAATCATCTTGTCCAGCGCCTTGCGGCCTGCGGGGGTATGCAGCTTGATGGCACTGCGGCTCATGGTTTAGCTCCCAAAGTCACGGTCACCATGCGCTCGGGTTGCACCATGCGCTGCATGGCATCCTTCACGTCCTTGGTGGTCAGAGCCTGAACGCGGTCGGTCCAGTGCTCCAGATAGTCGAGTGGCAAGCCGTTCCAGGCAATATTGGCCACATTGCCCAGCAGCTTGCGGTTGCTGTCGATGCGCAGCGCAAAGCCGCCAATCAGGTTGTCCTTGGCCGCCTTGAGTTCCTTCTCGGTCGGGCCTTCGGCAATGAATTTGCGCAGCACATCCTGCGAGACCTTGAGTGCCTCGGCCGCCTGGTCGGGACGGGTCTGCAGACCGATCACGAAAGCACCTCGATCCAGGCCAGGCGAAAAATCGCTGGAAACACCATAGGTCAGGCCGCGCTTTTCACGCACCTCTTCCATCAGGCGCGAGGTAAAGCCTCCACCGCCCAGGATGTGGTTGCCCAGCATCACGGCCAGGAAATCGGGGCTGTTGCGGGCGATGCCGGGCTGGCCAATGATGACCTGGGCCTGAGCCGATTCGAACGGGATGTTCTCGACCTTGGCTTCCTTCAGATCCTGCACCTTGGCCACCTCGGGCAGCGGCGGGCAATCATTGCCGTTGGCGGCCTGCAGCGGGCCCAGCAGCTGCTTGACCATGGTGTCGGCCTGCTGGCGGCTCACCGCCCCCACCACGCTGACCTTGGCACGGCAGGCCGCGATCAGCTTGCGGTGAAAGTCCTGCATGGCCGAGATATCGATTTTTGCCAGGCTGTCCACCGTGGTCTGGTAGCCATAGGGCGAGCTGCCGAAGACACCGGCACGGAAAGCCTTGGAGGCCACGGTGCCGGGGCGGGTGTCGGCTTCCTTGATGGACGCCGCCCAGCGCTCGCGGTCGCGCTGCCATACGGCCTCGGGCCAGCTGGGTGTGGCCAGCTGACGCGCAGCCAGGGCCACGGCTTTTTGCAACAGATCGGGCTGTGTCAGCGAACGCAGTCCATAGGTAAAGCTGTCCCGGCCTGCGCTGGCGCCAAAGCTGGCGCCCAGATCGGCCCAGGCCTGGCCCAGTCCATTTTCATCAAGCCCAGGTGCATCACCAGCGGCCTTGATGCCCTTGGACGCCATCATGGCCACAGCGGCGGCCAGGCCAGCCTTGCCCTCAGGATCACGGCGGCTGCCCGCATCAAAGTCCAGCTGCACATCCACCATGGGAATGCCAGGACTTTGCACCAGCCAGACCTGGGCGCCGCTGGGCTGGGTCCAGTGTTCAATCGGCAGCAAAGCCCAGGCAGACTGGGTTAAAAATCCTAATCCAGCGCTTGCTACAAAAGCGCTAGCGGCTATCTTTTTCATAGTTTTCATAAGGTGTAACCTCAAGATTGCGCAGCGCCACACACTGTGCGCAATGCACAAAACTGCCGCACTTCAAGCGAAGGACAGCGAGCAAGGGCCGCCCCGCAGCAAAGCTGTCGTCTCCCTCCCTTAGCACGAAGTGCGTAGAGAGAGGAGGAAGGCGCGAAACGACTCAGGGGGTGCATCAATGTACCGATCCACCGGTATCCGCCTTGCCCGACATGGGACGGGCCTTGCTGCCCTCGGGCAAAGGCTGGGGCACCAGCGTGCCGACAGTCAGTTGGTCGTCGCCAAAATACTTGGCCGCCACAGCCTTGACGTCGTCCGAGCTGATCTTTTTCAGCTCGGCCAGCAGCTTGTCCTCTGCATCCAGCGGCATGCCCTGAATCCAGTAATTGCCCAGGTTCTGCGCCTGACCCATGACGGAATCGCGCTCATAGACGTTGGAAGCCATCCACTGCGTCTTCACACGCTCCAGCTCGTCGGTCTGCACACCTTCCTGAGCAATCTTCTGAATCTGGGCACGCAGGGCAGCTTCCACATCGGCAGCCGTCCGGCCCTTGGCGGGTACACCCGTCAGCATGAACAGACTGGGACCACGGCCCATGATGGAGGCCGAGCTGCCCGCGCTATCGGCCACGCGACCATTGGCCTGGCCTTCGCCCTGCACCAGAGCGCGCTCCAGGCGCGCGCCGTCATAGCCGTCCAGCACGGCCGACAGCACCAGCAGCGCCAGTGCATCCTTGTCGTCGGCCTGCAGCTTCTCCACATGGTTCAGCGTCGGCACGCGATAGGCCATGGCGATAAAAGCCTGCTCGGCCGGCTGCTTGACCTCGATGCGACGCACGCCGATCTGCTTGGGCTCGATCTGGGGCTTGCGCTCGGGCACGGCGCGGGCGGGAATGCTGCCGTAGTATTTTTCGGCCCAGGCACGCACCTGGGCCACGCTCACATCGCCGACCACCACCACGGCGGCATTGGCGGGCACATACCAGCGCTTGTGGAAGTCACGCACATCGGCAGGCTTCATGGAATCCAGATCGCTCATCCAGCCCACCACGGGGTGATGGTAGGGCGAGGCCATAAAGGTGGCCGCCGTCAATTGCTCCATCAGCACGGCACGTGGCTGGTCGTCGGTGCGCATGCGGCGCTCTTCCTTGATGACCTCGATTTCCTTCTTGAACTCGGCGTCGGGCCACTGGTTGTTGGCGAAGCGGTCCGACTCCAGCTTCATCACGTCCTCGAGACGGCTGGACGGAATCTGCTGGTAATAGCCGGTGTAGTCACGCCAGGTGAAGGCATTTTCCTGACCGCCCAGCGCTGCCACACGGCGCGAGAAATCACCGGGTTTGACGGTCTTGGAGCCCTTGAACATCATGTGCTCCAGCGCGTGGGCCACGCCGGTGACGCCATTGATTTCGTCCATGGAGCCCACACGTACCCAGACCATGTGCACGGCCGTGGGCGCGCGCCGGTCTGGCTGCACAATCAGCTGCATGCCGTTCTTCAGTGTGAACTGCTGCACGGCAGGCGCAGCCTCGGCAGCTTGGGCAGGCACAGGTTGGGACGATGCGCCCGGCGCAGCCAAGGCTGCCCCAGCGCTCAAACAGGCCATTAAGCCCAGTACAGGGAGTGCGCGTACATGTTTCATAGAATGATGTGATTCTAAAAACCCGCCAATGTTCAGTTTTTTCAAGAAAAAGCCCAATCCACCCGATGTGGTGGACACCACGCCCGCAGCCGAGACAGCTGCGGCGCCCGCTCCTGCTGTCCCGGCCAGGCCGGAGCCACAGGATACGCCTGCAACGCCTGCCGAAAATGGCAGCAGCTCATGGTGGCGCAAGCCTTTTGGGGGCGGTTCGGCTGCCAAGCATACCGAAAGCCAGCCAGCCACTCAGGATTTTGTAGCAGTCCCCGAGCCTACCGCAAAGCCGGAAGCGGAAAACAACCGCCAAAGCTGGATGGAGCGCCTCAAGGCCGGCCTGCGCAAGACCGGCTCCAGCATCGCCACCGTCTTCACCGGCACACAGATCAACGACGCACTTTATGAAGAGCTGGAAGATGCGCTGCTGATGGCCGACACCGGCGTCAAGGCCACCGAGCATCTGCTGGCCGACCTCAAGCGCCGCGTCAAGGAGACCAAGACCACCGAGCCCGCCGCCGTCAAGGCGCTGCTGGCCGATGCCCTGGCCGACCTGCTCCAGCCGCTGGAAAAGCCGCTGACGATTGGCGAACACCAGCCCACCGTCATCATGGTGGCCGGCGTCAACGGCGCGGGCAAGACCACGTCGATCGGCAAGCTGACCAAGCATCTGGCCGACAGCGGTCAGACCGTGCTGCTGGCCGCGGCCGACACCTTCCGCGCCGCCGCGCGCGAGCAGCTGGGCGTCTGGGCCAACCGCAACACCGTGGAGATCATCAGCCAGGAAGGCGGCGACCCCGCAGCCGTGAGCTTCGATGCCGTCTCCGCCGGCAAGGCCCGCAAGAAGGACGTGGTGCTGGTCGATACCGCAGGCCGCCTGCCCACGCAGCTGCACCTGATGGAAGAGCTCAGGAAGATCAAGCGCGTGGTGAGCAAGGCCGACGGCACGGCGCCGCACGAGGTGCTGCTGGTCATCGACGGCAACACCGGCCAGAACGCCCTGACCCAGGTGCGCGCCTTCGACGACGCACTGCAGCTGACAGGTCTGGTGGTCACCAAGCTCGACGGCACGGCCAAGGGCGGCGTGCTGGCGGCCATCGCGCAGGAGCGCCCCATTCCCGTCTATTTCATCGGCGTGGGCGAGAAGATCGAAGACCTGGAAACCTTCAGTGCCAAGGAATTTGCCCAGGCGCTGCTGTCCTGATCTGCTACTCAAGCCATAGCTGCCAGCGCTGGATTTTTCAGGAATTCAGGCGCTTTCAGCCCTAGAACCTATCAAAGGAGCGCGCAAGGCGCTCCTTTTTTATTGCCGGGCCGCCCCAAGATAAAAGCGCCGGGGCCGCCTAGGTCCTCCCGGAGGGAGAGCGTGGGATGCCATTTTTATTCAGGCCTGCAATTGCTGTTTGAGCCATTTGCCGTAATCGCTCAGGCAGAGTTCGGTACGCATGGTGATTTGCGGCACCTCGTAGCCATGCTGCTTGCGCAGGAGTCCGGTCAGCCGCGTCAGGACTTCGGGCAGGGTCTTGCAGACCAGCCGCCATTCGGGCGTGGCCTGCAGCACGCCATCCCATTCATAGTAGGAGGTGATGCTTTCCGTCTGCACGCAGGCCGCCACGCGGGCGGCAACCAGTGCACGGGCCAGATCATCGGCGTCAGCCGCATGGGCCACCGTGGTTGTCACCACGCACAGCGTGGTCCACTGGCTGTCCTGGAGAGGGTCTTTGGAGCGCATTGTGGAGATCATGGGCGATCAGTCTAGGTCAGTGCGCTCCGGAGCATCCAAGCCTTATCCCGCAACGGTGCAGGATTTTCATGCCGGATACAGACCCAGCTGCCGGGCTCGCAGCCTGGCCAGCCCCAGCAGGGCATCGGTGGACGGCGTGGCCACGCCGCACAGAACGCCCATCTCGCGCACCGCGCCCACCAGGGCATCCAGCTCCACGGGCTTGCCCGCTTCCACATCCTGCAGCATGGAGGTCTTGAAGCTGCCCAGCTTGAGCGTGACCTGATGCCTGTCCTGCGGCGTATCGGCAATCGGCAAACCGATGCGGGCACCGATTTCCTTGGCCTCCAGCATGACCGAGGTGATGAAGCCGCGCACCAGCTCATCCCCCAGAATCTTGTCCGTGGTCGCACCCGTGATGGCACTGACCGGGTTCATGGTCATATTGCCCCAGAGCTTGTACCAGGCATCGCGCTGGATATTGTCCGAGACCTTGACCTCCAGACCGCCTGCACGCAGCAGCTCGGCCAGCGCCAGCAAGCGCTCGGTGGACGCATCTCCGGGCAGCGCCGTGGGCTCGCCCACGATGATGCTGTTGCCGAAATGGCGGCGCACCACGCCGGGCGCATCGAGAGAGCAGCTGGCATGGACCACCGAACCTATCACCTGTGTGGTAGGTATGGCCTGGGCGATCTCGCCCTGCGGGTCCACGGTCTTGAGCTGCAGGCCACGCAGGCTGGCGTCCACCCCACCGGCCAGAAACCACCAGGGCACGCCGTTCATGGCCGTGAGCACTAGCGTCTGCGGGCCGATCAGCGGCGCAATGCGCCGCGCCACCTCGGGCATGGCTGGAGCCTTGACGGCGATCACCACCACATCCTGCACGCCCAGTGCGGCCGGGTCCTCTTCGGCCCTCAGCGCCACGGTTTCGCGCATATCGCCGTGCACCAGCGTCAGGCCCTGGCTGCGCAATGCGGCCAGCGTTTCGCCGCGTGCCACGGCAGCAAGTTCGCAACCCGCCTTGGCCAGAGCCACACCCAGCCAGCCGCCAATGGCGCCGGCACCGTAGATACATGCTTTTTTCAGAGTCATTTCACAGATCCAGATAGCTGCTGTCGATGCGGTTCACACGCCGCACCAGATGGTCGAACACATCGCGCGGGCCGCCATGGTCGTCGTTGAAGGTCAGGGAGTCGGCGTTGCAGCGCGCTGCCGTAGCCTCGTCAATCATGCGCGGCGCGCCCATGGAGAGCGTGGCCAGCTGTACCTCGCAGGCGCGCTGCAGCGCCCACAACACGGCCAGGGCCTGAGGCAGGCTGCTGCCCCAGCTCAGCAGGCCATGGTTGCGCAGAATCACGGCCTTGCGCCCGCCCATGCTCTGCAGCAGCCGGGGCCCCTCATCGGCATGAATGGTAATGCCCTCGAAGTCGTGGTAGGCCACCATGCCGTGCAGCTGCGCGCTGTAGAAATTGCTCTGGCTCAGCCCGTCCTGCAGACAGGCCACGCCCATGCCAGCCGTGGTGTGGGTGTGCATCACGCAATGCGCACCCTCCAGCCCGTCATGGATGGCGGCGTGCACCACAAAGCCCGCAGGGTTGACCGGATGGTCCGAATGCCCGACCACCTCGCCGCGCACATTGATGCGCACCAGATTGCTGGCCGTGACCTCGCTGTAGTGCAGGCGGAAGGGGTTGATCAGAAACTGCTTTTCCCCGCCGGTCACGCTGTCCGGCAGGCGCACGGTGATGTGGTTGTAGATCAGCTCGTCCCAGCCCAGCATGGCAAAGATGCGGTAGCAGGCCGCCAGCTCGCGACGGGCAGCAATTTCATCGGGGTGCATGTGCAAATCTCCGTGGTTTCATGAAAAAGAGAGCATTCAGCGCTTGATGGTCAAGCGTTTGATGGCGATATGGCTTGAGATACAGACTGGCGCAGCTGCGCTGCGCGGGCGTCGATGTCCTCGGCCGCCTGCATCAGCTTGGCAATGATGGCGGTCAGCGCTTCACGCTCCTGGGCGCTCAGTGCGTTGAGCAATGCCGCCTGAAACGGCCTGGCCTGCCTGAGCACCTGTTCGAAATTGAGCAGTCCTTCCTCGCTCAGGCTCAGCAGATGGCGGCGCGCATGCTGCGGATCGGGGCGGCGCAGCACCCAGCGGCGATCTATCAAGGGTTGCAGGCTGCGGCTGATCTGCGCCTTGTCCATCAGGCTGATGCGGGCCAGTGCGCCCGCATGGGTTTCGCCATGCTGCTGCAACAGTCCCATGAGCCGCCATTCCGTCAGCCCCACGGGCGTGACCGGCGCGATGTAATGCCTTGTGACCTGGGTCTGCAGCGCGTTGGCCAGGGCCATGAGCTTGAAGGTCAGGAATTCGTCCAGCGGCAGGGTCTGGCTGCAGACAGGCTCGTCGGCAGAGCAGTGCGGCAAAGAGGTTGGCATGAGGCTCTCACCTTGGGCGGTCACCGCAGCGGCATCGCCCAAGTGATTCACCTGTGTATCAATAGCGCGAATCTTTGCTTATTGTTGATACATCAACATCGGTATCAACCCGGATGACACTGGAGACCATTCGCAGCCGGCATCCCTGCCCTGCCCCGCGCCAGACAATGGCCTGCGCTCCATGGCGGTGCTGCTGCTTCACCTCGCTTTGCAAAGGAATGCACATGAGCTCCAACCACACTGCTGTCGTCAACCTCACCGCCCAGATCACGGCCTTGAGCACCGCCCTGCGCATCGTGATCGATGCCAGCCCCAATGCCCCACAGCTGCGTGAACAGCTGAGCGCGGCCCTGGACAAGACCATCCATGACGCGCTGGAAGAAGGCGTCTGGGACAACGCCGACGGCGTCAAGACCATCAAGGCTGCGCTGCTCGGTTGATGTTTCGCAGCGCTGCAAAGCAAAAAAAGCCCCCCACGCTTGCTCACTAGCGTGTAGCCGCTGCCCCCCAAGGGGGCCGCTTTTTGCCTTGGGGGGCGGCCCGGCGGCAAAAAAGGCCGGCTGAGTGCCCGGCCGGCCTTTGGGATGCAGTGAAAAATCAGCTTAGCTGACGAATCGGCAGCGCCCTCACCCGCTTGCCCGTAGCCGCAAACACCGCGTTCGCCAGAGCCGGAGCCACTGCCGGCAATGGAGGCTCGCCCACGCCGCCGGGCGGCACCTCCAGGTTGTCGCCCACCAGATGCGTGCGGATGAGGCCGGGCTGCTGGGCATGGCGCAGCACCTCGTAGTCATGGAAGTTGCTTTGCTTGACCCGCCCTTTCTCGAAAGTGATTTCGCTGCTCATGGCCAAGCTCAGGCCCATGATGACGCCGCCCTCCATCTGCGCACGAATGCGCTCGGGGTTGATCTGCGGGCCGCAATCCAGCGCGGTATCGACGGCAATCACCTTCACCTCTCCCTTGCCATCGACAGCCACCTCCACCACCACGGCTGAATAGCTCATGAAGCTATAGCAAAAAGCCAGCCCCAGGCCATGCCCCTTGGGCAGTTTCCGACCCCAGCCGGCACCACGCGTGGCCGCCTCGATCACCGCGCGCAAGCGTCCCGTGTCATAGGGGTAAACCGTGGGGGATTCGCTGTAGTTCCAGCCATCGCCCAGGTCTTTTTCCGGGTTCAGCCGACGTGCCGGGCCGATCAGATCCAGCGCGTACTGTCTGTGATCCTTGCCCGCCTGATGTGCCAACTCTGCAATAAAGCACTGGGCCGCGAACGCATGCGGAATGTTGTAGACCGAACGAAACCAGCCGATGCGGGTGTGGGCTTCGACCTCGGCCGTCTCTATGCGCACATTGGGTATCCGGTAGGGCATGTTGATGGCCCCCATGCCCATTTCCATGCCGCTTTGCCCCTTGGCACCTTCCTGAAACAGCGAAGAAATCGTGGGCGCCGCCGAGCGGTGCAGCCAGGTCAGGGGCATGCCCTTGCCATCGAGCACGGCCTCCAGCCGGTCGGCCGCCACCGCATGATAGAAGTCGTGCTGTATATCGTCATCGCGCGTCCAGACCACCTTGACGGGAGTGCCGGGCATGGACTGGGCGATCAAGGCTGCTTCCGCCGCAAAATCAGGTTTGGACTTGCGGCCGAACGCCCCCCCCAGCAGCAGCACGTTCACCGTGACCTGCTCGGGCTTCATGCCCAGAAAACCGGCCACCAGCTTTTTGCAGGTTTCGGGGTCTTGCACCGAAGTCCAGATCTCGCAGCGGCTCTTGTCCGCCGCCACCAGCGCCGTGGCTGCCGGCGGCTCCATGGACGCATGGGCCAGATGGGGCACGTAGTAGTCGGCAGCGATCAGGTTCTTGTCACCTGCCGCTTTCATCACGGCCTCGATATCGCCGTTGCTGCGCATCAGCTTGCCCGGGCTGGCTGCAGCCTTTTCCAGCAGCTTACGGTACTCACCCGAGTCATAGCTGGCATGAGCTCCTTCGTCCCAGTCCAGCTCCAGCGCCTGGCGGCCTTGCATGGCGGCCCAGGTGTTGCTGGCCACCACGGCCACGCCGCCCAGCGGCTGAAAGGCCGGAGCCCCCTTGTAGCCCGGTATTTCCAGCACCTTCTTTACGCCTGCCACCTGCAGGGCTTTTTCGCCCTTGAAGCTGCGCAGCCTGGCGCCCAGCACAGCAGGACGGGCGACGACGGCGTAAACCATGCCGGGCAGATGCTGGTCCATGCCATAGACGGCCTTGCCCTGGCCGATATGGGCCAGATCCACGGCCGGGGTCTTGCCCTTGCCGATATAGCGGAAGTCGGCCTTTGTCTTGAGCCGCAGCTGATCGCCCATGGGCACGGCCTGCTTGGCCGCATCGGCAGCCAGCTCGCCAAAGCCCAGACGCTTGCCGCTGGCGGCATGGATCACCTCATGCTGCACGGCCTTGACCTGAGCCACAGGCACGCCCCAGCGCGCTGCGGCCGCGGCTTCCAGCATCTGGCGTGCCGCCGCGCCCACACGGCGCATGGGCATGAAGAAGTGGCGCATGCTGCGCGAGCCATCCACGTTCTGGTTGCCGTAACGGGCTTCATCGGCCACGGCCTGTTCGATCTTCACGCGATCCCAGCGCGCCTCCATCTCGTCGGCCACGACCATGGGCAGGCTGGTGCGCACGCCGGTACCCATTTCCGCGCGGTGGGCCACGATGGTCACCTGCCCGTCGGGTGCAATGCTGACAAAGACCAGCGGGTTGTCCACCGTTGTGCCGGGCATGGAGTCCGCGCCGTATTTCTTGGCCTCTTTGGCGGCATCCTGGGCATAGACCAGGCCGCTGCTGCTCACGCCCAGCGTGAAGGCCAGGCCAGCACCGCCCTGCAACAGGCTGCGGCGGCGGATGGCGTTGTGTTGTTCGATGACTTGCATTTACTTCACCCCCGTTGTCAGGCGCTTGGAGGCCAGCTTCACAGCCGCATGAATGCGCGGATAGGTGCCGCAGCGACAGATATTGCCGCTCATGGCTTCGTCAATCTGCTTGTCCGAGGGCTTGGGATTGCTTTTGAGCAAGCCCACCGCCGTCATGATCTGCCCGGCCTGGCAATAGCCGCACTGGGCCACGCCCAGCTCCACCCATGCCGACTGCACAGCCTGGCCCACGCGGTCACCGCTCATGGCTTCGATCGTGGTGACGCTTTTGCCCGCCACTGCAGAAATCGGCGTGCTGCAGGAGCGTACGGGCTGACCGTCCAGATGCACGGTGCAGGCACCGCACAAAGCCATGCCGCAGCCAAACTTGGTGCCACACATGCCCAGCTCGTCACGCAACACCCAGAGCAACGGCGTCTCCTGCACCGCTTCGGCCGTCCGGGCCTGGCCGTTGATCTTCAGATTCATCGTCATGTGGGGTCTCCTTGAGTCGTGGTGGGTGCTTGAGCATACAAATTCCCCGCCAGGCATACACTCGCAAAAGCGACAAGCCGCCATCCTGGTCATGAAAAAAGCTGCTGGCGCTTATGGGTAAAGCGCCAGCAGCTCTCAAATCAACAGTTCCTGGGGGTTGCAGTCCTGTCAGCGATGGCCTCTATGACCACCGTGATGGCCATGTCCTCCATAGCCGTAGCCGCCGCGATGGCCGTGGTCATGCATCACATAGCAGCCCGACAGCAACAAGGCGATGGCCGAAGTCCCCAATAATTTCAACATCACAAGCCTTTGCACTCACAAAAAGAGTGCAGTCTAGGTACCTGATCCAGCCCCAAAATGCATCAGGTGTAAATCTTGGTGTTCCAGGCCTATCTCGCAGGACTGAATTACGCAAGCAGCTATTCAAACAATAGCAACCAGTTCATGCCACATGGGTGGTACTGCAATCGAAGCCGCTCACTTACGATAGGCCGCAATTTCCTTCGCTTTTCACTATGTCCTCTACAAGCCTGCACCCTCTGGTCCGTGTCCGCACCGTCACCGCCTTCATCAATCTGCCTGGTGACCCGCAGCAGTGGCAACAGGTTCTGAGCCAGGCCAAACGCCAGTGCGACCGCCTGGCCGATGCGCTGGAGCGGGATGCAGGCTATGCCGTGCAATCCATCCGTCTGGTCAGCAACCCTTTTGGCGAATATCTGGATACCCGCAGCATCGCCAGCGCCCAACAAGGCCTGGCGAGCATCACCGCACTGCTGTCCCAAATCAACACCGGTACGCGCCGTATCCGCTTTGCCATTGGAGAGGCGCGCAGCAGCGAAGAGATTGCACTGCTGCCCGAGCTGATTGCCAGCCATGGCGACCTGTGCAATGCCTGTGTGAATGTGGACCTGGACGCCAACGGCTATCTGGCGGACGAGCTGCTGCAAGCCAGCGTGCAGGCCGTGCAGCAGATCGCCCTGTGCACGCCGCGCGGCGAAGGCAATTTCAACTTCACCGTCAACTTCAACTGCGCCAGCGGCATTCCCTATTTCCCCGCCGGCTACCACCGCGGCGAACTCGATCAGCGACTGGTGCTGGGCCTGGAAACCCCGGATCTGCTGGTCGATGTGCTGCAGGCCCTACAACCCGAGCGCGAATCCCTGCCCCATGCCGCCTGGATGGCCCGCGCCACCCAGGCGCTGGGCGATGCGCTGAACACCCACACCCAGCGCATCAGCAACTGCGTGACCGCCACCGCCCTCGATGAAGGCTGGCAGGTTATCGGCATGGACACCTCGGCCGCTCCGTCCAAGTCCTGCGCGTCCATGGTGCAGGTCTATCAGTTGCTGGGCGTGCCGTTTTTCGGCGCTTCGGGCACGGTGGAAGCCTCTGCCCTGCTGACGCGTGTATTCAAGTCCGTGCAGCACATGCCCCAGATCGGCTTCAGCGGCCTGATGCTGGCCGTGACCGAGGACTCCGGTCTGGCCCAGGCCACGCAGGACGGCCAGTTCGACATCCGCGCCCTGTTGACCTATAGCAGCGTCTGCGGCATCGGTCTGGACACCGTGCCCGTGCCTGGCAACGCCAGCGCCAGCCAGATTGCCGCCGTCATGCGCGACACCGGCACCATGGCATTCCGCCTGAAAAAACCGCTGACCGTGCGCCTGTTCCCCGTGCCTGGCCTCAAGGCCGGCGACATCACGGCGTTTGAAAGTGCCGATCTGTGCAATTGCGCAGTGCTGGACCTGCCGTGATCAATCTCCCTGCCCAAACTGTGTGTTGAAGGCATAGATCTCGCTCATGGGCAGCGGCCTGCGGTCGCTGGTTGCCACGCTGCCCTGCGATGTCCAGAGAAACGGATAAAAGCCCAAGCCCTGGTCGGGCGGCAGCGCCAACACATCCTGCTCCCAGCCCTGCCAGCGCAGATCGGCATAAAAGTCCGTCAAACGCTCGCTCAGCGCCCATTGGACAAAGTCCGAGTAACCGATCTCCAGCGCCTCCCACTGCGCCGTATCGGGCGCCAGATAGTAAAGAGCACCGGGGTCAGCGCCCAGGCCGCCGCCGTTGATGGCGAAAAAACCACCCACGGCGTCATCAGCCACCAGCAAAAAGCCCTCGGCGCGCCCCTGATTCCAGTTGCGCAGATTGCGCGGCAGCCGTTCGTGGCCCGAGCCCAGAATGCGCAACCAGCCGTGATCGATCAAAACTCCGCCCGTCTCATGCGCAATCGCCCCCATGGGTGAGCGCGTGGTCACCTGCAGGCCCTGCAGCACCTCGTCGGCCTGGGCAGAAGGCGGCAGCAGCTCAGCCGGCCGCTGGGCCTGGGCAAGCCACTGCCTGACCATGGGCATGGCGGGCTCCGTGGTGGAAATCAGCTCCTGCAGGCTGCGCATGAAGAACTTTCTGAGTTATGTAGACGCACTAAAAAGGCTAGCCACAACCATTGACTATCTGCATCTTAGTGACATTCACTATGTATCAACGTATGGAGCCATTGAGATAGCCCCCTGAATCTCCGGACACGGTCCATCGCTTATCTTCGAGATAAGCATAGGACTGTGCGTATGACTAGGCATACAGAAACGATTGAGGTCATCACCCGAGACCAGCGCAGGCGGCGCTGGTCGGCTGCCGAGAAGGCTGCCTTGGTTCGCAAAACTTATGAGTCAGGCATGAGCGTGTCGCTCGTGGCCCGCCAGGAAGGCGTCTCTGCCAGCCTGCTGTTCACTTGGCGGCGGCTGGAGCGCGAAGGCGCGCTGGTGGCTGTCGGTGCAGGCGAGGCCGTTGTGCCGGCATCGGAGCTGGCAGCCGCCCGTGCCGAGATCGCCAAGCTGCAGCGCGTGTTGGGCAAGAAGACCTTGGAGAACGAGATACTCAAGGAAGCCGTGGAGATCGCTGCAGCAAAAAAATGGATTGCGCGCTCGCCCTTGTTGCCCGGGGACGACCAATGAAGTCGGTCTGCTCGGTGCTGGGCGTGGCGCGCTCGAATCTGCATGTGCGGCATCACCGCCCTGGCCACTGGCAGGACAGCCGCAGAGGCCGCACCCCGGCCCAGGATGAGCTCTTGCTGGCCGACCTGCGGCGCCACATTGCCGAGTTGCCCAGCTATGGCTATCGCCGCGCCGGTGCGCTGCTCAATCGAGAGCGACGTTCACAAGGTCAACAGGCGCTGAACCACAAGCGCATCTACCGGGTCATGGCGCGGCATCGACTGCTGTTGCCCAAGGCGCCCAAGCGACGGCATTCGAGCCGCATTCACGATGGCCAGGTCAGTGTGCCGATGAGCAACATGCGCTGGTGCTCTGACGGCTTTGAGATCAAGTGCGATTCTGGCGAGACGGTCACAGCCACCTTCGCCAAGGACTGCTGCGACCGGGAGATCCTGGCCTGGCGGGCTTGGGAGGGCAAGGGACTTGCGGGAGAGCCTGTGCGCGACATGCTGGTGGAAGCCGTGGAGCGGCGCTTTGGCACGGTTGAAGCCGTGCCCCTGGAGCGTGAATTGGAGTTCCTCACCGACAACGGCAGCGCCTACATCGCGCACGAGACGCGTGGCATTGCTAGATCACTGGGCCTGAAGCCGATCAACACGCCCGTGTGTAGCCCGCAGAGCAACGGCATGGCCGAGAGCTTCGTGAACACCTTCAAGCGCGACTACATGAGCCGTATGGACCTGCGTGACGCGCCGACGGTGCTGGCGCAATTGCCGGGTGCGTTCGAGCACTTCAACGAGATCCACCCGCATTCGAGTTTGAAGATGATGTCGCCCAGGGAGTTCCGACGACGGCAGAATCACCCCGCCCATCAGGGCTAACTTAGCGACTGGACGGTGTCCGGAACTACGGGGGCAAGATCACCATGCCCGATGCAATCTCGCCGCTGTTTCACAGTCAACTACACCCCATCCAGCGGCAAATTCGCGCAGACGTACCCAGCACTAGCAAGAGTACCTTTCATCCTGGACTCTTCACCGCGTTTCCATCGAGAGGGAAATGCATTCTTCATTCTTAATAAGACCGAGCTCTAGGGTTTTGGAGCTCACAAAACCGAGAGGATGGGTTGGTGACCCGAATCCCAACGCCTCAATCGATGAATGGCTACGCGGATAGGTTAGCCAACTTTTAAGAGTGAGCGGACGTTCGTGGAGTCGATATCCATTCATGCGAATATGCGCCCCATGCCACTGGCAGGTACCAGTCCGACATGCTGAGCGGCTTGTGGTCCCGGGATGAAGAGAGCCGTATGCCAAGGACTGTGAACGCACGCGTGCGACAAGCCTGTGCCTCTGCTCCAGTCTCAGTCATAGGCTTTACATTCCCGCTTGTCAAAATGATTGTTGCGGCCCGCAGGCCAGCAATTGGACTGCCGTCTCGAACTTGGCTTCGCTTGATGTTCAATCCAGTGGAATTTCCAGGGATGACGGAGAATTCGTCCCAGCCCTATCCAGTCCAGACCAGCAGGGGGGCAGCAGCAAGCAATGCAGGAGTGCTGCTCATCCTTGGTTGGTGATGAAGGGAAGGTGGAGATGTTTTTTCAGAAGGGGAAGAAGGAGGCTGGCGGTGACAACCCTCAGTGCGTGTGCAAGGTCCTGGCCGCAAAACGCGATACCCAGCTTGCGGCCTGCCTGCTGCTAGTGGTTTTTGTCTCTGTGTTGGCCGCCACCTGCTGGCAGATCTGGTCGGAGCGCCAGCGCACTCTGGCCGAGATAGACACCAACAATCGCAACTTGGCACAAACGCTGAACACCTATGCCGAGGGCGTGCTCACCCAAAGCTCCATGCTGCTGCTGGGTATGCTCGAGCGCCTGGAGGCGGAAGGCACTTCGCCCGATCATCTGCTTCGCATGCAACAACTGGTCAATCGCCAGGAGCATTTATTCAACCAGCTCAATGAGCTGCTCGTCATCGATGCGCGCGGCAAGTGGCTCATGTCGTCGAGGGGGCGGTTTCCCGATGGCGCCAACAGCGCTGACCGTCACTTCTTTTCGTATCACCGGGATAACCCTTCGCACGAGATTTTTATCGGTGCGCCAATACGCTGCCGCTCTACAGGCGAATGGTTGCTCACCGTCAGTCGCCGCTTTGAGGACAGGCAGGGACATTTTGGCGGGGTCATTGTTGTGGCTCTAGGTATAGAGAATTTTCTGCGCCTGTTCGGCAAGATTGATGTCGGCGAGCAAGGGTCTATTGGACTGGCAACGACTAGCGGGCAATTGCTGGTGCGTTACCCATTCCGCGAGCAGGACCTGGGGCGAGATTTTTCGCGTTCGACCAACTTCCTGCGGCATTACTCGAGCCTGAAGTCCGGTACAGCGTCCTTTGAGTCCGGCATCGATGGAACCGAAAGACTATATGCCTTCAGGAGCAATGACCGTTATCCCGTCTTTACCGCGGTGGCCAGGGGAAGGCATGAAGCCTTGCGCGCATGGCGGCACCAGGCGCTGCTGACGGCGGGCGTGGTACTGAGTCTGCTGACGGTGATCGCGGTCATAGGCTGGCGCCTGATTCTGCTCATCCGGTTACGTGCGCAAACCGAGACCGCCTTGATGGCCGCGCGTGAGAAGCTGGTTGACGCCAACCAAGAGCTAGGGCGGTTGGCCGCCCAGGACCCGTTGACGGGGCTGGCCAACCGGCGACGCTTTGATGAGACGCTGAGGCTCGAGGTCCGGCGTGCCGCTCGCGAAGGGACGCCGCTCTCGCTCTTGCTCATCGATCTGGATGATTTCAAAGGCTTCAATGATCGCTACGGCCATGTCGCCGGTGACGAATGCCTGAGAGCTGTGTCGCGGCAACTGGCGCTGTCGGCCAAGCGTCCCGGGGATCTCGCAGCGCGCTATGGGGGAGAGGAGTTGGCCATCATTCTTCCCAGCACCGCGCCGGAGGGAGCCATGCGCGTTGCCGAGCAATTGCTGGAGTGCATAAGGGAGCTTGGCATCGCCCATGAGGCCAGCCACTTTGGCC
The DNA here is from genome assembly GCF_030064165.1 of Comamonas resistens. Classification (NCBI taxonomy): domain Bacteria; kingdom Pseudomonadati; phylum Pseudomonadota; class Betaproteobacteria; order Burkholderiales; family Comamonadaceae; genus Comamonas; species Comamonas resistens. Next base: position 4,181,286 of record NZ_CP125947.1, read on the forward strand.
GTGTGACGGCAAGCATAGGAGCGGCTAGCATTCAAGGCAGGCAGGGTCGCACCGAAGATTTGGTGGAAGCTGCAGATCGCGCCCTGTATCGGGCCAAGGCGGCCGGGCGAAATCGGGTCGAGTGCTGAGTCGGGCACCACATCATCTCAGTTGGGCCGCTTGAGTCTATCGATGCAGCATTGACTGCCCACTCGGGTGGGCCTATGCATGAATCATGCTGTGCATACGCAGCCACAAATACAGCGCGGTGACGGCCATGGTGGAGATTGTCACAGGCACCCCGATTCGGGCGTGCCGTTTCCAGTCGATGATCACGCCGTGGCGCGCGGCTGCGTCGACGACGATGATGTTGGCGATGCTGCCCACGATTAGCAGGTTACCGGCAAAGGTACTTGCCAGTGCTAGCAAGGTACCGGAGAGCGGATGATTCGCAACGGGCAGGAGCAGCATCACTGCGGGGACATTGGAGACAAGATTGGACAGCAGGAAGGTCGTTCCAAACAGCGGAGCTGGGTGATCCAGATGCAGGCCCAGGGCAGCTGAATCTGACACCAGCTGTGCTGGCAACCCCGTGCGCTGCAAGGCGTCGTTGACCACAAAAAGTCCCATGAAGAGCACGAGCAGTTCCCAATCGACCAGGCCCAGCATCCGGCTTGAGTGCAGCCGGCGGCTCATCAGCAGCACCCCAGCCGCCGTCAGCGCGACAACCTCTCTCGGCCAAGGCGCAAACAGAAACGACAAGAGAATCACGAGCGCTATTCCCAGCCCCTTTGCGGTCTGCCAACGGTTTAAGGCTCGCATCTCCAATTCAGGCTGCACCTCGAGCACTGCCTCGCCCGTCAGTTGCCATTGTCCTCTGACACAAATCACGATCACCACCCATGTCAACAGCAGTCCGACAAGCACGGGTACGGCCGCTTCGACGGCATAGGCTCCAAAGGACAAATGCAATGTCTGCCCAATGAGCATGTTCTGTGGATTACCGATCAAGGTTGCCGCCGATCCAATGTTGGCGGCGCAGGCGAGACCAAGCAAAAACGGAACCGGATCGAGTTTGCGGCGCATACAGGCATCCACCAACACGGGGGCGATGGCCAGGCAGACAATGTCGTTGCTGAATACGGCAGACAGCAGCGCGACGATGGCGATCAACACGCCCAGCAAAGTCGCAGGAGTCACTGGCAATGCCGATAGACGGACCGTAATCCAGTCATAGAAGCCGCCAAGGCGCATTTGCGCGGACACCACCATGAAGGCAAACAGCAGCAGCACGGTGGGCAGATCGATGGAGCGCGCAGCCTGCTCTACCGTGACAGCTTCAGTCGCAATCATGGCGATCGCACCGAGCAGCGCGATACCCGTACGATCGAGCTGCAAAAACGGCAGCCCTCCGAGAATCATGCCAAGGTACACCAAGCCAAAAATTACCAGGACGGTTGCGGTCATGGGCCCATTATCGATGAGGGTCCAGCCAAGAAAACCGGGCCATTGCGGGAACCTCGAGAGATTCCGAAAATTCCTAGAGACCAAACGATCACCTAAGCTAACACTCAGGGTTCTGGTCAGCCCTCCTGTCCCAGCAGCCCACTCCAATGAAATTGGAGGATTGGCTAGCGTAGCGCCAAACATAATTCAGGTTGAGATGCATCAAATGCTAGGGCATTGGGCAGGCAGCCCTGCCAAGTCCCCGTCAGCCGCTGTAAAAATACGTTGCAGTGCAACATTTACACTGACAGTTCCCTCTGTGAAGCACCTACAAAAATCCGGGGAACTTTGCCTTTAGCACTCTCTCTAACGGAGTGCTAATATGAAGATCATGGAAGAAAGGAAAGCTGCAATGAAATCTGCCACCGGCTCCATTGCTACAGCCTTGGCCCCCACGAACCCTTGGGCTCTGGTGCCACCGCTTGGCAACCTGGATGCCTATATCTCGGCTGCAAACCGTCTGCCAATGCTCACCCAGGAGGAAGAGCAGGAGTACGCGCGCAAGCTCAAGGAACACAATGATCTGGACGCCGCCGGGCGTCTGGTGATGTCTCACCTGCGTCTGGTCGTATCCATTTCCCGCCAGTACCTGGGCTATGGCCTGCCCCATGGCGACCTGATCCAGGAAGGCAATGTGGGCCTGATGAAGGCCGTCAAGCGCTTCGACCCCGACCAGGGCGTGCGCCTGGTGAGCTACGCCATGCACTGGATCAAGGCCGAGATCCACGAATACATTCTGAAGAACTGGCGCATGGTCAAGGTCGCCACGACCAAGGCCCAGCGCAAGCTGTTCTTCAATCTGCGCTCCATGAAGCATGACATGAAGTCCAACGCCGCCATGGCTGACGACGATATGGTCATGCGCGAGACACTGACCGCCCACGAGATCGACGCCATGGCTGAAAAGCTCAACGTCAAGCGTGAGGAAGTCATCGAGATGGAAACCCGCCTGTCGGGTGGCGATGTGCTGCTGGACCCCTCGCCCAGCGATGATGGCGAGCAGGCCTATGGCCCCATTGCCTATCTGGCCGACGCCAACCACGAGCCTACAGCCATGATCGAATCGCGCCAGCGCGATCAGTTGGCCACCGATGGCCTGTCCATGGCCCTCGAAGGCCTGGATGATCGCAGCCGCCGTATCGTGGAAGAGCGCTGGCTCAAGGTCAACGACGATGGTTCCGGCGGCATGACACTGCATGAGCTGGCAGCCGAATATGGCGTGAGCGCCGAGCGCATTCGCCAGATCGAAGTGGCTGCCATGAAAAAGATGAAAAAAGCGCTGGCCGAGTTCGCGTAAACGCCAGCTTGCGCATACGTCGCTAAAAAAGCTGAAATGCTGAACCACGAACCCGGATAATTTCCGGGTTTTTTATTTTCTGGCGCGATCTTGCCTCAATGTCGCGCCGGCTACTCGCATTCAAAATAGAGACTTGCCATCCCATGCATACATTGCGCACTTTGAAAAATCTGTCTCGCCGCGGCCTGGTCGCCGCTGGAGCGGCCCTGATGACAGCCAGCCTGGCACCTGCCGCCATGGCGGCCGACAACTGGCCCGACAAGCCCCTGCACCTGATCGTGGGCTTTCCCGCCGGCTCCTCCCCCGACCTGACCGCACGCGCACTGGCTGAGCCCCTGGAAAAGAAACTGGGCCAGACCATCATCGTGGAAAACCGCGTAGGCGCGGGCGGCAATATCGCCGGCGAATATGTGGCCAAGGCCGACGGCTACACCTTCAGCGTGATGATCAACGGCAATATGACGATTGCCAAGCTGCTCAACCCCGCAGTACGCTACGACCCCGTCAAGGATCTGCAACCCGTGAGCCTGATCGGCGTGGCTCCTCTGGTGCTGGTGGCTCCGGCCTCGGCACCTCAGGGCAAGGCTTTCATCGAGGCCGCCTCCAGGGCTGGCGACAAGTGGAGCTATGGCTCGCCCGGCGTGGGTACCGTGGGCCACCTTGGCATGGAGCTGCTCAAGAGCCGCTCGGCCATCAAGGCCGTGCATGTGCCCTATACCGGCTACCCCCAGGTCTTCAACGGCATTCAGGGCGGCGATCTGCAACTGTCCATGTTGCCGCCGGCTCTGGCCATGGCCCAGATTCAGGCCGGCAAGCTGCACGGCATTGGCGTGACTTCGGCAGCCCGCAGCCCGCTGGCTCCCGGCCTGCCCAGCCTCAAGGACCTGGGCATCAACAACTTTGACCTGGAAATCTGGAACGCCGTGGCCGCACCCAAGTCCATGCCCAAGGCCCATGTGGACAAGCTGGCCGCCGCCGTCAGCGAGATCGTGCGCACGCCAGAGATGCGCCAGAAGCTGTCCATGCAGGGCTGGCAGGCCGTGGGCAGCTCGCCTGAAGGGCTGAGCAACCGCATCCAGCAGGATGTGAAAGCCCTGGGCACCATCATTCGCGAGCAGCACATCACGGCGCAGTGATGGCACCCCCTGAGCCGCTTTGCGGCTTCCCCCAGGGGGACGACGGCCTTTGCCGCGAGGCGGCTCTTGCTGGCCGTCTCTCACGTTGGGGTGCGCCAGTTTTTGACTGCAACAGCCTTACCTGAGCCCCTTTGGGTATCAGCTGGTGCTACTGCTCTGTCCGCTATCATGCGCCGGCCGGCATGCGGTTACGCTATGCCATCGGGCGCATTGCTTTTATCTGGCTGCGTCATTGTTTACGGAGCCTTCATGGACGCGGGAACCTGGTTTACTCAGCTCAATGCCTGGCAGGTCATGGCTTTGGGCCTGGTCTTTTTCGGTGGAATCTATGTGCTTGGTGCTCTGGCCATGCTGGGGCTGACACGCAGCCTGGCTCGCGTCGGCATCGGCAGGCCACTGGATACACGTCCGCTCAAACCCGATCAGTTGCAGCGCGAATGGCGCCAGTCGTTTCATTCGGTCCTGATCTTCGGCACCGGCATGATCGTTCCCTGGGGCTTTCTGCAACTGGGCTGGGCCCATCTCTCGCCCACAGCCAGTACAGGCCGTATTGCACTGGAGATTGTTGCGCTGCTGATCTGGAACGATGTGCATTTCTGGATCAACCACCGGCTGCTGCATACGCGCCGTCTGGTGCGCTATCACGGCGATCACCATCGCTCCGTGGTGACCACGCCCTGGTCCACTTACAGCTTTCACCCTATCGAGGCTCTGATGCTGGGCAACATCATCTTGCTGCCCATGGTGGTGCATGACTTCTACTTCTGGTCGCTGGCTTCCGTGCCCGTGCTGAGCCTGATCCTCAACCTCATCGGTCATTCCAACTGGGATTTTTTCCCCAAGGTGTCCAACACCCACCCCCTGGCCGCCAGCCGCCGCCACCACCTGCACCATGCACGACCTGCGGGCAACTATGGTTTTGCGCTGGCCTTCATGGACCAGATCATGGGCACCAGGGTCAAGACCGACTCCAGCCAAACGCCCAGCCACTGAATGCCCAAACATCCCAGCCAGGCCCTGCTGCCGCGCCTGCGCCATTGGCGTGACTGGCAATCCGTGCTTTATATGCTTGCCCTGCCCCTCATTGTCTGGTGGCAATGGACGCATGGATTCAATCTCGTTCTGTACGGCATCGAACTGTTTCTGACCCTGGGCGTGGGCGTGATGCACCACAACCACACCCATGTGCGCATGTGGTGGGGCCGCTGGAGCAATCGCTTCACCGACTACTGGCTGACGCTGCTGCAAGGCCATCCGACCTTTGTGTTCTGGCCCGCCCATGTGGCCAATCACCATCGCTTTCGCCATGGGCCCAAAGACATCGCACGCACCTACCGACCCGAGTTCGGCGGCGATACCAACCACCTCTGGGGCTATCTGATCCACCCTGTTCAGGCGGGCTTGAAGCTGTATCCGCTGTTTTTTCGCTGGCTGAACAATCTGCGCCTCCACTGGCCGGGTGCGTTTCGCTACTGCATGGGGCAATACGCGCTGTGGCTGTCCAGCTGGGGATTCTTTCTGTGGCTGGACTGGCAGAAAGCACTGCTCTTCGTCATCGTGCCGCAGCTGCATGGACTGCACTGGCTGCTGGCCACCAACTACCTGCAGCATGCCCATGCCGACGGCAGGCCACTCTCCAGAGCGCAGCGCAATACCCCGGGTATCGAGCTGAACTACGCGCGCAACTTCGAGGGCCTGGTCAACCCTCTGCTTTTTAATATTGGACTGCACACCGCGCACCATGAATGCCCGCATGCCCACTGGTCCGAACTGACAGACCTGCATGCACGCATCTACCGGCAGCGGGTCACGCCCGCGCTCAATGAGGGCGGTCTGCTGCCCTACATGGGACGTGTGTATGTATTGGGTCTGGTCTGGCCCGCGGCAAGAACCAAGCCGCAGATGCCACCAGATGCTGTGAAATAAAACCTGTTGAGGATGTATGCCTGTTGCCTATTCGAACGTCTATCTGCAATCTGCCGGCATGTTTCTGCCCGGCGCTCCGGTCGACAACGCCGGCATGGACGCGTTCGTTGCACCGTTGAACCGCATCTCCGAGCGCATCAAGCGCCGCATCCTGGCCGAGAACGGCATTCAGACGCGCCACTACGCCATCGACGGTGAAGGCCAGACCGTCTTCAGCAACACGCAGATGGCCAAGGGCGCCATCGAGCACACCCTGTCGCTGGCGGGCAAGACACTGGCCGATGTGGGCTATCTGTCCAGCGGTTCCTCAGGCGGCGACGCGCTCATGCCCGGCTTTGCCAGCATGATCCAGGGAGAGATGGCAGCCCCGCCCATGGAGACTCTGTCCGTGCACGGTGTCTGCGCCGCCAGCGTGGGCGCCATGCAGGCCGCTGCCATGGCCGTGGACAGCGGTGCGCATGAGCTGGCCCTGTCCGTGGCCAGCGAGATGCCGTCGCGTCTGTTCAAGCGCTCGCGCTTTGCCACGCAGGGCTATGACACCGACTTTGACGCGCACTTTCTGCGCTGGATGCTTTCGGACGGTGCGGGTGCCGTGCTGCTGGGCGGACCCAAGGCCCTGCCTCAGATGAACGGACTGCGACTAAAGCTCAAGTGGACGCATCAGCGCAGCTTTGCGGGCGACTACCCCGTATGCATGCAGCTGGGCCTGACGGCCGACCGCAGCAAAAGCCATCTGGACTTCCCCGCATGGGCCGATGCCGAAGCCGCTGGCGCCCTGTCCCTGCGCCAGGACATACGCCTGTTGCCGCATCTGTTCGATGTCTGCATTCACGAATACGCCGACCTGGCGCACAAGGGCTGGGTGCCCGAGCGCGGCATTGACCACTTCCTGTGCCATTACTCGTCGGAGCGCTTCATCCCCGTGGTGGACGACTTGCTGCAAAAAGCCCAGCTGGCCATCCCGCGCGAGCGCTGGTGGAGCAATCTGGCATGGCGCGGCAACACGGGCGCAGCGTCGATTTTCATCATGATGTCGGAGTTTCTGCAAAAGCAGGGCAGCCACCTCAAACCCGGCGAAACCGTGCTCTGCTTCATTCCCGAATCAGGCCGCTTCACCGCTGGCTACATGCTATGGGAAGTAGAGCTGGATGCGCCCGTCCAGCAAGCGTCAGCGGCATATTTTCCTCATAAAACCTCGACATCGGACCGCATCGCCAATGACGCTCTGCCCGATGTCTCCACCATTGCCGCGCCGCACGACCCGGACACCGCGCCACAGCAATTGGCTCCGTTGCTGACCGAGCTGGCCAGCATCTGGCAGGACTACCGCTCACGCGTCTGGCGCACGCCGCTGCTGCACCGCATTCGCACGCGCCAGTTGCAGACCGGCGACTATGTGCGCTGGATGAGTCACTGGATTCCCCAGGTACGCGAAGGCAGCCTGTGGATGCGCGAAGGCGCGGCATCGCTGACCGGCGACTATGCACAGCTGGCCTCGCTGATCGACCTGCATGCGGGCGAAGAGCAAAACGACTTCAAGATTCTGCACAGCGACTATCTGACCGCAGGCGGCACGGAAACCGATATCGCCAAGCTGCGCCGCAACCCCGGCGGCGAGGCACTCAACGCCTATCTGCACGGGCTAGCCGCCACGCCCAACCCCATTGGCCTGCTGGGCGCCATCTACATCATCGAAGGCACGGGCCAGCGCATCGTCCCCAGCCTGCTGCCGCTGCTGCGCCAGGCCCTGCCGCTGCCGCCCGAGGCCTTCCGTTTTCTGGAGTACCACGGCGCCAATGATGAAAACCATCTGGAACGCTGGCTCATGGCCGTGCAGATGGCACTGGCGCTGGACAGCGAAGGCACGGCCCAGCAGGCCATACTGCAGACGGCACGCAACACGGCGGCCATGTATCTGATGCAGTTTCAGCATGTGCTGGCCGAGTGAGACGATCAACGCAGGACAAGCAGATGAAGAACGAGTTCAACGACCATGCCTGGGACGAGAGGGATCCCAGCCCCTGGCTGGCCCTCTACCTGGATCAGAGCACGCCCCTGCCCGACGATGTGAAGGCCGCCTGGCTGCGTGACTGCAGCAGCGCATCGCGCCAGTACTTTCTGCCTGCCATGCGCCCGCTGGCACGCCTGTCGATGATCGTGATTCAGGCGCTGAAGATTTTTCTCCCCAAAAGATGGGCGCACTCCATCTTGCTGCACAGGCTGCTGGCCTTTGGCATGAAGAAATTTCTCTCTCCCGAGGCCAACTGGCTGATCATGCGGCACTTCCATCTGGGCTCCCAGGTGCTGCAGTTCGTTGCAGCCAACGCACCTACCAAAGTCAGCACATCACCGCTGACTCCGGTGGAAATCGACGATGTGAAGGACGAGCTGTTTCTCAAACACGACCTCAACCTCTTCAACTTCGTGATCCGCCTGAACAAGGCTCTGCGTGAAAACAATCAGGAGCTGGTTCCCGTCCCTGAGCCCGACTTCTCCATGATCCGCGAGCCGGAGCTGAAGCTGGAAGACATGCCCCATGGCCGCTTCAATGTCATAGACCTGCAAAGCGCCATCGAGCTCTACACCCCCATCTACCAATTGCTGCTGACAGACAACGACTTCTGGCGCGCCAGCAATTCGCTGCAGCTCGACGAGACACTGGCCATCTACTGCGCCAAGATCCTGGCCTCGCCAGAGCATTTGGTACTGCTCAACAACAAGCACCCCATGGTGCCGCTGTCCACGCTGTATGCCGCCTACCGTCTGGTGCTGCATGGCCTGTCCACCGAAATGCTGCACTCCTTGCTAACACGAATGGCCAATGGAGAACACCCTGTCCCGGCGCGCGAGCTGGCCAAGATGCACAAGACAGCCGATGCGGCGGTGGCACAACAGGACTGACACCACCATGTCCAGAATTGACAACCGCATCACCGGCATCCGCTTCGACGATCAGAAACTCTGGCTGATGCTGGCCGATGGCCGTAGCTTCAGCGAGTCCATCAAACGCCATATCCGGCTGGAAAAAGCCACACCCGAACAGCGCCAGCAATGGACGCTGACCGATGACGACCACGGCATCAACTGGCCTCAGCTGTGGCAGCCCTCGGACACAGGCATGGTCAACATCTGGGATATCGAGCAGGACCTGATGTACGAACAGGCACTCCAGGCTCTGCAAGCCGTGCAATGGAATACTGCACGGGTCTCCCAGACACAGCATGAACTGGTGGCCCTGTGGCGCATGGAAGCCGATATCAACAATGGCGGCTTTCTGCAGCTCCTGGGTAACTGGGGTGTGGAAAACTTCCAGGTCACGCTGCGTGCCTTGCAAACCCTTGGAGCAACGCAGACCCATCAGTGCCTGCAGGACATGTTTGCCGTCGTCCGGCGCTTCGAGGATTCGCCCGAGCACACCTCTTTGTCCGATCTGCCGGCCTTGCTGACCGAGGCTGAGCATGAGCGTCTGCAGGAACTGGACGAAGCCTTCTGGGACTATCCCGAGCGCCTGAGCCGGTTGATCGTCATGCACTATGGACAGGCTGCTGCATGAGCCCCAAAAAAAGCGACTCCCTGGCCTTTCGCAAGCTGCTGGTGGATGAGGCCTTGAATCGCACGCCCACAGGTGGCTTCCCCGAGCTGGAAAAGCGCCACCAGCTCCAACCCGGCACCTTGTTTGACTGGGTGGAAGAACTGGGCCCCACACCACCGCCCGCACCTTTTTCCGCCCTGCATTTCTGGATAGGTAACACCGCGCTGGACGAAGCCGATTTCTCGCGGTATTTCAACCATGCCGATGACTACTGGGACAGGGATATCGAGGAAATCGAAGCATCGGACAAGAATCTCACCGGCTGCGGCTTCTGTGAGGATCTGAACAGCGCGTTTCTCTACGATGAAGACCTGCTGCTGGTGATCCACCTGCCAAAGCCCGTCCCTGTCGAAGAGATCGTTGCTCATAGCACTCTGGATAGTGACGAATCGCTGGCTCTGATCGTGCAAGCTTGCATGGCGCGGGGCATCCATCAGGCCAATGTCATGTTCGCCTATGCAGACCCCACCCAGCCCATTCCCGAGCCTGACAAGCTCTATAACGGCCTGCCCTATATCGGCCTGTTTGACGACTGAGGCAAGCTGTAATGAATAGCTTCATCACCCAGTTGCCCCAGCAGTTCCCTGACTTGCACCTCGACCACAAGGATGCAGCGCGCACATTGATCACCAAAGCAGATGTCGATGGCCTCATGGAAGTCGAAATCATGATCCATCACTATGCGCAGGGAGGCTTTTCTGCAACCCGCTACGAAGAAAGCATGGTGTTGGGAGCTGGCGATCTTTCCCACGCCTGGGTCACACTGCGCGATGGTGAGCGCAATGTCATTCACCACGAGGTGATTTGTGCCCCTTCACGGCTGCAACAGCTGATTGCCGAATGGTGCGCAAAACCTGAGCCGGCACCCGCAACGATCAGGCTCAAGCCCGCCCCGGCGGCGCTTGCAAGCAGCTGGGATTCAGCCGTCTCACCCATCATCAAGCAAGACATAGACCCAGCCATGCTGGAAAGTCTGCCCGATGCTTGCGCAGCTGCAGAGCAATTGCGGGTCGACCTGAGCAGCCTTGACCCCATGCGCCTGGTCCAGTCCTGGCCGCGCGATGAACGTGGGCGGCTTGCGGCTCGCACCACCGCCATTCTGGCGGCCTACGGCCCTGCCACCCGCAAACGACAGCCCTGCTTGCTGATTCGCTCTGCAATGCAAAGCAAGATGCCCGGCTGGGAGCTGTTGCTGTCGCAGGAATTTCTCTACAACCAGCGCCACCAGTGGAGTGATTCGCCCTGGCTGTGGACTGCGCAGCCAGCTCCGCCCACAAGCCGGCTGGAACAGCAGGCTCGCAAGCTGATGGCTCAAGGGAAAATTGGCGAAGCCTGTGAGCTGTGCGGTGTGCAGCTCGGCGAAAAAGTGCGCAGGCTGTCCGCAGGCATGGGCTTTCAGCGGTTTGAGCCTGTATCCCAGGCCTGGCCGGACGAGCTGCGCATGGCCTTGCTGCAGCTGGCTCCTTGGCGGTTATCCGCAGGTTTGCAACGCATTCAACAGCACCTTGAACGGAGCAACCGCAAGCCCCCGAAAGCCGGCAGTTGGGAACGCAAGCTGTTCTGGTTTTCCGGCCAGCGCCAGCAAGTCCGCTGGGGCCTGGGTGCCGGGCTGGATGCACAGGGCAAGCCCTGGCTGGACCTGATTGCCACGGCCTCCAACGAACACCTGCCCGAGCCAGACTGGAAAAATCCCGGTTGAGATCGTTCAAGACCTTCACCAGGTCCTCATAAAGTTCAACACCGGTTTGGCCTGCCCCGATGTTTGGCCGCTCAGGCTGCCGCCAGCCATGCCTGCATCTGTTCTGCAGACATGGCGCGCGAGTGCAGCCAGCCCTGAAAGCACTCGCAGCCTATGTCGCGCAGCAGTTGCAACTGATCGGGCTGCTCCACGCCTTCGGCGACCACCTCCAGGTCCAGCGCGTGGACCATATGCACAATGCCGCCCATCAAGCTGTCCCGGCATGGCGAGGGAAAGAGAAATTCTCGCCCCAGCTTGACACGCTGCAGCGGCAGATACTGCAGATAGGCCAGCGATGAGTGGCCGGTACCGAAGTCATCGAGGGCAATCGTCACACCCAGCTGCGCCAGCGCCCCTAGCACCTGGCGCCCCTGGTCGGGGTTGATCATGGCCTGCGACTCGGTGATTTCCAGCTCCAGCCACTGAGGCGGCACATCGTGCCGCTGCAGACAGGTTCGCACCTGCTCCACCAGATTCACCTGTCGCAGCTGATAGGCCGAGAGGTTGACCGCCACGCGCAGCGGCGTGCCGGACTTCAGCCACAGGGCAATCTGCCTGCAGGCCGCATCCAGCACATAGTTGCCCAGAGCCACGATCTGGCCCGAGGCTTCGGCCACCGGAATGAAACGCGCCGGGATGACATTGCCCAGTACCGGGTCATGCCAGCGCAACAAGCCCTCCACGCCCACGATACGTGCCGTCTGTACATCGACTTGCGGCTGGTAATGCAGCTGCAGCCCACCGTAGCTGAGCGCCATGCGCAAGCGCTCTGCCAACAGCACGCGCTCCGCCATCTCCTTACCCATGCACGCTTCGAAAAACACGGCATGCCCCCGGCCCTGGGCCTTGGCGGCATACATGGCCATGTCGGCAAAGCGCATGAGGTCATCTCCCGCCTGCGCATTGTCGGGATACAGCGCAATACCGATGCTGGCTCCGAAATCCAGGGCCAGGCCATCGAGCTTGAACGGCAGCGACAGCGCCGCCAGAATCTGCTCGCTCCAGAAATGCGCGCGGCCTGCATTTTCGCCCACCAGCAGCACCATGAATTCATCACCACCCAGCCGCGCCAGAATGCCCTCGCTGCGCAATTGCGACTTCAGCCGCCGCGCCACTTCACGCAACAGCTGGTCGCCTGCCGCGTGGCCGTAGCCGTCATTGATGGCCTTGAAGTTGTCCAGATCCAGCTGCAACAGGGCCAGGGCATCGCCCCCTTCCTGCGCAATCTTGAGCTGCTCCTGCAGTTCCTGGCCGAACTGCCAGCGGTTATGCAATCCGGTCAGCGTGTCGCGCGTGGCCTGAAACTTCAGGCGCTGCTGCATCTGATTGAGCTCGGTCACATCCCGCACGAAAGCGACGGCCAGGCTGTTGTTCTCATCGCCAAAATGGCCGAGCGCAATATCCACCGGTACCGCACCGCCCTGTTTGCGCTGCAGCCACAGCGATCCACCCATGCCCATGGGACGGCGTGCAGGCTGTGCGAAATAGCTGCTCAGATAGGCGCCATGCGTGGAGCGCGATTCTTCTGGCAGCAGAATGTCGAGCGCCTGGGCTTCCAGCTCATGACGCTCATAGCCCGATATGGCCAGCATGGCGGCATTGGCGGCGACGATGCGTCCGTCCCGGTGCACGAGCAAGATGCCGTCGGGCGCCGCATCCAGGGCGTCACGCTCGCGCGAAGTGAGCAAGGCGCCAGCATCTGCCGGCCATGTGCCAAGGGCCTGTGCCAACCTGCTTTGACATTCAAGCAGTGACGTTGCGGAAATCGGCTCCATCAACGTGGAAAACGGGCACTCGGCCATATGCGCACTCCTAGCAGTCACCGCGGTGTACTGCTTGGCGCACCTTCAAGGCCGTGTCACCCGCCCTCAAACCGCGTCGCTACAGTCATTCCGCCAACGATTCAAGGCGCCCACTATGCGCAGTGACATCGCTGCGGGCTTTGCGCTGGATCAAACAGCAACATGTAACAAGGGGTTTCACTTACGCCGCAACCAAAGACAAAGACTTGCTCACCTCCGGCTGCGACCAAGGTGGCTCAGCTGTTGCCCAGCAGCATCTTCACATCCTGCGTCAGCAATTGCGGACCTGCACCATAGCGTTCATAGACGCGCAAACGGCCCTGAGGATCGTACAGATAGGTGCCTGCCGAATGGTCCAGCGTGTAGGTGCCTTCAATCTTGCCGGGCACCTTCTTGTAGAAGATCTTGAAGTCCTTGGCCACGGCGGCAATTTCGTCTGGCGTGCCATGCAGGCCGACAAAGCTCTCATCGAAATTGGCCAGATAGGCCTTGAGCACCTCGGGCGTGTCGCGCTCGGGGTCCAGGGAAACAAAGATGGGCTGCAGCTTGCCCCCATCAGCGCCCAGAGCCTGTTTGACTTCCAGCAGCTCCTGCAAGGTCGTAGGGCAGACATCGGGGCACTGGGTATAGCCAAAGAACACGGCCACCACCTTGCCGGAGAAATCCTTGAGGCTGCGCTTTTGACCGTTCACATCGGTCAGAGGAAGATCCTTGGCGTAATCAGCGCCCGTCACATCCACGCCCTGAAACTTGGGCTTGCTCTCGTCCTTGCAGGCAGTCAATGCAAAGGCGGCCGTACAGGCCAGTGTTGCAGCGCTCAGAACGCGCAGCGCAGCTCGTTTATCCATGGTCAGTCAGGCTAGGTAGTGATCCACCAGCAAGGCTGCAAACAGCAGGCTCAGGTGAATCAGGGAAAAGCGGAAGGTCTTGCGTGCCAGCGCATCCGAATAGTTGCGCAGCAATGCCCAACCATAACCGCAAAAAACCAACCCCAGAACCACTGCGGCAAAGAGATAGAAATAGCCGCTCATGCCCACGACGAACGGCAGCAGGCAGGCCGCGAACAACACGACGGTATAGAGAAACACCTGCAGCCGCGTGAAGGCATTGCCGTGCGTCACGGGCAGCATGGGCAGGCCCGAGCGGCGATAGTCCTCCACCCGGTACAGCGCAAGCGCCCAGAAGTGCGGCGGCGTCCAGATAAAGATGATGAGAAACAGCAGCCACGCCTCATGCCCGACCTGACCTGTCATGGCGGCCCAGCCCAGCACGGGCGGCATGGCCCCCGATGCCCCGCCGATCACGATGTTCTGCGGCGTCAGCGGCTTGAGCACCAGGGTGTAGATCACCGCATAGCCGATGAAGGTGGCCAGCGTCAGCCACAGCGTCAGCGCATTCACGGCCAGCAGCAGAATGGCCGCCCCCGCCGCACACAGCAGCGCGGAAAACACCAGCGCCTGCCGGTTGGAAAGCTCGCCCCGCGCCGTGGGACGCCAGGCCGTGCGTTTCATGCGCGCGTCGATGCCCCGCTCCACCAAGCAGTTGAAGGCCGCAGCCGCCGCTGCCACCAGCCAGATGCCTGCGCTAGCCACCAGCATCAACGACCAGTCATGCCAACCGGGTACCCCGGGAACGGCCAGCACCATGCCGATGAAAGCGCAGAACACGATGAGCTGCACCACGCGCGGTTTGGTCAGCGCGTAGTACTGCGACCAGCGTGAAGGCTGGGCCATTGCGGCCTGAGGGGTGCTTTCCACATTCATGACATCTGCCTGCATATCACCCTCTCTTTGCTGACTATGGTTTTGCTAGCTGCTGTCGCTTGATGCACAAGCGTTTCAACCTGATTGCACCGCTTTTCTACTGCGCCCGCCCTGCCTCGTCCCATGATGCTGAAGCGCGTAGCAGCCGCTCCAGGTCACGCTTGGCCTTGCCGGCCGAGGCCTTGTCCAGGTCGGCAGGAAAGCGCAGCATCCAGTGCCCCTGCGGGTCCACCACATACAGGTGCTCATCAAGCGCATGCCCGGCTGCGGGCTTGAGCCAATCGCCGATGGCCTTGGCTGGCAGGCGCAGTGCCGTCGCCTGCTGCAGCGCGGGCTGTATGCGCTCGGGAACGGGCTGCTGGTCGTTAATCAGCCAGACCCAGTCCAGCCGATCTTTCTCGCGCCCCAGGGTTTCGCGCAGTTGCCGCTGCAGATAGAGGTTGTCCTGGCAGCGCTGCTCGCATGCCGCGTTGCTGGTGCTGACCAGCAGCCACTGCCCCTTGAGGCTTTGCAGCTCCACGCTGCGGCCGTCCAGCGTCCGGGCCTGGATATCGGGCAAGGCAGGTTGATCGACGATCAGCTCGCCAAAGCTGCGCTGCTGTGTGGGCCGCAGCACGTAGTAGGTGAAATACGAGGCCAGCACCGGCGCCGCACAGACCAGCAGCACGGCCAGCATCTTCCAGCGGCCGCTGCGCGTGCGCTCCTGCCGCACATCGCTGTGCGCAGGGTCCGGCAGGCTGTGCACGGCAAAGCTCAGCGGCTCATCGTCACGGCCGGAGGCTGGCCTCTCCAGCGCGGCGGGGGAGATAGAAGCGTCGGACGAGTTGAAACCAGACATAAAGCAGCACCACCAAAACACTGAGTCCGAACCACTGAAAGGCATAGCCGTAGTGCTTTTGCACGCCGGCATTGATCTGCGGCCAGTCGCGCAGCAAACCTTCGCTGGCTGCGACTGCGCTGGTCTGGACCAGGCTCAGCCCCAGCAGCGGCAAACCGCTTTGCTGCGCCCACTGGGCAATGTCTGCATTCTGTCGGATGCGCGACTTTTGCTCATCAGGGTCTGCCCCGTCTGCGGCTGCCGAAGGCTTGGCTTCCAGCTCCATCAACTTGGAGGGCGGGGCTTCCAGGCGCCCTTCGATGTTCACCACGCCTGCACTGGTCTGCACAGGCGGCAGCAAGGTGCGATCCAGGAAGTTGCGCGGTGCCCAGCCACGCTGCACGATGATGACAACACGTTCGTGCGGCGGCGTCAGCCTAAACGGTGTGAGCACATAGAACCCCACCTTGCCCTGCATCTGACGGTTGTCCAGAAACAGGGTTTGATCGCTCAGCCACTGCCCTTGCAGCTGCACCGGGCGGTGCAGCAAGTCCCGCTGCTGCGCCGTACCTATGCTTTCGGTGACCGGCGGCACCTGGGCCGCCAGCTCGGCGTTGTGCCAGGGAGCCAAGGCCTGCTGGCGCGCCATGGCATCAAATATCTCCTGCTTTTGCGCGGCGCGGCCCAGTTGCCAGAACCCCAGGGACGCCGTGATGGCCGCACATGCAAGCGCTGCCACAGTGATCAGTACAAACCGCCAGAGGTCTGGAATTCGGGAAGAGCGCACCAGATAATCCATCCATGAAATTCGTGATCATTCTCGCCTTTCTGGCGATTCTTGCGAGCCTGGGAAGTGCCCTGTTCTTCATGATGCGCAAACATGATGGTACGGATGACGACGGCCAGCGCAGCAAGAAAATGTTTCGCGCCCTGGCGCTGCGCGTGGCGCTGTCTGTCGCACTTTTCATCTGCATTCTGGTCGCGGCCAAGATGGGCTATATCCAGCCCACAGGCTGGCAGCCGGGCCAGTAGGCATATCCAGCGACATCGTCTCAATCGCTCTCAAAAACAAAGCGCCTTGCGCTTGTCCATTCCTGACTTCAGCATCGGATAACACTGAAGTCCTTGAATGGCAGGCGCAAGGCGCTTTTGATTCGATAGTGGCTTACATCCAGTACACCAGGATGTAGAGGAAGACCCAGACCACGTCCACGAAGTGCCAGTACCAGGCTGCGCCTTCAAAGCCGAAGTGGCTCTTGTCGGTGAAGTCGCCCTTCATCAGGCGGATGGTGATGAAGAACAGCATCAACATGCCCACCAGCACGTGAAAGCCGTGAAAGCCCGTGAGCATGTAGAAGGTGGAGCCGAATACGCCGGAGTTCAGCTTGAGGTTGTATTCGGTATAGAGGTGGTGGTACTCGTAGCCCTGCACGCAGAGGAAGACGAAACCCAGGATCACGGTCATCCACATGAAGCTGATGCAGCGCGCGCGGTTGTTGACCTGCAGCGCATGGTGGGCGATCGTCAGCGTAACGCCCGAAGTCAGCAGCAAGGCCGTGTTGATGGTGGGCAGCCAGAACGGGCCCACGGTCTTGAACGGTTCGACAATGCCTGCGGGCGATGCCGTGGCACCGGCCGCCACACTGGGCCAGACGGCCTGGAAGTTGGGCCAGAGCAGCTCGTTGGACAGGCTGCCCAGCGCCGGCACGGAGTGCACGCGCGCCCACCACAGCGCGGTGAAGAAGGCGCCGAAGAACATCACCTCCGAGAAGATGAACCAGCTCATGCTCCAGCGATAGGAGAGGTCGATCTTGCGGCTGTTGAGCCCGGCCTCGCTCTCGCGCGCCGCATCGCGGAACCAGAAGAACAGTATCGACAGCCACCAGATCAGGCCGAAGAACAGGGAGTACATGCCCCATTCATGGCCGTTGATCCAGGTGCCTGCACCCAGAATCATGAAGAACAGACCGATGGCCGCCATGACGGGATGGCTGGATTCGGCTGGCACATAGTAGTAAGGGGTTGCGCCCTGAGGGGTTGCACTCATCACTCGGCTCCTGACACTGTTGATCGTTGTTCTAACCGACGTTCCACATCACCTGCACTTCGCTGCACCGGGTTCAGCCTAGGCTAAACCACAAGATTGACGACCCATATCAACGCTAATACCAAGGCCACAATCGCCACCAGCCCCACGGCAATCACATGCAGCGGCGTGATGCTGGCGAAGTCCTTTTCATATTCCTTGCCCTTGCGCACACCCAGCATGGCCCAGCACACGGCCACGATGGTGCGCCACATCGTCGGCTTCTTCTCGGTCTGCGTCATGACGCGCCTCCCTCTGGGGAGGCTGGCGCGGCGGCTGTCGCAGGGACGGCCTGTGCCTTTCCACCCACCTCGAAGAAGGTATAGGACAGCGTGATGGTCTTGACGTCCTTGGAGATGCGCGGATCGATATAGAAGACGACGGGCCACTCCCGCTTCTCACCGGGCTCCAGCGTGTACTGCGAGAAGCAGAAGCACTCGAGCTTGTTGAAAAATGCCGTAGCCTGGCGCGGTGCATAGCTGGGAATGGCCTGGGCAGCCATGCGGCGGTTCTGTACGTTCTGGAACTCGTACATCACCGTCGCCATCTCCCCCGGATGTACCTGCATGGAACGCACGGCAGGCTTGAAATCCCAGAGGCTGCGCACATTGGAATCGAACTCCACCGTGATGGTGCGGCTGGTATCGACCTGGGAGTTGGCTGGCAGCTTGGCATTCTTGCCTGCCGAGCCACCGCCGGGCACCTGACGCTCGGACAGGGACAGGATGTTGATGCCCGTGGCCTCGCAGATCTGCTGGTACAGCGGCACCAGCAGGTAGCCGAAGGCGAACATGCCCAGCGCCACGGCTGCGAGCTTGCCCACCGTCTTTGCATTTTCCCTGGCAATACTCAGATGCCTCGCGTGCTTCACATGCCTCTCCTGTCTGCCCCTGTGGCCCGCCGCGTCAATGCAGCCAGGCCATCTTCACCACGAACCCGATCAGAAACACCAGTGCGGTCGAGGCCAGAATCAGGCCCAGTCGCACATTGGCCTTGCGCTGCTCTTGTGTCGTCATCTCAAGCTCCTGCTCAGCCGATCACACGGGTTGCGGTTTCATCGAGCTTGGGAGGGTTCTCGAAGGTATGGAATGGCGCAGGCGATGGCACTTCCCACTCCAGCCCTTCGGCTGCTTCCCAAGGCTTTTGCGGAGCCTTTTCGCCGCGGCCGCGCATGGCAGGCCAGACCACGAAAACGAAGAAGTAGACCTGCATCAGGCCAAAGCCGAAGCCACCGATCGAGGCCACCATGTTGAAGTCGGCAAACTGCATGGGGTAGTCGGCATAGCGGCGTGGCATGCCGGCCAGCCCCAGGAAGTGCATGGGGAAGAAGGTGATGTTGAAGAAGATCAGCGAGCCCCAGAAGTGGATCTTGCCGCGCGTCTCCGAATACATCACGCCCATCCACTTGGGCGACCAGTAGTAGTAGCCGGCAAACATGGAGAACAGCGAACCGGCCACAAGCACGTAGTGGAAATGCGCCACCACGTAGTAGGTGTCCTGCAGCTGGATGTCGATGGGTGCCATCGACAAAATCAGCCCCGTGAAGCCCCCCATGGTGAACACGAAGATGAAGCCCACGGCAAACAGCATGGGCGTTTCAAACGTCATGGAGCCGCGCCACATGGTGGCCGTCCAGTTGAAGACCTTCACCGCCGTCGGCACCGAGATCAGCATGGTCGCGTACATGAAGAACAGCTGGCCCGTGACCGGCATGCCGGTGGTGAACATATGGTGCGCCCACACGATGAAGGACAGGATGGCGATGGCCGCCACCGCGTACACCATGGAGGTATAACCGAACAGCTTCTTGCGGCTGAAGGCCGGCACGATCTGGCTCACGATGCCGAAGGCCGGCAAGATCATGATGTAGACCTCCGGGTGACCGAAGAACCAGAAGATATGCTGGTACATCACGGGGTCACCACCGCCTGCAGGGTTGAAGAAGCTGGTGCCGAAGTGGCGGTCCGTCAGCGTCATGGTGATGGCGCCGGCCAGCACGGGCATCACGGCGATCAGCAGATAGGCGGTGATCAGCCAGGTCCAGGCGAACATGGGCATCTTCATCAGCGTCATGCCGGGAGCGCGCATATTCAGAATGGTCACGATGATGTTGATCGCGCCCATGATGGAGCTGGCACCCATGATGTGCATGGCGAAGATGCTGGTGTCCATGGATGGGCCCATCTGCAGCGTCAGCGGCGCATACAGCGTCCAGCCTGCGGCGGGTGCACCGCCGGGCATGAAGAACGAGCCCACCAGCATGATGCCCGCAGGAATCAGCAGCCAGAAGCTGAAGTTGTTCATGCGCGCGAATGCCATGTCGGAGGCACCGATCTGCAGCGGCAGCATCCAGTTCGCAAAGCCCACGAAGGCCGGCATGATGGCGCCGAACACCATGATCAGCCCGTGCATGGTGGTCAGCTGGTTGAACAGTTCGGGGTTGACGATCTGCAGTCCGGGCTCGAACAGCTCGGCACGAATCAGCATGGCCAGCGCTCCACCCACCATCAGCATGGTGAAGGAGAACAGCAGATACATCGTGCCGATATCCTTGTGGTTGGTGGCAAACAGCCAGCGGCGCCAGCCAGTCGGTGCGGCATGGTGATGGTGATCGTCGTGCCCGTGCTGGTGACTGTGGTCCTCAGGCGTATGGACGGGAGGAAGTACGGCGCTCATATTCGTTCTCCAATCGTTCTTCTGTACCCGGGGCGCTTACTGAGCCGCCACGATGTCAACGCGGCGTGCCTGCTTGTCTGCACCATCGCTGCCTGCGGTAATGGTCTGCGGCTTGCGCAGTTCGATGCGCTCGGACGCAATGCCGCTGTCGCTCAGCAGCTTGGCCACGGCCTTGGCGCGCTCCTTGGCCAGTTCGGCATTCTTGTCGGCACTACCTGTGGCATCCACAAAACCGGACAGGGCAATCTTTCCATCTTTGTGCGCATTCCAGTATTCGGCGGCCTTCTTGACTTCGGCCTGAGCCGCATCATCCAGCGCACTCTTGCCGCTGTCGAAGAACACCTGGAACGGGCCTGCGTCGCTGGCTGCGGCAGGGGCTGCCGCCTCAGGTGCCGCCGGTGCCGGCGTTGCAGCAGGAGCAGCGCTGCCACCGCCTTCAGGGAATTGGCCGCCGCGTGCCGCAACGAATTGCGCAGGCTGCACCAGTTGTCCGGTCTGGTTGCTCCAGTGATTCTTGGCAAAGGTCACCACCGCAGCCAGATCGGTATCGCTGAGCTGTTTCCACGAAGGCATGGCGCCGTTGGCCCGGCCTTCAAGCACGGCATGCATCATGTCGGCCGTGGGGCCCAGCACCACGGCGCTGCCGTCCAGCGGCTTGATGGGGCCCGCGCCCTTGCCATTGGCCTGGTGGCAAGCAGCACAGTTGGCGGCATAGACCTTCTCGCCACGCGCCACCAGATCGGTCAGCACCCAGACCTTGTTCGGGTCATCGGCTTTGGCGGCCACTTTTTTCTGCTCGGCCTCGACCCAGGCGCTGTAATCCTGGCTGGAGAGCACCTTCACATGAATCGGCATATAGGCGTGTTCCTTGCCGCACAGCTCGGCGCACTGCCCGTAGTAGTCACCGGTCTTTTCAGCCTTGAACCAGGTATCGCGCACAAAGCCGGGAATCGCATCCTGCTTGATGCCGAAGGCCGGCACCATGAAGGAGTGAATCACGTCATTGGCCGTGGTGATGACACGCACCTTCTTGCCCACCGGCACCACCAGCGGGTTGTCCACCTTGAACAGATAGTCGACAGGAGCCTGACTCACATCCCCGGAGTTGGACATCTGCCGCTGCGCGGTATCGAGTGTGGAGATATAGCTGAGGCCTGCACCTTCGCCAGTCAGATAGTCATAACCCCATTTCCACTGGTAGCCCGTGGCCTTGATGGTGAGATCGGCGTTGGTCGTGTCCTTTTGCGCAACCAGAACCTTGGTGGCGGGCAAGGCGATCAGCACGACGATGATGAAGGGAATGATGGTCCATGCCACCTCCACCTTGACCGATTCGTGAAAGTTCGCGGCCTGGGCACCTTTGGATTTGCGGTGCATCCAGATCGAATAGAACATCACCCCGAACACACCGATGAAGATCAGCGTACAGATGATGAGCATCATCCAGTGCAGCCCATGCTGCTCCACGGCAATGCGCGTGACAGGCGGATGCAGATTGAGCTGATTGACGGCAGGGCCTCCGGGCAGATCCTGCACGGCATGCGCCATGGAACTACCCCATGCAGCCAAGGCCAAACTCCAGGGAACCAGCTTGGTGGAAATGTTTTTCATCGCTTTCACTCACCCCTCTAAGCCTTAGTTTGTCCACTCGCTCACACCACTCCCGCACCATCTGGCCAGAAGGCTGTGACACTCACACTACCTTGCAAACTGCATCACAGCATGCCTCAGAATTTGATAGCAATGTCTGCGCGCATTCACTAATACAGCTGCCGAAATATCACCTGACCGCAAGCCGGCAGATATCACCCGCATCAAGCGAAATCTGTCCCAATTGACCAGTGGCTGGACGCGACCGGGCCTGGCGCAATTGCCAAGCTCAGCAGAAAAAGAAATGGATGAGGAGACGCGCCCGGAAAAAGGCACTTTCACGCCGTGCACAAATGCAGCAGCGCCACCTGAGGCAGGCTTTTGGTGATGATCAAACTTGCGAACCAGCCGCTCTTGAACCCGCTGGCCAGCTCCCTTGGCAAAGCGAAACACCCGATTCTCCCCTGACGACCCATGGCCGCATGTCTAACGCCCATCAGGCGGAGAGAAGCCCAATGAACTGGCTGCGATCTATCGAATCAATGGGGAAATTGTAGGGAGCTTTGTGTTGAATCAATGACAGGAAAACGACACTTGCGCTATCGCAAACCCGTGTTGCGCGGCTGCTTGAGCATGGCCTTCATATCCTGCAAAGAGACGGAACTGCTTGATTCCAGACGTACCTTGGGCTGCGGCTTGTAGGCATGGCCATAGACGATTTCAAAGGTCAGAGACAATTGACCATCAGGCTGCTTGTCTGCCCATTTTTCCGCCATCTTCTGCAACAGCTGCGCCTTCCAGGCTCGGCCGCGCAAGCCTGCAAAACGCGCCGGATGCAGATTGCGCCCCAGCTCGCGCAGCTCCTGCAGCAGGCGCTCGGGCGTGGCAAACGTCAGCGTGATGCGCTCCATGTCCATCACGGGCTCGGCAAAGCCGGAATGCACCAGCATATCGCCCCAGTCATGCATATCCGTGAAGGCATGACCTGCCGGCCCCCAGCCCAGATCCGCGTAGAGACGGTGCAGTTGCATCACGGTGTCCGGCCCCAGGGCAGAGAACATGACATAGCCATCGGTCTTGAGCGCCTTGTGCCAGCGCTCTATCAAGGTCTGTGGATCGGCCGCCGTATGCAGCAGCATATTGGCCCACAACATGTCCACGCTGCCGTCGGCAGGCTCGGCCACCTGCAGGCCAGCCCCCTTCCAGCGCGACAGCTGCCACCAGCGGCTGCCCAGCTTTTCTTCGGCCACCGCCCGGCGCTGCTCCACCGGCTCGTAGATCGTGCACTCTGCCTGCGGGTAGCGCTCACGCAGCAGCTTATGCGCCTGCAGGCCGCCGCGCACGGGTTCCCAGTGGCACCAGTTTTGAGGGGGCTTGACGATCCAGTCCAGGCGTAGCTGCATGCGATTGGCCACCTCCTCATGCAGCCACGGCGCCTCTGCCTCGGCGGCCTGGTGCCAGTGATGGGCGGCGACGGGATCAATCGTGGGAGGCAGAGCGTGAGACATGGCAACAGAACAGACAAGGTGCAAACGGTCGCACCAACCAGGGCTGACGCGCGCTGCACCGAAACGGGAACAATGCGGCGCGAGTATATTGACACTATGCCCAACCTTGCTGCGACATGGCTTTCACGCCTGGGCCTGCCAGCGCAGGCATTGCCGGCCGTGCCCAGCCAGTGCGCAGTTTGCGGACGCTGGCCAAGCCTGCGTATCTGCCCGGACTGCCGCAAGCGCTGGATGCCCCAGGTGCATCGCTGCTCCCGCTGCGCCCTACCCCTGCCATCACAGACCCTGGAATGCGGAGCCTGCCTCAAGCGCCCTCCACACCTGAGCCATTGCGTAGCCGTACTCGACTATGGCTATCCCTGGCAGAAGCTGATCACGCGCTACAAATTCGAAGGCGACTTGGGCCTGACCCACAGCCTGGCACATCTGATCGGCACGCATGAGCAGGCCTTGCACTGCCTGCAGGGCAGCGATGCACTGCTGCCGGTACCCGCCTCCGCGGCACGCGTTCGCGAGCGCGGGTTCGACCACATGGATTTGCTGGCCCGGTCGCTGGTGCGGCAAACCGGCTACAGCGCTCCTATCCTGAGCAGAGCCGTACAGCGCCGGCATGTGGATTTACCCCAGCACAGCGCCAGCCGCCAGCAGCGCCTGCGGCAGCTGCGTGGCGTATTCAGCCTCCATGCAGACGCTACCTCGCAGATTGCAGGAAAACGCATTCTGCTGCTCGACGATGTGATGACCACGGGCGCCACGCTCGACGCTCTGGCGATATGCCTGCTAGACGCCGGTGCCGCCTCCGTCTGCGCACTGGCACTGGCCCGAGCCGCCTGAGACGGGCTTGACCCATGCTCGCCAGTCTGGAACTGCGGCCTGCGAGCACAAGGCGCAAGTTGGCCCTGCACAATATCGCCCCATGTTTCATATCGTTCTTGTGGCTCCCGAGATCCCGCCCAACACCGGCAATGTGATCCGGCTGGCTGCCAATACGGGCTGCAGCCTGCATCTGATCGAGCCTCTGGGCTTTTCCATGGAAGACCGTCACATGCGCCGTGCCGGTCTGGACTACCACGAGTACGCCAACGTAGCCCGCCATGCCAACTGGGACGCTTTTTTGCAGACCTGCCAACCTCAACGCGAGCGCATGTTTGCCATGACGACCCATAGCAGCAGCCCGGCGCATTCCATCCAGTTCCAGGCAGGCGACTGGCTGGTGTTCGGTTCCGAGAGCAAGGGCCTGCCACCCGAGGTCCGCGCCCAGTTTCCCAATGAGCAGCGCCTGCGCCTGCCCATGCTGGCTTCACAGCGTAGTCTGAACCTGTCGAATGCCGTGGCAGTGACGGTCTTCGAGGCCTGGCGCCAGCAAGGCTTCACGGGCGCTGCACTGGCCGAACCTGTTCCGGCACCCTGACACTCATTGTCCTCATATGCAGAACAATCAGTTGCGGATTCAGGGATTTTTCTTTGAATTGGATAGTTCTACAGTACGACTCATGGACTTGATGAAGAGTGACGATGTCCGCCAGCCCACAAGTCCCATCGACATACTGAAGGACTCATCATGGCAATCGCCAATCGTTTCACCACCGCATCACCCTAGCCGCCGCACTGGCCTTCTCGGCCTTGGCTGCACAAGCCGGCGGCCTGGATTTCACTGGTGACCATTACCCCACTCAAGAAGCCGGCCAATCCACGCTGACCCGAGCCGAAGTTCGTGCCCAGGTTCTGGATGCCATAGCCAAAGGCGAAATGCTCTCGCAAGGCGAGTCCTATCTGCCTCTGTCGGTCCAAAAACCAACAAACTCCACGCTGACCCGCGAACAAGTGCGCAACGAAACCAAATCCGCAGCCAAAGCAGGCCTGCTCGACAACTACGGTGCCTGATAAAGGCAGGGACGCAAGAGCAATCAGCCACTGTGCTGCACAAAGAAAAAGCCCCGGGGCCAGGCCCTGGGGCTTTCTTGATTTGTCTTGAAAGAGAGTTCAAGCCTCGGCGCCATAGCTGCGCGCCAGCGATTCGGCCACGCACACAGGTTTGTCACTGCCTTCGCGCTCCACCGTCACCAGCCAGGTCATCTGCACGCCATCGGGCTCGATCCGTTCGGCCGCCTGCAGCGTCATGCGTGCGCGCAAACGGCTGTTGACGGGTACGGGGGCCATGAAACGTACCTTGTTGAGGCCATAATTCACGCCCATCTTCGCCCCCTCGATACTGAACGTATCTTCAAAAAACCGGGGCAGCAGCGACAGCGTGAGAAAACCATGAGCGATAGGCGCGCCGAACGGCCCTTTGGCGGCACGCTCCGGGTCCGTATGAATCCATTGCTGATCGCCGGTGGCATCGGCAAACATCTGGATTTGCGCCTGTGTAATCGTGATCCAGCCGCTGACGGCCACTTCCTGCCCTATGCAGGACAGCACTTCGGAGTAGGAATGAAAGGTTTTCATGCCTGCCACTGTAGAAGCAGCCCACGCGCCTGCTTGTCTGGCGCGAGACAAGGGTTAGCCCATAGAGATCAATATCAAAACAGGCCGTATCGCTTATGCATCAAGCGCCTGCAGCTATCTTTTTTACGGATTTCAGGCTTCCGACGAGCGCTGCACAAAGAACAACCCCGTCCCCACGGCCATCAGCAATCCGCCAAACACGCGGTTCTGGTTGCGCATGGCTCGCGCACTGCGCATCAGGCCGCGCAGCGCGCTGGCACCGGCCGCGTAGCTGTGCATGACCGTGGTGTCCACGGCCAGCATGGTGACGGCCAGAATGGCCAGCTGCGGCACCAGCGGGCGGCTGGTCGTCATGAACTGGGGCAGCACGGCCACCATGAAGATGATGCCCTTGGGGTTGGTGGCATTGGTCAGGAAACCGGTCAGCACGCGCTTTTTGACACTGACTTCAGGCGCCACTTCCTGCGCCATCAACGGAGAGCCACCCGAGCGCCACTGGCTGAAGCCCAGATAGATCAGATAGCCCGCGCCCACGACCTTGACCGTGTTGAAGGCCCATTCGGAGGCCATCAGCAGCGAGCCCACGCCCGCCCCGGCCACCAGCAGGATGGACAACAGGCCCAGTTGCAACCCCAGGATGGTGACACTGGTTCTGCGCACGCCATAGGAAAGGCCATGGCTCATGGACAGCACGGCCCCCGAGCCTGGCGACACCGCAATGATCCAGGACGCCACAAAAAATGCGAACCATGTATGCAAATCCATCTCAAGACCCCTGAAAACACCCGCTGGCAGATTAGCCGGATATTTTAAAAGTTACGCGCCAAGCCTGCAGGCGCAGCAGAGACATACCAGTACAAGCCATCAGTAACGATTCATTGGCATTTATGGCCCGTCAAGAATTGACGGCTGTTGCGAGGTGCCAAAATGGCCCGAACCTGGGTTAACACCAAACAACATCCCCCCATGGAACACAGCACTCCCATCTGGCTGACCTACGGCTTCATCTATCTCACAGCCGCCGTGCTGGCCGTGCCCATTGCCCGCGCACTGGGGCTTGGCGCCATCATTGGCTACCTCGGTGCAGGCATTGCCATGGGCCCCTGGGGTTTCGGCCTGGTCAAGAATGTGGAGGACATACTGCACTTTGCCGAATTTGGCGTGGTGCTGATGTTGTTCGTGATTGGCCTGGAACTCCAGCCCAAACGGCTATGGGAGCTGCGCCGCCCGATTTTTGGCTGGGGCATGGCTCAGATGGCCGTCTGCACGGGCATTCTGTTCATCGCGGCCTGGGGCTTTGGCTTTTCCTGGCGCGTCAGCCTGATCGCAGGCATGGGTCTGGCGCTATCGTCCACGGCTATCTGCCTGCAGGTCATGGCCGAGCGCAATCTGATGCGCACCCCCAGCGGCCAGGCTGCGTTTTCCATCCTGCTGTTCCAGGACGTGGCCGCCATCCCCATCCTGGCCCTGATTCCCATTCTGGGCGCCTACAAGGCCGCCCACGCCACTCATACGGACGGGCATATCTGGCTGGCCATACTCAAGACCGTGGGCACGATTGCCGCTGTCATCATCGGCGGTCGCCTGCTGTTGCAGCCGCTGCTGCGCTGGATCGCGCGCAGCAAGACACCCGAGATCTTCACCGCCACCTCGCTGCTGCTGGTGGTGGGCATCGCCATGCTGATGACCCAGGTGGGCCTGTCCATGGCGCTGGGCGCCTTTCTGGCCGGCGTGCTGCTGGCCGACAGCGAATACCGCAGCGAGCTGGAAACCAATATCGAACCATTCAAGGGACTGCTGCTGGGCCTGTTCTTCATGGCCGTGGGCATGAGCATCGACTTTGGCGTCCTCCTCAAATCGCCCTGGACCATGGCGGCCATGGTGGCGGGCTTCATCAGCCTCAAGGCACTGATGATTTTTGGCCTGGCCAAGTTCATGAAGCTGCCCTGGCGCGAGCGCCCCGTTTTCACCCTGATGCTGGCCCAGGGCGGTGAATTTGCCTTTGTGGTGTTCCAGACCGCGGCTCAGTACAAGGTCTTTCATCACACCATCTCATCCATGCTGGTGGCCGCCGTCGCTTTGTCCATGCTGCTGGGCCCGTTGCTGCTGGTGCTGCTGGACAAGCTGCTGCTGCGCCGTTTCTCGACGGTCAAGGAAGAAGGCCAGAGCGGCAAGGCCAAGGAGATTTCCGAGCAGCAGGAGTCTCCCATCATCATCGCGGGCTTTGGCCGCTACGGCCAGATCGTGGCCCGCGTGCTGCTGGCCCAGGGCCAGCGCCCCACCATCCTGGACCACAGCGTGGAGATGCTGGAGACCGCGCAAACCTATGGCTACCGCGTCTTCTATGGCGATGCCACCCGCATGGACCTGCTGCGCATCGCTGGCGCGGCATCGGCGCGCGTGCTCGTGATTGCCGTGGACTCTGTCGAGCAGTCGATCAAAATCGCCAGTCAGGTGCGCAAGCATTTCCCCAATCTGGAGGTCGTGGCCCGTGCCCGTGACCTCGATCACTGGTTCCGCCTGCGCGACCTGGGCGTAAAGCATGCCCAGCGCGAAGTCTTCGAATCCAGCCTGATATCTGCGCAGTCCGTGCTGGAGCTGATAGGAGAAAGTGCTGAAGACGCCCGGCGTGTGACAAAGCGCTTTCGGGATCACAACCAGGCGCTGGCCGAGCGCATGTATCCACATTACAAGGACAAGGATCAGAACCAGTTGATCGCCGTGGCCAAGCAGGGCCGCCAGCAACTGGCGGAGCAAATGGCCAGGGAGCGTGCAGCCATGCTGGAAGGCGACAACGACGAGACCGCGCAGGATTCAGCACTTCCCGCACAGGCAGAAATCCAAGACCACAGACCTGCCAGCGCCGAGCAGCCGTGATACGCTGCGCGCCATCATGTTCAACCCCAGTCAAGCCGACGTACGGCGTTTTTTTTGCGGTGTGCGCGCCAAGATGATCAGCGGCGCGCCCATGGAGGCCATCGAGACCCTGGCCAGCCTGTGGATCGATGAGCACCCCGAGTATTTTGCGGAGCTGGCAGATGCCGACGCCGCCGTGGCACGCGACTACGACGCCGAGCCCGAGCGCACCAATCCGTTCCTTCACCTGTCCATGCATCTGTCCATCAGCGAGCAATGCAGCGTGGATTCACCGCGCGGCATTCGCCAGGCCGTGGAGCTGCTGGCCAGGAAACGCGACCTGCATGACGCCCACCACGCGGCCATGGAATGCCTGGGGCAGATGCTCTGGGAAAGCCAGCGCTCGGGCCGCCCCCCTGACGGCGAGGCTTATGTGGCCGGTGTGCAGCGTCTTGCGACCAGTGACGGTAACTTCAAAAACACCCCCTGAGTCGCTTCGCGCCTTCCCCCTCGACAGGGGGACGACACAATCGCTGCGGGGCGGCCCTTGCTCTGTGTCCCTGGTTCTTTCGAAAAAACACAAAGCCCGCATCTGCGGGCTTTGTGTTTTTCCGAGGCAGGACTTATTTCTGGCCCAGACGGAAATGAGGCTGCACCACCACCTGCATCTCGCTCTCCTGCGCTCCTATGTATTTGGCCAATTGCTGCAATTCATCATTCTTGAATTGCTTGGCAATGCCTGCCATTACACCGTTGCTGCGACCGATGAGCGGATTGCTCTCGGTCTTGTACGACTGCAGTGCGCGGAACACATAGTCCGAATACTGCCCCGCCACCTTGGGGTAGGAGGGGTCTATGGGTTTGGAAAAGCCTTCACCGTGGCAGGAGAAACAGGCTCCCTTCTGCAGCAGCGCGGTGACTGCAGCATTGGCTTCTGCGGGCTTGGCGCCCTTGGTTTTCCCATGCCCAGCGTAGAAGGCCGCCACATCGGCGATATCCTGCTCGCTCAGCGAATCGGCAATGCCGCGCATGGTGGGGTGTTTGCGTTCGCCCTTTTTGTAGGCGTTGAGCGCCGAGACGATATAGGCCTCGTTCTGTCCACCGATCATGGGTACTTTGTACACCTCGGGGAAGCTGGCCTGATAGCCTTGAATGCCGTGGCAACCGATGCACATGGCGATCTTGCCTTCGCCGGCTTTGGCATCGCCCTTGACGGCCTGGGCATGTGCCACTCCGGTCACTGAGGCGACAACTACTGCCAATGCTGTGGTCCAAGTTTTTATCATTTTGCGCGCACAATCCTTCAAGAGTTCAGACGGGTGCTCAAATGCCTTGCTGCAGTGCAAATGATTATGGCAGCCAGAATTTGACACGCTTATCAATACTTACGCTGATACCGCCCATGAAGTTTCAAGGTTCCGACAAATACGTGGCCACACAGGATCTGATGCTGGCCGTCAATGCTTCCGCTACCCTGCAGCGCCCCTTGCTCATCAAAGGTGAACCCGGCACAGGCAAGACCATGCTGGCCGAGGAAGTGGCAGCGGCACTGAAGATGCCGCTGCTGCAGTGGCATATCAAGTCCACCACCAAGGCCCAGCAAGGCCTCTATGAATACGATGCCGTCAGCCGCCTGCGCGATTCGCAGCTGGGCGACGAACGCGTCAAGGACATCACCAACTACATCGTCAAGGGCGTTCTCTGGCAGGCTTTCATGGCCGATGAGCCCGTGGTGCTGCTGATCGATGAGATCGACAAGGCCGATATCGAATTTCCCAACGACCTGTTGCGCGAAATCGACCGCATGGAGTTCTACTGCTACGAGACGCACGAGATGATCCGCGCCAAGCATCGCCCGCTGGTCTTCATCACATCGAACAACGAAAAGGAATTGCCCGACGCCTTCCTGCGCCGCTGCTTTTTCCACTACATCAAGTTCCCCGATGCGGACACCATGCGCCAGATCGTCAGCGTGCACTTCCCCAAGCTGCAGGGCGAGTTGCTGAGCGCCGCCATGAAGGTGTTCTACGACGTGCGCAATCTTCCCGGCCTCAAGAAAAAGCCTTCGACCAGCGAGCTGCTCGACTGGCTCAAGCTGCTGGTGGCCGAGGACATTCCGGCCTCTGCGCTGCAGGATATCGATGGCAAGGTCAGCGTGCCCCCCATGGTGGGCGCACTGCTCAAGAACGAACAGGACATGAGCCTGTTTGAAAAGCTGGTCTTCATGAACCAGAGGAATAGATGACATCCCCCTGTGTCGCGGCGCTCCTTCCCCCTTCTCTCACTTCGCTACGCTACGTGGGAAGGGGGTCGATGCCGGCGCGGCGGGGCGACCCTTGCGCGGCATCTGCTGACCTGGACCATGCTTGTTTATGCACCATGGATAACTGATATGAGCTTTGTCGAACCCGTCACCTTGCGCGACCGGGGCGTGCGCCTGGAGCCCCTGTCCCTTGATCATGAAGCAGGCCTGGCTGCCGCCGCTGCGGACGGCGAGCTGTGGAAGATCCGCGTCACCTCGGTGCCGGCGCCGCAGGAAACCCGCAGCTACATCGAGACCGCCCTGCTGGGCCGCGCGCAAGGCCACCGCTTTGCCTTCGCCGTGCTCGACGACGAAAGCGGCAAGGTGCTTGGCACCACCAGCTATCACGACATCGTGCCCGCCGTGCGCCGCGTGGAAATCGGCTACACCTGGTACGCCCAAAGCGTGCAGCGCACGCATGTGAACACCTCGGCCAAACTGCTGCTGCTGGCCCATGCCTTCGGCACGCTGGACTGCCATGTCGTGGGCTGGCGCACCGATAACTTCAACTTCGCCAGCCAGCGTGCCATCGAGCGCCTGGGGGCCAAGAAGGATGGCGTGATTCGCGGCCATGCGCTGCGCCGCGACGGCACGATTCGCGACACCGTGATGTATTCCATGCGCAGCGGCGAATGGCCCGAGGCCCGTGCGCAGCTGCTCTATCTTCTGGAGCAGCATACGCCCGCTGCATAAGAGCTGGAGGCATATTTCATGCTGATCGACTTTTTCTACACCCTGCGAGCCGCCAAGCTGCCGGTATCGGTCAAGGAGTTTCTGGCACTGCTGGAAGCGCTGGATGCGGGCCTCATCGGCCCCAAGAGCGAAGACCGCTGGAGCCTGGACGACTTCTATCACCTGGGCCGCACGATCCTGGTCAAGGACGAGAAGCACTACGACAAATACGATCGCGCTTTTTCCGCCTATTTCAAGGGCGTGGAAATGCTGGCCGACCTGACCAAGGAGATCCCTCAGGACTGGCTGCAAAAGCTGCTGGAGCGCGAACTCAGTCCCGAGGACAAGGCCAAGATCGAGGCCATGGGCTGGGACGAGCTCATGGAGACGCTCAAGAAGCGCCTGGAAGAGCAGAAGGAACGCCACGAAGGCGGCAGCAAATGGATCGGCACGGGCGGCACCAGCCCCTTCGGCCATGGCGGCTACAACCCGGCCGGCATACGCATAGGCGGGCCGGGCCGCAACAAGAGCGCCGTCAAGGTCTGGGAGCAGCGCGCCTACCGCGACTATGACGACACCCAGGAATTGGGCACGCGCAACATCAAGGTCGCGCTGCGCCGCCTGCGCAAGTTCGCACGCCAGGGCGGCGAGCTGGAGCTGGATCTGCCCGACACCATCCGTTCCACGGCCGCCAACGCCGGGTATCTGGACATCAAGATGATTCCCGAGCGGCACAACAATGTGAAAGTGCTGCTGCTCATGGACGTGGGCGGCACCATGGACGAGCATGTGCAGCGCGTGGAGGAACTGTTCTCGGCCGTCAAGAGCGAACTCAAGCATCTGGAGTTCTATTACTTCCACAACTGCGTCTATGACTTCATGTGGAAGAACAACCGCCGCCGCTTTGCCGAGAAGTTCCCGACCTGGGACATCATTCGCAAGTACAACAAAGACTACAAGCTGATCTTCGTGGGCGACGCAACCATGAGCCCCTACGAAATCCTGCAGCCCGGCGGCAGCGTCGAGTACATGAACGAGGAGCCCGGCGCCGAATGGTTGCAGCGCCTGACCCATGCCTTCCCGCGCTTTGCCTGGATCAACCCCGAGCCGCAAGGCGTGTGGCAATACCGCCAGAGCATCAGCATCATCCAGCAGCTGATGGGCGACCGAATGTACCCGTTATCGCTCAAAGGCTTGGAAGACGCCATGCGCATGCTGTCAAAATAGGGGCATGCCCCAGACCTTGCCCTTGAAAAAGCCGGCCTTGAGGCCGGCTTTGCTTTTGGGAGCCGCCTTGCTCCTCAGCGGCTGCAGCCTGCTTTCCCCCAAAGACAAAGAAGCCGAAACCATGGGCATCGACACCAGCGGCCCTGCGGCTTTCACGCTGGAAGTCGAGGCCCCCAAAGAAATGCGCGAGCTGCTGGAAAAACATCTGGAACTCAAACGCTTTCGCTACCAGCCCGATCTGCAGCGCCGCGAGCTCACGCGGCTGCTGGGCGCTACCGACGCCAATGTGCGCGAGCTGATCGGCACCCTCGGCTACTTCAGCCCCACGGTCACGGTGGAGCTGACGGACACCCCCGAAGAAGATGCCGATGCTCCGCGCAAGGTGGTGGTCAAGGTCGACCCCGGCCCCGCGACGGTGATCGAGCAATCCGAAGTCAAATTCGTCGGCCCCAATGCCGAGGATGAACTGGGCCGCTCGCAGCGCCTGACCATCGAGGAAACCTGGCCGCTGAATGTGGGTGAGCATTTCACCCAGAACGCCTGGGGCAGCGCCAAGAGCGGCGGCCTCAAGGAGTTGCAAAAGCGCCGCTATCCGCTGGCACGCATCGACCACAGCCTGGCCGATGTGGATGCAGACACCAACAAGGCGCGCATCAACGTGGCCTACGATCCGGGTCCGGCCTATACCTTCGGCCCCTTGCAGATCGAGGGTGCCCAGCGCTACGACTCCGTGGGCACGGCCCGCATCGCCCGCCTGCCCGAGGGGCAGGAGTACAACCAGCAAAGCATGCTCGATGCGCAGCAGCGTCTGGTCAGCAGCGGCTATTACGACTCCGTCTTTCTGACGCTGGCCGATGCGCCTCAGCAAACCGAGAGCGCCGCGGCCGACGACGAGAAACGCAAGGCCATGGCCAATGAAGTCACCTCGCCCGTGATTGCCAAGGTGCGCGAGGCCAAGCTGCAGAAATGGGTGTTCGGCGTGGGCGCCAGCACCGATACCGGGCCACGCCTGTCCGTGGACCATGTCTACAACAAGGTGCCGGGTCTGAACTGGCGCGCCGTCAGCAAGCTGCAGCTGGATACCAAGAACCCGCTGATCTCCACCCAGCTCACCGGCTTGCCCGGTGAGGATCTGTGGCGCTGGTTCGTGGGCGGCAAGATAGAGCGCGCACCGGCCGGTGACTTCACCACCAATAGCGCACAGTTGCGCTTTGGCCGCTCCAAGGCCGAAGACCGGATCGAGCGCAATATGTATCTGCAGTATGACTTCGCCAAGACGCAGGGCCCCGATGCCCCGCCCAGCGCCTCGTCGCTGCTGGGCAACTACGGCTGGACCGGGCGTTACTTCGACAACCAGATCTCGCCCACCTCGGGCTTTGGCTTTGCGTTTGAAGTCGGCGCAGGCACCACGCTGACACCGCAGCGCACGCCGTTTGGCCGCGCCACGGGGCGCTTTCTGACGCTGATTCCGATCGGCGAGCGCGACGAGGAAACCAAGCGCCGCAGCCGCCTGTCGCTACGCGCCTCGGCCGGGGCCATCATGGCCAAGAAAGAGGCTGACCTGCCCATGACGCTGATGTTCCTCACGGGCGGCGACAACACGGTGCGCGGCTACGGCTACCAGAAGATCGGTGCACGTGCGGACAACGGCCTGGTCATCGGCGGCCGCTATCTGGCCACCGGCAGCGTGGAATGGCAGCGCCCCATCACCATCAAGGGCAACACCCGCGACTTCGAGCACGCCGTGTTCATGGACGCGGGCACGGTGGGCGATGAGCTCAATCACATGTACATGCGCGTCGGCGTGGGTACCGGCATTCGCTGGAAAAGTCCCGTCGGCCCGATTCAGGCTGACCTTGCCTACGGTTTGCAGGAAAAGCAGCTGCGTCTGCACCTGCGCCTGGGCTTCACTTTCTAGACATGGCGGATAACAAGACCCCCGCAGGGCAAGCGCCCTCCACTCCAGCTCCTTCCGCAGCCGCTGCAGCGCATGCTCCTCGAAAGCGCCGCCGCTGGCTGCGTGCCCTGGGCTGGCTGTTTCTCACATGCGTCGTCGCGATCGCGCTGGCCCTGGGCACCTTGCTGTGGTGGATTGGCCGCGACGACTCGCTGGCCACCACCTTGCAACGCGTGGCCCGCTGGCTGCCGGCGGAGCAATCGCTGTCGGCCAAGGAAGTGACGGGCTCGGTCAAGAACGGCGGCCATATCGGCTGGCTGCAATGGCAAAGCCCGACCATGAAGGTCGAGCTCAAAGAAGCCACGATAGCCTGGCAGTTCAGGCCGTTGATTCTGTCGCGCGCGCTCAAGCTGGGCGAAGTTCATGTCGCCGAGCTGGAAATTTCCAGCACGCCCGACCCTGAGAAAAAGCCCAGCGAGCCGCTGCAGTCGCTGATGCTGCCGGTCAAGATCGAGCTGCCCTTCCAGATCGACCGCATTGTCTGGAAAGGCCCGCCCGAAACCGTGGTGGAAAACCTCAGCGGTCGCTACGAGTACACAGGCAGCCTGCATGAGCTGCAGGTGCGCAGCCTGCATGTGGCCGACGGCGACTACCAGGCGCTGGCCCGCATTCAGGCTGCAGCGCCCATGCAGACCAGGGTGGAACTGCAAGGCCAGCTGAAAACGCCCAACCCCTTGCAGAGCAAGGATGGCCAGACTGCCAGCCTGATCGATGTACTGGCCGATGCGCAGATCAAGGGAACACTGGCCACGGAAGCCGCCGAGCTGCAGATCACCGCCCATGCCGAAGCGGCGGTGCAAACAGCCGAATCTCAAAATAGTGAGCAGCCAGCGCAATCCGATGCTTCATCTAATAGCAAATCAATCCAGAAATCAGCCAACAACAAGCGCAAACAGCTAGAAAATCAGGAGCAATCCACGGCTGATGTGCAGCCCATGCTGGCCGATATCAAGGCGACCATCGCCCCCTGGAAGCCACAGCCACTGCTGTCCGCCCAGGCCTTGCTCAAGAACCTGGACGTAGCGGCTTTCTGGCCCCAGGGACCGCGCACCGCCCTGTCCGGCGAGCTGCAGGCCGGCCCCGGCCCTGTGCTGCAGGCAGATTCGGCAGCCGCCGCTGATCAGACGCCGCAGCCCACCTGGGCATTGAGCACGCAGTTCAGCAACGCCCTGCCCGGCCCCTGGGACAAGCAGCGCCTGCCGCTGAAGAATCTGCAGGCCCAGGTCAATTTCGATGGCAGCCAATGGCTGGTCGATGAAGCCCTGGTCGACATCGGCAAGGGCCAGCTCAATCTGGCTGGCCAATATATGCCCGCAGGCCAGATGTTCGAGGGCAAGCTGCTGGTCAAACAGCTGAACCCTGCCGACCTCTACAGCAGCCTGGAAGCCGCACCGTTGGACGGCAGTCTCAAGGCCGAGACACTGACGCCGCCTGTGTCCTCAGATGCAGGCAATGGCGAAACCGTTGCGGCAGCGCCCATTGCCTTCTCCGTCGATCTGCATGCCCCCGGCCGCCCCTCGGACAAGGCCTTGCGCATACAGACCCTGGCCACCCAGGGCCAATGGCAAGCCCCGCTGCTGCAACTGCAGACGCTGGAGCTGGAGGCCCTGCAAGCCAGCATCAGCGCCAAGGCCATCGAATTCAATACCGAGACCCAGCAGGCCAAAGCCCAGCTCAAGGCCGCCTTGCCCGGTGCACAGCTGCAACTGGCCGGTCATATCGCGCCCAAGGATGGGCAAGGTCAGGCCACGCTGCAGCTCAGTTCCCTGAGCGCGCTGACGCAGTGGCTGGCACGCCTGCCCGGCATGGACAAGCCGCTGGGTGGCGCCAAGCTGGACGGCGCCGTTCAGACCCAGCTGGACTGGCGCGGCGGCTGGGGCGCATTGCTGGAGCGGCTCAAGGCTGCCCCGGGCGCACCGCTGCCCGCCAGCGGCCTGCAACTCAATGCCAGCGTGAACAGCGATCTGATTCGCTACCAGGCTGCGGGCGCTGCCCCCGACCAGGCGCTAAGCCTGAGCAAGCTGCAACTCAAGCTGAACGGCAGCCCCGAAAATACGCAGCTGAGCCTGGCAGCCCTGGCACAGCAGGCCGACAAATCCGTGCAACTGGATACCGCCCTGCAAGCGGGCCTTGCCAGCGGCAAAGGCGCTGCGCCCCTGGACTGGCAAGCCAGCCTGGACAAGCTGCAGGCCCAGCTCAAGCCGGGCAAGGACAAGCCCGGCCCCTGGGCCCTGCAGTTGCAGCCTGGAGCCCCTGTGCAGATTACCCAACGCACATCGGGCAATACCGTGCTGAGCACGGCCTGGCAGATCACCGCAGGCAAGCTGCAAATCACGCCGCCTGCGGGTGCTGGCGGCCAAGGCCGGGGCAACGCCCTGGCCCCGGCACTGCTGCAATGGGACAACAGCAGCTTTACCAAGGCAGGCAATGGCCAGTTCGGCCTGCGCAGCACAGGTCGCGCACAAGGCATTCCGCTGGCCTGGGTCGACGCCTTCAGTCTGGGCGACGATGAACCGCCGCTGCAGGCCGCAGGCCTGTCAGGCGACCTGAGCTTTAACGGCCAGTGGGATGTGGACACCATGGGCCGCAACCTCAGGGCCGAACTGATGGTGGAGCGCGCTGGCGGCGATCTGCGCCTGGCCGTGGACGACGGTGGTACAGGCACCACCGTGATCCAGACCACCGGACCCACGGCCAAGCGCGCAGGCGGCACGCGCACGCGCACCATCAGCGGCGCGGGCATGCGTTCCCGCATCAAGCAAGCCAAGCTGACCGTACAGGCCAGCGGCAGCAATGTGACCACCAAACTGCTCTGGGACAGCGAACGTGCGGGCACGGCCCAGGCCGAGCTGCGCACCCAGCTCAGCTACGGCAAGGACGGCTGGTCATTGCCACCCAACGCGCCCCTGAGCGGACAGCTGCGCGCCAGCATGCCGGACATCGGCATCTGGGGCCTGTTTGCTCCGCCAGGCTGGCGCGTGAAGGGCACGCTGGCCGCCGATGCCACGATCTCCGGCACGCTGGACGACCCCAAGTGGCTGGGCAATATCAATGCCGAATCGCTCAACATCACCTCGCTGCTGGACGGCGTGGACCTGCAGGACGGCGTGCTACGCGCCAAGCTGCAGGGCACGCGCCTGGACATCACCGAGCTGCACCTCAAGGGCGGCAAGGGCAGCAACACCCGCATCCTTGGCTACAGCGGCAACCTGACCTCGGCCCCCGAAGACGGCGGCACGCTGACTGGCAGCGGCTATGCCCAGTTCACCCCGCCCGGCCGGGCCGGGGAGCCGGGGCTGAGCATGCACCTGCAGGCCAAGGCCAGCAAGCTGCAGGTGCTGGTGCGTGCCGACCGCCAGGTCAGCGTCTCGGGCGAACTCTCCGCCAATCTGCAGCAAGGCCAGTTCACGCTGCGCGGCGATCTGACGGTGGATCGTGCCTCCATCATCCTGCCCGAGGAATCCGCGCCCTCGCTCGACAAGGACGTGGTCGTGCGTTCGGCCGCATCACGCAAGGCCGAAGAGGAAGCACGCAAAAAGCAGGAGCGCGACGAACGCCGCGACCAGGCCCGAGCCACACCACGCAAGCTGCCCGACATTCTGGTCAAGCTCAATATGGGCCGCGACTTTGCACTGCAGGGCTTTGGCATC
Organism: Comamonas resistens; assembly: GCF_030064165.1. Taxonomy (NCBI): domain Bacteria; kingdom Pseudomonadati; phylum Pseudomonadota; class Betaproteobacteria; order Burkholderiales; family Comamonadaceae; genus Comamonas; species Comamonas resistens. Next base: position 4,219,814 of record NZ_CP125947.1, read on the forward strand.
GTCACCCGGCTGCGCGGCGATCTGGAGATCAAGGGCGCCAGCTACGCTGGCGGCCCGCCCAGCGTGACCGGCGAAATCCGCACCGAGCAAGGCCGCTACCGCGCCTGGGGTCAGTCGCTGAATGTGGAAAACGGCCTGATCCGCTTCAATGGTCCCTACAACAATCCATCGCTGGACATCCTGGCCCTGCGCCCCAATATCGCCGTCAAGGCCGGCGTGCAGGTCATGGGCTCGGCCAGTGCGCCCCGCGTGCTGCTGTACTCCGACCCTGTGCTGCCCGACGCGGAAAAGCTCTCCTGGGTCGTCATGGGGCGCGATCCTGCCTCGGGTGGCGCCAGCAGCGCGCTGCTGCAGCAAGCTGCCATGGCACTGCTGGCCGGCGGCAACAGCAGCAGCGGCAAGATTGCCGGCAGCCTGGGCCTGGATGAAGTGGGTTTCAAGGGCGGCGGCGATGGCGACGCCGAAGGCGCGGCCCTGACCATGGGCAAGCGTATCTCGGACAAGCTCTACCTGACCTACGAGCAAAGCCTGTCGGGAGCCATGGGCATCATCTACATCTTCTACGACCTGTCACGCAACCTCACGCTGCGTGCCCAGACCGGCGTGACCAGTGCGCTGGACCTGGTCTATACCGTGCGCAAGGATTAAGCATGAAACAGGCCTTTAGCACTTATCCAGTAAGCGCAAGCAGCTATCTCATTTGATATGAGCAAACACCGCACAGCACTGCAAGCCGCCGCCGGCCAACTGATCAAGGCCATCCAGAAAGAATGGATGGACGAGATTGGCGCGCCAGCGGCCGCACAATGCGAGCAGATCATGCTCAGCGCACATGAGCTGCTGCAAGCCACCAAGCAAGGCTGCCTCACCGACGTTCTGCGAGGCCGCTCCATTACGCAATTTCTAGGGCAGGACTGGGTTCAGATGCATCCGCGCGTGCAGCCCTTCATCCAGGCTCTGGCAACGGCTGCCAGGGCATAGAAAAGCAGCCCTGCCACACAGACAGAACCGCGCCGAGCATCCCCCAGTCGCCGCATGAACCAACCGATATTCGGTGCCATTCACCATCAATCGCCGGAGAGGGCGCACAACGCGGGTAAAATTCGGCGTCCCTCCCCGTAGTTCAATGGATAGAACGGTCGCCTCCTAAGCGACAGATACAGGTTCGATTCCTGTCGGGGGGACCAAATTCAAGGCCGCTAAGGTGCACAACCTTCCGGCCTTTTTCTTTTCCCCCTCGACAGAGGCAATTTTATTGTCCACCGTCGTCCACTGAAGTGCACGGCAATCCGGGGGTATCTGGGGGTACATCTGGGGGTATATTTTTCAAAACTGGGGGTACATCGCAAACAGGGGCATAGCAGTACCACTAGCACCAGGCACTGACACCCCCACCCCTCCAAAACCTGCGCACGCAAAAATTTCACTAGGCGCTCGGTTTCCGGCCTATGCGTTCTCAGACTTTCTTGACCCCCTACCCCTACATACCCGGACTCAAACCCCCAGGGGGTAGTTTTTCATGTCCATGAATTGCCGCCTAGGCGCTCGGTTTCCGGCGGCATTGCGTCAAAGTTTTGACCCACCCCCACCTTACGCAGCAAGCCCCCCCCCCCATTTTTCCCGCATTTTGCAAACGGAGAGTACCGGTCGGTCTAGGACACTCGGGCCTACAAATTTCCGATAGCCCCTTCCCATTGATTCATTTGATGAATAAATCATCACCACCATGCCGCGCACTTTCTTCGGGGTATTGACCAAAAATCTTGGGGACATTGGGGACAAGCGCAAAAACCTCACGTAACCCATTGACCCTATTGAATAAAAATGTCCCCAAAGCGAGTTTGGGGACAAGCCTTTTTGCTTGGGGACATTGGGGACAAATTGCCATTTCTTGGGGTCAATCAGTCACAAAAGCCACTCATGAGGTGCATCCATGGCCTAAGGCAGGCACGGCACCTGTTTTTCTTGGTACGGTCTTTGCGCTGTCCTTCCCGCACTCACGCCGGATTATTTATTCCATCGCGGAACTAAATCCCCCTGCGCCCCACACGGCGCGCCCGTCCTCGCACCTGGCTGCATAGTCGTCAGGCCGCTGGGTCAGAATCGCAAAGGCTGGCCATGCCATGCAGACACATGAACAGGCCCGGCCACAGCCGGGCAAAGCAACGATGGGGAGCCTGTTGCTACGCACAGGCACCCCGGCCATGCCCATGGATACTGCAGATAGCAAAAGGCCCAGGGCTGTGAACCTTGGGCCTTTGTACTGCTATGCCGGTGCATAACTGCTGGCGCTGGCGACTGGCTATATGTCCAGCTCCATGATGGCGGGGCTGATGCGATAGCACCAGGTAGGCCCCATGCCAGGCAGGCGCGGCTTGGCATCAACCTCGCGGCCTTTGTCGGGCTTGAGGCAACCGTGCTGCAGCAGCACCTTGCACACGGCCTTATGGTCAAAGCCCCGGCATAGCTCGGTGCGGAACACTTCGGGCAGCACAAAGTACTCAATGCGGGTCTGCTCGCCATCAATAGCCGTCAGCTCTTCGTATATCTCTTTGTCGGCGCGCGGCGTGTAGACCGTCTTCTGCACCTTGATGGGCTGCCCCTCTTCATCAATCAGACGCCGGAATCCGGCCCGCATCAGCGTCTTGGCATTGTGGTCATCCATGGCCCTGTGCCACCAGGTAAAGCGCCCCTCACCGTGCGCCTCCAGGAAGCCGCGCACCTGGCGAAGCATGGCCTTCACCTCACCATTGCCAGCACCACCACGGGCCTGCAGCCAGGCATCAAAGCAGGCCTTCGCCGCGTCCTCGCTTTCGCCCTCATCCCAGCCCGTTAAACCTGCCTCGGTTGCCAATGCACCCGCCACGCCCACTAGGGCAAAGCGTGCAGCCACGCGGGCCACCTGACCACTGGCACCGCTGGGCACCCAGGCATAGGACAGAACTGCAGCCGCATCACGCACACGCCTGGCCAGGGTATCCGCATGCTGCGTGACCCACTGCAGGAAGGCATGACCAACGGCACCATGGCACAGCCCGGCCTCACGCGCCAGGTGCGAAGAGAATGCAGCCCCGTCGCCTAGACCATGCAGGCATTCAAACGCCCCCATACCAGCGCCAGCATCAGCGGGAATATCGGCCATGCGCACCTCTTGCCCGGTGCGCGTGCGCTTGCCGCCCTCGGCCATGTGGTCAGCCAGGCCCAGCTCGCCCGCACTTAAAAACAGCAAGCGCCAGGAAAGGCGCGAGCGTGCTGCACCGTTACGCGTGGCGCGCGCCTTGCTTTGCTCATTGGCCAGCATGTAGGCGCACTCGCCCGCCACCTTGCCCTCCACCTGCGCCAGCTCGTCCAAGATCAGCAGGCTATCGCAGTGCTGTGCGGCAATGGCCTCCAACGCGTTATCCGTTGTGCGCCACCGCTGCATGTAGCTGGGGCCACCGTACACGCTGGCCGCCAGGCGCAGCGCCGTGGTCTTGCCGCTGGAGCTATCGCCCCGAAGGTGAAACCCGCCAGACTCCATACCCGCAGGGCGCAGCAGCGGCCCCGCAAAGGCACAGGACACAGCAAACACCAGGCGGCTATTGCCAGCGCACAGGCGACCTATGCGGTCTGTCCAGTCTTGCGCCTCACGCTTGATGCGGAACGTGTTCTCCATCTGGTTTTCAGACTGAAACACGATGCGCTCGGCATCATCGCCAATGGTTTTATGCGGCAGCACAAAGGCGCGACCATGCCAGCCTATGCGGTCTGTGCAGCTCGCAAACTCTTCGGGCTTGCGTGTCTGTATGTACTCGGTCAGCCGGTTGCGCGCTGCTGGCGCTGTGGCAATGCGCAGACCCATATTCAGCAGCGCGGCGCGGTACTCGCCACCATCACCGCTCAACATGCGCGCGGGCATGGCCCACTGCTTGGGTACGCCCAGAGGGTCAGCAAAGGTCAGCAGATAACCCCACCCTGCGCCCTCTTGGTTGCGCGTCAAAGCCTCTACATGGAGCGCAGAGCACAGCCACAGCGCACGGGCCGGGTTGCCATCCTTGTCACGCCCATGGAACCACACGCCGCCTTCATCAATGGTGAATGGGTCACCCCATGCAGGCTCATCATCTGGAGCGCTTGACGCCCCCTTACGCTTGCCGCCGCGCCCGCCACCATTGCCACCGCCTGAGGCAGAACTACCAGCACCAGAAGAAAGCAGGCCAGCGCCGCCACCTTGACCAGCGCCAGCATCAGCGCCGCCCGTCCTGGCATGCAATGCATCAATGGCTTGCTGTACACACGTCTGCACAGCCTCCAGGCCGTGCGCTTGGTGCATATCGTTGAAGTCTTTGCCACCATCAGGCAGATCAATAGGGAACACGGCCACACCGCCCACAGCGAGCGCCACGGCTTCGGCCTTGTCGCGGCCAGGGTTGCGGCCTGTACGGGCTTGCGTGTCCGTATCGTCATCACCGCACACCACCACCAGCGCGCCCGCGTTCTGAGCCTGCAGCGCCTTGGCCACATGCATCAGATTTCCCGCATCAAACGCCACCACCACCGGCCAGCCCGTGGCCATGTGCAAGCTGGCCGCAGTGGCATAGCCCTCAGCCACCAGCACCACCGCAGCGTCTGCCAGATCACCCAGCACATGCCACAGGCCCGACTTGCGCCCACCCTTGCCCAAAAACTTGTCTGTCCCTTTGGCTGGCTTGACCGGCGCAATGCGCTGCACATTCCACAGCCTGCCATCACCATCGCGCAGCGGCACCAACAGCCAGCCATCAGCCCCATAGCGCACGCCAAAGCCTTGCACGCCCTTGCGCTCCAGATAAGCGCTGGAACCGGTTTCGATGGCGCTGGCCCACAGTGCCACTGCCTCACCCGCTGCAGCCTCTTGCGTAGCCTGTATCGCCGCATCCTCGGCTTGCTGGCGCTGCCTGCGTTCATCGTCCTGGCGCTGACGCTCTGCAGCGCTCACGGGTTTGGAATCTTGCCCCTGGCGCGGCAGCTTGAAGCCGTGTTGCTTGGCTAGATAGAGCAAGGTAGACACACCCACACCACCACCGGCCTTAATGCTGCGCCAGGTGCTGCCCACGGCATTGGTATCAAAGCCGCTGCCAGCGCCCGCCGCGCTCCAGTCGCTAAAGAGCTGCAGACCCGTATCGTCGGGGTACTCGCTCTTGATCGCCATGCCCACACGCGCCCATTCATCGCGCGGCAGGTTCGCAGGCACAAAGCTCAAGGCATTGCGCAACAGCTCGGGGGTGATTGTGGTTTGAGACATAGACATTCAATTACGGACGCCAGGCCAAAGGCCGCAGCAACTCCAATTCCGCAGCCTGCGCATAACGCACGCTGTCGCACAACACCCCAGCCTCTATCTGCTTTCGGTGCAGCACTTCCATCAAAAGCAGCAGACGCTCAACACACTCAGCAGGCAGAGCCTTCAACGCCTTGAACACATCGCCCAACTGGCGCTCAGCATCAGCACTGGCCATCAAAAATTTCATGGTCCGATCAGCAATCAGGCCACCTACATCACCAGGCGCAACATCAGCCCGCCCAAAGTGCGGCTTGAACAGTTCCACGTTTTGGTACTCCATCCAAACTTGCAGAATCTCGGCGCGCTCATCCTTTGTCATCGCACCCGTTCTGACGTTGGCACCAGTCACCACACGCTTGTATTTCTCAGCAAGTTGCAAGCGGTAAGCCATAGATGGCGAGACAGGCAGCTCAGGCACTGCATAGACGGGTTCATTCGCTGCGTGCGACTTCATGCTTGGGCACCTCCAATACGCTCCTGCACCCAGGTCAACACAGCCGACTCAGGCCAGGCAACCATGCGGCTGGTGACGTACACGCAGCGGGGAAATTTGCCCTCCTTCATCAGCTTGTAGATGGTGCTTTTCTTGCACCCCGTAGCAGCCTCCACATCAGCCAGGCGCAACAGGCGATCACGGGGAACTACAGGACGGGCGGAATGAACTACTTGCATCACAAACCTTTCAACGCCATCAACGCCAGCACACCAACACGGAGCACCTTGAACGCAGACAAACATTGAGGGAAAGTTTTCACGGCATGAGGTACGGCAGTCGCCCGGCAGCAGTCCAGCAAAGGCCGTATAGAGCACGGTGAACGCTCGCGAACAACCAGACCTGCAGGGCGTTGCCGGACAAACAGAAGGGCATCAGGAGGCCTTCACACCACGGGGCCTCATGGCATCCCAAGGTGTTGCAGGGGCTTGCAGCTTTTCTCCCGTCGCTTGGTTGAAGTCGTGCTTTTTCAGCAGCTCACCTACCGTAGAGCGTACTGACCCAAGCTCACCCGCTAAGCGGCCCAATGCACCGCGCCCCCGGCCTGCCTGATGCTCTTCATGCAATCGAGCCGCCAGAATTTCCACATGCCCAGGCAACCATACAGGGCGCTTCTGAGCAGCCAGGCTGACGAACTGCAATCGATACCGCACCAGGGAATGCCAATCGGTCACGTCCTGCACTTCAATCACCGCCACAGCTGCTGGCGCTGCCTGCGTGCCAGCCACAGCATCCGGCAGCGCCACAGCAGCCGCAGCACGACCCCAGCCCCACAAGGTGAAAGCAATGGGAATGGGCACTGCCAAGCGCTCCAGCAGTCGCATCATCTCTTGGCGCTCTTCACTAAGCATACTGGCCGGTGCAGGGACAGACGATGCATAGGGATCGGCATTCACTCTTGCCCGGTGATTGAGATTGGCCGACTTCACGCGAGCCAGATACCAGTCACGGTCGGCATCAGGATCAGCGCTCACGCCCGGCCATGCGTACTCCCACATACGGACAATGACGCCTATCACGTCCTGAGCACCGCATTCAGACGTGACGCACTCGGGGTACTCAAAAGTGGAGTCAGGCTCACGCAGGTACTGCCAAAAATCTACTGTCTCAGGCGATGGCCCAAAGTGGCGAATCAAGCGCTGGGCATAGCCCTTTCCATTGAGGACGAACAATTGCCAGCCCCAGGGATCGGCCTCGTTTTGGTACAGCGCGCCAAACAACCGCCGACTCACCTCATCGCGGGGGTATTCATTAGCCATCCATGCTGCCACTTCCACCAAGCGCACCAGTCGGCACTCATCGCCAGGGCCGTGCCGCAGCAGTCCATTGGGCGCATTGGGCATCCAGCCCTCCAGTGGCCCAACATCCCATTGAACCTCACTCATTGACAACGGCCACATGGGGCGCAGCGTCTGCATCTGTCCATAACCCCACACCTTGCACGCCGCCCACAAGGGCACGGCCAGGCAGTCCAGACCTGCAGCCTCATAGACACTGCAGGCAGGTTCGCTGCCCCAGTAACGGCGCATGGCCTCTATAGCACCGGAATGGCCTGCACGCTGCGCACTTCTGCCAGAACTCCCGCCAACACCAACAGAGTCAAAGCTGGTGCGATTCGTGACAACCATGGCCAGGCCTTGCTGCTGCACCATGTACAGGACCAGCGCAGCATCAGCCTCAAGATCGGCACATACGACCTTCACGACCTCGCTGCACGGCAAGCTATCGCGCTCCATCAAAAAGCGCACCACAGCATCCAGCCTGGCCAGCAAACCGCCATCCGCAGCACCGGACTCATCCCGGCGCAATGTGCCCTCGCGGGTATCAGCCACCCAACCCACAGGTGGAACCACCTTTGGGCGCAGAGATTTCATGATTTCCATATCCGCACACTCATATCAAAAACGCCAGCCTGTGCACACGTCTGCACAGTGCTGGCGCTGGTTTACCGACTGGCAACGCGTGAATGCAGATGCGTCGCCATGTCACTCACAAGCCGCAACCCATTGAGCAAACTTACCTGGTTGGAAAGAAAAAACATCAGGCGCGGCAAATCATCTGTATCTCGAAAACTCCCTGAGTCAGCATCTGCAGCGACCAGGCAGCCGATCCCCTCTGTCAGATCCTCAAGCTGCATTGCGAGCGTGCCCGCAAACTCAGACACATTGCGCCCAAGCCAAGTCAGCTCTTTCTGGGTCAAGTGAGGTGCAGCACGTACCAGAAGCAAATCCAGCAGGACTCGCAAACTGAACGGAGACATTTGTTCAGCCTCTGGGGCTGGTGCTTTCGCTCTCTCTGTCATACCGCACCGCCTTTCACAGCAGCGCTAGTACTAGACGATTGAGCATCAGCACAAGCCAACAACTCAGCCGCCAAAGCTCGCGCCTGCTCGGGCGTGAACGCCATAAAGGTCTGATGAGAGACAAGATCGGTAGAGCAGGACAAGCCCAGCTCTACCAGGCCGGTATGCCTGGCCGCATTGATGGCCAGATAGCGCCCATCGGGCAGCGTGGCATCTGAGCTGAGCACGCAGCGTGAATGCACATCCATGCGGCGGGTGAAGTTGGCTTTACTCATGCTGCACCCCCAGCCTTTTCAAAGCCTTGTCCGCAATGCCAAAGGCCCATGCCGCCAATGATTCCACCGCCCGACGCTTCATCAGCCAGGCAGCCCACACCCTGCGCCAACGCCTGTGCAGCATCGACCAGGCGGCAGCGTTCCCAATCGTCCTCACAGGTCTGCGCAACCAGCAGCAAACCATTGAGTGCAACCATCTGGGTTGCAATGCTCTGCATGAGCATCTGCAGTTGCACCAGGCTGTAGCCATCACGGCCATTGTTTTGCGTTGCCATGGCTCAGCCCTCCATGCTCAAGGACAAGCCACGCAGCGCGGCCAGGGCCTGCGCAGCCTTGCGGCGCGCACCGGGCACATTGGCCGCCGGCTGGCGCAGGTAGAACACGGCCATGCTCAGCGCGTTATGCGCATCGGCGTGCAACTGGATGGGGTCAGGGGTGTTGCCCGTGCTGGGCAAAGACAGGCATGCAGCACCAGAAGGCTGGGTGCTGGCCAGGGGGTGAGATACGGTGTTCATGGTTCCGTGCTCCTTTGAGAGACTAAAACCACCGCCCTCGCGTTTTCAAGCACAAGAGAGGTGGACGGGATGTTGAAAACACGTTCAAAGCCGTGCGGGCATCCTTACGGGTAGCCCCATCCCGTCCATAACCGTGTGGATGTGCGGGCGCTATGCCCACTTTTCCAGTGTTCAGACGTGACTAAACCTCGCTATCGGGGAGGTTGCACCGCTTTGAATTTGGTGTTTTCAAGCACCGGCCCCGGGACAGGGGGCTGGGATGGATTGTGCCACGTTTACAGAGAAATCCGCGAAATCAACCGATGAGCTTAGTTTCAAACAAATCCTGTAATAAAGGATGGAATAGATAATGGTGGATACTCTCTCAACGTGCATATTACCAATAATAACCACGTAATGGTAAGAGCAATAGCAACATATATCGGAACTCTACTGACAGAATATTTTTTCAAAATTAATTTATTCGTAATGAAATATCTTCCAGAATCTAGATTGCTTGCAACCATTTGCTTATATCTATTCTCATCTTTGTGAAAAAGCTGAATTAATAGACTTCTATTTACAGAGCTTTTCATGAGATATTTTATTAGATTTTTCTCCAGATCATGAAGCGCTGCCTCCCAATATTCTTGCCAGAATTTAGCCCCTGAGGCCATTTGCATTTGATAAAAGGATACGAATAGGCCTACTATGCAGACCATAAAGCTAACAACTGGCTTTTGGTGCGCCGATTGGATCATCCCTGCAAACAACACCCCTTGAAATATCATAAAAAAATTATTACGCTGCACTAGCATTGATATTTCAAAATTCCTTGTTTCCAATGCAGTTTTAAACAAAGATTTAAGCGCCTCTAAATCTTGATTTTCTGCGGAAAATTCATTTTTATTTAATCCATTATCTAAACCAGGCTGCCTACCTGGAAAGTCATTATTTTTTCTCATCATATGTATTTCTATTAAAATTTAATATTTATCATTCTTCTGATTTATTTTCAGAAATTTCTTTAGCGCCACTACCAACCTCTTTCTTTAAATATTTTTCTGAGTTATCAATATTTATTGTTCTTTTTCGATAATTGAAGGTACCTATATTTCCACTCAAATATGATTTGAGCATTTCAATTTTCAAAAAGGTTCTATTCTCCAGCAGTTCTTTCTCTGATATATTAATATTGTTGGCTGATGCTGTAGCAACATCCTTGGCAATAATTCCTATCTTTGAAAAATCCAATCTCTCTGAATATATATTAGTGATTCGTCCAAAAAGAAAAATAGCTAAAGAGTAGCAAACACCTAGAATCGACGTACAAACGACAAGATAAGGAATACGAGTAACAAAGATAGTGAGTAGATCTAACTTTGGCTCTTGGGAATACTTGACGGATAGGTCTACCGCACCACTTAGGAGCTGCCATGTTAAAATCAAAATTACTGCAAGCGGTATAACACTTAAACAAAGAAAAACTCTGGCTTGTTTTGCGCCATGGTCTGAAAAAGATGAAAACTCCTCAGAAAAAAGATTAACATTGCTTGTTAAATCTTTCAGTTTTCTCTCACCTACTGCTGTTTCTTCCGCTATTAATTTCAGACGCTTTTCGCCAGCAGATATTTCTCCATCTATTTTTCTAGCATTAGCCTCCATGCTAGTTATCTGATTTTTTAGCGCATCTCTTTTCTTGTCTGCTTCGGAATAATCTTTTTTTAACTCATTAAAATCTTTCTGCCATTCAGAATAATTTTTTTTATTTCTAATATTTTTTCTTCTAGATGCTCTACTTCTTGATTTTTTCTATCCTCTAAATTTTGAGCTTCTCTCTCCTTTTTTTCCGCTGCCAGCTCTCTGCTTTCTAAACTCTCATTCTTTGACTTAATAAAATCCAATGACTCTTTTTTTAATGATGTTATCCTTTTTATTGATTCATTAATCTCATAAAAATCCTTAACAAAATATCCAGTGATAATTATATTTTTTATTTCAATAGTTTTCCTTCTGATTTTTTCATAAAGATCCGGATGCAACTTTATTGAAATCCCCGTAGTGATTCTACTTATTTTTAAAATTGCTTTTGCTGGATATGGATCAAGAGTCTGCCTAGAAGTAATTTCTTTATTATTAATTTGATCCATAACTGAAATATCAATATACGATCCAAAAATTGATTTTTCAAGAACTATTTCAAACTTCTCTACATACGCTGGCTCATTAAAATATATATGATAATCATCACCGGCCCGTACTGTAAATGGTTTACTTCCATCATTTAAGCATCTGGAAATAGCTCCAGAAGAAGCATTTATGAAGTCTGCTTTGAATTGAGTAGGCTCATAGTATTTCTCTTCCTCAATATCAGCTATTGAGGAATTAATTTTTTCATATTTCATTTAATCTCACAATATATATTTATCTAATAAATTATTATTAGATAAAATTCATCTTCAATCCATCGTTCCCACTTTGCTCCCTTCCTGTTCTCACTACGTTTCCATATATTTTGATAGCATCAAATGATTTCTACGTAAGCGTTTCCGGCATTTCCACTGCGTTTGCTCCCACGTTCCCACGGTTTTTGCAGAAATAGTCCCGAAGCAAATTGCGTTGTAACAAAGTGACACTTCTTGATTGGCAAGCACAAAAAAGCCGCCTCAACGGCGGCTGCTGGTCTGTCTCTTGTGCCTGAAGCGGCTAGCCCCTTACCTGCTGGGGCATGACCAGGGACTGCCCCGTCCTGCGGGCATCCAGATAATCTGGCCCAGCACTGCATGAGCTGGGTGCGCTCGGTGCGGCGGTAGCCAGCCCGCACCTTGTTGCGCTCTTTGTGGGCCAGTTGCCGCTCGATCACATCGGGGCGCCAGCCTGCCTCGTTGGCCACGGTCGCGAACAAGGCCCGAAAGCCGTGGGCCGTAGCCAGGTACTTGTAGCCCATGCGGGCCATGACCGAGTTGAAGGTGTTCTCGCTCAGCGGTTTGGTGCTGTAGAACGGGCTGGGAAAGACCAGCTCCAGCCGTTCAGAGATAGGCCGCATCTGCTGCAGCACGGCCACGGCCTGCCGCGACAAGGCCATTCAGTACGGATCGCTTTAAGCCTCAATCAACCCGCCGCCAGAATGCGGGCACCAGGGAAATGCCTTTCGCGTGCATTTCCCGCACTGTCCACTCACATGCACCGCCGTGCAGCCAGGTACAGGTGCTCGCCCCTGGCCCAAGCCCCACAGCCCAGGCTTTGCCGCGCCTTTTCTGGAGCCATGCACGTCACCCAAAAGCTAGATGCAGCACAAGCAGGCAAGAGGCTAAAAACAAAAAGGAAAGAGTAAATATTTCATATAAAGAAAAACTCTTCTTTATGTCCCCAACTTGACCCCACTTTGACCCCAAAATGTCCCCAAATTATTTGATAGCGCCGAATCCTTTATTCATCAGTGTTTCAAAGCCATAGCCCTTTCAGAAAAAGCCGTGTCCCCATGCCCCTACGAAAAATCATCTCCTACGCGAGTTGGTTTGCCATCGAGGCCGTGCCGCTGCCTGGCTTGCGGGCACAAAAAAGCCGCCTCTGTGGGCGGCTGCTGGACTGGGCGCAGGCGTATGGCTGGCACTGCTGGCCGGGTCTGGCCTGGCTAAGCTACCCGGCGCGCTGGCGCAGGTGCAGCACCTTGCCGGATTTGCAGCCCTCCAGGTAATCAGCCCACCACTGCAGCAGCTTGGTGCGCTCGGCCATGTAGGTGCTGCGGTGATATGCGGCCCGCACTTCGTTGCGTTCCTTGTGGGCCAGCTGGCGCTCAATCACATCAGGCCGCCATCCGGTTTCATTGGCCACGGTGGAGAACAGCGCCCGAAAGCCGTGGGCCGTGGCCAGGTTCTTGTAGCCCATGCGAGCCATGGCCGAGTTGAAGGTGTTCTCGCTCAGCGGCTTGCTGGGATAGAAGGGACTGGGAAAGACCAGCTCACGCCCACCGCTCAGGGCCTGCATGGACTGCAGCAGCTCCAGGGCCTGGCTGGACAAGGGGATGCGGTGCTCTTGCCGCATCTTCATGCGCTCGGCGGGGATGGTCCACATGGCGGCATCCATGTCCACTTCATCCCAGCGCGCGCCGCGCACCTCGCCGGGGCGCGTGGCAGTCAGCATCAGCAAGCGCAGGGCATGCACGGTGTGGGGGTCACCGTCGTATGCATCCAGTTGCGCCAGGAAGGCGGGCAGCTCTTTCGCATCGAGCGCGGCGCGGTGCTGCACTTCACGCGGCTTGAGGATTTCGGCGGGCATCAAGTCCAGCATGGGATTGCTGTCCAAGCGGCCATGGATGACGGCCCAGCGGAATATGGCCTTGACCCGCTGCAGCACGCGCCCGGCCTGCTCGCCCGCACCGCGCGCCTCGACCGCCTTCACGGCATTCATTACCTCCAGCGGCTTGATGCTGGCCAGCGGGCGCGCGCCCAGCGCCTTGAGCACGTTGGTCTCCAGTGATACATGGATGCGCTCTCGCGTCAGCGGCTCCCATCTGGCCGACTGGTGCTCCATCCATTCCAGGGCCACGGCCCGAAAGGTGTTGACAGACTCATGGACGGCTTTGGACTTGGCGGCCTTGCGCTGCTCGGCAGGGTCATCTCCCGACTGGATGGCCTGGCGCGCCTGGCTGGCCATTTCTCGCGCATCCTTCAGGCTCACTGCTGGGTATACGCCCAGCGCCAGCAGCTTTTCCTTACCTGCAATCCGGTACTTCAAGCGCCAGTAACGGCCACCGGCAGCAGTCAAATCCAAAAACAAGCCCGCGCCATCAAAATATTTGCCTGGCTCAGACAAGGTGCGCAGCTTGGCGTCGGTCAGCTTCATGGGGGGTATCCTCGACAGTCTGGGGGTACATTTGGGGGTACATTTCTAAATCACACCCAGACTATCAAGCATTCATGCGGGTTTCAAGCCTAAGTGTGAGTTCTGTCGGGACCAAATTCAAGGCCGCGAAGGTGCATAACCTTCCGGCCTTTTTCTATTGGCAGACGCTTTTAGCGGCCAAGTGCAGAACCATCACTCCGACACTGATTTCCTCTGCCGCGCAACCTTGACTCGGTACATGGATGCATCGGCTTTCTGCAAGGCGTCATCGACGTCGGTGTCATCGGGAACAAGGCAGACCATGCCGACGCTGGCGCCGCCATAACTGATCTTGCGGCCGTCCAACAGCTCGAACTCCAGCACAGAGGCCGCGGACAGGCGCTGCTGGATGTCCTTGACCACAGCATCGCCATCGCTTTGCAGCGGTGGGCCGATGCCGACCATGACAAATTCGTCACCGCCAAACCGGGCCAAAATGTCGCTGCTGCGCATGGCACTGCCAAGCTGCTCGGCCATGGTGCGCATCAGCGCATCTCCAGCCTCATGGCCGTACCGGTCGTTGATCTGTTTGAAATGATCCAGGTCGATAAAGCCGACCAGCACCCATTCCTGGGTGCGCCGGCAATGGGCAATGACGCGGTTGAGCTCATCGGTCATGCAGCGGCGGTTGGGCAAACCGGTCAGCGTATCCAGCATCGCCAGCGAGATCAGCTCCCGATTGGCACGCTGCAGGGAGTTGACCAGTTGCTCACGCTCGGCAAAACCCGCGATGATTTTGGCAAACAGGCGCAGCACATCTTCAGCTTCTTGCTCCAGCGTGACGGATCGGTCACTGGTGGCGCACAGGGTGCCATAGAGCTGGCCGCTGGCAAAGCGCACCGGCGTGCTGATATAGGTTTGTATGCCCAGCGCACGCGCAGCCTCGGAATCACCCCAGCATTCCCCGACATTGTTGGTATAGGTTCGACCTTCGTCGAGGGCACGCTTACATAGCGTATCGCCCCATGGCACTTCCAGACCTTCCGGTATGACCATGCTGCCGGTATTGAGCGCATGGATGACGTTTTGCACACCGCGCTCTTCGTCCACGCTGGTGAGGTAGGCAGAGTCCAGTGCGGTAACTTCCACCATGATTTCCAGCAAGGGCTTGATGAGGGCCGGCATGGTCTGTGAGCTGTTCACAGTCTGAGAGAGTCGCTGAACAATCGATGGCATATGCATGCAGTCTCCGTACGTTGCTCAATCAAAGGCTTGAGCCAAGTTTAAGCAAGGATGTCCAAGGCAGTTGCAGTTCATGGCAGCAAGCATGAATTTGATGCATTTTTGCCACCTTTCGCTTTTTAGATCAGCACTTTCAGCTATCTTTTTTGATAGTTCCAATTGATAGATGCGGCCAGATGACGCGCACTCGAAGCCCTCCCAGCTGGGGCGAGGTATCCAGCTCCAGCTGCGCGCCATTGCGCTCTGCGACGGCCTGCACTATCGCCAGGCCCAGGCCGCTGCCGCCCGCCATGCTGCCCGCGCCCTGCCCGCGCACAAAGCGCTGCAGCACGCGCGGGCGCTCTGCTGCAGCAATGCCTGGGCCGGAGTCCTCGACCACCAGCGCGCGGCCGTGCTCATCCTGCAGCCAGCCCACATCCACCCTGCCGCCCTCAGGCACATACTTGATGGCGTTATCCAGCAGATTGCGCAGCATCATGGACAGCGCCTGGGCATCCGCCTGCACGCAGAAGCTGGCCTGCTGCCCAGGGTCTTCGCTGAGCCCCATGTCCAGACCTTTGGCCTGAGCCGCCTCTGCGGTGTCGGCCAGCACCTGTTCTGCCAGCTCGCGCAGATCCACGAGGGCGGCGGTACTCAGTGCCTGCGCGGCGGCACCAGCCTCCTGCCGAGCCAGGGCCAGCAACTGCTCCACCAGTCGCCTGGCGCGCTCTATGCCTGCGGCCAGATCGTCTTGCGCTGCCTGGCGTGTGGCGTCGTCCGGGGCTTTGCGCAGCAGCTGCAGCTGCAGGGTTAGCGCCGCCAGCGGAGAGCGCAGCTCATGCGCGGCATCTGCGACGAAATGCTGCTGCGCCTCAAAGGCTTGTTGCACACGTTGCAGCAGGCTGTTGAGTTCATGGACCAGGGGACGGATTTCATCGGGCAGCCCCTGAACGTTGACGGCCGCCAGATCCTGCGGCTGGCGCAGAGCCAGCTCGGTACGCACGCGCTGCACCGGCAGCAGAGAGCGCCGCACCACCCACCACACGGCCAGCGCCAGCAAGGGCAGCAAGACCACGACGGGCAGCAGGCTGCGCAAGGCGGCCTCGCGGGCCAGCGCCCGGCGCACGCGCATGTCCTGCGCAATCTGTATGACCTGGGAGCGCGTTTGCAGGGAGAACACACGGTAGGTAGTACCGCGCGCAGACACATCGGCAAAGCCCAGTACGGCCATCTGCGGCAGTGCCGCCCCCAGGGCGGATTCAAAAATGCGCAAACCCTCGTTGGTCCAGACCTGCACGATGAATTCATCATTTTCATCTTCGGCCGGCGTGCCTTGAGGCCGCCCTTTGGCATCGACAGGCAGGCCAGCGCGCAACGCAAATGCCGTTTGCTGCATCTGGTAGTCAAACAAGGTGTCTGTCTGTTCCAGCGCATTGCGATAGGCCAAGGCACCCTGCAACACGGCCAGCAGACCAATCGCCAGACCGATGAACAACAGAAGCCTGGCCCCCAGCGAACCGGGCAATCGCAACCAGCGAGGAAAGACAGCGCGGTTCATGCTTTGGGCACCATATAGCCGACACCGCGCACATTGAGCACGGCACCGCTACCCAGCTTTTTGCGCAAGCCGTGGATATAGACCTCCACCGCATTGCTGCTGACCTCGTCGCCCCAGCCATAGAGCTTGTCTTCCAGTTGCTGGCGCGACAGCGTGCTGCCAGGTCTGGCCAGCAAAGCCTGCAGCACCGCCCATTCCCGGCCCGATAACTGCACAGGCTGGCCATTCACACTGGCTTCATGCGTTCTGGGGTTCAGCACCACTGCACCATGCTCGTAGACCGATTCCAGGTGAGCGGCTGCACGGCGTGTGAGAGCACGGATGCGAGCCAGCAACTCATCCATGTCATAGGGTTTGACCACATAGTCGTCTGCCCCGGCATCCAGCCCTGCGATGCGGTCACGCACGGCATCGCGGGCCGTGGCCACCAGCACCGGCGTGGCATCGCGACGTGCGCGTAGCTGACGCAACACCTGCAGGCCGTCGAGTTGCGGCAGGCCCAGATCCAGCAACACCAGATCGTAGTGATGACCGCGCAGGGCGGCATCGGCCTGAGCGCCATCCTGAACCCAGTCCACCACATAGCCATCGCCACGCAGCAGGCCCTGCACGGCCTGGCCGATCATGGTGTCATCTTCAACGAGCAGAATTCGCATGTGGACAGGATAGCGCCCCCTGAGCGGCTGCGCCGTTAAACCGCCGCCTCAATCCCCGGCATCGCCATGCGCGCCTTGGTCAACGCCATGCCCAGATTGGCCGTGCGACGGCAGACAAAAACCGCCACATAGTCCGTCACGGCCTTGCTGCGCAGGAACACGTGAATCAGGTTGTCGCTGTTGATGATGATTTCCTGGAAATAGTGGTGACCATCATCGGACATGCCGCGCGAGCGCTTGAACAGGGTCTCGATCATGGAGACATTGGGACCGTTGAACAGGTCGGCCGTGGCAGCGGCCACGAGGTCGATCACCTCGCGTGGATGGGAGTCCACGGTGCGGATAGACAGCAGCATGCCGGAAGCAGCATCCACATAGCCAGCAGCCAGGCATTCGGGCACCGATGCCACGGCCTGGGTCAAGACAGCATCCAAACTCATCAGTTTCTCTCTTTCGTGTTGCGCCACAGGGCGCGTTATCTCACGCCATCTTTTGGAGTAGCGCGTTTTCGTATTCGTGGAGCAAGGCTTCCTGCGCTGCAGACTGCACATATTGCGCATCGATCAATCGCACACGGCGCAGCGCCTCTTCGGCCGTCAGCCCTTCGCGCACCAGCCAGGCCGCCAGCACCGTGCCGGTGCGTCCCAGACCGGCCAGACAGTGCACCGCCAGCACTTCGCCACGGCGCATCGCGGCCGACATGCGGGCCAGCAGCATCTGGATCTGCGCCACTGTCGGTGGCTCATGGTCATAGACGGGCAGATGGAAGTTGCAGAGGCCGTGGCGGGCCAACGCATCCTGCGGAAAATCCTTTTCGGTCAGCGTGATCAGCATGGTCACACCGCAACGGCTCAGGGCCTTGAGGTCGGCATCCATGTCGTGAACCACACCAGGCCACGGCGTGCCTGCCAGGCGTCCTGGCACCAGCCAGGAAAAGCCACTGGGGCCACGGCTGGCGGGTACGGCATCTTCCGCAGCCTCCAGCGGCTGCATCTCCATCAGTACAGCTGCATTGACAGGGCGCGGCTTAAAGACCGGAGCCTGGGCCTGTACGGGGGCAGCCACGGCGCTCTCTGCTTCTACCGTTGCAACAGGCTCGGGCTGCAGAGAAGGCTGAGGCTCAGCCGCGATCACTGCCGGCTCCTGCCTAGCTTCGATGAATTCGGCAATCGCAGCCAGCGCAGCCGCTGGCAGCGGTGGCGGTGGCAGCACGTCGTCCGCCAGCTCATGCACCGGTGTGCCGGGCATGGGCACATGACAACTGCCGGTGCGCACAAACTGCTGGCCTGCAGCGCTGGCCGGACGCTGCATAAATTCGGCCATGGGCCGCGCTTCCTGAATATGGCCCCCTGCCAGCAACAGCATGTGCTGGGCCACGGCCTGGGCATGCTGCTGCTGATGCGTGACCAGCAGAACACTGCTGTGCTGACCAACCTGCTTGATCACATCCAGCAGAAGGAATGCCTCATAGCCATCCAGATCGGCCGTGGGCTCGTCGACCATCAGCACCGCAGGCTTGGCCCAGGCCTCACGCAAGATGGTCACGGCCCGCTGCTGCACGCTGCTCAGCTTCATGGTGGGGCTGTCCAGCTCATGGGCCAGCTCGGCAAAGCCGTAGTTCTGCAGCTGCTCGGTCACCCACTGGCGCCACTGCAAAGGGCTGCGCTGCTCGACTTGACGCGCCATCTCTATCAAAGCATCCAGGGTATTGGCACGCATGAGGCGCGCATGCTGCTGCACCAGCCTTGGGCGGTTATCGCCGTTCAGAGGCTGACCACCACTGAGCACCTGGCCCCAGCTGCGAAAGCGCGGATTGGCGTCGTTCAGTCCCGCCAAGGTGCGCAGCAAAGTGGATTTGCCGGTACCTGCAGGCCCCAGCAATGCAGTGATGCCGGTGGGGGGCAGCACAAAGTCCACCTCCGCCAGAATGACGCGCGGACCATAGGAGGCCCCCAGGCCCGATGCCTGCAGACTGTGTTGCTGATCCAAAAGAGCCTCCCCTCACTGCGCCGTGCGCTGTCTGTCAAGACGTGTTTTGTTGTCGCGCGCCAGAGTCGCCAGTGGACTTTGAAGCCCCAGGCCCAGACCCCTCACTCAGTCGAATAGACGCATTGGTGCAGCAGTCTATTTCATTACACATTTATGAAATTCGTTACTTAATGAAACGCGACAATTCCATGGGGAAATCCCGATTTAAAACGACGATTGAGTTAGTTTTTGTGATGAATCAATCAAATCGACGTCCAAAGAAAAACCGCATCCCAAGGGATGCGGTTTTCATTTAGGCCGCCAAGGCTCTACGCTTTACAGGCAAGCGCCCTCAACCCAGACGCACAGGCACAAAGATCTTGTTGCCATCACGCCAGATCAGCACAGCCACGGTTTTGTCGGCCTTGGCCACCGCGGCCCGCACGTCCTCGACATTGCTGGCGGGAGTACCGTTAATGGACAGCAGCACGTCCCCCTGGTTGATGCCTGCCAGGGCAGCCGGCCCGCTGGCTCCTGCCACGACCAGACCCGTATCCACACCGATCTGCTTTTTCTCATTGGGCTGCAGCGGACGCAGCGCCAGTCCCAGCTTGCCCTTTCCAGCATCCGATGTGTCCTTGGCCTGCTTGACGGCCTTTTCGCTGGCATCACCCAGGGTCGCGGTCAGCGTCCTGGATTCGCCCTTGCGCCAGACCTCCAGCGTCACCTTCTGGCCAGGCATGGCCTGGCCGATATAGGCAGGCAGGTCGCCCGAACCCACGATGGGTGAACCATCGACCTTGCGCACCACATCGCCGGGCTCCAGTCCGGCCTTGGCGGCAGGCCCATTCTTTTCCACGCTGGCCACCAGCGCACCTTCGGGCCGGTCGAGCTTGAAGGAATCGGCAAACGCCTGGTTGACCTCCTGCACGCTCACGCCCAGCTTGGCGTGCTGGGCCTTGCCCGTGGTCTGGATCTGCTGCTGCACGCGGGTTGCCAGCTCGATCGGAATCGCAAAGGACACGCCCTGATAGCCGCCCGAGCGGGTATAGATCTGGCTGTTGATGCCCACGACCTCACCCCGCGCATTGAACAGCGGGCCACCCGAGTTGCCGGGGTTGATGGCCACATCCGTCTGCAGGAAAGGCACAAAGGAATCATCGGGCAGCGAACGCCCCTTGGCACTGACCACACCGGCCGTCACGCTGTTTTCAAAGCCAAAGGGCGAACCAATGGCCAGCACCCAGTCGCCCACACGCAGTTGGCTGGTTTGGCCCAGCTTGACGGTGGGCAGGTTATGGGCCTCGATCTTGAGCACGGCCACATCGGTCTTGGGATCCGAGCCCAAGACCTTGGCACTGAACTCGCGGCGATCGGTGAGCTTGACGGTCACCTCCTTGGCGCCGCGCACCACATGGGCATTGGTCAGGATCACTCCATCGCTGGAAACGATGAAGCCCGAGCCCTCGCCGCGCATGGGTGTATCGGGCTGCTGGGCACGCGGGCCCATGCCCGGGATGCCGGGCATGCCGAACTGGCGGAAGAAATCAAAGAAAGGGTCGTCCGGGCTCATGCCCTGAGGGCCCTGGCGGGAATCCTGGCGTTCGGCGGCTTCATCCCCCTCGCCCTCTTCCATTGCGCGCGAGCTGCCCACCACGCTGATATTCACCACGGCCGCACCATTGCGGGCGGTGATATCGGCAAAATTGGGGGTAGCAACCGCAGGCAAGCTGGCAGGCAGATTGGCTGCCTGTGCGGGCTGGGCCACGGCGGCGGCAGTCGCCTGGGCATGGGCATCGCTGCGTGCACCGACCAGACCTGCGCCAGTCGCACCCAGTGCACCAATCGCACCTGCGGCGACCAGGGCCATCACCAGACGACGGGGAGTCAACGACAGTGTATTCATGGCAAACCTTTCAAAAAAGCACCGTATCGGCGTTGTTGAAAGCAAGTTTGCCAAGCCACACTTAGAACAGACTTAGGAAGCCGGCCCTACCGCAAGAACTCCTGAAAGATGAGCGTCTGACGGTTACCAGTAAAGCGTTAGACCCCTAAATTACCATCAATGGCAACGTTCAGATCAGCTCCAGCACCAGTTCTGGCGGGCGGCACAGCTTGGCGCCCTTGGGCGTGACCACGATGGGACGATTGAGCAGCACGGGATGCTGGGCCACTGCCTGAATCAGCTGCACATCGCCGAGGGCCGCATTGTCCAGCCCCAGCTCCTTGAACTGCGCTTCCTTGCTGCGCAGCAGCTCACGAACCGGCACACCCAGATGGGCCACCAGCTCGGCCAGCTCTGGCGCAGTCAGGGGCGTGGCAATGTAGTCGACGATATTGGGCTCTATGCCATGCTCGCGCAGCAATGCCAGTGCACCACGCGAATTGCTGCAGCGGTTGTTGTGGAAGATGGTGATATCGGGGCGATTGACAGGGGTGTCGATGCTTGTAGTCATGCTGCAGTGTAGCGAGACCCGGAGCATGCCTCACAGTCGCACCAGACCTGCTGCATCACCTCAGTTGCCACGCCCGCCGGGGCATTCATTCCCCGGGCGGGCATGTACTCCTACTCCATCAAGTCGCCACGGAAGTCACTGGCAGAGGAGTTGCCACAGCGTCCATGTCTTCCTCCGGTGCTTCCACTTCGCGTCCGGGCAGCAGCAGGTTCAGGCCCACGGCTACCAGGGCGCCGACCGTGATGCCCGAGCCGAAGACCTCGCGCACAAAGGCGGGCATCTTGGACAACAGGTCGGGGCGCACCGTCACCGCCAGACCGCAACCCAGCGAAACCGCAATGATCAGATTGCTGCGGCGCGAGTCCGCCGAACCGCCGAGCATGCGAATGCCGGCCGCAATAATAGTTGCGAACATCATCAGGCCTGCGCCGCCCAGAACCGGCAGGGGAATGGTGACCACCAAAGCCCCCAGCACCGGAAACAGCCCTGCCGCCAGAAGCATCACGCCGGTCAGCATCACCACATGGCGGCTGGCCACGCCCGTGAGCGAAACCACACCCACATTCTGGGCGAAGGTGGAAACCGGAGGGCTGGACATCACGGCGGCAAAGGCCGATCCCACGCCATCACACAACATGCCGCTGGCCAGGCGCTTGCCACGGATGGGCGTCTGCGTGGCCGCCCCCAGGGCCATGAAAGTGCCCGTGGTCTCGACAATGGTCACGAGAAAGGCGATGGACATGGCGACGATGCCAGACACCGGAAAGCTCATGCCGAAATGCAGCGGCTGGGGAATCGCGAAGACAGGTGCCTCGCGCACCTGGGTGAAGTCGATCAGGCCCAGCGCCAGGCACAGCAGATAGCCGCAGACAATGCCCAGCACCACGGCCGATGCCGAAATGATGCCCTTGCCCCATTGCACGAAGGCAATCACCAGCGCCAGCACAAAGCCGGCTATCGCCAGATTACCCACGGCCCCGTAGTTGCCGCTGCCCACGCCGCCTGCGGCCCAGTCCACAGCCACCGGAGTCAGCGACAGGCCGATCATGATCACGACCACGCTGGTCACGGTGTGCGGGAAGAAACGACGGATCACCGGCATGAAGAAGCTGCCGATGATCATCACCAGCGAACCTACGAGCGAGGAGCCCAGGATGCCGGGCACGCCATGCTCCAGCCCCACGCTGATGCCCGCGCCGACAAAGGCAAAGCTCGTGCCCATCACGCAGGGCAGGCGTATGCCCACAGGCCCCACGCCGCGGCACTGGATGATGGTGACTATGCCCGAGCCCAGCAGCGCCGCATTGACCAGGGCCACGATCTGGTCGGCCGGCAACTTGAGCGCGCCGCCGAACACCAATGGCACGGCGATGATGCCGCCCAGGGCGGCGAGCAAATGCTGCAAGGAAAGCAGCGTGGTGGTGATGAGGTTGGGTGGACGGTCTTCCACCCCGTAAAGCAGCTTTTCCATGGTTTTGTCTCCTGTTCCCTATGCGATGGCCTCTTCAGAGGCACTTGTATCTATGTCGTCGAGGGTGCCCTTAAGGGCTTCACTGCGTGCTTGGCTGTGTCGTGGCGCGTCTCCTGCGATTGGATAGAGAGATTCGGGCGCCGCCGTGTTGCGCCTAGGCTGGCGCACAACAAGACGGAATAGCGGCGGTCAGTGACCCGCAGCTCGCTCGAACAAGCTGCGAGCCAGATCACGGTGCTGGCCCAGCACCACGGGCAGGTCAGCGGTCAGCAGGCGGCCGTCCTCGACCACCACGCGGCCGTTGATGACGCTGCTAGACACATTGGCCGGCGTGCAGAACACCAGCGCCGCCACGGGGTCATGGCCCGCGCCCGCATAGCCGACCTCGGACATGTCGAAAGCCACAAAGTCGGCCGACATGCCGGCCGCCAGTGCGCCGATGTCGTCGCGGTTGAGCACGCGCGCACCGCCCAGCGTGGCAATCTCCAGTGCCTCGCGGGCGCTCATGGCCGCCGGGCCATGGCCCACGCGCTGCAGCAGCATGGCCTGGCGTACCTCGCCCAGCATGTGGGCGCCGTCGTTCGAGGCGCTGCCGTCCACGCCCAGGCCCACGGGCACGCCCGCGTCGCGCATGGTGCGGATCGGGGCGATGCCCGAGGCCAGGCGCATGTTGGAGCATGGGCAGTGCGCCACGCCGGTGCCGGTGCGCGCAAACAGCGCGATGCCTTCGGGGTCGAGCTTGACGCAGTGCGCATGCCAGACGTCGCGGCCCACCCAGCCCAGGTCTTCGGCGTATTGCGCCGGAGTCAGGCCGAACTTCTCGCGCGAGAAAGCCACGTCGTTGTCGTTCTCCGCCAGATGGGTGTGCAGCGACACGCCGTGGGCGCGTGCCAGCACAGCCGACTCGCGCATCAAGTCACGCGTCACCGAGAACGGCGAACAGGGCGCCAGCACCACGCGCAGCATGGAGTGGCGCGAGCCGTCGTGGTACTGCTGGATCAGGCGCAGGCTGTCGCGCAGAATGGCCTCTTCCTCCTCGACCACCACGTCGGGCGGCAGGCCGCCCTTGCTGCGGCCCAGGCTCATCGAGCCGCGCGCCGCGTGAAAGCGCATGCCCATCTGCTGCGCGGCGGCAATGGAGTCGTCCAGGCGCGAGCCATTGGGGAAGAGGTAGAGGTGGTCGCTGGTCGTGGTGCAACCCGACAGCATCAGCTCGGCCATGGCGGTCTGGGTCGAGACATGGATCATCTCGGGCGTCAGGTGCGACCACAGCATGTAGAGGTTCTGCAGCCAAGAGAACAGCTCTGCGTCCTGAGCCGCGGGCACGGCGCGTGTCAGGCTCTGGTACATATGGTGGTGAGTGTTGATCAGGCCGGGGGTCACCACCTTGCCGCGCATGTCCAGCACGCGCGCCTGGCCCTCGTCGGCCATGCGGCGGTACTGCGCCGGCAGATCGGCCGTGGCGCCCACCCACAGCACGGCCGGGCCGTCGGCCACCAGTGCACCGTCCTTGATTTCGCGGCGCTGCGCATCCATGGTGACCAGTACGTCGGCATTCAGGGCAATCAGGGTCATGAAGCTATTCCTCTCTAAACAATGGATCCCAGTCTAGAGAGGACGCTTGGCGCGCGATAGCGCCAAATTCAGCCCAGCATGTCCACAAAATGTGGACATCAAAAATCAGAGCTTCTTCGCAAACAAGCGCGCCAGCACTGCCTGAATACTCTCTGCCATCAGTTCAGCGGCAGCACTCAGCTCGGCTCCTTTGCGGGCAAACAGCATCAGGGTCTGACGCTGCAGATGCGCATCGCGCAAGGGCACAAAACTCAAGGCACCGCGGTCAAGCTCCTCCAGCACGTCGAGTGCATTGAGCAAGGCAATGCCCTCGCCCAGCATGACCAGACGCTGAATCAAGGCCATGGAAGTGGACTCCGCCACCGGCGTGACCTCGATGGCATTGCGTGCAAAGGCCTCGTTGAGCAGGCTGCGTATGGTCAGGGGCAGAGCCGGCAGAATCAGCGAATGCCCGACACACTCGCTGAGCAGCAGCGAGGACTGCGCTGCCAGTGCATGCCTGGTGGGCACGACCGCACCAATCTGCCATTCGCTGGCGGCCAGCGTGCGCAAGCCCGGTCGCAACGACAAGTCATAAGCCAGTCCCAGGTCGGCATCACCGCTCTCCACCACTGCAGCAATATCGGTGGTTGGCAAGTCCATCACCCGCACGGCCATGCCTGGGTGACTGCTGCGAAAGTCATGCACCAGAGAAGGCAGCAAGGAGCCTGCCAGCCCTGAAGTGGTTGCCACCGTGATCTCGCCACGTCTCATGCCCTTGAAGTCGGCAATGCGCTCGCGCAGCGCTGCATGTTCGCGCAAGGTGCTGCGCACATGGGTCAGCACCATTTCACCCAGGGGTGTCAGGCGCAGACGGTTCTGGATACGGTCGAACAGCGGCGCCCCAAGCTCGGCCTCCAGATCGAGAATCTGCCGATTGACGGCCGTGGGGGCCACATGCAGGTGCTCGGCCGCCTTGCGGATGGAACCACGGCGAACCACTTCATCGAGATAGCGCAGGACTCTGGCGTGCATCCGCGCAGCCTACACGGGTTTGGGTCTGATCGCTCTCAGCCTTTGCGCAGGCGGTCGACCTCGGCATGCAGATCCTTGGCCCAGGCCCGGCGGTCACGCCCCTGGGCTGTCTGCGCCTGGCCGTAGTGCACCACGGCCATCAGTTGGTCGGAACTGAGCACGCGCCAGATGGAGCCCAGCAGGGTTTCATCACCCACATAAGTTGCGGCATAGCTGACCTCGCCCGTCCTGCCATCGACAAAGCTCAGCCCCACGGGCTGCACCGGCGCGTCACATTGCACGGCCGCTTCGAGCAGATTGGAGTGAAAAGAGAGCAGCTCCCGACCATCGCCGGTCGTGCCCTCGGGAAAGACAGCCAGGATTTCGCCACGCTTGAAAGCCTCTTCCATGGCGCCAACCATGCGCATGGCATCGCGGCGCGAGCTACGCTGGATATAGAGCGTGCCAGCCGCCGTGGCCAGCGTGCCGATGATGGGCCAGCCTTTGACATCGGACTTGGAAATGAAGCGGCAGTGACGTGCCGCATGCAGCATGGGGATGTCCAGCCACGAGATATGGTTGCTGACCAGCATGACCGGCCCCTTGGCGGGCGGCTCTCCCTTGATCTGCAACTGCACGCCCGCGCGCACCATCAAGGTCGCGGCCCAGGCCTGCACATGCTCGTGCTGCTGCCAGTAGTGCAGCTGCGGGAAGCGAAACGCCACAATCCACGCGCCTTTGGCCACATGGGCCAGCAGCCGTATGCCACGCCAGACAGCGCGAATACTGGTTTTGATTCTGTGCAAGCCGTTTGCCATGATTCCCGGGAAGTGTAGCGACTGAGCCCAAACGAGATGCAGCAACTTGAAACGGGCAAGCCCCCAAAACTGGCGCGCACCAGCAAAGTGACTGCAAGCAAGGGCCGCCCCGCAGCGATGCTGTCGTCCCCCGCCCCCTAGCGCGAAGCGCGTAGAGAGAGGGGCGCCCGGCTAGGGGGAAGCGCGGGGCCGCCTAGGCAAAGCGCCTCAGGAGGTGCTTCAACGCAGAAATGCCATTTCGCCATCCACCACAGTGCAGCGCACGCGGGCGGGCAGCTCGTAGCCCGCAAAAGGCGTGCTCTTGCCCTGGCTGGCCAGAGCCTTGGGTTCCACCGTCCACTCGGCAGCGGGATCGACGATGCACAGATCGGCCACGCCGCCCACCTTGAGCTGCCCCAGCAAGGACTGCTGCTCGCCCAGCGCATTGCCCAACACCGTCACCGGCGCCGATGTGACGACGGCCAGTGCACGGCTCAAAGGCACGTTGTGCTCGCGGCTCCACTTCACGGCCACGGACAGCAGCAGCTCCACACCGGTGGCGCCGGGTTCGGCTTCGGCAAAAGGCAGCACCTTGGCATCTTCATCCACCGGGCAGTGGTCGGAAACCAGCGCATCGATGGTGCCGTCAGCCAGCGCGGCAGACAGCGCATCGCGGTCGCGCTGCTGGCGCAGCACGGGCACCACACGGGCACTGCTGTCGAAGTAGCCGATATCGTTCTCGGTCAGCAGCAGCGAGTTGATGGACACGTCGGCCGTCACGTTCAGGCCTTCGGCCTTGGCGCGGCGCACCAGTTCCACGCCGGCGGCGCTGGAGATGCGGCACAGGTGAACCCGGGTCTGCGAGCCACGGATCAACTCGAAAATGGTGTGCAGCGCAATCGTCTCGGCCGCCACGGGCACGCCGGCCAGACCCATGCGCGTAGCCAGCGCGCCGCTGGCCGCCACACCCTTGCCCAGATCCTTGTCCTGGGGGCGCAGCCACACGGCATAGCCAAAGGTGTTGGCATAGGCCAGCGCACGGCTCAGCGTGGTGATGCTGGGCAGAGGCACATCGGCCTGACCGAAGGCCACGCAGCCCGACTCGGTCAGCTCGGCCATCTCGGTCAGCGTTTCGCCCTTGAGTCCCACGGTCAGCGCGCCCATGGGGAACAGACGCGACTTGTGCTGCTTCTCGGCACGGAACTTGAGCATTTCCACCAGGCCTTGCTCGTCGAGCACGGGCTCGGTATCTGGCGGGCAGACAAGGCTGGTCACGCCGCCGGCCACGGCAGCCGCCATTTCGGACTGCAGCATGCCTTCGTGCTCGTGACCGGGCTCGCGCAGGCGCACGGCCAGGTCCACCAGACCGGGCAGAACCCACTGGCCGCTGGCATCAATCTCACGCTCGGCCACAAAACCATCGGGTACAGCACCGATGGCGGCGATCACGCTGCCGTCGATGGCGATATCGGCCTGCTGGTCGAAACCTCGTGCCGGGTCCATCACCCGGCCATTGCGAATCAGAATCTTCATGGTTTGGCACCAAATTGGCTTCCAGCCCTTGCTAAACAAGCGCTAGCAGCTACAAAAAACATATTGAACCCAATGCCACCCAGCCCTGTGCTCCAGCCCGCTGTAGCGAGAGACGCCGAGCAAGAGCCGCCTCGCGGCGAGGGCGTCGTCCCCCTTCCCGCAGCAGCGCTGCGAGAGAAGGGGGAAGCGGCGCAGCCGCTCAGGGGGATGGCCTGATGTTCCATCAGGCTTCGTTACCCGCGACGATGGACATGACCGCCATGCGCACCGCGATACCAAAGGTCACCTGCGACAGGATCACGGCCTGCGGGCCGTCCACCACGGCGGAGTCGATCTCCACGCCGCGGTTGATGGGGCCGGGGTGCATGACGATGGCATCGGGCTTGGCCAGCTCCAGGCGCTTTTCGGTCAGGCCGAAGCTCTTGAAGTATTCCTGGCTGGAAGGCAGCAGCGCACCGCTCATGCGTTCGTTCTGCAGGCGCAGCATGATGATCACGTCGCAGTCCTTGATACCCTCCTCCAGGTTGTGGAAGACGCGCACACCCATGCTGGCCATATCGGCTGGCACCAGCGTACGCGGGCCAACCACACGCACCTCGGCAGCGCCCAGCGTGGTCAGGGCGTGGATGTCCGAGCGCGCCACGCGCGAGTGCAGCACGTCGCCCACGATGGCCACGCGCAAGTTGGAAAAATCCTTTTTATAGTGGCGGATGGTGTACATGTCCAGCAGGCCCTGGGTGGGGTGGGCATGGCGGCCGTCGCCGGCGTTGACCACATGGACATGCGGCGCCACATGCTTGGCGATCAGATAAGGGGCGCCAGACTCGCTGTGACGCACGACAAAGATGTCGGCCGCCATGGCCGAGAGATTGTCTATGGTGTCCAGCAGGGTTTCGCCCTTGCTGGCCGAGCTGCGCGCAATGTCCAGGTTGAACACGTCGGCCGACAGGCGCTTGGCCGCAATCTCGAAGGTGGTGCGGGTGCGCGTGCTGTTCTCGAAGAACAGATTGAACACACTCTTGCCGCGCAGCAGCGGCACCTTCTTGACTTCGCGGTCGTTGACGCTGACGAAGTTGCTGGCCGTGTCGAGGATCTGGGTCAGGATGTCCTTGGACAGGCCTTCGGTGGAGAGCAGGTGGATCAGCTCGCCGTTCTTGTTGAGTTGGGGGTTGCGCTTGTACAGCACGATCAGGCCTCTTGAATGCGGAAGTGGAAAACACCGCCCTCGTCGCGCGCCAGCGCCAGGGAACGGTCGGCCGGCAGCGCCACGCGCGCTGCGGCAAAGTCGGCCTGGATGGGCAGCTCGCGCCCTCCCCGGTCCACCAGAACGGCCAGCCGCACGCTGGCGGGACGGCCGTAGTCATAGAGTTCGTTGAGCACGGCACGCACGGTACGGCCTGTGTAGAGCACGTCGTCGAGTACCAGGATGTCAGCACCGTTCACATCGAAGGCGATCTGGGTCTGGGCGCTGGAAGCCATGCCGCGCTGGGCAAAATCATCGCGGTGCAGCGAGGAAGACAGCACGCTGGGCTTGCCCTTGAGGTTCAGGTCCTTGTGCAGACGCTCGACCAGCCAGGCGCCGCCCGAGGTGATGCCCGCCAGACGGGTATTGGGGCCCATGATGCGCTGCACGCCGCGCAGCAGCTCGCTGTACAGGGCTTCGGCGTCCAGGATCAGGCTGCCTTGTCCCGGCTGGTTTCCTGCAATGGTTTCACTCATGGGAGACTCCTCAAAAACTGTTCAAGAATGATGCAGGCCGAAGCCGCGTCGGCGTCGCGTGCGCCGCCCGCCAGGGCTTCGGTCGTGCTGTAGCGTTCATCCACCTCGTACACCGGCAATTTGAAGCGGCTTCTGAGCTGGCGGCCGAATTTCAGGGCCCGGGCCGTGTTCTCGTGGGCCGCGCCATCGGGGTGGTAGGGCACGCCTATCACCAGGGCATTGGGCTGCCACTCGCGGATCAGCTTCTCCACTGCGGCCAGGCGTGCATCCGCCCCTTCGGCCTTGATGGTGGGCAGCGGGTTGGCGCCGCCCAGCACGCGGTTGCCCGAGGCGCAGCCCGTGCGCTTGATGCCGAAGTCAAAACCCAGGAACTGCTGGAAATGGGCCGGCACCTCGGGCTTTTGCGGTGCAGGTGCCGCTGCAGGCCTGGCAGCCGCATTTTCGGCCGAGGAAAAAGTCGAGGAAAAGGCCGCATCGGCGGCCTTGTTGGAAGAGGAAATATCGTTCATGCGCGACCCGACTCCGGGGACAGCATCCAGCGCTGCAGACCCAGCAAACCCAGAGCGCGGTCATAGCGCTCGTCCACCGGGGTGCTGAAGATCACCTCGGGGTCGGCTTCCACGGTCAGCCAGGCGTTTTCGCCGATTTCGGATTCGAGCTGACCCTCATCCCAGGACGAATAGCCCAGCGTGACCAGCACGCGCCTGGGGCCGGCACCGTCGGACAAGGCTTCAAGCACATCCTTGGAGGTTGTCATTTCCAGGCCGCCGGGAATGGTCATGGTCGAGGCATAGGCCGACTCGTTCTCGGCTGCGCCTTCGATGACCATGGGCTCATGCAGCACAAAGCCGCGGTCGGTCTGGACCGGGCCGCCGGTAAACACCTGAGCCTCGCGCAGATCCTCGCGCTTGAGACCCAGATCCACTTTTTCCAGCAGGCCTTGCAGGCTGAGCTTGGAAGGCTTGTTGATAATCAAACCGAGCGCGCCACGCTCGCTGTGCTCGCACAGGTACACAACGCTGCGCGAAAACGACTCATCTTCCAGGCCGGGCATAGCGATCAGGAAGTGGTGCGTCAAGTTGATAGGCGCAGATTCTTCAGACATCCAGCGATTTTAATGGCGATCCATGACTTCTTCTTACCCTGTGGGCTTGATCTGGCTGCGGCGTGACCTGCGTCTGGCCGATAACGCCGCGATTTACCATGCCGCCAGGCATTGCGCAAAGCTGTATTGCGTCTTTGTCTTTGACGACAGCATTCTTGCCACCCTGCCCCGCGCCGACCGCCGCGTGGAGTTCATCTGCCAGAGTCTGGTCGAGCTGGATGCCGCCCTGCGCGAGACCGCGGGACGCCCGCAGACAGGGCTGATCACGCGGCGCGGCCTGCCCCAGGACATCATCCCGGCCCTGGCCCGGCAACTGGGCGCGGGTGCGGTCTTCTGCAACGACGACGACGAACCGGCTGCTCTTGCCCGCGACGCCCAGGTGGCGCGCAGCCTCAAGGCCCAGGGGCAGTTGCTGCTGCGCTTCAAGGACCACCGCATCTTTGCGCGCGACGAGGTGCTGACCCAGAGCCTGTCGCCGTTCTCGGTCTTCACGCCCTACAAGAACGCTTGGCTGCGAAAGATCACGCCGTTCTATCTCTCGGCCTATCCCAGCGAGCGCGATCTGGCGAGCAAGCTGGCCGACCTGCCGGACAGCGAGCGCCGCACGATCCCCTCGGCTGCGGATCTGGGCTTTGCTCCGGACACGCTGGCCGGCCTGCGCCTGCCCACCGGCGTCAGCGGCGCACGCCAGCTGCTGGCCGATTTTCTGCCGCGCCTGCCGCAGTACAAGACGGCGCGCGACTTTCCGGCCCTCAAGGGGCCCAGCTATCTCAGCGTGCATCTGCGCTTCGGCACCGTGTCGATACGCGAGCTGGCCCGCCTCGCCCATGAGGCGGCGCACAACGAGGACTGGTCTGCCGCCGCGCGCGAAGGCGCGGCCACCTGGCTCAGCGAGCTGATCTGGCGCGACTTCTACTTCCAGATCCTGGCCCACCAGCCTTATGTTGTGGAACGCAGCTTCAAGCCTGCCTATGACGCCATCGAATGGGAGACGGGAGCCGAAGCCGACGCCCTCTTTGCCGCCTGGTGCGAGGGCCGCACCGGCTACCCGCTGGTCGATGCCGCCATGCGCCAGCTCAATACCAGCGGCTATATGCACAACCGGCTGCGCATGGTCACGGCCAGCTTTCTGGTCAAGGACCTGGGCCTGGACTGGCGCCGGGGCGAAGCCTATTTCGCCGAGAAGCTCAACGATTTCGACCTGGCGGCCAACAACGGCGGCTGGCAATGGGCGGCCTCCACGGGCTGCGATGCCCAGCCCTGGTTCCGCATCTTCAACCCCGTGACCCAGAGCGAGAAGTTCGATCTGGACGGCAAGTTCATAGCGCGTTATGTGCCTGAAGTGGCTCAGCTGCCCAGCAAACTGCGGCATGCCCCCTGGCTGGCCAAGCCGCTGGAGCTGGCCGAAGCAGGCATCGCACTGGGGCGCGACTATCCCTTGCCCGTCGTGGATCACGCGGCAGCGCGCGAAAAGACGCTGGCACGTTATGGCATCTTGAAGAACAACATCTAAAAAAGAAGCGGTTTGCGCCTGTCTTGAAAGGGTTTAAGGAAGTTTCTCACCTCAAACCCAATCGCAACTTGCGCAAACCGCTTCTTTATCAGTAGCAGACTTTATTCGGTGACCGCTTCTGGCTCATCCGCCGCAGGCCCGCTCAACGGGTTGCGCTCCGGCGCAGGGCCGCTGCGCTGCAAGGCGTAGTGCTGAATCAGGCCCAGCAGTTCCTCGTCGGAGTACGGTTTGCCCAGATAGTGGTTGGCACCCAGCTCGCGAGCCATTTCACGGTGCTTCTGCGCAATGCGCGAGGTAATCATCACCACGGGCAGACCTTCAAGCTTGTGATCGGCGCGGATGTTGCGCAACAGATCGAAACCGTCCATGCGCGGCATTTCGATATCCGACAGCACCAGGGTCGGACGCTCGTCCTGCAGTCGTTCCAGCGCCTGCAGGCCGTCGGCAGCCAGCGTGACGCGATAGCCTTCACGCTGCAGCAGACGCTGGGTAACGCGGCGCACGGTGATGGAGTCGTCCACCACCAGCACCAGCGGCACCGTGGTCTGCGCACCGCCCGAAAGACCCGCACCGGCGGCCTGGGCCTCGGAAGCGCCTTCGGCGGCAGCCTGCTCGGCCTTGGCCAGCATGGCACGCACGCTGTCGCCATGCACATTGGCCAGCGCCACAGGGTTATAGATCTGCACCACGGCGCCCGAGGGCAGCACGGACATACCGGTCAGACCGGGCAGACGCGAGAGCTGCGGCCCCAGGTTCTTGATCACCACTTCCTGGTTGCCCAGCACTTCATCGACGTGCAGAGCCACGCGCTGCGAGGCACTGCGCACGATGACCACGGGGCGTGTGCGGCCCACGTTCTCGTCGCTGCGCAGCGATGCCTGCCACAGCGCACCGGCCCAGAAGAAGGGCATGACTTCGCTGCCGTCGTGGAACTCGTGCCGGCGGTAGCTTTCCTCCAGCGTCTCGACCGAGACACGGCGCACGATTTCCACCAGGCTGGCGGGCACGCCCATGGAGATGGAGCCCATGCGCAGCATGACCACCTGGGTCACCGCTGTCGTCAACGGCAGCACCAGGCGGAAGGCACTGCCACGGCCCTCTTCGGAGTGGGTTTCGATACGGCCGCCGAGGGCGTTCACTTCGGAGCGCACCACGTCCATGCCAATGCCGCGGCCGGCCACGCCCGTCACTTCGGTGGCCGTGCTGAAGCCCGGCTCGAAGATCAGACGGCCAGCGTCTTCCATGGTCATGAACTGCTCGGCAGACCACAGCTTCAGGCCAATCGCCTTGGCACGAATGCGCTCCAGATTCAGGCCCGCGCCATCATCCTCGACCGACAGCGCCACATCGTTGCGCTCCTGGCTCAGAATGATTTCGATCGTGCCGACGACGGGCTTGCCCTTGGCCTGGCGCTCTTCGGGCGACTCGATGCCGTGGGCCACGCAGTTACGCAGCAGATGTTCGAAGGCCGGCATCATGCGTTCCAGCATGCCGCGGTCCATTTCGATGGTGCCGCCCAGAATGTTCAGGCGCACCTGCTTGCCCATCTCCTTGGAGGTCTGGCGCACCACGGCGTACAGACGCTCGGCAAAAGAGTCGAACTCCACCATGCGTGTGCGCAGCAGATCGCGCTGCAGATCACGCGCCTGACGGCCCTGAGCCACCAGGTCATCTTCGGCAGCCGCCAGATCGCGCTGCAGATTGCGCTGCACGGTGGCCACGTCGTTGACCGACTCGGCCATCATGCGGGTCAGCTCCTGCACGCGCGTGAAGCGGTCGAACTCCAGCGGGTCAAAGCCTGCCGCCGTGTCCTTGGACAGGGCCAGACGCGACTGCATCTGGCTCTCTGCCTGCACCTCGATATCGCGCAACTGGGTGCGCAGACGCTCCAGGTTGCCGGTCAGGTCATTGAGTGCAGCACGCGCCTGGTTCAGGCGCGAGTCCACACGCGAGCGGGCAATCAGCACTTCGCCGGTCTGAGAAATCAGGCGGTCCAGCAGTTGCGCACGCACACGCACGGTCTGCTGCGAAGCGGCACGCGGCACCACGGGCGCGGGCATCTGAATGGCCATGCCCGCTGCCTCGGCCTCTGCCAGGGACTTGGCTTCTGCCGGAGCGGCTTCTGCACTGCTCAGGTGCAGAGGCACCTGGGCCAACGTGTCCTCGATCTGGTCCAGTGGCAGCTCGGGCTCTTGCTCGCCGGCCATGCGCAGCACATCAAAGCTGGCCTGCAACGCGTCGAAGCTGCCCAGCAGCGGCTCGATGGCATCGGCCACAGGCCTTTCGTGGTCCACACGCTCCACCGCCGATTCCAGGCGGTGGGCCATTTCGCCCATGCGCATGGCGCCGGCCAGGCGGGCGCTGCCCTTGAGCGTGTGCAGCGCGCGCAGTGCTTCGTTGCGCGCCTCTTCCAGCGCAGGACGGCCATGCCAACGGCGCAGCGCAGCACCCAGCTTGGGCAGCAGGTCCACGGCTTCTTCTTCAAAGATGGGGAACAGGTCCGGATCGACCTGGTCCAGCACATCGATATCGTCCTCATCGTCGGCGGCATGAACGGCCAGGGCAATGGCCTCGTCGATGCGACGCTGCAGCTCGGCCTCCTGGTCCACGCTGCCGCCGGTAACCAGCGAATACGGCGCCTGCAGCGCCACCGGATCGGCGGCATCGAGCACCTGATCGGCGGCCACATCCGCCAAAGCCTTTGGCTCTGGCTCGATCTCCTGCACAGTCTCTGAGCTGGCGCCGGCGGGAGCAACTTCGGCCGCCGCTGGCTCCGCCCTGGCTTCGGTCTGGACCAGGGCCAGCGACTGGCTTTGAGCCGCCTCGGCCGCGAAGTCCAGCGGCAGATCCTTGGGGTCGTTGAGAGGCGCCAGCACATCGTCTGGCCACTCGGAGTCCGGTGCCAGCAGCTCTTCCTCGGCAACAGGAAGCTCCAGCGCCTGCACCTCGGTGCTCAGGATTTCACGCAGCGCCTCTTCCACCGTGGGCAACGGCGTCTTGAGGAAGCCCGCCGCAAACTGGTGCAGCAGCCGGCGGATTTCATCCGAGGCCTCCAGACTCTGACGAATCTGAGTTTCGCTGGCATAACGCTGGGGCAGCAGATGCTGCAGCGCATGTTCGAGCAATCGGGCCAGCTCGGACAAAGCCTTGAAACCCACGGTACCGGAACTGCCGGCCAGCGAATGCGCCAGCGCAATCGCCTCCTCGGGAATCTCCTGTTTGGGCTGCTGCATCCACTGCTGCAACACGCCATCGAGCCGGGCCGACCATTCATCGGCTTCATTCAGATAGACGTTGTACAGCGGCGTGCTGATGCGCAGGCCATCGATATTCTTGTAGCCATCGTCTTCGACGAGCGGGGCAGCGTCGGCCTCTTGCAGCGCCGTCTCAGGCTCTGCAGCCTCGGTCTGCACCAGCTCCGGCAGATCCGGCTTCAGCAGCTCTGGGCCGGCCTCGGCAATAGCTGGCGTCTGCGTGGCAATCGAGGCCTGCTCGCTTTCGCGTATGGCCGCTTCAAAGGCGGCGAAATCAAGCTCCTGCACGGCATCGGCAGAAACGGACGGCTCAGCCACAGGCGCGGCCGACTCCACCACTGGAACTTCATCCGGAAGCTCCAGCGACATTGCGGTCAGCGGTCCCTGCTCGGCCACCAGTCCCAGCTCGGCAGGCCTGTCCGGCACATCTGCTGCCTCGGTTACATCAGGCACGAATTCCGGAAATTCCAGCGCCGGAATTTCGGCAGCCCACTCCAGCTCTGGCAAGCTATCGGCAGTCGCTTCTTCGCTGACCACGGCTTGCGCGGCCTCGATTTGCGCATCGACGGTAGGCGCCAGGCTCTGCATAGATTCGAGCGTCTCTGCAAGCTCCTCACGCGCGCCCCGGCGCGGCACCAGCGCCACTTCGGCGCGTTCGCCATGCATGCGCATGGCGTCCGCAGCGGCCCGGAAAGGCGTGGCCGACCAGTTCTCGGCTCTATGCTGCTCCAGATCCTGCGCCCAGGCCCCAAAGGCCTTGAGAGCATCCCGAGCGAGCTGCTGCATGGGCTCGGGCATGGCTTTTTGCTCGGCCAGCCAGGCGTTGAGCATTTGCTCCAATGCCCAACCGGCTTCGCCGAACTCGTCCAGCCCCACCATGCGCGAGCTGCCCTTGAGCGTATGGAATGCCCGGCGCAACGTGGTCTGCTCGCCCAGGTTCGCAGGCTCGTCGGCCAGCGCCTGCAAGGCCTGCAAACCGTTGTCCACCACTTCGCGTGCTTCCTCCAGGAAGATGGAAAGCAGCTCGTCATCGCCATCCAGATCCTGCGCGCTCAGCTCCACCGGCTGCTCTACGAGAGCGGGTTCAACCTTCACCTCCTGGGCAGGGAAGTCCAGCATGAACTCCAGGCCCTGGCTTTCCTCTGCCGGGCTCTTGCCGGACTGCATGTCGGCAAAGACCTGGGCCATGGCATCCGCCAGGGCATCGGGGCCTTCGCCCGTATGGGGCGCAGGGGCAGATGGTTCAATGTCGGGCAGCGCTGCAGGTTCGGTCTCGGCCCAGGGGCTGGGGTCCTGCCCAGGCAGGTCCGCCAGCTCGGAAGGCTGCTCCAGCACCGTGGGCTGGAATTCCGCCTCAGGCACTGCAGCTTGCACAGGAGTTGCCGATTGAGATTCAAATTCCGGCGCAACGCTTTCCTGATCAGCGTCTGCAGCTATGGCAGGTATAGCATTCACCTCCGCAGCAGCCTGAACCGCTTCTGGAGCAGGCTGCGACGGCACGGCAGGTACCGCAGCCGGCGCTACCGCCGGCACAGATGCCGGTGCGCCGGCCAGATCCATCGCGATATCGACAGGGGCAGCCAGCGCCGGGCCTCGGCCACGGCTTTGGCCCATGACGATGCGCAACTCGTCCCTGTCCTCGTCATACACAAACAGCTTGCGCGCCATATTGCGCTGATAGCTGAGCATGTCGATCAAAAAGCCCATCGCGCCAAGACTGCCGCCCAGCTTTTCAAAGACCTTGAGTCGGTCTTCCTGCGCCACCTCGCCCAGCATCAGATGCTCGACGGTGTCGCGCATGCGCTGCATGGCAGTCGCTGCCTGATCGAAACCCAGCACCATGAGCACGCCGCGCATCTGCGACATCTGGCCCGGCACGGGTGCCAGCACCGAACTGTCCAAAGGATTGCGGAAGTACTGGTCCAGGTGTTTTTCCGCCTCGCCCAGCGTCACGCGCAGCTCACCAACCACGGAGCCCATGGTCTGCTGGTCGCTGGCCTGGCGGTACAGGTCTTCCATCCAGAATTCGAGCGGCTGGGAGGGCGCGCCATGCAAGGCTGCATCCAGACGCTGCACCAGCACGCTTGACTGAGCCGCCTGAACACTCTCATCCTGGCCACCGGTCATGAACGAGGCCTGCAGATACAGGACGGCCGTGGCAACCTCCATGGCCAGCTCGGCCGGCGGCGGCTCGCCGATACGCTCCACGGTTTCGGCCACGCGAATCAGGCCGCGTGCCAGACCATGGCTTGCAGGCTGCAGCTTGACCAACGATTCGGCCACCTGACCGAACTGCTCGCCCATGGCGCGGATCTTGCCGCGCTCGCCACCTGCCACCGCCGACCAGGTCTCGGCAGCGGCAGCGATACGCTTGCGCGCCTGCACCAGTACCGCCGGGTCATAACGACCAAAGCGTGCCACCTGATAGTCCACCAGCGGCATGGTCTCCATGGAATAGGCTTGCTGCACGGACTGCAGCGCCGGCCCGGCCTGATCACGCGGCTGTGCCTGCGCGCAAAAGAACATCAGGTCCTGCAGCAAACGGGCCGGCGGCAGGCTGTCACCCTTGGCCATGGTCGCGTACTGCATGAGCACACGCGAAGCCATGCGCTTGACGTAGACGTCCGCAGTGATCAGTCCACGCGAGAGCCCGTCAAAGAACGCAGCCGCAATCTTCCAGAAACTGCGCGCACCGACATCTTCGGCCTGGGCTGCCGCAAACCGCAGGCACAAAGTGCACATCTGCGCTGCAGCCTCGCGGTCATCGCTCTTGACCATGCGCAGCACCACACCGTCCAGCATGGCTCGGGCCTGCGGACCATAAGCCAGGGGCTCCGGCACAGGGACATTCCAGCGCGGCTCACGCGCACGGCGCTCGGACGGCCACAGGTCGGCCGGGTGGATCTTGTCATTGCCGGCCAGCACCTGCGTGTCGCGGTACTGGGGAAACAGCGCCACGGCAGATACATTCTTGCCGGCCAGCACGGCTTCCAGATATTCCATCAGCGCAAAATGCGTGCGTTCCAGCGTGGAGGCAGCTTCCTGCGTGCAGTATTCGGGGCGCTGTACGAAGCGGTTGACCGCAGCTTCCATGCCGCGCAGCACCTGGGCCGGGCCGCTGATGCCGACCATCTCCAGCGCACCGCAAGCCTGGTGCAGTTGCTGGCGCGCAATGCGCAGCGCCGATGTATCCAATGCCTCCAGATCGGACTGGCGCGCCGCGTCCGCATCTCTGACAAAGCGGCCTACGGCCTTGGTGGCAGCCTCCAGCGACTTGCGCACTTCATCGAGCACCCAGGCCAAGGGGCCCAGGTCCTGCTCGGTGGCTGCAGGCGTCGCTGCACGTGTTGGCGAGTCGTCAACCTCTGACATGCTCAATTTCCTTGACCCCTAGAGAGTCCGTATCAGTTGTCCATGCTGCATGTGCCTCTTATCAGAGACGCCAAGCAAGAGCCGCCTCGCGGCAATGGCGTCGTCCCCCTTGGGGGAAGCCGCGCAGCGGCACAGGGGGTGATCTTGCTTACGAAATCTTGAAGCGTGAGACAGACTGGCGCAGCTCTTCAGCCATGTGCGAGAGCTCTCGCACCTGTTGTGCCGTGCTGCGTGTTCCCTCACCGGTCTGCTCTGTCACCGCGAAAATGTGCTGGATATTTTCTGCCACGCCGTTGGCCATATTGGCTTCACGCGAGGTGGAATTGGAAATCTGTTCGATCAGCTCGGCCAGACGGCGCGACACGCTGTCGATCTCAGACAGTGCGGTACCCGCGGAGTCGGACAGGCGGGCTCCTTCCACCACACCCTGGGTGGAACGCTCCATGGCGGCCACCGCATCCTGGGTATCGGTCTGAATCGCCTTCACCAGCGCCGCAATCTGGCGTGTGGCGTCTGCCGAGCGTTCGGCCAGACGCTGCACTTCTTCCGCCACCACCGAGAAGCCGCGGCCGGCTTCACCAGCCGATGCGGCCTGAATGGCGGCATTCAGCGCCAGCACGTTGGTCTGTTCGGTAATGTCCGAAATCAGTTCCGTGATTTCACCAATCTCCTGCGACGACTCACCCAGGCGCTTGATTCGCTTGGAGGTATCCTGGATCTGGTCGCGAATGGAGTTCATGCCGCCGATGGCGTTCTGCACGGCCTTCAGACCCGAGTCCGCGGCCTCCAGGGACTGACGGGCCACCTGGGCCGATTCCTGCGCCTGTGCCGAAACGTTGTTGATACGGCCGGCCATGTCCAGAATCGACTTGCCGGTTTCGCGGATCTCGTGCAACTGCTCGTTCGAGGCTGCCAGCAGCTCGGTCGAGGTCACATCCACACGCTCGGTGGTCTGGGCCACACGGGTGACAGTGTTCTGCACCGAGCCCACCAGAGCGCGCAGCTCTTCCACCGTGTAGTTCACCGAGTCGGCAATCGCGCCGGTAATGTCTTCCGTCACGGTGGCTTCCTGGGTTAGGTCACCCTCGGCCACGGATTGCAGCTCGTTCATCAGACGCAAAATGGCAGCCTGGTTGGCGTCATTGATACGCTTGGCTTCCTGCTCCTGCAAGCGCGCATCCATCTGGTGGCGCTCGGCTTCCTGCTGACGTGCACGGCTGTCCATCAGTTGAACGCGGGAAATGCCCACGCCGCACAACAAGGCCACCAGCACCGCAGCCGCCAGGGCCACAAGCTGAGCGACGCTGGCACCACCCAAGCCCTGCAGTGCAGTCTGCAACTGCTCCAGTTGCACGCGCAATGGCTCGCTATCGTTGTTGATGGTGGTCTGTGCTTCACGCGCCGACACCAGACCCTGCAGATTGCCCAGAATGGCGCTGGCCTGCGAGCGGGTGTCGTCGTACTGTTTGATCAGAGTCTGCAATTGCTCGCGCACCTGGGGGTCGCGTGCCGCACTCAAGCGCAGTTCGGTGCTGCCGTTCAGCAAGCCTTCGGAAATTTCCTTGAAGGAGTTCAAGTCCTTGCCCAGCAGGAACACGGCCTCGGGACTCACGCCTTCGAGCGTCTGGAACTCGTTGGCGGACTTGCCGATACGCTGGGTCAACATCACCAGCTGACCTGCAGCGGCGATCTCTGCAGCACCTGCGCCCTGCTGCAGCTTGAGCGAGGAAATGGTTTCTGCAGTCTCCAGCAGGTCGGAAGACTGACGGTTGATGGTGCGCAGCGCCTCGCCCACCTGGGTCAGCGTCTTTTGCTGCGTCAGAATCAGCGCCGCACTCTTTTCCGCGCGATCGGTCAGCATGCTGATGCCGCTTGCGTCGGACTGCAGGCTGTCGCTGACGGCATTCACGCCCAGATCGGAGTCACCCGAAATCAGGGCTCGCACGTTGCGGGCCAACACGCTGGAGCTATCCTTCACGTCGTTGAACGCGGGAGCCGCACCGGTCATGGCCAGAGACACGGACTTGGCCAGTCGCTGCGACTGCATCAAGGCCTGGCCGGTCGCAGCCAGTTGCTGGTTGGAGTTGCTGGCATCGCGCAGCATCCAGGCCGACAGCACCACCAGCACCAGCACCGAGCCGCCGAGCACCGTGAACAGCGTGCGCTGGTGCTTGGCAACCGTACCCTTGCCCAGAAGCGGCAGACGGACCAGTTCCTCGACACGCCCATCCTCATCCATGCCGATGAGGGATGGCGCCCCCTGGACGCTGTTGAGCGCACCGTCGTACATGTCCTGTACCACCGTGTCTTCCATCATGCTGCCATGGGCGCCAGCCGCCTCAGCCACGGGCTTGCGTTTGAACCACTGATTCACTTTGTTTGCAAAAGACATAGCGCTGTATCCAGAAACCTCAAGCACGAATGCTCAAAAACTTGGCGGTTTGCGACAGGCGCTGCAACTGCAGCTCCTGCCAGCGGCGGCCTGTGCCATCCACATGGACAGCGCCGTAGAAACTCGGAGATCGCTCGGGAGCAGGCTCGGTCTGGGTAAAGGCATCTGCGGCACGCAGGCCCAGCAGCTTGTCCACCAGCAGCGCAGCATTGACTTCCAGCGCGGGATTGAAGGCCAGCAGGCTGCACTCCAGCAGTTCCTGCTCGGTGCGGGCATGGCCTTGTCCCAGCAGCTGCGCAATATCGATCACGCCCATCAGCGCACCGCGCAGATTGGCAATGCCCAGAAACCAGGACTGTGTATAGGGCACCGGCTGCACGCCGGTCCAGGGAAAGATCTCGCCGGACTGGGTCAGCGGCAGCAGAAAGTCACGCCCACCGGCCTGCACGGCCAGCCAGGCAGCGACGCTCACGCCTTCGCTGCGCGCGGCCTGCAGTCGGCCTGCCAGACGGGATTGAAGATCTCGAAGGGCTTCGCGGTTCGCCATGGAAGCGCCGCCCGTTACAGAGCCGCGATCTTGGCCTGCAGCTCCGCTGCATCCACGGGCTTGGTGATGTAGCCCTTGGCGCCCTGGCGCATGCCCCAGACGCGATCCGTTTCCTGGTTCTTGCTGGTACACATGATGATGGGCACATCGGCATACAGCGGGTCACGCGAGATGGCGCGGGTCAGTTGAAAACCGTTCTGGCCGGGCATGACCACATCCATCAGGATCAGGTCAGGCTTGTCCTCTGCCAGGCGCTTCAGTGCTTCCTCGCCGTTTTCGGCAGTACGCACCTGCAGACCCTGTTTTTGCAGCATTTCGCTCAGAGCCATCAGCTCTGTCTTGGAATCATCTACGACCAACACTTTTTGAATTGTCATCATGCAGCTCCCACACCTGCTGACTGCTTGCCGAACTGTTCGACGGCCTGCAGCAATTGATCTTTGGTAAACGGTTTGGTCAGATAGTCCTGGCAGCCGACCATGCGGCCACGCGCCTTGTCGAAGACACCATCCTTGGAGGACAGCATCACCACAGGCGTATTCGAGAAACGGGCGTTGCGCTTGATGATGGCGCAGGTCTGATAGCCGTCGAGCTTGGGCATCAGGATGTCGCAGAAGATGAGCTGGGGCTGGTAGTCGTTGACCTTGGAGAGGGCATCGAAGCCATCATCGGCCAGCAGCACCTCATAGCCACCCTGCTTGAGGAAGATTTCCGCGCTGCGGCGAATGGTGTTGCTGTCATCCACCACCAGAACCCGCAAGGGCACGCTGGATGCTGTCACGGTGAAACTCCTCCCAGATATCTTTTTTTCATTGGACCGAGTGGCTAGCGCACTCAGATCTCCACCATCTCAAAATCGTCTTTTCGCGCACCGCACTCGGGGCAGGTCCAGTTCATGGGCACGTCTTCCCAACGTGTGTTCGGTGCGATACCGTGTTCAGGACAACCCTGGGCCTCGTCGTAGAGCCAGCCACAGGTCAAACACATCCAAGTTTTAGGGTCAGTCACAGCTTAAAGGGGCTTCACATAGAATGCAATGATTGTATCTAGTCATAACCCCGGCTCTCACCCTTGCAATTCCGGGTGCAAACTGGGGTTCGCCATGGCAACCAACCCCATCTCCTCTCCTTCCACCCGTTCTACTCGCGAGGAACAAGCCGCAGAGACCGCACCGATTTGCGTGCTGATCTTCAACAGCAGCGACCCCTGTGGCGCTGGCGGCCTGTCCGCCGACATCTCGACCATTTCCTCCGTGGGCGGCCATGCCCTGCCCGTGACCTGCGGCGCCTATGCCCGAGATACGGTGCGCATTTACGAGCACTTTTCGCTGGACGATGAAGCCGTCACCGAGCAGGCCCGCGCCGTGCTCGAAGACATTCCAGTGGCCGCGATCAAGGTCGGTTTCGTGGGCAGCCCGGCAAACCTGGCCGCCGTCGCGGAGATTTCCTCCGACTATCCCAACATCCCCATCATCAGTTACATGCCGGACCTGTCCTGGTGGGAGGACGACAAGCAGGACCAGTACCTGGACGCTTTCAAGGAACTTGTTCTGCCTCAAACCTCAGTGTTGGTTGGAAACCACAACACTCTGTGGCGTTGGCTGCTGCCCGATTGGGAGAGCAGCCGCAGCCCGACGGCCCGTGATATCGCCATGGCTGCCGAGGCCCTGGAAGTACCTTATGTATTGGTGACGGGTATTCCCCTGCCCGATCAGTTTGTCGACAACGTGCTGACCACGGCCCAGACCGTATTGGGCAACAGCAAGTACGAGATGTTTGACGCCACCTTCACAGGTGCAGGTGATACGCTGTCTGCGGCACTGACGGCCTTGCTGGCCACCGGCAACGACCTGGGTGTCGCCACCCTGGAGGCGCTGGAATACCTGGACCATAGCCTGGATGCAGGCTTTCGCCCCGGCATGGGCCACTATGTGCCCGACCGTCTGTTCTGGGCCCAGCCCGAAGACGAAGCCGATGATGAGGATGCCGATGAAGTCCAGGCCTCATCTTCCGACGAAGAACCTCAGACAAAGCCCCTCGAAGGCTTTGTGATTCCCTCTCATGACACAAAACACTGACTTGAATATTGCATTGTTCGAACGCGCCAAGCAGGTGATTCCTGGTGGCGTGAATTCGCCCGTGCGTGCCTTTGCTGCCGTCGGCGGCACTCCGCGCTTTGTCAAGCGCGCCCAGGGTCCCTATTTCTGGGACCAGAACGAGCAGCAGTTCACCGACTACATCGGCAGCTGGGGTCCCATGATCCTGGGCCATGGCCACCCTGAAGTGGTGGCTGCCGTGCAGGCTGCCGTGCTGGAAGGCTTCAGCTATGGTGCGCCCACCGAGCGCGAGGTGGTGCTGGCAGAGAAGATCCGCTCGCTTGTGCCCAGCATGGACATGGTGCGCATGGTCAGCTCCGGCACCGAAGCCGGCATGAGCGCGCTGCGCCTGGCGCGCGGCTTCACGGGCCGCAACAAGATCATCAAGTTCAACGGCTGCTACCACGGCCATGCCGATGCCCTGCTGGTCAAGGCCGGCTCGGGCCTGGCGACCTTTGGCGCTTCCTCCTCCGCCGGCGTGCCCGCCGATGTGGCCAAGGACACCATCGTGCTGGAGTACAACGATGTTGCCCAGCTCGAGGAGGCTTTTGCCAAGATCGGCAGCGAGATCGCCTGCGTGATCATGGAGCCCATCGCCGGCAATATGAACTTCGTGCGCGCCTCCGTCGACTT
Organism: Comamonas resistens; assembly: GCF_030064165.1. Classification (NCBI taxonomy): domain Bacteria; kingdom Pseudomonadati; phylum Pseudomonadota; class Betaproteobacteria; order Burkholderiales; family Comamonadaceae; genus Comamonas; species Comamonas resistens. The sequence goes on from NZ_CP125947.1 coordinate 4,264,362, forward strand.
CACACGCCGCATCCGCGAGCTGACCCGCGAGCACGGCGCGCTGATGATCTACGACGAGGTGATGACGGGTTTCCGCGTGGCTCTCGGCGGCGCGCAAAGCGTGTACGCCAAGGACATTGAAGGCTTTGCGCCCGACATCACCGTGATGGGCAAGGTCATCGGTGGCGGCATGCCCATGGCAGCCTTCGGCGCGCGCCGCGAGATCATGGAAAAGCTCTCGCCCCTGGGCCCGGTCTACCAGGCCGGCACACTGTCGGGCAACCCCATTGCCACGGCCTGCGGTCTGAAAACGCTGGAGCTGATCAGCCGCCCCGGCTTCCACGCCGATCTGCACCTGAAGACCGGCCATCTGATGCAGGGCCTGAAGTCCGAAGCCAAGGCTGCGGGTATCCCCTTCAGTGTGGACTGGCAGGGCGGCCTGTTCGGCTTCTATTTCCTGCCCGAGCTGCCCAAGACCTATGCCGAAGTCATGAAGACCGACGGTAAGGTCTTCAACAAGTTCTATCACGGCATGCTGGAGCGCGGCCATTACTTCGCGCCTGCGCTGTACGAAGCCGGCTTTGTGAGCGCAGCCCATACGGACGAAGATATCGACCGCACCATCGAGGCGGCACGCGAAGTGTTCAAGACACTGTAGTTTCAGCGCCCCCACACAAGCCCCGCAGCAAAAGCCTGCGGGGCTTTTTGTATTGCCGCCGGGCCGCCCCAAGGCAATAAGCGACCCCCTCGGGGGGCTGCTGCCACATGTCAGTAGGCAAGCGTGGGGGCTGTGGTTGTCGCCGGGCCGCGTCAAGATAAAAACGTCGGGGCCGCCTAGGTCCTTTCGGAGGGCTGCAAACCACACGCAGTGGGGAGCATGGGGTGTCATTTTTATTTTGATAGCAGATGGCGCCTGCTCTGCTTCAGCGCAAGGCCTTTTTGCTTTTCATAGCCACGTCATGGAGGCTTGTCACGCTCGCGCTTTTGCCTGCAATGAAAGCACCATGACCGACGAATCCAGCAAGCAGCCGCTGCACAATCTGTTCAAAGATATGGCCCCAGAATCCAGCGACCAGGGCCGCCGCCAGTTCATCCGCCAGATGGCTTGGGGTGCCGGTGTCGTGGCCACGCTGCCCCTCGCGGCATGCGGAGGTGGTGACGGAGAGGCCGGCCAGCCCGGCACGCCAGAGCCAGCCCCCAAGGTCCGCTTTGCCCATGGCCTGGCCAGTGGCGACCCGCTGTCCGATCGCGTGATTCTCTGGACCCGTGTCACCCCTCCCGCCGGGCATGCGGCAGATATTCCCGTGCAGTGGGAACTGGCCAGCGACGCAAGCTTTGCCAGCATCGTGGCCAGCGGCCAGACCAGCGCCAGTGCCGCCCGGGATTTCACGGTCAAGGTCGATGCCACAGGCCTCAAGCCGGCCACGGCCTACCACTTCCGCTTCCGTGCCTACGGCACGACTTCACCCACGGCGCGCACGCGCACGCTGCCCACGGGCTCGGTAGCCCAGGTCAAGCTGGCGGTGTTCTCCTGCGCCAACTACCCCGCAGGCTACTTCAATGTGTATGCCGATGCCGCCAGGCGCAGCGACCTGGATGCCGTAGTGCACCTGGGCGACTACATCTATGAATATGCACGCGGCGGTTATGCATCGGCCCATGCCGAGGCCATGGGCCGCCAGGTCGACCCAGCCGGAGAAATCCTCTCGCTTGCCGACTATCGCGAGCGCCATGCTCAGTACAAGACAGACGCCGACCTGCAGGCGCTGCACGCGGCAGCCCCCATGATCGCCATCTGGGACGACCACGAGTTTGCCAACGACACCTGGAGCGGTGGTGCCGAAAACCATCAGGCCAGCGAAGGCGACTTTGCAGCACGCAAGGCCGCCGCCATGCAGGCCTACCACGAGTGGATGCCCACGCGCACGGCCAGCCCCGAGCTGATCTACCGCAGCTTCAACTTTGGCAACCTGGTCTCGCTGCACATGCTGGACACCCGTGTCATCGGCCGCGACAAACAGCTGGACTATGCCGATTTCATGACGCCCACGGGTCTTGATGCAGCTGGCTTTGCCAAGGCCATGGCCAACCCCGCGCGCCAGCTCATGGGACAGACCCAGACACAATGGCTGCAGCAGCAGATGGCGGCCTCCAGCGCCACCTGGCAGGTGCTGGGCCAGCAGGTGGTGATGGGCCGCATGGAGATCCCCGCCCCCATCCTGATGGAAACCATTCAGCCCGGTGCAGGCGTGTCGGTCTCTCAATATGCGGCGCTGGTCGCCAAGGCACAGAGCGCGCCTGCCACGCTTACCCCGCAGGAGCAGGCCATCCTGGCCCAGCCCTCGATTCCCTACAACCTCGACGCCTGGGACGGCTACCAGGCCGCGCGCGAGACCGTGCTGGCCAGCGCACGCCAGTTGAAGAAAAAACTGGTGGTGCTGGCCGGCGATACGCACAACGCCTGGGCCAACGAGCTGCAGGACATGAACGGCAATGCCGTGGGCGTGGAGTTCGCGACTTCGTCGGTCAGCTCGCCGGGCTTCGAGGAGTATCTACCCAAGGAGAACCCGGCCATGCTGGCCGGTGCGCTGCAGCAGCTCATCAAGCCGCTCAAGTACTGCGATACCTCGCGCCGCGGCTATATGGTGGTGACGGCCACCGCCGATGCCTGCCGCGCCGACTGGATCTATGTGAACACCATCACCAGCCGCGACTTCACGGCCAGCAGCGATGCTGCCATGAAGGTCATGGCCAGTGCACCGGGGCTGCTGGTCAAGGCCTGACCGGCGACTGCCCAGGCCCCTGTCAGGGCTGCTGGAAAGCGGCTCTGGCCTCATCCACCTTGGCCCTTGTGATGCAGCCTGGCGCATGGTCATTGACCAGGCCCATGGCCTGCATCAGCGCATACATGGTGGTGGGGCCAACAAACTTCCAGCCGCGCTTCTTGAGCTCCTTGGACAGAGCCTGGGACTCTGCCGTCTGCGCGGGCACGGCCTCGCCGGTCGATGGCGCGGCAGGCTGGTAGCGCCAGAAAAATGCGGCCAGCGAGCCCTCGGCCTCGACCATTTCCAGCGCGCGCCGGGCGTTGTTGATCACGGCCTCGATCTTGCCGCGGTGGCGCACAATGCCCGCGTCCTGCAGCAGGCGCTCCACATCGGCCTCGCCAAATTGCGCGACCTTGTGGAAATCAAAGCCTGCAAATGCCGCGCGAAAGTTTTCGCGCTTGTTGAGTATGGTCAGCCAGCTCAATCCCGACTGAAAGCCCTCCAGACAGAGCTTTTCAAACAGGCGCTGGTCATTGCCGACCGGAAAGCCCCACTCATGGTCGTGATAGTGCACATAGGCGGGCGTGCCGTGGCACCAGAAGCAGCGGTCCTGCCCGTCGGCGGAAGGTAAGGTGTGAGACATGGCTGCACTGTACTCAAAACAAAGCCCTGCAAGAAATGAGCTTGCAGGGCTTTGTTTTTGATAGCTGCTAGCGCCTGTCTGCAGAGGATCTCAGATATCAATCGTTCTTATCTCAAGAATGGCTCAGCGCCAGCAGCTTCATTTTCGATAGCAATCAACGCAACCTGGAGTGCCGCATGCCATAGGCCAGATAGATGACCACACCGATCGCCATCCAGCCCAGAAAGCGCAGCCAGGTCAGCGTGGTCAGATTCAAGGCCAGATAGGTGCACAGCAGCGCCGAGAGCACGGGCACCACCGGAACCCATGGCACGCTGTAGCCGCGCGGCAGATCGGGACGCTTTTTGCGCAGTACCAGAATACCGATGCTGACCAGCACAAAGGCCGACAGCGTGCCGATATTGATCATCTCTTCCAGCATCTCGACCTTGGTGAAACCTGCCAGCGCCGCGATGATGACGCCCACCAGCAGCTGCAGGCGCACAGGCGTCTTGCGCGTGGCCGAGGTCACGCTCCAGCTGCGCGGCAGCAGGCCGTCACGGCACAGGGCCAGCAGAATGCGGGCCGACCCCATGAGCAGCACCATCACCACCGTGGTTAGCCCCATGAGCACGCCCACGGCAATGACCTGCGCGGCCCAGTTGGCTCCCACGCTGATGAAAGCCGTGGCCAGCGACGGGTTCTCGGCCTTGGCCAGTTCGGTGTAGGGCACCATGCCGGTCAGCGCCAGCGTGACCAGGATGTAGAGCACGGTGACCATGGCCAGACCGCCGAAGATGCCGCGCGGCAGCGTCTTCTGCGGGTCCTTGACTTCCTCGGCCGAGGTGGCGACCACATCAAAGCCGATGAAGGCAAAGAACACCAGCGAGGCGCCCGAGATCACGCCCAGCCAGCCGTACTGGCTGGGTTGTGCGCCAAACAGCCAGGCCAGCATGGGCTGACCCCAGATATCACCCGTCACGCCATGGCTCACCACAGGCGGCTGCGCGGGCGGCACGAAGGGCGTGTAGTTCTTCAGATCGACATAGGTGAAGCCCACCACGATGACAAACAGCGTGATGGCAATCTTGATCAGCGTGAACAGGTTGTTGACGCGGGCCGACGCCTTGGTGCCCAGCATGAGCAGGGCCGTGAACACGGCCACGATGACGAACGGCCCCCATTCCATATCGATGCGACCCAGGTGCAAGGTGCTTGGCACATGCAGGCCCGCCGTGGCAAAGATGGTGGATAGATAAATGCCCCAGTACTTGGCAATCACGGCTCCGGCCGAGATCATCTCCAGCAGCAGATTCCAGCCGATGATCCAGGCCACGCCCTCGCCCATGGTCAGATAGGTATAGGTGTAGGCACTGCCCGTGACGGGTACGCTGGAGGCGAACTCCGCATAGCACATGGTGGCCATGGCACAGGTCAGCGCCGCCAGCACAAAGGAGAAGATCACCGCCGGCCCGGCAAAGCTGCCGGCTGCGCGGGCACCCACCGAGAATATGCCGGCGCCCACGGCGACGGCCACGCCCAGGATCATGAGATCGAAAACGCCCAGCGTGCGCTTGAGCTGTCGGCCCGGCTCATCCGAGTCGGCCATGGCCTGTTCAATGGTTTTGGTTTTCAGCCACTGCATGCATACCCCTCGGCCAGGCGACCCACGCTTGTGGCGCGTATCCCCAGCCCTGTTCATTTCATCAAACGGCCATCCTAGGGATTCGGCCCGACGCTTGCAGCTTCCCTGCAGCATCACCGCCGGCGCTGCATGTTTTCTGCAAGCGCGCTTGCAGCCGCTTCGCAAAAAAGATTAGCCGGCATCACCGCTCACAAAGCCTGCGCCAGTCCTGAAGATGGCGCAGATGTCCTGCGAGCAAGCACCTACTCGAGCAGGAATCAAAAACATCCCGCGGCTCTGACAGGGCATCTTTCGCTCAAGGCCGGGCGAGCCCCAGAGGTTCCGCGGCAGGGCGGATCAACACACAGAGCACGGCCACCAGCAGCAGCGCCGTCACCACATCGAGAACGTGGTGCTGGTGCACCAGCATGGTGGAGGCACAGATGGCCACACTCCACAGCACGATGGCGATGCACAGACCCGCCCGCCCCTTGGGCCACTGACACTGGCAGACGGCCAGACAGGTCAGCGCCGTGTAGACGATGTGCAGCGAAGGCAGCAGGTTGTGCGGCTTGTCCACCAGAAACATCATGGAAAAAATGCTGCGATAAGGCTCGGCATCGGGGATCACGCGCTCGAATGCGAGGTTGGCGGGAAACAGCACAAACACCAGCCCGCAGATCAGCGTGCCGGCAATCTGGCGCTTGCCCAGAGCCGACAACACCGGCTGCTGCACCAGCCACAGCGGCAACAGCAGAAAGGGGAAAAAGGAGAAATAGACAAAGATGAATTCCGGCACCAGCGGAATCATCGCGTCCCAGGGGGTGAGGAAGTCGTAGCGATGATCACGCAGACTGGCCAGCCAGTTGGCCGTGGGATAGACGGCGTAAGAGGCAATCAACACCCAGACGGCCCAGAACACAAAGCCGCGCTGCTTGCGGGAGGAATGGACTTGGGTTTTATGGTTTTGCGGGGCTGTGGTCGCTGGCTCGGTCATGCGCGGATTATGAAAGCAGCACATCGACCCCAGCGTAGTCCGCAAAGCAAAAAGGCTGGAAACGCGCCCGCATCCAGCCTTGTCATGGATTGCAGGCGACTGCCTGCGTCTATTTTTCGGAGCTCTTGTCCGAAGCCTTGGCCGACATCACCCAGCGGGCCATCTGCAAGGAATCCACCTCGCTGATCTGGGGGTGGCGCGGCATGATGACATTGCCCCAGACACCCACGCTGCCGCTGCGAATCTTGCCAGCCAGATAGGCCTGGGCATCGCTGCGCTCGCGGTACTTGTCGGCAATCGACGCAAACGCCGGGCCCACAAACTTGCGGTCCCAGCCATGGCAGCGCATGCAATCGGACTGCTCCACCAGCTTCTTGCCTGCAGCCAGCTCAGGCTGGCTCTGCACCAGCGCATCCGCCGCCTGCTCTGCCGAGCTGACCCGCATGATGCGCCAGCCGATATTGACCACACCCAGCACCGCAGCCAGTATTACCAGCCCGATCAGCCAGCCAATCCAGCGCGGCCTGGCCGGGTAGTTTTCTTCGTCGTCGATGGGGTCAGTCATACCAAACAATCACAGCTCAAAAAGACAATGGCCAGCTTGCGCTGGCCATGGGACGCGGAGCAAAAAACTGGCGCGAACCTAGCCAGAGATACCGAGGAAGCGCCGCCGCGCACCGAAGGTGTCGTCCCCCTCCGGCGCTCAGCGCCAGAGAGGGGGAAGGCGCGCAGCGCCTCAGGGGAGTGTTTAATGACGGAAATGACGCACGCCGGTGAACACCATGGCCACGCCACGCTCGTTCGCCGCATCGATCACTTCCTGGTCACGCATGGAGCCGCCGGGCTGGGCCACGCAGGTCGCACCAGCATCGACCACCACGTCCAGGCCGTCGCGGAAGGGGAAGAAGGCGTCCGACGCCACCACGGTGTTCTGCAGCGACAGCTTGGCGGCTTCGGCCTTGATGGAGGCAATGCGGGCCGAGTCCAGGCGCGACATCTGGCCGGCGCCCACGCCCATGGTCATGCCGTTCTTGCAGAAGACGATGGCGTTGGACTTGACGAACTTGGCCACCTTCCAGGCGAACAGCAGATCCTGCAGCTCTTGCTGTGTAGGCTGCTTGACGGTCACAACCTTCAGCTCTTCGAGCTTGAGTTCATGGTTGTCGGCCGATTGCAGCAGCAGGCCCGAACCCACGCGCTTGGTTTCCAGCACATTGCGCACGTCACCGTAGTTGGCAGGCAGCGCAATCTTCATCAGGCGCACATTGACCTTGGACTTGAAGATTTCCAGGGCTTCGGCGGAAAACTCCGGAGCCATCAGCACTTCGACGAACTGCTTGGAAACGGCTTCGGCGGCGGCCTTGTCCACAGGGCGGTTGAAGGCAATGATGCCGCCAAAGGCGCTGGTGGGGTCGGTCTGGAAAGCCTTGGAATAGGCTTCGAAGGGGTTGGCGCCCACGGCCACGCCGCAGGGGTTGGCGTGCTTGATGATCACGCAGGCTGGCACTTCAAAGCTCTTGACGCATTCCCAGGCAGCATCGGCATCGGCGATGTTGTTATAGGAGAGTTCCTTGCCCTGCAGTTGCACACCGGTGGCCAGCGAGCCGGCAGCCGGCGCCAGGTCGCGGTACCAGGCCGCTTGCTGGTGGCTGTTTTCGCCGTAGCGCAGGTCTTGCACCTTCAGGTACTGCTCGTTGAACTGGCCGGGGAAGGCGGCGCGCTCGGGCACATATTCTTCGCTGAGCTTTTCGTCTTCAAACTTGACCGACGACAGGTAGTTGCTGATGGCACCGTCGTACTGGCTGATGCGGTTGAACGCCGCAACCGACAGCTCGAAGCGCAGCTTGTTCGACAGCTTTCCGGCAGTCTTGAGCTCGCCCAGCACGGCCTCGTACTGGTCGGCTGCGGTGACCACGCCCACGTCCTTCCAGTTCTTGGCGGCGGAGCGCACCATGGCGGGGCCGCCGATGTCGATGTTCTCGATGGCATCGGCCAGCGTGCAACCGGGCTTGGCCACGGTGGCTTCAAACGGGTACAGGTTCACCACCAGCAGGTCGATGGTCTCGATGCCGTGTTCCTTCAAAGCGGCCATGTGCTCGGGGAAGTCGCGACGTGCCAGCAGGCCACCGTGCACCATGGGGTGCAGAGTCTTCACGCGGCCGTCCAGCATTTCGGGGAACTTGGTGACTTCGGCGACTTCGGTCACGGGCAGGCCCTTGTCGGCCAGCAGCTTGGCCGTGCCGCCGGTGGACAGCAGCTGCACGCCCAGGGCGTGCAGGGCTTGCGCAAATTCAACGATGCCGGTCTTGTCGGAGACGGAGATCAGAGCTTTCATGGGCGTCAATTCAAAGTTTGGATAAAAACAAGCTGCAGCGCATATCCATCAAGCGCTTGCAGCTATGGATTCGGAAGCGATACAGCTCAGAGCAACTGGTGATCCAGCAGCTTTTTGCGCAAGGTGTTGCGGTTCAGGCCCAGCCACTCGGCCGCGCGCGACTGGTTGTTGTCGGCCTGGCCCATGACCACCTCCAACAAGGGCTTTTCGACAAGGCGAATCACCATGTCATAGACATTGGCGGGCGTTTCGCCTTCCAGATCGCGGAAATAGCCCTCCAGGCTATCGCGAACGACTTGTTCTAAATTCTGATTGCTCATGCAGTCATTCCTGCCGGTTCGTCCAGCTCGCTGCTTTCAGCAGCTGCCGTGGCAGCCGGTATCCGCTCCATCTGCTGCCCCAGGGCATCCAGATAGTCGGCCACGGCCTGCCATTGAACCGTACAGTCCTCAATAGTGTTGATGTGTTTTCTGAATTCTTCCCCACCCGGCAGAGTCCGCAGATACCACGCAATGTGCTTGCGCGCGCTGCGCACCCCGACTCCCTCGCCATACAGGCCGTAATGGTCCTGCAGATGTTCCAGCAGCAGGCGACGCAGCTCGGCCACCAGCGGTGGTGCCATGTGCTCGCCCGTCTCCAGGAAATAGGCAATTTCGCGAAATATCCACGGCCTGCCCTGGGCAGCGCGGCCGACCATGATGGCGTCCGCCCCCGTGTAGGCCAGCACATCGCGGGCTTTCTCGGGGCTGTTGATATCGCCGTTTGCCACCACGGGCACTTTCACCGCCTGCTTGACGGCGGCAATCGTGTCGTACTCGGCAAAGCCTTTGTAGCCCTGCTCGCGCGTGCGGCCGTGCACGGTGAGCATCTGGATGCCCACGCCCTCGAACTGGCGTGCCAGCGCGATGGCGTTCTTGTGTTCATCGCACCAGCCGGTACGCATCTTCAGCGTGACGGGCACGTTGTAGGGTCGCGCGGCCTCCACCACGGCCTGGGCAATTTCCACGGCCAGGGGCTCGTTCTGCATCAGGGCGGAACCCGCCCATTTGTTGCAGACCTTCTTGGCCGGGCAGCCCATGTTGATGTCGATGATCTGTGCGCCGCGCTCGATGTTGTAGACCGCGGCTTCGGCCATCATGGGCGCTTCGGTGCCGGCAATCTGTACCGAGATCGGCCCAGGCTCGCCTTCGTGGTTGGCGCGCCGACTGGTCTTGAGGCTGTTCCACAGGTCCTTGCGGCTGGTCACCATCTCGCTGACCGCATAACCCGCGCCCAGGGCCTTGCACAACTGGCGAAACGGCCTGTCCGTCACACCCGCCATGGGTGCGACAAACAGACGATTTGCCAATGGGATATGACCAATGTGCAGAGCGGGCATGAAAGGGGTTCTGGGGTCGCAGCAGACAGTGCTTGTCTGGAGCCAACCGGGCGCTGGAAAAGAGGGCTGAATTATACCTGCCCAATTTTTCAGCAAAACCAAAGTTGATGCATCACCCTGTAGGACGAATCACTATCGCTACCTACCCGCAGCAGGACTCAGTTTTTTCGGACCGGCTGGTTGAAATACTGATCGGGATAGGGCTCGCTCGCCAGCGTGTAATGCCACCATTCTTCGGGTAGATTCTTCCAGCCATGGCGCTGCATCAGCGCCCGCAGCCAGCGACGGTTGTGCTGCACATCCGGGGACTGGGAAGCATCTTCGGTATGCGACTGCTCATCGAACATATCGAACGGCGTGCCCATGTCCACATCGATACCATCGGCCAGCGGACCGCGCACACGCTTGCTTGCGCGCCTGGCATCGACGACCACCAGCGTCATGTCCACCGTGCTGGCACGGCTGTGGCCGGATTTTTCGGCGATATAGCCGCGCTTGAACAGCTCGCTCTTGGGCACGCGCGGGTAATACATGTCCTTGTTCTTCTGGTCCGTCATATCCCTGCCCCAGCGCACAAAGTCATTCACCGCCGCCTGAGGACGATAGCAGTCATAGACCTTGATGGCCATGCCATAGACTTCCAGCTCCTTCTGCGCTGCAGCCAGAGACTGGGCCGCCGCACGGCTGAGCCAGCACACACCGGCTTCATAACCTTCGACAGGCCGCCCCATGAAGTTATGGCGGGTGGCGTAACGCATATCCTGGCGCACGCCAGGGGCCAGACTGCTCAGCGGCACCAGGTCTGCTCCAGCATTGGAGGTCGATGACTCTGTCGCGCCCATGTGCTGTGCGCAACCAGCTATAAAAATCAAAGCAAACGCCACAACCGCCAGGCGGGGCTGAAAACTCATATTGGTATCTCCATACGCAAGCGCTCTTGCAGGATATTGGCCGGATGCGCGATTGTGCCGCAGCCCCAAGAACGTGTTCACGATCTCTACGCAGCCGCGTTGGAGCGCAATCGGGATGAGTTCGAAGCGATGGTCCGCCGCTTGCACCGGGGTGCAAGCAAGGGCCAGCGCGCAGAAGGCGCCCGATTTCACTCCAACCCTTCGGGACAGTGGCTTTGCGGGCGGTCTGCGGCGTTGCAAATCCTCGCAATAGCACGGCTATTGCTGCGGTATTGCGCGCGGGGGGCCGCCCCCTAGCATCCCCTCCCGCAAAGTCACTGTCGCGGAGCGGGGAGATCGTCAACACGTTCTAAACTAGCGCCCCTATGGAATCATGGATGCAACAAGTGCTGCACTGGCTGGCCCTGCCGGAGCTGGGCCTGAGCACGGTCTTTATCGTGGCCCTGGTTTCTGCCACCTTGCTGCCGCTGGGCTCGGAGCCCGTGGTGGCGGCCCTGGTCACGGCCAATCCTCATCTATTCTGGCCCGCCATTATGGTTGCGACGGCAGGCAACACCATTGGCGGCGCCATCAGCTGGTGGATGGGCCTGGCCGCGCACAAGGCCTGGAACAGGGCCCGCAGGCTGCGCCAGCATGATGGCACCCAGCCTCAGCGGAAAAACATGCACAACCAGTCACGCTGGCATCGCGTGGCCCGCTACTGGCTGCGCAAATACGGCGCCAAGGCCTGCCTGCTGAGCTGGCTGCCCGTTGTGGGAGACCCGCTGTGCGCCGTCGCCGGCTGGCTTCGCCTGCCCTTCTGGGCCTGCGTGGGCTATATGGCGGTCGGCAAGTTCCTCCGCTACACCTTGATGACCGCAGGCCTGCACCAGATCCTCCAGCGCATCTTTTAAAACTCCGTGTGCAGGCGCACGGCCAGTGCATTCACCGGCCCGCGGTCGGCGTTGTACGCGGGGTTGCGGATATGTTGCCAGTCGAAGGTCACGCTGGACTTCTGGCCGACGCTCATGCTGTAGAACATCTCCAGAATGCTTTCGGGCTTGTAGTTCAGACGTCCATCGCCGATGAACGGCCCCATGCCGCCTTCGGCCAGGTACTGACGATGGACGGAAGACAGAAAATTGCGTGCCACACCCAGGCCCAGCGTATCCTTGGCCCGCCCCCATTTGCGCCCCTGGATCAGCAGGCCTGTGGATAGCGAGCGGTCGATTTCCGTGAAGGCATAGATTTCCGTCTTTCCATCGGCCCAGCTGGCGCGTGCGAACAGTCCCACATCGTCAGATAGCGCCTGCTCCAGGTTCAGGCCGAAGCCGCGCTTGCTCTTGGCCCCGTAGCGCGCGGTATTGATGTCAGGCACTCCTCCTCGCTGCGCGGCCTGGGCCAATGCATCGCTGTAGCTGGTCATCACCGCATGGTTGCGAAACACCAGTGCCCGCAGCTTACCAGGCTGACCTGCCAGCGTATGCGCATGGGCAACCTCCAGCTGGTCACCGTAGTGCTTGAAGATGCGGTAGTCCAGCGGCTGGCCGTTGGGCTCCTTGGGCTGGATGAAACGGCCAAAGCGCAGCTCCCAGTCATCATGAAACCACTCCAGCACCGCGCCCCAGCTGTAACCACGGGCGTCCGCTGCATAGTCGGACGCACCTTGGGTCATCAACGACCAGTTCATGAACTGGGTTCGCGGATCGTGGTTGTAGCGGTTGTTATCAAAGATGTCGGTCACGGCCAGATTACCGACCGTCAGCACGGTCCGGCGCTTGTCCTCCATGCCGGCCAACTGCCTTGCATCGGACTCCACGGCTTCTTGCTCACCGCCATGGTTCCAGGTCTGGCGCAAAAATGCACGGGCGCGATAGAGTTTCAGCCTTGCGCCCGAAGTTTTGGCCAACTCTCCATTGGTAAAGCCACCCAGGCCGGTCAGTCCCGACAGAGGAATGCCCTGCGCACCTTCCAGATCAAGATAGACCTCTGCTCCCGCCCATGGACGGTATCCGAAGGATGCGGTGGTCGTGAACGAGTAGCTCCGCTCGCGCTCGGGCTTCAGGCTCATGGCTCCCGTATAAGGCGCGGAAAAAGATGGTTTGCGCTGCCATACATAGGTCGCCTGGAACCTGGCATTCCACTTTTCAGGCTCTATGGTTTTCTCACCCTCAGCAGCATCCTCAGCGCCTGCCTGGGCTGTCTCCGCACTCTGCTGCGCATGAGCAGCCGGCCCCCACATCAAGTACAAGGACATCAGGCTGCCTGCGCAGAGCTTGCCGAGACCACATTTGTTATTGAATGTTCCTTGCTGATGCATTGACCGCTCCTGGCGAATCCGCCATTGTGTACTGGCAAATCCCCGGTACGCACCAACAAGCCCATGCGCAGTCAGCACATGGAGCCGATATCAGCAAGTTTGACGTTCACCGTTATGGCTCCAGCCAAAGCTGCCGCGCCCCTGAAGCAACGGCCCGGCGGGCATCAGCGGATATCCAGCTTCTCCAGCATGCGCACCAGCTCGGCAACCGAGCCAGCCTCCATCTTGCGCATGGCTTGAGAACGCCTGACCTTGATCGTGATTTCGCTGACATCGAGCTCGCCCGCGATCTGCTTGTTGAGCAGGCCTCGCACCACGCCTGTCAGCACGGACTGCTCCCCGCCGGACAGAGAATCCCAACGCGAGCGCAGCTCCTGCAGCAGCCCGTCCTGCACGCGGCGCTGGCGATCCAGTGCAATGCCTTGCTGTATGGCGTCGAGCAGATCCTGATCGCGAAACGGCTTGGCCAGAAACTCGATGGCCCCTGTCTTCATGGCTTCCACGCTCATGGGAATATCGCCATGCCCTGTGATGAATATCGTGGGAAAGCGCAGGCCCAGCTCCAGCATCTGCCTCCTGAACTCCAGGCCGCTTTGCCCGGGCATGCGAATGTCCAGCACCAGGCAGGCAGGCCCTTCAGGCGGGCTCAGCTCCAGATGCGTGAGGAAGTCGCGGGTTGCACCAAATGCCGACACGGACAAGCCCACGGAAAGCAGCAAATCTTCGATGGCGGCGCGTACCGAGGCATCGTCGTCAATCACATACACGGTTTCCATCTCAGCCAAACCTGTTTCCTCCTGCTGCAGCATCCCCTGCGGCCACGAAAGCGGCGATGGTGACATGAAATACGACTCCGCTGCGCCCATCCTCACGATCTGTGGCCCAGATACGGCCGCCATTGGCCTCCGCCATATTGCGGCAGATGTTCAGTCCCAGTCCCATGCCGTCGCGCTTGGTCGTCCAGAAGGCATCGAAGAGATGGCTTTTTGCAGACATGGACAGCCCTTCCCCGGCATCCATCACCGTCAGCGCCAGTTGCTGGCCCAGGGACTGCGTGGCTACCGTGATGCGCCGCTGCACGACCGGTGTGTCCTGCATGGCGTCCATGGCATTGAGCAGCAGATTGCCCAGCACCTGCAAAAACTGCACGCGGTCACACCATGCCGGTGCCAGCCCTGCTGCCAGTTGCAAGTCCATGGCAATGGAGCGCTGGTTCAGGTCGGCCCCAGAAAGATGCACCATCTCGCGCACGGCGTCGTTGAGATCGAATTTCTGCTTGCTGGGTGCCTCGCCACGCGCCATGGAACGGATGCGTGCAATGACATCGCTGGCCCGCTGGGCATCCCCGAGGATGCGCTCCAGCGCCTGGCCGGCTTTTTCAAGATTGGGCGGTTGCTGGGCCAGCCAGCGTTGGCAGGCATTGCCGCTGGTGACGATGGCGGCCAATGGCTGGTTGACCTCATGCGCAATCGAGGCAGTCACCTGCCCCAGGCTGGTTGCCTGGGTGATGCGCAGCAACTGGGTCTGCGCCGCATGCGCGGCATTCTGCGCCGCCACCATCTTCAGGCCCAGATAGGCCGTGATGACGATGGCCAGAATGCTGATACCGGTATTGATGAGCCCCGTGCGATAGGCCCCGGCCGGGGTCAGCGCAAAGCTGGCCAGGGTCAGCGTGATGCACAAGCCCGTGATGGCAATCACCAGGCGCGGGCTGAACCAGCGCACGGCTACAAGGATGATGGCCGTGTGAAACACGGCTGCGGCCACCGCATATTCGGTTAGCGTATCCAGCGCAAAGATGACTGCCATGGCCGCAGCCATAGCAAGCAGGATCAAGGCCCGGCGCAGATGCACAAAGCGTTGCGGTTCGGCGGTCATGGCGTGCAGGGTCGTGCTCAGGGCGTGAAAGATCCACTGATTGTGACTCATGACGCGGCGCATGATGCGCGCCCGCCAGCCCTGCTCGCCCGGTTCACCCATCACAGCGCGGGCCGCTGGCCTATGCTCAGTTGCAGGTCGACCGTGGCCTTGGCCAGGTCAGCCTCAGCCTGCAGATAGCCAAGATAGGCATCGTCGGCAGAACGCTGTGCCGACAGCAGTTCCAGCAACGAAGCTTCGCCATGACGGTAGGACAGGCGAATGCTCTCCAGCACGCGCTGCGCATCGGTCAGCACATTGCTGCGATAGCGCTCCACGTTCTCCCTGGCTGCCTCGAAGCGGAAATAGGCCGAGCGCACGTCGGCCTCGGCTTTGTGCTGCGACTGCTGCAGGCCCAGCATGGCCTGGGTCACGACAGACTCGGCCTGCAGCACCTCGCCACGGTTCAGGCGCGAGAACGGAATCGGCACGCTGACCGAAACCGACAACATGCGCGAGCGATTGCCTGCGTCAAAGGCCTTGCCTTCGTTGTCGACGCCTGCAGCCGTCGCTGGTATGGCCGCCACACCCACGGCCAGCGTGGGATTGACCCAGCGGTTGGCCTGGGCCACGCCGGCGTTGTCGCGTGCGTTGTCCAGCGCCGCCTGGGCCACGCGCACATCGCTGCGCGCATCAAGCGCCTGAACCACCAAAGCTTCGATGTTCTTGCCGTTGGCAAAGGGCTGGAAATCGCATTGCAGGTCTTCCGAACTGAAGACCTCGGACAGCTTGCGCCCCAGCGGCACGCTCAGTGCCAGACGCGAGGTCTGGGCATCGGCTCGAGCCTGCGTGACATCGGCCTGAAACTGGTCGCGCTCCACACGCGACTGCCGCCATTCCACGGTGCCTATGTCGCCAGCCTTGCGTCGCACCTCGTTGGCCTTGACCACATCGGACAGTGCCTTGAGTGTCTGCTCCTTGCGCTGCAGCGCCTGCTGGTCGCGGCAGGCCTGGGTGAAATCCTGGGCCGCATCGGAAAACAGCTGGGTGCGAAAGCCCTCGACGCCGGCCTCGGCCAGCCTCACCTGGCTGCGCGCGGCGCGGATGCGGGCCGAGCGCTTGCCGCCGGTCTCCAGTTCCATGCTGACTTCGTAATTGCGGTTTAGCGGACGCGGCGTGCCGGTTCTGACCTGCTCGCGCGAGGCCCCCAGCGTCAGCTGCGGATCGGGGCGTATGCCGGCTATGCCGACGCCAGCCTTGGCCGCCACCACGCTCTGTTGCTGGGACTGCAGCTCCAGGCTGTGCTGCTCGACAGCGCTCAGATAGTCGGCAAAGCTCAGGCCATTGGCTGCCGACAGCGCCGGAGCCTGCGCGGCGGTCTGCGCCAGCGCCGCACCGCCCAGGCCCAACGCTGCCAGCAGCAGGGTCAGGCACTTGAGGGAAGAGATAGGAAATTGCATGCTATGTCCAGTTTGGTCGGCAACCCGCTCAGGGAGCCATGCGCTCCGCAGCGGCAACAGTCGTCACCGGGCCTTCGCTTTCATCGTCGAGTTCACCGCGCTCGGCCGCGCGCCGGCGCTTGCGCTCGGCTGCGCGCTGGGCACGCAGTTCGATCACGTAATAGAGGTTGGGCAGCAGCAGCAAGGTCAGCAAGGTGGCACTGACCAGGCCGCAGACCACCACTGTGGCCAGGGGCCGCTGCACATCGCTGCCCAGTCCCGTGGCCAGCATGGCCGGCGTGAGGCCGAAAGCGGCCACCGTGGCCGTCATCAGCACCGGGCGCATACGGCTCGAAGCGCCTTCATGCACCGCTGCACGCAGCTCCAGTCCATCCTCGCGGCGCAACCGGTTGATCTGCGAGACCATTAGCACCCCCGACAGCACGGCCACGCCGAACAGCGCGATAAAGCCCACGGCGCTCGAGACATTGAGCGTCATGCCGCGCAGATGCAGGCCTGCAAAGCCGCCAATCATGGCCAGCGGCACCACGCCCAGCACCAGCAGCGGCTGGCGCAGATTGCCGAACTCGCCGAACAGCAGCACCAGCATGATGCCCAGCGTCAGCGGCAGGATGACCAGCAGCCGCGCCTCGGCACGCTGCAGGTTCTCGAACTGGCCGCCCCACTCGATGTGGATCTTCTGGTGGTCGTACTGGAGCTGGGCGTCGATGGCGTCGTGCGCATCCTTGAGGAAGCCCGCAAGGTCGCGGTCGCGCACGTTGAGCTTGACCAGGATGTGGCGCTCGCCGCCCTCACGCACGATCACGCTCTGGCCCACCGTGGTGCTGATGCGCGCCACGTCGGCCAGCGGCACCTGGGCGCCGTTGGCTGCAGCCAGACGCAGCGCACCTATGGCCTCGGGGCTGTTGCGCGTGCCGGGCGTGAAGCGCACCGTCATGTCGTAGCTGCGTTCACCCACGTAGAGCTGGCCTATGGAGGCCCCGCCCACGCCCGTGGAGATCAGCTGGGCCACATCGGCCGCGTTGATACCGTAGCGCGCCGCAGCCGCGCGGTCCAGGTCGATGCGCAGATTGGGCAGCGGCGGCTCGATGTCCACGGCCACATCGGCCGCGCCGGGCACCTTGGACAGAATCGCCACCATCTCGTCGGCCACGCGCCGGTCCTCGCTCAGATCCTGGCCGTAGACCTTCACGGTCAGATCGCTGTGCGCGCCCGAGAGCTTGTCCTGCACGCCGTCGATCATGGGCTGCATGAAGCCCACGGTATAGCCGGGCATCTTCTCGAAGCGCTCGGCCATCTTGGCGATCAGCTGCTGCTTGGTCAGGCCGGATTTCCACTCGCCATAGGGATGCAGGCCCACGCTGGCCTCGATGTGCGAGGGCGTCCAGTAGTCGGTGCCATCGTCGTTGCGGCCCGTCTGGGTCACGATATAGGACACCTCGGGAAACTCCAGCGTGGCGCGGCGCAGCTCGTCGGCCATATCGCGTGCCTTGTCCAGCGTGATGCCGGGCGGCATCTGCACCTGCAGCCAGATCGAGCCCTCGTCCAGATAAGGCAGGAAGTCGCGGCCAATGGTGCCGGCCAGCAGCACCAGAGCCACCAGCGCCGCCACCACGGCGCCGACCAGCCAGCGCATCTGGCCCACGGCGACGCCGAGAAAGTGGTCGTAGCGCTCACCCAGCCAATGCAGCACGGGGTTGTGGAAGATCTTGCGCGGCTTGCGGAACGCCAGCCAGGCCAGAGCCGGCGTGAGCAGCAACGCCACGGCCAAAGCACCTACCAGGGCCGCACCCACGGCGCTGGCCATGGGCGAGAACAGCTTGTACTCGATGCGCTCGAAACCGAACAGCGGCAGATAGGCGGCCGCGATCACGCACATGCCGAAGAAGATGGGACGCGCCACCTGCAGCGTGGCCGAGATGGCATCGCGGGGCGTCAGGGTCCGTTCACGCTCGGCCTCGCGCCGCCGCAGAATGTTCTCGACCACCACCACCGAGCCGTCGACCAAAATGCCGAAGTCGATGGCTCCCAGCGACAGCAGATTGGCCGGGATCTTGGCGTGGTGCATGAAGACGAAGGCCAGCAGCAGCGCCATGGGAATCGTCAGCGCCACGATCAGCGCCGCGCGCGGGCTGCCCAGGAACAGCAGCAGCACCAGGGTCACGACGATCATGCCCTCGGCCAGGGTCTTGCCCACGGTATGCGTGGTGCGCTCGATCAGCGTGGTGCGGTCCAGATAAGGTACGACCTTGACATCGGCAGGCAGCAGCTTTTCATTGAGTTCCTTCACTGCCGCGTGAATGCCTTCCAGTGCCTGCGAGGGGTTCGCGCCCTTGAGCAGCAGCACAATGCCTTCCAGCGTGTCGGAATTGTCATCCTTGCCCAGAATGCCGCGGCGTTCCACATTGCCATAGGTCAGGCGCCCCAGGTCCTTGACCAGGATGGGCGTGCCGTTGTCCGAGGTCTTGACCACCACATTGCCCATATCGTCCAGCGATCTCAGCAGGCCCACGCCGCGCACCACATAGGAGACTTCGCCGCGGTCGATGACGCTGCCGCCACCGCTGGCATTGTTGGCATTGATGGCATCGATCACCTGCGACAGCGTCAGCCCGTACTGCAGCAGACGCGCGGGATCGAGTTCGAGCATGAACTGCGTGGTCAGGCCGCCGAAATTGGTCACGTCCACCACGGACTGGGCTTTCTTGAGGCGCGGAATCACCACCCATTGCTGGAGCTCCGACAGCTCGCGCAGGCTGTGCGTGGGGCTTTCCAGCGTGTAGCGGTAGACCTCGCCCGTGGGCGAGCTGTAGGGATCCAGCGTGGCACGTGCGCCATAGGGCAGAGCGACATCGTCCATGCGCTCCTTGAGGCGCTGGCGCGCCCAGTAGCCGTCGACGCCGTCCTCGAACACCACGGTGATCAACGACAGACCGAACAGGCTGCGCGAGCGCAGCACATGCATGCCCGGCGTGGCCAGCAGTGCGCGCTCCAGCGGAATCGTGATCTGCTGCTCGATTTCCTCGGCCGCCAGGCCCGGCACCTGGGTGACGATCTGCGAGGTCACGTCGGCGATGTCGGGATAGGCTTCCAGCGGCAGCTGCTTCCAGCTGAACCCGCCATACAGGGCCGCGAAAATGAAGATCAGCCACACCACGCCGCGGCGGGCGAAACTGAGATTGACGATGCGCTCTATCATTGCAGCAGCACTCCACCGTTGACGACGATGCGCTCGCCAGCCGCCAGACCCGAGCGGATCTCCACCTTGCCGTCCTGCTGCACGCCGACCTGCACGTCACGCGGCTCGAAGCGCGCGCCCTTGTCCGTGCGGCCTTTGTCCACGAACACCCGCGTGCTCACATTGCCCTGCAACAGCGCCGTGGTCGGCACCATGAGGGCGTCACGGCCCGGGCCGTCGAAGCTCACGCGCGCAAACATACCGGGACGCAGCCGCCCTTCGCGGTTGTCCACAGCCACCCGCACCTTGACGCTGCGCGTGGCCGTATCGACGATCTCGCCCACGTATTGCACACGGCCTTCGAGCTTGAGGTCTGGATAGGCCGTCAGCGCGATATGCGCTTCCTGGCCCACGTCCACATGGGCCAGATCGCGCTCGGGCACGCTGGCGCTGAGCCAGACCTTGCTGAGGTCGGCCACGGTCATCACCGAAGCATTCACATCGTTCCAGTAACCGCCTTGCGATCCCGCCATATCGACCACGCGCCCGCTGATCGGCGACTTGATCACATAGCTGCCGCGCGAGCTGGCCTGCACATCGGCACCCAGCTGGGCCAGACGATCGGTCGCCGCGCGCGCATCGGCGCTGGCCGATGCCAGGGACTGCTGGGCGGCCTCGTAATCCTTGCGCGCCGCGATCTCCGCATCAAACAGCAGCTTCTGGCGGTCGAACTCCTGCTTGGCATGCAGGAGCGCGGACTGGGCCTTGGCATTGTCGGCCCGGGCGCTCGAGATATCGGATGAGTCCATGGTGATCAAGGCCTCGCCGGCCTTGACCGGGTCACCCAGTTGCCGATGCAGGCGCACCAGCCGACCCGCGACTGGAGGCGTGATCTTGACCAGTTTTTCGGGCTCCGCCTCGATAGTGGCCGGCGCGGAGATCAGCGTTTGGACATGCTCCAAAGTGGCTTCGGCCAGCTTCAATTGCGCCAGCACCGGGGACTGAAGCGGCACCAGGACCAGACTGCCCTCGCGGCGCAAGGCCGTCTGGCTATCGGCATCGGCAGCCGGGGCTTGTTTGTCGCCATTGCAAGCGCTGAGAGCCAGACACAGCAGCAGACACGCGACCCCCACGGGGTGATGAAAATTCAGAACTGGTTTCATAAGAAGCAAACAGTGGCATCAATATGGTCAGGGCAGATCCCGGCCTGAGAGCCGATGCTGCCCTGCACTCGCAACTCCTTCATGACAGGAGCTTCCGTGCAGCGAGACAGACATGCGCAAAGACACGGGCAAGACCGTGCTCCATGACGCCATCAAGGAATGAATCCAGCGGAAACCCCTCCCTTCGATGGACGACAAGGCTGTCGCCTCGGTGGCAGGGTCTGCTGCCCTGCTCCTAGCCTTGAATTATCAAATCCGGCCTGCAACAAAGCGAGCCTTCCTTGGGAAGGCAGGTCTGTTTTTTGGTTGCCCCAGGCTATACCTTGGTATAGCGAGTTCGTCACAGGCCTGAAACAAAACAGGCCACCGTTGCCGGTAGCCTGTCAGGACTTCAAGCGTGGGCAACAGCGGCCCTCTGCACTTCTCAATCGGCCTTGAGTCCAAGCTGCGCCGTCACGGCCGCATAGCGCTCCATATCGGCCGCAATGAGCTGGCCGAACTGTTCAGAACTTTGACAAACCAAGGTGTAGCCTTGCGCACGCAAGGACTGCTGCATTGCCGGTTCAGCCAGAATCTGCGCCAGCTCCTGGTGCAAACGGGCAATCACCGCTTCTGGCGTTGCCGCGGGAGCCAGCAAGCCATGCCACTGCTCCACGGCAAAGCCCGCCACGCCCTGCTCGGCCAGGGTCGGAATATCCGGCAGAGACGCCACGCGTGTCGGCGCCGTGACGGCAATCGCCCGCACACGCCCGGCTTCAATTAATGGCGCCGCGCTGCTGGCCGTGACCATGCCAAGCGGTACCTGATCTGCCGCCACGGCGGAGATGGCCGGGCCACAACCCTTGTAAGGCACATGCTGCAAACGCATGTGCGCCGCCTGGGTCAACATCTCGCCCGCCATATGCTGGGGCGTGCCATTGCCGCAGCTGGCAAAAGCCAGCGGCTTGTCGGCCGAGCTTTGCGCCAGCACATCTGCCAGACCATGCACATTGCTGTGCTGAGGCACGACCAGCACCGACGCAATGGTGCCGGCATTGAACACCGCCTTGAAGTCCTTGTGCGGATCAAAACCCAGCTCGCGGTACACGCCAGGATTGATGGCAAACGAGCTATTGGCCATCAACAGGGTCGTACCATCGGGCGCGGCTTCGGCCACGGCACGCGCACCGATATTGCCGCTGGCACCCGGCCGGTTTTCCACCACCACGGGCTGGGCTATGCGCTGCTGCAGCTCGGCCCCCAGCTTGCGCGCCAGCAAGTCCGTGCCCCCGCCCGGCGGAAAGGTCACGACGATGGTGATGGGCTTTTCAAACCGCATGGCCGCAGTCCCTGTACGGGCATGCCACAGGCCCACCGCCGTCACCGCCAGCGCTGCAGCACCCAGCACCACCCAACTGCGACGCTTTTGAATCAATGACATCTCTTAATCCTTGCCAACGAGCCTGCGCAAGTCCCCGCGCGCGAGACAGCAAGCAAGCGCCGCCGCGCCGCAATGCTGTCGTCCCCCTTGGGGGGAGGCCGCGCAGCGGCTCAAGGGGGCATCATTCATGCATCCAGCCCGATATCCAGCACCTTGGCGCTATGCGTGAGCCAGCCCACGGCGATCTGGTCCACGCCCGTGGCGGCCACGGCCGGTGCGGTTTCGGGGCTGATGCGGCCTGAGGCTTCGGTGATTGCACGGCCCTTGCACATGGCCACGGCCGTGCGCAGATCGTCCAGGCTCATGTTGTCCAGCAGCACCACATCCACACCCAGCTGCAGCGCCACATCCAACTGGGCCAGCGTGTCCACTTCCAGCTCGATCTTGACCATATGGCCGACACCGGCGCGGGCACGTCCCACGGCCGTGGCCAGATCACCGGCCAGTGCGATGTGGTTGTCCTTGATGAGCACGGCATCGTCCAGGCCGAAGCGGTGATTGCTGCCGCCGCCCACGCGCACGGCGTACTTTTGCAGCGAACGCAGGCCGGGCATGGTCTTGCGCGTGCAGGTCACACGCGTGCCGAAAGGCTTGATGGCTTCGGCAATCGAATGCGTGGCCGAGGCCACGCCGCTCAGATGGCAGAGGTAGTTGAGTGCCGTGCGCTCCGCCGTAAGAATGGCCCGGCTTTTGCCACGGATGCGCGCGATCTCCGTACCCGGAGCCAGCAAAGTCCCATCGGCGCAGCTGACCTCGAACTGCATCTGTCCATCCATCAGCGTGAAAGCCAGACGCGCCAGGTCCAGCCCGGCCAGTACACCGTCCTGGCGCGCCACCAGCCGCAGCTCATCCGTTGCGTCGGCAGGCACGATGGTGTCCGTGGTCAGGTCTCCGGCGCGGCCCAGGTCTTCCAGCAGGGCCATGCGCACCAGCGGCTCCAGCATCACATCGGGCAGAGGTGAAACGGGCAAAGCCGCAATCTCATTAATGCTCATTTTGAGTATTTGTATAGAAATAAAAAGCGCGACGGCTTTGATCAGTCGCGCACAGTGCACTTATGCTAAACATGAGCATTAGTCAGGTCAAGCATTCATCATTCATTTTTTTGAGACTTCAGTCCTGACTTTTTGCAGCGAATTTCAAGCACTGCCAATACCGTCTGCCCCGGCATCCAGGCAGGATCACTGCGGCCACTCTTCAGTGGCTGCGCGCCAGCGGCAGCTTGTTGCCGACAATGGCCCTCTCCAGCATCACATTGCGGCGAAAGCGAAACAGCTTGGCGGGACGGCCTGCACCGGCCATGGTCATCTGTCCGGTTTCCTCGACCAGCGCCTGCTGCTCAATCAGGCGGCGGAAGTTCTGCTTGTGCAGACTGCGCCCGGCCAGCGCCTCCACCGCTTGCTGCAGTTGCAGCAGTGAAAACTCGTCGGCCATCAGCTCAAACACCACGGGGCGGTATTTGATCTTGGCGCGCAGCCGTGCCATGCCGGTGGCCAGAATGCGGCGGTGATCATTGCTCATCGCCATGCCCGGCAGCAGCTGACCCGCAGGAACTGCATCGCCATCGCCCCAGGACTCGGCCACAAAGCCGGCTTCAAACAACAGCTCGTAGCGCTGCAGCACCAGCTCTTCATTCCACTCATGGCCATCCAGGCCAAAAGTCATGGAAGCCCTTTGCCAGCGCGCGCTTCTAGCTACGCTATCTGCAGCAGCTTCACTCCAGGCAAGCAGCGCAGGGGCGATCTGCTCCTGCACCACGGCAGGCATGCCTTCACGCCAGTCCTCCCAGGGGAAGTAGCGGTACCAATCCTGCCAGCCCGGCTGGGCCTGCCCCGCCTCATCCAGCTCGCGCGTCAGTGCCAGATAGCTGATGGAGATGGCACGCATGCCCAGCTCCTGCGAACGGTCGCGATCGGCAAAGGTATAGAGCTGCTCCACAAACCCCAGCGGATGATGGGTTTGCGTCTCCACCCAGGCGCGCAGGCTGGCCTGCAGCGAACGGTGATTGCTGGTGAAAGGCCCCGCAGGCAACGCCATCCCCGACCTGGTGGTCAGTATGCGGGGCTGGCCGCCGGTGACAGCCACGAGGACTGCCACCAGATCAGCCTGCACGGAGTGCTGCTCGGCAAGATTGCTCAAAGGCTTTCAGGGCTTAGACGTTGAACAGGAAGTTCATCACATCGCCATCCTTGACGATGTATTCCTTGCCTTCGGCGCGCATCTTGCCGGCATCCTTCGCGCCCTGCTCGCCCTTGAAGGCGATGAAGTCCTCGAAGGCAATGGTCTGGGCACGAATGAAGCCGCGCTCGAAGTCACCGTGAATCACACCGGCAGCCTGAGGAGCGGTGGCACCCACGCGCACGGTCCAGGCGCGCACTTCCTTCACCCCAGCGGTGAAGTAGGTCTGCAGGCCCAGCAGCTTGAAGCCGGCACGGATCAGACGGTTCAGGCCTGGCTCTTCCAGACCCAGCTCTTCCAGGAACATGTCGCGGTCGGCGTCGTCCATCTCGGCCATTTCGGCTTCGATCTTGGCGCAGATGGCGACCACGGGAGCACCCTGGGCTTCGGCATATTCCTTGAGGCGGTCCAGCAGAGGGTTGTTTTCAAAACCGTCTTCCGAGACGTTGCCTACAAACATGGCGGGCTTGGCGGTGATCAGGCAGAAAGGCTTGAGCAGGGGCGCATCTTCCTTGGAAACTGGTACCACGCGGGCAGGCTTGCCTTCGTTCAGCGCTTCTTGGATGGGTGTCAGCAGCGACACCAGCTTGGCGGCTTCCTTGTCGTTGCCCGACTTGGCGGCCTTGCTGTAGCGGCTCAGTGCCTTCTCCACGGTGGCCATATCGGCCAGGCACAGCTCGGTCTGGATGACTTCGATGTCGGCGATAGGGTCCACCTTGCCGGCCACGTGAATCACGTTGGGGTCTTCAAAGCAGCGCACCACGTTGACGATGGCATCGGTTTCGCGGATATGGGCCAGGAACTGGTTGCCCAGGCCTTCGCCCTTGGAAGCGCCAGCCACCAGACCGGCGATGTCCACAAACTCCACGATGGCGGGAACCACGCGCTCGGGCGAGATGATCTCGGCCAGCTGATCCAGGCGGGGGTCGGGCACCTCCACCACGCCGGTGTTGGGCTCGATCGTGCAGAAGGGGTAGTTTTCCGCAGCGATGCCGGCTTTGGTCAGGGCGTTGAAGAGAGTGGACTTGCCCACATTGGGCAGGCCCACGATGCCGCACTTGAGGCTCATGGAATTTCCTTTGGTATCAATGCACTTGCCTGGCACCACACCTGCGTGGCCGAAGTGCCCGATCCGCATTGAGGCGAATCTGGTTGTTCTTGAGCGTGCCTCCGCTGTCACGCGCAGAGGTCACGAAAACCCTTGATTGTAATGAAGCGGCGTTTATCGCAGATGAGCGGCCCCGGATGTACTGGATCCCGGGCACAAAAAAGCCTGCTGGAAAGCAGGCTTTTGACGGGAGGTGCAAAACAGTAACGCATTCGCTCAGACAGGCAGCGGTACCTGCACCACAGGCAGCGCATGCGCGAACAACGGCGTCAGGCTGGCCGATTTACCCAGATGTTGCAGATGGCATTCCGGGCTGCACAGGTATTTGCTCATGCAGGGCTTATCGCTGCCGCGATGCAGGGTGGCAACCTTCTGGGCGAACTCCAGCACCCATTCGCCTGAGCAGCATGCAATGTGCGGGCGTCCATCGGGCAGGGCAAAGTCCACCTCGGGCGCCCGGCACAGCACGCGGGCAATCATTCCCGCATGGGCGCTGTTGGTCGCAAGAACCACGAAGTCTCCAGCTTGCAGTGTCATCACAATGCCCTCCTTCATCCGTTGCTCTTGGCTTGATTGGACCCTGGCTTCACACCACTCAGCGCCTGCCAAGGCCGTCTGCAAATGACAGACAAATACTTACAACCGTGTTAGTCGAAACGCAGCTGCCCACCCAGGCTCTGTCCCAATGTCAGCACAGTTGCAGAGTCCTGCCCTTCGGGTAAGCCCTGGACCACGGCATTCATACCAAAAGTAATAGCACCGCCCACTCTCGAATCCTGGCGATAGCCGCGAATCTGGTGACCGACCGAAGTGCCGGGAACCGCCGTATCGGGGTCGATATCGGGGATGGGGCAGCGCGTGCAGGGCTTGCAGGGCCGCAGGCTCAGGCCGGGCTGGTCCAGCAGCTCCAGCTCTTCCACACGATCCTCGTCATGGGCCTCCATGCCCGAAATCACGATATTAGGCCGAAAGCGCCGGGCATCGACCACGGCCTCGCCCGCCCGGGCCAGACGTTGGTTGAGTTCATCGACTGCCGCCTGGCTCAGCAGCAACAGCGGATACCCGTCCGCGAAATGCACGGGGGCCTCACCGGCCTGGACCCAGCGCTCGCTGGCCTGGCGGTCTTGAGCAGGGTCAAAGCGCACCAAACGGCAGTCCGTTCCCAATACCTGGCTCAGCCACCAGCGCACGGGCTGGGCCCATTCACCGAGGTCCCATGCCTGCACGGTGTCATCCCAGACCCTGGCTCGACAGGCCTGCCCCTGGGCCAGCAGCGGAATTTCGATGCTGTCTTGATCTGGCGCATGCAGCACCAGATGCCGGTCAGTGATCTGCGGGCGAATCAGCGCCATGCGCGGGTGGCTGCGCTGGGTCAGGAAATCACCATCGGCATCCACCACCATCCAGTGACGATCCCACTGCAAACCGTGGCGCAGCAGACGGGCCTGCCTGACGGCAATGCCCGCGCAGGACTTGATGGGATAGATCCAGAGCTGGTCAATCTGACCCATCACATCGTAGGCAACCTCATTCATGGAATTTCCTTGCAGCTTCGGTAATTTGCAGCCATTTTGCCTTCAAGCCCAAGCAGCACCTGCGCAAGCCGCTATGAACTACAGAGTCTTCTCCTGATATGACTGCCACAGGCACGCGGTTTCCACCATGGCCGCAGGCCCTGCCCGCGCCTCCTACAATGCCGGGCATGGCGCAAACCTTTGATGTATGTATTCGTGGAGCCGGCATCGTGGGCCGGACCTTGGCTCTTTTGCTGGCGCGTGAGCGTCTGCGCGTGGCGCTGGTGGCGCCGCCACAGGCCAGATCCCAGCACAAGGATGTGCGTGCCTACGCGCTCAACGCCAGCTCCCGGGCTGTGCTGCAGTCGCTGCGCTGCTGGCCCGATGACGAAGACGCCACGCCCGTGGTCGGCATGCAGGTGTTTGGCGATCTGGACGGGCAGGTTCAATTCGACGCCGCATCGCAAGATGTAGCGGCACTGGCCTGGATTGTCGATGTGCCCGCACTGGAACAGCGCCTGGCCGAGGCCGTGCGCTATCAGCCGCAGGTGGAAATCGTCAAGGAGCCGGTCGAGGCCGCCCTCACCGCCGTCTGCGAAGGCCGCGCCAGCAGCACCCGCACCGAGTTCGGGGTGGACTTTTCCGTCACGCCCTATTCCCAGCACGCGATTGCCACGCGCCTGCGCTGCGAGCTGCCTCACGGCGGCATTGCCCGCCAATGGTTCACGCCCGAAGGCATTCTGGCTTTTCTGCCCCTGGGCGGCCCCGAAGGCCAGGAAGTCGCCGTGGTCTGGTCGCTGGAGCGCTCGCTGGTGCCCGACTGGCTGCAAAGCGATGAAGAAAGTTTTACCACCCGCCTGCAAGCCATCAGCCAGGATGCTCTGGGCCAGCTGGAACTGACCGCCGAACGCGCCACCTGGCCTCTGCAGCAGGCCGTGGCCGACCGCTGGTGCGGCCCTCTGTCCCAGAACAGCGCGCAAAGCTGGGTGCTGGCCGGCGATGCGGCCCACAATGTGCACCCGCTGGCAGGCCAGGGCCTGAACCTGGGCCTGGGCGATGTGCAGGCGCTGGCACGCATTCTGCAAGAGCGCGACTACTGGCGCAGCCCTGCAGATCTCAAGCTGCTGCGCCAGTACGAACGCGAGCGCAAGGCCTCCCTGGCGCCCATGGGCATGGCCATGGACGGCTTGCAGCAGCTGTTTGCCCGCCCCGAAGTTCCGGTGCAAATGCTGCGTAACTGGGGCATGAAAGGCTTCGAGCGCAGTGGTCCTCTCAAGTCCTGGATGGCTCGCCAGGCCATGGGCCTGCTGTAATCAAGGGAACCCCGGGCACTTGCCAGACTCCAAGCCCTCAGCCCTGCCCCCGGCTCAGCCGGGCTGGCGGAAACCGATAGTCTCACCATGCCGCAGCTGCGGCCTTACAGATTTCCCATGAAACTTGTTGCCTGCGTGCTGGCTGCTGCCAGCCTGACCTTCGGCCTGAGCGTGCATGCCCAGGATGCCAATCTCAAGAAAACGCTGACAGAGCGCATCCCCCAGCTCGAAAAAATCGACGAAGTGCGCTCCACCCCCATGAGCGGCCTGTACGAGGTGCGCGTGGGCACGGATATTTTCTACACCGATGCCAAGGGCAACTATCTGATCCAGGGCGAGCTGATCGACACCAAGGCCAGGCGCAATCTGACCGAAGACCGCATGACCCAGCTGACGGCAGTGGACTTCAAGCAGCTGCCCATCAAGGACGCCATCACCATCGTGCATGGCAAGGGCGAGCGCAAGATGGCCGTGTTCGAAGACCCGAACTGCGGCTACTGCAAGCGCTTTGAAAAAGACCTGCAGAGCGTGGACAACGTCACCATCTATCTCTTTCTCTACCCCATCCTGAGCCCCGATTCGGCCGAAAAGTCACGCAATATCTGGTGCGCCAAGGATCCGGCCAAGGCCTGGCATGAGCAGATGCTGAGCAGCAAGAACGCCCCAGCCGCCCAGTGCGACCCCGCCGCCATCCAGCGCAATCTGGCATTTGGCCGCAAGTACAAGATCACCGGCACTCCGACCATTGTTTTCGCCAACAATGTGCGCGTACCCGGCGCCATCTCGGCCGCCGAGGTTGAAAAACACCTGGCTGCCGCTGCCAAGTAAGCCTCTCGTTTCATCGCCGGAGCGGCACGTGCCAGATCTGCAGGAACTGGCCGTGCTGCGGCAGATCCGCATGCTCCGGCCCGCATTTTTGGAGCTGTCATGACTGCTGTTCTCAACACCCCCGGCATTCGCTACACCGTGCAGGCCAGCGCGGTGGAAGCCCATCTTTTTGATATCAGCCTGCATATCGCCCAGCCTGCGGCGCAGCAACTGCTGTCGCTGCCGGTGTGGATTCCCGGCAGCTACCTGGTGCGCGAGTTTTCCAAGAACCTGCAGGGCCTGAGCGCGACCCAGAACGGCCAGAGCCTCCCCGTCAGCCAGCTCAGCAAGAATCAATGGAAAATCGGCTGCAGCGCAGATGCAGCATGCGTTGTCAGCTATCAGGTTTGCGCATACGACACATCCGTGCGTACGGCCTGGCTGGACCGCCAGCGCGGTTTCTTCAACGGCACCAGCCTGTGCCTGCGCGTGCATGGCCAGGAAGAGCGTCCCCATGCGCTGGAGCTGCTCGGCAGCCGCGCCACCGAGGACTGGCAGGTGGCCACCGGCCTGACGCCCGCACAAATCGATGCCAACGGCTTCGGCCTCTACACGGCAGCCCATTACGACGAGCTGGTGGACTGCCCCGTGGAGATGGGCCGGTTTTGGCGCGGCAGCTTTGAGGCCGGCGGCGTACCCCATGAATTTGTGGTCGCCGGTGCCGCGCCCAGCTTTGATGGCGAGCGCCTGCTGGCCGATACGAAAAAGATCTGCGAGGCCGAGATCGCCTTCTGGCATGCCGACGGCAGCCGCCCGCCCATGGACCGCTATGTCTTCATGCTCAACGTGGTGGATGACAACTATGGCGGCCTCGAGCACCGCAACAGCACGGCGCTGATCTGCGGTCGCCGCGATCTGCCGCGCAAGGGCGAAGCCAAGGCCGGCGAAGGCTACAACACCTTGCTGGGCCTGATCAGCCACGAATACTTTCACACCTGGAACGTCAAGCGCCTGCGACCTGCCGAGCTGGCCCGCTACGACTACGAGCAGGAGAACTACACCGAGCTGCTGTGGTTCTTCGAGGGCTTTACCAGTTACTACGACGATCTGTTCCTGCGCCGCGCGGGCCTCATAGACAACACCCAGTACCTCAAGCTCATCACGCGCACCATCAACCAGGTGCTGCAGACGCCGGGCCGCCATGTCCAGTCCGTGGCCGAAGCCAGCTTCGACGCCTGGGTCAAGTACTACCGCCAGGACGAGAACACGGCCAACCACACGGTCAGCTACTACACCAAGGGCTCGCTGGTTGCGCTGTGCCTCGATCTGGCGCTGCGCGCCCAGGGCAGCAACAGCCTGGACGATGTGATGCGCGGCCTGTGGCGCAAAAGCGCGGGTGGCCCCATCAGCGAAGCCGATGTGCTGGCCGTGGTCAGCGAAGTGGGCAACCCTGAGATTGCCAGACAGCTGCAAACCTGGGTGCACTCCACCGACGACCTGCCGCTGCGCGAGCTGCTGACCAAGCATGGCATCAAGAGCAAGGCCGAGCCCGCACAGCTGGCCCAGAAACTGGGCCTGCGCGTTCAGGAAAATCACAGTGTGCAGATCAAGACCGTGCTGCACGGCGGCCTGGCCGAACAGGCCGGCATGATGGCCGGCGATGAATGGCTGGCCGTCGAGACCGATGGCCAACGCTGGCGCATTGCCAAACTGGACGATGTGCCGCTGTATGCAGGCAGCTCCAATACCGTGACCGCCTGGGTCGTGCGTGACCGGCAGATTCTGGAGCTGACGCTGGCCCTGGACATCGCGCCCGCCAAAGCCGCCAGCGAGGATGCAAAGCCTGCCACGCCCATCAGCAATCTGGGGCTGGAAATCAGCGACAAGGCCGCCGCAGAGCGCTGGCTGACGGGCCTTGCAGCCTGAAGCCGCCCCCGCAGGGCGGCTGCAACGCGACAGCCGGCAGCCAGGCTCAGCGGTTATTCTTGGCAGCAGAGATTCATTCTTTAGCAGGAGACAAACTTGGCCTACGAAACCATAGAAGTCCGCGTGGAAGCGGAAAAAGTCGGCGTCATCACGCTGAACCGTCCCAAGCAGCTCAATGCCCTGAACGACCAGCTCATGGACGAGCTGGGCGATGCGCTCAGGAAGTTCGATGCCGACAAAAGCATTGGCTGCATGATCATCACCGGCAGCGAGCGTGCCTTCGCCGCCGGTGCCGACATCGGCGCCATGGCCAAGTACAACTTTGCCGACGCCTATGGCGGCGACTACATCACGCGCAACTGGGAAACCATCCGCAGCATCCGCAAGCCCGTGATCGCCGCCGTCGGCGGCTTCGCCCTGGGCGGCGGCTGCGAGCTGGCCATGATGTGCGACTTCATCATCGCCGCCGACAACGCCAAGTTCGGCCAGCCCGAAATCAAGCTGGGCGTGATTCCCGGTGCCGGCGGCACGCAGCGCCTGCCCCGCGCCGTGGGCAAGTCCAAGGCCATGGACATGGCGCTGACGGCCCGCATGATGGACGCCACCGAGGCCGAACGTGCCGGTCTGGTCAGCCGCGTCGTGCCTTTTGACAAGCTCATGGAAGAAGCGCTGGGCGCCGCCATCATCATCAGCGGCTTCTCTCAGCTGGCCGTGATGGCTGCCAAGGAATCCGTGAACCGCGCTTTCGAAAGCGGCCTGTCCGACGGCGTGATGTTCGAGCGCCGCCTGTTCCACGCGCTGTTTGCCACGCAGGACCAGAAGGAAGGCATGGATGCGTTTGTGAACAAGCGCCCGGCCAACTTCACCCATCAATAAGTGCCAGCGAACGCGAGATTTTTTCGCAAGAAATCTCTGAAATCGCATGAGACAGCGATTTTTTGCATATAATAACTGTCTCTGGTCGTGTAGCTCAGTTGGTTAGAGCGCAGCATTCATAATGCTGATGTCGCAGGTTCAAGTCCCGCCTCGACCACCAGACAAGGAAACCGCAGTGTTTGCAAAAGCACTGCGGTTTTTTCTTTGTGTCGCACAGTGACCGACACACAAAATTCCCAACTCGGCTGACGAGCCAATTTTTCCGATATAATCTCTGGCTGTCGGTCGTATAGCTCAGTTGGTTAGAGCGCAGCATTCATAATGCTGATGTCGCAGGTTCGAGTCCCGCTACGACCACCAAATACAAGCCCCAGTTGCTCATGCAGCTGGGGCTTTTCGCTTTTTACAGAGGCGACATGGCGCCGCACTGCCCTTTCTGCACCGCAGAAATCAGCGCAGACCGCGCCGCCATGCTCCAGCCGCTCAAACTCCCCTTCAAGGACTTTTTCGTGCCCGTTGCACCTCAAGGATGCCGCACGCACGCCGCGTGCCCGCGCGCTGGTCTTGCGCCCAGCGAGGGCCGGCTTTTTTCTGCAAAAGCCGGCCTGCAGGCACCCGAAGTCCGTCTTCGCTCAAGGACTCTCCCGTGACCACATCAACCACAGGCGCCGTGGCAGGCACAGCCGCGCCCGCCGCCCCCACAGAAGTCAACGGATACAGCTGGAAAGCACTCATGGGCTCGGCCGTCGGCTATGCCATGGACGGCTTTGACCTGCTGATTCTGGGCTTCATGCTCTCGGCCATCTCCAAGGACCTGAACCTCACGCCCGGCCAGGCCGGCTCTCTTGTGACCTGGACCTTGATCGGCGCCGTCTTCGGCGGCATCGTCTTCGGCATGCTCAGCGACAAATACGGTCGCATCCGCGTGCTGACCTGGACGATTGTGCTGTTTGCCGTCTTTACCGGCCTGTGCGCTTTTGCCCAGGGCTATTGGGACCTGCTGATCTACCGCACCATCGCCGGCATCGGTTTGGGCGGTGAGTTCGGCATCGGCATGGCCCTGGCCGCCGAAGCCTGGCCCGCCCGCCACCGTGCCCGCGTGTCCTCCTATGTGGCCCTGGGCTGGCAGCTCGGCGTGCTGGGCGCAGCCATGCTGACCCCGCTGCTGCTGCCCTCGATAGGCTGGCGTGGCATGTTCCTGATCGGCGTGATTCCCGCCGTCGTGGCCTGGGTCATCCGCAACAAGCTGCACGAGCCCGAAGTCTTCGTGGCACGCAGCAAGAAGGACCAGCCCTCGGCCATGCAATGCCTGAAGCTGCTGATGAAGGACAAGGCCACGCGCAAGATCAGCCTGGGCGTGATCGTGCTGACCTCGGTGCAGAACTTCGGCTACTACGGCATCATGATCTGGATGCCCAGCTTTCTGTCCAAGCAGATGGGCTTCAGCCTGACCAAGTCGTCCATGTGGACTGCCGTCACCATCATCGGCATGTCGCTGGGTATCTGGGTCTTCGGCCAACTGGCCGACCGCATCGGCCGCAAGCCCACTTTCCTGATCTTCCAGGTCGGCTCCGTGATCTCGGTGCTGGCCTATTCCCAGCTCACAGATGCCACGGCCATGCTGTGGGTGGGTGCCATCATGGGCCTGTGCGTCAACGGCATGATGGGCGGCTACGGCGCTGTCATCAGCGAGGCCTACCCCACGGAAGCCCGCGCCACCGCACAGAACGTGTTGTTCAATATCGGCCGCGCCGTCGGCGGCCTGGGCCCGGTCGTCATCGGCGCCCTGGCCATGGCCTATTCCTTCCAGGTGGCCATTGCGCTGCTGGCCGCCATCTATGTGCTGGACATGCTGGCCACGGTCTTTCTGATTCCCGAACTCAAGGGCAAGGAGCTTCAATAAAGATAGCTGCTATCGCATACCCATCAAGCGCCAGAGCCTAAAAAGCCTGGCGCTTTTTTATTTTGCCACCACGCTATCTGCGCTGCCGGAACACGTCGCCGACCAATTCCCGCAGCCACTGGTTCGCCGGCTCCCGGGCAAAACGCCAGCTCCAGTGCAAGGAGACATCGAATGCGCTCTCGGGCAGATCGGCCTGCAGCATCACATAGCCTCCCTGTTCCACAAAGGTCTCGGCGATCTCGGCAGGCATGATGACGGCCAGATCGGTCTGGCGCACGATGGAGGGCACGGCCATGAAGTGGGCCGCCGACAGCCGCACCTGATTCTGCAGCTCCAGCTTGCGCAGGATGCGCAGCGTCTCGGAATGCGAGCGCACGACCACATAGTCGAGGCCACGCAAATGTTCGGTATCCAGCCTCTCGGTCTTCAAATCCCTGAGCACCGGATGCCCCTGGCGCAGCAGCAGCGCGTAGCGATCGGACAGCAGCACCTGCTGCTGCGTGCCCGTCACACCGGGCAGAAAACCGATGGCAATGTCCAGCGAACCGCGATCGAGCGCATCGGCAATCTCGGCCATGGGCATGGGCAGGGTTTCGAGCTGCACATTCGGAGCCTTCTCACGCAAGGCCTGCATCAGCGGTGGCAGGAAACGCGCCTCGCCAATATCGCTGAGGTGAATGCGAAAGCACTGATTGGCCTGCAAGGGGTCAAAGCTGTGCGCCTCCGCCAAGGCAACCTCCAGCGTTGCCAAAGCCGTGCGAACGGCAACTGCCAGACGCTCGGCCCTGGGCGTGGGCCGCACTCCGCCATGCATGCGCTCGAACAGCGGATCGCCCAGCAATTGCCGCAGCCGCGTCACCGCCTGGCTGGCCGCCGGCTGGGACAGGCCCAGCTCATGCGCCGCACGGCTGACGCTGCCATGGCGAAACACCGCATCGAAGACACGCAACAGATTGAGATCCAGGCCCGATATATCCATGACACGAATATCTCTTAGATGATTTATTCAATTGCTGGAAATTATGCGGCCATGCAAGATCAACCCAGAAGCGCTCCGACCCATGAAGAGTAGCCCGATCAAGGAAACCTACTGTGCCAGTCACACCTCAAGTCGCCCCCTCGTCCAACAGCTACACCGTCCGCCATGCCGTCATAGCCATGCTGCGCGAACTGGGCATGACCCGCATCTTTGGCAACCCGGGCTCCACCGAGCTGCCGCTGTTTCGCGACTACCCCGAGGACTTCTCCTATGAGCTGGGCCTGCAGGAAGCCGTGGTCGTGGGCATGGCCGATGGCTATGCCCAGGCCACGCGCAATGCCAGCTTTGTGAACCTGCACTCCGCTGCCGGCGTCGGTCATGCCATGGCCAATATCTTCACAGCCTTCAAGAACCGCACGCCCATGATCATCACGGCCGGCCAGCAGGCTCGCTCGCTGCTGCAGTTCGACCCGTTTCTGCACTCGCGCGATGCCGCCGAGCTGCCCAAGCCCTATGTGAAATGGAGTTGCGAGCCCGCCCGCGCCGAGGACGTGCCCCAGGCCCTGGCACGTGCCTACTACATCGCCATGCAGGAGCCGCGCGGCCCCGTGTTTGTATCCATCCCAGCAGACGACTGGGATGTTCCCTGCGAGCCCATCACGCTGCGCCATGTGGGCTTCGAGACCCGCCCCAATCCACAGACCCTGACCGCCCTTGGCGACGCACTGGATGCGGCTCGCTCTCCGGCTTTTGTGGTCGGCGCAGCCGTGGACCGCGGCCAGGCCTGGGATGCCGTCGTGGCCCTGGCCGAGCGCCACCAGGCTCGCGTTTTCGTGGCCCCCATGAGCGGGCGCTGCAGCTTCCCCGAGGATCACCCGCTGTTCGCCGGTTTTCTGCCTGCCATGCGCGAGCGCATCGTGGAGCTGCTGGGCAGCCATGACAAGATCTTTGCCCTCGGTGCCGCGGCCTTCACCTATCACGTCGAAGGTGCAGGTCCCTTCATCCCCGCAGGCTCCGAGCTGTTCCAGCTGATTGAAGACCCCGCCATCGCGGCCTGGGCCCCCGTGGGAACGGCGGCCGTGGGCAATATCCGCCTGGGAGTGGAAGAACTTCTGGCGCGCCCTCAAGTCACCGAGCGCCCCGCCCCGGCACGCAAGCCCGCACCGCCCGTTCCCGCCGCCCCTGCGGCTGGCGAGCGCATGTCGGTGGCCTATGCCATGCATACCCTGGCCGGCGCGCGTGACCCGCAGAGCATCATCGTGGAGGAGGCGCCAAGCTCGCGCCCCACGATTCAGACCTATCTGCCCATCTTCCACAGCGAGACCTTCTTCACCATGTGCAGCGGCGGCCTGGGCCACAGCATGCCCGCGGCCGTGGGCATCGCCATGGCCAAGCCCGAGAAGAAAGTGATCGCAGTCATCGGCGACGGCTCGGCGATGTACGCAATCCAGGCCCTGTGGAGCGCAGCCAATCTGCGCCTGCCCATCACCTTTGTGATCCTCAAGAACCGCCGCTATGCGGCGCTGCAGGATTTCTCCAGGGTCTTTGGCTACCGCGAAGGTGAAAAGGTCGAAGGCACGGAGCTGCCCGATATCGACTTTGTCGCCATGGCCAAGGGCCATGGCTGCGACGGCGTGCATGTGCAAGATGCCGGGCAACTGGCACAGGTGCTCAAAGACGCCATTGCTTACCCTCGCCCCATCCTCGTAGAAGTAGAAGTGGCCTGACCCACTCGAGCGCATTCCATAAAAAATATCCAAGGAGACAAATCATGGCTCACAAGCCTTGCTTCAACCGCCTGCGCCGTCTTGGCCTGGCAACTATTCCCGCGCTGCTGGCAAGCAGCTTTGCACTGCCCGCCACGGCAGCCGACAAATGGCCCGATCGCCCCATCCGCCTGATCGTCAACTTCGCGCCCGGTGGCGCTGCCGATGTGATGGGCCGTGCGATTTCTCCGACCATGAGTCAGGAGCTGGGCCAGTCGGTGGTGGTGGACAACAAGCCCGGCGCCAACGGCAATATCGGTATCGGCGAAACCGTGCGTGCACCCAAGGACGGCTACACACTGCTGCTGAGCAGCGGTGGCGGCATCAGCATCAATCCGCTGATCTACAGCAAGCTGCCCTTCAATCCTGAAAAGGACTTGATTCCCGTGGCCGCCGTGGCCCGCGTGCATGTGTTCCTGGAAACCAGCCCCAGCCTGCCCGTGAGCAATGTGCAGGACTTCGTCAAATACCTGCAGGCCAACCCCGGCAAGCTGTCCTATGGCTCGCCCGGCCCCGGCAGCTCGCCCCATCTGGCCGGCGAGATGTTCAAGCGCGCAGCCAAGGTCGATGCCATTCACGTTCCCTACAAGGGTGCAGGCCCGGCGCTGACCGATGTGCTCAGCGGCCAGCTCCAGTACTGGTTCGATCCGGGCCCCGGCCTCAAGCAGGTCGAAGCCGGCAAGCTCAAGCTGCTGGCCATAGGCAGCCCGCACCGCTCGCCGCTCTACCCCAAGGTGCCCACGCTGGCCGAAAGCGGCCTGCCGGGCTTCGATGCCGACACCCTGTTCGGCATCTACGCGCCAGCAGGCACGCCCGCCCCCGTGGTGGAAGCCGTGCGCGCCAGCGTGATCAAGGCGCTGGAGCAGAAAAACGTGGTCGAAGTGATCCAGGGCCTGGGCGCTACGCCCGAGCCGCGCATGAGCCGCCAGGATTTCGTGGACCACCATGCCAAGGAGCGCGCACGTTTTGCACCGCTGATCAAAGAGATTGGCTTGAAGGTGGACTGAAGATTCTTTGATTCAACGTGGGAGTCCGGTTGCCCGAAACCTCCCTTTTGGCCGCCCATCTGCAAAGACAGGCGGTCTTTTTTTATTGCCGCCGGGCCGCCCTAAGGCAATAAGTGGCCCCCTTGGGGGGCAGCGGCCACACGAAGTGGGCAAGCGTGGGGGCTTTTTTATTGCCGTCGGGCGGCCCCCTGCTGGTAGCAACAGCCACACGCCGCCGGCAAGCGTGGAGGCTTTTTTCTCAGTGAGAGGCCACCGCCACCACCACGGCGGACTCGGCCACCTCCAGCCAGACATGGTCATCGGCCACAAGGCCGCTCATGGCCGGTGCAAAGCCCACGATCTGGGCGCCCCAGTTCAGCCGGCAGATGACTTCGTCCGAAGCCGTCACCTCTTCGGAGACCGTCGCCGCGCCGTAAGTGGCACGCTGCACCACGGCAGGCCAGAGATTGATGGACTGCGTGGAGGCCGCTGGCCGCTCCTGGCCCAGCCAGACCTTGACGGCCGTGGCCTTGCACAGCGCCAGTACCTGCGCACCGGGAGCAAGGCCCAGCAGCTCATAGCTTTCCGGCGTGATGCGCGCTGCAATCGTCCAGTCGGCCCCGGCATCGGCCGCAGCACGCAGCCAGACACGAATCTGCCCGCCCATGGATTCCACCTTGAGTACGGTACAGGGCCACTGATTGCGCATGCTGGTCATCAGGCCCAGATTGGGCTGGATGGATGTCGCGCCGTCCTTGAGACGATCGAGCAGCTCGCTGCGCAGCCGCGCCATGGCTTCGGCGGCCTGCAGCAGCTCATGGCCCGCCGCCGTCATCTGGGCTCCGCCACCGCCCACACCGCCCACGCTGCGCTCCACCAGGGGCACGCCAGCAAGATTGGTCAGGGTATCAATGGCCTGCCAGGCCGCCTTGTAGCTCACGCCCACATCGCGTGCAGCCTGAGAGATGGAGCCGCTTTGCGCAATGCCGCGCAGGATGGCAATGCGGCGGTCGGCCATGTCATAGCCCAGCGCCTGCGAGACGGAGTCGGATGAAAGCGATCCTTCGCCGGGCATATCCAATTGTTCTTGTTCGAAATTTTCTGTGTCTGGCATAGACCGCCATCATGCCCCGACAGCTAATTTCCCCGCTCGACCTCAGTTGTTCATTCACGTTACACTCGCTATTCAATCAATGAATAACGAACTTCAATCAATGACTCAGATCACTGCCCGCTCCACCGGTTTTTCCTTTCAACTGGCTCGCTCAGCAGCCGTGATCGGCACAGCTGTGCTGGGCCTGTGGTCTGCGCAGGCACAGGCCGCCGAGGTTTCGGTCGCCGTGGCAGCCAACTTCACGGCCCCCATGAAGAAGATCGCCGCCGAGTTCGAGAAGGATACAGGCCACAAGGCCGAGCTGTCCTTCGGTGCCACCGGCAAGTTCTACGCCCAGATCAACAACGGCGCCCCCTTCGGCATCCTGCTGGCCGCCGATGACACCACTCCCGAAAAGCTGGCCAAGGAAGGCAAGGGCGTGGCCGACTCGCGCTTTACCTATGCCATCGGTACCCTGGTGCTGTGGAGCCCCAAGGCCGGTTATGTGGACGACAAGGGCGAAGTGCTCAAGAGCGGCGACTACAAGCACATCGCCATCGCCAACCCCAAGCTGGCCCCCTATGGCACGGCCGCCATGGAAGTGCTGAACAAGCAAGGCCTGACGGCCCAGGTTCAGCCCAAGGTGGTGATGGGCGAAAACATTGCCCAGACCTATCAATTCGCCGCTTCTGGCAATGCACAGCTGGGCTTTGTGGCTCTGTCGCAAGTCATGGAAAACGGCAAGATCCGCGAAGGCTCGGCCTGGCAGGTTCCCGCCAATATGCACGAGCCCATCCGCCAGGACGCCATCGTGCTGAACGGCGCCAAGGACAACGAAGCCGCCACGGCTCTGATGAAATATCTGCGCAGCCCCAAGGCGCATGACATCATCCGCTCCTACGGTTATAGCTTCTGACGCTTGCTCCACACTGGTTTGAGGCGCTTTTGGCCTCAAACCATCTGAATCAACCTTCTGCTCTGCCCTTGGTGCCTCTCGGCTAAGCTGGGAAACCAGGGGATTTTTTTGACCTCATGCAACTGAACGCCGAAGACTATGCAGCCATCTGGCTCACGCTCAAGCTCGCGAGCGTGACCACGGTGCTGCTCATGCTGTTGTGCACGCCCCTGGCCTGGTGGCTGGCGCATACGCGCTCGCGCTGGGCCGGCCCCATAGGCGCCGTGGTCGCCCTGCCGCTGGTGCTGCCACCCACGGTGATCGGCTTTTACCTTCTGGTCACCATGGGCCCCAACGGCCCCATAGGCCAGCTCACGCGGGCCCTGGGCCTTGGCCAGCTACCCTTCACCTTTGCGGGCCTGGTCATAGGCTCGCTGATCTATTCCATGCCGTTTACCGTGCAGCCGCTGCAGCGCGCCTTCGAGGCCCTGGGAGCGCGCCCCATGGAGGCCGCAGCCAGCCTGGGCGCCCGCCCGCTGGACCGCTTTCTCACGGTGGCCGTGCCATTGGCCCGCCCGGGCTTCATCACCGCCGCCGTGCTGACCTTTGCCCACACCGTGGGGGAATTCGGCGTGGTGCTGATGCTGGGCGGCAATATTGCCGGCGAAACCCGCGTGGTCTCGGTGCAGATCTACGACCATGTGGAGGCCATGGAGTACAGCCACGCACATTGGCTGGCCGCAGGCATGGTGGTGTTCTCCTTCCTCATTCTTCTCACCTTGAACTGGCTGCAGCCGAAAAAATGACCCCCACGCTTGCATCACTGGCGTGTAGCCGCTGCCCCCCGAGGGGGCCGTTTTTTGCCTTGGGGCGGCCCGGCGGCAAAAAGGAGCGCCGCGCATGAACAGCTTTATCGAAGCTCGCCTGCAGCTGGCACGCGCCGATTTCACTCTCGACGTCGATCTGAAATTGCCGGGCCACGGCGTCACGGCGCTGTTCGGGCCTTCGGGCTGTGGCAAAACCACCTGCCTGCGCAGCCTGGCGGGCCTGGAGCGAGCCAGGGGCCGGGTCACGGTCAACCAGAAAATCTGGCAGGACGATCAAAGCAAGCAATGGCTGCCCACACACCAGCGCGCGCTGGGCTATGTGTTTCAGGAAGCCAGCCTGTTTGCGCATCTCTCGGTGCAAAAAAACATAGCCTACGGTTTGAAGCGCACGCCTGTCGAGCGGCGCCAGGTCTCCAAGGAACGTGCCGTGGAATTGCTGGGCATAGGCCACCTGCTGGAACGCATGCCCGCCACGCTGTCGGGCGGCGAACGCCAGCGCGTGGCGATTGCGCGCGCCCTGGCCACCAGCCCCGAGGTGCTGCTGATGGACGAACCTCTGGCCGCGCTCGATGCCCAGCGCAAGGCCGAGGTCCTGCCCTATCTGGAGCAGCTGCAGCGCCAGCTGCAGATTCCCATCGTCTATGTCAGCCACTCCATGGACGAGGTCGCGCGCCTGGCCCAGCACATGGTGCTGCTGAACGCAGGCCGCGTGCTGGCCCAGGGCTCGGTGACCGAGCTGCTGTCCAACTTGGATCTGCCGCTGGCCCATGGCGATGTCGCCTCCAGCGTGGTGCATGCCACCGTTCAGAGCCATGACGCGGCCGACCACCTGAGCACGCTGATTTTTGACGGCGGCCAGTTGCAGCTGGTCATGGCCAGGCCGCGCCAGGTGGGCAGTCAGGTCCAG
The DNA here is from genome assembly GCF_030064165.1 of Comamonas resistens. Lineage (NCBI taxonomy): Bacteria > Pseudomonadati > Pseudomonadota > Betaproteobacteria > Burkholderiales > Comamonadaceae > Comamonas > Comamonas resistens. The sequence continues at coordinate 4,305,428 of NZ_CP125947.1, forward strand.
CTGCGCGTGCAGGCCCGCGATGTCAGCCTGAGCCTGCACCGCCCCGAAGCCAGCAGCATTCTCAACATCCTGCCCATGCAGGTACTGGGCCTGCGCGAGGACGGGCCGGGTCAGACCATGGTCTCGCTGCAGGCTGGCAACACCCGCCTGCTGGCGCGCATCACCCAGCATTCGGCCCGGGCGCTGGCGCTGCAGGCAGGCATGCAGGTCTATGCGCAGATCAAGGGCATGGCTTTACTCGACTAACCCCCTGAGCGGCTGCGCCGCTTCCCCCTCTCTCTACGGGAGGGGGACGACAGCCTCGCTGCGGGGCGGCGCGGCCGGCCCAGGCCCTTGCTTGCTGTCCCTCGCTTGGAGTGCGCCGGTTTTTGACTGGGTATCCGCCGGTTTTAGCCGCGCTGGCACTTTGGATTGGACAGATCACTATCATCAGCCCATGACCGAATCCGCCTGCCCCCTGCCCGCAACCGAAGCTCTGGCAGCCCTGCAAAGACATGCCGTGACGTTCCACAACGCCGGGCAGGTGCATGCCCAGCAGCGCGTGCTGGCGGCCGAAGTGCCGATTGCGCTGGTCTTCAACGGCATCTCGCACGCGGTGATGATGGGCTCGCCCGGCGATGTGCAGGACTTTGCGCTGGGCTTTGCGCTGACCGAAGGCATTATCGACAGCGCAGCCGATTGCTATGGCATCGAATTCCGTCCCGTGGCAGCCGCTGCTGCGGGCTTGCCGGACGGCATGGACGGCATTGAGGTGCAGCTGGAGATTGCCTCGCGCTGCTTTGCGCGGCTCAAGGACAAGCGCCGCAGCATGACGGGGCGCACGGGCTGCGGTGTCTGCGGTGTGGAAAGCTTTGCCGCGCTGGATCTGAGCTTCGACGCCCTGCCCGCGCATGACTGGGTGCACCGCGTGGATGCGAGCACCGTGCTCAAGGCCATTGGCGCCCTGCCGCCGCACCAGATTCTGAACGCCGAAGCCGGCGCCATCCACGCCGCAGGCTGGGCCACGCTGGATGGCGAGATCACCGATGTGCTCGAAGACGTGGGCCGCCATAACGCGCTGGACAAGCTCATCGGCCGGCTGGCGCGCACCGGGCGCCTGGACCAGCCGGGCTTTGTGCTGCTGTCCAGCCGCGGCAGCCACGAGCTGGTGCGCAAATGCGCCAAGGTCGGCATCGCGGCCCTGGCCACGATTTCCGCGCCCACGGCCATGGGCGTGCGCATGGCCGAACTTACGGGCCTGCGCTTCTGGGGCCTGTGCCGCCCACCCAAGGCCGTGCTGTATGCGACCGGCGGCAAAGCCTGAGCAAGTCACGCCGCTGACGGCAAGCGACTAAAATCGCGGCTCTCTGGACTTCTTCCAGACCTGAAACAGCCCCTGGATATACACCATGAACCGCTGCACCACCTCTGTCCTGGACCGCCGACTTTTTGGCTCGGCCCTGCTGGCTGCCGCCGCCAGCGCCAGCCTGCCGGCCCTGGCCCAGGGCTTGCCGTCCAACGAAACGCGCAACTTTCCGCCCACGGCGTTGTTTGGTGAACTCAGCATCACCAACTTCCCCGAAGTGGCCATCAACGGCAGCCCCATCCGCACCACGCCGGGCTTTCGTCTGTTCAGCCAGGAACGCACCATTGTCTTTGCCAGCAACTACGCAGGCCAGAAGATGCTGGTCGGCTATGTGATCGAGCCCCAGACCCAGGGCCTGCACACGGCCTGGATTCTGACGCCCGCCGAGATCGAGAAATACAAGCCCATCCAGCCGCGCACCCTGCTGCAGCGCGTCTTCGGCAGCTAAGTTCTGCTGCTGATTCCGGCGGGGCTGACCGCTATTGATTCCAGAGCTGTTTGCGCTTGACGTGCAAGCAGCTCAAACCGTTTACATATTAAAACCAAGTAATGGCGCGCGCCAGCCGCTATGACTTTGCGCTTGCAAGCACTGCAAGCCTCACCCTACAAGAGCGCCCCATGAGCAAGAAAGTCTTTATCAAAACCTTTGGCTGCCAGATGAACGAGTACGACTCGGACAAGATGGCCGATGTGCTGGGCGCGGCCCAGGGCTACGAGCCCACGCAGGACGTGGAGGAAGCCGACCTGATCCTGTTCAACACCTGCTCGGTGCGCGAAAAGGCCCAGGAGAAAGTGTTCAGCGACCTGGGCCGCATCCGCCACCTCAAGGAAAAAGGCGTGCTCATCGGCGTGGGCGGCTGCGTGGCCAGCCAGGAAGGCGAGGAAATCATCAAGCGCGCACCGTTCGTGGACGTGGTCTTCGGCCCCCAGACACTGCACCGCCTGCCCGAGCTGCTCAACGCCCGCGCGGCCAAGGCCAAGCCCCAGGTCGATATCTCCTTCCCCGAGATCGAGAAATTCGACCACCTGCCGCCCGCACGCGTGGAAGGTGCCTCGGCCTTCGTCTCCATCATGGAAGGCTGCTCCAAGTACTGCAGCTACTGCGTGGTCCCCTATACGCGCGGCGAGGAAGTCAGCCGCCCGTTCGAGGACGTGCTGGTCGAGGTCGCGGGCCTGGCCGACCAGGGCGTGAAGGAAGTCACGCTGCTGGGCCAGAACGTGAACGCCTACCTGGGCAAGATGGGCGACACCGCCGAGATGGCCGACTTCGCGCTGCTGCTCGAATATGTGGCCGAGATTCCCGGCATCGAGCGCATACGCTACACCACCAGCCACCCCAACGAGTTCACGCCGCGATTGATCGAGGCCTACGCCAAGATCCCCAAGCTGGTCAGCCACCTGCACCTGCCCGTGCAGCACGGCTCGGACAAGATCCTGATGGCCATGAAGCGTGGCTACACGGCCATGGAGTACAAGAGCACCATCCGCAAGCTGCGCGCCATCCGGCCCGAGCTGGCCATGAGCAGCGACTTCATCGTGGGCTTCCCCGGCGAGACCGAGGAAGACTTCCAGAAGATGATGAAGCTCATTGCCGACGTGCGCTTCGACAACAGCTTCAGCTTCATCTTCAGCCCACGCCCCGGCACTCCTGCAGCCAATCTGCCCGACGACACGCCGCACGAGGTCAAGCTGCGCCGCCTGCAGGAGCTGCAGGCCGTGATCAACCACAACATCAAGGAGATCAGCGAGGAGCGCGTGGGCACGGTGCAGCGCCTGCTGGTCGAGGGCGTCTCCAAGCGCGACGGCAGCGAGCTCATGGGCCGCACCGAGTGCAACCGCGTGGTGAACTTCCCCGGCAACCAGCGCCTGATCGGCCAGCTCATCGACGTGAAGATCACCGAGGCCAAGGCCTACACCTTGCGCGGTGAAGTGGTGACACAGGGCTGATACAGCCCGGGCCTGGCAGCAGCCCGCAAACCGGGCAGCTGTAGGCCAGTCATTTTCTTGCAAAGATCCAGGTTCAAGACTGTGGCGCGACTCCGTGCACGCGTGCAAAGGTCAGAATCACCTCGCGGATCAGCTTGCGCTGCGGGGGCGGCAGCTGCAAGAACGCATCAAAGGTCTCGCGCTCCAGATAGCCTATGTCCTGCTCCCAACGCTGGCGGTGCTGCTGCACCGAGTGGCGCACCGCCTCGCCATAGCGCAGCACCTCGGGCTCGATTTTCAGCACATTGGCCAGCACCACGAGCTTGTCCTGCGCGGGAATCGCCTCTCCGCGCAGCCAGCGCGATACCGCCTGGAAAGTGACGGAACGGCCCCAGTAATGGGTATTGAACAGATTCAGCAACACACCGGGCCTGGGGTCCAGACCTGCGGCCACCATGGCCTGGCGCAGCCGCTGCGCGAACTCGAGCTTGTTATCCATGCCCGAACGCTAAATATTCAGATGACCTTTTATTAACTTTCTGTAATATTATTCATTGAATTGTTGATTTAATGATGAACGTAATGAAGGCTTGAGGAAAGAATAAATCCAAGGGGAAGCGACAGCAAAAATGCCGGCTGAAATGCCGCCAAAAGAGGAAGATGGGAGGGACACATTATGCGAAACACGCAAGCCGTGAGCAGTAACTGCAATAGCTCGCAAAAATGTGAGCTATCACTATTGCATCAACAGCTGATCGATGTGCGCCAGGAATTCGATGATCTGAGAACGGCATTGAACGCACATGCCATCGTGGCCGTGACCGACGCACGCGGTGTCATCACCCAGGTCAACGAAAAGTTCTGCCAGATTTCCCAATATGCGCAGCATGAGCTGATCGGCCGCTCCCATCGCATCATCAATTCGGGGCAGCACTCCAGGGCGTTCTTCCTGAACCTGTGGAAAACCATTTCCTCGGGTGAAACCTGGCATGGCGAGATCTGCAACCGGGCCAAGGACGGTTCGCTGTACTGGGTACATACCACCATCGTGCCCTTCATCGGTGCCAATGGCAGGCCCGAGCAATACATCACCATCCGGACCGACATCACCCAGCGCAAGCAGGCCGAGCAACAGGCCAGCCATCTGGCGCTGCACGATGCGCTTACGGGACTGCCCAACCGGGTTTTGTTGACCGAGCGCCTGCAGCAAACCATGGCCGCCATCGGCCGAAACCGCCGCTTCGGGGCGCTCATGCTGCTGGACCTCGACAATTTCAAGGATATCAACGATCGGCTGGGCCACAGCCTGGGCGACGAGCTGCTGCGCCAGGTCGCCCATAGGCTGCATCACTGCGTGTGCGCAAGCGATACCGTAGCGCGCGTGGGCGGCGATGAATTCGTCATCCTGCTGAACGACCTGGATGCCGCCCCCGGCCAGGCCAGGGTCCGCGCCCACGCCATGGCCGAGCGGATTCAGCAAGCGCTGGCATCCGGCTTCGACCTCAGCGGCCAACAGGTGCGCACCTCCTCCAGCATCGGACTGCTGCTGATGGACGATGCCGGGCAGGAGCAAGAGGAGCTGATGAGGCTGGCCGACATGGCCCTCTACAAGGCCAAGGCCCGGGGCCGCAACAATGTCTACGCCTTCGATCCGCGGCTGCAGGCCGAGGTGCAGGATCGCGCCAGCCTGGCCAGCGACCTGCGCGAGGCCCTGTCGCACGAAGATACCGGCCTGCATCTGCTGTTCCAGCCCGTGGTCGACCTGTTGCTACGGCCGCAAGGCTGGGAGGCGCTGTTGCGCTGGCAGCACCCTACACGGGGCCGGCTGACCCCCAATGCCTTCATGGAGCTGGCAGAGCAGACTGGTCTGACTCTTCCCCTGGGGCAGTGGGTGCTGCAGGCCGCCTGCGCGCAACTGGCGCAATGGAGCCATGTTCCCGGCGCGGCGCACTGGAGTCTGGCTGTCAACGTCAGCACGCGGCAGTTCCAGAACCCTCTTTTCGTCTCCAGCGTGCGCGATGCCATAGCAAGCACAGGTGCCAACCCCCATCTGCTGCGCATTGAGCTGACGGAGAGCATGTTTCTCACCGATATCGAGAACAGCATCCTCAAGATGCAGGAGTTGCAGGCTCTGGGCGTGCGCTTTGCGCTGGATGATTTAGGCACCGGCTACTCGTCGCTGGCCTGTCTACAGCGACTGCCACTGGATCCGCTCAAGGTAGACCACTCCTTTGTCCAGGGCCTGCCGGGCAACCCCGGCAATGCTGCCATCACAACCACCATCCTGGCCCTGGCGCGCACAATGAATCTGAAGGTCGTTGCCGAAGGCGTGGAGAACACGGCCCAGCTGGGTTTTCTACGGCAGCAGGGCTGCGATGCCTTTCAGGGCCATCTGTTCGGCAAGCCCATGCCCGCACAAGAGGCGCAGAGGCATTTCATGCGGCAAAAGGCTTGAGCCGGAAGAATTACCTGTTTTGATAGCAATTTTCGCTGTACAGGTAAGCCTTGGGGTCTGATATCGCTTGAGGCAATGGCTTGAACCGCATGCCAGATTTACGGGCGAAGAGCGGGCCTTGGCCCGCCAGCAAACCGTTCCGTGCAGCCGCCCAACCCATCCGCAACCGCTTGCAAAAAACGCGGCCATCCGACAAACAGGCCCGTGCTGCCGCTAGGATGATGGTTTTTCCCAGGGCCACGCCCGCTTTCTGCCAAAAATCCATGAACTCACCACGCGACGCCGCCGCGTTGCAGGGCGATGCTCTGCATGCTTTTCTGAACCAGGCCCACGAGCTGCTATCGGACGACGACTCCAGCACCTCCATCGCCCATGCCGACCGCGTCGCCGCTGCTGTCGAGCTGATGAACCAGCAACAGTTTGCGCCCACCAGCGTGACCGAACTGGAACGTGTGCATGATTTCTGGCTGCTGCTGGACCAGCCAGCGACCGCCAACGCCTTCTTGCAAACCCACCGCCAGGCCGTGCTTCAGGCCGATCCCCACCAGTCTGCCGAGGCGGCGGCGCGCATCGCCCTCAGCGATATCCAGAGCCGCCTTGGCTTTGAGCCATCCTCGGCCGTGGCGCTGCTGCTGCCTGCCGCCCAGACCCTGGCCGCTCTGCCCGAAGACGTTGATGCCGACGGCTACTGGCATGGCTGGCACTGGATGGCCGACAAGGCCCAGGCCTGGGAGATCGCCGCCCAGGGCGTGGATTTGCAGCGCGCCCAGGAACGCGCCAACTCCGACAACGAAGACCGCGCGGCCTATCTGGATGCCATGGCCTGCGTGCACAAGGCCGAGCTGGACCAACGCCGTGGCGATAGCGGTGCAGCCACGCGCCAGGTGCAGGCCGCGATCGAAGCCCTGCGCAGCGCAGGTGCCGATCAAAGCGTGGACTTTGACCAGTGGATGGAGTTGGCCAACCGCGCGTTGCCCGTGGCCAGCGCCAGCCTGCCCGCGCTGCTGATGGCCTGCGAGCAGCAACTGGCGCGCACCGAGCAACCCGCTCCATCGCAAGCCGTGCAAATGCACCGCAAGGTGCGCATCGTGCGCCTGCAGGCCCAGGCCTGCGCCCAGGCCGGCCAGCTGGAAGCCGCCGTGCAACTGGCGGCCCAAGGCCACTTCGGCCTGACCGATGACGACGGGGATTCCTTTGGCGCCCAGCGCCTGGAATGGCTGGTGCAGGCCGGCCAGCTGGATGAGGCCGCTGCCGTGGCGCTGGAAAGCGTGCTGCATGCCCGCCCCGGATCGGCCGTGCGCGGCTACCAGCTGGCGCTGCAGCAGTTTGCCCCCGATGCCCCGCACGCCGACACCTGGGCGCTGATTCTGGCCATGGCCCAGGAAGACGAGGACATGCGCTACCTGCTGGCGCAGGAAACCATGCCACCCCAGCCTGCGGACTATTACCTGGATCTGGTGCGTGCACGCGACCCGCACAACGACCTGGTGGCAATGATCGTGGGCCTGCGCCATGCTCGCAAGCGCCAGCTCGACAAGGCCTTGCCGCTGCTGGAGCAATCCGTGGGCCGCCACCCCGAATGGAGCAACAGCGACGCCCTGTCGCGCCTGTGGGCCGCGCGCTTTGCCGTGCTGCCACTGGAAGAAGCGCTGGCCCGCCCCTTCCCCGCTGCCCATGGCGGCCACTGGGGCTATGGCGCGGGCGTGGTACTCGACGATGAAGACGATCTGGCACCGCTGATGGGTGGCAAGAAGAAAGTCCCGTCCGACGAGGTGCGCGAGCCACTGGTGCTGCGCTATTACGAGGAGGCGCTGGCGCGCTTTGAGCATTTCTGGGCCACGGGCCAGGGCCGCTTCAAGGATGCCGATCTGCATGTGTACTCCATGCTGTGCAACAACCTGGGCATCAAATACCGTTTTCTGGACCGCTACGACGAATCCGAGACGCTGCACCGCAAGGGCCTGGCCAGCAGCCCGTTTTCCGAGCATCACGAAGGCCTGTGGTGGGCCGCCAATGGGCGCGGCGATGACGCAGGCATCGTGGCCGAGGCCGAGCAGCTGTGGCATTTTGCTGAGCAGCATGGCTTCAGCCGCCATGAACCGCCGCGATATTTCCCCACCGTGGCACTGGCGCTGTACAAGCTCGACCGCGGCGATGAGATCAGCATCTGGCTGGAGCGCCTGGACAGCTGGTATGCCGAGCTTGACGAAGACGAGCAAAAGCAGGAGCGCCGCGACTACCTAGCGGCCATGATGTCGCTGCTGGACTTCTTCTCGGTCTTCCGCCCCGAGCAGGTGCTGCCGCGCCTGCGCGCCCACCAGGACGAAGTGCGTGCGCTGCAGGACAGCTACCCGCTGCGCCGCCTGGCCTGCGCGCTGGAAGCCTGGCCCGAGCTGCTGGAAGAATCCGTGGCCCTGCACCGCGAATCGGCTACCTACCTGGGCCACCATTCCAAGAAGCGGTTCGCACTGGGCAATGACAACGAGGCAGAGGCCCAAATGTCGGCCGAGGGCCTGGCCTCGGCCGAGCGCAAGCTGGCCGAGCGCGATCAGAATGCGGTCGCCGCATCGGGCCGCAAGCCATGGTGGAAATTCTGGTGAGCGAGCGTCAACCAGCCGGCGCTGCCAGCGCCTACCAGGCGCGCGACGTGGTCAATGCGCCGGCCATCAAGCAGGCCATCGCCTCGCGCAGCGCTGCGCGAGGCGATGCACCCGATGTTGCCGCTTGGCTGTCCAATCATTTCTACCGCCATGTGATCGGCAATCTGCAAGCCGAGCCCCCCGTGGTGCAGACCATTGCCGATGCCCATGAATTGCAGGAGCTGCTGGGCCGCCAGGAAGCCCCTGCCTGGGCACTGGAGCGCCTCCACAAGAAGGCCGGCGGCTTTGCCCTGCCCGATCTGTGGTGGATTGTTCCCGATGCCCCCGCCGTGCTGGCGCTGGAGAACCGGCTGGTGGAGTTTCTCTCCACCCGCAAAGGCACCTCGCTGGAAGGCAAGCTGCAGCGCGTCAATGCGCCGCAGGCTCTGGCCCGCTGGACGCTGGAGCATCTGTCCTTCGAGAAAAGGCAGAACAGCGGCCGCGTCGAACATTCCAGGGATGCCGTGCGCGGGCTGCTGCCCGGCCAGCAGGGCATCTTCTTCGAGTTCGAGAACAAGAGTGCCAATATGCGCCGCGAGATGGCCTATGAGAGCCAGATGATGGGCCACTGCGTGGGCCAGTTTGCCGACCGCAAGCAATTCAAGGGCGGCTATGGCGAGCACTATGCGAGCGGCCTGGAATCCGGCCAGATGCGGCTGTTCAGCTACCGTACCGGCTCGGCCCAGCCACGCATCACCGTCAATGCCTTTGTGCAGAAAGACGGTTCGCTGCAGATCGAGCAGATCAAGGGCAAGCAGAACCGCCCGCCTGTTGCCCGCTATGCGCCCGATGTGGTGGCCTTGCTCAACCATCTGCCCCTGAATGAAGAGGTGCCCCAGGATGCCATCGCCATGGGCGTGCTGCGCCGCCCGTCCCATCTGCTGCAAGCCAATCCACAGCTGTCCCCCTGGTGCTCGGTGCAGGAGCTGACCAGCGATGCCGAACAGCTGTGGCTGATGCAGCAATACCCCGAATTGCTGGTGCACCTGGATCTGCAATCCCCGCTGATGCAGTGGATGGTGGCGGCACGCAAGGACTCCGTGGACAACGAGGTGCTGGAACGCATGCCCAAGTCCGCTGCGCTGAAAACTGCGCTGCAACTGGCCAGAAAGCGCCCTGCCCGTAACGGGGGCCGGATATGAGCGGCTGGATGTATCTGCTGATCACCGTCGCCGTGGTGTACTGGGTCTTTCGCGGTGGCTTCAGGCGCCTCAACGCCGCCAAGGCCCGTGGCGACATGATCAGCTACCAGGCCGGCAGCCCCGAACGCAACTGGGCGCTGGCCCTGGCCCACCCCACGGCCTATCACGCCATGCAAGGCGGCTTTGCCTGCGACCTGGGCGGCGCGGACGAGGCCCTGGCCAAGCAACTGCGCCCCATGATCCTGCACCACCTGGGGCTGCGCACCGACCTTGGCGAGGAACAGGTGCGCCAGCAACTGCCGGGTGCCCTGCGCCAGCGCTGGTTCACGCTGGATCTGCAACGCCTGCAGCGCAGCGACGAGCCGCGCGCCGCCATGGCTTTTGCCTGTGCACGCGTCGCCTTTTTTGTGCGCTGCGCCCGGCTGCTGGACTGGATTGACGAAGCGGCGCAATGGCAGGTGCTGATGCTCAACGCCCAGCGCGCCCAGCAATGCTTTGGCAGCTGGCTGGAGTTCGGCCAAGCCTATGCACAGGGCCGCGCGCAATGGGTGGCACAAGGCCGCAGCGATGTGCTGGGCAAGGTGGTGAGCACCGAAGAGGTTGCCACCTGGGTGACCGAAGAGCAGCACCCCTGGCATTGCATGGACTGGAAGCTGCCACTGGATGAGACAGAAGTCGAGCACACCAATTCAGCATCAGGCACGGCAGCAGCCTAAGAAAATCAGGCGCTAGCCACTATCAAAAACAAAGGGACTGCATGCAGTCCCTTTTTCAATGTCGTTCTCGGTCAGGCAAAAATACTGCGCGCCTCGGTAAAGCGCTTGGCAAAGTACACGTTGTCCATGCGCACGCGCTGCACGGTACCGCCGCTGGAAGGTGCATGCACGAACTGCCCGTTGCCCACAAAGATGCCCATATGCGAATAGCGTCCGCCCAGGGTATTGAAAAAGACAAAGTCACCACGCAGCAGATCGCGGCCCGAAACCGGATTGCTGGACTGCGCCCACTGCGCCGTGGTGCGCGGCAGTCTGCGCTCGGTGATGCCGGCCACGGCCCACTGGATCAGGCCGCTGCAGTCAAAGCCACCTTCCGGTGAATTGCCGCCATAGGTATAGGGCGTGTTGACCACCAACATGGTGCGCGCCAGCATGCCTTCGCGCAATTCGTCGGACAGATTGAGGGGATTGACCGCCTTGGCGCCTCCCCCGCTGCTGCTGATTTGCGCAGCCTGGGTAGGCCTGGTCGATGGCCTGGTCGAGCAACCAGCCAACAGTGCCAGCAGCGAACCCGTACCCAGCAACAGCGCGGCGCGACGTCCCGCATCCCCGGGCAATGGCTCATCCATGGAAGTCCAAGCTTGTACTTTCATAGCGCGCATGTTCTCAGAAAGCAGCGCCCAGCTCCAGTCATAACCCCTGAGTGCACATAAAAAGTGAGCTGCTTGCGCACGCCAGATCATGAAAAAACGATGAAAAGCCATCGAATTTCACAACCCGTCAAGCGCAAGCAGCTCACTTTTTAGAAGCAACCCATCTCAAATCAGGCATGCCCCAACCAGGGGCGCCAAGCAAGAGCCGCCTCGCAGCGAAGGCGCCGTCCCCCTCCCGCGCAGCGAGAAAGGGGGAAGCCGCGCAGCGGCTCAGGGGGGGTGACTCCGATCAAAACGGCAGCTTGGGCATGCCGCCGCCCATCATGCCTTTCATGGCCTTCATGCCGCCCATCTTCTTCATCATCTTCATCAGACCGCCGCCCTTGAACTTCTTCATCATGGTCTGCATCTGCTCGAACTCCTTGAGCAGGCGGTTGACTTCCTGCACCTGAACACCGGCACCGTCGGCAATGCGTTTCTTGCGCGTGGCCTTGATCAGGGCGGGGTTCTTGCGCTCCTTGAACGTCATGGAGCAGATGATGCCTTCCTTGCGCTTGATCTCGCGCTCGGCCTTGTCCATGTCGACCGATCCGGCCTTGCCTGCGAGTTCGGCGGGTAGCTTGTCCATCAGCGTGGACAGGCCGCCCATCTGCTTCATCTGCTGCAGCTGGGCCAGAAAGTCGTTGAGGTCGAAGCCGTCGCCGCTCTTGAGCTTCTCGGCCATCTTCTGCGCGGCTTCCATGTCCACGCCCTTGGTGACCTGCTCGACCAGGGCCACGATGTCGCCCATGCCCAGCACGCGCTGTGCGTGGCGGTCGGCATCGAAGACTTCCAGACCGTCGATCTTTTCCGAGACACCGGCGAACTTGATGGGCGCGCCCGTGATCTGGCGCACCGACAGCGCCGCACCGCCGCGCGAGTCACCGTCGAGCTTGGTCAGCACGATGCCGGTCAGCGGCAGCGCTTCCTTGAAGGCCTTGGCGGTGTTGATCGCATCCTGACCCTGCATGGCATCGACCACGAACAGGGTTTCGACAGGCTTGATGGTCGCGTGCAAGTCCTTGATCTCGGCCATCAGCAACTCGTCGATGGCCAGGCGGCCGGCCGTATCGACCAGCAGCACGTCGAAGAAATGCCTTTTCGCATAGTCCAGCGCAGCCACGGCGATGTCGTGCGGCTTCTGGTCCGGCGTGGACGGGAACCACTCGGCGCCGGCCTGGGCCGTCACGGTCTTGAGCTGCTCAATGGCCGCAGGGCGGTACACGTCGCCCGAGACCGTGAGCACCTTCTTCTTGCGCTTCTCGATCAGATGCTTGGCCAGCTTGGCCGTGGTCGTGGTTTTGCCGGCGCCTTGCAGGCCGGCCATCAAAATGACGGCGGGCGGTTGGGCATTGAGGTTGATGTCTGCCACGCCTTCGCCCATGGTCGCCGCCAACTCCTTGTTGACGATGGACACCAGCACCTGGCCGGGCTGCAGTGAGCTGACGACTTCCTGGCCCAGCGCTTTTTCCTTGACGCGGGCAATGAAGTCGCGCACCACGGGCAGGGCCACGTCAGCCTCGAGCAAGGCCATGCGCACTTCGCGCAGCATGTCCTGGACATTGGATTCGGTGATGCGGGCCTGGCCGCGCATCTCCTTGACGAGGCGCGAGAGTTTATCGGTCAGTGCGGAGGCCATAAGCAAAAAGCATTCGAAAGAGGTGGACAGACAGAGGGCCTTGCCGCCGAAAATACCGGCAAGCCGCCCGCTGCAAGAAGCCGCAAGGCTGGTGATCACCCATTTTACCCGCTCCCCCCTGCCAGGCGCCTGGCTGGTGTCATGCCTTGCGCGCCAAGCAAGCGTGAGTGTTCGCTCATGCCGGCTATCCAGATGGCGTGGCAGGCACCGAGGCAACTGGCCATGGGTGCCTGGTCATCAGCGCATTCAGGCCGTCATCCATCTGCAGGATTGACACAACAAAAGGCGAGTGACGGCCGGCGGCACTATCATTGAAAGCATGCTCTCCCACCCGCTTACCGCAGCCAGCCCCATCAGCTGGATTCTGGCCATCGCGGCAGCCATTGCCTATGCCCTGCCCGCTCTTGCAACGCAACGTCTGCAGGAAAAAGGCGCACGCCGCTGCCTGGGCCTTGCCTGGGCCTTGCATGCACTGACACTGGGCTGGGGCCTTCTGGGCGGGCTTTCACGCTTTGGCTTTGCCCCGGCACTGTCCATCACCGCCTGGCTGGTGCTGACGGTCTATGTGGTCGAGCAGCAGCTTTATCCACAACTGCGCTCGCGCTGGCCGCTGTCCATCATGGGCAGCGTGGCCGTGCTGCTGGCCGTGATCTTTCCCGGCACGCCCCTGCATGTCAACGCATCGGCCTGGCTGCCACTGCACTTGGCCTTGGGCATTGCGTCCTACGGACTGTTTGCCGCGGCCGTGGTTCATGCAGCGCTGATGGGCCATGCCGAGCGCCAGATGCGCCTGGGGGCCGACCATGATGGCGGCTTGCCACTGCTGACACTGGAGCGATTGACGTTCCGCTTCGTGGGCGCGGGCTTTTTGCTGCTCACGGCCACACTGGCTGCAGGCTGGCTGTTCGGTGAACAGCTCTACGGTCGCAGCTGGGTGTGGAACCACAAGTCCGTGTTCTCTCTGCTGTCCTGGATCACGTTTGCCGTGCTGCTGTTTGGCCGCAAGCGCTTTGGCTGGCGTGGCCAGAGCGCGGTACGCGTGCTCTACATAGGGGCTGCTTTGCTGCTGCTGGCGTATGTGGGGTCGCGCTTTGTCGTGGAAGTCCTGCTGGGGCGCACGGCATGAAGTATTTGCTGGTAATGCTGGTCGTGGCGATTGCCATAGGCATCTGGCGCAAAAAGCGCCGTGTGCATGGCTCTTCCACCACCTCCACCAACCCTTCCACCGCACTCAGCAAGCCGCAATCCATGGTGGAGTGCACATACTGCGGCCTGCACCTGCCCCAAACAGATACAGTGGCCGATGCCCAGGGCCGGCTCTACTGCAGCGCGGAGCATCGCCATCTGGCCGCCCAAGACCCCAACAGCCGTTGACACATGGCAGAGCCCTCCTCCGACTGGCAACACACGCTGATTCCGCTGGAATCGGCCATCAACCGTCAGGCAGACGCCAATCTGAAAGCGCCGTTTGTCCGTCTCTGGCAGGCTTTTCTGAGCGGGCGCGTGCTGTTGGCAGTCGCCCTGCTGCTGCTGCAGACCCTACATCTGCAGTTGCAGAAAATCAGCTCTCCCCTGGTCTGGCTGGTCTGCATCACTTATCTGGCACTGACGCTGATCATGCGCCTGATGGCGGGACGCCACCTTCCCGCGCCAAGCGCAGGCATGCAATGGCTTCCCGTCATCGGCGTGGACATTGTCGTGATCTTTCTGCTGCAGCTTTTGCAGGCGGGCTCGCTGAACTACACGGCCTTGCTGGCCATTCCGATTCTGATTTCCTCCGCCCTGGGCGGACTGATGCTGGCCTTTGGCACGACGGCTGCCGTGACGCTGTTGATGCTGGGCTATACCTTCTGGCAGCAGTCCCACGGTTTCAGCGACACCGCTCAGGCCTACTATCAGACGGCGTTTTCCTGCGCTGGCTATTTCTGCGTGGCCTATCTCACACACGAGCTGGCCAAGCGGGTGCGACGCGAGCGTGCGGCAGCGCTCTACAACCAGGTACGCACCAAGACCCAGGAGCAGGTCAACACCCTGGTCATCAACCACCTCTCGGATGGTGTGCTGGTGGTGGATTCCAGCCTGCAGGTCGTGCAAGCCAACCCCGCAGCACTGCGCTTGCTGGGCTTGCCGGAGCTGCATGCGCAGAACTTCTCTCTGCAGACACAGCCGTGGTGGCAGCCGCTGACCGAGGTTGTTCAAACCACTTTCTCCCATGCGCGCCCCCTGTCTGTCACCGTTCATCTGCAAGCCAATGAACAGGGCACCACCACGGGCCTGGATGTACGCGCCCGGGTGACCGAGGTCGAGACCTCTTACCTGAACAGCCCCCCCGGCCCATCGGTCAGCCATTCACTGTGCGTGATGTTTCTGCACGATCTGCGCGAGATGGAAGCCCAGATGCGCACCGAAAAACTGGCCTCCATGGGGCGCATGTCGGCCGCCGTGGCCCATGAAATCCGCAACCCTCTGGCGGCCATCACCCAGGCCAATGCGCTGCTGGCCGAAGACCTGAGCAGCCAACCCACCCAGCAGCAGCTGTGCCGCATCGTGGGCCAGAACGCAGACAGACTGGCCCGCATTGCCGAGGAGATTCTCAACATTGCCCGCGTGCAACAGGGTAGCGACACAAGCCCCGCGCAAGCACTGGCTCTGGACACCCAGCTGGCCCTCAGCAGCCAGGAGTGGCAAAGCCAGACTTCGCCACATCGCCAACTGTTGCTGCAGCTCAATGCTCCTGCCCGCCATATCGTCTTTGACGAGGAACACCTGCGCCGCGTGCTCATCAACTTGCTGGACAATGCCCAGCGGCACCGCAGCAATGCCAGCCATCCGGCCAGCCTGCAACTGGTCAGCGGCCATGGCTGCGATGAGCTGCAGACCCAATATGCACCGCTGCAGGACAGCAGCTGGTTCATGGTCTGGAGCGATGGCGCGCCGCTGGAGCCCAGCGTGCAACGCCATCTGTTCGAGCCGTTTTTTTCATCGCAAAGTCGCTCCAGCGGCCTGGGCCTGTATATCTGCCGTGAACTGTGCCAGCGCTACGGCGCCAGCATCAGCTATCAGCGCCTGAGCCGCAACGGAGTCGCTGGCAATGCATTCATCGTCAGCCTGCGCAGCGGCCCGGCCGAACCCACCAACCGCCCTCTGTTTGATTCGATCATGGTGTAAGCCTCGTGAATTCCTTGCCCACACCCCCTACCTCCGCCAGCATCCTGGTCGTGGACGACGAGCCCGATCTGCGCACGCTCTATGAGCTGACCCTGCTGCGCGAGGGTTATCGCGTGGAAACGGCAGGCTCGGTACAGGACGCGGCGCAGTTGCTGCTGAGCAGGCGCTTTGACGTGATGATCAGCGATATGCGCCTGCCCGATGGCACCGGTATGGAGCTGCTGCTGCAGCTGCGCGAGCAGGCCCGGCCCGAACGCTGCATCGTCATGACCGCCTACGGTTCTGCCGAGAACGCGGTCGATGCTCTGCGTGCCGGGGCTTTTGATTACCTGACCAAGCCTGTGGATCTGCGACAGTTCCGCCAGGTGGTCGCTTCCGCCATTCAGGGTATAGGCGCCGTTCCCACACCCGGTGTCGCACCTAGCATGGCAGTGGATGCCGCAAACAGCCGCCCCTTGCAGGGCGATGCGGCCTTGAAGGCTCTGGTCGGCGAATCCCCTGCCATGCAAGGCGTCAAGCAGCGCATTGCCAAGGTTGCCAAGGGCATGGCACCTGTGCTGGTCCACGGCGAATCGGGTACAGGCAAGGAACTGGTAGCCCGTGCGCTGCACGCCTGCAGCCAGCGCGCCGATGGGCCTCTGGTTGCCGTCAACTGCGGCGCCATTCCCGAGAACCTGCTCGAAGCCGAATTCTTCGGTGCACGCAAGGGCTCGTACACCGGCGCCACTCAGGACAGGCCCGGCTATTTCCAGGCCGCCCAGGGCGGCACCTTGTTTCTGGACGAGATCGGTGATCTGCCGCTGGCCATGCAGGCCAAGCTGCTGCGCGCGATTCAGGAACGCAAGATCCGCTCCCTGGGCAGCACGCAGGAGGAGGCCGTCGATGTGCGCATCGTCAGTGCCACCCACCGCGACCTGGCTGCGCAGGTTCAGGCCGGACAGTTCCGCCAGGACCTGTTCTATCGCCTCAATGTGATCGAGATCGCCCTGCCGGCCCTGCGCGAGCGTCGCGGCGACCTGCCCGACCTCTGCCGCGCGCTGCTGGCCAAGCTGGCCCATGAATCAGGCCTGCACACCCCCGAGCTCGACGAAACCAGCCTGGCCCAGATTGCCCAGCTGGAGCTGCCGGGCAATGTGCGCGAGCTGGAAAACGTGCTGCATCGCGCCATTGCCTTGGGTGACGAAGGGCCGCTGCGCCTGCCGCCGTCCATGGAGTCGTGCGAGGCAACACTCTCCAACCAGCCCTCGTCATCCACGCTTGCGCCAAAACCACCGCAAGCCGCAACGGCCGACACACCAGCCGAGCTGCCCCAGGACCTGCAGGCCTGGCTCGATGAAAAAGAGCGCAACATTCTGGTGCAGGCCCTGCAAGACAACGGCTTCAACCGCACCGCCACCGCCACCCGCCTGGGCATAAGCCTGCGCCAGATTCGCTACCGCATTGAACGCCTAGGCATCGACCTGCCCTCGGAAGGAAACAAGCACCATGGCGACAATGCCTGAGCCATCCGGCAGCCAGACGGCATGGCAAGCCGGTTGGTGGCAACCCGCGCAGCAGTTGCCCTCGCCCAATTTCGGCCTACGCCCGCAAGGCGCGGTCATCGATCTGGTGGTCATCCACTCCATCAGCCTGCCCCCGGGCCAATACGGCACAGGCGCCGTTCAGCAGCTGTTCACCAATCAACTGGACTGGGATGCCCATCCCTACTACCAGGGCATTCGCGGCCTGGAAGTTTCCTCACATTTTTTCATCACGCGCCAGGGCGAGATCTGGCAGTTCGTCAGCTGCGACGATCGCGCCTGGCATGCGGGCGTGAGCCAGTGGCGGGGACGCGATCGCTGCAACGATGACTCCATCGGCATCGAGCTGGAAGGCCTGGAGGGACTGCGCTTTGAAGCGCCGCAATACCAGGCCCTGCAACGGCTCTGCGAAGCCATAGCCGCCGAGTACCCGGTGCACTACATTGCCGGGCACGAGCACATTGCCCCAGGACGCAAGCAGGACCCCGGCCCCGGCTTTGACTGGCCCAGGCTGCAGCAGCAACTGGGCGGTGCCCCAGGCACCCGGACCTGGGAACTTCCTGCGCCTGCGGTCTGAAGTTTTCATAGCGTCTTCCGCAACTCAACCAGCGGCCCCAACGCCAATACTTGCTACAGCCGGCTGCAGACTGGCGCCCCAAGCTCACATTTTGAGAGCATCATGACCGCCACTTCATAACCCAAGCCCCGCGCCCGCATGTCAATGCGCACCTGCAACAACTGTCGCCTGCATCAAACACGCAAATTTTTTACATATTTCCCGTGCGGAATCAGCTGCTTCGCAACCCCGCCACAAGCCTTTATTCATGCGGGATGAGGTCATTTCCGAAGCTGTCAAGCGGCTGCAGAAATGTCCGTTTCAGTAGTTTCATCAGGTCGGCCAGATTGAAGAGCGATACACTACCGGTAGTGTTTTAGAGCGCCTCAGACCCCACATATAGTGTTTACAAGTTGTGCACACCCTGTGCAAACTGTGTGCAAACCCGGCGCCGAATCGTTTGTTTGCTGGCCTGCTTAGCGTGCAGGCCTTTGTCTGCCTATCCACCATTTGAACCAGAGGAAACTTATGCAAGAAGCGTTGAACCCACTGTCTTCTGCCGCGCCCGACAGCGCAGCCAATTCTTCCTCCCAGTCCGACAGCTACCAGGTCATCCGCCGCAGCGGTGACGTGGTTTCCTTCGCCCCCCAGAAAATCGCCGTGGCCCTGACCAAGGCATTTCTGGCTGTGCGCGGCGCACAGGGTGCAGCCTCCGCCAGCGTGCGCGATACCGTCAACGAATTGACCGAAGGCGTGGTTCGCGCTCTGCAGCGCTCGCGCCCCAACGGCGGTACCTTCCACATCGAGGACATCCAGGACCAGGTCGAGCTGGGCCTGATGCGCGGCGGCCACCAGGACGTGGCCCGTGCCTATGTGCTGTACCGCGAGGCCCGCAACCAGGAGCGTGCCGAGCAGAAAAAGGCCGCCGTGGCCGCTGCCGCAGCAGCCGCTGCCAAGCCCGCCCTGCAGGTGACCGATAACGGCCAGCGCGTGCCCCTGGATCAGGAACGCCTGCAGTCGCTGATAGCATCGGCCTGCCGCAATCTGAATGCCGACATCCAGTCCGCGCCCATCGTGACCGAGACGCTGCGCAATCTGTATGACGGCGTGCCTATCGAAGAAGTGTTCAAGGCTTCCATCCTGGCGGCCCGCACGCTGATCGAAAAAGATCCCGACTACACCTATGTCACGGCCCGTCTGCTGCTGCACACCATCGTGCGCGAAGTCATGGGCCGCGATGTGGCACCTGCCGAAATGCAGGCCGCCTATGCCAACTACTTCCCCGGCTTCATCCAGAAGGGCGTGGACAACGAGCTGCTCAACCCCGAGCTGCTGAACTACGACCTGCCCCGTCTGGCCAAGGCCCTGAAGGCCGACCGCGACCAGCAGTTCGACTACCTGGGTCTGCAGACCCTGTACGACCGCTACTTCCTCCATGTGCGCAAGACGCGCATCGAACTGCCCCAGTCCTTCTTCATGCGCGTGGCCATGGGCCTGGCGCTGCAGGAGCAGGACCGCAATGCCCGCGCCATCGAGTTCTACGAGCTGCTGTCTTCGTTCGACTTCATGTCGTCCACCCCCACGCTGTTCAACAGCGGCACGCTGCGTTCGCAGCTGTCTTCCTGCTACCTGACCACCGTGCCCGACGACCTGGACGGCATCTACGAATCCATCAAGGAAAACGCGCTGCTGTCCAAGTTTGCTGGCGGCCTGGGCAACGACTGGACCCGTGTGCGCGCCCTGGGCTCGCGCATCAAGGGCACGAACGGCGAATCGCAAGGCGTGGTTCCCTTCCTCAAGGTGGTCAACGACACGGCCGTGGCCGTGAACCAGGGCGGCAAGCGCAAGGGCGCGGTCTGCACCTACCTGGAATCCTGGCACCTGGACATCGAGGAATTCCTCGAGCTGCGCAAGAACACCGGCGACGATCGCCGCCGCACCCACGACATGAACACGGCGAACTGGATTCCCGACCTGTTCATGAAGCGCGTGATGGAAAAGGGTGACTGGACGCTGTTCTCACCCGCCGACACTCCCGACCTGCACGATCTGTACGGCGAAGCCTTCGAAAAGGCCTACACCGCCTACGAAGCCAAGGCCGACAAGGGCGAGCTCAAGCTGTTCAAGCGCGTGCCTGCCGTGGATCTGTGGCGCAAGATGCTCTCGATGCTGTTCGAGACCGGCCATCCCTGGATCACCTTCAAGGATCCTTGCAACATCCGTTCGCCCCAGCAGCATGTGGGCGTGGTGCACTCGTCCAATCTGTGCACCGAAATCACGCTGAACACCAGCGACACCGAAACCGCGGTCTGCAACCTGGGCTCGGTCAATCTGTCGCGCCACATCAAGGACGGCCAGATCGACCACGACAAGCTGCGCAAGACCGTGAACACGGCCATGCGCATGCTGGACAACGTGATCGACATCAACTACTACGCCGTGCAAAAGGCCAAGGACTCCAATCTGCGCCACCGCCCCGTGGGCATGGGCCTGATGGGCTTCCAGGACGCGCTCTATGAAATGCGCACGGCCTACGCCAGCCAGGGCGCCGTGGAATTCGCCGACGAATCCATGGAAGCCATCTGCTACTACGCCTACTGGGCTTCGACCGAGCTGGCCAAGGAGCGCGGCACCTACTCCACCTTCAAGGGCTCGCTGTGGGATCAGGGCATCCTGCCCCCCGACACCCTGAAGCTGCTGGAAAAGGCCCGCGGCGGTTATGTGGAAGTGGACCGCTCCGCCAAGCTGGACTGGGATGCCCTGCGCGCCAAGATCGCCAAGGACGGCATGCGCAACAGCAACTGCGTGGCCATTGCGCCCACCGCCACCATCTCCAACATCGTGGGCGTGGATGCCTCGATCGAACCTTCGTTCGGCAACCTGTCCGTGAAGTCCAATCTGTCGGGCGAATTCACCGTCATCAACCAGTACCTGGTGCGCGACCTGAAGCGCCTGGGCCTGTGGGACGACGTGATGGTCATGGATCTCAAGCATTTCGACGGCTCGCTGCGTGCCATCGACCGCGTGCCGCAAGAGATCAAGAATCTTTACGCCACGGCGTTCGAAGTCGCGCCCGAATGGCTGGTGGAAGCCGCCTCGCGCCGCCAGAAGTGGATCGACCAGGCCCAGAGCCTGAACATCTACATGGCCGGTGCCTCGGGCAAGAAGCTGCACGACACCTATATGCTGGCCTGGCTGCGCGGTCTGAAGACCACCTACTACCTGCGCACCACCAGCGCCACCAATATCGAGAAGTCCACCGTGCAAAGCCGTGTGCTGAACGCCGTGTCCTCCGGTGCTCCTGCCGCTTCGGTAGCCCCTGCGGCCAAGCCTGCAGTGAGCGCACTGGAAGCCGCTGCCGCCGCTGCCCGTGCCCAGGCACCCGCCACGGACATCAAGTTCTGCGCGATCGACGATCCTGGTTGCGAGGCTTGCCAATAATTGGCAAACACCCCCTGAGGCGCTTTGCGCCTTCCCCCTCTCTCTACGGGAGGGGGACGACATCCTCGCTGCGGGGCGGCCCTTGCTCGATGTCTCTCGCGTGGGCCACGCCAGTTTTCACTGGCATTGACTAAATAGATAAATCAGAAGGCTGGATGTTGATTTCAATGCACCCAGCTTTTCCCTTAAAGGAATAACTCATGCTGAGCTTTGACGACGACACTTTTGCGCCTTCCGCCCCCAGCAGCGAAGCCGCTGCGTCCACCAGCACGCACAAGCGCGTGAATGCTGCCGACAAGCGCATCATCAACGCCAAGACCGACGTGAACCAGCTGGTTCCGTTCAAGTACAAGTGGGCCTGGGAAAAGTATCTGGCCACCTGCGCCAACCACTGGATGCCGCAGGAAGTGAACATGACGCGCGACATCGCGCTGTGGAAGGACCCCAACGGTCTGACCGAAGACGAGCGCCGCATCGTCAAGCGCAATCTCGGCTTCTTCGTGACGGCCGACTCCCTGGCCGCCAACAACATCGTGCTGGGCACCTACCGCCACATCACAGCGCCCGAGTGCCGCCAGTTCCTGCTGCGCCAGGCATTTGAAGAAGCCATCCACACCCATGCCTACCAGTACATCGTGGAATCGCTGGGCCTGGACGAATCAGAAATCTTCAACGCCTATAACGAAGTCCAATCCATCCGCGACAAGGACGAGTTCCTGATCCCCTTCATCGAAGCGATCATGGACCCCAACTTCAAGACCGGCACGCACGAAACCGACCAGACTCTGCTCAAGTCGCTGATCGTCTTTGCCTGCCTGATGGAAGGTCTGTTCTTCTACGTGGGCTTCACGCAGATCCTGGCCCTGGGCCGCCAGAACAAGATGACGGGCGCTGCCGAGCAGTACCAGTACATCCTGCGCGACGAGTCCATGCACTGCAACTTCGGCATCGACCTGATCAACCAGCTCAAGCTCGAAAATCCCGGTTTGTGGACTGCCGAGTTCAAGCAGGAAATCACCGCTCTGTTCCAGAAGGCCGTGGAGCTGGAATACCGCTATGCCGAAGACACCATGCCACGCGGCGTGCTGGGCATGAACGCATCGATGTTCAAGGGTTATCTGCGCTACATCGCCAACCGCCGCGCCACACAGATCGGTCTGGAAGAGCTTTTCCCCGGTGAAGAAAATCCCTTCCCCTGGATGAGCGAAATGATCGATTTGAAGAAAGAACGTAACTTCTTTGAGACACGAGTGATCGAGTATCAGACCGGAGGCGCACTTTCTTGGGATTAATTGCTTCTAAGCAGGCACAATGCGAGTCATGACTTGCTTCACTTCATTGCTACAAAAAACGAGATTTGGCGTGAAGCAAATTTGTGTTCCTAGCGATGCGTAACTCCACATCGCTTTGAATCGTCCGGCACTGCAAAGAGCCGGACGTCTTATGCAAATCAACGAAGGAGAAAATGATGGCAACTGCGAAGAAGACGGCCGCCAAGGCCACAACCGAGAAAAAAACACCTGCCAAGAAGGCGGCCGCGCCCAAGGCTGAAGCTGTGAAGAAGGCAGCGACAACCAAGACCGCAAGCTCCAAGGCAGCTGCGCCAGCAAAGGCCGCTGCTCCCAAGAAGGCTGCAACTGCTGCCAAGGCCGCTCCCGCCAAGAAGGCTGCAACGGCTGCCAAGGCCGCTCCTGCCAAGAAGGCTGCAACGGCTGCCAAGGCCGCTCCCGCCAAGAAGGCTGCAACTGCTGCCAAGGCCGCTCCCGCCAAGAAGGCTGCAACTGCTGCCAAGGCCGCTCCTGCCAAGAAGGCTGCAACTGCTGCCAAGGCTGCGCCCGCCAAGAAGGCTGCAACTGCTGCCAAGGCTGCTCCCGCCAAGAAGGCTGCAACGGCTGCCAAGGCCGCTCCTGCCAAGAAGGCTGCAACGGCTGCCAAGGCCGCTCCTGCCAAGAAGGCTGCAACGGCTGCCAAGGCCGCTCCCGCCAAGAAGGCTGCAACAACTGCTGCCAAGGCCGCTCCCGCCAAGAAGGCTGCAACGGCTGCCAAGGCCGCCCCCGCCAAGAAGGCTGCAACGGCTGCCAAGGCCGCCCCCGCCAAGAAGGCTGCAACGGCTGCCAAGGCCGCTCCCGCCAAGAAGGCTGCAACTGCTGCCAAGGCCGCTCCTGCCAAGAAGGCTGCAACTGCTGCCAAGGCCGCTCCTGCCAAGAAGGCTGCAACTGCTGCCAAGGCCGCTCCTGCCAAGAAGGCTGCAACTGCTGCCAAGGCCGCTCCTGCAAAAGCTGCAACCAAGAAGGCTGCCAGCAAGAAGGCCGCAGCTCCTGCACCAGCCGCTGTTGAAGCTGCCGCACCTGTCGCTCAGACTCGCCTGGCACCTCAGGCTGCATGGCCCTTCCCTACTGGCAACAAGCCCTGAGCGATCTACTGATCAACTCGCCATAAAAAAAGCCCGATCTCTCTACCGAGAGATCGGGCTTTTTTCTGCTGGCCCCCGGTTCAAGGCCCGGGATGCAAGCGGATTCTCATCAAGGCTGGAAGTCCAGCTGATAGTTCTGCGGGCCACGGTGGGCAATCTTCAGCGCACCCATGCGGTTACCCAGCTCGGCGCAGCGCACCAGATCCCAGCCACGCTCCAGGCCAAACAAAAAGGCTCCGCGCCAGGCGTCGCCACAGCCTGTGGGGTCCACCACCGCAGCAGGCTTGACGGATGCAACCAGGCTCTTCTTGCCTTGCTCCCAGACTTCGCAGCCCTCAGCGCCCAATGTGACTATGAGACCTTTGACCTGATGCGAAATCTGCTCGAAGCTCAGGCCCGTGCGCTCGCTCAGCATCTTGCCTTCATAGTCGTTCACCGCAACCCAGTCCGCCTGTTCGATAAAGGCCTTCAGTTCGTCGCCATTGAACATGGGCAGCCCCTGGCCCGGATCGAAGACAAACGGAATACCCGCAGCCTTGAACTGAGCCGCATGCTCGATCATGGCCTGGCGACCATCGGGAGCCACGATGCCGACCTTGATCTCGGCAGCCATCTCGGCCGTGATCCGGTTTTCGTGTGCCTGCATCATTGCGCCAGGGTGGAAGGCCGTGATCTGGTTGTTGTCACGGTCCGTCATGATCATGCATTGCGCCGTGTGCGTGCTCTGCAGCTGGCCCACATGGCGTGTCTCGATGCCCAGATCCTTGAAGCGCTGCACATAGTCGGCGCCATCGCTGCCCACCATGGCCATGGGCTGGGCATCGCCGCCCAGCAGCCTCAGGCTGTAGGCGATGTTGCCGGCGCAGCCGCCGAAGTCGCGGCGCAGCGTGGGCACCAGAAATGACACGTTGAGGATATGCAGCTGGTCAGGCAGGATCTGGTCCGCAAAACGACCTTCAAAGGTCATGATGTTGTCAAACGCCAGCGATCCGCAGATCAAAGCAGCCATGGTGTTGTTCTCTTTCTATGAGGAATTAAGGGTAGAAGACCAGTGCTCGGTAACCGGCCACAGATGCAGACAAGTCCTGCACCCGCACTGGCACATTCACACTCCACTCCTGACGGGGCTGCAGCTGCTCCGGAGCACCCAGAGACTTGAGGTCCACAACGCGCCGCAGCAAGGGCTTGTCCTGTGCATCCGTGAGCGTCAGCTCGGCCACGGGTGTGGCCACCGGCGTATCGGAGCGATTTTCCAGCGTCAGGCTCCACTGATATTGATGAGCATCCGCCAGTTGCTTGAAGCCCGAGCCACTGATCACCACATCGCCAATCTCGCGCCTGGCATGCAACTCGCAACCAGCAGCCTGGCAGGCTTTGGCCAGCACCGGGGCCAAAGCGGGATACTCTGCCGCCAGCGCATCGCGCTGCTGCCACGCATACTGCGCAGCCATGCCGCCAGCGGCCAGCACACTGCCCAGCACCAGAGCCACACGCATGCCGCGGGAATGCCAAAAGGCCTGGCGTCGGGCCTGGCGTACAAAATCAGGCTCATCCAGAGCTGCGGTGGAGCTTGCGGCTGCAGCTTCATCATCGGCTGGCTGTGCGGCATCGACCTCGCGCCGCACCTGATCCACATCGGGTGACGGCAGTACGGAAACCGCCTGCGCATGAGCATCGACATCCGGTGGGTCGGCCTGCTCCGGCACAGACTCCGGCGCTGTCTCGATTGAAGCTTCAACGGACTTGCCTGCCGCGTCCGGCGCCTGCTCAGCCTGCGCGAGCACAGAGGCCTCTGTGCTTTCAACCGCCTCCAGCACAGCCTCAGGCTCGTCCAGCAAAGGCCTGGCATGGTCGATAAACGATGACTCGGGCGGCTCCGGCTCCAGTCCTGCAGCCACTGGCGCAACCTCGGGCTCAGGCTCGGCTTGCAGGTCTGCAGGAACCGACTGCACCACAGCGCCAGCCTCGTCGGCGGGTACAGAGGAATTCAAGTCGAAACGGCTTTCAGCCCTTTCCTGACTTGCGCCATCAGCTTCCAAAGAAGGAGCATCCGGTTCCTCGGGCTGCACCTGTGCCGAGGACTTCGATGCTTCGGCGGCCTGGGCCTGCTCCACGGCCGACTGCAGCACCTCGTCCGGTACGGACTGCAAATCCTCGGAGGCATCGAACACGCTCTGGCACATCCCGCAGCGCACCCAGCCTTGCGAAATACGCAATTGGTCGGCAACCACTTTGAAGCGGGTTCCACAAGAGGGGCAACGGGTGACTTGGCTCATCGGTTTGCAATTGTAGGCAGCAACCACCGGCTCACCTGGCGGAGCACGGATGGTGTCGCAATCAGGCGGCTCGCTGGGCTGTCATCAGGATCCAGCCATCTTCGCTGTCGGCAACTTCCAGCTTGACATAGGGCGCATAAGCTTCTTTGAGCTCGTCCGCCTGACGCTCCAGAATACCGGCCAGCACCAGATGGCCGCCAGCCTGTACACGGCCGCACAGCAACGGCGCCAGCACCTTGAGCGGCGTCGCCAGAATATTGGCCAGCACGGTCTGGTACTCACCACCGGCTGCCTCGGGCAGGCCAGCCTTGACTTCCACATGGTTGGCGCTGGTGTTGTAGTTGGTGGACTCCACCGCTGCGGGGTCGATATCCACGGCATCAATGTCGGAGGCACCGAACTTGGCAGCACCAATGGCCAAGATGCCCGAGCCACAGCCATAGTCCAGCGTACGACCCAGCGAGCCCTTGGGCTGACGCGCAATCCAGCGCAGGCACATGCGGGTGGTGGGGTGAGTGCCCGTGCCAAAGGCCAGACCGGGATCCAGACGGATGCTGACCTTGGCCTGCTCTGGCAGTTCATGCCAGGTGGGCACGATCCAGAACTCGGGTGTGATCTCCACGGGCTCGAACTGCGATTGCGTCAGACGCACCCAGTCCTGCTCGGGCACAGGCTTGACGGCCAAAATCTTGCAGCCTTCAAAGAAGTCCTGCGGCAGCAGCAGATCGCGCGCTTCGGTGGCGGCTGCTTCATCGGGATACAGGGCAATCACGCGGCTGCGATTCCAGCCTTCCTTGGGCGCAGGCATGCCAGGCTCGCCAAACAGCGCCTGCTCGGCATCAGTCTGTGCGTCGGCATCTTCCACGGACACGCTCAGCGCATCGAGGGCATCGAGCGCATCGCTAATCGTCTCGACCCGGTCCTCCGGGCACAACAGGCTCAGCTCGTACATGGCCAATCCTTTCCTGGGCCTGCCGCTACGCACGGGTGCGCTGCTGCAGGCCGTTTATTCCTGAAAAACGAAAATGCTGGCCTCCGTTGCCAGAGGCCAGCATGAGAAGTCAAAGCGGCAAATGCCAGCTCATCGCTTGGTGGGATTGCGGCGTGTCAGCCACTCTTCCAGATAGTGGATATTGGTGCCGCCTTCGAGGAACTTCGCATCCACCATCAGATCCTGGTGCAGCGGAATATTCGTGCTGATGCCTTCCACCACGGTCTCCAGCAAGGCGGTGCGCATGCGGGCAATCGCCTGCTCGCGGGTGTCGCCATACGTGATGACCTTGCCAATCATCGAGTCATAGTTGGGCGGCACAAAGTAATTGTTGTACACATGCGAGTCCACGCGCACACCGGGGCCACCTGGGGCATGCCACATGGTGATGCGGCCAGGCGAGGGCGTGAACTTGTAGGGGTCTTCAGCGTTCACACGGCATTCAATGGCATGGCCCTTGAACTCGATCTGACGCTGGGTGAACGGCAGCTTTTCGCCGGCGGCCACCATGATCTGGGTGCGCACGATGTCCACACCGGTGATCAACTCGGAGATCGGGTGTTCCACCTGCACGCGGGTGTTCATCTCGATGAAGTAGAACTCGCCGTTCTCGTAGAGGAACTCGAAGGTACCCGCACCGCGATAACCGATCTTCTTGCAAGCGGCCACGCAGCGGTCACCGATGCGCTCGATCAGCTTACGTGGAATGCCGGGAGCCGGCGCTTCCTCAATCACCTTCTGGTGGCGACGCTGCATGGAGCAGTCGCGCTCGCCCAGGTAGACGGCATTCTTGAAGGTATCGGCAATCACCTGAATTTCCACGTGACGTGGGTTCTGCAGGTACTTTTCCATGTACACGGCAGGATTGCCAAACGCGGCAGCCGCCTCGGCCTTGGTCATCTGCACGGCATTGATCAGCGCGGCTTCGGTATGCACCACGCGCATGCCGCGGCCACCGCCACCGCCAGAGGCCTTGATGATCACAGGATAGCCAATGGTCTTGGCAATGCGCTTGATCAGCGCAGGATCGTCGGGCAACTCGCCGTCCGAGCCCGGCACGCAGGGCACGCCGGCCTTGATCATGGCCTGCTTGGCAGACACCTTGTCGCCCATGATGCGGATGTTTTCGGGAGTCGGGCCAATGAAGGTGAACCCGCTCTTTTCCACGCGTTCGGCAAAGTCGGCGTTCTCCGCCAGGAAGCCGTAACCGGGGTGAATGGCTTCCGCATCCGTCACCTCGGCGGCCGAGATGATGGCCGGCATGTTCAGGTAGGACAGCGGAGATGGAGCCGGGCCGATACACACGGCTTCGTCGGCCAGCTTGACGTACTTGGCATCGCGGTCGGCTTCGGAATACACCATCACCGCCTTGATACCCAGCTCACGGCAAGCGCGCTGGATGCGCAGGGCGATCTCGCCCCGATTGGCAACCAAAATTTTCTTAAACATGAAGTTCCTCGCAGCTTGGTGCCCGCGCCTCAGCGCAGGCCACTGCCAATGACCCAGTCGCGCAGCCAGTGGCTTGCGCACCTCGGCGCTGCAATGCCAGCCGCATGCAACGCCTCATGATCTATCACTCGATCACGAACAGAGGCTGGCCGTATTCCACAGCCTGGCCGTTTTCGCCCAGAACGCGAACAATGGTGCCGCTCTTGTCGGCTTCGATCTCGTTGAGAATCTTCATGGCTTCAACGATGCAGATGGTGTCGCCTTCCTTGACCTGGCTGCCCACATCGACAAAAGGCTTGGCGCCTGGGCTGGAAGCACGGTAGAAAGTGCCGACCATGGGCGACTTGACCACATGACCTTCGACAGCAGCAGCAGCCGGTGCAGCAGCGGGGGCTGCGGTCACAGGAGCGGCAGCTACGGGTGCAGCCATCACAGGGGCTGCCTGCACGGGAGCAGCGACGAACTGCTGCACCACACCTTCGCTCTTGACGATACGGACCTTGCCCTCTGCTTCGGTGATCTCCAGTTCCGACACATTCGATTCGGACACGAGATCAATAAGGGTCTTGAGTTTTCGCAAATCCATGGGAGCTCCAGCGACGTAATTCTAAACAGGGCGCGAATTTACCTCAAATTCGCCCTTCTGCGTGCATTGGCGCATATTTTTCAGTAACGTCACCATGGAATTCAGTTACCTACACTTTTCTGACGACAACAGCAAGGCTCATTCGCTCTACTTGCTCCAATTCGCCAGATCTTCACTGGAAAGCTCGCCTATTTTACGCTGCCGTACCTGCCCCTTGGCATCGAAAAGCACCGAAAAAGGCAGTCCCCCTTGAAGGTTACCCAGAGCCCGTGATAGGCCTAATCCCCCTTGCATCGCCAGGGCAACTGGAAATTGCACAGGTTGACGCTGCAAAAAGCGCAGCACCGCCTCCGGCTTGTCCACCGCCAGCCCCACGACCTGAATACCGCCCGCGCCCTGCTTGGCAGCGAATTCGCTGAGCATGGGCAGCTCCTTGACACAAGGTGGGCACCAGGTAGCCCAGAAGTTGACCAATAAAGGCTTGCCCTTGAGGTCCGCCATGCCAAAAGACTGACCATCGGGGGTCGTGAATACCTGACTCCAGAGCTGCGCCTCGGCACTGGGGCCCATGGCCTGGGGCTGACTGCGCCACCAGGCGACACCAGCACCCGCCGCCGCCGCTGCGGCCGCCACAGCCCCGGTCAGCCACAGCCGGCGCGAGCCGCCTTGCGGCTTGGCATCAGTGCTTGGTACCTCAGTCATCGCTTTCCTCCTCCAGCAGTTTGCGCAGCGCCTTGGCATCGCCACGCGGACTGCGCCCGCCGGAGTCCGGCTTCATCGCTCCACGCATATCGTCACGGTCATAAATCATCAGATGCACGCCCACGGTTTCACCGAGTGGTTGGCACAGCGCATGAATGGATAGCGCCTCTACAGGCTTGCCCTGAAAGCCCGTCACCGTGCTGGGTTCGTACTGCACATGGTTGTTGATCAGCGCAATCTCGGCAGACTTTGGATCATCGCAAAACAGTTGCAGATATATATCTGACAAACGTGTAGCGGTACCGCGCCAGACCGCTCCCGCCAGATATGGGCGGAACTCCTGCAGCCTGTCCATCCATACCAATGCCAGCTCGCGCAAGGCATGCAGCTCCTGTGGCTGGGTGTCGCCACAGAACAACTCTATATATTCACGGATCGCCGCTTCCAGCTGGTCGTTGTCTGGCAAGGCTGTGCGAGCGGGCAGGCCCAGCTGCCTCACGGCACGCTGCTTGGCGGGGCCCCATTCCAGACCCTCCTCCACCACCATGCGGGCCGCCGTCTGGGCAATTTCAGCAGTCACATCATCCAAACTCATAGCGCACTTCCATTGGGCCGGCGCAGTATGCGCCATGGGCCGAGCAGCCATTGTGACTCAGATGGCTGCAGGTCTTTTTCCCATTCCGCACAGGTCAGGCAGGCAGTCTGCATTTTTCATAGCTGCTACCGTAGAAAGAGTCTCATCCTTCAATTCATAACATCTTGGAAAACATGACAAACAAGCGCATGCAGCTATCAATTTGATAAGAAAGGTTACTGCCAGCGCCATACCAGCCCACAGCTTGCTTCCAGGTCATGCCCGCAACCGTAGAATCCCCGACCATGCACATACATATTCTGGGCATTTGCGGCACCTTCATGGGAGGTCTGGCCGCCTTGGCACGTGAAGCCGGCCACAAAGTCACCGGTTGCGATGCGGGCGTTTACCCGCCGATGAGCGATCAGCTGCGTCAACTGGGCATAGAGCTGATCGAGGGCTACGGCGCCGACCAGATCGCCCTGCAGCCCGATATGTATGTGATCGGCAATGTGGTCAGTCGCAAGCGCCTTCCCGACGGCTCGCCCAAGTTTCCGCTGATGGAAGCGATTCTGGATACAGGCGCGGCCTACACCAGCGGCCCGCAATGGCTGGCCGAGCATGTCTTGCGCGGCCGCCATGTGCTGGCCGTGGCTGGCACGCATGGCAAGACAACCACCACCTCCATGCTGACCTGGGTACTGGAATGCGCAGGCCTGCAGCCTGGCTTTCTGGTCGGCGGCGTACCGCTGGACTTTGGCGTCTCGGCCCGCCTCGGTGCGGCCAGGCGCCCCGCCCGCGGCCCCGGCCCTGTGGGCGATGAACCGGTGTTTGTGATCGAAGCCGATGAATACGACACGGCCTTCTTCGACAAGCGCAGCAAGTTCGTGCACTACCGCCCCCGCACGGCCGTGCTCAACAATCTCGAATTCGATCACGCCGACATCTTTGATGATCTGGCAGCCATCGAGCGCCAGTTCCACCACCTGATCCGCACTGTGCCTTCGACCGGCCGTGTTGTCACCAATGGCCTGGAAGAAAGCCTGACCCGCGTGCTGAGCCAAGGCTGCTGGAGCGAAGTGCGCAATTTCGGCTCTGCCGTCAGCGACTTCAGCGCCGAAGGCGACCCCAGCGACTTTGCAGTGCTGCACCATGGCAAAAAAGTTGGCCAGCTGACCTGGTCGCTGACCGGCGTGCACAACCAGCTCAATGCCCTGGCGGCCATTGCGGCAGCCGATCACCTGGGCGTGAGTGCCGAAGTGGCCTGCGAAGCCCTGTCGCGCTTTCAGAACGTCAAGCGCCGCATGGAACTGCGCGGCACGGTGAACGGCATCGAGGTCTATGACGACTTTGCCCACCACCCCACGGCCATCCGCACCACGCTGGACGGCCTGCGCCGCAAACTGGGCCCCGATGCCCGCATCCTCGCCGTCTTCGAGCCCCGCAGCAACACCATGAAGCTGGGCACCATGAAGAGTCAACTGCCCTGGTCGCTTGAAAATGCCGACCTGGTTTTCTGTCACACCGCAGGTCTGGACTGGGATGCCGCCGAAGCACTGGAGTCCATGGGCGTAGGCCCCGGCCAGCGCGCCCAGGTAGCAGGCGACATCGCCACGCTGATCGAGCAGATTACCGCCGTGGCCCGCCCCGGCGACCATATCGTCTGCATGAGCAACGGCGGCTTTGGCGGCATACACGCCAAGCTGCTGCAAGCGCTGAAATAAGCCCCGATAAAAGCAAATGCCCGCTCTACGCGGGCATTTTTCATTAGCGATCTTCAAAACTGGCATGCTTCCACATGGGGACAGCAAGCAAGAGCCGTCTCGCAGCGAGGCTGTCGCCCCCTCCGCGAAGCAGAGAGGGGGAAGCCGCGCAGTGGCTCAGGGGTGTCAATAACTAATCGACATCGCCGGCACATCCACCCGGATCAATGGTTTGGACAACACGGCCTGGGCGGCTACAGCATAGGTGTTGCGCCAGTCTTCGTTGTCAAACAGCTCGGGACGGTTGCGAGCTTCACGCGCTACCACAACCAATTTGTCGGCCAGCAACACCTTGCCTGTGGCGCGCAAAGGTTCACAGTCCAAAGAGACAAACTGCTGATCCAGCCAGCGGCGGCCTTCGTCCGAGCTCACAGGTGTCAGCGCCTGGGTATCCACCCGGTATTCATGATCACCATCCAGAATCACAATTACTTCACTACGCATAGATCTCCTCTCACTTCCTGACACATCTGGCGCCAGTCATTGTCATGACCACAGCTTAATGGCGGCCGCATGGACTGAAGACGCCGCAAGCTGACTGCATGCACACTGCCTTGATCGCAATACAGGGCATGATCGACTCACTAGACATCACAGCAGTTACATAAGAATAGTCAATCAGAGAGCATGAATTCCTCAATATTCATAGCATCCATCACATGATTGATAACAATATATGGGCGCTCTCATGTATTTCAAGTGCTGTTGAAGAGAAGTAACTCCCTCGTTATCGAGACAAGGCCACGGACTTGAAATCCGTACGAGAGGGCTTACATACTTGGCAACATATTTGTGCCAAGCACAGCCTCGGAGCCCATCACCATGACCACCCCAAACATCCACAACGAACTGCGCGAGCAACTGCAGCAACTGCAGGCTGAGCTGCAGCTGCAAAAGCTGTGGTCATCCGTGGCGCCTGACCCCAAGGCGCTGGAGTCCACCGTCCCTTTCATGTATGACACGCTCAAGATCCATGAATGGCTGCAGTGGGTCTATATCCCGCGCCTGCATGCGCTGATCGATGCCGATGGCGTTCTGCCACATCAAAGCCATGTCTTCCCCCTGGCCGAGCATGAGTGGGAAAAGCGCACCGACTTTGACAAACAGCATCTGCTGCGCCTCATCAACCGCATCGATGCCACACTCAACGGCTGCGCAATGACACCAGACCTGCCGCAAGAATCCCAGGGCTGACCCTCTTCTGCAGAAGGCATACCCAATAGAAACAGGCCACGGAGCAAATCGCTCAGTGGCCTGTTTTTATTCATACGACTCGCTTCTCGCTTCAGGCAGCGACTGCCGCTTCCTTCTTGCTGACCGCTGCCGCCTCACGGCGTTGCAGCACGGCTTGTGACAGCTCTTCCAGCGTGGACAGAGAGTCGTCCCAGCCCAGGCATGCGTCGGTAATGCTCTGACCATAGGTCAGATTGCAGACCTCATCCTTGCCCGGGGTGAACTTCTGGGCGCCGCCGACCAGATGGCCTTCGATCATCACGCCGAACACGCTGCTCGAGCCACCAGCAATCTGGCCGGCGATATCGCGCGCAACATCCTTCTGGCGTTCATGCTGCTTGTTGCTGTTGGCATGGCTGCAGTCCACCATCAGCGAAGGCGTCAGACCCGCAGCCTCCAGGTCTCTGCAGGCGGCTGCCACATGCTCGGCGTCATAGTTGGGGGTCTTGCCGCCGCGCAGAATCACGTGGCAGTCCTGATTGCCGCCCGTGTGCACGATGGCGACCTGGCCGTTCTTGTGCACCGACAGGAAGTGGTGACCGCGGCTGGCCGACTGAATCGCATCGGTGGCAATGCGGATATTGCCGTCCGTGCCGTTCTTGAAACCTATCGGCGCCGAGATGCCCGAAGCCAGCTCGCGGTGCACCTGGCTTTCGGTGGTGCGGGCACCGATCGCGCCCCAGCTGATCAGGTCGCCAATGTACTGGGGCGAGATCACGTCCAGGAATTCGCTGGCCGCAGGCACACCCAGGCGGTTGATGTCGATCAGCAGTTGGCGCGCGATGCGCAGGCCTTCGTCAATGCGGTAGCTCTGATCCAGGTAGGGATCGTTGATCAGCCCCTTCCAGCCCACGGTGGTACGGGGCTTTTCGAAGTAGACACGCATCACCACTTCCAGCGTGTCCTTGTACTGCTCGCGCACCACGGCCAGTCGGCGTGCGTAGTCCAGAGCCGCAGCGGGATCGTGAATCGAGCAAGGGCCGACGATGACCAGCAGACGGTCATCCTGCGCACGCATGATGTTGTGGATGCTGCGGCGGGTATCGCCGATCAGAGTCTCGACGGCCGTACCGCGAATCGGGAAGAAGCGAATGAGGTGCTCTGGAGGGGGTAACACTGTGATGTCCTTGATACGTGCGTCGTCGGTCTGGCCTGTCTTGGGAGAACCGGTGCGATACCAGGAATCGGTAGAGGAAGTGTTCAGAGCAGTCATGGCAATCTTTCGTGAGGTGTTTGATCGTTGAAAACCGGGGGTGCTGAAACGTAGGGTGAAAAAAAACCGCCGGGCTTTGCAGCTTCGGCGGTTCTTTGGGAGGTGTTTGCAGGGTGCGCGCTCTTACCTCTCAGCCGCCGGGGGCGAGAACCAAAAGTAAAAGAAATAGGCGCGTTGCGTTTGCATGTCTTTCAATGTAGCACAGCTCTTTTGCATTGCAACATCCGCCACCCGCGCCACTGTCCTGTCAAAAATTGCTTCCTCCTCTGAAATAGTGCATTTTTCAAAATTTCTTACATTGCAGTATTTTTGTGTTTTTTCTTATTTTTTAGAATTTTATTGAAATCAATTCTTTAAATACAAGAATTTATGCAATTTTCCATCAAACCAACAATATTCACGCTCGAACCCCACAAAGCCCTCAAAAAACCCTGCGGGTAGGCGATCTACTGCAGTTTTCCGCAGACGTTTTGGCCGCAAACGGTGTTTAGCGAATGGTCCTTGCAGCACTTTGAAATGAAAAAACCCCGCTCTGCCATGCAAAGCGGGGTTTGGTGCTCACAGCGGGCAGACCCGCCTGAAACCTCTATCAGGCCGTTCCGCCGACGGTCAGGCCGTCAATGCGCAGCGTAGGCTGGCCCACGCCCACAGGCACGCTCTGGCCTTCCTTGCCGCAGGTGCCCACGCCCGAGTCCAGGCGCATGTCGTTGCCTATCATGCTGATGTGCTTGAGCGACTCCGGGCCGCTTCCGATGATGGTAGCGCCCTTGACGGGGTACTGGATCTGGCCGTTCTCCACCCAGTAGGCTTCGCTGGCGGAGAACACGAACTTGCCGCTGGTGATGTCCACCTGGCCGCCGCCGAAATTGGTGGCGTACAGGCCTTTCTTGATGGAGCCGATGATTTCCTGCGGGTCCTTGTCGCCACCCAGCATATAGGTGTTGGTCATGCGCGGCATGGGGATATGGGCATAGCTTTCGCGGCGGCCGTTGCCCGTGGGTTTGACGCCCATCAGGCGGGCATTCATCGAGTCCTGGATATAGCCTTTGAGGATACCGTCCTCGATCAGCACATTGCTCTGGCTGGCATGGCCTTCATCGTCCACATTGAGCGAGCCACGACGATCGGCAATCGTGCCGTCATCCAGCACCGTGACGCCCTTGGCCGCCACACGCTGACCGATGCGACCGCTGAAAGCGCTGGAGCCCTTGCGGTTGAAGTCGCCTTCCAGGCCATGCCCCACGGCCTCGTGGAACAGCACGCCGGGCCAGCCCGGGCCCAATACCACCGTCATCACACCGGCGGGGGCAGGTCGTGAATCCAGGTTCACCAGCGCTGCATGCACGGCTTCGTCTACATACTGGCTGATCTGCTCGTCGCTGAAATACGCCAGGCCGAAACGTCCGCCACCGCCCGAGGAACCCACCTCGCGGCGGCCCTTTTGCTCGGCGATCACGGTCACGGACAAACGCACCAACGGGCGCACGTCAGCGGCCAGCGTGCCGTCTGCACGCGCCACCAGCACTACATCGTATTCGCTGGCAAGACCTGCCATGACCTGCACCACGCGCGGATCCTTGGCGCGGGCCAGCTTTTCCACCTTGCCCAGCAGCTCGACCTTGGCCGTGCTGTCCAGAGTGCCGATGGGGTCCAGGCTTGGATACAGCGAGCGGCTTTGCGCAATCTTGGACGCACCGGCCTTGACGCGGCGGGCCTGAGACGCGGCAGAGATGGAGCGCACGGTACGCGCTGCATCCAGCAACGAGGCCTCGGAAATATCGTCGGAATAGGCAAAAGCCGTCTTCTCGCCGCTCACGGCGCGCACGCCCACACCTTGATCGATGGAGAAGGAACCGGTCTTGACAATGCCCTCTTCGAGGCTCCAGCCTTCAGCGCGCGTGTACTGGAAGTACAGGTCGGCATCATCCACCTGGTGCGAGCGGATTTCAGCCAATGCACGGGAGAGATGGGTCTCGTCCAGGCCAAAGGGCTCAAGCAACAGTTGACGGGCCGTGGCCAGACGTTCGATGGGGGGTTCGCGGGAGATCATGGATGCATTGTAGGCAGGCTTGCATGTCCTCGCGGCTGGCAGGCCGCAGACCGCGCCACCCGGTTTACGCAAACAGACCCAGGCAAGCGCTTTGCCTCAACGAAACCGTCTTGCACCCCTCTTGTCAAGCCCCAAAAAGAAAGAGCGGAATGCCACCCCACCAGGCTGGACAACATTCCGCTCCATTCAATCGCTTCACTGACTCAGTTTCTGCACCACCCGCTATGCAGCGCAGAAACCGCCTTGGGCCTTGCCGCTCCCTCTTAATCGGTCTTATGGCCCTCCCAAAGTCGTTTGTAAACGCTGTTTACAGCACAGGCAATAGGCTAAAAAGAGTACTGACAATTTTCAACGATCACGCCAGGCACTGATACAAAGAGAAATCGTCATCAAACGCTTATGTATCAAGCGCTTGCAGCTTCTTTATCAAGAGCATCACATATTCTACGGGTCTTCACCCATGGGGTATGTGCCCATCCCCACCCGGCAGCTGCCGCTGTGCCCGGGCAACCGACATCAGCACGCCCAGCGACAGCCCCAGCGTCACCATGGCCGTGCCGCCATAGCTGATGAAAGGCAGGGGCACACCCACCACGGGCAGGATGCCGCTGACCATCCCCATGTTCACAAAGGCATAGGTAAAGAAGATCATGGAAACGGCCGCCGCCATCAGGCGCCCAAACAGCGAGTTGGCGCTCATTGCGATGGCTAGACCACGCCAGACCAGAAACAGAAAGCAAACGATGATGAAGAGATTGCCCACCAGGCCAAATTCCTCGGAATAGGCGGCAAAGATGAAGTCGGTGGTGCGCTCTGGAATGAATTCCAGGTGGGTTTGCGTGCCGGCCATGAAACCCTTGCCCCAGACGCCCCCCGAACCGATGGCAATCATGCCCTGGATGATGTGAAAGCCCTTGCCCAGCGGGTCACGCGTGGGATCCAGCAGCGTACAGACCCGGGTGCGCTGGTAATCGTGCAGAAAGTACCAGCTCACGCCGTCGGCGCAGAGCTGAGGCTCATACCAGATCACCAGAAAGATACCGACCACGCCCAGAACCACGGGCGGCACGATCAGCTTCCAGGGCAGACCGGCAAAGAAGATGACGGACAGGCCCGCGGCCATCACCAGCAAAGAGGTTCCCAGGTCAGGCTGCTTCATGATCAGCCCCACGGGCACCATCAGCAGCACAAAGGCGATGGCAAAGTCCGAAGCGCGCAGATTGCCTTCACGGCGCTGGAACCACCAGGCCAGCATCAGCGGTGTGGCGATCTTGAGCAGCTCGGAAGGCTGAATTACCACCCCCACGTTGACCCAGCGCGTTGCCCCCTTCTTGGTGATACCGAACAAGGCGACAGCAACCAGCAAGGCCACCCCCAGGGTATAGAGCGGCACCGCCACCTTCATCAGTTGCTGGGGATGGATTTGCGCAATCACGAACAGCAGCCCGGCCGCAATCAACATATTGCGCCCATGGTCCGTGAAACGTGTTCCATGGTCGAAGCCCGATGAATACATGGCCAGCAGCCCCGCGCTGGCCAGCAGCAGGACAAACAGGAGCAGCAAAAAATCAAAGCCGCGAAACAGCGGAACAATGCGCTGCAACAGCGAGGGTTTGTCGAATTCGGTGGCGGACATGGGCGGCAATTATCGTGGGAGCCAGTCGCCGTGTGCATTGCAGGGTTGCAGCTTTGCTGACAGTGCAAGGCGCTTGCACCCTGAGCAGTTCTTGATAAGTCTTCTACGCTGATAGGCTCAGAGCTGTCGGCCGCACAATGAGGCGCAGACATTGCCTGTTGACCCAATGATTGCTAACCAGAGGAGATTGCCGCCATGACAACCACCCACCTGCTGTATCTGCACGGCTTTCGCTCCTCTCCCCAGTCCAACAAGGCACGCATCCTGGCCGACCATATTGCGACCAAACATTCGAAGGTCCGCTGGTGGTGCCCGCAATTGCCGCCCTCCCCGCGTGAGGCCACGGCCCTGATTGCCGAAGGCATTGCCAACTGGCCCCGCCAGAATATGGCCGTGGTCGGCTCTTCGCTGGGTGGCTATTACGCGAGCTGGGTGGCCCAGCTGGCACGCTGCAAGAGCGTGATGATCAACCCCGCCGTGAACCCGGCCCGCGATCTTGAGCACCATATCGGCGAGCAAAGCAACTGGCATGACCCGGAAGATGTTTTCTATTTCCGTCCCGAATACATTGAGGAATTGCGCCAGCTTGATACCCGCGACCTCACGGCCGCCGCGCCCGAGATGGTGCTGATCGCCCAGGGCGACGAGGTTCTGGACTGGCTAGAGATGAGTGAGCGCTACCCACACGCGCTGCAACTGGTGCAGGAAGGCGGCGACCATGCGCTGTCGAATTTCCCCGAATATCTGGAGCGCATCGACGAGTTTCTGGCCTTGGCTTGAGCTGCGCCATGAACTCTGTCAGCGGCAGATTGCCCGCTCGTGGGAAAATGCGCGGTTATGCACGCACTGTTTGAAGAAGCCGGCAAATTTCTGGCCGGACGCATCCTCTCCGAAGCCGAATCCTCTGCCCAGGTCGAACTGGACTCGGGCAAGCGGGTCAAGGTCAAGGCCGCCAATATTCTGCTCAAGTTCGAGAAGCCGGCCCCTGCCGAGCTGATGGCCCAGGGCCAGGCCCAGGCCGCCGAGATCGATCTGGACCTGGCCTGGGAATTCGCGCCCGAGGAAGAGTTCGGCTTTGCCGACCTGGCGCGTGACTATTTCTCCGAATCCGCGACGCTGGCCCAGCAGGCCGGTGCGCTGTTCCGTCTCTACGACGCACCCCATTATTTCCGCCGTGCGGGCAAGGGGCGCTTCAAGAAGGCACCGGCCGAAATCCTGCAGCAGGCACTGGCCGCCATCGAGAAGAAAAAGCTGATTCAGGCCCAGATCGACGGCTGGGCCGAGGAGCTGGGGCGCGGCGAATGCCCACAGGCCATTCGCGAGCAGCTCTACAAGATTCTGTTCAAGCCCGACAAGAACGCGCCTGAATACAAGGCCGTGGTCGAGGCCAGCCGCGCCACCAAGCTGGCCCCGCTGGAGCTGCTGCACCGCGCCGGCGCCATCGACTCGTCCTACCAGTTCCACTGGAAGCGCTTTCTGTTCGACAACTTCCCCAAGGGCACGGGCTTCCCCGCCGTGCAGGCTCCCCAGCCTCCGGCCGATCTGCCTGTGGCCGATGTAAAGGCCTTTTCCATCGACGACTCGGCCACCACCGAAATCGACGATGCGCTGTCCGTTACCGGCCTGGGCACGGGCACCGTCACCGTGGGCATTCACATTGCCGCTCCCGGTCTGGCCATCACGCCCGGCGGCGAACTCGACAAGCTGGGCCGCGCCCGCCTGTCCACCGTCTACATGCCCGGCTACAAGATCACCATGCTGCCCGACGACGTGGTGCATATCTATACGCTGGACGAGGGCCGCTCCAACCCTGCCGTGTCGCTATACGTGCAGATCAACGAGGAAACGCTGGAGACCATCTCCAGCGAAACCCGTCTCGAGCGCGTACCCGTGGAAGTCAACTTCCGCTATGACAAGCTCGACCACATCGTCACCGAGCAATGGCTGAGCGACTCCTCAATCGAGGTTGAAAACACGCCTGACTCCTTGCTGGGCAAGCGCAAGGAGCTCACCTTTTTGCAGCGCTGGTCCAAGTTCCTCAAGGCCAATCGCGAAGTGGTGCGCGGCAAGCCCGAGAACTTCAACCGCCCGGACTACAACTTCCGCCTCGTCGGCAACGACGGCGCCGAGCCCAATGGCAGCGAGCAGGTGCAGATCACCGTGCGCAAGCGCGGCGCGCCGCTGGACCTGATCGTGGCCGAGGCCGCAATCGTGGCCAACAGCACCTGGGGCCTGATGCTGGCCGAGCACGGCGTGCCCGGTATCTACCGCAGCCAGGCCAGCCTGGCCCCCGGCGTCAAGGTGCGCATGAGCACCAAGGCCCTGCCCCATGCCGGCATCGGCGTGAAGGCCTATTCCTGGGCCACCTCCCCGCTGCGCCGCTATGTGGACCTGGTCAATCAGTGGCAGATCATTGCCTGTGCCCGCCACGGCAAGACAGCGGCCCTGGCCGCCCCGTTCAAGCCCAAGGATGCCGAGCTGTTCGGCATCATCAGCAGCTTTGACGGCGCCTACAGCGCCTACAACGGCTATCAGGCAGGCATGGAGCGTTTCTGGACGCTCAAGTACCTGGAGCAGAACGGCATCACCGAGCTGACGGCCAGCGTCTTCAAGGAAGGCCCTAACGGCTCCTTCCTGGTGCGCGCCGACCATCTGCCGCTGGTGCTGCCCGTACTGGGTGCGCAGAATCTGCCGCGCGGCGCCCATGTGCGCGTCAAGCTTGGCGAGATCGACGAAATCTCGCTGGACATCTCGGGCACGCTGATCGAGCGTCTGGATACCGAAGCCGAGGCTCAGGTCGAAGGCGATGACAGCGGTGATGACGATGATGATGCCGTCGCCGGCCCCATCTCCATTGCCGTGGACATGAACGATGCCGAGACACCCGGTACCGACTCAACGCAGTCCTGATTCCCCCAGGACTTACGCAAACAAGGATGCGCCAAGGACTGCGGCCCAGAGGCGAAGCTCTTGCCTGAACCTGATTTGCGTAAGTCGTATCACTTATTCCGTTCTAGCGCTGCCGTGAAACTGCCAACCTCACTTCAACGACTGAGCACCCTGCAACTGGCGCTGGGCGTCTCCATCGCCGTCCATGCCGTGCTGCTGACCGTCAAGTTCGTGGACCCGGAGCGCTTTGAGCGCGTGTTTCAGGACACGCCGCTGGAAGTCATCCTCGTCAACGCCCGCGCCAATGAGACGCCGGACAAGGCCCAGGCCATTGCCCAGACGGCACTGGCTGGCGGTGGAGATGCCGACAAGGGCCGGGCCACCAGCCCCATGCCCTACTCGGCCCTGACGGCCGTGGGCGATGACTTTGAGGAAAAGCAGCGCCAGATCGACGCCATGCAGCAGCAGCAAAACCAGTTGCTGACCCAGCTGCGCCAGCAGGTCGCCTCGCTGCCGCCGCTGGACCCACGCCTGTCCGCCGATGCCAAGGCCCAGGAAGCGCAGGAAGAAAAGCGGCTACAGCTCATCAAGATGCTGGCCGAAATCGAAAAGCGCATCAACGAAGAAAACGCCAGACCCAAGAAGCGCTACATCAGCCCCGCCACCAAGGAGGCCGTCTACGCCGTCTACTACGATGCGCTGCGCCGCAAGGTCGAGGACAAGGGCACGGAGAACTTCCCCGAAAACAAGGGCAAGAAGCTCTATGGCGAACTGGTCATGATCCTGACCGTGAACCATGACGGTCATGTGCTCTCTACCGAGGTGGTGCAAGGCTCGGGCAACCGCATGCTCGATACCCGCGCCGAGGCCATCGCCCGCGCCGCCGGTCCCTATGGCCACTTCGGCCCGGCCATGCGTTCCAAGGCCGACCAGATTGCGGTGGTTTCGCGCTTCCGCTTCACCCGCGAGCAGACGCTGGAAACCAGCGTGCATTAGGGCCCAACGCTTGTCACAACCTGCACAGCGCTGCCCCTCAACCGGGCGCCCACCACGGTGGTCCACCCCGGCTGCACCGCTTGGGGCGGCCTGGCGGCAATCCTCCCATCTACCGCTTTTGCCATGACTACGACCCACTCCGGACAACCCGGCACCGACCCATACTGCGTCATGGGCAACCCCGTTGCCCATAGCCGCTCCCCCTGGATTCATGCGCGCTTTGCCGAACTGACGGGCCAGCCCGTTCGCTACGACCGGGCTCTGGTTCCGCTTGACGGTTTTGCCGACTTCGTGCGCGACTTCGCGGAGCAAGGTGGCAAGGGTTGCAATGTGACCGTGCCCTTCAAGTTGCAGGCCGCCGAACTGGCCACCAGCGCCAGCGAGCGCGTGCGCCTGGCCGGTGCAGCCAATACCCTGGTCTTCAGCGCCAGCGGCATCCATGCCGAAAACACCGATGGTCTGGGCATCGTGGCCGACATCACCCGCAACGCCGGCGTGCAGATTGCCGGCCGCGATGTGCTGCTGCTGGGTGCAGGCGGCGCAGCTGCCGGCGCACTGGGTTCGCTGATCGAGCAGCAACCGCGCCGCATCGTCGTCAGCAACCGCACACAGGCCAAGGCCGTGGCGCTGATCGCGCAGCATGCCGCCATGGCTTCGCTACACAAAGTAGAGCTATCTGCGCTTGACAGACAAGCGCTAGAGGCCGATCCGACTCAGAATTTCGACATCGTCATCAATGCCACGGCCAGCAGCCTGGCCGGAGCCGAAGTGCCGGCGCCTGCCAGCGTGCTGCATGCACGTACTCTGGCCTACGACATGATGTACGGCCCCGCCGCCCAGAATTTTCTGGACTGGGCCAGCAGCCATGGCGCTCTCGCCCGCGACGGCCTGGGCATGCTGGTCGAACAGGCCGCAGAATCCTTTGCGCTGTGGCGTGGCGTGCGCCCTCCATCGATCCAGGTGCTGAGCGAACTGCGGGCCCTGCTTCAGGCCGAAGCCGCCCGCTGACCCACTGCGATTGACCCACACCATGAAAGCCCTGGGCCGACTGCTGCTGCTCGTGCTTTGCGCTGGCTTGCTGCTGCAGCTGTTTTTTGTAGCACGCATCGCAATCATGGTATGGGTTGGCCCTGAATCGACCACATATCAACGCTCTGAAGCCTGGCAGCTGACCCACAGTGCGGACGGCCTGCGCTGGCGCCAGCAGTGGGTGGATTACCAAAACATCTCCGGCAATCTGACGCGGGCAGTGATCGCCTCCGAAGACGCGGGCTTCATGGAGCACCATGGCGTGCAATGGGATGCCATCCAGAAGGCCTATCAACGCAATATCAAGGCCGAAGCCAGGGCGGAGCAAGCCGAAAAAGCGGGAAATAGCGGCAAGCCCGCCAAGGTCTATGGCGGCTCCACCATCACCCAGCAGCTGGCCAAGAATCTGCTGCTCTCGGGCGAGCGCAATATGCTGCGAAAAGGCCAGGAGCTGGTGCTGGCCCAGTTGCTGGAGCTGATGCTGGACAAGCAACGCATTCTGGAGATCTACCTGAACAACGTCGAATGGGGCATGGGCATATTTGGCGCCGAGGCCGCCGCCCAGCATTACTTCCGCAAGAGTGCAGCACAGCTCAGCGCCAGTGAAGCCGCCCGGCTGGCAGCCATGCTGCCCGCCCCCAAGCGCTTTGAAAAAATGCCTCAGTCGCGCTATTTGGCCGTGCGCACGCGCACCATCACACGCTACATCCCGATGATTAGTCCCCCCTGAGGCGCTTTGCCTGGGCGGCCCCGCCGCGAGGCGGCTCTTGCTCGGCGTCCCTAAGCATGGACCATGCTCACTTCCGGCCATGGCATCCCTGCATAGGCGTGGATAATCCACAGCCATGCGCATTCTAGGAATCGACCCCGGCCTGCAGACCACGGGCTTTGGCGTCATCGACATGGACGGTCAACGGCTGTCCTATGTGGCCAGCGGCACCATCCGCACCCACAAGATGGAGCTGGGCGACCTGCCCGGTCGCCTCAAGGTGCTGTTTGACGGCATCTCCGAAGTCGCGGCCCGCTACCAGCCCGAGGTGGCATCGGTGGAGATCGTCTTTGTCAACGTCAACCCCCAGTCCACCCTGCTGCTGGGGCAGGCCCGGGGTGCGGCACTGACGGCCCTGGTCAATGCCAATCTCACGGTTTCCGAGTACACCGCGCTGCAGATGAAAAAAGCCGTGGTCGGCCATGGCCGCGCGGCCAAGAACCAGATCCAGGAAATGGTCAAACGTCTGCTGCAACTGCCCGGCCTGCCCGGCCCCGATGCAGCCGACGCGCTGGGGCTGGCCATTACTCATGCGCATGCCTCTGCCGCCATGAATCTGATGGCCAAGTCCACGGATCTGCACCGCAAGCAGCACGCCATGTATCGGGGCGGAAGAGTGTATTGAATCCCCCTGAGCCGCTTTGCGGCTTCCCCCAAAGGGGGACGGCAGCTTCGCCGCAGGGCGGCC
Organism: Comamonas resistens; assembly: GCF_030064165.1. Classification (NCBI taxonomy): domain Bacteria; kingdom Pseudomonadati; phylum Pseudomonadota; class Betaproteobacteria; order Burkholderiales; family Comamonadaceae; genus Comamonas; species Comamonas resistens. The sequence goes on from NZ_CP125947.1 coordinate 4,349,924, forward strand.
TTTGCTTGCTGCCCCTGAGTTGGAGCTGAGCCTGCGCCCTGTGCAAAAAGCCGTGGCATGCCACGGCTTTTGTCTGGGTCACATGCTGACCGCCTTAATAGTTGCCCAGCACCAAGGAAGCAATCACGCCCGTGGCGATGGCCACCAGCAGGTAGTCATTGCCGTTCTGAATCCAGTGATAGCCACGTGGCGGGGCCGACAGGCGGTGTCCGCGCCAGTCGTTGACCACATAGTTATAGCCTCGGTACTGCGGCGGCACACGCGAGCCACGCACCCAGTTGTGATTGGGGCCGGCGCCGCGGTGGCCATCATGGCGGTCGTAGCGGGAATCATGACGGCGATCATTGCGATGATCATTACGACCACGGTCATCATGATGACCACCATGGCGCATATCGTTCTTGCCATGGCCCGGAGGCGGGCCTGGCTGGGCATAGGCGGCCAGGCTGCCCAGCCCCATGCAGGCTGCAATGGAAGCGGAAAGAATGCGGGTTGTCCAGCGAGATGTCATGGGATGTCCTCCTTTTCAATCCTGGCAGGCGAAAAACTTGCCATGGACTGCATGTTCACCCAGATACAGCCTGAGGCAATGCAGGACAGCTCTGCTTTACCCCTGTTTTTCCCGCGCTTTACAAAGCAGAGACACGCTTACATTTTCGTGAAAATTCATAGCATTCAGCGCTTGCTCTGCAAGCGAAAGCGCCACTGTCTATTCAGATGATGCGCCCGACAAACATCACGGCAAAAAAGGCCAGACCTGCAATCACCGTCCACTTGAACAGCAGAAAGCCAAAGCGTTTGTATTGCGCCTTGCCAGTTCCCAGATAGAAGGCAAAGCTCAGGGCAGACGCCAGGATCAGCAGGGTCGCCAGCCAGCGAAAGATCAGCATATCGCCCTGCTCACCATGCCTGCGCGGGCATGGCAAAACCCTGGGGCGCCTGACGCTCGCTCTCGAAGGTCATGATCTCCCAGGTCTCGGGCTGCTCCATCATGGCGCGCAGCAGCTTGTTGTTGAGGCCGTGGCCCGAGCGAAACGCGCTGTAGGCACCGAGAATGGGCTTGCCGATCAGGTACAGGTCACCGATCGCATCGAGGATCTTGTGCTTGGCAAACTCGTCGTCATAACGCAGACCGTCGCTGTTGAGGACCTTGTAGTCGTCCATGACGATGGCGTTGTCCAGCCCGCCGCCCAGCGCCAGGCCATTGTTGCGCAGCATCTCCACATCCTTGGTAAAGCCAAAGGTGCGGGCGCGTGCAATATCGCGTGTGTAGTTGTCCAGCCCCATGTCGAACTCCACGCATTGGCCAGTCGAATCCACGGCGGGGTGAGCGAAGTCGATTTCAAAGCGCAGCTTGAAACCGTGATAGGGATCGAAGCGCGCCCATTTGAGATTCTGGCCCTCGCCTTCGCGCACTTCCACAGGGCTCTTGATACGGATAAAGCGCTTGGGCGCCTTCTGCAGCTCGATGCCGGCGCTTTGCAGCAGAAACACGAACGAGGACGAGGAGCCATCGAGAATCGGCACCTCTTCGGCCGTGATGTCCACGTAGAGGTTGTCTATACCCAGGCCCGCAATGGCCGACATCAGATGCTCGACCGTATGCACCTTGGCACCGCCCGTGCCTATGGTGGACGCCATGCGCGTATCGGTCACGGCCTCGGCGGAGATGGGAATATCCACAGGCTCAGGCAAATCCACCCGACGGAACACGATGCCGGTATCAGGCTGGGCAGGACGCAACGTCAGCTCGACACGCTGGCCGCTGTGCAGACCCACGCCTACGGCACGGGAAATGGTCTTGATGGTGCGTTGCTGAAGCATCTCTGTATTTTAAATGGGACAACCCCGAGAAGGCGCCAGCCCACCCAGGGTTGTCTTAATCGCTGCGATACAGCGAACTGATGAAGGCCTCAGTACTTAACGCACCAGAGGGCTTTGCGGCTGACCGCTTCGATACTGGCGCCCCCAATACCAGGGATGCCGAGCAAGAGCCGCCCTCGCAGCGAAGGCATCGTCCCCCTCCCGCGAAGCGAGAGAGGGGAAGGCGCAAAGCGCCTCAGGGGGTGGCCGACAATCAGTCGGCTTGTTTTCTCAGGAACGCCGGGATCTCCACGTCGTCCATACCGCCAGACGCCAGTGCGCTCACGCGCTCCGAAGCCTGGGTGCGGTTGGTGCGCCAGACGCTGGGCACATTGGTGTTGGCCGTGCCGTAGTCCATGCCGCCCAGGGGAGGCAGGCCCACAGCCACGTTGTCGGTACCGGTACGCAGACCGCCTTGCACCACCTGGATGTTCTGGCGACGAGCGTTGGGACGCGACAGGCCTGTAGCCACCACGGTCACGCGGATTTCATCACCCAGCGAGTCGTCGTAGGCGGCGCCGTAGATCACATGCGCATCGGGCGAAGCGTAGGCATTGATGGTGGACATGGCCAGACGCGATTCGGACAGCTTCAGGCTGCCCTTGGCGGCCGTCACCAGCACCAGAACGCCCTTGGCGCCGGACAGGTCGATGCCTTCCAGCAGCGGGCAGGCCACGGCCTGCTCGGCAGCGATGCGAGCGCGGTCGGGACCTGCGGCCTTGGCCGTGCCCATCATGGCCTTGCCGGGCTCGCCCATCACGGTGCGCACGTCTTCAAAGTCGACGTTCACATGGCCGTACTCGTTGATGATTTCGGCAATGCCGCCCACGGCGTTCTTGAGAACGTCGTTGGCATGGGCAAAAGCCTCATCCTGGGAGATATCGTCACCCAGCACATCGAGCAGCTTTTCGTTGAGCACCACGATCAGCGAGTCCACATTCGCTTCCAGCTCGGACAGGCCGGCGTCAGCGTTCTGCATGCGGCGACCGCCTTCCCATTCGAAAGGCTTGGTCACCACACCCACCGTCAGAATGCCCATTTCCTTGGCCACGCGCGCGATCACAGGAGATGCGCCCGTACCTGTGCCACCACCCATGCCGGCCGTAATAAAGAGCATGTGCGCGCCTTCGATGGCAGCGCGAATGTCTTCCACAGCCAGCTCAGCAGCTTCGCGACCCTTGTCAGGCTTGCTGCCTGCACCCAGACCACTGCCACCCAGATGAATGGTGCGATGAGCACGGCTGCGCAGCAGAGCCTGCGCGTCCGTGTTGGCGGTGATGAACTCAACGCCTTGCACGCTGCGTTCAATCATGTGGTCGACGGCATTGCCGCCGCCACCGCCGACGCCGATCACCTTGATCTGCGTACCTTGGTTGAACTCTTCAACTTCAATCATGTCAATTGGCATGGTGGTGCTCCTGTTCTTTAGTGGTGGTTAGTCGCTGCTGAGGAAAAGAAATCTGTGATTCGTGGGGCGGTCTAGGTCTTCGGCGTCTGAAACGCACGAAGTCCATCATGGGTGGACCGGTAATGAACATGCGATAGGTGCTCATGTCAGAAGTTCCCCACGATAAAGTCCTTGAACCGGCCAAAAGCGGTTTTCATGGAGCCGCTCTTCTGGGCCACTTTGTAGCCACGCATGCGTGCCAGGCGCGCTTCATCGAGCAGGCCCATCACGGTGGCGGCACGAGGCTGGGCGACCATGTCGGCCAGCGCACCCGAATACTTGGGCAAGCCACGGCGCACGGGCTTGAGGAAGATGTCTTCGCCCAGCTCGATCATTCCGGGCATGACGGCGCTGCCGCCCGTGAGCACGATGCCCGAGGACAGCACCTCTTCGTAACCCGACTCGCGGATCACCTGCTGCACCAGCGAGAAGATTTCCTCGACTCGGGGTTCGATCACGCCGGCCAGGGCCTGCTTGCTGATCATGCGGGGGCTGCGATCGCCCAGGCCCGGTACCTCGACCTGGGCATCGGGGTCGGCCAGCAACTGCTTGGCATAACCGCTTTCGACCTTGATGTCCTCGGCGTCCTTGGTGGGCGTGCGCAGGGCCATGGCGATGTCGCTGGTGATCAGGTCACCGGCGATCGGAATCACGGCCGTGTGACGAATCGCGCCGCCCGTGAAGATGGCCACGTCGGTCGCGCCCGCGCCGATATCGACCACGGCCACGCCAAGCTCGCGCTCGTCATCGGTCAGCACGGCCTGGGCTGCAGCCAGCGGGTTCAGCAGCAGCTGCTCCACTTCCAGACCGCAGCGGCGCACGCACTTGATGATGTTCTCGGCCGCGCTCTGCGCACCGGTCACGATATGGATCTTGGCTTCTAGGCGGATGCCGCTCATGCCGATGGGCTCGCGCACCTCCTGGCCGTCGATCACGAATTCCTGAGCTTCCACCAGCAGCAGGCGCTGATCGGAGGAGATATTGATGGCCTTGGCGGTCTCCATCACACGCGCCATGTCGGTGGCCGAGACTTCCTTGTCCTTGATGGCCACCATGCCGCTGGAGTTGAGACCGCGGATATGGCTGCCCGTGATGCCCGTGCAGACGCGCTGGATCTTGCAGTCGGCCATCAGCTCGGCCTCCTTCAAGGCCTGCTGGATGCTTTGCACCGTGGCATCGATATTGACGACCACGCCGCGCTTCAAGCCGTTGCTGGGCGCAACGCCCAGGCCCGCCAGCTTGAGTTCGCCGTTGGACATGACCTCGGCCACCACCGCCATGACCTTGGCCGTGCCGATATCCAGCCCAACAATCACATCCTTGTATTCTCTTGCCATATCAGCATCCGCCCCCGGTAGGTTCTGTCTTGTCTTTATCTGCGCCTTGCATAGGTGATTCCCCCGTTCCTCTTTATCTTCTTGCCCGCACAGGTGCTGCCGGGGCACTGGAACCAGTGGTCACGCCCTTGAGTCGCAAGGCATAGCCATCGTCGTAACGCAGATCGGCGGACTCCAGAGCCTCGGCCGTGCGTTTGTATTGAGAAGTGATCTGGGACAAGGTGCGCACAAAGCGCTGAACGCGCTGCAGCACGTCCTCTGTGGTGCCGCCGCCGAGCTTCACCATGGCTTCGTTGTCCAGCACCATCTCCCAGCTGCCGCGGTTATCCAGCGTCAGGTTGTCCAGGCTGACCTTGAGCGGATCCAGCACCGGAGCCAGTGCCCGGTACATCTGCAAGACGCGGGGAGCGGATCCCTCAGGCCCCTGCAGACGTGGCAGGCCTTCGCGGTCCAGCTCACCCAGATTGGCTTCAAACACTTCACCGCTCTTGTCCACCAGACCGGTCCCGGTATCCGGGCCCCAGAAGGCTTCGGCAGCGTGTTCCTTGAGGATCACGCGCAGGCCGTTGGGATACTCGCGGCGCACCTGCGCCTCATGCACCCAGGGCACCTGCTCGAAGGCATGCTGTGCCGCCTTCAGATCCACGGTAAAGAAATTGCCCTTGAGCACCGGCGCCACATTGGCACGCAGTGTCACGGCGTTGTTGTGCACCAGTTCGCCCTCGACCACGATGCGGCCGATGTTGAACGCCGGCGTGCGCATCAGCCACCAGCCCACGGCCATCACGCACGCCGCCAAGCACCCCATGAACATCACCGTGGCGGTGATGTTCATGAGCTTGACGTCGAACGGGACGTTGGCAGTGGGCAGATTGCGGTTCATGGCTGCTCCGCTTCTCCATCCAGTGCGCTGCTGGCCAGAATGCCCAGGCACAGGTTTTCATAGCTCACGCCGGAGGCTCGCGCAGCCATGGGGACGAGAGAATGCCCGGTCATGCCCGGCGATGTATTGATCTCCAGCAGGAAAGGCTTGCGGTCGCTGGCGCGGATCATGATGTCGGCACGCGCCCAGCCACGGCAGCCCAGGGTGCGGAAGGCTTTTTCCACAATGCGCTGGATCTCCAGCTCTTCCTGCTCGGGCAGCCCGCTCGGGCAGTGATATTGCGTGGTGTCGGTGAAATACTTGTTCTGATAGTCGTAGTTGCCTTCGGGTGCCACGATGCGAATCACCGGCAAGGCACGGGCACTGGCGCCGCTGCCCAGCACGGGGCAGGTGGTTTCGTCACCGGCAATGAACTGCTCGCACAGCACTTCCAGGTCGTACTGGGCTGCCAGCTCATAGGCCTTGGCGCATTCCTCGGCATTCATCACCTTGGTCAGGCCGATGCTGGAGCCGTCGCGCGCAGGCTTGACGATCATGGGAGCACCCAGCGCTTCAAACGCAGCGCGGGTTTCGTCGGCCGACGAGACCATACGCCAGTCGGGAGTGGGCAGGCCTTCAAAGCGCCAGATGCGCTTGGTCATGACCTTGTCCATGGCGATGCTGGAAGCCATCACGCCCGAGCCGGTGTAGGGAATGCCCAGCAGCTCCAGCGCACCCTGCACCGTGCCGTCCTCACCATAGCGGCCATGCAGTGCGATGAAGCAGCGGTCAAAGCCTTGCACCTTGAGCTGATCCAGGCCTTGCTCTGCCGGATCGAACTTGTGGGCGTCCACGCCCTTGGACTGCAGCGCGGCCAGCACGCCCGAGCCCGACATCAGCGAAACCTCGCGCTCGGACGAAGTGCCGCCCATGAGCACGGCAACCTTGCCCAGTGCCTTCACATCAATATTTGTGCCAAACACGCTCATTGCGCTTGTCCTTTCTGCGCAGCCCGCTCATTTTTCGAGAGCATCTCAACCAATTTTCCGGACACCGAACCGATAGAGCCCGCGCCCATGCACAGCAGCACATCGCCGGCCTGTGCATTGGCGGCAATTGCCGCGGGCAGCTCGTTGATGTCTTCCACAAACACGGGCTCAACCTTGCCTGCCACGCGCAGCGCACGGGCCAGGGAACGGCCGTCGGCGGCGACGATCGGTGTTTCGCCCGCCGCATAGACCTCGGTCAGCAGCACGGAATCGGCATTGCCTATGACCTTCACAAAGTCCTCAAAGCAGTCGCGCGTACGGCTGTAGCGGTGCGGCTGGAAGGCCAGCACCAGACGCTGCCCCGGGAAGGCGCCACGCGCCGCAGCCAGCGTGGCCGCCATTTCCACGGGGTGGTGACCGTAGTCGTCAATGACGGTGAACGAGCCGCCGTGGCTGGCGGGCAGATCGCCATAGCGCTGAAAGCGGCGGCCCACGCCCTTGAAGCCGTCCAGCGCGCGCAGCAGCGCCTCGTCGGAGATTTCGAGCTCCATGGCCACTGCCACGGCCGACAGTGCGTTGAGCACGTTGTGCTCGCCCGGCAGGCTCAGCACTACCTCAAGATCGGGGTAGACATGCTCGCCCAGCTGGCGCTTGACGGTAAAGCGCATGCGGCCGGCTTCGGCACGCACATTGATGGCGCGCACCTGGGCATCTTCGGCAAAGCCGTAAGTGGTCACGGGGCGCGCCACCTGGGGCAGGATTTCGCGGATCGCAGGGCTGTCTATGCACAGGATGGCACGGCCGTAGAAAGGCATGCGGTGCAGAAAGTCGACAAACGCCTGCTTGAGACGGCCGAAGTCATGGCCGTAGGTTTCCATGTGGTCGGCGTCGATATTGGTGACGACAGCCATCACGGGCAGCAGATTCAGAAACGAAGCATCGGACTCGTCGGCCTCGACCACGATGTAGTCGCCATGACCCAGCTTGGCATTGGCACCGGCGCTGTTGAGCTTGCCGCCAATCACGAAGGTCGGGTCCAGCCCGGCTTCGGCCAGCACACTGGTCACCAGGCTGGTGGTCGTGGTCTTGCCGTGCGCGCCGGCAATGGCAATGCCCTGCTTGAAGCGCATCAGCTCGGCCAGCATCAGTGCGCGGGGCACGACGGGGATTTTCTTCTCGCGAGCGGCAATCACCTCGGGGTTGCTGCCTTGCACCGCCGTGGATGTCACCACCGCTTCGGCGCCCAGAATATTGTCTGCGGCATGACCCACAAAGGTCTTGATACCCAGGCTGGCCAGACGTCGCAGCGTGGCACTGTCAGACAGGTCGGAGCCCGAAATCACGTAGCCCAGGTTGTGCAGAACCTCTGCAATACCGCTCATGCCGGCGCCGCCAATGCCGACAAAATGAATGTGATGAATGGCGTATTTCATGCGGCCAACTCCTCACAAGCGGCAACCACCTTTTGAGTGGCATCGATTTTTTGCATTTTCTTCGCTAGTTCAGCGCGCTCCAGCAGCGTCGCACGCTGCATATTTTGTAGCATTTCGGCCAACCCTTGGGGGCTCAAAGTACTTTGCGGCTGTAACCAACCTGCACCTGCATCCACGAGAAAGCGTGCATTGCTCGTCTGGTGGTCGTCCACAGCAGCCGGGAAAGGCACATAGACCGCTGCCGCACCGATGGCAGCGATCTCGGTCACGGTGCTGGCGCCCGAGCGGCAGACGATGATGTCGGCATCGGCAAAGGCCTTGGCCGTGTCTTCGATAAAGGGGGTCAGCTCGGCCTGCACACCTGCGGCCTGATAGTTGGCGCGCAGCGCATCGATCTGGGCCGTACCGCTCTGGTGCGTGACCTGGGGCCGCTGCTCTGCGGGGATCAAGGCCAGGGCCTGGGGCACGATCTCGTTGAGCGCCTTGGCTCCGAGGCTGCCGCCAACCACCAGAAGCTTGAGCGGGCCTGAGCGGCCGGCAAAGCGCTGCGCCGGAGCTGCCTGATCGACAAAGGCCTGGCGCAGCGGGTTGCCCACCCACTCGCCCTTGGCAAATACATTCGGAAACGCCGTGAACACGCGCCTTGCAATTTTGGCCACCACCTTGTTGGCCATGCCGGCCACGGAGTTCTGCTCGTGCAGCACCACGGGCACGCCAGACATCGCAGCCATCAGCCCTCCGGGCACCGTGAGATAGCCACCGAGACCTATCACCACATCAGGCTGCACACGCTTCATCACGGCACGCGCCTGAGAGAAGGCCTTGGCCAGCTTGAACGGCAGCTGCAGCAGGGTCTTGACGCCCTTGCCGCGCACGCCGCCGAACTCTATGGTCTCCAGCGCAAAGCCTTGCGGCGGCACGATGCGCGACTCCATGGAGCCCGGCGCACCCAGCCAGTGCACATTCCAGCCACGCGCACGCAACTCCTGCGCCACGGCAAGGCCCGGGAAGATATGGCCACCGGTACCTCCGGCCATCACCAATGCGGTGCGCTGCTTGTTTTGTTGAACGGGAAGCGTCATGCGTGACCTCCCTTCATCAACAGCTTGTTTTCGTAATCGACTCTGAGAACCACGGCTATCGCAATCAAATTCATCAAAATGGCCGAACCGCCAAAACTCATCAACGGCAAGGTCAGGCCTTTGGTTGGCAAAGCGCCCAGGTTCACCCCCATATTGATGAAGGCCTGGAAGCCCATCCAGATGGCCACGCCCTCGGCCACTAGCCCGGCAAAGACCCGGTCCAGTGCGATGGCCTGACGGCCGATCAGCATGATGCGGCGGGTCAGCCAGAAGAAGACGACCGCAATCAGCAGCAACCCGAGCAGGCCGAACTCCTCGCCGATCACGGCCAGCAGGAAGTCGGTGTGCGCCTCGGGCAGCCAGTGAAGCTTTTCCACGCTGCGGCCCAGGCCTACGCCGAAGATCTCGCCCCGGCCGATGGCAATCAGTGCGTGCGAGAGCTGGTAGCCCTTGCCCAGCGCATGCTTTTCATCCCAGGGGTCGAGATAGGCAAAGATACGTTCACGGCGCCATTCGGAGGTCGCAATGATCATCGCAAAGGCCAGCACCACCAGCAGCGCGATGATGAAGAACATGCGAGCATTCACGCCGCCCAGGAACAGAATGCCCATGGAGATCACCACGATCACCATGAAGGCCCCCATATCGGGCTCGGCCAGCAGCAGCACACCGACCACCACCACGGCCAGGCCCATGGGCAGCACGGCGCGGAAGAAGCGCTCCTTGACTTCCATCTTGCGCACCATGTAATCGGCCGCATAGATGAGGATGGAAAACTTGGCCAGCTCGGACGGCTGGAAGTTCATGATGCCCAGCGACAACCAGCGCCGCGCGCCATTGACCACCGTGCCCACATGCGGAATCAGCACGGCCACCAGCAGCACGATGGAAACCACGAACAGCTTGCGCGCCACCTTTTCCCAGACATTCATGGGCACCTGGAAGGCCAGCAGCGCCGCCACAAAAGCCATGCCAATGGACATGCTGTGGCGCAGCAGGAAGTGATAGGGCTCGATCTTGCCGAAGCGCGGGTTGTCCGGCATCGCAATCGATGCCGAATACACCATGACCAGACTCCAGGCCAGCAAGCCGATCACCACCCAGATCAGCGCCTGATCCAGGCCCAGCACGCTGGCCGGAGTGCGGGTGGGACGGTCGTACTGCGGCCCGCCCACGCGCACGGGAAGCACGTCTATGGGCTTGTCCTCTGCGCTGCGAAACCACGAGCGCATGCGGCCGGAGAGGCTGGTCAGGAAGGCGGCAGTCATGCACCGTCCTCCAGTTGCTGGCCGGCGTCCAGCGCCAGCTCACGCACCGCTTCCACAAACTGGTGGGCACGGTCCGCATAGTCCTTGAACATATCCATGCTCGCGCAGGCGGGCGAGAGCAGCACGGCATCATTGGCATGGGCCAGACGCGCGGCCTGCTGCACGGCCTCCTGCATGCTGGCGGCATCGGCCAGCTTCACGCCAGTGTCGGCCAGCGCTTCGCGGATCTGCGGTGCATCCTGGCCGATCAGCACGGCCGCGCGCACATAGCGCGAGACGGGAGCGGCCAGAGGGGCAAAGTCCTGCCCCTTGCCCAGACCGCCCAGGATCACCACGATGCGGTGATCGGGCCCCAGGCCCATGAGGGCAGCCACGGTGGCGCCCACATTTGTGCCCTTGCTGTCGTCAAAGTATTCAACGTCGCTAACGCGGCCCACGGGCTGCACGCGGTGCGGCTCGCCCCGATATTCGCGCAGGCCGTAGAGCAGCGGAGCCAGCGTGCATCCGGCACCGGTGGCCAGCGCCAGCGCCGACAGTGCATTGATGGCGTTGTGGCGGCCGCGGATGCGCAGCGCATCGGCGGGCATCAGGCGCACGATATGCAGATCGTCGGCGTTCTTGCCCTTGCTGGTTTCGTCGGCCTCATGGGCGCGCACCAGCCAGGTCATGCCGTTGACGACCTCCAGGCCGAAGTCGCCCGGACGGCGCGGCATGTCACCGCCAAAGGTGATGTATGCACGCTGGAAGGTCTTGCCGCGCTTGCCGGGCACAGGCACCGGCGCGGGCAGCATGGCCATGACGACGGGGTCTTCGCGGTTGAGCACCATCAGGCCCTGCTCGCCAAACACATGGGCCTTGGCCGCCGCATAGGCCTGCATGCCGCCATGCCAGTCCAGATGGTCCTGGGTGATATTGAGCACCGTGGCCGCCGTGGGCTCGAAGTCATGGCAGTCGTCGAGCTGGAAGCTGGACAGCTCCAACACCCAGGCCTGGGGCAGCGTCTCGGCATCGATGCGCTCGGACAAGGTATCGAGCAGCGACGGGCCGATATTGCCGGCCACACCCACGGTCATGCCCGCATGCTCAAGCAACTGGCCGGTCAGCGAGGTGACCGTGGTCTTGCCATTAGTGCCGGTGATGCCCAGCACCTTGGGGGCATAGCCATGGGCTTCGCGCAAACCCTTGAGCGCAAACGCAAACAGATCCAGCTCGCCGCCAGTGGGCAGGCCGATGCTGCGCGCGGCATGAAAGACCGGCGCCACGCTGGCCGGGCTCAGGCCCGGTGAGCGATAGACGGAGCTCAGGTTTTGACCATCGACCAGAGCCCCCGTGAACCCGCCGGCGACAAAGCGCACGCCGGGCAGCTCGGCCTGCAGAGCAGGCAGGAAGGGCGGCGCTTCACGTGTATCTGCCACTGTGACCTCGGCACCGGCTCGCACGCACCAGCGAGCCATGGCAATACCCGAAATACCCAGACCCAGGATCAGCACACGCTGACCCTGCAGATGCTGGGCCGCGCCCTGAGGCCAGTACACGGGCACGGGAGGCAGCTCCACCACCGTCTCTTCAACGGCTTCGGGCTGCTGCTCGACGGTAGTGACCTCGGCATCTGCGGCATCGGAAACGCTGGGGTCGGCAAAAATCTGCGCCACAAAGGCAGCCGCATCCCTGGCTGCCGTCAAGGTGGAAATATCAGGAATCGGCGGCTCGGCCCCCAGCGCCTGGGCCAGCACTGCAACCGAGGCTGGAGCAGCGTCGGACCTTGGTGTCTGTACTTCAACTTCCGTAGCTTCTGCCGCACGCTGTTCAATGACTTCAGAAGGAAATTCATCTGCAATGGTCACCGCATCAGCGTCAACCGCTTGCATTTGCATAGCAGCTTCCAACTGCTGGGCAGGCAGCTGATGGTCGAGCGTGAGGTCTTCGTCTTGCATGGCAATCACCTCAGCTTCAGGGTCGACAGACCCAGCAGGCACAGCAGCATGGTAATGATCCAGAAACGGATCACGACCTGGGTTTCCTTCCAGCCGCTCTTTTCAAAGTGGTGATGCAGCGGGGCCATCTTCAGCAGACGGCGGCCTTCGCCATAGCGCTTCTTGGTGTACTTGAAGTAAGTCACCTGCAGCATCACCGAAATGGCCTCGGCCACGAAGATGCCGCCCATCACGGCCAGCACGATTTCCTGGCGCACGATCACGGCGATCGTGCCCAGGGCTGCGCCCAGAGCCAGCGCGCCCACATCGCCCATGAAAACTTGCGCGGGGTGAGCGTTAAACCAGAGAAAGGCCAGACCGGCACCGGCCATGGCGCCGCAGAACACCATCAGCTCGCCCGTGCCGGGAATGCTGGGGAAAAGCAGGTATTTGGCGTAGGTGGCATTGCCCGTCACATAGGCAAAAATGCCCAGGGCCGTGCCCACCATGATGACCGGCATGATGGCCAGGCCATCGAGGCCGTCGGTCAGGTTCACCGCATTGCTGGCGCCCACAATGACCAGATAGGTCATGACGATAAAGCCCAGCACGCCCAGCGGATAGCTGACTTCCTTGAAGAAGGGCACCATCAGGCCGGCCTTGGGCGGCAGGTCCATGGAAAAGCCCGACTGCACCCAGGAGATGAACAGCGCGAACACCTCGGCGTTGTTGTTCTCGGAAATGCAGAACACCAGATACAGCGCGGCCAGCAGGCCGATCACCGACTGCCAGAAATACTTCTCGCCCGAGCGCATGCCCTCGGGGTCCTTGTTGACGACCTTGCGCCAGTCGTCCACCCAGCCAATGGCGCCAAAGCCCAGCGTGACCAGCAGCACGATCCAGACAAAGCGGTTGGACAGGTCGAACCACAGCAAGGTGGACACGGCAATCGAGAACAGAATCAGCACGCCGCCCATGGTGGGCGTGCCGCTTTTGACCAGATGGGTCTCCATGGCGTAGCCGCGCACGGGCTGGCCGATCTTGAGGGCCGTCAACATGCGGATGGCCTTGGGACCTATCCACAGACCGATCAGCAAGGCGGTCACGGCGGCCAGCACGGCGCGCAGCGTCAGGTACTGGAACACGCGCAGGAAACCGAATTCCGGCGAAATGCTCTGCAGCCATTGAGCCAGCATCAGCAGCATGCGGCCTCCCCGCAGTTGCCCTGCTTCTCGTCTGCACAGGCTTGCATTGCCTGCACCACTTGCTCCATCTTCATGAACCGCGAACCCTTGACCAACACGCTACCTACCTTGGGTAAAACTTCGCAAGCGGCCTGTTGAAGGGCCTGCATGCTATCAAAATGCTGAGCACCGCTGCCAAAGGCAGAGGTTGCTGACATGCTCTGCTCGCCCAGAGCAAAGAAATGCGCAATCCCGGCCTGCCTGGCCAATGCACCGGCCTCGGCATGGAACTGCGGGCCGTTATCGCCCACCTCGCCCATATCGCCCAGCACCAGCAGCTGCGGCGCGGGCAGCTCGGCCAGCACGGCAATGGCGGCAGCCACGGAATCGGGATTGGCGTTATAGGTGTCATCGACCACGGTGACGCTCCGGCCATTGATCTGTACAGCCAGCGCGCGCGAGCGGCCAGTCACAGGCTCGAAGCCCGACAGACCCAGAGCAATCGCGCCCAGCGGAACGCCAGCGGCATGGGCGCAGACCGCAGCGGCCAGTGCATTGCGCACGTTGTGGCGACCGGCGATATGCAGTTGCGCAGCTGCCTGACCTTGGGGGGTATGCAGTTGCAGGCTCCATGCGCCCTGCTCCCAGTGCACATCGCTGGCATAGACCTGGGCGCCATCGGCCTGCTCGCCGAACATCAGGCAGCTACGGCCATCGGCCAACGCCGTCCACAGCGGTGTGTATTCATCGCCAGCAGGGAAGATGGCCACGCCGTCCCTAGGCAAAAACTCCAGCACCGAGCCGTTCTCCCGTGCCACGGCTTCCACTGTGCCCATGAATTCCTGGTGCTCGCGCTGGGCGTTGTTGACCAAGGCCACCGTAGGCTGGGCAATGGCTGCCAGCTCGGCGATCTCGCCCGGGTGGTTCATGCCCATTTCCAGCACGGCAATGCGGTGCTCGGCCGTCATGCGCAGCAGATTGAGCGGCATGCCGATGGAGTTGTTGAAATTGCCGCGCGTGGCCAGAGCCGCATCACCGGCATGGCTGCGCAGAATGGACGCAATCATCTGCGTGACCGTGGTCTTGCCATTGCTGCCGGTCACGGCAATCAGTGGCAGATCAAACTGCGCGCGCCAGGCACGGGCCAGGGCGCCCAGAGCCTGCAGGCTGTCGGGCACCTCGATGCCGGACAGGCCGGCCTCGGCCAGGCCGTGCGACGCCAGTGCGGCCACCGCGCCGGCAGCCTTGGCCTGGGACAGAAAATCATGGGCGTCGAAACGCTCGCCCTTGAGGGCCACGAACAAATCCCCGGCCTGCAGCGTCCGCGTGTCGGTGTGCACGCGCGCCAGCAGGGTCTGGCCATCGCCGACCAAGCGGGCTTGGGGGATATGCGTCTGGATTAGCTCCAGCGCTTTTTGCAAGGTCATCATGACCGCTTCTTTCCTTCGCGGGCCGCCAGCGCCTTCTGCGCTTCGGCCATGTCGGAGAACGGATGGCGCACGCCCTTCGTCTCCTGATAATCCTCATGCCCCTTGCCGGCGATCAGCACCACATCACGCGTATCGGCATGGGCAATGGCTTCGGCGATGGCCGCCGCGCGGTCGACCTGGACATGCAAGGCCTGGCCCGTTTTCATGCCGGCCAGAATCTGGCCGATGATGCTTTCGGGGACTTCGCTGCGCGGGTTGTCGCTGGTGACAAACACGCAATCTGCATGGGTCTGGGCCGCCTGCCCCATCAACGGACGCTTGCTGTTGTCGCGGTCACCGCCACAGCCGAACACGCACCACAGCTTGCCGCCGCGCTGCTGGGCAGCAGGCTGCAGCGCGCGCAGCGCTTTTTCGAGTGCATCGGGCGTGTGTGCATAGTCCACAGCCACCAGTGGCAGCTCGGGCTTGACGATCTGCTGCATGCGGCCGGGCACGGGTTCGAGGTCGGCACAGGCCGCCACGGCCTCATCCAGCGTCAGTCCCAGGCTACGCAAAGCCGCCAGCACGCCCAGCAGGTTGGAGACGTTGTACTGGCCGACCAGGCGCGTATTCATGCGCAGGCTGTGACCGGCCTCCAGCACGGTAAAGCTCAGCCCCTGCTCGCCCAGACCGATGTCCTTGGCCTGCAAGCGTGCAGGACCTTGGATGGAGACACTCCAGACATCCAGAGACTTGGCTTGCAGCTTGGCCCAAAGCTTGGCGCCATGCGCGTCATCGATATTGACCACCGCGGTCTGCAGACCGGGCCAGTCGAACAGCTGGGCCTTGGCTTGCCAGTAGGCATCCATGCTGCCGTGGTAGTCCAGATGGTCCTGGGTGAAGTTGGTGAACAAGGCCACGCGAATCTTCGTACCATCCAGCCGGTGCTCGACGATGCCGATGGATGACGCCTCGATCGCGCAAGCGGCCAGCCCCTGGTCGGCATAGCTGCGGAACACGCGCTGCAGCAGCACCGGATCCGGTGTGGTCATGCCGGTGGACTCCAGCGCAGGCGGTACGCCCACACCCAAAGTACCCACCAACGCACAGCCTGTGCGCGCGTTCAGCTTCACTTTCGATAGCGCGTGCGCCAGCCACCAGGCGGTGGTGGTCTTGCCATTGGTGCCGGTTACCGCCAGCACCTCGATCTCGCCGCTCGGGTGAGCAAACCACTGATCGGCAATCAGACCCGTGGCGGCCTTCAGCCCCTTGAGGGCGGCGACCTTGTCACTATTCAAAGCAAAAGCGTCCAGACCTTCGGCCTCGACCAGTACGGCGGCCGCGCCCTGCTCCAGTGCCTTGGTCACATAGGCGCGGCCATCGGTGGCGGCGCCGGGCCAGGCGATGAAGGCATCGCCCGCCTTGACCTTGCGGCTATCGGTTTGCAGGTCGCCCTGCACGCGTGCGCGCAGCCAGGCCACGGCCTCGGCTGCGCTGTTCAATGTCTGGATAGAGGTGCTCATAGCACAGGCTCCTCAGGTGGTGTGGCCACGATCAGAGGTTTGACTTCCTTGTCGGGCTGAACGCCCATGAAACGCAGGGTCTGCTGAACCACGTCGGCAAACACAGGCCCCGCCACCGTACCGCCGTAATAGGAGCCGGCAGAGGGTTCGTCCACCATCACGGCCACGATGATGCGAGGCTTGTCGATGGGAGCGATGCCGGTGAACCAGGCGCGGTATTTGCCTGCCGCATAGTGACGGCCCACCTGCTTGCGGGCCGTACCCGACTTGCCGCCAATGGTGTAACCCTCGGCCTGGGCCTTCTGTCCCGTACCGCCAGGGCCTGCAGCCAGGCGCAGCATGTGCAGCACGGCAGCGGCATTTTCCTTGGAGATCACGCGCACACCGACCGGAGGCTCCGTGGTTTTCAGGATGGTGGACGGGATGACATTGCCATCGTTGGAGAACACGGTGTACGAGCGCGCCATCTGGAACAGCGAGGCCGACAGGCCATAGCCATAGGACATGGTGGCCTGTTCGATGGGCTTCCAGGTCTTCCAGGCGCGCAGACGGCCCGAAACCGCGCCAGGGAACTGGATCTGCGGCTTCTGGCCAAAGCCCAGCGCGCTGAAGTACTCCCACATCTCCTGAGGGGTGAGCTTTTGCGCAACCTTGGTTGCGCCCACGTTGCTGGACTTCTGGATCACGCCCTCCACCGTCAGCGAACCGTAGTTGTGCGTATCGGTGATGGTGGAGCCCGTGACCGTGTAGCGGCCGGGCGCGGTATCGATGATGGTCGAAGGCTTGACCCGCTTGAGCTCCAGCGCCGTCGCGATGGTGATGGGCTTCATGGTCGAGCCCGGCTCGAAGGTATCGGTCAGCGCGCGGTTGCGCAGCTGCTCGCCCGTCAGATTCTTGCGGTGGCCGGGGTCATAGCTGGGGTAGTTGGCCAGTGCCAGCAACTCGCCCGTATGGGCATCCATCACCACCACGCTGCCCGCCTTGGCCTTGCTGATCTCGACCTGCTGCTTGAGTTTCTGGTAGGCGTAGTACTGAACCTTGCTGTCGATGGACAGCTGGATGTCCTTGCCATCCTGCGGTGGTACTTCGTCGCCTACACCTTCGACCACACGGCCCAGGCGGTCCTTGATCACGCGGCGCGAACCGGGCTTGCCGGCCAGCTCCTTGTCGAAGGCCAGCTCCATACCCTCCTGACCATGGTCTTCCACATTGGTGAAGCCCACGATGTGTGCGGCAGACTCGCCCTCGGGATACTGGCGCTTGTATTCCTTGCGGTTGTAGATGCCCTTGATATTGAGGGCCACGATCTGCTGGCCGACATTCCAGTCCAGCTGGCGCTTGACCCAGACAAAGGTCTTGTCCTCGTCGCCAAGCTTGGCCAGCAGCGCTGGCAGCGGCATCTCCATGAGCTGGGCCACCTGCTTGAGCTTTTGCTGGACTTCCGGGTCCTTGAGATCCACGTCTTCAGGGATGGCCCAGATACTGGCTGCAGGCACGCTGGAGGCCAGGATCAGCCCATTGCGATCCAGCAGCCGACCGCGGTTGGCAGGCAGTTCCAGGGTGCGCGCAAAGCGCACCAGGCCCTGTCGCTTGAAGAAGTCGTTGCCGAACACCTGGACATAGGCCGCACGCGCACCCAGCCCCACAAAGCCCAGGGCCAGAGCAGCCACGATGAACTTGCTGCGCCACAACGGCGTCTTGGACGCCAGCAGCGGGCTGGTGGTGTAGAGCACGCTACGCGTCATTGCGCAGCTCCCGCAGTGCTTCCTTCCTGCACATACTGGGTGATGGCAGGCGATGCGGGACGCATCTGCAGCTTTTCACGTGCCAGCGTTTCAATGCGCTGAGGCGTGGCCTGGGCGCGTTTTTCCACCTGCAGGCGCTGCTGATCGGTGGCCAGACGGCGCGACTCATTCTCCGCACGATCCAGCTCGGTAAACAGTTTTCGCGACTCGTACTGAGTTCCCACCAGAAAAAGGGCGCTCATCATCACGGCCAGCAGCAGCAGCAGATTTATGCGCAGCATGGCAGCCCTTTCACGGCCATGCTCGAGCGGGCATGGCAGTCCATCATGCAGGGACCTCCGTACGCTCGGCCACGCGCATCACCGCAGAGCGGGAGCGCGGATTGGCATCGACTTCGGCTGCACTGGGCTTGATGCGCTCCAGCGCCTTCAGGCGCATGGGCGTGGGTGGCGCAAACGGTGCACGGCGGTCGTAGACCTCCTTGGAGTGCTTGGCAATGAACTGCTTGACGATGCGGTCTTCCAGCGAGTGAAAGCTGATCACGGCCAGGCGCCCACCGGGCGCCAGAACGCGCAGGCTGGCTTCTAGCGCTTGTTCAAGTTCCTGAAGCTCTGCGTTGATGAAAATCCGAAGAGCCTGGAAGGTGCGTGTTGCCGGGTTCTGCCCAGCCTCGCGGGTCTTGACCGCGCCAGCCACGAGCTGGGCCAGCTCGCCGGTGGTACGTAATGGGCCCTGGCTCTCACGCCTAGCAACAATCGCCTTTGCAATGGGGCCAGCAAACCGTTCTTCGCCGTAGTCACGTATCACCTCCGCAATCTGGTGCACTTCCGCATCTTCCAGCCACTCGGCCACGCTCTGGCCACGGGTCGTGTCCATGCGCATATCCAGCGGCCCGTCGAAACGGAAGCTGAAGCCCCGATCGGGGTTATCGATCTGGGGCGAACTCACGCCCAGGTCCATCAAAACCCCCTGCACACTGCCTTCAGGCAGCTCGCCGAGGTGACGAAATCCTTCATGCCGAATCGAAAAACGCGCATCGGTGATGCGCGCCGCTTCAGCGATTGCGTCCGGGTCCTTGTCGAACGCAATCAATCGCCCATCCGGCCCGAGCCGCTGCAAAATGAGCCGGGAGTGACCTCCACGGCCGAACGTTGCATCCACCCAGTGGCCTGCCGGCGGCTGACTCGCGCCACCCAGCAAGGCGTCGACGGCCTCGTCGAGCAAAACGGTGATATGTTGCAACGGCTGATTCACAAGCACGTCTCTTCCTAAAAAACAAAATCCTGGAAAGCCGCAGGCATTTCCTGCTGCATGGCTTCCGCTTCACGCGCCTCATAAGTGGCCTTGTCCCACAGCTCGAAATGGTCGCCCATTCCCAGCAGCAGCACCTCTTTGGTCAGTCCGGCCGCTTCACGCAGCTCAGGCGCAACCAGCACACGCCCCGTGCCATCCATCTCCGCATCCATGGCACTGCCCAGAAAAACCCGCTTCCACCACTGGGCGTTCATGGGCACCTGTGCAATCCGTTCACGGAACTTCAACCACTGAGGGCGAGGGAACAGCATCAAACAGCCATGAGGGTGCTTGGTGAAGGTCACCTGACCTTCGGCCATGGACAAAAGGGCGTCACGATGCCGGGTCGGCACCGAAAGCCGCCCCTTTGCATCGAGATTCAATGAGGACGCCCCTTGAAACACGGCCAGCCTCTCCGGTTATCTGTAGCCGCTCAAGCCTCAAAAACGGGGCGCGAGGGCAGTTTTCACCACTTAATTGCACTTTTTTCCACTGTAGCAGCAATTTTGTAGCCCACCAAACCCGAAGGAACAATTATTTGCAATGAAATCAATCACTTAGACCATTTCAAAAGAACACCTCAAACGCAAAATATCTTTCCTTTACAAGCACTTAGCAAAGTCTGTGCATGTGCAGCCTCAATAGAAACCGTCAATTGCAACCATTCAATTCAATGGAAAGCACGCATTCATCAGACGAACTTCTCCTACAAATGCAAACTGCCCGCAAACGCGGGCAGCTCGCTATGCAAACCTTGAATTTCAAAGGATGAAGCGCGACAGGTCCTCATCCTGGCTCAGTACCTGCAAACGCTGGTCAACATAGCCTGCGTCTATCACCACGGTCTGGCCGGTCAGCTTTGCTGCATCAAAGCTGACTTCATCGAGCAGACGTTCCATCACGGTGGACAGACGGCGCGCACCGATGTTCTCGGTGCTCTCGTTGACGTCAAACGCAATGGTCGCCAGCCGGGTGATGCCTTCGGGCTTGAATTCCAGCGTCACGCCTTCGGTCGCCAGCAACGCTTGATACTGTTTGACCAGGGAGGCGTGAGTCTGCATGAGAATGGCCTCGAAGTCCTGGACCGACAGCGAATCCAGTTCCACGCGAATGGGAAAGCGCCCCTGCAGCTCGGGAATCAGGTCGCTGGGCTTGGACAGGTGGAAAGCGCCGGATGCGATGAACAGAATGTGATCGGTCTTGACCACACCGTATTTGGTGGACACCGATGTGCCCTCCACCAGCGGCAGCAGGTCGCGCTGCACGCCCTGGCGCGAGACATCGGAGCCGCTGGCTTCCTGACGCGTGGCCACCTTGTCGATCTCGTCGATGAAGACAATGCCGTTTTGCTCGGCATTCGCAATGGCGCGGGTCTTGACGTCCTCCTCGTTGACCATCTTGGCCGCTTCCTCGTCGGTCAGCAGCTTCAGCGCCTCGGCGATCTTGAGCTTGCGCGTCTTGCGCTTTTCCTGGCCCATCTGGCTGAACATGCCGCGCAGTTGCTCGGCCATCTCTTCCATGCCCTGGGGCCCCATGATCTGCATCTGAGGCATCTGTTCGGCGATGTCGATCTCGATTTCCTTGTCGTCGAGCTGACCCTCGCGCAGCTTCTTGCGGAAAACCTGGCGCGCCGTGTTGTCGGCAGGCACTTCCCCGGTGCGGGCCTGGGGTACCAGCACATCGAGAATGCGATCCTCGGCGGCGTCTTCGGCGCGCGCGCGCATTTTCTTCATGTCCGATTCACGCGTCTGCTTGACGGCCACCTCGGCCAGATCGCGGATGATCGCATCCACATCCTTGCCCACATAACCGACTTCGGTGAACTTGGTCGCCTCGACCTTGATGAAAGGCGCATCGGCCAGTTTGGCCAGACGGCGGGCGATCTCGGTCTTGCCCACGCCCGTAGGGCCGATCATCAGAATGTTCTTGGGGGTGATTTCCTGGCGCAGGCCGTCGGCAACCTGCTGGCGGCGCCAGCGGTTGCGCAGCGCGATGGCCACGGCGCGCTTGGCGCCGTTTTGCCCGACGATGTGCTTGTCCAGCTCGGAGACAATCTCCTGGGGAGTCATGGCAGAAGACATGTGAATTCTCAGTCAAATATACCTCTAGCGCCCATTCATCAAGCGCTAGCAGCTATCAATTGGGATAGATCTGGCGCTTACAGCGTCTCGATCGTGTGATTCATATTGGTGTAAATGCACAGCTCGCCGGCAATCGCCAGCGACTTGCGCACCACATCCTCGGCCGACAGCTCGGTGTTGTTCAGCAGCGCCTTGGCCGCAGAGTGCGCATAGGCTCCACCCGAGCCGATGGCCACAATGCCCTGCTCGGGCTCCAGCACATCGCCATTGCCGGTAATGATGAGCGAAGTGGTCGCATCAGCCACGGCCAGCATGGCTTCGAGCTTGCGCAGCACACGGTCGGTGCGCCATTCCTTGGTCAGCTCGATTGCGGCACGGGTCAGATTGCCCTGGTGTTTTTCCAGCTTGGCCTCGAAGCGCTCGAACAGCGTGAATGCATCTGCGGTCGCGCCCGCAAAGCCCGCCAGCACCTTGCCGTGGTAGAGCTTGCGCACCTTGCGCGCCGTGCCCTTGACAACGATGTGACCCAATGTGACCTGACCATCACCGCCGATGGCGACTTGCACGCCCTCGGGAGTCTGGCGGCGCACGCTCAAAATGGTGGTGCCGTGAAACTGTTCCATCTGCTGCAGATGGGGATGCTCAAGAACATCCTCAAGAGCTAGAACAAAGAAAATTTATAGCAAGACAGGTGCCACCCAAAACTGGCGCGACCTAAAGGTCAGGATGCCAAGCAAGCGCCGCCGCGCAGCGAGGGCATCGACCCCCTCCCATAGCGCGAAGCGCGTAGAGAGAGGGGTGAAGGCGCGCAGCGCCTCAGGGGGTGCTAATCCCGTCTAGGAATTACCTGTGCATGCTCCTGAATGCCCACGACATTGAAGAACACCGCCACCAGCTGATGCAGCTGGCTGAACTGCAGCACATGGCCCAACGACTGCATTTCAGCCGCCCAGTTGAGCACCGAGCCCGCCGCGGCAAAGTCCATGCGCACCAGGCGCGAGCAGTCAATCGCCACCGTCTCGCCCAGTTTGGCCTTGTCCTGCACCTGGGCCAGCCAGGGCAGCGCGTCACCGTCAATCACGCCCTGCAAGGCAAAGCGCGGGGCACGCTCCCGCCACAACACATCGGGAGTGAGGGTATCCGGCCCTTGCACAGAAATGCTCTTGGCCGGGCTGCCACTTTGCCCTTCCTGCAGGAACTGGCTCACCGGATCCACCCAGGATGGAGGGGAAACCTCGTAGGTTACGCAGTAGTCGAGGGCCGTCAGCTCAAAATCGTCCTGCCTGTGCATGAGCCGCAGCAGTGCCAGGCGCAGATGCCACCAATCCGGCACCACATCGGACTGGCCTGAGGGGCAATGCTTGCCCATGACGGCCAGCAAGCGCTCATGGCCGGCAAACACCAACTCACCTTTTTCATCGCTCCACTGCTGCACAGCCGTCAGCAGCGGCATCAGCACACCTGCCTCGATTTCTTCCAGCGCGCTCCAGTCCATGGCCCAGGGGCCTGCGCTGCGCGCCTTGCTGGTCAGAAGGGCCTTGAGGCTGGATTCACCCAGCAACACCGGAGCCTGCCAGCGGAAACCCACAGCAGCCGTCCCGGCGTCGCTACCGGTATCGCGCAGCTCGCCTGCCTGCTGCGGCATGGCAAACCATTGCGGCGCAGAGCGGCCGAAGCGGGATGCGAAGTCCATGCCCGCGTCGTCAAACTGCTCCTGCCAGCCTGCCGCACGGTACAGATCCAGCAAGGCCAGCCAGAGCGACAGCTGGGCCGGCGCATCATGGCTGCGGCGCTCGATCAGGGCCTTGAGACTGAGCTCTGCTCCTGCCACGTCGCCATTGGCAAACACAATGGCAGGCTCTTCCAGCGCCACATCATGCTCGTAGCGCGTGAATGATGGGGGCACCATGCTGGCCTCGGCGGGCGCAGACACTTCGGTGGGAGCAAAGCCCGGAGAAAAATCGGTTTCGCCGCGCATGCTCGCCAGACCGGGAATACCGGTGCCACTCATCAACGGCGCCTGCGCCGAGGCGTTGCCAGGCAGCTTCAGATCGCTGGGCAGCGCATCGCTGAGCAAGGGAGGAGAGCTTCCGGGTGGCGGAGAGCGGAACGAGGAAGGCAGGGCATTGCCGCCCTCAGGCAGCGACAAGGGCATGGTTGCGGCATCGCCAGCCTGCTTGCCGCGCCACCACTGCTGGGCCATCTGGGCTTCGATCTCGTCAATCTTCTTGATCGTATCGGCACGTTCACCAGAGTCGCCGCTGTATACCGTCTGCAGAAAAGAGGTTGCAACCGGGGTCGGACGGGTCTGGCCCACCCCTGCTGTCTTGGAGGACTGCGCCAGCTGCGCCTGACGCAGCTTGCGCAGATGGTCAAACTCCCGCTTGCGCGCAAAGTCGTTCTGGCGCTTGCGCTCCAGCATTTCCTTGAGTGCCTGCTTGCTGTACTGACTTTCTTCGCTTTCCTGGCTCAGATGATCCAAATCGGACCAATTGACGGTCGGGTGACGCACAAAGCGCGCCACCTTGGACAGCAAGCCCCCCGATTTGTTTTCTTCTTTTGCCATGGTCAACTACTTTGATGCCAAGTACGCAGCGGGCACTTGACGCACATCAATCGCCGTACATCTTCTGCTTGAGCTCACGGCGCTGCTGCGCTTCCAGCGACAGCGTGGCCGTGGGGCGGGCCAGCAGACGGCCCACGCCGATGGGCTCGCCGGTCTCGTCGCAGTAGCCGTAGTCGCCTGCATCGATACGGGCGATGGACTGGTCGATCTTCTTGAGCAACTTGCGCTCGCGGTCACGGGTGCGCAGCTCCAGAGCATGCTCTTCCTCGATGGTGGCGCGGTCTGCGGGATCGGGCACCACCACGGTGTCCTCGCGCAGGTTTTCTGCGGTTTCACCGGCGTTGACATGCATGTCGTTCTTGAGCGTCACCAGCTTGCGACGAAAGAACGCCAGCTGCGCGTCGTTCATGTAATCGTCGTCAGACATGGCCAGCACGTCCGCATCGGTCAATTCCTCCACCGACTTGGTCTTCCAGGCATTGGCCAGCTTGGGATCTTTTTTGGTCGCAGCTTGCTTTGTGTTGGTCATAGCTTTCGTATCGCTCTTTGTTACCGCAGCACCGGCCTGTATAGGGGCCAGAGGCGAAACTGTCGTTTTGGGCTGCCGCGCAGGAGGCTTTGCAGAACGTTGGGGTTGTGATGTCGCGGAAGCTTTCCGCGGCGCAACGGGCGCCAGCTCCGGCTTGTCCGGCGCGACATCCACCAAAGAGGTCTTGGCGCTGCGGGTACGCAAAGCAAGCTCTGCCGCCTTGTCGGCTGCAGTCATGGGCTTGTCACGTTTCACAGCGTTCACGTCCTGTCTCCTCACAGTACGGTGCACATTGCAAGGCTGGATTGCTCCAACCTCCTCTTCAGGGGCGGCATTGTAGCCATGCCGCCATCCCTGTCCCCTCTCCGTTGCACATACCCCACAAATACAGGGTTGGTCTTCGATCGAGACTCATCAGTTTGCGAGAGATATCGAACAAAAAACGGCCTGCAAAGCAGGCCGTCAGTCATTGTCAGCAATCAGCAAGCCGGGTCACACCAGACACTGATCCAGCCCCTGCTTGAAGATGTCCTGCGGCAGGTCGATACCGATAAAGACCATACGGCTTTCGCGCTTTTCACCGGCTTCCCATTCAGGGCCCAGATCGCTGCCCATGAGCTGGTGCACGCCCTGGAAGATGACCTTGCGGCTGGTGCCCTTCATGTCCAGAACGCCTTTGTAGCGCAGCATCTTGGGGCCGTAGATGTTCACGATGGCGCCCAGGAAGTCTTCCAGCTTGGCGGGGTCGAAGGCGCGATCGGCACGGTAGACAAAGCTCTTCACATCATCGTCGTGGTGATGGTGATGCGGGTGATTGCAGTGCTCGCCATGTTCGTGGTCATGGTCGTCGTGGCCGCAATGCTCGTCGTGCTTGTGCTCATGGCCGTGATCGTGTTCGCATTGACCATGGTCATGGTCGCAAGCACTGTGATCATGATGCTCGTGGCCGTGATCATCTTCCTTGAGGAAGTCGGGGTCGATATCGAGCTTGGCATTCAGGTTGAAGCCACGCAGGTCGAACACTTCGCTCAGGGGCACATCGCCAAAATGAACGGCGCGAATGGGCGCACGAGGGTTCATGTGCTTCAAGCGATGAATCAAGGCATCCTTTTCGGCATCGGTCACCAGATCGGTCTTGGACAGGAACATCTGATCGGCAAAGCCCACCTGGCGGCGCGCCTCCTGGCGGTCGTCAAGCTGCTGGTTGGCGTGCTTGGCGTCCACCAGGGTGATGATGGAGTCGATCAGATAGGTTTCGGCGATCTCATCGTCCATGAAGAAGGTCTGGGCGACGGGGCCGGGATCGGCCAGGCCCGTGGTCTCGATGACGATGCGGTCGAAGTCCACCAGGCCCTTGCGACGCTTGGCGGCCAGCAGTTGCAGTGCCTCGCGCAGGTCCTCGCGGATGGTGCAGCAGATGCAGCCATTGCTCATCTGCAGGATCTGCTCCTTGGATTCGGTCTTGAGAATATCGGTGTCGATATTCTCCTCGCCGAACTCGTTCTCGATCACGGCGATCTTCATGCCGTGCGACTCGTGCAGCACGCGCTTGAGCAGCGTGGTTTTGCCCGAGCCCAGAAAGCCCGTGAGAATGGTGACTGGAATGAGAGCCATGCTTTGAAACCTCTTGCTGCGGTCTGTCGCCTGATGCGCCAGCCCTGGAAACACGGACGGCGCCATTGCGCGCCGCCTCGGTAATAACAGCTGGGGAGTGTAGCGGCGCTTTCAAGCGCGCATTGCCAGCAGGGCTGCCCAAATTTTCAAGCCAAATCAACCTCTGGCGCTTATCCACAAAGCGCCACAAGCTATCAAATCAGGATTATCTAGTCTTCGGTATCGCGCGAAGCAGCAGGCTTGTCTTCGCCTTCCTGCCGCCGTGCACGCGGATGCGCGCTTTCGTAAGCCTGGGCCAGATGCTGAAAGTCCAGCCGGGTATAGATCTGCGTGGTCGTGATGCTGGAATGCCCCAGCAGCTCCTGCACCGCCCGCAAATCGCTGCTGGACTGCAGCATGTGGCTGGCAAACGAGTGGCGCAGCACATGGGGATGCACGCCGGACGCCAGCCCCGCCTGCTGGCCCCGCAGCTTGATGCGGGCCCAGACGGACTGCGTACTCAGCCTCTCCCCCCGGTGCCCGATAAACAGCGCAGGCTCGCCCAGGGCCGCCTGCTGCGCAGCTCCGGCCAGCCCCTGGGTCCGCAACGCCAGCCAGGCATGCAGAGCCTCCAGCGCCTTGCCGCCCACGGGCACGATACGCCGCTTGCTGCCCTTGCCTTGCACATGGGCATCGCCCGCCGCCAGGTCAATCCAGCCACGGCCTTGCTGCTGCGTGCTCTGGTCAGGCTGCACATCCAGCCCCGCCAGCTCGGCCACGCGCAAGCCGCAGCTGTAGAGCAGCTCGGTCATGGCCGCATCCCGCGCCTCTATCCAGGGGTCGGCATCGGCATTGTGAAAGCTGGCCAGTTGCACTGCGTCGTCCACGCCCAGCGCCTTGGGCAGGGGCTTGGCCGCCTTGGGGCCGCGCACACCTTCAACGGGATTGAAAGGCACCAGCTCCTGCTGGGCCGCCCAACGAAAAAAGCTGCGCCAGCCCGAAAGAATCAGTGCAATACCGCGTGGACTGCGGCCAGCGCTGTGCATCTGCGCGGCAAAACGGCGGATATGCGCAGGCTGCAGCGTCAGCAATGGCTGATCTGCCTGCTGTGCAAACTGCTTCAGCTTGAGCAGGTCCAGCGCATACAGCGTATGGGTGCGGTCGGCCAGGCGCTTTTGCACGCGCACATGCTCAAGATAGCGCTGAACCACCTCGGGCAACTGCGCGCATTGCTCCTCGAATGAGAGCTGCTCGCGTTCTTGCGGCAAGCTCATGCGGGTATTCAGCCGTGGGCCAATGTCAACGCAGGCAGGCGCATGCGCGACAGCGAGGCACTGGCCAGCTCGGCAATGCGCGAGAGGAATTCCGTGCCCATGGTCGCGTCAAAGCGGTGGGGATCGGGCGAGCCCAGCACCAGCATGCCAAAGCTGTTGGAAGTGCTGTCCATGGCGCCGTCATGCAGCGTCAGCAGCGCCAACGACTGCACGGCATTGGGGTTGGGCAGCCAGTTGACAGGCTCGAAGCCCATGTTGGGACCACAGAACGGCATGGTCAGCGAAGCGGCAAAGGCCTTGGCGTCATCGCTTACACCCATGGTGTACACGGTGCCCGAATGCGCGCCCGACACATTCCACAGGCGCAGCGCCACCTGGGGCACATCAAACGTATGCTGCAGGCTGGCCGTCAGTGCATGAGGCAGCTCGCGCAGGTCCTGCACCTTGACCAGGGCATGGGTCCACTGGTGAATCTTGCTGGCGATGGCGGCGTTCTCGCTGCCGTGGCGCATCATGTCCATGATGCGATGCTCCAGAGCCTTGATCTTCTCGCGCAGCATCTCGGCCTGACGCTCCTGCAGACTCACGGCGCGCGGACCATGGCCGCTGATCAGGCGCACGCCTGTCAGCAACTCGGCATGACGCTCGAAGAACTCTGGGTTTTGCTGGAGGAAGTCGGCAATCGACTCTTCGGTCAATGCAATATCGGTCAAGCTGTTCATAGCGTCTCGGGTATGTCGATCTGGCCTTCAAAAACAAACTCGGCTGGGCCGGTCATGCGCACACGGTCCTGCGCGCCGCCAGCCCATTCAATGGTCAGCAGGCCACCGCGCGTGTGGACATCCACGCGCGCATCCAGCAGCCCCCAGCCAATGCCCGCCACCACGGCCGCGCAAGCGCCTGTGCCGCAGGCCAGCGTTTCGCCGGCTCCACGCTCATAGACGCGCAGCTTCACCTCTGCGCGGTTGATGATCTGCATGAATCCAGCGTTCACACGCTGCGGAAAACGCACATGGTGTTCGATCAGCGGACCCTGTGCTTCAACCGGCGCCCTGTCCACATCCTCGACCACCTGCACGGCATGGGGGTTGCCCATGGACACTGGCGCTACCCAAACCGTAGCTGGCTGCGCAGACTCATCAAGGGCAAGAGGCCATTTCTGTGCATTTCCCTGCATCTGGGGCTGCAAGCCTTCGGCGATGAAGGGCACCTTGGCCGGGTCCAGCTGGGGGGCCCCCATGTCGACGGTCACGCGGCCATCCGCATGCAGCTCGGGCGCGATCACGCCGGCCAGGGTGTGAACGCGGATCACGCGCTTGTCGGTCAAGCCCTTGTCATGCACATAACGGGCAAAACAGCGCGCGCCATTGCCGCACTGCTCCACCTCTCCGCCGTCGGCGTTATGAATCACATATTCAAAATCCACGCCCTCGGCAGGCGCTGGGCGCACGGTCAGAATCTGGTCGGCTCCCACGCCGAAATGGCGGTTGGCCAGGTAGCGGTACTGGGCGCTGCTCAGGCCCAGTCGGCCCTGTGTTTCGTCAAGCACGACAAAGTCGTTGCCCGCGCCTTGCATCTTGGTAAAGCGAATCTGCATGATGCCAGACATTATCGGCCTATCCCGCCCTGGTCTGCAGCGGGCCAACCCCGCTGTGGCAGAACTGTGCACGACAGATAGCCCCAACTGGTCAGCGATACAGTTTCTGCAACAGGTTCAGCAACTGCTGCTGCTCCTCAACGCTGAGGTGGCTGACTGCCGCGCTCTCGCTGGCCTTGAGCTGAGGCTCGGCCTGATCCACCAGGGCTCGCCCTGCCTCCGTCAGATACAGCCCCATGGCACGCCCGTCACGGGGATGGGGACGGCGCTCCAGAAAGCCGCGCCGCGTCATGACTTCGATCATGCCCACCATATTGGGCGGCAGCACATCGAGCTGCTGGCACAGCTGACGCGAGGTGATGCCGGGGTTGCCCCCCACCAGGGACAGCAGGGAGAACTCTACGATCTTGAGATCAAAGCCCTCCATGCATTTGACAAACACTCCCACCAGGGACAGGGAAGCGCGCCGTGCGTTATAGCCCAGCAGGGATTCCAGAAAACTGGCATTGACCTGATCGACCGCAAACACCTCTGCAGCAGGTGCCGTCTCCTGCTGCCCTGCATCCTTCGGGGCGCGCTTGCCGCGCGCCGGGGTGGCTTTGGTGGTCGACGTTCCGACAGGCTGATGAGCAGGCATTTTTGGCTTCAACTTCAGGAGCAAGAGAGCTTTGTCTTTGCTCAATTCTGCCGGTTTCAGAGGCCTTTGGTCAAAATTCGTCAGGCCGCCGGCGTGAATAGCTGGTTGCCGTGCACGACGGAGGCCTGCGTCCATTGCAACTTCATCAGGCCCAGGCGCCATTCGATCTCCGGCAGTATGCGCTGCTGCAGCTGTTTGAGCGGCCCTTGCCAACGGGCCTGATCCGTACCCTCTGTCGCCGCGATCCGGGCCCAGGCCCAGCCCATCAGCACCACGGCCACGCAGCGCAGATAGTCGTCGGCCACACGCCAGGCCAGGGTGTCATCTTCCTTGCAGGCCTGCGCCAGTACCGTGGTGAAGTAACGCAGTTGCGCGAGGCAGCGCAGCACCTCGGCATCCAGCGTGCGGCCCGCATCCAGGCTTTGGCGCAAGGACAGCAGCCACTGGCCCATGGACTGACCGCCATCGGGCAGCACCTTGCGTATCAGCAGATCTATGGCCTGAATCTCGTTTGTGCCTTCATAAATCATGGCCACGCGCGAATCGCGCACGATCTGCTCCACGCCCCATTCGCGGATATAGCCATGACCGCCAAACACCTGCAGACAGGCACTGGCGCCCTCGAACGCCTGCTGCGTCCAGGCGGCCTTGAGCACGGGCGTGATCAGACTGCACCACTGCTGTGCCTGCTCGCGTGCCCCGGCATCCTCCGCATGGCGGGCCACATCGAGGTAAATACCTGTTTGATAGGCCAGCACGCGCCCGCCATCGATCCAGGCACGCTGCAGATCGAGCGTGCGGGCGATTGTCGGGTGCTCGATGATCAAATCCGCAGCATCCCCCGCTCCCCGCGACGCCGGCACCGCGCCCGGCGCGCGCATCTGGCGGCGCTCCAATGCATAGGCATGGGCCTTCTGCCAGGCCGCGTCCAGCAGGCCCACGCCTTGCAGGGCCACATGCAGGCGCGCGGCATTCATCATCACAAACATGGCATTGAGGCCCGCCCCGGGCTGGCCGATCAGCCAGCCCTGCGCCGCATCAAAGCGCATCACGCAGGTGGGGCTGCCATGCAAACCCATTTTTTCCTCGATGCGCTCGCAGACCACGCGGTTGCGCTCACCGCCCCGCAGCACCTTTGGCACCAGAAACAGCGAAAGCCCCTTGGGTCCGGCGGATGCC
Source organism: Comamonas resistens (assembly GCF_030064165.1). Classification (NCBI taxonomy): domain Bacteria; kingdom Pseudomonadati; phylum Pseudomonadota; class Betaproteobacteria; order Burkholderiales; family Comamonadaceae; genus Comamonas; species Comamonas resistens. The sequence goes on from NZ_CP125947.1 coordinate 4,380,728, forward strand.
CCGGGCAGACGCGCCAGCACCAGATGCACGATGTTTTCGGTCAGATCATGCTCGCCGCCGGAGATGAAAATCTTGCTGCCGCTGATCTCGAAACGCTCGGCCAGCTCTGACTCGCCAACCGGTACAGCCTGCGTGCGCACCAGCCCCAGGTCGCTGCCCGCATGGGCCTCCGTCAGACACATGGTGGCCAGCCATTCGCCACTGGCCACCTTGGACAGATATGCGGCCTTGAGCGCATCGCTGCCATGGTGCTTGAGGCATTCATAAGCACCATGCAACAGCCCAGGCGCCATGGTCCAGCCATGGTTGGCCGCGCTCAACCACTCATAGAGCACGCCTTCCAGCACCCAGGGCAGGCCCTGGCCGCCGTCTTCCTCGGCACAGGCCAGCGCAGGCCAGCCCGCCTGCCAGAAGTCCTGATAGGCCTGTGCAAAACCCGGCGGTGTGGTGACCTTGCCCGCGGCAAACTGCACGCCCACCTCGTCGCCTTCGCGCGACAACGGGGCTACCACCTCGCCCACCCACTTGCCGGCCTCTTCCAGCACCTGCTGCATCAAGGCTTTGTCGGTAGCTGCATGCGCCGGTAAACGCTGCAACTGCTCATCGGCCTTGAGTACATCGAAAAGAAGAAACGCGTTATCGGCGCTGGCGGGCAAATAGGACATACATAACCGGCTGCGACGCAGCAAATGAAAATCTCTGAATAGCGCTCCCATGCGCGCCGAGCGCGGCCCATGCCAGAGATGCCAAGCAAGGGCCGCCCCGCCGCGAGGGCATCGTCCCCCTCGGGGGGAAGCGGCGTAGCCGCTCAGGGGGTCAGGTATCCGCAGTAAAGCCGATCTGCTTGACCAGCGGACCCCAGCGCTCGAACTCGGCCTGCTGCGATCGGGCCATTTCCTCGGGTGTGGAGCTGGTGGCAATCAGGCCCACCACGCCCACGCTTTCCTTGAGCGCATCGCTCTTGAGTGCCGCCACAATCGCTGCATGGGCGCGCTGGCGCACATCGGCAGGCGTCTTGGCATTGGCGTAGAAACCAAACCACTCTTCGGCCGTCAGATCGCTGAAACCCTGCTCGGCAAAAGTGGGCACATTGGGCAGATAGGGGTTGCGCTTCGGGCCGCTGGTGGCCAGCACACGCAGCTTGCCGGCCTTGTAATAGCTGAGAAAGTCTCCGCTGGGGCCCATGACGGCTGCAATTTGGCCGCCCGCCAGATCGGACACCGCTGGCGCCGTGCCACGATACGGCACATGGCTGAGCTTGATGCCAGAGCGCAGGCTGAGCAGCGAGCCAATCAGATGCGGCTGGGTGCCGGCACCGGGGCTGCCAAAGCTGGCCTTGTCGGGGTTGTTCTTGCACCAGGCCAGAAAGTCCTTGAGCGTCTTGACCTCGGCAGGCACGGCAGGGCCGACGGCCAAGCCGTGGTGCATGATGGCGCCAATCGAAATCGGCTCGAAATCCTTGGCCTGATAGGTCAGCTTGCTATAGATATGGGGATAGATGGAGAAAGCCGAGACCTGGGACAGAACGATGACCGAACCGTCACCCGCGGAGTTGCGCAGGTTCTCCAGCGCGATGCGGCCGCCTGCGCCGGGCTTGTTTTCCACCACGCCCATGTTCTTGCTGTAGCTGGTGCCGCCAATCTTCTCTGCCACGCGGCGCGCCACCGAATCACCGGCACTGCCTGCCGGGAAGCCGTACAGAATGCGCACCTGCTCCAGCGGCCCGCTGCCCTGTGCGTAAGCACTGCGGGCAGCCATGCCACCGATTGCGGCCAGCGCCGCACCTGCGCCCAGACTTTTGACGAAATTACGACGATCTTGCATGTTTGTCTCCTCTAGATTCTTGCTTGTATGCAGGCTGTGACCTGTCTTGAAATTATCAGCCCCAGGTCATCAGGCGAAGGGCTGAAATGCACGCCAGTTCAGGAGTCGCCGGTAAAGCCAATCTGCTTGACCAGCGCCCCCCAGCGTTCGAACTCTGCCTGCTGGGAACGCGCCATTTCCTCCGGCGTGGAGCTGGTGGCAATCAACCCGACCACGCCCAGACTCTCCTTGAGTGCATCGCTCTTGAGTGCTGCCACAATCGCTGCATGGGCGCGCTGGCGCACATCGGCGGGCGTCTTGGCATTGGCATAGAAGCCAAACCATTCCTCGGCCGTCAGATCGCCAAAGCCCTGTTCGGCAAACGTAGGCACATTGGGCAGGTAGGGGTTGCGCTGCGGGCCGCTGGTGGCCAGCACGCGCAGCTTCCCGGCCTTGTGATAGCTCAGATAGTCGCCGCAGGGGCCCATGATGGCCGCAATCTGGCCGCCAGCCACATCCGAAACGCCGGGCGCCATGCCGCGATAAGGCGCATGACTGAGCTTGACGCCCGAGCGCAGGCCCAACAACGCGCCCAGCAGATGGGGCTGACTGCCTGCGCCAGGGCTGCCGAAGCTGGCCTTGTCAGGGTTGTTCTTGCACCAGGCCAGGAAGTCCTTGAGCGTCTTGACCTCGGCAGGCACGGCCGGGCCGACGGCCAGGCCGTGGTGCATGATGGCCCCGATCGAGATCGGCTCGAAGTCCCTGGCCTGATAGCTGAGCTTGCTATAGATATGGGGATAGATGGAAAAAGCCGAGACCTGCGAGAGCGCGATCACCGAGCCATCACCGACAGCATTGCGCAGGTTCTCCAGTGCAATGCGCCCGCCGGCACCGGGCTTGTTTTCCACCACGCCCATGTTCTTGCTGTAGCCGCTGCCCCCGATCTTTTCGGCCACGCGACGGGCCACCGAGTCACCGGCGCTGCCTGCCGGGAAGCCGTACAAAATGCGCACCTGCTCCAGCGGACCACTGCCCTGCGCATAGGCGCTACCGAAAGCGGCCAGCACAGCGCCAGCACCCAGGCCTTTGACGAAATTGCGACGACCTTGCATGACTTGTCTCCTGTTAGAAATACCAACTCTTAGGCTCAATCACTGAAAAACAGCCACAGCCCGTCAGAGGGACAGCGAGCAAGCGCCGCCGCGCAGCGAGGCTGTCGTCCCCGGAGGGGTAAGGCGCGCAGCGCCTCAGGGGAAAGCAATCATCGCGGCGCCATGCGCAGCGCGCCATCCAGGCGAATCACCTCGCCGTTGAGGTGATCGTTGTGCACGATATGCACGGCCAAATCTGCAAACTCCGAAGGCTTGCCCAGACGCGACGGGAAGGGAATGGACGCTGCAAGCGACTGCTGCACGGGCTCGGGCAGTTCCTGCATCAGCGGCGTGGCAAACAGACCCGGCGCCACCGTGCAGACGCGGATGCCATGCTGGGCCAGATCGCGCGCCATGGGCAGCGTCATGCCCACCAAACCGCCCTTGGATGCGCTATAGGCCTGCTGCCCCACCTGGCCATCAAAAGCAGCCACCGAGGCAGTGTAGAGAATCACGCCGCGCGCCCCATCCTCCAGCGCATCCAGCCTGGCGCAGCGCGCGGCAAACAGCCGCGTCATGTTGTAGCTGCCGATAAGGTTGACACGGATCACGCGCTCAAAATCCTCCAGCGGCGCGGGCTCGCCATCGCGGCCTATCACGCGCTTGGCCGTACCGATACCAGCCACATTCATCAGGATGCGTGCATCCTGCCCCCAGTGGGCCTTGATCTGGTCCAGCGCTGCCGTCACGCTGGCCGCGTCACAGATATCGCACTCCAGGGCCAGACCGTTGATGTCCGCCGCCACCGCCCTGGCCTTGTCGATCTGGCGGTCCAGCACCGCAACCCTGGCCCCTGCAGCCGCCAGCGCACGCGCCGTGGCTTCTCCAAGGCCGGATGCGCCGCCCGTGACAATGGCAATCTGTTCCCGAACTTGCATTTCGCTATCCTTTTAAAATCTGTTTGCGCTTATCAGTGTTGGGCTTGAGGCTGATTTGGCTTCAAGATAAAGGGCAAGGTCCCGGCATACAGCCCCTCCACCACATCGGCGCGATGCTGCAAGACCGCGCGCTGATTGATGGAACCCTTGTCCGTCACCTCGCCCAGATCCAGCGAGGGGGCACGCGTCGATGCCACGGCCCTGGCAATACGGGTGGCGCTGCCGGTGGCGCTTTGCGCCAGCCGATCGAACACGGCCCGCAGATGCTGCTGCACGGGAGCACTGTGCATGATCTGCTCCAGCGTCGCCTCCGCTCCCAGGCCGCTGAGGGCCGCGCAGGCAGGCGTGCCGAAAACAATGGCCCCGACTTCCTTGCGATCCAGCCCTGTCAGCACCACATCCTGGATATAGGGAGCACCGGCATGAATGATCCTGGCGCGCAGCGGCCCCACATTGACAAAGGTGCCGGTGGCCAGCTTGAAGTCCTCGGCAATGCGGCCATCGAAGCGCAGGCCCTGGTTGCGGTCCTGCGGGTCGCGCCACTGCACGGCGTCGCCGGTGCGGAAAAAGCCTTGCTCGTCGAAAGCCTCGGCAGTGGCCTCGGGCGCACGCCAGTAGCCGGGCGTGACATTGGGGCCGCGGTAGCGCACTTCCAGCTTGCCGTCGACTGGCGCCAGCCTCAGCTCCAGCCCCGGCACGGGCACGCCCAGGTCGCCGGAGCGCACATCGGGCCGGTTGATGAACAGCGCCGAAGGCGATGACTCCGTCATGCCCAGGCCCGTGCCCATCACGATGCGTTCGCCGCATTCGCTTTCCTGCGCACGGTGCAGGCTGTCCCACACGGGCTGCGCCAGCGATGCCCCGGCATAGAAGAACATCTTCACGCGCCTGAGCAGGCTGGCGCGCAACTGAGCATCTTCCTCCATGGCGCGGGCAATGTATTCAAAGCCCGTGGGCACGTTGAAGTACACGGTGGGCGATATCTCGCGCAGGTTGCGCAGCGTCTCGCCTATGCCTGCCGCCGTGGGCTTGCCTTCGTCGATGAAGACCGTGCCGCCGTGGTACAGCGCGAGACCTATGTTCTTGTTGCCGCCGAAAGTGTGATTCCAGGGCAACCAGTCCACCAGCACGGGCGGGCCCTTGACCATATCGGGCATGGTCTGGGCAATCTGCTGCTGGTTGGCGCACCACATGCGGTGGGTGTTGATCACGGCCTTGGGCAGCTTGGTCGAGCCCGAGGTGAACAGAAACTTGGTGATCGTGTCCGGTCCCGTGGCCCGCATGGCCGCATCCACGGCGGGCGTGGGCGGTGTTGCCAGCAGGTCGGCAAACTGGGTATGCGGCGCAGCCCCTGCCGTGCTGTTGCGGTAGACCACTTCACACCCGGCGGGCAATACGGTGGACAGTACGGCACGCACGGCCTTGTCATAGCGCGCGGCATCGCTAGCAAAGATCAGGCCGGGCGTGAGCGTATCGACCACATGGCGCAGCTTGGCGTAATCGGTGCTGACCAGCGAATACGGCACAGAGACCGAACAGTAGGGCACACCCGCGTAGAGACAGCCCATGGCCAGCATGGCGTGGTCCAGGTCGTTTTCGCTGAGGATGACAACGGGGCGCTCGGCCGAAAGCCCGCGCTCCACCAGCGCCTGGCCGATGCTGCGCGCAGCTGCCAGTGCCTGCGCATAGCTGATGTGCTGCCAGTCGCCCGTGCGGCCGTCGGCCAGACGCTCGCGCTGGGCGATGAAGCTGTGCTCCGGCGTGGTCTGCGCCCAGTGCAGCAGCCGGTCCGTCATGCGCAGTGCATGGGGCTGCAGATCCTGCTCGGAGCGGATGTAGCAGCCCCCGTCATCGCTCTCGCGCACCTGTATGCTGCGCACGCCAAATTCCAGCTCGCGGTACCGGGGCTTGCTGCCCTCTTCGACCTGGCTGGCGGCCTGCACGGCCGTGTCTGTCTCCTGCATGGTCTTGTCTCCACCTCGTGATTGTTGAAGAGGCCTGGTTCAGTCTTTGCTGACCTTGGCGGCACGCCCTTCGAGAAATTCCTGCAGCCTGAACTTGGCCTCCGGCGCGCTCTGGGCAATTGCAGCCATCAGCGCCTCGGTCATCAGCCCCTGGTCCGAAGGCTGCTCGGCAATCCGGGGTAGCGCATGCATGAGTGCGTAATTGGTCATGGGCGCGTTCTCGGCAATGCGCAGCGCCAGCTCCACGGCCTTGTCCAGCGCCTGGCCTTCGGGCACCAGGTATTGCGACAGGCCAATGCGCTCGCCCTCTTCTGCCTTGTACACACGGCCCGTGAACATCATGTCGGCCATGCGCGCCGCGCCGATCAGGCGCGGAATGCGCACCGAACCGCCGCCGCCCACGAAGATGCCGCGCGAGCCCTCGGGCAGTGCATAGAAAGTGGTGCTGTCGGCCACGCGGATATGGCAGGCACTGGCCAGCTCCAGCCCGCCGCCCACCACCGCGCCATGCAGGGCCGCCACCACGGGTACGGCGCCAAACTGCACCTGGCGCAGCGCCTCATGCCACATGCGCGAATGCAGCACGCCCTGGGCTGCGTCGCGTTCGCTGAGTTCGCTCAGGTCCAGGCCCGCGCAGAAATGCGGGCCATCGCCATCGACCACGGCCGCGCGCACGCTGGTCGGCAGATTCATGAAAACATCGCGCAGACCCAGCACCAATCCATCGGACAAGGCATTGCGCTTAGCGGCACGCATCAGGCGGATCACCGCGACCTGCTGGGCGTCGCCGCGAAATTCAACTGCAATTTCTTTATGAGTCATAACCAATCCTTTGCTCAATTATTGTTATTTCAAATAACTAAAATCAAGCAAGCAAAAGCGGTTTGCGCTCAGTGCTTTCCCCAGTCTTTGCAGCATCAAGACCGCGCAAACACAAGCGGGACATGGATTTGCACAGCCAAGTTCGCATAATGCAGGCCATGATTCCACGCCCCAGCCAGCTTCTGAACCCGCAGCGCGAGCCCGCTGCCACGCGCGATGCCTCCACCATCTTGCTGCTGCGCGACTGCGCGGACGGCCAAGGCTATGAGGTGCTGATGACGCGGCGTGCCGACCAGGGCAACTTTGCCAACGCCTATGTTTTTCCCGGCGGCGGCCTGGAGGCTCAGGATTCCGCCCCCGCCAACCACGCCCTGGCCCGTGTGCGCCAGGGCATGCTCGACGCTGGCGGCGAGCCCCGCATCACCCAGGCCCTGGCAGGCATTCGCGAGACCTTTGAAGAGCTGGGCATTTTGCTGGCCTATGACGAGACGGGTCGGCCCGTCACGCACGAACAGGTGCAGCAGCTCGATCGCAAAGCCTCTCTGTACGAGCAATGCCGCGCCCGTGGCTGGACACTGGCCGTAGACCAACTCTGGTATCTGGCGCACTGGACGGCCGCACGTGACCTGCCCAAGCGCTTCAACGTACCGTTTTTTGTGGCACGCATGCCCGAGGGCCAGACCCCTGAGGCCGACGAGACCGAACAGTTCGAGCCCACCTGGATTCGCCCGCAGGAGGCACTGCAACGCTTTGCGGAAAAAAGCCTGGCTCTAGTCTTCCCCACCGAGCGCACGCTGCAGCGCATGGCCGGCTTTGCCAATACCCAGGCGGTGCTTGATGCGCTGCAAGGCGAAAAGCGCCTCTGGCACAGCTGCCCGCGCACCGGCTATCTCAAGGGGCAGGACACACGCCATATGGAAACCGATATGGCCTATGGCGAGCTGGAAATGGTTCATCCCGACGGCCAGGCAGGCCACCATCTGGACTGGCAGTTCGAAAAAGCCGTGCCGCTGCGCAAAAACCTGATGCGCCTGACCGCCCCCAACCCCGGCGTGATGACCGGCCCCGGCACCAACAGCTATCTAATCGGCGATGCCAGCAGCGGCTATATCGTCATCGACCCGGGCCCCAATGAGCCCGAACACCTGCAGCGCCTGCATGCGGCAGCGGGCGGCGATATCCGTTTCATCGTCTGCACCCACTCCCACCCCGACCACTCGCCGGGCGCCGCACCGCTGCAGGCCCTGGTCGTGCAGTCCGGCCATGCCAGGCCGCCCATCATGGGCCTGCCTTCCGCCCCCACTGCCCGGGCCAACAGCCGCTTCAAGCCCGAGGTGACGCTACAGGATGGAGAGCGCATCACGCTGACAGGACAAGGGCCAGAGGGCGAAATCACACATACGCTGCAAGCCATATTCACGCCCGGCCATGCGGCCAACCATCTGTGCTTTCTGCTCGAAGAGGATGCGCTGCTGTTCAGCGGCGACCATATCCTCAACGGCAGCACCACGGTCATCAGCCCGCCCGACGGCAACATGATCGACTACCTGGACTCGCTGGACAGGCTCACCGAGCTCTGCACCGAGCATGGCGTGGGCTATATCCTGCCGGCCCATGGCTATGTGCTGGGCTTTGCCCGCCAGCAGATTGCCAAGCTCAAGAACCACCGCCTGGCGCGCGAAGCCAAGGTCCATGCCGCCATGCGCAGCAAACCCGACGGCAAGATTCAGGACTGGGTGGCCATCGCCTATGCCGATACGCCACCCGCGCTGTGGCCCGTGGCCGAGCGCTCGCTGCTGGCCCATGTAGAGCGCATTCAAAAGCTCTGCCTGGGCCGCTAGACCTGTGGACAACTAGGACATGGCAGGCGCATTAAGCTCTCGCCCATGTCTGAATCACAGCCCGAACAAGAAGGCATTCGCCTGGCCAAGCGCCTGGCGATGCAGGAACAATGCTCACGCCGCGAGGCCGAGCTGCATATCGAAGCGGGCAACGTCCAGGTCGACGGCAAGGTCGTGCAGGTGCCCGAGACCCGCGTCAGCCCCGACCAGGTCGTGACCCTGCGCAAGGGTGCCAAGCCCGAAGCCATCCCGCCCGTCACCATCCTCATGAACAAGCCTGCCGGCATGACCCAGGGTCCTGCCTACGGCCGCGTGCGCAGCGCCCATTCGCTGCTGGGTGAGACCACCAAGGCCCAGCTGGACACGCCTATGCCGCAACTGGTGCTGGACCATCACTTCAGGAATCTGGAGTCGTTCCTGACGATTCCCCTGCCCGCCAGCGGCCTCATCGTCTATACCCAGGACAAGCGTGTGGCGCGCAAGCTGGCCGAAGAGGGCATGTGGCTGGAGCAGGAAATCATCGTCGGCGTGGAAGGCCAGATCGTCGAGGACGGCCTGGAAATCCTCTACGAAGGTTTGCCCATTCCCGGTGGCAACGGCCACCGCCGCATGCCGCCCTGCCATGTGAGCTGGCAAAACGAAGGTCATCTGCGCTTTGCCCTCAAGGGCATTGCACCCGAGGAGATCGAGCGCATGTGCGCAGCCATCGGCCTCACGGTCACCAGCATGCGCCGCCTGCGCATAGGCCGCGTCTCGCTGGCCAAGGTGCCCGAGGGCCAGTGGCGCTATCTGATGCCCTGGGAACGGTTCTAAACCTTTAGGACTATCAAAAAAAGAGCTGCCAGCGCTTGATAAATAAGCAATGGCAGCTCTTTTTCATGGAATAAGTGTGAAGTGCGCCGATAAGCCGGATTCTGTGCACAGCGGTTGCCCGCTGCGTGACCGCCATTAATCTTGGCCGCCAGTCGCCTGACGGCTCGGTGCTACCTACCCGCACACTCCGGGGGCCCCGTCAACGTGTGCCTACTTGGTATTGCTGCGCGTAGAGATTGCCCGTTTCACCCCCGGTGGTTTGTCTTGCGACACTCCCCCGGGACTCGTCTCTGTTGCTCTGATCCTCACCTCACGGTGGACAGCCGTTAGCTGCTACGCCGCCCTATGCAGTCCGGACGTTCCTCCAGTACGGCCTTTCGGCACTTGTACCAGCGGCGGTCTGGCGCACTTCACGGCGCGCATTATCCCGCGTTCACAAAGAGCTTGCACAGAACTCGCGCCGAAACTGTTCGGGCGGCAGGCCTGATTCGCGCTGAAACATGGCGATAAAGGCCGACGGCGTGCTGTAACCCAGGTCATAGGCAATGCGCTGCACGGTGTGACCTGCCTCCAGCGCGTCGATGGCACGCAGATAGCGCATGCGCTGGCGCCACTCGCCCAGGCTCATGCCCAGCTCGGCCTGACAGTGGCGGGCCAGCGTGCGCTCCGTCATGTGCACGGTACTGGCCCATTCGCTGAGGCTGCGATGGTCATCGGGCATGGCCTGCATGGCGTCCAGCACCTTGACCAGCGCCGGGTGCTGGGCCACGGGCAGAAAGCTCAGCTCCAGCGGCGTGGCGCATAGCTGGTCATGCACGACCTGGGCCAGCCGCAGGTCCGCAGCCGTGCTGGGCACCTGCACGCCGCGGGAGCCAAAGTCCAGCAATATGGCCTTGACGATGCCGCCAATGGGCATGCAGCCCGCCACCGTCGGCAATTGCCGGCACAGCTCGGGTGCCAGATAGACGGAGCGGTATTGCACCGCATGCTTGAGGTAGCAGCTATGGACCAGCCCCGGCGGAATCCACACCCCGTGCTGGGGCGGGCAAAGAATATGGCCGGTGGGCACATCCATGTTCAGACTGCCATGCGAGGCGTAGTTCAGATGCCCCCAGCGGTGGCTATGCGGCGGCGCCTCGCTGTGCGCCCCCAGCTCGTCGTAGCGAAAGTAATAGCTGCCCTGGACTTTCTCGGTATCCAGAATGGCCATGGGCTGACGTTGGGCAGAGAGAGGGCTGGCAATCATGGCTTTCGTCCGGCTTGCGCTATCAGATGTCTGAAATCAGGAACACACTTCAAAAGTGTCAGACGCATGATAGATCCAGTCTAGGAGATTCATCATGGGTTCTTATTTACTGCCACTGGGCGCGGTGCTGATCTGGTCGGTCAACACCGTGGTCAGCAAACTGGCCGCCGACAGCATCAGCGCCGCCGAAATCGGCTTTTTCCGCTGGGCGGTGGCTGCCATTCTGTTCACGCCCTTTGTGCTGCCCGGCCTCTGGCGCCAGCGCGCTGCCATCAAGCCACTGCTGGGCCGCATCGCGGTGCTGGGCGTGCTGGGCATGGTGGCTTACCAGAGCCTGGCCTACTACGCGGCCCACTACACCACGGCCACGCATATGGGCATCATCGGCTCGCTCACGCCCATGATGGTGCTGGCCCTGGCCGTGTTTCTGCTGGGCCAGCCGCTGACGCGCGGCGGGGTCTGGGGCTCGCTGCTGGCCATTCTGGGCGTGGCCCTGGTCGTCTCTTCCGGTCAACTGGGAAAACTGGCGTCCGAGGGCCTGAACCTGGGCGACGCCATGATGCTGCTGGCCATGCTGGCCTATGCCATCTACAACATCCTGCTCAAGCGCTGGCCCATGCCGGCGCTCAAGACCGTGCAGCTGCTGTATCTGCAGATCCTGGTGGCGGTGGTGGTGCAGTTTCCGCTGTATCTGCTCTCGCCCAAGACGGGGCTGAACACCGGCAACCTTAGCCTGGTGGCCTATGCCGGCATCATGGCTTCGATTGCCGCGCCCATGTTGTGGATGAAAGCGGTGCAGGTGCTGGGCCCGGGCCGCTCCAGCATGTTCTTCAATCTGATTCCGGTATTCACCGCCCTGGTGGCCTTCGCCTGGCTGGGCGAGCCACTGGCGCTTTATCACCTGAGCGGCGGCGTGATGACGATTGCCGGCCTGCTGCTGGCCGAGCTGTGGAAGACACCGCTGCGCAAACCGGCCAGCCCTGTCCCCTGCTCCACTACAGCAGGTTGATGATGGAGTAGCTCATCAGCGACAGCAGCACAACCACGGCCACCAGCATGACCCAGGGGCCCCAGCGCCGCTCTCGCGCGGAAAAGCCCACCAGCAAGGTGGTGCAGCTGGCCGCCAGCAAAACCAAGGTTGTGTTGAAAGACAGCATGGCAATCCCTCCTGAAAATATCCAGACTCCATTGTTCCCCCGTGAAGCAGATCGTGGGGCCCAGTCTGGCCCGGACTTGATCTGAGGCAAGAATATTCATATTCCGGGTAGGCAGATCAACTGCGCCACAATGTGCATGTTGGGGGTTCCCCTTTGTCCACACCTTGGAGGCTTCATGAAGTTCGACAACGTTCTGCAAACCATCGGCAACACGCCCGTCATTCACATCAATCGCCTGTTTGGTGACAACACCCAGGTGTGGATCAAGTCCGAACGCAGCAACCCCGGTGGCTCCATCAAAGATCGCATTGCGCTGGCCATGGTGGAGGATGCCGAAAAGTCCGGCGCCCTGAAGCCCGGCGGCACCATCATCGAGCCCACCAGCGGCAACACCGGTGTGGGCCTGGCCCTGGTCGCGGCCGTCAAGGGCTACAAGCTGATTCTGGTCATGCCCGAAAGCATGAGCATCGAGCGCCGCCGTCTGATGCTGGCCTATGGCGCCTCGTTCGACCTGACGCCCAAGGAAAAAGGCATGAAGGGCGCCATCGCCCGCGCCCAGGAGCTGGCCGAGCAGACGCCCGGCGCCTGGATTCCCCAGCAGTTCGAAAACCCTGCCAACGTCGCCGTGCATGCTGCCACCACGGCGCAGGAAATCCTGGCCGATTTCCCGGAAGGCCTCGACGCCTTCATCACCGGCGTGGGCACGGGCGGTCACCTCTCGGGCGTGGCCAAGGTGCTCAAGGCCAAATTCCCCAAGCTCAAGGTCTATGCGGTGGAGCCCAGCCTGTCGCCCGTGATCTCCGGCGGTGCCCCCGCTCCTCACCCCATCCAGGGCATTGGCGCCGGCTTTATCCCCAAGAATCTGGACACCAGCCTGCTGGACGGCGTGATCCAGGTCGAGGCCGAACCCGCCCGCGAATATGCACGCCGCATGGCGCGTGAAGAAGGCCTGCTGGTCGGCATTTCCTCCGGCGCCACGCTGGCGGCCATTGCGCAAAAGCTGCCCGAGCTGCCCGCCGGGGCCAAGGTGCTGGGCTTTGCCTATGACACGGGCGAGCGTTATCTGTCCGTCGAAGGCTTTCTGCCCAACGCCTGATCGCACGAGCCCCCGATAAAAAACGCCGCAGGACATGCGGCGTTTTTTTCATTCAAATCAGGCTCAAACCCAGTGTCACCAAGCGCAAATCGCTATCAAATAAAGACTTCCCAATCTCACCATGGGCAATCGTCCAGGCGCTCGTAGTCCTGCACCGCAGTGAACTCCGAAGAGGGCTTTCTCCCCGCTTTTTTGGGCATCGCCGACCTGCTGATCACCTGGAAATGCGAGGCAGAAAAACGTCGCACCTCGATCACGGCGGGAGGCGCCTTGAGCAAAGACTGTTCCACCGACGGCTTGCTGCGCGCAGGCTGTGCAGGCGCCGGGCAGATGACTTGCAGCACGGCCAGCTCATCGGTATTGGTCTGCAGCAGCCCCTTGCAGCTCATGCCATCTTCGCGGGCCAGAAAGGTCTGCAGATCTTCGGCCACATTCTGAGGCGACAGGCAGCCTTGCTCCGGTGCAGACTGCACACCACCGCTCTTGGACGCAGGTTCGGTACGGGTGCTGACCTGCCATAGCCCGGATTCTATGGACTGCAGCACCTTGAGCTGTGCCATGCCGGCGTCCTCTACGGCGGGCTGCGCCCACACAGCACCGGCGCAGCCAAGGCCTGCGGCCAGCGCGGCGGTAGGAAGAAGTCGAAACGGGTTGATGTGCATGGCTGAAGTCTAGGCTGGCGAGGTCTTGAGATACGTCATCCAACATCCAACGCTATGGCCGCCAACATGCGCACAACCTGTGCCATACGCCCGTAGTCGAGCCGGTCCCAGGTGTCCGTGCTCTTGTGGTAATGGGGATTGCGCATGAAAGAGGTGTCCGTGACCATGATGGCCGGATAGCCTAGCCGCCAGTAGCTGAGGTGATCCGAGAAATCCACGCCATGCACAAAGCGCGGAGAGTTCAGCGAATGCACGCCCAGTGGCAAGTCGGCATCGGCTGCGGCGCGCATCACGGACTTGGTACGGCGCATGGCACCAAAGTCCTTGAACTCGCCAATCAGGCCGATGAAGTTGGCCTGATCTGGGTAGAACCAGCCCAGCGGCGCCAACGGATAGCGCTGGCTGCCTGGCGCATCGCTGTAGTAGCCAATCATCTCCACCGACAGCATCAGACGCACGGCACGGCCACTGTCTCGCAGCGATCTGGCGTGGCGGTAGCTGCCCATGTCATCGGTACGAAAGTTGGGCGGCTCCTCCAGCGTGTAGAAAACCAGCTCCACCGGCTGCGTGGGCGGATTCGCCGCCAGCACATGGGCCAGTTCCAGCAGACCGGCCACGCCGCTGGCGTTGTCGTCGGCGCCCGGGGTGTGCGTGTCCGGCGTCGGCCCGGCACCCTTGCCTCCTGCTTCGCCATGGCTGTGCTCATGCTCCGTCAACGCACTGTCGTAATGCGCACCCATGACCAGCAGCGGCGCAGTGCTGTCCGCAGGGCCAAAGCGGGCGATCAAGTTTTCGTAGCCGTTCCCATCCACCTCGAAGCGTTGCCGCTCTGCCTTCACACCCGACTGAGCCAGCTGGGCGGCGATATAGTCCGCAGCCTTCTGCAAGGTCTGTGGCTGGTCAAAGCTGCGCCCCAGAAAATCTTCGCTCAGCACCCTCACATGGGTTTGCAGACGCTGAGGCGAAACCTGCGGCTTTGCAGGCACAGTCAATCGGGCAGTGGGTTTCAGTGGCTGGGCCGCCACGCAGCCGCCGATGCCAAACGCCGTCAGCAGCGTACCGAGCAAGATGGCCGACCCGTTCAGCCATCGGCGGGAGATGCGTGATACGCAGGGTGATGAAGAGGCAGGGCTTGGCGGTATCGGTTGCGGCATGACAGGGGAACTAGGAATTCAAGGGCACATTGCATAAGCGGTCATCCGCACCACTTTGCAACAACCGACGCAGCTCCCCTACCATCGGTGCCCAAAGTGCCGCAAGCATGTACCGGGAGTATTGCCATCGTGTTCCGATTTTTTGAAAGACAGGTCCCACCCTATCCAGCGCAGGAACCCAAGGTGCCGCCCAAAGGCTTTTTTGCCTTTATCTGGGCCTGCACCCAAGGCATGCGCGGCTGGATCGGGCTGATGACCCTGACCTCCGCCCTGCTGTCCGTCTATGAAGCCCTGCTGTTCGCCATCATGGGCCGTGTGGTGGACTGGCTGGGCACGGCCTCGCCCGTCAATTTCTGGGCCGAGCAGCATGCCACCATCATCGGCATCGCCGGCATCCTGCTGGGCAGCGTGCTGTTGCTGGCCTTGCACACCACCGTCATGCACCAGGTGCTGGCCATCAACTTTCCCATGCGGCTGCGCTGGCTGTTTCACAAGCTGATGCTGGGCCAGAGCATGTCGTTCTATGCCGACGAGTTTGCCGGCCGCATCACGACCAAGATCATGCAGACCGCGCTGTCGGTGCGCGAAGTGGTCTTCATGGTGGTCGATGTGTTTGTGGGCGTGGGTGTCTACATGGTCGGCATTCTGATCCTCGCGGCCAGCTTCGAGTGGCGGCTGATGATTCCGTTTGCCATCTGGTTTATGGCCTATGCCGCAGCCTGCTTCTACTTTGTGCCGCGCCTGGGCAAGATCGGCAAGGAGCAGGCCGATGCGCGCTCCATGATGACGGGCCGCGTGACCGACGCCTATACCAATATCGCCACCGTCAAGCTGTTTGCCCACACACGCCGCGAAGCCGAATACGCACGCAACGCCATGGAGGCCTTCAAGGCCACAGGTTATGCACAGATGCGTCTGGTCAGCCTGTTCGAGATCACCAACCATCTGATGATCGCGCTGCTGCTGCTGGGCAGCGGCGGCACGGCTCTCCATCTGTGGACACAGGGTCAGGCCAGCGCCGGCGTGGTGGCAGCCGTAATTGCCATGGCGCTGCGCCTGATGGGCTATTCGCACTGGGTGATGTGGCAGATGACGGGCCTGTTCGAGAACGTGGGCACGATTCAGGACGGCATCACCACCCTGACCAAACCCCGCACCATCGTGGATGCCCCCGACGCCAAACCGCTGCAGGTCACCCGCGGCGCCATCGCCTTCAAGGACGTGAGCTTTGGCTACAAGGCCGACGGCAAAAAGGTCATGGACCACCTGAACCTCGACATCCGCCCCGGCGAGCGCATTGGCCTGATCGGCCGCTCGGGCGCGGGCAAGTCCACGCTGGTCAATCTGCTGCTGCGCTTTCACGAGGTGCAGGGCGGGCGCATCACCATCGACGGCCAGGACATTCGCGGCGTGACCCAGGACAGCCTGCGCGGCGCCATCGGCATGGTGACGCAAGACACCTCGCTGCTACACCGCTCCATGCGCGACAACATCCTCTACGGGCGCCCCGACGCGAGCGAAGAGGAAATGCGCGCGGCCGCCGACAAGGCCGAAGCCTCCGACTTCATCGCCACGCTGACCGACCTCAAGGGCCGCAACGGCTATGAAGCCCAGGTGGGCGAGCGCGGAGTCAAGCTCTCGGGCGGCCAGCGCCAGCGCGTGGCCATTGCACGCGTGATGCTCAAGGACGCCCCCATCCTGCTGCTGGACGAAGCCACCAGCGCACTGGACAGCGAGGTCGAAGCCGCCATTCAGGAAAGCCTGGACAGCCTGATGCAAGGCAAGACCGTGATCGCCATCGCCCACCGCCTCTCGACTATTGCGGCCATGGACCGCCTGATCGTGATGAACGAAGGCCATATCGTGGAAGAAGGCACGCACCAGCAGTTGCTGGCGCGCGGCGGCATCTACGCCAAGCTCTGGGCGCACCAGAGCGGCGGCTTTCTGGCCGAGGTTTCAGAGCAGCAAGAATCATGAACAGGACTTACGCAAACCAGCCGGGCCGCCGATGCGGATGCACCAAGGGTATTTCCGTAGGGCAACCGCTTTACCTGAACCTGATTTACGTAATTCGTAATGAAATCGAACTCCAGCCCTTACCCTGAAAGCGCAAACAGCTATGACTATTGAATTGAACAAGCACGCACAACAGCAAGCCATTGCCTCCATCGAACGCTATTTCCGCGAGAACATGGACGAGCCCATTGGCAATATGCAGTCGGGCGCACTGCTCAATTTCTTTCTCGCCGAAATCGGCCCCAGCATCTACAACAAGGCCGTGGCCGATGTGCAGCAAAACCTGCAGGCCCGGCTGCAGGAGCTGGACTATGAAGTGGGCCAGGAAGAATTTGGCTACTGGACGGCCAAGCGCGCCGGCAAGCGCTGAAATGACACCAGCCCAGCGCCTGCAGGCAGCTCTGCGGTCTGAACCCACTGCAGTGTTGGCGCTGGCGCGCGCTCTTCGGGATGAAGGCATGGCCCAGACCGCACTCTATCGCCTGTACCAGGCGGAGCATGCGCGCAGCGACCTGACCGGGCTGCAGCTGGATGCACTGGCCGACGCCCTGGATCTGATCTGGGGCGGTGGCTGGGCCAAGGGCCAGGCCTTGTTCGGGCAAGCGCTATCGCAAGAACGGCTGGACAGCGAATAAGACCCGCCAGGACGGCCCATGCGCCCTGCCAGCCGGCCCGGCTGGCATACCATCGCCGCATGCGTCTTCTCCACACCTCCGACTGGCATCTGGGCCAGCACTTCATGGGCCAGAGCCGCCAGGCCGAGCATCAGGCACTGATTAACTGGTTGCTGCAGCAGGTACAGGCCCATCAGGTCGACGCCGTGCTGATTGCCGGCGATGTGTTCGACACCGGCGCACCGGCCAGCTATGCGCGCGAACTCTACAACCAGCTGATTGCGCGGCTGCACCAGGCCGGCGTGGGCCTGCTGATTCTGGGCGGCAACCATGACTCGGTCAGCGTGCTCGACGAAAGTCGCGATCTGCTGCGCCATCTGGGCACACAGGTGATTGCCTCCACCGGCGCGCCGCCGCAGCATGCCGTCACACTCCCCTTGCGCGGTTCAGATCGGCCCGGCTGCATCGTCTGTGCCCTGCCCTTTATCCGCGCCCGCGACGTACAGCAAAGCCAGGCCGGTCAAAGCGCGCAGGACAAGCAGCTGGCCTTGCAGACCGCCATTCAGTCCACCTATCAACAGGTGTATGAAGCGGCCCTGGATCTGCAGCAACAGCTGCAAGCCACGCTGGGCCGCAAGCTGCCCATCATCGCCACCGGCCATCTGACCACCGTGGGCGCCAGCAGCAACGAGTCGGTGCGCGAGATCTATGTGGGCTCGCTCGAAGCCTTTCCCACCAATGCTTTCCCGCCCGCCGACTACATTGCGCTGGGCCATATCCACCAGCCGCAAAAAGTGGGCGGCATGGAACATATCCGCTACAGCGGCTCGCCGATTGCGCTGGGCTTTGACGAAGCGCGCCAGACCAAGCAGGTGCTGCTAGTCGAGCTGAACGAAAACGGCCTGCAGGGCGTAACGTCTCTGCCCGTGCCGGTGTCCCAAGCCATGGCCGCGCTGCGCTGTACCTTGGCCGATCTGCCAAACGCGCTGAAGAAAATAGCCGCTGACGCAGACCCCAAGCGCGCCACCTGGCTGGATATCACGATTGAAGAGGACGACTATCTGGCCGACCTGCCCGCCCGTGTGCAGGCCCTGGCCGAGGAGTTGCCCGTGCAGGTGCTGCGCATCAAGCGCCAGCGCGGCAATAGCGCACCACAGCTGCAAGGCGCAGCCATGGAGTCGCTGGACGAGCTGACCCCGCTGGACGTGTTTGCCCGCCGCCTGGCACTGGAGACGCTGGAGCCGCCGCTGCAGCAGGCACTGACCGAGCGCTATCGCAGCGTGGTCGAATCCTTGAGCCACCCCGAAAACCCCCCCTGGAGCGCCGCATGAAAATCCTCAAGCTGCGTCTCAAGAATCTCAATTCGCTCAAGGGCGAGTGGCAGGTCGATTTCACCGCCGAACCCTTTGCTGGCAACAGCCTGTTTGCCATCACCGGCCCCACGGGCGCAGGCAAGTCCACCTTGCTGGACGCCATCTGCCTGGCGCTGTACCACCAGACACCGCGTCTGGCCACCATCAGCGCGGGCAGCAATGACTTGATGACGCGCCATCAGGCCGACTGCCTGGCCGAGGTGGAGTTCGAAGTCAAAGGCGTGATCTACCGCGCCTTCTGGAGCCAGCGCCGCGCACGCGACAAGGCCAGTGGCGCGCTGCAGGTGCCCAAGGTGGAACTGGCACGTGTGGCCGACGGTCATATCCTCAGCAGCCAAAGTGCGGACAAGCTCAGACAGATGGCCCAGATCACCGGGCTGGACTTTGCGCGCTTCACCAAATCCATGCTGCTGGCCCAGGGCGGCTTTGCGGCCTTTTTGCAGGCCAGCGCCAACGAGCGCGCCGAGCTGCTGGAAGAGCTGACCGGCACCGACATCTACAGCCAGATTTCGCAAACCGTGTTCGAGCGCGCCCGCGATGCGCGCCAGTTGCTGAGCACCACCCAGGCACAGGCCGACGGCATGCAGTTGCTGCCCGAGGAAGAGCGCAGCCAGTTACAGGCCGAGGCCACCCAGCTGCAAAGCGCGCTTTCTGATCTGCAACAAAGCCACCAGCAGCTGCAAAGCCTGCAGCGCTGGCAGGAACAAACCGCACAAGCTCGGGTGCAGGCCGAGCAGGCCCAACTGCAGGTCCTGCAAGCCCGGCAAGCGCTGGATGCTGCCGCACCCGATCTGCAGCGTCTGCAAGCCCACGGCCCGGCCCAGGCCATTGCGCCGTTGCACCAGCGCTGGCAACAGATGCAAAGTGCCAGCGAGGCTGCACAAAGCCAGCTCAGCGATCTGCAAGGCAGGCTAGCGCAAACGCGCGGCACGCAGTGGCATCTGCACCATCAGGCCAGTGCCTTGGCCGCGCAATCACATCAAAAAGCAGAGCTGCTTGCGCATGACCTGCAAGCGCAACAGGCCGATTTGACCGAATGGCAGCAGCAACATGCCACCCATGCCCAACTCGGCGAACAGCTGAGCGGCTGGCGCGAGCAGCTTGAACAACGCCAGCAGCACCAGCAGCAATTGCAGCGCGCGCAGGCCGAGCTGCAAGACACCCAGAATCAGGCTCAAGACCTGCAACAACAAGGCAGTGCACAAGCCACCCTGGTGCAGCAGGCGCAGACCACACTGCAGCAAGCCCAAGCCGCTGCCGAACAAGCCAACGCGGCCCAGCAAACACTGTTGGCCGCCCATGGCGGCAGCCTGGCCCAGTTACGCACCGACTGGCAGGCTGCGCAGCAGCAGATGCAGCTCATCCTGCAATTGCAACAGCAGGCCAGCCAGCGCAGCACGCTGCACCAGCAAGAGCAGCAACTGAGCGCCGATCTGCAGGAATGCGGCGAGCGCATGCAGCAGCAAGCTGCGGATCTTGTCGGCCTGCGCAGCCGGTACAAGGCGCAGAACGAAAAAGTCAGCGACAAGGAGCAGTTGCTGGCGCAAGAGCGGCGCATTCAAAGCCTGGAGGCGCACCGCCGCTCGCTGCAACCCGGCGAGGCCTGCCCGCTGTGCGGCTCGCACGAGCATCCGGCCATCACCACCTATGCGGCGCTCGATATATCGGCCACCGAAGCCGCACTGCAAACTGCCAGAGCCGAGCTGGAAGCGCTCAAGGAGCAAGGCAGCCAGCGCAAGGCCGATCACGCAGCCAGCGAAAGCCAGCACAGCAGTCTGCAAAAGCAGCTGGCAGCGACGGCTGCCCATATCCGGCAATGGCAGGCGCAGTGGAGCGCATTGCGCCAAGCCTGCGCCCCCACGCTGACCGACGATGCCTGGATGCAGCCCGAGGCATTGACACAACTGCATCAGCAAAGCCACCAGCAAGCCACAGGCCTGCAGCAGGCACTCAGCGATGCCGAGGCAGGCGAGCGCCGCGCACAACAGGCCAGGGATGCGGCCCATACCGCCGCGCAAAGCTTGCAAGGCGCCGAGCACCAGCAAGAGCGCGTGCGGCAGGCCCAACAAGGCAACGCCGCCCAGCAGCAGCGTTTGAGCGACGCCGTTCAGGCCCTGCAAGCCAGCGCATTCGCCCTCAATGCCGGGCTGCAAGCTGCCATGTCGCAAGCTGGCTGGACCGTGCCCGATGCGGCGCACAGCCAGGCCTGGCTGCAGGCACGCCAGCAGGACTGGCAGCAATGGCAGCAGCGCAGCACCCAGTTGCAGGCGCTGGCTCAGCAGCTGGTATTGCAGCAGCGCCAGGTGGAGCAAGCCGCTCAAGACGCCCGGCACTGGCAGCAAGGCGCGGAGCAATTGCCAACCGATAGACAAACCCTGGATGCCCAGGCGCCCGCCCTACCCACAAACCTGGCCGAATGCGCCGCACAGCTGGAACGCACGGTGCAGCAACTGGCCAGCCTGCAAGGCCAGAGCCAGCAGGCCAGCAGCCATCTGGCCCAGTTGCAGCAAAGCAGCGCCGAAGCGCAGGCCGCATGGGATGCCGCGCTGAAGGCCAGCCCTTTTGCCGATGCTGCCGCCTTTGCCCAGGCCCTGCTGCCCGCCGATGAATGGCAGCGCCTGACAGAGCGCAGCGATCAATTGCAGCAAGCCTTGCAGCGCAGCCAGACCTTGCTGGCTGAAGCCACGCAACACCATACCCGGTTGCAGGCCCAGGCCTTGACTGCGGAAACGCCCGAGGCCATCACCGCCCAGCTGCAGGCACTGGAGGCCGAGCGCGGCAGTCTGACCGAACGCCTGGGCGCCCAGCGTGCACGCCTGGCTGACGATGAAAAGCGCCGCACTGGCCAGCAGGCCTTGCTGCTGCAAATTGCGGCGCTGGAACAGGATAACGATCTATGGCAGCGCCTCAACAGCCTGATCGGCTCCAGGGAGGGCGACAAGTTCCGCAAGTTTGCGCAGGGGCTGACGCTGGACCATCTGCTGCTGCTGGCCAACCGCCATCTCGCGCGTCTGCACGGCCGCTATCTGCTGCAACGCAAGCCCACGGGCGAGCTGGAGCTGGACATTGTGGACAGCTGGCAGGGCGATGTGGCACGCGACACGCGCACGCTCTCGGGCGGCGAGGCCTTTCTGGTCAGCCTGGCCCTGGCTCTGGCCTTGTCCGACCTGGTCAGCAGCAAGACCTCCATCGACTCGCTGTTCCTCGATGAAGGCTTTGGCACGCTGGACGGCGACACGCTGGAGGTGGCACTGGCCGCGCTAGACGCGCTCAACGCCAGCGGCAAGATGATAGGCATCATCAGCCATGTGGAAGCGCTCAAGGAGCGCATCCCGGCCCAGATCCGCGTGGAAAAAGGTGCGGGGATCGGCTACTCCAGACTGACGGTGTAATTCGATAAAAACAGCTTGCAGCGCTTGATGGGAGAGCGCTGCAAGCTACGATTTCTGATACTTCGTTTCCATTGGACACCAGGGTCACCCGAACCGCAGCCGGCTCACACACCCTGTTTGCCGTACCATCCAGACCCTTGCTTGATAGGTACAAGCCATGATCCGGATCGCAGAACTCAAACTTCCCCTCTCGCAGGTTCAATACCACCCCGAGAACCACACCGAATTTCACCCCACGGAAAAGCTCACGCAACTGGCGGCAGAGCGCCTGGGGGTCACGACACAGGCCATCGCCAGCCTGCAGGTCTACAAGCGCAGCTTCGATGCCCGCAAGGCCGAATTGCTGGCCGTCTATATCGCCGATGTCGCACTGGTAGATGAAAGCCAGGAAGCCGCGCTGCTGCAGCGCTTTGCAGGCGACTCCCATGTCAACCCCACGCCCGATCAGCGCTGGACGCCCATAGGCCAGGCTCCCGCCGATCTGGCCGAGCGCCCCGTGGTCGTGGGATTCGGCCCCTGCGGTATGTTTGCCGCCCTGGTACTGGCCCAGATGGGCTTCAAGCCCATCGTGCTGGAGCGCGGCAAGACCGTGCGTGAGCGCACCAAGGACACCTGGCGCCTGTGGCGCAAGCGCGAGCTGACGCCAGAGTCCAATGTGCAGTTCGGCGAAGGCGGTGCCGGCACTTTCTCGGACGGCAAGCTCTACAGTCAGATCAAGGACCCGCGCCACCTGGGCCGCAAGGTGCTGACCGAGTTTGTGACCTATGGCGCACCACCCGAGATTCTCTACGCCGCCCATCCCCATATCGGCACCTTCAAGCTGGTCAAGCTGGTCGAAGGCATGCGCGAGGAAATCCGGCGCCTGGGCGGCGAAATCCGCTTTGAGCACCGCGTGACCGATGTACAGATCGAGGGCGAAGGCGAACAACGCCAGTTGGTCGGCCTGCAAGTGCTCAACCAGGCCACGGGCGAAAGCTATTCGCTGCCCACTCATCACGCAGTGATGGCACTGGGTCACAGCTCTCGCGATACCTTTGTAGCGTTCTACGAACGCGGCGTGGCCATGGAGGCCAAGCCTTTCTCCGTGGGCTTCCGTATCGAGCATCCGCAAAGCGTGATCGACCGCGCCCGCTGGGGCAAGGACGCCGGCCACCCGCTGCTGGGCGCTGCCGACTACAAGCTGGTGCACCACGCCAAGAATGGCCGCGCGGTCTACAGCTTCTGCATGTGCCCCGGTGGCACCGTGGTGGCCGCGACCAGCGAGCCCGAACGCGTGGTGACCAACGGCATGAGCCAATACTCGCGCGCCGAGCGCAATGCCAATGCGGGCATGGTCTGCGCCATCGATCCCACCGACTACCCGCGCGACGCCAAGAGCTTTGCCTGGGCCTTCGACGGCAAGACCTACGGCGTCGAAGACCTGCCCGAGGGCGCGCTGCACCCGCTTTCGGGCATCGTGCTGCAGCGCCAGCTCGAGACCAAGGCCTATCTGCTGGGCGGGCGCAATTACAACGCGCCGGGCCAGCTCGTGGGCGATTTCATCGAGGGCAAGGAATCCGCCGCGCTGGGCGAGGTGCAGCCCTCGTACAAGCCCGGCATCACGCTGGTCAATCTGCACCACGCGCTGCCCACCTATGCCATCGAGGCCATGCGCGAAGCGCTGCCGGCGTTCGGCAAGAAGATCCGCGGCTATGACATGAAGGATGCCGTGCTGACCGGCGTGGAAACCCGGACCTCCTCGCCCGTCAAGATCGGCCGCGGTGCGGACTTCCAGAGCGACAACACGCGCGGCCTCTATCCCGCAGGCGAAGGCGCCAGCTATGCGGGCGGCATTCTGTCGGCCGGCGTGGACGGCATCAAGGTCGGCGAGGCCGTAGCCTGCGCCATTCTGGGCGTGGCCGTGCCGTCCTCGGGCTCGCGCGGCTCGGGTGGCGCCCTGTAATCCTGGTCACTGCCTCTGGCAGACATCATCTCCGGCCCCCTTGCCTTCGCAGCATGACAAAGACCAGGGGCCGGAAACTGTTGCTTTTTGAAGATACAGGGCTCTGACTGACAGGCAAAAATCCGGGGCATGGATAGGCTGAGGGCTTTATCCACCGTAAGCTCAGCGCCACCATGAAAGCCCTGCGCCCCATTTCCATTCTTGCTCCTGCGCTTGCCCTGGCCGGCCTCGGCCTTGCCGGCGGCGCCAATGCCCAGACTGCAGAGTCCGCCGCTGCCGCAGAGACGGCTGCCAAGCCCTCTGCCTTGTCCGGCTGGATGTTCGGCTACGCCCCGTTCGACTGGCATTTTTCCGATGCCAAGAAGGAAAACGATTTCGAGCCCGATGAGCAAAAGCACGCCTATGTCTGGCTGATCCAGGCCGAAAAAGAGCTGGATGAGCGCCATATCGCAGGCTTTGCGTATTTCAAGAATTCATTTGGCCAGCCCAGCCAATACGCTTACTACGGCTGGCGCTTCAGGCCTTTCGACAGCGTGCCCGGCCTGTTTTTCAAGATCACGGGCGGTGTCATTCACGGCTACAAATTCCCGTACAACAAGAAAATCCCGTTCAATAACAAGCATGGCTGGGGCCTGACCGCCATCCCCGCCGTGGGTTATGACTTCAACAAGAACTGGGGCGGCCAGATCAATGTGCTAGGCAACGCGGGCGTGATGTTCCAGCTCAACTACACGGTGCGCTGACGCTGCACGGCTTCACTTGCCACGCAGGCTCGTGTAATCGGGCGCCCTCTTTTCCAGGAACGCAGCAATACCTTCGCGGGACTCCTCGCTGCCCTGGGCCTCCACCATGAACTCGGCCTCCTGCTCCAGTTGCTGCTGCAGCGACTGATGCTGGGCCGAGTGGCATAGCGTCTTGATACGTGCCATGGCCTGCTCGGGACCTGCGGAGATCTGCCGGGCCAGCTCCAGAGCGGCAGACAGCGCACCGCCGGGCTCGGTCAGGCGATTGATGCAACCCAGCTGATGCATGCGCTCGCCACTGACTCTTTCCCCGGTCAGGCACAACTCGGTCAGAACCTGACGCGACACGAATTCGGACAGAAAAGCGGTCGCACCGCCATCGGGGGTCAGCCCCACTTTGACATAGGCCACCGAAAACACCGCATTGCGCGCTGCAACCAGCATGTCGCAGGCCATGGCCAGGGACAGACCCGCGCCAGCTGCAGCGCCCTCCACCGCGGCAATCACGGGCTTGGGGCAGTCGCGAATGGCGCGGATGAAATGGTTGAGGTCTTCCAGCCGTTCGCGCCGCTGGGGGACGGACAGCTCGCGGCGCGTAGCCAGTTGGCGCAGATCACCCCCTGCGCAAAAATGCCCGCCCTCACCCGTGAGGATGACCGCAGCAACGCTGGCGTCGGCCACAGCATCACGCAGCCCGTCCATGACCGCGTGGTAATACTCGGGCGACAACGCATTGCGCGCTGCCTGGTTGTTGTTGGAAAGAATGAGAACCGCGCCGTCGCGGCGGCTGATGAGTGCAGGATTCACGGCAAACCTCCTGCAGACAATGTAGCGGCCCGCCCGCGCTGCGCATAGCGGGACAGGCCTGGGTCGCTGTCACATGGGCATCACTGGCCGGGCCGCACGATCAGCGACGCGGGCCCCAATGCCCGCCGCCGCCATGCCAGCCCCGTGGCCCATGGTTCCAGCCGCCGGAGTACCAGCCGTAGCCGGGGCGTGGCGGCATGGCCCAGCGGCCGGGACGCCAGTTGTAGCGCCCGCCGCCCCAACCCCAGGAGCCGCCGATCCAGACATAGGCCGGCGAAGGCGCCACGGGAATGATCTCGGTCTGCAGCGGAGGAGGCGCCATGGGCGCATAGACATCGCCCGCGATCACCTCTCCACCGTAGGCAGGATAAGTGGGATAGGCGGGAGCCACAACGCAACCCGAAAGCAAGGCCGCCGCGCCGCCCAGCACGAGAGGCAACCAGCGGCGAGAAACGGTTTGAGAAAGCACGGACATTGCAACTCCTGAAGTCTTGCTTCTACAACGCAAAAGCCCCTGCCGAATGTTGACAGGGGCTTGTGAAGCGTGGGTAAAGACAGGCTACTGCCGTTTACACATTCAAACCATCAGCGGGCATTCTGCAAAGCGGCAATGCGCTCCTCGATGGGGGGGTGAGTCGAGAACAGCTTGCCGATGCCGCCGGCAATGCCCATGGCAGCCACGCTCTTGGGCAGCTCGCCGGGATGCATGCCACCCAGACGGGCCAGGGCATTCATCATGGGTTGACGATTGCCCATGAGCTGGGCAGCACCCGCATCGGCGCGGAACTCACGCTGACGCGAGAACCAGGCCACGATCATGGCGGCCACAAAGCCCAGCAGCACATCGAGCACCAGGGTGGTGATCATGTAACCGATGCCGGGGCCCGAGCTGCTTTCGTCGTTACGGCGCAAGAAGCTGTCCACGGCGTAACCAATGACACGCGACAGAAACACCACAAAGGTGTTCATCACGCCCTGGATCAGCGTCATGGTCACCATGTCGCCATTGGCGATGTGGGCCACTTCGTGGCCGATCACGGCCTCGACTTCCTCACGGGTCATGCCTTCGAGCAGGCCCGTGGACACGGCCACCAGGGCCGAGTTCTTGAAAGCGCCAGTCGCAAAGGCGTTGGGCTCGCCTTCGTAGATACCGACTTCGGGCATGCCGATGCCGGCTTTTTCGGCAAAGCCGCGCACGGTGTTGACGATCCAGGCCTCATCGGCATTGCGTGGTTCGTTGATGACCTGCACGCCCGATGTCCACTTGGCCATGGGCTTGGAGATCAGCAGCGAGATGATGGCGCCGCCAAAGCCCATGATGAAGGCAAAGCCCAGCAGGGCGCCCAGGTTCAGGCCGTTGGCCGTCAGATAGCGGTTGACGCCCAGCAAGCTGGCGACGATGCCCAACACCGCCACCACGGCGATATTGGTCAGAAGGAATAAGGCAATACGTTTCATCGAGGGTGTACTCCACAAGGGGGACAAAATGACCAAGACCCTGATGCACCGCCTGTGCTTGGCGAATGCTTAACCAGCCAGCTCTCTTTCTGGCAGTACCTGTTGTTGTGTTGCTTGTGCGGTACGTGGGGCTCGGAAAACTAGAGAGTCATCATAGAAGGAAAAGTTCTGGTTTTCATGGCTCCAGCCCGGGATTCCTAAGATGGGAATAGGTAGATAGGGCTTGTCGGCCAGATTGCAAGCACCGCCGGCAATTTGCGCACTCAGCCATCCATCGGCTTCAGCCGTTGCCATGGCTTGCCTGCCCTCTTGCACAGGCACACAGATCACATGGGCCGTGATGGATTTGCGCGGATGCACCAGCTTTTCCAGCAAAGCATGGCCTATGGGCAGGAATCGCGCTTGCGCCCACAGTGCTCGATGCGCGACAAACAGATCCTGCCAGCGCCTTTGCCGCAGCGCAGCGCATAAGGCTTCGGGGGCCAGCAGCAAGCCGCCGTTTTCATCGAGCACGGTGATCGCATCACGCAGCCTGCCACGCTGCGCACCTACACCCTGGCGCGCAATTTCTGCGGCCTGCAGCCGGTTGAGCTGTTGCTTGAGCCGCGGCCAGTGCAGCCAGATCAGGCCATTGAAGAAATCGTGCAGATTGTCGCGGGTGGGAATGCAGCGCCGGTCATGGATAAAAGCCTCGTAGGCCACCCCAGCGGGCAGCTGCTGCTGATCGACGAACTGCCAGCCCGGCAGCAAGCCATGCTCAAGCGCCACTTGCTGCAACGCCTGGGCCACCGTGGCGCCACCCTGCACATACTCATGCGCAGACTGGCCCAGCACCTGCAGCTGCACCAGCCACGGAGCTTGCCAGTCGATATTCCAGTCTGCCGCCCAGCGTGCGGGCTGCTGCTCTGCCAGCATCAGTGCTCGGCCCCGTTTGGCGCTACCCGCTTGTCCCGCACCGCCACGCGGGGCGTGCCTTCGTCGCGCAGCTCAAAGGCCTGGGTGGCGGCCATGAGCTTGGTCAGCGAGGCATAACCATAGTTGCGTGCGTCAAAAGACAGCTTGTTGCCGATATGCGTGCCCACTGCGGCCACGCGCGCCCAGCCAGCCTCGTCCTGGGTGGCCTTGACGGCATCGCGCAGCATGGCGATGAGCTGCTTGTCCTGGCGCAGCAGATGGGAAGGCACGCGCAAGCTGGCACACGCGGGCACGGCCACGCCTGCAGGCCTGGCTTCGGCATCGGCAGGTTTGGGCGCTGCGGCGGGGGCCCTCGCCAGCGCTTCGGCCTCTTGCGATTCCTTGCGCTCGCTACGGCTGGTGATGCCGTCGCCCAGCTCCAGCAGGGCATCGAAATACAGAAAGCGCGAGCAGGCGTTGACGAAAGCCCTGGGCGTCTGCTCCGCGCCAAAGCCGTAAACCGCAGCGCCCTTGGCGCGCAGATGCATGACCAAGGGAGTGAAGTCAGCGTCCGACGAAACAATGCCGAAGGCGTCGGGCTTTTCGGTATAGAGCAGCTCCATGGCATCCACCGTCATGGCCATGTCGGTGGCGTTCTTGCCTTTGGAGTAATCAAACTGCTGCATGGGGCGCACCGCATATTCCAGCAGCTTGCCCTGCCAGCCATGCAGTCCGGGCTTGGTCCAGTTCCCATAGGCGCGGCGGATGTTGATGACGCCGAAGGTGGACAGCTCGGTCAGGATCTCGTCGATCATTTCTGCGGGCGCGTTGTCCGCATCAATCAGCAGGGCAATACGGGGCTGAGCATCGGTGGGCATGCAATCTCCTCGGTGATTCGAGCCCTGAAAGGCCAATTCTTCAGGGCATTCGTTCTGGAGATCGTAAACAGATTCCCAAGCAGGTGTCGCCAAACTGCCCCGCAGCAACCACCTTGTCAGAGGCTCGCCTGCCTGGAATGCTTATCTGGACTTGCCCTGTGCAGCGCCTTGCTCGCTTATTTTCTTCATGTCGGCACAAGCTCTTTGCTGCTGTACGGCTGGCATGGTCGCCCATTTACTCCGAAAGTCCGCACCGGCCTCGTCATAGGCCTTGTCGTAGCTCTTGGCATCCACCCCTTGTGCCAGCATGGCCTGACGCTGCTGTGCTTTGCGCGCCTCTGCATCACCGGCCGACAAATGGCCGCAAGCCTTGCCCATTTCCGTCAACGTCGCGGCCATGGTCAACAGCTTGCCCTTGGCTTCGTCCAGCGGTGCCGCGCTGGCTCCCGCTGCCAACACGCCTAGCAATGCAATGGCTGCTCCGGTTTTTCCTACTGTCATCACTCATGCCTCCTTGGCTACTACGTTGCAAAAAATGAAGCCTGCGCTCAGCTCCAGCACCTGGCAGCCGTTGGGTACATGGCTCGACCAGTGATGGCTGAAATCTTAGGAAGAAAGAACACCATCTCCATGCACCGCTTACCCCTGCATACAAATAGCCCACTCCGGTGGGGCCTGCTGCAGTGCGTCTCCCTCGGCTCGAAGCAATATCAAAAAAAAGAGCTGCCAACGCAGCTCCCTTCTTGCTTTCAAGCGCAAAGTGTTTGCTAATCAAGCAAGCATCTGCGCCAACAGCTCTCTTTTTCAATCCTGCATCTTCCAGGGCAGAACTTCACCGAAGCGCAGCGGCTTGAGCTGGGCACCTTCGCCGTACTCGAAGCTCACGGGGGGAGTCCAGCTTTCCTTGACCAGGGTGATGGTGTCGGTGTTGCGGGGCAGACCGTAGAAGTCGGCGCCGTTGAAGGAGGCAAAGGCTTCGAGCTTGTCCAGTGCGCCAGCGCCGTCAAACACCTCGGCATACATCTCGATGGCAGCATGGGCGCTGTAGCAGCCGGCACAACCGGTCGCAGCTTCCTTCAGATGCGCGGCGTGAGGCGCGCTGTCGGTGCCCAGGAAGAACTTCTTGCTGCCACTGGTCGCCGCTTGCACCAACGCCAGGCGGTGGGTTTCGCGCTTGAGCACGGGCAGGCAATAGAAGTGCGGACGCACGCCGCCCAGGAAGATGGCGTTGCGGTTGAACAGCAAATGCTGGGGGGTGATGGTGGCGCCCAGGAAGTCGTCTGCAGCGGCCACGTACTCGGCAGCTTCCTTGGTCGTCACATGCTCCATGACGATCTTGAGCTCGGGGAAGTCGCGACGCAGCGGCTTGAGCTGCTGCTCGATGAACACCGCTTCGCGGTCGAACAGGTCAATGCTCTGATCGGTCACCTCACCGTGCACCAGCAGCACCAGACCTTCGCGCTGCATGGCTTCCAGCGTGGGGTAGATCTTGCGCAGATTGGTCACGCCATGATCGCTGTTGGTGGTGGCACCGGCGGGATAGAGCTTGCAGGCCACCACACCGGCCGCGCGGGCAGCGACGATTTCCTCGGGAGTCAGGTTGTCCGTCAGATACAGCGTCATCAGCGGCTGGAACCGGCTGCCCGCGGGCAAGGCAGACAGAATGCGCTCGCGGTAGGCAATGGCCATCTCGGCCGTCGTCACTGGCGGCTTCAGATTGGGCATGATGATGGCACGGCCCATCTGGCGGGCGGTGTGGGGCACCACGCAGTGCATGGCATCGCCATCGCGCACATGCAGGTGCCAGTCATCGGGACGAGTGATCGTGAGGGTCTGAGTCATGGCCGATATTCTCCCATCATCCCTGAATGCCAAGGCCACGCCCTGCCATCGGGCTGCGCGAGGACAGCGGCAACCATTGTGCACTGCACACGACGAACAGGCCAACCGCACTTTCCAGCCCTGGCCTCCAGGCAGGAATTGCTGAAGAATGGGGCCAAGGAGGATGTCCTATGTCTATTCCTCGACACCAGTCGGTGCCCCCGCTGCAGACCGACTTTCTCAGTGCCAGCGATGCCGCCCGCCTGGTCGTGCGCACCGGCATCACCCAGGTATTGCGCCAGATTGCCGACGCCATAGAGGCCGATTTCGGCCGCTGGCCGGATTTCGACAAAAGCGCGCGTACCGCCGCACATTCAGCCAGCGGCGTGATCGAGCTCATGCCCGTATCTGATGCGCAGGACTATGCTTTCAAATACGTCAACGGTCACCCGCACAACCCGCAGCTGGGCCTGCCCACCGTCATGGCCTTTGGCGCTCTGGCCGATGTCGCCACCGGCATGCCGCGCTTTGTCAGCGAGCTGACGCTGACCACAGCCCTGCGCACCGCCGCCACCTCGGCCATGGCCGCGCGCCATCTGGCGCGTGCGGACAGCCACAGCATGGCGCTGATAGGCAACGGTTCGCAAAGCGAATTTCAGGCCCTGGCCTTTATGGAGCTGCTGGGCTTGCGCGAGTTGCGGCTGTTCGACATAGACCCGGCGGCATCGCAAAAGCTGCTGCGCAATCTGCAGCCGTTTCTGGCGCAGTTCGAGGCCAGCGCCAGCATCGCGGCCAGCGTGGCAGAGGCCGTGCGGGGGGCGGATATCGTGACCACCATCACCGCAGACAAAACCCATGCCACCATCGTTCACAGCCATCTGCTCGAAGCCGGCATGCATCTGAATGCCGTGGGCGGCGACTGCCCTGGCAAGACCGAGCTCGAAGCTGCCGTGCTGGAGCAGGCCCAGGTCTTTGTCGAGTACGAGCCCCAGACCCGCATCGAAGGCGAGCTGCAGCAAATGCCCGCCGCATTTGCCGTGACCGAGCTATGGCGTGTGCTGCAAAAGCAGGCTCCGGGGCGAAGCTCGGCAGAGCAGATCACGCTCTTCGATTCCGTGGGGTTTGCGCTCGAAGACTACTCGGCTCTGCGCACCATGCACGGCCTTGCGCGGCGGGCCGGTCTGCTGTCGCAGATCGAGCTGGTACCGTCTCTGACCGACCCCAAGGACCTGTTCGCCATGCTGCGGCATGCGCAAAGCGCGCAGCTCATCCCATTTTCCGCACGCAAATCCGCCTGAAACATCCACCTGAAACGAACCCTGCTTATGAAACGCTCTTCCTCACAAGCGCACAACAAGCGCCTGACCCAAGCCACCCTGATCGGACTGCCCACCGATGTAGGTGCCTCCAGGCTCGGGGCGGCCATGGGACCGGATGCGCTGCGCGTGGCCCAGCTTGGGCCGGCACTGGAGCGCCTCGGCGTGCGAGTTCATGACCTGGGCAATCTGGCCGGCCCCGCCAATCCACGCGGCGCACGTGACATGGATGGCCTGCGCAACCTGGCCGAATGCCTGCGCTGGAATCAGATTGCACATGATGCCGTGCTGCAGGTACTGGAGCAGAACCGGCTGCCCATTTTGCTGGGCGGCGACCACACGCTGGCCACAGGCTCCATCAGTGCCATTGCCAGGCACTGCCGCGCTGCGGGCAAGCAGTTGCGCGTGCTCTGGCTGGATGCCCATTCTGACTGCAATACGCCTGCCAGCTCCCCCACCGGCAATTTGCATGGCATGCCCGTGTCCAGCCTCTGCGGCCTGGGGCCCAAGGAGCTGGCCTCGCTGTCGGGAAGCATTCCCGCCCTGCCCGCCTCGGCCTTCTGCCAGATCGGCTTGCGCAGCGTCGACGAAAGCGAGAAGCACATGATTCGCGAGCTGAATCTTGAAGTCTATGACATGCGCGCCATCGACGAACTGGGCATGCGCGAGGTGATGCGCCGTGCTCTGGCCGGGCTATTCGGGCCGGGCAGCGAAGATATTCATCTGCACCTGAGCTTTGATGTGGACTTCCTGGACCCCGATATCGCCCCCGGCACCGGCACACCGGTGCGCGGCGGCCCCACCTACCGCGAGGCCCAGTTGTGCATGGAGATGATTGCCGACACCGGCCGGCTGGCCTCCCTGGACATCGTGGAGCTCAACCCGGCCCTGGACATGCGCAACCAGACCGCCGAGCTGGTGGTGGACCTGGTGCAAAGCCTGTTTGGGCAAAGCACCTTGATGCGCACGCCCTGAGGCTCCTGGCACCGCCTCCGCACCCGCTTCGCAGGCATTAAAAAAGGCGCTCCTGAGAGCGCCTTTGACTGGGTGATCCGCCGCATCAATGCTGCAGGATCTTGTTGAGGAATTCCTTGGTACGCGGCTGCCGGTTTTCGGGATGACCGAAGAACTCTTCCTTGCTGCAGTCCTCCAGAATCTTGCCTCCCACATCCATGAAGATCACGCGGCTGGCCACCTTGCGTGCAAAGCCCATTTCATGGGTCACGCACATCATGGTCATGCCTTCGTTGGCCAGGCCCATCATCACGTCCAGCACTTCACCCACCATTTCCGGATCCAGCGCCGAAGTGGGTTCGTCAAACAACATGACGATGGGGTCCATGGACAGGGCGCGCGCAATGGCCACACGCTGCTGCTGACCGCCCGAGAGCTGCCCGGGGAACTTGTCCTTGTGAGCTGTCAGGCCCACACGGTCCAGCATCTTGAGGCCACGGGTCTTGGCATCGTCGGCGCTGCGACCCAGCACCTTCATTTGCGCGATGGTCAGGTTCTCGGTCACCGACAGGTGCGGGAACAGCTCGAAGTGCTGGAACACCATGCCCACGCGGCTGCGCAGCTTGGGCAGGTTGGTCTTGGGATCGTGCACGGCCGTGCCGTCCACAAAGATCTCGCCCTTCTGGAAGGGCTCCAGCGCATTGATGGTCTTGATCAGCGTGGACTTGCCCGAGCCCGAAGGGCCGCACACCACCACCACCTCGCCCTTGTTGATATTGGTGGAGCAATCGGACAGCACCTGAAAGCTGCCGTACCACTTGGAAACGTTCTTGAGTTCAATCATTGCAATTCCTCAAAGGGAGCCGGCTTAACGGATGATGGCGATCTTTTTGTGCAGGCGCTTGACCAGCCAGGACAAGGCGTAGCAGATCACGAAATAGGTCACGGCCGCAGCCAGATAGGATTCGATGGGACGGCCAAAGTTCTTGCCGGCAATCTCGAAGCCCTTGAGCATGTCATACGCGCCAATCGCATAGACCAGCGATGTATCCTGAAACAGGATGATGGTCTGTGTCAGCAACACGGGCAGCATGTTGCGGAAGGCCTGGGGCAATACCACCAGACGCATGTTCTGGCCATAGCTCATGCCCAGAGCCTGCCCGGCAAACACCTGTCCACGTGGAATGGACTGGATGCCGGCACGCATGATTTCCGAGAAATATGCGGCCTCGAACGCCACAAAGGTGATGATGGCCGAGGTTTCCGCACCGATGGGCTTGCCGATCAGCATGGGCATCAGCAGGAAGAACCACAGAATCACCATCACCAGCGGGATGGAGCGCATGCCGTTGACATAGATGGTGGCAGGAATATCCAGCCACTTCTTGCCCGACAGACGCATCAGTGCCAGCAGGGTGCCGAAGAAGATGCCGCCCAAGGTGGCAATCACGGTCAGGGTCAGGCTGAAGTACAGCCCCTTCAGCACAAAGTTGCTGAACAGGTCCCAGGAGAAAAACGACCAGTCGAGGTTGAGATTCATATCAGTGGCCTCCACCGCTGGCTGCAATCAGGCCGGGCACGCGAGAACGCTTCTCGATGAAAGCCATGATGCGGTTGATCATGAAGGCAGAAATCACATACAGGCCAGTCACAGCCAGGTAGACCTCCACGCCGCGCGAAGTTTCCTCCTGCGCCTGCATGGCAAACATGGTCAGCTCGGCCACGGACACGGCAAACGCCACCGACGAGTTCTTGAACACGTTCATGGCCTCGCTGGTCAGCGGCGGGATGATGATGCGAAACGCCATGGGCAGCAGCACATAGCGATAGGTCTGGAAGGTCGTGAAGCCCATGGCCATGCCGGCATAACGCTGGCCGCGCGGCAAGGCCTGGATGCCCGAGCGCACCTGCTCGGCAATACGCGCCGAGGTAAAAAAACCAATGGCGAACACCACCAGCACAAAGCCCGGCAGGGACTTCATGGCAGGGAATATCGCGGGGATCACGTGGTACCAGATGAACACCTGGACCAGCAGCGGAATATTTCGGAACAACTCAACCCAGGCATTGCCCAGGCGCACGGTCCACGGCCTATCAGGCAAGGTACGCAAGGTACCGATCACAGCACCCAGGACCAGTGCAATCACCAGCGACAGCAGGGCCACGGACACCGTCCAGCCCCATGCCGACATCATCCAGTCCAGGTAGGTGATATCACCGTTCTTGCCAAAACAGCTCTGCCCGACCTCTTGGGTAATGGTGTCCTGACAGAACACCTGCCAATCCCAACTCATACGAGCACCTCTTTCATTCTTGGTTTGCGAGGGCAAACGCTCACATCGCCCATCTCAACAAAAAAAGCCCCTTCCAACCGCTTGGTAGAAGGGGCGGTACACCTATAAGAAGGAATTACTTGATTTCGTAGGCTTCCATGGGCTTGTCATTGGGATGAGCCCAGGCTTCCTTGGTAGCTGCCGACAGGGGCAGACCCACCTTCACGTTGTTGGGAGGAATAGGCTGCATGAACCACTTGTCGTACAGCTTGGCCAGCGAGCCGTCCTTGATCTGGCGAGCGATGGAGTCGTCCACGGCCTTCTTGAAGGCAGCGTCATCCTTGCGCATCATGCAGGCGATGGGTTCCACCGACAGCACTTCGCCCACGATCTTGTAATCGCTGGGGTTCTTGGACTTGGAGATGTTGGCGGCCAGAATGGAGCCGTCCATGATGAAGGCATCGGCGCGGCCGGTTTCCAGCATCAGGAAGCTGTCTGCATGGTCCTTGCCCATGACTTCCTTGAAGGTCAGGCCGTCCGCGCGCTTGTTCTTGCGCAGGGTCTGCACCGAAGTAGTACCCGTGGTCGTTACCAGGGTCTTGCCGTTCAGGTCCTTGATGCCGTTGATGCCCGAATTGGCACGGGTGGCAATGCGCACCTCTTCCACATAGGTGGTGTAGGCGAAGGAGGCATCCTTCTGGCGAGCCAGGTTGTTGGTGGTCGAGCCACACTCGATATCCACGGTGCCGTTCTGCACCAGGGGAATACGGTTTTGCGAGGTCACGGGCTGGTACTTGATCTCCAGCTTGGCCAGGCCCAGCTGCTTCTGGATGTCGTGCAGGATCTGCTCGCCCATCTCGGTATGGAAGCCCACATATTTGCCATTGCCCAGCGTGTAGCCCAGGCCCGAGGATTCACGCACACCGAACGTCACGCTGCCGGTGGATTTGATCTTGGCCAGGGTGTCATTGGCCTGGGCGAACACGCTACCAGCTGCCAGCGCGGTCACGGCGATGGCCAACAATTGCTTCTTCATATCGATCTCCTATTGGTAAGGACCAAAAACGCTTGCCACTTGATTAACGCGACGCCCCTTGTGAGGGTAGACAAATCACGTCAAGAAATGTACTGCACCCATTGTGCAGTGCCGAGAGTCTTCCCAACGCAAACATTTCTAGGACTTTTCCCGTAGAAATGTGAGCATGCAAACACCCACTTATCAGCCTTTCTCGGCACGACGACACTGCATCTCAAATTGTGCAAGGTGCGAACTCTAATGCCTCCGGCAAGCTTCAAGCCAATGCCGATGACAAAAGGCCTTATGCGCAACTCGCATATTTAGAGTAAACCCTAGGCATAACACAAGGGTAATTACCTAGAAAAAAGTCAAAACCCACAAAAACCGTAGAGGCATGAAAAAAAGGGCCCTCGGGCCCTTTGGATGAAAAGCGACAGCAGCCGGGGTTAAACAACTTTGACTTCGGCACCCACGGCCTCGCCCTGTTCCTTGAGAAAGGTCCACAGTGCAGCAGCTCCGCCTTGCGGGGCATCCTGGCTAGGCTTTTCACGATAGGCTCGAACTTCCATGTCCATCTGAAAGCCCGTCACACCCTCCGGCACCGCACTGACCAGACGGCCGCTCTCCAGCTCGCCACGCACTGCGCTGTAAGGCAGGAATGCGACGCCATGTCCTTCAAGAGCCATGGCCTTGAGGCCTTCTGCCATATCGGTTTCGTAGACGCGCTCCAGATGCACGGCTTCGGCCGATTCCTTGAGGATCAGCTCGGTCACGCGGCCCAGATAAGCGCCTGCCGCATACCCCAGATAGGGCAAGGGCTGACCCTGCCTACCGGGCAGCGTAAAGATGGGCTTGCCGTCGGCATCGGGCTTGGAGTAAGGCGCCAGCACCTCATGCCCCAGGCTCACCATTTCATAGCGCGCAGGGTCCAGCTGGAAAGGCTGAGACGGGTGATAGTAGGCAATCAACAGGTCGCAGCCACCCTCTACCAGTCGCATCACGGCATCATGCACATTGAGCGCAAACAGACGGCTGCGGAAGGGGCCGAACTTCTCGTGCACGGCCGAGACCCAGTTCGGGAAAAAGGTGAACGCCAAGGTGTGCGGCACGGCAAAGCCCACCATGCCCTTGCCCGCGCTGACGTGGGCACGCAGCATGGTGCGGGTGCTTTGCAGGGACTGCAGTATTTCCAGCGCCTGCTCATACATGGTCTTGCCTGCCGGTGTCAGACGCGTCGGGTACGAGCTTCTGTCGACCAGATCAGTTCCCGCCCAAGCCTCCAGCGCCTGGATACGGCGCGAGAACGCAGGCTGCGTAACGTGGCGCAGCTGGGCTGAGCGGCTGAAACTGCGGGTTTCAGCAAGGCTGACAAAATCTTCAAGCCATTTGGTTTCCATAGACCGCCATTATCCGCTGCCGCGCGCTGGAGCCGTGCAACCAGGGTGCTTGTCAGGTCAGCAACAGTCCAAGGCTAGGGTAATGCCTGTCGCCCGAGGTAAGCCATGCGACATAGATACCTTGATAATATTTACTCACATCTATCCGGTGTGTTTACTCGCTCCATCCCATCCCGGTGCACAACACCGCGAAGGTCGAGGGACTACATAAGGGCGTTCATCTTGAGTGCGCGCAGATCACGCTCCCCGGCGAACGGCCCTGGCCCATATGTGTTTTCTGACTTCCCGCGTTCATGTCCTCCACTCCTCCCGAGACCGATGGTGCAGCCAATTCCGGCACGCGCCCGGATGAGCCTCGCTCCCTGTGCATCGAAGACTGGCTGACGGTGATCATCATGGCCGCCTTGGCCCTGATCACCTTTGCCAATGTGCTGGTGCGCTATTTCACCAATTCCTCATTCGCCTGGACCGAAGAGATCTCCGTCTTTCTGATGATCCTGCTGGCCCTGGTCGCAGGCTCTGCCGCTGTCGCGCGCAATCTGCATATCCGCATCGAATTCTTCGCCGATAGCGGCTCCATCACACGCCGCAGAAAACTGGCGCGCTTTGGCTCGCTGATGATGGCTCTGCTGTTCGCCCTGATTGCCGTGCTCAGCGTGCGCGTGGTCTATGACGACTTCCGTTACGAAGAAACCTCCCCAGGCATTGGCGTGCCGCAATGGTGGTACTCGATCTGGCTGCCGATTGTCTCGGCGCTGATCACATTGCGCGCTCTTGGCCTGTTCATACGCCAGGGCAAGCCCGGCGCATTCACTGACGAACCCGTGCAAAAAGACCACAGCAAGGAGATCGCATGATCGCCACTTTGCTGTTTGTCGCCTTTCTGGGGCTGATGTTCATTGGCGTGCCCATTGGCGCGGCCCTGGGCCTTGCCGGTGCCGCTGCCATTGCGCTGGCCAATGCCGATACCCAATGGTTCGGCCTGCTGGCTGTGCCGCAGAACTTCTACGCCGGCCTGGGCAAATATCCGCTGCTGGCCATCCCCATGTTTGTACTGGTGGGTTCGATCTTTGACCGCTCTGGCGTAGCCCTGCGCCTGGTGAACTTTGCCGTCGCCATCGTGGGCCGCGGCCCCGGCATGCTGCCCCTGGTGGCGATTGCCGTGGCCATGTTCCTGGGCGGCATTTCGGGCTCCGGCCCCGCCAATGCGGCCGCCGTGGGCGGCGTGATGATTGCGGCCATGAGCCGCGCCGGCTACCCCAAGAGCTTCTCGGCAAGCGTGGTCGGCGCAGCGGCGGCGACGGACATCCTGATTCCGCCCTCCGTGGCCTTCATCATCTACTCGGTGCTGGTGCCCGGTGCCTCCGTGCCTGCGCTGTTTGCTGCGGGCATGATTCCTGGCGTGCTGGCCGGCGTGGCGCTGATCATTCCCGCCGTGTGGATGGCGCGCAAGCACAAGATGGGCGCGCTCGAAGCCTCCATGCCCCGCCCTCCATTCTGGAAAAGCCTGAAAGAGGCTTCCTGGGGTCTGGCCGCACCCGTACTGATTCTGGGCGGCATGCGCATGGGCTGGTTCACACCGACCGAAGCGGCCGTCGTGGCCGTGTTCTACGGTCTGTTCGTCGGCATGGTGATTCACCGCACCATCGGCGTGCGCGATCTGTTCCCCATCCTGCGTGAAGCGGGCGAGCTGTCTGCCGTGATCCTGCTGGTGGTTTCGCTGGCCGGCATTTTTGCCTTCTCGCTGTCCACCCTGGGCGTGATCGATCCGGTGGCCAACGCCATCGTGAACTCGGGCCTGGGCGAGTACGGCGTGCTGGCTCTGCTGATCCTGCTGCTGATCACCGTGGGCATGTTCCTGGACGGAATCTCGATCTTCCTGATCTTTGTGCCGCTGCTGCTGCCCATCATGAACCACTATCACTGGGACCCCGTCTGGTTCGGCGTGATCCTGACATTGAAGGTGGCACTGGGCCAGTTCACTCCGCCACTGGCCGTGAACCTGATGGTCAGCTGCCGTATCGCCGGCGTGCGCATGGAGTCCACCGTGCGCTGGGTGGGCTGGATGCTGCTGTCCATGTTCGTGGTGATGATTCTGGTCATTGCCTTCCCGCAGCTGGCGCTCTGGCTCCCGGCAAAGATGGGCTATTGATTCCAGTCGTTGCGGCCCTGACGGCTGCAACGGCTCATTCCTGCTTTCCAGTTTTTTCGTTTCTAAAAGGGAGACAAACCAAATGAAACTTCGCACCTTCCTCGCATCCGCCGTGGCTACCGCTGCCACACTGGCTTTTGCATCGCCCATGGCCATGGCCCAGGCTAAGTACAAGAGCGAATACCGCATGTCCCTGGTGCTGGGCACGGCCTTCCCCTGGGGCAAGGGCGGCGAGCTGTGGGCCGACAAGGTGCGCGAGCGCACCCAGGGCCGCATCAATATCAAGCTCTACCCCGGTACCTCGCTGGTGCAGGGTGACCAGACGCGCGAGTTCTCCGCGCTGCGCCAGGGCGTGATCGACATGGCCGTGGGCTCGACCATCAACTGGTCGCCTCAGGTCAAGCAGCTCAATCTGTTCTCCATGCCCTTCCTGTTTCCCAACTTCAAGGCCGTGGACGCGGTGACCCAGGGCGAAGTGGGCCAGGAAATCTTCAAGACCCTGGAAAAAGGCGGCGTGGTGCCTCTGGCCTGGGGCGAGAACGGCTACCGTGAAATCTCCAACTCCAAGCACCCCATCAAGACGCCTGCCGACCTCAAGGGCATGAAGATCCGCGTCGTGGGTTCGCCCCTGTTCCTGGACACCTTCACGGCCCTGGGAGCCAACCCCACGCAGATGAGCTGGGCCGATGCCCAGCCCGCCATGGCCAGCGGCGCCGTGGATGGCCAGGAGAATCCCATCTCCGTCTACATGGCAGCCAAGCTGCAGTCCGTGGGCCAGAAGCACATGACCATGTGGGGCTATATCAACGACCCGCTGATCTTCGTCGTCAACAAGGACGTGTGGGCCAGCTGGACGCCTGCCGACCAGGCCATCGTCAAGCAGGCCGCGCTGGATGCCGCCAAGGAAGAAATCGCCATCGCTCGCAAGGGCCTGGTGGAAGCCGATAAGCCTCTGCTCAAGGACCTGGCCGGCCTGGGCGTGACCGTGACCACCCCCAATGCCGCCGAGCGCGAAGCCTTCGTCAAGGCCACCCGTCCTGTGTTCGACAAGTGGAAGAATCAGATCGGCGCACCACTGGTGGAAAAGGCTGAGAAAGCCATTGCTGCCAGCCAGAAATAATCTGCACACTTCATGAAAAATCCCCGCCAGAGCGATCTGTGCGGGGATTTTTCATCTCTTAATCATTCAAAAAGCCAGCACATGCTGCCTTACTACCGATAGGACAGCTTTGATCCAGACTCATCCAAGCGAATATCACCTCGAGTCTGAAGCAGCGCATACACCTTCTGCACCATCGGTGCCTCAAGATTTTCGCTACGGGTCATCGCCTTGATGGCATTGAGTAGGGCCGCGGGCTTTGCTGGACGGTTTTGATTTTCACGCCAAGTGGTGAGCAACCGATATGCATACTGTGCCGCCGATGGGCTCAACAACCCTGCAGGAACGGCAGCGCTCTGAGGCTTGACCTTAGCTGATGCGGGTTTGACTACCGCCGCTTTTACAGGTGCCGTTGAGGCCATGGACTTGCTTACAGATCCTGCCCCAGTTGTAGACACAGTTGTCGCTGTGCTCCTCTTCGACAGGGGCTCGGACGGAGGAGAGGCCGCTGCCGTTTTTAGCCCTGCATCCGCAATCGCACCAGACGCTTTTGCCGAAGAAGCAGGCTCAGCAGCCTTAGCCATAGACACACCAAGCCGTATGGCATCAAACCCCAGTAGCTTGGCATGCTTGATCATTGGCTCATAGCCTAGATCGTTGGCTACAACGACCAGACGCTTTCCCTTCTTGGAAGCCAAGTAGCCGCAATAGAACGAGAGCTGAAAGTCCAATGAATTTTTACCTGCTTGTACCGATGGCACCGAGGTAAAGCGCTCTCCCAGCGCTTGATAGCCTGCATCCATTTGTTTTTGATGAGGGCCATGCAAAAGCCAGACATGGGTGCAGTCGGGCACCATGGCTTGCACTTCACTCCAGGCTGGCTGGACGTTTTCCCAATCGATCAGAACATGCACGCTATCGGCACTCTCCGCTTTTGCCGCGGCGGCGTTCGCCTCACTCGCATGAACGCAGGCATCCGACATGCCGTGCAGTGCCACCTCTTGGACAGATGTCACAGCATTCTGAGCCGATAAGGCCACCGGATGCTTTTGTGCATTCTTGAGAAGCTTCTGTCCCACGGCCTGAGGAATATCGATACCCAGCTGATCCGCAAGCTGCAACAGATATAGCAACACATCTGCAATTTCATCGGCCGCTTTGGCTTTTTGCACAGGATCGACCTTGACAACTTGGGACTGTTGCGGCGTCATCCACTGAAAGATCTCCAGCAATTCGGCGCTTTCAACCATCAACGCCATTGCCAGATTCTTCGGCGTATGAAACTCCTGCCAGTGACGCTCGCTAGCGAACTCCCTCAGCTGCTGCTGCAATGCGCTCAAATCCATGAATGCCCTCTCTTTGCTTCTTGCCCGCGCTTGTACCAGAAGGTAGACAAGTACGGCAAGCAGCAAGACCTTCATCTGCTCAAAATCAGTAGCTACTCACGTATCCTGTAGATAGATTTCAGCATCAAATCAGCTCGACATTGATGTCCAGCAGGCGCAAACCGCTTTGAATTCAGTAGCACATCAAACCGGCGACACCAGCGGCTTGCCGTCCAGATGGTTGCGCATATTGGCGATGAAGCGGTCCACCGAGTTCTGCACGGCCTCGGGTGACCAGCCGCCCACATGGGGCGTCAGCACCACGGCGTCCAGATCGATGAGTTCCTGCGGCGGCTGCGGCTCGCTTTCATAGACATCCAGTCCGGCACCAGCCAGACGGCCTGTGCGCACAGCTTCGGCCAGCGCCTGGGTATCGACCACCGAGCCGCGCGCGATATTCACCAGCACGCCCTTCTCGCCCAGAGCACTCAGTACCTCTGCATCGATCAAATGCCGGGTCCCTGCGCCGCCAGGTGTTGCCACCAGCAGCACATCGGCCCAGGCAGCCAGCTCCAGCAGGCTGTCGAAGTACGCGTAGCTGACGCCCTCTTTGGGCTTTCGATTGTGATAGCCGATAGGCATGTCGAAGGCTGCAGCACGCTTGGCAATTTTTGCGCCAATCGTTCCCAGCCCTACGATGCCCAGGCGCTTGCCCGAAACATTGGCCGGCAAGGGCATGGCCGAGCGCCAGACCCCGGCACGCGTGGCCTTGTCCAGCTTCACGATGCCGCGCACGGCGGCGATCAGCAGGCCCATGGCGTGATCGGCCACGCATTCGTCGTTGGTGCCCACGCCGTT
This sequence comes from Comamonas resistens, assembly GCF_030064165.1. Lineage (NCBI taxonomy): Bacteria > Pseudomonadati > Pseudomonadota > Betaproteobacteria > Burkholderiales > Comamonadaceae > Comamonas > Comamonas resistens. The sequence continues at coordinate 4,423,645 of NZ_CP125947.1, forward strand.
GCCCACGGCAATGCCATGGGCCTTGGCATGGCTCACGTCGATGTTTTCGTAGCCCGCGCCCATGGCGCAGACCAGGGCCAGCTCCGGCATGCGCTGCATCTGTGCGGCCGACAGGCCTGTCGCGCCTATCGTGCACACACATTGCACGCGCGCGCCATGTTCGGAAATGGCAGCCTCGGCCTGATCGGCTTCGGGCGCATAGATCACTTCAAAGTCGGGAAAGGCCTGCGCCATTTGCAGCAGATGGGCGGGGACCTGGAGATTCAGAACGAGCAGGGCTGGCTTCATGGAGACTCGGCCGACGAGCATGGATACAGCCCGCCGACAGCATAGAACAAACCGGCATTGTGCAACCTGCCCCGTGCCGCCGTCGCAGCCAGGGACACTGCCGCACGGCAGCCGGGCTCAAAGCGAGGCGAAACCATATAGCCATCGTTCTTGCGACGCATAAAGCCACGTCGGGCTCACAGCTCAAGCACCAGCCTTGCCGATCTGGCACGCGAACAGCAGGGCAGAAACTGGTCGTTGGCAGCCTGCTCCTCCTCGGTCAGATACATATCGCGATGATCGGGCTGGCCCGAAATGACGCGTGTCAGGCAGGTACCGCAAACGCCCTGCTCGCACGAGGTCTGCACGCATACGCCTATGGACTCCAGCGCCTGCACCACGGTCTGCTCGGGCGTCACACGCACGATCTGGCCGGTGCTGGCCACCTCGACTTCAAAGCTTTCGTCGTCGGCACGATGCTCGACTTCGCCCGCGAAGAACTCGTAATGCAGCTGTTCCTGGGGCCAGCTCGCTGCCCTGGCGGTATCCAGCACCGCATCCATAAAGCCTTTCGGTCCGCAGACATAAAGGTGCACACCAGGCTGAACCGGCTGCAGCAAGGCCCCCAGGTCCAGCGCCGACTTCCCGCTGGCCTCATCCACATGCAGTTGCGCCTTGCCAGCCCAGGGCGCGGCCTCGATCGCATCGGCAAACGCCATGCGCTCGCGGGCTCTGCCGCAATAGTGCAGTTCAAAGTCTGCAGACTCACGTGCCAGGTCACGGGCCATGGCCAGAATGGGCGTGATGCCGATGCCACCGGCCAGCAGCAAATGCTTTTGCGCGGGGCGGTGCAATGCAAAATGATTGCGCGGTGTGCTGATGGTGATCTGCTGACCTGCCTGCAGTTGCTCATGCACGGCGGCCGATCCACCGCGCGATGCGGGCTCGCGCAGCACGGCGATCACATAGCGATCGGCCTCGGTACAGTCGTTGCTCAGCGAATACTGGCGCACCAGGCCGCCAGGCAGATGCACATCGATATGTGAGCCGGCACTGAAGACCGGCAAGGTTTGCCCGTCCAGTGGCAACAACTCCAGGCTGCAGATGCCTTGCGCTTCGTCCTGCTTGCAGGCAATGCGCACTTCCAAGGTGTTCTCGTGATTCATTCTTGCTTCTTGCTGAGGGTTCAAACGGCTGCGTCAGCTGGCTGCGCATTGGCCGACGCGGCGCGCAGTCGCTCAATGACACGGCGCGCACGGTTGGGGCCCACATCCACATGGATGTCGATCACGGAGCGCTTGCCAAAACGCTGCTGGTTGCGAAACTGGGCCTCGATCACCACCTTGTCCTCTTCAAAGGTCGCGGCTGTCTGATCGATGACCAACTGGGTTGGGTCATTCATATCGGGATGCGGATTGGTGGCAATCGTCCAGAAGTAATGGGCCGAGGTTTCCGTCTCGGGCGTCACGCCATGGAAGCCCCGCATATGAAAGCCTTCGCGCTGCGGGTTGCTCAGGCTGTCCGCACCTGCATCCATGGCACCGGTCCAGATACGCACATGGGACGGATGAAACTCCACTTCCTGCCAACGGTCGATACGCCCCTTGAAAGGCCAGGCTGCGGCATAGGTGGGCGGCGGGTCGGAATCGGGCATATGGCGCAACACCGTGACCACATCGCCCTGCTGGCTGACCTTGAGCTCGGCATTCATGTGGATGCGCGCATTGCCGCCTATGGTCTTGAGGTGCACATAGCCCAGATGGCTGAGATCCAGCAGATTGTCGTGAATCAGCTGATATGGGGCGTCGTAGTGATAGACGTCGCCGCCAAAGCGGTAGGCCGGGTCACTGTGCACGGGATAGGCCGGCGGCTCATCCACAGGCTGAGACTGCGGCGTCGCGCCCATCCAGATCCACAGAAGCTGGTCACGTTCACGCAGCTCGAAGGACTTCACGCAGGCTTTGGCCGGAATGCGCTCCTGCCCCGGAATCTCCAGGCACTGTCCACCATGGTCGAACAGCAGGCCGTGGTAGCCGCAGCGCAGGCCACGCTCTTCCACCGTGCCGCAAGACAGCGGAAGCTCGCGGTGGCAACAGCGGTCTTCCAGCGCCGCAACCTTGCCACCAACGGTGCGGAACATCACGACCGGATGTCCCAGCAAGGTGCGCGCCAATGGTTGGTCCTTGAGCTCCCAGGCCAAACCTGCGACGTACCACTGGTCCAGGGGAAATGCCGGAGCTGCGGCAACCATGGGTTGAGAAAGATCGTTCATATGTTCTCCTGATTCAATGTGCTGCAACAGCAGACTCAGATGCGGAGCGATGGCCGGCCAAAGATGGACCCGCAATGCGGTGCAAGGACACAATCACTGCCGACAGAACAAAGGCCAGGCCATAGCCCAGATACAACTGGGCCGGTGACCATTTCGCGTCCAGCAAGCCCCCTGCGACCAGCGGCGAGACGATGGCGCCAATGCGGCCAATGCCGATACCCCAGCCCACACCGGTGGCTCGCACATCGCTGCCATAGACCACGGGGGCAATCGCGTACAGACCTGCCACGCAGGCATTCACAAACACACCAATCAGAAATGCCAGGGTGTACGAAACCCACAGGGCACCGGAGCTGCCCACCAGGAAACACAGCAGCACGGCGGTAATCACCATGAAGATCGCCAGCGTTCGATGAATCGCGAAACGTGCGGCCAGCAAACCCAGCAAGGTCGCGCCCAGGATGCCACCCAGGCTCAGCAGCACACCGGTGGTCACGCCCTGCTCAGGCGTCAGTCCCGAGGCGGCCAGCAGCTTGGGAGTCCAGCTCATCACGAAGTAAAAACCGAACATCACTGCGAAGAACGACAGCCAGACCAAAATCGTGGGGCGCCGCAGTTCAGGGGCCAGCAACTGCAGAGGGCCTGGTCGCTGGTTCTGGCCGGTATCTGCCGCTGCAAAGGACGGGAGCGAGGTCAAAGCCGGCACACCCAGTTTGCGCACCACCGCATTGAGCCGCTGCAGCGCATTGGCAGGACGCTTGACCACCAGGAAGTCCAACGATTCCGGCAGCGCAAACCAGGCCAGCACCAATACCGCCAGCGAAGCAGCTCCCCCGAACATGAAAACGGAACGCCAGCCGTGATGGGCCAGCAGCCAGACGGCGATGCTGCCTCCGATGGTGGCACCCAATGCATAGCCGGTCGATTGCAGCGTGACGGCCAGACTGCGCCAGCGCAACGACGCATATTCGCTCGCAATCACATTGCTGCAAGCCAGAATGCCACCCACACCCAGACCGGTGATCACACGTAAAACGGCCAGCTGAGTCGGTGTCTGGCTCCAGGCCGAAGCCAGCATGCCCAGGCCCGCCACCGCCAGGCAGGCCAGGATCAAAGGGCGACGCCCCAGCTTGTCGGCCAGCGGCGCCAGCAGCAAGGAACCTGCGGCCATGCCGAACAAGCCGGCACTGAGCAAAAAGCCAAGTTCGGAGCCACTGAGCTTCCAGTGCCCCGATACGGCTGAAGCCGTGAAGGCCATGACGAGAACGTCAAAGCCATCGATCATGTTGAGGGCCATGCAGACTCCCACGACCGACCACTGAAAGATTGTCATGGGCCGCTGGTCCAGCTGTGCGCGCAAGCTCTGTTCCATTTTTGTCTCCTGTTTTTTTATTTTCATTCAGCATACTGAATCACATTCAGAATACTGAATGAATAAACCAATCAGCAGCGGGAATTCCCTAGTTCTACTGATTTAACTGCTGGCGAAGGCCAGCATGCCGGTGCGGTCGCTCTGCGCCCCGCCTGCCTATTTACCGCTGGTAGCTGTGGCTTGTTCGCCCACTTCGGCCGCATCGTGCAGCTGCACAAACTTGCGCAGCAGGCGCTTGAACTCCACCTGCTCTTCCGGCTCCAGCGCCGACAGCATGCGTGTGCGCAGCTCGTGCACATTGGGCACAAATGCCGCCAACATGGCCTCGCCTTCTGGCGTCAAACTCAGGCGGCGCTGACGTCTTGGTAATAGCTCGCGATGAATCCAGCCCTTGCTTTCCAGGCGTGCCGCAATATCGGCAGTGGTCGAGTTGTCCAGCGCCACCAGCTTGGCCAGCGTGACCTGGTCTATGCCGGGCGATTCCTGCAGCATGCGCAAGATGGCGTACTGCACAGGCGTCACATCGGGCCCCAGAACTTCGCGAAACAGCTGGGCAGCGATCTGCTGGGCCCGTCGAATCAAGTGACCAGGCTGATCGTAGAGGTCCAGGGAAAGCGGATTGGGGGCAGACGGTTCCATGCAGCAGCGTTTCAAGAGCAGCGCGGCCACAGGTCTGCGCTGACTTCAGTTCAGGAAACGCCGAGATTACTCCATCCCTGCACATGCCGAACCTCAAGCGACAGCCACTTCGGCAACGACTGCCTGCTCCTGCGCAATCAAACGCTCGATGACCCTGCGCGACTGCACGCCACCCGCATCGATATTGAGCTTAAGCAGTTGACGCTCGGGATAGTCCTCAAGATTGCGCTGCTGCAGCTCCAGCATCTCCAGGTCTTCGCTGAAGATCTTGTGCTGACCCTGCTTGATGGCTGCTGTCACGGAAGCATCGCCAGGATTGAACTTGCGCGCCATGCCCCAGAAGTACCACATGGAGCCGTCGGTCTCGGGAGTGATGAAGTCCACCACCATGCTGTAGACCTTGTGTGCGTCCGGTGCTTCATAGCCACCATGGCCCGCATGCGCCACACCCACTTCGATCAGCACATGGCTGGGCGGCGTGAAGCGGCAGATCTGCCACCGGTCCACAGGCACGTCATCGGCCAGGCCATTGCTGCGCAGAGCCATCTTCCAAAACGGAGGCGCCTCGATGCCCTCCATGAAGCGGCTGGTGACCACTTCGCTGTCGCCTATCGTCTCTGTCTTGCAGGGTGTCTCGTCAATCTCCGCCTGACCTATGCTGCTGGAGTGCACATAGGTCTCGTGGGTCAGGTCCATGAGGTTGTCGATCATCAGACGATAGTCGGCCTTGATGTGGAACAGCCCGCCGTCATAGGCCCACTCGGGATTGTCATGCCACTGCAGATTGGGGATCAGGGCGGTATCGGCCGCTTCCTTGTCACCGGGCCAGACCCAGATGAAGCCATAGCGCTCTTCCACAGGGAAGCTCTTGATCGCAGGAAAGCCGCGCACGCGCTGGCCAGGCATGGCGATCGTCTTTCCGTCGCAACCCATCTCCAAGCCGTGATAGCCACAGACCAGCTTGCCTTCGCAGACGCGGCCCAACGACAAGGGCGCACCCCGGTGCGGGCAGAAATCCTCCACCGCCGCGATCCTGCCTTCCAGGGCACGATAGAAGACCATGCGTTCGCCGCAGATCTGACGGCCCAGGGGCTTGTCCGTGACCTCGGCCGCACTGGCCGCCACATACCAGGTGTTGCGAGGATAGATGGGTGCTTTGGTGCTCGGGGTGCTCATCGTGGATATCTCCTTGTCTTTATCTTTTTGGAACTGACGCAAGTGCAGCAACAGCAGCACCTGCAGTCGCGCAATCAGCGGCTGGCTCGAATCAGCTGTGCGCCGGGTACGCGCGTGGTTTCGGGCGAGCGCATGGCTTCACGCAGATTGCGCCGCGCAATGCGTGAATGCTCTTTCATCAAGGCCTCTGCACGGGCCCCTTCACGGTGTTCAATGGCATCGATGACCTCTCGATGCTGCTCCTGCGCCAGGATCAGGCTGCGCAAGGCACGAGGGGACTCGGAGCCCGCAACCACAAAGCCCGAAGGCGAAGCAAACGGCAGGCGCTTGACCCGTTCCAGCTCCCGCTGCATGAAGCTGCTGCCCGACATTTCCAGCAGGATGTCGTGGAACTCGGAATTCAAGGCCACATAGCCGGAAAACGCTTCGTCGCCCCAGTTCTGGGCATCGAGTACGCGGTCGATGGCATCCAGGCAGCGTGTGGCACGGCTCAACAGCGCTGGCTCGACGCCGCGCTCGGCCGCCATGCGCGCCGCCAGGCCTTCCAGCGTGCCGCGCAGTTCTATGGCATCCGATACATCGGCTTCGGACAGCACACGAACCTTGTAGCCGCGCCCGCCCGCCGTGGCCTCGAGCATTCCTTCCTGCTCAAGGCGCATCAGCGCCGCACGTATCGGGGTACGGGAAATGCCAAGTCGCTCGGCCAGCACCAGCTCGGAGATGCGCTCCCCTGCGGCCATCTCTCCGGCCAGCATCATTTCACGCAGCTGCAGCTGCGCTTTGACAACCTGCGAAAGGTTTTCTTCCGCCGCAGGCGCTGGGGCAATGGTTCTTGACATGGGGGTCTGCTAGTTGTTTGATGCGCAAAATGTATACATAAAAATCAATAAACGGCATTTTTTTTATTAATTTCAAGGGAAAACACCTACTTATATGTATACATACAAGAATCCAGGAACATAAAAAAAAGCCACCCTTAGGTGGCTTGCTCCAATGGACTGCGTCAATCGGCCAAAGCCTCTGATTCCGGCTGATTCAGCTGCATATTCCACATGCTGGCGTAGCGCCCTCCGGCAGCGAGCAGATCCTCGTGCCTGCCGCGCTCAATGATGCGGCCAGCATCCATGACCAGAATTTCATGGGCCTCGACCACGGTGGACAGACGGTGGGCGATCACCAGCGAGGTCTTGCCTTGTGCCGCACTGCGCAGCTCGTTCTGGATGGCACGCTCGTTGGCCGAATCCAGCGCCGAGGTCGCCTCGTCAAAGATCAGAATGGGCGGGTTCTTGAGCAGAGTGCGCGCAATGGCCACGCGCTGCTTCTCACCGCCCGAGAGCTTGAGGCCGCGCTCGCCCACGCGGGTTTCGTAACCCTGCGGGGTAGCCACGATGAAGTCATGAATGCGCGCGGCCTTGGCCGCAGCCTCCACCTGCTCGCGCGATGCACCCGGCTGCCCGTAGGCGATGTTGTATTCCACCGTGTCGTTGAACAGCACCGTGTCTTGCGGAACGATGCCCACGGCATGGCGTACGCTGCTCTGGGTCACATTGCGAATGTCCTGCCCGGCGATGCGCACATGACCGCCCTGCACGTCATAGAAGCGAAACAGCAGACGCGCCAGCGTGCTCTTGCCCGAGCCCGAGGGCCCGACCACGGCCACGGTCCTGCCCGCAGGAATGGTGAAGCTCACGTCATGCAATATGGGCCTGGAAGGGTCATAGGCAAACTGCACATTCTCAAAGCGAACCTCGGGCGGCGGATTGCCGATCTGCAGCGGTTGCGCATCCGGGTCATCGGCCACCTCACGCTCCTTGTCCATCAAGGTGAACATGCGGTTCAGGTCCGTCAGGCTCTGCTTGATCTCGCGGTAGATCACGCCCAGAAAGTTGAGCGGGATATAGAGCTGGATCATGAAGGCATTGATCATGACCAGATCGCCCAGCGTGAGTCGCCCATCGACCACGCCCTGCGTGGCACGCCACAGAATGGCCACCAGCGCCGCACCGATGATCAACTGCTGACCGCAGTTGAGCATGGACAGCGTGGTCTGACTCTTGAGCCGCACACGGCGCAGCTTCTCCAGATTGACGTCGTAGCGCTCGGACTCGAACTTTTCGTTATTGAAGTATTTGACCGTCTCGTAGTTCAGCAGGGAGTCAATGGCCTTGGTGTGGGCCGCAGACTCCTGGACATTGGCCTCGCGTCGAAAGCGCGTGCGCCATTCGGTCACCGTGACCGTGAACGTGATGTAGAACACCAGAGCTGCCAGCGTGATGATGGCAAACCACACATCGAATCGCACGGCCAGAATGCCCAGCACCAGCGCCATCTCGATCAGCGTGGGCAGGATGGAATAGAGCGAGTATGAAATCAGCGACTCGGTGCTGCGCACGCCGCGCTCGATGTCGCGGGTCATTCCGCCGGTCTGGCGCTCCAGGTGAAAGCGCAGGCTCAGTGCATGCAGATGCTCGAACGTTGTCAGCGCAATCGAGCGCGACGCCCCCTGCGTGGCCTTGGAAAAAACCAGATCCCGCAGCTCCGTGAACAAGGTCGTGGAAAAGCGCAGCAGGCCATAGGCCAGCAACAGCCCCACGGGCACGACCAGCGCAGCGCGCGCATCGCCGGACTTGATATCCAGCGCATCCACCAGATGCTTGAGCAGCACCGGCACGCCGACGTTGGCCAGCTTGGCCACGACCATGAACAGCAGCGCGGCCAGCGCATGCCATTTGTATTGCCAGATATAGGGAAGCAGGCGGCGCAACGTGGCACCGTCGGACTGGTTGGCCGCTATTGCGGCTTCTTCAGGGGTTGCAGGTAGCTGTGAACGCATTGTGGGGCGGTGTCACCCTCCAGGCAGTCGGAGCCGCGGTAGAGGGCATCTATTTCTATGACAGGAATCGGGGTACCCGCGAATTCTGCCTGCCCCGTCACTTTTCCGCTCAGCCAGACCAGAGTGAACGGCTGCAGCAACTGCCGGTCATAAGTGCCTTTGCCACAGGCCTTGAAAAAGCGCGGCTCGCGCGGCCAGCCCAGACCCGCTTGCTCACTGAACTCGGCCTGCAGCAGGACCAGGCAATCCCTGTCCTCACTGACTGCCTGCAACGTGCGCAGACCGCCACCCCAGCACACGCGCGCGCCGGCGGCCTCGGCTTGCAGGGCTTGCGTCGGAGTGATGTCGGCAAACGCTCCCAACAGCGCTGCGGCACCGGTCAAAGGCTCAGGGTGGCAGGACTGCTGAACGGCTTGTACGGGTGGCTGAGTGGCAGGTGAAGACAGGCCCGCCGGCATGCTTGTGCAAGCCGCCAGCGCCGCACTCAACACCACGGGTAAAGCACCATACCCCCACCATGAACCCTGCTGCATGCTCACTCCCTGTTTTCTTGCCCGAATCGGCATTTGTGGTTTTTCCTGGGCAACATGGTAGAAACCCGATGTTGAGGGACAATGCGGCTTTCCCTTTTGCGTCAGATATTTACATGCCACCCCGTTCACCCGACCTTCCCAGCGTTGCACTGCCAGCCGACAAGGAGCTGGTGCTCAAAGTCGTTCCCATGCCGGCCGATGTCAATGCCAATGGCGACATTTTCGGTGGCTGGGTCATGGCCCAGGTGGACCTTGCGGGCTCGGTGCTGCCTCAGCGTATCAGCCACACCCGCATGGTGACGGTGGCTGTCAACGAGTTCATTTTCAAGCAGCCTGTGCGCGTGGGCGACATTCTGTCCTTCTACGCAGGCGTGCAGCATGTGGGCCGCACCTCGGTGGCCGTGGATGTGGAAGTGTTTGCCGAGCGCTTTTCCGACCAGGGCAAGTATGTGAAGGTGACCGAGGCCCGATTGACCTATGTGGCCATCGACACCACAGGCAAGCCCCAGAGCCTGCCAGATACCGAGCAGACCCGCGCCTGGCGCGAAAAAATCGCGGCCCAGGCTCCACGCGCATAGGCGCAGGCCTTCCGGCCAAAAAGCAAAGCGACCCGAGGGTCGCTTTTTGCATGGCCCGCCGCCTGCCTTTTCGCTCTATTGACTCAGACGGCTCAGGCAACGACCGTGGAATCCGCGCTGCTCGCTGAGGCAGGTGCGCTGGCGGGCTTGCTGGCCCATGACGATGGGGTGCTGCTGGGACCTGTGCCGGCCTCGATCTGACCGGTCAACTCGCCGCCCTCTTCGATGACGACCTTGCCGTAACGAATCTTGCCGCTGACCTTGCCTGAACCAAAGATCACCAGCTTCTGGCGCACGGTCAGCGTACCGTCGAACTCACCGTGGATCTCCGCAATATCGATCTCGGCCGTGCCATGAAAAGCGCCGTTTTCGGCAATCTTGATGACGCGCGAATTCATGGTCGCCTCCACCGTGCCTTCAACCACCAGGGTGTCGCAGTCGGTGATCTCCACGCCCTTGAGCTTGATGTTGGGACCCACGGTCAGCTTGCTGCCGCCGGTCTCTTCGGTTACAGGAGCGGGAGCTTGCGCACCACGTGCCGCAGCACTGCTCTGCGATGAGGCATTGCTGCCCAGACCGCTGCTGGCCAGACTGTTAGCCGTGCTGGCACTGCCTGTGGACAAACCGGTGACGGGATTGCGAGGCGGAAAACTATCGCCATCACGCTTGCCAAAGAACGGGTTTTGCACGGCCATTGCAGGAATCTCCTTGTCAGAAAACACCGATCCTAGAGAGCCTTCACGCCTACATTTGCCCTTATCTCGCAATATCCGTAAGCAAAGCTTTCATAAGTTTCATCTACTTTCAGCCATTGCCTGATCTCACAAAATGAAAGACTTGGCTGCATCCCTGCAAGTGCTCACTCAGCCAATTTCAAGCCTTTTCGGCCTCCGGCGCTTGCTGCACAAGCGCTACCAGCTATATTTTCAGGAACATCGAATCAAGGCGATCAGGAGACGATGTACGCGGCCGTCCCCGTCGAGAGCAGCTCGCCATCGGCCGACAGGAACTCCATCTGGGTGTTGGCCACGCGCGACCCCAGGCGCAAGACCTTGGCCGTGAGCACAAACGATTTACCTATGCCGGGGCGCATGTAATCGACGCGCAGGTCAATCGTGCCCAGGCGTGAGAAGCGCTGCAGGCGCTGCAGCGGCGTCTCGTCCATATGCCGCGCCGCAATGGCGGCCATCACGGCCAGGCCGCCCATGGAGTCCAACCCGGCCGAGATCACGCCACCATGGATGCGCTGATAGGCCGAGTGCCCGATCAGCTCGGGGCGCATGAGGATACGGCCCTCGACCCGCGCAGGTGTGATCTCGCCAATCGTCAGCCCCAGGGTCTGATTGAAGGCCACGCGCTTTTCAAAGATCTCGCGCAACCCCGCAACGAATTCGGGCTCGAACTGCGCTGCATCGGCTGCAAGCAGTTCGTTCTTGTGGGTCTGTGAAGCATGGGCAGATTTGGAGGACATAGGCTTTGCGTACAAAGGAAAAGGTCAAAAAATTCGCCCTACCACGGGCGAATTTCAGATCAGCATTTGCTGCAGCCAGGATGGCGCTTCTTGTGAAAAGACATCCTCAAAAAGCCACCGCTTCGCGATGTCTCGGCTTCAGCATTTGCTGAAATCAGGATGGCGCTTTTCCATGAATGCTGTCAGGGCCTCCTTGGCGGCAGGCTCGCGCAGCATGCGGGCAAAGACTTCGCCTTCCTGCACAATGCGCTCGCTCACGGCCTTGGCCTGTCCGCCCTTCATCAGGCGCTTGGTTTCCATCAGCGACGACAGCGGCTTGCGTGCCAGCTTCCTGGCCTGCATCTGGGCCAGGGTGTTGCATTCGCTGGGCGGCACCACACGGTTGACTAGGCCCACTTCCAGCGCTGCCTCGGCCATGAAGGGCTCGCCCAGCAGCAAGGCTTCCGCAGCGCGGTGATAGCCCAGCATTTGCGGCAGCAGCAGGCTGGAAGCCGCTTCCGGGCAGACACCCAGGTTGATGAACGGCAACGAGAACGCCGCGTTGTCCCCGCAATAAACCAGATCGCAGTGCAGCAGCAGCGTGGTGCCAATGCCCACGGCCGGGCCGCAGACAGCCGCAATCAACGGCTTGGGAAAGGCCGAGACTTCCTGCAAAAAGCGCCACACGGGGGCATCTGCGCCTGCGGAGCCCGGTGTGCTGGCCTGTTTGAGAAAGTCGCCGATATCGTTGCCCGCGCTGAAGATGGCGATATCCCCCTGAAACACCACCACGCGCACGGCTGCATCGCTCTTGGCGGATGCCAGGGTGTTGGCCATTTCGCTGTACATGGCCTCGGTAAAGGAGTTCTTCTTGTCTGCGCGGTTGAAGGTGATGGTGCAGACGCCTTCTTCGGTGTGCACGAGGATGTCTTGTTGGGTGTCGCTCATAAGGGGGCTTTAGAAGTAAGGATGGGGATGAAACGCGGCTGCCGCCTGACAGCTCACTCCTTGTAGTAAACGATCTGGTGGCTGCTTGCCAGCATCTGGCCGGACGCACTCCACAACTGTGCTGTCTGGTCGAAAAAGCCGTTGCGAAACTCCTGACCGCGGGCCTGGGCCAGCAGAGGTGCATCGCCCGCGGCAGCCAGCTCCTCGCGTCCTGCATGGAAGTACACGGTAATGGATACAGTACCTGCAGGCACACGTTTGGCACGGCGCAACCACACCCGCGGAAAGAACACATCGGAGACCGCAGCCAGCGATGCGAAATCCAGCGGACGCGGCGGATTGTCTCTCACCCAGAGCCGGCTCTGGCTGTCGTGCTCGGTGCCATCCTCCTTCATGGGCAGCATGCCGTCCAGAAAGCGCATTTCATAGCGGTTGAGCCACTCCACCGCCCCCACCAGCGCAGGCACACGCGGCACATCGGCAGCGGGTGTCACTGCCGGCATGGGCTGATCGGTCGCGCTCCAGGTTTCACGCCGTGCAGCCGTCACGGCCGTTGCGGTGGTTATCACCTGCATCACACCGGCCTCATCGGCCTGCTTGACCGTCAGCAGCCAATGCTGGGTGGAACGGTTGGTGCGCACGGGATTGGCATCGATCACAAAGGCCCCCGCTCCCACGGCCGCTGCGTAGTTGACGGTGATGGATACCGGGTCACCCAGGCATTGGGGATGCTGCTGCATGGCCCGTACCAGGGACGCGGCGGTAATGCCGCCGTAGGGGCCGACCATATTCCAGTAATCCTGCGAGGCTTGCCCCTGATACTGGCCCGGCACTCCGGTGGCCACCAGGGCCACGGCGCGATCAAAAGGATGGTTGTCTGTGCTCATAGGGTTCAGTGTTGCGCAAGGGCAGGAATGAAAGCCGTCAAGCAGGTGACTCTTGCGGCCCGAACAAGGGTTTGCCTGGGCTACGGCTGCCCTGGCTCCAGCTTTGCAGCAATGGCAACAGGGGCCGCCACAGTAGCTCACGCATTTCCTCTCGGAAATACCCCATATGGCCTATGCGCCCCTTGGGCGCGATGGCCGGATCCACGCGCTCCAGGAAGCTCGGAGCGTTCTGGTACCAGTCCACCAGCGACTGCACGCTGGCCAGCGACATCATTTCATCGTCTTCGAAATACAGGGCGTGCAGCGGATAGAGAGCCGCCGCATAGGCCTGGGCGGCCCATTCACCCTCGGCACCGATGCCATAGTTCGGGTTCAGGCACCAGCGCCGCCATTGCCACAGCACGCCAGCCGGCAGGTCTCCGATGATGCCCAGCTTGCGGCCCGGGAAGCCGCCGCACAGCGCCGTGGCCAGAGGAGCGATGCCCCACCAGAAAAGCCGAACCAGACGCCGCGTGGGCGCTGCGTTGTCGCGCCAGTAACCGCTGCCGCTGCCCACGGAGAGCAGGCCATCAATGGGCATGGGAAGCGAAGCCAGCCCGGGCAGCTGCGAGCCCACGCTGTGGCCGATCCAGACCAGGGCCTGACCGGGGAACTGCTGCCTGATGTGGGATGCCACCAGTTCGCAATCCTGTGCCCAATCCAGCAGATCGGCCTTGGCACCCCTGAGCGGGCCTTGCAGCGACAGGCCATGGCCCCGGTAGTCAAACGTGGTCACGCCATAGCCCTGCTCGGCAAGCCAGCTTGCAAAGCTCTGGTAATAGCTTTGCTGCACACCCATTGCTGGCGCCACGACAAGCTGCGCCAGCGCTTTCCCGGCCTGCGGCTGGCACTGGCGCAAGGCCAGGGCCCTGGCACCGTTGGAGATGGGCAGAGCCATCTCCATCCACTGCACGACAGCCTGTGTGGCGGACTGCATGGCGGTGCGGCCTCAGACGCGTTCGAAAATGCCCGCCGCGCCCTGGCCCATGCCCACGCACATGGTCACCATGCCGTACTTGAGCTGTTTGCGCTGCAGCGCATGGACCACGGTGGCCGCACGTATGGCTCCGGTCGCGCCCAGCGGGTGGCCCAGCGCAATTGCCCCCCCCATGGGGTTGACCTTGCTCTGGTCCAGACCCAAGGTGTTGATCACCGCCAGGGACTGGGCTGCAAAAGCCTCATTGAGCTCGTACCAGTCGATATCGTCCTGCTTGAGGCCCGCGTAGCGCAGCGCGGCGGGAATGGCTTCGATGGGGCCTATGCCCATGATGGCGGGCGGCACGCCCTTGCTGGCATAGCTGACGAAGCGCGCCAGCGGCGTCAGGCCAAAGCGCTTGACGGCATCGCCGCTGGCAATGATCAGCGCTCCCGCACCGTCGCTGGTCTGAGAGCTGTTGCCCGCAGTGACCGAGCCGCGCGCCGCAAACACGGTGCGCAGCTTGGCCAGGCCTTCGAGGCTGGTATCGGGGCGCGGGCCTTCGTCCAGACTCACGGTGCGCGTGCTGGACATGGTCTCGCCCGTGGCGATGTTCAGCGTGCGGTCGGTGACTTCGATCGGCGTGATCTCGGCGGCAAACTCGCCAGCCTGCTGCGCGGCGATCGCGCGGCGGTGCGATTCGAGTGCAAACGCATCCTGCGCCTCGCGCGAGACCTTCCACTGCTGGGCCACCTTCTCTGCCGTCAGGCCCATGCCGTAGGCAATGCCCACGTCGCCATCACGCTCGAAGATGCTGGGCGAGAGGCTGGGCGAATTACCCATCATGGGCACCATGCTCATGCTCTCCACGCCTGCTGCAATCATCACATCGGCTTCACCGACGCGGATGCGGTCTGCCGCCATGGCCACGGCCGACAGGCCAGAGGCGCAGAAGCGGTTGACGGTAATGCCGCCGATGCTGGTGGGCAGGCCCGCCAGCACGGCACCGATGCGCGCCACATTCAGACCCTGCTGGCCTTCGGGAATCGCACAGCCGCAGACGATGTCCTCGATGGCCTTGGGGTCCAGGCTGGGCACCTGGGCCAGCGCGGCCTTGAGCGTAGTGGCCAGCAGATCGTCGGGACGGTAGTTGCGGAAAAAGCCCTTGTGCGAGCGACCGATGGGCGTGCGCGTGGCAGCAACGATATAGGCGTCTTGTACTTGTTTCATGACCAAATTCCTTGGTTGTCTCTTAGCTCTTTACCCTGTGTGCAAGGCTTCAATTACTTCGCGGCGCATACCAGCAGCCAGCGAGCAAGAGCCGCCCCGCAGCATTGCTGGCGTCCCCCTTCCCGCAAAGCGAGAGAAGGGGGAAGGCGCGCAGCGACTCAGGGGGATGCTCATATCAAATCAGTTGCGCACCGGCTTGCCGGTGTTGAGCATGCCCAGGATGCGTTCATGGGTCTTGGGGTGGGCAATCAGATGGCAGAAAGCCTTGCGCTCCAGGCTCATCAGATAGGCCTCATCTACCAGCGTGTCGGCATCCACATCGCCGCCGCAGACCACATTGGCAATCAGGCTGGCGATGTGCTGGTCGAACTCGCTGATGAAGCCACCATCACGCATATTGACCAGCGAGCCCTTGATCGTGGCCTGGCCGCTGCGGCCTGCCACGGGGAAGCTGCGCTTGTGCGGAGCACGCCAGCCGCTGGCGGCCATGGCCTTGGCTTCGTTGATGGCGACGAACAGCACCTCGTCCTTATGGGCCACGACGATGTCGCTGTCCAGCAGATAGCCGAGCTTGCGCGACTCGATGGCGCTGGTACCCACCTTGGCCATGGCCGCGGCCGTGAAGCCTTCGGTCAGGAAGGGCAGCAAATCCTTGCCCGTGCTGGTGGCAGCGTTTTCCGCCGCGCGGCGGGCGATATAGGTCAGGCCGCCGGCACCGGGCACCAGACCCACGCCAACCTCGACCAGGCCGATATAGCTTTCCATATGGGCCACGCGGCGGGCCGAGTAGACCGCCATTTCACAGCCGCCGCCCAGGGCCATGCCATGGATGGCCGAGACCACGGGCACTTGCGCATAGCGCAGGCGCAGCATCAGGTTCTGCAGCTCCTGCTCGATGCTCTCGATGGCGTCCGCTCCACCGATCACAAAGGCAGGCATGGTGGCCTCCAGGTCGGCGCCCACGCTGAAAGGTGCGTCGCCAGACCAGATGACCATGCCGTCGAAGTCGCTCTCGGCGGTGTCCACGGCCTCCATCAGGCCTTCCATGACTTCGGGGCTGATAGCGTGCATCTTGTTCTTGATGCTGGCGATCAGTACCTGGCCGTCGAGAGTCCAGGTGCGCAGCGCCTTGGTTTCGGCAATCGTCGTGCCCGCCGTCTGCCAGTCGGGCAGATTGGTTTCACCGAGCAGCTTTTCGGGGAAGAGCTGGCGCTCATACACGGGCAGCACGCGACGCGGCACGAATTGGTTCTGCGCAGGGCTCCACGAGCCATTGCCCGTGTGCACGCCGCCAGCCTCGGCCACCGGGCCTTCGAAGACCCACTGGGGCAGCGGTGCCTTGCACAGCGCCTTGCCAGCGGCTATGTCCTCCTGGATCATCTTGGCCACTTCCAGCCAGCCGGCTTCCTGCCACAGCTCGAACGGGCCTTGCTTCATGCCGAAGCCCCAGCGCATGGCCTGATCCACGTCGCGTGCGCAATCGGCAATAGTCTCCAGGTGCACGGCGGCGTAGTGGAAGCTGTTGCGCAGAATGGCCCAGAGGAACTGGCCCTCCTTGCCCTCGGCATTGCGCAGCAGTTTCAGGCGCTCTGCCGCGGGCTTTTTGAGCATGCGGCCATAGACCTCATCGGCCTTGCCGCCTGCGGGGATGTAGTCCTCGCTGTCCAGCTCGAACTGGAAGATGTCGCGGCCGACCTTCTTGTAAAAGCCCTTCTTGGTTTTCTGGCCCAGATTGCCCAGCTCGATCAGCTTGGCCAGCACGGGTGGCGTGCCGAAGCTGCCGTAGAAGGGGTCGGTCTCCAGGCTCAGATTGTCCTGCAGGGTCTTGACGACGTGGGCCATGGTGTCCAGGCCCACCACGTCGGCGGTGCGGAAGGTGCCCGAGGAAGCACGGCCCAGCTTCTTGCCCGTGAGGTCGTCCACCACGTCAAAAGACAGGCCGAAGTTCTCGACTTCCTTCATGGTGGACAGCATGCCGGCGATGCCGATGCGGTTGGCGATGAAGTTGGGCGTATCCTTGGCGCGAACCACGCTCTTGCCCAGGCCGCTGGTGACAAAGGCCTCGAGCTGATCCAGCACTTCGGGCTTGGTGGTCGGCGTGTTGATCAGCTCCACCAGCGGCATATAGCGCGGCGGGTTGAAGAAGTGGATGCCGCAAAAACGCGGCTTGATGGCGTCGGGCAGCGCTTCGCTGAGCTTGGTGATCGACAGGCCCGAAGTGTTGGATGCGACCAGCGCATGCTTGGCCACAAAGGGGGCGATCTTGTGATACAGATCGAGCTTCCAGTCCATGCGCTCGGCAATGGCCTCGATGATGAGGTCACAGCCCTTGAGCAGCTTCATATGCTCTTCGTAGTTGGCCGGCTGGATCAGGTCCACGTCCTCGGCCACGCCGATGGGCGAGGGCTTGAGCTTCTTCAGATTGGCAATGGCACGCTCGGCGATGCCACTCTTGCTGCCCTCCTTGGCGGGCAGATCGAACAGGATGACCGGCACCTTGACGTTGACCAGATGGGCCGCGATCTGCGCACCCATCACGCCCGCGCCCAGCACGGCGACTTTCTTCACATTGAATCGGGACATGAGCTATGTTCCATTAAGGGCCAGCGGCCTTGCCACGGATAAAGCACGGGACAGAGGCGCTGGCTGTTTTTGTCTTGAGATTTACTGAACGCGAATCCAGGTCTGCGTACGCCAGAAAGGACCGATGGAGCCGCGCACTTCCAGCTTCTTGCCCTCGTCCACGGGCGTCAGGCGCACGGTGTAGGTCTTGCCGTTTTCGGGGTCGAGGATCTTGCCGCCCTCCCAGACTTCCTTGCCTTCGACCTTCTTGACGTTGCTGATCAGCGTCATGCCGACCACGGGCTTGTCCTTGAGCTCGTCCTTGCACTCGGTGCACAGAGCATGGGGATCGGCCCCCTTGCGCAGCAGGGCCTGCACCTTGCCGGTGACCACACCATTGGCTTCGGTGATGTTGACCTCGGCCTTGGGCGTGCCTTCCTTCTCATCGATGCTGCGCCACACGCCTACGGGCGTCATCTGCGCCCAGGCTGTGGACCAACCACCAACTACCAAAACCAGAGCAGCTACCGCTTGAATCTTCTTCATATCCGGATTCCTTTAATCTGAATTTCAGGATGAATCAGCGCATGAAGCTCCCATTTCAGGAGCAGCATGCTTTCAGAAGCGTCAGGCCAGAGCAGCGTCGGTGTCCATCAGGGACTTGCTGCCGGCACGCGCGGTGCGCATCAGCGATGCGGTTTCGGGGAAGAGTTTGGCAAAGTAGAAACGCGCGGTCTGCAGCTTGGCCAGGTAGAAGGGGTCGGTATTGCCGTTGCCGATCTCACGCAGCGCCACTTGCGCCATGCGGGCAAACAGATAGCCGAACACCAGGTGACCGGCAACGCGCAGATAGTCCACCGATGCGGAGCCCACTTCGTCGGGGTTCTGCATGCCCTTGAAGCCGATTTCGGTGGTGAACTTGGTCATCTGGTCGCCCAGCGTGGCGATGGGCGTGATGAATTCGCTCATCTTCTCGTTGACGCCCTCTTCCTCCACCAGCTTGGCGATCAGCTTGCCGAACTTCTTGAGCGTGGCGCCCTGGTTGCCCAGTATCTTGCGGCCTAGCAGGTCCAGCGCCTGCACGCCGTTCGTGCCTTCATAGATCATGTTGATGCGGTTGTCGCGCACAAACTGCTCCATGCCCCATTCGGTGATGAAGCCATGGCCGCCATAGACCTGCTGGCAGGCCGTGGTGGAGATCCAGCCGTTGTCGGTGATAAAGGCCTTGACGATGGGCGTCAGCAGTGCCACCAGATCGGCACTGTCCTTGCGCACTTTTTCGTCGGGGTGGTTGAGTTCGGTGTCGATCAGCAAGGCGCTGAAGGTGGACAGCGCGCGACCGCCTTCGGCATAGGCCTTGGCCGTCATCAGCATGCGGCGCACATCGGGGTGGACGATGATAGGGTCGGCCGGCTTGTCCTTGGCCTTGGTGCCTGACAGGCTGCGCATCTGCAGGCGGTCCTTGGCATAGGCCAGAGCGTTCTGGAACGCCACTTCGGTCAGGCCCAGCGACTGGTTGCCCACACCCAGGCGCGCGGCGTTCATCATCACGAACATGGCTTGCAGGCCCTTGTTGGGCTCGCCCACCAGGGTGCCGATGGCGCCGTCGATATTGATCTGTGCCGTGGCATTGCCGTGGATGCCCATCTTGTGCTCCAGCGCGCCGCAGAAGATGGGGTTGCGCTCGCCCAGCGAGCCATCGGCCTTGACCAGGAACTTGGGCACGACAAACAGGCTGATGCCCTTGGAGCCGGCAGGCGCATCGGGCAGACGGGCCAGCACCAGGTGCACGATGTTGTCGGTGAAGTCATGCTCGCCGGCCGAGATGAAAATCTTGTTGCCGGTGATCTTGTAAGTGCCGTCGGCCTGAGGTTCGGCCTTGGTGCGCAGCAGGCCCAGGTCGGTGCCGCAGTGGGGCTCGGTCAGGCACATGGTGCCGGTCCACTCGCCGCTGGTCAGCTTGCCCAGATAGGTCTTCTTCTGCTCGGGCGTGCCGTAGGCGTGCAGGGCTTCATAAGCGCCGTGCGACAGGCCGGGATACATGGTCCAGGCCTGGTTGGCGCTGTTGAGCATTTCATACAGCGCCGAGTTCAGCGCCATGGGCAGTCCCTGGCCGCCATATTCGGGATCGCAGGACAGCGCGGGCCAGCCACCTTCCACGAACTGGGCATAGGCCTCCTTGAAGCCCTTGGGCGTGGTGACTGCGTGGGTACTCTTGTCCAGCGTGCAGCCTTCGGCATCGCCGCTGATGTTCAGCGGAAAGGTCACATTGGCGGCGAACTTGCCCGCTTCTTCCAGCACGGCATTGATGGTGTCCACGTCCACATCCGCATGCTTGGGCATTTGCTGATAGGACTCGGTGACCTTGAAGACCTCATGCATGAGGAATTGCATATCACGCAGTGGTGGGTTGTAGCTGGGCATTTGTCTTCTCCTGTGCTTTGGTGGTGTGGATAGAGTCTCTGGCCGCCTTATGCGTCCAGTGGCTTGGTGGCATAACAGGCCAAAATATTGTTGAAACCTGTTTTGGCGCGCTCCATGGAGCCCTCGCTGCGCAGAAAGCGCGCCTCATAGTGCAAGGCCAGAATCAGGCCGTGAATCTCGAACAAAAGCTGGTTTTCATCGACATCGGCACGCAGGTCACCGCACTCGCGGCTTTGCACGATCGTGCGGCGCATGGCCGCGTGCCAGGTGCTGACAGACTCGACCAGCGCATCGCGCACGGGGCCGGTACGGTCATCGAACTCGACAGCGCCGCTGATGTAGATGCAACCCGAGTCGATTTCCAGAGAGCTGCGCTTCATCCAGTTGTCGAACAGCGCACGCAAACGAGGAATGCCGCGAGGCGCTTCAATCGCGGGGTAGAACACTTCTTGCTCGAAGCGGTCGTGGTATTCATGAACCACGGAAATCTGCAACTCCTCACGCGAGCCAAAATGGGCAAATACGCCCGATTTGCTCATTCCTGTGAGTTCGGCAATCGCGCCGATAGACAGGCCTTCCAGGCCGATATGGGTTGCCAGGCCGAGTGCAGCCTCCACAATCGTGGCCTTGGTCTGCTGGCCCTTGGCCAGGGTACGGCTGCTGGTGGCTGCAGGGCGCAGCCTGGGGCTTGTCAGGTCTTGCGCTAGCGCTTCGGCTTTGACAGACTTGTCCAGCGCTGCTGCCGATGCGCTCTTGCCTGCACCGGCTTTCGACCCATGCAAATCACCAGCAGCCCGCGCCGAGCGGGCGGAGGGTCGGCCAGCCACAGCCCCGGCCTTGGGCGCTGCACGAGAGGTCGAAGAACGGGTGACGGGAGACGAGGCCATGCGATATCCAATAAAACGAACGTTCGTTCTATTTTGCACAAATTCCGTCGATTCACCGATGCCATCAAGGGTAAACACCTAACGTTTAAGAGCCAGGCTTTCCCTAGTGAGACAAGGCTTCTTCCATCCTTGTTTCATGAAAAATGGCACTCCACGCTCCCCACTGCGTGTGGTTCGCTGCCCCTCCAAGAGGACCTAGGCGGCCCCGGCATTTTTATCTTGGGGCGGCCCGGCAATAAAAAACGCCGCCAGCCAAAGACTGCGGCGTTTTCCCATTTCCATGAGGCGCTGACATCCGTCAGCGCCCTGCTCAGACCACCACCATCATAGCCAAGCTGGCCTCCAGATGCTCGGTAGGCGCGCGGCGAAATCCCGAGCGCGCATAGCGCTGCAAGCGACCCAGCGCAAACGATGTCAGCACGCTGGCCGCCACCGAGGCTTCGGCCGTTGGCGTGGCCGATCCCATGGCGCCAGCGGCGGGGCGCAGGCACTGGCGCAGCGTGGACTCGATACGGTCAAAGAACTGGTTCATGCGTGCCTGCAGACGCTCATGCTCGAACACGATGGCATCACCGACCATCACACGCACCATGCCGGGGTTCTTCTCGCCGAATTGCAGCAGCAGGGCAATCACACGGTTGGCGTTGCGCACACCTTCGATCGGATCGTGCGGCGCATCAGGTATTTCACGGCCCACGATTTGCTGCACCAACGAGAAGACCGACTGTTCGATAAACTCGATCAGGCCCTCGAACATCTGCGCCTTGCTGGCGAAATGGCGATACAGAGCGGCTTCGCTCACGCTCAGATGAGCAGCCAGCGCAGCCGTGGTGATGCGGTCGGCACCGGGCTTTTCCAGCATGGTGGCCAAAGCCTGCAGGATTTGCTCTCGGCGTTCACCCGGCTTGGGGCGCTTGCGCGCCGGTGCCAGGGCAGGAGTGACATTGGCGCCCTCTGCTGGATTTTCAATAATGGAAACAGGCGACAGAACTTCAGACTCAGACATAGGCGACTCAGTATTTGCAGCAATTTTCTCACAGCCACTTGCACTGTTAAGCACAGGACTGCCCTCTGTCGGCAGGTTGTCAGGTACGCCCAGACATGTCGCATGAACATGTGGATATATATCCGCCCCGAATTCACAACCTCCGCTCTCACCAACTCCCAAGGGTAACCGAGAAATCAGGCTCGCCTGCCTTCAGATATATCAACACTGCCTTCCGAAACCGGTTGCACTGGTAATTCGAGTCTCACCAATAAACCCTTGCCAAAGCTACCGTCAGCAAAACTCAGCACGCCCTGGTGCAACTGGGTAATCTCGTCGGCAATTGCCAAACCCAGTCCTGTACCTTCTTCTGCAACGCCCTGCGCACGATAAAAACGCTGGGTAATCTGGCTGCGCTCCTCTTCTGGAACGCCCGGGCCATCATCGTCCACTTCGACAAATGCCCATTGCTTCACCCCAGGCTGGTTGAGCAAACAGGCATCGTCCGTGCCCAAAGGCTGGGTTCGCAAACCGCAGCCCAGCGTCACACTGCCGCCTTTGGGCGTGTATTTGATGGCGTTTTCCACCAGATTGGAGACCAGTTCACGCAGCAGCCAGCTATGCCCCCAGACCGAGGCGGGCTGCACCTCCAGGCCGAAGTCCAGCCCTTTGGCCGATGCCCGGTCGATAAAGGTTTCCAGCATGCTCTCGCACAGCTCTTTGAGGTCGACCTCCTGTAGCGGCTGCACCTCGGCATTGCGCGCATCGGCACGTGACAGTGCCAGCAACTGACGCGCCAGCTGGGAGGTACGGCGCGTGGCATCGCGCAATTGCTCGATCTGTTCCACATTGAGCACAACCTGCGCCTGCTCTCCGCTACGCTTGGCAATGCGCTGTGCCTCCTGGGCACTCAGGGCCCAGGCCTCCACCTGCGCCTGCAGCGCTGCCAGTGGCGTGCGCAGCTGATGGGCCGCATCGGCAACGAAGCGGCGCTGACCTTCAGCCTGCGCATTGACCAGAGAGAACAGGCGATTGAGCGACCTGACCAGCGGACGCACTTCAGCCGGAGAAGTTTCCTCGTTGATGGGACTCAAATCCCGGGGCGAGCGACGCTCCACCGCCTGGGTCAGCTTGTGCAGTGGTTTGAAGGCGCGGCTGACCGACCAATAGATGGCCACTGCCGCGCCCGCGATCAGCAGCAGATTGGGCAGCAGCACATGCATCAACAGCTGGCGCACCCATTGCTGTCGCACATCGGAACTGTCGGCCAGCATGACGACCATCTCGCCCGCACCATAGGTTTCTGCCTTGAGCACGCCGACGCGATAGGTCACGCCATCGTGCTCCTGGCTGTGGAACTCGGCCGTGCCCGTCGCCGGCACATCAAAGCGGATCCAGGCATCGCCGGCCACCACATGGCCGCGCAGGTCGCCAATGGCATACCCCACCTCATCGCCCTGGCTGCGCAGAAAGTCCTCGATTGCCGGCGTCAAAGACACCAGGGGCGGCGTGTCGTCGGCAATCGAAGGGGCCAGCACCGAATCTGCCAGCGCAGGCAGCAGGCGCAGCAGCCGCTGGTCATGCTGGGTGGACGCCTCGTCGGCCGCGCTGTAGCTGAACCAGCCCCCCATGGCCGCCAACAGCATCAAAGGCACCAGCAGCAGAACCAGCAGGCGAAAGCGCAGATTGGCGGTCATTCAAAGTGAAGATGGAAAGCGAAGAAAGGGATAGCTATCAATATCAGAGCTGATTGCGCTTGTTATTAGATGTATTCAATATCAAATGTATTGAAACTGCATATTCATCAAGCGCAAGCTGCTATTCATTCAAAAGTCTTAGGCAGATTCGGGCATCAGCTCCAGGCGATAACCAAAACCGCGAATCGAACGCAATGCCACACCATGCGGCTCCAGTTTGCTGCGCAGACGCGAAACATAAACTTCCACCGCATTGGGTGTAATCTCGCGATCCCATCCGGTCAGCGCCTGCAGCAGCTTCTCCTTGCTGGCAGGCTTGGGAGCGTTGAGCAACAGATACTCGAGCACCGTCCACTCGCGCGGCCCCAGGTCAATGGGCAGCAGCTTACCCTCGGTTTCGCCTTCCTGGGGCAACTGGCGGGCGCCGGCACGGCGGCCGGCCGTATCCAGCTCGATGCAGCCAAAATTCAGCACCGCCGAAGTCGCCGCCTGAGAGCGGCGCATCAGCGCACGCAGACGCGCCAGCAGCTCGGGTAGCTCGAAGGGCTTGACCATATAGTCGTCAGCGCCCCAATCCAGGCCCTGCACCCGGTCCTGCAGCGCATCACGCGCCGTCAGGATCAGTACCGGCATGGCTTTGCTTTCCACATCGCTGCCGCGCAGACGGCGCGTCAGCTCCAGACCATTGATGCCTGGCAGACCGATATCGATTACCGCCACATCAAAGGCCTCCTGGGCCAGCACCTCCAGCGCACGCTCGGCGCTGCCCACCCAGTCGACGGCGTAGCCGGCATCGGAAAGACCCAGCTTGATACCGCTGGCCACCATCACATCATCTTCCACCAACAACAATCGCATTCGCTCACCTCATTGTCTTATCACCGTGCATAATGGCTTGGATCCCCTCGCAGGCTAAATGGCAAATTTTCTGTTGTACCACTCATATAGCCACCGCCCTATCGCAATGCCCGGCTTCTCAACCCAGTACCAAGACAGTACACCGAAAGCACAAGCCAGGGCAATTGCAAGCACACGATGCAATTGCACACCCATATCCGGATAAAAATACACGAGCAATTGCTGCACCGGCCACCCCCAAAGATAAACGCCATAGGATATATCAATCTTCAAGCGCCTTTTTATCATCCAGGAGCGGCTACAAACATAAAGAATCCCGAAAAACAAAGCACCATATAAAAGATAGTGTGCATAAGATGTTTGACGGAATCCAATATATAAAATACTCAAACCCAATACAGGCATCCAGCTAATACGGATATTGTTCTTGTACAAAGCCATCAAAGCACCAATGGCAAAGCAGGGAGCTAATGAATCGACTCCCGCATTTGAAGTCCGCCATGAAAACAGCAAGCGCTGAGGCAATAGCGGATCTACGCATATCAATGCCGTGATAAAAAGTGCCAGCCTTGGACTCCTGTGCACTCCCAAGGCGAATGCCGCAGCCAAAAGGCAATATGCACCTACTTCATAAGGTAAGCTCCATAAAGAGCCATTAACCGCGCTATTGCTTTGCCCAACAAAAACGCCCGGAAGCGAGAACTGAATCTGCATCTTTATATTGCCAAGCAGATACAGTCTGGCCTCAGTGCTCTCGAGGAATTCCTTCATGTCGACTGAAGTCACCATCGGCCCCAGTATAAAAACCGACACAAGCAATACAGCCAGCAAGGCAGGCCAGATACGCCATATTCGTGCCAATGCGAACTGTATGAGGCAACGCTTGCTCAGCAGGCTGTTGGTGACAACCAGCCCACTGAGAAAGAAGAATATCTTGACGGCCAGCGACCCACTGTAATCAAACGCCAACCACTCAGCCACCCAGTCCCCTTTCGCCAATTGAGGAGGCACAAGGGCATTCGCATGACCATAAATCACCATGCATGCGGCAATGAGTCGTACCACATCCAGATTATTGTGATCGCGCTGCAAAACATGGCTCAGCAGCACACCTGGTTCGGACGAAACATGCGCCGAAGATGGTCCAGCTAGAACATCCGGACCATCGAATTCAACGCGCTTCATCAATGGCTGCGAATCATGGTGCCATAAGCCTGCTCGGTCAGGATTTCCAGCAGCATGGAATGCGGCACTCGACCGTCAATGATGTGCACGGCATTGACGCCAGCCTTGGCAGCATCCAACGCCCCCGCAATCTTGGGCAGCATGCCGCCCGAAATCGTGCCATCGGCAAACAGACCGTCAATCTCGCGCGCCGTCAGGTCAGTCAGCAGATTACCGGCCTTGTCCAGTACGCCAGGCGTGTTGGTCAGCAGCACCAGCTTCTCGGCCTGCAACACCGTTGCAAGCTTGCTGGCAACCACATCGGCATTGATGTTGTAGCTCTCGTTTTCCTCGCCAAAGCCGATGGGGCTAATCACGGGAATAAAGGCATCGTCCTGCAGCGCCTTCACCACGCTGGGGTCGATGGCCACGATATCGCCAACCTGACCCACATCATGCTCGATGCTTGGATCCTTGTTGTCCACCATCTTGAGCTTCTTGGCGCGAATCAGACCGCCATCGCGCCCCGTCAGACCCACGGCCTTGCCGCCCGCCTGATGAATCAGACCCACAATGTCCTGCTGCACCTCGCCAGCCAGCACCCACTCCACCACTTCCATGGTTTCCGAATCGGTCACGCGCATGCCCTGGATGAACTCGCCCTTTTTGCCCAGACGTCCTAGCGCCGCCTCAATCTGAGGTCCACCACCATGCACCACTACCGGATTGATACCCACGAGCTTGAGCAGCACTACATCTTCGGCAAAGTCCGCCTGCAAGGCAGGATCAGTCATAGCGTTACCGCCATACTTGATGACCATGGTCTTGCCATGGAACTTGCGGATATAGGGCAGAGCCTGAGCAAGGATTTCGGCTTTGTCGCGGGGGGCGATAGAGATAGTGGAGGTCATGGAGAAAAGGCCGCTGGGCTCAAAATTTGATTGACAACGGCGGGCATTGTGCCGCAACGCAGCAGGAAAACCAAAAAAGGACTCGTGAACGATGACTGGAGGTAGCCGCTCAGACATTTTGACTCTTGCAGCGCAGAAACCCGACGATAGGGAACCTCTATAGTGAGCAACCCCAATTTCCAGCTATGCCTGTCAGAGCCTAAAACCTGCCAAGCATCGATTTCTGCAACAGCGCCCTTTAGCAAAGAATCGCAATGCATATTCAGACCCGACTACGCCTGCGGCTTCATGCACAACGTCCGCCATAGAGTCGGTGAGCGCCACAGTCGCAACAGGCTGGACACATGCCACAGCAAATGCCAGAACTGGTGGTGGCTTGCACGCTGTCCCGCGTGCACTACCCATGCTTCGGCACGCTGCAACCGACCGCCGGCCAGGCGCACGCGCAGACACAGATCCACATCCTCGCAGTACATGAAATACGCCTCGTCAAAGCCCTTCACCGTTTGCCAAATGGGCAAAGGCAGGACTATGCAGGCGGCATTGACCCAGTCCACCCGTCGTTGAGGACGCCTCAGAACCCAGCGTCGCCACAGCGCCAGCGGCGTAGGCGTTTCCCGCTCGCAGTCTTGTGGCAACCCCAGCTTATCCACTTGCTGTGGATAAGCGCAGCCCACGCCAGGCAGAGATGCGGCCTGCAACAAAGCCTCGAAAGGCTCCTGTCCGGCGATCAATTCCACGTCAGGGTTGAGCACGCAAACAAACGACTCCTGAGCACCATGCAAAGCCTGATTGTGATTGGCGCCAAAGCCTTGCGGTCGGCTATTGAACACCAGTTGCAACTGAAATGGCCAACCATTGGCTGGCGCCCTCAGCGCGGGCTCCGGCACATTGTGCGTCACCACCACACGTGCAATATGCGCAGCACTGCTGCGCGCCAACTGCTCCAGCAGAGCTTGCACTTGCTCGACATGCCCATGGCTGACCACGGACACCAGCAGACAGCGTGACTCTTTCACGTGCTCTTACTTGCTCAGACTCGCGTTAGCTTGGTCTACGCTGGCCCAACGGTCTTGGCCGGCGAGAGACTGCAAACGGATACGCGCCAGCAGATAGGCATAGCGGGCCTGGGCCAAATCACGCAGGGCCGTGGTGCGCTGCTGCTCGGCATTGAGCACATCCACCGTCGTACGCGCACCCGCCTGGAAGGATTTACGGCTGGACTCCACCGCTTGCTGGGCAGAACGCACCGCTTGCTCCAATGCAGCAATGCGCAGCACGCCTTCGGTCATCGCGCGATACTGTTCATGCACCTTGGTTCCCAGATCAAGCCGAGTCGCCTCCATGGCCTCACGCGCACGCTCACTATCTGCCACAGCCTGGCGCACGGTCGAATTAACATACCCCCCTGCATACAACGGCACCGTCAGTTGCACACCAATGAACTTCTGGTTGTAGACATTGTTCACGCTGGTCACAGTATCACTGTCCGAGCGCGACCAGCCCGCCACCGCATCCAGCGTCGGTTTGTGACCTGCCTTGGCTTTTTCAATTTCCATCTTCGCTGCGTCAAACTGTGCCCGCAGCGCGCGCAATTGCGGGCTGGTTTCCTCAGCTCTGGCAATCCAATCCTCCAAGTTTGCTGGCGCAGGGGGCGCTGGCTTGAATCCTTGCACATTCAAGTCCGCTAACGCATCCACAGGCTTGCCCACCAGCACTTCCATGCGTCGGCGCGTGAACTCCACATTCTGTGCAGCCTCCAACTCCTGGGCCCGCGACATATCGACACGTGCCTGGGCTTCATCGATATCCGTACGCACGCCCGTACCAGCCTTGAATCCCTTTTCAGCAGCGGCCAGCTGTACCGCATAAGCGGCCTTCTGAGCTGCTATCAAATCCAGTTGCGCTCGCGCCAGCAAGGCATCGAAATATGCTTCCGAAACCCGAACAACCAAGCTTTGCTCATCGCGCTCCAGAGAAGCATTTGCATCTTCGACCTGAGCTTCGGCCTGGCTCACCAAGGCACTGACATAGGGTCGGTAAATCGGCTGGCGCAACTGCAACACCTGATTGTTACTGTTGTAGTTGGTGGTATAGGAAACCGGTCCGTAAATGGAATCCGTACTCGTCCTCAGATTATTGCGGTTGGCCCCCGCATTGAAAGAGACATTGGGCAGCCGCTGAGACTTGGCCTGAGGCAGCTTCTCTCGCGCAGAATCTGCCGCTGCACGTGAAGCACGAATACTCGCATCGTTGCGCTCCGCGGCCTCATAAGCTTGGCGCAAATCCAAGGCCCAGGCAGGCGCTAGCAGCATACCGATGGCCAAGGCCACACAGGTACGCGCTACCAGCGGCCTGCTCTTGCCATTTGCCACAACAACACTATTCATGGTTTGCAAACGGTGCATACGTTCACTCCTCCGTCATGGACGCGGCCAGACGTTTGGTCAGCGGATGCAACAGATAGGTCAGCATAGTGCGCTCTCCGCCCTTAAAAATCACTTCAACCGGCATGCCAGGATGCAACTGACGCTGGCCCAGGCGCTTAAGCCCCTCGCCTGTCACCGCCACCCGCGCCAGATAATACGAATTGGTCCCTGTGGGGTCCGACAACAAGTCTCCCGAGATCGACTCAACCTCCCCCTGCACCACCAGTTGTGGCGAATTGGCAAATGACGAAAATCGTACGTCCACAGGCATGCCTGCACGCACGCGGTCGATCATGTGTGGAGCCACATGAGCCTCCAGCAACAGCGGCGCTCCCTTTGGCACAATATCCATCAACTTCTGGCCCGGCTGGATCACGCCACCCACCGTCTGTGCCGCCAGACCCACCACCTGACCATCGGCCGGAGAACGAATCTCCGTACGCTCCAGATCATTGCTCACCGCCCGATAGCGCTCGCCGTCAGTCAGCGCCTGGCGGCTTACATCGGCCAACTGGGTCTCAACCTCTTTGCGATAGTCTTGCTGCCGCGACAGCGCACGCTGGCGCAACTCCGCCACACTGCTCATCGCACGCATCGTATTGCCCTGCAGATCCGCCATGGAAGTACGAATATCCGCCTGCGAGCGCTCCAGCTCCAGTTGGCGGTTGCGTGGCGCATAACCCTCTTTGACCAACTCGCGCAGAGGACCCAATTCATCCTGCAGCAGTTGCAGTTGCCCCTTGCGGCTCTCCGCCATCATCTTGTAGGCCTGCAACTGGCCCTGTTGACCCTGAATGCTTTCCTCAATCGATTGCAGATCCGCCTTCAACTGCGCGCGGCGCGCAACGAACAACTGTTCCTGGTTCTGCACTAGCCGCTGAATCTGAGCATCCTTGGAAGCCGCCTCCCCCAACTCAGGGGCAAACTGAATCTTGGCCGCACCTGCTTGCTCTGCCTGCAATCGCCCCAGCATGGCCAGCACGCCAAAATAGCTCTGACGCACCCCCTCATAGTTGGCCTTAGCCACCGCATCATCAAGCTTGATCAGCACTTGGCCCTGACGCACCTCATCGCCCTCGCGCACCATCACCTGCTGAACAATGCCGCCGCTCAAGTGCTGAACCGCCTTACGCTTGGTATCCAGCGCCACCGTCCCCGGTCCTGGCACCCCTTCGTCCAAAGGAGCCAGAGCAGCCCACAGCAGAAAACCACCAAATCCAATACCCAACGCCCATAGGCCTACGCGCCCGGCGCGGCCCAGGTCCGTCTTTCCATGCGCTGCAGCATCCGCAGCATCCGTGGGAGCTGCAGGTAGCAAGTCTTTGTTTTCAGAAATCAAGGAGTTAGCCATATATCAAACTCACATAAGGGAAGGACCCAAAGCCTTCCCGGAAAAATGTCGAAGAAGAGAAATTAGGCGAGCGCCGGCACACCTTCGGTCTTGCCAGCAGGAGCTGCTGCAGCACGCAAACGCTGCAGCACCACATCACGCGCACCATCAGCCTGCACGATCCCGTCCTTCAGAACCACCAGCCGATCTGCAACCGCCAGCACTCCAGGCCGGTGGCTGATCAACACCACGGCACTGCCCTTGGCCTTCAGCTCTCCCACCACCGTCACCAGCGCTGCCTCGCCCACATCGTCCAGGTTGGCATTAGGCTCATCCAGCACAACCAGGCGCGGTTCACCATAAATCGCTCGGGCCAAGCCGATACGCTGACGCTGCCCTCCAGACAACAGTCCACCGCTCTCCCCTATCGGAGAGTCATAGCCCTTAGGGAAACTTAAAATCATTTCGTGTAGACCTGAAGCCTGGGCAGCAGCAATCACCCGAGCGGCATCGACTTCACCCATGCGAGCAATGTTTTCGGCGATAGAGCCATCAAACAGTTCAATGTCCTGAGGCAAATAGCCGATAAACGGCCCCAGTTCATCTCGATTCCAACCTGCCAGCGGCCGCTCGTCCAGCAGCACCTCTCCACTCATATGAGGCCATGTTCCTACCATGCAGCGGGCCAGCGTCGATTTACCCGACCCCGACGGTCCTAACACCACCGTGACCGTTCCCGGCTCCACATCCAGGCTCACGCCTTTCAAAATAGGCTGCTCACGTGTCAATGCCACCGCTACCACATCGCGCAGGCCCAGTCGTCCCGAGGGTGCTGTACGCGACAAAGCAGGATCATGTCCTGGGTTGTCCTGCAAAAGCTTCTCCAGCCGGTCAAATGCCCCCTTAGCTCCCATAAATGCCCTCCAGACATTGGCCAGCGAATCAATGGGAGCCAACGCACGAGACATCAGCACATTGGCCGCGATCATCGCGCCCGGAGACAGCTGGCCATCAATCACCAACAGCGCCCCCAATCCCAATGCCAGCGACTGCTGCGTATAACGGATGAACTTGCTGATCACGGCCAGACGCTCACTCACATCATGCGCATGACTTTGTGCGCCCAACATCTTCTCGTAGCGCTTGAGCCAATGTCCTCTCAGGTTCTCCACCATACCCATGGGCACCAGTGCCTCGACATTGCGTAACTTGCCCTGCAGATATTCCGCAGACTCTCTGCTCGCCTCCTGCGCCCTCTCCGAAGGAGCCACCGCCTTGCGGTGACCGAACCAGACCAAAGCCCCCTGCACCAATGCAAAGCCAATCGAAGCCCAACCAAGCATAGGGTGCAGCAGAAACAGCACCGCCATATAAACAGGTGTCCAGGGTGTATCGAACAACGCAAAAATGCCTTGTCCCGTCAAAAACTGACGCAACTGCACCAAGTCGCCAAAAGCCCGTGTCGACGCCACGCCCGGCTGCTGCAAATTGGTCTCGAAGCTGGCATGAAAGACTCGGGAGCTCAGCACCGAATCCAGACGTTGTCCCGAGAGCACCAGTACACGGGAGCGCATCCACTCCGCCCCAGCCATAACCAAAAACAGAAACAGCGTGATCAGCGACATCGCCAGTAGCGTCAGCTCGCTGCGACTGACCATCACCCGGTCAAAGACCTGAAGCATATACAGCGTAGGCGCCAACATAAGCACATTCGCCACCATACTCAGCACCGCTACCAGCACGAACTCCCGGCGAAACAGCCATAGCGCGCGCGTCAGTTCACTGCGCTCAAAAAAAGCAGGGGAACTCATTAATGTGATCTTTCAAAAAAACAGGCAAGCCGGCCCACTCAGCAAAGATTTACGCGGCACGCGCCAAAGTGCCCGCAGCAGGCGCACGCGCAGCCGCATTCAACGCAGCCAACACTTCATCGCGCGGACCAAAGGCCTGCTGCTGACCGTCACGCATCACCAACAGCTTGCTGGCCACGGATAAAACGCTAGTACGGTGCGTGATCACCACGATCGTGGCGCCCCTTGAACTCGCCTGCACAATAGCTCGCGCCAGGGCTGCATCGCCTTCCTCGTCGAGGCTGGAATTGGGCTCATCCAACACTACATAAGTCGGCTCGCCATACAAGGCTCGAGCCAGAGCCACGCGCTGACGCTGACCGCCAGACAGGCGAACACCACCAGGCCCAACCTTGCATTCATAGCCACCTGGCAGGGAGGAAATCAGCTCATGCAGGCCTACAGCGCGTGCAGCCTGCTCCACGAGTTCCTGATCCGGTTTACCGAAGCGGGCGATATTCTCAGCCACCGATCCTTCAAACAGCTCCACGCCCTGAGGCAGGTAGCCGATATACGGACCGACCTCAGCCTTGTCCCAGCCGTAAAGATCCACCCCGTCCAGCCTAACCTTGCCACTCATGGACGGCCACAACCCAACCAGCAAGCGCGCCAAAGTAGTCTTACCCGCCGCGGAAGGCCCAATCACGGCCAACACATCGCCGGGCTGCAATTCAAACTGTGCGCCACGGATGATGGGCTGCGCAGAACCCGGGGCTCCGGCCACCAATTGCTCCACACGCACCGCGCCCTTTGGGGCAGGCAGAGGCATTGCTGGAGCCTGTGCTGGCACCGCCTGCAACAGTTTGGAGAGGCGACTCCAAGCATCACGCACATTTACCACCCCGCTCCACTGGGCCACCACCTGCACCAGTGGCGCCAGCATTCGCCCCCCCAGAATTGAGCCGATGATCATCATGCCCGGACCACCATGCAAATCGTTATGCAGCAACAGAAAGCAGCCCAACCCCAGCAGTAGCGAACTCAAAGTGTTCTGTACCAGACGAGTCACCGCCTGAAAGCCACCGGCCGCCTGAGATGCCTGCGCATGCAATTGCAAGAACTTGCGTTGACGCTGCACCCAACGCGAATGCAAGCTGCGCAGCATGCCCATCGCGTGAATCACTTCGGCATCGCGCAAGGCTCCATCCGCGTAGCGCTGCGCCTCAATGGCCGTCTGGTTAGCCTGCATCAGCGGCGGCTTGGTGCTGCGCTCATTGAGCCAAGCCACCAGAGCCTGTATCGTGCCAAAGACCAGGGCAGAGACTCCCAAATAGGGGCTGATCAAAAACAGCAGCACGCCCATCAGCAAGGCAACAGGAGCTTCCAGAATCGCCAATATCGACGGCGAGTGAAAAAAGTCGCGCACTGTCCGCAAATCATTGAATGCCTGCTGCGAGCCCAGGGCCGAACGCTGGGCTCCAGCCTGAAACACCGCATCAAATACGCGCCTGCGCATGCGCTTGTCAAAGGCTTCGCCTGCCTCGTACATCACATGCGCACGCGCCCATTCCATCACCTCCAGCAACACATACGCCAGAATCACCGCCAGCGTCAGCATCGCCAGCGTCATATGACTGCGGCTGTTCACCACACGGTCATATACCTCCAGCATATATCCTGAAGGTGCCAGCACCAGCACGGCAGAAAACACGCTGAACCATGCCGTGCGCACAAAATAAGGGCGCAACTGCGCCAGCACCGCACGCAACTCTGCATCTTCGCTCTGATTCGTTCTCATATCGACTCTTCAACCAGTATGTATTCGGGAATCTCCGCCACCGGATCGCTGTGACCTTGCACCTGCGCCTCACCCAACAGGAAAGACAAGGCATAACCGCGCTCAGCATCCCCTTCCAGCACAATCTCGCGCATCTTCTGCTGCTGAAAACGGGTTTCGTCGCGCGGATCCAGCATCAGCTGAAAGCGCATTCGCCCATCCAACGTGAACATCGACAACTGCCCATCCTTCAGGCTCAACGTATGGCGGTCGAAATACACCGGGCAGGTGTCCGCAAAACGCAGCAGCGGCAGGCCCGCATCGCCCAAGCGCTCCAGATGAAAAGGGCTTGCTGGATGCTGAAACACCACCCGACATGTCCGCGACACCGAATAAATGGCGTTGCACACCATCTGCGAACCCATTTCGGGAAACTCGTCACGCAACTGGCGATAGGTCAAATGGTGCAATGCCACCCGGTTCCAGACCTTGGTGCTACGCACCACAGGCGCCAGCGCATTGCACAACCGTGCAAAACCGTGCTGCAAAGCCTGCAAGCGCATGACTTGCTGCGGCGTCACGTTCAAGGGAATGCGAAGAATGTCATCCATGTCTGACGCGCAGTCTAGCAGTAATTCCTATATGAAATTCATATAGGAAGTTAAAACTCCGCATCCGTGGCAAAAAAACCGCATCAAACCCATAGGCTGGGTACGGGATGGCTTCCCTGGAATAAAAAATCAGGAGTAAGAAAAGCAAAAAACCGGCGCTGCGCATGGCGCAGGCCGGTGAATATGGTGGTGCCCATGGCGGGAATCGGACCCGCGACCTCTCCCTTACCAAGGGAGTGCTCTACCACTGAGCCACATGGGCGAATGCCGTACATGCATGCACGGACATTGATTTGAAACCTAGCTGAATGGCTCCCCGACCTGGGCTCGAACCAGGGACCTGCGGATTAACAGTCCGTCGCTCTACCGACTGAGCTATCGGGGAAAACAGGGAAAAGACTTCAAACGAAGCCGCGCATTATAGCCTGGACTTTGAGCAGCAAATCAGAACTTGCTCCAGTCAATGCCGTCGAAGCTGATGCTGCCCGAGCTGGTGCTGGGCGCTGCAGCTTCGTTGTCCACCAGCACGCTGTCCTGCAGATTGGCCAGCGACACGCGGTGGGCATAGGCCAGATCCAGTGCACCGCTGCGCTGCAGGGCGGCAAGGCTGGCGTCACCCAAAGCATTCAGGCGCTCGAAGTCGACCACGCGCAGACCGGTCAGGCCCACGGGCTGCCCTTGCTTGCTGGCGACCACCACCTGGCGCGCTACCAGTAGATCAGCAGCCTCCAACTGGGCCACCAGGGCCAGCGTACGCTGGCTGTCTTGCTCCATCATCGCCAGCACGCGCTGCACATTCTGCAGCACGGCGGTGGGCTGACCGTCGTCGGTAAACAGGCGCTCGCCCTGGTCAGCGCTGAGGTGGGGCGCATCGGCATCAATGACCACAATGTGCTCGATGGCCGAGGCCGCTTCAGCCCCCTCGGTGCCGGGGGCCGTGACTTCACTCATCACAAACGGGTAGCGACGGAAATGCGCGGGCACATAGCGCGCCATCCAGTGACCGGAGTCGCGCACATAGGCATTGTGGCCGCGCGCACGCCCCAGCAGGGCCAGCGGCAGGGAGCCGCTCTGGTCCGAAAACACAATGGCGTACTCGCGCGCCACCATATCAGCCTCACCCGAGACAATGGGCGCAAACAGCTGCTGGGCGGCAAAGTGATAGGGCTGGCTGGCGGCATAGCGCAGCTGGCGATGGGCGGCGCTATCGAGGGCGCGGGGCTGCTTGAACAGGTCTAGGGTATCGCTCATAAGAACCTTCTCTCCAAAAACAAAAAGGCCGCACCCCGTTTGCACAGAGCGCGGCCCGGGTCAGTGGACTGCAAGACTGCCGAACGCCTAAGGACCCACGGCAGCCTTGCAAGACACACTGATTAGACGGCGAACTTGAAGTTGTCAGCTTGGCTCAGTTGATCAGCAAACACACCCGTCAACTCAATCTTGAAATTGTGGTTGGAGTTGGAAGTGATGATCACCTTGCTGTCCGCAGCAGTCCAGAGACCGCCGACGCCGGTACCGTCATGGCCAAGACCAGAGTCGAAATAGGTCTGAGTGATGTTCAGATCTTGCTGACCCTTGATGCCCAGTGCCGACAGATCCAGCACCGTCACGTCACCCAAGGCGCCACCTGCATCGGTATTGGTCGAAGTCGTTGCAGCGTGAGCATTCTTGCCCTGGAAGTTGGTGATCTGCCATGTCTGAGCCGTACCGTCCAGCTTGACCGCATCGGTTGTGAACGTGAACGTGGTCACGGTCGCGACAGCAGCGTTGTGGGCAGTATCAGCAAAGTTGATGCCATAAGCACCCACCTTGACTTCGGTGTTACCCGTAGTCACCAGGGTCGAGCCAGCCACGCCGCCATTGGTCAGAGCAGCATCGATCGTGCCAGTCACGGTGCCCTTGTAGCCCGACACATCCAGCGTCTTGATGGAAGACGACAGAAGGTTCAGCTTCAGGCTATCGGCAGTCGTGCCAGGGCCAGAAGCCGCACCCACGCCACCGGTCACCACGATCTTGTCCGTGGCGCTGTTGATGGCAGCGCCCTTGGCTGCAATCTTGTCAACGATGGCTGAGTTGCCAATTTCGGTAAACACGTCAGCCAGGGTCTGAACGGTCACCGCATCATCGGCGCCCACCTTGGCCTTGACATCCGACAAGTTCAGGTTAAACGCCTTGTTGTTGCCAACATCGGCCACCACATCCAGCTTCAGGTTCACGGTCTTGAAACCGTCAACCGTCAGCTTCTGAGCGTTGGCTGGGCCTACGCCTGCAGCAGCCTGCTTGATCGTCAGATCCAGAGTCGAGCCTGCACCGCCGGCATTGGTCTTGAACACATGCTCGTTACGAAGGTTCGTGCCCACGTTGTCGACGTACGAGCCAATCTGAACCTTTTCCGAGCCTTGCAGGCCGATCAGATTCAAGGCGGTAGCAGTGTTAGCCTTGCTTTCGTACAGCGTCACGCCAGTGGTGTTCACGGCATTGAACTGACCGCCGCTGAAAGCGAGGGTTTCAAAGCCGGATACGGTGGTCTTGCCCGTGGTGAACACGCCGTCAGTGAAGGTCAGCTTGTCCTTGGCACCCTGGCCGCCCTTGTAGCTGGCGGTCTTGTTGGCGTTCACTGCATTGGCGACATTCTTGTTCACCGTCAGCGACAGATCGGCGGTCATGGCGGAGCCATCGACCTTCAAATCGGTCACTTGAGCGGCGGTGAATGCACCCGCAGCGGAGATGTTGGACGCAGCGTTCAGCGTCGCAGTCAAAGCGTGATCACCAGAGAAGTTGAAGGCGTTCACATTCACAGCGTCGATGCTGGTGATGACGTTTTTGGTCGTAGCGCCGTCCACACCGGCAGACACCACATCCAGCGTGCGAACAGCGCTCTTGTTGGTGGTCAGGTTGCTTGCATCGTCGCTGACCTTCAGCGTTGCCACGGTCAGCGTGCCGTTGTTTGCTGCGTCAGCGGGGTTGTCCACCAGAGCGGTGTTATCCAGCTTGACCGTCAGCTTTTCGCTCTTGGCGGCCTGGAAGTCCAGCGTACCGAAATTCTGAGCTTTGTTGGCATTGCCAGCACCAGCGGTCTGGTTCTTGCCGGTCACGACCACGGAGTTCAGATCCGTGGGCAGGTTGCGCAGCACGTTGCCAGCACCAGGGGTGACATCGGCTACCACCACGCTCTTCACGCCATTGAGCGTAGTGAAGTTGTGATCGCCGTCTTCGATTTCGTAGTTCTGGAAGTTCTTGAACGACTTGAACACGTCTGTACCAGCCTGAGCACCGGTGGCCATGCCCACGTTGCCATTCATCACCAAGGTGTTGGTACCTTCGCCACCGTCCACGCTGGTGGTATTCAGGCGACCAGGATTGGTCAGCACCACGCGGTCATCGCCCGCACCGGTATTGATGTTCATCACAAAATTCTTGTGATTGGAAACAGTTGCACTCACCACATTGATGTTCAGCAGGTCTGCACCCTGGCCACCGGTGTAGTTGAACTCCACAGGCTTGGTGGACTTGTCCAGATAGCGGGCCACAGAGCCATTGGCGCCGTTAGCGTTCAGGTTGATACCCAGGTTCAGGTCACCCTTGAATGCAGAGCCATCAACCACGCGCACATTGGTCAGACCATTTTGCAGACGACCGTCCAGACGGTTAGCCACAATGTTGCCAACCTTCAGGTCGCCGTCGGCACCCTTGTTGGTCAGATGCACTTCCTGCAGGAATTGATGCTGAGGACCTGCATTCAGACCGTCGTTCTTGCCCAGGTGATCCTCGGAGCGCACGGCAGACAACCAGCTGTCACGGTCCACAGCAACGTTGAACTTTTCCACGCCGCCATTGCCCAGCGAACCGATGTCCAGAACGCCACCGGAGCTGGTACGGCCCACGTTGTCGAGTTCGACTTGGGTGGTGATCAGCTCTTGGCCGCGCTCGGGCTCGCCCACCTTCTGGTTCCACTTGAAGTCGCCAGCGGCAGGGATATCGCCGGTGGGGGTCAACCAGCTGCCTGTACCGAAGGCCTTGCCTGCAGCGTCGGTCAGGGTGATGGTGTTGTCAGCGTTGAGCTTGAAGCTCACGCCAGCCAGGTCGGCATTGTCCTTGGCAGCAGCTTCCAGAGCGGCCAGCAGCTCGGCATGGGTGGTCGCGGCGCCAATGGCGTCGGACTGCAGGGTGATGGACTTGCCGCCCAGAGTGAACTTCACGCCGTTGAAGACGTTGTTGCTCAGGTCGCCAGGGGCGCTGATCTTGTCCAGGGTCAGGGTCAGGGCCGAGTTCTTGACGGTGCCGTTGGCCTTCAGTTGCTCGGGGTCGAAGTACACGCGGAAACCCACTTCGGGGTCGGTGTCACGCATGCCGATGGTGGTGTCTTCGGGACGGGTGCGCACGTCTTCGATCTGGATGGTGGCGCGGCTGTTATCCGTCCACCACTCCTTGACGCCCTTCATGTTTTCAGCGTCGATGTGCGAGTTGTTGCCGTGGGCGGCAACACCAAAGTCAGTAGGACCGGTCTGAGCGCGCAGAACCACCTTCTGGATGTTCTCGGTGGTGGCGCTGATGGCGGGACCGAAGGGGATGCCACCGGAGGTGGTCAGGGTCAGGTCGGCCTTGAGCACGTTGCCGGTGCCCTTGGCGATGATGGTGTCGCCGCTTTCCAGGGTGTTGGACACATTGCCCAGCGTGCCGGCTTGCTTCAGGGAAGCGGTGAAGGTCTGGCCTTCTTGCGTGGCCACGATGTGGTCAGCACCCAGGGTCAGCTCGTTGCCGGCGTTGTTGCCACCGTTGACCAGCTTGTCGATGGCGGCGGGGCTGGACACGTCGGAGTCGGCAGTCACGTTGCCCAGAGGGGCTTGCAGCTTGGCCATGTCGGTTTCGCTGACCAGCTTGACTTCCGTCAGGTACTGGGCCACGGCAACCTTGTTGGCAAACATCTTGGCGGTGTTGCCCCATTGTGCGTCGTCATGGGGCTTGGCGGCCAGGTTGGAGAAGATCTGGAAGATCACATCGCCACGGGTCCAGCCGGCGTTCAGGGAGGCGATCACGTCGGCTTCGGCACCCGCCTTGGCTTCGGCGGAGGCGCTGGAGCCCACGACGTTGGCGATCAGCTTCTGGGCGAACTGTTCGTTCGTCAGGAAGGTGGGGTACTGGGAAGTGAACTGGGGCTTGGTCGTGTAGACGTTCACGATCTGCTTGGTCGTCATGCCAGCGCCGTACGCATCGTTCAGCTGGTTCATGTATTCCACGCCGGTCACAGCGCCGAATGCCACGATAAAGAACTGATAAGCGTCAGTCTTTTGGGTTTGGGTCATTGCCATTGAAGAGCTCCTAATGAAAAAAAACCAACCACCGACCTGGCTTGGCTGGCAGTTGATGGGCGATTCTCCGGGGTATCTGGGGACATGCCAAGCTGTTTTGGTGATGGTGATCACACAAAAAGCCAATTGCCTCAGGGAGCGATCTCCCTACCCGAAGCGTCAGCGACGCATTATGGCCCAGCATTGCACGGACGCCTGCACTTTTTCCGAGTGGCAATTTATCCAGCAAGACGGCCTTGTTCCATGCCCCCGTCCTCTTGCAGAAGCAAGACCTGGGCTCTCAGAGACTCAGAGAGCAAGCCCCCCCAGGAAGGGGCAACCCGGCCAATGCATCCAAAGAGTCCCATCCCGCAGAAGAGCCGTGTTTGCATGTCGCTACCCACATGCCTCCACACGTTGCAAAGAAGCAACAAATCAATTCACCCTCTACCAGTACCGCCGCCCGCCCATAGCGCATGGCTGTGCACTTGCCTCTGCCCTCTTTCCCTGAGAAATAGAGCATTGATTGCATTTCACCAACCGCTTCAAGCGCCAATACGATCTGGCCGCCATGCCCACACGACTGCTGTACTAACCCAGCCTTGATCCCCCAAATCTCAGAACACCTGAGGCATCTTGCCAGTCAAGCAAATTGATAGCTGTTAGAGCAATCAGGGTAAGGGATAGATGCTTGTTGCATCATTATTCATACAGGCTATCTATACACCCTTCCCCAAAGGGAGAGGGATTTGATTCCATTGGCTTTTCAGGTACGGTGGCATTTTCCCGCCCACCGATCTGCGCATTACCAACTACGCTTCCAACTCAGGCTGATGCCACGGTCCTGCCATTGATAGAGAGCAAGATTGCTCCAGCGGCGCGAGAGGTAGACGCTGGAGCTCAAGCGCCCTCCCAGCCATATCTCGGGCCATTGTTTCTCAAGCGCGAGGTAGCCCGTCAACAGTTGCCGCGCCTGGTTGTGGCGCAGCAAGGGGCTGTAGCCTTGCAAGTCTTGCTGGGCATAGAGATAGCTCTGGACTTGCCACCCCTGGTTGAACCCCCAATTTCCCTGGATCCCCGTGCGCACGGCACTGGGAGTGGCATTGAGGCTGTGTTCGTACTCTGCCCAGCCATCCAGTTGAAGGCTGACCTGACCTTCCTGCCATTGACCCAACCCCGCCTGAACCCGCAACAGCAAGCCATGCCGCTGGCTCTGGTTCTCGGAAAAAACCCCCAGGCTGTATAGTGCTTGCGAAGTTGCCGCTGCTCGGCGCGAGGGTGACCAAAGTACGCTGGCCACATCCCGGCGTGCGCCGTCCAGACTCTGCTGACTGGAGAGATTCCAGAACAGCGGCTCAGACAAGCCCAGAGGCCCCGCCAATGCAATACGTGCACCGGTATGGGTGTCTGATAGGTTTGCACTCTGGGTACCCAACAGCATTTCCAATCCATTGGCCCAACGCTGATAAAGCAAGGTGTTGAAGGTAGTTGCACTTCGAGGCTTTTCACTGAGCGCAAGAGCTATATCACCATCGGGCAATGTCAGCGTGACACTGTCGGCGCTGGAGCGCGCCATGGGGTTGCTGCTGCGCCCCACACTCCAGATGAGCTGGGTTGCCGCCTGGCTGCCGCGCGCAGCGGCATTTACCGCTTGCGTGGATGCCCGGAGATCTTCGTTATCCAGCATGGCCTGC
This sequence comes from Comamonas resistens, assembly GCF_030064165.1. Taxonomy (NCBI): domain Bacteria; kingdom Pseudomonadati; phylum Pseudomonadota; class Betaproteobacteria; order Burkholderiales; family Comamonadaceae; genus Comamonas; species Comamonas resistens. Next base: position 4,465,192 of record NZ_CP125947.1, read on the forward strand.
AAGCGCAGACGGTGCCCCTCTGAAGTGCGTTCATCGTCGCGCAGCGTCTCAACCAAAGCCTTGGCGCTGGCGGTGCGGTCACGTACCGCCAAGACCATGGCCAGTTGCAGCATGGCTTGAGCGTCATTGGGCTTGTACATGAGAATGCGCTCGAGTAATAGCTCGACCTCAAGCCATTGCTGCTGCTCCAGCGCTTTCTGCACCTGTGCATGGAGAACACAAACCTCATGCTCCTGCAATTCTTTATCGGTTCTGGCTGGCTTGTCCACGCAGGGTGTCTGCACTCCTGGTGGCACGGTAGACGGCAAAGCCAATGATTGGCCCACTTCTCGCACTTGCGCCATGCCATGACCCATCCACAACAGAGAAACGCCGCAGGTCGTGGCAAGAATATATTGCTTTAGGCCCATGAATCAATTGACAGCGCGATAGATGAGCCGGGCTCCGGACTGCTCGAACAGCAGGAATTGCCCCAGGGATTGCAACGCTGTATTGCCGTTGGCAATAAGAGTTTGTGCCGCATGCGGGCCTAACAGGATGGGACCATCAAGTTCAGGGCTGATATCCAGAATACCGATGACATCATTGGCCGCAGGTCCCAACAGCACGCTGCGCCGCCCCCCCTGCGCACCGACAACACCCAGGAGATACGCGCCACTTTCCATGGCTGCATAGAAAAGTAGCGGAGCTTCCTCCAGTGCATTGCGTGCGAGGATTGGCTCCAACTGGCGATGCAACTCTTGCATACAGGCCAAGGCCTGGGCACATGCACTGGCATCAGGCCAGCTCATATAAAGAGTATCGCCCTGCGCATGTTCTAGTTGCCCGCCATATTGGAGTGCTGTGCGCATTGCGGTGGTGTGTACGGCATGGATCAGAGCCAAGGATTGCAAGCTGTCAACGCGCCCGACCCACCGTGCCAAGCCATCCACACGCACTGCCGCCAAGACACCAGTATGGGATTGACCCAAGCTTTGTCCCGTCGGCAGTTGGGTCGCAATCTGCTGCGCCAAGCGTGGAGGAAGAAAGCTCTGCAGATGCTGAGCCAGTGCCTGAGTCTGGCGGCGCAGCAACAACGTCAACAGCGCCAGAATCGCCATCGCGTAGGCAAGCAGCGCCAACACAGGAGCAGTAATTGGAAACACAGCGCCAAGCACTGCTCGCCCCGCCCAAGCCAGGCCAATAGGTGCAAGCAAACCAATCGCAAGCCCTGGCACCAATGCCGTCAGCTTGTAGCCTGTGCGAGAGAACGGGATAAGCCAGAGTCCGGCCAGCATGGTCATGATGGCGGCCATCAAGGCTGGTGAACGCGGCAAATTGGCCCCCCAACCGCTGTGGGGGCCAATAGCTGCAGCCAATAATTCAGCATGCACGCTGACACCAGGTGCCCCGGGGTGAAAGGGGGTGCTGACAATGTCGCGAGCCCCCAAGGCTGTGCCGCCAACAAGAACGATCTGCCCTTTGAGCGATGGCAAACCAGGCTCATCCAGCAACACGCGGCTGGCACTGACAGCCGTCCATTGGGTGTGAGGCCGCCGATAAGGGATATTCAAGTAGCCATCTTGATCAATCGCAAACTGCCACTCCCCTCGCTCCAGCCAATGGGCAGGCTCCCAAGGCCATTGGCCTTCTCGCATCTGCCAAGGCAGCAGAGGTTCACTAGCCTCTGCTGCAGCCAAAGTCAGCTGCGAAATGCGCAAGTTTTCCGAGCCAGCCTGAAGGCAGACCACTGCAGGTAAACGACGCAGGCGGCCATCCGCATCCGGTGTCGCCGCAAGATGCCCAGCCTTTGCTTTTGCGAGTGCAGGAGCTATGCCCAAATAGCCACGTATCTGAGCATGTTTGGAGCAAAGATCGGGGGCATTCGTGTCGTTACCAAGCAGCCCCTCATGTGGAGGGTTGCTGACCAATGCATCAAGAACCGGGACCACCCCAATCACTGTATCGGGGCGCACCATTTCTGCTGTCAACCGGACATCGAAGGGAGTTGCGTGGGAAAAAAACATGTCCCAGACTTGCAGCCGGGCCCCCTTTTGCCTCAAGTTATGCGCAAGCTCTGCAATGACTTCACGCGACCAAGGCCATGGGCCAATTTCCTGCAGGCTGCGCTCATCAATATCAATGACAGTGATGCCGGCTGGAGCCTCATGCACCGGCTGCCAACTACTGAGCAAATCATGAATTTGCCCATCTGAGCGCTGCGCCAAGCCCAGCGTGGAGAGCCACGCGGCCATGCCCCCCGCAAGCAATAGCATCAGCCACAGCCAGCGCTGAGCCCCCCCTGTGGGAGCTGCCACCGCTCTATGACGTTCCACGCAGTCCTCGACTTATTTTTTGTTCCACAGCGTAATGCCTTTATAAGCGCCACCTGTGGCATCAACTTGAAATAGGTATCCTGCCTGAGCGCCATCTAGGCTAAGTGCGCCAGCCACCCGCTGATTAGGCGCACGCCCCAAAAAAACACCATCCGTATTGATTGCTCCACCAACTTGTAGATGTTGGTTAGGCAGACCCGCTGTACCGATATTCATGCTGGTCTGGAACTGAGAGCGGTCAAAATTTACCTGCAGCCGGGCATCGCTAAGCTGCACCATCTGCACATTTCCTGCCGTGGATGTGTAGTAGCCCTCTCCAGCCGCCAGCGCGAAGTTGGCCGTACCATTGAGCCCTGCGGCCATGGGCGTCCCCGCCACACCTTCACGCCACAAAGCATAGGCCAGGGGTTCGCCTACGGTCACTGCACGGCCAGCGCTCGCAGTAGCGTAGGCAAGGGGAAGCGTCAACGGCAATGATTTAGGGTTTTCATATGACCTCCCCCAAACCAAAGCGGTGAACTGCTTTTCTGGTAACTCCACAACGTGGTCTGGAACATCCGGCTTTCCGCTCCCGATTGGAGGTAGCTCAGGCTTTGTCAAAGTGATCCCTGCCCAATCTGGGCTTTGAGCAGTTTGTACAGACGCCGAGGCTCGGGTCACAAGCACTGATGTGGATGTACTTGCATCTTCAGAATTACCTGCTGAGGTTCGCGCCTGATTCTTGGCGACTGCCACTCCCCCTGCCGCTGAAGGGGTCAGTTGGATACTGAAGGATTGCTCCAACTCAGCCAACTTCAGAGTGTGCTGTTCCAAGTGGCCTTCGCCATAGGCCATGAGATATCGTCCTTCACCAGCCTTGCTCAGCACCGGTTCTTGTGGGGCCAACCTAGATTGAACTGTGATAGCGCCCTCATGTACATAGGTACGTACGGCCGCATTGTCAGCCTTGGCCAGAAAGTCAGTGCCGCGCACACCAATCGCCGCAACAGGCGTGTTGAGGTGATAGCGCTCGGGCTGTCGCTTTGCAGCCTTACCTGAGATCTGCCGTATCGTCCCTTTGAGAAGCTCAAGCCGCAGATCGGAATCAGCACCGTCCGTATCGTATTTGTATTTGCGGATAAGCAGCTCAGATCCAGAGCGTAGTGCCACTCGCCCCTCATCGACAAAAACCAGCATGACCATACCATCCTCACCGGTGACAAGGCGGTCACTTTCATGCAAGTTCAAGCCCCGCTGTACTGGCAAGGTCTCTCCATTGGAACGGACAAGGGAAACCTGCCCAACCACAAGGCTGACATACGCGACCGCAGGCAGCCTTTCTTGCGCAAAACCAATGCTCGACAAAGCCCATGCCGCAGCCAAAATAACGAGGGAGGTCTGAATTTTCATGGGCCTGCTCCTTTCACATCGCCGCACGAGAGTCCAAGCGCTCTCAGCTGTAGCATTTTTTTACCTTTGGAGGCGCTATTCTACGGCACTCCGTATAATGCGGGCCTCCACTACATTACACGCTGTGGTGGGCATGTGCCATGCCTCATCCGGCATTGGAGGTGGCTCATCCTGAGCCCGCCAGATTCAGGCGTTGAGCTTCACGGACACAGAACTTCTTGCTGCACACTGTCGCATTTCATCATCGCTTTGCATGCTGTTTGACAGCACCATCGATTGTCTATGCGCATATGGACCCTGTGCAAGGCAAAGGGACGTAGCGTGGCAATTTCTCAGATAGCATTGGCTTCTTGCCGCTTTTTTGCCTCAGCACCACCCGCGGCCTTGCAGTTTGCAGCAGCGCACATGGAGATGCGTCACCTACGCAAGCGTGAGTTGTTGGGAGATATTCAACTGCCCTTCACGGGCTTTGGCATCGTTTTGCAAGGCGCCATGCAGGCCGTGGATATGACCATGGACGGCAAGGAGGTCGCACTACTGAGTGTGCAGCCCTATGAAACTTTCGGGCATATAAGCTTGTTAGCAGAGCAACCGCTGGCACTGACCTGGGTCGCCACAAGCGCCTCCACAACGGTCGCCTTGATGCCTGAAGACAGAGCTTTGCAGTTGATGCAATTCCCTGAGCTGGTTCTGCAACTCGCCCGCTCCACCAGTCAGCAGGTATGTGATTTGTTGAGCTGGCAAAAGATTCAAGCCATACATCCGGTCAGCGCCCGTGTATGTGCCTGGCTGCTGCATCACGGCAGGCAGCAAATGGAAATGCAGTTACCAACCCATGCCGAATTAGCATGGCGGCTCAATACAACACGCGAATCTGTGACTCGCGTTCTGCAAAAGCTTCTCACAGATCAAGTACTGCAACGTGATGGAGATACATGGCGTATTACCTCTCCAGAAACATTAAAGGATTTAACCCGTGGCAGTGAACGCTGACATTCCTCGTTCGTCTTTTTGGGCTGTGGAGGCTTGGCGAGGACTTGCAGCCTTGATGGTGCTTTGGGCACACTGGGGGCCGCCACTTCACTGGCCCATGGGCCCCATGGCATTTGCCTTTACAGGAGTCGATCTCTTTTTTGTACTGAGCGGCTTTGTGTTTGCCCCAGTAGTGATGGCAGGCCATGCACCTGCACTGAAAGCTTATGTCATACGCCGGATTGCCCGGATCTATCCAGCCTATCTTATTGCCTTGGCCTTATATGCATGGCTTGCTTGGCATGCGGGCAAACCGTTGCTGTATTTACCCGAGCATTTACTGATGGCACAGATGCAGTCACGGGAAATGGTATTTTATTACAATCCGGTATTCTGGAGCCTTCCATCGGAAGTGGCTTTTTATGCCGCAATCCCATTTTTAGCTTGGTGGCTGGGTAAAAACTGCAGTGTGCGCTGGCCTTGGGTATTTATACTGGCTTTGAGTTTACGATTGATCCTAATCTATCCTGCAGATGGATCTGTTCAAAACCTAGCCTATATTTCCCTTCACCACATTCCTGGGCTATTGATCGAATTTTTGCTCGGCATCGTGGTGTGGCAACATAGCCAACAACCAGTCTCCACCAGATATATTTGGCTGTCTTGGCTGATATCCGTCCTTGGTTGGTTGATGCTTGCAGCAATATTTATTGAGATGGAGCGTTTATCGGGGGGAAGCTACTGGAAAAATGGGCAGTTGGGATTGATTGCTGCAGTATTTTTTGCTCTCGCACTTTGGGCGAGTCTGGCTCTCCCCCCACCTTCTCCCGGTGGCAAGCTCTGGCTCTACGGCGTTTGGAGTGGCAAGCTAAGCTATGCTGTATATCTGTTGCATATTGCTTGGCTGAAGCCTGCACAGGCTTTGGTCAATGCTTGGGGTGTACTGGCAGGCTCAGCCCTCGCTCTTACGGGACTGGGGGTAAGCTGCTGGTTGCTGCACATGCTGGTGGAGGATCCAGCACGAACAGTGGGCCGCCGCTTGGCCAAGCGCGTGCAAGCTAGATATAAATCCACATCAGGTAGCCACTTATGAGTACAGCAGCGCAACATTGGAATGACTGGCAAAAGCACCGAAAACCAGGTCGATTCACCGACTGGGGGGATCATCCATTTGCCCTTTCACAGATTTGTGAACAGGCCTTTGGTGATGGAGATTGCGACTTTATCGAGTATATAAAGCGCTGCCTGCCGGATCTAGCCCAAGCACATGTGCTGAGCTTATGCTGTGGCGATGGCGCATTCGAGCACTCCTTGCTTGAAAAAGGTGTTTTCGGACGCGTGACCGGTTTTGATATTTCACAGGCTAGAGTAGATGCTGGCAATGCCGCATATCAAAGCTTATATGGAGATACTACAGAGCAAAAGATCCGGCTGGAGTGCAAGGATGTGAATTGCGAGCCCTATGGGGAGGAAAAATATGATGTGGTATTTGCAAAATCTTCACTGCACCATATTGAAGAATTAGAGCATGCTTTCACACAGATACGACGCTGCCTCAAGCCAGGTGGAAAGCTAGTGACCCTCGACTTCTTCGGGCCCACGCGTTTTCAATGGACATCTCAACAGCTAAAGATTCGCTCATGGTTCTGGAGAGAACATGTACCTGAAGCGCTACACTATGATGCCGAAGGCCGCGAAATTCCTGAAATCGACCGTCCCGATGTCAATGCAATGATCGCCATGAATCCCTCCGAAGCAGTACGCTCTGGCGAGTTGTACGAGCTTTTAAATCAACACTTCACTCCAACCCATGATATAGCCTTGGGAGGGGGGGCTGGTTAATTTGCTGCTCTACGGAGACATCGTCAATAATTTCGATCCAGCCAATGATGAACACAATAATGTGATCCGCAATGCATTCTCCCTAGAGAGGATGCTGATGGATATTGGCGCTTTAAATAGCGACTTTCGAATCATTATTGCCGATCCAATCCCTTTACCTACTCCACATAAACATTGGTGGTCACGACTAGTCGACCGCTAACCCCCGACAAGAAGGTGGCGACAGTTGTTCAATACACGTCTGTATCACCTGGCTGGAAGTCCGGACATGGCCAATCTACATGAAAAGGTTGCCCCAACACTTCCACTGCATGAATGGGGGTCGATACCGCCGGAACTTTGCTTTGTGCAAGCCAACTGATCCAACCTTTTTGCGACTCCGGGCTGGGCATTGGCAGCAACCGCAGAGCCTCAGTGATCTGATCCGATGGCAGGCAGCTATCCACAACCGTAGGTTGCGACTGCATACGCGTCACCAACCACCCCACAAGCTCACGACCCTTTCTCAGCCCCCAAAGAGCATAAAGGGATTGAGCACTATCCAAATTTTGATGAGGATGCATCCAATAACGCCAGCGAATGTAGGCCGCATTTTTAATAATTTTCGGAACCAGAGAGTTAATCTCACTATACCGTTGCCAAATTTCATCAAATACTGAATCCATTTGCAAGAAATCCTCCTCTTGTATTTGCTCTATATGCAATCTCCAAGGATTAAGATGATGCAAGAAATTTTTTATAGAGTAACCATCAGTTTGACCCGATAGAGTCTTGTACTCATTACATACCAGTAAGCGTCGATATACCCCAATACGCTCCCCCAAATTAGCTGGCCGCACTCCAGGGAACCCATACATATATAGCGGAGGCTTCGTACATGGACCATGTGCCAACTGCCTCAATGCATAGTTCATTCGTAAATATGTACTATGAGGTCCTATACCTGCTCGATATTCTGGGTGAAGCATGACATCACAGACCTGCCCCATGCGCAGAGCCTCTCCTGCGCGCATCCCTGGCAACACCTGCACACCCATATGCCCAACCATGCACCCCGTTTCCATATGCTCCACAACAATGCCAAAACTGTTGGCACCAGGTCCCTGCAGGTATTTCCACTGCCAATAGGATGGCACCATAGGCTGGTGAAAAACATTTTCAAAAAGTTGACACACCTTTGGAAAATCAATAAGAGAATTTATCCTGCGGTATCTCAATCCATCCAACTCTACCGAATTATTAAAATTACTGAAATCAATGAAGAATTTCGATTCTATATTCATAATATTTTTTACTGCATAAGCTAATTATGCAAACCCAGCAAGCGACGCAGTACCCTAGCCCAGCGCACAGGACGAGATTGCTGCAGAAGCTCCAAACTACGCTGAGTTAAACTCCATTCAGCCTGAATGTTCAGACACTGCAATTCAGTTTTCTGCATTTTCTGTTGCACCTGCTGCAGTTGTAATTGCGCTTGGCGCAATTGCGCATCAATTCTCTCCCGCTCTCGACAGACCTGCTCATGTAACAGTTCGGCTTGATTAAGCGCCAACGCATACCACGCCAGAGCTCCACTCTGCTGACCTGCACCCCACCTAACCGCATGCTGCTCCAATATGCGAAGATGCCAGCGTTCCCAGTGGTTGCCATGCAGAGGGTCACTCAGATGAGAGTCTCCGAGGCCCTGGCGATAAATAGCACTGACCCCGGGAACGTGCACAAAATGCCCTTGCTGACTAAGTTGACACCAGAAATCCCAGTCTTCAAGCACAGGTAGCCCTTCATCGAAACAGGCCTGTGTTTGAGTCACTGCATGCAGACGAAACAACACCGCATGAATGGGTAAGTAGTTAATACCACGCAAGCGCCTGGCATCCCAGGGAAAGTCATAATCTCGCAGCCACTGCCCATCCACCCCTTCGACCCGTACACCAGTATATGAAGCAACAGCCGTCCTGTCAGTCTGCAAAGCATTGACCAAACGATCAATATGTTCGGGTTTTAAGAGGTCATCATCATCGAGAAACAGGGCAAATTCTCCCCGTGCCGATTGCAACCCCAAATTCGCAGCCGCTGAACGCCCAAGCGATGGTAGATTACCATTGGTACTCACTTTCGGATCAACCACACGCAAGCTTATTCGCTGAGCAGGATATGGAGGAACAGAATGAGGCAATCCACTGGCATTGATGATCAGTACTTCGATGTTAGCGTAGGTTTGCTGAGCAATGCAGGTCACAGCATCGAACAGGCTTGGGCGAGACATGCTGCGGATAAGCACGCTGACTAGCGGTTGCTGGGTGGGCTCACTCGCCAGTCCCATGCTATTGCGCTGCAAAGGCCAGTATGCCATTTCACTCATCACACTAGGCCTCTGTAGATCCTGGGCAGAGAGGTGCCAAAAAGCTTCGGCAGCCTGCATACCCGCTTGACCAAAAGCCCGTAATTGCGCCATGTTCTGTGCCAAACGCAAATAGCTATGGCGCTCTTCCTGGGAGGCAAAACAGGCTAGGGCTTTCCACTTGAGTGCAGCCTCCTCGGAAATATCAACCAACACATTAGGCTGACTAGGCGCTCCAACCTCATAGAACAAAATTTCTACAGGCTGTAATAGGCTACGTGCGGCAGCCATGCCGGCCAGAGCCAATACCTGATGATCGGGATGCGGCTCCGTCAGCGCAGGCAGCAGCAGCCAATGTACCGACTGCTGCCGCAGTGTTTGAGCAATGCGCTCGATCAAAGGCAAGTTGTAGCGCAGTTGGCGATCAGGCAAGTGCCAGCACTGCGGCTCAGGCAAGCCCAATACTTGCGCGGCAGCACAGGATTCTGCCAAGCGCGGGTTATCCATTTCAGCAACGAGATCCACGCCTGCCTGACCTGCGGTGACAATCAGCGACTCGACATGCAATCCTTTGCGCTTGGCTTGCAACAACAAGCCTGCACAGCCCAATACTTCATCATCAGGATGGGGAGCCAAGCACAGCATATGCTGGCCGGCCTCTAGGTTCAGCCTTCCCAGAGCGTAGTCAGGCCGGTTGTTAGCGTGTCTGTCGAGCATGCCGAATTGTAAGAGCCGTGGGTCCTTATAGAAGGCCGTTATTCCCTGGCTTTGTGTTCTGGAGTTGTATTACGTTGAAACGTCTTGTCTATCTGTCGCCGGTTCCATTGAATAGCCCGTCACAGCGACCCCACCATTTCGTGGAATGGGCACATGAGCGCTTAGGTTGTGAGGTGTACTGGGTAGAGCCTTACCCCGTGCGCCTGCCTCGTCTTTCCGATGTCCGCCGCGTCATGCCCCATCCAAAGGTCCAGAGCTCGAATTTAGGCCCAAGCTGGCTAGATGCATCGTGGCTGAAGGTATTGCAAGCACCGAGCCTGCCGCTGGAGCCTCTGCCAGGAGGGGCCATATTGATAGGCTGGCTGCAATACGCTTTGCGACAACAATTGAAAAATCTGCTCCACGACTCAAACACTTGGCTCGTAGCAGGTCGCCCAAGCGGCATGGCGCTGGCTCTGTGTGATGCGCAGCAAGGACGCAGGGTGCTGTATGACGTCATGGACGATATGGCGCAGTTCAGCCAAGGGATCTCGCGACGCTGGATGACTCATACGCATCAACACCTGCTGACGCAAGCCGAAGCGGTTTGGGGGTCTTCAGAAAAGATATTCCAATCACTGCAAGGTCTTACATGCGCGCCCCCCACGCTTGTGCGCAATGGTATGACAGCTCCACCAGTATGTCCTTTTGATCCAAGTTTGGCAGGTGGCATAGGCACCTCAGCCCATTCTCAAGCGCCCTTGATATTGGGTTACGTAGGCACATTGGCCACTTGGTTTGACTGGCAAACATTGCATCGAGTGGCCAAGGCTTTACCGCAAGCGCAGTTCCACGTATATGGACCGATCGAGGGCACCGCACCACCAACCTTACCCTCCAATGTGCAATTACTCGGTCCGGTACCACACGACCAAGTCTTTGCACTTATGCGCAGCTGGCACGCAGGATTGATTCCCTTTCTTCATAACCAGTTAACGCAGTCTGTCGATCCCGTTAAATATTACGAATATCGTGCCTGCGGTCTACCTGTGTTGAGTACGATGTTTGGAGAGATGCCCCATCACGCTGCCAATGACGAGGGGGTATGGGCATTGGAAACGATGGAGTTGGCATGTTTAGAAGAGCGCTTGCGCCACTGGCATCAAGTGCTGGAACAACGCCATGCCGAAGGCCTGCCATTGACACCTTCCAGTCTGAAAAATGCAACTTGGGCCGCAAGGTTTGAAACGGGAGCGAAAGGATGCGGCTGGTTTTCTGAACTCAGTCAGCCAGCGACCGCCACATCCTTATCCTGACGGCTCCACTCTCCAGGCATCAGCCATGGCCCCTGAGCGCTACCTGCAGCTTTAAGCTCTATATAAGCAAAAGGGTCCACCCATTCATAGACATAGCGCATGTCCTTGCATAACAGGTAAACACCGACACGATAGCGCCCTTTGTTCAAAGGAATATTCGGCAGATCGAAACGAGCGTAAGCATGTCCTTGTTCGTCATGCGCTTTGATGACTCCTGTTTCGCAAAACGATGAGCCGATGATCTTACCGCTCTCAGAGGAGATGACGATAGCCGCACACGGGTGCGGTTCCTGCTCGCTCACCTGCAGATGTATATCCACCGTCAAATGGCTTTGACGACTATGTCCATGAAGCTCTTTACCCACTGTGCCGTCCAACGAGACTTCGGCACGCACCAAGCGCACCAACTCCGGACGCGCGGCACTGAGCAGCCCTTGCGCCACTTCGGCCTGTACTTCTGACTGATTCGCAGGCGCTGGCTCCTGATTAAGCGAGTCCAGGAACTCCTGGTAACGCGGCACAACTTCCGTTGTTGGTCCGAAAGCGCAAATACTGCCTTGATCCAGCCATAAAGTACGCTCGCAAAACAGGTCCACATGAAACAGTGCATGTGAGCACAGCAGCAAGGCCGTCCCCTTTTCGCGTAGTTGCATGACCCGATCAAAAGAGCGTTTGGCGAAAACGCCATCCCCCACTGAAAGCGCTTCGTCAACGATGAGAATGTCAGGGTCTACGCTGGTTGCGACAGAGAAAGCAAGCCGCACCTGCATGCCGCTGGAGTAGGTCTTGACGGGCATATCCAGTGCATTGCGCAGGCCACTAAATTCAATGATGGAGTCCAAACGCTGCTCTACCTGCTCACGACTTAAACCCATGGTTGCAGCGTAAAGATAGATATTCTCTCGCCCCGTGGCTTCTGGATTGAAGCCTGACCCGAGTTCCAGCAGAGCAGCAATACGGCCATGAGAATGAACTTGTCCATGGCTGGGGGTCAGGGTTCCGGCTGCCAGCTGCAACAGCGTCGATTTGCCAGCACCATTGAGTCCGACAATGCCCAATGATTGCCCAGGGTAGACCTCGAAGCTCAGATTTTGCAACGCAGTGTAGCCGCCCAGACTATCCCGGCCATGACCACGTAGATGGCTCCAAAGTTGGCGTAAGGGCGTACGCTGAGGAGGATAGGTTTTGCCAGCTTCGGCAAAGCGCAAAATGGGATTAGAGGACATCGGCAAATCCTGGCTGTACACGGGCAAAAAACCATCGCGAAAAAATCAACAGCGCCGCTGCAGCCAGCATGTGCATGCTCCATTCGCGCCAATCCAGCATGCGCCCTTGCATTAACAAGCCACGCGCGGCTTCTGCAGTCCAGGCCAGAGGGTTCAATGCCACCATCCACTGCATGGCCTTGGGAACCATGGATGCTGGGTAAAAGATGGGCGTGAGAAACAACAGCAAACTGCTGATCGACGGCGCAAGATGCCCTATGTCACGCAGATACACGCCCACCGCGCCAAGCAGCCATGCCAGCGCTAGGGCATATAAGCACAGGGGAAACAAAGCCACTGGCAACGCCAGAGCCTGGATATGAAGACCTCGCCATATGGCAAAAAGACTTGCGATGCATAGCGACAAGACAAGCTGCACCCCCGAAGCACCAACCACAACAGCTGGGAGCAGCGCCAATGGAAAGCGCACCTTGGTCACCAGATAAGGGTAGGACCAAATGCTGCCCGGACTGCGGTTGATGACATCGGCCACAAAGGTATAGAGCGACAGTCCAATGAAAACCTGCAGCCCATACTCCCCAGCAGATCCATCCCCCACCGGCCAACGAATTTGAAAAAATTTATAAAAAACCAGAGTGAACAGTAATATATGCACCAACGGCTGCAATACGAGCCACCCCGCTCCTACTGCAGAGCTGCGAAAGCGCAATTGCAGCTCGCGCAGCAGCCACTGGCGGTAAACATATATCCATTGGGTCATGACGTGTAAATTCCTTGTAGACCAAGCTGCTCCGTGCCCAGCAATGAGACAATCGGGCAGATGAGTATCTACGCTTTCCTGCAATCGCTATGGCGCAAGCTACCGCTTGCCTCTCATCATAAAGCCCGTTTGCGTCAGGCACTGCGACGAGCATGGCCTGGAAGTGCCACCTCACCAGTAGCGATGAGTGGACCTCTAGGCACTGCCTCATTCAGCTCTCTGGAGCAATTGTGCCTGCAGCCCGTACGATTTACGGCTATCGGGCAAAGAGACTGGATTATCTTCGGAATTATCGGCTGGGACTTTCGCATCCAACGACCACAACACCTAGCCCGAGAGCTAGCCCAGGCTGGGGATACGGTGTTTTACGTTGAGCCCAACTTCGTAGCAAGTAGCCAGCCGGGGTGTACTGTGCGACAGCTCGATCCTGATCTGCCGCTATATACAGTCCAGTTGCATCTTCAAGACGCACCTCAAATCTACTTCGAGCCTGCAAATGCAGTGCAGGCAACACAGCTGCGCTTGTCAATGGCTCACCTATTGGCTCAGTGGGGAATACAGGCCTCCACAGCGATCGTACAACACCCATATTGGACACCCTTGGCGCTGACACTGCCCAACGCCTTACAGATCTATGACTGCATGGACCATCACGAAGGCTTTGGCGGCATGCCGCCGACGTTAGTCGAGCAGGAACATGCCTATATGGACCGTGCAGACATCGTCACTGTGACATCACAATGGCTGCACGACTGGGCTTCCTCCAAAGGACGGCAAGATGCGATCATCGTGCGTAATGGATGTGACTACCAGCATTTCTATGCGCCACCAAAGCAGGCGCATCAGCCACAAGAACAACGCAAGGTCATTGGTTACTTTGGAGCCATTGCCGAATGGTTCGACGTGGAGCTGATACAAAAGCTGGCACAGCGCTTTGGGGATTGTGAAGTTGTGCTTGTAGGCAACGACACCGTGCAAGCGGGACGCGCCCTGGCGCACTTGCCAAATGTACGCCTTGTCGGAGAGAAGCCTTATAACGAGCTGCCGCAGTACTTACATGATTTCGATGTATGTTTGCTGCCATTTCAACGTATTCCACTGACGCTTGCGACCAACCCTGTCAAAGTGTATGAGTATCTCTGCGCGGGCTCCGAAGTGGTGTGTACCGATTTGCCTGAAATCGCCCAGTTTGGTGAGCTGGTGCACAAGTCCGACACACATGAAGGCTTCATTGAAGCAGTCAACCGAGCCTTAAATGCACCTGCAGATCAAGCCATGCAGGCACGTCGCCAAGCCTTTGCACAAAGTCAGACTTGGGCTGAACGTGCCCAATGCCTGCGTAGATCTGTGCAGTCGCTGGAACTGCCGTCGATCAGTGTGGTCGTGCTAACTTACAACAACTGGGCTTATACCGAAGCCTGCCTGGACAGCTTGTTCACGCGCACCGATTACCCAGGTCAACTGGAAGTGGTCGCGGCTGACAATGCTTCGAGTGATGAGACAGTGGAGCGCCTCAAAGAGTGGGCGACCCGGGAGCCCCGCTTGAAACTGGTTCTCAATGAGAGCAACCTGGGGTTTTCGGCCGGCAACAATACCGGCTTGGCAGCCGCCACAAGCGACTATCTCGTGATGCTGAACAACGATACCGTGGTGACACGTGGCTGGCTGCTGAGCCTATTGCGTCACTTTCAGGCCACCCCGTCGCTGGGGCTGCTTGGCCCTGCCACCAACCATATCGGCAACGAGTCGAAGGTTCCGGTGCATTACGAGTCATTGACCCAGATGCCTGCCGCGTCAAGAGTATGGACGTTGGCGCACATGGGACAGTTGTATCCCATGCGTACGCTAGCCTTCTTTTGCGTGATGATGTCCCGTGCCGTCTATGAGCGCATCGGCCCTATGGACGAAACTTTTGGGCGAGGTTTTTTCGAAGACGATGATTATTGCCGCCGCGTTGAGCAGCAAGGTTTGCATCTCGCCTGCGCCGACGACGTTCTCGTGCATCATCGGCTTTCCGCGAGCTTCGACAAAGTGGACAGTGGCGAGCGACAGGCTCTTTTCGAGCGGAACAAAGCTTATTACGAATCCAAATGGGGTGCTTGGCAACCGCACCGCTATCGCGATCACTAACAAGGATTCTTTGATGAAGGTTTTAACTGTTTTTGGCACGCGCCCCGAAGCCATCAAGATGGCTCCACTGGTCAAAGCCTTGGACGCGGCTCAAGGTATACAAACACGCACCTGCGTGACAGGACAGCACCGTCAGATGCTGGATCAGGTTTTGAAACTCTTTGAAATTGTTCCAGAATATGATTTGCAAGTGATGCAGCCAGGCCAAACACTCTCTATGGTAACAAGCCAAATCTTGCTTGGCATACAGCCTGTTCTGGAGGATTTTCGCCCGGATTTGGTGCTCGTGCATGGGGATACAGCAACCACATTTGCTGCCACGCTCGCAGCGTTCTATCACAAGATCCCGGTGGGGCATGTCGAGGCTGGTTTACGCACCGGAGATCTGTACTCCCCTTGGCCCGAAGAGGCCAATCGCTGCCTTACAGGAAAGCTCGCACACTGGCACTTTGCGCCAACCCAGCAGACTCAAGACAATCTGCTGCGTGAAGGCGTACCAGATACACAAATTGTGGTGACTGGCAATACGGTGATCGATGCACTTTTGATAGCCGAAAAAAAACTGCAGAAAGATCAGCCTCTACAGCAAGCACAGCAGAGGAAATTTAGCTTCCTCCGGTCCGAGTCCCGCATGGTATTAATCACAGGGCACCGTCGAGAAAATTTCGGTGATGGCTTTGAGCGCATTTGCAAAGCAATTGCATTGCTCGCCCGCCAACATCCCGACGTAGATTTTGTCTACCCTGTCCACTTAAATCCACAAGTTCGTGAACCGGTAAACCGTTTACTTAGCGGGCAAGATAATGTTCACCTCATCGAACCACAGGACTATCTGCCATTTGTTTACCTAATGGGCCGCAGCTCTATTATTTTGACGGATTCCGGCGGAATTCAAGAGGAGGCTCCTTCTTTAGGAAAACCAGTTTTGGTCATGCGCGATACCACTGAGCGCCCAGAAGCTGTACAAGCAGGCACAGTGAAGTTGGTGGGTACAGAGGTGAATGCAATCTTTGAGGGAGTTCACAACTTGCTGACCGACAGCGCTTTGTATCACTCCATGGCAATAGCTCATAACCCCTATGGGGACGGAGAGGCCTGTAGACGCATCGTGAAATTTCTACAAGAAAAACTGAAATAAAAAAAGGGGGAAAAATTTCCCCTTTTTCAATTAATCTCTCCATTTTGGAAGCTTGAAGCGAATAATTGCCAAATACGCCCCTATATACAGACAAACAAATAGCAGGCAGCACAATACCAACAGCCAACTGGTACGCCAAAAAAGAGTCGCTGGCACCACCGTCAACAACGTAACTCCCCACAGATAAGGCGATGTTCGATTATTACGCATCAGCATTTCTTCTGCTTCATTTTCACTATCGAGGACTACTTTTACCAGGCGGCGATAGATCAACTGATGCAAATGCAAAGCATCCGCCATCCCGGGAGATTGACCGCGAACTTTTTTCCGATAGATAGAAAACAAAGTCTCCGATACTGGATAACACAGCAAAAGCATAGGAAACCAAGGGGATACTTCTGGGTGACGAGCCACCAAAGCCACACATCCATATGCAATCACCCCCCCCCACAGGTATGCACCGCCATCACCGGCAAATATTTTTCCATGAGGATAGTTCCAGACAAGAAAACCGGCCGTCGCACCAACCAGTACCACAAGAACTGCCGCTAACTGCCGGTCTCCCAATTGCAAAGCCACATGAACCAGAGCAAGACTAATGAGTACCGCCACCATGCCAGCTAATCCGTTGTAACCATCAATAATATTGAAAGCATGAGGTAACCCACCAATGGCAAGAACAGCAAGCCCCATACCAATCAAGGGAAATGCATTCAATCCAGAGTCCAAAAAAGGCAAGTCCAAGCGAGCAATACGTAAATCCGCTGTATAGCAAACAACTAAAGCACACAGCAGCGTTACAGCGAGTCGGATACGTACAGAGATACGCTGCGTTAAATCTTCAAGAATTCCACACAGAATAGCTGGGGACAAAAGTGCCAATGGCAAAAAAACCTCTCTGAAATGAGCAGGTATATTCAAATAACGCCCCGCACCCGACAAAACCAAACCACAGATCAGCAATGAGGCCAACATACCAGCCCCGCCTAGCCTAGGCACATTACCTTTATGAAAGCGCTGCGGCATATCGCTACCGTAGCGATGCACATGTTTTCTGGCATGCCATATCAACCATGCTATACACGATGATGAAAGGGCAAACCCTAACAAAAAAATGGTAATCATTGATTAAAAAATTTAGCCCCTTCAGAGATTTTCAAAATCCATGTCAATCACTGATTCATGCTACTCTCATAAAGCCAAACGGACATTTGTGATGCAAAAAGGAAGCATGTGCAGACATGCTTCACATGCCCATCAACACGATATCAGACCGCCAGCCTCGCCAAATCCGCCACCCGATTCATGGCCCCATGGAGCGAAGCCAGCAAGCCCAGTCGATTGGCCTTGAGCGCCGGATCTTCGGCATTGACCATCACATGCTCAAAGAACGCATCGACCGAGGCACGCAATGCTGCCAGGGTTTGCAGGCTGGCGGTGTAATCACCTGCTGCAAACTGTTGCTGGGCTTTGGGCGCCACCTGCTGCAGCACCGCATACAGGCCTTTTTCGGCCTGCTCCAACAGCAGCGCTTCGTTCACCTGGGGCTGAACATCGGTCTCGGCCTTCTTCAGAATATTGCCCACACGCTTGTTCGCCGCAGCCAAAGCTGGGGCCTCGGGCAAGGCCGCAAACGCGCGCACGGCTTCTAGGCGCTTTTGCACGTCGGACAGGCGCTGGGGTTGCAGGGCCAGCACGGCTTCCACTTCCTGGGCGCTATAGCCTTGTTCGCGGAACATATTGGCCAGGCGGTCGTAGATGAATTCGACCAGTTGAGGCGTGGCGTCCTGGATCTTGTCGCCAAAGGCGGGCAAGGTACTGACCAGCAGGGTTTCCAGATCCAGTTCCAGGTCCTTTTCGACCAGCATGCGGATCACGCCCAACGCATGGCGACGCAGGGCAAAGGGATCGCGGTCTCCGGTAGGCAGATTGCCGATACCGAACATGCCGACCAAGGTTTCGAGCTTGTCGGCCAGGGCCACAATCACGCCGACATCGCCGCGCGGCAGTTCGTCGCCGGCAAAGCGGGGCTTGTAGTGGTCTTCGATGGCATCGGCCACGGCCATATCCAGGCCGTCGTTCTGGGCGTAGTAGCGGCCCATGATGCCTTGCAGCTCGGGGAACTCGCCCACCATGTCGGTGACCAGATCGGTCTTGGCCAGCATGGCGGCCTGATCGGCCAGACGGCCCAGCTCGGAGTTGCCCAGCTGCTGGGCAATGCTCTTGGCGATGGCGCGTACGCGGGCAATGCGCTCGCCCTGGGTGCCCAGCTTGTTGTGATAGACCACCTTGTCCAGCTGCTCAACGCGGCTGGCCAAGGTCTTTTTGCGGTCCTGGTCGAAGAAGAACTTGGCGTCGGCCAGGCGGGGGCGCACCACACGCTCGTTGCCGCCGACCACGGCCGAAGCGTCCTGGGGCTGGATGTTGCTGACGATCAGGAACTGATGGGTCAGCTTTCCATTGGCGTCTAGCAGCGGGAAGTACTTCTGATTGGCCTTCATGGTCAGAATCAGGCATTCCTGGGGCACGGCCAGGAATTCCTTCTCGAATTCGCAGACCAGCACATTGGGGCGCTCGACCAGGGCCGTCACCTCGTCCAGCAGGGCCGGGTCGTCAATGGGACGCACGCCGCCGCCAATGCGTTCGGCAGCTGCCTGCAGCTGCCGGGTGATATCGGCACGGCGCTCGGTGAAGCTGGCGATCACGGCGCCCTCTTCGCGCAGTTGCTCGGCATAGCTGTCGGCGTTCTGGATGACCACGGGGTCCACTGCGGCTTCAAAGCGGTGACCATGGGTGGCCGCACCGGCCGTCAATCCCAGGGCCTTCACGCCGATCAGCACCTGGGTGCCATGCATCACGACCAGGCCGTGGGCCGGGCGCACAAAATGTACGCTGGTCCAGCCGTCCTGCAGCTGGTAGCGCATGACCTTCGGAATGGGCAGCTTGGCCAGTGCTTCGTCCAGCGCCTTTTGCACGCCATCGGTCAGGAGTACGCCCTTGGCCGTGGATTCGTAAAACAGGGCTTCGGCCTTGCCTTCGCCCTGGCGCTTCAGAGCGGCCACTGCGGATTCGTCGGCTCCCAGGGCCGCCAGCTTTTTCAGCAGTGCGGCCGTGGGCTTGCCCTCGGCATCCAGCGCCACGGAGACAGGCATCAGCTTTTGCGAGACAGCCTTGTCTTCGGCCTGGGGCAGCACTTCGGTAATGTGCACGGCTAGGCGGCGGGGAGAGGCGTAGGCCGTCAGGCGCGACTCGGTCGATGCCAGCAGTCCCTGGGCCTTGAGCTGCTCGAAGATGACGGCGGCAAAAGCATCGCCGAGCTTTTGCAGCGCCTTGGGCGGCAGCTCTTCGACAAACAGTTCAACCAGTAGATTCGATGCGTTCATGATGATCTTGATACCAGCCAGCACTTGCTAGATCAGGGCTGGCTGCTGAAATTTTGGGATAGGGGACGGTGGTGGCGTGACAGCGGCTCAGACAGGCTCAAGCGGCTTTCTTGGCTGCCTGCTCTGCGGCCTTGGCCAGCTCGGACAGCACCTCGTCGGCGTGGGCCTTGGGCGCCATGGGGAAGCCCAGGCGCGCGCGGCTGTCCAGATAGCTCTTGCCCACGGCGCGGGCCAGGTTGCGGATACGGCCGATATAGGCAGCACGCTCGGTCACCGAGATGGCGCCACGGGCGTCCAGCAGGTTGAAAGTGTGGGCGGCCTTGAGCACCTGCTCATAGGCGGGCAGCGCCAGCTGGGCGTCGATCAGCTTGTTGGCCGTGCCTTCGTGGGCGTTGAATGCTTCAAACAGAAAGTCCGCATTCGAATGCTCGAAGTTGTAGGTGGACTGCTCGACTTCGTTCTGGTGGAACACATCGCCATAGCTCAGGCCGTCGGTATAGACCAGATCGTATACCGATTCCTTGCCCTGCAGATACATGGCCAGACGTTCCAGTCCGTAGGTGATCTCGCCGGTGGCGGGCTTGCAGTCGATGCCGGCGACCTGCTGGAAATACGTGAACTGGGTCACTTCCATGCCGTTGAGCCAGACTTCCCAGCCCAGGCCCCAGGCGCCCAGCGTGGGGTTTTCCCAGTCGTCCTCGACAAAGCGGATATCGTTCTTCTTCAGATCGAAGCCCAGGGCTTCAAGCGAGCCCAGGTAGAGCTCGAGAATATTGTCAGGTGCGGGCTTGAGCACCACCTGGAACTGGTAGTAGTGCTGCAGGCGGTTGGGGTTCTCGCCGTAGCGACCGTCCTTGGGGCGACGGCTGGGCTGCACATAGGCGGCCTTCCAGGGCTCGGGGCCGATGGCGCGCAGGAAAGTGGCTGTGTGCGAGGTACCGGCGCCGACTTCCATGTCATAGGGCTGGAGCAATGCACAGCCCTGTTCGGCCCAGTAGGACTGCAGTTTCAGAATGATTTGTTGGAAGGTCAGCATGACTAAGGTACGTTCGCTCGTCTGATGCCAAAGGCGGCATCTTTCAATGAAAAATGTTCTGGGCGGCCTCTGGCCGCGTAACCAGTGATTCTAAGTCTGCGCTTCCTATGTAGGTGTAGTCCGTCTCCTCGGCCCCACAACGCGCATTCTCGACCTCCCGGCACGCATGCAGATTTCAAAGTGTGAAGCAGACAGAAAACCGCGCTTGCGCAATCTGCCAGTCCTCGCATTTGCGCCCCAGCACGTATAAAACCTTCGTCACGCGCTCACTTTTTAACAATTTCCCCGCCATGCCCTTTGCAGCGGGAACTGCACCACCCCGTTTGCCTCCTAGAATGACTCGCTTTCCGTCATCCACCTTTGGAGCACGCCATGGATTTCATGAAAATCATCACCAAGCAACTGATCGAAATCATCGAATGGACCGATGATTCGCGCGACACGCTGTCGTATCGCTGGCCCGATGAGGACAAGGAAATCAAGAACGGCGCCCAGTTGGTCGTGCGTGAATCGCAGCAGGTGCAGTTCGTCTCCGAAGGCCAGTTTGCCGACCTGTTCAACCCGGGTCGCTATCAGCTGACCACGCAGAACATTCCGATCCTGTCCACGCTGCGCGGCTGGAAGTACGGCTTCAACTCCCCCTTCAAGTGCGATGTCTACTACATCAACACGCGCTTGTTCACGGGCAACAAATGGGGCACCTCCAACCCCATCATGATGCGCGACAAGGACTTTGGCGTGATTCGTCTGCGCGCCTTTGGTACCTATGACTTCCGCATCACCAACGCCGCCCTGTTCCTCAAGGAAGTGGCCGGCACGGACCAGAACTTCCGCATCGACGAATTTGCCGACACCATGCGCTCGCGCATCGTCAGCATCTTCTCTGAAGCCCTGGCCAAGGCCCAGGTGCCGGCACTCGACGTGGCCCAGCGCTACAGCGAACTGGGCGACGCCCTGCTGCAGCTCATCAACCCGGCCGTCAGCGAGAAATACGGCCTGGAGATCACCAGCTTCCTGCTGGAAAACGTTTCCGTGCCACCCGAGGTGGAGCAGGCCATCGACAAGCGCTCCAGCATG
This sequence comes from Comamonas resistens, assembly GCF_030064165.1. Classification (NCBI taxonomy): domain Bacteria; kingdom Pseudomonadati; phylum Pseudomonadota; class Betaproteobacteria; order Burkholderiales; family Comamonadaceae; genus Comamonas; species Comamonas resistens. The sequence goes on from NZ_CP125947.1 coordinate 4,486,813, forward strand.
GGTGCCATCGGCAACCTCAACGACTATGTGAAGTACCAGATGGGCCAAGCCATGGCCAATGGCGGCGAAGGCGCTGCAGCCGCCACCATTCCGGCCACCATGGCCATGGGCTTCGGCATGGCACAGGAAATGATGAAGGGCATGCAAGGCGGCGCAGCCGGTGGAGCTCCTGCAACAGGAGCAGCTGCCGCAGATCCCTTCTCGCCTGCAGCTGCGCAAGCGGCCCAGACTCAGGTCGCGCCCGCTGCGCCTGCGGCAGGTGCTATGCAAGTGTTGACGCCGGCCCAGGCCGCCCAGGTGCTGGGTGTGGCCGAGGCCGATGTGCTGGCAGAAATCCAGGCCGGCAACTTGAAGGCCCGCCAGATCGGCAGCCAGTGGCGTATCGCACAGGCTGCGCTGGACGAATTTCTGCGCGGTTGATTCAGAACCTATAGCACCAGACGCTCACCATGACTGAACATAGCCCGGCTTTCATCAGTGCAGTGCCGGTGCTGGCATCTCTGGACATGGCGCGCACTGTGGCTTTCTATGTGCGCGTGCTGAATGCCAAGGCGGTATATGTTCAACCTGGCGAGTACGGCATCGTCTCGCTGGGCGGGCTGGAACTGCACTTCTGGGCCTGCCAGGACCCGGAGATCCCCAAACAGACCAGCTGCCGCATCCAGGTCACAGGGATTGCGGCCCTGCATGCGCAGTGCCTGGCCGGGAATGCGGTCCACCCCAATGGCGGTCTGCGCAATCAACCCTGGGGCACCCAGGAATTCAGTCTTCTCGACGAAGACGGCAACTGCGTGACGTGCTACGAAGACCATCCTGCCACCTGATACTGTTTTTGCCGTGGCCACATCTGCTTCCTCCACCCACTCTTCCGGATCTGCGTTCACCCCGGCCCCTGAAGCCGCCTCGCCCTCCATGGTCGGCAGACATGTCTGCCCGGAATGCGGCGGCAATCTGGAGTGGAATGCCAAGGCGCAGTCACTCAAATGTCCGTATTGCGGCACGGTGGTGCCCTGGAGTGAAGAGACCCAGCCCGAGCTGGGTCAGCAGGTGGTGGAACAGGACTTGGCCCAGGCCCTGAGCAACCCAGCCGGTGGCCGCGGCTGGGGCACGGATGAGCGCTATGAGGTGCAATGCCAGAACTGCCGGGCCATCTCGGTCTTTCTGAGCAAGAACGTCGCGCAGCGCTGCGATTTCTGCGGCTCGCCCTCCATCGTGGCGCATGAGGAGCGCAACGACGCCATCACGCCGCAAAGCATTCTTCCCTTCAAGATCAGCGACGGCCAGATCCGCGACAAGATTCGCGCCTGGTATGGCAGCCGCTGGTTTGCGCCCAGCAAGCTCAAGAGCGCTGCGCTGACCGATACGCTGCACGGCGTCTATCTGCCCTACTGGACGTTTGACGCCCATGCGGCCGCACAGTGGTGGGCCGAGGCCGGCTATTACTACTACACCACCGAAACCTATCGCGATGCCAACGGCCAGACCCAGACACGTCAGGTCCAGCATGTGCGCTGGGAGCCCGCCTCGGGCAGCCTGCAGCATTTCTTTGACGACGAGCTGGTGCCCGGCACCGTCGGCGTGCAGCCCAATCTGCTGCGCCAAGTCGAGCCCTTCCCCACCACCACCGACCTCAAGCCCTACAGCCCCGAGTTTGTGCGCGGCTGGACGGTGGAGCGCTATCAGGTCGACCTGTCCAAGGCCGCCAGGATCAACGAGCAGGATATGGACGAGCAGCTGCGCAGCATGTGTTCGCGCGAGGTGCCCGGCGACACCCAACGCAATCTGCAGGTGCAGCGCCAGTACTCGGGCCGCACGTTCAAGCACACGCTGGTGCCGGTCTGGCTGGTCGGCTACACCTATGGCCGCAAGACCTACCAGATCGTCGCCAACGGCTATACCGGCCAGATTGCAGGCGAGCGGCCGTACAGCTGGGTCAAGATCACATTCGCCGTGCTGGCCGTGATTTTGCTCATCATGCTGATTGCACCGCTGTTTGTTCAGCAGTGATACTCATGCATTGATAGCTGCTTGCGCTGGATAGATCTCGATTGTGATTTCATTTCCCTGAAATTCAAGAGCTAACAAACGCAAGTAGCTATCTAATCAATAGCAGCTACCAAGCTTTCCAGACTTCCTCGGCCAGGCCAAAGGCCGTGCTCGCGCCCGAACCGCTGGTTACCGCCACCACGCGCGTCGCTTCGTCGGGAGCCTTCACAAAACAAGGAGCTTCGGCACTGGAAGGGTAGATGCCCGTCCAGCGCTCCACGACCTGGGCGTTGTCGATATGCAGTGCCTCGTGCATATGGCGCAGCATGAGCTGGTTCACCGCCTCGCTGGCAAAGGGCTGTGGCGCAGGGCCGTAGTGGTGCGAATCGCCCACCACCAGAGAGCCATCGGCACTCTGCACGGCAATCAGGTGGATGCCGTAGGCCAGGCTCTCGGCCTCGTCACGCTCCAGCTCTGCGCGCAGCGCAGCGGCCTCGGGCAGAGCGCTATAGCCCTCGTAGCGCACCATGCTCAGATCACCCATGACCGAGCCTTCGAGCTTGAAGCCGGCCTGCGGTTTGACGCGCAGCATCTGCAGCTGGCACAGCTGCACTTTGTGGTCGGCCCATTCGCCGGCGAACAGCCCGCCTGGATCGGCATTGTTGCAGACCACTACGCGTTCGGCATGGTAGATGCCTCGCGAGGTGGTGACGCTGGGCGTAGCCACTTCCGTCACGCTTTCACTGAAACGGAAATCCACCCCCAGCGCCTGCTGCAGCCACAGTGCCAGTTGCGGGATGGCTGTGCGCGACTCCACGCGCAACTCGTGCGGGCTGTAGAGCACGGATTGCAGCCCTTCGGTACGCAGTGCCGGATGGCGCGCTGCAGCCTGAGCAGGCGTCAGCAGCTCGCAGCCTTCACCCATCTCGGTTGGCATGAATGCGTCGATCACGGCCGCTGCTGCCGGACGGCGCGCCGTCAGCCACAGACCGGAGTGAATGACATCGATACCGGCCTTGGGCGCAATCTCGGCCCAGACATCACGGGAGCGCATGGCCCGCTGCCAATGGGCACCGGCACGCTGGCCGGTGATGGTGACAAAGCCAAAGTTGCGGATCGATGCACCCAGGCAGGCGCCATCGCGCTCGATCACCAGCACGGACTGGCCGCGCGAAGCCGCAGTATAGGCATGGGCCAGGCCGACGATACCGGCGCCGACAACGATGAGGTCGTAGTTTTTCATGAGAGAAGCCATCAAGCAGACAAAGAAAGTCCCTGCCGCACCAGCGAAGCGGTGCAGCACAGAAAAGTCAGGGAATAAAAGTGGAGGAAAGCCTCAGCGATGACGCCAGTGCTGGGTGCGCTTTTGCATCCAGGCGTCGAGCGCGGCAATCAGCAAGCGACCCACAGCGGCGGTGGCAAAGATCAGCGTCGCCATGGCGGCCGCAGGGGCGATATCGCCCGCGTCATCCATGGCCAGCACGGCGACTGAAGCCAACGTGGTTTCGGGCGAGTACAGAAACACGACGGCCGACACCGTGGTCATGGCATTCACAAAGAAGTAGCCAGCCACCTGCATGACGGCAGGCAGGCACACGGGCAGGTGCACGCGCCACAGCAGCGTCCAGAACGGCACGCCCATGGAATCGGCCACGCGCTCGTACTCGGCGTCCAGTTGCTGCAGGGCCGTCAGCTGCGTGATATGGGCCACCGAGAAGAAATGCGCCACCGAGCACAGCACCAGAATGCCCAGAGAGCCGTACAGAAAATGCAGCGGGTTGCCGCCCGCGTTGAAGAACAGGATGTAGCCCAGACCCAGCGCCAGCCCCGGCACCGCCATGGGCAGCGTGGCCACGGCATGCAGCCACTGGCGGGCGCGCACCCAGCCCGTAGGCTTGGCCACCAGATAGGCGCTCAGAAAGCTCAGCAACGCGCCAATCACCGCCGTGGCAGCGGCCATGGTCAGCGAATTGCCGTAGCTGGCCCAGCCGCCGCCATCCATCATGTCGAACTGGTAGTGCTTGAAGCTCAGGCTCAGGTTGTAGGGCCAGAAGCTGACCAGCGAGGCCAGCATGGCCGTCCCCATCACCGCCAGCAATGCCAGGGCAATCAGGCTGCAATAGACCAGCAACGCACGGTCCAGCGGCGCGTGAGGCTGCGGCACCAGCGGTACGGCGCGCACAGCCATGGTCGCCGCCTGTTTGGCGCGCAGATGGCGTTCAGCAGCAAAAGCCAGGCCGGCTGGCACCAGCAGCAGCATGGCCACCACGGCGCCCATGGACAGGTTTTGCTGGCCTATCACCTGCTTGTAGATATCGGTGGCCAGCATCTGCGTGTTGCCGCCAATCACCTTGGGCACGCCAAAGTCCGTCACCACCAGCACGAAGACCACGATCCAGGCAATCATCAAACCATAGCGGCTGGCCGGCAGCGTGACCTGGCAGAAGCTGCGCCAGCGGCCCGCACCCAGCGTGGCCGCAGCCTCGTACAGGCGCGCATCGCCCGATGCCAGCGTGGTGCACAGAATCATCAGTGCGTGCGGAAACGTCCACAGCACCGATCCCAGAACGATGCCGAAAGGCCCATAGGCCGAGCCGCCCAGCAGCCAGCTCTTGAGCATGCCCTGCGCGCCAAACAGATAGATCAGGCTGATGGCCATGAGCAGCGATGGCGCCAGCAGCGGCACCAGCGCAATCGCGCGAAACAGCCTGGCCAGCGGCATGCAGCTGCGCACCACGCCATAGGCATAGCCATAGGCCAGGGCCACGCACAGCGTGCTGCTGAGGGCCGACAGCCACAGGCTGTTGAACAGCGACCGGCCTACGCCCAGCATCCGCGCATAGGCCATGAATTGCGCCAGACCGGAAAACTGACCGTCGGCCGATACAAAGCTGTGGCCCAGCAGCGTGCCCACGGGCAGTGCAATCGCTACCAGCAGCACGGCCAGCAGGCCCAGCACCAGAGCGCCCAGCCAGAGCTTTTCCCAGTTGAAGACGTAAGTCTGCCGCGGCGCAGTGGGGCCACTGGCCTGCTTGCGACTGGCAGAAGGAATGGACGCTGCGCCCAATACGGCGGTGCTGAAACTCATGCAATCCTCCGCAGATTCTCGGGCGTCGCCAGCGTCTGCAGCGCAGCTGCGGGCAGCTCCACCAACACCTCTCCCTGCAACCAATCGGGCAGTGGGGTGTCATGGCGCAGCGGCCATTGCACGTCGATCTGGCATTGCAGCGTAGGGCTGTAGACACGCACCAGCACCATGGAGCCCAGAAACGAAGTCTCCATCACCCGCGCCCGAAACAGATTGGGCAGCGCGGTGGGCTGCGCCGGATGCAGCACCACGCTTTCGGGGCGAATCCCCACCAGCAAGGCATCTCCAGCGGCAAACCCCGCCGTCGCGCAATCGAGGCGCCCTTCGCCCACGCGTACCGCATCGCCTGTCTCGGCCACGGCGGGCAGCAAATTCATGCGCCCCACAAAGCCTGCAGCAAAGTGGCTGACCGGCTGGGCATAGAGCTGCTCGGGCGAGCCCTGCTGCTCGATACGGCCCTGGTGCATCAGCACCACGCGGTCGGCCATCGACAATGCCTCCTCCTGATCATGGGTCACCATGATGCAGGCAATGCCCAGCTGGCGCTGCAACTGGCGGATTTCGCTGCGCAGCTCGGTACGCACCTGGGCATCAAGGGCCGACAACGGCTCGTCCAGCAGCAGCAAGCGAGGTTGGGGAGCCAGAGCGCGCGCCAGCGCAATGCGCTGCTGCTGCCCGCCCGAAAGCTGGGCCGGATAGCGCTGTGCCTGCGCGCCCAGGCCTACCAGGGCCAGCATTTCCTGCACCCGGGCCTGTACCTGTCTGGTCGGCTGGCCCTTGAGACCAAAGGCTACATTCTGCGCGGCCGTCAGATTGGGGAACAGCGCATAGCTCTGGAACACCACGCCAAAGCCTCGCCGAGATGCAGGCCAATGCGTGATGTCGTCAGCCTGGAGCAGAATGCGGCCCTCGTTGGCCTGCTCGATGCCGCACAGAATGCGCAGCAACGTGGTCTTGCCGCAGCCCGAGGGGCCCAGCAGGCTGACGAACTCGCCGCTGTCCACCGACAGGTCAATGCCACGCAGCACCGGCTGGTCCTTGTACTGTTTGGCGATATGCTCAATGCGCAGCATGTATCTCTTTCAACGTGCAAAAAATCCAGGGCCACACCGCTTGCAACTGGCGCAGCCCGGCCCGGGGACGCCGAGCAAGAGCCGCCAGCAAGGGCGTCGTCCCCCTCCCGCGTAGCGAGAGAGGGGAAGGCGCGTAGCGCCTCAGGGGGAGTGACTGGAGTCCCTCAGGGGGTGATTACTTTTTTTCCGCTTTGGACTCGTAGCGTCGCGCCCACTCCGTCAGGATGCGATCGCGATTGGCAGCCGCCCAGCCAAAGTCGTTCTTGGCAAGACGCTTTTCCAGGTCGGCAGGAATGAACTCGTGCTTTTCCTGGGCCTCAGGCAAGGCCAGGATGGCGAAGTTGGCGGCGTACAACTTGTTGGCATCGGGCGTCACCGCCCAGTCGGCCAGGACCTTGGCGGCTTCCTGCTTTTTGCTGGTCTTCATGATGGCTGTGGCCTCCACATCCCAGCCCAGGCCTTCCCTGGGGAAGACGATGTCGATGGGCGCCCCATCCTTCTTGGTCTTGTTGGCCCGGTATTCAAAGCTCAGGCCCACGGGGAATTCGCCCGCGCCGGCCTGGCGGCAGGGCTTGGAGCCGCTGTGCGTGTAGACGCCGATGTTCTGGTGCAGCGCATCCATATAGGCCCAGCCCTTGTCCTCGCCCATCATCTGCAGCCAGGCGGCGACCATCAGATAGCCCGTTCCGCTGGAAGCAGGGTGAGGCATGGTGATGCTGCCCTTGAACTCGGGCTTGGTCAGGTCGGCCCAGCTGGCAGGCGTGGGCAGCTTGCGCTTTCCGCCCTCCACGGTGTTGAAACAGACGGCGGACGACCACAGATCCATGCCCACCCAGGTCGGCGTGGCTGCCGGATCGCGCATGGTGGAGCGCACCTTGGCCAGGTTTCTGGGCGCATAGGGCTGCAGCATGCCTTGCTTGTCCAGCAGCATCAGCGAAGTGGCGGCCACGCCCCAGATCACATCGGCCTGGGGATTGGCCTTTTCGGCCAGCAGACGGGCGGTGATGATGCCCGTGCTGTCGCGCACGAACCTCAGCTCGATCTCGGGGTGGGCTTTTTCAAAGCCAACCTTGTAGGCCTTGATCTGATCGGCTTCCAGGGCCGAATAGACCAGCAACTCGGTCTTGGCGGCCTGGGCCAGAGATGCAAAGCCCAGAGCGGCCGAGGCCACGGCAATCAAGGTAAGGCGGCGAGTGCCGCAGGCAGTGACAAAGCGCATGAATAACAGTCCCGTGTTGTGATTTCAAGGCATGAACGCTTGCATTCATGACATGCCGAGACTGTAGAAATCCTCTGTGAAACTGCCATGTCACAGAACTGAAATTTGCCAAAGCGGATATCAGCAAACTTTAGTGCCGTGGCAGTCCCTCAAGCGCTATCTTTATAAGAGCACGAGACGCCAACCGAGCATCAGAAACTTCATACGAGAGCTTTGCAACCCTTTTGTGGATTGCGCAATACGCTATCCAATCAATGAGCTTCTATGCGGGGACAATGAACACCTCTCACCGCCACCACCAGTCCCGCCATGTTTGTCACGCAGCTCAAATCGTTCTTCTGGGTCGCCCGGCTTGGCAGCATCACCCAGGCGGCACGTCAGCTGGGCCTGAGCCAGCCCACCGTCACGGCGCAGATCAAGGCCTTGGAGGAGATGTACGAGGTGGAGCTGTTCACCCGGCAAAGCGGGCGGCTGGCCATTACCGATGCCGGCCTGAAGCTGCTGCCGCAGATCGAGCAGCTGCTGCTGCAAACAGCGCAGATCGAATCCAGCATGCGTCAGTCCGGCACCGTGCAGCAGGGTCAGCTGCGCATTGGTGCCACCGCACCCTATTACGTGCTCGATATCGTCAGGCGCTACCAGGCAGCATTGCCGCTGGTGGACATCAGCATACAGAGCGGCAATTCGCGCCAGATGATCCAGGCGCTGGCCGAGTATCGGGTGGATCTGGCCACCTCCTCTCACCTGGACACCGACCCGCGCCTGCTGCGCATCGAGCTGGGACGCGACCCCCTGGCCTTGGTCGTGCACGTAAAACACGCTCTTGCCAGACGTCCCCGGCAAGGAAAAATCGCACTGGACGCTCTGGCCAATGACACACTGATCTTGCGCGAACGCGGCTCCATGACCCGCCAGCTGACAGAGCAGATGCTGGAGTCCGCCCGCGTCACGCCTCACAAGATACTGGAAATCGCCAGCCGCGAATCCATACGCGAAGCCGTGATCCGCCAAATGGGCATCAGCATTTTTGCCCTCCACGAGGCATCGGCCCACCCCGACCTGGTGGTGCTGGAGCTTGCAGGCGATGTCCCCACTCTTGCAGAGTACCTGTACTGCCTGCGTGAGCGCCAGGACTCTCAGCTGATTCAGCCATTTCTGCAGATGGCTGAACGAACCCCGTTTAATCGAACAGCTCAGCCTGTTTGAATGCGGGCTGCTTCTGATCTTTCTCGGACAAGGAAAACTCGATATCGAGCTGTGGCCACGCAATAGCTATGTCCGGATCATTCCAGAGCAAGCCCCGATCCGACTCCGGAGCGTAATAGGCCGTGGTCTTGTACACAAAGTCAGCTGTGTCGCTGAGCACCACAAAGCCATGGGCAAAGCCCGGCGGAATCCAGAGCTGGCGGTGATTCTCGGCGCTCAGCTCCGCGCCCACCCATTGACCAAAGGTGGGCGAGCTGCGGCGGATATCCACGGCCACATCAAACACGGCACCCGAGATCACACGCACCAGCTTGCCCTGGGCATGGGGCGGCAGCTGGTAGTGCAGCCCGCGCAGCACGCCTTTGCTGCTGCGGCTGTGGTTGTCCTGAATGAACTCGAAGTTCGTGCCCGTGGCCTGGTTGAAGAGGTCCTGGCGAAAGCTTTCCAGAAAAAAGCCGCGCGCATCCCCAAACACCTTGGGCTCGATCAGAAAGACATCGGGAATGGCCAAAGGCGTGAACTTCATGCGCGCACCTTTTCCTTGAGCACCTGCAGCAGATATTGTCCGTAGCCATTCTTGGCCAGCGCCTGGCCCAGCTTCTCCAGCTGGGCAGCATCAATCCATTTCTGGCGATAGGCGATTTCTTCCGGGCAGGCCACTTTCAGGCCCTGGCGCTGCTGCAAGGTGGCGATGAATTGCCCGGCTTCGAGCAGGCTGTCATGGGTGCCGGTGTCCAGCCAGGCATAGCCTCGGCCCATCAGTTCCACATTGAGCTTGCCTTGCTGCAGATACATGCCGTTGAGGTCCGTGATCTCCAGCTCGCCCCGCGCTGAAGGCTTGACCTGCTTGGCCAACTCCACCACCTGCTCGTCGTAGAAGTACAGACCGGTGACGGCATAGTTGCTCTTAGGCTGTTTGGGCTTTTCTTCGAGCGACAGCACTTTGCCGGCGGCATCGAATTCGGCCACGCCATAGCGCTCGGGGTCTTGCACATGGTAGGCAAACACCGAGGCACCGTCCTGCCGTGCATCTGCCTTTTTGAGCAGTGGCTGGAAGTCATGGCCGTAGAAGATGTTGTCCCCCAGTACCAGGGCGCTGGGAGCACCATTGAGGAATTTCTCGCCAATCAGAAAGGCCTGGGCCAGGCCATCCGGACTGGGCTGCACCTCGTATTGAAGATTCAGGCCCCACTGGCTGCCGTCGCCCAGCAGTTGTTCGAATCGAGGCGTGTCCTGCGGGGTGCTGATGATCAGAATGTCCCGGATGCCCGCCAGCATCAGCGTGCTCAGCGGGTAGTAGATCATGGGCTTGTCGTAGATGGGCAGCAGTTGCTTGCTGATGGCCAGGGTGGCGGGGTGCAGACGGGTGCCGGAGCCGCCAGCCAAAATGATGCCTTTGCGCTGTGTCGTCATGATGAATCAATGAATAGCTCCAACGCTTTGCAGATAAGCGCTTGAAGCGAGTTATTTGAAAATTACAGAATTTCGCGCAGCATGCGCTCCACGCCTTGCTGCCATGCGGGCAGATGCAGTTGCATGGTCGCTTGCAGCTTTTGCGTATCCAGACGCGAGTTCAAGGGCCGCGCGGCCGGTGTCGGGAAGGCCGTGGTCGGCACGGCGGCAATGCTTTGCACCTTCCAGTCCAGATCTGGGCGCAGGCTTTGAGCGCGCTCGATCACATGGCTGGCATAGGCATGCCAGTTGGTTTCTCCTGCCGCAACCAGATGGTAGAGACCGCCATCGCCTTCATGCGCTGCCACATGCCGCACGGCATGGGCCGTGACATCGGCAATCAGATCGGCGCCGGTGGGTGCCCCCCATTGATCGTTGATCACGCTGAGCGCTTCACGCTCCTGCGCCAGGCGCAACATGGTCTTGGCAAAGTTGCCGCCACGCGCTGCATAGACCCAGCTGGTGCGAAAAATCAGATGACGGCAATGCGTGGCCGCAATCCGCTGCTCGCCCTCCAGCTTGGTGCGACCATAGACCGACAGCGGCCCGGTCGTATCACCCTCCTTGCGTGCCGCACTGCCGGAGCCGTCGAAGACATAGTCGGTGCTGTAGTGCACCAGCAAGGCGCCCAGGCTTTTGGCCTCCTGCGCCATGACCTCGGGGGCCTTGGCGTTCAGGCGCAAGGCCAGGTCCGGCTCGCTCTCGGCCTTGTCCACCGCCGTATGCGCTGCGGCATTGACGATCACATCCGGGCGGATGCTGCGAATGGTATTCGCTAACGCCGACAGATCACCGATATCGCCACCGGTCTGTCGGTCCAGCGCAATCACCTCACCCAAAGGCGCGAGACTGCGCTGCAACTCCCAGCCGACCTGACCGTTCTTGCCCAGCAGCAGCAGCTTCATGCCGAAGCCTCGTCGGTGTACTGCTTTTGCACCCAGTCGCGGTAGGCACCCGATTGCACATTGGCCACCCATTCGGGGTTGTCCAGATACCATTGCACGGTCTTGCGAATGCCTGTCTCGAAGGTCTCTGCAGGCTTCCAGCCCAGCTCACGCTCGAGCTTACGCGCATCGATCGCATAGCGGCGATCATGGCCGGGGCGGTCCGTCACATAGCTGATCTGCTCGGCATAGGACTTGCCATCGCTGCGCGGACGCAGTTCGTCGAGCAAGCCGCACACGGTCTTGACGATGTCGATATTGGCCTTCTCGTTCCAGCCGCCCACGTTGTAGGTATCCCCCAGCTTGCCGGCTTCGAGCACACGGCGAATGGCGCTGCAATGGTCGCGCACATAGAGCCAGTCGCGCACCTGCATGCCGTCGCCATACACGGGCAAGGCCTTGCCCGCCAGTGCGTTGACGATCATCAGCGGGATCAGCTTCTCCGGGAAATGCAGCGGGCCATAGTTGTTGCTGCAATTGGTGGTCAGCACTGGTAGCCCATAGGTGTGATGCCAGGCACGCACCAGGTGGTCAGAAGCAGCCTTGCTGGCCGAGTACGGGCTGTTGGGCTCGTAATTGTGCTCTTCGGTAAATGCAGGGTCCGTGGGCGCCAGCGTGCCGTAGACCTCGTCGGTGGAGACATGCAGAAAGCGAAAGCCGGCCTTGGCCTCGCCTTCCAGACCATTCCAGTAGGCGCGCACCGCCTCCAGCAGGCGGAAAGTACCCACCACATTGGTCTGGATGAAGTCCTCGGGTCCATGAATGGAGCGGTCCACATGCGACTCGGCCGCAAAGTTCACCACGGCGCGAGGCTGGTGCTCCGCCAGCAACCGAGAAAGCTGCTTTTCATCACCAATATCAGCCTGCACAAAGATATGGCGCTGATCACCGTCAATACTTTTCAGGTTCTCCAGATTGCCTGCATAGGTCAGCTTATCGATATTGACCACGGGTTCATTTGTGTTGGCAAGCCAGTCCAATACAAAATTGGCACCAATAAAGCCTGCGCCACCAGTCACAAAAATCATAGGAAAAACCTCAAATCATGAAAATTCATTAGGGTGATCCTAGCGTCACCCCCAGCGCTTCTCCGCCATCACCAGCAAACCATCAAAAATCAGGTTGTTGACGAGCTGAAAAGGTCTTGTCATGCTCGGAGACATTTTCCAGCCTGCACCGCCAGCCATGATGCACATGGGTTCTGCCTGGCAATGCTCTGCCAGGTGCTGGTAAAGCCTCTCCACAGCCCCGGCAATCGCATAGGTACCACCGCTGGTCAACGCATCGCTGGTGTTTTTGGGAAACAGTTTGACCTCTCCCGTTGGGACATGCAGCCCTGCCGTGCCCCCTTCCAGAGCGCGCAGCATGATGCCATGGCCGGGAATGATGAGCCCACCAAGAAAGTGCCCCTCGGCATCCATGGCATCCACAGTCACGGCCGTACCCACCATCACGGTGACCAAAGGCCTTTGCGGCCCTTGCTGCAGCATATGGTGGCGCGCACCGATCATGGCCACCCAGCGGTCTGCTCCCAGGCGCGAAGGATGGTCATAGCCATTGCTCACGCCGGCCTCTTGCAAGGAGGGAACCACCCACCGCGGCTCCAGGTTCCAGCCCAGCATCTGTTCGATCTGTTCATGCACTCTGCGCCTGGCGGGCTCGCCCGCCACCACGCAGCCCAGCATGCGATCCGGCGCAGGCAAGCCAGCCCAGGCACCTTCCGCCAGCCGCTCGATATGCTCCAGAAACTCTGCCCCATGGGCCAGCAAGGCTGCGCCAGGCCGATGATCTTCATACATGGCCCACTTCAAACGAGTGTTGCCAATGTCTATGGCCAAAAATGTCATGCGGCGGATTATCAGTACTTTTGCCCACAATGAAGCGATCAAAGTCGCATCCATTACAGCAGACGCGGAAATTGTCAAAAAACTGGCACTGCAGCAATCCTTAACAGTCCAGGCATCAATTCACGTTACATTGGTCTGCTTTCATTCCGTCCACTCATTTTTAAGGAGTCAACCCATGGGTTTGTTCAGCTTTATCAAAGAAGCCGGTGAAAAACTGTTTGGCGGCGGCGATGCACATGCCGCTACCCCATCCGAGGACTTGAATGTCAAGGCGGCCCAAGCCATTGCGGCCTATATCAATACCCAGAACCTGGGCGTTTCCAATCTGCAAGTGCAGTTTGACGGCTCCCAAGGCAAGGTGACCGTGCAGGGCGTAGCTCCCACTCAGGCTGCCAAGGAAAAGGTGACGCTGTGCTGCGGCAATGTGGCCAATGTCCAGTCCGTGGACAACCAGATGACCGTCACCAACCCAGAGCCCGAGGCCCAATACCACGACGTGGTGCGTGGCGACACCCTGTCGGCCATCTCCAAGAAGTACTACGGCGATGCCAACAAGTACAACGCCATCTTCGAGGCCAACAAGCCCATGCTGACCAGCCCCGACAAGATCTACCCCGGTCAGAAGCTGCGTATTCCTGCTCTGTAACTGGAGCTTCTACAAAAAAGCGCTCAACAGAGCGCTTTTTCTTTTGGCACACGCACTAGACTCGCAATCATGAAAACCTTGCTCACCGGCGGCGCCGGGTATATCGGCAGCCATACAGCCATTGAATTGATCAGCCATGGCCACGAGGTCGTGATTTTCGACAACTTCAGCAACAGCCATCCTGAAGCGGTGCGCCGTGTGGAGCAGATCGCCGGGCGCTCCATCCCGGTGATCCAGGCCGATGTCCGCGACCAGCAGGCACTGGAGTCTGCACTTGGGCAGCACGGCATAGACAGCGTGGTGCACTTCGCCGGCAAGAAAGCGGTGGGCGAGTCCGTGGCCCAGCCTGTGGACTACTACGACAACAATGTCAACGGCACGCTGGTACTGCTGCGTGCCATGAAGAACCACAATGTGCGCAAGCTGGTCTTCAGCTCTTCTGCCACCGTATACGGCTCACCACAGTATCTCCCGCTGGACGAGAAGCATGCAACCTCGGTGACCAACCCTTATGGTCGCAGCAAGCTGATGGTCGAGGAAATCCTGGCTGACCTATACCACTCCGATCCTCAATGGTCCTTGGCGGTATTGCGCTACTTCAACCCCATCGGTGCCCACGAGAGCGGCCTGATTGGCGAAGATCCATCCGACATTCCCAACAATCTGCTGCCTTACATTGCCCAGGTGGCCGTGGGTCGTCGCCAGCAGTTGCAGATTTTCGGGGGAGACTACGACACGGTAGACGGCACGGGTGTGCGCGACTATATCCATGTGGTCGATCTGGCACGTGGCCATGTCAAAGCCCTGGAGAAACTGGCCGGCCTCAGCCAGCCCGAACTGCTGACAGTGAATCTGGGCACGGGCAATGGTTACAGCGTGCTGGAGGTTCTTCAGGCTTTCGAGAAAGCCTGCGGCAAGACTCTGCCATACGCCATCACGGACCGTCGTCCTGGCGATGTCGCCAGCTGCTATGCCAACCCGGCCCATGCGCTGGCAACCCTGGGCTGGCAGGCCCAGCACAACCTGGATGAGATGTGCGCCGATACCTGGCGCTGGCAAAGCCAGAACCCGAACGGCTATCGCTCAGCTTGATAAAGCCTCTGCCCTGGCTTCTTACTGACTCCAGGGCAGGCCGCGCTTGCGCCAGCCGCCTAGCTGGCCACGCTGGCCTGCAGCATTCACATCGCCCTCGAAGCCTTCCAGGATGTTGTAGGCCTCGATTCCCAGGCCCGTAGCACGCTGGGCTGCCGCCACCGAGCGCACGCCGCTGCGGCACAGCAGCACCAGCTTTTTGCCTTCGGGCACGGCTGCACGCAGCTGGGCATCGAAATCCGCATTCATGGCCATACCCGGCCATTGCTTCCAGGCAACGGCGACCGCACCCGGCACCTTGCCCACCCACTCGCGCTCGGCATCGGTGCGCACATCGACCAGGACGGCCTCGCCGCCTTGCACCCACTTCCAGGCCAGCTCGGCTGCGATATCGCCAGCATAGCCCTCGGCAGGCTCAATGGTTTCAGATACTGGATTCATGGTCTGTCCTTGCATAGTGTGTAGTGCGCCTCAGTCCCAGCCGGGCAAAGGCCTGTCTCTCAAAGTTCTGCGCAATTGCTTCCAGTCGGGAAGCATTTGCTCCACCACGGCCCAGAACTGCGGGCTGTGATCCATATGGTGCAGATGAGCGAGCTCATGAACCACCACATAGTCGATGATTTGCGGCGCATGCTGCATCAATCGCCAGTTCAGCCGAATCACGCCGGCACTGGTCGCACTGCCCCAGCGCGTGTTGGCACTGCTAAGGCGCAGCGCATTCCAGCGCACTCCCATCCGGGGAGCATAGTGCAGCATACGCGCTGTGAAATGGGTGCGTGCTTCGCGCAGTATCCAGGCCTGTACCGCCGCGCGGACCTGTACGGGCGGCGCATCCGGCGCCAGCGGCAAATGCAGGCACTGCGCGCCATCCGCATGCTGCTCACGATAAGTCTGGCGGGTACGGACTGGATTGGATGACCCGCCCGTCAGGCACAGCCGCATGGGGACGCCCAAATAGTCGAGCAGACCGCCCTCCTGCCAGTGAATACGTGCCTCGTTCTTCAGCTGTTGGCGCTGACCGGCCTCCTGCAGCTTGCGCACAATCCAGCCGGCCTTGGTCTGCAACGCCGCTTCGATCTCGGCCATGCCCACCCAGCGCGGAGCGGTGACATCCAGCCCCTGGGCACTGACCGAAAATCCGATGCTGCGCCGTGCCGAGCGGCGCAGCAGATAGGCAATGGGTAGGCCTTGCAGATGCACGGCGTGGCTGGCCAGGGGATGAGCCGGCAACACCACAGGCTCATCATCCTCTTCCAAATCAATAGCTGCTGCCGTTTTACCCGCCTGCGTTTGAGCGGGATTTTCCTCAAAATCCAGATCGGCTTGAAGCAAGGTCTGAGGCAAGGACGGTACTGGCGGCTTGCTCGCCCGCCGTCGAGGAATCAATTGCCCCCGTCCATCATCGACCACTGGCGGCACCAGCCATTGCCATGATTGAAAGCCGACCATCAGGGATGCCGAGCAAGAGCCGCCTCGCGGCGAAGGCATCGTCCCCTGGGGGAAAGCGCGCAGCGGCTCAGGGGGAACATCAGTACGCCTCAGGGTCCAGCCGCTGCATCTCGGCTTCGATCCAGGATTCGACCTCGGCCATCAGCTCGTCATGCTTGCGACCGGCCGACGAAATCGGCTTGCCGATGGACACATCAACCATGCCCGGCTTCTTGACGAAGGCCTTGCGCGGCCAGCACTTGGCCGATGTCACGGCAATCGGCACCACGGGCGCGCCGGCCATGATGGCCAGACGGGTGGCACCGGTCTTGTATTCGCCCACCTCGCCACGATTCACACGCGTGCCTTCTGGGAACATGATGACCCAGATACCCTGGTCCAGCAGACGCTTGCCCTGCTCCACTACCTTGTGGAAGGCGCGCGAACGCTGGGCCCGGTCGATGTGGATCATGTCCAGCGCACCAATGGACCAACCGAAGAACGGCACCTTCAGCAGCTCCTTCTTGAACACATAGGCCAGCGGACGCGGCATGATGGCCGGCATCAGGAAAGTCTCATAGGTGGACTGGTGCTTGACCAGCAGCACCACACCCTGGCTCCCATCCGCAGGCAGGTTTTCCATGCCTTGCACACGGTACCGGACACCCATGATGACGCGGGCGCTGTCCACCGACAGCTTGAGCCAGGCACGCGCCACGCAATAGGCCTTGTCGGAGGAGCCACTGATCCACTTGGTCAGCAACACACCAAAGGTATAGGGAATAACGGTGACAGCCATCCACAGCATGTGGAGGACGGAACGAATCAGGGACATGAGGGCAATCGATAGCAGGGGAGCATAACGCCTGCAAGGCGTACGAAATCAGCAAGAAACATAGCAGCTAGCGCTGAATTTTCAAGCAGTTGAAGCTATTTTTACTTGAAATCCAGAATCAATGCGAGCCGGGCGTCTCCTCTGCCGGTTGGGACACATCGCCATCTCCCAGCGGCAGCAGCGCGTTGACCACAGCCTGCAGATCGGCAAAACGCTCGCTACCCTCGGGAAGGACATCGCTGCCGCTTTCCACAAGGCGCCCCGTGGACTCCACAAACATCAGGTGCGCGCCCAGGGCCTGTCCAGCCTGCAGATGCTCCACCCCGCTGCCAATGGCCCAGATTTCCGAGCCCCCGGCGCCATAGCGCTCTGCTATCTGCTGAAACAAGGCCGGGCGCGGCTTGCGGCAGGCACAATCCTCATCGGGCGCATGGGGGCAGAAGAACACGGCCTCCACACGCCCCCCGGCGGCCGCCAGTTCGCGGTGCATCTTGGCATGCACGGCATTGAGCTCGATCACGTCGAACAGTCCGCGGCCCAGACCGGGCTGATTGGTCACCACCACCACATGCCAGCCCGCACGATTGAGGCGTGAAACCGCTTCCAGCGCACCAGGCACAGCCACCCATTCATCAGGACGGCCGATGAAACCATGGTCCCCCCACTGATTGAGGGTGCCATCACGGTCAAGAATCGCAATCTTCATGAGTGTGACGAGTGTGAATGACAGAAAAAAGCCCGCTTAGCAAACGGCCAAGCGGGCTGGCTTTCACGCGACGCAGACTTATTGACCTTCCCAGCGCTGGAGCACCAGGGAGGCATTGGTGCCGCCAAAACCGAAGCTGTTGGACAGCACGGTCTTGAGTTCGGCATCGCGGGTCTTAGTGACCAGAGGCATATCGCCCAGCAGCGGATCGGGCGTTTCCACATTGGCCGACCCGGCGATAAAGCCCTTGTCGAGCATGATCAGGCAGTAGATCGCCTCTTGCACGCCCGTGGCGCCCAGCGAGTGACCGGTCAGCGACTTGGTGCTCGAGAACGGAGGCACCTTGTCACCGAACAGCTCGCGCATGGCACGCACTTCCTGCATATCGCCCACGGGGGTCGATGTGCCGTGCGTGTTGATGTAGTCGATGGGCGCATCCACGGTTTCCATGGCCTGCTTCATGCAGGCGATGGCGCCGTCGCCCGAAGGGGCCACCATGTCCTCACCGTCGCTGGTGGCGCCAAAGCCCACCACTTCGGCCAGGATGTGGGCACCGCGCGCCAGCGCATGTTCTAGGCTCTCCAGCACCACGGCGCCGCCGCCGCCGGCGATCACGAAGCCGTCACGGTTGGCATCGTAAGCACGCGAAGCCTTTTCGGGCGTCTCGTTGTACTTGCTGGACATGGCACCCATGCCATCGAACAGTAGCGACATGCCCCAGGACAGCTCTTCACCGCCGCCCGCAAACATCACGTCCTGCATGCCCCAGGCGATCTGTTGGGCCGCAGCGCCAATGCAGTGGGCCGAGGTCGAGCAAGCCGAGGTGATGGAGTAGTTGATGCCCTTGACCTTGAAATTGGTCGCTAGGCAGGCCGAGACCGTAGAGCTCATGCAGCGCGTGACCTGATAGGGCCCCACGCGGCGAATGCCTTTTTCACGCAGCGTGTCGGCCGCTTCGATCTGGTTGGCGGGCGAGCCGCCGCCCGAGCCCATGATCAGGCCGGTGCGCGGGTGGCTCACCTGCTCTGGCGTCAGACCCGACTGCTTGATCGCGTCCTCGAGGGCAATCTGCGAATAGGCCGCAGCGTCACCCATGAAGCGCAGTTGCTTGCGGTCGATGCGTGCCTCGATATCGATCTCGGGAATACCCGCCACCTGCGAGCGCATGCCCAGTTCCGTGAACTGGGGCATGGCCTTGATGCCCGAGCGGCTCGCGCGCAGCGAGGCCTCCACTGTTGCCAGATCGTTGCCGATGCACGAGACAATGCCCGCGCCGGTGATGACTACCCGCTTCTTGCTCATGCTGCCTTACCTTGGCCGTCTTCACGCAGGAACAGACCCACGCGCAGGTCATTGGCCACGTAGATTTCCTTGCCATCGGCCAGCAGGCGTGCGTCGCCAATGGCCATGTTCAGCTTGCGCTTGATCACACGCTTGATATCAATTTCGTATGTCACCAGTTTGACATCAGGGCCCACTTCACCCGTGAACTTGACCTCACCGGCGCCCAGAGCGCGACCACGACCGGGCAGACGCAGCCAGGTCAGGTAAAAGCCGATCAGCTGCCACATGGCATCCAGGCCCAGACAGCCGGGCATGACGGGGTCGCCCTGGAAATGGCAGTCAAAGAACCACAGATCGGGCTTGACGTCCAGTTCGGCCACGATCTTGCCCAGGCCATGGGCGCCACCGTCGGCGTCAATATGCGTGATGCGGTCGAACATCAGCATGGGAGGCAGGGGCAGACGGCCGCTATCGGCGCCAAACAGCTTGCCCTCACCAGAGGCGATCAGTTGTTCGTAGGAAAAAGATTCAGCCATTCTCTCAATTGCTCCACGGCAGCCCATGGGAGCTACCTGTTACTTTATTCGGGGATCTGCAGTTCACACCCCAGCGGGGCGGTACAACCGGGCATTATCAAGGCTGGCACGCATGGCTGGCCCACAATACCCATGATCAGGCCCGAAACTCTGCCACAAATGGCGTGAGCCTTGATGGCAGTCGTGCATTTTCCCGGTAGCGGACTCCGCCATAGCCTCGGCTCAACCCTCAGCCGCGCATACGGCGCGCACCCAGCCAGGCCACGCCACAGATCAGCAGGCACAGCAGCGTCAGCGGCACCAGGCCCAGGGCATGAACCCAGCGCGCATAGGGCGTCATGCCTTCGCGGCCTTGAACCCGGGCTGAAAGCACGGCCCGCTCGAAAGGCGCCAGGGCACTGACCACCCTGGCTTTGTGGTCGATGACCACGGTTGCACCAGTATTGGTCGCACGCAGCATGGGACGCTCGAATTCCAGCGCCCGCATGCGGCTGATGTTCAGGTGTTGGTCAATCGCCACGGAGTCGCCAAACCAGCCGATATTGCTCAGATTGACCAGCACCGTAGGCGCGGTCGACGCGCTGCCGAAATGGGCAGCCAGCTCCTCGCCAAACAAGTCTTCGTAGCAGATATTGGGTGACAGATGCTCTCCAGCCCAGCTCATCGAAGCCTGGCCCAGCGCACCACGGTTGAAGTCCCCCAGCGGGATGTTCATGAGGTCGGTAAACCAGCGGAACATGGGCGGAATGAACTCGCCGAACGGCACCAGATGGTGTTTGTCGTACTGGTAAGGCTGGGTCTGCCCGGGCATCCAGCCTTCCACGGTGTTGGTGTAGCCGGCCTCCAGATTGCCCAGCGGAATACCAATCAGCGCAGCCTGCCTGCCGCCGCTCTTCACAAAGGGTTGGCGCACAAAGTCCAGGTAATCTGCAGGCAGTTGCTGAGGCAGCAGGGGAATGGCAGTCTCGGGCGCCACCACCAATTGAGCCTTGGAGTCATGCAGCTGCTGGGCATACCAGCGCAGCGCCACGATCACACCCGAGCCCAGCTCAAATTTTTCATCCTGCGGAATATTGCCCTGCAGCAACTCCACGCTCAGCCCTGGCTGCCCGGCAGGGGCTTGCAGGCTTTCGCTACGCGCCCACCACAACCCGCCCCAGACCAGCACCAACGCGGCCAAGCTGGCCAGCACAGGCTTCAGATGCAGCTTGCCTGGCTGTACCCGCGCGCGCCCGACCAGCAGCGCCAGCCAGGCGGCGATCCAGGCCGCCACAAAGCCCGTGCCGTAAACGCCGATCCAGCGCGGCAGCACGGATAGCGGGCCTTCCACATGGGCATAACCGCCCGCCCCCCAGGGAAAGCCTGTCCACAGCCAGCCCCGTGCCAGCTCGGCCAAGGTCCACAGCGCAGCAAAAACCATAGCTGCAAGCGCTGATGGGACATGGGAAATACGCTTGAAGAACCAGGAAACAATCGCGTAATAACCGCCCAGAAAAGCCGCCAGCGCCAGCACTGCGGCCACGGCCAGTGGCGCGGCCAGACCGCCATAGGTGTGCATGGAGATGAACAGCCACCAGAAAGTGGCCGCCAACCAGGCCGTGGCAAACGCCCAGCCGCGCAGAGCCGCCCTGCTCGCTGTGGGCGCCAGCAGCAGCGCATGGACCAGCACGGCCAGAGACAGTATCTGCAGCCACCACAGCGGACGGCCATAGCCGCCCACCATGGTCAGCCAGCCATCGCCCTGACCGCGCGCCCAGGGCCATGCCAGCGAAAACGCCTGCAAGGCACCGGCCACGGCCAGCAGCAGCACGCCCAGCCAGCCTTGAGGTCTGAAAGCCGGCGAGCGGACGGATGTGACGGCGTTAGGGTTCATAAGCAAGAGACGAGCGCCAACAAGACCCCCCAGGCCGGAGGCTGGGGAATGCAAGCATACGGGATATCAGTTTTTGACCAGGCTGTCGGGCGACGGGTCGCGCACCACCTTGAACCAGCGCACGGCGCCGCCCTTGGTGTGCAGCACGGTGAACTCCAGCCCACCCAGGTGAATCTGCTCGCCCCGTTTGGGCACATGGCCAATCTCATGGGCGATCAGGCCGCCTATGGTGTCGAACTCCTCATCGGGGTCGCTGGCATGCAAACGGGTTCCGAACTCCTGGCTCACATGCTCGACACTTGCATCACCGGCCACGCGATAACTGTTGTCGGCCAGGGCAAAGATATCGCCCTCGTCTTCGGGGATGTCGAACTCGTCCTCAATCTCGCCCACGATTTCTTCGAGCACGTCTTCAATCGTCACCAAGCCCGCCACACGGCCGAATTCGTCGATGACGATGGCCAGATGGTTGCGGTTGGCGCGAAACTCGCGCAGCAGATCGTTGAGGCCCTTGCTCTCCGGCACGAAGACGGCCGAGCGCACCAAAGCACGGATATTGAGCGTGGGAGAGCGCTGCAGCTTGAGCAAATCCTTGGCCATGAGAATGCCAATGATGTTCTCGCGCTCACCTTGATACACCGGAAAGCGCGAATGTGCCGTGGTGATGACCTGATGCAGGATTTCTTCAAACGGAGCGTCGATATTGATGAGATCCATGCGTGGCGCAGCCACCATGACTTCTCCGGCGCTCATGTCGGCCATGCGGATCACGCGCTCAAGCATGACGCGGGACTCGGTGCCGATGACCTGGTTGTCTTCGGCTTCGGCCAGGGTTTCGATCAGTTCATCGGGGGATTCCGGTGCCGGATGGATGAACTCAGCCACCTTTTGCAGGAAGCTTCGCTTGTCTTCCTTCTCGGGAAGTCGCGCAGGATGGGGGTCAGACACTGTCTGGAGTGCAGGACGTGCGGTAGTCAAACAAGCCACCAAGAATAGCGGATTGTGTTGACACCTGGCTGGCAGCACTCCAAAAGCCATGGGCCGCTATCACATTGCGACAGCGGCCCATGCTCTTGATTCATCTATTTTGATAGCTATCAGCGCTTGACAGGCAAGCGCCACAGCCATTTCAGCAATTATTCCGCTGACTGGTGGCGGCCTTCCTGCACACCTTTGCGCACTTCCTGCACGCCGGCCAGAAAGGACCAGAAGTTCTTGGCCTGCTTCTTGAGCTGATAGTCCACCTCGCCGATATGCTCGGTCATCAGCTCGCTGACATGGGTTTCAAAGCTTGCCGGTGGCAGCTCCAGATAGGCCTCGGATTCCGAGCCCTCGCGCTTGACGGTAGCCCCGGCATTGCGCGCGATCTTGAGCATGGCCGTGTTCTCGGACAACGCATGGATGAACATCATGCTCACGTTCTTGCTGCGCGCATGCAGCACGGCGCGCTCGAACAGGCGTTTGCCCAGGCCCTTGCCACGTGCGCTCTTGAGCACGGAGACGCCGAACTCGGCGCACTTTTCATGCTCGGGGTGACCGGCAAAAGCCAGGTGCGCCATAGCGATCAGCTCCAGGCGGCGATTGAAGATACCGAAGATATCGTCGCGTTCGAAGTCCAGATGCTCGACATAGCGCGCCACCTGTTCGTCGCTGGCCGCGTAGCCGAAGCGCAGATAACGGTCACGCTCATCGAGCTTGAGCAGGTGCTTGGTGATGCGATCACGGTGGCGCGGGCTCAGCGTGCGAATAGGTACCAAGGACGGCGAGCGACGCTCTGCGCCCTGGGGCCTGCCCATATCCCGCAGCCAGCCGGAGCCGGTCTGCCAGGGCGATTTCAACCAGTCTTTGGAGATATTCATGGCCTGAAATATAGGTAAAAACCCGAATCACCACAAGCCGGGTGTTGCATTGCAACAATCTTGTAAGGATTTTCCGTTAATTCAAAACCTTAGCCAAGCATCCACATCAAATCATGGTCCCAGTGAGGGACGTCAGAGCTCTACAGCGGCACCGCCGTCGTGACCTTGACCCGGTCCATCACAAAGCTGGTCTTGCAGTCCTGTACGCTGGGGTGCTTGAGCAAGGTATCCATGATGAAGCGGCTGTAGTGCTGCATGTCGGCCACGACCACACGCAACAGATAGTCCATCTCGCCGGTCAGGGAGACGCATTCCACCACTTCGGGCCAGGTCTGCACGCTGGCGCGAAAGACGTCCATGGGGTTGCGCTTGCTGGTTTCGGTATATTTTTCGAGACGGACGTTGAGGTAGGCCGTCAGCCCCAGACCCACGGTTTCGGGCTGCACCAGGGCCACATAGCGGTCGATGACGCCGCTTTCTTCCAGTCGTTTGACCCGGCGCAGCACGGCGCTGGGTGACAGGCCGACCTGCTCCCCGATGACGTCATAGGTTTCTCGGCCATTGGCCTGCAGACGGCGCAAAATCGCCTTGTCCAGTTTGTCGATGGTGTGCGTAAGGCTCATGGCGGCAGATTATAAAAACAGAGCAGGTTTTTTTCAGGGTTATCCCTTGATGACCATTTAAATTGCATGAAATTTAATTTTCGCGCAATTTTTATGCAATCAATGAATTGATGACACGGGCTTTTTGCATAAAGCCTGCCAGTGCTCCAGCCTACAGTGAATCCCTTCATCGACACCGGCTCCCCCATGTGTTGATTCCTCGGCTGGAGACTCACGCTATGAACGCCCCCCTGACCCAAACCAATGCCAGCAGCTTCCAGACCTGGGACAACCCCATGGGCACGGACGGCTTCGAGTTTGTCGAATACGCGGCCCCCGACCCGGTGGCCATGGGCCAGTTGTTCGAGCGCATGGGCTTCACGGCCATCGCCAAGCACCGCCGCAAGAACGTGACGCTGTATCGCCAGGGCGAGATCAACTTCATCATCAACGCCGAGCCCGACAGCTTCGCCCAGCGCTTTGCCCGCCTGCACGGCCCCAGCGTCTGCGCCATCGCCATCCGCGTGCAGGACGCCAAGTTCGCCTACGAGCGTGCGATCTCCCTGGGCGCCTGGGGCTACGACCAGCATGCCGCCCCGGGCGAGCTGAACATTCCCGCCATCAAGGGCATTGGCGACTCGCTGATCTACTTCATCGACAAGTGGCGCGGCAAGAACGGCGCCAAGGACGGCGACCTTGGCAACATCAGCTTCTTCGACGTGGACTTCGAGCCCCTGCCCGGCGCCGACCTGCATCCGCAAGGCCTGGGCCTGACCTATATCGACCACCTGACCAACAACGTCTACCGTGGCCGCATGGCCGAACTGGCAGGTTTCTACGAGCGCATCTTCAACTTCCGCGAGATCCGCTACTTCGACATCGAAGGCCAGTCCACCGGCGTCAAGAGCAAGGCCATGACCAGCCCCTGCGGCAAGATCCGCATCCCTATCAACGAGGAAGGCAACGACAAGGCCGGTCAGATCCAGGAGTACCTGGACATGTATCACGGCGAAGGCATACAGCACATCGCACTGGGCTCGACCAACCTCTACGACACCGTGGACGGGCTGCAGATGAACGGCATCAAACTGCTGAGCACCAGCGAGACCTATTACGAACTGCTGCCCAAGCGCATTCCCGACCTGCAGGAACCGATTCCCGAGCTACTGGCGCGCAACATCCTGGTAGACGGTCAGCCCGGCGAGCTGCTGCTGCAGATCTTCAGCGAGAACCAGCTGGGCCCGATCTTCTTCGAGTTCATCCAGCGCAAGGGCAATAGCGGCTTTGGCGAGGGCAACTTCAAGGCGCTGTTCGAGACCATGGAGCTGGACCAGATGCGCCGCGGCGTGCTCAAGAGCTGAACGCACGCTCCACCCCAGGTATTGCAGCCATGAACCGCGCCAGTCACCATCGCCAGGCGGCCACCCGCGCCAGCGCAGGCGGCGGGCCAGACCTTGGCTTGCAACTGGTCACCATATCGATGGCAATCCCGCCCAACCAAGCACCTCTGGCAGTTCAGACCTGCCTATACTTGAGCACACGCTGCATCAGAGGTCTCGAGACCTGTCACCAAGTCAACGACCATCCCCAACGTGAAAGCTCCTGCGCCGCGCTCCCTCCTCCACACCCCGCTTGCAACCGGCGGCATGGGCACGGATACGACAGCCAGCCCGCTCACCCGGCGACGGCTGCTGACGCTGACCGCTGCTGCAGCTTCACCTTTGATAGCTTCTCGCGCTTACGCACAAAAGGGTTCAGCGGGTTTTACAACCAATTCCAGCAAGGCTGCGAACGCACTGACGCTGGTCGTTCCCTACTCGGCAGGCGGCCCGCTGGACCGAGCCTCGCGCCGGCTCGCGCAGGACACCACCTCCATAGCTCACATGCAGGTGATCAATGTAACGGGGGCAGGCGGCAGCACGGGGGCAGCCATGGTGGCGCGGGCCGGCGCACGCGACCCCCTGCTGCTGATGGGCGCGGCGGGTACCCATGCCATCCTGCCCTGGCTCAACCCTCAGCTTCCCTACGATCCGCTGCGCGACTTTCAGCCGCTGAATCTGGTGGCGCGCATGCCCCATGTGCTGGTCATGCGCAGCGAGCTGGCGCAGCAGTGGCGCATACAAACGCCCGACGACCTGCTTCGCTTCATGGCCAGAAACCGGCAGCCCCTGCGCTATGCCTCCGCGGGCAACGGCAGCATAGGCCATATTGCGGGCAAGCGGTTCCAGACACTGACCCGCGTGCCACTGCAGCATCTGCCATTTGCCGGTGCCCAGCCTGCGATGTCGGCGCTGCTGGAAGGATCGTCCGACCTGATGTTCGACAACATCGCTTCCTGCCTGCCCCATATTCGCGCCGGTCGGCTCAAAGCCCTGGGCGTGACCTCGGCGACGCCACTTCCCATGCTGCCGGGGGTGCCGGGGGTGCCGGTGCTCGGCGAGAGCATACGCGGCCTGGAGCTGACCACCTGGTTCGGCCTGTTCGCCACGGCCGGCATATCGGATGCACAGGCCTCATGCTGGGCCAATGCCTTTGCCAGGACGCTGCAGCAACCTGCCGTGCAACAGTACTTCGACGCCATGGGCGTGATCCGCGAGGACCTGCGCCTGCAGGACTTTGCCCAGCTGGTCCAGGCCGATCACCGCTTCTACGGCCAGCTCATCAGGAACAATCTGCAGCTGTCCTGAGCACCCGATTCAAAGGCTGCGCGCCTGAATTTGTTCTGTTAAATGCTCTGACAGCCCAGCCAGCCTTTCTATACTTCCGAGCGCCTGTTGAAGGCTGTTCTTTCTCGGAAACCATTGTGAAACGTTTGCTCCTGCTTGCTGCCTGGCTGTGCGGATCGTCTTTTGCTGCTTTTGCGCAAAACGTCGGCCAGCCCCTGTCCTTTGTCGTTCCCTACCCTGCGGGCGGCCCTCTCGATACCTCGGCCCATCTGCTGGCCAAAGGCGCCCAGCAAAGCCTGGGCTCCATCACCGTCACCAACAAGCCCGGCGCCGGCGGCACCAAAGGCGTGGAGCTGATCGCCAAGGCCAAACCGCAGGAAAACCTGGTGGTCATGGGCGCCGTGGCCACACATGCGGTACTGCCCAATATGGGGGCGCCGCTGTCCTATGACGTGTACAAGGACTTCAAGCCCCTGATTCTGGTGGCGCGCGTGCCCAATGTGCTGGTCATCACCAAGGCTCGTGCCGAAGAGCTCAAGATCCAGAGCACCAGCGACCTGGTTGGCTACATCAAAACCAACCCCAATCAGCTGAAGATGGGTTCGGCCGGCAACGGCAGCATCGGCCATATCTCGGCCGAGATGCTCAAGTCGCTGGCCAATCTGCGCCTGCCCAATGTGCAGTTCGAAGGTGCATCGGCCGCCCAGAAGGCCCTGCTCAAGGGCGATGTGGACATGGTGTTCGACAACCTCGCCTCCGCCCTGCCGCTGATCGCCTCGGGCGAACTCGTGGCCCTGTCCGTCACCACCCCGGCCCGCAATGTGGCACTGCCCAATGTGCCCAGCGTGAACGAGGCCGTGCCCGGTTTTGACGTGGCCACCTGGTTCGGCGTGTTCGCCCCGGCCAGCCTGCCCGACAAGGACGCCCAGAAATATGCAACCGCCTTGCAGGCCGCGCTCAGCGCCCCAGCCAACCGCGACCAGTTCCGCAAGATGGGCATCGCCCCCGAGGACATGCGTCTGCAGGAGTTTGCTGAATTCGTGAAACGCGAGAACCGCAAGTTTCAGTTTTTGATCAACGCAACCAAGATCAAGGCCGGCTAGGCATGGACCACCCGGGGGGTGGTCTGGCCGGCTTGCCGACACACAAGGAGCACATGATGGGACAAGCACCCGTGGTTTATGGCCAGTCCGACCGCCCGCCGCGTGGCGATTACAGCCGCGCCAGCGCCGATTACACCTGCGCCCAGAATTACGCAGCCTATACCGAGGCCGACCACCTCACCTACCACCGGCTCTATGAGCGCCAGAGCGCGCTGCTGCCCGGCCTGGCCAGCCAGCACTTCATCGACGTGCTGCCCGCACTGGGCGCCAAGGAACGCATTCCCCGCTTCGAGGAAGTCAACGAGCGCCTGTTCAAGGCCACCGGCTGGGAGATCGTCGGCGTGCCGGGCCTGATTCCCGAAGTACCGTTTTTCTCGCTGCTGGCCCAGCGCAAGTTCCCCGTCACGGACTGGATTCGCAAGCCCGAGGAGTTCGAATACATCGTCGAGCCCGACATCTTTCACGACCTCTTCGGTCATGTGCCGCTGCTGTTCAACCCGGTAATGGCCGATTTCATCCAGGCCTATGGCCAGGGCGGCCTCAAGGCTGCCGAGCTGGGCGCCTGCGAAATGCTCTCGCGCCTGTACTGGTACACGGTGGAGTTCGGCCTGATCCGCGAAGGCGGTGGCGTGCGCGCCTACGGTGCCGGCATTCTGAGTTCGGCCGGCGAGCTGGCCTACAGCGTGCAAAGCCCCGAACCTCATCGCCTGCCGCTGCAGCTGGAACGTGCCATGCGCACGCTCTACAAGATCGACACCTACCAGCAGACCTATTTCGTCATCGACGATATGCAGCAGCTGCTGGACTTGGCCAGCACCGACTTTGCGCCACTGTATGCCCAATTGCGTCAGCAACCCACCATAGGTGCCAAGCAATTGCTGCCCGGCGAACAGCTGATTTGATACCGATCATTTCAGCACTCAGCGCTTGACCAGCAAGCGCTGTCAGCTATTCAATGAATAGCTGACCGTAAGAGCTTTGCCAGGCTCCGCGCACTGCCATGGGCGGTTGCATGCTGAAACCCTGCTCGCAGCATTGCACCTATAGTTGCAGCGTACTGGCGGCCAGAGAGTCCGCCAATCCGCACCGCACTGCGGCCCTGATCCACCCCCGACACACCATGCAAAATTCTTGCATCCGAATGCTGCGCTGGCTCGCAGCGCTCTATCTTTGCCTGGGCATTGCCATCGCAGCCGAACCAGCGGCTTCCGTGATGGATGCACAGGCCACTTCCCTGCAGCAGCTGGAGCAGGCCTCCGACGCACTGGATGCGGCACGCAAGTCCCTGGACGACGCGGACTCCTCCGAGACCTTGCAGGCCTTGTCCGAAAAAACGCTGCAATCCAAGCGTGATGCCGACAACGCCGTGACGGCGCTGGAGCCCCTGCTCAAGCAGTTGGATGCCCGTATTGCCCAGCTGGGCCCGGTGGTCGAAGGCACCGAGGAAAGCCCGGAACTCACGCAGCAACGCAAGGATTTGTCGCAACAGCACAGCGATCTGGACTCGGCCATCAAGCGTGGCAAGCTGCTCTCGGTCGAAGCCAAGCAGGCTGGCGACAACATCGAAAAAATCCGCACCCAGCAATTCAGTGCACAGATTGCCCGCAAGGTCGCATCGCCGCTGTCTCCATCGCTGTGGAGGAAGTTCGCCACCGACCTGCCGGTGGATCTGCAGCGCATCCACGGCTTGATACGCCTGGGTGACTCCAGCTTCGGGGCCGCCATCGAAAAACATGGCAACAAGATACCGCTGCTGGGCACACTGCTGGCCCTGGTGCTGATGTTTCCGCTGCGCATGTGGCTGCGCCATCTGGGCCGCCGGTTCGCGGCGTCCGATCACGCACCCAACGGACGCCTGCGCCGCTCGGGTCTTGCCGTGTGGATGCTGATCGTGGGTACGGCCCTGCCCGGGCTGGCCAGCCTGCTCTTCATCGAGGCCTTGCGCTCCATCGACGCCATCGCTCCGCGCCTGCAACTGGTGGCCGATGCCTGGATCAAAGGCAGCTTCGTTGCAGCCTTCTTCCTGTCCGTCAGCGCCAGCCTGCTGGTGCCCAAGCACCCGTCCTGGCGGCTGCTGAACATCGACGATGAGGCCGCGCCCAAGCTCACACGCCTGGCCTGGGGCGCCGCAGGCCTGACCTGGTTCACCATCATGCTCAATGCGGTGGACATTGCCGCCCGCACCAGCGACGTCAGCAGCGTGGCCCTGGACGGCCTGATTGCGCTGACCTATGCCGGCCTCATCATCTCGGTGCTGGTGGTCATCAAGAAGCAACGCAAGCGCCAGCAGGTCATCGACCTGGAAAAGGCCGCCCAGCACGGCAATGAACACCGCCCTGCCACCACCAGCAACTGGCTGATGTTTGCCTGGTTGGGCGGGCACCTGACGGTGCTGGCCGCGCTGATTGCAGCGCTGATCGGGTATCTGAATTTCTCGGTCTTCGTCGCCACGCAGATGGTGTGGATTACCGTGGTGGTGCTGGCCACCACGCTGCTGATGAAGTTCGCCGATGACTTCTTTGGCTGGCTGTGCTCCGCCGAAAGCCGCATCGGCAAAGGCATCTCTCTGGGACTCGGGATGAAGCCCACCCGCGTGGAGCAGATCGGCGTGCTGCTGTCCGCCTTCTCCCGCGTCTGCCTGATGCTGCTGGGCCTGCTGGCCCTCACGGCCCCGTTCGGCAACCCCAGCAGCCTGCTGAACATGACCGACACGCTGACCAAGGGCCTGCCCATTGGCGACTCCGTGCTGCGCCCCATGACCCTCCTGCGCGGCCTGATCGTGCTGGTGGCAGGCCTGACCATCTTCCGCACACTGCAGCACTGGCTGGTGGAAACCTATCTGCCCAAGACCGAGCTGGACATCGGCGCGCGCAACTCTATCAGCACCGTGGCCCGCTATGTGGGCATCACGCTATCGGCCCTGTGGACGCTGGCTGCCATGGGCATCGGTTTCGAGAAAGTCGCGCTGCTGGCCAGTGCGCTGTCCGTGGGCATCGGTTTTGGCCTGCAGGCCATCACGCAGAACTTTGTCTCGGGCCTGATTCTGCTGGCCGAGCGCCCCGTGAAGCTCGGCGACCGCGTGCGTATCGGTGACCAGGTCGGCGATATCCGCCGCATCAGCGTGCGCGCCACCGAGATTCAGACCGACGACAAATCCACCGTCATCGTGCCCAACTCCGAGTTCATCACCAAGTCCGTGCAGAACCTGACCATGGACGGCGCACTGGGCCGCATCTCGATCGCCTTCTCGGTGCCGCTCAACACCGATATCGTCAAGCTGCGCGAGGTGCTGCTGGGCCTGTATGCCGAGCATGAGGCCGTGCTGAGCACTCCCACCCCCTCCATGTATGTGGACTCCATCAACGGCAGCGTGGTCAACATCACCAGCTTCGGCCATGTCGCCAGCTCGCGCAATGTCTACAGCACACGCAGCGACCTGCTGTTTGGCCTGCTGCAGCGCTGCGCCGAGCAGAAAATCCCGCTGGTATCGGCCACCGATATCCACCTGGTTCAAGACCGTGCTGCACCTGCGCCCCCCGCCACTGACAGGCCGCCGGAGCTGGAAGACTCGGAAAACCGCTCTGCAGTCTGATTCCCGAGCCAAGCAGAAACTACGACTGCTGCAACTGCTGCCGCAGCTGCAGGCAGTGCTTCCAGACCCGTTCGTCAAACAGCAGCTGCATATGCGCAGCATCCTCCACCTGGTGCAGCTGCGCGCCCTCCATCGTCGCCAGCGTCGGCGGGAACACGATGTTGTCGCTGCTGCTGCACCAGCAGCTCATGGAAACATCGGCAGGTAAAGGCCCCAGTGCCTGCAGCCAGTCACCGGCCTCGCGCATATCGCGTGCAGGCAGGCGGTGGGCAAACCGCGCCAGCCATGTTCCGCCATGGGGCGTGGCCACGGTCACCACATGGGCCGCATATTGCGAGCGCTGACCGGCAGTCAAGGTCTTGAGCCAGGCCCTCACCACCAGCCCCCCCATGCTGTGCGCCACCAGCAGCGGTGCCCGCCCCGTCTGCCGCGCCATCTGCTGCACGCAGCGATGCAGGTTCGCCACCATGGCATCAACCGGATGCCCGTGCGCGGGCTCCAGCGTCATCGCTGCACAGGCAATATCACGCGCCTTCAGCTTTCTGAGCCATGGGTTCCACACCGCACGGCTGCAGAAATAGCCATGCACCAGCACCACGCCGACCTGCCCTTGGGGCTGAACCGGGCAGAAGTCGGCCTCGGCTTGAGAGCGAAACGGTATGCGCCAGCCGAATATCCGCAGTGAAAACCGCCACTCCGCCAGCCAGGCACGCAGCACCACACCCGTTGCCGGCCTTGGCAACCGGCGGCTGCGCAGCACATGGCGCATCAACAGCATCTGCAGGCCCAGTTGCGCTCCCGCTCCGCAGGCCAGTGCAGCGACACCTGCTGCGGCCAGCCAAGGCCTGCTCTCCCCCCAGAAGCCACACCACAGCAGGGCAGCAGCCAGATGGGTCAGCACCACGAAGCGCCAAAACCAGATATTCACCGCCTGCCACTCCTTCGTACGTTCATTGCGCGCGATTTCGCCTAGGACAAGCCCCGGTAGACCCCTGCACGGAGCTTGCCCAGAATCTGCCGCACAGCACCGCTAGGCACACTTCTCTCAACCTGCGCCTCAACTCTTCGGTATCAAGGCGCCACTTCAAGGTTCCGCTATGGAAATCGCTGCACCCTGGTTCCAGAACTATCCACCCAATGTGCCGCATGAAGTGCATCCCGGGCAATACCGCTCACTGGTGCATTTGCTAGAAGAGTCTTTCACCCAGCATGGCGAACGTCCGTTCTCGGTCTGCATGGACCGCTGGATGAGCTATGCCGAACTGGACCGGCTATCGAAGCAATTGGGGGCCTGGCTGCAAAGCCTGAATCTGGAGCCCGGTGCCCGCGTGGCCATCATGCTGCCCAATGTGCCGCAGTTTGCCGTCAGCATGGCAGGCGTGCTGCGCGCGGGATTCACCTGCGTGAATGTCAATCCGCTATACACGGCCCGGGAGCTCGAGCATCAACTCAAGGATTCGGGCGCCACCGCCATCATCATTCTGGAAAACTTTGCCCATACCCTGGCCCAGGTGCTGGAGCGCACCGCCATTCGGCATATCTGCCTGACGGGCATGGGCGACCTGCTGGGCGGTCTCTACGGCAGCTGGATCACCTTCGCCGTGCGCCATCTGGCCAAGATGGTACCGGCCTTTGATTTACCTTTGGGATCAGGTAGCGAACAGCGCCAGGTCACACCATTCAACAAGGCCCTGGCCGCCGGAGCAGACCTCCAACTCGCGCCCAGCAATGCCACCCTCGATTCGACGGCTTTTCTGCAATACACGGGCGGCACCACGGGCCTGTCCAAAGGCGCGGTGCTGACCCATCGCAATATCGTGGCCGCCACGCTGCAAGCACATAGCTGGTTCACGCCCGCACTCGATGGCCGGGTCAAGGCCGAAGAGACCCATATCGTGGCCGCGCTGCCGCTGTATCACATCTTCGCGCTCACGGTGAGCCTGTTTGCCATGCGCCTGGGCGCCAGCCTGAGCCTGATTCCCAATCCGCGCGACATCCCCAAGTTCGTCAAGGTGCTCAAGAAGCGCCCCTTTCATATCCTGCCGGCAGTGAATACCTTGTTCAATGCGCTGCTCAACAACCCCGATTTCCGCCAGCTCGATTTCTCGCAGCTGTTCATCTCGCAGGCTGGCGGCATGGCGGCTTCGGAAGGCACGGCGCGCCAGTGGCAGCAGGTCACTGGCTGCGCCATGATCGAAGGCTGGGGCATGAGCGAAACCTGCGCCATAGGCACCAACAACCCCGTCACCAACCGGCAGTTCACAGGCTCCATCGGCTTGCCGCTGCCCAGCATCTCGGTCGCCATCAAGGATGACGAGGGCCAGGATGTCCCGCAGGGTGATGCCGGCGAGCTCTGCATCAAAGGCCCCAATGTCATGCTCGGCTACTACAACCAGCCGGCAGAAACCGCCAAGGCCTTCACGGCCGACGGCTATATGCGCACCGGCGATATCGGCGTGCTGGGCGACGACGGCTATGCCCGCATCATCGACCGCAAAAAAGACATGATGGTGGTCAGCGGCTTCAACGTCTATCCCAACGAGCTGGAAAACGTCATCTCCCTGTGCCCCGGCGTGCTCGAATGCGCGGCCGTGGGCGTGCACGACGATCGCCAGGGCGAAGCCATCAAGGTCTATGTGGTGCGCAGCGACCCGTCACTGACCGAAGACCGCGTGCTGCGCTACTGCCAGGAGCAACTGACCGGCTACAAACGCCCGCGCTTCATCGAGTTCCGCGACGAGCTGCCCAAGACCAATGTGGGCAAGATCCTACGCCGGGAACTGCGGGACAAAGCCCAGTCTTGATAGAACAGATCCGAGAAATTTCAAAAAAATTACGAGTTTTCCCGAGGCACCCAAAAACTTGCTGCTAGAATAACGGTCTTCGGGGTGATTAGCTCAGCGGTAGAGCACTGCCTTCACACGGCAGGGGTCACATGTTCGATCCATGTATCACCCACCAGTTATTGCGCGATTAGCTCAGCGGTAGAGCACTGCCTTCACACGGCAGGGGTCACATGTTCGATCCATGTATCGCGCACCAGACAAAGCCTCTTGAATTCCGGTTCAAGAGGCTTTTTCTTTGCCTGAACGGCAGCAGGCCCCAAAAAATGGGCAGGGCTCCAATCGACCTCCTCCTTTTGCAGGATGCCGGCTGTCCCCCGGTTTGCACAATGGTCTTCGAAGACAAGCTGCGCACACGGCGCCGCATTCACCAGAAGACACTGCCATGAGCCACACCGCCACCCTGGTCTGGGGAGACCATTTGCTCATGGGCCATGGGCCCATGGACGAGTTGCACCAGGAGTTCGTGCAGCTGATTGCCCTGCTGCAAACCGCCGAAGACAGCGAGCTGCCCAGTCTGCTGCAAGCCATGCAAACCCATCTGCAGCACCACTTTGCCGAAGAAGACCAGTGGATGCTCGGCACCTCCTTCCCGCCGCGCGACTGCCATATCGACGAGCATGCGGCCGTACTCAAGTCCGTGGCCGAAGTCCGTGAAAAGCTGGATCAGGGCAATGTGGCGCTTTGCCACGATCTGGTGCGTGCGCTGTCAGAGTGGTTCCCCGGTCACGCCACCCATCTGGATTCGGCCCTGGCGCACTGGATGAGCAAGCAGCGCTTTGGCGGCAAGCCCGTGGTGATACGCCGCAACCTGCAGACTTAGGGCACCAGACCGAGAAGACAGTGCTTGCACCGGGCCTCTGCTAGTCTTGCAACCAGCAAAAACCAATCAAGAAGAGACAAGCCCGATGACCGAAGCGCCTTTTTTGCCGCCTGGCCTGACCGTGCTGGAGCGCGGCTGGCTGTCAGCCAACAACATCGTATTTGCCGCAGCAGCCGGCGATGCCGAAGGCGCAGCCGTGGTGGATACGGGCTATGTCACCCACTCCGAGCAGACCCTGGCGCTGGTTGCCGAGACGCTGCAGGGTCAGCCGCTGGCACGCATTCTCAACACCCATCTGCACAGCGACCATTGCGGCGGCAACGCAGCTCTGCAAGCCGCTTATCCACAGGTGCAGACCTGGATTGCGCCGGGCCAGGCCGACGATGTACGCCACTGGAACGAGTCAGCCCTCAGCTACGCGCCCACCGGGCAGGAATGTCCGCGCTTTGCCATCACCGGCGTGCTGCAACCCGGCAGCAGCGTGCGTCTGTCAGGCCGCGACTGGCAAATCCACGCCGCCCCGGGGCATGATCCGCATTCGGTGATTCTGTTCGAGCCCGACAGCCGCACGCTGATCTCTGCCGATGCGCTGTGGGAAAACGGCTTTGGTGTGGTCTTCCCCGAAATCGAAGGCCTGCAGGCCTTTGACGAAGTCGCTGCCACGCTGGACTGCATAGAGCAGCTCAAGCCTCTGACCGTCATCCCCGGCCACGGCAGCCTGTTCAGTGATGTGGAGACTGCCTTGGCCATTGCGCGCAAGCGCCTGGACGGCTTTGTGCAGTCCCCGCTGCGCCATGCCAGCTATGCGGCCAAGGTGCTGCTCAAATACAAGCTGCTGGAATGGCAACAGATCAGCCTGCAGGATCTGGGCCAGTGGCTGCAGAACACGCCTTACTTTGGCGTGTTGCACCAGCGTTACTTTGGCGAACAGACCCAGGCCCAATGGCAGCAGTCGCTGGTGGATGCGCTAGTGACCAGCAAGGCGGCCAGCCTGCAACCCAGAGAGGGGCAAAGCCCCTTGCTGCTCAACCTCTGACTTACGCAAGCCCTCATCAGCTGTTGGCGCCCAGGTCTTCGTGAAAAGCGGTTTCGCCCTGCTTCCAGTACGCGGCAATGCGCATGCGCTTGGGGTTGGCACCGGGCTTGGCCAGAATGCGCTTGCGCAGATCCGCCATGACACGGCTTTCGCCGGCTGCCCAGACAAAACCGTCGCCCTCGGGCAGTTGCAGATCATCGGCCGCATCGGTCAGCGAGGTCACCCACTGCAAATCCAGCGCGGCAGCGCTGCGCCAGGCACGCTGGTCGGCCGGCTGGGCCTGCACCCGCACGATGGCACGACTGCCAGCGGGCAGCTCGGCCAGACGGCGCTCGATGGCCGGCATGGCTGACTCATCGCCCAGCAACACATGCCAGTCCAGATCCGCCTCGATCACCAGGCTGCCCCGCGGCCCGGCCAGACCCAGCCACTGACCCAGGGGCGCGCTGCGCGCCCATTCCACGGCAGGGCCTGTGCCGTGCTCGGCAAATTCAAGCTGCAAGGTATTGCGCGCCGCGTCATGGTTGATCGGGGTGTAGTCGCGCATGTCCGGACGCTCGCCCTCGATATGCGGGCGGCCGTCGACCATCTGCGGCAGATTGGGCTTGTCCAGCCCGGCCTGGGGCAGGATGAGCTTGGTGTGGTCGTCAAAGCCGGCGCTGACAAAGCCCTGCAGCTCAGGGCCGCCGACGGTCAGGCGGATAAAGCCGGGGCTGATCTGCTCACGTGCCAACAATTGCACATGGCGGGAGCGGAATTCGTGACGTACACGTTGCATGATGGCGGCTGTCTCGGTGTTGGACATGTTTTTCAATAAGTTGATAAAGTCCACCAAATATTCATTAATAAGTTGACTTAGTCAACAAAAACCTTTCCCACCATGAGTTCATCCATCTCCGCCGACGTGTTCGAGCTGCTGCACGACCTGCTTCACCTGTTTCGCGCGCGCCTGCTTGAGTCGCTTGAAGCGGTGCAACCGGGGCTGACCTTCAACGAATTCCGCATCCTCATGCACACCGGCCGCCACCCCGGCATCACGCAAAAGGAACTGGTCGAGCACAGCCATACCGACAAGGCCCAGATGGCGCGCATGCTGGCCCAGCTGCAGGACAGGGGCTGGCTCGAGCGCTCGGCCAGCGAGGCCGACAAGCGCGTGCGCTGCCTGCAGCTCAGCGCCCAGGGGCAGCAGTTGTTCGACAGCCTGCGCGCCCGGCGCGAGCAGATTGCCCAGGAGCTGCTGCAGGACTTTCCCGCCGCCGAGCAAGCGCAGCTGCGCGCGCTGCTGCAGCAGGCTCTGAGCAGTGCCAGGGCTTCGGATTGAGGCAGACGCTCATGAATCAATAGCTTGCCACGCGGCTCAATTATTGGTTTCAACCCTAAAACCTCTTGAAACCATTGCTTGGCAAGCGCCAACCGCTCTCATCAATGCAGTCTTGAGCGCCCTATCGGCCACATGCGCATGTCGTACGACGACAACAAATTCAATGCATCGCCGTAAATTTTTGCAAAGAATTATTAAGAATCATTATCATTCAATACCGACGTACTTCTGAGTACGCCTAGCCAGCCAGGACTTTGTCCGAACCGTCATCAGACGCTTTCGGAGGCACGCCAGTGCAGACAGCCCGCTCATGCCAGCCACCTGTCTTCATCCTTTGTCCTGTCAACATGGCTCACTCCAACACCTATATCCAAAGCCGCAAGCATTCCGCGGCCCGCCTGCCCTCTTCCGCCGGTCTCGTCGCCTGCGCCGCCCTGGCCACTCTGAGCTTGTCTGCCCAGGCCCAGACCGAAACCACGCTCAAGGAAGTCAAGGTCGAAGAAGCGGCCGAGTCGGCCTACACACCGGGCCAGCTGTCCTCGCCCAAGTTCACCCAGCCGCTGGTCAACACCACGCAGACCGTCAACGTCATCAAGGAGCAGCTGCTGCAGGAGCAAGGCGCGACCACGCTGACCGAGGCGCTGCGCAATGTGCCCGGCGCCGGCACCTTCTACGCAGGCGAGAACGGCAACACCAGCACGGGCGACGCCGTCTATATGCGCGGCTTCGACAGCTCCAGCAGCATTTATGTGGACGGCGTGCGCGACATCGGCTCGATCTCGCGCGATATGTTCAATATCGATCAGGTCGAAGTCACCAAGGGCCCGGCCGGCACCGACTATGGCCGTAGCGCCCCCACCGGCGCTATCAATCTGGTGAGCAAGCAGGCCAATCTGAACAACAGCTTCGGCGGCTCGCTGGGCCTGGGTTCGGCAAGCTACAAGCGTGCCAGCATCGACCTCAATCGCGTCGTCAATGCCGAGACCGGCACGGCCGTGCGCCTAAACGCCATGGCGCAGGACGCCAATGTGGCGGGCCGCAACGGCATCGAGAACAACCGCTGGGGCATTGCGCCCTCGTTTGCCTTCGGCCTGAACTCGCCCACCCGCGTGTTCGTGAACCTGCTGCATATCAAGCAGAGCAATGTGCCCGACGGCGGCGTGCTGACCATGGGCCTGCCCGGCTACACCTCGCCGGACCCCGCCAAGCGCGGCTATCTGAGCGGCGCGGCGCGCGTCAACAGCAAGAACTTCTACGGCACGGCCTCGGATCACGACGATGTGACGGCCACCATGGCCACGCTGAAGGTGGAGCATGATTTCTCCGCCACCACCAAGCTGCGCAACACCACGCGCTGGGGCGAGACCAAGCAGGACTATCTGCTGACCGCCTTCATGGCCGGCAGCACCCAACTGGTCACGCCCAATGCCAACGATCCGTCCACCTGGGCCATGTCGCGCCTCATCAACACCAAGGATCAGGTCAACCGCATCCTGACCAACCAGACCAATCTGAGCACCAGCCTTGCCACCGGCAGCGTGCAGCATGATCTGAGCCTGGGCCTGGAGCTGACGCGCGAGGAACAGACCAATTACGGCCTGGCCACCAAGGGCACGGTGCCCGCGGTCAGCGTCTACAAGGCGGACTCCAGCATCTTGCTGCCTGACTACCAGCGCAACGGCGCCGACAGCAAGGGCAAGACCGACACCGTGGCGCTGTATGCCTTCGATACGCTGAAGTTCAACGACCAGTGGCAAGCCAATCTGGGCCTGCGCCTGGACCGCTACAAGACCTCGTACAACGCCATGGCGGCCTGCACGGCCACCTCGACCACCCAGCCCTGTGGCAGCAACCCCGTGGGCACCGTGGTGCCCACCACATCGGACGGCCTGAGCAAATCCGGCACCTTGCTGAGCTGGAAGGCCGGCCTGCTCTACAAGCCCGCGCCCAATGGCAGCGTCTACCTGAACTACGCGCTCTCGCAGCAGCCGCCGGGCGGCAGCAACTTTGCGCTGTCGGCCGCAGTGAACAATGCCGCCAACCCCAATATGGACCCGCAGAAGGCCAAGACGCTGGAACTGGGCAGCAAATGGGAGCTGGCGGAAAAGAATCTGATGCTCAGCGGCGCGCTGTTCCGTACCGAGGTGACCAATGAAATCGTCACCAACTCCGACGGCACCGTGGGCCAGACCGGCAAGAAGATCGTGCAGGGCCTGGAGCTGGGCGTCATCGGCCAGATCAACAAGGCCTGGGGCGTGAGCGCGGGCTATACCGTGCAGAACACCAAGGTCGACACCGGCGCCCTGGTGGCAGCCGACGCCAGCAACGGCCTGACCTATACGCCCAAGAACGCCTTCAGCCTGTGGAGCACCTACCAGTTGCCCTTCGGCCTGACAGTCGGCGGCGGCGCACGCTATGCGGGCGGCCTCAAGCGCGGCACGGACGGTGCCGTGGGCACGCCCAACCACACGGACTCCTACTGGGTGTTCGATGCCATGGCCAGCTACCGCGTGAACAAGAATCTGGACATCCAGCTCAATGTCTTCAATCTGTTCGACAAGGATTATGTGGCAGCCATCAACAAGAGTGGCTACCGCTACTTCCCCGGTATTGCACGCTCGGCTCGTCTGACGGCCAATTTCAGGTTTTAAGAGGAAACACCCCCTGAGCGACTGCGTCGCTTCCCCCTCTCTTTCAGGAGGGGGACGACATCTTCGCTGCGGGGCGGCCCTTGCTTGATGTCTCTGGCTTGGGCCATGCCAGCTTGAAGGCTGCGCCCTCTTTTTACGCTTTCAGCCCCGCAACTGCGGGGCTTTCCCGTCCGAGGAAATTCAAAAAATGATGCTGCATATCCCCAATGTCCTGAGCCGCGAGCAGGTTGCCAGCATGCGTGCCGCCATTGATGCCGCCGACTGGGTCGACGGCCGCGCCACCGTGGGCAGCCAGGGCGCCCAGGTCAAGCGCAACCGGCAGCTGCCCGAGCACTCGCCCGTGGCCCAGGAGCAGGGCCGCATCATCTTGCAGGCGCTGGCTGCCAACCCGCTGTTCTTCAGCGCTGCCTTGCCCGCGCGCACCATGCCGCCGCTGTTCAACCGCTATAGCGACAGCGAAACCTACGGCCTGCATGTGGACGGCGCGGCACGCCGCGTCGCAGGCTCCGAGCAGTGGCTGCGCACCGATGTGTCCTGCACGCTGTTTCTCTGCGAACCCGAGGACTACGAGGGCGGCGAACTGGTCGTGGTGGACAGCTATGGCACGCACGAGGTCAAGTTGCCTGCGGGCGATCTCATCCTCTACCCCTCCACCAGCCTGCACCGGGTCGAACCCGTCACACGCGGCGAGCGGGTCTGCTCCTTCTTCTGGACTCAGAGCATGGTGCGCGACGATGCACGCCGGGCCCTGCTGTTCGAGATGGACCAGGCCATCACGGGCCTGCGCGCAAAATTCGGCGAAACCGAGGAAACCGTGAGCCTGACCGGCCACTATCACAATCTGCTGCGCATGTGGGCCGAGACCTGAGCCCGGGCCTGACGCTGAGACTGGTGCTCAGGGCCTGTGCTTTTCGGCGCAGCCGACCAGATGGTTGTGCATGCTGGTCATGCATTGGTACATATCGCGCGAGCGGCCCGTGGCCGCCTTGCAGTCGCTGACCGTGGCCTGGGAGCGCAGCTTCACAAAATGGCCCGTCGTGCTGTCGTACTGGGCCTGGGTGATATAGCCGCCCTTGAGGTTTTTCCGGCCGTTGTCCAGCATGGTCTCGATCTGGCTGCGGATGTTGTCCACCGCCAGCGCGCAGTTCAGTGCCACTTCCTTCCCATCAACCTTTCTCAGGCCCTGGGTCAGACCATCGGCCATCTCCTGCGCATCCTTGGGCAGCTTCCTGGTGCCGTCGGGATTACGCTGCTCGCCAAACCGTCCGGCGCCTGCGCCCGAGCTGCTATTGGGCGATACCTTGACCTGCGATGCATCGGCCTGCTGCGGCGGCAATTGCGAGCCGTAATGCGTCTGCCCCTGCGCATCCACCCATTTGTAGACGGGCTGCGCCGCCAGGACACCGGCCCAGGCCAGTCCCAGTGTGGCGATGAGCACGCGGCCTCTTGCTGCTGACATTGCGACGTTCCCTCTGGTCCAGGAGCGGCCTGCAAGCTGCAGACTCGCTATTTGTAAACAAATGTGACAATCGCTAGATCATATAAAAAAAGAAGCTGCCAGCGCCTTTTCCTCATCGGATTCAGGCATTAAAAATACTGAAATCCTTGATTCAACTGCGCTGGCAGCTCCTGATTTGGAAGTTCACGGCGTCGTCAGACGCTCAGCTTCAGAACTTCATATTCGCCGTGATCCAGAAGGTACGACCGGCCTGGGTCACGCCCGACACCGAGGAGCCGCCCTGGAAGTAGCTGTTCACCCAGGTCGGCGTGCCGTTGACGCTGACCTGCTGGTACTTGCGGAAGTCCTTGTCGAACAGATTGAAGATGCTGGCGTTGATGCTCAGGTTCTTGTTGACCTGGTAGCTGCCGCCCAGATGGAACAGCGCATAGCCCTTGATATCGCCCACGGCGTCGTAGACGGCCTTGTTGGCGGCGCTCAGCTTGTCGTAGGAGCCGCTGAAGCGCGGGCTCTTGCCACGGTATTCGCCGCGCGCCCACAAGCGCCACTGACCGCTTGGCGTCCAGTCCAGCTGCACATTGGCGATGTGCTTGGCGGTGTTGGCCAGCTGGCCGTTCTTGCGGCCTTCCTCGATCACCTCGCTGTTGGTCCAGGTGTAGCCGGCCTTGACCGCCCAATCCTTGGCCAGCTGGGCGCGGCTGCTCAGCTCCAGACCCCAGGTCTTGGCCTTGTCCACATTGATGGAGTAATCGGCCGTGGGGTTGAACGCGCAGCTGGAGATGGCCGATGTCAGGCAGGAGCCGCCCGAGGCGATCTTGTCCTTGACATCGTTATGGAAGAAGGTGGCCGAGCTGGTCCAGCCCGCCTTGTTGTCGAACAGGGCCGACAGCTCCACATTGGTGCTGGTTTCGGGCTTGAGATTGGGGTTGCCGATGCTGATGGTCTGGCCCTGGCCGGTGACGCCGCTGACGCCGTCGATCAACTGGTTCAGGCGCGGGGCCTTGAAGCCCTGGCTTACGCCGCCCTTGAAGGTCCAGTTCGTCGTCGCGTCCCAGACCATATAGGCACGCGGGCTGAACTGGCCGCCAAAGGCATCGTGGTGGTCATAGCGGCCGCCCAACGTGGCCGTCAGGCCCTGGGCCAGACGCCATTCGTCTTCGGCAAACAGCGACCACATGGTCTGCTTGTGGCTTTGCGGCAGCATGCCGTCCTTGAGCTTGGCATCCCAGAGCTGGCCACCCACGGTGACCATATGCGCCTCTCCCACGGGGGCGACCAGCTTGGTGTCCAGCACCAGATTGGTGGTCTTGAGCTCGCGATCGGCGCCAGCGCGCGGGTCGCCCTTTGGCACCGAGGCGCCGGGAATGGTGCGGCCGATGGTCTCGGTCTCGGTATGCATCAGGCTGCTTTCCAGCGTACCAAAGCCCAGGCGGCTGGTGTGACCGATGCTGAGCTGATCGCGGTTGAAGCGCAGCGCATCGCGGTAGCCGGGGAACTTGCTGGGGTCGGTAATGACCGCATCGCGGCTGCCCAGACGCCCGTCTTCGTTGTTGTACCAGCTGCGGGCCTGGTCCACATCCAGCCAGAGGTCGTGATAACGGTTGGGCGTCAGCGTCAGCTTGGCACCCAGGCTGTGCTGGCGGCTTTGCGCGGGAGCGGGGTTGCGCGCCTGCGCAGGCTGGGCAGCGCCCGGTGCCAGCACCCAGTCCGAAGCATCGCGGCTGAAAGTGCTGCCGCGCACGGCCAGCCCCAGCAAGTCCTGCTTGATGGGGCCGTTGATGTAGAAGCTACCCTTGTACTGGTTGCCCCACTCGCTGTCCTGCGGCAGGCCCATGCCCACGCTGACTTCGCCGCCCCATTCCTTGCCGACCTTGCGCGTGATGATGTTGACCACGCCGCCCATGGCGTCCGAGCCGTAGAGCGTGGACATGGGGCCGCGAATGACTTCGATGCGCTCGATGGCCGAGAGCGGCGGCATGAAGCTCGTCAATGCCGCGCCAAAGCCGTTGGGCGTCACGTCGCCGGCCACGTTCTGGCGGCGGCCGTCGATCAGGATCAGCGTGTAGTCGCTGGGCATGCCGCGGATGCTGATAT
The DNA here is from genome assembly GCF_030064165.1 of Comamonas resistens. Lineage (NCBI taxonomy): Bacteria > Pseudomonadati > Pseudomonadota > Betaproteobacteria > Burkholderiales > Comamonadaceae > Comamonas > Comamonas resistens. Next base: position 4,530,077 of record NZ_CP125947.1, read on the forward strand.
CGAGGCCGCCGGTCTTGCCCGTGCCGCCCATCACATCGATGCCTTCCACGCCCTGCAGGGCTTCGGCCAGATCGCGGAAATTCCGGGTCTCCAGCTCCTTGCGCGTGACGACGGAGATCGATGCGGGCGCGTCCTTGAGTTCCTGCTCGAAGCCGCTGGCGGAAACCACCACCTCCTCCATGGTGGATTCCTTGGCCTGAGCCAAAGTGCCGGTGCTGGCACAGAGCGCTGCTGCGGCCAATGCCAGCAGGCGGGGTTGGCCCATGGGGGCAAGCCAATGGATGCGACGTGTCGCTGCGTTGGACATGATGACTCCTGACCCCAGTTGCTGGGGCCGCTTTGAAAAGGTGAGAGAGATGTGCGTCGGCCCGTGGGGCCTGCGTATGCGCTGCGGCTGCTGCGCCAGCCTGGGGAGACAAAGCCGTAGATATATTTGGATGTATGGGCTTTGACGGTTGCAATTATGTATTTATGTAAACGAAAACCAATCTCATTTGCCTTAACTTTGTAGGTTATTCGCCTACAGAAAGAGCACGTGTTATGACGCGCGAGGCTTTTGCATCCTTCAGAAAATTCCATGAAAAAAGCGCTCAACCCCTTTCAGGGCGAGCGCTTTCAGCTATGAATCAGTGAGTACTCAACTCACGACAGCTGCCGCTTATGGCAAGTCCTTCATGGTCTCGGGATCGTTGGCCGGACGCGGGCCAATCGTGCCCAGGCGGCTCTTGAGCGACTGCGGCTGGCCGGTGATCAGCGCCGCATAGCTGGTGGTGTTGGACAGCACCTTCTTCACATAGTCGCGGGTTTCGCTGAATGGCACGTTTTCGGCCCAGATGGCGGCATCCAGCGTGGGGCCGTTGCGCCAGTTGCGTGGACGGCCCGGGCCGGCGTTGTAACCGGCAGCGGCCAGCGCCATCGAACCCTCAAAGTCGTCCAGAGCCAGCTTGAGATACGAGGTGCCGATGGTGATATTGGTGTCGCGGTCGTTGAGCATGCCGGGCGTGAAGTCCGTCATGCCGATCTTGCGCGCCGTCCAGCGCGCCGTAGCAGGCATGACCTGCATCAGGCCCGAAGCGCCCACGCCCGAGCGCGCATCCATGATGAAGCGGCTTTCCTGGCGGATCAGGCCATAGACATAGGCCGGGTCCAGCCCGATATTGCGCGACTTGTTCAGCACCGTGTCATGGTAGGGCATGGGAAAGCGCTGGTTCCAGTCGGCAAAGGTCTTGGTGCGCTCGCTGGTGTTGATGCAGCGGTCCCAGACCTGGCGCTCGCAGGCCAGATCGGCCGCCGCATACAGCTCGCGGTCCTGCAGGCCGCCGGGCTGATGCAGATTGGTCGAATAGTTCCACTCGCGCACGCCCTCGCTGCGCAGACCGATGCTGATGGCATAGAGGCCGCGCTGCAGGCCAGGGTTGGCGCGTGCGGCGGCCTTTTCCTGGGCCGTCAGAGGCGCAGGTGCAGGTGGCACGGCGACGCGCTGGCCGATTTCCTCCAGTGCCAGCTGTTCGTAGAAGCTGCCCGTGCCGGCCGTGTCTTCCAGCAGCTGACGGGCTTCGGCCTTTTCCTCGGCGCTCGGGCGTCCTGCCAGCATGGCCTTGGCCTTCCAGTAGGCCCAGGTGGCATCGGTGCGCTCGGGGCCCATGGCATCCACGGCACGGCGCACGGACTTCCAGTCACCGGCTCGCAGCGCGGCGCGGGTCTTCCAGCCCAGCAGGTCGTCGCTCAGGTCTTCGTTGCGGCGGACCTTGTTGAAATAGGTGTGGGCATCGGGCGAGAGCTTGAAGGCCGCCTGCTTGCCGGCCACGGCCCAGGCCCAGTTGCGCTCCTCGCCACTGAGCTGGGCGCCCCAGCCGCCTTCGATCTGCGAGGCCGCTGCATCGGGGTCGCTGGCCGCCATGCGGATCAGCGCCAGCAGGGCCAGTTCCTTACGCTCGCGGCCGCGCGCCTTGCTCTGCCCGGCCAGATATTTGGCGGGCGAGGCAAACACCTGCGCCACCTGGTCTGCCGCCTCGGGGGCCACGATGGCGACCGCATCGCGGGTCGCCTTCTGGCGGTTGTTTTCCGCCGCCACGCGGGCCCGGCGCCAGACATCGGCATCGGTGATCAGCTTGCTCGCATACATCTGACCGGCGGCCGTGGTGCAGCCGTCGTCGGCATCTTTTTGCGCCATCCACAGATCGCGCACCTGCTGGCCCACATTGGGCGCGCCGCGGCCTTGCAGCGCATCGGCGAGCAGCGCATAGCAGGTGACGGACTTGTCGTCGCGCATGCGGAACTTGGGATAGACCTGGGCGAAAGTGCCCCAATCGCGCTGCTTGCCCAGCAGCAGCAGCCAGTCATTGCGCAGGCGGTCCTCCTGATAGGTGCCGGCGTAGCGCGTCAAAAAGCCCTGAATTTCATCGGGCGACGCCGTTTCCAGGCGGTTCTTGAGTTCCCAGTATGCGGCCCAAGGTTCGAGGGGGTGGCCGCTGGCCTGGGGCAGGAGCTGGGTCAGCGCCTGCTGGTTGCGTGCACGGAATGCTTTTTGCATGTCCAGCAACACGGCATCGCCCGAGTTTTGTGCCTGCGCAAACGGAGCAGCTACAGTCAGCAGGGAAGCCGCACAAAGCGGTGTCAAAATCTTCAGCCAGTGCATGGAGGAAATTATCCGATGGACAAAGCAGCGTTACGCCGCAAGTTGATTGAACTGCGCCTCAACCTTCCAGATCGCCTGCAACGCGCCGATGCGCTGCAGCAGGTGATGCGCTTTTGGCTGATGGAGCGGCCCGATACCGTGATTGGCGCCTACTGGCCCATCAAGGGTGAATTCGATCCGCTGCCAGCCCTGCATCGCTGGAAGGAAGACGGCGAGCTACAGGGTACTCCACAACGGCGCAGAATCGGGCTGCCAGTGATAGACAAACAGCGCAAGACGCTGAGTTTTCACGCCTGGTACCCCGGTTGCCCCATGGAGGAGGACGCCTATGGCATTCCCAAGCCCAAGGATACCGAACTGCTGGTGCCCACGCTGCTGTTTGTCCCCTGCGTAGGCTATGCCGCCGGCGGCTACCGCCTGGGCTATGGCGGCGGCTTCTATGACCGCACGCTGGCCGAGCTGAGCCCGCGCCCGTTTACCGTGGGCCTGGGCTACACCAATGGCTATGTCGATGACTTCCAGCCCGAGGCGCATGACCTGCCGCTGGACGCCATCCTCAACGACAACGGCGTGGTCTGGCCCGTCTGAACCCTTACATCGCTTTGCCATGAGTCGCCCGAGCAAGAACATTCCCCAGCGCCGCTACCGCGCGCGCCCTCCCCTGACCGTCATGCAGCAGCCGCTGACGCGCGCCGAGGTGCAGCGCCTGCAGTCCCATATGCGCCGCCATGGCCCGCTCAGTCTGACGCCCAGCCAGCACGATGCGATCTGGGACTTTCTGTTTGACCTGCCGGAAAGCCATGCCTGGCTCAGCCAGATGACGGCGCAGATTCAGGCCGGGCAGAGCGCCACGCGCCCCAGCACCTGAATCGGGTTTATCGCAAAAACGCTCCTCATTGAGGAGCATTTACCGCAATCCATCAAAGGACTTCATTGCTTTACTAGCATGAAGTCCTTTTTTATTGAGCGAAAGCAGCTATCAATTTCACTGCGCCGACTGGCTGGCGCGCCAGTTGCGCCAGCCCGATGCACGCAGCTCGCAGGCCGGGCAGCTGCCGCAGCCATAGCCCCAGTCATGCAGCGCATCGCGCGTGCCCTGGTAGCAGGTATGGGTCTCGGTGCGGATCAGCTCCACCAGCTCGCTGCCGCCCAGATCCTGGGCCAGTTGCCAGGTCTGGGCCTTGTCCAGCCACATCAGCGGCGTATCGATACGCATGCGGCGCTCCAGGCCCAGGTTTAGCGCCAGCTGCTGGGCCTTCATGGTGTCGTCGCGGCAATCGGGGTAGCCCGAGTAATCGGTCTCGCAGACGCCGGTGACGATCACCGTCAGACCACGGCGATAGGCCAGTGCGCCGGCCAGCGTCAGGAACAGCAGATTGCGGCCCGGCACAAAAGTATTGGGCAGGCCGTCGGCCTGCATGGCAAACGCCACATCGTCGGTCAGGGACGAGCCGCCAATCTGTTTGAGCACATCGAGCGACAGCACATGATCCTCGCCCAGACGCGGCGCCCATTGCGGAAAGCGCTCGGCCAGTTGCTCGCGCACACCGGCGCGCACCGCCATCTCCACACTGTGGCGCTGGCCGTAGTCAAAGCCCAGCGTCTCCACACGTTCGAACATGGACAGGGCCTGGGCCAGGCAGGTGGTCGAATCCTGGCCACCCGAGAACAGCACCAGCGCGCCCTTGTGGTGACCGGCACCGGCAACCTGTGCGGCCACCTGAGCGGCCGCGTTTGCAGAAGAAGTGGAAGTATTTGCCATAGGCCTGCGATTACATCACCTGCGCCGCGCCCCTGCTCTTGTCCCTGCATTGCTTGTGCGATACGCAGATACGCCTACATTGAGCGGCTGGCAGGCTTGCTAATCTGTGCAGCAAGTCAAGACAGCAAAGGTCCACCATGCTCAAGCTCTATATCGGCAACAAGAATTACTCGTCCTGGTCCATGCGCCCCTGGGTGCTGATGCGCCAAAGCGGCATCAGCTTCGAAGAGGTCACACTGCGCTTCGACAGCTTTGCCCCCAACTCCAGCTTCAAGCTGCAGACGCTGGCCCTCGCCCCCACTGGCAAGGTTCCGCTGCTGGCCGATGAGAGTCTGGTCATCTGGGACAGCCTGGCCATCTGCGAATATCTGGCCGAGCGCTTTCCCGACAAGCATCTGTGGCCGCAGACCGTAGCCCAGCGCGCCCACGCGCGCAGCCTGGTGGCGCAGATGCATAGCGGCTTTGGCGCGCTGCGCAGCTTCTGCCCCATGAATATCGAAGCCCAGTTGCAGGAGACCGGGGCCCGGCTCTGGGCCGAGCATGCCGATCTGCGCAGCGATGTCCAGCAGCTTGAAGAGCTCTGGACGCCGCTGCTCACGGCCGCCAGCGGCCCCATGCTGTTCGGCCAGTTCAGCATCGCCGATGCATTCTTTGCGCCGGTCTGCATGCGCCTCAACAGCTACGGCCTGCCGACCTCGACCGTCGTGCGCGACTATGTGCAGCGCGTCACGCAACTGCCCTCGACCCAGGAATGGATTCAGGCGGCGCTGGCCGAGCAGGACTTTCTGCAGTTCGAGGAGCCCTATCGCCAGCATCGCTGAATACGCTAGGACAAGACTTACGATGCAACTCGAACCACCTGCGCAGTAATCTTGTTACCTGCCCCATCCGTACGCTGGATGCAGTAAGACTTTGATTCATGAATAAGCTGCGCCCAGCTCACACGGCCATATGCTTCATAGCTTTCCTCGGGCCTGTGCCTTTCCAGCCAATCCGTCAAAGCATTCAAAGGAACAGAGCCAGAATCCAGCCCTCCGCAGGCCGCAAACGCGATCTGCATTGCGTCCATCATTGAGGAGCCTTGCAAGGGCACTTTGCCTGTCGTCAAGAATTTTTGAAACGCCTCAGAGCCCAGCATCTCCCGAAAGTACTGTCCGGATGCCAGCATGCCCTCACCCACGCTCTTCAGCGTTTCTCGAAAAATTTCTGCGCGCGCATAACATTGCTGCAAATAAGCCAGCGCCTCCAAACAGCCACCCAAGGAAAAGAAGTCGAAGCGCTCAATCAAATGGTGAACCAGATCGTTTCGCATTTGCACCATTTCTCGCATCGAAGCCACCAACTTCTCATGTTCAAACTTATCCAGCGTCATAGAAAAGCGAACGTCGAAAGTCATCTGCCGCACAGACTCCTCTAGCACTTTTTCATCTGAAACAGGTGTTCTCGCGACACTAACAACATCGCTGCAAAACAAGCTCACCAAACCACCAAGAGTCTTAGAAGCGACTTTTTCCTGCTCATATGCACGAGTTATATGAGGCTGCTCACCTGTTGCAACAGGCATTCGGGCAGAAATCTGCGAGTCCACCAATAGCGCCTTGAGCATTCGCTCCGATTGTTGCAATGAAATCAGGCACCGCCCCATCCAGCGCTGTACCTGCCTTTGAGGCTCTGCATAGTCTGGTTCTTCTTCGTTACTCATTGAACGATGATACAAAACCAAGTGATCTCGCAACTACCATTGCAATATGAGTGAATTCAAGGTTTTCAAGGTAGGCGGCGCGGTGCGCGATCAGTTGCTGGGCCTGCCCGTCAACGACACGGACTGGGTGGTGGTCGGCGCCACGCCGGAGCAGATGACTGCGCGCGGCTTTGTGCCCGTGGGACGTGACTTTCCGGTCTTTCTGCACCCCCAGACCCATGAGGAATATGCACTGGCGCGCACCGAGCGCAAGAACGGCATGGGCTACCGCGGCTTTGTGGTGCACACCGCCGCTGACGTGACGCTGGAAGAAGACCTGGCCAGGCGCGACCTCACTATCAATGCCATAGCTGGCCCCGCTGACTGGACAAAGACCAACGAGCTTTTTGACCCCTATAACGGCCAGCAGGATCTGCGGGACAAGGTGCTGCGCCATGTCACTGAGGCCTTCCGCGAAGACCCGGTGCGCATACTGCGTCTGGCGCGGTTTGCCGCGCGTTTCACCGATTTCTCCGTGGCACCCGAGACCATGGACCTCATGCACGAAATGGTGGCGGCCGGCGAAATCGACGCCCTGGTGCCCGAGCGCATCTGGCAGGAAATCAGCCGCGGACTGATGGAAGAGCAGCCCTCGCGCATGTTCAACATCCTGCGTGACTGCGGTGCACTGGCCCGGCTGCTGCCCGAGCTCGACAGACTCTGGGGCGTGCCCCAGCGCGCCGAGTACCACCCCGAAGTCGACACCGGCATACACGCCATGATGGTGCTGGACATGTCGGCCCGGCTGCAGGCCCCGCTGCCCGTGCGCTTTGCCTGCCTGTGTCACGACTTTGGCAAGGGCACAACGCCTGCCGATGTACTGCCCCGCCATATCGACCATGAACGGCGCAGCGTGAGCCTGCTGCTGCAGGTCTGCGAACGCTGGCGCGTGCCCAACGACTGCAAGGAACTGGCCGAAGTCGTGGCGCGCGAGCACGGCAATATCCACCGCAGCGGCGATCTGAAGCCTGCCGCCCTGCTGCGCCTGCTGGAGCGCTGCGATGCCGTGCGCAAGCCCGAGCGCTTCGAGCAGGCCCTGCAGGCCTGCGAATGCGATGCACGCGGACGTCTGGGCTTCGAGGAATCGGCCTACCCTCAACGCCAGCGCCTGAGCGATGCGCTGCAAGCCGCCCTGGCCGTGGAAACCGGCCCCGTCGCCCAGGCAGCGGCGAGAAGCGGGCTCAAAGGCAAGGCCATTGGCGACGCCGTGAGCAAGGCACGCGAGCAGGCGATTGCGGCCCATCTCGAAGCCAGCGCCTAGCCAGCAGATACCAGCCATTGCGCCAGCCGCTGTACCGGGGCCCGAGCAGGTCTTTCGAATCATCGACCGCCGCAGCACCCCGGTAGCGGGCCCTGATGAGCTCACCTTGAGCTGCATCAAGGAAAGCATGCGGCATCCATTGCACAGTAGGAAACGGTCCTGGCGGCTCTCCCCGCCAGGACCATGGCACTTGGTCACCCGGCCTGCGTGCAACACCCATGCCATATCGGCATGGTTCTTTGACGGGCAGGTTCCGACCTACAGGCCAGGACCTTGCCTTCCACTTCAAAGAGGTGCTCTGATGTCTTTACCCCAGACCATGAAAGCCGCCGTGGTGCGCTCCTTCGGGAAGCCGCTCACGATCGAAGAAATGCCGGTGCCCCGCCCGGCAGACGATCAGATTCTGGTCAAGATCGCTGCTTCCGGCGTCTGCCATACCGATCTGCATGCAGCCGAAGGCGACTGGCCTGTCAAACCCCAGCCGCCGTTCATTCCCGGCCATGAGGGTGTGGGCCATGTGGCTGCGGTGGGCAAGAACGTCAAGCATGTCAAGGAAGGCGATCGCGTGGGCGTGCCCTGGCTGCACAGCGCCTGCGGCTTCTGCCGCCACTGCATAGGCGGCTGGGAAACCTTGTGTGAATCCCAGACCAATACCGGCTATTCGGTCAACGGCGGCTTTGCCGACTACGCGCTGGCCGACCCCAACTATGTGGGCCATCTGCCGTCCAACGTGAGCTTTATCGACGTTGCCCCCGTGCTCTGCGCCGGGGTCACGGTGTACAAAGGGCTGAAGGTCACCGACGCCAAGCCCGGCGACTGGGTGGTGATTTCCGGCATCGGCGGCCTGGGCCATATGGCCGTGCAATATGCTAAGGCCATGGGCTTCAATGTCGCGGCGGTCGACATTGACGACAGCAAGCTCGCCCTGGCGCGCCGGCTGGGCGCCACCGTCACCGTCAACGCCATGACTACCGACCCGGCGGCCTATCTGCAAAAAGAGATCGAAGGCGCCCATGGCGTGCTGGTCACGGCCGTGTCACCCAAGGCTTTCGAGCAGGCTCTGGGCATGGTGCGTCGCGGCGGCACGATTTCGCTCAACGGACTGCCGCCGGGCGACTTTCCGCTGCCGATCTTCTCCATGGTGCTCAAGGGCATCACGGTACGCGGCTCCATCGTCGGCACGCGCCTGGACCTGCAGGAGTCGCTGGACTTTGCCGCTCAGGGCAAGGTCCGGGCCACCGTGTCCACCGACAAGCTGGAAAACATCAACGACATCTTTGCCCGCATGCACGCAGGCAAGATCGAAGGCCGCGTGGTGCTGGACATCGCCGCTTAGGCAGGGCTTGCGCCGGGTCACCAGAGGCCTGGCCTTGGTGAGCAGACTTGAAGCCGGGACTCAATCCGCTCAGCGCACCGACTGCACCCAGCGCACGATCTCGCCCGCGGGCAGTGCACCGGAGATACGCGCCAGCTCCTTGCCTTCCTTGAAGACCACCATGGTCGGAATGCTGCGAATGCCAAATGGCGCGGCGGCCTGTGGATAAGCCTCGGTATCGAGCTTGGCCAGCTGAGCCTGTCCCGCCAGTTGCTGCGCGGCCTGGGCAAAGGCCGGGGCCATCATGCGGCAAGGGCCGCACCAGGGCGCCCAGAAGTCCACCACCACGGGCAGTTGGCTGCGACCAATGTGCTTGGCAAAGCTGTCGTTATCCAGCGCCACGGGCTCGCCCGTGACCAAAGGCTGATGACAGCTGCCGCAATCGGGCTGGTTGCCCAGCTGCTCCTTGGCAATGCGATTGGTGGTGTGGCAATGGGGGCAGACGTAGTGAAGGGATTCGGACATGGACAACCTTTCTTGGGATGTCAGCAGGGCGCGTTCGCCCTCTTCTGACTCGTCGCTGTACTTGCAGCCAATTCGCCGGGATTCAAGTCGTCAGAAGCGCGTGGGCCTGAGCTAGAGCTTCACAAAACGCGCAATCAGCGCCGCCACCAGACTCAGCACCACCGTGCTGGCAATGGGCAGAAAGAACTCGCGCCCGAAGAGCCTAAAGCGTAAATCGCCGGGCAGACGGCCCAGACCAATGCGCTGCAGCCAGGAGTGCAGGCCATTGATGAGCAACAGGGCCAGAAATATAACGATCAACCAGCGAATCATGGTGCCAAGTGTAAAAGCTCAATGTTCCCGTGCCCTGCGTCATGGATGTGCGGCAGGAGGACGGGCAAGCCAACGTTGGCTCAGTATCACGATCAATGCCGCAAGGCCGTAAGCGCCGGCCAGCACGAACTTCCCCATCGCACACAGACTGCCAACAATCAGCACATCACCGAGACCGCTGACCAGCCGGTAGGCCGGGCACAGTGGTGCCGGGCGCAGATGGTCGATGGCATTGCCGAACACCTTGCGCACCTTCCGGGCCAGCCAGAGCTGACGCAGCAGCCGCACCCAGGCATTCACGGTGACGACCAGCACCAGCAAGGCCCCCAGCTCGAACGCCTCACTTCTGGGGTAAAGATGTTCCCACCAGAGCAGCGCCAGCAGCAGCGCGTCCACACCCACGGACAGCAGCCAGCGCGACAGTGGTGGATTCATCGCCATGGGCCGGGCATCCATGGTGCGATCACAGTCTGTGCGTGCGGTCGCCCTGCACAAAGCCCAGCGGCAACCAGGGCTCCACGCCCTTGGACAGGCCTATGACCTTGAACAGCTCGCCCATCTCATGCTCCATGACCAGCTTGGAGGCCATGGACCTGGCCTTGATACCGGCCGCATCGAGCTTGGGTGCCAACCCGCAGTTGATGAGAAAGTGGGCCTGGCTGGTATAGCCCAGCACTTCAAAGCCGGCATCCTGCGCGGCCACGGCCGTGCCCGTGAAATTGACGTGGGCCGTGATGTCCTTGAGACCGACCTGCACCAGCGGATCGTTGTCCACCTGATGCTGGTAGTGGCAGACCAGGGTCCCCATATGGCGCTGCTCGTGGTAGTACTCGCTCTCGCCAAAGCCGTAGTCGATGAAAAAAGCAGCACCCCGGGTCAGGCGCTCGCCCAGGGTGTGGATAAAGGCCTCGCCCTGACGGTGGATTTCGGTCAGAAAGTCATGCGGGCCGCCGATATCCACCGGCGGGCGCAGCTCGCTGGGGCGATCCTCCCAGGCAAATTCATCGCCATTCATCGCCACGCCGCGCTCGAACCACAGGCCCTGGGTGCGCTGCAGCAGCTGCACGGGCATGGCATCCAGCACCTCGTTGCCGATGATCACGCCTTCCATGGATTCGGGCAGCATGTCCACCCAGCGCACCAGATGCTCGTATTTGGCCAGCGCCAGCTTCTGGCGCGCGCGCAGCGTGCCGGACAGATCGACGATGGTGTAGCTGCGCGGCAGAGCGTTCTGCGCGGCCAGCTCGTCCAGAATCTGCAGCGCCAGCGCACCGGTTCCGGCACCGAATTCCCACAGGTCCTGGGTCTTCGTTTTTTGTAGCGCTTCGCGCAACTGGGACGCCACCAATTGACCAAAAATAGGCGAAATCTCCGGCGCCGTCACAAAGTCGCTGCCCGACTCCGGCATGGTGCCGAACTTGGCCGTTTCATTGGCGTAATAGCCCAATCCCGGTGCATAGAGCGCCAGCTCCATGAATCGGTCGAAGGGCAGCCAGCCGCCCACGGCGGCAATTTCCTTGGCAATGCGCGATTGCAAGGCGCTCGTTAAACTTGAGGGTTCTGTCGTCACAACCCGCATTTTCCACGAATGTCCTCACCCACCCGACTACGCACAGTATTGGTGACCGGTTCTGCCCGTCGCCTGGGTCGTGACATGGCCCTGGCTCTCGCCCGCGCGGGATGGCAAGTGGCCGTGCATTACCGTGATTCGCAAGATGACGCTATGCAAACCGTAGCTGAATGCGCAAACCTATCCGGCGATAGCGCGGCTTTTGATGCGGATTTCTTTGACGAGGAGTCGGTACGCTCGCTGGTGCCTCGTGTGGTCGAGCGCTTTGGCCGCCTTGATGCGCTGGTGAACAACGCCTCGCTGTTCGAGCATGACGATGCCCAGAGCTTCAGCTATGTGGCACTGGAGGCACATCTGCGCAGCAATACGGGCGCGCCCATCCTGCTGTCCCAGGCGCTGCACGCCCATGTGCAGGAACGCGTGGCGGCGGGCGACGAGTCCGCCCAGGGCGCCGTGGTCAATGTGCTGGACCAGAAGCTCTGGAACCAGAACCCCGACTTCCTGAGCTACACCCTTTCCAAAGCCGCTCTGGAAGCGGCCAACACCATTTTGGCCCTGGCCCTGGCGCCGCGCGTGCGTGTGGTGGGCGTGGCCCCGGGCCTCACACTGACCAGCCATATGCTGAGCCAGGAAAAATTCGAGACCCTGCACGCCATGAGCCCGCTGGGCCGCTCCTCCAGCCCCGAGGACATTGCCTCCGCCGTGTGCTTCGCGCTGGAGAACCGGGCGATGACAGGAACCACCCTGCTGGTCGATGGCGGCCAGCACTTACAGCGCTTCGAGCGCGATTTTTCGATGATGTGAGCGCCCTCCAGGCGCCTCACCGCATGCCATGACCTCCGCTACCGGACAACAGATATTGACGCTTACCGGCCTGCGTTTCGACGCAAGCCTGGGCATTCTCTCGCACGAGAAGAATGCACCCCAGCCCATCCAGGTGGATGCTGAACTCAGCCTGGGCACCCAGCCCCTGGCGCCACACGACGATGACATTCTTCATGTGCTGGACTACCGCAAGGTGCGTCAGATCATCATCGACGAGTGCACCTCAGAGCATGTGAACCTGCTCGAGAGCCTGATCGGCAAGCTGGCCCAGCGCCTGATGCAGCTGCCCGGCGTGCGCGGCGTGCGTGTGAAAATTGCGAAGCTGGAAATTTTTGACGACTGCGAAGTAGCCATTCGCATCGAAACCGGACAATGGTGAACCCCATGAATGCAGTAAACGACAACCCCTGGATTGCCGAAGAGGCAGAAGCCGCCGACGCAGCGGCTGCAGCCAACACGGCAGCTGCCGCCGGCGAAGAAGCCGCCAAGCCCGGCAAGATCAAGATCGAGCGCGAACAGATCAAGCTCGAAAAGCGCCTGTGCCGCGAAGTGGGCAAGGCCATCCTCGACTTCAACATGATCGAGGAAGGCGACAAGATCATGGTCTGCATGTCGGGCGGCAAGGACAGCTACACGCTGCTGGACATTCTGCGCAAGCTGCAAAAGCGCGCGCCCGTGAAGTTCGACATCGTGGCCGTGAACCTGGACCAGAAGCAGCCAGGCTTCCCCGAGCACATCCTGCCCGAGTACTTCGAGTCCATCGGCGTGGACTACCACATCGAGAACCAGGACACCTACAGCGTCGTCAAGCGCGTGGTGCCCGAGGGCAAGACCACCTGCGGTCTGTGCTCGCGCCTGCGCCGCGCCATCCTGTACAAGGTGGCTGATCAGCTGGGCTGCACCAAGGTGGCCCTGGGCCATCATCGCGACGACATCGTGCAGACCATGATGCTCAATATGTTCTACGGCGGCCGCATGAAGGGCATGCCGCCCAAGCTGGTCAGCGACGACGGCAAGCATGTGGTGATCCGCCCGCTGTGCTATGTGCCCGAGAAGGACACGGCGCGCTGGGCCCAGTACCAGAACTTCCCCATCATCCCCTGCAACCTCTGCGGCAGCCAGGACGGCCTGCAGCGCGTGGCCATCGGCGAGATGCTGCGCGAATGGGAAAAGAAGTTCCCCGGCCGTATCGAGAGCATGTTCCGCGCCATGGGCAATATCGTGACCACGCACATGATGGATCCCCAGCTGCACGACTTCAAGGGCGCCAAGGCCACGGGCATTGCCGACCCGAACGGCGATATGGCGTTTGACCATGAAGAGCTGCCAGCCATGGCCGCCCTGCCCGGCGGAATGCAAGTGGTACAACTGTCCTGAGCGGACTTTTGAACTAAAACCGGACCCTGCAGTCCAATCAAAGGCCCATCTGATGGGCCTTTGTCGTATCCAGAGAAATCATCATGAACCTGCGCAATCTCTCTTTTCGCTGGCTGGGCATCGCGGCGCTGTCGGCCACCGCCCTGCTGGCCGGCTGCAGCACGGTGCGTGAAGTCAACAGCACGGTGCAGAGCTACTCGTCGCTGGGAGGCATTCCTGTGCCGCCGACCTACCGCCTGGAGACCCTGCCCTCGCAGCAGGGCCAGATGAGCTTTCCCGCCATCGAGGCCCAGGCCCAGCAGGCGCTGGCCCGTGTGGGCATGACACGCGATGATTCGCGCCCCAGCCTGGTGGTGCAGATCAGCGCCGTGGCCCGCTATGCGCGCGACTATGCGAGCTGGCCCTATTACGACCCCTACTGGGGCCCGCGCTGGGGCTGGGGCATGAGCTACGGCCGCGGCTTCGGCTGGGGCTTTGGCGGCAGCATGATGATGGACGGCCCGCCCCTTGAGTACTACCGCGCCGTGAGCGTCGTCATGCGCGATATCAAGACCCAGCAGATCGTCTATGAAACCTCGGCCCAGCGCCAGGACGTCTGGACCGACGACCCGGCCATCTTCGGCATTCTGTTCGACGCGGCGCTCACGGGCTTTCCCCGGCCGCCACAAGGTGCGCGCAATGTACGCACGGTGATCCAGCCTGCCGGTACGCCACAGGCTGCGCCGGCAGCCTCACCTGCTGCCGCGCCATCGCCCCAGCCCGTGCTGCCAGCGACACCCGTGCCTGCTCGTTGATTTGCAATCTTCCACAGTTGCACCTCAGCCCGCGTGCTAACGTGCAGCCTCTTTGAACTGCAGCCCTGTGGCCGCATGCAATGGAAAGGATGACCGTCATGAAGAAATTTGCTCTCTCCACCCTGATTTGTGCGGCCCTGGCAGCCGGTGCCGTCAGCGCCCATGCCAGCGGTCTGGGCGACGCATTGCGCGGCCAGCTGGGCGGTGGCGGTGCTGCGGAGAGCAGTGGCTCCTCGGGCCTGGGCGGCTTGCTGGGCGGTGGTGCGGGTGGCGGCTCTTCGGCTCTGTCGGCCCTGGGCCTGGGCGGCCTGACCGGCTCGGGCACGGCCAGCAATGCGGCCGGCGTCCTCACCTACTGCATGAAGAACAACTACCTGAATGCCGACAAGGCCGCCGAGGTCAAGAACCAGTTGCTGGGCAAGCTGGGCCTGGGCCAGCAGGAGCAGCCCAAGGACCAGGGCTACAAGGACGGCCTGATGGGCATGATCAAGGGCGACAACGGCCAGAGCTTCAGCCTGGACAAGGTCAAGAGCAATCTCAAGGAAAAGGCCTGCGATTTCGTGCTGGACAACGCCAAATCTCTTATCTAAAAAGATAGCATCCCGCGCTTGAGACATAAGCGCTAGAGTCCCAAAAGGCTTGCAATCAGATTGCAAGCCTTTTTTCATGGACACTGAGCCAGGCTAATTTTTTGGCGGCTGTGTGGGAGTGCTGGTTTCGACCGAGGCTGTGTGAAAACCCTCTCGTAGCCAACCCATGACCTGAATAAAGTCAATTCATCTCGGTTTCGGGAGATGGCATGCCTCGATTCATTGAAGGTCAAGCGCGGCAGCAAGTGACGCTGATGCCGGAATGTCTGGAGGACTTTATTGCTAAAGACAACCCGGTACGTGTTGTCGATGCCTTTGTCAGCGAACTCAATCTGCAGGCTTTGGGTTTTGACGGTGCAGAGCCTGCCTGTACGGGCAGACCTTCTTACCACCCAGCCGTGCTGCTCAAGATCTACATCTACGGCTATCTCAATCGGCTGCAATCGAGCAGACGGCTTGAACGTGAATGCCAGCGTAACGTTGAACTGATGTGGCTGACTGGGCGCTTGGCTCCTGACTTCAAAACGATTGCAGACTTCCGCCGTGACAACGGCTCAGGCATTCGCAATGTGTGCCGCCGATTCGTACTTCTCTGCCGTGATCTGAAACTGTTCAGCCAGGCGCTGGTGGCCATTGATGGCAGCAAATTCAAAGCCGTCAACACGCGTGACAAGAACTTCACCTTGGGCAAGATCGACAAGCGGCAGCAGCAGATCGAAGAAAGCATCCAACGTTATCTGACGGCTTTGGATACAGCGGACCGCACGCAGCCTGTGGAGCTCGAAGCCAAGACCACAAGGCTCCAAGACAAGATCGCCATGTTGCGCAAGCAAATGCGGGTGCTCGATGCAGTGAAGGAGCAACTCAAAGAGCAGCCCGAGAAGCAACTCTCGATGACAGATCCTGATGCACGGTCCATGGCAACCAGTGGTCGAGGCTCGGGCATGGTGGCCTATAACGTGCAGGTGGCGGTCGATGCCAAACATCACCTGATCGTCACTCATGAGGTCACCAACCAAGGGCATGACAGAGCTGCTCTGGCATCCATGGCTCAAGCAGCTCGCAAGGCAATGGGAAAACGCAAACTGCAAGCTATTGCAGATCGTGGCTATTACAGCGGTGAGCAAATCAAAGCGTGTGAAGATACAAGCATTGCAGCCATTCTTCCCAAGCCCAACACATCGGGTGCCCGAGCTCACGGGCGCTTTGACCGCTCAGACTTCATCTATATCCAAAGCGACGATGAATTCCAATGCCCTGCGGAACAGCGCGCGATCTATCGTTTTACGCGGGAAGAGAACGGCTTACAGATGCGTCGTTACTGGAGCAGTGCGTGTACGCAATGCACGATAAAAGCCCAATGCACACCGAGCGACTACCGCCGCATCAGCCGATGGGAGCACGAAGACGTGCTGGAGCGAGCACAACAGCGCTTGGACCAGATGCCCGACGCCATGATGGTGAGAAGAAGGACAGTCGAGCACGTGTTTGGCACCCTCAAGCATTGGATGGGGTACACGCACTTCCTGACCAGGCGACTGCGCAACGTCAGCACGGAGATGAGCTTGAATGTGCTGGCTTACAACCTCAAGCGAGTGCTTGGAATCCTCGGGTTCGACAAAACGATGACGGCGATGCATCTGGTGGGCGGGTGAGCCCTTTTAAAACCGGGAAATTAGCGACCTCAAGGGCTCTGGAATGCAATGAGAAGGCTGAGGGCGCTCTTGGCGTCGAAGGCGCCTCAGTCGTGCTTGCCTGAAATCTGCCAGTTGGATTGTTCAGCCATTAATAGTTTTTTGCGTTTCCACACAGCCTCGACCCAGAGCAGCCATTGAGATTCAACAGCTTTGCACTGCCTTAGTAGAGATTGCCTGCGTGTTTGCGAAGGCCCGAGTCAAAGATCCCTGCGAATGAGTGCACCCTTGAATAGCACCGGGCCAGTTGGCCCCATCGAGCTGGGTACACCGCCTTTCGGCTCCAGACTAATGGCCAGGGCAGGGATTGCTTTCACATCAGTCTCTTGTGTCGTAAGCTGCTCAAGTTTTCCATCACCCATGACCCCCAGGGACCGTGGCGCGCCCTGCTGAGGCAAGGCCCACAATTGCAGAGACTTGTTGTCGGCCTCCTTGAAGCCGCTCACGCGCTGCAACACCAGTTGCTGGTGCCGGGGATCGAAGGTCACCAGGATGGACGCATCGGCCTTGCCATCGGCCAGCACCGCCACATATTGAATTTGGGGGGCCGCCTGCAATTCAGCCTGCGCCATCTGTAGTTGAGCCTGCAACGCAGACAATTTCTGCTGCGAGGTATCCCTGAGCCCTTGATGTGACCAAAGCCCCACAGAGATAGCCGCCACCGTAGCCAAGCCGCCTGCCAGTGCTAGTCCACGCCACCATGCGAGTGTCGGCCATGCCGACTTCGATGCGGCTTCACGCTGTCGGGCCAACTTGGCTTTAGCTGTTTCGGCCTGCAGCAGGTTGGCAATGCGTGTCCAGACCACCGCATCGGGCTGCACCGGAGTCTGGACTTCGGAGAAGGCCGACCAGCGACCTTGCCACAGCAAGGCTGCCGCACGCACCTGAGGATATTCGCGTGCCAGTTGCTCAAAGCGACGGCGCGCCCCTCCATGCAAAGTTCCCAGTGAATAGGAGGCAGCCAGGCGGTCAAGTAATTCAGGGTTTTGGGTCAGATTCATGATGTCGACTCCTGGCACTCAGACGTGGCGCGCCATGCATTTGCGCAACTGTTCCAAGCTTCGGCGCATCCAAGTCTTGACGGTGCCCAGCGGCAGCTTCAGGCTGCTGGCCAGTTCGCTATGACTTAAATCATTCAGATAGGCCAGGCTCACCACCTGGCGCTGTGGCTGCTCCAGCTTTTCCAGACACTGATGCAAGACCACGGCTTGTTCACTGGCCTCCGCCAATTGCATTGGTCCTTGCGCGTCCTTGTCCTGGGGCAACTCCTCAAAGTCCTCAATCGGTAAATTGAGATGCAGGCGCTCGGCTCTACGCCGGCGCAAAAAGTCCAGGGCCCGACTGCGCACTAGCATGCCCATCCAGGCCAGGGGCGGGCTGAGCGAGTCCCGGTAGGCCCCCGCACTGCGCCAGATTCCCAGAAAGCTCTCCTGCAGCACATCCTCGGCCCATTCCTTGTTTCCGAGTATGCGCAAAGCCAGTCCATACAGCCGCGAGGCGGTCTGGTCGTACAGCAGCTTGAGAGCAACCTCGTCCCGGGTTGCTACGCGGTCGATCAGGTCCATCAGTTGGTTGTCCGGTGTTTTGGCGCTCATGCAGCCATTTTGATCAGTAGGACCTGCTTCATGCTGTGCTGTTGGATAACTGCCAAGGCATGTTGCAGTTCCTGGTAATCACCTATACGCAGCAACCCAGCCACTGGATTTGGACAACGCGCGAAATGGCTGAAAAAAATTTTCAGAAACTTGAATCCACCGCGCCAAAGGATGCGTATTCCAAGTGTCGGACATCGCAATAGCCGACAGATCCCCACATCCAATTAGGAGTCATCATGAGCATCCATCTGTTTGAAGGCCATGTCTCGCCCATGGCCTCGCGTCGCGGATTTCTTGGCACCACCGGCACTTTGTCGGCCGTGGCGGTTGCCATGCTGGCAGGCAACGAGGCTCTGGCCCAAGGCATGGGCAATGATCCAGCCAAGGATGTATCCATCCTCAATGTGGCCCTGGGGCTGGAGCATGAGGCCATCAACGCCTACCAGTTGGGTGCTGGTAGCGGCCTGCTGCAAAAGCCCGTGCTGGATGTGGCCCTGCTGTTCCAGAGCCATCACAAGGCCCACCGTGACGCTCTGATTGCCACCATCCAGAAGATGGGCGGAAAGCCGGTGGCCGAGGCCTCGATGCAGACCTATGCCGACTCGCTCAGGGCCGCAACCCTCAAGAGTCAGGCCGATGTGCTCAATCTGGCCGCAAGACTGGAGCTTGGCGCGACCAATGCCTACCTGGGCGTCATTCCTGCTTTCGAAAACCGTGACCTGGCCAAGGTCGCAGGACGCCTGGCCGCCGATGAAACCATGCACTACACGGCCCTGATCTCGGCTCTCGGCCGCCCCTTGCCAAGCAATGCACTGTCGTTTGGTGGCTGACCTGGCGAAGCCCCGGGTACCGGGCAGTCACGCCCGGTGCATTTTTCATCTTATTTGAGGGAGTCATCATGACGCATCGACACACCCTTTCGCTGACCGCTTTGTGCCTATCCACGCTTGGCCTGAGCGCCTGCTCATCCATGGGCTCTCATTCCATGTTTTCACAAGCCGAGCTGCCCGCGTCCGTGCAAGTGCCTGCGGGACACAAAGTAGCGATGGAAACCGTGGGTGTCGGCCAGATCACCTATGAATGCCGGACCAAAAAAGATATGGCGGCCGAACATGAATGGGTGTTTGTCGGTCCAGACGCAAAGCTGCAAACGCGAAGCGGCACGGTCATCGGCAAATACTGGGGGCCGCCAGCAACTTGGGAGAATAATGACGGCTCCAAGGTCACAGCCACGCAGCTTGCCGTGGCTCCCGCCGGAGCGGGCAATATCCCCCTGCAACTGGTCAAAGCCAATCCTGCCACCGGCATGGGAGCTATGCAGGGGGTGACCTATATCCAGCGCGTGGCAACCAAGGGGGGCGTCGCGCCGAGCATGGCCTGCGGAGCCGGGAACATGGGCAGCAAGCAGATCGTGCAATACCAAGCCGACTATATTTTTTGGAAAGCGGTCTGACGTTAAGACTAGGAGCGCACCTTACCTGTCAGCGATTGGAAGGTGCGCTTTTTCTCGATGGAGTGCTCCCCGTATTTGAGGACAGGAACCCTCACGTAATTTAACGGGTTGCCATGCCCTTTCGGCGGAACTCGCGTGGCGAGTGATACCGCAGGGCGCTATGGGAATGGTGCTCGTTGTAGTGCTCGAAGGCGATGGCCAGGTTGCCAATGGCTGTGCGGGCATCGGGCTTGGACATGAAGTTCACATAGTCACGCTTCATAGTCCTGACGAACGACTCTGCCATCCCATTGCTCTGGGGACTACTCACTGGCGTGTTCACCGGCTCCAGGCCCACATCGCGGGCGAAACTGCGGGTCAACGCGGCCGTGTAGGCTGAACCATTGTCCGAGAGCCATTGGATGGGCCTATCTGGCAGTGCATTGCCGAAGCGCCGCTCCACGGCAGCCAGCATCACGTCGCGCACATCGTCACCCGTGTAGCCTTCTGTGGAGGCCACCCAGCTCATCGCCTCGCGGTCGCAGCAGTCCAGCGCAAACGTCGTGCGCACGGCCTCGCCGTTGTCACAGCGGAACTCGAAGCCGTCCGAACACCAGCGCTGGTTGCTTGCCTCCACCGAGACTCGCCCATGATGGCGGCGCTGTGCACGCACCGCAGGGGCTCGGCGTTGCAACAGCAAGCCGTGCGTGCGCATGACCCGGTAGACCCGCTTGTGGTTGACCGCAGGCAGCCCTTGGCAGGCCCGCTCGCGCCGTAGCAGCGCCCAGGCCCGGCGGTAGCCGTAGCTGGGCAGGTTCTCGATGGCCGAGCGCAGTTGCTCCACCAGGCCCAGATCATCGTTTTGGCGACGCTGGCGACCATCGGTCCAATCACTGCTGCGCAGCCGTCGCTTGACAGCCGCTGAGCGCGCCACGCCGAGAACATCACAGACCCGTTTCATTGGGTGTCCCCCGGCAGCAAGGGCGAGCGCGCAAGATAGTTTTTTGCGCGCCCCCACTCAACGGCCTCCTTGAGGATCTCGGCCTCCATGGTTTTCTTGCCCAGCAGGCGCTGCAACTCTCGGATCTGGCGCATGGCATCGGCCAACTGAGCCGCAGGCACCGTGCTCTCGCCCGCGGCCACCGGCATCAGCTCTCCCTGTTGGTGCAGCTTGCGCCACAGGAACAACTGGTTCGCGTTGACGCCGTGCTGACGGGCCACCAGCGACACGCTGTAGCCGGGTTCATAGCTTTGCTGGACCATCGCCAGCTTCTCCTGCGGCGACCAGCGGCGGCGCTTCTGTGGCCCCAGGACCTCTACGTTCGTTAGATTTTTAGGACTAGGCATAAATACAGTCACAAGACTACCTCTTAGGTTAAGAGGGTTTGCCTGTCCTCAGATCAATGGGGCCGCTCCACTCGATCACTCGATAACACACGCTCTCTTAGCATTTAACTGTCAGCTAATGGCCGGTAGACGACTGTCTCAGAATGACCCTAAGCGCTCATGCTGTCTCACCCACGGCCCACTTTATCTTGGGTAAGAGAGAACAGCTTTCCAAGTGTCAGTCTGTCGCCCCAAACATCCTCAAGACTGATGCCATACGTTTTCTTGACCATCGATGCAAAAGTCTCAAGCTCTAATGCATCTGGCATCCACTTGTATGAATACAGGTTGCGATATATCCCCAAAAAAGTATCCGCTGGCTCGAAAAGCAGTCGTTTCTTTTCCGGGAATCCAAATGCTTGCGTAAACATACTTAGAAAGGAGCGTATGTCCTTCTTCGCCGCATCAGGAAACGCACGATGCCATTTAACTCCTTGGCAACTACGACTCTGAAACGGCTCAGGCAATCTGCCTAGATTTCGTATCAGCCAAGCAACTGCAACGCCTATACATACCAAGCTGATAGATTTGGCTAAGACGAGCATGAGCGGTGGCTCCCTTCAACTCCAAATTTCTGGGGATTGCGCATCAGTATGCATGCGGCAATTCATCGAATCAAATGTGTGCTCCTGGCCGCAAACAACCCTCAATGCACATGCGCAATATCGGGGATCGCCGCCATCAGCTCCCGCGTATAGCCATGCTGCGGTGCATCCAGCACGGCAGCAGCCTCCCCTGTCTCCACTAGACGACCACGCTGCATCACGCCGATGTCGTCGCACATATGGCGGATCACGGCCAGGTTGTGGCTGATGAGCAGATACGTCAGGCCAAACTCGTCCTGCAGATCGCGCATCAGGTTCAGCACCTGGGCCTGCACCGACACATCGAGCGCCGATGTAGGTTCGTCGCAGATGATGAACTCCGGCTGGCTGGCCAGGGCCCGCGCCACGGCGATACGCTGGCGCTGACCGCCAGAGAACTGGTGCGGGTACTTTTTGGCATCGTCCGGCTTCATGCGCACGCGGCGCAACGCGTCCTGCACGCGCTCGGCGGTTTCTTCCTTGCCGTGAGCGATGCCCAGCACCTGCAGCGGCTCGGCAATCAGCGCCTCCACCGTCCAGCGCGGGTTCAGGCTGGCGTACGGGTCCTGAAAGATCATCTGAAAGCGCCTGCGCATGGCCACGCTCCGGGCCGCAGGACTCCATTTGTCCACGCCGTCGAACAAGATGCTGCCGCGCGTGGGCAGTGTCAGCCCCGCCACCATGCGCGCCACGGTGGACTTGCCCGAGCCTGACTCGCCCACCAGACCAAAGGTGCTGCCTTTGCGGATGGTGAACGACACCTCATCCACGGCCTTGAGGATTTTGTGCTCCTCGCGCGCCAGCAGCCGGGCCAGCCAGCCGCTGGACAGGTCGTAGTCCTTGCCCAGGCTCTTGACCTCCAAAAGCGCTCCAGCGCTTTCTACATCAGCGTCAGCAGCTATGGATTTCGGAGTCCATGGCACGGCAACAGCGACCGGCCCAGCGTCCACCTCGGGCACGGGCAGGCGTTGCACGCGCTGGTGCACGCTGGGGATGGCGGCCATCAGCACCTGGGTGTAGGGCTCGCGCGGCGCATCCAGCACCTGGCGTACGGGCCCGGTTTCCAGCACCCGGCCCTGGTACATGACCATCACGCGGTCGGCCGTCTCGGCGATCACGCCCATGTCGTGGGTGATGAGCATGGCAGCCGCGCCGCGCTCCTTGCAGACGCGGCGCAGCAGCGCAATGATCTGCGCCTGCACCGACACGTCTAGCGCCGTGGTGGGCTCGTCGGCAATGATCAGCTCGGGTTCTGCACACAGCGCCAGCGCAATCGCCACGCGCTGACGCATGCCGCCGGAAAACTGGTGCGGATACTGATCCAAACGCTTCCTGGCATGTGGAATTTCCACCTCCTCCAGCAGCGCCAGCGCGCGGGCCTCGGCCTCGCTCTCGCTGACCGGCAAATGGGCGCGTATGGTTTCCACCAGATGCCGGCCCACGGTGTAGACCGGGTTCAGGCTGGTCAGCGGGTCCTGGAAGATGGTGCCTATGCGCTTGCCGCGAATGCGGCGCAGGTCTTCGCCACGCAAGGTGTCGATGCGCTCGCCAAACAGCTCTACCGTGCCGCCGGAGATGCGGCCCGGCGGCTCGATCAGGCCGGTGACGGCCGAACCCGTCATGGATTTGCCCGCACCCGACTCACCCACCACGCCGAGGATTTCACCGCGCGCAATAGCGAAGGACACATCGTGCAGCACATGCACGGCTCCTTTGTAGGTATCGAAGGTGACGCTCAAATTGCGCACGCGCAAAACCGGGATGGCGAGCACATCACCGCCAGCCACGGGGTTCTTTGTGTCTGTAGTCATGTTCACTGCAGCTTGGGGTTGAGAGCGTCGCGCAGCCAGTCGCCCACAAGATTGACGGACAGGGCCAGCGCCAGCAGCACCAGCGAGGGGAACAGCAGAATCCACCACTCGCCCGAGAACAGAAAGCCCTGACCGATGCGAATCAGCGTGCCCAGCGAGGGCGAGGTGGGCGGCAGGCCCACGCCCAGATAGGACAGCGTGGATTCGGCCACGATGGCATGGGCAAAGCTGATGGTGGCAATCACCAGAATCGGCGCCAGCAGATTGGGCAGGATATGCCTGGCCAGAATTGCGGCCTGGCTGCGGCCTATCAGTTGCGCCGCCAGCACATAGTCCTTGTGCTTTTCCACCATCACCGCACCGCGCACGGTACGGGCGTATTGCACCCAGTCCGAAAGACCGATGGCCACGATGATCACGTACACGGCCATATCGTCGCGATAGCCCTCGGGCAGCAGGCCGCGCGCAATGCCGAAGATCAGCAGCGCCACCAGAATCACCGGGAACGTGAGCTGGATGTCGGCAATGCGCATCAGCAGCGTGTCGAACCAGCCGCCCGCGTAGCCGGCAAGCAGGCCCAGAGGCACGCCGATGATCAGCGACAACACCACGGCCGATACACCCACGAACACCGACATGCGCAGGCCATAAAGAATGGCGCTGAACACATCGCGACCCTGATCGTCCGCGCCCAGCGGGTAAAAGGCCTCGCCCATGCCCTGGCTCCAGGGGCGGGCGAAAGCATCCATCAAATCCAGATTGGCCGGATCGAACGGGTTCTGCCAGGCCAGCAGGGGCGCAAAGATGGTGGCCAGCACGATCAGCGCCAGCGTGCCGCAGGCCATTTGCACCAGCCGCGATTTGGCAAAGGCGCGCTTGACCGACGAGTCGCTGGCCTTCCAGCCGGAGGGAATATTTGCCTGTTCCACGAATTCAGTTCCTCAATATCTTTGCATGCACTGCGGCCGCAATCACTGACGCAGCTCAGACCCGTGACACCGCGCAAGAGCAGCGCCTCAGGGTGTGCCTTTTCTCAACCTGGGGTCCACCAGCACATACAAAAAGTCCACGAACAGATTGATCACCACGTACAAGAGCGCGATGAACATCAGATAGGCGGCAATCAGGGGTACGTCCACACCCTGAATGGACGAGATGAACAGCAGGCCCACGCCCGGCCACTGAAACACGGTTTCGGTGACGATGGCAAAGGCGATCAGCGAGCCGATCTGCAGACCCGCAATGGTGATAACGGGAATCAGCGTGTTGCGCAGCGCGTGGCCGAAGTACAGATCGCGCTCGCGCAGGCCGCGCGCACGGCCGAAGCGTATGTAGTCGGAGCGCAGCACCTCCAGCATCTCGGCCCGCACCAGCCGCATGATCAACGTCATGTTGTAAAAGCCCAGCGTGATGGCCGGCATGATCAGCGCCGCCAGGCCAGAGGTCGTCAGCAGGCCGGTTTCCCAGCCGCCGATCTTCACGGTCTCCCCCCTCCCGAACGAGGGCAGCCAGCGCAGCTCCACTGCAAACAGATAAATCAGGCCTATCCCTATCAAAAAGGTGGGCAGCGACACCCCCACCAGCGACACCGTCATGATGGCGCGGCTCAGGAACCCGTCACGCCGCAACGCGGTGTACACGCCCAGCGCCACGCCTATGGCCAGGGCGAACAAGGCAGCCGTCAGCGCCAGCTCCAGCGTGGCGGGCAGGCGCTCGGCAATGATGTCGGCCACGGGGCGCTTGAGCCGGTAGGAAATGCCCAGATCACCGTGCAGTACCTTGCCCGCATAGTGCAGGTACTGCAGCGGCACCGACTGGTTGAAGCCCAGCTCTTCGGTCAGCGCTTCGCGCTCCTGAACCGAGGCATCCTCGCCCAGCAGGCTGATGGTGGGGTCGCCAATATGGCGGAACACCATGAAGGAAATAAAGGAGACGGCCAGCAGTACCAGGACTGACTGGCCCAGCCTGCGCAGCAGATGAAGCAGCATGGGCTTTACTTCACGAACTTCACGTCTTTGAAGTGGATGGCATTGTCCGGGTGCACCGGCACATTGATCTTCCTGGCCGACGCGAAGTGGATCACCTGGTCATGCAGCGGAATGTAGAAACGCTCCTTCTGCACCACCTCCCAGATCTGCCTGATCGTGGCATCGCGCCTGGCCTTGTCGCTTTCGGAGGAGAGCGAAACAATCTTGTTGTCCAGATCGGCATTGCTGTAATGCGTGGCATTCTGCGCACCACGCCCTTCCTTGCCGCGCGTGGCGACCAGGAAGTCGAAGATATAGGCCGAGTCATAGGTGGGCACGCCCCAGCCGTACAGGTAGAAATCGCTTTCCGCCTTGACCAGCGCCACGCTGTGCTGGGCAATGGGTCTGGCCGCCACTTCGGTCTTGATACCCACGCGGCCCAGGAAACCGGCCACGGCCGTGCCGATGGCCTCATCGTTCACATAGCGGTCGTTGGGCGTGTTCAGCGTCACGGTGAAGCCGTTGGGGTAGCCGGCTTCGGCCAGCAAGGCCTTGGCCTTGGCCACATCGGCCTTGGGATAGGTGGCCATGGCCTTCTCATAGCCGTTGACAAAAGACGGCGCCATGATGCCTGAGGGATTGGACAGGCCGCGCATCACCGAGCGCCTGATGGCATCGCGGTCGATAGCCAGCTCCACCGCCTGGCGCACCTTGGGATCGGCAAACGGGTTCTTGCCCTTCACATTGCTGCTTTTGAGCTCGGGCGCGCCCACGTTCAGGCCCAGAAAGATGGAACGGTTTTCCGGCCCTTCGTTGATGCGCAGCTTGCTGTCCTGCTTCAGACGCGCCACGTCCTGCGCGGGAATGTCCTGGGCAAAGTCCACCTCGCCCGACAGCAGCGCGGCCACGCGCGTGGCTGGCGACTTGATGGGCAGATAGACCAGCTCGGTCACCTCCAGCGGCGTCGATCCCTTGCCCCAGTAATTGGGGTTGAGCTTCATTACCGTCCTGGAATCGACTTCACGGCTGGCCAGCACATAAGGGCCTGTGCCGTTCTCGGCACGCGTGGCACCGTTTTCGGTCTTGGTGCCGGCATCCTGCGTCTCGGCCGCGCCATTGGCCCTGGCCCACTTCTCGCTCATGATGAAGATATTGGTCAGGTTGTTGGGGAAGATCAGATTGGGCCCCTTGGTCTTCACCTGCACCGTGAGATCGTCCACGACCTTGATGTCCTCCACCGAGGCCAGCAGCGACTTGACCTGGGCGTTCGGCCCCTTGGCCCGGTTCAGCGAGAACACCACATCCTTGGCGGTGAAAGGCGTGCCGTCATGGAACTTCACGTCGGGGCGCAGCTTGAACTCCCAGACGCTGGGGTCACCGGGCAGCATCTTCCAGGACAGGGCCAGCGTGGGCACGAGCTTGCCGTCGGCAGAGCGGTTGACCAGGGTCTCGTACATCTGGTGCATCAGCACGAAGTTGGTGCCGACATTGAACACATGGGGGTCCAGCGTGGTCACATCGGACGAGCGCGCCCAGCGCACGGTTTCGGCCTGGGCCAGGCCCGCAGATGCCAGCAGGCCAGCCGCGAGCAGCGCGTGGGCCAGGGTCTTGAAAGTCATGAAGTTCTCCCGATGGTTATCAACAGCTTTGACCACAGCCGTGGCAAGCACAGTTTTAAAACTACTTATAGATATTAAAAATAAATTTCATATAACTCAAATAACTTTTCAGAGAATGCATATGGCGCTGAAAACCCGATTCGGGCCATTGACAGACAGACTTTTGACGCACCGCCACACTAGGCCGACAAAGCTCGTCGCGCCGCTGCGGCCTCCGTATTGCTGCAAAAAACAGCGAAATGGTCCAAGTGTTCGAAGATTCGGCAAAACCTCCAGGTTTTCCCCGGTGCAAAGCCCGCAACTGCAAACATGGGCAAAGACATACTTTGTTTGCAAGACAATGACTGCCTAAGAACAACTCACGCTGTACGCGCCTTAGCCATGCATGCCACGCGCATCATTGCCATCCGACATGGAGAGACAACCTGGAATGTCGACGGCCGCATCCAGGGCCATCTGGATATTCCTTTGAACGACACCGGTCTGTGGCAGGCCGAGCAGGCTGCCCGCGCCCTGGCCGAGGAAAGCATTGCCGCCATCTACAGCAGCGATCTGCTGCGCGCCCATGTCACGGCCCAGGCCATTGCCCGCAGCTCGGGCGCGCCGCTGTACGCCGATGCAGGCCTGCGCGAACGCTGCTTCGGCGACTTTCAGGGCCGCACCTTCAAGGATGTGGAAGCCAGCCAGCCCGAAGACGCCCAGCTCTGGCGCACCCGCAACCCGTCCTATGCCCCGCCCGGCGGCGGCGATTCGCTGCTGGCGCTGCGCGAGCGCATCTCCAGCACCGTGGACCGCATTGCCAGCCAGCATGAGGGCGAACAGATCGTGCTGGTCGCCCATGGCGGCGTGATGGATGTGCTCTACCGCATGGCCACGCGCCAGGACTTTCAGGCGCCACGCACCTGGGAGCTGACCAATGCCGCCATCAATCGCCTGCTGTGGACACCCGATGGCCTGTCTTTGGTAGGCTGGGCCGATACCGCACACCTTCAGCAAGGCAGCCGAGATGAAACACATTCCTGAACATTTGCAAGCCCTGGTCGGACAGGCCGTCAAACGCATAGACACCCCCGCCCTGGTCATAGACCTCGACGCCATGGACCGCAACATGGAACGCATGGCGCGCTTTGCCCGGCAGCATGGGGTGCTGTGGCGCCCTCATGCCAAGCTGCACAAGAGCGCGCATATCGCCCACCTGCTGGAGCAGGCCGGTGCCTGCGGCCACTGCGTGCAAAAAGTCAGCGAGGCCGAGGCCCTGGCGGAAGGCGGCGTGACCCATATCTTCATCAGCAATGAAGTCATTGCACCGCTCAAGCTGGCACGCGTGGCAGCCCTGGCCAAGGCCTTGAGCGCGGAGGGTGGCCGTCTGGCCATTGCCGTGGACTGCGAAGAAGGCATCACACGCCTGGCCCAGGCCATGCAGGCTGCCCAGGCGGGCAATGCCGCCATCGACGTGCTGGTGGAAATCGACGTCGGCCAGAACCGCTGCGGCGTGGAGCCCGGCGAGGCTGCCGTGGTGCTGGCCCGCGCCATTCAAGCCCAGCCAGCCCTGCACTTTGCGGGCCTGCAGGCCTATCACGGCGGTGCCCAGCATCTGCGCACCGCCCAGGAGCGCAAGGCCGCCATCGAGCAGGTGCTCAGGCTGGTCAACCGCACGCGCCACGAATTCGACCGCGCCGGCATTGAAATCCCGCTGATCACCGGCGCGGGCACCGGCACCATGGTCAACGAGGCCGCCAGCGGCGTCTATGGCGAAATCCAGCCCGGCTCCTTCCTCTTCATGGACGCCGACTACGCCGCCAATCAGCACGACGCGGCCCAGCCCGTTTTCGAGCATGCGCTCTACGTCAAGACCCAGGTCATGTCGCTCAGCCGCCAGCACGCCGTCTGCGATGCGGGCCACAAGGCCCATGCGATCGACTCGGGCCTGCCCCGGCTGCATGCGCTGGCGCCCGAGCAAGCGCTGCGCTTTGCCAATGGAGGCGATGAGCACGGCGTGCTGCACCCCGACATCCAGGCCGGCAACACCAGCGGCTGGCTGCCCGCGCTGGGCGATACGCTGTGGCTGATTCCCGGCCACTGCGACCCCACGGTCAATCTGCACGACTATCTGATCGGCGTACGCGGCGGCCGGCTCAAGGGCGTGGTCGAGCGCATCTTCACCGTGGACGGTCGTGGTGCGCTGACCTGATCAGGACTTATTCCATTTCTAAATCATCCGATTACTTTGTCGGCTTCGCTCGCCGTGCTGCAGCACTGTCTTCGCTTCGCCTTCGCGTACTCGAATGATTGATAAACGGACTTACGCAAACAAGCCGGGCCGCCGAGGCGGATGCGCAAGAGACATGCCCCTAGGACAAACATCTTGCCTGAGCCTGACTTGCGTAAGTCGTACCGATTCAATCCCAGCAGACGGACAGCACCGCGTAACCGGCCGAAGGCTCAGGCGCGTTGCAGGGCTTGCCATAGGGCCAGCCCTCGATGACGCCATCGGCTTCCAGTCCGTCCATCCACTGCTCCGCCTCGGTGGCGCTGGCCGTGGTGTAGATATGCACGTTCTCTGCGGGCGGAAAGCCCTCGGCAAACAACGGATCGTCCCAGTCGTAGTGCAGTCCGACCAGCACACGCTCCACATCGGGACGCCGGGCGATCTGCGCAAAACGCGCATGCAGCTCGGCCATGGGCGGGCGGCCATAGCCCCATTGATTGGGTGCCAGCGATTCCTCGTCGGTATTGCCGTCAAAGAACAACGCATAGTCCACCGCCGGAGGCGGGTCGCAGTCCTGCAACGCAGGATCGGCCAGCAAGGCCTTGAGTTCAGCAAGCATGAAATCTCCTCGATCGGAGATACAGCTTAGCGCAGCACTCTCAAACTCATAGTAGGCAGCGCATGCTGACACTGGTTTTCAATATCAAGCAGCAATGAATCTCTGGTATGCAGAGCGCCAGCAGCTATGCAATCAGGAGTATTCCGGCCACCAGCCGTCGGCCCGGCGCTCCATGCGCGGGCAGTCGTAGGCCGCGACCACGGGGATGGCAGAACCATCGGCGCGGCGCAGTCTGGTCTGCCACTGCGTGCCCTGGCGCATGGCCACGGCGATGGCCACCACCTCGGCGCCGCAGCGCTCCAGCAGCTTGAGACCGGACACCATGGTGGTGCCGCTGCTGACCGCATCGTCCACCACCAGCACACGCTTGCCAGTGATCAGGTTTAGCTGGTTCGGGTCGATATAGAGCAGCTTGCCCTTGCCCGGCGTGGTGATGGAGCTGACGGGCTCGGAGAGCTCGTCGCGGTACCAGTATTTGCGCGAATAGCCCAACGGTACATAGCGGCTGTGCCCCAGGTGGCGCGCCACCAGCGGCGCAAAGGCCAGGCCCAGCGTGGGCAGACCCACGATCACGTCGAACGCGTGCGCGCGTGCGCCCTCGGCCATATGCAGGGCCAGTTGCTCCACCACGGCGATGGAGGCCTGGTTGGCAATCAGCGACGCCACGCAGCGGTCGGGTGCAGAACCGTCAGCCGTAGGCATGCCGCGCAGCGGCAGCAGCAGATAGCGGCCGTCGGGCAGTCTGGCCGGGTAGCTCTTCGCATAGGGCGGCAGCGGCGACTGGCTCAGCTCGGCCTCGGTGACGGTGGCTTGCCAGTAGTCGGTCGTGGCATCAAAGCCGGGCAGGTTCTGGCCGCAAAGATCGGCCACGGATGCAATTTCACTCATACAAAACTCAGTCGCGCCCCAGATAGCTCTCGGCCAGCTTCACCCAGTACGAGGCCGTGACCGGCAGCAGGTTGTCGTTGAAGTCATAGGCCGCGTTGTGCACCATGCAGCCGCCCTCGCCCACGCCGTTGCCGACGATGAAGTAGTTGCCCGGAACCTGGTTGAGCATGATGGCGAAGTCATCGCTGGCCTGCAGCGGCTGCAGATCGGGAATCAGCCATTGCTCGCCTGGAAATGCACGCGCCACCTCCACCGCAAAATCCGTCGCGGCCTTATCGTTCATGACGGGCGGATAACGCCACTTGTAGTCCACCTCGGCCGTGGCGCGGTGCACGGCGGCCTGGGCATGGGCCATGGCCGTGATGCGCTCGCGCAGCTGCTGACGCACCTCGGGGCAGCGCGCGCGAATGGTCACGCGCAGCTCGCAGGTTTCGGGAATCACATTGGGCGCATCGCCCGCATGGATGGCACCGATGGTGACCACGGCCATGTCGTTGGGATCGATCTCGCGCGAGCGTATGGTCTGCAGCGCCAGCACCAGATGCGAGGCCACGACGATGGGGTCCACCGCCACATGGGGCATGGCGCCATGGCCGCCCTTGCCGCGGATGGTGATGATGGCCGTGTCCGAGCTGGAATACATCACGCCCGAGCGAAAGCCGAACTGCCCGGCCGGGTAGCCGGGCTCGTTGTGAAAGGCGTAGAGCGCATCGCAGGGAAACAGCTCGAACAGGCCCTGCTCCACCATCTTCTGTGCGCCGCCATGGCCTTCCTCGGCGGGCTGGAAGATCAGATGGAGCGTGCCCTGGAGCTGGTTCCTGCGCCCGGCCAGCACCCTGGCTGCGGCCAGCAGCGTGGCCGTATGCCCGTCGTGGCCGCAGGCATGCATCTTGCCGTCGTGACGACTGGCATAGGGCAGGCCCGTGGCTTCACGGATGGGCAGCGCATCCATGTCGGCGCGCAGGCCAAGACGTTTGCCGATGTGCTTGCCATTCGGGTGATCGCCGCAGCGCAGCGTCCCCACCACGCCGGTATCGCCCAGGCCGCGATGGACCTCGTAGCCCCATTCGGCCAGCCTGGCGGCCACGATATCGCCGGTGCGGTGCTCTTCGTAGGCCAGCTCGGGATGGGCATGCAGATCGTGGCGCAGGGCCAGCATTTCCTGTGCAATGACCGCCACTTCGGGCAGCACGGGCGGGTGGATTTCGGCATGCACCGGGTTCACAGGCGCGGCCATGGCTTATTCCGCCTGGATGTTGGCCGACTTCACGATCTGGGCATAGCCGGCTTTTTCCTTCTTCAGAAACTGGACAAAGCTGGCCTGGGTGCCGGAGCCAGGCGTGGCGCCGCCATCTTCCAGGCGCTTGCGCACATCGGGCATCTTGAGCACGGCGTCCAGCTCGGTAGCCAGACGCGTGACCACGGCCTGAGGCGTCTTGGCGGGCACGAACAGCCCCGTCCAGGTATTGAGGTCAAAGCCCTTGAGTTCGGCCGTCTCGCCAAAGGTGGGCACGGCGTGGATGGCATCGATGCGCTTGGCCGATGTCACGCCCAGACCTTCGAGCTTTTTCTGCTGGATCATGGGCACGGCGCTCACGGTGGTGAGCATGCCCACATCGACCTGACCGCCCATCACGTCGCTGGTGATCTGGGCACCGCCGCGATAGGGCACATGCACCAGCTTGATCTTGGCGCGCTCCTGCAGCATTTCCATGGCCAGATGCAGCATGGTGCCCACGCCCGATGTGGCATAGGTCAGCGAGCCGGGCTTGGAACGCGCCAATGCAATCAGCTCGTTCAGATTGTGCGCCGGCAGGCCGGGACGGGCCACGGCGACCACGGGTGCGATGGTGGTCAGCCCCACCGGGGTCAGATCCTTTTCGGCGTCGTACTTGACGGCGGAGTTCACCAGCTGGGCAATGCTGATGGGGCCATCAAAGCCCATGAGCAAGGTATAGCCATCGGCAGGCGCCTTGACGGCCTTGCTCACCCCGAGCACACCACCGGCGCCAGGTACGTTGTCCACCACGATGGACTGATGCAGGCGTTCGCCCAGCTTCTGGCCGATCAGGCGGGCCGTGGTGTCCACATTGCCGCCGGCGCTGAACGGCACGATCAGCGTGATGGGCTTGGCGGCGGGCCAGGCATCGGCGGCGGCGAAAACGGCGGGCGCGGTAAAGCCTGAGGCCAGCAAGGCGGCGGCGGCAACAAAGGAGCGGCGGAGTGTGGACATGGACAGGCAGCAATTGGGAAGCCATGCAGGACCAGAGCAATCTGTGACGCAGCATGGCCACAAAACCGGAGGCAGCGACGGTGCGCCCCTGCGGCAGACGGGCTAGGCCGCTGATTATCCCAGAGCCTCACTGGCGCAGCCATAGCAGGAATTACTTAGCAATTCTGGTTCACCCTAGATTCAAGCTCCCGTCATTTCTAGGGTTCACGCCAGCCCGCCGCCGCCATTCAGCCCCTCAGAATGGCGGCCATGCTCTCTCCCAGCCAAGTCATCGTTCTGGCCACCCCGGTGTTTTTTGCACTGATTGCCGTGGAATGGATCATCAGCCTGCGGCGCGGCCGCAATGCCTATGGCCTGGCCGATGCCATCAGCTCGCTGAACCTGGGGGTGCTGAGCCAGACCAGCGCCGTCTTCACCAAACTGTTGACGCTGGGCATCTATACGGCCGTGGTCAGCCATATCGCACTGATTCAAGCCGACAGCTTCTGGACAAGCCTGCCGGGCTGGCTGCTGGCCCTGGTCTTCTATGATTTTTGCTACTACTGGCTGCACCGCATGGGCCACGAAGTGGGCGTGCTCTGGGCCGCCCACTCCGTACACCACCAAAGCCAGGCCTACAACCTCTCGACGGCCTTGCGCCAGACCAGCTCCGGCGCTTTGCTGGGCTGGGTCTTCTATCTGCCCATGGCGCTGGCCGGCGTGCCTCCGCTGGTGTTTGCCGTGGTGGGGCTGATCGACCTGCTCTACCAGTTCTGGGTGCATACCGAGCAGGTCAAGAAGCTGGGCTGGTTCGACCGCTGGTTCTGCGCCCCCAGCAATCACCGCGTGCACCATGCTGTCAACGACCGCTACCTGGACAAGAACTACGGCGGCATTCTCATCATCTGGGACCGGTTGTTCGGCACCTACAAGACCGAGGACGATGAAGATCCCTGCGTCTACGGCACGCGCGGGCTGCTGCAAAGCTGGGATCCGCTGTGGGCCAATGCCACCGTCTACCGCCAGCTAGCGCACGACAGCTGGCACGCGCGCAACTGGCTGGACAAGGCGCGCGTCTGGTTCAAGCCTCCGGGCTGGCGGCCGGCCGATGTGGCGCAGCGCTTTCCCAAGCCTGCCTTCGACCTGGACGAGCACCGCATCATCTACGCACCGCCCATGAGCCAGCCACTGCGCTGGTTTGCCGGTCTGCTGTTTGCCGCACTAGTGGCCGGCACCTCGGTCTTTCTCTGGCATGCCGACCAGTCGCCGCTGTCCAGCAATCTGATCTGGTTTGGCGTGCTGCTGACCGGGCAATGGGCGCTGGGCGCGGCCATGCAGGGCCGCATCAGCCTTTGGATGGCGCTGATGCTGCAAAGCGGTGCACTGGCCACGGCCACCGCAGCTTTAGGCCTGCGCGAGTGGCACTGGCTGTTCAAGCCAGCGACCATGGTTTTTGCTCTGATTTACATAGCCTCTTGCGCAAGCTCCTTCAACACTTCAATGCAAAGAGCAAGTAAAAAGCAGACGTTATTGCTGGCTGCCGCTATCGTTTTTTCACTTTGCGGCGATATCAGCCTGATGCGGGAGGATCTGTTCATCCCCGGCTTGGTCAGCTTTCTGCTGGCTCACCTCTGCTATCTGGCGCTGTTCAAGCAGGATGCGCCCTGGTTCCCCAGCCGCAAAGCCCTGCTGCGGGTTGCCGCCATCGGCATCGCCATGTATGCCTACCTCTGGACCCATGGTCTGCCCACCGCGCTGCGCCTGCCTGTGGCAGCCTATGTCGGCGTCATTGCCCTGATGGCCGCCCAGGCCTGGGGCCGCTATCAGCTACTGTGCCAGCGCCATGCACTTCTGGTCGCACTGGGCGCCAGCTTTTTCATGCTCAGCGATTCGGTACTGGCCATCAACCGCTTCGCCCAGCCCCTGCCCTGGTCTGCCATCTGGGTGCTGCTCACCTACTACGCGGCGCAGGCGCTGATCGTGCAAGGAGTTCTGCAGCACTCAAGTCGACCATCTGCGGGCGCTGCTGCGCACCAATCAGCCCCGCTTGGGGATGCGACAAGCCTTCTTCAGCCAACCAAGGGTTGACCCTAGAGCGCTCTGCGGCGACAATAGAGGGATCGCAATTTCAGGAGTCCCCACGTGGACAGTGCCAGTTCAACCAGTGATTTATCGCCAGCCGCAATGGCTGCGAAGCTGGTCGTCTGACAGACTCCCCCAGGATCGGGAGTCGTCATCGACCAACCCGCTCCTTGCCTCGCGCGCCCATCCATACTGCCGACCGCTTGCCAGCCCTGCCGATGCCAGGCTGTTTGCGGTATGTGTGCATCACTGAAAAATCGACTTGTGTTGCCAGGCTCTCCAGGGTCTGCCGACGGACATGTTGAGAACTTGTGCGTTCCGTTCCTGTTCGACGAGAAAGGAGTACGCCATGCGCCATCAACTCAAGCACCTCATGTGCCGGTTCCGCCGCCAGGGATCGGGCCAGCCCCTGGCTGTCTGCCCACCTGCGCATACGCCTCAGGCGCTGGAACAGGCCGCAGAACTCGACGCCCGGACCAGTTGGCCCACGCATCGCATCCGCAGCTTTTTGCTGACGCAACGCCCGCGCCACAACGCCGGCTGAACCACCGCCAGATGCTGCACGGCCTGCCGCATGGCAGGCACGGTTTTTTATCGCCGGGCCGCCCCAAGATGAAAAGCTCCTTCCCGGAGGGGCAGCGACCACACGCAGTGGAAAGCGTGGGGTGTCATTTTTCAAACCTTTCAAGGAGCACGCATGGACCCCGACCCTAGCCGATCTTGCTGCGCACCTGATGCTCATGCACAGGTGTTAGCCATTGCTGTCTGCGTGCCCGCCGTTCAGAACCTGGGCATGCATTTGTTTTTGCCATACGCCTTCACGGCCGGGTTACCCACGACTGTCTGACATGGGGACTCCGGCCGCCCAGGCCCATCAAGGAGTTAGCCCATGCGACGCCTTCTGCAGCTGAACCTGCACCCCATTCACACAACCACCGCACCCCAGCAAGGCCTGCAACAGGCCGTGGTCCGCGCCCTGGAGCTTCGTCACACCGAGGTGCTGCGTCACCTGGGATCGAACCGGCAAAGCGCCGAATTTGCCTCCGTGCTGGCCACGCTGCCAGCCCGTCAGCGCGATGACGCCCTGTCCTTGCTGGAACCCCGCCAACGCGAATCCGTGCTCATGCACCTGCCCCGCCAGGCGCAAAAGCAATGGCATGGGGCAAGCACCTCCCCGGCACCCCGCCGCCGTGCCCGCACGCGCCCCAGCCTCTGGCTGCGCGGCCTCTATCGCTCACTGCGCCAAGACTGAAAAGCCGCCGACAGCCCGCCAATCCGGGCGGACTGTCATCACGGCTGTCGCTTGCAGGCCCTATGCTGCATGCTGACCATGAACAGCTCAAGGCCGGATCTGCTCTTTCTGCGCCACCCGCAACCACAGAAAAACACCATCGCATGCAATCCCTGCAAAACTTTCATCTGCTCTCGACGCTGAACACCATACTGTGCCTGGTTGTGGCCTTTGTCTGCGGCAGCGTCATCGGTCTGGAGCGGCAGATCCGCCAGCGCACGGCAGGCCTGCGCACCAATACATTGGTGGCCGTTGGCGCCGCCGTGTTTGTGGACCTGGCCATGCGTATCTCGGGTGCCGATGGCTCCACACGCGTGATCTCCTATGTAGTCTCCGGCGTGGGCTTTCTGGGTGCGGGCGCCATCATGAAGGAAGGCGCCAACATCACGGGGCTGAACACCGCTGCCACGCTGTGGGGCTCGGCTGCGGTCGGCGCCTGCGCGGGCGCGGGCATGCTGCCCGAAGCCGGTATCGCCACCTTGTTCGTGCTGGCCAGCAATACCTTGCTGCGTCCGGTGGTCAACTACATAGACCGCCACCCCGTCGCCGAGCACGCCAGTGAAGCCACCTACTATGTCTATGCCATCTGTCAGCGTGAGGTACAGGCCGATGTGCGCGAGCGCCTGCAGGATCTGCTGGAAGCTGCCAACTACCCCGTACGCACGGTATCCAAGCACGATATTCCGCCGAACAACTGCGAGGTTGAAGCCGAGCTGTTTGCCACGGCAGTCCATGCCGAGGAACTGGATCAGGTGCTGACCCAGATAGAAGCCATGCCCGGCGTGGTGCAGGCATTCTGGAATGCCGGGCCTCAGAACTGAGCCCTCTGTCCCCATCAAAAAAGCGGCCACCTGGCCGCTTTTTTGTGGGAGCCATCTTCAAGTCTTCGCATCGCCCTCGGGCACCTTCAAACCCAGATGCTGGTAGGCCGCCTGCGTCGCCATGCGCCCGCGCGGCGTGCGCTGCAGAAAGCCCTGCTGGATCAGATAGGGCTCGATCACATCCTCGATGGTGCCGGACTCCTCGCCAATGCTGGCCGCGATATTGTCCAGGCCAACCGGACCTCCATCGAATCGGTGCACCACGGCTTCGAGCAGCTTGCGGTCCATGATGTCAAAGCCCTGGGGGTCCACATCGAGCATGGCCAGGGCCTTGTCGGCAATCTCGCGCGTGATGCGGCCGTCGCCCTTGACGTCGGCATAGTCGCGCACGCGGCGCAGCAGGCGGTTGGCGATACGCGGCGTGCCGCGCGAGCGGCGCGCGATCTCGAAACAGCCTTCCTCGTCGATCGGCGCATTGAGCAGGCCCGCGCTGCGTTTGACGATGCGCGAGAGCTCCTCGGAGGTATAGAACTCCAGCCGCGCCACGATGCCGAAGCGGTCGCGCAGCGGGTTGGTGAGCATGCCGGCGCGCGTGGTCGCCCCCACAAGGGTGAAAGGCTGGAGATCGAGCTTGATGGAGCGTGCGGCCGGGCCTTCGCCGATCATGATGTCGATCTGGTAGTCCTCCAGCGCCGGGTAGAGGATTTCCTCGACCACCGGGCTCAGGCGGTGAATCTCGTCGATGAACAGTACATCGTTGGGCTCGAGATTGGTCAGCAGCGCCGCCAGATCCTTGGGCTTTTCCAGCACCGGGCCGCTGGTCTGGCGCAGGTTCACGCCCAGCTCGGCCGCGATGATGTGGGACAGCGTGGTCTTGCCCAGACCGGGCGGGCCGAACAGCAGCACATGATCGAGCGCCTCGCTGCGTTTCTTGGCAGCGCCGATAAAGATTTCGAGCTGCTCGCGGGCCTTGGCCTGGCCCACATACTCATCAAGCAATTTAGGGCGCAGCGCGCGTTCCAGCGCCTCCTCGCCCTGCGACGAATGTCCGGCCGATACCATTCGCGGCGCCAATGCCTCGGGTTCGGCGGCCACGCTTCTGGCCTTGCGTGCGGGTGCGGGACTGGCCGCAAATTCGTCCACTTGAATCGTCATGGCGGCAATTGTGCCCTAAGCCCGGCATAACCACTGATTAAAAATACAGGGCTAAACAAAATCCCACAGTTGCATTCCGCACAGACTGGCAGCGTACCCCTGCCATGCGCACAATCATTGCAGCCGACTTCTGGAACTTCATATGCCCTCTCTCATGCGCTTTCATGCCCTGGCCTGCACCGCCGCCCTGCTTTGCCTGTCCGCCGCAGCCCAGGCTGCACTCAAGGTCGGCGACATTGCCCCCGTTTTCAAGACGCCTGCCGCCGTTGCCGGCAAGGCTTTTGACTTTGACATGAGCGCCGCCCTCAAGAAAGGGCCCGTGGTGCTGTATTTCTTCCCCAAGGCCTTTACCCAGGGCTGCACTCTGGAAGCCCATGCCTTTGCCGAAGCCACTCCCCAGTTTGCGGCCATGAAGGCCACGGTGGTTGGCATGTCACATGACGATATCGAGACGCTCAAGCGCTTTTCCACCGAGGCCTGCCGCGACCAGTTTGCCGTGGCCTCCGACCCCAAGGCCCAGACCATCAAGGCCTATGACGCCGCAGCTGCGGCCAACCCCGATTGGGCCGACCGTATCTCCTATGTGATAGGACAAGACGGCAAGGTCAAGTTTGCGCTTGTCAGCAGCGACCCGCTGGCCCATGTGGAACAGACCAAGGCCGCCGTCAAGCAGCTGATGGCCAAATAGACTTGGCCCCCAATTACTGCGCCAGCCAGTTGCCGATCTGGCTGCCGAAGGCTTTGTCAAAGCGGCTGTAGACATCGGAGCTGCCCTTGGCCGTGCACGAGCTGCTGCCGCCTGACAGCGTGCCGACAACGCGTCCTGCCACAAAGATGGGCGAGCCGCTGCTGCCGCCCTCGGTAATGCCTTTGCTCCAGCCGACGTTCACAAAATCACTCTGGGCATTGCCAGCGTCACAGATGAGGCTGCCGCCGTTCAGACTGCAGTTCCTGTAGCTCTGGACCTGGCCTTCACTGTATTTGAGCAAATCGCCTTGCGGGTGATGCAGGCCATAAATGGCCGTCCCTGTCACTGCCGTACCTCTTGCATCCCAGCCCGCCAACGTCACACCGGCAGGTGCCGCTTCATTGAGCCGCATCAGCGTGGTGTCGGTTGCCACCGCCGCATACAGCAGGGTGGCACCGCGCTGCAGCGCCTTGGTCTGGGCGCTGGGCTCAAAGCTGTTGCAGCTGGCCGAGCGGAAGAACCAGTCCGTGCGCAGCGAGGTCGCCGAGGCCTGCGTCGAGATGCAGTGATTGGCCGAGAGAAAATATGGCGTGTAATCGAGCTTGGTGTTGTTCAGCAGGGAGCCCGTGCAGTAGTAGTAGCGGCTGTCCGAACCCACATAGGTCATGCGCGCCACGGCATTGCGCTCGGTCGCGTACTGATCGGCACAGCTGGCATCGAGCTCGCAATTTGCGGCATCACCCACGTTTCTGGGTACGTAGTTCTCGCGCAGCTCTACCTCCATGGGCAAGGCCAGATTGGCATAGGCGTGGGTGAGCGTGGGAATGGCGATCCGCAGTTGCGAGCTTGGCACCCCAGCAGGCAGTCCTATCTCCAGTGTGACCTCCTCAGCTCCCAGGTCCGGAGTCCACCAGATGCTGGCGGCCTGGGTATCGCCATCGACACGGCGGTTGCGGGCAATGGCCTCGTTGATGGCCTTGCCCGTGGTTTCAAACCCGGTCTGGCTGCGATCCTTGCGGTACAGCCTGATCTGGGCCGAATCGGGCAGGGAATCGACCACCAGCCCCAGCCGCAGGCCATGGGCACCGCCCGAAGTGATGCTGATCGCCGCCACTTGCCCACCATCCGGGGTCTGGGTCCACCGCAACGTACGCGCCAGATCGCCTGCGGACTGCAGCGAAGACAGCGCACGCGGCGCACCTATCTGCATGGGCATACCGGGCATGGGCATGACCACCGTGGGCGCGTCGCTCCACTGCGGCAAGGCCAGGTTGATGGCCTTGGGCCGCACGGCCATGGACGCCACGGCCACCTCTTTGGGTGCAGCCGCAGACTGCGGGGTGGGCATGATCAGCGAGTCCAGCACATGGGCCGTGGGCGGGCCCGGCGGGGGATTGATCTCTGTGCCGCCAACGGGCGTGCCACCGCCATTGCCGCCGCCGTCACCGACCGTTCCGCCTCCGCCCCCTCCACCAGGGCCGGGGCCCGGGTCGGGAACACTGCTACTGCCACCACCGCCACAAGCGGTCAGCAGAACCAGCACCAAGCTTGCGCATAGAGAGGAAATGCGCCTGCCCTGTATCCACCAATGCATATCGTGTTCTCCTGCGGTTCACGACCGGACTGGCACAGGGCCAGCGAAGCTATTTGGTCAAAGCCTTGAGCGCGAGCTTAATGCCCTCGCTCACCCCTACATCGGGTGGGAGTTTCTTGAGGGCGGTGGAAGCTTCCTTGTCAGAATAGCCCAAGGCCATCAGCGCCTGCTGAATGTCGTTCTGGTCGTTGTTATTGGCAAACAGCGATTGCGCGCCGGTGTCTGCGCCGATCTTGCCCTTGAGTTCGAGCAGCAGACGCTCGGCCGTCTTCTTGCCTATGCCCGGCACCTTGACCAATCGCCCTGCTTGCTGCTGTGATACCGCTTCCGCGAGATCATCGACGCTCATGCCGCTGAGAACGGCCAGCGCCATGCGCGGACCTATGCCGGTGATCTTGATAAGTTCGCGGAAGGTCTGACGCTCGCGAGCCGTACCAAAGCCGAACAGCAACTGGGCATCTTCCCGCACCACAAAATGGGTCAGCAAGGCCACCTTGGCGCCGTTGGCTGGCAAGTTGTAGAAAGTGCTCATGGGTACCTGCACCTCATAGCCCACACCGCCGCAGTCCACCAGAACCTCCGGTGGGTTTTTCTCCAGCAGCGTTCCCGTCAATTTACCTATCATTGATGTCCTTTGCCGCACCGTGCGGCGATTCTTTTCGAGAAATTATCCGCGTGATCCTGCGCCATACATTCACACCCCATAACAACACGCGCCTGACCCACCTTTGCGGCCCGGCGGATGCGCATCTGCGCACCATCGAAATCGCACTGGGCGTCAAGATCGCCCATCGCCATGAGCAGTTCAAGATCGATGGCGCCAAGGTCAAGGCCAATGAAGCGCTGGAGCTGCTGCAGGCCCTGTACGAGATCGCCGACGACGTGATTGCCGACGATACCCTGCAATTGATGCTGGCAGGCGATGTCGAAATGCTGGAAGCCGATGCCACGGCCCCGCAGCTGACCACGCGCCGCGCCGATCTGCGTGCGCGCACGCCCAACCAGGCGCTGTATCTGGAAAACATCGCCAGGCACGACATCACCTTCGGCATAGGCCCGGCCGGCACGGGCAAGACCTATCTGGCCGTGGCCTGCGCCGTCGATGCACTGGAGCGCAGCGCCGTGCAGCGCATCGTGCTGACCCGCCCGGCCGTGGAAGCCGGCGAGCGCCTGGGTTTTCTGCCCGGCGACCTGACGCAGAAGGTGGACCCCTATCTGCGTCCGCTGTACGACGCGCTCTACGACCTCATGGGCTACGACAAGGTGCAAAAAGCCTTCGAGCGCAATGCGCTGGAGATCGCACCGCTGGCCTTCATGCGCGGGCGCACGCTGAACAACGCCTTCGTGATCCTGGATGAGGCCCAGAACACCACGCCCGAGCAGATGAAGATGTTTCTGACCCGTATCGGCTTTGGTGCCAAGGCCGTGGTCACGGGC
The DNA here is from genome assembly GCF_030064165.1 of Comamonas resistens. Taxonomy (NCBI): domain Bacteria; kingdom Pseudomonadati; phylum Pseudomonadota; class Betaproteobacteria; order Burkholderiales; family Comamonadaceae; genus Comamonas; species Comamonas resistens. The sequence continues at coordinate 4,571,871 of NZ_CP125947.1, forward strand.
GACGTGAGCCAGATCGACCTGCCCAAGGGCGCACCCAGCGGCCTGATCGATGCCGAGCGTGTGCTCAGGCGCGTCAAGGGCATCTCCATCAACCACTTCACCAGTGCCGACGTGGTGCGCCACCCGCTGGTGGCGCGCATTGTCGACGCCTACGATGCGCGCGGTCGCGTGGCCCAAGGTACCTCGGCCCCCAAGCCCCGCAGCAGTGGCTCCCGCACGGCCCGCCCCCTGCCCTCGGCGGATGAGCTCTAATCCCATAGGACTTACGCAAACCAGGATGCGCCAGGGGCGCAGCCTTGAGGCAAATCTCTTGCTTGACCCTGATTTGCGCAAGTCGCTTCAAACTTCATAGCTGCTTGCGCTTGCCACACCTGCGCCACAAGCCAAAATGTCTTTAAATCAACTGCAACTGTCGCTGCAATTCGGTCCCAGCGCCGAAGCCTCCGCCCACCGCGAACTGCTGAGCCGCGCCCGCGTCACCCGCTGGATCCGCCATGCGCTGGCCGTGGATGCCGAGATCACCGTGCGCATCGTCGATGCCGAAGAAGGCCAGAAACTCAACCGCGAGTACCGCAAAAAGGACTACGCGACCAATGTGCTGACCTTCGACTATCAGCAGGAGCCCACGGTGATGGCCGACCTGGTGCTCTGCGCCCCCGTGGTGGAGCGCGAGGCCCGGGAGCAGAACAAGACACTGGAAGAGCACTACGCCCATCTGCTGGTGCATGGCACCTTGCATGCCCAGGGCTGGGACCATGAGACCAGCGAGGAAGACGCAGACGAGATGGAGGCCTACGAGACCGACATCATGAAAGAAATGGGCTACGAAGACCCGTACGCCAAGTAAGCCACGAGCACCCCGGCCATGACCTTTTCTCACTGGCGTCGCCCGCTGACCTGGCTGCTGGCCTGGGTTCTGGTGGCCGGGGCAGGCTCCGGCTGGCTCGCACATGCCCGGCTGCTGGCTCTCGAAGATGCCTTCACGGTGGATGCACGCATCGTGCACCGGCTGCTGAGCCAGCGCGCGGTGCAGCATGATGCCGTGATGGCCATGCTGCCGCTGCTGCAGCCGCCGGCAGAAGGTCATGGCGCCAAAACAGCCATGCCGCTGCCACGCCTGCCCGCCGCATATCCGCAGATCGTCGAAATCCGGCGCCGCCTGCCGGGCAGCATCTGGCCCGCTGACTGGCCCCAGAGCCGACGTACCGCACTAGACGCCGCCGAGGCACGTTCCCTGCAAAGCGGTCATGCCGAACTGGCCCAGGCTGACCTTCCTGCAGGCAAGGTGTGGCTGGTGCTGGCCGGAAGAAGCACGGCCCATGCCCTGTTGCTGGATCTGCAAGCCACCGTACCCTGGGACGAATGGCCGATGGATGCCGCCACAAGCCCCGTGCGCGTGCAACTGCAATACCAGGGTCAGGCCTTTGACGTGCAAGCCGGCCGACGCCTCGAATATGGCTGGCATTACAGCTTTCACAAGCTGCTGGCCTCGCAGAGCCAGCCTTTCGACGTGGTGCTTGAGCGCGATGTCGGCTGGAGCGAACTGCCCTGGACAGCCATGCTGGTCTGGGCCGCTGCCAGCGCCGCGGCACTGGCAGCGCTGCGTGCCTTGCTGCGCCAGCGTGTGGCGGCTCGCCGGGCAGAGGAGTTGCTGCGACTGGGCCAGGTGGCGCGCCTGAACCAGCTCGGAGAACTGGCCGCCGGCATGGCCCATGAGCTCAACCAGCCGCTGACTGCCTTGCTGGCCAGCACCCAGGCCGCACAGCGGCTGCTGGGCGAGGACGGGAGCGACGAGGAGCCGGATCTGGACACCGCACGCCATGCCATGAGTCAGGCTGTGGCCCAGGCGCGCCGCGCCAGTGCCGTCGTCGGACGGTTGCGCCGCGTGGTCGAGCGGCCCGATCTGTCGGGCCAGGTCCAGACCCTGGCCCTGGCCGCCGCCGTGCACGACGCGCTGCACCTGCTGGAGCCCGAGCTGCGCCGCCGCGATATTGCCGTGCATCTGGATGCCCCCGCCGACCTGCCTGCCGTGCGCGCCGAACCCGTGGCGCTGCAGCAAATCATCCACAACCTGGTGATGAATGCGCTGCAGGCCATGGAGCAGACCGATGCCGGACAGCGCCGCCTGCTGCTGCTGACCCTGAGCCTCATGCGCCCACCCAGCGCGCGCATCCTGCTCAGTGTGCGCGACACCGGTCCGGGGGTGAGTTCCGAGGCGCGGGGACACCTGTTCACGCCGTTCTACACCACACGCCCCGAAGGCCTGGGGCTGGGTCTGTCGCTCTCGGAGAGCCTGGCCCAGGCCATGGGCGGCGATCTTTCGCTGGCTCCGCCCGGTGAGGAGCCCGGTGCCGAATTCCATTTGCAGCTTCCACTGGCCCAGCAGCCATGAACGACGCATCATGAACTCTTCCCTCTCGCCCCTGATCCACCTCGTGGACGACGATGCCGCCGTGCGCGACAGCCTGGCACTGCTCATAGGCACGGTAGGCCTGCGCGTGCAGACCTGGGCCGACCCACAGGACTTTCTCGCCAGGTTCGAGCGCAGCGATGTGGGCGCCATCGTGCTGGATGTGCGCATGCCCGGCACCAGCGGGCTGACAGTGCTGGACATGCTGGCGGCGCAAGGCGTGGACCAGCCGGTGATCATGCTCACGGGACACGGTACTGTGGAAATGTGCCGCCGCGCCTTCAAGGCCGGGGCCGCCGAGTTTCTCGAAAAGCCGGTCAATGACGAGTTGCTGATCGAAGCGCTGCAGGCCGCCGTGCGCCAGCATGTGCGCTCACGCGAACGCCATCACGCGGATCTGCAGGCACGCGAACGCTATGCACAGCTCTCGGGCCGCGAACGCGAGGTGCTGGGCCTGATCGTGGAAGGCCTGACCAACAAGGAGATCGGCCGTGCGCTGTCGCTCTCGCCACGCACGGTGGAAACGCACCGCGCCAACCTGTTCGCCAAGCTGGAGATCGACTCGCTGGCCCAGCTCATCCGACGCTACGCGGCTCTGGCCGAAGACTCTGCCCCGTAGTTCTACGGAGCTACGCGCGTAGCCAGCCGCATGGACGCCCGACAGGCGTTTTCCTACAGTTGAGTTCATCCCCGTATGAAGCACATGCCTGACACCGGCCATCCTGGCCAGGACGCAGCGCCTGCTGAAATCATCGGGCCAAGGACTCTTTGTGAAAACCCAACGCATCATCCCTTTGCTGATCCTGGCTGCCACCGGCAGCGCCTTTGCCGCCGACAACTACTACGGCGCCCTGCGCATCAACTCCGCCCGCTACGAAGCCCACGACATGAGCTCCAGCGCCCGCCCCGGCCTTGGTCAGTTCGTGACAGGCGATGAGACCAATACCGCCACCGGCGCTTCTCTGGCCCTGGGCTATCAATTGCCATCGAACTGGCGCGTGGAAGCCGAGTACACCCTGCCCAAGAACAATGAGTTCACCAGCGGCTCCACTCGCTTCCCCACCAGCTTCAACCACCACAAGATCCGCTCGCAGCGCCTGATGGTCAACGCGTACAAGGATTTCCCGCTGAACAACCAGTTCTCGCTGTACGGCACAGCCGGCCTGGGCCTGGCACACCTGCAGTCCAGCGGCTGGCAAGGCAACCCTGGCCGCCAGTACTTCAGCGCATCCCAGAACAATCTGGCCTACTCCGTGGGCTTTGGCGTCACCTATACGCCCGCCCCCAAGGTCAGCATCGACCTGGGCTGGCGCTATGTCGACATGGGCAAGACCAAGAGCGGCGCCAACAACTTCACCAACGTCCGCGGCCTGGCGGACGAGCAGATGCGTGCCAAGCTGACTTCCAGCGAAGTCTCGATCGGCCTGCGCTACAGCTTCTGATCCTCGGCTTCAAAGCAATAAAAAAAGCGGCCGGAGTGCCGCTTTTTTCGGTGTGAACTGATGTTTACTCGACGCTCAGGCCGATGCTGCGCACCAGCTGGGCCACGCGCACATCTTCGGTCTTGATCTGCTTGGCAAACACCTGCTGGCCCTCGCCCACAGGAGTGATGCCCTGCTGCTGCAGGCTTTTGCGCAACTCGGGGTCCTTGAGCGCCTTGTCGGTGTCCTGGGCAATGGCCTGCACCACGGCAGCAGGCGTGCCCTTGGGCGCGAACAGGCCGAACCAGGCACCGGCCTCAAAGCCCTTGTAAGTCTCGGCCAGGGTCTGCACCTGGGGCAGCAAGGCATGGCGCTGCAGGCCGGACACGGCCAGCGCCGTCAGCTTGCCGCTCTGAATCTGTGCGAGGGCGGGTGCCACGGCGATCAGCATCACATCGACCTGACCGGCCAGCACATCCTGCAGACCCTGGGGGCCACCGCGATAGGGAATATGCGTGGCGAAAAAGCCTGCGCGCTGCTTGAACTGCTCCATGGCCAGATGCTGGGCGCCGCCTGTGCCGGACGAGGCGTAATTGATCTTGCCGGGGTGGGCCTTGGCATAGCTGACAAAGTCCTGCAAGGTTTTGAAGCCTTTTCGGGAGTTGGCCACCAGCACAAAGTCTGACTGGCCGAGCTTGGTCACGGGCACCAGATCGTTCTTGACGTCATAGGGCAGATTGCGCTGCACATTGGGCATGATGGTGATGGCGCTGTCGCCGCCCACCAGCAAGGTATAGCCATCGGGTTGCGCCTTGACCACGGCATCCACGGCCGAAACACCGCCTGCCGCGCCCTTGTTCTCCACCACCACGGCCTGCTTCCAGTCCTTGCCCACCAGATGGCCCACCTGACGCGCCAGCAGATCGGGAACGCTGCCGGGGCCATTGGCTACCACCATCTTGACCGCACGTGCCGGGAAGTCCTGTTGTGCCATGGCTGCGCCCTGCACGCATGTGGCGGCCAGCAAGGCCCAGGCGGTGCGAGAGAAGAAACGAGGCAGATTCACGACAGGACTCCTTGATTAAGGCAGTCATTGTCAAAACTATTTCTTATTCTTCAAACTATTGTTTCTTCATTTTTTTATTTCAAAAAATAATGAAGAGGGAATTCGTTCCCTCCTAAGATGCCTGCACAACAAGGTGCCAAGCCATTCCTATAAGAATCGGGAGACAAACATCATGGAGAACCTGGGCCATCTAGCCCTGCTGCTGGCGGCCGCCTTCACCGCCGGCGCACTCAACGCCGTTGCCGGCGGCGGCAGCTTTCTGACCCTGCCGGCACTGGTCTTTACCGGCGTACCGCCCGTGGTCGCCAATGCCACGGGTACCGTGGCCCTGCTGCCAGGCTATATGGCCGGGGCCTGGGGCTTCAAGGACGATATGCAGTCCCCGCCGGGCCTGTCCATGAAACAGGTGGTGGCGCTGTCCCTGATTGGCGGCTCCCTGGGCGCGGCCCTGCTGCTGTTCACGCCCGATGCGACCTTCCGCAAGGTCGTGCCCTGGCTGCTGCTGGCCGCCACCGCCATGTTTGCCTTCGGCCCCCAGTTGCGTGCCTGGGCCGCCGGCAAGAATGCCGAGCACAAGGCCCCATCGCTTGCCAAGGCCGCCGCCGGCATGCTGGCCGTGGCCATCTATGGCGGCTACTTCAACGGAGGACTGGGCATCTTGCTGTTGGCCCTGTTCTGCCTGCTGGGCCAGACCCAGCTCAATGCCATGAACGGCATGAAAAATCTGGTCTCGGCCCTGCTGACGGCCATCGCCGTGGCCATCTACGCCGCAGGCGGCATTGTGGAGTGGAAGCTGGCCCTCATCATGATGGTGGCCGCTACCCTGGGCGGCTATCTGGGCGCCCGCGTGGCGCGCAAGATTCCCGCGCATATGCTGCGCTGGGGCATTGTGGCCACGGGGCTGGTGATGGCCGGGCTGTTCTTCGTCAAGGGCTGAAGCAGTCGGCTTAAAGCAAAAAGCCTTCTCGGTTTGAGAAGGCTTTTTTATGAGCACTCAACGCTTGATACACAAGCGCTAGAGGCCAATTTGATCAATATTTTTAGAGCAGACGCGCCTTCACGGTCTTGCCCTTGACCTTGCCGTTATTGAGCTTGGCGCAGGCTGCCGAGGCAATCTTGCGGTCCACGGCCACATAGGTGGAAAAGTCGTTGACGCTGATCTTGCCGATCTGGTCGCGGCTGTAGCCGAAGTCGGCGCACATGGCGCCCATCACGTCGCCAGCGCGGATCTTTTCCTTGCGCCCGCCGATGATCTGGATGGTCATCATGGGCGGTAGCAGCTCGCCACCGGCGGCGGGCGTGAGCTCGTCCACGGGGAAGAACTCGGAAGAGCGGCCCTGCAGCTGTTCGATCTTGCCCACGCTTCCCATCTCGTCCATGGACACCAGATTCAGCGCCAGCCCTTCGGCATCGCCACGGCCCGTACGGCCGATACGGTGGATATGCACCTCGGGGTCGGGCGTGACATCCACATTGATGACTGCCGACAGATCGGCAATATCAAGGCCGCGCGCCGCCACGTCCGTGGCCACGAGCACGCTGCAGCTCTTGTTGGCAAACTGCACCAGTACCTCGTCGCGCTCGCGCTGCTCCAGCTCGCCGAACAGGGCCAGAGCGCTGAAGCCCTGGGCCTGCAGCTCGCTCACCACATCGCGGCATTGCTGCTTGGTATTGCAAAAGGCAATCGTCGATTCGGGACGGAAGTGCGCCAGCAACCTGGCCACCGTGCCCACTTTTTCTCTAGCGCCGACTTCGTACCAGCGCTGTGCGATCTTGCCTGCGCTGTGCTGGGTCGCGACCTTGACGGTCTGCGGATCGCGCATGAAGCGACTGGCCAGCGAGGCAATGCCATCGGGGTAGGTGGCCGAGAACAGCAGGGTCTGACGATCCGCCGGGCATTGGCGCACCACGGTTTCGATGTCGCCGAGAAAGCCCATGTCCAGCATGCGATCGGCCTCGTCCAGCACCAGGGTCTTGAGATTGCCGATGTCGAGCTTGCCGCGTTCCATCAGATCCATCACACGGCCCGGTGTGCCGACCACGATGTGCGCGCCGTTTTCCAGCGAGGCAATCTGGTTGCGCGAGGGCACGCCGCCATAGACGGTGACGACCTTGATATTGTCCTGGGCGCGCGCCAGGCGGCGGATTTCGGTGGCAACCTGATCGGCCAGCTCCCGCGTGGGGCACAGCACCAGGGCCTGGACGGCAAACCAGCGCGGATTCAGGCGGTCGACCATGGGCAGGCCGAAGGCAGCCGTCTTGCCGCTGCCGGTGCTGGCCTGTGCGATCAGGTCCTTGCCCTGCAGGGTCAGCGGCAGGCTGGCGGCCTGGATGGGCGTCATCTGCGCATAGCCGAGCTGCTGGAGGTTGGCCAGCATTTCGGGAGACAGGGGCAGCGCCGAGAAAGCGGTGGAGTCAGAGGCCTTGGCGGCGCTGGTGGAGGTATTCATGGGTCGCAATTATCCGGGGACTGCGAACAGCGAGTTGCCTGAGTGACTATTCACACGGGTTGTCCCTCTCAAGCCCTCTGCAGCCATGCGCCTAGGCTGGAAAGCACGGCCTTTGCCAATCGCAGGCCGTCATGCCACTCCCAACAGCCAACAAACATGCACCCTCAACTTGCCCGCAGCTTCTGCATCATTGCCACCGCCATCTGCTCCCTGAGCACCAGCCCCGCCTGGAGCGCCGAGCTGGACCCGCAACCCATCAAGCCCGAGCTGCAGCGCCTGATCGGCCAGATGTACCCCGGCATGCGCAGCATCTATGAAGACCTGCATGCCCACCCCGAGCTGGGCTTTCAGGAAACCCGCACCGCCGCCAAGCTGGCTGCCGAAATGCGCAAGCTGGGCTTTGAAGTCACCGAGGGCATTGGCAAGACCGGCCTGGTCGCCATCTATCGCAATGGCGCGGGCCCCATCGTCATGGTGCGCACCGAGCTGGACGCCCTGCCCATGGAGGAAAAAACCGGCCTGCCCTATGCGAGCAAGGCCAAGACCCAGTACAACGGCAAGGAGAGCTTTGTCGCCCATAGCTGCGGCCACGATATGCATATGACAAGCTGGCTGGGCACGGCCCAGGCCCTGCTGGGCCTGAAGAACCAATGGAAAGGGACGCTGATGTTCGTGGCCCAGCCTTCCGAGGAGACCGTGACCGGAGCCAAGGCCATGCTGGCCGACGGCCTGTTCAAGAAATTCGGCAAACCCGACTATGCGTTTGCGCTGCACACCGGCTCCATGCCCTACGGCATGGTCGGTTATGTAGCCGGGCCGGCGACCTCCAATTCGGACTCGCTGGACATCACTTTCCATGGCCGTGGCAGCCATGGCTCCATGCCGGACAAAGGCATTGACCCCGTGCTCATGGCCTCACGCTTTGTGGTCGATGTGCAGGGCGTGATCAGCCGCGAAAAAGATCCCATGGAGTTCGGCGTGGTCACCGTGGGCGCCTTCAACTCGGGCAGCGCGGGCAATATCATTCCCGACCAGGCGCGGCTGCTCGGAACGATCCGCAGCTACAAGAGCGAGGTGCGCACAAAAATGCACGAAGGCATTGAGCGCACGGCCAAGGCCGAAGCCGCCATGTCGGGCGCTCCTGCACCCGAGGTCAAGCTGGTCAAGGGCTCGGATGCCGTGGTCAATGACGCGGCACTGGTAGGCCGCACGGTCAAGCTGTTCAAGGCCGCGCTCGGCGACCGCAATGTGATCCCCATCTCACCCATCACGGCCAGCGAAGATTTCTCGGACTTCATCAATCAGGGCGTGCCATCCATGTTCTACACCCTGGGCGTGTACGACCCCAAGAAGGTGGCCGAGGCCAGTCAGCCCGGTGGCAAGCCCCTGCCCTTCAATCACTCGCCCTTCTTCGCCCCAGAGCCCGAACCCACGTTCAAGACCGGCGTGGAAACCATGACCCTGGCCGTCATGAACGTGATGCAGTAAGCAGCGCCAGCCCCACGACCGGGGCTGCCGTCACTGCATCTGCTGCAGATTGCCGATGCGCACCAGCATCTCGGTGAACATCTGCATGTCGGTGCGCAGATCCGGCAGTTCCTGATACTCCAGCGCATTGTGGGCCGTGTATTTCTTGCCGGGCATGGCGGGGCCGAAGTTGATGGCATTGGGCATGAGCTTGGCCGTAGTGCTGCCTGCGGTAGGCACGGGTCTGGCGTCCAGCCCCGTGGTGTCGCCAAAGATATTGAGCAAGGTGCTCAGCCACGCGCCCTTGGGATCGCGGGCCATCCAATTGCCCTGGGTGTACTGCACGCTGACCGGCACCTTGGCCGCCTCGCTCCAGCGGGCAATGCCCTGCTCCACCTCGGTGCGCAGCTGCTCGGGCGTCTTGCCCCGCGGCATACGCGCATTGGCCGTCACCTCGAGCTTGCCGTCCGCCGACTTGATGAGGTTGGGCGACAGCGTGAGCGGCCCCATGAAATCATCGGCATAGGCAATGCCCAGCTGCTTGCCGAAGTAGTCGAGACCAAATACACCATTGATATAGCGCACGGCCTGGCTGTACTGATTGGGCTGCACCAGTGCTGCGCCCTGTTCGGGCATCAGGCTCTGCTGCAGGAACAGCGCCAGGCGCGGCACGGGATTGACCCCTTCCTCAGGGCGCGAGCCGTGGGCCGAGGCTCCGGTGACCTTGACCGTGACCACGCCCTCGGCGCGCTGCACCTCGATGGCGAACCGGCCCTGTGCCTCGTGACGACGCACAAACTCATCCTTCTCCATGGACAGGCGCTGCGCAATCTGCTCCAGCGCGTCCGTATCGGTGGCAGAGACGGTGGCAGAGGCCGTCTGCGCAATGGAGTTGGCCGAGGCGGCGCCGCTCATGGCGGTAATGGCAGGCTTGGCGGCATCCACGGCGACATCCGCAAACAAGGCCTTGAGCGCGCCCGTGCCCTTTTCAGCAACCACGGCCGGATACTTGCTGTCCAGCACGATGTTGTACTGCGGCAGCGAAGTCCTGCTCTGGTAGTACTTCATGGCATCGCCGCCGGTTTCCTCGGTGGTCTCTATCATCAGGCGAATGCTGCGCGACAGCGGCAGACCGCTGTCCTTGACCGCCTTCATCGCATACAGCACGGTGGCGATGGAACCCTTGTCGTCAATCGTGCCGCGCCCGTAAAGCCGATCGCCCACGCGGGTGACCTGGAAAGGATTGATCTGCTTGCCGTCCAGCACCCACTCGGCGGCCACCACCGGCACCACATCGGCATGGGTCAGGATGCCGAACTCGGCGGCCTCGCTGGTGCGGCTCGCCGCATTGGCAGGCAGTGTCACCTCAAAGATGCGGTTGTCCACATTGCGAAAGCGCAGCCCGAACTCGGCAGCCATGGATGCCACGAGCTTGCCGAAGTCCAGGATGGCCGGGCTCTCATGCGGAGGCACCTTAGGGTCACGTACAGTGGGTAGCGCCACCATGCGCTGCAGGCTTTGCAGCACCGCTGCCTCCTGCGTCAGGCGGTTGTAGACCCCCAGCAACCGGGCGATGTCCGCGAGCTCGCCATCCGATAGCGTCTGGCCACGCGTATAGCGCTGCACCGCAGCCGCCACGCCAGGCTCGGCCCTGGCGGCCTGTTGCGCAAAGGTCTTGAAGGATTCTGGCTGGGTCGCAGCGGACGATGCGATCAGGGCGTCCAGTGCGGGTTTCTTCAAGGTCTGCGCCTGGATGGGCAGACTGACGCCTGCCAGACCGAGAATCAGGCCGGCGGCGATGAGGGGCAAAGAGGGCTTGCAGGATGGCTTCATGGACAGCTGTTGTTGAAATCGTGGTGACGGATGGGCTCACAGGCGCGACCTTGCCTAAGCCTGCGGCTCCATGCGCAGGGGAATGGTGACGGGCCCGTCATTGACCAGATGCACCTGCATGTCGGCGGCAAACTCGCCCGTCTGCACCTGCGCATGGGCGGCCCTGGCCTGGTCCACAAAGTATTCGTAGAGGCGTCGGCCTTCGTCTGGCGCGGCAGCGGCGGTAAAGCTGGGGCGGTTGCCACCCCTGGTGTCGGCCGCCAGCGTGAACTGGCTGACCACCAGCAGCCCTCCGCCAACGTCCTGCAGGCTTTTGTTCATCTTGCCGGCCTCGTCGCTGAAGATGCGCAGCTTGAGCATCTTGGCCAGCAGCTTGTCGGCCTCGGCCTCGGTATCGCCGCGCTCGGCACAGACCAGCGCCAGCAGACCCTGGCCGATCTGGCCGGTAATGCGGCCGTCGACCTCCACGCGCGCCTGCTTGACGCGCTGAATCACACTCATCATGTACTCACACCTTCCTTGGCCGCGCTTTGTGCTGCGCCGCTCTGCTCTCCGTCAGCCACTTCGCTGACCGTGTTCATGCCCATGGGCAGCAGCTCGATGCGGGCATAAAGGCCAGGAACGGCCTCCAGCAAGGCAGCTTCAATCTCCGAGCGCAATTGTGCCGCCCGCTGCACGCTCCACTGGCCTGGAACATGCATGTGGAAGTCCACAAAGCTGCGTTCCCCCGCCTGACGGCTGTAGATATTGTCGAAGTCCACCCCTTCGTTGCGCTTGGCATAGCCGTCCAGCAAAGTGTCTATGCGAAGGCGCTGCGGCGCATCCAGCGCCTGGTCCATCAGGCCCTGCGAGGACTGCCAGACCAGTTGCACGCCCTGCACACAGATATGCACGGCCACGGCCAGAGCCACCAGCGCATCCACCCACAGCCACCCCGTCAGGGCCGCAGCCAGCAGGCCGACCACCACGCCCACCGAAGTCCAGACATCGGTAAGCAGATGCCGCGCATCGCCCTCCAGCGCCATGGAGCGGTATTTGCGCGAGGAGCGCAACATGACCCAGGCCAGCAGGCCGTTAAAGACCGTGCTGAGCAGCGACAGCAGCAGGCCCCAACTCAGCTGCTCCAGGGGCTGCGGGTTCCACAGCCGCGACAGCGCGGCCCAGGCGATCGCCAGGGCCGCGCCTATGACCAGCACGCCCTCGAAACCGGCCGAGAAATACTCGGCCTTGTAATGCCCATAAGGGTGTTCGGTGTCCGCCGGCCGTTTGGCCACGGTCACCATGGTCAGCGCGAACATGGCACCGGCCAGGTTCACAAAAGATTCCAGCGCATCGGACAGCAGGCCTACCGAGCCGGTCAGCCACCAGGCCAGGGTCTTGAGAACGATGGTGAGCAGTGCCACCACCACGGACAGGCGCAGCAAGTTGTGCGGCTGCAACCAGGCCTGTGAATTTGTGTTCGAACCTTTGTTCATATCAAAAAATCATGGATAGAGGACTGCCGACCGCTTGCGGACATACGTCCATTTGCTCGATGTGTCTGGAAGTATCGCGAGATATACGCCACACTCTGTTTGTCTCAAACCGTATAAAAATACTCCCAAAGAGGGAGGCTCATGCCCGACACGCTCCAAACGCAGCAACCAGGAGATAAAGATGCAATGCTGCGTCTCATCGCCGACGCCACACCTGCCATGCTGGCCTATTTTGAGGCCGGCACCCTGCTGTGCCGCTTTGCCAATGCCCGGTATGCCGAATATTTTGGCAAACAGCCGCAGGAGATCCTGGGCCTTTCCGTACGCGAGATTGTGGGCGAGCGCATCTGGGAGCAGATCAGCACCTATTTGCAGCGGCTGGAAGAAGGCGTTCTCGAAACCATACGCTATACCCGGCAGGCACCGGACCACGAGGGACGCAAGCAGCACATGGAAGCCGCGCTGCACCCCCATGTGATCGACGGGACACTGGTAGGTGTGGTGGCCTTGATCACCGACGTCAGCCACCACCACCTGCTGACCCAGCAGATGCTCGCCAACGAAGAGCGCATGCGCAAGTTTGCAGCCATCACCACCGAGGCCATCGTGCTGCATCGTGATGGGCTCATTCTGGATGGCAATGATGCACTGGTGCGCATGACCGGCTACAGCATTGACGAGCTGCGCGGCAGTCCCATCCTCGACTATGTGGCCCCCCAGTTCCGCCTGAAGGCGCTGCAATACATGCGCAGCGAGCGCGAAGACAGCCTCCAGTCGGCCTTCATCCGCAAGAGCGGCGAGCTGATGCCCGTGGAAGCCGAGGCCAAGACCATGCCCGGCGAGGGGGACGAATACCGTATCGTGCTGCTGCGCGACATGACGGCCAATATCCAGGCCCGCCAGCACATCGACTTTCTGGCCCAGCATGACCAGCTGACGCACCTGCCCAATCGGTCGCATCTGAGCCGGTTGCTGGAAAAAACGCTGACCCAGGCTCGCAGCCAGCAGACCAGAGTAGCGGTGCTGAGCCTGGATCTGGACCAGTTCAAGGCCGTCAATGACTCACTGAACCACCGCGCCGGTGATTTGCTGCTGTGCGAGCTTGCACAGCGCCTGCGCAACGCCCTGCGCCCGCAGGATCAGGTCGCACGCATAGGCGGCGATGAGTTTGTCGTGCTGCTTGCGGAAAACCCCAGCCTGCTGGAAACCGAGGCGCTGGCCACCCTGTTGCGCTCCGTGGCGGAGCAGCCCTATCAGATTGACGGCACGCAGCTGGTGATATCGCTGAGCATGGGCATTGCCATGTTTCCAAAGGATGGCAACAGCCCCGAAGAGCTGATCAGCAACGCCGAAGCCGCCATGCACATGGCCAAGAACAGGGGCCGCAGCTTTGTGCAGTTCTACACACCGGCACTGGAGGGGCGTGCCACGCGCATGCTGATGCAGGAACAGCTGCTGCGCCAGGCTGTGGAGCGCGGCGAATTCGAGCTGCACTACCAGCCGCAGCTGCATCTGGACAGCGGCGAGCTGGCCGGCTTCGAAGCTCTGGTGCGCTGGAAACATCCGCACCGCGGACTGGTGCATCCCGATGAATTCATTGGCTTTGCCGAGAATCGGGGCCTAATCGCAGCGATCGACCATTGGGCGCTGCGTGAAGCCTGTCGTCAGGCCCGTGCCTGGCAGGATGCGGGCTACCCTGCCGTGCCTGTCGCCGTGAACCTGTCGGCCCAGGAGTTTCGCCAACGCGATGTGGTGCAGGAGGTCAGTCAGGCCCTGACCCACGCCGGGCTGGATGCCCGGCTGCTGCATATCGAGCTGACCGAGTCCACGCTGATGCAGTCTGGCGGACAGGTGCCAGATGCACTGCACGCGCTCAAGGCCCTGGGCGTGGGACTGGCCATCGATGACTTCGGTACCGGCTATTCATCGCTGGCCTATCTGCGCAAGCACCCCATAGACAGGCTCAAGATCGATCGCTCCTTCATCTGCGACCTGCCGCACAACCCCGATGCCGCAGCCATCGTCAGCGCCATTGTCCAGATGGGCCACAGCCTGCACCTGGAAATCGTTGCCGAGGGGGTCGAAACCCTAGCCCAAAGAGAGCTTTTGCAAAACATTGGTTGTGACATGATGCAAGGGTTTCTGGTGTCTGCACCCCTTCCCTGCGAACAGGCGCAACACTGGATGTCGCAACACTGTCACCCTCTGCAAAGACAATAGTGCATGGCTCCCAAAATACCAAACACCACCGATAAAAACAGCAGTACTTTTCACGCTGAGGCATCGCAGGCCCTGGCCCATGTGCAGCAACTGTACCGGGAGCAGATCGACCATCTGCGCGCAGCCATGCAGCGCTTTGTCGCCGGTGAAACACCTGCGGCCCCCATCCATGCCTACTACCCGTTTGTGCGCATGAAGACCACCACGGTGGCACGCGCAGACACCAAGCTGACCTACGGTTTTGTCGAGGGCCCCGGCACTTACGAGGCCACCCTGACCCGGCCAGACCTGTTCGCCACCTACTATGGCGAACAGCTGCGCCTGCTGATTGCCCATCATGGCGTGCAACTGGAGGTGGGACTCAGCGACAAACCCATCCCGATTCATTTTTCCTTCGCGGAAAACGACCATATCGAGGGCGCCCTGCCCGCCGAACGCCGCCTGCTGATGCGCGATGTCTTCGACCTGCCCGATCTGGAGTCCATGGACGATGGCATTGCCAACGGCACCTGGCGTCCGCAGCCCGGAGAGGCCTTGCCGCTGTCGCTGTTCACCGCACCGCGTGTGGACTACTCTCTGCACCGCCTGCGCCACTACACGGGCACGGCACCCGAGTGGTTCCAGAACTTCGTGCTGTTCACCAACTACCAGTTCTACATCGACGAGTTCATTCGCCTCGGCCATGCCGAAATGGCCAAGGAAGACAGCGAATACATCGCCTTCATCGAGCCCGGCAACGTGGTCACACGCCGCAAGGGCCTGCCCGCCGAGGCCGTGGATGAGCTGGGCGCGGCTCCGCCACGTCTGCCGCAGATGCCCGGCTACCATCTGGTGCGCGCCGACAAGAGCGGCATCACCATGGTCAATATCGGCGTGGGCCCGGCCAACGCCAAGACCATCACCGACCATATCGCCGTGCTGCGCCCCCATGCCTGGATGATGCTGGGCCACTGCGCCGGCCTGCGCAACAGCCAGCAACTGGGCGACTATGTGCTGGCCCATGCCTATGTGCGCGAGGACCATGTGCTGGACGAGGAGCTGCCGCTGTGGGTGCCCATTCCCGCCCTGGCGGAGATTCAGGTGGCGCTGCAGCAGGCCGTGGGCGATATCACGCAGATGGAGCGCGCAGACCTCAAACGCATCATGCGCACAGGCACCGTGGCCAGCACCGACAACCGCAACTGGGAGCTGCTGCCCAACAATCTGCCGCAGCTGCGCTTCAGCCAGAGCCGGGCCGTGGCACTGGACATGGAGTCTGCCACCATTGCCGCCAACGGCTTCCGCTTCCGCGTGCCCTACGGCACCTTGCTGTGCGTGAGCGACAAGCCGCTGCATGGCGAGATCAAGCTGCCCGGCATGGCCAACCATTTCTACCGCGAGCGCGTGGACCAGCATCTGCGCATAGGCATGCGGGCCGTGGACATACTGCGCGAAGGCGGCTCGGACCGCCTGCACAGCCGCAAGCTGCGCAGCTTTGACGAAGTCGCCTTCCAGTAAGCCTCTGCCTCCATGCCCGAGCTGGATTTCTTCTCCATGACCATGGCCGTCGCCATCAATTTGATGGCGGTCGCCTTTGCCTTGCCCTGGTTCATGGGAAAGAAGATCAGCGCGTCCGCACGACGCGGCCAGCAGTTCCTGCTGCTCCAGGGACTGGCCTGGGTGCTGATCCTCGGCGCCTCAAGAACACAGTCCGCATTCTGGAGCTCTGCACTTTCGCTGGCGGCCACCAGCGTCGCCATGACAGCGCTGTGGCGACTCGGTCGGGCCCTGTCTGGCTGGCTGGGCCCACGCAGCAGCGCGCTGCGCCACATGCTGGCAGCAGGCTGCATCTTGACGCCGCTGGGCTTCCTGGGGCTGATCCAGTCCCCGACCGACCGCGCCGCCTGGTTCAGCGCCTGCTACGGCATCTGCGCCATGCTGGTGGGCGTCAAGGCCCTGTGGCCAGGCAGACCTGCCAGCAAGCTCTGGCGCTATCTCGTGTTTGGCGTGGGCTTTGTCCTGGGCTGGGTCTTGCTGCTGCGCAGCTACATCACGCTCCACCCCGAATGGCTGCAACGATTTGGCACCGAGGAAGCCACAATCAATCACGCCCTGACCATGGCCACCCCGATCTGCAGCACCTTGCTGCTGCTGGCCATTCTTCTAGCCTGGCGCGATGAAAGCCAGCGCCAGAACCTCGAGCAGAAACAGGAAGACGATCTCACCGGACTGCCCCACCGGCACACCCTGGCGCGCCAGGCTCAGGGCATGCTGCGCCGCTCGCAACGCGGCCATCTGCCGCTGTCCATCGTGCTGCTGGACATGGATCAGTTTCAGCGCGTGAATCGCCGCCATGGCTACGATGTGGGCAACGAGGCGCTGCAGCTGCTGTCGCTGGCACTGCAAAAGCAGATGCGCGGCGATGAGGTCGCTGCTCGCTGGCATGGCGAATCGTTCTGCCTGCTGGTGCATGCCGACGCCGCTGGCGTGCAGTCGCTGTTCACACGGCTGAAGTCCGCCATTCAACTGGGGTTGATGCATGAGCTGCAGCTGAACCTGGACTTCAGCGCAGGCTGCGTGCATGTGCCCGAGGTCTGGGACGGTCTGAGCTTTGACGACCTGACTCACGAGGCCCTGCAAGCCTTGCGCCAGGCCAAGAAAAGTGGCCAGGGCGGCCTGAAGATCATCACCCTGCAGGCCCCCGACCACGAAGCGTCGCCTGCACCTCAAGCCCAGGCCCCCACCCGTTGAGCTGTCATCCGTTTGACTCCTTGAGCGCCTGCGATGCCCGACTAAGCGCCAACCCGGTCAGAACCCGGATAACATTTTCCGGTTCAATCGCACTTATCTGACTGGAGACAAAAATGATGGCAATCCAAACCGTAGGCATCGTCGGTGCTGGCACCATGGGCAACGGCATTGCACAGGCTTGCGCCGTATCGGGCATCGATGTGGTGATGGTGGACATTTCCGAAGCCGCCGTGCAAAAAGGCCTGGCCACCGTGGCAGGCAGCCTGGACCGCCTGATCAAGAAGGAAAAGATCACCGAGGCCGACAAGGCCGCCGCGCTCTCGCGTATCAAGACCTCGACCAGCTACGACGACCTGAAGTCCGCCCAGCTGGTCATCGAGGCCGCGACCGAAAACTACGAGCTCAAGGTCAAGATCCTCAAGCAGCTCGATGCACTGCTGGGCCAGGACGTGATCGTCGCCACCAACACCTCGTCCATCTCCATCACCCAGCTGGCCGCCGTGACCCAGCGCGCCGACCGCTTCATCGGCATGCACTTCTTCAACCCCGTGCCCATGATGGCACTGGTGGAGATCATCGTCGGCCTGCAGACCTCGGACGCCACGCACGGCTCCGTCAAGGCCCTGGCCGAGCGCCTGGGCAAGACGCCGATCACCGTGAAGAATGCTCCGGGCTTTGTGGTCAACCGCATTCTGGTGCCCATGATCAACGAGGCCTTCTTCGTGCTGGCCGAAGGCCTGGCCTCGGCCGAGGACATCGACGCCGGCATGAAGCTGGGCTGCAACCAACCCATCGGCCCGCTGGCCCTGGCCGACATGATCGGCCTGGACGTGTGCCTGGCCGTGATGGAGGTCTACCTCAAGGAATTCGGCGACAGCAAGTACCGCGCCTGTCCGCTGCTCAAGGAAATGGTGGCTGCCGGCCGCCTGGGCCGCAAGACCGGCCGTGGTGTTTACACCTACTGATTTGCGGCGTTTCGGGTCTTCTGCGCGACTGCGGCCAACCGGGCTGCGGCATATGGTTTGCGCAGGAGATCCGCCATGCATATCGAGAACCCCAGCCCTCCGCCCGAGGGCTGTATTCATTGCGAAGTCCGCGGCCATGTGCTGCTGATCGGCATCAACCGTCCGGCCAAACGCAATGGCTGGACCCCCGCCATGTTCAGGCAGCTGGCCGAGGCCTATACGCGGCTGGACGACGAGCCCGGGCTGCGCGTAGGCCTGCTGCACGCCTTCGGCAGCCATTTCACGGCCGGGCTGGACCTGCCCGTGATGGCCGAATTCCTGCGCACGGGCCAGAAAGTCATTCCACAGGGACTGGTCGAGCCCCATGACTACGGGCTGACCGGCTACCGCCGCCGCGCCAAGCCCATGGTGGCCGCCGTCAAGGGCATCTGCTTCACCGTCGGCATCGAGCTGATGCTGGGCGCCGACATCGTGGTCGCAGCCGACGACTGCCGCTTTGCGCAGATGGAAGTGCAGCGCTGCATCATGCCCACGGGCGGCGCCACCTTGCGCATGGCCGAGCGCGCCGGTGTCGGCAATGCCATGCTGCATCTGCTCACGGGCGACGAATTCGACAGTGCCGAGGCCCTGCGCTGCAACTTCGTGCAGAAGGTCGTTCCCGCAGGCCGGGAACTCGATGAAGCCTGGCGCATTGCCGAGCGCATCTCGCTGCAGGCGCCTCAGGCCGTGGTCGCCACGCGCCTCAATGTGCTCAAGGCCATAGAGCTGGGCCAGGCCGCCGCCGTGGCCGACTTCATTCCCGTGCAGCAGCGCCTGGCCAATAGCGAGGACGCGGCCGAGGGCGTACGTTCCTTTATCGAAAAACGCCCTGCACGATTCACTGGCAAATAAGCACTGGCTGACAAGACCCATTCAGGAGACAACCATGATTTTCAAAGGTTTTCCGCGTCCATCGCTTGTCCCACTTGCGTTGGCCGCTATGGTTTCCGCTGCATTTGCGCAGACCACGGCACCAGCCCTGCCCGACCCGGCCGCCACCACGGTCCAGGCCATGGGCTGGATGCAGGGCTTTCCGCCGCCGCCAGACAAGCAGCTCACCTTCGACAACCCTGCCGTCAACGTCTATCCGCGCACGCGCTGGACCTTCTCGCACATCCGCGAACTGGTGCCCACGGCCAATGTCTGGCGCGGCGGCGCAGCCCCCAGTCCGCTGCCCAAGGCCGCCCGCGCTCCCGACCTGGACAGCGTGCGCTTCAAGGCCATGGGCACGGGCGAGGAACTGACATTCGCCCAGTCGCTGGAGCGCAATTACACGGACGGCATCCTGGTGCTGCACAAGGGCCAGATCGTCTACGAGAAATACTTCGGCGCGCTCACACCCGAGCGCCCGCATATCGCCATGTCGGTCACCAAGTCCTTTGTGGGCACGCTGGCCGCCCTGCTGGCCCATGAAGGCACGCTGGACCCGGCTTCCCCGGTCACCCGCTACCTGCCCGAGCTCAAGGACACGGCCTATGGCGACGCCACCGTGCGCCAGGTCATGGACATGACGATCGGCGTGCACTACTCCGAGAACTACGCCGACCCCAAGGCCGAGATCTGGGACTATGCGCGTGCCGGCGGCATGGTGCCCCAGGGGCGCGACTACGCGGGCCCCAGGACCTTCTATGAATTCCTGCAGACGCTGAAGAAGGAAGGCGAGCACGATCAGGCCTTTGCCTACAAGACCGTCAATGCCGAAGTGCTGGCCTGGCTGGTGCGCCGCGCCAGCGGCAAACCCCTGGCACAGCTTCTGTCCGAGCGCATCTGGAGCCGTATCGGCGCCGAGCAGGACGCCTTCTTCATGGTGGACCGCATCGGCACGGAATCGGGCGGCGGCGGTCTCAACACCACGCTGCGCGACCTGGCGCGTTTCGGCGAGATGATGCGCAACAACGGCCGCGCCGCCAACGGCCAGCAGGTGCTGCCCAAGGCCGTGGTCGACGACATCCGCAACGGCGGCGACCCTGCCAAATTCGCCAAGGCCGGCTATGCCACGCTGCCCGGCTGGTCCTACCGCAATATGTGGTGGGTCTCGCACAATGCAGACGGCGCCTATACGGCCCGCGGCATCCACGGCCAGACCATCTACATCGACCCCAAGGCCCAGATGGTGCTTGTGCGCTACGCGGCCCACCCCATCGCGGCCAACGCGGCCATCGATCCCCTGAGCCTGCCCGCCTATCAAGCCGTGGCCGATGCGCTCATGAAAAAATAGCCGGATGAATCTGCGTCCTCAGTACCACCTTCGCCCCAGCCCGCAAGGGCTGCTGGCCTGGGATGTGCGCAAGCTCATCGAACAGGCTGCGGCCCAGCAGTTGCAACCGCGTCTGGTGGCCCTGAGCGCCATTGCCGAACTGGAGCAACGCTACTGGTTCAGCGAGCCGGGAGACGAGCCCACGCCACGCGCCATTGCCGAGCATATGAAGCTGGTCGAAGCCGCCGACACGGCCTATCCCATCCTGCTCGATGCGCAAGGCCGCCTGATGGACGGCATGCACCGCGCCGTCAAGCGACTGGTGCAGGGCCACCCGGATATCTGGGCGCTGCAATTGCCCGTCACCCCGGCGCCTGACTTCATCGGCGTTGCGGCCGATGATCTTCCCTACGAAGACTGAGGAAAATACCTCAAAAAGCATAGCTTCCCGCGATTGATGCAAAAGCGTTAGCCGCAGATTTGAGGCTGATTCGTGCATTCTCTGCACAAGCACCCTCACCCCTGCGGGCGGCTGGCGTCACCAACATGGGTTAGCGTATGCCCTTCACCAACCCAAGGAGATCACCATGGCCCAACTCGACAAGGTTCTGTACACCGCCCACGCCCACACCACCGGTGGCCGTGAAGGCGCTTCGCGCACCGATGATGGCCGCCTGGACATCCAGCTGACCTCCCCCGGCGGCGCTGGCAAGGGCACCAACCCCGAGCAACTGTTCGCTGCCGGCTACTCTGCCTGCTTCATCGGCGCCATGAAGGCCGTGGCAGCTCGCCAGAAGGCCACCCTGCCTGCCGATCTGTCGGTGGACGCCGAAGTGGACCTGGGCCCCGTGGGCGAAGTGTTCGGCATCGCCGTGCGCATGACCATCAACCTGCCCGGCATGGACAAGGCCGCTGCCCAGCAACTGGTGGATGCAGCTCACCAAGTCTGCCCCTACTCCAACGCCACACGCGGCAATATCAACGTCACCCTGACCATCGCTTAAATCGGAACACTCCCCCGTGGCGCTACGCGCCTTCCACTCGTTCTCTGCGTGCTGCGCACTTCGGGCGAGGGGACAACAACATCGCTGCGGGGCAGCGGGGCCGTCTAGGCCCTTGCTCGCTGCTCCTGGCCTAGGCAGCGCCAGTGGCAATGCACAGGGTACACAGGGCTTTTATAGGTACTGCTGCGCCCACAGGGCGCCATGTTGCGGCTGGTATTGCTGCAGCTGCAGGTCCCACAGTCCTTCGAGCTGCAGCGGGCCCGCAATATCGTGGCTGGCATAGCGCACCAGCGCCAGTTGCTCCACTTCGACGGACAGACAGGGCTGGCCCACGCCCACGGCGTGCAACTGCTCGACCGCCCACATCAGCGGCAGCTCTCTGGCGTAATGCCCCAGGGTCAGATGGGGCAAGTAATGCCAGCCCGGCACCGGCGGCCAGGGCTGCAGCGCGGCGTGAAGCTGCGCCAGCACATCGCTCCCCTGGGTCACGCCCAGATAGGGCACGGTGGTAAAGCTGCCCACGCCCTGCAGTTGCACGGCAAACGGCGCCTGTGCCAGCTCCTGCAGCGTGACCAGATCGGCCTGCAACTGCTCGGGGCCGAATTCTGCGGCGCCATGATGGGCAACATCGCACAGGCCCCGGTAAGCCAGCGTCAGATGCGGCTGGCGGGCATAGCGCGCCAGCAGGGCATCGCCCAGCGCATGGCGAGCGGCCTGGATGGTGGCATCCACCGCTTCGGAGGCGATCAGCACCACCCATACCGCGCACCAGGGGCAGCCTTGGTGCCACTCGGCAAAATCGCGGTCTTCGCAGGCTTGTGACAGAGCATGGCTGGCGTACATATCCATGAGTGTGCCAGTTTGCCGATCAGGTACCCCCGTACAGCAGTTTTCAACGAAAAATCGCTCAAGCCCATAACAGACAAGCGCTGAAAGCTATCAAATAAAAAGCAATATACCCAACGTCAAAGCACGAAGAATTGCTGCCTGGGCGGGACTTTGCGCAGGACAATGGCGGCATGAGCTCTCTGCAAGATTCCTCCCACCCCTACGCCGATCTCACGCCGGACTGCGTGATCGATGCGTTGTGCAGCACCGGCCTGCTGCCGGACGGGCGCCTGACGGCGCTCAGCTCCTATGAGAACCGCGTCTATCTGGCTCACCAGGACGATGGCGACAAGGTGGTGGCCAAGTTCTACCGCCCGGGACGCTGGAGCCTGGCGCAGATCGAGGAAGAGCATGCTTTCTCACAGGAGCTGGCCGACAAAGAAATCCCTGTCGTCGCCCCGCTGATACTGCAAGGCAGGACCGTGCACGAGCATGCAGGCTTTCTGTTCAGCGTCAGCCCCTGCCGGGGCGGGCGCCGGCCCGAGCTCGACGACTGGGAAGTGCTGGAGTGGACGGGCCGCTTTCTCGCCCGCATCCACACCGAAGGCTCGGCCAGGCCTTTTGCCCACCGCCCGGCGCTGGACCTGCGCAGCTTCGGCTTCGAGTCCATGAACTACCTGCTGGAGCACGACATGGTGGCGCTGGACGTGCGCAAGCGCTGGGAACAGGCCTGCGAGCAGGCGCTGCACCTGATCGCGCCGGCTGCGGACGGACTCAGCCAGGCCGGCCATTTCGGCCTGCAAAGCGCCAGCCATATCCGCCTGCATGGCGATTGTCATCCGGGCAACATCCTGTGGACGCCGCTGGACGACGAGGGCCGAGGCGGCCCGCACTTCGTGGACCTCGACGATGCGCGCATGGGCCCGGCCGTGCAGGACCTGTGGATGCTGCTCTCGGGCGAGCGCGCCCAGCAGACGCAGCAGCTGTCGGCCCTGCTTGAAGGCTACGAACAATTCCGCCCCTTCGACCGGCGCGAGCTGGCCCTGATCGAGCCGCTGCGCACGCTGCGCCTGATCCACTACAGCGCCTGGCTGGCGCGGCGCTGGCAAGACCCTATCTTCGCGATCAATTTCCCCTGGTTCGGCTCCGCCGACTACTGGCGCAGCCAGGTAGACATGCTCCACGAACAGATCGAGGCCATCCAGCGAGAGCCGCTGTACGCCTGAAGCATGCCGGGCCCTGGGGGTTTCATGACACCGTCATGTTCGCAAGGCAACTTGCCGGCTTCAGTTTTCAAGAGTTCCCCATGCCTGTGTTCAAAACCCTCGCCGCAGCCACCCTGGCCAGCTCCCTGCTCAGCCTGAGCGTACAAGCCCAGCAAGCGTATCCGGCCACACTGGCCGGCCATGCCCTGCTGCCGGCCCAGTCCTTTGTTCCGGCACCCAAGGATGCCCCGGCCGATCTGCAGACCAGCGGCAAGTTCACGACCGCACAGCGCACCGAGCAGATCGGCAGCATCGAAGGACTGTCCAACGGCCGCCCCACCGGTGTCTCGCTGCCCTTCAAGGGCCAGCCGCTGCAAGGCCATTCGGGCATCAAGCACATGGCCGACGGCACGTTCTGGGTGCTCACCGACAACGGCGCAGGAGCCAAGGCCAATTCGCCGGACTTCATGCTCTACCTCAACCACTACAAGGTGGATTTCAAGAGCGGCAAGTTCCAGCGCCTGAAGACCGTGTTCCTGCACGACCCCGACAAAAAGGTGCCGTTTCGCATCATCCATGAAGGCACAAAGCAGCGCTACCTGAGCGGCTCGGACTTCGACCCGGAGAGCTTCCAGTTCGCGGGCGGTGCGCTGTGGATAGGCGAAGAGTTCGGACCCTATCTGATCAAGGCCGATCTGAACGGCAAGGTGCTGGCCGTTTTCGAAACCCAGGTGGACGGCAAGCCCGTGCGCTCGCCCGACTACCCGGGCACCGTAGCCCCCGGTGCGCCGGACGCAAAGATGGCCGCCTTCCAGATCAAGCGCTCCAAGGGCTTCGAGGGCATGGCCGCCTCCAAGGACGGCAGCAAGCTCTATGCCCTGCTCGAAGGCCCAGTCTGGAACGAGGAAGCCAAGGCCTATGAAGCGGTAGACGGCGGCAAGCAGTTCCTGCGCGTGCTGGAGTTCGACGTGAAGGCCGAACAATGGACGGGCCGCCACTGGAAGTATGTGCTCGAAGGCAACAGCCATGCCATCGGCGACTTCAACATGATCGACGACACCACCGGCCTGATCATCGAACGCGACAACGGCGAAGGCACAGCCGACAAGGCCTGCCCGCAAGGCGAAAAGCGCAAGGACTGCTTCAGCGACACGGCCAAGTTCAAACGCATCTACAAGGTGGAGCTGACCGAGGCCAACGCCGGCAGCGAGCTGCGCAAGGTCGCCTACGTCGACCTGATGAACATCCAGGACCCGAACCGCGTGGCGAAGAAGCCGCTCAATGCCGGCATGTTCACCTTCCCGTTCTTCACCATCGAGAACGTGGACGTGGTGGATGCCAGCCATATCGTGGTCGGCAACGACAACAATCTGCCGTTCAGCTCCAGCCGTGACCCCAACCGTGCCGACGACAACGAGCTGGTGCTGCTGGAGGTCGGCGACTTTCTGAAGGCACGCTGATCTTCAGCAACGCCCCTCGGCCTTGCAGGCGGGCACAGGCTGCCCGCTGGCATCGTGCCACTGGATCTGGCCGGGCTCGGCAGGCGTGATGACCGCAGGCGGCGCAGACTGAGCCGGTTCCGCCCGGGCATTGCGCGGATCGTGCAGCACCGTGGAAGTGCCCACGCCTACGCCCACATTGGCACCGCCCACGCCCGTGGAAGCGCCCACACCGGCACTGCCCAGCACCTGGCCGCGCTGGTTCACGCCCACGCCGACGCCCAGTGGCCCGACACCCGTACCCACGCCCGCGCTCAGGCCGCCGCTGCCCAGGCCCACGCCCACCGAGAACGGCCCCACGGGAATGCCTACGCCCACACCGGCACCGACCGATCCGCAGCCTGCCAGCACCGCCCCCAGCGATATGGCCAGAATTCCGGCCCGTATTCCCTTGATTCCCATCCTCATGCTTGACACTCCGAGTTTCGGGAGCACCTTTGCGCACCCTTCAATGCATCCAGCCCATCGCTGACGGATGCGTTTTACTGCCACCCATTGTGACCCGCAGGCCCTGTCCGCTGCTTTTGCACGGATGCTCCCCGCCAGCATTACCTTCCTCGTGCCACGGGATCACCACAGGCCTTCTGCCTGCATCAACCGCTCTTTCTACAATCGTCCCAGCCGAGCATTGCGGGCAACCCGGTTCCAGCGCAGGGACGGGAGCAGCATGCCGGAGCAACGCATCTCCTCCATTCATCATGCAATCCAAGTGGACGCCCTACCCCTGGGTGTGCTTTTCCATGTGCGTGGGCGTCATGGGCACGGCCCTGGCCAGCCCCCTGTACCCCATCTACCAGCAGGCCTGGGGCCTACAGCCCAGCCACATCACGCAGATCTTCGTAGCCTATATGTTCGGCGCACTGGCCAGCCTGCTGTTCCTGGGCCGGCTGACGGACCGCTTCGGCTTTCTGGCCGTACTGCGCGCAGGCCTGGTGTTGATGACGCTGGGCATCACCAGCTCGGCTCTGGCCTGGAATGTGCCCAGCTTTGCCATCTGCCGCTTTGTGATCGGCGTGGCCTCGGGCTTGATCACCACCTCGGCCTCGGTCGGCATGACGCAGCTCAACAACAAAGGAGACCTGCAGCGCGCGGCCGCCACCACCAGCCTGACGATTGCCTTTGGCTTCGGCCTGGGCCCCGTCGTCGGAGGACTGATGGCCCAGTGGCTGCCCATGCCGCTCAAGACCGCCTATCTGCCCTCCATCCTGCTGGGCTTTCTGGCCATCTACGCGCTGTTCCAGGTGCGCATTCCAGCATCCACCAGCACCTCGACAGGCGGCCTGTCCTTTCGCGATGTCATGCCCGCGCTGTCCCAGCCGCGCAGGCCGTTTCTGCGCCACTACATGCTGGGCTGCATGGCGGCATTTTCGGCATTCGGCATGTTCAGCCTGTTTGCGGCACTGGCACCCAGCTTCATGCAGAACATGGTCCCCTGGCACGGCCCCCTGGTCTCGGGCTTGTCCATAGGCATCATCCTGTTCATGTCTGCCGGCATACAGCTTCTGGCACGCCCTGTCGCCACCAAGAAAATAGCCATCACCGGCTTCTTTGCGCTGGCCGCCAGCAATCTCTTGCTGATGGCCAATACCCAGCTCGGCTCTCCCTGGCTCTTTGCTCTCAGCGTGCTGACCACGGCCACAGGCCATGCCATGTGCAATCTGGCGGGCATGTCCATCGTCAACAAGGTCTCCAAGCCCGCCAACCGAACCGGCCTGCTGTCCACCTATCTGATCATCGGCTACCTGGGCACGATTGTTCCGATTCTGGGCCTGGGCTGGCTGTCCGACGTCATGGGTCTGACGCCGGCCCTGGTCGTGTTCTGCCTGTGCCTGAGCGTGCTGACCACGGTGCTGGGCGTTTTCAGCCTGCGCGCTCGCGTATTGCCGATTCCACGTCAATGAGATGCTGCCAAGAGGACTGCATCAGCGGAAATGCGGGCCCGCACCCTGCCCTGCCAGGCAGTCCTCCTGGTTGCGCAAGGGGCAGACCTTGAGGGACAGACAGCCGCAGCCTATGCAGCTATCGAGCTGATCCCTGAGCTGGGTCAGCGTGGCAATGCGTTCATCAAGCTGTGCTCTCCAGCGCGAAGACAGCTGCGCCCAGTCCGCCTGGCCGGGCACGCGATTGCCGGGCAGACAGGACAGCGCCTGGGCAATCTCGGCCAGCGGCACGCCCATGCGCTGCGCCACCTTGATCACCGCCACCCGTCTCAGCACGGCACGTGCATAGCGGCGCTGGTTGCCCGCTGTTCGCGCGCTCGCAATCAGTCCCTGCTTTTCATAGAAATGCAGGGCCGAGATCGCCACACCGCTGCGCCGGGCGACCTCGCCCACCGTCAGCTCCGGCGGCTCCAGAGACTCCTGCAGCAAAGCGCTGCACTCTTGTTCGTGGCTACTCTTTCCCATGGATTACCTTGCTGTAGATGGCTGCCCTGCTATCACCTTTTATTTCTGAGGTTTTGTCAGGCGCTTGACCTCAAGCTTAGTTGAGGTTGAAAAATTCCTCCCCGTTCTCGGTAAAGCCCTTCGCCGCGCCGATGCATCTGAAGGACTTTCATGCCCCCTTTCTCTCGCCCAGCCCTACTGCCCTCTGCCACGTCTTTGCAACACCTGCAGCCTGCCGGCCTCTATGACAGCCTGCCCA
Source organism: Comamonas resistens (assembly GCF_030064165.1). Taxonomy (NCBI): domain Bacteria; kingdom Pseudomonadati; phylum Pseudomonadota; class Betaproteobacteria; order Burkholderiales; family Comamonadaceae; genus Comamonas; species Comamonas resistens. The sequence continues at coordinate 4,599,323 of NZ_CP125947.1, forward strand.
ATGGCTACACCCATGTGGTCAGCGTGCAGGAGCCCGTGCGCTGGCTGTTTGTCTCCGGCCAGGGCGGCGAGGATGCCCAGGCCCATCTGCCCGACAGCTTCGCCCTGCAGGCCAGGCAGGCGCTGGCCAATGTCCGCACGGCCCTGGCTGCGGGCAGCGCCAGCATGGCCGATGTCACCAAACTGACGGTATTGATCGTCGATCATGATCTGCCGCGCTTCAAGCAGTGGCAGGACAGCATCGCTCTGCACTGGGGCAGCGGCGAGCCCGATGATCCACGCCCCCGCTTTCCGGCCTGCACGCTGATCCCCGTTCCCAAACTGGCGCTGCCCGGCATGCTGATCGAGGTGGAAGCCATCGCTGCAGTCTCGACCGCGCGGCCTGCCGCTACTGCTCCCGCCACCGGACAAGCCGTTCCTGCCTGAATTCAACTGACCCATTGCCCATGACAAAAACCACAACAACAAAAACCCAGGCTCCGACGGTGCTCTCCCAGACCACGCTGCTGCTCATGGCCACGGCCTGCGGCCTGTGTGCGGGAGCCAACTACTTCAACCAGCCGCTGCTCAACTCCATGGTGCAGCATCTGCACATCAGCGATGCCCAGGCTTCCAGCACCGTGACCATGGCCCAGGTTTCCTACGGCCTGGGGCTGCTGTTCCTCGTGCCGCTGGGCGATATGCTGGAGCGCCGCCGCCTGGTGCTGACGCTGATGCTGCTGGCGGCCTGCGGCATGCTGCTCTCGGGCATCAGCGGCCTGGCAGGCAGTTTTGCGCTGCTGGCCGCCGGCACGCTGATGGCCGGCGTGTTCTCGGTGGCCGCGCAGGTACTGGTGCCCATGGCGGCCACCTTCGCCGCCCCCGGCACCAGCGGCCGCGCCGTGGGGCTGGTGATGAGCGGTCTGCTGGTGGGCATTCTGGCCTCGCGCAGCGTGGCCGGCATTCTGTCGGACCTGGGCGGCTGGAGCACGGTCTACTGGGTGGGCGCTGTCGCCACCGCCCTCATGGCTTTGCTGCTGGCACGGGCCCTGCCCAAGGCAGCCCCGACTTCCGTGGTCGGCTATGGCGAGGTGATGAAGTCACTGGGCGCGCTGCTGCGCCAGCACCCGCGCCTGCGCAGCCGCGCGCTGATCGGCGGCACCGGCTTTGCCACCGTGAGCGTGCTGTTTTCCAGCATGGCGCTGCTTCTGGCCGGGCCCGGCTTTGAACTCTCCGACCTGATGATCGGCCTGATAGGCATAGTCGGCATCGCGGGCGCACTGATGGCCAATGTGGCGGGCCGCATGGCCGACAAGGGGCTGGAGCAGCACACCACGCTGGCCGGCGCCATTCTGATGCTGCTGGGCTGGCTGTGCCTGTGGCTGGGCGGCAGCAGCATCTGGTGGTTCATGCTGGGCCTGCTGATCGTCGATGGCGCGCTGCAGGCGCTGCACATCAGCAACCAGAACGTGATCTACGCCTTGGCCCCCGAGGCACGCTCGCGCATCAATGCCGTCTATATGACGACTTATTTTGTCGGAGCCTCCATAGGCTCGGCCCTGGGCTCCTGGGCCTGGCTGCACCATGGCTGGAACGGCACCAGCCTGATGGGCGGCATACTGGGCCTGATCAGCCTGAGCATGGTGCTCTGGGATCGCCATCTGCTGACAGTACAGACCCGGCGGCTCACACTTTGATAGCTGTCGGCGCTTTCCCATCAAGCGTCATGACGCAAAATCACTGCAAAAACAGTTCTTCAGCAGGAGCAAGCACTATGGCCAATCGCAGCTACCTCTATTCGACGAATATCGCGCCCGGCCCCGATGCCGTCGCCCAGGGCCGCAAGCTGGTTGGCATTTCCGAGTACCGCTATGACATTCCCATCGTCTTCAAGCTCCTGCTCAGCGGCAATCCCCGCACCTGCCCTTCCTCCATCTGGGACAGCGATGGCGATATCGCCCTGATGGGAGACTATGAGACGGGCCTGGCCAATCTGGAGCGCTTTCTTGCCCAAATCCGGCAGCCCGAGGCTCAGCCGGAGATCGCAGCAGCACTGGCGTTTCTGAAAAATCCGGCCAACCGCAATCCCTACTTTGTGCTGGAATGCGGCGAGATCTTTGACATGACGAACAAGCCTCTGCCCGATCAGAATCTTGCGCTGCTCCAGAGCATCCGGAATCTGCAGCCTGAGCTGGATGCGGCCCTGCAATCGCTGCAGCCCACGGCCCAGGCAGCACCCGAGCCGATCGCCAAACCCAGGCCCAAAGGCTTTCTGGCGCGGCTCTTTGGACAGGCTGATCCCACACCTCCGAGCAAGCCAGCGCCCAGGCCCATGCAGGCCATTCATGCGCTGGGCCTGGGTCACTGGTCCAATATTCTGTATTTCGACTTTTCGGGACAGCAGCCCCAGAACTCATAAAGAATGGCAGCCCATGCGTTTTATCCTGGGGCGGCCCGGCGATAAAAAATCCCCGCAGAGCCACCACTCTGCGGGGATTTTTATTGAAAGCGAAGCCGTTTAAGCCAGCAGTGCGTTCACACGCTTGACATAAGCGGCAGGGTCTTCGGGCATGCCGCCCTCGGCCAGCACCGCCTGATCAAACAGGATCTGCGCCAGGTCATGGAAGTGCACGCTGCCGTCCAGCTTCTTGACCAGCGGGTGCTCGGGGTTCACTTCCAGCACGGGCTTGGACTCAGGCGCGGCCTGGCCGGCCTGCTTGAGCAGGCGCGCCAGCTGCAGGCTCATGTCGCCGTCGCTGACCACCAGGCAGGCGGGCGAATCGACCAGACGGCTGGTGGCACGCACATCTTCGGCACGGTCCTTGAGCGCATCCTTGAGCTTGGCCAGCACGGGCTTGAAGGCTTCGGCAGCTTCTTCAGCCGCCTTCTTCTCTTCTTCGTTCTGCAGCTTGCCCAGGTCCACGGCCCCCTTGGCCACAGACTGCAGCGGCGTGCCGTCGAAGTCGTGCAGATAGTTGAGCGCCCACTCATCCACGCGGTCGGTCATCAGCAGGACTTCGATGCCCTTCTTCTTGAACACTTCGAGCTGCGGGCTGTTCTTGGCAGCAGCCAGGTTGTCGGCCGTGATGTAGTAGATCGCGTCCTGACCTTCCTTCATGCGTGCCTTGTAGTCGGCAAACGAGGTGTTCAGACCTTCGTGCGTGGTCGTGGCAAAGCGCAGCAGCTTGGCAATGCGTTCCTTGTTGCCGAAGTCCTCGCCCAGACCTTCCTTGAGCACGGCGCCGAACTCGCTGTAGAACTGCGTGAACTTGCCTTCCTTGGCCTTGTCTTCTTCGCTGACCACATCCTGCACGCCATCCGCGCCTTCGGCTGCGGCTTCGTGCTTGTCGTGGCGAGCCAGGTCTTCGAGCATGGACAGCACGCGCTTGGCCGAGCCGTCGCGAATCAGGCGCACATCGCGGCTTTCCTGCAGCAGCTCGCGGCTGACGTTCAGCGGCAGGTCGGCCGAGTCGATCACGCCCTTCACAAAACGCAGGTACTGGGGCATCAGCGCCTCGGCATCGTCCATGATGAAGACGCGCTTCACATAGAGCTTGATGCCGGCATGCTTGTCACGCTGGTACAGATCGAACGGGGCCTTGGCGGGGATATAGAGCAGCTGCGTGTACTCGGTATTGCCTTCGACGCGGTTGTGGCTCCAGGTCAGCGGATTCTCGAAATCATGGCTGATGGCCTTGTAGAACTCCTGGTACTGCTCTTCGGTGATGTCCTTCTTGGGGCGGGTCCACAGGGCGCTGGCCTTGTTCACGGTTTCCCACTCGCCGGTCTTGACCATCTGGCCGGGCTCGCCCTCTTTCTCGCTTTCCTTCCACTCTTCCTTTTCCATCAGGATGGGCAGGCTGATATGGTCGGAGTACTTGGAGATGACCTGCTTGAGCTTGTAGCCGTTGAGGAACTCCTGGGCATCGTCACGCAGGTGCAGGATGATGCTGGTGCCGCGCTGGGCGCGCTCGATCTGCTCGATCTGGAAGTCGCCCGTGCCGCCGCTGACCCAGCGCACGCCCTCTGAAGCAGGTGCACCGGCGCGGCGGGTTTCCACGGTGATCTTGTCGGCCACGATGAAGCCCGAGTAGAAGCCCACGCCGAACTGGCCGATCAGCTGCGAGTCGGCCTTCTGGTCGCCACTGAGCTTTTCCATGAAAGCCTTGGTGCCGCTCTTGGCAATCGTGCCCAGATTGTCGATGGCCTCCTGCTCGTTCATGCCGATGCCGGTATCGGTGATGGTCAGCGTCTTGGCGGCCTTGTCAAAGGACACACGCACTTCCAGATTGGGCTGATCGCCATAGAGGCTGGCATCATGAAGCGCTTCAAAGCGCAGCTTGTCGCAAGCATCCGAAGCATTGGAGATCAGCTCGCGCAGGAAGATTTCCTGGTTGGAATACAGCGAATGCGTGACCAGGTGCAGCAGCTGGGCCACTTCGGCCTGGAAGGAATGGGTTTGCTTTGTCATGTCTTTGTGAACGAAAAACTAAAGTCAAAAGCCGCCTGGAGCTGCGCTCAAGGCGATTCGCTGTCTTAACTCGGGCCTGCCCTTGAAATTTCAAGGGGCTTTAGCTGCAAATTCAGACATGAAAAAAGCGCAAGCGCCAATTCAAAAAGAATAGCTGCTTGCGCTTATCAATCAAGGGCTATAGCCCAATTTCATTCAAAACTGGCGCACTACACACCAGAGATGCCTAGCAAGGGCCGCCCCGCAGCGAAGGCATCGTCCCCCCCCAATGCAACGCATCGAGAGAGGGGGGGAAAGGCGCAAAGCGCCTCAGGGGGGGCCTATCAGAAACTTTCGTGTGGAGCCAGATAGCGCCACTGACCGGTAGGCAGATTGCCCAGGGTCACGCCGCCGATACGGATGCGCTTGAGGCCTACCACACGCAGACCCACCAGCTCGCACATGCGGCGGATCTGGCGCTTCTTGCCTTCGGTCAGCACAAAGCGCAGTTGCTCGGGGTTCTGCCAGTCCACCTTGGCAGGCTGCAGAGGCTGGTCGTCCAGCGACAGGCCGTGACGCAGCAGCTCCAGCTTTTCCTCGGGGAAGACGGACTGCACATCCACGTCGCGGTCGCCAAAGGTCACGCGCACCAGATATTCCTTGTCGACCTCGGAGTCCTCGCCAATGATGTGGCGGGCCACACGGCCGTCCTGGGTCAGCACCAGCAGGCCCACGGAATCGATGTCCAGGCGGCCGCAAGGCGCCAGGCCCTTGAGCTGGCTGAAGTTGAAGCGCGTCTTGCTGCGGTCCTCGTTCCAGCGGTTCTCATTGGTGATCAGCACCACGGCGGGTTCATGGCCGTCCTCGGCCTGACCGCTGACATAGCCCATGGGCTTGTTCAGCAGGATGGTGACCTGCTGGTCCTGGCGGTCCTGAGCCTTCTGATCGATCTCGATCCTGTCGCCGGGCACCACGTTCTGGCCCATGGTCGCGACTTCGCCGTTGACCGTGACCCAACCATTTTCCACCCACTCATCGGCCTCGCGGCGCGAGCACAGCCCCATGTCGGCAATGCGCTTGTTGATGCGCACGGCACCGGGACGGTCGTCCTGGCGGGCTTCCACCTCAGGGGCGCGCTTGACGGGAATTGCACGGTCCGAGCCATCGGCCGCGGGCCTATAGGTGCGAATGCCGGTCGTCGGGCGGCGTGTGGCCTCCGACACAAACGAGCCGGGGATATGGCGCTTTTCAGGCTCGCCACCACGCTCGTCACGCCTGTCATCGCGACGCTCATCACGTCGTTCGCCACGGCGCTCGTCATTGCGATGGCCGTCACCACGGCGATCGCCAAAACGGCGGTCATCGTCACGTGGTCCACGGTCATTGCGTGGTCCGCCATCGCGGGACTGGTATTCGCGGCGTTCACCGTCGCGTGGACGGAACTCGCGGCGCTCGCCACCCTGGTCAGGGCGGCCAAAGCCACGATTTTGAGGACGGTCACCGAAGTCACGGCCCTGCGGACGCTGGTCACGGCGGTCATCGAAACGGTCGCGTGGTCCGCCATCGCGAGGCTGATATTCGCGGCGTTCGCCATCACGGGGACGGAACTCGCGGCGCTCACCACCCTGGTCAGGGCGGCCAAAGCCGCCGCTACGAGGACGATCGCCAAAGTCGCGGTCTTGGGAACGCTGGTCACGACGGTCGTCGAAACGGTCACGTGGTCCGCCATCGCGGGGCCCGCCGCTGCGGGGCTGATACTCGCGGCGCTCCCCCCCCTGGTCGGGACGCCCAAAGCCACGGCTCTGTGGACGGTCACCAAAGTCACGCCCCTGAGGGCGCTGGTCACGGCGGTCATCGAAACGGTCGCGTGGTCCGCCGCTACGGGGTTGGTATTCGCGACGCTCGCCGTCGCGCTGACCTTCACCACGGTGTTCACCGTAGGGCTTGAATCCGCGATCGCCACCGCCAAAGCGGCGTTCGCCCCCCTCGGCCGGACGATCATCGCGATCAAAGCGGGGGCGGCGCTCGCCGTCATCACGGCCTGGACGGCCATCGGGGCGGCCAAAGCCCGAAGAACGAGGCCGTTCGTCACGTTCACGCTGGGGGCGGGCACCGCGATCGCCGCGCGGGCCGCGATCCGAGCGGTCGCCGCCGGCAGGCCGGGGGCCGCGCGCAGCGGGTTTTTCCGCCGGGGCCGGCTTGGCAGGTGCACGCAAAACAGGGCGCGCCGAAGAGGGATCGGACGGCGCGGAGGAATTGCCAGCACCTGGGGTGCCGGGCTCTTTAGGAGGATTGACTGACATTTGGCCGTAATTGTCTCGCGACGCGGCGGTGCGAGGCGGAAGTTATCCACAATTCCAGCGCGGTCCTAGGTTATAGCCAGTGCGTCAAGCAAGCGCCTTGCGGGGCGCGCAGAACTCGCCATGACGCAGTGCCTCCAGGTCCAGCACACGCAGCCCGCCATACTCGATCTGGATCACGCGCTCGCGCTGCAACACGGACAGCGCTTCATTCACGCGCTGGCGCGACAGGCCGACCAGATTGGCCAGCTCCTGCTGGGTGATGCGCAGAATCTGTCCCACCCCGGGGTAGAGCAGCGGGTTGAACAGGGCCGCCAGGCTGCGTGCCACACGCAGGTCGGGGTTGCTCATGCGGTCGATCTCGCGCGCCGCGATGAACTGGCCCAGGCGCTCGTTGAGCTGATTCATCACAAAGCGGTTGAAGCCTATGGAGTGGTCGAGCAGCCAGTGGAACATGTCTATGGGCAGGCCTCCGACCACGGATTTACGGATCGCCTGCACGTTGTAGCGATAGGGCTCGCGCTTGATGACCGTGCCTTCGCCAAACCAGCCTCCGGGCGGCAGCCCTGCCAGCGTCATGCTGACGCCGTCGGCACTTTCGGTGTTCATCTTGAGCAAGCCGTCGACCACGCCGAACCAGTAGGTAGGCGCGCGCCCCGTGCGGCAGACATAGTCGCCGGGCTCGGCATCGCCCACCAACAGCACCCGCAGCACATTTTCACGCTCTTGCGGCTGCAGCACCGGCCACCATGGGATCCCTTCAAGCTCGACTTCCAAAGGCTTGCGCCGCCTTTGGTGCAATGACAGTTCTTGGCTCATGGGCTGCAAGCATTGCCAAAGCCGGGCCTGCACAACAGCGGGATTTCCACGAGGCAGCAAATGCGTCATTTTCAGCAGCATTTGTTACAGCGGATTTCCACTATGCAGGCTTTCCCTCAAATTGTCGTCAAACAGACATCCTGACGTCAAAGTCATCCATAGCATGGCTGCAAGACTTTCGAGAACGGGCGCAAGACACCGTTTTCTCCCAAGACTCAAAGGACCCGGCATGACAACCACGTTCCCTCAACTGCTGCTCAAGCACGCGACAGAACGCCCTGATGCACCTGCTCTGCGCGAGAAGGAATACGGCATCTGGCAAACCTGGAGCTGGCGCGAGGCCGCGCAAACCGTGCGCCACATGGCCTGCGGCCTGCGCGCCCTGGGTCTTGAGCGCGGGCAGAATCTGGCGTTCATCAGCGACAACCGGCCCCATGTGTATCTGGGATTTCTGGCCGTGCAAAGCTGTGGCGCCGTCCCCATTCCGCTGTATCAGGACGCCGTCGCGGCCGAGATGATGTTTGTGATGGAGGATGCGGAAATCGCGTTCGCCTTTGCCGAGAACCAGGAACAGGTGGACAAGCTGCTGGAAGTGCGCGAGAGCGTGACCAGCATCCGCCACATCATCTATGACGACCCACGCGGCCTGCGCAAATACGACCAGCCCGGCCTGATCAGCACCGAAGAGCTGCTGGCCAAGGGCAAGGAGTGGGATGCGCAGCACGCTGGCGCCTATGAGGCCATGGTGCAGGCGGTGTCTCCCGGCGATGTCTCGGTCATCCTCTACACCTCGGGCACCACGGGCAAGCCCAAGGGGGTGTGCCAGACCCATGCCAGCTTTGGCGAATCGGCTCGCGGTGGCGTACAGACCGACAAGCTCGATGCTACGGACAATGTGATCTGCTATCTGCCCCCTGCCTGGGTGGGCGACCATCTGTTCTCGTTTGCGCAATGGCTGGTGGCGGGCTTCACCATCAACTGCCCGGAGTCGGCGGCCACGGTCTCCATCGACCTGCGCGAGATCGGCCCCAGCTATTACTTTGCACCGCCGCGCATCTTCGAGGGCATGCTAACCTCGGTCTCCATCCGCATGGAGGACGCCTCGCCGCTCAAGCAGTGGATGTATGCCAGGGCCATGGATGTGGCCCGCCGCGTGGGCTCGGACATTCTCGATGGCAAGAGCGTTGGCGCCATGGACCGGCTCAAGTACCAGCTGGGCAACCTCTTCATCTACGGACCGCTGCGCAACGCCATGGGCCTGTCGCGCATCCGCGTTGCCTACACGGCAGGTGCCGCCATCGGCCCCGAGCTGTTTCGCTTCTTCCGCTCCATAGGCATCAATCTGAAGCAGCTCTACGGCCAGACCGAGACCTGTGCCTATGTCTGCCTGCAGCGCGACCGCCAGGTGGAACTGTCGAGCGTGGGCCAGGCCGCGCCCGGCATCGAACTCAAGATTGCCGACAACGGCGAGGTGCTGGTCAAGGGCGTGTCGGTGCTCAAGGAGTACTACAAGCGCCCCGACGCCACGGCCGAAGTCATAGATGCCAACGGCTACTTCCACACCGGCGATGCCGGCGTGATCGACGCCAGCGGCCAGCTGCGCATCATCGACCGCGCCAAGGACGTGGGCAAGACCAGCCGCGGCGCCATGTTCGCGCCCAACTACATCGAGAACAAGCTCAAGTTCTTCCCCCACATCAAGGAAGCCGTGTGCTTCGGCCATGGCAAGGATCAGGTCTGCGCCTTCATCAACATCGACTACGAGGCCGTGGGTAACTGGGCCGAGCGCCAGGGCCTGCCCTATGGCGGCTATGTGGATCTGGCCAGCAAGGCCAAGGTGCTGGAACTGGTGGCCGACTGCATTGCCCAGGTCAATGCCGACCTGGCTTCCGAGCCCGGCATGGCCGACACCCAGGTCGCGCGCTTTCTGGTGCTGCACAAGGAGCTGGACCCCGATGACGACGAGCTGACCCGCACCCGCAAGGTGCGCCGCAACTTCATCGCCGACAAATACGGGGTGCTGGTCGATGCGCTCTACACCGGCAAGTCGGAGCAGTTCATCGAAACCCTGGTGAAGTTCGAAGACGGCCGCACGGGCAGCGTGAGCGCCACGCTGACCATTGTGGACAGCAAGATCCACCCGGCGGCCACGGTCTGAGAGGGAGCGACATGAATACAAGAACCACGGGCGACGTCATTCTGGACATCAAGAACATCAGCCTGCGCTTTGGCGGGGTGAAGGCCTTGACCGATATCTCGTTCAACGTCAAAGAGCATGAAATCCGCTCCATCATCGGCCCCAACGGCGCCGGCAAGAGCTCCATGCTCAACTGCATCAACGGCGTCTATACGCCGTCCGAGGGCTCCATCACCTTCCGCGGCCAGACCTTCAGCCATATGAACAGCCGCCAGGTCGCCGAGATGGGCGTGGCGCGCACCTTCCAGAACCTGGCACTGTTCAAGGGCATGAGCGTGATCGACAACATCATGACCGGCCGCAACCTCAAGATCAAAAGCAACATCCTCATGCAGGCCCTGCGCATCGGGCCTGCGCAGCGTGAAGAAATTGCCCACCGCGAGTTTGTCGAACACATCATCGACTTTCTTGAAATCCAGGCCTATCGCAAGACGCCCGTGGGCCAGTTGCCCTACGGCCTGCAAAAGCGCGTGGACCTGGGCCGGGCCCTGGCCATGGAACCTCAGGTGCTGCTGCTGGACGAGCCCATGGCCGGCATGAACGTGGAAGAAAAGCAGGACATGTGCCGCTTCATCCTCGACGTGAACGAAGAGTTCGGCACCACCATCGTGCTCATCGAGCACGACATGGGGGTGGTGATGGACATCAGCGACCGCGTGGTGGTGCTGGACTACGGCAAGAAGATCGGCGACGGCGCTCCCGATGAAGTACGCAACAACGAGGACGTGATCCGCGCCTATCTGGGTGCAGGCCACTGAAGGAGCAGTCATGGGATTTTTCTTAGAGACATTGTTTGGTGGCTTGATGGTGGGCACGCTGTATGCGTTGATCGCCATCGGCTTTGTGCTGATCTTCAAGGCCTCGGGCGTCTTCAACTTCGCTCAAGGAGCGATGGTGCTGTTCTCTGCCCTGGCCATGGCGCGCTTTTCGCAGTGGATTCCGGACTGGCTGGGCATGGAGCCAGGCCTGATCGGCAATCTGCTGGCCATAGGCGTCACACTGGCGCTGATGGTGGTCGTGGCCTGGGTGATCGAGCGTCTGGCCCTGCGCCATCTGGTCAATCAGGAGCCCATCACCTTGCTGATGGCCACGCTGGGCATTGCCTATCTGCTCGACGGCCTCGGCCCGCTGGTCTTTGGCTCCGAGGTCTACAAGATCGACGTGGGCATGCCCAAGGACCCCGTCTTCATCATGGACGGCTTGTTCCCCGGCGGCGTGATGATCAGCCTGGAAGACCTGTATGCGGCCTGCATCGCTGCCATCATGGTGCTGGCCTTGAGCCTGTTCTTCCAGAAAACCAAGACCGGACGCGCGCTGCGCGCCGTGGCCGATGACCATCAGGCCGCTCAATCCATCGGCATTCCGCTGTCGCGCATCTGGGTCATCGTCTGGTCGGTGGCCGGTGCTGTCGCCCTGGTGGTCGGCATCATCTGGGGCAGCAAGCTGGGCGTGCAGTACTCGCTGTCGCTGGTGGCGCTCAAGGCCCTGCCCGTGGTGATTCTGGGCGGTCTGACCTCGCTGCCCGGCGCCATCATCGGCGGCCTGATCATCGGTGTGGGCGAGAAGCTCTCCGAGGTCTATATCGGCCCCATGGTGGGTGGCGGCATCGAGACCTGGTTTGCCTATGGTCTGGCCCTTTGCTTCCTGCTGGTACGACCACAAGGTCTGTTCGGCGACAAAATTATCGACCGCGTTTAAGGCCGGAGGAGCGCATCCATGTTTTATCGTGAAAACGGCCAGTTCAAGACCAGCTATGCGGCAGACCAGCAGATCTTCGGCGTCGCTCAGGACCGCTGGGCCATTGCACTGGTGCTGGCATTCGCCTTTGTCGCAGTTCCCCTGATTTCCAGCGACTACACTTTTCAGGCGATTCTGATTCCCTTTGTCATCATGTCGCTGGCGGCGCTGGGGCTGAACATCCTGGTCGGCTACTGCGGTCAGATCTCGCTGGGCACGGCCGCCTTCATGGCCGTGGGTGCCTATGCGGCCTACAACCTCCAGACCCGTTTCGAGGGCATGCCTCTGCTGCTGGCCTTGATTGGTGGCGGTCTGATCTCCATGGTCTTTGGCATTGTGTTCGGCCTGCCCAGCCTGCGCATTCGCGGTCTGTATCTGGCCGTGGCCACGCTGGCGGCCCAGTTCTTCGTGGACTGGCTGACCACCCGCGCCGCCTGGGTGACCAACAACTCTTCGTCGGGCTCCGTCAGCGCCAAGCCATTGGCCATCCTGGGCTGGAGCATTGACACCCCGATGGAGAAATACCTGTTGTGTCTGGCCATCCTGTGCGTGCTGGGCCTGGCAGCCAAGAATCTGGTGCGCAGCTCCATAGGCCGCGAGTGGATGGCCATGCGCGATATGGATGTGGCCGCCAGCGTGATCGGCATCCGCCCCACCTACGCCAAGCTCTCTGCCTTTGCCGTCAGCAGCTTCATCGTCGGCATTGCCGGCGCACTCTGGGGCTTTGTGCACCTGGGTGCCTGGGAGCCCGCGGCCTTCAGCCTGGACCGCTCGCTGCAGCTGCTGTTCATGATCATCATCGGCGGCCTGGGCTCCGTCGTTGGCAGCATCTTTGGCGCTGCCTTCTTCGTGCTGCTGCCGCTGCTGCTCAACCAGGTGCCGCACTGGCTGGGCCTGCCGATTTCCACGGCCACGGCCACCTATCTGGAACACATGATCTTCGGCGCCCTCATCGTGTTCTTCCTGATTGTGGAACCTCACGGACTGGCCAAGCTATGGGCGACCGCAAGACAGAAACTGCGCGTCTGGCCTTTCCCGCATTGATGGCTCCCCCTGTGCCGCTTTGCGGCGTCCCCCTGAGGGGGACGGCACCATCGCAGCGAGGCGGCTCTTGCTTGGTGCCTCTGAGTTGGTTCATGCCTGATCGAGATTTGTTGAGTTTTTCCAAGACACCGCAGAGTGCCTGCAACCCGGGACAGCGTCCCATACAACCAAGGAGACAGTCGATGATGTTCAAGAAAATCGCGGTCGCTGCCGCTGTCGTGGCTGCAGGCATGGGGGCACTGGTGGCCTCTCCCGCAGCGCAGGCTCAGGAACAGTTTGTGCCGCTGCTGGTGTATCGCACGGGCCAGTTCGCGCCACTGGGCATTCCATGGGCCGATGGCAAGCAGGACTATCTGAAGCTGGTCAACGCCAAGGGCGGTATCAACGGCGTGAAGATCAAGTTTGAGGAATGCGAAACCGCCTATGACACGGCCAAGGGCGTGGAGTGCTATGAACGCCTGAAGGGCAAGGATGGCGGTGCTTCCGGCTTTGATACCCAGTCCACCGGCATCACCTTTGCCGTGACCGACAAGGCTCCCGGCGACAAGGTGCCCGTGGTTACTCCGGGCTACGGCCTGTCCCAGTCCGTGGACGGCAAGGTGTTCGAGTGGAACTTCCCGCTGCTGGGCAACTACTGGACCGCCGCCGACTCCATCGTGCAGGACATTCTGAAGAAGGAAAAGGGCAATCTCAAGGGTAAGAAGATCGCCTTGGTCTACCACGATTCGCCCTATGGCAAGGAACCCATTCCGCTGCTGGAAAAGCGCGCCGCCAAGGAAGGCTTCGAGCTGATCAAGCTGCCAGTAACCGCCCCCGGCGTGGAGCAGAAATCCACCTGGCTGCAGATCCGCCAGAACCGCCCCGACTATGTGCTGCTGTGGTCGGCCGGCGTGATGACGCCCACGGCCGTGCGCGAAGCCCAGGCTACGGGCTACCCCCGCGAGAAGATGTATGCCGTGTGGTGGGGCGGCTCCGACCATGACGTCAAGGACATTGGCGCAGGCGCCAAGGGCTACAACACCGTGACCATCCACAACACGGCCGACCATGACAAGGTGCATGACGAGGTCAAGGCCCAGCTGTATGACAAAGGTCAGGGCTCGGCCAAGGACACCAAGGAGCTGGGCCAGCTGGCGCATACCCGCGGCATGATGATTTCCATGCTGCAGGTCGAAGCCATCCGCACTGCGCAGGAGAAATTCGGCAAGGGCAAGGTCATGACGCCCGAGCAGGTTCGCTGGGGTTTGGAGAATATGAACCTGACCCAGGAACGCCTGAACGAGCTGGGCTTTGGCAAGCTCATCCGCCCCTTCAAGACCAGCTGCGACAACCACCTGGGAGCCGACTGGGCCCGCATCGCGACCTGGGACGGCAGCAAGTTCAAGGTGAACTCCGACTGGTACCAGGCCGACAAGTCCATGGTCGATCCGCTCTACAAGGAGTACGCGGACAAGTACGCCAAGGAAAAGAACATCAAGGTAAGAACCTGCACCCCCTGAGGCACTGCGTGCCTTCCCCCTCTCTGGCGCTAAGCGCCTGAGAGGGACGACATCCTCGCTGTGGGTGGTACGGCCAGCCCAGGCCCTTGCCTGGTGTCTCTGGGCATGGCTTGTTTCCTCGCAGCCGGATTTACAAAAAATCGGCCTCAAACGCTTATCCATCAAGCGCAGAAAGCTATCTATTTTGAGTTTAGGTGACAGCATGAGCGATACCCCGCAAACCGTTTCCACCCCTGTCCAGACCGCGCCGCTGGTGGAAGTCAATGGCATCGAGGTCATCTACAACCATGTGATCCTGGTGCTCAAGGGCGTGTCGCTGCAGGTGCCGCACCAGAGCATCGTCGCCCTGCTGGGCGGCAACGGCGCGGGCAAGACCACCACGCTGCGCGCCATCTCCAATCTGCTCAAGGGCGAGCGCGGCGAAGTCACCAAGGGCGGCATCACGCTGGAGGGCGAGCAGATCGCCAACCTCTCGCCCGCAGAACTCGTCAAGCGCGGCGTGGTCCAGGTCATGGAAGGACGCCACTGTTTTGCCCACCTGACGATCGAGGAAAACCTGCTGACCGGCAGCTACACACGCACGGACAAGGGCGAGATCGCTGCCAATCTGGAAAAGGTCTACAACTACTTTCCGCGCCTCAAGACCCGGCGCACCAGCCAGGCCGCCTACACCTCGGGCGGCGAGCAGCAGATGTGCGCCATCGGCCGCGCGCTGATGAGCAACCCGCGCATGGTGCTGCTCGACGAGCCCTCGATGGGCCTGGCGCCGCAGATCGTGGATGAGGTCTTTCACATCGTCAAAGACCTCAACGACAAGGAAAAAGTCACCTTTTTACTGGCCGAGCAGAACACCAATATGGCGCTCAAGTACGCCGACTATGGCTACATCATGGAAAGCGGCCGCATCGTGATGGACGGCAAGGCCAGCGATCTGGCCAGCAACGAGGACGTCAAGGAGTTCTACCTGGGCGTGGGCGGCGGCGAACGCAAGAGCTTCAAGGACGTCAAGAGCTACAAGCGCAGAAAGCGTTGGCTGGCTTGATGCCCCCTGAGCGGCTACGCCGCTTCCCCCGAGGGGGACGACAGCCTCGCTGCGCGGCGGCGCTTGCTCGCTGTCTCTCGCTTGGTACATGCCAGTTTTAAGGCTGCGCCCACTGATTTCAGTTTTGCTTGCAGATTTTTCGACAGGATTTGCCATGAGTGATTTCTACGATGCCCTGGAAACCCGCAGCCCCGAACAGCGCGAAGCCGACTTCATGGCCAGCCTGCCGCGGCAGATTGCCCATGCGCAGCAGCGCTCCAGCGCTTTTGCCGAAATTCTCAAGGGTGTGGACGCGTCCCGCATCACCAGTCGCGCAGCGCTGGCCACCTTGCCTGTGACGCGCAAGAGCGAACTGCTGGAGCGCCAGGCAGCCCAGCGCCCGGGACAGATTTTTGGCGGCTTCAACGCCATAGATCCGGGTCATGACATGCCGCGCCTGTTCGCCAGCCCCGGCCCCATTTACGAGCCCGAAAGCCGCCGCCCTGACTACTGGCGCATGGCCCGCTCCATGTATGCCGCAGGCTTTCGCGCGGGCGAACTGGTGCACAACTGCTTCAGCTACCACTTTGTGCCGGCCGGCTCGATGATGGAAACAGGTGCCCATGCCCTGGGCTGCACGGTGTTCCCTGGCGGCACGGGCCAGACCGAACAGCAGGTCCAGGCCATGGCCGATCTGCGCCCCGCCGCTTATGTGGGCACACCCAGCTTTCTCAAAATCATCGTGGAGAAAGCCTGGGAAATGGGCGTCAAGCTACCCAGCCTGAGCAAGGCCATGGTCAGCGGCGAGGCCTTCCCCCCCTCTCTTTGCCAGTGGATGCGCGAGCACGGCATAGACGCCTACCAAAGCTATGGCACGGCCGATCTGGGTCTGATTGCCTACGAAACCTCGGCCAGGGAAGGTCTGGTGCTGGACGAGGGCGTGATTGTCGAAATCGTGCGCCCTGGCACCGGCGACCCCGTGCCCGAAGGCGAAGTCGGCGAGCTGGTCGTCACCACACTCAATCCCGATTACCCGCTGATTCGCTTCGGCACCGGTGATCTGTCGGCCTTCATGCCCGGACAATGCCCCACGGGCCGCACCAACGCCCGCATCAAGGGCTGGATGGGCCGCGCCGATCAGGCCACCAAGGTGCGCGGCATGTTTGTCCACGCCAAGCAGGTGGCCGAGGTGGTCAGGCGCTTCCCGCAGATCGTCAAGGCCAGGCTGGTGGTGACCGGCGAAATGGCCAATGACCAGATGCAGCTGTGGATCGAAACCGTGGAAACAGCTCCTGGCTTTGCCCAGCAGGTCGTGGATGCCTTGCGCGAAATCACCAAGCTGCGTGGCGAGGTACAGATGGTTGCCCCCGGCAGCCTGCCCAATGACGGCAAGGTGGTGGAGGATGCACGCAGCTACCAGTGATTGGCACCTGTTTGCCTCAACTCAAAGTCAATGTGAATACTCGCTCAATCAGGGGATAACACTTAGAAAAAAGATAAAACCCCATGGATTCAGTCTCCCTAGAATGCGGATTCGCCTCGGGACAGGCCAGCCTTCCTGGTCTGTCCTACCGCATATTTAGGGAGACAGAATGAAGACTTATTTCAAGATCGCCGCCGTTGCTCTGGCCGCTACCGCAGCCATCAGCAGCCACGCCGACAGCAGCTACCCCGCTGCAGGCAAGACCGTGACCATCATCGTGCCCTTTACCGCCGGTGGCCCCACCGACAAGGTCGCACGCGATCTGGCCGAGTCCATGCGCAAGCACCTGAACAATGCCACCATCGTCATCGACAATGCCGACGGCGCTGGCAGCACCATCGGCACGGCCAAGGCCGCACGCGCCAAGAATGACGGCTACACGCTGCTGCTGACGCACATCGGCATGTCCACCATCCCGACGCTGTATCGCAAGCTGTCCTTCAACGTGCTCAACGACTTCGAGTACGCCGGCATCATCAATGATGTGCCCATGACGCTGATCGGCCGCCCCACCCTGCCCGCCAAGAACTTCGCCGAAGTCAAGGACTGGGTGGGCAAGAACCAGGGCAAGGTGAACCTGGCCAACGCCGGCGTGGGCTCTGCCTCGCATCTGTGCGGCCTGATGTTCCAGGCCTCGCTGCAGCAGGAAATGACACCCGTGCCCTACAAGGGCGCGGCTCCCGCGATTGCCGACCTGATGGGCAACCAGGTCGATCTGCTGTGCGACCAGACCACCAACACCACATCGCAGATCGCCGCCAAGAAGGTTCAGGCCTACGCGGTCACCACCACCAAGCCCCTGACCACGCCCGCACTCAAGGACCTGCCCACCCTGCAGTCCCTGGGCATGAAGGACTTCAATGTGACCATCTGGCATGGTCTGTACGCCCCCAAGGGCACGCCTGCCGAGGTGGTCAAGAAGATCAACGAGGCCATGAAGGCATCGCTCAAGGATCCCGAGTTTATCAAGCGCCAGGAAGCTCTGGGTGCCGTGATTGCCTCGGACGACCGTACCAACCCCGCCGGCCACAAGAAATTTGTGGAAGGCGAAATCGCCAAGTGGGGCAAGGTGATCAAGGCTGCCGGCATCTACGCCGACTGATCCACACCTGCCTGAAAAAACAAAGCCCGCTCGATGCGGGCTTTTTTGTGGGCATGCGCTGATTCAGCTCACCAGACGACTTCCTTGCCCTCTGCCGCACTGCGGCGCAGCATCTCCACAAAAGGCGCCACGCGCCGGCTCAGGCCCACGCTGTCCTTGTTTGCGGCAGCACCTTCGTCCTCTTGTGGCTGCTCCTCGTCCTCGGGCTTGGCACTGCGCCTGGCGGCATCTTCAGCTGCTGCGGCTTCCAGGGCGGCAATCGCTGCGGGAATCTGCTCGGCGGTGATGATGCCGTGCTCGTCATCGGGCGACTTGCCGATGATCTCCAGCACCTGGCGGCCATTGGCTTCCAGCATGATGAGGTCTGCCGTGGCGCGTGATTTGAATTTATAGGGCATGAATCAATCCTTCAGCGGTAGATGTATTCGCGGTTGAAAGGATAGCTGCTCTGCGCGCCCTTCATGACACCGGTCTGCAGGTTTCCATCGGGTTTGCTGCACAGCAGCTGATGCAGGGCAATCCAGCCTCTCTCGAATGCCATGGCACAACCCGCCAGGTACAGCCTATAGGCACGCAATGCGCGCTCGGCCCTGCCGGCGTCGTACTGCGCCACCAGAACGGCACGCGCCTCGTCCATTCGCGCCTCCAGCGCATCGGACCATGCCCATAGCGTGCGCGCATAGTGAGGCCGCAGGTTCTCGGTATCGACCATCTCCAACCCGCTTTGCCCCATGTCGTGCTGCACGCGGCTGACATGCATCAGCTCTCCGCCCGGAAAGATATAGCGGCTGATGAAGTCGCCCATGCCCGCGCCCAGTTCTGCATTGCCCACGCCACCGGCCGTGATGCCATGCACCAGCGCCAGACCACCGGGCTTGAGCATGCCGTGAATGGTCTGGAAATACCCGGGCAGATTCGCACTGCCCACATGCTCGAACATGCCTACCGAGCCAATCTTGTCGAAGGGCTCCACTCCGTCCATCTGCCGGTAGTCGCGCAGCTCCACCTGCACCCGGCCCTGCAGGCCTTTTTCGGCAATCAGGCGCTGCACATATTCATATTGATTGCGCGACAAGGTGATGCCATGGGCCTGCACGCCATAGTTCTCGGCCGCCCAGAAGATCAGCCCCCCCCAGCCCGAGCCTATGTCCCAGAAGCGCTCCCCCGGCTGGAGCCTGAGCTTTTTGCAGATGTGATCGAGCTTGGCCTCCTGTGCCTGAGCCAGCGTCATGTCGGCGCTCTGGTAATAGGCGCAGGAGTAGACGCGGCGCGGGTCCAGCCACAGCGCGTAGAAGTCGTCCGAGAGGTCGTAATGAAACTGGATCTGCTCTGCATCACGGCTCAGCGTATGCATGGCCAGGGACTTGGCCTTGGAGACCGTTTGCTCCAGCCATGTCGGCCGGTGCTGCACAGGATCGGCCTGCAACAGGCCTGCGGCCGCCGCCATGATGTCGCGAGCCTGACCTTTGACGTCCACCCAGCCTTCCACAATCGCGGCGCCCAGCGAGCCGACCTGACCATCCAGCAATGCGGCCAGCGCCTTGGGGGAACGAAAAATCAGCTGAACCGCGCTCTGTTCCGGTCCAATGCGTTCGCCGGAGGCAAGCTGCACCGACGCAGTCACGGGAAGTTTGGCAAGCAGTGGCTCCAGCGTGCTCAACAGGTTTTTCATGCAACCCATTGTTCACACACGGTATTGCAGGGTCAAGTCTGGAGCCTGGCCAGCCCTGTCAGCAAATGCCGCAAGCCCTAACGCCGCTCAGTTGCGTGCATGCACCAGCTTCTCGTAGGCCTTGCGGGTGGCCGGTGCAATGGAATCGAGCACCTGTTCATAGGCGGTCTTGTGGCGCGCAAGCAGACGCATGGCCGCTATCGTGCGGCTTTTGCAGAACCAGTGACAGCTGTGCTGCATCAGCATCAGCTCGGCCGTCATGGTGAAGGCACGACTCTTGCGCTCGTCCTCATCGCGGGCCTGGCCGACCTGCACCGCAGCGATGGCCTGGGCATGGAGCTTCATGGCCGCACGCATATCGAGCGTGGCCGATGGCACCAAGCGGTCCATATAGGGCAATGCCAGCGGCAAGGTGCTGGCACGGGTCTGCTCTACTGGCAACTGGGCAAATTCGTCGGCAAAACGCTGGAACTGGCTGACCAGGCTGATCTCGGTGTTCTCCAGCACGGTCCAGATCTGCTCGCGGCGCTGGGCATCAGGCTCGGCTATGACACGCAGATAGCCCTCCATCAATCCACCCATGAGCTTTTCGATCTGAAAACGCGACAGGTGCAGGGCCAGCAACTGGGTGTGCTGCCGCTGCTCCTGCTTCTTGAGCACGTAGAGCACGGTGGTGACAATGATGGCGAGCGTTAAAAAATCCATGAACTAGAACCGGACAGGCGAGAGACAGGGCAATGCAAAAAACAATGAGTGTAGTCAGCTTGGCAGCCATCGCGGCCGCCAGTGCGGCAATTGTCACACTGGCTGGCTGCAGCAGCACCGCCTATTACTGGCAGGGCTTCAAGGGTCAGATGCAGATCATGCAGGCCGCACGCCCGATTGACGAGTGGCTGGCCGACAGCAGCGCCAGCCCGGCATTGCAGCAACGCCTGCGGGCCGCCCGGCAGATGCGCCGCTTTGCCAGCGAGCAGCTCGCCCTGCCCGACAACGCCAGCTACACCCGCTATGCGATGCTGCAGCGCAAATATCCGGTCTGGAACGTGGTGGCCGCTCCGCCCGACAGCCTGCAGATGCATCACTGGTGCTTCCCCATCACGGGCTGCATCAGCTACCGCGGCTATTTCGCCCAGGCCGATGCGCAAAAACAGGCCAATGAGCTGCAGGCTCAGGGCCTGGAAACCAGCGTCTATGGCGTGCCGGCCTATTCCACGCTGGGCTATCTGAACTGGCTTGGCGGCGACCCGCTGCTCAGCAGCTTCATCGGCTGGCAGGAGGGCGATTTCGCGGGCCTGATGTTCCATGAGCTGGCCCATCAGCTGATCTATGTGAAGGATGACACGGCCTTCAACGAATCCTTTGCCACGGCAGTGGAGCGCATCGCCACGCCGCTATGGCTGCAAACCCATGCCAGCGAGGCCACACAGCAACGCTGGCAGCAGGCGCAAAAGCGTAGGGCACTCTGGCAGCAGCTCACACGCGGCACACGCGCGCGCCTGCAAGATATTTATCAGCAAAAAACCAATCAATCCATTGATACGCAAGCGCTAGCAGCTATCAAAAAAGATGTATTTAGCGATTTTCAGAGTCGTTATGCACAGCTGCGTGCGCAATGGATAGCTGCCGATACGCCCCTGCTGACCAGCGATGCACTGCGCCAGCAGTACTTTGAGCGGCTGGCCCAAACCGATGACTGGGTAGCGAATGCCAACAACGCCAGCTTTGGCGCCCTGGCCGCCTACGACGACTGGGTGCCTGCCATGACCCATTGGTGGCAGCTGCTGCAAAACGGCCAGCCCGCATCCCCCGAAGGCTGGAAGCGCTTCTATGCCCGGATGCGGGAGCTTGCCGCCATGGAGCCCGAACAACGCCAGCAGCAGCTGTGTGCACACCAGCCAGCGGATATCAGCGCGCCCGCTGCTTGCAAGCCGAAATAGACACATGCAAGCAGAGATACCCCTATAGACAGCTTCAGGCAGCCTTAAGAAAGTCCTGCCACAATTTTTGCTAACCTTTTCCTCATTCCTTGTCTGCTTTGTCCCCCTCCGACCTGTCCTCTTCGTCTGGCAACGACAGACGCTTCTTCAAGCCTCGCTCCCCTCAGTTCATCGCCTTCTGGCTGGCCATCTGGCTCACCGCCACGGCCAATTGGGCGTTGTGGCTGCGCCTGCCCACGCTGGACGGCTATCACGGCAGCCTGGCGATGCTGGCCCTGCGGGTCGTGCCGCTGGTGATTGGCTTTGTGCTGCTGCTGACCAGCCTGTTTGCATGGCCCCGGTGGATGAAGCCTTTCTGGATCGTGTTGCTGCTGATCGCAGCCAGCGCCCAGCATTTCATGATCTCCTACGGCACCATCATGGACCGGGGCATGATCAACAACATCCTACAGACCGATCTGCGCGAAAGCTCGGACCTGTTCAACCCCAAGCTGCTGCTGGAGTTGCTTGTCATCGCCATCCTGCCTGCCATCTGGCTGTGGAAGACACCGCTCAAGGGTGCGGGCAAAGTCTGGCGCAATGTGCTGCGCACCGTGCTGCTGTTTGCAGCTGCCGCGGCCATGGTCGCCACCTCGCTTGCCGTCTCGTACAAGGATCTGGCTCCCGTGGTGCGCAACAACCTCTGGCTGCGCTTCATGGTCAACCCCGTCAACCCGGTGCTGTCGGCGTCCGGCGTGCTGCTGGCCCCCATCTTCAACAAGCCCCGCCCCTTTGTCAGCACCATTGAAGGCGCGGCTCTGGGTCAAAGCTATGCCACCGACAAGAAGCCGCCGCTGCTGGTACTGGTCGTGGGCGAGACCGCCCGCGCCAAGAACTTCAGCCTCAATGGCTATGCGCGCGATACCAACCCGGAGCTGGCCAAGCGCGATGTGCTGAGCTGGCGCAACGCCACCTCCTGCGGCACCAGCACGCGCGAATCCGTGCCCTGCATGTTCTCCAGCCTGGGCCGGGAGGGCTTCTACAACTCCAAGGAAGAACACAGCAATCTGCTGGATGTGCTGCAGGCCGCAGGGCTGGCCGTGCTCTGGGTGGACAACCAGGCCGGCTGCAAGGGTGTGTGCAAGCGCATTCCCATGGCGGATACCGCCGATCGCGTGAACACCCCCGAAGGCAAGGCCTTGTGCAGCGCCGATGGTGAATGCCTGGACGGCATGCTGCTGGTCGGCATCGAGGAACGCATCGCCCAGCTGGACCCCGCGCGCCGCGCCAAGGGCGTGGTTCTCGTCATGCATCAGATGGGCAGCCACGGCCCCGCCTACTACAAGCGCTCCACTCCAGAGCTCAAGGCCTTCAAGCCCGAGTGCGCGACCAATGCCCTGTCCAGCTGCCCTTCGGAAGATGTGGTCAACGTCTATGACAACTCCATACGCTATACCGACCATTTCCTGGGCCAGACCATAGACTGGCTCAAGACCCAGCAAAGCCAGTATGAGACCGGCATGTTCTACATGTCCGACCATGGCGAGTCTCTGGGCGAAATGGGCGTCTACCTGCACGGCATGCCCTATGCCATGGCACCCGTGGATCAGAAGCATGTCCCCATGATTGTGTGGACCGGATCGCTGGGCGCACGTACCCATCTCGACCAGAGCTGCCTGCAGAAGGGGCTGGACACCCCCGTTTCACACGACAACCTCTATCACACGATTTTGGGAATGGTGGACGTGGTCAGCCCCACCTACAAGCCTGCGCTGGATGCGCTGGCCAGTTGCCGCGGCAACTAAAGACCTTGGCTCATGACAAAGCGGCCTGCCAGATTGATGTTCTGGCAGGCCGCTTTTCATTGACCATCAAGCGCAAGCAGCTATCGAATTTGATAGCCCCTCAGGCGCCAATGCAGAGACAAGCTTATTTCAGCGAGCCGATCAGGTCGATGTAGAGCTGCTTGGCCTCATCAGGGGTCGTGCCTTCCAGCTTGGCCCAGGCATCCCATTTGGCGCGCGCCACCATGTCGGTGAAGCTGGGCTTCTTGGTCTCGTTGTCACCCTCGGTCGCCTGCTTGTACAAGGCATAGATCTTGAGCAAGGTGGCGTTGTCGGGACGCTCGCTGAGCGAGGTGGAATTCTTGACGGTCTCTTCAAACTTGGCGTTCAGATCGGACATGCTAGGTCTCCTGGTTCTATAAAAATCCAGGTCAGTGTAGCGAAAAAAGCGTCAAATTAGAACGACCGTTCTTTTTTATTCACATCCATAGCCCTTCGCAAGAACCGGCAAGATGCGGAAGCGGATTGCCGCAGTTCTGAAAAAAGCCTGTGCATGCTTCTTCATTGGAGTTCAGCTCATTCAGAAGATCATGCGTACGCCGAAATCTGCACCCAGGGCGCTGCGCGGCTGCATTCCAGGCGCATTGCTGTAAGCCGGCTGCGGCATGATCACGGGGCTGCTGACGGCAAGCGGCGTGACACCCATAATGGCGGGGTTGTTGTGCCCGTTGCCGACGCTGATACGCGACACCGTGGAATACAGGGCAGTGCTCTTGGAAAGGTTGTGCACATAGCCCAGCGCAATCTTGTTCACCGAGGCATCGCCAGTGCCCTGTCCGTTTTTGTATTGCACGCGGGCAATGGACGCACGGATTTGATGAATGCCCACGGGAATCTGTACCCCGGCCAGCACACCGTTATAGCGGTCCGTCGCATTGGTGTCGCTGCGAGCGTTACGCACCTGAGACAGCTCGCCCAACACCTTGACCGGGCCGAAGTTGTAAGAACCGCCCAGGTTCAACGACTTGATGGTTTCCTTGTGGCCATTGAAGGTACCGAGCATGCTTTCGCCGTAGCCCAGAGCCACATCCGTGGGGCCACCCGTCCAGCCCAGGCGACCGCCGGCATAGCGTCCCCGCTTGGAATTGTTCTCGGGAAACGCATACATCAGCTGGCCATAAATACCGCCCAGCCCCGCAGGCAGGTGATAGCCAATGGAGTTGCTGGCTCGCAGATAGTTATCCGTGCCCGCCGACAGGCCATTGCCCAGCAAGCGCTCCGTCAAGGTACCGGTGGTCTGGGTCCCCAGGGCCCGGTTAATGGCCAGATTGCTGCTGACCACGGCCAGCAGGTTCACACCCACGCCATTGACCGTATAGGGGTCAAACGCCCAGTCATTCAAAAAGGACGGGGTGTGGTCTCGGCCCAGCCGTACCTCACCCCAATTGCCCGCCAGACTGACGGTGGAGCGGCGCCCGAAATTCAGGGCACCGCCACCAGTATCGTTGGTCACAGGGGCTTCCAGCCAGAAGCTGGCGGAAGTGCCCCCCCCCAGATCCTCGGTGCCGCGAACGCCGATGCGGCTGGCCAGGTTCCCCGATGGCGATACACCCCAGATGCCTTGGCTGGATGTTCTTCCAGAGCCATCCCAGGAGTTGCTGCGCACCGAATAGCGGCTGACGCTGGCATCCATCACACCGAACAGCACGACCGATGACTGCGCGCAGGCCGCTCCGGCCGCAGAAAGCGCAAAAAGGCCCAGGAAATATCGTGATTTACGTGGCATGTCTTGTCTCCATCTCTTTATGAATCAACGGTTTTTCACCGCAAAATCACTCTAGAAAAGGAACGTTTCTGCCCTTGTGCAGTTGGCGCCATGCATTGCTTATTTGGTGCCAAACACCCAAAGTGGAATCCCTAGGTTTCGCACCTGCGGCACATCGCCCTCAGGAAAAAAGCCAGTGCTTTCAAGGGCACTGGCTTGTGGATGATGAGGCTCTGTTGCAAGCCTCAAGGGCACCCCGATCATCACGGGATCAGGACTGTGGCCCCCACGGTCTTGCGCGCTTCAAGAGCACGATGCGCCTGGGCCGCATCCGCCAGCGCAAACTCTTGCTGTGGCTCGCTGACGATACGCCCCGCCAGCACATGCTCGAACAGCTCCTTGGCCATGTCCAGCATATGCGCGCGCGGCTGGATGTAATGCATCATGGCGGGCCGGGTCATCCAGATCGAACCCTTGGCTGCCAGCAGCGAAGAATCCACCACCACAGGCCCCGAAGAGGTGCCATTGCTGACCAGCGAGCCACGCGGCTGCAGGCAGTCCAGCGAGTCCATCAGCGTATCCTTGCCCACCGAGTCATAGACCACGGGCACGCCTTTGCCGTCCGTGATTTCCTTGACACGGGCCACGATGTTTTCGCGCGCACTCACAATCGTGTGCGTGCAGCCATTGGCCTTGGCCAGCGCCGCCTTCTCATCCGTGCTGACCACACCGATCATGTTGACGCCCATGGCTCTTGCCCACTGGCAGGCAATCAGCCCCACACCGCCGGCCGCCGCGTGATAGAGAATGGTTTCGCCCCCCTGCAGCGGATAGACCTGACGGAACAGATACTGCGCCGTCATGCCTTTCATCATGAGCGTGGCGGCCGTACGATCAGAAACGCCGTCGGGCAGCGGGATCAGCACCTCTGCCGGCATGACTCGCAGCTGAGAGTAGGCGCCTTGCGGACCAATCAGATAGCCCACGCGGTCCCCGACCTTGATATCGGTGACGCCCGGCCCTACGGCCTCGACCACCCCCACCGCATCCGAGCCAAGACCATTGGGCAAGGCCAGCGGATAACGTCCGGTGCGGAAGTAAACATCGATGAAGTTAAGCGCAATATAGGTATGCCGCACACGCGCCTGGCCCGGGCCAGGATCGCCCACTGCAACACTTTCCAGTTGAAGAACTTCCGGGCCGCCGGTCTCGTAAAAACGGATCGCCTTGGTCATGCATTGCTCCTGCCGATCAGAACATGGGATTGGTCTGCCAATAAAAAGTCCGGGTCCTCGGTGGCGAGGCTTCCCGGACTGCATTGGGTGCTGAACCTAGTTCAGCTTGATGCCGAAATTCTTGACGATCTCGCCGTTGCGGTTGTACTCCGCCTGCAGATCGGAAGACAGCTGCTCCAGCGTGCGTTCCTGGCGAATCAGTTCAAAACCGGTGGCCACATAACGTGCCTGCACAGCCTGGCTTGCATTGACCTTCTGCAAGGTGGCGTGGATTTTCTCCATCAGTGCCGGTGGCGTTTTGGAGGACGCAAAGACACCCGCCCAATTGCTGAAGTCCACCTCCGGATAGCCAAGCTCTGCCATGGTCGGCACATTGGGATACTCAGGCAGGCGACTCTTGTAGCCAATCGCCAGCAGTTTGACCTTGCCGCTGGGAATCAAGGGCTTGCTGGTCACAGAACCGTCGAACATCAGCGGAATCTGATTGCCCATGACCTGTGCCAGCGCCGGGGCAGAACCCGGGAACGGCACATGCTGCATGTCCAGCCCCGCCTTCTGATTCAGGATCACGCCAGCATACTGGGAGGCGGTTCCCTGGCTATAGGAAGCAAAGGACAGCTGACCCGGATGGGCCTTGATATAGGCAAGCGCCTCCTTGGCATCCTTGGCCGGGAACTGCGGCGAGGCAATGAACACCATGACGGAGCGCGCCATCTGCGAGACCGGTTTCACGTCCTTCATGGCATCAAAGCCGCCTTTGAGCACATGCGGCACCTCGGTCAGGATATTGGTCACCGTCACCAGCAAGGTGTTGCCATCCGCAGGCTGGGAAAGCATGTACTTGACCGCCATGGAACCACCAGCGCCGGGACGGTTTTCCACAATCACCGGCTGCTTGAGCTCATTGGCCAGTTGATCGCTGATGATGCGCGCAAACACATCAATCGTGCCCCCCGGGGGCGCAGGAACAATCAGCTTGACAGGCTTGTCGGTAAAGGCCAGAGCACTGCCTGCCGGCAAAGTGACCGCCAGGGCCATCGATAAGAGAACGAAACTGCGTCGCATGGTGCGCTCCTTCGAAGTCAGGCAATCTTGCGCAGGTAGCCCTGCTGGCCGCCATTGCGGTTGGGTGCAAAGCCGTTCTTCTCCAGTGTTTCCTCCACACTGTCGTAGAACACGCCAATCTTGCAAATCTCGCGCGCTTGCTGGGGCGTGGCGATGGGACGGCTGAATTCTTTGGCCAAGCGCACCAGTTGCTCGATCTGCGCCACGGTGCCCATTTTTTCGGTACGGGTCTGGTTCCACAGATTGTCTTCGGTGCCGCAGCGTACATGCAGCCCCATGGCGATGCCCATGGCATTGATGGGCAGCACGTTCAGCACCGAGCTTTCCACCGTCAGCACTGCACCATCGGGCACGGCGCGCACAAAGTGAGCCAGGCTATAGATATTGGGAGCGTCCATACCGCCACCAATCGCCACCCAATTCATCACCAGCGGCCCCTTGTAGATGCCGCGGCGAATCAGGCGTTCCACCGATTCAAAGCTATTGATGTTGTAGCACTGGAAAGCACTTTGGATGCCGGCCTCGGACAGGCGGCGAATATGCTCCTCGGCCCAGCCTGGCTGTGCCGGCACCGTCATCTCCTTGTATGCATTGAACACGGCCGGGTCTTCCATGGACGTGCCCTTGATGTCGCGAATGTCGAATTGCTCAAGCACATTCATCTGCGAGGTGTTGATGGTCACCGTCACCTGATCGGGTTTGGGGTCCAACTCGGCCAGCATGTGACGGGTATCGTCAGACAGCCATTTGGCGGCCGCACCATCGGTTTCGGGTGCAAAGCTGATCGACCCGCCCACCTGGATGATCATGTCGGGCACACGGGCACGCACACCGGCAATCAGCTCGTTGAACTTGGACAGGCGCTTGCTGCCACGTCCGTCCAGCTCGCGCACATGCAGGTGCAGCACCTGGGCGCCGGCGTTGTAGCAGTCCACCGCTTTCTGGATCTGCTCTTCCATCGTCACCGCAATTTCGCCAGGGAAGTCTCCAGGCAGCCAGGAAGGCGCATAAGGAGCAGCGGTGATGATCAGTGGCTGCTGGTTTTCGGGAAAGAGGTGGCCGTCGAGAAAGTTCATGCTGTTGTCTCCGTTGTTATGAAAGAAGTACGACTTACGCAAATCAGGCTCAGGCAAGACGTTGCCCCATGGGAATGCCGCTGGTGCATTCTTGTTTGCGTAAGTCCCAAAAAGAATGCACCGTACCCCGAGCCGCCGCGCGGCCCATCCGATGTTGCTTGCTCTGCGCCTCGGGCTGCGTGGCCCGGGACCTGTTCAATACGTGGGCGTACCGATGATCCCGGCTCGCTCCATCTTTCGATGGCAGGGCGGGTAGTCCATCACCGCGTAGTGCTGGGTTGCGCGGTTGTCCCAGATAGCCACGCTGTCTGGCTCCCAGCGCCAGCGCACCTGGTATTCAGGAATCGCGGCCTGGTTGATCAGGTACTGCAGCAGACTGGATGCGCCCTGCGTGAAGTCCTGTCCCACACGCACATTGGCGGGCGTGTGGAAGTTGGTGAAATGCGTAGCGAAACCGCTGACGAATAGCACTTTTTCGCCCGTTTCGGGGTGGGTGCGTACCACCGGATGCTCTGCATCCGGGTACTGGGCCTTGAGCGCCAGGCGTTTCTCGATAGGCATCGCAGCGCCAAAAGTGCACTCGATGCTGTGCCGGGCACGCAGAGGATCTATCACTGCCTTGACCTGCTCTGGCAGCCTCTCGTAGGCCAGCGCCATATTGGCCCACATGGTGTCACCGCCGACTGGCGGGCATTCGACGCAGCGCAGCACACAACCCATGGGAGGTATCTCGCGCCAGGTGGCATCGCAATGCCAGGAGTTCTCATAGCGATCCACAGGCTTGTCTGGCGACTTGTAGATCTGTACCAGGCCGGGATGATCGGGGTGACTGCCGACCACCGGATGATCCTCCAGTTCTCCGAAACGACGGGCAAAAGCCACATGCTCGGCGGGGGCCAGCTTCTGCCGCCGCAAAAACACCACCTTGTGCTTGAGCAAAGCCTGCTTGATCGCTGCGAAAAGCTCATCGTTGTGTACAGCATCCGCCAGTTGCACATCGAGCAGCTCTGCACCGATAGCGCAGGTCAGAGGGTTTATCCGCATCACTGTCTCCTACACTTTTTATGAGTCCAGGCTGTTTCTTGATCCATGCCGCCTGGTGAGTCCACTGTAGAAAACCTGTGTCGCATAGGTTGTGCATTTCGCGCCTCTCGCTATGCATCTCATGCCAGAATTTCACTGCTTTTTTGCGTGGAGCAGTCATGATCACCTTTGTGCGAGCGGCATCTCTGACGAACTATGCGGAACTCTTCCGAGCGATGGGAGGAGACCCCGACAAGGCATTGCGTCAGGCTGGCCTGCGGCCATCCGTGGTGCTTGAGCAAGACCAGCTCATAGACGCACTGGTCGCCGGACGCCTGCTTGAGGATGCTGCGGCCTCCACGGGCTGCGAGAACTTTGGTCTGCGCATGGCGCAATCTCGCCAGATCTCGAACTTCGGAGTCGTCAGCCTGTTGCTGCTGCATCAGCCCACGCTGCGCAAGGTGCTGACCACGCTCATCGAGCATGTACACATGCTTAACGAGTCTTTGGTGATACAGATGGAAGACGCCAACGGCGTGGTTGTCCTGCGCGAGGAGTTCACGCTGCCGGAGGCCCTGACGCAATCCATGGAGTTGGCGATCGGCGTTCTGTTTCGCACCTGCAATCTCCTGCTCAATGACCGCTGGCGTCCACAACAGGTCTGCTTTACGCACCATGCGCCCCGCGATCTCAGCCTGCATAAACAGCTGTTTCGCTGCCGTGTGGAATTTGATGCGGACTTCAACGGCATTGTCTTTCGCACCGAAGACCTGGATGCTCCCAACCCCCTGGCAGACCCGGTACTGGTGCGCTACGCACAGACCGTGGTGGACACCAGCCAGCAGGGCCGCCAGGCCTCTGTTGCGCAGCGTGTGCGCAAGGCCATCTACCTCATGCTGCCATCGGGCAGCGCCACCTGCATTTGCGTTGCTCAGGGGCTGGGGCGCAGCGTGCGCACGCTGCAGCGGGAGCTCAGCGAGGAAGGGCTGAGCTTTACCGATTTGCTCGTCGAGGTTCGCTCCGATCTGGCCCAGCGCTATGTGCGCAATCCCGAGTACTCCGTGGGCCAGATCGCGTCCATGCTGGGCTACAACAGCCACAGCGCTTTTACGCGCTGGTTTGCCACGCTGTTCGGCTGCCCACCCGAGGTCTGGCGCGAGAAAAACATCCCGCAGCGCCAGCCTCAGGCCAGCGGGCCGATCAAGCGCGCGTAGGCTGCGCCAGCCAGCGCTGGGCCAGCTTGACCCAGAAGGTTCCCCCCAGCGGGATCAGCGTGTCGTTGAAGTCATAGCTGGGGTTGTGCAGCGTGCAGGGACCGCCGCCATGGCCCAGGGCGCGGTGGTCACCATCGCCGTTGGCGATGAAACAGTAGGCACCGGGCTTTTCCAGCAGCATGAAGGCAAAGTCCTCGGCCCCCATGGAAGGCTCCTGCGGCACCACGCCGGCATCGCCCAGAATCTCGCGCATCACCGTCTGTGCAAACTCGGCCTCGGGCGCCGTGTTGATGGTGGGCGGGTAGTTGCGTACGAACTCGAATTCGCATTGCGCGCCATGGGCCGCACAGATGGCCTCGCTGATCTGCTGCATGCGCTGCTCGATCATGTCCAGCACCTCCAGCGTGAAGGTGCGCACCGTGCCCTGCAGCTCCACGCTGTCGGGCACCACATTGGTGGCTTCGCCCGCATGAACCATGGTCACCGACACCACGCCGGCCTCGATGGGCTTGACGTTGCGGCTGACGATGGTCTGGAACGCCATGATGAGCTGAGCCGCCACGGGCACGGGGTCGATCACCATATGCGGCATGGCCGCATGACCGCCCTTGCCGCGCACCACGATCTTGAATTCGTTGCTGGAGGCCATGGCAGGCCCTGCGCCCACGGCCATGGTGCCGGCCTTCATGCCCGGCCAGTTGTGCATGCCGAAAACGGCCTGCATGGGGAACTGCTCGAACAGTCCTTCCTTGACCATCTCGCGTGCGCCGCCGCCGCCCTCCTCGGCAGGCTGGAAGATGGCGTAGACCGTGCCCTCGAAGCTGTCGCGGTGGGCAGCCAGATACTGCACCGCCGCCAGCAGCATGGCCGTGTGGCCGTCGTGACCGCAGGCATGCATCTTGCCCGCATGGCGGCTCGCATGATCGAAGGTGTTGAACTCCTGCATGGGCAGGGCATCCATATCGGCGCGCAGACCGATGGCACGGCCGCTCTTGCCGCCATCCCTGCCATGGATGATGCCGACCACGCCGGTCTTGCCCAGACCGCGATGGGTGGCTACGCCCCATTGCGCCAGCTTCCCGGCCACCAGATCCGAGGTGCGAATTTCCTCGAAGCACAGCTCCGGGTGGGCATGAATATCGCGACGCAGTGCGGCGATGTCAGGGGCGCTTGCATGAAGTTCGGGCAGCAGGGCCATGCGCTCTCTCCTTGGGGTCATCAATGGCAAAGACGCCATGATGACCCAAAGCCGGAGCCGTTGCGCCCTTGCGGCCTCAAAGCCTCACACCCGTACCTTGCCGTCCCCCGTGAGCATGGACAGCTCCACAAAGCGGGGCTTGCCCGCCTGAGGCCGGAAAGCGATGGGAAAACCCGCCACCTGCTGGCCGTTCAGGGCATCCAGCGCTGCCACCAGACCCGCGCGCTGCAGGCGTCCCCCCGCAGAGGCGGACTTCAGGGCCTCGGCCACGACACGGGCGGCCAGATAGCCTTCCATGCTTGAATAGTTGGGCTGCAGGGCCGCTGCGCCTTTCTGCAGCGCGGCCTGGAACTCGCGCGCCAGGGGGTGCGATGTCTTGTAGGGCGATGGCACGACCTGGGTGACCACCACGCCTTCGGCCTCTTTGCCCAGCGCCTGCGCCAGTGCCGACGTTCCCACAAACGACACGTTGTAGAACTGCCCGCC
The DNA here is from genome assembly GCF_030064165.1 of Comamonas resistens. Lineage (NCBI taxonomy): Bacteria > Pseudomonadati > Pseudomonadota > Betaproteobacteria > Burkholderiales > Comamonadaceae > Comamonas > Comamonas resistens. Next base: position 4,631,387 of record NZ_CP125947.1, read on the forward strand.
ATAACCGGCCTGGCGCGCGGCGCGCACAAAAGCGGCGCTGGCGGCATAAGTGCCCACCTGTACCACCACGTCGGCGCCCAGCGGCACCAGGGTCTTGACCGCCTTGCTCACATCCTGGGAGTTGCGCTCCACCGTGGCCGTGCCCACTGGCTTGAGACCATGGCCTTGCAACGCCTGGGTCACACCATCGAGGCCAGACTGGCCATAGGCATCGTTCTGATAGAACACCGCAATCTTCTTGAGCCCCAGCGACACCAGTTGCTTGACCATGAGTGCGGTTTCATCGGCATAGGAAGCCCGCAGGTTGAAAACCGTCTGCGCCAGCTTGGGGTCGCGCAGACCAGCGCCACCGGTCAGCGGAGCGATCAGCGGCATCTGGGCCTTCTGCAGCAGAGGCAGGGCGGCCATGCTGGTCGGGGTGCCCAGGTAGCCGAACAGGGCCATGACATCGTCTGCCAGGAACTTCTGGGTATTGGCCACGCAGCGCTCGGGCTCATATCCATCGTCCAGGGTACGCAGCTCCACCATGCGGCGGCCGATGCCACCCTGGGCATTGAGCTGATCAAAGTACAGCTTGGCGCCCTGCGAGAACTGCGTCCCCAGCTGGGCCGAAGGGCCGCTGAGCGCACAAGACTGCCCCAGGACAATAGGTCCCGATGCCTCCTGCGCCATGCTGCTGGCGCTCCAGACTCCTGCCGCTGCGCCTGCAGCAGTCACAAATTGGCGACGATTCCATCGCATTGGCTTGTCTTGCATTGCTCTCGCTCTCCCTGCTTGGTGCTTGTTGTACGACTTGGATTCATTCGCTGCGGTTGTGGTGCATTTCATGTTTTTCTGCATGAATGCGAGTCGCATAATAGGCCGACATCGCCGTCGTTCACCGCGAATTCCCCTCAGTCTCAGAGCTCCAAAATGCCCCACATCGCACAAGTACGCGGCGCCTGTCCGCATGACTGCCCGGACACCTGCGCCCTGGTCACCACCGTGGTCGACGGCACGGCCACCAAGGTCCAAGGCAATGCAGAACATCGTCACACCGGCGGCGTGCTGTGCAGCAAGGTCAGCAAATACACGGAGCGCACCTACCATGCAGACCGTGTGCTGCAGCCGCTCAAGCGCAGCGGCCCCAAAGGCTCGGGCCAGTTCACCCCCGTGAGCTGGGACGAAGCGCTGAGCGACATTGCCCAGCGCCTGCACCAGATCGCACAGCGCCAGCCCGAAGCCATACTCCCCTACAGCTACGCGGGCACCATGGGCCAGGTGCAGGGCCAGAGCATGGACCGGCGCTTTTTCCACCAGCTGGGCGCCAGCCTGCTGGACCGCACCATCTGCGCCAGCGCCGGCAGCGAGGCCCTGGCCGCCACCTATGGCGGCAAGCTGGGCATGCGCATGGAATTCTTTGCCGAAAGCCGGCTGATCCTGATCTGGGGCAGCAACAGCATCACCAGCAATCTGCACTTCTGGCGTTACGCCCAGGAGGCCAAGCGCCAGGGCGCCAGGCTGGTCTGCATAGACCCGCGCAAAAGCGAGACGGCCGACAAATGCCACGAGCACCTGCAGTTGCTGCCCGGCACCGATGCCGCGCTGGCCTTTGCGCTGATGCACGAGCTGATCGTCAACGATTGGCTGGACCATGATTACCTCGCCCGTCACACACTGGGCTGGGAGGCCCTCAAGGCCCGCGCCCTGCAATGGCCGCCCGAGCGGGCAGCCCAGGTCTGCGGCCTGCCGGTAGAGCAGATCCGCCAGCTGGCGCGCGACTATGGCAGCAGCCAGCCAGCGGCCATCCGCCTGAACTACGGCATGCAGCGTGTGCGCGGCGGCGGCAACGCGGTACGCGCCATTGCCTGCCTGCCAGCGCTGATCGGTGCCTGGCGCCACCGCGCGGGCGGGCTGCTGCTATCAAGCTCCGGCGTGCTGCCCTTTGACATGGCGGCGCTGCAGATGCCCAGGCTGATGGGCGAACGCCGCCCGCGCACGCTGAACATGAGCAGCATTGGCGATGTGTTGCTGCACCCGGGCGATGCCAGCTTCGGGCCCAAGGTGGAAGCCGTGGTCGTCTACAACAGCAACCCCGTGGCCGTGGCTCCCGAATCAGCCAAGGTGGCCGCAGGCTTTGCCCGTGAAGACCTGTTCACCGTGGTGCTGGAGCATTTCCTGACCGACACCGCCGACCATGCCGACTATGTGCTGCCCGCCACCACCCAGCTTGAGCACTGGGACATTCACGGCAGCTACGGCCATACCGATGTGCTGCTGAACCGCCCCGCCATCGCGCCCGCAGGCCAGGCCCGCAGCAATGCCCGGATCTTCCGCGACCTGGCTGCGCAGATGGCCAAGCTGGACCCCTTGTTTGCCGCCAGCCACTTTCATGACTCGGATGAGGCTCTGGCCCGCCAGGCAGTTGCGCATACAGCTATCAGTTTTGAAGAACTGCTGGAACGTGGCTTTGCCACCATCCCCTTGCCTGAGGCTCCTTTTGCCAGCGGCGGCTTTGCAACGCCATCGGGCAAATGCGAGTTCGACAACCCGGCGCTGGCCGCGCTGGGCGTCAGCACCCTGCCCGATCATCTGCCCAACTACGAAGCGCCCACGCCCGACTATCCGCTGGCCATGATCTCGCCGCCGGCACGCAATTTTCTCAACAGCACCTTCACCAATGTCGCCAGCCTGCAGCGCATGGAGGAAAGGCCGCTGCTGGAAATACACCCCGACGATGCGGCCGCGCGCGGCATTGCCGACGGCGATCTGCTGCGCGTCTTCAATGCACGGGGCGAACATGTCTGCCATGCCAGCCTCAACGGCCGCGCACGCCAGGGCGTGGTGGCGGGCCTGGGCATCTGGTGGCGCAAACAGGGCGCCAACGGCACCAATGTCAACGAGCTGACTCACCAGCAGCTCACCGACATAGGTCGCGGCCCCTGCTTTTACGACTGCGCCGTACAGGTTGCCAAGGCCCTCTGAACACGACGCCAGCTGCACGCCATACCTGCGTCATTGCGGTTATTCGCGCGGCCCGATAAAGGCAGGCGCCAGATAATGCAGACCAGCTACGAATAAAACACGGCAGAAGAGAGACACCCGCAGGAAAACTCCCGCGCATCTGCCGACCTGACCAGATGTCATCACCGAAGATAAAAAAAACGACCAGGATTGCTACCCGTCTGGATCTGCGCCGCCTGATCCTGGTGCTGACGATCTGCAGCGCCTTGATCCCGTTTGCCAACACCTTCTATGCCGGCTATCTGGTGCAGCGCCAGCAGCTGATCGATACCACGCTGGAAGGCCATTACGCCTATGCCACCAAGCTGGCCCGCAGCACCGATGACTTTCTGCAATCGGCGCTGCAGCAGCTGGACTACAGCGCCAAGCTGATGGCCGGGCACATGGATGACCTCCACTATCTGGGCGAAGAAGCCGCGCGCCTGCGTCTGCAGACCAAGAGCTTCAACTCCGTGACCGTCATAGACCAGACAGGCTATGTCCTGGCCACCTCCCCCGAGACCTTGCAGATCGTGGGCAAGACACTCAAGAGTGCCGGTGTCACCGAAGCCCTGCAGGCCAAGGGGCCGATCATCAGCCAGCCCTATATGGCGGTGACGGACAACTTCATCATCTTCATCTCCCAACCCATTTTTGCGGCAGACGGCCAGTATCTGGGTGCCGTGGGCGGCAGCATCTACCTCAAGCAGGAGAGCATGCTGGATACCTTGCTGGGCTCGCACTTCTACCAAGACGGCTCTTATGTCTTCGTCGTGGACAAGAACAAGCACATCATCTATCACCCCAACAACAAGCGCGTGGGTGAACGGATCAGCAATAACGAGGCCATCAATCAGGTCAGCCAGGGCGAATCCGGCAAGACGCCGCTGATCAACAGCCAGGGCATAGAAATGCTGGCCGGTTACGCCGTCGTGCCATCCACAGGCTGGGGCATCGTGGCCCAGCGCCCCAAGACGGTCACGCTGGCTCCGCTCAACGCGCTGATGCGCTCCGTGCTCTACAAGACCCTGCCCATCGCCCTGCTGATGCTGCTGGTGATCTGGTGGAGCGCCCGCCGCATCACCAGCCCGCTGCGCCAGCTGGCCAACGGTGCGCGTGCCATGGACAGGCCCGAAACCGCCCAGCAGATCCAGTCCGTCAAATCCTGGTACTTCGAATCGCAGGAGCTCAAGAAAGCCATGCTGCGCGGCATCGGGCTGCTGCAGCGCAATATCACCAAGCTGCGCGAGGATGTGAACACCGACCCGCTGACCGGCCTGGGCAACCGCCGCCACCTTGAGGCCGCCATCACCGCTTTCCAGGCCGAGAAGATGCCGTTTGCCGTGATCGCCATCGACATCGATCACTTCAAGAAGATCAACGACGGCTTCGGCCATGACGCGGGCGACGAGGTGATCAGGCAGCTGGGCCGGCAGATACGGGAAGTGTCCCGCGCCGACGACGCGCCCTGCCGCGTGGGCGGTGAGGAATTTCTGCTGCTGCTGCCCGCCGCCCCGCTGCACAGCGCGGCCCAGGTTGCCGAGCGCCTGCGCGCGCTGGTCGAGCATACCGAGCTGCCCACGGTGGGCCGGATTTCGGTCTCTCTGGGCGTGGCGCACTGGCCCGACAGCAACGACGACATCAAGACCGTGTTCCAGCAGGCCGACGCCATGCTCTACGCCGCCAAGCGCGCGGGCCGCAACCGGGTGGAAGTCGTTCCACCGGCCACGACGGCCCGGTGATTACTCACGTATTGATAGCCAACAGCGCTTTATGAGAGAGCGCTAGATCCGTTTTTCATGCATGAAAAAGGCCCGGAAGCTCCGGGCCTTTTTTCGCCAGTTCCTGGCGGCGGCTCAGTCCAGCTTGGTGCCGGCAGCCTTGATGACCTCACCCCAGCGCTTGGCTTCGGCGCGGGCCATGGCATGAAACTGCTCGGGCGTGCCTGGCAGGGCTTCCATGCCGAAGTCCGCCATGCGCTTGACCACCTCGGGGTCCTTGAGCGCTTTTTGCAGGTCGCCGTTCAGGCGCTGCACCATGGCCGGCGGCATGGCCTTGGGGCCCAGAATGCCCTGGAAGGCATAGACCTCGGAATCCTTGACGCCCAGCTCGGCCAGCGTGGGCACATTGGGCAGCGTGGGAATACGCTTGGCCGTACCGATGGCCAGGGCGCGCACCTTGCCCGACTGGATCATGGGCAGGCCCGCAGGCAGATCCAGGAACATGCAGGGGACCTGGCCGCCCATCACATCGGCCACGGCCGGGGCTGCGCCCTTGTAGGGGATATGGGTCAGGCTGGTGCCGGTGCGATTCTTGAACAGCTCCATGGCCAGGTGATGGGGCGAGCCATTGCCGGGCGAGGCGTAGTCAAGCTTGCCGGGGTGGGCCTTGGCATAGGCCAGGAACTCCTTGAAGTCCTTGGCCGCGAAAGCGGGGTTCACCACCAGCGCCATGGGGAAGCGGCTGATGCCGCCGATATAGCTGAAGTCCTTGTCGGGATTGAAAGGCAGCTTGCTGAACAGATGCTCGTTGAAGGCCAGGATGGCGTTGTCGGCCGACATGATGGTGTAGCCGTCCGGCTTGGCCGAGGCCACGATCTGACCGCCGATATTGGTCGATGCCCCGGGGCGGTTGTCCACCACGATGGTCTGGTTCAGCGTCTTGCGCATGGCTTCGGCCACGGTGCGGGCCAGCACATCGGTGCCGCCTCCCGGTGGGTAGGGCACCACCCAGCGCACGGGGCCGGAGGGCCATTCCTGCGCCATGGCCCAAGGGGAAACGGCAGCAGCCGAGCCGGCAGCGGCGGCTGCCAGAAATTGACGTCTATCCATGGTTTTTGTCTCCTTGTGAATCACGGTTGGTTTTCCGTATCCGCGCTGCGGCACTATCACTATTGATAGCAGACAGCGCTTGCATTTATTGCGTTACACCCTGTTTTTTCTTGAGTGCATTCAGGGGCACGCGCTCGACCTTGTAGCCTTTTTTGCGCAGCAGCACGGGCAGGCCATGGGGCCCGACCATGTGCAGCGCGCCCACGGCGGCAAAGACGGTGTCGCCCTCCTTGAGCAGGTTGACGATGCCGTCGGCCATGCCGGGATTGCGGCCGTCGATCAGGCGTTGGAGCTGGGCACGCTCGTGCGGCGTGTTGGCGCAGTCGCACCAGTCGGCGTAGTTTTCCAGCCGGTCCTGCCTGCCATCGGCCCACAGATCGGCAATCAGATTGACCATTTCGGGGGCCTTGCCGCTCTCCAGCTGCTTGAGACCTTCGCTGACGCTTTCCGACACCTGCGCCGGGTCGTCGGAAAACAGCTCCCGAATCTGCAGCTCCGGCGTCTCCAGTCCCACCACGGGCTTTCTGAGACCCGCAGCCATGCCTGCCAGCATCATGTCCACGCCATAGTCGGGATACACCCCCAAAGGCCGCCCGGCCAGGGCCTGCAAGGCCACCACCTGGGCATCGGGGCGCAGCGGCGCGATGTCCTGGGCACAGGCCTTCTCGCGCTGCAACTCCAGCCGTGCCGCCAGCGCTGCGCTCAGCTCGGGCGCATCATCGCGCGCCTTCATGCCCTGGGCCAGGCTCTTGCTCACCTCCGGGTCCAGCACATTGAGCTCCAGCGCCAGCTTGTCGGACTTCATCATGGCGCCCATGACCGTCCGGCCGGGCATCAGCCATTCGCGGCGGCCCACATGCGATGTGCCATAAAGCCAGCTGTCGCGCCCGTCATGGCTCACGCGCCAGAGCAGACCGCGGTCCTGCGCGTCGCGCACCATGGCCTGCATCTCGCTCTTGCCCGGCACCGTCGCCTTGGCGGGGCAGGTGGCAGGGGCGGCCACGGCAGGCATGGGAATGTCCTTCAGCGATGGATCGGCTTCGGGGGCCGCCTGGGCCAGGCCGCTGCACAAGCTCAGCGCCATGGCCAAATTCAGCAAACGGCTTTGGCGTTGCATCACAGGGGGCATCCGCAGAACGCGCATAGAGGTCTCCGTCAGGGTTTCAATCCTGCGCAGTATCCATGACCGTTTCCTGATCGCCGCGCTCGCTGTCATTGCCGCCGGGCGGTGCAATGTTCTGGTCGATGGCGCCAAAGATGCTCTGGCCGTCCTTGCCCTTCATCTCGATGCGGATGGTGTCGCCGAACTGCATGAACTCGGTCTTGGGCGCACCGTCCTGGATGGTCTCTATGCAGCGCTTTTCGGCGATGCAGCTATAGCCCTTGGGCCATTCCATGCGTTTTTCCTTGCCCTTGCCGGTTTCCACGCCACGATTGCTCACCGTGCCGCTGCCGACGATGGAGCCGGCGCGCACATTGCGGGTCTTGGCGATATGGGCAATCAGCTGGCCGAAGTGGAAGGTCATCTCCTCGCCCGCATCGCACATGCCGACCTTGCGGCCGTTCCAGGTCGATTGCAGCGTCAGATGCAAACGGCCGCCCTTCCAGGCATCGCCCAACTCGTCCAAGGTCACAGCCACAGGGCTGAAAGCCGTGGCGGGCTTGCTCTGGAAAAAGCCGAAGCCCTTGGCCAGCTCATTGGGGATCAGATTGCGCAGGCTCACGTCGTTGACCAGCATCACCAGACGGATGCCATCGAGTGCTTCCTGAGCGTCCGTGCCCATGGGCACATCGCCGGTAACGACGGCAATCTCGGCCTCGAAATCGATACCCATGGCCGTGCTGGGCACGATCACATCGTCGCAGGGGCCGATGAAATCATCGCTGCCGCCCTGGTACATCAGCGGATCGGTGTAGAAATTGGCCGGCACTTCGGCGTTGCGTGCCTTACGCACCAGCTCCACATGGTTGATATAGGCCGAACCATCGGCCCACTGGTAGGCGCGCGGCAGCGGAGCCATGCAGCGCTGGGGGTCGAAGGGGAAGGCATGGCGGGCCTTGCCATGGTTGAGCTCATGCGACAGATCCTGCAACTGCGGGGCCATATAGCTCCAGTCGTCCAGCACCTGTTGCATGCGGTTGGCAATGCCCGTGGCATAACAGGCCATGCTCAGATCACGGGAGACGACGACCAGTTGACCATCGCGGGAGCCATCCTTGTAGCTTGCCAGTTTCATGCGTTTTTCCTGTCCTCGCGGCACACGCTGCTGGCACAATTCCAGGCAACGCTAGCCAAATTACGATTGGTTAAATTGATTTAACTAAACAAAACACGATTCTATGGCAATGGATAAGGAACGCGCAGGGATTCAGTCGGTCGAGGTGGGTTTCTCCCTAGTCGAAGCCCTGGCGCAGGCCAGCGGTCCGCTGATGCTCAAGGACGTGGCCGCCGCTGCCGGCATGAGCGCTGCCAAGGCCCACCGCTATCTGGTGAGCTTTCAGCGCATAGGCCTGGTCGCACAGGACGAGCGCAACTCGCGCTACGACCTGGGGCCTGCAGCGCTCAAGATAGGCCTGGCCTCTCTGGCCCGCCTGGACCCCGTGCGTCTGGCGCGCGAGCGCATGCCCGGCCTGGTCGAAGCCCTGAACCACACGGTGGCAATTGCGGTCTGGGGCAACCACGGGCCGACCATCGTGCACTGGGAAGAATCGGCCCAGGCCGTCACCGCCAATCTGCGCCTGGGCGATGTCATGCCCATGCTGGCCTCGGCCACGGGCCGCTGCTTTGCTGCCTGGCTGCCGCGCGAAGCGACAGCGCCGCTGCTGGAGCCCGAGATGGACCGAGCCCGCAAGGCCCGTCGCCAGGACCTGCCCTTGAGCGAAGAGGCCGTCTGCTCCATGCTGGCAGAAGTGCGCGAGCGCGGTACGGCCCGTGTGGTCGATACGCTGCTGCCCGGCATCGTGGCCTTCTGCGTGCCGGTCTTCGACGCTTCGGGACACCTGGTGCTGGGGCTGATGACCCTGGGCTCGCTGGCGACTTTCGACCCGGAATATGGTGGTGCCATAGATGCACCGTTGCAGGCTGCCGCCCGCCAGCTGTCCAGCGACCTGGGCTGGGCCGCCGGCGCCGCAGGCTGAGGCCTGCATCCACCGTCTACCCACCGCGCTTCTGGCGCAGACTCATCATCGCAAAGACCAAGGCATGGGCAGCTCCACCAAGACCTACAGAGCCCTGATTCCCGTCACCGGCCTGGTGCTGGGCGCGCATGCCGTGGTGCTTCTGGGTCTGCCATCGCTTTCGGGACCTGTCCCGCCTGCACCCGCCCCGGTGGTCATGGAGACACGCCTGGTGGAGCCGGCTGCGCCCCCGCCGCCTCCCCCTGCTCCAGCTCCGACCCCGGCACCCGTTCCAGCACCCAAGCCCAGACCCAGGCCAGTAGCTGCTCCGGCTCCAGCCAAGCCAGCCCAGCCGGCCACAGCAGCAGACGAACCTATAGAAAATTCAGCCCAACCGATGGAGGAGTCTGCGCCGCCAGCTCCTGAATCAGAAGCACCTACATCTTCGCCCGCACCATCGCCTGCACCAGCCCCAGAGCTTCCCGCCGATGCGCCCGAAGCCAACGGCGCCGACACCGCGCGCCCTCTGCAGGTCAGGCCAGGGGGTGGAGAGCCCTTACCACCCGGCACGCTCCTGCCCGTGGCCCTGCCCGGCTCGGCCACGCTGGAGTTCAATGCTTCGGGCCAGGTCAAAGGCTTTCACTATTCGGCCGGAGCCCAGCTGCAATGGCAGCAGGACGGCCAGTATTACCAGGCACGCCAGTCCATCAGCATGTTTCTGATGGGCGAGCGCTCCCAGACCAGTGACGGGCTGATCACGCCCCAGGGACTGCAGCCGCTGAATTTCACCGACAAGGGCCGCAAGACACAGTCCGCCCACTTTGACGTGGCAGGCGGCAAGAGCCATTACAGCGACGGCACGGCCGATGCGGCGATCTCGGACGGCATTCAGGACCGCCTGAGCGTGTTCCTGCAGCTCTCGGCCCTGATCGCCGGCGCCCCTGAGCGGTATCCGCCCGGCACCTTGATCGAGCTGACCTCCAGCAGCGCCCGCGCCGCCGCACGCTGGCAGTTCCGCGTGGGAGCCACCGAAGCGCTGGAGCTGCCCGTTGGCAGCATCATGGCCCTGCGCCTGGACAAGCTGCCCGGCAAGAGTAGCGATCAGCGCGGCTCCGTCTGGCTGGCCGCGAGCATGCAATATCTGCCGGTGCGCATCAGGCTGGATCAGGGAAATGACGACTTTGTCGATCTGCAACTCAAGAAATACCTGGCTGCACCACAGTGATGACCCGGCACAAACCCTGAGAGAAAACCAGAAACCGCGGCAGCACAAGTGCTCACACACCGTACAGCTCCCGTCTGGCACAGGATTGCAGTTCCGGCGTTGCGGCCTACTGCAGCTTCGGAAAGCCGGTTCGTCCCCAGGCATTCAAATCCATGGAATACTGTACTCAGATGCTCCGGGCAGGCGCTTCACCCTTGAAATGCTGCATCCAGCCTCCATCTCCCGATGGCAGGCATGCTCACAACGGAAGTGAAAGGAGGAACACCATGCAAATGCTTTACGACTCTGAATCCTTTGCGGTGCTCCATCTGCGACCAGACATGGAAGCAGACGCTCCGGCAGGCACCGCCGAGGCTGAGCCCCAAGCCCATCAGCTGCCCCGTCACGGTTTTGAGATCGTTGACAAGCGCTCTGGCAAAGAGGTCTATCTGGACGGTTCATGGGCCGAGATGTTCCAGAAGCAAATCCTGGCCTGGCAACAGGACGCCCCTTCGGAAGAAGAGGTCGAGGAAGCTCTGGACAAATACACCGGGCTGGCCCAACAGCCTGTCGTCATCCACTAAGCATTCCGCTTGAATTCTCAAAAAAGCCACTCAATTTCCTGAGTGGCTTTTTTCATGCTCTACCCATACAGGACATACGCATTTCGCTATCACTTTTTTAGCAGCCACATCACCAGGCTGGCCGGCAGCATGCAGCTCAGAAAGCCTATCAGCCACCCACCCGCACCCAATGTCAGCCAATAAGCCCAGTCGACGCCCTGCTCCGCGCAGTGAATTTCGCATTGAGAATTGTGCTGCCAGGCCATCCACATCACCAGACCTCCAAGCAGGAATGCCACGCTCAGGCTAATGACCAGGCAGGTGAACCAGGGCTTTTTCATGATTCAGGATGATAGCGAGGCGCGGTTGAGCCAGCGATACAGCGGTGCCACCAGCAGCAGCACGGCAATCAGGCGGCAGACCTGAAAGGCCGTGACCACCGGCACACCCAGCTGCAGCACCTTGGCGGTGATGGCCATCTCGGTGATGCCGCCCGGCGATGTGCCCAGCAGCAGTGTCACCCAGGGCAGGCCTGTGCCCCAGTGCAGCAGCCAGGCAAAACCCGCACAGATCAGCATCAGGCCCACGGTGCCCAGGGCCACCATGCCCAGCCAGCGCGGCGCGGTGTGCAGAAATTCACGGCGAAAGCGCACGCCCAGGCTGACACCAATCACCAGCTGCGCGGCATTCATCAACCACTGCGGCACGGCCGACAGCTCGACTCCCGCCATGGTCAGCCCCATGGAAACTATGAGAGCCCCCAGAAACCAGGGATTGGCCCGTTTGAGTTTGAGCATCAGCAGCGCCCCGGCCCCCGTTGCCAGCATCAGCCAGGCCAGACCCGGCCATTGCACGATGCGGATGCTGGGCGCAATCAGGCTGGGGTCGCCATGCAGCCCTGCCCATTGCAGCGCAAACGGGATGGTCACGGTGACGATAACCAGACGCAGGCTGTGGCTGGCCGCCACCAGATCGGTGCGCGCGTGTTCGCGCTCGGCCAGCAGCGTCATCTCGGAAGCCGCGCCAATCGAGCCTGAAAAATAGGTGGTGGCGCGCAGCCGCGCCTGTGTCATGTCCGGCAATTGCAGCATGCTGGGGGCCTGCACCCGGTACAGCCAGCGGCCAAAGGCCCAGCCCAGCAATAGCGCCCACCCAATGGCCAGCGCAATCGCCCACCACAGCCCGGCCACCAGCGCAGTCACGGCAGGCGTGAAATACAGACCCAGAGCACCGCCAATCGTCCACTGTCCCAGATTGCGCAGCCGACCCCAGCTTTGCGTGGGCGCCCCGGCAATCGATGCCAGGGAGACCGAAATCAGCGGCCCCAGCATCCAGGGCAGCGGCGTGTGCAGCACCAGGCACAGCTGCGCCGCCAGCCAGGCCAGCAGCAAAGTGACGGCCACCTGGGCCAGAAAACGGGGGGAAGGCAAGGCAGACATGTGCACGGGAAACCGACAAGGCACGACAATGGCGGATGCCGCAGTATCGTGGCAAATTCGGTGGGCAAAGCCACAGCTACGAAGCCATGCCCCGTCTTTCAAGATTGGACTGGTCAAACTATGTGGACTGCATCTCGGGCATCTATGCGCCTGACACCTCATCACGACTTACGCAAATCAGGTTCAAGCAAGAAGTTTTCCCGATGGGAACGCTCCTTGTGCATCCTTGTTTGCGCAAGTCCTACTCATTCTTCGCGCCCCGCGCTTTCTTTTCTGGCCACGGCCGCCGCATTGCTGCTCGGCGGCTGCGCCCATCAGGCCAGCACGCTGACCTCCAGTGCCGACTGGCAGCAGACGCTGGCGCAATGGACCGATGCCCAGGTCATCGCTCTTGGCGAGCAGCATGACCAGATTGCCCATCATCAGTGGGAAGCACAAACCGTGCAGTGGCTGGCAGCCGGGCAGCGCCTGGGGGCGCTGGTGATCGAGATGGCTCCAGCCGGGGGCAGCACGGCCGGTCTGGCCACCACCTCTACAGAGGAGCAGGTGCAGCAGGCACTGCAATGGCAAAGCGGCGCCGCTGGCGGCGGCTGGCCCTGGCAGGACTACGGCCCCATGGTGATGAACGCCGTGCGCGCCGGTGTGCCCGTGCTGGGCGGCAATCTGCCGCGCGCGCAGATGAAGCAGACCATGGGCCAGTCCCGCTATGACAGCCACCTGCCGGCCTCGGGCTGGCAGTTGCAGCTGGACGCTATCAAGGATGGTCACTGCGGCCTGCTGCCCGAGTCCCAGTTCGCCCCCATGGCCCGCATCCAGCTGGCCCGTGATGAATCCATGGCCAAGGTCGCTGCCACCGCCGTGCAGCAATGGAGCCGGCCCGGCCAGTCCGTGCTGCTGGTTGCGGGACGCAGCCATGTGCGCAGCGATATCGGCGTGCCCACCTGGCTGCCCAAGGATTTGAGGCAAAAAGTGGCGATAGCCCAATCAGATAAAGCGCCAAAAGCTATCAATATGAAAGCAGACAAGCTTCTGACACTGGCGGGCAATGCCTCACAGGACCAATGCGCCCAGTTGCGCGAGCAGTGGAAAAGCCGCCCAGCCCCCCAGACACCGGCCAACTGATCTGCTCAGTCCAGCAGGCCCTTGCCCCTGAGGGCCTGCTCCAGCAACCGCGCCAGCCGCTCATCCGGCAACTGGGCGGTGTAGTTCAGCGTGTGAAACCAGGGGTTGGGGTGCACGGTCTCGAAATCGCAATCCAGCATGAGGCGATAGCCGCTGCGGGAAGGCGGGTGCTCCGCCAGGTATTCGGCCATCCAGTCCTGCAGCCAATCGCCGCAGTCATCGAAGTTGCCGCACCCAAACACGGCCTCCACCAGCCTCAGCGGCAATTTGAAAGTGAAGCTTGGAGCCTTCTGATAAGGCTGGTAGGGCGGGCACATGGCTGAGTTCATCAGGCTGTCACGCCGCTCTGCACATCGACCAGGGGCTGGCCGGCGCCTGCTTTTTCCAGCAGCCGTGCAAAGTCCTCTGCCGGCAAGGGGCGGCTGCAGAAATAGCCCTGGAAGAAGTCACAGCCCTTGTCTTGCAGAAAAGACAGCTGCTCCTGCGTTTCCACGCCTTCGGCCAGCACCTTGAGTCCCATGGCATGACCCAGGGCAATGACGGAGCTGCTGATGGCCATGTCGTCGCCGCTGTTGGGGATGTCGTAGATAAAGCCTCGGTCGATCTTGAGCAGATCCAGCGGAAAGCGCTTGAGGTGGGCCAGCGATGAATAGCCGGTACCAAAGTCGTCAATCGCCAGACGCAGGCCCAGATCGCGCAGACGGCTGAGCACGGCCAACGCTTCCTCGGGTTTTTCGGCCAGCGCGCTTTCGGTGATTTCCAGTTCCAGCAGATGCGCAGGAAAGCCCGAAGTCTCCAGCACCTGGGCGGTCTCGCCCGCGATATCGGTGAGAAGGAATTGATGCAGCGAGACATTCACCGCAATCGTCAGCTCCGGCAACCCGGCCTCGCGCCAGGCCTGACCCTGACGGCAGGCTTCGCCCAGCACCCACAGCCCCAGCGGGCCGATGACGCCCGAGCTCTCGGCCACGGGAATGAAGCGCGCCGGAGAGATCAGCCCCTCCTCGGGGTCATGCCAGCGCAGCAAGGCCTCGGCCCCGGTCAGCCGCCCCGTGTGCAGATCCACCTGCGGCTGATAGAACAGCCGCATATGGCCCAGTTCCAGCGCCCTGCGCAGCCGCGCCTCCAGCGCCAGCCGCTCGCGTGCGGCCTGGGTCATGTATTCATGAAAAAAGCACCAGGCATTGGAGCCTCGGTTCTTGGCGCCATAGACGGCGGCGTGCGCGCCCTGCATCAGGTCCTCGGTGGTCAATGCATGGTCGGGATACAGACAGATGCCCACACTCACGCTCACCACCACAGGCAGGCCATCGGGTGTGATCCAGGCCTTGGCCGCTGCAGCCATCAGGCGCTCGGCAACTTCCACCGCCTCCTTCTCGCTGCTCAGATGCTGGGCCACCACGCAGAGCTCGTCACCCGCCAGTCGGCCGATGATGTCGCCATAACGCAGCGCGCCCTGCACCTGAAAGGCAATGTGCTTGAGCACCTCGTCGCCGACGGAGTGCCCATAGCTGTCGTTCACATCCTTGAAGCGGTCGATATTGAGCAGCATTACCGCCAGGCCTCGCTGCTCGGCCTTGGCGCGCTCGACCGCATCGCCCAGCATGAGCGCAAAATGCGAGCGGTTGGGCAGGCCCGTCAAGACATCCCGGTGCGCCAGAAACTCCAGCTGCTGCTCACGGGCCTTCTCGGCCGAGATATCGGTGAACATGCAGACGTAATGGGTGACGGTTCCCGCCGCATCCTTGACCGCGCTCAACGACATGCGCTCGGGAAAGATCTCGCCGTTCTTGCGACGATTCCAGATTTCGCCCTGCCAGTGCCCCGTGGCATGCATGCTGGCCCACATGGCATCGTAGAACTCCTTGTCATGGCGGCCGGACTTGAACATGCGCGGCGTCTGGCCCAGCATCTCCGCCTCGCTGAAACCCAGCAGGCGGGTGAATGAGGGGTTGACCGAGAGAATGCGGCTGCGCGCATCGGTGACCACCACACCCTCGATGGTGTTTTCCACCACGGCGGCGGCCAGACGGCGGCGCTCGTCAGCCTCGCGGCTGGCCGTCTGATCGGTCAGCAAGCCGGAAATGCGCAGCAGCCTGCCATCCACGTCCCTGTGCGCCTGACCACGGGCGCGGAACCAGCGATACAGGCCGTCAAAGCACAGCAGCCTGGCCGTCAGCGCCAATATGCTGCCCTGTTCCAGCGTCTGCCGGATCTCCGAGCGCACCGCATCCGCATCATCAGGATGCAGACGCGTGTAGAAATCAAAATCGTGGGACAGATCCTGGCCCCTGTAATGCAGCAGCGCACTCATGCCCGAGGACAGGTTCAGCTTCTGCTGCACGGCGTCCCACTCCCAGACCCCGCTGCCGCTGCCTTCCAGCGCCATGCGCAGCATGGTTTCGCTGCGTGTCAGCGCATTGCGGGCGCTGACCATCTCGCTCAGATCCTGCAACACGCACACCAGCGCCACCGGTCCGCGCACGCCCGAAGCCGCCACACGGCTGGTCGTGCACAGCACGGGCGTGACCTTGCCCGTAACCGCATGGGTGCAGTGGCGCAGGGCCTGAAAATAATCCTGACGGCCATCGAGCAATCGCCCGAGCTGCTGCTCGACCTCCACTCGGTCATCGGCCGGCACCAGACTGCGAAAGTCCTGCCCGGCCATGGACTCAACGCTGCAGCCCAGCCAGCCGGCCAGCTTGGCGTTGGCCCAGACGATCTCGGCACCGCCCACATGCACGCGCGCCATGCCTGCGGGCGCATGGCGTACCACCAGCTCCAGCTCCTGCGCCGTCTCCTGGCGCACCTGGTCGGCTCTGCTCTTGCGCGTGATCAGCCAGACCGCCACGGCCGACGACACCAGCAACCAAGCGATGAACAGGCCTATCTGCCAACGTATCGACTGCCTATGTGTCGATACATCAAAATAGTTGAGCACCCAGGCCTGTGCGCCCAACCACAACACTCCTGCGCACACGTAGAGAGTGACGAGCACCCAGGGTGTGACGCGAGAATGCCCCCCCACGCTTTTCATGTATTTCCTTTGTCCGCAGGGTCGATGCCTTGCTGCGACAATTGCCCAGCTATGACCCAAGCCTATATTTTGACTTTATCCTGCCCAGACCGACTGGGCCTGGTGCATGCCGTTTCGGGCTTTTTGCTCGAACAAGGCGGCAATATCGAAGAAGCTGCGCAGTACAACGACCCCGTCACCGGCCTGTTCTTCATGCGCGTGCAGTTTGCCTGCGACGGCAAGGACGCCGCCTCCCTAAAGGCATCCGTTGCTCAATTAGCTGATCAATATCAAATGCAGTGGAGTTTGCACTCCAAAGCCGAGCGTATCAAGACCGTCATCATGGTCAGCAAGGAAGGCCACTGCCTCAACGACCTGCTGTTCCGCTGGAAGTCGGGCCTGCTGCCTATCGAGATCAAGGCCATCATCAGCAACCACCGCGAGTTCTATCAACTCGCCGCCAGCTACAACATCCCCTTCCACCATATCCCCGTGACTGCCGCCACCAAGGCCCAGGCCGAAGAGCGCCAGTACGAGATCATCGAGGAAGAAGGCGCCGAACTCGTGGTGCTGGCGCGCTACATGCAGGTGCTGTCCAACGACCTGTGCAAGAAGCTGTCTGGCCGCGCCATCAACATCCACCACAGCTTCCTGCCCAGCTTCAAGGGTGCCAAGCCTTACTACCAGGCTCATGACCGCGGCGTGAAGCTGATCGGCGCCACCGCCCACTATGTGACGGCCGATCTCGACGAAGGCCCGATCATCGAGCAGGACGTGGCCCGCGCCGACCACACCGACACCGTGGAAGACCTGACGGCCCGTGGCCGCGACACCGAGAGCCAGGTGCTGGCCCGCGCCGTGAAGTGGCATAGCGAACGCCGCGTGATCCTCAACGGTCACAAGACCGTGGTGTTCCGCTAAGTTCTCAGGCTTGGGACTTTCCGCATGACCGGCAGCCACAGCGCCTGGACCAGTGTCACTGCCCGGCGGATTCCGCCGATTCAGTGTCTGCTCACCTTCGAGGCGCTGGCGCGGCTGCGCTCGGTCACGCAGACGGCCGAGGAGCTGTGCGTCACGCCCAGTGCCGTCAGCCACCGCGTCAAGCAGCTGGAGCAGATCCTGGGCACGCGCCTGTTCGGCCGGGCGGATTTTTCGCTAACCACCGACGGCAGTGCCTATCTGGCCCATGTGCGCGAAGGCCTGGGCGCGCTGCAGCGCTTTCCCGGCGCCTCGGCCGCGCCTGGGCGCAGGCGGCTGAAACTGGCCGTCACCCCGACATTTGCCCGCGTGATCCTGATTCCGCGCCTGCGGCAGTTCACCGAGGCTTATCCCGAAATCGATATTGCGCTGCAGGTCTCGATTCCGCTGCTGGACGTGATTGGCGAGGACGCCGACCTCATGGTGCGCTTTGGCGCCGGCCACTATGCCGATGTGGAGCACATCGAACTGGCCCGTGACACCGTCACTCCACTGGCCTCGCCGAGCTTTGTGCGTGAGCACGGCCCCTTCGAACACCCCGAAGACCTCGAAGGCATGCCGCTGCTGCGCAGCCCGCTCGAGCCCTGGCGCACCTGGTTTGCCGCCACCGGCCTGGACATGGCCGAGCCCAACGAAGGCTCGCAGTTCAACGATATCGGCCTGATGTGTGACGCCGCCTCGGCTGGCATGGGCATTGCCTTGGTGCGCCACAAACTGGGCGCCCCCTGGCTGGAAAACGGCACCCTGGTGCGCCTGTTCGACACCGATGCCCCCAGCCCTCATGCCCACTATCTGTGCTGGAAGACCGGCATCATGGACCGCTGGGAATGCTCGGCCTTTGCCGAGTGGCTGCACAAGTCCATGAACTGATGACTTTCAAAAGCATAGCTTTCAGCGCTTTCCAGCAAACGGATTGAAGCCTTTTTCATATCAATAGCGCTTTTCCCCTCATGCGGGTTGCGCCATATCAAAACCAGCCGCATTCCCCAAGTCACAGCTGCCTAACGTCGCCCCGGCGCGACACAGCCGTATTCCTCCTCATCTGCCTGGCGTCTGCCCTTGACCAACATCGGGGCACAACATTTATGACAGCAGGAGGAGACCCATGCATTTGCCCACATCACAACCGCTGCGACGCGCACTGCCGCAGGCGCTGGCCTTGAGCGCCGCCCTGAGCCTGGGCACGGCCTCGGCACAGGAGGCCATCATCATCGGCGCCAGCCTGCCGCTCAGCGGCTCCCAGGCAGCTGCGGGCAAGGAGGGCCAGGCCATCATGCAGGCCCAGATCGATGCCTTCAACCGCGAAGGCGGCGTGGGCGGGCGCAAGCTGAGCCTCAAGCTGCTGGACGACGGCTACGACCCTCAGCGCGCCGCAGCCAACGCACGGGCACTGGCAGAGCAAGGCGCAGTGGCCCTGCTCAACTGCTGGGGCACGGCCAATTGCGCCGCCATGCAGCCCGAGCTGGAGCGCGGCCAGACGCCGCTGATCGGCGCCATCGCCGGCGCCGGCCCGCTGCGCCAGCAGCCCGGCCGCCTGGTCTATCCGCTGCGCGCCAGCACCCGGGGCGAAATCAATGCCATGCTGCAGCAGATCCAGACCCTGGGGCAGTCCCGCATCGCCATCGTCTATCAGCAAGACGGCTTTGGTCAGAGCAGCCTGGACGTAGCCCACGCCGTGCTCAAGGAACGCGGCATGAGCGCAGCGCTGGAGCTGGCGGTCGACGCCTCTGGCAGCAATGCACAGGCCGCCGTGCAGCAGCTGAGGCAGGCCGATCCCGCCGTTCAAGCCATCATCGTGTTCGCCGGTGCTTCGGCCACCGTCAATCTGGTGACACAGGCGCGCCAGGCACAGCTGCAGCAGTCAATCTACAACCTGGCAGCCCAGGCCAACCAGGCCGTCGTCAAAGGCCTGGGCAGTCACACCCGGGGCATTGTCTTCACCACCCTGGTGCCCAGCCCCTGGCGCACCTCGGTGCCGGCCGTCAAGTCCTACCAGCAGTTGCTGAGCGCCAGCGGCATGCCACAGCCTTCCTATCTGGGCCTGGAAGTGTTCATCAACACCCAGGCACTGCTGGACGGCCTGCGCAAGGCCGGCCCCGGCGTGCAGCGCAGCAATCTGCCTGCGGCGCTGGAGGCCCTGGGCGAGCTGCGCTACGGCCATATGCAGGTGCGTCTGGCCGCCCCCGCGCGCACGGGCTCCAGCTATGTGGGACTGGCCATGATCGACCAGTCCGGCCAGTTCCGCGAGTAGGTACGGGCAAGCGCGAACCGGCCCATGTGCCTGACTGGCCGCTGCGGAGCATGGATTGCCGCCCCTGAAAAGGCTAAGCAATCTAACCCTAACACTCTGTTGCGACTTAGGCAGGCCAGGGAGTGCGCAGTGGCAGCATGAACTCCATCCCATCAAAAACAACAGAGGGAGGAGACCATGCAGCATTCACCCAAGCCGCTTCGCGCGGTATTCACAGGGGCCGCTCTGGCCCTGGCCGCCGCTTTCGCGGGCGATGCCGCCGCGCAAAGCAGCACCGGCCCCATCATCATCGGCACCAGCCTGCCTCTCACCGGCCCTCATGCCAGCACCGGCAAGGAGCTGCTGAGCATCATGCAAAGCTATGTACAGCGCAGCAATCAGCAAGGAGGCATCGCCGGGCGCAATCTGCAGCTGGTCGCGCTGGACGATCACTTCAGCGCTTCGCAGACCGAGCTCAATGCGCGCCGTCTGGTGGAAAACGGCGCCGTGGCCCTGCTCAACTGCCTGGGCACCAGCAGTTGCAACGCCATGCTGCCCACGCTGCAGACCAGCCACACGCCGCTGGTTGGCGCCATGGCCGGCAGCGGCCTGCTGCGCGAGTCTGCGGCACGCTATGTGTTCAATCTGCGCGCATCGACCGAGAGTGAAATCACGGCCATGGTGCACCAGATCCAGTCCGTGGGGCAGAACCGCATTGCGCTGGTCTACCAGAGCGATGAATTCGGCCGCAGCAGCCTGCAGACCGCCCACAACGCTTTTCGCGCGGCCAAGCTCACACCTGTCATCGAGCTGGCCCTGGAAGCCGACGGCCGCAACGCCGCAGAGCTTGGCAAGACACTGTCTGCGCTGGACAACCTGCATGGCGTGATCGTGCTGGCATCGGCCCCGGCCACCACCGCTCTCATCACCCAGTCGCGCAAGCAGCAAGTCGGCGTGCAGTTCTACAACCTCGCAGCCCAGGCCAATCAGGCACTGGTGCAGGGCCTGGGCGAGCACACCCGCGGCGTGGTGTTTGCCACCCTGGTGCCCAGCCCCTGGAAGGCGGCCATTCCAGCGGTCAAGAGCTACCAGCAGCTGCTGAGCAGCCCTGGCCAGCCCCAGCCCTCCTATCTGGGCCTGGAGGCCTACCTCAACATCCACACGCTGGTGGAGGGCCTGCGCAAGGCCGGTGCCGAGACCAGCCGCGCCAAGCTGGTCAGCGCGCTCGACAGCCTCGGCGATATGCAATACGGCCCCATGCGCGTGCGCTTTGCCCAGGGCCGGCACCAGGGCTCGGGCTATGTGGGCCTGGCCATGCTCAACCAGCATGGCGGATTTATTGAGTAAAAACGGCTCAAACCCAGTACAGGAAAGCGGTTGCAGCTATCAAAATCACAGGCCGCACAACCGCTTTTCAAACAGCGCTGCAATAAAACTCACGCCACAGGGCGGGAGCATCCTCTACATTTGCAGGCATGACATCCGCCAGCCTTTTCACCGATACCGTCAACCGCAGTACCGAGGCCGCCAATGACGCGCATCGCCAGCCCGAATTGTCAGAACGCGCCCGGCGTCAGGCGGAAGTCCTGGCCGCGCTGCGCCCCCATGTCCCCGCGCATGCCCTGCTCTACCAGAGCGAGGACACCACGCCCTATGAATGCGACGGCCTGACGGCCTACCGCCAGCGCCCGCTACTGGTCTGCCTGCCCGAGACCCATGAGCAGGTGCAGGCCGTACTCAAGGCCTGCCATGCCATAGGCGCACCCGTCATTGCGCGCGGCGCGGGCACGGGCCTGTCGGGCGGTGCCATGCCCCACCCCATGGGCGTGACGCTGTCGCTGGCCAAGTTCAACAAAATCCTCAAGGTCGATGCCTACAGCCGCACGGCCCTCGTTCAGTGCGGTGTGCGCAATCTCGCCATCAGCGAAGCCGCCGCACCCTACGGCCTGTACTATGCGCCCGACCCCAGCAGCCAGATCGCCTGCACCATCGGCGGCAACGTGGCCGAAAACTCGGGCGGTGTGCACTGCCTCAAGTACGGCCTGACGGTGCACAACGTGCTCAAGGTCAAGGGCTTCACCATCGCGGGAGAGCCCGTGGAATTCGGCTCCGATGCGCTAGATACGCCGGGCCTGGACCTGCTGGCCATCATGATAGGCAGCGAGGGCATGCTGGCCGTGGTCACCGAAGTCACCGTCAAGCTCATCCCCAAGCCCCAGCTGGCGCGCTGCATCATGGCCAGCTTCGACGATGTGCGCAAAGCCGGCGATGCGGTGGCCGCCGTCATTGCTGCCGGCATCATTCCCGCCGGCCTGGAGATGATGGACAAGCCCATGACGGCCGCCGTGGAAGACTTTGTGCGCGCAGGTTACGACCTCACGGCCGAGGCCATCCTGCTGTGCGAATCCGACGGCACGCCCGAGGAAGTCGAAGAGGAAATCACCCGCATGAGCGAGGTGCTGCGCAACGCCGGCGCCACCGCCATCACCGTCAGCGAAAGCGAGGAGGAACGCCTGCGCTTCTGGAGCGGACGCAAGAACGCCTTCCCCGCCAGCGGGCGCATCAGCCCCGACTATATGTGCATGGACTCCACCATTCCGCGCAAGCGCCTGGCCGACATCCTGCTGGCCATCCAGGAGATGGAGAAGAAGTACGAACTGCGCTGCGCCAACGTGTTCCATGCCGGTGACGGCAATCTGCACCCGCTGATCCTGTTCGATGCCAACAACCCCGACGAGCTGCACCGCTGCGAGCTGTTCGGCGCCGACATTCTGGAAACCAGCGTGGCCATGGGCGGCACGGTGACCGGCGAGCATGGCGTGGGCGTGGAAAAGCTCAACAGCATGTGCACCCAGTTCAGCACCGAGGAAAACGCCCAGATGCTTGCTCTCAAGGCCGCGTTTGACTCGCAGTCCCTGCTCAACCCCGGCAAGGTGATTCCCACGCTCAACCGCTGCGCCGAGTACGGCAAGATGCTGGTGCGCGGCGGGCAGATCAGCCATCCCGATCTGCCACGTTTTTAACCGCAGCTCATGGCAAGATCACGGCTCCCAATGCATTTGCGGAGCCGTTGATGATTTCTCCCATCGCCAAGCTAGGCCTGCTCCTGGCGGCCCCCATGTTGCTGGCCCTGGCCAGCCCCCAGAGCGCTCAGGCGCGTGGCTATACCTCCACCGGCAAATGCGGGGCCTATCCCCGCTTGGCCATCACCAGCCCCGCCGGTACCTGCGTGGGCCTGATCGCCGATGAGGCTCATGGCCTGCACTTTCCGCGGCGCGTGCTGGAAATCTCTCCAGGCCGCATCTGGGTGCTGGACATGGGCAACTGGATGCCCCATGTGGGCAAGCTGATCGAGCTGCGCCTGCCGCCCGATGCCGCCACGCCCGCCAATGCCAGCACCACCGCCAAGGCCGTGGAAGCCAAGGTGCTGCTGGACAAGCTCCACTACCCGTCGGGCATGGTGCGCGGACCGGACGGCAAGGTCTATATCGGCGAGGCCGACAAGATCTGGCGCACCGCCATACCTGCGCTGGGCCAGTCGCCTCAACCCGAGGCGCTGACGGGCAATCTGCCTGCCGACGGCGCCCATATGCTCAAGGAGCTGAGCTTCGCGCCCGATGGCAGCCTGTACGTGAACATGGGCAGCTTCAGCGACAGCTGCCGCGGCGATGACCAGAAGCAGCCCATGCCCTGCCCAGAACGCACAGGCGCCATGCCGCGCGCCGCCGTCTGGCGCATGGTGCTGCAATCGGGCAGCAGCCCGGTCAAGGAGTTCAAGCCCTTTGCCATGGGCCTACGCAACTCCATGGCGCTGGCCGTGATGCCCGACGGACCTGCTGCAGGCACGGTCTGGCAGGGTGAGAACAATATCGACTACCGCGATCCCAAGCAGCCGCCCGAAGAGCTGAACCTGCTGCGCGCCGGTGCCGACTATGGCTGGCCCTACTGCGTAGGTGCGCGCCAGAGCGCTCAGGGCTATGAAAAGCGTTTTGACTGCAGCAAGACCGAAGCGCCGCACATGCTCTGGCCCGCCCATGTGGCGCCGCTGCAGATGCTGGCCACGCCGACCGGCAGCGCCTATGGCGGCCAGTTGCTGGTGGCCTGGCATGGGCCGGGCGCAGGCGGTCAGCGCATCGTGGGCTTTGCACGTGATGCCAAGGGCCTGCCCACGGGCGCGCCCATCAACTGGCTCAGCGGCTGGGACAGCAAGGCCGGCCTGCGCCCGCGCGGCCGGCCCACCGGCATGTCCATGGACCACGCGGGCCGCTTGCTGGTGGTCGAGGACTTCAACCGCAGCCTGCTGATGCTGATGAGCGAAACAGGCGGTGCCCCCAAGCCGCGCTAGCGCGGCTCACACCATCAGGCCAGCAGCTCGCGCCCGCGCGCCAGAAAGCGTGCGTATTCCTCATCGGGCACAAACAGGCCGCCCGTGGTCCAGACGATATGCGTGGCGTTCTGCATATGCGGCAGCAGGTTCTGGCGCTGCAGATAATCCTGACCCGCTGCACTTTCCAGCAAGGCGCGCGGGCCGCTGAAGCCTGCGGCCGCCGAAGGCTCGATCTGCAGCCCTTGCGTTTGCTGCAGCAGCGCCAGATGGCGGAACAGCGTTTCGTCCTCCACCGTGAACACGCCGGCCAGAAAGCCGCGCACCACATCGGCCGCCAGCTCGGAAGCGCTGGGCACGGCCAGGCCGTCGGCCTCGGTCCGGTTGTTCAGGCCCAGCTCATAAACCGATGGATGCCGCGCCATGCCTGGCAAGGCCGCGGTGCCCGCCAGCATCTCCACCATGAAGCAGGGCGACTGCACGGGTTCGGCGAAAAAGCAATGCACATGCGGGCCAAACGCCTGCTGCAGGCCCAGGGTCACACCACCGGGCGCACCGCCCACACCGCAGGGGATATGAACAAACAAAGGGTGTTTTTCATCGACAACGAGCCCCTGCTCTGCGAGTTGCGCTACCAGATACGGAGCAGCTGCCGCATAACCGAGCAGCAGGGACAGCGAATGCTCGTCATCCACAAAGTGGCAATGCGGATCCTGCTCGGCCAGGGCGCGGCCTGCCGCCACGGCCTGGGCATAGTCGCCTTCATGCTCAACGACCTGAACGCCGCGCGCGCGCAGGCGCTGCTTTTTCCACTGCTTGGCATCGGCCGACATATGGACCGTGGCCTGGAAGCCCAGGGCCGAGGCCATGACGCCGATCGACAGTCCCAGGTTGCCGGTGGAGCCCACGGCCACCTGATACCGGGCAAACACCGCACGCGCCTGCTCCGACGCCAGCTGCGCATAGTCGCCATCGGCCAGCAGACCGTGCTGCTGCGCCACCTGCTCGGCATACTCCAGCACCTCGTGCACGCCGCCGCGCGCCTTGACCGAGCCGGCCACCGGCAGGCTGTGATCGGCCTTGACCCACAGCTGCCCCATGGCTGGCGGCAGGCCCAGCGCCTGCTGCATCGCGGGCACGGTCAGCAAGGGCGACTCGATACGGCCACCCGAAGCCTGCAATTCAGGAAACAGTCTTTGTAGCAGCGGGGCAAAGCGCTTGAATCTATCCACCGCCTGCTGCACCTGGGCCGGCTCCAGGTGCAGCGTAGAGCGGCAGCCAGCACCGCGCCCTCCCCAGAATGCGGGGCGCGCCTGGCGCAGGGATTCGATGGTCTGGACTTCAATACTTGGCATGATGGCGAGATTCAGATAAGCGGCCTGCATGGTAGCCGCCCTCTCAAACACACATCATGAAACCTGCATTTCTGCAAGCGGTGGATGGCGGCAGAGCCCGTGGATGAAAGAACTTCGAGGACTCGGTGATTGCCGCCGTACAAAGCAAGGGACAGGAGCCTCTGCCGGCCCTCTTCTGCCCCTGCATCCTCAGGCCTGCTTTGCCTCGCGCCGGTAGCCCAGACGATACAGCAGCGGCAGCACCAGCAGCGTCAGCGCCGTGGACGAGAGAATGCCGCCAATCACCACCGTGGCCAGCGGACGCTGTACCTCCGCCCCCGTGCCTGTGGCAATCGCCATGGGCACAAAGCCCAGCGAAGCCACCAAGGCCGTCATCAGCACCGGGCGCAAGCGCGTCAAAGCACCTTCGGTCACGGCCTGCTCCAGTCCCATGCCCTGCTCGCGCAGCGAACGGATATAGGAAATCATCACCAGGCCGTTGAGCACGGCCACACCGCACAGCGCGATAAAGCCAATGGCTGCCGAGATGGACAGAGGAATGCCGCGCAACCACAGCGCCACGATGCCGCCCGTCAGTGCAAATGGAATACCGGTAAAGACGATCAGTCCATCCTTGACATTGCCGAACATGGCGAACAACAGCGTGAACACCAGCGTCAGCGCCACGGGCACCACGATCATCAGACGCTGGCGTGCGGATTCCAGGCTCTCGAAGGTGCCGCCCCAGCGCGTCCAGTAACCCGATGGCAGCTGCACGCTTTCCAGCTCCTGCTGGGCCTGGGCCACGAACGAACCCATATCGCGCCCGCGCACATTGGCGCTGACGACAATGCGGCGCTTGCCGTCTTCACGGCTGACCTGATTGGGGCCGGGTGCCAGTTCGACAGAGGCAATGGTGGACAGCGGCACAAAGCCCTGGCGCCCTTCGCCCATGCGGGGCAGCGCCACAGGCAGACGGCTTATGCCGTCCATATCGTTGCGCAGTGCCTCGGGCAGGCGCACCTGGATGTCAAAGCGGCGGTCGCCTTCGAACACCTTCCCTGCCTCCCGCCCCCCCAGCGCCGTGCTGATGGCGTCCTGCACATCGCCCATGTTCAGGCCATAGCGCGAGGCTTTTTCACGGTCGATCTGGATCGTCAACATGGGCAGGCCCGTGGTCTGCTCGACCTTGACTTCCGACGCTCCGGGAATCTTCTGCAGCATGGCGGCCACGCTTTGCGCGGACTTTTCCAGCTGCTGCATATCGTCGCCAAAGATCTTGATGGCCACATCGCTGCGCACGCCCGAGATCAGCTCGTTGAAGCGCAGCTGAATCGGCTGCGAGAACTCGTAGTTGCTGCCGGGAATCTTCGCTACCGCCTGCTGTACCGCAGTCAGCAGATCATCACGCGAGCGCGCAGGGTCGGGCCACTGGTCACGTGGTTTGAGCATGATGTAGCCGTCCGAGATATTGGGCGGCATGGGGTCCGAGGCAATCTCGGCCGTACCGGTGCGCGCAAACACACGCTCGATCTCGGGGAACTGCTTGACCAGTTCGCGCTCCATCTGCATCTGCATTTCCACCGACTGCGTGAGGCTGGTGCCGGGAATGCGCAGCGCCTGGATTGCAAAATCACCCTCGTTGAGATTGGGCGCAAATTCGCTGCCCATACGGGTCGCCAGCAGCAGGCTCAGTGCCACGACCACGCTGGCCGCCGTCAACACCACGGCAGGTGCACGCATGACCTTGCCCAGCACGGGCGCATAAGCATGGCGCGCCCAGGTCATGAGGCGGTTTTCCTTCTCGGCCACCTTGTCGCCCATGAACAGCGCAATCGCGGCAGGGATGAAGGTGATGGACAGCAGCATGGCGCCCAGCAGTGCAATCACCACCGTCAAAGCCATAGGGTGGAACATTTTTCCTTCCACGCCCGTGAGCGCGAAGATGGGCAGATAGACCACCATGATGATGAGCTGGCCGAACAGCAGCGGGCGGCGCGCCTCTCTGGCTGCTGCAAACACTTCCTCGAAGCGCTCTTTGCGTGTCAGCGGCCGGCCTGCCGCTGCCTGCGCATGGGACAGACGCCGCACGCAGTTCTCCACGATCACCACGGCGCCATCGATGATGATGCCGAAGTCCAGCGCGCCCAGGCTCATCAGATTGGCGCTGACGCGCATATGCACCATGCCGGTAAACGTGAACAGCATGGACAGCGGAATGATGAGCGCCGTGATCAGCGCGGCCCGCAGATTGCCCAGGAACAGGAACAGGATGACCACCACCAGCGCGGCCCCCTCCACCAGGTTCTTCTTCACGGTGGCAATGGCCTTGTCCACCAGATTGGTGCGGTCGTAGACGGTGACCGCCTTCACGCCTTCCGGCAGGCTTTTGTTGATCTCCTGCATGCGCGCATGCACGGCCTGCGACACCGAGCGGCTGTTCTCGCCAATCAGCATGAAGACCGTGCCCAGCACCACTTCGCGCCCGTTATCGGTGGCTGCGCCGGTGCGCAACTCGCGGCCCAGCTCCACATCGGCCAGATCACGCACGCGAATCGGCTGGCCCTGGGCCGTACCGACGATGACCTCACGGATATCGGCAATGCCATGCACCTGACCGGGTGCACGGATCAGATACTGCTCGCCCTGGCGTTCGATATAACCGGCACCGACGTTGGCGTTATTGCGTTCCAGCGCGGTCACGATCTCGGCCAGAGTGATGCCATAGGCGGCCAGCTTTTCCGGCTGCGGTGCCACCAGATATTCCTTGGCAAAGCCGCCGATGGAGTTGATCTCCGTCACGCCCGGCACATTGCGCAACTGGGGCTTGATGACCCAGTCCTGAATCTCGCGCAGATCCATGGGCGTATAGGCCGAGCCGTCGGGCTTTTTCGCACCTTCGTCGGCCTCCACGGTCCACAGATAGATTTCACCGAGGCCTGTGGAAATCGGACCCAGTGTGGGCGTCACGCCTTGCGGCAGCGCATCACGCGCCTGCTGCATGCGCTCATTGACCAGTTGGCGCGCGAAATAGATGTCCGTGCCATCCTTGAACACTACGGTGACCTGGGACAGCCCATAGCGTGACAGCGAACGCGTCTGCTCCAGATTGGGCAGGCCTGCCATCACGGTCTCGACCGGAAAGGTCACGCGCTGCTCGGTTTCCAGCGGCGAGTAGCCGGGTGCCGAGGTATTGATCTGCACCTGCACATTGGTGATGTCAGGCACCGCATCAATGGGCAGGCGCTGATAGTTGTAGATGCCAAGGCCTATCAGCGCGATGGTGGCCAGCATGACCAGCCAGCGCTGTGCGATGGCAAAACGGATGATGCGCTCAAACATGGGGCTTCATCCTCTCAATGGACGTGTTCGGCTGTGGCCTTGCCCAGCTCGGACTTGAGAATGAAGCTGCCGCCGTTGACATAGCTCTGCCCCGCCGTCAGCCCCTGCAGCACTTCGGTGTTCTGCGCATCGGCCTTGCCCAGCTTCACGGCCTGGGCCTTGAAGCCGCCATCCACCGGTACAAACACCACGGGCTTGTCGCCGTCGATCTTCTGCACCGCAGGCGTTGCAATGCTCACCGCCACCTGCTGTGACGAGGCCGTCAGGTTCACATTCACGAACAGGCCCGGGCGCCAGATGCCGTCCGGGTTGTCCAGTGTGATGCGTGCCGGTGCGGTACGTGTGTCCTGGCCGATCAAGGCGCCCACATAGGCCACGGTACCGCTTGCCCTGGATTCAAAGGCCGTGGCCTGCACCACGGCTTTTTCACCCACACGCACAAAGGGCAGGTCGGAAGCGGCGACCTTCATCTCGGCCCAGACCGAGCGCAGATCGGAGACGGTGAACACCGCCGTGCTGTCCTGCACGGCCTCACCCACGGACAAATGCTTTTCCACCACCACGCCATCAAGCGGCGCGCGTAGCTCGAAGCGGTTGAGTCTGCCCGAAGAGCCAGCACCCGCACCGATCGCGGCCAGCTTTTGCTGGGCATTGGCCGCCGCAATCTCTGCCTCGCGCAAGAGCTGCTGAGCCTGCAGATAGTCCTGCTCGGCAGAGATTTTTTCCTGCCACAGCTGCTTTTCACGCTGATAGGTGGTGCGCGCCAGCGCCAGACGCTTTTGCGAGGCCATCAGCTCGCTGCGCTGCTCGGAAACGGCAGGGCTGCTGAGAACGGCCAGCAACTGCCCCTTCTTCACCACCTGCCCCAGATTGGCGGCCACGCTTTCGGCAACTCCGGCCACGCGCGGTACCACGTGGGCCGTGCGATCTTCGTTGAAGCGTATTTCGCCGGGCAGTTGCAAGCTGCTTCCAATGGCCGCAGGACCTGCTTGCGCCAGTGTGACGCCAGCGGTCCTGGCACGCTCGGCATCGAGTTTGAGCATACCCTCATCGTGCTCCTGCTCACCACGCGCTTCATCCTTGCTCTCACCTTCTTCATGCTCGTGCCTGTCGCCAGGTGCATGCTCTTTTTCTTCCTCATGCTTATGGCCTGACTCGGCATCTTGATCATGCGCTTTTCCCGCATGTTCGTGGCCATTTGCCTCGGCGGCAGGCTTGGCCGGCTGGGTGCCATAGACGATGGCCGTTGCAGCGGCTGCGCCCAGCACCAGAATGGCGGCGATGGCAACGGCGGTACGGCGCTTGGGGGACGATGATTGATTCATGGGTGAAAGAGTTGAAGGACTGACGCAAACAAGCAGGCATCCAGACGGTTTCCTTGAGGCAAAGCTCTTGCCCAAGCCTGATTTGCGCAAGTCGTGGATTTATTCAAGGCCGGGGATATCGCCAAGCTGGCGCGTGATATCGGCTGCAGCGCGGTGCGTGGCCACCAGCTGATCGAGATAGAGACTGCGCGCATCGGCCAGCGTACGCTGCGCATCCAGCACATCGAGGTAGCTGAACTTGCCCAGAGAAAATCCCTTGGCCGCCACCTCATAGGCTGACTGCGCACCGGGCAGCACCTTGCTTTGCAGCTGCAGGGTCTGGGCACGGCTGGTCTGCAGCTGCTCGTAGTTCTGCAGCAGCTGGGCCTGGGCCAGCTGGCGCGCCGCCAGCAGCTCATCCTCGGCCTTGTCGGCCAGACGCAGGGCCTGCAGCTGGTTGCCGCGATTGCTGTCCAGAATCGGCAAGGGGATGGAAACGCCCAGCAGCAGCTGGTTGCGCCCGGCTTCCTCGGCACGCTTGATGCCCACGCTCACCGTCGGATCCGGCAGGCGCTTGGCACGCTCCAGCTCTGCCGTGGACTTTGCCTGCAAATAGGCCTGTTGCGCACGCACCACCTGCGCAGAATGCTCCACTTTCTGAAGCAATTGCTCCTGAGGCGGTAACTGCGGCAGTTGCACCATATCGCCCATGGCCTCGCCCACCGCGATGCCGGAGCCGCCCCACAGCAAGGCCAGTTGCTGCCTGGCAACACGCAAGCCGGACTGCGCCTGGTTCAGCGCCAGCTGCGCACTGGACTCCGCAACCTGGGCCTTGGTTTCTTCCAGCGGCGCGGCCTTGCCAGCCATCACGCGCTTGGCCGCCGCATCGCGGGCCTGCGCGGCGATCTCCAGCGTCTTTTCATTGAGCTGCACACGCTGCTGGGCCGCCAGCAGGTTCGCAAACGCGGCGCGCACATCGGCGCGCAGTGCCGCCCGCGCCGTGTCCAGCTCGGCGCGGGCCAGCTCCACGCCATGCTCGGCCACTTTCATGCGTGCAGCGCGCTTGCCACCGATTTCGATGGGCTGGTTCCACTGCAGCGACGAGGAACGCGTCGCGCGCCTGGTGTCTTCCTGGGAGAACGCCAGCTCCGGGTTGGGCCTGGCCTGGCTCTGGATCATGGCGCCTTCGCTGGCCGCCACGGCCTGCTGGGCAGCGCGCAAGCCAGGGTTCTGGGCCATGGCCTGCGCCAGAGCGGTTTGCAGGGTGACCGCAGGCAATGCAGTACTGGCCGCCATCTCCACCGCTTGAGGCTGTGCCCAGGCGCTGCCACCGGCCAGCAGCAGGCTGGCACTCAGCCAGCAGGCCGGGGCCTGTTTCAAGAAATTCATATCCAAACTCCGCCCCGCCAGCTCTGACACGATGACAGCAGACATTGGGAGCCGTGGCACTCTAGCCCCGGTATCGCGACACAGGCCCAACGCCAAGATGACAAATTCGTCATCTTTGACGGCGGCAGCTTTGCCGGACAATGACAGCCATGAAGCTTTTGGTCATTGAAGACGAAATCAAGCTCGCCGAATATCTGCAAAAAGGCCTGAGTGAGGAAGGCTTTGTGGTCGATATGGCCCACAACGGCATCGACGGCCTGCATCTGGCGACCGAGCAGGCCTACGACCTCATCGTGCTCGACGGCATGCTGCCCGGCATCGACGGTCTGGCCGTGCTGGCTGCGCTGCGCCAGTCCAGGCAGACACCCGTGCTGATGCTCACTGCCCGCGCCCAGGTGGAAGACCGCGTCAAGGGTCTGCAGGGCGGAGCCGACGACTATCTGGTCAAGCCCTTTGCCTTTTCAGAGCTGGTGGCCCGCATCCATGTGCTGCTGCGCCGCGGCCTGCAGGCACAGACCGCCCCCGAGGCCACGCTGCTGCGCATGGCCGACCTGGAGCTGGATCTGATTCGCCGCAAGGCCACACGCGCCGGCCAGCGGCTGGATCTGACGGCCAAGGAATTCAACCTTCTGAGCCTGCTGCTGCGCCGCCAGGGCGAGGTGCTGTCGCGCACCGAGCTGGCCTCCCTGGTCTGGGACATGAATTTCGACAGCGAGACCAATGTGGTCGAGGTTGCCGTACGCCGCCTGAGGCTCAAGCTCGACGCACCGTTTGCAGTGCCGCTGCTGCATACGGTACGCGGCATGGGTTATGTGCTGGAGCTGCGGCCCGTGCCCTGAATGCGATGACTCACCAGTCGCGTGTGGCAATCAGCTCTTCGGTGTCGGCGCCCTCGAATCCGTAGGCATGGGCGATGGCTTCGAAGTCCCCCGCGATGCACTCACGCGCCGCCGTTTCGATCTCGCTGCCCTGCTCGTCAAATTCCTGCTGCAGATCGTTGAAGCGCTCTGTCGCAGCGTGGGTCAGCTCGTACAGTTCTTCCAGAGAGGCAGGCCTTTGCTGCTCGATCTGCTGACACAGCTCCACCAGAATGTCCTCGCCTTTTTTCACCAGCTCGTCAGGGAAATAGTCGTCGTCATACATTTCTGCAAGAAAACGATGGGCAGCCATCTTGGGGTTGCTCAGACTCATGAAAACTCCAGGCAGGTCAAAAAATTGGTTCGCCCGGAGCATAGCAGTGCCAGGTTTCAGACATTTCACAAAGATCACGCCGTGACCTCTCCATCCATCCCGCACCTGGGCAAGCGCCTGTCTCGCTTGCTGGCCCTTCAGACCATGCTGGTGCTGGGCCTGGTCTGTGTAGCCGTGTACTGGGGCAGTCTGCTGACCGTGATGCAGCGCCAGCAGGACAACCTCAACCACAAGCAGGCGGCCTTGCAGCATCTGCTGCAGGAAGGCCGGGCCTCGCACACACCGGGCGTGATGATGCACATGCTCAGCGACTTTCTGACCGGACATGACGAGCTGTCCCTGCGCATCACCGGCAGCAGCGGCCAGTTGCTGTTCGAGCAGTTGCGCCAGCCCGTGGATGACAAACGCAGCGAACGCCGCAGCTTTGCCATTGACCTGCCCTCTGCGCAAGCGGGTCAGCCTGGGCAACCCGTGCAGGTGCTGCTGATGCTGGACAGACGCCCGGACGACGCATTGCTGCGCCAGATGGCCTGGATTCTGGGCCTGGCTGCCATCAGCAGTGCTTTGCTGGTTTCCGTGAGCAGCGCCTTTCTGGTGCGGCGCGGTCTGGCGCCGCTGCACTCCCTGGTCGAGCAAACACGCCAGCTGGGAGTCCAGGACCTCACCCGCGACTGGCAAAAGCGCCTTGACGACACCGATCAGCCCCAGGAACTGCGCCCGTTGATCGACCAGTTCAACGCCTTGCTGGAGCGCCTGGCCGTGGCCTACCGGCAAATGGAAGCCTTCAATGCCGATGTGGCCCATGAGCTCAACACCCCGCTGACCACGCTGATCAGCAGTTGCGAGCTGGCTCTGCGCAAGCCGCGCGACGCAGAGGAGCTGCGCGACATCCTGGCCTCCAATCTGGAAGACCTGCAGCGCATGGCCGGGATCGTGGCAGACATGCTGTTTCTGTCCCACGCCGACCGCGGCGAAAGCGCCCGCCGCACCCTGGTGCCCAGCATGGCCGGGCTCGCCAGCGAGGTGATCGACTATCACGAGGCCTCGCTGCAGGAAGCGGGCCTGCAGATCAAGGTCGAGGGCGATGCCAGCGCCGAAGTCGATGCACGCCTGCTGCGCCGCGCCCTGTCCAACCTGCTGGGCAATGCCACCCGCTACGCCCACGCAGGCTCGACCATCGCCTTGCGCATCATCAACTCCACACCGGATGGAACGCTGAGGCTGGAGGTCAGCAACATCGGCCCCGAGATTGCCCCCGAACATCTGCCACGCCTGTTTGACCGCTTCTACCGCTCCGATGCTTCGCGCAGCCACGGCGACCGCAACCACGGACTGGGCCTGGCCATCGTGGCGGCCATTGCCCGCATGCATGGAGGCCAGGCTTTTGTGGACTCCTCCCAAAGCATTACCACCGTGGGCATGGTGCTGCCCGCCAACACCAGCACAGCCATGCGTTGAGAGCCGGCCCTGCGCCGGCCTTCGTCCATGCAGTGCCCACATGGACGGTCAAGCACAGATGACATACAGGCCTGCCTCAAAGTAGAAACATCGAAGTCTGCTTCCCTTTGAAAGGACAAACCATGTCAAAGCTCTGGAAAACGACAGCACGCATATTGCCCGCCCTGCTGCTGACTGCGGCCGGTTCGCTCGGTCTGCAGGCTCAGGCACAGGGCCAGATACCGCCCATGCATGAAAAAGGTGCCGTGCAATACAGCTGCGGCGGCATCGGCAAGGACGAGTCCACCGCCATGCGCGCCGCCATGAAGGACTACCCTCTGTCTCTGCTGTTTGCGGCCAAGGATGGCGAATACCTTGCCGATGTGTCGGTGGACATTCAGTCTTCCCAGGCCAGCGCACAGTTCGTCGCCGGTGGCCCCGTCTGCCTGATCAAGCTGCCCGCAGGCAGCTACAAAGTCACCGCCACCTCCAAGGACGGTCAAAGCCATAGCCAGTCGGTCACGACGGGCAAGTCGGCGCACAGCCTGGACTTCCGGTTCTGAACCGGCTCAAAGGGACATGAACCCAAGAGCCGCCAGAACTTCTGCGCAATGACGACAATTCCGTCCATGCCCCAAGACAGCAGTACCGACTACCAAAACCACCTGCAGGCAGGCAATGCCCTGGTGGCCCAAGCCCAGACCCAGGCCACCCAGGACTTTGCCAAGGCCCGATCGCTCTGGCAGGCCGCCGGCAAGGAGTTCTATCTGGCACACAAGGCTGACATGAACCAGCCCGAAGCCGCTTTTCGCCTGGCGCAGGCCTGGATGGCCGAAGCCCATGCACTGCAAAAGGAAGAGAGCAACAACGCCTTGGTCATGTGGGCCAATGCGGCAGCGCAGTGCGAGATGGCATTTGACCTGGACCCCGAGAACGGCCGCATCGCCATGACAGCCGCCAGCTGCCACTACTTTGCCGGGCAGACCGATGCCGCCAAGGCCTGGCAGCAGATCGGCCAGCATCTGCTGCCCGATGCCGAGCAGCCTTAAGAACCAGCGCTAGCCTCCGCGCTGGCGCTTGCGCCGGGAGAGGCCGGCCCAGAATATCAGCAGCAGCGGGATGACAGTGGCAAGAGCACGCCAAAGAAGGCTGCGTATCCGTTCATCGCGCTGCTCGCGGTCGCGCTCAAGCACCTGCACCAACCGCTCCTGGAACTCCGCAAGTTCAACGGGTTTGCTGCCTGTGATCAGCGAAGCTGCATCACGCTCCGACACCACCTCTTCCGTGGCTGGCTCGTCTCCTGGCTGCAGCACAGCCGCATCAGCTAGCAGCGCCAGTTGCTGCATGACGGCAGCGGCCTGCGCAGGCCGCATTCTGTACACCGGCACATTGAGCACCAGGCTCTCGTTACCCTGCACGGTCTGCACCAGCGTGATGCCGCTGACGGAATTGCCCTTGGGCCGGCCCAGCACCAACTTGCTCAGCCCCCAGCTCAGACGCTGATGCCCATCGTCCCACTGCGGAGGGAGCAGCCAGGTCACCGAGGTTGATTGCACGCCTTCAGCTCCTGCATCCAGGGGGCTGCCATAGTCATAGCGGCGAATGGTATCGGCCAGTCCCTCGGGCTCCAGCTCCTGGTCCGAAGGCCGCCGCAGACGCCCCGTCCTGATCAGCTGGACACGTGCCGCCCATTGAGGATCCTTGCCCTGCGCAATCACTCCCCAGGTGAGGTCACCGTCCTGCTCCTGCGTCGATCCGGCAGTAGTTTCCTCCCTGCGCATGGCGGCAATGGCCTCGGGCGGAAGATAGCGATAGCCAGCCGGCAGGTGCAGCGTCAGCTGGCCCGACATGCGCGGACTGGCAAGCACTATCGCCGCAGGCCCCTCCACCCAGCCGGTGCGATCGCTCAGGTACTGGTCGTCGCTGCGCAAGGGCAAAGGCCATACCGGCAAGCCTGCTGCCTGGCGCAGCACGGCTTCCGGCCCCAGATTCAGATCTGTGTCATTGGCCTCGCGCAGCTGCTGCAGACGCCCTTGATCGGCGGCAGACAGATATTGGGCCTGCGGTTGCCGCTGTTGACGCTCGGCCTCCAGCACACAACGCTCGGCCACATCGTCCACAGGCCATAGCGGCTGCCCATCGGCACTGCGCAACTGCTCGATGCCGCAACCG
The DNA here is from genome assembly GCF_030064165.1 of Comamonas resistens. Classification (NCBI taxonomy): domain Bacteria; kingdom Pseudomonadati; phylum Pseudomonadota; class Betaproteobacteria; order Burkholderiales; family Comamonadaceae; genus Comamonas; species Comamonas resistens. The sequence continues at coordinate 4,667,362 of NZ_CP125947.1, forward strand.
AGCCGGCTGCGCACGAACAGCAGCTCCCCCCGGCTATCGACCCAGGCGGACTCATCGCCGACCTTGTCCTCTTCCGGCAAGGCCCGCATGGGAAACACACGAACCGGCCCCTCGCGCTCGGACCAGGCCGAGACGCTGGCCTCGCGAACCTGCGCCGCCTGCGGCCCCAGATTCACGCCAATGGTCTTGCCCTCCCTGTCCACCAGCAGATTGCCGCCGCCGTCATCGCCCACAAAGACGCTGGCCGTGCCGTTGACAAAACGCCCCGCCCATTGCCAGCCATGGCCCTCATGCAGGACCCGCCCCCGGCTATCGATCAGCAGGATACGTTTTTGCCAACGCGGCTCCTGGCCGTTGCGGCCTTCGACTTCCCGCGTCTGATGAATCCAGGCCCGGCCCTCGAAAAATCCGGCAGGCACATACCAGCTGCTGTCCTCGGGGCCAGCAAAAGCCTTGAGCACAGGCTTGCCGGTACGCAGATCGAGCAGCCCCAGGTGCTTGTCGTTGTTGGAGAAGAAGGCCAGCCCTTCGCCCGCCCGCTGAATCGACTGCGCGCTGAACAAGACCCGCCCTCGTCCATCGATCAGGCTGTCCTGGCCGCTGTCCGCTTGCGAAATCAGCCTGTCCGGCGCCACCACCTGCAACGCGCGGCGTTTGGTGGCAGGCACGCGCATCTGGTTGCGGCGGTCGATAGCTCCCATGCGTTCATCCACAAGCTGAACCACGGCCAGCCCATGGTGAAAATCCTGCACATCGGCGTATTGCTCGGCAATCACCTGCCGACCCTGCGGGTCGATAAAGCCCAGACTGTAGTGCCCGCCATCGGGATCGCGGACAAAACGCCCAACCCTGGCCAGCCCTTCGCGAAAAGGGCCTGCCACCGCATAAGGCCCGGCCAGCACCACATCTCCACGCGCGTTCAGATAGCTGTTGCCGCTGCGCTCCAGCACCGCCATGCCTTCAGAGAAGGCCTCCACACGGGTGTTGCTGCGCATTCGCGCCAGAGGCAGGCCCTTGGCATCCAGCAACTGCTCCGTCCAGCCGTTGTCCAGCACGGCCCAGACGCCCTCGTCCAGATACCGAAGCTGCCTGTCCACAAACTGCGCCGCCCACCGGCCGCGTTCATCGAGCAAGCCACACATGTTTTGCCAGGACGACAGACAGACCGGAATCAACGTGCCAGAGGGAATGGGAGCTGCGGGCTGATCGTTGCTCCCCAAGGCCAGACCCGACACACCAGAAAGCACCACAAGCCACGCCAACGACAGCGTTCGCACACCTTTGGCAGCTCCATAAATTTGCACAAAATTCATCGATTCTCTATATCCATCAACCGCCTGCAGCTATCAAATTCAAAACAACTTGTGCAAATCAGGCGCAAGCAAAAGCTTCGCCTCAGGCCAGCAACCCTTGGTTCATCCGCTACGGCGGCCCGGCGCAGCGGCGGTCCGGCTTGTTGGCGCAAGTCCTGTTTCAATTACCTGAGCATTGACTGCAGATTCCGCAGCAGCGTGCCCGCATGGGAGATCAGAAACAGCAGCAGGCCGATGGCACCGCCCACCAGCGTGCCATTGATGCGTATGTACTGCAGGTCCTTGCCGATATGGGCTTCGATCAGCGTGGACAGTTGCTCTGCATTCCAGCGCTTGACGGTGTCTGCGATGTGCTGGGCTATGAACTGCGAAACATCGGGAGCCAGCGTCGTGGCCCAGCGCTTGAGGCGCTCGTTCATCGACAGGCGCAGCGCCTCGTCATGCGCCAGCGCCTGCCCCAACCAGCGCCCCATGACGGCCACGCGCCGTGCCAGCGCAGAGTTTTCGTCCGCCAGGTCGCGCTCCAGCCGGGCACGCCAGCCCAGCCACAGCTCGCGCAGATAGGCCGCCAGCTTTTCGTCGTGCAGCAGATAGTTGCGCAGCTTTTCCACGCGCTCGGCATAGGCCGGATCGCTTTGCAGCCCCTCGATCAGGCGGTGCACCGATCCGTCAAAAGCCTCACGCAAGCGATGGTCGGGGTTATGCGCCACGTCCTGCAGCAGGCTGTCCAGCGCGCTGGCAATCAGGCTGGCCCCCTTGTCGCTGAGCCAGTCTGTCGGCAGCATTTTTTCCTTGATCGGGTGTTCGCGCTTGAGCCACACCACAATCGTCTGTGCAATCAGCACATGGGTCTGTTCCTGCCGCAGCAGGCGGCTGATGCGCGCCAGCACATCGTCCAGCACCTCCTGATGACGCCCGCCGGAAGTCAGGCCCGACAGCAGTGATGCGGCCGTGCGCGACAGATCCACATGCTGCATCACGGCCTTGAGCGACTGGGTCAGAAACTTCTCTACCTGCTTGTCCTGCACCATTTCCAGGGCGGCCAGCGCCATGCGCGCCACCTGCTTGCCCAGCAGTTGGCTGTTGGCCGAAGCCGTCAACCAGTCCGCCAGGGCCTGAGCCGGGTTGTGGCGCTCTATCAGTGCGACCAGCGACGGAGCGTCGAGAAACTTGTCGCGCACAAACACCGCCAGGTTCTGCCCTATGCGATCCTTGTTGCGCGGAATGATGGCCGTGTGCCGTCCCACCAGAGGCAGAGGAATATGACGAAACAGGGCCGTCACGGCAAACCAGTCGGCCAGCGCCCCGACCATGGCCGCCTCGCAAATGCCGCGCAGACAGACCAGCCATAGCGGCACGGCCTGCCCCTCTATGGCCCAGCGTGAGCCGGCCAGCGCAGTGGCAATGAAACCAGCCGCGACGAGCAGCAAAAGAATCAGTGGCAGGCGCTTGGCTTGTTGCAGCGACAGGCTTTGTTCTTGCGTCAGCATGGATGCAAGCATAGGACAGGCAGCATGAGCTGCCAATCGCACAAGGGCTGAAAATCTTCAGTCCTAAACCCGGAGCTAGGATCGTGTTTACGATTGCGCAGAAAATGGCGGGCTTTGTATCCCGACTTCCAAGAACATCATGACCGACGCAACCCGCCCCGAACTGCCCGACCACCTGTCCATCGACCCTCGCAGCCCCCATCATGTGGCCGCCGTCTTCGAGCACGACATCGGCATCCGCTTCAATGGCAAGGAGCGCTTTGACGTGGAGGAATATTGCGTCAGCGAAGGTTGGGTCAAGGTGCCCCACGGCAAGGCGCTGGACCGCAAGGGCAAGCCACTGCTGATCAAGATCAAGGGTACGGTCGAGGCGTATTACCGCTAAACCCAGTCCCCATGGCCGCACAACGCCTGAACAAGCACCAACTCAAGCGTGAGCTGAATGCCGTGCGGCCATACTCTCGCAGCCAGATCGCCGATGCGCAAAGGCACGAGGCCAGGCTGCGACACAAAATCACGGCGGGCGAGCTGAAATGGCTGATGCCCGGGCTTCCGCTGCCCTGGCAAACCTGGGTGCAGCAGGTGCTGCGGCCCGAAGCCATCGCTGCACAGCCCGCGCTTTGCAGCAGCTTCGTTTTGGGGATGGACATACCGCTGCTGCAGCGCTTTGCTGCAGAAGTGCCAGAGTCCGACAGTCTCCATGTGCACAGCCTGAGCGATGCTCAAGCACTGGTCTTCAGTGATGCAGGGCATTGCGTCAAGGCCACCCTGCAGCAGGGGCAGATCAGCGACTGGCAAACCAGTCCCGCGCAAGCCTCCGAGTCTGAAACACGATTGCGCGCAGCAGACGCCACGGCTTTGCATGCTGCATGGCAGTGCTTTGCTCAAGAGATGGACTGCCCCGCCAACCTGAGCCAGTTCAGCGCACAGGTGTTTGATGCAGATCTGCAGAGCCAGCGTCTGGTCTGCATTTCGCCCATCACGCTGGATTGGATGGATCACTACGCCAACATCCACACCGACTGCCGCTGGTTCAATGGCGTCAGCCGCATCCTGGATGGCACGCAAATCGTTCACACCATGGGGCATGGAAGAGACTGAAGAGCTGAGTTCAAGCCCTTTCAGCCTCTACCCCTTTCACACCAAGCGCATAGAGCTATTTATTCAATAGCATTCAATCCGCTCAAGCCAGCGCTTCGGCCGGGCCGAAGAACTCGTAGCGCACCTGCTTGTCGGGCACACCCAGGTTGTGTAGCGAGCGCTTGAGCACACGCATGAAGGGGCGTGGGCCGAGGAAATAGACATCGGCGTCGCGCGAGGCGGGCAGCCATTCGCCCAGGCGTTGCTCGGTCAGATAGCCTTCGGCGTCCACCTGGTCCTCGGGCACGGCGCGGTCGTAGCAGTAGTAGCGCGTGAGCTGCGGATGCTCGGCAGCCAACTGGTCGATGCGCTCACGGAAGGCATGTGCCGAGCGCTCGCGTGCGCAATGGATGAAGGTGACCGGACGCGGGGCCGCCAATGCCGTGGCCAGCATGGGCAAGGTGGGCGTGATGCCGACACCGCCGCTGATCAGCACCAGCGGCTTGCTGCTGTCCTGCAGCGTGAAATGGCCGGCCGGCGGAAACAGCGACAGAGTACCGCCCACCTGGATCTGGTCGTGCAGGAAGTTGGACACCTTGCCGCCGAGCTCGCGCTTGACGCTGATGCGCAGGCTCTTTCCATTGGCCGGAGCCGACAGCGAGTAGTTGCGGCGCTGCTCCTCGCCGCCCACCATCACGCGCAGGCCTATGTACTGGCCCGGCAGGTGGGCGATGACCTTGCCGCCGTCGGCTGGCACTAGGTAGAACGAGGTGATCTCGGCGCTTTCCTGCACCCTCTTCTCCACCTTGAAAGCGCGCTCGCCACGCCAGCCGCCTTCGGCCTCGGCCGTGCGGTCGTAGACGCTGCGCTCGGCGGCGATCAGGATGTCGGCCAGTTGCTGGTAGGCAGCACCCCAGGCGGCCAGCACCTCGTCGGTGGCGATCTCGGCACCCAGCACCTCGCGGATGGCGCGCAGCAGGCAAGCGCCGACGATGGGGTAATGCTCGGCCTGCACCTGCAGCGCCACATGCTTGTTGACGATCTGCGCGGGCAGATCGCCCAGGGCTTCGAGCCTGTCGATGTGCTTGGCGTACATCAGCACGCTATAGGCCAGCGCGCGCGGCTGGGCGCCGCTTTGCTGGTGGGCCTGGTTGAACAGCGGGCGCACCTCGGGGTACTCGCCCAGCATGGTGTTGTAGAAATGGGTGATCAGCGCTTCGCCGCCGGTTTCCAGCAGGGGGACAGTGGCTTTGACAATTTCGCGTTGACGTTCAGTAAGCATGCAAATCTCCAGATTCCAGCCCAGCCAGCTGCGGGGCCTGCTCTCATCAATGCAAAGGGCGTGCCAGCTTCACACCCCTTGTCAAACAATGGTTTGGCAAGATATGCGTCAATATGACATCCATTAAATGAAGTCCTTTTGACATCATTCAGAGTCACTATGACAACAAGCCATATTCTCAATGCCGTCATCCCGCTGGTCGCGGACCTGGCCCAGGAGATGCCGGAGCGCGAGCGCATGCGCCGCCTGCTGGCCGCCCTGCGCACGCTGCTGCCCGCCGACGCCGTGGCCCTGCTGAAGCTCGAAGGCGAATGGCTGCGCCCCATGGCCATCGACGGCCTGGTACCCGACGCGTTGGGGCGGCGCTTTCGCCTGGCCGAGCACCCGCGCTTTGCGCAGCTGCTGGCCGCCGGCCAGGCCATGCGCTTCGCACCCGACAGCCCCCTGCCCGACCCTTATGACGGCCTGGTCGCCCACCAGGGTCAGCCCATTGCCGAGCTCCATGTGCATGACTGCATGGGCTGCGTGCTGCAACTGGGCGGCCTGCCCTGGGGCTTGCTGACGCTCGATGCCATGCAGCCCGGGCGCTTTGCCGATGCAGCCTCGCTGGAGCTGCTGCAGGCCTTCAGCAATCTGGCGGCGGCCACCGTCGCCACGGCTGAACGGGTGCAGCAGATGGCGCAGCTGGCCCACAGTGCCTGCAGCATCGGGACGATCAAAGCCCCCTCCGACCGGGTGCTGCTGGGGCACAGCCCCGCCATGCGCAGGCTGCAAAAAGACATCGCCCTGATTGCGGGCAGCGACCTCAGCGTGCTCATCACCGGTGAAACCGGCACCGGCAAGGAACTGGTGGCCCGGGCCGTACATGCCCAGTCCTCACGCGCCGCTCACCCCATGGTCAGCATCAACTGCGCGGCTCTGCCCGACAACCTGGTGGAAAGCGAGCTGTTCGGCCATGTCCGCGGCGCGTTCACCGGCGCCCAAACCGAGCGCAGCGGCAAGTTCGAGCAGGCCCACCAGGGCACGCTGTTCCTTGACGAAGTGGGCGAGCTGTCGCTGCCCGTGCAGGCCAAGCTGCTGCGGGTGCTGCAAAGCGGCCAGTTGCAGCGCCTGGGATCGGACCGCGAGCACCATGTCGATGTCCGCGTGATCGCCGCCACCAACCGCGACCTGGCCGCAGAAGTCAGCGCCGGCCGCATGCGCTCGGACTTCTATCACCGCCTCAACGTCTATCCGCTGCAACTGCCATCGCTGCGCGAGCGCGACAGCGATGTGCTGCTGTTGGCGGGCTACTTCCTGGAAGAGAACCGCTCACGCCTGCAACTGGGAGGATTGCGCCTGGATGGCGCCGCACAGGCAGCCTTGCTCAAGCACACCTGGCCCGGCAATGTGCGTGAACTTGAGCACCTGATCAGCCGCGCCGTGCTCAAGGCCCTGAGCCGCCAGGATGCCAGCGCCAGCCGGGGCAGACCGCGCATGCTCACGCTCAGGACCGATGATCTGGAGATCGGGCCAGGGCCGCATATGCAGCAGCCGCCACAGCCGGAGCCAACGTCAATGCCCGCCACCACGACCAGCTTGCGCGATGCCGTGGCGGCTCATGAACGGGCCTTGATCAATGCCAGCCTCAAGCGCCACCACGGCAGCTGGGCCGCAGCCGCCAGAGAGCTGCAGATGGACAGAGCCAATCTGCAACGCATGGCCAAACGGCTGAATATAGAAAAGTCCTGAGTCAGTCCAGACCATCGATCAACGGCCTTGTATGCCCAGCAGCTCCACATCAAAGCTCAAGGTCGCATTGGGCGGTATGACCCGGCCCGACCCACGCGTGCCATAGGCCAGGGACGGCGGGCAGGTAAAACGCGCCTTGCCGCCCACCTTCATGCGCTGCGTGCCTTCCTGCCAGCAGGCAATGACGCTGCCCAAGGAAAACTCGATGGGCCGGTTGCGTGCATAAGAGCTGTCGAACTCCTTGCCTGAGTCCGGGAAATAGCCACGGTAATGCACCTTGATCACGTCCGAAGCCGTGGGGCTCGGGCCTGTACCCTGCACCAGGCTCTCGAAGATCAGCCCGTTGCTGTGGACCTCTGCGGCCGCAGTCCCGGACAGAGCCAGAAGAAGAGACGATAGGGCCAACAGGAAACGGCTTGCTGCTTTCATATCCAAGACACGACAAAGAGAAGTTTCAAGACTGTAGCCGAGCCTCTTCTCCTGTTTATGTCACTTGCCGGCCGCACAGGGCTCCAAGCGCTTGGCGCTCCACGCCCAGGTATCGCCCGCAGTGTTCACCGCGTGGCCCTGCAAATGGTCGGAGCTGCCATTCACCACCCCTGAATACACGGCATAGTCATCATTGAAGCGCAGCTGCACATAGCGCCCCTTGCCTTCCCAGCGGTCGTTGTTCGGTGTTCTGTCATTGGGGTGCGCATTGAGCATGCGCCCACCTGGCAACAGCCTGAACACATAGCTGCGCGCAGGCTCCCCCTGCGTCTTGTAGCTGATCAACCAACGGCTGCCCGACAGCGCGTTGCCGTCGCTCGCAGAGTTATCCGCAGCAGAAACGCTGCGCTCGCACAGCGAATCCTGCACGGACGAGGCCGGCGCGGGTGAAGCAACACGCTTGGCCTGCGCGGTCTGCAGGGATGCAGCAGCCAGCAGCGCCACCGCGCACCAGCTTGAAATACGCCATGCCATTCAGCCTCCTTGTGTGTCGATCTACGCTGCCGGCACCGGCATCAGACGCCGATATCGTCGAGCGCCTTGCGCAAATGGCCAACGGTGCGTTCCACGTTATGCCATTTCTCCAGCCCGAACAGACCCAGACGGAAGGTCTGGAAATCCGGCCCTTCGTCGCACTGCAGCGGCACACCCGACGCGGTCTGCAACCCCACCTTGATGAAGGCACGGCCGCTTTGAATCTCGGCGTCGGTGGTGTAGCTGACCACCACACCCGGCGACTTGAAGCCCTCGGCCGCCACACTGGGAAAGCCCCGCGACTGCAACAGCTCGCGCACCTGGGTGCCCAGCGCAATCTGTTCCTCGCGCACCTTGGCAAAGCCGTATTCGCGAGTCTCCAGCATCACATCGCGCAGACGCAGCAGTGCGTCGGTAGGCAAGGTGGTGTGGTAAGCATGCTGGCCTTTTTCGTAGCCTTCGGCGATCTGCATCCACTTCTTGAGGTCGCAGGAGAAGCTGGAGCTTTGCGTGTGCTCGATGGCTTCACGCGCACGCTGCGAGAGCATGATCATGGCGCAGCAGGGCGAGCTGCTCCAGCCCTTTTGCGGTGCGGAGATCAACACGTCCACGCCGGTTTTCTCCATATCAACCCACATGGCCCCCGAGGCCACGCAGTCCAGCACGAACAAGGCGCCTACTTCGTGCGCGGCATCCGCCACGGTGCGCAGGTAATCATCAGGCAGCAAAATACCGCTGGCCGTTTCCACATGCGGCGCAAACACCACCTTGGGGCGCTCGATGCGGATGGTCTCTGCCACATCTGCCGCCGGGCATGGGGCCCAGGGAGCCTGGGCGCCCTCACCCTGCTTGCGTGCCTTGCAGACCACCGAACCGCCACCCAGCGCGCCTTCGTCGAAGATCTGGGTCCAGCGGTAGCTGAACCAGCCGTTGCGCACGATCAGCACCTTTTCCCTGTTGGCGAACTGGCGCGCCACGGCCTCCATGCCGAAGGTGCCGCTGCCGGGCACCAGCACGGCGGTGTGGGCGTGATAGACATCCTTGAGTGTGCCCAGAATGTCCTGCATCACGCCGACGAATTTCCTGGACATATGGTTGAGCGCTCGGTCGGTGTAGACCACCGAAAACTCGAGCAGGCCATCGGGATCGATATCGGGCAGAAGTCCGGGCATGGGTTATCTCCAGTCACATGGGCCGCATCCCATGCGCCGGGCGCGGCCGATTATTGAGTCAAGACTTCCAGCTTAGCATGGGAAAGCGGGCGTCCGGCGCCTGGAAACCGCCTCCACAGGCGCTTCATGGAGCGTGTGGGATAGGCCAAAAAACAAGGCCGCTGCCTCTTGCCAGGCTGCGGCCTTGTTTCATGATCCGCCGCGGCGGCTACCAGGTATCGACAAACCGGGTGGGTTCATCGCGCAGGCGGGCGCCTGCCAGCCCGCGCACCAGCCAGGCGCGCGTCTCGGCGGGGTCGATCACGGCGTCGATCTCCAGCGTGGACGCCATGTGCATGGCCTCGCCGTGCGCGTACTGCTGGGCCAGCAGCTTCTGGAACAGCGCCTCGCGCTCAGCCCCCTCGGGCAGGGCTTCGAGCTCCTTGCGGAAGCCCAGGCGTACCGCGCCCTCAAGGCCCATGGCGCCGAACTCGCCCGTGGGCCAGGCCACGTTGAAGATGGGCGCATGGAAGCTGCCCGCCGTCATGCCCATGGCGCCCAGGCCGTAGCCCTTGCGCAGCACCACGCTGAAGTACGGCACGCGCAGCTTGGCGGCCGTGACGAACAGGCGGCTGACATGGCGCACCTGGCCTGTTTTCTCCACCTCGGGCCCGACCATGAAGCCGGGCGTGTCGACCAGGCTGACGATGGCAATGCCATGCGCATTGCACAGCTGCATGAAGCGCGCAGCCTTGTCGGCGGCATCGGCATCAATAGCCCCGCCCAGGTGCGAGGGATTGTTGGCCATCAGCCCCACAGGCCGGCCCTCGATGCGCGCCAGCGCCGTGTGGATGCCGGCGCCAAAGCCCGTGCGCAACATGAGCAGGCTGCCCTCATCCACCAGATGCGCCATGGCCGCGCGCGTGTCGTAGGCGCGCAGGCGGTTCTCGGGCACCACATGGCGCAGCTGCCGCTGGTCGGGCGCATTCCATTCATGCGTGCGGCCCTGGAAGAACGACAGGTAATGCTTGGCCGCCACCACGGCCTGGGCCTCGTCCTCGACCAGGATGTCGATCACACCGTTGGCATGCTGCACGCCGCTGGGACCCACCTGCTCGGGCTTGAAAACGCCCAGGCCGCCGCCCTCGATCATGGCCGGCCCGCCCATGCCTATGGTGCTGGCGCGCGTGGCGATGATGATGTCGCTGCAGCCCAGCAGGGCCGCATTGCCCGCAAAGCAGCGGCCGTGGGTAATGCCCACCACGGGCACCTGGCCCGACAGCGCCGCATAGGCCGCGAAGGTGTGCACATGCAGGCCTGCGACCACGGGCGTGTCGGTGTCGCCGGGGCGCCCGCCGCCGCCTTCGGCGAACAGCACCACGGGCAGCTTCTGCTGCAGGGCGATGCCCAGCATGCGGTCGGTCTTGGCATGGTTGCGCGAGCCCTGGGTGCCGGCCAGCACGGTGGCGTCATAGGCCATGACCACGGCGCGCGCCTTCTCCTCGCCGAACTGCGCGCTATTGATGGAGCCTATGCCCGTGACCATGCCGTCAGCCGGCGTGTTGGCCACCAGGTCTTCCATGCTGCGCCGGCGCGTCTGCGCGGCAATCGCCAGCGCACCGTATTCGATGAAGCTGCCCGCATCGCAGAGGTCGGCGATGTTCTCGCGCGCGCTGCGGCCGCCCTGGGCATGGCGCTTGTCCATGGCCTCTGGCCGCGCCGCGTCCTGCGTGAAGGCGTGGCGGTCTTTCACGCGCTGCAGGTCGGCGCGGATATGGTCCGGGTCCTGCGCCTGCTGCTCGGCCCGGGCATGGGCGGCATCGCCCTCGGCCGGCGCCAGCACCAGCAGCGGCTGGTCCTGCACCACATAGCTGCCGGGCTCGGCCAGCAGCTGGCCCACGGTGCCGGCCTGCTGGGCCAGCAGCACATGCTGCATCTTCATGGCCTCGAGAATGCCCAGCTCGGCACCGTGCGGCACGCTGTCGCCCTCGGCCACGCTCCACTGCACGACGCGCGCGGGCATGGGGGCCAGCACTGCGTTTTCGGGAGCTGCTTGCGCTGAATGGTTGGCTTTTTCAGATTTATTCCCCTCTGAAACCACTTCATGGCAAGCGCTAGTAGCTATTGATTCAGCAGCATCCACCAGCTCTGGCAGCACCTCTTCCAGCCAGCGTGTGTGCACGGCCTGGGCCTGCATTTCGGGCCTGCCGGCCAGCGCCTGCAGCAGTGGCAAGTTGGTGGCCAGCCCCTTCACATGACTTTCGCCCAGCGCGCGCTGCGAGCGGCGCAGCACATCCTCGAAGCGTGCGGCAGGGCTATGGACAATGAGCTTGGCCAACAGACTGTCGTAATGCGGCGATGGGCTTGCGCCTTGCACGGCATGGCTGTCTGTACGAATGCCCGGCCCCTGCGGCCAGCTCAGCTCGGCAATGCGGCCGCTGCCGGGACGTGACCGGCCTTGCGCATCCAGCGTTTCGGCATTGATGCGCCACTGCATGGCATAGCCGCGCGGCCGGGGCGGCAGGTTCACGTCCAGCCCCAGGTCGGCAAAATGCTCGCCCGCCGCGATGCGGATCTGAGCCTGCACCAGATCGACGCCAAAGACCTCCTCGGTAATCGTGTGCTCGACCTGCAGGCGCGGGTTGGCCTCGATGAACACATAAGGCAGTTCCTGCGACTGCGAGTCGACGAGAAACTCGAACGTACCCAGACTCTCGTAGCGCAGCCTGGCCGCCATGCGCAGCGCGTCCTTGGTGATGCGTTCGCGCAGCGGCTGCGGCAGGCTGGGGCTGGGCGCGATTTCCACCAGTTTCTGAAAGCGCCGCTGCAGCGTGCATTCACGCTCGCCCAGCGCGAGCGGCCATTCGCTGCCATCACCCAGAATCTGCACCTCGATATGGCGGGCGCCCGTCATCAGGCGCTCCACATAGACGCCATCCACACCAAACGCGGCTCTGGCCTCGCTGCGGCAGCGCTCATAGGCGGCAGCGACCTCAGCGGCGTCGATCACGGCGCGCATGCCGCGCCCGCCGCCACCGCCTATGGCCTTGATCATGATGCCGCTGGCACCGTCGGCTTTCTGCGCCGCGAAGAAGGCCTGGGCCTGCTCCAGCGTCACGGCCTCCTGGCTGCCGGGCATCAGCGGTACCTCACATTGCTGGGCCAGTGCGCGGGCTCTGGCCTTGTCACCCAGCAGAGCCAGTTGCTCGGGTGTGGGACCGATGAAGCGCAGGCCTGCCGCCGCACAGGCGCGCGCGAAGTCCGCGTTCTCGCTGAGAAATCCATAGCCGGGATGCAGAGCGTCGCAGCCATGCTCCTGCGCGATCCGCAGCAGCTGTGCGCCATCGAGATAGGCCGCCGGGCCGCTGGCATTCAGCGCCACGGCCTCATCGGCGTTGACATGCAGGGCCGCCGCATCGTCTTGTGCATACACGGCCAGGCTGGCGATACCCAGCTCCTGCAGCGCGCGGATGATGCGCACCGCGATTTCGCCACGGTTGGCGATCAGGACTTTTTCAAACATGGGAACTCTCGTTGAACTGACGCAAACAAGGATGTACCAGCAGACTGCTGCCTTGGGGGCGACGCTCCTGCCTGAGCCTGATTTGCGTCAGCTGTTATCGTTTCAGTAGCATCTTGCGCTTGCTACTCAATGACTTGAGGCCTTTTTCATTGAAACCTCATGGAATGTCTCTCAGCAACCGCCTGAGCACCTTGCCCGCACCCGTGGCGGGCAGCGCGTCGATGAACCGCAGCTCGCGCGGCGCCTTGTAGCTGGCCATGTTGTCCTTGCACCAGGCCAGCAGCGCATCGGCATCCACGCTCTGGCCGCTCTTGCAGACGATGAAGGCGCGCACGACCTCGCCCTTTTGCGGATCGGCAACTCCGATCACGGCGGCCTGCGCCACCGCCGGATGCTTGATCAGAATGGTTTCCACCTCCTCGGGGAAGACGCTGTAGCCCGAGACCTTGATCATTTCCTTGAAGCGACCGATGAAGGTCAGATAGCCGTCCTCGTCGAACTTGCCCATGTCGCCCGTATGGACCCAGCCGTTCTTGAGCGTCTTGGCCGTGGCTTCGGGCTTGTTCCAGTAGCCCTTGAAGTTGCCGGGGCCGCGAATGATGATTTCACCCACTTCGTTCGGCGCGAGCGGTGCACCGGTTTCCGGGTCTATCACGCGGATCTCATTGCCCGGCACTGGCTTGCCATGTGTGCCCCAGCGTATGGCATCGCCGGGCATGAAGGTGTCCATGGTGTGGGTTTCCGAAAGGCCGTAGGCCGCTTCGCTGGAGATGGCATTGGGCGCGAACCGGCGCCATTTCTGCGCCAGATCCTCGGTATAGGTGATGCCGAAACTGGTGACGGTATTGCGGCGCAGCGCGCTGAAGTCCATCTTCTCCACACCAGGAACCTGCATCAGCGCCACATTCATGGGCGCGATGCTGTACCACCAGCTCACGCGATAGCGCTCCAGCGCCTGGGCCACGGCCAGCGGGTCGAAACGGTGCAGCAGCACGCAGGTCGCCCCCGAATGCACAGGCATGTTCACACCCATGGACATGCCGGCAATGTGATAGAGCGGCGCCACGGCCAGCAGCATATCCTGATCGTTCACTCCGGTTGCTGCAGAGGCACCCGCCGTCTTGTGCGCGGCAGCCCCGAAGCTCAGCATCGCGCCCTTGGGCAGACCTGTGGTGCCCGAGGTATATGTCATGAGCGCCACGTCATCCATGGAGACTGCCACGGGCTCGGGCCTGGCGCCGCTGTGCATGATGTCCCACACCGACTCCACGCCCTGCGGCAAAGGCTGCACCGGGGCCAGCAGCTCGGCAGGCAGCTGCAGCGTGGGTTGCGCGGGCAGCCAGTCGGCATAGCGCACGGCCAGCACATGCTGGAGTGCCGTGGTGCTGCGCACCTTGTCCACCACGGGCAGCAGCACATCGGCGGCGATGATGACGCGGGCCTGCAGGTCATTGAGCTGGTATTCGAGCTCATGCTCCTTGTTCAGCGGCCCACAGGGGCAGACGATGGCGCCTATCTTCTGCACCGCGTAATGCGCAACGATGTACTGCGGGCAGTTGTTCATGAACAGCGCCACAGGCTCACCCTTCTTCACCCCCAGGGCCTGCAGGCGAGCCGCCACGGCATCGCTGGCCTCATCCATCTGCCGCCAGCTGATGTGCTGTCCGTACCAGATATAGGCATCGCGCTCGGGATGGTTGCGCGCGTTGCGGCGCAAGGCCTCATGCAAGGGAATGAGGGTCTCGGATTCAGCCATGGTTGTCTCCTGGGTGTCTCTTGAAAACCGAGCACTGGCGCCGCTTTGCGGTCTTTCTCAGGGATTGCCTTAGGGCAATCCGCGGCTCGGTGTCTTGCCAATGTATACCCGCTGGTAGAACATTGCTACCCATCGGTATAACGAACGCGACACACGAAAACCCTCATGCCCGCCACGTCCAGAAAGATCTCAAAAACGCCGCCACCACCCGTGGCTCCGCGCGGCCGGCAGCGCTTTCCCACGGCGGGCTCGGACGAGAAGCGCGAGCGCATTCTCAAGGCCGCCGAAGCGCTGTTCGACCGCTATGGCTATGCCAGCACGACCATAGAGCAGATCGTGCAGGCGCTGGGCGTGACCAAGCCTTTTGTCTACTACTACTTTCGCAACAAGCAGGAGATTTTCGAGACCCTGTGCTGGGCACCGACCGAGGCCTGCTTCACGGTGCTGGACTTTGCGGCCGACGACCCGCGCCCTGCGCATGAAAAAGCGATTGACGGCCTGCAGCGCCTGATTGCCGCCACCATTGCGCACTACCCTGCGGGCTTTTTCCCCTATCGCGAACCACAGGCCTTCAGCCCTGCCTACCTCAAGGCTTCGCGCAACGTGGCTCAACAGTTCTACAAGCAGCTCTGCGAGCTGCTCGAAGAAGGGCGGGCCAGCGGTCACTTTCATTTTCGTGAGACGCGCATCACCGCCCAGGCCGCCTGCAGCCTGCCCGGCTTTCTCTACAACTGGTACCAGCCGGGCGGACGCCTGGGGCCCGCCGAGATGGTGGCGGAACTCACCGATCTGGCCACGCGCGTGCTGGGTTTGAACCTCACTCCCGCCGCCTTGCCAACCCCGGCCAAACGCCGCGGCAACCCGCCATCTGCACGCAAAAATTCCACGAAAAAAAGCACCACCCCCTCATCCACCACATAAGAGCCATCAGGCCCAGTCATTCCACCCTCCAGGAGACAAACCATGCCCATCCGCTTTTCTACCATTGCCGTGGCCGCTGCGCTATGCGCAGGCGCCGCTTCGGCGCAGACTGCAGAGCCGTTCAAGATCGCCTTCATCGACCCGCTTTCCGGCCCGTTTGCCAATGTGGGCGAGCTGATGCGCAACCATGTGCTCTATGCCGTTGATGACGTGAATGCCAAAGGCGGCCTCTACAACGGCGCCAAGCTGCAGATGCTGCAATTCGACAGCAAGCTCTCGGCCCAGGAAAGCCAGAGCGCACTGCAGGCTGCCATCGACCAGGGCGCACGCGTGGTGGTCACGGGCGGCTCGGGCTCATCGGTGGTGACGGCGCTGGTGCAGGCTGCGTCCCGCTACAACCAGCGCAATCCGGGCAAGGAGGTCCTGGTGCTCAACCACAGCTCCATAGACCCCGAGCTGACCGGCAAGTCCTGCAGCTTCTGGCACTTCATGTTCGATGCCAACACTGCCATGCGCATGCAGGCGATCGCCAACTACATCAAGACCCAGCCCGAGATCAAAAAAGTCTTTTTGCTCAATCAGGACTATGCCCACGGCAAGCAATGGGCCCACTATGGCCGTGACATGATGGGCAAGGCCAGGCCCGATATCCAGTTTGTCGGCGAAACCCTGCACCCCATGGGCCGCATCAAGGACTTCTCGCCCTATGTGGCCAAGATGAAGGACTTGGGTACGGACTCGGTCATCACCGGCAACTGGGGGCAGGACCTGGCACTGCTGCTCAAGTCTGCAGGTGATGCGGGCTACGACCTGCGCTACTTCAACCATAGCGCGGGCGGCATGCCCGGCACCGTCACCACCATCTCCCAGACCAAGTTGGGCCGGGTCACCTGGGTCGCCGAATGGCATCCCGGCCAGGCCGACCGACCGCTGGCCGATGCCCGCGCCAAGGAATACAAGGCCAAGATGAACCAGGACTTTCTGGCCCCGCGCATGGACCTGGTGCCGCGCATGCTGGCCGCCGCCATGGCCAAGGCACAGTCCACCGAGCCCGTGAAAATCGCCAAGGCCATGGAAGACATGCAGATGGATACCATCTTCGGCCCCGTGAAGATGCGTGCCAAGGACCATCAGCTGTTATTGCCCCAGGTGGTCAACGCCATTGCACCCGTGGATGGCAAGACGGTGAAAACGGGCTGGGAAGGCACGAACTACGGCTTCAGAACCGATGCCGTTTATTCAGCGCAGCAGGTCGAACTGCCGACCGAATGCCAGATGAAAAGGCCTTAACCACAATCTCCTGTGCGGTTTGGCATGACCTCTGCGGTCTGATACCGGCGCGTACCAGGCGAGAGACAGCGAGCAAGCGCCGCCGCGCAGCGAGGCTGTCGTCCCCCTCCCGCGAAGCGAGAGAGGGGGAAGCCGCGTAGCGGCTCAGGGGGTTGGCGTACTGTAAGTACGCCGTCCAAACACTCCGCTTCCCACCCGCACCATGGTGCTGCCCGCCGCCACGGCGGCTTCCAGGTCCCCCGTCATGCCCATGGACAGGGTGTCGAACTGTTCAAGCCCCGGCAGGCCGCAGGCTTTTATTTCATCAAAAATGGCTGCAGCCTTTTTGTGAACTGCGCATTGCGCTTCAAAATCAGGAGTGTCATCGGGAATGCTCATGATGCCGCGCAACATCAGCCGGGGCAGCCTGGCAATGGCTTCGACCAGCGCCAGCGCGTCTTGCGGTATCACACCGGACTTGGTCGCACCGCCATCCACATTGACCTGTATGCAGACGTTGAGCGGTGCCATGCCAGCCGGGCGCTGGGCCGACAGCCGCTCGGCAATCTTAAGCCGGTCCACGGTCTGGGCCCAATCGAAGTTCTCGGCCACCAGTCGAGTCTTGTTGCTCTGGATCGGACCTATGCAATGCCATTGCAGCGCCTCGCCGCCTGGCAGCGCCATGGCGCGCACGGCAGCGATCTTGTCCACGGCCTCCTGGATATAGTTCTCGCCAAAGCTGCGCTGACCGGCCAGCACGGCTTCGCGCACCGCATCGGCACCAAAGGTCTTGGAGACGGCCAGTAGTTGCAGCGATGTCACGGGACGGTTTGCCTGAGCGCAAGCCGCAGCCATGCGGGCATGAATCTGCCCCAGATTGTTTTCAATCATCGTCATAATTGCCGCCAGAGTATCAAAACAGGGAGGTCTGTCCGTGGACATCACGCAATTGCTGGCATTCAGTGTCAAGAACAAGGCTTCGGACTTGCATTTGTCCGCGGGACTGCCACCCATGATCCGCGTCCACGGCGATGTGCGCCGCATCAATATCGATCCGCTCGATCACAAGACCGTGCACGCCATGGTCTACGACATCATGAGCGATGCGCAGCGCAAGCAGTACGAAGAATTCCTGGAGGTGGACTTCTCGTTCGAGATCGAAGGTCTGGCCCGCTTCCGTGTCAACGCCTTCAACCAGAACCGCGGCGCGGCCGCCGTGTTCCGTACCATTCCGAGCAAGATTCTGACGCTGGAGCAGCTCAACGCCCCCAAGATTTTCTCCGACCTGGCCCTGAAGCCGCGCGGACTGGTGCTCGTAACCGGCCCCACGGGTTCGGGCAAATCGACCACGCTGGCAGCCATGGTCAACTACCTCAACGAGACCGAGTACGGCCACATTCTGACGGTGGAAGACCCCATCGAATTCGTGCATGAATCCAAGAAATGCCTGATCAACCAGCGCGAAGTCGGCCCCATGACGCTGTCGTTCGCCGCGGCGCTGAAGTCCGCGCTGCGTGAGGACCCGGACGCGATTCTGGTCGGTGAAATGCGCGACCTGGAAACCATACGCCTGGCCATGACGGCCGCCGAAACCGGCCACCTGGTGTTCGGCACGCTGCACACCTCATCGGCCGCCAAGACCATCGACCGTATCATCGACGTGTTCCCGGCCGAGGAAAAGGAAATGGTGCGCGCCATGCTGTCCGAGTCGCTGCAGGCCGTGATCTCGCAGACGCTGTGCAAGACCAAGGACGGCCAGGGCCGCGTTGCGGCGCACGAGATCATGCTGGGCACGCCCGCCATCCGCAACCTGATTCGCGAGGCCAAGGTGGCGCAGATGTACTCCACCATCCAGACCAGCCAGAACATGGGCATGCAGACGCTGGACCAGAACCTGACCGACCTGGTTCGCCGCAATGTCATCAGCGCCGCCGAGGCCCGTTCCAAGGCGAAAATTCCCGAAAATTTCCCTGGGTAACCCATTACCCCCTGAGCGGCTTTGCCGCTTCCCCCTGAGGGGGACGACAGCCTTTGCTGCGGGGCGGCCCTTGCTGGCTGTCTCTCGCTTGGGTTGCGCCAGTTTTGACCGTCTTTGAGGAGTGATCATGGAACGCGATCAGGCCAGTAAATTCATCAACGATCTGCTCAAGCTCATGGTCAGCCGCAACGGCAGCGACCTGTTCATCACGGCGGAGTTTCCGCCAGCCATCAAGATCGATGGCAAGGTGACCAAGGTCTCGCCCCAGCCGCTGTCGCCGTTGCACACGCTGGCTCTGGCCCGTTCCATCATGAGCGACAAGCAGGTGGCCGACTTCGAGCACACCAAGGAGTGCAACTTCGCCATCTCTCCGGCCGGCGTGGGGCGTTTTCGCGTCAATGCCTTTGTGCAGCAGGGCAAGGTCGGCATGGTTCTGCGGACCATCCCCACCACGCTGCCCACGATCGACGGCCTGGGTGTGCCCCAGATCCTCAAGGAAGTGACCATGACCAAGCGTGGTCTGTGCATCCTGGTGGGCGCCACGGGCTCGGGTAAATCGACCACTCTGGCCGCCATGGTGGACTGGCGCAACGAGAATTCCTTCGGCCACATCATCACCGTGGAAGACCCCGTGGAATTCGTGCATCCGCACAAGAACTGCGTGGTCACGCAACGCGAGGTGGGTCTGGATACGGACAGCTGGGAAGCCGCGCTCAAGAACACGCTGCGCCAGGCGCCCGACGTGATTCTGATGGGCGAAATCCGCGACCGCGAGACCATGGAGCACGCGATTGCCTTCTCCGAAACCGGGCACCTGTGCCTGGCCACGCTGCACGCCAACAGCGCCAACCAGGCACTGGACCGCATCGTCAACTTCTTCCCCGAAGAGCGCCGCCCCCAGCTGCTGATGGATGTGTCGCTGAATCTGCGCGCCATCGTCTCCCAGCGCCTGATTCCCAAGCAGGACGCCAAGGGCCGCGTGGCCGCCATCGAGGTGATGCTGAACTCCCCCCTGATTGCCGATCTGATCTTCAAGGGCGAAGTCGCCGAGATCAAGGAGATCATGAAGAAGAGCCGCAACATCGGTATGCAGACCTTTGACCAGGCGCTGTTCGACCTCTTCGAGTCCAATCTCATCACCTATGAGGATGCGCTGCGCAATGCCGACTCGGTCAATGACCTGCGCCTGCAGATCAAGCTCAACAGCCAGCGCGCCCGCACCCAGGATCTGGCTGCTGGTACCGAGCATCTGACGATCGTTTAGCCCCCTGGGGGCTCCAGCCTTTGCAGCTGGGCGGCAGGGACGTCCAGGCCCTTGCTGGCAGCCCTGGCATGCGCCACGCCAGTGGCGTGCAACTTCAACCATCAAGCATTCGAGGATTTTCATGACTGCCACCATCGCCCCCCGCAGCTACGAGCCTTGCGCCTCCACGCCCGTGGCCTTTCTGGGCCTCGGTGTCATGGGTGCGCCCATGGCCGCACATCTGGCAGCCGCAGGCCATCAGGTCACGGTCTACAACCGCACAGCGGCCAAAGCCGAGCAGTGGGCCCAGCAATTCGGTGGCCGCCATGCAGCAACGCCACGCGAAGCCGTACAGGGCGCTCGCATGGTGTTTTGCTGTGTTGGCAATGATGACGACCTGCGCGCCGTTGTCGAAGGCGAAAACGGCGCCCTGGCAGGCATGGAATCCGGGGCCATCCTTGTGGACCACACCACGGCCTCGGCCCAGATTGCCCGTGAGCTGTACGTGCAGGCCCTGCAGCGTGGTCTGCACTTTATCGATGCGCCGGTTTCTGGCGGCGAGGCCGGGGCCGTCAACGGTCAGCTCACGGTGATGTGCGGTGGCGATGAAGCCGTGTTCGAACAGGCCGCGCCAGTGGCTGCAGCCTTCTCTCGCGCCTTTACCCATATGGGTCCCAGCGGCAGCGGCCAGCTGACCAAGATGGTCAACCAGATCTGCGTTGCAGGTCTGGTTCAGGCTCTGTCCGAAGCCATCGCCTTCGGCCTGCGCGCCGATCTGGATGTCAACAAGGTGCTGGATGTCATCGGCAAGGGCGCAGCCCAGAGCTGGCAACTGGACAACCGCGGCAAGACCATGGCGGTGGGCAAGTTCGATTTCGGTTTTGCGGTCGACTGGATGCGCAAGGACCTGAACCTGGTGCTGGAGGAAGCGCAACGCAACGGAGCCCGCCTGCCCGTGACGGCGCTGGTGGACCAGTTCTATGCCGATGTGCAGGCCATGGGCGGCAACCGCTGGGACACATCAAGCCTGATTCAGCGCCTGCGCTAAGCCTGCAGACCCTGGTGCCCTTACGCGCCCCATTTCGGGTGATTCGCTGCCCCTCCTGAAGGGGCCAGGCAGCCCCGGCGTTTTCATCTTGGGCGGCCTGGCGATGAAAAAAGCCGGACTCTTGTCCGGCTTTTTTGCATTCACAGACTTCGCTTCAGTTCATGCTGGAGCGGTCCTCGACCACGGGGGCGGGCTGGGGAGACATATTGGAAAGCTCATCCTCCGAAATCACCTCGAACAGACGCACCACCTTGGATACATCGTTGACGCCACGCGCAACCTCGGCCGCGCGCTTGGACTCACGTGGTGTGACGATGCCCATCAGATAGACCACATTGTTTTCGGTCACCACCTTGATGGCCGAGGCGGAAATATCCTTGGCATTGACCAGGCTGGCCTTGACCTGGCCGGTGATCATCGTGTCCTTGGAGCGCTGGCCCAGGGTCGCGGTGAAGGGCGCCACCTCGATCTCGTTATAGACATTGCGTACCGTGGGTTGCTCGCGCACCAGCTTTTCAATGGTCGCCTTGTCAGTGGCATTGCCCGCCTGGCCGGTCAGCAGCACCACACGGTTGTAACTGGTCGCACTGGCGCGCGCCTTATCACCCATGACCTCGGCAATGCGGTTGCCTGCGCGCAGTTCTATGCCCTGGTCTTCCACCTGTGTGCCTGTGGTGCGCCTGTCCACGGCCGACATACCTGCCACGGCAGCACCACCGCCCACCAGGGCGATACAGCCGCTGAGCGCTCCGCCCAAGGCCACCACGGTCAATGCGGCACATGCCGCGCGGGTCCACTGCAATTTCATAAAGGCATCTCCTGGTCACCAAGCAATTGCGAATCCACACCGTCCGCCAGACAGTGAAGAATCAGGGTATGGGTCTCGCGCACGCGCGCTGCACGGTCATGAGGCACGCAGATCAGCACATCGGTCTCGCGCACATGAGCCGCCAGATTGCCGCCGGTGCGCCCTGTCAGCACCACGGCCATCATGTCGCGCTCATGGGCGGCTTCCAGGGCTTCCTGCATCACCACATCGTTGCCGCTGACGGACA
The DNA here is from genome assembly GCF_030064165.1 of Comamonas resistens. Lineage (NCBI taxonomy): Bacteria > Pseudomonadati > Pseudomonadota > Betaproteobacteria > Burkholderiales > Comamonadaceae > Comamonas > Comamonas resistens. The sequence goes on from NZ_CP125947.1 coordinate 4,689,165, forward strand.
TCAGCAAAAGCAGGTCACCGGGCTGGCCCAGTGCCCGAATCTGCCGTGCCAGATATTGCGTGGCGTTGCCACCGGACCCCGTGGCGCCCACGGTTCCCAGCAGACCGCCATCCGAGCTCAGGGCCAGAGCCGCCAGTTCGGGACGATCGCGCTCGAAACCTGTGACGCACAGGGATGCAAATAATTGGGCATCGCTGGCCGAAACGCCGGCGCCGCAAGCCAGCACCTTGCCGCCACCGGTGACACAGGCCAGCATGGCCTGCACAGCGGAAGCGATGGGTTGGCTCAGCGCCTGGGCGGCCTGATACTTCAGGTCGGCACTGTCGATGAAATGCTGTTGAATTCGTTGCTCTAGCATGGAGGCCCGATGATACCTGCGTGCTGTTATCTCTTTGGTAGCTAAGAGTTATTTGCGCATCTATGTTGCAGCCAACATTCACTGTGCATCGAAAGCAGCCTTGAGCCATTGCAGCTCGGCCCCCTCCAGCAACACCACATCAAACCGGCAAGGCGGCGGCGCTGCAAGGCGCGCCAGGTAATGGCGGGCCGCCAGCACGATGCGCCCCTGCTTGGTGGTGCCGATGCTGCCACCCGCGCCACCATAGCGTCCGGTGTTACGACTGCGCACCTCCACAAACACCAAAGACCCGTCGCGGTCACGCAGGATCAGATCGATTTCACCGCCACCACGGCCCGCCGTTCGATAATTGCGCTCAATCAGCCTCAAGCCCTGCCTCTGCAGGTAAGCCAGCGCAGCATCCTCGGCCTGCTGGCCGCGTGTGGTTGTGCTTTGCGCCGGCTTGGGCCGCTTTCCAAGGAAATCCATTGACTACCTCTTTCGCCTCTGCACTGACGGCCGCACGGGATGCGGCCGCTTCCCAGCATTATCCGCAGGGAGCCCTGTATGTGGTGGCGACGCCCATCGGCAATCTGGCCGACATCGGCCTGCGCGCCCTGCATGTGCTGCAGCTCGTGGACTGCATTGCCTGCGAAGACACGCGCCACACCCAGGGCATGCTGCGCAGCTATGGTCTGGAGCGCCCGGGCAGCCAGTTGCTGGCCGTGCACCAGCATAACGAGGCCGAAGCGGCCCAGCAGGTCATCGCACGCCTGCAGCAAGGCCAGCGCATCGCCTATGTCAGCGATGCCGGCACGCCTGGCGTCAGCGATCCCGGCGCGCGCCTGTGCGCCGCGTTGCAGGAAGTGGGCTTGCGCAGCATTCCTTTGCCCGGAGCCAGCAGCGTGACCTCGGCCATCAGCGTGGCTGGCGCCATACCCCCCGCTCAGGGCGAAAGCGGTTTTCTGTTCGCCGGCTTTCTGCCCACCAAGAATGCCGAACGCCTGGCCGCCGTGCAAAAACTTGCCGATCAGCCGCGCTGCACCGTGCTGCTCGAAGCGCCACACCGCATCATCGAACTGGCCCAGGCCCTGGCCCTGCTTGGCGAGCGTCGCGTCACGCTGGCGCGCGAGATCACCAAGCAGTTCGAAGACATCGCCACCATGCCAGCCAGCGAACTCGCGGCCTGGCTGCAGGCCTCGCCGCAGCGCGTCAAGGGCGAGTTTGCCATCGTGCTGCACCCTGTGGCGGTGCAGCAGGAATCGGGCGAGGCCGAGCGCGTGCTCAAGCTGCTGCTGGCCGAGTTGCCGACCAAGACGGCCGTGAAGCTGGCCGCCGAAATCACTGGAGCCAGTCGCAACACGCTCTACGACCGGGCGCTGGAACTCAAGCGGGCCGCCGAAGGCGAATAAGCATCAAAATGACCGATAGCGCTTATATACAAAGCGCTATCAGCTCACTTTTTGATATCAGGCGTAAGCCAGGCCGGTGGCCACGCCGCCAAACAGATCGCCTTCGACCTGCGGCGTGGCGGGAAACGCCGTGCGCAAGGCATCGCGCAGCGTGCGCAGGGCCGACGAGCCGCCGGTCAGATAGATCGCATCCGGCGCATCCACACCGGCCTGGTGAACGCAGTCCTGGGCGCATTCCACCACCTGCTGCAGCAGGGCCTGCAACTGCTCCTCCAGGACCTGCGGAGAAATTTCCGCGGGCAAGCCGTCTTCTAGCCAGCCCAGGGCGATGCCGGCTGCCGCATGGCTTTGCGAGGCAGCGATCTTGGCCTGCTCCACCGCATCGGCGAGACGGTGGCCTTCGCGCCATTCCAGCACCTTCATCAGGCGCTGGTGCAGTTGCAGGTCGCTGTAGTCGTTCTTGAGATTGCGCGCCGACGCCAGCGATTTGGCCGTGTACAGCCACTGGATCAGATGCCAGGTGGAAAGATCGAAGAACACGCTGCTGGGCACCTCGCGCCCGCTGGGACCGATGTGCTTGTAGCCCAGCAAGGGCATGACCTGGGCCACATTCAAACGGTGGTCAAAGTCCGTGCCGCCGATATGCACGCCCGTGGTGGCCAGAATATCCTGACTGCGATCGGCATGTCCGGCCTGCTGCGGCCCCAGGCGCACCACGGTGAAGTCCGAAGTGCCGCCGCCGATGTCGACGACCAGCACCAGCTTTTCCTCGCTCAGGCGCTGTTCGTAATCCAGTGCCGCGGCAATCGGCTCCAGCTGGAAGCTGACTTCACCCAGGCCCGCGGCGCGCGCCGCAGCGGCCAGGGCATCCTGCGCCTGACGGTCTCGCTGCGGGTGCTCGTCGACAAAATGCACGGGACGCCCGAGCACCACGCGCTCGGGCAGACGTCCGTCCAGCGCCTGGCGTGCCTGATCGGCCACGCGCTTGAGAAAGATCGCGATGATGTCCTGGTAGCTGACGAGCTGCTCGTGCACCGCGGTCTTTTCCAGCAAAAGGCTGCTGCCCAGCAGGCTTTTGAGGGAACGCATCAGACGCCCTTCCTCGCCCGCCAGATACTGCTGCATGGCATCGCGGCCGAAATGCGTGCTGTGCTCTTCGGTATTGAAGAACAGCGCCGTGGGCATGCCGGTGGCGACGCCTTCCAGCGGCAGCAGGCGCGCGGGTGCGCCCGGCATGCGATAGGCGGCCGCCGAGTTGGAGGTTCCGAAATCTATGCCCAGTGTGGCGGGGGAAAAAGCAGTCGTCATGGGAGGTGGCACAGCACTGGCGGCGGTAACAAAAATGCCCACCTGCTGTGGGCTGTAAATCGGCAAAGGGACGCCATTCTAGCGTTGCCGAATTCCGCCCGTGCCCGCCCGATGATTCGGCCCAATACCCATGCACAGGCTGCGGTAAAAGCCCTTGCTGCAGTCCCGGGCCGCCCAGCTCAGTTGCCGGGCACACGGTTGAGCAGCGGCGCGCCGCGCTCGAAATCCGTGATGCTGTCCACCGTGGCCGCCATGATCTGACCTATGGCCTCCACGGTGAAAAAAGCCTGGTGGCCGGTGACGATGACATTGGGAAAGGACACCAGGCGCTGGATCACGTCGTCCGTGATGATGGTGGACGACAGGTCCTGGAAGAACAGGCTGGCCTCCTGCTCGTAGACATCGATGGCCAGGCCGCCGAGCTGGCCGCTCTTGAGCGCCTGCACCGCCGCTTCGGTGTCCACCAGGCCGCCGCGGCTGGTGTTGACGAGGATGGCGCCGCGCTTTATGTGGGACAGCGAGGCGGCATCGACGATGTGATGCGTCTCCTCGGTCAAGGGGCAGTGCAGCGAGATCACGTCCGAGCCGGCCAGCAGCTCGCGCACCGGCACGTAGCGTCCGCCCTGCTGCTCGAAGGCCGGATCGGGGTACTTGTCATGGCCCAGCACCGTGCAGCCGAAGCCAAGCATGATGCGCGCGAAGAGGCTGCCGATCTTCCCAGTGCCGATCACGCCCACGGTCTTGCCGTGCAGATCGAAGCCCATCAGGCCGTCAAGCTCGAAATTTCCCTCGCGCGTGCGCATGCTGGCACGCGCGATCTTGCGGTTGACGGCCAGCAGCAGGCCCACGGCAAACTCGGCCACCGAGTGCGGCGAATAGTCGCTCACGCGCACCACGGCCACGCCCAGCCGTCCTGCCGCAGCTGCATCGATATGGTTGTAGCCCGTGGAGCGCGTGGCCACCAGGCGCGTGCCCTGGTCCGCCAGCAGTTGCAGCACCTCGGCATCCACGCAGTCGTTGACGAAGACACAGACGGCCGCGCAGCCGCGCGCCAGCGCCGCAGTCTCGGCCGTGAGCCGGTCCTGGATGAAGAGCAGCTCATGGCCCGCCGCGGGATTTGCGTGATTGGCCTCGGTGAGCAGGGACTGGTCGTAGCGGCGGGCACTGAAGACGGCAACTCTCATGCGAACCTCCTCACCACAGGCCCAGCAGCTTCCACCAGCCGCTGCCGACCACGGCAAACACCAGCAACTCGAGCACGCACATGGCCGCACCCACGCGCCACCAGTTGCCCAGCGTGACATAGCCGCTGCCGAAGATGATGGGCGAGGTGCCGGTCGCGTAGTGCGTCAGCGTCATCATGATCGCCGAGCCCGCCGTCATCATCAGCATGAAGGGAACGACATAGTCGGCAGGTATCAGTTGCGCCCCAACGGTCAGAAAGGCCAGCATCATGGCGCTGATATGGGCCGTGGTGCTGGCGAACAGATAGTGTGAGAACACAAACACACCGACCAGGATAGCCGCCACGGACAGCCAGCCCAAGCCGCTGGCGACGATGGCGTTCTTCATGCCCTCGGCAAACCAGGCGACAACGCCCAGCTTGTTGAGCTGCTCGGCCAGCATAACCAGGGCGCCGAACCAGATCAGGGTGTCCCAGGCGCTTTTCTCGGACAGCACATCATCCCAGTCGATGGTGCCGGTGATGATCAGGGTGAACAGCCCCAGAAAGGCCACCACGGTCGGATCCAGCGTGAACGCCGGGCCGAACAGCATTTGCGGCACATTGGCCCAGAGCAACAGCATCATGCCGAAGGTCCCGAGCATCACCCGCTCCTTGCCCGACAGCGGCCCCATGCGGGCCATCTCGGCACGCGCGTATTCCACGGCATTGGGCGTGGCCTTGAGCTCGGGCGGCGACAGCAGATAGACGGCCAGCGGCATCAGCAGCAGGCACAGCAGACCCGGCAGCAGCATGTACAGCGCCCAGTTGGTCCAGCTCAGGTGCAGGGACTGGCCCGTGGCCTTGGCCACCAGATCCACGACCAGTGGGTTGGGCGCGGTGGCGGTCAGAAACATGGCCGAGGTGATGGGGTTGGCATGGTAATTGACCAGGGCCAGGTAGGTGCCGACCTTGCCCTGCGTGCCCTTGGCCGGGTCCGATTCGAAGGCATTGGCGATGGACTTCATGATCGGATGCACGATGCCGCCGCCGCGCGCCGTATTGCTGGGCGTGAACGGCGCGAGCACCAGTTCGCAGATCGCCAGACCGTAGCCTATGCCTAGGGTGCGCTTGCCCAGCAGCGCGATGAACATTAGGCCGATGCGGCTGCCCAGCCCCGTCTTCTTGAGGCCGCGCGAGATGAGAACGGCCACCACGATCAGCCAGATCAGCGGATTCGCGAAGCTGCTCAGCGCATCGGTGATCGCCCCCTTGGAGGAGGTGGAGGTGACCTGGGACAGCGAGACGATGACGATGGCCATCAAGGCCATCACGCCTATGGGCATGACCTTGAGGATGATGGCCACGATGGTGGTCAGGAAAATAGCCACCAGTTGCCAGGCCTTGGGATCCAACCCTGCGGGCACCGGCGTCAGCAGCAGACCGATCAGCACCAGGGTGGCGATCAGCGCGGGCAGCAGACGGAACGGCACGGCCGATTTGAAGTAGCGGAACAGCGAGGCGATTTTCTCGAGCATGTAAGTCCTTTTCTTTGCCACTGCGACGCCAGGACGGGAGCATGCCCGGGCCAAAAGCCAAGAAGCCTGCACGGGCATTGCTGGCTGCGCCGCATGACGGACATCATGATGCAGTGCCGCATGACTCGGTCTCCGCGCCGATTCTTGCGCCACCAAAGTTTGACCAGCATCAAGAGCCCGCCAGCAAAACCCGCAGCCACGTGCGTGCGCATGCCAGTATCTCGGCGTCGGACATGCAACGCCCGCATGCCCATGGAGTGAACAGGAGAAACAGCCTACATGCCAGCCAACCGCTTCTTGCCTCATGAGTGGGAAAGTCGTCTCGAGGAGATCGACCTGGAGATCGTGCGCCAAGCCGCCATCTGCAAGGTCGCACTGCTCGACCCCGGCGCCATCGAACGGGTGCTGGCCAACGATGCCGGCGTCTGCGGCGCCGAGCACGAGGCCGCGTTCCGGACGCTGCGCGGCCTGCTGTATCTGCACTACACCGAGGTGCTGCATATCAGCGAGGGACTGAGCCCGGAGATCGCCAATGTGATCGCCAATCGGGTGCGCGAGCACCTGCGCCACCGCATCGGCACGCAGCTCGGTCGCATGGCCGGCTGAGGATGGGCTCCGCGATCTGCCGCCATGCGGCAGGGCAAAAAAAAGGTCACGACATCGTCGTGACCTTTTCAATTTGGTTGCGCGAGAAGGATTTGAACCTCCGACCTTTGGGTTATGAGCCCAACGAGCTACCAGACTGCTCCATCGCGCGGCATTTCCAAATTATAGCAGGCTTATTCAGCTGCTGCAGCGGCTTCTTCAGCGCGCTCAACCAGTTCCACATAGGCCATGGGAGCGTTGTCGCCCACGCGGAAGCCCATCTTCAGGATACGTGTGTAGCCGCCGGGACGCTGAGCGTTGCGGGGACCCAGCACGTTGAACAGCTTGGTCACGCTGTCGCGGTCACGCAGGCGGTCAAAAGCCAGGCGGCGGTTAGCCACGGTGTCAACCTTGGCCAGAGTGATCATGGGCTCGATCACGCGGCGCAGTTCCTTGGCCTTGGGGACGGTGGTCTTGATGGCTTCGTGTTCGATCAGCGAATTCATCATGTTCTGCAGCATTGCCTTGCGGTGTGCAGAAGTGCGGTTCAGTTTGCGGAGGCCGTTGCCGTGACGCATGGTGCTTTTCCTTTGCTCCCCGTTTTTATCCGGAGATCTTTTCTAAATTAAATCAGGCAGCCGTATCAGGTACTGCCCGAGGCACTTTGAGACTTCACCCAAGCCATCTGGCTCAAGTAGAGCTCGCTATTATAGCAATTAACGCTTTTCCAGGCCAGCGGGTGGCCAGTTTTCGAGCTTCATGCCCAGCGTCAGACCGCGGGAAGCCAGGACTTCCTTGATCTCGTTGAGCGACTTGCGGCCCAGGTTAGGCGTCTTGAGCAGCTCGTTTTCGGTACGCTGGATGAGGTCACCGATGTAGTAAATGTTCTCTGCCTTGAGGCAGTTGGCAGAACGCACGGTGAGCTCGAGCTCGTCCACGGGACGCAGCAGGATGGGATCGAAGGACGTAGCAGCGCCACGGCCACCGGCAGGAGCGTCGAACACGCTGGCGATATCGCCGCCGTCCAGCTGGGCGAACACGGCCAGCTGTTCCACCAGGATCTTGGCGGAAGCACGCACTGCATCTTCAGCGGTGATGGCACCGTTGGTTTCGATTTCCAGGACCAGCTTGTCCAGGTCGGTACGCTGTTCCACACGTGCGGATTCGACAGCGTAGCTCACGCGCTTGACGGGCGAGAACGAAGCGTCGAGCACGATACGGCCGATCGACTTGGTCGACTCGTCACCATAGCGGCGCACGTTGCCGGGCACATAGCCACGGCCCTTTTCCACCTTGATCTGCATGTCCAGCTTGCCGCCTTGCGACAGATGGGCAATCACGTGATCAGGGTTGACGATTTCTACGTCGTGGGGGGTCTGAATGTCACGAGCAGTGACAACACCTTCGCCATCCTTGCGCAGGCTCAAGGTGACTTCGTCACGGTTGTGCAGCTTGAACACCACACCCTTGAGATTCAGCAGGATGTTGGTCACATCTTCCTGGACACCGTCGATGGAGGAGTACTCATGCAGCACTCCAGCAATCGTCACTTCAGTCGCTGCGTAACCCACCATGGAGGAGAGCAGAACACGGCGCAGGGCATTGCCCAGCGTATGACCGTAGCCACGCTCAAACGGCTCCAGAACCACCTTGGCACGGTTGTGACCAAGCTGTTCGACATTGATTGTCTTGGGCTTCAGCAAATTCGTTTGCATGCAGACTTCCTCTCAATACCCCCGGCTCGTTACACCGGTAAGGCTGGTGAAGCACCCACGGCGCGATGCCTCGCGCCGTGGGAACGGTTTACAGAAATGTCGCTGCTAAGGATTAACGCGAGTACAACTCAACGATCAGGGATTCGTTGATGTCAGCTGCGAATTCGTCGCGGTCAGGAGACTTCTTGAAAGTGCCTTCTGCCTTGTCAGCAGCCACTTCCACCCATGCGGGGAAGCCCACTTGAGAAGCCAGTTGCAGAGCTTCGACGATACGAGCTTGCTTCTTGGACTTTTCACGCACGGCAACCACGTCGCCTTCCTTCACGGAGTAGGAAGGAATGTTCACAGCTTGACCGTTCACGGTGATGGCCTTGTGCGACACCAGCTGGCGTGCTTCAGCTCGAGTGGAGCCGAAGCCCATGCGGTACACCACGTTGTCCAGACGCGATTCCAACAGGGACAGCAGGTTGGCACCGGTGTTGCCGCGCTTGCGATCGGCAGCTTCGAAGTAGCGGCGGAATTGCTTCTCCAGCACGCCGTACATGCGCTTGACCTTCTGCTTTTCACGCAGTTGCAGACCGTAGTCGGAAGTGCGCTGACCGGAAGTGCGGCCATGCTGACCAGGCTTGGTGTCAAACTTTGCCTTGTCAGCGATGGAGCGACGGGCGCTCTTCAGGAACAGATCGGTGCCTTCACGGCGGGAGAGCTTGGCCTTGGGGCCGATATAACGTGCCACTTGATTTCCTTTGTGTCATCTACCGTGCGCAAACACGGGAGCCGCCCGCGATGCTAATGCACCTGGGCGGCGGTGGTCTTGATAAAGATTAGATACGACGGCGCTTTTGAGGGCGGCAGCCGTTGTGGGGAACCGGAGTCACGTCCGAGATGGAAGTGATACGGATGCCCAGAGCACCCAGGGCGCGAACCGAGGATTCACGGCCAGGACCGGGACCCTTGATTTCGACGTCCAGGTTCTTGATGCCCTGTTCGATAGCAGCACGACCGGCCACTTCCGAAGCAACCTGAGCTGCAAAAGGAGTCGACTTACGCGAACCCTTGAAGCCCTGGCCACCCGACGAAGCCCACGACAGAGCGTTGCCTTGACGGTCGGTGATCGTGATGATCGTGTTGTTGAACGAAGCGTGAACGTGAGCGATGCCGTCGGAAATGTTCTTGCGAACTTTCTTGCGAACGCGTGCTGCAGCGTTGTTTTGTGCCTTAGCCATAGTGATCTCTCAATCCCTTATTTCTTCAGAGCCGCTGCACCCTTGCGCGGACCCTTACGAGTGCGAGCATTCGTGCGGGTACGTTGACCGCGCATGGGCAGGCCGCGACGATGACGGAAACCACGATAGCAACCGATGTCCATCAAACGCTTGATGTTCATGGTGGTTTCGCGACGCAGGTCACCTTCCAGAGTCATGGGATTCAGGAAGTCACGGATCTTTTCCAGATCAGCGTCCGTCAGGTCCTTGACCTTCTTGGAATACTCGATACCGCATGCTTCGCAGATCTTGCGAGCTGTAGTGCGACCGATGCCATAGATGGCGGTCAGGCCGATTTCAGCATGCTTGTGCGGCGGGATGTTAATGCCAGCAATACGTGCCATATTAGTCCTCTAATGCTTTCAATCAACCTTGGCGCTGCTTGTGGCGCTGGTCAGTGCAGATCACGCGCACGACACCTTTGCGGCGGATGATCTTGCAGTTACGGCAGATTTTCTTGACCGAAGCCGAAACTCTCATTCTATTCTCCTAAAACGTTCCATCCACTATCGGCCTATCGACCGGGAAACAATGCCCGCGATAGATCGATGGGCGTCTACTAACTTTTGGCAGGCTGCCCACCCGGGCAGCCTTGTCATCAAATACCAGCCTTAAAGTTCGCCTTTTTCAAGAGCGACTCATATTGCTGCGACATCACGTAGTTCTGCACTTGTGCCATGAAGTCCATCGTCACGACCACAATGATCAGCAACGAAGTACCGCCGAAGTAGAACGGAACGTTGTACTTCAGGATCAGGAATTCGGGCAACAAGCACACGAAGGTAATGTAGATCGCACCAGCCAGGGTCAGGCGAACCAGAATCTTGTCAATGTAGCGGGCTGTCTGTTCGCCAGGACGAATCCCGGGGATGAAAGCGCCACTCTTCTTCAGGTTGTCGGCAGTTTCCCGGCTGTTGAAGACCAGGGCCGTGTAGAAGAAGCAGAAGAAAATGATCGCGGCAGCATAAAGGATGACATAGATCGGCTGACCAGGGGTCAACGTGCTCGCAATATCCTTCAGCCAGCGCATGGATTCTCCTGCACTGAACCAATTCACCACCGTCGCAGGCAGCAAGATGATTGAGGAAGCGAAGATGGGAGGAATGACCCCTGCCATGTTCAGCTTCAGTGGCAAGTGCGAAGACTGACCACCATACACCTTGTTGCCGACTTGCCGGCGGGCGTAATTCACCAAGATCTTGCGTTGGCCTCGCTCGACAAACACGACGAAGTACGTCACGGCTGCCACAACGAGGACAATGAAGATAGCCGCCAGGATGCTCATGGCACCGGTGCGCACCAGTTCCAGCAGACCGCCAATAGAGCTTGGCAGACCTGCGGCGATACCGCCAAAGATCAGTATCGAGATGCCGTTGCCCAGACCACGTTCCGTGATCTGTTCACCGAGCCACATCAGGAACATGGTGCCGGCCGTGAGGCTGACCACCGCAGTCATGCGGAAGCCAAAACCAGGGCTCAGAACCAGGCCTTGAGAGCTTTCCAAGGCGACAGCAATCCCCAAGGACTGGAACAAGGCCAGAGCCAATGTTCCATAACGGGTGTACTGGGTAATCTTGCGACGACCCGATTCACCTTCCTTTTTCATCTGCTCGAATGTCGGGACCACATAGGTCATGAGCTGCATGATGATCGATGCCGAGATGTACGGCATGATCCCCAGTGCGAACACTGTGAAGCGCGAAAGCGCTCCACCCGAGAACATGTTGAACAGATTGAGAATGCCGCCCTGCTGGCCAGAGAACAGCTGCTGCAGCTGCGCTGGGTCGATGCCCGGAACGGGGATATGCGCCCCGATACGGTATACGACCAGCGCAAGCAACAGAAAAACCAGACGACGACGCAGGTCGCCGAATTTTCCAGTCTTTGCAATTTGAGCTGCGCTAGTAGCCACGGATGTCTTCTTTCAGAACTTTAATCAGGCGATGCTGCCACCGGCAGCTTCGATGGCAGCCTTGGCACCGGCGGTAGCGCCGATACCGTTGAGCTTGACAGCCTTTGTCAGTTCACCGCTCTTGATGATCTTCACGACCTTGGCGATAGAACCGACCAGACCGGCTTGCTTCAGAGCAGCCAGATCGACTTCGGCCAGGCCGAGCTTATCCAGCTCGGACAGGGTCACTTCTGCATTGAACTTCAGCAGATGCGACTTGAAGCCACGCTTGGGCAGGCGACGCTGCAGAGGCATTTGACCGCCTTCGAAGCCCACCTTGTGGTAGCCACCCGAACGCGACTTCTGACCCTTGTGACCGCGACCGGCAGTCTTACCCAGACCAGAACCGATACCGCGACCCACGCGACGCTTGGCGTGCTTGGCGCCGTCTGCAGGCTTGATGCTATTGAGTTCCATCATCAATCCTTTCAGAGAACCTTCACCAAGTAGGCGATCTTGTTAATCATGCCGCGCACTTCAGGAGTGTCCTGCAGTTCGCTGACGCTGTTCAGCTTGCGCAGACCCAGGCCACGCACAGTCGCACGGTGCGACTCTTTGGTGCCGATGGGGCTACGAACCAGCTGAATCTTGACAGTTTGTTGTGTTGTCATGTGCTGGACTCCGATCAGGCGGTGAAGATGTCTTCGACCGACTTGCCGCGCTTTGCTGCCACGTTCGCAGGGGTCGTGGAGTTCTTCAAAGCGTCAAAAGTTGCGCGAACCATGTTGTAGGGGTTCGACGAACCATGGCTCTTGGCCACGATGTCGGTGATACCCACTACTTCAAAGACAGCGCGCATAGGGCCGCCAGCGATGATGCCGGTACCCTTGGGAGCGGGGTGCAGCTCAACCTTGGCAGCGCCGTGATGGCCCTTCACCGAGTGGTGAATGGTGCCGCTCTTCAGAGCAACCTTCATCAGGTTGCGGCGGCATTCTTCCATCGCCTTTTGCACGGCAGCAGGCACTTCCTTGGACTTGCCCTTACCCATGCCAACGCGACCGTCACCGTCGCCAACCACGGTCAGTGCAGCGAAGCCGAGGATACGACCGCCCTTCACGACCTTGGTGACGCGGTTGACCGCGATCATTTTTTCGCGCAGACCGTCGTCACGACCTTCGTCTTGCACCTTGGGGGAAAATTTAGCCATTTTCTATCCGCTCCGCTTAGAACTGCAGGCCCGCTTCGCGAGCGGCTTCTGCCAAAGCCTTCACGCGGCCATGGTATGCAAAACCGGCGCGGTCGAAAGCCACTTTCTCAACGCCAGCAGCCTTAGCCTTCTCGGCAATACGCTTGCCGATCAGCGTGGCGGCAGCCACGTTGCCACCCTTGCCAGCGGCGCCGATTTGCGAACGCACTTCGGCTTCTGCAGTGGAGGCCGAAGCCAGCACCTTGGTGCCGTCTTCCGAAACCACGGAGGCGTAGATATGGAGGTTGGTACGGTTCACGCTCAGACGCGCCACGCCTTGCTGGGCAATGCGGATGCGAGTCTGACGGGCACGACGCAGACGCTGCTCTTTCTTGTTCAACATCATGCAGCTCCTTACTTCTTCTTGGTCTCTTTGATCACGACCTTCTCATTCGCATAGCGAATGCCCTTGCCCTTGTAAGGCTCGGGAGGACGAACGGCGCGGATCTCAGCGGCCAATTGACCGACGACTTGACGGTCAGCACCCTTGATCACGATTTCGGTCGGAGTGGGGGTAGCGATGGTGATGCCGGCAGGCATATCGAAGTTCACGGGGTGCGAGAAGCCCACAGCCAGGTTCAGCTTGGAACCTTGTGCAGCGGCCTTGTAGCCCACGCCGATCAGCGTCAGCTTCTTCTCGAAACCTTCGGTCACGCCCTTGACCATGTTGTTGACCAGCTGGCGGAAAGTACCGGCCAGAGCGTCAGCTTCACGGGAATCATTTGCGGGTGCGAACGACAGCTTGCCGTCGTTGTTGCTGATGGTCACCAGGCGGTTCAAAGACAGGGACAGATCGCCGCCCTTGCCCTTGACCTTGATGGAGTCAGCATTGATAGACACATCCACGCCAGCGGGGATGGTCACATTTGCTTTTGCTACGCGAGACATTTCAGTATTTCTCCTTAATGTCCGTTAGGCCACATAGCACAGCACTTCGCCGCCGACACCGGCTGCACGTGCTTTGCGATCGGTCATCACGCCTTGAGGAGTGGTGACGATGGCCACGCCCAGGCCGTTCTGGACCTGAGGGATTGCGTGACGACCCTTGTAAACACGCAGGCCGGGACGGCTCACGCGCTCGATACGTTCGATCACAGGGCGACCGGCGTAGTACTTCAGGGTAATTTCGAGTTCGGACTTGCCACCTTCGGACTTCACTTCGAAGCCGTCGATATAGCCTTCTTCCTTCAGCACTTGTGCGATGGCAACCTTGACCTTGGAGGAAGGAGCCGACACGGTGGCCTTGGAGACCATTTGTGCATTGCGGATACGGGTCAGCAAGTCAGCGATGGGATCACTCATGCTCATGTTTAATCTCTCCTGCTTGCTTACCAGCTGGCCTTGGTGACACCGGGGATGTCGCCAGCGAAGGCCAATTCACGCACCTTGGCGCGGCCCAGACCGAATTGACGGAATGTGCCACGGGGACGGCCCGTGATCTCGCAACGTGCACGTTGGCGAGTGGGGTTCGAGTTACGGGGCAGCTTTTGCAGACCCAGGCGAGCGGCATCACGCTCTTCGTCGGAACGCTTTGCGTCGCCGGCGATTGCCTTCAGTTCTGCATACTTGGCAGCGTACTTGGCTGCCAGCTTTTCGCGCTTCAGTTCGCGCTGAATCATTGCTACTTTAGCCATGCGCCACCTCAGTTCTTGAAGGGGAATTTGAAAGCGGCGAGCAGTGCCTTGCACTCGTCGTCGTTCTTCGCTGTTGTCGTGATGCTGATGTTCAGACCACGCAGAGCGTCCACCTTGTCGTACTCGATTTCGGGGAAGATGATTTGTTCTTTGACGCCAACGTTGTAGTTGCCGCGACCATCGAACGAACGGCCCGAAATACCACGGAAGTCACGCACGCGGGGCAGAGCCACGGTCACGAAACGGTCCAGGAATTCGTACATCTGAACGCCACGCAGGGTCACCATGCAGCCAATAGCCTGGCCTTCACGGATCTTGAAACCAGCGATAGCCTTCTTGGCCTTGGTCACCACGGGCTTTTGACCAGAGATCTTGGTCAGGTCAGCCACGGCGTTGTCCATCACCTTCTTGTCGGCCACGGCTTCGCTCACACCCATGTTCAGGGTGATCTTGGTCAGACGGGGCACTTCCATAGCGGAGGTGTAGCCGAACTTTTCTTTCAGTTCAGCCGCGATCTTTTCGCGATAGAGTTTTTGCAGTCGTGCCATGTGTTACTCCTCAGGCGGCCTTGATTTCGGCGCCGCTGGACTTGAACACGCGAACACGTGTGCCGTCGGCGTTCACCTTGATGCCCACGCGATCGGCCTTGCCAGTCGCTGCATTGAAGATGGCCACGTTGGATTGGTGGATAGGCATGGCCTTTTCCACGATACCGCCGGTGGTGCCCTTCATGGGGTTAGGCTTGGTGTGCTTCTTCACCAGGTTGATGCCATCGATCAACAGGTGGGAGTCGTCCGTGCGAGCCGAGACCACGCCTTGCTTGCCTTTGTCACGGCCGGTCAGCACGATGACTTGGTCGCCCTTGCGAATCTTGTTCATGGTGCTTCCTTTAGAGAACTTCAGGTGCCAGGGACACGATCTTCATGAACTTTTCGGTACGCAGTTCACGAGTCACGGGGCCAAAGATGCGGGTGCCGATAGGCTCCAGCTTGGCGTTCAGCAGCACGGCGGCATTGCCGTCGAACTTCACGAGCGAACCGTCTGCACGACGGATGCCCTTAGCGGTACGCACCACCACAGCACTGTAGACCTCGCCTTTTTTGACGCGGCCACGAGGAGCTGCTTCCTTGATGCTCACCTTGATGATGTCGCCAACACTTGCATAGCGACGATGAGAGCCGCCCAGCACCTTAATGCACTGAACAGACTTCGCGCCGGTGTTGTCGGCAACCTCTAACCGAGATTCTGTTTGGATCATTTCAATATTCCCAACTTGCTCCAGCAACGCCCGACAGCCCCAGAGTCTTCTCAAGGGCCGATCAAGCAGCCAGTCAGTCTTGGGCCCGTCGTCCACATCGCGAACCATTTCGCAATGCTTCCACTGGGCAGAACGCTTCACGCTTTTTACACGTGAAGCATGAGATTGTCGCAGGATTTCCGTTTAACGTCAAGCCCTTAGCCTGCAATAACCGCAGCTTCGTCGAGGCTGCCGCACAGCCGCTTCGCCGCCCCCTGCCAGCAATATCAAAAACATAGCGAGCAGCGCATGCAACACCTTGATTCCAAACAATAATTAATCTTTATTGATTGAGCATCAAGCGCTAGCCGCTCCTGTTTTGAGAGAACGCATTTGAGCGCACTCATCCCGCACTGTTGCCACCCCGCCACGAGGTCTCGACAATGCAACGGCAAAGGCGCGAAGCAGTTCAGCGCTGCTCGGGCAGATATTGCTGAGCCAGTGCCTGGAACTCGGCCAGCTTGACGTCACAGCCCAGCTCCTGCCCCAGGATTTCAGCCACGCGCGGTGCAACTTCCGCCGCCTTGCGAGCATCAAGGAACAACAGACGGCTGCGGCGTGCCAGCATGTCTTCCACGGTACGGGCGTATTCGAAGCGGGCCGCAAAACGCACCATGGCCTCGGACAGCCCATCGGTCAGCCAGGCATCGACACCTGGCAGGTCGGTCACGCTTGGCGCATCCGTGCCGTAGGAGTGCAAGCCCTGGGTCTGGTTCATGCGGTGCTTGACGGCGGCCTCGGCGGGCGCCCCCACCAGCGGCAGATGCACGGTCACGCCCGCAGCCCGGGCAGGCAGGCTGCCAATGTGGAAGCACTCGGCCAGCACATCTTCGGCCATGGCGCGGTAGGTGGTCCATTTGCCGCCCGTCACCGTCACCAGGCCCGTCTTGCTGGACATCACCGTGTGCTCGCGGCTGATCTTCTTGGTGTTCTCGCCATCATCGTCCTGCGGCTTGACCAGCGGACGCAGGCCCACCCACATGCTGCGCACATCGGCCAGTGTGGGCTGGCGATTCAGGTATTTGCCGGCTTCGGTCAGGATGAAGTCCAGCTCTTCCTTGAAGGGCAGCGGCTCGCGCGCCAGATCATGGCGCGGCGTGTCTGTGGTGCCCAGAATCACCTTGCCCAGCCATGGCACGGCAAACAGCACACGGCCGTCAGCGGTCTTGGGCACCAGCAAGGCGTGATCGGTAGGCAGGAAGTCGCGATCGACGACCACGTGCACGCCCTGGCTGGGCGCCACCATGGGCTTGACGGGCCGGCCCTGGGCTTCGGCATCCTGCTGGCGGAACAGATCCACCCAAGGACCTGTGGCATTGACCACGCATTTGGCGCGCACCGTGAAACCTTGACCGGACTCTGCATCGCGGCAGATCACGCCGGCAACGCGATTGTTTTCGTACACCAGCTTTTCAGCGGGACAGTAATTGACCAGCAAGGCCCCTTTGGCGGCCGCGGTACGAGCCAGTGCCAGCGCCAGGCGCGCATCGTCAAACTGACCGTCCCAGTACTTGACGCCGCCCTTGAGTCCTTTTTGCTGCACGGTGGGCAGGTATTTGACGGTCTTGCTGCAGGAGAGGAACTCCGTCGCACCCAGGCCGGCCTTGCCTGCCAGGGCGTCGTACATCTTGAGGCCAATACCGTAGAAAGGCGTATCCAGCAGCTTGTAGGAAGGCATGACAAAGGCCAGTGGCTGTGCCAGGTGCGGCGCGTTGTGCAGCAACGTTGTGCGCTCGTGCAGTGCCTCTCGCACCAGCGAGATATTGCCCTGGGCCAGGTAGCGCACACCGCCATGCACTAATTTTGTGGCACGCGAGGACGTGCCCTTGGCAAAGTCCATGGACTCCAGCAGCACCACCTTGAAACCACGTGCCGCCGCATCCACTGCCACACCCAGACCGGTGGCACCACCGCCAATGATGGCCAGATCATAGGTTTCGGGTTGCGACAGACGATTCAGTAATTCTGCGCGGGAAGTGGACAAGGGGGACGGTGCAGCGGACATGAGTACCTCGTTGATTCAGCATCGCCAATGCAGGCCTGTGCCAAGCGTAGCGCGGCGGACTGGCATGGGCGATATCGGAGTGCGCCGGATTTTCGCTCTTTTTTCAAATCTCTGCGCGTTTCAATTTGATTTCTTTCGTTTTCGTTCGATAAGAGCCATCGCAGACCTATCCAGACGCAGCCAGCCAGCTTTTCAACAATTTATGACAGCCCCGTGAACCCATCGTGCAGCTGTAGTCTGCGCAGGTGATTCGGGAAGAGCCTCTTTACGAGCCCAAAGATCCATAAATACAAGCATCAAGCAGCAAAGTCGGCGGTAACGCGCCCTGGTCAGTGCGGGTTTCCTTTGGTTTCGGTTTAAAGTGCCGACTGCCGCGCCTGATTGCTTAGTTGTACCAACGGGCTTTGTTTCCTTCATTCCATCGACGCCGTGAACTCCAACCCCCGTCAATTGCAGCTTGTAGAAGAAGTCCGCGCCCGCCAGTCCACCTCGGTGGAGCAACTGGCGGAAATTCTGGGCGTGACCCTGCAAACCGTACGCCGCGATATCCAGAAGCTGGCCGACGCCGGCCTGCTGGTGCGTTTTCACGGCGGGGTTCGCGTGCCCAGCGCCACCGTGGAGAACCTGGCCCACACTCAGCGCCAGGTGCTGCACGCCGAAGGCAAGATGCGTATCGCGCGTGCCGTGGCCGAGGCCGTTCCCAACGGCTGTTCGCTGATTCTGAACATCGGCACCACGACCGAAGCCGTGGCCCAGGCGCTGCTGCAGCACAAGGGCCTGCGCGTCATCACCAACAACCTCAACGTGGCCGCCATCCTCAGCAGCAATGCGGACTGCGAGGTCATCGTCGCCGGCGGCGTGGTGCGCACGCGCGACCGCGGCATCGTGGGCGAGGCAGCGGTGGACTTCATGCGCCAGTTCAAGGTGGACATCGCCGTGATCGGCATCTCGGCCATCGAGTCCGACGGCAGCCTGCGCGACTTCGACCTGCGCGAGGTCAAGGTCGCGCAGACCATCATCGGCCAGTCGCGTGAAGTCTGGCTGGCCGCCGACCACAGCAAGTTCAGCCGTCAGGCCATGGTGGAGCTGGCACGCCTGAACCAGATCGATCGCCTCTTTACCGATGTGCAGCCTTCTGCCCCCTTCGATGCGCTGCTGCGCGACGCCGAAGTGCAGTGCACGATTGCGCAATGACCCGCCACCTGCTGAACCACATCCGCCCTGCTCTGCCCAGCGATGCGGCAGGCATCAGCGAGCTGCTGCACGGCATAGGCTGGTTCAAGGCTTATGAAGACCGCAGCGTTGCACAAAACACCGAAGCCATCCAATCACTGTTGATCTGCGCCCATGCGGAGCCCGAGCGCAGCCTGCTGCTGGTGGCCGAAGACGCCCAGCAGCGCCTGAACGGCTACTGCGCCATCCACTGGCTGCCTGTGGCCGTGCTGCAAGGCTGGGAAGGCTATGTCAGCGAGCTGTTCATTGCCGAGCGCGCACGCGGCCTGGGTCTGGGCCAGCAGTTGCTGGACGCTGCCACCGAGGCGGCGCGCGCGCGCGACTGCCTGCGCATCTGGCTGGTCAACAACCGTGAGCGCCCGTCCTATGCACGGGGCTTTTATTCACAGCAGGGCTGGTCCGAGCAAGCCGAGATGGCCCGCTTTGTCCTGCCCCTGCGAACCTTGGACAACTCATGACCACCTATCTGCTTGCTCTGGACCAGGGCACTTCCAGCTCCCGCTCCATCGTGTTTGACGCCCAGGGCCGCCTTGTGGCCTCGGCGCAGCTGGAGCTGCCGCAGATCTATCCTCGTCCGGGCTGGGTGGAACATGACCCTCAGGAAATCTGGCGCACCCAGCTGAGCACCGCCAGGGAGGCCCTGACCAAGGCAGGCCTGACGGCCCGCGACATCCGCGCCGTGGGCATCACCAACCAGCGCGAAACCACCGTGGTCTGGAACCGCAAGACCGGCGCGCCCATCCATCACGCCATCGTCTGGCAGGATCGCCGCGCCGAGCCAATTTGCGCCGCGCTGCGCGAGGCCGGCATGGCCGACACCATCCAGCAAAAGACGGGCCTGCTGATCGATGCCTATTTCTCGGGCAGCAAGCTGCAATGGCTGCTGGACCATGTGCCCGGCGCCCGCTCGGCCGCCGAAGCCGGCGATCTGGCTTTCGGCACGGTGGACTGCTGGCTGATCTGGCAGCTCACGGGTGGCGCATCAGGTACAGGTCGTCATGTCACCGATGTCAGCAATGCCAGCCGCACCATGCTGTTCAACGTCCACACCAACCAATGGGACGACGAACTGCTGGCCGCGCTGCGCATTCCCAGGTCGCTGCTGCCCGAGGTTCTGCCTTCGGCGGCCGACTTCGGCAAGACCGCTGCGGAGGTGCTGGGCGGCGAGATTGCGATTGGCGGCGTGGCCGGCGACCAGCAGTCCGCCCTCTTCGGCCAGGCCTGCTTCACGGCCGGCATGGCCAAGAACACCTATGGCACGGGCTGCTTCATGCTGATGCACACGGGCGGCAAGTTCCAGACCTCGGCCAATGGCCTGCTGACCACTGCGGCCGCGCAGCCCACCGCTACGCCTCTGTTCGCACAGGAAGGCAGCGTGTTCGTGGGCGGTGCCGTGGTGCAATGGCTGCGCGACGGCCTGCAGGCCATAGAACACAGCGGCCAGGTGCAACAACTGGCCGAAAGCGTGCCCGACAGCGGTGGCGTGATGATGGTGCCGGCCTTCACCGGCCTGGGCGCGCCCTACTGGAAGCCTGACGCACGCGGCACTATCACCGGCCTGACGCGCGGCACCACCATTGCCCATATTGCCCGCGCGGCACTGGAATCCATTGCCTACCAAAGCGCCGCCCTGCTGCTGGCCATGAGCCGCGATGCCGTTGCCCGCGGCGGCACGCCTGTCAGCGAGCTGCGCGTGGACGGCGGCGCCTGCGTGAACAATCTGCTGATGCAGTTCCAGGCCGATCTGCTGGGCATTCCTGTGGTTCGCCCCGCCTGCGTGGAAACCACCGCCCTGGGCGCCGCCTATCTGGCCGGCCTGGCCACAGGCGTGTATCAGAGCACCGAAGAGCTGTCCGCCCTGTGGAAGGCCGAGCGCCGCTTTGTCCCCACGCTGAGCAAGGAACGCGCCGACGAGCTGATGCAGCGCTGGGAGCAGGCCGTGCGCCAAACCACGGCCCTGTAAATCCAAAAAATCATAGCTGCCAGCGCTTGACAGACAATCGTCAAAGGCCGAAAGACCATAAAAAAGGGATGCAGACGCATCCCTTTCTTGCTTCAAGCGCGAGGCCGCTCAGTCCTCGTCACCCAGCAAAGCCTTGTGAATCAGCGCGCCGATGACGGCGCCCACAATGGGAGCCAGCCAGAACAACCACAGTTGCTCCAGAGCAATCGAGGGGCCTAACAGCGCGGGACCCGTGCTGCGTGCGGGGTTGACCGAGGTATTGGTCACGGGAATCGAGATCAGGTGGATCAGCGTCAGGCACAAGCCGATGCTCATGCCCGCAAAGCCGACAGCCGCCTTCTTGGTGGTGGAGCCCAGAATCACCAGCAGGAAGATCGCCGTCAGCACCACTTCGGTCACCAGCGCGGCCGTCATATTGAACTTGCCGGGGGAATGCTCGCCAAAGCCGTTGGTCGCCAGATCGGTCACATTGGCACCGGCCTTGCCCGTGGCAATCAGATACAGCACGGCAGCTGCAGCAATCGCCCCCAGCACCTGGGAGATGATGTAGCCGGGCAGCTCGGCCGCGCGGAAGCGCCCGGCCACCATCAGGCCCACGGACACGGCCGGATTGAAATGTCCGCCGGACACCGGACCGAAGGCATAGGCGCCCGTCAGCACCGTCAAACCGAAGGCGAAAGACACGCCCAGCAGGCCTATGCCCACTTCCGGGAAAGCCGCCGCCAGCACCGCGCTGCCGCAGCCGCCAAAGGTGAGCCAGAACGTGCCCAGAAACTCCGCCGACCACTTTTTGACATTGGATGCCATGATTGCTCTCCCAGGTTTCAATGAATGCTGCCTTGTGACACACAAGGCATGACGCCAGACATCTTAAAAAGCGCATTGCGAAATGCACAAGGCACAAATGTGAACAATCTGCGACATCATTTGCCGCTTTCCACACTGCTGCTCGGCCTTTTGCTGACGGCCTGCAGCAGCACGCCGCAGACCGCCGCAACCATCTGCAGCAGCCCTGCGGCCATCCCCTGGACGCTGCTGGGCGAGGTTCGCTGGCCCCACGATTTGCAGTTTGCAGGCACAAGCGTCGGCGGCCTGTCCGCCATCGACTACGACCCCGGCCGAGATCTGTATTACCTGGCCAGTGATGACCGGTCGGCGCAGGACCCGGCACGTTTTTACACGGCTCGCATCCGCTATGACGGAACAGGTCTGCACGAGGTCAGCCTGCAAAGTGTCATTCCTTTGCGAGGCCCGAACCAGCAATTGTTCGCCAACAGCAGAGCACCCGAACCGGGCATTGCCAGGCCCGACGCCGAAGCCCTGCGCGTGCTGCCTGGAGGCAGGTCACTGCTCTGGAGTTCCGAGGGTGATTTCGCGCGCGGCTTTGGCCCGCAAATCATCGAGTCGGCTACCGATGGAAGCTGGCAACGGCAGTGGCCTTTGCCGCCCGGCCACGGCCTGCCACGCCAGGCTGGCCAGGGGCCGCGCAACAACTTCACGCTGGAGGCGATGGCGATCAGCGACGATGGCCAAACGCTGTGGGTCGCCATGGAAGCACCGCTCAGGCAGGACGGAGCCATGCCCTCCCCTGGCAAGACCGGCGGCGCCGTGCGCATCACGGCCTATGACATGGCCACGCAGCAGCCGGTGCGCCAGCTGGCTTATCTGCCGGACGCGCTGCCTACCGGGCTTTGGATGCCGCGCCGAGCGCTCAACGGCATCAGCGAGATCCTGGCCGATGGCCCCGATCATCTACTGGTGCTGGAGCGCTTCTTCGCACCGCCACTGCACTTCGGTGCGCGTATCTACCGCATCAGCACCCGCCCGGACGCCGGCAGCGACACGCTGAATCAGCCCCAACTCACACCCGGCAACCACCAGCCGCTCTCAAAAACGCTAGTGCTGGACCTGGCCGACGCCGGCCTGCGCTCTGTGGACAACATCGAGGGCATGAGCTGGGGACCGCCCCTGCCCGATGGCCGCCGCGTACTGCTGCTGGTCAGCGACAACAACTTCAACCCTGCAGAGGTCACCCAGTTTGTCGCGCTGCGCCAGGAAGCAGGCAGTTGCGCCGCAGGTTTATAGTGCCTGTCGGGGCCTGATGTGCAGACCCATTCTTGCAGACCGAATTACCAAACCATGAGCCAGACGAACACCTTGCAAACCGCTTTTCCTCCCATTGCCTTCATCGGCGGCGGCAATATGGCCAGCGCCATCATCGGCGGGCTGATCCGCCAGGGTGTTCCGGCCAGCAGCATCACGGTGGTCGAGCCTTTTGAGGCCTCCCGCCAGGCCCTCAAGACCCAGTTCGGCATCGATGCCCTTCCTGCTGCCAGCGATGCACTGCAAAGCGCGCAGCTCGTGGTCTGGGCCGTCAAGCCACAGAGCTTCAAGGAAGCCGCCGAGCCCGTGGCAGCCTTCACCCGCAATGCACTGCACCTGAGCGTGGCAGCCGGTATCACCACCGAAAGCGTGGCTGGCTGGACTGGCACACAGCGCATCGTGCGTGCCATGCCCAATACCCCGGCACTGGTCGGCAAGGGCATGACCGGCCTGTTTGCCCGCCCCGAAGTGGATGCCGCTGGCAAGGCCTTGATAGCCGCCGTGATCGGCAGCACGGGCGAGCTCACCTGGGTGGAGCAGGAAGCGCATCTGGACGCCGTGACGGCCCTGTCCGGCTCCGGCCCCGCCTATGTGTTCCTGTTCCTCGAAGCCATGACCCAGGCAGGTGTGGACATGGGCCTGACCGCCGAGCAAAGCTACAAGCTGGCCGTGGCCACGTTTGCAGGCGGCTCGGAGCTGGCGGCACGTTCCACGGAGAGCGCCGAAGTCCTGCGCCAGCGCGTGACCAGCAAGGGGGGCACCACTTATGCGGCCATTACCCATATGCAGGAGAACAAGCTGCCCGAGATCTTCATTGCCGCCATGCGCAAAGCGGAAAAGCGGGCCCAGGAACTGGCAGCCGAATTCGGCAAATAAAAAAACCGGCTTCAGCCGGTTTTTTTGAGCCTTTTTGGGCTCTAGCGCTTGCTCAGCAAGTGCTGGCAGCTATCAAAAACGATTAGCCCATGATCACTTCAGCGCAAACCCCAGCGCCACGCCCGCAAAAATGCTGGCGCCAATCCAGTGGCTTTTGCTGAAGGCCACAAAGCAACCCTCACGGGTACGGTGGCGAATCAGTGTGAAATGCCAGGCAATCTGCGCCGCCGCCACAGCCATGCCCAGCCAGAACGGCAAGCCCAGCTGGTATGGCGCCAGCACCCAGGCGATTAGAGCCCAGCACAGCACGAAAAAACCCATCACCCCCGCCACATCGAAGCGGCCCAAGGTGATGGCCGAGGTCTTCATGCCGATCTTGAGATCGTCATCGCGATCCACCATCGCGTATTCGGTGTCATAGGCCAGCACCAGAAACATATTGGCCAGCCACAGCGTCCAGGCCGTGGCATTGACCTCGCCCGTCACCGCCGCAAAGGCGATCACGATGCCGAAATTGAAGGCAATGCCCAGAAAAGCCTGGGGCATGGCAAAGAACCGCTTGGTAAACGGGTAAAGGATGGTGAACAGCACGGCCGGAACCGACCAGGCTACCGCCTCCCAGCGCGTGGACAGCACCAGCCCGAACGCCACCAGCGTGAGCACCAGGCCCACCATGGCGGCCTCCTTCACACTGATCTGGCCGCTGGTGATGGGGCGCTGCGTGGTGCGCTTCACATGTTTGTCAAAGTCGCGGTCCGCAATATCGTTGATGGTGCAACCCGCACTGCGCATCAGCACCGTGCCCAGCACAAAGACCACCAGCAGATGCCAGCCCGGAAAGCCCTTGGATGCCACCCACAGCGCCACCAGCGTGGGCCAGACCAGCACCAGCCAGCCCGCAGGACGGTCGAAGCGGATCAGATCCAAGTACAGCGACAGCTTGGAGCGCTGGGAGGCGGGAATGGAAGCAGACATGGGGACAGGTTCCGGAAGGCAAGAGATCACGACGGCAGCCTACGGGCCACGGTCAGCGCAGTGGCAATTGTGCCTCGGACCGTGGCAGCCCGAGGGCGCCGCCCCCATGCTCGATACGGTCTGCTGCCCAGAGCACCAGGGCCGTCCAGGCCAGGCCCAGGCACAGTCCGGCCAGCACATCACTGGCATAGTGCACGGACAGCAACACCCGGCTCAGCCCCGTGCTCAACGCCAGCAGCCCTGCCGCAGCCAATACCGGAGCCCGCCAGCGCGGCGGCATGCGGCGTGCGGCCAGCCAGGCCAGCATGCCGAAGACCGCGGCCGCGCCCGCGCTATGGCCGCTGGGAAAGCTGAAGCCCGCCTCGTGCACCAGCCCGTCCAGCGGCCGTGCACGCTGTATGGCAGCCTTGAGGCAACGCACCCACAGCCCCGTGCCGGCCACGGCCACCGTCCAGGTCAGCAGTTGCAGGCCCTGGCGCCGCCACAGCAGCCACAGGCCCACGGCCAGGCTCAGCAGCCCCATGACGCGCAAATCCCCAAGCATGGTCCAGCCCCTGACCAGGGGCACCAGCGCGGGCGGCAGGCCGGCGCTCACCATGCGCTGCAGCGCCAGATCCAGCGCCATCAGCCCCTGCACAGGCTGGGTCGACTGAGACAGGTGCACTCCGATGGCCAGCAGGGCCAGAGCGGCGGCGGCCAGCCCCGCCGCCGCCAGCAGCTTGCCGCCTTCGGGCCTGAAGCCGGTGCTGCAGTCCTCCCATAGCCACGCGGCCCCGCCATGCGCACGCCAGCGCAGCATGGCAGCTGCGGCCAGCAACAGTAGCAGCAGCATCCAGATGGCATGCCCGTCCAGCCACTGCATCAGGGAAACCATGGGAGCCGCCTCAGAAAACACGCAAATTCCTTTCAAGAGCAAAACAAAAAGCCCTGGCGGGCCTCCAAAGGCTAGCCCGCCAGGGCTTGAAGAAAGCTGAAAGCGCAGCAGAGATCGGTGAGCCGGCACGCCCCGTAAGCCTGGCGCCTCGGCACCAGGCTGCTTACTCCTCGAGCAGGGAGCGCAACATCCAGGCCGTCTGCTCGTGCACGGCCAGGCGCTGGGTCAGCAAATCGGCCGTGGGTTCGTCGCCGGCCTTGTCGGCCCGGGGGAACAGCTGGCGGGCCGTGCGCGCCACGGCCTCGTGGCCCTGCACTAGGATGCGCACCATCTCCAGGGCCTTGGGCGGCTGGGTCGGCGCATCGGGCAGACTGGTGAGCTTGCCGAACTGTGCGTACGAGCCCGGCGCATGGTGGCCCAGCGCGCGAATGCGTTCGGCTACGGGATCGACCGCGTTCCACAGCTCGGTGTACTGCGCCATGAACATGGTGTGCAGCGTGTTGAACATGGGTCCCGTGACGTTCCAGTGGAAGTTGTGCGTGGTCAGGTACAGCGTATAGGTATCGGCCAGCAGGGCCGACAGGCCCTTGGCGATGGCAGCGCGGTCCTCGTCGCTGATGCCGATATGAATGCCGGTCGAAGGCGGCAACGCCACGGCCTCCGGTACCGCGTCAGGCTTGTGTTTCTGCGATTTTTCCTTGCCTTGCTTGGCCATGCTCTCACCTTTCAGGTTTAACAAATCAAGACTGCGGTGCCCAAGCCACGCCAGCGCTTATTCCGACAGGCGCTTCACGCCGGGCAGCGGGCAGGCATAGACAGCATTGCGCAGCGCAGCAATGGCCTCGTAGCGCGTAAAGCTGCGGCGCCAGGCCAGCACCACGCGACGGGTGGGCGGTGCAATGCCGTCTTCCTCGTGAATGGGCAGGTAACGGATGTGGGGCTCGTCCGACTTGCGGCGGCGCTCCGTGGCAACGAGAGCATCCTCTGGAACGGACAGGCGCGGCACCAGGGTCACGCCCATGCCGGCAGCCACCATATGCTTGATGGTTTCCAACGACGAGCCCTCAAACGTGCGGCGAATGCCTTCGGAATTGCTGGCATAGCGCGCGAATTCGGGGCAGACCTCCAGCACATGGTCGCGGAAGCAATGGCCCGCGCCCAACAGCAACATGGTTTCGTTCTTGAGGTCCGTGGTGGACAGGCTTTTTCTCTCCGCCAGCGGATGGGCGCTGGGCACCGCGGCCATAAAAGGCTCGTCGTACAGAGGCGCCAGCGCCAGACCGGTATCGGGGAAAGGCTCGGCCATGATGGCGCAGTCGATCTCGCCCGTGCGCAGCATCTCCAGCAGCCTGACGGTGAAGTTCTCCTGCAGCATCAGCGGCATCTGCGGCGTCATCTTGATGGAGTTGCGCACCAGCTCGGGCAGCAGATAGGGACCGATGGTGTAGATCACGCCCAGAGTCAGCACACCGGACAGAGGGTCCTTGCCGCGCTTGGCAATTTCCTTGATCTCATTGGCCTGCTCCAGCACGCTCTGCGCCTGGCGCACGATCTCTTCGCCCAGCGAAGTGACCGAAACCTCTCCGGCGCTGCGCTCAAACAGCTTTACGTCCAGTTCTTCTTCCAGCTTCTTGATAGCCACTGACAACGTGGGCTGGGAAACATAGCAGGCTTCGGCCGCACGGCCAAAGTGCTTTTCCCGCGCAACAGCCACGATGTACTTCAATTCGGTAAGGGTCATAGCGACAAGGTGATGGCGAACATCAAAAACTGCATGAATCGTGCAAGTTCGGGCATTCTTTGCACAAACCTCACGGCGAAAGCCTGGGCTATCACATGCATTCAACCATAAATTTCTTTAGTCACAGATTACAGAAAACCAGCACATCCTGTGACCGCTTGCATTGAAAGCCATACTGTCCGGCGATATCAGGCCTTCAAATATTCGGCCTTGCCACCCAGCCAGCGGCTGACATGGCGCGCGGCCAGGGTCGGATGCTGCTCCAGCATGCGAGGTGCCAGCTCTCGCGCCCAGTCCAGCAACAGCACATCCTGCTCCAGATCTGCAAAGCGCAGCATGGGCGCGCCCGACTGGCGCGCCCCCAGGAATTCGCCAGGACCGCGGATCTCCAGATCGCGCCGCGCGATCTCGAAACCGTCATTGGTCTCGGCCATGGCACGCAGGCGCTCCTTGCCGGTTTCGGAAAGACGGCCATTGTCATTGACCGAATACAGCAGCACACAGGCCGAGGCTGCAGCACCGCGCCCCACCCGCCCACGCAGCTGGTGCAGCTGCGACAGGCCGAAACGCTCCGAATGCTCGATGACCATGAGCGAGGCATTGGGCACGTCCACACCGACCTCAATCACGGTAGTGGATACCAGCACGCCCATGATCCCTGCCGAGAACAGCTCCATCACGGCCTTTTTCTCCGCCGTGGGCATGCGCGAATGCAGCAGCCCCACCATGACGCCGGGCAGCATCTCGCTCAAGTACTCATGGGTGGCCGTGGCATTGGACAGGTCCAGTGCCTCGCTTTCTTCGATCAGCGGACAGACCCAGTAAACCTGGCGCCCGCTGGCAACCTGGGCACCGATACGCTCGATCACCTCGTCCTTGCGGCTGTCCGAGATCAGCTTGGTGACGATGGGCGTGCGCCCCGGCGGCAGCTCGTCGATGGTGGAGACATCAAGGTCGGCGTAATAGCTCATGGCCAGCGTGCGCGGAATCGGTGTGGCGCTCATCATCAGCAGATGCGGCTCCATGCCGCTGGCAGCCAGTTTCTGCCGCAGCGCCAGGCGCTGGGCCACGCCAAAGCGGTGCTGCTCGTCGATCACGGCCAGCGCCAGGTTCCTGAACTGCACCTGTTCCTGAATTACCGCATGGGTGCCTACGACCAGCGCTGCCTCGCCGCTTTCCACCAGCGCCAGCATCTCGGTGCGCTCTTTCTTTTTCTGCGCTCCCGCCAACCAGGCAACTTTCTTACCGAGGGGAGCCAGTATGGGTTCCAGCCAGCCCACCAGCTTGCCGAAATGTTGCTCGGCCAGGATTTCGGTGGGAGCCATCAGTGCGCACTGCCAGCCAGCCTCGATGCAGGCCACGGCAGCCAGCGCTGCCACCACCGTCTTGCCCGACCCCACATCGCCTTGCAGCAATCTGTGCATGGGAATCTGGCGCGCCATATCCGCACAGATCTCGCTCACCACACGCTGCTGCGCTCCCGTCAACCCGAAAGGTAGTTGATCGAGAAACTGCTGCGTCAGTTCTGCGTGACCTGGCAGTGGTTTCAGCACAGGGGCCCTCAGGCGGGCCCGTTCGCGCTTGGCCTCGTATTGTGAGAGCTGCTGAGCCAGCAACTCCTCCGCTTTCAGACGCTGCCATGCGGGATGGGAGTGATCCTCCAGAGTCGCCAGCGCCACATCGGGTGTTGGATGATGCAAAAACGTGAGCGCATTGCGCAGGTCATAAAAGGGCTGCAAGCCATTTTGGCCATAAAACTGCGCCACCGGCGGTTGCTCACCCGGTGGCAGGGTTTCGGACAGGTCAGCACGTTGCAGTGCCGTGACAATGGCGCGGCGCAGATAGGACTGTGGCAGGCTGGCCGTAGCGGGATAGACGGGCGTCAGTGCCGTGGGCAGCTCGCCCCCCGCGACACGAAACGAAGGGTGCATCATCTGCCGCCCCCAGAAACCGCCTTTGACCTCTCCCCGAATACGCAGGCGCGCCCCTATGGCCATGGTTTTCTGTTGCGAGGGATAGAAGCTGAAAAAGGTCAGCACGCAAGCAGCCGAGCCATCGTCCACCGTCACTTTGAGCATGCGCCTGGGGCGCAGTTGCACTTCGCATTGGGTGACCGTGGCTTCGATCTGCACGGTATCGCCCTCACGTGCATTTTTCAGCAGCGTGATGCGGGTTTCATCCTCATAACGCAGCGGCAGATGCAGGGCCAGGTCGATATCACGACGCAAACCCAGCTTGAGCATGGCTTGCTGCGCCGGGCTGGGGGCTTTTTTCGCTGCCTGGGCCGCTTGGGCCACATTCTCAGCGGCTGCCGGCTTGCGTGCCGCGCGGCCTTTCCTGGCGCCGCCCACCTGAGGGCCCCCTCCTGTACCGAGAGTCTCTGCAGCAGACGAAAGGGAAGCAGCGGGCTTGCGAGGCATGCGAGAAGGCGGGTGAAGCGTGTGCGCCCTGTCGCGCCACACACTGATGATGAACCAGTGTATGAATATACAGCTCTCTTCCCAAAAATGAACGTCTGACATACAGGAATTCAGCGTTACATCTATGATTCGTTTTGTTACATCATGCTTTTCTTCGCCCGACTGTGTTACAGCTCATCCGCGTTGAGCAGGCAACCGTTGGTATGTTTGTGCATGAGCTCTGCAGCCCATGGATGAAGCATCCCTTCTGGCGCCCTCGCTTCCCCATCAACTCCGAGCAGGATCTGGAGCGCCTGCGCGCCACTGCCATTGAGTACCTGTGGATTGACGCAAGCAAAGGCGTGAAAGCCACCAGCCCCGAGCCGGAATCACAGCCTACAGAAGCTGCTCACGCACCGGCGCCTGCCGTCGCGCCACTTACCCCGCCGACACCTTTGTCTCAGGAGCTGGCGCGCGCCGCGCAAATCTGCGCACGCACGGGACGGGTACTGCAATCCATGTTCAGCGATGTGCGCCTGGGCCGCCCCATCAAGCTCGACAACGCCAACCAGCTGGTGCAGCAAATGCATGCCTCCATCCAGCGCAATCCCCATGCGCTGATCAGCCTGGCGCGCATCAAGTCCGCCGACAACTACACCTATCTGCACAGCATGGCCGTCTGCACGCTGATGATGGCCTTGGCCCAGCGCATGCAGATGAATGAGGACGAAGTGCGCCTCGCAGGTCTTGCAGGTCTGCTGCACGATGTGGGCAAATGCCGCATTCCCCTGCGCATCCTTAACAAGCCCGGAGCATTGACGCCGGAGGAATGGCGCATCATGCAGGATCATTCGCTGCTGGGTGCACAGCTGCTACGCCCACTTGATGTCCCCGAACCCGTGCTGAACGCCTGCCTGCAACACCACGAAAAAATGGATGGCACCGGCTACCCAGGCAGGCTCAAGGCAGAGCAGATCCATGAGCTGTCTCGCATGACAGCCATCTGCGATATCTATGACGCCGTGACCTCGGACCGCCCCTACAAGAAGGGCTGGCCTCCCGCGCAGGCCCTGCATCGCATGGCCCAATGGTGCGGCAGCCATCTCGACAAAGCCATCTTCGAGCAATTTGTTCAGACCGTGGGCATCTATCCCATAGGCTCCCTGGTGCGTCTGAGCACGGAGCAACTGGCCGTGGTGATCGATGCAACTTCGCAAAACCTGCTCAGCCCCCTGGTCCGCGTTTTCTACTGCATCACCTCAGGCCAGCACCTGGCGCCTACCGAAATGGACTTGCAGCAGGGCGAGGTACGCATCATCTCCCGGGAGGACCCACAAGATTGGCAACTGGGCGACATCGATGCGCTGTGGCAGCCCTGCTCCCAGCGGACTTAGAACCAATTTGAGACAATCGCCAACCTGTTTGATTGAACTTGGAACGGGCCCGGTCCGGCCCTCAAGCCCCGCATGTCTTCCTGCTCTCGTGAATTCACCCTCAGCGACTTTGACTTTGAACTGCCCGAAGCGCTGATCGCCCAGCATCCAACCGCCGTGCGCAGTGCCTCTCGCCTGCTCGACGGCCGTGATCTCACACCTACCGATCGCATCTTCCGCGAACTGCCCGATCTGCTTCAGCCCGGCGACCTGCTGGTCTTCAATGACACCAAGGTCATCAAGGCCCGCGTCTTTGGCGAAAAAGCCAGCGGCGGCAAGATCGAAATCCTGGTCGAGCGCGTGTTGCAAAACAATGAAGTCG
Organism: Comamonas resistens; assembly: GCF_030064165.1. NCBI lineage: Bacteria > Pseudomonadati > Pseudomonadota > Betaproteobacteria > Burkholderiales > Comamonadaceae > Comamonas > Comamonas resistens. The sequence continues at coordinate 4,720,479 of NZ_CP125947.1, forward strand.
TCGCGCATATGCGCGTGAGCAAGAAGCCGCTGCCGGGAGCCAAGATTCATCTTTGCGGCGGCCTCAAGAACGGTGGCTTCGAAGCCACGCTACTGGGCCGCTGGCCCGATGAGAATGGCCCACTGTTCCACCTCTCGCTTCAGGGCAACAACGGCCAGACCCCTTACGAGCTGCTGGAACAGTTCGGTCATCTGCCCCTGCCACCCTATATCGAGCGCCAGCAAGATAGCGGCAACGATCCTGACGAAAAGGAAGACAGCGAACGCTACCAGACCGTGTTCGCCGCACACCCCGGCGCCGTGGCGGCCCCCACGGCGGCTCTGCACTTTGACGAAACCGTGCTGGCCGCCCTGGAGGCCAAAGGTGTGGAACGCGCCAGCGTGACCTTGCATGTGGGCGCTGGAACCTTCCAGCCGGTCAAGACCGAAAATCTTGCCGAGCACAGAATGCACAGCGAGTGGTATGACATCCCGCTGCCTACATTGGCCGCCATGGAACGCTGCCGCCAACGCGGAGGCCGCATCATCGCCGTGGGCACCACCACGGTACGAACCCTGGAATCCTGGGCCAAGTACGGCAATATCACCGGCGACACCAGCATCTTCATCACACCGGGCTTTGAATACCAGGTCGTGGACATGCTGGTCACCAATTTCCACCTGCCCAAAAGCACCTTGATGATGCTGGTCAGCGCTTTTGCCGGTTATGAGCATGTCATGAGCCTTTACCGGCACGCAGTGGCGCAGCACTATCGCTTCTTCAGCTATGGAGATTCGATGTTGCTTGAGCGCAAGCGTTGAAACACCCCAGAAACAAGACATAAATCAGTAACAGAGGCCTTGCAATTATTGGCTTCAATTCCAATGTCTCTGCACCTGTTTCAGCCAGCTAGGCCATGTCTACCTGCCCAGGGGCAATCCGCTGCATAAAGCATTTTTTCAAACCTCAGTCAATATCCATGGCTGAGCCTGAACTCCCGCGCCCTCCCGAAGTGGCCGTTTCCGATGAACGGAACGGGCGGGCGCAGCGCGGACAGCGGAGAGGGGTGATTGCTCATCAACACAAGATGACCACTATCCTGCGGGATGAAGACCCGCTTGGACTGGGCATGCGAGCCCCAGAGCATGAACACTGTTGGGCGTCCGTGTTCGGCCACATGACGAATGATGGCGTCAGTCAATGCTTCCCAGCCACGTTTGGCATGGCTGGCTGCCTGCCCTTCCTCCACGGTCAAGCAGGTGTTGAGCAGCAGCACACCATGCTGCGCCCAGCTCACCAGACTGCCTCCGGGCTGCGGAAACGATGGGAAAGGCGTTCCAAGATCGCGCTGCATTTCCTTGAAGATATTCTGCAGCGAGGGCGGCAGCCTCACACCAGGAGCCACCGAGAACGACAGCCCTTCGGCCTGGCCTCGCCCGTGATAAGGGTCCTGCCCCAGGATGACGACACGCACCTCTTCGGGTGGCGTCAATTCCAGCGCGCGCAGCGGCTTGGGCGGGAACACGACTGCACCATCTGCCAGACGCTGCTGCAAAAAGCCCAGCAATTGCTGCCCCGTCTTTCCAGCAAAAAAAACATCCACCACCGATTGCCAGCCCTCCGCCACCGGCCATTGGGCCGGGTCTGCACTGCAGAGCTGGGTGGAACAAAGGTCTTGGCCGGAGTTCTGACTGGATAGATTCATGCACTGATTTTCACCGCATCCAGGGGCGATTCATCCTCAAATATCAAGGGTTAACCCTTGAATTTAAGTCGCAAAATACCTGATTTCAGTGAGTGACTCAAGGTGACAAATTGCAAAGAATTGCATCCGATGCCGATCACTTGGCGAAGGAGGTTCTCATGCATACCACTCAACACTTTCAGCAAGCACCCACGCCTCCCAGGTTTTTTCCCGTCACCAGCTCCGCTTTCAGCCTGGGCCCCCAGGGATTTCGATTTGCAGGCTGGGAGCTACGCTTGCGCTCGCGTCGCCTCATCAGCCCGGAGGGCAAGGAGGTGAGTCTGACCAAGACGGAATGCGCACTGCTGCAGGTGCTGCTGCACTGCCCGCGCCAGATCATGAGCCGCGAGCAAATCATGGACATGACCCATACCGAAGCCAATGTCTTTGACCGCGCCGTCGATGTGCAGATGCTGCGCCTGCGCCGCAAGGTCGAAGCCTGCGGCAACGCCCCGGCCTTGCTCAGGACCAAGCGCGGTGCCGGCTATTTTCTGGATGCCGATGTGCAGGTTCTGAACTGAGCCTGCCCGCACCTTTGAGAATCAGCGAAACAGCTTGGCCAGGGCCTCGCCCGGGTCAGGCGCACGCATAAATGCCTCACCGACCAGAAAGGCGTTGATACCGGCATCGCGCATGGTCTTCACATCGGTCGCGGCCAGAATGCCGGACTCGGTCACCAGCAAGCGGTCGGCCGGCACGTTCTTCTGCAGCTCCAGCGTGGTTTCGATATGGACCTCGAAATTGCGCAGATTGCGGTTGTTGATGCCCACCAGCTCGGTCTTGAGCTTGAGAGCACGCTCCAGCTCCTCGCCATCGTGCACTTCGACCAGCACGGCCATGTCCAGGCTGCGTGCGATCTGCTCCATCTCGGCCATTTGCGCGTCATCCAGGCAAGCGGCTATCAGCAAGATGGCATCGGCGCCCATGGCACGCGATTCGTAGATCTGATAGGGGTCGACCATGAAATCCTTGCGCAGCACGGGCAGCGTGGTGCTGGCACGGGCCTGCTTCAGATAGTCGGGCTGGCCCTGGAAGAACTGGCGATCCGTCAGCACGGACAGGCAGGCTGCGCTGGTCTTGCCATCGCCCACCATATAGCTCTGGGCAATCTCGGCGGGATCGAAGTTGGCGCGGATCACCCCCTTGCTGGGGCTGGCCTTCTTGACCTCGGCAATCACCGCTGCCTGGCCATGCGCAATCTTGGCGCGCAGCGCACCCACGAAGTCGCGCGTGGAAATACGGCTTTCCGCATCGCGGCGCATATCCTCCAGCGACATTTTTTTCTTCGCGGCGGCGACTTCCTGCACTTTGACGTCGCAGATTTTTTTCAAGATGTCAGACATTCTTATTCCTTGGATTCAGGGGCCGGGGCACGCACCACCTTCATGATGATGCGATGCATGGCAATGCCGACCACGATGAACAGCAGCGAGACACCCAGAACAATCCAGGTGCCCGCATCATTCCAGATGGGCGCGTCCAGCAGGCTCATGCCTGTGCGCCGAGCTTTTGCGTATAGCCCACCAGTTCCTTGAGCTTGGCCAGCGCCGCACCACTGTCGACAGCCTTTTGCGCGCGCTCCAGACCATCTTCGATCGAACTGGCCACATTGGCCGCATACAGGGCTGCGCCGGCATTCAGGCAAACGATATCGCGCGCCGGCCCTTGCTCGCCTTGCAGCACGCCCAGCAGCATGGCCTTGGATTCCTCGGGGTTCTCGACCTTGAGCGAGCGCGTGCCCGCCATGCGCAGGCCAAAGTCCTCGGGGTGGATCTCATACTCGCGCACCACGCCGTCCTTGAGTTCGCCGACCAAGGTACCCGCGCCCAGGCTGATTTCGTCCAGGCCATCGCGGCCATAAACGACCAGTGCATGCTCGGCTCCCAGGCGCTGCAGCGCACGCACCTGGATACCGACCAGGTCTTCGTGGAACACGCCCATGAGGATGTTGGGCGCACCAGCCGGGTTGGTGAGCGGGCCCAGGATGTTGAAGATGGTGCGCACTCCCAGTTCCTTGCGCACGGGCGCCACATTCTTCATGGCCGGGTGGTGGTTGGGCGCGAACATAAAGCCTATGCCCACATCGCGTATGCAATCGGCGATCTGCGCGGCGTTGAGGTTGATGTTGACGCCCAGCGCTTCCATGGCGTCGGCGCTGCCGCTCTTGCTGCTGACGCTGCGCCCGCCATGCTTGCTGACCTTGCCGCCTGCTGCCGAGATCACAAAGGTGGAGCAGGTGGAGATATTGAAGGTGTTGGCGCCGTCGCCGCCCGTGCCCACGATATCGACCAGATTCGCCCTGTCATGCACATTGACCTTGTTGGAGAACTCGCGCATCACCTCGGCGGCGGCCGAGATCTCGCCAATCGTTTCCTTCTTCACGCGCAGGCCCGTGAGGATGGAGGCCGTCATCACCGGCGAGAGCTCGCCGCGCATGATCATGCGCATCAGATGCAGCATTTCGTCGTGAAAGATTTCGCGGTGTTCGATCGTGCGTTGCAGCGCTTCCTGGGGAGTAATCATTGCCGTACCTCTCTATGCTTTTAGGAGCTGCTTGCGCTTCTCATTCATGAATTTTGAATAGTTTTCGTAGTGAAACCCATGCATGAAAAGCGCTAGCAGCTATCAGTTAATGAGTAAGCCTTGCTTGTGAACTTGACTTACTTTTGTTCAAGGAAGTTCTTCAGCATGGCATGGCCATGCTCGGTCAGGATGCTCTCTGGGTGAAACTGCACGCCCTCGATGGCCAGCGTCTTGTGACGCACGCCCTGGATTTCACCATCTTCGCTGGTCGCGGTGATTTCAAGGCAGTCGGGCAACGTATTTCTGTCAATGACCAGAGAGTGATAGCGGTTGACCGTGAACTCCTTGGGCAGATCGGCAAACACGCCTTTCTGGTCGGTGTGGATCACGCTGGTCTTGCCGTGCATTTGCTGGCCCGCACGAATGATGTCGCCGCCAAAGGCCGCGCCAATGCTCTGGTGGCCCAGGCAGACGCCCAGAATCGGCATCTTTCCGGCAAAGTGCTTGATTGCAGCCACCGAAATACCGGCCTCGTTGGGCGAGCAAGGGCCGGGCGAAATCACCAGGCGCTCAATGCCTTCACGCGCCATCAGCGCCTCGACTTCGGCCACCGTGGTTTCGTCATTGCGCACCACGGTCACCTCGGCGCCCAGTTCGCCAAAGTACTGGACGATGTTGTAGGTAAAGCTGTCGTAGTTATCGACCATCAGGATTTTCATGAACTTAAGTCCTTGATTTTATTGATTTTTTTCATTACACACACCCGCCATTACACACATCATTACACACATGGACATTTGATTGCGATGAACGAAATGCAGACAGGACTCGGAACGGGAACACGAAAGGGCGCGGAGCTAGTCGCCAGGCGCACCAGTGTGATGCGCTATGGAAGTATTCGCAGAGTTGGGCCAAACGCGGAGACCGGACGAACACGCATGAGCCCCACAGCAGCGCGGCGCGCGGGGCCTCAAGTTGACTACGGGGTAGGTGCGCTAAGGGCATCGGGCTATCTCCTCAAATCTTGGAGCCGCCGTGCCGGGAAGCTTTCTTGAAACCTTGCCTGCCGGTACGGCGGCAAGGTGCGGTCAAGACCGCGACGACATGCCGCTTCCTATTGGAAGCGCCACCACAGAGCGATGCAGGTCGAAGCGGTATGGGTCATGGACAGACCAAAAATGTATTGAAATAAGAAGCCAACAAAACCAGTCCGAACGTCTCTCGAACCGAATTCCAGCTGGCAGCCTTAATCATTTTACCACAGAAAGGCTAGCCAAAGTCCACTTCTATGAGAACGAAGAGATCCCTGCGTCGAGCACTCGAGTCGCCGAAAGAACCACTAGCAACCCTCCGCCAGCTTGTCGCTCAAAGCAGCTAAACGTGATGCTATCTCGCTATATCAGCATCCCGGCCAGATATGGGCATCGAAGGTTTTCTCTGCAAACCACTGCTTTCAAGCAATAGTTGCCGGTACTCGTAGCCTCTGAAACCGGTTGCATATCAGAGGATACCTAGATGGTTTTGCCAGGACCGCAATTTCTTACGACCCTGATAGCGTGAGCATCAATGTCGAACCCGCGTTCAGATGCTCGCCCACCACACGATCGATGACATTTTGCACATTGAGTACACGGCGGCTACCAGCAGCACGAACTGCTGAAAAGCACTCAATACCTAGTCCGAAGCGAGCCCGCTGCTCGCTTACGAGTAAAGGAAAACAGGCCGACCGATCGAATCGGCAGCAAAGGAGCCGTCCATGTAGATCTTCACCTGGAAGGAGACGGAGCATGCACGAGAACAGAAATGATGCACCGCCATCAAAGGTGTTCTACCGCCCCATCGAGGCATCCATCCGCTGGGCTGGGCTGCTGCGGTATAAGCAACTCATCCTGGCCGCGATCTCATCGCCAAGGAATCTGCCGCTGTCGCTGGACTGCCCGCGTTGGGCAGAACTACGGCTGTGCACTGACCGCATCTACGACGGCATACTCAACGGAGAACTGCCATTCGGAAAAAACGGCATCACGGTACAAGACACTTCATTGCTCGATGCCCCCGACTTGACGGTGCGCCATGTCGATCTAAAGCGTTGGATGTGCCAGCACTATCCTGAGCAGCGACCTAACTTCCTTTTTTCTCGTAGCGAGCGTATCGCACATCCTGTCATCTCTCTTGAAACTGGGCAGGCCATGCTTGTGGAACAGCTTGCCCTGAAGTCAGCCTTGGAGCATTCCAAGCGCCAACTTCGCGAGCTGCAGGACAAGCACGACGCACTGCTCAAGCAGTCCACGGTGATCCCCGCCTGCGCGCAGTGCCCGATCAGCGATCGAGCCGAAGCCACCTACCTGAACATCATCGGGGGCATGCTGGAGCTGATGCTCGGCCAGTCGCCCTCGGGCACGCCGTACTCCAGTTTCAAGACGCAGGAGGCCGTTGTCAGCGCATTGGTCGCCCATCACCACGGCGTCATGGGCATCGCCGAGCGGACATTGAACGGCAAGTTCGCCACGGCCAAGCGCCAGCTGCATAGCGCCACGCTCTGAGGATTTCCAGCTTGTATGTGCAGTCGCGGAGATTGCATTTGCAATGTCTTTCCGCAGCCATGTCTATTGAATAGAGGTCACGCCAACAAACGCCACTGAGCGTTCAGGAGTGACCGCCATGTCGCAAACACCTGTACTGCTACCCAACGAGCGCCGCATCCTGCGCCTGGAAGAAGTCGAAGCGAAATCCGGCTTCAAGCGTGCCCACATCTACAACCTGATGAAGAAACGCCAATTCCCGCAGGCGCTGCGCCTGGGTGTACGCGCCGTCGGCTGGGATTCCATCGAAATCGATCAGTGGATCGCCGAGCGCGTCAACAACCGGACCTGACCCTTCTCCCACGGACTTTCCATCCTCTCACGGAGAACGCCATGCAGGTTGTATCCATCATTTCAACGAAAGGTGGCGTCGGCAAGACCACCACGGCCGCGAACCTGGGCGGGCTCGTTGCCGACGCGGGACTGCGCGTGCTGCTGCTCGATCTTGACGTGCAACCTACCCTGTCGTCCTACTACGAACTGGGCCACCGCGCGCCTGGCGGCATCTATGAGCTGTTGGCCTTCAACGAGCGCGACCTCGGCCAGCTCGTGTCCCGCACAATCATCTCGGGCATGGATCTGGTGCTGTCCAACGACCACCGGGGCGAGTTGAACACCTTGCTGTTGCACGCACCCGATGGGCGCCTGCGACTGCGGCACCTGCTGCCGATCCTGGCTCCCCTCTACGACCTGATGCTGATCGACACCCAGGGGGCACGCTCGGTGACGCTGGAGATGGCGGTGCTCGCCTCCGATCTCGCGCTATCACCCGTAACCCCAGAAATCCTCGCCGCCCGAGAGCTGCGGCGCGGCACCATGCAGTTGCTGGAGGACATCGCCCCGTACCGGCACCTGGGCATCGAGCCGCCGCCGCTGCATCTGCTCATCAACCGGGTCCACCCGGTGTCGGCGAACGCCCGGCTGATCCAGCAGGCCCTGCGCGATCTGTTCCAGGACCACACTGGCATCCACGTGCTGGACACCGACGTGCCGGCCATCGAAGCCTATCCGCGCGCCGCGACGCGCGGCCTGCCGGTGCATCGGGTCGAGTACCGCCAGCCACCGGGCAGAGTCGCCCCCGCCGCGCTCGACAGCATGCGCGGCCTCGCTGGCGAACTATTCCCGCAATGGCAGCACCGATTTGCCACGGTGTCCGGCCGCCCGCCATTTCCTCTTGATAGCGGGAGGCCACATGGCGAACGCGCATGAACTGGCCCGAGGCCACAAGCGGCTGCGCTCCCTGATCGAGTTCGCTGTCGGCGAAGGCTGGCACGTCAAGCGCACGCCAGGCGGCCACCTCAAATTCACCAAGGCCGGCTGCGCCGCTATCTACACCAGTTCGACTGCCAGCGACCACCGGGCAGCCCTCAATGCCCGGGCGCAGATCCGCCGCGCCGAACGGGAGGTGCAGGCGTCCAATGCCCGCGGGGGGGAACCATGGCTGAAATGACCTCCCAGGACATGGCAGGCAAGCTGCTGGCCGCTGGATTCGAGCGCAGCGGCCCGTCAGCGACAGCCCTGAGTGACCCGATCGCTGACACACCCATGGTCGTGACGCTGGACCAATTGCGCCCCTACGATCACGACCCGCGCAAGAAGCGCAATCCGGCCTACGATGAAATCAAGGCATCGATCCGTGAGCGTGGCCTGGACGCGGCTCCAGCCATCACCCGGCGCCCAGGCGAGGACCGCTACATCATTCGCAACGGTGGCAACACGAGGCTTGCGATCCTGCGTGAACTGTGGTCGGAGACCAAGGATGAGCAGTACTTCCGCATATCGTGTCTTTTCCGCCCGTGGCCCGAACGTGGCGAGATCATCGCGCTTACTGGGCATCTTGCCGAAAACGAACTGCGTGGCGGCCTCACGTTCATCGAACGCGCATTGGCCATAGAGAAAGCACGCGAGTTCTACGAACTGGAAAGCGGTGCCACGCTGAGCCAGTCAGAACTGGCCCGCCGCCTCGCTGCCGACGGATACCCCGTGCAGCAATCGTACATCAGCCGCATGGCCGATGCAGTGCGCTACCTCTTGCCCTCGATTCCGACGATCCTCTATGGAGGCCTCGGCCGCCACCAGGTCGAACGCCTGTCGGTCATGCGCAAGGCCTGCATGCTCGCGTGGGAGCGGTACGCCAAAGGCCGCACCCTAGTACAGGACTTCGATGACTTCTTTCAGGAGGTGCTGTCGCAGTTCGACACGCAGGCCGACGAGTTCGCCCCCCAGCGCGTGCAGGACGAGCTGATCGGCCAAATGTCCGAACTGCTCGGCATCGCCTACGACGTACTGGCGCTCGACCTCACCGAATCCGAAAGCCGCCATCGCGCCCTGGTCAGCGATCCGACCCCACCAACGGCACCGCCCACGCTGCCTGAGGCTGGCACCATGGCACGCCCGCCCGCGGCACCAGCCCCATCGGCCCCGACGCCGGCGAACACGCCTGGGTCGCGCGAGCGCGAGGGCGGCTCTGGGACGGACGGCACACCAGCAGGAAGCCCAGTCTCTGCTCCTGGTGATCTGCTGCAGGGGCACATCGTTTCGCCTGCACCGACGACGGAGCGGCTGCAATCCATTCAGCGGATGGTCTCCGAGGAGCTGGGGGATGCGCTGCCCGATTTCTCTGCCAACGTCTTGCAGTCCATTCCCGTCCAGGCAGGCGGTCTCTACCCGATTTCCGACGTCTGGCACATCGACGCGGGCCTGGACACGCCTGATCGCCTGCGCATCCACATCGCGCAGTTCGCACGCGAGATCGCGGGCGAGGCAGGCCTCGATCAGTGCATCGAGGAACGCGCGGACAGTGTGGGCTTCGCATGCCATGCCAGCGCGCAGACCCCATCACCGCAGGGCCGCGCCGTGCTGGCATTGCTGGCGAGCCTGGCAGGCCAGAGCTTCACCGATGCTGATCTGGACGGCGGGCAGCTTGCCGCCGAGCTGCCGGCGCTGCTGCACGGCCAAGGCGATGCGAGACGCCGCTTGAGCGACACCGCGCTGGTCAAGCTGTTCCGATTGCTGCGCCTGGCCCGGCGCCTGCTGGACCTGGAATCCGGTGTCGCAGGCCCTGGGGCATGAAGGAAGGAGACCAGCATGTCCACCCCGCACCCGCTCAATCAAGCCGTCATCGCCCAGGCGCTCTACGACCTGCGCAACGGCCAACTGCGCCGCTGCAAGGCGATGGGCTTCAGCGAGGCCGAGCTGGATGCACTCAAGCATCCAGCCATGGTGAGCGTGCTGGCCAACGCCGGTGTCTCGTGGTGTTCCGTATCTGTGAACCGTGAGGTGCTCCGGCGTCTGCTCGCGCAGGCGCAGGACGTGGAGAAGGAAATCGCGACCGTCGATCGCATGCTCAGGCTGGGCGCGAGCACCGAGATGGTTAGCCGCTTCTACGGCCTGACTCACCAGGAAGTGGCGCTTCGCCGCGAAATCCTGGGCATGCCCAAGCGCAAGGGCCGCCACCCCGTGCTGGATGAGAAACAAGACACGGAACTGTGGCGGAAGTGGAAGGCCGTGACCGGCAGCAGGAACGTCGATCTCGAAGACGAGACCTCCATCCTCGATGCCGCGATGGACTTGGCCGAAGTCATGTCGCTGCCTCTGTCGGTGGTCTGGGCCTCGATCAAGGGCTGGGTCGATCAGGGACTGGGTTGAACCATGGCCGTGGACGATAGCGCACCACGTCGTGGCCCCATCCCGATCGCAGATCTGTTCGACGCTGCGCTGCAAGACCTTGCGCCCAAGCCCCAGTCCGAACCCGGCCCCAGCGCGCCTGCGGCGGCACCGACGCCCATGCCCACGTCCACGCCCAGCACGTCCGGCGATGCCTTCCTGTTCAGCGGCAACCGTCATGAAACCGTGCCGCGCCGGCTGTTTCTTGACCGTCGCCTGACGCCGCTGGAGCGAAACGCCTGGCAGGTGTTCCGGTTGATGCTCAATGACGATGGCGTGACCGCGTTCCCCACCTATGAGCAACTTCGACCGTGGCTGGCCTCAATGCCCTGCGCTGGACAGGCTTCGCATGAAACCGTGGCACGGGCGCTCACGCTGCTGCGCCTGACCCGATGGTTGAGCCTGGTGCGGCGACGGCGCGATGCCAAGACCGGCCGCATCCTCGGCAATCTCTATGTCCTCCACGATGAACCGCTGACGCCGTTCGAGGCCATGCAGCTCGACGCCGACTACCTGGCGCTGGTCAGCCAGTCCCTGGGCCACTCGGCCAAGGCCGTGCAGATCGTCGGCCTGAATACGCTCAAGGAGATAGCGGACGACCCGCTGCTCTCCGGCCGCACGCTGCCGTCACGGTTGCAGGTCCTGGCCGAGCGCCTCGCCAGCCAGGGCATCACGACCACCGAGAGTTATCCACAGCAGGAAGACATCCACGATTCCGAAGAAGGGGTCGCGAGCCTTCTTCGGAATCACGATGACCCCACTTCGGAATCCGAAGCAGGGCCGAAACCCGCACCAGACGCCTCTCTTCGGAATCCGAAGCAGGCCCGTACAGTACGTAGTAGTTGTATTAATGAAGTACGTACTACCGCGCACGCACAAGCGCAGGCGCGCGCGTTGGGCGATCTGCAATGGCCCAAGCGCTTCGCGGAACTGAAGGCAGAGCAGCAGACAGGTGCCAGGGTGGCATTGAAGCAGGTCGATACCTCACTGAGACAGGCCGTGCTGGACGAATGGGCTACGCGATGCAGCAGCCCTGGCATCCGCAATCCTGCGGGTTATCTGTTCGGCATTATCCAGCGGGCCATCCATGGCGAGTTCAATGCCTGGACCAGGAAGGATGCGCCATCGGCACCCATCTCGCCGAATGAGCAGCCACCCCCAGCGCCACCACCTCAGCCGCAGGGCAAGCCGGTGTCGCCAGAGGTCGCCAGGCAGCACATCGAACGGCTGCGCAATCTGCTCGCCAACCAGTGAGCCGGCCTGCAAGGCAGTGAAAGAGACGTCCATGGATGCCCGTGGAATTATCCCCAGGGGATAAATCTACTGAGGTCTACTACATCGAGCCGCTGCACACCAGGCTTCGATCGCCTGCGGCGGGATCGGCCTTGTCCTCTCTGATCCAGGCCTGTAGCGTCCCTTGGCGCTCGATGGAACTACCCCTTGGGGATAGGTGACATCCTCTTAGGTCTTTCTATAATATCATTTCAACATTTCGTTAACTATCACATGAAAGAGAAAATTGCACTTGCAGGCTTTTCTGCACTCTCCCACGAGGATCGTCTGCGAATCATCCGCATGCTGGTCGTCGCTGGCGCCGAGGGCATGGCTGCTGGCGCAATTGCAAGTAGCCTTGATGATGCGCAACCTTCGCGCGTTTCTTTTCATCTGAAGGAACTGGAACACGCTGGACTCGTGCAGGGGCGCCGGGAGGGCAAGTCAGTCATCTACAGCGCCAACTTCCCCGCGCTCTCAGACCTTGTTGCATTCCTGATGCACGACTGCTGCCAGGGACATTGCGCCTACTGCGACAAGGCCATCGCACTGTTTGCGAAATGCACAGGCCGCCCGACCGAGAGGGACGCATGACGCATGTAGTGACGGAGAACTGCATTCGGTGCAAGTACATGGACTGCGTGGAGGTGTGTCCTGTGGACTGCTTCTACGAAGGGGAGAACATGCTCGCCATTGACCCAGACGAGTGCATCGACTGCGCCGTCTGTGTGCCGGAGTGCTCTGCCAACGCGATCTTTCCCGATACCGTCTCAGGTCTTGAGCCCTGGCTGGAGTTGAATGCAACGTATGCCGCCCAGTGGCCGAACATCACCAGGAAAGGTGCCGTACCCACTGATGCGGATGCGTTCAACGGCATGCCGGACAAATACCACCTCTACTTCTCGCCCCGGCCAGGCCGGGCGAAGCAATGAATTCCTCAACCACTATCAGCATTCAAGGTCACCGCATGGAGAACATCAGGGCAACACTCGAAGCACGCCAAGTCTGGATTTATTTTCTTGCGATTGCGTGTGGCGCACTTCTGGGACTGACCGTGCCCGGCATGGGGACGCTGGAGGCAGCGATCAACCCTGCGCTCGCCGTCATGCTTTTTGCGACGTTTCTGCAGGTACCGCTGGCGGAGATCGGCGCGGCCCTGCGCAATGTGCGCTTCCTGGGTGCATTAGCGGTGACGAACTTTGTCATCATTCCCATCGTGGCCGCCGCGCTGGTCCAGTTCTTGCCCGCCGAGCCCATGCTCCGCCTGGCGGTGTTGTTCGTGCTGTTGGCCCCCTGCATCGACTATGTCATCACCTTCACCCACTTGGGCGGCGGTAACGCTCGTCTGCTACTGGCGATGACGCCAGTCCTGCTCGTTCTCCAAATGCTGCTGCTGCCGGTTTACTTGACCTTGGTATTGGGCAGCGAGGTCTCGAATCTCGTTGAGGTTGGTCCGTTCCTGCACGCCTTTATCTGGCTGATCGCTGTTCCACTACTGCTGGCCGCCAGTTTTCAGGCGCTGGGGCGCAAGACGTCGGCTGGTGAGCGACTGGTTGACGTTTTGAATCTGTTGCCCGTACCGGCGACCGCGATCGTACTGTTCATCGTACTGGCCTCGGTGATGCCGCAAATTGGGTTGGCGCAAGAGGCGGCATTGCGTGCCGCACCGATCTACGTGGCCTTTGCCCTGATCGCACCACTCGCAGGGCGACTCGTCACACGTAGCTTGGGTCTCGACGCTGCCTCAGCGCGGGCCGTGTCGTTTTCCGCGTCGTACCGAAATTCGTTGGTCATCCTGCCATTGGCCTTTGTCGTGCCCGGCGGGGTGCCACTGCTACCGGCCGTGATTCTGACGCAGACCATTGTCGAACTGTGCTTCATGCCGATTTACGTGCGTTGGATACCTCTCCTTGCCAAGGCCGAGACCGGAGCATCGGCAGCGTAAACAACTGGTATTGCTTGGACACCGGCGGCTCGAAAGACCTCGGTAGCAGATCAAACCGATATCGCCAGAAGTCGCCAGGCAGCACATCGAGCGGCTGCGCAATCTGCTCGCCAAACAGTGAGCCGACCTGCAAGGCAGTGAAAGTAGACGCCCATGGATGCCCGTGGAATTATCCCCAGGGGATAAATCTACTGAGGTCTACAACATCGAGCCGCTGCACACCAGGCGCGAGACATGCCTTGTCCGCGCTGATGCAGCGCCTGAAGCGTTCCTTGGCGCTCGATGGAACTATCCCCAGGGGATAGCTCTCGCCACATCAGCCCACCACGCCTTGAACCGGTGACAGGCGGGTTTCGGTTTGTTGACTGACTGCCTTCCGCTTCCTGCCGAAGCTGTCCGCTCCTTTTCCCAAAACGAGCGGACACCATGGCAACTGAACCTCTACAACTGAATCTCGGGGCCTTGCGCAGCGCAATGTCGCTGACGCTGCACACGCACCACGCTTCCCGCATCTGGCACGGCCGCGCCGCTGCCGAAGGGCGACCCGGCATCGTCGGCCTGAACGGCTACATCGCCCAGATGAACAAGATGCGGCGCGGCTCGGAACAGGACGACCCGTATTCGGACTGGTGGATGCTGCGCATCGAGGACAAGCTCGACCAGACCAAGACCACGCTGCAATCGCTGCGCGAACAGGTGGATCAGGCGCTGGCCGGTGTCCCCGCCGCATTGAGCCTGGGCGAAAACCTCAACGTCCAGCCCGTCAAGCTGCCGCTGTTCGTCAATGCGCAGTTGGGCTTTGCCGCCGTCTATCTGCTGGCCGACTACGACGACATCGCACGCAAGCTCATCCTCGCGCATCACACTGCACTGATTGATCGGTCGACGCTCGAACGCTGGCTCAACGAAGGGGCGCACGCGCTGCGTAGTCTTTTCAGCCTGGCCCAGCAGTACCGCTTTTCGGGCTGCACCCGCGATGACTTCGCTTCGAAGAACGCTGCAGCGCGAGCGGCGCTGGAGAAGTTCGGCGAGCTGCCGCAGGACGTGCTGGTAGGCACGCGCCGCTCGAAGTTTGCGCCACCCATCGTGCGCCGTGGCCTGCAGCAACACGGTGATGGAACTGCCGCAGCACCTTCGGCCGACGAAGAAACACCTACCGCCGAGCCGATCGAGGGCAACACCGGCGAGGACGAGTCGGCATGAGCGACCCGAACCGCGAAACCCTCTACTTCCGGGATCTGCAACAGACTGCCTTCATGCGGCTGGAACACGCAGCCTCTCTAAAAGGCCTTTTAAAGCCTTTTAAAGGTAAAGGGGACTTGGAGGACTGGGCCAGCCAGTGCTTCGCCATGCGCGACGAGTTGATTGGCCTGGCGCAGCGACAGGTACTGCAACAGACTGGCGGACATCCCTTCCATCTGTTGCGCGTGGAACTGGCCCAGCAAACCACTGGCGCAGGTACGACGTTTTTGCGCTGGCGCAGGCACGACAGGTCAGCCATGGGCGTGTCCCTGTGGCAGGAACTGATGGCGAGCACCACCACGCCGGTCAACCTGCTGGCCGATCTGCACGCCATCGAGCTTCAGCGCATCACGCTCAACATGCAGATCAGCCTGTTGCACACCTTGGGCAGGCAAGCGCAGGACTGCGCCAGCAAGGCCGCCGAGGCGGAAAACGCATACCTACGCCGGCTCAAGGCAACCCCACCCGCTATGCGCGATCGCTGATCGCGCTGGGCAACCCAGCGCCCGCGGCCGATCAGGTGCGGGTATTTCAACCACCATGGAGATTGCAACATGAGCACGCATTTTTCGGGCGAAGGCAACATCGGCTCTGCGCCGGAGTACCGCGAATTCCCCAGCGGCAACGACGAACCGCGGCGCTTGCTGCGGCTGAACGTCTATTTCGACAACCCCGTCCCCACCAAGGGCGGTGACTTCGAGGACCGCGGCGGCTTCTGGGCTCCCGTCGAAATCTGGCACCGCGACGCCGCGCACTGGAAGGACCTCTACCAGAAGGGCATGCGTGTGCTGGTGGTCGGCCGCATGGAGCGCGAACCCTGGACGGACAACGACGAGCAGCCACGGGAGACCTGGCAGATCAACGCGCGCAGCGTGGCCATCCTTCCGTACCGCATCGAGTCTGTGACCCTCAGCCCGAAGCCGCAGCAGGAGGCAGAACCGAAGCCCCAGGCCAACGACGAACCGACTGCGCCGAAAGAGACCAGGCAGCGCAAGAAGTGACCTGAATGGAGGGCGGCCAGCATGCTTCGCCGTCCTCCATGCATTCAGCGGTTCGAGGTCGTAGACCTCAGTAGATTTATCCCCAGGGGATAATTCCATGGAAGTCCACTGACTTCCACGCGCTCCCGGAAATCGCGGCTCCCGCCGTACACACCTTCGGCCGCTCCCACTCCCATTCCCGCCATTCCATCCCTTGAAAGCGGTCGCCACCGGATGCGGCTTGTTTGCTGCTGCCTCTGGCGGTGCTCGGCATTCTCGATTCCAGCAACTCCATGAACTACGGGAATCGGATGGACGGACATGCGGCTGTTCTTGTGCGAGAAGCCCTCCCAGGGCAAGGATATCGGCCGGATTCTCGGCGCGACGCAGCGCGGTGAAGGCTGTCTCAGCGGCTCCGGCGTCACCGTCACCTGGTGCATCGGTCATCTTGTAGAAGCGGCAGCACCCGAGGTCTATGACGCAGCCCTCAAGCGCTGGTCGCTGGAACAGTTGCCGATCATTCCCCAGCAATGGCGGGTCGAGGTCAAACCGAAGACCGCCACGCAATTCAAGGTCGTCAAGGCTCTTCTGTCGAAAACGACCCATCTCGTCATCGCCACCGATGCCGACCGCGAAGGCGAGTTGATCGCCCGCGAGATCATCGAACTCTGCGGTTACCGAGGTCCCATCGAGCGGCTGTGGCTGTCGGCGCTCAACGATGCGTCGATCCGCACCGCGCTCGGCAAGATGCGGCCCTCGTCCGACACGCTGCCGATGTACTACTCGGCGCTGGCACGTTCACGGGCCGACTGGCTCGTGGGCATGAACCTCAGCCGGTTGTTCACGGTGCTTGGCCGACAGGCGGGCTATGACGGTGTGCTTTCGGTTGGCCGCGTCCAGACGCCAACGCTCAAATTGGTCGTGGACCGCGACCGCGAGATTGCAGCGTTCAAATCGGCACCGTTCTGGGTCATCGACGTGTCCCTGTCCGCTGGCGGCCAGGCTTTCAGCGCGCAGTGGGTGCCACCCGATGGCTGCACCGACGACACGGGGCGATGCGTGCAACAGCAAATCGCCCAGCAAGCCGCGCAGCACATCCGCGCAGCGGGTGCTGCCCAGGTGGTATCGGTCGAGACTGAGCGCGTGCGCGAAGGTCCGCCGCTGCTGTTCGATTTGGGCACCTTGCAAGAAGTCTGTTCCAAGCAGCTTGGGCTCGACGTTCAGGAGACCCTGGAGATCGCCCAAGCCTTGTACGAAACGCACAAAGCCACCACGTACCCGCGTTCGGATTCCGGCTATCTGCCCGAAAGCATGTTCGCCGAAGTGCCCACGGTCCTGGACAGCCTGCTCAAGACTGATTCCACGCTGCGACCGATCATGGAACAGCTTGATCGCTCCCAGCGCTCGCGCGCCTGGAACGATGGCAAGGTCACGGCCCACCACGGCATCATCCCCACCCTGGAGCCTGCCAACCTCTCAGCCATGAGCGAGAAGGAACTGGCGGTGTACCGGCTGATCCGGGCGCATTACCTTGCGCAGTTTCTGCCTCATCACGAGTTCGACCGCACCGTCGCCGAGCTTTCCTGCGGCCAGCAGAAGCTGGCGGCCACCGGAAAGCAGGTGGTCGTCAAGGGCTGGCGCCTGGTGCTGGCCGAGCCTGAACGTGAAGGTGGTGAGGACGAGGATGGTGAAGTCACAGCGCGCAGCCAGGTACTCCCCGCGCTGCGTGAAGGCCTGGCGTGCCAGGTGGCTCAGGCTGAGATCAAGGCGCTCAAGACGCTGCCGCCCAAGCCCTATACCCAGGGCGAACTGGTCAAGTCGATGAAAGGCGTTGCGCGCTTCGTCACCGACCCGCGCTTGAAACAGAAGCTCAAGGACACGACGGGCATCGGCACCGAAGCTACGCGCGCCAACATCATCACCGGCCTGCTGACTCGGGGCTATCTTGTGAAGAAAGGTCGTTCCATCCGCGCATCGGAGGCCGCTTTCACGCTGATCGACGCCGTGCCCACCGCGATTGCCGACCCCGGTACGACGGCGGTGTGGGAGCAGGCGCTCGACATGATCGAGGCCGGCCAGCTCACACTGGACGTGTTCATCGGCAAGCAGGCCTCGTGGATTTCGCAACTGATCGCGCAGTACGGCAGCACTTCGCTGTCCATCAAGGTTCCCCACGGACCGCCTTGCCCGCAGTGCGGCGCTCCCACGCGCCAGCGCACCGGTAAGACAGGCCCCTTTTGGTCATGCAGTCGCTACCCCGACTGCAAAGGCACGCTGCCGGTCGAATCCGACGCGTCCAAGCCTGGCGCCTCGCGCACCCCACGCCGTAACATTACGAGCCGCAAAGGTGCCTGACCGACCCCGTTCCCCCTGAGCCGTCCCCGCCATCGGCGGTAGGCCCGTGTCCCGCATGCCCTGCGGGACGTCCAGCGCGCATTGCCTTCCCGATTCGTGTGCGCGTCCCGCCCGGCCATTCCCGGCCGTGGGACCTGAAGGTGGCTTCTCCCGCGAACAGCGCTGCGCGCGTTCTCCTGCTCCGCGTTCATTCCGCCCCTGCGAAGGGTCCCCCGATGGCTTGCCTCTCCAGGCTGCGAACCATCGGGAGACCCTTCGTGGTCAGCGGTATTCAGTGCCGTGCCCAACGGCGAAAAACTGGGCTCCATTTGTGCGCGGATGTGCGCCAGACGATGCCGGCGCCAACCACGATATGCGCCGGGTGTGATTGCTTGATAAGCAGACGGTTTTAACGACGACCGTACCTGCCGATCAGCCCACGGGTGGTTCTGTCCTCCCGAGCCGAAGGCCGCAGTGCCTTCGGCAACTTTCTCCTGCCCATCAACGTCCCGGCCCGCCTTGACTCCAGTTCAAGCCCTGGGCCACACGAACAGGAGACCCAACATGAACCCGCAACCTCGCACCCCACGCGGCGCGCCCCAGGCCGCGCCACTGCTGTACGGCAGCGTGTGCAGCGGCATCGAGGCCGTGAGCCTCGCCTGGCAACCCCTCGGCCTCAAAGCCGCGTGGTTCGCCGAAATCGAGCCGTTCCCGAGCGCCGTGCTCGCCCACCGTTACCCCCACGTGCCGAACCTCGGCGACATGACCGCGATCGCCCGCCTGGTGCGCGCCGGCACCGTGCCGGCACCCGACATCCTGGTCGGCGGCACGCCGTGCCAGTCGTTCAGCGTGGCCGGTAGCCGTCGCGGGCTGGATGACCCGCGCGGAGCCCTTTCCCTTGCCTATGTGGAGCTTGCAAATGCCATTGACCAAACCCGCCACCAAGACCGCCGCCCGCCGGCAACCATCGTCTGGGAAAACGTCCCGGGCGTCCTCAACGACCGCAGCAATGCTTTCGGCCACTTTCTGGGAGCACTTGCCGGCGAAAGCCGTGCGCTCGAACCGCCAGGGGACAAGTGGGCGTACGCAGGTTGTGTGTCTGGACCCCGGCGCCGCATCGCGTGGAGGGTGCTCGACGCTCAACATTTCGGTGTCGCCCAACGCCGCAAGCGCGTGTTTCTTGTTGCAAGTGGTGGAGATGACCTCGATCCCGCCGAAGTACTTTTTGAGCGCGCTGGCGTGCTCGGGGATTCTTCTTCGGGCAGCGCGCCGTGGCAAGAAGCTGCCCGCGCTGCTGGATCTGGCGCTCAAGCAGCAGGCAGCGGGTACGCAGGACTAACGCAACCCTACGGCAAGGTCACGACGACGTTCGGGTTCAGTGGCGGCACCGGACCCGCCAATGTCGCGGCATGCCTGATGGCTGCTGGCCCCAAGCATGACATTTGCACCGAGACGTTCATGGTGCAGACGATCGCAGGCAACATCACTCACACCCTGAACACCGCCAACAACGGCAAGGGCAGCAGCGAGGACGGCACGGGTAAAGGTGTGCCAATCATTGCCTTCACTGCTGAGGATTGCGGTGCTGATGCCACGGTTGATCGGACGCCGACGGTGCGCGCGAGCGTACATGCTGCAATTGCTTTCGCGCAGAACTCGCGGGGTGAGCTACGGCTGGAGTCTGGGCATGGTCAGGTAGCCGGAACGCTTTCCACGGGGGGCGGCAAACCAGGTCAAGGCCGTCCCATGGTGGTTAGCGTGGCGCTGCGCGGCCGTCCCCAAGGCCTCGCGGCTGAATTGGGCGGCAGCGTGGCGGCCGCATTGCGCACCAGCAGCGGCGGTGCCGACAAGCCCCATGTGCTGGCCCCCGACTTCGAGGCACATTTCCACTACGACTGGAACGACCCCGGCCCCGGCGACTGGTCGCACTGGCGGGTGCGGCGGCTGATGCCTGTGGAATGCGAGCGGCTGCAAGGCATGCCCGACGACTACACGCTGATCCCGTACCGTGGCAAGCCCGCCACCGACGCTCCGCGCTACAAAGCCATCGGCAACTCCATGGCCGTCCCGTGCGTTGCCTGGCTGGGCCAACGGCTGGTGCAGCACCTGCACAAGACGGGCGAAACCGATTCGGATTGATGCAAGACGCCAGCGGTGGCTGACGCCATTCTCATCCCTGCATAGCCGAAGCATCGGCGACTGCCAGCAGCCACGGTCTTTCAGGCTGCGCCGCGGATTCTCCCGCGTCGACCTCCTTGTCCGCATCGCACTGTGCCGCGGACACGCGCCCAGCCTGGGCGTTGGTGCTGCATCTCCAACGGGCCTATCCGCCCATTCCCCCTAGACCGGCCATTACCGCCCGGCACGCCATCGCGGCGGGCTTCGGTGTACGCCGCTTCCATCTCCGCGCCAGACCGGCGCACCACCTCATCCAAGGAACCATGCCATGACCACCATCCGTCTTCAGACGAACCAGAACCGCCTGATCGAAACTTTTCGCCATGCGTTCACCCAGGCCTCGATGCTGGGCGAGCTGCTACAGAATGCCCGGCGCGCGAAAGCCCGCCACATCCACATCACCGCCGAAGGCGACACGCTCACCGTCAGCGACGACGGCGAAGGCATCGCCAACCTTCAGACCCTCATCTGCATCGCCGAATCAGGCTGGGACGAGGAACTGAAAGCCCGCGAAAACCCCTTCGGCATCGGTGTCCTCTCCACGCTGTACTTCGCACGCAGTCTGCGCGCGCATTCACTTGATATGGCCTTTCGTGCCACCACCGCCGCGATCATCAACGGCGAGGACATCGACGTGATTGCCGCGCCAGCGCGCATCGGCACCGAGATCCGCTTGTGCGGTGTCGAGCCCCCGTACAAGGGCCCGACACTGACCCAGTGGGTCGCGCAGCAACTGGTGCGGCTGTGCGAAGCCTTCCCCGTCCCCGTGACATTCAACGGTACAGAGGTCGAGCGCCCGCTATCGCGCCCAGGCTTGGCCTGGCGGGAAACAGACGTCGGCCAAATTCTCATCGATCTGGAAGGAGCGCCGTCACAGTACCGCTGCTATCTCCAGGGACTTCCCATCGGAAGGTGGCCATCCTCGCAGTTGCACCAGATCGTGATGTTGCGCGACGACATGATCGCCCGCCCACCGGATCGCCAGCACCTGCTCCATGAAGAAGAGGATGGCAAGCGCATCCAGGCAGCGGTCGATCAGGCCTTCCGCAAGGCGTTGATCGAAGCAAAGGAGAAACTGTCCGGGGTCGATTTCGTGACGCTGTATGCATCCACGTGCCTGTCCTCATCGAACGCCGACCTGCTCAACAGCATTCCCTTTGTGCCACGCAGTTGGTTCCGTGACTGGGCCCATGAGCCGCCGGGCTTTCGCAGTCACTGGGGCAGGTACTGGGATAGGCCCCACGCTGAGGGTGTGGTCGTTCAGGAAGAGCTCCAAGAGGCCGGTGTCTGGTCTATCGACGCCGAAGACGATGAAGATGTACCAACCGCCGAGGTCTACCTGGCGGCCCGACAGGCTTTCCTGCTGGAGGAACATCGTCTCAGTGGTGATCATTGGCTGATGGATTTGGTTCGCTACGCAGACCCGGATCAGGTTGGCATCCACCATGGTGAAGTTCTCCACGTGGACGACAGCTTGCCATTCAACGGCGACATCGTTGGCGTCACCCTGGTCGGAACCTTGTCCGCCAGCCTTGGCGAGGACACCCGCGAATACGCGGTATCTGCCATCCGCAGGCACGGTCGACTCTACGTAACACCCCATGCGAGTGGCGCCACACTGCTGTTGTCCGACTACATCTTCGATGACCGCTACGACGAAGGTCGGGAAGATGAGGATGCACTGACCATCGCCACGTTCATCGCGGTCGGCTGCTCGGTTTCGCCTGCCCGTGCCATCGAGGAACTGCTGCCCAGGTCCTGGCGATACACCCCGCAGTCCAAGCTCGTCGGTGCCACCGTGCACCTGAGTTTCGATGCCGATGGCAAGCTCGCCAGCGTGCAGTGATCCTCCTTTGCAGCTCCCTTCGGGGAGCTGTTTTTCTTGGGGCCAATCCGGTGGCGATGAATTCAGATTGCCGGATGACGCACGGCGGCGCTGCGCCGATGCTCCATCGCATGTGTTGCTGCTGTCGCAGCGCCATGCCCGCAGCCAGGGTGTCCAGGCTGCCGTGGGTTTCCACCACGTCACCCGCCAGTTCGCCCCGGCATCTCACCGGCGAACGCTGCCCACCGGGCATCGATGCCTCCTTTCTCCAACCCACGGGATGGTCGCCACATCCCGCCAGGGGCGTGTCGCCACCCGGTCAATTTCAGGACTTTCCATGGAAAACATTACCAACCAAGACCGCATCACGCTGAAGAATCTCAAGGTGGCAGACTTCGCAAGCGAAGAGACTCTGTGCTTCACCGCCACTGTGATCTTCGACGGCAAGCCTGTCGCCACTGCCAGCAACGACGGACATGGTGGCTCCACCCGCCTGCTCGCGCTGGAAGGCCAGCGTGACCGCTTCACCGAGGCAGAAGCCTTTGCCGCCAGCCTGCCACCGGACGTCACCGAGTACGACGACCCCAACGACAGGTCGCGCCGGTTCACCATCGACATCACGCTGGACTATCTGGTCGATGGACTGGCCAACGCCATCCACGCCGACCGCAAGCTGCGTACTTCGTTCAACCGCGACGTCGGCAACAAGGTGCTGTTCATCAAGGACGGCAAACTGCTGTTCATCAAAGGCATCAAGCTCAAGGCCATCGCTGACCGCAAGACGTACTTCGCGTCGCTGCGCACCCGCCAGGCCCAGCCCATCGTGATCCTCGCCGAGCTTCCGCCCGAGCAGGCATTCGACCTGTGGAAGCAGCATGTCCTGGGCGACAAGCCCGACTGACCCGGTGCCTTTGCACCGTCCTGACAGCCTCGCGTGACGCGGGGCTGTTTTTTTCGCTATTCGCATGAATCGGGGCCAGGCCGGATGCGGTTTTCCAACTGACGCAGCGCGGCCCGCGCACGAAGCTGCCCGCATGTTCGCTGATTCGTCAGCACATGCCAGCAGCCAGGGTTCCAGGCTGCGCGGAGTTCGCTCCGTACAACCCACCAGTCCGCCCAGCATCGTCCTGCGGACGAGCGTCCTCGCGACGCCGATGCATCTTTCTCAACCCCAGCGGGAGCCGCCATCCCGCCTAGGCGTGGTCGCCTCGCATCTTTCAAGGAGTCCGACCATGCCAAACGCCTCTTTCGGCGAACTCGCCTTGTTCCATACCGGCAAGCAATTGCCGCTTCAAGTCCTGCCTAGCGCCGCCGGTCATTACATCGGGACGCGCGATTCCCAAGGGCCTGTCTCGCGGGAATCCCGCGAGTACTTCCGCAGCTCTGCCGCTGCGGAACGCGCCCTCGCAAGAGGCGGCTGGTCTCAGCTCGCCATCCCTTGATCCACTCAGTAAGGAATCTCTCATGAGCCAGCTTCCCCTGGAAGTTGCCGAAGAGATCGCACGGGAGCAGCAGCACTTCGCTGCTGCGCCCGATGCCTTCTTCAAGGCATGGAAACGTGGTGTACAGATCGCCGGCCCCCGGTGGTTCGGTGACGGCACCCAAGAGGGCTTTGAGCAGGCCCGCGACAAATGGGCCTTGTGCCCGGACATGCCGCGGATCAGCAAGGCCCTGGGCGTCCTGAGCGCCGGGGAGCGCATGTTCCTCGCCGCGATGGTGAGCTTCTACAACGCCCACAGGAGCGCGCCTTTGCTGCGCCGCTGCGGGTTTGAAGGCCTGTCCGACCTGAGCGGCCTCGACCTTGCACGCCGCCAGGTCATTGCCAGCCTGGTGCTGCACTACAACGGCTGGTAAGACCCTTGCGGGTCTCGCCGCCATTCCTCTCCGCCCCGAACGAGGGACACGCACCCTCCGGGGCCGTGTCCCTCCGACACTACAACCATTTGTATGTCCTTGCCAACTGCGGCCTGATCGAGGTGTTAAAGGCGCTGGGCGACTTCAGCGATTTCGGCGAATAGACCGGAATTTCTTCTTTTTCCCCCTTGCGGATGCTCTGTCCGCAGGGGCTGGCTCCGCTCATTTCTCGAAAGGAGCCACCATGGCAAACAACTACTACGAAGGCACCGGCGTGCTCATGCTCGACCGCGTGACCCCCATCATCAAAGCGCTGTTCAGCGGCTTCAAGCTGGACGAAAACTACCCCGGTAACGGGCAGGCCTACATCGCCCAGATCTCCGAAACCAACAATCCTCAATGGGACGATGTCTTTGGCGGCCTGGAAGATTTGGCCGCGCAGCTTGGCGCCCCCATGCCCAAGGACGAAGGATCGGAAGACGAAGGTTTGCCGATCCCGCAGGCCATCGAACGGCTGGCCGAGTTCTTCGGCAGCAGCAAGGACGCAGAACTGGCGAACCTGATCGAACACCATAACTTCGAGGACGGTGCCGATCTCGACGCACTGCTTTTGATCGCAACCTGCCTGGACGACGGCCATCACCTGACCGCCATTCAATACGAGGGGTGCTGGTATTGCAGCAAACCGCGATTGTTCGAGTTTGGTGGCGACGGCTGCTATCTGAGCCGGGAGGTTCAGGTCGTCAGAGCATCTTCACGGGCACGCCAACTCGGCGACCAACTGCGCAAAGCCATTCTGGCCGCCGACGCAGAAGAAGCCTCGGCCGTGATTGCACTGGAGGCCGGCAGCCTGCTCGCCGGCATCAATGACGAGCGATTTCGCATGAATGTACGTCGACGCGTTGCAGAACGGCTGGCCCAAGCGCCAGTAATCAGCGCCGTCTGACGCAGTTTCCACTTTAACCCACCGGGTGCCATTCTCGGTGACGGGAATTGGCTCCATTATTCAATCTGGAGAAATCCCATGTCCCAGAAACCCAATCCTTTCCTTCGCGGCTACTGGAATCTGAAAGTCGTCCGCACGCTGTGCATCAGCTACGACGATGGTAGTCCGCATGTCTGGCGAAACATCCATGCGAGCCAGCAGCATTTCTCCGACGAGGAACTGGTTTCATCCTCCTGCATCGTCACCAGCGATTTTGCGGTGGTCAGCTATGGTCGCGAGCCCGCGAGTTCCGAGGTGCTGGCCGAATGCCATGCCGGCGAAGGCGTCTGCGGTGAAGGCATGATCGACGCCGTGGTCTATGCCATCCAAGGCGAAGATTTCGACGGCCGCCCGCTCCACGTCGCCGACTGCTATTCGGCCGAGGCCGCGCAGGAAGTCGTGCAGCGCCTGAGTTTCGAGACCGGCTACTACAGCCGTTGCTGGGAAATCAGCAGTGCACACATCAGCCACGAAACCGGCCAGTACCTCGCCAACCTGGCAGACCTTGCTACGCCGGAGGCCTTCCTGTTCATCGCCTTCCGGGTTCCGTACAGCCCTGCAATCGGCATCAAGCTGATTTCTACGCCCTGGACGGATGAGAACCTGGAGCACGCTGAAGGCATCAGCGCGCAGCAGCTTCGGCAGGAGCACCGCAGCAAGGGTATGCCGGACGACCTGGCGAACATCCTTGAACTGGCTGGCCAGGCCGATGTGCGCATCCTCATCCTCGATGCCGATGCGCCCGTGTTGCTGGGTCTGCCGCTGACCGAGCCCTAGCAGGCGCGCAACGCGCCAGCTTTCCTCTTTGTCTCCCCAAAGCCGGCCCGACTCCTCGCCAGGAGCCGGGCTGGTCCATTTTCATAGGAGCACCCCCATGTTCCCCGACCTCATCTCTCGCGCACCCGACTTCGAGCACCAACTCGGAGCCTGCGTCAACGCCATGAGCCAGGACGACGCCATCGGCCAAATCCTGGTATTCGAGCGCACGAGCGGCACGCTGCACATGCGCCATATTGCCAGCGTCGACCTGCTGGGCACCGACATCGACGACTACGAGATGGTCGTCTTCGACGGTGGCAACACCAGCGGCGATGCGTGGAAGCACGTTTTCTTTCCACGTCAGCGTGAACACTACTTCGTGTACGAAGCCTGACCCTGCCAGCCCCTCATCCGAGGGGCTGCTTGTTCTCAGGCCTTCGCCACGAACTGCACGGCCACCATCACGCCGGTGACGCACACCTCACCGCCCGCGCTCAGTGTCAGGTCGATGACGGCCTTGCGTCCCTCTAGGGAACACAGCGTGCCTTCGATCAGCAGTTCGACACCGAGGGGCGTAGGCCGCCGGTAGTCCACCTTCAGCGAGCCGGTGACAAAGCGGATCGGCGGGCCGCCGTCACCCATGACACGGCTTTGCGCCCGGTATGCGAAGGCCGCCGCGCTGGCGGTGCCGTGGCAGTCCAGCAACGAGGCCAGCATGCCGCCGTAGACGTTCCCCGGATAGCCACCGCTGTACATCGACGCCGGCGTGAAACGCGCATGGGTCCGTTCCCCGTCGATATAGCTCTTGAGATGGAACCCATGCGGGTTGGCTGGCCCACAGCCGTAGCAGTGCGAGAATTCGGCCGGGTAATGATCCTGGATGGCTTGCATGTCGATCCTTGGTTGAACAATGGCGAGGCTCAAGCCTCCACGGCCAGCCCGGCTGCCTTCCACTCCGGGAAGCCGTCTTCGAGCCGGCGCACCTTGAAGCCCTTGGCGCGCAGCGCCGCCACGGCCTCGAAGGACATGACGCAGTACGGCCCCCGGCAGTAGGCAATGAGTTCGTGGCCCTTGGGCAAGTCGGCCAGGCGCCGCTCCAACTCGTCGGCCGGGATGTTGATGGCGCCGGCCACGTGGCCCAGCGCGTATTCCGCTTCCGGGCGCACGTCCAGCACCGTCACCTGGTCGGCATTCAGGCGCTGTGCCAGCTCCTCGCGCGTGACGGCTTCCAGCGCATCGCGGTCGTGGAAGAAGTCGCGCATCACGCCGCGCACCTCCGCGATGTTGCGTTCGCCCACGCGGCCAAGCGCCTTCAGCAGCGCCACCACCTCGACGTCGCCCGCCAGCCGGTAGAAGACCCGCTTGCCCTGGCGTTCGGCCTCCACCAGCCGCGCGCGCCGCAGCAGTTGTAGGTGGCGCGAGGCGTTGGCCATCGACAGGCCGACCAGTCCAGCCAGGTCTTCGACGCTGCGCGGCCCCTGCGCCATGCCTTCCAGCAGTTCCAGCCGGTGCGCGTGGCCCAGCGCCTGGGCCACGGTGGCCAGGTTCTCAAACACCACGTGCTTGGGACTTTCGGATGAGGTTGACAAGATCGCTTTCATAATTACACAATCAACATATTGATTGAATGATGGCATGATTGCTGTCAAGCAGCAAGTCATTCCCTACAAAGCCATTTTCTCCGCTGAGGCCCCCATGAAAACCCTTCTCATCATCAACGACCCGCCCTACGGCACCGAGCGCATGTACAACGCGCTGCGTCTGGCCTCCAAGCTGCTCAAGGACGCGGCCAACCACGTCAGCGTGTTCCTGATGGCCGATGCCGTCTCGGGCTGCAAGGCCGGGCAGAAGACGCCCGACGGCTACTACAACGTCGAGCGCATGCTGCGCCGCGTGACGAGCAACGCCCAGGGCGAGGTGCTGCTGTGCGGCACATGCCTGGATGCGCGCGGCATCAAGGACGAGGAGGTGATGCCCGGTGCGCGCCGCAGTACCATGGACGAACTGGCCGCAGCCACCGTGGCGGCAGACAAGGTGCTGGTATTCTGATGGCCGGCATCTATCTCGACTACAACGCCAGCACGCCCATAGCGCTGGAAGTGCGGGCGGCCATGCTGCCGCTGCTGGAGATGGCTTACGGCAATCCCTCCAGCGGTCATTTCGCCAGCACCCCGGCCAAGGCGGCGCTGGAACGGGCGCGTGCTCAGGTGGCGGCGCTACTGGGTGCGGCACCCGACGAAATCGTCTTCACCAGCGGCGGCAGCGAGGCCAACAACCTCGCGCTCAAGGGCAGCTTCCTGCCGTCGCTCTTCACAGGCTCGCTGATCGCGCGCTTCGGTGTGCTGCGCATCATGCTCACGGGCGTGGTGCTGTTCATCGGCCACATCCTGACGACGCTCACCGGAACCGGCTTCACGTCCTTCGCCAGCGCACTGGTGCTGCTGGGCGTCGGCTGGAACTTCATGTACATCGGCGGCACCACGCTGCTGACCGGCACCTACACCGCCGCCGAGAAGGGCCGTGCGCAGGCCATCAACGACATGACGATCTTCGCCGTGGGCCTGACCTGTTCCTTCAGCGCCGGCAGACTGCTGCAGGCCCTGGGTTGGCAGACCATGAACGTGGTGCTGATCCCGTGGCTGGTGCTGGCGGCGCTGTCTCTGCTGTGGCTCGGGATGCGCCAGCGGTCGCAAGCCGTGAAGGCGGGTGCATGAGCGCGCAGACAAGCAACGAGGCAGCGGCCGAAGATGCGGCCTACCGCCGCCTGTCCGAGCGCTTCGAGGCCCTGGGCATCGGCGCGAAGGTCGTGCCGTACCCCGAACACACGACCGTCGAGGAAGGCAAGGCACTGCGCGGCGCCATGGCCGGGACATTCACCAAGAACCTGCTGCTCAAGGACAAGAAGGACCGGCACTTCCTGCTGGCGATCCATGAGGATCGGGTACTGGACCTGAAGGCCGTTTCGGCGCTGTTGGGCGGCAAGGGGCACCTGAGTTTCGTGACCGGCGAACGCATGCAGGCGTTGCTCGGCGTGCAGCCGGGTGCGCTGACGCCGCTGGGCCTGTTGCAGGACGAAGAACGCTTGGTGACGGTGGTGGTGGATGCCTCGCTGATGGGTGATGCCCAACTGAACTTCCATCCTCTGCAGCAGACAGAGAGCGTCGGGCTGACGCCCAAGGAGCTGGTGGCCTTTGTGCACTCATGCGGGCGCGAGCCGCTGCTGGTGGATTTCGACGTACCGCTGCCAGCCGCGTAGCGCCTGCGGCACGGGAGAACAGGACATGCAATCCAGAGAACATTGGGATCACGTCTATCGAACCAAGGGGCCGACCGGCGTGAGCTGGTTCCAGCCGCACGCCAGCGATTCGCTGGCGTTGATCCGCGAAACCGGCGTGCCGCTCGATGCGCCGAGCATCGACGTGGGCGGCGGTGCCTCGACGCTGGTGGACGATCTGCTGGACCTGGGCCATACCAGCCTCACCGTACTGGATCTGTCGGGTGCCGCGCTGGCGGCATCCCAGGCCCGGCTGGGCGAGCGCGCCAAGGCGGTGGCCTGGAAGGTCGGGGACATTACAAAGGTCGAGCTACCCGCGCTGGCCTACGACGTGTGGCACGACCGCGCGGTGTTCCACTTCCTGACGGCGCCGCAGGAGCGCCAGGCCTATGTTCGAGCGATGCTGCACGCCCTGCGGCCGGGCGGCTTCGCCATCATCGCCACCTTCGCGGATGACGGGCCGCAGCAGTGCAGCGGATTGCCAGTGGCGCGCTACAGCCCGGACGAGCTGCATGCGCAGTTCGGCGATGCGTTCTCGATGCTGCGGCAGGAGCGGCAAGCGCATCACACGCCCTTCGGGACGGTGCAGCAGTTTGTTTGCTGCCTATTCCAGAAGACGGCCTCATGAAATCTTGAGGAGCGACATGGCATAGGCCATAGGAAGAAACCGGGCGCGGCGCAGTGCTGTTTCCTACGGGCGGGTAGTCTGCTCCAGGGCCATCCTTGGCCCCATGTTCGTCGGCATAGCCGACACATGCCCAGGCAGCCGAGACCTTCGAGGCTGCAAGCGCGAGTAACCGTGCTGGTCGTTTCTTCCTACGGACGCACCGCGTCCATCCACCCACAAGGGATCTCTCCCTTGTGGGCGGGGAATCCCTTGTTTCATCTTCAAGGAGATTTCCCATGGATCGCTCTCTCATCAAGACCCTGATGCCTTCGCTTGTCGCAGGCCATGTCCCCCGCAACGTGCGGTCGTTCAAGTACCGCGTGTTCGATGATCAACCACAGTCCTCGACACTGGGCTTCGCCATTGATCCCAAGCCCTTCGACGGCAAGGTGGTCGCCGCCAACGACGACGCCATCGTCGTCAAGCTCAAGCCCAGCGAGTTCGCGGTGCTCGACCCCAACCTGGTGACTACCGTTCCCAGCGAAGGTGCCAAGGTGCATGTCCAACCGTATGCCCGCCGCCGTTTTGACGGCCTGCGTGCGGACACCCCGGAAGAACGCACGGAGATGACGTCCGACGGCATTCCTTATACCGTCAAGACGCACATCCTCGGCTCCGCGCCGGCCAAGCTGCCCATCCCCGAGCCGAAATGCCCGGAACTGCACGACCTCATCCAGCAACTGGAAGAACTTCCTGCTCCTGATGGTTTTCGGAAGATCACTCACATGCTGGTCGATGCGGGTGCCAAGGACTTCACCTGGGTCGATCCGACGCCCAGCAAAATCATCGAAACTCCGCCCGCCATCAGCTTTTCCGTTTCCACGGCGAAGTTCGAGGGGAGCGTCACCGTGCTCTATGACCGTGCCGGGGACGTGTACGTGATCGAACTGCACCAAGGTGACGAACTGGTCGAACGCATCGACGAGGTGTATTTCGACAGCCTCGGCGAAGTGCTCGCTCATCGGATTGACGACGGGCAATGGCGCCAGATCCGCGTGGACGTCCTCAATGCGAAGGCGACCCGCCCGCGCAAGGCGCTTCCCGCATGACCGGCGAGAACATGGGTGTTTGGGTGATCTATTCGCCCAACGAGTCGGCCATCAGCGATGGCTCAGGCTTCTGGTCCAGCGAGCATGGCTGGGTCGAAATCGACCAGGCCACGCACTTCAGTCCCGCGCAGGCCTGCGACGTGGCGCTGCCAATGGCTACCGGCCATGACGCACGGTTCGTCGCGCTGAGCGAAGCCATGCAGCACTACCGCTGACTCCGCAGCCAACCGGCAACTTGTCCCCACAGGCCCTCCATCCATTCGGTGGAGGGCCTTTTTTTCAGGAGATTCAACCATGTCACTGCGATTCAAAGGCTCCGACCTGCGCCCCATCCTGGCCGAGGCCGTTACCAACCAATGCCGCGTTGTCCTTGCCAAGGATCAGGGTGTGTACTTCCTCGCCGAGCGTGGGGAACGCCATCCCGATGGCCGCGTGAAGCTGCTGGCCTATGCCGTCGGCTGCAACCCGGATACCGACCCGTTCGATGACTGGTGGGAACTGGCGCGCACCGAGCTGGGCGGCGACGACTTCGGCGAGTTCTTCGACCCGAAGGAAGGCGTCTTCGCACGCATCCTGCACGGCACAGACGATTTGATGTTGTCCGCCACCGCAACGCACCTGTCGCTGGAGGTGGTGCCACCGGCGTAGTTCGGCTACTACCGTCCCTCACGGCCCCTTCATGGGGGCTTTCTTTTCTACGCACCGCGGCTGTTGCCGCGCGTGCGCGTTCGTCTCCAGCCGCCATGGCCTGCCGCGTCGGCCCGTCCGCCGACCACCCCACGGAGACGAACCCATGCACGACCCGTTCAAGATTACCCAACCGACCTGCATCAGCTTCTCGGGTGGGCGCACCAGCGCCTACATGCTCTGGCGTGTGTTACAGGCCAATGATGGTCTGCCCGCGGACACTGTGATCTGCTTCGCCAACACTGGCAAGGAAGTGGAAGCAACCCTGCGCTTCGTGCGCGACTGCGCCGAGCACTGGCAGGTGCCGATCCGCTGGCTTGAATACCTGCCCACGGCACCGGGCTTCACGCTGGTGGACTTCGATCGGGCCAGCCGACAGGGCGAGCCGTTCGAGGCACTGATCCGCAAACGCCAGTATCTGCCCAATCCCGTCGCACGTGGCTGCACCACCAGCCTGAAGATCCGCCCGATGCACCACTACCTGCGGAATCTGGTCTGGGAGGACTGGGACCAGATGATCGGCATCCGGGCCGATGAACAACGTCGGGTCGCCAAGATTCGCGCGCGCGGCCATTCCACCGAATCGACCCACGAGACCATGTGCATGCCGCTGGCGGATGCCGGCATCACTGTTCGCGACGTGGGCGCGTTCTGGCAGGCGCAACCGTTCAACCTCGACCTGCTGACAGTGAACGGGCGCACGCTCGAAGGCAACTGCGACCTGTGTTTCTTGAAACCGCTCAGGCAGCGCCTGGCCCTCATCAAGGCCCGTCCGGAGGCTGCTGCGTGGTGGATTCGTATGGAGTCCCTGAACCTGGCGAGCAAGCCCAGCGGGGCGCGGTTCCGCGCTGATGGTCCCAGCTACGCTGACCTGGCGCGCTTTGCTGCCGATCAGGGCGACCTGTTCGACGCCACCGAGGAATCCATCGCCTGCTTCTGCGGCGACTGAGGAAAAGGGATGCCCCCGGATACCGATTGATTGCTGCCTCGCACGCGAGGCCCGGCCATGCTGATCCCATGCCTGCTGACGTTGTCAGCGACATGCCAGGCAACCATCGGTCTTCGAGGTTGCGGCGCAGTTCCTACTGCGTGACCGAGCCAGCTCGCACCGCATCCATCCGCGAGCGACCACCAGTCTCTGGTGGCGGATGCTTTCGCCTTATCAACCCACCGCGGGGTTACGCACCTTTCCCCGCATGCGTGGGGCCGGTGTGTCTCCGCTTCTTCCCTATGGAGATTCACCATGAGCACCACTTCCAACGAGAAATCGTATTTCGACCTCCACACCTCGGGCATCGGCTATATCCAGCGCGCCCGTGAAGTACCCGTCAGGGGCGGCCGCCGTGCGCAGCCTTTCCTGGCATGCACGATCGCCGCGCTGGTCGGTTCCGCCAAGGACCCGACCTACCGTTACTTCGACGTCAAGGTCTCGGGTGCAGAGGCCAAGAAGCTGGTCCAGAGCTATATCGGCGTTGACGATCCCAAGCAGCGTCCGTTGGTGCGCTTTCGCACCGGCGATCTGCGGGGTGATCCCTTCATCCGCGACAAGGGTGACAAGAAGGGCCAGGCCGGCGCGTCCCTCAAGGCACGTCTGCTCAAGTCCGAACTGTTGGATCGGGCCGAACTGGCTTCGATCGAGCAGCATGAACTGATCACCCGCGGCATCGGTTACCTCAGCCGAGTGAAGGACGTTACCCCTAAGGATGGCGATCCCTTCCTGTCGTGCACCATCGCCGCCCTGAGCGGACCTGTCGATGAACCGGAGTACCGGTACTTCGACACCATCGTCGCCACCCCTGAAGCCGAGCATTTGGTTCGCCGGTGCATCCAGGCTATCGAGGGGGACCGCAAGGTGCTGATCAGCTTCAAGTTGAACGACATGAAGATCGATCCGTACATCCGCACCAAGGGCGAGCATGCCGGGGAACCGGGTGCGAACCTCGAATCAACGCTGGTTCACATCGGTCTGATCAAGATCGATGGCACCCAGGTCTATCCGACGAGCCAGGCTCAAGCCGAGGCGCCGCAAGCTGAGGACGCACCCGCGCCCGAAGCCGAGGTTGCCGCCGAAACTGTTGCCGACCAGCCCGCCGAGCGCGAGCCCGCAGGTGAAGTCGAGGAGCAAGAGCCGGCATTGGCTGCTTCGTTCTGATCCGGCATGGCCCCCTCACGGGGCCATGCTTTTTCCTATTCCTCAAGGAGAACCATCATGGCAGCCACAACGGCACCCACAAGATCAGTCTTGCCCATCGTCGTCCCAGGTCAGCTCACGTTGCGGACCATCCGCGGCAAGAACGGGCCGTTCACGGTCGGTCGATTGACCACCCCTATCGGCGAGTTCGCCGTCAAAGACGCGGAGCTGGAGCAGTACCCCGAAGGCAAGTACGACGGGGAGTTCATCATCCGGTACATCTTCGCGAAGTCCTATCCGGTCGCGGGCGGCGCGCGCTTTGAAGTCCGCGCCAACCTCGATGGCATGACGCTCAACGGCATCGACAAACTGAGCCGTGACGAGGCCCGCAGCTTCGCCACCCAGGAAGTCGATCCGCTCGATGAAGAGCAAGGTGCGCAGCCTGCGGCAACGCCGGCCAAGCCCGTCAAAGCATCCAAGCCCGCCAAGCCCGCACCCGTGCAGGCGTCGGCGGACCCGATGGTCGATACCACGCCCTTCGGTGTGGATGCGCCGACGCCTGCTGCGACCGATGCGGCCGCTGCCCACGGCAGTGCCGAAGAAGGCGACGTCGCTCTGTTCGGCATCCTGTGGCCGCTGGGTGAATCCGTAAAACTGGATTCGACCATCGACCGCCGCGCGTTGCGTGCGCAGATCGCCCGTCTGGGTGAACTGGGCTACTCGCTGGACTTCAAGACGCAGGAGTGGAGCCGCCAGGCCGAACTGCAACCTGCGTGATCGCAGACGCCGCATCCGCGGTGTTCTTCATTCACCCGCCGGGGTTCCTCCCCCATGCGGGGGAGCCCCCGGATTTTTCTCTGAAGGTTTCCACCATGTCCACCATCGCTTGCGATACCCCAGTTTCCTCGCTGGATGAATCTGCCTGGCAGGCTGTCTGCAAGACGGCGGCCGAGCAAGCCCAGCGTGGTTGCGGCCTGTCCTGGGACCACTGGGTCACGCTTTTCAGTTCGGAGATCGACATGCAGGCCAGTCGGTTGCCGGAGGACCAGCGCTCTCATGCGCTGGACATCGCAACCCAGGAATGGGACTACGCAACGCCTGCCGAACGGCAGGAAGCCCAGGACTGGAATGCCGAAAACGGCTTCTGCACGCATGGCATCGAACTGGGCTACTGCCCGGCCGGTTGCGGTTCCTAGTCTGCACCAGACTCCATCGCCGCACACACGGCATTCCATCACCCGCTGGGGGTTCTTCCCCACGGGGAGGCCTCCGGCTTAACTTTTTCAGGAGGCCTTTCATGGGCTGGTTTTTCTCACCCCAAGCGCGGTCAGAACTGATCGCGAAATTGATCGAACAGCAGGAGACCGCCGACTGGCGTGAAGGTGTTAGCTCCTACCACGCGCGACGGCGCACACCCTCGGCACCTGCGGCACTCGCCGCGGTGCTGATAGCCTGAGCCAGGAGGGACCGACATGGACCCGATCCTGGCTACGCTCCCGGCCGAGTTGCTGCAGCTCGTCGAAGGGAGTTTGTCTAACGACGAAGCGTCCTCTGACGAGGAAATGCTGAAGCACTTCATCAGCAACGGTTTGACTCTGCCACAGGCTGAACAAGCCTTGACCTATCGAAACCTGTACCTCAACAACATCTACCTGGACGACCAGACACCTATCCGTGTCGGCAATCAGGCGCTTCGCTTCAGTCCGTACAGCCGTTGGATCGAACCGATCTGACGACTGATTTCCCCAGTGCCATGGCAGCGCTTGCCCAAGTGGGCGGTGCTGCTGCAACTCATCCAAGGACACCACCATGAGTCAGCACTACTTCGAGACGGTTCACAAGGAATTCCCCATCACCGTCATGCTCGGCTGGGATCGGCCGCTGCGCTATTTCTTCATGACGATCCGCAAGCCTGCAGAACTGATCGACAGCGCCATGAAGGTCGAGGACGAGGATTTCCTGTACAGCAACCTGCACGAGGAAGACCCGTTCTGCCACGGCCTGGACTACTACCGTGTCGTCCTGGGCCATTTCCACATCGACGTGCCGAGCAGCATGTTCACCGAAGTCCAGAAGGACTATGCGGGGAACGTCGGCAACCGCGTCGTCAAACATGAGGCCGATGGTTCGTTCACCGAACTGGGAGCCTGACGTCACCAGCGACGCAGTCGAGGCATTCGCCCTGGAACTGCGCGTTTTTCATCCCTAACGGGGCATTCACTGCCCCTGCGGGCGGTGCGCCCCTCACATCGAGGAAACCACCATGCCTGCAATTTCATCCGACCAGCCCCTGTACCGCATTGACGAATGCACCGACCTCATGGCCGATGCCTGCGTCTGCGGCGACCAGGGCGATTTGATCTTCCTCTCGGTCTGGGCGCGCGACACCGCCATCCAGCAGTTCATCGGGCGGCTCACCCTGGGCCGCGCCGAGGACGGCCTGGACCAGTTCCACGTCATCACCGATCAGGGCGGCTCGCTGCCCGTGTTCGTCGGCTCGGTCGAGCGCCTGGAAAAGCGCCTGACCCGCAGCTATCGCCGCACGCTGTTCGGCTCGATGGTCAATCTCTGGCTGTTCGACCGGCGCTGCATCCGGCCCGACAAGAGTTCGGCCAGCGCCTTGGCGCTGTTGCCACGCTCTGCGGCCGATCCCACGTCACGCCTGTGGCACCTGGTCAAAGACACGTGCCCGCTGCCGCTGCTGGAGCACTGGCAATCGCCAGTCCTGACGCTGTTGCGTGAGCGCGAGATGCTGCGCTCCCTGCCGGTGGCCCTCGGGCCGCTGCAAGGGTTCCGGCTCGCCATCGACGTTCCGGCGCTCACCAACGCGCTGGGCGACCTCATCCGCCAGGGCGAGCTACCCGCCTATCCCTATCCATCCGCGATCTGGATGCCACAACTGGCGACCGCCTGATCCCCCCCATGCAAGCACGCCCTTGGCGTGCTTGCCCCCAATCCTCTTTCGCCAACCAGGAGACTTCCATGGCACTCATGTTCCCCAGGCTCGCTCGGAATTTTGCCAAGAACGGCTACTACCCGACCGACGAAGCCACGCTCGAAAGAACCCTCAGCGCACTGGCGCCCAGCGACGGGTCGATGTGCATTTGTGATCCCTGCGCCGGCGAAGGCGTCGCCATTGCCGAAGCTGCCCATGCCCTCGGGACTGAGCTGGCCAATGCCTATGCCGTCGAGTTCGACCAGGAACGGGCCAACCATGCCCGGCTGCTGGTCGACCACTGCATCCAAGGTGAC
This sequence comes from Comamonas resistens, assembly GCF_030064165.1. Lineage (NCBI taxonomy): Bacteria > Pseudomonadati > Pseudomonadota > Betaproteobacteria > Burkholderiales > Comamonadaceae > Comamonas > Comamonas resistens. The sequence continues at coordinate 4,757,407 of NZ_CP125947.1, forward strand.
CTGATGGACACCATGATCTCGCGGCAGGCCTTCGGCCTCCTGTGGCTCAACCCGCCCTATGGCGATCTCGCAAGGGACGCGAACGGCAACCTGGGCTACGAAGGCAAGGGCCGCGGTCGCCTGGAAAAGCTGTTCTACCAGCGCACGCTGCCCCTGTTGCAGTACGGCGGCATCCTGGTCTTCATCATCCCGATCCACGTGCTGGATCAGGAGATGGTCGGTTGGCTAACACGGCATTTCACGGACCTGTCCGTGTTTCAGGCCGTGGACAAGCAGTTCAAGCAGATCGTGATCTTCGGCCGTCGTGTCCGCCAGCGCGAGCAGGCGGGCGACGAGGTGAAAGCGTCCCGCGCCCGGCTGCTGCAAATCGGCCTGGGCGAACAGGAGGCGGACGAGCTGCCGCCAGAATGGACGCTGCTGCCGTATGTGGTCCCCACGGCCCAGGCTGAACCGGAGTATTTCTACCGGATCAGCATGGAGCCGGAGCAGTTCGCCGACGAAGTGCGGCGCCTCAAAGGCCTGTGGCCCGCGTTCGAGACCCATCTCGGCGCAACCCAGCAGACCCTGCGTGCTCCAGCACGCGCCTTGTCCCAATGGCACCTGGCTCTGGCCCTCGCGGCTGGTGCGATCTCCGGTGTCGTGAAGTCACCCAGCGGCCGCACCCTGGCCGTCAAGGGCGACACCTTCAAGCAGAAGTCTTCCGCAGTGGAGTACCGCGAGCGCGACGATGGCTCACTGGCCGAGACCCGCATCCTCACGGACCGCTTTGTGCCAGTGATTCGGGCCTGGGACTTGACCCCTGACTCGGCCACGCTGGGCCAGGTTCTCACCATCCACTGATCCCCGTGGGCGGCTTGCCGCCCGATCTTCATCACCTGCAAGGAGTATTCCCATGCTGTCCATCTTCCAGGGGCGCAAGCCCCAGGTTCAACCGCTGTTCGCACTGGGCACGCTCAAGCTGAGCGAGAAGGTGCATTGGCTGGCGAGCAAAAGCCTCATCGACCCTTTGCCCTACGTGCAGCGCCATGTGCGCGGCGACTGGGGCGAGGCCAGTGAGGCCGAGCGCCAGTTGAACGACGTCGCGCTGGAACAAGGCGCCCCCATGACGTCGCGTTTTCCGATCACGCCGAGGCTGTTCCTGCTCGTCATCACCAGTGACGACCATCGCACCACGGTCGTGCAACTGCCTGAAGAAGGCGAATTGAATTGAACTGATCGACCTGCGCCCGCATCCGCGACGCGCTTTTTTCCACCCACCGGGGCACTTCACCCCGATGGGGCGAGGTGCCTCTTTTTTTGAAGGAGTTACCTCCATGTCCACCGTTACTCAGCAAGCTTTTCCCAGGTTCAACCCCGGCCAGGTCGTCATGACCTCGGGTATCGCCAGTCTGGTCCAACAAGGCCAGTTCAACCCTCGTCCGTACCTGCTGCGGCATCTGTCCGCCGACTGGGGCGACCTCGACGACAGCGACCGGCGCCAGAACGACGCCGCGTTGAAGTCGGGTGAGGACCGTCTGTTCTCGTCCTACGAGATCGACCCGGGCCTGAAGGTCTGGGTCATCACCGAATGGGATCGCAGCGTCACCACGGTGCTGCTGCCCAGCGAGTACTGATTCTCTGCAACACCGGCCAGATCCTGAATCTGGCCGTCTCTTCCTTCCCACCCAGGGGCATGCCATCGCCCCTTGGGGAGCGGTGCATGCCCCTTTTTTCTGGAGCATCACCATGAATGCACAAGTCATCGAAGCGGCCCCGACCGTAGATCCTTCGTCCCTGGACGGCGACCTGCTCGAACAGGAATCGTCCGAGCTGTCTCTGAGCCTTCAGGACTTCGTTTCCGAGTTCGGAGACGAATTGTTGGAGTCCCTCAACCAGGCGAACCCGCCTGTCTACAGCGGCACGCCGCGCCCGCACCGGCAACTGGTGCTGGCTGGCCTCAAACGCCAGTTGTTCCCCGCCCAGGCCGAGGTCGTGCATGCGGCCTCGGAACTGCTCGTCAACCAAGGCGAGCGGGCTGTTTTTGTCAACGGCGAGATGGGCACCGGCAAGACCACGATCGGCATTGCGCTGGCCGCGGTCCTGCATGCGGAGGGCTATCGCCGCACGCTGGTCCTGAGCCCGCCGCACCTGGTCTACAAGTGGCGCCGGGAGATCCTCGAAACCGTCGCAGGCGCGAAGGTTTGGGTGCTCAATGGCCCGGACACGCTGCTCAAACTCATCAAGCTGCGCGAGCAACTGGGCGTACCTTCGGCGGCGCAAGAGTTTTTCGTCCTCGGTCGTGTCCGCATGAGGATGGGCTTCCATTGGAAGCCTGCCTTCGCACGCAAGCGCACCCGTCACGGCTACGTGGGATGCTGCCCGCACTGCGGGGAGGTCATCACCAACCTCGACGGTGAGCCGTTCAGTGTTCAGGAGCTGGAGGCGGAAGAGTTCCGCCGCAAGTGCAATGGCTGCGGCGGTGCGCTGTGGACGCTGATGCGTCCGCGTTCACTGTCCGGCAGCGACCAGTCCTCGGCCGTGCTGCGTGCCTTGAAGCGTATTCCCACCATCGGCGAAGCCACCGCGCAACGTTTGATGAAGACCTTCGGGGACAGCTTCCTGGCCTCGATGCTCGGCGACAACCTGCACAACTTCATCAACCTGATGGACGCGAGCGGGAAACTGGTCTTCAGCGACCGCCAGGCGCACCGCATGGAGCGGGCCATGGCGAACATGGAGTTCGGCTTCGGTGAGGGTGGCTACCAACCCAGCGAATTTGTGAAGCGGTATCTGCCGCGCAGCACATTCGATTTGCTCATCGCAGACGAGGCCCACGAGTACAAGACCGGGGGCTCGGCGCAAGGCCAGGCGATGGGCGTCATCGCGTCCAAGGTCCGCAAGACGATCTCGCTCACCGGCACCCTGATGGGTGGCTACGCGGAGGACTTGTTCCACCTGCTGTTCCGCGCGCTTCCGGGCCGCATGATCGAGGACGGCTACGTTCCCAGTCGCAACGGCAGCATGAACGCCGCCGCGATGGCCTTTATGAGGGATCACGGTGTTCTCAAGGACATCTATTCCGAGTCCGATGGTCCGGCGCACAAGACGGCCAAGGGCAGCAAGGTCACGGTCAGAACGGTCAAGGCTCCAGGCTTCGGCCCCAAGGGCGTACTGCGCTGCATCCTGCCGTACACCATCTTCCTCAAGCTCAAAGACATCGGCGGTGTGCTGCCGCCGTATGACGAGGAGTTCCGGGAGGTGCCGATGAGCGCCGAGCAAGGCGAGGCGTATCAGAAGCTGGCTTCCAGTCTGACCCAGCAACTCAAGGAGGCCCTGCGCAAGCGGGATACCACCTTGCTGGGCGTGGTCCTCAACACGCTGTTGGCGTGGCCCGACTGCTGCTTCAGGGCAGAGACGGTCCGCCATCCGCGCACGCGCGACGTGCTGGCTTTCACCCCGGCCCAGTTCAACGAGCTGGAGTTGATGCCCAAGGAACGCGAGCTGATCGACATCTGCCGCCAAGAGAAGGAAGCAGGTCGCAAGACCCTGGTGTATTCGGTCTATACCGGCACGCGGGACACCACGAGCCGGCTGAAGATGCTGCTGGAGCAGGAAGGCTTCAAGGTGGCGGTACTGCGCGCAAGCGTGGATGCAAGCCAACGCGAAGACTGGATTGCCGAGCAGATCGAACGGGGTATCGACGTGCTCATCACGAACCCCGAACTCGTCAAGACCGGGTTGGACCTGCTCGAATTCCCCACGATCGTGTTCCTGCAATCGGGGTGGAACGTGTACACGCTGCAGCAGGCCGCGCGCCGCTCGTGGCGTATCGGCCAGAAGCTGGCTGTGAAGGTGATCTACCTGGGGTATGCCGCCTCTTCACAGATGGCATGCCTCGCGTTGATGGCCAAGAAGATCCTCGTATCCCAGAGCACATCGGGCGATGTGCCGGAGTCTGGGCTGGATGTGCTCAACCCGGACGGTGATTCCGTCGAGGTCGCACTGGCCCGGCAACTGGTCGCCGCCTGATCCCCATGCCAACGCCGGCCTAGCGCCGCCGGCTTTTCATTGCTCCCACCTCGCAGCCACGCTCCACGGGCCCCGTGGAGCGTGGCTGCGCATTTTTCAAGCGCAACATCGTCCCGATTTTGAACAGCATGCAGGAGCAGGACGTGACACGTCCGGACATCGCCGGCGCAATGAAGAGAATAGTGCACAAGTCAGCGGACGCCAACCGCACGTTCCGGGGTGATGCGCAAGATGTTCAACCTGGGCGAGGTTGGGGGCTCTTGACAATTTCGATTGGTCCACAGTGAGCGGGTTGACGGCCAACGATGCTTGTCCAGTGCACGGTACACCTGTTGCGGCGCGCGCAATCCCTCCGCCCGCAGATGGTCGAGTAGCGTGTCTGCGCTCGCAGGATTCTCCTCACGCGCAAGTGCGTTGAGCACGAGTGACTGGCGCTTGACCAGCTCAAGAGAGTGCAGCTTGGCTGAGGGCGACATTGCTTCAAACGTTATTTTGTAACGATCATCAGTTTGGCGCTTCTAGCCCACAGAGGAAATATCAGCCCTTGCCTCGGGCTGCGGCATTCAATGGCGTCAATGCTCGTGGGAACGGGGCGATCCCATAGTCCATTCACATGGCCTGGTCGAGCGTATTGACGCGCCAGACTGACTCCAATGCAATTATTATTTATGTTATAACATAACATAAAATTCAATATTAGTTCCTGTGCATGTCGCGATCCATGGAGAGTTCTGTGCAACTGACTATCAACCAGCAACGAGTCCTTACGGCCCTTCGGCAAACCAGCGAGCCTCTCAGCGCATATGCGCTTCTTGATCGGTTGCGCGAGCAGGGTTTCAGTGCACCCATGCAGGTCTATCGAGCTCTGGAGCGTTTGGCCAACGATGGGTTGGTACACCGTCTTGCGACCTTGAATGCGTACGTGCCATGCAATCACACGGTGGACTGCCAACACGGCCTCAGGGCCTTCGCCATCTGCGATCAGTGCGGCCATGTGGATGAGTTTTCTGAGCGTGGCTTGGGACGCTGCATCAACCGTTGGACGAAGAATAAAGCCTTCTCGCTGCTTAGTTCGACTATCGAACTGCATGGCAAATGCGCAGATTGCGCAGGGTCGCAATGACATCTGACCGAGCCGATTGCCCCTGAATATGAAGAAATCAAGATGAAACTGAAGGCAGCCGGCTTCATCGTGGAAGACACGCTCAAAGGCATGGTGGTTCGCCCCAAAGGAAAGGAACTGGCATGACGCGCTGGCCCGCCCGCATGCTGGTGCTGCTGGTGCGCGGCTACCAGTTGTTCATCAGCCCGATGCTCGGCCCGCGCTGCCGGTTCCACCCCACTTGCTCGCAGTACGCCGTCGAAGCCTTGCAAACGCATGGGGCCGTCAAGGGAAGCTGGCTGGCACTGCGGCGCGTGCTGCGCTGCCATCCGCTGCACCCAGGCGGGTATGACCCCGTGCCACCCGCCAAACCCACAACATCATGGACCAAAAAACCATGATCCGCAAAAACCCACGCGGCAATTTGCCACAGATTCATCCCGGCGCCTTCGTCGATCCGACCGCCATCCTGTGTGGCCTCGTGGTTGTCGAGGAAGACGTGTTCATCGGCCCCTATGCGGTCATCTGCGCGGATGAGATGGATGCCGATGGGCACATCGACCCCATCGTGATCGGCGCCCACTCCAACATCCAGGACGGCGTGGTGATCCATTCCAAGTCCGGGGCCAGTGTGCGGATCGGGCAGCGCACTTCCATTGCCCACCGTGCCATCGTGCATGGCCCCTGCGCCATCGGCAACGGCGTCTTCATCGGCTTCAACAGCGTGCTGTTCAACTGCACGGTCGATGACGGTTGCGTGGTTCGCTACAACGCCGTGGTTGATGGCGTGCATCTGCCTTCGGGCTTCTATATGCGCTCGACCGAGCGCATCGGCCCTGAAACCGACCTGGCTGCGCGGCCGCAAGTGCCGGCCGCCGCCAGTGAGTTCTCCGAAGACATGGCACGCACAAACAACGAGCTGGTGCGGGGCTACAAAGCCATTCAAAACGAGTTCTGAACATGGACATCACACACCCTCAACAAGCCATCACGCTGACCTTGCCGGATGGATCGCAGCGCCATTTGAATCATCTTGTCACCGTGGCAAAGGTCGGTTCCTCGAATCGCGGTCACGGGAAATCACTGGAGAAACGTCTTATGCCTGATTCAAGCGAACTCAGAAGCCGGGGCTTGAAGGTCACGGTGCCTCACCTGCAAATCCTGGCAATATTTCAGAAAGCAGATAACGAGAAAAACACATGAACTCCAATACTGATGCATCCCGCTCCATCAAGGCCTCTGTGCCGGTGTCATTGCATGCTAGAACGTCCGTTGAACAGGTAGAGGAAGGCCGGGAACTGGCGCCGAAGTTCGATCAGGATGGCTTGATCACTTGCATCACCACCGATGCAGACAGTGGCGACGTGCTGATGCTGGGCTACATGAACCATGAAGCCTTGGTGAAAACTGTTCAAACTGGGAAAGCGCACTACTGGAGTCGATCGCGGAAAACGCTGTGGCACAAAGGGGCAACCAGCGGCTTGGTGCAGGAAGTCGAAGAAATGCGCGTCGACGATGACCAAGATGCGGTATGGCTACGTGTTCGCGTATCCGGCTCCGGTGCTAGTTGCCACGTCGGCTATCGCTCATGCTTTTACCGGTGCATTCCAGTTGGTAAAGAGCATGGAGCAGGAAAGGAACTGATATTCACCGAATCGAGCAAAACCTTTGATCCCAATCTGATCTACGGAGATGCACCCAACCCGACGCTTCTGTAAGCGTTCCGCTCCAAGAAGTAGTGTGATACCCGTTGGTGCTGGGCGCCCCGGCCATCTGCGAGGATCATCCTCGTCAGGTTGATCGGCTTCTTCGTAAGTGCGAACAAGAGCCACTTATCGTCCAGAGGGTAGCGACCTTCGACGTGATAATGACTTTGGTTTACGCCGGCATCGCTTTGGATTTGGTAGGTGCGGCGCTTATTTCTTCCAGTCGCGTGTCTGGCGTCTTACCTCGGCGCATAGCTGGCTAGGCCAACCATGCTCACAACATCTCTTCTGCGACGTAATGCGAAGCCGAATGGGCAGTCCAAAGTCAGCTGAAAGGTGCCTTAGGAATGCGGGGCGATTCAACGTATTCAGTGCCCGCGCACCTGGCTTTTTGTCTTAAGTGGACAAGTGTTGATGCCGACGATTAGATACAACGGGCAAAAGCGCACTACCCCCGTCAGGAGCGGGATGACGCCCAGCCAGCCCCACCAACCTACTGTGCCTGTAGCGGCTAGTGCGATGAGGGCGACACCGACAAGGATTCGAAGGATGCGGTCCACGCCGCCGACATTGAATTTCATGATTTATCCTGCGTCAGTCAAACAAAAAACGAAGCCAGACACGGCTGAATGTGGATATCGGCGAGGCGCTCACCCGGCAAGCGCGTTGCGGTTCCAGGGCATGCGCATCAGCACGCGGGCGAGCCCGCAGAACCCCGAGACACCCGCAAACACAAGCCCGGCCCCCACAAAGCCCGAGAGCGCATGAAACCACGGCGAGACCGTGGCACCCAGCACCGCCCCGAGCACGATCAATGAGCCTGCGGCGATCTGCACCTGCCGCTGCAGCTCCAGCGGCCGCGAGGCATCGGCCACGACGGGTAGCCCCGCTTTTTTCCACGCGTCCAGCCCGCCTTCCAGTACGTAGGCTTCGCAGGCCGTACAGGCCCCCAGAGCCGACGCGTTCACCCTCGTCCGGTTGCCTGAGCGGCAATGGAAGATGACGGCCGGCGCTCCGTCGAGCGGCATGTCGCCGCTTTGCAGGCGGTCCATGGGGACATGGCGCGCCGCTGCAATGCGTTCGCGGGCGTGTTCGTCCGCGGCACGGATGTCCACAAGGACGGCGCCCTGTTTCACAAGTTCGCTGGCGGCTCGGGGCGAGATGGATTTCAGGGACATGGGGATGGCCTCCGGTGGCGGGTCATGGGCAGAAGATGGTCTTGAGCGTGGCAATGAGCTTTGACACGTCCGGGTTTTCAATGCGGTAGTGCAGGGTCTGTGACTCGCGCCGATAGGCCACCAGGCCTTCCTCGCGCATCTTGGCAAGGTGCTGGGATAAGGCGGACTGGCTCAGCGCCACATACTCGTTCAAGGCACCGACGGTCATCTCTTTTTGCTCGATCAGCAGGCAGAGGATGAGCAGGCGATGCTCGTTGCCGACCGCCCGCAACATGGCTGCGGCCTTGGCCGCACCTTCCTGCAAGAACGATTGGTCTTTTTGGCTCAGCGTCATGGCGATTCATATTTCATTGTTTTCTAATTTAGCATAAACTAATAAACTGTCAACGCACTTCTTCCAAAAATCCAAAGCAGGACACTCCCCATGCAATCCGCTGCTCAGATCCAGGCTTTCTTCGATGAGGCCACGAACACCGTGACCTACCTCGTCGCCGATCCCGCCACGCGGCAGGCGGCCGTGATCGACCCCGTGCTCGACTACGACCACCGCAGCGGCAAGGTATCGACCACATCGGCCGACCAGGTGCTGGCCGCAGCGGCTACGCAGGCGCTGGATATCGCCTGGATCCTGGAGACCCACGCCCATGCGGACCACCTGAGCGCTGCGCCCTATCTGAAGGCGCGCACCGGTGCCCAGGTGGCCATAGGAGAGCACATCCGCGATGTGCAAACCATCTTCCGGCCCGTGTTCAACCTGGACGACGTGTCTGGCGACGGCAGTGAATTCGACCGTCTGCTGCGCGATGGCGAAACCCTGACCATCGGCGACTTGAAGGTGGACGTGCTGCACACCCCGGGCCACACGCCCGCGTGCGTGTCCTACCGCATCGGTGATGCCGTGTTCGTGGGCGACACCCTGTTCATGCCGGACTACGGTACCGCGCGCGCCGACTTCCCGGGTGGCAGCGCCCAGACCCTATACCAATCGATCCAGAAACTGCTTGCGCTGCCAACCGAAACGCGGCTGTTCATGTGCCACGACTACAAGGCGCCCGGCCGCGACCGCTACGCGTGGGAGAGCACGGTGGCCGAGGAGCGTGCGCGCAACGTGCACGTGCATGAAGGGGTGAGCGCAGACGAATTCGTGGCCATGCGCCAGCGCCGAGATGCAACGCTGGCCGCGCCCACGTTGCTGCTGCCGTCGATCCAGGTCAACATCCGCGCGGGCCGCTGGCCAGAGGCCGAATCCAACGGGGTTCGCTATCTCAAGATTCCGATGCGCACACCCGCATGACGGTTTCTTCTGCCAAACAGTTTTGGGCAGCGCAGTGGCTGCACGCTACAGCCCCGCTGTGGTGGCTGCAGCAGGCTGCGCTGCTGGCGTTGGCGGTGTCCCGCCTGCAGGCGGGCGGCGGGCTCACCGCCATGCTGCAGCCGGCCGCTGGGATCGTCCTGCTCGGTCTGCTGCGGGCGAGCTGCGAGGCCTGGAGCGCCGCGCGCCTGTTCGACAACGCGCGCGAACAACTGACCATGTGGCGCGCCGAGGCCATGAATGCGTTGGCAGCTCGCTCCCCTCTCGATCGTCAGCGGATCCCGGCCGGTGCCGCCGCCAGCTTTCGCCTCGCTCAACGCGATGTGATTCGAACTGATGGAGGACGAGGCAGTTCGCCGAGACCGCCTCGATCCCAAACAACCCTGACGCGCACCAGCCTCTTTTCGACGAACCACACCCGGCTATGGCAGGGTGCGGTTCGTCTCGCACTTCTTCTCTGATTCATTCATGACGCAAGCCGCTTCACTACTGTTGCCAACGCCCCCAGACGCACGCCGCAACGTGGCACTGCTGATGGCGGCCCAGTCGCTAGGGGGGGCCGCGCCTCCCATCATCATCTCGCTGGGCGGCATCGTCGGGCAGATGCTGACCAGCACGCCGTCGCTGGCCACACTGCCGGTCAGCCTCTACAACCTGGGCCTGGCGCTATCGACCATTCCCGCTGCCCTCTTGATGCGCCGCCTGGGTCGCCGTGCGGCCTATGCGCTGGGCGCCTTGTTGGGTGTGCTCTCGGGCCTGATTGCCACCTTCGGCGTGCTGCAAGGCAGCTTCGAGACCTTCTGCGTCGGCACGGCCATGGCCGGCTTCTACGGTGCCTGCGTGCAGAGCTACCGCTTCGCAGCCAGCGATGCGGTGCCGCCGCCGCAGCGCGCCGCCGTTATCTCGCGCATCATGATCGGCGGCCTGATCGCCGCTGTCATCGGTCCGCAGGTCGTCATCTGGACGCGCGACGCCTGGCCCATGGCGCCGTTTGCCGGCAGTTTCCTGGGCCAGGCGGGCCTGGCGCTGCTGGCCCTGCCACTGCTGTTGATGCTCCGCATGCCGCCGCCGCAGGCGGCCGCCGTCGAGGGCACGGCACGACCGCTGGCCGAGATCGCACGCAGCCCCGGCTTCGTCGTGGCTGTCACAGCGGGCATCGTGTCCTATGGGCTGATGGCGTTCATCATGACGGCCGCACCGATGGCCATGGTGGGCTGCGGCCACACCGTGGGAGAGGCCGCCTTCGGCATCCAGTGGCATGTGCTGGCGATGTTCGCACCGAGCTTCTTCACGGGTCGGCTGATCGCCCGGTTCGGCAAGATCGCCATCACGGCGGTGGGACTGGTGCTGATCGCGGCCTCGGGGCTGCTGGCCCTGGCCGGGCTCGAACTGCTGCACTTCTGGGGTTCCCTGGTTCTCTTGGGCGTGGGCTGGAACTTTGGCTTCATCGGCGCCACGGCCATGGTGACCGATTGCTACACCGCACCCGAGCGCGCCAAGGTACAGGCCCTCAACGACTTCCTGGTGTTCGGCACGGTGGCCGTCGCCTCGTTCGGTTCGGGCAGGCTGCTCAATACCTCGGGCTGGGAGACCATCAACAGCCTGATGTTGCCCCTCATCGCCGGGGTGCTGGTCATGCTGGCCTGGCTGGCGTGGCGCAACCGTCGCCAGCCGACGCCGGCTACCGCGCCGTGAGACCGCCCGGCGCGGGCAGGGTTCAGGCCAGGCTGTCGGGGGCCAGTTCAGCGATGGCCTGGTAGTGGCTGAGGTGGATGCGTCCACCGAGGTGTGCGAGGAAGGGCGTGCGCGACAGGCGGTCCATCACCGGCCCCTTCACCTCCGACAGGTGCAGCTGGATGTCGGCCTCGCGCAGCCGAGCCTCGATGGCCTCCAGGCTTTCCAGCGCGCTGGCATCGATGTCGTTGATGGCCGAGCATTGCAGCACCACGTGGCGCAGTTCACCCTGTGCCGCCACCGCGTCGTTGATGCGGTCTTCCAGGTAGCGCGCGTTGGCGAAATACAGGCTTTCATCGATGCGCAGCCCCAGCACTCGCGGGCCGGTGCGCACCGGGTGCCGCAGCACGTTGCGGAAATGCTCGGTGCCCGGGACCTGCCCCACCACGGCGATGTGCGGACGGCTGCTGCGGTACAGGTGCAGAACCAGGGCCAGGCCCACGCCGGCCACCAGGCCCATTTCCACACCGGCCAGCAAGGTCGTGGCAAGTGTGGCCGCCACCACGGTGAAATCGAAGCGCGAGTAGCGCCAGGTGCGCCGCAGCATGTCCAGGTCCACCAGGGAGAGCACCGCCACGATGATGGTCGCGGCCAGCGTCGCTTGCGGCAGGTGGTGCAGCAGTGGCGTGAACAGCAGGGTTGCCACGGCGATGCCGGCCGCCGTGTAGATGCCTGCGGCCGGCGTCTGCGCGCCCGCATCGAAGTTGACGACCGAACGCGAGAAGCCACCGGTCACCGGCAGGCCACCATTGAAGGCCGCTGCCACGTTGCTGGCGCCCAGCGCCACCAGTTCCTGGTCGGGCTCGACCCGCTGGCGCCGCTTGGCCGCCAGGGTCTGTCCGACGGAGATTGACTCGACGAACCCGACCACGCTCAGCAGCAGGGCCGGCACCACCAGTTCGGCCAGTTGGGTCCAGAGGGCCGGGTTCCCGGTCGGTGGCGTGAAGGGTGGCAGGCCTTGGGGAACCTCGCCCACCACGCGCACCCCATGGGCCGTGGCCAGGTCCCAGTACCAGACCGCCACCGTTGTCGCTGCGATGGCGGCCACGGGGCCCGCCTTGGCCAGTGCGTCGGCCAGGCGCGGGCCAATGCCGGCATGCAGCAGCAGGGGCTTGAGTCGGCGCCGCGACCACCACAGGAACGCCAGGGCCGCCAGGCCGATCGCCAATGCATGGCCATTGGTTTGCGGCAGACCGTGCCAGAGCGCAGGCAGCAGTTCGGGCAGGGTGTCGCCCGAAGCCGGAATGCCCAGCAGGTGCTTGGCCTGGCCGGTGGCGATGAGTACGCCGGATGCCGAGATGAAGCCGGAAATGACGGGATGGCTCAGGTAGTTGGCGATAAAGCCCAGCCGCAGCAGTCCCATCGCGGTCAGCATCAGGCCAGACAGCAGTGCCAACAACAGGGCCGCATCCCAGTAGCCGACGGAACCTGACGCCGCCACCTGACCGACGGCAGCTGCCGTCATCAGCGACGTCACCGCGGCGGGGCCGACCGCCAGCGTGCGGCTGCTGCCCAGGACCGCGTAGGCCAACAGCGGCAGCATGCTGGCGTACAGGCCGGCCTGGGGCGGCAGGCCGGCCAGCAGCGCATAGGCCAGGCTCTGCGGGATCAGCATCAGCTTCACGATGCCGGCGGCCAGCAGGTCGCCGGTGAATTGGTCTCGGTGGTAGTGCCGGCCCCATGACAGGATGGGGAACCAGCGTTGGAGCCGGCGTGGCCTTGCGGCGTTCGGGTGTGGGCGTTGGAGCGGCATGTTGCTGTTCTATGTTATATATTTTTATAGTTTATACTTTTATAAATTGAAATAAGAAATACGCCCATGAACAGCAAAAAAACGCCCAGTCACACGCCGGAGCAGCTGCGCGAACACGCGAGCGAGGCCTGTGCCTTGCTGAAGGCGCTTGCCAACGAGGATCGTTTGATGCTTTTGTGTCAGATGGCACCTGGCCGCCTGAACGTGGGCCAGTTGGAAGCAGCCACGGGCATCCGCCAGCCCACTTTGTCGCAGCAACTGGCCGTGTTGCGTCAAGAGGGGCTGGTCGACACCGAGAAGGAGGGGAAGTTCGTCTATTACCGCCTGGCCAGCGACGACGTCGTGCGCATCATGCGCACGCTCTGGGACATCTACTGCGCTCCGAAGTGACGGAGCCAACACCATGAAAAACGAAAAAAACCTGACAGGAGACACCGCGCTGCAGCGCTCGATCGACCGCCGCCGCGCATTGCTGATGCTGGGGGCGGCAGGGACTGCTGGCGCGATGCTGCAAACGACTTTGGCTCGCGCTGCAGACAGGACACGGACCAAGGCACGCATCGTCATCGCGGGTGCCGGCGCGGCGGGCCTGACTGCGGCCTCGCGCCTGGCCGCCATGCTGGACGGTGCGCAGATCACCTTGATCGACGCGCGCAAAGAGCACTTCTACCAGCCTGGTTTCACGCTGGTCGGCTCAGGCATCAAGCCGATGAACTACGTCACCTCCAGCACCACTGACTACGTGCCGGAAGAGGTCGAACTGGTCCAGGAACGGGTGGCGGAATTCGACCCGGAGGGCAACCGTATCGTCACCGAAAGTGGCAAGGCCTATCCCTACGATTTCCTCATCGTTGCCACCGGCATGAAGCTGGAATACGGCCTGATCGAGGGCATGGACGAAAAGCTGATCGGCCAGAGCGGCATCGGCAGCATCTACCACAGCCCGTCGGGTGCGTTGGCTACCTGGCAGGCGATGTCCGCGTTTGCTGACCGGGGCGGCCGTGGCGTGTTCACGCGCCCCGCCACTGAGATGAAGTGCGCGGGCGCGCCGCTCAAGTACACCTTCGTGACCGAGGACTACCTGACTCGGCGCGGCCAGCGCGGCAAGGCCGAGGTGGTCTACAACTCAAACAACAAGGTCTTGTTCAGCGTGCCCATCGTCTCGGAGAAGGTGCGCATGCTGTTCCAGGAGCGTGGCATCCAGGTGAACCACGAACGTGTGCTCAAGGCCATCGACCCGGGCCGTCGCATCGCGACCTTCAGCACGCCCGAAGGCGCGGAGGAACAGAACTACGACTTCCTCCACGTGATTCCGCCCATGCGCGCGCCCGAAGTCATCCGCAACAGCCCCTTGCCCTGGCAAACCGGTGCCTGGGCAGCCGAGGGATGGATGGAAGTGGACAAAGGCACGTTGCGTCATGTGCGCTACCGCAACGTTTTCGGCGTAGGCGACATCGCTGGAGTGCCCAAGGGCAAGACGGCGGCCAGCGTGAAGTGGCAGGTGCCGGTGGCCGTCGACCATCTGGTGGCGGAGATTGCAGGCAAGCAGTCGGACGCGGTCTACACCGGCTACACCTCCTGCCCCATGATCACGCGCCTGGGCCAAGCCATGTTGGTGGAGTTCGACTACCAGAACAACCTGGTGCCGTCCTTCCCCGGCGTGATCGCCCCCTTGGAAGAGCTGTGGGTTAGCTGGGTCATGAAGACCATGGCCTTGAAGCCCACCTACATCAGTATGCTGCGCGGCCACGCCTGAGGAGACTGCACCATGAAAGAACTTGATCCCTTTGTCCTGCTGGTGGTGTTCCAGGAAATGCTCGGGCCTCTGTTATGGCTGCTGTTGGCGGTGGTAGTGCTTGGCCTGCTGGCGTTCGTGGCTCTGCTGATCCACGAGCGTGGGCTGGTGTCGCGTCGCCTAGTGCGCTCGCAAGGCCTGGGCTTGATCGGCGGAGGTCTGGCGCTGGTGCTGATGGCCCAAGTGTCGTCGTCCGGCTTTACCGATGCCGGCGGGCCGGCCGACTGGTTCCTCATCGCCCTCGTGTTCGGGCTGGGGCTCGTGGGTTCCACCATTCTTTTCTACACCGTCGGCGGCTGGTGGTCTGGGCGCGGCCCGTCCACACGGTCTTCGATCTGATTGCAGCCTGATTTTTCTGCCAATGAGGAGTGTTTGATGACGAGTAACTACAAGCAACTGACCCAGGACGTCATGGCCAATCTGGCGCCTTTGCACAAAGGCGTTCCGCAGGTCATGAAGGGTTTCGGCGAGATGGGCAAGGCCGCCATTGCCGATGGGGCACTTGATGCCAAGACGAAGGAGTTGATCGCGCTGGCGATCGGCGTTGCCTCGCGGTGCGATGGCTGCATCGCCTTCCATACCAAGGCGCTGGCCAAGCTGGGCGCCACGGAAGCCGAAGTGCATGAGGCTCTGGGCGTGGCCATCTACATGGGCGGTGGCCCCTCCGCGATGTACGCTTCAAACGCCGTGGCCGCCTTCAATGAGTTCTTGGCGCTGACCGGCAATTCTGCGCCCTCCGCCCCGGCCCAATAGCGGACACGACGCGCCACAAACCGAGATCGTGGTCTCACTGCCTCGCCGTGTGGGCGCTGTAGTTCAGACTTTCCCGCATTCATTCGATATAAACAAGGACTTGACCATGCAAACTACTGATTTCGTCGCAACCGTTTTTGACGGAAAGAGCAACCCCAACAAAGTTACCGTGACATTTACCATGGCGCTCAATGCGCTGCTCAAGGGGCATACGGCGACTATCATCCTAATGATGGAGGCCGTCGAACTGGGCAAGCCGGGCGCAGCGGCCAGTATGGATGTCGGAAAGCCTTTCGAGCCGGTTGCCAATTTATTGGAGAAATTCGTGGAGAAGGGTGGGCGAATTGCGATCTGCGGAGCGTGCATGATCCACAACGGAATGAGTGCCGAACAAATGGACCCGCGCTTCAGCATCATCACGGCGCCAGACGTCATTGACCTGCTCATAGAGGCCAAAGGGTCATTGCAAGTTACTTGAGACTTCGAAAAACAGATTGAAAAGGCTTTTATCTCATAGCCCCGGCTGTCTATCTGGCCGGGGGAAGTCCACTCCATTACTTCTGCATGTCCGCATGATGCGTTTAGCACAGGGGGCATGATGAAACACACGACAATTCTTTCTATTTGCACTACGCTTTATGAAGGACTGAGTGCCCGCGTGCTTTATGCGCAAAGCGCGCGATAGATTCACAGGCTATATGATACAGGCAGAGAGCCAGGAAAGCAATCTGTCG
Organism: Comamonas resistens; assembly: GCF_030064165.1. Lineage (NCBI taxonomy): Bacteria > Pseudomonadati > Pseudomonadota > Betaproteobacteria > Burkholderiales > Comamonadaceae > Comamonas > Comamonas resistens. The sequence continues at coordinate 4,773,482 of NZ_CP125947.1, forward strand.
ACAATACGGCAAACTCAACAATGGAAGCGCAGCCTCTAGATCGGCGCGCTCGATGTGTGTTGTCAACAGGTCCTGCAGGGCCTTTTTTCTTAAATACGGACATGAATCTCAAGTTGTTTTCCCGCAGTAAACCAGAGGAAATTTCGATCATTCTTAGATGCAAAAAAAACCAAAGAATATTTCAAATGACGCCACAATTAAAAAAACTTGGAAAATCCATATTTTCAGAGAAAATCGATATTCCGGAAATATTAATTTAGTGTCAATGATTTTTTATTTAAACCATTCCGGATTTAATTAATGAAAGTTGCTTAATTTTCAATTAATCGGAGTGTGGGAAAATCCTAATGGAATCTGTTTTTGCAGTATAAATCATGCATTGATAGTTGACTTCAATCAATCAATTTAGTTGAGAGAGCGCCGATAATTCAGTCATCAGACGTTAATGGATGCTCGCAATGATCAAGGCCCATACTCTTAAGCCCAAATACTTTTCCTGCAGGAAGCGTCGGTTATTACTATTGGTCATTTTTATTGGAGTGATCTCTCTAATCTGGCTGACTGTAGCGGTATTCAACGCACGCACTATCCGTGTCGCAGTGAACAATGAAGGGCTTCCGGCCAGCGGCGCGACCGAGTTGACACCGCAGCAACATGAACTGGTTGAGCAGGGGCGCTACGTTGCACGCTTGGGCGATTGCGTTGCCTGTCATACGTCTGACCCGTCCAAGCCCATGGCCGGTGGCCTTGCACTGGAAACGCCCTTCGGCAAGCTTTACTCCACCAATGTCACGGCAGACAAGAGAACGGGCATTGGCAGTTACAGCTTGGAGCAGTTTGATCGCGCAATGCGCCTTGGGGTGGCTGCCGATGGCCACAACTTGTATCCAGCCATGCCTTATCCGTCCTATGCGAAGATGACGCCGGACGATATGAAGGCGCTTTATGCTTACTTGATGCACGACGTCACACCCGTCGAACAAGCGAATCGGCCCTCTGAGATGGGCTTTCCGTTCAACCAGCGCTGGGGGCTGGCGCTTTGGAACGCGGTGTTTCTGGAAGACGAACCCTTCAAGCCGGTGCAGGACCAGAACGACGTGTGGAACCGAGGGGCATACCTCGTTCAGGGTCTAGGCCATTGTGGTGCCTGTCACACGCCTCGCGGCGTTGGCTTCCAGGAGAAGACCATGACCAGCGAGGGCTCTAGCGGCGGCCTGTTCCTGGCCGGGGAAACCGTCGAAGGCTGGCGTGCTCTGAGCCTACGTAACCTCTGGACCTCCGAGGAAACCGCCGAGATGCTCAAGACTGGGCGCAACAAGCACGGCACAGTCTCAGGCAACATGGTGGACGTGGTGCAGCACAGCACTCAGTACATGACAAACGACGATCTGCTCGCTATCGGCATCTACCTGAAATCGTTGCCTTCTGGCAAAGACGACCTACCCATGCAGGTCGCCCAAGGTCCGGGACCTGTCATCACACCATACCGGACTGGTGGCAGGGTCAATCCCGGCGAAGTACCCGGCGACATCTTCACCACACGCGGTGGCCTTGGCTACTTGCAATTCTGTGCCGACTGCCACCGCTCGAACGGCGATGGTGTGCCCAATGCGTTCCCCTCTCTAGTCGGCAATAACACCCTGCAATCGCAAAACCCGGCAACGCTGATCCACATCATGTTGACGGGCTGGCAGGCGCCGCTCACGCAAAGTCATGCACGGCTACTGACGATGCCCTCGTTCGCGCAGTTGAGTGACCAAGAGATCACCGAAATCCTAAACTTCACACGCCGCGCATGGGGTCGGGCCGACGCTCGTGAGATCAAAGCCAGCGAGGTGAGTCGCGCCCGCCAGCTCCTTGATGCCACGGCCGACAATCATCGTCCGTTCGAGACGCCACGTCTCGCAGAAATGCTTAAGGAAAACAACGCCGAGCAACTCGTATTGGGTGCGCGACTGAATATCGATACGGCACGCATGCTTCCAAATAATGTGGGCAACAAGCTCAACTGCGCTAGCTGCCACCTGAATGCCGGCACGGTTGCGGATGGCTCCCCTTATGTTGGCGTTTCTGCCTTCTTCCCCAGCTACGCCCCACGCGCAGGTCGCATCATCACATTGGAAGACCGCATCAACGGATGCTTCCAGCGTTCCATGCACGGCAAGCCATTGCCCATCACCAGCGACGAGATGAAGGCGATGGTCGCCTATTTCGACTGGATGAAGCGAGAGACAAAGCCTGAGGACAAGGTTGAAGGCCGTGGAATCGGCAAGATCGATCGGACGCTCATTCCCAATACGGAGAATGGCAAACGCATCTATGCGGCGCAATGTGCGTTGTGCCATGGAGATAACGGCGAAGGTGTCAGAAATGCTAAGGGCGAGATGGTCTATCCGCCTCTGTGGGGTGACGAATCTTTCAACATCGGCGCCGGCATGGCTCGCACCTACACAGCGGCGGCCTTTGTGAAGCGGAACATGCCCATTGCCTTCGGCAAGCATTTCCCGCTGGGTCAAGGGGGGCTCACTGACCAGGAGGCATTAGACGTGGCTGAATACTTCTCTCATATGGAGCGCCCGGATTTTGCACCCAAGGTCAAGGACTGGCCCCAAGACAAGAAGCCCGGTGATGCGCGCTATTGAAGAACCGGGGGAAACGCGACGCGTGGCATGTAGCACTCGTGATTGCATGCCACGGGAAGCCTGGTGCCTAACACACTATCGGGAGGTTGGCGAACTGACATTCTGACCGAACGCATGACCTGAGCATGCCGTTGGATAGCACTCGCCCAGAATTGAGCTGGTGCTATCGGATATCTCCCACCCGCATAATTCCCACCTAGTCAATGAAGCGCACCTCAGTTGAGGTGTAACGCCACCTCGACAATCGGGCAACCCGAATTTCGCATTCCTGGCTGACCACTCGGCAGCACCCAGTCAAGGTATCGGCATCGCAACAGAAGAGCCGATGCCATGCCCGCAATCCACCCATACCGGCGACTGGTCGGGGCCGGCCTGCTGACCGCAGCCCTGGTCAGCGGCTGCGCGACCACCACGGCGCCGCTGCCGTCCGAGCCCATCGAGGAAGCCGCACCAGTCCTCGAACCCGAGACGCCCGAGTTCATTCCCGTCGTGCGCTATGGCCGCTACACGCTGGTCGAACTTGCGCCCACGGCGGCGCAGCGCGACTTGCTGCTACAAACCATCGACGTGTCTATGCCCGAGGATGCTCGCGCGACGGTCGGCGACGGACTGCGGCACGTGCTCAAACGCAGCGGCTACCAGCTTTGCGAGACCACGTATGCCGTGATCGATCTGTACGCGCTGCCGCTGCCGGCGGCGCATTTGCATCTCGGCCCCATGACCGTGCGCGATGCGCTGCTCACCCTGGCCGGCCCCGCCTGGGAACTGCACGCGGATGACCGGGCACGGCAGGTTTGCTTCGAGCGGTCCGGTGACGACGCGAGCGCCGACCCAGCACCCGAGCCGCCCGCCGCCGAAGCAGTGCAGACGTTCCCGCTGATGCCGTCCACGTCGGGAGGCCAGCCATGAACGCTGCACAATCCCTGCGCCGCCCGACCGCCGCCGTGGCGGTGCAAAGCCTGCTCTGGCTCTGGCTGATCGGCCTCAGCGTCTTCGTGGCCCTGGGCTACCAGGCGACGAACGACCAGGCCGGACAGCAGCGGCTCGATTCCCACCTGCAACGCCTCGAAGCGCAAGTCGCCGCGCTGACCGAAACCACCCAGGCCTTGCAGCAGCGCCCAGCAGCCGCGACAGCCGCAGGTCTGCAAGACGCCCGCAAGGTCTTGGAAGCTCGCATTGCCCAGGTCGAGCAGGCGTTGAGCGACCGTGCCGCTGCCGATGAGCTTCAGGCGCTACGCGCCGAGGTCGAGCAGTTCAAGGCACGCCAGACCGCCGCGCTGGCTGCGTCACCCGCCCAGCCACGCACCACGCGCAAGCCCGCTGCCAAGCCTGAGCCGCCGCCGTTGCCGTTCCGCGTCATCGGTGCCGAACTGCGTGCCGGTGAGCGCAGCGTGTCCGTCGCGCTGAGCGCCGAGGATTTCACGCCCGACCAGGTTCAGGTGCTGCTGCCGGGCGATGCATTCGGCCCGTGGCGCTTGCAGTCCATCGAAGGCAGCACCGCCGTGTTCCAGACCGGCGGCCATACCCGCCGCGTGGCGATTCCTTGAGGTCCATGCGATGAAACATCCTCCCATCCTCATCCTGTTGCTGGCTGCGCTGCACCTGCCGGCGTCTGCGCAGCAGACGCCTCAACAAGCCGCCAACATCCAGCCCGCCCGCAGCAGCCAGAGCCAGATCGCGCACAGCCAGGACACACGTCAGGCAAAGGAATGGGGGCTGCGCGATGACGAGTTCGCCCGTTATCGCGAGTTGATGGAGGGGCCGATTGGCGTCTATTCGCCCAACCTGGACCCGCTATCGGTCTTGGGCATCGAGGCCCGCTCCGACGAGGAACGGCGGCGTTACGCGGAATTGCAGGTACAGGTCGAAGCGCGTCGCGTCGAGAAGCTGCTGGCCTACCAGCGCGCCTACGACGAGGCCTGGCAGCGCCTGAATCCCGGCATGCAGCGCGTGAACCTGCCCGATGACAAGCCTGGTGCTTCCGCCACGCGCGGCATCGGCCGCACAGCGGTGTTCGTCAAGGACGGCTGCGACGCCTGCGGGCAAGTCGTGCAGCGCCTGCAATCCTCTGGGGCCGAGTTCGACCTGTACATGGTCGGCAGCCGCCAGGACGACGCACGCATCCGCGACTGGGCCAAGCGCGCACAGGTCGACCCGGCGCGCGTGCGCAGCGGCAGCATCACGCTCAACCACGATGGTGGCCGCTGGCTGTCGCTGGGCCTACCCGGTGAACTGCCCGCAGTCGTGCGCGAGGTGAACGGCCAATGGCAACGCCAGCCCTGACGGGACGGTTACGTGCACTGGTGGTCGCCGCGGGCCTCTGGGCCTGCGCCGCCCAAGCCCAGGAAGTGCCGCCACCTGCCTACCAGCTTGCCGCCCAGCGTGCGGGCATCCCCTCGACGGTGCTCTACGCCGTGGCATTGCAGGAGAGCGGCATCCGGCGCAACGGTCGCATTGTCCCGTGGCCCTGGTCGCTCAACATCGCCGGCCAGTCGCGCCGCTTCGCCACCCGTGCCGACGCCTGCACCGGCTTGCAGCAGGCGATGCGTTCCACCCCGCACACCCGTATCGACGCAGGCCTGGGGCAGATCAACCTTGGCTATCACCAGCAGCGCTTCACCAGCGCGTGCGATCTGCTTGACCCGTACCGGAATCTGGCCATCGCCGCCAAGATCCTGAAAGAGCAGCACACCCCCGGCAAGGACTGGCTGTTGGCGATCGGCCGCTACCACCGCCCCGCAGGCGGCGAGCCCGCTGCCCGCTACCGGCGCAGCGTGTCGCGCCACTTGGCCCGCGTGCAAGGCACACGCCCAACCACCACGGCGCTCGCAGCGCGCCAGGAGTCCTCCCCATGACGAAACCCCATTTGCCCAATTTCACCTTGAAGGGCCTGCTCGTGTCGCTGGCAGTGCTGCCGGTGGCCTCGCTTGCCGGCGAACCGCTGATCGTGGTCGAGGATCGCGGCGGCACGTCCGCGCTGCCGTACTACGAAGCCCTGAACCTTCAGCCGCGCGCCAATGCGCCGGCGCGCCCGCCCCTCCCGACGCCCCAGGTTCCTGCCACGCCAGCAGACGAGGCCGCAATGCTGCCGGTACGCAGCGCCAAGCTCACGCCCGGCACCGTCGCGCGTCGGGTGATTGAGGCCCCGGGCCTGCGGCCTTTCGTGGTCGTCGGCGACGACGGGGCTTCGAGGGACTGGCTGCGCCGCCATGCAGCCTCGCTGCGGGAGCGTGGTGCGATCGGACTGGTGGTCAATGTCGAGACGGTGCCGGGCCTGGCGCGGCTGCGTGCCCTGGTGCCCGGCGTGCCGCTCGCGCCCGTGGCCGGCGATGACCTGGCCGAGCGCCTGGGCTTGCGGCACTACCCGGCGCTGATCACGGCCACCGGCATCGAGCAATGAAGCCATGTCGGGGAAACAGCCCGTCGAGGTGCTGCTTCGCCCAGCGGTGGAGCTATACACCGTCGCAGCGTGTGCAGGCGCCGCGTTCTTGTCCCTGGTGGCCCCGTGGTCGCTCGCGCTGAGCCCCGCCATGGGCATCGGCAGCGCGCTGGCATTCGGTGCCTATGGCGCGATCCGCTACCGCGATGCCCGCGTCATCCTGCGCTACCGGCGCAACATTCGTAGGTTGCCGCGCTACGTGATGACCAGCAAGGACGTGCCGGTCAGCCAGCAGCGGCTGTTTGTGGGACGCGGTTTCCTGTGGGAGCAGAAGCACACCCATAGGCTCGTGCAGACGTATCGGCCGGAGTTTCGCCACTACGTCGATCCGACGCCGGCATACAAGCTGGCGCGCCGTCTGGAGGAACGGCTGGAATTTGCGCCGTTCCCGCTGTCGCGGCTGCCCGCGCTCATCGGCTGGGACATGCCTTTCAACCCCGTGCGTCCGCTGCCGCCCGTGGGCGGCCTGCCGCGCTTGCACGGTATCGAGCCGGAGGAAGTGGACGTCAGTCTGCCGCTGGGCGAGCGCGTCGGGCACTCGCTGGTGTTGGGCACCACGCGCGTGGGCAAGACCCGGCTGGCCGAACTGTTCGTGACCCAGGACATCCGGCGCAAGAACGCCGCAGGCGAGCATGAGGTCGTGATCGTCATCGACCCCAAGGGGGACGCGGACCTCTTGAAGCGGATGTACGTCGAGGCCAGGCGCGCAGGCCGCGAAGGCGAGTTCTACGTGTTTCATCTCGGCTGGCCGGAGATCAGCGCCCGCTACAACGCGGTGGGCCGCTTTGGGCGCATCTCGGAGGTCGCCACCCGCATCGCGGGGCAGCTTTCCGGTGAAGGCAACAGTGCGGCGTTCCGCGAGTTCGCCTGGCGCTTCGTCAACATCATCGCCCGCGCCCTGGTGGAACTGGGACAGCGACCGGACTACATGCTGATCCAGCGTCACGTGATCAACATCGACGCGCTGTTCATCGAATACGCGCAGCATTTTTTCGCGAAAACGGAGCCCAAGGCCTGGGAGGTGATCGTCCAGATTGAGGCCAAGCTCAACGAGAAAAATATTCCCAGGAACATGATCGGGCGCGAGAAGCGCGTGGTGGCCTTGGAGCAGTACCTGAGCCAGGCCCGCAACTACGACCCCGTGCTCGACGGCCTGCGCTCGGCAGTCCGCTACGACAAGACCTACTTCGACAAGATCGTCGCCAGTCTCTTGCCGCTGCTGGAGAAGCTCACCAGCGGCAAGATCGCCCAGCTCCTGGCCCCGAACTACTCCGACCTCAACGATCCCAGGCCAATTTTCGACTGGATGCAGGTCATCCGAAAGCGCGCCATCGTCTATGTAGGCTTGGATGCACTGTCGGACGCCGAGGTCGCCGCAGCGGTCGGAAACTCCATGTTCTCCGACCTGGTTTCGGTCGCGGGCCACATCTACAAGCACGGGATCGACGATGGCCTGCCGGGCGCATCGGCTGGCACGCGCGTGCCGATCAACGTCCACGCCGACGAGTTCAACGAACTCATGGGGGACGAGTTCGTTCCGCTCATCAACAAAGGCGGCGGTGCCGGTCTGCAAGTCACCGCCTACACGCAGACGCTCTCCGACATCGAGGCCCGCATCGGCAGTCGTGCGAAAGCCGGTCAGGTGATCGGCAACTTCAACAACTTGTTCATGCTGCGCGTGCGCGAGACGGCCACCGCCGAATTGCTGACTCGGCAGTTGCCCAAGGTCGAGGTCTATACGACCACGATCGTGAGTGGGGCGACCGACGCTTCGGACATCCGCGGGACGACGGACTTCACATCGAACACGCAGGACCGTATCAGCATGTCGAGCGTGCCGATGATCGAGCCGTCGCACGTCGTCAGTCTTCCGAAGGGGCAGTGTTTCGCGTTGCTTCAAGGCGGTCAGCTTTGGAAGGTTCGAATGCCGCTTCCAGCGCCAGACCTCGATGAGGTCATGCCGCAGGATCTGCAACAACTCGCGGGCTACATGCGCCAGAGCTACAGCGAGGCCACGCAGTGGTGGGAGTTCACCAGTTCCCCGGTCTTGCAGGACGCGGCCTTGCCCGATGATTTGCTCGATGAGGTGGCCACCGCCGAACCTGCCACTTCCGGCACCGCCGATTCCGCCAGCGACGAGGCGGCGCCATGAACAACGCTGCTAGCACCGCACAGCGAGAGCAGAACCGCCGTCAAGGATTGATCGTTGGCACGCTCACGTTGCCGTTCCGGCTGCTCGGTGTGCTGATCGCTTCGCTGCTGTTCTCGATCGTGGTGGAGTGCGTCGGCATGCACCTGTTCTGGAAGGACCAGGGCTGGCGGCACTCCCAACAGATGCTGCAGTACGAACTCGGGCATCTGTCGAGCCATTTTCAGCGCAGCGTGGTGGTGCAAGAGCCAGGGCGCACGGCGCACGAACTGGTGGACACCGGCTACGAATGGGTGTTCGTGCGCTCGGGGCTGCTGGAGCGCATGAGCCAGACCGCCGAACGTGCCCGCGCACCCAGCCATGGTCAGGTGCGCAACTTCCGCTACTACATCAGTCAGGTCTATGTCTGGACGGAGAGATACCTGATCGCCGCGGCCTTCACGACGCTGACTTTCCTGGTGCGTCTGCTGGTCCTGCTGCTGACCCTGCCACTGATCTTCACGGCGGCATTCGTCGGTCTCATCGACGGCCTGGTGCGTCGGGACGTGCGCCGGTTCGGCGCGGGCCGGGAATCGGGCTTCATCTACCACCGCGCGAAAGCCAGCCTGATGCCATTGGCCGTGCTGCCATGGGTCACGTACCTGGCACTGCCGATCTCGGTGCATCCATTGCTGATCCTGCTACCGAGCGCCGCCTTGCTGGGACTGGCGGTGAGCCTAACGGCGGGAAGCTTCAAGAAGTATCTTTAGTGGACTATGGCATATCCATGCCAGATCACACCCAGCGAAAAACAGTAACTGGACTCAAGCGAACTGCCGGACAGTTTGCTTACTCTTGGGTGAAGCGGACATCGCTTGATCGATTCCCTGCTGGAAGATGGCGAGCAGTCCCTCTTCAAGCCCAAGCGTGTGGACGTCGTTCCCACCGTGCTGCAAGCCCAACTGCACGTCCTCGGCAACAGCGAAGTCCTCTTGGTCAAAGACAGCGTCATTCGTATAGTTGAAGCGTTTTTCCAGCGCTTTCTGACCTGCTTCCCCCTGAAACTCCGAGGACTTGTAAAGCATCTCGTGTGTCCAGATCGTTCGGTTCGCAGCCAGCGGGAAGAACATGTTGATGGACACATAGTCCGGATGCATGATGAAGAAGGCCTGCGGAAAAATTGAGTAATACACCGATGCGTAGTCCAGGATGTTCCGATCCGCCAACGGCACCGAGAGCATGTCCAGGAAATTGGTGCGCGCTGCGGAGAGCCGTATGTGATGGCCGTGTTCATAGTGCGCAATAACGCCTTTCCTGAAGGCGTGCGATAGCGTTTCCCGGTGCAGATAAGGAACGTGGTATCCCTCCAAGTAGGTTTTGATCAGTAGCTTCCAGTTGGCGTGCTTGATCACACTGTTCTTGCGGTAGCTGATGAGTTCACCCAGGGCGAAGTGATCGAGGTCATCCCCAATAGGTCCAAGCGCATTGTCAAGGTCTATCTTTCCGCCCGGCGTCGGATGAATCCAGATCAGGCCGGCCCGCTCTACCACGGGAAGTTCTACCAATGCGAAGTTGTCCCGATCTATGTCTGGAAAGTTGTAGGACTTGGTGATCCCTTTGAGGCGACCGTCCAATCCGTAAGTCCAGCCATGAAACGGGCAGATGAAGGCTTTGAGGCACGGTTCTTTGCCTGACACAATGCGAGCGCCTCGGTGGCGGCACGTATTGAGAAAGGCGCGCAGGTGACCATCCGTGCCCCGGACGATCACATATGGGAAGCTGGACCAATCGCTTAACAGGTAGGAGCCGGGTTCACGCACGCTGCTCACGTGCCCTGCAAGCATGGGGTGATGGCGGAACACGCTCGCCATTTCGCGATCAAGGATTTCCGCGTCGGTATAGATGCTTACGGGTAGTTGGACCACCTTCCCAAGCATCTCCTGGTCACGCCCCTTTTTATGTAATGACTCCAACTGGCAAAGGATATCCATCTGGGTGCTTTTGCGCATATCGGCCTCCTGCAGTGTGGGGCAATCTCATTTTTGGAGCTATGGTCAGGCGAATCGGGTTGATTTCAGGCTGCGGGGACAACAGTCCCCTGAGCCAAAGCACAAAGCTTGCGGCTCTCTCCATCCTCCGCGTATATCTCGCACTGACAAATTGCCATCCGTTTGCCAGTGCTGCGTGCCTGCGCACTGGCGATAAGCCTGATACCAACGCCAGGGCGGATATAGTTGATTTTGAATTCAGCCGTCAGCGCGTTGCCCCCTAAAGCGATGCCACCCGCGAAGGTAATGGCGTTGTCGGCCAGGTAGCTGATGACACCACCATGCACGAAACCGTGCTGCTGCAGATGGTGATCCTGGATGGTGAGGGAAAGCTCCGCGCTGTCACCTGTGGAGGCAGTCAACTCCGCGCCGATGAAACGACTGAAGGGCTGGCTGGCAAACACCTGTTGTGCGAATGCCTGAATATCTTTCATTACCTGTCTCCTGGGGCGCTGAGGCCCGACATCATTCATCTGTGGCAGAACTCGTTCAGAGGTGATTCCTGCTATAAATATTCTAGGAATTACCTTTGCTCCTTGTGTTCGGATTTTGGACATGGCCTATCGTCCCAAAAATCTCTCTGGCGCCACACGGCGCAAGCCGCAGCAGTCGCGCTCCCGGCACACGGCTGGCGCGTTGCAGGAAGCGTTTGTTCAGCTTTTGGTGACACGCGACTACGATGCCGTCACGATCCGTGACATCACGGACCTGGCAGGGACAAGCCTTGGGAGCTTCTACGAGTACTTCGGCAACAAAGATAACCTTGCGAAGGTCAGCGTGCATTTGCGCTCCAAGCGTTTGCTTCGGGTTCTGCAGGACGAAAGCCTTGTTTCCATCCGCATGCCATTGGACAAGGCTATGCATGCAGCCGTCGACCAGTTGCTGGAAGCTCACCGTGAGAGCCCACCACTTTGGGGAGTGCATTACCTGCTGGAGCGTCGCTTCTCTGGGATCGATCCCTACGCGAAGATGTATGAACAGTTCGTGGGCGCCTGGCAGCGCTTGATCATGATGGCGTCGGACCGATCCTGCCCTTGGCCACAGGACGTCGCCAGGACTTGCCACACGATCATCTATGGACTCTTCGCACATGCCCATCTACAAGGTCTTGGCACGACCGGGGCGTGCATTGACTACGATCAGTTGCGCCTCCAGTCCCGACATGCATTGCTGGGCTATCTGGCATTGGCAACGCCCCCTTCTGGGCAGCAAAGAAGCATCTCGATGCGGGGAACTAGGCTTCCGATTGAGCGACCAGAAGACGATCAAAAACCCTTCCCCAGGCCTCATCACCCTTGACCTGAGTTGTGGCCACCTCGGCCCGAATCATTGCCACCAGTTCGGCGTGGCCACTTTCGGTGCCTTCCCAGGTCGCGTACCGTCGCACTGGCTCCGCTCCGTGGTGGGTGTAAACCTCGGTCTCAAATAGAGCCGGACTCCGGTCCGGCAGCGGGCTATGCGCCAGGCCGAGGAACATCGTAGAGACCCGAACGTCATCGATCCACGTTTGCGCCACGCGCCGATCAGCCGCCGCAAACCACACTTTCCATTGCGCATCGTCTTCGCACAGCACAACGCGACGATCATCGAGTATGTACTGGCAGGGGTAATAGCCGACGGAAGGGCGACGCAGCATATCGCCAGCCTACCGCAGATCGTCGTTTAGATGCCAGTGATGGCATTGCAAGCCATCAATCCGGTCGCGCGCGAGTTCCTATTGTTTGCTGCCTAGAACAGCCCTGATCTCCACGATCTAGCCATTGCTGATCACACAGGAATGGCGCGATGTTGGCTTCAACCTGGCTGCGCGCCGCGCATCGCGGCGTGCCCACTTTTCTCGTGACGGCCCTTCTACTGGGTCAGTCCCCGGTGGCGTTGGCCGAGCCCCCGGCACAGCGCCAGGAACTGATCGCGGCACTACGCCAGCTCGACGCATTGCAGCGCAGCGTCGCCGACAGCGCAGCCCATGCCCCCATCCAGCCAAGCGAGCGCTACCACTTCGACTACCCACGGCTGCAAGCTGACCTGGCGCGTGTGCGCGCTGGCATCCAGGCCCATCTCACACCGACGCGCGCCCAGCCGCGCGACCTCTCCGAACTGGCCGGCGGCTACCGCACCGAGCGGTCCGTTTCGCCAGCACCTCGGACGACTGCGGAAGGCAAGCCATGAACGGCGCTCAGGTTTCGGCATTTCAAGCCAACAGCGGCATCGCGCCGTCCGCGATGGCGACCGTCCTGGTCGGCGTCGTGTTCGCGGTCCTGCTCGTCTGGGGCGTATGGGCCATCCGAACGGCCTACGTGGGGTGGTCCGAGAGCCGCCTCAACCAGCGCCAGTTCCTTGGCGTGTGCATCCGCTTCATCGCGCTGTACCTCGTCCTGAGTTTCTTCCTCCTCTCCTGACCTGAAAGGCACGACCATGCAAAACCGCATCCTCCATTCCCGCCTCGCCCAGCGCACCGCTCTGGCTCTGGGCACCGCTGCGCTGCCCGCGCTGTCGTTCGCGCAAGGCCTGCCCCAGTTGGAGAACCCGACCCGTGGCACCGGCAACGGCATCATGGAAACGATCAGGAACTATGGCTACGACATCATCATGCTCGTGGCCTTGCTGGTGGTGGCGTCGATGTTCATCGGCGTCTGCTACCACGCCTACGGCACCTATGCGGAAATCCACACCGGCCGCAAGACCTGGGGCCAATTCGGCCTCACGGTCGCCATCGGTGCCGTCCTGCTCGTGATCGGCATCTGGCTGCTCACCGAAGCCACCGGCATCCTGTAAGGCGAAGCCTGTATGTCCGAGCAGCAGCACGTCCGTGCGGACGGGACGGTCACGTTCCTTCCGCACCGGCTCAACCGCCATCCCGTTGTCGTGCGCGGCCTCACCGCCGACGAGCTGTGGATCTGCTGCGGCCTGTCCGGCGCCGCCGGCCTGCTGGTCGGCGCGCCGCTGTCCTGGGTGTTCCGCACGATCGCCATCGCGCCGACGTTCATTGTCCTGGGCGTGGCCTTCGGCGTGTTCATCGGCGGCGGCATCCTGCGCCGCCTCAAGCGCGGCAGGCCCGACACCTGGCTGTACCGCCAACTGCAATGGCGCATCGCCACGCGCCATCGGCTGATGGCCGGATGGGTGGGCGGCCATGTACTGATCTCGCGCTCGGGCTTCTGGACCACCCGAAGGTCTGTTTCAAGGGGAGCACGATGAGCCGCTTCAAGAACGAGATCGCCCACCTGCAGGCGCACATCAGGACACTTCGCCTCGGTGCTGGCGCGCTGGTCATCGTCGCCCTGGTCATGGGTGGCGGCTGGTGGAGCGCCCCACGCGACCTGACCATCCACGTCCCGCCCGATTTGCGTTCCGGCAGCACCCGCAAATGGTGGGAAGTGCCGCCTGAGTCGGTCTATGCGTTCACGTTCTATGTGTTCCAGACCCTCAACCGTTGGCCGACGAATGGTGAGGAGGACTACCCGCGCAACCTCCACACGCTCTCGCCGTACCTCACCCCATCCTGCCAGGCCTTCCTGCGCGCCGACTACGACTATCGGCGCAGCACGGGCGAACTGCGGCAACGCGTGCGCGGTATCTACGAAATCCCCGGCCGCGGCTACGGCGACGATCCCACGGCGCGCGTGCGCGTGGTCTCTGACCGCGATTGGGTGGTGATGCTGGACATCAGCGCCGACGAGTACTACGGCGCGGAGCAGATCAAGCGCGCCCTGGTGCGCTACCCCATCAAGGTCACGCGAGTGGACGTCGATCCTGTCCGCAACCCGTTCGGTATGGCGCTGGACTGCTACGAAGGTACGCCTCAGCGCATCAGCGCACCGGAGCCGACGCGCCCGGCATCGGGTGGCTTGGCTCCGCAAGCGCCTCAAGGAGGTAATTCCCCATGAAGCCCATGAAGCATCCTGTACTCACGCTGCTGGGGCTGCTGGCCGTCGCCGTAGCTCCCGCCGTCCAGGCGTTGGAGATCCTCCGCTGGGAACGCATGCCGCTGGCGGTGCCGCTGAAGGTGGGCCAGGAGCGCATCGTGTTCATCGACCGGAACGTCCGCGTGGGAGTCCCCGCAGGCATTGGCGAGCGCCTGCGCGTGCAAAGCGCGGGCGGCGCGGTGTATCTGCGCGCCAGTGAGCCGATCGAGCCTACGCGGCTACAACTGCAAGACGCCGACACGGGCGCGCTGATCCTGCTGGACATCGCGGCCGAGCCACCCAAGGACGGCGAACCGGCATTGGAGCCGGTGCGCATCGTCGAGGGCAACAGCACTCCGGCGCGCTATGGCGACCAGGCGGGCGATGCCGACAAGGCCTCGGCGCGCGGCCAGGACCAGGCAGGCGCACGGGCAGCGCGACGCGAAACCCCTGTGTCGGTCGTCCTGACACGCTTTGCTGCACAGAACCTCTATGCGCCGCTGCGCACTGTAGAAGCCATACCCGGCGTCATGCGCGTCAACCTGCGCCGCGACCTCGATCTCGGCACGCTGATGCCAACGTTGCCCGTTCGTGCGATCGCGATCGCGTCGTGGCGTCTGGAAGACCAGTGGGTCACCGCCGTGCGTCTGACCAACACCGGCACGGGCTGGGTCACGCTTGACCCGCGCGTGCTGCAAGGGGACTTCCTCACCGCCACCTTCCAGCACGAGGCGCTTGGCCCACGCGGAACGCCAGAAGACACGACCGTCCTGTACCTGGTGACGCGCGGGCGCGGCCTCGCGCAGTCGCTGCTGCCGGCGATCCACCGCTTCGATCCGGCCGCACATCTGCCGCTGCCACCGACCTCATCGGAACAGGGACGCGAAGCCTCGGACAACAAGGAGGCCGGCCATGCGCAGTAACGGACTTCTGAAGTGGTTGCTGATTCCCGTCGTCCTGCTGGTGCTGTTCATTGCCATCCGGCTGTTCTCGGGTGGAGACTCGTCGGCGCCAGCCGCTGAAGATGCCAGTGCCCAACTCACGCCCGAGGAAATGAAGGCGCTGGGTATCGAAGGCGATACGCCCCGCGACACCGTGGCCACGCTCGTCGCCCAGGTAAAGCAGTTTCGCACCGAGCTTCAGGGCGCGCTCTCGGACAACAAGTCCCAGCGCGAGGAGAACCAGCGGCTGCGCCAGCGCGAGAACTCCATCGACCAGCGCATCAATTCAGCCCTCGAATCCGAACGTTCCAACCTGCGCCGCGACCAGCAGCTGGCGGCCAGCGATCGCCAGCAGACCGAGGGGCTTCTCTCCGATCTGCAGCGGCGTCTGGAGAGCATCGGCGGGCGCGGCGAAGGCCATGCTGATTTGCCTGTGGGCTTTGGACTGCGTGACGGCGACGAGGCAGGCATGGAAGGTGGCCTGCGCTGGGTCGAACCGGATGACGCGAAGCCTGCAGAGGGGCGCAATGCAAGTCGCGGAACGAAAAGCAGCCCGAGTTTCCCCACGAGTTTTGGTCCCGCGCAGAGCACGCAGAAAACGCCGGCCGAACCCGCGGAAAAAACGGGGGCAAACACCACGAACGCAAAGAGCGCCAAGCCCGTCTATACCGTGCCGACGAACTCGACGCTGATGGGATCTGTGGCTATGACGGCGCTGATCGGCCGCGTTCCGATCGACGGCACGGTCAACGATCCATACCCATTCAAAGTCCTCGTCGGCCCCGACAACCTCACCGCCAACGGGATCGATATTCCGGACGTTGCCGGTGCCGTGTTTTCCGGCACTGCATCGGACGACTGGACGCTCTCGTGCGTGCGCGGCCAGGTGCGCAGCATCACCTTCGTCTTCCACGACGGCACGATTCGCACGATCCCCGATGACAGCAATGGCAACCAGCAGAACAGCCAGCAGCAGAACGCTCAAGGTGGAGGCCTGGGTTGGATCAGCGATCCCTATGGCATCCCTTGCGTCGGCGGGGAGCGGCGCAGCAACGCCCAGCAATACCTCGGCTCGCAGGCCCTGATCACGGCCGCTGGTGCCGGCGTGGCCTCGTTGATCGACAGCGACAGCGGCCAGATGTCCTACGTGGGCGCCGATGGCTCCATCGGCAGCGTCGGCATCTCGGGCAACGAGGCCATGGGCCGCATCCTGGCGGGTGGCGTGCGCGACATGGCCGACTGGGCGAACAAGCTGTACGGAGAAGCCTTTGCCGCCATCTATGTCCAGCCCGGCGCGAAGGTCGCCGTCCACCTCGAAAAACCGCTCGCCATCGACTTCGATGCCGAAGGCCGCAAGGTCGATCACCGCGCAGGAGAAAGCCATGCCCTCGAACTTGACTAACCTGGCCCGGGGCCTGGCGCTGGCCGTTGCCGTCGCCGTACTCGGCGGCTGCGCCACCAGCAAGGACAAGCTGCTGCCGCACGGCGACAGCACGATGATGGACATCTGGCAGCAGAACGCTGGTGATGGCGGCGGTAGCACAGGCAAGGCCGCACGCAGGCAGTTGCTTGATGCACGCCAGAGTCTGCGCCGGCCGCTGACCGATGCCGATGTGCAGGCAGCGCCCGCGGAGCAAATGCGCTACACGCGCACGGCGCGCAACGAGGTCTATCGCCAATTCCAGCGCCTGCCCAATCCCGACCTGGTGATGTACGTGTACCCGCACCTGGCGGGCACGGATCCCGTGCCGGTTCCGGGCTACACCACGGTCTTCCCGCTGTACCAGCGCGTGCAGTACGCCATGCCAGGCGAGCGCTTGGAGGACTACTGATGCGCTGGAAGCTCCCTTGGCCGAATCTGGACGCATCTGGCGCTGGCGATGACGAGCAGCCGGACGGCTGGCAGCGCCACGTCGAAGCCTTGCGCCAGGCCGGCATCCCTGAACCCGGCACGGCGGTCCAGGGTCGCAGGCCGGCGACCGTGGCGGACGAGCAGGCGCTGTACGACGTCGCGCCATCCTTCACCGAACTGCTGCCGTGGGTGGAATTCCTGCCCGGGTCGAAGTCCATGCTGCTGGAGGATGGGCAATCGGTCGCGGCCTTCTACGAGTTGGTGCCGCTGGGCACCGAGGGCCGGGAACCCGGCTGGCTCGCGCATGCCCGCGATGCCTTGGAGAACGCGCTCCAGGACTCGTTCGATGAACTGGACGAGAACCCCTGGGTACTCCAGCTCTACGCGCAGGACGAACCCAGCTTCGATCAGTACATGCAGACCCTGCGCGACTACGTGCAGCCGCGCGCCCGCAATACGGCCTTCACCGAGTTCTACCTGCGCTTCTTCGGTCACCACCTGCGCGCGGTCGCCAAGCCGGGCGGGCTGTTCGAGGACACGGTGGTCACGCGGCTGCGCTGGCGCGGACAGACGCGGCGCGTGCGCATGGTGATCTATCGCCGTGCCACAAACCAGGCAAGCCGTCGCGGTCAGACGCCCGAACAGATGCTGAACATCGTCTGCGACCGCCTGTGCGGCGGGCTGGCGAACGCCGGCATCCAGGCCCGGCGCATGGCCGCAGCCGATGTCCATGACTGGCTGCTGCGGTGGTTCAACCCGAACCCCACGCTGCTCGGGCCTGGTGCCGAGGATCGGGAGCGCTTTTATGCGCTGGCACGCTACCCCGACAGTACCGAGGGCAGCGAAGACGGCGAGATCGAACTGGCGAGTGGGCGGGATTTCAGCCAGCGGCTATTCTTCGGCCAGCCGCGCTCCGACGTCGCGCAGGGCACCTGGTGCTTCGACGGCATGCCGCACCGTGTGCTGATCACCGACCGCTTGCGCATGCCGCCCGGCACGGGACACCTGACGGGAGAGACGCGCAAGGGCGATGCGATCAACACGCTGTTCGACCAGATGCCGGAAGACACCTTGATGTGTCTCACCATCGTTGCCACGCCGCAGGATGTGTTGGAAGCGGACTTGAACCACCTGGCGAAGAAGGCCGTGGGCGAGACGCTGGCGTCGGAACAGACGCTCAAGGATGTGCATGAGGCACGCTCCCTCATCGGCAGCGCGCACAAACTCTACCGGGGGACGCTGGCTTTCTACCTGCGCGGGCGAGATGAGGCGGAACTGGATCGGCGCGGTCTGGACTTGGCGAACGTCATGCTCAACGCCGGCCTGCAGCCGGTGCGCGAGGATGACGAGGTGGCACCGCTCAACAGCTACCTGCGCTGGTTGCCGTGCTGCTACAACCCTGGCCAGGATCGGCGCAAGTGGTACACGCAACTGATGTTCGCCCAGCACGCGGCGAACTTGTCGCCGGTGTGGGGCCGTGCCCAGGGTACAGGGCACCCCGGCATCACCATGTTCAATCGCGGTGGCGGGCCGATCACCTTCGACCCGCTCAACCGCCTGGACCGGCAGATGAACGCCCATCTATTCCTGTTCGGTCCTACCGGCTCCGGCAAGAGTGCAACGCTCAACAACCTCTTGAACCAGGTCACGGCCATCTACCGGCCACGGTTGTTCATCGTGGAAGCCGGCAACAGCTTCGGCCTGTTCAGCGACTTCGCGCGCAAGCTCGGGCTCACCGTGAACCGGGTCAAGCTGGCCCCTGGCTCCGGCATCAGCCTAGCGCCGTTCGCAGACGCACGCCGGCTGATCGAAACGCCCAGCGACGTGCAGACGCTCGATGCCGATGCGCTGGATGAAGACCAGCCGCCGGATACCCCGGCCATGGAAGCGGATGAACAGCGAGATGTGCTGGGCGAGTTGGAGATCACGGCCCGGCTGATGATCACGGGCGGAGAAGATAAGGAAGAAGCCCGGATGACGCGGGCCGACCGTTCGCTGATCCGCCAATGCATCCTCGATGCCGCCGAGCAGTGCGTGGCCGAGAAACGTACGGTACTCACGCGCGACGTGCGCAACGCGCTGCGCGCCCGGGGCCAAGACCCGACGCTGCCCGAGATGCGGCGCGTGCGGTTGCTGGAGATGGCAGACGCGATGGATATGTTCTGCCAAGGCACGGACGGCGAGATGTTCGACCGCGACGGATCTCCGTGGCCCGAGGCCGATATCACCCTGGTGGATCTCGCAACGTATGCCCGCGAGGGCTACAACGCCCAGCTTTCCATCGCCTACATCAGCCTGATCAGCACGGTGAACAACATCGCCGAACGCGACCAGTACCTGGGCCGTCCCATCGTCAACGTCACAGACGAAGGACACATCATCACCAAAAATCCATTGCTTGCCCCCTACGTGGTCAAGATCACAAAAATGTGGCGGAAGCTGGGTGCCTGGTACTGGTTGGCTACGCAAAATATCGACGATCTGCCGCGTGCTGCCGAGCCGATGTTGAACATGATCGAATGGTGGATTTGCCTGTCGATGCCGCCGGACGAGGTGGAAAAAATCGCCAGGTTCCGCGAACTCTCACCAGCGCAAAAGGCGTTGATGCTGTCCGCCCGCAAGGAGGCGGGAAAATTCACCGAGGGCGTCATCCTGTCGAAGTCGCTGGAGGTGCTATTCCGCGCCGTGCCGCCGAGCCTGTACCTCGCGCTCGCGCAAACCGAACCCGAAGAGAAAGCCGAGCGCTACCAGCTCATGCAGCAATACGGCTGCAACGAACTGGAAGCGGCCTTCAAGGTCGCCGAGAAGATCGACCGGGCACGGGGCATCGAATCGCCCGCGCTGAACCTGCCGCAATAGCCGCCGGAGAACGCCATGAAGCCGAAACGTCCTTCCATCCCAATACCAATACAGGTTCAGGCGTATCGCCGCCGTCGCCGTGGACGGTCTCGTTGGCCTTGGGCCTTGGTCGCTGCACTGATCGCGCTGCTGCTGATCTGGCTCGTGTCCCGGCCGCCCGACGAATCCTCGCCGCAACCGCCCACGGCGGTCAGCACGGCACAGGTCGATGGGCCGCCATGGCTGATGGGCAACCCAGAGGGCCGTTTCATGCTGACGCTCTATGCGGACCTGGAATGCCCGTTCTGCCGGGAGTACTTCCCGCAGATCAAGCGGTGGGTGGGCAGCAACGCCGATGTGGCCCTGCAATGGCAGCACCTGCCTCTGGCCGCACACGAGCCTGCCGCGTCAACCGAGGCACGCCTGGCGGAATGCGCCGCCGAAGCTGGCGGGCATGCCGCGTTCTGGCAAGCCGTCGAGTGGGTCTATGCCCATACGCGTAGCGACGGCCAAGGCTTGCCTGATGGCTTACGCTACCCCGAATCAACGCCAGCCATTGAGCAATGCCTGGCGAGCGAACAAACCGAGGCGACCATCCGCACCCAGGCCGCTGAAGCCACGAAAAGCGGAGTGACCGCCACGCCGTCGCTGCGTGTGCTCGATCGCCAGACTGGCCAAGCCATTCTGCTGCAGGGACCGGTCGAAGGCGATGCCTTGCTGTCTGCTATGGACATGCTGGCGACCGAAGATACGGCCAGCGGCGCATCCGCCATCCCCACATCCGAAATGCCTGCCGACGTTGTCGGCGACATGCCCAGGTAGCCCTCGGTCTTGGAGGCTACGGCACGGCTTTGCCGCGCTGACCGCTACCCGTTCGCTTCGCATCCTGGCTGCGAACAATCACCGCTGTGCGGTGGTGGATGCATCTTGTTCCGCTGTTTCCATCCCCAGGAGGGCTTGCCCCTTCCAGGGTTCGCACCCTCCGATCTCATCGTCAGGAGGTTTGCCATGTCTTCTCTAGTCAATGATGCCTGTACAGGGTGTCTCTCTACTATCACACCCCAGTCCGATGACTGGATCATCCAGAAAGCCATCGAAGTGCTGGAACAGCGTATGTTCAAGGCAGGTCCGCTCCTTGAGCGGCCTCAAGCCGTGAAGGACTATCTGCGCCTGAAACTTGTCGCCGAGCCCAATGAAGTGTTCGCCATCTTGTTCATGAACAGCCAGCATGAGGTGCTGGCCTACGAACCGATGTTCAAGGGCACCATCGATTCGGCTGGCGTACATCCTCGCGTTGTCTTGCAGAGGGCCTTGGAGCTGAATGCTGCCGCCGCGATTTTTCCCCACCAACACCCATCGGGCAAAACGGAACCATCAAGTGCGGACCGCCAGTTGACCACCCACCTGAAGACCGCGCTGGAATTCATCGATGTGCGGGTACTGGACCACATCATCGTCGGCAAGGGCACCCCATACTCTTTCGCAGAGTCCGGCCTGCTATAGCAGCAATGGCATCAGTTTCACTGATCACTGCGGGAGCTTCGACTCCCGCATTTTCTTTGCGGCAAGACAAGAGCGTCGATCCTCGGGTTGCTCATTCGGCGATCTGCTTGCGGGCCTCGCGCACCCCCATCTTGAGCACTTCGCGCACGCGCACCAGTTGCGCCTCGCGCGGGGTGACCTGGCCTTTTTCCCATTTGTAGACGCTCAGCGTCGAGACACCGAGCAGGCGCGCCATTTCATTCTGGGTCATGCCGAATGCCTTTCGCTTGGCCGCGAGCGCCTCATGGCTGAAAACAAACGCACGCTTCCTGCGCTTGCCTGTGACCTGTCCGGAAGCGCCCTCCACTGGCTGCTGCGGCGGCCGGCGTTCGGCTGTCGCCATCGCTCTTTCCAGCGCCTTGGCGAGGCTACGCACCTGACCCGCCAGTTCCTTGACGTCGCGTTTGAGCGCAGCAACGTCTCCGCGCTGACTCATCACCGCCTTGCGCAGAGAGGACATCTCTTTCTTGTTGTCCTTGCGCGCAATGCGAGCAACCTCCGATCTGAACGATTCAGAAAATGCAGTCATGGTCTGTGGCACCCTCGCCGATGAGTTGAATGAAGGTCACTCGAAGCACCAAAGCCGTCAGGTGTCGCCACCCGCAGCAAGCCCCAGGTGGACTTATTTACCCGCCTTGCGCTTTGCGGCCTTGGGGTCGACAGCAGCCTTGAACTTTGCGCCCGCCACAAACTTCGGAACGGTCGACGCGGGGATCTTCAGGGCCACACCGGTAGCAGGGTTCTTGCCGGTACGGGCTGCACGCTTCGCGGACTTGAAGGTGCCAAAGCCCACCAACTGGACGACATCGCCTTTTTTGACAGCGGTCTGGATGGTCTCGATCAGGGTATCGAGCACGGCATTGGTAGCAGCCTTGGACAGATCGTTCTTGGAAGCGAGGATTTCCACGAGTTCGGCGCGATTCATAGGAATGGGTATCCGTTGAGAGTGAAGAATCGTAATTTATAACCGATCGCAAGTTATGTGTCGCAGAAAGCGCTCGCTGAGCCTTCGGACATACATCCACCTTCTGCGCAGGTATCGCCGTTACAACCAATCTAGCTGAGAGCCTGAGTAGGCCAGACCTTTCTCGCAACACCGAGGGGAAGATGATGCAGATGGTTCTAGAAGTAGTTGACCAGGCCGATCACAGCGGTGACCGTGAAATAGGCTTGCAGAGCCAAAAATCCGAACAGGCGCTTGCGAAACGCCATTCCAACGAACATGGCGTTGCTGACAAAGAACAAGACCCAAGCGAACTTGACATGCTCCCCATTGAATGAAAGAAGCATAGACCCCCCCGCGCTGAAGAAGGACGCCACGCATTCCGTCTTGTTGCGGCGTACGTACTCGACTGTTGAAGCCAGGAGCCGCATGCGGTGACTCGCGCGCGCGCAGTCGGCACCATCTTGTGGCCGAGGCGGTTTGTCGGAGTTGCACGGAACCATGGCGCCAATGTAGAAACTCACCGTGCCAACGTCTCAATAAACCGTGTTTCCTGCCATCTCCGGTTGACGCTTGACAGATCCATTTGTGCCGGGCAGCAAGCCTGCCCCTCTCTTCGGGTGAGGAGCGGCCATGGCCCTCCTGCTGTCTCGGATGGCTTGTGCAGGGTCGAGTTCATTTCTGCGGGCTGCGTGGTGTCCACTGGCAAATAGGACACGCCGAGTTGCGCATTGTTTGCCCCTAAAGAGCATGCGTCAGCGTCTCATAGACATCTGATCACTTTCTGGGGCTCTCGACATGTCGGCATCTCATTCACGGTTCGCTCCGGGCTGGCGAACTCTCGGCCTGGCCGTGGCACTGCCGGCCGCTCTGGCTGTTTTCAGCCCGGCCACCTTCGCCGCGGACGTTGTGGTCGTCACCGACAGCCATCACCCGGTCAAGACCATGGGCGGTGAGCGGCTGATCGAGCTGGACGAAGCCCACCGGATTGAAGCGGAGCTTTCGGCAGAACTGCCCACCGATCCGGAACAGGCGACGGCCATCGCCAAGCGACGGCTCTCCAGCGGCGGCGCTGACCTGCAGCGCCGCATCGCCATCGCATACCAAGGCGTCACCGACGCTTGGAGCCTGGGTGTCACCAGCATCCCGGCAATCGTGGTGGACCAGCGCTACGTGGTCTATGGCGAGCCGGACGTGGCACGCGCCGTCGCGCGCATCGAGCAGCACCGGAGGGCACAGCCATGACTCGCACATTTGACTTGGTGCGCCGCCTGCGCGCTGGCGTGGCGTCCGTGCTGCTGTTGAGCGCCACGGGCAGCTACGCCCTCAACACAGCAACGATCGTGGGCTCCGTGGCTTCGCCTGACTGCCTGGAGTACCGGGTGGTGGGCATCTGCTACTGGCTCTACTGCTCGTGGGGCGGCTGCACGGTACGCACGTCCGTCAAAGTGCGCCACTACATCCCCGATGCTGTTGTCTCCAGCTACAGCAACACCGGGGCGAACCCCTGGATCGAAGTCCGGGCGATGAGCATGCCCAACCCCACGGCCCAGGCGGGCGGGGACGGAACCACGAACGAAGATCACGAGAACAATCTCGCGAAGTTCAAGAACGCGGACGTCATCGGCCATCCCGGTGCCGAGGTGTTCAACCAGTTCGTCTCGTCCTCGGGCTACTTCTGCGAAGGCGCGGGCACGGCGTTCATGCCGTACCTGCTCAGTACCCTGGACACGCTGGCCTGGCGCTACAACGTGCCGGAGATGGTCTACCCCGAAGCGCTGATTCCCGGGATGCGGGAGGTCGGCGCACGCACTTCGATGAATCTCTGGGGGAGCGTGTATCCCCGTGGCGGCTTCCTGCACCAGACCGACGACTTCAAGGCTGGCGCAGTGGTGGCCCAGCGCGCGGGTGATGTGGTCACGCGCCGCGGACAGATCCACGTCTATCAGCCGATGTTGGCGGACTCGCGGCCCGGCTACTGGCCTGCCGGTGCGCTGATGGAGGGCGATGCCTCGACCGGCAAGTGGCAGGAACTCACCCCCGTCCTGTCCTCGTCCTGCACGGTGTTCCCGCGCAGCGGCTTCCTGACCCAGGCCCAGCAAGGCGACTACGCCTGGGCGCTCTGGCGGCCCTATGCGTGCTGCCAGCGGCGGGGCCAGGTGTTCCTTGGCAGCATTGATTTCCTCTGAGGTGGCGCGATGAAACATCGTGAATTCAAACAACTCTCCGTCCCGGTGCGCCGCGCGAGGCACGCTCTCGCACTGGCGAGCGCACTGGCGCTGGCCAGCGGCGTGGCCTGGGGACAACTGGGATACCAGACCAGCGGCAGCGTCATCGGCGATGACGTCATGTACTCAATCGGCGGCGGCAACGCGGTGTCCATGGGCCGTGCGGCCGGCATGCGTTCCATCGGGGTCGGTGTCGGTTGGAACAGCAACCTGATCTGCGGTGACATGAGCATCCAGACCACGTTGAAGAACCAGCTCAACGGCATCACCAACGGGTTCCAGCAGATCATGTCGACGGTGATCCAGAACGCCACCAGCGCGGTCGCGTCCCTGCCGGCGCTGATCATCCAGCGGGCCGATCCCGGCCTCTACAACCTGCTCACGAACGGGGTGCTGCAGGCTCGGCTGGACTTCGACCGCTCCAAGCTGACGTGCCGAGCGATGGCCGAGAAGATGGCTAACATGGCGGGCGGTCAGCTCGGCTGGAGCCAGATGGCGGAAGGCATGGCTTTGCGCGATGCCGTTTCGAGCACCGATGCCGTCTCGGCCATCGAGCAGGCCGAGACGCGCCGGGGTAACGACGGCGTGCCCTGGGTGGGTGGCGGCAATGCCGGCGGCGCGGGCCAGTCCGCCATCAAGGTGGTGGGCGATGTCACCCGTGCGGGCTACAACCTGGTCAATGGCCGAGGCGTGACTGACACGTCATCCATCCCGACCGCCAGTTGCGCGAGCCTGTCGTGCCAGACCTGGACCTCGCCGCAGCAGGCGGTCGAATGGGCCACGCGGGTCCTCGGGGAGCAGGAGCAGCGCACCTGCGATTCGTGCACGAAGACCGAGACGGTGCCCGGCGTCGGCCTCACGCCTTTGATTCAGGAAGAGTACGAAACCAAGCTGCAGGCGCTTCAGGATTTGGTCTCCAAGACCAAGAGCACAACGACTGAAAACCTGAGCGAGGCTGGCAGTGCATCGCTGCCGATCACGCGCGGTGTGATCGAAGCGCTGCGCGACGAGCCGGACCAGCACCTGCTATCACAGCGCCTGGCGTCCGAGGTCGCCCTGTCCTCGGTTCTGGAGAAAGCGCTGCTGCTGCAACGCACGCTGCTGACGGGCAAGAAGGAACCCAATGTCGCGGCTAATGAGCTTGCCGTGGAGGCAGTGAACAAGGAAAGCGACACGCTCGACCGCGAGATCCGCAACCTCAAGACGGAATTGGAGCTGCGCCGCGAACTGGCGAACAACTCGCCGATGGCGATCATCCAGCGGCACAGCACGCGCGCGGCTGGCTCGCGCGGTATCTACCAGGGCGATCCGGTGCCCGACCGCCTCGACCAGTTGCAGAAGGGCAATCCGGGAGGCAACCCATGAGCCCGATGCGCGCAAGCTGGCTGCGGCCGCACTGGCTGTTCAGCCGCCGCACGGCAAAGGCGCTGCTGTGGACGGTGGTGATCGTTGCTTCCGCCGTGGGAGCCAACGTCGCCGGCATTTACCTGGTCGGCAGCATTGCCGGCTGGGACCGGTGGCTGGCAGCCGCCTCAGGCTACTTCCTGGTGTGGCGGTTGTGCCTGTACGGGGCGACGGTCTATGGCTGGGTCTGGATGCGTCGGCGGCTGTTGGCGCGCGAGGCCGATCACGAAGCCGTGCGGCAGGCACGGCGCCGCCTGCTGCGCAGCGAGATCGCCGGCGTCGTCGCCATCGTGGCGCTCGAAGCCAGCCTGCTGATGCAGGGCTGAGGGGAGGTTCGGGTCATGACGCTTTTCACGACGGATTACCTGGAGTACTACCTGACGCTGGTGTCCTGGATCGTCCATAACGGCATCTGGGCGGTGCTGGTATCCAGCGGGGTGTTCGCATTGCCGTTCGTCGCCATCATCGTGCAGGAATGGCTGAAGGCACGTGCAGAAGGCGCCGACGAAGGCAACAAGGGCGTACTCTCGGCCGCCCGCATCGAGAACCGCGTTTTTGTAGCCATCGTCGTAGTGATGTTTGCCGGCATCCCATTCATCGACGTTGATCTGAACACCATCAAGTACGACAGCTCGCGCTCGGCCCAGTGCCAGGTCAACGTGCCACAGCCCGCCGACACGGGCTGGTCGCAGTCCTTCAGCACCATCAATAACCAGTCGGCGAAGGTGCCGGTCTGGTGGGGGTTCATGCACGCACTCTCGCGCGCCGTCACCGGCGCTTCGGTCGCGGCGATCCCGTGCGGCACGGACCTGCGGCAGATGAGGATGGAGATCGACGCGACCCGTATCGACGATCCGGTGCTGGCTCAGGAAGTGGCGGATTTCAGCCAGGACTGCTATGGGCCTGCGCGCGCCAAGCTGTTCATGCAGCGACCCGACCTCGATGAGGATCAGATGCACGACGTGACCTGGATTGGTTCGCGGTATTTCACTGACACGGGCGGCTACTACGACAGCTATCGGTCCAGCACGGCACGGGAGTCCTGGCCCTACGACAGCAACCGGGATGCGGGACTGGCGCAGGTCGCCAACGGCGGCGGCTATCCGACCTGCCGGCAGTGGTGGGCCGATGGTAGTAACGGCCTGCGAGCGCGGTTGCTCGGCCAGGTGGACCCGAGCCTCTTGAACCGTCTGGCGGGCTGGGCCGGTTTCCTGAGCCGCACCGAAGTGGATGACTCCGTGATCCGCGCTATCGCTTCGCCGCGGCAGCAGAAACTGAACCAGGGCAGCGTCTATACCGACTATGGCGGCCAGATCGACAAGACCTTGCCGAATGTCATTACGCGTGCGGCTGGCGATGCAGGGCTTGCGGTCGGTGCCATTGGGGCTTTCCCCGCTATGGACGTGGTGCGGCAGGCGGTGCCAATGGTGATGGCTTTGTTGAAAATGGCACTGGTCATCTGCATCCCACTGCTGCTGCTGGTGGGCACCTACGACTTAAAGACCGTTGTGGTACTGAGCATCATCCAGTTTGCATTCTTCTTCGTGGATTTCTGGTTCCAGATTGCGCGTTGGATCGACAGTACCATCTTGGATGCGCTCTACGGTTGGGGCTGGGGCTGGAACCGGCCACACTCTAACTTCGATCCGGTGATGGGGTTGAATAACGCTTTCGGTGACCTGTTATTGAACTTCGTGATGGGCACGATGTTCATTGTGCTTCCCACGTTTTGGATTACAGCTCTGGGATGGGCTGGCATTCATGCCGGGGGTGCGCTTCAGGGATTGATTAACGGCACGGGAGACGCCAAAGCTGCTGGCGGCAAGGTAAGCAACATGGCATTTGGCGGAGCTATGAAAATGGCAGCGAGACCAGACAAGAAATAACGCGGGTTTCAAAAGTTATTTTCGTCGTCTGGGTCATGCGGGTCGATGCGGTAGCCATCATAGGTATACAAACCGAATCCAACGGGGCCTTGCTTCCACTCGGGCTCTGGAGGCTCAGTCTCCCATTCCATATCCCTGGCTCCCCAGGCAACCGCCGTCAGGAACAGCAGTAGCAGCGCCATCCAAAAAGCAACGTATAGCAGCAGCCCCAGCGCAGCTAGTTTGGCCGCCCACAACAACAAGGAGGCTCCCGCCACCGGCACTTCCTTGGAGACCAACCAGTTCGACGCGCGCCGCTCGCCACGCGCATAAGCGCGCCATCCACGACCAAGGGCGCGGCCGAGGCGTTCTGCGGTGCTGATGCGGGTTGTCGTGTTCATGGTTGTCTCCTGCTACAAGGATGCCTATTCCCGTTTGCTCCAATCCGGTTTGCTTGCCTCGACCAATGCGTTCCAGTCGTCTGGCGGATTTCCACGTCCGAGCATCTTCTCGAACACCGCATAGGGGTCCGACTTGCTACCCGATGACCGCAGGGTCTGCTCGTCGTTGACCCAGGCGTACACGATGACCTTCGCCTTTGAGTCGTACCGGAAGAACAGCCGGTATCGCCTTCCGAGCTTGGCTCGCCGCCAGTGGCGATAGGCCGGCCCCATGGTATTGCCCTGACGGTATTCGTCGCGCGCCGGATCACTCGGCACCACGTCTTGTATCAACTGGACCAAGGCCCGGAAGAACTTGACGTTGGCATTGGCCCCGAACCCTTCCGGGTCGTTCTCTTGAGCGCGCAGTACAGCCGCGCGCAACTTCACCATCTGCTCGATCAGGTTATCGTGAAACAGCAGTGTCCATCCATGCTGTTGCATCAGATTTCCACGTCCTCATCGAACTCGTCGCCCAGGTCCACCTTGTGGCCCGCGTGTTCCAGCATCGTGCGAGCCAGATCCTCGGGCAGACCGCGAACATTCCGGCCAGCTTCAATGTCGCGCGCCAGCAGGGCCAGGAACGCGGCAATGGCAGGGTCCTCGTGTTCGGCATCGGCGCGGGTAACAACCACTTCGGCACCACGCAGCTCGAACGCGAGCTTGCTGCCGGTATCAGCGCCAAGCGCCTGCCGGATGGACTTGGGCAGTGTGATCTGACCCTTGGAGGTCAGCGTGGCAACTTCATGAATGGCGGGCATGGCGGCTCTCCTGATCGCAATGCTTGCATTGTAAGGAAACTTCCTTACTTCGTCAATATGAGGTCTCATCTGGGCTCTCCAGCATCCAACATGGACCTCATCGTAGGGTGGAAACAGTGAGCCTTCCCGCATCAATCCGGCCTCGTTGAGTCCCGCATTGGTGGTGGACGACCGATGCTCGCCGCTCTATATCCAAAGGCTGCAACGGCCAAAGGGCCGAAAGGGCAAGGGAACGGGGCGCAAGGGGAAAGGCCCTATCGAGAAAAGGCGAAAAGGCCTCCCAGTCAGCCCACCACTAGGACACCCACATGCTCTCTCTGTTCAAGCGAAAACGGCCCCCGGTCACCGCCGCGGCGTCACCAGCACCCGCCACCGATCTCCCGAAAGGGCTGATGCGGCCGCAGTCGGCCGCATCGCTGCTGGCGACGCCGCGGCGGCAGAAGCTGCTGGAACACATTTGGCAGAGAACCTCACTCTCGCGCCAGCATTTCGCCACCCTGTACCGCACGCCCCTGGAGCGCTACGCCGAGCTTGTGCAGGCTTTTCCTGCTTCCGAAGCGCATCACCATGCCTACCCAGGCGGCATGCTCGACCATGGCCTGGAAATCGTCGCCTACGCGCTCAAGCTGCGGCAGTCCTATCTGCTGCCCATCGGCGTCAGCCCCGAGGACCAAGCCGCGCAGTCCGAAGCCTGGACTGCTGCCGTTGCCTACGCCGCACTGCTGCACGACATTGGCAAGATCGCCGTCGATCTGCACGTCGAACTGGCCGACGGCTCGCTGTGGCATCCCTGGCACGGCCCGCTGCACCAGCCATACCGCTTCCGCTACCGCGACGATCGCGAGTACCGGCTCCACAGCGCCGCGACAGGCTTGCTCTACCGCCAACTGCTCGACCGCGAAGTCCTGGACTGGCTCAGCGGCTATCCGTCCCTGTGGGCGTCGTTGCTCTATGTTCTGGCTGGGCAGTACGAACACGCCGGCCCGCTAGGCGAGCTGGTGATCCAAGCGGACCGCGCCTCGGTTGCACAGGCCCTCGGCGGCGACCCGGCGAAGGCGATGGCAGCGCCGAAGCACGCGCTGCAACGCAAACTGCTGGAAGGCCTGCGTTACCTGCTGAAACAGGAGCTGAAACTCAATCAGCCGAAAGCTTCGGACGGCTGGCTCACCCCAGACGCACTTTGGCTTGTGAGCAAGACGGTATCGGACAAGCTGCGTGCGCATCTGCTGTCCCAAGGAATCGACGGCATCCCCGCGAGCAACACCTCCGTCTTCAACGTGCTCCAAGACCACGGGATCTTGCAGCCGACGCAGGACGGCAAGGCGATCTGGCGTGCCACCATCAGCAGCGACAGCGGCTGGTCGCACAGCTTCACGCTGCTGCGCCTGGCGCCTGCGCTGATCTGGGAGTCCGGCGAACGGCCCGAATCCTTTGCCGGCACCGTGGCGGTTGAAGAGGGCACGCCAGTTGATGCCCAGGCGGAAGCGCAGCCACCTGCCGCACAACCTGCGGCTGCATTTGAAGAAACAGCCTCATCCCCAGTCGGCCCATTCCCGTCGCAGCCAGGGAGTCTGGCTATTGCTTCGTACCCAATGGAGGACATCCTGTCCATGATCGGTGGAAGCGGGCCTGTGGCCGCAGCGGAGCTTGAAGACGAGACATCCGCCAGACGGCCCTCACTGCCCATGATGGAGGGCACAGCATCGGGCCAATCCTCCTTGACCGTCGAAGCCTCGCCAGCATCTTCGACCTGTTCGCCAGCTCACTTAGCACAGCAACCTACGGGAGAGCACTTCATGGCCTGGTTGCGCAACGGTATTACCGCGCGTCGGCTCATCATCAACGATGCCAAGGCACTGGTGCATACCGTCGATGACACGGCCTACTTGGTCAGCCCTGGGCTGTTCCAGCGGTACGCGCAAGAGCACCTTCAGGTCGCTGCGCTCGCCAAACAGGACAATGTGGCTGACTGGCAATGGGTGCAGAAGCGGTTCGAGAAGCTTCAACTGCACCGCAAGCAACCCAACGGCCTGAACATCTGGACGTGTGAGGTGAAAGGGCCTCGCAAGTCCCGACGGCTGCATGGTTATCTGCTGCAAGAGCCTACCTGTTTGTTTGACGAAAGCCAGCCGAACAACCCTTACCTATTCCTGCAACCGCAAGGCATCGCAGGAAAGCGGCGGACCAATTAAACTGTCAGATGCTTCATGAGCACATGACAGGGCGATAGGGGTGTACTCGCGTGCATACTGATCTTCGGCACCGATGTCGAAGGACTGCACCTTGGTTTACAAGTTCACGGGTTACTTCGGCAGAAATGGGTTCGACGGTCAGGGCGAATAAGTACTAGCATGCGCCGAGACAGCGTTTTGCATTCAATCCGCCATCGCCTCTCCATAGCGCACTGAATGTTCAGGCATCCAACTGGGACTAAGCTGCGCCAAATCAGGTGGGAACAACACCACTACGGTCGAACCCAGTAGAAAGCGCCCCAGTTCGGCGCCTTGTTTCAAGTTAATACGACGGTCGTGATAGCTCCAGTGCTGCACGCTGCCGCGGTATGGAGGCCTGACCACTCCGTGCCAGACCGTCACGATGCTGCCAACGATGGCGGCACCCACCAGCACCAGGGTGAATGGGCCATGCGGTGAGTCAAAATGGCACACCAAGCGCTCGTTGCGTGCGAACAGCGCATCGACGCCGCGCGCAGTAGCCGGGTTTACCGAAAAAAGCTCACCTGGCACGTAGCTCATTGACAGCAGATGGCCATCGCATGGCATATGGACGCGGTGATAGTCGCGCGGGCTGAGGTAGAGAGTGGCAAATGTCCCTCGTTCGAACCTGCGCGCAAGCTCTGGATCGCCAGCGAGTAAGGCACCTATGCTGAAAGATTTGCCTTTGGCTTGGAATAGCTGGTCGCGCTCGATGGGACCACACTGGCTGACGGCCCCATCTACCGGGCATACCCATCGCGCAATTGCCAAAGGGCGCACATCGGGCCGCAGCGCACGAGTGAAAAAATCGTTGAAGGTCTCATAAGCTTCGGGGTCGCTCCACACCGCGTCTGCCATGTTGACATCGTAGTAGGCGATGAAACGCCGGATCACCCATTGCGTCAGCACGCCCGCACGCCGGTGCGCGAGAAAGCCGAATATTCGGGTGATGAGACGCTTGGGCAGCAGGTGCTGCGATTGGACGAATACACGTTCGGACAAGCGCGGTTTCATGTCGGCGCCTGGCGTTTCCCTCGTCATTTGGCAGCGACCTCCATGAATAGCCAGTAACGGAGGGCAACCAGTCTTGGCAGACAGATGCAGTCACCGCAAGCAATGTTTTCAATGTGGAATTTCATTTCACATCTCCTGATAGCTGTTGTTCCATAGCTCTACTAAGACGTTTCATCGTGGGAAGGTCAATCTCTTGGGAATCCTCACTTCTGAGCTTGCGTGGTGACAGGGCCGCGCAAATCCAGGAAGCCGCACGGCTACCTGATACAAGACCCTCGTGGACTGTTCAATGAATGTCCGCCAAATAACCCATATCTGACACGGGAATCGTAAAAATATCTTCCGACCAGCACCTCAGAGACCCACATTCTCCTTTTCCAGCACTTGCTCAGCTCGATAGCTAGAACGCACGAGCGGACCTGAAACAACTTCGCGAAAACCTTTGGCCAGGCCAAACTCACGATAGGAATGAAATTGCTCAGGCGTGACGTACCGCAGAACTGGAAGGTGATTGAGCGTGGGACGCAGATACTGCCCCAAAGTCAGCACATCGACATTGGCAGCTCGGATATCGTCCATGGCTTTCATGATTTCATCGTCGGTCTCGCCCAGGCCAAGCATGATGCTAGTCTTCGTGATGACGTTTGGTGCATACCGTTTAGCATGCGCGAGAATGGCAAGCGTTTGCGCGTAACCGGCCCGCACATCACGCACAGGATGGGTAAGCCGTTCAACGGTTTCGACGTTTTGGGCGAAGGTTGTGAGTCCAGCATCAATGACCTGTTCTACGCCGCCGAGATTTCCCTGGAAGTCTGGCGTCAAGGCTTCGATCGCCGTCGTTGGCGATTTTTCGCGTATTGCCCGGATGCAAGCGGCATAGTGGCTGGCCCCCCCATCTTCAAGATCGTCGCGGTCCACAGATGTCAGCACAACATATTTCAACTGCATCAACGCCACTGCCTCGGCTACTGCCGCAGGCTCATCGTGATCCAGCCAGCCGTGTGGATTTCCAGTGTCCACTGAGCAGAATCGACAGGCGCGCGTGCAGACAGCCCCCATGAGCATCAGCGTAGCGGTCCCGCGCCCCCAACACTCGCCAATGTTCGGGCACTTCGATTCAGCACAAACCGTGTTCAACCTGTGCGCCCTGACGATATCCTGAACTTCCTGATAGTGACCTCCCGATACAACGCGCACCCTGAGCCATGCGGGCTTGGGAGCAATATCGTGTGTCTCGGAAAGGCGGTTGGGACGTATGCCGTCTTTGACTGCCTTCGTTCCTTGAGGACTTACGAATTTTGCTCCCGAAGGTACGCGAACAATGGGTATTACTGTGGTCATAAATTTTTCCCATTCAAAGTGGAGCTACCCAGCATCTTCGCGGTTGCACCATCATTCAAGATGAAGCGATGGACACCGACCATCGCCAGGTGCCCCGCTATTGCCGCCAATAGTGACCAGCCAAGCCAGCCGTGCAGCGTAAGGTGTGTGGCATCGCAGGATATCTCCACGAATTGCTCCCATGCTGGCTTGGGGGTGCTCGACCAGAGAATGGGAACGATGCCGTACAGCGCGAAATCACGCCCCATGCCGCTCCATCGGACAAGCGCTAGCAACGGAACCACCAACATCAGCCCGTACAAAATCGCGTGCCCGACACTGGCGCACCAGGCGAGGCCGCCTGTTCCGTATGTCGGACGCACATGCCAATTGGCGATTGCCCAGATGCTCCGTAGACCGGCCAATATGCCGAGCAGGAGCCCTGCATTTGGATGCGATGGCATCACCCAATAGTCACTTGAATGCCAGCCTAACCCGACCTCCAGCCCCAGGCCGATGAATAGCCAGGCGAACAAGATCGCCATCGTCCAATGCAAACCTCGGCTGACAAGGCCATAGCAAGAGGAATTGTCGAATAGGGGGCTTGATTGCGGCCTTACCCTATTCGAGAGTGCTTTCGTCTGCGCCTGCATCCAATTCAACGGCCCACTGTCGCTGGCATCAAGATCGGAGCAGCAGCTACTCCGCCGTCGTCTCCATCGCTGTCAACGGCTGCGGCTCCCTTGAATCGAAGCAGACGCAAGGCGTTGAGTGTCACCAATGCGGTGGCCCCGGTGTCAGCCAGCACAGCAACCCACAAACCGGTGACGCCCAGTACCGTCGTGACCAGAAACAGCCCCTTCAATCCCAAGGCGAAGAACACGTTCTGATGAATGTTTGCCATGGTTGCCCGCGAAAGAGCAACAAGATGGGCGACGTCCACCACCCGGCTCTTGAGCAGGGCTGCGTCAGCGGTTTCGATGGCGACATCCGTTCCGCCCCCCATGGCGATGCCTACGTCCGCAGTAGCCAAGGCAGGTGCGTCATTGATACCGTCTCCGACCATGGCAACCTTGCCGTCGCGCTTCATGTCGTTGATCAGACGCAGTTTGTCCTGCGGCAACAACTCAGCCTCACACTCCATGCCCAGGGCGGTCGCAATGGCCTGCCCCGTGCGCTTGTTGTCCCCGGTAAGCATGATGGAGCGAATGCCCATGGCTTTAAGCCGTGCAATGCCTTCGCGTGCATCGCGCCTAGGTTCGTCTCGTAGCGCGATAAGCCCCAGCACCTGACGAGACTGCTCATTGAACAGGACCGAGACCGTTTTTCCGCTCTGTTGCAGCGTTTCAATACTGGATTGATGCGCATCGGACAGGGCTGCCGCCTGAGCAGCATGCAAGGGGGACCCGACGGCAAATCGCTGCCCGCCGACAGTCGCATGTACAGCCTTGCCCGCCGTCGCAGACGCATCCAGGGCATCAGGAATGACCAACTCCGCAGCCTGAGCGTGCGTCACGATAGCCTTGGCCAGAGGATGATTCGATCCCATCTCGACGCTGGCCGCCAGCATCAAGACCTGATCTTCCCCGCCTTCGCGGAAGGCCACCACATCTGTGACGCGCGGCTTGCCTTCCGTCAGAGTGCCGGTCTTGTCGAAGGCGATGGCTCTTGCGCGGCCAATGATCTCCAGGGCGTTACCCCCCTTGATCAACAACCCGCGCCGCGTACCAACTGCCAGACCCGATGCAATCGCTGCGGGAGTCGATAACACCAGGGCGCAGGGACAGGCGATCAACAACAGCGCCAACCCGCGGTACAGCCAGGTCCCCCAATCGCCGCCCATGATCAGCGGGGGCACCATTACGATCAATGCCGCAATCACCATGATCGCCGGCGTGTAATAACGACTGAACTGCTCGATGAAGCGCGCGGTAGGCGACTTGGCCGCCTGAGCCTGCTCTACCAATTGAATGATACGAGAGATGGTGTTGTCGGCAGCAGCTTTTTCCACTTGGACCTGAAGGGTGCCATCGACGTTGATAGAACCTGCGAACACACTTTCGCCGATCGCTTTCGGCCGGGGAACGGACTCCCCTGTGACAGGGGACTCGTCGAGACTGGACATGCCCTGTACGATCACGCCATCTGCCGGCACACGGTCACCCGGTCGAATCAGCACACGGTCATCTACGCCCAGCGATGCGGCCGGCACCTCGCGCTGGCCACCTTGCGGGTCGAGCAATACAGCGATCTTGGGCACTAACGATGCCAAGGCTTTGATTCCCGCGCGCGCCCGGCCTGCAGCCACGCTTTCCAGCAGTTCACCCACCGAGAACAGGAATACCACGGCGGCCGCTTCTTCCGCTTCGCCAATGACCAGCGCGCCGATGGCTGCCACGGACATCAGCATTTCGATCGAGAACGGAGAGCCAGACAACGCCAGCGCGAAGGCCTTGCGCACGAACGGAAGCACGCCCGCAACCACTGCGGCAGCGAAGATCCATTGCCCATATCCTGGAATAAGATTGGCAATGACGTAGGCCGCAGCCATCAACGCGCCAAGACCTACGACGTGCTTGCCTTTCCTGCTCTGCCACCAACGCGGGCTGTCGGCCACCGGAGATGGGTTGGGCATAGCAGTAGTGCCCTCCGAGTCTTGGACGGCGGATACGCCAAAGCCCAGGCTCTTGACGGTCTTTTCAATGTCGTTGGCTTTGGTCGCCGCGCCGGGAGCCAGTGTCAAGCCAAGAGTTTCAGAGGTGAAATTGACTCGCACATCGGACACCCCAGGCATCCGCGCCAGAGCGGTTTCGATTTTTGCAACGCAGCTCGCACAATCCATACCCTCAACACGCATGGACAGATTCGGGGGGCTTGCGGGAGGTGCCCTGAAAGCAGAAGATTGATCGCCATGCTCATGCGAGCAGCACGCTCCCTCCACATGGCTATGCCCTTCGCTGTGGCTATGGCCGTGATCGTGGTTGTGACCATGACTTGTGTGCTCATGGCCATTGCATCCAGCATGATCATGAGCGGAATGGCCGTCCTGACTCTTACGCAGATGTGCAGCCGGCTTGACTGGTGCATGAGAACCAGGCAATTCCCGCGCATCAAATCCCAGCGAGCGGATCTTGTTGGTGACGTCCGCGCCCGAGGTTGGGCTGGCCGGGCTCCGCGCCAATGTCAGGGTTTCCGCCGTAAAGTTGACCTCGACTTCCGAGATACCGGCCATGCGTTGCAGGGCCGTTTCGATCTTCCCGACGCAACTCGCGCAGTCCATGCCTTCCACCTGAAAGACAAGCTGCTCATTGGTTTCTGAGGCAGCCTCATAGGGTCTTGACGACATCACAATCTCCTTTGCTCACCGATGTGCTGGCGTTAGTGCGAGTCAGCGACACCATCGATGAGCAAATAATAGCACACATGAACATGTGTTCATATGATTGATGCCAAAGCCCCACAGGGAGCGCAGAAGTTCTGATCTTCACCTAGCCGGATCATTCGGCAACCATGCATCCATGAACCCCTTTACCACCGGGCATTGATGCAGCCCCGTCGAGTTACCTGGGCATCTCGGTTGCTAGTCTTCTGTGTCGTCTTCGGAGACATGGCTTGCCATGTCAAGCAGGACTTGGCTCACGTGCATGTCGGCCACCTCGTAAAAGACTTGTTTTGCCTGGCGCGTGCCCTTGACCAATCGGGCACCGCGAAGCAGTCGAAGATGGTGACTGACCAGTGACTGTGAAAGATCAAGGCATTCAGCAATCTCTCCAACCGACGAAGAACCATCGAGACAACACAGCATGATCTTGAGCCGAGACGGATCACCGAGAAGGCGGAATGTTTCCGCCAGAATCGTGATGTCGTTTTGCGACAGTTCCGACAACACAATGCCATTTTGCGTTGCATCGCGCTGCTTGGAGAACTGCTGCTTGTTTACGGAAAGCGGCGAGTCATCAGCCTGTTTTTTTTTCGAAGTCATTAAAAAATTCCTGAATACAAACTCGAAATGCCTGTCCTGCTGGTGAGAAGCGCAAGGAAACCGCAATCACGTTTCACAGGGTCAATTTTAAGCCATAGGGTAGATCAGTCGCCTACCAGAGTCACCCGCCGCTGCAAGCGGTACCCTTACTTCATGGCAAGACCCTTGCTTTTCTCAGATCGTCACAGTGCAACTGGACATCGCCCGGGCAACGCTGGTCTACCGAGCCCGCCGCTACGGCATCCCCCAAAGTCGAGTGCGCAAGCCATGAAGCTCTCGACGTCAGCAACGGCCTCAGACTACTCATCCCGCCAGCCCTGATGCAAACATGATCAGGCCGGAAACGATCAACAAGCCCAGTACAACCTGTCGGAACCGAAGATCCGACATCCCCTTATACATCCGCGTTCCCAGAAAGGTGGGGATCAGCATTGCCGGCGCCACGATGGCGAACAAGGGCAGTGTGCCCTTAGTCACTAGACCGGATGCGACATACGTTGCCATGATGACGACAAGCATGGCGAGGTTGAAGTTCTGGATGACCGCGCGCTGTTCTTCTCTGGGAAAACCTCGCAGCACGCACCACAGAGTTGGGATCACGCCCGTGAAACCACCAAATCCGCCCAACACACCGCCAGCCAAGCCAGCGGCGGCATCAGCCAATCTGCCGCCGAAGGCAATCTTGGGAATCCGCTGGGCGAACAGCATTGTTGGGCACCAGACCAGCAATATGGCACCCATGCCAATCTTGAAGGTATTCGCATCAACCATGGGCAAAAGCCAAACGCCGACAGGAATTCCCGCCAGCCCTCCCAGCACGAAGGGAAGCAGCAACCTTGAGCTGAAACCGCGCCGGACTGAAAATGCGGCAATCAACTGCCCCAGAAGGCCGCCAAACACTGTCAGCGCGGCGGCTGTCTGTGGATCGACCGCCCACACCCAGAACGACATCGCTACCAAGCCAAAAGCGAACCCAGAAAGTCCCTGAACGAAGCCGGCCACAACCGCGCCCGCAGCAACCACGAAGTAAACAGTCATTATTTTTTGAAATCAGAATATCCAATTAGCGAGATACCAAACAAAAACTGCCCGGACTGGCTCCCAAAAAATCAATCTATAACGGGTTCGTTATCGTAGCCGAGCGCTCCATGCGAGCGTCATGGCCCCCAGGCCCCGAGCACGAAGGAGGCAATCCGAGCGAGTGCTGAGGCCGTGCTGAGGCCCTTGACCTTTCAATAATGAAAGGCTTTAGCCTCTTTGACATCAAAGAGTCAAAGAGAGAACGCGATGAGTGCATCTGCGGAAATGAGAACCGGAGCCAGCGCGGCGACCATCAGCCTTCCCAGGTTGTAGTCCCCCAGAAATCCTAAGACGTCCCATCGTGGAAAGTTCAAGCCCAGCGTCTTCCCTCATCGGTCACGTCGGCGGCAATCGGCGTCTATCCCATCTCAAGAGCGGCATGATCTTCGCCAACGTCCGCGGATAGCGCCTGTTGGCTGGCTCGCTTGGTATTGCAGAAACTGCGCCGGTAATCCGAAGGCGAGGTTCCGAGTTGCGCACTGAACTGCTGGCGCAGCGACAGGGGTGTCCCGAAGCCTACTTCTGAGGCGATGCACTCGATAGGCATCTCTGTGGTTTCGAGCAACTGCTGGGCACGTGCGACCCGCTCGGCGTTGACCCACTTGATGACGGTGGTGCCTGTGGTTTCCCGGAAACGCCGGGTGAAAGTGCGTCGGCTCATCTTCGCGACCTCGGCAAGCATATCGACCGACAGCGGCTCGGCCAGATGTTCTCGTGCCCATTCCAGAACCCCCGGTAGCCGGTTCTCGCTCGGGATCTGTGGCACCGGCCTCTCGATGTACTGGGCCTGGCCGCCCTGTCGGTGCGGCGGTGTGACCAATTGCCTGGCCATGCGGTTTGCCGCATCGGAACCGTGCCGCTCACGAACAAGTTGCAGGCAACAGTCGATCGCAGCCACCGTGCCGGCCGAGGTGACGATGTTTTCATCGGCGACGTACAGCACATCGGGGCGAAACAGCGTGTGCGGGAAACGCTGAGCAAAGACGTCTCGCGCGACCCAATGGGTTGTCGCCTCACGGCCATCGAGCAGGCCCGCGTCGCCCAACACGAAGGCGCCCAAGCACAAGCCCACGATCATCGTGCCCCTGTCATGCGCCTGGCGCAGTGCTTCGATCAACTCCGCCGGGGCGGGTATCTCTGGGTCGGACCAAGCCGGCACCACGATGATGTCAGCGTCGTACATCGCCCACAATCCGTCCGGCACTTCGATCACCAGGCCTTGGTCGCTGGTCACACGCCCTGGTGTCAGCGCGCAATACCGCACCTCGTAGGCCGGAAAGTCCGGTGGCCCGTTGACGACGCCGAACGCCAGCGCAGGGACAGAAAGCTGGAACAGGCTGACGCCTTCAAAGGCCAGTACGGCGACACGAATGGGTGCCATCAAAACACTCCGCGAGACACTATTGGCCCATTTTCTTCCAACAATAGATTCAGGTCAACTCAAGTCTCGACAAGGCCATGGCGGTAAAACGACTCGCCCAGGCGCGATGGGACAGGTCTTCGGCGCAGATCAGCCAGCAGCCCCCCCTGCGGCATCTGGCCGGCTCATCAGTTTCCACCAAGGTAGAGAAAAGTTGTGCCGCTAGCAGCTCTCGTGCCAGCGGCGCGCCTTGCCCCGTCCATTGCGCGGCAATTCTTGGTTGCCGAAATCCGTTGCTGCAGCGTTCAACTGTCTGGTCGCGTCATAGGTAATGGGAAAGGCCGGTGGCGGTGGACTGCCTGCGGTCTCCCGAAACAATCGTTGGAAGACCGACGAACCGTGTGGAAGCACGCGCGCCAGCCGTACATTCGCGCCCTGATCAGGGAACTGCTTTTCGCAGCCTACTCCGCTCGATAACTGAGCAATGCGCTCCTGCTGTGCTCAAGGCTGCTTGCGCGCCACCAAATCGATCAGCGCGGACATGCCGCGGTGGCCGTGGCCCTCGGAAATCTCACTATCATGCTCACGCAGGTGTTCGATCGTCATCTCGGCAAAGGCTGAACGCAGCAGTTCAGTCGTGTAGAGATTCTCGATAGCAGATGGCCCCCCCGTGCGGTAAGCGAGCTGCTCGGGGCGATAGCCCTGCAACAGCAGCAGTCCGCCCGGCCGCAAAGCCTGCTGCATGCCAGTGAACATCGCAGCCCTCAAGGCAGGCGCTGCGAACTGCACAAAGATCGCCACCACCACATCAAAGCTGGCGGGTTCCCAATCGAAGTCACCTAAGTCGGCAAGCACGGTCTTGAGCCCCACGTCATTGGCGGACGCCAGCTTGCGCGCCTTTTCCAGCCCAACCGCTGAAGCATCCATCGACAGCACATCGAGCCCTTGCCTGGCCAGCCAGACGCCATTGCGGCCCTCTCCATCCGCAACTGCCAATGCGCGCATACCCGCTGCCAAGCGATGGCCCTGGGCGGCCAGGAACGCATTGGGTTCGGTGCCGAACACATAGTCATCCACGGCGTAGCGCTGATCCCAGTGCGGGTTGCCCGCAGCTTCCTTAGATCCAAGACTCATGTGACATCGACCTCCTGAAGTTGCCATGAATAGATGAATGGCCTAAATCTATCTCACATTGTCGTTTAGGTCAATTGTTGAGAATGGCTTCCATCCCCAGAATTTCAACCTGAGACGCTCTCCTTGAAAGAGGAGGTGTTTAGGCAATCCATTTTCAAGAGAGAACGCTCGTGAACGACTCGATTTTCGGCACACGCCGTGGCACAGCACCCGCCCCAATTTCCATTCTTGACTTCGCCATGGCCGGCAAAGGTGTTTCAGCGCGCGAGGCGCTGCGGGACAGTATCGAACTGGCCAAGCTGGTGGACCGCCGTGGCTTCACCCGCTACTGGGTCGCGGAGCATCACTCCATGCCTGGCGTGACAACATCGTCACCGGCCATGCTGCTGGCCCGACTGGTCGGTGAAACCCAGCGGATTCGATTGGGTGCCGGCGGGATGATGCTGCCCAACTTTCCGCCACTGGTGGTGGCCGAGCAGTTCGGTCTGCTGGCTTCGTTCGCACCCGGACGCATCGACCTGGGCATTGGACGCGCGCCCGGCACCGACATGAACACCGCCGCCGCATTGCGTCGCGGGCAGACAGGTGCCGAAGATTTCCCGGCGCAATTCAAGGAGCTGCTGCACTTCCTTGACGGAGACTTTCCAGGCGGCCACCGCTACAAGCAGGCAGGCGTCTATGCCGTGCCCGGCCCCACGCAAGACCAGGAAAACGGCATTGAGCGGTCGTTCCAGCGACCGCCGGTCTGGCTGCTGGGCTCGTCGGACTACTCGGCCCGAATGGCCGCAAAGCTCGGTTTTCCATTCGCTTTCGCCGCCCACCTGGCCGACCAGAACGTGATGTACGCGCTGGAAGCCTATCGCGAGAACTTCCGTCCTTCGGCAGTGCTGGATCGACCCTATGTCATCTCCAGCTTCGGTGTCATGGCCGCAGACGATGAGCTGGAAGCTCGCCGTCAAGCCTGGGCGTACTCCCACGCAATGATGCGCATGACCATGCGGCGCTCTTTCGTCGTGCCGACGCCGCAGGAGGCTGCGCAATACAACTACTCATCCGCAGAGCAGAGCGCCATGCAGATGTGGAACGACAAGATCATGAGCGGCACCGGAGAACAGGTGACGGAGAAACTCAATGCGTGGCAAGGGCGCGTCGAAGCGGACGAGCTGATGATTCTGAATCTCGGCCACTCGCAGCAGGCCATCTACCGCTCCACCGAACTTATCGCGGACGCCTACGGCATGCCAGACAACATTCTGGAATAGGCCTCAACCGAGAACAACGCCACCGCCGGCGCCGCGTCGGATCAGCCATTGAGGCTGTTGTTGACTGATACAGACGATGCACACAAGGCAGGCCATCAACAATTACCGGAAGCAAGAAAAATGACGGACCAAAACTACAAAGATCACATTCCAGAGATCGCCAGGCGCATTGAAGAAGCCGATGCGATCCTAGTGGGCGGCGCGTCGGGCATGTCCACCGCCAACCAGCACGACTTCTACGGCTACAGCAAATACTTCCGGGACAACTTCAGCGAGTTCCAGGATGCCTACGGAATCCGCAACCTCTGTGGCGCGCTTTACTACCGCTACAAGACGAGCGAGGAACGCTGGGCCTACCTTTCCAAGCACGGCGCGCTGCTGTTCGACGAACCACCAGGTCAGACTTACGTCGATCTGCACGCGATGATCAAGGACAAGAACTACTTCATCGTCACGACCAATCAGGATTTGCAGTTTTCCAAACTGTTCCCTGACGAGAAGCTGTGCTATCCGCAGGGAACCTCTCACTATCTGCAATGCGGCGTCCCCTGCCACGATGACGTGTACCCGTCCGAAGAAGCCGTCAGGACGATGGCAGCGAACATCACGGGCACGCGCGTACCGAAAGACCTGATTCCCAAGTGCCCGCGTTGTGGCGAGGAAATGGAACCCTGGTTCCGATCGCCGGTATTTCTGGAGGGAACATTCTGGCAGTCGTACATGCGCAAGTACCAGGATTTCATCGAACAGAATTCGCACAAGAAGATTCTCCTGATCGAGCTGGGTGTCGGGCCGATGACGCCGAACATCATCAAGCACCCCTTCTCGGTGGCCACCTACCACTGGCCGAAGGCTTTTCTGGTGCGCATCAACAAGGACGAGCCCCCAACTCACGAGTTGCTGCGCAACAAGACCATTACCTTGGACGCAGACATTGCCGATGTGTTGCGTGACCTGCGAACGCACATGCAGGCTCCGCTCGCAATCACTTCCAACTGATCGCCAAAGGAACAAAAATGACGGAACAACTCCAAACAGTCATGGAGCACATCCAGGCGGCTGATGCCATTGTCATCGGCGCGAGCAACGGACTGTCGATTTCCGAAGGAATCCATATCTTTGCGGAGAACGAGGACTTCGCCCGGCACTTTGGCGAGTTCCGCGCGCAACATGGATTTCGCTGCATTATCCAGGGGTGTTTCCATCCCTATCCTTCAGAAGCGCAGAAGTGGGCGTTCTTCAGCCGAATGCACCAGTACTTCCTACGTGACAAGGCCCCCAGCCAGGTCATGCAGGATCTGTACGATTTGGTAAAGGACAAGAACCACTTCGTCCTCACTTCCAATATCGACGCTCACTTTCATCTCGCGGGCTTCGATCCTTCACGGCTCTTCGAGATCGAAGGCAATTGCAGAAGCATGCAATG
The DNA here is from genome assembly GCF_030064165.1 of Comamonas resistens. NCBI lineage: Bacteria > Pseudomonadati > Pseudomonadota > Betaproteobacteria > Burkholderiales > Comamonadaceae > Comamonas > Comamonas resistens. Next base: position 4,817,249 of record NZ_CP125947.1, read on the forward strand.
CGCGGTCGCCTGCCATGATCGACTCTATCCGGGCGACGATGTGCTCTCGGAACTTGCCCAATCGGTGCAAGACGGAAAAATCCCTGAAGAACTGCTCCCGAAGTGCCCCGAATGCGGAGGACCGATGAAGGTGCATATCGAGATTGATCGCCTGTTCCTCAAGGGAAGCGAATGGAATGAACGGAAACGCGGCTTCAGCGATTTTATCGAAAGAGTCAGTGGCAAGAAAATCGTCTTTCTTGAGCTGGGCGTGGGCGCACGCAACCAACTGATCAAGGCGCCGCTCATGCGAATTGCCGAGTGCGAACCGAATGCAAGCTACATCTGCTTCAACAGGGGAGCGGAGGTCTACATCCCACGCGAAATTGAATCAAAGGCGATCGGCGTCGATGGAGACATTGCGCAGGCGCTGAGGCAACTGGCTGCGATGTTGCCAGCCTAAAAATCTTGGAGACAGCCATGCTTTTGGAAAATGCACTGATCAAACATCCGCTATGCCAACCAGTTGCCAAACGCTACAGGCAATGGTACGACTTCATGGAAAACAACGTCGAATATTGGATGGCAGACAGTCCATGGCATGCGAAGGATCATGCCGCGAGGGTGTTGCTGCTGGCCCTGATACTCGGCCATAAAAAAGGCCTTGATGACGAAGGCATGGACACCTTGAGCTTGGCGGCCGTCTTCCATGACTCCCGCAGAGTAGACGACTGGATCGACAAGGGACACGGGGAGCGTGCGGCACATTACTACCGTGAGCGCTGCCGTGAAACGAACATCTACATAGATGCACATGCCGCCTTCATCATGCACCACCACGACTTGGACGACCGCATTGGATTGGCTGAGATCGACAGGATGTACGCGGGCCGCACGGAGCGCTTGGCGCTCTTCCAAATATTCAAGGACGCCGACGCACTGGATCGCTTTCGTTTGGGGGATGACAACTTGAACGTCTCAATGCTCCGCACAGAGGAAGCACCGACGTTGATCGAGTTCTCCAAGCAAATGTTGCAGCAAAGCAGGAACGAATTGAATGCTCGCTCAGGCGCGGTGACGCTCTAAGCATAGGAGGGAAATGAATTATGCGAATACTGGTCGTGGTTGACATGCAGGAAGACTTCATTCGCGGAATCCTGGGAACACAAGATGCGCAGAACATACTCGCAGATGTCAGGGCCAAGATTGATGGCTATCTCGCTGCGGGTGATGTCGTTATCTATACCCAGGACACCCACACGAGCGACTATCTGCAAACGCAGGAAGGCAGGAAGTTGCCGGTCGCGCACTGCATCAAGGGAACGCATGGCTGGGAAATCGTCCCCGAAGTCCTCGTTCAAGGTTGCGCAGTCATCGAAAAGCCGAGTTTCGGATCTTTGGCACTCGCAGACCATGTTCAGGAGCTTTCGGGGGTCACCGCCATCGAGGTCATCGGGGTGTGTACCGACATCTGCGTCATATCCAATGCGATGATCCTGCGGGCGGCGCTGCCGGAAGTGCCCATCCAGGTGGATGCTTCATGTTGCGCGGGATCGAGTCCCGTTGGACATAGCAACGCGCTACAAGCCATGCAGGCATGCCAGATCGAAGTCGTAGGAGGCTAGTACGATGAGCCAGTATGACGACCGCAACATCAGCATGATGATGGACCTTTACGCGCTGACCATGGCCAATGGCTACTTCGTGTATGGAAACGAGAAAACGTGGGCTGCGTTCGACGTGTACTACCGTAAGAACCCTGATGACGGTGGATTCGCAGTTTTCGCTGGCTTGGAACAAATCATCGAGCACATACAAGGTCTGCATTTCAGTGAACGGGACATCAGCTACTTGCGTGAACTGAGGCAGTTCGATGATGCCTTCCTTGAATATCTGCAAAATTTCCGGTTCTCGGGTGATATTTATGCGTTCCCGGAAGGAACCATCATGTATCCCAACGAACCTATACTGACTGTCATCGCGCCGATGATCGACGCGCAAATGGTCGAAACAGTCATCCTGAACCAAATCAATCACCAGTCCCTGATTGCAACCAAAACGCGGCGCATAGTGAATTCGGCGCAGGGGCGACCGGTGTTCGATTTTGGGGCAAGGCGAGCACATAACGTCGATGCCGCTGTCTATGGCGCGCGAGCTGCTTACATAGGCGGAGCGGCGGGCACGTCAAACATCATGGCTGGCAAGCAGTTCGGAATTCCCTTAAGCGGGACGATGGCCCATAGCTGGGTGATGTTCCATGACAGCGAGTACAAGGCGTTTCGCCGCTACGCAGAACAGTACCCCGATGACGCAGTGCTCCTGGTCGATACCTACGACGTCATGCGTTCCGGCGTTCCTAACGCGATTCGCGTTGCAAAAGAGATATTGGAGCCGATGGGTAAGCGCCTCAAAGGCGTGCGCCTGGACTCGGGCGATCTGGCTTATCTGTCAAATCGGGCGCGAATCGCACTGAACGATGCTGGACTCGAAGACTGCCGCATTTTTGTTTCCAACAGCCTCGATGAATGCACCATCAGGGCGCTGATCTTGCAAGGTAGCAACATCGACGGTTTTGGGGTCGGGGAAAGTCTGATTACATCAAAGAGTGACCCGGTGTTAGGGGCTGTCTACAAACTCGTTGCTGTTCAGGATAAAGAGGTTTTCGTACCACGAATCAAGGTTTCGGAAGCTGCAAGCAAAACAACTAACCCTGGACTCAAGAAGGTGTACCGCATTTATTGCGAAAAAGGTCAGGCCATTGCTGACTTAATCACAGTTGCGGACGAAATACTGAATCTGGCAAAGGACTCCCGGTACGTTGATCCAGAAAAGCCTTGGCAGAATCGCAGCTTCACCAACTGTTCTGCCAAGGAGCTTCAAGAACCTGTTATCAAAGGTGGTCGCCGAGTTTATCCAAAACGCAGTATTGAAGAAATCCGCCATTATGTAGAACAGCAAATTTCGCAAGAAACTTGGAAGGAGGTCACTCGGTTAGAAAGACCTCACGTCCACTATTTGGATCTTAGCCCTGCATACAACGAAATGAAGACAAGAATGCTTCGCGAGGCTTCAATGGCGGATAAGTTTATGCCGAATGCGCTTTCATAGGTTTCCCGTTCAAGCTCGAATATAGGTCCAACCCTCCTGTTTCAACCGGGCAAGCTCCAAAACGGCGGGTCCAGAAATCAAGTTGAGTGGCGATCGGTTTTCTCTTTCAGAGCGCGCCAAGCTGATCGGACATAACCAATCCACAGAATCAAGACCCTCATGTACGATGCCACGTGCAGCAGGAACTGCATAGCATTGGCAATAATGCGTACCTGTGTGCCCGGAGCCTCTCTCATTATATTGGCAGCGTTTTTTCGCGATCGTTCCAAAGAGGTAGGACTCGGAGCATGCCAAATGATCATCATCGGATTTTCACGGTTTATTGGATCTCACTAGATCTTGATGTCTCCCGTCTTCTTCCGAGTATCCCGCAGGCGTTTTCCAACCATGCCAACGCTACGATAGAGTCAAGGATGGCGATATGGAGCGAGAAAGGCCCAACCCCGATCATGGCGCGCCTGCCTCGCTCAGACGCTCAAGGAAATCGTGAGGCTCCATTTCTCCGACCATGCGCTGCGCTCGACGCTCCTTTCCATCAGGACCGACCAGAATCAGCGTGGGCGGTCCCATGACCTGCCACTGCTTGAGCAGTGCTTGATCTGTAGCATCATTGCGCGTTACATCCGGCCGCAGTATCTGCAGCTTTGCCAGGCGCTCGGCCACTGTGGTATCGCCGAAGACGTTGCGCTCGATCACATGACAGCTCACACACCAGTCCGCGTAAAAGTCGATCAGGGTCCACTGCCCCTGTTCGCTCGCTTCGTCCAGTCGGGCTTGAACGTCTTTGACGGACTTTGCTGCAAGGTAATTCGGCTTACTTGTGCTAGCATTGTTTGTGCCGGATGGTACTGTAGACAGCCGCATGTAAGCCAACGGCTGCAAGGCAGAATCTGCTCCAGAAGCTGCGCCCACCAGCATCAGAATCGACCAGATACCGATCAGTGCGGCGCCGAACTTCAACGCCCACATCAAACGGCCCGTGGACTTCAAGGCCTTCGCCCAACCTAGGAGCCCAAACGCTACGCCCAGCGCGAGGGCTCCCCATAACAGCAGGCTTACTGTGGCTGGCAGGAAGCGCGCCAGCATCATGATCGCCATGGCAACCATCACATAGCCGAAAGCAACGCATACCCTGTCCATCCATTCGCCAGGTTTGGGCAGAATACGAGCACCAAAGGCCGCGATCGCCAACAAAGGCAATCCCATACCCAAACCGAGCGCGAACAGCACAAGTCCCCCTGTCAATCCGCTGCCTGTCTGCCCGATGTACAGAAGCCCACCCGCTAGCGGAGCCGTCATGCAAGGCCCGACCAACAATGCTGACAGAAAACCCAGCACGGCAGCACCGGCAAGACTTCCTCCTGCACGCCCGCGCCCCGCAGATTCGATGCGATTGACGAACGCTGAGGGCAGTTGCAGCTCGAAGGCGCCAAACAGCGATACCGCCAAGACGAGAAACAGACCTGCGAACGCGCTAAGGAGCCAAGGCGATTGCAGTGTGGCCTGCAGATTGGCGCCGGCTAGGCCTGCGGCCACACCCACCGCTGCGTAGGTGCCGGCCATCGCCAAAACGTACGCTAGCGATAGCGCGAAGGCACGACGTGGCTTGGCCTGACTGCCAACTACCAGTGTGGATATGATCGGAATCATGGGCAATGTACAAGGCGTAAATGCCAGCAGCAGACCAAAGCCTAAGAACAGCAACATACCGGAAACAGGCCCCATCGCTCCCAGCCGCTTTGCAAGCGCCTGATCGTCACCAACACCTTCGTGAGACTTGGCTGCTCTCGCGGTTTCAGGAACCGGCGATGCGTGGTTGCTGGCTTGGACTCGGTTAGTCGCAGACCAAGCTACAGGAATGGTTCCAGGTGGATAGCAGACCCCCTTGTCGGCGCAGCCCTGCCAATGGAGCGTAGCCGGTCCTGCGGTGTTGGCAGGGAACCGCAGACTCAAGTCCGGAGATGTGTAAATCTCCGTATCGCCAAAAGACTCGTCGTGCTTGGCTGTACCTGCTGGAAGTTCTAGAGGAACATTTCTGCCTTTTTCATCGGTCAGTTTGAGCGCATGCCGGTAGAGGTAATGGCCTTTAGCTATTTTTCCTTCGACAACGATCCAGTCGTCTTGCTGGCTAACTTCTCTCAGCTTGAATACCTCTGCTGCATCCAGGAACTGAGATTCGTTGCTCCACAGAAATGAACCACTACCCGCTACTGCTGCGCCAGCAGCGCAGCACATTAGTACAAGTGCCAATATAGCTCGGCGCAACAACAGATCGATACGCAAATCGTCACCCTTCAGACACAAGTGTTCAGCCAATCTTGGCCGATGTCGATTAAGTGAGAATAAAGTGACGATCCAGCCTTTCCGGCCTAATATGAAGCTTTGACCAAAGCAAGATAGAGGCAAGATGCGGATACTTCTAGTGGAGGATGATGAACTGATTGCGAGCGGCATCCTCGTAGGCTTGCGCGCCCATGGCATCGCTGCGGCGCACGTACTCACAGCAGCAGACGCGGAGTGCATGCAGCAAGAAGAAACGTTCGATGCCATCGTTCTCGATCTGGGGCTGCCGGACCGCGACGGCCTGCAACTGCTCGATGCTATCAGGGCTTTCGAGCCTGCGGTTCCGGTACTGATCCTCTCTGCGCGGGACGCCATCGAGTATCGACTATCCGGCTTGCATGGCGGTGCCGATGACTACATGACCAAGCCCTTCGATTTGAGGGAGCTCGCTGCGCGGTTGCATGCACTGGTCAGACGATCCCAGGGGCGCTGCGTACAAATTATCGAGGCCGGCCCCTTGCGTGTGGAACCCGATAGCGGCCTGGCGTGGTTGAGCGGACAGCCGGTCGAACTGTCGCGCCGTGAAGTGGATTTGCTCGTGCACCTGGCCAATGCCGAGGCGCGATGGCTGCCCCCCGACTCCCTACGAGAACGGTTATACGGTTTTGGCGAAGAGATTCACAGCAATGCACTGAACGTACATATCCACAACATTCGTCGCAAACTGGGTAACCAGGCTATCGAAACCTCACGCGGCTTGGGGTATCGTCTAGGTTGGCGGAGGTCGTCATGAGTTTGCGCTTACGTGCCGTCTTGATCACGGGGATTGCTCTGGTTGTTTTGTGGGGCGCTGCTGCGGGCTGGATGATGCGGGATGTTCATGCAAACTTGGACCGCACCCTTGATGGCCGACTGGCCATGTCGGCGCGTATGGTCTCAGGCCTGCTCGAACGCGCCGCATTTTCTCCTGGTTCAGCAGACCCCGACTGGAACGATGCAGTCCGAGTCAGCGGTGGTGAAGGCATCGCCTGCGAGATCCGCTCACTGCGCGGAGAGATTTTAGCACGCACTGTAGGAGGCCCCCACTCCGCATTTGAAAACTTGCAGTCTGGATACAGCGTCCGAGAGGTAGACAGCCGAGCCTGGCGGGTTTACGTGCTTCGGGCTGGCGACTATCAAATCACCACAGCAGATCGCATCGACGAACGCGACATCCTGATCAATGAATTGCTATGTGCTGCAAGCGTTCCGTTTTTGATTGCGTTCTTTGGTTGCTTGGCAGCATTATGGATAGGAATTGGGCGTGGGCTCGCTCCACTCAAGGCACTGTGCCGCGCCTTGCGCGACAAGAACACTGAAGACACGACTCCGATCGACAGCCACGGGACACCATCGGAATTGCGCCCGGTCCTTGCGGCAATGAATGGCCTGCTCGGACGCCTGGCGAAAGCGTTGTCTCTTCAGAGAGCCTTTACTGATGCAGCCGCGCACGAATTACGCACGCCGTTGACCGTGATCGACACGCATCTTCAAGTAGTGCGGCTGACTCAGGGTGAAGAAGCACAGGCTTCACTTCGCAGCGCTGAAGAAGGAGTACGCCGATTGCGGCGAACCTTGGATCAAATGATGGTACTGGCCCGCGCCGAAGCTCCGATTGGCAGCGACAGCTCGTGTACTTCCATACTGGCAGTGGTGGATGAAATTATTACCCGCCTAGACGATGCTGCGCGCGCTCGCGTAACGCTTGTTAGCGAAGGCGCGGATACTTGCACACCTGTTCCCAAATCCATGCTCGAAGCAGTCCTGCGAAATCTGCTCGACAACGCGCTGCGCTATTCACCATCTACTTGTCCCATCAACGTAAAAATTTCGTTCGCCGAGCCAAAGAAGCAGTGTTACATCGAGGTGATGGATCGTGGTCCCGGCTTAAGCGCCGAACATACAGCCCAAATCGGTCAACGCTTCTGGCGAGGCGATCAAGGTCGACGACGTGGTGACGGTTCTGGCCTTGGGATATCCATTGTTCGAGCCATCGTCGAACGTTTTGGAGGGTCATTGAATATGATGCCGAGGAATCAAGGGGGATTGATCGCCAAAGTTACAATCCCTTTAGGATGAGGAATATATGAACACAAATACGAAGGATTCTTCAGTGCTTGATAGAAAAAATTTAAGTAGCGGTGCCTTTCTTAATTCATTCAAAGACGCCCCAGGCATTGAATGGTGGTCGGAGGAACGTATCGAAGCGTCCATGCAGGAGACATTGGCGCAGCGCCCGAATGGCGACCCAATTTGGCTATTCGCCTATGGCTCATTGATCTGCAACCCGGTGTTTGAATTCGCTGAAAACGTCATGGCTACGCTGGAAGGCTGGCATCGGAGTTTTTGCATCCGCCTGGTGCTGGCCCGTGGCAGCGTGGACCAGCCTGGAAGAATGCTCGCACTAGAGCCAGGGGCGTTCACCGATGGCGTTGCGCTTCGACTGCGGGAAGAGGATCTGGAGCAAGAGTTAAGGATGGTCTGGATGCGGGAGATGGTTGGCGGCGTGTACCGGCCAGAGTGGGCGACCATCACATTGGAAGATGGCCGGGCCGCTCAAGCGATCATTTTCACGGCAAACCGGGAAAGTCATCTGTACGAGTCAGACGCCTCGCCCAATGCAATTGGGCCGGTCATTGCAGTGGCGCATGGGAGCCTGGGAACCAATCGCGATTACGTTCTCCAACTCGACAACGCTTTGCGGATGAAAGGGATAACAGACGGCTATATCCGTGAGCTGGCCGATCTGCTGGCCCAGCATTGAACGCTCTCGAACCTCAGGAGGCTGAGCACGCCCCGTTTATCAACTCATTCGCCATCTCGATTGGGGTTTGTAATTAATAAAAACACCTGCGATTAACGCAGCGAGCATTACTGCCAAGTTCATGCATTAGGCTCCACTATTCTGTGGCCAAGCCCTATGCAGATCATCCACAACGAAAGTATGACAATGCGTATGGTTTTTTGCATATTTGCGCAAATGTGGATGATCAGGAGGCAAATCCGGGTGATCGTGAGTCATATCAGACGAATCACCTGCGGGCCAAAGTTTCAAGGCCAACATGACTCCGAAAAATCCGATCAGCGACATGACAATGAATGTGAACTGCAAACCCCAAGCCGCACCAAAACGCCCCGCGAGCGGGTAGCAAAGAAGCCAGGCAGCATGCGACAAGGCAAACTGTGCTGCGAAGAGCGTCGGCCGATCTTCGGCATGAGCCGAGCGCCGCAAAAGACGACCGGAAGGGGTTTGGGCCGCGCTATAGCCAAAGCCGATCACGAACCAAATCAGCAGTAGCAGGGAATAGGTTGGGATCAGCGATCCAGATGCTGTACCAATAACTAATACGGCTGCACCTGCAACCATGACGGGCCGATCAGGCATTTTTTCGAGAATGCGGGGCAACGTCAGCGCAGCGATCATCGAACCCCCACCGAACGCAGCAAGAGCCCATGCGACTTCAGCCTCGCCGAGTCCAAAGCGAGCTTTTACGATGACCACGGTGTTAACGAGCACCATAGCGCCCGCAGCCGAAACAGCAAGGCAGATTGCCAGCAGGCCGCGCAGGCGCGGTGTAGCGAGGTAAATACGAATACCGCGCGTTGTTCGCTCCCAAATGCCTCTGCGCGGCCCAGGAGTGGTTGCAGGGAGCGTGACGCTAACGACTAGCGCAGCCGAAATCAGAAAGCCGACGACTGTTCCTGTAAACAGATTATGGAAACTAATGGCGGTCAATAGTGCTGCCGCCAACATTGGAGAAATCAGGCTCTCAAGATCGTAAGCTAACCGAGAAAGCGACAGCGCTTTCGTGTAGTCTTCCTCGTTGGGAAGAATATCTGGGATTGTTGCTTGAAAGGTCGGGGTGAAGCTGGCTGATGCCGTTTGAAGTACGAAGATCAACAGATAGATTTGCCATATTTCAGTGACAAAGGGCAGGCAGACGGCGACGGACGCTCGTATCAGATCAAGGACCACCAGTAGAGTTCGCCGCGGCACGCGGTCTGCAAAAGCCTGAGCGATCGGGGCGATGCCAACATACGCGATCATCTTGATGGCCAACGCCGTACCCAGCACGGCTCCGGCATCAGCTTTAGCCAAGTCATAGGCAAGCAAGCCAAGCGCTACGGTCATTAGACCAGTACCGACAAGCGCGATCACCTGGGCGGAAAACAGGCGGCGATAAATTCTGTTTTGCAGAACATCCAGCATTGATTGCCCCTAAAGCAATTTGGCGAGTGCCTTCATTTCCACCAGGATTTCTTGCGTGTCATGGTCAAGGCAGTGATCAATGTGATCATGGATAAGCGTACGTTTTGCAGCAGTTATCGCGCTTTCCACCGCAGAGAGTTGGCGAGCGATGTCGAGACACGAACTGTGACTTTCAATCATGCCAACAACATGCCGAAGGTGGCCTTCGGCACGCTTTAGGCGCTTCACCAGTTCTGGATGGCTTGCATGTTTTTGCGTTCTTTCCATTTAATCATTGTATCCCCCCGGGGGGGATGCAACAAGCATGGAATGGAACCGAGCGTGCTATTTGGCGGCCATGAAGCTTGAATTCACAACCCAGACCTATGCCAACGCAGCCGCGGATACTGTTGCTCCCGGCATACTTCGACGAAGTATGCCGGGGCATCTTCTGCAGTGTCCTATCAGGCCGAGAGGTACTCACCCGACGATTTCACGGTGCCATAGCCGAAGGCGAAAGCGGCCATCATGGCGGCGTGTACCTGAGCTGCGGGGACGGTGACTCCATTGAATTCCAGATCGAGCGTGGCGCAGGCGTCATGCAGCACGGTAACGGGGTATCCCATGTCCGCAGCAGCACGCACCACGGCATCCACGCACATGTGGCTCATTGCACCAACGACCACGACCTCTTCAACGCCGTTCGCATCGAGCTGCTGCTTGAGGTTCGTCTCGCGGAAGGAGTTGATGTAGTTCTTGACGATCACAGGTTCGCCTGTGAACGGCGCCACGGCGGGCTGGATTTCCACACCATCGGTGCCCGGCACGAACACCGGGGCTTCGTTGTTGGCGAACTCGTGGCGGATGTGAAAGACCGGGACACCTTTGGCACGTGCGTCCGCGATCACCTTGGCTGCGTTGGCAGACGCCGCTTCGATGCCCGAAAGAGGCAATTTGCCCGTAGGCAGATACTCGTTTTGCAGATCGACGACGATCAGACCGCGCTTTTTCATGAAACTCTCCTGGTTGGTTCAATGGATGAGCCCATATGTTCACAGGAGGCGTCCGTACCGATAAGTGGCGACACCGACAACATTCGTGTCAATATCGACAAAGCGTGCGGATTGACGGGATGAAACGTCCAATTGACCGATGTGCTATGGGTGTGCCTAAGATGTTTGATCCTAAGTTTTAATGTTGCAATGTTCTCGCCAGAATGGAAGGATGCACTATAGGCCAGGTTTTGCATGGGAGTGCCACAACGACAGAGGCGATCCGTCGAGCGGTACAAAATAATCAAGAGAGCCTGAGGACACTGGGTAAGCGCCATGGCATCAATCCGAAGACGGTGGCCAAGTGGAAAAAGCGGACCTCTGTCGCCGATCTTCCAACCGGTCCCAGGCAGCCGTGTTCCACGGTCTTGTCCGTAGAGGACGAAGCGTGCCTTTCGCAAGCACACCCTGCTGCCGCTGGAGACTGCCTGTATGCGCTGCAATCCACCTCCCGCATCTGACTCGTTCCTCGCTTCATCGCTTCATCGTTGCATCGTTATGACATTTCACGCCTGCCCGAGATTGATGGCGACAAGCCAGTCAGGCAACGTTTCAAGAGCTCCCCCTTGGCTACTTTCTTGTCAACATTGCTGAAGTGCAGACCGCTGAGGGCAAGCTCCATCTCTTTGTGGCTATCGACCGCACCTCCAAGTTCGCACTCACCGAACTGTATCCCTCGGCCAACAAGATGACGGCCGCCCAGTTCCTGCGTAATGTGATTGGGGCGGTGCCGTACACCCTGCATGCGGTGCTCACCGATAACGGCATCCAGTTCACCAACCGCCGCGCAAACTTGCTCGAAGTTCCTCACACGCGATAACTTCGAACTTGCCTAAACCGTTCGCACCTTTATAAAGCTCAACGCCTGCTACTCAGGCTTGCCCCTCATCCCCAGCAACTCACTCGCGCCGATGATGGCTTGGGCAGCCTCTTCAATGGATATGCGCTTTTTCATAGCTTGCTCGCGCAACATTTCGTAGGCACGGTCTTCGCTGACTTGGTGGGTGGCGATGAGAATGGCTTTGGCATCGGTCACACCGCGCTGGCCGAGTAGTTTGTTTTGCAGCTTGTGTATGTACAGCTGCATCTGCCTGCTCTCTCTGTGGGTTTTGCGTGCGACCACCAAGGTGGAGAGGAGACCAAAGGAGCGGATGGGCGAAGGCAGGATGGCTAGGGCCTTGAGGTCCAGAACGGCAGAAACAATGGTGGGGTTTTCATAATTCACCACGGCCACAAGGGCGGGGGCCTGTTCGCCTTGCGCCCAGATCATGGGCAGATGCAAAAAATCGGGGCGTACGGCCAATAGGACGATGTCGGTGGCTTCAGGCAGGTGTTGTACGGGTGGCCAAATGTTCCGCACTTGACAGCCGATTCGTTGGAGTTGCTGGGCAAGCAGCAGGCCATCTGTGTCGTCGGGATGCATGAGGGTGATTTTGAGCTGGCGTAGCTCTTTGAGGTGCGGCGAAGTAGCGCGGGGCTGCTGGCGGTTCACTCTCAGACCTCTATTTTGGCTGTCCAGTCCCCCAGCGAGTGGGTGACAAGGTAGGGATCGGGCGATACGGCACGTTTGGCCTCACGCAGGATGATGAATTCGCCTTGCGCGTTAGCGCGGCCTATGCGCGGGTAGACCCAGGTGTGGTGGTTGCTCGGGTCGATGCGTACACGCCCCTGCGGTGCGTCGAACTCGCTGCCGAGTAGGTACGGCAGCAATTCACTGACAGTGTCACTACCAGATCGGCGGAAGGCGTTAGCAAACATGTGCATCTGGAAATACGAAGCTTCCCAGCACAGGTTGGGACGGCAGTCGTCACCAAACAGCCGCTTGAGATGGGCTAGACAACGCTGGTTGGTGACAGATTGAATGGACTGGAAATAAGGCGCTGAGGTGATGTGGCCAGCGGCGACTTCAAAGCCCATTTGTCCGATTTCGGCCTCCGATGTGGTGAGGCTGCAAATCGGCATTTCCTTGGGGTTGAAGCCGGCATCGGCATAGGCTCGATAAAGTCGGGCAGTGGAGTCGCCGACGACAGTGGAGAAGATGAAGTCTGGACGTTTCTGGCGCACATCTTCCATGACGCCGCGGTAGTCACACTCGGTGGCAGCTAGCGGCAGGTAACGTTCTCCGAGGATTTCGCCCTCGGGATGTTGCAGCACCAGTTCGCGCATGATACGGTTGGATTCATAAGGGTATATATAGTCCGAACCAATGAGGTAGACACGCGCGCCAAGGCTGCTAGTCATGAAATCGGCCAACTGCACGCTGTTTTGGTTGGGGGCCGCGCCGGTGTAGATAATGTTGTCTGAAAACTCAAAGCCTTCGTACAGCGTGGGATAGAACAAGAGCTTGTTCCATTTTTCTACCACGGGCAGCACGGCCTTGCGGCTACTCGACATGTAGCAGCCGAAGATGGTGCTTACTTTATCCTGCACGATCAGTTGCTCGGCCAGTTGGGCGTAGCGGCCTGGGTTGGAAGCGGGGTCATGGCGTATTACGACCAGTTCCCGCCCGAGCACGCCACCGGCGCTGTTAATTTCATCAAGAGCTAGCAGCGTGCCTTGGAGTTGTGATCGGCCAATGGACGAAGTGGTGCCAGTTTCCGAAAAAAGAACGCCTACGCGTAAAGGGTCAGTGTTTGCCAAAAACTGTCTCCTGACTGGGCTGGTGCAGTGCTTTGGGCACCGGAGCCAGCACGGCGAAATTGCTGAAAAGTAGCAACCAGCTTAGCTCAAATGTGATCGCGAAGCGCCTTGGATATGCGACTTTTGCAGTAGCACCATGTCGGCAGCTCTTTGTTTGCTCAGCGTCCCGCAGCCAGCCGGGCGTTCATGCGCGTCAAACGCGGCACCAGTTGCTCCGCATCGTCGGCGATGCTGTAGTCGCGCCAGCCAAAGATGTGGCGCACATAGGCATCAGCTTGCGCATCGACGGCCAAGCAGCAAACACGCACCCCTGCGCGCTTGGCTTCCTGGACAGCGTGGCGCGCGTCTTCGATCAGGTATTTTTTATCGTGCACGTCGATGTCGGCGGGGGCACCGTCGGTGACCACTAGCAGTGTTTGCTGGTCTTCGGGCTCGCTGCGCAGCAGGCCACAGGCATGGCGCATGGCGGCACCCAATCGTGTGGAGAAGCGCCCGCGCATGGACTGGATCATGGCGGCGGTGGCGCTGGTGTGGGGCTGGCCAAAATCAAGCAAGCGGTAGTAGTTGACCTCTGCCCGCGTGTTGGAAGAGAAGGCGTGAATAGCGAGGCGACCGGTGCCGCGCGTGCTCGATTGGGCCAGCATTAGCGCGGCTTGCTTTTCCAGATTGAGCAGGCATTGGCCGCACGGGCCGATGTCGTTGACCGATTCGGAAATGTCAAGCAGTACCAGTATGCTGGTTGGGCGTGGGCCTTTGCCGGTGCGCATGAACAGGCGTGGGTCGGGGCGGAGGTTCAATCGCATGTCCACCTGTACTTCGATAGCTGCGTTGAGATCTACATCCTCTCCTTCCCATTGGCGGCGCAGGCGGTGGCGGCGGTCAAGCTGGCGAGCGTTGGGCAGTGCCAAGCTATCGATGCGGGTATTGCTGGGCAGACGAGAGTTATTGATTTCACTCAGACCTTGCCAGGCGGGAAATTTCTCAATTACTGTGCACCAGTCCGCCTTCATGTGCTCACTCTTGCTGTCCCATTCTGGATAGTGGAAGCGCGCGATTTCAAAGTCCTGGGCCTGGCCCAGTGGCTGTGGTTCGATTGATTCTTGCTGGGGGCTCGATTGTGCGGGAGGCGGGCGCGCGGCGGTCTGGGCCAGCGATAGAGCCTCATCGTTGCTGTCATCGGATTCTGGATGTTCCCAGAGATAGCTGTTGTCATCGCGATAGAGGGTGGGCGAAACATAGTGCTGTGGGTCCATGCGCACGCGCATCTGTCCGAGGTCATTGGCCAAGATGGAGGAGATGGCTCGGAAGGCAGCGTAATCTTCGAGCCCATGGGTTTGCACAGCCTTTTCGAAAAGCTCGCGTGCCTTGTTGATCCAGTGGTTGCCACTTTGGCTGTTCGGCAGCAGCAAGATGCGATCAAGCCGTGCCATGAAGGCTAGAAAGCTCAGGTTCTCGGCCTCAGGTTCGTCTGCGAGCTGCTCGGTAAACCAACGGCGTACGCCTGGGTAATCGCGTAGCAGCAGGCGTTCGACGCGGGCGTCTTCCATGGCGGAGACCACCGTCATACCCATGGGCTTTAGGGCCTGGCTGGGCTGGCGCGCAGGTGAGTGCGTCAAATGTGCCGCAGCGTGAGCAACCATGGCGGTGTGCATTCGCGAACGATCGACATTGCTCAGTTCGGGCAGTGGCGGTAGCAGCAACTGGGCAGCGCTGGCCGAAGCTGCATCGGAATGCGGCAACAAGATGGCACGCGCCGCCGAGGCTGGCTTGGCCGCGGCGCTACCAAAAAGACCGCCTGCCGCCTGCGGTAGGTTGGCTGCTTGCAATGGCTGAACGTTTACCCGAGTCAGCGCCAGGCCCGAGGCGAGCATCGCCAGGAGCTCGAGGGCATGGGCGTCGTCTCCAGCGATCCAGGCAGAAGTGGAATTGTTGCTGAAGGAAGAGGCGGTTGATGGGGCCATGGTTGCTAACTTTCAGCCGCCAAACTGCGCCTGCACGAGCTTTTTCAGAGCCTGGGTAGTGTCAGGGTCATCAGTAAGCGCCAGGGTAATGGTCATGTCACAGCTGTCGGTCGGCGAGACGCCATCGCGCATCAACAAGCCGGCATAGATGAGCATGCGAGTGGATGCGCCTTCGTCAAGGCCACGGTTTTTGAGCTCGCGCGTGCTGCGGGCCAGGGCCACTAGGCGCTCGGCTTGTGTGCGCTCAATACCGGCTTCGTGTGCGACGATTTCGGCCTCAGTGGTGGCATCGGGGTAATCAAACTCCAGCGCAGCAAAACGCTGGCGCGTCGAGGGTTTCATGTCCTTGGCGCTGCTCTGGTAGCCAGGGTTGTAAGAGACCACGAGTTGGAAATCAGGGTGTGCCTGCACGACTTCGCCCTTTTTGTCGAGCGGCAACACGCGGCGTGCATCGGTTAACGGGTGGATGACTACGGTGGTGTCCTGGCGTGCTTCAACCACTTCGTCGAGGTAGCAGATGCCGCCGTAGCGCACGGCCATGGTCAGGGGCCCATCGTGCCACGCCGTGCCATTGGCGTCGAGCAGATAGCGCCCGACTAGGTCGGAGGCAGTCATGTCTTCGTTACAGGCCAAGGTGATGAGCGGGCGCTGGAGCGCCCAGGCCATACGCTCGACAAAACGGGTCTTGCCGCAGCCCGTCGGGCCTTTCAGAATCAGCGGCATTCGGTGGCGATAAGCTTGCTCGTAGAGCTTAATCTCGTTATGTGCCGGGCGGTAAAAAGGCTCTTTGGCCAAGCGGTAATCGGCCAGCGGGTCGTTGCCGCCACTAGCAAGCAGATAGCTTTTTGCGTTCATCGTGTTCCCCATTTCTCCATCAACAACATCAAACCTGGAATCCAGCACGTCACGATGCCGACGAGCACTGTGTAGCCCGCCAAGAAGCGAAGCTGTTTGCCCAACCGAGCGCCAGAAGGAAGAAAAAACATAAACTAGACAAGACCAGCCACATGGTTATGACACGAATATCACTGGCCGTGGTGGCAAAAGCCAGAGCGCTAATCGCCACAAACAGGCAATACCAGCCCAGGCCCACTCCTTTTAGACCCCACCACTGCACCACAGCCAAATACAGGTAGGTGAAAGCAAACAGCAGGCCACCGGCGGCGGCGAAGAAATCGGGATCTGCGTTAGCGCGTAGGATGCCAATGGCGTTGATAAACAATGCCAAAAATCCCACCAGTAAATTGAAGGGCGCGGAGTCGCGGCCTTCGATGCGACCACTGAGGCCGACGCCTTTGACAATCAGCACGGCGCCAATGAAAAAAAGTGCCATACCCAGCATATTCTGTCTTGTTATATTGATCGGAGAGCATGGCCACTCGATGCACTTGAACGGCCCTTCCGGCAGCTTTAGCGGTGCTTGGGCGCTTCGTGAGGGATGCCTTCGATAGGGCATTCGGATGTGCCCACGGTCGTGCGTGTGAAAGACTCGACCATCTCGCGTGTGGCTTGCGGATCATTGATCCACTGGCTGTAGAAGCTATAGGGGCAGGTGGCTACACCCTTGTCGCCATCACCCGAGTTGATGGTGCCCGTATAGCCGCGGTGCACCAGCTTGAACAGGTGGTTCTGCGACTGGCCGTTCTTGCGCGCATCGCGGATCAGCGACTTGGACAGCTCGGCGTACTGGATACCCATTTCTTCTTCACCTGTCTCCCCCAGTGTGCGGCCGTCGAAGCCGATGATGGCTGAGTGACCAAAGTAGGAGTAGACGCCGTCGAAGCCCGCCGCGTTGGCCACTGCCACATAGGTGTTGTTCATGAAAGCCATGGCCTTGGAGACTAGAATCTGCTGTTCTTTGGCCGGGTACATATAGCCTTGGCAGCGCACGATGAGTTCGGCGCCGCGCATAGCGCAGTCACGCCAGATTTCCGGGTAATTGCCGTCATCGCAGATGATCAGGCTGATCTTCATGCCCTTGGGGCCTTCACTGACATAAGTACAGTCGCCGGGGTACCAGCCTTCGATGGGCACCCAGGGCATGATCTTGCGGTATTTCTGCACGATCTCGCCCTGGTTGTTCATGAGGATCAAGGTGTTGTAGGGTGCCTTGTTAGGGTGATCTTCGTGGCGCTCGCCTGTGAGCGAGAAGATGCCCCAGACGTTGGCCTTGCGGCAGGCATCCGCGAAGATGGCTGTCTCTTCGCCGGGAATGGCCGAAGCGGTTTCGTACATTTCCTTAGAGTCGTACATGATTCCGTGCGTGGAATACTCGGGGAAGACCACGAGATCCATGCCCGGCAGGCCTTGCTTCATCCCAACCAACATATTCCCAATCTTGCGACAGTTGTCCAGTACTTCTTCCTTGGTGTGCAGGCGTGGCATTTTGTAGTTGACCACTGCTACGCCCACGCAATCGTTGCTGCTCGAAATATCTCCGTGTCTCATAACTTGCTCCTGGTTACCATGGAAAAAAGTGCGGCCTATCCGGCTGGCAGCAGCAGCGCAAGAAGGTTTCAGAGCAGCGTTGGCAAAGCTCCGCCAGCGAACCTATGACTGGCCCGAAAAACGGGAATGCAAAAAGGAGGACAACAAAAAAGCCCGAATAGATTCAGGGTATGAATCTATTCGGGCTCTATTGCCCGACATCTGCGCTGGCAACCTTGGCAGCTGATGTCAAATATCTGCGATGAAATCTGCGCGGCGTCTGTCCGCCTTTAGTCAATGTAAAAGCGATTGGGACATAGCTACATAGAACATCTACTGATTGCAGCCGGCAATCTATGGTGATATAGATGTGCAGCTCCGAGCTGCCTATAAGAACTTGGTCGATTCACACTGACGCCGCTGTCGGCGGCTCACCTGCACCCCTCGCTTCGCTAGTGTGGTGTTCGACGCATAGAGGGATATAAAACCGCGCCTTCGCCGCCCTGGCATTGTTGCGAATCCTCGCGATACCTACGGGTATCACTGCGGCTCGCCCCTCGCCAGAACGACGAATCCATCGGTTTTCTTAAGTTCCTCATAGCATCGAACACAACACTAGATAGAATCGACTCTTGCGCCGTTGCGGCTGCATGCTGGCGCTGGCTACAGGTCCAGCACGATCCGAGCGTCCTTGGCTGCGCCTGGCGGATGTCATGGTCAGTCCAATTTGATGTTCAGCTCGCGTATCAGCTTTTGCAAGCGCGCGCTCTCGGTTTTGTGCGGACGAAAGCCGTCTGAAATTCAGGTGCGCAAGGTCTGTTATCCGATGCAGGTTTTACCTGAATTTTGAATAAAAATAGTCTGAACCGCTTATGTGGTAGCGTGTTTAGCTATCAATTTATACGTCGCTGCGCAGCAGGTCGTACACCGCGCGCAGCCCCTACGTGTCGCGGCCCAGGCGACGCGTCGGCCAGCAAGCGTACCCAGCGCATGCGCTGCGTGGTGGCGTCCAGAGCCTGGCGGGTGGGCGCATCGAGCTACGTGCGCCATTGCTGCCAGTGCGGGCGGGCGGCTTCCATCACGCCGGCCTGACGCAGGTACAGCGCGGTGGAGTAGGCGTAGCACAGCGCGTCCTTGACGATGCACAGCTCGCGCGGCAGCGTGGCGAGCGGGTCGTCCTCGAAGTCGATGTAGCCGATCATGTCGTCCGCGCAGCGCACCATGTTGCGGGCAAAGCCCTGTCTCAAACAGGTGCCACTTCCGTGTATGCGCCGCCACAGCGCCTGCTAGGGCGCATGGCGCGCGGCGGCCTCGATCTCGTCGGCCAGCACGGCGGGCAGCTGGCTTCGACGATGTGCGTATCGTCAGCCCTCATGCAGATGGGACCGCACCAGCAGTGATCGCTCGGCGTCCGACTCCAGCTGGAAAGCCAATAGTGCTGTTGTACACGCACCATGACGTCCAGCCAGTGCGCGACGACAACGAATGGAAGTCTTCGCCGTTTCAACCGACCAAACGCGACGGACGGCTCTACGGCCGCGGTGCCGCGGCCGAAAAAGCGGGAGTAGCCGTACACCTAGCTGTGATGTTCCGATGGTTTGTTTTGATGCTCTTCAGAGCTTGCAGCATCGTTATCAAGCTGAACGAGCTGCGGTCCCTGACTTGTACAAACCTCTGTCCATGACCTGTCCTTCTCCGATTGGAAAGAACGAGCATGGGATGACCATAGCGCTCCCCAGGCCAGCACGAAGATGACCAGCAGGACGCTATGGCGGCGCCCCAGGTCAAGTCGAGCGAGTTGCGGTGCTACCTGTTACTTGTCAGCTGAGATTAATGGGCGTAGCCGGCTTTGCTGCCATGGCCTCCATGCTCAGCAGGAGCACTGCCGCTGTTGAGAGGTCGCACTTGCGCTTGCACCTCAACCGTCTCACGTTCACCCGCTTTACTCTCAAAGGTCAGGGTCAATGGGACGGTCTCACCTTCTTTGATGGGGCCGGGCAAATTCAACAGCATCACGTGATAGCCACCGGGCTTGAGCTCTACGGTTTTGGCAGCAGGCAGATCCACCGCCGGAACTTGGCGCATCTTCATCGTATTGTCTTGCATGCTCATCTCATGCACTTCCACATTTGGGGAGACTGGAGAGCTGGCAGATACCAGGCGGGTGTCCTTTGCAGATTGCAGCTGCATGAAGGCCCCGGTCGCCTTTTGTTGCGGAACAGTGGCGCGTACCCACGCGTCTTTGACGGTGATCTGCGCGTGCGCGGAACTGGCGATCAAAGCTAGGGCCACGGCAGCAAAACGGAAAATGGAAGTCATGTTTCTCTCCTGAAGTGGGGATGGGTGATTCATAGATGGCTATCAGAGCAAGAGCTTGCGCAGGTCTTGGGCAAACTCTTGGGCACTTTGCTGATGACGCAGCACCAGTCGCAACTTGCCGCTTGGGTCGTAGACAAAAGTCAACGCGGTGTGGTCCATCGTGTACGAGCTACCGGTGGAGACCTTCTCGTAATGGACTTTGAATTCCTTGGCCGTTTCTGCCGTGCGCTGCAGATCGCCGTAGAGCCCAATAAAACTGGGATCGAAGGCTGCGGTGTAGGCTTTGAGGACCTCAGGGGTATCGCGCTCGGGATCGACAGTGACAAACAGCACCTGCAGGCGATCACCGTCTTTGCCCAGGAGTTGCTTGACCTCTGCGGCACGCACCAAGGCCGTCGGACAAACATCCGGGCACTGCGTGAAGCCGAAAAACACCATCACGGCCTTGCCTTTGAAATCAGCCAAAGTGCGTGTCTTACCCTCTGGGTCTTTCAGCTCAAAATCGCGCCCCTGTTCGGACCCGCTGACATCAATGCCATTGAAGACCATTTTTCGTTGACAGCCTGACAGGCCGATCAGCGCCAATCCGCCCATGGTCAGCAGTGTTCTGCGCGATGGCCTATTTTTCATGGTTGCCATTTCCGTGTTCTCCAGAGTCATGGTTGAGGTCCTTTGGACGCCGTTTCGTTAAAGCCTTTAGAGGCCAGCGCAGTGCGTATCTGTGGATTGAAGTCCTTGAACATCTCCGCGACCATCATGGTGACCTCTGGCGGAGCACTGAGTGGGGTGCCTGCGCTGTATGGCGGCTCGGGGGCGTACTCGGCTAGCAACTGCATGGTCTGCGCGTACGCAGGGTCACGCAGCATGCCGGCGATGGTGAGACCCAAATCCAGGCCTGCGCTGACGCCTGCACCGGTGATGCGGTTGCGATCGCGTACGACTCTGGCATTCACGGGAGTGGCACCAACCTCTGTCAGCAGTGCATGCGTTGCCCAATGGGTGGTGGCTTGGTAGCCCTTCAGCAATCCTGCCGCACCCAGCAGCAGCGAGCCAGTGCAGACACTGCTGACCCATTTGGCTCGGCGGCCACGGTCGGCGAGAAACGCAAGAATTTGCGCATCTCGCATGGCCGCAAGGGTTCCGTCGCCTCCGCCTGGTACGAAGAGGATGTCCAGATCACGTGGGACTTGGTCCAAGGTGACCGTTGGTACAAACGCGAGTTGGGTGTCGCTCACCACAGCAGACATGGTCTTGGCGATATGGTGCACCTTGGCCCCCATCAGCCCAGCCAGCATGTGTTGTGGGCCGACAAAATCCAGTGCAGTCATGCCGGGATACATCAGCATGCCGATTTGCTCCGTTCCCGTCCAGGATGCCGGCATGGCATGCATGTCATGTTCTTTAGACATGCCTTCAGCAGCAGATCCTAACCAGGGGGAGGCAGCCAATGCTGCAGCAGCGACACGCAGAAAGCTGCGTCTTTCAGATGGCGTCATAGCAAATTCTCAATCGCCTACACACCATGTGCACTTGGCAGTGCATTGGTTCAGGCATAACGGTCCTTTTCGTGCTCAAAACGAATTCATTCGGCAGCCCTCCCATCAGGAGTGGTGCAGATAGAAGCGACGGCTCTTGAAATGTGTGGCCGCTCCAGTCGACTACGTTCGTCAGGCGGCTGAGTATTGATGGATGGCCGAACGCAATGACCCACTACAGACTGCGCCAGGCACGCACAATCATGGCTGAGTGCGCACGCAGCGCTCGGCAAAACTCAATAGCGGCAGATCAGGAGAGTGCGGGAGGACCGCGAGGTGGTAGCGGTGCACCCACCATCGCTGCGATGTGTGCAGCGTAGATGGGTTGTAGCGCGTAGGAAAGCGGCTGTGGCATTTCCACGCTCATTTGGGCCTGCGGAGGCGGCAGTGTCGCGGCCAAACACATCGGACAGTCCAAAGTATGGTGTCCTGCAACGACTTCGTTGCCATCTGGGTCCATGACAATGAGCTTCATACTTCCGCCGGAAGAGCAAACCATCTGCATAGACTGCGGGTGGATCACCGGGGAAGCAGCTGCAACACCCAGCGTCAACACAAACCACGCCAGGACCAGGCGGGTGAGCATTGAAGAGGTGCGCAAGATTTGCATGATCGTGAATTATGACAGGTGATCTTTTATTTCTTCAGTTTCACTTCTTAATTAATAGCATGTCATGCATCAATTGAGAACACTCATGCAAGAAACTGCTTTGTTCAAGGATGGTTCTGTACCCGCGCTGATATGAAGTGAGACGTACTCTTACAACTAGGCTTCACCGCGGGCACTCCATTCCAGAACATTTAAAAGAAGTGATCACAGCAACCAGAGAGATCGCCTCACGACGATCTTTTCCAGCACTTTCAGGGCAGGCTGGCGGCCAGCAGCTCGCCGGCGTCGAGCGTCGGGTCGCCCTTCCTCCAGTTGCATGCACAGAGTTCGTCCGCCTGCAGCGCGTCAAGCACTCGAAGCACCTCTTCGACGTTGCGTCCCACGGAACCAGCAGTGACCGACGTAAACTGAATCTCGTTATTCGGGTTGACAATGAAGGTGGCGCGATCCGCCACACCCTCAGCGTTGAGCACGCCCGTGGCCTCCACCAGTTCCCGGTTCAGGTCGCTGAGCATAGGGAACGGTATGTTCTTGAGATCCTCATGCTGGGCGCGCCACTGAAAATGTACGAATTCGTTGTCGATCGAGACACCGTGCACGACTGCATCGCGATCATTGAATTCGCCGTTCAGACGACCGAATGTCGCGATCTCCGTGGGGCAGATGAACGTGAAATCCTTTGGCCAAAAAAAGATCACGCGCCATTTTCCGGGGTTATCCTCGCCAGACACCGTCGTAAAAAAGTCGTTCGGGCTGTCCGCCGTCACATTTGAAAGATCGCCACCGATCAGCGCTTTCAAATTATACGAGGGGAACTGATCACCAATAGTTAAAACAGACATTCGCCATTGCCTCCTGATTTTCGTGACGGGCTAATACTACGGCCGTGTGGCCGCGCAACCTAGTTGATCAGTGACTTACAGTGTCTTCCGATGCCCACTCGTAGGAGTCCGACGGAACGATCGGATTCTCAAATTGTTCCCAAGAATCCAAACCTTCAGCAGATTCCTCCGGAGTCAGCAAACAATCGTCGAGCTGTTGCTCCAGCAGGTCATAGTCAATACCCTGGCCAATGAACACGATCTCCTGCCGGCAGTCTCCCACCGACTCGTCCCACTTTTCGTTCAATATATCCATCTGGTAGTCCTCGACAGGCCAGAAATCCTTGGGAGTGAAATACCACCAAAGACCCACATATTGATAACGGACCCTCACGCCGGCCAATGACATCTCACCGGTCGAGTACGGCACAGCGGAATTCCAGAAATACCCTTTCGCACGCAGGAGCGTGCCATTTTGCCACTCTCCGGATAGAAGCGCGTGGAGCCGCGCGGGGTGAAACGGGACTCGGCTGCGATATACATGGGAGCTGATCCCGTATTCTTCCGTCTCCGGGACATGCTCCCCGCGTAGTTCCCGAAGCCATGTCGGATTCTCCGCCGCTTCGGCCAAGCTGAACAAACCCGTCGACATAATCTCACGCAAATCGATGTGACCCATGACCGTAGGCACGATTTTTGCCCGAGAATTCATACTACGTATGACGGCGCTTATTCGAGCAATAGTTGCTTCATCCACCAAGTCCGTCTTGTTGACGACAATAACATTAGCAAACTCTATCTGATCGGACAGGAGATCACTAAGGTTCCGACCCAATCCCGTACCAAGCTTGGGATCATTGTCGAGCCTTTCATTGGTGGACAAGACATCGAGGAAATTGGAAGCGTCTACGACGGTCACCAGGGTATCGAGCGTTGCCACATCGGAAAGACTTCTTCCAGACGTGTCCGCGAAGGTAAATGTCTCTGCCACCGGCAAGGGTTCGGAAATTCCCGACGATTCGATTATTAGGTAATCAAATCGTCGGGACTCTGCTAGCTCGAGCACTTCTCCCAAGAGGTCTTCACGCAACGTACAGCAAATGCATCCGTTGGTCATTTCCACGAGTCGCTCGTCAGTGCGACTCAAGCTGACTTCACGCTCAACATCCTGTGCGTCAATGTTGATCTCACTCATATCGTTGACAATCAACGCCACCTTAAGGCCTTGCCGATTGACTAGGATGTGATTGAGGAGTGTGCTCTTACCCGAGCCGAGAAAACCAGACAAGACTGTGACGGGAAGCCGTTCGGCTGGCATGATATGACTCCAATCTTTTTCTGATTTAATCAGAACTCGCGTTTTTACAGGGAATAGTAGGAACTATTTACGCTGCGACTTTCTCCAAGTAACCCTCGAAAAGGTCCACCACGACCGAACCCGGCTCCGCGTTCGGTCCCCACAGTTCCTGACGGTCAAACTTCACGTGATACGTGCACTCTGGCTCAGCCTTGACGTCCCAGTGTCCGTACGCGTCCGGGAAGGGCCATTCCTCAGTCGTCTTGTGCAGGACGGTGCCGAACTTCCCGCGACAGAAGGACGGCATCCGGATGTGGCCGTTCACACGCTCGCCCGAAACGTGAACTCGCTCGCCGACCTGGAACGTCGCGTGGCTGGGTGCCTCCCGACCAGAAGAAATAACCGGCTGCGCAAGCTGGAAATCACCACCAGCGGCCTGGTCGAGTTCATCTTTACTAATGACCCCGCCCTCGACATATGCAGTCGCCAGACCGATGACAACCCGGTCGAAGTAATCTGAGGTCAGATAACGTACCGGGTCGATCCGCTCGATCCCATGACGCACCTTGTCCCAGGTGAACGCCTTTCCGTTCGGGGCATGCTCTGCCGCAGCGACCAAAGCATAGCCCAGCTCATCCCACTCGTTGTGCAGAGGGTGACTGTAGTCGTCAGTGTTAACTGTATGACGAACCGAGCCGTAACCCTGCTTTCCACCGAAGTCGTGAATACCATCCATGATAAATCTCTCTTTACTTGAAGTTTGTAATGTTCGCTTGGTGATCGATAAATCGTTCGTTAGATCAGCGCAACGCCAATCAGAACGTCCTTCGTCACGATCTTCATCAGTTCCTGTTCGGTCCAGCCTTCGGTGTACGCCGGGCGCATGGGCAGCACGATGTACCGCGTCTCAGCCGTCGTGTCCCAAACGCGCAGTTCGACGTCCTCGGGAACGTCAGTGCCCATCTCGGTAAGAACCTTGCGAGGTTCGCTCACCACACGAGCGCGATACTCAAAGCTCTTGTACCATTCGGGCGGGATGCCCAGCAGCGGCCAGTGCGTGCACGAACACAGAGTGCAAACGATGATGTTGTGCACATCAGGGGTGTCCTCCAGAACGACTGTGTACTCTCCCTGCGGACCCGTATAGCCGTATTCCTCGATCGCAGTCTGTGCATCGGAGAGCAGGAGCTTGCGATACTCAGGATCGGTCCATGCGCGGACGACCACCCGGGCAGCGTTACTGGCGTTCCAGTCCTTCTTCTGGTGTTTTGCCCACTTTTCCATGTGGCCAGCAGGAATGATCTTCTTGGCTTCAAGCACGCTTTTCAGCGCTAATGCCCGGTCCTTGTTAGTAAGCGTCTTGGTAGCTGTTGCGGTCATCGTTTGTGCTCTTTCTTCATGGTTTGTGATCCTTCTATTGTCGGAAACTGCAATTAGAGTTTCGATTAAGAAGTGCGACCTATCCGGCGGACAGTTGCAGCGCAAGAAGGTTTCAGGGCAGCATTGGCAAAGCTCCGCCAGCGAACCTATGACTGGTCCAAAAAACGGGAATGCGAAAAGTAGGACAACAAAAAAGCCCGAATAGATTCAGGGTATGAATCTATTCGGGCTCTATTGCCCGACATCTGCGCTGGCAACCTTGGCAGCTGATGTCAAATATCTGCGATGAAATCTGCGCGGCGTCTGTCCGCCGTTAGTCAATGTAAAAGCGATTGGGACAATAGCTACATAGAACATCTACTGATTGCAACCTACAATCTATGGTGATAAAGGTGAGCAGTTCCGAGCTGCCTATAAGAACCTGGTCGATTCACACTGACGCCGCTGTCAGCGGCTCACCTGCACCTCTCGCTTCGCTAGCATGCTGACGCCTTCGCAGCTCCGAACTTGTACGTGGGGTTGCAACGGCGCATTGCTGCCGCCGCTGGCCTCTAAGACAAGGGCTCAGAGGACGGCTCAACATTGCGGTTCGCGTAGAACCGGCGGCGATACTCGCCGGGCGACAAGCCGACGACCCGGGAGAACACCTTTCGGAAGGCTCCCGGGTCGCTATAGCCTACCTCCCAAGCCACGCGGTCGATGGAGTCGGTGCTGAACTGCAACAGCTCCCGAGCCCGCCCGACACGCAGACGTTGACAGTACTCTGTCGTCGTCATGCCGGTCGCTTTCTGGAACCGACGCAGGAAAGTACGCTCTTCGAGTTTTGCCTGGGCGGCCAGCGTCGCCAATGCAACGTCCTTGGCTTGGGTTGCTTGCAGCCAATGCTGCACCTTGAGCACCGCCGCATCGCCGTGTGTAAGTCGTGGCGCGAACACGCTGTAGTAGCGTTGTTCCCGCCCAGGCGGATCGACAAGCAACATGCGGGCAGTTTCGAGCATCACCGAGGGGCCAAGCAGTCGGTCTACCAGTCGCAGGCCCAGATCTGTCCAGGACATCAAGCCGCCGGCAGTGATGACGTCGCCGTCGTCGATGATGAGCCTGTCGACATCGACACGAACCTCTGGGAAGCGCTCCCGCAACCGTTCGGCATACGCCCAGTGCGTCGTCATTGGACGTCCTGACATCAACCCGGTTCCTGCGAGCAAGAACGCTCCAGCACACACCGACCCAAGAACGACCCCGCTGGCATGTTTCTCCCGTAGCCAGCCTGTCCAGTCAGGGGAGAGCGACACGCTGGTCGGCTCCCCGAGGGTGGGAGGAAGAATCAAGGCCGAGAGCACGGACGACGGGTTCGCCCCATTGTCGAAGACGCGCTCGGGAGGGGCATTCGGCGTTTCCTGCCGCCAGTGTGTGACTCGCAATGCAAGATCCGGCTGCTTCCGATACGACGCCTCAATGTTGTTTGCCACACAGAACAGATCCGTCAGACCAAGGACGGACGCCTGCTGCGCTCCTGGGTAGAGCACCAAGCCGATTTCGGCTCCTTGGGTCAAGTTCATCTGTCGCTACCGCCCCCAATAATGTCGATTTCGCCACTCGCCAGTTTAGCACCAGCACGCCACACTTTTGGAAATGGATCAGCGTAAATAGATGCCGCTAAAACGCATCTTGGTATCTATTGCCCACGGGAGGTAACGGTAGTCAATGAGCCCTTTCTTTCGGCATTGTCCAACAGAACTTTACGGTGGGCGATTTGAAAGCCAACACAAGAGATCATTGAGGCGGCGCGAAAAGCAAATGCGTGAAAAGCGCTCGGATGCTCTTGACGCCAGAACTGGCGATATGCGGATACCTATAAGTAATTCCTTTCGATATTGATTTTTAACCACGCTTCAATAGGAGAACGATATGGCTGATTTGACGACGAAGTTGACAACTACCTGGACAGGGCTGATTCAAGGCGGTGGGCGCATGGCCTCCGAAACGGTGGAGCTTCCCATCGCGATTCCCCGATCATATGGCGGCACTGGCGCAGGTTCCCACCCCAAGGAACTGCTGATGGCATCGGCTACGGCGTGCTATGTGATGACCCTCGCGGGCATGATGGCCGCGCGCAACCTGCCGCTGGCTGATGTCTCTGTAAGCTCGGAATTGTCCGAAGTCTCCAAGCAGACCATGCAGATCGTGCACGAGATTAGCGTCGTACTCGCCGCCGAAGCATCGCCGGAACAAATTGCATCTGCCGAATCTCTCGTTGAGGCGGCGGACAAGTCCTGCATGGTTGGAAACCTGCTGAGAACAGCGGGAGTACAAGTCAGCATCCTCTCTGGCAAGGTCACGATTGCATAGTACGGTTAAGAAGAAAGCGATAGGGAGTCGATATGCAGTTGTGTGGATTTGAAGTCGGACTGGAACAGCCGTTGTTTCTGATCGCTGGCCCTTGTGTTGTCGAGTCGATGCAGTTGCAACTGGACACTGCCGGCGCTCTGCGGGAGATTACAGCCAAGCTCGGTGTGAATTTCATCTTCAAATCGAGCTTCGACAAAGCCAACCGTACATCCGGCGACTCCTATCGCGGTCCAGGTATTGAAGAAGGGCTGCATGTACTGGCCGAGGTAAAGCGACAGATAGGCGTTCCCGTTCTCACTGACGTTCATGAGTCTACGCCGATAGAAGAAGTAGCCTCCGTTGTTGATGTGCTTCAGACCCCTGCGTTTTTGGTGCGTCAAACAGATTTCATTCGCAAGGTTTGCTCGGCGGGAAAACCCGTCAATATCAAGAAGGGCCAATTCTTGTCGCCGTGGGAGATGGCACCGGTGGTGGAGAAAGCACATTCAACCGGAAACGCCAGCATCATGGTCTGCGAACGCGGTGCGAGCTTTGGCTACAACAACCTCGTCAGCGATATGCGCTCCTTGGCCGTGATGCGTGAAACAGGATGCCCCGTAGTCTTCGACGCCACGCATTCGGTGCAACAGCCTGGTGGACTCGGCCTTAGTTCCGGCGGTCAACGAGAATTTGTGCCTGTATTGGCTCGCGCCGCTGTTGCGGTTGGAGTATCTGGCATCTTCATTGAAACACATCCTGATCCATCGAAAGCGCTTTCTGACGGGTTAAATTCGTGGCCGCTGGATGGCATGGAAGATTTGCTGGAGCAACTGATAGCTCTTGATTCGATCACGAAGCGGTCAGGATTCAAGATTTCCCTTTAACGATGACCGGCCACCTTCCTCTTCACGAAGAAGATTCAAGATGACATACATCATCCGTGGCGCAACGGGCGCCCAAGGCGCACCCTCTGCCAAAACGCTTCAACCAAACAGGGGTGTACGAAGTCGCTCCTGTTCGTCACGCCAGCAGCCTCGCCATGTGCACACAGCCCAGATCGACAACGCATCCGTGGGCTCTTTGGTAAAGGCATGAGGGTATGTTTGTCCGTCTGTCCCAGAAGCAGGGTCCGAGCGCGTCACTTTCGCACGGAGCGTCACCGAGGCGATTGGTTCGGTGAGATCTGGGGGAGTCTTAATCTTCCGTGGAAGGTGCCTTGTCCGTCAGTACGACTGCCCGGCCATCGCCCCGAGTGGCTTTGCCTGCATGGCAGCGCTCTACGTAGAGCGATTTCTCAACTCGGTAATTTCCCTATAAGAGTGGGCATGCCAGTAGATTTTTAATTTTCAATTAATCCAATCCTGACAGCATCTGAAATTTATAGAACGACTCACTACGAAATCCTCACGCAGGGAGTCAGGGGGGGGGCTGCACGATGTTTTTGCACCGATATCCACTTAAGAAATTTTCATCGGGACCCGATGGTTGCCGATTTGATCGGAACAGCTATGAATGAAACGTTAGGCTTTCTTCTCGCAGTAAGCTTTATCGTTTCGCTTACGGCACTTGGTGCGTTGATCTGGTCTATCGTCACACGACAGATTAGCGCTGGCAAAGCACAAGCCTCAACCATTTTTCTAGAAGGAGAGGCAGGCAAACCAGACGACCCCTCTTCATTTGACGGCAAACACGAACATCAGTTCGATGCCTTGAGAGCAGGTGTCGATGCTCCTGGCAGGCGAGTTGTTCTGGTTCTTGCAGTGGCCTCGATCATCTTTCTGATCATTGGCTCCTTATTTGGGGTGGTTGCATCGTTGAAACTCCACCTCCCCGACTGGCTGGCTAACATTGCCTTCACCACGTTTGGTCGTGCGCGCACGGTTCATCTAAACCTTGTCGCATATGGGTGGCTTTCCACGGCAGGTATCGCCATGGCGCTATGGATCCTGCCCCGCATGTTCCGTACCCCCCTTCAACGGCCAGCGATGGCTATGGCGGGCGGTATATTTTGGGCCGTGGGCGTGACAGCAGGCGCGACGGCCATTGCGATGGGATGGAGCGATGGGCTGGAATGGCTGGAGATCCCATGGCAAATCGATATCATTCTGGCCATCGGCGGGCTATTTCTAGCGTGGCCGGCCATTGAGACGGCCAGGAAGCGCAATGTCCAACATATCTACGTAACGGGATGGTATTTCCTTGCGGGGTTGGCCTGGTTTCCTATCCTGTTCTTCATCTCCAACGTTCCGGGACTTCACTCTGGCGTCGAGCAAGCCACGACAAACTGGTGGTTTGCACACAACGTGCTCGGCCTTTGGCTAACGCCACTGGGTGTTGGCACTGCGTACTATCTCATCCCAAAGATCATCGGCAAGCCTATTTATTCCTACAGTGTTTCCCTGCTGGGCTTTTGGGGCTTAGCGCTGTTTTACAGTCAGGTGGGTATACATCATCTCATCGGCGGGCCGGTTCCTACTTGGGTTGTGACGCTTTCCGTCGTGCATAGTGTCATGATGTTCATCCCCGTTATTGCAGTCGCGATCAACCAGCACATCACCGTCGCGCAGAATTTCTGGGCTTTCAAGGAATCGATGGCACTTCGATTCGTTTCGACGGGCGCGTTGATGTACACCGCAGCCTCCTTTCAGGGATCTTTGGAAGCAGTGCGTTCGGTCAATTCAATCACCCATTTCACCCACTATACGATTGGACACGCCCATCTGGGGGCGTACGCGTTTGTTTCGGTGGTGTTATTTGGCGGCTTCTATTATTTGTTCCCGCATTTGACAGGGAAAAAATGGCCTTACCCACGCCTCATTTCCTTGCACTATTGGTTAACTGTTGTTGGTTTCCTGATCTATTTCCTCTCATTGACAGTTGGTGGATTTTTTCAAGGAATCTCTTTGCTCGACGCCAAGACCAGCTTTGCGCAAATTACCAAGGATATCCTGCCATACCTCGAAGGACGTTCTCTCGGTGGTGTGCTAATGACACTGGGACATTTTATTTTGGCCTTCAATGTGGTGGCTCTACTAATATCTAAGCAGCGGGGTGAAGCATGAACCGACTCGTTCCATTGTTCGTCGGTGCAGTCGGGATATTGGTGTTCGCCACCGTCATGCTCGTAGTGCTTCCCGGCCTGCAAGTGCGCACAGTTCAGGCCCCGCCAGAACTGTCGAAGTATACGGTCGAGCAATTGCGGGGGCGGGACCAGTATGTCGCGAATGGCTGTGTTTACTGCCACAGCCAGCAGCCTCGCTCGACTGGCCAGACGCTTGCCGATCAAGCTCGAGGATGGGGTCGACCATCCACACCCGGAGACTACGCATACGACGCTCCACAGTTGCTGGGCACCATGCGCACTGGCCCGGATCTGCTCAATGTCGGCGTACGCCTGCCAAGTCAGGATTGGCACCTGACGCATCTGTACCAGCCTCGCGCCATATTCGACTGGAGCATCATGCCTTCGTACCCCTTTCTCTTTGAAACCAAAGAGAAGGCAGCCCCGGGCGACATTGTGGTGAAGCTGCCCGAAGCGTATCGCCCCAAGGACGGAAAAGTAGTGATCGCGAGGCAGGAAGCACTTGATCTGGTGAAGTATCTGCTCAGTCTGGATCGTACCTACCCCGTCAGTGCCCAAGAAGCTGCATTGCGTGATCGCGGCTTTGATCCGAAGCCGGATCAAGCTTCGAAAGGACGATGAAGGGGGAATATATGAACTCCAAGCAGAGTGACAAGTTGCGTCGAGTTGATGCGGTCGATCCGACGTTCGATCCCTGGGAGCAACCACGGCCCATCCCGCTGCTGGTCTTGGGCGTGTTCCTGGCGCTCGCCGTCTGGGGCGCCTTGAGCTACATCAGCGACCTTACGCCGAATCGAGGCGTGGAGATCGGGGGGACTTCGCCCACAACCACGCAAGCGAGTGCTCCGGATGCCGATGCGCCAGCCCTGGTCCTGACAGGAAACGGCAATACCTGGGGTTGCGCATCTTGCCACGGAGCGAATGGCGAGGGAGCTGGCTTGACGCCTGGTCTTGCTGGTCTCTCGGAAGACTATCTCGCCAAGCAACTGCGAGACTTCAAGTCCGGCGATCGAACGAACGAGACGATGCGATATGTCGCCAATGCTCTGAATGTTGACGAGATCGAGCAAGTGGCGAACTACTATGCCAATTTGCCGCAACGGACCGAAATTGCAGTTGATCTTGGTGGGGACCAGGCGCACGGCGAAGCGCTTCACCTTACAGGTGATTGGAAGCGGGATATTCCCGCCTGTTCTAGTTGCCACGGACAGAATGGAGAAGGTGTAGGCTCCCAATTTCCAAGATTGGCAGGCCAGCAGCCAGAATACATTTTTCAACAGTTGATCGCATGGAAAGGCGGCTACCGTCATAACTCACCGCAATCCCTCATGGATGACATCGCGTCTCGCTTGTCAGAGAAAGATATGCGAGACGTCGCTCAATACTTTGGATCTTTGCATTGAGCAGATGCAGGAGGCAAGACTATGAACACCGAAAATACAAGCCAAGTGCTGATTAAGCGCGCCTCATACGCTGCCGTTCTGGGTGCGATATTTTTTGTGGTGGGATATGGTGTCTACGAAAGCGGCGCAATAGGCACCTTATACAGCAAGGTAAGCGGACAGACTGTCGAAAGGCCAGCCGATATTCCTTATTCGCGAAAAGATATGGAAGCAGCGCGCAAGGCTTACACCAAGGATGCAAGCGCACGCCCTCCCCAAATGCCGGTTAGCGCGGATGGTTACTATATTCCTCCTTCAGAAAGCGAAATTCCCGAAGGGCCATACGGTGACGCGATCAAACGAGGACGCGCGATCTTCATGAATCCCGGCCTTTACGCCAAGGACCATGTGGGGAATTCAATGGCGTGTGTGAATTGCCATCTTGACGCAGGGCGTCGTGAGAATTCTGCGCCGATGTGGGCCGCTTACTCGGCATATCCCGCTTTTCGGAAAAAGACCGGCTCTGTCAGCACGCTGGAAGACCGCATCATGGGGTGTTTCATGTATTCCATGAATGCGCCGGCGTCTCCTTCGGGCGTGGCGCCGCCAGCAGGCGGAGAAATCTACCGTGACCTGGTGACCTACATGTCTTGGCTTGCGGATGGAGCGCCTGCAGGAACAAAACTTCGCGGCAAAGCCTACCCCAAGGTTCCACAGCCCGAGCGCGACTATGACGTGCACCGAGGTTTCGTTGTATTCCAGCAAAATTGCGCCCTGTGCCACGGTACCAACGGTCAGGGTACGAAAGACGAGGCCGGGAAAGTCAAATTTCCACCCTTGTGGGGGCCTGATTCTTACAACTGGGGGGCCGGCATGGCACGCATCGACACGGCAGCCGGCTTCATCAAAGCGAATATGCCGCTCGCGAAACCCTACAGCCTGACCGACCAAGAGGCATGGGATGTCGCCGCTTTCATCAACAGCCACGAACGGCCTAAGGACCCGCGCCAGAAGGGTACGGTCGCCGAAGCTACTGAGAAGTACCATGCCGGCGAGAAAAGCTATTACGGGAAAGTCGTAGACGGGCAACTGCGCGGAGTTGGGACGGATGCCCAAGCCGGACAGTAACGAGCGACTCTTCGATTACGAAAAGGCACGTGTCGCCGGGCGCATGGTCTTTGCCGTAGAGGGCCTTTGGTGCGTGAGCTGCGCAATGGCCTTGCAGCGCGTTTTGCAACGCGTCCCAGGCGTTTCATCGGCGACGGTCAACTTCACCTCGGGCTCCGCGCTCGTGACCTGGGCCCCCGAGCTGATCGACTTCGCGCAGCTTCTTCGACGCGCCAGCGATCTGGGGTATGCCCTGTCTCCGGTGAGGGGGGGCGGCGAACTGGAGGCCGCTCTGCACCGGCAGGCCAAGCGAATTCGTCTCCAACTCACCATTGCCGTCGTCTTCGGCATGTGGAGCATGCTCGGCTCGTGGGTGCTCTACCTGAATGCGGATGAGGTTGCAGATCAAGCGATGGTTATTGGCTGGGCCAGCGTCCTTGCGAGCCTGCCCGTGATCACATATTCCGCCTTGGACTTCTATCGTGCAGCAGTGCGTTCGCTGCGCGCTGGCATCGCAGGGATGGATGTGTTCGCCTCAGTCGCAGTTCTTGGCTCGCTGTCCGTCTCGGTCTGGAATCTCACAATCGGATCCTCGGCCATCTTCACTGATGCCGCGACCATGCTCATCGCCTTTTTGCTGATCGGGCGGTTGATAGAGATCCACGCACGCCAAGAAAGCCGGTTGGCGATGAGCGCATTGAGCAGCCTCGCCCCCGAGACCGTCACGCAGTTGGACGCTTGCGACGGCGATTTGGTAGAGCGCCTGGTATTGCTGACCTCAATCGCACGTGGCGACACCGTGCTCATCCGCGCGAATGAGCGTATTGCAGTCGACGGAACAGTGGTGTTGGGGGAATCAGCGGTCGACCTCTCGCTGCTCCATGGCGAATCCATTCCCAAAGCAGTACGGCCTGGAGACGAAGTGTTCGCCGGCACCATCAATCTGCAAGGGCCACTCCGAGTCCAGGTCACGGCTGGCGCGGGCGAGCGCAGGCTGGATCTGCTTGGATTGCGCATGCTCGAGTTATTCGGGGGACGTTCGTCGCTGTCGGAAACGGCAGAGCGCTTTGTTCGCTTTCTTCTCCCCGCCATGGTGATTGCCTCTTTGCTGGCCCTGGCTCATTACCTATGGATAGGACGCCCAGCAGATGTCGCAATACTTGGCGCGCTCAGCATTCTGGTAGCGGCGTGTCCTTGCGCGGTCGGCTTGGCTATGCCGCTTGCATATGCGTTCACCGCTCGTGAAGCCGCCCGTCGCGGGATACTCGTGCGAGATCCAGCCAGCGTGGAAGCATTGGGGCGCGTTCGCACCATAGCCTTTGACAAGACCGGCACCCTGACGCAGGGGCTGCTCGGCATTATGGAAATAAAGACGCGACAGGGATGGGATGAGCAGAAGGTACTCCATTTGGCAGCCAGAGCGGAAATTGGTGTTGTGCATCCGATCTCGCTGGCGCTGACGGCCGAGGCCCAGCGGCGGGGAATACAGGTCTCGCCTGCTCAAGAGCAACGTATCAGAGCTTTCGGTCGGGGCGTGATGATGGAGGAGCCCGGCGGCGACGTCCGTGTAGGCGAGCGGCAATGGTTGATCGAAAGCGGCGTTGCCGGAGTGCCAGGTGAAGACGACCGGCCCGGCCTGGTACACGTCGCCAAAGGCGGCGACTGGATCGGCTGTTTGCGCCTGCAAGATACCCCACGCATTGACGCACGGGCCTCTCTGCAGACGCTGCAGGCTCAAGGGCTCAAACTGTGGCTGCTAACGGGGGACTCGCAGGCAGCGTCGGAAGATTTAGTCTTCACCTTGGGCGTGATGTTCGACCGGATCGAGAGTGCATGCAGTCCTGAATCCAAGGCCCGAGCCGTAGACGAGAGTGCGACGCCTGTCGCCTTCATCGGAGATGGCGCAAACGACGGGCTGGTTCTTGCCAGAGCCGCCTGCGGCGTCGCTATTCCGGGATCGAGTTCGGTCGCCGTTTCCGCCGCAGGCGTGGTTATCACACGCGGAGGTGTCGGTGCCGTGGTGGAGGTCCACCGGTTAGCGAGAAAATTTAACCGCATCGTTCGCGAAAACCTCGCGTTCGCTGTGGCCTACAACGCGGCTGTCGTCCTTGTCTTCTTCGAGGTCGGTGTTACGCCATTCGCAGCGGCACTGGCCATGCTTACCAGTAGCCTTTCGGTTCTATTGAACACGTTGCGTCTTCTGAAGAACGAACCGACAAATGGCAGCCCAGTGCCTTCATCCTCACTTCACTCGCGGAGCAGTGTTCCATGAGGTTTCCGACACCCAAAGCGCAGACGTTGGCAGAGTCTTTAATCTGGCTTGATCTAATTCGGGCAACGTACGAGAAGCCCTTTCTTCCTATCCTTGGAAGGTTGCATTCGGTAGGAGCAATTCATCTGAACGCAAAGCGTCGCGAGGGTTTGTGGTCATTTGCTAAGTGACTGCTTAGTTTCCGGAGGCAAAATACCGTGCAGATCGAACCCTTCTTTGACGAAGACAGCAGTACGTTCAGCTACATTGTGCTGGACACAAAGAGCGGCCAGTGCGCGATCCTGGACAGCGTGCTCGGCTACGATCCCAAGTCCGGCCGCACCTCGCGCGCCGGTGTGGACCGCATTGCCGAGCGCGTGTGCAAGCTGGGTGCAAGCGTCCAGTGGCTGCTGGAGACCCACGTGCACGCCGATCACTTGAGCGCAGCGCCATCCCTTCAGTCGCTGCTGGGTGGCCGTACTGGCATCGGTACGAACATCCGCACGGTGCAACACGTATTCGGACAGCTCTTCAACGCGGAGCCGGAGTTTGCACGCGACGGCCGGCAATTCGACCACTTGTTCGAGGACGACGAGACCTTCATGCTTGGTACGCTGCAGGTACGGACCATGCACACGCCCGGCCACACGCCCGCGTGCATGACCTATGTGATCGTGGACAGCGCTGCTCCCGATGCACCTGCCGCAGCGTTCGTGGGCGACACGCTGTTTATGCCCGACTATGGCACGGCGCGCTGCGATTTTCCCGGCGGCGACGCGCGCACGTTGTTCCGCTCGATCGGCCGTGTGCTGTCGCTGCCGCCGGATACCGTGCTCTACATGTGTCACGACTACCGTCCCGGTGGGCGCGAGCTTCAATGGAAGACCACCGTGGCCGAGGAACGTGCGCACAACATCCATGTTCGCGATGGCATCACCGAGGAGGACTTCACGGCCACGCGCGAGCAGCGCGATTCCACGCTGGCGATGCCGTTGCTGCTGCTGCCATCGGTACAGGTGAACATGCGGGCCGGCGAACTGCCACCCGCTGAATCCAACGGCATCCACTACCTCAAGATTCCCATCGATGCGCGGTGAGAGCGGCACCGACCGGCTGAGAGGACAACTGTCGGGCAGGAGGCCCTCATGGACATCAAAGCCTTGAGCCACGAATTGGCCGTCAGCGGCCAGATTGCCGCCACGGACTTGAAGGCTATCGCCGACGCGGGCTACCGCGCAGTGATCTGCAACCGGCCCGACGGTGAAGCGGGTGACCAGACCGGCTTCCGCGAAATCGAACAGGCCGCCCAGACGTTGGGTATGACGGCCACCTACCTGCCCGTCGAGTCCGGCAAGGTGACCGACGAGCAGGCCCTGACCTTCGGGACGCTGATGACGCAACTGCCTGGCCCGGTGTTCGCTTACTGCCGCACCGGGACTCGCTCGGCCACACTGTGGGCGCTGAGCCAAGCGTCACGCCAGCCGCTGGCATCGATTCTCGACGCCGCCCGCGGCGACGGCTACGACCTCTCCGGCGTGGCTAGGCGCATCACCAACGGCGGGCGCACGCCCACCGAGGTCGTCGATGCCACGCACGACATCGTGATCGTTGGGGCGGGCGCCGCAGGCATCGCGGTGGCGTCTAGCCTGCTGGCGCGCAAGCCGGATGCGGACATTGCCATCATCGACCCGGCGGACGTGCACTATTCAGCCGGGGTGGACGATGGTGGGTGCTGGAGTGTTTCCGCCCGCGCACACGGCGCGCACGATGGCTAGCGTGCTGCCGCGCGGTGTTAAGTGGATCAAGATGGCTGTTGCCGCGTTCGAGCCGGAGCGCAATGCGGTAGTGCTCGACGGCTGCCGCGTCGTCAAGTACCAGCAGCTCGTGGTCTGCCCGGCCCTGAAGCTCGACTGGAGCAGCATCGAAGGCCTGCCGGAGACACTGGGCCGCAACGGCGTCACCTCCAACTACCGCTACGACCTTGCGCCGTACACTTGGGAGTTGGTGCAGAAGCTCAAAGGCAGCAAGGCCCTGTTTACCCAGCCACCCATGCCCATCAAGTGCG
The DNA here is from genome assembly GCF_030064165.1 of Comamonas resistens. Classification (NCBI taxonomy): domain Bacteria; kingdom Pseudomonadati; phylum Pseudomonadota; class Betaproteobacteria; order Burkholderiales; family Comamonadaceae; genus Comamonas; species Comamonas resistens. Next base: position 4,855,104 of record NZ_CP125947.1, read on the forward strand.
TGGGAGCGCCGCAGAAGGCGATGTACCTCTCGGCCGATCACTGGAGGTGCCAGGGCGTGCTCAGGAACATCGACATCAAGTTGTGCAACGCGGGAGGTGTGCTCTTCGGTGTGCCCGACTACGTGCCCGCGCTGATGGAGTACGTGAAGGCGTACGGTATCGACCTGCAGTTTAACAATCAGCTCGTGGCCGTCGATGGCCCGGCGCATGAAGCCACCTTCGTTTGCACGAAGGCTGACGGGACTCAGGAGCGCATCACCCGTCCATTCGACCTGCTGCACGCCGTGCCGCCGCAGACAGCCCCAGACTTCATCCGCGTAAGTCCACTGGCCGACGCAGTGGGTTGGGTAGACGTAGACCCGTCGAGTCTACGCCACAAGACCTACGCCAACATCTTCGCCCTCGGGGACTGCACCAACACCACCAATGCGAAGACTGCGGCAGCGGCCCGCAAGCAGGCCCCGGTGGTGGCGCATAACCTGCTCTCTGCCCGAAGCGAGTCCCCTCGCCTGGCCAGTTACGATGGCTATGGCTCCTGCCCACTCACCGTGGAGCGCGGCAAGATCGTGCTGGCCGAGTTCGCCTACGGCGGCAAGCTTGCGCCTTTGTTTCCGACGTGGTTTATTGACGGCAAGCGGCCCTCGGCCCTAGCGTGGCTGCTAAAGGAACGTATCCTGCCGCCGATCTATTGGACCGCCATGCTCAAGGGGAGCGAATGGCTCGCGCAACCTGTATTCCTGGATCAATGATGTTCTTCGGGTAGTTTGCTGGCAGGGATGCCTGGTGCTAAAACACCGTCGATTTTTACTCGATCAACTGTTTCGCACCCGTCCCGTTTCGTCGGTGCTTTCGCTTATCCGAGCTAACTGCAGGTGTGTATCCATCACGGTCAAGGGCGTTCGCAGGTCATGCGCTGTGACATAAGTAAATGCGCGCTGGTTGGAGAGTCCGCGCCAAGCGATTCAAATTCCCATTCATTGCGACCAGCGCTGGACGTAATTAAGAAGGCGAATGGTTGACGGCAATTGAAAAAGTGTCTTCAGCGTGGGTGGGGAGCATCGGCCTCCGCTGCGGTTCCGACGTGATACACGGCAATGCCGTGCTTATGCAAGCCGGCCGCGACCCCTCCGCCCAATGAGTTCGTCATCTTCCACCAACAGTATTCCCATTGCACCTATCAACCTAAATTGGATTGCATGACACGCTTACGTCAGAGCGAGAAATTACAGCAATGTGGGATTTAACTCCCGCTAATTTTCAATTAATCGGGAGCAGGCATGCTGCTGAAGATTGCACCCAGAGAGGGTGCGTTTCGTGGCAATGGCCACGTGTATGAATTATTGACAGCCCCATGCTTGAAGCTCTTGATCTGGTTGGCGTCCGCGGAGAACGTCGCCTGTTTGACTGTTTGAATTTCCGGCTTACGCCGGGCGATTGCCTGTCGGTGCAGGGCGAGAACGGGAGCGGCAAGACCACGCTACTGAGAATGCTGGCAGGCCTCGCAATGCCCGATGCGGGCAAAATTTTGTGGAACGGAAATCTCCTGCGCAACCAGCGAGAAGATTACCAACGCAACCTGATCTATAGCGGCCACGGCATTGGACTTAAAGAAGACCTCAATGCCCAGGAAAACCTGCTCGCAGCAGCTGCAATCGCAGGCGAATCAGCATCTCCGGAACAGGCAGCAGAAGCATTAAACGAGGTTGGCTTGGCAGAGCACAAGAAGCTGCCAATTAGGATGTTGTCGCAAGGCCAAAAACGCCGCGCGAGCTTGGCTCGACTATGTCTTTATAAAAGGAAGGTATGGATTCTCGATGAGCCGTTAACAGCGCTCGACAAACTCGGCGTGCAATGGTTTGGTGAGATGATCAATCGGCATCAGGCACGAGGAGGAATGATCGCTCTAACCAGTCACCAGGAACTGGCGACGAAAAATTCTCAGTTCGTCCGGATTGGGGCATGAACCAGCCCCTCATCGCCAATCCGATATATGCAGTGATATGTCGAGACTTGAAGCTCGCCTTACGGCGAAGGTCGGACGCGCTAATACCTCTGTTTTTCTTTGTCGTCGTCGTCAGTTTGTTCCCGTTGGGCATTGGTCCCGAAAGTGAAACACTCCGACGGATAGCTCCAGGCGTTTTGTGGGTTTCGGCGCTGCTGGCCAGCATGCTTTCGCTGAATCGCCTTTTCGAGCAAGATTATGCCGATGGCACGCTTGAACAGATGATGTTTTCACCAGCATCGTTGGCAATGCTGGTCCTGGGCAAGATCACTGCGCATTGGCTGCTATCGGGTTTGCCACTGGCCTTGCTTGCGCCTGTTCTGGCGTTGCAATTCAACCTGCCCACCTCATCCCTCTGGATTCTTACCGTATCGCTCGTCATCGGCACGCCTGTACTTAGCCTCATCGGCGCCGTCGGCGCAGGTCTGACGCTCGGCGTGCGCGCCGGGGGAGTCCTTCTTGCTGTGTTGGTGCTACCGCTTTACATCCCAGTTCTGATTTTCGGAGCCGGTGCGGTCGACGCATCCATCATCGGCCGGGGCGCATCGGCAAACCTCTCTTTGCTGGCTGCCGTGTTCGTGTTGGCCGCGTTCTTCACGCCCTTCGCAACGAGTGCATCGCTGCGCATTGCACTGGAGTATTGAGGAGCGAAGCGAATGGTCAACTGGTTCAAATTTTCGTCGCCAAAGACGTTCTATCCACTTGCGGGGAAACTCATCCCCTGGTTTGGCGTGACCGCTGCGCTGCTGTCGTTCGCGGGTATCTACGTTGGGTTCTTCTTGGCACCCACTGATGCTCAGCAGGGAGAGGGATATCGCATCATCTTCCTGCACGTGCCGGTTTCATGGATGTCCATGGTCATCTACTTGGCCATGGCCTTCTGGGCCGCAATTGGCTTGGTGTTCAACAGTCGCCTGTCGGCAATGATGGCCTCGGCGCTCGCACCCACAGGCGCATTGTTCGCTTTTCTCTCGCTTTGGACCGGCGCCTTGTGGGGAAAGCCGATGTGGGGAACGTGGTGGGTATGGGATGCACGACTGACCTCCGAACTCATTCTCCTGTTTCTGTATATCGGCTTCATCGCGCTCCAGTCAGCCATTGACGATCGGCGCCGCGCCGATAAGGCAGGCGCCGTGCTGGCCCTGGTCGGGGTCGTGAATGTCCCTGTGATCTATTTCTCCGTGCAATGGTGGAACACCTTGCACCAGGGAGCTTCGGTTTCGCTGACCCGGGCGCCCTCCATGGCGAAGGTCATGTTGCTGGGCATGGTGATCATGGTTTTCGCGGCTTGGGCTTATTCGGCGGCAGCCGCCCTAGCGCGCGTGCGCTGCATCATTCTGGAACGCGAGCACCACGCCGATTGGCTACGGGAGATCGAGGGAGTAAAGCGATGAACTGGAGCAGCGTGGGCGAGTTCCTGGCGATGGGCGGCTATGGCGTGTACGTTTGGGGGTCCGTCCTGACCACCGTGGTGTTGCTTGCGGCGGAGTGGCGCCTGCTTGGACGGCGTCGCACCACTGCGCTGTCGCGCATCCGGTCGGAATGGCCGGCAGAGGGAGCACGGCATGAAGCCAAGGAATAAGCGCATCGCCATCATCTTCGCCGGCTTGGCCGTCATCGGCATTGCCGCCGCGCTTGTGCTCAATGCCTTCCAGAGCAACCTAGTGTTCTTCTTCACGCCTTCGCAAGTCAGCGCGGGAGAGGCGCCGCTGGAGCGTACGTTTCGAGTCGGTGGCATGGTAGAGCGAGGAAGCTTGAAGCGCCAGAGTGGCCAGCTTGACGTGCAATTCGTAATCACCGATACGGCAAAAACGATTCCGGTGATCTATTCAGGCATATTGCCTGATCTGTTCAGTGAAGGAAAAGGTGTGGTTGTTCAAGGAAGGCTGGACAGCACTGGCCTCTTCCGCGCCGAGGAAGTGTTGGCCAAGCACGACGAAAACTACATGCCGCCCGAGGCCCAACATGCGTTGGATGAGGCCCAGAAAAAGCCGACCTTAAGGAAGCCTTGACCCATGATTCCAGAAATCGGCCACTTCGCTCTTATAGCCACCTTATTCGTAGCACTCGCCCAAGGTATTTTGACCCTTGCGGGTGCGGCCCGAAACAATGCCACGTGGATCGCGTTCGCCCGCCCGACCGCACGCGCTCAATTCCTTTTGGTAATAGTCAGCTTTGCAGCGCTCACCTGGGCCTTTATCGCGAAGGACTACTCGGTCGCCTACGTCGCTCAGAATTCCAACTCCCAGTTGCCCTTGGGTTACAGGATGGCCGCAGTGTGGGGCGGGCATGAGGGTTCGCTCTTGCTCTGGCTATTGATGCAGACCGGGTGGGCCTATGCAGTAAGCAGGTTTTCAAAACAACTCCCGGACGCCATGGTCGCGCGCGTCTTGGGCGTGCTCGGCCTGGTGACTGCCGGGTTCCTGTTATTCGTGCTGTTGACCTCCAACCCCTTCGAGCGGCTTTTTCCCGTGCCGCAAGATGGCTGGGATCTGAACCCGCTCTTGCAGGATGTCGGTTTGATCGTTCATCCGCCGCTCCTCTACATGGGGTACGTGGGGTTTTCGGTCGCCTTCGCGTTTGCGATTGCCGCTTTGCTTGCGGGAAAACTGGACTCGACATGGGCGCGCTGGTCCCGCCCCTGGGCCACCGCAGCATGGGCATTCTTGACGGTGGGCATCGCATTGGGGAGTTGGTGGGCCTACTACGAGCTGGGTTGGGGAGGCTGGTGGTTCTGGGATCCCGTTGAAAATTCGTCGTTTATCCCCTGGCTCGCGGGCACCGCCTTAATTCATTCTCTGGCGGTCACCGAAAAACGGGCTAGTTTCAAGAATTGGACGGTTCTGCTTTCCATCGGCACGTTTTCATGCTCGTTGCTGGGTGCTTTTCTAGTGCGCTCGGGCGTATTGACTTCCGTGCATGCATTTGCGACAGACCCGCGCCGCGGCTTATTCATCCTGATCCTGCTGACAGTTGTAGTCGGCACCTCGCTCATATTGTTCGCATGGCGAGCCCCGAAAGTGGGTATGGGAGGACGGTTTAATGCGGTCTCCCGGGAGTCCTTGTTGTTGATCAACAATGTGATATTGGTTGTCGCCGCCAGCGCTGTCTCGCTCGGTACGCTGTACCCGCTGATCATCGACGCGCTGGGCCTTGGGAAACTCTCTGTAGGGCCGCCATATTTCAACGCAGTCTTCGTGCCGCTGATGATCCCCGCTTTGCTCCTGATGGCGGTGGGGCCCGTCGCGAACTGGAAGGCCGCCAAATTCGGCGCCATATTCAGACAGTTGCGCATTCCGATGGTCATTGCGCCGGCGGTGGGACTGATTGCTCCTTTTCTGCTGGGACATTGGTCCACTCCCGTGGCTGTGGGTTTGATGCTCGCCACCTGGATTGCCGTATCGGTGGTGACAGGTATCGTCGATCGGATGCGCGCCACACGCGGCGGGCTGCGTACCCAGCCACGCAGTTGGCTGGGCATGCACATGGCCCATCTGGGTATCGCGGTATTCGTCACCGGCGTGACGATCGTCAGCGGGTACGAGACCGAGCGGGACGTCCGATTGAGCCAAGGCGACGCCGTGAGCATCGGCGGCTACGATCTCAAGTTGGTCGGGGTGAAAAGCGCGCGCGGGCCCAACTACACGGCGCAGATAGGCGATATCGAGCTGTCACGCGACGGCAAGGTATTGCGTCACCTCCATCCCGAAAAGCGCAGCTATCCGGTCTCGCAGATGCCGATGACCGAAGTTGCCATCGACGCGAACGGACTGCGCCATGTATACGCGGCGCTCGGCGAATCGCTCGGTGATGACGTTTGGAGCGTTCGTGTCTACCACAAGCCTTTCGTTGACTGGATCTGGATTGGTTGCATCCTGATGGCACTGGGCGGCGGCTTGGCTATCAGCGACCGCCGCTACCGTCTGAAGCCTGGGCGCCAGCGCGCCGCTCAATCATTGCCCGAGGCCGCATCATGAACCGCTTCCTGTGGCCGCTGGGCGGCTTCTTTGTATTGGTCTCGTTCCTGGCGATTGGCCTGACGCTCAAACCCAGCGAGGTGCCGTCGCCATTGATCAATAAACCCGCACCGCACTTTAGCCTTCCGCAATTGGAAGATCCAGACAGAACTTTCTCGCCTGAAAGCATGATGGGGAAAGTCTGGGTGCTGAACGTGTGGGCTTCTTGGTGCGCGCCTTGTCTTGAAGAACATCCTGTCATTACAGAAATGGCCCGCAGGCATGCAGTTTCCATTGTCGGCATGAGCTACAAAGACGTTCCCCAAAATGCCATCGCTTGGCTGCGGCGCAATGGAAATGCCTTTGCAACGACCATCTCCGATACACATGGGACCGTCGGCATTGACTTCGGCGTTTATGGCGTACCGGAAACCTATGTGATCGATAAGTCTGGCGTCATTCGCTACAAGCACGTCGGGGCGATTCATGAAGAGGAAATGCGCAACGAGATTCTGCCTTTGGTACGGGAACTTGAGAAATGAGACCTTGGCGACTGGCATTGTTATTCTTTTTTCTCACTGCTACTGCCTGGGCCAGCGACCAGGCGGCAGAAGATCGCATGCTGCACATCGCGTCCGATTTGCGTTGCCTGGTATGCCAGAACGAGTCGATCGCAGCGTCACAGGCTGGTCTTGCCGCTGATTTGCGTCAACAGATACGCGAACAGATTCACGCAGGGAAAAGCGACGATGACATCAGAGCTTATATGGTGGATCGGTACGGTGATTTCGTGCTTTATCGGCCGCCATTGAAGCCGACAACGATGTTGCTTTGGTTCGGCCCTTTCCTTCTGCTTGCCCTCGGCTTTCTGGTTTTCGCTGTGAGCTTGCGCAACCGAAACCGCAAGTCGAAGGATGTCGCGCTCAGCGAAGCAGAGCGCAGAAAGGCAGACGCGCTTTTGGCTCCTGCAAACAATGTTCAGGATGAATCATGAGCCTGGTTTTCGTTATTCTGGCGTCGGTACTCGTTGGGGGCATCTCACTGTGGCTGTTCGTGGTCCTGCGGCGTGGTGGACATGGCACGAACGACCTGGTGGCGCCGGACAGGGTGAACGTTGCAGTATTGCGGGATCAATTGGCAGAACTGGAGACGGACCACATCAATGGCACGTTGTCGGTCGATGAACTGGCCGATGCGAAATCCGAATTGCAGCGGCGAGCGCTCGATGAAACTGTCCCGCACCTGTCGAGCACGGGGCCGCCGGCTGGAAGCAAGCGTGCGGCTATCGCTGTCGCCGTTCTGTTGCCCATTGCGACGGTCCTCACCTATTCGTACTTGGGGAATCCGGCCGCCATCAACCCGCCACCACAGGTTCGTAGCGCGGGCACGATGACGGAAGCAGATATACAGGCAATGGTTGCCTCCCTGCAGGCGCGACTCGCCCAGCACCCCGATGATCCTGAAGGCTGGCTGATGTTGGCGCGCTCCTACCGTTACTTCGGCGACGATGAGAAAGCCGTCGATGCCTTCATCCGCGCCAACAACCTTGTCCAGAACGATCCACAGGCGTTATCGGAGTACGCGGAGTCGCTGTCCAAAATTCGAAGTTCCAGCTTTGAGGGAGAGCCCACGCGCCTTCTTGAGCGTGCATTGGAGCTCGACCCCAATGCGGCTCTAGCTCTTACATTGGCCGGCGCCGCTGCGGTGCAGCGGCGGGACTATCAAACCGCCATTGAGCACTGGAAGAAGCTGCTTGAGATGATGCCGCCTGATTCTGAGGCGGCAAAAATCGTGGCGGCCGGGATTGAACGGGCTCAGTCGGAGCAGGAGGAACTCGACCGACCAGAAGAGCCCAGCGCACAACCTTAATGACTCCGTCCCTGAGTCCTTGCGGACGGCCTTTAGTTTCACTTAATCGGGTTGACGCATGATTTAAGCAGCTTTTCTCGGAGGGCTCAGATTTGGCTTTTTATCGGCGCGTAGTTGCGACCTTTCTACTGTGTTGTTGTGCAGTCGGCAGTGCGTGGGCCGATGGCCTGTTTTCCTCCCAGGGCAGTAATGAGCGGCAATTTCTGGACGTTGCAAAGGTCTTCACGCTGGACCCTGCGCAGCAACTGAGCGATTCGTTCTCGGTCATCGGGCATGTCGCTGAGGGCTACTACGTTTATCGCCACGCCATCAAATTGGTTGATGCGCAAGGCCATGACGTCAGCCTGACCCTTCCGACAGGGACTGCCAAGCATGATGAGTTCTTTGGCGATACAGAGATCTATACGGGTGATGTGCTCAAGCTGCGCTTTCCCGCCAATGCCACCGGGCCACTGACACTCCATTGGCAGGGGTGCGCGGAAGCAGGTATCTGTTATCCCCCACAGACGATGGACGTGGATGTGCCGGCCATGGCGGCAGTCACATCCACGTCTGGCGACGGTTCCGTACAGGGAAGTTCCGCCATGGTCGCAGAGTCCTCCAATCCGGCAAGCGTGGGAGGTGTTGCCGACATGGCCGAGGATCAAGCGGTAGCGCACCGGCTCGCAGCTCTTGGCCCCGTCTGGGGAACGCTGCTGTTCTTTGGTTTCGGATTGCTGCTGGCTTTCACGCCATGCTCGCTGCCAATGGTTCCCATCATTTCCACCATGGTCGTGGGCAGCCAGGCGAAGCCACGGCGGGCATTCTTCCTCTCTATGTCCTATGTCCTGGCCATGGCTGGCACCTACGCTGCGGTGGGTGTGGCCGCAGGCCTAGCCGGCGCCAACCTGCAGGCCACACTGCAATCGCCTTGGCTGCTGGGGGCGTTTGCAGCCTTATTCCTCGTCCTGGCAAGTTCATTGTTCGGCCTGTTCGAGTTGCAGATACCCTCGGCCCTGATCAATCGCGTGGAATCCGCTGGCAGAAACCGCTCGGGCGGTAGCATCCCCGGCGCGGCTGCCCTAGGCTTCCTCTCGGCGCTGCTGGTCGGCCCATGCATGACCGCTCCATTGGCAGGCGCATTGTTGTACATCGGGCAGACCGGCAGCGAGGTCTATGGCGGCTTGGCATTGTTCGCGCTGGGCTTGGGTATGGGATTGCCCCTGCTGGCCATCGCCGTGTTCGGTGCTCGTATCCTGCCGCGTCCTGGTGCGTGGATGGACCGTGTGTGCGTTGCATTCGGCTACGTCATGGTGGGCATGGCCGTGATGATGCTGGCGCGCTTCCTACCCGGTACGGTGAGCCTGGTGCTCTGGGGAGCATGGGTTTTGTCGATGGCAATTGGCCTGATTGCCTGGGGCCAGGCCGTTGCAGCGAAGCATCGACTGGCATGGACGCTACGGTCCGGGGCTGTCTTCGCCGGCTTGTGGTCCATCCTGATGCTGGTCGGCGCTGCATCCGGTGGCGACTCTGTGTTGCAGCCGCTGGCACACCTGCGCGGCGGGTCGACTTCGATGGCACCTGCAGAGGGCGGCATTGCTTTCGCGCAGGCGAAATCGATCGAAGACGTGGATGCGCATTTGGCGCAGGCGGCCTCACGTGACCAATGGACTCTGATCGACATCTACGCCGACTGGTGCGTCAGTTGCCACGTGATCGAGCGCAACGTATTCGGCGATCCGGCTGTCGCGTCCCGGCTGGCCCGCATGCAGGTGCTGCGGCCAGACGTGACACGCAATGATGCGACCGACCAGGCTCTGCTCAAGCGTTGGGGCGTCATGGGGCCACCCACGCTCATTCTGGTCGGCCCGGACGGCAAGGAACGCCGGGATCTCCGCGTGGTGGGTGAAATTGATGCGCGCGCCTTCCTCGATCATCTGGACAAGGCGGGCGCGTGATGATCGGCGTCGGTCCTTTTTCCGTCCAGGTCGTTGCCGTCTTCGCCGCCGTGCTGCTGGCTTGGATGGTGGCTCGCCTCGTTGCCAAGCGGCTGCCCGACTCGCCGTACAAGGCGACCGGCGGAATGCTTCTTGACGCTGTGTTTTTGGGGGGTGTCGTTGCTCGCCTTGGCTACATCGCGCAGTGGTGGGAGGAGTACGCGCAGTCGCCAATGTCCATGATTTTCATCGGCGACCAAGGCTTCTCTCTTTGGGTAGGTGTCCTGGCAGCACTGGCATTCATTTGGTGGCGCACCCGTTCGATCCGGGCGTTGCGCCGTCCTCTACTAATGGGAGTTACAGCCGGACTTTTGGCATGGTCTGCCGCAGTTGGCGTGCTTGGTCTATTGCAGCGCTCAGCACCGCCATTGCCGGCCTTGACCCTTGCCACGCTCGACGAAAAGCCTGTCGTCCTGAATTCCTATACCGGGCGGCCAGTCGTGCTCAACCTCTGGGCTTCGTGGTGTCCGCCATGCCGTCGAGAGATGCCGGTGTTCGAGCAGGCGCAAGCGCAGTATCCCGACATCTCTTTCGTCATGGTCAACCAGGGAGAGAGCGCTCAGCAGGCGCGCGCCTTCCTTGACGCCGAAAACTTGCAGCTCAAGGACGTGCTGCTTGACCCGGCCTCCAAGACCATGCAGGCGGTGGCATCAAGAGGCCTGCCCACCACCTTGTTCTTCGATGAGCACGGACGCTTGGTGGATACACATCTGGGCGAACTCTCGATGGCCAGTCTCAAAAGCACGGTGTCGCGCCGTTTCGCGCCATCCCAACAGATCAAGACAGATAAGGAGTAACCATGTTTGCACAGCGCTCGCACATTCATTTCCTACTCGCTGCCAGCCTCATGTTAGTCACCGGATGCAGTCAGGCGGAATCTGCTGACAAGCCGCCTGCTTTGAAGGCTCTGGAAGACCAGGGTCTGACCGTCACGCAGGAATTCAAGGTGGGTGGCGGACTGCGCGCCTTCGCCGCAGTCGCAGGCGACCGACCGATTGCCGTGTACATCACGAGCGATGGCAACGCCATCATGGGAACCCGCCTGAACGCCAAGGGCGAACCGATGGACGAAGCGGACCTGGAGAAGCTGGCAGCCAAGCCGGTCAGCGATAAGGAATGGTCACAGCTCCAGGCGTCTACCTGGGTGCTGGACGGCAAGAAAGACGCGCCGCGCGTCATCTACACCTTCAGCGATGCGAACTGCCCCTATTGCCATCGTTTCTGGGAAGCTTCACGCCCCTGGGTGGATTCCGGTAAGGTCCAGTTGCGGCACATTCTGGTTGGGATTATCAAGGAAGACAGTCCGGCCAAAGCGGCTGCCATCCTTGGTGCGCCTGACCAGACAGCGGCATTGGTGATGAACGAGCAGCGGTATGGCCAGGGTGGGATCACACCAGTCAAGAGCGTCCCTGCGGATGTGAGCAAGATCCTTGATGACAACCTGGCTCTCATGATGAACACCGGCTTTCGTGGAACGCCTGGCATTGTTGTACGCGGCCCGAATGGTGTGCTCAAGAAATACAACGGCATGCCGCAAGGGGCGCAATTGGGTGAAGTGCTCGGGCCGCGCTGAACCTGCTCCCGAATGGCGGAAGTCATGCGGTCTGGACAAACGTTTGGCACTCGACCCCGATAACCGAAGGCCATTCAAGGAGGTGACCCATGTTCATTAACCATCGTTCGCTTGCTGGCCTGATTCTTGGGCTGACGTGTTTGCTTGTTGCTGTACCGGCGGTTGCAGAAACCCATTGGCCCAAGGACGGCTGGAAAGTCATTGATACAAGTCAAAGCTATTCGGAGCTGCTCGCCAACCTCAAGAAAGCTGTTTCGGCGAACGAGTTGAATGTCATCTATGAAGTCGGACCAACGGAGGCTGCCGCAAAGCGCGGCATCCACATTCCGGGAATCCGAGTAGTGGGAGTCTTCAATAACAAGTTTGCCGTCGATATTTTTCGCCTCAGTGTGCTAGCGATGATCGAGGTGACAATTCGGTTTTATGTGACTGAGCGGGATGAGGGACATGCAACGCTGTCATGGGTCGAGCCCAGCCTCGTTCTCGCGCCATATGTCGGAGACGTTGGCAGTAGCGACGACGCAAATACGCTGCGTCAGAAAGCAGAGGAACTCGATGCTTGCTTCTCTCGGATTGCATCCGAAACTGTCCAAGGAAAATAGCCAAAAGGGGCGTTCACTATGCTCTCGCTAACGGGTGGGTTGCTGGGTCTAATCATCGGAGCCGTGCTGGGCTTGACCGGTGCAGGGGGTGGCATTTTCGCAGTGCCCGCACTGGTTTTCGGCCTGGGCATGGACATACGGGATGCGGCACCTGTGGCGCTGCTTGCCGTAGGCGCGGCAGCCGCCTTGGGTGCGTTGCAGGGGTTGCGCCAGGGCATTGTTCGGTACAAGGCCGCGATCATGTTGGCTGCGGCTGGCACCGTGACTGCCCCGCTGGGTGTGCAACTCGCCCACTGGCTTTCGCCGCGATGGCTGAACCTGGTCTTTGTGGCCATCATGCTCGTGGTGGCCTACCGGATGTTCATGTCCTCGCGCGGCTCGCAGGCCGAGGGCGACTTGGCCGAGGTGCCACCCAAGGTCTGCAAGGTCTCCAAGGACACCGACCGTTTTGTCTGGAACGTGCGTACAGCGACCACGCTGGGAAGTATCGGTGTCGTCTCCGGCCTGGCCACGGGCATGCTGGGCGTGGGCGGAGGCTTCATCATCGTTCCGGCCCTGGCGCATTTCAGCGAGTTGCGCATGCACAGCATCGTCGCCACCTCGCTCATGGTGATCGCGCTGCTGTCCGCGGTGACCGTATTCATCGCATGGAGCCATGGCTTGTCGCTGACCGCTCCTACCTCGGCATTCGTTCTTACCGCGCTGGTGGGTATGGCGGGCGGCCGCGTTCTGGCGCGAAGGGTTCCCTCAAGGATGCTGCAGCGGGTGTTCTCGATCACCTGCGTGTCCGTGGCGGCCCTCATGCTCATGCGCAATATTGGATAGCGATTCGGTTTTTGATTGTGGATGGAGATTTCAATGCAGACACTGAAAGTAGATATAGCCATCATCGGTGCCGGAACCGCCGGCGTCTCGGCATTTAATGCGCTCAAGGCAGCGGGTAAGGAGGTCGTCCTGATTGACCGTGGACCGCTGGGGACGACATGCGCGCGCGTGGGTTGCATGCCGTCAAAGGCTGCACTGCACGCAGGCATGCGCTGGGCGACGGCCAAAGAACTGCCAGCGGGCGCCACGCTCTCGGCGCAAGGGCCCCAGGACTTGTGGTCGCATGCCCGCCAGACGCGCGATGCCCTGGCCGGCGGCGCTGCGGAGCGCACGCGCAAGGCCGCCGGTGAAAGCCTGATCATGGCGGAGGCGCACTTTGTCGCGCCAAGCATTTTGGAAGCTGGCGACCAGCGTATCGAGGCGAAGGCCTTCATCGTGGCGACCGGCTCCCATCCCGTGGTGCCCAAGTCGCTCGATGGCGTTGCCTCCCACGTCCTCACCACTGATACCCTTTTCGAGCTGGAGGAACTGCCGCAGCGCCTGGGGATTCTGGGGTTGGGAGCCATCGGCTTGGAACTGGGTTTGGCTCTGACGCGCCTGGACGTACAGGTGATCGCTGCCGACCAACAGACCACAATCGGTGGCATTCAAGATCCCGAGGTGCAGGACCGGGCGCTTTCCAGGTTTGGCGACGAGTTGCCCATGTGGCTGGACGCGCCCGTCGACGTCACCTTGGAAGGCGACAAAGTGCGCATGCACACCGACAAGCATGAGGCGCTCGTGGATCGATTGCTGGTCGTGACCGGCCGCCAGCCCAATACCGAAGCGCTTAATCTGCAAGCGGCAGGCATCCCACTGGACAAGGCTGGCCGACCGAACATCGATGCCTTCACCATGCGTGCATCGGATGCACCGATCTTCTTCGCGGGCGATGTTCAACCCGACCGTCCGCTGTTGCACGAGGCGTCCGATGAAGGCCAGATGGCGGCCCAGGCCGCGTTGACGAGCCTGCGTGGCGAACAATGGCAGGGTGCCCCGCGTCGGGTGCCGATCACCATTCTTTTCACCGACCCCGACGTGTGCACGGTCGGCATCTCCTACCAGGCCGCAATGCAAAAAGATGCCGTGGTCGGCATCGCGGAGGGCAGTGGCAACGGGCGCTCGAAGATCCTCGGTGCCCAGGACAACTTGCTGCGTGTCTACGTCGAGCCTGGCACCGGCGCTCTGCTGGGGGCCAGCATGCTGCTGACGCACGGCGAGCATCTGGCGCACCTGCTAGCCTGGGCGATCCAGGCCAAACAGACGGTCAACGACCTGCTGGCGATGCCGTTCTACCACCCCTCCATCGAGGAGATGCTTCAGAGCGCCTTGAAGTCGGCATCGCAACAACTCACCCCGTAAACGAACCATTTTTTGCCATCACACCAGAAACATCATGAACCAAGACATCCAGAACCAAGCATTGAAAGTGATCCTGCATGCGCCCACTCCCGCAGCACTGGAGCGCGCGCGCAAGAACGCAGTCAATCTCCTGCGTGACGCACCTGACACCGAGCTGCGCATCGTCCTCAACGCGGAGGCTGTCGAGGCCGCGCTCGATCAGGCGCACGCAGACGTGGATGCGCACACCTGGGTGTGCCCGACGACTTTGACGCGGATCGGCAGGGAGAACCGTCCGCCGCTCCAGGTGATGGCGGGCCCGGCAGTGGTCGAAATCGCGCGTATGCAGCGAGCGGGATGGGTCTACATCAGATCGTAGCAATCGGCCGCCCAAGCAAGCGGCACAAGGGGCTAGTGACATGGAACTGCGACATCTTCGCTACTTTGTCGTTTTGGCTGACGAGTTGCATTTCACGCACGCAGCGGAGCGACTGCATATCGAACAACCACCCTTGTCTCGGGCAATCAAAGAGCTGGAAGACGAACTCGGGGTCGTACTCTTTGATCGTGATCGCAGAGGAACGCGGCTGACCGCCGCAGGAGTTGCCTTCCTGCAAGACTCTCTCAGGCTTTTCACCGTTCTCGAACAAGCCTGGGAGAACGTCAAGGCTGTCGCAGCGGGTTTGCGGGGTAGCCTGCGTATCGCAGTATCCGACGGTGCGACCGATCCCCGGCTCTCTGAGTTCCTGGCCCGTTGCCGAGCCGAGGAACCGGAGATCGAAATACGCTTGTCTGAAGTTCCATTGGCCGAGCAGTTGCGAGGCCTTCGCTCTGGCGACTTCATGATCGGCTTCGCTCACACTGCGAATGTCGGCGGAGGCATCGTCGCCGAGCCAATCTGGAG
This sequence comes from Comamonas resistens, assembly GCF_030064165.1. Lineage (NCBI taxonomy): Bacteria > Pseudomonadati > Pseudomonadota > Betaproteobacteria > Burkholderiales > Comamonadaceae > Comamonas > Comamonas resistens. The sequence goes on from NZ_CP125947.1 coordinate 4,870,191, forward strand.
AGATCCCCTGGTAATTGCCGTACCGGCCCGGCACGAACTCCTCGCTCACAAGGAAGTAACCATCCATGAACTCGGTGGTCATCCGCTCGTCATGTGCGACCCACGGGTCTGCGAAGGCTATTCCCGCGAACTGGTAAAGCTCCTTGGGCCTCTGGAATATCGGCAAAACGTCGTGGAGTATGTGACCTCACTGGACATGATGCTTACGCTGGTCGGGGCTGGCTACGGAGTCGGCTTCATGGCAGCAACCAAGATTCCGGTCAGCCAACGACCCGATGTTGTAATCCGCCCCTTAGCTGTGGAATCGGCGATCATCACAACCTATCTGCTTCGACCTGACAACGGGGATGTGTCGGCTTCACTTGAGCGATTTATCGTTCGCCTGCGCGATGGTTTGGGCAGCTAAGTCCCTCGGAAACTGGATTCTCAAGACTCAACGGGAGAGCCTATATTGCGCTCTGTGGCCGCCATCAGTTCGGTGCCACTCAGCTTGAGCGCTGCGGCAATCTTCAGAATCAGCGCCAACGAGGGCAAATGCTCCCCCCGCTCGATCTTGCCCATGTGCGAACGCTCGACTCCGGCCTGTGCAGCCAGTTCCTCCTGAGCAATGCCCTGGTCCATACGGAACGCACGCACAGCCTTGCCGAAAGCCTGGGCTGGTTCGGCTTCATATCTGGTTGTGCCCGGGGGACGACCTCGTTGAACAGTACGCTTCTGCATTAACAGAAGCGTCGAACAGTAACGAGAATTTAACCACGTTAAATTTAACTCACATGTATCATATGGGTCTGTTTTCTTAATCAATTCTCTTCTTAGGGGCTCTTCTTATGCACGGTGCCACGATCCGCCCCGCCCGTCTCAGACTTGCCGTAGCACCGGGCGTTCCGTCATCGCATCTCTCAGCGCTTCTCGCGCTACAACGCGCGGAAGAACCAGAGGTCGCCCTCTCGCTTTTTGAGGTTGCAGGCGACGTTCTGCTTCAGGGACTTCGTGAAGGCCGCTACGACGCAGGGATGTCGCTTCAGGGGGTCAGCGACCCAGCCCTCAAGACGCAACCTTTGTGGGCCGAGAGCATGGCCGTCGCCGTGCCGCCGCAGTTCCATTTACTCGACAGGGCAAAGCTCACCATCGCCGATCTCCAGGACTACCCGATCTATCGCTGGCAGGCCGAGGCTTGCCCTCCGCTGGATGAGAGGCTGGCTTCCCTCATGCCGTTGGATCAGGAGAACATCCAGCGGGTGACTTCATTCGAGATGCTGGCGCTATGGGTTGCGGCCGGCTACGGCGTCGGGGTATCCGCGCAAGCTCGCATCAAACAAGCTCATGGCTGGGGAATCACTATGCGACCATTCGCCGAGGATTCTTACCAGATCGTGACGTACCTGCAGCGCGCGCGCCTGCAAAACGATTCCGCTTTTGATCGCTTTGTACGTAGAGCACAGCAAGTCGCCGAGACAGCCCCTCCATAGCGAATGGCCCGCGGCCGCAAACAGCGATGCCAAATCGCTGACATCATTCGCGCTCGATAACGCGGAGCAGCGCAGTCCTGCGCTTCGACATGGGGCCGAACGTTCTCGTAACCTCTTCCACACTTTTCCCCTCCTGTAACGCCTCTAGGATGTCAGCCCAGTCCTGCATGATCACCTTGCGCGACTCCACAAACTTCGTGTGATCGTAGGGTGCTCGCGAAGAATCCTTGTTCTTCTTGGAGTGAGCAAGTTGGAGATCAACACGTTTCTCTGGATAGCCTAGCAATCCAAGGATCGTCGTGGCGGTCGAACGAAAACCATGGGATGAGAACCGCCCGCCATAGCCCATACGCTTGAGCGATTGGTTGAGCGTCGTTGCCGACATCACCTGGCCCGGCTTTCTGTAGCTCGGGAACAGCACCCTCCCTCCGCCCGTCAGCGTATGAAGTTCCCGAAGAGCAACCACCGTCTGCCGCGACAACGGAACCATATGAGGTCTACGCATCTTCATACGCTCGGCAGGAATCGACCACATGGCGTTGTCCAAATCGAACTCTTCCCACGATGCCTTGCGCAGCTCGACCGTCCGCACATAGGTCAAAGCCATCAGCTTGAGGGCGAGCACCGTTGTTCGGTATCCTCCTTCGTTGTCCACTCGATTCAGAAAATCCGGTATCTCTGTCCATGTCAGGGGTGGGTTGTGCCGGACTTGCGGTCGCTTGACCAGCCCCTTGAGCAACGAGGCGGGATCAAACTCGCAGATACCTTGCGCCGCCGCATAGCTGAAAATCTGGCCACACCACTGGCGTATGAGGATCGCCACAGTCTTCGCGCCACGAGCGGCTACATCCTTGATGATGGGACGAAGATGGGGAGCCCTGATGGTGCTGATTGGCAGCTTGCCGATCCGAGGAAAGACGTCCTTTTCAAGATAGCCGGTCACCTGGCTGGTGTAGTAATCACCCCAGTGGGCGTTGCTGACGACCCACTCCCGAGCGACGGTCTCGAACGTGCGTTCATATGTGTCGGCCTGGAGCGCGATCGCAGCCTTTTTCTCTACGATGGGATCAAGCCCTTTCCTGACCAGCGCCTTTGCCCGATCACGTTCAGCACGGGCCGCCTCCAACGTGATCTTTGGGTACATCCCGATCGAGTAAACCTGTTCAGCACCGCCCAGCCGGTAGCGGTACCACCAGAGCTTGGAGCCATTGGGCTGAATGCGTAAAAAAAGACTACCGCCGTCCCGCAGTTGGTAAACCTTGGGCTTGGGCTGCGCCGTTTCCACTTTGCGCGCCGAGAGCAGATTGAGTGCAGTGACCGCCATGTGTATAACGCCTCCAGTTTGACCCATTACACACATCATTACACACAACAACACTGGATTTGTCTAGCGCTCAATAGCCCTCAGTAGAGCGCCAGTCCTTTTAAATCATAGACTTATGAAATCTCAGTGGAAGTCTATGGATGTCGATGGACGCCAATCGTAGTTATCGATCATCAGCAGTTTCATGGTCTTACTCCCCTGATTTCCTGGGTTCACGCAGACGCGCAAATTCCTGGTGTTCGTAGTCGATGCAGGCTTCCATCAGCGCACGATAGACGGTCTCCATCACATCGGGCTTGCCGCCCTCCTGCGCCGTGCGCTCACGCACGCGGCTGACGATGGCTTCGATGCGCGCCTCATCGCGCACCTGGCTCGCATCACCCTTGATGCGCGCTGCCTGCTGCATATAGCCGATACGGGTGACCAGCAGCGGCACCAGCACATCGTCGAGCGCATTCACATTGCGGCGCACATCTTCCATGGTGGTGCAGTGCTGCACCAGATCAATGGCTTGGCTCATTCCAGACCTTCCTCAACCAGTTCTGCGGCGCGCAGCAGGGCGCGGGCCTTGTGCTCGGTCTCTCTCCATTCCAGCTCGGGCACGGAATCGGCCACCACGCCGGCAGCGGCCTGCACATAAAGCATGTTGTCCTTGATGACGCCGGTGCGAATGGCAATCGCCAGATCCATATCACCGGCAAAGCTCAGATAACCGCAGGCGCCGCCGTAGATGCCGCGCTTGGTGGGCTCTAGCTGGTCGATGATCTCCATGGCATGCACCTTGGGTGCGCCCGTCAGCGTGCCGGCGGGGAAGGTGGCCTTGAACACATCCATGTTCTCCATGCCATCCTGCAAGATGCCTTCCACATTGCTCACGATATGCATGACATGGCTGTAGCGCTCCACGGCAAAGGCTTCGGTCACCTTCACGCTACCGGTCTTGGCAATGCGCCCGATATCGTTGCGCGCCAGGTCGATCAGCATCACATGCTCGGCGCGCTCCTTGGGGTCGGCCACCAGCTCCTTTTCCGTAGCCTTGTCGGTCTCGGGCGTGTTGCCGCGCGGGCGGGTACCTGCCAGCGGGCGAATCGTCACCTTCTCGCCGTCCGGTGTGCTTTCCTGGCGCACCAGAATCTCGGGGCTGGCTCCCACCACATGGAAGTCACCGAAATGGTAGAAGTACATATAAGGGCTGGGGTTCAGCGAGCGCAGCGCGCGGTACAGCGACAGCGGCGAAGCGGTAAAGCGCTTGTGAATGCGCTGGCCCACCTGCACCTGCATGAAGTCGCCCGCGGCGATCAGCTCCTTGGCCTTTTGCACGGCGTCCAGATAGTCCTGCTTGTCAAAGCTGCGCTCTGCCGGATAGCTTTCGCCAGCGCGAATCTGCGGCGCGCTGACCGAGTAGCGCAACTGGTCCTTGAGCTGACGCAGCCGTTTCTTGGCACGGGTATAGGCCTCGGCCTCGCCGGGGTTGGCATAGACGATGAGGTAGAGCTTGCCCGAGAGGTTGTCGATGACGGCGACCTCTTCACACTGCAGCAGCATGATGTCGGGCGTGCCCAGCGAATCGGGAGGGCAGCTGTGCTCGAGCTTTTTCTCGATATAGCGCACGGCGTCATAGCCGAAATAGCCGGCCAGACCGCCGCAAAAGCGCGGCATGCCCGGCGTAATCGCCACCTTGAAGCGCTTTTGATAGGCGGCGATGAAGTCCAGCGGATTGCCGCTGGCGGTCTCGACCACCTGGCCATCGGTCACGACCTCGGTCCTTGCCTGGTCACCGAAGCCCGACGCACGCACAAAACTGCGGGCCGGCAGACCGATGAAGCTGTAGCGGCCGAATCGTTCACCACCCACCACAGACTCCAGCAGGAAGCTGTACTTGCCGTCACCACTCGCATGGGCCAGCTTGAGGTAGAGGGAAAGCGGGGTTTCGAGGTCGGCAAAAGCCTCGCTCAACAAAGGGATGCGGTTATAGCCTTGGGCCGCAAGAGATTTGAATTCCAGTTCCGTGATCACGGGAGAAGCTCCGGGAGTCATGGCGCATGGCCCGCCTGCTAGGCTTGTCGCTCAAAAGCAGATAGCGCGGGAAAGTGTGGGAGAGATGCGCCGGTTCATTCCAATTGGCCCGAGGTATGCAACGCATAAGGGCCGCGGGTGCACGCCGGGCTCGTGCCGGGTGCGTTAGCAGTTCGGACGTGCAGGCTTACGCCAGGGCCAGGCTCCCCGGTCTCCACAACCTGCATTGAACGTGCGATGAATGAACATGATGCCGGACAGTGTAGCGCATGAACTGCGGAATTTTTCCGCAATTCAGATCCTCGGGGAAAGACCCATATCAAAGCCCCATGCTGGGGACAGTCCTTATTGCGACGAAAGCTGGCAGATACAAATATGCACGACCGTTCGTAATCCAAGGCTGCCTGCAGTGCGGCCTGGAACAAGCAACACGAGGAGACACATCATGCCCAGCTTACGTTGGCCACAGGCTTTGCTGCTGACAGCTGCGCTTGCCGGCTTCGCCACTCACGCCCAGGAGCGCCCGATTGAACCCATCAAGCTGCATGGTGTGAGCTACGCGCCCAGCTTGCAGTTGCAAGGTCAGGCCCTGCAGCTCAACGGCGCAGGCACACGCTACAAGGCCGTGTTCAAGGTCTACACCGCCGGCCTGTACCTGGAAAAGCCGGCACGCAGCCTGCAGGAAATTGCCGCCCTGCCCGGCCCCAAGCGCATCAGCGTGACCATGCTGCGCGACATCGACTCGGCCGAGCTGGGCAAGCTGTTCTCGCGTGGCATGGAGGACAACATGGAGCGCTCGGCTTTTTCCAAGTTGATACCGGGCGTGATGCGCATGAGCGACATCTTCACCCAGCACAAAAAACTGCTGACGGGCGAGACCTTCACCGTGGATTGGATGCCCGGTCAGGGCACACTGGTCACCGTCAAAGGACAAGCCCAGGGCGATGCATTCAAGGAACCAGAGTTCTTCAACGCACTGCTGGGCATCTGGCTGGGGCCCAAGCCGGCCGACCAGCAGCTGAAAAAAGCACTGCTGGGAGAGGCTGGCTGAACTGCTCAAGCTTGCTCTGGCACCAGCAGGTCTCGGTAGTAACCAGGCAGGGCAAACAGGCCTCCATGAGTCTGTTCGTTGTAGTACTGCAGGTCCCGCACCTTGCGCTGCCTGATGCGCTCCGCGACCTCTTGCGCGGTCAGCTGCACGGGGTCCAGACTGTCGGAAGCCACCGCCAGCCCCCAGTACGCGCCGTAAAGCGGAATGTAGAGCCCATAGAAGCGCACCACGGCAAACTGCTCGCGCAGACTGCGCGCCAGCTCCGTCACCTGCGCGCCATGGAATACCGGGCTGCCCAGATGCAGCACCAGAGCACCGCCCGGCGCCAGCACACGCTTCATGCGCGCCAGCGATTCCGAGGCATAGAGGGCGCTGGCTGGTGTATCAGGGTCCGTCAGGTCCATAAAGGCCAGATCAAAGCGCTCGTCCGCGCCATCCACCAGCGCCATGCCGTCGCCAATGCTGACCTGCACACGTTCATTGTCCAGCGCGCCACGGTGCACGGTTTGCAGGTGGTCACGCGCGAACTTGACCACGGCCTCGTCCAGCTCGGCCAATACCACGCGCTCGATGCTGGGATGCTTGAGCAACTCCTCGGCCGCGCCACCATCACCACCGCCCAAAATCAGGGCCTTGCGCGGCGCCGGGTGCGCCATGGCAGCCGGATGCACCAGGGCCTCGTGATAGAAAAACTCCTCTTTTTCAGAAGTCATGAAGCGGCCATCAATGCGCAGCACTTTGCCGAATTGCGGTGTCTCCAGCAGCTCCAACTGCTGGAACGGTGTCTGCACCTTCTCACAGGCCGTGGCGCGATAGCCAAAGCGGCTTTGCGGCGTGAGCTGTTCCTGCACCCAGCTGGTTTCCGACTCCGGCAAGCTATTCACTGCGGCCTCGTCAGAAGCCGTGGCCATGCTGATGTCGCCACGCATCAGTTGCTGACGCAGCACACGCTTGGGAGCAAACGCCTCGATCACACCCTCCATCAGTTGCCGCGCCTTGCCCGAGTTGTCATCGGAAAAATTGCAGACATAAACGTCGATGGTGACGCTACCTGTTTCCGGCCAGGTGTGGATGGCCAGATGAGATTCAGCCAGCAAAACCGTGCCTGTCACTCCGCCAGGTTGACCTTCATAAGGCGGAAACTTCACCCATCTGTCATCCACCAGGGTCAAGCCGGATGCCGCAGTTTGATCTCTGCACAACTGGGCAATGGCGTCGGCGTCGAGCATATAGCGCTCGAGGCCCATGCATTGGTAAAGATCGGCGGTCAGGTGCAGTCCGTGCATGTGGCGTGAGTCCTCCTTCGTTCTCTGCCGGACACCTGCAACAGCGAGCTCCGACATGGTTCAGACAAAGCCAATGACTCTAGCAAACAAGCTTATCCGCACTCATTTCTGCCAGAAATGCACACAAGCCACAGCATCACGCAACAAGCTGCGCCAGTGAGTCCAGGTAAGCGGTGGCATCCACGGTGCTGATGGGCTGACCGTGGTTATAGCCATAGCTGACCAGCACCACGGGGCAGCCTGCCGCATGGGCGGCCTGGGCATCATTGCTGGAATCCCCCACCATCAGCGTGCGCGCGGGCATGCTGCCCAGTGCCTTGCAGGTCTCGACCAGCGGCATGGGATCGGGCTTTTTCCGAGGGAAAGAGTCACCGCCGAACACACAGTCAAAAAAGCCATCCAACCCCTTGGCCGCCAGCAGCGGCTGGGCAAAGGAGAGCGGCTTGTTGGTCAGACAGGCCATGCGCAGGCCCATGGCCTTGAGCTGCTCCAGCCCTTCGAGCACACCGGGATAGACATCTGCAAATTGGCCGTTGATTACCAAATAGTGGTGCTCATAGCGCTGCCAGGCCTGTGGATACATCTCGTCAATGTTCCGGGCCCCCACATGGGCCAGCACGGAACGGATCAAATGCTCACTGCCCTTGCCCACCATATTCTCGATAGCCTGGGGGGCAACTGCCGGCAGTTGCAGATCAGCCAGCATGCGGTTGAGCGCCTCGGCAAAATCGCCCAGAGTGTTCACCATGGTGCCGTCCAGATCGATCATCACGGCGTCTATGCCCAGTTGGGGCAGCGAAATAGAGTTTCGATTCACAGAATGAAGTTTGCAATTTTTCCTGAGCGTATCGTACGCTTCATTGAATAGCGGTCGGCTGCTCGGCCTCCTCGCTTCAAACCGGGCCTGCAGAAGCCAAGGCCCGCATCACCGATGCCGGCGATGGATTGATCAGTACTCGCCTCTGTGCAGCGGCAATTCCGCATCACCCCATTGATGCTCGCGAACAGCAACCCGCCATGCCTCGCCTTCACTCCACTGGCAATGCCGATAATGACTGCAGCCGGTCTATATCCGTTTGATACATTTTTACCAATCGAATAATCTCCCGGAAAAAATATAAAAAAGACCTTAGGATTTCACGTATATATTGACTTTCATCAATCAAATAAGCACCTAGAAAATATAGATATAGTTTATTTGAATTAATGACAACTACCAATTTCCTCCATCAAGCTTAACAGCATCAATAAAATCTAGTCCAATTGGATTAATTGCAAGTACCAAGTTGACATATTGATAATGAGGGCACAGTCTCAACAATTGGTTTAGATGTTTGCTAGCATGGCTCGCACCCATTCAGACAAACAGGAGACAGGCCAAATGAAATACGACGTCATCATTATCGGAGCTGGAATGTCCGGTACATTGGCAGGCATTAAACTCAAAGCCCAGGGTAAGAGTTTTCTGATTATCGAAAAAGCAGCCAGAATGGGAGGAACCTGGCGCGACAATACTTATCCGGGTTTAACGTGCGATGTGCAGTCACATGCCTACACCTACTCCTTCGAGCCCAATCCTGAATGGACCCGCACATTCCCCTCCGGCCCTGAAATTCATTCGTATTTCGAGAATGTTTTCAAGAAATACAAGCTCGCAGAAAACACTCGCTTCAATACGGAAATCGCGAACGCGAAGTGGCAAAAGGACCACTGGCTGCTCCAGGACCAGCACGGCCAACAGTACGCAGGCACCGTGGTGATTGCCGCCACCGGCGTTCTACACCACCCTCATCGCCCTGACATCCCCGGTTTGGCGGATTTCAAGGGCAGCCTCCAACACACTGCTGCATGGGATCACTCCGTTCCACTGGACGGCAAGAAGATTGCCATCATCGGCAACGGATCAACCGGCGTGCAAATGGTCTCCGCACTGAGCACGCGTGCACATGTGCGTCATTTCCAGCGCACACCCCAGTGGATCTTTCCTGTGGAGAACATGGTTTTCACCGAAGAGCAGCGCGAAGAGTTCCGCAAAAACCGCGACCTGCTCATCTATCTCCACGACGAGCCCACCTATGTTGCAGCAGTGGAGCGCTTTACCAATGCCGTGCTGGACCCCGACTCCCCGGAAATCATGGAGATTCAGAAAATCTGCCAGGACAATCTGCACAACAGCGTTGCAGACCCCGTCCTGCGCAGCAAACTCACCCCCAGCTATCGCGCGGGCTGCAAACGTCTGATCTACTCTCCCGATTACTACCGGGCCATCCAGCACCCGAACTCTCAGCTCATCACCGAAGGCATTGAACGAGTCGAGGCCACAGGCATCCGCACAAGCGACGGCCAGCTCCATGAGCTGGACATCATTGCCTTGGCCACCGGCTTCAAGGCCGACCGCTTTGTACGCCCGATGCAAGTCATTGGCCTGCATGACAAGACACTGGATCAGGCCTGGGAAAACGGCCCGACGGCCTACAAGGCGATTTCGATGCCCGACTTCCCCAACTTCTACTTCATGAACGGTCCGTCGTCTCCGGTCGGCAATTTCTCGCTCATCGATACGGCAGAAATGCAGTGGGGCTATATCAACCAGCTCATTGAACGACTGGAGACCGCCAATATTGCCGGTCTATCGGCTCGGCACCAGGCACTCGACACCTACGACCAGGAGCGCAAGGAGGCTGCACGCAACTCGGTGTTTGGCTCCGGTTGCACCAGTTGGTACCTGGACAAGAATGGCATCCCCAATACCTGGCCCTGGTCACAGTCGCGCTTCCGGGAAGAGATGCGCGCACCCGTTTGGCAAGACTATGCCGAGCACCATCTGCAGACTGTCGCAGCCTGAGCAAATTCACCAGGCAAGGACACGGTCATGCAGATACACCCTGAACTCGCAGCTGCGCTGGCGCAACTTAGCGGCCTGCCGCCTATCGACTACCAAACCATGCCGATTGCCGGCATCCGCCAGGTGCTGGACCATCTGCCCATGCCGCCGTCCGGGCTGGAAATGCACGAGGTGCGCGACCTCAGCATGGGCAGCCCTGAGTCGCCCTTGGCGGCTCGCCTGTACCGCCCCACAGCGGATGACAACATGCCCATGGTCGTCTTCTTTCACGGCGGAGGCTGGTGCATTGGCACCATAGACACCCACGATGGCCTTTGCCGCCACATTGCGCTGCTTACAGGCATGAATGTGTGCTCAATCGACTACCGGCTCGCACCGGAACATGCCTTCCCGGCCCCGCTGAATGACGCCTATGCCGCCACCCGATGGGTAGCAGCACATGCGCACGAGCTGCATAGCGACCCGTCACGCATCCTCGTCGCAGGCGACAGCGCGGGAGGCAATCTGGCCATCGCAACCTGTTTGAAAGCGCGTCACGACCAATGGAACGGCATTTGCGGACAGTTGCTGCTGTATCCCGTCTGCGATGCCAGGGCCGACAGCGCCTCCTACTCGCTATATGGCGACATGCCCTTGCTGTCCAGCACCAATATGCAGCAGATGTGGGCCTACTACCATCCCGCCCAGCCCGTCAGCCCCCTGGCATCCATTCTGGAAAACGAAAGCCTTGCAGGCTTGCCCCCCGCCGTTGTGGTGACCGCAGAACTGGACATCCTGCGTGACGAGGGCAACGAACTGGCGCGGCGCCTGGCTGTGGACGGGGTTGAAGTGATGCACCTTCAGGCTCAAGGCATGGTGCACGGCTTTGCCAGCTTCAGCACAGCACTGCCGCATGTCGCCAGCATCCTGCGCGATGCCTGCACCAGGCTGCAGTTACTGGTTGGGACACAGGAAAGCACGGCATAGCAGCGGGCTCAATCAGCTACCTTGCGAGATGCGGCCATCGCCTGGCAAGACGATGGCCCTTTTTTCAAAGCAGACGCGCGAATGCGAAACCGGCGTTCAAACAGGCATTGGCTCAGCAGTAACCCAGCTGGCCCTGAGCCATCTGCACTCTTTGTGTGCACAGCCCGGGCTCTTGCAGTGCTCTGGGCAAGCATGCCTTCGCCTGACAGCTCATTTATTCCCCAGCCACGCAACACTGTTGAGAAAGATGCGTACCAGTTCAGTTTGCCTGCGCACGCCGGTCTTGGAAAAAATTGAACGCAAGTGCGCTCGCGCCGTATTGCGGCGAATATTCAGGGCTTCCGCCGTTTCCTCCAACGACAGGCCATTGGCCAGCTGAATTGCCAACGCAGTCTCTGCCGGTGTGAGCTGAAACAGCTGCTGCGCCAGCTTGATCGATGGCTCCGCCTTACCGCTGGTATCGCGCACAAATACGGCAACGCTGGGACGCTGCTTCCCTTCAGTCCACTCATCCGGAGAGATACTCTGCACCACCACACCCCAATTGAGCTGGCCTGACTGGCGCCCCACTGAAACACCTTCCGTTATCGACAAACGCGATGCTCCGGTCTGCATCAGGGCATCACGAATCAAGCGCTGCAGCTTGCGATTGTCGCTGGCATAGTTCGCTTCCAGCATCCCCCCGCTCACCTTCAGACCGTCTTGCATCTCCAGGATACCGGTGGCTGCCGGGTTGCTTTCGATGACCATGCCATTTTGGTCAAGGATCACCACACCCACCATCAGCTGAGCCATGGCCCGGCTATACAGCGATATCACCTGACGGTCCTGATGCACCGAAAGATGCAGATTGAGGGCACGCTTCACATGCGGCACCAGCATGTTCATGAACGCTCGGTCCTGTGCATCAAAGTTAGATGAGGTCTCCGGGCGCGTCACACGCAAGGCGTATGTACAACCGTCCTTGGTCGCAACATCCGCAGCAATCACATGAAAGCACTGCATGTCTTTACAGAAGTCGTTGTAGTACGCGGATGCCCGCCACTCCGCCTCTGAGAGCACGTCAGTCACCGTCACGACCTGGTCGGTTGGCATCCCCCGGAACGGGCACAAGGCGGCAATTTCGGAGGGGTAGACTGCAGCGTCGCGGTATTCACCAGCAGAAGAAAGAATCAAGCCCAGGTCGGCATGCCCGGGCAAGCGCACGATCAGTGCAGCATAGTTGGCCCCCAGTTGATCGCGGATAGCCGCCAGGCACGGCTGCCACCAGCTTTTGGGGTCCAGTGCCGCGTCATACAGCAAGCTCGTAATGCGGCTGAACTGCTCCGCGCTAATGAGCTTGCCATCCCGTTCCGCCGGGACTGCTTTTTTATCCGCTGCGGGTGCAATGGTCGAGCGCATAAATAACGGCACATCCTTCAGGACGCAGGCCATATTGCGGGTGTCATAGTCCGCAAAACCCATTTTCGCGAAAGCGCTTTCCATCGTGGTCAACCTTCTGAGCAGGTGGATCGGGGGGAACTCGCTGAATCTCAAACAGGCCGGCGGCCCCAAACCTCCACCAATGCATACGCGCGCCCCGTCGACGCTCCTTACTCAGCGCATGCACCACAGCATGGCTAGATCGAACGGATCGCCAGGGGCGATTGCACCACCATTGACTTTGAAGCGACCATCGGGAATACCCAGATGAGCGTAACAATAAAATACTTAACAGGCGAACGCTTCATGCTGCCGCATGACCAGCGGCCCCCTGCCGAACGGTCAAGAGCGCTGCGAGGAGATGTTTCCACCATCGACCACCAGCTCTGCCGCCGTGATGTAGCTGGCCTCGTCCGACAGCAGGAATCGCACGACCTTGCCGATTTCCTCCGGCATGCCCAGACGGCCCAGCAAGATCCTGCGCTCGAAGGTACCGGGCGGAAGCGCCTGAACCGCCGGCATCATCATGGGCGTGAGAATCTGGCCAGGTGAGACTGCATTGATACGCACCTTGTCCATTGCCAGACGATCAGCCAGCGAACGAATCAGCGACAGCATTCCCCCTTTGGCGGCGCTATAGATCGGATTGATGCTGTTGCCCAGGGTGGCATTGATCGAGGCTATGCCCACCACTGCCGAGCCCGGGTTAGCACGGAAGTCCGGTAGCAGGGCCTGTGTCAACAATGCCAGCGGACGCAGATGTACATTCATGCCCGCATCCCAGTTTTCCGGCGTGATGCCGTCCAGCGACCCCATGTCCACCGTGCCTGCAGCATGTACCAGTCCCCCAATGCTTGGCAAAGCGGCACGTGCCTGATCGAGTGCCGGAGCTAGCGCTGCTGCATCACGCAGATCGACCCCCACCCCCACGGCAGCCACGCCAAATTCACGATGAATGGCATCAGCAGCGGCCTGTGCCTTGGCGCCATCGATGTCAAACAAGGCCACAGGGCGGCCTACAACAGCAAGCGAGCGAGCGCTGGCCAGCCCGATGCCAGAGGCGCCACCAGTGACGACAACTCCCGTTTGTGGAGAATTCAATTGCGGATGCATACAACAACCTCGTGATGAAAAGGAATTGCAGCCAATAGACCGCAGCATGCGACCGCCTTCCACCCACAGCAGCGGCAATCAGGTCTTTCAGACACATGCACGCCCCCTTTGGGGGCTCGGTCCCGGCCAATGGTCCAAAGCATAAAAAGCTTTGCCCTGGCCTTCATCACTCAATCAGACTATGAACACATCGAGCTACTTGGCCACAGTGCGCAGCGCATTGCCCAAGCAGTCGTGTTTCTTGCTTCGGACGAATCATGCGTCGCCTGCGAAGGCGGATTGCATGGGGACGATGCTGAACAAGGGCTGGAGCAGCCCTTGTTCGGTCTTCAAAGAGCCCCAGCACAAAGGCCTTATGCAAATGCGACGGCCCAGGCGACAGCTTGATCTTGGCCTGGGCCTTCATATCTGGAAGAGCACCAACCCAAGCCTCTTGACAGGCAAGTCAGACTCATCCATAGCCTGAAGATCGGACAAGAGCCGCCTCGGCTGGGAGGCGATGACGCGCCCCTCAAGAAAGGACGGCGGCAAAGTCGCCTAGGGTATCAACCCAGATTCTTGCGCATGGTGTCGATCACGGCCTTGTAGTCGGGCTTGCCGAAGATGGCGCTCCCAGCCACAAAGGTATCGGCACCAGCATCGGCCACGGCGCGAATATTGGCCTCCTTGATACCGCCGTCCACTTCCAGGCGGATGTCCTTGCCAGACGCCTGGATACGTTTGCGAGCAGCTTCCACCTTGCGCAGCGTGCTATCAATAAAGCTTTGGCCGCCGAAGCCGGGGTTCACGCTCATCAGCAGGATCAGGTCGATGTCCTCGATCACCCAGTCCAGCACATCGAGCGACGCGGCAGGATTGAAGGTCAGACCGGCCTTGCAGCCATGGCTTTTGATGTTCTGGATGCTGCGGTGCACATGCTGCGACGCATCGGGGTGGAAGCTGATGTAGTCGGCCCCGGCCTTGGCAAAGGCGGTGGCCAGATCGTCCACGGGTTGCACCATCAGGTGCACGTCGATAGGCACGGGCTTGCCATCGGGAGTGACCGCGTGGGGCTTCAAGGCCTGACAGATCATGGGACCGAAGGTCAGATTGGGCACGTAATGATTGTCCATCACGTCGAAGTGGATCCAGTCGGCACCGGCTGCAATGACATTGCGCACTTCTTCGCCCAAACGGGCGAAGTCGGCTGACAGGATGGAGGGGGCAATACGGTAGGTGGGGCTCATGGTTCGCAATTGTCGCAGTTACCATTGCGCCATGCCAATGAACGAGTTTCTGGTCCAAGTCCAGCCAGCCTACCTGCCAGAGCAGTCCGCTCCTGCCGCAGGCGTCTATGTGTTTTCCTACACCATCACCGTCACCAACACGGGTGAAGTGCCCGCGCAGTTGATTGCCCGGCACTGGATCATTACCAATGAGCTGGGCCATGTCGAAGAGGTCAAGGGCCTGGGCGTGGTGGGCCGTCAACCACTGCTGCAGCCCGGCGAATCCTTTGAATACACCAGCGGCTGCCAGTTGCGCACGCCCACGGGCACCATGCAGGGCAGCTATCTTTGCGTGAATCACGAGGGCGAAACCTTTGAATGTGAAATCCCGCTGTTCGTGCTGCAGATGAATGATTCGGGCGACGTCATGCCCACGACAGAAAAACGCGTTCTGCACTGAGCTCGCCCGCATGAAAAAACTCCCTCCGGACCTTCCGCGCCTGATACAGGCGCTGGACCCTCATGCCGACCTCGCCCAGCGCCATCTGTGGCTGATCCACCTGGTCGAATGGATCAGAGCGCCCAAGCCCTCGCTGGAGCTGGCCGTGGACCGCATGGAGCAGGTCGTGGCCGCTTTCGAGGCCGATGCCGATGCCCGGCAACGCCTGGGCCTGTGGTGGCAAAAGCTGCTGGAAACAGTGGACATCACGGCCCTGCTGGCCGACTTCGGCTTTGCCCCGCGCACGGCCATGGCCAGCGAAGTGGCCGAACGCCTGCGCTACAAGCTTCTGCCCAGCACCCCCGAGACCGTGGACGCCTCCGAGCTGTTCATGCTGGTCTTTCCGGACCGCTTCGATGCCCGCTGGCTGCATGCCCTGGACAGCACACTCATGGCCCGCATTTCGGCCCTGGTGGCGCCGCCATCCGACGAAGGCGCCAGCTTCTGGGAGCGCAATCTGCTGGACGCCATCACCTATTGCGCGGGCCAGATTCTGTCCACCGGCTTTGCCCCCGAATTGCGCCTGCGCATGAGCGAGCAGGCACGCGAAGAAAAGCCTTTTCACGCGCTGATTCACGATGTGGAAAACCTGCGCGTGGAGGTCATGCTGCCGCTGCGCACCACCGACCGGCGCGACGCCGCTGCGGCACAGTTGCGCGAGCGGCTTGAGGCCTGCCGCTCGGCCGTCTCGTCCGTGTACTCCTATGTCGAGGCCGAAGGCATTTCCGTCGGTCTGATCTTCCGCCTGCGCCAGGTGCGCGCGCGCATTTTGCGCATCCGCCGCCTACTGGACTGCCTGCTGTCCACGGACCGTGCCTACGAGACCTCCGAGCTGCTGTCCAACCTTGTCGCCGTGGGCCTGGAGCGCCGCAGCGTGCGCGCGCTCCTGTCCACCAACACATCGCTGCTGGCCGCCAAGGTGGCCGAGCGCAGCGCCGAAACGGGCGAGCACTACATCACCCGCGACAAGGGCGAATACCGCAACATGATGGCCAAGGCCGCTGGCGGCGGCTTTGTGATGGCCTTCACCACGCTGGCCAAGTTTGCGCTGTATGCGCTGGGCCTGTCCGTGTTCTGGTCGGGTCTGGCCGCAGGCATGAACTATGCGCTGAGCTTTGTGCTGATCCAGATGCTGCACTTCACGGTGGCCACCAAGCAGCCGGCGATGACGGCACCGGCCATGGCAGCCAAGCTCAAGGACATCCAGTCCGACGACTCCATCCAGGAGTTTGTCGATGAGGTTGCCCATCTGGTGCGCTCCCAGGTCGCCGCCATTCTGGGCAACGTGCTGATCGTCTTCCCTGCGGCAATGGCGCTGACC
Source organism: Comamonas resistens (assembly GCF_030064165.1). NCBI lineage: Bacteria > Pseudomonadati > Pseudomonadota > Betaproteobacteria > Burkholderiales > Comamonadaceae > Comamonas > Comamonas resistens. Next base: position 4,886,708 of record NZ_CP125947.1, read on the forward strand.
ATGGGCTATGCAGAACTGGTCAAGCACCCCGCGCTCAGCCCCTCCCATGCCACCCAGGTGCTGGAGTCGCTGAGCCTGCTGGGCCCATCTGTGCTGTTTGCGGCCTTTACCGGCGTGCTGCTGTTTGCCAGCAGCCTGATTGCCGGCGGTGCGGAAAACTGGTTTGTGCTGCGCAATATCGATTCCGTCATCCGTTACAACCCACGCATCACCCGCGTGTTGGGCACAACCCGTGCGGACCGCTGGGCCAGGTTTCTGCGCAAGAACATTTCAGGTCTGGCATCCAATATCTCGCTGGGTTTCATGCTGGGCCTGGTACCCGCATTTGCGGCCTTCTTCGGCCTGGGTCTGGAAGTGCGCCACGTCACCCTCTCCACCGGCCAGATCGGTGTGGCCATCCCGTCGCTGGGCTGGGAGGTGCTGCATTCCAATCTGCTGTGGTGGGCAGTTGCCATGCTGCCCTTCAACGCCGCACTCAACGTGGGCGTCAGCTTCTACCTGGCCTTCCGCCTGGCACTGCGTGCCCACAATGTCAGCGGCGTGGATCGTTCGCGCATCTACAAGGCCATACGTCAGCGCTTCTGGCGCAGGCCATTGAGCTTCTTCTGGCCCTGAGGCCAACACCCCGGAAGCATTGATTCAGAGTCGATGGCAATGCTTCCGGGTAAAAGCCTCTGCCCATCCTCTGGCGCCGGCATCGCTGTCATGCCACCGCAGTTTTAACCACGGCCGCCCACCAGCGGCCAAGCAGGCCGCCCTGCCGCGGCAAGTGAATTCATGGGTGAATTTGATCTGATCCGCCGCTACTTCCAGCGCCCCGTGCAACGTGCAGCACTGGGCGTAGGCGACGACTGCGCGCTGCTGGCGCCTGCACCCGGCATGCAACTCGCCATCTCTAGCGACATGCTGGTCGAGGGCCGCCATTTCTTTCCCGATGTGAATCCGCGCCTGCTGGGTCACAAGGCGCTGGCCGTGAATCTCAGCGACCTGGCGGCCAGTGGCGCCAAGCCCCTGGCCTTCACCCTGGCCCTGTCGCTGCCGCGTGCCGACGAAGCCTGGATCAGCGAGTTTGCCCAGGGCATGTTTGCCCTGGCCGACGCCCATGATTGCGAGTTGATTGGCGGTGACACCACGGGTGGACCCCTCAATATCTGCATCACCGTGTTTGGCGAAGTGCCCGCAGGCCAGGCCCTGCTGCGCAGCGGCGCGCGCGCGGGCGATGAGCTCTGGGTCAGCGGCCAGTTGGGCGATGCCCGCCTCGCACTGGAGACCTTGTTGGGCCATGTGCAGCCGCCTGCCGATCTGCTCCAGCAAGCCCGCCAGCGGCTGGAAGCCCCCACCCCGCGCGTCGCCCTGGGTCTGGCATTGCGCGGCATCGCCAGCAGTGCACTCGATGTGAGCGACGGGCTGCTGGGCGATCTCGGTCATATCCTGGATTTATCCAAAGTCGGTGCCACGGTGGATAGTCGGCTGACTACGCCTTTGATAGCTGCCAGCGCTTACCCATCAAGCGCTACATGGCAATTCGACTCAAAACTTCAGCAGCTGTGCACGCTGGCCGGCGGCGACGACTACGAGCTGTGCTTCACCGCTCCCGCCACTCGCCACGCCGATGTACTGGCTGCAGGCGTGGCCAGCAGCACGCCGGTGCACCACATAGGCCACATCGACGCGCAGCCTGGCCTGCGCGTGCTCGGCGCCGACGGCCAGCCGATGCCAAATGACTGGAAGTCCTTCGACCACTTCAGCAGTTGAGCCCCGGCAGGCACCGACAGATGCCTGGGTTAAGCTCAACCCCCTGTTCACCGGAAACAAGAGCTGCCCACCATGCGTCCACGTCGCCTTCTGCCTGTACACGCCTCTTGCCTGCTGACCAGCCTGGCTGCTGCACTGCCAGCTCTGGTCGCTGCGCAGGGCACCAGTCTCAGCGTATCGGGCAACCGCGCACCGATTACCGAAGTCACGCTTTATCCAGGCGTCGCGGCCGTTCAGCGCGAGGCGCGCATTGATGCCCAGACGCGCCAGCTCAGCTTTGAATGTCTGCCCACCAGTGTAGATACGCAGAGCCTGCAAATCACCGGCGATGATGGCGTGCGTGTGGGCGAGATCAAGACATTGATGCAGGCCCGTCACATGGCCGCCAAAGACTGCACCAGCCCGCTAGATCAGCAGATCCGCACACTCGAAGATCAACTGGCAGCCATAGAAGCCGAGGAAAACGCCGCCAAACTGGTGGGCGATTTTCTGCAAGGCGTGAGCAAGCCCGGCGACGAGGTCAAGGTAAGCGCCGCGCAGATCGCCAGCACCAGCCAGGCCCTGCGTCAAAGCAGCCGCGACAACAGCGTGCGCGCCCATCAGATTCAAAGACAAAAGCAAGATCTGCTGGCACAGCTGCAACCGCTGCGGCAGGAGCGCGACCGCACCGGCTCGGAACAGGCCCAGGTCATGAAAGTCACGGTGCAGCTGGCCAGTGCCCGCGCTGCCAACGTGCGCCTGAACTATCAGGTACGTGGCCCCGGCTGGCAACCCAGCTATCGCGCCCAGCTCGACACCACCAAGAATCAAGTGCATCTGGAACGCCAGGCCCAGGTCGTGCAAGCCAGCGGCGAAGACTGGAGCAATGTGCGCCTGCGCCTGTCCACGGGGCAACCCACGCGCAGCACCCAGGGAGCCATGCCGCGCCCATGGGTGGTCGACATCGCCCAGCCCGCGCCGCCTGCGGCCCTGGCAATCCCGGCACCCGCCCCCATAGCCCGCGCCGGCAGGCCCATGGCCAAGATGTCTGCCGAAGCCGTCATGGCTCCGGCCCTGCCCGACCTGGATGTCTCAAGCATCGACACGGCCTACACCACGCAGTTCGTCGTGCCATACAAGATCACCGTCCCATCCAGCTCCGAGCGAATCACGCTGACCCTGGGGCAGGAAAATCTGGCCACCACCTTGTTGACGCGCACCGCTCCTGCGGCAGAAGAGGCCGCCTACCTGATTGCCACATTGCAGGCACCGCAAGGCATCTGGCCCGCAGGACCGGTCACCCTGTTCCGCGACGATGCACTGGTTGGTAGCGGACGGCTGGACTTTGGCAACGCCCAGGCACTGGCGCAGGGCCTGTCTTTCGGGCGCGATGACCAGGTCGTCGTACGCCGCATGCCGGCCCAAAGCAATACCGGCAGCGGCGGCTGGACCAACAGCAAGACCGAGCGCACCGTGGTGCGCAGCTACTCCGTGGAAAACCGTCACGATCAAGTCATCGCCCTGCAGGTGCTGGATGCCGCACCCACTTCACGCAACGAACAGATCAAGGTGCAGTCGCAGTACAGCCCTCAGCCCGGCACCACGCGCTGGAACGCGCAAAACGGCATGATCGCCTGGGAGCAAAACCTCGATGCCCGCGCCACCGCGCAGTTCCAGGCCACGCACCAGATCCGCTTCCCCGAAAATCTGCCCATAGAGGGGCTGCAATAAGCCCCCTCGTATCATTACAACATGACGGATCAAGCATCAAATACTGCTGCAACTCAGGCAGATCAATCGCCAGCAGCTATCAATAGCAAAGCACCATCCCAGGCCGGCACGGCCGCCATCGCCCACCCCAGCGTCAAATTCATGCTGCAGCATCCAGCGCACATGATTGCGCTGGGCTTTGGCTCCGGCCTGTCCCGCATCGCCCCCGGTACCGTGGGCACGCTATGGGCCTGGCTGGCCTTTCTGGTGCTGCAGCTGTGGCTGGACAAGGCCCAGATCGGCTGGCTGATCGCGGCCAGTCTTCCCCTGGGCTGGTGGGCCTGCACCGTCACCGCCCAGCATATGCGTGTGGCCGACCCTGGGCATATCGTCTGGGACGAAATCGTGGCCATGTGGATCATTCTGTGGCTGTGCATGCCGCTGGGCTTCTGGGGTCAGTTGCTGTGCTTTGCGCTGTTTCGTTTTTTCGATGCCGTCAAACCACAACCCGTCAAATGGGCGGACCGCTTGTTCAAAGGCTTCGGCCCACGCGGCGGCTGGGGAATCATGTGGGATGACCTGGTAGCAGCCTTTTGCACGCTGCTGGTAATCGCGCTGTGGAAGCATTTTTTCTAAAAGCGGCTAGCGGCCTGCGAACCCGGAGGAGACGATGAACAACAAACAAGCCAACATCGAAGAACTGGTGCAGCAACTGGCTGCCAAGCTGACCGAAAAAGGCTGGATGCTGGCCACCGCCGAAAGCTGCACCGGCGGCATGATTGCTGCGGCCTGCACCGACCTCGCAGGCTCCAGCCAATGGTTTGAGCGTGGCTTTGTGACCTACTCCAATGAAGCCAAGACCGAGATGCTGGGCGTGCCCGCCGAACTGATCGCCAAGCATGGCGCCGTCAGCGAAGAAGTCGTGCGTGCGATGGCCGAAGGCGCAATTCGCCATTCACGCGCCCAGGTCAGCATTGCGGTGACGGGGATTGCCGGGCCTGGGGGCGGGTCGGTGGAGAAGCCTGTGGGGACGGTCTGGCTGGGGTGGTCATGGGGCCACACAACCTATGCACACTGCCATGCATTCATAGGCTCCCGCTCCTCTGTTCGGTCGATGTCCGCCACACAGTCACTGAAGTTTCTGATTGACGGCGTCTGCAGACTGGATCTGCAGCCTTGAGCGGCTATCAACTGCCCATCACATCTTCGGAGAACAGCTTCCAGTGCGTACCGGACTTGCGCCAGTACTGGCGCAACGACAAATCCTTGGCAAAGGCCTTGCTACTGGCCTTCAGGTTGACCACACGCAACTCCCCTTTGGCGTCTGCCCACGAATACACGGACAAATCCTTCAGCGCTATATCTGCAGCGCCTATGAAATAAGCATTCAAGCGCTCCACCGGCGAAGTGCTGCCTTCGGGCTTCATAAAGTCTGCCGCATAAAGATCCGCCAGCTTGCGCTGATCCTTGCGGCTCCAGGCCATCCTCCAGTCATCGAGCACCTTGAGAAAGGACTGCTCGGCCTTTCTGCGCCCCGCCACATCTTGGGGAGCAAGCCACTGCAATTGCTCACGCACCAGCACCGGCGTCTGAAGATCAATCGATCGCATGAGAAACGTCAGATCAGGGTTGGACAGCACCACACAGCCATCGCTGGCTTCGGGCAGCCGAGCGTACTGATCAGGCGGTGTGCCATGCAGCCAGATGCCACTGCCTGAGCGCCCGGCCAGGCGATCCCAGTCATTGGGGTAGTTCATGGTCAGGGCCCCTTTGCCATAAAACTCTGGCAACTTGGCCCCCGGGATCTGACGACCGATGAAATACACACCCTGTGGCGTCCTCTGGTCGCCGGCCTCCGTCTTGCCCATGCCCAGCTTGCCGACGGAAACATAGAAATTCCCTGTCATGCGCAAGCTTCCGCCTTCGTTGGTAAACAGATAAAGCCGGGATTTGCTCGCATCGATAGCCATCGCCTGTCGCACTGACGCATCCAGCATCAGCAGTTCCGCCGGTATGCTCCCTTCAACAGGCAGACTGGCAGCCGCCTGGACACGACGTCTGAGTTCGTCCTGCAAACCCTGCAATTGATCCTGAACCTCAGGCGACAACAGAACGCTTGTCGCAGGCTGCGGCGCGTGTTTGACGAGCATGCCTCCAACCGGAGCCGGGGCACTGACCATCCTGCCGGTCTTGAAGCGCAAAAGATCGGCATACACCAGATGAGCAGCGCGGAAGTTGGGCACCTCGCTGGTCAGCGCTGCCACGGCTTTCAAGGCACCATCGAGATTCTGTTGCCCCACCATCTCGATGGCCTGAAGCAGACGCTCTTCAGCCTTGCCGGCAGCCAGCGGTTTCACGGTGGCTGACCTGCTCTTGACGGACTTGGCATGAGCCTTCCCTCCCCTGGGTTGGGCAGCCTTCTCTGGCCCTGCAAAAGCTGGCTGGACAAGCGCCGCAGCAGTCAGCACCAACGCGATAAGGATTGCAGAAGATTGCCAGCATGGCCTGATGAACAGCCTGCTACCAATGTCACCTCGGAAATGCAGCGAGGACATCATGCGCCTTCGGAAGTGATATGCCAGAGGCCCTTCTCACGCTGCAGTTTCAAAGTCTTTTTCATGCGGGTATTCAAAGCACCTGCGACATAGCTCTGACGGAAACGAGCTGTAGCCTTATCACCATCCACACTGACCTGCAAATCGTGCAGTGTCACAGAAATTCCCGATTTGCCCACAATGCGCTCGCGACGCGTTTCCTTCCACTTGGCCAAGCTGCTGCCATCTGCCGGCTTGAAATCGCCGCTGTAGGCATTGAGATAACGATCCACATCCTGGCTCTGCCAGGCTGCCGCCCAGGCCTTGACCGCCGATTTGACCTCTGCCACCGCAGCGTCCTTGGCAGCCACCTCTGCAGTTTTTTCCTTCATCGTATTGCGTTCAGGAGCATCCGCAACGACTGCCGCAGCTGCGCTTTTGACTGCGGCGGCGGGCTTAGGCTCTGGCATTCGGACTTCAACCGTCTTGGCAGGAGCCGGCGCGGCTACCGGCTCCTGAGGCACGGTGGCCTTGGCATCGGCTGTCTTGATACCTACCGTCTTGACATCGCTTGCCTTGATTTCTTTTGCGGCAGTCACCGCTGCAGATACGGTTGCCGACTTGAGGCCTGGCACCGCCTTAGCAGAGGACGATACCGCTGCCGCATTGGCGCTGGCCGCCGGTGCAGCAACGGTTTTGCTTGTTGCGGCGACCACAGCAGAGTCCGCCACCGCAGGCTTGGAGCCCTCTTCATGCTTGGGAAGAATTTGCGTGATCAGGGCCAGCTTGGGCTGGATGGCCTTGCGTTTGTCATCAAGCTGCAAAGCCTTGGAATACGCGGCACTTGCCATGCCCGCATACAGATCCCCCAGATTCTCATGGGCGGTCGCGTAGCTGGGATTGGTCCGTATCGCCTGCTCAAGAACCTCGGAGGCTTTTCGTTCCTGACCTTCCGCAGCGTATAGCACCGCGAGATTGTTATAGGGCTCGGGCAGGTTTGGGTACTCTTTGGTCAAGGCGATAAATATTTTGATGGCCTGCTGATTCTGCTTGAGCTGCGCCGCAATCACCCCTTGAAGAAAGCGCATCTGCACATCCGAAGGGTTTTGCTTCAAATAGCTTTCGGCTTGTCGGGCAGCCTGCGTCGCCTTTCCCTGCTCCAAAAGCTTAGCCACTGCATTGATCGACTCCTGGGAAGCCAGCGCTGCTCCTCCATGGACTGTAGCCCCCCAACCAATGATCACTGCCGCCAGAGGCCTCGCAAACAACGAATAAGCATGCCCGGACAGACAGGGCAAGACTCGGGATGCAATCGGCATATTTTGAAACTCTCTAAGCAATGAAGTTTGAGAAACGGAAACTTATCCGCCATCTTGTTGCTGCAAGCTCGACGCCGCTATGGCAACCCAATTCGGGCGATTCTAAAGGGAGAAGCTATCCCCCTGCCAAGGATGTCGGTCTCGCCAAAAGCCGGAAAACGACAGAACACCGCCACACCTTACGTAACGAAAAAACACAGCTTCGTTACGTAACACCCCACGTAACACTCACTCCAAAGCAATTCGGAACATCTGAAAAACTCTCAAAAAATCAACCACCTATAAAAATTCAAACCTGTCATTCCGCTGCAACAACGATGGCACGCATGTTGCATACCAAGAACTTCAGACAAATCCATGACTTGGGGCCAGAACCATTTGCCCTTTGACTCCTCAACTTTCTGGAGAGAAAAATGACAGCTCAATCCTCGCAGCCAACAGGCAACGCGACTTTCAACACTGCTCCAACCAGCACCACGGTGGCTCAACTCAGCACTGCGCAGTTGGCTCCAGCAACAAACGCTGCTCAATCTCCAGTGGCCCGACTGTCCCAAGCCTCTACAGGAGTTCAAATCGTGCGCAATGGGGCCGCCATCCCTGCCGAGGCCGGCACGGCTCTTTATATTGGTGACAAAGTCATCGTTCCGGCCAATGGCGACGCCAAGGCCTTGTTCCAAGGGCAAGACGGTCAGGCACTGGTCGGCACATTCTCCGGTGGCACAGAAGCCACTCTGGCCCAGGGCAGCTCGGGCACCACGGTTCTGGATCTGGCTTCAGGCAATGTGGATGTAGCACCTGCCAGCGACAGCGATGCCGTGGGTCTGGTTGTCACCAAGGATGCGGGCGGCTCCGTGCTCAGCGATTACCTGCTGGCTGGCCTGGTCGGCGTTGGCGCGGCAGGCCTGCTTGCCGCCGCCCTTAACGATGATGATGAGGCTCATGCACCTGTTCCTCCGACTGAGCCCAAGCCAGAACCCACGGATAGCACGGATAGCACCGATAACACGGACAACACCGATAACACCGATAACACGGACAACACCGATAACACCGATAACACGGACAACACCGACAACACCGATAACACGGACAACACCGACAACACGGATAACACCGACAACACGGATAACACCGACAACACCGATAACACGGACAACACGGACAACACGGATAACACCGATAACACGGACAACACCGATAACACGGACAACACCGATAACACCGACAACACGGATAACACCGATAACACGGACAACACGGATAACACCGACAACACGGACAACACCGACAACACGGATAACACCGATAACACGGACAACACCGATAACACGGATAACACCGACAACACGGACAACACGGACAACACGGATAACACCGACAACACGGATAACACGGATAACACCGACAACACCGACAACACGGATAACACCGATAACACCGACAACACGGACAACACCGACAACACCGACAACACGGATAACACCGACAACACGGATAACACCGATAACACGGACAACACCGATAACACGGACAACACCGACAACACCGATAACACGGACAACACCGACAACACGGATAACACCGACAACACGGATAACACCGACAACACGGATAACACCGACAACACGGATAACACCGACAACACGGATAACACCGACAACACGGATAACACCGACAACACGGACAACACGGATAACACCGACAACACGGATCCCACGGATGGCTCCGATGGTCATGGTCTTATTTCGTCGGTTGAGGATGTGGTTGCAGGTCTGGCTGGCGGCACCCTTATCGAGCCCGTGTCCGATCTGATCAATTCGCTGGTCAATCCCACGGATGGCACTCTGTCCACGGTTACCAATATCCTGGAACAGTTGACCAGCACCGACGGCGGACCTCTGGGCGTGTTGACCGAACTGGTGGATGGTCTGGTGAATATCAACAATCAGGGCCTGGAGCCTCTGATCGATACGCTCAATGGCCTGTTGCAAGGGCTGAGCGACCCGGCCTCCGGCGGTATCGGTAACGTGGTCAACGATGTCCTCGGTGGTCTGCTGGGTGAAGGTGGCACGCTTAACGACCTGCTCTCCGGTGTCGGCGACCTGCTGGGTGGACTGCTGGGTGGACTGCTGGGCGGTGGCGGAACCGGGGGCGATCCGACCGGCGGCGAAGGCGGCGTGGTCACTACCGTGCAGGATGTCGTAGACAACCTGCTCGGCGGCACCGTGGCCGAGCCTGTGGGCCAATTGATCGACTCGCTGCTCAACCCCACCGACGGAACCCTGGCCACCGTGACCGGTGTGCTGGAAGGCCTGACCAATGTGGACGGTGGCCCGCTGGGCGTGCTGACCGAACTGGTCAGTGGCCTGACCACCGTGGAAGGCCAGGCGCTGGAGCCCGTGATCAGCACGCTCAATGAGCTGATCGCAGGCCTGACCAATGCCGGCGAAGGCGGCCTGGGCGGTGGACTGCTGGGCGGCATCGTGGGCGGTATCCTGGGTGGCGAAGGTGGCCTGCTCGGCGGCCTGACCGGTGAGGGCGGCCTGCTGGGTGGTATCACCGGCGGCGGCGGCGCTGGCGAAGGCGAGGGGTTGGTGACCACTGCACAGGAGGTCGTGGACAGCCTGCTGGGCGGCACCGTGGCCGAGCCCGTGGGCCAGTTGCTTGATGCGCTGATCAACCCTACCGACGGTACCTTGGCCACCGTGACCGGTGTGCTGGAAGGCCTGACCAATGTGGACGGTGGCCCGCTGGGCGTGCTGACCGAACTGGTCAGCGGCCTGACCACCGTGGAGGGCCAGGCACTGGAGCCCGTGATCAGCACGCTCAATGAGTTGATCGCAGGCCTGACCAATGCCGGCGAAGGTGGCCTGGGCGGTGGACTGCTGGGCGGCATCGTGGGCGGTGTCCTGGGTGGCGAAGGTGGCCTGCTGGGTGGCGTACTCGGTGGTAACGGCGGCCTGCTCGGCGGCCTGACCGGCGACAACGGTCTCGTTGGCGGCGTGCTGGAAACCGTGGCCGGTGACAACGGTCTGCTCGGCGGCGTACTCGGTGGCAACGGCGGCCTGCTCGGCGGCCTGACCGGCGACAACGGTCTCGTTGGCGGCGTGCTGGAAACCGTGGTCGGTGACAACGGTCTGCTCGGCGGCGTACTCGGTGGCAACGGCGGCCTGCTCGGCGGCCTGACCGGCGACAACGGTCTCGTTGGCGGCGTGCTGGAAACCGTGGTCGGTGACAACGGTCTGCTCGGCGGCGTACTCGGTGGCAACGGCGGCCTGCTCGGCGGCCTGACCGGCGACAACGGTCTCGTTGGCGGCGTGCTGGAAACCGTGGTCGGTGACAACGGTCTGCTCGGCGGCGTACTCGGTGGCAACGGCGGCCTGCTCGGCGGCCTGACCGGCGACAACGGTCTCGTTGGCGGCGTGCTGGAAACCGTGGTCGGTGACAACGGTCTGCTCGGCGGCGTACTCGGTGGCAACGGCGGCCTGCTCGGCGGCCTGACCGGCGACAACGGTCTCGTTGGCGGCGTGCTGGAAACCGTGGTCGGTGACAACGGTCTGCTCGGCGGCGTACTCGGTGGCAACGGCGGCCTGCTCGGCGGCCTGACCGGCGACAACGGTCTCGTTGGCGGCGTGCTGGAAACCGTGGTCGGTGACAACGGTCTGCTCGGCGGCGTACTCGGTGGCAACGGTGGCCTGCTCGGCGGTGTGCTGGGTGGCAACGGCGGCTTGCTCGGCGGTCTGTTGGGTGGCGGTGGTCTGCTGAGCGCCACCACGGCAGTGGCGCCTGCCAACGCCGCAGATGCGGCTCTGGCAGAGCTGGAACCCATTGCGACCGCCATCAATAGCCAGGCCGATGTACACGGCGATGCCTCCAACGCCCTGTCCTTCACTCAGCACTTGATCGGCTGATCCGGGCCTGCCATGCAGCACATGCGTGCTGCTTTCTCGTGTCACTGCCCCCCGGGCGGTGACACGTTCAAGGAAACTCCATGCTCAATACATTTCGGCTTTGCTCCGTACTTTTTCTGGCTTTGGGTCTGGCTGCCTGCAACACTGCACCGAATTCAAACCGGACTACGCACAGTTACGCCTTTGGACGGCCTGCCGCCCACACAGCAGCAGGCGTCGCTCCTGTCGTTGTCTCTTCGCAACCCAGCCAAAAAGGGCCTGCCAACGTTGCCCATATTGTCTATTTCGACTTTGATTCATACACCGTGCGACCAGAAGACCGTGGAATCATCGACAGCCATGCGCGCTGGCTGCAGAGCAATCCAGGACGCTCGCTGACTCTGCAAGGCAATACCGATGCGCGTGGCGGCACAGAGTACAACCTGGCTTTGGGTCAAAAGCGTGCCGAGGCCGTGCGCAAAAACCTCGAAATACTGGGTGTGAACGCCAATCGGGTTGAAGCGGTCAGCTATGGCAAGGAACGTCTGGTCGAGCAGGGATCGAGCGAGGCTGCACATCAGCGCAACCGACGCGTCGAGTTCGAATACCGCTGAGTTTTAAACACACTTTCTCTATCCCGCAACGCAACGACATGACAGGCCCGGTATTCATGCTGCATTCCCATGGCAGTCCAGCAGCCTACGCGCATGCCAAGGACAACTCTGCAGCCATGGAGCCTGAAACCACCTTGTTTCGACAACTCAGCCAAGGGCTGGAGTATCTGAAACAGCACCTGACGCCGCTTCCTCAGCCGTTTCCAGGCTGCCTGCTGTTTTTCAGTGTTGCCGCACCTGGGCAGGCCGCAGCGGTCTTCCAGGTACGGGCTGGCACCTTGCAAGCCGCCTGGCGCGAGGGCTCGACACGCATTCGCCAATGGGCCTGGGCGCACAAGAAAAATGCGGTAGAGCTGCGCATCGACTGGGTGCAGGACATCATTCACATCGCTGCTGCTCCTGCCAACTGGGCAAGTAACCCTGCCACTTCCTGGGCACTTGCAGACGCCGAACTGGAACATATTGCGCTATTTCTACCCCTTCTCGGCGCAGACCAGGCAAGCGCTGCGCCTGCAAAACCGGCTCTGCTGCTGAATTTGCAAGGCATTTATATCGACCGGCACGAAGCAGGCATTGTCGTGCCACGCCATCCCTCTTCATGGAGCCTGCCAAGTCATTGGTGCGCCACACATGGCCCTCTGCGTCCTGTGCTTCATGCACTCTTGCAGCAACAGCAAGAGGATGGAAGCTGGCCCGATGCCAACACCGCCGCAAAGCATCTGGGCCTCACCTATGCCCTGCTGCAAACGCAGCGTCAGGGACATCACCCAGATCTCGGTCATGCCATCCGCAAAGCGATGGCCTTTATTGAAGCAGGGCTTCCACACCTGGCCAAAGACGGTGTTTTGCAGTCCGCCGCCCTACTCGTGCTGGCGCGCCATCTGAATCAATATCGCCCTCTCGCCACGCCGACCCCCGACACTTCGGGCCCACTGTTTCAGCACATGGAGCAACTGGCCCAACATCTGCTGGCTTCGCTGCAATCCGCCCTGCCTGCAGCCACCCTGGCCTGGACACACCTCGCCCTAACGGCTTTTGCACGCTGCAATATGCCCTCGAAAAACAGCGAAGTGCACAACGCGGCTCAACTCTGGCACGGCCAGCACAACTTCCAGCGCTGCACCAGAGTTGGTTTTGGGGTGCAGCATCACTCGCTCGCCTCCCAGCCTTGGCCTGAGATTGCCATGCTGGAAGCCTCGCTGCTGCCAATGGCCCCGCCTGCTGCAGACCAGTCAGCCGCTTCCAGCCAATGGAATGCGGAACTGCAAACGCTGCTTCAACGCCTGCAAAAATGCATGCTGCTGCCAGAACAGGCCCTCTACCTACCACCAGCCATACGCCAGCAGGCGGCGTTTTTCAGTACGCGCCCCAGGCAGCCAAGCCGCTTTCTGCCGGCTGTACCGCCAGCACTGGCAGGTTTGTGCGAAGCCGCGCAGCTTTTGATCCGTGGCCTGGCAGCCACCGAGCACCTGATGCATTCACCGGCAGCGGCACAGCCTCCAGCAAGCCCACAACAGGCTCCCGGCGCACATTCAAGGCCAAGCAAGCCCCCTGCGGCCTTGGTCCAGCGACCGCTCTTTCAAGCCAAAAGCCCAACGGCTGAAGCCCCGCTGGCCTGCACACCGATGTTCTGGAGCCGCGACGAGCTTGCAGCCCTGATGGGCGGCAACTGGAGCGGCCCACCGCTTGAGCCATCTGCTGGCTGCACCGGCCTTGACATCCATCGCCAACACCACCACAGCGGCGCCGCTGTCCTTGTGCGACGCCCCGGCCTTGCCACAGGCATATCGCCTGCCGCACTGCATGCCGTCAAAGCCAGCGCTCTCATCAGCGACTCCGCCCATGATCTTTTGCGCCATGGCGTTCCCATCCTGCAGGTCAGAAACCTCCAGCAGGGCTTGCTGAATCTGGCGCAGGCCGCGCGCCGGCGCATCCAAGCCCCCATCATTGCCGTCACAGGCCACGCAGGCAAATCCTCCGTTCTCAGCATGCTGCGCCACTGCCTGCAGCAGCAGGCAAGCCTGCGCAGCAATGCCCTGCAGACGCAGAGCGCAGCGCTGCAGATGATCAACTGGAGCGAAGCCAGCACGCACGCCCTGATCGAACTATCTTTCGACAAGCTGAGCAGCGAATTGCCGCTGGCCAAACCAGACATCCTGATCGTCACCGGCAGCCGACACGAAGACGATCAGGCCGCCAAATCAAGAATCGCACCGAACCACACAGTGCTGCTGACAGCGATACATCTGCTCACCCCCGGCGCGACGCTCATCCTTGATCAGACCACCGGCTGCCATACTGACGTGATCGAAGCCGCGCAGCGGGTAGCCATCAAAGTCATCACCTTTGGCAAAGCGCCTCACATTCATACCCAGAGGCTGACGACTTCACATGGCGAACCATCTATCGCCATGGATGAAGTGCCCATGACACTTCGTCTGCAGGCAGACGGTCGCCACATGGCTGCCAATGCCCTGGCAGCCCTGGCGGCGCTGAGCGCACTGGGACAATCACCCACCACGCTGCAAAGCAGGCTGGAAAGCTGGGAGCCGCTGCCCGGAACCGGGCAACCGCAACTGCTGCCCAATGGCATTCAGCTGCTGGATCACAGCCAGAGCAGCCACATTCACTCGATACAGGCAGCTTTTACCCAACTCCAGACACTTACCCGCCGCAGACATAACCGAGTGATCGTGCTCGCCGGCATTCAGGCCCACGATCAAAACCTGGAAACCACCCAACTGGCTTTAGCGCCACTGATTCGCGCCACACCAGCCAAGAGCGTGCTGCTGTACGGGGATGCGCTCTATCCACTGAGCAGCACGCTGGGCGACTTGCCCCATGTCATCTGGCATGACGACCTCAACCAGCTCATACACCTGCTGATGGTCACGGCACATATCGGCGACACCGTACTTCTTGCGGGCAAAGCCACCATCAACCTGCTCATTGCCGCCGATGCACTGCGCGAAAGCGGGACAGAACCCGAGAGAAGATTCATGCACCAATAGTAATAAATACCACCATTAATTTGCAAAAACCAATTGCAGCACCTCGTTTAAATCGCTTTATCTTTCAAAAATTATTGCCACACCAATGCCCATTGGTTTCATTAAATGTCAAATTTTGTTAACTAAAAAATTCATAGCAATGACTCCAAAATCAAATCAAATGTCAATTTCTATTGAATATTTCTATGAACATTTTTTGTTCAATGAAATTAATCTAAAAAAAATCACTGAAAATTAGATTCATATCAATGAAATGCTTTTTTATTGGTACATTTCATTAAGAACAAAAAAATACGTCTTTTTCAAATACTCGTATCATTACCCGCTGTGATTCGCTATTTACTCCCTCAGCACTTGATGGTGGTCGCAGAGAATGCGACAGGGGCAACTGCGTCCAGCTCATATTCAACCGCCATTGCCGACGCCTTTCGACGTGCCTTGGGGCAATTGCACAATGCCGCCTGGTTATCCCTGCCGATCAGCCTTTTGGGATTGCTGCCCTCTATTTTCTTATTACAGGTCTATAACCGGGTTATCTCGCATGGCGGCACCGCCACATTGATTGCCATGGTCGCCGGTGTTTTGTGCTTTTTGTTGCTGGAGTGGTGGCTGCGGCGCAAACGCACACGCGCACTGCGCGAAGCAGGCGCCATGATTGATCGCGATGTCTCTCAGGCCCTGATGCATTCCATGCTGCGCCACCCGCTGCAAACGCTGGAGCAACGCCCATCGAGCCAGTGGCTGCAGCTCTTTCGCGATGTCAGCGCCATGCGCACCGGCATCTCCGGCGGCTTGGCCAATTCCATCCTCGATCTGCCCATGGCCGTGCTGGCACTGATTGTCGTCGGCATCATTGCCTGGCCGGTTCTGCCCGTCATCATCGTGGCCATCATCATCCTGGGTGTGCTGGCCTGGTGGTGGGCCGATGAAGTTCGCAGCGGCCGTGTCGAGGAAGTCGCCCAGGCCCGTCAGCTCGATCGCAGCACAGCAGAAATCTGCAATGCTCGCGGCACCCTCAAGGTTCTGGGTTACGACCATGCCGCGCGCCAGGCCTGGCAAGCAGGCTATGACCGCTGGCTGGCAGAGAGCTTCGGCAAGAACGGCGAAATGGAAAATGCCCGTGAAGCCAGCCATATGCTGCTGACCTTGTTCTCCATCGCGGTCATCACCGTCGGCGCGATTGCCATCAACGCGCAATGGATGAGCATCGGCAGCCTGATGGCCGTGAACCTGCTGTCCAACAAGGCTCTGGGCCCCATCGCCCAGCTCGCCGGCAATTGGCGCTCCATGGCTCGCGCCAACGAAGCCACCGAACGCCTTCAGGCAGTTCTGCAGGAGCCGCTGGAAGCGCCAGCCCAGACCGTGGAGCTGCCGCGCCCCAGCGGCCGTCTGCGCCTCGATCAGGTCAGCTTTCAGTACGCCTCTGGCCCCGCTGCGCTGGAGCAGGTCTCGCTGGAGATCGGCCCTGGCGGCATGCATGCCATCCTGGGCCACAACGGTGCCGGAAAATCCACGCTGACCAAACTCTTGGCCGGGCTCTACCAGCCCACCCAAGGGCGCATCTTCATTGATGAATACGATATGGCCCAGTTCCCGCGCAGCGATCTGAGCGACTGGATAGGCTGTCTCGCACAGCAGGTTTACTGGTTCAGCGGCCCGATTGTCGACAGCCTGCGCATGGTCAACCCCGAGGCCGACGACAGCAAAATCATCACCGCCTGCCAACTCTCGGGCGCACATGGCTTCATCAGCCGGTTGCCCAACGGCTACCAGACCACGCTGGGTGAAGGCGGTGCCGGCCTGTCTGCAGGCGAGCTGCGCAAACTCGCACTGGCGCAACTGTTCCTGCGCAATCCATCGGTTCTCATCCTCGACGAGCCCAGCAACGACCTCGACTTCGACAGCGAAACCGCTTTGCTGTCGACCCTGAGGCAAATTGCGCTCAAGCACACGGTGATTGTTGTCACCCACTCCCTACGTGTGGCCTCCGCAGCCCACCATATCTACCATGTATGTGGCGACGGCAGCGTCAGGCACGGCTCGCCCAGACAACTGCTGCCCCAGCTGTTCGGTCTGCGCGAATCCGCTCCAGCGCCAGTGCATGCCGACAGCGCCGTCCAGGCCGCGCCACAGGTTCAGGAAGCCGCCTCATGAAAAGCCGGCAAGACGACCTTCCGCTGGCTCTGCGCCAGCCACAGCCCGAGCCGCAACTCAGCGGGTCGGGTCACGTCGGCGCAGACGCTGGTGCGGCCCCACGCCGCTTTGCCTTCTGGCACCGCCAGAGCCGCCCACGCAAGCTGCTGATTGCTGCCATCGGTGCGCTGGTGCTGACCGGCCTTTTCTACCCGGTGGAAAACGTCGTGGTCGCCACCGGCCAGGTCATCCCATCGGATCGCGTGCAAACAGTGCAGCACCTGGAAGGCGGCATCGTCACCGTCGTTCATGTCCGCGAAGGCCAGACCGTCACCCAGAGCCAGCCACTGCTGGAAATTGATCTGGGCGGCAACAGCCTCAACCTCGAACAGCTCCAGGCACGCCAGGCCACGGCTCAGGCGGCCAAGGTACGCCTGAACGCGGAAGTACAGAACCAGGCCCTCAAAGCCGGACAATTCCCGGCCGACCTGGACCCCCAGATCATTCAGGCCGAAATGGGCGCCTTCGCCTCCCGCACGCTGGAATATCAGGGCGGCCTCGCCGCAGCCCAGGCCCAGCTACTACAGGCGCGCGGCGATGTCGCCCAGACCCAGGCCCGCATTCAAGGCCTGGAAATCAATCTGCGCCTGCACCAGGAAGAGGCCACCATTGCCCGGCAACTGGCGGCCGAGCAGCTCATCGGCCAACTCGAAGTCATTGAAAAGCAGCGCGCGCTGGAGCAGGTACGCACCGACCTGGGCGCCACCCGCGAGCTCCTGGTCAGCAACCGTGCCAAGGTCGCACAGGCCCAGGCCAAGCAGCTTGAAGCCCAGGGCGCGTTCCGCCGCCGCGCCTCTGACGAGCTGGCTCAGACGGAGCGCGAACTCTTCAGCCTCGGCGAAGACCTCGCGCGCGCCAAAAACCAGCGCACCCGCACCATTGTGCTGGCCCCCACCGACGGCGTGATCAAGGGCCTGCGCAGCTCGGGCGCGGGCTGGGTGGTCAAGCCCGGCGAGCCGATTTTGGAGATCGTGCCCGACAAGGACGAAGTCATCGTCGAAGCCCAGCTCAACCCTGCAGACCGCGGCTATGTGCGTACCGGCCAGCCCACCAAGGTCAAGATCTCGGCCTACGACTTCCTTCGCTATGGTTCGGTGCCCGGCCATGTCACCCTGGTGTCGGCCGACGCCGACCGCGATGCCAAGCAGCCCGACGCGCCCTCCTACTTCCGCATCCAGGCCAGCCTGGAGCAGCACTGGGTGGGCCGCACCGACAACCGCATCACCACCGGCATGCAGGCGCAGCTCGACCTGCTGCTCGGCCACGAACCCTTTATCTGGTACTTGCTGCGCCCGATGCTGCGCATCCAGAGCGAAGCCTTCCGGGAGCCCTGATGACCGAACGCATCTCGCCCTGCCTGCTTCAGCCCCTGTCAGCGCCTCCGCTGCGCCGGCTGCTGCTTGCGCTGGCACTGCTGCCTGCACTGCCCCTGGCCGCGCAGGCTCAGGACAGCGCCAGCCAAGCCGGTGCGCCGGCCGTGGTGGTGGTACACAGCGCCAACAACGCCAACACCCCGATCGCTCTGCGCCTGGCGCACCAGCTCACTCCCGCCACACTGGCCAGCGACAGCAGCCACCGCCGCCTGATCGACTCCTTGCACGCCATGCTGGACGAATACCCCGATGTGCTCAAGGCGCGTGCCGCACTGGAGTCCGCCGGCCATGACGTCAACTCCGCGCGCGGCGCACGCTGGCCCACCTTCAAGGTCGGCACCTCCAGCGGAGATGCCCAGATGCGCCAGGGCCAGCGCTCCAACTACACCACCGTCAACGCAGAAGTGCGGCTGGCCCTGATCGACGGTGGCGCCATCGGCGCCGGCATCCGCTCGGCTGAATCTTCGCAGGCCGCACAAAGCAGCGTGCTGTACGGCACACGCCAGAATGTTCTGCTCGACGGTCTGACCGCCATGCTGGAGCTGCAGCGCTTTGGCAGCAAGGCCGGCATTGCCTCAGAATCCGCGCGCATCATCGGCCAGTTGGCCCAACTCGAAGAGCGCCGTGCCGAGCTGGGTGCCGTGGGCCGCAACGACCTGCGCCAGGCCTCCTCGCGCCAGGCCAGCGCACGGGCCCAGCAGCACGCGCTGGAATCCCAGCGCATGGATGCGCTGGCCCGCTTTACGCGCTACTTTGGCTTCAGCCCTGAAAACGGCTGGCTGCCCGAGCTGCACGTGCCCCGGCAGTGGATGCCCGCGCAGGAAAGTCTGGCCCTGCAAGCCGCCGAAAGCAACAGCAGCGAGCTGCAGGAAATCCAGCAGCAAATCGCCCGTGCCAGTGCCGAAGTCGAGCGCAGCAAGGCCCAGCGCTACCCCACGCTGGCCGCCGTCGTCACCCACAACCGCGATCCCAAGGGCGTTCTCTATGCAGACGGCACACGCTATGGCGTGGAGCTGAACTGGAATTTCGGCAATGGCTTCGAGCTGCGCGACCGCATCCTCAAGGCCATCAACGAATTGCAGGCCCAGGAGGCCCAGCAGGAGTCCGTGCGCCGCCAGGTGCGCGAGACCGCCTCCGCCGCCTGGGGCCGCGCCCAGGCCGGCCGCCAGCGTGAAGCCCAGCTCGCCGACGCCGTGCGCGAAGCACGCAGCGCCTTCGAAGGCCGCAGGCGCCTGCTTGAAGCCGGCCGCGGCAGCCTCTCGCAGGTGCTGGACGCCCAGCTCGACATGCAGCGGCTCATGCTCGACGAGGCTGACGCCATCTACGACCAGCGCATCAACGAATTGCGCCTGGTTCGCACCACAGGCCAGTTGCTGCCCCAGCAGCCGCCCGAACACTGGCTGGACATGCTGTTTGCGCAGCAGGCCACGCCCTCTTCCTCATCTCTCCCTACAGAGCAGCCCGGCCAGGAGCGCACGCAGCCTCCGGCTGCGCCCATGGAGCCTGGCCGCCCCGACAGGCGCCCGGAGCAGGAAGCCTTTGCCCTTGCAGCAGCAAGAGGCCAGCCCCCCAGATCCTCCTCCGCACCGATGAATTCCCGAACCGTGATTTCCGCGCAGCGCCTGCAGCTGCGGCTCGAGCCAAGACTCGACCCCCAGCAGCTGGCACTGCCACAGAACCAGCCCGTCACAACCACCGCAAGGTGGTAATGGGCACGACTGCTTTTACCGCAGCGGCCGGTGCTAGCCCATCGCCAGCCACTGTTTTCTTACCCATGGGCTTTTGACTGGAGACAGCTATGTCCAACATCATCAAAAACTTCCTGCGTGACGAAGAAGGCGCTACCGCCATTGAATACGGCCTGATTGCGGGGCTGATTGCGGTGGCGATCATGACCACAGTGGGCCTGCTTGGGAAGGAGCTGGACACGCTCTTTACGTCCATCTTGAACAAACTGAAGGGCACCCCATAACCACAGAACCCGCCATGACATCCCCCCTCCTCCCCATCCTGGTGCTCTGGCTGATCGCCATCACAGCGATGGATCTGCGCCAGCGCAAGGTCAAGAACCGGATGGTGCTGCTGGGCCTGGCAACAGGCGCGGCAGCACTGTTCAGCGGCGCGCAGCCTCTGCAGACCTCGGTCTGGAGCGGGCTGGGCGGTATGGCAGCGGGCTTTGCCGCATTGCTGCCGTTCTACGCGCTGCGCTGGATGGGGGCGGGGGATGTCAAGTTTGCCGCCGTGGCCGGCCTGTGGTTCGGGTGCACGCCCGCGCTGCTGGCCATCTGGCTCGGCGGCAGCCTGCTGGCAGGCCTGCACGGCATGGCCGTGCTGGCCTGGCGCCACTGGCTGCAGGGCAGCGTGCAACTCACGCTGAACCGGCAAGCCATACAGCGCAGCATTCCCTATGCGGGCTATATGGCCCTTGTGGCCATCTGGGTGGTGGTTCGCACCCGGGCCTGAATGGGCAGCGTAAGCCCATTTTCCCGAACGCCCAAAGCACTGCGGGTGCTTTGTCATCGCCGTCCGCCGCAAGATCTTCAAAGACCTCAGGCGGGCGGTGATCGCAAAGTTTCTGCATCAAGTTTTTTCAAGACAACGACTCAGGGGGAATACACGCCATGAACCTCACCAAGATTCTTGCCGGGATACTGGTTGTCCTGGCCATTGGCCTGGCCATCATGGCCTGGTTCATGGGCCGCCAGCCTCAGCGCAATGTGGCCGCCGTTCCGGCCGCTCAGACAGCTTCAGCCGCCGAAGCAAGCAGTCCCAAGCCCGCGCCCATGCATGATGTCGTGGTCGCAGCCCGCCAGGTCGCTGCCGGCCAGAAGCTCGCGGCCGAGGACCTCAAGGTGGTCCAGCAGCCCGCCGCCGTGGCCGATGGCGTCAAGACCGCCGACGCCGCCGTGGGTCATACCACGCTGATCGCTCTGGCTGCCGATGCTCCGCTGCTGGAACAGAACCTGGTCAATGGCCTATCCCTACAGCTGGAGCCCGGCCAGCGCGCCCTGTCCATTGCCGTCAAGGAGCCCATGGCTGCGGGCAACCATGTGCGCCCCGGCGATTTTGTCGATGTGTTCTTCACGCTGGATGGCAAGAACGACAGCGGCAATGACAAGCTCAATGTCGACACCCAGACCCGCCTGCTGCTGGCGCGCAGCCGCGTGCTGGCCTATGGCGCCACCAGCGTGGAAAATCCACCGCCCACCGCGGCCCAGCGCAGGAAGACCCAGGAAGAGGAAGAAGCCGCCAACAAAGGCCAGCGCCGCAGCGGCGGCGACCAGGGCCGTGCCCAGGTTCCTGCCAACACCGCCCTGCTGGCCGTGCCGCTGGAAGATGTGGAGCGCCTGACCCTGGCCGAAAAGTATGGACAGCTCACGCTGGCCCTGCGCCATCCCGACGATATGTCGGTCCCTGATGCCTCCCTGTTCGCCGCCCTGCCCACGGCGTTGCAGCCCGTGGCCGGCCGTCTGCCCAAGGGTGAAACCCTGCAGGGCGCAGACCGCTCGTTTGCCGGCCTGCGCTTCAATGACCTGGCCACTGGCGCCGATGCCCGCAACGCCCGACGCCCCGCCCCTGCCTCAAGTGCACCGCGTGCGCCCCAGGCGCCTCGCCAGCAGACGGTGCAGGTGCACCAGGGCGCGGCTGTGCAGACCGTGAGCTACTGAGGCTGCAGAACGAATACCCGCCGGGCACCGGCACCATACAAATTTTCATAGCTTGCAACACTTACCAGGCAAGGACTTTGAAATCAATTGATCCCAAAGCCCTTATCCATCAACCGTAGGCAGCTATCTTTTTGATGAATCTTGATGCCTCAGGCATTTTCCGATCCGGGCGCCAGCCATGACGGTCAGCACCGCAGGCCAGGCCAAAGAGGGAGAGAAAACTCATGAGCACTACCCATATCGCGCACAGCACTTCAGAATCCACGCCTCCAGGCTCCATGCCCACGCCATCGCAGCGGGCCTTCATAGGCCTTGTGGGCAGTGCTGCGCTCTGGAGCATGGCCTTACCCGGCATGGCGCAGGCACCCTCCCAGCCGGCAGCAGCGCCCGGCTCCGCAGCGGCTTCCATGGCTTTACCTGCGGATGCCGCGCCAGCCCTGCAGCTTTCCCTGGGCCACCAGCATGTGCTGCAGCCCGCCATGGCTCTGGCCCGCATTGCCGTGGGTGACCCCAATGTGCTCGATGTCAAGGTGCTGCGCTCGGTCTCCTCCGGCGCTTCCCAATCGGCCGAGCTGCTGCTCACGCCCAAGGCCCCGGGCAGTACCACGCTCTCCGTCTGGCCCGCCAAGGGCCTGCCGCAAAGCTGGAAGATCCAGGTCAGCGGCCCCAGCCTGCTGCTGAAAAAGCGCTTGGAGTCGGTACCCGAGCATGCGCGGGCCCTGGCCGAACTGCGGCTCAATGCGCCCGACAAGGCACCATTGATAGACCGCTCGCAGGTCGCCGTACGCAGCAATACCGTGCAGGTCGATGTGCAAGTGGTAGAGTTCAAAAAGTCCGCGCTCAAGCGCGCAGGCATCAACCTGATCAGCGGCGGTCCCAACGGCCATGGCTTCAGCTTTGGCATGTATACGCCGGGTAGCAGCACAGGGTCGTCGAGCAGCTCAGGAAGCGAAGGCTCCACAAGCAGCTCCTCCGCCATCTCCAGCGCCATGAATCTGGTGCTGGGCTTTGGCAAGGCCTTTGGCGGCAATGGGCTCAGCGCGCAGATGGGCTTTCTGGAAGGCAACGGACTGGCCCGCGTGCTGGCCAAGCCCACGCTGGTGGCCCATACCGGCCAGAGCGCCAGCTTTCTGGCCGGCGGCGAGATTCCCATTCCCGTGCCCAGCAGCGCCAGCAACAACATCTCCATCCGTTACAAGGAATTCGGCGTCAAGCTTCAGCTTACGCCTACCATTCTTTCGGATGATCGCATCGCCCTCAAGGTGGCCCCCGAGGCTAGCGACCTGGACTACACCAGTGGCGTCACCATTTCCGGCATCTCCGTCCCTGCCCTGGTGACCCGCCGCGCCGACACCATGGTGGAGCTGGCCGACGGCGAAAGCTTTGTGATCGGCGGCCTGGTCAGCCGCGCCACCTCCTCCAGCGTCAACAAGGTGCCACTGCTCGGCGATCTCCCCATCCTGGGCGCCTTCTTCAAGAACCTCAATTATTCGCAGGACGAAAAAGAGCTGGTCATCATCGTCACGCCGCGCCTGGTGCAGCCGCTGCCCGCCAATACCAATCTGGAAGCGCTGCTGCCCGGCAATCGCTCCGAGCAGCCCAATGCCGGCCAGGTCTGGGGGCCCTATCTGGGCGGCGGCCTGAGCAGCAATGCCGCCTTGCCCGGCTTCTCGAACTGATATGCCTTGCGCAGCAGATGCCTATGAGTACCCCCCTGCCTTCGGAGCCCAGCACCACGCCTGACGGCGCACTGTCCTTGCCACCGCTGGCCACGCCAGCCACGCTGGAGGCCTTGCTGTCCCTGACGCCCGCCACGGCACCCAAGCCGGCCGCCTCCAGCGCCACGGACGGTCTGGTGCAGCCCTCGTATGCCCAGGCCCAGCTGCCGGCCAGCCATGCAGACACGCCGCCTCTGCCCGACGCCCTGCCTGCCGGTCTGCCGCCAGAGCTGGAGACGCAAGCGCCCCTGCTCTTCATCCATGCGGGCACGCAGGAAAGCGCCCTGGCCCATTCCTGGCTGCAGCGCATGCTGGGCAATACGCGCATGCACCTGACACGCTTTCAGGACAAGCCGCTGGAGCAGGCCATGCAGCTCATGCCCAGCCTGGTGCTGGTGGATTTCGAATCCACCTCGATAGAGGCCGCGTCGCAGCTGGTGGCGCAGTTGCGCAGCAGCCTGCCACAGCTGCTGATGGTGGCCGTGGGGCACACCCGTCACCCCCAATGCATGCTGGCGGCCCTGCGCGCCAGCGTGCAGGATTTTCTGGATATCGACGGCTCCCTGCTCGCGGCCCAGCAGACCGTGCGCAACTTGCTGCAGCGCAATGCCTCGGCCCAAACCGCCGGCCCCACAGCCCCCCTGACCGCCCTGGTGTCTGCGCGCGCCGGCCTGGGCAGCAGCCTGCTGACCGCACATCTGGCCTGGTATCTGCAGCAGCAGTTGCACCCGCCTGCGCCGGACAAGGCGGCAGAGGCCGCAGACAAGAGCCGCACACGCCTGGACGCTTTGCTGGTCGATCTGGGCCAGCCCGGCGGCGACTGTGCGCTGTACCTGAATACACCCAGCGAATTTGATTTTCTGGAGGCTGCGGGCAATCTGCACCGCATGGACCGCCGCATGGCGTCATCGGGTCTGGCCCGGCATGGCAGCGGGCTGCGTCTGCTGCCCCTGCCACGGCAGCCGGGCGCTGCGCACGAGGCGGCATCGGCCGCCAGCACGGCTTTGCTGCAGCGCCTGCGCCAGTATTTCCGGCATGTGCTGGTGGATCTGGGGGGTATGTCCCAGACGCCGCTGGCCATGGATGCCTTGCGTCAGGCCAGCCATATCTGGGTGCTGTGCGAGCAGAGCGTGGCCAGCGTCGTGGCGACCACCGAGCTGTTGCAGCAGATGGACGCTCTGTCCATAGAGCGCGAGCGGCTTCGGCTCATCGTCTGCCGCCATGACGGCCAGTTGGACATGGAGGCCTCGCTGATCGCGCAGCAACTAAAGTTGCCCCTGCTGGAGACCGTCCCCGAGCGGCGCCGCGAGCTGTTGCAGGCCCTCAACCAGGGCCGGCTGCTGAGTGCTCAGTTGCGGCGCGATCCCTATGTGCAAGCCGTGACCCGGCTCACGCACACCCTGCTGCACAGCGACCACCCGGAGCTTGCAGCCCCCCCCGCCTCTGCCGTGACAGCGCCGCGGACCGCCCGCTGGCTGAACCCTCTCATTCAACGCTTCAAGAGAAACTGAACGCACCATGACGTCCACGGTTTATGCCTCTACCTCCTCGACAGAATCTTCAAGCAGCGAATTTGAGCGCAGCCCCCTGTTCACCGAGCTGAAAAACAATGCCTATGAGCATCTGCTCAACCGCATCGAGGAACTGGGTGCCGAGTTTGGCCGCTGGTCGCAGGCCGCCATTGCGCAGTTTGTGCTGATGGAGCTGGACAGCTTCATCCGCCTGCACTCGGTAGCCGTCAATGAGCGCGAGGCCTTGCAGGTGGCGCGCGCGCTGACGCGCGAGCTCACGGGCCTGGGGCCCTTGCAGCCGCTGCTCGAAGATCCGCGCGTGGAAGACATCTTGATCAACGGCCACCGCAACATCTATGTCTCGCGCGGCGGCATGCTGCAGCGCGAGGACCTGCACTTCAAGGATGACGAACATGTGCTGCGCATCGTGCGCCGCATCCTTGCACCGCTGGGCCGGCGTCTGGATGAATCCAGCCCCATGGTGGATGCGCGCCTGCCCGATGGCGGGCGTATCAACGTCATCATCGAGCCGCTGTCCATCGACGGGCCTTCGGTCTCCATCCGTAAGTTCCGCAAGGATCCGCTGACGCCCGCCGAGCTGGTCAGCCTGGGCGCTTTCAACAGCGATATCTGCCGCATTCTGGAGATGGCCGTACAGGCGCGCTGCAATATTCTGGTCAGCGGGGGCACCAGCTCGGGCAAGACCTCGCTGCTCAACGCCCTGGCCAGCTTCATCCCCAGCAACGAGCGCATTGTCACCATCGAAGACACTGCCGAGCTGTCGCTCAACCACAACCATGTGGTGCGCCTGGAGAGCCGGCCCGGTGGCTTCGATGGCTCGGGCCATATCAGCATCCGCGATCTGCTGCGCAACAGCCTGCGTATGCGGCCCGACCGCATCATCGTGGGCGAAGTGCGCAGCGGCGAGGTGCTGGATCTGCTGCAGGCCATGAACACCGGCCATGACGGCTCCATGGGTACGATCCACGCCAGCTCGCCGCGCGAGTGCCTGTACCGCGCCGAAATGCTGGCCGGATTTGCCGGCTTTCAGGGCAGCGAGGTCAGCCTGCGCCGCCAGATCGCCAATGCCGTGGACTTCATCGTGCAGATCGGCCGCCTGTCCAACGGACGCCGGCGCCTGCTGTCCCTGACCGAAGTGACCGGCATGACGGACAACATGATCTCCATGCAGGAGCTGTACCGCTACGAGCCTCAGGTCACGGCCGACGGCCAGGAAATCGACAACTGGGTATCTCTGGGCATTTCGCCACACTCGCCCAAGCTGCTGAACTGGTGGCGCATGCAGCAGCAAGTGGGCAACGGAGGTGCAAGGTGACGCCCGCCCTCCTGATCCTCTCGGCCCTGGCCTGCCTGCTGCTGGCTCTGGCCCTATGGCTGCTGACCGGCGCCCGGCGCAAGGAGCACAACCGCTCCATGCAAAGCCATCTGCAGCGCAGCCTGGAGATGCAGCTCCCGCAGGACGGTGCGCTGCCGGGCATGCCCGGCGTGCCGCCCGCGCCCACGGCGCAGCGCACGGCGGACAGCCTACCCTCTCATCCGCTACTGCAGCGGCTGCAGCGCCATCTGAGCCTGGAGGCCTGGGGCATTGCCCCGACCAGCCTGATCGTGCTGTCCGTGCTGGGTCTGCTGTTGTGTGCGCTTGCCGCCCTGCAAGGCGGCTGGCTGCTGGGCCTGCTGGCCTTGCTCGCCTATGGCCTGCTATGCAGCTTTGGCATTTGGCGTCGCCTGAACAAGCGGCGCGAAAAGCTGCTGCAACAATTGCCCGGCCTTCTGGACAATATGGTGCGCCTGATCACCATTGGCAACTCGCCCCATGCTGCCTTTCAGCTGGCCATCGGCAATGTGCCAGCGCCGCTGGGCGATGCCTTGCAGCAGGCCGCCGCCACGCTGAGCACCACACCCGACCTGGGCCATGCCATGAGCTTGCTAGAGCGCAACTGGCGCCTACCGGAATTTGGCCTGCTGGCCGCCGTGTTCCGCATGAGCACACGCTATGGCGGCCGCTCCGATCAGGTGCTGGAGCGCGTTTCCGCCTATATCCGCGACCGCCAGTCCGCCGAGCGCGAGCTGCATGCGCTGTCTGCCGAGATACGCCTGTCGGCCTGGGTGCTGGCGCTGCTGCCCATCGTAATAGGCGGCTTGATCATGGTGCTCAACTCCGGCTACTTCATGCGCATGTGGGAGGATGACACTGGCCGCAAGATGGTACTGGCGGCAGCGGGCCTGGAAGCCTTTGGCTCTTTTCTCCTTTACCGTCTGGCACGCCTGAGATAAACAGGCTGCGGAGCACTTCATGAACCAGGTCTTTGCCCACCATTCACCCCACCGAAAAAGGAGAGCAGCATGAGCTCGCATCTGCTCTGGCTCCTGAGCCTGTGCCTGGGCGCGCTAGGCGTCGGCCTTTTTGCCTACCTCATGATTGCGCGCCTGCGCCGCTCCGCCCAGGCGGGCCAGCAGGTGGACAGGCTGCTGCAGCAGCAAGCCCGCAGCTCCTTGCCTGCGGCGGCGGCGAGTGGCATGCCCTTGCAGGCCTCACCCTTCACTATGCGGAGCCCTGCGCCCGCACCTCAGGCCGGCGCATTTGGCACCGCCACCCCGGATGCAGCGCAGGAGCTGGCCGCCAGCCTGCAGCCGCCGGCATGGCTGAACTCGGGCCTTGCCAAGTCCCTGCTGGCCGACGAGGACCGCAAGCTGCTGGATCAGGCCGGCATCAGCCTGCGCCATGGCAGCGTGAGCTTTGTGATCAGCCGCATGGTGCTAGCCGCTGCCCTGCCGCTGCTGGCCAGCGTGATTTTTCAGCCCAGTGGCCTGCGCCTGCTGATGTATGGCTTTTTTGGCTTCGGCATCGGGCTGATGCTGCCCAAATGGGTGGTCGGCTACAAAGCCAGCCAGCGGCGCAAACAGGTAGTGGAGGAGTTGCCCTTGTTTGTGGATCTGCTGCGCCTGCTGCAAGGCGTGGGACTGAGCATTGACCAAAGTCTGCAGATTCTGGCCCATGAATTCGGTAGTGTGCTGAAGGTACTCAGCGGCGAATTGGCCCTGGCCAACCAGCTCTATGCCAATGGCCGCAGCCGCGAGCAATCGTTTCAGCGACTGGCCCATTTGAGCGGCGACGACGATATGACTGCCGTGGTCAATCTGCTGGTACAGGTGGATCGCCATGGTGGCGCGGTGCAAGCCCCGTTGCAGGAGTTTGGCGTGCGTCTGCGCGAAAAGCGCCAGGCCGGCTTCAAGGAAAAGATTGGAGCCATCACCGTCAAGATGACCGGCGTGATGGTCTTGACCTTGCTGCCCGCACTCATGGTGATCACTGCCGGCCCCGGCTTTATGGCGGTGATTCGCTCACTTTCCAGCATGGGAGGACGTTGAACATGAGCACCTATCTTTGCTCCCTGCTTTCGGCCCTGCCACGCTGGCAAGCCGGCGCAGTGCTGACCGCTGCAGCCCTGCTGGCGGGCTGCGCCAGCCAGCCCGCACCTCAAGGCTATGGCGTGGCACAGGAAGGCATGGCCGCCGAGGCCCAGCGGCAGATGCAGCAGGCCGAACAATCCACCCAGGTGGCTACGACGCAGACCTATCTCGGCCTGATCACGCAGATGCAGCAGGCCGGCCAATGGTATGCCTCGCTGGCCCACACCGAAGCCTTCGAGCAGCAATATGGCAGCAGCACGCAGATCAAGCTGCTGCGCGCCGACGCACTGCGCAACACCGACCAGTGGCTGCAGGCCCGAAAGCTGTATACGGAGCTGACGACCGACGGCGACAAGTCCATGGCGGCGCGTGCGCACCGGGGCCTGGGCCTGCTCGACGCCAGCAACGGCCTGTATGCACAGGCCATCGCGCAGCTGGAAAAGGCACGCCAACTGGCCCCCATTGATGCCAATGTGCTCAGCGATCTGGCCTATGCCCATATGCTCGATGGGCAGTTGGCCCCGGCTCAGCTTCCCGTGCTGCAGGCGGCACAGCTGGCGCCCGGCAATGCCAGGGTTCAGCTCAACCTGGCCCTGTACTGGCTGGCCAGCGGCAAGACGGCCGAGGCCAGGCACTTGCTGCAGCAACTGCTGCAGCCCCAGCCCAACAAGGCTCCGGCGCTGATCGACGACAGCTCCCTGCAGACCCTGGAGAGCCAGCTGAGCCGCGTGCACCAGGCGCTGCAAGCCCGCGCCCATGCCGCGCCCGCAGCAGCAGTGATGCCCGCCGCCGACCCAACCACGGCGCAGACCCAGGCCTACGTCCCGGCAGCGGAGGCCCCCGCCAAGACGCTGCAGGCCGAGGTGGCCGGCATGGCAGCACCGGCGCAAGCTCAGACCGCGCCCAGGGCGCAGCTACGCATGGAGACGCAAATCATCAGCTCTGCACCGGGCCTGCTCGTCACACGCCAAGTAGCGGCGCAGGCAGACAGCGCAGCCGCCGAAGACTTGCCCCGCCCTCACCCGTTTTAAGGATTAAACATGCACCACCACCTCTTTTCTTCCAGCCTTCCCACGGTTCTTGCCATGCTGCTTTGCGGCTTTGCCACAGCAGCCCAGGCACAGGCCAAGGACCAGGATCTGGCCGAGCCCTCGCAAGCCATCGCCAGCCGCACGGTGACGCCCGTAGAAGCCCATGGGGCCACCCCGGCAGAAGCCACTGCCACGGAGCTACAGGCGCAAGCCACCACCCCGGCACCACAGCAGCCCACGCCCGACGAAAGTCATATCGTCATTGGCAGCGCCACGGAGCATTTGTTTGCGCTGCAGCGCAGCCTGCCCGCCCAGCGCCCCCGCCCCATCGATGGCGAGCAGGCCAGCCGCAGCCATCAGCGCTACCTCAAGAGCTTTGAAACCACCATTCCCGAGAAATACGACACGGGCCTGGATGTCAAACGGTAAGCCTTGAACACAGGAATGCAGGAGCCCAGACCATGAAACCGCAGCATCACTACCCAGCCCCCTCAGGGGCCGCACGCCGCCGCCAGCGCGGCGTCTATGCGCTGGAATGGGCCATCATCTTTCCGGTGTTTTTCATGCTGCTGTATGCCATCATCAGCTTTGGTCTGGCATTTCTGGTGCGTGAATCCATGCAGTTTGCCGCCGAGGATGGCGCGCGCGCGGCCTTGCAATTCCAGCCCGGTCGCCAAGCCCGCCTGAACACAGCCAAAACCATAGCCGCCGACAAACTCAGTTGGCTGTCTGTGCAGCTGCGCCCCTCGGCAGACTCCATCAACGCCAGTATCTGCCGTGTCGGCTCGCCCGAAGTCTGCTCTCCCACGCTGCCCTGTAGCTCCAGCGCAACCGAGCGCTGCATGGTCAGCCTGAGCTTCACGGTTGCCTATGGCTCAGCCCCCCTCGTACCGGGTCTGAGCATGCTCGGCATCCATCTTTTCAACCCTGAGCAACTAACCGCCAGTGCCAGCATTCTTGTGGATGGTGGAGGTATCTGAGATGAACGACCACCGCTTCCTGCGCAACAGACAGACGGGCGTTGCCGCCGTGGAGTTTGCCCTTGTCGCCATCGTCATGCTGCTGCTCTTCATGGGAATCTTTATCTACTGGCATGTGCTGCAGACCCAGCAATCCGTGACCCGTGCCGCCGGTGATGGAGTCCGTCATGTGCACGAGCTGCTCTTTTCAAGCCGCTTCCAAAATATCGACCTGCACGGTGAAGCCCACAAGGTGATTGAGCACAGCCTGAAGCAAAGTGGCTTGGCCCTTGATCACCTGACACCTCAAGAGCTGGCAAACCTTGTGGCACTGACACCTCCGGAAAATCCCTCGACCTTGATCGTTACCTACCCCATTCAGTTGTTTCCGGGGAGCAGCAGCTCATTGCTGAATCCTCTGGGGGTCCCCAAACAATTGCAGTCACAAAGCGTGATCCAGCGAGCGCCTTGACGGAAGGACAAATCATGCTCTCGAACATTTCAGATAACCGACGCCGTCCAGCATCTGCAGCGCCCCAAAAGCAGCGCGGCGGCATTCTTGTGCAGTTTGCGCTGCTTACCGGCGTCATTTTTTCCATGCTGGGGGTGGTGGATCTCGGTTATATGTACTACGCCAAGCGTGATCTGCAGCGCATTGCGGATCTTGCAGCCATTGAAGCCGTGCAGGGCATTGATCTGCAAACTCCCAACAGCAGTGTCTCCTGCCAGGTGGCAGGCACCGGCAGCATCGAGAATAACTGGCCCTCGCCTGTCACCCCGACGACCAAAACAGTGACCTGCGGCGAATGGAGCACGAAAAAATATGCCGCGCCCCGCTACTTCCAGGGCGATACAACCCCTCTGAATGCAGCCCATGTCATTCTTCAAGGCGAATCCCCACGGTTAATTCCCGGTCCCTGGAGCCGCAGCATCCGCGTGGAAGCCATTGCCCAACGCAGTGAGCCGACCGCAGCATTCCAGGTCGGTTCCCAACTCCTGAACCTAGACAAGGACGCACCATTAGGCCGCCTGCTCACGCTCGTCGGCCTGGATGCCAGCAAACTGAGCGTTCTGGACTCCGGTGGCCTTGCCAATGCAAAGATCTCGCCCTCGGGCCTGCTGAAGGCACTGGGTGTCGATCTGGGCATTGAAGGACTCTCGGCTCTCACGCCGGACCAAATCGTCAACCTCAGCAGCCTGACTCTCCTGCAGATCCTCAATGCGTCCCTGGAAGTGATATCGGACAACACCCTCAAGGCGGACCTGACTGCCGTCATCGATGTCATCAAGGATTTGAAGATCGACGGCGTCAGGCTGCTGGATCTGAAAGTACCTCTCCTGGGAGACAGCAGCGCTGGCACTCCCGGGATTTTCACCTTCATCTCGCTGGGCAAGGACACTTCGCCGAGCGGCGCAGCGCTCCAAGCGCAGGTGGGCGTCGGCGATATATTGAAGACCGCCATCATGATCGGCGCCAATGGGCACACCCTGGCCATACCCGAGCTGAACGTGCTCAACCTCGTGCAGGCCAGCCTCACCGTGGTCGAGCCTCCAACCATAGGGTCGGGACCTATCGGCACCATGGCCAACAGCTCCCAGGTACGGTTGAATCTGGATATCGACTCCAACCGTCTTCCACTTCTCGGCCCCCTACTCAGCCTAATCAATCTTCGTATCAACCTACCCATCAAGATTGATGGCGTCAGCGCCGATGCGACCCTGGACGCTCTTTATTGTCCGGATCCTAGTCGGGACAATCGGCCCGCCATGGGCCTGGGCGTCGATTCCCGAGTCGCAAAAATAACCATTGGACATACGGACAAGCTTGCAACCGATCCGGAGAACGTCCTTATCAAAACACCGCTCTCCTTACAAGTCCGAGGGCCGATCACGACGAAGGTGCTGGCAGACCACGACGATATCGATCACCTGATCAAGGATGAATCCGATTGGACCCGTGAAAACCGCCTGTTTCTCGGAGACACGGTTGGAGCACTCCTCGACACCATCTTCAATCTGCTCGGCGGCATCTTCTCGCCTCCCATCATCAGCAGTGACTGGACAGGCATGAGCACGAGCGGCAACGCCGAAGACGCATTGAATGCGCAGCTTCAGATGCTCGCCAAGACCTATCTCGAGAAAACCAAGGTCAATGGTTTCTACAACGTGGATGCGGCCACAGCCCTCATGCTGAACGGCCAGGGCGTCGCAGGAGAAGAAGGTGCCATGGGCAAGCTCGTCACCGGTAATTTCTCCTTCAACAATGCAATTCCCGTCAGTTGCGTGTTGGCCATCTGTCCCACCAGCAGTTGGACCACAGGCACCTTCTCCCAAGCATTCAAGGCCTATACCAGCGTGCCCTACAGCGTCCTGGATTTGGTCGGCGTCTCGACCCTGGGCAATGGCTACTACAGCTGCTCCGGCCTGCTGTCCTCCTTGCTGGCCTGGAATTCCTGCGTACTCGGCAATCTGAGCAACCTGCTCAAGCTGCATAGCGACAAGGTCAATCTCACGGACAGCAATGCGCTTGTCAACTCGCTCAAGAACACGAGCACGAACAACGTGACCTGCAGCGGAGCGCTTTGCGTACTTCTGCAACCCATACTAAAGCCCATCAAATCGATTCTGAATCTCCTGGGCAGCGCACTCCTGTCCCCCCTGCTTACCAAGGTTCTCGGGCTCGAGTTGGGCCGCAGCGAAGTCAAGGCACTCGACATCAACTGCAACTCTGCCCAGTTGGTGTATTGAGAAGAGAACAATGAACCAACAACAAGGAACCCCACAGTGAATCTGGACGAGCTGGTCATCTATGTCTGGGAAGGTCAGGCCGATATTGCCGAACGGGTGGAGCGCTGCATGCTCAATCTGGGCGTGGATGTGATCCGTGCCGACGGCCTGAGCCTGTCGGCCGACACCGGTGAGCTGGGTAATGCGATTGCGGTGGTCAGCGTCACGGTGCTGGAGGGTGCGCGCTTCACACGCCAAGGCGTGGAGGGTACCTTCGGCATGCCGGTGCTCTGGGTCAGCGCCAATCAGCGCGAGGCCAGCCCCGGCAGCTATGCGGCCGAGTATTCGCATGTGCTGCCCTTTGACTTCACGGGCGCCGAGTTGCGCGCCATGCTGGTTCGCATACTGCGGCGCATGCAGAGCAACCAGCGCCAGGTGCAGCGCTCGGGCGACATCATTGCCGTGGCCGAATCCATGCAGCGCCTGCTGCGCGATGTGGACACCTTTGCCGACTGCGAGCACAGCGTGCTCATCAGCGGCGAAACCGGCGTGGGCAAGGAGCGCATTGCGGAGCGCCTGCACGAGCACAACAGCTGCTACGGGCAGGGGCCCTTCGTGGTGGTGAACTGCGGCGCGATTCCGGACGGGCTGTTCGAGTCGCTGTTCTTCGGCCACGCCAAGGGCTCGTTCACCGGCGCCGTGACGGCGCACAAGGGCTTTCTGGAGCAGGCCAACGGCGGCACGCTATTCCTGGACGAGATTGCCGATCTGCCGCTGTACCAGCAGGTCAAGCTGCTGCGGGTGCTGGAGGAGCGTTCGGTCACGCGGCTGGGCTCGGCCGCACCGGTACGGCTGGACTTCCGGCTGGTGGCCGCCACCAACAAGCCGCTGCGTGAGCTGGTACACGAGGGCAAGTTCCGCGCCGACCTGTTCTTCCGCCTGGCCGTGATCGAGCTGCAGATTCCCAGCCTGGAAGAGCGCGGCGAACCCGACAAGCTGGCCATCTTCCACAGCATTTTGCGCAAGGTGGTGGGCGAGGACATCATGACCGAGTTGGGCGAGCCGCCCTTCTTCATCATGGACGCGGTGGCGCAGATGTACTTCCCCGGCAATGTGCGCGAACTGCGCAACTTGGCAGAGCGCATCGGCGTTGCCGCGCGCCAGACCCGCGACTGGACGGCCGACGGCGCGACGGAGCGCATCCTCAAGTACGCGCAAAGCCTGTCGGCCAATACCCTCCCGGTGGACGCGGGCAACGAGCCCCTGCTGGCCAACCGCAGCAACTGGGACATGGACGAGCGCAACCGCATCATCGCCGCACTGGGCTCCAACGACTGGAAGCGCCAGAACACGGCCCAGCACCTGGGCATCAGCCGCAAGGTGCTGTGGGAAAAAATGCGCAAGTACCAGATCAGCGACGGAGAGCCGGAAGTGCCCAGGTAAAGCGCTCCCTGAGCCGCCCTGTGCAGGGTGCGCAGGCGCAGCCTCTTCGAACCCCATCGTCAAGACCTCCCCAAACCCGGAACCCATGCAGGAAAAGCCTCTTATCGTTTTTGTCGGCGCCGTCTTTCCCAGCCAGTACACGCTGCTGTGCAGCCACCTGCGCAAGACCGGCATGGCCGATGCCTGGTTCATGACCACGCCGGGCCACAAGGCGCGCCATGACAAGGAGTATGACCATCTGCTGTCCTTCCAGCCCGACGGCAAGATCGTCGGCCCGCAAAGCTATTACTACACCAGCAAGCTGGAGCGCTCGGCGCGCATCAGCCGCGGCCTGCTGCAAGCGCTGCTGGCTTTCGAGAAGGAGCGCGGCCGCCGCATCGACCTGATCGTCGCGCATTCGCTGTGGGGCGCGCCCAACTGGCTGTATGACGAGCTGGATGCGGCCGTGGTCAGCTATATCGAGTTCCCCAGCTTTCTGAGCCACGGCTGGGATGCGGCCTATCCGCCCGACCAGTCGCAGCGCATGAGCGACCGCAACCGCGAGATGCTGCATTACCACCAAGTTCTGTGCAGCGACCTTACCATCGTGCCCAGCGCCCATGCGCGCTCGCTGTTCCCGCCTTTGCTGCAGCAGAACATCGAGGTGCAGTTCGAGGGCTTCGACATCCAGCCGCCGCTTAGGAGCGCACAGCCCCCCGGACAGACTGGCAAGGACAAGCCGTTCACGATCGCGTTCTCCGCGCGCGATCTCTCCAGCGCCAAAGGCTTTGAGACCTATATGCGCCTAGTCGATCGCCTGGTGCGCGAGGGAGATGGCAAGAACGCACGCTTCATCGCCATCGGCGACCCCAAGGCCTCGTCCTATGGCTACGAGCAGCAATGGGTGCAGCGGCGCTACAAGGCCGAAGATCTGAGCTTCAAGGATCACCTGCTCAGGATCTATCCCGCCGCCGAGGTCGTGGAGTTCCCCGGCCGCCTGCCCTATGCAGAATTTGCGCAACTGCTGGCCGAAGTGGATTTGTTCCTCTATCCGTTGCGCCATGGCGTGGCCAACTGGGGCCTGATGGAGATTCTAGCGCGTGGCGGCTGCGTGATCGGCTCCAACTGGGGCTTTGTCCCCGAGCTGGTGCAGCACGACATCAACGGCATGCTAATGCCCGACAACGACGATGCGTGGATGGATGCCATCCTTCAGTTGCGCAACGACCCGGCACGTCGTGCGCGCTATAGCCAGGCAGCGCTGGAGACGGGCAAGCGTTTTCACATCTCGAACGTTGCGCCACGCTTCATGGAAATGTTCCGCCTGGCGATTGTCAGAAAAAAGGTCAAGGCCTTGCGCTGACGGCCAGCGCCCCGACAGCAAGAAGTGAGCACGTTCTCGGAACGTGTTGACGTTCTTACTGCAGGGCCTTGATCAGCTTGAGAGCGATGTCCTGCAGCGGCGGCTGCAGTTTTCTATAGCAGTCGAGCAAGCGTTGCTCATCGCTGGGCAGGGTGGCGGCCTCAACATGCAGATCAGCCATCAGTTCTAGTGCCGTGGTTTGCAGCCCGACCGCCAGGCGGGCCAGTGTGTCGTTCTTGAGGGTGCGAATCGCCCCGGACTCGATCTGCGAAACGGCCGATGCCGTGA
Organism: Comamonas resistens; assembly: GCF_030064165.1. Classification (NCBI taxonomy): domain Bacteria; kingdom Pseudomonadati; phylum Pseudomonadota; class Betaproteobacteria; order Burkholderiales; family Comamonadaceae; genus Comamonas; species Comamonas resistens. The sequence goes on from NZ_CP125947.1 coordinate 4,923,205, forward strand.
CCTCCGCCATCTGCGCCAGCCGCCCCTGACTCAAGCCCAACTCTTGCCGCCGAGCGCGTATGCGTTCACCTAAATGCGTCATCAACCAATCCCGCTTGTCTCATTGCAGCGCTTGCTGCTGAAACGCGCCGCTACAGGCCAGAGACAGCAAGCAAGGGCCACCCCGCAGCGAGGCCGTCGTTCCCCTCCGCGAAGCAGAGAGGGGGAAACGGCACAGCCACTCAGGGGGTGACTCTGGTCATCCCCCGTGGCACTTCTTGAATTTCTTGCCGCTGCCGCAGTGGCAAGGGTCGTTGCGGCCCAACTGTTCGCCCTTGACGATGGTTTCCTGACGGGGACCCATGCTTTTCCACAGACGATGCAGGTCATAGACAGCCCAGATGGCTTCGCCAAAGGCGTCCACGCGCTCCTGGCTGGTCGATGCGGGGCCAGCTTCGTCATACAGGTTCAGGGCAGGAGTATCTGTATCGTCTTCGGTCAGGTTGACGATGAATTCCATGGCGGCGTCCAGCCACTGCGCAGCTTCCTTGTCGCGGGGAGCCGCCCATTCCTCGGCCCAGTTTTCCACCACGAACATGAAGCCCAGCGCCCAGACTTGCGAGAAGGAAGGCACTTCTTCGCCTTCCAGCTCGGCCTGCTCGGCTTCGGGCAGCATCAGGATGGCGCCGCGGGTGTCCAGAGCTTCGGGCTGGAAAGCCATGTCGTCAGCCAGAGACTTGACTTCGGTGTCCAGCTGCTCGCGCACCTCGTTCATGCGCAGCTCGAACAGCTCCATGAAACGGGCCTGCTGGGCTTCGTCCTTGAAGGCTTCCAGCTTGGGCAAAGGCTGACCTTTCGCCACTTGCAGCGCTTCGCCATCGCCCAGCAGCATGGGCATGTATTCGGCGGCAGCGATGGGACGACGCGTGCAGACCAAAGCGGTCAGGAAACCGTCGCAGAACTCCCACTGAGGGATTTCGTCGCCACGCGTGCGCAGCTCGTCGAGCAGCGCATCCAGCTCTTCCAGTTGCTCGTTGCTCAGTGCGCCCTGGGGCATGTCGGAGATCGCCGCATCTTCGGCCGCGGGAGTGCTTGTTGGGTCTTGCATGGGGAAAGGCTTCTATGATGGCCCGGACTGTTTTTCATCACTATCGAAGTGCAGGGCCGATGATGGAACGCGGGAGGCTGTTGCATCCGGTCAGGATGCTCCCGTACTGGGCGGAATTTTAGCGGGCCACCATCAACATACCCTGCCAGGGGAGTATCTGCAGTGCGTCGTTTTCTGACCAGCTTGCCTTTGCGCTATAGCGCACTGGCCATTTCCGCCTTGGTGCTGTGCATCTCGTTCTATGCCCTGGTGACATCCGGCAAGGGCCTGTGGTGGCTGATTGCCGCAGCCTTGCTGGTGTTGCTGGGCCTGTGGGATATGGCGCAAAAGCACCATGCCATCTTGCGCAACTACCCCATCATGGGGCATTTCCGTTTCATCTTCGAATTCATCCGCCCCGAGATTCGCCAATACTTCATCGAGGGCGATACCGAGGCCCAACCCTTTTCTCGCGCCCAGCGCTCGCTGGTCTATCAGCGCTCCAAGGGCCAGGTGGACAACCGCCCCTTCGGCACACAGTTGGACGTAAGTCAGCAAGGCTATGAATGGGTCAACCACTCCATGCAGCCCACGCGACTGAGTTCGCACGATTTTCGCGTCTGGATCGGCGGCACGCCCGATGAAGCCCAGCAAGGCGCAGACCCTTGCAGCCGCCCCTATCACGCCAGCGTGTTCAATATCTCGGCCATGAGCTTCGGGGCGCTGTCGGGCAACGCGATTCAGGCGTTGAACCAGGGCGCCAAGATGGGTGGCTTCATCCACGATACGGGCGAAGGCTCCATCAGCCAATACCACCGCATGCATGGCGGCGACCTGATCTGGGAGGTGGCTTCGGGCTACTTTGGCTGCCGCAATGCAGACGGCACATTCAGCGACGAGAAATTCATCGCCAACGCGACCGACCCGCAGGTCAAGATGATCGAGATCAAGCTCAGCCAGGGTGCCAAGCCCGGCCATGGCGGCATGTTGCCCGGCGCCAAGGTCACTCCTGAAATTGCAGCTGCGCGCGGCATTCCTGTGGGCGTGGACTGCATTTCGCCTTCCAGCCACAGCGCGTTTTCCACGCCAGTGGAGCTGATGCAGTTTGTCGCCAAGCTGCGCCGACTGTCAGGCGGCAAACCTACGGGTTTCAAGTTCTGCGTGGGCCACCCCTGGGAATGGTTTGCCATGGTCAAGGCCATGCTGGAGACCGGCATCACGCCCGACTTCATCGTGGTCGACGGCGCCGAGGGCGGCACGGGTGCGGCCCCAGTGGAGTTTGTCGACCATGTCGGCGTGCCGCTGCAGGAAGGCCTGCTGCTGGTGCACAACACGCTTCTGGGGGTGAACCTGCGCCAGCGCATCAAGATAGGCGCGGCGGGCAAGGTCATCACGGCCTTCGACATCGCCCGCATGATGGCCCTGGGCGCCGACTGGTGCAATTCGGGGCGCGGCTTCATGATGGCCCTGGGCTGCATCCAGGCCCAGACCTGCCATACCGGCACCTGCCCCACAGGCGTGACCACACAGGACACCGTGCGCCAGCAGGCACTGGTTGTGCCGGACAAGGCCACACGTGTGGCCAACTTCCACAAAAACACCTTGCATGCGCTGCAGGAGCTGGTGCAGGCAGCAGGTCTCAAGCACCCCAACGACATCACGGCCCACCACATCGTGCGCCGGCTGGACGACAACCAGGTCAGCCTGCTCTCCAACCTGGTCCTGCGCGTGGAGCCCGGCAGCTTGCTGCAGTCATTGGACAAGCAGCACAAGGTGTTTCAGAGCTACTGGCCGCTGGCCACCGCCCGGAGTTTCCAACCGCTGCACGAGCCCATCCTCAAGCCATCGGCCCCCGCCTCAACGGAAGCGGCACAATCACAGGCTTTGCCCTCGCGTGGCGGCATCTGGACCTGATGCCCACGCAAAGCGTTTGACAGACAGCAGCCCGCCGTGGATTCACTGGATTTTTCAGCTCTAGCCCAAGCACCATCTGCGCAGAAAGCTATCGATTACGAAGCATTTCTGCAGCAGCATCTGCAGCAGCCTCACAACACCATGTGCTACCCGCTGGCGCATGAGACGCTGTGGGTCAAGCGTGCCAGCCAGGGCAACCCCGCCCTCAACTACTGGCTGCTGAAGGCGCTGGCAGCCCTGTTCAGCGCCCCTGTGCTGCGCCCCGTTCCCAACCCCGGCGGCGTGGCCACCCTACAGACCGAGGTACGGCGCCTGCGCAGCTTCCACGCACGCGGCCTGCGTGCGCCCGAGGTGCTGGCCAGCTGCGATCAGGCCTTTGTGATGCGCCACCTGGGCCGGCCCGGCGAAGAGTCGCCCTCGCTGAGCAATGCCATCGAGGGCGCCATCCCGCAGGGAGCAGACGCCACGCTGGCACTGTGGCTGCGCGGCCTGCAGGCGCTGCAGACCGTGCATGCCAGGGGCGAGGTGCTGAGCCAGGCCGTGGCCCGCAATATGGTGGTCTGCCCCGATGGGGAGATCGGCTTTATCGACTTTGAAGACGATCCGGCCTCCCATCTGCCGCATGCCGTGTGCATGGCGCGTGATGCGCTGAACTACGCCCAGTCCACCGCGTTGTTTTTGCAGCAGGCCGGTGCCATGGCTGCTGCGCAGCGGCACTGGGCAGCCTTTGTGCAGCAATTGCCCAATGATGCCCGGCAGGTGCTGCAAAGCACGGTCAAAAAGCTGAGCTGGGTGCGCTTTCTGCCCCGCAGCAAAAGCCTGGGCCGCGACACGCTGCGCGTGCTGGCAGCCTATGACCTGCTGACAGCCATCTGAAACCATAGCTGCCAGCGCTTCACCCGCCTGGGGTTGAGCGCCAGAACATATAAAAAATGCCCCGATCTGAAGACTCCAGATCGGGGCTTTTTCGTTGAGAGCAGGCTCAATCAGGCATGCGCCTGGGGTGCTGTATCGTCTTCCACCGCATTGCCGGCCAGTGCCGCATCCAGCATGTCATGGTCCAGAGAATTTTCCCACTTGGACACAACCACGGTGGCCACGGCGTTGCCGATGAAATTGGTCAGCGAACGGCATTCAGACATGAAACGGTCCACACCCAGAATCAGCGCCATGCCAGCCACGGGCACTTCGGGCACCACGGCCAGGGTCGCAGCCAGGGTGATGAAGCCAGCACCGGTCACGCCAGCCGCGCCCTTGGACGAGAGCATGGCCACCAGCAGCAGAGCAATCTGGTGCCCCAGGGTCAGGTGCGTATCCGTAGCCTGGGCGATGAACAGCGCGGCCAGCGTCATATAGATATTGGTGCCGTCCAGATTGAACGAATAACCGGTAGGCACGACCAGACCCACGACGGACTTGCTGCAGCCGGCTTTTTCCATCTTGTGCATCAGCGATGGCAGGGCCGACTCGGAAGACGAGGTACCCAACACCAGCAGCAGCTCGTCCTTGAGGTAGCGGATCAGCTTGAGCACGGAGAAGCCGCAAGCACGGGCCACAGCACCCAGGATCACCACCACGAAGATGGCAGAGGTGATGTAGAAGGTCAGCACCAACTCGGCCAAATTGACCAGCGATCCCAGGCCGAACTTGCCGATGGTGAAAGCCATGGCACCGAAGGCGCCGATGGGGGCCGCCTTCATGACGATGTTCACCAGTTTGAACACCGGTTTTGTCAGCGCTTCAAAGAAGTTCAGCACGGGCTTGCCAGCCTCGCCCACCATGGCCAGGGAAACGCCGAACAGCACGGCCACCAGCAGCACCTGCAGGATGTTGTCGCCGACAAACGGGCTGATCAAGGTCTTGGGGATGATGTCCATCACAAAGCCGGTCAGCGTCATCTCATGCGACTTGGCCACATAGCCCTTGACGGCAGTCTGGTCCAGGTCCGCCGGATTGATGTGCATGCCCGCGCCTGGCTGCATCACATTGGCCACCACCAAACCGACCACCAGCGCCAGCGTGGAGAAAGTCAGGAAATACGCCATGGCCTTGCCGAACACACGGCCCACAGCGCTCAGGTGCGTCATGCTGGCGATGCCGGTGACGATGGTCAGAAAGATCACCGGCGCGATGATCATCTTGATGAGCTTGATGAACGCATCACCAAAAGGCTTCATGGCCGCGCCGTATTCAGGCTCGAAATGGCCCAGCAGCACGCCGACGATGATGGCGAAAACCACCTGGAAGTACAACTGGCGGTAGAAAGGCAGATGCTCGCGGGGAGCAGTTTCGGTAGGCAGGGCTTGCACGCTGCGTCTCCTGGTACAAAAGGGCTGGCTGATGCAAATCAGGCTCAGGCAAGAGCCTCGCTTCAAGGAAACCGTCTTGGTGCATCCTTGTTTGCATCAGTCCTCAAAAGAAAACGCACCACGAAGGTGCGCTGTGTTGTGTCCGTTTGTACCGCCGACCTTTTTTTGTGCCGATAACCTATTGGTATTAGATGGGGTGCCGTCCCTATGGAGAATTGGCACAACCTAGGGTAAGCACCTAGCTCTCTTTGCCACGTCACTTTCCGCTTTCAAGCCCCAACCATGCGTTTCATTCGCCATCGCCTGCTCTGGACTGTTCTGATCATGCTGCTCGGCACCTTGCTCTGCATGCTGCTGGCCAGCCAGATTGCACTGCGTACCTCGCTGCAGCAGGAAGGGCAAAGCGTGCAGCGCCAGCTGGGTCTGTACGCCCAGGCACTGCTGCAACGCATAGACCGCTATCGCACCCTGCCCGAGGTGCTGGCACTCGACAGCCAGCTCAAGGAGGCACTGAGCCATCCGCTGACAGCCACCGAAGTCGACCTCCTCAACCGCAAGCTGGAACAGGCCAACGGTGCCAGCCAGGCATCGACGCTGACGCTGATCAACCTGCAAGGCAAGGCCATTGCTGCCAGCAACTGGCGCGAGACCCACAGCAATGTGGGAGCGGACTACAGCTTTCGGCCCTATGTGCAACAGGCGCTGGCCAATGGCTCGGGGCGCTTTTACGGCATTGGCATGACCACGGGGGTCGCGGGTTACTTTCTATCCAAGGCGATATTCGGCAACGACGGCTCCATGCTTGGGCTGATTGCCATCAAGATCGCTCTGCAGGAACTGGAGAGCGAATGGCAGCTCTCGCCCGATACCGTGCTGGCCACCGACTCGCATGGCGTGGTTTTCCTGGCCAGCAAGGACCATTGGCGCTATCGCTTGCTGCACCCGCTGACGGCGCAGGATGTGCAGGAGATGGAAGCCACGCGCCAATATGCGGACCAGCGCCTGCAGCCGCTGCAATACCGCATAGACCGGGTCACTGGCGAGCACACCAAACTGACGCAGTTCAGCGAGCCTCGCCTGGAGCGACCGGTTCTCTGGCAGAGCCTGGCCCTGCCCAATCTGCAGTGGCAACTGCACCTGCTGCACAACACCGACAGCAGCCTGACCGCCAGCCGCTGGGCAGGCCTGGCGGCTGCCGGCCTGTGGCTGACCCTGTCACTGCTGGTGCTGTTCATTCGCCAGCGCCAGCGCATGGCTGCGCTGCGTCAGCGCAGCCGCCAGGAGCTGGAGACCGTGCTGCACCAGCACGCACAGGAACTGCGCACGGCGCAGGACGGCATTGTGCAGGCTGCCAAGCAGGCCGATACCGGCCTCTCGCGCAGCCTGCAGCACCTGCCCCAGGGGGTGGTGGTGGTGGACCCCGAGCTCAAGCTGGTGGCCTGGAACTCGCGCTATGTGGAGCTGTTTCGCTACCCGCCTGAGCTGATGCGCGTGGGCCAGCCCATTGAGGCCCTGATACGCCACAACGCCAGACGTGGTCTGTTAGGCAAGAACGATGTGGAGCAAGCCATTCAACGACGCCTTGAGCATCTGCGCAGCGGCAGCCCACATCTGCATGAAAGCGCCAAGAGCGACGGCACGGTGCTGGAGATCCGCGGCAATCCACTGCCCGAAGGCGGCTTTGTCACCAGCTATGCCGACATCACCAGCTACAAGAACGCTGCACGCGAACTGCGCTCGCTGGCCGACGCGCTGGAGCGACGCATCGCCGAGCGTACTCGCGACCTGGACGCAGCCCGGCACGATGCCGAGGAAGCCAACCGCTACAAGACCCGCTTTGTGGCCGCGGCAGTGCACGACCTGCTGCAACCACTGAACGCAGCGCGCATGTTCAGCTCGCTGCTGCGCAGCCATCTGCATGACGACGCCAGCCACCGGGTGGCTGAAAGCATAGACGGTGCCCTGGCCGCACAGGACAGCATTCTCAACAGCCTGCTCGACATCTCCCGCATGGAGTCGGGCCAGCTGGAAGTGCATATCCGCGACTTCGCACTTGGGCCTCTGCTGCAGGTCATGCAGCACAACTTCGGCATCATTGCGCAAAGCCGTGGCCTGCGCCTGACGGCCATGGACTCGCACTACACCATCCGCAGCGACGAAGCGCTGCTGCGCCGCATCCTGCAAAACCTGCTGTCCAACGCCATACGCTACACCCCCCAAGGCCGCGTGCTCATAGGCTGTCGACGCCAGGGCGAGCAATTGCGCATCGAGGTGCATGACCAGGGGCCCGGTATTCCCGAAAGCCTGCAGCGCGAAATCTTCGAAGAATTCCGCCGCCTGGGCGAAGGCCATGGCGAGGACCGCGGTGCCGGTCTGGGACTGGCCATCGTGGAGAGGCTGGGCAAATTGCTGGGCCACGAGATCGGCCTGCGCTCCCTGCTCGGCCGCGGCAGCGTGTTCTGGGTCTGCGTGCCGCTGGCCAAGGCCGCGCCGCTGACGGCGCAGAACACGCCGGCCGCCATCGTCCATGAACCAGAGCAGGACGCCCCGCTGCAAGGCGCCAGCGCCTGGTATGTCGATGACGATGCACCGAGCTGCACGGCCACGGCCGCACTGCTGCGACGCTGGGGCTGCGAGGTGCTGTTTGCCGGCGGCCCTCAAGCCGCGCTGGATGCGGCCACGCCGCAATCGGCACCGCAGCTGGTGCTGCTGGACGTGCGCATGGGAAATTTCCACGGCCCCGACCTGTACCCGCAGTTGTGCGAGCGCTGGCAGCAGTCGCCCCAGGTCATCCTGGTCACGGCCGAGCACAACATCGCCCTGCGCCGCCAGGCTGCGGAAAAATCCTGGGGCTTTCTGCTCAAGCCCGTTCGGCCGGCAGCCCTGAGGGCGCTGATCAGCCAGATGCTGCTGAGAAATAGGCTCTGAGGTGCTGCACAGCTTGCTTCCTACTGCCGGCTATTCGGTGGATGCCGTGATCAGGCAAAAAACGCAAACCCCGCTGACTCCTTCGGAGACCAGCGGGGTTTGTCGGCCGCATCAACGGTTACTTAACAGCCATCGCCGCTAGGCATCTTCATGCAGGCCGCACCATATATGGTTTTATCGCCCGCTTCGAAGTAATAGCTCTCGAAGTTGTATATCCAGTTGTTGTCCGGATCGCTGGCTTTGACACGTACCAGATAATCCCCGCTCAGCCCCGCAGCCAGGCTACTCAGATCTATCGAAGTCTGGCTCGACGTCGAAATATCCTTCAGCAAAGGTGCGCCAACCTTGAAGGCATCGGCTGCCGCCGCGGCAATCTGAACCCTATAGGTCAGAGGCTTGCCCTGAGGGTGGAAAGGCTCGGGCCAGCCCCAATCCAGTCGCTTCTTGTCCGAAGTAACGCCCACCCAGAAAGGCATGGGGCGCTGCAAGCTCTTCAGAAAATACTGGTAGTTCTTGCCCACGGCCAGCTTCAAACTCTTGTATTGCTCTTCCCACTGCTCAACATTCGTGCCCTGGTCGCTGTCAGCGGGCAGATTGGCATTGTCCGGCTGGCGAGCGATGAAAGGCGCAACCACTGGTTTGTAGCTGTTCAACAGCTTTTCGACGTTTGCATCCGTCAGATACTTGTTGCGGATCTCATCCACCGCCGCTTGCAGATCCTTGAGGTTCTTGGGATCGGACATAAAGCGCCGGTGCAGCGGAATGCCCCACCAGTTGCCGATGCCGGTCATGATTTCCATGTCGATGTAATCGACGCCCGGCTGGTCGTACTTGGCCAGGGCATCGTCGTAGTCCCAGGGCAGGAAGTAGAACTTCTCCGTGCCCAGAGGTTGGTAGAGGCCGAAGTTCTGATTGATCGTATCCGGGTTGCCCAAGAGGATGGTCGTAGCCAGCCAGGACAGGTAGTTGTTGCGGTTGAAATAATGGGAGAAGGTGGCGGCAAACGGCGCATCCTCCTCGTCCTTGTCCAGCGCCCTCACCACATCAATGATGGCTTGGTGGTTGCCAGAATCAGACTCCAGGGACAGCACGGTCTCGAAATCCTTGATATCCGGCGGCGTGGTCGCCTGCAGCAGCACCTTGCCCTTGCTGTTGACGATGTCGCTGGGTTCGAAACTGAAGTTCTCCGCCTTATAGACATTGGAGCCTGCTTTCCAGCCGCGGCGAGCCAGATAGGTGTCACCCATTTTCTCCACATGGGTGAACAGGCCCATATCGCCGTTGTTGCCGTATGGAGTACCTTCACCGCTGTAGTTGATCCTCGCAAACTGGGTTCGCAGGCTTTCGTGATAAGGAACCAGCTTCATGAGGTCGAAAGCCAGCTTGTTGCGCACGCGGCTCAAGTCCGATGCGTGCTTGTTGAACTGCAAGGTTTGCTCGCCGAACCAGGGGGTAGCATTCTTGTCGAGTTTGATGCGATAGGACTTTTGCTTGGCAGTGCGAGCACTGCTGCCTCGCATGCGCAGCTTGGCATCGGCAGCCGCAATATTGCCGTCGTTGCTGGTGACCTTGACCTTGATTTCGGGCACGCAGTCGTCATCACCGTTTACATCAAGATTGACCGTGCTCAGCAAGACCTTGCCACCCGGGTAGCTCTCGACGGGAGCGTTTGCCAGCGTGTTGTCGCAGGTCTTGTCCGCCTTCAGATAAGGCCCCTTCTTGGGTGCATCGGTGGATTGATACTCCACATTCAATGTCAGCAACGAAGGCGGCAACGTCGATTTGCCATCGACTGGATTACCGTATTCAAGGTACATCGCCGCGTACAGGTCACGCGGAAGATCTTCGGCGCTGGGAACAAAAGGCGATGCAGTGACAGGTGTTTCTCCGCCAGTATTACCCCCACCTGGATTGCCTCCGCCGGGATTGCCACCAGGGCTGCCCCCACCGGGACTTCCGCCGCCAGGCGTTTCTTGCCCTCCCGAGCCACCACCATTTCCGGCAGTCGGAGAGCTGTCCCCTCCTCCACCGCACGAAGCGAGAACAAGAGAAGCACCTAACACGGAAGCCTGAAGCCAATGAGCACGCGTGGGGTTTTTCAAGATAGTTTCTCCCTTTGTTAAATCGTGGTTTGTTAGGTTTAATTTATTGCATCCATTTGTGTTTTGTGCATCAGGGTTTACATCAGGCCGATGAACTCATGCCGTGCTTACCACTCAAAGCACATTCAGGCCCGTCTCCGGCTTCAGGAGCGATCAAGACAGGTATGGCTCAAGCCGGCGGCGACGGTGGGCCGACTTATTTCGACTGACGTATGTGTCAATCAAACGAGTGACCGATGGCGTGCCATGCGCATGGCATGGCACGGGCCAGGCAAGCAGTCCCGCAGGACTTCTAGGCCGCGCTTTCCGGCTCCAGGCTCTTGACCAGCACCGCCGCCTGGGTGCGGCTGTAGCACTCGAGCTTTTTGAGGATTGCCGTCACATGAACCTTGACGGTGTTCTCCGCAAGTCCCAACTCATGCGCGATCTGCTTGTTGAGCAGGCCGTCGGCAATGCACAGCAGCACGCGGAACTGCTGCGGCGTGAGCTGGGCTAGCTTGGCTGCCAGCGCCGCGTCGGCCTCGGAGCGCGCGGCAGCCATGGGGGGAAACCAGCTGCCGCCTTCGAGCACCGTCTCTATCGCACTCGCCATCTCTTCGGCTGGCGCCGACTTGGGGATGAAGCCCGCCGCACCGAACTGCTGACCACGGCGGATCACGCGCGGGTGCTCGTTGGACGAGATCACCACCACAGGAATTTCAGGATATTCGCCGCGCAGATGCAGCAGCGAGGAAAAGCCGCGCGCGCCCGGCATGGCCAGATCCAGCAGAACCAGCTCTATCTCGGGATGGTCCTGCATGGCCGAGCCCACGGTCTGGGCACTGGCGGCCTCGACGATGCGGTAATGCGCAAAATGCTCGCGCAGCACCTGAACCAGCGCAGCACGAAACAGCGGGTGATCATCGGCGACAAGAAAAGTGGGCTCGGACATGAGCGCCAGTCTGCCATGACCGGGCTTTACCGCGCTGCGACATGGACGTATGCCTCAGAGATGTTCAGAGGCCGGGCCTAGGCTTCATCCTCTCCACTGAGCGCGGTCTGGAGCTTGTCATCATCGAGCGCCCCTTCCCACTTGGAAATCACCACCGTGGCTACGGCATTGCCCATGAAGTTGGTCAGCGAGCGGCATTCGCTCATGAAGCGGTCCACGCCCAAGATCAGGGCCATGCCTGCGATCGGGATTTCAGGCACCACGGCCAGCGTGGCGGCCAGGGTGATGAAGCCGGCGCCCGTCACGCCGGCCGCCCCCTTGGAGCTGAGCATGGCGACCAGCAGCAGCGCGATTTCATGACCCAGCGTCAGATGAGTGTCGGTGGCCTGGGCAATGAATAGCGATGCCAGCGTCATATAGATGTTCGTGCCATCCAGATTGAAGGAATAACCGGTGGGAACCACCAGACCGACCACCGACTTGCTGCAGCCGGCTTTTTCCATCTTTTGCATCAGTGACGGCAGGGCTGACTCCGATGAGGACGTGCCCAGCACCAGCAGCAACTCGGCCTTGAGGTAGCGGATCAGCTTCAGGATGGAGAAGCCGCAGAAACGCGCCACCGCCCCCAGAATGACCACCACGAAAAAGATCGAGGTGAGATAGAAGGTGCCAACCAGCCAGGCAAGATTGACCAGGGACTCGATACCGAATTTGCCGATGGTGAAGGCGATCGCACCAAACGCCCCCAGCGGCGCGGCCTTCATCAGAATGCCCACCAGCTTGAAGACCGGCACCGTGAGCGACTCCAGAAAGCTCAGCACGGGTTTGCCCACATCGCCCACCGACGCCAGCGCGATGCCAAAAAGCACGGCCACAAACAGCACCTGCAGGATGTTGTCTCCCACCAGCGGGCTGACCAGCGTCTTGGGAATAACATCCATCAGAAAACCGATCAGGCTCATGTCATGCGACTGCGTGACATAGCCTTTGACAGCACTCTGATCCAGCTCCGCCACATTGATGTGCATGCCTGCACCAGGCTGCACCAGCTTGGCAATCACCAGGCCCACCACCAGCGCCAGCGTGGAGAAAAACAGAAAGTAGACCATGGTCTTGACGAAGACCCGTCCCACCACACTCAGATGCGTCATGCCGGCAATGCCGGTGACTATGGTCAGAAAGATCACTGGCGCGATGATCATCTTGACCAGCTTGATGAAGGCATCGCCCAGCGGCTTGAACTTGGCGGCCAGTTCCGGGCTGAAATAGCCTAGCAAGGCCCCCAGCACGATGGCCACAATGACCTGGAAATAGAGGTGCCTGTAAAAAGGCAGATGCTGGTGTACTGCAGGAGACTCAACGACGGGCTGCATACCAATCCTCCAATCTGCAGTCGCCTGTTGGATGTTTCGTGTTGACGACCGCAGGTGAAATGGTGCGCCGCCTATGGCTGGAGTGGCTGTCAGCTAAACGCCCGATGCGAGGGGCGTCAGCTTCCTCTCACGCACCCTCTGCCAGCGGCGCAATCTCATGCCCGATACGGATGCCGGAGGTTTTCAGCGCCTTGAATGCACAGACTTTTCCACAGCATTTTCACAAAATAGAGAACAGGTCATGCACATTGATTTCCGCCTGCGCTGTGCATCACAGGGACGAAAAAAAGCCGCCTCGGACGGCGGCTCAGCCTTCAGACCAGTGAAGTGATTACTGGTTTGCCAGATCCAGATGGAACTCGCGGGCTTCCTGGATGAACTCGATCAGGGAATTGATGGCTTGGCGCATGATGAACTTTCTATGGACTCAAGAGATGCACTTCAAGCGATAGGCAGCACGCATCTCAAACACTGCCAATACCGGGTTTCACCCTAAGGGTAAACCCTTGTTCTCAAGTATAAGCCACACCTCCATCTTTGCCAAGCGTCACAGATTGCGCACAAGCACTTCAGCAGCACTTCACCTCGTGCCCTCTCTTCGCCAATGGATGCGTGGTTCCTGCGCGCAGCCCACGGTGATGGAGCAGCGATTTGCTGATTCCCTGACTGGTTTATGCCCCGGCTGCTACGCTATCGCCTGTTGACAATACAAATGGGCCGGCAACTGTTGCTGGCTGGCGGAAAGTGGAAATGGTGCGTGATCAAGGTTTGCAGCAGATGACCAGCGCTCTGGGTCATCCCATGAATGCCATCACCCAGCCTGGCTGCCATGGCTGCGCCCCGCTTTGCGCCGGGCAGGAGGTGGCATGAGCACATCCAAGCCGCCCGACTCCAGCCGTCCCGCCGCCTGGCATATCACGCCCATGAATCCTGCGGAAGCTCCCTGGCCGCTGCTGCTGCTGGCCGATCCGTCACGGGAGAAGGTCAAGCGCTATCTGCCCGGCAGCACCTGCTATGCCGCGCGCCAGACCGCGCAGTTCACGCCCAGCGGTCTCGGGGCGCTGATCGGCGTTTGCGTGCTGCAGCCACCCCAGCCCGAGCGTGACAGCTGGGAGCTGATGAATATGGCCGTCTCCCCCTCCTGGCAGCGCAGCGGCATTGGCTCGGCCCTTCTGCACCACGCCATAGGCGAGCTGCGCAAGCGGGGCATCAAGCAGCTGGACGTGGGTACAGGCAGTTTTGGCGATCAGCTGCTGTTCTATCAACGTCTGGGGTTTCGCGTCAGCAGCATCGAACGTGACTTTTTCCTGCGCAACTACACCACGCCTTTATGGGAGCGCGGCGTGCAGCTCAAGGACATGCTGCGGCTGACGCTGGCGCTGTAGTTCCGATCAGCTGCAACAGCGCAAGGCGTCAATCGACACCGGGCATCTGCCGCTTGGAAAGCGGCCCGCCCGCAATGCTCTATAGCAGCTTGCGCTCAAGCCACCTGAACTTCAGACATCAAACATGCTGAAGTGCTTGAATATCAAGCGGTAGCAGCTCCTGTTTCAGGAGCCGCACTGCCCAACCCTCGCTCAAGCCTTGGCCGCCCGGCGCGCGCGCACGGCCGCAGCCAGTTGCTCCAGCACGGGCACGGTCTGCTCCATGCTGATGCAGGCATCGGTCAGCGAGACGCCGTATTGCAGCTCCTGCCCTTCCACGATGTCCTGACGGCCTTCGTGAATATGGCTCTCGATCATCACGCCGGTGATGCGCTCGTCGCCAGCTGCCACCTGCTGCGCCACATCGGCCGCCACCTCGATCTGGCGACGGTGCTGCTTGCTGCTGTTGGCATGCGAGAGGTCGATCATCACCTGCGGGCGCAGACCACTCTTTTCCAGCAGCTCGCAGGCCGCCCGCACATGGGCCGCGTCGTAATTGGGCGCCTTGCCACCGCGCAGGATGATGTGGCAATCCTGGTTGCCGCGCGTCTCGAAAATCGCGCTCTGGCCCATCTTGGTCATGCCCATGAAGGCATGCGATGACTGCGCGGCCAGCATGGCATCGCTAGCCACCTTCACACCACCATCCGTGCCGTTCTTGAAGCCCACGGGGCAGCTCAGGCCGCTGGCCAGCTGGCGATGGCTCTGACTCTCGGTGGTACGCGCACCGATGGCGCCCCAGCTGACCAGGTCGCTGATGAACTGCGGCGACAACAGGTCCAGGAATTCCGTGCCCACGGGCAGGCCCAGCTCCAGCACGTCGAGCAGCAGGCTGCGCGCCAGCTCCAGCCCTTCGTTGATGGCAAAGCTGCCATCGCGGTGCGGGTCGTTGATATAGCCCTTCCAGCCCACCGTGGTGCGCGGCTTTTCAAAGTACACGCGCATGACGATCAGCAAATCATCCTGGAGTGCATCGGCCTGACGTTTTAGCTGTCGCGCATAGTCCATGGCCTGCTCGTGATCGTGAATCGAGCAGGGGCCGACCACAACCACCAGCCGATCATCCTGGGCATGCAGCACGCGCGAGATGGCGGCGCGGCTGGATTCCACCAGTTGCTGCGCCTCTTCGGTCACGGGCAGCCACTCTTCCAGCAAGGCCGGCGTCAGCAGCGGGCGCACGATCTTGATGCGCGTGTCGTCGATACGGGTCTTGTCCAGCGTTGTCAGACGCGGTGCGCTCTTGCGGGCCGGTGCGGAGGAAGATGGTGTGGAGCTTGCAGTCATGGCCGCTATTGTCGCAGCGCACCGATTCCTCCACCTGGCACACAGGTTCGCCAGCGCCGCAAGTTCTGCGGGCAACGCTATGACCGCTGACAGGCATTACGCCTGCAATCCGACAAGGCTGACAGGCATGAGGCTCAACAGTGAGGGCTGGATTCACCTCGCCCCACAACCATGGACAACAACAACCAGCCTGGCAATCCGCAGCGACGCGCCTTCTTTCGCCGCTCCTTGCCCATCATCCCCGTGGCCGCCGTCGCCGCCGCTGGCGGCGCAGCTACCCTGGCCACCCTCGACAACAGCCATCTACCCATGGTTCCCGGCCCGGCCGTGAACACGGCGCTGCGCGATGCGGCCCAATACCGGCCCAGCTATTTCAGCGCCGAGGAATACCGCTTTCTGCAAAGCGCAGTAGCCAGGCTGATACCCAAGGACGAACTGGGCCCCGGCGCCCTGGAAGCGGGCGTGCCCGAGTTCATCGACCGCCAGATGGACACGCCCTATGCCGCCGGCAGCAACTGGTATATGCAGGGTCCGTTCCAGCCTGATGCCGCCCCGGAAATGGGCTACCAGTTGCGCCTGAGCCCGCGCGAGATCTACCGCCTGGGCATTGCCGCAGCCAACCAGTGGTGCAGCCAGAACCTGGGCAAGGACTTTGCCGAGCTGTCCGCCGCCGATCAGGACAAGGCGCTGAGCGCCATGGAGCATGGCGTGGAAGGCTTTGACAACCTGCCATCGGCCACGTTCTTTGCCATGCTCTGGGGCAACACCAAGGAAGGCTTTTTCAGCGACCCGCTGCATGGCGGCAACAAGGACATGGTGGGCTGGAAGCTGATCGGCTTTCCCGGCGCGCGAGCCGACTTCATGGACTGGATAGAGCGCGACGAGGCCTACCCTCAGCCACCGGTTTCCATCCACGGACAGCGAGGTTGAGCCATGAGCAAGACACTTGCCAAGAAAGACGTGGTGGTCATCGGCTTTGGCTGGACGGGCGCCATCATCGCCAAGGAGCTGACCGAAGCGGGCCTCAACGTACTCGCGCTGGAACGCGGCCCCATGCGCGATACCGACCCGGACGGCGTCTATCCGCAGACCATGGATGAGCTGACCTACAACTCGCGCAAAAAGCTGTTTGTCGATGTGTCCAAGGAGACGGTCACCATTCGCCACACCAGCAGCGACACGGCCCTGCCCAACCGCCAACTGGGCGCATTTTTGCCGGGCACCGGCGTGGGCGGCGCGGGTCTGCACTGGTCGGGCGTGCACTTTCGCGTGGACCCCATGGAGCTGCGCATGCGCAGCCACTATGAAGAGCGCTATGGCAAGAAGTTCATACCCGAGGGCATGAGCATCCAGGATTTCGGCGTCAGCTACGAAGAGCTGGAGCCGCATTTCGACTTTGCCGAAAAAGTGTTCGGCACCTCGGGCACGGCCTGGTCGGTCAAGGGCGAAACAGTCGGCGCTGGCAAAGGCGGCAATCCGTTTGCACCCGATAGATCCAACCCGTTTCCGCTGCCTGCGCAGATGAACTCGGTCTCGGCCATGCTCTACGGCAAGGCCGCGGAAGCCGTGGGCTACCACCCCTACAACATGCCGTCGGCCAACACCTCCGGACCCTATACCAACCCCTATGGCGTGCAGATGGGGCCCTGCAACTTCTGCGGCTTTTGCAGCGGCTACGCCTGCTATATGTATTCCAAGGCCTCGCCCAATGTGAACATCCTGCCCGCACTGCGGCTGGACCCGCGCTTCGAGCTGCGCACGCAATGCCAGGTCACGCTCATCAACCTCGCAGCCGATGGCAAGACCGCCACGGGCGTGACCTATATCGACGCATCGGGCAACGAGGTGGTGCAACCGGCCGACATCGTTGCCGTGTGCAGTTTCCAGTTCAACAATGTGCGCATGCTGCTGCTGTCGGGCATTGGCAAGCCCTACGACCCGGTCAGCAACACCGGCACCGTGGGCAAGAACTTTGCCTTCCAGAACATGGCCACCATCAAGGTCTTCTTCGGCAAGGACCAGCACCACACCAACAACTTCATGGGAGCGGGCGGCAACGGCATTGCCGTCGATGATTTCAACGCCGACAACTTCGACCACGGCCCGGCCGGCTTTGTGGGCGGCTCGCCCTTCTGGGTCAACCAGGCGGGCGCCAAGCCCATTGCCGGTACACCGACGGCGCCAGGCACGCCCAACTGGGGCAGCGGCTGGAAGAAAGGCGTGGCCGAGGCCTATACGCACAACGTGTCCATGGACGCACACGGTGCCCACCAGAGCTACCGCGCCAACTACCTGAGCCTGGACCCGACCTACAAGGACGCCTACGGCAACCCGCTGCTGCGCATGACCTTCGACTGGCAGCCTAACGACATCAGGATGAACCTCTTCATGCAGGAAAAAATGAGCGCCATTGCCAAGGCCATGGGCGGTCAGGCAATCAGCATCTCGGGCAAAAAGGAAGGCTCGCATTTCGATACCAACAGCTACCAGACCACGCACTTGAACGGCGGCGCCATCATGGGCACCGACCCGAACACCAGCGCCGTGAACCGCTATCTGCAGAGCTGGGATGTGCACAACGTCTTCGTGCTGGGGGCCTCGGCCTTTCCACAGGGCCTGGGCTACAACCCCACGGGCTTGGTGGCAGCGCTGGCCTACTGGTCGGCGCGCGCGATTCGCGAGCAATATCTGAAGCAGCCTGGCGCTCTGCTCAAGGCCTGAAGGAGGATGCCCATGACCCGACCATCTTCCCGCTTGCAGCGCCGCCTGGTTGCTATTTCAGTGATAGCTGCCAGCGCACTTGGCATCAGCGCCTGGGCGCAAAAAGAAGCTGAAACTAGCGCCAGTCTGGCGCCAGCAGCTACGGTTTCCAATGTTCCTGCCGCACGCGGCCAGACCGGGCCGCAGGACATGGTGACCACAGCTGCGCACCAGCCGCCGGAGCCCATCACCGCAGCCACCTCCAGCGACCCGCTGGTGCGCGGTGCCTACCTGGCCCGCATGGGCGACTGCGTGGCCTGCCACACTGCTCCGGGCGGCAAGCCTTTTGCCGGCGGCCTGCCCATGGAGACCCCCATAGGCACCATCTATTCCAGCAACATCACGCCCGACAAGACTGCGGGCATTGGCAGCTACAGCTTTGCCGACTTTGACCAGGCCGTGCGCCACGGCAAGGACAGGGAAAAAGGCAGCCTCTACCCGGCCATGCCCTACCCGTCCTATGCCAGGGTCAGCGAGCAGGACATGAAGGACCTCTACGCCTATTTCATGCAGCAAGTGAAGCCGGTGGACAGCAAGCCGCCCGAAAACGGCATCCGTTGGCCGCTTTCCATGCGCTGGCCGCTGGGCATCTGGCGCAGCCTGTTTGCTCCCGATGCCGACAAGGTGCAGGCCAAGTCCGAAACCGCAGCCCCCACGGCCGATGCCAGGCTGCGCGGCGCCTATCTGGTCGAAGGCCTGGGCCACTGCGGCGCCTGCCATACGCCGCGCTCCTTCACCATGGCCGAAAAAGCCCTGGACGGCAGTGACAACCGCTTCCTTAGCGGCGGCGACCAGCCCATGGATGGCTGGGTTGCCAAAAGCCTGCGCGGCAACGATGCCGATGGCCTGGCGGCCTGGAGCGAGGCCGATATCGTCGCCCTGCTCAAGACCGGCCGCAACAACCACACGGCCGTGTTCGGCGGCATGAGCGACGTGATTGCGCACAGCACGCAGCACATCAGCGACAGCGATCTCAACTCCATCGCCGTCTACCTGAAATCACTGCCCGCGCAAGGCAAGCCAAAGAGCCGCTTTGCGGCCAGCCCCGACACTGCCAATGCCCTCTGGAAAGGGGACACCAAGCAATACGGCTCCGCCCTGTACCTGGACAACTGCGCAGCCTGCCACCGCAGCGATGGCAAGGGCTACCAGCAGGTGTTCCCGGCCCTGGCGGGCAATGCCGCAGTGCTGGGCGACGACCCCAACAATCTGATCCGCATCGTTCTGCAAGGCAGCAAGCTGCCAGCCACGGCCACGCGTCCATCCACCTTCACCATGCCTGCATTTGCCTGGCGCATGAGCGACCAGCAGGTGGCAGACCTCGTCACCTTTGTACGCCGCAGCTGGGGCAATCAGGCGGCCGCAGTTTCGGCGACCCAGGTGCAGGAAATGCGCAAGACACTGCCTGCACCAACCGCACGGAACGACCAGCCCTAGCAGGCTGCGCTTTCTGCCCCATCAAAAAGACCGCCTAGGCGGTCTTTTTTCAAGAAGAGGACAGTTTCATCAGCACCAGGCCGCTGACGATGAGCACCGCCGCCCCCACCCGCATGGGCGTCAGCGCTTCGCCCAGCGCCAGCACGCCCACCACAAACGCGCCCACGGCACCGATACCGGTCCAGATCGTGTAAGCCGTGCCCAGCGGCAGCGTGCGCATGGCCACCGACAGCAGGCCAAAGCTGGCAATCATCGCCACGATGGTGATGGCGCTGTATTTGAAATTGGTGAAACCGTGGGACTGCTTCATGGTGAAAGCCCAGACCACTTCCAAAACACCCGCAATCAGCAGATAAACCCAAGCCATATAAACCTCGAAAAAGTTGCATGGCCAGGTCGTCCCGGCAAAGAATCCAGCCATGCGCTGCACGGCCAGGCAAGGTCGTCCCTGCCAGTGAAATCCTAACGGCTTGCGCTATTGCAGAGCCCTCATGGGTGGTTAGTTCGCAACATCACCGCACTAGCGGACACATCGCAGCCTGAAACGACGGCAGGAGCGCATCGCACCGGTCACCGGTGCCGCAGCCGGCATTGGCTTGGCGGCCCAGGCAGAAGCGACACGCAGCAGTGGCACACTCAGGTGCCTTATGCCAGCCCCATCGTCACCATGCTTACCGGACTGAATCACCTCACTCTTGCCGTGACCGGGCTGCAGGCCAGCGTGGACTTTTACGTGGGTGTGCTGCGGTTCCGTCTGCGTGCACAGTGGGATACCGGGGCCTATCTGGAGCTCGGCGACTTATGGCTGTGTCTGTCACTGGATAAGGCACGGAGTCTGGCCAGCGCCCCTGACTACACCCACTACGCCTTCAATATTGCCCAGCAGGACTTTGCCCGCTTTGTGGAACATGCCAGGTCATATGGCGTAAAGGAGTGGAAAAGCAACCGCAGCGAAGGCGACTCCTTCTACTTTCTGGACCCGGACGGCCACCAGCTCGAAGCCCATGTGGGTTCGCTGGAAAGCCGCCTGGAACAATGCCGGTTGCGGCCTTATGCAGGCATGCAGTTTTTTGACTGACTACGCCTCAAGCGCAGCGGTTTCCTCTTCCAGCAGCACGATATTCCCCACGGTCGCGCCATAGTGGGTGGCGACGCGCTTGCGCTGCTTGAGCACGGCCCGGTCCTTGCTGACCAGCAGGGCCTTGTGCTGGCTGGCCAGGTCCAGGAAATGCTGATCGTCGGGATCGGTGCAGGTAAAACGGATCTTGGGCGCTTCGGCCACATATTCGACAGCGGCATCGAAGGCCGCCATCACGCCTTCGGGCGTCTTGCCGTAGTAGCTGACGCGCGGGGCAATCTGGCTGTAGTGCAGCACGCGGCCCAGTTCGATGCGCTGGGCTTGATCGGCAATCCAGCGCACCTCGCCACGGGCGACCAGCTCGCGGATGCTGGGGATGTGCGGGTCGTCAAAGATCAGCATGTCCAGCACCACATTGGTGTCCAGAATCATGGGGCGCGGCAACGGGCCTTCGTAGCCGGCGTTGCAGGCCGGCCAGCGCAGAGGAGCGATCTTCATTGCTGTGTATCGCTCTGAATATGGCCTTCAGCCGCTTTGCGGGGCTTGGTCGATCCCTTGACCATGTCGAAGCGGAACAAACGGCATTCGATGGGGCCGTTCCACATGGGAGTGCGGCGCGACTCTTTCAGTCGCATCTGGCCGGGCAGCTTGAGGTCGGGCGTAAGCATATAGGCGCTCCAGCCGCTGTAGTTCTTCTTCCAGTGGCTGGCCAGCTGGCTGAAGAATTCACCGCCGTCCTCGGTCTGCGCGGTTTCGCGGCCTGCGCGTTCGACCTGACCCATGCGCTCCGCCGCATTGCGGCCGGAAGCACCGGCAGCGGCAATACGCTCGCCATAGGGCGGGTTCAAGATCATCATGCCGGGCTGCTCGCTGGGCGGCATGCGCTGCAGCGCATCGCCACCGCGCAGATGCACCGATTCGGCCACGCCGGCACGCTCGGCATTGCGCTGGGCAAAGTCCACCATGCGAAAAGCAATGTCCGAGCCGTAAATGCCCACGGGCGATTCGGGCAGGATGGCGGCTTCGGCCTCATCCAGCATGGCTTCCCAGACATGACGCTGGAACGGTACGAGCTTCTCGAACGCAAAGCGGCGCAGGATACCGGCCGGAATCTTGCGTGCAATCTGCGCGGCCTCGATCACCACGGTGCCGCTGCCGCAGCAGGGGTCGTACAGCGGCTGGGGGTTGTCGCCATGCGGATTCCAGCCGCTGGCGGCAATCATGGCGGCGGCCAGGGTTTCCTTGAGCGGCGCATCGCCCTTGTCCTCGCGCCAGCCGCGCTTGAACAGCGCCTCGCCCGAGGTGTCGATATAGATGGTGGCGCCGTCCGTGGTCAGGTGCAGGTGCACGCGCACATCGGGGTGGTGCGTTTCCACGCTGGGGCGCACGCCATGGCGTTTTTCGCGGAAGCGGTCGGCAATCGCGTCCTTGACCTTGAGCGCGGCAAAGTTCAGGCTGGTCAGCGGGCTGTGCTGGGCCGTCACTTCGATCTTGAAGGTTTCCTTGGGCGAGAACCAGATCTCCCAGGCCACCTCGCTGGCGGCGCGGTACAGATCGTTCTCGCTGCGGTACATGGTGTGCGACAGCTCGATCAGCACACGCTGCGCCAGGCGGCTGTGCA
This sequence comes from Comamonas resistens, assembly GCF_030064165.1. Lineage (NCBI taxonomy): Bacteria > Pseudomonadati > Pseudomonadota > Betaproteobacteria > Burkholderiales > Comamonadaceae > Comamonas > Comamonas resistens. Next base: position 4,945,432 of record NZ_CP125947.1, read on the forward strand.
GATTGAGCAGCATGGCATCGCGCCACATGCCGCGCAGCATGACGCCGCCCCGGCCCACGAGCAGATCCTGCCCGGTGGCGCCGGTGATGGCGTGGACCTCGTCGGCCAGAAAGCCCTCGACGCCGGCGGCGCAGGGCAGAAACAGATGCAGTTGGTTCATAGAAATCAGTGCGCACCAGACCGCTTGCCCGGCGCGTTTCAGGGCATAAGCATACGCGCTAGGCCTTTTCCAGTGCCTGCGCACGACAAGCGTTGCTCTACAGACTAGCCATGACGCCAGGGCATGATGCCCACCTGAAGGAGCTAGAAAAATGGAAGAAATCAGCTGGAACGACTTCATGAAGGTGGAGCTGCGCGTGGGCCGCGTGCTGCAGGCCGAGGTCTTTGCCGAGGCCCGCAAACCCGCCTACAAGCTGCTGCTGGACTTTGGCCCCGAGCTGGGCCAGCGCAAGTCCAGTGCGCAGATCACCGCGCATTACCAGCCCGAGGAGCTGGTGGGCCGTCTGGTCGTGGCCGTGGTGAATTTTCCGAAAAAACAGATCGGCCCGCTGATGAGTGAATGCCTGGTCACCGGCTTTCACGACGCCGCTGGCGCCGTGGCCCTGTGCGTGCCAGACAAGGCGGTGCCGCTGGGCACGCGACTGCTGTAGCAGCGCCACCCTGGCGGCCTTTCTATAATCCGCCGCGTCATCAACACAAGGGATTGCCATGGCTTTTGCCGGAGTCGGACTGCACGTCATCATTGCCCTGTTCTTTGCCGTGCATGCGGTGCGCACAGGGCAGAACAACTACTGGCTGTTCATCTTGCTGGCCTTCCCTTTTCTGGGCAGCGTGGTCTATGCGATTGCCATCTACCTGCCCAACTCGCGCCTGGAGCGTGGTGCACGCCAGTTGGTACGGCAGGCCGCCAAGTCCCTGGACCCGACCCGCGAGCTGCGTGAGGCGCAGGCGGCATTTGACTACTCAGCCACAGCCCAGAATGAAATCCGCCTGGCCCAGGCCTTGCTGGAAGCCGGCCAGCCCCGACAGGCGCTGCAGCACTTTGAAGCCAGCATGAAGGGACCGTTCGCCAACGACCTGGAAATCCGCTGGGGCGCAGCGCGTGCGGCTCTGGATGCCGAACAGCCGCAGACGGCGCTGCAGCACCTCAAGGTCATTGCCCAGACCGATATCAATTACCGTGCAGACGAAGTCGGCCTGTTGATCGCCAAGGCGTATGCAGCCCAGGGCGACAACGCCATGGCGCGCCAGTCCTTCGAGTTTCTGCGCGTGCGCTCCGGCAGCTTCGAGGTGCTGGGCGAATACGCCATCTGGTGCACCGAGTCCGGAGACTGGGGTACGGCCCGCCGCCTGCAGGGCGAGCTTGAAAAAGCCCAGACTCACTGGAGCAGCCACCAGCGCACCCTGAACCGTGAACTGCTGCAACGCATCCAGAGCGCCTTTGCCAAGCATTCACAGTAAAAACAGGCCTCAGCCCTTACCCATCAAGCGCTGACAGCTATTGATTCAAAAGCAGCTCACAAAGCGCTTCCAGAGACCACGCAGCCGTTTGACCTGGGCCATGACCTGTTTGGAGCGGCCCGGTAAAATTGCAAACTATGGCAAAAATCATCGTTCTGGCCCTGGTGCTGCTGTTCTTCGGCTGCGGCCTGTACATGCACCTGCGCGGCAAGGTGCGCCACAAGGTGGTGAAGCAATTGTTCGACCACTCCACCTTCACGGCGCCGTTCAACGTCTTCATGCTGATGTTCAGCAAGGTGCCGCGCACGCCCTATCTGCCCACCAGCACCTTCCCCGAGCTGGCCCCGCTGCAGGCCAACTGGCGCGAGATCCGCGAGGAAGCCGTCAACCTGCAAAAGAACATGCAGATCAAGGCCGCCGCCAACAACGACGACGCGGGCTTCAATTCCTTCTTCAAGACCGGCTGGAAACGCTTTTATCTGAAGTGGTATGGCGATGCCCACCCTTCGGCCATGGAACTGTGCCCCAAGACCACAGCCCTGGTGAAGTCCATTCCCAGCGTCAAGGCCGCCATGTTTGCCGAGCTGCCGCCCGGCGCCAAGCTCAATCTGCACCGCGACCCCTATGCAGGCTCGCTGCGCTACCACCTGGCGGTGCTGGCGCCCAACGACGACCGCTGCATGATCGAGGTCGACGGCCAGCCCTATAGCTGGCGCGAGGGCGAAGGCGTGATCTTCGACGAAACCTATATGCACTGGGCCGAGAACCGCAGCGAAGGCAACCGCATCGTGTTGTTCTGCGATGTGGAACGCCCCATGACCAACGGCTTCGCGCAATGGCTCAACCACTGGCTGGGCAAGAACGTGGTGGCCGCCGCCAGCTCGCCCAACAACGAGGGCGACCCGCGCGGCATGATCAGCAAGCTGTTCAAGATCTCGTTCTACATGGGCAAGTACCGCCGCGCCTTCCGCGACTGGAATCCGACCTTCTACAAGATCCTCAAGTTCGGTCTGATGATAGGCGTGCTCGTGCTGTTTGTATGGTGGCTGATCCCCGCTAAATAAGTAAGGGCGGAGCCAAGTCACTAAAAAAGCCGCTGTGCATTGCATCAGCGGCTTTTTTGTTTTCAAGGCATTTACAGCGCCTTGCGCAACGTGGTCGTCGGTATCTTGAGCTGCTCGCGGTACTTGGCCACGGTGCGGCGCGCGCATTCAATGCCCTGCTCCTTGAGCATATCGGCCAGCTTGGCGTCCGACAGCGGCTTCTTGGGGTCCTCGGCGTCGACAAACTGCTTGATCAGCGCACGCACGGCCGTGCTCGACGCGCTGCCGCCGGTTTCCGTGCCCAGTCCCGAGCCAAAGAAGTATTTGAGCTCGAAGGTGCCCTGGGGCGTGGCCATGTATTTGGCCGTGGTCACGCGGCTGATGGTGGACTCATGCAGGCCCAAGGCATCGGCAATATCGCGCAGCACCAGCGGGCGCATGGCCAGCTCGCCATGCACAAAGAAGTTCTTCTGCCGCTCCACGATGGCTTCGGACACTCGCTGAATGGTGTCAAAGCGCTGCTGGATGTTCTTGATGAACCAGCGCGCTTCCTGCAGGCGCTGCTGCAGCGCGGCATGGCCTTCACTGTTCTTGTGACGGCGCAGCGCATTGGCATAGATGTCGTGCACACGCAGCCTGGGCATGACATCGGGGTTGAGCTGCACGGAAAAGTCGACACGGCCCGAGCTGGAACGCACCGGCCGCACAATGACATCGGGCACCACGATCTGGCGCTCCAGATCGACAAAGCGGCGCCCGGGACGCGGCTCCAGCCGGGCGATCAAGGCCATGGCCTCGCGCAGCGCCTCTTCACGCGCACCGCACAGGCTGGCCAGCTTGCGCAGATCGCGCCGCGCCAGCAGGTCCAGGGGCTGCGCACAAATGCTTTGGGCCAGCAGCAGCTGGTTGATATGCGCCGCTGTCGTGCCTTCGTCCTCTGCATCGCGGATCAGATCGCGCAGCTGCAGCTGCAGACATTCGGCCAGATTGCGCGCGCCCACGCCCACGGGCTCTAGGCTTTGCAGCAGCTTGAGCGCGATGGCAAAGCGCTGCTCCAGCTCTTCGCGCTCTTCCAGATCATCGCCCGCCAGACTGTGTGCCAGCTCTTGCAGCGATTCTTCGAGATAGCCATCGTCGTTCAACGACTCGATCAGAAAACGCAGCGCCGCCGTATCTTCGGCTCCCAGATGCAGGCTCAGCGCCTGGCGGTGCAGAAAGTCCGTCAGGCTCTCATGTCCGCGCGCCAGATCAATGGCATCGACCTCTTCGTCGTCATCACGGTTGCGCGTGGAGCCGCTGGCCGAGGGAGCATCCCACTCGCTGCTGGCTTCGCCGCCCCATTCGCCATCCTGGCCATCCAGACCGTCGGCCTCCCAGTTCAGGCTGTCCGGGGTTTCGTTGGTGGAAGGTTCCGCTATGGATTCAGAAGCTGCTTGCGCTCTTTCCGACTCTTTTTCGGATGAATACCCATCTGAAATGTTGGACTCACGTGCGCCTGCAGCTATGTCATCAGGAGCAGCTGTGCCCGGCCCATCACCATCGAGTTCCAGAAACGGGTTGTCGACCAGCATCTGCTCGACTTCCTGCGCCAGCTCCAGCGTGGACAGCTGCAGCAGCTGAATCGATTGCTGCAGCTGCGGCGTCAGCGACAGATGCTGGGATACACGTAGCGAGAGTCCTGGCTTCATCGTGATGCGGCTCTTGCCTTCTTCTTACCAATCCACAGGCTTTTGGCAAGAACCCGATTCCGCCGCCGGGCCGCCCCAAGGCGGAATCCGGCTTCGCCGGTCAGGGCCCCCTCGGGGGGCACCCGGCGTAGGGGCAGCGCAGTACACGCAGTAACGAGCGTGGGGGCCATTGCTCACATCCTGAAGTGTTCGCCCAGGTAAACGCGGCGCACATCGGCGTTCTCCACGATTTCCTCGGGCGTGCCTTCGGCCAGCACATGTCCGTCGCTGATGATGAAAGCGTGGTCGCAGATGCCCAGGGTTTCGCGCACGTTGTGGTCGGTGATCAGCACGCCGATGCCGCGATCCTTGAGGAAGCCGATGATGCGCTGGATCTCGATCACGGCAATGGGGTCGATACCGGCAAAGGGCTCGTCCAGCAGGATGAAGCGCGGCTGCGTGGCCAGGGCACGGGCAATTTCCACGCGGCGGCGCTCGCCGCCGGACAGCGCCAGCGCCGGCGACTCGCGCAGATGATCGACGCGCAACTCCTGCAGCAGGCCCGTCAGGCGCTTTTCCACTTCGTCGCGGCTCAGCGTATGGCCTTGATCGTCTTTTTGCAGCTCCAGCACGGCGCGAACGTTGTCTTCCACGCTGAGCTTGCGAAAGATCGAGGCTTCCTGCGGCAGATAGGACAGGCCCAGGCGCGAGCGCTGGTGAATCGGCATATTGCCTACGGGGTGGCCGTCGATGAAGATCTCGCCGCCATCGCTGCGCACCAGGCCCACGATCATGTAGAACGAGGTGGTCTTGCCCGCGCCGTTGGGGCCCAGCAGGCCCACAACCTCGCCTTTTTGCACGGACAGCGAAACATCCTTGACCACCTTGCGGCTGCCATAGGACTTGGCCAGATGCTTGGCTTCGAGGCGGCTGTCGGACTCACCGCTGCGGGTGCTGTTGGAGAATGTCGGCTCGATCATTTCTTCTCGTCGGCTTTCTCGCCACCCAGCGTCATGCTCTGACGCAAAGGCGTCGCGGGCGTCGCAGGCTTGGGCTGAGCGCCTGGCGTGCCATCCTTGGGAGCCATGATGGCGCGCACACGACCGCCCTGCCCCACCGAGGAGCTGGGCAGGCCGCCGCTGGTTTTCTGACCATCGACCGTATATACGTCGGTGATGTTGTTGTAGATGATGATGGAGCCCGTGACCTGGTCACTGAGCTGGCCGCCGCGATAGCGGCGCATCTCGCCACGGCGGATGAACTTGACGATGTCGGCCTTGCCGTCGTATTCGATGGTCTCACCTTCGCCTTCGATGAACTCTTCAGGCTGGCCTGGCAAGGTGTCGCGTTTCTGGCGGAAGAAGGCCCGCTTGCCGGGCTCGGCCACAATCACGCCGTACTGGTAACCCTCGGCATCCTGGCGCACATCGAGCTGCGCGCCACGCAGCACGATGGAGCCCTTGGTCATCACCACATTGCCGGTGAAGACACTGGTCTGCTTGAGCTCGTCATGACGCAGGGCATCCGCCTCGATGTTCATGGGCTTGGCACTGTCGGCCTTTTCGGCATGGGCTATGCCAGTCGCGGCCACCAGAGCACAGGCCAGCGCAAGAGGTAGGAGTGTTTTATTCATGAGAAAAAGGCACGTTTCTTGCGTTCATTGTAGTCACTCCCCTTTCGGAAGCCCGGCAGAAATCTCAGCAATAAAAATGGCCCTCACGCTTGCCCGCTTGTGTGGCCACGGCTCACACAAGCGGGTGCCTTTGTCTTGGGACGGTCCAGGGACAAAAAAGCCCGCGCATAGGCGGGCTTGCGGGGCAGCGACCTGAAGCTCAGGCCTTGCGGCTGGAGGCGACCAGCGCGTTGACCACGCGCAGCACGTTCTCCATATTGCCGGCCTTGGTGCCGTCCGTGTAGTAACGGCCGGCCACGCCCATGGCGGGAACGCCTTCCACGTCGTACTCGTTTTGCAGTTGGGAAGCCTTGCGCACCTGGTTGCTCACGGTGAAGGAGTTGTAGACCGACTTGAACTTGGTCAGATCCACGCCTTGCTTGCCGATCCAGTCAAAGATGGCGTCGTCGTTCTTCAGGCCGTTGCGCTCCACATGGATGGCACGGAACACCTTGGCGTGCAGCTGAGGCAGCAGATTCATGCCTTCCAGCGCGAAATACAGCTTCTGCTGAGGCACGAACGAAGCGTTGAACGCCACAGGCACGCGCTGCACGACCACATCGGCAGGCTGGCTCTTGGCCCAGGCTTCGAACTGGGGCTCGAAGGCATTGCAGTGCGGGCAGCTATACCAGAAGAACTCGATGACCTCGACCTTGCCGGCCGGGGCGCTGACCGAGGCGGGCTTGCCCAGCTTGACGTAGTCCTTGCCCTCCTTGGGTGCGGCGGCCTGGGCCCAGCTAGAGGAAGCGCCCAGAGTCAGAGCACCAGCAGCAGCTGCCGAGGCAGCCATAGAAAATTCACGGCGTTTCATTCCAATAAACTCCTTGAGTTCAAGTCTGCAATATCTGAGGCGCCAGCCTCTTAAAAGTTCAACCAGCCGACAAGCGGGCCAGCCCGCTTCAGAGGCAGCGAGCAAGAGCCGCCTCGCGGCGAGGCTGCCGTCCCCCTGGGGGGAAGCGGCGAAGCCGCTCAGGGGGGAAACAACTTATTTCGCAGCCCGTACCAGCGAGGAATCCACTCCGGCACCATCGAGCTTGCCCTTGAGGGCTTCCGCATCATCGCGCTTGCCAAAGGGGCCCACCCGCACGCGGAAGATGGTGATGCCGTTTTGCTCGCGCTCGCTGATGCGCGACTCCCAGCCCAGCATGGCCAGTTTGGCGCGCTGCGCCTCGGCCTCGCTCTGGCCGCGGAAAGCTCCGGCTTGCACAAAGTAGTTGAAGGCGGAGTCGGCAGACTGCGCCGGATGGGCGGCTTGCGCCGCAGCCTTTTCGCGCTCTGCACGGGCCTTTTCGGCCTTGTCCGCCGCAGCAGAGCGCTCCTTGACCAGATCGCCCAGAGGATCACCGGTCGCGGGCTTGGTAGGCGCGACAGCGGGCGGAGCCACAGGTGTCGTCACACCACCCGTGGACGTGGGCTGGGCCGGTGTGGTGGGCGGCGTCACGGTCACGTCGCTGGGCGGCACGACCGGAGCCACGGGAGGCGGAGCAGGTTGGCGGCTTTGCAGCGGCGCGTTGGGGTCCCAGTTCTTGTTGCGTTCGGCCTCGGCCGCATCTCTTTGCGTGTTGCTGCCGCCCTTGTTCAGGAATGGCACAGGCACCTTGGTCACATAGATGGCCACAGCCAAAGCTGCGGCCAGGCCGATGACCATGCCAAAGATAAGACCGAGGATGGTGCCACCGCGTTGCTGCTTCTTCATAAGTCGCTTTGTTTACGCTTCAAGTTACATGCGCTCGGGTGCGTCCACACCCAGCACGGCCAGACCATTGTGCAGCACCTGGGCGGTGGCGGCGACCAGAGCCAGACGGGCCAGCTTGACCTTCTCGTCGTCCACCAGAATGCGCTCTGCGTCGTAGTAGCTGTGGTAGCTGGAGGCCAGATCGCGCAGGTAGAAAGTCACGTCGTGCGGGGCGTTGCCTTCGGCGGCCGCCGTCAGCATCTCGGGGTACTTGGCCAGCAGCAGCATCAGAGCCTGGGCCTGCGGGCCTTCCAGCGCCGACAGGTCCACCTCCTTGAGGGTGGGCACGCCGCCGCCGCCGGCTTCCTGCCAGGCGCGCAGCACCGACTGGATACGGGCATGGGCGTACTGCACGTAGTACACGGGGTTGTCATTGTTCTGGGCCACGGCCAGATCCACGTCAAAGGTGTACTCGGTGTCGGGCTTGCGGCTCAGCAGGAAGAAGCGCACCGCATCCTTGCTGGTCCATTCGATCAGGTCGCGCAAGGTCACGTAGGAGCCTGCACGCTTGCTGATCTTGACCTCTTCGCCATTGCGCACCACACGCACCATGGTGTGCAGCACGTAGTCAGGGTAGCCCTGGGGAATGCCCACGTCGGCAGCCTGCAGGCCGGCACGCACGCGCGCGATGGTGCCGTGGTGATCCGTGCCCTGAATGTTCACGACCTTGGTGAAGCCGCGCTTGAACTTCTGGATGTGATAGGCCACATCGGGCACGAAGTAGGTGTAGCCGCCATCCGTCTTGCGCATCACGCGGTCTTTGTCGTCACCGTAGTCGGTGGACTTGAGCCACAGTGCGCCGTCCTGCTCATAGGTCTTGCCGTTGGCGATCAGACGCTGCACGGTTTCGTCGACATAGCCGTTTTCGTAAAGGCTGGACTCCAGGTAGTACTGGTCGAACTTGAGGTTGAACGCCTGCAGATCCTTGTCCTGCTCGTTGCGCAGATAGGCTACGGCAAACTGGCGGATGTTGTCGTAATCCTCGACATCGCCATTGGCGGTGAACTCGCGGTCGTCGGCCTTGACGGTTTCCTTGTTCAGGAATGCCTGGGCGATATCGGCAATGTAGTCACCGTTGTAGAAATTCTTGGCCAGCGGGTTGTCGCTGTCGGTGGGCCAGCATTCGTCACCGGGCTTGTGTCCCTTGGCGCGCAACTGGGTGCTCTTGGTCAGCGTGTCGATCTGCACGCCCGCGTCGTTGTAATAAAACTCGCGGTGCACCCTCCAGCCCTGGGTGGCGTAGAGGTTGCTGATGGCATCGCCGATTGCGGCCTGACGGCCGTGGCCCACGTGCAGGGGACCGGTGGGGTTGGCGGAAACGAATTCGACGAGGATATTCTCGCCGCGATCGGCCTGGAAGCCGAACTGCTCGCCTTGGGCCAGTACTTCGCGCACGATCTGCTGCTTGGCTGCGGGCTTGAGGCGAATGTTCAGAAAGCCCGGACCTGCAATTTCAATAGCATCCACCCATTGCTGGAAGGGCGCCGTGGCTTCCAAAGCGGTCTTGAGCTGTTCGCCCAGAGCGCGGGGGTTGGCCTTCAGGGGCTTGGCCAGCTGCATGGCCGCCGTACAAGCGAAATCGCCATGGGCTGCCACTTTGGGGTTTTCAAACGCAGCGCGTGCGCCGGCGCCGGGCGAGAGTGTTTCGAGCTCGCCAGCCAAAGCTGCGAGCAATTCTTGTTTGACGGAAAGCATGGCGGGATTTTACGTGGCTGCCCCGATCCGCGCAGCCAAGCTGGATTGCCAGCGCGCAACAAGGCGTTGCAACGTGGCTGCCGCGCATCGCAGAAGGAGATATGCGAGCGCAGTTTTGCCTTCGGGCGTTCACATGCCGCGTGCCCAGAAGATGGCAATGACGGCGATGACTGGAATCAAATGCCCTTGCCACATCACCCATTTGCGGGTCTGCTTGACCTCTTCGGGGGCCGGCAGCTGGCCGGTGGCATCCAGCGTTTTCTTCCAGCGACGGAAGGCAAAAGTGGGCTTGAACGACAGCAGCGCGGCCACCACGAACAAAGTCATCTTGATATGAAACAGCGGCGAAGCCACATAGCCACCCATGCCTTTGACGCCCCAGATCAGGCGTGCAATGCCGGTCAGCAGCAAGACCACGGCGGCGATGCCGTAAATCATGTCCAGCCGCGCAAGGCGCTGCACAACGGCAGCACTCATCCACTCCACCCGGCACAACGCGGCCTGGCTGGTCAGGAACACCACCAAAGTCAGAATGGCCAGCAGGTGCGCGCTGGCAAGGACAGCTTCAAAAGTCATGGCTAAGCGATAGAAATGAACAAAGGGAATGCTGCCGGCGGACATTCCGTGGCAGCGACCGGTTCATTGTCTACGCTTTCAAGCCTGCTCAGGAATCCAGACCCAGGCGAAAGAATTCCGGCTGGTTGTAATGGTGCTTGAGGTAGTCGATCCACATGCGCACGCGCAGCGGCATGTGTTTGCGCTGGGGGAAAACCACGAAGATGCCATTGGGCGGTGCGGCAAAGTCTTCGAGCACCGGTACCAGACGGCCTGCGGCGATCTCGGCCTCAACTTCCCAGGTGCTGCGCCAGGCAATGCCCCAGCCGCCCAGGCACCAGTCGTGCAGAACCTGGCCGTCGGAGCAGTCCAGAGGACCACCGGGTTTGAAGTGCACGACTTCGCTGGTACCGCTTTCGGGGTGGGGAATGCGGAAGGCCCAGCCACGGGTTTGCGATGCGTCGGATGACAGCGTCAGGCAGTCATGCTGGGTCAGCTCGCTGGGGTGCTTGGGCGTGCCACGGCGCTCCAGATAGCTTGGCGTAGCCACGCACAGACGACGGTTGTCGGCGATGCGCACGCTGACCAGAGCCGAGTCGGGCAGATCGCCCACGCGTACGGCGCAGTCAAAGCCTTCGCCGGCCAGATCGACCACACGGTCGCTGAGATTCAGCGAAATCGTGACATCGGGGTGCAGATCGCGAAAACGTGGCACCAGAGGCGCCACATGGCGACGGCCAAAGCCTGCCGGGGCGGTGATGCGCAGATGACCCGTAGCCTTGACGCCGCCGGCCGAAACGCTGGCCTCTGCATTGCACACATCGGAGAGCAGGCGCTGGCAATCTTCCAGAAACGCACTGCCCTCATGGGTCAGGGAAATGCGACGCGTGGTGCGCACCATGAGCTTGACGCCCAGATGCTCTTCCAGTGCGTCAAGACGACGCCCCATGATGGCGGGGGCCACGCCCTCCGCCTTGGCGGCTGCCGTGAGGCTGCCTCGTGTGGCGACTGATACAAATGACTCAAATGCCTTGAGCTTGTCCATGACCGCTGCTCCTGTCTGTTCCTTGTTGTCTCCTGCACGACAGCCTTGCGCTATTCATCTAGCAGCACACATCGCACAAGCAGCTTTGATTCTTGAAGTATTGTTATTGGAAGTCTTGTGACCTCAATGGCTGGCCGCTATCCGTATTCATGCAACCAGTCCGCATCGCAGCAGCTTCATATAGCCTGAACATGAAGCTGCGATTTTTTATATCTTACCTAGAAGTCACAAGTCAAAATCAAATCCCTGGTATTTATATACGTTTCAATCAAAATTGAAAGAAATTTCGACACCGGCATATCGGTTATTCGTACGCGCTATGGCCTCATCTGAGAACTGGGGCTTTGCCCTATGATTTTGGGAGCGCCTTTGCATGGGCCCTGCCAGTCCGATGTCATGAGCCATTCACAACCATCTTCTATAGCCACCTCCATGACCGCATCACTGCCCGAACTGCTCGGTCAGGCCGGGCTGGGCTGCGCTCTGTGGGATGAAGAGGGCCGACTGCAACTGGCCAACCAGCGCTGGTACCAATGGTTTGACGTACAGGCCGCCACCGCCCAGGGCCAGCCTCTGCAATCGCTGCTGCATGCCCAGATCTGGCGCAGCCACGCCCAGCACTTTGCGGCTGCGGCCCAGGGTCTGGCTCAGGAATACGACGACAGCAGCACGGACGAGCTGGGCATGCAGGTGCACCAGCGCATACAGCTGCGCCCCGGCAGTGCGAATGCCACTGGCCGCCATCCCGTGCTGATGGTGATGCAGGATGTGAGCCGCGAGCACGCGCGCAGCCAGGTCATCGCCCGCCAGCGCGAGCAATTGCAGGCCCTGCACGAACAGTTGCGCAGCAGCCAGCATGCAGCGGGAGAGATGGACAAGCTGCGCACCCTGCTGGACTGGCGTACCGCCATGCTGGCCGAACACAACGAAATGCTGCAGCTGCTGTCGCACGAGATCCGCCAGCCACTGAACAATGCCTCGGCCGCGATGCAGGCAACGATGAGCGCCATCGACGGCCTGCACATACCCGAGGCGCAGCCTGCCAGCAGGGCCTTGCTGCGCGCCGAGCATGTGCTGCAGCAGGTCATTGGCACGCTGGACAACACTCTGGCAGCGGGAACTATCCTGGCCGCAGGCGGCAAAGCCGGCACCTCCAGCGAAACCGATCTGCCCACGTTGATCAAGCTGGTGCTGCATGACATTGCAGCCGATCAACGCCCGCGCATCGATGTGCAATGGCTGACCCAGCCGCGTACCGTGCAGTTGCACTCCGCGCTGATGCGGCTGACGATCCGCAATCTGCTCAACAACGCCCTGGCCTACGCGCCAGCCGACACCCGGATCACGCTGCGCATTTCGGAGTCCGACGAGCCGCTGGCCCTGATTCTGGAAGTCGCGGACCTGGGGCCGGGCATCTCCGATGCACTGCGCCCGCGCCTGTTCGACAAAGGCTCACGCGGCCACCACAGCCGTCACCGGACGGGCGCAGGCCTGGGGCTGTTCATCGTGCGCTCGGTGCTGGAATTGCACCAGGGTACAGTGCAAGCTCTGCCCAACCAGCCTCATGGCACTGTCATGCGGCTGCTCATTCCCCAAGGCCTAGCCGAATAAGAAGCGACAGACATGCTGCCTGCCACCCTCGCCCTGGTTGACGACGATACCGAGTACTGCGAATTTCTGACCCAGCATCTGCGCAGCCAGGGTGTGGAGGTCACGGCCTATGGCGACAGCAGCGACCTGCTGGCCGACGATGCCCCCTATCGCTTTGACTTCTATGTGCTGGATCTGATGCTGCCTGGCGTGGCCGGTACCGAGCTGCTGCGCATCATCCGCAAGCGCACCCAGGCGGGTGTGCTCATCGTTTCGGGCCGGCTGGGCTCCGAGGTGTTTGCCGAAGTCATCAACGCCGGGGCAGACATGTATCTGACCAAGCCCGTAACTTTCGAGCAGGTGGAACTGGCCGTGCGCGCCGTGCATCGCCGCATCATGACCACGGCCAAGACCGCCACGGCCTGGAAGCTGGACGGTCGCCGCAGCATTCTCACCGCCCCTGATGGCCAGGCCGTGGAGCTGAGTGCCACCGACCTGATGTTGATGGAGTGCTTTTTACAGGCTGGCGGCGATGTGGTCAGCCGCGACCATCTGCGCAGCCTGCTGGGCCATACCAGCGCCGCCGACTCCGACAACAGCCTGCATGCCACCATCTACCGGTTGCGCCGGCGCATCGAGAAAGTCACACCACTGGCCGTACCTCTGCAGTCACAGCAGAAAGTCGGCTATCAGTTCCGCGCGCCGCTGGTCGCTGCATGAGCGCAAGCCGGGCATAAAAAAACGGACCTCAAGGCCCGCTTCTTCCAGAGGCAAGCCGCCGGCTTACATCGCCATCTTCGATTCCACATCGGCAACCTTGCGCCGGGCCAGGGCCAAGTTGGCGCGGCCAGTGTCCAGCACGTAATAGATGAAGATGCCATTGATCTTCTCTGCAGGGCGCAGGATGTGGTACTGCTTGCCCAAGGTAATCAGAATATCTTCGATGCTGTCGTTCAGGCCCAGCAATTTCATGGTCTTGATCTTGGCACGCACCACTTCGGTGTTGCCGGCGGCAGCCAGCTCCAGGTCCACGCCAGAGCCCACGCTGCCCAACAGCATGCCGCTGTTGTAATCCACCACCGCAGCGCACAGAGCGCCGTCCAGAGTCATCAGATCCTGCAGACTTTCATTCAGGTTTGCCATCGGTAGCCTCTCAAAGAAGATTGGATTGGATGAACTTGAGCACTGTTTCTTTCGGTATGCATTGAATCAAAACAGTCACTTCTGATTCTAGATGTAAATTTATGACAAGCAAGCTCGCATTTTGCAAAGGCATGCTCCGACTCTCATGAGAGATTGGCTGCGATATCGCGTCATTTTTTGCTCATAGGCCCTTGCCGGCTAAGGGCCGTCGGCGATCAAGCTGCAATCCAGTCCGGTCGGCTTGATGCGTCTTGCCTCCTCTCAGAACAGGCCGCCGCTGGGCTCCGGTGCATCAGAACTGATCAAAATTGCGGTGCATCCGGCAATTGCAGATAAAAACATCACTAGTTATGAACGTTTTAGGTTATTTATGTACTCAAAGAATTCAAATACAGTATCCAGACATGCTGCCCATGATGGGCAATGACTCCTGAATATCTAGAGACATCAACCAGAGGTTTCCTATGACTGATCGCACACAAGTCCACGGCCTGCAAGTCGCCACCGAGCTCTACAACTTTGTGAACACCCAAGTGCTGCCCGGCACTGGCGTGGACCAGGAAGCCTACTGGAAGGGCTTTGATGCCATCGTGGCCGACCTGGCTCCCAAGAATGCAGCCCTGCTGGCCGAGCGTGATCGCCTGCAGGCCGAGCTGGACACCTGGCACAAGGCCAACCCCGGCCCCATCACCGATATGGCGGCCTATCGCCAGTTCCTGACCACCATCGGCTATCTGGTCGAGCCGCCCAAGGGTGCCAAGGCCACGACCGAGAACGTTGACGCCGAGCTGGCTATCCAGGCAGGTCCCCAACTGGTGGTGCCCATCCTGAACGCCCGCTATGCCCTGAACGCAGCCAACGCTCGCTGGGGTTCGCTGTATGACGCGCTGTACGGCACGGACGTGATCAGCGAAGAAGGCGGCGCCGAAAAGGGCAAGGGCTACAACCCCGTGCGCGGCGCCAAGGTGATCGCATTTGCACGCGACTTCCTGGATCAGGCTGCCCCTCTGGCCGCCGGTTCGCACAAGGATTCCGCTGGCTACGCCGTTGAAGGCGGCAAGCTGGTCGTGACCCTGAAGGACGGCAGCAAGACCGGCCTGAAGGACGAAGCCAAGTTCATCGGTTACCAGGGCGATGCTGCGGCGCCCAAGTCGGTGCTGCTGAAGAACAACGGTATCCACATCGACATCATCATCAACAAGGCCACGCCTATCGGTGGCTCTGACGCCGCCGGCGTGTCCGACGTGGTGGTGGAAGCCGCCCTGTCCACCATTCTGGACCTGGAAGACTCCGTGGCCGCCGTGGACGCCGAAGACAAGATCGCCGGCTACGCCAACTGGCTGGGCATCCTCAAGGGCACGCTGACCGAGTCCTTCGAAAAGGGTGGCAAGACCGTGACCCGCGGCCTGAACGCCGACCGCGAATACACCGGTGCCGACGGCAAGAGCGTGAAGCTGCACGGCCGCTCGCTGATGTTCGTGCGCAACGTGGGTCATCTGATGACCAACCCCGCCATTCTGTGGGGCGCCGAAGGCAAGGAAATCCCCGAAGGCATCATGGATGCGCTGGTGACTACTGCCATCGCCATCCATGACCTCAAGGGCAACGGCGCCAACGGCATCAAGAACAGCCGCACCGGTTCTGTCTACATCGTCAAGCCCAAGATGCACGGCCCTGCCGAAGCCGCTTTCGCCAACGAACTGTTCGGCCGCGTCGAACAAGTCCTGGGCCTGCCCGAGAACACGGTCAAGCTGGGCATCATGGACGAAGAGCGCCGCACCTCGGTGAACCTGAAGGCCGCCATCGCCGCAGCTCCTGCCCGCGTGGCTTTCATCAACACCGGCTTCCTGGACCGCACCGGCGACGAAATGCACACTGCCATGTACGCCGGCCCCATGGTGCGCAAGGCTGACATGAAGACCTGCGCCTGGCTGCCTGCTTACGAAAAGAGCAATGTGCTGGTCGGCTTGGGCATGGGCCTGCGCGGCCGCGCCCAGATCGGAAAGGGCATGTGGGCCATGCCTGACCTGATGAAGGCCATGCTGGAGCAAAAGATTGCCCAGCCCAAGGCTGGCGCCAACACCGCCTGGGTGCCATCGCCCACCGGTGCCACGCTGCACGCCCTGCACTACCACCAGGTCAACGTGGCCGAAGTGCAGCAAGAGCTGGAAAAGACCGATGCCGATGCCGCACGCGACGACCTGGTCAACGCCATCCTGCAAGTACCCGTATCCACCAACCCCAACTGGTCCGACGCTGAAAAGCAGCAGGAAGTGGACAACAACGTCCAGGGCATCCTGGGCTATGTCGTGCGCTGGATCGACCAGGGCGTGGGCTGCTCCAAGGTGCCCGACATCCACAACGTGGGCCTGATGGAAGACCGCGCCACGCTGCGTATCTCCAGCCAGCACATCGCCAACTGGCTGCAGCACGGCATCGTGACCGAAGCCATGGTTCGCGACAGCTATGCCCGCATGGCCAAGATCGTGGACGAGCAGAACGCCGGCGACCCCGCCTACAAGAGCCTGGTGGCCAACCCCGATGGCGCAGCCTACCAGGCGGCTCTGGACCTGGTCTTCAAGGGCAAGGAACAGCCTTCGGGCTACACCGAGCCTCTGCTGCACGCCTGGCGCCTGAAGGTCAAGGCCGGCGCTTAAAGCCAGCCAAGCCAGTCGCTCCTTCAATCGGAGCGGCTGGCGCATATCCTTCCTGCGATTCAGACTGATTCAAAGGTCAAATCCACCAAGGACATGCGCGAATAGCTATCAAAGATGCACTCCATGTCCGTACATCGAGTGCATTTTTCTTGGTGATTGCGGCATGCCACCTACACTGAAGCAATGTCCTCTCCTGTCACCAAGAACCAGCCCCTGGATACCAGCCTCTGCCCTCTGTGCGGCCAGGCCAACCAATGTGCCATCAGCGCTGGCCTGCCTCCCGAAAGCTGCTGGTGCATGCAGACCACAGTCTCCCAGCAAGCCTTGGCCCGGCTGCCTTCCGAGGTACGCGGCAAACGCTGCATCTGCCCGGCCTGCGCACAAGACATTCCCAGCGATTCCAACCACACCTGAGCCCCAGACACAGGTATTTTCAGCACCACAGGAGACCCTGATGCCCACCTATCACATTGAACTGTTTGAAGGCCGTACCGTCGAGCAAAAGCGCAAGCTGGTCGAAGAAGTGACCCGCGTGACCGCCGAAGTGCTGGGCAGCGCGCCCGAGTCCGTGGACATCATCATCACCGACGTCAAGCGCGAAAACTGGGCCACGGGCGGCAAGCTCTGGTCCGAGCAAGCCTGACTTATCATCGGCGCATCATTTACCAGGAGAGAACCCATGCCCACTTACCACGTTGAAATGATGGAAGGCCGCACCGTCGAGCAAAAGCGCAAGCTGGTCGAGGAAATCACCCGCGTCAGCGTGGAAGTGCTGGGCGGTTCGCCCGAATCGGTGGACATCATCATCACCGACATCAAGCGCCACGACTGGGCTACGGGCGGCAAGCTCTGGTCCGAGCGCCAGTAAGCGCCTGATCTATCGAAAGCAGCCCCGGCTGCTTTTTTCATGCCTGGGCGCCAGCTTGGGCTATAACGTTTTTTTGCTCAGAAGATGTGACGACCCCATGTGCCAGCTGCTTGGAATGAACTGCAACACGCCTACCGATGTGCGCTTTAGCTTTTCGGGCTTTACCCAGCGCGCAGGCAATACCGGCGATCACACGGACGGCTGGGGCATTGCCTTTTTTGAAGACAAAGGCCTGCGCCACTTCGTCGACCACGAGCGCGCCATCGACTCGCAGATTGCCAAGCTGATCCGCGAATATCCGATCAAGAGCCAGAACGTCATTGCCCATATCCGTAAGGCCACACAAGGCGTGGTCAGCCTGCAGAACTGCCACCCGTTTGTGCGCGAGCTATGGGGTCGCAACTGGGTGTTCGCACATAACGGCGATCTGAAGAACTTCACACCCAAGCTGCACGGTCACTTCCAGCCCGTGGGCAACACAGACAGCGAACAAGCCTTCTGCTGGATCATGCAGGAGCTATCGAAGTCCCATGCCGCCCTGCCCAGTATCGAAGAGCTGACACACACCCTGCGCGAGCTCGCAGCCAAGATCTCGCCCCATGGCACGTTCAACTTTCTGCTCTCCAACGGCGAAGCACTGTGGGCTCATGCGACCACACATCTTTGCTATATCGAGCGGCAGCACCCGTTTACCCAAGCCCAGCTGTCCGATGAGGACCTCAGTGTGGACTTCTCACGTGAGACCACGCCCCAGGACAAGGTGGCCATCATCGTCACTGCGCCACTGACCCAGAATGAGCAATGGACGTCCTTCCAGACGGGCGAGCTGCGGGTGTTCGTGAACGGGCAGGCAGCACCATTTTGAAAAATCTCAATCCTTGACCCAATAAAAAGAGAGCGCCTAGCGCTCTCTTTTTATGGATTTCCGGTATTTTTACAGCCGCAATGCTTTGACAGCCTGCGCAAAGCGCTCCTCGTTTTGAAGCACCCAATAAAAAACCCCGTAGTCATATGACTACGGGGTTTTTCTCTGTAAGAGCCTGACGATGACCTACTTTCACACGGGAACCCGCACTATCATCGGCGCAAATTCGTTTCACTGTCCTGTTCGGGATGGGAAGGAGTGGTACCAAATCGCTATGGTCATCAGGCATAAACTTTTTGTCGGATCGATCGCTTGGGCATTAACTTCTTAATCCCTTACTCTCTCTCCAACGAATTCATAGAGTCTTCTATCAGCTTTTCGATTGCGCCATCACTTGGCATAACTTGAACGATCTTTCGATCCATTCCGTCTTCATTTTCTGAGCTTCAACCCAAAGTTATAGGGTCAAGCCGCACGGGCAATTAGTACTGGTTAGCTTAACGCATTACTGCGCTTCCACACCCAGCCTATCAACGTCGTGGTCTACAACGACCCTTCAGGGGGCTCAAGGCCCCGGCAGATCTCATCTTGAAACGAGTTTCCCGCTTAGATGCTTTCAGCGGTTATCTCTTCCACACTTAGCTACCCTGCGATGCCACTGGCGTGACAACAGGTACACCAGAGGTGTGTCCACTCCGGTCCTCTCGTACTAGGAGCAGGCTTCCTCAAATCTGCAGCGCCCACGGAAGATAGGGACCAAACTGTCTCACGACGTTTTAAACCCAGCTCACGTACCTCTTTAAATGGCGAACAGCCATACCCTTGGGACCGACTACAGCCCCAGGATGAGATGAGCCGACATCGAGGTGCCAAACACCGCCGTCGATATGAACTCTTGGGCGGTATCAGCCTGTTATCCCCAGAGTACCTTTTATCCGTTGAGCGATGGCCCTTCCATACAGAACCACCGGATCACTATGTCCTGCTTTCGCATCTGCTCGACTTGTCAGTCTCGCAGTTAAGCACGCTTATGCCATTGCACTATCGTCACGATGTCCGACCGTAACTAGCGTACCTTCGAACTCCTCCGTTACGCTTTGGGAGGAGACCGCCCCAGTCAAACTGCCTACCATGCACTGTCCCCGATCCAGATAATGGACCTAGGTTAGAACCTCAAACGCACCAGGGTGGTATTTCAACGTTGGCTCCATGCGATCTAGCGACCGCACTTCAAAGCCTCCCACCTATCCTACACAGATCCGTTCAAAGTCCAATACAAAGCTACAGTAAAGGTTCATGGGGTCTTTCCGTCTTTCCGCGGGGAGATTGCATCATCACAAACATTTCAACTTCGCTGAGTCTCAGGAGGAGACAGTGTGGCCATCGTTACGCCATTCGTGCAGGTCGGAACTTACCCGACAAGGAATTTCGCTACCTTAGGACCGTTATAGTTACGGCCGCCGTTTACTGGGACTTCAATCAAGAGCTTGCACCCCATCATTTAATCTTCCAGCACCGGGCAGGCGTCACACCCTATACGTCCACTTTCGTGTTTGCAGAGTGCTGTGTTTTTATTAAACAGTCGCAGCCACCAATTTTTTGCAACCCCTTTTAGCTCCGTTTGTTCAACTTCACTGACTTGGGGTACACCTTCTCCCGAAGTTACGGTGTCAATTTGCCGAGTTCCTTCTCCTGAGTTCTCTCAAGCGCCTTAGAATACTCATCTCGCGCACCAGTGTCGGTTTGCGGTACGGTCGTCAATAGCTGAAGCTTAGTGGCTTTTCCTGGAAGCAGGGTATCACTCACTTCGTCTGCAAGCAGACTCGTTATCACCCCTCATCTCAGCCTGGCGGATTTGCCTACCAGGCACGACTACAGGCTTGAACCAACATATCCAACAGTTGGCTGAGCTAACCTTCTCCGTCCCCACATCGCACTATTGATCGGTACAGGAATATTGACCTGTTTCCCATCAGCTACGCATCTCTGCCTCGCCTTAGGGGCCGACTCACCCTACGCCGATGAACGTTGCGTAGGAAACCTTGCGCTTACGGCGAGGGGGCTTTTCACCCCCTTTAACGCTACTCATGTCAGCATTCGCACTTCTGATACCTCCAGCATCCGTTACCAGACACCTTCACAGGCTTACAGAACGCTCTCCTACCACGCACAGTAAACTGTGCATCCGCAGCTTCGGTAACTGGCTTAGCCCCGTTACATCTTCCGCGCAGGACGACTCGATCAGTGAGCTATTACGCTTTCTTTAAATGATGGCTGCTTCTAAGCCAACATCCTGACTGTTTTAGCCTTCCCACTTCGTTTCCCACTTAGCCAATTTTAGGGACCTTAGCTGGCGGTCTGGGTTGTTTCCCTCTTGAGTCCGGACGTTAGCACCCGGTGCTCTGTCTCCCAAGCTGTACTCGTCGGTATTCGGAGTTTGCATAGGTTTGGTAAGTCGCCATGACCCCCTAGCCTAAACAGTGCTCTACCCCCGACGGTAATACTTGAGGCACTACCTAAATAGTTTTCGGAGAGAACCAGCTATTTCCAAGTTTGTTTAGCCTTTCACCCCTATCCACAGCTCATCCCCTAATTTTGCAACATTAGTGGGTTCGGACCTCCAGTACCTGTTACGGCACCTTCATCCTGGCCATGGATAGATCACTTGGTTTCGGGTCTACACCCAGCGACTAGTCGCCCTATTCGGACTCGATTTCTCTTCGCCTCCCCTATTCGGTTAAGCTTGCCACTGAATGTAAGTCGCTGACCCATTATACAAAAGGTACGCCGTCACCCCGAAGGGCTCCGACTTTTTGTAAGCATACGGTTTCAGGATCTATTTCACTCCCCTCCCGGGGTTCTTTTCGCCTTTCCCTCACGGTACTGGTTCACTATCGGTCGATGATGAGTATTTAGCCTTGGAGGATGGTCCCCCCATATTCAGACAGGGTTTCTCGTGCCCCGCCCTACTTGTCTGCAGCCTAGTACCACCGATCGGTTTTCACATACGGGACTATCACCCACTATGGTCGGCCTTTCCATGCCGTTTTGTTAACCGATCGACTATCACTGCAAGGCTCTTCCGAATTCGCTCGCCACTACTATCGGAATCTCGGTTGATGTCTTTTCCTCTGGGTACTTAGATGTTTCAGTTCTCCAGGTTCGCTTCGCATACCTATGTATTCAGTATGCGATACCTCTTGCGAGGTGGGTTCCCCCATTCAGAAATCTCCGGATCAAAGCTTATTTGCCAGCTCCCCGAAGCTTATCGCAGGCTATCACGTCTTTCGTCGCCTATCATCGCCAAGGCATCCACCATATGCTCTTAGTCACTTGACCCTATAACTTTGATGCCTCTTGCGAAGCACAAAGCTCTAGATTTCAAAGACTGGTGAGGTCTTGCACCTCACGCGTTATGCCGTAATGTGAATATCTTTGGCTGCATCTTTCAATGCAGCTTAGAGAATATTCGTCATTACTAGATAATTTCGCATTCGCAAAATATCTGTTTTGACGCAATCAAAATGTTGCTGGCGGCACGGTGCGAATATCTTTCGATTTCGCTTTCCACCAGCAACGCTGATTTCGACTCTATGAATTTTTAAAGAACAGCCTATTGAGATGTATCTCAATACAAAAGCAGTCTGACGCAGACTGCTTTTGTATTGGGAAGCCTTCGATTGTAGCACTTTTAGTGCGCCGTTTTTGGTGGAGGATGACGGGATCGAACCGACGACCCCCTGCTTGCAAAGCAGGTGCTCTCCCAGCTGAGCTAATCCCCCGGGATCCTTCTCACCAGACATTGGAATTTTTGGTGGGTCTAGTTGGGCTCGAACCAACGACCCCTGCGTTATCAACACAGTGCTCTAACCAGCTGAGCTACAGACCCATTCCAATTCCTCGCCCCTCTCGAATTGCTTCGATCAGTGCCAGGCCTTGGCTTGTTCCAACAACCGATAAGTGTGGACGTTCAATTTTAAGCAGCGTTTTTCCAGAAAGGAGGTGATCCAGCCGCACCTTCCGATACGGCTACCTTGTTACGACTTCACCCCAGTCACGAACCCCGCCGTGGTAAGCGCCCTCCTTGCGGTTAGGCTACCTACTTCTGGCGAGACCCGCTCCCATGGTGTGACGGGCGGTGTGTACAAGACCCGGGAACGTATTCACCGTGACATTCTGATCCACGATTACTAGCGATTCCGACTTCACGCAGTCGAGTTGCAGACTGCGATCCGGACTACGACTGGCTTTATGGGATTAGCTCCCCCTCGCGGGTTGGCAACCCTTTGTACCAGCCATTGTATGACGTGTGTAGCCCCACCTATAAGGGCCATGAGGACTTGACGTCATCCCCACCTTCCTCCGGTTTGTCACCGGCAGTCCCATTAGAGTGCTCAACTGAATGTAGCAACTAATGGCAAGGGTTGCGCTCGTTGCGGGACTTAACCCAACATCTCACGACACGAGCTGACGACAGCCATGCAGCACCTGTGTTACGGTTCTCTTTCGAGCACGAAACCATCTCTGGTAACTTCCGTACATGTCAAAGGTGGGTAAGGTTTTTCGCGTTGCATCGAATTAAACCACATCATCCACCGCTTGTGCGGGTCCCCGTCAATTCCTTTGAGTTTCAACCTTGCGGCCGTACTCCCCAGGCGGTCAACTTCACGCGTTAGCTTCGTTACTGAGTCAGTTAAGACCCAACAACCAGTTGACATCGTTTAGGGCGTGGACTACCAGGGTATCTAATCCTGTTTGCTCCCCACGCTTTCGTGCATGAGCGTCAGTGCAGGCCCAGGGGATTGCCTTCGCCATCGGTGTTCCTCCGCATATCTACGCATTTCACTGCTACACGCGGAATTCCATCCCCCTCTGCCGCACTCTAGCCTTGCAGTCACAATGGCAGTTCCCAGGTTGAGCCCGGGGATTTCACCACTGTCTTACAAAACCGCCTGCGCACGCTTTACGCCCAGTAATTCCGATTAACGCTTGCACCCTACGTATTACCGCGGCTGCTGGCACGTAGTTAGCCGGTGCTTATTCTTACGGTACCGTCATGACCCGAGGATATTAGCCTCAGGCTTTTCGTTCCGTACAAAAGCAGTTTACAACCCGAGGGCCTTCATCCTGCACGCGGCATTGCTGGATCAGGCTTGCGCCCATTGTCCAAAATTCCCCACTGCTGCCTCCCGTAGGAGTCTGGGCCGTGTCTCAGTCCCAGTGTGGCTGGTCGTCCTCTCAGACCAGCTACAGATCGCAGGCTTGGTAAGCCTTTACCCCACCAACTACCTAATCTGCCATCAGCCGCTCTAGTAGCACAAGGCCCGAAGGTCCCCTGCTTTCATCCGTAGATCTCATGCGGTATTAGCCACTCTTTCGAGTAGTTATCCCCCACTACTAGGCACGTTCCGATGTATTACTCACCCGTTCGCCACTCGCCACCAGACCGAAGTCCGTGCTGCCGTTCGACTTGCATGTGTAAAGCATGCCGCCAGCGTTCAATCTGAGCCAGGATCAAACTCTATAGTTCGATCTTGAATTTAAAGTCTTTCGACTGCTCATTCACTTGACGGAAATCAGAAGATAAATCTTCTTTATTACTGTTTTTGTGAACGTTTGATAACTCCGAAGAGTTTGTTCCGTAGAACTGGCTGCTTGCCACCAAACGCCCACGCTTATCGGCTGTATTTTTTTAAGGAACCGAGACAAAATCAGCCAAAACCAATTTCAAATCTCGTTGCTTGCTGCGATCAGCGAAGCCTTGCATTGTAGCACAGTTTTCACGGCGCTTTTAGAACGCTTTTGCGTTTTCTTCTCACACCTCTTGCCGAAGAGAGAGAAGAAAACGCCTGGCGTGAGCCAGGCGTTTTGGCGTAAGAGCCTGACGATGACCTACTTTCACACGGGAACCCGCACTATCATCGGCGCAAATTCGTTTCACTGTCCTGTTCGGGATGGGAAGGAGTGGTACCAAATCGCTATGGTCATCAGGCATAAACTTTTTGTCGGATCGATCGCTTGGGCATTAACTTCTTAATCCCTTACTCTCTCTCCAACGAATTCATAGAGTCTTCTATCAGCTTTTCGATTGCGCCATCACTTGGCATAACTTGAACGATCTTTCGATCCATTCCGTCTTCATTTTCTGAGCTTCAACCCAAAGTTATAGGGTCAAGCCGCACGGGCAATTAGTACTGGTTAGCTTAACGCATTACTGCGCTTCCACACCCAGCCTATCAACGTCGTGGTCTACAACGACCCTTCAGGGGGCTCAAGGCCCCGGCAGATCTCATCTTGAAACGAGTTTCCCGCTTAGATGCTTTCAGCGGTTATCTCTTCCACACTTAGCTACCCTGCGATGCCACTGGCGTGACAACAGGTACACCAGAGGTGTGTCCACTCCGGTCCTCTCGTACTAGGAGCAGGCTTCCTCAAATCTGCAGCGCCCACGGAAGATAGGGACCAAACTGTCTCACGACGTTTTAAACCCAGCTCACGTACCTCTTTAAATGGCGAACAGCCATACCCTTGGGACCGACTACAGCCCCAGGATGAGATGAGCCGACATCGAGGTGCCAAACACCGCCGTCGATATGAACTCTTGGGCGGTATCAGCCTGTTATCCCCAGAGTACCTTTTATCCGTTGAGCGATGGCCCTTCCATACAGAACCACCGGATCACTATGTCCTGCTTTCGCATCTGCTCGACTTGTCAGTCTCGCAGTTAAGCACGCTTATGCCATTGCACTATCGTCACGATGTCCGACCGTAACTAGCGTACCTTCGAACTCCTCCGTTACGCTTTGGGAGGAGACCGCCCCAGTCAAACTGCCTACCATGCACTGTCCCCGATCCAGATAATGGACCTAGGTTAGAACCTCAAACGCACCAGGGTGGTATTTCAACGTTGGCTCCATGCGATCTAGCGACCGCACTTCAAAGCCTCCCACCTATCCTACACAGATCCGTTCAAAGTCCAATACAAAGCTACAGTAAAGGTTCATGGGGTCTTTCCGTCTTTCCGCGGGGAGATTGCATCATCACAAACATTTCAACTTCGCTGAGTCTCAGGAGGAGACAGTGTGGCCATCGTTACGCCATTCGTGCAGGTCGGAACTTACCCGACAAGGAATTTCGCTACCTTAGGACCGTTATAGTTACGGCCGCCGTTTACTGGGACTTCAATCAAGAGCTTGCACCCCATCATTTAATCTTCCAGCACCGGGCAGGCGTCACACCCTATACGTCCACTTTCGTGTTTGCAGAGTGCTGTGTTTTTATTAAACAGTCGCAGCCACCAATTTTTTGCAACCCCTTTTAGCTCCGTTTGTTCAACTTCACTGACTTGGGGTACACCTTCTCCCGAAGTTACGGTGTCAATTTGCCGAGTTCCTTCTCCTGAGTTCTCTCAAGCGCCTTAGAATACTCATCTCGCGCACCAGTGTCGGTTTGCGGTACGGTCGTCAATAGCTGAAGCTTAGTGGCTTTTCCTGGAAGCAGGGTATCACTCACTTCGTCTGCAAGCAGACTCGTTATCACCCCTCATCTCAGCCTGGCGGATTTGCCTACCAGGCACGACTACAGGCTTGAACCAACATATCCAACAGTTGGCTGAGCTAACCTTCTCCGTCCCCACATCGCACTATTGATCGGTACAGGAATATTGACCTGTTTCCCATCAGCTACGCATCTCTGCCTCGCCTTAGGGGCCGACTCACCCTACGCCGATGAACGTTGCGTAGGAAACCTTGCGCTTACGGCGAGGGGGCTTTTCACCCCCTTTAACGCTACTCATGTCAGCATTCGCACTTCTGATACCTCCAGCATCCGTTACCAGACACCTTCACAGGCTTACAGAACGCTCTCCTACCACGCACAGTAAACTGTGCATCCGCAGCTTCGGTAACTGGCTTAGCCCCGTTACATCTTCCGCGCAGGACGACTCGATCAGTGAGCTATTACGCTTTCTTTAAATGATGGCTGCTTCTAAGCCAACATCCTGACTGTTTTAGCCTTCCCACTTCGTTTCCCACTTAGCCAATTTTAGGGACCTTAGCTGGCGGTCTGGGTTGTTTCCCTCTTGAGTCCGGACGTTAGCACCCGGTGCTCTGTCTCC
Source organism: Comamonas resistens (assembly GCF_030064165.1). Classification (NCBI taxonomy): domain Bacteria; kingdom Pseudomonadati; phylum Pseudomonadota; class Betaproteobacteria; order Burkholderiales; family Comamonadaceae; genus Comamonas; species Comamonas resistens. The sequence continues at coordinate 4,971,544 of NZ_CP125947.1, forward strand.
CAAGCTGTACTCGTCGGTATTCGGAGTTTGCATAGGTTTGGTAAGTCGCCATGACCCCCTAGCCTAAACAGTGCTCTACCCCCGACGGTAATACTTGAGGCACTACCTAAATAGTTTTCGGAGAGAACCAGCTATTTCCAAGTTTGTTTAGCCTTTCACCCCTATCCACAGCTCATCCCCTAATTTTGCAACATTAGTGGGTTCGGACCTCCAGTACCTGTTACGGCACCTTCATCCTGGCCATGGATAGATCACTTGGTTTCGGGTCTACACCCAGCGACTAGTCGCCCTATTCGGACTCGATTTCTCTTCGCCTCCCCTATTCGGTTAAGCTTGCCACTGAATGTAAGTCGCTGACCCATTATACAAAAGGTACGCCGTCACCCCGAAGGGCTCCGACTTTTTGTAAGCATACGGTTTCAGGATCTATTTCACTCCCCTCCCGGGGTTCTTTTCGCCTTTCCCTCACGGTACTGGTTCACTATCGGTCGATGATGAGTATTTAGCCTTGGAGGATGGTCCCCCCATATTCAGACAGGGTTTCTCGTGCCCCGCCCTACTTGTCTGCAGCCTAGTACCACCGATCGGTTTTCACATACGGGACTATCACCCACTATGGTCGGCCTTTCCATGCCGTTTTGTTAACCGATCGACTATCACTGCAAGGCTCTTCCGAATTCGCTCGCCACTACTATCGGAATCTCGGTTGATGTCTTTTCCTCTGGGTACTTAGATGTTTCAGTTCTCCAGGTTCGCTTCGCATACCTATGTATTCAGTATGCGATACCTCTTGCGAGGTGGGTTCCCCCATTCAGAAATCTCCGGATCAAAGCTTATTTGCCAGCTCCCCGAAGCTTATCGCAGGCTATCACGTCTTTCGTCGCCTATCATCGCCAAGGCATCCACCATATGCTCTTAGTCACTTGACCCTATAACTTTGATGCCTCTTGCGAAGCACAAAGCTCTAGATTTCAAAGACTGGTGAGGTCTTGCACCTCACGCGTTATGCCGTAATGTGAATATCTTTGGCTGCATCTTTCAATGCAGCTTAGAGAATATTCGTCATTACTAGATAATTTCGCATTCGCAAAATATCTGTTTTGACGCAATCAAAATGTTGCTGGCGGCACGGTGCGAATATCTTTCGATTTCGCTTTCCACCAGCAACGCTGATTTCGACTCTATGAATTTTTAAAGAACAGCCTATTGAGATGTATCTCAATACAAAAGCAGTCTGACGCAGACTGCTTTTGTATTGGGAAGCCTTCGATTGTAGCACTTTTAGTGCGCCGTTTTTGGTGGAGGATGACGGGATCGAACCGACGACCCCCTGCTTGCAAAGCAGGTGCTCTCCCAGCTGAGCTAATCCCCCGGGATCCTTCTCACCAGACATTGGAATTTTTGGTGGGTCTAGTTGGGCTCGAACCAACGACCCCTGCGTTATCAACACAGTGCTCTAACCAGCTGAGCTACAGACCCATTCCAATTCCTCGCCCCTCTCGAATTGCTTCGATCAGTGCCAGGCCTTGGCTTGTTCCAACAACCGATAAGTGTGGACGTTCAATTTTAAGCAGCGTTTTTCCAGAAAGGAGGTGATCCAGCCGCACCTTCCGATACGGCTACCTTGTTACGACTTCACCCCAGTCACGAACCCCGCCGTGGTAAGCGCCCTCCTTGCGGTTAGGCTACCTACTTCTGGCGAGACCCGCTCCCATGGTGTGACGGGCGGTGTGTACAAGACCCGGGAACGTATTCACCGTGACATTCTGATCCACGATTACTAGCGATTCCGACTTCACGCAGTCGAGTTGCAGACTGCGATCCGGACTACGACTGGCTTTATGGGATTAGCTCCCCCTCGCGGGTTGGCAACCCTTTGTACCAGCCATTGTATGACGTGTGTAGCCCCACCTATAAGGGCCATGAGGACTTGACGTCATCCCCACCTTCCTCCGGTTTGTCACCGGCAGTCCCATTAGAGTGCTCAACTGAATGTAGCAACTAATGGCAAGGGTTGCGCTCGTTGCGGGACTTAACCCAACATCTCACGACACGAGCTGACGACAGCCATGCAGCACCTGTGTTACGGTTCTCTTTCGAGCACGAAACCATCTCTGGTAACTTCCGTACATGTCAAAGGTGGGTAAGGTTTTTCGCGTTGCATCGAATTAAACCACATCATCCACCGCTTGTGCGGGTCCCCGTCAATTCCTTTGAGTTTCAACCTTGCGGCCGTACTCCCCAGGCGGTCAACTTCACGCGTTAGCTTCGTTACTGAGTCAGTTAAGACCCAACAACCAGTTGACATCGTTTAGGGCGTGGACTACCAGGGTATCTAATCCTGTTTGCTCCCCACGCTTTCGTGCATGAGCGTCAGTGCAGGCCCAGGGGATTGCCTTCGCCATCGGTGTTCCTCCGCATATCTACGCATTTCACTGCTACACGCGGAATTCCATCCCCCTCTGCCGCACTCTAGCCTTGCAGTCACAATGGCAGTTCCCAGGTTGAGCCCGGGGATTTCACCACTGTCTTACAAAACCGCCTGCGCACGCTTTACGCCCAGTAATTCCGATTAACGCTTGCACCCTACGTATTACCGCGGCTGCTGGCACGTAGTTAGCCGGTGCTTATTCTTACGGTACCGTCATGACCCGAGGATATTAGCCTCAGGCTTTTCGTTCCGTACAAAAGCAGTTTACAACCCGAGGGCCTTCATCCTGCACGCGGCATTGCTGGATCAGGCTTGCGCCCATTGTCCAAAATTCCCCACTGCTGCCTCCCGTAGGAGTCTGGGCCGTGTCTCAGTCCCAGTGTGGCTGGTCGTCCTCTCAGACCAGCTACAGATCGCAGGCTTGGTAAGCCTTTACCCCACCAACTACCTAATCTGCCATCAGCCGCTCTAGTAGCACAAGGCCCGAAGGTCCCCTGCTTTCATCCGTAGATCTCATGCGGTATTAGCCACTCTTTCGAGTAGTTATCCCCCACTACTAGGCACGTTCCGATGTATTACTCACCCGTTCGCCACTCGCCACCAGACCGAAGTCCGTGCTGCCGTTCGACTTGCATGTGTAAAGCATGCCGCCAGCGTTCAATCTGAGCCAGGATCAAACTCTATAGTTCGATCTTGAATTTAAAGTCTTTCGACTGCTCATTCACTTGACGGAAATCAGAAGATAAATCTTCTTTATTACTGTTTTTGTGAACGTTTGATAACTCCGAAGAGTTTGTTCCGTAGAACTGGCTGCTTGCCACCAAACGCCCACGCTTATCGGCTGTATTTTTTTAAGGAACCGAGACAAAATCAGCCAAAACCAATTTCAAATCTCGTTGCTTGCTGCGATCAGCGAAGCCTTGCATTGTAGCACAGTTTTCACGGCGCTTTTAGAACGCTTTTGCGTTTTCTTCTCACACCTCTTGCCGAAGAGAGAGAAGAAAACGCCTGGCGTGAGCCAGGCGTTTTGGCGTAAGAGCCTGACGATGACCTACTTTCACACGGGAACCCGCACTATCATCGGCGCAAATTCGTTTCACTGTCCTGTTCGGGATGGGAAGGAGTGGTACCAAATCGCTATGGTCATCAGGCATAAACTTTTTGTCGGATCGATCGCTTGGGCATTAACTTCTTAATCCCTTACTCTCTCTCCAACGAATTCATAGAGTCTTCTATCAGCTTTTCGATTGCGCCATCACTTGGCATAACTTGAACGATCTTTCGATCCATTCCGTCTTCATTTTCTGAGCTTCAACCCAAAGTTATAGGGTCAAGCCGCACGGGCAATTAGTACTGGTTAGCTTAACGCATTACTGCGCTTCCACACCCAGCCTATCAACGTCGTGGTCTACAACGACCCTTCAGGGGGCTCAAGGCCCCGGCAGATCTCATCTTGAAACGAGTTTCCCGCTTAGATGCTTTCAGCGGTTATCTCTTCCACACTTAGCTACCCTGCGATGCCACTGGCGTGACAACAGGTACACCAGAGGTGTGTCCACTCCGGTCCTCTCGTACTAGGAGCAGGCTTCCTCAAATCTGCAGCGCCCACGGAAGATAGGGACCAAACTGTCTCACGACGTTTTAAACCCAGCTCACGTACCTCTTTAAATGGCGAACAGCCATACCCTTGGGACCGACTACAGCCCCAGGATGAGATGAGCCGACATCGAGGTGCCAAACACCGCCGTCGATATGAACTCTTGGGCGGTATCAGCCTGTTATCCCCAGAGTACCTTTTATCCGTTGAGCGATGGCCCTTCCATACAGAACCACCGGATCACTATGTCCTGCTTTCGCATCTGCTCGACTTGTCAGTCTCGCAGTTAAGCACGCTTATGCCATTGCACTATCGTCACGATGTCCGACCGTAACTAGCGTACCTTCGAACTCCTCCGTTACGCTTTGGGAGGAGACCGCCCCAGTCAAACTGCCTACCATGCACTGTCCCCGATCCAGATAATGGACCTAGGTTAGAACCTCAAACGCACCAGGGTGGTATTTCAACGTTGGCTCCATGCGATCTAGCGACCGCACTTCAAAGCCTCCCACCTATCCTACACAGATCCGTTCAAAGTCCAATACAAAGCTACAGTAAAGGTTCATGGGGTCTTTCCGTCTTTCCGCGGGGAGATTGCATCATCACAAACATTTCAACTTCGCTGAGTCTCAGGAGGAGACAGTGTGGCCATCGTTACGCCATTCGTGCAGGTCGGAACTTACCCGACAAGGAATTTCGCTACCTTAGGACCGTTATAGTTACGGCCGCCGTTTACTGGGACTTCAATCAAGAGCTTGCACCCCATCATTTAATCTTCCAGCACCGGGCAGGCGTCACACCCTATACGTCCACTTTCGTGTTTGCAGAGTGCTGTGTTTTTATTAAACAGTCGCAGCCACCAATTTTTTGCAACCCCTTTTAGCTCCGTTTGTTCAACTTCACTGACTTGGGGTACACCTTCTCCCGAAGTTACGGTGTCAATTTGCCGAGTTCCTTCTCCTGAGTTCTCTCAAGCGCCTTAGAATACTCATCTCGCGCACCAGTGTCGGTTTGCGGTACGGTCGTCAATAGCTGAAGCTTAGTGGCTTTTCCTGGAAGCAGGGTATCACTCACTTCGTCTGCAAGCAGACTCGTTATCACCCCTCATCTCAGCCTGGCGGATTTGCCTACCAGGCACGACTACAGGCTTGAACCAACATATCCAACAGTTGGCTGAGCTAACCTTCTCCGTCCCCACATCGCACTATTGATCGGTACAGGAATATTGACCTGTTTCCCATCAGCTACGCATCTCTGCCTCGCCTTAGGGGCCGACTCACCCTACGCCGATGAACGTTGCGTAGGAAACCTTGCGCTTACGGCGAGGGGGCTTTTCACCCCCTTTAACGCTACTCATGTCAGCATTCGCACTTCTGATACCTCCAGCATCCGTTACCAGACACCTTCACAGGCTTACAGAACGCTCTCCTACCACGCACAGTAAACTGTGCATCCGCAGCTTCGGTAACTGGCTTAGCCCCGTTACATCTTCCGCGCAGGACGACTCGATCAGTGAGCTATTACGCTTTCTTTAAATGATGGCTGCTTCTAAGCCAACATCCTGACTGTTTTAGCCTTCCCACTTCGTTTCCCACTTAGCCAATTTTAGGGACCTTAGCTGGCGGTCTGGGTTGTTTCCCTCTTGAGTCCGGACGTTAGCACCCGGTGCTCTGTCTCCCAAGCTGTACTCGTCGGTATTCGGAGTTTGCATAGGTTTGGTAAGTCGCCATGACCCCCTAGCCTAAACAGTGCTCTACCCCCGACGGTAATACTTGAGGCACTACCTAAATAGTTTTCGGAGAGAACCAGCTATTTCCAAGTTTGTTTAGCCTTTCACCCCTATCCACAGCTCATCCCCTAATTTTGCAACATTAGTGGGTTCGGACCTCCAGTACCTGTTACGGCACCTTCATCCTGGCCATGGATAGATCACTTGGTTTCGGGTCTACACCCAGCGACTAGTCGCCCTATTCGGACTCGATTTCTCTTCGCCTCCCCTATTCGGTTAAGCTTGCCACTGAATGTAAGTCGCTGACCCATTATACAAAAGGTACGCCGTCACCCCGAAGGGCTCCGACTTTTTGTAAGCATACGGTTTCAGGATCTATTTCACTCCCCTCCCGGGGTTCTTTTCGCCTTTCCCTCACGGTACTGGTTCACTATCGGTCGATGATGAGTATTTAGCCTTGGAGGATGGTCCCCCCATATTCAGACAGGGTTTCTCGTGCCCCGCCCTACTTGTCTGCAGCCTAGTACCACCGATCGGTTTTCACATACGGGACTATCACCCACTATGGTCGGCCTTTCCATGCCGTTTTGTTAACCGATCGACTATCACTGCAAGGCTCTTCCGAATTCGCTCGCCACTACTATCGGAATCTCGGTTGATGTCTTTTCCTCTGGGTACTTAGATGTTTCAGTTCTCCAGGTTCGCTTCGCATACCTATGTATTCAGTATGCGATACCTCTTGCGAGGTGGGTTCCCCCATTCAGAAATCTCCGGATCAAAGCTTATTTGCCAGCTCCCCGAAGCTTATCGCAGGCTATCACGTCTTTCGTCGCCTATCATCGCCAAGGCATCCACCATATGCTCTTAGTCACTTGACCCTATAACTTTGATGCCTCTTGCGAAGCACAAAGCTCTAGATTTCAAAGACTGGTGAGGTCTTGCACCTCACGCGTTATGCCGTAATGTGAATATCTTTGGCTGCATCTTTCAATGCAGCTTAGAGAATATTCGTCATTACTAGATAATTTCGCATTCGCAAAATATCTGTTTTGACGCAATCAAAATGTTGCTGGCGGCACGGTGCGAATATCTTTCGATTTCGCTTTCCACCAGCAACGCTGATTTCGACTCTATGAATTTTTAAAGAACAGCCTATTGAGATGTATCTCAATACAAAAGCAGTCTGACGCAGACTGCTTTTGTATTGGGAAGCCTTCGATTGTAGCACTTTTAGTGCGCCGTTTTTGGTGGAGGATGACGGGATCGAACCGACGACCCCCTGCTTGCAAAGCAGGTGCTCTCCCAGCTGAGCTAATCCCCCGGGATCCTTCTCACCAGACATTGGAATTTTTGGTGGGTCTAGTTGGGCTCGAACCAACGACCCCTGCGTTATCAACACAGTGCTCTAACCAGCTGAGCTACAGACCCATTCCAATTCCTCGCCCCTCTCGAATTGCTTCGATCAGTGCCAGGCCTTGGCTTGTTCCAACAACCGATAAGTGTGGACGTTCAATTTTAAGCAGCGTTTTTCCAGAAAGGAGGTGATCCAGCCGCACCTTCCGATACGGCTACCTTGTTACGACTTCACCCCAGTCACGAACCCCGCCGTGGTAAGCGCCCTCCTTGCGGTTAGGCTACCTACTTCTGGCGAGACCCGCTCCCATGGTGTGACGGGCGGTGTGTACAAGACCCGGGAACGTATTCACCGTGACATTCTGATCCACGATTACTAGCGATTCCGACTTCACGCAGTCGAGTTGCAGACTGCGATCCGGACTACGACTGGCTTTATGGGATTAGCTCCCCCTCGCGGGTTGGCAACCCTTTGTACCAGCCATTGTATGACGTGTGTAGCCCCACCTATAAGGGCCATGAGGACTTGACGTCATCCCCACCTTCCTCCGGTTTGTCACCGGCAGTCCCATTAGAGTGCTCAACTGAATGTAGCAACTAATGGCAAGGGTTGCGCTCGTTGCGGGACTTAACCCAACATCTCACGACACGAGCTGACGACAGCCATGCAGCACCTGTGTTACGGTTCTCTTTCGAGCACGAAACCATCTCTGGTAACTTCCGTACATGTCAAAGGTGGGTAAGGTTTTTCGCGTTGCATCGAATTAAACCACATCATCCACCGCTTGTGCGGGTCCCCGTCAATTCCTTTGAGTTTCAACCTTGCGGCCGTACTCCCCAGGCGGTCAACTTCACGCGTTAGCTTCGTTACTGAGTCAGTTAAGACCCAACAACCAGTTGACATCGTTTAGGGCGTGGACTACCAGGGTATCTAATCCTGTTTGCTCCCCACGCTTTCGTGCATGAGCGTCAGTGCAGGCCCAGGGGATTGCCTTCGCCATCGGTGTTCCTCCGCATATCTACGCATTTCACTGCTACACGCGGAATTCCATCCCCCTCTGCCGCACTCTAGCCTTGCAGTCACAATGGCAGTTCCCAGGTTGAGCCCGGGGATTTCACCACTGTCTTACAAAACCGCCTGCGCACGCTTTACGCCCAGTAATTCCGATTAACGCTTGCACCCTACGTATTACCGCGGCTGCTGGCACGTAGTTAGCCGGTGCTTATTCTTACGGTACCGTCATGACCCGAGGATATTAGCCTCAGGCTTTTCGTTCCGTACAAAAGCAGTTTACAACCCGAGGGCCTTCATCCTGCACGCGGCATTGCTGGATCAGGCTTGCGCCCATTGTCCAAAATTCCCCACTGCTGCCTCCCGTAGGAGTCTGGGCCGTGTCTCAGTCCCAGTGTGGCTGGTCGTCCTCTCAGACCAGCTACAGATCGCAGGCTTGGTAAGCCTTTACCCCACCAACTACCTAATCTGCCATCAGCCGCTCTAGTAGCACAAGGCCCGAAGGTCCCCTGCTTTCATCCGTAGATCTCATGCGGTATTAGCCACTCTTTCGAGTAGTTATCCCCCACTACTAGGCACGTTCCGATGTATTACTCACCCGTTCGCCACTCGCCACCAGACCGAAGTCCGTGCTGCCGTTCGACTTGCATGTGTAAAGCATGCCGCCAGCGTTCAATCTGAGCCAGGATCAAACTCTATAGTTCGATCTTGAATTTAAAGTCTTTCGACTGCTCATTCACTTGACGGAAATCAGAAGATAAATCTTCTTTATTACTGTTTTTGTGAACGTTTGATAACTCCGAAGAGTTTGTTCCGTAGAACTGGCTGCTTGCCACCAAACGCCCACGCTTATCGGCTGTATTTTTTTAAGGAACCGAGACAAAATCAGCCAAAACCAATTTCAAATCTCGTTGCTTGCTGCGATCAGCGAAGCCTTGCATTGTAGCACAGTTTTCACGGCGCTTTTAGAACGCTTTTGCGTTTTCTTCTCACACCTCTTGCCGAAGAGAGAGAAGAAAACGCCTGGCGTGAGCCAGGCGTTTTGGCGTAAGAGCCTGACGATGACCTACTTTCACACGGGAACCCGCACTATCATCGGCGCAAATTCGTTTCACTGTCCTGTTCGGGATGGGAAGGAGTGGTACCAAATCGCTATGGTCATCAGGCATAAACTTTTTGTCGGATCGATCGCTTGGGCATTAACTTCTTAATCCCTTACTCTCTCTCCAACGAATTCATAGAGTCTTCTATCAGCTTTTCGATTGCGCCATCACTTGGCATAACTTGAACGATCTTTCGATCCATTCCGTCTTCATTTTCTGAGCTTCAACCCAAAGTTATAGGGTCAAGCCGCACGGGCAATTAGTACTGGTTAGCTTAACGCATTACTGCGCTTCCACACCCAGCCTATCAACGTCGTGGTCTACAACGACCCTTCAGGGGGCTCAAGGCCCCGGCAGATCTCATCTTGAAACGAGTTTCCCGCTTAGATGCTTTCAGCGGTTATCTCTTCCACACTTAGCTACCCTGCGATGCCACTGGCGTGACAACAGGTACACCAGAGGTGTGTCCACTCCGGTCCTCTCGTACTAGGAGCAGGCTTCCTCAAATCTGCAGCGCCCACGGAAGATAGGGACCAAACTGTCTCACGACGTTTTAAACCCAGCTCACGTACCTCTTTAAATGGCGAACAGCCATACCCTTGGGACCGACTACAGCCCCAGGATGAGATGAGCCGACATCGAGGTGCCAAACACCGCCGTCGATATGAACTCTTGGGCGGTATCAGCCTGTTATCCCCAGAGTACCTTTTATCCGTTGAGCGATGGCCCTTCCATACAGAACCACCGGATCACTATGTCCTGCTTTCGCATCTGCTCGACTTGTCAGTCTCGCAGTTAAGCACGCTTATGCCATTGCACTATCGTCACGATGTCCGACCGTAACTAGCGTACCTTCGAACTCCTCCGTTACGCTTTGGGAGGAGACCGCCCCAGTCAAACTGCCTACCATGCACTGTCCCCGATCCAGATAATGGACCTAGGTTAGAACCTCAAACGCACCAGGGTGGTATTTCAACGTTGGCTCCATGCGATCTAGCGACCGCACTTCAAAGCCTCCCACCTATCCTACACAGATCCGTTCAAAGTCCAATACAAAGCTACAGTAAAGGTTCATGGGGTCTTTCCGTCTTTCCGCGGGGAGATTGCATCATCACAAACATTTCAACTTCGCTGAGTCTCAGGAGGAGACAGTGTGGCCATCGTTACGCCATTCGTGCAGGTCGGAACTTACCCGACAAGGAATTTCGCTACCTTAGGACCGTTATAGTTACGGCCGCCGTTTACTGGGACTTCAATCAAGAGCTTGCACCCCATCATTTAATCTTCCAGCACCGGGCAGGCGTCACACCCTATACGTCCACTTTCGTGTTTGCAGAGTGCTGTGTTTTTATTAAACAGTCGCAGCCACCAATTTTTTGCAACCCCTTTTAGCTCCGTTTGTTCAACTTCACTGACTTGGGGTACACCTTCTCCCGAAGTTACGGTGTCAATTTGCCGAGTTCCTTCTCCTGAGTTCTCTCAAGCGCCTTAGAATACTCATCTCGCGCACCAGTGTCGGTTTGCGGTACGGTCGTCAATAGCTGAAGCTTAGTGGCTTTTCCTGGAAGCAGGGTATCACTCACTTCGTCTGCAAGCAGACTCGTTATCACCCCTCATCTCAGCCTGGCGGATTTGCCTACCAGGCACGACTACAGGCTTGAACCAACATATCCAACAGTTGGCTGAGCTAACCTTCTCCGTCCCCACATCGCACTATTGATCGGTACAGGAATATTGACCTGTTTCCCATCAGCTACGCATCTCTGCCTCGCCTTAGGGGCCGACTCACCCTACGCCGATGAACGTTGCGTAGGAAACCTTGCGCTTACGGCGAGGGGGCTTTTCACCCCCTTTAACGCTACTCATGTCAGCATTCGCACTTCTGATACCTCCAGCATCCGTTACCAGACACCTTCACAGGCTTACAGAACGCTCTCCTACCACGCACAGTAAACTGTGCATCCGCAGCTTCGGTAACTGGCTTAGCCCCGTTACATCTTCCGCGCAGGACGACTCGATCAGTGAGCTATTACGCTTTCTTTAAATGATGGCTGCTTCTAAGCCAACATCCTGACTGTTTTAGCCTTCCCACTTCGTTTCCCACTTAGCCAATTTTAGGGACCTTAGCTGGCGGTCTGGGTTGTTTCCCTCTTGAGTCCGGACGTTAGCACCCGGTGCTCTGTCTCCCAAGCTGTACTCGTCGGTATTCGGAGTTTGCATAGGTTTGGTAAGTCGCCATGACCCCCTAGCCTAAACAGTGCTCTACCCCCGACGGTAATACTTGAGGCACTACCTAAATAGTTTTCGGAGAGAACCAGCTATTTCCAAGTTTGTTTAGCCTTTCACCCCTATCCACAGCTCATCCCCTAATTTTGCAACATTAGTGGGTTCGGACCTCCAGTACCTGTTACGGCACCTTCATCCTGGCCATGGATAGATCACTTGGTTTCGGGTCTACACCCAGCGACTAGTCGCCCTATTCGGACTCGATTTCTCTTCGCCTCCCCTATTCGGTTAAGCTTGCCACTGAATGTAAGTCGCTGACCCATTATACAAAAGGTACGCCGTCACCCCGAAGGGCTCCGACTTTTTGTAAGCATACGGTTTCAGGATCTATTTCACTCCCCTCCCGGGGTTCTTTTCGCCTTTCCCTCACGGTACTGGTTCACTATCGGTCGATGATGAGTATTTAGCCTTGGAGGATGGTCCCCCCATATTCAGACAGGGTTTCTCGTGCCCCGCCCTACTTGTCTGCAGCCTAGTACCACCGATCGGTTTTCACATACGGGACTATCACCCACTATGGTCGGCCTTTCCATGCCGTTTTGTTAACCGATCGACTATCACTGCAAGGCTCTTCCGAATTCGCTCGCCACTACTATCGGAATCTCGGTTGATGTCTTTTCCTCTGGGTACTTAGATGTTTCAGTTCTCCAGGTTCGCTTCGCATACCTATGTATTCAGTATGCGATACCTCTTGCGAGGTGGGTTCCCCCATTCAGAAATCTCCGGATCAAAGCTTATTTGCCAGCTCCCCGAAGCTTATCGCAGGCTATCACGTCTTTCGTCGCCTATCATCGCCAAGGCATCCACCATATGCTCTTAGTCACTTGACCCTATAACTTTGATGCCTCTTGCGAAGCACAAAGCTCTAGATTTCAAAGACTGGTGAGGTCTTGCACCTCACGCGTTATGCCGTAATGTGAATATCTTTGGCTGCATCTTTCAATGCAGCTTAGAGAATATTCGTCATTACTAGATAATTTCGCATTCGCAAAATATCTGTTTTGACGCAATCAAAATGTTGCTGGCGGCACGGTGCGAATATCTTTCGATTTCGCTTTCCACCAGCAACGCTGATTTCGACTCTATGAATTTTTAAAGAACAGCCTATTGAGATGTATCTCAATACAAAAGCAGTCTGACGCAGACTGCTTTTGTATTGGGAAGCCTTCGATTGTAGCACTTTTAGTGCGCCGTTTTTGGTGGAGGATGACGGGATCGAACCGACGACCCCCTGCTTGCAAAGCAGGTGCTCTCCCAGCTGAGCTAATCCCCCGGGATCCTTCTCACCAGACATTGGAATTTTTGGTGGGTCTAGTTGGGCTCGAACCAACGACCCCTGCGTTATCAACACAGTGCTCTAACCAGCTGAGCTACAGACCCATTCCAATTCCTCGCCCCTCTCGAATTGCTTCGATCAGTGCCAGGCCTTGGCTTGTTCCAACAACCGATAAGTGTGGACGTTCAATTTTAAGCAGCGTTTTTCCAGAAAGGAGGTGATCCAGCCGCACCTTCCGATACGGCTACCTTGTTACGACTTCACCCCAGTCACGAACCCCGCCGTGGTAAGCGCCCTCCTTGCGGTTAGGCTACCTACTTCTGGCGAGACCCGCTCCCATGGTGTGACGGGCGGTGTGTACAAGACCCGGGAACGTATTCACCGTGACATTCTGATCCACGATTACTAGCGATTCCGACTTCACGCAGTCGAGTTGCAGACTGCGATCCGGACTACGACTGGCTTTATGGGATTAGCTCCCCCTCGCGGGTTGGCAACCCTTTGTACCAGCCATTGTATGACGTGTGTAGCCCCACCTATAAGGGCCATGAGGACTTGACGTCATCCCCACCTTCCTCCGGTTTGTCACCGGCAGTCCCATTAGAGTGCTCAACTGAATGTAGCAACTAATGGCAAGGGTTGCGCTCGTTGCGGGACTTAACCCAACATCTCACGACACGAGCTGACGACAGCCATGCAGCACCTGTGTTACGGTTCTCTTTCGAGCACGAAACCATCTCTGGTAACTTCCGTACATGTCAAAGGTGGGTAAGGTTTTTCGCGTTGCATCGAATTAAACCACATCATCCACCGCTTGTGCGGGTCCCCGTCAATTCCTTTGAGTTTCAACCTTGCGGCCGTACTCCCCAGGCGGTCAACTTCACGCGTTAGCTTCGTTACTGAGTCAGTTAAGACCCAACAACCAGTTGACATCGTTTAGGGCGTGGACTACCAGGGTATCTAATCCTGTTTGCTCCCCACGCTTTCGTGCATGAGCGTCAGTGCAGGCCCAGGGGATTGCCTTCGCCATCGGTGTTCCTCCGCATATCTACGCATTTCACTGCTACACGCGGAATTCCATCCCCCTCTGCCGCACTCTAGCCTTGCAGTCACAATGGCAGTTCCCAGGTTGAGCCCGGGGATTTCACCACTGTCTTACAAAACCGCCTGCGCACGCTTTACGCCCAGTAATTCCGATTAACGCTTGCACCCTACGTATTACCGCGGCTGCTGGCACGTAGTTAGCCGGTGCTTATTCTTACGGTACCGTCATGACCCGAGGATATTAGCCTCAGGCTTTTCGTTCCGTACAAAAGCAGTTTACAACCCGAGGGCCTTCATCCTGCACGCGGCATTGCTGGATCAGGCTTGCGCCCATTGTCCAAAATTCCCCACTGCTGCCTCCCGTAGGAGTCTGGGCCGTGTCTCAGTCCCAGTGTGGCTGGTCGTCCTCTCAGACCAGCTACAGATCGCAGGCTTGGTAAGCCTTTACCCCACCAACTACCTAATCTGCCATCAGCCGCTCTAGTAGCACAAGGCCCGAAGGTCCCCTGCTTTCATCCGTAGATCTCATGCGGTATTAGCCACTCTTTCGAGTAGTTATCCCCCACTACTAGGCACGTTCCGATGTATTACTCACCCGTTCGCCACTCGCCACCAGACCGAAGTCCGTGCTGCCGTTCGACTTGCATGTGTAAAGCATGCCGCCAGCGTTCAATCTGAGCCAGGATCAAACTCTATAGTTCGATCTTGAATTTAAAGTCTTTCGACTGCTCATTCACTTGACGGAAATCAGAAGATAAATCTTCTTTATTACTGTTTTTGTGAACGTTTGATAACTCCGAAGAGTTTGTTCCGTAGAACTGGCTGCTTGCCACCAAACGCCCACGCTTATCGGCTGTATTTTTTTAAGGAACCGAGACAAAATCAGCCAAAACCAATTTCAAATCTCGTTGCTTGCTGCGATCAGCGAAGCCTTGCATTGTAGCACAGTTTTTCATTGCCTGGAAGTTTTTCTTCCCAGCAACTTGCAGAACATTGCGTTCCGCTCGGTGCGAGTCTCGTATTGTACATAGATTTTCGAGCCTCACGCAACTCGCAGTCTGACGAGTGACAAAAACAAGGCCCGTAGGGCTCACGCCCTACGGGCCTTGTTTACAGGCATCAGCCCTTGGCAGCCTGCTCCAATGCATTAACGAACAGCGCCGCCACATCACAGCCCGTCTGATCAAAGATCTCCTGGAAACAGGTGGGGCTGGTGACGTTGATTTCAGTGACGTTATGGCCAATGACATCAAGGCCGATCAGCAACAGTCCACGTTGCACCAGACGTTTGCCGATGTACTCCGCTATGGCTCGATCCTGTTCAACCAAGGGCTGAGCGACTCCCTTGCCGCCCGCCGCCAGATTGCCGCGCACTTCATTGCCTTGAGGAATACGGGCCAGACAGAAGGGAACAGGCTTGCCGCCAATGACGAGCACACGCTTGTCGCCATGAACGATGTCAGGCAAGAATTTCTGCACCATGACGCTGATGGCACCGCCCTGGTTCAGGGTTTCGATGATGCTGCCCAGGTTACGACCGTCTTCCCCGACCCGGAAGATGCCCATACCACCCATACCGTCGAGCGGCTTGAGGATGATGTCCTTGTGCTCGGCATGAAAGGTACGGATTTCCTGCGCATTGCGTGTGACCAGGGTCGGCGAGATGAACTGCGCAAACTCCATGATGGCCAGCTTTTCCGGATGCTCACGCAGGGCGCTGGGCTTGTTGAAGACCTTGGCGCCTTCACGCTCGGCCTGACTCAACATATGGGTGGCGTAGAAGAACTCGGAGTCAAAAGGCGGATCCTTGCGCATGACGATGGCGCCAAAGTCTGCCAACTCCACCGTTTTGCTGTCTGCTTCCGTGAACCACAGGCTCTTGTCACCAGTCAGAGAGATATAGCGCACCTGCGCCTTGACCTTGCCGCCACTTTGCCAGGAAATATCCTTGGGCTGGCAGGCCACGATCTGATGACCACGACGCTGGGCCTCGCGCATCATGGCAAAGGTCGAGTCCTTGTAGATGACAAAGGATTCCAGAGGGTCTGCGACGAACAGTATTTGCATGGTGATGAACTCGTTTGCGATATATGGGCATCATGCCCAGCCAGGCATAACACTACAGAAGAACAGGATGGCTCAGGCTTGGCGAGCCCTGAAGCCCTGAACAAATAAGGCCAGACTACCCGCAACCACACCCCAGAAGGCAGACCCCACGCCAGCGATGACCACACCGCTGAGGGTGACCAGAAAGGTAATGAGCGCCGCCTCACGATGCTTTTCTTCCTTGAATGCCGTGGCCATGCCACCGCCAATGGAGCCCAGCAAGGCTAGGCCCGCGATGCACGCCACCAGCTCTTTCGGGAAAGCCGTCAACAGACCGGTGACCACCGCACCAAAAATGCCAATCAGAATGTATAGCAGCCCGCACACGGCAGCAGCTGTGTAGCGCTTGCTTCTATCTTCATGCGCCTCATGCCCCATGCAGATGGCTGCCGTGATGGCACTGAGGTTGAGCGCATAGCCGCCGAAAGGGGCCAGCAGCAAAGTGGCCACGCCTGTCATGCTGATGACTTTTGAGACGGGGATTGGATAGCCTGTTGCCCGGATGACTGCCACGCCCGGCAGGTTCTGGGAGGCCATGGTCACCACAAACAAAGGCAGAGCCAGGCTGACCAGCGCCTGAAGCGAGAAGACCGGTGCCGTATAGACCGGAATCGCCAGCCCTGCATGCACGGCCGACCATTGCATCTGCCCCATCAATGCCGCCCAGATGGTACCGACCAGCAAAGTGATGATGACGGCATAGCGCGGCATCATGCGGCGCGACAGCAAATAAGCCAGCAGCATGACCAGCACCAGAGGCAGGTTCGTCTCGGCAGCGGAAAACGCCTGCATGCCGAACTTGGCCAGCACCCCCGCCAGCAGCGCCGAGGCGATTTCCATGGGTATGCGGTTCATGATGCGCTCGAACCAGCCCGTCACCCCTACCAGAATGATGAGCGCCGCACTGACTATGAAGGCACCTATCGCCTCCCCCATGGAGAAGCCACCAGCCAGCCCTGCGGTCGCCAGCACCGCAGCCCCCGGCGTGGACCAGGCCACCATGACCGGCATGCGCAAAATCAGGGATGGAACCAATGAACACAGGCCCATGCCCAGACCCAAAGCCCAGATCCAGGACGTGATCTGCTGCGGCGTGGCATGAAATGCCTGAGCCGCCTGGAACACCAGGGCCACCGAACTGGTAAAGCCCACGAGAACGGCCACAAAGCCTGCCGCCAGAGCCGCAGGGCTCAAGTCTTTGAAAAAGCGCATCTGCGCATTCTGTCACCAGGCCTGCTTCATGACGGGCCATTTAGGCGACCGCGAATCACGAGGACCGCCATCACTACCGAATACATAGCTGCCAGCGCTTTCTAAATAAGCGTCAGAGTGTTATTTGAGCAAAAAATTTCAGAGTTCGATCTTGGAGCCCAGCTCCACCACCGAATTGCTGGGCAGGTGCAGAAAATCCGAAACCCGGCTGGCATTCTTGTGCATCTGGGCAAACAGCTTCTCGCGCCAGTGGGCCATGGAGTTGTTCATGCGCGGAATGATGAGATCGCGCGACAGGAAATAGCTGGTGGACATGGCATCCAGGCTGCAGCCCTGGGTGCGAAGCTGTGCCAGGGCCGCCGGCACATCAGGCTCGTTCTTGAAGCCATAGTTGATGGTGACTTCCCAGCAGTCGCCGCCCAGCGCCTCGGCCTGTACCCGCTTGTCCAGCCCCACCCAGGGCACTTCGTGATTGCGCACGGTCACAAACAGGTTGCGCTCATGCAGCACCTTGTTGTGCTTGAGGTTGTGCAGCAAGGCGTGCGGCACAGTTCCTGGCTCGCCCGAAAGAAACACCGCTGTACCCGGCACACGCGTGGGCGGGTGGCGCCAGGTGGATTCCAGAAACTGGCGCAGATCCAGCGCATCCGCCTGCAGGCGCTGGTGCAGCAACTCGCGCCCCTTGCGCCATGTCATCATCAAGGTGAACACCGTGCCGCCGATCAGCAACGGGAACCAGCCCCCTTCGAGCAGCTTGAGCAGGTTCGAGGCAAAGAAAGCCAGATCCACCACAAAGAAGAAGCCCGTGGCCAGCAGGCACAAGGCCAGCGGATAGTTCCAGCGATAGCGGATGACGAAGAAGGTCAGCATGGTGGTGATCAGCATGTCCAGCGTCACTGCAATACCGTAGGCCGCCGCCAGATTGCCACTGTTCCTGAAGAGCAGCACGGCCAGAGCAATCGCCACAAACAGCCCCCAGTTGACCAGCGGCATATAGATCTGCCCCATTTCCTTGACGCTGGTGTGGCGTACCTCAAAGCGCGGGAAGTAGCCGAGCTGGATCACCTGACGCGTGACGCTGAACGCGCCGGTAATCAGCGCCTGGGAGGCAATCACCGTGGCCATGGTGGCCATGATGACCAGGGGAAGCAAGGCCCAGGCAGGGGCCATCATGAAGAACGGGTTCTTGACGGCCTCCGGGTTGGCCAACAGCAACGCCCCTTGGCCGAAGTAATTGAGCGTGAGCGCAGGCATGGCGATGCTGAACCAGGCCAGACGAATCGGCTTTTTGCCAAAGTGGCCAAGGTCGGCATACAAAGCCTCGGCCCCGGTCACGCAAAGCACCACGGCGCCCAGGATGATGAAGCTGGTGCCAGGGTTGTTCCAGATGAATCTCACCGCGTAATGCGGGCTCAGCCCCGCCAGGATTTCGGGGTGACCCATGATCTGGTGCACCCCCAGCAGGGCGATGCAGACAAACCAGGTGGCCGTGATGGGACCAAAGAACTTGCCGATGCCGGCTGTCCCGCGCTTTTGCACCCAGAACAGCAGGAACAGAATGATCAGCGTCAGCGGGATCACCGCCTTGGTGAAGTGCGGCGAAATCACCTCCAGGCCTTCCACCGCCGAGAGCACCGAGATGGCCGGTGTGATGACTCCATCCCCATAGAACAGCGAAGTGCCGAACATACCCACCAAAAACAGCGTGCTTGAGAGCCTGGGCTTGTCCTTGACGGTCTGGGAGGCCAGGGCCAGCATGGCGACCAGCCCGCCTTCGCCGTTGTTGTCGGCACGCAGCACCAGCACCACGTATTTGAGCGAGACGATGATCGTGAGTGTCCAGAACAGCACGGACAACACGCCATAGACATTGGCCGGTGTGAAAGGCACATGGCCCGAGCCAAAGACCTCCTTGACCGAGTACAAAACGCTGGTGCCTATGTCTCCATAAACAACACCAATAGCCCCCAGCGTGAGGGCGGACAAGGAGGATTTCGAGTTTTGCACGGTTCGGGAAGCGACTCGTAAGGCAGTCAGCAGATCATCAAAGTTGCCGCATTGTGCTCTGACTCAGGGATCCAAGCCGTCAGTCGTAAATTTCTGCATCCGGATTGGTGGCTTCCAGCTCATAGCTGGCTGCCAGCATGGCCAGACGCGCAATCACGCCATACATATAGAAGCGATTGGGCGCGCTGGCGCCAGGGCGGGCGCTGGCCTGAGGCAGGTGATTGCTCTGCTGGAAGGCTAGCGGCACATAGCCCGCTCCGGGAGCATTGAGATTCTCATCCTCGCCGCGCTCGGGGTGCATGCGGTAGAAGCCACCCACCACATAGCGGTCCATCATGTAGACCACGGGCTCGGCCACGGCGTTGTGCATGCGCTCATAAGTCAGCACGCCTTCCTGCACGATGACATCATGCACGGTCTGGCCATCCTTGATGACGCCCATCTTGTTGCGGCTCTTGCGCGGCAGTGCGGCCAGCTCTTTGGCGTCGCGCACGGTCATCACGCCCATGCCGTAGGTACCATTGTCGGCCTTGACCACGGCAAACGGCTTTTCCTTGATGCCGTACTCCTTGTACTTGCGGCGCACCTTGGAAAGGATGACATCCACCTGGTCGGCCAGCGCGTCCATGCCCGTGCCTTCGGCGAAGTCGATGTTCTCCACGCGGCCGAAGATGGGGTTGATCAGCCAGGGGTCTATACCCAGCAGCTTGCCAAAGCGCTTGGAAACTTCTTCATAGCTCTGGAAATGGCGGCTCTTGCGGCGCACATTCCAGCCTGCGTGCAATGGCGGCAGCAGGTATTGCTCATACAGCTCTTCGATGATGCCGGGCACACCGGTGGAGAGGTCGTTGTTCAGCAGGATGGTGCAAGGGTCGAAGTCCTTGAGGCCCAGGCGGCGCTTGGTGCGGATCACCGGCTCCAGCTTGATCTCGTCGCCCAGCGGCAAAGTGATGGACAGCGTCTTCTTGATCTCGGGGCTGATGGAGCCGATGCGCACATTGAGGCCCGCCATGCTGAAGATGCGCTTGAGCTGCAGCACGCTGGCCAGGTAATGGGTATTGCGTGTGTGGTTCTCGGGAATGATGAGCAGGTTGCGCGCTTCAGGACATATCTTTTCGATAGCAGCCATCGCAGCCTGCACGGCCAGAGGCAGCATTTCATCGGTGAGATTGTTCCATCCACCGGGAAAAAGGTTGGTGTCCACCGGTGCCAGCTTGAAACCCGCATTACGAATATCCACCGAGCAATAGAACGGGGGCGTGTGCTCCATCCACTCCAGGCGGAACCAACGCTCGATCGCTGGCATGGAGTCAAGCACGCGCTGCTCGAGTTCGTTAATGGGGCCGGTCAAAGCCGTGACAAGATGTGGAACCATAAATACCCTCAGGAGACGGTGGTGGGGGGCAATTGTAGAGACTGGCGCAAGAAATAAGCGTTTTCCCTAGCCTTTACCTCAGCGGCGCCAGAAAGCTGGAGAAAGCAGAGCCATGAAACTCAGTATTTCCAGTCGCCCCAAAAGCATGGCCAGAGTACACACCCACATTTGGAAGTCAGTCAACACCGTGTAGTTGGATGCGGGACCGACGGCTCCCAGGCCCGGCCCCATGCAGTGCACACTCGCCAACACAGCAGAAAATGCGGTCACGGGGTCCAGATCGGTCAACAGCAACACCATGCTCAACACGATGACGGTGGCTCCGTAGACCAGCATATAGGCCAGTACCGAAAAAATCATCGGGTTATCAACCACCGCATCACCCAAGCGCACGGGCTGCACGGCGCGCGGATGCACCAGGCGCGTCATCTCGCGCCGGGCCTGCTTGACGAGTATCAGCATACGCACCATCTTGATGCCGCCGCCCGTGGAGCCAGCGCTGGTGGCCACACCAGACAGCAGCAGCAACAACACCGGAATGAATACCGGCCAGGCCAGATAGTCGGTGGTGGAAAAACCCGTGGTCGTGGCCACGGACACCGTATGAAACATGCCCAGACGCAAGGCATCCAGCGGCCCATACACGCCCTTGACCCACAGCAGAAACGCCACAAACAGGCCACCGCCGACCAATGCGCCTATCGTGGCACGCATCTCCGGATCACGCATGAAGCTATCGAGCCGCCCCTTGCGCACGGCCACAAAGTACAGCGCGAAGTTGCAACTGGCCAGCAGCATGAAGACCAGCGCCACGCATTCCAGCAACGGTGAGTTGAAATAGGCAAAGCTTGCGTCATGCGATGACAGCCCTCCCAGGCTCACCGTGGCAAACATATGCATCAGCGCATCCAGTGGCTGCATGCCAAAGGCCCAGAACGCTAGAAAGCAGGCAATGGAGAACAGCGCATACACGCCCCACAGCCCCTTGGCCGTTTCCGTAATACGTGGCGTAAGCTTGGTGTCCTTTACCGGGCCTGCGGCTTCCGCTCTGAAAAGCTGAGCACCACCAACCCCCAGCAGCGGCAAAATGGCCACGGCCAGGATCAGAATCCCCATGCCGCCCATCCACTGCAGAAAAGTGCGCCAGACGTTGATGGAAACCGGCAGCTTGTCCAGACCGCTGAGCACGGTCGCCCCCGTCGTGGTCAGGCCCGAGACGGCTTCAAAATAGGCGTGGGTCCAGCTGATCTGCAGGCCCACACGATTCAAGCCCAACACCAGCGGCACCATGGCGCACAGCGGCAGCACCACCCAGACCAGCGTCACCAGAATCACGCCATGGCGCGGCTGCAGATCCAGCTTGTGGCGATAAAGCCCTCCCCAGAGCAGCAAGCCTATGCTCACCGTCAGCCCGATGGACCAGGGGTAGATGCGCCAGATGCCATCCTGCGTGAACCATGACACCCCGAAAGGCAGCAGCATGGCAGCCGCAAACATGACCATCAACATGCCCAGCACACGCAAGACAGGAAGCAAGTCTTTCATGGCAGACGCTTAAAAGAAGGTCGCGCTGACGCGGAACAGGTTTTCCACGTTGCGTACCAGCCGCTTGTTGGGCAGGAAGAAAACCACATGGTCGCCGGATTCAATCACGGTATTGCTGCGCGGAATGATGACCTCGGTCTGCAGCGGCGTGCCGGCAACCTCCTCGCAGGTCTTGCCTTCGGGGATACCGCGCACGATGAGACCGATGTGCACCTCCTCCGGCAGGCGCAGCTCTTCCACCTTTCGCCCCACCACGCGCGAGCTTTTGCGGTCGCCGCGCGCCACGATCTCCAGTGCCTCGGCCACGCCACGGCGCAGGCTGTGCACGGCCTGCACATCACCACGGCGCACATAGGCCAGAAATTCACCCAGCATGGCCTGTGCCGGCGACAGCGCAATATCGATCTGCGTGCCGTGCATCAGGTCGGCATAGGCGCGGCGGTTGATCAGCGACAGCACGCGGCGCGCGCCCATGCGCTTGGCCAGCAGACTGGACATGATGTTGTCCTCGTCATCGTCGGTCAGCGCCAGGAACAGATCCACCTCTTCGATGCCCTCTTCGGCCAGTACATCCTCATCCGTGGCATCGCCTTCCAGCACCAGCACTTCGGCTGGCAGAACGGACGACAGGCTCAGGCATTGCTGGGCGTTGTGCTCGATGACCTTGACGTGAAAACGCCCCGGCGTCTGCGCCAGCTTCCTGGCCAGACGCAGGCTGACCTGCCCGCCACCGGCAATCATGATGCGATAAACCGGGCGGGACGGACGCCCCTGCGGCAGATTGATGGCCTTGAGCGCCTCGGACACATTGTCCGTGGCGGCCAGCATGAAGACTTCGTCGCCGGGCTCGATACGCGTATTGCCATCGCAACGCACAAAGCGGTCGGGCTCATCCATGAAGCGACGGTAGATTGCCACGATGCGCATGGCCAGGTCCGGCATGCGCTCGCGCACCTCGGCAATCTGCAGGCCCACGGCCGCGGCACCGGCGCGCGCGCGCACCGATGCCAGCGCGGCGCGGCCGCCCGCAAACGCGCGCACCTGCATGGCTTCGGGGTATTCGATGAGCTTGCGGATGTAGTTGGTGACCGATTCTTCGGGGCAGATGATGCGATCCACCGCAAAGCCATCCTTGCCCAGCACCGGATCGTCCGCGGCAAAGCCCGATGAGCGCACGCGTGCAATGCGCGTGGGGATATCGAACATGACCTGCGCGATCTTGCAGCAGACGAGATTGGTCTCGTCCATGGATGCGCAGGCAATCAGCAAATCCGTGTCCTTGGCACCGGCCTCTGCCAGCACCTGGGGATCGATACCGTTGCCGACCACGCCCCGCAGATCAAAGCGCGACTCCAGATCGCGCAATGCCCGGGCATCCGTGTCGATGACGGTGATGCCGTTTTGCTCGGACACCAGACTCTCGGCCACACTCTGACCGACTCGCCCGGCACCCAAAATAATGATTTTCATGGTGTTGTTGTGTTGGAACCAAGCAGCGGCGCAAATTTACCAGTCTTCAGCCCCTGCGCGACCTCATGGCCTACGCAGGGCTGACGACTTCAGGAGCGCACTTCGCCGTCGCCCAGCACCACGTATTTGAGCGATGTCAGCCCCTCTATGCCCACCGGACCGCGCGCATGGAACTTGTCGGTGCTGATGCCGATCTCCGCCCCCAGACCATACTCGAAGCCATCGGCAAAGCGCGTGCTGGCATTGACCATGACGCTGGCCGAATCCACTTCGCGCAGGAATTTCTGCGCATGCTGGTGGTTGGTGGTCAGAATGGCCTCGGTGTGGTGGCTGGAGTATTTGTTGATGTGGGCAATGGCCTCATCCACGCCGTTCACCAGCTTGATGCTGATGATGGGCGCCAGGTACTCCTCGCTCCAGTCCTGCTCGGTGGCGGCCGCCAGCTTGGCACCCGGCACGGCTTGCAGAATCGCCAGCGCTTCGGAGTCGCAACGCATTTCCACGCCCTTGGCCGCGTACACCGCGCCGATCAGGGGCAAAAACTCTGAGGCCACGGCGCGCGCCACCAGCATACTCTCGCTGGCATTGCAGGGGCTGTACTTGTTGGTCTTGGCGTTATCGGCGACCTTCACGGCCATGGCGATGTCGCAGGGATCATCGACATAGGTGTGGCAGTTGCCATCCAGATGCTTGATGACGGGCACCTTGGCATCGCGGCTGATACGCTCGATCAGGCCCTTGCCGCCACGGGGAATGATGACGTCCACATAGTCGGGCATGGCAATCAGCTGGCCCACGGCCTCGCGGTCGGTCGTGCCCACCAGTTGCACGCCGTTTTCGGGCAGGCCGGCTTCCAGCAGTGCCTGGGCCACCAGCCTGGCCAGCGCCTTGTTGGAATCGATGGCTTCCGAACCACCGCGCAAGATACAGGCATTGCCGCTCTTGATCGAGAGGCTGGCCGCTTCAATGGTCACATTGGGGCGGCTTTCGTAAATCATGCCGAACACGCCCAGGGGCACACGCATCTGCCCCACACGAATACCGGTGGGCTGCTGCCTGAGGCCGATGATCTCGCCGATCACATCGGGCATGGCGGCCAGTTGCTCGCAGCCCAGGGCGCAGGTCTCCAGTACCTTGGGAGTCAGGCGCAGGCGGTCGACCATGGGCTCGGCCAGCCCATTGGCCACGGCACGCTCCAGATCCTTGGCGTTATCGATCTGCAGCGGCTCGACATGCTCGCGCAGCAGACGGGCCAGGGCCTTCAATGCTTTGTTTTTTGTAGCTGCAGACGCACTAGCCATCAGCGCAGAGGCAGCTTTTGCCTGTACACCCAGGTTGTGCATGTATTCGACGGTATTGAGCGCGTTCATACCGTGATTTTCGCCGAGAAGCGCACTTTGCGCAGACAAACCCGCACAAGCGCATATTTCGCACCGCCAGCAGCCTACACTGCCGGCTGAAATGCAAGGAGACGTATGACCTCGACCACCTCGTCCGAACTTCTGCAGGCCGCACAGCAGCTGCAGCAGCTCAGAAGCGGACTGGCACAACTGGCCCAATCACAGACCAGCGCCTCGGCCCTGGGCCAGCAGGCCCGCTCTGCCACGACCCTGCTGCAGGCTTTGCCTGCGCGCTATGGCGAAGTGCTGCTCAATCTGCTGGACCGTCTGGAGTCCAGCGCACTGTTCACCGAAGAAAGCTGCTCCTTCAGCCAGAAAGACCTGCTGGACAATCTGCAGACCTGGGCGCAGAAAGCCGAAGACCAGCTTAATAAAAGCTGAAATTTGCTGGCCAGGCATGGGCTTGCAAGCCACTGATTTGCAAACAAACGATGCGGATATGAATTTTCATGTCCGCAGGTAAAAAGCCGCAAAACTGCTGGCGTATTCAGCAGGCCATGGCTACCTTGGGCTCCTCTTTACTTACCTGGAGATTGCCATGGGACTCCTCAATGAAATCATAGGCGCGGTGGTGGCAGAAGAAGTTCTGGACAAGGCCGACCCCAATGCCGGCCTGCTCAAAAAAGGCATGGCGGCAATTGCCGGCTTTGAGGGCGAAAAAGTGATTGAGGAAAAGGTAGACGAGCACCTGCAGCAAAACCAGCAGGCCGATGACTCCCAGCAGTGAGCAGGGTCATCTCCCCCAAAAAAGGATGCCCCGGGCATCCTTTTTTCATGGCCCAAGAAAACGCCTGGCGTTCTTGCCCATCAGCCCAGACGACCTATCCAGGACAGCGCCACCTTGGTCATCACGCGCGTCCGGCTTGCACCAGCTGCATGGCCAGCTGTCTCAGAGCCTGCCAGCTGTCACGCGGCCAGCCCTGGCTGGGCAGGCCTTTGACAATGCCGTCCACCGCGTGGGCCGACTGCAGCAGCTCGGCGGCGCGCACATCGCTGACACGTGGCAGCAGCCTCTCCATCAACCGTTCCTTGGGGCCCCAGATGCGGTTTTCGCGCAGCGCCATGGGCAATGGCTTGCCGGCAGCCATCGCATCTTTCACTCGCTTGATGTTGCGGATGTCCTCGGCCAGTGACCAATGCACCAGCACCTCGGCCTCGCCTTCAGCCTGCAGACCATCGAGCATGCGCATGGTGCGCGCCACCTGCCCGGAGAGCACGGCTTCCGAGAGCTTGAACACGTCATAGCGCGCCACATTGAGCACGGCCTGCTCGACCTGCTCGAAACTCAGTTCGCCTTCGGGGTGCAGCAGCGCCAGCTTCTGAATTTCCTGGTGCGCGGCCAGCAGATTGCCTTCCACACGGTCGGCAAAGAACTGCAGCGTGCGCTGGCCTTCCTCGCCCGCGGCCACGCGCTGGTTTTGCAGCGCCAGCCGCTGAGCGATCCAGTGCGGCAGCGCGGCGCGTTCCACGGGGTCGATCTGGATGGAGACGCCGTTGGCATCGAGTGCCGAGAACCATGCCCCGGTGCGCGTGGCCTTGTCCAGACGCGGCAGGCTGATCAAGGTCAGCGTGCTGTCATTGCCCTGGGCCGATTGCGCCAGCTGCTGCAGCGCCGCGCCCCCCTCCTTGCCGGGCTTGCCGCCGGGGATGCGGATTTCCAGA
Organism: Comamonas resistens; assembly: GCF_030064165.1. Lineage (NCBI taxonomy): Bacteria > Pseudomonadati > Pseudomonadota > Betaproteobacteria > Burkholderiales > Comamonadaceae > Comamonas > Comamonas resistens. The sequence goes on from NZ_CP125947.1 coordinate 4,998,152, forward strand.
ATCTGCTTGTCGGCAAACAGGCTCAGACTGCCGCCAGCCGCCAGCACGCCACTCCAGTCGAAATGCGCACCCATGACGGTGTAACTGCTGCGCTCGGTATAGCCCTGGGCACGCGCGGCCACACGGATGGCGTCGGCAGCCTCCTGCTGCTGCAGCGGCTCGTCGCCATGCAGCACATAGAGCGGGCGCAAGCCCTTGGCCAGATGGGAGGAAAGCTGGTTCAGCGCAAGCTGCATAGGGTTTATCAGTCAAGCTGGCCGCAAACGCTTGTCCATCAAGCGCAAGCAGCTATCAAATCAAGAAACCTGCAGGCTCTTCACAGCCGCCAGACGGCGAATGATCTGCTGCACGATGTCGTTGCGCATGTCCTTGTTCAGCATTTCTTCTTCCACCGTCTTGGACAAGGCATTGGTTTCGTTATAGGTCACGTTGCGGATCTGGCGAATCTCGGTCGGCTCGATCACCTCATCGCCCCCGGGAGTGCGCAGCGAGAACTTGACGATCAGACGCAGTTCGATTTCACGTACCTGGCCCGCGACGTTGGAGCCGACGATGACGCGCTGGGCCTGCTCGCTGACGATCTGGCAGATCACGTCGGCCGTATCGGGAGACTCAGGGTCCTTGATGACTTTCAGCTTGTCGCTGGTGCTGTCGAGATTGCGACGCAGCAGCACACCCACGGGTGAGCCACGACCGGCTTGTACATAGATGGAGCTAAACACGAAATTCGGCACGCCGCGCAGGCGAAAGCCACAAGCCCCGAGCAGAGGCGTCAAGGCCATGGCGGCCAGCAGCGTACGTTTTTGCATCAACTGTCCTTTTTATCTACAAACCCTGCAGTACCAAACCGCAAGGCCCACAGCGCGTGGCATCACCCCTTCCGCCAGTGATAGCGAGCAAGGGCCGCCCCGCCGCGAAGCTATCGTCCCCCTCCCGCGCAGCCAGAGAGGGGGGAGGCGCGGGGCCGCCTAGGCGTCAGCGCCTCAGGGGGTGTCAAACAACAATGTTTACCAGACGACCCGGCACCACGATGATCTTCTTGGGTGTCCGGCCTTCGGCAAATTTCTGATACTCCTCGTTGGCCAGGGCAGCAGCTTCGATGGCCGCCTTGTCGGCGCCTGCGGCCACCAGGATGGCGCCGCGCAGCTTGCCGTTGACCTGCAGCACCAGCGAGATCTCGTCCTGCACCAGCGCCTTGGCATCCACGGGAGGCCATGGGGCATCGAGCAGATCGCCGAGGTGGTTGGCATAGCCGAGCTCGCTCCACAGCACATGGGCCAGGTGAGGCGTTGCGGGGTAGAGCACGCGCAGCAGAATGCCAAAGCCTTCGATCAGTGCGACCTGGCCGCCGGCTTCGTCGACGGCCTTGAAGTCTTCCAGCGCATTGATCATCTTCATCGCGCCGGACACCACGGTGTTGTACTGCATGCGTGAGTAGTCATAGTCGACCTGCTTGAGCACAGTATGGATTTCCAGGCGCAGCGCCTTGGCGGCCTTGCTGAATTCCACATCGTCCAGCGACTTGGCACCGGCCACGCCAGCCACGGCTGCCGCCATGTCCATGCCCGACAGCTTGGCGCCGAAGTTGTAGACGCGGCGCAGGAAGCGATAGCTGCCTTCCACGGCGGCGTCGTTCCACTCCAGCGTCAGCTCGGGGGGCGAGGTGAACATGGTGTACAGACGGGCCGTGTCGGCGCCGTACTTCTCGATCAGCTCCTGCGGATCGACACCGTTGTTCTTGGACTTGGACATGGTGCCCACGCCCTCGTAGTCGATGGCCGTGCCCACGGGCAGCATGCCGTCGGCGCTGTCCACTTCGACCTTGAGCTTGGCGCCTATGATCTTGCCGGCATCATCGAACACATGCTCGACATCCTTGGGCCAGAAGTATTCCTTGGCGCCCTTGGCCGTGCGGCGGCTGTAGATATGGTTGAGCACCATGCCCTGGGTCAGCAGCTTGGTAAAGGGCTCGTCGATCTTGAGCAGACCCAGATCGCGCATGACCTTGGTCCAGAAACGTGCGTACAGCAGGTGCAGGATCGCATGTTCCACGCCACCGATGTACTGGTCCATGGGCATCCAGTAGTCGGCGCCGTCGGCCACCATCTGCTCGCCGTTCTTGGCGTCGCAATAGCGCATGAAGTACCAGGACGAATCCACGAAGGTATCCATGGTGTCGGTTTCACGGCGCGCGCTCTTGCCGCAGCAGGGGCAGACCACGCCGGCGTGGAAGGCTTCGCTCTTGACCAGCGGGTTGCCCGAGCCATCGGGCACCAGGTCCTGTGGCAGGACCACGGGCAGGTCTTTTTCCGGCACGGGCTGGGCACCGCAGTCTTCGCAGTGGATGATGGGGATGGGCGTGCCCCAGTAGCGCTGGCGGCTGATGCCCCAGTCACGCAGGCGCCAGGTGGTTTTCAGCTCGCCCAGGCCCTTGGCTTCCAGTACCTTGGCCACGGCCTGCACGCCGTCCTTGTAGTTCAGCCCGTCAAACTCGCCGGAGTTGATGAGAACGCCGCGCTCCTTGTCGCCGTACCAGTCGCTCCACTGCTTGTCGTCATAAGCAGCCTGGCCTTCCACGGCCACCACCTGCTTGATGGGCAGACCGTACTTGTTGGCAAAGGCAAAGTCGCGCTCGTCGTGGGCGGGAACACCCATCACGGCACCGTCGCCATAGCTCATCAGCACATAGTTGCCGATCCAGACCTCGACCTGGGCGCCGGTGACGGGGTGGGTGACGAACAGGCCCGTGGGCTTGCCTTCCTTTTCCTTGACCGCCAGTTCGGCTTCGGTGGTGCCGCCCTTCTTGCATTCTTCGATGAAGGCAGCCAGTTCGGGCTTGGAGGCCGCTGCGTGCTGCGCCAGCGGATGCTCGGGTGCCACGGCGCAGAAGGTCACGCCCATGATGGTGTCGGCACGCGTGGTGAAGACATACATCTTGCCATCGCCGATCAGCTGACCGTCTGCGCCCTTGACGTCGTGCGTGAACGCAAAGCGCACGCCAGCGCTCTTGCCGATCCAGTTTTCCTGCATCAGGCGCACCTTGTCAGGCCAGCCGGAAAGGGTTGCCTTCTCGTTGCCGATCTGCACATGGTCCAGCAACTCTTGCGCATAGCCGGTGATGGCCAGGTAGTAGCCGGGAATCTCGCGCTTTTCCACCAGGGCGCCGGTGCGCCAGCCGCGGCCGTCGATGACCTGCTCGTTGGCCAGCACGGTCTGGTCCACCGGGTCCCAGTTCACGACCTGGGTCTTGCGGTAGGCGATGCCTTTTTCCAGCATCTTGAGGAACAGCCACTGGTTCCACTTGTAGTAGTCAGGGTCGCAGGTGGCGACTTCGCGGCTCCAGTCGATGGCCAGGCCCATGGCCTGCATCTGCTTTTTCATGTACGCGATGTTCTCGTACGTCCACTTGGCCGGCGGCACCTTGTTCTTGAGCGCAGCGTTCTCGGCCGGCAGGCCGAAGGCGTCCCAGCCCATGGGCATCAACACGTTGTAGCCCTTCATGCGCAGCTGGCGCGTGAGCATGTCGTTGATGGTGTAGTTGCGCACATGGCCCATGTGCAGCTTGCCACTGGGGTAGGGCAGCATGGAGCAGGCGTAGTACTTGGGCTTGGACTGGTCCTCGGTGACGCGGTAGGCGTCCTTGGCTTGCCAATGGCCTTGCGCGGCGCGCTCGACCTCGATGTGGTTGAATTTTTCTTGCATGGTGCAGTGCAGTGGCCGCCAGCCCGCTTGGGACACGGCAAGGTAGAAATCTGAAATCAACCGGGATTTTAGGCTGCCCGCCCGCTTGCGCCGGTTTAGCCCCGCATGACCGCAGAACCCGCTACGCCATCGAGGCCGCAAAGCATCCTGCACGGCGCGCTCGGAAATACCGCTTTGCGTAAGCTGGGCGCTGAACTTTCCTGCCTGTCGCCGGTCAGACCGGCCAGCACCGCCATCGCCTGCATTCACCAAGAACCGCCAGGCTTGCGCATCTCACCCCGATCCTTTCATTACAACCGAGGAGCTGTTGTTGCTTTCCCGCTGGTCTTTTGTTTCCGAATGGAATCCTGCCATGCAGACGCTGGCAGCCCTGTGTGTGCTGGCCCTGCTTGCGCTTCTCGCCGGCTGGCTGACCCAGTGGCTGATGTTGAAGGCCTCTCGCCATATGCGCGGGACGCTCAAGGCCGAGTGGGCCGAGGTGTTCATGCACGACAAGGTGCTGCGCCGCCTGGCCCGCGCCGTACCCTCGCTGGTCATGCAGTTCGGCATCATGGGCGTGCCCTATCTGCAGCCACGCTGGACCACGCTGATCGGCAATGTGGCTGTGGCCTTCACTCTCTACCATCTGGCCCGGGCCTTGTGCGATCTGCTCAACGCCATGAACCAGGCCCACGAGAGCAGCTCCAGGCGAAAAGCCACGCAGACCCATTCCATCAAGAGCTACACCCAGTCGGGCAAGCTGCTGGTCTGCATCTTTGCCGCCGTGCTCATCGTGGCCGCGCTGCTGGATCGCTCGCCGCTGCTGCTGCTGTCTGGCCTGGGCGCGGCCTCGGCGGTGCTGATGCTGGTGTTCAAGGACACCATCATGTCCTTTGTCGCCGGAGTGCAGCTGGGCAGCAACGACATGCTGCGCGTGGGCGACTGGATAGAGATGCCCCAGGTCGGCGCCGACGGCTTCGTCATCGACATCGCCCTCAACACCGTCAAGGTGCAGAACTGGGACAAGACCATCACCACCATTCCCACCTGGCGGCTGATGAGCGACAGCTTCAAGAACTGGCGCGGCATGTTCGAGTCCGGCGGGCGACGCATTCGCCGCTCGCTGCCACTTGATGCCCACAGCATTCATCTGCTCACGAAAGAAGAGCGGTCAGCGCTTTCCAGCATTAGACTTTTACAGGATTACTGGAATGAAAAAATCGGTTTGCGTGCCGTCGATGATGCCCAGCCCGGCACCATCAATCCGCAAAGCGGTCACCTGATCGCCGCTGACCAGGTCAGCAATCTGGCGGCATTCAAGGCCTACGCCTATGCCTACCTGCTCGACCATCCGCGCATTCACAAGGGCGAAAACATGTTCCTGCTGGCGCGTACCCTGGAGCCCACCCCCCAGGGCGTGCCGCTGGAGCTGTATTGCTACACCAACACCACCATCTGGGTGGAATATGAGTCGGTGCAGGGCGAGATCTTCGACCACCTGATCGCCATGCTGCCTCACTTCGGCCTCAAGCTCTACCAGCGCTCCTCGGACTACGGCATGCATTACCCTGTGCCCGGGACGATCAGCAGCCATGTAGTAGCCCGTTAATACCCGCAGCGCCGCCTGTCTGCCCACAATGGCTTGACACTTCAAAGGAGACAGACCATGGCAGGCAAGAAGATTTTGATGATTTGCGGCGACTACTGCGAGGACTATGAAACCATGGTCCCGTTTCAGGCACTGCTGGCCGTGGGCCACACGGTGCATGCCGTCTGCCCCGATAAAAAGGCCGGCGACCAGATCAAGACCGCCATCCACGACTTCGAAGGCGCGCAGACCTATAGCGAAAAGCCCGGCCACAACTTCACGCTCAACGCCACGTTCGCCGAGGTGAAGCCCGAGCAGTACGACGCCCTGGTCATCCCTGGTGGCCGCGGGCCCGAATACCTGCGCGGCTATGAAAGCGTGCGCGCCGCCGTGCGCCACTTCTTCGACACCAACAAGCCCGTGGCCGCCGTCTGCCACGGCGCGCAGCTGCTGGCCGGTGCCGGCGTGCTCAAGGGCCGCACCTGCTCGGCCTACCCCGCCTGCCGCGCCGAGGTGGAGCTGGCCGGTGGCAGCTATGCCGACATCCCTGTCGATCAGGCCCATACCGAAGGCAATCTGGTCAGCGCCCCCGCATGGCCGGCCCACCCCGCGTGGATTGCACAATTCCTGGCCCTGCTGGGGACCAAGATTTCACACTGAAATCGGCCTCTCGCGCTTACCCAGCAAGCGCTGAAAGCTATGGTTTAGAGAGTTTTCTGACAACACTGCTTGACGCCATGCACACCGGGCCACACTATGGCCCGGTTTTGCTTTGAGAGGAGCACCGCCATGTGCCAGGTCTTTGTCAGTGCCGACCCGCAACTCTGGGCCCACAGGGCCCGCTCCATCCGCCTGCATGGAGTCGCCACCAGCATCCGGCTGGAAAATCTGTTCTGGCAGGTGTTGGAAGACATCGCCGCACGTGACAGCTACACCGTGCCCCAGCTCTGCACCAAGCTCTATGACGAGCTGCTGGCCGAGCGCGGTGCCGTGGACAACTTCAGCTCTTTCTTGCGCGTGTGCTGCACGCGCTATCTGGCACTGCAGTTGTCAGGGGATATTCCACAGGACATGGGCATTCCCATTCGTTCATTGAATGCCTCGGCGGGCCGCAAGCCGGCGGCGCTGGCGCACTGAAGAGATTCGAGCCTCAGTACAGATAGACGGCCTCGAACCGCAGCAAGACTTGGCCGTCGGCATCGCTGAGCAGCAGCTTCTGTCCCTGTATGGCATAGCTGCGGACCTTGGGCAAGGTATCGATGAATATCTGCTCCATGCGCCGTCCCTGCGGGCAGGCCATGCGCGTGCTGGCCACCGCGGCCAGCCGCAGCCAACGCCCGTCAAGGCTGTAGCTGCCATGCAGGCGGTTGCAGCCTCCGGCGCCGTGAAAACGGCCTGTGCCATCTTGCAGGATCAGATGCGCTTCGGGCTGGTTGTCAAAAGCACTGACATGGGAACCGTCGCCGATCTGGCGCAGCTTCCAATAGGTGTTGAGCAGCGGAGCGGTCACCGCTGCCATGGCCTCGGCCTCCGTCACCGGGGCGGAAGGACCCGTATCTGCAGCGCAGCCCGCCAGGGCCCAGAGCATGCACAGAGAGCTCAGCGACAGGCGCAGTGATTTCAGGTGTCGGGATATGGTCAGCATAAAAAATCCATCAAAACGACTGTCCCCTGTTGATACATCAGCACGGTGCCGAGCAAGCGCCACCCAGCATGCTGGCAAGCCCTTGGGCTACTAACAGCGTTGGTCAAGGACTGCCGCGCACAAAGCTGCAGGCAGCTCCGTTGCTGCAGCGCCAGACAGCCTGGCCGGCCAACGGGCCGCGCTGCATCAGCAGCTTGCGCAGCGGCCATGCGCATTGCGGGCAGATCGGTACTTCGGCGGCAGGCTGCCTCGGCATGGGCGCGGGGCTGGGGACAGAAGCCGCAGGCACATCGGGCACCACAGGGCTCTGCACCGGCACCACCAGTGCCGGTGCAACAGGATTTTCCGCCACCGGATTCTGGGAGGTCTTTGCAGATGCGCGCGCTACGCGTTGAGTCGACTGCAACTGCTTCACATGGGCCACATGCTGCCTGTCCGTGGCACGGCCCGGTTGCAGACGCAGCGCTTCGAGCTTGTCGATCAGGGCCTGCATCTCCTCGGGCGCCCAGACGCGCTGCGCAAAGCTCTGGATATAGGCCACAAAGCCATCGCCCCTGGTCACCTGAGGCGGCATCTCGGTCTTGAGCTCACAGTCGCCCACAAACGCAATGACCGAATGCACATGCTCTGCGCCAATGTCCAGCAGCTCCTGCAAGGTCTGGGTGTGCTTGTAGTTCTGGCGCAGCGGATTCTGGAATTTGCTGCGCTTTCTGTAGATCTGCTGCGTCCATTCGCGCTGCTTTTCCGTACCAAAAATCCAGCCCTGGTAGTTTTTGGTCTCCAGCACAAACAGGCCGTAGGGCGAAAAGATCAGATGGTCTATCTGTGTGCTGCCATCCCTGGTGGGCAGCGTCACATTGTGCAGATCCACATAGACCAGCGGATTGAGACCTTGCGCAATCCATCGCTGCACCGCCCGCTCCCCACGCCAGCCCTTGAAGCGCGGCGAGCGCAGAACGGCCACCAGCACCATAAAGGCCAGCGCCAGCCCCAGATAAACAAAAAGGCCCTGAAAGGCCACTGCAAAAATCTGATCCATCCCGAATCTCACTCAACGCAACGCCAAAAACCGGCGCGGCCTAAAAGCCAGAGATGCCAAGCAAGCGCCGCCGCGCAGCGAGGGCATCGTCCCCCTCCCGTAGCGCGAAGCGCGTAGAGAGAGGGGGAAGGCGCGCAGCGCCTCAGGGGGAGCCTCTAGTTCAACGCCATGCTGAGGCGACGACGGTAGCTATTGACCATGGCTGTGGCCTCATCCTGCTCGGCACTGCTCTTGCCCAACAGCTCGATGCCGCCTGCGGTCTTGCCGGGCACGGCATCCTGCTTCTTGGGCCTGGGCGGAGTCAGCAGCTCCAGCACGGCAACGAAAAGCTTGCGCGCGGCCTGCTCGTTCCAGGCCTTGTCGCGCATGACGATCTCCAGCAGCTCGTCCATGGCCATGGTCCACTGGCTATGGGCCAGCAATGCGCAAGCGCGGCCAAAGCGGGCATCGAAGTCGCGCTTGTTGGCAGCAATCAGCAGGTCGTACTTGCTCACATCGGCGTTGTCATCGGTCATGGCGAACTCCAGCGCACCCAGCCACTGGTTCAGCGCCTCGAAGCGCAGGGGCTGGGGAATGCGCTTGACGGGTTCCGCCAGCAGCGCACGGGCTTCTTCAAAGCTGCCGGTGGCAATCAAGAGGCGCACATAGTCAAAGCGTGCGTCGTCATTGGCAGGGTCGGCCGCCAGCGCATCGGCCAGCTTTTGCAGCGCGGCCTGGGTGTCGCCGGACTCCAGCAAAGCCTGGGCTTCGTCGGCATCGGCTTCGGCCGCCAGCTCACCCTCCGAGGGCAGATGCTTGTCGAGAAATTCGCGCAGCTTGCCCTCGGGCTGGGCGCCCATGAAGCCATCCACGGGCTTGCCGCCCATCATCAGCACGCAGGTGGGGATGGAGCGGATGCCGAACATGCTGGCCAGTTGCTGCTCCTGATCGGAGTCGATCTTGACCAGTTTGAAGCGGCCTTCGTAGGCAACTTCCAGCTTTTCCAGAATCGGGCCCAGCGTCTTGCAAGGACCGCACCAAGGCGCCCAGAAGTCCACCAGCACGGGCACAGCCATGGAGGCGGCGACGACTTCGGCTTCAAAATTCTCGATGGTGACGTCAATCATGTGGTTCCCAACCCAAAAGCTAGGTGCGCTGCCTTGCAGCCAGGCGCACACAAAAATTCAGCCGCCGGGCACGGCGGCGCATGGCGCGATTCTCCATGCAAAAGCGGTGCCCGCCCGGCATGGGCCTGCGGCGCCTGGGTTTCTGGCACTGCGGGCATGCCATCTGTCGCGCAGCGTTTCAGGCTCAAATCGTCCAAAAACCCTTGATATGCATGCGCTGGCAGCTATTGTTTTGCAGGGTATATTGCAGTGCATCAGCCGCGAAGAACGTGTTTACGATCTAAGGAGCGACGACTTGATTGAAGTTTCACAACTGGTGTTCGAGTACCCCGGCCACCGCGCACTCGATGGTATAAGTGTGTCCATCCCTGCCGGCAGCGTCACCGCGCTGGTGGGCCCCAATGGCGCTGGCAAATCCACGCTGATGCGCTGCATTGCCGGACTCGACCAGCCACTGTCCGGCCATATCCGCGTCAAAGGCCTGTCCGTCGAAGACCAGCCGCGCGAGGTGCACCGCCACCTGGGCTATCTGTCCGACTTCTACGGCCTGTATGACCGCCTGACGGTGGATCGCTGCCTCCAGTACTCGGCCCTGTCCATGGGTGTGGCCGAGGGCCAGGTCGCGGCACGCGTGCAGCAGGTGGCCGCGCAGCTGGGTCTGTCCGAGCTGCTGCAGCGCTACCCCACCGAGCTGTCACGCGGCCAGCGCCAGCGCGTGGCGATTGGCCAGGCCATCGTCCACCAGCCCAGCGTGCTGCTGCTGGACGAGCCGGCCAGCGGGCTGGACCCCGACGCGCGCAGCAGCCTGTCGCAGCTGTTTCGCCTGCTGCAGGCCCAGGGCATGACGCTGGTGGTCTCCAGCCATATCCTCAGCGAGCTGGACGAGTACTGCACCCATATCCTCAGCATTCGCAACGGCCGCATCGAAAGCCATGAGGCGCTGCAGGACGGCGGCATGGCTCAGACGACATCCGCCACGCCCGGCATGGCCACGGCTGCCGACTCGCTGGCTCTGTATGCACTGGAAATCGTGCCCACGGTCGCTGCGGACTTTGAAGCCCAGCTGCGCCAGGCCCTGCAGGGCACAACCGTGCAGGACTTTGATGCCACGGGCAAGCGCCCCATCCAGCTATGGCTGCCGGCGACGAACAGCGCGCGCGCCGCCTGGCTGACTCGGCTGGTACAGGCGGGTATTCCCGTCGCAGCCCTGGCGCCCATGCGCGAACGCCTACAGGACCGCTATGCCCGTACAGCGCAAGCCCGCGACACCCAGATACCGGACCACGTCAACCAGGAGCTGCCATGACCGCGCGCAACCCCGAATTTCAGCGCCAGCTCTGGCTGAACTGGCGCCCCTCCCTGCTGGCCTGGAGCCTGGGCCTGAGCCTGTTGGTGCTGGCCCTGCCTTTTGCCCTGTCGTCACCGGCCAACTTGCCCGGCTCGCTATCGAGCACGGCCATGGCCGGGCTGTGGCTGGCCTCGGCCATCTACGGCAGCGTGCTCGCAGGTCGCAGCTTGGCCGAGGAAGCCAGCCAGAACACCTGGGACTGGCAGCGCCTGTCGGCCCTCTCGCCCTGGCAGATGGCCTGGGGCAAGCTGCTGGGCGCCGTGCTGCCCGCATGGCTGTATGTGCTGTGGTTTGCGATCGCCATTGCGGGCATTGCCACGGTCTGGGTGCAGGAGATCAGCGTGGTCCATATCGTGGGGCTGGCCATACTCTGGGGCATGAGCCTGCAGACCTGGGCCATGAACTCGGTACTCATGAGCTGGGGCCAGCAGGACCTGCCTGTCAACCGCAGGCGCGCAGCCCTGCTGCCTTTGCTACTGCTGTTCTTCATACCTGGCCCCTTCCTGGGCCGCGTCTATGACGGCATCTTCAACAACAACGCCGAGCCCGTGCTCTGGTGGGGCATGGATGTCGGCGGCCTGGGCATGGCCTATCTGGCAGGCGCGCTGATGCTGGGTCTGGGTCTGCTGGGCCTGTGGCGCATGCTGTGCACGCGGCTTGACGTGCATACCCTGCCCTGGGCCTGGCCCTTGGGCATTGCGGTCAGCGGTATTTTTGCGGGCGGCAGTTTCAGCACCGGCTTGCCCGCATTCCTGGGGAGCACCGCCTGGATTGCACTGCTGGGCACCATCTATGTAGCCTTGCAGCACATGAGCCAGCATCTGCGCGCCTGGAGGCAGGTGCAGTGGTCCGTCAGCCAGAGACACTGGCGTGAAGCGCTGGAAGCCCTGCCGCTGTGGCCCGTCAGCCTGCTGCTGGGGCTGATCGTCTCCATCGTCGTGATCTTCACGCCCGATGCGCATGAGGTCGGGGTAATGGGTGCACTGGGCAGCTTCTCGGTATTGATGTATCTGCAACTGCTGCGCGACTGCCTGCTGCTGACCGGCTTTGCCTTGCTGGCAGGCAAGCTCAAGTCGCCCATGGTGTCCTTTGTGATTGCCTGGCTCATTCTCAACATTGCCGCGCCTTTGCTGGCCTATGGCCTGGGCGGCGTGAACGGGGCCATGCTGGTGCAACCCGTGATGTCTGCCTGGTTTCAAAGCATCGATTCATCGGACGCGCCAGCCGTCTGGAACAGTGTGCTGCCCTGGGCCTCGCTAGGCGTGCAGATTCTGGTCGTGGCGGGCTGGGTCATCCATGTCTTCAAGGACCGCGTGCTGGGATTTGCGCGCGACAACGCGGCTGCGCGGATTTAAGCCATATCAGGGCGGAAGACCCAGAACCGCCCATTCATATCTCAAAAACGTAAAATCAGGGGTTCCACTAGGCCGGGCGGCAGCCGCCCTCACGAGACAACATGAACCCCATCCAAGTTGGCGTGGTCATGGGTTCCAGCAGCGACTGGGACACCATGCAGCACGCAGTTGCCATCCTCCAGCAATTCGGTATCGCTTTTGAAGCCCAGGTCGTGTCGGCCCACCGCATGCCGGACGACATGTTCCGCTTTGCCGAAGCTGCCGCCGACCGTGGCCTCAAGGCCATCATCGCCGGCGCCGGCGGTGCGGCCCACCTGCCCGGCATGATTGCAGCCAAGACCACCGTGCCCGTGCTGGGCGTGCCCGTGGCCAGCCGCCACCTGCAAGGCGTGGACTCGCTGCACTCCATCGTGCAGATGCCCAAGGGCGTGCCCGTGGCCACCTTTGCCATCGGCAACGCGGGCGCGGCCAATGCGGCCCTGTTTGCCGTGGCCCTGCTGGCCAATGAAGACCCGGCCCTGCGTGCCAAGCTTGAAGCCTTCCGCGTCGAACAGACCGAAGCCGCCCGCAATATGACGCTGCCGGTGAACGCATGAGCGCCAACGACACACAAGTAATACTGCCCGGCGCAACGCTGGGCGTGCTCGGCGGCGGCCAGCTGGGCCGCATGTTTGCCCATGCCGCACAAGCCATGGGCTATTTCACCGTCGTGCTGGACAAAGACGAGACCAGCCCCGCCGGTCTGGTCAGCCACCACCATGTACGCACTGGCTACGAAGATGCACAAGGCCTGGCCCAGCTGGCCAAGCTCTGCGCCGCCGTGACCACCGAATTCGAGAACGTGCCCGCCGGCTCGCTGAACAAGCTGGCCGAAAGCCTGCCCGTATCGCCCGCCGGCTCTGCCGTGGCGATCGCTCAGGACCGCGCTGCCGAGAAAGCCCACTTCGTGAAGTGCGGCGTGCCCTGCGCCCCCTATGCCGTGATCGAGACGGCCGAGCAGCTGGCCGCCGTCAACGACGCGCTGCTGCCCGGCATCCTCAAGACCGCACGCATGGGCTACGACGGCAAGGGCCAGATCCGCGTCAAGACCCGCGACGAGCTGATCCAGGCCTGGGACGAGCTCAAGCAGGTGGCCTGCGTGCTCGAAAAAATGCTGCCGCTGGCGCATGAGTGCTCGGTCATCGTGGCGCGCGGCCGTGACGGCACCATCGTCAACCTGCCTGTGCAGCGCAATCTGCACCGCGACGGTATTCTGGCCGTGACCGAGGTCTACGAAGGAAACGTGCCCGCAGCGCAGGCGGAGCAAGCGATTGCAGCTGCGAAATCCGTAGCTATCGGCCTCGATTACGTGGGCGTGCTCTGCGTGGAATTCTTTGTGCTGGACAACGGTCAGCTCGTGGTCAACGAGATCGCCCCGCGCCCGCACAACAGCGGCCACTACAGCCAAAACGCGATGGATGTGTCGCAATTCGACCTGCAAGTGCGCTGCATGACCAACCTGCCCCTGGTGCAGCCGCGCCAGCACAGCGCCACCGTGATGCTCAACCTGCTGGGCGATCTGTGGTTCAAGAATGACGGCACTGCACAGGCTCCGGCCTGGGATCAGATCCTGGCCCTGCCCGGTGCCCACCTGCACCTGTACGGCAAGGTCGATGCCAAGCCGGCCCGCAAGATGGGCCACTTGAACATCACCGCGGCCAGCCCCGAAAAAGCGCGTGCAACCGCTTTGAAGGCTGCTGAAATACTCGGCATTGCTGCGTTTTAAGGAAAACACGTGATTCTGGATGGAACGCTGGAAGCCTCGGTGCAAGCCGCTGCGCTCGCCCTGCAGCAAGGCCGGCTGCTAGGCCTGCCCACCGAGACGGTCTACGGCCTGGCCGCAGACAGCGACAACGATGCGGCCGTAGCGCAGATCTTTGCCGCCAAGGGCCGCCCGGCCAACCATCCGCTGATCGTGCATGTGGCCGACGCCGCCGCCATCACCCGCTATGCCAGGGAAGTCCCGGTCTTTGCCCAGCAGCTGATCGATGCGTTCTGGCCGGGGCCACTTACCTTGATCCTGCCGCGCCTGCCGCATGCCGCCAAGGCATCGACGGGCGGTCAGGACAGCGTGGGCCTGCGCTGCCCGTCCCACCCCGTGGCCCATGCGGTGCTGCAGGCCTGCCAGCAGCTCGATCCGCCGGTCTGGGGCGTGTCTGCCCCCAGCGCCAACAAGTTCGGCCGCGTCAGCCCCACCACGGCCGAGCATGTGGCCACCGAGTTTGGCGACGAGTTGCTGGTGCTCGATGGCGGCGCCTGCGAAGTGGGGATTGAGTCCACCATCGTCGACTGCACGCGGGGCGTGCCCGTGCTGCTGCGCCCTGGCGCCATCACGCGCGACGATATAGCGCGCGCCTGCGGCCAGCGACCGCTCTCGAAAGAAGAGCTGTCTACCAACACCCCGCGGGCGTCTGGCACGCTTTTGGCACACTACGCGCCCAACGCCAAGGTGCGGCTCATGGATGCCAGACAGCTGCAATCGGCTCTCGATATTCTGGGCAGCGAGGGCAAGAATATTGCGGTCTATCACCGCAGCCCCTTGAAGTGCACGGCCAAGGGCATCACGCTGCGGGCCATGCCCCAGCAAGCGCTGGCTACGGCCCGCGAACTGTTCGGTACGCTGCGCGACTTCGACGAAATCGGTGCCCAGCTGATCTGGATCGAAACCCCGCCCGACACCGCCGACTGGGAAGGCGTGCGCGACCGCCTGCAGCGGGCGGCGGCGGCAGGCTGAGCGGCCTCTTAGCTGATTTTCAATTAAAGATACAAATTTTTATTCGTTTTCTTTATTAGACACCTTCTCTAACCTTGCTTGCTTCCACAGCAACTTCAAAGGTTAGAACCATGGGAACCCGTCGCGACGCGCTTGGCAAGCTTCTGTCCATCAGTGCAGCATCCCTGGGCTTGGCGGCTTGCTCACGCTCCGACAACCAGGCCAGCAGCGAAACGAGCCGCACGGCACAGAATGGCAAGGTCGTTCCCTTCAACTACCCCGACAACCCCTCTTTCGACCTGATCTATCTGGCCGACAGACTGGGCTACTTCGACGGTACCTCGACCCGTCCCAACTACGTGGGCAAGATTGCCGCCCCCCAGATCATTCCGCTGGTCGGCACGGGCGACATCCATTTCGGCTCGCGCATGGTGCCGCTGGTGATTTCGGCCATTGCGGCCGGGGCCGACATGAAGGTGATTGCTGCCGGCAGCAAGACGCTGCAGGAGGCACCGCATATGAAGTACTTCGTGCGCAAGGATTCGGGCATCCGCACGCCCAGGGATCTGGAAGGCAAGACCATCGGCTTCAACAGCTTCGGCGCCTGCGCCGAGTTTGTCTCCAAGACCTATTTCCGCGAGCACGGCGCCGATGTCAACAAGATCAACTTCCTGGTCGTTCCCGACAACCAGGGCGAGCAGGCCGTGATCGGCCGCAATGTGGATCTGGCCATCATCCACCCACCCCATTCCGGCGGTGCCGAAGCCAACCCCGAGCTGCAGCGCCTGTGGACCGACTACGACCTGGACCGCGGCCTGGGCGGCATGGCGCCCTATAGCGTCAACGGCAGGTTTGCGCGCGAGAACCCGCAGGCCGTGCGCGATGTGGTCACGGCCATCGCCAAGGCCGGCAACTGGGTCAACGCCCACACCGACGAAGCGCGCCGCTACACGGCCGAGCGTCTCGGCATGGAGCTCAAGCATGTGGAGCGCTATGCCTATGTGGACGACCAGATCATCACCGAGCCGCCCATCCAGTACTACATCGACGTGCTGGAGCGCGAAGGCAAGCTGCAGCCGGGCAAGGTGGCGGTCAAGGATGTGTACACCAACGAGTTCAACCCCTTTGCCAAGGGAGCGGCGACATGAGCACTGCCCTGGACGAGTCTGGCTCCGCCATCAAGATCCGGGCACGCGATGTGCGCATGGATTTCGCCATTGCCGACGAGCGCGGCCGCAAGCAGCAGATCGCCGCCCTGCAGGACTTCAATCTCGATATCCGTGAAGGCGAGTTCTTCACCCTCCTCGGCCCTTCAGGCTGCGGCAAGTCCACGTTTCTCAATGTGCTGGCCGGGCTGGCGCGCAAGAGCGGCGGCAGCATCAGCATCGACGGCCAGCCGGCCAGCGGCATCAACCGCGAGCAGGGCGTGGTGTTCCAGGGCTATGCGCTGTTTCCGTGGCGTACCGTGCTGGAGAACATCGAGGTCGGGCTGGAGATCCGCAAGATTCCCAAACGCGAGCGCCGGGAGACTGCCGAGCAGTTTCTGCACCTGGTGGGGCTGGCCGGCTTCGGCCAGCGCTACCCGCACGAACTCTCGGGCGGGATGCGTCAGCGCGTGGCCATCGCCCGCTCCCTGGCCTATTCGCCCAGCCTGCTGCTGATGGACGAACCGTTTGCCGCCCTGGATGCCCAGACACGCGAAATACTGCAGTCCGAGCTGCTGCGCATCTGGGAGCAGCACAAGACCACCATCGTCTTCATCACCCACAGCCTCGATGAAGCCATCTATCTGTCGGATCGCATCGCCGTCATGACGCACCGACCCGGTCGCATCAAATCCGTGCTGGACATAGCGCTGCCGCGTCCGCGCCCCGCCGAGATACGCCATGCCCCGGCCTTTGTGCAACTGCGCGAACAGGCCTGGGATGTGCTGCGCGACGAAGTCGCCTTTGCCAGCGGCCACCGCCAGCAACCGCTGGCACCACTGCTGCCCACCGCCCCTGATTTCAGCCTGGCCTTGCGAGGATTTGCCATATGAGCCAACTGGCCGCATCCCCATCCCGGCGCCCCGCCAAGCCGGTGTCGCTGCTTTCCTCCCGGCAACTCGGGCTCCGATGGCTGGAGCGCTCGACCTGCGTGCTGCTGTTCTTTGCCATCTGGGAATTCCTGCCCCGTGCGGGACTGGTCAATTCGGCCTTTCTCAGCCCGCCATCCGCAGTTCTGGCGGCCATCGTCCAGCTGGCACAGACCGGCCAGCTGGACAAGCATGTGGCGGCCAGCCTGCAGCGCTCGCTGGCAGGCCTGATTCTGGCCGTCGTGGCAGGCGTGGCGCTGGGGTTGCTGATGGGCGTGGTGCGCCGCTTCGAAGCCTTTTTCGACCCCTTGCTGCAGCTGTTCCGCCAGGTCTCGGCACTGGCGCTGTTCCCGGTCTTTCTGCTGTTCTTCGGCATCGGCGAAGCCTCCAAGATCGCCATCATCTTCTGGGCGGCCTTCTGGCCGGTGCTGCTCAACACCATCAGCGGCGTCAAGCAGGTGGAAAAGCTGCTGATCCATTCGGCGCTGTCCATGGGGGCCTCGCGCGGCTTCATCTTCTTCAAGGTCATACTGCCGGCGGCGGCACCGTCCATCTTCACCGGCATCCGACTGGCGGGCGCCTATTCGATCACCGCGCTGGTCGCCGCCGAGATGATCGGCTCGCATGCAGGCCTGGGCTTTCTCACGCTGAATTCTCAGGAGATCTTCCAGATCCCCAGCATGTACGCGGGCATCGTGCTGCTGGCCGTTCTGGGCCTGGCCCTCAACTATGGGCTGGCCTTGCTCGAAAAGCGCCTGACGCGCTGGCGCAGCGGACTGGAATTTCATGAGTAGCGCCGCGCAATCCTGGCTACGATTGGTCCTGGCCGGCACCGCGCTGGCAGCAGCCGCCGCCGGCGCTGGCGTGCTGTGGCCGGCACTGCCGGATCTCGGCGGCACGGAGGCGGCAGGCCCGGTGCTGCAACAGGCCCGGCGCCAGGGCGTGCTCCATGTGGCCCTGCGCAGCTATGCGCGCCCTGCCCTGCCCGGCGAAGCCTTGCCGCCAGAGCCCGATGTCTACGACCAGGCCCTCGCGGACTGGCTGGGCCGGCAACTGGGCACCAGCGTCAGAATCACCCCCGCCAGCGATGCCGACCTGGTGCTCGAAGGCGTGGCGCCGCAGGACGGCCCGGTCGCCGCCGATCGACAGACCGGCGGCAGCTATATGCCGCAAAGCCTGCAACTGCTGGTGCTCAAGCAGCAGGCCGCCCTCTGGAGCCGCCATGCCCCCGGTCACTGGAGTTCCTGGCTGCCGCATGTGGCGCAGAAGGCCGCCCCCAGACCCACGACCTGCATCGCCACGGGTCAGGCCTCTGCCAGCACCTTGCAGGCCCAGGGCCTGCAGCCTCTTTTCGCGCCCTCCAGCATTCATGCAGTCAGCGATTTCCTGGCCGGCAAATGCCATGTTTTGGCCGAATCGCCCGAGGTCATCACGCGCCTGCTGCAACAGGACAACTGGCGCTTCTACGAGCGTCTCGGCAACCGCTTTCGCACCACGGATCAGGCCCATATCCGTCTGGCCAAGGCCGATGCGCAGTCCACCCGCTGGCTGCAGCACGCCGTCCAGCAATGGCAGCGCAGCGGTCTGCAGCAACGCGCGCAGGACAACCGCGTCAGCACGATTGCTCTGGAAGCTTCCTTGCTGGAAGACGGAGCCATCTGCCACTGACCGTCCGCCTCTTTTCCGCCCTCCACCATCTTCACCATGTTCTCCAGCCACTTCAACGATGTACTAGTCGCCCTGGAAAAAACCGCCGTCGCGCGCGACCGCCAGGGCGGTCATGCGGCAGCGGAAAAAGCCTTGCTGCGCGATGCCGGCCTGCTGCGCCTGGCAATCCCCCGCGAGCATGGTGGCGACGCGCTGAGCTGGCCCGACATATACCGCCATGTGCGCGCCCTGGCCGCCGTCGACAGCGCCCTGGCCCATGTGCTGGCGTTTCACCAGCTCCAGGTCGCCACCGTGCTGATCTATGGCTCGCGCCAGCAGCAGCGCCTCTGGCTGCGCCGCACCATCGACGAGAACGGCTGGTGGGGCAACGCGCTGAACCCGCGCGACACGCGTCTGCAGGCCCTGCCCCGCAGCTCGGAGCTGGCCGGCGGTTATGTGCTCGACGGTCTGAAAGGCTTTTGCTCGGGCACACGCGGCTCTCACTACCTGACGGTGTCGGCCTGCGTGGCCGGGCACGCGCAGCCGGTTCTGGGCCTGCTTGAAACCGCCTCGCCCGGCATTGCCGTCAAGGACGACTGGAACCCCATGGGCCAGCGTCAGACCGACAGCGGCTCGGTGCAGTTCAATCGCGTCCAGCTTCCCGCCAGCGCCGTCATGCGGGACGAGAATGCCGAAGTCACGGCCTTTCATACGCTGCGCAACTGCCTGGCGCAGCTGGTGCTGGTCAATCTGTTTGTCGGCGTGGCCCAGGGCGCACGCCGGCAGGCACGCGACCATGCGCGCGAACATGGCCGGCCCTGGCTGGGCTCGGCGGTGGAGCGCGCCACCGACGACCCCTACCTGCTGCGTCGCATGGGCGAGATGCAGGCCCAGATTTCGGGAGCTTCCCTGATGGCCGACCACGGCGCAGAGCTGCTGCAAAAAGCCTGGGAGCGCGGCCCTGGGCTGAGTGCGGCGGAACGCGCCGAGGTCGCCATCGCCGTCTTCGAAGCCAAGGTCATGGCGCATCGCTGCACCCTGTTCGCCACCCAGGAAATGTTCGATGTGGTGGGCTCGCGCGGCACCCATGCCGACCTCGGCTTCGACCGTTTCTGGCGCAATGTACGCACCCATACCCTGCACGACCCGCTGGACTACAAACTCCAGGCCCTGGGCCGCTGGGCCGTGCATGGCGAGGAGCCTTCGGCCCAGCACTACAACTGAGCCACGGCACAAAAAAATCCGGGACCAGCCCGGATTTTTCGTGTCGGCCGCGTCACCTCAGAAGCGGTAGCCCACCGCCAGCCCAAATACGTTGGGGTTGAGTTTGACGTTGATGCTCTGCCCGGAAGAGAGATGGATCTTGGTCTTCAAGAAACTCTTGGAGTAGGAGGCATCCACAAACCAGCGTTCATTGAAGTTGTAGACAAAACCCAGTTGCGCCAGGGCACCAAACTTGTCATCCACCTTGGCGGTGGTCGGATTCGCCTGGGTGCCCCCTGTCAGGCCGTTGAGCGTGGCCGTGGTCTTCTCGCCATAGAAATGGGCATAGGTCACGCCCAGGCCCACATAGGGACGGAATGCAGCATTCGCCTCATTGAAGCGGTACTGCAGCATCAAGGTCGCGGGAATGGCCTTGGTGCTACCCAGCTTGCCCACGCCGGCAATGGCACCATCGCCCACCAGATCATGCTTGAAGGGCGTTGCCAGCGGCAGATCCAGCGCCAGATTGTCAGTCACCATATAGGTGATGCCGCCACCGAGCTGGGTGTTGTTTTTGGCGTCCACCTTGGTGTTCGGAAAGGATGGAGCCGACAGATTGCCGCTGTCCACATCGGGCGCCAGATGGGTCACGCCCACACGCGCCATCCAGCTTCCGGCCGATTGGGCGCTGGCCAGACCGCAGGCCGCCAGCGCAGCAGCGGCTGCAATGATCCGCACGGAATTTTTCATGGTTTTGTCTCCTTGTTATTGAGGTGCGGACGGATTTACAGCCAGCCCTTCTGGGCCAGGGAGCGGGAAACCAGCTGGCTCATTTGCTGATGGCCGTAAGGCGTGGGGTGGAAGCTGTCGGCAAAGACATGGTGCTGCCACCAGTCAGGGCCGGATTTGCCGGGTGTAGCACTCAGGGCCGCTGCCGTGCAGGTGGGGAAGGTGTAGCTGGGCAGGCCGCTTTCGTCCACGCCAGTGATCGGGCAGACCGGATCCTTCACGTTGTCGAAGTCGTACTGGGCCGGGTTGCTGATCTGATTCTTGAACTCGGTGTAGAAATCGACCAGGGCCACCTGGGACTGGCCTGCCAGGCTGGCGGCCAGCTGGTTGTTGAAGACCTGCACCAGGGCATCGAATGACGCTTCCTGCTTGGCGGCCACGGCAGCACCCTGGTCACCACCGCCTGCGGCCTTGGCAATGCTGGCCAGGACCATCTGGAAGCGCGGTGTCTTGGTGATGGCGGGAACATTCAGCACGGCCACACGCGTGGCGCCCTTGGCGACCACATTCTGCGCAATGGAGCCGGCCAGAGCCTTGGCCAGGGTTTGCAGATAGGCACCCGCTGCCAGGCCGGCAAACTTGGAGGCATCGCCTCCGGCCTGGGTCATCAGGGCAGTGGACGTGCCGGGAGCCTTGGAATCCAGCCAGGCCACCATGGCGTTCAGCGGCTGCGAATTGCCCTTGGCTGCGGCGATCAGCGCCCCGATCACGTCGGCGGCATCGTTGGCGCCGCCATCGATGACGACCAGATCATCGGCGCTGAAGCCAGCCTTGGATGCGACCTGGATCTGCACCAGCACCGACTTGGGCGATGTCGGCGCATCCAGCGGGTTCACGCGGCCACCACCCACTGCGTAATTGGTGCAAGTGGCGACTTCCTGATAAGTCGTGAGATTCTCGTCACCGGCACGAAAGTGGGCGCACAAGCTCTGGCTGAACTGGTCAGCAATGCGCTCGGGCCAGATCATGGTCGAGCCGGCACCGGTGGGCGCCGAGCCCTGGACCGTGAACTTGAAGCCGAAGGTACCGCTGTCCGAGAGGCTATCGCCCATGACCTTGACCGAAGTCACCTTGGCCTTGGGAGTGGTATCGGCACCACCGCCGCCGCCACAGGCGGCCAGCAGGCCCGCAGTTGCCAATGCAGCCGCCAGAAATTTAAGTTTGCTTTGCAAGATGAAGGCCTCCGTCAGTTATGAATAGCACGACCGTGCTTTTATTACCAACGTCATCCTAGCGACACTGAGTCGCCGCCACATCCCGGGCAACTACCGATAGGAAAAAAGAAACCCCCCCTGTGCCGTCGCGCGGCCTCCCCTGAAACGGGAACGACGGTTTCACCGTCTCTGGCGGGAAGTGCTTCCAGTTGCGAGGGCGCTACTGCACAGCCGCCCAGTCCACCAATGCTTCCCAGGCCGTGCGTGCCGCTGGCGCATTGGCATGGTTGGCCATGGCCACCAGTACATAGCGGTGGCCGCTGGCGCCATCCACATAGCCGGCCAGCGCGGCAGAGTCGCGCAGCGTGCCGGTCTTGAGGTGGGCTGCGCCAGCCGATTTGCTGCGGCTGCGGCGCAGCGTGCCGTCCACACCGACGATGGGCATGGATGCCACAAACTCCGGCATCACCGGTGACATCCAGGCGTTTTGCAGCATCTGCGCCAGGCTGCTGGCCGTGATGCTGGCGTTGCGGCTCAGGCCCGCGCCGTTGTCCACCACGGGCTGCTCGGCGGCACCCCAGCGGCTTTGCCACCATTGGGCCAGCACCTGGCGCGAAGTCTCGAAGCTGGCCACGCCGGTACGCTGCATGCCCAGGGCCAGAAACACATGCTGGGCCATGATGTTGTTGCTGTACTTGTTGACGTCACGCACCACCTCGGACAGCGAGGGGGACTCGGTCTGGAATGCCGGCTGCAGGCCCTGCGGCACGGTACCGTCACGCACGGCGCCGGTCAGCTTGCCCCCCAGATCGCGCCACATGCCTTCAATGGCCTTGGCCGCAAACTGCTCGGGCTGGGCCGGAGCGATGGACCAGCTCTTGTCGCCGCAGATCGCCGGATAGCTGCCGGCAAAGCCAATGCGCTGCGGGTTGCTCATATCGAGCTGCAGCTTGGTGCGCCAGTCACCGCAATCAGAATTCGTAGCAGCCAGCGGCACGGTTGTCTGATTTTCCATGCCGGACATTGGTGGATCGTACTGAATGCGAGCGACACCAGCTCCCGTATCAGGAGCAATATTGAGAGCCACGGCCTTGTAGTTGATCAGCAGCGCATCGGGCGAGGCGTTGTAGGGCCGCCAGGGCTCGTTGTCGAAGACCGCCGCGTCATGCGCGGGCAGTTGGAAGGCCGAGCGGTCCAGCACGATATCGCCGACGATGACCTTCACGCCCATGCCCTGCAGGCGGCGCAGCATCAGCCACAGGCGCTCCAGCACCAGCTTGGGATCGCCCTGCCCCTGGATATAGAGATTGCCGCGCAGCGCACCGTCGACCACGGGTCCGCCGAAATACACGGGCGTGCGCCAGACATAGGCCGGACCCAGCTGATCGAGCGCCGCATAGGTGGTGACCAGCTTCATGACCGATGCCGGGTTCATGGGCTGGTGCGTGCGCCAGGCCAGGCGTGGCGCGGACTTTCCGTCCACATCCATCACCATCAGCGACACAGCTTCGCGCGGAATCTTGGCGCGCTGCAGGGCAGCGTCCACGGCAGCGGGGATGCGGGTGTCGGTCTGTGGTGTCTGTGCTTGGGAGGACGTGGCCAGCAGCGCCAGCAAAGGTGCGCCCAGCGCGGTCAGGGTCTTGCGAAGAAAAGTCTTGGTCTGCAGCATGGGGCGCAAGTCTACGCTGGGCGTCACCACGCCGGGCGTCGATACGTTGGACACCACCATGCCGGGCATTGGCAGCGCCAGCGGCAAGGCAACGGCGGGCATCCGATAATGTCAGCCTTCCACTGCCCGCCAGTGCAGCACGAATAGCGCTCCAGCCCGATTGCGACTGACGCCCGCCGACCATGAATCTCTTAGCCCTCGACACCAGTACCGATACCCTGTTTGTAGCCGTCCAGCGCGGCGATGCCGTCTGGCAATACAGCGGCCCGGGCGCGCAGCAGTCGTCGGCCCAGTTGCTGCCGGCCATCCGCCAGCTGATGCAGGAGGCACAGCTGGAATTCAAACAGCTGGACGCCATTGCCTTTGGCCGCGGCCCAGGTTCTTTCACCGGCCTGCGTACGGCCTGCGCCATCACCCAGGGCCTGGCATTTGCGGCCCAGGTTCCCGTGCTGCCTGTGGATTCGCTGCTGACCGTGGCCGAGGAAGCCCGACATCTGCATGGCTGCACCGAGGTCGAGGCCGTACTGGATGCACGCATGAACGAGGTCTATCACGCAGCATTTCGCTTTGTCGGCGGCCAGTGGGTGGAGCCCGAAGATTTTGGCCTGTGCGCCCCCGAAGCCCTGGAGGTGGCGGCCGGCCTGACCGTGGCGGGCAACGCCAGCAACGTCTACCCCGAGCTGCTGGCGCCCACCGCCCCGCATGTGCACGCCCTGCCCACGGCCACTGCCATGCTGCGCCTGGCCCCTGCGCTGTTGGCAAAAGGCTGCGCCGTGCCCGCCGAGCAGGCCCTGCCGCGCTACATCCGCGATAAAGTGGCCAAAACCACGGCCGAGCGCGAAAGCGAAAAAGCCGCTGCCGCACAAGCCGCCACACCTCAAGCCGCGCAATGACATCACCTAGCAGCCCTGTACTGCCAACCGCTGAAGTCGCCCTGGACGACGCCGCATCCCTTGTGCGTTTCGAGCCGCTGTCAGTTCTGTGGCTGGACACCCTGCTCCCCATCGAGGAGCAGGCCTATGTCCACCCCTGGAGCCGGGGCAATTTTCAGGATGCGATGGTGGCCGGCTACGAGGCGCAGTTGCTGGTCGACTCCCAGCACCAGTTGCTGGGCTACTTTGTCGCCATGTCGGTGCTGGACGAGGTGCACCTGCTCAACATCACCGTCAACCCGGCCTTCCAGCGCCAGGGCTGGGCGCGCGTGCTGCTCGATGCCTTGGCGCTGTGGGCGCGGCAGAAAAATTCACAGTGGATCTGGCTGGAAGTGCGGGAAAGCAATACCCGCGCGCGCGAGGTCTACCTCAAGCATGGCTTTGCCGAAGTGGGCCTGCGCAAGAACTACTACCCCAACCCCAACGGCCCGCGTGAGAACGCCGTGCTCATGAGTCTCAAACTATGGCCCTGAATCTGGATGCCCGCCAGCGGGCCATGCTGGAAGCCATGGGCATCACCGTCTGGCTGCCCGAAGCTGTCGAAATTGCGGCGGCCCCTGAATTGACCGACATCGCTGTGGCCGAAGCCGCGCCGGCGATGCGTACAGCGCCTGTGGCACCTGTTTCGCCGCCAATATCCGCTCCGATATCGGCCCCGGTATCTGCGCCAGCCGTTCAGCCCCCTGCACCTGCTGCACAGGCACCGGCATCAACGCCCTCATCGGCGCCGGCGGCTCCTCAGACTCCGGCGCGTGCGGCTCCCCTGCTGACTAGCCACAGCCGCGAACCTCATCGCTTTGTGCAGCAACCGGCTGCCGGCCCTGCGGGCGAGCCCGGCCTGGGCTGGACCATTGGCCCGGCACAGCTGGTCTATCCCCATGCGCCCCAGCATGTGCAGGCGGCACAGCAGGGCGGCTGGCTGATTCTGCTGGAGCCGCCTGCCAACCCGGCATTGCTCAGCCCCGCGCAAAAGCCATCGGCAGACAGCGCACAGACCGCACTGCAGGGCGATGCAGCCCGACTTCTGGACAATATGCTGCGCGCCCTGAGCCTGCAGGAAAAACCGCGCGTCTACAGCGCGGCACTGCACCGCGCGCCGGCCGATGCCGACCTGAGCCACGCCCAACCGCTGCAGCCAGCACTGGAGGCCGTGCTGCGCGAGCTGCGCCCCGACTGCGTGCTGGTGCTGGGCCTGGCCAGCGCCCGCGCCGTGCTCGGCCGCCACGAGGCGCTGGGCCGCCTGCGTGCCGAGCCGCATCGCATTGCCGGCGTCCCCACGGTAGTGACCTACGACCCCAACTACCTGCTGCGTGCACCGCAGGCCAAGGCCGGTGCCTGGGCCGATCTGGTACAGGCCCAGGGTTTTACAAAGCCCGCATGACAGAGGCAAGACAAGCCCTGTTTACCCACTATCCCATGTCAGCCCGGCGCGGCATGCTGCGGTGCAACGTAGCATAATCATCGGCTTCGATTAACTGAAAGACATCTGTGGACAACTATCCCAGTTGGTAGCTTTCAGCTCCCGGTTACGAATGGATGGGGGTTGAAAGCGCCTTCATCCCTGCAGAACCCCAAGAACAACCGGGAGTGAGCCGATGCTCAACATCTTTACGCTGGCCAGCGGCCGCCTCGTTCAAGAAGAAATCGAGTCTCTGGAAGACCTCGAACGCTTTCGCCCCATCTGGGTGGATCTGGAATCCCCCACGCCCGAAGAAAAGCGCTGGATCAAGCAGCACTACGAACTGTCCATCCCCGAAGACGCGATGGACGACGATATCGAGGAGTCCGCCCGCTTCTACGAGGAAGACAATGGCGAGCTGCATATCCGCAGCGACTTTTTGATCGACGATGTGGAAGACCCGCGCTCGGTACGCGTGGCCTTCATCCTCAACCAGCACAACCAGAATCTGCGCAGCTGTGGCGTGCTGTTCTCCATCCACGACGAAGACGTGCCCGTGTTCCGCCTGCTGCGCATGCGCGCGCGCCGCGCGCCCGGCCTGATCGACGAAGCCAAGGATGTGCTGCTCAAGCTCTTCGACGCGGACGCCGAGTACTCGGCCGATACTCTGGAGCGCATCTATGACGACCTCGAAAAAGCCAGCAAGATGGTGCTGTCGGGCGACGTGACCGACGATGTGGCCAAAGAGGTGCTGGGCGCCATTGCCCGCCAGGAAGACTTGAATGGCCGCATCCGCCGCAACGTCATGGACACGCGCCGTGCCGTCAGCTTCATGATGCGCTCCAAGATGCTCAATGCAGAGCAGTTCGAGGAGTCGCGCCAGATCCTGCGCGACATCGAGTCGCTGGACAGCCACACGGCCTTTCTGTTCGACAAGATCAACTTTCTGATGGATGCCACCGTGGGCTTCATCAACATCAACCAGAACAAGATCATCAAGATCTTCTCCGTGGCCAGCGTGGCCCTGCTGCCGCCCACGCTGATCGCCAGCGTCTATGGCATGAACTTCAAGTTCATGCCAGAGCTGGAATGGGAATTCGGCTACGGCTATGTGGTCGCCCTGATGATTCTGAGCGCCGTGGGCCCGATGCTGTACTTCCGCAAACGCGGCTGGTTGAAGTAACCCACGCGCAGCACAGCATGCTGCCGATCAGCCTGCTTCCAAATCACCGTTGACCACCCTGGACAACCCCAGCGGGTTTGCTTGCTGCACAGCCTCAGGCAACAACTCATCCGGCAGATCCTGATAGCACACCGGGCGCATAAAGCGGTCGATGGCACTGGCCCCCACAGAAGTGAACATGGCGTTGGACGTGGACGGGAAAGGGCCGCCATGCACCATGGCGTGACATACCTCGACACCGGTCGGAAAGCCGTTGGCCAAAATGCGCCCTGCCTTGCGTTCCAGCACGGAGATGAGGCGCCGCGCGTCGGCATGGTCTGCAGGGTCGAGCTGCAGCGTCACCGTCAACTGGCCCTCGAGTTGCTCAGCCAGCTGGAGAACCTCTTCGAAATCCTTGGCACGAATAACGATGGAGGCCGGGCCAAACATCTCCTCCTGCAGCACAGGCGATGACAACAGGCGCTGCACATCCGTCACATACAGCGCGGCCTGCGCGGCATTGCGCAACCCGCCGGCCGGCTGCCCTTGCGCCACTTTCTCCACACCTTCCGCAGCATCGACCTGGGCGACGCCAGCGCCAAAGGCCTGGTGAATGCCGGGCGTCAACATGGTCTGGGCCGGCTTGGCGGCCAGCGCCTGGCTTGCTGCGTCGATGAAGCACTGCACGTTATCGTCGCCAATAGCCACCACCATCCCCGGGTTGGTGCAGAACTGACCCGCCCCCATTGTCAGCGAGTCGGCAAAGCCGCGCCCTATCGACTCGGCGCGCGCGGCCAGGGCGGCCGGCATCAGGAACACCGGGTTGATGCTGCTCATCTCTGCATAGACGGGAATGGGCTCCGGACGCGCATTGGCAATGCGCATCAATGCAAGTCCCCCTTGACGCGATCCGGTAAAGCCAACAGCCTTGATGGCAGGGTGTGCGACCAAGGCCTCACCCAGCTTGCGCCCGGCGCCCATCAGCAGGGAAAACACCCCTTCGGGCAAGCCCAAATCTTTGACCGCTTTTTGAATCGCCCGACCCACCATTTCGGACGTGCCCAGATGGGCGCTGTGGGCCTTGACGATCACAGGGGCACCGGCAGCCAGGGCCGACGCCGTATCCCCCCCGGCCACCGAGAACGCCAACGGAAAATTGCTCGCACCAAACACCGCTACCGGCCCCAGCGCCATCTTGGCCAAGCGCAGGTCGGCCCGGGGCAGCGGTGTGCGCTCGGGCTGCGCCTGGTCAACGGTCGGGCTCAGGAAACGGCCATCGCGAACCACCTTGGCAAACAGCCGAAGCTGCCCTACCGTGCGCCCACGCTCGCCTTGCAGGCGCGCCAGCGGTAGGCCGGTTTCAGCCATGGCGCGCTCGATCAGGGCATCGCCCAAAGCCATGATGTTGTCGGCAATCAGCTCTAGAAATTCGGCACGCTTGGCAAGCGGCAACTGACGGTAAGGATCGAATGCCTGCGCCGCTAGCAGGGCCGCGCGATCCACTTCTACCTGCCCACCCATGCCGAATGTAGGCGTTGCGATGAATTGATCCATACCGGGATTGAACGCCTGCTGTTGCCCTTCTGCGCCGCGCACTGCGCTCGCGCCGATCAGCATTTCGCCAGTAATTTGCATGTTTGTCTCCTTATGTGTGCGACGGATGCGAGTGTCGTTGAAAATCACAAAGTATCTTGATAATATATTTAAATTATTTTAGAAAATTCATTTTTAGACTTGGCGCAAACCCCAGTCCAAGCACAGGAGCACGCCATGGAACCCATGCCAAACAGCAACCTGAACCAGCCTGACCAAAGTGCTCAGGCAAGCGCAGTGAAACCAGGCCACATTGCACTGACGTTGGATGAAGTGCACCAACTGGCCTATCGCGTATTGACCCACCACGGTCTGTCTGCCGAACATGCACAGGCCATTGCGCGCGTGATTACGGCGGGAGAGCGCGACGAGTGCCATTCGCATGGCATGTATCGGGTTTTATCGTGCACCCGCACACTCCAGCATGGCGCTGTCGCGCGCGATGCCATACCCGTCGTCAGCGACCGGGGCCCTGGCGTCGTCGCCGTCGATGCACAGTTCGGCTTCTCGCAACTGGCTTTCGAGGTGGGCAGCAAAGTGCTGCTCGAGAAAGTCCGCAAAACCGGGATCGCAGCCCTGGCCATCAACAACTGCTATCACTTCTCAGCCCTGTGGCCCGAAATCGAGGCCTTGGTCGAGCACGGCGTGGCGGCCCTGGCCATGACCCCCAGTCACGCCTGGGTAGCCCCTGCGGGCGGCAGCCGGCCGGTTTTCGGCACCAACCCGATCGCCTTTGGCTGGCCCAGGGCCGGCGCCCAGCCCTATGTTTTTGACTTTGCGACCAGTGCCGTGGCCCGCGGCGAAATCGAGCTCTACCGACGCAGTGGTCGCACCTTGCCCAAGGGCTGGGGGGTCGATGCCAAAGGCTCCCCGAGCATCGATGCAGCAACCGTGCTGGATCAAGGCGCCATGCTGACTTTTGGCGGCTACAAGGGCTCAGCTCTGTCGACCATGATCGAGTTACTGGCTGGGCCATTGA
Source organism: Comamonas resistens (assembly GCF_030064165.1). Lineage (NCBI taxonomy): Bacteria > Pseudomonadati > Pseudomonadota > Betaproteobacteria > Burkholderiales > Comamonadaceae > Comamonas > Comamonas resistens. Next base: position 5,027,267 of record NZ_CP125947.1, read on the forward strand.
TTGGCGACATGACCAGTGCTGAATCACTGCGCATCGACGATGGAGCCGGTGCAAGCCCTCGCCATGGCGAAATCGTGATCGCGTTGGATCCCCGTTTTTTCAGCGCCGGCAACTTTATCGAGGATCGTCAGCGCGCTGAAAAACTGTTCGAGAGCATTACCGGCCAGGGCGCACGCCTGCCCTCCCAGCGCCGCTTCGCAGCTAGAAGCCGCAGCCTGGCCAATGGATATGTGCAGATCCCCGAAGCCTTGCTGCGCGATGTCCAGCAATTGCTAGGCTAAGTCCGTGCGATGTTGCTTCCAATGGCCTGCAAAAAAGAGCTTTGTCACAGGCTGTGCCAAGCACGAAGCCGGTGATGCGCTCCAAATATTGGGCCAATATAATTAAACCCCGCCACTTCTGCTCTTGCGACACGCTGGTGCCAGCATGCTTTTCTGATGCCTACTCCCAAGAAATCTCCAGCTGCACGTGCAAAGGCCTCTGCAACAAAAGTCAAGGCCTTGCCTGCGATCAAGCGCCGTGCCGCAGACCTTGCCTACGACGCCATTGAAACCATGCTGTCAACCATGCAACTCGAGCCTGGCAGCCCCATCGTCGAGGCTGAGCTGGCAGAACGCACCGGCATGGGCAGGACACCTGTGCGCGAGGCATTGCTGCGCATGATTTCCATCGACCTGATCGTCCAGCAGCCGCGCCGCGGACTGCTGGTGTCCAACATTGATCTGGCGGAGCACCTGGATGTCATCCAGACACGCAGGGTTCTGGAGAATCTCCTTGCCGCCTGCGCCGCCCGGCGGGCATCGGTGCAGCAGCGCCAGGAGATCGTTCAATGTGCCGAGCAGATGGTCGCGGCCGCCAAGCGCGGCAACCTGGAAGAGTACATGCATGAGGATCATGCGCTTGATGTCATCATCCACACGGCCAGCCGCAACCGTTCAGCAGTCAAAAGCGTCACGCCGCTGATCGTGCAATGCAGGCGGTTTTGGTACGCCTACCAGCACGAAGGCGATATTCTCGAAGGCGCACTCGCGCATCTTGAGCTGGCCCAGGGCATTTCTACCGGGGATGAAGCGGCCGCCATCACCGGCGCCAACCGGCTGATGGACTACCTGGAAGCCTTTGCCAGACGCATCATCGAAAGCTGAACGGCAGACCGCGCTCCAAGCGCGGCCTGCCGTCCCTATTCATGACGCCGGGCAGCGCCATGGCCGCCTGGTCAGAGCTTGGCCCCCGCCGCGCGCAATTCTGCAATCTGGGGCGCCTTGGGCAACCAGATCTTGTCGAAGGCATCAATCGCGGGCTTGGTGTCGAAAGCGCTGATATCGCGGATGGCGATCGACTCCTTCTTGAGCTTCTCCAGCAGGCCAACTTCCGTCGTCACGATATCCTTGATCTGGCCGTCCAGGGCCTGACTGGTCAGCTGACGCACCAAGTCACGGTCTTTCGCATCCAGCGTCGCCCAGATACGGCCCGAGAACAGCGGCGCCACAGGCATGAACAGCGCATTCATGGGCATCATCACCTTTGCCACCTTGTCAAAACGCTGGCTCCAGGAAAGCTCCACATCCGCCTCCAGCCCATCCACTTGGCCATTGGTCATGGCATCGAACACCGCTGGTGTAGGAATGGGGGTCGGCGCGGCTCCGAAGTACTGGTAGAAGTCACGGTAAACCGGTGTCGGATTGATGCGCAGCTTCATGCCCTTGAGGTCATTGGGCGTCTTGATTTCCTTGTTCGAGAACACCACGCGCATGCCGGTGATGCCCCAGCCCAGACCGACACAGCCGGTCTCGCGCGGCAGCACATCCAGCAGCTTCAAGGCGGCAGGCGTCTTAACCAGCTTCGCGACGGCATCGGTGGAGCGGACAAGATAGGGAGCATTGATCGAGGCCACGCTCGGTACGCGCGTTCCCAGCTCTGCGGCCTGGATCCAGCCCATGTCCAGCGCACCGGATTGCAACTGCTGCATCATGGCCGACTCATTGCCCAATTGGCCCGAGTGGAAAACGGTCACCTTGAGCCGGCCATTGGTTTCTTTCGCCAAAGCTTCGCCAAACTGCACCGCCGCGCGGTTCCACGAATGCCCGGCAGGCGTGATGACGCCTAGGCGCAGCTCCTTGGCCGCCGCTGCACGCGAAGGCGTCACAAAGGCCAGGGGAGCAGCAGTCGCCGCTGCGGTCTGAAGAAAGTGGCGTCGATTGAGTGTCATGAAAAACTCCGTAGAGAGAAGGGACGAAGCAGGGCCAGGAATCGGATCAGTTCAGCAAGCCCAGCGACAAGCTGGGGAACAGTGAGAGCATGACAAGTGCCACGCAGCTGATGATGAAGAATGGCAAGGTGACGATGAACATCGGGCCCGGCTTGGCGCCCGTAACCGCCGAAGCCACGAAAAAGCTCAACCCCACTGGCGGCGTCATCAGCCCCAGCACCAGGTTGATGACGATCACCACCCCGAAGTGACGAGGGTCGATGTGGTAGATCTCGGTGGCGATAGGCAGAAGAATCGGCGCGGTCATGATCAGGCCGGGGATGCCGTCGATTACCGTGCCGATGACCAGCAAAATCACGTTGACCAGCAGCAGGAAGGTAATCGGGTCGTGCGCCACGGTCTGTACCCAGGCTGCGACCATCTGAGGCACCTTGCCGTAGATCAGCAACCACGAAAACACTGCCGCTGCGGCGACCAGAAACAGCACGATGGCCGAGTAAATGCCTGAGCGCAGCATGATCGCGCCCAGGTCGGCGTATTTGAACTCGCGGGTCACATAGCGACCGACCAGCACTGCGCTGACCGCGCCCACGGCGGCAGCCTCCGTGGGGTTGGCAAAGCCGGTGAGGATGGAGCCTACGATGACCAGCGGAATCAACAGCGTCGGGCTGGAAACCAGCACGGTCTTGGCCCGTTCGCGCAAGGATCGCCGGGGGCTGCGCGGGTAGTTGTAGATCACGCCCATGCAGGCAATAACGGCAAAGAACAGCAGCGTTAGTAGAACGCCCGGCAATATGCCGGCGACCAGCATATCGCCCACCGCGACCTGAGCCAGAACGCTGTAGACCACAAACATCACCGAGGGCGGAATAATCGGCCCCAGCATGCCGCCATAGACGGTCAAGCCGGCGGCAAAGGTCTTGTCATAGCCTTGCTTTTCCATCTCCGGCACCATCACCTGCGACATGATGGCCACCTGCGCCGTGGCAGAGCCGATGATGGAGGACACCAGCATGTTGGCCAGGATATTCACGTAGGCAAGCCCGCCTTTGATGGAGCCCACGAAGGCCATCGACAAATCCACCAGCCGGCGTGTGATGCCGCCGCTGTTCATGACCTCGCCGATCAGGATAAAGAGCGGAATGGCGATCAGGCCGTAGCTGTCCACGCCCCCGAACATCTGGGAAGGGAAGGACTGCAGCAACACCGTGCTTCCGGTGTTGTAGATATAGAAAATCCCCGAAAGGCAAAGACAGAGGCCGATGGGAACGCCCACCATCATGACCGCGAGAAAGAATATGGAGGTCAGCATGTCAGTTCACCGCATCTGGGTTGGTGGCCGCAAAGCCAGGGTGCTGGCGCTTGGGGGCGAAGTTCATGTCTTCCAGCAGATTGGCAAGCGCATGCAGACTCATGCAGACCGCGAAGATCGGCATGATCAACTGCAGCACCCAGACCGGCCATTCCAGCGTCTGGGTATGTTCGGTATAGAGAAAGTTGAACGACTCCGCCGCATATTCCTTGGCATCGAAGCCCTTGCTGGCAATACCGATGGGATCCATCCAAAGCCAGCACATCGCCAATAGCGCCAAGGAAAAAAACAGCACGCCAGCCGTGGCGATCACCTTGGCGCGCCGGGCGTTGCAGGGGCTCAACTTGTCGGTGAGCATGGTCACCGCGAAATCCAGCCGCAGCCGCGTCATGATCGAGGCACCTATGAAGGTGAGCCAGACCACGGTGTACACCGCCGCCTCATCCACCCAATACAGCGGCATGCCGCTGTAGCGTGTCACCACATTGAGCAAAATGAGCGCGGTCAAAAAACACATGGCGAAGGTGAGTAGCCGCCGTTCCACACGCAGCAGCGCACCAGAAGCATCCAGCACCCAGCGCACAATCCATGGCGGTGGCTTGGTCGCTGTAGCGGGTCGGGTTGTATCGTCCATATAGGTTCTTCAGGTTTGACGAAATGAGGTGGGAAAATTGAATACAACTCAAAAATATATTAAATATATTAGTGATTTTTGCATTCAATCCCATAGGTATTTGCCTGGAAAACCGGCGCAACCGTAAGCCCTGCCTCAAAGAGATGCACCTGGGCAAATGCCCGAAAAAGCTCCCCGCAGGGAGCCCCATCACGCAGAATCAACGACCCAGATCCTTAGACCATGCGGCATACCAGTTGCGGAAAAGCTGGTACTGGGCTTCGACATACCGGCGCTGCGAGTCAGTCAAGGCATCGCTTGCATTGAAGTGCAGCGTGTATTCCTTCTTGCCGTTGAGAACCAGCAGGTGCTTGTAGTACAGAACCAGATCCGTGCCCTCGTCGAAGGACGACAGCACAGCCAGGGCCGCATCCAGCTCCTGCGCCTGGCGCCGTGCGAGCACATCGCCCTGGGCTGCTTTTTTGCTCAGTTCGACCAGGAGCAGAACCTCCTTGGGCAGTGCATTGCCGATACCCGTGATGCAGCCCGTCGCGCCGCAGTTCACAAAACCATAGAACACCTGAGTATCCACGCCCGCCATCAATGTGACCTCGTTGTCCTTCGAGGTAATGTGCTCCGCCGCATAGCGCAGGCCCTCTGCGCCGCCAAACTCCTTGAAGCCGATCAAGTTGGAGTACTTGGCGCGCAGCTCAAAGAACATATCGGCGCGCGTCGCAAAACCGTAGTGAGGGCTGTTGTAGATCACGGCCGGCAGCTTCGGTGCGGCTTCCAAAATAGCGGCGAAATGGGCTTTCTGCGCCGCCAGGGAAGTGCCACGCGACAGCACCCGGGGAATCACCATCAACCCCTGCGCCCCCACCTTGGCGGCGTGAGCCGCGTGAGCCACGGCTTCTTTAGAGTTCACCGCACCGGTGCCCACAATAGTCGGAATGCCTGCAGCCACCAGCCTGGCCACACCTTCCTGGCGCTGCTCCGCCGTCAGCAGGGGCCAGTCCCCCATGGAGCCGCAATACACCACGGCGCTCATGCCTGCATCCATGAGTTCCTTGCCCATGACGACCAGCGCGTCGTAGTCAGGCGTGCCTTGTGCGGTGCACGGCGTCATGAGCGCAGGAATAGTGCCGGTAAAGATGTTTGTGTTCATAAAACTACCCTTGTAAAAAAACCGCCTGAAAACACCGCTCCCCGTTGAACGGTGCATGCTTTGCTCTTAAATAGACTGTAAATATATTTAAGATATTTTGAAGTGAAGATTAAGCGGCCACCTGGGCTTGTGCAATAGGGTTCTCCTGGATATTTGCTTCGATGCACCACTCTGCCTGCAACAAAGTGCGTTGGCGCAAGCGAAGATGGCTGCAGCAGACCGCCATAAAAAAATGAGCTTGATGCGCTTGCCTGGCAAGCACTTCAAGCTCAAACAACCTTGAAATCTAAGCAAAATGAGCGCTAGGCGCTCCTTTTATATGATGACGTCGTCGCGCCGCGCTCGCGCACCCAGAGCACGATGCCGCACAGCATCACAATCACCTGCGTACCGATCAGCGCCGCAAAGCCGGCAAAGAAACCTGCACCCACGCCGCCGTGGGCCGAGAGCGCACCGATCACCGCGCCCATGATGGCCGGCATGAAACCCGCCACCAGGCTGCCCGCGCCGTTGACCACGCCGTAGGCACTGGCCACATGCTCGGGGCGCGCGCAGTATTGCACGGTGCTCGGGATGGCCGGGCTCATCAGGCCCCAGCAGAAGTTGGCCGCAATCAGGCAGTAGGCCGCGGCATAGCGGTCCTCCATGTGGATGGCCAGCCACACGGCAGCGGCCACGCCGATGCTGCCGAAGACGAAGATCAGCGGCACCTGGCGGCGCGCGATGCGGTCGATGATCATGCCGCCCACGAAGACCGCCGCCACACTCGCGTATTGCGGCAGCGAGGCCAGCCAGCCCATCTCGCGCATGGAGAAGCCGCGCGACTCCTTGAGGTAGGCGGGCAGCCAGTTGCTGCTGCCCCAGAGATAGGACAGAAAGGCCGCCGTGAGAATGGTGATCAGCCACAGATAGCGCGTGTGCATGGCGCCGCGCACGATCTGACCGACCTGGCCCACCGCCTCGCCCACCGACTGGGGCTTGGGCATGCCGGTCTCCACCTTGGGCATGCGGATGAAGGCCCAGACCAGCGGCAGGCCTAGCAGCACATTGATCAGGCCCAGCACATGGAAGGAGGTATCCCAGTTGTGGCCCACGACCAGATAGCCGACAAAGGGATAGCCTACGGCCAGACCCAGACCCGTGCCCATATTGACCAGCGAATTGGGCTTTCCGTTTTCGCGGCTCTCGAAATGCGCCTTGATGTAGCTGCCGGCCAGCGAGAACAGCGGCCCCTCGGATACGCCCAGCAGCACGCGTGAAGCCAGCAGCAACCCGTAGCTGCTCATGGCCGGGGACAGAAAGGTGACCACGCCCCACAGCAGCAAACCGCCAAACAGGCTGCGGCGCACGCCGAACAGCGCAGCGCAGAAAGGTGTGAGCACAAAGGAGGAAACACCGTAGCCCACCATGAAGGCCGTGGCCAGCAGGCCCTGGCGCGTTCGGTCATCGGGAGTGAGGCCGATGTGCGACAGGAAGTCGCGGTCGGTGATCAGGACCGAGATATTGATCCGATCCACATAGGAGATGGCGACGATCACGAACAGCGTGACCACGCCCCACCAGCGCAACGAGCGTGAGTCTTTCATGATGTGGGTCCGGCTAGCATTGAAGAAAGTGAAAAGCCGGGACCGGCACCCGCCGGCCCCGCCAGGGCGCACGTCCTGGCGGGCGCGCGGTGCGGCGGCAGTGCTGTCGCCAAAACCCCTGGGCCGGCATCGGCCGGCCCGGTGGGCAGGATCAGAAGAAGTGGCGGATGCCGAATTCCAGGCCGTTGGAGTTGCCGCCCGGCGTGGTGCCAGGAGCGCTCAGGCCCTGCACGCCGATGGACTTGGCCGCCGAGCCCTTGTTCTTCAGGAAGGCATAGGTGCCGTAGACCTGGGTGCGCTTGGAGAGGTTGTAGCCATAGCCCACGCTGATCTTGTTCCAGTCCGCATTGCTATTGGACGTGTTGTAGTGGCCGAAGGAGGCGCGGGCTTCGCCGTTGCCCACGGGCGCGGTCACGCCCAGCTGCACGGCCGTGACCTTGGTTCCGCCGCGCCTTTCCGTGGCCCACAGCAGCATGGGCTTGGCCACGCCGAAGTCGTAGGACAGGCCCACGTTGCTCGCGGTCAGGTTGGTGTCGCTGGTATTACCGTAGAGCCGGCCCGTGGCCAGCGCGCCGTTGAACGCGCCCTGGCGGTAGCCCAGGCGCAGGCCGCGGTAGTCGCCCTCGCGCTTGTTGGGCGCATTGCTGGGCTGCTCGCCGAATGCCACCTGTGCCTGGCCGTAGAAGCCGCCCAGGTTCTGGGGCAGGAAATAGCTCAGAGCATTGCTGATCTGGATGGGTGCACCGCCGGTCGAGGGAACGCCCGGAATGCCCAACATGGTGAAGGCACCCGTGCCGCCGACGCCGTTGGTCAGGAAGGGATCGAAGATCAGCGTGTTCAGAAAGGTGGCCGAGTCGTCGCGGCCCAGGCGCACTTCGCCCCAGTTGCCCATCAGGCTCACGGTGGAGCGGCGGTTGAAGCTCAGGCTGCCGCCCGCGGCCTTGCCGGCGCCGCTGTCCACGTCCAGGCCGGCCTCGAGCCAGAAGCCCGCCTTCAGGCCGCCGCCCAGGTCCTCGGTGCCGCGAAAGCCCAGGCGGCTGATGTTGGCACCGCCCGTGGACAGGCCGGTCTTGGAAGCGCCCGAGCCGCCCAGGTGGGCCACGCCGACGTCGACGACGCCGAAGAGTTCGACCTTGGACTGCGCAACGGCCGTGCCGGCGAGGCCGGCAAGTGCCGCGCCGAGTACGGGCATAAACAATGCTTTCATGGGGATGTCTCCTCTGTGTGGTTTTGGTGCGGGATCAAATGTCTAGAACCAGGGTGTCGCTCTTGCAGCCGGAGACGCAGACCATCATCACCTTGTTGCTGGCGCGTTCCTTGGGGCTCAGTACCGAGTCTCGGTGGTCGGGCACGCCTTCCAGCACGCGCGTCTCGCAGGAGCCGCAAACGCCTTCGCAGCAGCTGTGGTCGACGTCGATGCCGGCCTCCAGCAAGGTGTCCAGCAGCGACTTGTCGGGCGTGATCTGGATGAAGCGGCCGCTGCGCTTGAGCTCCACCGTGTAGTTGGCACGGGCATCGGACGAGGCCTTGACCTCCACGGGCGTGAAACGCTCGATATGGGCGTTGGCATGGCCCAGCTCGGCGCAGAGCTTCTCGAAGGCGTCCAGCATGGGCGTCGGGCCGCAGGCGTAGTGGTGCAGGCCCGCGTCGGGCGAGCGCTGCGCCAGCAGTGCGCGCAGGTCGGGCGGTCCGCCAGCCTCGGCGTCGAAGTGCAGATGCAGCGGCATGCCCAGGGCCTTGAGCTCGTCGAGGAAGGCCGCGCTCTTGCGCTCACGCGCAAAGTACAGCATCTCGAACGAATGCCCCTGGCTTTTCAGCCGGCGCGCCATGCACAGCATGGGCGTGATGCCTATGCCGCCGGCCACCAGCACCGAATGCGTAGCGCTCTCGTCGAGCGCGAAGTGGTTGCGCGGCGCGTCGATGGTGATGGGCATGCCCACGCGCAGCGATTCGTGCACGCAGCGCGAGCCGCCGCGGCTGGCGCGGTCGCGCAGCACGCCGACCACGTAGCGGTGGCGCTCGCTGCTGTCGTTGGACAGGGAGTAGCTGCGCACCAGCCCGTTGGGCAGGTGCAGATCGATGTGCGAGCCCGCAGTGAAGGCCGGAAACTCGCCGCCGTCAACCGGGCGCAGCTCGACGCTGATGGTGTCCTGGGCCTCGTAGCGCAGCGTGTGCACAAAGGCCTGCAAGGTGTTGCTCATGATGCGATGCCTTCGTCGATCTGTTCCTGGGCCTGGCGGCGCAGGTGGCGGCGCAAGCGCACCAGGCCGATGTCGTGCTGGTAGAGGTTCTCGCGCGCGTTGGCGTCGAGTTCCATCTGCTCCATCATGATGCGGTCCTGCTCCAGCACGGCCCAGTGGCGTGCCTCGAGGCGGTTGCGGTACAGGAAGCGCCAGGTGTCGCGCATCCAGCCGTCCACCTTGCGGCAGCGCCAGAAGAACACGGAGCACAGCTCGGCGCTGATGGGCGTGACGCAGGCCACGATGGCGAAGTTGCCGCCGGGACCGCCGGTCTTGGGATAGGGAATCTCCAGGCGCATCCACTGCACGCCGGTTTCGCCGTACTCGGTCCAGTCGAAGTTCACGCCGCGCTGGCCGACCTTCTCGAACACGAAGCCGTGCTCGGTATCGCGCACCTGGAAAGTGGCCTTGCTGTCGCCTTCGGCCATGGAGTGCGACTGCTTGTGCAGGAAGGTGCCATGCATGGGGTCCATGACGTTGTCCAGCGCGTAGCGGTAGTCGCTGCGCCACTCGGCATAGCACAGGAAGTTCGAATACTCGGGCGAGGTCAGCTCCTCGGGCAGCGTGAAGGCCGGCACCTCGTCCACATGCTTGTCGCTGTTGTAGAGGAAGATGGCGCCGTAGGCCTCGTGCACATGGAAGTCCAGCGCCGCGCGCGAGCCTTCAAGCTTGCAGCCGGGGCTGCCGGGCACCTTGGTCACGGTGCCGTCGCAGCGCACTTCCACGCCGTGGTAGGGGCAGGCCAGGCGGTCGCCCAGGTTCACGCCCTGGGACAGCGGCGCGCCACGGTGCGGGCAATGGTCTTCCAGCGCGTGGACCTGGCCGGCGGCATCGCGCCACAGCGCGATCTTGCGGCCGAAGCGGCGCAGCGAGACGGGCTCGGTCTTCACGAAGCCGGAGGGGCAGACCGCGTACCAGAGGTTCTTCAGGCCCTGGTTGAGCAGACGGTCCACCGGATCGATGGTGATGGTTTGTACGTTCATGGTGAGCTCCTGTCTTGCTCGCGGTTCTACTTTCCCAGGCGCGCCATCAGCGCCTGGAAGCTCTGTTCGGTCCAGGCCTCGCCGTTCTCGCCGGAGGGGCCGCTGCGGTTGATATAGGCCACCAGCTCGGGCAGCGTCTGCACGCCCTCGCCGAAGGCGCGCTCGATGGAGTCGCCCAGCAGGTCTTCGAACAGCGTGCCGGGACGCTGGCGGGCCTGGTGGGGTTCGAGGTATCTGTCAACAGCCATGGTTCTCTCCTTCGAAAACTGTCTTGAATCGTGGTTCGATTTCATTGCCCGGAGCGCTGCGCATGGAACTGGCGCAGTCCAAGCTCAGGGACACCGAGGAAGGGCCGCCCCGCACCGAAGGTGTCGTCCCCCCTTGGGGGGAAGGCGCGAAGCGACTCAGGGGGGTCATATCAGTCGGCCTGGATGCCGAGGTCTTTGATCAGCTTGCCGAAGCGGTTGTAGTCGGCGGCGTTGGTCTTGGCCAGACGCGCCGGCTCCCCGCCTGCGGGCAAGGCGCCGAAGGTGGCCATCTTGGAGACCACATCCGGCATCTTCAGAATTTCATTGAGCTGGGTGTTCAGCAGCTTGACGATCTCGGGCGACATGCCCTTGGGACCGAACAGACCTTGCCAGGCCGACACTTCCACGTCCTTGATGCCCAGCTCGCCCATCGTGGGCACGTTGGGTGCCAGCGGGCTGCGCTGGGCATCGGCCACGGCCAGCACGTTGACCTTGGTGCCTGCGTAAGGCGCGATCGGGCCCCAGGTCATGAAGGTCGTGGGCACATGGCCGCCGATCAGGTCGTTGACGGCCGGCGCCACGCCTTTGTAGGGGATGTGGCCGAGCTTGGTACCCGCAGCCTTGTTGAACATCTCGCCCAGGATATGCATGGGCGAGCCGCTGCCGGGGCTGGCATAGGTCAGATTGCCGCCCTTGCCCTGGCTCACCAGAGCCTTGATGTCCTTGATGCCCGAGTTCTGGCTGGTCGCCAGGAACATGGGCTGCACGCTGGTCTGCACGATGGGCGTGAAGCCATTGAGCACGTCATAGCTCGAGCCCGAGGCGGTCTTGAGCACGAACTGTGCAATCGCAAAGGTATTGGGCGCCAGCAGCAGCGTGTAGCCGTCGGGTGCGGCCTTGGCCACATGCACGGTGCCTATGGTGCCGCTGGCGCCAGGGCGGTTGTCCACCAGCACGGGCTGGCCCAGGCGCGTGGACAGCTTTTCGGCGTAAAGGCGCGCCATGGCATCGGTGTCGCCACCGGCCGGATAGGCCACGACGATGGTGATGGGCTTGGCGGGATAGGCTTGCGCCAGCGCGGAACCGGACATCTGGGCTGCAGCCAGCAATGCAGCAGCGATAACTACCTGGCGACGAATGTTCTTCATGGAATAGCCCGTGGGTTGTGGAATCGTTGTGGGTGAAAGCACTGGCCAGCCGGTGCTTTCAATGTCTCTCAATGTTTTTTATCAGTCAGGAACTTGCCGTCGGCGGCGCCCGCGCCCTTCTGGCGGCGGGTGTTGCCGTCCAGGCCGCCGTCGATCGCCCATTCGGCGAACACCGTCGGGCCGGGCTCGAACTCGCGCGGCTGCCAATCGGCCGTCAGTTGGTCCTCGTCGGCGTAGTACTCGACCAGCGCGCCGGCCGGGTTCTTGAAGTACCAGAAGTAGGCCGACGACACGGGGTGGCGGCCCGGGCCGAGCTGGGTGTCCCAGCCGCAGCGCGAGATATGCATGCCGCCGCCGAAGACCTCGTGGATATCGCGCACCGTGAAGGCCACGTGGTTCAGGCCGGCGTGCTTGTCGGGGCGCTGCAGCAGGAAGATGTCGTGGTGGCCGCCGTCGGGCGCGGTGCGCAGGAAGGCGCCGCGCTCGGGGTAGCGGTCCGAGGCCGCGAAGCCGAAGTTGTCCACGTAGAAGCGCTCGCAGGCCTGCACGTCCTTGACGAAAAAGACCACATGGCCGACCTCGATGGGCTGGGCGCGCTCGTAGGCCGGGCTGGCCTGGTTGATGCGGCCCTTGCGGTCCCAGGTGTTGTACTCGGCGCTGTGCATCTGCACGTCGCGCTTTTGCGTGAGCTGCAGGCGCACGGCCAGGCCGTTGGGGTCGGTGCAGCCGATGCGGCCATTGCCCTGGACGAAGCCCGGCAGCGCGCGGATGCGGTCCGCATACAGCGCGAGGTCGGCTTCGCTCTCCACGCCCCAGACCACTTCGCGCAGCGTGGGACCGGCCTCGATGGCAGGCGGCAGGTCGGGGTGGTTGGTGGCGGCCACGATCACGCGGCAGCCGTTCAGCGTTTCGAACACCAGCCGGTCGGCCTGCTCGTCGGCCAGGCTCAGGCCCCAGTCGAGAAAGAACTGGCGGCAGGCCGGCAGGTCGTCGGCGCCGTAGCTGATTTCGTCAATGCCCAGTACGCTCATGATCTTTCCTTAATTTGCCCAGGCCAGGGGGGATTCGTTGAGGCCCCAGTACAGGCTCTTCTGCTCCATGTACTGCTGGATGCCCATACGGCCCTTCTCGCGGCCCAGGCCGCTGTCGCGCCAGCCGCCGAACGGCGTGGATATGGAGAACTGCTTGTAGGTGTTGATCCACACGGTGCCGGCCTGCACCGCGCGGCCGATGCGCCATGCGGCCTTGTAGTCGCGCGTCCAGATGCCGGCGGCCAGCGCGTAGACGCTGTCGTTGGCCTGGGCCAGCAGATCGTCCTCGTTGTCGAAGGGCATGGCCACGAGCACGGGGCCGAAGATCTCCTGCTGGCAGATCTGGTCGGTATTGCTCACGCCTTCGAGGATGGTCGGGCGGTAGTAGTAGCCGCGCTCGTACAGCGCGCCCTCGGGGCGATGGCCGCCGGTGCGCAGCTGGCCGCCTTCGGACAGGCCGAGCTGCACATAGCTCTCGATGGATTCGCGGTGCTTGGCCGTGATCAGCGGGCCCATCTGGGTGCGCTCGTCGGCGGGATCGCCCACGCGCAGCGCGGCGGCCTTGGCGCTCAGGCGCTGCATGAATTCGGCGTACAGGTTCCTGGCCACGAACAGGCGCGAGCCGGCAATGCAGGATTCGCCCGAGGAGCTGAAGATGCCGTAGAGCACGCCGTTGACGGCGTGGTCGAGGTCGGCGTCCTCCAGCACCATGGTCGCCGACTTGCCGCCCAGCTCCAGCGAGACGGGCATCATCTTGTCGGCCGCGATGCGCGCGATGTGCTTGCCGGTGGAGGTGCCGCCGGTGAACGACACGCGCTTGACCAGCGGGTGCTTGGTGATGGCGTCGCCGATCACCGAGCCGCGGCCGGGCAGCACGCTGACCATGCCCTTGGGCACGCCGGCCTCTTCGCAGATCCTGGCCAGCTCCAGCGCCAGCAGCGGCGTGGCTTCGGCGGGCTTGACGACCACGGCATTGCCGGCCGCCAGCGCGGGAGCGAGCTTCTGCGCCTCGCTGGCAATCGGCGAGTTCCACGGCGTGATGGCCGCGACCACGCCCATAGGCTCGTAGACGCTCATGGTCATGAAGTCGCCGCGCGAGGGCGTGAGGGTCTCCTCCATGGTCTCGCAGGCCGCCGCGAAGTACTGGAAGGTGCCGGCGGCGCTGGCCACCAGGGCACGCGTTTCCTTGATGGGCTTGCCGTTGTCCAGGCGCTGCAGCTGGGCCAGAGGCTCGGCGCGCTCGCGGATCAGCTGCGCAATGCGGTAGAGCACGGCGGCGCGCTCGTGCGGCTTCTTCTGGGCCCAGCCGCTGGTGCGGAAGGCCTGGTCGGCCTTCTGGATGGCTTCTTCGACATCCGCCAGGCTGGGGGCGCGCAGGCGGCCCACGATTTCGCCGGTCGCGGGGTAGAGCGTGGCGGACTCGTCGCCGCCGCCCAGGCGCCATTCGCCAGCGATATTGATGGGGAGCAGTTCTAGGTTGGCCATGGTGCAACTCCTCACTGAACCTTGGTGGTGGCCGGGATCTGGTCGAGCTTGTTCACCGGAGGGCCCGAGAACGTGGTCTTGAAGCTGCCGATGGCGCGCATGTCGATCTCCAGCAGGAACGGGCCCTTCCTGCTCCAGGCGCCATCCAGCACGGCGGGCAGCTCGTCGAGATTGCTCACGCGGGCATGGGGCAGCTTGATGGACGCGCACAACTGGGCGTAGTCGGGCGTGTGCAGCTCCACATAGCAGCGGCGGCCGCCGTAGGAGGCGTCCTGGATGTTCTGGATCACGCCATAGCGCTGGTCGTTCATCAGCACGATCAGGGTGTCGCACTCTTCCTGCACCAGGGTGGCGAGTTCGCCCAGGTTCAGGATGAAGCCGCCGTCGCCGGCCAGGCCCAGGGTCTTGCGGCCCGAGCCGCTTTCGGCCGCGCCGATGGCCGCACCGATGGCCATGGGCATGCCCATGCCGATGCCGCCGCCCGTGGCGTGCACGCCGGCGTTGGGCTCGAAGAAGCGCAGCTCGCGGTTGCCCCAGGTGCTGTTGGAGACGGTCACGTCGCGCACCCAGTTGAAGTTGCGGCCCACCACCTGCTGCAGCTGCTGCACCAGGGCGCTGTACGGGCCCAGGCCGTCGCGCATGGTGGCGACGACTTCGTCGTGCGTGCGGCGCAGATCGGCCAGCAGCTCGGGGTCGGCCTTGTAGCCGCGCTTTTCCAGGCGATCGGCCAGGCCGTTCAGGGCCAGGGCCGAGTCGCCGCAGACGAAGCCGTCATCCATGTAGCAGCGGCCCTGCTGGGCGGCGTCCACGTCGATGCGCAGCAGCGGGCGCGGCAGCTTGAGTTCGTACTTCAGCGTCTCGTTGCTGCGCAGGCGCGTGCCCACGGCCAGCATGGCGTCGCAGCGCTGGTAGAAGGCCTCGACGGGCTTCTGGATGTTGTAGGCGCCCAGCGTCGCCGGGTCGTCCTCGGGCACGATGCCGCGGCCCTGGCCGGTGCTGACGATGCCGAAGCCCATGGCCTTCAGGCGCTGCACGGCCGCGCCGGCGTGGCGCGCGCCGCCGCCCAGCCACAGCAGCGGGCGCCGGGCCTTGGCCAGCGTGTCGGCCAGCGCGTCCAGCGAAGCCTCGCTCGGCGCCAGCACGGGCACCGGCAGCGGCGACCAGTCGCCGGGCATGTCGATCACGCTCTGCTGGATGTCGATCGGGATCTCGACGCTCACCGGGCCGGTGGGCGCGGTCATCGCGGCCTGCACCGCGGCCTTCAGCGTGGACAGGCAGGTCTCGGCGCTCAGCACGCGGAAGGCGGCCTTGGAGACGGCCTTGAGCATGGTCAGCTGGTCCGGCGCCTCGTGGATGTACGACAGCTTCTTGTCCAGGTACTGGGTCTCGATCTGGCCGGTGATGTGCAAGAGCGGCGTGCCGGCGGTGTAGGCCTCGACCAGGCTGCCGGCGATGTTGCCCGAGGCCGGGCCGGTGCTGGTGATGCACACGCCCAGGCTGGAGGTGGAGCGAGCGCAGGCGTCGGCCATGTTGCCGGCGCCGGCCTCGCCGCGCGCCATCACAAAGCGCAGCTTGCCGCGCGCGAACATCGCGTCGAGGATGGGCATGTTGTGGATGGAGATCACCCCGAAGGCAGCCTTGACATTGCAATGCTCGAGGAATTCGGCGACGGCGGCGCCCACGGTAATTTGGTTTGGCTTAGGCATGGCGTGAATGGCCTCCGGAAACATCGATATGGCTGCCCGTCGTGTACGAAGACAGCGGCGTGGCAAGAAAGAAAATGGCGCGTGCGGCCTCGGCAGGCTTGCCCAGACGGCCCATGGGGATGTGTTTTGTGCTTGCGAGCGCACCGCTCCACTGCTCCCAGGTCTGGCTCTTGTCCTCGCGGGCCTCAAAGCGGCGGCGCCACTGGCCGGACTCGATCAGGCCGACCAGAATGCCGTTGACGCGCACGCCCTTGGGCGCGAACTCGGTGGCCATGGAGCGCACCAGGTTCTTGAGGCCGGCGCGCGCGGCCGAGGTGGCAACCATGTGCGGCTCGGGCTGGGAGGCCAGCAGCGAGTTCACGCAGACGATGGCCGAATCCTCGCCGCGCTCGAGCTGCGGCAGAAAGGCACGCGTGGGATGCAGCACCGAGAAGAACTTCAGGTGCAGCTCCTCGGTCCAGGCCTCGTCCGTGGTGTTCTCGAAGGTCGAGACACGGCCCTGGCCGGCGTTGTTGACGAGGATGGAAGCCGGTCCCAGCGCCGCTTCGCTGGCGCGCGCGAACTGCTGCACCTGCCCGGCATCGAGCACATCGCAGGCCTGGGCGAACAGGCGCTCGCGCGCCGTGGGATGGATTTGCAGCAGATGCTGTACGGCCTGCTCCAGACGCTCGGGATTGCGGCCGCACAGGGCCACGCGTGCGCCCTGGGCCAGCAGCAGCTCCACGGTGGCCAGACCTATGCCCGAAGAGCCGCCGGTGACGACGGCCGTGGCGTCGAGTTTGAAATCATGCATGGCCGCCTCCTGCGCGCCGTGAAGTGATGGACAGAACCTGCGCGCTGGACTGCGGCCGGTAGTTGAGCAGCTCCGACAGCTCGTCGGCCGCGGCGCAGACACGCGGCACCAGCTCCGTCTGGCGCTCGGGATCGATCTGGGCCGAGGCCAGGGTCACGCCCAGGGCCGCGATGACGCGGCCGCTGTGGTCGCGCACGGGCGCGGCGATGGTGGAGATCGAGCTTTCGTAGAAACCGGCACCCGCCACATGGCCGCGCTCGCGATCGGACTGAACCAGATCGAAGAGCTCGATCACGGTCTTTGGCGTATTGGGCGAATGGCCTTCCAGGTGCTCTTCGGGGTAGAGGGCGCGCAGCTCCGGCAGCGACAGGTCGGCCAGCAGGATGCGGCCCAGCAGCGTGGCATGGGCGGGCAGCCGCGTGCCCACGCGCACCGAGCTGGTCAGCGGCGTCGGCGGCGTGACCTTGGCCACGTAGACGATGGAGCGGCCGTCACGCACCACGATGTTGCAGGGGAAGCGGATTTCATCGCACAGCCGCGCGATCACGGGCTGGCCCAGCTCGGTCAGGTCCATGGAGGACAGGAACTCGAAGCCCAGGCGCAGCACGGACAGGCCCAGCCGGTAGTCGTTGCCGCCCTCGGCGCGCTGCAGAAAGCCCATGCTCTCCAGCGTGTTGAGCATGCGGAACACCGTGGCGCGCGGCAGTTGCAAGCGGCGCGCCAGCTCGGGCGCGCCCAGCGTGGCGTTGTCGCGGCCGAACTCCTGCAGCAGGCGCAGGCCGCGCTCCAGCGCGGGCACCATGTACTTTTCGGAGCCGCCGTCGGCCAAGACGTTGTCGTTGTCGCTCATGACTGGTCTGCGCTCAGTTCATGACGAAGCCGCCGTTGACGGGCAGCACCTGGCCCGTCACGAAGCGTGCGCCATCCGACAGCAGATAGGACACGGCGCCCGAGACATCCTCTGGGCCCTGCTCGCGCTGCAGCGCGCGCTGGTCGATGTAGAGGCGGTGGCGGTGCTCGGGCACGTACTCGGTGGCTTCCACCAGCACCAGGCCGGGCGCCACGGCGTTGACGGTGACGTTGTCGCCGCCCATTTCACGGGCCATGGCATGGGTCATGGCCATGACGGCGCCCTTGCTGGCCACGTAGGCCATCAGGTTGGGCGCGCCCCACAGCGCGGTGTCGGAAGCCAGGTTGACCACGGCGCCACGACCGCTGTCACGCAGTGCGGCACGGCAGGCGCGCGTCATCAGCCAGACGCCGCGCACGTTGACGCTCATCACCTGGTCCCACTTCTCGAGCGCGATGTCGTCCATGCCCTTGCCGCCCGAGTCGGTGACGGCGGCGTTGTTGACCAGACCGTCGAGCCCGCCCAGGGCTTGCACCGCCTGCTGCGCGCAATGCGCGATGGAGTCAGGGTTGCCGGCATCGAAGGCCACGCCATGGGCTTGCAGGCCCTTGGCACGCAACTGCTCCACGGCCTGGGCCAGCAGCTCTTCACGCAGATCGGCCAGCACGACCTGTGCGCCCTGCGTGCACAGCGTCTGTGCAAAGGCAAAACCCAGGCCGCGCGCGGCGCCGGTGACGAGGATCCGGCGCCCTGCGAGCGGCCCGGTGGAATGCGTGGTGTTCATGGTCATCCTGATCTGCTTTGTTTCAAATATGAAATGACACTTTTTTCTTGAAACAGATGGCAGTTTAGTGACGATCTTTTTGGGTCATAACAAGGGAAAACCCGCAAGAGATACAAAAAATAACCAACCGAACAGGCGAAAAAAAAACCGCGGCCAGCGCGGTTGGGAAAGAGGTTGTCATCCATGAAGCCACCGGCCATCGGGCGGCAGGCCAGACAGGGATTGGAGGTATCCCGATTTGATAGCTAGCAACGCGCACCCGTACCTGGCTTTATGCAAAAAGCCATCCAGGATTCATATGGAATGGGCGCCAGCAGCTATCAAAAAATCAGCCGCCAGCCCGAACCTTCAAGGCATCTGGCGCAGAAAGTCCGACACCACCAGCTGGGCATAGCGGCTGGCCACGGTGCGCACGAACGTGGAGAAGTCCACATGGGCGCTGTCGTCGGCGCGGTCCGAGATGGTGCGCATGGCCGCAAACGGCACGCCATAGTCGAAGCAGGCCTGGGCCACGGCAGCTCCCTCCATCTCCACGGCCAGCACATGGTGGCTCGCGGCCTGCAGCTCGGTACGCAGGCGGTCGCTGGCCTGGCGCGAACTGACGAACTGGTCGCCGCTGGCGATCAGCCCCTCATGCAAGCGGGCCGACGCGTGGGAGGCCACGATACCGGCCTGGACCGCGGAGGCTGCCGCCTGCACCAGGCGGTCCGTCATCGCGCCATCGCAGGCCAGGGTGCTGCAGCCATATCCCGGCATTTCCCAACGCGGAAAGATCGGCGAGGCGTCCATGTCGTGCTGCATGAACTGCCGCGCGATCACCACGTCGCCCACGTTCACGCCCTGTCCTATGCCGCCAGCCACGCCCGTGAACACGATGGCGCGCACGCCAAAGCGCTCGATCAGCGCCGCCGTGGTGGTGGCCGCAGCCACCTTGCCTATGCCCGACAGCGCGCACACCACCTCATGCCCATGCAGCCGGCCCAGCCAGAAGTCGCGCCCCGCATGGCGCTGGCCTTGCATGCCTTCCATGGCGTCCACCAGGCCGTGTTGTTCTTCGGCAAGAGCACTGAGAATGGCAATCGTCATGGGTGTCGTGATTCCGGAGCGAGGGAGGGAAAAGACAAAAGCGGCACAAGGCCGCTTTGCTTCGTAGCGCAAGAGCGCGATTAGAGCATGAGGGTTTACTGCGCCACGATGTGGTGGCTCTTGACCACGGGCGCCCACAGCGCGGTCTCCTTGCGGATCAGCTCGCCAAAGGCATCGCCCTTGACCACCCAGGGGGTCATGCCCTGGGACTTGAGCTGGTTCTGCGCGGCCTGGGTCTTCATGACCTTGTCGATGTCCTCGGCCAGCTGCTTGACCACTTCGGGAGGCGTGTTCTTGGGCGCCAGCACGCCATACCAGGACGAAACGGCAATGCCCGGAATGCCGGCCTCGGCCAGGGTCGGCACATTGGGCAAAAAGCCCGAACGCGTGGCATCGGTCACGGCCAGAGCGCGCAGCTTGCCCGACTGCACATGGGGCAGCACGGTGGGCATGTTGGCGATCAGCATGGGGATGGTGCCGCCCAGGGCATCGTTCAGGCCCTGGCCCGAGCCCTTGTAGGCCACGTGCATGATGTCGGCACCCGACTTGTCCTTGAACAGCTCGCCGGCCAGGTGCAGGCTGGAGCCCACGCCCGGCGAGGCGTAGCTGATCGAATCGGGCTTGGATTTGGACAGTGCCACCAGCTCCTGGATGGTCTTGGCCGGCACCTGGGGATTGACGACGATGACATTGGCCGCACGCCCCATGGATGCCACGGGCACGAAGTCGCCGAACACGTTGTAGGGCAGCTTGGGCATCAGCGTGGGGTTGATGGTCAGGTTGCCCTGGGGCACGACAAGCAGCGTGTGGCCGTCGGGCTTGGCGCGCTTGACCATGTCGATGCCGATGTTGCCGTTGGCACCGGGGCGGTTGTCCACGATGGCGGCCTGCTTGTACTCCTCGGTCAGGCCCGTGGCCAGGATGCGCGAGAGGATGTCCACCGCGCCGCCGGCGGGGAACGGCGCAATGATGGTGAACTGGCCGCTGGACAGTTGCTCGGCGGCACCGGCCGCGTACGCGGGGGACATGGCGGCGGACAGCGCGGCGCTGCAGGCCAGCGCCAGGCAGGACTTGAGGAAGGCGGAACGTTGCATGGTCTTGTCTCCAGGGAGAACGGAAATTTCAGAAGAGCCGGAGGCCGGTGCGCATCGGGCTTGATGCAGCGCAAAGGCCGGCGGGCAAAGGCATGACACCATGGATGCCATGCTCAGATGGGCGGTGCTTGCGCGCACTTTTGCAAACACGCAAGCAAGACCGATGCCACCGGCACGGCGCATGGCTGGAACGGGTCAGATGGCCAGGGAAGCCACGTTGTTGAGCACGGCGCGCACCACGCTGTACACGGTCAGCGCCGAGGTCTTGGGGTTGGCCGCCAGCGGCTTGCCGCGCATGGTCAGCTCCATGGCGCCGAAAGCGCCGCGCGCCTCGACGTGGTGCACGTTTTCATCGACGGCCGGGTCGGCGAACAGGCGCACCATGGTCTTGTCCAGGCCCAGGCCCGCCAGCGACAGCGTGGCCGCCACATTGGCATTCTTGGGATAGAGCTGGGCCGCTTCGCGGGCCGTGCCTTCGAAGATGCAGAAGGCTTCGGTCAAGGCCCCCAGATCGCAGGCCTGCTCGGCCGGCGTGCCGCTCCAGGCCTTGGGCGGCTTGCGGCCCGTGTAGACCACCGAGTCCAGCCCGCCCACGCGGGCCGCGGCCAGTGCGTCGATGCCGCCGATGGCGCCGGACAGCAGCTGCACCTGGGTCTGGCCGGCCTCGGCCGCCGCCTGCACGCGCTCGGCCATGCCGGGGGCACTCAAAGCGCCGATCGAAGCCACCACCGTGGGAATGCCGCGCGCCAGCGCCGGCAGCACATGCTCTTCGATGGCGCTGTGGCCCGCGCACTCCACCAGCAGATCGGGCCGGGCATCGGCGGGCAGGGCTGGCAGGATCTGCGCCTGCGGAGCCAGACGGGCCACCGTCTGCTGGATCGCAGCGCTGGCCTCGGGCACCAGCACCCAACGCACCTGCAGCCGGGCATCGCCGCTCAGCAACTCCAGAACGCTGGAGCCGATCGCGCCGCAACCAATCAATGCAATATTTTTCATCTCACACTTCCTGAAAAATACGCTGGCCCGGCGTGAAAGCGTATCCATGATTGCCTTGCAGCAGCCATGAATACGCGCCGACGGGTCAGCGCAAAAGATCCGGATGCTGCTGGCGCAAATGAGCCGACAGAGTCTCTGCCGCCTCCTGCACCTGCTGCGCCCAGAGCTGGGTTTTTTCGGGCACCAGCTCGGTGAACGGAATGGCCACGGCCAGACCAGCCACTACCTGCCCGCTGCCGCCGCGCACGGGCGCGGCGATGCTGGAGACGCTAGGCTCGTAAAAGCCCTCGCCCATGGCGTAGCCACGCTCGCGGTCCTGCGCCAGCAGGCTCGCCAGGTCCTCGACATGACGCGGCGTGCTTTCGGAGAACTGCGGCAGTTCCTCGCCGCCGAACAGCTCGCGCAGCTGCGCCGCATCCATGTCCTGCAGCAAGGTCCGCCCCAGCACCGTGGCATGGGCCGGCAGGCGCGAACCCACGCGCACGGCGCCCTGAAAGGCACCGGGCGGCGCGATGCGCGCCACATAGACCACCGAGGTGCCGTCAAGCAGCGCCAGATTGCTGGTCATGCCCAGCGCATCGCACAGGCCTTGCAGCACCGGCTCGGCCAGCTGTGCCAGCGGCTGGGTCGACAGATAGTCGTAGCCCAGTCGCAGCACGGCCAGGCCCAGCCGGTATTCGGTGCCGCTGCGCTGCAGATACCCCGAGTTTTCGAGCGTGGTCAACATGCGGAACACCGTGGAGCGCGGCAGCTGCAGGCAGCGTGCCAGCTCGGGCGCGCTCCACACGGGCTGCACCGGGCCGAAGCAGGCCAGCAAGCGCAGTCCGCGCTCCAGCGCGGGCACGGTGTAACGGTCGTTGTCGTTGGTCGAAATCTCGGAGGTATCGCTCATGGCTGTCGGCAGGTAGAAGTGCGGGTACTTTGGTTCAACAAAGATGCCAGCTTCTGCGCGATCGCCACGGGTTGTTCCACGGGCGAGGCATGGCCGGCGGCCGCAAGCGTACCGTAGTCGGCGCCCAGCAGTTCGGACCAGGCCTTGCAGGCCGCAGGAGGTGTGACCACGTCATGCTCTCCGACCCAGACCTGGACCGGCATGGACAGCTTGCCGGCCGCCTGCCCCAGATCGCCGCCGCACAGCAGTTCCACCGCCTGCGCATAGCCCTGCGGCTGCATGCGGGCCGTGTTCCAGCGCACCCATGCGCGCACCGACTCGGGCGCCTCGGCCGATACCAGCCGCTGGTCGATCACGGCAGCCAGACCGGCAACGCCCTTCCCGGCCAGCGCAGCCAGACGCCCCTGGCGCACCTTGGCCTGCTGCTCGGCCTTGGCCGGCGCGCCGTAGCCGCCCGCCGGGCTGATGAGCACCAGTTGCTCGACTAGGCCAGAGGCCGTGCCGGCCAGCCTGGCCGCCATCAACGCCCCCAGCGAGTGACCAACCAGAAGGCAGCGGCGCACGCCCAGCGCTTGCAGGGACTGCTCCAGTGCCCGCGCATAGTCGGCATCGCCGGGAGTAGGCTGCGCCAGCGGCGTGGATACGCCATAGCCCGGAGCATCCCAGGCCAGCACGCGCGCCTTGTCGCCCAGCGCCAGCGCCAGGTCCAGCCACGAAGCCGCGCCCGAGCTGATACCGTGCAGCAGCACGACGGCGAATTCGTCCGTCGCATCGCCTGCCTCGCGCCAGGCAACCCGGGAGCCATCCGGCAACTGCACTAGTCGCTCGGGAAAGCCGGCCTGCAGCTGCTGCACCTTGAAGGACAGCGTGTCCTGCGTCATGGCCGGGCTCAGCGCTTGATTTTGGCCAGCGGGTGCTCGGGCGGATAGGTCGGGGTGATGGGCTTCTTGGCGCCCAGCATCACGCACATCAGCGCGTCTTCGTCGCCGATATTGATCTCTTCGCGGTACACGCCTGGAGGTACGGACACCACGTCGCGGTCGGTCAGGATGGTCTCGAAGCGTTCGCCGTCCTTCTCCAGCACCAGCTTGAGCTTGCCGCGCATCACGAAGAACACTTCCTCGACGTCGGTGTGCAGGTGCGACGGGCCTTCATGGCCGGCCGGGATCACCATGGTGGAGAAAGTGAAGTTCTCCGACGGAATGGTGTTGCTGTCGGCAGCCACGCCCGTGCCGCCAGTACCGATGTAGCGCATCTGGCCGCGGCGGTACTTGGGGTCGAAATCGGCCTGGAACTTCAGCGCGTCGAAGTCGTACTTGCGCGTGGAAAAGCGCGCGACGCGCGAAGTCATCCAGTCTTCAAAGCTGGTGCCTTCGGGCTGGTCCCAGCTGCGGGGGGTGTTCTGTGTGGAGTCCGTCATTTATCTCTCCTGTAACCGCTGACACATGGCAAAAGCCCAAGGCTTTTGTTTTTCTAATGAAACACAGTTCATTTAGTGAAACGATTATAGAAAAACAGCGAGGCACTCCACAAGTACGGGAAGTCACCTATGACGAGAATCCCTTTGCCCAGCCCGGCAACAAAAAAAGGGTGCCGAAGCACCCAGTGAAATTGCCTTGGAAGACAAGATGAAAATCAGGCGTCGCGCAATTCCCTGCGCAGAATCTTGCCCACGGGAGTCTTGGGCAGTTCGGTGCGAAAGACAATGTGGCGCGGGCGTTTGTAGCCGGTCAGATTGGCGTGGCAATAGTCACGCAGCACCTGTTCGGTCAGTGCAGGATCCTTTTTCACGACAATGAGCTTGACGGCTTCGCCCGTCTTTTCATCAGGCACGCCCACCACCGCGCACTCGAGCACGCCAGGGCAGTTGGAGACCACGTCCTCCACCTCGTTGGGATAGACGTTGAAGCCGCTGACGATGACCATGTCCTTCTTGCGGTCCACGATCTTGACGAAGCCACGCTCATCCATGGTGCCGATGTCGCCGGTCAGGAAGTAGCCATCGTTCGTCATGACCTTGGCCGTCTCATCGGGCCGCTGCCAATAGCCGGCCATGACCTGCGGGCCCAGCACGGCAATCTCGCCAGGCTGACCAGGCTCGGTGACGGTGCTGCCGCTATCGGCCACCAGCTTGATACGGGTGCTGGGCAGGGGCACGCCAATGGTGCCGGAGTAAGCGGTGGCGGTGACAGGGTTGCAGGTGACCGAGGGACTGGTCTCCGAGAGGCCATAGCCTTCGCAGATAGGACAACCCGTTTTCTTGAGCCAGAGTTCGGCCACCGCGCTTTGCACGGCCATGCCGCCCCCCACCGAGACCTTGAGGTGGCTCCAGTCCACAGTGCCGAAATCGGGATGGTTGGCCAGGCCGTTGAACAAGGTGTTCACAGCCGGGAAGCTGTGGAAGCGGTGCTTGGACAGCTCCTTGAGCGTGGCCGGCAGATCGCGCGGATTGGGGATCAACACTGTTTTACCGCCCGTGCGCATGGACAGCATCATGTTCACCGTGAAGGCGAAGATGTGATAGAGCGGCAGAGCGCAGATGCTCGTGGGCTGCTCACCCGCGGGTACCTGCTTCATCGCCGGTTCGTTCCAGGCTTCGGACTGCAGCACATTGGCAATGATGTTGCGATGCAGCAGCACCGCACCCTTGCTCACGCCCGTGGTGCCGCCGGTGTACTGCAGCAGGGCCATGTCGTCAGGCTTGATGACAGGCGCAGTGAATGAAGCGCTGCGCCCCTTGGCCAGAGCCTCGTTGAAACGCACGGCGCCCGGCAGGCTGAAGACCGGCACCATCTTCTTGATGAAACGCACCACGAAATTGACAATGGCGCCCTTGACCATGCCCAGCTCGTCGCCCATGGCGCACAGCACAATATGCTTGACCGCGCTGCCCTGCATGCCGTCCTGCAGCGTCTTGGCAAAGTTCTCGATGATGACAATGGCCTTGGCGCCCGAATCCTTGAGCTGATGCTCGAGCTCGCGCGCGGTGTATAGCGGATTGACGTTGACCACCACATAGCCCGCGCGCAGCACGGCAGCCACGGCCACCGGGTACTGGGGCACATTGGGCATCATCAGCGCCACACGGTCGCCTCGCTGCAGGCCCAGGCTCTGCAGATAGGCGGCAAAGACCTTGCTCTGGGCATCGACCTGGGCAAAGGTCAGCTCCTTGCCCATGAAGGAATATGCGACCTTGTTCGCATGCTTGGTGAATGCCTCTTCCATCAGCGCTACCAGCGACGGGTACTGCGATGGATCGATATCGGTCGGAACTCCCTCTGGATACGCACTCAGCCAAGGACGGTCACTCATTCTTGTCTCTCCGGTTTTTTATCGTTCAACCGGACTATTCTCATAAAAAGCACGGTCGTTCGATACTGTAGTAACCCTAGGGCGGCTTTCCAGTTGCCTAGGTGACAGCAGGCGCCTCCAGCAGGCCGTTGAAGCTGCGCAGCCCTTCCAGATCGACCAGTTGCACGCTGCGGTAACCCACCTCGATCAGGCCTGCGCGGTGCAACTGGCTCAGGGCTTCACTCAGCCTGGAGCGCGAGACATTGCAGTAATCAGCCAGTTCGCTTTGCGGCACATTGAGCCAGTGCCTGGCAAACGGGAAATTCAGCGGGGTGATGAGTGCAGCCAGGCAGCGCGCCACGCGTGCGACCGTGCCGCTGTGCTGCTGGGCGGTGATCAGGTTCATAAGTTGCAGATTGCGCTCGGCCAGCAATTGCATGAGAAAGGTCTGAAAAGGCTGCTCCCGCATCCACAGCTGCTCGAAGACGGCTCGCGGCAACTCTGGAGCCACCCACAGCCCGAGCTGCTCTGGGCAGCCTGCGGCAATGTACAGGCCAAGGCCTTGCGCCGCTGGATGCGTGAGCATCAAGGCCCGGTGCGCTGCCAGATCAGCAACTACTGGCGCTAGGCAACCATGCAAAAAGCCCGCAGGGTGAAGCCTGCGGGCTTTCAGTATTTTTGACTTCAAACGCTTAAAGGATAAGCGCTTTCAGCTATCAAAACAGGTGTATTACTTGACCAGCTGGGCCAGATCGCCAGCGGCGTACTTCTTGGCCATCTGATCCAGGCTGTAGCCCTTGATCTTGGCGCCCTGGCCTTCGCAGCCGAATTCCATGTAGCGGGCCTTGCAGACCAGCTTGGCCGCTTCGCGGGCAGGCTTGAGCCATTCGCGGGCGTCGAACTTGTCGGGGTTCTCGGCCAGGAACTTGCGCACCGCGCCGGTCATCGCCAGACGGATGTCGGTGTCGATATTGATCTTGCGCACGCCGTACTTGATGGCTTCCTGGATTTCTTCCACGGGCACGCCGTAGGTTTCCTTCATCTTGCCGCCGTACTGGTTGATGATGGCCAGCAGTTCCTGAGGCACGGAAGAGGAGCCGTGCATCACCAGATGGGTGTTGGGGATGCGGGCATGGATTTCCTTGACGCGGGAGATGGCCAGGATGTCGCCTGTGGGCTTGCGGCTGAACTTGTAGGCGCCGTGGCTGGTGCCGATGGCGATCGCCAGTGCGTCCAGCTGGGTGGCCTTGACGAACACAGCAGCTTCTTCGGGGTCGGTCAGCATCTGGCTGTGGTCCAGCTTGCCTTCGGCGCCAATGCCGTCTTCTTCGCCGGCTTCGCCGGTTTCCAGGTTGCCCAGGCAGCCCAGTTCGCCTTCCACGGTGGCACCAATCTTGTGGGCCATGGCCACGACCTGCTGGGTCACGTCCACGTTGTAGTCGAAGGACGAAGGGGTCTTGCCGTCGCTCATCAGCGAGCCGTCCATCATCACCGAGCCGAAGCCCAGGTTCAGCGCGCCCTGGCAGACTTCAGGCGTGGTGCCGTGGTCCTGGTGCATCACCAGGGGAATGTGGGGATACATTTCGGCAGCGGCCTGGATCAGGTGCTTGATGAAAGGCTCACCTGCGTACTTGCGGGCACCGGCACTGGCCTGCAGGATGACGGGTGCGCCGACTTCGTCAGCCGCCGACATCACGGCCTGGACCTGTTCCAGGTTGTTCACGTTGAAGGCGGGGATGCCATAGCCGTTTTCAGCAGCATGGTCCAGCATTTCGCGCATCGAAATCAAAGGCATGGTGGGTTCCGTTCAAAGTTTTGAGAGGTAACGCCCCCCGGCAATGAATGACTGCAGTGCGCCGCACGACAGCTGTGGCCTGGGGAAAGACCAGCGACACCTTCCGGTAACCGCTTAGTAACCGCCTATTTTAACCGGCAGTCGGCATTTCCATGCGATAGCAGGTGGTGAAGCCCGGTGGTGCATCGGCCTGCTCAAAGCGTCCACCATGGGCCTGCATGACGCGTCCGACGATTTCATGGCCCAGATGCAGGCTGTCCGCCGGGGGTACATGCTCAGGAGCCGCGTCGCGCCGCCCATCGTCACAGATCTGGATCCAGGCCAGGCCCTGATCGGCATCCAGACCGGCCTGCACTTCGATCTGCGTGCCCATGGGCGTATGGCGTACCGCGTTCTCAATCAGGTTGCGCAGCGCCGACTCCAGCAGCAGCGCATTGCCACGCACAGTCAGGGATTCGGGCGCGTCCACCGCCAGCACATCCTGGCGCTGCCACGCGCTTTGTGCCTGGGCGGCCGCCACATCGCGCGCCAGGGCGGCCCAGTTGACCGTCTGCAACGGCGCCTCCTGCATGCCACGCTCGGCTCTGGCCAATGTCAGCAGTTGATCCAGCACATGGCCGGCATGCAGCGCGTCCCGACCGATACGCTGCATGGCTTCTCGCATGGCCGCATCGCCGCCCAGGCCGTCACGTGCAGACTCCAGCGCCTGAGCCTGCAAAGCTATGGAGGCCAGCGGCGTGCGCAGCTCATGGGCGATTTCATTGGCGAGATTGCGCTCGCGCTCCAGGGTCGCCTGCTGGCGGTCGAGCAAGGTGTTGATGGCACCCACCATGGGCGACAGCTCACGCGGCACGCTCGCGTCGGAGACACGTTGATCCCGGCTCAGATCCAGGGCCTGTACCCGCTGGGTGATCTGGTTCAGGGGACGCAGGCCACGGCGCATGGCCATGCCCAGCGCCACCACAATCATGGGCAGCAGCCAGAAACCCGGCTCGATCATCTGCGTGGCAATATCGTCGGCCAGGCTGTCACGTTCGGCCAGCGATACCATGACCGTGACCTTGGCCTTGCGATCCACGCTCCACTGCGTGTAGCTGCGCCAGGCCTTGCTCGGCTCGGCACCTAGAGTGGCAAAACCCTGCTCTATATCGAAATCCGGCAACGGCGCCTGCCCGGTACGGGAGATCACGGCTCCGCCGGCATCCCAGAGCACCACGCTCAACGACTCCTGGTAATCATGGGCATGCAGGCCCGGCGGCGGCTGTACAGGTGTGCTTTCCCTGAGCGGCACATCGTCCTGCACATGCCAGTTCAGCGCCAGCGTGGCTACGCCGGCCAGATGTCCGTCCGTCAGCTCGTCGGCCTCGTGCACACCCGTCTGGTAGCCCCAGATGACAAAGCTGGCCCAGACCGCTGCCAGTGCGGCCAGCATCCAGGCCAGCAAGGTCAGCTGCAGCGAGCTGCGCCGCCCGGTCCTGGGCATTGGCTGTTTCATTCCTGCTCCTGCGGCATGAAGTAGCCCACGCCCCGCATGGTCACGATGATTTTCTGCCCCAGCTTTTTGCGCAGATGGTGCACATAGACCTCCACGGCATTGCTCTCCACCGTGTCGCCCCAGCTGTACAGGTGTTCTTCGATCTGTGGCCGGGACAACACTCTGCCGCGTACCTGCAGCAAGGCCCAGAGCACGGCAAACTCACGCGGCGAAATCTCTACCTTGCGCCCGGCCTGCTTGAGCGTGCGGGATGCCGGATCGATCTCCAGATCGCCATGGCGAATCACGGGCGAGGCCTGACCGGCGGCGCGGCGCATCATGGCTCGCAGCCGGGCTTCGAGCTCATCCATGTCGAACGGCTTGACCAGATAGTCGTCCGCCCCCAGGTTCAGCCCTGCCACCCGGTCCTGGACCTGATCACGCGCCGTCAGGATCAGCACCGGCGTGGAGGCTTCGGGCAGCTGTGGCAAACCAGGCCGGGGCAACTGGCCGCGCAGGCGCCGCACCACCTCGCTGCCATCGCCATCAGGCAGGCCCAGATCCAGCAGCACGGCATCAAAGCGCTCGGCACACAACGCGCTCCAGGCCTGGGCCACGGACGCGCAGACATCCACCGCATAACCGCGCTGCATGAGATTGGTACGCAGGCCCGCCGCAATACCTTCATTGTCTTCAACCACCAGAATTCGCATGCCTGCATTGTGCGGGGCAATCCGGCCTTTGCCCATTTGCCGCAGCGGCCCGACCCACAGACCGGCAGCCCCGTCTGGGAGGTCCGCTCCTTGCGAACGCTTGAATCAGAAATTGACATCCCGCCAGCACTTTTTCCGCTTAGCATCGGCCCACACCCACCCTCACGGCGCATTCATGTTCTCCTTCGATCCTTTTTTGTTTGCGCTCTTCAACGCCGACGAGAACACTCCCTGGCTCAGCATCCAGCTGGCCCGCGTGCTCTCCAGCTGGATACCCAATATCAGCGCCGTCCTGGTTCTGGGAACACTGGTCTTCGGCTCCGCCGCAGCACGCCGCAGCATGCTGATGCTGCTGCTGTCCATGGCGACAGCCTGGGCAATGGTCAAGCTCATACGCTGGGGCTTTCCCACCCAACGTCCCTTCCAGCTCGACATGGGCACGTTGTGGGTGCATCACGGAGGGCGCTCCAGCTTCCCCAGCCAGCATGCCAGCGGCGCTTTTGCCCTGGCCATGGCCATTCGTCTGGGCGTGACGCGCCACCGCAAATGGCTGGTGGCCCTGGCCTGGGCGGCCGCCATCGGTGTTTCCTGGAGCCGTGTGCACCTGGGCGTGCACTTTGCCTCCGATGTGCTGGCCGGGGCCCTGGTCGGTATCTGCAGCGCATGGCTGGTCTGGAACCTTGCTTTCCAGCTGCGCCGGCGCGGTCAGCTGCGCCTGATGCCGCATATCAAACGACTGCGGCTGCGCCTGCGCTGGGCCAGACAGGCATAAGAGCCCCGAGGAGGGCCGTCCCGTCAAAACGCCGATGTTCTTAAGCCGCCATTAAGAAGCGCTTTCTATCGTGGCGGACATGCGTTCGTCCGTCCTGCCTCTCACATTCCCCCAAGAAGCCTCTCCATTCAAACTGCTGAGCTGGACCTGCATTGCCCTGGCCGGCGTCCTGGCATGGGACATGAGCGGCCTGGACATGCCCATGGCGCACTGGTTCGGCAACAGCCAGGGCTTTCCTCTGCAAAACGACTGGTTCATGGTCAATATCGCCCATGAAGGCGCCCGCAAGCTGGCCTGGACCATTGTGCTGAGCCTGAGCCTGATGATCTGGTGGCCCATGGGCCTGCTGCGGCAGGTGCCCTATTCGCGGCGCGTGCAGCTGGTGCTTGGCTCACTGTTCTCGCTGATCGTCATGGCCATCATGAAGCGCATCAGCGCCACCAGTTGCCCCTGGGATATCAGCGATTTCGGCGGCGTCGGCCACTATGTCTCGCACTGGGCCTGGGGCGTGACGGATGGCGGCGGCGGACACTGCTTTCCTGCCGGCCATGCCTCGGCGGGCTTTGCCTTCATCAGCGGCTACTTTGCACTGCGCCACACCCTGCCCCGCGCGGCACGCATCTGGCTGGCTACCGCACTACTCGCCGGCCTTGCACTGGGCCTAGCGCAGCAGATGCGTGGCGCCCACTTCATGAGCCACACGCTCTGGACGGCCTGGCTGTGCTGGACCTGCTGCTGGATCTGCGACATGGTGACCACGCAGCTGCAGGCCAGACGCCAGGCCAGCGGGGCGAACTACCTGCCCGACACCGTGATTCCCAACGACTGAACGTCGTCAGAAAGACTCTCATGCTGTTTTTCGATCCACCCGTCTTTCACTTCCTCAACGCCAACACCCAAAGCCCCATGTGGTGGATAGAGGCCTCGCGCTTCGCGTCCAACTGGCTGCCCGGTCTGTGCGCCTTGCCGGTGATCGCCGCCATGCTGGCCCTGGGCAAGGGCTGGCGACGCAGCATTCAGCTGGCGTTGCTGTCCATGGCCGTGGCCTGGGTTGCCTGCCGCTTGATACGCTGGGGCTTTCCCATGCCCAGACCGGCACAGCTGGGCATGGGCCATCAATGGATAGTGCATGGCGCCAGCGCCAGCTTCCCCAGCATGCATGCCGCCGGCGCATTCGCCCTGGCCCTGGGCATCAACCTCGGTGTGGGCCGGCACCGACGCTGGCTGGTCATCTGCGCCTGGATTCTGGCCGGCAGCGTGGCCCTGAGCCGCGTGGTGCTGGGCGTGCACTTCCCCTCCGACGTGCTGGCAGGCATGCTGACCGGCGCAGCCAGCGCCACCCTGGTCTGGCGCTGCGCCCTGAAGATCAAGCAAGCCCAGCACCGCCGACGCCTGAAACAAGGCCTGCACCCGCAAATCAGCTAAGCTGACGCTACCAAGACAAAAGC
Organism: Comamonas resistens; assembly: GCF_030064165.1. Lineage (NCBI taxonomy): Bacteria > Pseudomonadati > Pseudomonadota > Betaproteobacteria > Burkholderiales > Comamonadaceae > Comamonas > Comamonas resistens. Next base: position 5,058,981 of record NZ_CP125947.1, read on the forward strand.
TGCCAGCGCTTATGTATCAAGCGCTGGCAGCTTTTTTCTTGAAACTGGCACACCCCCAACAAAGAGACACCGAGCAAGAGCCGCCTCGCGGCGAAGGTGTCGTCCCCCTCCCGCGAAGCGAGAGAGGGGGAAGGCGCGCAGCGCCTCAGGGGGTGGCGTCAGTTACTCCACCCTGCAAATCTTCAGCATGTTCGTACCACCGGGCTGGCCCATGGGCTCGCCGCAGGTGATGGCGTACACATCGCCGGACTGCACGATGCCGCGCATCAGCAGATGGGTCTTGGCCTGGTCCAGAGCCGTGTCGCGGTCTGCGCTGGTATCCATCAGCAGAGGGCGCACGTTGCGGTACAAAGCCATCTTGCGCTGAGTGGCCAGACGAGGCGTCAAAGCGTAGATGGGGATGTGGATGCGGTGGCGGCTCATCCACAGAGCGGTGGAGCCGGAATCCGTCATCGCCACGATGGCCTTGGCCCCCAGGTGGTGGGCGGTGAACAGTGCGCCGATGGCGATGGCCTGGTCGGTGCGCTTGAAGGGGCTGTTGCTGAAGTCGGCATCCTTGACGCGATCTTCGGCGGCTTCGGCTGCGGCGCAGATGGCGGCCATCTCGCGCACGGTTTCCAGCGGGAACTTGCCGGCAGCGGTCTCGGCGCTCAGCATCACGGCATCTGTGCCATCCAGCACGGCATTGGCCACGTCGCTGACTTCGGCGCGGGTGGGCACGGGGTTGGTGATCATGGACTCCATCATCTGGGTCGCGGTGATCACCACCTTGTCCATGTCGCGCGCCATGCGGATCATCTTCTTTTGCAGCGCGGGCACGGCAGCGTGACCCACTTCCACGGCCAAGTCGCCACGGGCGACCATGATGCCGTCGGACACCTTGAGGATCTCTTCCAGGCGGGGAATGGCTTCGGCACGTTCGATCTTGGCGATCAGACCGGGCTTGTGGCCGTACTGGGCAGCTGCCACATTGCACAGCTGGCGGGCCATTTCCATGTCGGTGGCGTTCTTGGGGAAGCTCACGGCCACGTAGTCGGCCTGGAAGGACATCGCGGTCTTGATGTCTTCCATGTCCTTGGCGGTCAGTGCGGGAGCCGTCAGGCCGCCGCCTTGCTTGTTGATGCCCTTGTTGTTGGACAGCTCGCCGCCCAGCTTGACGATGGTGTGCACGGCATCGCCACGCACGGCTTCCACGGTCATCACGATCAGGCCGTCGTTGAGCAGCAGCACGTCGCCGGCCTTCACATCACGGGGCAGCTCCTTGTAATCGAGGCCCACGCCGTTGATGTCGCCCAGTTCGGTGCGCGATGCATCGAGCACAAAGCGCATGCCGGGCTCCAGCCAGACCTTGCCTTCGGCGAACTTGCCGACGCGGATCTTGGGGCCTTGCAGGTCGGCCATGATGGCGACTTCACGGCCTGCGCGCTGAGCGGCTTCGCGCACCATGGTGGCGCGGTCGATATGGTCCTGGGCCTTGCCATGGCTGAAGTTCAGGCGCACGACGTTCACGCCCTCGCGCACCATTTGCTCAAGCAGTTGCGGATCGCTGGAAGCGGGGCCCAATGTGGCGACGATCTTGGTTGCACGACTCACTTGCATGAAATGTCTCTCTCGCGATGGAATGATGTAATCGGGTTTCAATTCTTGCACGGAAGCGGTTACATGACTGCATCTTCAGCGTGGCGACAACATCGCGGCCGCCCGCCGCCGTACCCCTCAAACAGTAGCTGCTTACGCAGCCCTGGCTTGATACTTCTAGGAAATACTTATTAAAACCAATGTAGTGCACACGTTATTAGCTACCAATACAGGAGCACCTACAGAGAGAAACAGCGGCTGTCCAGGCCCTCTGGTGCACTGCATCAAGCAAGGCGTTGAAACAGTTTTACCCGGCGGGTTCTAATGCGCGGCGTCACACCAGACCGTGGGACAGCAGATAGGCCACCACATGGGCCAGGATGGCAACCTCCAGCCCATAGCGCCAGAACAGCTGCCCCGCCAGCAGGCCGTAGACGATCTCGCACAGCAGCAGCTGCGCCAGCACGGTGCTGGGCAAGGTCGCCGACAAGGACCAGGCCAGATACACAGGCGCCGTGCCCGCAAGCAGGGCCGTCAGCACCACCGCCGACCAGCCTATCAACCAGCCCGGACGGCTCTGCGCCTGCCCGAACAACCGCCACAGCAGCCACATCACCAGCGACATGACGCCATAGCGCAGCAGCAATTCGCTGGTAATGCCGCCATACAGCAGCTTGGGCAGCAGCGGCAGGCTGTACACAGGGTCCACCACCGAAAGGCTCTCGGGCCAGAACATGACCAGCGTCACCAGCCAGGCCGCGCCGATGATGCCGCCCGCCAGACCCGGCAGGCTCAGAAAGCGGATGCCGCGCCAGGGCGAGCGGCCCTGCAGCGCAATATTGATCAGCGCAGACCCCAGCCCCACACGCCATCCCAGCGTCACGCCAATGGTCACCGCCAGCGCCAGCAGCAGAGCCAGCCCCAGCGCCACCACCCAGCGCACCATGGGAAAAGAAAAGACGGCCGCCAACCGCATCAGCCATTCGGTCTGCACCGAAAACGCCAGCGACATCACACCCGGCATGCCCAGCAACCACAACACCAGACCCAGGCACCAACCCTGACTGGCGCGAACAGGCCTGAGATTTCGCGTCGGGTCGGGTGATGCGTTCATGGGCAGGCTGTCCCCACCGCTCAACCGCGCATCAGCGCTTCGATCTCGTCGGCCTTCACAGGCACGCCACGGGTGATGAGTTCGCAGCCGGTTGCGGTGACGATGGCGTCATCTTCGATACGGATGCCGATGTTGTGGAATTGCTCGGGCACGCCCGCCGCGGGGCGTACATAGATGCCCGGCTCGATGGTCGTGCACATTCCCGGCTGCAGGATGCGGCTGGGACGGTTGGCAATGGTTTCGCCCGAGATCGGATCCTTGCGCTCGCTGACCACACCCAGCTCGCTGGGCTCCACATAGCTGCCGCAGTCATGCACATCCATGCCCAGCCAGTGGCCGGTGCGATGCATATAGAACTGGAAGTAGGCACGCGACTCGATCACATCCTGGGCCGTGCCGTACTTGGTGCGATCCAGCAGTCCCAGGTCCAGCATGCCCTGCGCCAGCACGGCCACGGTGGCGTCATGCGGGTCGTTGAAACGGTTGCCGGCCCTGGTCACGGCAATCGCCGCCTCCTGGCTGGCCAGCACCAGATCGTACAGCGCGCGTTGCGGGCCGGTGAACTTGCCATCGGCCGGGAAGGTGCGCGTGATGTCGCTGGCATAGCCATCGAGTTCGCAGCCCGCGTCGATCAGCACCAGCTCGCCGGGCCGCACCGGAGCCTTGTCGGCCTGATAGTGGAGCACGCAGGCGTTGGCGCCGGCGGCCACGATGGAGCCATAGGCCACATATTGCGAGCCATGCTGGCGAAATTCATGCAGCAACTCGGCGTCCAGATGGTATTCGCGCACCTCTTGGCCATTGCGGATCATGCGGGCCGAGCGCTGCATGGCGCGCACATGGGCCTGGGCGCTGATCTGGGCGGCGCGGCGCATGATGTCCTGCTCATGGGCGTCCTTGACCAGCCGCATCTCGTCGAGCAGCGCGCAGGCGTCGCCCTGCTGCGTGGGGCAGAGCACGCCATAGCGCGAGCGGGCGCGCACCTGGCCCAGCCAGCCTTCGACCTGCTCGGCCAGGCCCTTGTGGGTGGCAAACGGGAACCAGACACGCTCACGGTTTTCCAGCAGGCGCGGCAGGCGGGTGTTGATCTCATCGCTGGAATAGGCCTTGTCCACGCCCAGCTTGCTCAAGGCCGCATCCGGCCCGAGGCGGATACCGGTCCAGACCTCGCGCTCGATATCCTTGGGCTGGCAGAACAGCACGCTGCGGCCATCGCTGGTCAGCACCAGACAGGCGTTGGGCTCGGAAAAGCCCGTGAGGTAGTAGAAATAGCTGTCGTGGCGATACAGATACTCGGTATCGCGGTTGCGGTGCAGCTCGGGAGCCGTGGGGATGATGGCGACACCGCCGTCGCCCAACTGGGCGGCCAAGCGTGCGCGGCGTTGGGCGTAAACAGAAGTCATGCTGCTATCGTACTGCTGGATGCACGGCCTCGCAGGGCTGTGTCATCGCGGCAGTCAGCAATCACAGGCTAAGTACGGATTGCCGAGGAAGCCAGGGCCATGGTGTCGTCCGGCACCACGGGACCGGGCTGGCCGGCCCTGAAGCCCGACCACAGCAGGCTCAACCCCGACAGCACCAGCAAGCCGCAGACCAGCCACTCGACCAGCTTCCTGGGCAGGGCTGGCGGATGCCTGGCACTCCACCAGGTCACACCCGTCACCACCGGGAAGGCCAGGGCCGTCCAGCCAAAGACGGCCCAGTTCAGCTGCCCCTCCGCCGCCACCATCACGGCGCGCAGCACCGAGCAGGTGACGAACATGGCGAACAGGCAGTGACGCACCAGCATGCGGTCCATGGGCTGGCGGTAGAGGTGATAGACCATGGGTGGGCCGGGCGTGGCAAACAACCCGCCCAGCAGGCCCGATGACACGCCGGCAAACCACAGTGCGCCCGGACCCGAGGGCTGCGCCAGTGCCTTCTTCTGCGTCAGCAGCAGAAGAGCGCACAGCACGATCACCACACCCAGCAACATGCGCAGGCCGCTCAGCGCATTGCCGCTGAGCCAGTGCAGCAAAAACACGCCGGCGATCACCCCCAGCACGCTGCTGATAAGCATGGGTTTGAGCAAGCTCCAGTCGGCCTCAAAGCGGTAGGCCCGCATATAGCTGACGCCGTTGACGATGGACAGCAGACAGGCCACGTTGGCTGCATCGGCGATATCCATCAGATGGGTGGCACCGGCCACGCCGACAAAGATCAGACCAAAGGCGAAGCCTGTGAGGTTCTGGCAAAAGCTGGCCAGAGCGACCAGCGCCACAAAGAAAACAAGCTGCATGCTCTCACCCGATGACGGCCACAAGAGAAAGTGTGGATTGGCACCCGGTTGCGCCAGTCAGAAAAACAAAAAGCATAGCAGATGCTTGCCATGGCAAGCATCCAGGCAAGCCACAAACAGCTCCCGAATCAATAGCTGGCAACGCCTGATGAACAAGCGTCAGAACGCATTTTTTGCATCAACTACCTTGATCTGCTGCGCTGACCATTCCAGCAGTTGCTGACGTTGTTCGTGCCAGCCTTGGGGCGCGAAATCAGGCCAGTGGGCCAGCTGCTTGCGCGTGTCTACATTCCACAGCCAGCTCTGACCTTCACCCACCACCATCAGCCGTCCATTCACGCAATGCAGATGCTGAGCGCGAGGCAGGTCAGGCATGGGCCAGACCTGTCCGCTGTGACCTTCATCGGGTCTGGGCACGTGAATATCGAAAATCACCACGCCCGGTGCGTACATGCAGTCGGCAAATCCATCGTCATCCCAGTTGCCCACGTTCCAGATGGCGATGCGGGCATCGTCCAGCCACACACAGGGCTGGTTCCAACCCTCGCCCTGCGCAATGCGGCGGCGCGTGGGGCCATCTTCGGATTCCCAGCGGTTGCCATCGAGCCAGGCCGGCACAGACCACACGGTGGGAATGCCCACGGGCGCCCAGACCCAGCCATCGTCCAGCAGCCATTGCTGCGAAGGGCTGGGCAGCAAACGCCCGTGAAAATAGTCCAGATAGTGCGGCTGCCCGAACTCCAGTCCATCGCGCTCGGTCAGGTTCTCGCCCGTGGCGCAATCCATCGCGTCAAGCCGGTTCCAGTCCGTGCGATGAAGCAACACATCGCGCCCCTGATGCCGGGTGAAGGCGATGGAAAACGGTACTGTTCTGGGGTGATAGTCACCACCAAAAAGCTGTGCGGCAGGCTCGCCCGTACGCAAGTTCACCAGCACGCCAAACATGCCGCCATCATCGGCAATCACCGCATGGTCGCCACTGAGCGCGCAATGCACTTTGAAACCATGAGGCCAGTAAGGCGTGGGAGCCGTGGGCTCGGGCAGCTCCAGCTTTGCCAATTGCCGGCTCCGGCCACTGTCCAGATCCAGACCATGCAAGGCGCCATCTTCTGTCAGCAGCAGCAACTGCCCCCAGCTGGCCTGCGCGGTGCAGGCATGGACGATGGGCGAGTCTGGCCAGTCAATGCTGCGCAGGCTCATGCGGATTCGGTTTGATTGAGCTGGGCCAGCCGCTCGGGCGTGCCCACATCAACCCAGCGGCCGGTGTAAAGCGACGCGCCCACCAGACCATCGGCCATGGCACGGCGCAGCAGCGGGGCCAGCGGCGCGCGCAGGCCTTGGGGGTTTCCGGGCTCGACCTCAAACCAGGGCTGCGCAAACAGCTCTTTTTTCAATAGCGCAATAGTGCTATAGGTGTAGCGTGGTCGCTCATCATCAGCGGGCAGGTCCAGTGCCTTGCCATCGGCAAGGCCGAAGTCGCCACGCGGGTTGTGTGCGGGATTGGGCACCAGCCATAGATGGGCCAGTTCCTTGCTTTGGGCAAAGGCCTGCGCAGCCTCGGCAGGAAAGTGGAAGTCCGGCGCATAGACATCACCTGCGGCCAGCCAGAACACCTGGCCAAGCTGCGGCAATGCACGGCTGATGCCGCCTGCGGTCTCGAAGGCCTGCGCAGGCTCTTGCGAGTATGAAAGCGATAGCTGCTGACGCTTTTGCGCATTGGGCTCTAGCGCAAAAACACTGCCAAAGTACGTGGGAATCTGTTCGCCCAGCCAGCCGGTATTGATGACCGCGTGCTCAACACCTGCCGCTATCAGCGACTGCAGATGGTGCTGCAGCAGCGGCACACCCTGCACCTTGAGCAAGGGCTTGGGCGTGATATCGGTCAGCGGCCGCATGCGCTCGCCACGGCCTGCAGCCAGGAGCATTGCAAAAACTTGCCCCCCCTGAGTGGCTGCGCCGCTTCCCCCCAGGGGGTCGACACCCTCGCTGTGGGACGGCGCGGCCGGCCTAGGCCCTTGCTCGGTGTCCCTGGCTTGGGGCGCGTCCTGAGTTGGAGCCACCAGCGATGACACAGCGGGTTTTGTAGAGTCTTGGGAAGTCATGAAAAATGGAATTGAACGGCCGGTTTCTGGGGTTGCACTGTAGAGCATTGACCCGCACTGCACCTGCGAAAATTTCCCCTCCTTTAAAATGATGGGCTTCCCCCGAATAACACCCTCCTTTACGGAGCGCCCTGATGGCCAACACTCAACAAATGGCGAATGCGATCCGCGCACTCGCAATGGATGCCGTTCAACAAGCCAACTCCGGTCACCCCGGCGCCCCCATGGGCATGGCCGATATGGCCGTGGCACTGTGGAGCCGCCACCTCCAGCACAACCCCGTGAACCCTCACTGGGCCAACCGTGACCGTTTCATCCTGTCGAACGGCCATGGCTCCATGCTGATTTATTCGCTGCTGCATCTCAGCGGCTACAACCTGCCCATCGAAGAGCTGAAGAACTTCCGCCAGCTGCACAGCAAGACTGCCGGCCACCCCGAAGTGGGCGTGACTCCCGGCGTGGAAACCACCACCGGCCCTCTGGGCCAGGGCATCACCAATGCCGTGGGCTTTGCCCTGGCCGAAAAGCTGCTGGCCGCCGAGTTCAACCAGCCCAAGCACGAGATCGTGGATCACCACACCTTCGTGTTCATGGGTGACGGCTGCCTGATGGAAGGCATCTCGCATGAAGCCGCCGCACTGGCTGGCGCCTGGAAGCTGAACAAGCTGATCGCCCTGTGGGACGACAACGGCATCTCCATCGACGGCCAGGTCGCTCCCTGGTTCGGCGACAACACGCCTGCCCGTTTTGAAGCCTATGGCTGGAACGTGATCCGCGATGTGGACGGCCACAACGTGGACGCCGTGGACAAGGCCATCGCTGCCGCCAAGAAGAGCGCCGACAAGCCCACGCTGATCTGCTGCAAGACCCACATCGGCAAGGGCTCGCCCAACCGTCAGGACACTTCCAAGGCCCATGGCGAGCCTCTGGGCGCCGAAGAAATCGCGCTGACCCGCGCGGCTCTGGGCTGGACTTATGGTCCCTTCGAAATCCCCGCCGATGTCTACACCGACTGGGATGCCAAGGACCAGGGCGCCAAGGCCGAAGCCGCATGGAACGACAAGTTCGCAGCCTACGCCAAGGCCTTCCCCGAGCAAGCCGCCGACTTCACACGCCGCATGGCTGGCGAGCTGCCAACCAACTTCGGTGAAATCGCCGCCAAGATCGCTTCCGACGCCCATGACGCAGGCGCCACCGTGGCCAGCCGCAAGGCCAGCCAGCTGGCTCTGGAAGGCCTGACGGCAGCCCTGCCCGAGCTGCTGGGCGGCTCCGCCGACCTGACAGGCTCCAACCTGACCAACACCAAGTCCACTCCCGCTTTCCGCGTGGACGCCAAGGGTGCCGTGGTCAAGACCGAAGACGGCAAGATCGGCCGCCACATCAACTACGGTGTGCGCGAGTTCGGCATGGCCGCCATCATGAACGGCGTGGCGCTGCATGGCGGTTTCATCCCCTACGGCGGCACCTTCCTGACCTTCTCCGACTACAGCCGCAACGCCATCCGCATGGCGGCCCTGATGAAGCAGCGCGTGATCCACGTCTTCACGCACGACTCCATCGGCCTGGGCGAAGACGGCCCCACCCACCAGTCCATCGAGCACGCCGCTTCGCTGCGCCTGATCCCCGGTCTGGACGTGTGGCGCCCCGCCGACACCACGGAAACCGCCGTGGCCTGGACCGTGGCCCTGAGCCAGAAGAACAAGCCCACAGCCATGCTGCTGAGCCGCCAGAACCTGGCTTACTCGCCCAAGTCCGAAGACGCGCTGGACAATATCGCCAACGGCGCCTATGTGCTGAGCGAGCCCAAGGACATCGGTTTCAAGAAGAAGGCCCAGGCCGTCATCATCGCCACCGGCTCCGAAGTGCAACTGGCCATGGCCGCGCAGAAGCTGCTGGCCGAGCGCAAGATCGCCGTGCGCGTGGTCTCCATGCCCAGCACCACGACCTTCGACAAGCAGGATATGAAGTACAAGAAGGCCGTGCTGCCCGCAGGCCTGCCCCGCGTGGCCGTGGAAATGGGTGTGACCGACTTCTGGTGGAAGTACGGTTGCGACGCCGTGGTCGGCATCGACACCTACGGCGAGTCCGCTCCCGCAGGCGTGCTGTTCAAGCACTTCGGCTTCACCGCCGAGAACGTGGCCGACACCGTGCAGGTCGCTCTGCAGAACGCTGCCAAGTAAGCAAAAGGGGCCTAGTGCCCCTTTTTTCCAGCTGAAATGTGCGCTATTGCCGCCATCAGCCATCCGGACGAAGCCTCAGGCTTTGGAGTCCGGGCACAATTTGTACCGGTTTTTCATTACTCACTATTGACGAGGCAACTATGACGATCAAGGTAGGCATCAACGGTTTTGGCCGCATCGGCCGCAACGTGCTGCGCTCCGCAGTGCAAAACTTCTCCGACATCGAAATCGTCGGCATCAACGACCTGCTGGAGCCCGACTACCTGGCTTACATGCTGAAGTACGACAGCGTGCACGGCCGTTTTGACGGCGAAGTTTCCGTCGAAGGCAACACCCTGGTCGTCAACGGCAAGAAGATCCGCCTGACGCAAGAGCGCGACCCCGCCAACCTGAAGTGGAACGAAGTCGGCGCCGACGTGGTGATCGAATCCACCGGTCTGTTCCTGACCAAGGAAACCGCCCAGAAGCACATCGACGCCGGCGCCAAGAAGGTCATCCTGTCCGCTCCTTCCAAGGACGACACCCCCATGTTCGTGTTCGGCGTGAACCATGGCACCTACAAGGGTGAAGCCATCATCTCCAACGCGTCTTGCACCACCAACTGCCTGGCTCCCGTGGCCAAGGTGCTCAACGACAAGTGGGGCATCAAGCGCGGCCTGATGACCACCGTGCACGCAGCGACCGCCACGCAAAAGACCGTGGACGGCCCTTCGAACAAGGACTGGCGCGGCGGCCGCGGCATTCTGGAAAACATCATCCCCTCCAGCACTGGCGCTGCCAAGGCCGTGGGCGTGGTGATCCCCGAGCTGAACAAGAAGCTGACCGGCATGTCCTTCCGCGTGCCCACTTCCGACGTGTCCGTGGTCGACCTGACCGTGGAACTGAACAGCGAAGCCAGCTACGAAGAAATCTGCGCCGAAATGAAGGCCCAGTCCCAAGGCGCCCTGAAGGGCGTGCTGGGCTACACCGAAGACAAGGTGGTGGCCACCGACTTCCGCGGTGAAACCTGCACTTCCGTGTTCGACGCCGAAGCCGGTATCGCCCTGGACAAGACCTTTGTGAAGGTCGTGTCCTGGTACGACAACGAATGGGGCTACTCCAACAAGTGCCTGGAAATGGTGCGCGTGGTGGCCAAGTAATCCTCGCGGATTACAAGCCAAAACCGGCTCTGGCGCTTATCTGATAAGCGCCAATAGCTATCAAAAAGCCAGCATCGGCAACGATGCTGGCTTTTTTGTTGCGCGTCCCTCAGTACGCGTCAAAGGCAGAAAACGGAGGCTGCGCTACAGTCGGCAACAATTTCATGGCTTACACCAATCAGGTTCAGGCAAGAGCTTCGCCTCAGGGCTGCAGTCCTTGGTGCATCCCTGTTTGCCTAGGTCCTCAACTTCTCGTGCGTCGATTTTTGCCGCCCATTCATGTTTCTTGCCATTCCTCTTGAGAACAAGCCTTCATGGCGCAGCCCGCCCTGGATGACGGTGCTGCTCATCGTCATCAACTGCCTGATCTTCTGGGGCTGGCAAGCACCCGAGGAAAAAGTGGTGGAGCGCGCGGCGCAGGTCTATGCCAAGACGGATCTGCCAGCCATCGAGCTGCCGCCGTTTCTGGCTCACCTCAAGGAGCAGTCCGCACAGGACAACGCCCGTTATGAGCGCAGCGTGCTACAGGCTGCAGCAGCGCTGTACAAGCAAAAGGCTTATGGGCAGCTCTATGCGCTGATGTGGCAGGAAAAGAGGTTTCGCCAGCGCCTGCTGACTGGTCAGATCATCACGACCAGCCACCCCCGACATGCCGAGTGGCAGACCGCACGCAAGCAGTTTGCGCCACTGGAGCCACGCAGCAGTTTTACCGAACGCTGGTCCATGAGCTATGAGCCGGGCGCGGGCTGGCAGCCGTTGCAGGCCTTCACCTCCATCTTTCTGCACGGCAGCACCAGCCATCTGCTGGGCAATATGGTGTTTCTGTTCCTGTTCGGCTTCACGCTGGAACTCGCCCTGGGCTCCTTCACCTATCTGGCTTTTTACGTGGTCGGCGGTGTGGGGGCGTCGCTGTTTGCGCTGATGTTCTATGCCGGCATGGGCGGCTACGGCCTGGGGGCCTCGGGCGCGATTTCAGCGCTGATGGCCATGTATGCGGTGATGTACCGCATGCGGCGCATACGCTTTTTCTACATGCTGCTGTTCTACTTCAACTACGCCACCTGGCCGGCCCTGGTCATGCTGCCGGTGTGGATGGGGGTGGAGCTGCTCCAGCACCTGTGGGGCGGCAAGCAGGTGGCCTATATGGCTCACTTTGGTGGCCTGCTGACGGGGGCCGTGCTGATGTGGGTCTATATGCGCTTGCAGACGGTGGAGGCTCCCGTCAACGAAGAGGAACTGGCCAGGGCCGCCGCAAAGCCGCTGACCGATGCCGTGGCCCGTGCGCAGCGCCTTACTGACGCCCTGGATTTCGGCCGTGCGGCGCCAGCCTGGCGGGAGGCCGCGCGGCTGGCCCCCAGGGACCCTGCCATTCTGAAGGCCTGGTTCGAAAGCGCCCGTCATCACCCTGGCGGTGAGGACTTTCATGGCGCGGCGCGACTGATCTTCAAGCTGCCCGCCACCACCGATGCCGAGCGGCAGCTGCAGCTCTCCAGCTACCGCAGCTACCGCCAGCGCGCCAAGCCCGGCATGCGCATCAGCGCAGACACCATGCATGGCCTGGTGCGCAGCTTTGTGCGCATAGGCGCCCTGCCAGAAGCCGAGAAGCTGTGCCAGTCTCTGCAGCAGGCTTCGGACCATCCGCACTGGCCCGCGACCTTGTTGCTGCTGGTCAATGGCATGGCCCAGTCCGGTCAGACACAGCAGGCCCGGGCCTGGCTGCCGGCATTGCAGCAAATAGCACCGCAGGACCCGGTGACCCGCTGGCTGGCCCTGCAAAGTTGAAATTACGCGCCTGCCCCGCCGCCAGGCTTTGCACCCAGCTGTTCCAGCTCGTCACGCAACACCCATTCCACCTCCCGGGTAGAGGCATGCTCGGGAAAGAGCTGCTTCATGCGCATATAGACATGGACGCCTTGCATGGGCTGGTCCAGGCCTTGCTTGTAGGCTCGCACCACCAGCTCCAGCATGGACGGAACCAGTGCACTGCCTGCAAAGCGCTTTTCAAAGTTCTTGCCCAGAATCAGCACATATTTGGGCTTGCCTGCCTGCCATGCCTGCTGCGCCAGCTCGTGGCTGGCCTGGGCCGAGGCCAGCTGAAAATCCGGCTTGCGCTTGACGCAGCTGACCCAGGCCTCCAGTGCCTCGCTGGCTCGCTGCTGGGCCATCAGCATCGGAATGAAGCTCTGTCCAAGATCGGCCAGCGCATCGCCCTTCTCGGTAAGCTTGAGCACGCGGAAATAGCGGCGCTGATCGGGCAGGCTCTCCTGGTCCTCACGCCACCATTCACGCGCCTGATTCACGGCCTCGTCCATCCTGTTGTCCTGCACCAGCCGGGCGATTGCGGTGTCCCGGCGCTTGGACTCCTGCTCCCTGGGGTCCATCTGAATCGTGGCCACACCCTCGGGGGCCTGCACAGGGTCGATATCCAATGCCGCATGGTGCTGGTACATGACATAGCCAATCATGGCTGCCATGACCCAGGTGAAGTAAATCAACGCAAAACACACCAGGGGCAAAACCACTGCAGGCTTGCCGACCTTGAGCAGCATTTCCACCACCATGGGTGAGCCCTGCTGCAGCAGAAACAGGAAAAAGCACAGCAGCAAATAGGATTTGCCGATACCGAAAATCGTGGCCAGCAGCTCAAAGGGATTGATGGCCGAACTCAGACTATGGGTATTGATCAATACCATCCAGGTCGCCGGAATCAGGAATGCCACGATCAGATTGGCAATCACGCCCAGCGTCAAACTGCTGCTCGCCAGAAAACCGATCAACAGGCCAAAGACAAACAGCACGCCAAAGAATTTCCACGGCAGCCATTTCCAGCCGGGGTCCTCCTGGTCGCGGCGGAAATCAGAGCTGTGGGTAATGCCGCGCGAAGCGAATGCAGACACCTTGAATGCATAGCGGCTGACGGCCAGCATCAAACCCAGCCCCACCGCAATCGCGCCGAGCAGGCCAAATGTCAGGCCATAGCTGCATACAGACAGCACCAGAGCAAAAATCAGCGGCTCGGTCTGCAGCGGAAAGAGAAAGAAACTGTTGATCTTCTGCCAGAAAGGTGGGATTTTCCATTCAGAGGAATCTTGCGCCTGTCTGGCTCCGCGTATGGAATTCAATGCTTTCTCCCCGCTCTTTTTTCTCAAAGGTTGCGCCATACGCCTGCCGGCCCAGTCCCTCAATACCGCAGACATGGCTTTGCCCGAATTCTGAATCACGGGCCTGCCGGAATTTTCGGCAATCACCGTGAATCATCACGGTTTATGGATTTTCACGGCCATGGCCCCGGCAGATATTTCGATATTGCGCCAGAGCAACCCAAAGCCATCTGCCGCATTACCTTGGCAGACTGCGGACAAGCATGCAGCACGTAAAGTGTTCGCTGTTTGATGGAGATAAAACCAATGATTCATAACGCGCACGCAAAAAGCGGCGACCAGCCCTACCGCGTCACCCTGACCGATGAGCAAGGCCATACCTGGCATGCCGATGAACCCGTGGCCGACGGCGGTGCCGATACCGCACCAACACCCATGCAGCTCGTGCTCTCGGGCCTGGGAGCCTGCACAGCCATCACATTGCAGATGTATGCAGCTCGCAAGCAATGGCCGCTGAGCTACGTGGAGGTAGATCTCAGGCTCAACGCCGAAGGCAAGCCAGCCGACGGCAACCAGATCACGCGCAGCATTACGCTGCATGGCGCTCTGGATGAGGAACAGCGCCAGCGCCTGCTGCAGATTGCCAATGCCTGCCCCGTGCACAAGCTGCTGGAGGGCAAGGTTTCCATTCCCACTGCCTTGGCTGAAACCGAGCAGGCATGAAAATGGCCCCCACGCTTCCTCGCTTCGCGTAGTGCGCAGCCCCCCGAGGGGGGGTTTTCACCTTGGGGCGGCCCGGCGATGAAAAAAGCCCTGCAATCACTTGCAGGGCTTTGCTCATCGGCGCATGTAATCCGATTACACAGAGACTTCCAGCGCCCCTACTTCCACATAGTGCTCAAACTCGCGTTTGGCCAGATAGGCGGTCTCTGGCTGCTGGTCTTTGGGGTCCAGCCAGGACAGCACATAGCTGGCGATGGCGGTATCCACCTTCATCGCCGTGCCGACCGGAATTTCCTCGGAAGGGCCGTCGCCCACACGGTGCTCCACCTTGCCGGTCACGCGAGCTTCAAAGTGCTCAGGGTATTGCTGGACTTCGACGGCAGAGATCTGGTTGCCTTGGGTAGTTTGTTCGCTCATCTCTATTCCTCCTGCCAATATTGGGTTCACGGCGCACGACTGGCGCCTGTCGAAGAGCCCCTGGGCGGGCTCGTGCTTTCAAAGTAACCGACTCTGTGCCGAGCCGCTGTCAGCCAGGCGGCTGAATCGCCCTGCGTATGTAACTGCGTGCAAAGCGCTGGCTGATTCTGCCGCCTGATTGCACAAAAACTGCATTTCCCTGCACACTCAAAGCCCTTGCCGTCAGGATTTGTCATGAGTGAATCAAAGAACTTACAACGTCTTCCGACCCGCATTGCCGATGTCGGGGGCATCCCCATTCACCGCGCCATTCCCCAGCGCGCCCTGCGCAAAGTCGGTGCCTGGTGCTTTCTCGACCATGCCGGTCCTGCCGAACCGCCGCCGCCCGGCATGCAGGTAGGCCCTCACCCCCATATCGGGCTGCAGACCTTCACCTGGATGATCCGCGGCGAAGTCCTGCACCGCGACAGCCTGGGCAGCGAACAGATCATTCGCCCCGGCCAGGTCAATCTGATGACCGCCGGTCGCGGCATTGCGCATTCGGAAGAAAGCCAGACCACCCATGTACATGCAGCCCAGCTGTGGATTGCCCTGCCCGACAGTCACCGCCATATCCCGCCACGCTTTCAGCACTACCCCGACCTGCCTGGTGCGCAGATCGGCGACTATCGGGCCACCGTGCTGGCCGGCGAGTCGCTGGGTCTGACCGCACCCGCCGAGGTGCACTCGCCGCTCATGGCAGTGGATCTGCATGCCTCTTCCAATACCGGTACTGCACGCGCCAGCTTTCCCTTGCGGACGGACTTTGAGCACGCCGTCATGAGTCTGTCCGGTCATGTCACGGTAGAGGGCCAGCCCCTGCCCGAGCAGGAGCTGTTTTACCTGCCCGCCGGCATCGAATCCGTGGCGCTGGAGTGCGCGCCGGACAGCCGCTTGCTCATCATTGGCGGGGAACCCATGGACGAGGCCATCCTGCTGTGGTGGAACTTCGTGGCCCGCACCACGGAGGACATGCAACAGGCACGCGCACAGTGGGAGGCGGAAGCTGCCACCGACGCGCCCATGATCGACGGTGCCCCACGTCGTTTTGGCCCGCCCGTGGCATCGCCCCTCAAGCCTTTGCATGCACCTTCGCTGGAAGGCATGGCGCTGCGCGCATCCAAATAAGCGCTCAGCCGAATGAAGACCTCGTTTCTTTTCGCACCAAAATAGTGCGAAAAGAAACAACGCATCAAACCCAGGATGGCGTTTTACGGATTTTTAGAAAGATTTAAACACTTTTAAGAGCATATCCGGCAGACGCAAGCAGCCCACCCAACGTTATGCATGAAACGTTTGGACCCATGCATATCTTGCTTTCATAATTCGGCCCAACGCCCTGGCCACGAGAACGCGACCGCCGCCTTCTCTGTCCGGGGCGTTGCCACGTTTGAGCCATATCAGACCAGACGCGGCCAACCCTTACCGACCTCAAGAAAGCAGATCCATGCGTCAAGAACACGATTTCATCGGCATCAAAACCATTCCTCCCGACGCCTACTGGGGCGTTCATTCCGCACGCGCAGTGGAGAACTTCCCCATCACCGGTCACTCGGTGGCTCACATGCCCGAGCTGATCCGCGCTTTTGCCTTTGTCAAAAAGGCCGCAGCCCAAGCCAATCTGCAGCTGGGCTCCATCAATATCACTCAAGCCACCGCGATTTCCCAAGCCTGTGACGACCTGATCGCCGGCAAGCTGCACGAGCAGTTTGTGGTCGACGTCATTCAGGGCGGCGCTGGCACCTCCACGAATATGAACGCCAATGAGGTGATCGCCAACTGTGCCCTCGAGCACCTGGGATTGCCCAAAGGCAGCTACGACGTGATTCACCCGAATGACCACGTCAATGCCTCGCAGTCCACCAACGACTCCTATCCCACGGCCGTCAAGCTCGCCACCTATGCTGGCATCCAGAAGCTGCTGATCGCCCTGGCCGAGTTGCGCGCTGCATTTGAAGCCAAGGCTGGCGAATTTGCCCACATCCTGAAGATCGGCCGCACACAATTACAAGATGCCGTGCCCATGACGCTGGGCCAGGAATTCGCCGCTTTTGCCGCCATGATCGCCGACGATGAAAAGCGTCTGCGTGAATCCGCCTATCTGATGACCGAGGTGAACATGGGTGGCACCGCCATCGGCACCGGCATCAACGCCCCCGTGGGCTATGCCGATGCCGTGGTCAAGGCGCTGGCTGAAATCTCGGGCGTGCCCGTGGTCAAGGCCGGGGACCTGATCGCGGCTACCGGCGACACCGGTGCTTTTGCCGACATTTCCGGCATCTTGAAGCGTGTGGCCGTCAAACTCTCCAAGATCAGCAACGATCTGCGCCTGCTGTCCTCCGGCCCTCAGGCCGGCGTGGGCGACATCAAGCTGCCCGCGCGCCAGGCGGGCTCTTCCATCATGCCCGGCAAGGTCAACCCCGTGATCCCCGAAGTGATGAACCAGGTCTGCTTTGAAGTGATAGGCAACGACGCCGCTATCACCATGGCCGTGGAAGCCGGTCAGCTGCAGCTCAACGCCTTCGAGCCCCTGATGGCCTGGGCTTTGCACAAGAGCCTGACCCATCTGAGCAACGCCTGCAAGACACTGCAAGTGAACTGCGTGGAAGGCATCGTGGCCAACGAAGCACTGCTGGACGCCCGTATTGCCGAGTCCGTGACGCTGGTGACGGCGCTGAACCCGCTGATCGGCTACGAAAAGGCCGCCAAGATCGCCAAGACCGCGATTGCCAACGGCAAGCAGATTGCCGTGGTGGCCGAAGAGCTGGGCATCATGAGCGCCGCAGACATGAAAAAGCTGCTGGTGGCCGACAAGCTGACCCGGGCCGGTGCGCTGAGCGCCGCCTGATGCACAGGGCCGCTTGCGGCCCGGGCTTTGGCGAGTTTGAGGGCATGTTCTTCACGGGCATGCCCTTTTCCTTTTCGTAAGTATTAAAAAAGATAGCTGTCAGCGCTTTCTCATCAAGCGCTACAGACCAAAAACATACTTACTTCACCGAGATCGATTCACCAATCGCAAAGAACTGGCCGCCCGCCACATAGTGCAGCGTGCGCAGCTCGGCGGGTGCGCTGTCGAATTCCCAGTGACCATCGCGAAACACGCGCTCGTCCGCCCATGCGGCCACCACTTCCGCAATGAAAAGGTCATAGGTCTGCTGGTTGTGCGGCTCGGGAATCAGCTTGCAGACCAGCCAGGCGGCGCAGCCTTCCACCAGCGGCAGATCGAAACCGGGCGCCTCAAACAGCGCCACCTGATGACGAAGCAGTTTGTCGGGCATGGTCATCGCGCTGTCCGTGCCCAGCGCCACCGTCATGGCCGCCTGGCCTGCGGTGGGCAGTTGCAGCGCCAGCAGGCCGCTGCCTTCAACCAGCACGCGGGTGCGCGTGGCTTTGTCGAGCACCACGGTCACCTTGGGCGGCGCAAAATCCAGTGCGCAGGCCCAGGCGGCGGCCATGACGTTGTGCTCGCCCTCATGCCGGGCAGAGACCAGCACCGTGGGTCCGTGGTTGAGCAGGCGATAGGCTTTGTCCAGCGGGACGGGCGTGAAGTGTTCAGGGGACATGGCGAGAAAATGCAGGTGACAGGGAAGCAGGCGTGAAGCCGCTACGATGCATCGCATCTTTACCTGAACCGACAAACCTCAAGGAGAGCACCATGTTTAGCCACATCATGCTGGGTGTGAATGATCTGGAACGCGGCAAGCATTTTTACGATGCGCTGCTGGGCCAGCTGGGCATTGCGCCCGGCATCGCCAATCGCAACCGCTTCTTCTACCGCAGCCCCACGGGTACGTTTGCCATCTCCACCCCCATCAACGGCGAGTCGGCCACTGCGGGCAATGGTGCGACCACAGGTTTTGCCGCGCAATCCATAGAGCAGGTCAATGCCTCGCATGCGGCAGGCGTGGCCGCTGGCGGCGTCTCGATTGAAGACGCACCAGGCTGGCGTGGCGAGGGTCCTGCTGCACTGTATCTGGCCTATCTGCGCGACCCGGACGGCAACAAGATCTGCCTGCTGTACCGTCCGCCCAAGGCCTGAGCGCCAGCGCCTCGCCTGGATCGGCTACCATCATTCATTCAAAAACATGAGCACATAGCGCTTATCCAGAAAGCGCTTTAAGCCGATTTCTTTGAAATCTTATCCCGGCAACCCGGCTGCACTAATCGGACGGACTGCACGCAGATGGAAGCTGCACAGCACAATGCGGGCTGGGCAGCAACTTTGCGGCCCAGGCTTTTAGATTGTTTTTGTCATGACCCAGACCACCAACCCCGCCGAAGAACATCTGTGCGACGCCTGTGCCGGCATTCAGCGCAACTGGCGCAAGGCCCCTGGCCATGCCGAACTGATGCAGCGCGGCAACCGCAAGGAAGAGCGCGGCTCCAGCACCGTGACGGTGACCCGCTATGTCTGCGAGCGCTGCGGCACGGTCTGGGACTATGAGAACAACAAGCAGAACCAGAAGGCGGGCTGGTCCGTCATCGGCCGCGTCTGAGCGCGTATCCCTCTGGCTGTGACGGCGCCTTTGCGGCGCCGTTTTGTTTTTACGGACCCAAGGAAATCAGGTGCAATCCGCAAGCAATGAATGGTTTGATGAAGCCTATTACCAGCGCTTTTACTTTGACAAGAAGACCAGCGTGATCGACCCCGAGCATGCCCGCCGCCTGGGCCTGTTTGTCTGCTCCTATCTGTCCTATCTGCGCGTTCCCGTGCGGCGGGTGCTCGATATGGGCTGCGGCATCGGTCTGTGGCGCGAGGCGGTGGAGCAGCATTTCCCCGGCGTGCATTACCAGGGCGTGGAGTTCAGCCCTTATCTGTGCGAACGCTATGGTTGGGCCCAGGGTTCGGTGGTGGACTGGCAGCCCCAGGATGGCCAGCCTTTCGATCTGGTGATCTGCCAGGGCGTGCTGCCCTATCTGAGCCCTGCCGACCTGAAAAAGGCGCTGGCCAATCTGGGCTCGCTCTCACGCGGCGGCCTGTATATCGAGGCCGTGGCCCGCGAGGACTATGAGCGCGACATTATCGACGAAGACCTGACCGATGCACGCCTGTACCGCCACCGCGCCGAGCTTTACCGCCGCGGCCTGCAGCCCTGCTTCAAGGAACTGGGTGGCGGCGTATGGCTGAGCCGCAAGGCCGAGCTGCCGCTGTTCGAGCTGGAGTGTGTGGGTGGCTAAGAACGTGTTCATGATCTCCTCGCGCCGCGACAGTGACTTTGCGGGATGGGATGCAAGGCGCGATACCGCAGCAATAGCCGCGCTATTGCGAGGATTCGCAACGCCGCAGACCGCCCTCAAAGACACTGTCCCGAAGGGTTGGAGCGCAATCGGGCGATTTCTGCGCGCTGACTCTTGCTTGCACCCCGGTGCAAGCGGCGAGCCATCGCTTCGAACTCATCCCGATTGCGCTCCAACGCGGCGGCGTAGAGATCGTGAACACGTTCTAAAGCCCATCGGCACGCAGACCGCTTGGTGTTTTGCAGGCCTGCCCCTATATTGCGAGGCTTTTCAGAATAAAAAAGGTGAAGTATGCAAAACAGCTGGTTGCCATATAGCGGGCTGAAGATGGGTGCAGTGATGGCAGCAATCGCTGCGGCAGCCCTGATGGCAGGCTGCTCGGATTCCAAGAATGAAGCCCCGGCGCCCGCAACCGCAACGCCGCCTGCAGCAACTCCAGCCGCTGCTGCACCAGAAACCAAGCGTGTGATCGACCAGCTGTTTGACACCGAAACCATAGGCATGAACCTGGCCTATGTGGAAAAGATTGCCGGTCCGGCCATGCGCTCCGAGCAACACCGTCACCAGTTCCGCACGGACGGCTGCGAGGTCACGCTGGTCAGCGACGATGCGGACAAGGTCGTCAACTCCGTGGAAGTGAGCATCACCCCCAGCTGCAATCTGTCGCTGGCGCCTGTGCTGGGCTCCATGGCTGGCGAGCCTGCCACCAAGCTGGCAGAGCTGAGCTTTGGTCGCTTCGAGCAACTGCTGGGCGGCAACTACTACGCCGACTGTCTGACCCTTTGCGGCAACGCTGCAGACCCCGTGGTCTACCTGCAGGCCGAAGGCTCGCGCGCCACGGGCTTTATGGACTTCTCTGTACAGGCCCCCATGGTCGAAGATGCGGTGCTCGATGCCACCAGCGCCTGGCGCGACGCCATGACCAAGGCCGAATCCGAGGACTATGTGCTCGACACCCGCTTCAACTGCGAGCCCCAGCGCTTCAAGGACGTGATTGCACCAGGCCTCAAGAACGCCAAGCCCACGGTCTTCAGCTTCGGTCGCGGCCTGAAGTTCGAGCAAGGCGACTGCAACTAAGCCTCCAGCATTGGTTTTGGCAAAGACGGACAATCCGCGCTCCTGTTCCTGAACTTGCCGCTATCCGCCGTGCCTGCCTCCACGCCTTTGCCTTCGCCTGAGCTGCCCGATTCGCTTGGTGTGCCCATCTTGCTGAGCCAGCTGCAGACCATAGGCTCCGCCCTGGCGCCGCACGCGGTCTCGCGATTGCGCCAGGCGCGGCTGGCGCGCAGCACGCGGCCTTTTCTGGCCCGCGGCGGCCCGCGCGGTGAGCGCTGCGAAGGCTGCCGCCTGCGCCCCACGCATTGCATGTGCCAGTTGCGACCCGAACTGGCCACACGCGCCGGTTTTTGCCTGTTGATGCATGACGCCGAACCGCTCAAGCCCAGTAACACCGGCTGGCTGATCGCCGACGTGGTCAAGCACTGCTTCGCGTACGGCTGGTCACGCACCGAAGTCGACCCTGAACTGCTGGCCTTGCTGAACGACCCGCAGTGGCAGCCCTTTGTGGTATTTCCCGGCGAATACGCAGACCGGCCCGAGCGCGTGGTGCATGCGCTCCATGAGGGCCAGACCGCACTGCAGCCCGACAAGCGGCCGCTGTTCGTACTGCTGGACGCAACCTGGTCCGAGGCGCGCAAGATGTTTCGCAAAAGCCCTTACCTCGACGGTTTCCCGGTGCTGAGCCTGCATCCAGACCAGCTTTCGCGCTATCAGTTGCGCAGATCCAAGCGCGACGATCATTTCTGTACCAGCGAGGTCGCGGCCCTGTGCCTGGAGCTGGTAGGCGACGCCAGCGACACGCGCGCCGGTCAGGTGCTGGAGTCCTATCTGGGTGTGTTCACCGAGCGCTATCTGCAGGCCAAGAACCAGCAAAGCGCCGATGCACAGAGCGAAGCTCACCAGCGGCTGCGCGAGCGGATGGGCGCCACCTCGTGAAACGCGAGGCATGCGTCTGCCGCAGGAATAAGCATTCCACTCAAAGCGATAAGCCAGCAACGACAATGCGGCTCTGGGCCTCACGCGGGACGAGGCCTGTGCCGGACGGGGTTGGTGAATGAGCGCCGATGACCATGGGTCTAGGCGCTTTTTGTTTTCTGGAGTGGGTGATGGGCAAGTCGTTGAAATGGGGTTGGCTGACGGCGGCGCTGGTGTGCGCAGGTTCGGCCATGGCAGCTGGCAAGTCGGGCAAGGTGGATGCCGCCCAGATCGGCGCCAATATCGACACAGCTTTCGACGTCTCCGCCTCTCCCACGCTGCAGCGCTGGCAGGCCGGCGGCACCGTGGTGCTGGGCGTGCGCGAAGCCGCTGTCCCCATGTCCTACGCGATCGGTGCCAACGAGAAGTTCGTCGGCTATCACATGGAGCTGTGCGAGCGCGTGGTGCATGCGATTGCGCCCAGGGCCCAGCTCAAATACATGGTGCTGACACCGCAGAACACCATGCCGCTGATCAACAACGGCACGGCCGACTTCAACTGCGCCAGCATGACCAACAACCTAACGCGCCAGAAGCAGGTGGCCTTCGGCCTGACCACCTATGTCAGCGAGGTGCGCATGGCCGTGCGCGCCGACTCGGACATCACCTCCTTCAAGCAGCTGCAAGGCCGCAATGTGGGCGCCATCACGGGCACGACAGCGGTGCAGATTCTGCGCAAGTACGCCAGCGACAACGATCTGAACTTCAAGACGCTGATGAGCAAGGACCAGTTCGAGAGCTTTCTGCTGCTGGAATCCGGCCGTGTCGATGCCTTTGTGCTGGACGACAACATGCTGGCCGGCGTGATCGGCCAGAGCAAGAATCCCAAGGGCTACAAGATCGTGGGCGAGGTGATTGGTGCCGAGCCGATTGCCATCCAGTTCAGCAAGAACGACCCGCAGATCAAGAAGGCCGTGGACGGCGCCATACTGCAGATGATCCGCTCGGGCGAGCTGCACAAGCTCTACAACAAATGGTTTATGCAGCCGATTCCGCCCAAGAACGTGAACCTGAACCTGCCCATGGGCGAGGTGCTGAAGAAGCAGCTGGCCGCACCCAACGACATACCGCTGGAGCAGTTTGTATTGCCCCAATAAAGCGGAAAAGTCACATCAGCCGATAGACTGCAAGGCAAACCTCAAAGGGGAATGATTGTCGTGCTGGAGTATCTGGTCTATCCGCTGATTGCACTGATGTTTGTGGCGGTCTTCACGCGCGAAGTCATTGCGCCCGCCTCGCGCAATCTCTGCGACCGACGCTGGCTGATCTACAGCAGTGCATTGGGCGCGCTGACGCTGGTCTGCACACTGGCGCTGGGCTGGTTGCTGGAAGAGCGAATCCGCCAGCATGCGCTTTTCGATCTGGGGACACGCTGGAACCCGCTGCTGGTGGGGCTGCTGAGCTTTTTCATCACCAGCTTTGTCTTTTACTGGTGGCACCGCGCCACCCACGCCTCGGATCTGCTGTGGCGCGTGTTCCACCAGCTGCATCACAGCGCGCGTCGCATCGAGGTGCTGACCTCGTTCTACGCCCACCCGCTGGACTCCTGCGCTGCCATGCTGCTGAGCGTGATCTCCAGCTACTGGGTGCTGGGCGCCAGCCCGGCGGCGGCGGCCGTGGCCCTGGGGCTGACGGCGGCCTTCGATCTGTTCACCCATGCCGACCTGCGCACGCCGCGCTGGCTCGGCTATGTGCTTCAGCGCCCGGAAATGCATACCGTGCACCACCGGCATGGCCACCATGCGCAGAACTACGGCCTGCCGCTGTGGGACATGCTGTTCGGCACCTGGACCAACCCGGCCGAGCGGGCACAGAAGCTGGGCTTTGACGAAGACAAGTCCGAGCGCGTGGCCGAGATGCTGCTGTGGCGCGATGTGCATCTGAGCGGCCCGGCCTGTGGCCGCAAAAAATCGCACAGCACCCGCTAAATTGATAGCAAACTGCGTAGATGGTTGTAGCGAAACCCACTGTTTTTGTACTTAATTGTTAAAACAGTTCCGAATCTGCGCCTCAATCCCGCGCATTGCCCCTGCCAGGCTCGGCTCAAGGCTTGGGCTGCCGGAAAAAATCTGTTCAAATCGCCCGCGTCTGCCTGATTTCGCT
Organism: Comamonas resistens; assembly: GCF_030064165.1. NCBI lineage: Bacteria > Pseudomonadati > Pseudomonadota > Betaproteobacteria > Burkholderiales > Comamonadaceae > Comamonas > Comamonas resistens. The sequence goes on from NZ_CP125947.1 coordinate 5,083,027, forward strand.
CGGGCAGCACCCTCGGCTTGGCCCTGACGCCATACAAATGTCGTGACCCCACGGCCCCCATAGTCATCCTGCCAAGCCACTGCATGTCGCGCCCGCCGCGCATGCGTCCAGGCCCTGTGGCCACTGCAAAGCGCTGTTACCAGCTTCTTGCGCAAATTTCTGAATACTCTGGTGGTCGGACGAGCAGTCCGGCTGCTTTGCCCATTGCAAGCCCGGCCCGTGCCCGGGCGAAAGGAAAGGTGTCCGGTTTTGGTGGAGTCCGTGTACAAGCTGCGTTACAACCCTGCGCTCGATGGGTTGCGAGGCGTGGCCATCCTGCTGGTAATCCTCTCGCATGCCCATGCGCCGCTGTTCGATGGCGCGTTCTTCGGCGTCGACCTGTTTTTCGTGCTCAGCGGCTACCTGATCACCTCGCTGCTGCTGATGGAGTATCAGCAGCATGGCAAGCTCGACTACTGGCGCTTTTACCGCCGACGCTTCTTCCGGCTCATGCCTGCGCTGGCGCTCTTCCTCGGCGCCTACTGCATCTTCGCCCCCTTCATCTGGCCGGACCTCACCGATATCTATTCGGACGCCCTGGTCTCCATCCTCTACCTCGCGGACTACGGCATCGCCTTCTTCGACAGCCCCGACACCCTGCTCCATATGTGGTCGCTGTCGGTGGAGGAGCACTTCTACCTGATCTGGCCGCCGCTTCTGGTGCTGCTGCTGCGCAAGACCATGCCCGGCCGTGTCTGGGCACCGCTGCTGGCACTGTGGGTGCTGAGCACGCTGTGGCGCTTTTTCTGGGTGGCACAGGGCCAGCAGTTCTACGAGATCTTCTTTCGCTTCGACACCCGCGCCTCGGGCCTGATTGCCGGCGCCCTGCTGGCCGCACTGATGATCGAAAAGCCCCAGTGGATAGAGCGCCTGCAATCGCTGCGCGGCTACACCATGTGGCTGGTACTGGCCGTACCGCTGATCATGGAACTCAAGTGGGACGACCAGCACGCCATGGTCTGGGGCATCACCGTGGTCGAGTGCGCGGCCATCGTGGTGCTGCTGGCCGTGCAAAAGCCTTCGGGCCTGGTCTATGAAATGCTGACCGCACCGCTGCTGGTGCGCCTGGGCAAGCTGTCCTACGGCATCTACCTCTGGCATTACCCCGTGGTGCGCTATCTGCGTGCCGACTATTCCTGGCAGGTGACCGTGATTGCGGGCCTGCTGATCTCCACAGCGCTGTCCGCCCTGTCCTTCTACACGGTCGAGCGCTGGGCTCTGCGCCGCCGCGATACCAGCCAGCGCCCGGCTCCCCAACCCCGGCAGGAGCCGGGGCTGCGCGAAGCTACGCGCGGGTCTTAGAGCGTGTTCACGACCTTCTCGCGCCGCGACAGCGGCTTTGCGGGAGGGGATGCAAGACGCAATACCGCAGCAATAGCCATGCTATTGCGAGGATTTGCAACGCCGCAGACTGCCCGCAAAGCCACCGTCCCGAAGGGTTGAAGCGAAATCGGGCGATTTCTGCGCGTTGACTCTTGCTTGCACCCCGGTGCAAGCGGCGAGCCACCGCTTCGAACTCATCCCGATTGCGCTTCAACGCGGCTGCGTAGAGATCGTGAACACGCTCTTAAAACCCCGAGCCTGGCTGGGCCAGATATTCCTCCTCCCGGGCCGTATTGACACGGCCCAGGATGGGGTTGCGGTGCGGAAAGCGTCCAAAACGCGCAATCACATCCTGATGACGGTGGGCATAGTCCAGGGTGCCCGCCAGATATTCGCGAGTCTCTGCATCCGGGGCCATCTGCGCCAAGGCCTCGAAAGCCGCCACGCTGCGCTGCTGCATGGCGGGGTCTTCGGCGTGTTCCAGCGGTAGATACATGAACACGCGTACCACTTCGGGCAGCTCCATGTCAGCCCCGCTGTCCAGCGCTTCCAGCGCCAGCGTCAGCGCCTGGGCGTCCCCGGCAAAGCTCTTGGGCGTGTTGCGGTGAATGTTGCGGGTGAACTGATCGAGCAGCAGCACCAGAGCCAGATGTCCCCAGGGTCCCTCGTTCCTCCAATGCTGCAGTGCGCCGCCCAGGGCCGCCTCCACTGCCAGGCCAAAGCGCTCGCGCAGCTGTTCGTCAAAAGCAGGCGATTTGGTGAACCACTGTGCCTTGTGCTGCAGGGCTTCGCCGTTGCTGGGCCGGGCACTGCCTAGCCACTGGGTCAACACCTGATCGGGCAGCGTTGCATCCGCAACAACCGCGCTCAGCGCCTGAAGATAGGAGGGGTTTGCATTGTCAGTCATGCAAGCATTGTGACTTCAGGACCCTGCCAACCAGGGCAGGCCAACCTTGGCCGCAGGCAAAGTTGTCAGCCCGGCTTCAGCCATGTCAACGAATTGACGCTCCGGACGTTAGAAAACGCCGTCCCCAGATGCCGGATTGGTACGGAAACCTGGAACTTCAATCATCCACTGGGACTCAGGGGATTAGAGTCAGGAGAGAAAATGACTGACTCAAAAAACATAGCGCCATGCGCTGATGTTTCAACAGGTTTCAAGGCATCGGGTTTATTTGTTTGCGGAGTCAGGCTGTTGTGATGAATAGGCGCTCATGGTTGGTATTGGCAGTGGTCGGCGCAGGCTTGGCCGCCACAGGTTGTTCTGGCAAATCCATGCCCAGCAGCGTAAGCGTGAGCCAGCAAAAGCTGCAGGAAATGGTCTCCTCCCGCTTTCCCCGACAGTTCCCCGTCGCAGGGCTGCTGCATCTCAATCTGAGTGCCCCGCAACTGCTCATGGTGCCCGAGCGCAATGCCATCAATGCCCAGATTCCGGCCGAGCTCAGCGGCAAGGTGCTCAAGGAAAAATACAGCGGCCTGCTCAATGTGGATTTTTCCCTGCGCTACGAGCCCACGGACCGCACGCTGCGCGCCTATCAGATCAAGGTCAACAGCCTGAGCATGGACGGGCTGGCCCCGGCTCTCAGCGATATGCTGGCCACCTACTCCACGGCTCTGGCGGAGCAGGCCATGGGCCAGGTCGTGCTGTATCAGCTGCAGGACAAGGAGCTGGCCCTGGTCGAAGCCATGGCCATGGAGCCCGGCACCATCACCGTCACGCCGCAAGGCCTGACCGTGCAGCTGCTGCAGAAAACCCCGCAGGACGCCAAGCGCTGAACCGCCGCACCGCCAAAAGCCCGCCAGGCCACAGCCATGCGGGCTTTTTTGTTGTCGAGACCGGACTCAGCGCGGCTTGGCGACAGGCTCCAGCCCCGTGTCGCGAATCGCCTTGGCCGCAGCGGGCGAGGTATAGAACTTGAGCAATTGCTCCAGCCCCTGGGGGTTGGTCGATGTGCTGGCTGTACCGGCCGAAAAGAAGGTGTAGTGCTGTACCGAATCGGGCAGCGTTCCCACATAGCTGACACCCTCGATCGGCAGCAGCTCGCTGACCTGCTGCAGGCCGATTTCCGCCTCGCCGCGCGCAACTATGGTGCCCACACGCTCGGTCACGATCTTCTTGCTCTTGGGCATGACCTGGTCGTGAATGCCCAGCTTCTTGAGCATCTGCGTTTCGTAGTAGGTACCGCTGGCGCTGGCCGAATAGGCAATGCTCTTGGCGTTCAGCAGCACCTGGCGCAGCTTGTCCTCGCTGCTGATGTCGGGGATGGGTGCACCCTTCTTTACCGCCACTCCCACGGCCGAGCGCACCAGGTCGATCTGGGTTCCTGGTACCACCAGGCCCTGGGCCGCGAGCTGGTCCAGCGCACCCCGCGCGAGGATCACCACATCGGCCTTCTCGCCCTGGCTCAGACGGTTGGGAATCGAGGTCGGCGATGCGCCCATGGACGAGCCATAGGCCGACTCGACCGCGATGCCGGTCTGGGCCGTGAACTGGGGTGCCAGCAATTTGTGCGCCGCAGTAAAGCCGCCCGAAGTCATGAGGCGCACAGGTTCCGGTGCCGGCTGCGGCTTCGGGGCCTGCTGGGCACAACCGGCGGCCAGGGCCACGGCGCTGATCAGCAGCGCGCGGCGGGCCGTCAAAAAGGTAAAGGGCTTGTTCATCGCTATGTCTCCGTATTGTTTTAAGTTGAAATGGCTTCAAACCTTTGCGCAGCAAACGCAAACAGCTATGTTTGTCATAGCTTCTCAACGGAGCACATTGTGAAAATCCACGGCCCGTCCGTCCAATACCGTTTGCGTCTGGACTTGATACGAAAATCGTCCTATGGATTTGCGTCGCCTTACCTGTTTTCTGGCCGTGGCCGAGGAACTGAATTTCAGCCGTGCGGCCCAGCGCCTGCATATGAGCCAGCCCCCGCTGAGCCAGCAGATCCGCCTGCTGGAGCAGGAGATGGGGGCGCAGTTGTTCGAGCGCTCACGCCGCGCCGTGGCACTGACGCCTGCAGGCCTGCTGCTGCAGGAAAAAGCGCGGCAGATCGTGGAGCTGCACCAGCAGGCGGGCGAGCTGGTGCGCATGGCGGCCCATGGCCTGGCCGGGCGGCTGCGCATTGCCTTCACGGCATCGGTGCCGCTGTTCGACGAGTTCTCGGCCATGCTGCGCGACTTCCGCAGCCGCCACCCGCAGGTGGAGCTCGATCTGCAGCACATGACCACGGGCGAGCAGATCGCGGCGCTGACGGCCGGGCAGATCGACATCGGCTTTATGCGGCCCTCGCCAGCCTTTCGCATTCCCGTGCCGATCCGCGAACAGACTTTGTGGCGTGACGAGCTGATGCTGGCCATGCCCGCCAGCCAGGCAGCAGCGGTGAATCACCCCATCGCACTGAGCGATCTGGCCGATCAGGCTTTTGTGCTGCATCCGGCCGTGCTCGGTGGCGGTCTGCACGAACATATTCTGGCGCTGTGCAGCGAAGCGGGCTTTGTGCCGCGCATCGCCCAGCCGGCGCGCGAGACCTCGACCATGCTGGCACTGGTGGCCGCCGGGCTGGGCCTGTCCATCGTGCCCAGCGTCTATCAGCGCATCTGCCCGCCCGGCGTGGTGCTGCTGCCGCTGACCGATGCCGCGCGCCACTCGCGCATTGCACTGGTCAGCATGCAGCAGGCGCCATCACCCTGCGTGCAGATGTTCTGGCAGCTGCTGCGCTGAGCAGTCCGTGTCGCGCATCAGTCCGCGCGAATATCGGCAGCCCGGATGACTTCGCCGAGCTGCCGGGTCTCGGCCTGTATGAAGCTGCCGAACTGGGCCGGTGTTCCGCCCATGGGCGTGGCTCCCATATCGGCCAGCGTCTGAGTGACTGCCGGCGTGGTCAGCGCCTTGTTGAGCGCTGCGTTCAGGGCCTGTACCACGGCCTCGGGTGTTCCCTTGGGTGCCACCAGGCCCCACCATACGGTGGCCTGCACATCCACACCCAGGGAGCGCGCAGTAGGCACCTGGGGCAATAGGCGCGAGCCATCCTTGTTGAGCACCGCCAAGGCGCGCAGGCTGCCGCTGCTCACATGGCCCGCCACCTCCAGCGGGTTGATCGCCATGAAGTCCAGACGTCCGCCCAGCAGATCTGTCACGGCGGTGGAGCCACCTTTGTAGGGAACATGCACGCCCTTGAACTGCCCTGCCTTTTCCAGCAAGGCACTGGCCATATGGCCCGAACTGCCCACGCCTGCCGTGCCATAGGACAGGGCGCCGGGCTTGGCCTTGCCCGCGGTGATGAGTTCGGCCAGGCTTTTGTACGGCGATTTGGCGTTGACCACGACGACCAGCGGCGCCTCGCCTATGCGCCCCACCGGAATCAGGTCGGTCGCCGGATCGAAGCTGAGCTTGGAGTACAGCGCCTTGTTGGTGGTCAGCGTATTCGAGGCCGTCAGCAGCGTATAGCCATTGGGCGTGGCGCGTGCCACCGCCGCCATGCCGATATTGGTGCCGCCGCCGGGCTTGTTTTCCACCACGATGGACTGGCCCAGAAACTCCGCCATGGGCGTGGTGACCAGCCTGGTCACGATGTCCACGCCACCGGCTGGCGAATACGGCACGACGACCGTCACGGCACGTTCTGGAAATCCTGCAGCCACTGCAGCACCGCTGACCAGCGCCAGCCCCGCACCCAGTGCGGCAGCGCCCAGTCCCAGCGCTTGCCGCCGAGACAGCAAAGCGCAAGAAGAAACCTCTTCATCCATGAAGAAAGAATGGGGGCTGCGGGGAAGCTGATGCATGTCATGTCTCCGTGATTCACTTCTTATGAAGCACCCAATATCACCCCGTGAAGCGCCGCCCCTGATGAGGGAATCTGCGTACCCGCATCTGCCCCCCATCTCCAATTGGCATCGCTGCCTGCAAGCCCGCATGACAACAGGTAGGATGATCGAGAGCTTTGCGCCGCGGCCTGCCAGCCCACGCCAACTGCCCCTGCGGGGGCCAAGAGATTGCCAACACGCTCCGAAGGAAACTCATGACGCAACCCCAAGTACTCGCCGAATTTTCCGTGACCCGTAAATGGCCTGCGCAGCACCCCGAGCGCATCCAGCTGTACTCGCTGCCCACGCCCAACGGCGTGAAGGTGTCGATTGCGCTGGAGGAAATGCAGCTGCCTTACGAGGCGCATCTGGTCAGCTTCCAGACCAACGACCAGCTCACGCCCGAGTTTGTGGGCACCTTCCCCAACAACAAGATTCCCGCCATCATCGATCCGCAAGGCCCGGGCGGCCTGCCGCTGGCCCTGTTCGAGTCGGGCGCCATCCTGATCTATCTGGCCGAAAAATCCGGCAGCCCCTTGCTGCCTGCAGCACCCGCAGCGCGCTACGAAACGCTGCAGTGGCTGATGTTCCAGATGGGCGGCGTAGGTCCCATGTTTGGCCAGGTAGGCTTCTTCCACAAGTACGGCGGCAAGGACTTCGAGGACAAGCGCCCGCGCGACCGCTACATCAACGAATCCAAACGCCTGCTGGGCGTGCTGGAGCAGCGCATGCTGGGCCGCCCGTGGATCATGGGCGAGCAGTTCACGATTGCCGACATCGCCATCTGGCCCTGGGTGCGCAATATGGTGGAGGAAAGCGGCTACGACGCCGGCGAGCTGGTCGGCTGGAAGAACTTCCCGCAGCTGCAGCGCGTGCTGGCCTCCTTTGTGGCGCGGCCCGGAGTGCAAAAAGGTCTGAACATTCCGCCACGCGGCTGATCAGCAGCGTCCCGAGACGGGCCAACTGTTGCAGAAACGGCTGGCACTGTCCCACCGATGGTGTCTTTCAACGGGCGTGCCTGGCCTTATCTTCTGAGAACGTGTTGACGATCTCCTCGCGCCGCGACAGCGGCTTTGCGGGATGGGATGCAAGGCGCAATACCGCAGCAATAGCCGTGCTATTGCGAGGATTTGCAACGCCGCAGACCGCCCGCAAAGACACTGTCCCGAAGGGTTGGAGCGAAATCGGGCGATTTCTGCGCGCTGTCTCTTGCTTGCACCCCGGTGCAAGCGGCGAGCCATCCGCTTCGAACTCGTCCCGATTGCGCTCCAACGCGGCGGCGTAGAGATCGTCAACACGTTCTGAGAGTCAGGCTTTGCGGATGGCAATAGCCCACAAGGAGATCACCATGACCACGACCCACCCGATTCTGGAAAGCGCCCCTCTGGGCCCACGCTGGCCCTGCCTGGACCCTTTCCTGTTCTGCGCTCACCACGATGACAGCTACCCTGCCAGCGACGGCAAGATGGGCGTGCAGGCCGTGGAGTTCGAAGGCCGCGAAATGGGCAGCGACTTCAGCGCCAAGGATGGCTTTTCCATGTACCACGGCGAGCAGATCCCCGGCTTTCCCGGCCACCCCCATCGCGGCTTCGAGACCGTGACTCTGGTGCGCAAGGGCCGCATCGACCATGCGGATTCGCTGGGCGCGGCCGCACGCTTCGGCGGCGGCGACGTGCAGTGGCTGACGGCCGGCAAGGGCATCCAGCACTCGGAGATGTTTCCTTTGCTCAACAGCGACCAGCCCAATCCGCTGGAGCTGTTCCAGATCTGGCTGAACCTGCCTGCGAGGAACAAGATGGTGGAGCCCCACTTCACCATGTTCTGGAACGAGCAGATTCCGCGCCTGAGCTTCGGCGATGCGGCGGGCAGGAAAACCACTGTTACCGTGGTGGCAGGCTCGCTGGACGGTGCGGACAAGGCCTTGCCGCCGCCGCCCGAATCCTGGGCCTCCCAGGCTGACAGCGATGTGGCCATCTGGACACTGGCGCTGGAACCCGGCGCCCGCTGGACCATGCCCAAGGCTGCAGGTGCCGAAACCCATCGCATGCTCTACTTCTTTGTGGGCCAAAGCATGAGCGTGGATGGCGAAGCCGTGAACGAACATCTGGCCATGCATATAGCCGCGCAGCGCGACCTGGAGCTGGTCAACACCGGCAAGGACACCGTGGAGCTGCTTCTGCTGCAGGGCAAGCCGATCGGCGAAACCGTGGCCCAGTACGGCCCCTTCGTCATGAATACGCAACAGGAAATCATGCAGGCCATGCAGGACTATCGCCGTACCCAGTTCGGCGGCTGGCCCTGGAAGGACAACGACCCTGTGCATGGTGCCGAGAACCGCCGCTTTGCGCGCTACCCCGGCGCGACCGAGGACGACCTGCCCCCGCTGGCCGCTACCGCCTGAAAATGGCACTGTCGGCGGCGGTTGTTCAAACGCTGCCACAATGTGCGCCTGACCGCCACGACCTTTGCGGGCCGTGGCTGCTTTGTTTTGGAGCCGCTCAAACCGCAGCCTGCGATGGGCCTATGGGTATGAGCCGCTCGCGGAATCTCCAGACTGTCATGAACATCACCAAAGACACTGCCGTCACCATCAATTACAAGATTCACGAGCTGCTCGCGGGCGGCGTGGCCGTCAAACTGCTGGACAAGGGCGATGTGGCCTATCTGCACGGCGGCTATGACAACATCTTCGCCAAGGTCGAAGCCGCTCTGGACGGCAAGCAAAAAGGCGATACCGTGACCGTGGACCTGGCCGTGGCAGACGCCTTCGGCGAGCGCGACGAGAGCCTCAAGCGCACCATTCCCAAGGGCGAGTTCCCCGCGGGCGTGAAGGTGGGCGGCCAGCTGCGCGGCACCAACGACCAGGGCCTGCCCCAGATCTACAACGTGGTGAAGATCAAGGGCCCCGTGGTGCTGCTGGACGGCAACCACCCTCTGGCCGGTTTTGCACTGCGCTTCAGCGCGGTGGTCAACGAGGTGCGTGCAGCTTCGGAAGAAGAAATCGCCCACAAGCATGTGCATGGCGGCCACGGCCATCACCATTGAAAACATAGCTGCCAGCGCACACCCTTAAAGGACTTCAGCATTATTTCCAACTGAAATCCTTTGCCAGCGAGCGCAGACAGCTATCAAAACAAAAGGCCCCCGGATTTTTGTCCGGGGGCCTTTTGTTTTCGGGGGTGACTCACTCAGGCCGTCAGGCGATCCAGAGCTTCGCGGTACTTGGCAGCGGTCTTGTCGATCACTTCCTTGGGCAAGCGGGGTGCGGGAGCCTTCTTGTCCCAGGCCTTGCCGTTGACCTGCGCCTGCTCCAGCCAGTCGCGCACGAACTGCTTGTCGTAGCTGGGAGGGTTCTCGCCCTTGGCCAGCGCGTCCTCATAGCCTTCCACGGGCCAGTAGCGCGAGCTGTCGGGAGTCAGCACCTCGTCCATCAGCACCAGGGTGCCGTCTTCGGTCAGGCCGAACTCGAACTTGGTGTCGGCAATGATCATGCCCTTGGTCAGCGCAATTTCAGCTGCTTCCTTGTAGATGCGGATGGCGGTGTCGCGGATCTGGGCAGCGAGCTTCTCGCCCACCATTTCCACTGTGCGCTCGTAGGTGATGTTCTCGTCGTGATCACCCATTTCGGCCTTGGCCGCAGGGGTGTAGATGGGTTCAGGCAGCTTGGCCGCATTGGTCAGGCCGGCGGGCAGCTTCACGCCGCAGACCGATTGCGATTCCTGGTATTCCTTCCAGCCGCTGCCGGCCAGATAGCCGCGCACCACGGCCTCGATCAGCACGGGCTTGAGGCGCTTGACCAGCATGGAGCGGCCTTCGACCTGCTTGACTTCCTCTGGCTTGACCACGGACTCGGGCGCTTCGCCGGTCAGGTGGTTGGGGCAGATATGACCGAGCTTGTCGAACCAGAACAGCGCCATCTGCGTCAGCAGCACGCCCTTGCCGGGGATGGGCTCGCCCATGATCACGTCAAAGGCCGACAGGCGGTCGGAGGCCACCATCAGGATGCGGTCATCGCCCACGGCGTAGTTGTCGCGGACCTTGCCACGTGCAAGCAGGGGCAGCGAGGCAATGTTGGAGGTATGCAGGGCGGAGGGCTGGGTGGTCATATCGAGATAGGGGCTGTCAGGCAATTCAGGCGTGCAGTCGGTCAGCAGGCGCCTGAAAGCCCAAGGGGCTGCCAGCGTCGCAGGCCCGAGAGGCGGCTGCGTAAAAACGCGATTTTAATGGCGCAGGCAGGGGTTTGGACCGTCACGGTCTTTGGCTGCCTGCGGGCGCAGCAATAGAGCTCATGCGGGCGACAAGGCAAGACCTGCCCAGACCACCCAAAGCCGCTCATTGTGGAGCCAAAACGGCCAGCCATCAAACTGGAACACAAGGCCCCTGACTAGCCTGCGCTATCACCGTTTTTTCGTTGCCTTTGCCCCAGCCCGGGCGCATAGTGGGTTCACAGGCAAAGACGAATGCGCATTCCGAACTGCAAGGCTGTGGCACAGCACCAAACCGCTGTAAATCCACAGTGATTTCACCGAAAGCCAAGGAGTGTTTTGTTATGAATTTGACGATTAGCGGTCACCATCTGGAGGTCACTCCCTCGCTGCGCAGTTACGTCATGGCCAAGCTGGACCGCATTCTCAGGCACTTCGATCAGGTCGTGGACGTCAAGGTCCTGCTGACAGTCCACAAGCAAAAGGAAAAAGACAAACGACAACGCGCCGGTTGCACCGTACGCGTAAAAGGGCAAGACTTGTTCGTTGAAACCCAGCACTTCGACCTCTATGCCGCCGTGGATGCACTGGCAGACAAGCTCGACCGTGTGGTGATCCGATACAAGACCCGGCAGCAGGGCGGTCGCTCTGTCGCCAAACGCTTGACTGCAACGGAGGCACAACTGTCAGCGGTGTCAGTTTGATGACAGCGAGGCGCAAGCCAAGCGTTTGCGCCGGTTTGTTGCAAGGCTGTAGCCTTGTTACAACGCCAAAAGCGCCGCCCTACGGGGCGGTTTTTGATGGTGATCAGGGTTTCCCCACGGTTTTCAGCGCTGCGGTGCATAATTGTTGATCACACCATGAATCGCCTAGCTTCTATCCTTCCCGCCGCTCAAGTGCTTGTGAGCGTTGATGTCACCAGCAAGAAACGCGCTTTTGAGGAAGCGGGTTTGCTCTTTGAGAGCTTGCATGGTCTGTCACGTGCCCTGATTACCGATAGCCTGTTCGCGCGCGAGCGCCTGGGCTCCACGGGACTGGGGCACGGAGTTGCCATTCCCCATGGCCGCATCAAAGGCCTGACAGCCCCCATGGCTGCAGTCTTCCAACTGGGCACCCCCATCGGTTTTGACGCCCCGGATGAACAACCCGTCAATCTGCTGATCTTCCTGCTGGTGCCCGAAGCGGCCACCCAAAAGCATCTGGAAATCCTCTCCGAGATTGCCGAGCTGCTCAGCGACAGTCAGTTGCGCGAGCGCCTGAAGTCCTCTTCCGACGCGCAGCAGCTCTACAACATGATTGCCACCTGGCAGTCCTCCGCCGCTCCAGCGGTCTGAGATGACTGAAACCCCGGACACTGGATCAGCGTTCCGGGTCGTTTTTTCCTGCAAGGGCCTTTGCCCGGTGCCTGCGGTGCCGGCCAGAGGCCTTTTCCTTGTGCCACAAGAGGCTCGCCATGAGACCCAGCGCCATCAGTGCCGACGTATTGTTTGAGGCCTTTCGCAACTCCAGCCTGCGCTGGCAATGGGTTGCAGGCCTGGGCGCCTCGGAGCGCCGCTTTGACGAAATGGCCGTGCGCTCGGCCCGCTCGGGCGCCGACCTCGTGGGCTATCTCAACTACATCCACCCTTACCGGCTGCAGGTGCTGGGCGAGCGTGAAATCGCCTATCTGACCAACGCCACCTCCCAGGACTGCCTGCGCCGCATCGCCCGCATCGTGACGCTGGAGCCCCCCGTGCTGGTGCTGGCCGACGGCCAGGAAGCTCCGGACGAGCTGATTTCCATGTGCGAGCGTTCGCACATTCCGCTGTTTGCCACCAAGGAGCAGTCAGCCTTCGTCATCGACGTGCTGCGCGCCTATCTGTCCAAGCATTTCGCCGACCGCCTCACCATGCATGGCGTCTTTATGGACATTCTGGGCATGGGCGTGCTGCTGACGGGCGAGTCTGGCCTGGGCAAGAGCGAGCTGGGGCTGGAGCTGGTCACGCGCGGCAATGGCCTGGTGGCCGACGATGCGGTGGACCTGTACCGCATCAACCAGACCACCATCGAAGGCAAGTGCCCCGAGCTGCTGCAGAACCTGCTTGAGGTGCGCGGCATCGGCCTGCTGGACGTGCGCGCCATCTTTGGCGAGACCGCCGTGCGCCGCAAGATGCGACTCAAGCTCATCGTGCATCTGGTGCGCAAGGAAACCATGGAGCGCGAATACGAGCGCCTGCCGGCCGAGCCGCTGACCCAGGACGTGCTGGGCGTGCCCGTGCGCAAGGTGGTGATCCAGGTGGTGGCGGGCCGAAACATCGCCGTGCTGGTGGAAGCTGCCGTGCGCAACGCCATCCTGCAGCTGCGCGGCATCGACACCTACCAGGAATTCGTGATGCGCCACCGCCGTGCCATGGAAAGCGGCGAGTCGTTCTAGACCAGCTGCAGCTTTCCGGGCGCTGCAGCCGGGAAGACCTGCTGCAGTTGCTGGCGGCTCAGGCCATACATGCGGCCGAACAGCCCGCCGAGCACCGCACGATATTCATTGAGCACCGGATAGTCCCGGTTCTGGAACAGCGTTTTCTCGCTGACCTCCTGCTGCTCGCCCAGCACATTGCCGCCGGCCTGGGCCGACAGGCCGCCGCCCAGAAACCAGTACACCGTGCCATGGCCGTGATCCGTTCCCTTGTTGCCGTTCTCGCGGAAGGTGCGGCCGAACTCGCTGATCACGGCCACTACCGTGTGGCGCCAGGCTTCGGGCTCCATGGTCTGGGCAAACGTGGCCAGCCCCTGGCTCAGATCCGTCAACCGATTGGCCAGATTGCCGCTGGCGCCCCCCTGGTTCACATGGGTGTCCCAGCCGCCCACATCGACAAAACCCAGGTCGTATTGCTCACGCATCAATAGCGCCATGCGCTGGGCCACCAGACTGAAGCCCTTGGCACTGATGGCATCGCGGCCCGCCTTGTCCATTTCTTCCTGGATGCTGCGCTGCACGGCACTTTGCGTGGCAAAGCCCTCGCGCACGGCGGCATCCAGGCTCGTCCCCTGATACATGGAGCTGATGAGCTGGCTGCGCTTGCCATCTGTCGTCGCAAACCGCCCCGAGGTCAGCGCCATATTGGCCACCTGGGCGCTGCCGCGCAGGGACAGCGGCAACTGTGCCGTAAAGGCCATGGGCAGCGTCTGCACATGCGAACGGCTGTCTTTTTGCAACACCTGGGCCAAGCGGTTGAGAAAGCCCGAAGGGTCGCTGCTGCGGCCTTCCAGCGGCTGGCCCAGCTCGATCGAATCCTGCGTTTCAAAGTGACTGCGGGATAAATCATTGCTGCCCGCAAACGGCACAAAGCAGGCCTGCTTTTGCTCGAACAACGGCAGCAGACTACCCTGCAGCGCAGGATGCAGGCCCCATTGCCCGTTCAAGGCCAGGGCGCCATTGGCCTCGCCCGGCCGGGCAATAGCAATCGTGGGTCTGGCCTGGTAGTAAAAGTCGCTGTGCGTAGGTACGAGCAGGCTGTTGCAGTCATAGGCACCGCGCAGGAACACCAGCAAAAAGCGTGGCGAGTTGCTTTGCAGCGGCCCCGCCAGCGCCTTGCGCAGATGAAAGGCCAGCGGCAGCGTCGCACTCAGGCTCAGGAATTGACGTCTTTGCATGCGGCTCTCCTCAACGGAACATCATCTCGGGCGCGGCCAGGAAAAAGCTGTTCCAGTCCGCCGGATTTTTGGCCTGGGCCAGCGTGGCCTGTGTGGACGGGCTCAGCACCGGCAGGCGGGCCCTGACGCTGGCGCGTCCGGCAAGATCGGGGTATGGCGGCTTTTCCAGCGGCGCCTTGGGATCGCTGCGAAACAGCACGGCGCCGCGCGCACCTATCTGCTGGGCCACGGCAAAGCGGCTCATCATCTGGCCGGAACTGGACCAGTCCGACTGCGCCTGCGGATAGCCGTTTGGCGTTTCATAGCCATAAAGCGGCTGGCCCAGCTGGTTGATCCAGCTCTGCACCGGCCCCACATCACTGGCCACGCGCTGGTCATAAGCCAGGCGCACGGCGCCCAGCACATAGTGCATGGGGTCCTTGAAGCGCTGCCCGTACTGCTGGGCCTGCGGATCGCCCAGCAACTGGGCCAGCGTGGCTGCGATATCGCCATGGCTGCGCGCAAAGGCCTGGGCCGTACGCTCCACCAAGGCCGGCTGCGGGTTATCGCCCAGGAAATACACAGCGAGCTTGCGCGCTATGAAATGTGCAGTGGCTGGAGCAGCCACGATGCGGTCCAGCGCCTCATTGAGCTGGGCATAGCCGGTTTTCTGCAAAGGCTTGCCCAGAAAGATCTGGGGCGCGTAGTCATGGCGGTTGGGGTTGAACTCGAAGAAACCCTGGCGCAGATAGTCGCCCTGGCGCTCGGGCCTCAGCCTGGGCGGCGGAGCATCGGCATCACGCGTGGTGAAGCCCACACCCGTCAGCACATGGGCCATGGCCTGCACATCGGCCTGGGTGTAACCACTGCCCACGCCCATGGTGTGCAGCTCCAGCAGCTCGCGCGCATAGTTCTCGTTGATATGTCCTGCTGCATTGCTGGCATTGTCCAGATACAGCTGCATGGCAGGGTGGCGCATGCTGGCGGTCAGCAGATCGCGAAAATTGCCCAGCGCATGGGGGCGTATGGCCTGCTCTTCATAGTCGCCCACCCACAGCCGCACATCGCCTTTGCGGGTGCTGACGTTGAAGTGGTTCATCCAGAACCAGGTCATCTGCTCCTGCAGCTGATGGGGCGAGTACAGAGCGCGCCAGATATGGCGCTGCTGGGCCTCGGTGCTCAGCTGGTTCAGTTGGCTCTGCACCTGCTGGCGCAGTTTGGCGGCCTCGTCGGGGTTCTGCTCGGCGCGAATCTGTTGGCGCAGATCGGCTATCTCGCGCTGAATCTGAGCCATGGGCTTTTGACTGATGCTCAGCGCATCGATGCGCTGCTGCACCTCGGCCGGCATGGGCTGGGTCGAGGCCGTGAGTTGCGCACTCAGCCATCGTTTCAGACCTTGCTGCTGCAACTGGGCCGCTTCATGATCGGTAGCTCCCCAGCTCACGCGGTCCAGCCACTGCTGGCGCTGCAGATCGGTCAAGCGATCCGGCAGCGGGCTGGCCCGCAGCGTCTGCTCTGCCTCGGCACTGAGCCTGGATGGCGCCAGCGGCGCACAGGCCGTCAGCAAGGCCGCACCCAGACAGGCCAGAGCCTCGATACTCAAAACACGCCGCAATTGCATAAGCCACGCCTCCATGAGCACCAAGCATAGGCCGCCGCGCTGAACATCGGCTTAACACAATCGGTGCGCGCGTAACAAGCTCAGTAAAACGTAAAAGGGGCGAGGCACTCAACATGCCTCGCCCCTTGAAATGTCAAACGCTGCGGTTTACTTGGCCGCGCGCGCCACGCATTCCGCGCATTGGCCGTACAGGGCCATGGAGTGATCCTGAATCACCCAGCCCTTGTCCTTGGCGATCAGGTTCTGGCGCTTTTCAATCTCGGCGTCATAGAACTCCTCGACCTTGCCGCAGCTGGTGCAGACCAGATGGTCATGGTGCTGGCCTTCGTTGAGCTCGTAGACGGCCTTGCCGCTTTCGAAGTTGCTGCGGATCAGGATGCCTGCCTGCTCGAACTGCGTGAGCACGCGATAGACCGTGGCCAGACCGATGTCCGAGCGCTCGTCCAGCAGCACGCGAAACACGTCTTCAGCCGTCATGTGGCGCTGTGCGCCGGTCTGAAAGATCTCCAGGATCTTCAAACGCGGCAAGGTGGCTTTGAGGCCTGTGCTTTTCAGTTCATCAATATTTTTCATGTCGGTATCTCTTGGTGGACTCAGGGCACATGCGCAAGGCCTGTCCAGACAGAACCGGGGAGAGCTTTACACCCTGGTGCGAGGGAATCTCCGGGGTCCGACAGAGCCTGCCGCTACAATGAACCTGATCATATCCCTATGCCATTACCCATGCATGTTCAAGCCCGTAGCCGCGCAGGTCTGGCCCTGACGTTGGCAATCGCAGCGGCACTGGCCGGCTGCAACAGTCTCGATGGCGCGGCACACCGTGTCGCCAATACCATCACCCCCTACAAAGTGGAGGTCGTGCAGGGCAACTTCGTCTCCAAGGAGCAGGTCGAAGCGCTGCAGCCCGGCATGAGCCGCCAGCAGATCCGCGACATCCTCGGTACACCGCTGGTCACCAGCGTCTTTCACTCCGACCGCTGGGAATATGTATTCACCATCCAGCGCCCCGGCGTGGAGCCGCAGGTACGCAAGCTGACTGTCTTCTTCAATGGTGACAGCTTTGCCCGTGCCGAAGGTGACGAAATGCCTTCCGAATCCGAATTCGTGGCCAGCCTGCAGGGCATGAAGGGCAAGCCCAAGGTCCCTCAGCTCGAAGCCACCGAGGCGCAACTGGCCAAGTACCCCGCCCGCCAGGCGGATGACGGCGCGGAAGCCACCGTCAACACCGCGCCTGCTGCGGCCAGCTACCCTCCGCTGGAATCCCGCTAAGCGCAGCAGATTCAGCATGAAAACGCGCTGAACCCGGCTTGCGACAAGCGAAGTACGCTCCTTTTTTCGTCGTGACTGTGCGTCTGCCGGTCACTGCACTGTTTTCCCAGATCAAGTGATAGCGCCATGACCGCATCCCCCTCCTCCACACCCCGTCAGCGCGTTGCCGTCGCCGGAGCCTCCGGCCGCATGGGCCACATGCTGATCGAAGCCATCCTGAACAGCAGCGACTGCGAGCTGGCTGCGGCACTGGACCGTGCGGACAGCCCCGCCATCGGCAGCGATCCCTCGGCCTTTCTGGGCAAGCCCAGCGGCCTGAAGATTGAAAGCGACCTGCGCGCAGCGCTGTCCAAGGCCGACTGCCTGATCGACTTCACCCGCCCCGAAGGCACGATGGAACATCTGACCGTGGCTGCCGAGCTGGGCGTGAAGGTCGTCATCGGCACCACCGGTTTTTCCGACGAGCAGAAGGCTCAGATTGCCGAGTTTGCCAAGAAGACCGCCATCATGTTCTCGCCCAATATGAGCGTGGGCGTGAACGTCACCTTCAAGCTGCTGGAGCTGGCCGCCAAGGCCTTGCAGCAAGGCGGCTACGACATCGAAATCATCGAAGCCCACCACAAGCACAAGGTCGACGCCCCTTCGGGCACCGCGCTGAAGATGGGCGAAGTCATCGCCGAAGCCCAGGGCACCCAGCTAGCCGACCGCGCTGTTTACGAACGCTTTGGCCACACCGGCGAGCGCAAGGCCGACACCATCGGCTTTGCCACCGTGCGCGGCGGCGACATCGTGGGCGACCACACCGTGCTGTTCGCCGGCACGGGCGAGCGCATCGAGATCTCGCACAAGTCCAGCAGCCGCGCCGGCTATGCCAATGGCAGCCTGCGCGCCGTGGGCTACCTGGCCGACAAGAAAACCGGCCAGTACGATATGTACGATGTGCTGAACCTGCGCTGATGCGCTGATTGCAAAAGGGCCGCAATGGCCCTTTTTGTTTTTTGAGCGAGGTGGTCAATGTCCGCAGCAACCTGGCAGTGGCTGGCACAGGGCGATAGCGTCACACGCAGCACGGCAGCGGTGATGCTGCTCATGTCCGTGCTCAGCTGGATCGTCATCCTCTACAAGCTCTGGTTCATGGCCAGGGCACGCCGCAGCGTCCCCCGCGCCATGGATGCCTTCTGGCAGATGCCCGACCTGCCCCAGGCCCGGGCCCGTGTACAGGCCCTCGACACCCAAGGCCTGGTGCGCCCCCTGGCGGACGCCGTGGCCGACACCACGGCTCAAGTCCGGGGCACCGCGCAAACCGGCTCTCTGGGCCTGAGCGCAGGCCAGGGCCAGCGCCTCATGCGCCAGCTGCGCGCCGCGCTCGGGGCGTCGGCACGCCAGCTGCAATGGGGCCAGACCTTGCTAGCCACCATCGGCACCACAGCCCCGTTCGTCGGGCTGCTGGGCACCGTCTGGGGCATACACCATGCGCTGGGCACACTGGCCGGCAGTGGCCAGGTCGATATTGCCCAGCTGGCCGGCCCCGTGGGCGAAGCCCTGGTCATGACCGCCGCCGGTCTGGCCGTGGCCCTGCCCGCCGTTCTGGCCTACAACCTGCTGGGCCGTGCGGCCAGCACGCTCGAAGCCCTGCTCGAAGGCTTTGCCCACGACCTGCAGGAACAATTCGGGCAGAACGCCCACTGAGCGGGAGCCGCCATGTCATTCGGACGCATGAGCAGCCGCACCCGCAGCGACGCCCCCATCAACAGCATCAACGTCACCCCCCTGGTGGACGTGATGCTGGTGCTGGTCGTCATCTTCATCCTCGCCGCGCCCATGCTGGCCGCCAGCCTGCGCGTGCAGCTGCCCAAGGCCCAGGCCGCTGCGCCGCAAACCCAGGTCGCCCAAGGCGACATGCTGATGCTGGAGATCAGCCCGCAGGGCGAAATCTGGCTGCAGGGCGCAGCCCGCGATGACGCGGCCGTGCAGCAGCAACTGCAAAGCCTGGGCCAACGCAACCCGCAGGCCGAAGTTCAGCTGCGCGCCGACACCAGCGTGCCCTACGGCCGCGTCGTGCAAATCATGGGCTGGGCCCATGCGGCGGGCCTGACCCGCATCGGCTTTGTCACCGATCCCCAGCCCCAGGCACCTGCACGCTGACAGTGACTGACGGTCGGCACGGCAAAAAATGCGTCCGCACCGACCGCCGCATCCCGCGCAACTTGCGCTGTCTCAAGCGGCTTGCAGATAAGACACCCTCAGAAGCAGATCAGGCTTGGCGCGGCGCCACGGCTGCGCACAATGATCAAAAGCCCCTCGGATCAACTAACGTAACAACTCCTGATGTGCAGGGCCTGATTCTGGCGTTACGATGGTCTGACCCGATCAAGAGTGCGTGACCAACTCTCCTCGGCCACGCGCTTCAGGGTACCCCGACAACTCTTTCGCCGCAGTGGTGCGGCATTTGGTGACTAGGAGGATTTGCATGCAAGTACAGGTTCATGCCGACGATTCCATCCAGGGTGGTGAGTCTCTGGCGCAATGGGCACAGGAGGAGATCAATAGCAAGTTGGCTCGCCTGAAGGAATACGTGGTGCGTGTGGAGGTCTTCCTCACAGGAGTCGATGCCCTCAAATCCACCGGAGGCCCGGGCAAGCGCTGCGTACTGGAAACCCGAGCCACAGGCCGGCCGCCCATCGCTGTCAACGCCGAAGCGGAAAAGGTCAAGGAGGCCTTCAGCGCGGCCATCGACAAGCTCAAGCGTGCTGTGGAAACAGACTTGGGCAAGCTCAAGGACAAGAATCTGCGCGAAAGCGTAAGGGGTGTGGATGACCCCAGTGCGGAGAATGCCGCGACGGCCTGATGGCCTTCGTTAGTACGCTCTAAAAAAATGCCACTCAGATTGCTGGGTGGCATTTTTTATGGGCACTTTGTTTGGATTGCTGCGTTGCTAAAGGTTTTAGCCAAATGTGGCTCTATCGCTTATCTATAAAGCGCGAGTAGCTATCAAAATTATTCTTGTTGCTTGGCTTGCGACAGAGGCCGGGTCTCGCCCCAGCAGGCGAGTTACCTTTCTTGCCCGCACAAGAAACGTAACCCAAAGAATGCGACCCGATTGCCTGCGTCCCTGCGCTTCGCTCCGGGCAAACCTGCGTCACGCAATTCAGGCTGCGGTACGGCAAAACTCACTTCAAGCTTCGCTCTCCGTTCAAACACGTTGCCGTAAATTTGATCACGAAGCATTGGCACTCTTCGGTGCCAATGCCCGCATCCTGAACCGCGTGCCGCAGGCGCAGCCAGACGGGCGGGAGCGGGTACGGACGGCCTACGAAAGTTATGACGAAATTGGCTTCTAGTGTTTACACATCAAGCAACACGATAAGAAGTCCACCCTGAACAACCTGTAAGTCGTTGATCTGACTCGCGGTTCTTCGGATTGATAGGCGCAGGATTTGCAAGGTATGGTTTTGCCAGTACCTGTTTTCTTGCAAATTCCTCCGAGGAGTCCGATGCGCCCGAAGCTTTCCCTGCCCCAGAGCGGCGAGTTGTTCCGCCCGCGCCTGGACGAGCAGATCAATATGCGCCACCCGCTGGTACGCTTGGCTGGCTTGATGGACTGGGAGCAGATCGAGCGGCACTTTGCCAGCCACTTCACCTCGGGCCGTGGCCGCCCGGCGCTGCCACCGCGTCTGGTCGCCGGTTTGCTGTACTTGCAGCACGCCAACGATGCTTCTGACGAGGCAGTTGTGAACACCTGGGTGGAGAACCCGTACTGGCAGTTCTTCTGCGGCGAGACCTACCTGCAAACCGAGTTGCCCATCGATCCCAGCAGCCTGACGCGCTGGCGCCAGCGCATCGGCGAGGAAGGCGTGGAGGTGCTATTGGCGATAACCATCGAGGCCGCTAAGGCCGCAGGGCTGATCAACAAGGCCAGCGTGCAGCGGGTCATCGTGGACACCACCGTCATGCCCAAGGCCGTGGCGCACCCCACCGACAGCCGGCTGCTGGACAAGAGCCGCCAGCACTTGGTCAAGGCGGCCGAAGACAACGGACTACGGCTGCGCCAGAACTACAACCGCGTGGCCCCACGGCTGGCTGCGCAGATCGGGCGCTACGCACACGCTAAGCAGTTCAAGCGCATGCGCCGGGCGGTGCGCACGCTGCGCACCCGTGTCGGCCGCGTGCACCGCGAGGTGGCCCGCCAACTGCATATGCTGCCCGAATCGGCCAAGGCGAAGGTCCAGGACCTATTGCAGCGCACCGGCCGCATCCTGACCCAACGCACCAAGGACAAGAACAAGCTGTACGCCCTGCACGCGCCGGAGGTGGAGTGCATCAGCAAGGGCAAGGCCAGGACACCCTACGAGTTCGGCGTGAAGGTCAGCATTGCCATCACGCTCAAGGAAGGCTTGGTGGTGGGCATGCGCTCCATGCCTGGCAACCCCTACGACGGCCACACCCTGGCCGAGACGCTGGAGCAGGTGGGCATCCTCACCGGCACGGACAGGCCGCCCCCCACGGCCATCGTGGACAAGGGCTACAAGGGCGTGAAGCTTGAAGGGGTACGCATCCTGATGTCAGGCCAAAAGCGAGGCATCACCCGAACGCTCAAGGCCATGATCAAAAGGCGTAGCGCCATCGAGCCGGCCATCGGGCACATGAAGATGGACGGGCGGCTGGGCCGTAATCCGCTCAAGGGAGCGCTGGGCGATGCGCTGCATGCGGTGATGTGCGGCGCCGGGCACAACCTGCGCCTGATCCTGGCCGCGCTGCGGCTTCTATGTGCCCGATTCGAGCTGTCAGTGCAGGAGATCATCACGGCACTGATCGCCGCTGCGGTCCAGCGCCGACCAGCCCGCGGCTGAGAACTGAATTGTTCAGGGCGGACTAAGAAGCTATCCAGCTTCACTTGCTCTTTTTCCCGAAGGTGCAGCAGTAGAGATAGTTTTCTTAAAAAATCTCTTTTCAAGAATCCGTGATAAATACTTTTATAGAGTTTTTCTCCTCTAAGAAAGTAAATTTTATTACTTGATAAATTTTAACATTCACAATTTCAGACAAAAACCTTTTCTACACCAGAATATATTTTCTCAACTAAAGAACCAGGACGACTAACAGCATGCTCCATTATTGAATGATGATTATGCCTAACAGGTCTCCCTTTATAAGAAAGATTTCTAATTGCTAATGCAAAAAGTGACTTCCCTCTTAATTTCACAGAATAATCCCGAAGAATTTCATCATGCAATTCATTAGGAAATATTTCATTGTCATTAAGTCTTATCATTCTGTCAAATTCGTTATCATCATCCAAAACTTGATTAGGGTGAATTTTAAGCTCAGAACAATCTCCATTCAAATTTCTACTCAGCGCTATTGAAAACCATTTCAAAAATCTCTCCAACTCCTTACCAAAGCTTTCTTTCTCGGCATTAGTCATTAAATTCAGAACATTGACGTCTCGAAAAACATCATTTTCTATCGAATAACCATCTGTGAATATCAAATTTCTTGATTGATAGTTAGAAGGTATTCCAGTCAAAACCCATAAATCCTTATCTGCAATAAATGCCACGCTTTTATCTATGAATTCGTCCCTACGATCATAGATAGACAATACATTATCACGCCCTCCTACTGGAAGTAAGGAAATAAATCCATCACCAATATCCTCCACTTTTCTATAAACAATCACATCATCCAAGCCCTCAATAACAACCGTCGGCAAAAATGATTTCTTTATTACGGCAATAGCCTCATCCACTGTTAACTGTGTTTTCCCTGAGCCAACCATTTTATTCTCCATTATCCCCACGATCACTATCTACCGCAACTTCCTTTTCAGGGTATTTGTTGTACACAAATGGGGAATGTGTCGCCACAAGAAACTGGTTGCTTGGATTTTGCTCAGTGAGAATCTTGAAAAATATTCTTTGCCAATCAACATGTAAGCTTAATTCAGGCTCGTCAATAACAAATACAGAATTATTTAGAAAAGCGTTATAACAAATGAACGAAAGCAGTTGCTTTTCCCCTGCTGACATCTGGTCAGAATTAATTGCATTAGCTGCATCTCCAAAATTAAGCCGACCTCCAATTTTAATACCCGTATTGGAAAATATTTTTGAAACTATTTTCTGTACAGCATCCATTGGCCGCATTATTTCCGTTCTTTTATCTTCAATTTCTTCAATTCTTTTTCTAATATCTATCAATAATGCCCTTTCACTTACAGGCCCAATCAATTCATCATCGCCAGATTCATATTTTTTAATATGCTCAATTATCTCTTGGCTTTTATTATTCTGATAACTTGAAGCTTTATCATTTAAGTTCGTATATTGCCTCAACAAAAGCTGAACAATATCTTGGGTAGAAAGTGATGCAACAAACTTATGATCTTTTCTACTAAATTTCTCAGAGAGCGCTACCATTGCCTCTTCAATATCGCTTGAACTTTTTCTTCTTAAGCCAGACCCAAAAATTGAAGAGGCTTTCATTGAAAATCCGCCTTCAATTCGTCTAAATGTCGGAAAAAAAATTGATGACCCTGTATCTCTCAAAAAGGCAGATACATTGTTCATCACACTGTCCAACTCCTCCTGATCAAGCCACTCTTCATGATCATCCCCAAAGAACAGGTCATCATTCAAATTTCTTTGAACAGAGTTTTCACTTAGCTCTCTTTTTTTAAATTCAATTGAATTATCATCAGTCGTTAAACACATAGTCTTAACGCCACGACTTGAAGTCAATTCAATTTTTATGGAATACAGGTCAGTTTCCAGATAAAGTTTTTTAAATAAAACCTCATCCAATGCTTGCGCGATATTTCCGCTGACTACAAACCAAAGCAATTTCAGAAAAGTTGTTTTTCCAGAACCATTTCTTCCGGTAATTATATTAATATCATTATTGAAATTTGCATTTATTAATCCAATTTTCCCATTCAAATTTTCAACATTGAAGTTTTTTATTTTCATCTCTCATCCTTATCAAAAAACCAAATTGGTTAAAGAAAATTACAATAAAATTGCCTTTAAAATTGCCCGCGTCGAGGCCACATAAACCAACCTAGCCTCCAACGCCCCATCCTTCTCAACATCCTTAACCCGGCGCTCTTCCTCCGAAGTAACCACCGCAACCACAGGCCACTCCAACCCCTTGCTCGCATGCATGGTCATGACCTTGATGGAATCGTGTTCGGGTTTGAAGTCGCCAGACTTCTGCCGCACGCGGTAAGGCAGGCCTTTGCGGCGCAAGGCATCGGCGCAGACAAACATTTCGTCCTTATGGCGGCATAGCACCGCCATCTCACCCCAGGCATGGCCCTGGGCATGCTGGTCGGCCAGCAGTTCGGCCACGCGGGCAGCGTTCGGGCAGGGTGGGCAGGTCGATAACGATGGGCTCTGGGCCTTCGCGGCCGCAGCTTAGCGGTTTGAGCAGGGGGATGCCGTCTTCGTCCTTGGCATCCTCGGGTGTGAGCATGTCGCCTGCCACACGGTGGGCCAGTTGCAGTATCTGGCGCGTGTTGCGGTAGTTGATCTTGAGAATGGTGGTACGGCCAGACGCCTGTATGCCCACGCTTTTAAGGCTGAAGTTGCGCTTCTGGCCCCGGTCGTAAATGCTTTGCGCGTCGTCGTAGAGCAGCAGCAGGCTGTTGGTGCTTGGGTCCACCATTTGCGTGACCAGCTTCAGCCATTCGGGTGCGAAGTCATGACCTTCGTCGATAAGCACTGCGTGGTATTGGCCTGCGGGGATGTGTTTGTCATCCACGCCTTTGATGACGCGCAGCACAAACTCTTCCATGGCCTTGCCTACGGGCCATTTGTTGACGTCTTCGGGCAGCAGGTTGTAGGTCACCAGCTGATCGCGGCACCATTTGTGAAAGTGGCGCACATGGACGCGGTCCTGCAGGCCTTTGGTTTCCATGCTTGCGGCCAGTTTCACGCCCAGCGGCTCGTTGTAGCAAAGCACCAGAATCGGCTTGCTGCCCGCAGTCTGGGTCTGTGCCAGATGCTCGGCGCGGTAGCCGAGGATCATGGTCTTGCCCGAGCCTGCCACGCCGTGAATGACGCGGTGGCCGTCGCCCAGGCTGCGCGCCAGTTGCTCCTGCTGCAGGTCCATGACGCGCATGATGTCGGGCAGGTCTTCCTCATCATGCGCCTCGTCGCCAAACAGATTTTGCTGCTGGGGCACGCGAATTTCGGGAAACAGTATCCAGCGTATGCGGTCCAGCTGGGGCAGGCTGATGGCGCGGCCAAAGCTGTGGGGAAACATATTCCATAGCCGCTGCTGAAAGGCCTCGGCGTCAACGGTTTCGACCATTTCATCCTGGCAGATGACCAGATGGCCGGGCAGCGCATCGCCCAGGCCCGCCGCATCAAACTGCTTGCGCGTGATGCGGGTGAAGACCACGCCATGGCCCCAGGGAAAGGCCAGCTTGCCCTGGTGTGGGCCGTCGCCCTGCACCAGTTGCGAATCGCGCTCCAGCGCGTTGATGACCTGAATCGCGCAATGGCGGGCCTGCTGCAGCGGACTGATCACGACCTTGGGCTGACCGGTGCCACTGTCAAGAATCTCGAAATATTCGCGCGTGGCCTTGCGAATGGTTTCCAGATGCCAATCCTTAGTTTCCAGAATCAGCGCACCCCGGCGCGGGTGCACCACCACAAAATCGGGCCGCGTCTGCTTGGGGCCAATCGGCACATCCCACCACAGCAAATAATCGTTTTCAAGTTTCTGCTGCAAACGTTCTGCCAGCCGTTTTTCTCCGCTGGTCATCCGCCCCGCGCAACTGCCGAGCGCGGGTATTAATACCGCCATTGCCTCCACCTTTTACATGTATCTTCTTGTTTCAAGAATGAGGTGTTTATAGCCGATGAACCCTTTCTGAATCTTGCAAAGACGATAAAAGCTGTCGCTCACATTGGCGAGATGCGGGTTTGCATTTATTTGGGGTAGCTCAGGGATTTACTTCCAGAACCTTTATCTCAGATCTCAGGCCTTTTTCTTCCGGCATATGCCAGAAACCGGGCTTCGACCCATTTCTGAAAACAGATCGGGCATGTGATCCACAAAGAATCACATGCCCGATTCGCTTCAAATCAAGACGCAGATAGCGTCATCAGCGATCAATATTCCAGGCAAATCTTGCCGAAATGCCGGGCCGAGCGCTGATGCAGAAAGGCATCGGCCATGCGCTCCAGCGGGTAGCGGCTGTCGATCACGGGCTTCCAGCCAAACAGGTCCAGAGCGCGCACCATGTCCTGCTGCTGTTCGCGGCTGCCGACGATCAGGCCTTTGAGGATTTGCTGCTTGCGCATCAGCTCCAGCGTGGGCACGGCGCCCGCAATGCCGGTGAGCACGCCGATCAGCGCGATATGGCCGCCGGGCGCGCAGGCGCGGATGGACTGGGGCAAGGTACCCGGGCCGCCGACTTCGACCACGATGTCGGCACCGCGCCCGCCGGTGGCGGCCAGCACGGCGTCGCCCCATTCGGGAGTGTCCTTGTAGTTGATGACCACATCGGCCCCCAGGGCCTGGAGCCGCTCGGCCTTGGCCGCGCTGGAGGTGGTGCCGATGACTTTCGCGCCCATGCTTTTGGCCATTTGCAGCGCGAAGATGGAGACGCCGCCCGTGCCCAGCACCAGCACGGTGTCGCCAGCCTGAATACCGCCGTCCACGACCAGGGCGCGCCAGGCAGTCAGGCCCGCGGTGGTCAGCGTGGCGGCTTCGGCGTGGCTCCAGCCCTTGGGAGCATGGGTGAAGCTGGTGGCAGGCAGGGTGATGGATTCACGGGCAAAACCGTCTACACCGTCGCCAGGCACGAGCTGGAAGTCGGTAGGCACGTTGCGGCCCGCAAGCCATTGGGGAAAGAAGGTGGAGACCACCGCATCGCCGACGGCGAATTCGGCCACACCCGCACCGACGGCCATGACCACGCCCGCGCCATCGGCCATGGGGATGCGGCCATCGGCGGCGGCGCCAGGGCGGGAGACCACGCCAAGGTCGTGATAGTTGAGCGAGCTGGCGTGAATGCGCACCTGAATCTGGCCTGCCCCAGGCGCGGCAGCGGCGGGCAGCTCTACCAGTTTCAGGTTGTCCAGGCCGCCGGGGGCGGCAAGTTGCATGGCTTTCATAGCAATCCTTGGTCGTGAAAATGCGAACAGCGGCTATCTTGCAGGCCTACGGCACAATCCACCAGAACCAACATATTTGTGCCGTAGTATTAAAAAGGGAAGTATTGGATAAACAGTGGCTTTGCGGTTAGGCTGCAGGCCCCGGCCCCAGCCAGAAACGGAGCGATGATGAAGCGACTGAACAGCAAAAGCGGCTGCGCCGTGGAGGTGACCCTGTCCGTGATGGGCGGCACCTGGAAGCCCGTCATCCTGTTTCATCTGCTGCCCGGCAAAAAGCGCTTCAGCGAGCTGAGCCGCACGATTGGCGGCATCACCCAGCGCATGCTGACGCTGCAGCTGCGTGAGCTGGAAGACGCAGGCATTGTGCTTCGCACCGTCCATGCCGAGGTGCCGCCGCGCGTGGACTATGAGCTGACCGAGCTGGGCCACAGCCTGCAGCCGGTGCTGATTGCCATGCGCAACTGGGGCGTGCAGTACGCCCGCCGCCATGACGCAGCCGGCGGGCGGCATGACGATGCATGTGCTGCAGCGATGCCCAGCGACGCAGCGGATTCAAAGCAAAAAGTGGCTTGAGCGCTTGCTGATCAAGCGCTACAAGCTATCAAAAGCAGAGAATTTCTTCATAAAAAAGCCCGCAGGCTGCAGCAGCTTGCGGGCTTTTTTGCCTAGGCTCACGGCCGCTTATTTGCCAGCCGTCAGGGTGCTGTAGCTGTTCATCAGGTTGCGGTAGTCGGGGATATGGTTGGAGAACAGCGTACCCAGGCCCTCGATATCGTTGCGCCAGTCACGGTGCAGCTCGCAGGCCGCGCCGAACCAGGTCATGAGCTGGGCGCCTGCCTGCTCCATACGGCTCCAGGCGGCCTGCTGGGTCATGGAGTTGAAGGTGCCCGAGGCGTCGGCGATCACGAACACCTCGAAGCCTTCGGCCAGGGCCGACAGCACGGGGAAGGCCACGCAGACCTCGGTCACCACACCGGCGACGATGAGCTGCTTCTTGCCCGTGGCCTTGACGGCCTTGACGAAGTCTTCGTTGTCCCAGGCGTTGATCTGGCCGGGGCGGGCGATATAGGGCGCCGTGGGGAATTTTGCCTTGAGCTCAGGCACCAGCGGACCGTTGGGGCCGTTCTCGAAGCTGGTGGTCAGAATGGTCGGCAGCTTGAAGTACTCGGCCATGTCGGCCAGCGCCAGCACATTGTTCTTGAACTTGTCGGGGTCGATATCACGCACCAGGGACAGCAGGCCGGTCTGGTGGTCCACCAGCAGCACGGCGGCGTTGTCTTTGTCGAGACGGATATAGGGCTTGTTGCTCATGACGATCTCCTTCAGGGCGGTTGGGGTGAAAAATCAGGCGCGCTGGGAATCCAGCACTTCATGGTTCTGAATCACTTCCTGGGCCTTGGCATAGCTTTCGATCAGCAACTGGTAGTTGGGGAAGATGCCGGTGTAGGCCTTGGCCCATTCGGCGGCGTCCTCGCGGTTCCAGGTCTTTTGCAGCTCTGAGGCCACGGCTGCGGTGTCTATGGGCACCACTCCGGCCTGCAGCATGCGGGCCAGGGTGATTTCCTCGGCCATCTTGGAGTAAGTGCCCGACGCGTCGATGACAGCAAACACTTGGTAACCATCGGCCACGGCAGCAATGGAGGGGAAGGCCATGCAGACGCTGGTGATGGTGCCGGCAATGATGAGCTGCTTCTTGCCGGTGTCCTTCACCGCTTGCACGAATTCGGGGTTGTCCCAGGCGTTGATTTCTCCCTTGCGGGCGATGTACTTCGCATGGGGCGCGTTCTGGTGGATCTCGGGGATCAACGGACCGTTGGGGCCCTGGGGCACCGAGGCCGTGGTGATCACCGGAATCCTGGCCAGCGAAGCGATCTTGGCCAGGGTGCTGGCCAGCATGCGCAAGGTGGTGAACGGCATGTCGTGCACGGTCTGGAACAGGCCGCTTTGGTGGTCGATCAGCAGCATGGCGACGTTGTCGGGGTCGATCACGGGCTTGGCGCCGTTGAAGTTGGCGGGTATGGCGACGGATTGAACGGACATGGGTGCTCCTTGGGCTTCGGAAAGCCTGGTTGATGGAACGGGAGGGAAAGATGCCGACCCGTTTTGTGGGCAGGTCGGCATCGGGATGCGCAGACGCCTGGCGCGACTGCGAATGCCTGGATCAGCGCTTAGTGAGCCGGGCCTGCGGCTCTGGCATGGCGCTCGGCGGGCGGGATGCGCCCGAAGCGGCCGCTGCGGAAGTCGTCCATGGCCTGGGCGATTTCCGCGTCACTGTTCATGACGAAGGGGCCATAGCCGACCACGGGTTCGTCGATAGGCTCGCCCGACAGCCACAGCAGCGTGACGTCGTTGTTGGCCTCCAGGTGCACCGTGTCGGCGGCGCGGTCCATATGCACCAGTTGACCGGCACGGGCTACGTCCGTGCCGTTGATGAGCAGCGTGCCGTGCAGCACCACCAACGCCAGCGTGTGACCGGGCTGGGCCTTGAGCTCGGTGGCGGCCCCGGCCTTGATGCGTACATCCCAGACATTGATGGGCGTGAATGTCCTGGCCGGGCCGCGTGAGGCCGGGCCACGAGAGGCCGGGCCATGGGCCGCTTCAAAGTCACCGGCAATCACGCGCACCGAGCCGGCTCCATCGGGCAGGGCCACTTGCGGAATGCCCGCATTCAGCAACGTCTGGTAGCCGGGCGCGGCCATCTTGTCCTTGGCAGGCAGATTGACCCACAGCTGCACCATCTCGAACGGGCCGCCCGTCCTGGCATAGGCTTCGGAGTGGAACTCCTCGTGCAATATGCCCGAGGCGGCCGTCATCCACTGCACATCGCCGGGGCCTATGGTGCCGCCAGCACCCGTGGAGTCTCGGTGGGCCACCTCGCCTTCGTAGACGATGGTCACGGTCTCGAAGCCGCGGTGCGGGTGCGTGCCTACGCCACGTTGTTCGGTCGTGGGTGTGAACTGATGGGGACCGGCGTGGTCCAGCAGCAAAAAGGGGCTCAGCGCCTTGCCGTGATCGCCATAGCTGAACAGCGAACGCACTGGAAAGCCATTGCCCACCCAGTGAGGGCGTGGGGCTTCGTAGACACCCAGGATTTTCTTGAGCATGGTGATTTCTCCTTGCGACGGGCCTGCAGCTCGTGAAAAACAGAGCAGGCGTTGAACATGGATGAAGTATGAATCTGGAACATCGACTTGAGTAGTCCACAATATTCAGCCTCAGAGTTCCACTTTTGAAACGATGAAACTGCCAGACCTCAACGAGCTCTACTACTTCGCCCAGGTGGTGGAACATGGCGGCTTTGCCGCTGCGGGCCGCGCACTGGGCATTCCCAAATCCAAGCTCAGCCGCCATGTGGCGGCGCTGGAAGAGCGCCTGGGCGCCCAGTTGCTGCTGCGCTCCACACGTAGCTTTGCCGTCACCGAAGTCGGCAAACGCTATTACGAGCATTGCCGCGCCATGCTGACCGAGGCCCAGGCGGCAGAGGAGTCCGTGGCCGTGCTGCATACCGCGCCCTGCGGCCTGGTGCGCCTGAGCTGTCCCGTGGCCCTGCTGTCCACGCGCCTGGGCAGCATGCTGGCGGACTTCATGGCCCAGTATCCCGAGGTTCGGTTGCAGGTTGATGAAACCAACCGCCGCGTGGATGTGGTGGCCGAGGGGCTGGACCTTGCGATACGCGTGCGCCCGCCGCCACTGCAGGACAGCGAGCTGGTGCTGCGCCACCTGGCAGAGCGCCGCCAGTGCCTGGTTGCCGCTCCGGCCCTGATTGCCCGGTACGGCCAGGCCGCCGGTCCCATGGATCTCGGACATTGGCCCAGCCTGGATCTGGGCCCGCCACGGGAAACACATCGCTGGCAGCTCTATGGGCCGGACAATATCCATGCCGAGGTACGCCACAGCCCGCGCTATGTCACCCAGTCCATGCGGGCGCTGCGCGAGGCCGCCATCCAGGGGGTCGGCGTGGTGCAGCTGCCCAGCATGTTTGTGCTCGATGACCTGCGCAGTGGCTCTCTGGTGCAGGTGCTGCCCGGCTGGGAACCCCGGCGCGAGATCATCCATGCGGTCTACGCCTCACGCCGCGGCCAGTTGCCTGCGGTGCGCGCCTTGCTCGACCATCTGGCGCAATCCTTCAGGGCCTTGACCGAGGAATAAGCATCAAAAATGCCTCAAACGCTTTATACACAAGCGCCAGCAGCTATCACTTTGATCAAGGCTGAGGTTCAGGCCAGCGCGGCCTGGATATCCGCAGCCAGTTTTTCAGGCTTGTCCTGGGGTGCATAACGGCGGATGACCTGGCCGTCGCGCCCCACCAGAAACTTGGTGAAGTTCCACTTGATGGACTTGGTGCCCAGCACGCCGGGTGCCTCGGCCGTGAGCCAGCGGTACAACGGGTGCGCACCCTCGCCGTTGACCTCGATCTTGTGCATCAACGGGAAGGTGACACCGAAGTTCAGCTCGCAAAAGCTGGCGATTTCATCGTCCGAGCCTTTTTCCTGGGCCCCGAACTGGTTGCAGGGAAAGCCCAGCACCACCAAGCCCTGGTCGGCGTACTGCTCGTGCAGGGCTTGCAGGCCTTTGTACTGCGGCGTGAAGCCGCAGGCGCTGGCGGTGTTGACGATCAGCAGCACCTTGCCCTGGTACTGCGACAGAGGAACACTGCGCCCCTGGATGTCGGTGGCCTCAAAGTCATAAACGCTGTTTGTCATGCTGCACTCCCGCCAATGCGAAGCTGCAAGCTTAAGGCAGTCAGCAACCTATCTCACAGCTAGAAACAACCCTGCTCAACCACACCACGGAGACAATACCGGGGCTGCGACCATAGAAAAACCGATCTTCGCAAGCAGAGCGCCTGTTTTTTGGGCATTCTTCGCAGTCTTGCCTCTCTGTGGCCCTTGGCGGGCTGCCTTGCAACGTGCGTTTGTCCTTTCAAGAAATCCAAGAAAAATGTGTCACGCAGGCCCGGGCACTGTGGGCGCGCTGGCGCGCCTCGGCGCTGGGCCAGAAAGTGACCGCCTTGCCCTGGTGGCATCGCTGGCCCACCCGCCAGGAATGGCTGCGCGTGCTGGTCGCCCTGCCCGTGCTGTTTCTGCTGTACGTGCTGCTGCTGATTCCGTTCACCCCCAGCATCAGCGACCTGCGCAAGGCCAAGCTGGAGCAGCCCGCGCAGATCATGAGTGCCGACGGCAAGCTGATCGGCGAGTTCAAGCGCAGCAACCGCCAGTGGGTGCCGCTGGAGCAGATCTCGCCTTCCGTCGTCAAGGCCCTGGTCGCCACGGAAGACCATCGCTTCTATCAGCACCATGGCATGGATTTCACGCGCACCATGGGCTCGGTCCTCCATACCCTCCAGGGCAATCCTCAGGGCGGCTCCACCATCACCCAGCAACTGGCGCGCAATCTCTACCCCACTGAAATCGGCCGCGCCCGCAATATCAACCGCAAGCTCAAGGAAGCCATCACGGCCTTCAAGATCGAGGCGCTCTACACCAAGGACGAGATCCTCGAGACCTATCTGAACACCGTGCCCTTTCTCTACAACGCCTACGGTATAGAGATGGCGGCACGCACCTATTTCGACAAGCCGGCCGCCAGGCTCACGGTGCTGGAGAGCGCCACGCTGGTGGGCATGCTCAAGGGCAATGCCTATTACAACCCCGTCATCAACCCGGACCGCGCGCTGGCCCGGCGCAACACCGTGCTGAGCCAGATGGTCAAGCGCGGCGAGCTGAAAGATGACGAGTTCGAGCGCCTGAAAAAGCGCCCCATGCGTCTGGACTTCGAACGCCAGGAGGAGCCTGTAGGCATGGCGCCGCACTTTGCGCAGCAGCTGCGCAAATGGCTGATCACCTGGGCCGACAAGAACGACTACAACATCTACGCCGATGGTCTGGTGGTACGTACCACCATTGATTCACGGCTGCAGAACTGGGCGCAGCAATCGGTGAACCGCCAGATGCGCACGCTGCAGAACATCGCCAACACCAACTGGAGCCACCGTGACGGCTGGAGTGCCGACAACGACCTGGTGTTGCAGCTGGTGCGCGAGACGCCAACCTATCGCAAGCTGGTGCAAACAGGCCCTCAGAGCGCCGAGGAAACCCTCAAGAAACTGCTGGCCGACAAGGCCTTCATGAAACAGCTGCGGGACGACAAGACACGGGTGCAGGCCGGTTTCCTGGCCATGGATCCACGCAACTCCGCCGTGCTGGCCTGGGTGGGCAGCCGCGACTATGCGCTGGATGCATTCGACCATGTTGCCCAGGCGCATCGCCAGCCTGGTTCCACCTTCAAGCCCTTTGTCTATGGCGCTGCGCTGCGGCAAGGCTCCAGGCCTGACGACACGCGCAAGGATGAAGAAGTCGAGATCAAGCTGCCGGGCGGCGAAATCTGGCGCCCCAGCGACGCCGTCGAGCCCACGGGCGTGCCCATGACGCTCAGCGATGCCCTCGCTTATTCCAAGAACACGATTACCGCCGAGCTGATGCAGGAGGTGGGCGTGGACCGGGTCATCAAACTGGCCCGGGCACTGGGCGTGCGCCAGAGTCCGCTGGAAGCCGTGCCCTCGCTGGCCCTGGGCTCCAGCCCCGTCACGCTGCTGGAGATGGTCAACGCCTACGGCAGCATCGCCAATGCCGGCCGCTACACGCCCCCCCAGCTGGTCACCCGCATCGAGAGCGCCGATGGCCAGGTACTGGCCGAATTCACGCCACCCAAACCTGACGAGGCCTGGGATGAGGAGCACAACTACCATTTGCTGGAGATGATGCGCACCGTGATCGACAAGGGCACGGGCCGCGCCATCCGCAAGCAATACGGCATACGTGCCGATGTGGCGGGCAAGACCGGCACCACCCAGGGCAATGCCGACGGCTGGTTCATCCTCATGCATCCGCAGATCGTGGTCGGTGCCTGGGCGGGCTTCAACGACGCACGCATCACCCTCAAGAGCGACCAATGGGGCCAGGGTTCGCGCAGTGCCCTGCCCATGGTGGGGGACTTCATGTCCCGGGCGCTGCACAGCCCCCTGCTCAATGCCAAGGCACGCTTTGCCGAGCCCAATGCCTCGCACTGGTGGAGCAATTTCGTGAGCCGCCTGCGAGACAGGATGCAGCAATGGGGCAGCAATGACAGCGGCAACGATGCTGGAGATCATGAGGGCACTCACCAGCCCCCGGCTGCTCCTCATACCCCCGGCACCGCGCCCTCTGGCCCGGACAACAACGATGCCGACATCACCGAGAGCACACCGGCCCTACCTGCCAGCCCGGCAGGCAGCCGCTCGCCCGCCCCCGACAGCAGCGCACCGGCACCCGATACCGACAGCAGCCCCGGACTGGCGCCTGCCGATCCTCCTCCCGCCCCTAACCCGGCAAACTGGAGCGATATAGGTACGGCGCTGCCGCCAGCCGCGCCCTTGAATGCGCCGCAAGACGCCCAGTAGGCGCGTTTTCAGCCACATGCCTCACTGGGCTGTCGAATAACTGGTCAAATCGCCCCCTGACACCCGCCAGCAGGCCTCCCAACAGGAGACCGCTGGCGGCTTTGTTTTCGCTCAGCATGAAACCCACATGCTGATAGCGCGCTGCGCCGACCCGGAGCCGACATGACCGCCAATACGCCAACCATAGTCACCTTTGCCATCTATCTGCTGGGCATGTTTCTCATCGGCTGGATGGGCTACAGGGCCACATCCAGCCTGTCCGATTACATTCTGGGCGGCCGCAGTCTTGGCCCGGTCGTGACTGCCCTGTCTGCAGGTGCTTCGGACATGAGCGGCTGGCTGCTCATGGGCCTGCCCGGCGAGGTGTTCAGCAAGGGGCTGTCGGCCTCATGGATTGCGATCGGCCTGTGCCTGGGCGCCTGGTGCAACTGGCGCTTCGTGGCGGCGCGACTGCGCGTCTACACCGAGAAGGTGGGCAATGCGCTGACGCTTCCCGACTACTTCACCAACCGCTTCGAAGACCGCAGCAATCTGCTGCGCATCGTCACGGCGCTGGTGATTCTGGTGTTCTTCACCGTGTACTGCGCCTCGGGCGTGGTCGCGGGCGCCCGCCTGTTCGAGTCCATGTTCGGCATGGACTACCAGACTGCCCTGTGGGTGGGCGCCGTGGCCACCATGGCCTATGTGTTCATCGGCGGTTTTCTGGCCGTGAGCTGGACCGACACCATCCAGGCTTCGCTGATGATTACCGCACTGATTCTGGCGCCGCTGATGGTCATCTACGCCGACGGCGGCATCGGCGCCAGCACCGCCATCATCGAAAGCGCACGCAGCGGCGCCTTCGACATGTTCCAGGGCCAGACCATCGTTGCCATCATCTCCCTGCTGGCCTGGGGCCTGGGCTACTTCGGCCAGCCGCATATTCTGGTGCGCTTCATGGCCGCCGAATCGGTTGCAACCATCCCTAACGCCCGCCGCATCGGCATGAGCTGGATGGCCCTATGCCTGGGCGGCGCCGTGGCCGTGGGCTTTTTCGGCATTGCCTTTTTCGGCAGTCGCCCCGATCTGGCCGCAGGCGTGAATGCCAACTCTGAAAACGTGTTCCTGGAAGTCGCCAAGCTGCTGTTTAACCCCTGGATCAGCGGCGTGCTGCTGGCCGCCGTGCTGGCGGCCGTGATGAGTACCCTGTCCTGCCAGTTGCTGGTGTGCTCCAGCGCACTGACCCAGGATATCTACAAGGCCTTTCTGAACAAGAACGCCTCGCAGAAGCAGCTGGTCTGGTTTGGCCGCGCCATGGTGTTTGCCATTGCCGTCATCGCCATCATCATCGCCCAGGACCCCAAGGCCAAGGTGCTGGGCATGGTCAGCAATGCCTGGGCCGGCTTTGGCGCCGCTTTCGGCCCCCTGGTCCTGCTGTCGCTGCTCTGGGGCCGCATGACCCGCAACGGCGCGCTGGCCGGCATGGTCGTGGGCGCCCTGACCGTGCTGGTCTGGCAATATTTCCAGTGGCTGGCGATCTATGAAATCATTCCCGGCTTTGTGCTCTCCACACTCGCCATCGTCGTGGTGAGCCTGCTGGACAAACAGCCTTCCTCGTCCATGCAGGACATTCATCGGCAGGTGAATGTCGAAATCGCGACACACGGCGAATAAATCGTCAACACCGACCCACAGCCCCATCCGCTTGGAAAGCAGGTGGGGCTTTTTCCTGCCTGGAGCAGACCATGGCGGCCTGTCCGCGCCAGTAAACAGCCACTCTTGAGCGGTACAAACGCAAGGCGTCCTTGCAATTTCGGGGCCTATCCGTCACACTCACGGGTCGAAATTTCAGGGATTCCCTGAGATTCTGAAAGGTTTAGTGAATGCTCAAGGCCACTGCAGCCAAGGTGTACCGGACGGGCTTGACGCTTGTACTGGGTGCCGCTTTCTCGCTGGCATCATCATCGGCTTTGGCGCGCAAAGCGCCCGAAGCCGGTATGGCTGTCCCCGGCTTCGAAACGATTGCTCTGGCCGACCTGCCGCGTGACGGCCGCAGCACCTACGCCCGCATACTGCAAGGTGGCCCGTTCACCAACGACAAGGACGGCTCTGTTTTCGGCAATCGCGAGCGCATCCTGCCCCGGCAGGCCCGTGGCTATTACCGGGAGTACACCGTACG
Source organism: Comamonas resistens (assembly GCF_030064165.1). Taxonomy (NCBI): domain Bacteria; kingdom Pseudomonadati; phylum Pseudomonadota; class Betaproteobacteria; order Burkholderiales; family Comamonadaceae; genus Comamonas; species Comamonas resistens. The sequence continues at coordinate 5,119,604 of NZ_CP125947.1, forward strand.
CACTCCCGGAGCCCGCAACCGGGGCGCCAGGCGCATCGTCTGCGGCGGCCTGCAGCCACAAACCCCGGATGCCTGCTTCTATACCGGCGATCACTACAACAGCTTCCAACAGATCGTCGAATAGAGATATGGGCTGTACAGCTTCCTTCATCCGGGCAGCGACGGATCGCGCCAATGACCTACAGCGTCGTCAGCGGCGCATCTGCCAACCCATTTGATGTTTTTAGAAAGAATCACGGAGATGGACACGCCACTTCGTAAGCCCACCGAAACGCCTCTGCGCAACGTTCGCACCAATATCGTGCAGGCCATACGCGCCTACCGTATTCCGGACCTGCAGGCAGCCGCCGAGTCTCTGGGTGCCCATTTCCTCTATGCCAACCTGGCGCATGCCCAGACCAAGGCGGACATCTTCGAGCTGCTGTCCACGCAGTTTCACCTGCCCGCCCATTTCGGCAAGAACTGGGATGCGCTGTATGACTGCCTGACCGACCCCATCAGCAAAGCAGGCCCCCAGCCCGGCTTTGTCGTGGTGCTGGACCAGATCCCCACCACACCCAAGTTCGACAAGGAAATCCGCGAGCAGCTGCTCGATGTGTTCCGCGATACCGCCGAGTTCTGGGCCGAGCGCAAGATCGCCTTCCGCTGCTTCTACTCGTTCCTGTAAGCAAGGCCTGAGCCGCAAAATGCCCGCATCTTGCGGGCGTTTTCATTGGCGGCTCAATGTGCTCGGGCGCCGACCGCCTCACCACTGCCTCGCATCTGCAGCCACTTGCCAACCGTCACCACCAACACCGCACCCACGGCGGCCGCCGCGTAATGCAGCCAGGGCATGGCCTGCACCATGGCCTCCATCACATGATCGCTGGTAATGGTCTCGCCTGCGACCCAGCCAATCAGAGCTGCGCCCAGCGTGACAATGACGGGGAATCGCCCCATGAGCTTGATCATCAGCGTGGAGCCAAAGATCACCAGCGGAATGCTGATCGCCAAGCCCAGAATCAATAGCAGCATATCGCCGCCAGCCGCTGCAGCCACGGCAATGACGTTATCCAGGCTCATAACCAGGTCGGCCAGCAAGATGGTGCGAACCGCAGCCATCATGCCCTGCTTGGCGACATGGCCGGAATCCTCTTCTTCGTCTTCACCCTTGAGCAGGCCCACGCCTATCCACAGCAGCAGCAATCCGCCGATCACCTCGACGAAAGGCAGCTGCATCAACTTGGCAGCCACCACCGTCAGTGCGATGCGCAGCACCACCGCAGCGCCGGAACCGAACATGACGGCTTTCTTCTGCTGCGCGGCAGGCAGCCCCCGGGCGGCCAGTGCGATCACGACCGCGTTGTCTCCCGAGAGAATGATGTTGATCCAGACGATTTTGAGCAGGCCGATCCAGAAGTCGGCACCCAGCAAGGCATCCATGGCAAACAGTCCTGAGCGATCAGTCCGTCACAGTCTGTACGGACAAACGCCCGGCAACAAATGGCCGGGCGTTATAACTGGGCAAAAGTTTAGTCCTTTGCTCGCCGCGCGGGCAGTCCGTGTATTGCTGCTGGCAGCATGGTAATTGGAGCCGCTGCGACCAGGAAACCAGATGCATACCGCCCAAAAAGACTGCAAATTACCAGTTTTCAGTGATGTGCAGGAACGGCAATCCTGTTCACAGTCTTCCCCATAGCATTTGCAGAGCCTTTTCAGAAAATGAACCAGTTTTCCATCCTTCCCACCGAATCGACTCTCCCCAGCCCGCTGCTGGTGGTAGAGGACGAGCCCTTGATCCGGAAAAGGCTGGAAGGCATTCTGCGCGGCCTGGGATATACGGATGACGCTCTCATTTTTACTGCATCCATTTCAGAAACCCGCGCTCGCCTGCAAGAGCACCCCGTCGCGATGGCGCTGGTGGACCTGGGCCTGCCCGACGGCAATGGCATCGACCTGATCGCCGAGCTGCGCCAGGCCGACCCTGGCATGGGCATTCTGGTGATTTCGGCCTGGAGTACCGAAGACGCCATCCTCGCGGCCCTGCGCGCCGGCGCCAACGGCTATGTACTCAAGGAGCGCGACGACCTGGAGGTCACCCTGTCCATTCGCAGCGTGCTGCGCGGTGGCGCCCCCATCGATCCCTTTATCGCCCGCCGCATCATTGCCGAGCTGCAGCCAAGCACCCCGGCGGCCAACAAGGAGCTGCCTGCCGAGAGCGTGCTCAGCGTGCGCGAGGTACAGATTCTCAAGCTGGTGGCCGACGGGCTGACCAACCGCGAAATTGCCGAGTCATTGTTTCTCTCGCGCTATACCGTGGAGTGCCATATCAAGAACATCTACCGCAAGCTCTCCGTGCCATCGCGCACCAAGGCGGTCAGCGAAGCACGCGCACGCGGTCTGCTGTCCTGAGCATGAGCAAACGCCAGTTCAGCCACTGGGGTCTATGGCTCTGCATCTGCTGTGCGCTCTGGCTGTCAGGCACCGCACATGCGCAGAGTGCACCGTCCTGCGAGCCGCGCATCACCGGCAGCTTTGTAGCCAAGGCGCAGACGGAAGGGCCACCACCCATTCGCGAAAACCTGGACTGGCAGCCTGTCACCTTGCGTCACCACTGGCGAGACCTCTGGACCGACTACGATGGCGCGGCCTGGTACCGGATTGACTGGGAACTCCCCTGCGCAGACCAGCCCGTGGCACTGATGCTCAAATCCATCGTCATGGCGGGAGAAGTCTTTGCCAATGAATCCCTGCTGTGGCAGGACGCGCATCTGAGCGAGCCACTGAGCCGCAGCTGGAACAAACCCCGCTACTGGCTGCTGCCGCAGGCCACCCTGCAGCCAGGCCGGAACCAGATATGGATTCGCGTTCACGGCCGCGCTGGCGATAGCGCGGGCATGGGAGCCGTGAAAATTGGCGATCCGCAGCGGCTGCATGAGCAGTTCGAACAGGCCGAATGGAGCAATCGCACCGTCCTGGTCATCAGCGTGACGGTGTCTCTGGTCCTGTCGGTGCTGTTCGGCTTCGCCTGGCTGCAAAACCGCAGCCATGAGGTCTTCGGCTGGTATGCGCTCAATGCCCTGCTCTGGGCCCTGCTGATGGGCAGCGCACTCAGCACCAGCAGTTGGCCCTTCCCCTCGTCTGCGGCAGTAGAGCGAGCCACTGCGCTGATTTTCATGGCCTTTACGCTGAGCTTTTGCCTGTTTGTCTGGCGTTTTGCCGGTCTTCGCCTACCCAGAACCGAATGGGCGCTGTGGTCACTCTCTGCCCTGGTCGCAGCCGGCATCATCTTCACGCCGCAACCATGGCTTCCCCTGGCCAAGCTGTCCGTCCTGCCGTACCTGCCGCTGGTAACGGGCATATGCCTGTGGTTTCCCTGGCACGCCTGGAAGACCCGCAGACTTGACCACGCCGTCTTTGCTGCCTGCGTACCGATCTTTCTGATATTGGGTCTGCATGATTTTCTGCATCTGCATGGCTTTTTCAGCCAAAGCCACATCCTGATGCCCTACTCCATTCCCGTCACCATGCTGGCACTGGCACTGGTACTGGGTCGCCAGCTCACGCTCAATATGCAGCGCATCGAGCAGTTCAATGTGGAGCTGACAGACAGCATCACCCGCGCTTGCGAAGATCTGAGCTCCACGCTGGAGCGGGAACACTCGCTGGCCATGCGCCACAACCTGCTGCAAGAGCGCATGCAGATATCCCACGACCTGCACGACAGCCTGGGCGGCTCTCTGGTGCGCTCGATTGCCTATGTCGAGCAGTCGCGCACACCGCTGCCCAACACCCAGGTGCTATCCATGCTCAAGCTGATGCGGGACGATCTGCGTCAGATGATCGACAACGGGGCCAGCGCCAATCTACAGGTTCCCGAAACCCCTGCGCAATGGATTGCCCCTTTACGCCACCGTTTCAGCATGCTGTTCGAAGAGCTGGACCTCAAGGCCAGCTGGAACCTGCCCGCACACTGGCAGCAATGCCCCAGCGCCATTCAATGCCTGACACTGACGCGCGTTCTGGAAGAAGCGCTGACCAATGTGATCAAGCACAGCCGCGCCAGCCAGGTCAGTATTGCACTGGAGCTGCATCAGCCTCAGGAGCTGAAGCTGGTGATTGCGGACAATGGCCTGGGCTTTGATGTGCACTCCACCCAGATCAACAGCATGGGCGTCGGCATGCGCAGCATGCTGGCACGTATGGAGCGGGTTCACGGCAGCTTGCTGATTCAATCGAAACCCGGCCACACCATGCTGCAAGCCACCATGTCGCTGGATTCGCGTTCACAGATCTCTCTGAACACGGAAAAATCCACGCGGTATGCTGACAGCCATGCCCATATTGATTGACGGAACTTCACACGAAGATGGCGTATTTCCGCTGCAGCTGACCGAGGGTCCACCTCATCGCCTCAAGACCAGCCCCGGCCAAGGCGGCCTGAGCATGGGCCCGCGTTCCAGCACTCCCAAGGCCGATCTTTGGGTCGATGCAGACGCGCGGCTTCACTGGGCATGTTTCGAGCCCTTTGCCACGCCCGCAGGCTCCCCCTGGCCGCGCCAGTTCTATTACAGTGGCAATGATTCAACGTTCTTTGCCTGGTCTCGCCAGCGTCCCATAGAGGGCTTCAAGTGGCAGCCGCGGCTCTCAGGGCCGCTGGAGATCGACGCCAGTCAATCCCGGATCAGAGAGCTGTCTCTTTATCTGCAGGGCAACCAAGGGCATATCAGCCTCAAGCTCCCCTCCCGCGAAATGCGGCTGCATCTGCACGGCGACCTGAGCCAGATCAGCGTGACAGCAGGCCTGCCCGAGAGTCTGAGCTTGAGCCCCGCCACCAGCAAGCGCGGCACGGACGCGGCACTGCAACTGCCCGACATGGGTGGACTGACGCAGGTCAGCAGCCTGGAGCTGTGCAACAACGCGGGCCATCAACCCATTTCGCTGCAGCACCTGTCGCTGTTTCCCCGGTTAGAGTCTTTGTCGCTCTGGGGAAACTTCTGCAACCTGGAGCAGCTTGCCCAGTGCACTGAGCTGAAATCGCTGTCGCTGCGCTTTATGCCGAATCTGCAGAGCCTGCCGCCGCTGCAAAGCTGGCCCGGCCTTGATAGTTTCATCGCCTACAACGTGGAAGAGGCCACCGGCAAGCGCCTGCGCCAGCAGCTCAAGGAGCGCGCAAAAACACGCGCCTGGGACAAATACGCCAGCGTCAGCCAGCTGCGCAAACCTGAATGGTGGAGCAAGCACTACGGAAGGCCTTTTTCCAGCTGGCCGCCGGCACGCGCCAAACTGGCCCATGCCGCTTTCGATTTGGCAGAGCAGCAAATCCATGCCGCGCAGACACTGAACGACATTCAGGCCGCTCTGACCACCTTCTGCACACGCTTCAATACCGTCAAAGGCATCGAAACCAGCGAGCGTGAGGACCTCGGAGAATCCATATGGCAACTGGCGCAGTTGCCCACAGCCCTGTCACTGGGCGCAAGTGATGCGCTGGCCCAGCAATGGTTTGATGCCTGCCGCGACTATTGAGCCGCGTCAGGATCCACCTGCGCGATGATGCCGCCGCCCAGGCAGACCTCGCCGTCATAGAGCACGGCGGACTGACCGGGCGTGACGGCCCATTGCGCCTCGGGGAAGTCCAGGCGGAAGCCCGCATCCGTGGCCTGGGAGATCAACGCCGGAGAATCGGGCTGACGGTAGCGGGTCTTGGAGCCATACTCCTTTCCCTCGGCCGGTGCATGGCCGGCCACCCAGCTGACCTGATCGGCCAGCAAGGCATGTGACAGCAGCCAAGGGTGGTCATGGCCCTGAACCACGCGCAACTGGTTCTTGTCCAGGTCCTTGCGCGCCACAAACCAGGGCGCATGGTCGCCCGCGCCACGGGCGGCGCCCTTTTCCTTCACGCCGCCAATGCCCAGCCCCGAGCGCTGGCCCAGCGTGTAGAAGCTCAGGCCCACATGCTTGCCCAGCTTGCGGCCCCGGTCATCCAGCATCAGGCCTGGCTCCTTGCTGATATAGCGATTCAGAAAATCGCGGAAAGGCCGCTCGCCAATGAAGCAGATGCCGGTCGAATCCTTCTTCTTGGCATTGGGCAGGCCGATCTCCTCGGCAATGCGGCGCACCTCGGTCTTGTGCAGCTCGCCCACGGGGAACATGGCCTTGGATAGCTGGGCCTGGTTCAGACGGTGCAGAAAATAGCTCTGGTCCTTGCTGTTATCCAGCCCCTTGAGCAGCTCGAACAGCTGGGTGGAGGGGTTCTGGCGCACGCGCGCATAGTGGCCGGTAGCGATCTTTTCTGCGCCCAGGCGCATGGCGTGGTCGAGGAAGGCCTTGAACTTGATCTCGGCATTGCACAGCACGTCGGGGTTGGGTGTGCGGCCCGCCTGATATTCGCGCAGGAACTCGGCGAACACGCGGTCCTTGTAGTCGGCGGCAAAGTTCACATGCTCGATCTCGATGCCGATCACGTCGGCCACGGCCGCCGCATCGACAAAGTCGATATTCGACGAGCAGTATTCGCTGTCGTCGTCATCTTCCCAGTTCTTCATGAAGATGCCGACGACCTCATGGCCCTGCTGTTTGAGAAGATAGGCGGTGACGGCGGAATCCACACCGCCCGACAAACCCACCACGACACGCTGCTTATTGCTCATAGGTATGCGATTATCCCAGCGCCCGTCAACTGCTGCGGGCGTGAGGACTTGCCATGGAACTGCGCCAGCTGCGCTACTTTGTACGAATTGTTGAACTGGGCTCCATGAGCCGGGCGGCGCTGGATCTGGACATGGTGCAGTCGGCGCTGAGCCAGCAGATCAGCCGCCTGGAGTCGGAACTCTCGACCCGGCTGCTGCAGCGCACACCACGCGGCGTCATCCCCACCGAGGCCGGCCAGGCCTTTTTCCACCAGGCCCAGCTCACCCTGCGCCATGCAGAACAGGCCATCCATGCAGCCCAGCAGGCGCGGCTGTCCGGTGCGGTCAGCATGGGGCTCTCACCGACCATCGCCAATGTGCTGGGCCTGCCGCTGATGCGCGCCATGCGCGAGCGCTACCCCGATGTGCGCCTGCATATGGTATCAGCCCTCTCGGGGCATCTGACCAGTCTTCTCAACGCCAGACAGCTGGATCTGGCTATCCTTTTCGATACTCAGAGCGCCCGGCGATGGAGCGTGATGCCGCTGCTCGAAGAGCAGCTGTTTCTGATTCAGTCGCGCCAGCAACCGGTGGCGCCGCAGATCCAGCATGAAGTGCCCATCAGCCTGGAGCAGCTGCAGCAGGTGCCTCTGATCCTGCCCTCGGGCAGCCACGGCCTGCGCAGCTCCATCATGGCCTCGTTCACCAGCGCCGGTTTCCAGTCGCAGATGGCCATGGAAATCGACTCGCTGTCCCTGCTGATGGAAGCGGTCGCGGCCGGCATGGGCGCCACGGTCCAGCCCTGGTCGGCCGTGGGCATGTACCGTGATGCGGCCGAACGCTTCCAGTGGTCGCAAATCGCCGATGACTCGGTGCGGCGCAAGGCCGCGCTGTGCGCGCTGTCGGAGGACGAACTTTCCCCGGCAGCGCTGGCCTCGCGCGTGGTACTTATGGATTGCGTCAAGCAATTGGTGCAGTCGGGCAACTGGGTGGGGGCTACGCTGGAGACATAACCGGTACCTCCGGGATACCCAAATGTGCAAGGTATTTCCAAGTTGGGTCATAAAACTCAGGGCTACGCGTGGGATCTTGGGTATCACCTTCAGGCACCACGATCACCATGCCTTGTCGTGCTCGTGTTAACAACACCCGGTAAGCATTTAAGCGATAGCGCTGGTCAACCAGTTGCCGTATTTCTTGCCACTTCGTACCACTGAAATTGCGATAACGCCAGGACCCCAAAGCCTTATCAAGCTGGGCAATAAGGTCACCATCCCAGACCACCATCGTCCAATCAAGCTCAAGGCCCTGCACATCAAACTCGCTGCCGGCATCCTCCAGGTAATAAGACGATCTGATATCCGAGGCATCGTTCAAAAACCAAGCGCAAGGGTCAATTTTGACGCCCATATTCAAGCCCAGCGGCTTGAGACGCTTTGCCCCTGATGAGGCCAACGCGCCATAGCGCTCACTGCCACGAGCTTTCGCTTTCACCCATTGCTTCGCGACAACCAAAGAGCGTGTTCGCACGATAGGGTAGTTTTTCAAAACTTGCTCCAACTGAGTTCTCGCTTCTGCCAACTCACCAGACATCACGGCAGCAATCGCCTGGGATAAGCGCTCAGAGCGAAAAGATCGTAGCGAGACACCCAAGTGCAATGCTGGCAGGCGCACAACTTGACTGTCTTTCAGCTCCGCAAGCTGGAGGCTAGGTAGGTAACCTCCCTCCTCCAGTTGCGCTGGCAGGTATATGTCCCAATGAGCAAATCGATCTCGTAGGGCGCGCAGCCATTCCTCCAATCCTGCTTCGCCGGTATTGATCTCTTGCCCACCGCCAATCAAGCAAACAATGGCAGCCCAGCCATCGTGTCTATCCATGACATCGATCAAAAACTCAGGCTCTGATTGATCAAAGTCCAGTTGATCGCGCTTGGTTCGCATGAACTTGCTGGCTTGCTCCCGGCTCCATGCTCGCTGAGCTTCGTCAAACACCACAACCCGCTCGATTGGCGCAGCGGTCGTTTTTAAGTTGTCGTCTCGAAAGTGATGAATGTTCTGAATAAATGCTTTGGCTTTGCGCTCTGCATCCGTCTTTTTGACTGGCTGAGCCCCTTTTTTGCTCTGCGTAACCTCGTCACGAGCCAACGCTTCACGCAACACGTCGACCAACGGTCCGTTGCCCGATAAAAAGACTGCGTGCTCCTGGTCTCTCTCATCATGCTTTCTGCGTTCACACACCAAATTCAGGCCTGCCAAGGTTTTGCCCGCTCCAGGCACGCCAGACACAAAGCAGATGACTTTGCGATTTAACGACCTAGCCTTGTCAATAGCGACAGTTAACGCCTCTGTTGTCGCACCCAAGTTTTCGGCACCCGCTTCGGAATGCGTGATTTCTGCCACCCCATGGCCTTTGTAGAGCGCCTGAGAAGCTTCCACGATGGTTGGGGTTGGGCGATACCCAGCCTTAAGCCATGCCTGGTAGTCCAACGTTTGCTCCGGCGAAGAGCTCGCAAACTGGGCCAACACCGTGCGCAAAGTGGATGCATTGACCTTCATGACTGGGAAAACGCCTGCAATGGGTTGCATATCGGCTTGCTCCACAACCTCTCGCGCAGCCGTCGCAATCAAGATGGGGGCAATCAACGCGTCGTGGCTGCCCGCGTGGAAATTCTTTAGATCCAAGGCGTAGTCCATCACCTGCGTTTGAGCTGCCGCGTCGTAAGACTTCGAGCCCACCTTGAACTCGAGGACCAGCACTTTTTGCCCCAATAGCAATAAGTTATCCACACGCCTGCCAATACGGGGAATCACAAACTCAAAACAAAGAACCCCCTCCATTGAGGGATTCAGAGCACCTCTAAGGATCTCCACCTGTTTTTCCCAAGCACTAATTTGCTCTGCCGCCACGTCCCCATCTGACGCTCTAGAAAGTACTCCAATAATGGCGCAGGGTTCCGCAGCAAAAAACGCTTGGATAGTGGCGGCGTATGCGGCTCGGTTCGCAATGATGTTGATGTTCATCGATGGAAATAGATAGGAAATCTCACCAAGCATAGAGCCTGCTATCGGGCAGAGAAATCAACGTCAAAAAACATCACTAATAGTGATACCCCTATCCCTGTGGCCCACTGCACGAGTGAGGCGGTGCTCACTACATTCAGGTTCAACACTTACCTTACTGGGTTTAGCAACTGAAATTTGCAGCGATAGAGACTCAGGCAAGGCGATATTCCCCCACGTTGAACCGCCACCGGCATGCGCTTGTGGCAGCCCATCATGAAAACTGAAGCCTTTGACACCGATGTACTCGTCATCGGTGGTGGCAATGCCGCCCTGTGCGCTGCGCTGATGGCGCGCGAAGCCGGCAGCCGCGTGCTGCTGCTTGAATCCGCTCCGCGCGCCTGGCGCGGCGGCAACTCCGGCCACACCCGCAATCTGCGCTGCATGCACGACGCTCCCCAGGACGTTCTGGTCGAGGCCTATCCCGAAGAAGAGTACTGGCAGGACTTGCTCAAGGTCACGGGCGGCATCACCAACGAGCATCTGGCGCGCATGGTGATCCGGGCCTCCTCGACCTGCCGCAACTGGATGCGCAGGCATGGCGTGCACTTCCAGCCGCCGCTGTCGGGCGCGCTGCATGTGGCGCGCACCAATGCCTTCTTCATGGGCGGCGGCAAGGCGCTGGTGAATGCCTATTTCCGCAGCGCCGAAAAGCTGGGCGTGGAAATCCGCTACGAATCGCCCGTGGACAAGCTCGAAATCGAGAACGGCCGGTTCCAGGCTGCCTGGGTCAAGACCACGGACGGGAGCCAGCGCATCACGGCCAAGAGCTGCGTGCTGGCGGCGGGCGGCTTCGAATCCAACCGCGAATGGCTGCGCGAGGCCTGGGGCCAGAACGAGCGCGGCGAATGGCCGGCCGACAACTTCATCATCCGCGGCACGGCCTTCAACCAGGGCGTGCTGCTCAAGCACATGCTGGAAGTGCAGCAGGCCGACGGCCTGGGCGATCCCACGCAGGCGCACATGGTGGCCATCGATGCCCGCGCTCCGCTGTACGACGGCGGAATCTGCACGCGTATCGACTGCGTCTCGCTGGGCGTGGTGGTGAACCGCGATGCCCAGCGCTTTTATGACGAGGGCGAGGACTTCTGGCCCAAGCGCTATGCAATCTGGGGCCGCCTGGTGGCCCAGCAGCCCGGCCAGATCGCCTACTCCATCATCGATAGCAAGGCCATAGGCCGCTTCATGCCGCCGGTGTTCCCCGGCGTGAAGGCCGACTCCCTGCCCGAGCTCGCGCAGAAGCTGGGCCTGGACGTGGACACCTTCATGGCCACGCTCGACGCCTACAACCGCAGCTGCAAGGTCGGCCACTTCGACCATACCGCGCTGGACGACTGCCACACCGAAGGCCTGGCTCCGGCCAAGACGCACTGGGCGCGCCCGCTCGATACCGGCCCTTACTACGGCTATGCGTTGCGCCCCGGCGTGACCTTCACCTACCTGGGCCTGGAGACCGACGACACGGCCGCCGTGCGCTTTGCCGACCAGCCCAGCCAGAACCTGTTCGTGGCCGGCGAAATGATGGCCGGCAATGTGCTGGGCAAGGGCTACACGGCCGGTGTGGGCATGTCGATCGGCACGGCCTTTGGCCGCATTGCTGGGCGCAATGCCGCCCTGGCGGCTGCTGGCAAACCCGCTATCCATGGCGCCGTAAAGGACGAGGTCTAAATCATGAGCATCCAATCCCTGCAAGAACTGGGCAAGGAAGCCCAGACCCTGGCCACCGGCAAGGTGATTCTCATCCTCCCGGCACCCACGCAAACCGCTGCCGAGGACGAAGTGGCGCGCGTGATGCAGATCTGCAATGCCTGCCGCTATTGCGAAGGTTTCTGCGCCGTGTTCCCGGCCATGACGCGCCGTCTGGAGTTCGGCAAGGCCGATGTGCATTACCTGGCCAATCTCTGCCACAACTGCGGCGCCTGCCTGCACGCCTGCCAGTACGCACCGCCGCACGAATTCGGCATCAACATCCCCAAGTCCATGGCCGAGGTGCGCGGCCAGACCTATGCCGACTATGCCTGGCCGCCCGTCATGGGCAGGCTCTACCAGAGGAACGGCCTGACGCTATCGCTGTCCCTGGTGGCCGGACTGTTCCTGTTCCTGGCGCTGGCCGTGGCGGCACAAGGAGGCCTGGGCCAGCTGTGGAACCACAATCTGGGCAACAACTTCTACCACCTGTTCCCGCACAATCTGCTGGTAGGCATCTTTGCGCCCGTGTTCCTGTTCGTGGTGTTTGCGCTGTTCATGGGCGTGCGCCGCTTCTGGAAGGACGTGAGGCCCGCCACCAGCAACGTGGATGTCAGCGGCCCGGCGGCGGCTGAAGCCACGCACGACGTGCTGCGCCTCAAGTACCTGGATGGCGGCCACGGTGACGGCTGCCACAACGAGGACGACGAATACACGCTCAAGCGCCGCCGTTTCCACCATTTCACCTTCTACGGTTTCATGCTGTGCTTTGCGGCCACAGGGCTGGCCACGGTCTATCACTACGTCTTTAACCTACATGCACCTTACGAGCTGCCCAGCCTGCCCAAGGTCCTCGGCGCCCTGGGCGGTGTGAGCCTGATGACAGGCACGGCCGGCCTCTGGGTGCTGAACCGCGCGCGTCACCCGCTGCACGGCGATGCCAGGCAAAAGCCCATGGACCTGGGCTTCATCGCCCTGTTGTTCCTGGTCGCGGCCAGCGGTCTGGCGCTGTGGCTGGGTCGTGGCACTCCGGCTCTTGCCTTGCTGCTGTGCCTGCATCTGGGCGCCGTGATCGCGCTGTTTGCCACCTTGCCTTACGGCAAGTTCGCCCACGGCATCTTCCGCACTGCGGCGCTGCTGCGCCACAACGCCGAAAAGCGCGAGCCCAGCCCCATTGGCCTGGGCGCCGATTGACCCGATACCAAAAAGATAGCTGCCAGTGCTTGCCAGACAAGCGCCCAAGCTCAATTCCCACATCAAGGAGACCCACCATGCAAAAACGCACTCTGCTCCAGGCCGCCGTGCTGGCAGCCACCTCGCTGGCTCTTGCCGCTCCCGCGCAGGCACAGGGCTTTCCGCCCAACAAACCCGTGACCCTCGTCGTGGGCTTTGCGGCCGGCGGCGCCGCTGATGCAGCCGCGCGCCTGATTGCCAAGAAGCTGGGCGAGAACATCGGCCAAACCGTGGTGGTGGACAACAAGGGCGGCGCGGGCGGCAATATCGCCCATCAGTTCGTGTCCAAAGCACCGGCCGATGGCTCGGTGCTGCTGTTCGGCTCGGTCGGCCCGCTAACCATCGCGCCCCACATCATGAAGGTGGGCTACAACCCCTTCACCGATCTGGCGCCGATCTCGGGCGGCGTGAACTTCCCCAACGTGCTGGTGGTGCACAAGGGCGCGGGCGTGAAGACCCTGGCCGAATTCGTGGCCAAGGCCAAGAAGGAGCCCGGCAGTGTGGACTATGCCTCCACCGGCGCAGGCTCGGCCTCGCACCTGGCCGGCGAACTGTTCAACCAACGCGCGGGCGTGGAGATGGTGCACGTGCCCTACAAGGGCGGTGCGCCAGCGCTGCAGGACCTGCTGGGCGAGCGCGTCACCTCCTATTTCGCGCCCCCCCCGACGGCCCTGCCGCATATCGAAACCGGCAAGCTGATTCCGCTGGCCACCACAGGCCTGACCCGTCCCGCCTACATGCCCAATATTCCTACAGTGGCCGAGGCCGGCTATCCGGGCTTCGAAGCGTTGAACTGGTATGCCTTCGTCGCACCAGGCAAGACCCCCACGCCCGTGCTGGATCGCTGGAATACGGAGATCGTCAAGGTGCTCAAGGACCCCGGCGTGGCCGAAGCCCTCAAGCAGCACGGCCTGACCCCCCAGCCCACCACGCGCCCCGAATTTGCCGCCTTCATGAAGAAGGAATACGAGCAATGGGGCAAGGTGGTCAAGGAACGCAATATCACCCAGAACTAAGGGCGGTGTGCCGGTATTCAGAGAGTGATCGGCTTCTTTTCCACAGGCGCGGCAAAGCCCACGCACAGACGGTTCCAGACATTGATGCAACCGATGGCGTAGCTGAGCTCCACCATCTCGCGCTCGCTGAAGTAGGGGCGCAGGGCCTCGAAGTCCTGCGGCCCGGGGTGGGCCTGGCTCAGCTGCGTGCAGCGCTCGGCCCAGTTCAAGGCGGCGCGCTCGCGCATCTCGAAGAAGTCCACCTCGCGCCAGGTCACCACGCTGTTGATGCGCTGCAGGTCCTCGCCACGCGACAGCAGCTCGCGCACATGCATGTCCACGCAAAAGGCGCAGCCATTGATCTGCGAGACGCGCAGATAGACCAGCTCCAGCAGTTGCACGCCCAGGCTGGAACGGGCCAGCAGCGCGTTGATGCTGCCCTGGGCCTTGTAGAGCTCGGGCGCGAGGGAGTGGAAGTCCAGGCGCGGCGTTGGGATGGCAATCGGATTAGCGGTGGGGTTGGCGATATCGGTCATGCAAACACTCCTTGGGTAATGCGAGCCCGCCCCAATGGCGCGCTCTTATCTCTCTAGACGAGTGGCCCATCGCTTTTGTGACAAGAAACGAAAAAATAGTCTGAAAACCGTGCGGCGACACCGCCCATGGCTTGCCTCAGACCGCTGAACCGTCTGGCAGCGCCAGGTCGGCCAGCTTGTCGGGATTGCGCAGCGTATAGACGCAACACACCAGCCCGTTCTCGACCAGCAAGGTCTGTACTGACTCCACTTGCCCGCCGATACAACGCACCAGGCCGGGCAGGCCGTTCACGCGCACCAGATGCATGGTCTGCGCCTGCCCTTCGCGCCGCACGCGCCGGGCCGTGGCGAAGTACAGCAGCGCCAGGCGTCGACCGCTCTCCAGCACCTTGCCGAAGGACGGCACCTTGCCACCCCCGTCACTGATCAGCACGGCATCGGGGGCGAACAGCGCCTGGATCTGCGCCAGATTCCCGCCCTGCACGGCCTGGGCAAAGCGGCGCAACAGCTCGGCATGGGCTTCGGCCGGCGCATCGAAGCGCGGCCGCCCGGCCTTCACATGGGCCCGCGCGCGATGCACCAGCTGACGGCAGGCCGCCTCGCTGCGACCCAGGGCCTGGGCCATCTCGTCATAGTCGGCATCGAACACTTCGCGCAGCAAAAAGGCCGCGCGCTCCTCGGGCGTGAGTTGCTCCAGCACGAACAGCAACGCGGTGGAGACGTCGTGGGCACGCTCCAGCAAGTCCTCGGATGAAGGTGCCGCCTCGGTCCAGGGCTGAATCAGGGGCTCGGGCAGCCAGAAGCCCGCGTAATGCTCACGCTCCACACGCAGGCGCCGCAGCCGGTCGATGGCCAGCCGCGTGGCCGTGGCCACCAGCCAGGCCTCGGGCTGGGCCACGGCGGCGTGATCGCTGTCCTGCCAGCGCAGCCAGACGTCCTGCACCAGATCTTCGGCCTCGGCCCGCTGGCCCAGCATGCGATAGGCGAGCCCGAACAGGCGTGGGCGATGGCGCTGGAATTCCTGCAGTCCCGCATCGGCGGACGGCGCAGCATGGGAAGGGGTGTTCACGGGAGGTCTCCTGCAAAAAGGCTGGGGGCCGGCCACCCAGTGTGACAGGCCCCAGCCTTAGACGCAGAAGCAGCGTACTTTGTGACAGCGGGGAAGCGGCGCAGCCACCCAGGAGGGATCAATAGGCCACGGCGCAGCCGTCCTTGCGCGGATCGGAGCCCGCGATGTAATGGTCGCCGTCGCGCAGCACCAGCTGGGCGCCGCCAAAGGCGAACACGCCGTGGCCGGCCTCGACGGTGACTTCGTGGCCACGCGCGCGCAGCTGCTCGACGACGGCGGCGTCGAAGGCCGGCTCCACCGCCACGCCCTTGCCGCCGGTCACGCGCCAGCGCGGCGCATCGGCCGCGGCCTGCGGGTTCTGGCCGTAGCGCAGCACGCGCAGCGCCATCTGCAGGTGGCCCTGGCTCTGCATGGGGCCGCCCATCACGCCGAAGGCCATCTGGGGCGTGCCGTCGGCATTCATCGCAAAGGCCGGGATGATGGTGTGCGAGGGGCGCTTGCGCGGGCCGACCTCGTTGGCGTGGCCGGCCTCGGTGGTGAAGCCCTTGCCGCGGTTCTGCAGGCTGATGCCGGTGCCCGGCACGACCACGCCCGAGCCGAAGCCCATGTAGTTGGACTGGATGAACGAGACCATCATGCCGCTGGCATCGGCCGCCGCCAGGTAGACCGTGCCGCCGGGCCGGGGCGCGCCGTAGCGAGGGTCGCTGACCTTCTCGCGGTCAATCAGCCGGGCGCGTTCGCGCAGGTAGCCGCGGTCCAGCAGCTGCGCGGGGGTGACGCGCATATGGTCCAGATCGGCGTTGTACTGGTGCAGGTCGGCAAAGGCCAGCTTCATGGCCTCGATCTGCAGGTGCACGCTGTCCACGCCGTCCAGCAACTGCTGGCCCACGCCCAGCTCGTCCAGCATGCCCAGCGCCATCAGCGCGGCAATGCCCTGGCCGTTGGGCGGGATCTCGTGGATCACCGAGTCGCCGAACTTCTGCGATACCGTGCCCACCCAGTCTGCCTGGTGCGCAGCGAGGTCTTCCTCGGTCATCACGCCGCCGCAGGCGCGCGAATGCGCAGCCATCTTTTTGGCCAGCGCGCCGCGGTAGAACGACTCGCCCATGGTGGCGGCAATCTCCTCCAGCGTGCGCGCATGGGCTTCGCTCTTGAACACTTCACCGGCCTTGGGTGCGCGGCCGCCGGGCAGAAAGCACTCGGCAAAGCCGGGCTGGTCGCCGAGCTTCTGGCCACCCAGCTCCCACAGCGTGGCGATGGTGGGCGAGACCGCGAAACCGTGGCGCGCATAGTCGATGGCGGGCTGCGCCACCTGCGCGAAAGGCAGCTTGCCGAAGCGCCTGGACAGCGCCACCCAGGCCGACACGGCGCCGGGCACGGTCACGCCGTTCCAGCCTTTTTCCGGGATGCCGCCGAGCTGGGCGAAGTACTCGGGCGTCCAGCCCGCGGGCGAACGGCCCGAGGCGTTGAGGCCGTGCAGCTCCTTGCCGTCCCAGACGATGGCGAAGCCGTCGCTGCCGATGCCGCAGCCCGTGGGCTCGACCACCGTGAGCGTCATCGCCGCAGCCAGCGCTGCGTCCACCGCGTTGCCGCCGGCCAGCAGCATGCGCAGGCCGGCCTGCGCGGCCAGCGGCTGCGAGGTGCTGACCATGTTGCGCCCCAGCACCGGCGAGCGGTGCGAGGCATAGGGAAGCGTCCAGTCCTTGATGGCGTTTGTCATGCCTACTCCAGAGTGATGTGGTTGTCCTTGATGACCTTGGCCCAGCGCGCGCTGTCGGCCTTCACCATCGCCGCGAACTCCTTCGGCGTCTGCGCCTTGGCCGGCTCCACGCCCTGCTTGGCCAGGTTGGCGATCACGTCCGGATTCTGGACGGCCTGGTTGAAGGCCTGGTTGATCCGCTCCACCAGCTCGGGCTTCATGCCGGCCGGGCCGTAGACGCCGAACCAGGTGACCGACGAGTAGCCCGGCAGGCCCGATTCGGCCAGCGTCGGCAGGTTGGGCGCGAGCGCGCTGCGCTGCTCGCCGGTGACGGCCAGCGCGCGCAGCCGGCCGCTGGCCACATGGGGCATGCCGGTGGGGATCGAGTCGAACAGCAGGTGCACCTGGCCCGCGGCCAGGTCGGTGATGGACTGGGCCGTGCCCTTGTAGGGCACGTGGGTGAGCCGGATGCCCGCCTGCGCGGCAAAGGCGGCGGTGTTCAGGTGCACGATGGTGCCGTTGCCGCTGCTGGCGTAGTTGAGCTGGCCGGGGTTGGCCTTGGCGTAGGCGATCAGCTCCTGCACGGTGCGCACCGGCAGCGAAGGCGTGACCAGCAGCATGCTGGCCGCATCGGCCGTGTGGGCGATGGGGGTGAAGTCCTTGTCCACCTTGTAGCTCAGCTTGGGCATCAGGTGCGGCGAGATGGCGTGCGTGCTGCTGGTGGTGAACAGCAGCGTGTAGCCGTCGGGCGCGGCCTTGGAGGCCTCGCCGGCGCCTATGGTGCCGCCGGCGCCGGGCCGGTTGTCGATGATCAGCTGCTGGCCCAGCTCCTGCGACACGCGCTGCGCGATCACGCGCGCCACCAGGTCGGTCGCGCCGCTGGGCGGGAAGGGCACGATCACCCGCACCGGGCGGCTGGGCCAGGGGGCTTCGCCCTGGGCCTGGGCCGGTAGTGACACCTGGGCCAGCAGGCCACCGGCCAGGACCGCGGCGGCCTGAATCCACTGGCGACGCGAAGATGAAATAGCAGACCGTGCCGGCATGGCAACACTCCTGGTGAGATGGCGGGTTGGCGAATCGGATGGCCGCAGCCGGGCGGCACTGGAACAGGCCATCTTAGAAAACGGACGCGTTTGCCGCCATCGGCAAATTTGCAAGCCATCCTTGCCGCAACGGCAAACCGAGCACAATGGGAACCTCTTCCATTCGCTGCCATGCCCGATCCGCTCCACCTGCTGCTGCAAGACACCGCATTGCGCTACTTCCATGAAGTCGCGCAATGCGGCTCGCTGACCGAAGCCTCGGCCCGGCTGCATGTGGCGGCCTCGGCCATCAGCCGCCAGATCGCGGCGCTGGAGGCGCGGCTGGGCACGCCGCTGTTCGAGCGCCACCCGCGCGGCATGGTGCTCAATGCCGCCGGAGAGATCTTGGCCGACCACGCGCGCCGCGCAGGCCTGGATGCCGAGCGTGCCCTGGGCGAAATCCAGGCCCTGCAGGGCCTGCGCAGCGGCAAGGTGCGCATTGCCAGCTCCGACGCCTTTGCCAGCGAATTCCTGCCGCGCCTGTGCGCGGCCTTCCAGCGCGAGCATGCCGGCATCGTCTTCGAGGTCAACGTGCTGCCCACACCCGAGGTTTCCGGTGCCGTGCGCACCGGCACGGCCGACATAGGCCTGTGTTTCAGCCGGGTGCCAGAGCCCGGCATTGCCGTCGCCTGCCGCGTGGCGGCGCCCGTGCTGGCCCTGGTGGCGCCCGGCCATGCGCTGGCCCAGGAACGCAGCGTGGCACTGGCCAGGCTGGCGCGCTATCCGCTGGCCCTGCCGCCGCCGAGCACGGCGGTGCGCCAGTTGCTGGACGCTGCCTGCAGCCGACAGGGGTTGATGCTGGTGCCGGCGCTGGAGAGCAATCACGGCAAGACGCTGCTGAACTTCGCGGCCCAGGGCACGGCGGTGGCCGTGGCCAGCGAGATCGCCGCACGCAACATGGTGGCCACGGGAGCCCTCGCGGCCGTGCCGCTCAGCGACCGCGGCATGGACCTGCGCGACATCGAGGTGCAGACCCTGGCCGGCCGCACGCTGCCGCATGCGGCGCAGTCCTTTCTGGAGCTTTTGCAGCTGCGCCTGCCCGCCGCCTGGTGAAGCGAAGGCCGCTCGCGCCGGCTCAATCCGCCTTGGGGCGCAGCACCAGCCATAGCGACAGCGCAATCAGCCCGCCCCCCATGGCATGTGCGACTGTCAAGGACTCATCGAGCAGGGCCCAGCCCCAGAGCACGGCGAACACGGGCACGATGAAGGTCACGGTCAGCGCCTTCTGCGGCCCCTCGTCGGCAATCAGCCTGAAGTACAGCACATAGGCCAGAGCCGTGCTCAGCAGGCCCAGCACCGCCACATTGCCCCATGCCAGCAGCGGCGCGGCCTGCAGCCTGGCCAGCATGCCGGGCTCCAGCGCCATGTCGAGGAGCAGCGCCGGTGTCAGCACCATCAGCGCACCCAGCTGGCTGATGAAAACGGCAGCGCGCGTGTCCACGGACGCATTGGCACCCGCAAGCCTGAGCGTCAGATAGCTGGAAAACGCATAGCAGACCGTGGCCACAAAACAGGCCGCCATGCCGCCCAGCACAGCTGCGCTGAGATCCAGCGGCCCGGCCTGGGCCAGCACCGCCACGCCGCCAATCCCCAGCAGTACCGCAGCCACGCGCGCGGGCGTGATCGCCTCGGCAAACACCAGCGCCCCCACCACAGTGGCCACCAGCGGCGTGGTGGCATTGAAGATGGCGCTATAGCCCGATGGCAGCACCTGGGCCGCCAGCGCGTACATAAGAAAGGGAATGCCGGAATTGATGACGCCCAGTGCCAGCAAAGGCCAGAGATAACGCCCCAGCCGCGGCCGATAGCCCATGATGGCCAGCGTGGCCCCCAGGCCCAGCGTGGAAAACAGCCCCCGCCCCACGGCCGTGGGCACGGCCCCCAGGTGCGGCACGGCGACGCGCATGAAAAGGAAACTGCCGCCCCAGAGGGCGGCAAGTGCAAGCAGTCGGATCAGGCTGGCCAGGGACATGCCGTGCATTGTGCACAGCCCGGGCCGTGCATGCCTGTCACGGCTGCTTCAAACAGGGCTTAGTGAATCTGGGCCAGCACATCATCCAGCGTGGCACCCGCATCCTGCGGTACTGCTGGTGTCGGCAGAGGCGGCCGATAGATGCTGGAATCCGCATGAACCAGGCCCAGATCATGGCGCTGACCGGCTAGATAGTCGCCCACGGACTCCAGCACGATAGGACTGCGGTGCAGATGGGCCGTGGCCTTGAGTTCATCCAGCGTGAGCCAGACGCTGCGCACAATGCCTTCGTCAAGATGGCTTTGCGCATGGTGCATGCCCAGTTCGCCCGTAAAGGCAAAGCGCAGATAGGTGATGTCGGCTCCGGTGCGGGTACGCACAAAGCGGTTCATATAGATGCCGACCAGTGCCGTGGGAGTAAAGCTGTAGGCCGTCTCTTCCATGACTTCACGCACACAGGCATCGATAGGCGTCTCGGCAGGGTCCAGATGACCTGCGGGCGTATTCAGACGCAGTCCATCCGCCGTTTGTTCTTCCACCAGCAAAAAGCGGCCATCGCGCTCGATGATGGCCGAGACTGTCACATTGGGTTTCCAGCGATTGGGCATGGGCGGCATTATCCTTGCCCTGCCCGGCAGGCATGTCAGATTAATCCCTCCATATAGACGGCATCTTCGCCATAACTGGCCAAGTGTTGCTGCTGCGCAGCATTTTCAAGATTCACCCTCGCATAGCCTTGGCCTTCCCAATAGGCCTGTGACCCCTGCACCGACACCAGGGCAGTGCGCGCAATGCCTCGTGCCCTGGCTTGCTCGCGTGCGGCCTGCACCATACGTCCGGCCAGACCCTGCCCGGCAGCTTCGGGGGACACCGCCATATCGTGCAGATAGAGCACGCTGGCATCTGCGTAGTCCGCAAAGTCGCCGCCAAACGGCGTGACTGCACCGGGCCGCGACCAATAGGCGGCCAGATAGGCCAGTATCAGCGGCCCGCGCACGGCGGCCCAGGAACAGTGCCCCGCCATGGCCAGACGCCGGGCATACACATCGCGTGACTCCAGAAAGTCCTGGCCGTAGCACTGCGCCTGTATGCGCAGCACGGCTTCCACATCGGCTGCCGCCAGCGGGCGCAGCTGGATCTGCATCAACTCCGTCATCAGAAACTCATCAATTCACAGCTGCCAGCGCTTATCTACAAAGGGCTTGCAAGCAATTTTTCTTAAAAATCAGCCCTACCAGCTTAGCAAGAGCACA
The DNA here is from genome assembly GCF_030064165.1 of Comamonas resistens. Taxonomy (NCBI): domain Bacteria; kingdom Pseudomonadati; phylum Pseudomonadota; class Betaproteobacteria; order Burkholderiales; family Comamonadaceae; genus Comamonas; species Comamonas resistens. Next base: position 5,140,800 of record NZ_CP125947.1, read on the forward strand.
AAAGCACAGCCGACACGCCATCTATCGCAACAGTAATAATTCTCAATTATATCTTTGCATTCGATATTCATACCATTGAGCCAACGCATCTGGAGAACCCCATGACCCGTCTGATTCAAGCCCTGAGCCACAATCGTCTGACCCTGGCCAAGACGGCCAGCTACTACTGTATTCACATCACGGTCGCTGCCTGCGTGGCCTATGCCGTCACGGGCAATCTGATCGCTTCGCTGACACTGAGCCTGCTGGAGCCCACGGTTCAGGCCTTTGCCTTCTTCTTCCACGAGAAGGCCTGGGAACGCCGCCTGAAAAAGCAGCAACCGTCGCAGCAACCAGCCGAGGCTCTGGCCGTATGAACCTGCGAATCCCTACCGGCTTTCCGCAATGGCTGATGCAATCACTGGCAGCCATCGGCGACTGTGCAGGCCATCTGGAGTGATGGAAGAAAAGCTGTGCATAAGTATTCAAATTGCATTGAACAAATGAACACTTCTGCATCTACTTTCTCTTTGACGATTGAGAATTGAATAACTTCACCTCCATATCTGTGCATAACTCAAACCGCCTGTCATCGAAATGACAAACCATGGGTTTGCGGCTATTTCGTCTCAACGGGCGCTGTCCAACAATGGACGGGAATTCAAGGAGTTCCCATGCAGATCGCAGACACCGAGGCCCGGAGCCTCGCCAGCCCGCAAGATGCCCAATGGCTGAGCGCCCACTGGATGCCTTTCACGGGCAACCGCAACTTCAAGGCCCAGCCGCGCATCATCACGGCCGCCAAAGGCGCTTACTACACCGACGCAGACGGGCGGCAGATCTTCGACGGCCTCTCCGGCCTGTGGTGCAGCGGTCTTGGCCATGGTCGCAGCGAAATCGCCGAGGCCATCGGCAAGGCCGCGCAGCAACTGGACTATTCACCGGCGTTTCAGTTCGGGCACCCGGCCTCCTTCGAGCTGGCCAATCGCATCGTGGGCCTGATGCCCGAGGGACTGGAGCATGTGTTCTTTACCGGTTCAGGCTCTGAAGCTGCAGACACCTCACTCAAGATGGCTCGTGCCTATTGGCGTGCCAAGGGTCTGGGCAGCAAGACAAGGCTGATAGGGCGCGAGAAGGGCTATCACGGCGTGAACTTCGGCGGCATCTCGGTGGGCGGCATGGGCGGCAACCGCAAGACGTTTGGCCAAGGCATAGAAGCCGACCATCTGCCCCACACTCAGCCACCCATGGGCTCTTTCTGCAAGGGCCAGCCGCAAACCATAGCCCACAGCGACGGCCGGGCACTGGCCGACCGGCTGCTGGACATCATCGCCCTGCATGACGCCAGCAATATCGCCGCCGTGATCGTGGAGCCCATGTCGGGCTCGGGCGGCGTGGTGATTCCTCCCGATGGCTATCTGCAGCGGCTGCGCGAAATCTGTACCCAGCACGACATTCTGCTGATCTTTGACGAGGTCATCACCGGCTTTGGCCGCCTGGGCGCCATGACGGCCGCCGAGGCCTTTGGCGTGACGCCCGACATCATGAACATTGCCAAGCAGGTCACCAACGGCGCCCAGCCGCTGGGCGCCTGCGTGGTCACGCCCGAGATCTACAAGCAGTTCATGGATGCGGGCGGCCCGCAATACATGCTGGAATTTGCCCACGGCTATACCTACTCGGCCCACCCAGTGGCCTGCGCTGCGGGCATTGCGGCCCTGGATTTGCTGACACAGGAGGACGGGCCATGCCGCGTGCGGGCGCTGGCACCGTTTTTCGAGCAGGCCGTGCACAGCCTGAAAGGAGCGAAGCATGTGCTCGATATCCGCAATATCGGGCTGGCGGCAGGCCTTTCCATCGCGCCCGCACCCGGCGAGCCTGCCAAGCGCCCCTACGAGATCGCCATGAAATGCTGGGACCTGGGCTTTTATGTGCGCTACGGCGGCGACACAATCCAGCTGGCCCCACCGTTCATCAGCGAACAGGCCGAGATCGAGCGCCTGGTCAATGCCCTGGGCGATGCACTGCAAGCGACCGCCTGACTTCTAAAATCAATAGCTGCAAACGCTTTACCAACAACCTTTTGCAGCTATTTTCATATAGATTCAGGAAAACTGTGCGGCCAATGCTTCGTACTCGGCCACCGGGACTTCCTCGGCGCGGCGCTGCAGATCAAACTCGCCCGAGAAGCCTTTTTCCTCCAGCCATTTGCCCAGGGTGTTGCGCAAGATCTTGCGGCGCTGGCTGAAGGCCACCTGCACCAGCTCTTCGAGCAACTTGGGGTTGAGCTCCGCAGGCTTTTCGCGCGGAATCATGCGCACCACGGCGCTGTCGACCTTGGGCGGCGGGTTGAAGCTGCCCGGCGGCACGAACAGCACATCCTCCATGGCATAGCGCCACTGCAGCATCACCGACAGGCGGCCATAGGCCGAGTTGCCAGCATCGGCCACCATCCGGTCGATCACCTCTTTCTGCAACATGAAGTGCTGGTCCTGCACCACATCGACCTGCTCAAGCAGATGGAACAGGATGGGGCTGGAGATGTTGTAGGGCAGATTGCCGACCACACGCAGCTTGGGCACGCCCAGGCGCGCGGCCAGCGCCCGGAAGTCCACCTTGAGCACGTCGGACTCGACCACGTCCAGGTCGTCACGCAGACGCAGGCGTGCGGCCAGATCACGGTCCAGTTCGATCACCGTGAGCTTGCCCAGGCGCTCGACCAGAGGCTGGGACAGGGCCATCAGGCCTGGGCCGATTTCGACCATGGGCTCGCCAGCCTTGGGGTCGATAGCCTCAACAATGTTGTCGATGATGGCGCCATCGGTCAGAAAGTTCTGGCCAAAGCGCTTGCGGGGAATATGTTTCATGAATGCGAAAGCGGTGCCTGGGCACCGCTTGAAATGAGAGAGGGTGACTTGAGTGCCCGATGCGCAATGATGACATTACCGGGCACATCAAGCAGATTGCACGGACTTATTGCGGTGGCTCGCGGTACTCGACAAATGCCTTGCCGCGCAGTTCCTTGAGCCAGGTTTCGTAGTCCTGCTCTGCCTTGCGCTCACGCACCACGTTGCGCACCATTTCGCGCTGTTCGCGCTCGGTCAGCTTTTCCTGGCGGCGCTCGATCAGCTGAATCAGGTGCACGCCAAAGCGCGAAACCACGGGGTTGCTGATCTGGCCGGGCTGGAGGCCGTCTAGCACGCGCTCGAACTCGGGCACGAACTGGCCGGGCGAGGACCAGCCCAGATCGCCGCCATTGCGAGCGCTACCGTCCTTGGAGAACTCCTGGGCCAGTTGCTGGAAGGTGGCCTGACCCGCTTCCACACGGCGCTTGTAATCCTCCAGGCGCTTGGCTGCCTGGGCTTCCGTCAGATTCTTGTCCACCAGCAGCAGAATGTGACGCGCATGGTTTTGCGTGATGTAGACAGGGGCGCCGGACTGGGACTTGCCCAGCACCTTGAGCACGTGAAAGCCCGCATCGGAGCGGAAGGGGCCAACGATGCTGCCCGTGGCGGCCGAGCCAACCTGCTTGGCAAACAGCTCGGGGTACTCGCTCATGGGGCGCATGCCCATGGAGCCACCGCCTTGTCCATTGGGTACGTCCGAGAACTCACGCACGGAGGCGATGAAGTCGGGGTTCTTGCGCGCGGCTTCCGCCGCCTGCTTGGCCTTGGCCTCGCGCTCGGCCACGACGGCTGGGCTGGCGTTTTCGGGCACAAGGATCAGGATATGGCCCAGGTCCACCATGGCCGATGCAGCAGCGGCTTCGCCAGGGCGCTTTTGTTCCTTGAGGAAACGGTCGATGTCAGCCTCGCTCACCTTGACCTTGCCGTCCACCTCGCGCTCACGCACGCGCTGCATGGTCATCTGGTTGCGGATCTCCGCGCGGAACTGCGCTTCGGACAGGCCCTCGGCCTTCAGACGCGACAGCAGCCCCGGCAGGTCCGTGCTGTTCTGGCGCGCCACATTGTCCATTGCCTGATTGACCGTCAGGTCATCCACCTTGAGGCCCGTATCCGAAGCCTCCTGCAGTTGCACGCGCTCGACGATCAGACGCTCCAGCACCTGGCGTGCCAGCTCGGACTGTGGCGGCAATTGACCGCCTTGCTCGCTCACATTTTGAGTCACGCGCGCCATGCGGGCACGCACCTCGTTATTGGTGATGGGTTCGGAATTGACCACGGCAACGATGTAGTCCGCCGAACGAGGTCCAGCGGCCGGCAACTGCCGTCCCGAGGCCTGCACGGTTGCATCCAGCGCACGGGAGATGGAAGCGTCAGTGCCCTTGGACTTGCCAGTACCAGGACTCTTGAGGCCCTGCGCCTGTGCAACCGCGGCCAGCATGAACAAGGCCGCAGCCATGCCGCAAACGCTCGATGATTTGGGGGAGAAACGCATGAAAAACCTTGATCAATCGTAATTGGTGAAGCGGCTGGGCGGAGATACCGCCTCACGCAGATATTGGTAGCGCGGCACGTTGCGCTTGAGGCTGGCCGTGGGGTCTGCACCAAAGCTCAGGCGCGAGAAGCCCACGAACTCCATCTGGAACAGCAGTTGCAGATTGGACTGAGTCACCGAGCTTTGCAGACGCTGCAGCACCACGCGGCCAATCCAGCAGCAGCCGTCATATTCAAGGCCGACCACGGTATCCACCATCTGTCGGTCCTTGATCGAATAGTTGAGACGGCCGACCGCATACCAGCGACCGCCGCCCTGGCCTCGGCCTGCGCCCAGGTCCTTGCCCTTGTCACCCCAGAGATCGTTGATGGGCCACTGCCAGCCCACATCCACCAGTTCGCTGGAAGGCTTCTTGGTCACCGTATCCAGCTGCGTGCGATAGCCGATGTTGAAGGTGCGATAGTTGCCCGGACTGTAGCGGGCCGTGGCCGTGGTCCGCACCGTTCGCCCCAGATCCTTGTTGTACTGAGTTGTGCCTTCCAGAGACCATTTATCGGTCCAGTTGATGGCCGCACCCAGCAGGATGTCGGACAACTTGCTGGTCGCGGCCACTTCACCGGGCAGCAGCACGCGCTGGTCAGAAAGGCGCACGCGCTGGGCAATGGCCAGCTTGAGCTTTTCCGCCCCGCTTTCCGGATCGATAAAGCGCGATGTGGCACCCAGCGTCACCAGGTGATTGTCGGCAATACGGTCCTGGCCGACATAGTCGTTCTCGGAAAAAATACTCGAGAAATTGAAGTCGCTGCGACCGGTGTCATACAGCGGCAGCATGCTCTGATCGCGATAGGGCGTATAGGTGTAGAAGGCACGCGGCTCGAAAGTCTGCAGCAGCTTCTTGCCAAACCAGGAGGTATCACGTTCGAAAACGAGGCCGCTGTCCAGACTGAAGGTCGGCAGCGTGCGATTGGCGCTCTTGCTGCCATTGCTCATCATGCTGTCCGTGTCATACCTCGACGTATGCAACATGAGCTTGGGTGTGATGAAGGCTCCAGGCGACAGAAAGGGACGGCTCAGCTGAGCCTGCACATAGCTGCGCTGGCCATTGTTCACCGCCTGGCCTGTCAACGGCCGGATCAGCTCAAAGCGCGTGGTATCCGCGACCAGACTGAAGTCCAACCCATGCGGCAGCTCCTGCGGCGTGTAGCGGTACTGGAGCTGGGGCACCATGCTGTAGGGTGGTGCGATCAGCGCATCAGGATCCTGCAGCGTCTGGTAGCGCGTCATATTGAGGCTCAACGCACCATCGCCCTTGGCCCAGCTCAGGCTGGCCGTGCTGGGCAGCAGACGCTGGCGCATCGCAACCGGAGCCAGTCTGAAATCCCGCCAGTAATCATCATCGCTGACACGATTCAGATTCAGGTTCAGACCCAGCCCGCCAACAGGCGAATCAATCACGGCCCTGTGCTGCCAGGAATAGCCCCAGCGATCCCGGCTACGCAGATTGTCGCCAGGCATGTAGCTGGCGTATGTCTCACCTGAGTAGCTGGGTTCCATATAGCGGAACAGGCCGGTCAGATTGACGCCACGCTTGGTCATCACCGTCGGAGTGACCGTCAGATCGCGATTGGGTGCAATATTCCAGTAATAGGGCTGGGAATATTCGATGCCGCCGAGCTTGTCCATGCCGATCATGGGAGGCAGCAGGCCGGATTTGCGCTTGTCCGATAGCGGAAAGCTCATGCGCGGCACGGGCAAGACAGTGACACCCTTGAATTGCAGCTTGGCATTGTGTGCCACGCCCACTTCCTCGGCCATGTCCAGCTCGATGGTCTCGGCCTTGAGCATCCAGCTGGGCTGCCAGCTGGCCTCATCATCACGCTGGCAAGTGGTGTAGGTGGCGTTGTGGACTACCGAATGGTCCTTGTCGATGAAATCCACACGCGAGGAGTCACCATAGGCACCATTGGCCAGGAAACGGTAATCGGCGTTGTCGAACTGCCCCTTGAAGGCATCCACCTGCAAATCCAGTGCGGTTCCCTTGTAGATATTGCCCGCCTGGTTGATATAGACCGAACCCACCGCGTTGACCTTGTCGTCAGGCAGGGCGTAATCGAGCTTGTCGGCACGGATCATGGTATCGCCACGGCGCAGCTCCGCCTCGCCATGCACCGAAGCGTTGATGTCAGGCTGACCGGCCAGGCTGTCGCCCTTGATATAGATGGGCTGCTGATCGCGTACTTCCTGCGGATAGGTCTCTTGCAGCAAAGAGCTGGACTTGAGCTTGAGCGCGGGCAGCCCATCGGCCATCAGCGCCGCCTCCTGCCCGGCAGTTGCCTCGGGAACAGCGGACTCCTGCGCCTGGACATGCAGACCTGCGCCGGCCCAGGCCAGAGCCACCGCCCAGGCCAGAGGGCGAATCGCCGGACGCACGCTCACTGCCCGCGAAGCGGGTAAAGAGCTGGCGGCCAGGGAGTCTTGCAGAGAATTAGGGGATTGCACGGTGGTCAATAGCGCGCGTGCGCAGGCATACATCAACGAATCACGACTTACGCAAATCAGGCTTAAGCCAGTGCCTTGCCTTCAGGAAACCGCCTTGGCACACCCTTGTTTGTGTAAGTCCTACGAATAAGACCGAGAGCCTAGCATCACTGTCCGGTGATGCGCCGGCATCGGTTTGTAAAATCCGATTATCCATGACCGCTTCAAACCTCTCCAATGTCGGCGTTGTCTGGGCAGATGCTGCCCGCCACGCCGCTTTCGACGCCTGGCTGGCTCCCCTGGCTGCCCGCTTTCAGCTGCGCCCTGAAACCCTGCGCCCTGCCTCGGCCGATGCAAGCTTTCGCCGCTATCTGCGGCTGGACTGCAGCCATGGCGCTAGCCTTATCGTCATGGATGCCCCACCTGACAAGGAAGACTGCGCACCTTTTGTCAAAGTCCAGGCCCTGATGGCACAGGCCGGCCTGTGCGTGCCGCAGATTCTCGACTGGGATGCGCAGCACGGCTTTATTTTGCTCAACGACCTCGGCAGCAAAACCGTGATCGAGGCTCTCAACCCCGAAAAGCCCCAGGACGCCGAGGCCTGGTACCGCTCCGCGGTCGAGGTTCTGCTGGATTGGCAGCTGGCCTCCCAAAGTGGCAATGTCGGCAAGCTCCCCCTTTACGACGAAGCTCTGCTGCGCCGCGAGCTGCAGCTCTTTCCCGACTGGTATATCGCCAAGCACCGCCAGTTCGCGCTGGATGACAAGCAGCAAGCCACTCTGGCCAAGACCTTTGACCAGATCGTGGCCCACAACCTGCAGGCTCCCTGCGTCTATGTCCATCGCGACTTCATGATGCGCAATCTGATGCAACCTGTCTCTCCAGACGCTCCTCTGGGCGTGCTGGACTTCCAGGACGCCGTCTACGGTCCCATCACCTATGACATCGCCAGCCTGCTGCGTGATGCCTTCATCAGCTGGGAAGAGGACTTTGTCATCGACATCACCATCCGCTACTGGGAAAAAGCCCGCAAGGCCGGCCTGGTCGGCGCGGGCAGCGCCAGCGGCTGGGGCGACGACTTCGGCGAGTTCTACCGTGGGGTCGAATGGATGGGGCTGCAGCGCCATCTCAAGGTTGCTGGTATCTTCGCCCGCCTGACACTGCGTGACGGCAAGCCCAAGTACCTGGCCGATGCACCGCGCTTTATCCACTACATCCGCTCCACTTGCAGCCGTTACCGCGAACTGGGCCCCTTCCTGCGCTTGATCGATCAGATTGAGGGCATTCAGGCACAGGTCGGTTACGCCTACGGAAGAATGTGAGAAACACCCCCTGAGCCGCTTTGCGGCTTCCCCCTCTCTCGCTTTGCTTCGCAATGCGGGAGGGGGGCAACACCTTCGCGGCGGGGCGGCCCTTGCTCGGTGTTTCTGGCTTGAGCCACGCCCCATTAAGACTATTGCTATCTATTCCAAATGCCGCGCTATCACTGTCCTATTCCTCTGCACATCGGCTCCGAACTGGATCTGCCCGCAGGCGCCGCCCGCCATGTGCAGGTGCTGCGTCACCAGCCCGGTGACGTCATCACCTTGTTCGAGGGCCAGACAGGCAACGGCTTTGCTGGCGGTGAATTCGATGCCGTCATCACCCATATGGGCCGCAGCGACGTCGGCGTGCGTATACAGGCGCACCGCGCCGTGGAGCGCGAGGCAGAGCGTGCCGTGCACCTGGTGGTCGGCATGCCCGCCAACGAGCGCATGGACTGGCTGGTGGAAAAAGCCACCGAGCTGGGCGTGGCCAGCATCCAGCCCGTCATGGCCGCGCGCAGCGTGCTCAAGCTCAAGGGCGACCGCGCCGACAAGAAGATCGAGCGCTGGCAGTCCATTGCCGTCTCGGCCTGCGAGCAATGCGGCCGCAACCAGGTGCCGGTGATTCACGCCCCTCGGCCGCTGGCCGACTGGCTGCGCAGCCAGGATGCGCCGGACGCCGAGTCAGCTCGCTTTGTACTTTCACTGCGCGAAGGCAGCCAGCCGCTACGTACTGTCACCAGCGATGCGAAAGCCGTCTGGGTACTGCATGGCCCCGAAGGCGGCCTGACAGCACAGGAAGAAGACTGGGCGCTGGAACGCGGCTGGAAGCCCGCCAGCCTGGGCAACCGAGTGCTGCGCGCCGAGACCGCATCGGTCGCGGCCCTTTCCCTGCTGGCCCTGGAGTAAATCATGAGCAGTTGTCACCTCTCTCTGGCCAAGCCCGAGTTCTATGCGCAAAACTTTCGCGTCGAAGCCCCCGAGCCTGCACCCGAAAAAATCCTGACCCCGCGCCGCATGGGCTGCATCATCGTCAATGCAGCAGCAGAATCCTCTGCAGCGCTTTTGGGGCATACGTTTACAGCTCCTGAAGAAGGAGCACCTCTACCGCCTGTGGAGCGTACCTTGGTGTCTGCCAGCTTTGGGCTGGTGCCGCACTGGGTCAAGTCTGCCTCGGACGGCCGCCTGCGCGCGCTCAAGCTGGTCAATGCCAAGATCGACAACCTGACCACGGGCACGGCATTTCGCGATGCCTGGCTGGCCGGCCAGCGCTGCATCGTGCCGCTGCAAGCCTTTCAGGTCGATGATCTGCGCCCCGGCAAGCCTGTACCCACACGCATCACCCGCGTGGATAACCAACCCATGGGCGCAGCCGGCGTCTGGGCACGCTGGGTGGGCGAGGACGGCGAAATCATCGTCAGCTACGCCCTCATCACCATCAACGCCAATGCCCATGCGCTGATGAACCGCTACGGCCATGCCGGCAATGACAAGGCCATGCCCGCCATCCTCAACGAAGGCGCTTACGACGCCTGGCTCAACGCCAAGGTCAACAAGGCCAAGGAGTTTCTGCGCCCCTACCCGGCCGAAAAGCTGCGTGCCAACCCGGTCGAGAAAGGCCGCAAGCAGCCGCCGCCACTGCTCTAAGGCTCAAGCCACCGGAAACCGCTGGTCCAGCCACTGCTGCAACCGCGCAAACACGGGGGCGGCCAGTTCGGGGCGTTCGTTGAAGATCTCGTGATAGGCCGACTCGAAGCACTGGGCCTGCACCACACTGGCCGGCGCCTGCTGCGCGAATGCCGCACTGCCTGCGGGGTCTACCAGCTTGTCCTGCCCGGCCCATAGCAGCAAGGTCGGAACACACCAGTTGCGGGCCTTGGCCAGCACATGCGCGCCGCCTTCAGCCATATAGCGTGCCAGCCTTGCGCTGATGCGCTTGTGCTGCAATGCATCGGTGTCATAGGCCTGCACCACCTGCGGATCATGCGATAGATGCCGCGACTTCAGCCCGCTGGCCACGCGCAGATTGGGTAGCAACTTGGGCAGGCCTGTCATCAAGGCCTTTTGTACCGCAGTCAGATGCAGCGCCAGCGCGGGCGAGGACAGTACCAGAGCATCCACATGGCGCAAACCGGATGCCACAAAATCTGCAGCCACAAGACCGCCCATGCTATGACCCAATAGCACGATGGCCTGATTTTTCGGCATCTCCGCCCGCAAGCCGTCCAGCACCACGGCCAGATCGTCAAGCAGCCGCATATCGCTGCTCAGACCGCCTTGCGGTCCGCCCGAGAGACCATGCCCATACTGGTCATAGCCGCGCACGGCAAAACCCCAGTCATTGAGCCTGCGCGCCAGCGCCGCGTAACGGCCACTATGTTCGCCCAGGCCATGCACCACCAGTACCTGCGCACGAGCCTTGACGCCTGACGCCAGCGGCCAGTCACGCAAAGCCAAATGCGTGCCATCCGAAGCTGGGCCATGACTGATCTGTGCTCCCGCATCCCCGTGGTGATAGTTTGCTGTGTCCATTTGCTCCCCCTGCATGCCATGCATGGTTTCGAGAATGACGCTCCCCGCGCTATTCGTCAACCAGACGGGAGGCTTTGGTCTTGACAACCCCGCTCATCGGCCTGCACGCGGACACGGTCCCGGCCATGGGCTATCTGAAAATCACTTTGCAAACCTGTTCGATATCAAAAAAATAGCTGCAAGCGCATATTCAGAAAGCGCTTGCAGCCGTTTTCATGCTGAATTCAGCATCAGGCCTGCGCCAACTCCTGCTCCGAGGCTTGTTGATGGCGCGCCATGGCAGCAATCACTTCAGCCACCGAGGCAGTGAGCTTCTTGGCATAGGGAACATGCAGAAACTCGTTGGGGCCGTGAGCATTGCTCTTGGGGCCGAGTACGCCGCAAACCATCATCTGCGCCTTGGGAAAGCCCTGGCTCAGCATATTCATCAGCGGAATCGTGCCGCCCTGCCCGATATAGCCGCAGTCCGCGCCAAAGTGGGCCCGGCTGGCCGCATTGAGCGCCTTCTCGAACCAGCCATCCATGCCCGGCGCATTCCAGCCGCTGGAGCTGGACATGCCTTCCCAGGTCACCTTGGCATCGTAGGGCGCATTGTCTTCCAGCAGGGCCTTCATCTCCTGCACGCAGGCTGCGGCATCGACCAGCGGCGGCAAACGCAGGCTGAGCTTGAAGGCCGTGTAGGGGCGCAGCACATTGCCGGCGTTCTGCAGGCTGGGCATGCCGTCCACACCGGTCACGCTCAGCGTGGGTTCCCAGGTGCGGCGTACCAGCGCCTCGACGGGGTCGGTGGTGGTGGGCAGGGACACACGGGCCGAGCCACCGCAGTCATAGTGCGCCCAGGGAAAGCGTGCATAGGCGTTTTCGCCCAGAATCTCCGCCGTGGCACGCATCTGTGCCATGCGGTCGGCAGGCACATCGCAGTGAAAGCTTTCGGGCAGCACGCGCCCGTTCTTGCTGTCCTCCAGACGGTCCAGCACCTGACGCATGATACGAAACGACGAGGGTACGACGCCCGAGGCGTCGCCCGAGTGCACGCCCTCGGTCAGGATCTGCACCTTGAGTGTGCCGCTGGCCATGCCGCGCAGGCTGGTCGTCAGCCACAGTTGGTCGTAGTTGCCAGCCCCGCTGTCGAGACAGATCACCAGCCCCACATCGCCCAGGCGCGGGCGCAGCAGTTCCACATAGGGCAGCAGGTCAGCCGAGCCGCTTTCCTCGCAGGTTTCGATAATGGCTACGATGCGCGGGTGAGGCACGTTCTGGCGCTTGAGTTCCTGAATCGCCGCCACGCTGGCATAGACGGCATAGCCGTCGTCGGCACCGCCACGGCCATAGAGCTTGCCGTCCTCGTACTTGGGCGTCCACGGGCCCAGATCACTGCGCCAGCCTTCGAATTCGGGCTGCTTGTCCAGGTGGCCGTACATCAGCACCGTGGGGCTGGTTGAAGCTTTCTCGGCCGTGCCTTCGACTTCAAAGAAGATGACGGGCGTGCGGCCCGGCTGCTGAATCACTTCCAGTTTCAGCCCGGCCACTTTCTGCGCCTCCACCCATGTGGCCGCGTTGCGCAGCACAGTGGCAATATGGCCCTGCTGCTCCCAGTCGGGTGCAAACATGGGCGACTTGGCGGGAATGCGGATGTAGTCGGTGAGTTGGTGCAGGATGTCTTCATCCCAGGCACGGCCCACACGCTCCAGAGCAAGTACGGAGTCAAGCGCGGTGGCAGGCAGACGGGCGGTCATGGCAAGGCCTTGTGAGGTGGAAATCAATGGATGATGCACCCAAGGATACGCCAGGGCTCAAAGCTCTGGCACAGCCATGGTTGAAGCCTGTTCAGGCATAGGCGCGGCGCGGCAGATCCGCGCACTCGACGCGGTTGCGCCCGGCCGCCTTGGCCCGGTACAGCGCCTGATCTGCCGCCTGGATCAGATAGTCCCAGTTGCTGGCATTTTCCAGGTAGGCACCACACACACCGATGCTCACCGTGACGGCGATGGAGCGCCCCTCATGCATGCAGGGTGTCTGCTCCATGACTTCACGCAGTGTCTCGGCCAGCGCGGCCCCGCCGCTGAGTGTGGTGTTGGGCAGCAGCAGCATGAACTCCTCGCCGCCGTAACGGCCCACCAGATCCTGGGCCCGTATCCTCTCGCGCAACACGGCCACCACATGGCGCAGTACCTGGTCACCCGCATGGTGGCCGTAGCTATCGTTGACCACCTTGAAGTGGTCGATGTCGAGCATCATCAGAGCGTAAGGCTCGCCAGCCCGCACGGCACGCGCCACATCACGATCCAGCGTCTGGGTCAGGGCGCGGCGATTGGCAGCCCCGGTCAGTTCGTCATGCACGGCGAAGTAACGGTTGTCGGCCTCGGCTCTGTCCTTGGCCATGAGGATGAAGCCCAGCGACGTCAGGATGACGACGACAAACGCCGCCATGAAGACAAAGGACTGCATGGGACTTCCATGCATCAGGCCGTCGAGCGGAATGGCATCCAGGGCGGCCAGCATGCCACGCACGGCAAGCAGCGCGAACTGCAGCCCCAGGCCCACGGAAAACAGCCAGGCCCCGCGCAACTGCGCCGGCGGTTGCGGTCGCCACAGCACCCATAGCACCATGCCAAGCTGTACAGGAGCCAGCACACCCGCCACGATGATGCGCGCACGGTAGTCATCAATGAAGAGCGCGAACAGCAGGGTCATCGCCGCCACCGGCACCAGCATGCGGGCCCAGGGCATGGCCTGCCCCCTGAACTGAGATACGGCCCCCAGCGCCATGGCAAAGGTGCCGGCCAGCAGCATGTTCGACACCACGATGCTGGCCCAGTCTGGAACCATGCCGCGCAGCGTGTACAGCACATAGGTCGCCGCGTGCAGCACCAGACCCAGGGCCCACAGACCCGTGCCCTTGCTGCGCTGCGGCCGTGCTGCTGCCGTGCTGCTGCCAACGATACCGCCATGGCAAGCGATGCCGCGGCAGTCATCAGCAGCATGGTGGGCACGTCAAGAACAAGCAGCATGAAGCGAAAGCAGATGAGAAATCAGCCGATGTAACCGTGAGTTACAACACCAGATGCAACGCAGTATGCCAGAGCCTCAGGCGCAGTCTCCCTCGGGAAACCGCGTCATCCCGCAGCCAGAAGGCCTAGGCGTGCTCGAAGTGAAACACCGCCGTGGTCGCCAACAGATTGGGCAAGCTGCGCACCACCTCTCCACCCTGCAGCCCGAAGGAGTCCAGAATGCGCAGCCGGTTCTTGGTGGCCAGCACCTCGAAGTCCTTGTATGTGCCTACGCGGATGTTCGGCGTGTCGTACCACTGATAGGGCAGGCGGCGCGTGACCGGCATGCGCCCGCGCAGCACCGACAGACGGTTTTGCCAGTGCGCGAAGTTGGGAAAGGCAACCACGCCCTGCTTGCCGATACGGGCCGTCTCTTGCAGCATCACCTCGGCATTGCGCAGATGCTGCAAGGTGTCGATCTGCAGCACGACATCAAAGCTGTTGTCGCCGAAGATGGCCAGGCCGTCCTCCAGATTGAGCTGCAGCACGTTGACGCCGCGGCGTGTACAGGCCAGCACATTGGCGTCGTCCAGCTCCACGCCATAGCCGGTACAGCCGCGTTCGCGCACCAGATGCTCCAGCAGCGCGCCGTCGCCACAACCAAGATCAAGCACGCGTGCGCCCTGAGGCACCAGTTGGGCAATGGCTTTCATGGTGGTCAACTCGGTCATGCGGCGTCTCCTGCGCGTTGGGCGGTGTTCAATTCTTTGGCAATGCCTTCAAAATAGGAGCGCATCACGCCCATGTAGCGCGGGTCATCGAGCAAAAACGCATCATGACCATGGGGCGCATCGATCTCGGCATAGCTGACGTCGCGGTTGTTTTCCAGCAGCGATTTGACGATCTCGCGGCTACGCGCCGGGGCGAAGCGCCAGTCCGTGGTGAAGCTCACCAGCAGATACTTGGCCTTGGCTGCAGCCAAGGCCTGGGTCAGATCACCGCCATGGCTGCGTGCCGGATCGAAGTAGTCCAGCGCACGCGTGATCAGCAGATAGGTGTTGGCATCGAAGTAACCGCTGAACTTCTCGCCCTGGTAACGCAGATAGCTCTCGATCTGGAACTCCACCTCCTGCGTGCTGTACTTGAGGTCCAGCCCCTCGCGCAACGTTCTGCCGAACTTCTGGTTCATCACATCGTCGCTCAGATAGGTGATATGGCCGATCATGCGCGCGATGCGCAGGCCGCGTGCGGGCACCACGCCATGCTCGTAGAAGTGGCCGCCATTGAAATCCGGGTCGGTCACGATGGCTCGGCGCGCCACCTCGTTGAAGGCAATGTTCTCGGCGTTCAGATTGGGGGCACTGGCCACCACCACGGCATGGCCCATGCGCTCGGGATAACGCAGCGACCAAGACAGGGCCTGCATGCCGCCCAGGCTGCCGCCCAACACGGCAGCCAGCTTCTCGATGCCCAGACGGTCGAGCAGGCGTGCCTGCGCATCCACCCAGTCTTCTACTGTCACCACCGGGAAATCGGCACCGAATGGCTTGCCCGTGGCCGGGTTGGTATGCATGGGGCCGGTAGAACCAAAGCAGGAGCCCAGGTTGTTGATGCCGATGACAAAGAACTTGTTGGTATCGACGGGCTTGCCCGGGCCGATCATATTGTTCCACCAGCCTTCGCTCTTGGGCTGGCCTTCATAGACACCGGCGACGTGATGCGAGGCATTGAGCGCATGACAGACCACGATGGCATTGCTCTTGTCGGCGTTGAGCTCGCCATAGGTCTCGAAGGCGAGGTCGTAATCGGCGATGGAGCCACCACCCTGCAAGGGCAGCGCTTCATCAAAATGCATGGATTGCGGTGTGGCGATGAAGGACATATGAAAAAACCCGGCATCGCTAAAAACGAGGCCGGGTTCTCTGGTTTCGTCTTTAGCAGGATTTATAGAGCGCCCGCAAGCAGAAGCAAATCGGCGCGTTGAAGGTTCAGTGTACTGCATTCACTGCGCCTGTCTCCGAAGCAATACTGTCAAAGCAGTCGCACCCTTTTCAGGCAAGCGCAGAGCACCGCTCTTTCTTCTGTGACCTCAAACCTTGGCAAGCAATGCCGCAATACCCAGTACCAGGAAAATCACGGCGCAAATGCGGTGAATGGTCTTGATGGGCAGCTTCTTGGTGATCTTGTCACCGAACCACACCACCGGGGCATTGGCCAGCATCATGCCCAGCGTTGTGCCGGCCACCACCCAGTAATAGGACAGCGGGTACTTGGCAGCCAGGCCGACCGTGGCAAGCTGCGTCTTGTCACCCATCTCGGCCAGGAAGAACAGCACCAGCGTCGTGCCAAACACCCCCCAGCGGCCCGGAGCCTTGTTTGCCTCATCGTCATCGAGCTTGTCGGGGATCAGCATCCAGCCAGCCATCAAGATGAAGGAGATGCCCAGAATCCAGCGCAGCACGTCGGGGCCGAGCACCGTGGTGATCCAGTTTCCGACCGCACCGGCAAGCGCATGGTTGACGATGGTGGCCGCGAAAATGCCCGCCACGATGGGCAAGGGCTTGCGGTATTTCGCGGCTAGAACCAGCGAAAGCAGCTGTGTCTTGTCCCCCATCTCGGCCAGGGCAACGATGGAGGTGGAAATGAGGAAGGCTTCCATGATGTGGGTAAGGCCGGAGTTGCCTGAGAACGCATTGACCACACACCGACTCCGGCCTACTTGTCCATAGGTTTGCTCGGTACGTAATCAATGGTCTCGGTCAGTCACAAGCGGTAATGCACCACTTGCCGCATACGCCATAGGTCTCTAAAGACCCAAGTCTGTTGACGCATGCATCCGGCAGATGGATGCCGAACGACCTACTCCCCAAAGAGTAGATGGCGATTCTAGCATTTAGACCTTGTAAGACAAAAGGAGATTTAGATATTCCAAATTTTGTATTTCAGGGTAACTCCCATCCGGAGAATGTTGTTACGAGCATGAAATTTGACGTATTCGTAATACAGGCGACTGTCTTGTGACTCATAATGCTTGAGTCTTCGTTTAGAGCGCAATCTCTGGATGGGGGCAAGTGCGTTAGCGTCTCTAATGTTGTCATCCAAGGCTGACTCCCTAGGGCTCCATCGCGTTTTCAAGTTTTTTCAGGAGTCCACCATGGGCAACAAGCTTTACGTCGGCAATCTGCCGTACTCTTTCCGTGACCAAGATCTGGAGCAAGCCTTCAGCGAATTCGGTTCTGTGAACAGCGCCAAAGTGATGATGGAGCGCGACACTGGCCGTTCCAAGGGCTTCGGCTTCGTCGAAATGGGCAGCGATGCAGAAGCACAGGCCGCCATCCAAGGCCTGCACGGCCAAAACCACGGCGGTCGTGACCTGGTCGTGAACGAAGCACGCCCCATGGAACCCCGTCCTCCCCGTTCCGGCGGCTTTGGCGGCGGTTTCGGCGGCGGCCGTGAAGGTGGCTTCGGCGGTGGCCGTGGCGACGGTGGCTATGGCCGCCGCAACAGCTATTAATTGGTTATTACCAATAGCTAACAAAAGGATCTTCGGATCCTTTTTTTGTTGCCAAACGTTAGCAACTCCGGTTTTGGAGCATTTATTTCTTGTATTGTTCTGATTCATAATCCCGAATTCGGGAATCCCCCGTTCACAAGCGACTAGGTATTTTGGGTTGTGTGCGAGTCCGCTGCGGACATCCTGAAGTCGATCGCCATATTGAAAGCATTGAGGAGCTAGGAGTTATTAATGGGCAATAAGCTGTATGTCGGCAACCTTCCTTATGGTGTGCGCGACAACGACCTGGAGCAAGCGTTCAGCCAATACGGAGCCGTTACCAGTGCTCGCGTCATGATGGAACGTGATACCGGGCGCTCCAAGGGCTTCGGTTTTGTGGAAATGGGCAGCGAAACAGAAGCACAAGCCGCGATTCAAGGCATGAACGGTCAGCCCCTGGGTGGCCGCAGCCTGGTGGTCAACGAGGCTCGCCCCATGGAACCCCGCCCTCCTCGCTCTGGCGGCTTTGGAGGCGGTTACCGCAATGAAGGCGGTGGCGGCTATGGTGGTGGCAACCGCGAAGGTGGTTACGGTGGTGGCGGCGGCTATGGTCGCGGCGGTGATCGTGATGGCGGCGGTGGATATGGCCGTGGCGATGGCGGCTTCCGTAGCCCCTATGGCTCCGGTCCCCGTCATGGCGGTGGTGGCCGTGGCGGCTACGGCGGCGGCAATAACAACGGCGAATAAGCGCTGCAAAAACCAAAGGCACCTTGTGGTGCCTTTGGTTTTATTGCAGTGGTTATTCAGTGCTCACTCAGGTGTCTGGGCTTTCTTGTCCGTCCCTCGACTGCCTTATCCCAGATAAATGCGGGCAGCAAATGCATGACTCGCCCTATCAGCGCCATCTGCCACGGAATAATCGCGTAGCGCGCCTTGTGCTCGATCATTCGATATGCGTGCCGGGCAAATTCCTGAGGACTGAGCAGAAATGGCATGGAATAGGGATTATTCCGTGTCAGCGGGGTATCTACATAACCCGGTAATAAAGTCACGACAGCCACTCTGGATGCTTTCAACTCCGTCCTGAGACTTTCGCAATAGGCAATGACTGCCGCCTTGCTGGCGCAATAAGCGCCATGCCCAGGAAGCCCCCTAATACCGGCAATGCTGGCAACCCCCACCAGACTTCCCGATCCACGCGCCACCATAGGGGCAATAAAAGGCTGAAAGCTGGCTGCCACGCCCATGGTATTGGTAGCCAGTACCTGTTGCATGGCTGCCAGGTCTTCACGCTGCGAGGTATCGACTCCCCAGCTGATGCCCGCATTTGCAATCACGATGTCAGGCAGGCCCTGCTGATCCAGGCAGGCCTGCCCTGCGGCGCAAGCGCTGTCAATATCGGAAATATCCGCCTGATAGACGGCATAGCGCTGCGTATCCAGCTGCTTAGACTGCGCCCATTGCTCCATGGCCTGCGCGCCCCGCGCGACCAAGGCCAGACTCCAGCCCTGGTCGTAGTAGTGCCGCGCCAATGCCTGCCCAATTCCACTGGATGCACCCGTGATATATACGAGTGGCGCTCTTGAAGAAATAGCAGTTTGCTTTGGGCTCATGGTGCCTTGCTGGGCTGGATCACGCCTTTGACTCGCCCCTGCATTTGCATAATCTGGTCCAGATGGGTGTACTGCATGCTGTCACCCGTAAAACGGTCTGCGCCTCTTGTTATGACCACCGGCTTGTGAGTGCTGATGCGCTCATCGTTGGGCCAGATCTGCAGAAATTCGCTCTCGATCTGCATGGGCGGTACCTCCTTCTGACCCGCGCTGGCGGGTACCGGCTCACGATGAATGACGGCGTCGCCAAACATCTGCACCTCCGAGCCATCGGCGTTGCTCAGTGCACGCAAAGATTGCCCAACCGTGCGCCGCCCATCGGGAGTGATGCTCAGCATGCGCGGATCCTTGATCTCCAGCGTATCGGTATCCGGGAAATGCTCACCTGTGCCTCCCGCCAACCGAGTCTTGAGGCGGCCGGAGGCTTCGAAGCTCTTGATGACAAAGTCCTTGAGGAAATAGTCTGGCTCATGCCGCGCCACTTTTTCCGATGAGGAAACTACGGGCTTGGGTGCATTGCGCACCAACCACCAGGTTCCCAGCGCCAGCAAGCCCATGATCAGCACGGGCAGATACAGCGAAGCCTTGTCGCTCAAACGGCGCCATTGAAGACTCATGCTCCGTATCCTGCTAGCAGCGCTGCATAGGCACCATTGGCCGCCAGCAGCAAATCACAAAATTGACGTACAGCACCCTCGCCACCGCTTTTGGCGCTCACCCAGTCCGCTGCGTGCAGCACTTCCTCGTGGGCATTGACGGGGGCTCCGGCCAGACAGCTACGGCGCAGCATGGGCAGATCTGGCCAATCATCCCCCATGGCCGCGGCCTGGTCCCATTTCAAACCCAGCTCCGCCAAAATGGACTCGGCAGCAGGAACCTTGTCCTCGGTACCAAAACGCGCGTGCTCTATACCCAGTTGTTTGAGACGCAAGCGCAGTGGCGCAGAGTCCCTTCCGGTCACCACCGCAGGCGTGATACCTGCCTTTTGCAGCATCTTGAGGCCATGGCCGTCCAGCGTATGAAAGCGCTTGAGCGACTCTCCTTCAGCCGAGAAATACAGGCCTCCATCGGTAAGCACGCCATCCACATCAAGGAACAGCACGCGCACACCCTGAGCCTTCAGCAGAAGCTGCGGGTCCCATTGCTGGCAAGGAGTCAAAGCAGGTCTATTCATCAGATCACCTTGGCACGCATCAGGTCGCGAATATGCACCACCCCTTTCAGGTGCTGCTGCTCATCCGTCACAAGGATCGCCGTGACACCACGCTCTTCCATCATGCGCGCCGCAGCAACAGCCAACATATCACCCTTGATCGTCAAGGGCCTGGCATGCATCACATCCTTGGCGGCGGACTGGCGAAGATCAAGTCCCGCCTCTACACAGCGACGCAAATCACCATCGGTGAAGATGCCGACCAGTTGTTGATGCTCGTCCACCACGGCAGAGCAGCCCAAGCCTTTGGCACTCATCTCGCGCATCAGGGCCACACAGCTCACATCCTGCGCAACCTGAGGAATATCGGCGCCGCTGCGCATGACATCACGCACATGGGTCAGCAGACGGCGGCCCAAAGAGCCGCCAGGGTGGGAGCGGGCAAAATCTTCGGCACCAAAACCACGCGCATCCAGCAGCGCGACTGCCAGGGCATCGCCCATGGCCAGCTGCGCCGTAGTGCTGGCGGTGGGCGCCAGATTCAACGGACAAGCCTCCTTGGCCACATGGGTGTCCAGCACCCAGTCTGCATGCTTGGCCAAGGTCGATTGCAGGCCGCCTGTCACAGCCACCAGCGGCACGCCCATGCGCTTGATGGGAGGCAGCACACCGGTCAACTCATCGGTTTCACCGCTGTTGGACAGGGCCAGCACCAGATCATCGGAGGTCAGCATACCCAGATCACCATGGCTGGCTTCGGCCGGGTGCACAAAAAACGCTGGTGTACCCGTTGACGCCAGCGTGGCCGCCACCTTGCGCCCCACATGACCGCTTTTGCCCATGCCCATGACCACCACACGGCCGGGCAGTTGCAGAATGCGCTGCACCACGGCAGTGAAGTCGCCATTGAGGCGCTCGGACATGGCGTAGAGGGCCTGAGCCTCGATATCCAGGGCTTCACGGGCCAGATGCAGGGCGCGTGGCGCGTCGATCAAAGGCAAAGAGGCAGCGTCAGAATTCATGCAGCGATTTTAGCCAGCCGGAGCCGCAACATCCCTTCCACACATATCGAGGGGGCAGGCTAATACACTGGCAGCCTCATCAGAGCGACCCAGGCAACGCACATGCATACCTCCACCAGCGTCAACGACTATCTGCGCGACCATATCCGTACCGTGCCCAATTGGCCCGCACCGGGCGTGCAGTTCCGCGACATCACGCCGCTGCTGCAGGATCCCAAGGTCTTTCGCGTCATGACAGACGCTTTTGTTCATCGCTATATGGGCCGCGATCTGCGCCCTGACGTGGTGGCAGGCCTGGATGCGCGTGGCTTCATCCTGGGAGCCGTGATTGCGCACGAGCTCAATGTCGGATTCGTCCCCATCCGCAAAAAAGGCAAGCTGCCCTTCACCACCATAGAAGAAACCTATGAGCTGGAATACGGCAGCGCCACGGTGGAGCTGCACACCGACGCCGTCAAGCCCGGCGACCGCGTGCTATTGATTGACGACTTGATCGCCACTGGCGGCACCATGATGGCGGGTAAAAAGCTGCTGGAAAAGCTGGGGGCCACCGTCGTGGAAGGCGCGGCCATCGTGGATCTGCCCGAACTGGGCGGCTCCAGGCATCTCAAGGATAGCGGCCTGCCCCTGTTCACACTGGTGGACTTTGCCGGCCACTGATTGCGCCAAAAGACGCCTTAGCGCAGCTCTCCGTACTGGGTGGCTCCCAGCGATCCCAGGCCGGACACGGCGTATTCACCGCCCTCTTCCGAGCCTGAGCCCGGACCCAACAAGGGGCCTCGGCCTGCACGCAAGGGAGCAGGCCTGCTGTTGGCCGAAGCGGCCACTGCCTGCCTGAATGCATCCATTTCCAGCGCATCAATCGGCTCGAAACCGCTGCCGCCAGGAGCCGCCGCCACCGGCCGACCGTGCGCCGACACTGGAGCCCATTCCGTCGGCGCAGCACGCGCGGCCGCTGGTGCGGGCGCTGCGTGAATCTGACCATTCACGCGCCAGTACACCGCATGTACCACCACGCCCAAGCGCGCGCGAGCCAGTTCGGCAATCAGTGTTTCGATATTTCTTTGCTGGCCTGCATCTGCTGCATAGGCCGGGGCCAGATCGACCATCACAACAAAGCGCTGACCGCTGCTGTCCAGTGACAGCACCTTGAACTTGTAGCCTGCTGACAAAATGCCCACGCGCACCATGGCCTCGCGCACCATGCCATGCAACTGCTCACGACGCAGCGAACGCTCGCTGCGAGAAGGGCGAGCCGCACCGGCCTCTGCGTCGCGCTGACTGGCTGACGCGTCCGGACCGCTGTCTTGGCGAGGCGAGCGAGAAAACCATTGAAACAGGGACATGAACAGACTCTATTCTTCAATATTTACAAGATGACACATTTTGCTCCCAGAGCTGTGCCTCACGCGGATTTTTTCTTAAAAATCAATGTTTGTCAGACATGCATCAAGCGCGGATACGTGCAATGACGTTAAAAAATAGAAACGCCCTCAGGCCTTGAATCAGGTACTGGCCACGCGTCGGCGGCTATCGGCGGAGCGGCGCGCCAACACCTGGCCCGCCATGGTGACCAGGGCCAGCCCCAGCGCTGGCTGGCGATTGGCCAATTCGGAGTAGCGCATGGCCGTCAGGCACCAGAGGCGGCTGGGAGCAGCCGCCTGAACCGTGGCGCGGCGTGGTCTGTGTGCAAAAAAGGCCCCTTCCCCCACCAGAGACCCCGGCCCAACCAGTGCCAGCCGGATACGCTCCTTGGAGTCCTGGTAATGGACGCTGAGCGAGCCGGACTCGACCATATACAGATTGCGGTCCAGCGTGCCCTCGGCAAACAGCACCTCGCTGCCACTCAGATTCACCGGCACCAGATAGGGTGCCAGCATCTCCCACTGGCTGGCCGTAAGCAAGTTTTGCGCGTTATCGGGGGCAACGGATGAAGTCATCGCCTGGATCAGCGCCGACAGATCCTGAGGTGTTGAAGCAGACATAGGCAGCACAAGAGCGGGCACGGCCCGGAGTGGAATGAACAGACAGCCAGACTCCGCATGGGATTCATCGCTGCACTGCGCATGCTAAGCGACTCCTGCCCTCTCGCCAATGATTTCCAGGCGCTCACCCCAAAAAAGCACTACTTGGACCACGCTGCATGAAAAAAGGATCGCCAAGCGATCCTTTTTTCATAGCTTCAAGCGCTTGCTTCATAAAGGAAAGCGCTGAATTGGATGCAATCAACCGTTGGCACGCTTTTCGAGGATCTCGAACGCTGGCAGCTTCTTGCCTTCCAGCACCTCCAGGAAGGCGCCGCCGCCGGTGGAGATATAGCCTACCTTGTCCTCGATGCCGTACTTGGCAATCGCGGCCAGAGTGTCGCCACCGCCTGCAATGCTGAAGGCAGGAGATTCGGCAATCGCCTGGGCGATGACCTTGGTGCCGTTGGCAAACTGGTCGAACTCAAACACCCCCACAGGGCCGTTCCAGACGATGGTTCCGGCCTTCTTCAGCTGCTCGGCCAACACGGCGGCAGTTTCAGGGCCGATGTCCAGAATCATGTCGTCGTCGGCCACCTCTGTGGCTTTCTTGACGGTGGCCACCGCGTCCGCAGCAAAGTTCTTGGCCACCACCACATCGGTAGGCACGGGCACATTGGCACCACGGGCAGCCATGGCGTCGATCACGGCCTTGGCATCGGCCACCAGATCGGGTTCGGCCAGCGACTTGCCGATCTTCAGGCCCGCAGCCAGCATGAAGGTGTTGGCAATGCCACCACCCACGATCAGTTGGTCCACCTTGTCGGCCAGGCTCTTGAGGATGGTCAGCTTGGTCGATACCTTGGAGCCGGCCACGATGGCGGCCAGAGGGCGGGCGGGCGCAGCCAGGGCCTTGTTCAGCGCGTCGATTTCGGCCGACAGCAGCGGGCCGGCGCAGGCGACGGGTGCGTATTCGGCAATGCCGTAGGTCGTACCTTCGGCGCGGTGGGCGGTGCCGAATGCATCGTTCACAAAGATGTCGCAGAGCTTGGCCAGCTTCTGGGCCAGCTCGGGCTTGTTCTTCTTCTCGCCCACGTTGACGCGGCAGTTTTCCAGCAGCACGACCTGGCCGGGCGCAACCTGCACGCCGTCCACCCAGTTGGCGACCAGGGGCACCTCACGGCCCAGCAGCTCGGCCAGACGCTTTGCCACGGGAGCCAGCGAGTCCTCGGGCTTGAATTCGCCTTCGGTGGGGCGACCCAGGTGGCTGGTCACCATCACGGCCGCACCAGCCTTCAGTGCCATTTCGATGGCCGGCACGGAAGCACGCACGCGTGTGTCTTCGGTGATCTCGCCGGCGTCGCTCAGCGGAACGTTGAGGTCGGCACGGATGAAAACGCGCTGGCCCTGGGCCTTGCCCTGAGCGCACAGGTCGGAGAAGCGAATGATGTTCATGCAGCAAAAAGCGACTTGTAAAAGTCGCCGGTACAAAGGTTGGAAAAGCGAAAAATCCAGGCCATTTTAGGGTGCAAGCCCATGACGAGCTGTGCTTTTGTGTGCTTACTCGACTCAAAAACAGGAGCATCATCCGCGCTCCGTAACTTGGTTTCAGCCTGTTTTCTTTCAACCCAAAAGAAAACAGGAGCACAAAGCTCCTGTTATCACTGGCGATGGGACTACCAGCCCAGACCGATATGCAATGGAAGGTAGACAAACATGCCCAATGCAATGAGACCGAGAATGCTGCGCTTGTAAAAAAAATACACCACCGCAACGGCCAATGCAGGCAGCCGTGCATCGACCAAAGTGCCGATCAGGTGGCCGTTGCTCATCACGATCTCGGGCGCAATCACTGCCGCCAAAGCGGCCAGCGGCGCATACTTGAGGCCGCGCTTGAGCCAGGTCGGCAGCGGGATTTCCCGCTCCGGAATCATGAAGAACGCCCGCGTGATCAAGGTGATCACCGCCAGCCCTGCGCAGGCAATGATGATTTCCAGACTGCTCATCATCGCGACTCTCCCTCACCGCCAATTTTGGGCAATGGCTTGGCTTGCTTTTGCAGCTGCTCGGCCATCAGGCCCGCCGCCACGGCAGCGGCGATCGCCACCAGGATATTGAGCTTGAGCGGTAGCGCGAATGCCGCCACGGCCGCCGTGCAGGCGACGACGGATGCCACCCAGGTGGCACGGTCGTTGAGCATGGACAGCAGCACTCCCACCAGAGCCAGCACGCCCGCGAAGCCCAGCCCCCAGGACAGAGGGATCTGATCGGCCAGAAAGATGCCCAGCGTGGACGGAATCTGCCAGGCCAGCCAGTTGGTCAGAGCCGCCCCCCAGAAATAGGGAAGCTGCTCAGGTTGCGGCCGGGCTTCGGGGTAGCGGCGCATGAAGTTCACAAAAATCACATCGCCGCTGAAATAGGCCACCGCCAGACGGTGTCGCAGACTCAGGTGCGAGAAATAGCTGCGCCACATGCTGGACAGAATCACAAAGCGCAGATTGACGCAGATGGCCGTGAACCAGATTACCCACAGCGGCGCTCCCACCGCAATCAAGGGAAGCACCGCCAGTTGGGCACTGCCTGCATAGGCGGTGAATCCCATGAGCAGCGCCAGCGGCACGGACAGACCGCTTTTGACCATGGCCACGCCGGTGACAAGGCCCCAAGCCGCAATGCCCAGCGCCGTGCCCCCCATCTCTTTGGAGCCTATCCAGAAAAAAGGGTCGCGGACTATCGATCTTGCACGCTGGCTCAGCGTCAAAGCGACGCCAGTCATACCTTGTCCGTGCCCAGCACAGATCCCACAGGCAGCTCGAAGCCACGCAGGAAATCCCCCGCAGCCAAACGCTTGCCACCTGCACGCTGCAGCAGCGTCATGTTCAGCACACCACTGCCACAGGCCACGCGCACGCCCTGTGCATTGGCAGACAGCACAGTGCCTGCTGCTCCGGTGCCTTGCTCGGCCGCGGCTTCCCAGACCTTGATGGCTTCGGCGCCCAGATGGGTCGCACCGCCGGGGAAAGGATTGAAGGCACGCAGGCGTCGAGCAATGACCTCGGCGCTTTCGCTCCAATCAATATTGCTTTCGGCTTTCTCGATTTTGTGAGCATAAGTCACACCATCGGCGGGCTGTGGCGTGCGATTGAGACCCCCACAAGCGGCCATCTCCAGCGCCTCCACAATCAGGCGGCCACCCAGCACGGCCAGCTTGTCCTGCAGGCTGGCCGTGGTGTCATCGGCTGCAATCGGCAGACGCTCGATCACGCTCATATCACCGGTGTCCAGCCCCGCATCCATCTGCATGATGGTGACGCCGGTTTCTGCGTCGCCGGCCTCGATGGCGCGGTGGATAGGAGCGGCGCCGCGCCAGCGTGGCAGCAGCGATGCATGAATGTTCAGACAGCCCAGACGGGGAGTGTCCAGCACCCATTGCGGCAGGATCAGGCCGTAAGCGGCCACCACCATCACATCGGCCTGGGCAGCATCAATCGCGGCTTTGGCGGCTGCGGCTTCTTCGGGATATTTGCCGTCCAGGCGAAGGCTCATGGGCTGGGCCACGGCAATGCCATGCTCGAGCGCGCATTGCTTGACTGGGGAGGCCTGCAGCTTCATGCCGCGTCCGGCAGGACGATCGGGCTGGGTCAGAACCAGCGGAACTTCAAAGCCTGCAGTCAGCAGACGCTCCAGGGCCACGCGCGCAAATTCGGGCGTGCCAGCAAAAATGACTTTCATGGGACTCACAAAATAAAAAGGCAGCCATCGGCTGCCAGATGTTCAGCGACGCGGCTCCCTGATGTACAGGCTCTCATCGGTGAACATGACTTTCTGCACCACGCCCTGCGGGTCTATGTGTACATGGGCGCGCCGAGCAAAGGTATTGTCCATAAACCGGTAGGTCCAGATGTCGCCTTTGAAGCTGTAGACCCCCTCGACTTTCGCGGGCGGGCCAAACATGCGATAGACATCGTCGCGGGTGTCAACACCATTCCTCAATGCAAAGAAATGGGCGGTATCCAGCACCTGCTCCACACGGGTCAGCCTGTGCTGGGCATCAAAGTCCATGTGGTAGACCTGCTGACCTGCCGGCTGCTGACTGTAGACCAGGCGCGTGCCACCATCTGCCAGAGGCACCACCACCGTGGGCTTGCCCATGCCTTTTTCCACTTCGGCCTGGGGCATGCCTGGCTTTTGCCACTGGGGCACCATGCACCCCGTCAAAACCAGAGCCACCAGGCTGGCGGCAATGCTCACTGACAGGAATCGACGCATGGTGTGCTCCTTCGGTGGTTCAACCCTTGGCTGCGGCCTTCTGGGCCTTGACCATCTTGGTCTTGATCCGGTTGCGCTTCAGAGGCGACAGATATTCGACAAACACCTTGCCCATCAGATGATCCATCTCGTGCTGCATGCAGATGGCCAGCAGGCCTTCACCGGCTATCTCACGGCTGTTGCCGTTTTCGTCCAGGGCCTTGACCTTGACCGAGGTGGAGCGCTCCACACCATCATAGATGCCGGGCACGGACAGGCAGCCTTCGTCGCCGAACTGCTTTTCCTCGCTGGCCCAGGTGATCTCGGGGTTGATGAGAACCAGGGGCTCGTTGCGCTCTTCCGATACGTCGATCACGACCACGCGCTCATGCACATCGACCTGAGTGGCGGCCAGACCGATGCCCTGGGCGTCATACATGGTTTCAAGCATGTTTTTCACCAGCGCCTGGATGCGCTCATCCACCTGCGCCACGGGCTGGGCGACCTTGTGAAGACGGGGATCGGGGTAGCAGAGAATGGGAAGAATAGCCATGGTTACTCGATAAATCTGTCGTTATTGTCCCCACTTTTGCCCCCAAACGCTTTGCCTGGCACCAATAAACGTTGATCTATCAAGGCCTTGCATCGAGAATTTGCGCAATTTGTAAGACTTGTACGGCAGCTTATGCCAAGATCAGGTGCAGAGCAGCGACGAGAGGGACGCTGCAACAAACAAATCCCGCCAGAAGGAATTTCATGACCGCATTTGCCACAGCACGTGCCTGGAGTCTCGGGGCCACGCTGGTCGCCGCTCTGACCTCGGTCTATGCGCAAAGTTACCCCATCACCCCCACCCAGCGCTCCACCGCGCAGCAGGTAGCCCACCAGGGCATCCCTGAAAACCAGCTTTCACCCAGCGCACCCGCTCAGTACACCGTCAAGCGAGGCGACACACTGTGGGGCATTTCGGGCATGTACCTGCGCCAGCCCTGGCGCTGGCCCGAGCTGTGGGGCATGAACCTCTCCAGCATCGCCAACCCGCATCTGATCTACCCCGGCCAGGTGCTGTATCTGGTGCGCAGCAACGGTTATGCCCGCCTGTCGACCACCGCGCCAGGCGGCGAGCCCGGCGTGGTCCGCCTGTCGCCCCATACCCGCGAGTCTTCGCTTTCCGAGCTGGCACTGCCCACGCTGCCTCCGCACCTGATCGAGCCCTTCCTGGCCGAGCCGCTGGTCGTCGATGCCGACACGCTCAGTCAGGCGCCACGCATCATTGCCACCACGGACAAACGCGTACTCATGGCCAATGGTGACCGCGCCTATGTGCGCAGCTCCGGCGGCCCGCTGCTGGAGACAGGCTCCGGCAAGCCATCGAGCTACCGGCTCTTTCGCGATGCCGTGCCGCTGAAGAACCCGGTCACCGGTGAAATCCTGGGCTACGAAGCCAAGTACCTGGGCAGCGCCGTCGTCGCTCAAGGGGAGACTCAGGTTCTGGGCAGTGACGGCAAGCCGCTGCAGGCATCGCCCGCCACGATAGACATCGTCAAATCCAAGAACGAGATCCGCGCAGGCGACCGCCTGCTGCCCTCGCCCCCGCCGCAGTACCTGAGCTATGTGCCCCATGCTCCGCGCAACCCGGTCGATGCTTCCGTGGTCTCCATCTACGGCGACGCCGCCGTGCTCTATGCCGCGCAGAACCAGGTCATTGCCATCAGCAAAGGCGCTCAGGACGGCATGGAAATCGGTACCGTGCTGGAGTTGATCAGCAAGGGGGCCAGCATCGTGGACAAGACCAGCCCCAAACGCGATACGGTGCAGCTGCCCGATGAGTTCAACGGCTACGCCATGGTCTTCAAGACCTTCGATCGCGTCTCCTACGTGCTCATCACCACGGCAGCGCGTGGCGTGCAGGTGGGCGACCGCCTGCAGGCGCCCCAGCTGCGCTAGCCACAACCGTCCCCCAGGAATTGCATCATGGTGACCTCTTCTGCGCAGGACTTTCACCATGATGCAGATGCCTCCGCTTGGCTGCGCCTGCTGCTCACGCCAGGGCTAGGGCGCAGTGCGGCAAGGCGCCTGCTGGCCAAAGCAGGCAGCGCAGAACAGATCTGGCAGTTGCCGCCCACCATCTGGCGCGAATGTGTCACCGAAGCCCAGTCTCAGACGCTGGCCAGGTGGCCCGAGCAGTGGCCGACTCACCTGGAACGTCTGCAGCGCTGGCTGAATGAGTCTGCTGCGGGCTGCTTTCACGCCATGGTGCCGCTGGGCCATGCGCAATATCCACAAGCCCTGCTGCAGACCGAAGACCCCCCTTTACTGCTGTTTGTACAGGGGCCGCTCGCACTGCAGCAGTCCGGTCAGCCCTGGTTTCCCTATCCGCAATCCTTGGCCATGGTGGGCAGCCGCAACCCTTCGGCGCAAGGCCTGGTCAACGCGCGCGAAATGGCACAGGCTCTGGCCGAGCAAGGGCTGTGCATAGTCTCAGGTCTTGCTCTGGGCATTGACGCCGCTGCGCATGAAGGCGCGCTCAAGGCTGTGCGCAAAGGCTCGCCCTCACTTGCGGCACTAACCATTGCCGTGGTCGGCACCGGCCTGGATCAGGTCTACCCGCGTGCCCACCAGGCATTGGCGGCACAGATCACCCAGCACGGTCTGATCGTCAGCGAATATCCGCTGGGCAGCGAGCCACGGCCCGGGCATTTTCCGCAGCGCAACCGCATCATCTCGGGCCTGTCCCAGGGCACTCTGGTGGTGGAGGCTGCGCTGAAATCAGGCTCGCTCATCACCGCACGCCTGGCCAGCGAGCAAGGCCGCGAGGTCTTTGCCATCCCCGGCTCCATCCATGCCCCCCAGGCCAAGGGCTGCCATGCGCTGCTGCGCCAGGGCGCAAAGCTGGTGGAAACTGCAGCCGATGTACTGGAAGAGCTTCAAGACATCAATCGGCCTGAAGCACCTACCCATCAAGTGCAAGCAGCTATGAATACAGAAGCAGAACATCCTCTGCTGCAGGCACTCGGTCATGACCCATTGACATTGGATAGCTTGACCGAACGCACCGGATGGGATGCCGCCCATCTGCAAGCACAGCTGATGGAACTGGAGCTGGACGGCCAGGTGGCCCGCCTTCCCGGCGGCATTTATCAGCGCATCACACGCGGCTGACAACACCAAAAACGAGCGCTGCCTAAAAGGGCAGAGACGCCGAGCAAGAGTCGCCTCGCGGCGATGGCGTCGTCCTCCTCCACAAAGCAGAGAGGGGGAAGGCGCAAAGCGCCTCAGGGGGAGTCAGCTCAAGCGCTCTGGGTTTGCCTGAATCTTCTGCAGCGCATCGCGTGTGGCGCGCACCGTCAGCGCCTCCTCGTCGTGCACGGCCAGCAGGCCCGACTGCAGATAGACAGCCATGCGCTGCAGCTGCAGCAGGTGGCAGTGGCCATCAAGCGAAGCAAACAGGTGCAACTGCTTGCGGCGGCTGCGCCAGACGTACTGCACCTGGGTACGCACGCCGTTATGGTCCAGCGTGAACCAGCGCCCCACCTCCAGCGCCTGCGCCCATTCCTGCATGGCGGGCTCTGCCGTGGCATCGGTATTGGGCACCACATTCAGGCCCGCCGTATCCACGCCCAGCATCATCTCTATGCTTTCGGCAGACAGCGGCATATCGTCCAGCGTACCGTCGTCGCTGATGTAGTTTTCAAGTTCTGACAGGCGCTTGGCCATGCCTTCGATGCGGGCCGGTGCGATGGCGGCGGTCTTGGAGACAAAGGCCTCGGCCAAGGTGTCCGTCAGCTTCTTGATCCGAGCCGATTGCTCATCGCCGGTTACACTGACCAGCTCCAGGCCCTGACGCAAGGTCTGCAGCAGCGCAGGCAGACCCTGGATGACGCGGGCGCGCTCCTGGCGCGAGGGCTTGGCACTGGCCGACCAGACCAGTTCGCTGGCCGCCTGCTTGAAGCGCATGGCCTGTGCATTCTTGGCGCCATAGCGCACCGTGGCCATGGCCAGCACATCGGCCCAGGACTTGAACAGAAAGTCCCGTACCTCTTCGCACACCGGCATGTCGGCCAGCATATTGCGCAGTTCGATGGTGTACTGAATGGCCAGCGTTTCCTTTTGCTCGACCTGCTGAGCCACGCTGGTGATCTTGGCTGCGGACTGGTTCTGGGCCAGGTGCTTGGTGAGGAAGTCCTCGAACTCGCGCAGCACCAGGGCGAAAACCTTCTGCCCCGTCTCGGGATATTGCTCGATCACCTGAACCACGCGGCGGATTTCCACCTCCAGCGCGTTGCCGTTGATGCTGCTGGCATCGAAGCCCATGACGCAGGAGCCCATGCGGTCTATCAGCTTGCGTGCGGGGTGGTTGAGATCGCTGAAGAACTGCGGCTCGGCCAGTGCCACCCGCAGCACCGGCACCTGCAGCCGTGCAAACCAGACGCGGATCGACGGAGGTAAACGGTCCTCCGACAGAATGCTCTGAAACATCAGCGCCACCACTTCAATGGTGGCTTTTTCGCCCTTGGTTTCGGCCTTCTGCTTCCAGTCGGCCGAGCGCTCGCGCAGCAAATTGGCCAGCTGATCCAGCGCCGCCGGGCTGTAATCCATCACGGGCAGCGCCATGGGCGTGCCGGCCGCCAGCGGATATGGGGTCTGCAGCTGGGTTGCGGCCAGATGCTGCTCTTGCAGCGCCTGAGCCAGCGCGGCGGAAGCGGGCGGCATGGGCCCCGCCGCAACGCCTGGTATCAAGCCTGGCAAGCCAATGGCGGGTTGGCTCAGCAACTGGCGCAGCTGGTTCATGGCGTCCAGTGCACGATGCCGTGCACGCGCCAGCATGCCAACGCCAATATGTGCAGCAGATTGGGCTCCCATCCCTGCACCCGCAGGCGCCATGGGTGGTTGAGCGCCAGTCGTCATGCCAGCTTGAGCGTGATAGCCGCTGTATCCACTGGCAAGCCCATGGCTGCCATAGCCGCCATACCCACTCTGCGCCGCCCCCGGCTCCAGCTGCATGGCCGCCGAACCTGCCGAGCCCTCGGTGCGACGCACACGCAGCGGAACATCCTGAGCCTTGCTGACACCCTTGGCG
Organism: Comamonas resistens; assembly: GCF_030064165.1. Lineage (NCBI taxonomy): Bacteria > Pseudomonadati > Pseudomonadota > Betaproteobacteria > Burkholderiales > Comamonadaceae > Comamonas > Comamonas resistens. The sequence goes on from NZ_CP125947.1 coordinate 5,173,054, forward strand.
TCCAGCAACTTGTGCAAGATGTCGTACTCCGCCGTCATCAGGGACGACAGCGCGTTTTGCAAAGGCTCCAGCACACGCAGCAGATGGCTGCGCTGCATCTCCGAGGCCAGCCATTGCTCAACCAGATGCAGGCAGATGGTTTCCGCCCGGAACAGGTCTTTTGGGGGCAGCTCCTGAGCTTCGAGGGCCTGGATACGCAAGCGCATGGATTCAAAGCCGGGCTGCACGGTCTCACCCATGGCCAGCGCCATGCGGGAAGCCAGAATCTTGTTCTCCACCACATCGTCGCCCAGAAGCTCGAAGGTCAGCGGCGCAGCGGCAGAGCTGCGCGCCTCGCCCAAGGGCGGCTTGCGGGCCGCTTGCTGCAGCGCCTGGACACAGGCCTGTAGCCAGGCGGCGCGGTGCAGCTGGAAGCCGACCCAGGCTTCGCGCCACTCCTGCATCTCGCCCTGAACGGTCACTGCAGAACTTTGGTTGCCGAGGAAGGTTTCGAGCTGGCCGGCCACAGCGGGCAAGCCCTGGCAGATGCCATGAGCCCAACGCAAACGCGCCTGCCAGCCCAGTTGTTGCTGGGCCGCAGGCGCGTAGGAGGAAGACTGCGTGGGGGTCATTCCATTAGTGTAAAGCGGCAATCGACCTCAGAGCCGCTGTCGCACCACGACATGGATCAGACCACGGCTCCGGCGTTCGGGTCGTTGGGATCTTGCGACGAAGACTTGGCAGGTCCCTTGACCAGATCTTCACGCTTGACGCCCAGCCACATGGCAATGGCCGCAGCCACGAACACCGAGGAGTAGATACCGAACAAGATGCCGATCGTCAGCGCCAGTGCGAAGTAGTGCAGGCTGGGGCCGCCAAAGAAGAACATGGACAGCACCATGGCTTCGGTAGAAGCGTGGGTGATGATGGTTCGGCTCATGGTCGAGGTGATGGCGTGGTCGATCACCTCGTGCGTGTCGAGCTTGCGGAACTTGCGGAAGGCTTCGCGGATACGGTCAAAGATCACGACCGATTCGTTGACCGAGTAGCCGAGCACGGCCAGCACGCCGGCCAGCACCGAGAGCGAGAACTCCCACTGGAAGAAGGCGAAGAAGCCCAGAATGATGACCACGTCGTGCAAGTTGGCGATGATGGCCGCGACGCCGAACTTCCACTCGAAGCGGAAGGCCAGATAGATCACGATGCCCAGCACCACCATGCCCAGGGCCATGAGGCCATTGTGCATGAGTTCGTCGCCCACCTGAGGGCCCACGAACTCGGTACGGCGCAATGTAACCTCCGCATCCTCAGCCTTGAGAGCAGAAAGCACCTGCTCACTTTGCTGAGCTGTGGTCACACCTTTCTGTACGGGCAGACGGATCATCACATCCTTGGATGTGCCAAAGTTCTGCACGATCACATCGGCATAGCCGAGCTTGGAGATGCTCTCACGCACCTTGCCGATATCGGCGGGCTGGGTGTAGGCCACTTCCATGACCGTGCCGCCCGTGAATTCCACGGACAGATGCAGGCCGCGCGAGAACAGGAAGAAGACGGCCAGCGCAAAAGTGATGAAGGAAACCGCGTTGAGAAACAACGCGTACTTCATGAACGGGATGTCTTTTTTGATACGGAAGAATTCCATGCTCTTCCTCCTTAGTTGTTGCTGCCGCGGCTGGCCACGGAGCGGTGTTCACCGCCTTCTGGCTTCCAGACCTGACCAATGGCGAGGCTCTTGAGCTTCTTGCGACCACCGTACCAGAGATTGACCAGACCACGTGAGAAGAATACCGCCGAGAACATGCTGGTCAGAATGCCGATGCAGTGCACCACGGCAAAGCCGCGCACCACCCCAGAACCAAAGGCCAGCAGCGCCAGACCCACAATCAGCGTGGTCACGTTCGAGTCCAGAATCGTGTGCCAGGCGTTCTCATAACCGGCGTGGATGGCCGCCTGGGGCGAGGCACCGGCGCGCAGCTCTTCGCGAATGCGCTCGTTGATCAGCACGTTGGAGTCAATGGCCACGCCCAGGGCCAGGGCCATGGCGGCAATGCCGGGCAGGGTCAGCGTGGCCTGCAGCATGGACAGGATGGCCAGCAGCAGCAACACGTTGATGCCCAGAGAGATCGTGGAGATCACGCCGAACAGCATGTAATAGACACACATGAAGGCAGCAACAGCCACCATGCCCCAGACCACGGAGTGGATACCGCGGTCGATGTTGTCGGCGCCCAGGCTTGGGCCGATGGTGTATTCCTCGATGATCTCCATGGGCGCGGCCAGCGAGCCGGCGCGCAGCAGCAGCGAGGTGTCGTTGGCTTCCGCCGTGGTCATGCGTCCGGATATCTGCACGCGGCCGCCGCCGATCTCACCGCGGATCACAGGCGCCGTCACCACCTCGCCCTTGCCCTTTTCGAACAGGATGATGGCCATGCGCTTGCCCACGTTCTCGCGCGTCACGTCCTTGAAGATGCGCGCGCCCTTGGCGTCCAGCGTCAGGTTGACGGTGGGCTCCTGGGTCTGGCTGTCAAAGCCGGGCTGGGCATCGGTCAGGTTCTCGCCGGTCAGAGTCACCTGCTTTTGCACGATGACGGCCTGGCCGTTGCGATCCAGGTATTTTTCGGAGCCAAAAGGCACGGGGCCTGTGCCCAGCTCCGCCGAGCGAGCTTCGGCGGACTCATCCACCATACGCACTTCCAGTGTGGCGGTACGGCCCAGAATATCCTTGGCCTTGGCCGTGTCCTGCACGCCGGGCAGTTGCACGACGATGCGGTCCAGACCCTGCTGCTGGATCACGGGCTCGGCCACGCCGAGTTCGTTGATACGGTTGTGCAGCGTCACGATGTTCTGCTTGAGCGCCTGCTCCTGCACCTTGCGCAGCGCCTCGGGCTTGATCGCAGCGACCATCTTGAAGCCCGTGCCATCAGGCTCGGAAGTGCTGGTCAGGTCGGGGAACTGATCGGCGATCAGATTGCGCGCAGCCGTCTGCGTCGCTTCGTCACGCACGCGAATGGTGATGTTGTTGCCATCGCGGCTGATGCCGCCGTGGCGAATGTTCTTGTCGCGCATGGTGGTGCGCAGATCGCTGGCGTAGCTTTCGGCCTTCTTGGTCAGGGCCGCAGCCATGTCCACCTGCAGCATGAAGTGCACGCCGCCACGCAGGTCCAGACCCAGATACATGGGCTTGGCACCGATGGAAGTGAGCCAGTCGGGCGAGCGAGAGACCAGATTCAGCGCCACGATATAGGCCGGGTCGCTGGGATCGCTGATCAGCGACTTCTGGATGATGTCCTTGGCCTTGAGCTGATCGTCAGGCGTATTGAAGCGGGCACGCACCGAAGTGCCCTCCAGCGACAGCGAGTCCGGCTTGAGGCTGGCAGCGCTCAGCGCGGATTCCACTTTTTGCAGCACGGCATTGTCCACCTTCACAGTGGATTTGGCCGAAGACACCTGCACAGCAGGTGCTTCACCGAAGAAATTGGGCAGGGTGTAGAGCACCCCCACCAGCAGCGCGATCACGATGATCGCGTACTTCCAGACCGGGTATCGGTTCATGATCGCGCTCTTTGTATTACAGCAACGCACAAAGGGTACGCACGCCCGGATCAGGCGCCGCACCCCTACTCAAACGACAGACAGGCTAAGAGCGTATTCACGATCTCTACGCCGCCGCGTTGAAGCGCAATCGGAATGAGTTCGAAGCGATGGCTCGCCGCTTGCACCGGAGTGCAAGCAAGAGACAGCGCACAGAAATCGCCCGATTTCGCTCCAACCCTGCGGGACAGCGTCTTTGCGGGCGGTCTGCGGCGTTGCAAATCCTCGCAATAGCACGGCTATTGCTGCGGTGTTGCGCCTGGCATTCCATCCCGCAAAGCCGCTGTCGCGGCGCGAGGAGATTGTGAGCACGCTCTTACTTAGCCGTGCCCTTGGGCAGCACCTGCACCACGGCAGAGCGCTGAATCTGGACTTCCACGCCAGAGGCCACTTCGATGAAGATGAACTGCTCGGCCATGCGGGTCACGGTGCCGATGATGCCGCCGGCAGTCGCCACCTCGTCGCCCTTGGCCAGAGCTTCGATCATGGCGCGATGTTCCTTCTGACGCTTCATCTGGGGACGAATCATCACGAAATACAGCACCACGAACATCAGCACCAGAGGCAGCATGCCGGTGAGCGAACCCATGAAGCCGCCTTCAGCGGCGGCAGCGGGGGCAGTCTGGGCGAAAGCGGAAGAAATAAACACGGATCAAACTCCAATCACAACAATAGCGGTACGGAACCGTTGTTACCGGCCTCGCAAATTAACGGAACATTGTATTCGGCTGAATCGTTCCCGACCCTGGCGAGGGCAGTCACTGCGCGCGCGCTTTCCCTGATGCCGGCAGGGAGTCCTTCTTGCGCGCCGCTCATCAACAGCGACAAATTCAAAATTCATAGCTGTCACCGCTTGATATGGTTTGATTTTTCGATGTTTTAATTGTGAATACCAATGGTGATGAGCGCTATCAGCTATCAAAAGCAGAGACTCCAATACCCACAGCGCCGTGACCAATACAAAGGCCGGGGCGAACCCCGGCCTTTGTCTGACGGCCTTGGCCGCAATTAGTTCACTGCCAGTTTCTGCCCGGCAATGGTCGCGGGCATCGCAGGCGCGCTCCAGCGCTGCATCAGCCCCTGCCACTTGGTGCGGGCCGCCGCCAGGTTGCGCTCCTTCACATGGCCGTAGCCGCGGATCTCCTCGGGGATGGAAGCAATCTCCACGGCCAGTGCCAGCTTGTCAGCCGTCAAGCCCTTGAGCAGGGTTTCGATGCACTGGCGGTATTCGGCAATCAGCGCGCGCTCCGTCTTGCGCTCCTCGGTACGGCCGAACGGATCCAGCGCCGTGCCGCGCAAGCCCTTCATGCCCGCCAGCACGCCCATGGCCTTGTGCATCCAGGGGCCATAGGCTTTCTTCTGCAGCTGCCCCTTGTCATCCTTCTTGGCCGTGGTGGGCGGCGCCAGATGGTGAACGATCTTGAAGTCGCCCTCGAACATCTCGCCGATCTTCTGGGTGAAGACCGCATCGGTGTGCAGGCGCGCGACTTCGTACTCATCCTTGTACGCCATGAGCTTGAACAGATAGCGCGCCACGGCCTGCGACAGACGCGTGCCCTGACCCAGGCTTTCCTCCTGGGCCCGCACCCGGGCCACGAAGTCCTGGTACTGCTTGGCGTAGGCGGCGTTCTGGTAACCAGTGAGGAATTCCACCCGCTTGCCCAGCATCTCGTCCAGCGACGGCTTTTTGACAAACTGGATGACCTGCGAGGCCTGGAACAGCGCGCGCACCGCATTCAGGTCATGGGCGCAGCGGCGACCCCACTCGAAAGCGGCCTGGTTGTTCTCGATCTGCACGCCGTTGAGTTCCATGGCGCGCATCAGCGAGGCACGGGTCAGCGGCACGCGGCCTTTTTGCCAGGCGTAGCCCAGCATCATGGGGTTGGCGTAAATGCTGTCACCCAGCAGCGCTGTCGAGGCTTTTTCGGCATCGAAGCTGCCAACGCCCTCGGCACCCACCGCGTCGGTCAGCGCCTGCACGCAGCGGGAATCTGGCGACTGCCAGTCGGGGTTGCCCACAAAAGCGGCTGTGGGCGAGGCGTGGGTATTGAGCGCGATAAAGGTGCGCCCCGGCTGCATGACCGACATGGTGGTCGGCGTGGCCGCGACGATGGGATCGCAGCCGATCACCAGATCAGCCTTGGCCATGTCCACCTTGGTCGTGTAGATGGCATCCACGCGGTTGGCAATCTGGATATGGCTCCAGGTGGAGCCGCCTTTTTGCGCCAGACCTGCGGCATCCTGGGTGATCACGCCCTTGCCTTCCAGGTGCGCGGCCATGCCCAGCAGCGAGCCAATGGTGATCACGCCCGTGCCGCCCACGCCGGCCACCACAATGCCCCAGGCCTGCTCGGCCACCGGAATCACCGGGTCCGGAATGTTGGGCATGGCGTCCAGGCTGCCTTTTTTCTCTCTCTTGGGCTTTTTGAGCTGCCCGCCCTCGACGGTGACGAAGCTGGGGCAAAAGCCGTTGACGCAGGAGTAATCCTTGTTGCAGCTGTTCTGATTGATGCGACGCTTGCGGCCGAATTCGGTCTCTACTGGCTCAACCGAAAGGCAGTTGGACTTGACCGAGCAGTCACCGCAGCCCTCGCAGACCAGCTCGTTGATGATGACGGTCTTGTCAGGCGTGCTCATGGTGCCGCGTTTGCGGCGGCGGCGCTTTTCGGTGGCGCAGGTCTGGTCGTAGATGATGGCCGTGCAGCCCTTGATCTCACGGAATTCGCGCTGGATACGGTCCAGCTCGTCGCGGTGGAAGACCTCGATGCCCGGAGGCAGGTCATTGATCAGCTCATGGTGCTTGGCACGCGCCGGATTGGCATCGAGCTGATGCGTGCGTCCATGGTATTTGCCGGGTTCGTCCGTCACCACCACCAGCTTGACCACGCCTTCGGCGCGCAGGCTGTGCGCAATCTGGGCCACCGAGTGGCCTTCGGGCCGCTCTCCCACGCGCTGGCCGCCGGTCATGGCCACGGCATCGTTGTACAGCACCTTGTAGGTGATGTTCGTGCCGGCGGCGATGCTCTGGCGGATGGCCAGCAAACCGCTGTGGAAGTAGGTGCCGTCACCCAGATTGGCGAAGACATGCTGCTCCCGGGTGAACGGCGCCTGACCCGCCCAGGTCACGCCCTCACCGCCCATCTGCGTGAAGGTGCTGGTGTTGCGGTCGGGCATCCAGGTCGTCATGTAGTGGCAGCCGATGCCGGCCACGGCGCGGCTGCCTTCAGGCACGCGGGTGCTGGTGTTGTGCGGGCAGCCGCTGCAGAACCAGGGCGTGCGGTCGCCTGTGGCGACTTCCTTGGCCGCCTTCATCGCCGCCTCGCGCGCATCCAGCACGGCGATGCGTTCGTGCATGCGCGTCTCGATATGTTCGGGCACGCCCAGCTTGTGCAGCCGCGCGGCAATGGCACGCGCGATGATGGCCGGCGTCAGGTCGGCCGTGGGGCGCAGCAGCCAGTCCGTGCTGGGGTTGGGCAGCGACCATTCGCCGCCATGCTCGTCGCTGAACTTGCCCACCACATTGGGGCGCACGTCATCGCGCCAGTTGTAGAGTTCTTCCTTGATCTGGTATTCGATGACCTGGCGCTTTTCCTCAACGACCAGGATCTCCTGCAAGCCACGAGCAAAGTCGCGCGTGATCGTGGCTTCCAGAGGCCAGACCACATTGACCTTGTGGAGGCGGATGCCCAGCTGGCGGCAGGTGTCGTCATCAAGGCCCAGGTCGGCCAACGCCTGGCGCGTGTCGTTATAGGCCTTGCCGCTGGCGATGATGCCGAAGCGGTCATTCGGTGTGGCGATCACATTGTGGTTGAGCTTGTTGGCGCGCACATAGGCCAGGGCCGCATACCACTTGTAGTTCATCAGCCGCGCTTCCTGCTCCAGCGGCGGATCGGGCCAGCGGATATGCAGGCCGCCGGGCGGCATGACGAAGTCCTCGGGAATGATGATGTTGACGCGGTCCGGGTCCACCTCGACGGAGGATGAGGACTCCACCACTTCCTGGATGGTCTTCATGCCCGACCACAGGCCCGAGAAACGGCTCATGGCAAAGGCATGCAGGCCCATGTCCAGGATGTCCTGCACATTGCTGGGAAAGAACACCGGCGTGCCGCATGCCTTGAAGATATGGTCGCTCTGATGCGCGGCAGTGGAGGACTTGCTGATGTGGTCGTCACCGGCAATCGCAATCACGCCGCCATGCTTGGCCGTGCCGGCCATATTGGCGTGTTTGAACACGTCGGAGCAGCGGTCCACGCCCGGCCCCTTGCCGTACCAGATGCCGAAGACGCCATCGAACTTTTGGGTATCGGGATACAGATCCAGCTGCTGGGTGCCCCAGACGGCCGTGGCGCCCAGCTCCTCGTTCACGCCGGACTGGAAGACGATATTGTTCGCCTCCATGTACTTCTTGGCTGCCCAGAGCGACTGGTCGTAAGTGCCCAGCGGCGAGCCGCGATAGCCGCTGATGAAACCCGCGGTATTGAGGCCGGCCTGGGCATCGCGCAGGCGCTGCAGCATGGGCAGCCGGACCAGGGCCTGCACGCCACTCATAAAGGCGCGGCCGCGGTCCAGCGAATATTTGTCGTCCAGAGTCACAGACTCCAGGGCACGACGGACTTCATCGGGCAAAGGGGCATTCATGGCTTGTCTCCATGTGGGTGACCACCCGTGGCAGCTGTTGGCTACCAGAGCAGCATATTGCTTTGGACGTTCCTGCGCCATAGGCACCGAACGCAAGCTGTTTGCCCAAAGTTTAAGGAAAACGCCTTGAATAGAGCTTTCTTTTTATTGCCGGGGTTTACCTAGTTTTTGAAAGAATCTTGCTTTACATTTCAAAATATGAATCAAATTGATAGATTTGACTGGGCAATCCTGAATGAGCTGCAAGACAATGCACGCCTCACGAATGCCGAGCTGGCCCAGCGGGTCGGTCTGTCTGCCGCACCCTGCTGGCGGCGCGTGCGTGCACTGGAGGAAGCCGGCTACATCACCGGCTACCACGCCACGCTGGACCGCCACAAGCTAGGCCTGGGCGTACTGGCCTTTGTGCGTGTGGATGCCGCGCAAAACACGGCAGATATCACACAGGGCATGGAGGAATCCATCCGCCTGCTCCCCGAGGTCACTTCCTGCCACTACATCAGCGGAGCAGGCACTTTTGAGCTGCAGGTCGTTGCCCGCGATCTGGAGAGCTTTTCCGGCTTCATCCGCAATGTGCTGCTGCGCCTGCCTCATGTGAAGGACGTGCACACCACGTTTTCGCTGGGGGAAGTCAAATCCAGCAGCTCGCTACCCTTACCGGCTGTGCCGACCAACAAGACTGCCGCTAGCCACAAGCAGCCATAGCATCCAGAAGAGAGGGAGAGCATGAAATCGAATCAAAAACGTCTAACACCTATATCTACCAAGAGCTACAAGCTATTATTTCTGATGAGCCTGGCCAGTGCTTCCATGCTGCACAGCGCACAAGCGGCAAGCATCTACCAATGCAAGCAACCCAACGGGCAGGTCGCATTCCAGCAAGCCCCCTGTGCGCACGGCGATGCGCAAACCCAGATCCGCCAGGCCCCCGGCACCGCTGCTGCACCGCCATCCACATCGCCCCAACCGGCTGCCAAGACCGCAGCCCCCGCCCCCGGCAAAGCCGATATCAGCATGGCAGGCTCCAGCGACCGCCAAGCCTGCAACGACGCTGGCGTCGCTGTTCTTGAGCGCAAGCTCAGCCATCCCCAAGCCGTGTACCAGGCCTGCAAAAAGGAGCTGCCCGGCCGCCAGACGGATCAGGCTTGCATGGAGGCCTGCCTCCAGACCTGGCTGCGTGGCTACGAGAAGAGCTTGAAGAGCCAGTAGGCGAGTCGTTGACGAAATAGGCCTGTTTCGTCCAATGATTGAAACAAAGAGAGCTGCCAGCGCTTATCCAGCATTGATTTCAGATGGTTATCCACTGAAACCCAAAGCCTGACAAGCGCTGGCAGCTCCTGTTTTCGATAAACGCTTAGCGCAGATGCGGCGCCGAACCCGCTAGGCTCTTGGGCCAGAAGGCCCAGAGCTTGAGCGGCTGCTTGATGCGGCCGGCCAGATCGCCGGCCTCGGCGCCCCAGCCCATGAAGTAGTCGGCACGCACGGCGCCCAGGATGGCGCTGCCCGTATCCTGCGCAAACACCAGCCGGTTCAGGGCCACCGTGGGCCCGGGCGTGGACAGCCAGACCGGCGTGCCATAGGGAATGCTGTTGCGGTCCACTGCAATCGAGCGGCCCGGCGTCAGCGCCACGCCCTGCGCGCCCTTGGGGCCGAACTGGGCATCGAACTCATTGAGTTCCTCTTCGCGGAAGAACACATAGCGCGGGTTGCTCCACAGCATTTCATTCACACGCGAGGGATTGGCCGCAATCCAGGCACTGATGCCGGGCCAGGTGGCATCGCGCACCAGGCCCTGATCGAGCAGCCAGCGCCCCACGCTCTTGTAGGGCTGGTCATTCGTGCCCGCATAGGCCACGCGGATCATGCGCTGCGAGCCATTGGCTTCGGTCAGCTGCAGCCGGCCCGACCCCTGGATATGCAGCACCAGCATGTCCACCGGGTCGCGCAGCCAGGCGATCACACGCCCCGACAGTGCGGCCTGCGCCTCGGCATTGGTGTCGATCTGCTGGCGCGTGAACCAGGGCTTGCGCTTGCCGAAGCCCATGGGCGTCTGATAAATCGGCACATTGAAGCCGTCACCCTGCACACGACGCGCTTCGTACATGGGCTCGTAGTACGAGGTCAGCATGCCGTCGGGGCTGCCCGTCGTGGCCTCGATGCGATAAGGCTGAAGCTGGGCCATCATCCAGCTGCGCTGCTCGTCCTCGGTGGCGATGCTCAGGCGGCGCACATCACCGCAGAGCGTGGCAAACACGGTGCTGGGGCGCTCGCAGTTCTTGATCCAGGCATTCCAGGCCTCGTTTAATGAATCTGTCGCGACACCGGGTAAATCCCCCCAGTCCACTGGAACCCAACGGCTCTTTGTGGGTACATTGGCGGTGAACGGTGGCTTCTGGGCAGAGGCGCCGGAGCCGCCATGCGGCTTGAGCTCGGCCACGGACGAGGGATCATTGTGCTGCTTGGTGGTGGTGCAGGCCACCAGGGTTCCGACAATCAGCGCCAGCGAGATACGGCGCAGGAGATGGACATTCATGGGTCTGATTTTGCTTGAAGCATTGCTGGCGTTGGCAATTCTGGTCGCTATTGTGTGGTGGACCATGTTCTCGGGCCGTCAAAAGGGTGAGATACCCTCCGGCACCAAGGCCCAACCCCGGAATGAGGACAACGAGCCACCTTGCTGATCTTGTCACCAGGCCGATCGCCCCTCCCCTACAAAGGGGGTCGCGATTGGCTGTAGTGACAAATTTTTGCATCCGCAATAGGCTCTACGCGTGCGTCCTACGCTTTTAGGTCCCCCGGGCGCAGTACGCTCACTGCCTTGCAGCTTTGACATCAAAGCTGGTGTGTCCGGTCCCATCATCGGGTCAATCAACTAAGGAGTTTTCTATGCGCAAGCAAATGGCTGTGACGGCCGCTCTGGCCTCTGCATTGTTCATCACCGGCTGTGCCAACACCGGCGGCATGTCGGACACCACGCGACGCACTGCCACCGGCGCGGGCGTTGGCGCTCTGGGTGGCGCAGCCATCGGTGCCATCGCCGGCGGTCACGCTGGCTCCGGTGCACTGATCGGTGCCGGCGTAGGTGCCCTGGGCTCCTACATCTGGTCCAAGAACCTGGAAAAGCAGAAGGCTGAAATGGAAGCCGCAACCCGGGGTACGGGTGTGGGCGTGACCCAGACTTCCGACAACCAGCTGAAGCTGGACATCCCCAGCGACATCTCCTTCGCTACCGGCAAGGCGGATATCCAGTCCAACTTCGCCCCCATCCTGGATCGCTTCGCCGACGGCCTGCGCAACAACCCCAACGCGGAAGTCCGCATCATCGGCCACACCGACAGCACCGGCTCCGACGCCATCAACGACCCCTTGTCGCTGCGTCGCGCCGAAGCCACGCGCAACTATCTGACATCGCGCGGCGTCAACGGTGCCCGCGTCCAGGTGCAGGGCATGGGTTCGCGTCAGCCCGTGGCCTCCAATGACACCAACGAAGGCCGCGCCCGCAACCGCCGTGTGGAAATCTTCGTGGGCGAGCGCGCCCAGCAGTAATCAGGTCCCCCTGAAAAAACCAGCCCCGCATTCGCGGGGCTTTTTTTGTGCCTACGGCCCTGACAAAGGCATGCCCCAAACGAGAGACGCCGAGCAAGGGCCGCCCCGCAGCAATGGCGTCGTTCCCCTTTCAGGGGGAAGGCGCGCAGCGCCTCAGGGGGTTCTCAACAAGTTCGCCAGCTCAACCGCCGACTTGACCTGCATCTTGTCAAACACGCGGGCGCGATGCACTTCCACCGTGCGCACGCTGATGTCGAGCTGATCGGCAATCAGCTTGTTGGGAACACCCTCGACCACCAGACGCATCACATCTTTTTCACGGTCCGTCAGCTCCTCCAGGCGACCGCGCACGGCTTCACGCGCACGGTCGGACGCCAGATGCTCGGCCGATTTGAGCAGCGCCTGCTCGATACGGTCCACCAGTGCATTGTCGGAAAACGGTTTCTCGCAAAAATCGAAAGCGCCCCGCTTGACGGTATCCACCGCCGTGGGGATATCTGCATGTCCGGTCAGAAAGATGACGGGCATGGCCTCGATCTCGCCGCGCTCCAGCATGCGATTGAAGAGCGACAGACCACTCATGCCGGTCATGCGCATGTCCAGCAACAGGCAGCTGGGGCGGCGCACCACGGGCGGCCGCCTGAGCACCTCGACCTCAAAGTCTTCGGCACTGCGATAGCACTCACTCAGCAGTCTGCGCGAGCGCAGCAGCCATGCCAAAGCCTCTCGGACATCGGCATCGTCGTCCACGATGTAGACGGTAGCGTCGATTACAGGTTCCATGAAAACTCAGTTCTGCCTTGCATCCCTATGGGCTGGCAGCGTGAATATGAACTCCGTGCCCGAAGGGAGGTGGGGGCGATAGTCAAGATGACCACCATGTTGCTCCACCACGGTGCGGCACAGGCTCAAACCCAGGCCCATGCCCTCGGCGCGCGTGGTGAAAAAGGGGGTGAACAGCTGTTCGGCCACTTCCTTGGGAATGCCGACGCCACAGTCCATGACTGAAAATTCTACCCAACGCGGCTCCTGCTGCTCTTGAGGGGCTTGCCGCACGCGCAAGGTTAATACGCGCTCCTTGAGCTCCGGCAGGTCCATGGCCTGCATGCCGTTGCGTGCCAGATTGAGCAATACCTGCTCCACCATGGTCAGGTCGCAGAGCACGCTGGGCAGACCAGGCTCCAGCTCCACCTGCACCTTGACGCGCAGCTTGTGTGCCTGCAATTGCACCAGCGGCATGACGGCATCGATGAGCTCCGCCGGGGGTACAACCTCCCGCGATTTGTCACGGCGACGCACGAAATCACGCACGCTCTTGATGACACGGCCCGCACGCTCGGCCTGGTCGCCAATACGCTCCATCGCCATGCTCAAATCCTTGAGCTGGCTCTCGGCACTGCTGACCCCTGCCTCATGCTTGAGCATATTGAGCGAACCTGCGGCGTAGCTGGAGATGGCCACCAGCGGCTGCGTCAGCTCATGACTGAGCATGGACGCCATCTCGCCGACGGTGGCCAGTCTGGCCGTGGCCTGCAGACGCTCCTGCGAGGCGCGTGAAAGCTCCTCCATGCGGCGCTGCTCGCTGATATCGATGAAGGCACTCATCCAGCCCGTATGCATGCCCTGGGCATTGATCAGCGGTGCCTCGAAGATCAGCACCGGAAAGCGCGAACCGTCCTTTCGCATGAACACGCTTTCATGTCCTTCTCGCGGTGGAGGCGATGCGCCGGAGAGACGGTTGTCCCGGCGCTGGGTGTACTCCTCGGCCAGCTCCGGCGGCCAGTAAGGGGCAACGCTCAGGCCCAGCAGTTCTTCTGCCGAAAAACCAACCATATTGCAAAACGCCGGATTCACATAGGTGATGCGCCCCTGCAGGTCGCGTGCTCGCATGCCCGTGACCAGCGAGTCCTCCATGGCCTTGCGAAAGGCCAGCGCGTCACCCAGATCACGCTCGGCACGCAGGCGGCGGCGGTTGTCACGCACCAGCACCACCAACACCGAGATCAAGGCAATCGACATGGCGGTGACCAGCGCCGTCATCACATTGGGAAAGACGCTGGGCGCATGGTGCCAGCTGTCCATACGCAACACCAAGGTGCTGCCGGGCAGGTCCAGCAGCTGCTGGGCCGTGAACATGCGCGAGCCGCGCCAGGCCGCGCCCACCAGCGCCAGCCGGGTGCCGTCAGGCTCGGTGAACGAGACTTCCTGCGTGCGCGGTAGCGCCTTGCCTACATGGCTGACCAGGATGCCGTGCAGGCTGTAAGTGCCCAGCACATAACCCACCACATGGCCGTTTTCCGTCAGCGGCATGCAGACCAGCATGGTTTCCGTGCCAAGACCATCGCCGAGCAACTGAAAGCGGCTGGGCGAATAGCTGGGGCCGTTGAAACGGCGTGCCTGGGTGCAGGTCAGCATCTCCGCCGAGTGCAGTTCCGTGCCATGCTTTTCATCCTCCCAGGGCACGGTACGGTATGGCGTCTCCGCATGGGCCTGCAGGCGCATATCCATGCCGCGCCATTCGATACGCATGAGCTCGCGGCGCTGCTGCAGCATCTCGCTGGCATGAGCGCGCCAGGTGTTGGCATCGACGCTGTGGGCATTCAGGGCCTGCAGATCCTGCAGGTTCCGGCTCAGTGCCGCGCGTACATCGCCCACCGCATTGGCCGTGTCGCGCTCCAGCTTTTCCTGCACCTGCGTGGCTTCATAGCGCCCCGCCAGCCACACCATCGTGACCAACATGCTGACGACCAGCGCCACCAGCACGCTCCAGAGCGACCAGCGACGCCAGGCCAGACGCCAGCGACGCCAGGGCCAGCGGGCGAGATGTCGCTCAAACGGGTCGGGGGAAGAGGAATGGGTTTCGGAAGAGGGGTTCACAGCACGCGATGGGTCAGAGCAGGCAATTGTTGCCGCACTTGCTGCATCCGTTCACGACTGAGGCTTCCCAGCACCACGCCGGCGCCGCTGGCTTGTAGCGCCATCACCTCACCCCAGGGGTCTATCAGCAGGCTGTGCCCCCAGGTTCTGCGGCCATTTTCATGCACCCCACCCTGGCCCGGCGCCAGCACATAGGCCTGGTTTTCGATCGCACGGGCACGCAGCAGAATCTCCCAGTGCGCCTGGCCCGTGGTGTGGGTAAAGGCACTGGGCACCAGCAGCAGGTCCGCGCCCTGCGCGCTGAGCATGCGGTAAAGCTCGGGAAAGCGAAGGTCATAGCAAACACTCAAGCCCAGACGCCAGACCTCACCATTTCTGGCCTTGATATCGCAGACCACGGGCTGCGCACCGGCCTGCACCACATCGGACTCGGCGTAATGCTCGCGTCCGTTGTCGAAGCGGAACAGATGAATCTTGTCGTAGCGGGCGACACAGTCGCCCTGCGGCGAGTAGACCAGGCTGGTGTTGAGCACATGCTGCGCGTCATCGGCCTGCAGCGGCAAGGTTCCTGCCACCACCCACAGCCGCAGCTCCCTGGCGGCCCGGGCCATGAAGTCCTGGATGGGCCCCACGCCGAAGGCTTCGCAATAGGCAATCTTGTCCGTGTCCCTGGCACCCATGGCGCAGAAATATTCGGGCAGCACCACCAGCTCGGCCCCCAGGCTGGCGGCCTGCTCCATCAGTTGGCGCGCCTGGGCCAGATTGGACTGCAGCTGAATGCCGGAGACCATTTGCAATGCGGCGATTTTCATGGCGTTTCCTCCTTCTCGACAGGGGCTGCGGGCTCGGCAGGCACTCCCATCGGTGCCTTGTCAGCCGCAGCATCCCTGGGCGTTTTACGGCGCGGCAGCTCGGTCACCTGCGGGTCTTCCCAGCTGCCATGCACGCGCAGCTCCTTGGTCGTGGCTGCAATCAGCGGCCCACGCAGCACCATCTGTGCCAGAAAGCTGCTCAGCCCCACCAGCGGGTTGATGGCCGTGGCCACCAAGGAGGCCGACAGCGCGTTGATCTCGGGCACCACCACCACATGCAGATCCTGGGTTTCCTTGTCGATGTCGGCCACGCCCTCCATCAGCACCGCCGCATTCACCCCCTTCATCTGCATATTGTTGGTCTTGGCAATGCCCTTTGTGATGTTGACATCTCCGCGCATGAAGTCAAACGAGAAGCCGTTGCTGAACACATCGCGGAAGTCCAGCGTCAGCCGCCTGGGCAACGATTGCAGGCTCAGCACGCCCAGCAGCTTGGCCAGACCGGGTTCGGCCTTGAGGAAGCGGCCTTTTTGCACATCCAGATGCACCACTCCGGACAGTGTCTTGAAGTCCGGCGTCACCGGCGATCCCGTCCAGCTGATATCGCCCTGCAGGCTGCCCTGGCCATTGGCCACCACGCCAGGCATCTCGAAACGGTTGAGCAGCTTGCCCACATCGCGCAGATTGAGCTGAAACTGCAGCTGGGTCTGACCAGGATGCTTGTGATCGGCAGAGCTCACGCTCCAGAAGCCCTTGGCGGTCAGCACCGCCTCGGGCGTGCTGATATTGAAGCGCGACAGCTCCCATTCGCGCAGCCCCGGCCCTACGGTCAGCCAGCGGTTGCGGGCCTGCACATCCACACTGCCCAAAGAGCGTTTGCCCAGTTGGAGATCGTCCACGCTGATCTTCAGCGCGGGCAGCTCGCGCAAGGAGTTATCGGCAGGTCCGGCAGGGCTGTCCAGCCCATTGTCAGGCCCTTCGGGTACGGTCAACCGTGCCAGCTTGGCCACTACCAGCCCGCCAGGCTCCTGAGGCGATGCCTCGTGATAGTCAATGCGTCCCGCCAGTTCACGCGCCTGAATCTGGTTGCTCCAGACCTTGCCCGAGCGGCTGAGCTGCAGGGACACATCGTGCAATTTGCGCTCATGCAGCTTGACCTCGCCGGCTTTGAGCATCAATTGCTGCGGCAGCCAATCGCTCCATGGCGCATTGGGTGTGCCGCCAGCAGTGGATTCGCTACCTGCCGCATCGTCGGGCAGCAGATGGGTCCAGGCATCCAGATCCAGCGTTGGCAGCTGCACGCTCGCCTGCAGGCCCGAGGATGGCAAGCTGGGCGTAGCAGCAACCGCCTCCCCCACCTGAATCTGTCCACGCAGCAGACGCGGGCTGGCCGCGCTGATATCGCGCTCGATCAGCGCCACCGCTGCCTTGCCCCATTGCAGACTGATCTGATCGCTCTGCGGCTTGGCAACAGCCGCCACTGTGCGGCTGATACGCAGCGGCAACGCCGCTTCTGCCTGCTTGCCCATGGGTGCAGGCAGTTGCACGCCCATGCCCACCAGGTCCGATTGCAGCTCGATCTCGGGCACATCGTGCAGCACCTTGATCTGCAAGCCATAGCGCGCTTGCCCCTTC
Organism: Comamonas resistens; assembly: GCF_030064165.1. Taxonomy (NCBI): domain Bacteria; kingdom Pseudomonadati; phylum Pseudomonadota; class Betaproteobacteria; order Burkholderiales; family Comamonadaceae; genus Comamonas; species Comamonas resistens. Next base: position 5,190,138 of record NZ_CP125947.1, read on the forward strand.
AGATGCTGGGCCAGCACCGGCAGGCCCTCCAGCTCCTTGGCATCGCGCAGGCCCTGGGCCGTGGCCAGACCCTCGACGCGCACCAGCACCGGATCCTTGCCGGACTTCATGCCGCCCTCGATACGCACATCGCCCCCTAATGCCCTGGCCTGCACGTTCTGCAGCTGAAAACCGCCTTCGGAGAACAGCACGTTGCCGCGCGCATTGGCCAGCACTGGCACTTCGGGCATCAGTTGCAGGGAATTGCCTGCCAGCGTGATCTCGCCCTGCACCTTGCTGCGCTCCATATGCGAGGTAGGCAGATGCAGATTGAGCTTGAGCCGCCCTTCTCCCGTCGCGCGGGAGCTATCCAAAACATGAGCTGTCAGCGCAGACAGGGCGGACATTTGCACCACTTTCAGCATCTCGTTGAGAGGGCCATTGGCCTTGGCAGCCACTTCCACCTCGGTCAGATTCCAGTCGGCCACGCCGGCCTGGGCCTCTTCCACCACGATGGCGGTATGCCCCAGGAATCCCTTGGCCTTGCGCACGCTCATGGAATTGCGGTCGAAGACCAGCTCCCCGGACAGCCTGGTCAGCGGCGGCCAGGACTTTTCTCCGGGGCTCAGCAGGTAGTCGGGTACAAACTGGTAGTTCACATCACGTACCTGGGCACTGATGTGAAATTCGCCCTGACCGGGTTTCTCGAACGGCACATGGTCCAGCTCACCCTTGACGCGAAAGTTCACCGCGCTGGCCTGGCCCGATGTGATGGACTCGCGCACATAGCGCAGTGCATCCTGCCCCAGGTCTCTGGGCAGATAGCGGTGAATGCGCGCGCCATTGGCCCGGCTCAGTTGCCCCTGCAGGTCCAGCAGGCCAGGAAAGCGCGGCTGCGCATCCGTGCCGGCGCCGGTCTGCCAGCTCGCCTGAGCCTGGCCTGCCGTGTCTTCGTTGGCAAAGCGCAGCCTGGGCACCTGCACCTTGATGGCACGGCCCTGGTCCTGCAACTGCCAGCGCAAGCTGGCCTCCAGCTGGTCCAACGGCACGTCGGGATCTTCGAACACACCGGGGAAGCTCATCATGGCCCGCTCCACACCGGGTGACTTCGTCAGCGTGGCCTCACCGCCGTCCTGGTCGAGCTTGAAGCTGCCGCTCAGGCTCTGTACCCCGGGCACGCCGATGCTGTGCGGCCCATCGTTGGAAGGCTGGGCATGCAAGCCCAGTTGATGCAGCTGGCCCGAAGCCTTGTAGTGCTCGGGATGCTCCAGCGGACCACGCCAGGAAAATTGGATCTGCTGCAACTGGCCGCTGGGCTGCAAGACCTGCAACTGATGCAGCACAGCTTGCGGCACGGGCAGACGCTGCGCCAGCTGGGCAGCAATGGCCAGCTCAATCCCGTCGGCCTGCACCTGGCCATGCTCGCCGCCGCTGCCCTGGCCAGCCGTCCCTGTCGGAAAGTAGCTCAGGCGGAAATCCCCGCGCGGCCAGTGCAAGCCATCGCTGGCAGTGAATTCCAGCCCCTGCACGGAGAACTGATAACCATCGCGCTGGCTGGCGCGCAGCCTTCCCTTGAGCGCCTGCAGCGCCAGCGGCTCGGGCTTGTCCTTCCATTTCAGCTCGAAGGCCTGCACCGCCACATCGGCCACCGCCCCCACAGCTTGACCACGGGCGATATCCACCCAGGCACGCACGGAGCCCTTGCCCTGCTGCAGCCGCCAGTCCTGCGGACTCAGGTAGTGCCCCAGCTGCGACAGATCGACATGGCTGAAATCCAAAAAAGTCTGACCACTCCAGCGCTGGGTCTGGCCCGAGTGCACTGACAGCAGCGGCTCCTTGAAGTTTCCCATGACGGTAAAGCGCTGGCCCCAGTCCTGCGGCGGGGTGGCATCCAGCCGCAGCGAATGCGTCCAGCCCTTGCTGCGCAACACCAGATCCACCTCGCTCAGCGCCAGCGGCGGGGCGGACAGCATTTCATCCACCCATTCCAGCCGTCCATGGCGTATGGCAATTTCGGGTTGGGAAAAAATCCAGTCCGCATTGCCATCGGTGCTGCTGTCCGAGCTGTCGGAAAGCGCAATGCCCGCCACCGAGATCACGCCGTTGGCATTGCGGCGCACGGTCAGCTCAGGAGCCTCGACATAAATCTGCTCCACACCCAGGGTCATCAGCGAACGTGCGGATACGGCGACCACCACCTTGGGCAGTTGCAAGGCCTTGCTCTGGCTGTCCGGGTCATGCAGAACCACATCCGCCAGCTCAACCGCAGGCATCAAGCCGTCGCTGTGCGCCGCCAGCGAACCGATGGTGACGGGTATACCCAGACTGCGTGAGGCCAGGGATTCCAGCTCGGGGCGCCACTCATTGATTCGCGGCACAATCCAGAACTGGAGCACCCCCCAGATAACGGCCAGCATCAGCCACAGGCCCAGCACCAGTCTCAGCGACCACCGTGCCAGGCTGGCCAGCCGGTGGATATGGCGAGATGGGAGAGGTTTCGGTTCGATCATCAGCGGCCCAGCAATGGCAGGAATTATGACCGGCGCCTTGACGCGCATTTTGGTAACCATACGTTGCCAAGCTGGTTTACCACTTGCTGGACACCATTTTTAACGGTCCGTATGCAGTCCCCAGAGCAAGCAATGGCAGAACAAGCCCTCAATGTGTCGTCCCCGGCCCAGTACTCGCGCTTTGTGCAGCGTCTTCACCGCCGCTACGAGAACTGGTTTGATGCCTTGCCCCCAGGCCCTCCCGACCGCGCCTTGATGGAGCAGGCACTGAGCACGCTGCAGGCCCGCGGTCTGGACCTCTCTGCCGCGCTGCGCGTGCTGCGCCAGCTGGTCATGGAGCGCTGCATTGTTCTTGACTGCGAACAAAGCGCTCCTCTTTCCGTAGTGGTCAAGGCAGTCACCGAGCTGGCCGAGCTGGCCCTGGACCGTGCAAGCGTCCAGGTTCGCAACGAACTCGATGCCCGCCATGGCGCGCCGTGCGGCCCGGACGGCCAGAACGTGCAGCTATGGGTCATAGGCATGGGCAAGCTGGGCGCACGCGAGCTCAATGTCTCCAGCGACATCGACCTCATCTATGTCTACGAGCATGACGGCGAGACTGCAGGCCAGACCGACGGCCGTGGCGTGATCTCCAATCACGAGTACTTCGGCCGCGCCGTCAAAGGCATCTACGCCCTGATCGGCGACACCACCGAGCACGGTTTCGTCTTCCGTGTGGACCTGGCCCTGCGGCCCAATGGCAACTCGGGCGCTCCTGCCGTATCCCTGGCGTCGCTGGAGGAATACCTGCAGATCCATGGCCGCGAATGGGAGCGCTTTGCCTGGCTCAAGAGCCGCATCGTGGCGCCGCAGGCCGATATCCAGACGCCCAATGTGCAGGCTCTGCGCGGCGTGGTGCTGCCCTTTGTCTTCCGGCGCTACCTCGACTACTCGGTGTTCGATTCGCTGCGCAGCCTGCACCGCCAGATCCGCGAACATGCCGCCAAGCGCAGCGCCGGCCACCCCGAGCGTGCCAACGACGTCAAGCTCTCGCGCGGCGGCATCCGCGAAATCGAATTCATCGTGCAACTGCTGCAGGTGGTGCGCGGCGGTCAGTTCCCCGAGCTGCGCTGCCGCCCCACGCTGGAAGCCCTGCAGCGCCTGGTGCGCGCCAACCTCATGAGCGAGGAGATTGCCGGCGCCCTGGCTCAGGCCTATACCTTCTTGCGTCAGGTGGAGCACCGCATCCAGTACCTGGACGACCAGCAGACCCATGTGCTGCCCACGCGCGATGACGATCTGCTGTGGATTGCCCGCACCATGGGCTTCCCTGACGCCTGCGCCTTTTTGCATCAGCTTGACGAGCACCGTGAACTGGTAGCCCAGGAATTCGACACCTTGCTCGGCGGCGACGCCCAGCAATGCAGCAACGGCAGGTGCAGCTCGGCCAAAGCCGCCGGGGAAACGCCCTCGCCGCAGGAAATCGAAGACATGATTGAGCTGCTGCCGCCCTCATTGGCGGGTCAGGTGGCCGACTGGCGCAGCAACGCACGCATCACCGGCCTGCGCGATGAGGCCCGCGCCCGCTTGTTCCGTCTGGTGGAGCGCACGGCTCAATGGGTGGAGCGAGGCCAGGCCAGCGAAGAAGCCGCCAGGCGCTTTCTGAACTGGCTGGAGCCGCTGCTGCGCCGCGAAAGCTACCTCGCGTTGCTGCTGGAGCGCCCGGCAGTCCATGAAAGACTGCTACATCTTTTGGGTGCTGCGCGCTGGCCGGCCCGCTATCTGCAACAGCACCCCGGTGTGATCGACGAGCTGGCCAGCGACGCCATCTTCAAGGAGCGCTTTGTCGCCGCAGACTTCGAGCATGAACTAGCCCTGCGCCTGGCTGCACTGCAGTCCACAGGCGAAGACGATGACGAAACCCTGCTCAATCTGCTGCGCCGCGCCCACCATGCCGAGGTCTTTCGCACGCTGGCACGCGATATCGAGGGCCGCATCACCGTCGAGCAGGTCGCCGACGACCTCAGCGCCCTGGCCGACAGCCTGCTGCGCGTCACGGCCCAATGGTGCTGGGATCGCCTGAAAAACCGCCACCGCGAAACACCACGCTTCGGCATCGTGGGTTACGGCAAGCTGGGCGGCAAGGAGCTCGGCTATGGCAGCGACCTGGACATCGTCTTTGTCTTTGACGACGACGACGAACGCGCTCCCGAGGTCTATGCGGCCTATGTGCGCAAGCTCATCAACTGGCTCACGGTGAAAACCGGCGAAGGCGATCTGTTCGAGATCGACACCGCGCTGCGGCCCAACGGCAACTCGGGCCTGCTGGTCACCAGCTTCGAGTCCTATGCCAACTACCAGCAGCAGCGCGGCAGCAATACCGCCTGGACCTGGGAACACCAGGCCATGACCCGCGCCCGCTTCGTCTTGGGCAGCCGTGACTTCCCGTCCCCGGCAGGCGGGCCTGTGACCGATCTGCATCTGCACCAGCGCTTTGATGCCGTGCGCGAGTCCGTCATCACCGCCCCGCGTGACGCCGCGGCGCTGCGCAGCGAGATCAAGACCATGCGCGAGCGGGTGCGCAGCGCGCATCCGGTGCGCGGCGGCCTGTTCGACGTCAAGCACAGCCCCGGCGGTATGGTGGACGTGGAGTTTGCCGTGCAGTATCTGGTGCTGGCCCATTCGGGCAAGCACCGCGAGCTGATCGCCAACGTGGGCAATATCGCCTTGCTGCAGCGCGCCGAAGACGCGGGCCTGCTGCCCAAATCGGTGGGTTACGAGGCCGCCAAGGCCTACCGTGAACTGCGCCGCCTGCAGCACGTGGCTCGGCTCGATGAGCGCTCGGGCCAGCTGGAGCAGGATCAGGCCCAAGCCCAATGCGACGCGGTGCTGGCCTTGTGGCAATCCGTATTCGATAGCCCAATTTGACGGCTCGGCGATGGCCTGGCCCCGAAAACAGGCGTGCAGACATGCCTGTTTTTTAGGCACTGGCAGCATTCATCAAAAAATGCTTACAAGGGACCTGCAGGTCAGCACCAAACTGTTACAAAAATATCACCCATCAGGGCTGGAACTTCTGCAACAGTGTCTCATCTGATAGACAGGTGCAGCGAATTCGAGAGACCTGCTCCCCCAATTTCATGTTGCGAAGCCCTTGGGTCAATCCATTGAAGAAACCCCGGAGCGCTTCTCCTCCCTCCCTCTCTTAATTCGTTTCGGGATGCTTCGCAACTTTTTTATGCCAGCAAAAAGGCCACCGTCAGGTGGCCTTTTTCATGCTGTCAAGCACCGCCCCTACTGTGGAACCGTATTGACAAAGCTGGGGCGGGAGCCGATTTTTTTCAGCAAGGCGTCGAGATTGGGGTGATCTGCACGCCAGTCCAGCTCTGGAAAGCGGAAATCCAGCCAGGCCAGCGCGCAGCAGACGCTGATATCGGCCAGCGTCAGATGCGTGCCGCCGCAACAGAACGGCTTGTCGCCCAGTCCCTGGGACATGACTTTCAGCGCCGCCTTGACCTTGCCCATCTGGCGGTCCATCCAGGCCTGGCTGCGCTGCTCGGCGCTGCGGCCGGGCCAGGTGGCCTCCAGCCGCACCAGAACCGCAGCGTCCAGCATGCCGTCGGCCAGCGCCTCCCAGGTCTTGACCTCGGCGCGCTCGCGGCCCGTGCCCGGAATCAGCTTGCCGACCGGCGAAAGTGTGTCCAGATATTCGACGATGACGCGCGAGTCGAACATCGCCTCCGTGCCGTCCATCACCAGACGCGGCACCTTGCCCAGAGGATTGCCCGTACCGGGTGAAAGCGCTTCCTCCCAAGGGTTCTCTTCGACGAATTGATAGTCCAGCTTCTTTTCGGCCAGCACGACGCGGACTTTGCGCACAAAGGGGCTGGTGGTGGAGCCTATTAGTTTCATAGCAGCGGTTCCATGACACGAGTCACCGGCGACGGGCCGGTGCGATGATTCTATGCGCTGGCATGACGGCACGGCTGCTGCCGCAAAGGGCTTGCATGCCAGCCACGGCCGCCGAGCAACCCAGCGCTGCGTGCGACTGATGCGGCGCACCTACAATTGCGCCACCATGAACCTGTCCTCCCTCACCGCCATCTCTCCCTTGGACGGCCGCTACGCCGCCAAGCTGTCCGCACTGCGCCCCATCATGAGCGAATACGGCTATATGCACCGCCGTGTTCAGGTCGAGGTGACCTGGTTCATCGCCCTGTCCGATGCCGGCTTTGCCGAATTCCCCGCGCTGTCGCCCGAATCGCGTGACTATCTGCACGCGCTGGTCGCCAACTTCTCCGAAGCCGACGCAGACGCCATCAAGGCCATCGAAAAGACCACCAACCACGACGTCAAGGCCGTGGAGTACTGGATCAAGTCCAAGTTCGACGGCCGCGCCGAGCTGCAAAAGGCCGCCGAGTTCGTGCACTTTGCCTGCACCAGCGAAGACATCAACAACACCAGCCACGCCCTGCAGATCCGCGTCGGCCGCGACACCGTGCTGCTGCCCGCCATCGACGGCATCATCGCCAAGCTGCGCGAGATGGCTCACCTCTACGCCGAAGTGCCCATGCTCAGCCGCACGCACGGCCAGACGGCCTCTCCCACCACCGTGGGCAAGGAACTGGCCAACGTGGTCGTGCGTCTGCAAAAGGCCGCCGCCAACATCGCCGGCGTGAAGATTCTGGGCAAGATGAACGGCGCCGTGGGCAACTACAACGCCCACCTGTCGGCCTGGCCCGAGTTCGACTGGGAAGCCTTCAGCAAGAACGTGGTGGAATCCGCCGAGCCCAAGGGTCTGGGCATCAGCTTCCAGCCCTACTCCATCCAGATCGAGCCCCATGACTACATGGCCGAGCTGTTCGACGCGATGGCCCGCACCAACACCATCCTGATCGACCTGTCGCGCGACATCTGGGGCTATGTGTCCCTGGGCTTCTTCAAGCAACGCCTGAAGGCCGGCGAGATCGGTTCTTCGACCATGCCCCACAAGGTCAACCCCATCGACTTCGAGAACTGCGAAGGCAATCTGGGCATGGCCAACGCCATGCTCAAGCATCTGGCCGAGAAGCTGCCCATCAGCCGCTGGCAGCGTGACCTGACCGACTCCACCGTGCTGCGCAACATCGGCGTGGCCTTCGGCTACACCACGCTGGCCTACGCCTCGCTGATGACCGGCCTGAACAAGCTTGAACTCAACGAAGAGCGCCTGCAGGACGACCTGAACCACGCCTGGGAAGTGCTGGCCGAGCCCATCCAGACCGTGATGCGCCGCTATGGCGTGCAGGGTGCCTACGAAAAGCTCAAGGAGGTCACACGCGGCAAGACCGTGCTGGCCGAAGACCTGCACCGCCTGATCAACGGTCTGGAAATCCCCCAGGCCGACAAGGACCGTCTGCTGGCCATGACGCCTGCTTCCTATATCGGCAAAGCTGCCGAGCTGGCCAAGCGCGTCTAAAAAGATAGCTGTCAGCGCTTGATATTCAAGCGCTTCAGCATCAAAGAGCTGCCAAAGCCAAGATTGATTGGCGCTGGCAGCTCTTGTTTTTGAATCTGTTTTTCCATTTTTCGGACTGCCTGCGGGCAGCGCTGCCCACCGCCATGGCCATCAAGTCCACCATCTTCAAAGCCAATCTGTCGATCGCCGACATCGACCACAACTACTACGCCGACCACAACCTGACCCTGGCGCGCCATCCCAGCGAGACCGATGAGCGCATGATGGTGCGGCTCGTGGCCCTGGCGCTCAATGCCCACCAGTTGCAGGATCTGTGCAATGGCGACGGCACGCTGGGCTTTGGTATCGGCCTGTCCAACCCTGATGATCCCGATGTGCACATCACCGACTACACCGGCCAGAAGCGCCTGTGGATCGAAGTCGGCCAGCCCGACGAAAAGCCCATCACCAAGGCCTGCAACAAGTCCGACCATGTGCTGGTCTACCCCTTCCACCACGCTTCCCATGTCTGGTGGAAAGGCCTTGAAGGCAAGGTAGGCCGCCAGGACAAGCTGGAAGTGCTCTACATCGACTCCGACATCGCCCAGCAACTGGGCAGCCTGGCCGAGCGCAGCATGCAGCTGCAGGCCACGATCCAGGAAGGGCAGCTCACGCTGTCGAGCAATCTGGGCACGGTGTTTGTCGAGCCCACGCGCTGGAAATAAGCCTTAGAAGCTCTGGCCACGCCGTTCCGCCGCGCGCTCGGCATAGCGGTTGAAGCGCCAGGAATCGCCCTCGATTGTGATGCGGCGCCATACGGCGCGCTTCTCGGCAGGCTCCATGGCCGTCCAGTGCTGCACCTCGTCAAAACTGCGGCCGCAGCCCTTGCATTTTTCATCGCCCTGGCTGGTGGAGCAGATGGCGATGCAAGGCGTATCAGGCATGGTTTCGAACCAGACCAGCCAGGCCGCCATGGCATGTGACGGGAAGCCCTCCACGGCCACCTCGGACTCGCGTGCATGGATCATCAGCGCATACACCTCGGCCAGGGCCTTGACCTCGGGCGCCATCAGCACGCCGTCGGGTGACGGGGCTCGGCCTCGCCAGTAATTGATGGCCGCTTCGATGTCGGTGATGTGAATGGCAGTCATGGAGCAGGCATCATAAGCCGCTGCCATGAGGCCTGCGCCAGCAAGGTTGCTGCATTTTTGGTAGCTGCCTGCTCTTTGTACAAAAGCGCTGCAAGACAGATATTCAATATAAAACCTGTGAACTAGATGGGTTTTGAAGCTTGTCATCGGCGGCATGCTGTGTTGAAATCCGCAGCTTCGAAGGGGAGTAGCTCAGTCGGCACCGCATAGGAGTCGGCAGCGAACCGGTCGTCAATACGAAGCTTCACGCTTCCGGCCGTTCGGATTGCAGTCACGCTGCAGTTGAGCAAGACCTTTGATGGACCCGTGACGGTCGATCAAAGGACTCCCCGAGCCAGGTTTTTCCTCGCCCGGACGGGTGCTTCGGCTTATGTCGCAAAGGTCATTTGGTATCGGCGGCAATGGCGGTGCGTCTCCGGCACTTGCTCCGAAAACATTCGACAACGAGGAAAACAACACATGGACCTGGACTTTCTCACCCATGCGCCCTTCTGGATCGCACTGGGCCAGATCATCATCATCGACATCCTGCTGGGCGGCGACAACGCGGTCGTGATCGCGCTGGCCTGCCGCAAGCTGCCTCCCGAGCAGCGCCGCAAGGGCATCATCTACGGCACCGCCGGTGCCATCATCCTGCGCATCATCCTGATCGCCTTTGCGATGGTGCTGCTGCAACTGCCGTTCCTGAAGGTCGTGGGCGCCATCCTGCTGGTGTGGATCGGTATCAAGCTGATCGCCCCCGATGACGAAGGTCATGACAACATCGAAGGCAGCGACCGCCTGTTTGCCGCCATCAAGACCATCATCGTGGCCGACCTGGTGATGTCCGTGGACAACGTGATCGCCATCGCTGGCGCCGCCCAAAGCTCGGGCGAACACCAGATGCTGCTGATCGTGCTGGGTCTGCTGATCTCGGTGCCCATCATCGTCTGGGGCTCGCAACTGGTGATCAAACTTATGGAGCGCTTCCCCGTCATCATCGTGGCCGGCGGCATGCTGCTGGGCTGGATTGCGGGCGGCATGCTGGTGACCGACCCCGTGTTCGTCAACACCGAGAAGTGGCTGTGGATGCCCAAGCTGGGCACGACGGACGCACAAGGTCTGGCCGAGATCTCCAAGACCCTGTACTGGTCCGCTCATATTGGTGGTGCGCTGCTGGTGCTGGCTCTGGGCAAGTTCATCGCCAGCCGTCGTCCCGCCCCTGTTGCCCACTGATGCGGTGAGCAGCCCTGGGTGAAAACCCAGAAATTCGTGAAGGATTGCGGAACTGCCCGCGCCTTCACGAATCACAATAAAACAAAGTCAGCAGCCTTCAACAAGACTGCTCCATCCCTTAACCCTGCCCGCAAGGACACACTTTGAACCCCGTCATTGTTTACGTTGATGATGCCGCTTACGCCCAGCCCATGCTGGAGGCGCTGGCCGGATCCAGCCAGTCGGCGTCCTCCCACTGGCTGCTGGTCGCCTGCGCTCCCCGCATGACGCACCGCGTGAGCAAGTGGGTCAGCCACCGCGCCCGTGAGAACTGGCGCGGCAAGTGGGCGGACAAGCTGTTTTCCGCCCTGGTTCCCGTGATGGCGGCCTCCGGTGCCAAGGTCACGCCCGTGCTGGCCAAGGGCCCGCTGACCGAGCTGATTGCCGAGCTGCAGCAAGAGCATGGCACGGCACAGATCATTGATGCGCGCCGCCCCAAGCAGGAAGCGATGCAGGCCGCTCCGGCCAAGCAAAGCGCGCAGGCAGCGCCCATGGGTCGCCGCTGGAATCTGCCCGGCACCGTGGCAGCCATCGCGGCCATGATGGGCTTTGTGATTGACGACTCACTCTCGTTCTAATCCCTTCACCCGCTGACCCTATCAAGCCTTGTGCGGCCAAAGCTGCACAAGGCTTTTTTCATCGCCGGGCCACCTGAAGATGAAAACGCCGTGACCGCCCAGGTCCTCTATCGCAGGGGCAACGGCCACACGCAGTGGGAAGCGTGGGTGTCATTTGTCACGCCCTGGCTGCGTGCAGCGCAAACCACTGCCGCAGTCAGCTGCTATGCTGGTCGGCATGAAAATCCTCGTCAAATGGCTTCTTTGCGCAGCGGCTCTTCTCGGGGTCGCCTATATCTATAGCGGTGTTCAGGTCCAGAGCTTTGGCTCGGCCATGATTGCGGCCCTGGTCATCGGCCTGCTCAACACCATCATCCGCCCCATCCTGGTGGTGCTGACCCTGCCCGTGACCATCATCACCGTCGGCCTGTTCCTGTTTGTGGTCAACGGCCTGATGTTCTGGATGGCCTCGGGCCTGCTGGGCGGCTTTCATGTCGCCGGCTTCTGGGCCGCCATGCTGGGCGCACTGATCTACTCGGCCCTGGGCTTACTTATTGATCGTCTTGTCGCGCAGCTGTTCCCGGAGTAATTCATCCACGGCACGCAAGCGCGTGTCGATGATCGATGCCTCGAAGTAATCGGCCTTGGCCCCTGCCTTGCGGGCCAGGTCCTGTGCGGCCTTGAAGCGGTCCACCGCTGCCGCATAGTCATAGTACGCAACCTGGGCCTCGGCCTCGGCACGCAGGGCCCGCATCTCCTGGCCCTGGCTGCGCCAGACCCTGGCCAGCGTCTGCCAGGCCGTGCCATCACGCGGATGGTCCGTCACCCAGGTCTGCAAGGGGCTGGCCATAGAGGCCGCCTGACCCAGTTTGAGCAGAATATCCGCACGCAGCAGCAATTCTGGCCTGCGCGGCGCCACATGCTCGACCACATCGATGGTGGCAAGACTGGGCCCGGCCTCACGCGGCCCGGCCTCGCGTGGCCCGGCCAGATTGCCGCTGGCCGTGACCTTGGGTGCAGGCTGGGGCGCATTGCTGGACTGTAGCGGCAGGGCCGCAAACGCCGCCTGCGGCTGGTCGGCCTTGTATTCCAGCTCGGCACTCAGCCAACGGGCCTGGATATTGGCCTGGGCATTACCCGCCGTGGCACTGAGCAAACGCTGCACCATCTCGCGCGCCAACGGCCAGTCGCGCAGATAGATGGCGCTGAGCGTGGCCGCATACAGCTGGCCGATCTGCTCTGCCTGCGTCAAGGAAGCAAAGCTGCCCGAGCGCGGCAACGTCGCCCACTGGCGGCGCACATCCACACCGGTGTTGGAGATGACGCGCGCGCGCGCCGCCATCATCACATGCTCCAGCGTGGGCGCCGGCGCAGCGGCACGCTTGCCCGGCGGCACGCGTGAATCCATGTCGGCAATACGCTGCGTGGTCAGCGGGTGGCTGCGCAGATAGGGCCAGCTGCCGTTGTCATTGAGTCGGCTGGCCTGCTGCAGCTTGCCGAACATGCTCACAAATCCTTGGGGAGCAAAGCCTGCCGGCGCCATCAGGCTGTAGCCCATGCGGTCGGCCTCGCTCTCCATGGCGCGCGAGAAATTCAGCTGGTTCTGCATCACGGCGGCCGGCCCACCCATCATGATGGCCATGGCCGCATCGGGGCTGCGTGTGGCTGCCAAGGCCCCCAGCAGCATGGAGGCCAGCATCAGCGGCGTCTGCTTGCCCTGCTGGGACAGCATGCGCGCAATATGGCGCTGGGTGATGTGGCTGGTTTCGTGAGCAATGACCGAAGCCAGCTCGTCCCCGCTGCTGACGACGCCGATCAGCCCCAGATATACGCCCATATAGCCGCCGGGCAGCGCAAACGCGTTGACCTGACGGTCCTTGCCCAGCAGCAACGTCCAGGCAAAACGCTCTTCCAGCTCCTGCGACAGCTCGCCATTCTTGCGCGCGGCATCCTGCAAATGCAGCCAGATACCCTCCACATACTCCTGCAGCACCGGGTCGTCCAGATAGTCAGGGTCACGGTAGAGTTCCTTGACGATGGAATCTCCCAGTCGGCGCTCCTCACCCGTGGTCAACGAGGATGCACCGTCACCCAGAGTGGGAAGGCCTGCAGCCTGAACGGGATGCAGCATGGGGGCAACGCATTGAAGAGCTATCAAAACAGAAGCTGCTAGCGCTTTCAGAGTATGGGCTTTAGGCAGTTTTGGCATCAAAAATGGCATGGCAATCACGACATTGCCAGCATTCAGGACTCTGAGCTACCGGCAGTTCAACACCCTACTATGATGCCCTGATTGATTCGCACTGCAGCATGCCTGCCTGTTACAGCGGGGTAAAGCCTGGACGCAGTGGCGCTCACCCCAAGATTATTGGCGCTGCCCATTGCGGACAGCCCCCTCACCGGAAAGCAAACATGTCCTCTCTGACCCACTTCGATGCCCAAGGCCAGGCCCATATGGTCGACGTCGGCGGCAAGCCCGCCACCCACCGCATAGCGGTCGCCGAAGGCCGTATCACCATGAAGCCTGAGACGCTGGCCATTGTGCAAAACGGCACCGCCAAAAAAGGCGATGTGTTGGGCATAGCCCGCATCGCCGCCATCATGGCCGCCAAGAAGACCAGTGACCTTATCCCCCTTTGTCACCCCCTGGCCCTGACCCGCGTGGCCGTGGAGTTTGAACTGCAGCCCGAATCCAGTTCCATCCTCTGCACCGCCACCGTGGAGCTGACGGGCCAGACCGGTGTGGAAATGGAAGCCTTAACCGCCGTGCAGGTCGGTTTGCTGACCATCTACGATATGTGCAAGGCGGTGGATAAGGGGATGGTAATGGGGGGGGTCAGGGTGCTGGAGAAACGGGGGGGGAAGTCAGGGAGTTGGGCGGTTTGAGGTTTGCCGCCTGCTGAGCATTTTTGATAGCTGGTGGTGCTTGCTAGGATTGGTAAAAGCTTATGCCAATCTGTCGATACCTGCTCAGTCAACCTCAATGACTAGGTAAGGAACCTGCCCCTCAATAAAGGCATCGCGCGAGTCTGCATCGAAGAACTTGGGCTGGTGATCGCCCACCAGCACGATACGCAGGCCGGGCAACGGATGACGCAACAACGCCCCCTTTAGCGACTGCATGAAGTCATACAGCAACGCAGCATGTGCACAGCGCGCACCCTCCAGTTGCAACACGGGGCATACACGATCTGGCACATCGGGAGAACTTAGATCAGCCAGCTTATAGGGCGTATGCGAGTTAAGCGTCATCCAGTAGCTGAACTGCCTCCCAGGCTCGTGCAGTGTCTGTATCACACGGTCCGTAATACTGTAGTCACAAATGCCAGGCATATTGGAACAAAGCCTGCCATCCGCGATGAGCTCAGGCAGAAAGGATCTCTGTGCAAAACCGATTTGCGGATACCAATTCCCGTTTCGATACATGCGGGGCGAGGCTCCGTTAAAGGCCCGTGTTTGCCAGCCCTGTGTGCGCAGACGATTGGGCAGGCAGTTCTCGGCTTGCGGCACATCATCGATACGCAATGTCTGCGGGATCAGGCCGCATAACTCCCGAAGTTCCCCCTGCAAGGTTGAGCCTTGAGAATGGACTATGCCCGTATCCAGTTGTCGCAAAATTGGGGCACGCCATAGATCGCGCCAGAACTGATTTTCCACCTCGTTGCGCGCCAAGCCCCAAGACTCGACCACTACCAGCAATAGCTTGTCTGGCATCGCTGCACCTTGGTTCAGATCACTGAACCGACTCACAGCGGACTGTTTCGGCGCGATCGGCCTGAATACTCCCACATCGGGTGCATAGCCTTCTTCGTAAAAAGCCATCGCCTGTTGCATAAACCGGCTATCCAACATCCACGATCCGGCCAACTTCGCCTGGCGAATACCATAAAGCTTGTCCTCCGTGTGATTGAAGCCGTCGAGCCTAGGCACAGCCACCGCAACACCCATAATCGCCAGCGCCCACAGTAACATGGACCGTCCCGGTGAACCCATACGGTGAACCCGCACGCACAGCCAGCCCCAAGCCGCCAACGCCACCAAGCCCGCTATACCAGCCAGAATCCAGCTAGTATTGGCATAAGGCAAAAAGCCCAACAGCTCCAGCACATCACCGTAGTCCGACGACAGATTGATTTGCGCAAAAGCAAAGAGAAAATCCGCCAACCACAGCACCGTCAAGCCTGCCGCAAACCACAGCGGCCTGCCGCGCGCAGCCAGAGCCAGTAGCAGAAATTCGGCCCAAAACCAAGGTCGGTAGACTTGAAGCGTCAGTGCTGCCGCCAAGCCCGGTAGCATAGGCAGCAGCAGCGAACCCAGCGCGGCACTAGCGGTTTTCCACTCGCCCGCCAGTTGCTTACCGTGCTGCATGTTGGCTCACTCCGTCAATCAATGTACGCACTAGGAAATCAGAGGCCAGCGTGGGCGGATTTATCTCGCCACTACCTAACCAAACTAGATAGTTCCCCGCCTTATCCATCACAAACAGCGCCGCCATGCCGTAAAGATAGCCGCGCTGCTGCCATACTGTGACATCGCCCAACCGGCGGCGCTCCAGAAAGCCATCCATGCAGCTCTCGAACAGGGTTTCGTTGCAGGGAATACCTGGATCGTGCATACCGCGCGCAAAGTCCAGCAAAGCACGGTTGTCAGCCACAAAGCGGGCCAGTCCCTGGGCACTACCTGTCATGCCCATGGGCGCGCGCAATGCCTGCCAGTCAAAGTGTGCTACAAACTCCGGCCCGCGCATTTCGTTGTGCATAAAGTTGTAGGCAATGGGCGAGTCCACCTCATCCATATAACCCAGCCCGTAGCGGGATAGATGCATGTCCTGCTCCAGCGCACTCCAGAGGCTACGGCCCATACGCCGCTCATAGGCCACAGCGGCCAGGCAAAAGCCCAGGTTGGCATAGGCATAGTGTGAGCCTGGGGTGAACTGCAGCGGCGTGTCCGCCAATTTTTCAAGCTGCCCCGGGCACCAGGGCTTTTGGTCGTCAATGACCATGGGATCCTTGACGCGCAGACGGTCAAAACCCGCAGAGTGATTGAGCAAGTGGTGCACTTGTATCTGGGCAATGCGCGGATCACGGAAAGGAGGCGTCAGCCCCAGCACCTCAAACAGAGGCTGGCTCAGCCAGCCTACCTGCCCCA
Organism: Comamonas resistens; assembly: GCF_030064165.1. NCBI lineage: Bacteria > Pseudomonadati > Pseudomonadota > Betaproteobacteria > Burkholderiales > Comamonadaceae > Comamonas > Comamonas resistens. Next base: position 5,206,153 of record NZ_CP125947.1, read on the forward strand.
AAGCCTGCTCATGAGTCACGCCAAAGAAAGTCACCAATTTGGACAGGCTGGCAAAGCGAAAGCGTGTATCAGTTGTCACCCGCTTGCTAAAAAAGGGATGGCCTTCCCAGCCATTAACACAGCCGGTCAGCATGCCGGACTGGTCAACCAACGCAATCTGGTTGGCCGGGGAGTCCAACCTGGTGGGAAGTTGCTGCGCCAAGGTTTGCAACCAAGCAGGGGTTGCAGCATCGCAGCGCGTGGACAGCTCCGCCAGATGTCCTGTGAGCGGATAAACCCAGCGCCGCACCATATTACGATCCGTCTCCCAGGCCAGCCAAGGCAGGAAGATGGCGCAGATCAACAAGAAATAAAGGATTGACCGCCGGAACATGGTTAATTGAGACCCACATAAATAAAGAAGCGCCTTAATCAGGCGCTTCTTTCAGTCGGTTTTAAAAAGAAATCAATGCTACAGCATTAAGGAGTGCCAGAGCCAGTGCCAGAGCCAGTGCCAGCGGCACTAGCAGAGCAACCGGCGGGGCGGTACTTTGTGTCAACCGTGGTATGGCAGCCCCATGTACCCGAGACAGCTCGCGTCCAAACCAAAGTCTGCGTCTTCAGTGCCACTGCAGCATTACCACCAAACTTTGCCGTAATCGTAGTAACGTCAGTAGCCTGATCGCCGATCGACACATTGAGGCCAGTATAGATATCTAATGCTGTACCCAGCAGATTGCTCTGGGTCGCGCCCACGTCACACTCATCCGCCTTCGGTGCAGTACCCAATGCAACAGGCTTCAGCTTGCCATCGAGAATACAAGCCTCAACCGCCGTGCGCAGCGAGCCTGTTTCAGACATCACGCGCGACACTTGCGACTTAGCCACATAGGTCTGGTACTGAGGAATGGCGATGGCGGCCAAAATACCGATGATCGCCACAACGATCATCAGTTCGATCAGGGTGAAACCCTTTTGAATGGAACGCTTCATGAAAAACTCCCTTGATTGATAAAGTAACACTTTTATCAAGCAAGCAGCATGCCAGTTATTTTAGAGATTACATTCATCGCGAATTGACACTTTTGCTTGCACATGGTGTCAGAACTGAAACATTTTTGACCGAGGATTCACCCAAGCTGACAATTTTGTCAGCGCACTTGATGTGCCATCAATCTTGGCTCCTATCACTCCACGGTAAACCGCATGGAGCTACCGGCCAGTTCCACAATGTCTCCGTTGAGCAGCGGCACTGACAGAGGTCCGACGATCTGACCATTGAGCTTGAGCGCCTCGCTTTCACCTTCCAGTTGGGTCAGTACAAAGCCATGGGGCTTTTGCGTGATGGAGGCAATGGCGACCCCTGGCTTGCCCAGAGTGGTGACAACCTTGTAGAGCGACACCTCCTTGCCAGCCATGCTGCCGCTCAGCATATGGATGACGGCGTGGCGATCAGGCAGGGAAGAAACGGCGCCTTGGATGGTTGAAGCAAAGCTGGAGATCTCACCAAAGCCCGAAGGACTGGCCAGCTTGGTGTAATCGCTGTCCGGCCCCTCGGAAATATGAGCCAGGGCCTTGGCCGGTGATGTCGTGGGCTTGGCCTTGCTCACCTGCGTATTGTCAAGAAAGCGGATCTTGTAGCGCCCGATATCCAGCAGATCACCGTGCATCAGTTCCTGCTTCTGGATCGCACGGCCATTGACAAAAGTGCCGTTGGTGCTGTGCAGATCTTCGATGACCACCTTGCCGTCCAACATGGTGAGCACGGCATGCTCGCCGCTGACGGCAAGGTTCTCAATCACGATGTCGTTGTATGGACGACGACCCAGCGTGGTGCGCTCCTTGGTGAGAGTCACTTCCTTGATGACGGCGCCGTCAATCGAGATGACCAAATTCGGCATGCTGGATGCTCCTGGGAAAAGGCCAAGATTGCTTGGCGGCACAGATCACGGATCCACCTTGTCAGCACATGGCAAGGCTTGACTTCAAATCGTAACATTGAGAAACATATCAAATACCCCAATGTATTTTACAAAGGCGATGAAGTTTGCAAATTTCAGTCATTTTTCTTGATCCTGCACAGGCCGAGCAAGACATGTGACAGACCTTCCCCGTGGTCAAAGACCTCGCTGAAACAAAAAAAGCCCGCGCTCTCTTTCGAAAGGCGGGCCGTGCATCAGAGCTTCAGGGCTGAGCTTAGAACGGAATATCGTCATCCATATCGTCAAAGCCCGAAGCCGCGCGCTGCGGAGGTGGCGACATGGGAGCAGGAGCGGGACGTGCAGCAGGCGCCGCCGGGCGCTGTTGCTGCATGGGGGCTGGGGCAGGTGCGCGGCGAGGTGCTTCATAGCTGGTTTCGCCATAACCGTCGTCGCCATAACCGCCTTGTGGCTGGCCGCCACCTTGGCGGCTGCCCAGCATTTGCATGGTATCGGCACGGATTTCGGTGGCGTAGCGCTCCTGGCCTGTGGCCTGATCGGTCCACTTGCGGGTGCGCAGGCTGCCTTCCACATAGACCTGGCTGCCCTTGCGCAGGTACTGGCCTGCGATCTCGGCAAGACGGCCGTTGAAAGTCACACGGTGCCACTCGGTGGCTTCGCGGTTTTCACCGGAATTCTTGTCGCGCCAGCGGTCAGTCGTGGCGATGGTCACATTGGCCACCTGATCACCGCTGGGGAAGGTGCGCATTTCCGGGTCACGGCCCAGATTGCCGACGATGATGACTTTGTTGACGGATGCCATAGATTTACCTTTTCAAAAAGTGGCCCGGGTATTCGCTATTAGTCCCAAGCCAATGGAGTGCGCATTTTGCCCCAAGCGGGCCGCGCAGCGTGCGAGATTTCCCTATATCCCGGCCATCAGCCGTGACGTCCTACAGGGCGCAGCGGCCAGGTCACCAACAGCCACACTGCCGTCAGTACCGCCGTCATGATGAACAGACCCGGGACGCCCGCAAATTTGGCCACTGCACCGCCGATGGCACCGCCAGCAAACAGCCCCAGCGACTGCAGCGTGTTGTAGGCACCCAGGGCCGCCCCGCGCAAAGGCGCTGGGGCCATGCGCGAAACCAGGCTGGGCTGCGTTGCTTCCAGCGCGTTGAAGCCGCAGAAGAACAGAAACATCAGCAGCGCCATGCACCAGATGGTGGGAATGGTGCCACTGGCCGCCAGCATGCCCAGGCCGATCTGTACCACCAGCACCAGGACGATGGCACCCAGCAAGGCCTTGCGCAGCTTGCCCTTGCGTTCCATGGAAAACAGCATGCCCATGGCCAGAAAGGACAGCAACACCGCCGGCAGATAGATATGCCAGTGCTGCTCCTTGACCAGCCCTGCCTGCACCAGCATGGCGGGCACAGCCACCCACATGGACATTTGCACCGTGTGCAGGATGAACACGCCGAAATTCAGACGCAGCAAATCCTTCTGGCCCAGCAGATCGCTGAATTTGCCCTTGGGCGCATTCACATGCTGCTTTGGCTCGGGCGGCACCACCCACAGCACTACGGCAATTCCGGCCAGCGCCAGTGCACAGGTCAGTCCGAAGATGCCGGACAGGCCTATCCAGGCGTTGAGCAACGGCGCCAGCACCAGCGCCAGCGCAAACATCAGGCCGATGCTGCCGCCCACCATGGCCATGGCCTTGGTGCGTACGCCATCGCGTGTCAGATCGGCCAGCAACGCAGTCACTGCCGCAGAGACTGCGCCCGCCCCCTGAATCGCACGGCCGACCATCAGGCCGGTCAGCGAATCGGCCATGGCCGCGATCAAGCTGCCTGCTGCAAACACCAGCAAACCCGCCACGATGACGCGCTTGCGGCCGATGCGGTCGGATGCCAGGCCGATGGGCAGCTGAAACACGGCCTGCGTCAGTCCGTACAGACCCATGGCCAGGCCGATCATGGCCGGATCGTCACCGCCCGGGTATTTGCGCGCCTCCAGCATGAAGACGGGCAGCACCAGGAACAGACCCAGCATGCGCAACGCAAAGATCAGCGCCAGGGCACCGCTTGACCGGCGCTCCTGGGACGTCATGGTGGTGGAGGATTTATCGCTGCCCTGCGTGCCCGCATTCGGGGAAATGTTGATATTTTTCACGCTCAAATTTTGCCAAGAGTCAAAGTCTCATGCCCAGGTTAACTAAATCAACAGCGGGCAAAAGAGAGGGAATAAAACCGTAGATTGTCCGTGAACCTGGATCATCTAGTCACGCGCAAGCCCGTCTGACTATCATGGAGAGTTTTCCCCGTCTGGAGCGCCCGTGTCCCTGAAGCCTGATTCGCCCTCTGAAATCCACGATGACAGCCTGTACCTGGGCCGCTCACTCGCGCAGACGCGAATTGCCATTCGCGGCGCACGCACGCACAACCTCAAGAATATCGACCTCGATATTCCGCGCAACCAGCTGGTTGTGATCACCGGCCTGTCGGGCTCGGGCAAGTCCAGCCTGGCCTTCGATACCTTGTACGCCGAAGGCCAGCGCCGTTATGTGGAGAGTCTCTCGGCCTATGCACGCCAGTTTCTGGGCCGCCTGGACAAACCCGATGTCGATCTGATCGAGGGCCTGTCCCCCGCCATTTCCATCGAGCAGAAGGCCACCAGCCACAACCCGCGCTCCACCGTGGGCACGGTGACCGAGATCAATGACTATCTGCGCCTGCTCTACGCGCGCGCCGGCACGCCGTTCTGCCCCGACCACAACCTGCCGCTGCAGGCCCAGACCATCAGCCAGATGGTGGACAGCGTGCTGCAGCTGCCCGAGGACACCAAGCTGATGATCCTCGGCCCTCTGGCGCGCGAGAAAAAGGGCGAGTTTGCCGAGCTGTTCGTGCAGCTGCAGGCCCAGGGCTATGTACGCTTTCGCATCGATGGGCAGATCTACGACGCCCAGTCCCTGCCCAAACTGGAAAAGAACGAGCGCCACAACATCGATGTGGTGATAGACCGCGTCAAGGTGCGCGAGGACATCAAGCAGCGCCTGGCCGAAAGCTTCGAGGCCGCCCTGCGTGCCGGCGGCGCCGATGCCGGCGGCCGCGTGATCGCCTTGGAGATGGACGCTGGCCGCGAGCATCTGTTCAGCGCCAAGTTCGCCTGCCCCCTCTGCGACTACTCCCTGCCCGAGCTGGAGCCACGCCTGTTCTCGTTCAACTCGCCCATGGGCGCCTGCCAGGCCTGCGATGGACTGGGCAATAGCGAAGCCTTCGACCCGGACCGGGTCGTGGCCTTCCCGACCTTGAGCTTGGCCAGCGGCGCGGTCAAGGGTTGGGACAAGCGCAACAACTACTACTTCTCCATGCTGGAGAGCGTGGCCAAACACTATGGCGTGAGCACCGAGACGGCATTCGAGGAGCTGCCCGAGAAGGTGCGCAACGTGATTCTCTGGGGCTCGGGCGACGAGTCCATGGAGTTCAACTATGTTTTCGAGAGCGGCCAGCGCAAGGGGGAGGCCTTTGTCAAGTCACATCCGTTCGAAGGCATCATTCCCAATATCCAGCGGCGCTTTCGCGAAACCGAATCCACCGTGGTGCGCGACGACCTGGCCAAGCTGCGCAGCATCCGCAAATGCCCCGAATGCGAAGGCACGCGCCTGCGCCGCGAAGCGCGTTTTGTACGCGTGGGCGAAGGCGAGCAGGCCCGCGCCATCTATGAGGTCAGCCATGCCACGCTGGCCGATGCGTTGCACTGGTTCAAGCAGCTGGACATGGCCGGGGCCAAGGCCGAGATCGCCAGCAAAATCGTGCGCGAGATTGCCTCGCGGCTGCTGTTCCTCAATGACGTGGGCCTGTCCTATCTGAGCCTGGATCGCAGCGCCGACACGCTCTCTGGCGGCGAGGCCCAGCGCATTCGCCTGGCTTCGCAGATCGGCTCGGGCCTGACGGGCGTGATGTATGTACTGGACGAGCCCTCCATCGGCCTGCACCAGCGCGACAACGACAAGCTGATTGCCACGCTGGAACATCTGCGCGATATCGGCAACAGCGTGATCGTGGTCGAGCACGACGAAGACATGATGCGCGCGGCCGACCAGATCATCGACATGGGCCCGGGCGCCGGCGTGCATGGCGGGCGCATCATGGCCCAGGGCAGCTATGAGGACATCAAGGCCAGCCCCGACTCGCCCACGGGCCGCTATCTGAGCGGTGCTCAAAGCATTCCCGTGCCCAAGCGCCGCACGCCCTGGTTGCCAAAATTGGCAGCCCCCCTGAGCGGCGATGCCGCTTCCCCCAAGGGGGACAATGCCTTCGCTGGGGCAGCCCATGCTACGGGGCGGCCCTTGCCTGGCGTTTCTGAGACGGGCCCGTTGCAGGCGCTGCGCGTGGAAGGCGCCAGCGGTCACAACCTGAAAAAAGTCACGGTGGACTTCCCCGTGGGCCTGCTCACCTGCGTGACCGGTGTCTCGGGCTCGGGCAAATCCACCCTGGTCAACGACACGCTATACGCCGAAGTGGCGCGCCAGGTGCACCGCGCGGGCACCGAGCCTGCCGCGCATGACGACATCCTGGGCATCGACTATTTCGACAAGGTCATCAACGTCGACCAGTCGCCCATAGGCCGCACGCCGCGCAGCAACCCTGCGACCTATACCGGTCTGTTCACACCGATCCGCGACCTGATGAGCGAAACCAACACCGCACGCGAGCGCGGCTATGGCCCGGGGCGCTTTTCGTTCAACGTGGCGGGCGGACGCTGCGAGGCCTGCCAGGGCGACGGCGTGGTCAAGGTGGAAATGCACTTTCTGCCCGATGTCTACGTGCCCTGCGACATCTGCCACGGCCAGCGCTACAACCGCGAAACGCTGGAAGTGCTGTGGAAGGGCAAGAACATCTCGCAGATTCTGGAGATGACGGTGGAAGACGCCCACGCCTTCTTCAAGGATGTGCCCAGCATTGCGCGCAAGCTGCAGACGCTGCTCGACGTGGGCCTGTCGTACATCCGCCTGGGCCAGAGCGCAACCACGCTCTCGGGCGGCGAGGCCCAGCGCGTCAAGCTCGCGCAGGAACTCTCCAAGCGCGACACCGGCCGCACGCTCTACATCCTCGACGAACCCACCACCGGCCTGCACTTTGCCGACATTGCCCTGCTTTTGAAAGTGCTGCACCAGCTACGCGATGCGGGCAACACCATCGTGGTGATCGAGCACAACCTCGACGTCATCAAGACCGCCGACTGGCTGATCGACATGGGCCCCGAAGGCGGCTCGGGCGGCGGTCAGGTCGTGGCCGTGGGCACACCCGAAGAGGTGGCGGCCAACCCGGCCAGCGTGACGGGGCGCTATCTCAAGCCCTACTTGAAGAAGCGTTGAATATTGATGAAACATGCCTTTGACGCTTATCCATCAAGCGTCAGAAGCTACTGAATCAAGAGCAATCAGGGCCGTGGCTGCAAGCGTATCAGCTTGCCGTTCGGTCCATCGGTCAGCAGATAGACCAGCCCGTCAACGCCCTGGCGTACATCGCGTATGCGCTCGCCTGCCCCGGTGTAGAGCCGCTGCTCTGCCGTCACCTTGCCATCCTTGATCTCCAGACGTACCAGGCTGCGTGACTTGAGGCCACCGACCAGCAGGCTGCCCTTCCAGGCCGTGCCATAGCGGTCGCTGGTGACAAACACCATGCCGCTGGGCGCAATGCTGGGCACCCAGTAGTGCAGCGGTTGCTCCATGCCCGCTTTTTGCGTGCCTTCGCCGATCTTGCCGCCGCCATATTCCTCGCCATAGGTGATGACGGGCCAGCCATAGTTTCTGCCGGGCTGGGGCTGGTTGATTTCGTCACCGCCCTGCGGGCCATGCTCGTGCATCCACAGCTGACCATCGGGCCCCATGGTCAGGCCCTGGCTGTTGCGATGGCCATAGCTGTAGATCTCTGGCAAGGCGTTCTTTTGGGAGATGAACGGATTGTCCCTGGGCACGCTGCCGTCCTTGGCGATGCGCACCAGCTTGCCATGATGGTTGTCCAGTGTCTGGGCATCCTGACGCTGTGAATAACGGTCACCCAGACTCAGGAACAGTGTGCCGTCCTTGGCCTCGGCAATGCGGCAACCAAAGTGGGCATTGCTTTTGACCTTGGGACGCTGGCTGAACAGCACTTTGACGTCTTCCAGCTGCCGCTCTCCCGCCGCAATGCGCGCGCTGGCCAGAGCCGTGCTGTTGCTGCCTGCCTCGGTCCCTGGCTCGCTGAAGCAGAAATAGATGCGGCGGTTGCTGGCGAACTGGCTGTCGGGCACCACATCGAGCAGACCTCCCTGCCCGCCATAGGCCACGGGCGGCACGCCGGTCAGCTCTGCCTGTTTCTGGCCCTGGGCATCCAGCAGCCAGAGCTTGCCGGCACGCTCGCTCAGCACAAAGCGCTGATCCGGCAAAGGCGCTATCGCCCACGCGTTGGCTAGCCCCGTGGCCAATATCTGCTGGCGGGGCTCCTGAGTCTGGGCCGATGCGCCAGAGGGCAGCAATACCGCCAGAGAGGTCGCCAAGGCTGCCACCAGCGATGCCGCCAAACGCACCGGCGAGCGCTGCCGCAGCGGGCAAAGAGATGTTTGCATCCATGTCATCGCGGGCCTGACCTTTCATCGGGTTTGGCAGACAGTACCATGCAGGTCATGGATACCGCCAAGACCACCCCACTCGACACCCCGGCCAACCCCGTCTGGGACTTTGTCATCATCGGCGCCGGTATGGCCGGAGCCTCCACCGCCTGGCAACTGGCCCAAAGTGGCGGGGCGACGCCCCCTTCCGTGCTGGTGCTCGAGCGTGAATCCCAGCCTGGCTATCACACCACAGGCCGCTCGGCCGCGCTGTTTGAAGAGCACTATGGCCCGGCCCAGGTGCAGGCCCTGACCCGTGCCAGCCGCGCCTTCTACGATGCGCCGCCCACCGGTTTTGCCGAGGCCGCCATCCTCACCCCACGCGGCGTGCTGTATGTCGGTACCGCAGAACAAAAAGAGCTGGTCGATGCCGCCTATGCAGAGGCCCTCATTCACTCGCCCCAAGCCCAGCGCCTGGATGCTGCGCAGCTCAAGGACTTGGTGCCCTGTCTCAATACCGAGGTGCTGGTCGACGGCTTTCTCGATGGCGGCGCACGCGATATCGATGTGCACGGCCTGCACCAGGGCTTTATCCGCGGCCTGCGCCAGCGCGGCGGCGACCTGTGGTGCAACGCCGAAGTCGAGGCCATCACCCGCGTCAACGACAGCTGGCATATCGCCCTGCCCCAGGGACTGAGCATCCGGGCCAGGACCATCATCAATGCGGCCGGAGCATGGGTGGATCAGATCGCCGCCATGGTGGGTGCAGCGCCCATCGGCATCGTGCCCAAGCGCCGCAGCGCCTTCACCTTCCCGGCCCCCGCTGGCATGGACACCACGCACTGGCCCGCCATCATCAGCGCCGATGAAAACTGGTACATCAAGCCCGATGCGGGCCAGTTGCTGGGCTCACCAGCCAATGCAGACCCCGTGCCACCGCACGACGTGGTGCCCGAGGAGCTGGACATTGCCACCGGCATCTATCACATCGAGGAAGCCACCACGCTGCAAATCCGCCGTCCCTCGCACACCTGGGCAGGCCTGCGCTCGTTCGTGGCCGATGGCGAGCTGGTGATCGGCTGGGATGCCTCTCCCACACCCGTGGCCGGTTTCTTCTGGGTCGCGGCCCAGGGCGGTTACGGTATTCAAAGCGCGGCCGGCTACAGCCTGCTGGCCCGCAATCTGCTGCTGGGAGAGCCCCTGGACACGGCGCTGGCAGAGCAGAAGGTGGACGTGGGAACGCTATCGCCGGCCAGATGCCAGCGATCGCTATAAAGTCGAGAGCTTTCAGCGCTCGTCGGTATTGCGTTACAGCCGGATTTCTTCAAAATCCGGGCTTGCTCAATCCCAAGCAAGGCAAAACGGCCTGCTCCACCAGGAGCAGGCCGTTTTTCAGCTTGAGCAGCCTCGGCGCGATCAGTTCTCGATCTTGGCGAACTGCACAATCTTCGCGTACTTGGCGATCTCGGCATTGATGTACTTGCCGGCATCCACCTTGGGATCGGCCACCACACTGCCGGTCTCTTCCATCTTCTTGCGGAACTCGGGCGAGGCCATGGTCTCGTCCAGCGCCTTCTTCAGCTTGGCGGCGATGGGGGCGGGCAGGCCCTTGGGCGCCATCATGGCAAACCAGCTGTTGATGTCCACGTTCTTGAACTGGGGCAGCTCGGACAGGGCAGGAATGTCGGGCGTGATGGCCGAGCGCTTGGCTTCGGTCGTGCCCAGAGCCACCACCTTGCCCGCCTTGATCTGGGGCAGGCCCGAGGACAGCACGAACATGCCGAATTCGATATTGCTGCCCACCAGGTCGGTGGTCAGAGGTGCTACTCCCTTGTAAGGCACATGGGTCATGTGCAGCTTGCCCTGCTCCTTGATCAGCTCGCCGGCCAGGTGCAGTGCCGTTCCCACACCGGAGCTGCCGTAGCTGAACTTGTCGGGGTTCTTGCTGACCAGGCTCACAAACTCGGCCGCGTTCTTCACGCCGGCCTTGTGCGAGGCCACCAGCACCATGGGCTGCGAACCCACGAGGCCGATGGGAGTGAAGTCGCCGATGTTGTACTTCACGGCCTTGTTGATGAGCTTGGCAATGGCCAGTTCGTTGTTGGCACCCACCATGATGGTGTAGCCATCGGGCTGGGCCTTGGCGACCTTCTGCGCGCCAATGGCACCGCCGGCGCCGCCAAGGTTCTCCACCACCACGGGCTGGCCCAGATGCTTGGCCAGGCCATCGGCCACCAGACGGCCGATCAGGTCGGTACTGCCGCCAGCGGGATAGCCCACTACCATGGTGATGGCCTTGCTGGGGTAGTTGTCGGCCGCAAACGCAGGGGCAGCCAGGCCGGCAGCCATCAGCAAGCCGGCGGCGATGGAAGTGCGGCGGAGGATTTTTGTATTCTGCATGAAACTATTCCGAATCTTTATAACGTCGATTGTGCGAACACCGCGAAAGACTGTTGGTGCCGATACGGCACCAATATGTGCAAATTGAGCACGAAACAACTCAATCAGGACAAGGTAACCACGCCAGGCCTGCAGGTCGTCAGACAAAACCCTGCAAAGCCGCTGGCCAGTGGCCGCGCCGCTCAGGAACGGGTGATATCACCCCAGAACTGCTCGGCCGCGGCACCCAGATGGCGTTTGGGCCGATACAGGCGCACGTCGAAATGCACGTTCAGGCTGCCGTCACCGGCAATCGCCAGACGCCCGGCCTGGCAGTCGCGCTGCACCATGGACCATGGCATCCAGGCCACCCCCAGGCCCTTGAGCACGTACTCGTAATTGGCGTCCGCCGAGTCGCAGTCTATGCAGCGCCGCAGCCTGGGCATGAGCGGATGGCTGGCCAGATGGTCTTCCACCAGCCGCCCCAGCGCCATGCTGTGCGAGAACGCCAGATAGGGCACAGGGCTGGCACCGGCGTGCAAGGCCTGGGCCAGATCGAACAAGGCCTTGCCATCGGCATCGGCGCGCGCCACGGGTACCAGCTTGTCGTGCATCACCGTCAGGTGACTGAACTGCCGCCCATCGAGCCGCACGGCAATGGCCGCATGGTGGTAGAGCAAGGCAAAGCTGACCTCGCCGCGCTGCAGCATGACCACGGTTTCATCGAGCGTGCGGGTGATGACGCGCATCTGCGCCGCTTGCAGCACGCTGCCGTGCAGTGCCAGCCAGTCGGCCACGATGGTGCGCGCCAGGGTGCGCCCCGTGGCCAGCGTGATCACATGGGCCTGGCGCCCGGCCACGGCCTGCAGCTCGTCGTGAGACTGGGCCAGCGTGCGCACCATCTGCTCGGCGGTGTCGCGAAAGGCTTCACCGGCTGGCGTGAGCCGCACCGGCCCGCCCCCTGATTCAATCAGCGGCGTGCCCGCCCAGGCTTCCAGGGCCCGGATGCGGCGGCCAAAGGCCGGGTGGGTGACATGGCGCAGCTCTGCCGCACGGGTAAAGCTGCGCTCCTGGGCCAGGAGCAGAAAGTCTTCCAGCCATTTGCTTTGCATGGCCAGAACCCGTCCTGGCTCAGCTCTGCGCCGCAGCCTGCAGCGTGGCGCGCGTGGCGATGGCCGCTTCGCGCGCGGCCTTGGCGAAATCATCGCCCTGCCCTGCGTACAGAATGGCGCGCGAGGAATTGATGATGATGGGGCCGCCGCCGATGCGGGCCGCCTTCACCGTCGCCACGGCATCGCCGCCCTGGGCGCCCACGCCGGGGATCAGCAGCGGCAGCGTGGGGGCCACGGCGCGCACGCGCTCGATCTCATGGGGGCGCGTGGCGCCCACCACCAGACCCAGCTGGCCGTTGGTGTTCCAGGGGCCCTGGGCCAGCTTGGCCACATGCTCGAACATATGGGGGTTGCCGGGCACATCGGCCAGGGTCTGGGCCTGCAGGTCGTCGCCGCCGGGGTTGGAGGTACGGCACAGCAGAAAAGCGCCCTTGCCTTCGTACTTGAGATAGGGCGTGATCGAGTCGAAGCCCATGAAGGGCGAAAGCGTCACGGCATCAGCACCATAGCGCTCGAAGGCTTCCTTGGCGTACTGCTCGGCGGTGGAGCCGATATCGCCGCGCTTGGCGTCCAGAATCACGGGCACATGGGGCGCCACGCGGCGCATATGCTCCATCAGCTTTTCCAGCTGGTCTTCGGCGCGGTGAGCGGCAAAGTAGGCAATCTGGGGCTTGAAGCTGTTGACCAGATCATGGGTGGCATCGACGATGGCTGCACAGAAGTCGTAGATCTTGGACGCATCGCCCTTCATGGCGCCAGGAAAGCGGCTGGGTTCGGGGTCCAGACCCACGCACAGCATGGAGTCATTGCGCGTGGACGCGTCGCGCAGCATGTCGATAAAAGTCATAAAGCGTGATTTTAATTGCTAGCCCCTTCCAAGCCCCGCTACAGGTCTTGCGCCAAGCCGCAAAGCAGACGCACACACCAACTCAGTGACACCGAGGAAGCGCCGCCGCGCACCGACGGTGTCGTCCCCCTCCCGCGAAGCGAGTGAGGGGGAAGGCGCGAAGCGCCACAGGGGGAGAAAGTCATTCCGGGGGAGATAATCCAGCCCCATGCCTTCGTTCACGCCCAAACAGCTCGTTCTTCTTGTCCTGCTCACCATCGTCTGGGGTCTGAACTGGCCGGTGATGAAGCTCGGCGTGCAACATTTCCCTCCTTTGAGCTTCCGCATGGTCAGCATGTGGATCGGCCTGCCCATACTGGCCATCTTTGTGGTCAGCAATGGGCTGCCGCTAACCATTCCGCGCAGCTACTGGGGCCAACTGGCCAAGCTCACGCTGTTCAACATGGTGCTCTGGCACTGCCTGATCATCATCGCCATCCCCACGCTCTCCAGCGGGCGCGCGGCGATTCTGGGCTACACCATGCCCATCTTCTCTGCCGTGTTCGGCAGCCTGTTCTTCAAGGACAAGCTGGGCGCGCGCGCCTGGGCCGGCGTGGGCGCCGCTTTTGCCGGCGTCCTGCTGCTGCTGTGGCATGAAGTCGGCGCCTTGGGCAGCAAGCCCCTGGGCGTGATGTTGATGCTGATTGCGGCCGCCGGCTGGGCCTGGGGCACGCAGTTGCTGCGCCGCACCGAAGCCCCCGTTCCGCTGATGACACTGTCGCTGTGGATGGTGGCCATCACCACCATGGTGCTGACCGTGCTGGCCTTTGTTTTCGAGCGAAAACAATGGCATATGCCCGACCAGACTGCGCTGGCTGCTATCGCTTTCAATGGCATCCTGGTGCTGGGCTTTGCCCAGGCCGTGTGGTTCTATCTGGCTCGCAGCCTGCCGCCCGTGGCCTCCACGCTGAGCGTGATGATGATTCCGGTGCTCGGCGTGTTTGTGGGCGCCTGGTGGCTGGGCGAGGTCTTGCACTGGCAGGACTGGACCGCAGTCTGTCTAATGGTGGTGGCGATTGCTTCCGTGCTGTGGCCCAGCAGCCAGCCCGGAGCAAGGGCGTCCGGCTAGTCCTTGCCCAGCTCGTAACGCAGCTCGGCCATACTGGCTCCCATCTGCCGCACGGACTGCAGCGCCAGCTTGGGGCCCAGCACCCGGCGTGGGAACAGGGGCTTGCCGCTACCCAGAGTGGCCGAGCCGATCTGCACGATCACCTCATCCAGCAGGCCTGCATCGTAAAACTGCCCTGCCAGATCGCCACCGCCCACGATCCAGATATTCTTGCCTGCCGCCGCCCGCTTCATCTGCGCCCAGACGGGCCCCACGGCACCGCTGGCAAAGCGCACGTCGGCACCTTCGATCAGGGGCAGTTTTCGGCTGGAAAAGACCCACGCCGGCTGGGTATAGGGCCAGGCAGCCCCCGTCTCCTTCAGAACGACCTCGGCATTGCGCAGCATCCATTCATAGGTTGCCGAGCCCATGGCCAGGGCTCCGACCTCTGCGATGAAAGCCGGGTAGCTGGATTCGTTCAGGCTGGACAGGGGAAAGAGCCAGTCCAGGGAGTCATCCTCGGTGGCGAGAAAGCCGTCCAGGCTGGTAGCGGTGTAGTACTGGGTCTTGCTCATGGCCCCTAGTTTGCCGCAGCCAGCTTCTCTTACACCCGGGCATAGAGCCAAACAGCCTCAAGCTCTTACACAGCAAGCGCTAACAGCTACAAAAACAAAAGCGCACCGTGAACCCACGGTGCGCTTTGACGTCAGCAGCTTTTGAAAGGCTTAGGCCGCAACCACTTCCTTCTTGGCGGAACGCGCCTGCATGAACTTGCCCAGACCGACCACCAGCACGGCACCAGCCGCAGCGGCAGCGTAGTGCAGCCAGGGATGTGCCACGGCGTAGCCATGCAGCAGGTTGTCGTTGACGATGGTCTCGCCGCCCACCCAGCCGATCAGCGCCGCGCCCAGCGTGACGATGACGGGGAAGCGCTCCATGAGCTTGATCATCAGCGTGGAGCCAAAGATCACCAGGGGAATGGAGATGGCCAGACCCAGGATCAGCAGCACCATATTGCCCTGGGCGGTGGCGGCCACGGCAATCACGTTGTCCAGGCTCATCACCAGGTCGGCAATCAGGATGGTGCGTATGGCAGCCATCATGGAGCCGTGGCCCTTGGACTCGCCTTCGCCGTCTTCGTCGCCGGTCAGCAGTTGATAGCCGATCCACAGCAGCAGGCAGCCGCCCACGACCTGCAGGAAGGAGAGTTCGAGCAGCTTGGCAGCGACCACGGTCAGCACGATACGCAGCACCACGGCGGCGCCGGAGCCGAACATGATGGCTTTCTTTTGCTGTTCAGGGGGGAGGGAGCGCGCGGCCAGTGCGATGACCACGGCGTTGTCGCCGGAGAGGATGATGTTGATCCAGATGATCTTCACCAGGCCGATCCAGAAATCGGCGCTATTGAGCATTTCCATGATGACTCCACTGTTTTGAATACGAAAGCGCCGCATTGCGCGGCGCTTTCTTTTAAGAGTGGAGGCAGTGTAGGGCGCGAAGCCCGTTTTGCCAGTTCGTAATACTGCGTAAATTCAACGCGGTATCACGAACTTTTGCACGGGCTTACTTCTTCAGCAGGCCTTGCAGCAAACGACCCATTTCGGAAGGGTTGCGGGTGATGGTGAAGCCGCACTCTTCCATGATGGCCAGCTTGGCGTCAGCCGTGTCGGCACCGCCGGAGATCAGGGCACCTGCGTGGCCCATGCGCTTGCCGGGAGGCGCAGTCACGCCGGCGATGAAGCCCACGATAGGCTTCTTCATGTTGGCCTTGCACCACTGGGCGGCTTCGGCTTCGTCGGGACCGCCGATTTCACCGATCATGATCACGGCATCGGTGTCGGGATCGTCGTTGAAAGCGCGCATCACGTCGATGTGCTTCAGACCGTTGATGGGGTCGCCACCGATACCGACGGCGGAGGACTGGCCAATGCCCAGTTCGGTCAGCTGAGCCACGGCTTCGTAAGTCAGCGTGCCGGAACGGGACACCACGCCCACGCGGCCCTTCTTGTGGATGTGACCGGGCATGATGCCGATCTTGATTTCGTCAGGCGTGATCAGACCGGGGCAGTTGGGGCCCAGCAGCAGGGTCTTCTTGCCGCCGGCAGCTTCCTTGGCCTTCATCTTGTTGCGCACTTCCAGCATGTCGCGAACGGGGATGCCTTCGGTGATGCAGATGGCCAGGTCCAGGTCGGCTTCAACCGCTTCCCAGATGGCGGCAGCTGCGCCTGCGGGAGGCACGTAGATCACGGATACGGTCGCGCCGGTTTCCTTGGCAGCGTCCTTGACGGAACCGAAGATTGGGATGTCGAAAATCTTTTCGCCAGCCTTCTTGGGGTTCACGCCTGCCACGAAGCAGTTCTTGCCGTTCGCGTATTCCTGGCACTTTTCAGTGTGGAACTGACCGGTCTTGCCAGTAATACCCTGGGTGATGACCTTGGTGTCTTTGTTGATAAAGATCGACATGTTTCTATCTCCGGGGCGTATTACTTAACGGCAGCAACGATCTTGGTCGCTGCTTCAGCCATGGTGTCGGCAGCGATGATGGGCAGACCGGAATCCTTGAGGATTTGCTTGCCCAGCTCTTCGTTGGTGCCCTTCATGCGCACGACCAGAGGCACGCTCAGGTTCACGGCCTTGCAGGCGGTGACCACGCCGGTGGCGATGGTGTCGCACTTCATGATGCCGCCAAAGATATTGACCAGAATGCCCTTGACCTCGGGGTTCTTGAGCATGATCTTGAAGGCTTCGGTCACCTTCTCGGCCGTAGCGCCACCGCCCACGTCTAGGAAGTTGGCAGGTTCGCCGCCGAACAGCTTGATGGTGTCCATGGTGGCCATGGCCAGACCGGCGCCGTTCACCAGGCAGCCGATATTGCCGTCCAGGGAGATGTAGGCCAGATCGAACTTGGAGGCTTCGATTTCGGCAGCGTCTTCTTCGTCCAGATCGCGGAAGGCCACGATTTCGGGGTGACGGAACAGCGCGTTGGGGTCGAAGTTGAACTTGGCGTCCAGGGCCATCAGGTCGCCCTTGGAGTCGCAGTTCAGGGGGTTGATTTCCACCAGCGACGCGTCGGTGTCCATGTAGCACTTGTAGATCTTGGCGAACAGATCCACGGCCTGATCAACGGACTTGCCTTCCAGACCGATGGCAGTTGCCACCTTGCGCGATTGCGCTTCGGTGATGCCGGTCAGGGGGTCGATCATCTCGGTGATGATCTTTTCGGGAGTGGAGTGAGCCACTTCCTCGATGTCCATGCCACCTTCGCTGGAAGCGATCAGGGCAACCTTCTGTGTGGCGCGGTCAGTCACCAGCGACACATACAGTTCGTTCTTGATGTCGGCGCCGTCTTCGATGTACAGGCGGCGAACCTTCTGGCCTTCGGGGCCGGTCTGGTGCGTGACCAGCTGCATGCCCAGGATCTGCTCGGACAGCTTCTGCACGTCCTCGATGGACTTGGCAACCTTCACGCCGCCGCCCTTGCCGCGGCCGCCAGCGTGAATCTGGGCCTTGACCACCCACACGGGACCACCCAGCTTCTGGGCTGCTTCAACAGCCTCTTGAACTGTGAATGCAGGAATGCCACGGGGGACTGGCACACCAAACTGGCGCAAGATTTCCTTGCCTTGGTACTCATGAATCTTCATGACTTTGTCTCTCTGAACTGAGGGGAAATACCCGTCTGCTACGGACTCTGATGGTCAGGCGAGACGGATCGTATGACATGGCTGGCAGAAATGTACCATGTTGCACCGCGCAAAACGACACCTCAATATGCGCAGAATCCACAATTTCAAGCATCTTTTTCATCCCCATCTGCCAGCCGCAATGCCTTGATATCGTTGAAAAATTTACGCCTACATGATATTTTTTCTTCTCGCAACTTTCTTATGTCTTATATAAAACCTGGCGCAAGCTTGGTGCAAGCTCCGGCGGCGTGAGAAGAACCGTCGCCAAGACGACAAAGATTGGCCTATTTGCAGGGCATTTGCCTAAAAAACAGGCTGCACACATCCGCCATCAGATTCAAGGACAATCAACGCCCGGAAAGCGGCAATGGTGCCGCAGGCAGCGGCATATACCAAGACATGCGCGCGCCGGTGCAGGAGAGAAATGCAATGGCAAAAGTCTTTATCGACGGTGAAGCAGGAACCACAGGTCTGCAGATCCGTGATCGTCTGGTCGATTTTGCAGGGGTGGAGCTGGTCAGCATTGACCCCGCACTGCGCAAGGACCCGGCTGCCAAACGCGCCCTGATTGCCGGTGTGGATCTGGTCATCCTCTGCCTGCACGACGATGCCGCCCGCGAAACCGCCGCCATGGTGAACGCCATCACCGCAGAAACCGGCCGCGCCGTCAAGATCATCGATGCCTCCACCGCGCACCGCACGGCCCCCGACTGGGTCTATGGCTTCCCCGAGCTGCGCGCCGGCCAGCTCGAAGCCGTGAAGAACGCCACCCGCGTCTCCAACCCCGGCTGCTACGCCACGGGTGCCATCGCCCTGCTGGCACCGCTGGTGGCTGCCGGTCTGATCCCTGCCGACTACCCCGTGAGCCTGCCTTCCGTGTCTGGCTACACCGGCGGCGGCCGTCCCATGATAGAAGCCTATGAAGCCGGCTCTGCCGCGCCTTACGAAGCCTATGCCCTGGGTCTGTCGCACAAGCACATTCCCGAAATCCTGCACTACACGGGCATGACCCGCCGCCCCGTGTTCATCCCCGCCGTGAGCAACTTTGCCCAGGGCATGCTGGTGCAGCTGCCTCTGCACCTGGACCTGCTGCCCGGCGCGCCCAAGGCTGCCGACCTGCATGACGCACTGGCCAGCCACTACGCCCGGACCAATACGCCTGCCAACTGGGTCAGCGTGTTGCCGCCTACCGATGACAACAAGCTGGCGGCCGATACCCTGGCCAATACCAACAAGCTGGAACTGCGCGTATTTGCCAACGAGCAGTACCGCCAGGCCGTGCTGATTGCCCGCCTGGACAATCTGGGCAAGGGTGCCAGCGGCGCTGCCGTGCAGAACCTGCAGATCATGCTCGGCCTGTAAGCCCTGCCCCGCTCCCGAAAAAACGGCCCTGGTGGCCGTTTTTTGCTTTCTATGTCTTGGTGAAAATCGCATAAGAAATTAATTTTTCATGTTTTCATATTTTTGAAATTCAAAATTCTTGCTTTGTCCAGACGGAAAAGCACCGGCTGTGCTTTGCACAAGCCACTTCTATAGTCGCCCCATCTGAGCTGTACCTGCCAGAGCCTTTCCCGGCCTTGTGATGCCGGCCGCGCCCGACCCCGGCGCGGCGGCATCCGCGCAGGCAGCAGTGGATGCGCGGAGCTGCTACCCCTGCTCTCGTAGCCGTTCTCAGTCCCACTGTTGTACGAAAGCGAGGAAACCATGTCTTCCATTCCCGTCTCGGCGGCGCACAGCGATGTCAGCACCGTGCAGGAGCGCGACATCACCTTTGGCCGCATCATCTGGCGGCTGATTCCGTTTCTCACCCTGATCTGGTTTCTGGCCTGGGTAGACCGTGTCAACGTCGGCTTTGCCAAGCTGACCATGATGAGCGACCTGCAGTGGTCCGATGCCGTCTATGGCGCAGGGGCCGGCATCTTCTTTATCGGCTATTTCTTCTTTGAAGTCCCCAGCAATCTGCTGCTGCACAAATTCGGGGCCAAGAAGACCATCATGCGCATCACCATAGGCTGGGGCGTGACCGGCATCCTCATGGCCTGGGTGCAGACGCCGATGCAGTTCTATGTGCTGCGTTTCTTGATGGGCGCTTTCGAAGCCGGCCTGCAGCCCGGCGTGATCCTCTATCTGACCTACTGGCTGCCGGCGCACCGCCGCGGCAAAGCCCTGGCGTTCTTTGTCTCGGCGTCGGCCCTGTCGCTGATGCTGGGCAGCCCGATCGCCGCCTATCTGATGGAAACCTTCCACGGCGTGGCCAATCATGCGGGCTGGCAATGGCTGTTCATCATCGAAGGCATTCCGTCCGTTCTCGCAGGCATTGCTGCCTACTTTCTGCTCAGCGACACGCCGGCCAAGGCCCCCTGGCTCAGCGCCCGTGAAAAGCAGCATGTGGCCGAAGAGCTCAAGGCCGAGGAAGCCTCTTTGGGCCAACGCGAGCACAGCTTCTGGGCCTCCATGCGCAACCCTCGCGTGCTGATGCTGATCCTGATCTTCTTCTGCATCGTGGCCGGCAACTCCACGCTGGTGTTCTACGGGCCCAGCATCGTCAAATCCGTGGGCATTACCGACCTCAAGACCTTGGGCTGGGTCATGTCCCTAATCTACGCCTGTGGCTGGATAGGCATGGTGGGCAACGGCTGGCTGTCCGATCGCAAAAAGGAAGTGCGCTGGCACACGGCGATTGCCGCCGCCATGGGCGCTGTCGGGCTGGTGCTGACGGCCTTGTTCCTGCAGCAGGGCAATGTGACCGGCGTTGTCACGTCTCTGGCTCTGTCATCGCTGGGCACCATGGGTTCCATCCCCGTGTACTGGCAGATCCCCAACCGTTTCCTCTCGGCCACGGCCCTGGTCGTGGGCCTGGCGGTCATCAACTCCGCTGCCAATCTGGCCGGCTACTTCTCGCCGCAGTTGCTGGGTCTGCTCAAGTCCAGCAGCGGCTCGTATGCGCCAGGCCTGCTCATCATCGCCGCCGTGGAGTTCTGCGCCGCCGTTCTGGTGCTGCTGTTCGTGAAGCGCGACAGCGCCGAGATCGCCAGACAGCATCCGTGACCCATAGGCCGCAGGCCAGATGCAATATGCGCAAGCAGTTCCACGACAACGATGACAATATGTACGGCATGACCGTCAACGGCAGAGTGCCGGGCCGCACATAACGCAGCCCTCGCCCTTACCCTCCAAAGCCGCAGGTCTGCGGCTTTTTTCATCGCCGGGCCGAAAAACTCCCTCCTGGAGGGGCCGCGACCACACGCAGTGGGGAGCGTGGGGTGTCATTTTTCATGTCTGTGTTCATCAATTTCGCAGCAGCCTGCGCAGCATCTACAAGGGTTACATGGCAGTTATTGTGAATTTTTCAGATAGGACTAGCGTGAACAGCTACTGCTTCGGTAGCAGGAACGGCTGCGCATGAACGCAGCCGCCGCGCAAAAGGCCACGGCCATCGGCCTGATCGCCGTGCTCTGCTGGAGCTGCACCATAGGCCTGATGCGCGCCGTGGCCGAGCCGCTGGGTGCCGTGGGCGGTGCAGCCAGCCTCTACACCATGGCCGCACTGTGCATTGCCGTGGTGCGTGGGCGCAAAGGCTGGCGCGAGCTGGCCCGCTGGCGCAGCATGCACCCCGTCTACCTCTGGGGCTGCGGCGCGCTGTTCGTGGTCTACGAGATCTGCCTGTCCGTGGCCGTGGGCCTGGCCGACGATCGCAGCCAGGCCATGGAGATCGGCGTCATCAACTACCTCTGGCCCAGTCTCACCATCGCCTTCGCCGTGCTCTGGGGCCAGCAGCATGCGCGCTGGTGGCTGTGGCCCGGCCTGCTGATCTGCCTGTGGGGCCTGGCGCGTGTGCTGGGCGGCGAAAGCTTCAGCCTGTCCACGCTCTGGCTGCATGTCCAGGGCAACCCTGCGGCCTATGGCATGGCCTTTGCCGCTGCCTTGCTCTGGCCCAGCTATTCCCTGCTGGCACGCCGCTATGGTGCGGGCTTCAACGCCGTCGGCCTGTTCGTGACCTGGACGGCCATCGCGCTTTGGCTGCAATGGCTACGGCAGGATGCTGCGCCCATGCAATGGCCGGGCTCCACCGCGCTGCAACTGTTTCTGGCCGGGGCGCTGACGGCCCTGGGCTATAGCTGCTGGGAACATGGCATACAGCATGGCAAGCTGGCCGTGCTGGCCGCGGCCTCATATTTCACGCCCGTGCTGTCGGCACTCACGGCCAGCCTGCTGCTGCAGGTACTGCCCGGCTGGAGCTTCTGGCAGGGCGTGGTTCTGGTCACTCTGGGATCGCTGATCTGCTGGTGGGCCACAAGAGCCCCGACGACGGAAAGGTCCGAACATGGAGCTGGATGACACCTTGCGCGCCCTGCTGACGGCCCTGGGCATAGGGCTGATGATAGGCATCGTGCGCGAACGCATGCATGGCGGCCCTCAGACTCTGGCCGCAGGCACACGCACCCATGCCCTGATATGCCTGCTGGGCTGCATAGGCTGGATGCTGGGCAGCGCGGCCTTTGTGGTCTGCCTGCTGCTGGTCGGAGCCCTGACGATTGCCGCCTATCTGCATACCGCCAGGGACGACCCCGGCCTGACCGGAGAAGTGGCCTTGCTGCTGAGCGTGGTGCTGGGCGGCCTGTCGGTAGACCATGCATCGCTGGCTGCGGCACTGGGCGTGCTGGTGGCGATTTTGCTGCTGCTCAAGGCGCCCATGCAGAAGCTCAGCCGGGAACTGATCAGCGAACGCGAATTGCAGGACGGCCTGATGCTGGGCGCCGCAGCACTGGTGGTCATGCCACTGCTCCCCTCCGAGCCGCTGGACCCCTGGGGTACCGTCAGCCCCGTCACCGTCTGGCGTATTGTGGTGCTGGTCATGGCCGTGGGCATGTTTGGCCATATCGCCCAACGCCTGTTCGGCGCACGCTGGGGCCTGCCGATTGCCGGCTTTTTCTCGGGCTTTGTTTCCTCGTCGGCGGCTGTGACCGGCATGGGGCAGAGCGCCAGGGAAAACAGCGAGCAGACCACAGCCTGTGCATCGGCAGCGCTGCTGGCCAATCTGGCTTCGCTGCTGCTGTTTCTGGCCGTGGTGGGCACGATTTCGCCAGTGCTGCTGCGCGCGGCCCTGCCCAGCCTGGGCGCTGCCGTGCTGGCCCTGCTGCTGGTGTCCGCATGTCTGCAGTGGCTGGCTCACCGAAGTGATCTGGTGGTGGCGCAAAGCTCGGGCCGCGCTTTCAAGCTCAGTCAGGCCTTGCTGATCGCGGCGCTGATTGCCGGGGTATCGCTGCTGGCCGCATGGCTGGGGGAGCGCTTTGGCAGCGCCGGCGTGCTGGTCACCACCATGCTGGTGGCACTGGCCGAGGTGCATGCAGCGGCCGCCGGTGTGGCGCAGTTGCAGCTGTCTGGCACCGTGCCGCTCGATGTGGCCTGCTGGGGCATTCTGGGCGTGCTCAGCGCCAGCAGCCTGGCCAAGATCGTGCTGGCCTTTGCCAGCGGCGGCATGCGTTACGGCTTGCAGGTTGCCGCCGGTCTGGTTGCCATGCCCTGCGCTGCGTGGCTGGGTTTGCTGCTATCGAACTGAGGAAAAATCTCAGGCCGTGAGCCAGATGCCAACGCCCAGCACCACAAGGTGCACGGCCATCAAAATCCACAGCAACGTCCATGGCGGCTCGGCCATGTCTTGCAGCAGGCCCTGAATTTTTTCCGCCAGAAAAGCGCGCAGCGCCGGGTCGTCCTTGGCCGCTTCCGTGCCCCATTCGGCGCGGGTATGGCTCCATTCGTCGACCAGATCGGCCAGAGGCAAACGGTTGAGCACTGTACGGACCACCCATTGCACGGCCTTGCCGTCACCCACCCAGGGCTTGAGATGCTCCACAGCGGTGCTGGCGCTCAGCAGATCTGCCGTCTTGTGCAGTGCCTGGTGCGCGCGCGGCATGGACTCCACACGCTGGGCCAGCATCTCGGCAAGGCGCTGCGCCAGCCCTTGTCCATAGCGCGCCACCAGCTTGCCCGTGGCGCGGGCACGCCCGATCATGAGACCGACCATCACATAGGCAGGAATGATGAACACCAGCAGCAGCGCCACGATCAGCGGCGGCGAGGCCAGCAAGGCGATGACGGCCCCTGCACCACCAGCATGGGCCGCAGCAGGCATGCCCGGCCCGCTCAGGCGCAGAAAGTAGAACACTGCGGTGCTGCAGCCCAGCAGCACGGCCAGCGCAATCCCCAGCATCAGACCACCGAGCAAGGATTTGCCAGCGCTCAAACCCACGCGCAGCGCAGAAGGAGGTTCGGTGGCGGGCGCAGCAGCGGGCATGGTCTGTCCTTTGTTCCGGTATGAGGGGACTGCAGTCAGTCGGCGTGATCACTTTCGTCGAAGTCCGCCTCGGAGTATGGGGCCTCCCGCACAACACGCGAAGCCACAGCCGAGGAAAAGCCACGTGCAGCCATGAAGCGCAGCTGCTTGGCCTTTTCCTTGAGGTCTGCAGGCGGCACACCAAAGCGCTTGCGCCACAGCTCCCTGGCACGCAGCAGCTCGGTATCGCGCAATTGATCGCCAGCTAGGCGCACCATCTCGTCATCAAGCCCCTTGCCGCGCAATTCCTGCACCAGCCGCGCTGCACCAAAGCGGCTGGCCTTGCTGTGGATCACGGACTCCACCACTCGCTCCTCGTTGATGAAGCCGCGCTTTTCCAGATCGTCCAGCACCGCGTTCAGATCGTCGCCCTCTTCCACATGCCCGGCCAGCTTGCGCCACAGTTCCAGGCGCGAATGCTCGCGCTGCGACAGCAGCTTCAAGGCCCGTCCTTTGAGCGAGAGCTTGGCAAAGCCCATGAAACACATCTCCTAAAGCAAAAAAGCGCAGGACAACCTGCGCAAAGATGGCAAAACTGGCTCCCCCTGAGCCGCTTCGCGTCTTCCCCCAGGGGTCGACGGCCTTTGCTTCATGGCGGCCGTTGCTGGCCGCCCCTCGCGGGGTCAGCACCGCTTTTTGAGGCGCTGTATATCTGCCGCGCTCTCTCGATTTCTCAAGAGAGCACTGATGAGCTTCAAGCCTGAATCACACCGTCCTCGTCCACGGCGCTGTTCTTGTCGGCCTTCTTGCCTTTGGCGGGCTTGGCGGCTTCTTCGCCGGCGGCCACTGGCAGCAGGGCAATGCCCAGGCTTTCGCGCACCTTGTTTTCGATCTCGACGGCCAGTGCGGGGTTCTCACGCAGGAATTCACGCGAGTTGTCACGGCCCTGACCGATCTTCTCGCCGTTGTAGGCATACCAGGCACCGGACTTTTCCAGGATCTTGGCATTCACGCCCATGTCCAGAATTTCACCTTCGCGCGAGATGCCTTCGCCGAACAGGATGTCGAACTCGGCCACCTTGAAGGGGGGCGAGACCTTGTTCTTCACCACCTTGACCTTGGTTTCGTTGCCGATGGCCTCGTCGCCCTTCTTGATGGTGCCGGTGCGGCGGATGTCCAGACGCACGGAGGCATAGAACTTCAGCGCGTTACCGCCGGTGGTGGTTTCGGGCGAGCCGAACATCACACCGATCTTCATGCGGATCTGGTTGATGAAGATGACCATGCAATTGGTCTTCTTGATCGTGGCCGTGAGCTTGCGCAGCGCCTGGCTCATCAGACGGGCCTGCAGGCCGGGCAACTGATCGCCCATATCGCCTTCGATTTCGGCCTTGGGTGTCAGAGCCGCCACCGAGTCCACCACGATCAGGTCCACCGCTCCCGAACGCACCAGGCTGTCGCAAATTTCCAGCGCCTGCTCGCCGGTGTCGGGCTGGCTGATCAGCACTTCGCTGAGGTTCACGCCCAGCTTCTGGGCATAGCTGGTGTCCAGTGCATGTTCGGCGTCGATGAAGGCGCAGGTACCGCCCTGCTTTTGCATCTCGGCGATCACCTGCAGCGTCAGCGTGGTCTTGCCCGAGGATTCGGGGCCGTAGATCTCGATCACACGGCCACGGGGCAAACCGCCCACGCCCAGGGCGATGTCCAGGCCCAGGGAGCCTGTGGAAACCACCTGAATGTCTTCGATCGCCTCACCTTCGCCCAGCTTCATGATCGTGCCCTTGCCGAACTGCTTTTCGATCTGGGCCAGGGCGGCTGCCAGCGCTTTGGCTTTTTCGCTGTTGTCGGCGGTGGTGTTCTTGGCAATGGCGTTCATATCAGGCTCCGAATAGGTGAGTGACTGTCTGTGACCAGCCCTGTTTTTGCATTCAGGCTGGATGCTTGAACAGTAGTTTATGGGCTTGTACTGCTGCTGTGTTCAAATAAATAGTCAGTTTGCCTTACTATTTGCCAATGAGCGAAATCACCCCCGTCACACCTGCTGAAGATGCCTGGCGCCAGACCCATCTGGGCCGCCTGCTCGGCCATGCCATGCGCCGCTTCGACGCACGCGTGCTGCAGCTCATGGCGCGCGACGTGGAGGTGCCGCTGGCGCTGTCCAACCTCGCCGCACGCGACAAGGTGGGCGCGGCCCATATCCATATCACGCGCCACCTGTCGCTGGCTGGCGAGCGCATCACCGATCTGGCGGAAAAAGCCGGCATGACCAAGCAGGCCATGGCCGATCTGGTGACGCAATGCGAGGCCTGGGGCCTGGTCACGCGCGAGATCGACCCGCACGACGCACGCGCCAGGCATGTGCGCTTTACCGAGACCGGCCTGGTCTGGCTGCAGGCCTTCCATGATGCGGTGAGTCAGGCCGAGGCCGAATTCCGCGAAGCCGTGGGCGAAGACGTGGCCACCGTGGTGGCGCTGGGGCTGGAAGCCTATGCCGACGGCTATTGAGACGCCCGCTTTGCCGCCCGGACGCTGCGGCCCATCCCTACAATGACGGCAAAAGTGCGAGAGCACCACAACAAGCAGGAGACTCCCCATGCGCATACTGATTGCCGAAGACGACCAGGTGCTGGCAGACGGCCTGCTGCGCACCTTGCGCAGCTCGGGCGCCGTGGTCAGCCATGTGGCCAATGGCAGCGAGGCCGATACCGCCTTGCTGACCAGCAGTGAATTCGATTTGCTCATCCTTGACCTGGGCCTGCCCAAGATGCATGGGCTGGAAGTGCTCAAGCGCCTGCGCGGGCGCGGCGATGCGCTGCCGGTGCTGATTCTCACGGCCGCCGACTCCATCGAGGAGCGCGTGCAGGGCCTGGACTACGGCGCCGACGACTACATGGCCAAGCCGTTTGCGCTGTCCGAGCTCGAAGCGCGCGTGCGGGCTCTCACCCGGCGCGGCATGGGCGGCGCCAGCTCCACCATCAAGCATGGCCCGCTGGTCTACGACCAGACCGGGCGCGTGGCCACCATCGACGGCAAGATGGTCGAGCTGTCGGCACGCGAGCTGGGCCTGCTGGAAGTGCTGCTGCAGCGCGCGGGCCGCCTGGTCAGCAAGGACCAGTTGGTGGAGCGACTGTGTGAATGGGGCGAAGAGGTCAGCAACAACGCCATCGAGGTCTATATCCACCGTCTGCGCAAGAAGATCGAGAAGGGGCCGATCCGCATCGCCACCGTGCGCGGCCTGGGATATTGTCTGGAAAAGATAGCTCCCCCCTGAGCGGCTGCGCCGCTTCCCCCCGAGGGGGACGATGGCCTTTGCTGCGGGGCGGCCCTTGCTGGCCATCCCTGAGTTGGAATACGCCAGTTTTACAAGCATGAAAATTTTTCAGCGTGAGCAGCGATCCCTCTTCGGCGAGATCCTCGACTGGATGCTCACGCCGCTGCTGCTGCTGTGGCCCGTGAGCCTGGCGCTGACCTGGCTGGTGGCCCAGGGCCTGGCCAACAAGCCCTTCGACCGCGCACTGGAATACAACGCCCAGGCTCTGGCCCAGCTGGTCATCGTGCAGCGCGGCAAGGTGCAGTTCAATCTGCCGCAGTCGGCCAGCGAGATCTTGCGGGCCGACGAGTCGGACACGGTGTTCTTTCAGGTCAGCGGCGTCAAGGGCGAATATCTGGCCGGTGACCGCGACCTGCCCCGCCCACCCGCGACCGAGGACGACCCGCCCGCCGGCACGGTGCTGCTGCGCGACGAGGAGTACAAGGGCATCGATCTGCGTGTGGCCTATATCTGGGTGCGCATGCCGCTGCCCGGCGAGCCCAACGCCCTGGTGCAGGTTGCCGAAACGCGCGAAAAGCGCAGCGTGCTGGCCACCGAAATCATCAAGGGCGTGATGCTGCCCCAGTTTGTCATCCTGCCGCTGGCAGCCCTGCTGGTATGGCTGGCGCTGGCGCGCGGCATCAAGCCGCTGCATCGGCTGGAAGAGCGCATTCGCGCGCGCAAGCCCGAAGACCTCTCGCCCATCAACCACAAGGATGTGCCGCTGGAGGTGGTGCCGCTGGTCGACTCCGTCAATGATTTGCTGGGTCGGCTCGACGATTCCATCGCCACGCAAAAGCGCTTTCTGGCCGATGCGGCCCACCAGCTCAAGACCCCGCTGGCAGGTCTGCGCATGCAGGCCGATCTGGCCCAGCGCGAGGGCACGAACACCGAGGAGCTCAAGCGCTCTCTGGCGCAGATCGGCCGCTCCAGCATGCGCGCCACGCACACCGTCAACCAGCTGCTGGCACTGGCGCGTGCCGAGAGCGCCGTGCCCGCCATGCATGGCTGCAATCTGGTGCATATCGTCACCGATGTGGTTCAGGACTGCCTGCCACGCGCCATGGACAAGCGCATAGACCTGGGCTACGAGGGCGCCAGCGCCAGCACGCCCGGCGTCTGGCTCAACGGCAATGCCACGCTGCTGGCCGAGCTGGTGCGCAATCTGGTGGACAACGCCATCAACTACACGCCATCGAGCAGCGAGACACCCGGCATGGTCACCGTGCGCGTGCAGGCCGACCACTTTGGCCAGGTGCTGCTGCTGCAGGTCGAAGACAGCGGCCCCGGTGTGCCGCAGGCCGAGCGCGAACTGATCTTCCAGCCCTTTTACCGCGCGCTGGGTACGGAAGCCGATGGCTCGGGTCTGGGCCTGCCCATCGTCATGGAAATCGCGCGCCAGCATGGCGCGCAGGTGCTGCTGCAGGATGCCAGACCCGGCCAGCCCTCGCCAGGCGCCTTGTTTACCGTGCGCTTCAAGGCCATGCCGGGACAGGGATAGGTCATAGCCCAAACCATGCACCGGTCTGGTGCTGCGCAGGTCATTGAAAGCCGCGCCAAGCTTGGATTTGCACTGGTTTCCAGGCGCAGATGTAGCGGAAACTGCGTACCAAGCAAACACTTGCTTCCTCTAGAATGATTTATAGGAATTGCCCTACAAGAGTCTAGATAAAGCTCAGCAATTTCTCTGTGTTTCACTGGATCCAGGAGCTTTCATGCAACGTCGTCAATTCATCCACTCTGCAGCCGCTGCTGCCGTGGCCTCTTCCCTGTCAGGTCTGTCTCTGGCACAGGAAACCTCGCGCCCCCTGCGCATCGTCGTACCCTTCCCGCCTGGCGGCGCCACCGATATGGTGCCTCGCAATATGCAGGACGTGCTGTCCAAGCTGCTGGGCGGCCAGCCCGTGGTGATCGAGAACCGCGCCGGCGCCGGCGGCTCCATCGGCATGGCCGAAGTGGCCCGCGCCACCGATGGCCTGACCTTCGGTATCGCCACGCTGTCCACCCAGGGCGTGAACCCTGCCGTCTACAAAAAGCTGCCCTACGACGCCATCAACGACTTCGTGGGCGTGACCGAAATCGTCAAGGCCCCCGGCGTGCTGGTGATCAATCCCAAGCTGATTCCCGCCAAGACTTTTGCCGAGTTTGTGGCCTACCTCAAGGCCAATCCCGGCAAGGTCAGCTTCGCCACGCCCGGCAACGGCACCATCGCCCACATGTGGGGCGCCCAGTTCCTCAAGAGCACGGGCACCCAGATGACGCATATCCCCTACAAGGGTGCAGGCCCGGCCATCAACGACCTGCTCGGCGGCCAGGTGCCCGTGTACTTCGATCAGGTGGCGTCCTCTCTGCCCCACATCAAGTCGGGCAAGGTCGTGGCGCTGGCTGTGTCCTGGCATGAGCGCCTTGAGGTGCTGCCCGATGTGCCGACCTACGCCCAGGCCGGCCATCCCGACCTCAACGATCCATCCTGGTTCGGCCTGGTCGCCCCCAAGAGCACGCCAGCCGCACAAGTGGAACGTGTGCAAAAGGCCATCATTGCCGCACTGAAGGACCCTGCGGTCAAGCAGCGCATGGCGGCTCAAGGCCTGTACCCCTCGGGCACATCGAGCGCCGACTTCACCAAGCAGATTGCCAGCGAAGTCGCCAAGATGAAGAAGGTGGCCGCGTCGGCCAATATCCATATGGACTAAAAAACAGAAGCTGGATGCGCTTGCTGCATCTGGTTTTCATGGCAAAAAGGCCTGCAAATGCAGGCCTTTTTTGCGTCAGCAGCTCATCAATCAAGAGCTGCCAGGCGTCACTTCGGACATGCCTGCAAGGCCTTGGGCAACAGGTTCTTGCCTGCCAGTGCCGCCACTTCATTGCGGAAGGTGGGTGTGGCCTTGGGCAGACGCAGCGCGTAGGTGGTGATTTCAGGGCGCTCCTGCACCACGCGGGCGGTGCGCACGCCCTGGCGCGTGAAGGTGGCCAGCTGGCGCTGCGCGGCTTCTTCGGTAGAGAAACGGCCCAGCGACAGACCGGGCTCGAAGCCGCCGCCCGCACGGTCGAAGTCGATATTCATCAGGCGCAGCTCGCCGCGCTTGCGGTCCAGAAACTCGGCATCGGGGAACTTGCCCATATAGACCATCCAGCGGCCGCCCTGGTGGCTGGCCACCAGATCCCATTCGCTCTTGAGCTTGCCTGCCGCCAGGGCCCGGCGAATGGTCTCGGCCTGCTTTTCCTCGATGCCGGAGGCCTGATAGCAGCTCTCTGGCTCTTTCACCTCCTTGGCTGCCACGGGCTCGGGCTTGTCGGCCTTTTCCGGCTTGGGTTCAGGCTTTGCCTCGGGTTTTGGCTCCGCTTTTTCCTCGGGCTTGGGCTCTTCCTGCACGGGCTCCTCGGCCTGCTCGGTCGCAGGCTCGGGCGCTTGCAGCGTCAAGGCATCGGGCTTGATCTGCTCTTGCAGACGCTGGGGTTCGGACTGCACCGCTGGCTGCAGCCCCATGCTGGCCAGATAGCCGTGACTCCACATGTAATAGCCGGCATTGCCCAGCAGCAGCAGCAGAAAGACGATTCTCAGCATGGCGTTCCCATATCAATGTTATCCGCCAGATTACAGCCCCTACATGGCCTGTGAACCCGGCGCATTCCAATCACGGGCAGCCGAGCAAGGGCCGCCCCGCAGCGAGGGCTGCGTCCTCCTCCCCTAGCGCGCAGCGCGTAGAGAGAGGAGGAAGGCGCAAAGCGCCTCAGGAGGTGCTGCATTTCAAGCCTGCAGCGGGCTGCTGGCCGGACGCACACTGATTTCAGAGCTGGTCACGGCCTGCAAGCCCGCTGCGGTGCGCACCAGAAAACCGCCATCGGCGGCCACACCTTCGGCCATGCCTGTGCTGCCGTCGCTCAGATTCACCTCGCGGCCGGCCAGCAGATCGCGCTGGGCAAAACGCTGCATCAACGGTGCAAAGCCGTGCCGGGCAAAGCTCTGCACCTCGGCTACCAGCTTGGGCAATATGCAGGCCAGGGCCGTGGGTGCGTCCAACGCGGCATCAAGCTCCTGCAGACAGGCTGGGGCCGTGCGCATGCCGTCGCCGGGCCGCGGGCGCACATTGATGCCTATGCCGATCACCACATAGCGCGGTGCCGTCATATCGTGCTGCTGCGCGCCGACAAAGCTGGCGGTCTCGATCAGAATGCCAGCCAGCTTGCGGTCCCCCTCCAGCCAGAGGTCGTTGGGCCATTTGATGCCGATCTTGGGAGTGCTGCTGCCCACAGCGGGCAGCTGGGGCTGCAGGCTCTCGGCCACGCTCACGCCCACGGCCAGCGACAACCCCGACCAGTCGCGCGGCGCCAGCGGCAGGCCCAGCGAGAACATCAGCGAATCGCCAACACCACTGACCCAGTTACGCCCCAGCCGGCCACGGCCCTGCGTCTGCTGCTCTGCAATCAGCAGCACGGGCTCGGTCAGGCCGTCGCGTGCGCGGCGCATGAGTTCGGTGTTGCTGGAGTCTATGGTCGGCAGCACCTCGACCGTAAAGCCCGGCAGCTGCGGCGCAATGGCTTCCCACAAGGCTTCGGCATTCCAGTGAATCGGCTGGGTCATTTTTTATCTATCCAAATCTAAAAACCGGCGTGTACTCAAAACAGGCGCGGCCTAAAACCAGAGACAGCGAGCAAGCGCCGCCGCGCCGCGAGGCTGTCGTCCTCCTCCCTAGCGCGAAGCGCGTAGAGAGAGGGGGAAGGCGCGCAGCGCCTCAGGAGGTGCTTCCAGGAAACGGAGGTTTCCAGCCCCTTTTCGGCGCCAGCATGGTCCCCCGGCAATTCGCTGCACCGCAGTAGCAGGCGTATTCGGCCTTGAGCTTGGGCGTATAGCGCTCCTCCACCATCAGGCCGTAGTCGTAGTTCAGCTCTTCACCGGCAGCGATATTGCGCAGCGCGATGATGTAGATGCGCCCGGCTATCTCGTCGGTGTAGCAGTTGGGCGCGCAGCTGTGATTGATCCAGCGCGAGGAGTTTCCCTTGTGCGTGGCATCGATGACGCGCTCGTCATCGACCTGAAAGTAGAACGTGTGATTGGGCTGGCTGGGGTCGTGCGGGTGACGATCCTGCGCCTCCTGCCAGTCAATGACTTCACCCACATACTCAATAATGGTTTCGCCTTCCGCAATATCCTGCGCGGCGAAAACACCTTTGCCATGCACGCCGGAGCGCCTTGTCTGGATTCGACGGCCCGTTGAAGAGGCCAAGGATGTGCGGGGCATGTTTTCTCTGATACTTTGAATATGCACACATGTGCGCGTGCGCGCGCGTGAGAAGCGAATTGTATGAGCCTGAGCCCATCGATGGCGGCTCAGGTGGTTAATGACGACGAGAACACACAATGACTAAAACCCTGGTGATTGCAGAAAAGCCTTCTGTCGCGCAGGACATCGTCCGTGCACTGACCCCCGTGGCAGGCAAGTTTGAAAAACACGATGACTATTTCGAGTCCGACAGCTATGTGGTGACCAGCGCGGTCGGCCATCTGGTGGAAATCCAGGCACCCGAGCAGTACGACGTCAAGCGCGGCAAATGGAGCTTTGCGCACCTGCCGGTGATTCCGCCGCATTTCGACCTCAAGCCCGTGGACAAGACCAAGACCCGCCTGAACGCCGTGGTCAAGCAGGCCAAGCGCAAGGATGTGACCGAACTCATCAACGCCTGTGACGCGGGCCGCGAAGGTGAGCTGATCTTCCGCCTGATCGAGCAATACGCAGGCGGCGCCAAGGGCGGCCTGGGCAAGCCCGTCAAGCGCCTGTGGCTGCAGTCCATGACACCGCAGGCGATTCGCGACGGCTTCAACAACCTGCGCAGCGACCAGCAGATGCAGGGACTGGCCAGCGCCGCGCGCAGCCGCTCCGAAGCCGACTGGCTGGTCGGCATCAACGGCACGCGCGCCATGACGGCCTTCAACTCGCGCGACGGCGGCTTCTTCCTGACCACCGTGGGCCGCGTGCAGACGCCCACCTTGTCGCTGGTGGTGGAGCGCGAGGAAAAGATCCGCAAGTTCGTGAGCCGCGACTACTGGGAAGTGCACGGCACTTTCGACGCCCAGGCCGGCCAGTACCTGGGCAAGTGGTTCAACTCCCAGTGGAAGAAGTCTGACGACGCCGAGGCCAAGGCCGACCGCCTGTGGAACAAGGCCGAGGCCGAGGCGATTGCTGCTGCCGTGCAGGGCAAGCCCGCCACCGTCACCGAGGAGAGCAAGCCCACCACCCAGGCATCGCCGCTGCTGTTCGACCTGACCAGCCTGCAGCGCGAGGCCAACGGCAAGTTCGGCTTCTCGGCCAAGACCACGCTGGCGCTGGCGCAAAGCCTGTACGAACGCCACAAGGCCCTGACCTACCCGCGTACCGATTCACGCGCCCTGCCCGAAGATTACCTGCCCGTGGCGCACCAGACCTTCGCCATGCTGGCAGGCAGCTCCATGCGCCATCTGGCACCGTTTGCCCAGCAGGCCATCAACGACAACTACATCCGCCCGAGCAAGCGCATCTTCGACAACAGCAAGGTCTCGGATCACTTCGCCATCATTCCGACCACGCAGGCACCTTCGGGCCTGTCCGAGGCCGAACAGAAGCTGTACGACCTGGTCGTTCGCCGCTTCATGGCCGTGTTCTTCCCCAGCGCCGAATACCAGGTCACCACACGCATCAGCAAGGTTGAGCAGCATTCCTTCAAGACCGAAGGCAAGGTGCTGGTCAAGCCGGGCTGGCTGGCCATCTACGGCAAGGAAGCCGCCAACGAGGTGGAGGATGCCAAGGAAGGCGACAAGGGCCAGCCGCTGGTTGCCGTGAAGCCCGGCGAGCAGCCGCGCACCGACCATGCCGACGTCAAGGGCCTGAAAACCAAGCCGCCGGCGCGCTATTCCGAAGCGACACTGCTGGGCGCCATGGAAAGCGCCGGCAAGCAGATCGACGACGACGAGCTGCGCGAAGCCATGCAGGAAAAAGGCCTGGGCACACCAGCCACGCGCGCGGCCATCATCGAAGGTCTGATCACCGAAAAATACATGCTGCGCGAAGGCCGCGAGCTGATCCCCACGGCCAAGGCCTTCCAGCTGATGACGCTGCTGCGCGGCCTGGGCGTGGAAGAACTCTCGCGTGCCGACCTGACCGGCGAATGGGAATACAAGCTCTCGCAGATGGAAAAAGGCCAGCTCTCGCGCGAAGCCTTCATGCAGCAGATCCAGGCCATGACCGAGAAACTGGTCAAGAAGGCCAAGGAATACGACCGCGACACCATTCCCGGTGACTACGCGACGCTTTCCACGCCCTGTCCCAACTGCGGCGGCGTGGTCAAGGAAAACTATCGCCGCTACGCCTGCACGGGCGCCAATGGTGCCAGCGAGGGCTGCGGCTTCTCGTTCACCAAATCGCCCGCGGGCCGCACCTTCGAGACGGCCGAGGCCGAGCAACTGCTGCGCGAACGCCGCATCGGCCCGCTGGAAGGTTTCCGCTCCAAGGCCGGCTGGCCGTTCGTGGCCGAGGTCGCCATCGTGCACGACGAAGAAGCCAAGAACTACAAGCTGGAATTCGACTTCGGCGACGACAAGGACTCCGAGGACACCGGCGAAATCGTGGACTTCGCCAGCCAGCAAAGCCTGGGCCCCTGTCCCAAGTGCGGCTCGCCCGTCTTCGAGCATGGCGCCAACTATGTCTGCTCCAAGGCCGTGCCCACGCTGGCCCAGACCACGCCCAGCTGCGACTTCAAGAGCGGCCAGATCATCCTGCAGCAGCCCATAGAGCGCGAGCAGATGAGCAAGCTGCTGCAGACCGGCAAGACCGATCTGCTGGAGAAGTTCGTCTCCAACCGCACGCGCCG
Source organism: Comamonas resistens (assembly GCF_030064165.1). Lineage (NCBI taxonomy): Bacteria > Pseudomonadati > Pseudomonadota > Betaproteobacteria > Burkholderiales > Comamonadaceae > Comamonas > Comamonas resistens. The sequence continues at coordinate 5,241,185 of NZ_CP125947.1, forward strand.
CAACTTCAAGGCCTTCCTGGTCTGGGATGGCACCGCGGGCAAGGTCAACTTCGAGTTCGAGCAACGCGAAGGCAAATATCCGGCACGCAAGACCAGCGGCGCAGCAGCTGCCAAAACTACAGCAGCTGCTGCGAAGAAAACCAGCGCTGCTGCCAAGAAGACCGCAACCAAGACAACCAGGGCCGCAGCCGTCAAAAAGCCGCGCACCGTCAGCGCCACGCTCCAGCCCAGCGCCGATCTGGCAGCGGTGATCGGCAATGAGCCCACCTCACGCCCTGACGTGATCAAGAAGCTCTGGGACTACATCAAGACCAACGGTCTGCAGGATGCCAAGGACAAGCGTGTCATCAATGCCGATGCCAAGCTCAAGCCTGTGTTCGGCAAGGATCAGGTCAATATGTTCGAGCTGGCCGGCATCGTGGGCAAGCATGTGAGCTAAGCGCCCTAGGCCCCCCAGCCAAAGCCCTCTGTTGTGCGCGCAACAGAGGGCTTTTTCATGACTTGCCCATACCGGTAACACGCAAGACATACCTTCTTCCCGCCAATCCGCTATAAGCATTGATATGAATGCAAACGATGACCTGACCCTGGCCGCCGGCCCCGAGGCTGAAGCCCCCCTCTTCAGCCGTCCTATCGCGCTGGAGGGTGCCTCCAATTTTCGCGACCTGGGTGGCTATCAGGGCCTGGACGGCCGCCGCCTGCAGTGGCGCAAGCTCTACCGCTCGGCCCATCTGGCCCATTTGACGCAAAACGACCTGGACCAGCTCAGGGCGCTGGGCGTTACCCGCAGCGCGGACTTTCGCGGCCTCGGGGAAAGCGCGCATCTGGCCTATGACTGGCCTCAGCTGAACCGCCACGCGCTGACGGTGGAGCCCACGGTGGTGCAGCGCGCCCAGTCCCTGATGGACCAGGGCCAGACGCTGACGGCCCGCGACACCGAGGCGCTGATGCATGACACCTACCGCAGCTTTGTGGATGTCTACGGCCAGCGCTTTGCCCAGTTCTTCGCCCTGCTGCAAAGCAGTGACGATCCGCTGGTCTTTCACTGCACGGCCGGCAAGGACCGCACAGGCTGGGCCGCCGCCCTGCTGCTGACGGCCCTGGGCGTGGATGAAGCGCAGATCATGGATGACTACCTGCTGACCAACCAGCTGTTCAAGCGCCCGGAGCTGAGCCATCTGGATATGCCCGAAGACGCACTCGATGCGCTGTGGCGCGTGCAGCCCTCGTACCTGATGGCTTCGGTCGATACCGTCCGCACTCATTACGACAGCCTGGACAGCTATCTGACCCAGGCTCTGGGCGTGGACCAGGCTGCCCGTGATCGGCTGGCCGAACTTTACCTGACTGAATAATCAAAATTCATAGCTGCCTTCGCTTTATGGCAAAGCGCTAGAGGCATATTTGATGGATAACCACCCATCCCGGGCGGACTTGGCCCGCGCGCTACCATGGTGCATGGCCCGCGCTGGTTGCGGGCAAGGAGATGCACTATGCGCAAATGGCTGACTCTGGCCGCAACCGTCGCCACGCTGGCGCTGAGCGCCTGCTCGGGCACCATGCCAAGCTCTTCCAGCAGCTCTGGCAGCTCCAGCGGCGTCGAAGTCTTCGGCACCGTCGACACCGGCATCACCCGTACTTGGTAGCTGCACCGCAGCTCAGATGCAGAAAATAGCCCCCACGCTTGCTCACTAACGTGTAGCCGCTGCCCCCCAAGGGGGCCGCTTTTTTGCCTTGGGGCGGCCCGGCGGCAAAAAATGGCCCCCACGCTTGCTCACTTCGTGTAGCCGCTGCCCCCGAGGGGGACAGCTTTTTGTCTTGGGACGGCCCGGCAACAAAAAAGCCCGCAGCGCCTTGAGCACCGCGGGCTTTTTTGTCTTTGGCGCTTAGTGACGCTCAGCGGCTCACATTCGCGTCCGCAACGGTCAGGGCCGTCATGTTCACGATGCGGCGCACCGTGGTGCTGGGGGTCAGCACATGCACGGGCTTGGCCGCACCCAGCAGCACCGGGCCGATGGCAATGCCGCCGCCCGCCGCCTGCTTGAGCAGGTTGTAGCTGATATTGGCCGCATCGATATTGGGCAGCACCAGCAGGTTGGCATCGCCCAGCAGCGTGCTGTTGGGCATGAGCTTGGCGCGGCTCTTGCCGTCCAGCGCCACGTCGCCATGCATTTCGCCGTCGACTTCCAGCCAGGGAGCCTGCTCGCGCAGCAGATCCAGGGTCTGGCGCATCTTCAGGGCGCTGGGCTGGTTGCTGGAGCCAAAGTTGGAGTGGCTCAGCAAAGCGGCCTTGGGCTTGATGCCGAAGCGCATCATCTCCTCGGCAGCCATGATGGTGATCTCGGCCAGCTGCTCGGCCGTGGGATCGTAGTTGACATGGGTGTCGACCAGGAAGACCTGGCGCTCGGGCAGCAGCAGGCCGTTCATGCAGGCATAGGTGGCCACGCCGGTGCGCTTGCCGATGACCTGATCGATGTAGTTCAGGTGCACATTGGTGTTGTTCCAGGTGCCGCAGATCAGGCCGTCGACCTCGCCCTTGTGCAGCAGCATGGAGCCGATCAGCGTCAGGCGACGGCGCATCTCGATCTTGGCAATGGGCTCGGTAATGCCCTTGCGCTCCGTCATGCGGTGGTAGGTCTTCCAGAAGTCGCGGTAACGCTCGTCATGCTCGACATTGACCACATCGTAGTCGGCGCCTTCCTTCAGACGCAGGCCGAACTTCTCGATGCGCTGGGCAATGATGGCCGGGCGACCGATCAGCGTGGGACGGGCAATGCGCTCGTCGACCACGATCTGCGCCGCGCGCAGGATGCGCTCTTCCTCGCCCTCGGCATAGGCCACGCGCTTCTTGGCGGACTTCTTGGCGGCCGTCACGATGGGCTTCATCATGGTGCCGGAGGCATAGACAAAGGTCTTCAGATGCTCGCGGTAGGCATCCATGTCCTGGATGGGACGCTGGGCCACGCCGGCCTCGGCCGCGGCCTGGGCCACGGCAGGGGCCACGATCAGCATCAGACGCGGATCGAAAGGCTTGGGAATCAGGTACTCGGGACCGAAGCTCAGCTCCTGCCCCACATAGGCTGCGGCCACTTCTTCCGATTGCTCGGCCTCGGCCAGCGCAGCGATGGCGTACACGCAGGCCACTTCCATCGAGGTGGTGATGGTGGTCGCACCGCAGTCCAGCGCACCGCGGAAGATATAGGGGAAGCACAGGACGTTGTTGACCTGGTTCGGATAGTCCGAACGGCCCGTGGCGATGATGGCGTCGTCGCGCACCGCCTTCACGTCCTCGGGCGTGATTTCGGGGTTGGGGTTGGCCAGCGCGAAGATGATGGGCTTGGCCGCCATCTTCCTGACCATGTCCTGCTTGAGCACATTGCCGGCGGACAGGCCCAGGAAGGCGTCGGCACCTTCGATGACCTCGCCCAGCGTACGCAGCTCGGTCTTCTGGGCGAACAGAGCCTTGTCGGGGTCCATCAGCTCGGTACGGCCTTCGTAGACCACGCCGGCGATGTCGGTCACGAACACGTTCTCGCGCTTGAGGCCGATTTCCAGCAGCAGGTTCAGGCAGGCCAGGGCCGCAGCACCGGCACCCGAAGCGACCAGCTTGATCTCCTCGATCTTCTTGCCGGCGACCTTCAGCGCATTGACCATGGCTGCTGCCACGGTGATGGCCGTGCCGTGCTGGTCGTCGTGGAAGACGGGAATGTTCATGCGCTTGCGCAGCTCTCGCTCCACATAGAAGCATTCGGGCGCCTTGATGTCTTCAAGGTTGATGGCACCGAAGGTAGGCTCCAGCGCGGCAATCACTTCCACCAGCTTCTGTGGGTCTTTTTCATTGATTTCGATGTCGAACACATCGACGCCAGCGAACTTCTTGAACAGAACGCCCTTGCCCTCCATCACGGGCTTGGAAGCCAGCGCACCGATGTCGCCCAGGCCCAGCACGGCCGTACCGTTGGAGATCACACCGACCAGATTGCCGCGGCTGGTGTACTTATAGGCCGCAGCAGCGTCCTTGACGATCTCTTCGCAGGGAGCAGCCACGCCGGGCGAGTAGGCCAGCGCCAGGTCGTGTTGGTTGGCCATGGGCTTGGTCGCCGTGATGGCCACCTTGCCGGGCTTGGGGAATTCGTGATATTCCAGGGCCGCCTGGCGCAGCAAAGCGCGTTTATCAATCGAAGTAATGGGCTTGGTTTCGGACATCAGCGGTCTCCAGCTCGCAAAGTAAACCATCCGCAGTAAGGACTCTCTATGGGCGCACTACCCGGCCCCTGTGATCTTGCGGAGGATGAAATCGGATTTTGGATTGTAGGCCGAGCGCTATCAAAAAAAGAGGGTGTACAGCTCGGCGTTTAAGGTCAAACAGCCATGACCGTTCAATAACAATGCAAACGAAATCATAACGTTATGCAAATAACGCATGATATATGGAGATTTTGCACTTCAGGGCGTGCAGGCATCGTCGCGATAGAGCTCGGCATAAGGCACCCCATCGAAATGCAGCCGCCGGCTGTCCTCCAGGTGTGGCATGGCCGTCCGGACATCGTAGCCCTGAGCGGCGACCAACATCTCCGGAGCCAGGGTGGTGCTGTGCTCGATGGCGCCGTCAGAAATAGAGGGCAGACCCTCAGCCTCGGAGGCCCTCAGGGCAGCATTGGCCCAATACGCCAACGGTACCTCCAGCACCGACTGGTCGTTGCCATGGCGCGGGCTGTCGACACAGGGAGGAACCCCCAGGCCATGATCCGCGACATACAGCAGCGCACTGGGCTCGGCTGTTGCCGTATCCAGCATGTGGATCCAGTCGGCCAGCAGGTCGGAGGTGTAACGGATCGAGTTGTCATAGGCATCCCCTCCCTGATAACGGGAGTGCGGATAACGCTTGGAGATATCCGGATGACTGCCATAGGTATGAAGAACCACCAGCTTGTAGGGCGCCTCATCCGCCAGCGCCTTTTCCAGCCAGCTCGTCATCACCTCATCATGTGCCCCGTTGCCCACTTTTGCATAGACATCCGCAGAGCGACGCAATATCTGCGAGTACATATCCTCGCTTTTGTCATTGAATCTGGAGTTTGAAAAGACAAAGGTCTTGTAGCCAGCATGCCGGGCCAAATCCAGAAACGAGGGCGATGCATTCTTCTGGCTGTCGAGGGCGGACTGCCCCGTCAGAATATAGGGCAAGGCCTTCGCGGTATTCAGGCCATGGGCCATCACCTTGTAAGTGCGCAGGCCAGCAATCTGCCGAAGCGACTGATTGGTATCGTCTCCCTCATAGCCCAGCAGGGACCAGCGATGGCTGCTGGCACTCTCCCCGATAACCATTACCAAGGTATTGACCTGAGCAGCACCCGGCTTGGCGGGCAAGGTCGGCTGATAGAAGACCTCTTTTTCCAGGTCTCCATAACGCACGGCAGCCTTGGCCATGTGCATGGGATAGATGTGGCGCAATTTCTGCACATAGTCAGTGGTTGTGAATTGCTGGGTCACACCGAAGGCAAAAAAGCTGGTCCAAAGCAATCCAATGCCCAGCAGTATCTTTTTCTGCCATTTCGCAAATGGAAATGCTTTCTCGGCGCAATGCTTGAAGAGGAAGTAGCCACAACCAAGGCTGACTACCAGCCAGCACAGCACCACAAGAATCATCTGGCGATTGATCAGGTTCAGAAACTCGGCGGCCTCATGTGCCTCCGTGCGCAATAACGTGGCGACCGAGAATTCATCGATCATGTTCCCCAAAAACTGGGCATGAAAGATATTGGCTGTACCGACAAGGATCAGCAGAGGAATACAGATGGCCAGGGATTTTCGGGACAGTGCCAGTGGATAAAAGAAAAGTGCCGCCAAAAGCGTGTAACCCACCTCTTTTCCAGTCGCACGAATGAGAAACGGGGGAGAGAAAAGCAATATCCAGGCCAGCAAGTAGCCCAGCCTCGTCACAAAGGAAGATTGATTCATTTTTCGGGTCGGTTTTATGACAATTGTATGAAACACGACCTTTTGTTACATGGCACCGCGCAGCGCTCACCACTGAATTCCTGGGACTTGACCTGCAGGGCTATGATTCGCGGCTCTTCCTCTTGATCGAAAGTCAGCCCATGCTTCCCCGCCACAACGACCCCATTGCCGCCATTGCCACCGCACCGGGGCGTGGTGCCGTGGGCATTGTTCGGGTGTCGGGCAAAGGCATTGCTGCGCTGGTGCGCCGGCTGTGCGGCAAGGACCTGAAACCACGCGAAGCGACTTATCTGCCTTTCAAGGATGCGGCAGGCTCGCCCATAGACCATGGTCTGGCCATCTATTTCCCAGGCCCGAACAGCTACACCGGCGAAGATGTGCTGGAGCTGCAGGCCCATGGCGGCCCCGTGGTGCTGCAGCTGCTGCTGGCGCGCTGCCTGGAAGCGGCCCAGACCCTGGATGCCCACGGCACGCCGACGCTGGCCGGACTGCGTCTGGCCCAGCCGGGCGAGTTCACAGAACGAGCCTTCCTCAACGACAAGATCGATCTGGCGCAGGCCGAGGCGATTGCCGACCTGATCGACGCCAGTACCGAGGCAGCGGCGCGCAGTGCCAGCCGCTCGCTGTCGGGCGCCTTCTCTCAGGAAATTCAGGTACTACGCGAGGCCCTGGTGCACCTGCGCATGCTGGTCGAGGCGACGCTGGACTTTCCCGAAGAGGAAATCGACTTTCTGCAAAAGGCCGATGCCTTTGGTCAACTTGAACGCCTGCAGGCCCAGGTCGCCACCGTGCTGGGCAAGGCCCATCAGGGCGCACTGCTGCGCGAAGGCATCAAGGTGGTGATTGCCGGGCAGCCCAATGCGGGCAAAAGCTCGCTGCTCAACGCACTGGCCGGGGCCGAGCTGGCCATCGTCACGCCCATCGCAGGCACTACACGCGACAAGGTGCAGCAGACGATTCAGATCGAAGGTGTGCCTCTGCATGTGATCGACACCGCAGGCCTGCGCGACAGCGACGACGAAGTGGAGCGTATTGGCATTGCGCGTGCCTGGGACGAGATCGCCGCCGCCGATGCCGTGCTGTTCCTGCATGATCTGACCCGTGTGGAGCAGCCCGACTATGCGGCGGCCGATGCCGATATCGCACACACACTCAAAGACAAACTGCCTCCACAAGTGCCTGTGATCCATGTCTGGAACAAGACCGATATGGCGGCCGCCGATGTGCAGGCCCGTCATACAACCCGGCTGGATGCCACACAGGTCGCCCTGTCAGCGCGCACCGGCGATGGCCTGGATGCGCTGCGCAAGCGCCTGCTGGAAGTCGCGGGCTGGCAATCCGCCCCCGAAGGCCTGTATCTGGCCCGCGCCCGCCATGTCGAAGCCTTGCAGGCCGTGCAAGCCCATCTGGAATTGGCCGACGAGCAGCTCGCCGCTCAGGCCGCCCACCTGGACCTGCTGGCCGAAGAACTGCGTCTGGCCCAGGTCTCGCTGAACTCCATCACCGGCGAATTCAGCTCCGACGACCTGCTGGGCGTGATCTTCTCCAGTTTCTGCATCGGCAAATAAGCCTCCTGCAGACATAAAAAAACGCCACCTCGAAAGGTGGCGTTTTTATTTGCGCTGCTTGAGCTTACTTGCCGAACTTCGGCAGATTGAACTGGGGCGGCACGCCCATGCGCTTGTTGATGATCCACTGCTGGGCGATGGACAGGATATTGTTCGTCAGCCAGTACAGCACCAGACCGGCGGGGAAGAAGAAGAACATCACGCTGAACATCAGCGGCATGATCCACATCATCTTGGCCTGCATGGGGTCAGGTGGCGCGGGGTTCAGGGCCGTCTGCAACAGCGAGGACAGAGTCATCAGCAAAGGCAGGATGAAGAAGGGATCGGGCACCGAGAGGTCGTGAATCCAGCCAATCCAGGGCGCATTGCGAATTTCCACGCTGGACTGCAACACCCAGTACAGAGCCATGAAGACAGGGATCTGGATGACGATGGGCAGGCAGCCTCCCATGGGGTTGACCTTCTCCTCGCGGTAGATGCGCATCATCTCCTGCTGCATCTGCTGGGGCTTGTCCTTCAGACGCTCACGCATTTCCTGAATGCGGGGGTTGATGGCCTTCATCTTGGCCATCGAGGAGTAAGCCTTGGCATTGAGCCAGTAGAAGGCGATCTTCAGCAACACCACCAGAGCCACGATGGACCAGCCCCAGTTGCCGATGAACTTGTGCAGCTCGGACAGCAGCCAGTACAGCGGCTTGGCCAGAATTGTCAGCCAGCCATAGTCCTTGACCAGCTCCAGCCCGGGAGAGAGCTTCTCCAGCATGGGTTCGATCTGGGGGCCGGAGAACAGGCGGGCGCTGACAGTCTTGGTCTGGCCGGGCTCCACCGTACCCACGGGCGTGATCATGCCCACGGCGTAGAGGTTGTCGCCCACCTTGCGCACGAAGTTGTCGCGCTGGATGCCATCAGCCAGCAGCCAAGCGCTGGCAAAGTAGTGCTGCACCATGGCCACATAGCCGCTGGTGGAGGACTTGTCGACCTCGGCCTTGCCACTCTCGATGTCCTTGAACTCCACCTTGTGGTACTTCTTGGCTTCGGTATAGACGGCCGGGCCGGTGAAGGTCGAGTAGAAGCTGGACTCGTGCTCGGGCTTGTTGCCGTCACGCACCAGCTGCATGTAGATCTGAGGGTTCACGGCTGCAGCGCCGGTATTCACCACGTCGTACTGCACGCCGATGTCGTAAACACCGCGCTTGAGCGTATAGGTCTTGACCAGCTTCACGCCGCCCTGCTCGGCCGACTCGAAACGCAGTTGCACGCTGTCCTGGCCGTCCTTGAGCTCACGCTCGCCGGGCACCACGGTCATGGGCGTCTTGTGGTTGGGGAAGTTGCCGCCGATCAGGCCGGTCTGACCCAGGTACACACGCTTGGCGTTCTGCTCGAACACCTGCATGAGCTTCTTGTCATCCGCGGTGTCGCTGTACTTGAGCAGCTCGGAAGCTTTTAGCGTGCCGCCTTCGCTGTCGAAGGTCAGACGCATCACGTCGCTGGCGATGCTCACATCCTGGCGAGGCGCCGCAGCGGCAGGCTGGCTCGCGCCGGCAACCGGCTGAGCCGCACCCGGAACATCACCGGCCGAAGCAGCCGCTGCAGGCTGGGGCAGGCTGGTGTCTGCCGGCTTGATGTCATTGGCCGCAGGCGCGCTGACCGTCTGCGGCGATGGGAAGAAGGTGGGCTTTTTGCCGTTATGGATTTGCCACTTGTCCCAGAGCAAAACCATGGAAAAGCCAAATATCACCCACAGTATGGTGCGGCGAATATCGTTCATGAAGACTTCTTAGGTGAGGAAGGTTGGGTGGTCGCGGAAGAGTCCGAGGCATTGTCCAGAAAGGAAAACAGCCTGGGCTTTTGCTGTGGCACGGGATCATGCCCTCCGTCACACCACGGATGACAGCGCGCCAGCCGGCGCACCGTCAGATAAGAGCCTACCGCAGCGCCGTGTTGCTCCAGCGCTTGAAGGGAATAGGCCGAGCAGGTCGGCTCGAAACGGCAAGCCGAACCCAGCCAGGGACTGAGCATCAGGCGATAGCCTCGCACCAGAGCCATGAGCAGTCGCTGCATCATGGTTGCGGCTCCGCCTGATTAGCTATCGAATCAGAAGCTGCAGGCGCCTTCTCATCAAGCGTTTGAGGCAGATTTGTCTTCAAACCTGCGGCGCCATGAGAAGCCTGCTTTTCCTTGGTCAGACGACGCGTGCCTGTGGCAAACAGCTGCTGCAGCTCCTGGCGCACCACAGCCTTGAGTGGGTCCGAGCTTGCACTGACGAATTGCTTACGGTCAAAGCCCGAGCGCAGACGCACCACATATGCGGCGCGCGCCAATGCAGCCTCATGTTCGAAGGCCACTGCATAAATCTGACGCTTGATGACATGGCGAGTCACCGAACGCCTAGCCCAGCGCTTGGGCACCATGGCGCCCAGCCAGGCCTGCTCGCGCACTTCACCAATGCCAAACAGGGCCTGCGGATCATCAGATCCGGGCCCTGTCCTGGGGTCGGCCGCCATGGCTTTCTGCATTGCCACCAGCTCCATGCGGTGCAGGGCGAAATGCGAAGTGCGGGCAATCGTGCCCGCTGACATGGTGGCCTGGAATTGCGGACGCGTTTTCAGTCGTTGCATGGGAATGCCTGCTGGAGGCCTTCTTCGCAGCGAAGGAACAGACCGCTAGCCAATGCTGGCCTTAGACGGCCAGGCGCTTGCGGCCCTTGGCGCGGCGAGCGTTGATCACGGCACGGCCACCCTTGGTCTTCATGCGAACCAGGAAACCGTGGGTACGGGCGCGGCGGATTTTGGAAGGTTGGTAAGTACGTTTCATGTTGGTTCCTTGAGAAGGTTCAGTATTTGCGTCGGCAAGGCGCCACGTCTGCGCCCGACCATCCAGGTTCTGCGCCGCACACTGTCACCGCCAAGCCGGGCATTTTTTCACATGCAGAACATGCACCACGGCATAACGGTCAACCAGCGAAGCAAAGCACTTGCAGCATGCCAAAGCACACTGCGCGTGCGCACGAATAATTCGGCGCCCGGGTCATATCACCCTGAACACATTCAGGGAAACCCGCGATTATCACAGCGTTGGGGCTTTGATGCAATGACCCTCGAATTCACTGGGAACCGCCACGCCACAAACATCGGGCAGCCATTCTTTACAAACCGGCCCTCGCCAATCCATTAGGATGTGCGGCCTATCCCGCACAAACATTCGGGGACAGTCTTCTGATATTTTGTGGATAACTCCCGCAAAAGCTACAATACCAACCCCGCAACTGTTCCTCCTATCCACAATAAGATTTTTGAC